>NZ_CM178737.1:0-4554829 GCF_058681425.1 Caulobacter sp. AVps18
CGACGCTGGACGGCAATTCGGGCCGCAACACGCTGGACGACGGCGGCGGTGCCAGCACCCTGAAGGGCGCGGCTGGCAACGACACCTATGTCGTCCGCAACGCCGCCACCGTGGTCACCGAAGCCGCTGGCGACGACGCCGACCTGGTCAACACCACCCTGTCCAGCTTCACGCTGGGCAATCACATCGAGAACCTGAGCTACATCGGTGCCGGGGCCTTCACCGGCCTGGGCAATGATCTGGTCAACCTGATCACCGGCGGCGCGGCAGGCGACACCCTGGACGGCGCAGCCGGGGCGGACTCCCTGACCGGCGGCGCGGGCGATGACCTCTATATCGTCGACAATGCCGGCGATGGGGTGATCGAGGCTGTCGGCGGCGGGTTCGATACGGTCCAGACCTCGACCTCCTGGGTCGCGACGGCGGGCTCGCAGATCGAGCGGGTCGTGCTGACCGGCACGGACAACCTCAACCTGACGGGCAATCTTTTCGCCGCGACGCTGGACGGCAATTCGGGCCGCAATACGCTGGACGACGGCGGCGGTGCCAGCGCCCTCAGGGGCGCGGCCGGCAACGACACCTATGTGGTCCGCAACGCCGCCACCGTGGTCACCGAAACAGCCGGCGACGACGCCGACCTGGTCAACACCACCCTGTCCAGCTTCACGCTGGGCAATCACATCGAGAACCTGAGCTACATCGGCGCCGGGGCCTTCACCGGCGTGGGCAATGATCTGGTCAACCTGATCACCGGCGGCGCAGGCGCCGACACCCTGGACGGCGGCGGGGCCGGCGATACCCTGGACGGCGGGGCGGGGGCAGACTCCCTGACCGGCGGCGCGGGCGATGATCTCTTTATCGTCGACAATGCCGGCGATGGGGTGATCGAGGCCGTCGGCGGCGGGTTCGATACGGTTCAGACCTCGGCCTCGTGGGTCGTCACGGCCGGCGCACAGGTCGAGCGGGTCGTGCTGACCGGCGCAGACAATCTGAACCTGACGGGCAATCTCTTCACCGCGTCTCTGGAAGGCAATTCGGGCCGCAACACGCTGGACGATGGCGGCAGTGCCAGCACCCTGAAGGGCGCGGCCGGTAACGACACCTATGTCGTCCGCAACGCCGCCACAGTGGTCACCGAAACAGCCGGCGACGAAGCCGACCTGGTCAACACCACCCTGTCCAGCTACGCGCTGGGCGACCATGTCGAGAACCTGAGCTTCATCGGCACCGGTGCATTCACCGGCCTGGGCAATGATCTGGTCAACCTGATCACCGGCGGTGCGGGCTCCGACACCCTGGATGGCGGCGCCGGCAGCGATACCCTGGACGGTGGCGCGGGCGATGACATGTCGGTCTATGCCGGCGCAGCGTCACGCTATCTGGTCACCCTGGATGGCCTGGGCGGCGTCTACGTACAGGATACCCTGGGTACGGGGACCGACTATCTGGTCAATATCGAAAGCCTGAAGTTCGCAGACAGTCTGGTGACTGTGGCCAGCCTGATGATCGGCGAGAATCTGGTCGGTACGGCCGCCGCCGATACCCTGACCGGCACAGGCCGGATGGACACCCTCGACGGCGGGGCCGGCGCGGACTCGCTGGTCGGCGGCGGGGGCGACGACCTCTATGTGCTCGACAACAGCGCCGACATCGTCATCGAGGCGGCCGGCGGCGGCTACGACACGGTCCAGACCTCAAGGTCCTGGGTGGCCACGGCCGGCTCGCGGATCGAGCGCGTCATCCTGACCGGGTCCAGCAGCGGGAACCTGACCGGCAACGCCTTCACCGCGATCCTGGAGGGCAATTCGGCCATCAACACCCTGGATGAAGGCGGCGGCGCCGACACCCTGATGGGCATGGCCGGCAATGACACCTACATCGTCCGCGACGCCACCACCGTGGTCATCGAGGCAGCCAATGCCGGATACGACCAGGTCAGGACGGCGCTTTCGACCTACACCCTGACCGACAATGTCGAGACCCTGACCTTCACCGGCGCCGGGGCCTTCACCGGCACCGGCAACGCCCTGGTCAATGTCATCACCGGCGGCGCGGGCAATGACACCCTTGACGGCGGCCTGGGCGCGGACCGTCTGGTGGGCGGACTGGGCAACGACACCTATATCGTCGACGGCGACGCCGTGATCGAGAACGCCGGCGAGGGCTATGACACCCTGGTCACCAGCCAGGTCAGCGCCATGGCCTCGGCCAATATCGAGGCCCTGACCTATAGCGGCCTGGCCAATTTCGCAGGCTATGCCAACGCCACGGGCACGGCCATCACCGGCGGGGTCGGCAACGACACCCTGATCGGCGGGGCGGGCATTGACGTGCTGAACGGCGGCCTGGGCTCGGACACCCTGACCGGCGCAGCAGGGGCGGACGTGTTCCGCTTCGACAGCATCGGCCACGGCGTGGACCGGATCAGCGACTTCCAGGTCGGGGTCGACCACATCGGCCTGAAGGCCACCGCCTTCGGCGTCGTCAGCCTGTCGGACATCACCTTCGTCAGCGGGCTGGCCCCGCAACCGACCGACAGCCGCGCCACCCTGCTGTACGACACCGCCACCGGGGCCCTGTTCTTCGACGCCAATGGCGGCGACGGTGCCGACAAGGTCCAGATCGCCACCCTGGCCAACAAGGCGGCCATCACGATTGGCGACATCTGGCTGGTATAGCGGTCGGGCACCCAGCGGCGCCTTTCCGTCCAGAACGAGAAACGCCCGCGCCCGGGAGATCCGGACGCGGGCCTTGCTATGTCGAGCGGGTGATAGCGCTTGTTCGAACCGGTGTTCCGGGGCCGGGCGAACCCGGCCCCGTAGACCTTAAACCAGCCAGATATCCCCGGCGCTCAGGGCGGCCTTGTTGCCAAGGACAGCGATCTGGACCTTGTCGGCGCCGTCGCCGCCATTGGCGTCGAAGAACACCGCGCCTGTAGCCGTGTCGTACAGCAGCGTCGCCTGGTTGCTGGTGGGCTGGGGCGCATCGCCGCTGACGAACGACAGGTCAGCCAGGCTGACCAGACCAAAGGCCGTGGCCTTCAGGGCGATGTGGTCGACCCCGGCCTGGAAGTCGGTGATCCGGTCCACGCCAAGGCCCAGACCGTCGAAGCGGAAGAGGTCCGCCCCGCCGGCTCCGGTCAGGACGTCAGTGCCGGCGCCGCCGTTCAGGACGTCAATCGCCGCGCCGCCGATCAGGGTGTCGTTGCCGATCCCGCCGGTGATCGCCGTGCCGGTGGCGTTGGCGAAGCCGGTGAAGGCACCGGTGCCGCTATAGAACAGGGCCTCGATGTTCAGCGCCGCCTTGGCGCTGGTCAGGCTGGTGATCTGGGTGTCGAAACCCTCGCCGAACGTCTCGATCACCGCGTCGGTCGTGGAGTCGACGACATAGGTGTCGTCACCCTGGCCGCCGATCAGCCGGTCGCCACCCAGCCCGCCGTCCAGGGTGTCGCTACCGACGCCGCCGGTGATGACATTGGCCAGGCCGTTGCCGGTTCCGGCAAAGCCGCCGGTTCCGGTGAAGCTGAGGTTCTCGACATTGTCGGTCAGGCCATAGACCGCCAGGCTGGTCCGGACCATGTCCAGGCCCGCCCCGACGCCCTCGACGACCTGGTCATCGGCGCTATCGACGACATAGATGTCGTTGCCGCCCATGCCCATCAGGGTGTCGGCACCGCCCAGGCCATCCAGGGTATTGGCTCCGGCATTGCCGACCAGGGTCTGGGCGAAGGCGTTGCCGCGCAGGGTGAAGGCCGCGGTTCCGGCCACCGCTTCCAGGCGCTCGACCGAAACGCCGGCCGCCAGGGTGGTGTTGACCGAGGTGATCACCGTGTCGAAACCCGCGCCGGCCACTTCCTCGATGACATCGGCCAAGTTGTCGATCCGATAGAGATCATCGCCCAGGCCGCCGATCAGGGTGTCCTTGCCCGGGCCGCCGTCCAGGGTGTCGTGACCCGCGCCGCCGATGAGCAGATTGTCCTGGCCATTGCCGGTCAGAACGTCGTCATGGGCCGAGCCCAGCAGGGCCTCGATATTGCGCAGGCTGTCGACGCCCGCCCCGCCGGTGTTCTGCGCACCGACGATGGCCAGGCTGACCGTCACGCCTGAGGCCGCATCCTTGTAGGACGCAGTGTCGAAGCCTGCTCCGCCGTCGACCAGATCGTCGCCCTCGCCGCCCAGAAGGGTGTCGGCACCGGCGCCCGAGCGGATGGTGTCGTTACCCGCCAGGGCCTCGATCACGTCATCCCCGTCCAGCGAACCCCGCTCCGCCCCGAACTTGGCCAGATAGCTGCCGGCGTCCAGCAGGTCCGCCACCGCCGTGGCGAGGGCCGCCGAACGCGGCAGCAGCAGCGAGACCAGCGACGGATCGTGGTCGGACAGCTGGTCGGCGAACTCCGAATTGATGTGGACGATATCGTAGAGGGCGTCCGACACCAGGTTCAGGGTCGTCAGGATCTGGTCCAGGGCCTGGCTGTTGCCGTCGAACACGTAAGAATAGCGCTCGGCTTCGGGCAGCAGCTCGATCAGGGCCTTCATGACCGCCGTCTCGGTGACGAAGGTGCTGGCCGCCGAGGCCGTGCCGGCCGTCAGGCGCGCGATGGCACCCGTGACCAGTTGCACCGCTGGGAAGAACTGGAACTCGTTGAAGTCGCCCAGCGCGATGACCCGGTCGTCGCTGGCCGTGGCGTTCGAAAGCACCGCGTCAATGAACGCGTTGATGTCGATGGCCTGGCCCTCGCGCTTGGTCGCGCCGCTGTCGAGCAGTTCCGAGTATTCCGGCAGGTCCAGACGGTCGCCCGTGAGCGGCGCGCTGCCGCCCTTGGACGACAGGTGGTTGTTGATCGTCCAGAAGGTGCCGCCCTGGTCCTGCGTGTAACCCGCCGGAGCCCACTCGATCGGCAGCGACTTGCGGGTCGACGAGAAGTCGGCATCGGCGGTCAGCGGGCCGGCGCCGTCGGGATCAGCCCCGATGCGGTCTTCGGTCGGCAGCTTGCGAATGCGATCGCCCGGCTGGCCGCTGAGGCCGTTGGCGTCGGTCGGCGTGACTGAATCGGCCAGATACAGATAGGCCACGCGGATATTGCCGCCTGGCGCGCCGCCGTCCTGGCCGTTGACCGGATCAGAGACGATGGCCAGATAACGGGGCCCGCCCGCCGCCTCGATGGCGTCCAGCAGCTGGGTCAGGGTCAGGGTCGAGTCGACCACGCCGCCGTCGGCGATGCCGTTATTGTCCTGCACTTCCTGCAGGGCGATGATGTCGGGGGTGCCCAGGTTGTTGATGATCGCCAGGGCCAGGCGGTCGAACTTGTCCTGGGTCGAGACCTCGCCCGTGGAGAAGGTGGTGCCGACCGGCGAGAGGTTCTCGACGTTGAAGTTGGCGATGGTGATGCGGTCCAGATTGGCCGCGATCGTCGTGGTCTCGCGCACTAGGCCGCCCGGTGTGACGGTATAGGCCTCGGTGGCGTTCACCTCGTAGGAGCCGGCGGTGTAGGACACCACGCCGGTGACATTGCCCAGCTTGTCGCCGACCGTCACCACGCCTGGCGTGGCGATGCCCGCCTCGTCGTCCAACTGGATGCGCTCGGGATTGAAGTCAAAGGCCTTGCCGGCGGGATTGGCGACGCCGGGGGTCTCGTCGCTGATCGTCAGGCCGCCGCGGCCATTGGCCGAGTCGTTGGCACCGACATTGGGGGTGGTCCAGATCTCGCCGAAGCTGGAGCGCTCGGGGCTGGTCACCCGCACGTCTTCCAGGGTGACCCGCATGCCCTCCAGGGACTCCCAGAAGTCGATGCCGTCATTGACGGGGTCATAGACCCCCGAGGTTTCGTCATCGCCCAGGCTGGCCAGGGCCGGCGTGCGCTGGTTGGTGGCCGGATCATTGACGTCGCCGATGATCACCGCCGCCGGCAGGGCGTTGCCGGTCGACAGCACGGTGATGGTCGGGGTGACGATCTCGGTCAGGGTCAGGTCAGTGGCGCGGCTGGCCGAGCGGAACTCGACCACCGAACCGGCCACCTGCACCTCGGCACCGATGACGATCTGGCCCGACAGCGGGGCATTCACGAAGACATAGATGGCGTCGGACGTGCCGATATTGCCATCGCCCGTCGCGTCCTGGATCCAGAAGGCGTTGTTGTCCTTGTCGATGGCCGTGACGATGCCCTTGGTGGTCACCGACTGGCCGGCATAGGCCGAGGTGTGGCCCGCGCCCTGGATGTCGTAGATCTTGACCAGCGAGACGTCGTCATTGGCGATCACGCCCTGGCCGACGGCGTCGGTCAGGGTGGCGGCCCCGGCGCTGCTGACGATATTGCTCAGCGTCAGGCTGAAGGTGTCGTCGGGCTCGGCGGTGGTGTCGCCATTGATGGTCACGGAAATGGTCTGGGTCAGGGGACCGCCGGCCGCGAAGGTCAGAGAGCCGGAGACGGCGCTGTAGTCGACACCGGCCGTGGCCGTGCCGTCGGCCGAACCGTAGTCGACCGTGAAGGCACCCAGATTGTCGCTGCGGGTCACGGTGAAGGTGGCGATCTTCGTACCGTTGTCGCCTTCGGCCAGGCTGACGTCGTTGATGCTGACCCGGGCCGGGCCACCAGCCGCGTCGAAGATCTGGTCGGTGTTGGCGGTGCCGGCGGTGGCGGCTTTTACCGCCCAGGTGAAGTCTGCGCCCTCATCGCCGGCGCCCACGCGGGCAATGGCGGTGCCGGTGGCGTTGCCGGGCTCGGACACGCCCACATCAACACTGGTCATGCCCATGGCCGGACCGTTGGCGGCGGTGATCACGCCCTCATAGCTGATGAACTCGACGACTACGCCGTCGGGATCGACCAGGGCGATGGCGTCGGGCGAGCCGTTCTGGATGCCGTCGCGCGGATAGGCCAGGCTGATGACGCCAAAGCCGTTGCCCTGGTCGGCGATCACGCCCGACAGGGTGTCGGTGTCGTAGGTCTGGCTGTTGGAGCCGTTATAGAGAACGATCTTGTAGCCGGTCAGATCGGTGCCGGCCTTGCCCGCGATCTCGACGAACTCGCCAGCGTCCGTGCCCGAATTGTCGTAGTGGAACTCGTTGATCCACGGCGGAGCGGCAGGCTCGACCGGAGCGGTGTCGTCGTTGAGGATCGTGCCTGCCGCTTCGGGATCGGCCAGGCTGGCGCCGCCCGTGGCGTTGCTCAGCACCAGGGTGAAGCCCTCGTCGCCCTCGAAGGTGGTGTCGCCCTTGATGGTCACCGACACGGTGGCCGTGGTCTGGTTGGCGGCGAAGCTCAGCGTGCCCGAGGTGGCGTCGAAGTCATCACCGGCCAGGGCCGTGCCGGCTACCGTGGCATAGTCGACCGTGAAGGCGCCCATGCCGCCGGCGCGGGTGACGGTGAAGGTGGCGATGCTGGTTCCGGCATTGCTTTCGGTGATCGCGACATCAGCCACGGTGACCGACGGCGCGATGACCGCACCGACGAAGCTCTGGCCCGCATTGACGCCGGCCGGGGTGTCGTCGGTCGCCAGGGCCCAGGTGAAGTCGGAAGCTTCGTCGCCGCTGCCGACGCGGGCGATCGAGGTGCCGTTGGCGTTGCCCGGCTCGCTGAAGCCCACATCGACGCTGGTCAGGCCCAGGGCCGGACCGTTGGTGGCGACGAACACGCCCTCATAGCTGATGAACTCGATCACGACGCCGGCGGGCGAGACCAGCGCAAAGCCGTCGGGCGCGCCGTTCTGGATACCGGCCGGATAGGCCACGGACACCGTGCCAAAGCCGTTGGACTGGTTGGGGATCGTGCCCGACAGGGTGATCGTGCCGTACGAGGCGCCATTGCCACCGTTATAGAGGATGACGGTATAGCCGGTCAGATCGGTCCCGGCCGCCCCCGCGACCTCTACGAACTCGCCCGTATCGGCGCCGGAATTGTCGTAGTGAAACTCGTTGATCCAGACCATTTCCACGCCCCTCGACTCTTTACTGTCACCCTGTCGGTCGAGGCTATTGCGGACAGCAACCTCTCACGCGCGACACATTCAGATTAGATTCGATATCCTGCACGGATGACGGGGATATGACTAACGACGGGGTAACCTTTTTGTGGATAGCCCGGCCATTTGCCTAAAAATCAACCCGCAACTGGCCGCACACGGAAGAACGGCGTCGTGACAAGGGACGCTGACGGAAGAATCAGCCTCGCGAAATTCGCCTGTCGCGCGAATGCGAAAGCCCCGCCCCTCCCCGCTCGAATCGAGGGGGCCGGACGGGGCCTGGGCCAGAGCCGCCGCGCCTGGAGCATTTTCCGATAAGTGTGAAACGGTTATCGGATCGAAAAATGCTCTAAACTTTTGATTCAGAGCCCTTTTCGCCCGACCCTGATGAAGCCATCAGGTCGGAAAGGGCTCTGGAGCATTTTCCGATAAGTGTGAAACGGTTATCGGATCGAAAAATGCTCTAAACTTTTGATTCAGAGCCCTTTTCGCCCGACCCTGATGAAGCCATCAGGTCGGAAAGGGCTCTAGAGAATCAGGACGTCAGCCGCCGTCAGGGCCGGGCGGCCCGTGAGCACGGCGAGTTCGACGGAGCCGCCGGCGCCGTTGCCGTCGGCGTCGAACAGCAGCGCGCCGCTGACAGTGTCGTAGATCAGCGACGGCTTGTCGGTGGACGGCGACGGGATCGTGCCGCCAAAGCCGTTAAAGCTGGAGAAGCCCAGATCAGCGGCGGTGACGACGCCGAAGGCCGCCCCGCGCAGGACGATATGATCTACGCCGACCTGGAAGTCGCCGATGCGGTCCACGCCAAGGCCAGGGCCGTCGAAATAGAACAGGTCGGCCCCGCCATTGCCCACCAGAAGATCGTTACCGCCCCGGCCCGACAGCACATCGACGCCTGCGCCGCCAAACAGGGTGTCATTGCCCGCCCCGCCGACCACCGTCGATCCGGCGGCGTTGGCGAAGCCCTGGAAGTTGCCGGAGCCGATGAAGATCAGGCTTTCGACATTGGCGGCGGTCACCGCACTGTTGAGGGTTGTCAGTACACGGTCGACCCCCTCGCCGGCCGCCTCGATCACCACGTCACCCAGATTGTCGGTGAAATAGACATCATCGCCCAGACCGCCGATCAGGCGATCGGCGCCGGCCTTGCCGTCCAGAGAGTCATGGCCGACACCACCGGTGATGACATTGGCCAGGCCGTTGCCGAAGCCCTGGAAGTTTCCGACGCCGGTATAGGTGAGGTTCTCGACATTGGCGCTGAGCGCGAAAGCGCCGATCGCCGTCTTGACCAGATCAAAGCCCTGATTGGCGTTCTCGACGACGACATCGGCGAGGTTGTCGACCACATAGGTGTCGTTGCCCAGGCCGCCGATCAGGCGGTCGGCGCCCAGGCCGCCGTCCAGCAGGTCGATCCCGGCCCCGCCGGTGATGACATTGGCCAGATCATTGCCCGTGCCCTTGAAGCCGCCGGTTCCGGTGAAGGTCAGAACCTCCAGATTGGCCCCCAGCATATGGGTCGGACCGGCCGTCCTGACCGTGTCATAGCCTTCGCCGGCGTTCTCGATGATCATGTCGCCGGCGCTATCGACAATATAGGTGTCATTGCCCAGGCCACCGATCAGGGTGTCGGCACCGCCCTTGCCATCCAGGGTGTTGATCCCGGCGTTGCCGACCAGGGTCTGGGCAAACTCGTTGCCGGTCAGGTTCAGCGGAGCCGTTCCCGCAGCCGCCTGCAGGGTCTCGACCGAAACGCCCGCCGCCAGGGCGTAGCTGATCGAGGCGATCGCCGTGTCCTGGCCGCTGCCATAGGCCTCGACGATCACGTCCTGGCTGTTGTCGACACGATAGAGGTCGTTGCCCGCGCCGCCGATCAGGGTGTCCCTGCCCGCGCCGCCGTCCAGGGTGTCGGCGCCGCCGAAGCCCGACAGCAGGTTGGCCCTGGAGTCGCCGGTCAGCACGTCGTCATAGGCCGAGCCCCAGACGCCTTCGATGCTGATCAGGGTGTCGGAGCCGCTACCCGTCGCTTGCGGACCGCTGAGGGCCAGGTCCACCGTGACGCCGGCCTGATATCGCACGAAGCCCAGGTCGGGGTCGAAATAGGAATACTCGCCGACATGGCCGCGATAGTCGGCGATGTCGAAGCCTGAACCGCCGTCCAGCAGCTCGTCATAGCCCGTATAGCGGCTGTCGAAGCGGCTGTTGTAGATGAAGAAGGTGTCGCCGCCGACCAGCACGTCGTCGCCCGAACCGCCATACAGGCTGTCGCCGCCGCCCTGGCCAGCCAGGGTGTCGTTGCCGTCCAGGCCAAAGATGCGGGCCGAGCGGGTCTCGGGCGGGCCCACGCTCTGGACCGCAACCACGTCGCTCAGCGCGTCGCCGCCGGCGGTGCCGTAGATGTCGGGGCTGTCGTCGTCGAGGATGAGGCTCTGGGCCACGGCCGTTGTCAGGCCAAGGCCGGCGCTGGGATTGCTCAGCGTGATGGTCAGGGTCTCGTTGCCCTCGACCAGGCCGTCGCGCAGGGTCTTGAAGACCAGCACATACTCGGTCTGGCCCGGATCGAAGCTCAACGAGCCGGACGGGAAGCTGTCGCTGGGGCCGATCAGGATGAAGTCAGCCGCTGAAAGGCCCAGACCGCTAAGCGTATAGTCGACGGTCGCGGCGCCCGACACGTCACCGCTGCGGGTGACGATGAAGACGAAATCCGAGCCGGCCTGCGGGCTGCTTGAAGCATCCCAGGCCGTCTCATAGCCTTGCGACTGACTGGCTGTAATGATGAAGGTTCCCACTTCAGGAACACCGACGCCGCCCGAACCGCTTTCCATGATCGTCCCTGTCCTTCCGGTCTCGTTCCACGGCGCGCCTGGCGAGAGTGGCCACAGCGCTTTATGTCGTTCCGGCATTTGAACGCAATCTGAACGCAACTGAACGTCGCAGACCGATCGCGAAACTCTCGCTCGGAGGGATTGAGGCTGTCCCGATCCGTTTAGGCAACCTCAATCTGCAAGGCCAGTAGCAAGCGACGGGCCAAGTCACGGCCGCATGTCGCGCGGCGCTGGACAATCCCCCCCTTCGCCCCCGATGAAGGATACGCGATAGGTCAGGAGCCGCGCGGCACCGATGAAGATACTGTTCGTCCACCAGAACATGCCCGGCCAGTTCAAGCATCTGGCCCCGCTGATGGCCCGCAGCGGCCACGAGGTGGTGTTCATCACCAAGCGCCGGACCATAGAGATCCCCGGGGTGCGCAAGATCGTCTATGCCCCCACGCGCGCGGCGCACGGCACAACCCATCACTATCTGCGGCTCTATGAAAACAGCGTGCTGCACGGCCAGCAGGTGGTGCGGGTATGCCAGGACCTGGCGCGCGAAGGCTGGATCCCCGACATCGTGGTGGCCCACCCCGGCTGGGGCGAGTCGCTGTTCATCAAGGACGTGTTCCAGAACACGCCGATCCTCAGCTATTGCGAGTTCTACTATACGGGTCGGGGCGCGGATGTCGGGTTCGACCCGGCGGCGCCGGCCACCATCGACGACCTGTGCCGGGCCCGGGCCCGCAACGCCCATCTGCTGCTGAGCCTGGAGGTCGCCGACCGGGGCTGGAGCCCGACGCGCTGGCAGAGGTCGCGCCACCCCCTCGCCCTTCAGCCCAAGATCGAGACGATCTTCGACGGCATCGACACCCACGCGGTACGCCCCGATCCCACCGCCCGCCTGACCCTGCCCAATGGCCGCGTTCTCACCCCGCAGGACGAGGTCATCACCTATGTGGCCCGCAACCTGGAGCCCTATCGCGGCTTTCCCTCGTTCATGCGCGCCCTGCCCGCCATCCTGGCCGGCCGGCCCGACGCCCAGGTGGTGGTGATCGGCGGCGACGAGGTCAGCTATGGCGCGCCGCCGGCCGAGGGCGGGTCCTGGCGCGAGGTGATGCAGCGCGAGGTAAGCCTGGATCCGGAAAGGGTTCACTTCCTGGGCAAGGTCCCGCACGGGCGGTTCGTCGAGGCCCTGCAGGTCTCGTCGCTGCACCTGTATCTGACCATGCCGTTCGTGCTGTCGTGGTCGTTCATGGAGGCCATGGCCGCCGGCTGCCTGGTGCTGGGCTCGCGCACCGCGCCGGTGGAGGAAATGCTGGTCGAAGGCGAGAACGGCTTCTTCACCGACTTCTTCGACCCGGCCCAGATCGCGCACGATGTCGAGCGAGCGCTGTCGCATCCGGACCGCCAGGCCGTGCGGCGCGCCGCGCGTCAGACCATTCTGGACCGCTACGATCTGACCCAGTGTCTGCAACAGCAACTGTCCCTGATCGAGACTGTCAGCGGAAAGCCTATTGTTCTGCAAGCAAACTGAGGCTCTGCCTCAGGTTTCGCCCTGTGCTCCATGCAGGGTGACACCCGAAGGTGCGACATTTCATGTGTCGACTACCCGACGATTGCTGCTCGATCCAGAAGCAACGTTGCCCTTCAATTAACAACTTGTTAGTCTTGCGACACACCGTCGCACGTGAAGTGACTGCGACCGTGAAGCGTGGCGTGGGTTTATCGACCATTGTTTGCGTTGCAGGCGCTGTCCGCGCCTGCCTCTGGCCGTGCGTTGCATGCGGCCACGGTCGTTTTCCCCTGTCCCGTTCACGGCGCTGAAGTCGCCCTCGACGGAGTTGGAGGAAGACCGATGCTCATCGAAGGCGACAACCTCGACAACATCCTCGACGGCACGGCCGGCGCGGATACCATTATCGGCCTGGGCGGCAATGACCGGGTCGAGGCTGGCGAGGGGGCCGACTCCGTCGATGGCGGTGACGGCGGGGATGTGCTGAACGGGGCCGGCGGAGCCGACACCCTGATCGGCGGCCTGGGCGCCGACAACATCGGCGGTGGCGCTGACGGCGACTCCATCGACGCAGGCGACGGCAATGACAGCATCGGCGGCGGCGACGGGAATGACACGGCGAGCGCCGGGGCCGGCGCCGACGGCGTGTCTGGCGAGAACGGCAACGACAGCCTCACCGGCGGCGACGGAAACGACACCCTCTACGGCAACGCCGGGTCTGACACGATCGACGGCGGCAGCGACAACGATAACCTCTACGGCAACGCCGAGGGCGACAGCCTCAGCGGCGGCGACGGGGCCGACTATATCGAGGACAGCGAAGGCTCCAACACCGTCGACGGCGGCGCGGGCAATGACACCATCTATGCTGCGGGCTCGATCTCCGGCGGCGACGGGGCCGACTACCTCTACTACTACCCCAACTACAATGCCGGCTGGGTGCCCGCGAGCGTTGATGGCGGGGCCGGCAACGACACCATCCAGGGCTACAACTACGCTGACGGCAACACCCTCGACGGCGGGGCCGACAACGACTACGTGCGCGGCTGGGAATATGCCGACACCGTCATCGGCGGCACGGGCAATGACAGCCTGTATGGCCAGTCGAGCCACGACAGCCTCAGCGGTGACGACGGCGACGACTATCTGCAGGGCGACAGCGGCAATGACACCCTGAGCGGCGGCGCCGGAGCCGACGGCCTGAGCGGTGGCACCGGCAACGACGAGATCGACGGCGGCGACGGAAACGACACCGCCTATTACGGCGGCAATCTCGACCAGTACACCATCCTGCGCGATGGCTCGGACTATCTGGTCTATGACAATCGCGGCGGCTCGCCCGAGGGCGTGGACCGGATCCGCAATGTCGAGACCCTGGCCTTCGCAGGCGGGGTTCTGTTCGATCCGACCCCGGCCAATACCGGCACGCTGCAGACCGGGACGGCCGGCGCAGACGACCTGTCCGGCTCGGCCCAGGGCGACCTGCTCAGAGGTCTGGAAGGCGATGACACCCTGACCGGCCTGGGCGGTGCCGACCGCATCGAGGCGGGCGAAGGGGCGGACTCCGTCGATGGCGGCGAAGGCGGCGACGTGATCACCGGCGCGGGCGGGGCCGACACCCTGATCGGCGGCCTGGGCAATGACAGCCTGGTCGGCGGGGCCGATAACGACTCCATCGATGCGGGCGACGGCAACGACACGATCGAGGCGGGAGAAGGCAACGACACCGCCGCTGCTGGCCTTGGGACCGACGTGATCTCCGGCGAAGGCGGCAATGACAGCCTCGCCGGCGGCGACGGCAACGATACCCTCTACGGCAACGCCGGATCTGACACGATCGACGGCGGCGGCGACAACGACACGCTTTACGGCAATGCCGCCGGAGACAGCCTCAGCGGCGGCGGCGGCGCGGACTATATCGAGGACAGCGAGGGCTCCAACACCGTCGACGGCGGCGCGGGCAACGACACCATCTATGCCGCAGGCTCGATCGCCGGCGGCGACGGGGCCGACTACATCTACTACTACCCCAACGACAATGCCGGCTGGGCGCCTGTGAACGTCGATGGCGGGGCCGGCAACGACACCATCCAGGGCTACAACTACGCCGACGGCAACACCCTCGACGGCGGGGCCGACAATGACAGCGTGCGCGGTTGGGAATATGCCGACACCGTCATCGGCGGCTCGGGCAATGACAGCCTGTATGGCCAGTCGAGCCACGACAGCCTCAGCGGTGACGACGGCGACGACTATCTGCAGGGCGACAGCGGCAATGACACCCTGGCCGGCGGCGTCGGCGCTGACAGCCTGAGCGGCGGCACCGGCAACGACGAGATCGACGGCGGCGACGGAAACGACACCGCCTATTACGGCGGCAATCTCGACCAGTACACCATCCTGCGCGATGGCTCGGACTATCTGGTCTATGACAATCGCGGCGGCTCGCCCGAGGGCGTCGACAGGCTGCGCAATGTCGAGACCCTGGCCTTCGCAGGCGGGGTTCTGTTCGATCCGACCCCGGCCAATACCGGCACGCTGCAGACCGGGACAGTCGGCGCAGACGACCTGTCCGGCTCGGCCCAGGGCGACCTGATCCGGGGTCTGGAAGGCGATGACACCCTGCAGGGCCTGGGCGGCTCTGACCGCATCGAGGCGGGCGAAGGGGCGGACTCCGTCGATGGCGGCGAAGGCGGCGACGTGATCACCGGCGCGGGCGGGGCCGACACCCTGATCGGCGGCCTGGGCAATGACAGCCTGGTCGGCGGGGCCGATAACGACTCCATCGATGCGGGCGACGGCAACGACACGATCGAGGCGGGCGAAGGCACCGACACCGTGCTGGCCGGGGCCGGCGCTGACGTCGTGTCGGGCGAAGGCGGCAATGACAGCCTCACCGGCGGCGACGGCAACGATACCTTCTATGGCAACACCGGGTCTGACACGATCGACGGCGGCGGCGACAACGACACCCTCTACGGCAACGCCGAGAGCGACAGCCTCAGCGGCGGCGACGGGGCCGACTACATCGAGGACAGCGAAGGCTCCAACACCGTCGACGGCGGCGCGGGCAACGACACCATCTATGCCGCAGGCTCGATCTCCGGCGGCGACGGGGCCGACTACCTCTACTACTACCCCAACTATAATGGCGGCTGGGTGCCTGCGAGCGTGTCCGGCGGGGCCGGCAACGACACCATCCAGGGCTACAACTACGCCGACGGCAACACCCTCGACGGCGGGGCCGACAACGACAGCGTGCGCGGCTGGGAATATGCCGACACTGTCATCGGTGGCTCGGGCAATGACAGCCTGTATGGCCAGTCGAGCCACGACAGCCTCAGCGGTGACGATGGCGACGACTATCTGCAGGGCGACAGCGGCAATGACACCCTGACCGGCGGCGTCGGCGCTGACAGCCTGAGCGGCGGCGGCGGCAATGATAGCATCGACGGCGGCGATGGTCCGGATACGGTCTATTTCTCGGGCAATGTCGGCGACTACACCGTGGTGCAGGACGCCGTCACCGGCGTGGTCACCATCACCGACAACCGCCCGGGCTCGCCGGACGGGACCGATACCTTCGTCAATATCGAGGTCGCCACGTTTGCTGACGACGACCTGACCTTCGGCCCCAACCCTGGCGGCCTGTTCCCGGGTACGGCGGCGGGCGAGACCCTGACCGGCTCGGCGGCCAACGACACGCTCGACGGCCTGGGCGGCAATGACAGCCTGATCGGCCTGAGCGGCAGCGACCTGCTGGACGGCGGCGAAGGCAATGACACCGCCACCGGCGGCAACGGTGCCGACACCCTGTTGGGTGGCCTGGGCGCTGACGTTCTGTCGGGCGACGCGGGCAATGACAGCGCCCAGGGCGGCGACGGCAACGACGCCCTCTATGGCAACGCCGGCGAGGACACGCTGGAAGGCGGAGCCGACAATGACAGCCTCTATGGCAATGCCAGCGGCGACAGCCTGTCGGGCGGCGACGGTGCCGACTACATCGAGGACAGTGAAGGCTCCAACACCGTCGACGGCGGCGCGGGCAATGACACTATCTATGCTGCGGGCTCGATCGCCGGCGGCGACGGCGCGGACTTCCTCTATTTCTACCCCAACAACAACGGGGGCTGGGTCCCCGCGAGTGTCGATGGCGGGGCCGGCAACGACACCATCCAGGGCTACAACTACGCCGACGGCAACATCCTTGACGGCGGGGCCGACAATGACTCCGTACGCGGTTGGGAATATGCCGACAGCATCAGCGGCGGCACAGGCAATGACAGCCTCTATGGCCAGTCAAGCCACGACACCCTGCGCGGCGGCGACGGCGTCGACTATCTGCAAGGCGACACCGGCAACGACACCCTCGATGGCGGCGATGGTGACGACAGCCTGATCGGCGGCGCGGGCAATGACGACCTGGACGGCGGCGACGGCGACAATGTCGCCTTCTTCTCGGGCAATCGGGCCAACTACACCGTCACGGGCAACCAGACCGGCCTGATGGTCATCGACAACCGCGGCGGCTCGCCCGATGGCTCCGACACGGTGCGCAACGTGCAAACGCTGCGCTTCGCCGACCAGGATGTGTCGGTGGATACCGGCCTGGCGGGCCTGGTGATCAACGGCACGGCCGGCCCCGACCAGGGCGGCACGTCCCTGATCGGCACCATCCTGAACGACACCATCAACGGCCTGGGCGGCGATGACTCCCTGGTCGGCCTGGCGGGCCTGGACCAGCTGAACGGCGGCGAGGGCAATGACACCCTGGTCGGCGGCGCCGGCAACGACACCCTGGACGGCGGGACCGGCGCCAACCGCGCCATCTTCGCCGGCTTGCGCGCCGACTATGCGATCAGCACGGTTGCGGGCGTGACCACGGTCAGCGACCTGCAGGCCGGCATTGCCGGCAATGACGGCTCCGACACCCTGACCAATGTCCGTACCCTGCAGTTCGCCGACCAGGTGGTGGTGCTCAACACTGCCCCGACCGCCGGCAACGACACCGCCTCGACCGACGAGGACACGGTGGTGCTGATCCCCATCGCCTCGCTGCTGCTCAACGACACCGACGGCGAGAGCGACCCGCTGACCATCACCGGTATCGCCGGCGCCACCAACGGCGCGGCGGTGATCGACGGGACCAATATCCGCTTCACGCCCAACGCCAATTTCGCGGGCCTGGCGACGATCACCTACATCCTGTCGGACGGCTTCACGACCTCGAACGGCAACGTCAATGTCACGGTCGCGCCGATCAATGACGGCCCGACGGCCAACGACAACAGCGGCCTGACCACGCCGGTCAGCACCGATCTCGTGCTGGCTCCTGCCACCCTACTGGCCAATGACGTCGACATCGACGGCGGCCCGCTGACCATCACGGCGGTCGGCGACGCGGTGAACGGCTCGGTGGCGCTGGTCGGCGGCAATGTGGTGTTCACGCCCACCGCCGCCTTCTGGGGCCCGGCCTCGTTCAGCTACACCGTCTCGGACGGCGCCGGCGGCGTCGACACCGCCTCGGTCAGTCTGACCATCGCCGGCGGCCTGCTGGTCGACGACGATATCGGCCATTCGCTGATCGGCTCGTCCATTGCCGACACCATCCTGGGGGCCGGCGGCGACGACACCCTCCAGGGCCAGGGCGGCCATGACAGCCTGGTCGGCGGCGACGGCGCCGACGACCTCTATGGCCAGGCGGGCAACGATACGCTGGAAGGCGGCACCGGCGCAGACGAGTTCAACGACAACGACGGCAGCAACACCTTCTCGGGCGGCGCAGGCGCCGACACCTTCCACGCGGTGGCCTCGGGTGCCTTCGTCGACACCTTCACCGGCGGAACCGAGAGCGACACCTATAACCTGGCCTGGGCGCCGGGCGCGGCGGCCGACCTGATCACCGACTTCGCGGCCGGTCCCGGCGGCGACGTGCTGAACCTCAGCGGCCTGTTCGGCTATCTGTCGGGCTATGCGGGCGGCGACAATCCGTTCGTCAGCGGCCATGTCCTGCTGGAGCAGGACGGTGCCGATGTGGTGCTGCGGATCGATCGTGACGCCGGCGGCGCGACCCATGCCCCCGTCGAGGTCCTGCGGCTGCAAAACCGGCTGGTGACGGACTTCACGACCGCCAACTTCTCACCGGCCTTCTCGCCCACCGGCGCGGGCCTGGACCTGTCGGACGACGACGGTCCCGGCGCGCTGAACGGCGGCGTCAACAACGACACCCTCTCGGGCAATGGCGGTGCCGACACCCTTTCCGGCGGCGGCGGGGCCGACTCGCTGGACGGCGGCCTGGGCAATGACCAGATCTACGGCCAGGGCGGCGCGGACACCGCCAATGGCGGCGGGGGCCGCGACTACATTGCTGACAGCGAGGGGACCAACGCGCTGAACGGCGGAGCCGGCGAGGATACGGTCTCCGGCTCGGGCGTGCTGCACGGAGACGATGACAACGACAATGTCTCGGGCTCTGGCCAACTGTTCGGCGACGCGGGCCATGACACCCTGAGCGGCTCGGGCGCGCTGGACGGCGGGACTGGCAATGACCAGATCTATGTCGCCGCCGGCACGGGCCAGGGCGGCGCGGGTGACGATACCCTGACGGGCTCGGGCTCGCTGGCGGTGGGTGAAACCCTCGACGGCGGCGCGGGCAACGACAAGCTGGAAGGCATGGGCGGCGCCGACTCGCTGATGGGCGGCGACGGCGATGACGTGCTGGTGGGCGACTCCGGCCAGGACGGCAATGACACGCTGGACGGCGGAGCCGGCTTCGATGCGGCCCTGTTCTCGGGCAATATCGCCGACTTCTCAATCAATACGGTGGCGGGCGTCACGACCGTGACCGACCTGCGGGTCGGCTCGCCGGAAGGGACCGACGTCCTGACCAATATCGAACTGCTGTCGTTCGACGACGGCGAGGTGGTGCTGAGCGCCCTCGCCGGCCAGGTGATCATCGGCACCACCGCCGACGACTCCATCCCCGGCGCGACGCCCTATGAAACCACCAATGTCGGCGGCTCCGACACCATCGACGCCCTGTCGGGCTTCGACCGGGTCAATGCCGGCGGCGGCGACGACCTGGCGTTTGGCCGGATCGGCAATGACGTGATCACCGGCGGCTTCGGTGGCGACACCCTGGTGGGCGGCAGCGGCGACGACACCCTGCTGGGCGGCAGCGGCCGCGACGTGATCTATGGCACCGACGGCCCCTATCCGCCCGTTCCCGTGGCTGGCAGCGGCGGCGGCATTGGCGAGTTCGACGGGCCCGAATTCTGGTTCGACGACGCCGACGGCAACCATGACGGCCATGCCGACTTCGACCGCGACAGCCTGGACGGCGGAGCCCATGCCGACACCATCTATGGCGGCAACGGCGAAGACCTGATCACCGACGCTCAAGGCCAGAACCTGATGTTCGGCGGCGACGACGCCGACACCATCCGCGGCACGGGCACGCTGGACGGCGGCGACGGCAACGACTCGCTGGAGGGCACAGGCTCGCTGCTGGGTCAGGCCGGCAACGACGTGCTGTATGGCTATGGCACGCTGGACGGCGGCGAGGGCCAGGACACACTCTATGTCCGCACCGGGGCCACGGGCCTGGGCGGGGCGGGCAATGACAGCCTTTACGGCTCAGAACCCTTCGTCGACGGGGCCCAGACCCTGGACGGCGGCGCGGGCGACGACGTGATCCAGGGCAACTGGGGCGACGACAGCCTGGCCGGCGGCAGCGGCAGCGACACGATCAACGGCGGCTGGGACGACGATTCCATCGACGGCGGCAGCGGCGACGACACCCTGATCGGCTTCTACGGCGACGACACCATCGACGGCGGGCTGGGCTACAATGTCTCGGTCTATGCGACCAACCGGGCCGTCTATTCGGTGATCCAGGATGGTGCGGGCGGCTATCACGTCGTCAACAACCGCGGCTCCGACGGCTCGGACCTGGTGCGCAATATCGATGTCATGCGGTTCTACGACATCGAGTTCGAGGCCAGCGCGCTGAACACCGGACAGGTGTTCACGGGCGGCCCGGGCGCCGACACCTTTGCCGGGACGGCCTGGGACGACAGCCTGGTCGGCGGCGACGGCGACGACGTTCTGGGCATGGCCTCCGGCGCGCCGGGTCTGGTTCCGATCGGCGGCAACGGCGGCAACGACATCATCGAGGGCGGTGGCGGCAACGACACCATCGACGGCAATGTCGGCTTCGACGTGATCGAGGGCGGCACGGGCGACGACTCCATCTTCGGCGGCGCGGGCGAAGACACCGTGCTGGGCCAGGACGGGGCCGACACGATCGACGGCGGCGGCGACGCTGACATCATCCGGGCCGGTGCGGGCGACGACAGTGTGCTGGGCGCAGACGGCGATGACACGATCTATGGCGACGCCGGGACCGACACCGTCGACGGCGGCCTGGGCGATGACGACATCTATGCCAACGGCTCGATCAATGGCGGCGAGGGCCAGGACTATCTGAGCGGCTCGGGCGAGCTGTTCGGTGACGAGGGCCAGGACACCCTGACCGGCTCGGGCACCCTGGACGGCGGTCTGGGCGACGACCAGATCTATGTCGCAAACGGCGTGGGCCTGGGCGACGACGGCGCCGATACGCTGAGCGCCTCCAGCTACTATTCCGGCGCCGAATTCCTCGACGGCGGCAGTGGTGCGGACAATCTCAGCGGCCTTTGGGGCAATGACACCCTGGTCGGCGGGGCCGGCGACGACTCCCTGAACGGCGGTGAGCAGAACGATACGCTGTTTGGCGGCTCGGGCTTCGACAAGGCCTACTATTCGGGCTCGTTCGTGCCGCGCACCACCGTGATCCTGCCCGACGGCACGACGGTGATCGAGAGCGCCGACTATCGCGTCAGCTACAAGCTGGACGTGAACGGCCTGATCGACGGGGCTGCCACGGTCGAGCACAAGACCGGTGGCGGCGGAACCGACACCCTGTACGGCGTCGAACTGCTGGTGTTCAGCAACGACGAGCTGGACCTGCCGTTCGGCGGCAATGTGGGCCTCGACATTGTCGGCACGCCGTTCGACGACATCCTGATCGGCGACTCCGGCAACGACACCATCACCGGCCTGGACGGCAATGACCGCCTGGGCGGCGACGACGGCAACGACACCATCGTGGCCGGCGACGGCAATGACGTACTGAACGGCGACTCCGGCGCCGACACCCTGCGGGGCGGCGACGGCCTGGATCACATCTATGCCGGGGCCGGTAGCGACCAGGCCTTTGGCGACGCAGGCGACGACACCATCGACGGCGGCCAGGGGGCCGACACCGCCCAGGGCGGAGACGGCAACGACTACATCTATGACTGGAACGGCGACAACCTGCTGCAGGGCGATACCGGCGCCGACACGATCCAGGGCATCGGTACGCTGCAGGGCGGTTCGGGCAATGACTACCTGAACGGCTCGGGCCTGCTGCAGGGTGGCTCCGACCAGGACTATCTCTATGGCTCGGGCACGCTGGAAGGCGGCACGGGACTGGACACCCTCTATGGCTATGGCCAGCTGGACGGCGGCGACCAGAACGACGTTCTGGGCGTGGGCGGCGACAGCACCGGCAAGGGCGGCAGCGGCAATGACCAGCTGTTCGGCTGGAGCCCCTATGGCCTGGACGGCAGCCAAAACCTGCAGGGTCAGGATGGCCAGGACACGATCTTTGGCAACTGGAGCTCCGACACCATCGACGGCGGGGCCGATGACGACCTGCTGTCGGGCGGCCAGGCCGACGACACCATCGTCGGCGGTTCCGGCGACGACACGGCCACCTGGGCCAGCCTGCGCCAGTATTATTCGGTGATCGAAGACGGGCTGGGCGGATATCTGGTGGTCTCCAACCGCACCAATGAGGGCACAGACGCCCTCAGCGGCGTCGAGACGGCGGTGTTCTCCAACCTCACCCTCCCGCTGGATCCCTCGACGGCGGGCGAGATCCAGATCGGCGGAGTCGGTTCCGACACCCTGACCGGCGGCGCCAATGACGACAGCCTGGTGGGGATGGGCGCAGCCGACGTGCTGAACGGCCTGGCCGGTCACGACCAGATCCGCGGCGGCGACGGTGCCGACACCATCGATGCGGGCGTGGGCTATGACGTTGTCCATGGCGATGGCGGCGATGACTCCATCGTTGCGGGCGACGGCGAAGACCAGGTCTGGGGCGGCGACGGTTCCGACACCCTCCTGGGCGGGGCCGACAGCGACACCCTGGACGGCGGCGCGGGCGCTGACAGCGTCGATGGCGGCGACGCGGCCGACGTGATCAACGACTATGCCGGGGACAACACCCTGGTCGGCGGGCTGGGCAACGACTCCATCACCGGAAGCGGCCTGCTGCTGGGCGAGCAGGGCCAGGACTATCTGTACGGCACGGGCCGGCTGGAAGGCGGGGCGGACTCTGACCAGATCTATGGCTGGGGCACCCTGCTGGGCGGCGAGGCCAATGACACGGTCGGCGGCGGCGACGGCAGCCAGGTGTTCGGCAATGAGGGCGACGACGTCCTCTTTGGCTGGTCGCCCTACTATTACTATGACGGCGATCAGCGCTTCGAGGGCGGGGCCGGCAACGACAGCATCTATGCCAACTGGGGCAATGACACGGTCGAGGGCGGGGCCGGCAACGACTATATCGACGGCGGCCAGGGCAACGACCAGCTGTTCGGTGGCGACGGCTCCGACACCTTCGTGGGCGGCGGCGGCAACGACAAGATGTATGGCGGCGGGGCGGCGCTTCCGCCCGACGTGGCCCGCTATACCGGCAATCGCAACGACTACACGGTGGTGGAAGTCGGCAAGAAGATCATCGTCACCGACAACCGGGCCGGCGCGCCCGACGGGGTCGACACCCTTTACGGCATCTATGACCTGGAGTTCGCCGACGGCGACTATCAGGGCACGCCCAACTTCGGCTACGTCTACTGGGGCACAGCCGGCAACGACACGATTTCCGACCATTCCAGCCTCGGCGTGACCAGCACCCGCCCGGGCAGCATCGACACCAGCTCGGGCGACGACACCATCTTTGCCTATGCCGGCAATGACGTCGTGCGCGGCCTGGCCGGTGCCGACTGGATCGACGGCGGCGAGGGCAACGACACCCTCGACGGCGGCACCGAGCCCGACCAGATCTATGGCGGCGCGGGCAATGACCAGATCGACGGCGGCGACGAGGACGACCTCGTCTATGGCGGCGACGACAATGACACGGTCACCGGCGGCGCGGGCGAAGACGCCCTTTATGGCGGAGACGGCCATGACCGCATCGACGGCGGTTCGGAATCCGACGTGGTCAATGGCGGCGAGGGTGCCGACAGCCTGACCGGCGGCGGCGGCAACGACACCGTGGTCGGCGAAGCCGGGTCCGACACGATCGACGGCGGCTTCGGCGACGACAGCCTGCGCGGCGGCGACGACGACGACACCCTCACCGACCTGCAGGGCGCCAATGTGCTGGCCGGCGACGGCGGCGACGACCGGCTGACGGGCGCAGGCTCGCTGTCGGGCGGCGACGGCGACGACACCCTCACCGGTTCCAGCGGCGATGACACCATCGACGGCGGAGCGGGCGATGATGTCGCCATCTTCACCGGCGTGCGCAGCCACTACACCGTCACCCAGACGGCCGGTGGCTTCCTGGTGATCGACAACCGGGGCGGTACGGGTTCCGATACGGTTCGCGATGTCGAGACCTTGGTCTTCGCCGACGTGACCATCGCCCCGGCGACGGGCGGCCTGGAAATCCTCGGCACCCCGGCGATCGACGGCCTGGTGGGGACGGCCCTGGACGACATCATCCTGGCCGATGACGACAACGACACCGTCGACGGCGGCGACGGCCATGACCGGCTGTTTGGCCAGGGCGGTGACGACAGCATCACCGGCGGCCTGGGCAATGACGTCATCGACGCCGGCTCGGCCCACGACACGGTCGACGGCGGCGCGGGCGAGGACCGGATCATCGCCGGCGACGGCAATGACTCCGTGCTCGGCGGGGACGACAGAGACACGATCAATGGCGGCTTCGGCGAAGACACCCTCGACGGCGGCACCGGCGCGGACCTGATCGAAGGCGACAACAACAACGACAGCCTGCTGGGCGGCGACGGAGCCGACACCCTGTATGGCGAGCACGGCAATGACACGCTGAGCGGCGGCAATGACAACGACACCCTCTATGACATTGAGGGGATCAACACGCTTTTCGGCGACGCGGGCAATGACACCCTGACGGGTGTCGGCACGCTGATGGGCGGAACCGGGGCCGACGTCCTCAGCCTGCTGGCCGGCGGTAACGCGTCGGGCGAAGACGGCAATGACAGCCTTTATGGCAGCCTCGCGGCCGACACCCTCTCAGGGGGCGCGGATCTGGACTATCTCGCCGGCTCCTACGGGGCCGACAATCTCACCGGCGAGGCCGGAGCCGACACCCTGGACGGCGGCGACGGCGCCGACGTGCTGGACGGCGGGACGCAGGACGACGTCCTGATCGGCAATGCCGGCAACGACACCCTGGACGGCGGGGCGGGCAATGATATCGCCCGCTATCACGGGACCCGGGCCCAGTACACGATCACCTCGGACGGCGTGGGCGGCTTCTTCGTCGTCGACAACTTCCCGGAGAACGGCGACCAGGGCTTCGACCACATCGTCAATATCGAGCTGCTGCGCTTCGATGACATCGACTTTGTCCCCTCCTCGGCCAACACCGGGATCGTCTTCGACGGCAATGCCTCCAACGACCTGATCAACGGCACGTCGGGCGATGACAGCCTGCGCGGCTTTGGCGGCAATGACACCATCAACGGACTGGACGGCGCCGATACGCTGGACGGCATGAACGGTGCCGACTCCCTGGTGGGCGGCGCAGGCAACGACGTGCTGGACGGCGCCGACGGCAACGACACCATGGCCGGTGGCGTGGGCGATGACCTGATCAGGGTCCACAATCGCGGCGACGTGGTGGTGGAACTGGTCGGCGAAGGCGTCGACACGGTCGAGGCTTCGGGGTCCTACACCCTGACGGCCGGCGCGGCGGTCGAGATCCTGACCGCCGCCAGTGCGGTGGGTCCGGTGAACCTGACCGGCAACGGCTTCGCCCAGCAACTGATCGGCAACGCCGGCATCAACCTGCTGGACGGCGGGGCCGGGGCCGACACCATGATCGGCGGCGGTGGCAACGACACCTATATCGTCGATGACGCCGGCGACACCGTGACCGAACTTCCGGGCGGCGGCTATGACGGGGTGCGGGCCAAGACCAACAGCTACATGCTGGGCGCCGAGGTCGAACTTCTGACCTTCATCGGGGTCGGCAACTTCTCCGGCACCGGCAACGCCTCGACCAATGTCGTCACCGGCGGCGCAGGCAATGACACCCTGGACGGCGCGGGCGGCACCGATGTGCTGGTGGGCGGCCTGGGCGACGACACCTACAAGGTCGACAACACCAGCGACCAGACCGTCGAACAGATCGGCCAGGGCATCGACACGGTGCTCAGTACCGCCGCCATGACCGCCCTGTCGGCCAATCTGGAGCACCTGCAGTTTGTCGGGATCGGCAACTTCAAGGGCTTCGGCAACAGCCTCAACAACCAGCTCACCGGCGGAACCGGCAATGACACCCTGGACGGCGGCGTGGGCGCAGACACCCTGACCGGCGGCCTGGGCGACGATGTCTACTTCATCGACTCGGCGTCAGACGTGATCAACGAAGCGGTGGGCGAAGGCGCCGACCGCATCCTGACCAGGCTGTCCACCGCCACGGCGGCCGACAATGTCGAAGGGCTGATCTATTTCGGCCCGGGGACCTTCGAGGGCTTCGCCAACGCCACCGGAACGGCGCTGTTCGGGGCCGGCGGCAACGACACCCTGACCGGGGCGGCGGGCGCAGACCGACTGGCGGGCATGGGCGGCAACGACGTCCTGACCGGCAATGGCGGCGCGGACCTCTTCTACTTCGACGCGCCGGGCCTGGGGATCGACCAGATCACCGACTTCCAGGTCGGGCTCGACCATATCGAGCTGCGGGCCACCCAGTTCGGCGTGGTCACCCTGGCCGATCTCGGCTTCGCCTCGGGTGTCGCCCCGGCGGCGTCTGACGGACGGCCGACCATGCTGTACGACACCGCCACGGGCAGCCTGTTCTTCGACGCCACGGGCAATGATCCGGGCGACCGGGTGCAGATCGCGGTCCTGACCGGCACCCCGGCCCTGACCCTGAACGACTTCGTGGTGATTTAGGGGAAAAGCGAAGCGGGGGTGCGTAAGGCGCTCCCGCTCAGCCCTTCAGCGACTTGGGGATCGTGAATCCCTCCGGTCCCAGCGCCCGGGGGGTGAAGCGCGCCTCGCGCACGGCACCCCTGAAGTAGTTGACCCGGTTCATCCGCACCCCGACCGAGGCGCGGCCGGGGCCCTGGGCGGTGAAAGCGATCTGAGCCTCTGCCTGCAGAACCCCGTTGACGAAGCTGCGATAGGTCTGGCCGTCATAGGTCTGGGCCACATGCGCCCAGGTGCCCAGCGGATGCAGCTTTTCCGGCGCCATCAGGGGCTTGTTATAGCCCGGCCCGCGCACGAAAGCGTCGAGGTACCAGCCGCCCTCGACAACCCGGATCTCGAACAGGAACCGCGTCACCGACGGCGCGGGCGGCGGGGCGCCGGGCACGGCAACCGGGTCGCTTTCGGCCAGATGGAACCAGCGCTGCTCGAACGGCCCGCCGTCGGGCCGGAACACCGCCTCAAAGGTAAAGGTCCCTGCCCCGGCCAGCGGATGGTTGTCGATGAACAGGGCGTCGTCCACGCCGTCGAACTGCACCGCCTTGCCCACGGGGCTGTCGACCAGCAGCGGCTGGCCTTCCACCTGCACCGGCAAGCCCCCGACCCGGTCGAGGCGGTCAAAGGTCCAGACCGTCTGGCCCCGGGGCGGCCGGATCATCGCGGCTGCAGGCCCTGCCGCCATCAGGCCCAGCGCGCCGGCCCCGAGCAGCAGGTCGCGGCGAGGAAGGGGACGGACTTGCGACATGACGGCTTCCTGACACTGACACCGGTATCAAGGTGAAGGCTGAAAGCCGCCACGGCAAGTCACACCAGGATCGCGCGATCGGTCTGATCGACGGTTTTGGCCCCGGTCAGGGCCCTGCGTCGCGTTCGCCAGGCCGGCCTTGCTTTATCCGGTCCGGCGGATTCCCTTCCATCGCGAAAGCCTCTATTGCAGCCCCGTCCCCAGGAGCCCCCGCCATGGTCCGCAATCTCACCGGCAAGGTCGTCGCCCCGGCCATCGACCTGACGGCCCAGGCCGACCAGACCTGGTTCGACGCCCATCCCGACCGCGACTTCCGCCTGCGCGACCCCGCCGCCCTGGAGTTCAGGGACCCGCTGGGCGAGGCCGGCGACGGCTTTAGCTGGCGGGTTCTGGTGGCGCGGCTGGAGGGCGGATCGCGTCTGCGCCTGCCGGTGTCCCTGGCCTGGGACCTGCACAACGATCACGCCAAGGAGCGGCATCTGGCGCTGCTGTTCGAACAGGTCGCCCCCGACCAGGCCAAGGCCCTGCGCCGCAAGGCGGTCGAGAGCCGCCCTGCGCCCTCCGAAGACTGATCTGCGCCTGCAGATCTTTTGAGCGCCGAAACCAGATTTTCAGCCCTGCAAAGCGCTGATGACACCCGCCCTGGGAGTCATATTATTTATTCCCGTTGCACGGGATCATGAAATCCTCTAGGGTCTTCGTATTGAATATCGATTTGGTTCGATTGCTCTCCACGCTTGTTCTTAAGGATCGAGCTTCGAGCCCATCACGATCCTCTCCGAAAATTTGATCACACGGCTTCGCTCGAAGTCGTGCGGACCTTTTCACCTGAAAGGTGACATTCATGACTACCGGTACCGTGAAGTGGTTCAACGCCACCAAGGGCTTTGGCTTCATTCAACCCGATGACGGCGGCGCAGACGTGTTCGTGCACATCTCGGCCGTCGAACGTTCGACTCTGGGTTCGCTGAACGAAGGCCAAAAGCTGTCCTTCGAACTCGAGCGCGACCAGCGCAGCGGCAAGATGTCGGCCGGCCAACTCCAGGCCGTCTAAGCCTATCGGAGCGCGGGGCGAAGCGGCGCAAGCCCTTTCGCCCCGCGCTCCAGCCCGGCACGATGCTCCAAGCTTCAACCTCGACGGCACGCGGGGTTCTCCCGCCCCCCTGCCCCCGTGACGTTGAAGGCCCCATGAACGAAACCACCCGCACGACTTTCGCCACCCGCCTGCAAACCGCCGCCGACGCCAAGAAGGCGCTGCTGGCCAAGTTCAAGCCCAAGGCCGCCATCGTCGATCCGCTGTTCGACACCCGCGAAGCGGTTCGCGCCGAGGAACTGGCCCAGGTTCGCTCGGAACGCTCCGAAGCCCGCGCCGCCGCCCGCCAGGTCGTCGCCGACGCCGCCGCCGCCGCCCAGCAGGTTCTCGACGACGAAGCCGCCAACACGCTCAATGCCAAGCGCGGCGCGACCAAGGAACGCAAGGCCCTGTCGGCCGCCGAGGCCAAGGCCAAGCGCGACAGCCGCTATGCCGCCCGCAAGGCCCGCTCCTAACACCCGACAGCCCGACATGGACGCTGGTTTCGACGCCTGTCACGCTGCGACCTCACCACTGAGATCCCTCACCTTCGACCCAAGGGAAAATCCGACATGGCGCGCAAGCCCAACTATAATTTCGAACGCATGGAACGCGACCGCCTGAAGGCGATCAAGGCCGCCGAAAAGGCCGCAGCCAAGCGTGTTCCGACAGATCGTGACCAGACCCAGGCCCCCGCCGTCGATCCCGATGCGGACCCTGCCGACACCCAGTGAAAGCCTCCGCATGACGACCGCCACCTCCTACAGCCACGAGACCCTCGTGGTTGACGGCGAGCATTACGCCGACTGCGACTTCCAGGACTGCCGCCTGGTCTATGCCGGCGGTGCCCTGCCCAGCTTCAAGGACTGCCGGTTCAATGCCTGCGACTGGAAGCTGGACGAGGCCGCCGACCGCACCATCGACCTGCTGCGGCTGGTCTGGAACATCGGCGGCAAGACCCCGGTCCAGACGATCATCAAGTCGATCACCGCCGTTCGCTGACCCTGCGGGGTTGACAGCGTTGTCAACAATCTGAACTTCTGTTGAGTGCGTCTCTCGTCGCCGCTTCACGGCGCGCGGCGAGACGCATTTCAAGAGGGCCCGGCCATTGGCCAGGCGCCCCGAACGGGAGACCAGGAATGACCTCGCGCCCCCCTGCACGCCGCGCTGCCGATATGGGCCGTCGCGCCCTGCCGGTCTTCCGTGAACCCGGCCGCGAGCGGGCCCGGACAGACTCTCTCCTCCCACCCGTCAGCGTGGCCTGATGGCCGGCCCTGTCGTTTCCCTTCTGATTGTCGTCGTCTCGGTGGCGACGGCCGTGCTGCTGGTGCTGAAGGTGCGGTTTCCCGCCTTCCTGGCTCTGCTGATCGTTGCCCTGGGCGCGGGCCTAGCCTTCGGTGCGCCGCCCGATGACGTGATCGCTTCGGTCCGCAAGGGATTGGGCGACGCCCTGGGCTTTGTGGCCGTGGTGGTGGGGCTGGGCGCGATGTTCGGCGCCCTGCTGGAAGCGGGCGGCGGGGTCGAGGCCATCGCCGGCAAGTTGCTGGCCCGCTTTGGCGAGGAACGCGCGCCCTGGGCCCTGACCGTGATCGGCGTGGTGGTGGGCGTGCCGCTGTTCTTCGACGTGGCGCTGATCATCCTGGCGCCGGTGCTTTGCGCCCTGACGCTGAAGTCGAAACGCCCCATCGTCTGGTTCGCTCTGCCCACCCTGGCCGGGCTGGCGGTGATGCATGCCCTGCTGCCGCCCCACCCCGGCCCCGTCGCCGCCGCCGAACTGCTGAACGCCGACTATGGCCAGATCGCCCTTTGGGGCCTGGTCTGCGGCCTGCCCGCTGTGCTGGTGGCCGGCCCCTTCTATGCCTTCGTCGCCTATCGCAAGGCGCGGACCGAGGATTTCGCCCTGCCGCCCCGGATGGACGCCGACGGCGACCGCACCGCCAGCATCGGCTTTGGCGTCGCCCTGACCGCCATGCTGGCGCCCCTGACCCTGATCATGATCGGCGCGGTGGCGCGCGGCTGGCCAGAGGGCAGGCTGAAGGATCTGGTCGTATTCTTCGGCCATCCGTTCACGGCCCTGATCCTGGCCTGCGTGGGCGTGTGGCTGCTGCTGGGCCTGCGCTACAAGACCCCCCGCGCGACGCTGCTGAAGATCACCGGACGGGCGCTGGAGCCGGCCGGCGCGATCAGCCTGGTCGTCGGGGCCGGCGCGGCGTTCAAGCAGGTGCTGATCGATTCCGGAGCCGGCGCCCACATCACCGCCGCCATGAGCGCCACGCCCGTCACGCCGCTGCTGTTCGCCTTCCTGGTGGCCGCCATCGTCCGCATTGCCCAGGGCTCGGCCACGGTGGCGATGGTCACGGCGGCCGGTCTGGCGGCACCGATGGTCGCCGCCGCCGGCCTGCCACCGGCCCAGGTGGCCCTGGTGCTGATCGGCATAGGCGCAGGCGCCACCGTCGTCTCGCACGTCAATGACACGGGGTTCTGGCTGGTCAGCCAGTATCTGGGCCTGACCGAATCCCAGACCTTCCGGGCCTGGACCATCGGCTCGACCCTGGCCGGCCTGACCACCCTGGCCGTCGCCCTTTTGGTGTCGAGCCTGCTCTAAGTTGCTGAAATCGCCCTGTCCTGCCCCCGCGCGCCCTTGACACCGCCCGCCCGGCCCGCCATTTGCCGACTCAAGGATTTGCCAAGCAGCTGATTGACATCGAGCGGGCCGCCAGACACTGCGCGCGCCCTTACCGAAACAGGATGTCACCCTCGCCGCCGACGTTGGATCCCAAGTGGTCGCGGACCCGCAAGGTTACCCGCACAAGGCTGCGCCTGAAGACGCCCCTGCCTCTGCCGAGAGCTTTCTCGCGGAGCGAAACACTGTGGCGAACGTTCAGCGCTGACCCCGTGCAACACCTTGCGGCCAAGATTATTTTTGGGACCGACCGAACGGAGGCGCGGCTTGCTGCGGACAGGACCCTTTCGGATCTAGAATTTTTTTCGGCGCGTATCTCGCGGGGGACACCGCGTCGATTTCGGAGACCTTGATGAGCAACAATTCCTCGGCCGAGACGGAAGCGCCTGAGACCACCGGTGGCGACGGGCCGCTGCTCGACCTGACCGATGCCGGCGTCAAGAAGTTCATCAAGCAGGCGAAAGCCCGCGGCTTCGTGACGATGGAAGAACTGAACAAGGTGCTGCCTTCGGAAGAAGTCAGCCCTGACGCCATCGAAGACACGCTGGCCATGCTCAGCGAAATGGGCGTCAACGTGGTCGAGGCCGAAGAAGACGCCGAGACCACCGAGGGCGGCGAAGTGGTTGCCCGCGAGGACAACCAGCAGGTCATCACGTCGGACAAGCCGTCGGCCTATGACCGCACCGACGACCCGGTGCGCATGTATCTGCGCGAGATGGGCAGCGTCGAGCTGCTGTCACGCGAAGGCGAAATCGCCATCGCCAAGCGGATCGAAGCCGGTCGCGACACCATGATCCGGGGTCTGTGCGAAAGCGCCCTGACCTTCGAAGCCATCATGGTCTGGCGCGAGGAACTGGGCACGGGCCGCATCCTGCTGCGCGAAGTGATCGACCTGGAAGGCACCTATGCCGCCATCAACGGCGTGGCCGCCCAGCCCGCCACCGACGATGACGCCGAGCCTGCCGAACCCGTCGACGAGGAAGCCGCCGCGCCCAAGCCGGAAGGCGACGGCGACGACGAGGACGATTTCGACGACGGCGCCGGCCCCACCGTCAGCGCCATGGAAGGCGAGCTGCGCGAAGGCGTGATGGCCATCCTCGACGCCATCGCCGGCGAGTTCGAGACCTTCCGCAAGCTGCAGGACAAGCTGGTGGGCAGCCGCCTGCGCGGCGAAGACCTCAGCGATGCGGATCGCAAGGCCTATGAGGCCCTGTCGATGACCATCATTCAGTATCTGAAGACGCTGAAGCTGAACAACAACCGCATCGAGGCCCTGGTCGAGCAGCTGTATGCGATCAACAAGCGCCTGATCGGTCTGGAAGGCCGCCTGCTGCGCCTGGCCGACAGCTACGGCATCAGCCGCTCTGAGTTCCTCAAGGCCTATTTCGGGGCCGAGCTGAACCCCAACTGGACCGATCAGGTCAAGGCGATGGGCGTGCGCTGGACCAAGTTCGTCGAGAACGACGTCACCTCGGTCGGCGACATCCGCCAGGAAATCGCCGCCCTGGCCACCGAGACCGGCGTGCCCATCGACGACTATCGCCGCATCGTCCAGACCGTCCAGAAGGGCGAGCGCGAGGCCCGTCAGGCCAAGAAGGAAATGGTCGAGGCCAATCTGCGCCTCGTGATCTCCATCGCCAAGAAGTACACCAACCGTGGCCTGCAGTTCCTGGACCTGATCCAGGAAGGCAATATCGGCCTGATGAAGGCCGTCGATAAGTTCGAGTATCGGCGCGGCTACAAGTTCTCGACCTATGCCACCTGGTGGATCCGTCAGGCCATCACCCGCAGCATCGCCGACCAGGCGCGCACCATCCGCATCCCGGTCCACATGATCGAGACGATCAACAAGATCGTCCGCACCAGCCGCCAGATGCTGCACGAGATCGGCCGCGAGCCGACCCCGGAAGAACTGGCCGAAAAGCTGGCCATGCCGCTGGAAAAGGTCCGCAAGGTCCTGAAGATCGCCAAGGAGCCGATCAGCCTCGAAACCCCGATCGGCGACGAGGAAGACAGCCACCTGGGCGACTTCATCGAGGACAAGAACGCCATCCTGCCCATCGACGCGGCCATCCAGAGCAACCTGCGCGAAACCACCACCCGCGTCCTGGCCTCGCTGACCCCGCGTGAAGAACGCGTGCTGCGCATGCGCTTCGGCATCGGCATGAACACCGACCACACCCTGGAAGAAGTCGGCCAGCAGTTCTCGGTGACCCGCGAACGCATCCGCCAGATCGAAGCCAAGGCCCTGCGGAAGCTGAAGCACCCCTCGCGGTCGCGGAAGCTGCGGAGCTTCCTGGACAGCTAAGGCTGGTTTCAGGCTTCAGATACAGAAACGCCCCGGTCGAAAGGCCGGGGCGTTTTTCGTTGGGGGATGGGGCCCAAGGCCTAGAAACAACCTTGGCCTTTCCCCGCTTGTCGGCCAACCTGCGGTGCAGGAGCTGATGATGCCTGAACCCCTTACGCTCGCTGTCGGTGCCTTTCTTGGCGCGCAATTGGCCACGGCCGCCTCCGGGCCGCTCCAGGGCCTGGGTGACCGCATGTTCTGCAAAGCCGTAAAGGCAGTGCAGGACGCCGTCGGCAATGATGATCCGCGCAACGGCGACATCCACCGTGCAGTTCGGCGCGCCCAAGCCCTGGCCGTGCGTGGAGCGCTCCGGGCCTATCTGCGTTTGCCGCATCCGGGCTGGCGCGAAATGGCGGGCTATTCGCCGGATGATCTGGATCGCAAGATAGCCCTTTTCATAAACCAGGGCCTGAAGCGCACCCCGCCTCCAACGCCGGATCCAGACAAACAGCGCGAAGTCGAAGACCAGATCGAGCGCGTCTTCACTCATCCAGACCCCGTCGATGATGCGCCCGCCGCAGGCCGCCTTATGGCCTTCCGCGAACTCGCCGAGACCTGGACCCTTGCCGACCTCAAGGCCGTCGTCGGGCAATACGGCGACTGGGATCGTTTCGAGACAATCTTCCGAAAGGGCGACTCCGATCAGGCCGGCGCCTGGTGGCCGGCGTTCCGCGGCATCCTGGCCGAGGAGGTGAAAGAAAACGCCCGGGTCGCGTCGATCCTCACGCAGCAGGGCCTGTCGCAACTGCTTGAGGGGCAGGTTGACATTCAGATCGCGCTCAAAGCGATCCGCATCGATCTGGCCGAGATCCTTAAGGGTATGCGCGAGGGCCAGGAAGCTGCCATCGCCTACGCCTTGCGCGAAAGCCAACGCGACTGGCACGGAATCCGGGAAGACCTGGGCGCGGAGGCCATCGAAGATCACGAACGCCAGATCCGTGAGCTACCCACCCAGTTGGTGATCGCGCGCTATCGCGTCATCCCCTATCTCGACCGAGGCGACATCCTGGCCAACCTGTTGGCATGGGCCCGCCAGACAGAAGGGGGCGAGGCGCTTGGCCGCCTCTATGTCGCTCCGGGTGGCTTGGGCAAGACCCGCCTCACCATTGAAGCGATGCGCCAGCTCGATCTGGAGGATTGGCGCTGCACCTTCCTCGCCCCCCGCAACACCAGGCGCATGGCCGCAGGCGCTCTGACTGACATCATGCGCGCCGACGATTGTAAGGGGGTCTGTCTTGTCCTCGACTACGCGGAGGGCCAGCAGGATCTCCTGAGGGAGGCCTGCCAAGCCGCCAGCTACGTTCGCCAAGGTCGAGTTCGCATCATCGCCCTGGCCCGCTCGCCGGAAGGCTGGTGGTCCGACCTTCGTAACGAACGCGATGTCGCGGCGATCTTCGAGGCCGAGCCGCATCGCACGATTGAACATCCCCTGACGCCGGAGGAGCAAGAAGAACTCTTTGATCGCGCCCGGGCCAGTTTCACGCGCGAACTGGCGCAGCTTGGCCTTGCCGCCCCGCTTGCCGACCCCACCACCGCCCTGGCTGGCCGAGACCTCGACCGTCCGCTGATGGTCGCCATGGCCGCCTTCCTGGCCGCCCGTGGCCAATTTGGGGGCGACAAATCTGTGCTGGAGCAGATGTATCAGGAAGAACGGCTCCACTGGATACGTCACCTGGGCGCCAAAAACGGCAACGACCCTCGCGTGGACAGGCTTCACCACCTCGCCGCCCAACTCACCCTCGTGCAGTCAGCGACCTATGACGGGGCCCTGGCCTTGACCTTGGCGGACCCTCTGGGCGCGCAGGATACGAAGCGAGACCGGGAGGAGACTGTCGCTGCGGCCGAGCGCCTCTATGGCCTGCACCACGGCGACCAGCGCTGGATTAGGGGCATTGAGCCCGACCTGCTCGGCGAGCACGTCGCGATGCAAGCCCTGGCGAGCGACTCCAGCGGCGGACTGACCACCGCGACCCTCCGCTCAGCCTTGGCCGGTGCCCCCCTGATTGCCAGCGACCCCGCCAGCATGCTCACCGTCCTCGTCCGCGCCCAGCGTCAAGAGCATGAGCCCAAGGTCCGCGACGCAAGCGCGCGGGCCGTGAGGGCGATAGAGGCCATGGTATCGGAGCTCGATGCCGAGGCCATCCAGCGGCTCGACGCAGCCCTGCCGAGCTTCTCGCTTCCGCTTGCGACTCTCGCACTGGCGGTGGCCCAAAAGGGCTTGGACCTCCTGCCAGAGCCGACGACGGACGCCGAACAAGCCGCCCATGCCGGCAGACTAGACGCCCTCGCCATCCGCCTCAGCGAGACGGGCGACCGCCAGGGCGCCCTCGAGCCCGCGCGCCGCGCCGTCGAGATCCGCGAAGAGCTCGCCCGCGCCAACCCCGCCGCCTACCGTCCCAACCTGGCCAGTAGCCTCAACAACCTCGCCAACCGCCTCAGCGAGACGGGCGACCGCCAGGGTGCCATCGAACCCGCCATCCGCGCCGTAGAGATCAATGAAGAGCTCGTCCGAGCAAACCCCGCCGCCCACCGCCCCAACCTGGCCACGAGCCTCAGTAACCTCGCCAACCGCCTCAGCGCGACGGGCGTCCGTCAGGGTGCCCTCAAGCCAGCCCGTCGCGCTGTCGAGATCTATGAAGACCTCGCCCGCTCAAACCCGGCCGCCTACCTCCCCAATCTAGCCGGTAGCCTCAACAACCTCGCCAACCGCCTCCGCGAGACGGGCGACCGCCAGGGTGCCCTCGACACTGCCCACCGTGCCGTTGAGATCTACGAAGAGCTCGCCCGCGCAAACCCCGCCGCCTACCTACCCGACTTGGCCATGAGCCAGAACAACCTCGCTGCGTTCCTCAGTGAGACAGGCGACCGCCAGGGGGCGCTCCCCCCCTCAGCTAGCGCCGTCGAGATATACGCAGAGCTCGCCCGCGCAAATCCCGCCGCCTACCTCCCCGCCCTGGCCACAAGCCTCAACAACTACGCCCTCCGCCTCAGCGAGACTGGCGACCGCCAGGGGGCCCTCGACCTCGCCCGCCGCGCCGTCGAGATCCGCAGAGAGCTCGCCCGCGCCAACACCGCCGCCTATCTCCCCGACCTAGCTATTAGCCTCAGCAGCCTCGCCACATTCCTCAGCGAGATGGGCGACAACCGGAGCGCCCTCGACCCCATCCGCCGCGCCGTCGAGATCTACGAGGAGCTCTCCCACGCAAACCCCACCGCCTACCTCCCCGAACTGGCCGGTATCCTCAACAACTACGCCAACCGCCTCAGCGAGACGGGCGACCGCAACGGTACCCTTGCCCCCAGCCGCCGCGCCGTCGAGATCTACGAAGAGCTCTCCCGCGCCAATCCCGCAGCGCACCTCCCCAACCTGGCTGCGGCCCTCAACAACCACGCCAGCCGCCTCCGGGAGACGGGGGACAACCAGGGTGCCCTCGAACTCGCCGGCAGCGCCGTCGAGATTTACGAAGAGCTCTCCCGCGCCAACCCCGCAGCACACCTCCCCAACCTGGCCGTAAGCCTCCACAACCTCGCCAGCCGCCTCAGCGAGACGGGCAACAGCGAGGGTGCACTCGCCCTCGCAAGCCGAGCCGTCGAAATCCGCAAAGAGCTCGCCCGTGCCAACCCGGCCGCCCACCTCCCAAAACTGGCCGGCAGCCTCAACAACCTCGCAAACTGCCTCCGCGAGACCGGCGACCACCAGGGGGCCCTCGAACCCGCCCGCCGCGCCGTCGAAATCTACGAAGAGTTCGCCAGCGCAAACCCCGCAGCCTACCTCCCAAAACTGGCCTACAGTGCAGTTGTGCTTGGGAACGTCGCGGAAAGCACGGATGTCAAGATGGCGCTCGGGGCCTATGTGCTGACCGTTCGTGCAGCGATCCCGATGCTTGAGACACTCAGCGAGCGTCTCGTGCCACTTATCGTAGAGGCCGTCCGCAGAACTCGAGTTCTGCTAATCGCGGAAACCCCTTCGATAAGCGAGGTCGAGGTCCATGGTCGCCTTACGGAGCTATTCGACGAGACCCTGATCGAGGAAATGCGTGAAGCGGGTCTGATCTGACCCGGAAAAATAGGTTTATTTTCAATATTTTGAGTGCATTCAGAAGACAAGACGCGTCCAGATACCTCTGACACGCCCCAAACTGGAATCCCAGTCGACAGAAGAAGGCCGTGGTCATCCGCGCCTTGCACAGCCAATACGGCCGAGAGCTTCACATGCGGCGGCGACATCGCGCCAGCCGCGCGAAATTGAAACCGCTCCCCGGGCAATTGTGGGGGCGACAAGCCCGGGGAGCGGCGGCCGGACGCCCCTTCACAAGGGGGGGGCGTTGGGGGGCGTCCGGAAGGGGGGGCGCGCTGAAGCATCGTGCGGAAAAGTGGGAACCGGTTTTCCGCGACAACGATGCGCAAACAAAAAGCTAGCGCAAAGGCGCGATCTCTAAATCGCGCCTTTGCGCTAGACCCTGAGGTTCAGCAGGGCGCCGGTCATCTTGTCGGCGGTCTTGACCACCGCGATATTGGCCTCAAAATCGGTCTTGGCCGCGACCTGCTCGACCACCTCCTTGACGAGGTCGGTGTCGATCTGGCGGGCGCTCCAGGTGGCCGTGCGTTCGGCGCTGGCGGTCAGGCGATGGGCGGCGGCGGTCATGCCGGCGGCGGCGATCGAAAGGGCTTGCACGATGGGTTTCTCCCCTGTGAGCCTTAAGTCTCGCAAAGCGCGGTTAAGGCCTCGCGTAAAAGAAGGGTTAAGACGCGCAGAACCCGCAAAATGGGTGAAACCGTCCCCGAACCGGCAAAGATTACAAAACGTTCAGGTCGGCCAATCTCGACAAGCCGCCACAGTCTGGCCAAGGTTGCCGCTTTCGCGGGCAAGGCCCGCCGCAGGAGCCTTGCTTAATGTCTTTTTCGCGTCGCGCCGCTCTGCTGAGCGCCGCCCTGCTGATGGTCGCCCAACCGGTTCTGGCCGCGACCGCGCCCGCCAAGCCCGCCGTCGCCGCTGCCGCCGCCACCAAGACCAAGGCCAAGAAGACCGCCGTTTCGGACTTCACGCCCTCGCCCGAGGCGATCAAGGCCCACATGACCTTCCTGGCCGACGACCTGCTGGAAGGCCGCGAGGCCGGCACGCGCGGCTATGACATCGCCGCCAACTATGTGGCCGCCCAATATGCCCTGCTGGGCGTCAAGCCGGGGGCCGGCACCTCTTATCTGCAACACGTGCCGCTGCTGGCCTTCAAGAACGCCTCGGAAGGGTCGTTCACGCTCACCGGCCCCGACGGCGTGGCCTCGGCCCTGAAGTTTGGCGAAGACTATCTGCCCTCGGCCCAGGCCCAGGCGACCGAGGTGTCGGTCGACGCCCCGCTGGTCTTTGTCGGCTTTGGCGTGGTGGCCCCCGAGAAGGGCCGCGACGACTATGCGGGCCTGGACGTGAAGGGCAAGATCGTCGTCATCCTGACCGGCGCGCCCTCGGGCTTCCAGACCGAAGAGCGGGCCCACTACGGCAACGGCACGGTCAAGCGCGTCGAGGCCGCCAAGCGCGGCGCGGTCGGCGTCATCACCATGAACACCACCAGCTCTGAAAAGCGCCGCCCGTTCGAGCGCGGCGTGGCCGGCTATCGCGAATGGCGGATGACCTGGCGCAACGCCCAGGACGTGGGCCATGTGCGCGGCGTCTCGGCCCCGACCCTGGCCTCGATCAGCCTGAAGGGCGCAGCCAAGCTGTTCGCCGGCGCGCCCACCAGCCTGGAGTCGGTGCTGGCCGCCGCCGAGGTGACCGGCGGGGCGGTGAAGGGCTTCCCCCTGTCCACCAAGGCCGCCATCGCGCTGAAGAGCGAGATCGAAAAGCGCGAGAGCAGCAATGTGGTCGGCCTGATCGAGGGCTCTGATCCCAAGCTCAAGGCCCAGACCATCGTCCTGACCGCGCACCTGGACCACACCGGCATCAACGAGAACGCCAAGCCGGGCGTTGACCGCATCAATAACGGCGCGCTCGACAACGCCTCGGGCATCGCCACCCTGCTGGAGGTGGCGCGCGGCTTCAAGAACTCGAAGATCAAGCCCAAGCGCTCGATCCTGCTGCTGGCCGTCACCGCCGAGGAGAAGGGCCTGATCGGCGCGGAATATTTCGCCTTCAACCCCACCGTGGCCAAGGCCGAGATCGCGGCCAATGTGAACCTGGACATGCCGGTGCTGCTGTATCCGTTCACCGATGTGGTGGCGTTCGGCGCCGACCGCTCCACCCTGGGTCCGGCGGTGGCCAAGGCCGCCGGCCGCGTCGGCATCGCCCTGTCGGGCGATCCCCTGCCCGAAGAAGGCCTGTTCACCCGCAGCGACCACTATCGCTTCGTCGAGCAGGGCATCCCTTCGGTGTTCCTGATGACCGGCTTCCAGAACGGCGGCGAGAAGGGCTTCAAGGACTTCCTGGCCACCCACTATCACAAGCCCAGCGACGACCTGACCCTGCCCATCGACTATCAGGCAGCCGCCAGGTTCGCCTTGGTCAACTACGAGATCGCCCGCGAGCTGGCCGATACACCGACCCGCCCGGTCTGGAAGGCCGGCGACTTCTTCGGCACCCAGTTCGCGCCAGTGGGACACCCGTCGGCGGCGAAGTAGGCGGCGGCGCTGCCCCCTCAGTCGCTCCGCGACAGCTCCCCCAGAGGGGGAGCATCTTCAGGTCCTCCCCCTCTGGGGGAGGTGGCCCGGAGGGTCGGAGGGGGTCAGCGCAGCGTTTGAGAAAATAGCCGCTAAATGTGGCATTGACCCTGAGGGCGGCGGAAGGGATTCTGCCGCCCTCATCGTTTCGAGGCCTAACCCCTGTGTCTATCCGCACCGGCGCCTATCTGAAGATCGGCGTGATCACGCCGGTGATCATGGTGGCCGACGTGTGGCTGGCCCAGAAGCTGTTCCCCGGCTTTGATCCCGGCGCCCAGTTCATCAGCGAGCTGGGCGGACCGGCCGCGCCCCTGCCAGCGGTGTTCAATATCGGCATGGTCATCGCCGGCCTGGCGGGCCTGTTCGCCGGCAAGGGCTTCACCTATGCGCTGGAGCATGCGGGCGGGCGGCGCACGGTCTCGGCCTTTGCCGGCCTGTGGGTGGCGCTGACCGGGCTGGGGGCGATCTTCGCCGGCCTGTTCCACTGGCCCGACGAGATGCACCGCGCCTGCGGCATCGGCCTGTCGATCCAGTTCGCGCCCCTGTTCACCGCCTGGGCCCTGTGGGGCGTGCCCGGACACCGGCGGCTGGCCCAGTTCTCGCTGGGCTGGTTCTTCGGCCTGCTGCTGGTCTTTGCGTTGCTGACCGGGGTGTGGAACGTGCGCACCGGCTATGACGTCGGCTACTGGCAGCGCGGCCACGCCTTCCTGGGCCTGCTCTGGCTGGGCATCGCCGCCTGGACCCTCGAACGCGGCTGGCGCGCCCGCGCGACGCAGCCGGGTGAGGCCAGTCCGGCCTATTGAGGGGGTTTGTGCTCGCGTGAGCATCCCGCTGATCGATCTGTCACCCGGCGGCGAAGGATGGATCTCACCTCCCATAGCGCCATCCTGTCTCCAACCCGGCAGGCATGACCGCTATCGAGACGGACACGCCTAAACTGGCCATCCGCCAGACGAACGACGGCCCCGCCATAGGAGCCCTGATCGCTTTCGGAGATCCACAGGCCGCTGACGACGCCCGTGACTGGCATAATCTCACCCCGGGGAAAGACCAGGACAGCTATTCCTGCACCGACAAGGATCGTGGCCAAAACCCCAATGACCAGACCGGCGGATGTCCCGTGGAAAATCCACCAGGTCCGCACGTCACGCCACCACGCCTGCATATGCCCCGCCCCCGCCTGTTCACGTCAGCACCCTAAACGCCCAGGTTGAAAGTCGCAGCCCCCTGAATTTCCCCTGCTGACAACCGCGCCACGCCCGCATAGCGTCCGCGCCATGATCAAGCCCTCGCTGAGCGTCCTTGCGACCTGCCTCGCCCTCTCGACCCCCGCCCTGGCGGAGAAACTGACCCCCGAACGGATCTTCGCCGATCCTGCCCTCAGTGGCCCGACGGCCAAGGGTGTGGCCCTGTCGCCGGACGGCAAGCGCGTCACCTATCTGAAGGGCAAGGCCGAGGCGGCCAATGTCCAGGACCTGTGGGCGGCCGACGTGGCCGGCGGCGAGCCCTATCGCCTGATCGACTCGGCGGCCCTTTCGTCAGGGGCCAAGGAGCTGTCAGAGGCCGAGAAGGCCCGCCGCGAACGGGCCCGCGTCTCGGCCCGCGGCATCGTTGAATATAGCTGGGACAGCCAGGGCCGCTTCATCCTGGTGCCGCTGGATGGCGACCTCTATCTGGACAGCGTCGCCGACGGCAAGGTCACCCGCCTGACCCAGACGCCGGGCGACGAGGTCGACGCCAAGGTCTCGCCCATGGGCAGCTTCGTCAGCTATGTCCGCGACCAGAACCTGTATGTCCGCCCGATCACCGGCGGCGACGAGAAGGCCCTGACCAGCGAGGGCAAGGACGCCCTGTCGTTCGGCGTCGCCGAGTTCATCGCCCAGGAAGAGCTTGATCGCTTCACCGGCTACTGGTGGAACCCCGCCGAGACCATGATCGCCTATACGCGGGTCGACGAGAGCGGCGTGGATATCGTGCCACGCGCCGATATCGGCCCCGGCGGGGCCACGGTGGTCAACCAGCGCTATCCCCGCGCCGGCCGCCCCAATGCCGTGGTCGATCTGTTCGTGCAGAACCTGGCCACCGGCAAGGCCGTGCAGCTGGACCTGGGCGCCAACAAGGACATCTATGTCGCCCGCGTAGACTGGTCGGCCGACGGCAAGACCGTCTATGTCCAGCGCCTGTCGCGCGACCAGAAGACCCTGGACATTATCGCCTTCGACCCCGCCACGGGCGTGGGCAAGACCGTCCTGACCGAGACCGATCCCCACTTCATCGAGGTGCATGAGGACTTCCGCGCCCTCAAGGACGGCAGTTTCCTGTGGTCGTCGGAAAAGTCGGGTTTCAACCACCTCTATCGCTACGCCGCCGACGGCAAGCTGATCGCCCAGATCACCCAGGGCGACTGGCCGCTCGACAAGGTGGAAGGCGTGGACGAGGCCCGCAAGGTGGTGATCTTCGGTGCCTCCATAGAGACGCCGCTGGAACGCCGCCTGTATGAGGTGTCCTACGCCAAACCCCCTCAAGGCAAGATGGGCAAGCTCAAAGCCCTGACCCCGGCCGGTGGCTGGTGGAGCGCCAAGGTCGCCGCCAACGGCGCCTTTGCCGGCACCTATAACGATCCGAAAACCCCGCCCCAGACCGCCCTCTATGCGCCCGACGGCAAGCGGGTGCGCTGGATCGAGGAAAACAAGCTGGCCGAGGGCCATCCCTACTGGCCCTATGCCGCGACGCTGACCACGCCGGACTACGGAACCCTGAAGGCCGCCGATGGCGAGGTTCTGCACTATTCGCTGCTCAAGCCGTCAGACTTCGATCCGGCCAAAAAATACCCGGCCATCGTCTCGGTCTATGGCGGCCCGCATGCGCAGCGGGTGGCCCGCACCTGGCAGAGCGCCAACGACCGCACCTATCTTGAGGCCGGCTATCTGATCTTCAAGCTGGACAACCGCGGCACAGCCAATCGCTCGGCGAAGTTCAAGCGCGCCCTGGATCGCCGCATGGGCACGGTGGAGGTCGACGACCAGATCGTCGGCGCCAACTATCTGAAAACCCTGCCCTATGTCGACGCCGACAGGCTGGGCGTGATGGGTTGGTCGTATGGCGGGTTCATGACCCTGATGCTGCTGACCGCAGACAACACCCCGTTCAAGGCCGGCGCGGCCGGTGCCCCGCCCACCGAATGGGGCCTCTACGACACCGCCTATACCGAGCGCTACATGGGCACGCCGACCGAGAACGCTGCAGGCTACGCCTATGCCGACCTCAACAACCGGGCGGACAAGCTCAAGCCCGGCAGCCTGCTGCTGCTGCACGGCATGGCCGACGACAATGTGATCTTCGAAAACAGCACCCGCCTGATCGCCCAGCTGCAGAAAAAGGCCATCCCGTTCGAGATGGCCCTCTATCCGGGCGAGCGCCACAGCGCGCCGGGCAGCAAGACCAAGGGCCTCAGCGTGCTCAAGACCCACCTGGAATTCTTCGGCCGCAAGCTGAAGGGGCAGTAACAGCGCAGCCTTGGGGGCGAGGGGGATGACGCCCCCCTTCCCCCTCCGCCCATCCCCTGCCAACCTCCCGCCCAACAACAAACGGGAGGATCGCCCCATGGCGAAGATTTCATATTTCACGGTCGGCTCGAACCGGCTGGAAGAGGCTAAGGCCTTCTATGATGCGCTGCTGGGCTCGATCGGCATGGCGGGCATCCACGAGCACGCCTCGGGCGGGCGGCTCTATCGGGGCAAGGGCACGGGCCTGTTCGGCGTGCTGGGCCCCTATGACGGCAACCCGGCCTGTGTCGGCAACGGCTCGCTGGGCGGGTTCGAGTTCGACACCACCGAGGGGGTAGACGCCTTCCACGCCAAGGCCCTTGAACTGGGGGGCACCGACGAGGGCGCGCCAGGCGCGCGGATGCCGGGCGTCTATTTCGCCTATTTCCGTGATCTGGACGGCAACAAGCTGTGCGGGTTCAAGTTCGGCTAGAGCGCGTTCCGAAAAGTGGGAACCGGTTTTCGGAATGAAACGCGCGTGAAAACAAAAGACTAGAGCGGGTGATCTGATTCCATCAGATCGCAACCCGCTCTAGAGGCCGTGATCGCCCTTCCCGCTATGGCGGGAAGGGCTTGCTCCATCAGTGCCCGCCGCCGCGCGCCGGGTGGGGCATGCGGGCGACCTCCGCCGCCGTCACCGGCTTGGCGTAGCTGTTGCCAAAGCTGGTGCGGATATAGCTCACCACATTGGCGATCTGCTCGTCGTCCAGCGGGCCGGCCAGGCTGGGCATGCCGCCCTTGCCCATGACGATGGCCGAGATCGGATAGGCCGCGCCGGCCAGGCGGGGATTGGCGGCCAGGGCCGGGATGGTTCCGGCGCCCGTTCCGCCCTTGGCGTCGGCCATGTGGCAGGCCTGGCAGACGGCCTCATAGACCTCCTTGCCGGTCACGGGCTTCTTGACCCGGACGACCCCGCCGCCGGTGTCGCCGCCGGCCGGGGCCTGGGCCATGGCGGATGGCGCAAGGGCCGTTGCGGTCAGGGCCACGGCGGCGGCGGCGAGCGCAAGTTTATGGCGAAGGGTCATGCTCAGGCCTCCAGGGCGCGCTTGTGCAGCTGGGTTATGGCGTCGATGGACGAGAGCAACGCCCCCTCCATCCAGCAGCCGACATAGGAGGCGTGCTCGCCGGCCAGCACGATGCGGCGGTCCATCGAGACCAGGGTCTTGTAGTGCTCGGCCCGGCTCTCCTCGGTCCAGCGGGCGCAGCAGCCCAGGGCCCAGGGCACGCGGCTCCAGGCCACCGAAGCGCCGTTGGCGAACTCCTTGCGATAGCTGGCCGGGTGCAGCACCGAGCCCTGCTGCAGGGCCACCTCGATGCGCTGCTGCGGCGTCATGCCGGCCAGGCGATAGGCCCCCATCTCGCGGGCGAAGGCCCCCAGCAGCACCGCCGGCCCGTCGCCGAACAGGTTGTTGTTGGGATAGGAGATCAGGGCGATCTCCTGGTCGGTAAAGCTGTGGCCGCCATAGATGGAGTCTTCCTCCTCCCAGAAGCGGCGCTTCATCTCCAGGCCGATCTTGACCTGGCCCGAATAGGGCACGGCCTTGATGGCGGCGGCCATCTCGTCGGTCACCTGGGTGTCGATCTGGCCCAGCACCGACAGCGGAATGGTGCAAACGCACCAGTCAGCCTTGGCGGTCTCGACCTTGCCGGTTTTCGTGTCGGCATAGGTTACGGCCACGCCCTTGTCGTCCTGGGCGATCTTGGTGACCTTGGCGTCATAGGTCACCAGGCCTTCCACCTGCCTGGCGAAGGCCTTGCCGATCATGTCCATGCCGCCCACCGGCTGGAACATGGTGGTCTGCATCTCGTGACCCATGAAGAAGGCCATCGAGGTCCAGACCTGCGGGTCCAGCACGTCATGGAAGTCGTACAGGGCCGACGGGATCGGCGCGCCATTGCGACCACCGCCCGGCGGCCGCTCATAGCCGCGATGCGAGGCCGAGCGCAGGTTGGAGGCGTATTTGTAGTCCTTGTCCAGCATGCCCCAGCCCTTCAGGGCCTCCAGCAGGCGCTCGCGATCCTCGGGCGTGACCTGGTCGTCGAGGGCCTTCTGATTGACCGACTTGGCCAGCAGCTCGGCGACATTGCCCTCGAAGTCGGCGGCGGCGGCCTTGAACCGAACCGGCTTGCCGCCGAACGATTGCGACGAATGAATCCAGGTGTTGTGGTTGAACTGGATGAAGGGCTCCAGCGCCACCCCGAACGCCTTGCAATAGTGCAGCAGAGTGCGGTGATGGTGGGGAATGCGCCACGGGCCGGGGTTGAAATAGTTGCCCGGCGCATAGCCGACCTTCTGGGTGGCCCCGCCCAGCTCGGTATAGGTATCGCCGCCGCGTAGCGACCAGTTCCGGCCGCCGGCCCGGTCCTGATACTCGAGGATCTGCACCTTGTAGCCGGCCTTGGTCAGCTCATGGGCCGCCAGCAGGCCGGCCAGGCCCGCGCCCAGCACGATCACCGAGGCCCCCTTGCGCGCGCCGGCCAGGTTGGGCGGCCCCGCGAACTGGGTCTCGGCCGCATGGCCCAGCGTGGTCATGGCCTGATACAGCGCCGCCGTGCCCCCGACGGCGGCAATGGCGGACAGCAGTTGGCGCCTGGTCGGCGCGCGAACGCCCAATTCCATGAAACAACTTCCCCTCGCGCCGCCCGTCCGGCGGCTGTCGGGACCGAGCTAACGAGGACTCGGGCAGCGTGGCGCGAAAGATGTCTCTCCCCGGAGAATCGGCGACGCGCTGTTGGTCATTTGGGGCGCCGCGTCAGGGCTGCTGCGCAGGAAGTATGCAGACGGGGCTGTGGGTGAAGGACGGGCGAGGCGCTTGCCCTGGACCTTCCACCCGACGGCAGAGGCTTGGCACTTCCGAGGCCGGGAGGGGCTGACCTATACCGATGGTCGGCGGGGCAATTCCCGCGATACGTTGTCCACCTGTTGCAAGGCGGGCAGCGGACCGGGGCGCAGCGCTGCGGGCATGTCGAGCGTGCTCAGGATACTGCGGAAAGCTTGCGTAAACGCCCAAACCTCCCCGCTGCTGAGCGAGATCGAGCGAAATACCGGCATTTCTGGAAGTTCATCGAGCCCTTCAAGGCTCAGTTTCCTGAGGGCCGCACCCAGGTGGGCTTCAGTCCAATCGGTGCGCCGACCGCGTACCTGGCCAATGATTTCACAAAGCTCGCCCAAGGTCGCGGGCTCGCCAAGCTGACGCAGCGCCGAGATGAGGTATATCGCGGGCCTGGGCGCATGACCTCTCGCCAGTCGCGCACCCTGAAAGCTTATGACGGTCACCCTGGCTCCTTCATCACGAACCCGCCGGATTGCTGCTCGCTAGAATTCATCCCAGCCGCCCGCCTGTTGGGTCGCTCGACCTGTTCCCATGGCCGCCGCGATCTTCATCTGCTGTCTCGCGACGGGATTTCGCCCGGGGCGATCCTGCCCCGATCCAGCGGGCTGCGGCCGGCTGCGCGTCGTGTCCCCTCCGGTCTGGAAGCGGGCCATCAGGTCCCCGAGCTCAAGCGCGCTGGACCTGAGATTGGCTGCGGCTGCAGTGGCCTCTTCCACCATCGCGGCGTTCTGCTGGGTGACCTGGTCCATCTGGTTGACGGCGGTGTTGACCTGATGGAGTCCTGTCGCCTGCTCCTGCGAGGACTTGGCGATCTCTGAAATCAGGCCGTCAATCTCGGCCACCTTGTCGACGATTCCCGTCAGGGAGCGCCCGGTCTCACCCACCAGCTTCACGCCACGTTCGACCTGAGCGCTTGACGTGGCGATGAGGGTCTTGATCTCCTTGGCCGCGTCGGCCGAACGCTGGGCAAGCGCCCGCACTTCAGACGCCACGACGGCGAAGCCTCTGCCCGCATCGCCGGCGCGCGCGGCCTCGACGCCGGCGTTCAGGGCCAGCAGGTTGGTCTGAAAAGCGATCTCGTCGATGACGCCGATGATCTGGGTGATCTGGCGTGAAGAGATGTCGATTTCGCCCATTGCGGCCACGGCCTCGCCGACCACCCGGCCGGAGGTCGCCGCGTCGGAGCGGGCCGCCGAAGCGGCGACGGAGGCCTGCTTGGCACCCTCCGCGCTGCGGCGCACCGTTGCGGTGATTTCGTCGAGCGCGGCGGCGGTTTCTTCCAGGCTGGCGGCCTGCTGCTCGGTCCGGCGCGACAGGTCCGACGACGCGGACGCGATCTCCTCAGCGCCGTTGCCCACGCCTTGGGTCGAGGCGGACACCCCGGCCATGGTTTCGTCCAGCATGGTCATGGCCGTGTTGAAGTCGTGGCGAACCTTTTCAAAAGCCGGATCGACGGCCGCCTCGATCCGATGCTTCAAATTGTTCCTGGCCAGTTGCTCCAGCCCGGTCGCCACCGCCTCGACGGCGCGGACACGCGGCGTGACGTCCGTGGCGAACTTGACCACCTTTATGACGCGCTTCTGGTCGTCAAGGATCGGATTGTAGGACGCCTGAATCCAGACTTCGCGACCGCCCTTGCCGATGCGCTTGAACTCGGCGGCGATAAACTCGCCATTGTTCAGCTTTTTCCAGAAGTCCTGATAGTCGCCCGACTGAGCCAAGCCTGGCTCAACGAACAGGCTATGATGCTGCCCTTGGATCTCTGGAAGAGTATAGCCCAGAGCCGTCAGGAAGTTCTCGTTTGCGGTGACGACCCTTCCATCGGGCGTGAACTCGATCACCGCCTGGGCGCGTGAGATCGCATCGATCTTTCCTTCGAACTCGGCGTTGCGCCGCTTTTGGGCGGTGATCACCGTGGCGACCTTGACCACCCTGGTCACGACGCCTGCCCGGTTGCGAACGGGGTTGTAAGAGGCCTGGATCCAGACTTCCGCGCCGCCCTTGCCAATGCGCAAGTACTCCCGCGCCTCGAATTCTCCCCGCCCGAGCTTCGCCCAGAAGTCAGCATATTCACGACTGCGCGCGAAAGCCGGCTCCACGAACAGACTATGGTGCCGCCCCTTGATCTCGGACAGGGCGTACCCCAGCCCGGTGCAGAAGTTCTCGTTGGCCGTCAGGACCTTTCCGCTGACGTCGAACTCGATAATGGCCAGCGCACGCCCGATAGCGGCCAATGTCTGCGAGGCACTCGCGTCGGAATTGGACGGAAAACCGAACATGTAGCGCTCCAAAATCGGGGCCAAATATTTTCAACGATTCAGCAAGTCCAGATTTACTGACTTCACTTCAAATTTAAATTCCCCGACAACCAAAATATATGATTCCGGTAAATGTGAAATTAGTTCCAAAGATGCGGGAATCATCCCAAAGGTGAAGCTACAATATTTGAATTGCACTCTTGGAATATTGTTCTGCGCAAATGGAACACTACTCCACTCCAGCGGCAAAATCACCTAGCTCAACCCTAGGGGGAGATTTGGGCGACCAACCAGCTTCTGGCGACGATGCGCTCTTGTCGTCTCGCACTATCCTGATGGCGACGGACCAGGACAGCCTGGCAGAAAGCCTGCGGCTCAATTACGGGGCAAGCCTCGTGAGTGTCGGTCACACAGACACCCCCTTCTTTGCCCTGGCGCGCCGCGTGGAAATCGGTGGCGTTCACCTGCACTATTGCCGCTATGACACGCCCGTGGAGATCCAGTTCCAGGACTCGCCCGGCATCAGACAGATGCTGTGCCTGTCTGGCCAGGGACGGTTTTCATCGGCGGGACAACAGGTCGATGTCGATCTCGACAACACCACGATCATTCCGCCCGGCGCGTCATTCCTGGCCTCTTATGGCGCGAACTATAAGCAGCTCGTGACCCAGTTTGACGAAGCCGTGCTGCGCCTTAAGGCGGAGGCCATCATCGGCCGTTCGCTCCCTGGCCCACTGATCGAGAGGACGCTTGAGGCGCTTCCGACCGCGCCCCGCGTCCGCTCGCAGGAGATCGCTCGAACCCTGGCCCGGATCCTGGCGGCGGACACGCCGATCGACAGGCCAATCGTTGAAATGGGCCAGGCCCTCAGCTCTGCCTTCCTCTTCGAAAACGTCGCCGGCTTTGCTGAGCGCTTTACCGATGAGCCCAAAAGCGCCTCAGTCGCCAATGTGCGGGTGCTTGAAGAGTACATTCACGCAAACTGGAACCGCCCCCTGACGGTTGAGGAAATTGCAGCGGCCTGCGGCGTCAGCGTTCGAAGCGTGTTCAGCCGGTTCAAGCAGCACCTCGGAACCGCGCCACTGACCTATCTGCGCGACCTTCGCCTCGACCACGCACATCAACGCCTGCTGGGGGGCGGCGAGGACTCCGTGATCTCCATCGCCCTGTCCTGCGGCTTCTCCAGCTTCGGGCACTTCGCCCGCCGCTACAGGGAGAGGTTTGGGGAACTCCCGTCGACCACGCTCGCTCGTCGACTGCGCGTCTAGAGCGCGTTCCGGGGGTGTCCGTCGGCCCTACCCCTTCGCGTCCAGCTTGGCCGACAGCGCCGCCACCTGGGCCTCCAGCCGGCCCAGGGCCTCGGCGTTGTGCAGGCTGATGGCGGCGATGTCGCGGTCGCGCAGGGCATCAAGCTTGGCGTGCAGGTGCATGATCTCCAGCTCGGCCCGCAAATTGACCACGTAGTCGTGCTCGGCGTTCTGGCGGTCCTTCGCGGCCTGGCGGTTCTGGCTCATCATGATTACCGGCGCCTGCAAGGCCGCGACGGTGGAGAGCAACAGGTTGAGGAAGATGAAGGGATAGGGATCGAACGCAAGGTTGACCGCCTTGAGCCCGACGTTCAGCGCGACCCAGGCCAGCAACACCGCACTGAACGACCCGATAAAGGCCCACGACCCGCCCACGGCCGCCACCTGATCGGCCAGCCGGTCCCAATAGCTGCGGTCATCCGACAGCAGGGCCTTGTTCAGCCCCGTGGGCGCCTCGGCCGCGATCAGGTCGATGACGCTGCGCTGGACAGCGTTGAGGGCGCCGTAGGGCTGGTTCAGCAGCTCACGGGAAAGCTGTTCGAGGCGGTCGTTGGGGGTCATGCACAGGCTCCTGAGGTCGGCACGATTGACACGGTCACGCTACGCAAGCGAGGCTGACCAGGTCGCAAAGACGACCAAGCCAAACTTGCCCTCGAGGAGATGCCCCATGGCCTATAAGTTCATTATCAAGAAGGACAAGGCGGGCGAGTTCCGCGTCAACTTCGTCTACAACAGCGAAGTGATGTTCTCGACCGAAGGCTATTCATCTAAGGCCTCGGCCAAGAACGCCATCGAGTCCTTCAAGAAGAACGGCCCCGAGGCCGAAACCGACGATCAGACCGACTGAAGTCCGAGCCAATAATTTCTTGTCATCCCGGCCGCAGCGAAGCGGAGCGCCGGGACCCAGGGGCAACCGCGATGCGCCGGCCCCTGGGTCCCGGATAGCCTCTGCGAGGCTTCCGGGATGACAAGTTTTTGGGTTCCAGATTGCCGGAACCTCACTTGACCCCTCCCCGCTCTCGGCGTCTGATCGCTGATAATAAATAAGGGGAGGACCGCCGATGAGCGCCAGCACAACCGGCCATAAATCAGGCGACCGCAAGACCATCTTCATCACCGGCGCCGCCAGCGGGATCGGCCTGGCCAGCGCCAGGCGCTTCGCCGCCGAGGGCTGGTTCGTAGGCCTGTCGGATATCGACACCGCCGGCCTGAATGCCGCCCTTTCCGCCATCGGCACAGACAACGGCGCGACCTACAAGCTGGACGTGCGCGACCGCGAGGCGTGGGACAATGCCCTGGGCGACTTTGGCAAGCTGACCGGCGGCAAGCTGGACGCCCTGCTCAACAATGCCGGCATCGCCCGCTTCGGCAATCTGGAAGCGCTGAGCGAGGCCGACTGCGATCTGCAGATCGACATCAACATCAAGGGCGTGATCCACGGCGCGCGGGCAGGCCTTGGCCTGCTGAAGGCCGGGCGCGGGCGGCTGATCAATGTGGCCTCGTGCGCGGGCCTGTATGGCTCACCCAAGCTGGCGGTCTATTCGGCCACCAAGTTCGCGGTGCGTGGCCTGTCCGAGGCTCTCGACGTCGAATACGCCGCCCACGGGGTCAGCGTGGCCTGCGTAATGCCGTGGTTCGTTGAGACCCCGATCCTCAATGCCGGCTCGTCGGGCAGCAATGAGAGCATGGCCGACGCCCTCAAGAAGGGTGGGCTGGAGGTCTATCCGGTCGAGGACGCCGCCGAGGTGGTGTTCAAGTCGGCCACCGGCAAGGAGCTGCACTATTTCGTGGGCAAGCGGGCCCGGCAGATGCGCTTTGCCACCAGCTTCATGCCCGGCTCGGTCAGGAAGCAGCTCCGGTCGAGGCCGATGCTGGAGTCCTGACGTCGGCGGAGGTCTTTTCCAGCATGGGCTTGGCCGGGGCCGAAGCCGGCTCGACCGGCTGGCCCAGCGGTCCGCCCATGCCCGAGGAGGCCGAGGCCGGCTGCGCGCCGCGAACGGCGTTGGCGGCATAGGCCACGCCGAGCGGCTTGCCGTCGGCCGTGAGGCCTTCGGTCAGGCCGGCGATCATCGGCGCATTGGGCAGGTCCTCGACGGTCGAGGGCTCTGGCGTGCTGGTGAAGGCTCCCGGCGCGCCGGTGCGGCCGCCGAAGCGATAGAAGACGTGCATCCCCACCTGGGCCACGCGCAGCAGGCGCGGACCCCAGCCGGGCGAAACGCCGGTGGTGTGGAAGTGGGTAGCCGAGCCGACCTCGTTCATCACCGAGCCCGACAGGGCGCGCGAGGCGACCTTCTGGGCCCGGCCCCAGGCACCGCGTTCACGCGAGCGACGCATCGAGCCGTCGCAGGCAAAGCTGAACTGGCAGCCGGTCTGGCGATAGGCACCCTGGAACACGACGCCGCAGATCGATTTGGGGAATGCGGGATGACGAACGCGGTTCAGCACCACCTGGGCCACGGCCGCCTGGCCGCCGGGGGTCTCGCCCCGGGCTTCGTAATAGACAGCCTCGGCCAGGCAATCGAGCTCGCGCGAGCTTTCCAGCACATTGGTCAGGCGGAACGGCGCGGCGGCGGGATTGAACGGCCCACCGAAGCTGGCGCGCAGCATCAAAGGATTGGCGGCGCGGGGAACCAAAGACGTCGTGTCGCGGTTTTCTAGACGGGCGACCAGCAAAGCGACCTGGCGATCGCGCTGGGCAGCGCCAGCACCGGTATAGGGATCATGGCGACGGGCCACGGCGAGGGCGCCGGGGTCCATGCGAGACGCGGCAGCGACCAGGGCGGCGTCGGAGAAACCCTCCGAGGCGCCGTCGGCCAGGCGCGTGACGCGGGCGTGTTGGGAGGCCGTCTGGGCCAGCCCACCAGCAAGGTAGACACCGCCTAGAGCCAGACCCGTGATGGATCCGACCAATACGGCACCGACCAGCCCGCGCGCGTCCGCGCGCGTCTGCGACTTGATGTTCAAAACTCGTGTCCTGCGCGGCGAGGGCGTACCGCCCCCCGACAAAAAACGCTTCAAGGGACCCGGAAATGCACTGTCGGGCGGCCCTGGAAGCGGGGATTCGACCGGTTCACGATGTGGCCGAAGTCCTGCTTGTGAACGCCTTATGACGCATCCATGAACGAGTCGCAAGCATCTGCCGCAGTGCAGCATTGATTCTGGGCGAAACTGACGCAGTCCAGAACGTTAACGCCTTGATTCGCTAGAAAAACTGGACAATCGAAAAAACGCCTCCTTTGCCGCGCCGCGAAGCATAGGGCCAACTGTTCTGGTGCCCTTGACTCAGCCAACTCCACCCCTGCGCGCAACGTTACTGATGGCGGAAAATCCTCGGCTCTAAGGCGGCGATCAGCACGGTTTTTCGCATCATCGCGCCGCCCTCCGCGCCCCTCAGCGGCGACCCAATCTGGCCAGTCGCCAGCCCTCGATCAGGATCTTGCCGGCATTGACGGCAACGACGACCACGATGGTCACCTTGAGGCTGCCATCCAGCCAGGTCTGCAGCCCGGCCAGCGCTTCGGTCTGGCCGTCGGGACCGGTAAAGGTCAGCCACGGCATGGCGCGCCACAGCAGGCCGGCCAGGATCAGACCGCCGATCGCCAGGGCGATTTCAGCCACCGCACGGGGCGCGATCCAGGCGGGTCGCAGCACGATGATCAGGCTCGACACCACCTGGCCCACGGCCAGCAGCAGGATCGGCAGGTGCAACTGGCTGAAGATCGACCCGACCGTCATCGTCACCCCGTCATGGCGGGTGAGCGCCATTTCGGCGACGGGGAAGTCGACCACCCCGACCCACCAGAGGATAAACACCACGCTGACCACGACCTCGAACAGCGCCTCAAAGCGGGTGCTGGGCGGAAACCAGCCCTTCTTCGGCGCCACATAGGGCAGGTCCGCGACGCGCCATTTGCCGAAGTCGCCAGTCTTGATCCAGCCACGCTCGATGGCCGCGCCGATCAGGGTGACCACACCCACCAGCTGCAGGGCAAAGGGCAGGAAGCCCGAGAGCGCCTGACTAAAGGCCCGCGACACGTCCCAGTCGGTGGTGGCCATGTGGAACACGGCCGGGACTACGCTGACAAAGGCCGCAATGGCCAGGGCCGCCTTCAGGGCAAACAGCCAGTAGGGATAGAGCTCCACCCCGATCAGGGCGCGCTGCGGGCCATAGCGGCCGGCCACGGCCAGCGGGTGGCCAAAGCCGTTCAGCAGGGCCTCCATCTGGGCCTTGTCCAGCGGCCGGCCCAGCTCGGCCGCCTTTTCGTCGATACGGCTTTCCAGCAGGTCGCGCAGCTCGGCGACGATGTCCTGGCGCTGGGCGGCGGGCAGAAGGGCGGCGACGGCGCCCAGATAGCGGTCGAGCAGGTCCATGGGAGCCTCCTTCAGAGCAGCGGTTGCAGGGTGGAATTGATGGCGCGCCATTCGTCGGCCAGCCGGACCAGCACGGCCTCGCCTTCGCTGGAGAGCCGGTAGAAGCGCTTCTTGCGCTTGTCCTCCTCGCGCCATTCGCTGGCGAGCAGGCCCTGCCCCTCCAGCCGGCGCAGCATCGGATACAGCGCCCCTTCGTCGATCTCGATGCCGACGGCCGACAGCGCCTGCCGCAGGCCGTAGCCGTACCGCTCGACCCGCAGCTGGGCCAGCACGGCCAGGATCAGCGTCCCGCGCCGCAGCTCCTGGCGGAGCTGCTCAAAGATGTCCGTCTCATTCGGCATGGTGTGCGCCATATCGTGTGCGCCACATGGTGTGTGGCACACACTGTGTGACATACAGTGTGTGGGGAGTCAAATGGCGGGTGGTGAGGCCCCTCCCATCTTCCCCCTAAGGGGGAGGAGGGCCGCAGGCCCGGAGGGGGCAAGTGACGGGTGGATTGCCCTTGAACCGCCGTAGGCCCCCACCGGACCGGCTGCGCCTTCATCGCCACCGGCGAAGGCCCAGATCAGGCTGGCGATCGCCGCACCCGGTCCTATGATGCAGGGGTGAGAGGCAGGCCTGACGCCAGCGACGGGGAATGAACGGCCCATGTGGAACCACGTCAAAGAGACCATCAAGCAGGCGTCGGGACTCAACGACAGCGCCCTGCACGCCGTGATCGGCGCGGCGATCTACCTGGCCCTGGTCCTCCTGACCCGACGGCCATGGCTGTCTCTGGCCATCGTCGCCGCGATCCAGATTTTGAACGAAGCCGTCGATCTCATGGAAAACATCACCGGCAGCGGCTTGACCGGCGCGGTGAAGGACACCGTCCTGACGCTCATCGTGCCGGCCGTTCTGGCCATCGTGCTGGCATGGCGAATGCCTCAAAAACGGGGGTGATGGGGAGAATGGCGCGTGCGGCTGTGCGGGTATGGGCCCCATCTTCCCCCTAAGGGGGAGGAGGGCCGCAGGCCCGGAGGGGGCAAGTATCGGGTGGATTGGATCTGAACCGCGCAGGCCCCCACCGGACCGGCTCCGCCGGTCGTCCGCCCCCGGCAGGGGCGGATGGGGCTACCGCATCCGCCCCCACCCCTGCCCCGTAGCTTGAGCACAACAGCGCCCGGAGGCTGCCGACATGATCCTCAAGACCCTCGCCCTGGTTGCGGCCCTCGCCGCGCCGCTGGCCGCGCCGGCAGAGACCGCGCCGCTCGACGTCGCCGCCCTGCGGCTGGCCACGGTCGGGGCGTGGGAGGGCAAGCTGGAATATCGCGACTATCAGTCCGACCGCTGGTTTGGCCTGCCGGTGACGGTGCGTATCGAAACCCCGGGCGACGGCGTCACCCTGGTCCGCAAGGCGGCCTTTGATGACGGTCCCCAGACCGGCACGGTGTGGATCACCACGGTCGAGCTGCTGGACCCGGCCACCGGGCTCGAGACCTCGGCCGGGTTCCGCAAGGGGCGCACGCCCGAGCTGTCGGCCACCACCCTGCGCCTGGCCGCGCCGCCGACGGACGCCACCCACTGGACGATCATCGCGCAGGCCGACGGCCGCGATGCCGACCGCCCGGCCCGGCTGCGCCTGACCACCGTGCGCGACGGGGCGGTAATGACCACGCTGAAGGAGATCGACTTCCTCGATGACACCGGCGAGGCCTGGCTCCAGCGCAACCGCACGACGCTGACCCGCGTCGGCGGCTGAGCCGGCCCCCTCCGGAAAGCCGGAGGGCCCTACTTCACTTCGGTGACGAACTGGTCGCGCGGACGGCGGACCTTCTTCAGATTGACCAGCCAGTCGCCCTCGGGCTGGCGGTAGCCCAGCGGGGCGATGACCACCGAGCGCAGGCCGCGCTCGCGCAGGCCGAGGATCTCGTCCAGGGCCTTGGGGTCGAAGCCTTCCATCGGGGTGGCGTCGACCTCTTCAAAGGCCGCCTGGGCCAGGGCCAGACCGAAGGCGATATAGGCCTGGCGGGCGGCGTGCTCGAAGTTCACTTCGGCATCGCGCTGCGGATACGAGGCCAGCAGCATCTGGCGGTAGTTTTCCCAGCCTTCGTTGCGGAAGCCCCGGACCTCGTTGACCAGGTCGAACATGTGGTTGATGCGGTCGGCGGTGTAGTTGTCCCAGGCCGCGAAGACCAGCAGGTGCGAGCCGTCGGTGATCTGAGCCTGGTTCCAGCCGATGGCCTTGATCTTCTCGCGGACCTCCGCGTTGGTGACGACGAAGACCTCGAACGGCTGCAGGCCGCTGGAGGTCGGGGCCAGTCGCGCGGCCTCCAGGATGCGCTCGACCCTGTCCTCGGACACGGCCTTGGCCGGATCCATCTTCTTGGTGGCGTAGCGCCAATTCAGCTTTTCAAGCAGCACAGGGGTAACCTCGTCTGATCCGCACGCGGCGGTAAGAGGTTGCATGTGGCGGCGCGCGGCCCAAACCGCAACCGCTACGGTTTCTGAAAACTATAGGCGGTTGCGGGATCGGCGTCAGACTCCCGGCTCAGGCTTCAGGCCATAGCCCGCGAACTGCGACTCGACATCCGGATCGATGGCGCGGGCCGCTGCCAGGTCGGCCCGACCACCGGCCGTGTCGCCCTTGCGCAACCGCACCAGCCCGCGCCCGAACAGCGACGAGACCTGGCGCGGGGCGATGACCAGGGCGGCGTCATAGTCGCGCAGGGCCGCGTCCAGCCGGTCGGCACGGGCATGGACCAGGGCCCGGCTGTCGAGGAAGCCGGCCACTTTAGGGTTGGGCTTCAGCGCGCCGTCGCAGTCGGCCAGGGCCTTGTCGAGGTCGCGACCAAAGGTGGCCCGGGCCCAGCAGCGGTTGTTCAGCAGGACCGAGCTGTCGGGATAGAGGGCCACCGCCGCATCGGCATCGGCGAGGGTCGCCTCATACTGGCGACGCCGGGCATGGATGTCGCTGCTGACGCTGTAGGTGGCGGCGCTGAACGGGTCGATGCGCCGGGCTTCGGTCACGCGGCGCAGGGCCAGATCATAGCGTTCGGCGGACGCATAGGCCTGGGCCTGGGCCAGCACCGTCGAGATATCGTCCGGATCGACGACCAGGGCCGCTTCATAGCGGGCGATAGCGTCGTCCCAGGCCTTCAGCCGCATGGAAACGCCCGCCCGGCTGAGCAGGGTCAGGTGATCGCGCGGGGCCAGGGCGAGAGCCCGGTCGAGCACGGCGGTGGCCTTGTCCAGCTGGTTCTGCATCATGTGGGTCGCAGCCAGGTCCCGCATCAGGGCCTGGGAGTCCGGCTTGGCCGCCAGGGCGGCGGTCACCACGGCCTCGGCCTTGTCCGGCGTGCCGGCGATCCGGAAGATCCGGGCCCGCAGATGGATCCACTCCGTGGGGTCGGGCAGCTTGCGCTCGGCCTCGTCGCAGATCTTCAGCGCCCGGGCGTAGTCGCGGCGGGTCAGTTCCGTCTCAACAAGACCGGCATAGGCAGAGCGGGCCTGCTCCTTGTCGTCCTTGAGGCGTCCGAACAGACGCGCGGCCGCGTCCAGCCGGTTGTCGCCCAGCGCGCGCCAGGCCTCGGCGATGGGCGTCTCTTCCGGGGCTTTGCTGTCGGCGGGCATGACCTGCAGGACGGTGATGCCGAACTCGCGGTCGGCGCGGCGGGCCCGGGCGGTCGCGGCGCGGGCCTCGGCGGCGGCAACCTCGGGCCCCAGCGTGCGCGAGCTACTGAACATCACGACGCGGTTGTTCTGGAACTCGGTGCGCCGGCGGATGACAAAGCCGCCCAGGGTCTCGTCGACCGAACGTCCCAGCACCCGGACCTGGGGCCCGGTGGCCGGCAGGATCACCGAGGTTACCCAGCGCTCATAGCCGGGAAAGTTGACCACATAGGGGGCCTCCTGGTCCTGGGCGATGTCGCGCTCATAGCTGGGCAGGGACAGGAAGCTGCCGTCGATCTGCCAGCGGCGCGGCAGGTCCAGATCCTGCCGCCAGTCGATCTTGCCCTTGCCTGCCACGGTAATCCGCAGCTCGGCCCGCTCGGCATCGAAGGCCCAGTCGGCGCGCTCGAAGTCGACCCAGGTGATCCGCTTGGCCCAGCCGGAACGGTAGCCGCGCTCAAGCTCGTCGCGGGGCGCACTGGCGATCTCGCGCGACAGTGCTACGGCACTGTCACCACGCACATAGGTGTCGATGGTCACCTCGGCCGGCGCATCGATCCCGGCCGAGGCATCGACCCGCATCAGGGTCTCGCCATAGGGCCGGGCCGGAGCGGATGGGGCGATATATTCCAGAACCCCGCCACTGGATCGCAGCGGCAGGCCCCAACCGAAGGACGGCGGCTCGAGATTGGCAAGGCTCTCGTCACCCGCCCGGGTGCCGTCCAGCCAGTAGATCCGGCCGGCCAGGGGCAGGCGCAGGATGACGTGATCGAACAGGGCGAGGCGCGGCAGGTGACTGTCGAGGCCGTTGCCGCCACCGTTGGCGTTGACCAGGGTCGCCTCGGCCGGCAGGCCCAGTTCTGTCAGCAGGGCCAGCAGCAGCGCGGTCTTGGCCTTGCAGTCGCCGAAGCGCCGCCGCCAGGTCTCGTCGGCCGAAGCCGGGACCAGGGCTCCCGCACCCATGCCGACATAGACATAGCGCACCTGCGACTCGACCAGCTTCAGGGCCAGGGCGGCCCGGACGGCGGGATCGGCGCTGGCGGCGCGGATCCGCTCGACCTCGGCCTTCAGCGGCGAGGCGGCCTCCAGGGTGGCGGCCCGCGCATAGTGGCCGGCCATCAGGGTGGAAATCTCGGCCCAGTCGCGGAACTGGCTGAACTCGATGGTCCCCTGGTCGGCATAGCGCATCGGTGCACCGACCGGCAGCTTGGGCGCCTTGGCCAGCAGCATGTCAGAGACCAGTTCCGAGCCCTCGGCCGTTTCGGTGACCACCGGTGTGGCAAAGCCGCTGGTCGCCCGCCAGCGGGTCGGCATGGCCTTGGTCCACAGGGCCCGCACCCGGTAGCGTCCGGCCGCGCCCTCCTGCCGGATGGCCGTGGCGTCTTCGTAGCGGTCGACGCCGAGGGGATCGCGGAACCGGCGGGTCATGGCGGTGTCGATCACGTCGCCGACCCGCAGGCCGCGGATCTGCACGGTCGCCGTCAGCCGCCCGTCCAGCATCGAGGATTCCAGATTGCTCTCGCGCCGCAGCACCTCGAACTTGTCGGACTTCAGGGCGTCGATCACCTGGCCGTCGCGCAGGACATGGACCTTGTGGATGGTCAGGCTCTCGGTCTCGGGGTCCCACTCGCGCGACACCCAGCCCAGGTCCTGCAGGCCCTCTTCGGTCAGGATCTTGTTGGCGATCTGGATATAGGTCTCGCTGCCCTTCGGCGCGTAGCGGGTCTGTTCGTCATAGAGCAGCATGGCATAGCCCGCGCCCGGCTCGACCACCGGCACGGCCGGCAGCGGAGCCGGCTTGACCCAGGCCGACGGCGGACCATAGCGCAGGGTCGTTTCGGCAGCCCGGGCCTCGCCCACGGTCACCAGAATGGCCGCTACGGCCAGCACGCGAACAAACATGTAATCCCCCAACTCAGGACCAACACTAGCGCTCCCGCGACGCGACGCAACCCAAGGTCTAGACTTCCGCCACCGCCCGCCGCTCTTTCTCTAGCGCCGGGCGATCCAGTCGCTGATCACCTTGAGGGCCGCCGGCGACATGGTCTCCTGCAGGTTGCCGTACTCGCCGGGATCACCGGTGGCGCTGGTCTGGAACAGGTGGTTGAGGCCGGGCAGTTCGACCACCTCGGCGGCCGGATTGCCCTTCAGGGCCTCGCGCAGGGCCGGCAGGTTCTGGCTGGCCACTACCTGCACGTCGACCGCGCCGTTCAGCGCCAGGACCGGCACCTTCAGGGCCTTCAGCGCCGGGCGGGGATCGTGAGTCAGAAAGTCGCGATACCAGGGCGAAGCGACCGTGCGCACCTGCGCCTCGACCGCCTCGGCCGGTGCCCCGGCGGCCGTCAGCAGTCGCCGCGCCTCGGCCCGCGCCGCCTCGGGCGACAGGGTGGTCAGCATGGCGGCGTCCAGGGCGTCGCCCTTGGCGGCGGCCGTCTCGATACTGGCCGGCGGCAGGCCCATGGCCTTGAGCACGGCGCGGCGCTGGACCGGCATGATCTCGCGACCGGGCACGCCGGGGCCGGCCAGCAGCACCACGAAGGCGACGGCCGGATCGCGGCCCGCCACCTGCGGCGCGATCAGCCCGCCCTCGCTATGGCCCATCAGCCCTACCCGCGCCGTGTCGATCCCCGGCTGGGCCCGTAGCCAGTCCACGGCGGCAGCGGCGTCATCGGCGAAGTCGCGACCGAGCGCCGAGCCGAAAGTGCCGGTCGACTGGGCGGTCCCGCGATCATCATAGCGCAGCACCGCCACCCCGCGCCGGGTCAGGGTGTCGGCCAGCAGCAGGAACGGCTTGTGGCCCAGCAGGGTCTCGTCGCGGTCCTGAGGACCCGAGCCGCTGATCAGCACCACCGCCGGGAATGGTCCCGCACCCGGCGGGACGGTCAGGGTTCCGGCCAGCTTCACTCCCGGCGCGCCGCCGTCGAACGTGACGGGGCGAGCCTCATAGGGGAACGGCGGCTTGGGCTCCTGCGGGCGGCCCGGCGGCGGATACTTGCCCGGCGTCAGCACCAGCGGCAGCGGCATGCCCTGCAGCCAGACCCCCGACCAGCCGCCCTTGGCACCATCCCAGCTTCCCGAATAGCGGCCCTGCACGGCGGGGACGGTGAAGCTCAGCGTACCGTCGGCCAGCCGCGCCTCGGCCACGGGCAAAGGCGGCGAAAGCTGGTCCAGGCTGACCAGCTGGCCGCCGAGGACGCCGTCGGGTCCGCGCTTGAGGCTGACCTCCAGCCGCAGGCTGCGCGGCCCGATCGCCAACGCGCCGTGCCATTCGCCCTCGGCCGCGGGCGGCGGGGTCGGGGGCGAGGTCGGGGCCTGGGCCCGGGCCGGCAGTGCGGTCAGGGCCAGCGCTCCGCCCGCCAGAACGCCCATCAGGGCGGCCAGCAACAGGCCGCGCGCACGGGGCGACGTCATCATCCAGAACATCACAAGGTCTCCAGATCGAGCGGGGTCGGCGCAACGGAGAGGACAAGGGGGGCAAGGCCCCGGAGGTCGATCAACACGCCACGCCGAACCCCAAGAGGGAACACGACATGGCGTCCGGTTATCGACGGACGCCGGACCGGATTCGCCCCGGAGCGGAGCGCGGCCCGGCCGCGACAAGCGCGGCCCGATAGCTGTACCCATGATATAAAACGGCGTTCGCCCGTCAAGCAAAACCGGAAGGCGAGTCAGCCCCTCCCGCCACCTGCCGCCAGCCTGCTGACACTCGCCGTCAGCAGCCCCCCTAGCCTTCCCGCCCCCGCGCCCCTACTTTCAGGCCATGGCCAGCCCCCCGGATTCCGGCGTTTCCGACGTCTCCACGCCCTTTGTCATGGACATGGTCCCCGGCGGCGCGATCCCCGCCCTGTGGACCCCGCACCGCCCCGAGCGCCCCGCCAAGTCGGAGGGCGGCAAGCGCTTCAAGCTGGTCAGCGACTACAGCCCCGCCGGCGACCAGCCGACCGCCATCGCCGAACTGGTCGAGGGCCTCAACAATGGCGATCAGGACCAGGTGCTGCTGGGCGTTACCGGCTCGGGCAAGACCTTCACCATGGCCCAGGTCATCGAAAAGACCCAGCGCCCGGCCCTGATCCTGGCCCCCAACAAGACCCTGGCCGCCCAGCTCTACAGCGAGATGAAGAGCTTCTTCCCGGAGAACGCGGTCGAGTATTTCGTCAGCTATTACGACTACTACCAGCCCGAAGCCTATGTGCCGCGCACCGACACCTACATAGAGAAGGACAGCTCGATCAACGAGCAGATCGACCGGATGCGCCACTCGGCCACCCGGGCGATCCTGGAGCGCGACGACGTAATCATCGTCGCCTCGGTCAGCTGCATCTACGGCATCGGCTCGGTCGAGACCTATACGGCCATGACCTTCACCCTGGAGGTCGGCCAGACGGTCAACGAAAAGCAGCTGATGGCCGACCTGGTGGCCCAGCAATATAAGCGCAACGACGCCGCCTTCGAGCGCGGCACCTTCCGCCGCCGGGGCGACACCCTGGAAATCTTCCCCGCCCACTATGAAGACCGCGCCTGGCGCATCAGCCTGTTCGGCGACGAGGTCGAGGCCATCGCCGAGTTCGACCCGCTGACCGGCAAGAAGACCGCCGACCTGCCGTCGATAAAGGTCTACGCCAACAGCCACCACGTCACCCCGCGCCCCACCCTGCGCCAGGCGATCATCTCGATCCGCGCCGAGCTGAAAGAGCGGCTGGCCTGGATGTATGAGAACGGCAAGCTGCTGGAGGCCCAGCGCCTGGAGCAGCGGACCAATTTCGATCTGGAGATGATCGAGACCACCGGCTCGTGCGCCGGCATCGAGAACTACAGCCGCTACCTGTCAGGTCGCCAGCCGGGCGAGCCGCCGCCGACCTTCTTCGAATACATCCCCGACAACGCCCTGCTGTTCACCGACGAGAGCCACCAGACGGTTCCGCAGATCGGGGCCATGTACAAGGGCGACCGCAGCCGCAAATGGACCCTGGCCGAGTACGGCTTCCGCCTGCCCTCGGCCCTGGATAACCGCCCGCTGAAGTTCGAGGAATGGGACGCCATGCGGCCCCAGTCGGTGCACGTCAGCGCCACCCCGGCTGCCTGGGAGCTGGAGCGGGCCGGCGGCGTCTTTGCCGAGCAGGTGATCCGCCCCACCGGCCTGATCGACCCGCCGGTCGAGGTGCGCCCGGTCAGCAAGGACGGCGCCTCGCAGGTTGACGACGTCATCGACGAGATCCGCCAGGCCGCCGCCAAGGGCTATCGCTCGCTGGTCACCGTGCTGACCAAGAAGATGGCCGAGGACCTGACCGAATATATCAACGAGCAGGGCATCGGCGTGCGCTACATGCACTCCGACGTCGACACCCTGGAGCGCATCGAGATCATCCGCGACCTGCGGCTGGGCCAGTTCGACGTGCTGGTCGGCATCAACCTGCTGCGCGAGGGCCTCGACATCCCCGAATGTGGGCTGGTGGCCATTCTCGACGCCGACAAGGAAGGCTTCCTGCGCTCGGAAACCAGCCTGATCCAGACCATCGGTCGCGCGGCCCGTAACGTCGACGGCAAGGTCATCCTCTATGCCGACCGGATCACCGGCAGCATGGAGCGGGCCATGGGCGAGACCAGCCGCCGCCGCGAGAAACAGCACGAATTCAACCTCGCCCACGGCATCACCCCCGAAAGCGTCAAGCGCGACATCAAGGACATCCTCAACAGCCCGTTCGAGCGCGGCGACCGCGTCACCGTGCCGATTGGCGGCCTGCACACCCCCGACGGCGACAAGCCCTTCAGCGGCGACAACTTCAAGGCCGCCCTCAAGGACCTTGAAGCCCGCATGCGCGAAGCCGCCGGCAACCTGGAATTCGAAACCGCCGCCCGCCTGCGCGACGAGATCAAGCGCATGAAGCTGATGGACCTGGAATTCGCCAACGAGATCCTGACCGGGGTCGGCGAGACGGTGGACAAGGCCATGCCCAAACGCCTGCGGGCCGAGCTGCGGGCCGAGCAGGCGGAGGCGTTTCGGAAGGGGCGGTTGTAGGGCGGGCGCAGATCCTCCCCCTCCGGGGGAGGTGGCCCGAAGGGCCGGAGGGGGCCAGCGCGGCGTTCGCCCAGCTATCCCCCTCAGTCGCTCCGCGACAGCTCCCCCAAAGGGGGAGCATCTAACGCACCTCATCTTCCCCCTCCGGGGGAGGAGCGCGCAGCGCGGAGGGGGCAGCGCGGAGGGGGCAAGTGGCGCGGCGCCATTCGGACCGACGGGTACCCCTCGGGGTGCCGACACCCGCAACCCACCGCCCAGCCTCTTCCTGTTCGAGACGGTCCTGCCCCCGTACCCCGCGACGCGCCGGGCGCGCGGATCGCGTTCAACACGCGGCCGGATGATCGTGAAGTGGTGGCGGTTAGGTCGGTGTGTGACGGAGAAATGAAGGCCACCCCAACGGCCCGACGAACAACTCAGACAACAAGAGGATTCGAGCAACGCCCATATTTAAGACCTATCTAGCTGTTTTTATTGATTTTATTTCCGGCACCCAACTGAAGTCCTGGGATGCAACTTCCTCAGTTGCATCGCAACGCGCAGAAGACGATGATGTAGACAAGCTGGAGTCACATCGCCATGAGCTTTACCGAGACCGCCCTATCGCATGAAGTGCGCTTGATTACGCCTGCCGAGGCGCGCGAATTTCTCACCAACGTGCGAAATCAGGCCCCCTTGGATAAGCGCCAGATAGCTACCTACGCCCGCGACATGCGGAACCACATGTGGAAGCTCAACGGTGATCCTCTCATCTTTGATAGCTCAAACGTTCTTATGTCTGGGCGCCTTCGCCTACACGCGTGCATTGAAGCGGGCGAGGCGTTTTCGAGTCTCATAATTCGAAACATCGATCCTAGTCACTTCGACACAATTGACGCGGTACGCCGGCGAACTGTGTCTGACATCATGTCAATTCGACAGGAGCGCGACGGCCGAGCCTTAGCGGCCGCATTGACCGTTCTGTGGCGCTTTGCGAACGATGATTTCACCAGCCAACGGAATCGGGTGTCCTCCCAAGCTCTGCTAACAATTCTTGAGGAAAATCCGGACATTAGGCTGTCTCTGAGGATCGCCAAGGTCGCGACACCCTCGGTACCCCACGGCCTAGGAACGGCATTACATTTTCTTTTTTCCAAGGTCGATCCTGTAAAGGCCGACGAATTCTTCAAAGAAATCGACGCCGCTACGGAAACATCCACTGGCGCAACACAATCGCTTAAAAAGCAGTTGGAGGAGGGCGTTCGTGAAGGCGGACGAAGAAGCCAAATTCAGATCGCTGGGCTTCTTATAAAGGGATGGGAAGCCTATCGCACCGGTCGCTCGTTGACCCTAGTAAGATACTCGCCTGGACACGACACCTTCCCCACCATTTCGGGCTTAGGCAGTCACGTTCGATTTGACGGGGTCAAACACAGCGATCAGCAAGGCCCCTCCTCGAACTCCGCAACCCCAGTTAGTCTGCAGGTACGAGTGGAGGTGATCACGCCAGTGCGCGCGGGAGAGATTCTCTCGCGTAATGACCGCAACCGCAAAATCGCTTCGGCCGTGGTTGAGAAGTATGGCCGGGACATGCGTAGCGGCGCGTGGGTTCTGAACGGCCAGACAATTAAGATCGGCTCTAGCGGGCGCCTTCTCGATGGCCAGCACCGTTGCGCTGCTGCCGAACGATATGGCGTCCCCTTCCCCGCCATTGTGGTTGAAGGATTGGACGATGATGTATTCGACACCTTTGATGTAGGTCAAAAGCGATCTATTTCTGCAATACTTAAAGATAGAAACGAGACTAATACAGCGAACCTGGCCGCAACTCTTCGATATGTTTGGCTTCTGGATAACGGCTATATTGTACTCAGGAACGTAGCCCCGACAATTAGTGAACTTCTAGACACATTAGATATTCATCCCGGAATTCGAGATAGCGTCCGATTTATTACGAAAGTCCGCGACGTAACGTCATCCATATCTCTAGCTCTCCATTATTTCTTCAGTCGCATCGATCCGATAAAGGCGGACGAGTTCCTTGAGCGCCTGGGGGACGGAGTAATGCTCGGTGCAGGAAGCCCTATTCTAAAGCTCCGCGAAATCCTTCTAGCTGATCGTGCAAACCTCAAAAGACGCCTCTCAGATGCGGAGAAAGCTGCACTGACGATCAAGGCGTGGAACGCCCATCTAACAAATCAGTCCGTGAAAACTCTGAAGTGGCAAACCGGAGGCGAACGTAGGGAAGACTTCCCAGTCATCCGTGGCCTTAGTCATGGAGGGAAATCGTGATGGATCAAAAATTATCTGAACAAATGTCCTTAAGACTGCCATTCAAAACCATGGAGTTGCTCAAATCCATGTCGGGAGAAGTTGGAAGATCGGCGTTTATCAGAGAGCTAATCGAAAGAGCGGCTCGTCAGGAGGCGCGTGTCGGACGCGCAAGGAAAAAACGGAAATGACCCAAGCCGCATCTCCTCCTAACTGGGCAAACAAGCTTTCCGCCGGGATTGCGGCGTTCGCTCTGGTTGCCGGGGTGTTGTGGTATGTTGCAAGGCTGGATGCGCGCGTGGACCAAATTGAAACGAGCGTGACAAGAAATTCTGCGGCCGGCAATCAATCCGAGAAAGCGCTTACCTGCGGAGATGTCGCAGCTAAGGTCGCGGAGGCCTATCGCTCCGGCGATGGATTTAGGGTGGCGCAGCCTTTGGAGCGGCTCATGGATCGAATGGAGTGCTCTCCATCAGCTCGGCATAGCGAGCCATAGTAGATGCAATGAGTTCGCCGATGGGGCAAGCATCTCTAAAGCCCGTCGGGGCCATTCTCCAAAAATCAGTAGCGCTAAAGCTCTCATGATCATCACCCGCCCCACCCCCGACGCCAAGATCGCCGCCACCTTCCCGGTGATGTCCCAGCTGCGCCCGCACCTGACGGCGGAGACCTATGTCGCCCGCATCCGGGGGCTGATGGTCAGCGACGGGTTCCGGCTGGCCTAAAGAGGGGGCTCACCTCGCGCCCCACCCCGCCCTTCATCTCATGGAGGCCAAGCGTGACGGTCTGGACAGGTTGGTCCACCGACCCCGGTCTGCGACCGGCCGCGCGGCGGCGGCCCGGAGGGCCGGCCTTGAGCAACCTGTCCAGACCGGCGACCGTCTCGCCGTGAGATGAAAGGCTGGCTGCCTTCGGCGCGAAGGGCAGCGCCCCGAAGATCCTCCCCCTGAAGGGGGAGGTGTCGCCCCCGCCAAGGCGGGGGAGACGGAGGGGGTAGTAACAGCTGACGCGGTGCGCACTTCCCCCTCCGGCCCTTCGGGCCGCCTCCCCCTTCAGGGGGAGGATCTACGGGCGCCCAGCCCGCTGCATCCCCGGCGCATCGCCCATAAACCCCAGCAACTTCAACACCCTGCAAAAATCTCGCACCGCGCCGTCAGACGCGCTCAAAACGTCCTGCATAATCATCCCACCTGACAGCACGGGAAGGGCGCATGGCCAGCGACCGTTGCGGCTGTTTGGGGTGGTCGAGCGGGAAGCTCAAACGATGGCGGGAGGAGTGTCTTGTGCTCCGGGCCGTCAACCCTGTCGTGTCTGGCGGCGGTCGGCCGTGGAACACTAAAACGACGTCACGGCAGGGGTCGGGCGAGCAGCAGGCCGGTTCGGGAGAACCGGCAGTCCGGAACGGGGTCGCGCCCCGGTCCGCCCGTCGGAGGCTTCAAGGCGGCGAGGCCCAAACAGGGCTCAAGCGCCGCACGCCTCTGAAAGAACGACCGCGCGGAGCGCTCGTCTTCGTCGAAACGGTACTTACTACACTCACATCCGGGCGAGGCCCGGGCGCTCTGCAACCCTTCCCCCTCCCCTCGCAGCCAGGGCGCGAGGCTGGAAAACCGCGCCTGCCCGGCGGGCGGCCAGGCGGGCCTGCGGGGTCAGTCGGCCTTGGTCGCCTCCGCCCGCGCCCGCTTCAGCCGCTCGCGATAGGCGGCGGAGCTCTTCACGAAGCCCTCGGCGTCGCCATAGTCGAGGAAGGCGGCGTAGCGCTCGTGGGTGCCCTTGACCTTGAGGGCGTGCTTGATCGGGCACCAGTATTGCTCGGTGCGGGCGGTGATCTCGCGGGCATAGGCGATGACGCCGTTGCCATAGCCGCAATAGACGCAGTTGAGCTTCTGGACCGGGTTCAGATAGCTCAGCCGGTGGCGGTCGATGACCACATAGTCGCGGCGATTGACGCGCTCTATGCCCCAGGCGGTGAAGCAGCCCAGCTGATAGAGGCTGACGGCCAGGTCCATCAGGGCCATCGGAATGACCATGCCGTAGATCAGCGGCAGGGTCAGCAGGGTGGGCCACGGGGTCTTGAAAAAGTGGATGCGCCGCTTGTGACTGCGCTGGCTGGCGCGGACCTCGGGGCCAAAGCGCGGCTTGCCCCGCTCCAGCTTCAGGCCGTGGGCCCCGGCCCGGGCCGCGAAGGCCTGCTCCAGCTGGTCTTCAAGCTGACGCAGGCGCTCGATCATCGCCTCGATCGAATCGGCCATCGCAGACGTCTCCGGTTGCCCGCGCCATCCATCCGCCATTCCGGCCGCCGGGGCTATGGAAGGTTTGCCCCCTGCGGAAACCGGCGCGGAGCGTCCGGCCTTTTGAAGAAGCCCTTGAAGAATAGGCACTATACGTGCCATAAATATCCAGAGGCGCTCCGGCCCTGTGACGAGAAAACCTCATCTCGGGTTCCAGCCTTTGGTAAACTGGAAATTAAGGATAGAAAGCGCTTTTCTATACAGTAACCTGACTGCTAATATCTAGCCCAGCCTCCAATATATGCGAGAAGTGACGGTATACGCTTTAATACTGCGAAATCTTGCCTATCTATAGGGCGAAATCAGGAGATTGGTTGTGCTGGACAGCAGCAAGATAAATCTCGAGACGGCCAAGATCCTGGTCGCTGATGACAACGAACACGCCCGGAAGATCGTCCAGGACCTGCTTTGCGCCTTTGGCGCCAAGGACGTCGTCACGGCCTGCGACGGCGACGAGGCCAAGGCCCTGCTGGTCAATCACAGGTTCGATCTGCTGATCACCGACGGTGCCATGCCCACCTGCGACGGCTATGAGCTGGTGCGCTGGCTGCGGAGCCGGCCGCGCGACGAGGATCGCATCATCCCCGCCATCATTGTCTCGGCCCATACGCGGGAGGAGCAGGTCGTGGCGGGTCGCGACAGCGGGGCCAACTACACGATCGCCAAGCCGATCAGCCCCTTAACCCTGCTGGAGCGGATCGCCTACATCTCCAACCAGCCCCGCAGCTTCATTGTTTCAGAGACCTATGCCGGTCCAGACCGGCGCTGGAAAAACCGGGGCCTGCCCGAAGGGACCGAAGGCCGACGCAAGGGCGATCTGTCGATCGATGTGGGCGTCGCCGTCGAGCCGAACCTGTCGGACGGCGAGCTCGACATGCTGATCAGGCCTCAGAGGGCCGCTCCATGAGCACGGTCCGCACCATCCGCAAACCGCCCCTGCTGATGCAGATCATGAAGGCCGCCGGCGGCGTCCACGCACGCACCGCCCTGGCCAAGGCCTATGCGGTCATGAAGTCAGCCCGCGCCGGCCACGTGGCGGCCATGGCCGAGTTGCTTGCCGGCCTGGGTGCCTGGCGCGATCTGCCCGCGCCCTCCGAAGCCGACTGGCAGGCCCTGCGCGAGGCCGGCGCCGAGATCATAGGCCTTTGCGATGCCGAAGAGGACGCTCACCTCCTGCGGGCCGCCCGCCTGCTGTGCGAATATGTTGATCGCACGGGCGGTGCTCCGCGCGCGGCGGCGATCGGGGTGCTGTTCATCAACACCATGAAAGCCGTCGCCACCCGGGACGTCGATGACGCCGCGCAAGCCGAAGTCATGCGCGGCCTCGAGGCCCTGATCCCCCGCCAGACTAGAGCACCATCCCCGCCAGCCGACCGCGAATGATCGCCTCGGCCTCGGCGACCATCCGGTCGACCAGGTCCTTGACGGTGGGGATATCGTGGATCAGGCCCTGGACCATGCCGGCCGACCAGATGCCGCCATCGGTGTCACCCTCGGCCAGGGCGTCGCGGCCACGGCTGCCGGCCACCAGATGCTGGACGTCCTCGAACTTGGCCCCGCCGGCCCGCTCGATCTGCACGACCTCCTGGCTGACGGCATTGCGCATCACGCGGGCCGTATTGTGCAGGGTGCGGAAGATCAGGTCGGTCTGGCGCTCGTCATTGGCGACCATCTGCTCCTTGAAGGCCATCGGGATCGGAGCCTCCTGGGTGACGCAGAAGCGGGTGCCCATATTGACGCCGTCGGCGCCCAGGGCCAGGGCCGCCACCAGGCCGCGTGCATCGGCAATGCCGCCCGAGGCCAGCATCGGGATCTTCACCTTGTCGGCGGCGGCGGCGATCAGGATCAGGCCGGGAATGTCATCCTCGCCCGGGTGGCCGGCGCATTCGAAGCCGTCGATGCTGATGGCATCCACGCCCATCCGCTCGGCGCTGAGGGCGTGGCGGACGGCGGTGCACTTGTGGATCACCTTCACGCCGTTGGCCTTGAAGTGATCGACATGCTCCTGCGGCTTGTAGCCGGCGGTCTCGACGATCTTGATGCCGCTCTCGATGATCACCGCGCGGTATTCGGCATAGGGCGGCGGCTTGATCGACGGCAGGATGGTCAGGTTGACGCCGAACGGCTTGTCGGTGAGATCGCGGGTGCGGGCGATCTCCTTCGCCAGCTCCTCGGGCGTCGGCTGGGTCAGGGCGGTGATGAAGCCCAGCGCCCCGGCATTGGCGACGGCGCTGACCAGCTCGGCCTTGCCCACCCACTGCATGCCGCCCTGGGCGATGGGGTGCTCGACGCCGAAAAGCTCTGTGAAACGGGTCTTGATCGCCATGGCCTTAAGCCTCCCAGTCTGATTTTCGCAGACTATGGCGGATTGACCCTTGCGGCAGGCAAGAGGCGGTTTTTTGATCCTCCCCTCATGGGTGTTTGGACCGGAGACATCCGTGACAGGTGTTCGGAGACATCCGTGACAGGTTGAGGATGCTATTTTGCGGTCCTCAGGTCGATGGTTTTGAGACGTTGGGTCTGGAAGAAGACGTCGAAGACGCCATCGGTCTGGGTGGCTCGCAGGGCGACAGCTTTTCCAGCGAAGGCTTTTGGGACCTTGAGCGGACGGTTGGCAAAACTGAGATGGCCCCCTTGCTGGACCCGGCGAACCTGGTCGTCGGGTCCGTACTCGAAGGGCGGGATGACGGGCTGGTAGGGCCTTGGACTGTGTCGGTAGCGATCGACGGGAACCGCCATGTCCAGGGCCTGGTGAGGCCGGACCAGATTGTAGATGTCACGCCAGTGATCGAGCGCGCGGGCCGCATGGTCGAGGGTCTCGAAGGGGGCGCTCAGGGCCTCGGCCTTTAGGGTGCGATGGAAGCGCTCGTCCTTGCCCAAGGTCTGGGGATGATAGGGCCGGGAGTGGCTGATGCGCACGCCCAGCTCGATCAGCCACACGCCCAGCGGGGTGTAGGGATCGCCGGGGCCGTTGCCCCAGGGCGAGCCGTTGTCGGTGGCGATGCGCCAGGGCAGACCATAGCGGGTAAAGGCCTGGATCAGTTGATCCTTGACGGTCTGGGTCTTCTGGTTGGCGCAAGCGGCCAAGACCACGGCAAACCTCGAGTGGTCGTCCAGCACCGTCAGGGGATGCAGTCGCCCTGAGCCGAGGGCCACATGGCCCTTGAAGTCCATCTGCCACAGATCGTTGGGCTGGGGATGCTCGAAGCGGATGAAAGGCTGAGCGCCGCCGCCTTCACCGCCCAGCGCCACACCACCCCGGCGCAGGATCTGGGTCACCGTCGAGGGGGCCGGAGCCTCAAGCCCCTCACGCCGCAGCACCGCCGCGATCTTGCGGCCACCCCAGGCCGGATGCTCCGCACGGACCTGAAGCGTCGCATCCTCAACCGCCGTCTCCGTGCGCCGGGGCGAGGTCCGCGGTCGGCGAGATCGCGCCTCAAGGCCCGCATCGCCTTGCTCCCGATAGCGCGCCATGAGCCGGTAGCCCAGCGTCGCGCTGACCCCGAACCGCCGGCAAAGCTCCCGCCTGTTACAGCCTTCAACCAAGGCCAGCCGTACAAACTCCCGTTTGCGATCCATCGCAGACACCCCCGTGAACGGCATCCCGACCTCCCTCTGAGATCGGAAAATGTGTCACGGATGTCTCCGAACACCTGTCACGGATGTCTCCGGTCCAAACAATGGGGGAGGTGGCCCAAAGGGCCGGAGGGGGCAGCGCGGCCCCTGCCGGAGGAGCCCCCTCAGTCGCTTCGCGACAGCTCCCCCGGAAGGGGAGCATCGTGGTGACCCTACTGCAGCCCCACCCGGCCGATCGCGTAGAAGCGGTCCGAGCGCTGCTTGCGCAGGGCCGCCACGTCGAGGGCCAGCAGGCCCTTCAGCTCGTCCTCAACCGCATCGCCCACGGCCTGCAGGGCGGCAGCGTGGTCGGAGTGGGCCCCACCGGCCGGCTCGTCGATGATGCGATCGACGATGCCCAGCTTGATCAGGTCCTGCGCCGTGATGCGCATCTGGGTGGCGGCGTCCTTGGCCCGGGCGCCGTCGCGCCACAGGATCGAGGCCGCACCCTCGGGGCTGATCACCGAATAGATCGAGTGCTCGAGGATCAGCACCTTGTTGGCCCCGGCCAGGGCGATGGCCCCGCCAGAACCGCCCTCGCCGACGATGGTGGCGATCATCGGGGTGTTCAGGGTCAGGCAGCGCTCGGTCGAGCGGGCGATGGCCTCGGCCTGACCGCGCTCCTCAGCCCCCAGACCCGGATAGGCCCCGGCCGTGTCGACAAAGGTCAGGACCGGCAGGTTGAAGCGCTCGGCCATGTCCATCAGGCGCACGGCCTTGCGATAGCCTTCGGGGCGGGCCATGCCGAAATTGTGCTTCAGGCGGGTGGTCGTATCGTGGCCCTTCTCGTGGCCCATGACCACGACAGGCTGGCCCCGGAAGCGGCCAAGGCCCCCGACGATGGCCTGGTCGTCAGCGAACTTGCGATCGCCGCGCAGCTCGACGAACTCGTCAATCAGGCCGGCCAGATAGTCGCGCAGGTGCGGCCGCTGCGGGTGGCGGGCGACCATGGTCTTCTGCCAGGCGTCCAGATTGGAATAGGCCTCGACCCGCAGCGCCTGGGCGCGGTCGCGCAGGGCCTGGATCTCAAGCTCGAACGCGCCTGGACCGGCCGTGTCGGAGAGCTTGCTCAGCTCCTCGATCTTGCTTTCCAGGTCAGCGATAGGGCGTTCGAAATCGAGATAGTGGGCGGCCATGGAGTCTCAACGTCGCCGTTTACGAAAGGGAGGGAACCTAGTGGCTAAGGCGACAAAAGGGAACCGGCTTTGGAACCAGACGTCCAGAGGGAGGATTCATCCACATGACCGTCCCCAGATTGTCGCGACAGAGAGTCTCTTTTGAAGACTCATTTCTATGGTGAATCGCGACATATGGTCCTATGATCGATCCATAGCTGGCCGCAAACGAGTGCCAGCGCCTGCGGCCCCCGCCCATCGAATGTGGCTCGGACCCGCCTGTATCGAACGGATGTTCCCATGCAGGTGTTCACCTTTTTCTGCGTTGAATCCGACGGCTCGGTGCCGCGCTTTGACGTTGCCCCCTTCGCTGACGAGAACGCCGCCCGCCGGCGCGCCTTTGAGCTGATCGACATGCACCACCGCTGCGACCTGATCGAGGTCTGGCGCGGCGCAACCCGGGTGTTTGACGTACCCGCTGACCGCTCCGTGGCCGCCGCCTGATTTTCATCGACCGATGAATTATTGCGGCGCCTCATGGGCGGTGCTAAGCCATGGATCCGGATGGAGCGCCCTCCCCGGTGCCTCCCGATCTGGAGGCTCGACATGGACGCCCCGGTTTCCCGCCACCTGATACCCCCCGCTCCCAGGGTCCACGCAAAGGGCCAGACCAATCTGCGCGCCGCCTGGGCGATGATGCGCAACATGATCGGCGCCTGGTCAGAGGCCGACTTCGACACCCTGATGATCCCCTACACCTTCCTGGGGCAGCCGGGCCTGGTGGTCAGCGACCCGGCTGGCGTCAAGCACGTGCTGGGCGTCCAGGCGGGGCGCTATCGGCGGCCCTTCCAGATGCGCCGGCTGTTGCAGCCCATCGTCGGTGAAGGCCTGCTTCTCACCGAGGGCGAGGTCTGGAGGCGACAGCGCAAGGCCCTGGCCCCCGCCTTTACGCCCAAGTCCGTGGAAACCCTGCTGCCGCATTTCATCGCCGCCGCGGGGTCTCTGGCTGACGGCCTGGCCGGTCAGGACCGGGCCAATCTGAGCGAGACCTTCCATCGCGCCACTCTGGATGCGGTGCTGCGCGCCCTGTTCTCGCGCCCGGCGGCTGGCGAAGGCGCTCAACTGGCCTCCATTGCACGCGGCTACCTGCAAGGGCGCGCCAATGTGAACCTCTTTGACCTGCTGGCCCGGGCGCCGGGTGATTTCGGGTTTGCGGAACGCCCCCGTATCGCCCAGGGCGCGCGCTGGATGACCGCTGTCGCGGCCTTGATCGAAGACCGCAAGGCCGCCGCGCCCAGAGCCCAGGGCGGCGATCTCCTGGACAGCCTGCTGGCCGTCCGTGACGAGGATGGGGCTCACCTGCCCGACAGTGAAATCCGCGATCAGTGCGGGACCATGCTGGCGGCAGGGTTCGAAACGACGTCCCGCCTGCTGTTCTGGACGACCTATCTGCTGGCCCTAGATCCCAAGACCCAGACGCGGGTTCGCGCCGAAATCCTGGCCTTTCCACCGGACAGGATCCGCACCCTGGACGACCTTTCAGCCTGGCCCCTGACGCGATCGGTGCTGATGGAATCCCTTCGCCTCTATCCTCCGGCCCCGCTGATGAGCCGCCAGGCCATCGCCGAGGACGAGGTGCAGGGCTGCAAGGTCTCGCCGGGGCAGTTCATCACGATCAGTCCCTGGCTCATTCACCGCCATCGCAAGCTTTGGGATCAGCCGACCGCATTCCTCCCTGAGCGCTTTCTGGGCCATCCCTCGCCCTGGGGGATCGACGCCTTCATGCCCTTCGGCGCGGGCCCCAGGGTTTGCATCGGTGCCAGCTTCGCCATGGCCGAAAGCCAGATCCTGCTCGGCGGCCTGCTGTCGCGGTTCGAGATCGCCATGGGTGACGAGAGGCCCGTGATCCCGACGGCCAAGATTTCGCTCGGCCCCGATCACGAGCCGAACTTCCGGCTGACGCCGATCGCGCCAAAATAGACAATCGCGCAGCCTTGGGATGATCGATATTCTGCCAAGGCTAAGGCTCAAGACCCAGGGAAACCGCCATGACCGACGCCGCCCCTCGCCCCAATGCCGTCGCCGATGACAGCGCCCATGGCGGCCTGCAGATGTTCGTCACCGCCGGTCCGACCAGTCTTGTGGCCGACGTCAAGGTGGAGGCCGGCGGTCTCGACCTGGGGCCGGACCCGCACGATCTGGTCGCTGCGGCCCTCGCGGCCTGCACCACCATGACCCTGCGCCTCTATGCCAAGCGCAAGGCCTGGGCGCTCGGAGCCGTGCATGTGGAAGTTCGCAGCAGCCGCGAGCCGGACATGAGCCCGCCCGAGCGCTTCGACCGCGAGATCACCCTCGACGGCGACCTCGACGCCGAACAGCGCGAACGCCTGCTGGCGATTGCGGAGCTGTGCCCGATCCACAAGCTGCTGACCCAAGGGGCGCGGGTGGTGACGACGGTGGGGTGAGGCTGGGAGATCCTCCCCCTCTGGGGGAGGTGGCCCGAAGGGCCGGAGGGGGCTAGCTCGGCATTCGCCGCGAAGCCCCCTCAGTCGCTCTGCGACAGCTCCCCCAGAGGGGGAGCATCTGCCGCTCAGAACCCGTACAGCGCCGCATACTCCGCATCCTTGCCCGCGATCTGCCGGGCGCAGTCGACCATGACCTTGGCCTGTTTCCAGGTGGCGTCGTCCTGCATCTTGCCGTCCAGCATGGCGACCCCCGTGCCGTCGGGCATGGCTTCAAGGATGCGCTTGGCGAACAGCACCTCGTCGGGGGCCGGGCTGAAGACCTGCTTGGCGATGGCGATCTGGCTGGGGTGCAGGCTCCAGGCACCGGCGCAGCCCATCAGGAAGGCATTGCGGAACTGCTGCTCGCAGGCGACCGGATCGTCGATGGCCCCGAACGGACCATAGAACGGCTTGATGCCATGGGCAGCGCAGGCATCGACCATCTTGGCGAAGGTATAGTGCCACAGGTCCTGCTGCACCGAGACGCGCGGTGAGCCGTCGGCGTTCGGATCCTCAATGACGCGATAGCCAGGATGGCCACCGCCGACCCGGGTGGTCTTCATGGCACGGCTGGCGGCCAGATCGGCCGGGCCCAGCGAGATGCCCTGCATGCGCGGGCTGGCCGCAGCGATGGCCTCGACGTTCATCACGCCCTCGGCGGTTTCCAGGATGGCATGCAGCAGGATCGGCCGGGTGACCCCGTGCTTGGCCTCCAGCGAGGCCAGCAGCTGGTCCATGTAGAAGATGTCCCAGGGGCCTTCGACCTTGGGCACCATGATCACGTCGATCTTGTCGCCGGCCTTCTCGACCAGGGTCGCCACCTCGTCCAGGTGCCAGGGCGAGTTGAGGCAGTTGATCCGCACCCAGAGGCCCACATCAAGGGCCTTGAAATCGACCTCGCGCGACATCGCGATCGTGCCGGCCAGGGCCGCGCCCTTGGCGTCGGCGGGGATGGCGTCTTCGAGATTGGCCAGGATCACATCGACGGTCGGGGCGATCTCGGGCAGCTTGGCGCGGACCTTATCGAGGTGCGGCGGCACGAAGTGGATCATCCGCTCGACCCGGGCCGGCAGCTCGCGATACGGCGTCGGCGCACCGATGGCCAGGGGTTTGAAAAAGCCTCGTGCGGTCTTCATGCGCGTCTCCCCGAAATGCTGTTCTTTTCGCAGCTGCGAGAAGATTGCGGCGGCGCGGCATGAAGGTCAAGTCATCGTAAGTGATCGCCGTTCAGAAACCTCAACCCTTGGGCGGGGCCGACATCGCCGGCACGTCCTCGGGGTCTTCGCGTTCCAGGTCCAGAGCCGCGTCATTGCTCGAGGCGGCCTTGCCGGCCTTGGCCTTGCGGCGGCGGGTGGCGGGCTCCAGGCGCAGGCTGGTCAGGGCCTCGTCACCCTCCTCGCCGAACAGGCCGCGCAGGCGGATGTCGCGCTGCGGATAGGGGATCTCGATCCCGGCGTCGCGCAAAGCATCGTCGATGGCCCAGGTATAGGCCGCGAAAATCGCCGCCGGGCGACGCACCGCCTCGACCGTCGGCCAGACGATCAGTTCGAACTTCAGGGCGTGCTCGCCATAGCCGACCAGCCAGACCTGGGTGCGGCGCACGGCGTCGTCGGGAGAGGTGAAGGGCACGCTCTTGGCCGCCTTCAGCACCGCCTCGCGCACCTTCTGCTTGTCGACCCCAAAGGCGGTGACGAACGGCACGCGGATGCGGCGGTTGGTGTTGCGCAGGGTCCAGTTGATGACGAGATCGTTGACCAGCACCGAGTTGGGCACGATCAGGTCGGTGCTGTCATTGGTGCGGATGCGGGTGGCGCGCGGGCCGACCTCATGCACCACGCCGCGCTGGCCACCGGGCAGCTCGACGAAATCGCCCACCGCCACCAGCCGCTCGAACACCAGAGAGATGCCCGAAGCGAAGTCCTTGACCATGCCCTGCAGACCAAGGCCGACACCCACGCCCAGCGCCCCGGCGAACACCGCCAGCGAGGTCAGGTCCAAGCCCATGGTCGACAGACCGGCGACGAAGCCGATCAGCACCAGGCCATAGGTGACCACCTTCTCGACGATATAGAGCGAGGCCGCGCTGCCGGCGGCGCGGGCTCTGAGCTTCTGCAGCCCGGCCGCCACCAGTTGCGAGGCGATCAGGGCGACGGCCACGATCAGTACCGCCGCCGCCAGCCCGCCCACGGTGACCGAGGTCTTGCCCAGCCGGAGCAGTTCGAAGGTATCGAGTCGTTGCAGGGGATTGTCAGCCATGGTGACCACTGTGGGGGAGTCGGCGGCGGGGCTCAACCTCGCGCGGCTCTCATCGTCCCGCCCGGTGGAAAGCGCCTACCGACCGACCATCGCCAGACCCGCCTCGCTGTAGCGGTCGCCCTCGACAGCGGTTTCAGGCACGGCGGCGGCGATCCGGGCAAGGTCTTCGGCCGACAGGGCCAAGTCGACCGCACCGAGGTTCTCCTCCAGCCGGCTGAGCTTGGTGGTGCCGGGGATCGGGACGATGTCGTCGCCCTGATGCAGCAGCCAGGCCAGGGCCAGTTGGGCGGGGGTGATGCCCTTCTCGCCGGCGATCAGGGTCAGGGCTTCGACCAGCGACAGGTTGCTGGCCAGGGCCTCGCCCTGGAAACGCGGCAGGCCGCGCCGGAAGTCGTCCTTGGCCAGGCCTTCATTGCTGGTCAGGGCACCGGTCAGGAAACCCCGGCCCAGCGGGCTGTAGGGCACCAGGCCGATGCCCAGCTCGCGGATCGTGGACAGGATCTGGGCTTCAACACCGCGGGTCCACAGCGAGTATTCGCTCTGCAGGGCCGCTACGGGCTGGACCGCATGGGCCTTGCGGATGGTCTCGGCCCCGGCTTCGGAAAGGCCGAAATGCTTGACCTTGCCCTCGGCGATCAGGTCTCGCACCGTTCCGGCCACATCCTCGATCGGCACCGACGGATCGACCCGGTGCTGGTAGAGCAGGTCAATGGCCTCTACGCCCAGTCGCTTCAGCGAGGCCTCGGCCACCTCGCGGATGTGCTCGGGACGGCTGTCGACCCCCACCATCTTGCGCACGCCGGCCTCGTCGGGCGGCAGGATCTTGAAGCCGAACTTGGTGGCGATCACGACCTTGTCCCGGAAGGGCGCCAGCCCCTCACCGACCAGTTCCTCATTGACGAAGGGCCCATAGACCTCGGCCGTGTCGAAGAAGGTCACGCCCAGTTCGACCGCGCGGGCCAGCAGCTTGAAGGTTTCGGCCTTTTCGGGCGCCGGCCCATAGGCCCAGCTCATCCCCATACAGCCCAGCCCCAGGGCCGAGACCTCCAGACCATCGCCGAGTTTCCGCGTCTTCATGGGGCTGCTCCTGTTCTAAACCTGCTGACGCCCGGGCCGGGGGCGGCCAGGCGACAAACACAAGATGGCCCCTCTTCCGGCCTTAGGTAACCGCTTGCAGTCTCAGTGCACTCCTGAGCAAATTTCAGTAATGAACAATCGCCCGCTTTCAGACCTTGCCGTGTTTGCCCTGGTGGCCGAGCGTCGCAGTTTTCGCGCCGCCGCCCAGCAGCTTGGAGTGTCGGCCTCCGCCCTGAGCCACACCATCCGCAATCTTGAAACCCGGCTGGACGTGAGGCTGCTGAACCGCACGACCCGCAGCGTCGCCCCCACCGAGGCGGGCGAGCGACTTCTGGAACGGTTGAGGCCCGCTCTGAATGACATCGACGAGGCCCTGACCGAGATTGCGAGTTTTCGAGATCGACCATCAGGGCGGCTAAGGATCAATATCGCTCGCACAGCCGCGCGGCTGCTGATGGGCCCGCGCCTCGGCGGCTTCCTTCGGGCCCATCCTGACGTCAGGGTCGAACTCGTCTGTGATGACGGCCTGACGGACATCGTCGCCGGCGGTTTTGACTGCGGTGTCCGGCTGGGCGAGCGCCTCCAGGCCGACATGATCGCTACGCCACTGGGCGGCCAGGCCAGCCAGACACTCGTCGGATCGCCCCTATATCTGGCCGAGCATGGCGTGCCGATCGCGCCGGAAGACCTGACGCATCATCGCTGTCTTCTGGGTCGCCGTCCGACCGGCCAGCCCTGGCCCTGGGAGTTCGAACGCCAGGGCCGGCTGATCGTGGTCAATCCGCCCGGCGTGCTGGTCAGCGACGAGAATGAAGTCCTGCGCCGGGCCGCCCTGGACGGCGCGGGCCTGGCCTTCCTCTTCCGCGAGATGGTCGCCGACGACGTTGCGGCCGGCCGCCTCGTGGCGCTGCTGCCCGAGTGGTGCGAGCCCTATCCCGGCTTTTTCCTCTACTATCCCAGCCGCCGCCATCTCTCCCCGGCCCTGCGGGCCTTCATCGACTGGATGCGGGGGTAAAAAAATAGCGCGCCGTGTCGGACCGACAGGCTCAGGATCGTCCTCTGACGCAGACCGGACCATCCTGGATCCGCCGAGGAGCGCGCCATGCCCAAGATCAACCCGTTCCTGTGGTTCGACATCCAGGGCCACGAGGCCGCCGAATTCTATGTCGGGATCTTTCCCAATTCCCGGATCACCAGCGTCAGCCACTATGGCGAGGCGGGACCGCGACCGGCGGGCAGTGTGATGACCGTGAGCTTCGAGCTGGACGGCCCTGAACGGCGGACCGCACTTCACCTTTGACGAAGCGATCTCGTTCGTCATCGACTGCTAGGGCCAGGCCCAGGTCGACCACTCCTGGACCGCCCTCACCGCCGACGGCGGCAAGGCCGTGCAGTGCGGCTGGCTGAAGGACCGCTTCGGCCTGTCCTGGCAGGTGGTCCCCCGCCAGTTCATTGCCATAATGACCGACCCCGGCCGGGCCAAGGCCGGCCGCGTCGCCGCCGCCATGATGCAGATGGTCAAGCTGGACCTGCCGACCCTGCAGGCGGCCTAAGACGGTTAGGGCTTAAGCCGCCAGCGTGAGAAGGCTGCCGGGCGGCATGTCCTGGCGAACCTGTTGATCCAGATCCTCGGTCAGCTTGTCGAGGTCCTTGAGCTCATCCTCGGCCTCCTTGACCTCTTCGGAGCGCTCGAACTTGCCCGGCTGGGTCAAGATGCCCTTGGTCTTGGCGGTCTGCAGCTCTTCCCGCAGCGAGCGGCTGACCTCGCGGGTCATCTTGATGAACTCCTGGTCGCCCTGGACGTCCATCTTGGCTTCGTCCTCGACCTTGCTGCGCTGTGCGGCCGCGCCTTCGGGGTCGGTCGCGGCGTCGGGCAGGTTGGCGAAGTCCTGGGCGTAGAGCTCGCCGGCCTCCTTGGCGGCCTTGCCATAGTCCTTGACGGCAGCCTTCAGCTCCTTGGCCGCGGCGGCCAGGGCCTTGGCCAGGGCCTTGGGGTCGTCGGCGTAGATCTTCTTCAGCAGCTTCAATCGATCGACCACCTGCTGCAGCCGGGCCTTGGCGCGCCCCTTGGCGTCGCCGATGGCGTTTTTCTTGCCCAGCCGCATCTCTTTCTTGAGCTTGGCCAGCGCCTCGGCGGCCTCAGCCGCCTTCCTGGCCTCGGGCGAGTTGGGGGCCGGCGATGAGACCGCTGTCGCAGTCGCCGCCTGGCCTTTCGCATTCTTGGCATAGACGATCAGCGCCATAGCGCCCGCCTGCGTCCTCACCGTCACCATCGGCCTTCCAGCCTCCTGAGGCGGTTCTCCGCCTGTCTGGAGGCCAGACTTAGCAAGCCAAGGTTAAGTTAGGCCTTCTTGACGAACTCGACGCGCAACACCAGACCACGGACCTTCTCGACATTGGCCTCGATCTCGTCGGTATCGCCAGTCAGGCGGATGTTCTTGACCAGGGTCCCGCGCTTCAGGGTCACGCCGCCCGAGCCCTTGACCTTGAGGTCCTTGATCAGAGTCACGTTGTCGCCGTCGGCCAGGATGGTGCCGTTGCTGTCGCGGGTTTCGTCCGACATGGGGAAGTCCTTACAATATTTAGGGGCTTCCTAGAGGGAGCCGCCCGTTCAGGCAAGCCGCGCCCTACCCCTTGCGCCCCAGCGGGTGCTTGGACTTGACCACCTGCATCAGGTGATCTCCGGCCACGTGCGTGTAGATCTGGGTCGTGGCGATGTCGGCATGGCCCAGCAGGGTCTGGATCACCCGCAGATCGGCGCCGCCCTCCAGCAGGTGGGTCGCAAAGGCATGGCGCAGGACGTGGGGGCTGACCTTTTCGCGGTCGATGCCGGCGGCGATGGCGGCGTCTTCCAGCAGTTGCGAAACCCGCCGGGGGGTCAGCCGGCCCGAGGCCGAACGCGAGGGAAAGAGCCAGGGGCTGTCCTTGGTGCCCTTGGCCAGGAACTGCGGCCGGGCCGCCAGATAGGCACCCACCGCCGCCTTGGCCGGAGCATTCAACGGGGCCAGCCGCTCCTTGCCGCCCTTGCCCTTGACCATCAGGAAAGCCGGATCGCGGGCCATGGCGGTCAGGGGCAAGGCCAGAAGCTCGCTGATCCGCAGGCCCGAGGCGTAGAGCAGCTCGATCATCGCCGCCAGCCGCAGGCCCTGGCCACCGTCCTTCTTTGCCGCCGCCGCGATCAGGGCGTCGACCTCGGCGCGGGACAGCACCTTGGGCAGGGGCCGGCCGGCCTTGGGGGCGACCACGCGGCGGGAGGGATCATCCTGCCGCCAGCCCTCGCCCAGCACGAAGCGATAGAACTGTCGGGCGGCCGAGCGGCGGCGGGCGGCAGTGGCCGGCGACAGGCCCCGCGCGCCCAGGTCCTGAAACCAGGCCTCGATGGCCTCGGCGTCGGCGGTGTCGAGGTCGAGGCCCCGTCCGGCCAGAAAGGCGCGGGCGTCGTCCAGATCCTTGCCATAGGCGGTCAGGGTGTTGCGCGCGGCGGCGCGTTCAACGGCCATCATTTCGAGGAAGGCGTCGACCCAGCCGGCGGCGCTCATTTCAGCTGCAGGGCCAGCAGGCCCTCGACCACCACCGCCCGGGCGTCGGCGACGAGACCGGCGCGCAGCAGGGCCCGGGCCAGGGCGGCGCGGTCAGCGACGGCGGGCCCGGCCACGCCCGCATCGGCGGCGACCGCCAGGGCCAGCAAGGCAACCTCGCCCTGGCGACCGGCGACGGCGGCGTCGTTCAGCACCGTCAGGCGGGCTGGGGCAGCGGCTGACTTGCCCACCTCGAAGGTGGCGAGGCGGCCACGGGTATCCGCGTCCAGCGCGCCGCCCAGGGCCGCCAGCAGCAGGGTCGCGGACTGGGCGGGAGACTTCGCCCCGCCCTGCGCGCCCAGTTCGGCCAGGCGGCCCAGCAAGGCAGGATCAGCCTGGCCGGCCTTGGCCGACAGCATGGCGTCCAGCAGGGCCAGGTCCAGCGGCGACGCGGCCTCGGCCGGGATGCGCGAGCGGATGGCTTGCGCCGTGGCGGCATCACCGGCCGCAAGGGCCGCGCGGGCGAAGAGCACCGGGTCCTGCAAGGGTCCACCCGCCTGGGCCAGGGCGGCGATGGACGGAGCCGAGGTCCGCGCCGCCTCGACGAAAGCCGCCAGCCCCTTGGCCTGGCGCAGGAAGGCCAGGTCCGAGGTCTCGGCAGCCGCCAGATCCGCGCCGGGGGCCTCGAGCGGCGCGGCCACCACGGGCCTCAGCGCGCCGGACGCCGTGGCGGCGGCCGCGCGGATGTTCAGACCCAGCTTGCGCGACAGGGCATAGTTGATCCCGTTGCGCAGATTGGCCGCGCCGGGCGTGGGCGAGCCGGTGAGCAGCGCGCCCATCAGCCGGGCATAGTCGGCGTCCCCACCACCTTGCTTGGGGGTCTGTTGCTGGGCCAGGGCGAAGGTCAGTTGCGCCGCGTCGGCCTGACCGGCGCGAAACTGGCAAAAGGCCCGCAGGCGCAGCCAGTAGCCGGCCCCGCGCTCGACCGTCAGGGCCTCGCCGATGCGGCAGGCCTTGTCGTCGTCGCCCCGGATCAGAGCGGCCTCGGCCGCCGCCAGCGACAGGGCGGCGTTGGTGGGCAGGCCCGGCGCGCGGTCCAGCACCGCGTCGGCCCCGGCCGCCTCGCCCAGAGCGATCAGGGCCATGGCCCGCGCCGCGCCCATCTCGGGCGCATCGCCGACCCCGACCGGCCCGTTGGCGCCCGTGGCCACCACCCGCAGCGCCAGGGCGGCAAAGGCCGGCGAGAGCGGTTTGGCGGCCAGCCTGGGCAGAACCTCGCGGGCGATGCCGGGGGCGGTGTCCTTCCACAGGTCGGGCCCCAGATCCGTCTGGCCAGCGGGGGTGGAGAACAGGTCCGGCGGGGCCAGGGACTGAACCTGAACCTGGGCCAGGACAGGGCTGGCCGTCACGCTGGCCAGCAGGGCAGCCAGGATCGGGCGACAGGAAAAACGCATGCGAAACACCATGGACGACTTATGACGCAGGACGAGGTTCAGTGAAACTTGGCGCATCGGCCAAGCCTCGTGTAAACCCGCGACCGCATCATGACCGCCGACACACTTTCCCCCCTCCTGTCCTTGCGCAACCGCACCATCGTGCTGGTGGGCTTGATGGGCGTGGGCAAGTCCAGCGTAGGCCGCCGCCTGGCCACGGCGCTGGACATGCCCTTCCGCGACGCCGACAACGAGGTCGAGGACGCCGCCGGCCGCTCGATCCCCGAAATCTTCGCCGAGCTGGGCGAGGCCGCGTTTCGCGACGGCGAGCGCCGGGTCATCGCCCGCCTGCTGGAAGAGCCGCCGCACGTGCTGGCTACCGGCGGCGGAGCCTTCGTCAATGACGAGACCCGGGCCCTGATCAACGAACACGCCATCTCGGTGTGGCTGAAGGCCGATGTCGAGCTGCTGGCCCGCCGGGTCGGCCGCAAGGACACCCGCCCCCTGCTCAAGAACCGCAATCCTGTCGAGGTTCTGACCGAACTGGCCCAGGCCCGTTATCCAGCCTATTCGCAGGCCCATCTGCATGTTCAGACCGGCGATACGCCGCACGCCGTGGCGGTGGACGCCGTGATCAAGGCGCTGCGCGACCGCCAGGACCAGGAGTCCTTCCAGCCATGATCAAGACCGTTTCCGTGGGGCTGGGCGAGCGCGCCTATGACGTGGTGATCGGCACGGGGCTGATCGACCGGGCGGGCGAGGCCGTCGCACCCCTGCTCAAGCGCAAGCGCACCGCCATCGTCACCGACTCCATCGTCGGCGAGCATCACGGCGAACGGCTGTCGGCGGCCCTGGAAAAGGCCGGGATCGCGGTGGACGTCATCGTGCTGCCGCCCGGCGAAGAAACCAAGAGCTTTGCCGGCCTGGCCGATCTGTCCGATCAGCTGCTGGCCCTGGGGCTGGAGCGCGGCGACATGATCATCGCCTTCGGCGGCGGGGTGATCGGCGACCTGACCGGCTTTGCCGCCGCCATCTACAAGCGCGGTATGGACTTCATCCAGATCCCCACCACCCTGCTGGCCCAGGTCGACAGCTCGGTGGGCGGCAAGACGGCCATCGACACCCCGCGCGGCAAGAACCTGATCGGGGCCTTCCACCAGCCGCGCCTGGTCCTGGCCGATCTGGACATCCTGGCCACCCTGCCCGGCCGCGAAATGGCCTGTGGCTATGCCGAGGTGGTCAAGTATGGCCTGCTGGGCGACTTCGCCTTCTTCGAATGGCTTGAGGCTAACGTCAGCGACGTGCTGGAGCGCGACACCGCCGCCCTCGTCCGGGCCGTGGGCCGCAGCGTCGAGATGAAGGCGCAAATCGTCGCCGAGGACGAGAAGGAAGCCGGCCGCCGGGCCCTGCTCAATCTGGGCCACACCTTCGGCCACGCCATCGAGGCCGAGATGGGCTTTGGCGATGCCCTGAAACACGGAGAGGCCGTCGGGGTGGGCATGGCCCAGGCCTTCCGGTTTTCGGCCAGGCAGGGGCTGTGCTCGGCCCAGGACGCCGTCCGCGCCGAGGCCGCCATCAAGGCCGCCGGCCTGCCCACCCGCATGAGCGATGTGCGGCCGGAGCCCTTCAGCGCCGACGCCCTGATCGCCCATTGCGGCCAGGACAAGAAGGCCGAAGGCGGAACCCTGACCTTCGTCCTGGTCCGCGCCATCGGCGAGGCCTTCGTGGCCAGGGACGTCGACCGCGCGGCGCTACGGGCCTTCCTGATCGAGGACGGTGCCGCTGGCACCTGATGTCTGGACGGCGCGGGCTCAGGTTGCCAGCTTCGGAAAGTTATCCACAGGGCGGCGGGCTTTGGGCGGAGACCCAAAGCCCGCTTTCGACCCTGAGCGGACGTCAGCTCGAAGAGCCTTCGACCGCCAACCACCAAACCCGGGCTCGTACTTCGGCGAGAGCCGAGCTTTCATCATCATAGATACCGCAGTCGGGACCAGCGACGCCCCATGCGCTCGATGCAGCGCTTTTTGACTGCCTGCGATAGGTGGTGAGGCCGTCGCCACGGCGAACCACAACAACGCGTTCTTTGCCGTCAGGTCGCTCAAAACTGCCAAGGATGTGTTCGTCGGGCACAGCCCAATCTTAGAACTTCGAGCGTCCACCTTCCACCCTTGTCAGACATTCGCTGGGTCCGCTTCCAGGGTGATCGTGGAAGGTCCGGTTTCGGGCGGCGGGCTCATTTCCGCTCCCGACCCTTCTACGACTCTCACTTAGTCCGCTTGTGGGCCAAGGCCCAACGTCCTGAATCAGCGACACCTGATTCCGTTCCCGATCCTGAGCGGACACGTTCAGTCGGGCACCATCGTCCTGACTTGTCGATACTCGACACGCGCGTAAGGCCAAGCTATCTGTCAACATCGGTCGCAGGGAAAAGTACGATGCGCGCTACTGTCGTTATTACTTTAGGTATGCTGCTATTCGGCTCGTCTGTTTCAGCTCAATCGAAACTCTCATCCGACCAAAACAGTAAAATAGCTGCGACGGATGCGACGCAGATTGCTTTAGATTTATTTGATCGTATATGCGTTAAAACAAAAGATCATCTCTCCGCGAGAGAAATGGCGAGAGAAATGGGCTTTTTCTATATGCCGACGGAAATTTCCGTTCAGGCGGCTAACAAGGTCAAGGCCGAAGATGCTGCGATGCTGGGGAAGGGCGTCGATGGGACTATATTTACTGTACTGACAGGCACTTCACCGAGCGGTATTGCCGGATTTTCAAATGAAGTATGCGGCATCGGCTTGGCTCCAGGCGACAGCGACATGATGAACCGCCTCGAACAGTTCATGGCGGTTGGTAGCCCACAGGTACAGCAAGGCGTTCCTTGGATATGGTATCAGAATGCTCAAGGGACGCGGAAGCGCGTTGAGCAAGCATCCTTACGAGGTGAGGATGTAAAGCGAGGACTTCGCCCGCGCTCCGTCGCTGTCGATTCTATCCAAGTGGAATTCGGCCCGACGACACTGATTTTTCAGTTAGAAATTCGGCCAAAGGACTAAGGCTCCCGTCCGACAAAGCGGGCGATGAGGGCCTAGGGCCGCAAACCACCCTTCTCGGACGTTTGCGAGGTCCGCTTATCAGGCGATGGTCGGCCGTCCAGTTTCGGGCAGCGGGCTCAGATCGGTTTGCAACCGAGGCTGCGCAAAAACCCCGCCCCCCGCGATTTTCGAACCAACACTTTACCCCGCACCGCACCATCAGGCCTCGCCCGTGGCAGTGTTCACACAGCCTGGACCCACGGTGGACTGAACTGAACGGGAAGACCTCGACCGCGGCCCCTCAATTGCCAATCGCAGGCAACCATCCATCTGAGGCCAGGAGAATGCCGGCGGCCCGGACCATGTTCCAAAGGGTGTAGGCCAGAACCAGGATGAGCGCGGCGATGACGACGCGTCGGTTTCTGGCGAAGGCCGCCACTGAAGTACAAAGGGCAAAGACCACCACACCGACGATAATCCGGGGCGTCCACACCGCAGCCCAGGCGGGGTCAGACAGGGCCAGGGCTGCGAGCAACAACCAGACCATGGCGTTGGCCGCCAGCACGCACCCGAAAACCAGCCCCCGATGCGCCCAGAAATGTTCGTCCAGATCGATCCGCGTCTCAACGCCCTCGGCGCTGACCCGTGGAAAGGTCACGCTCGCGGCGATGTAAAATGTCGCGGCAATGACCAGGCCCAGCAACAGCAGGACCGGATTGAACGGCGCGCCCCGAAAGAACACCCACGCCTGGTTCCAGAAGGTCACCAGATCGACGGCGACGAAGAGCGCGAGCAGCGGCGTCAGCCAGCCAAAGCGCACCCGCTGGCGCTCATGCAGGACACGCGAAAAGCCGCCTACCAGTTCGGCGACCGAAAGGCCGAGAAGCAGCCCGTAGAAGCTGAAAAAGAACTCGAACGCGCTCAACCGGGCCTCCCGAACGGCAAGCCAACACCGTATTTGGGCGCGCTCAAGCTGTCGCCTGCAAACCGACCGGCGTCCGCGCCCGCAGCCCCGCCCTCACCCCCGCAGACGCGCCGGCGCGGTTATCGCGGCGGATCTGCCAGTTCCTTGGCCAGGCTCTCCAGCGACTTGTTGATCTTCTCAACCTCGTCCGGCGTCGGAATCCGCCGGCCCGCCACCACGCCTTCGAAGCGGATGCGTTCGCCGCCGGGGGCCGAGGCGTCGGGGATGGCCACGAGGCGGGCCCGGGGGGCGAGGGCAGCGGCGCTGACGCCGGCGGCCTCGGCCCGGGCCAGGGCAGCGGGGCTGAGCGCGGTGCCGGCGGCCAGCACCTCGGGCGGGGCGGCTTCCAGGGTGCGGGCGTCAGCGGCCAGCAGGATGTCGGCGGTCACGTCCTCGCCGCCGCGATACTTGCCCCTGAACGCCGCCAGCGTGCCTGACGGGCCGGTCCAGCGATAGAAGATGTGTTGCCCCACCTGCCGCAGCTTGACCAGGGTGGGTGCCCAGTAGGGCGAAACATAGCTGGCGTGATAGTGGGTGGCGACGCCCACATCCTTCATGACAAAGCCGTTCAGGGCCCGGCGGGCCACGGCCTGGGCTTTAGTCCACAGCACCGGATTGGGCTCGCGCGCCAGGGCGCCGTCGCAGGTGAAGCTGAACTGGCAGCCGGTCGAGCGCGCCGCGCCCTCATAGATCACGCCGCAGATCGACTTGGGATAGCCCGCATGGCGCAGGCGGTTAAGCACCGTCTGGGCCACGGCCTCCTGCCCGGCCAGGGGTTCGAACGCGGCCTCGTAATAGACCGCCTCGGTCAGGCAGCGCAGGGCCTTGACGCTGTCGCTGGCCGAGGCCCTGAGCACGAAGGGCTGGGCGGGGTCGATCGGCAGCGGGGCAGGACCGCGCAGCGCATTGATCAGCCGGGCTGTGTCGAAATCGGCGGTCGCATCGCCAAACCTTGGGATTTCGGCGAGGTCCAGCCGCTCCCAGCCGGGCACCCGCCCCCAATAGTCGACATGGGGCCGAGGATCGTGCCGGCGGGCCAGGGCCAGCATGGCCACGTCCATATCGGCAGCGTAACGGGCCAGATGGGCGTCGGAGAAACCGCGCGTCAGACTGGCCACGCCCTCCGCCCGGCCCGAGCCACGCGGCAGATAGAAGGTGGCGCAGGCGGCAAGGCCGCCGAGGACCATCAGTCCGACGGCGGCCCCCACAAGGCCCCGTGGCGCGGGCGCGCTCATGGAGCGAGCCCCTGGCGCTACTTGCCGCCCAAGGTGGCGCGGATCATCCAGGCATGTTTTTCGTGGGCTTGCAGGCGCTGGGTCAGCAGGTCGGCGGTGGCCTCATCGCCCGCCTCGTCAGCGGCAGGGAAGGCGGCGCGCAGGGTAGCGATGACCGTCTCGTTGTCGGTCTTCAGCTCCGCGAGCATCCCTTCCCAGTCCTGTTCGGGGTCGCCGTCCTTGATGCTGGAAAGATTTCCGAAGGCGGCGTAGCCCTGCGGGGCCAACTCACCCAGAGCGCGAATGCGCTCGGCGATGGCGTCCAACGCGGTCCACTCTTCGGTGTACTGACCTTCCAGCAAAACGTGCAGGGACTGGAAGTTGGGGCCCCTGACGTTCCAGTGATAGCCATGCGTCTTGAGGTAGAGCGCGTAGCTGTCGGCCAGCACCTTGTTCAGGCCGGCGGCGATCTCGCCGCGCTGCCTGGCGGTCAGTCCGGTGTTCGGGGTGGCAGCCATGATAATCTCCCGTGTTGGTGTTCTAGGTAAGCTCGTCCATGCTCTTGGCAAGCCTTGTTTGGCCGGAGAGCGACAATGGCGCCTCGAGACGCCCCACCGCGTAACGCTGAAGAGCCCGACCGGATTCACGGGTTGATAAGCGCCTGGCTGATCCCCCCGGTTCCACCGCCCTTCTGGCACTGCGCCATGGCGGCGATCATCGCCGTGGCCGCCGCCGTCCTGATGCGAATCACCCTGCTGGGCCTGAGCAGCGGGGTGGGCGCGACCCAGCCCTTTTTCCCGGCCATGGTGCTGGTCACGCTGTATGCCGGCTGGCGCTGGGGTCTGGTTCCCATCGCCAGCGGAGCGCTCTTTGGCTGGTGGCTGTGGGGCGGCCGCTATGGCCAGGGACTGGCGGAAGACGAAATCGCCACCCTGGTGATGTTCCTGACCTCGGCCGGGGCCACAATCCTGGTATCCGAGGGTCTGCGCAGCGCGGTCCGGGGCCTGGCCAAGGCCCGCATCGAGCAGCAGGACGCCGAGATGCGCCTGCAGGTCACCCAGTCAGCGGCCGGGGTCGGCCCGTGGGACTGGGATATCGTTTCCGACAACCTGCATCTGTCGCCCGCAGCACGGCTGAACCTGGGCCTGTCGCCCGATGACCCCATCGACTGGGAGGCCCTTGCCGCCCATGTTCATCCTGACGATCGTGACATGGTGCGCGAGCGCTTGCGGGCCGCTGTGCGCCAGGGCAGCACCTATGAGGTGGAGTATCGCCTGGCGGACCTGAGCCAGGGCGAGCGCTGGGTCCATGGGCGCGGCCAGGTGCAGCGCAACGAGGCCGGCCGCGCGGTGCGGATGCTGGGCCTGAACTTCGACGTCACCAGCCGCCGCCGCGACGAGGAGCGCTTGCGCGAGAGCGAGCTCCGCTTCCGCAGCCTGGCCGACAGCGCTCCGGCCCTGATGTGGGTGTCGGAGATCAATGGCCGGCGGGCTCTTGTCAACAAGGCCTATGTCGACTTCGCCGGCGTCACCTATGACGAGGCCCTGGCCCTGGACTGGCGCACCCGGCTGGACCCGCGCGACCTGCCGGCCATCCTCAGGGGCCAGATTGCGGGTGAGGGTTCGCGCCGCCCCTTCTCGCTCGAGGGCCGCTATAGACGGGCCGATGGCGAGATGCGCTGGCTCAAGTCGTTCTCCCAACCCCGCATGGCGCCCGGCGGCGAGTTTGACGGCTTCATCGGCATAGCCTTCGACATCACCGAGGCCAAGCAGGCCGAGGCCGACCTGGCCGGCGTCAACGAACTACTGGCCGACCGTGTGCAGGCCGCCATGGCCGAGCGCGACCAGGCCCAGGCCGCCCTCTTCCAGTCGCAGAAGCTGGAGGCCATCGGTCAACTGACTGGCGGGGTGGCGCACGATTTCAACAACCTGCTGACAGTGATCATCGGCGCGCTGGACGTGGTGGACCGTCATCCCGACGACGCCCCGCGGCGCGAGCGGATGCTGGCCGCCGCCCTGGCCGCCGCCAGGCGCGGGGAAAAGCTGACCCAGCACCTTCTGGCCTTCGCCCGCCGCCAGCCCCTGAGGCCGCAGGTGCGCGCCATCGACCGGATGATCGCCGAGAGCGAAGGCCTGCTGCGCCGGGCCCTGGGCGATGCCTATGGGTTTAGCCTGCGGCTGGGCGGCGGGGTGCGCTGCGCCCTGGTCGATGCGGGCCAGTTCGAGGCGGCCCTGCTCAACCTGGTGGTCAACGCCCGCGACGCCACCCCGGCCGGCGGCGAGGTGACCATCGAGACCCGCCCCGTCTCGCTCGAAGCGGCCATGGGCGAGCTGCCTCCGGGCCAGTATCTGCGCATCGCCGTCACCGACACCGGCTCGGGCATGGACGCCAAGACCGTGGCCCGCGCGGTCGAGCCGTTCTTCACCACCAAACCGCCCGGCGAGGGCACCGGCCTTGGCCTGTCGCAGGTCTATGGCTTCACCCGCCAGAGCGGCGGCACGGTAGATATCGAGAGCCGCCCGGGCCAGGGCGCGTCGATCATCATGCTGCTGCCCATCGCCCAGACGCCCGCCGACGGCGAGACCGGCCCTCGCGTTGATCATATCACGGGCCAAACCCCCGCCCGGGTGCTGCTGGTCGAGGATGACCCCCAGGTGGCCGAACTGGTCGGCGCGATGTTGCATGACCTGGGCCACTCGGTGGTGCGGGCCGGCTGCGTGGCCGAGGCGCTTGAGCGCCTGGACCAGGACACCGCCATCCAGTTGGTGCTCAGCGACGTGATCATGCCCGGCGGCCGCAGCGGCGTGGACCTGGCCGAGCATCTTGCCAAGACCCGCCCCGGTCTGCCCGTGGTGCTCTGCTCGGGCTATACCGGCGGCGACCAGGCCCGCGCCAGCGCCGGCCCCTGGCCGTTCCTGAGCAAGCCCTTCTCGCTGGACAACCTGGCCAGGGCCCTGACCGAGGCGCAGGGGGCCTGAGGGGCTATCGGATCTCACTTTCAATCCACAAAGAACGCCCTAGGATTGTATTTCGATGCGCTTAAGGCTGGCGAAGTCGGTTTTTTGTGTATTTATTTACACACAGAGGCTAGAATGCCGGGCGTTGAGACAAACCGTGGCGCCATCATACGCAGGCTCGAAGCGGACGGGTGGCATAACCTCGGCGGCGCAAAGCACGACAAGTTCGAGAAAACGGGCGTTGATCACGCGATCATCGTGCCGCGTCACAAGACGCTGTCGCTGGGCGTCGCGAGAAACATCATGAAGGCGGCGGGCTGGTAGTGCCGGCCTCGCCGAACGCGCACGGAGGCCGCATGCGCTATCACGCCCTGATCGACGGAGAGGCCGGAGCCTACGGCGTCGCTTTCCCCGACCTTCCCGGCTGTACGGCAATGGGTGAGACGCTGGACGAGGCCCTGGCCAATGCTGGCGAGGCCTTGCGCGACTGGGCTGAAACCCATGAAGCGCGCGGACGTGAAATGCCCGTTCCATCCAGTGCGGCCCAACTCCACGCCGACTACCGCCAAGACCTCCTGGACGGTGGCGTGCTGGCCTCGGTCGCCCTGGTGCGCGAGGTGTCGCGGCCTGTGCGGGTCAACCTGTCGCTGGACTCCGGCATGCTCGCAGCCATCGACGCCGAAGCCTCACGCCTGGGCGTCACACGGTCGGGGTTGGTGGAGATCATGGCGCGACGGGTGCTGCCGTCTTTGGCCTGAAGCGGCCAGCAAACTCAGGAAAGCCCAATGCAAACGTCCCGCAAAGCCGCGCAGGATGCCGCCGACGTGGCGGCCTACGACTCCGCAAAGGCGGATTTTGAGGGCTCGGCGGTTCTGCCCGCCGAGGTCAGCGCGGCGTTTCTCAAGGGCGACAGCCTGCTGCGCGCCTGGCGAAAGTATCGCGGGCTGACCCAGGTCGAGCTCGCCGAACGCGCCGGTATTGCCCAGAGCTTCCTGTCGGCGCTGGAAGCTCGCGAACGCAAGGGATCAGCGCAGGTACTGGAGCGGTTGGCGCGGGAGTTGGGCGTGGCGGGGGATATGTTTGGGGGATTGGGGGCGGGGTGAGCAAGCCCACAAGAAAAATTACAATACTAATATATGGAATATTTCCGAATTCACATTACTCCAGGCCACCCTCTAAATTGGACTTGCGCAAAGCAGCCGTAGATTCCTCACGCGCCCTAACGTTGTTAATTAGCGCTTCCATTAACTTGCTGCCGCCATATCTGTAATTTTTTCTATTTACAATTGACTTAAACGTACCTTCTTCATCGGAAATAACAGCTAGATCCTCCAAGTTCATAGTCGCGAGTGAACCTTGCCCTTGAATAGCTGCCGCCACGCCACCAGCCCCGAACTCATTTACGAAACTTCGCAATTGCCGATCCATTTGAACAATCAAAGCCGCAACATCATCAATCGTTGCAGATTTTTCTACAATTTCCTCATTTTTGTCGTCATTAATCAATGAAGAGATTTCCGCCTCTTTTTTCGACCACCAAACGTCGAATGACTCAGAAAAGTCTGCATCACTGATCTTTGATTTCATAATTTCGCGAACGAGCTTTATTGCCTCCAAAGCTCCATTACGATCTAGGGCAGAAGCTTGAAAATGAGTGAGCGGCGTATCTTTTAAATCCCCAATAGAAACATCACAAAGCAAAGGCATAACGCGCCTCTGACCAACACCCTTGGCCAAGGCCCCCGCCTCGAAGTGTATCCAAGGCCTTCGGATATTTTCCTTTGTGACCACCAGAATTCCCGCAGCGCCTTGATCTAAAGCATCATATATTGCCGGAAACCAGAGCTCCCCACCCTGGACAGCTTCTGTCGAGATAAATATTTCCGCCTCAGGCAGAATTTTTCTAATTAAGCTAGATAGGCATTCCGCGACAGATTTGCTCTTCTGTCCAGACCAGCTGAGAAATATCATTTATCAATACACCATTGAAATAGGAATTTATCCACGCAGAATATTTCATTCCCAACGCAGTAAACTACCCCAGCACCCGCCCATAAAGCGCCAGCAGTTCCGCCCACGCCTTCTCGGCTGCGGGCGGGTTGAACACCTGGCCGCCGGGGACGGTCCAGCCGTGGGCGGCGCCGGCATAGACTTCCAGCTTGTTGGGCCGGCCCGCCGCATCGAGGGCGGCTTTCAGCTTTTCCTTGTCGGCAGGGTCGCGCTGGTCGTCGTTTTCGGCGACGCAGATCAGGTATTCGGCCCTGGTCTTGGGCAGCAGCAGGTGGGGGCTGGTGGGGGCGTCGGTGACCATGCCGCCGCCGTGGAAGCTGGCGACGGCGGCGATGCGGTCAGGCACAGCGGCGGCGGTGCGGACCGACAGCAGGCCGCCCATGCAATAGCCCTGCACGCCGGCCTTCTTCTTGCGATTGGTCTGGGGCTGGGCGTCGAGGAAGGCCAGATAGGCCACCGAGTCGCGATCTGTGCCCTCGGGCGTCACCGTGGCGCGCAGCGGCATGATCTTGGCGCGGTCATCGGGGTTGGCGAAGTTGAACGCCCCGTCGATGACCGGGGCCTTCTTGGCCCGGTAATAGAGGTTGGGCACCAGCACCACATAGCCCGACGAGGCCAGCCGGCGGCCCATCTCGCGGAAGGCCGGGCGCAGGCTCATGACGTCGGGCCACAGCAGCACGGCGGGCCAGGAACCCTTGCCTTCGGGATAGTAGAGGGCCGCGTCGGCCACCCCGTCGGCGGTCTTGATCTCGACGTCCTTCTCGACCACCGGCGCGCCGGCGGCCCGGGCGGCGGTGGCTACGCCGACGCCCGCCACGGCCATCAGGCCAAAGGTGCGGCGCGAAACGGTGGGGTCAACAACCAGACCGGGGTGGATGTCGTCGTCACACATGACAGGGTCTCCGTGGGAACGCGTCGGGCCAGCCGCCCGAAAATGTGGCCGGACTGTCGCCGCGATTTCCGCCGAAGGGAAGGCCCTGCGGCCATCCGCATCGCAGGTCGCCGGGTGTGACTGCAACATCCCCTTTGCAATCGCATCACAACGGTCTATATGTCTTTCAGCACTTATGCTCAATTTCAGCATAAGTCGGACGTCGGGAACGATCACCACCGCCCCGGCGTTTTTTGAGGCCCTACAAATGCTCACATTGAGCATAAGCGAGGTTCAGATGGCTGATGGTTTCGCAACGCCCGCCGAACAGGCCTTTGGCGAGTTCACCCCCGCCGTCGAGGCGGAAACCCGCGACGTCTGGGAGAAGGTCAAGGGCCACATCACGCCGATGGAGTGGCGGCTGCACGCGCCCCTGATCGCCGAGATCAACCGGCTTAAGCGCGAGAAGAACGCCGTCATCCTGGCCCACAACTACATGACCACCGAGATCTTCCACGGGGTCGGGGATTTCGTGGGCGACAGCCTGGGCCTGGCCCGCGAGGCGGCCAAGTGCGACGCGGCCGTGATCATCCAGGCGGGCGTCCACTTCATGGCCGAGACCAGCAAGGTGCTGGCCCCCGAAAAGCGCGTGCTGATCCCCGACCTGCTGGCCGGCTGCTCGCTGGCCTCCTCGATCACCGGGGCCGATGTGCGGATGATCAAGGCCCGCTATCCGGGGGTGCCGGTGGTCACCTATGTCAACACCACCGCCGACGTGAAGGCCGAGACCGACATCTGCTGCACCAGCGCCAATGCCGTACAGGTGGTAGAGTGGGCCGCGCGGGAATGGGGCACCGACAAGGTGATCCTGATCCCCGACGAATATCTGGCTCGCAATGTGGCCCGCCAGACCAACGTCAAGATCATCGCCTGGGCGGGCCGCTGCGAGGTGCATGAGCGCTTCACCGCCGCCGACATCGCCGAGATGCGGGCCGCCTATCCGGGTGCCGAGATCCTGGCCCACCCCGAATGCCCGGCCGAGATCCTCGAGGCGGCCGACTTCGCGGGCTCGACGGCGGCGATGAACGACTATGTCGCCCTGCGCAAACCCAAACAGGTGGTGCTGATCACCGAGTGCTCGATGGCCTCCAACGTCCAGGCGGAGTCGACCGACACCCAGTTCATCGGACCCTGCAACATGTGCCCGCACATGAAGCGCATCACCCTGCAGAACATCCACGATGCCCTGGTTTACGACCGCTACGAGGTGACGGTGGATCCGCGCATCGCCAAGGCCGCGCGCCTGGCTGTGCAGCGCATGATCGACCTGCCCCCGCCCCTGGTCCCCGCCCGCTACGACCTCGTGAAGGCCCGCCATCACGTGGACGTGGAGCTGATCTGACCATGCCTCGCGTGAGCGTGGTCCTGGCCGACATCACGACCTTGGACGTGGACGCCATCGTCAACGCCGCCAATTCGAGCCTTCAGGGCGGTGGAGGCGTTGATGGCGCAATCCACCGCAAGGCGGGCAAGGAACTCGCCATCGCGGGTCGCATGCTGAATGGCTGCAAGACCGGCGATGCCAAGCTGACCGAAGGCTTCAGATTGCCGGCGCGCTGGATCATTCACACGGTCGGACCAGTCTGGAATGGCGGCGACAAAGGAGAGCCCGAACTGCTGGCGAGCTGCTATCGCCGGTCGCTAGAAATCGCCTCAGCCAAGCGCTTGGACACCATCGCCTTTCCAGCCATCTCGACCGGAATTTTCCGCTTCCCGGCTGATCGCGCAGCCGAAATCGCGGTCCGTACTGTCGCCGCGTTCGACGGGCAAGAGCCGTCTGACGTGATCTTCTGTTGCTTTGATCAGGCATCCGCCGAGCTTCACAGCGCGGCTATGGAGTTGATCCATGTTTGACCGCCTCACCTTCGACGGCCCCGTGATCCTCGGGGCGGGCCTCGCCGGGCTAAGCTCCGCCCTTGCGGCGAAGAAGGCTCTCGTCCTGTCGCCCACCCCGCTGGCGACCGGTTGCTCCAGCGCCTGGGCGCAGGGCGGCATGGCGGCGGCGCTGTCACGCGACGACGCCCCCGAACTGCACGCGGCCGACACCCTGGCCGCCGGGGCCGGCCTGTGCGATCCGCAGGCCGTGGCCCTGCTGACCCGCGAGGGCCCCGCCGCCGTGCGGGCCCTGGCCGCCCTCGGCGCGCCGTTCGACAAGACGGGCGAGGACTTCGTGCTCAGCCTCGAGGCCGCCCACAGCAAGGCCCGGGTCGCCCGCGTCGGCGGCGACGGGGCCGGCGCGGCGATCATGGCCGCCGTCATCGCCGCCGTGCGCGCCACGCCCTCCATCGAGATCCGCGAAAACGCCCGCGCCCGCCGGCTTCTTCAGGACGCGACAGGTCGCGTCGTTGGGCTGATTGCAGAGATCAACGGCCGGCTGGTCGAGATTCTGAGCCCCGCCGTGATCCTGGCCACCGGCGGCATCGGCGGCCTCTATGCCGTCACCACCACCCCGGCGCAGGTGCGGGGCGAGGGCCTGGGTCTGGCCGCTTTGGCCGGGGCCACCATCGCCGATCCCGAGTTCGTGCAGTTCCACCCCACCGCCATCGACATCGGCCGCGACCCCGCCCCGCTGGCGACCGAGGCCCTGCGCGGCGAGGGCGCGATCCTGCGCGACAAGGACGGCCGCGCCTTCATGGCCGACTACCATCCGGCCAAGGAGCTGGCCCCGCGCGACGTCGTGGCCCGCGCCCTGCACGCCGAGCGCGCGGCCGGTCGCGGGGCGTTCCTCGACGCGACGCAGGCCGTCGGGGCGCACTTCCCCCATGAGTTCCCGGCCGTGTTCGAGGCCTGCATGAGCGCGGGCATCGATCCGCGCCGGCAGATGATCCCTGTCACGCCCGCCGTGCACTATCACATGGGCGGGGTGGCCACCGATCTAGACGGCCGCGCCAGCCTGCCGGGCCTCTACGCTGCGGGCGAGTGCGCCTCGACCGGCGTCCAGGGCGCCAACCGCCTGGCCTCCAACAGCCTCTTGGAAGCGGCCGTCTTCGGCGCCCGCGCCGGACGCGCGGCGGCGGCGGAGGGGACGGCCGGCGGCGAACCGGTCGACCTCACGCCCCTGCCCGACCTGCCCGAAGCCGCCCTCCAGACCCTGCGCCAGGCCATGAGCCGTGACGCGGGCGTGCTGCGCGAGGCGGCGGGTCTGGCGCGGCTGCTGACCCAGGTCGAGGCGCTGGAGGCCGCCTACGGCCCCTGCCCCACCGTGGTCGCCGCGCGCCTGATCGTCGACGGCGCCCTGGCCCGCCGCGAAAGCCGAGGCGGCCACTACCGCTCGGACTTCCCGGCGACCGGCGAGGCCGTCCGCACCTTCGTCACGCTGGAGTCCGCCGGGGCGTTGCGCCGGCGGGCGGCTTGATCCCGCGTCGCGTCGCGCGTTCAGGCGGCCTGGACCGCGCGGGCGCGCCGACGCCGCCAGGCGCTGAACTTGAGGCCGATCGCCAGCAGGATCAGCGCCAGGGCGGGAATGGCCAGCATCGGCTGGGTCATCAGGCGACCGCCATAGCTCTTGATGAAGACCGCCAGGATCGCGACCCCGCCGAAGCTATGCAGCGCCTTCCAGCGGTCGGGGCCCAGCCAACGCACAGCCGCGTCGTTCGAGGTAAGCGCCATGGCGGCGATCAGCAGATAGACGAAGCCGCCGCCGTAGAGACTGACCATCGGCGCCGGATGCCCGAAGACGTTCAGGGCGATCACGATGAAGCCCAGATGCACGCCATGGGCGGCGGCGAAGGACAGGCCGACCGCGCGACGCCGGCGCAGCAGCGCCGTGCGCCAGCCGCCGGGAAACAGGCTCGCCCACGCCGACGCCGTCCAGGCCAGCAGGAAGATCGGAAACGAGAACCGCGCGGTCAGGCGCGTGGCCATCAACGCCCCGTCCAGTGTCCAGCCGCCCCCTGCCGCGAAGCCCAGGGCGCCGATCGACAGGCCCGCCAGAAAGGTCGCCGCCACGATGGCGGGCGTCGAGATCTTCATGTCGCCGTCTCCCCGGTTTCCGCGCGCTTCGGCGCTTGTCATACCGAGAGTATGAGGATCATACCGTGAGTATGACGTCAAGCCATCCGCCGCTCACCAACCGCCAGCGCCTGGTCGCCCACGCGCGCGCCTTGTTCGCCGAGCGCGGCTACGAGGGCGTCTCGGTCGATGAGATCGCAGCCGCCGCAGGCCTGACCAAGGGCGCGGTCTACTACCAGTTCAAGGACAAGACCGACCTGTTCCGCGCCGCCTGCGAGGCGGTGCTGGCCGATGTCCGCGACCGGGTCGAGACCGCCAGCATGGGCCAATCCGCCCATCACCTGGACGAGATCGTCATCGGCGGGGATCGCCTATACGACGCCTACGACGCCCCCGACGCGCGGCGCCTGCTGCTGGTCGACGGCCTGACGGTGCTGGGGGTCGACGGCTGGATCGCTCTGCAGGAACCGGTCGGCGTCGGGCTGATCGCCCACGCGCTGAGCCATCTGGCCGACGAGCGGCTGATCGAGCCCGACGTCGTGCCGGCCCTGGCGCACCTGCTGTTTGGCGCCTTCGTCCAGGGCGCGCTGCGCATCGCCGCCTCGGCCGATCCACAGGCCGCCGGCGTCGAGGTGCGCCGCGCCACCCGCACCCTCACCCAAGCTCTGCTGTCGGGCGCCGGCGCGCCCCTGAAGGAAACCCAATGGCTGCCGTTGCCTTGAGTCCGCTGGACGACCTGCTCGTCCGTCCGATCGTCGATCTTGCTCTGGCCGAAGACCTGGGACGCGCCGGCGACATCACCGGCCAGGCCTGCATCGACGCGGACGCGCGACTCTCGGTCGCCTGGGTCAGCCGACAGGACGGCCGGGTCTCGGGCCTGTCGTGCGCGCGCCTCGCCCTGGCGGCGATGGATCCGACTGCGACCTTCGAGGTCGTCACGCCCGACGGCGCCGACGTGACGCCGGGCGCGGTCCTGGCCCGGGCCGAGGGCAATGCGCGCGCCGTGCTGATCGCCGAGCGCACGGGGCTGAACCTGCTGGGCCGGCTGTCGGGCATCGCCACCCTGACGCGGGCCTATGTGCGGCTGGTTGAGGGCACGGGGGCGACCATCGTCGACACCCGCAAGACGACGCCGGGCCTGCGGGCGCTGGAAAAGTACGCCGTGCGCTGCGGCGGCGGGATCAATCATCGCTTCGGCCTGGATGACGCCATCCTGATCAAGGACAACCACGTCGCCGCCTGTGGCAGCGTTGGCGAAGCCGTGAGGCGCGCCCGGGCCTTTGCCGGCCATCTGGTCAAGGTCGAGGTCGAGGTCGATGGCCTGGATCAGTTGGAAGACGCGCTGAAGCACGGTCCCGATGTGGTGATGCTGGACAATTTCAGCCTCGATGACCTGCGGACCGCTGTCTTGCTGGCCAAGGGCCGGGCGGTGCTGGAGGCTTCGGGCGGCGTCAACCTGACCACCGTGCGGGCCATAGCCGAAACCGGCGTGGACGTGATCAGCGTCGGGGCCCTGACCCACTCGGCGTCGGTGCTGGATATCGGACTGGACGCGGTTTAGGGCGCTTCAAATAGCCCCAAATATTGTCATCCCGGAAGCCTCGTAGAGGCTATCCGGGACCCAGGGGCAGCGGCGCTGCGTTGGCCCCTGGGTCCCGGCGCTCCGCTTCGCGGAGTTTACCCTTGGGCGCGCGCTTCGCGCGACCCGAGGGGCCGGGATGACAAGGTTTTTGGTCACGCCAACAGCTTCAGCAGCTCCCGCACCACCATCACCGCCAGGGTGATGGTCGACAGCACGAACAGCAGGAACCGAAGATTGACGTTGTTGACGCTCACCTGCACCAGGCTGTGCGCCACCCGCAGACCGACATAGACCCAGGCAAAGTGCACGGCCCAGCCGTCGGCGTGCCCCGCGACCGCGATGGCCAGGGCGGCGGCGTAGAAGATGGTCGGTTGCTCCATCAGGTGGTTGTAGTTGTCGGCTGCCTGGCGCGGGCCGGCGGGCAGCACGTCCAGCGAACCCGGAAAGGCCGCGTCCTGCGGCTTGATCCCGGCCTTCAGCATCGCCGGAATGCGGCGCGCATACATCCACAGCCAGATCAGCAGAGACCAGCCCACCAGCGCCATCACCGGCGCGATCATCGTATTCATGGAGCGTCCCTCCCCGGACGTTTTGGTTGTGCGGGGAGGTTAGGCGCAGAACGGGGTTATTGCGAAGCTTGCCGTTGGGGGATGTAGATGCTCCCCCTCTGGGGGAGCTGTCGCGGAGCGACTGAGGGGGCTCTTCCGGCCAAAGCCGCGCTAGCCCCCTCCGGGCCCTTCGGGCCGTCCTCCCCCAAAAGGGGAGGATCTAAGAGCTACGTCCGGTCCCGGAACGGGTCCGCCGGATAGACCCCCAGGATCTCGAACTTCTCCGAGAAGAACGCCAGCTCATCGAAGGCCAGGGCAAGGTTGCGGTCCTCGGGGCGGCCGTCGACCTCGGCATAGAAGAAGGTGGCCGTGAAGGCCCCGTTCTCCATGTAGCTTTCCAGCTTGGTCATGTTGACGCCATTGGTCGCGAACCCGCCCATGGCCTTGTAGAGCGCGGCGGGCAGGTTGCGGACCTTGAACACGAAGCTGGTCACGCAGCGATGGGTGAAGGGCGGCGGGGTCGGGTTGGCCTCAGCCGTCATCACCAGGAAGCGGGTGGTGTTGTGGCGCTCGTCCTCGATATCGCCGGCCAGGATGTCGAGGCCATAGATCTCGGCGGCCAGGGCGGGGGCGACCGCGCCGCGCGTCGGATCGGGATTGAGGGCCAGGGCCTTGGCCGCACCGGCCGTGTCGCCGGCCGCCTCGGTGGTTACACCCAGCTTGCGCAGGCTGTTGCGGCACTGGGCCAGGGCGATGGGCATCGAGGCCACCACCTTGATGTCAGCCAGTTTGACGCCCCTGTTGGCCATCAGCTGGAAGCGGATCGGCTTGAACAGCTCGCCGATGATCTTCAGTCCCGCTTCCGGCAGCAGGTGGTGCACGTCGGCGACCCGGCCGGCGATCGAGTTCTCGATCGGGATCATGCCCAGAGCGCAGACGCCGGTCTTGATGGCCTCGAACGCCTCCTGGAAGGTCGCGCAGGGATAGGCCTCGTAGTCGGGGAAAAAGGTGCGGCAGGCCTCGTGGCTGTTGGCGCCGGGCTCGCCCTGGAAGGCGATCTTCTTGAGGATGCTCATGCTTGTTTTCCAGCCTGAATACGGGCGGCTTCGAGATCTGAGGGGTTATCGACGGAGATGGGCGCTTCGGGGGCCACGGCGGCGCGGATCGTCATGCCCAGCTCCATGGCGCGCAGCTGCTCCAGCTTCTCGCGCTTTTCCAACGGCGACGGCGAGGCGGCGTTGAACGCCTCCAGCGCCTCGCGGCGATAACCGTAGATGCCGATGTGGCGCCAGACCGGGCCGTCGCCATAGAGGGTGGAGCGGGTAAAATAGAGCGCGCGGCCGCTTTGGCCGTCGTCCTCCATCGCCAGCACGGCCTTGACCACATCGGGATTGGTCCGATCGGCCTCGGAGGCTTCAGCGGCCACGACGGTGGCGATGTCGCAATCGCCGAAGTCTTGCAGAAGGCCGGCGCAGGCCGACAGAACCGACGGATCGACGAAGGGCATGTCGCCCTGCAGGTTGATCACCACATCGTGCTCACATCGAGGATCCAGCTGCGCGAGGGCGGCCAGGATTCGGTCGGAGCCAGACGGCAAGGCCGGATCAGTCAGCACGGCGCGACCACCTGCCGCACGTACGGCCTCGACGATCTCTGGATCGCCCGCCGCCACCGCCACGGGGCCGATATCAGCCTTCAGGGCCTGGTTTAACACCCGCACGATCATCGGCAGACCGCCGATATCGGCCAGCGGCTTGTTCGGAAGGCGGGTCGCAGCCATCCTCGCGGGGATCAGGACGATAGGGTTCATGATCGCAAATCGCTCCTGCCCGGTTGCGCGAGGGGCGGTAGCGTGTAAGAGACGCGAGCGCAACAAAAGGCGCGAGCGAGAGATTCCTCGCCGTGGAATTGGGCCCGTCTACGGACAGGCCGATAAGAGGCTGACAAGCTGAGATGAGCGACCTGACGTTCAACAAAATTGCTGGTGGCGTGCTGCTGACCGCCCTGATCGTTTTTGGTCTGCGTGAAGCGTCGACCATCGTGTTCAACAAGCACGAGCCTGAAAAGGCCGGCTACGAGATCGCGGTCGAAGAGCCGACCGAAGGCGGCGCTGCTGCTGCCGTCGAAGTCGCGCCCGACTGGGGCACCGCCCTGCTGCTGCCGGCCAACATCGCCGCTGGTGAGGCCGTCGCCGCCAAGTGCAGCGCCTGCCACAAGCTGGACCCGTCGAACCCTAACAGCATCGGCCCTGGCCTGTACGGCATTCTGGGCCACAAGCCGGGTTCGCATGCCGGCTTTGCCTATTCCGGCGCGATGAAGGAATTCGGTGCCAAGAACCCGGTGTGGGACTATGACCACATGTACGAGTTCCTGAAAGCGCCGGGCAAGTACATCTCCGGCACCAACATGACCTTCGTCGGCTTGAAGAAGCCGGAAGATCGGGTGGCGATCATCGCCTATCTGCACAGCCTGGGCTCGACCCTGCCCGTGCCGGCCCCCAAGCCGGCCGCCGCACCGGCCGACGCCGCAGCCGCCGCTCCTGAAGCTGGCGCTGCAGCGGCCCCGGCCGAGGCACCCGCCGCGAAGTGATCGCCTGATCAGACAAGAACGAGGGCCGCGAAGTTCGCTTCGCGGCCCTTTTTCTATCCGGAGACCCGGATATACAGGCGGTACAGCTTAATCGGATCATTCCGCTATGACCCTTCGCGCTATCGCCGCTGCAGTCGCGCTGACCGCCTTGCTGGCAGCCGTTCCCGGTTCGGCTTTTGCCGCCAAGCCTCCCAAGGTCAGCCTGTCCAGCAGCGCTCAACTGCCCAGGCCCCTACCCTATCCCTATGATCCCAAGGCTGACGCCCAGGCCGAGGTCGCGGCGGCGGCCGCTCGGGCCAAGGCGGCCCACAAGCTGTTGCTGATCGACCTGGGTGGCAACTGGTGCGGCGACTGCCGGATCCTGGCGGGCGTCATGCGCCTGCCAGAGGTCAAGAGCTTCCTCGACGCACACTACGAGATCGTCACGGTGGATGTGGATCGGTTGGACCGCAACATGGACATCCCGCTGCGCTATGGAATTGGCCCGGACGACCTGATCGGCGTCCCTGCCCTTCTCATCATTGACGAGACCGGCGCGCTACTGAATCGCCGCGAATTGATCAACGTCACCGACAAGCAACACACTAAGCCCCAGCAGATGGCCAACTGGCTGGCCAAGTGGGTGAAATAGAGTTCCTTCTCCCCATGCAGGAGAAGGATCAAACCCGCCGGTAGCCCAGCGGAGCGCCGACCCCCGCCGCCTCGATGCGGGCGATGGCCCCGGCCAGGGGCTCGATGGCGGTGGCCATATGGTGGGCATTGGCGTGCAGGATGGTGTCGGCGTCCAGCAGGATCGCCACATGGCCCTTCCAGAACACCAGGTCGCCCCGGCGGCGCTCGGCCTCCGCCACTTCGGGGAAGAAGCCCCGTTGCATGTCCGTATCGCGCGGGCAGGCCCGGTTGCAGGCGGCCAGGGCTTGCTGGACCAGGGCCGAGCAGTCCAGCCCCAGCGACTCCCGCCCGCCCCACTGATAGGGCGCACCGACAAAACGCTGGGCCACGGCCACATAGTCGCTCTCGCCGGTCCCGATGGGGGCCAGGTGCTCGACCGGGAACCAGCCGGCCCGAGCGGCACGCACGAAGCGGCCCTTCTGCGCCTCGATGGTGACCAGGGCGTTGAGGCTGTAGAGCCCGACAATGGCCGATTTGATGTCCGGCGCGCTGAAGGCATAGCTGCGCAGGGCTGCAATGCGATGGGTAGGGGCCAGCACCGGGGCCGACAGGGCGTCGCGGGTCACATAGCCCACATAGCCGTCACGGCGGGCTTGGCCGAAGGCGAAGTCGCCCTCCTCGAACAGCACGTCGAATCGTTCGCCGAAGACCAGCTGGTCCTCCTGCTCGGCGTCTGGTGCGGGCGCCTTGCGGATCGAAGCGATGGGCGCGCTGGCCTGCATGGGCGTGGCGTCAGCAAAGCGGTCGGCGGCAACCAGACCCTCCAGCCGGCGGTCGGCCAGGCCGTTCCGCAGCAGGGTCACTCTGCGATCGGGCGGGCTCATGCCGGGAACCTGGCTTTCAGCATCGCAAACAGCGCCCGGATGGCCTGAACCTCGCCGCCGGCGGGATAGCCCGGCCGCCCCTTGGGGTTCCAGGCATAGAGGTCGAAATGGGCCCAACTGCCATCCGTCGGCGCGAACTTCTGCAGGAACAGGGCCGCCGTCGTCGCTCCGGCCTGGGCCCAGGCCGCGGAGTCGTTCTGCAGGTCGGCGATCTCGCTCTCGATGGACTCGCCGTAGGCCTCGGTCAGGGGCATACGCCACAGGGGATCGAAGGTCGCTTTCGACGCCGCCGCGATCTGGCCGGCCAGAGCCTCGTCAGGGGTCCAGAACGGGATGACGAACGGCCCCAGCGCCACCCGCGCCGCGCCGGTCAGGGTGGCCATGTCGAGGGTCAGGACAGGCCTGTGCTCGCCGGCTCGCGCCAGGGCGTCAGACAGGATCAGCCGGCCCTCGGCGTCGGTATTGCCCACCTCCACCGTCAGGCCCGCCCGGGTCTGCAGCACGTCGCCGGGGCGCATGGCGTCGCCGCTGATGGCGTTCTCGACCACGGGGGTCAGCACCACCAGCCGCACCGGCAGCCCGGCACCCATGACCATGCGGGCCAGGGCCAGGGCGTGGGCGGCGCCGCCCATATCCTTCTTCATCAGCCGCATGCCGGCCGAGGGCTTGATGTCCAGGCCGCCGCTGTCGAACACTACGCCCTTGCCGACCAGGGCCAGCACGGGATGGCTAGGGTCGCCCCAGGTCATCTCCAGAATGCGCGGCGCGCGATGGGGAACGGCGGCCCGGCCCACGGCATGGACGGCGGGATAGTTCTGCTCCAGCAAATCATCGCCGACGACGACCGACAGCTCGGCGCCGTGCTGCTGGGCGATCTCGCGGGCGATGGTCTCGATCTGCAAGGGCCCCATGTCGTTGGCCGGGGTATTGACCATGTCCTTGACCAGGGCGCAGGCGTGGCTGATCGCCAGCACGGCGGCTATATCGACGCCCTTGGGCGCGACCAGACGCGGCCCGGCCTCGCTCCCTTCCGGGCTTGCGGGGCGCTTGCGGTAGCGGTCGAAGCGATAGAGGCCCAGGGCGAAGGCGACGGCGGCTTCGGCGGCGTCCAGGCCGCGCGGCAGGCGGGCCAGAGCATAGTCGCCGGCCGGCAGCTTGGCGGCCAGCCCCCGGAACAGGCCCGGATCAACGGCGGTACGGGTTCCCAGCCCCATCAAAACCCGCTCGACCTGACCACCGGGACCCGAGATCACCAGCACCTGGCCGGCCTTGGCGCGGAACTGGTTCTGAACGGCAATAGCCCGCACGGCCGGACGGCGGGCCGCCAGGAACGCCTCGACCTCGGCCTCAAACAGCGGGTGGACCGGGATCGCGCCGGCCGTGTCGGCGGCGAGAAAGGGGTGGCTGTCCAACATGTCGCGGCCCTTAAGAATTATGCTTAACGATTCCTTGAGGGCCGCGCGGCGAGGATGCGCGAACCTTTTGGAGACTCGTCTTCCATGTGTCGCAAGCGCGCGCTGCTCGCAACCCTCCTCGCCCCCGCCCTGCTGTCGCTGGGGTCGATGGCCTATGCCGCCGAGCCCAAGGTCGAGACCCCCGCCGCCACACAGGCTACGCCGCGCAAGGCCACCCCGGCCCAGCGCGCCGAGGCCCGCCGCAGCGATCCTCTGGCCCGGGCCGCCTTCTGGGGCGCCGAGTTCGAGGCTGACGGCCGCGACACCGAGGCCGGGGTCGCACTGTCCCAGGCCCTGCGCGCCCTGGGCCGCTATGACGACGCCGCCGCAGCCATCGCCAGGGTGCTGATCGTTTCGCCCGACAATGTCGAAGGCCTGCTGGAGTCGGCCCGCGCCCAGATCGCGCGCGGCCAGGGCTTCTATGCCATCGAACCGGCCCGCCGCGCCGCCACACTGGCGCCGAAGGACTGGCGTCCGCAAAGCCTGCTGGGCGTGGCCTATGAGCAGGCCCAGCGCGACGACGAGGCCCTGGCCGCCCATCGCCAGGCCATCGCCCTGGCCCCCAACGAAGCCGCGCCCAACGCCAACTACGCCATGCACCTGGCGGCCCAGGGCGATCTGATCGGGGCTGAGGCTCAGTTGCGCCGCGCCGCCGCCCTGCCCTCCTCGACCATTCAGGTGCGCCAGAACCTCGCCCTGGTGATCGGCCTGCAAGGTCGCATCGGCGAGGCCGAAAAGCTGGCCCGCCAGGACCTGCCTCCGGAGTCGGTGGCCAACAACCTGGCCTGGCTGCGCGCCGCCACCGGCCAGGGGGCCGGCTCGATCCAGCCCCGGTCGTGGGAAGCGTTGAAGGCCGGCAGCTGACCGCCCAAGCGGGCCAACAACACGTCACGCGAGGTGCGGCGGGCGACTTGTGCGGCACCGCTTTGCAAAACGAGCCGCCACCCGCCGTGAGACCAGGCCGCCTAATGCCCAGGTGGCGGCGATCCTGAAGAGAGGCCCGGGACCAGAAGCCCGCGGGCCGGGACGCGCTCTCCTCAGTTCAGCGCTCGCTCCAGCGCTTTTGCGGCCATCACGAACCTCTGGATCAGCGGGCCGGTGACCATCTCCCGCACGACCAGCACCATGGCCGCGCAAAGTGACAGCACCAGTCCGGTCTCGACCATGGAACTGGCGGTTTCGTCCCCCAGGAAATCCCGGCGCAGATTTCGTCGAGTTCGCGAGCGTTTCATGCCGACTGTCCCAAATCAAAGTGACTGGGAGCAGCGTCGCAAGAACGGCGCCGAAGGTTGTGCCCTGGCGCGGAAAACCGCCTTTAGGGAGAGTGGGCGTCCAGCCTGGTCGGCTAAAGCATCGCGCGGAAAAGTGGCCGCCGGTTTTCGGCAAAAGCGATGCGCAAACAAAAAGCTAGAGCAAGGCGGGCGATTCCCGCATCGCGTACCTTGCTCTAGCCCTTGCCCATCACGTCCTGGATCTTGATGATCGCCGGCCCGAGGATCACCACGAACAGCACCGGCAGGAAGAACAGGATCATCGGCACGGTCAGCTGGGCCGGGAGGGCTGCGGCCTTCTTTTCGGCCGCCGAAAGACGCAGTTCGCGGTTTTCCTTGGCCATCACCCGCAGGGCGCTGCCCAGCGGCGTGCCATAGCGCTCGGCCTGGATCATGGCCGTCGACACCGACTTGATGCCGGGGTGGTTGGTCCGCCGCGCCAGGCCCTCATAGGCCATGCGCCGGTCGGGCAGGTAGGACAGCTCTGCCGTCAGCAGGCTCAGTTCCTCGGCCAGCTCCATGGAGCTGGTTCCGACCTCGGCCCCGACCTTCTGGATGGCCGCCTCAATCGACATGCCGCTCTCGACGCAGATCAGCAGCAGATCCAGCGAGTCGGGAAAGGCTGCCACGATCGACTCGCGGCGCTTGGTGGCGACGTTCTGGATATAGACGTTGGGTGCATAGTAGCCGATGGCCAGGGCGGCCACCCAGACGCACATCTTCTGCATCGGCTGCAGGCCGAAATCGTTGATGACATAGATGTAGAAGGCCGTGACCACGGCGAACACAAACGGCATCACGAAGCGGAAGAAGTAGAAGGTCGAGACCGGTTGCGGCCCCCGGAAGCCGGCCTGGGCCAGCTTGTCGACCACCTTGGGATCTTCCAGCAGGCGCGACAGCTGCAGGCGGTCGACGATGTTCTTGTACATCCCGGTGTCGGTGTGACGCAGGGTGCTGGCGCTGCCTTTCTGGGCGATGGCCTCGCGCGAGCGGCGGCGCAGCTCCTCGCGGCGGTTGGCTACCGACTTCAGACGCCCCTCCAGGCCCCGGTCGGTCATCATCGGCGCGGTCAGGGTGATGATGGTGGCGAACACCACGACCGCGATAAAGGCCGTCAGCAGGTTCGACGGGTTGGTGAGCATGCCGATCATGATGATGCTCTCCTAGAACTTGAAGTTGATCATCTTGCGCATCACGAAGATGCCGATGGCCATCCAGATGCCGCCCGCCAGCAGCATCAGGTGGCCGCGCGGGTCGGTGAACAGAGGCTGCATATAGGCCGGCGAGGTCACGGTGATCAGCACCACCACGCCCGGCGGCAGGCAGCCGATGATGAAGGCCGAGGCCACGGCTTCGGCCGACAGCGCCTTGATCTTCTCGCCCATCAGCTTGCGGGCCCGCAGGACGGTCGAAAGGTTGCCCAGCGCCTCGGCCAGGTTGCCGCCGGTCTTCTGCTGGATCGACAGCACGATGGCGAAAAAGCGCAGCTCGTTGGTGGGCATGCGCTCGTACATCTTCTCCAGAGCCACATCCATCTGCATGCCCATGCCGACATTCTCGGTCAGGGCGCGAAACTCGCCGGCCAAAGGCTCCGGGCATTCCTTGCCGATGATCTTCAGGCAGTCATTGACGGGCAGGCCCGAGCGAATGCCGCGAACGATGATGTCGATGGCGTCGGAAAAGGATTCCGTGAACTTCTTGACCCGGGCGTTGGCCAGGAAACCAACCACCCAGCGCGGCAGACCAAAGCCGGCGGCGAAGGCAGCGCCCAGGGCGATCAGGGGGTGCTGCCTCAGGATGATGACCACCAGGCCCACGCTCAAGGCGACCACACCGCTGATGATCCAGAACACCTTGACCTTCTCGCCAAGGCCCGCCTGGCGCAGGCGCGCCGCGATGGTGACAGACGCCTTCTTTTGCTGGCGGTCCTGTTCCTTGAGAGTTTTCAGGATCTGCCTGCGGCGGGCGTCGGGCGTGTTGGCCACGGCCTTGGCGCGGGCCGTGGCGTCGCGCACGCCGCCGCCCGCGATGGCCTGGGTACGCTTGGCCGTGCGGGCTGCATTCTGGTCGCCGCCCGCGAAGGCGAAACCAACGCCGGCGATGGCGATGAAACCCAGGATCCCGGCCAGCACGAACAGCATGGACTACTCCGCCGCGTCGAGGGCTTCGGCCAGCTCGCGCTCCAGGCCGTAATAGCGGGCGCGGTCCCAGAAGCGCGGGCGGGCAATGCCGGTCGAGCGATGTTTGCCCACCACCTTGCCATCGGCATCCTCGCCGGTGATTTCGTAGACGAACAGGTCCTGGGTGACGATGACATCGCCCTCCAGCCCGACGACCTCGGTGATGTGGGTGATGCGGCGGCTGCCGTCGCGCAGACGGGCCGCCTGGACGATGACGTCGACCGAGCCGACAATCATCTCCTTGATGGTCTTCGAGGGCAGGCCATAGCCGCCCATGGTGATCATGCTCTCGATCCGGCTGATGGCTTCACGCGGGGTATTGGCGTGCAGCGTCCCCATCGAGCCGTCGTGGCCGGTGTTCATGGCCTGCAGCAGGTCGAAGGCCTCCGGGCCGCGGACTTCGCCGACGATGATGCGTTCGGGACGCATCCGCAGGCAGTTCTTGACCAGATCGCGCATGGTCACCGCGCCCTGGCCTTCCAGGTTGGGCGGCCGGGTTTCCAGGCGAACCACGTGCGGCTGCTGCAGCTGCAGTTCGGCGGCGTCCTCGCAGGTCACCACCCGCTCGGTTGGGTCGATGAAGGCGGTCAGGGTGTTGAGCAGGGTGGTCTTGCCCGAGCCTGTACCGCCAGAGATAACGATATTGCAGCGGCAGGCGCCGATGACGCCCAGAACCCTCGCCCCTTCAGGGCTGATCGACGCATAGTCGACCAGGTTCTTCATCGTCAGCTTGTCCTTCTTGAACTTCCGAATGGTCAGGGTGGGACCATCCAGAGCCAGCGGCGGCGCAATGACGTTGACGCGGCTGCCGTCGGGCAGGCGGGCGTCGCAGATCGGCGAGCTTTCATCGACCCGGCGGCCGACCTGGCTGACAATCCGCTGGCAGATGTTCATCAGCTGCAGGTTGTCGCGGAAGCGCACATTGGTCAGCTGAACCTTGCCGCTGACTTCGATGAACACCCGGTGGGCGCCGTTGACCATGATGTCGGCGATGTCGTCGCGGGCCAGCAGGGGCTCCAGCGGGCCATAGCCGAGCACATCGTTGATGATGTCCTGGACCAGATGCTCCTGCTCGGAGACCGACATCGAGACGTTCTTGATCGCCACCAGTTCGGCGACGATGTCGCGGATCTCTTCAGCCGCCGCCTTCAGATCCAGCTGGGCCAGCTGGCTCAGGTCGATCGTGTTGAGCAGGGCGTTGAAGATCGTGGTCTTGGTGGCGTGGTAGTAGTCGCTCTGCTCGCGCACCACCTGGGTGGCGACCTGCGCGCCCTGGGCACCCTGGGCGGCGCGCATCTGGTCGAAGCCCGCTGTGGCCTTGGGCGATGCAGCCTTGGGCGACGCGACCTTGGGCGATGGCGCGCCGCGCTCGGGGGCCGGTTCCACACGCTGGGGGCGCGTGGCGATCGCCGATCCGCCGGCCGGAGCCGGGGGCGGAGCCTGACGGTCCGAAACGGGGTTCTGGTCGCGCTTGCCGAACATTCGAGGCTATTTCTTCCTGAACAGGCCAGACAGAATCGAGGTCTTCGCAGCCGCAGGCGGCTCGCGACGGCTGATCAGCTGGGCCAGGTAGTCGATGCCTTCGGCGGCCTTGGACTTGGGCGCCACCTCGCCGACCATCTGGCCGTTGTTGGCGGCCTGGCCGAAAGACTTGGGATCGAAAGGCAAGACCAGGGAGGGCGTGACGCCCAGGGCCTCGCCGAAATCCTTGACGGGAATCTCGGGCCGACCGGGCACGCCCACCTGATTGAGCACCAGGCGCGGCGGCGCATCGTTGGGACGGGCCTGACGCACCAGGTCGACGATGTTCTTGGCGTTGCGCAGGGACGCCAGGTCTGGCGTCGCCACCACCACCAGGTCGTCGGAGTCGATCAACACCTTTCGGGTCCATGCGGCCCAGCTATGGGGCAGGTCCAGCACCACGAAGGGCGCCGCGCCACGGATCTTCTGGGTGACTTCCTCGAACGCCTCGGGACCGATCTCATAGTCCTGGTCCAGCGTGGCGGGGGCCGCGAACAGCGACAGACGGTCGCCGCAGCGCACCATCATGCGATCCATCAGCACCGGATCCAGGCGATCGGGCTGGGTCAGGGCGTCGATCACGCCCTGCAGCGGATCCTGGTTGAAATCGAGGCCCGCGGTGCCGAACGGCAGATCCAGGTCGACGATCACGGTGGCCGTCTGCATCCGCTCGGACATCGACCAGGCGAAGTTATGGGCCAGGGTCGAGGCCCCTACCCCGCCCTTGGCACCGACAAAAGCCACTTGGCGGCCGACGAACGGCGCGGCCGGATCGGCATAGAGACCAGAGACCGCACGGATCACCTGCAGCGGGCCCAGCGGCTGGGTCAGATACTCACTGACGCCACGCCGGATCAGTTCGCGATAGAGGGCGATGTCATTGGTCTGGCCGATGACCACGACCTTGGTGCCCGGGTCGCAAACCTGGGCCAGGCTGTCGAGCAGGTACAGCAGGCGCTGGGCGCCATCCAGGCTCTCCACCAGCACCAGCGAGGGCGTGGACTGGTTCTGGTAGAGCTCGACGGCGGCGTCCAGTCCGCCGGTGCGCACCAAGGTCGAGGCGCGGGCCATGCGCCGGTCGGCGGCGGCCACCTCGATCATCGCAGCGGTCTCGGGCCGGGTGCAGAAGGCGTGGATGGTGATGCGCGGAACGGCCATTTCGCCCAGCGCGGCTTCGCCGGCGGCGAGAACCTCGTGGATCGGCTCGTGCTGTGGCGCGGGCGACGGCGCGGCCACTTCCAGCGCCCCGACGCGATCTATGGCTGAGCGGCCGGGCGCGGCCGGCGCGCTGGCTTGCGGCGTGGGGGCGGTGCTGGTCGACAGCGGGGTGCTGGTGAACGGCGCGTCGGCGAAGGCGTCGAACGAGACGATCTTCTGCTCGCGCGGCCGGGCCGGCGGGAACTCGGCAAAGGGGTCCTCCAGACCGCCCAGGGCCGGAGCCAGGGCGGGGGTGGACGAGCGCCAGGGATCAGCGCCGTTCGAGGTAAACTCGTCGGCGGCTTCGAAACCCAGATCGAACGAGTCCTGGTCGTTGGGATTGCGCGCCATCAGTTGATCGCCTTGGAGATGGTGCCCTTGGCCTGCTCGTCCTTGGCCGACGACGTGACCTCGCCCTTGCGGTACTTGCCCATGACGGTGTCGCGGCGACCGGCGTCGGCCGGGGTGCTGTCACGCGGCCGTAGCAGATCCTCGGGGTTGGCCACCTGGGCGGCCAGATTGGTGGTCATGGCGCAACCGAAGTTGCCATAGGCCTGGTTTTTGCGGGAGGCAGCCAGGTTCTCCCAGGCGTCGCCGCAGCGGGGACCTTCGGCGACGAAGTACTCGAACCCGACGCGCAAGGGCGCATCGCTGCGGCCCGCAGCGTCATAGCCGACGATCCGCACGCGGGGATCGGGCGCGCCATACATGATGAGACGGTCGCGCACCTGGGCGGCCATGCGGCCCGCCGCAGCCGGATCGGTCCCGCCGATCGGGGCGCTGACCACGATCGCGCGCGCCTCGGCCGACAGCCAGCGGCTGACCAGGGCGCGCAAGGCGTCGTCCTGATTATCCGAGACGCCGGCGGCATGCGCCACCAGCAGGATTTCGTCGGGCTCGCTGGTAACCTTGATCCTGTCGCGCCACTGATCCACCTCCAGCCCGGCCAGGGGCGGGGCCACGGTGGGCGGCGAGGTTGTGGCGCAGGCCGACAGACCCACGAGAACGGCGCTGATCAGACCGGCCCTGAAGGCCAGCGACCTGGAGACGGTAAGGGGCATGGAGTTGTGGGTCATGTCCGCGTCCTCACTCGATCACATAGCCGACGGGGCCCTGATAGGTGCGCCCGAGGTTCGCGCCGGCCGGCGCCTTTACCACCTTGTTCAGCCGCCCCAGCAGGACCGTGCTCATGTCGTCGGCGATCTGCAGGCCGTCGGCCGGCGTCTGCAGATGCCGCGGATTGGTCGGGTCGACGATGTAGGGGGTGATGATGATCACCAGTTCGGTCTCGCCGTTCAGGAAGTCGCGCGACCGGAACAGCGAGCCCAGCACTGGCATGCTGGTCATGCCCGGGATCGCATCGATGGTCTGTTTGGAGGTCTGTTGCAGCAGGCCCGCGATCATCAGCGAACCGCCCGAGGGCAGCTCCACCGTGGTCTCGGCCCGCCGCACCGTCAGGCCGGGCACCGTCAGGGTGCTGGAGCCAGAGCCGTTTGAAACCGTATAGGCACCCAGGCTGGACAGCTCCGACACCTCGGTCGACAGCTTCAACGAGATGCGGCCACCCGAGAGGACGAGGGGCGTATAGCCCAGGCCCACGCCATAGGGCTTGAACTCGATGGTGACCTTTCCGGTCGTGTCCTGGCCTGTCGGCACCGGGAACTCACCGCCCACCAGGAAGGTGCCGGCTTCACCCGACAGCACGGTGAGGTTGGGTTCAGCCAGGGTGCGGATCAGACCCACGCGTTCGAAGGCCTGCACCATCCCCTTAGCCGAGTTGATGGCCTTGCTGCCCGCTGTGGTCTTTATGGAGGCCGTATCGCCGTTGACTCCGGTGACCGGGTTGCCGGCGGCATCGAAGGTATTGAAGACCTTGTCAGTAACGACCTGATAGCAGGTGCCGGTCACACCGGCGGAACACGGCACGACCATGGTCGGCTTCTGGGTCGTGTCGAGCTTGTAGCCGCTGGTCAAGCCGCCCAGCAGGCCGCCATTGACCCCGAAGGTCGGCGAAAGGCCGAAACTGAACTGATCATTCCCCAGCTGGCCCAGCACCGCGTTCAGGTCGACGCCCAGCTGCTTGACGATGTTGCGCTGCACCTCGACGATGCGCACCTCAAGCATCACCTGGTCCTTGCCGGCGATGCTGAGCATGTTCAGCACCTTGTCCGGCGACGAGACGAACTGGGCGGCGATGCGCGAGGCCTTCTCGGAGTCGGCGGCGTTCATCACCAGGCCGCTCAGGATCACGCTGTCCTTCAGCGGCACCACCTTGATGGTTCCACCGGAAATGACATTGCTCAGGGTCGAGGACAGCAGGCTGGTGTCCTGGCCGACCCGGATGTTCAGCTGCAGGATGCGGCGGCCGGCGGCGTCGAAGAACACCGCGTCGGTCGCGCCCGCCGTCAGGCCCAGCACATAGATGCGGCGCGGGCTGCGCAGAACGGCGTCGGCCACCAGCGGATTGGTCACCAGCATGTCGCGCGCGTCGGTCGGCAACTCGATGATCGCCGACTTGCCCAGCGGCAGATCCAGCACGCGGGCGCCGGCGCCGGCGGTCAGGTCAATGCTCAGCGGACGCTCGGGCTCGGACTGGGCCATCGGCGGCGGCGCGGGACGCGAGACGCGGGGGGCGGCGCGATAGGTATGCGAACCGCTGGCGGGGCCGTCGGAGAGGGCGGGCGAACCCGAACCCAGCATCAGCAGGCCTGCCAGGGGCGCGGCGAGAAGGCGACGTGTCATGGAGGAAGAGCCGCTCATTGGCGCACCGGAATGTTGCTGGTCTGACCACCGCGATTGATGCGGACCACGGGATCGTCGTCGGGCTGGCCACGACCCTGGGCTACGCCCGAGGGGCCGCCCAGGTCGGTATAGGCCCGCAGGGACAGGGTGACAGGGCCGGTGGACTTGGCCCTGGTGAGCGCCTCGGCGTCGATGGGGCCGACCTCGAGGGTCGCGGTGGCCGCGACGATGGACTTGGCGTCCTTCTCGGCAGTGGTGCTTTGGTCGACGGCCAGCACGCGAACGTTCTCCAGGATGGTCTCGGCGACCAGAACCTTGCCGCCACTGCCGCCGTCGTCGCCGGCCCTGGCCATTTCGCGGGTCTGCAGCACGTCCACCCGGTCGCCCGGCAGGATAAAGCCGCCGACAGCAGTCTCGGAGGTGATCGGCACGGCCATGGCGCGCTTGCCCGGTGCCAGGACGACCGACAGATAGCCGCCGTCGCCGCCGCGGACGATCTTGCGAGGGGTAATGGGCTCGCCGGTCAGGATCGGGTCGCGCACGATCGCGCCCTCGACGGCCTTGGCCGGATCGACGCCGCCGATCATCTCATTGGCGACCGTGGCGGCGGCGACCTTGGCCTTGTCGACGCCTTCGGCTGTGGGCTGGGCCGCGCCGTTGGTGATGAAGGCGGCATTGACGGCCTCGGTCGGCCAGGCCTGCCAGGTAACGTCCTCAACGGTCAGCCGCACGCCCACCGCTAGGTCACGCTTGGCCACCAGGACCTGGGTCATCGGCTTGGCGGAGACCTGGGTCACGGCGACCGGTGCCTCGGGCGGCTTGCCGGCCATCATGCGCTGCATGACCAGGGCGAGGCCAATCGCCGAGAGGGCGGCGACCACGACAATCAGGAGGCGGACAGGGTTCATGCGCAGTCACAGGCTTTCGCGACGAGAAGCGAGGGCGGTGGCGGGCGTCCTTCAGGATCGCACGCACGATTCGTCAGTCAGCCATTCTGGCCGCCCCCATGGTCGCGGGCGCATGGTTAACACCGGCTAAAGTTTCGCGTGAATGAGTCGAAATGCCCGCGTGACAGGCTGACGCGGGTCGCGCCCCGCACTTGCGCTTCAGGCCAGGATCGCTGAAGCCAGCGCGCCGCCCGGGAAGGTGGCCAGGGCGCCGACCGCGATGGCCACGCCGTAGGGTATATCGCCGCCCTGGGCACCCAGCTTGCGCAGCCAGGCCGGGCTGCCGGCCAGCACCGGCTCCAGCCAGCCCGAGCGCAGAGCCAGTATGGCCATCGTCAGGGCGCCGCCCGCCAGGCCAGTGGCCAGCATGAACGGAAACGCGCCGGGCCAGCCGATCCACAGGGCGCTGGCCGCGAACAGCTTGGCGTCGCCGCCGCCGATCCAGCCGGCCGCGAACATGCCCATGCCCGCCAGCAATGCTACAACGCCCGTTGCCAGGCACAGGCCCAGCACCGGCCATGGTGCCCCACTGACCAGCGCCGCTGGAACAAAGGCCGCGATCAGACCCAGCGAGATCCAGTTGGGGATGGTGTAGCTGGTAGCGTCCTTCAGGGCGGCCACGATGACCAGGGCCGGAAAGACCATCAGAAGCGCGAGCTGGAGTGCATGCATGGGAGGGAGCCCTCTTTGAACGCCCCATTGTGGGACGATCGGGTGAAGCAATGGTTTCCCGCTCCGCTCTCCACCGCAGTTTAGGCCGCGCGGATACGGCAAAGGCCGCGACGGGGATCGCGGCCTTTGCCGTTTTCGAGCGGGCAGAACGACGCCGTCAGCTGGCGGCGTTGGCGGCGCTCACCGCGTCGCCGGCGTTGTTGAAGCTGGTCTTGAGGTTGCCACCAAGGGCCGTCACGGCGCTGACGATCACAACGGCGATCAGGGCGACGATAAGGCCATACTCGATGGCGGTCGCCCCGGATTCATCGTTCAGGAAGGCGGTCAGGAAGCGGTTCATCGGTCTGTCTCCGGTGTTGGGGTCTATGGCCACAACCCTAGAAACTCAACGTGAAGTAAGTGTTTTCAACCGCCGGATTATTCGTCTTTTTGGCCGTAATCTACAAATGCGCCTTTAAGGCGAGTTTGCAGGCAAAGAAAAAGGGTCGAAGTCCTGAGACTTCGACCCTTCTCGTTCGGGCGTGGCCAGAACGCGCGCCACCAAGGCGTAAGCGGTTTGGCGTCGCAGCGCGTCCCGGATCGTCCAGTTCCTGGTCCATGCCGCCGGGACCAGCCCGGCGGAACGGACCCGGGCCTTAGCTGGCCGAGTTGGCGGTGCTCACCGTGTCGCCGACCTTCTCGAAGGTGGCCTTCAGGTTGGTGCCCAGCGTGGTGACGGCGGTCACGATCACGACGGCGATGAGGGCGACGATCAGGCCGTATTCAATGGCCGTGGCGCCGGATTCGTCGTTCAGGAAGCGGGTGACAAACTTCGACATGACTTGATCTCCTAAATCTTCGTTGGTTGATTTTGAGGTCTTCAAGCCGTCTCGACTTGCTCACCCCCGAAAACACGATCAATTTCGCCCAACCCGCTTAATGGTCAGTAAACGAGCAAATAGTTTTCGACATTTTTCTTTTGGTTTATTTGCATTTACTATTAAAGCGCCTTAACCATGGACACAGAATCGACCATCAAAGCCTTGTGAATCAACAACTTTGACCAGAGGCAGGTTGTCGCGGCGCAAGTCGATTTAGTCTTTTGTTGACCATTCGACGGCAGAGTCTCCTCGCCCGGACATCGAACTGGAACCCTCATGCGCCGCCTGTCGCTCGCCTTCATCGCCGCCCTGACCCTTTGCGGCTCCGCCGCGCAGGCCCAGACCCTGGCCGTAGCCAGCGGCCAGGCCGCCCATGTCAGCCTCTCGGGCGCGGTGCGCGACGTGGTGGTGGGCGATCCGCTGATCGCCGATGTCAGCGTCATCAACGAACGCACCCTGGTGGTGATGGGCAAGCGCGCAGGCGTCACGACCGTGCTCGCCTTCGACGCAGCCGGCCGCCCCCTGGCCGACCGGCAAGTAATCGTCTCCGAAGTCAGCGGTGGTTCGGTTACCGTCTATAGAGGCGCAGCCAACACGACGAATTATGCATGCGGAGCACAGTGCACGCGCACCACGCCCGCCGCCGCCGCCAACTGAACCGGAGCGAAGCTCTAAACCCCTGATTAGGGTCGTTGCAGCTAGACTGCGCCGGCCCTCGCACCGGCGGAAATGGAAACGGACCCCCGCGCCATGGCGCCTGATCGCCTCGCCAGACGACATCGACGACTGGGCCGCCTGCTGGCGCGCTTTGGCCGCGCCCGTGACGGTGCCACGACGATCGAATTCGCCTTTGTCGCCATTCCCTTCCTCATGCTGATCTTCGCGATCATCGAGCTGGGCCTGGTGTTCCTGGTGTCCGTGACACTGGAGAACGCGGTAATCGACACCGGCCGCACGATCCGTACCGGCGAGCTCCAGACATCCGGCGGAACGGCCGCCACCTTCAAGACCGCCATGTGCACGCGAATGAGCTGGGTTGGAGCATCCTGCTCCTCGGCCCTTACCGTGGACGTGCGCACCTTCACCGGCTTTTCGACCACCGGCACGGCGCTCAACGCCGCCAGGCCGGCCTCGCCCTGCTGGGATCCGGGCGGCCCCGGGTCGATCGTGCTGGTTCGGGCCTATTACAACTGGCCGCTGATCACGCCGCTCATGCAGACGGGCCTGCAAAGCAGTGGTGGCAAGCGCCTGATCGCGGCGACCACGTCGTTCTCCAACGAACCCTATTCCGACGTTCCGGCGGTGGCGGTGTCATGTCCCAGCTGACCCCGCGCAAGGTGCCGCGCGCGCACAAAGGCCTCAAGGCGTTCTGGCGCGACCGGCGCGGCGTCTCGGCGGTCGAATTCGCCTTCATCGCCCCGGTGCTGGTGATCATCTATTGCGGCCTGGCCGAGCTGACCCAGGCGATGATGGCCCAGCGTCGCCTGAGCAACATCGCCTCGTCCATCGGCGACCTGACGGCGCAAACGTCCCAAATGACCGAAGCGCGAATCAACGACATCTTCACGATCGGCAATACGATCATGGCGCCTTTCCCAACCACCGCCCTGCGCATGTGCCTGGTCAGCGTAACCTCCGACGCGGCCGGCAAGGACACTGTCGTCTGGACGAAGAACTATAACAGCCACGCCAACTGCCCGGCCAAGGGCGCGGTGCTGACGACGGTCCCGGTTGGGGTGCTGCCCGCCAGCCAGAGCGTCATCATGGCCAAGGCCAGCTACGCCTACACCTCGCCGATCAAGTTCGTGATGCCCACAGCGATCTCCTTCTACCGCACCTTCTACTTGCGCCCGCGCAAGTCGGATACGGTGGCGTGGGTCAACTGACGGCGTCCTACCGGTGCGAAACGCGCCGCACCAGCTTGTCGCCGACCATCTGCAGCACCTGAACCAGGACCAGCAGCAGCACCACAGTCACCACCATCACGTCGGTCTGGAAACGCTGATAGCCGAAGCGGATCGCCAGGTCGCCCAGGCCACCGGCCCCGACCACGCCCGCCATGGCGGTGTAGGAGACCAGTGCAATGGCCGTCACCGTGGCCGCTGCGATCACGCCCGGCAGCGCTTCGGGCAGCAGCGCACCCAAGACCACCTGCCGCCGTTTGGCACCCATGGCGAAGCTGGCCTCGATCACACCCTTGTCGACCTCGCGCAGGGCCGTCTCGACCAGACGGGCGAAGAACGGCACCGCACCGGCCACCAGCGGCGGGATGGCTCCGGCCACGCCCAGCGAGGTGCCGACCAGCGCGACAGTCAGCGGGATCATCACGATCAGCAGGATGACGAACGGCACCGAGCGCAGAATGTTGACCAGCAGCGACAGGGCGCCGTTGGCCAGGCGACTTTCCAGCATCTGGCCCCTGCCGGTCAGGAACAGGATCACGCCCAGCGGCAGACCCAGGATCACCGTCAACAGCATTGAGCCGCCCAGCATGGCCAGGGTGTCCAGCGTGGCCTGGGCGATCTCGGTCCAGTCGATATTGCCCATCAGGCTTGCTCCCCGACGCTGATCGGATCGACGCGAACGCCGCCGGCCTGGAACTGGGCGATGGCGGCTTCGACGTCGCCGCCGGTCAGGGCCAGGGTCAACTGGCCATAGGGCGTCTCGCGCAGGCGATGGATGCGGCCGCCCAGGATGGAATAGTCGACTCCCGTGGCCCGGGCCACCTCGCCCAGCACCGGCCTGTAGGTGGCCTCGCCCCTGAAGGTCAGACGCACGACGCGGCCCTCCAGCATCGCCGCAGCGGCCGGCTCGCCATCGGCTTCACGCACGAAGCGGCGGGCGGTGTCACTGGCGGGATGCAGGAAGACATCCTCGACACTGCCGCTTTCGACCACCCGGCCCGCCTCCAGCACCGCCACCCGGTCGCAGACCCGGCGAACGACGTCCATCTCGTGGGTGATCAGCACGATGGTCAGGCCCAGTTCGCGATTGAGACAGCTGACCAGCTCCAGGATCTGCTCGGTGGTCTCGGGATCCAGCGCGCTGGTGGCCTCATCGCACAGCAGGATCCTGGGGCCCGTGGCCAGGGCCCGGGCGATGCCGACCCGTTGCTTCTGGCCGCCCGAAAGCTGGGCCGGATACTTGCCGGCCTGGTCGGCCAGCCCCACCCGCGCCAGCAGCTCGGCGGTGCGCGCCTTGACCTCGGCCGCCGGACGACCGGCCAGCTTCAGCGGGAAGGCGACGTTCTGGGCGACGGTCTTGCCCGACAGCAGGTTGAAGTGCTGGAAGATCATGCCCACCCGGCGACGCAGGGCGCGCAAGCCCTCGACGCCCAGGGCGGCGACATCGTCGCCATCCACGATGACGCGACCGCCGGTCGGCTTCTCCAGGCCGTTGATCAGCCGGATCAAGGTCGACTTGCCGGCACCCGAAGCCCCGATCACGCCGAACACCTCACCAGCGCCGACCGACAGTGACACCCCGCTCAGGGCCGCATGGCCGCCCTTGCCCGCAGCGGTGGCGGCATAGGTCTTGGAAACAGCCTCAAAGGCGATCACGTCGTCGCTGTCCCTACTTGCTGGCGCGCGGCGGCGCGGTCTTGAGCGCGGCCAGAGCCAGCACACGACGGCGGAAGGTGGTCTCGACCATGGAAACCCTCGGGGTGGTCAGGTCCGGCAGAGTCGGGCCGGACGGACATTGTGAAGGGCGGAAGGATTATGCGCGACGGCGGTCGAGGGGAACGTAAATTCTGCGCTGCCCCCACCTTTCATAGGCAGGATCGATGCAGCGACGCTGTCAGCAGCCTTCCAGCGCCCTGCTTATGCCCACCAACAGGTCCGAAGCCGTGACCGGCTTGGCGATATGGAGGTCTGCGCCGGCCGCCAAGGCCTCCTGCCGGTGATGAAGCATGGCGCTGGCGCTGAGCACCACGATCGGCATCTTGTGCGGCGCGTCGCTCTGGGCCTCACGCGACCGGATGGCCCGGATCGCCGCCAGGCCGTCCATGACCGGCATCTGCAGGTCCATCAGGACGACGTCGAACCTTGAGGCCTCACAGGCCTGAACGGCCTCAGCCCCGTTTTCCACAATGGTCAGATCGGCATCGACGCCGGCCAGGATCAACTGGACGACCTTCTGATTGGTCGGATTGTCCTCGGCCAGCAGGACCTTCAGCGCCGGCTCAGGCTCCGGCTCCGCGACCTCATCCCGAACCGGAGCGACCACGTCGGACGCCGGATAAAGAGGGGCCGTAATCCGGAAGAGACTGCCCTGGCCGGGCTGGGACTGCGCAGAGATCGTCCCGCCCATCAGTTCGATCAAACTCTTGCTCAACGCCAGACCGATCCCGGCCCCGCCGAAGGCCCGGGTGGAACTCACATCGGCCTGGTCAAAGCGCTGGAACAGCCGCTTGGCCGTGGCGGCATCGAAACCTAGACCGGAATCCCGAACACTCAGCGCAAGGATCGCCGGTTCAGAGGGAGCAGAGGCCGGTGCAATCTCGGCGCGGACCTCAATCCCGCCAGTGGTTGTGAACTTGATCGCGTTTGAGAGAAGGCTGTCGATCACCTGTCGCAGCCGCAGGCTGTCGCCCTCAAAGGCCGTTTCTGTGCCCGCCCCCAGCTCGACCGCAAAGGCCAGACCCTTGCTCAGGGCCAGCGCGCCCCAGGGCGTCAGCGCGTCATCGAACAGGGTCTTTGGCACAAAGGGCGAGACTACGAGGTCAAGCTGCCCTGCCTCAACCTTCGACACATCGATGATGTCAGACACCAGCCGCTCGAGCACCACACCCGAAGCCCGCATCAGCCCGGTCATCTCGCGCTGGGCCGGGGCCAGATCCGTCAGGTCCAGGGCGCTGAGGATGCCGATCACGCCGTTGAGCGGCGTGCGCAGCTCGTGACTCATGTTTGCCAGGAAGTTGCCCTTGGCCAGGTTTGCCGTCTCGGCCGCCTGGCGGGCGCTTTCCAGATCTGCGGTCATCTGGGTCGCTTCGGTGATGTCCCGCGCGACACAGAAGGCCAGGCCGTCGACGATCACCGAGCGCCATTCCAACAGGCGATAGACACCATCGCGACGGCGGTAACGGTTGATGACGTAACGCCCCTTGCCCTCCCGGAGCAGCACTTCGGTTTGGGCCTGGGTCGGTGCCAGGTCATCAGGATGAATGAAATTCCGGTACGGCTGCCCCTCAAGGTCTTGCGCCGGATAGCCCAGCTGGTCTTCCCAGGCCCTGTTGACCCGAACGAAACGGCCCTTCAGATCGACGATGCTCATCAGTTCGGCGGCAACGTCGAAGAAGGTCGTCAGGTTGGCGGCGGCGGCGCGCTCCCGTTCAGCCAGCTCAAGCGCCAGGGCCTGGCTGCGGGCCAGCGCCTCCTGGGCGCGACGTCGCTCGATGGCGAAACCTGCAAGCTCGGCTGCGGCCTCAATGAAGGCCAGGTCGTCCGCCGAAGGCTCGCGGATTTCACGGCTGTAGATAGCGAAACTGCCGATCGCGCGGTGCTCTAAATCCCGGATCGGCTCCGACCAGCAGGCCGCCAGACCGTACTGCGCCGCGAGATCCCTGTAGTCGGCCCAGAGCGGATCGGTCTGGATATCTGAGACAAGCACCCGGCGATTGTCGAAAATGGCCGTACCACAGCTGCCGACCTGCGGACCGATCGGCAGACCGTTAACGGCCTCGCAATAGGCTGCGGGAAGGCCCGGTGCCGACCCGTGCACCAGGTGCTGTCCCGTTTCGTCGAGCAGCAGGATACTGCAAAGCCCCTGGGGAAGTTCAGCCTCGACAGCCTGGACGATAGCGTCAAGCACGCCCGCAAGATCACCGCCGCCCGCCACGACAGTGACGATCCGCCGAAAGGCCTCGAAGGTGGCTGACTGGCTCATCCCTTCGGCCTGACCCCATAAGGTCCGGGCATATGGCTTCCCTGCCTCCCCTGCCGGGTCCGCCTCATGCGACGAGCGGAACGCCTTTACAGTCCCTGCACACTCTCCTCAAAATGAGCAAAGTTCAAGCCTTAGGGCTGCCGGACCACCTCGCCGCCCTTCATCACGAAAACAGGCCTTTCCAGCACCGTCACATCGCTCAGCGGATCACCGCTCACCGCGATCATGTCGCCATAGCGACCGACGGCGATCTGGCCGACATCCTTTTCCTGGCCCAGGGCCTGGGCGGCGTTGACCGTGGCCGACTGGATCGCCTGCAGCGGGGTGGCACCATAGCGCACCATCACCGCAAACTGCTTGGCGTTCTGGCCGTGCGGATAGATGCCCGCGTCAGTGCCCAGCACCATCTTGACGCCGGCCTTGATGGCCTTGCGGAAGTTCTCGCGCTGCACGTCGCCGATCTCGCGGTCCTTGCGCAGGTTGTCCTCCAGCACGCCGTTCTTCTTGCCTTCGGACTGGGTGTAGTCGGTGTTGTAGATATCCATCGAGAACCAGGCGCCCTTCTGGACGGCCAGCTTGATGCCCTCGTCATCGACCAGGCTGACATGCTCGATGGTGTCGACACCGGCCCGGATCGCGTCCTTGATCCCTGCCGCGCCATGGGCGTGTGCGGCCACCTTCAGGCCCCACATGTGGGCTTCCTCGACGATGGCGGTCATCTCGGCCAGCGACAGCTGCTGCTGGCCCGGCTCGGTATTGCGCGAGAACACCCCGCCGGTGGCGCAGATCTTGATGACCCGCGCGCCGTACTTGCGCACCTCGCGCACCTTCTGGCGGCCCTGCTCGGGGCCATCGGCCACATAGGGGCCCTTCTGGGCCATCGACGGCGGGAAATAGGTGGAGTCACAGTGACCGCCGGTGGCGCCGATGGCATAGGCCGCCGGCACGATGCGCGGACCGGGCACATAGCCGCCCTCGATCGCCTCGCGCAGGCCCACATCATTGAAACGGTCCGAACCGAGGTTGCGGATGGTGGTGAAGCCGGCGTCCAGAGTGGCCTTGGCGTTGGCGGTCTGGATCACGCTCCAGAAGGCGTCGCTGTATTGCAGGCCATTATAGCCGCCCACCTCGGCCAGGCTGTCGATATGGACGTGCATGTCGATCAGGCCCGGCAGCAGGGTCGCGCCCGGCAGGTCGACCAGCTTGGCGCCGGCCGGCACCGCCACCTCGCCCTTCTTGCCCACGGCCGTGATACGGCCGTCGGTGACGATGACCATCGGGCTCTCGAGATATTTGCCGGTCGTCACGTCCAGCAGGCGGGCGGCGCTGATCGCCTCGACGGTCGCCGCCTGGGCCGAGCCCGCCGCGCACACAACACCCGCCGCCAGCAGCGCCTTGATCCCAACTCGCATGGTCATCCCCGTCTGATTCCGAGCGTTGACGCTAGCATGACAAGCGCTGGCGTCGATGTCGGATCAGGGTTTGCGGGCCGGCGACTGCAGGCTTTCCAGATAGGCGATCAGGTCGCGCACCTGACCTGCCTCCAGCTGGATCTGCGGCATCTGCGGATGGCCCGTGAAGATGCCCTCTGCGAAGGCCTCCTGCAGATTGGCCACCGGATAGCGCTGGCCCAGCGTCCGGAACGGCGGCGCGGGCGAGACCGGGCTCTCGCCGGCAGGCCCCACCGCATGGCAGCTTGAACACCGCGCCTCGACCAGCGCTTTGCCGCGCGTCAGCGGCGTCCCGGTCTCAACCGGGGTCGCGGCCGCCGGCGGCGGAGGGCTCGCGCAGCCGGCGACCAGCAGGACGCCCAGAACAACAAACCGGCGCATGAGCGTTCTCCAGGACCCGAAACGCAGGTCTGCGCCGGGCAAGTCCGACGATAGACCGGCCCGCGCCCTCGACGCCACAGGCCGGTTGTCGTAAGCCCTGCCCCTACCTTGGGGACATGGCGGAATCGGTAGACGCGCCGGACTTAAAATCCGTTGGAGCAATCCGTGTGGGTTCGAGTCCCACTGTCCCTACCATCGGCCTTATAGCGCCAGGCAGATCTTCCCGAAGTGCTTTTGCGAGATTTGCAGGGCGAAGGCCGAGGCCAGGTCGTCCAGCGCGTGGGTCGAGTCGATCACCGGCTGGATGCCCGAAGCCTCCAGCGCCGAGATCATGTCTTCCTGGTCCTGGCGCGAGCCGACCGTCACACCCTTGATCGTGATGTTCTTGGACATGGCCAGGGCAGTGGGCACCTCGCCCGACACGCCGGTCAGGACGCCGATCAGCGAGATGTGGCCGCCGATCCGGCAGGCCTGGATCGACTGGGCCAGGGTGCCCGGGCCGCCGATCTCGACCACCGCATGCACGCCGCCGACCAGCTTTGCAGCGGTCTGGCCCCATTTGGGGTCCTCGCGATAGTTGATCAGGTGGTCAGCCCCCAGCGCCTTCAGCCGCTCAAGCTTTTCGGGTGAGGATGAGGTGGCCACTACCGTGGCGCCGGCGGCCTTGGCCAGTTGCAGGGCAAAGATCGAGACCCCGCCGGTGCCCTGGACCAGCACCACGTCGCCGGGCCGGATGCGGGCCTCGACCATCAGGGCCCGCCAGGCGGTCAGGGCCGCGCAGGGCAAGGTCGCCGCCTGGGTCATCGACCAGCCCTTGGGCAGGCGGGTGAAGGCCGTCTCGGGCATGGCGACATATTCAGCCGCAAAGCCGTCGGCATGGTCGCCCGGCACGCCCAGCAGGCGCTCCAGCGCCGGCCCGCCGGCCGGCCAGTTGGGGAAGAAGGTCGACAGCACCTGATCGCCGACCGCGAACCGGCTGACGCCCTCGCCGACCGCCACCACCTCGCCGGCCCCGTCCGACATCGGGATACGGCCGTCAGCGGTGCGGATCATGCCCGCCACCACCGCAAAATCATGGAAGTTCAGCGACGAGGCCCGCACCCGCACCAACAGCTGGCCCGGCCCCGCAACCGGATCGGGGCGCTCCTCGATGACGATATTGTCCAGCCCGCCGGGGGCCTTGATCGCTGCGACCTTCATGACGTTTCCTCTGTCTGATTATGGTTCGGCGCCCGGCTCGTGAACTGGCCGGCGTCCGTTGCGGGATCGAAGCGCCGTCAGGCGGCCGCGTCGATCCGCTCGATATTGGCGGCACCGGCCTGCGTCAGCGCCGCGACCAGTTCCTCGACAGCAGCGTCGACCTCGACCGGATCGCGGCCGCGCACCACCAGGTTGGCACCGTAAACGTCGGGCGGGCTGAAGAAGGGATAGCTGCCCAGCGACATGTCGGGATGGGCCTTGGCCACCGCTTCCAGCGGCGCGGCGATCAATCCCTCGCCGCTGCCGGTGACGCGGACGGTCTTGCTGATCACCACCGCCCCGGTGCGCAGGCGCGGGCCCACATCGCCCAGCATGCCGCGCATGATCGCCGGCACCCCGGCCAGCACGAAGACGTTTTCCTTCTGGAAGCCCGGCGGTCCCTGGACCGGATTGTTCACCAGCACCCCGCCCTCGGGCACATGGGCCATGCGACGGCGGGCGGCATTGGGCTCGCCCCAGCGCTCGCGCAGCATGGCCATGATCTCGGGATGCTCAGGCGCGGTGACGCCGAAGGCCTTGGCCACAGAGTCGGCGGTGATGTCGTCGTGGGTGGGGCCGATGCCGCCGGTGGTGATGACATAGTCGTACTTGGTGCGCAGGGCGTTGACCGCATCGACGATCTCGTCCTCGACATCAGGCACCACGCGCGCCTCGGACAGGTCGACACCATAGGTGGCCAGATATTTGGCGATGGCGTTGAGGTTCACGTCCTGGGTGCGGCCCGACAGGATCTCGTCACCGATGATCAGAACCGCCGCCGTCACCTTGTCACTGCTGGTCGTCATCGCCGCGTTCCCCTACATCGCATCATCGTTCTCCGATCCGACTTAGGGCCGCCATGCTGCTCCCGCAACCGCTCGTTCGTGGCCGTCTCGTGCAACGCTACAAGCGCTTCTTCGCCGACATCGTGCTGGACGACGGCCGGGCCATTACCGCCCACTGCCCCAATCCCGGTGCCATGCTGGGCGTCAACCTGCCGGGACAGGGTGCCTGGGTGTCGTGGTCGGACGATCCCAAGCGCAAGCTGCCCTGGACCCTGCAACTGGTGGAGACGCAAACCAGCCTGGTCGGCGTCAACACCATGCTGCCCAACCGGCTGGTCGCCGAAGCCCTGGCGGCCGGCGCCATCCCCGAACTGACCGGCTACGCCACCGTGCGGCCCGAGGTGAAATACGCCGCCGCCAGCCGGGTGGACTTCCTGCTGGAACACCCGGACCGCCAGCCCTGCTGGCTGGAGGTCAAGAACGTCCACCTCTCCCGCACCCCGGGCCTGGCCGAGTTCCCCGACTGCGTGGCGGCGCGCTCGACGCGACATCTGGAAGACCTGGCGGCCCAGGTCGCCATGGGCCACCGCGCTGTGGCGCTGTTCGTGGTGCAGAGGATGGACTGCAAGGCCTTCAGCGCCTGCGCCGATCTGGACCCCAAGTTCGCACGCGGGCTGGAGGCGGCGGCGCAAGCGGGGGTCGAGGTGCTAGCCTATGGGTGTGAGGTTGGGACTGGCTCGATAACGCTCCGCCAGAAAATGCCTTGGCGACGCTAAGGAGAGAACTCCTACAAAAAGCCGCCCATCAAAACTGACCAATCCAAGTCAAAGCCACGATGAGCGAATACGGGTGGCTCAGCTTAATCGCGAGATGCATCGTATCAGTACCTTTCACCGCCGATGACGTTCTCCCAGGGCAGCGCAATGTTCAATCAACCCACTACATTCATCATTGGTGCAGGTGCGTCCTACGAGTTCGGCCTGCCAGTCGGCGATAGGTTGAAAACAGAGATCATTGCGTCTCTGCCGACGCGCCGCTCGGGTTTCAGTGGCTCACCAGTCCGTCGGATCATCCGCAACCACTTTATCGCGACCGAAGTGGAAACGCTGATGAGGGCTATGGATCAGATTGTCACCGCCCTCCCGCTCTACACGTCCATCGACCGCTTCATGGACGCCTTCCAAGACGATCAATTTATCCTAGAAATATCGAAGATCGCGATTACATCCTCCATCTTACATGCCGAAGAGAACTCTATCCTCGCGACCGATCGGGGTGAAGCTTTGGACGTGTCCGTAGCCGAGAAGTCATGGCTTCATACCCTTTTCCGTTTCATGCAAGACGGCGCGAAGCGTACCAACATCGTCGATGCACTGAAGAATATCCGCTTTGTGGTGTTTAACTACGACCGCTGTATCGAACACTTCATTTTTCACGCGCTCCAGACCGCCAACTTCTGCTCCGCAAAGCAGGCGGCCGAAGCCATGGAAAGCCTGACCATCATCCACCCTTACGGACGGATCGGCAGACTTCCATGGGAGCGGAGTGAAAGTGACGAACCAATCATCCCTTACGGGTATTCATCGGCTGAATTGCCCCAGGATTTGATCCTCCTGGCAGCCAAGCAAATCAAAACATTCACAGAGCAAATCGAAGATCACGACCCAACGATGGCGCAGGCGAAGGCAGCGGTTCAGCAAGCACAGAAACTCGTCTTCCTTGGCTTTAGCTACCTTGACCAAAACATGAATTATGTCACTCCCAATCTAAAATCACAGGCACATACGGCCTATGGAACTACTTTCGGCCTTTCCGAAGCGGACGGCGATATCGCCCAAATGCTGATAAAGCATGTCCTCGCAGGCGGCAGTGGCGACCCAACCTACGTCGTCCCGTCCATGGTCCCCGAGAAGGCCGCGAAGTTCATGACGGACTTCGGCAACAGCCTTCGCCGATAGACCTTATTGTGAGCCAGCGCCTATGCGAATCCAGTTCCAAACTAGGAACGTGCGCGTTTCGGATCGCGCGCCCACTGGCTAGGCGAGATCCCGCCGCAAAATAGGCTTTCGTGATCAAAGCCTCAGAGACATCAAAATCGGAAATGGCGGTCTTCATAGGCGGCGACCAGGGTGACCAAGGCGTCCAGGCGCTCCCCCACCTCAGTGCCCGGCTCCGCATTCCATAGGGCGTCGATGGCCTTGAGCGCGCCGGTGAGGTCGTCGTCGTTTCGGATCACAGGAACCTGCATGGTCAACCCCAAGCTAAGCGACGCTCCAAGCGTCACATTATACCCCACATGACACCGAATTAAGCTGCAATCGGCTCGCAACACGCTACCCCTGCGCTGCGCCTTGGGGGGACCGATCCGCATGAACGTCATGACCTTGACCGCCCTGAGCGTCGCCCTGGCCTTGTCGGCCTGCGGGGCGTCGAGCGAAGGCAAGGAGAGCGGCGGGATCGTGGCCCTGCGCGCCGTGCTGGCGTTCAAGGCCTGCACCGACAAGCTGGAAGACAAGTTCGGGCTGAAGGACATAACCGGCGTCAGCTCGTCCGACATGGACCCAACCCCCACCGGTAAACCGGGCGAGTGGGACGTGACGTTCACCGCCGACGTCACCGAAAAGGGCAGCGGCCGGGTCTCGCGCTACAAGGGCGTGTGCCATGTGCGGCGCGACCGGCCCACCACCCTGGACGCCGTCTTCGTGCAGGAGATCAAGGCCGCCGCCCGGACCTCGGGCGTGGTGCGGCGTACCGAGCCGTAGGGCGGGACGGCCATTGAAGTTTCGTGCTAGAGTGGCGACATAAGTTCAGACGACATTGCCTGCGTCGCCGACCCTTGCGGCCGGTGGCCGGCCCGCCTTTCGAGTACGCCATGACCCTTGACGACGCCCTAGAGATCGAAGCCGAGACCCGCACGGGCGCGATCAAGATCCACACCGCCGCCGATTTCGAAGGCATGCGCCGGGCCGGCAAGCTGGCCGCCGAGTGCCTGGACATGCTGATCCCGCACGTGGTGCCGGGCGTCTCGTCCGACTATCTCGACACCCTGGCCCGCGAGTTCATCCTCGACCACAAGGCCCTGCCCGCCTGCCTGTTCTATCGCGGCTATCCCAAGACGGTCTGCATCTCGCGCAATCACGTGGTCTGCCACGGCATTCCCGGCGACTGGGCCCTGCGCGAGGGCGACATCGTCAATATCGACGTGACGGTGATCGTCGACGGCTGGCATGGCGACACCTCGCGCATGTACGGCGTCGGCGAGGTGGGCCCCCGCGCTCGCCGCCTGATCGAGATCACCTATGAAGGCATGGCGCGCGGTCTGGCCGCCGTGAAGCCCGGCGCGACCCTGGGCGACATCGGCCACGCCATCCAGTCTTACGTTGAGGCCCAGCGCTGTTCGGTGGTGCGCGACTTCTGCGGCCACGGCCTGGGCAAGGTATTCCACGACGCGCCCAACATCCTGCACTTTGGCCGCCCCGGTCAGGGCGCGGTGCTGAAGCCGGGCATGTTCTTCACCGTCGAGCCGATGGTCAATCTGGGCAAGCCGGCCGTGAAGGTGCTGGGCGACGGCTGGACCGCCGTGACCCGCGACAAGTCGCTGTCGGCCCAGTGCGAACACTCCATCGGCGTCACCGAAGACGGCTTTGAGATCTTCACCGCCTCGCCGGCCGGGCTGTTCCAGCCGGCGATCCTCGGGGGCTGACCCAGCGGCGTCATCCCGGGACTTGTTCCCGGGACCCATCTATCCGCCGCAGGCGCGGAGCAGAACGACATCGATCAGTAGAGCTGAACCATGGGCCCCGGGAACAAGTCCCGGGGTGACGGTTAGTTGCGCCGATACTGCTCCACCCCCGCCAGCATCACCCGCTCGACCACGCGGTCGTCGGCCAGCACGGTCAGGGCGAACAGGCGGTTCTCCAGACTGCGGTCGCCCGAGAGACGACGCTTGAGCAACGGCGTGGCGGCGAGATCCAGCACCAGGAAGTCGGCCTCCTTGCCGGGCTCCAGATTGCCGATCCGGTCACCCAGATCCAGCGCCCGCGCCCCGCCCAGGGTGGCAAGATATAGGGCGTGGAACGGGTCCAGCGCCTGGCCGCGCAGTTGGCCCGCCTTGTAGGCCTCGCCCAGGGTGTGAAGGATCGAGAAGCTGGTTCCCGCCCCCACATCGGTGCCGATCCCGACCTTGACGCCATGGGCGCAGGCCGTCTCCAGCGGAAACAGGCCCGAACCCAGAAAGAGGTTCGAGGTCGGGCAGAAGGCCACCGCCCCGCCCTTGTCGGCCAGACGCTGAAAAGCGTCGCCCTGCAAATGAACGCAGTGGGCAAAAACCGAGCGCGGGCCCAGCAGGCCAAAGCTGTCATAGACGTCCAGATAGTCGCGGGCCTGTGGGAACAGCGCCGCCGTCTCCTCGATCTCGCGCGCGTTCTCCGACAGGTGGGTCTGCATCCAGACGCCGGGGTGGGCGGCCAGGACCTCACCCGCCATGGCCAGCTGGGCATCGCTGCAGCTGATCGCAAAGCGCGGGGTGACCGCATAGCCCAGCCGGCCCTTGCCGTGCCAGTCGGCGATCAGGCTTTCCATGTCGGCGCGGCTGGTCTCGACGGTGTCGGTCAGGCCCTTTGGGGCATTGCGGTCCATCAGCGCCTTGCCGGCGATCAGGCGCATGTCCCGCCTTAGCGCCTCGGCAAACAGGGCCTCGACCGAGCCCTTATGGACCGAGCCGAACACCAGGGCCGTGGTGGTGCCGTTGCGCAGCAGCTCCTGCACGAAGAAGGCCGCCGCCTCTTTGGCATGGGCCGGATCGGCAAAGGCCTTCTCGGCGGGAAAGGTGTGCTGCTCCAGCCAGTCCAGCAGTTGCGCGCCATGGGCGGCGATGATGTCGACCTGCGGGAAGTGGATGTGGGTGTCGATGAAGCCTGGCGTGATCAGCTTGCCGCTGAGGTCTTCAACCGAGGCATCGCCCAGCAGGTCGCGCAAGGCGCCGTAGTCGCCGCAGGCCAAGACATGCCCGTCCTCGACCAGCAGCAGGCCGTCATCGTGGAAGGCGACGGCGTCTTCAGTCTTGGTCGGATCGTCCAGCAGATGGAGGATCGACGCCCTATAGGCTTGCACGGGGGATACCTTCGTCGTTGGTCGCGCGCGCCGCTTCCAGGCGCATCAGCAGGTCGGCGGCCACCGAGACGGCGATCACCTCGGGGGCCTTGCTCTTCAGGTGCGGCAGGCCGATGGGGCAGGCCAGGCGCGTCAGGGCGGCTTGCGAAAACCCGTCGTCGCGCAGCCGGCTCATGAACCGGGCGCGCTTGGTCTTCGAGCCGATCAGGCCCAGATAGCCAAAGCCGCCCCCCGCCAGCCCGGCCGAGGCCAGGGCGTAGTCCAGGGCGTGGTCATGGGTCAGGATCAGGCCAAAGGCCTCAGACCCCGCGCCCATGGCGGCGGCGGCCATCTCGGCCGGCTCCAGCACCGTGACGCCGGGCAGATCGGCGGTTTCGGGGCGACTGTCGTACCAGTGCAGGCGGAACGGCAGGGGCGCGAAGGCCCGCGCAATGGCCTGGCCCACATGGCCGGCGCCGAACAGCAGCAGCGGCGGACGCGGGGCGTCATTGCGCTCGACCAACTCGTCGCCCAGCTCGGGCCGCGCGCCGCGTGCAGCGGCCGGGACGCCCGACAGGCTGACGGGCGTCGCATCCGACAACGCAGCGATGGACGTGATCGACTTGCTCAGCAGGCCCGGATCAAAGCGCGTGCGCACCTCGAACGGCTGGGCGGCATCCATCCGGCGGGCGGCGTCTGTCAGCCAGTCGCGACTGGTGGCCTCGACCCGCTCGATCAGCAGCCGCACTCGGCCGCCGCAGCACTGGGCCAGCAGCGGTCCCAGCGGATAGTCCTGGATGGCGAAACTGGCCTGCGAGCCGCTCAGCATCTTGCGCGCCTGACTGGCCGCCTGATGCTCCAGATTGCCGCCGCCGATGGTGCCCGACTGCCCGCCGTCCCAGACCACCATCTTGGTCCCCGCCTCACGCGGGGCCGAGCCTTCGGTGGCCAGCACGGTGACGAGGGCGGCTGTGTCGTTGGCGGCGATGCGCGCGAGAGCAGCGCGGGCCCAATTCACAGTCCCTCTCCCAGAGGGAGAGGGAGGGGCCCATGCGCAGCATGGGAGGGTGAGGGGTTTAAACGGTGAGGGTATAACCCCTCACCCTCCCACGCCTGCGGCGCGGGCCCCTCCCTCTCCCTCTGGGAGAGGGACCTAAACTTCACATCCTCGCACGCCATCAGGATCGCCTCGGGCGTGGCCGGGGCGTCCAGGTGCGGCATCACCCGGTGATCGGCCACGCTGGCCACAGCCTGGGTGATGGCGGAAAACACCGAGATGGCCAGCATCAACGGCGGCTCGCCCACGGCCTTGGAGCGATGCACCGTAGCCTCGACATTGCGGCCGGCTTCCCACAGCCGCACGTCCAGTTGAGCCGGACGGTCGCCGATGGTGGGGATCTTGTAGGTCGAGGGGGCGTGGGTGCGCAGACGGCCTTCCCTGTCGAACACCAGCTCCTCAGTGGTCAGCCAGCCCATGCCCTGAATGAAGCCACCCTCGATCTGGCCCAGGTCGATGGCCGGGTTCAGCGACTTGCCCACATCATGCAGGATGTCGGCGCGGGTGACCTTCATCTCGCCGGTCAGGGTGTCGATCAGCACCTCGCTGCAGGCCGCGCCATAGGCGAAATAGTAGAACGGCCGGCCGGTATGGCTGGCGCGGTCATAGTGGATCTTGGGCGTGGCGTAGAAGCCGGTCGAGGACAGCGAAATCCGCGCCAGATAGGCCTGGCGGCACAGGTCGTTGAATGGGATCAGGTTCGGGCCGGCAAGGACGCCCTGCGACGTGAAGACGACCTCCTCGGGCCCACAGTTCCACTTCTCAGCCGCGAAGGCCACCAGCCGGGCCTTGATCCGGTCGGCGGCGTCCAGCGCCGCCATGCCGTTCAGGTCCGCGCCCGACGAGGCCGCCGTCGCCGAGGTGTTGGGCACCTTATCGGTGACGGTCGAGGTGATCCTGATCCGCGACAGGTCCACCTGAAAGGCCTCGGCCACCACCTGGGCAACTTTCAGATACAGCCCCTGCCCCATCTCGGTGCCGCCGTGGTTCAGCAGGATCGAGCCGTCGGCATAGAGGTGGATCAGGGCCCCGGCTTGGTTCAGGTGCTTGGTCGTGAACGAGATCCCGAACTTCACCGGCGTCAGGGCTATGCCCTTCTTCAGCACCGGGCTCTGGGCATTGAAGGCGTCGATCTGCGCCCGGCGCGCCGCGTAGTCGCAGGAGGCGGCCAGCTCGGCCAGCAACTGCGGCGCGACATTGTCTTCCACCGTCTGGCCATAGGGCGTCAGGTCGCGGCCGGCTTCGCCATAGAGATTGCGGCGACGCACCTCCAGCGGGTCGAGGCCGGTGGCCTGGGCCACGGCGTCCATGACCCGCTCAATGGCGATCATGCCCTGTGGTCCGCCAAAGCCCCGGAACGCCGTGTTCGACACGGTGTGGGTGCGATAGCGGTGCGAGACGATTTCGACCGCCGGCAGGAAATAGGTGTTGTCGACATGGAACATCGCCCGGTCGTTGATGGCCGGCGACAGGTCGGTCGTGGCCCCGCAACGCGAGGCCAGCTCCAGCGCGATGCCGGTCAGCATGCCCTGGTCATCAAAGCCGACGTCATAGACGACCTCGAAGTCATGCCGCTTGCCGGTCATGACCATGTCTTCGTCGCGATCAGGGCGGCACTTGGCGGCACGCCCGGTCTTGACCGCCACCAGGGCAGCGGCGGCGGCGAACAGCGAGGCTTGCGTCTCCTTGCCGCCGAACGCGCCGCCCATCCGGCGCACCTCAACCGTGACAGCGTGGTCAGGCCGGCCCAGGACCCGGGCGATCAGGTGCTGCACCTCGCTGGGATGCTGGGTGGACGACCAGACGTGGACGTCCCCCTCCTCGCGCGGCGAGGCCAGGGCGACCTGCCCTTCGAGATAGAAGTGATCCTGACCGCCGATGGCAAACCGGCCTTGCAGGCGCCGGGGCGACGCCGCCAGGGCGGCGGCCGCGTCGCCCCGCGCCATCCGCTGACTGGCCTCGATCTTCAGGTCCAGAGCGCGGGCCGCAGCGATGTCGATGGCGGCCGGCAGGTCCTCGTAATCAACCACGGCCTTGGCGGCGGCCGCGCGGGCTGCGGCGATCGAGGTAGCGGCAACGGCGAACAGGCTCTGGCCGACATAGGTCACGGTATCGGTGGCGAACAGCTTGTCGTCGTGGATCACCGGGCTGACATCATTCTCGCCGGGGATGTCGGCGGCCGTCAGCACCAGCACCACGCCCGGCGCGGCGCGCACGGCCGACAGATCCATTGCCGCGATCCGGGCATGGGCCCTGGCGCTGACGCCGAAATGGACGTGCAGCATGCCGGCGGGTTCAGGCTTGTCGTCGATATAGACAGCAGAGCCGGACACATGGCGCGCGGCGCTGTCGTGCGGCAGGCTGGCGTGGACGCCCTGGAAAGCGCTGGTGATCGGAGCGACAGCGGCGGAGTCAGCCATGCGCGCTCTCCGGCTCGACACGAACGGCAAGGCCCGGCGTGGCGGCCTCGAGGAACACCTTGCGCAGCATGTTGCGCGCCGCCAGCGAGCGATAGGCCGCCGAGGCCCGCATGTCGCTGAGCGGGGTAAAGTCCGTGTCGAGCGCCGCCATCGCCGTCTCGACATTGGCTTGCGTCCACGGCTGACCGACCAGCGCGGCCTCGCAGGCTGCGGCCCGCCTGGGCGTGCCGGCCATGCCGCCAAAGGCGATCCGCGCCGAGGTCACGACACCGCCGTCCAGCGTCAGGGCGAAGGCCCCGCAGACGGCCGAAATGTCCTGATCGAACCGCTTGGTCAGCTTGAAAACCTTGAAGATCAGGTCGGGCCGCGGCGTCGGCACGATCACCGCCTCGACGAACTCGCCAGGCTTTCGATCTTGCTTGCCGTAGTCGAGGAAGAAGTCTTCCAGCGGCATCTCGCGCTGCACGCCCCCCTGGTTCAGCACCAGGATCGCCCCCGCTGCGATCAGGGCCGGCGGCATGTCGCCAATGGGAGAGCCGTTGGCGATATTGCCGCCGATCGTGCCGCTGTTGCGCACCTGGGTCGAACCCAGCCGCCGCATCATCGCACCCAGTTCCGGATAGAGCCCCTTGAGGGTCTCCATGGCCTCAACATAGCGGACACCCGCGCCGATCCAGACGCCGGCCTCCAAGGTCTCGATGCGCCTCAGTTCGGCGACCTGGCCAATGTCGATCAGGGTCTTCAGGGGCCGTCGCTGCTTGGCTATCCACAGGCCCACATCGGTAGCACCGGCAATGATCGTCGCGTCGGGATGAGCCGTGAACGCCGCCGCCAGATCCTCCAGCGAGCGCGGTGCCAGCCAGCGGCGCGTGACGCCCTGGATTTCGTCTTCATAGGTCAGGTCCAGCGGGGTCTCGTCGGACACAACCGACAGATCAACGACCGGCGCAGCCTCGGGCTCGACATCCCTCGCTACCTCGATGATCGGGCCATAGCCGGTGCAGCGACACAGATTGCCGGCCAGCACCTCAGCCGGCGAGACGTCGGCTCCCTGCGCCCCGACCGCCTTGCCATACAGAGACATGACAATGCCCGGTGTGCAGAAGCCGCATTGCGAGCCATGCCTGTCGACCATGGCCTGCTGCACGGGATGCAGGGTGCCATCCCGGGCCAGGCTCTCGACCGTGACCAGGGCCTTGCCGTGCAGCATGGGCAGCAACTGGATGCAGCTATTGACGGCGCGCCAGGAGACGCTCTCTCCCTCGGGCTCGCCGACCAGCACGGTACACGACCCGCAATCGCCCTCGGCGCAGCCCTCCTTGGTCCCGGTGCGACGCAGGTCGCCACGCAGATGCTCCAGCAGGGTGCGCGTCGGATCGACGCCCGACACCGCATGAGCCTCGCCATCGAGCAAAAAGCGGATCACCTCGCCCATCGATCAACTGCCCCGATAGGTGGAATAGGCGAACGGCGACACCAGCAGCGGCACGTGCCAGTGCTGGGCCGTGTCAGAGACGGCGAAATCGATCACCACCACGTCCAGAAAGGGCGGATCACTCACCGCCGCGCCGCTGGCCGCGAAATAGGCCCCGACCGAGAACTCCAGGCGATAGCCGCCCACCGCAAGGGCCTCGCCCTCGACCAGTCGCGCACGGCCGTCGGCGTCTGTGCGGACCTGCGTCACCAGCGTCCCGTCACGCCGCGACACCCGCACGGCCACGTCGGCGGCAGGCTTCCCGGCAGCCGTGTCGAGGATATGGGTCGTCAGTCCGCTCATGGGCCGTCTTTCCTCTATCCGGGCCTTTGTCCAGGTTCGATGCTGGAACCGCCCGCAAGCCGTGTCCAGCGCCGCGCCCCCTGCGCGAACGCCGACCCTGGCCTTAGCCATGGAAGGCGGCGTCTGGTGCCTTTGGATCAGGCACATATAATAGATTTATTACTTACAGCGCCATGGGTCCATCGCGCGCCGGCGGGCGAAGATGCAAAAAGGCGTCGGCGCCGTTGCGTAAGGTTGGCAATAGACGCCCAACACCGCTAGCAACAGCCTTACAGCCCGCGAATGAGACGGGCCGCCTACAGACCTGCGCAGACGCCGAAGAGGACCAGTCGATGGACGAGGATTTCCGCAAAGCCGCTCTGGACTATCACCGTCTGCCGCGGCCCGGAAAACTGGCGATCGAAGCCACCAAGCGCATGGCCACCCAGCGCGATCTGGGCCTGGCCTACTCGCCCGGCGTCGCCGCCCCATGCGAAGCCATCGCCGCCGACCCTGACAAGGCTCGCGACTATACGGCCCGCGGCAATCTGGTGGCGGTGATCTCCAACGGCACCGCCGTGCTGGGCCTGGGCAATATCGGCCCGCTGGCCTCCAAGCCGGTGATGGAGGGCAAGGCCGTGCTCTTCAAGAAGTTCGCCGGCATCGACGTGTTCGACATCGAGGTCGACGCCGAGGATCCTGACCGGTTCATCGAGGTGGTGGCCGCCCTGGAGCCCACCTTCGGCGGCATCAATCTGGAAGACATCAAGGCCCCCGAGTGCTTCATCATCGAGCGCAAGCTGCGCGAGCGGATGAAGATCCCGGTCTTCCACGACGACCAGCACGGCACCGCCATCGTCTGCGCCGCCGCCGTTCGCAACGCTCTCGTGGTGCAAGGCAAGCAGCTGAAGGACGTCAAGCTGGTCACGTCCGGCGCCGGGGCCGCCGCCCTGGCCTGCGTGGACCTGCTGGTCTCAATGGGTCTGCCTGTCGAGAACGTCACGCTCACCGACATCAAGGGCGTCGTCTATGCCGGCCGCGATGACGACATGCTCGACAACATGGCCCGCTATGCGCGCCAAACCGACGCACGCACCCTGTCCGAAGTGCTGGCGGGTGCCGACATCTTCCTGGGGCTTTCGGCCCCGCGCGTGTTCAAGGCCGAGTGGTTGCCCCTGCTGGCGCCAAACCCGCTGATCCTGGCCATGGCCAATCCCGAGCCGGAAATCCTGCCCGAACTGGTGGTCGCGGCCCGTCCCGATGCGATCATGGCCACCGGCCGCAGCGACTATCCCAACCAGGTCAACAATGTCCTGTGCTTCCCCTTCATCTTCCGGGGGGCGCTGGACGTCGGCGCATCGGAAATCAATGAAGCCATGAAGGTGGCGGCCGTTGAGGCCATCGCCGAGCTGGCCCGGGCCGAAGCCTCCGAGGTGGTGGCCTCGGCCTATGGCGGCGTCGCCCCGATGTTCGGCGCGCAGTACATCATTCCCAAGCCCTTCGATCCGCGCCTGATCCTGCAGATCGCCCCGGCCGTGGCCCGCGCAGCCATGGATAGCGGCGTCGCCACCCGGCCGATCGCTGACTTCGACGCCTATCGCCAGGAGCTGGAGCTGTTCGTCTATCGCTCGGGCCAGTTGATGCGTCCGGTGTTCGAGCGCGCCCGCAAGGCCACCAAGGCCGCGCGTCCAACCGGTGGCATCCGCGTGGCCTATGCCGAGGGCGAGGACGAGCGCGTGCTTCGCGCCGTTCAGACCGTGCTCGACGAGGGCCTGGCCAAGCCCGTATTGATCGGCAAGCGCGAGACGATCATCGCCAAGTCTCTGGAGATGGGCCTGAGGCTGGACTTCGACAGCCGCGTCGAGATCCTCGACCCTGCCGCCGATACGGCATTGTTCACACCGCTGATCGAGCGCTATCAGGGGCTGGTCAGTCGCCGGGGCATTCCGCCCCTGGCTGCCGAACGCCGGGTCACCAACCGACGGACTGTCTCGGCCTCGATGCTGCTTCAGGCCGGCCACGTCGACGCGGCCCTTGTCGGCGGCAGCGGCGACTGGTGGCAGCACATGACCTACGTTCTGCCGATCATTCCCAAGCAGGAAAATGTGGGCCGGATCTACGCCCTCTCGGCGCTGATCCTCGACAACGGCACGCTGTTCTTCTGCGACACCCACGTCAATGTCGATCCGACCGCAGAACAGGTGGCCGAGATGACCCTGCTGGCCGCAGAGTCGGTGCGCCGCTTTGGCCTGACGCCCAAAGCCGCCCTGCTCTCGCACTCCAGCTTCGGGGCCAGCAATTCGCCGACCGCGCGCAAGATGCGCGACGCCCTGGCCATCGTTCGCGAAAAAGCCCCCGAGCTGGAAGTCGACGGCGAAATGCACGCCGACGCCGCGCTCTCCCAGGCCCTGCGCGACCGGCTGGTGCATGACAGCGCCCTGAAGGGCTCTGCCAACCTGCTGGTCATGCCGACCCTGGACGCCGCCAATATCGCCCTGACCCTGCTCAGCGCCGCGACCGAGGGCCTGCTGGTTGGGCCGGTACTGCTGGGTATGAGCCGGCCGCTGCACGTGCTGACCCCCAGCGTCACGGCACGCGGCATCGCCAACATGACCGCCCTGGCCGTGAACCAGGCTGCCGCCGAGCGCCTGGCTCGCAGCAGCTGAGGTCAAGACGCGAAAAGGCCCCGCGCGAAACCACCTGCAGCCCTGATGGGCGCAAGTGACTTCAGGCGGGGCCTGATTTCAGGAGAAATCGGGGCGGTCGCAATGCGCGGCCGCCCCATTTTCAATCCTTAGAGGATGCGCAGGTTACCGGCCGAGGTCTTGCCCGAGCGACGGTCCTGTTCCAGCTCGTAGCCGACTTGCTGGCCTTCGTTCAGGCCACGCAGGCCAGCACGTTCGACCGCCGAGATGTGAACAAACACATCGCCGCCGCCGTTGTCGGGCTGGATGAAGCCGAAGCCCTTGGTGGTGTTGAACCACTTGACGACGCCGGTACCGGCTTCGCCGCCGCCACCGCCCGAATAGCCGCCGCCGCGCGGGGCATCATAGCCGCCACCACGGGGCGCGTCATAACCGCCACGCGGGGAGTCGAAGCCGCGCGCCGCCGGACGACGGGGAGCCGACGGGGCAGCGCCCTGCCCGGTCACGCGCAGATTGCCGGCCGAGGTCTTGCCCGAGCGACGATCTTCTTCGAGTTCATAGGCGACCTGGTCGCCTTCGTTCAGGCCCGAAAGGCCCGACCGTTCAACCGCGGCGATGTGGACGAAAACGTCCTCGCCGCCATTTTCGGGCTGGATAAAGCCAAAGCCCTTGGCCGGGTTGAACCACTTAACGACACCGTTCGCCATCTTATCCTCAAAAACCTCTTCCGTGGGTCAGTTGCCGACCCACGCCTTCCATAGCATCTCATGACGCAAATCAAAGGATCGCGCCATGGGCTTTGAACGGAGATTCTCGAAGAACGATGCCGTAATCGCAGAAATTTTCGCTTTCGGCACAACCTTGGGGCGGTGATGCCGAAGTTTCGCATCGGCAAACAAGCGCCTCGAGACCGCCGATGCGGCACCGTCAGCCTAAAGTCTTGGGTGCGGGGACAGGATTTGAACCTGTGACCTTCAGGTTATGAGCCTGACGAGCTACCGGGCTGCTCCACCCCGCGGCGAAGAGGGTAGTTTGTGATCGTGTTGGTAGGGGGACTTTGAAGTACGACTTGCTGTAACGACATCCTTTTAGCGGACCTGGCGGCGACCTACTCTCCCGCGCCTTGAGACGAAGTACCATTGGCCCTGGGGGACTTAACGACCGAGTTCGGAATGGGATCGGGTGGGGAACCCCCGGCATAGCCACCAGGTCAGCAAAAAGGATGCGTGCGGTGCGCCAAACTCAAGAGAGTGAGAAGCACCGGTTATATCAAGTCGAAGAAGACATCGTATGTCTGATGCTACAAAGAGCATTTGCATAGGTTTGGCTGAAGAACGATCAAGCCTATCGAGCTATTAGTACCAGTAAGCTACACGCCTCACAGCGCTTCCACACCTGGCCTATCAACGTGGTGGTCTTCCACGGCTCTCAGCGAGACCTTGTTTTGAGGTTAGTTTCCCGCTTAGATGCTTTCAGCGGTTATCTAGTCCACACTTAGCTACCCTGCTGCACAGCTGGCGCCATGACAGGTCCACCAGAGGTGTGTCCATCCCGGTCCTCTCGTACTAGGGACAGATCCTCTCAAGTCTCGTACACCCACGGCAGATAGGGACCAAACTGTCTCACGACGTTCTGAACCCAGCTCACGTACCACTTTAATCGGCGAACAGCCGAACCCTTGGGACCTGCTCCAGCCCCAGGATGTGATGAGCCGACATCGAGGTGCCAAACTTTGCCGTCGATATGGACTCTTGGGCAAAATCAGCCTGTTATCCCTAGAGTACCTTTTATTCGTTGAGCGATGGCCCTTCCACGCAGGACCACCGGATCACTATGGCCGACTTTCGTCTCTGCTCGACTTGTCAGTCTCGCAGTCAGGCGGGCTTATGCCATTGCACTCGACGACCGATTTCCGACCGGTCTGAGCCCACCATCGCGCGCCTCCGTTACACTTTGGGAGGCGACCGCCCCAGTCAAACTGCCCGCCACGCCATGTCCCGGACCCGGATAACGGGCCGCGGTTAGACGTCAACAACAATAAGGGTGGTATTTCAAGGATGGCTCCCCCGGAACTGGCGCCCCGGATTCATAGCCTCCCACCTATCCTACACATGTTGTTGCTAACGCCAAGGCGAAGCTGCAGTAAAGGTTCATAGGGTCTTTCCGTCTGACCGCGGGAACCCCGCATCTTCACGGGGAATTCAATTTCGCTGAGCCCATGCTGGAGACAGTGGGGAAGTCGTTACGCCATTCGTGCAGGTCGGAACTTACCCGACAAGGAATTTCGCTACCTTAGGACCGTTATAGTTACGGCCGCCGTTTACCTGGGCTTCAGTTCGCTGCTTGCACAACTCCCTTTAACCTTCAGGCACCGGGCAGGCGTCAGACCCTATACGTCGCCTTACGGCTTCGCAGAGCCCTGTGTTTTTGATAAACAGTCGCTACCCCCTGGCCTGTGCCACTCTACTCTGGTTGCCCAAAGCAGAGTCACGCTTATCCCGAAGTTACGCGTGCAATTTGCCGAGTTCCTTCAGCATGGTTCTCTCAAGCGCCTTGGTATACTCTACCTGCCCACCTGTGTCGGTTTCGGGTACGGTCTCCGTTGGAGTTATTTCCAGGGACCTGTTCACTGCCCAGAGCAATCCAATAAGCCTAGACAATTTACCAGATCCGTCACTTCCAACTGGTTCAGGAATATTCACCTGATTCCCATCGACTACGCCTTTCGGCCTCGCCTTAGGGGCCGACTAACCCTGCGCAGATTAGCTTTACGCAGGAACCCTTGGGCTTTCGGCGAGAGTGTCTCTCACACTCTTTATCGCTACTCATGTCAGCATTCTCACTTCCGATACCTCCAGCAAGGCTCACGCCTCACCTTCAACGGCTTACGGAACGCTCCGCTACCGCGTGCTTACGCACACCCATACCTTCGGCGTCTGGCTTGAGCCCCGTTACATTTTCCGCGCAGGTTCGCTTGACCAGTGAGCTGTTACGCTTTCTTTAAATGATGGCTGCTTCTAAGCCAACATCCTGGTTGTCAAAGCAAACCCACATCGTTTCCCACTTAGCCAGAACTTGGGGGCCTTAGATGATGGTTAGGGTTGTTTCCCTTTTCACGACGGACGTTAGCACCCGCCGTGTGTCTCCCAGATATCTCTCTTGGGTATTCGGAGTTTGATTAGAATTGGTAGAGATCGCTCCCCCCGCATCCATTCAGTGCTCTACCCCCCAAGGAGTCCGTCTGAGGCACTACCTAAATAGTTTTCGCGGAGAACCAGCTATGTCCAGGTTTGATTGGCCTTTCACCCCTATCCACAAGTCATCCGAGAATTTTTCAACATTCACCGGTTCGGTCCTCCAGTAAGTGTTACCTTACCTTCAACCTGCTCATGGATAGATCACCTGGTTTCGGGTCGTCATGCGACGTACTTATTCGCCCTATTCAGACTCGCTTTCGCTGCGCCTACACCTAACGGCTTAAGCTTGCACGGCACATGAAGTCGCTGACCCATTATACAAAAGGTACGCCGTCACCACGCGCGGTGGCTCCGACTGCTTGTAGGCTTCCGATTTCAGGATCTGTTTCACTCCCCTTGTCGGGGTGCTTTTCACCTTTCCCTCACGGTACTTGTTCACTATCGGTCATTGAGGAGTACTTAGGCTTGGAGGGTGGTCCCCCCATGTTCAGACAGGATTTCACGTGTCCCGCCCTACTCGAGTCTGTCGCTATTTGACGCTTACGGGGCTATCACCCACTATGGCCGACCTTTCCAAGTCGTTCAGCTTTATGTCACGACAGCACTGGCCTGGTCCCGGTTCGCTCGCCACTACTACGGGAGTCTCGGTTGATGTCCTTTCCTCCAGGTACTGAGATGTTTCAGTTCCCTGGGTTTGCTTAATGGAGCCTATGTATTCAGCCCATTATACCTCTTCTGACCATCCAATCCTGGCCCCGACCGAAGTCGAAGCTAAGTTGGGTGACCATAAAGGTGGGTTTCCCCATTCGGAAATAGCCGGATCAAAGGGTGCTCGCGCCTCCCCGGCTCTTATCGCAGCGTGCCACGTCCTTCATCGCCTCTCAATGCCAAGGCATCCGTCAGAAGCCCTTATGCGCTTGATCGTTCTCAGCAAAACCCATGCGCTTACCCTCTAGGGAGGGCTCGCATGCGCTTTGTATTTGTCAGACATTTGATGTCTTCTTCAAAGTCCGCCCTAAAACCAGCTGCATCCCCAAGGGGAGATACAGACGGCGGGAGAACCCTACCTTCACGATGTCATTTCGTAGCTCACGCGCGGCCCAAAAGGCGGGGCGCAAGCTACAAACTTGATCATTCCTCGATCGCGTTACCAACACCTCCGGATGAAGTGATGGTGGAGCCAGACGGATTCGAACCGACGACATCCTGCTTGCAAAGCAGGCGCTCTACCAACTGAGCTATGGCCCCTCACCAACGGTGAGTTGCTTTGCCCAGGAGAGCCTGGTCGGTACGTGTCCGCGCTTCAGGGGGAGAGTGGTAGGCCCGACAAGATTTGAACTTGTGACCTCACGCTTATCAAGCGTGCGCTCTAACCAACTGAGCTACGGGCCCATAGGCCGCATAGACCAAATTCCATCCGTAAAGATGGAACCCGTTCCTGGGCTCGCGATCGCCTCAATAACCTGATCGGTTATCAAGGAGTGGAAAGAGAAACGAAGACGGCGGCGATCCGCTCATCTGTATATTTTAGACGTCTCAATAAGGCCGAAACCTTGGAGAGACAGTCCTTAGAAAGGAGGTGATCCAGCCGCAGGTTCCCCTACGGCTACCTTGTTACGACTTCACCCCAGTCGCTGACCCTACCGTGGTCGCCTACCTCCCTTACGGGTTAGCGCAGCGCCTTCGGGTAGAGCCAACTCCCATGGTGTGACGGGCGGTGTGTACAAGGCCCGGGAACGTATTCACCGCGGCATGCTGATCCGCGATTACTAGCGATTCCAACTTCATGCACTCGAGTTGCAGAGTGCAATCCGAACTGAGACGACTTTTAGGGATTGGCTCCCCCTCGCGGGATTGCAGCCCTCTGTAGTCGCCATTGTAGCACGTGTGTAGCCCACCTTGTAAGGGCCATGAGGACTTGACGTCATCCCCACCTTCCTCCGGCTTACCACCGGCGGTCCTATTAGAGTGCCCAGCCAAACCTGATGGCAACTAATAGCGAGGGTTGCGCTCGTTGCGGGACTTAACCCAACATCTCACGACACGAGCTGACGACAGCCATGCAGCACCTGTGTCCCAGTCCCCGAAGGGAAAACCACATCTCTGTGGCGGTCCGGGCATGTCAAAAGGTGGTAAGGTTCTGCGCGTTGCTTCGAATTAAACCACATGCTCCACCGCTTGTGCGGGCCCCCGTCAATTCCTTTGAGTTTTAATCTTGCGACCGTACTCCCCAGGCGGAGTGCTTAATGCGTTAGCTGCGTCACCGACATGCATGCATGCCGACAACTAGCACTCATCGTTTACAGCGTGGACTACCAGGGTATCTAATCCTGTTTGCTCCCCACGCTTTCGAGCCTCAGCGTCAGTAACGGACCAGTATGTCGCCTTCGCCACTGGTGTTCTTCCGAATATCTACGAATTTCACCTCTACACTCGGAGTTCCACATACCTCTTCCGTACTCAAGATAGCCAGTATCAAAGGCAATTCCAAGGTTGAGCCCTGGGCTTTCACCTCTGACTAAACTATCCGCCTACGCTCCCTTTACGCCCAGTAATTCCGAGCAACGCTAGCCCCCTTCGTATTACCGCGGCTGCTGGCACGAAGTTAGCCGGGGCTTCTTCTCCGGGTACCGTCATTATCGTCCCCGGTGAAAGAATTTTACAATCCTAAGACCTTCATCATTCACGCGGCATGGCTGCGTCAGGCTTTCGCCCATTGCGCAAGATTCCCCACTGCTGCCTCCCGTAGGAGTTTGGGCCGTGTCTCAGTCCCAATGTGGCTGATCATCCTCTCAGACCAGCTAAGGATCGTAGCCTTGGTGGGCCTTTACCCCACCAACTAGCTAATCCTACGCGGGCCGCTCTAATGGCGATAAATCTTTCCCCCGAAGGGCTTATCCGGTATTAGCTCAAGTTTCCCTGAGTTGTTCCGAACCAAAAGGCACGTTCCCACGTGTTACTCACCCGTCCGCCACTAATCCCGAAGGATCCGTTCGACTTGCATGTGTTAGGCCTGCCGCCAGCGTTCGCTCTGAGCCAGGATCAAACTCTCAGGTTGAGTTGACCGCTAACACAGACTTCAATTCCAAGGGGAAAACCGAGGAATTGGTTCTGGTTTGCATAGTATCTTGACGAGTTCCCAATCACATCGATGAATTGAAAGCCGAAGCCTTCAGTCCAATGATATTCATGGTGTCTTCAAGAGACCGCATTTTGTCAGCGTTCGAGATGAACCTTTTCAGTCCATCGCCAGAGCGCCGCCGCCTGCGTTTCTCTTTCCAAATCAACAATGTCAAAGACCCAGAGCCGAAGCTCCCAGAACCGCCTCTCAGCAGCACCACCGTTTAGCGCCCGGTGTCGGCGGAGGCGGCTATCTAGCGAACCTCGAATTCCATGTCAAATCGTTTTTTTCAAAACTTTCTGACTTTCTCAACACGACCAGCCCGAGGGCAGATCCCGAAGAGTTGGCAGCTTCTAAAGAAACCACCAAATCCAGTCAACCGATTTCTTCAAAGAAAAACTTAGAAGATACAGCAACCAGATCTTCGAAATACTTGGAAACTCTTGAAGAGCCTCTTTCGTATCTCAAGGAGGGCGGCTTCTACCGAAGCCGAATTCTCCTGTCAACCGAATGTCTTGATTTCATTTCCGACCCGGCAAGCGCCGCACCAAAGACAAAACCGGAGGCCAAAGCGCGCCCGAGGGGAGCGCTTGTCATTTCCGTGACAGATTCGATTGAGGCTGCGAAACTTAGAGACCTGTCTTCCGAAAAGCAAGACCCTAAGACCAAGGTTTCGGCCGACCGGCGCGTTTGCCCCGAAGCGAGGGGCGGCTTCTAAGGGGCGCCCGGCGGACTCGCAAGCGCGAAGTCGGCCAAATATCCCCAGACACCCCATTGAGCTGTGCACGGAAGCTTGCACGTCGGCTTCTCCTCCCCCAGAAGTCGGGATTAGAGGAGTATCGGCGTCCATGTTGTCCCAGAAAGCGCGTTATGCGCTGCGCGCGATGATCGAACTGGCCCGCGAAGACGGGCAAGTCACCGCCGGCGAACTTTCGACGCGGGCCGATGCGCCGCGCAAGTTCCTGGAGGCCATCCTTCTTACACTGGCGCGCCAGGGCCTGGTGATCAGCCGGCGCGGCAAGTTCGGTGGCTATCTATTAGGCCATCCGCCCGAGGCGATCAGCTTCGCCGAGGTGATCCGCCTGGTCGATGGCCCCCTGGCCCTGGCCCCCTGCGTCAGCCGCACGGCGTTCCGTCGCTGCGAAGATTGCCGCGATCTGGCCACCTGCGCCCTGCGCGAGGCCCTGCTGAAAGCCCGCGACGCCACGGCCGCCGTTCTGGAAGGCTACAGCCTTGCCGATGCGGTCAAGGGCGAGGGCGCCGAACTGCTCGGCGGCTGAACCCGCAGGCTCCCCTCCCCCTCTCTCTATAGTGTGGCAGGCTCTATAGCTCAGCCCGCCGCGATATAGGCCTTGAGACCCTCGGCCTCGGCCTGAGCCTCATTGATCTTGTACTTCACCAGGTCGCCGATCGAGATGATCCCCACCAGCCGGCCGCTCCGCACCACGGGAAGGTGGCGGATCCGCCGGTCGCTCATCCGCTCCAGCAGAACGTCGACCGACTCTTCGGGCTGAGCGAAGATCACCTGCGCGCTCATGCAGGCGGTGATCGGTTTGGTCAGGGCGCTGGCCCCCTCCTTGGCGATCACCCGCACGATGTCGCGTTCGGAAAGAATGCCGACAATGGCCTCGTCGGCGTCGACAATGACCATGGCCCCCACCCGTCGCGAGTGAAGCAGGGCAGCGGCGGCGCCCACCGTTTCCTGCGGCGAGGCGGTGAAAACGAGATCGCCCTTGTCTTTAAGGATCTGAGAAACCAGCACTGCGCATCTCCCTTTATGTTTTCTTTTGTGGGGAGAGGGTCTCGCAAAGCGGCTGCGGGATCAATGGGTCTCTCGTCTTCCCGCTAGCGCGGCGAACGGCCCGATCAGCAGCGCACCAGCGACGAAGCCGAACAGGTGCGCCTGCCAGGCGATCTTGCCCAGCCCCATGAACTCGCCTGCCACCGCCAGGACCAGATTAACGACAAGCCAGCCCAGGGCGAGTGACGCTGCCCGTGGTGCCCAGGGCGGGCTGAGTCGCCCCGGCTGATCGAGAAGGCGCGCGGCGGCGCCCATCAGACCGGCCACCGCGCCAGAGGCGCCGACGACAGGGTCGAGCGAGGTGGGATAGAGCGCCACGTGCCCCAGTCCCGAGAGGACGCCGCACACCAAATAGAAGAGCACGAAGACAGCCCCGCCCCGCGCCCCTGTTCCCAGCAACCGGGCGACGGGCGTACCGAAGGCCAGGGCGAAGGCGGCGTTCATCGCCGCATGGGTCCAGCCGCTGTGCACGACGTTGAAGGTCACCAGTCCCGCAAGCTCACCTGCCGTTACCCGGGCCGGCACGAGCGCCAGTCCATAGAGTGTCGCATCGCTGGCACCCGACAACAGAAGGTGCGGAACCAGAATACTGGCCACCGCCAGCAGCGGCGGCCAGGGCGTATTGAAGAGGGGTTCGCGGCGGTCCTGGGTCATCACGCTCTCATATAGGACGCGCCGCTCCACATCGGAGTCGCACCCTGCGCGTGCTTAACCATTTTGCGAGACCTTAGCGCTAGACCTGAGCCGGTACGAACTTGGCGCAAGGGTGATCTGCACCCCACGTCGGCAGTCGCGGAGCCCTCCATGGCCTGGCATCGAAAGAGCATGATCGGCATCGGCGCGTGGACCACCGCCGCCGCCCTGAGCCTTGGAGCCCTGTCTGCGGCCCCGGCCTTCGCCCAGACCATGACCACCAACTCGGCCTCGTTCAATGCCGGCTATGGCCGCATCTCCGGCCAGGAAAACCGGGTCGTCGACTATTCCACCCGCGACGCCAACGGCAACCGGATCATCGTCGACGGCGTGATGCTGACCGGCGCCGACCAAAGCGTCTATTCGTCCAGCAATTCTTCGGGCTCGCTCGACTCCTATTCGGGCGTCGGGGGCCTGGGCGGCTACAGCGGCTCCACGGCGATCGGCAACAACCTGACCGTCATCACGCAAGGCAACAACAACACCGTCATCGTCAATTCCAGCCAGGTGAACACCGGCAATATCACGGCGGGATCGACGACAAACGGCGGGGTCTCCAATGGGAAGTAAACGCGTCACCTTCATTCTGGCGACTCTGGCCTGCAGCGCCCTGACGGCCTGCGCCAGCGTTCCGGCCGTCTCGACCGCAGGCAACTATGCCACGCCGATCGGCACGGCACCGGTCACGGCCAATCCGACCGACTATTCCACCGCCCTGGTGTGCCTCAACCAGTACGCCAAGCAGAACAAGATCATCGCGCCGCGCGTCGCCATCGGCCGCATCGCTGACTATACCGGCAAAGAAGAGTCTGACGGCTCGGGCCGCAAGGTCACGCAAGGTGCCTCGCTGCTGGCCATGACCGCTTTCGCCAAGGCGGGCATGCCGATGGTCGAGCGCTTCGACACCTCGGTTTCCGAATTCGAGCTGAAATATTCCAACAACAAGCTGATCAGCGACCGCCCCGCCCCCGGCGCGGATGTGCCGGCCGACTATCGCCGCATCCTGGCGGGTCAGGTGCCCGGCTCTGACTTCTATGTGGTCGGCGGGATCACCGAGCTGAACTACAATATCCGCTCGGCCGGGGTGGACGCCTATGCCGGCGACAAGGACACCGACGGCCTGAAGGGCAATTTCAAGCGCCGGGTGTTCGTGATGAACATCGCGCTGGACCTGCGCCTGGTAAACACCCGCACCCTGGAAGTGGTCGATGTGGTCGCCTACCAGAAGCAGGTCGTGGGCCGCGAGATCAGCGTCGGCGTGTTCGACTTCCTGAACGGCAACATCTTCGACATCTCCGGCGGCCGCGGCGCGCTGGAGCCGATCCAACTAGCGGTGCGGGCGCTGATCGAGCGCTCGGTCGTCGAATTCAGCGCCAATCTCTACGGCATGCCCGGCCCGCAGGGCTGCATGTCCTACGATCCGATGGGCGACGCCACAGTGGGCCAGACGGGCGCTTTCGTGCCCGCCTACAACAATCTGGGAACCAACAATGCGCAGACCCGCGAAGACCCGTCTCGCTGGAACGCTCGCCGCGATCCCGATATGCGCGATCCTGAGCGGGGTCGCTACTAGCCAGACGACCAGCCCGGTCCTGAACAACCAGATCAATCTCGGAGACGTGTTCTCCGAGCAGACCCTGAACGTCCAGACCGTCAGCGAAGGCTTCACGGCCACCACCACCGCCCCGGCCAACAGCGCCCAGGTGTCTGTGCAGGACGCCGACGCCACCATGACGTCCAATCAGGACAATTCCGGCGTGGCGCGGGCTCACGGTGTGGTCAACCTGACCGGCGTTGCCGGTGCCGGCAGCAACATGACCACGGTGGCGGCCGGCAATTCGGGCACGGCGGCGGCGGTCGGCGGCACGCTTTCGGCCTTCATGGTGCAGCGGAACCTGGCGGCGGTGACGGCGCGCAGCCAGCTGGAAGCCGACGACGCCGAGATCGCGGATGTCTCGATCTCCACCCTGGCCAGCGGCAATACCCAGGGCCTGACTTTGGTCAACGGCTCGGCCGGCGCACGCATCACCCAGAACAACCAGGCCGATGTCCTGGCCGACGGCGGCGCGGTCGTGCGCCATGTCACCGGCACGGCCGCCATCTCCGGCGTGGCGACCGCCAACAACATCACGCTGTCAGGCTCGGAGCAGTCTGCTGCGCGGGTCATCATCGACCAGGCCAATACCTCGGCGGTCACCCAGGCCAGCAAGTTCGCCGCCTATGGCAACAGCTATCTGACCAGCACGGCGGCCACCGCTAGCGGCAACAATCTTTCGGCCAGCAATGAAGGCCCCCTGCTGGACGTCGCCTCGCACCAGTACAATACCGCCTATGTACGGGCCCAGGCCGAGGAAACCTCGTACCAGTTCGGTGGTGCCCAGGTGGTCGCGCAAGGCGTCGGCAACTCGGCCATGATCGGCAACTACGGCCAGGCCATCGTGCTGGACAACGTCCAGACCAATGACGGCGGCGGGGTCGAGGTCATTGCCAGCTTCAGCGGCGACAGCGGCTATGACGCCGTCAGCACCGCCACGGCGATGGGCAACGCCGTCACCGGCTATTCCTGCTCGCTCTGCAGCGGAACGATGAGCGTCAACAACACCCAGGCCAACAATGTCGATGTCGCTGCGCGCAGTACCGTGACGGTGGGCCGCTCTGGCCGCTCGATTGTCGGCGTCAGCACCGCAACGGGCAATAACGCCAGCTTCTACGTCAGCTCGCCGGGGAACTGAGGCCCCTAAGCCGGTCGCCGGCCACGCGACGCCTGGCCTGGTCGCCCCACTGGGCCACGCGGGTCAACAGTTCGCGCGGATCGATCGGTTTGCCGACATGGTCGTCCATGCCCTGGGCGCGATAGAAGGCCACCTGATCAGCCAGTACATTGGCCGTCAGGGCGATGATCGGCAGGCGCGAGGCGGCGCCGTCCAGCGCCCGGATCGCGCGGGTAGCGGCAAGGCCGCCCATCACCGGCATCCGCACATCCATCAGCACCAGGTCGTGGTCGCCCGAGATCACCGCCTCAAGCGCCTCGGCGCCGTTGCGGGCCAGGTTCACCTCGTGTCCGGCGGCGCGCAGAATGGCGCCGATCAGCTCGCGATTGGCTTCGTTGTCGTCAGCGACCAGCAGGCGCAGGCCCAGGACGGGTTCGGCAGGCCGGGTCGCGGGCGCGGCGACCACCGCCTGCGCCACGGGCAGATCCAGCACGCACCAGAAGCGCGCGCCCTCGCCCGCCGTACTGTCCACGCCGATCTGGCCGCCCATCATCTCGATCAGCTGGCGGGTAATGGTCAGGCCAAGGCCTGTGCCGCCATAGTGGCGCGCCACATCGGCTCCGGCCTGGGCGAAACGGTCAAAAACCGTGGCGAGCATGGCCTCGGGCACCCCGACACCGGTGTCTGACACTGCCAATTCCAGCCGCGCCACGGCAGGATCGTCGTGATCCAGCCGGGTGACCGACAGGCTGACAGAGCCCTCGCCTGTGAACTTCACCGCATTGCCCAGCAGGTTCAGCAGCACCTGGCGCAGACGCTCGGGGTCGCCCAGCACCCAGTCGGGGCAGGCCTCGTCGAGCGCGACCTCCAGATCCAGCCCCTTGGTCGAAGCCTGCACCTCGACGATCCCGGCCGCCTGCACCAACAGCTCGCCCAGATGGAACGGTCGCGCCGCCAGAGTGACGCCGCCGGCCTCCAGCTTGGACAGGTCCAGCACGTCATTCAGCGTCGACATCAGGGCCGAGCCGGCGTCCTGGATGCGGTCCAGCCGGCCGCGTTGCTCTGAGCTCAGTTCACTGTCGGCGAGCAGGCCGGCAAAGCCGATGACGCTGGTCAGGGGGGTGCGGAGTTCGTGGCTCATATTGGCCAGGAAGGCCTGACGGACTCGCATGGCGCTTTCGGCGCGCTCGCGGGCCTCACCCAGCGCCTCGCGCGCCTCGACTTCCTCGGTGACGTCCACCGCATTGAGCAGCAGGCAGGGTTCGCCGCTCACGGGGTCACGGGTCAGGCGCAAGTCAACGCTGTGCCAGCGCTCGCCGGCGGACGTCGCCAGAAGGTGCGAACCCGAGGCTGACTCGCCCGCGAGCGCTGCCTTCAACAGGGCCTGGCCCGCTGCGGCGTCGACGAACGCCGAGACAAAAGAAGGCTCGGGAATGGCTGCCATGGCGGCAGGATTGCCGAACAAGCGCTGGCCCTGCGGGTCGAGCAACCCGACCAGAACGGCCGTATGGTGCAGGGCCTCGACGGCGCGCTGCTCCTCGGTGCCGATCTCGACGGGGTCCGCCTCGAACAGCATCCCCAGCCCGCCATTGGTCAGGGTCACAGCCGAGATGGCCGTGCGCACAGCCAACGGCGCGCCATTGGGATAGAAGGTCCATCGGTCCTGCACGGTCTCGCCCAGCAGGATACGGTCGCGGATGGCGTCCATACGAATGCGCACCGCCAGCGACTGGTCGGAGAAATCTCGCTCCAGAAGCTCGGCAAGGCTGCCGGCACCCCACAGGTCCAGAGCCGCGCGATTGGCGTAGACCTTGCGCTTGCGCTGGTCGTCAAAAACCCAGACCGGCCTACGCAAACGCTCATAGCCGTCCACCGCGAACGGCAGACGACCTGCGGCCGCGGAAATGTCGGAGATCGACGACACGGTGAGCACTTTTTCTCCTGAAGACGAATTTCGATAGCAAGTTCAGACTTGGCGGCGTGTTAACGGGCGATTTTGTCGCGGCGCACACAAACCGCCTCTTCCAGTACATGGGGCCTGATTTAGGCGTTTCTTCGCCGCTATCCCTGATATACGCCCCCTGCTCCGCGACAATCCGACGCTTCCGAGAACGATTACCTATGGCTTCCCCACCCCGCGCGCCGATCCTGGCCCTCAAGGATGTCCGACTTGCCGACGGGGCCAAGCCGCTGTTCGATGGCGTCGACCTGGCACTGGAGCCCCGCATCCGCGCCTGCCTTGTGGGTCGCAACGGCGCCGGCAAGTCCACCTTGCTGAAGATCCTGGCCGCACAGGGCGCCGAACCCGACAGCGGCGAGCGCTCGATGCAGCCGGGTGCCAAGATCATCTTCGTCAGCCAGGAGCCCGACATCACGGGCGACACCCTGCTGGACTACTGCACGGCCGGCGGCGCCGAAGACTATGAGGCCCAGGCGACCCTGGCCGACTTTGGCCTGGATCCGGAGAAGGGCACGCAGGGCCTGTCGGGCGGGGAGCGTCGTCGCGCCGCCCTGGCCCGCGCCTTCGCCGAGCAGCCCGACGTGCTGCTACTGGACGAGCCGACCAACCACCTGGACATCTTCGCCATCCAGACCCTGGAAGAGGAACTGGCCAGTTCCAAGTGCGCGGCCCTGATCGTCAGCCACGACCGCGCCTTCCTCAACCGCGTCACCCAGCGCACCTTCTGGCTGGAACACCGCAAGGTGCGCCGCCTCGACAAGGGCTTTGCCGAGTTCGAGGTCTGGAGTGAACAGGTTCTGGCCGCCGAGGCCGACGAGGAACGTCGCCTCAACAAGCAGCTGGAAAAGGAAAACGCCTGGCTGGCGCGCGGCGTCCAGGGTCGCCGGGCCCGCAACGAAGGCCGCCGTCGCGCTCTGATGGAGCTGCGCGGCCAGAAGAAAGACCTGCAGGGCGACAAGCGCGGCGCGATCTACATGGCCGTCGAGACCGCTGCAATCTCGGGCAAGAAGGTGGTCGAGGCCAAGGGCGTGACCAAGCGCTTTGGCGACCGGGTGATCATTGAGGACTTCTCGACCCGCATCCTGCGCGGCGACCGCGTGGCGCTGGTGGGCCCTAACGGCGCAGGCAAGACCACCCTGGTGCGGATGCTGCTGGGCGAAATCCCCATCGACGCCGGCACGGTGACCCTGGGGACCAATCTCGAAATCTCCTATGTCGACCAGAACCGCATGGCGCTGTCGGAGAAGATGACCCTGTGGGACTTCCTGACCCCCGGGGGCGGCGACTCCATCCTGGTGCGCGGCCAGCCCAAGCATGTGGCGGCCTACGCCAAGGACTTCCTGTTCACCGAGGCCCAGCTGCGTCAGCCGGTCACCAGCCTGTCGGGCGGTGAGCGCAACCGCCTGCTGCTGGCCCGGGCCCTGGCCTCACCCACCAACCTGATGGTGCTCGACGAACCGACCAACGATCTCGACATGGACACCCTGGACCTGCTCGAGGAACTGCTGGCCGACTTCGAGGGCACGCTGATCCTGGTCAGCCACGACCGGGACTTCATCGACCGGCTGGCGACCTCGACCATCGCCATGAACGGCCATGGCGCGGTGCTGGAAACGCCCGGCGGCTGGACCGACCTGATCGACCAGAGCCCCGACTTCTTCAAGGGTGCGCGCGGTGCCGCCGGCGACTTCGCCACCGGGACCGGCTCGCACAAGGCTGTCGTGGCCCCGCCGCCGCCGCCCCGCAAGGTCGGCAAGCTGTCCTACAAGGACCAGCGCCGGTTTGAAGAGTGCGAGGCCCTGATCGCCGCCAGCCCCAAGATCATCGCCGATCTTGAGAAAAAACTGGAAGACTCCGGCTTCTACGCCCGTGATCCGGCCGGCTTCGACAAGGTCATGAAGGCCATCGACAAGGCCCGCGCCGACCTGGCCACGGCCGAAGAAGACTGGCTGGCCCTGGAAGAAAAACGCGAGTCCATGGCGGGCTGACGCCGGTTCACCTGCCGCGTGGTGCAATGTCGAAGCGCACCACGCTGCGCGAGTGTGTTTCGATCTCAACCGAATATTGGCCTTTCGACGTGACAGTATGTCGAAACGACCAAAGGACGGCGGGGGCGATGACAGCAGCCGGAGAGACGAGCGACACGCGCCGCCAGAACCTGGTTCTGGCGGTTCTGCTCGTGATCTACCTGGCCAGCCTGGCCTTCTATGACCTCAAGACCCGCGGCCCCACCGGCATGCCGGCCCTGTGGCCCTGCAACGCCCTGATCGCGGCCGGCTTGCTGCATCTGCGGTCGTGGCGGCCGGGGGCGATGATCGCAATCTGTGCGGTCAGCGGACTGGCGATGCACTTGGCGGCCGGCGATCCGCTCAGCGTCGCCGTGATCTATGTCTGCAGCGACACGGTTGAAGCCATCCTGATGGCGGCCATCGTCCGCCGCGTCCTGCATCGTGCGCCCTTCGTCCGCAACCTGCGCAGCGCCTTGCTGATCGTGGCCTCGGCCGCGCCGATCGCTGCGGTCACTGCCCTGGTCGGCTCAGCGCTTTGCGCGGTCGCTACCGATGAGAGCCTGTTCAACTATCTGGGCGACTGGGCGTCCTCGACCGTCCTGGGACAGGCCGTGACCTTGCCGGCGGCCCTGATCCTTCTGGATCGCAACACGGAAACGGCGTTCCGAAAGCCAATCTGGATGACCGTCGCGCTCTATAGCCTCGTTGCGCTGACGACGGTGGTGGCGTTCAAAAGCAAAAGCCATCCCATGCCGTTCCTGATCTTCCCGGTCGCCATGCTCGCGGCATTCCAGCTGGGACCCAAGAGCGCGGCCTGGAGCGCCCTGATCGTGGCCACAGTCGCTGCGTCCCTGACCCTGTCGGGATTTGGCCCCGCCAGGGTCGACGTCGTCTGGGCCCAGCCAGACCGGTTCCGGATGGTCCAGGCCTTCGTGATCACCGTCTTCTTCACCAGCCTGGCCGCAGCTCTGGTGCTGGCCAAGCAATACCGTATGAAACGCCTGATGACCCGCCGCCAGGCCACCGCTCGGGCGGCCCGCGCCCGGGCCCAGGCCGCCAGCCTGGCCAAGACCGAGTTCCTGGCCACCATGAGCCACGAGATCCGCACGCCGCTCAACAGCATCCTGGGCTTCGCCGACCTTCTGGGCCGCACCGAGACGCTGTCGCCCGAAGGCCTGCGCAAGCTGGAGCTGATCGCCAGCGCCGGGGGATCTCTGGTCACGATCGTTAACGACGTGCTCGACTTCTCGCGGATCGAGGCGAGCCGGGTCGACCTGGACCTGCGCCCTGCCTGCCCGCGCGCGCTGCTGGAGGACGCGGCGGCGATCATCGCCCCCGAAGCCCGCGCCAAGGGCCTGACCCTGACCATCGACACTGGGCAGGGCGAGGGCATCTATCTCCTCGACGAAAGCCGCCTTCGGCAGGTGCTGCTGAACCTGCTCAACAACGCCGTGAAATTCACGGAAACCGGCACCATTGCGGTGACCCTGTCTGTCACCCGCGACGAAAGCGGCGAGGTGCTGGGCGTGGACATCGCCGACACCGGCATTGGCATAACGCCCGAGCAGCAGGAGCGACTGTTCCTGCGCTTCTCCCAGGCCGACAGCTCGATCCGCCGCAACTTTGGCGGCACGGGCCTCGGCCTGGCCATCTGCAAGGCGCTGGTGGGCCTGATGGGGGGCGAGATCGGCGTGAGCAGCACGGCGGGCGAGGGCTCGACGTTCTCGATCCGCTTGCCGGTCCAGGCCGTAGCGCCCCTGGTCGCCGAGGTCGCGACCGAGGCCGACGGCCCTGCAGCCCGCATCCTGCTGGTCGACGACCACCCCATGAACCGCGAACTGGGCAAGGCCATTCTGGAACTGGCCGGCTGCGCCGTGCAGACCGCCGAAGACGGCGACGAGGCGGTGCGCATGGCCGGCGAGGGCGGCTTCGACGTCATCCTGATGGACATCCATATGCCGCGGATGGATGGCCTGGCCGCCAGCCGCGCGATCCGCGCCCTGCCCGGCCCGGCGGGCCGGACGCCGATCATCGCGCTGAGCGCCGACGTCATGCCCCACCAGATCGAACGCTGCCGACGCGCGGGCATGGTCGACCATGTGGCCAAACCCATCGAACGTGACGCGCTCTATGCCGCCATCAATCGTTGCATGAGCGGTGCACCCATGGCGGCCTGACACCCCTGCCTCGCGGTTCGCCGCGCCACTCGCCGGAAACTTGAATTATAACAAGGGCTGTGCATGCTCGGACCGCGCCGGCAAACGCGTTCGAAAACGACGAGACGGTGACTACCGGCCCCGGGGGCCGACGCTGCGGCAAACCGCCACAGAAGCGTTAATCCCGGCAACCGTGAGACGCTGCGAGCGTATTGAACGCAAGGGACGGGACGGGCATGCGGCACCAGTTGGCAAGGCAGGAGCAGCGACGGCAGAACATTCTGCTGCTGACTTCGGTCGTCGCCATAGTCGCCAGCCTGGTTTTCAGCGAACTTCTGACCCGCACGCCGCTGGACATCGCCACCTTCTGGCCGGCCAACGCCCTGCTGGCCCTTGGCCTGATGGTTTTGAACGGCTGGCGCCGAACCGCCCTGACGGTCACGGTCTTTGGTTTTCATATGGCCATCTGCCTGCTGGTGGGCGATGAACTGTGGCAGGCGCTCGTCTACACGCTGACGGATACGGCCGAGGCCTACGCGGTCTGGATTGTGACCCGCAAGGCGTGGGGCGGCATGCCTCGGGTCAGAACCATGCGCCAGCTGGCGCTCATGGTGGCGATGGGCGCGCCGATCACCCTGATCACCGCGATCATTTGTGCGAGCGCCCTGTTCTTCGTCGATGGCCGTCCCTTCCTGGACGTCCTCTGGGCATGGTTTGCGAGGACGGCACTGGGCCTGGCGGTCGTTTTGCCCGCATCGCTTGTCCTGATTGACGCCGAACACCGACGGAACTTCCGACGGTCGCTGAATGAGCGGTTGGCGCTCTACGCCCCCATCACGCTCATGACGATCGCAGCATTCTATCCGGGTGGGATCTTGCCCCCGTTCATGATCTTCCCCTTCGCCATGCTCGCCGTGTTCCGGCTTGGCGCGCGGGGCGCGGCGGAATCCTCGTTGATCGTGGCGTGTATCGCGATCCCGCTCGCCACCCAGTTTGGCAGCGACGTGCTCAGTGCTCGCCTGGGTGCGGCGAACCCCACCAGGGTCGTCCAGCTCTTTGTCGCTCTGATGTTCGGCACCAGCCTGGCCACCGGACTTGCCCTTGCGCAACAGGAGCGACTGAAACGACTTCTGGTGCGGCGCGAGCATTTGACCCGCGCGGCCCGCGCCCGCGCCCTGGCCGCCACCGAAGCCAAGACCGAGTTTCTGGCTACCATGAGCCATGAAATCCGCACACCGCTGAACAGCGTGCTGGGCTTTGCTCAGTTACTGGCCGCACGCGCTGACCTGCCGCCCGACGCCCAGAGACAGGTCAATCTGATCGACTCGGCCGGCGGCGCCCTGCTGACCGTGGTCAACGACATCCTCGATTTCTCGCGGGTCGAGTCCGGCCAGGTCGAGCTGCTGCCCCAGCCCATCTCAGCCTCGGCCCTGCTGCGTGACACGGCGGCGATCATGGCACCCGAGGCAAGGGCCAAGGGCCTGGCCCTGAATGTCGAGGTGATCGACCCCATCGACGCCCTGCACGACCTTGACGACGCGCGGCTGCGCCAGGTGCTGTTGAACCTCCTCAACAACGCCGTGAAGTTCACCGAGACCGGGCGGATCGATGCGCGCCTGATCATCGAACCCGGTGACGGCGAAGACCGCCTGCGGTTCGAGATCGTCGACACCGGCGTTGGCGTGGCGGTCGACAAGCAACCTCTGCTGTTCCAGCGCTTCTCACAGGTCGACAGCTCGGCCAGCCGCACCTATGGCGGCGCGGGGCTTGGCCTGGCGATCAGCCGGGCGCTGGTCGAGCTGATGGGGGGCAAGATCGGCGTCGACAGCGTGCCGGGGCGTGGCTCATGCTTCTGGATCGAGATCGTCGCGCCCCTAGCCGAGCCGCTGGCCCTGACCGAAACCCGCGCCACACCTGCGCCCGCGCCCAGTGCGGCGCGTATCCTGCTGGTCGACGACCACCCGATGAACCGCGAGATCGGCGTGGCCCTGCTGGCCCTGGCCGGCTGCAAGGTCGATACCGCCGAGGACGGCAACCAGGCGGTCGAGGCCGCCAGCAAGGGCCAGTACGACATCATTCTGATGGATATCCACATGCCCCTGATGGACGGCCTGGCCGCCACCCGGGCGATCCGGGCCCTTCCGGGACGCGCCGGCAAGGTTCCGATCGTGGCCATGAGCGCCGACGCTCTGCCACAGCAGGTCGAGCGGTGTTACGCCGCCGGCATGGTCGATCATATCGCCAAGCCGGTCCAGCGCGAGGTGCTGTACGCCAAGGTGGAGCGCTGGCTGACCGCTCCGCCGCTCGGTGCCGAAACCTGATCACCGTTCTCTCTTGGAAGACGCCGCGCCGCCGCCTAAACCTTGGCCGGTATCGTCGAGGAGAGTCTGATGGGTTTTCGTCGCTTGGCCGGTCTGGCGCTGTGCCTTCTGATCGCTGCCTGCTCACCGGCTGAGAAAAAGGCCGTCGAGACGCCCGGCCGTACCGCCATCAAGCTGGCCACCGACTGGCGAGCCCAGGCCGAACTGGGGGGCTACTATCAGGCCCTGGCGACCGGCGAATACGAAAAGCGCGGCCTGGACGTAACCCTGATCCAGGGCGGCCCCGGCGTGAACGTGCCGCAACTGCTGGCCACGGGCGCGGTCGATGTCGGGGTCGGCTCAAACAGCTTCATCGTCCTGAACCTGGCCAAGGAAGAGGCCCCGGTTAAGGCGGTTGCCGCCTTCATGGACAAGGACCCCCAGGTGCTGATCGCCCACCCCGACCAGGGCATCAAGGGCCTGGCCGACATGAAGGGCCGCCCGATCCTGCTGGCCGATGCCTCGATCACCGCCTTCTGGGTGTGGCTGAAGGCCAAGTACGGCTTCACCGACGATCAGGTCCGCAAGTACAATTACAGCGCCGCGCCCTTCCTGGCTGACAAGCGGGTGATCCAGCAGGGCTATGTGACCAGCGAGCCCTACCTCATCGAGAAGGAGGGCAAGATCAAGCCGGCGGTCTTCCTGCTGGCCGACAACGGCTATCCCGCCTACGCCTCGATGGCCCTGGTTCCCGACAGCCTGATCGCCGGCAATCCCAAGGCCGTTCAGGCTTTCGTCGATGCAACCGCTGCGGGCTGGACCTCGTACCTGTATGGCGACGCCAAGCCCGGCGACGCCGCCATCCTCAAGGACAACCCGGAAATGACCCAGGATGTGCTGGACCAGGCCCGCGACAAGATGCGGTCCTACGGCATTGTCGGCAAGGCCGGGGTCGGTGCCATGACTGACGAGCGCTGGGCGCAGTTCTTCAAGGTCGCCTCGGACCAGGGCGTCTATCCCAAGACCATGGACTACAAGCGCGCCTACACCCTGCAGTTCGTGCCGAAGGGTCAATGAGCGCGCCCATCGCCAGCCTTTCCAGCGTCGAAGTCGAATACCCCGGTCGCGGTCGCGCCTTGGGGCCTGTCGATCTGAGCCTGCGCGCCGGCGAGATCGTTGCCCTTGTCGGCCCCTCGGGGTGTGGCAAGTCCACCGCTCTGCGCCTTCTGGCCGGGCTTGAGCAACCCACGCGCGGCGTGGTGACCCGCGCAGCCGGCAAGGGCGAGACGGCTGTGGTCTTCCAGGCCGCGACCCTGGCACCCTGGCTAAGCGCGCTCGACAATGTCGCCCTGCCGCTGGAGCTGGCCGGCGACAAGCGCCCCGCCGCCCTGGCCGCGGCTGCGGACGCCCTGTCCCGGGTCGGCCTTGCAGACGCCCTGAACGCCCGTCCGGCCCAACTGTCGGGCGGCATGGCCATGCGGGTGTCGCTGGCCCGCGCCCTGGTCACCCGCCCGCGCCTGCTGCTGCTGGACGAGCCCTTCGCCGCCCTGGACGAGATCACCCGCCGGGCGCTGGCCGACGACGTGCTGGCCCTGACCGCCGAACTCAATCCCGCCGTGGTCTTCGTGACCCACAATGTCGAGGAGGCCGTCTACATGGCCGGCCGCGTGGTGGTGATGACCCCCGGCCCGGGCCAGATTGCGGGCGAAGCCGTCATCGACGGCCCGACCGTGCGTCCGCCCGGCTTTCGCACCACCGACGCTTTCCGCCAGGCGGCCGAGACCGTTTCGACCCTGCTGGCCCAGGCTGGAGCGAAGGCCGCATGAAGGCGCTCTCGCCGATCCTCTCGCCCCTGATCCTGATCGGGGCGCTGCTGGCGATCTGGGAGATCGCCTGCGCCGTGCTGGCCGTGCCGCGCTACATCCTGCCGCCGCCCAGCGCGATCTGGTCCGCCCTGCTGGAGGGCTGGCCGCTACTGCTGTCGTCGGCCTGGGGCACGCTGTCCACGGCGCTTCTGGCTCTGGTCATCGCCAGCGTTCTGGCCTGCGCCCTGGCCTTGGCCGTCAGCTTCAGTCCGTTGATCGAGGACGCGGTGCGGCCCATCGCCGTGACCCTGCAGGTCACGCCCCTGGTGGCCATAGCGCCGCTGGTCACCATCTGGGCCGGCATCGACCACCCAGAACGGGCCGTCGTGGGGCTGGCGGCCGTGGTCGCCTTTTTCCCGATCTTCTCGGGCGCGCTGACGGGGTTGAAAGCCGTTGATCCCGACCTGTCGCGCCTGTTTGACCTGTATGGTGCCACGCCCGCCCAGCGTCTGTGGCGGCTGCGCCTGCCCTCTTCCGTGCCGTCGGTGCTGGAGGGCCACAAGGTCGCGGCGGGCCTGGCGGTGATCGGGGCGGTGGTGGCCGAGTTCGTGGCCGGTTCTGGCGGTGCCCAGGGCCTGGCCTGGCGGATTCTGGAGGCCTACAACCGCCTGCAGACCGCCCGGGTTTTCGCCGCCCTGCTGGCCCTGGCCCTGATGGGCGTTGGCCTGCACGCTCTGATGGAATGGGCCGAGCGCCGATTGCTGGCCTGGTGGCGCGGGCGTTAGCCCAAGGTTAAGCCGCCAGGTCTAAGGATTGACGGCAGAAACTCCCTGCCTGGATCAACCATGCGTCTCGTTGTCGCCATCGCTGTCTTCGCCTGCGCCGCCTCGGCCGTTCAGGCCCAGGACGCGCGCGAGAGCCGCTATGGCCCGCGCGCCGAACGCGAGACCTCGGCCCAGACCGCCAGCCTTGCCTATACCGGCCCGATGCTGGGCTGGGCCGGAAAGGCCCCAACCGCCGCGCCCGCACCTTCGCCCGTGGCGGTCTCGCCGCCCGAGCCCGCAGCGCCCCGGCACCGGCTGGACGCCCCGCCGCCCGCAGCAGCCGCGCCCGCTGTGGCGCTGCGTCCGCCAGCGCCCCTTCCGCAGAGCCTGTACGCCCAGCCGGCCGTGGCGCCCGCCCCACAGCCGGCCCTTCGCCAGACCCTGGCCGCCGCGCCGTCGCCGCCCACCGCCGACGCCCTGGGTCCCAGCCTGTCGCGCACCTATTCCGTGGGTCGCCAATACGGCCTGCAGCCCGACGCCCTGCCACCTCTCAAACCCAACGGTATGGTGTTCATCGCCCCGTCAGACGCCCCCGTCACGGCCAGCGCCAATGCGCCGCGCCACGGCTCGGCTGAATGGCTGGCGGGCGGTCCCACCGGCAACGAAGCCGACCGCGACGCCGGCAAGGATCTTTCCCTCCGATGAAATCGCGCCTCCACGACCTGATCGCCCTGGCCGACGAACCCTCCAGCGAAAAGCGCCGCGAACTGCTGCGTGGCGTCACCGACCTGTTCTTCGCCGGCGACACCCATAACCCGGTGGAAATGGGCCTGTTCGATGATGTGATGAGCCAGCTGGCCAGCGAGATGGAAGAGGCCGTCAAGATCGAGCTGGCCCAGCGCATGGGCCAGGCGACGAGCGCGCCGCGCGGCCTGAGCAGGGTACTGGCCGTCGACAGCATCGCCGTAGCCCGACCGATCCTGCAAGGCTCCACGGCCCTGTCGGAAGACGACCTTCTGCATGTGGCCCGCACCCAGGGCCAGGATCACCTGCGCGCGATCTCGCAACGCGCCAGCGTGCCCAGCGCCGTGTCGGATGTCGTGATCCAGCGTGGCGACGACGACACCCTCGGCGTGCTGCTGCGCAACGAGGGCGCGGTGCTGTCTCGCGAGGCCCATGAGGCCGTGGTTGACCGCGCCGCCGCCAATCCTGCCCTGCACGAGGCCGTCGTCGACCGCCACAGCCTGCCGGTCGATCTGCTCAACGAAATGTACTTCATGGTCGAGGCCAAGCTTCGCGACCGGATCATGGAAAAGAACGCCGGCATGGACCCGGCGACGCTGGAGGCCGCGCTCAGCGCCGGTCGCAAGCGCGTGGCCGCCCAGGACGGTGCCCTGCCCGCCGATCACGCCCAGGCGGAGTCGGAGTTTCGCGCCCTGAAGGCCCGCGGCGGCGTCACGCCCCAGGCCCTGGCCGGTATGCTGCGCGGCAAGAAGTCGACCCTGTTCCTGGTCGCGCTGTCCGACCTGGCGGCCATCGACTTCCACACGGCCCGCAAGATCCTGGACCGCCGTGAAATCGACGGCCTGGCTGTGGTCTGCCGTGCCGCCGATTTCGACCGCGCCCTGTTCCTGACCTTCGCTCTACTGATCCTGGATCCGTCCGACGATACGATGGGCAAGGCCAAGGTCTATGGCGAGCTCTATGCCGCCCTGCCCCGCGAAGCCGCCATGCGGACCATCCGCTTCTGGCGTCTGCGTCGCCAGACCGGCGACGTCGCCGCCGCCTGATCGCGGCTTTCGCGCGGCGCCCTGCGCCTTGCTTGCGCCTTCGCCCCCGGCCAAGGTGAGCCTCCAAGAAGCTCACCAAACCCTGGGTCGTCTATGATTCGCGCCTCGCGCCTGACACTGCTTGCCGCCGCCGGCCTGTCCCTTGCGGCCTGCTCGTCGCTTCCCGACCTGCCCAAGATGGGCGGCGCGCCGTCCGTCGCTGCGGCACCGGCCCAGCCTGCGGGCCCTACCCTGGCTCAACTGAAGCCGGGCCAGTGGGCGCATGAGCTTTCTGACCTGACGCCTGATCCAGCGGTGCGTTTCGGCGTCCTGCCCAACGGCATGCGCTACGCCCTGCGCAAGAACGCTACCCCGCCCGGCCAGGCCGCCCTGCGCCTGTGGTTCGACGCCGGCTCGATGATGGAAGCCGATGACCAGCAGGGCCTGGCCCACTTCCTGGAGCACATGGCCTTCAATGGCAGCAAGAACGTGCCCGAAGGCGAGATGATCAAGATCCTGGAGCGCCACGGCCTGGCCTTCGGTGCCGACACCAACGCCTCGACGGGTCTGGACGAGACCATCTATCAGCTCGACCTGCCCAAGACTGACGACGAGACGGTCAACACCTCGCTGATGCTGTTGCGCGAAGCGGCCGGCGAGCTGACCATCGCCCCCGAGGCCGTCGACCGCGAGCGCGGCGTGGTGCTGTCCGAAGAACGCACCCGCGACAGCCCCGGCTATCGCGTGGCCATCAAGTCCATGGACTTCCAGATGGAAGGCCAGCTGCCGCCCAAGCGCATCCCGATCGGCAAGACCGAGATCCTCAAGACCGCGCCCGCCCAGCGCATCCGAGACTACTACCAGGCCTATTACCGGCCCGAGCGGGCGGTGATGGTGGCGGTCGGCGACTTCGACCTCGACGCTATGGAGGCCAAGATCAAGGCCCGGTTCGGCGACTGGACCGCCAAGGGCCCCGCCGGCCCCAGCCCCGATGTGGGCAAGGTGGCCAAGCGCGGTGAAACCGTCCGCCTGATTGTCGAACCCGGCGCGCCGCTGTCCGTGCAGATATCGTGGGCTGGTCCGCCCGACACCCTGATCGAGACCAAGGCCACAGATGTTCGCGACACGGTCAAGAACCTGGCCTTTGCGGTGCTGAACCGTCGCCTGCAGGCGCTGAGCCGCTCGGGCGACCCGCCGTTCATCTCGGGCGGTGCCTTCACCAGCGACCAGTACGGCGCCTTGCGCCTCACCACCCTGGGTGCCACGGCCCAGCCGGGCCGCTGGAAGGAAGCACTGTCGGCGCTGGACCAGGAACAGCGCCGCGTGATCGAGTTTGGCGTTCGCCAGGATGAACTGGATCGCGAAATCGCCAACCTGCGCTCGTCCCTGGTCGCCGCCGTCTCCGGCGAGGCCACCCAGCGCACCACATCCCTGGCCGGCAATATCGTCGGTACGCTGGGCGACGGCGAGACCGTCACCAGCCCCAGCCAAAACCTGGCCGCCTTCGACGAGATCGTCAAAGGCCTGACCGCCGAGCGCGTCTCGGCCGCCCTGAAAGGTGCCTTCACCGGCTCGGGCCCGCTGATCCTGATTCCGACCCCGACCGCGATCGAGGGCGGCGAGGCGACGGTGGCGGCCGCCTATGCCGACTCCCGCAAGGTGGCGGTGACGGCCCCGGCTGCCCCAGCCACCACCACCTGGCCCTATGCCAGCTTCGGCGCGGTCGGCAAGGTGGCCGAGCAGAAGGATATTTCCGACCTCGACACCGTCTTCGTGCGGTTCGAGAACGGCGTCCGCCTGACCGTCAAACCGACCAAGTTCCGGGACGACCAGATCCTGATCAAGGCCCGCATCGGCCATGGCCTGCTGGACCTGTCCCCCGGCGCCCAGAGCCCGGTGTGGTCGGGCTCGTCGTTCATTGAGGGCGGTCTCAAGCAGATCAGCGCCCAGGACATGGAGCGGGTGCTGAACGGCAAGATCTGGAACGCCAGCCTGGGCGTCGAAGACGACGCCTTCACCCTGTCGGGCCGAACGCGACGCGACGATATCGGAACCGAACTGCAGGTGCTGGCGGCCTTCGCCGCCGAGCCCGGTTGGCGGCCCGAGGCCTTCTCGCGCATCAAGACCTTCTACGGCACCATCCACGACCAGCTTGAGACCACCAGCGGCGGGGTCATGGGCCGCGACCTGAACGGCCTGCTGCACGGCGGCGACAAGCGCTGGACCTTCCCGTCGCGTGACGAGATCGCCGCCGCCTCGCTCGACACCCTGAAGGGCGCGGTGGCCAATCCCCTGGCCAGCGGCCAGATCGAGGTCGTGATCGTCGGCGACGTGACCGTGGACAAGGCCATCGCCGCCGTGGCCGAAACCTTCGGTGCCCTGCCCGCGCGTACCTCGGTGCCTGAACCGACCGCCGCGCGCCAGGCACCCTTCCCAGCGCCCTCGAAGACGCCGGTGGTCATCACCCACAAGGGCCGCGCCGACCAGGCCCAGCTGTTCATGGCCTGGCGGACAGACGACCTGTTCTCCGACCTGCAACGGGCCCGCGACGTCTCGGTCCTGGCCCAGGTGATGCAACTGCGCCTGACCGACGAACTGCGCGAGAAGCAGGGCGCGACCTATTCGCCCTCGGCTTCAGCGACTCACAGCATCGTCTTCAATGACTGGGGCTATCTGTCGGTCAGCGTCGAGGTTCCACCCGAAAAGCTGGAGGGCGTCGCCGCCTCGATCCGCCAGATCGCCGCTGACCTGCGAGACAAGCCGGTGACGGCTGACGAACTGGAACGGGCCAGGAAGCCGCGTCTGGACCAGATCGAAAAGGCCCGGGTCACCAACGAGTACTGGCTGGGAAGCCTGTCGGGCGCACAGGCCGATCCGCGCCTGCTGGACTCGACCCGCTCGGTGATCGCCGGCCTTGAACGCGTCAAGCCCGCCGACATCCAGAAAGCCGCCCGCACCTTCCTGGGCGACGACAAGTCCTGGACGGTGCTGGCCAAGCCCGCAGGGAAGTAGAGACGAAAAAGCCCCTCGGTTTGCACCGAGGGGCTTCTTTCAGTTCATACGTCGCTTGAAGGCTGGCCTAGTAGACCACGCCGCCGACCCCGCCATCGAGGCTGAAGCTCATCGACGATGTGCTGGCTTCGCGGACGCTTTCCTCGCGATAGGCCGTGTAGGTTTCGGTGGACAGGATCGTGAGGATCTTCACCCCCGCGCCGAAGCGGCGCAGCAGCGAGCGTTCGTTGCAGTCGCGGGCCGCTTTTTGCGGGCGGCAGCTGACCGGGCCACCGGCGCTGCGATACAGCGCCTGGTTCTTGCCGCACAGGAAGGTCTGGGCGCCCTTGCCGCTATTGATGTCGATGGCGCTTTCGTAGTCGCCGATCACGTACTGCATCCGCGAGCCGGCGATGCAGCGATAGAGCTCGCCATCATAGGCATTGTCGATCTCGCGATCTGGCGTGACCTGCGAGGCCGGGTGCGGCACGTCGCGGTCGTCCAGGCAGACGGCGCGGACGACCACGCGGCGCATGCGGGTGCGGGTGGCCTCATAGGCCGAGCGACGGCGCGCTTCGCCGCCCTCGACATTCAGCCCCTGGATATAGCCGGTCGACATCGGGCCGGAATAATAGCCGCCATGCCCGCCGCCGCCGTAAAAGACCGTGGTCCCGGCCGAAGCGCCCGCACCTGCGCCTGCATAGGCCGAGGAGGTCGCGCCGGCCGAGGCGTTGGCGTTGACGATGACGGTGGCGCCGACGTTCACATTGACGCCGGGAATATTGACGTTGTGTCCGGGCGTGCAGCACGGGGTGCTGGGCGGGCGCGGCGGACGGGGCGGCGCCGGCGGCGGCGCGCAGCAGTTCGATGGCGGCGGCGGCGGCGCACAGCACTGGGCATAGGCCGACCCGCCTATCATCAGGCTTCCCGCCAGAGCGCCGAGGCCCCAGACCAGCCCGCGCATCGATCGTTTCGGCGCCTTCATGGCGGCTCCCCTTCACACGACGTCGTCCGACCGTTCGGCCAGCAAGAATCGCGCCGTGGCCCGACACCCACCCGGCTTGCGCCAAAACGGGACAGTCGAGCCTGTGGCCCGGATCTCCCAGCAAGGTCCGTGCGGTCGAAAACAGCCGCGCCAGGACCCGCCAGGGGACGACGATGTTCCATCCAAGCACGGAACGGTTGATAGACTATTGGCGTGAGCGCAAAGGCGACGCCATTGCGCCCGCCCGCATGGACATCAATCCGGGCGATTTCGCCGACCTTCTGCCCCAGGTCTTCATTGTCGGCCGCGAGCAGGCAGGACGGGTTCCCTTTCGTCTGGCCGGCGGTTTCGTCACCGACCTGCACGCGCGCGACCTGCGTGGTGAGGACGCCCTGAGCCTGTGGGCCCTGTCGCACCGCCTGGATGTGAAGTCGTCCCTGGCCATCGCCCGCCGCCGCGGCCAGCCTGTGGTAATCAGCGCCGATATCCGCGCCATCGGCGCGCCGTCCGTGGGGATGGAGGTTCTGTTCGCGCCGCTGCGTGGAAAATCCGGGGAAACCGACCGCTTCCTGGGCCTCTATCAACCCACCGCCATGATCCAGCGGCTGATGGGGCGGCCGGCCCATGAGCTGGGCGTACGCACCATTCAGCCCCTCGGGGTCGCCAACCAGGAAGGCCCGCAACTGCGCCTGGCTACCCTGCACGGGCTGCGGATGGCCTAAGCTCCGGAAAGAAGCTGCACCGTGCCATTGTGGTGCGGGTGGGTGACGCAGGTCTCAAGCTCGGCCAGAAGCTGATGCCACGCCGCGTCCGTCTGGGCCGTCCAGTCATCGCCCAGCACATCGCGCAGGGTCTCGGCCACCACGGCGAAGAACGTCGCGAACACATCTGGCGGCACGTCATAACCGGCATGGGTCATGACTTCGGTCCGGATCAGATTGGCGCCGTAGAGCCGCTCACCCACGAAATCGAGAATTGTCCGGATGACCTGCGAGAGCATTTCGCCCCGCACCTGATGGTTGGCGTCAAGGCAGAACAGCGCCTCCATCTGCGGCTGCTGGGCGAACAGTCGGCCATAGACGAGCGGCGTCAGGTCATCGCACCGCTGGGCCGCGATCTCGAAAGTCTTCTCGATCAGAGCGCCGTCCACGCCGATCAGTCCCGCCCGGCGGCGTCCAGGTCCGCCAAAACCTCGGGCGGCAGGACCAGGCTCGCCGCGCCCATCAGGTCCTGAAGCTGGGCCACAGAGGTGGCGCTGGCGATGGGCGCGGTGATCGCCGGATGGGCCATGATCCAGGCGAGGGCCACCTGGGCCGGGGTGGCGCCCGTCGCCTGGGCCGCAGCGTCCAGGGCCGCCAGCACCCGCAGACCCTTGTCGTTGAGATAGTCGCGCTTGACGGTCGCCGCCCGCGCACGCCCCTCCAGATCAGCAGCCGTGCGGTACTTGCCGGTCAGGAACCCCGCCGCCAGACCATAGAAGGGAATGACGCCCACCCCTTCAGCCTGGGTCAGGGATGCAAGCGCGCCCTCGACCTCGCTGCGATCATAGAGGTTGAACTTGGGCTGGATCGTTTCATAGCGCGGCAGGCCGGCCGCCGCCGAGGCGCCCAGGGACTGGGTCAACCGCTCGGGCGTGAAGTTGGAGGCGCCGATCGCGCGCACCTTGCCGGACTTCACCAGGCGGGCGAAGGCCTCGAGCGTTTCCTCAACCGGCGTTTCGGCATCGTCGCGATGTGACTGGTAGAGATCGATATGGTCGGTCTGGAGACGCCGGAGCGAGCCTTCGACCGCCGCCTCGATGTTGGCCGCCGACAGGCCCGGCTGCCGGGGCCACATGGCCACCTTGGTCAGGAGCAGCACGTCGTCGCGCTTGCCCCGCGCCTTCAGCCAACGGCCGATGACGCTCTCGGACTCGCCCCCCTCGTGCCCGGGAACCCAGGCCGAATAGACGTCGGCCGTGTCGACGGCGTTGAAGCCACCGTCGATGAAGGTGTCCAACAGCTGGTGCGACGTGGCCTCGTCCGCTGTCCAGCCAAAGACGTTGCCGCCGAAGATCAGGGGTGCGGTGACAAGGCCCGAACGGCCAAGAGGGCGATCTTGCATGAAAGAGACCTTTGGACGACGTCGATCAGAAGGCTTTGGTCATATCCCGGGCCCGGCCAAGCGCGGCCAGGCCCGGGATCACGCGTTATCAGGCTGCGGCCGCTCGCCCGTCCTCGAACACCGGCACATCCACCGGGGCCAGGGTGGCCTTGCCCCGCAGCAGGTCGCTGGCGCGTTCGGCGATCATGATGGTCGGGGCATTGGTGTTGCCGCCCACCAGGGTGGGCATGACCGAGGCGTCGATGACCCGCAGGCCCGCAATCCCCTGCACCCGCAGCTCGCTGTCGACCACCGCCAGCGGATCGCCCGCCGCGCCCATCCGGCAGGTGCCGACCGGGTGATAGATGGTCTCGGACTTGGCGCGGATCCAGGCATCCAGGTCAGCGTCGGTGCGGACATCGGCGCCCGGCGCATATTCGGCGTCGCGATAGGGATCGAGCGCCGCCTGGGCCACCACCTCGCGGGCCATGCGGACGCCCTCGCGCAGGGCGCGGCGGTCCTCGTCGGTGGCCAGGTAGTTGCCCAGGATGGTCGGATCATCGAAGGCGTCAGCCGAGCGCAGGCCCACCTTGCCCCGGCTTTCGGGCCGAAGCTGGCAGACATGCAGGGTGAAGCCGTCCTTTTCGATCAGGGTCTTGCCGTGATCCTGCATGATGGCCAGCACGCCGTGGATCTGCAGGTCGGGTCGGTCCAGATCGGGGCGCGACTTGATGAAGGCACCGCTTTCCAGGAACTGCTGGCGACCCAAGCCCTTGCCCATCAGCATGTAGGACAGGCCCGTGCCCAGCTTCCGCAGCCCCTTGTTGGCCGAATAGGCCGTGGTCAGGTTCTTGGCCGTCCAGGACACGCAGACATCCAGATGGTCCTGCAGGTTGGCGCCGACGCCCTTCGACTCCTGCACCACCGCCACGCCGTGCTGGCGCAGCAGATCCGGATCACCAATGCCCGACAGCTGCAGGATCTGCGGCGACTGCACCGCGCCGGCGCTCAGCAGAACCTCGGCGTCGGCATGGGCCGTGTGGGCCTCGCCGCCCTTGCCGACCACATAGTTGACGCCGATGGCGCGGCCCTTCTCGATCAGGATCTTCGTGGTCCGGGCTTCCGTCACGCAGGTCAGGTTGGGCCGCGACAGGGCCGCCGTCAGATAAGCCGCCGCTGCGCTCCAGCGCTTGCCATCACGGATGGTCAGATCGTAGGGGCCAAAGCCCTCTTGCTGATAGCCGTTGAAGTCACGGGTCGTCTTGTAGCCCGCCTGACGGCCGGCCTCGATCAGGGCCGGATAGAAGGGGCTGGCCGACTCGCCCTTGGACACATGCAGCGGCCCGGCCCCGCCGTGATAGGCGTCGCCGCCGGCGTGATGAGTTTCCGACCGCTTGAAATAGGGCAGGACCTCCGAATAGGACCAGCCCGTCAGGCCCATCTGCCGCCACTGGTCATAGTCGCGCGCATGGCCGCGGATGTAGACCATGCCGTTGATCGCCGAGCTGCCACCCAGCCCCTTGCCGCGTGGCCACCACAGCTTGCGGTTATCCAGGTGCGGCTCGGCCTCGGTCCAGAAGCCCCAGTTCTGTTCACCCTTGGCCTTGATCAGCTCGCCAACGCCGGCGGGCATCTTGACCAGGATCGAGGTGTTCTTGCCCCCGGCCTCCAGCAGCAGCACCTTGATGTTGGGATCTTCCGTCAGTCGCGCGGCCAGCACGCAGCCCGCCGAACCGGCGCCGATGACGATGTAGTCGAAGCGTTCGCTGGCCATGACCCCGACGCCCTCCCTGAATGTTATCGTTGTTAAGACAGAGAGTGGCGCGGCTTTTCATCCGGCACAAGGGCGCCCAAGCGGCAAGGACGGGCAGGCGCAGCCATCCGGAAGCGCGCCCCGCGACAAATTTACGCATAACGCGAGTCTTTGAGTTCTAATCAATCGCAACAGGTGTAGTCTTCTCGTGTCGGGCGAGCGTAACCCCCGCCTGCCCGATCCGGCTTTCGCCCAGGTCCACTCTTCGCCCGGGCAGGCCACGAGCTCGCGCATTGCCCCGCGTGAGGTCGGGAGCGTCGCCGCCACACCCCCCAGGTGGCAGGCGGCGCTCCCCCTTGCAGGCACTGTTTGCCCGCAGACGCCGGCGTCAGGCCGGGTCAATCAGCGCCAGCTCCCCGGCATAGCGCTTCCAGTTCTCGACATAGTGCAGAGCCGAAGCCTGCAGGACGATAGCGTGCTGCTCGCCGATCTCGCGCACCACCTTGCCCGGCGCGCCCATCACCATGCTGTTGTCAGGAATCTCCTTGCCCTCGGTGATCAGGGCGCCGGCGCCGATCAGGCAGTTCCTGCCGATTTTTGCGCCATTGAGAACAATGGCCCCGATGCCGATCAGCGAGCCGTCTCCGATCGTGCAGCCGTGCAGCATCACCATGTGGCCGATGGTCACATTCGCCCCGATGGTCAGCGGCGCACCGTGGTCTGTGTGAAGCACAGAACCGTCCTGAACGTTGCTGTTCTCACCGATCACGATGGGATCGTTGTCTCCGCGCACCACCGCACCCCACCATATACTGGCGTTTGTCTTGAGAATGACATTGCCCATCACCGAAGCGGTCGGCGCGATCCAGTATTCGCCTGACACGGGAAGCGTCGGACGGGCGGCGCCCAAGGAATAGACAGTCATCCGTACACCCCGTGTTCTGAAAAAGGTCACTTGATTAATAACTGGGAAACCACGTTAGCATCATCCTAGCCGGGCGAATCATAGGGGAAAATCCTGCGATTCCCACCGGGCCGATGTTCGGTCCCGGCTCCCGGCAACGGAGACCACGGTGTCGCTCTTGGCGTTCAGGCGTTCTCTTCGACCCCCGCCTTCCCGGCCCAGCGCCGAGACGCCTCGCTGCGCACGCGCCTTCGTTCATCTCCTCCCCACCGCCAAGGACGACGCCACACGGCCTCGTCCTTTTTTCATGCCTGAATGGAGGCTTTCATGACCAAGCGAGCCCTGAAGCGTATGGCGCGCGAAGGCGCGACCGAGACCGGCCACTTTGCGGATGACGCCAAGGTGCGTCGCCTGCCGGTCGATCATCGCGAACGTGGAAACGGGTGGTCGCCCCTGGGGCATGAAGGTCCCGCGCGGGGACCAGAGCGAGATCAGAGCTATCTCAAAACCATAAAACCCAAATCGCCCGGCCAGGCCGAGCTGATGGAAGCCATCGACAACAAGAACCTGGTCATGGCGCTGGGTCCCGCAGGCACCGGCAAGACCTATATCGCCATCGCCAAGGCGGTCGAGGCGCTGGAGGCCGGCTCGGTGGCCCGCATCGTCCTGTCGCGCCCGGCGGTCGAGGCCGGCGAGTCGATCGGCTATCTGCCCGGCGATATGGAAGACAAGCTGGCCCCCTATCTGCGGCCCCTCTACGACGCCCTTACCGACCGGCTCTCCAGCCGGCGCATGCGGGCCCTGATGGCCGACGGCTCCATCGAGATCGCCCCGGTCGGCTTCATGCGGGGCCGCACGCTGAACAACGCCTTCGTGGTGATCGACGAGGCCCAGAACTGCACCTACATGCAGCTGAAAATGCTGCTGACCCGCCTGGGCTGGAACTCGACCATGGTCGTCACCGGCGACCCGAACCAGTCCGACCTTCTCCCCGGCATTTCGGGTCTGGCCGACGTGGCCGCCAAGTTCGACGCGCTGGAAAACATCGGCGTGGTCCGTCTGGCCGACCGCGACATCGTCCGCCATCCGCTGGTCGCCGAGATGCTGGGCGTTCTGTAATTTTATAACATCTACTCAATCGAAGGCTTGAGTTTGGGGCGGTCGGACGTGCAAGGTCCGGCCGCCTTAACTGTTTCAGGACCGCTTCATGGCCGACGCCGCTACCGCTCTGCGCACCGAGTTTACCGTGCGGGGGGTCCTGCTCGGGATCATCATCACCGTCGTGTTCACCGCCGCCCAGGTCTATCTGGGCCTGAAGGTGGGCCTGACCTTCGCGACCTCGATCCCGGCGGCGGTCATCTCGATGGCCCTGCTGCGAGCCTTCAAGACCTCGACCATCCAGGAAAACAATATCGTCCAGACCATCGCCTCGGCGGCGGGCACCCTGGCCTCGGTGATCTTTGTCCTGCCCGGCCTGCTGATGATCGGCTGGTGGGCGCACGTGCCGTTCTTCACCACCTTCATGGCCTGCGCGGTCGGCGGCATTCTGGGCGTGATGTACACTATCCCCCTGCGCCGGGCCCTGGTGACCAATTCCACCCTGCCCTATCCCGAGGGCGTCGCCGCCGCCGAGGTGCTGAAGGTCGGCACAGGCTCGCGCGAAGGCGCGGCCGAGGGCAAGGCAGGGCTGGTCGCCGTGGCTGCCGGAACCATCGCCTCGGCCCTGTTCGCCGCTCTGGCCGCCGCCAAGGTGTTCGCCGGTGAGATTGCCGCCTTCTTCAAGACCGGAGCCGGCGCGACCGGAATCGGTGCCTCCAGTTCGCTGGCCCTGATGGGCGCGGGCCACCTGATGGGCATTACGGTGGGCATCGCCATGTTCGCCGGCCTGTTCATCGCCTGGGCCGTGCTGGTCCCGATCATGACCGGCTTCTTCCCCATGGCCGGCGTCGGCGCCGAAGAGCACGCCATGACGATCTGGAGCACCAAGGTCCGCTTCCTGGGGGCCGGCGTCATCGGCGCGGCCGCCATCTGGACCCTGGGCAAGCTGGTCGTTCCGATCTGGCAGGGCCTGGTCTCGGCCATGGAAGCCGGCAAGGCGCGCCGCAAGGACGGCGCTGCGATCCCGCGCGTCGAGCAGGACATTCCTATTCTCATCGTCGGACTGGTCGCCACCATCCTGCTGGCCCCGGCCGGCTGGGTGATGGCCCATTTCCTCAGCGGCGGACCGCTGTCGAGCGTGGCCCTGCCGCTGATTCTGGCGGCTGTCGCCTTCCTGGTGTTCGCCGGCCTGCTGGCCGCCGCCGTCTGTGGCTACATGGCCGGCCTGATCGGCTCGTCCAACAGCCCCGTCTCGGGCATCGCCATCCTGACGGTGCTGGGCGCCTCGCTGATGGTCGGAGCCATCGGCCGGGTGGCGGGCGGACCCGAGATCACCACCGCCCTGGTCGCCTTCGCCCTGTTCGTCACCGCCATCGTCCTGGCCGTGGCTGTGGTCGCCAATGACAACCTGCAGGACCTCAAGACCGGGCAGCTGGTCGACGCCACCCCGTGGAAGCAGCAGGTCGCCCTGGTGATCGGCGTGCTGGCCGGCTCGCTGATCATTCCGGTGGTCCTGGAGATCCTCAATCGCTCCTACGGCTTTGTCGGTGCCCCGAACCTGAGCACCGTTGCGGGCGCCGAGAACCTGGGCGCGCCGCAGGCCACCCTGATCTCGACCCTGGCCAAGGGGGTGATGGGCGGCGTGCTGCCGTGGAACCTGCTGGGCATCGGCGCGGCCATCGGCCTGAGCCTGGTGCTGGTCGACGCCCTGCTACGCCGGTTCAGCGACCAGCGCCTGAGCCTGCCGCCCCTGGGCGTAGGCCTGGCCATCTATCTGCCCAGCGCGGTGACCGCCCCCGTGGTGGTCGGGGCCGTGGTCGGCTGGATCTATGACCGCATCGTCAGCAAGGACAAGACCGCTGCCCCGGCCAAGCGCATGGGCATCCTCGTCGCCTCGGGCTTCATCGTCGGCGAGAGCCTGTTCAACGTCGCCCTGGCCCTGATGATCGTCGCGACCAACAACCCCTCGCCCCTGGCCGTGCCTTTCGCGCCCTCGAAAGAGGTCGGCATGATCCTGGCCCTGATCGCGGCTGCGGCCGTGGTGCTGAGCCTCTATCGCTGGGCCCGCAAGGCGGCGGCGAAGACGGCTGAGTCGTAGATGACGGATTGGGCCGCCATTTACACGCCTCTGATCGGATCAAAGATCGAGGTTCTGAGGTGGCGGCCCATGACCTCGGACACGCCAGATCTCGTCCGGGACTTCGAGAAGCCGAGCTTCAGCTTCACGGGAGCCGTCCAAATGCTCTTGGACGGAGGGCACGAACTGTTCCTGACTTGGAAGCAGGTAGGCCACAACATGGTGCTGTCAGGTCAGGATGACTGGCTAAACGATCCACTGGACCGTGTTCGGAGCAATGCCAATGAGCCGTGGGGCTCCATCGAGGGCGCTGTGCTGCACCAAGTTTTGCTGTTCACCGCGCCAGAGATTGAGGGCCAGAACGTCGTAGGCTTGCGCCACACGCTTGAGATCGAAACAGGGTCGATCCCGTTCTGGATCGGCACTGGCGGGACCGACTTCGTCGGAGACCAGGACGATCTTTGGGTCGGCGTCGGGGTTGAACCGGCCAACTTCGATCAGCTCATTGAAGTCGGTCGTATCGGGGCTTGATATCCCCAGAATAGCTCAAGCCCGCGCCAAGATCGTGAACACCACCTCGGCGCGCCCCCGATAGCCCAGCGACTCGTACAGGCCGATGGCCGCCCCGTTGTCGGCATAGCTGTGCAAAAACGCCTGCTCGCCGCGCGCCAGTATGCCGGCCGTCACCTCGCGCAGCAGCCGGGCCGCATAGCCCTTGCCGCGATGGTCGGGATGCACGCAGACGCCGCTGGCCTCGGTGAAGCCGTCGGGCCGCATCCGCTCGCCGGCCATGGCGACCAGCCGGCCGTCCACGCGCACGCCGATGAAGCGGCCCAACTGATGGGTGCGGGCAAAGAACGGGCCGGGCTTGGTCAAGGTGGCCAGGGCCAGCATCTGCGCCGCATCAGCGTCGCCCAGCGACAGCATATCGAACGCCACGTCCCAGGCCGGCGCGACCGTTTCGGCGACCATCTGCAGGCAAAGCGCGCTGGAAACGACCTGCGTCCCAGGAACCGGCGGCGGCGCGGTCAGTTCGACGAGCCCGCCGGTCCCGTGCTTGACCACCAGCGCCCCGAGATCGGCAAGCGCCTCGGGCGAGGAATCGGCCAAAGCCGCGAACAGCCCAAACTCTGGCGCGACCCTGAGGGCCATGCCCCTGCGGATCGCAAAATCCCCCTGCCGGCCGGTAAAGGCCGACCAGACCGGCCGGTCGAGGACGTGCGAAATCATTTCGCCCTGCCGGCCTGGCCTGTCGCGATCCTATTCCAGGTCTTCGGCCAGGATCGCCATTTCGAACATGTAGGAGCCGTCTTCGTCTTCATCCTGGAAGACCACGCCGATGAACTCGCCGGCCACCTCGACCTCGGCGGAGTCCTTCTGCTTGGGGCGGGCCTTCAGGGCGATGTGCGGATTGCCGAAGGTGCGCTTCAGGTGCTTTTCGATCTTGGCGATGGATTCAGCGTCCACGGGGAGCTCCTGTTGTCGGGTTGCAGCGCCGTGGCGCGTGTTGAGGCGAACCTAGCGTTCCGCGCCGGAGTCGCAAGCCGCTTCCGTCTCCATCGGGGGGATTGGCCGTGGACGAACGGCCCTGTCGTCCTAGTTCGGCTTCGGCGTCAGCTTGATCTCGTAGAGTTTCGGCCACCATTTGCCCGTGACGAACAGTCGATCCGTCGCCGCGTCAAAGGCCACGCCGTTCAGCACATCGACGCGGCGCCCGGCGCGATCAGCCTCGCTCAGCAGGCCTGTCAGGTCGATCCAGCCGGTGACCTTGCCAGTCTTGGGGTCGATGCGGGCGATAGTGTCAGTCTGCCAGATGTTGGCGAAGACCTCGCCCTTCACGAGTTCAATCTCGTTGAGGTTATCCACAGGGCGGCCATTGTCGGTCACCTGTATGCGGCCGGTTTCCGTCAGGGTCTCGGGATCGAGAAACCGCAGGCTGGACGTACCGTCGCTCATGATGATGCGGCTGTCGTCCCGGGTCAGAGCCCAGCCCTCGCCGGCATAGCGAAATTCGCCGACCTGCTCGAAGGTGGCCAGATCGTAGATGAAGCCCAGCTCATTCTTCCAGGTCAGCTCGATCAGCCGGTCCTTCCAGTCAATGATCCCTTCGCCGAAGTAGCGGCTGTCGATCATCCGCTCCTGCTCGGGCACGCCGGTTTCCAACGTCACCTTGCGGATCGACGAGCGGCCCTCCAGGCCGGTGCTCTCATACAGAAACCCGTCACGCCAGAAGAGGCCCTGGGTGAAGGCTCCAGGGTCGTGGGGATAGGTGTTGACCACCTCATAGCCGTACTGGCGCGCCGCCTGCGCCAGGGCAGGCGCACTGACGCCGAGCGCCAGCAGAACGGCGAGGCACAGCGCTTTCCAGAAACCGAAACGCACGCCGATAAGCCCGCCCCTCAGATCACGTAGTCGTACACGGCCTCGGCCAGGGTGTGGTCCATGGTGCGGGCGGGCTCTTCGCAGGTCGGGCAGTTGACGATGCGGGCCGGGACGCCGGCGGCGGTGCAATGTGGCGGCACGGGCTTGAGCACCACCGAGCCCGAGGCGACCTTGGCGTAGTCGCCGATAGTGATGTTGCCCAGCACCTTGGCGCCGGCCCCCAGCAGAACGCCGCGACCGATCTTGGGGTGACGGTCGCCGCGATCCGCGCCCGTGCCCCCCAGGGTGACGCCGTGCAGCATCGAAACGTCGTCACCGACCACCGCCGTCTCGCCGATGACGATGCCGGTGCCGTGGTCGATGAACACGCCCGAGCCGATCTGGGCGGCGGGATTGATGTCGACCTGGAAAATCTCACTGGTCCGGCTTTGCAGATGGAAGGCCAGGGTCTCTCGCCCCTGGTGCCACAGCCAGTGCGACACCCGGTGGGTCTGCAGCGCCAAAAAGCCCTTGAAGAACAGGAACGGCTGGACATAGCCCTTGCAGGCCGGATCGCGCTCGAACACCGCCCGCAGGTCGGCCTCGGCGGCGGCAATCAGGGCGGGGTCGGAGGCGAAGGCGTCGGCGGCGAATTCACGCGCCGTCATGGCCCGCATCTCCTGGTCGCCCAGCTTGCGTGCCAGCTGAAACGTCAGGGCGTCAGTCAGGTTGTCATGGCTGAGGATCACCGCATTGAGCAGCGAGGCCAGGGCCGGCTCGGCCCGAGCGGCGTGCTCGGCCTGATTGCGCAGCGCAGCCCAAACGGGGGGCGTTGACTGCTCCGTGACGACTTCCAGACGTTTGGCCACCGGGGCTCTCCCATTCCCTGCGGAGACTAGTACATTCTTTTTAGAAACGCACTAGCGGTATCGGGAGAAGAACGCGCCTCTCGCCAGTCATGCCTATCCTAGCACAAGACGGGCCAGATCGCGCGGCAGCTCTCCCCTGACCGCCATATGGTGCACCCGAAGCAGCAGCGCCACTGTCAGAACGTCGGGCATATGGCCCGACACCGCCGCCTCAAGCGCTTCACCGAAGGGCACGCGCGCCACGGCCAGGTCCTCGGTCTCGTCCGGAGCGGTCGGCGCAGGCGACAGCCCCATGGCCAGAAAGCCGTGGCCGATCTCGTCGGTGACCGAGTTGGACAGCTCCATCCGCAGGATCTGCCGCCAGTCGGACGCGATCAGCCCCACCTCTTCGGCCAGTTCGCGCTTGGCACCGTCGAGCGGAGCCTCGCCCAGGGGCGCACCGCCTTCGGGCAGTTCCCAGCTGTAGTGAGCGATGGCGAAGCGGTTCTGGCCGACCAGGGTCACGGTGCCGTCCTCATGCAGGGGCACCACCCCGATCGCCTGGTTCTTGAACGACACCTTGCCGTAGAGCGCCGGCCGCCCGGTCGGGGCGATGGCCTGATACTCGGTGACCGCGATCCAGGGATTGTCATAGACCGGCTTGCTGCTGGCCACGGCCCAGGGCTTTCCATGCGGCTTCAGCCAGGCGGGTTTGTCGGACATGGAGGCTCGCGACTTGTGGCGACCGCAGCGCGGCCATAGGTGTCTTCCCGTACAACGCTTCGAGGAGATCGTCTTGACCGGTTCCGTTCCCCCCGCCCCGGAGTTTGGCGAGACCCTGCCGATCGAAGCGTCCTACGAAGTGCTGCGCTTCCTGGCACGACGGCGCTCGGCCTCGGCCATGACCCTGACGGCGCCGGGCCCCCACGACCAGGACCTGGCCGACCTGCTGCGTCTGGCCGCCCGCGTACCCGACCACGGCAAGCTGGCCCCGTGGCGCTTTGTCATCCTGCGCGGCCAGGCCAAGGACGCCTTTGCCGCGCAGATCACGCCGCTCGCCGACAGCCAGGCCAATCCGGTCAAGGCCAATGCCGCGCTGCGCAAACTGACCCGCCCGCCGGTCTGCGTCGTGGTGATCTCGCGGCATATCCCCGGCGAGATACCCGAAACCGAGCAGCGACAAAGTGCGTCTGCTGTCTGCCATCAGATGCTGCTGGCCGCAGAGGCCATGGGCTGGGGCGCCAACTGGATCACTGACTGGTACAGCTATGACCCTCGCGCCCTGGTGATCCTGGGCGTGGAGCCGGGCGAACAGGTGGCCGGCTATCTGTATCTGGGCACGGCCACCGAAGCCCCGCAAGAACGCCCGCGACCGGATGTGGCGGCGATCACCACAGAATGGGCGCCGCTCTAAAGGCGAAGTTCACTCCGGCGCGTTAGAATGCTGTCAGACGACAGGAGACGACGATGGCGCGACACAGGGATCCATGGACAGGCATCGCCTGGAACATGTGGGCTATGGGCGTCGAAGCCTCATCGGTGATCGGCCTGCGCACGCTGAAGATCGCTGCTGGCGGCGCGGCGGCTGATGCTGAAATCCGCCTGATGGTCAGCGAAAAGGTCGCCGCCAGTTTTGCCCTCCCCATGATGGCCATGACGGGCCAGTTGGGGACCAGCGGCACGGCGGTGGCGGCGCGCTCGATCAATCACCTGCGCAAAAAAGTCCGCGCCAATCGTCGCCGGCTGTCGAAGGGCTGAGGGTCAGCCGCCCGTAAGCTCACGACCTGATCAGTTCGGGCATGAAATAGAGCCCCTCACCCCGGACCCGTTCCCGGGGCCCAGGGATCAGCGGCACGGGTCGGTACAGTCCGGCTCCGCACCTGCGGCTGACAGATGGGTCCCGGGCACAGGGCCCGGGATGACGATTGAAAGGGCCGGTCCCGGGCTCGATAGCGCCAGCGCTGCGGCTCACCCCCGGCCGCGATAGGGCGCGACGCCCTGGTCCGGCACCCACAGGCCTTCCGGCGCTGGGCCGGTCTGCCAGAAGACATCGATCGGAATGCCGCCGCGCGGATACCAGTAGCCGCCGATGCGCAGCCAGCGGGGCTCTGCGATCTCGACGATCTTGCGGGCCACCTTGACCGTGCAGTCCTCGTGGAACGAGCCGTGGTTGCGGAAGCTGCCCAGATAGAGCTTCAGCGACTTGCTCTCGATCAGCCAGTCGCCCGGCGCATAGTCGATGACCAGATGCGCGAAATCGGGCTGACCGGTAACCGGACACAGCGAGGTGAATTCGGGGGATACGAAGCGCGCCAGGTACAGCACGTCCGATTGCGGGTTGGGCACGCGCTCCAGAATGGCCTTGTCGGGGCTGTCGGGCGCCTCGACCATCTGGCCGAGCTGGGTGACGTTGAGGTCTGTCATCGCCGGGATTTAGGCCTGTCTCCGCCACGAGACAAGCGCTTCGGCTAGCGCTACAACCGTCCAAACGCGTGTTCGAACGCGGGAGGAACGGCATGAGTGGGCGGGATTTCGACGGCTTTACAGTGGTGGTCACCGGCGGTTCCACCGGCCTTGGCCGCGCCATCGCGGCTGAAACCGCCTCGCGCGGCGCGGCCCTGGTGGTGATCAACTATGCCCGCAGCGCCGAAGAAGCCGAGGAAACCGCGCGTCTCGTCGAGGCCCAGGGGGCCAGAGCGATCACCGTGCAGGGCGACGTCTCGGTCGACGAAGACTGCCGCCGGATCGCCGCAGCCGCCGCGTCAACCGGGCGGATCGACGCCCTGTTCAACAATGCCGGCATGACCAAGTTCGCCCCCAACCACGCCGACCTTGACGCCGTGAACGCCGAAGACTTCCTCAAGCTCTATTCGGTCAATGTGGTCGGGGCCTTCCAGATGGTGCGGGCCGCGCGATCCCTGCTGGAAGCCGCGCCCCAGCCGGGCGCGGTCGTCAATACCAGCTCGATCGCCGGCGTGGTGGGCAACGGCTCGTCGGTGCCCTATGCGGCGTCGAAAGGCGCCATGACCACCATGACCCTGTCGCTGGCTCGCGCCCTGGCCCCGCTGATCCGCGTCAACGCCATCTGCCCGGGCTTCATCGACACACCCTGGTTCGGCAAGGCAATGGACGCCGACCGGGTCGACAGGCTGCGGGCCGGCGCTGCGTCGGCCACCCCGCTGAAGGTCGCATCCACAGCCGAGGACGTCGCGGGCGCGGCGGTCTTCCTGGCCTCGCCGGCCTCGCGCCACGTCACCGGTGAGACACTGCTGGTCGATGCAGGCCTGCACCTGAGCGGTGCCAGCATGTCGATGCGCTGAAGACACGGCTAAAGCGAAACAAGTGTTCATCAGGCACTGTGGCCAAACACGGTGAATCTGAAGCAAATTCGTCACACTTCGCCCAAACTTTAGCCGAAGAACGCCGTTCGTGCTGGCGCTTTGCCTGCCTTGATTGCAACTACAGGCACGTCAGCGGCTAATCGCCGGGGACGCCAATGCGCTTGCAGGCGCAAGTTGGCCTCGGGGCTTGCTCCGAGGGCGACACAGACAAGGGGATAAAAACTAATGAAATTCGCGAAGATTGCTCTCGCCGCCGCCGCCGCCACCGTCGCCCTGAGCGGCGCCGCCATGGCCGAAGAGCTGAAGCTGTCGTACAATGTCGGCATCGCCAGCGACTATGTGTTCCGTGGCGTCAGCCAGACCCAAGAAGACCCGCAAATCTTCGGCGGCGTGGATGCCTCGTACGGCATCGGCTACGCTGGCGTTTGGGCCTCGAACGTCGACTTCGGCACCGATGATCCGTCGGCCGAAATCGACCTGTACGCCGGCGTGAAGCCCGCCATCGGCGACACCAACCTCGACCTGGGCGTGGTCTATTACGGCTATATCGACGACAAGGGCGCTACGCCCGGCCAGTACAGCTACATCGAACTGAAGGCAGCCGCCTCGCGCGCTGTCGGCAAGGGCACCGTCGGCGTCGCCGCCTATTACTCGCCCGAGTTCCCGTTCGAGACCGGCAAGGCCTTTTACTACGAAGTGAACGCCTCGTTCCCGGTCATGGAAAAGCTGTCTGTCGGTGGCGCCCTGGGTCACCAGGAAATCGACAAGGCCGGCGACTACAACACCTGGAACATCGGCGCCACCTACGCGCTGACCGACAAGCTGGCCGCTGACCTGCGTTACTCGGACACCGACGAGCATGGCTACGGCGCCATCTACGGCGAACGCATCGCGATCAGCCTGAAGGCCGCGTTCTAAGAACGCCTGACGTTTTTGACGTTGGAACGAGCCGCCCCGGGAAACCGGGGCGGCTTTTTCTTGGCCGGTCGGTCGGCGGTTCAGTCCGTGGCGTCGACCATGCCCACCGGCGCGATCGGCGGGCGCATGAACAGTACCGCCACCCAGACCACGGCGATCACGACGGCAAACATCTGGAAGGTCGGCGAAAAACTGCCCAGGCGGTCGCGCATGGCCCCGCCGATGAACGGACCCGCCGCTGACACCGCCCCGACCAGGCAGGTCAGGGAAAAGAGCTCCAGATTGCTGCGCCGGCCATAGTAGTTGAGCAGCAACATGGTCACGGCCAGCACCGTCAGGCCAAACCCAACCCCTGTGCCGATGGCGTAAAGCAGCATCAGCGGCGCGCTGCTGGCTCCCGCCAGCGCCAGAAGACCGGCCACCAGCATGGCCTGGGCCAGCACCAGCAGCCACTTGGGATCGACCCGGTCGCCCAGAAAGCCCCCGCCCAGCCGGGCCAGGGTCTGCATCAGCGCTTCCAGACTCAACATCTTGGCCGCCAGGGCGCCCGCCGCGACAGCCGCCACGCCGGCGGCGACGCCGATCTCGGTCAGGTGGGCAACCGACAGGCTGGCTACCGTCACCCCGGCCAGCAGGTGGGTGAAATAGGCCGCGACCAGGATGTAAAACTGCGGCGTGCGCACCGCCGCCGCTACGGTCCATTCGCGGGCGGTGCGATAGACACGCGGATGGGCTGGGGCGGCGCGGGCCGCCTGCTCCACCTCGGCATCCACGGCGTGGGCGGCTGCAGCCAGCCAGCGCGAACCGCCGACCATGGCCGCGCAGACCCCGCCGATCAGCGCCGCCAGTCCCGCCTGAATCTGCCAGTAAAGCCGCCAGTCGCCGTCCGTCACGCCCAGGACCCACAGGGCCATCAGCGGTCCAGCCGCCCCGCCCAGCGATCCGAAGGTAAAATAGATCCCGAACGGCAAGGCTCTCTGGCGATAGAGGGCGGACAACACGTGGGTGCCGGGGATCAGGGCCGCCATCTGGAAGCCGACCCCGCACAGGGCCGCGCCGACATAGTAGCGGGCGATGCTGTCGGCACCGGCAAAGCCCAGCAGCCCCAGCGCCAGAACGCCGGCCCCGACCAGCAGGGTGGCCCGCACGCCGATACGGCGGATCAGGATGGCCGGCAGCCAGGACGACGCGCCCGTAAAGACGCCCAGCACCGAAAAGCCCAGAAACGCCTTCTCGAAACTCCAGTTCAGCTCGCCGATCATCACCGGCAGCACCACCCCCAGCGAGCCATAGGTCGAGGCGGTGATCAGGAACAGCAGCAGACTGAAGGCCGCCAGCAGGCTGATGCGGCGCAGATCAAGGCTCATCAAAACGTCCGCTTAAGGGTCACGCGCCATTCGCGGCCCTTGCCGGGCAGCGCGCCCAGATTGGCATAGGTGTCGGCGTCGGGGGTGAAATAGAATTCGTCCAGCAGGTTCTCGACGTTCAGCATCGCCGTATAGGGCCCGCGCGTCACATAGGCCGAGCCATTGACCACCGCATAGGCAGGGTAGCGCACCGCGTTCTGCACCGTGCCGGCGGTGCGGCTGACATGACTGACGCCCAGGGTCGCTCCCGCCTGCCCCCAGTCCCGCGCCTTTGCGGTATAGGCACCGTACAGGCTGACCACCGATTTGGGGATCAGGGTGTAGGCATAGGCCCCGCCCCGCCCCGGAAGGCCGGCAAAGCTCCACACCACATAGGAACCGCCATAGGCGCTCGGCCCCGCCACGCCCGCCGTATAGGCCGGGATATACTGGAACGAGGCATCGGGGCCCTTGATCGTGGTGCGCTGGCTGTTGCCGGTGAAGGTGAAGCTGAGTTGCTCGGACGCCAGCCAGCGCAGCTCAAGCTCAACCCCCTTGGCGCGCGTGCCCTGCACGGTGGGCGGCGAGGTGTTGGTCAGCTGGGTGCGGTTCTGACGATAGGCCGCCAGCGAGCCCACCAGGGTCCCGTCCAGAAGTTGGAACTTGACCCCCGTCTCGGCCAGGTCCGAGCCCGACAGCCACGAGCCGTCGGCCACCAGCGAGGGTGCGATGTCCCCCGCCTGGCTCATCTCGAGCGCCGAGGCCTTGGCGTAGCTGACATAGGGCATCAGGCCAAACGGCGCCTGGTAGGTGAGACTGGCGTTCCAGGTCGCCTTGTTGCGCTCGTCGGTCTGCTTGCCGGCGACCGTAAAGGTGAGGAAGCCGGTATCCTGGCTCTCGACCTCATAGTGGTCATAGCGGCCGCCGATGATCAGGTTCCAGCGCCCCGCCTCGATGTCAGACGTGAAGAACAGGCCTGACTGGTTCCAGTCGGAGCGGTTATCGTTCTCCCAGCGCAGTCCGATGCCCCCGGCCTCGTCGGTGAACGGGCTGTCGATGGTGTCGCTGGGTGTGGCGCCAAAGGCGATATCCCGGCGGTCCAGGGCGATCAGCCCGCTGTTGAAACTCTCGCGCCGCCGCCCCTCGAACCGGCGGTGCGAGCCGCCCAGCAGGGTCGTGGCCCTGACCGCGCCCACCGTCACCGGCAGGGCCAGGGTGATCCGCGCCTCCGACACCTGCGCGTCCACCGCCGAGGGGTAGCCGTAGGAGACGAAGCGTTCATTGTCCTGCCGGTCGTGGAACAGCTGCAGCTTCAGCGTCCGATCACCGCCCAGGTCTTTGGCCAGATCGAAATAGAGCGTGCCGGTGGTGGTCTTCGAGACGTCGGCCGGGCTGATATAGACCGTGCGGCGGTCCAGCCGCGTGGTGCCGACGCCCACATCCAGGGTGTGGGCCGCATCGCTGGCCGGGAAGCCGAAAAAGGGAATGTAGAGCGCGCTGGCATAGGGATAGAAACCCACCTCGTTGGGCGTCAGTCGGCCATTGCCGTCTGCATCGACCAGGCTGGTGTCGCGGCCGGTGATATAGGTCCGGTTGTCGATCAGGTCCTGGGTCAGGCGGTTCCAGCCGGCGGTCTGCACATCGCCGTCGGAGTGATAGGCCATGCCGCCGAAAGCGGTCGTCCAGCCTCCGCCCAGGTCGAAATCGGCCGACAGCTCCAGCGTCTGACGGCGCGGATAGATGCCCTTGTAATAGCTGTGACTGTCCTCGGCCTCGCCATAGGCATAGACGCCGCCTTCAGCCACGCCCAGGCTGACCGGGGCACCAAACTGGGCGGTGAGCTGCTTCTTGTTATAGCTGCCGAAGGTGGCCGTGATCTCGCCTTCCGGCTGCGCCAGGAACCGCCCCTCGTCGCGGGCTGACTTGGGGATGAAGTTGACCAGTCCCCCGACCTTGCCCGCGCCATAGACCGGGGTCGGCGGCCCGCGCAGCACCTCGATCCGCGCCGCTCCACCGATCGGGGTGGAATAGGTTCCCCGGTTCTCGACCCGCTTGAAGCCCCGGAAATAGTTCTCGGCCAGGGTGCCGCGGATGTTGAGCGAACCGGGCACGCCATAGAAGCTGGCGGTGTGGGTCCCGGGCGAGACGGCGGTGACGCCGTCCAGGGTCTGGATCCCGAAGCGCTCCAGCGTCACGTCGCTGACCAGGCTGGCCGAGCGCGGCGTCTCGATCAGAGGCCTGGCGATCCCGAACACCGTGTCCGAGGGCTGCTTTTCCAGCAGGCCGGCCTTGTCGCGCGCCAGCACCAGTACGGTGTCCACCTGGTCCTGTGCACGGGCACCGCCCGCCGCGATGAGGCTCAGAAGACTGGCGGACAGAAGCGCGCGGCGAAATGACATGGCTGGGAACCCCGATCTCGTCAGGCAACAGGGAGGATCCGGACGACGCCCGCGCACCTTTCGGGACTGACGTCGCGTTCGTCAAAATGACTTCTGACATTTCAGTGAGTATTTTGAATGGGCTGTGACCTGAAAGTCTCACCCCTTGAAATGTATGGGAATTGATCCGCGCCCTCTGGGGGAGCCTACGGCAAACCCTTATGCCGCGCCGACGCTGGGCCGTTGGACGGCTTCAGGTGTCACGCTCAGCACCCGCATCATGGCGGCGCGCGAGCCTTCGACGTCGCCGGTGGCGATCACCCGGGCCACCTCACGATGCTGTTCTATATCGGCCATCAGCTCACCCTCAGTCGCGCCGCCGAACGAGAACACCCAGAACCGGGCGGCCTTGTGTTGCAGGGGAATGAGGATGCGGGCCAGGGCCAGGTTCTGACTGGCGCGGGCCACGGCGGCGTGGAAGCGCTGGTCCATGGCCACCAGAGCCGGCAGGTCGCGCTCGCGGGCCGCCGTTTCGCCATCGGCGAAGGCGTCGAGAATGGCTTTCGCCTCGGCCTTGCTGGCGTGACGTGCGGCCAGGCCGGCGCAATGCGGCTCGATCAGGGCTCGGGCCTCATAGCCCTGGCGCAGTTCCACCAGATCCAGCGGGGCTACCAGGGTGCCTGACCGGGCTCGGCGGATGACCAGGCCTTCCAGCGCCAGTCGGCCAAGGGCGTCACGCACACCCGCCAGGCCGGCGTCATAGCGCGCCGCCAGCGACTGCTCATCAAGCCGCGCGCCGGGCGCCAGCTCGCCCAGGATCAGGTCCAGCAGGATCCGCTCATAGACCTTGGCCTTTTGCAGATCCGGCGACCAGTCTTCCAGCCCCGACGACGAACAGACGTCGAGCACGAGCATCCGCGACCGGGCGTCAGGAGAGGATGGCACCGGCGAGACTCCGTTCAGGTTGCACGCCTGATACCTAAGCTGAAATGTTAGAGCGCGCCAGCGTCCCGCACCCTTAAGGCACCCAATCCGCGTCTAGAACGCGGGCACCACCGCGCCGTCGTACTTCTGCTTCATGAAGGCCGCGACCTCCGGCGAGGTCAGGGCTGCGGCCAGCTTTTTCACGCGCGGGTCGTCCTTGTTGTCAGGACGGCCGACCAGATAGTTCACATAGGGGCTCTTGCTGTCCTCGATCAGCAGGGCGTCCTTGCCGGGGTGCAGCTTGGCATCGAGAGCGTAGTTGGTGTTGATGATTGCCAGATCCACCTGGTTCAGCACGCGCGGCAGGGTGGCCCCCTCAAGTTCCTTGAACTTCAGGCCCTTGGGATTGGCGGCAATGTCCTTGAGGCTGGACAGCGGATTGGCGGGATCCTTCAGGGTGATGACGCCGTTGCGCGACAGCAGCAGCAGGGCCCGGCCCTCGGTGCTGGCGTCGTTGGGGATCGCCACGGTGGCGCCCTGCGGCAGTTCGCCGATGGTCTTGAATCTGGCCGAATAGGCACCGATCGGCTCGATATGCACGCCGATGATGGGAATCAGGTTGGTGCCCTTGTCGCGGTTGAAGGTCTCCAGATAGGGCAGCGTCTCGAAATAGCTGACGTCGATCTTCTTCTCGGCCACGGTGACATTGGGCTGGACGTAGTCGTTGAAGACCTTGATCTCGATCTTCAGGCCCTGGGCCGCCAGCTTGGGCTTGATGAACTCCAGCACCTCGGCATGCGGAATGGCCGTAGCGGCGACGGTCAGGGTGTCGCTGGCGCTGGTCGAAGCGGCGGGCTTCTGGCCACATCCAGCCAAGGTCATGGCGGCCAGCGTCATGGCGGCGAGGCTGAGGGCGACGAAAGCGCGGCGGGCGACCATGAACGGCTCCACAAGACGATAAACGGAGTAGGGTTTTGCCCGTTTTCGCCCGCCTGATGAAATCAGATTTCCTGATCAGGTTGGGAGACTCTTGAAGCCTCCCAACCCGCAGGCGCGATCAGCCCAGCGCCGCCTTGTTGGCTTGCAGGAAGTCTCGCACTGAACCCGGTGCCCGGCCGGTGAGCGCCTCGACCGTCGGCGCGACCATCGCATGCTGGCCAAATGAGGTGGCGACATCGAAATCCACCAGCATGTCGGCCACGAAGCCCGGCAGCCCCGCAGCGCCCAGTCCGCCCCGCAGTTGCTCGGCGCTGAGGCCGACATGCGCCACAGGACGGCCCGAGATCTCGGCCAGCAGGGCGGCAAGCTGGTCCTGGGTCAGCGTTTCGGGTCCCGTCACGTCCAGGATCTGTCGGCCGGTCGCATGGAGCAGCGCGGCGGCGTCCGCGCGGGCGCAGTCTTCGCGCGTCACATAAGAGCGTCCGAGTCCGCCCGTGGCGCTGTACAGCTGGCCCTGGGCCACAGCCTGGCCCGCGCCCATCAGGATCGTCTCGGCGTAAAGGCTATGGCGCAGGATGGTCCAGCTGAGGCCTGAGGCGATAATCGCCTGCTCGGTCCAGAAATGGTCGTCCAGCACGCCGCCGTCAGGCTGGGGAACAGGATAGGGCGCGGAGGTGTAGGCAATATGCTGGACGCCGGCGGCGACCGCGGCGCTCACGGCCGCGCGATGCTGGGCGAGGCGATGTCCCGGCACGCCCAGGGCGTCGGTGCTGATCAGCAGCAGGCGATCCACGCCCGCGAAGGCGGCTTCCAGGGTCGAGGGATCGTCGAAATCGGCCCGGCGCGTCTCAGCGCCGAGTGCGGCCAGATCCGCCAGCTTGGAGGGATCGCGCGAGACCGCCACCACATCGGCGCCGGCCTGCAGCAGAAGCTCGACGACACGACGCCCCAGCTGGCCGCCGGCGCCGGTCACGAGAAGCTTGGGAAAGGAAGTGCTCATCTTGAAATTCCTGGTCTCGAAATGAGACCTGGGCTATATATGTAAGTGCCAACGCCTCGTGAAGGAGGCACTTTTGTGGAACCAGGTATGCAAAAGGGAACCACCTGATGAGCGCTCAAAAGCTGCTCCAAAACCTGCAGCAATGGCAGGGCCAGGCCATCCCCCCCGGTGCCTGCCCGGTTCGCGACGTCATCGACCACCTGGGCGACAAGTGGAGCACCCTGCTGATCATCGTCCTGGCGGAAGGTCCGCAACGCTTCAACGCGATCAAGCGCGCCGTGCCCGACATCAGCCAGCGGATGTTGACCCAGACCCTGCGCGATCTGCAGCGCGACGGCCTGATCACCCGTCGGGTGTTTCCAACCCTGCCGCCCAGCGTCGAGTACCGCCTGTCGGACATGGGCGAGAGCCTGCTGGAGCCACTGGCGGCCCTGATCGGCTGGGCCGAGACGCATCATCCTGCCATCCGCCTGGCGCGGACGGCCTATGACCACCAGGCCAAGACCTGAGCAGGCTTGACCCGCCGGCCGAACAGGCGGCCTGAGTGGGGATGGCCAAGGAAACCGTCTATATCGTGCAAGCCTATGTCGCCGGGCGCGGCAAGGCCTTGAAGGCCGAGCAGCAGATCGGCTGCAAGGACGCCGCCGAGGCTCGCCGCAAGGCCGAGCGCCTGGCCCCGCTGCGCGAAGGCGTGGTGGCCTTCGCGGCCAGCGCCGACGTCGAGCTGGGCGACTATGACGAAAACCCCGACATCCTGTTCAAGGCCGGCCGGCTGCCGTTTCCGTTCGATCAGGCCTGATCGAGGTCCTCGTCATTGGCGGGCTCGTCCGGCGCGCCGTGGATGGTCCAGTTGACCACGAAATCGGGACGGTCCCCCGCCAGGCTGGTCACACCCGGGTCGGCGGCCAGGATGGCCGAGGTCTGGGGCGGCAGGGCATAGGTGTCGCCGTCATGCTCACCCAGCAGGTCCAGCAGGATGCCGTCATGGGCGTCGGCCTCGATAACCCCGCCGAAGAACTGCTGCTGTTCCAGCACCTCGCCGTCGTCATCCACAAAGGTCAGGCCCACCAGCAAGGTCTTGCCGATCAGGGTCTGGGCGAAGGCTTCGTCCCAATGCTCGGGCGGCGGGGCGATCAGGATGGGAATGTCGTCGGTCATGGCCGCTTCCTAACCGTTCAGCGCTGCGCTGCAAGCCCGGCGGCGAGCCGCTCGGCCAGAGGATGGGGTGACAGCGCCCGCTCACCCAGGCGCGACACCGGCCGCAGACCGATCAGGCTATTGGTCAGGAAGACCGCATCGGCCGTCTCCAGCACCGCCGGGTCGGCGACGATCTCGGCGCTCGCCACGCCCAGATCGCGGGCCGCAGCCAGCACCCGGGCCCGCGTGATCCCGGCCAGAACACCGCAGTCCAGCGAGGGGGTGAACAGGGTCTGCCCCGCGATCCAGAACAGATTGGCGGCGCCGGCGCAGGCGATGTGGCCGGCATTGTTGAGCATCACCGCCTCGTCCGCCCCCGCCGCCTGCGCCTCGCGCCGGGCCAGCACATTGTCGAGATAGGACAGGGTCTTGAGCCGCGCGGCCGGCGAGCCTTCATTGCGGCGCGTGTTGGCGACCATCAGGGCCGCGGGCGTCTGGACCCACGGCGAAAGGGCCGCCGTCGCCACCAAGCGCGGAACAGGCTCGGTCGGCCGGTCCAGACCCCGTCCGCCCGAACCGGCGGTCAGGGTCAGGCGCACGGCAGCCCGGCCCGTCGCGGGCGGGGCAGGCAGGCACAGGGCGCGCGCAGCCTCGCGATCCAGCGGCGGCAGACCCAGCACGAGGCATCCCGCAGCCAGGCGGTCCAGATGCGCGTCGATCAGGGGGATGACGCCGTCCTGCGCCAGCATCGTCTCGAACAGGCCATCGCCCAGCAACAGGCCGCGATCATCCAGCGGCATCATGCGGCGGGCTCGGTCAGGGCGCGCTTGAGGGCGGCGATCTTGGTCTCGGTCTCCAGCCGTTCGGCGTGGGGATCGCTGTCGGCGACAATGCCCGCCCCGGCCCGCGCCTCCAGCCGCCAGCCCTCAGCGTCCTGCTCAAGGGCCACGGTGCGGATCAGGACGCTGGAGTCGAGGCTGCCGTCAAAACCCGCCCAGAACAGCGAGCCGCAATAGGGACCGCGTGGCGGCTCCAGCCCGGCGATGACCTTCATGGCCTGAACCTTGGGCGCGCCGGTGATCGAGCCCGGCGGAAAGGCCGCCCGCAGCAGGTCGGCCACGCCCTGCCCCTGCGCCAGCCGCGCCGTCACGGTCGAGACCAGGTGGTGCACATTGACGAAGGTCTCGACGCGAAACAGCGACGGCACCCTGACGCTGCCCGGCGGACTGACGCGCGCCAGATCGTTGCGCATCAGGTCGACGATCATCAGGTTCTCGGCCTTGTCCTTGGCGCTGGCCGTCAGTTCGGCGATCTGGCCGGCGTCTTCGGCGGGGGTCTCGCCTCGACGCCGCGTGCCCTTGATCGGCTTGGTCTCGATGGCCCCGTCCTCGCCCGACACCTTCAGAAACCGCTCGGGCGAGTTGGAGACCAGGGCCCGGTCCTCCAGCCGCCAATAGGCCGAGAACGGGGCCGGGCTCTGGCCACGCAGACGGCTGAACAGGTCGAAGGGATCGGCGCCGTCCGTCAGTCGCCCGGTCCAGGCGCGGGCGATATTGGCCTGAAAAATCTCGCCGCCCAGAATCCGTCCGACTACATCGGCGACCGCCGCCTCATAGGCCGGGCCATCGCTGGCGCAGAGGGTTTCGCAGAGCGGTCCGTCCAGCGGCGGCCGGTCGGCGGCACGCGCATCGAGCCAGGCCAGGGCCTCGCGGGCGCGGCCTTGCGCCTGGGCGTCGGTGTCGCCGCGCCCGACCGCCACCACCCGCCGCTCGCCATGATCAAAGGCCAGCAAAGCGGGATAGCGTGCGCAGGTCAGGTCGGGCCAAAGGGTTCGACCAAGGCCCAGGTGCTCGACCCGGTCGCCCAGTTCGTAGGTCCCCAGACCGACGACACCTCCCTGAAACGGAGGTCCGTCGGGATCAGCGGCGCAGCGCGGCCCAAGCAGGTCGGCCAGCGTCTCGAACGGATCACGCGGGTCTTCCGGCGCCAGGGTCAGCACCGCATCGGGCGCGCGCAGCAGATACGACCACCGCTCGCCCCCGCCCGACAACAGGGCGCAGGCAAAGGCCTCGTCCCGGAAGGGCTGCAACGCCCAGACCGGCTCGCGCCAGGGGGCGGAAAGAAAGGCGACGCGACGCATGGCGGGTTGATACCCCCCTGCGAGCCTCCCGGCTATGCCTCCCGCTCGCCGTCTTCGAGGGAGGGGTTGCTCAGACCCGTTCGAAGGCCATCGTCCAGTTGGTTTCCCAACTGGCCCCGCCATCGGGCGAGAAGGCCTGTTCCCAGCGACAATGATCCACATCATCGACGAACCAGCGGAAGCGCACACGGATCGGTCGGCCGTCCAGCGTATCGTCGCCGAAGAATTCGCCGACGCCTTCGGTAAACTGGCCGATCATCGGCGCATCAACCGCAGCCATGCGGGCGTCGATCCAGTGGATGGTCCAGACGGCGCGGCCTGGATCGAAAAGGCGCAGGGTGACGGCTTGATAGGTCCCGGACGGCAGGTTCAACACGTTTTCATCCATGTTGCCCAGACCTGCGAGGATCTTGCGTGTCTCGGTAGTTCCGTCGAAGTCTTGCCAGTCGCTCGACCCCACCAGCCGCGCAACCAGGCGATGATGCGACACCCGCCAGCGGCCGATGAAGAAATCGAAATCCCCCCGGCCGTCGGCGACGGGAGTGGCTGTGAACGGCTTGCTGGACATGGGGGCTCCCTTTGACGAGGAGGTTCTAGACCAAGCGATTGTCGGGATATGTCAGCAGCATCACCCTTAGCTCTCCCGTTCTCCACCCTTCACCAGGAACAGGCCCAGCAGGCCCAACAGCAGCAGGGCCACGATGGGCAGGAAGCCGGCGACCTGGCTCTGGAAGATCTTGGTGGCCAGGGCGACCAGCAGCGAGCCCAGCCACACCGTTGCCGTCCCCGACAGGGCGAACAGGCCAAAGAAAGCGGCCATGCGATCGGGCGGGGCCAGGCGCACCAGCAGGGTGCGGCTTGAGGCGTACTGCGCCGTCACAAAAACGGCGATCAGCAGGCCCATCGACAGGTAGATCAGCTCGGGTGCGGTACGAAACAGTGGCCCGTCCCAGACCGGCGGGTGGGCCGCCGGATCATAGGACCAGAAGAAAAGAATGCGGTCGCGGCCCATGCCCAGGGTGGCGATCAGCAAGGTCAGGGCGCCGAAGATCTCGATCTGCACGGCGCGGCGCGGGCCGACCCTGCGGTCCAGCCAAGGGGCCAGGAAACCGCCCAGCACCCCGAAGATCGACAGCGAAATGCCATAGGCCAGCATTTCCAGCTCGCCCCACCCCATTAGCCCCGCTGCAAAGAGGCCGCCGAACACCAGCAGGGCGGTCATGCCGTCGCAATAGAGCATCCGCGCGCCCAGGAAGGTGGCGACGTCCTTGTGGCCCTTCAGGTTGCTGAAGGTGTCGGCCAGCAGCCTGAAGCCCTGGCGAAGGCTGGCGACCATCGACAGGCCGGTACGCGGCGCATCGCGGGTCCACAGGAAGAACGGGATGGCCCCCAGCCCCATGAACAGGGCCGCAAGGGGCCCCGACAGGCGGCTGGGTTCGTGATGCTCGGCGCTCATGCCAAACAACGGGGCGAGCGGCACACCGGGCCAACTGACTGCGCCGGGCAGGACGAAGCCCCACAGCATGAAGATCAGCAGCACCACCGACAGGAAATTGGCCAGGGCATAGCCCAGCCCCGACAGCAGCGGCTCCTGCCCGGGCCCCGAAGCGCGCGACAGCAGCGAATTGTTGAGCACGTCACCCCAGTTATAGGCCACGCCCAGAACGGTCAGGGCCAGGGCGACCACGGCCACCGGCAGGCCGCCCGCCGGCGTCGCCCACCACAGGGCCAGCAGCACCGGCAGCATGATCGCCAGGATCCCGGCCAGGAACGGCTTGCGCGGCCCATACTGCTCGATGGACGCCCCCAGGAACGGTGCCGTCAGGGCGGTGATCAGGCCAAAGGTCGTGGCGATATCGGCGACGGCCGCCTGGCCCTTGACCGGATCGCCGATCAGCACCCGCGAGTAATAGGGGGCGAAGATGTAGATGGTGATCAGGATCACATAGGGGTCGCGCGAGCCCTGGTGCAGAATCCAGCTGAGCGCACTCTTCGACAGGCCCGGCTTGCCGTCCTGCGACGACGCCGCCCCAACGCCCGTGAACTCGCTCATGCCCTACCCCGGCTGGACGCCCTCTGATCGGGGCGACTTGCGGCGAGCGTGGCGGTTAAACGAGCGTTTGTCACCTGATCTTCAGAGCAGGATATGCGCCCGCACGGCCTCGCGGGTTTGCGCGTCCAGGCCGACCGCCTGTTCCAGATAGCCGTCCAGCGAGCCGTGCTCGGCTTTCATCACTGCAAAGGCGGCGGCCAGATAGTCGGCCTGCACGCCCATGGCCGCGCGGATGGCGGCGTCACTGGGCGCACGCCCCGTGGCCTGCTCGATCATGGCGATGAACTTGGGACCCCGGCGGACGAAGCGTTCCTCGTCATTGGTCAGCAGATAGTCGTCGATGACGTCTTCGTCCGACACCCCGGCGATGTGATGGGTCAGGGCGGCCAGGATGCCCGTGCGGTCCTTGCCGGCCGCGCAGTGGATCAGCACCGGGCCGCGCCCCTGCGCCACGGCCTGGAAGTAGCGGCTGAACAGATCCAGGTGCCGCGTCTTGAACGGCGCGCGGCGGTAATACTCCTGCATGTAGGTCTGGATCGACCCCGGCGTCAGGTCCGAGGTCAGCAGGAAGGTGTGCCAGGGATCTTCCAGCGAGCCCTCGTCATTGTCGATCACCTCGGCGGCGAAGCCCTCCCAGCGGCGCGAGGGATCGCGCTGGCGCTCATTGGGCCGCCTCAGATCGACGATGGTGGCGAGACCCAGCCCCGCCAGCACGGCCAGATCCTCGTCTGTGGCCTGGGCCTGGTGGGCGGCGCGGTACAGCACGCCCTTCTTCAGCCGGCCGGCACCGGCGGCGTAGTCGCCGAAATCGCGGAGGTTCTCGACGCCTTGCAGGGGGATCAGACGGGTCATGCCCAGCGTGTTAGCGCCGGTGCGTGACGAAAGCGAGACTTCCCAAACGGCGCCCTCTCCCCTTGCTTCACAACGCGGGTTAGGGTTGCGCAAAAGGAGAGCCGTTTAATGCTGTCGAGACGTCACCTGCTGGCCACGCTGGCCGCCTTGCCCGCCTTGCCTGCCCTGGCCGCGGCCCGGCCCAAGGGCTTTGTCACCGTCGAAAAGGGGCGCCTGGCGCTGGACGGCAAGCCCTATCGCTTCGTCGGAGCCAATCTCTGGTACGGTGCCTATCTGGGTGCCGACGAGGCGTTCGGTGACCGCGCCCGACTGGGCCGCGAACTGGATCGGCTGAACGCGCTGGGCGTAACCAATCTGCGAGTGCTGGGCTCGGGTGAGCAGTCCCCGGCCAAGGTGGCGCTGGACCCGGCCTTCCGAGGCCCCGGCGAGGACTATAATCAGGGCCTGCTGAAGGGCCTGGACTATCTTCTGGCCCAGATGGATGCGCGCGGCATGAAGGCCGTGATCTATCTGAACAACTTCTGGGACTGGTCGGGCGGCATGCCCGCCTATCTGAACTGGACCGGCAACGGCACCTGGTTCCAGCAGAGCGATCCGGCCTATCCCTGGCCGGCCTTCGCTGACTATTCGGCCCGCTTCTATGCCGACGAAAAGGCCAACGCCCTCTGGCGGCACTACATCAAGGCCCTGGTCACCCGCCGCAACACCGTCAACGGCCGGCTCTATATCGACGATCCGACGATCATGTCGTGGCAGTTGGCCAATGAACCGCGCCCAGGCGAGAGCAAGCCGTTCGTGACCGGCAACCTGCCGATCTATAACGCCTGGGTCGATGGAACCGCCCGCTTCATCAAGAGCCTGGATCCCCACCACCTGGTCAGTTCCGGCAGCGAGGGCGACATGGGCTGCGTGCAGAGCGAGGCCTGCGTGGTCGACTCCCACCGCACCCCGGCCATCGACTATCTGACCCTGCACGTCTGGCCCAACAACTGGAGCTGGATCGGCATGAAGGACCAGCCCTCGACCTATGAGGCCGGCGAGGCCAAGACCCGCGACTACATCCAGCGCCACATCGCCCTGGCCAAGGCGATGAACAAGCCGCTGGTGATCGAGGAGTTTGGCCTGATCCGCGACGAGCGTGCCTTTGCGCCCAACTCGCCCGCCACCTATCGCGACCGCTTCTATCGCACGGTCTATGACATGAGCCTGGCCGACATGAAGGCGGGTGGACCGGTCGCCGGCACCAACTTCTGGGCCTGGAACGGCGAGGGCCGCGCCCAGCATCCCGACGCCTGGTTCAAGAAGGGCGACCGCAGCTATGTCGGCGATCCCCCGCAGGAAGAGCAGGGCCTGTTTGGCGTGTTCGACGTCGACGCGCCGCTGATCCGCATCATTCAGGATCACGCCGGCGCGGTGAAGGCGCTGGGCTAAAACCCCCGCAGCCGCGCCAAGGCCCGTCGCCAGATCGGCGGCTGGCGCAGGGGCGCGGCGAAGACCTCGGCGGGGCGGCCGGTCTGGCGAAGGCCGTCCGTCCCGTCGATCACCCGCACACCCCAGGGCGAGGGCCGGCGGGCGTCGAAACCCTGCACCATGTCCAGATCGGCGACCTTTGGGCTGTTGCCCGACCACGACCAGGCCAGCCATCCGATCCCGCGCTCGGCCGTCAGCCGCAGGATCGTTTCTTCATCGACCGGCTCGCCGGCATGGTCAGGCCCGAACTCGCCCACCACCAGCGGCAGGCCGGCGCTCTGGAAGGCGTCGAGATAGGCCCGCACCGTCTCGCCCCGGTCATAGACCTGGTACATGTGGACGCTGAACACGGTGTTGCGCAGTGGATCGGCGGCCAGAAGGGCGGCGGCGTTGTCACGCATCGTGCCGCTCGAATCCTGGCCATAGTTGTCGCCGTCGACCATCAGCGTATGGCGCAGGCCGCCGGCGCGCAGGGCCAGGATGGCGGTGCGATGGGCCTCGAACCACGGACTGGGCTGACCCCGCACGCTGAATGGCTCATTGGCGATATTGACGATTACCCGGTCCTCGCGCCCCTCGATCAGAGGCTTGAGGCGGAGCCAGTAGGGGATGAGGGTTCCAAGGTGCACAGCGCCCTTTGCATCGGGCCCCGGATCGCCGAAGCCGGTGGCGTCATGCAGCTCAAGGATCACCACCAGCTTCAGGCGATCGGCCTCGCGCAGGATCGCCGCCACTTGCGACGGCGGGGTGCGCTTCCAGCGCGAGCCGTCACTGAGCACGATCCGCACCGTATTGGCCCCGGTCGCGGCGATGTCGTTCAGGCTTTGCTTGGTGTGCTTGTCAGCCCAGGCGTGGTGGACATTGACGCCCCGGATCACGAACGGCCGGCCCGAGGCCTCGACCAGACGCCCGTCGCGAACCGACAGGTCGGCCAGGGCGGGGCCCGCCATGGTCACGGCCGCCGCCGCCAAAACGGCACCGAGGCTCAAGCGAAGAAAGGTCATGACAGGCCTGATCGCGAATGGGGTTGAGGGACGCTACCTTCATAGCGGGTTGGCGGATCGGAGGGCGAGCAGTCTTGCGAATAATCGTTGCCACCGGTGTCAGGCTTCGTGTTAGCCAAGAGGTCGAGACGCCTTCAGAGCGCCGGAGGACACCATGGCCGATCCCATCCGCACCGACCGCCGTCGCCTGATCCAGGGAGCCGGAGCCGCCGGGGCCCTGCTTCTGGTGCCGCATGTCGCGAAGGCCGCGACCGCGCGCTCGCCCATCGTGTCGACCACCGCCGGCAAGGTGCGCGGCACCAGCGGCGACGGCGTCCACGTCTTCAAGGGCCTGCGCTACGGTGCCGACACCGGCGGTGCCCGGCGCTTCATGCCGCCGGTCAGGCACCAGCCCTGGAGCGGCGTGCAGGACGCCCTGGCCTATGGCGCGGCCTCGATGCAGACCGGCAAGGGCGAAGAGAGCGAGGCCCTGTCGGAAGACTGCCTGTTCCTCAATGTCTGGACGCCAGCAAAAGCCGGCAAGGCGGGCCTGGCCGACAACGGCAAACGGCCGGTGATGGTCTACATCCACGGCGGGGCCTATAACGGGGGCTCGGGCGGAAGTCCCTGGTATGAAGGGACCAAGCTGGCCAGGCGCGGCGACGTGGTGGTGGTCACGCTCAACCACCGCCTCAATGCCTTCGGCTATCTCTATCTGGCGCGGATCTTCAACGACCCCAGCGTCGCCGACAGCGGCAATGTCGGCCAGCTGGACCTGGTGCTGGCGCTGGAATGGGTGCGCGACAACATCGCGGCCTTCGGCGGCGATCCTGGCAATGTGATGCTGTTTGGCCAGTCCGGCGGCGGGGCCAAGATCGCCACCCTGATGGCCATGCCCTCGGCCAGGGGCCTGTTCCACCGCGCCGCCACCATGAGCGGCCAGCAGGTGACGGTCGGGGGGCCCTTCAATGCTACAAAGCGCGCCCAGCTGTTCCTCGACAAGCTGGGCATCAAGGACCTGGCCGCCCTGCGCGCCCTGCCCGCCGACCAGATGCTGAACGGCCTGAAGGCCGTCGATCCGGTCGCCGGGACCGGCGGGGTCTATATGGGTCCGGTGCTGGACGAGCGCGCCCTGACCCGCCATCCGTTCTTCCCCGACGCCGCGCCCCAGAGCCTGGACATCCCGATGATGTGCGGCAACACCCATGACGAGACGCGCGGCTTTGTCGGCTGGGATCCCAAGGTGTTCGAGATGAGCTGGGAGCAGGTGGTGGCCCGCCTGCCGGGCCAGTTCAACGCCCGCATCGACATCGACCCCGCCACCGTCGTGGCCGAATACCGCCGGCTCTATCCGCACTATTCGCCGGCCGACGTCTATTTCGCCGCCTCGACCGCCGGCCGCTCGTGGAAAGCCGCGATCATCCAGGCCGAGGAACGGGCCAGGGCTGGCGCGCCGGCCTATGTCTATCAGCTGGACTGGAAGTCGCCCAAGGATGGCGGCCTCTGGGGCGCGCCCCATACCCTCGATATCGGCCTGGTGTTCGGCACGCTGGACGCCAAGGGCTCGCTCGTCGGGACGGGCCCCGACAGCGTGGCGATGTCCAACGCCATGAGCGACGCCTTCATAGCGTTCGCCCGCACGGGAAACCCCAACTGCGCGGCGATCCCGGCCTGGGAGCCCTATACCCTGCCCCGCCGCCAGACGATGGTGTTCGACAACACCTCCCGCATGGCCGACGACCCGCGCGGGGCCGAGCGCGAGCTGTTCAACAAGGTGCCTTTCACCCAGTTCGGGACCTGATCGGCCGATACAGCCAGTCCGCCGGCAGGCCCATCCTGACGCAGGCCTCGGACGGCGGCGCGCCGGGAACCGCAAGGCGATCCATGGCCCGCCCGGCCAGGCGGATGGCCTGCATCTCGAACGGACGCGGCAACCACTCTGGCCCCAGCCCCAGCACTGCCCGCACCTCGGTTGGAACCAGCCCGACCGCCGCGCGGATCAGGGGCCGCTGCAGACGGCTGACCGGCCCAGGCGCCAGCTGCGTCTGGCGCATCAGGGTCAGGAACTCCAACACGATGTCGGAAGGCTCAAGACGCGGCAGCATGGCGGCCAGCTGCGCCTGCCATTCCGCCTGCGAGGTCGGCGCGCCCAAAGCGCCATACAGCCGCGCGGCGGGCGCGGCCTCGGCATAAAACTGGTCCTTCTGGGCGTCCGTCAGGGGCGCAACGCAGGCGTCATAGGCCGACAGAAAGCCGAAACTGGCGGTGGCCTGCACCCAGTCAAGCAGGACCCGATCATCCGCACGATAGGCCTGACCATCGGGCGTGGTTCCAGCCACCCGCGCGTGTTGGCGACCGACCCCGGCGATCATCGCCCCGGCCACCGAACGCGCGCCATAGACCGTGACCATGGCCGCCAGTCCCGTGCGCTTCAGACGGCCCAGGGGGTCAGTGCGAAAGCTGGAATGCTCCCACACCCCCGTGCGCACGCGCGGTTCGGCCAGTTCCAGGATCACCGCCGTCACCCCGCCCACGAACAGGGCGACGGGGTTCTTGAACACCCGCCACGACACCGAGTCCGGCGCGGCCAGGGCCGGTTCACCGGGCGGCGCGGCGAAATCGACGGTCGGCCCGCCCGGCGTTTCGATCAGGTTTCGAACGGATCGTGCCAGCATGGCCTCTAAACGCATCAAGCCGGCTTGACGAACCGGGCGCGGGTCGTCGTCATCGTTGATCCGGCCTCTCCGCGTCGCGCGTTTCTGGATGGTATGACATGGCTCTCGATCCCGACAAGGCCGGCGGACCGATCAAGCCCCTGTCGCCGGACGCGGTCATGCTGCCGGCCCGGCCCGAGCCGATCCCGGTCGATCCGAAGACCACGGCGGTGATCGTCATCGACATGCAGAACGCCTATGCCTCGCCGGGCGGCTATCTGGACCTGGCCGGGTTCGATATCAGCGGCGCGGCCGGGGTGATCGCGCAGATCCAGGCCATCCTGCCCGTGGCCCGCGCGGCCGGCATGCAGGTGATCTACTTCCAGAACGGCTGGGATGACCAGTATGTCGAGGCCGGCGGTCCCGGTTCGCCCAACTGGTGGAAGTCCAATGCCCTGAAGACCATGAGGGCCCGGCCCGAACTGCAAGGCAAGCTGCTGGCGCGCGGCCAGTGGGACTATGAGCTGGTCGACGCCCTGAAACCCGAGCCGGGCGACATCTGTCTGCACAAGACCCGCTATTCCGGCTTCTTCAACAGCCAGCTGGACAGCGTCTTGCGAGCGCGCGGCATCCGCCATCTGGTGTTCGTCGGCATCGCCACGAACGTGTGCGTGGAGTCGACCCTGCGCGACGGCTTCATGCTGGAATATTTTGGCACGGTGCTGGAGGACGCCACCCATCAGGCGGGTCCGGATTTCGTACAGAAGGCGGCCCTGTTCAACATCGAGACCTTCTTTGGCTGGGTCTCAACGACGGCCGATTTCAAGGGGGCGTTCGGGCAACTGGCGCCGCGCTAACCCCCTCCGGCCCTCCGGGCCACCTCCCCCAGAGGGGGAGGATCTAGGCCGAGCAGCTGCTCCCCCTCTGGGGGAGCTGTCGCGGAGCGACTGAGGGGGCCTTCACCGAGTTTGATAGAGGACACCACCCATGCCCAAGACCATCATCCTCCCGCCCGGCACGGGCACCCCCATCGCCCCGTTCTCGCCGGGAACCCTGGCTGACGGGGTGGTCTATGTCTCGGGCACCCTGGCCTTCGACAAGGACAACAATGTCGCCCATGTCGGCGACGCCGAAGCCCAGACCCGGCAGGTGCTGGAGACCATCAAGTCGGTCATCGAGACGGCCGGCGGCACGATGGAGGACGTGACCATGAACCACATCTTCCTGACCGACTGGGCCAACTATCAGACCATCAACAAGGTCTATGCCGAGTACTTCCCCGGCGACAAACCGGCCCGCTACTGCATCCAGTGCGGCCTGGTGAAGCCCGACTTCCTGGTCGAGATCGCCTCTGTGGCCCATATCGGCAAATGACCTGCGGAACCGTCGACGGCCTGCACTACGAACTGCACGGCGGCCCCGTCGCCGGACGGACAGCCGTGCTGCTGTCGTCGGGCCTTGGCGGCTCGGGCGCCTTCTGGGCACCGCAGATGGCGGCCCTGCTGGAGCGGTTCCCGGTGGTGCTCTACGACCACCGGGGCACGGGCCGCAGCGTGCGCCAACTGCCATCCCCCCCCGATGGCCCCTATGCCGTTCAGGACATGGCCGACGACATGGTCAAGGTCATGGACGCTCTGGGTCTGGACAAGGTCCATATCGTCGGCCATGCGGCGGGTGGCAATGCCGGCCTGGCCCTGGCGCTCAGCCACCCTGACCGCCTGGCCAAGCTGGTGGTGGTCAACGGCTGGAGCCGGCCCGACCCGCACATCAGGCGCTGCTTCGACACCCGGATCCGCCTGCTGGAAGACAGCGGTATCGAGGCCTATGTCCACGCCCAGCCGCTGTTCCTGTATCCGGCCGACTGGATCTCACGGAACCACGCCCGGCTGATGGCCGAGGAGGCCCACCACGTCGCCGGCTTTCCGCCCCCCGAGGTGATGCTGGCGCGGATTCGGGCGCTACTGGCCTTCGATGTCGACGCCGACCTGGAGCGCATCGGCCACCGCGTGCTGGTCAGTTGCAGCGCCGACGACATGCTGGTGCCGATGAGGTGCTCGCAACACCTGGCCGGACTTTTGCCCAACGCCGACCTGCAGCAGGTCGCCTGGGGCGGCCACGGCTTCACCGTCACCGATCCAGAGACCTTCAATGAGGCGCTGCTGGGCTTTCTGGAGGGGGACAAATGAAGATCCTCCCCCTGAAGGGGGAGGTGTCGGCGCAGCCGACGGAGGGGGAAGTCCTGCTGACCTTGCCCCTTCCCCCTCCGGCGCTTCGCGCCACCTCCCCCTCTGGGGGGAGGATTTCAGTATCTCAAGACATTCCCCAGAGGACTTAATCCCATGCAGGTCGGCGTCTTCATTCCCATCGGCAACAACGGCTGGCTCATCTCCGAGACCTCGCCGCAGTACATGCCCAGTTTCGAGCTGAACAAGGAAATCACCCTGAAGGCCGAGCAATACGGCTTCGACTTCGCACTCTCGATGATCAAGCTGCGCGGGTTCGGGGGAAAGACCCAGTTCTGGGAGCACAATCTCGAGAGCTTTACCCTGATGGCCGGTCTCGCGGCCGTGACCACGAAGATCAAGATCTTCGCCACCGTCGCCACCCTGACCATCCCGCCGGCCATCGCCGCGCGGATGGCCTCAACCATCGACTCCATCGCGCCCGGCCGCTTTGGCCTCAACCTGGTGACCGGCTGGCAGAAGGCCGAATACAGCCAGATGGGCCTGTGGCCGGGCGAGGCCCACTATACCGACCGCTATAACTACCTGGCCGAATACACCACCGTGCTGAAGGACCTGCTGGAAACCGGCGTTTCCGACTTCAAGGGCCAGTACTTCCAGATGGACGACTGCCGGGTCAGCCCGCACCCGAAGGAAACCAAGCTGATCTGCGCCGGCTCGTCGGACGAGGGCCTGGCCTTTACCGCGCAGTATGCCGACTACAGCTTTGCCCTGGGCAAGGGCACCAACACCCCCACCGCCTTCGCCTCGGTCAACACGCGCCTGGAGGCCGCCGCCGCCAAGACCGGCCGCGACGTGGCCAGCTTCATCCTGTTCATGGTCATCGCCGACGAGACCGACGAGAAGGCTTTTGCCAAGTGGCAGCTCTATCGCGACGGGGCCGACCAGGAGGCCCTGGCCTGGCTGACCCAGCAGGCCGCGCCCAATGCGGCGGCGGGTGCCACCACCAACACCGCCCAGCTGGCCGATGCGGCCTCGGCCGTGAACCTCAACATGGGCACGCTGGTGGGGTCTTATGAGAGCATCGCCCGGATGCTGGACGAGGTCGCCGCCGTGCCCGGCACCGGCGGAGTGCTGCTGACGTTCGATGACTTCGTGCAGGGCGTCGAGGACTTCGGGACGAAGATCCAGCCGTTGATGAAGAGCCGGAAGTAACCAGATCCTCCCCCTAGCGGGGGAGGTGTCGGCGCAGCCGACGGAGGGGGAAGTGACTGCAGACTCAATGCAGTCTTCCCCCTCCGGCCTTCGGCCGCCTCCCCCTTCAGGGGGAGGACCTACCCGCCATCAATCCACCGCCAGCATGCCCAGCAGTTTCAGGCGGAACACCATCACGCTGCCCGGCGGGATCGGGCCCATCTGTCGGTCGCCATAGCCCAGTTCCAGCGGCACATAGAGCAGCCACTCATCGCCGACCTTCATCATCGGCAGGGCGTCAAGCCAGGCCTGGACCAGCCCGTCCAGGGGCATGATCATCGACTGGTTGCGCTCGAACGAGCTGTCGAAGACCGTGCCGTCCAGCAGCTTGCCTTCGTAGTGCACCTTGATGATGTCGCCCAGCTTGGGCGAGGGACCGTCCTTGGGCCCAGAGGCGACCACCTTGTATTGCAGGCCCGACGGCAGAGCGACGACGCCCGGTGCCTTGGCATTGGTGGCCAGGAACGCCTTGCCGGCCACGGCCGCCGGTGACGGTGCCAGACTGGGTGGCGGACTGACCACGGGGGCCTGGGCCAGGGCGGGTCCGGTTGCAGACAGGGCCAGACACGCGGCCAGATAGACTAAACGAAGCATAGGGGGTCCTGATCAAGCATCCGGGGTGATCCAGAACCTAGAAACTTTCCGCCCTGATGCAACCTTTTCATCAAAGCGGAAAGCGCCGTAGAATCAGAGCCTTGATCCTGAGAACAATGCGGTTCGCCCGGGGCGGGAAACTCAAAACGGGGCCATTAGCCAAGTTTCTTGTCCGCCGTGAAAAGATTAATCGTGCCTTAATAGTGGTTCTGGTCCACGGTAGTGGGCAGGAAACGGCCGCCAAAAACAAAAAGGGAGGTAAGCCATGCCCAAACATTCCGGCGCTTGCGCCACCCAACGGCGTCTCTGGCAGCGCTATCCGATGTTCGCCCTGTTGGCGGGCTGGATCGCCATCGGCGCCGTCACCCTTGCCGGCGTTTCGCAGCTTTACATGCACTAGAGCGCGTTCCGAAAAGTGGGAACCGGTTTTCGGAATGAAACGCGCGTGAAAACTAAAGACTAGAGCGTCTCTAGACCAGACCCCGACGCGCGGCCTCCAGCGCGGCTTCGGCGCGCGAGCAGATGTTGAGCTTGCGGTAGATGGCCTTGACGTAGCCGGCCACGGTCTGCTCGGCCACCCCCATCACCTTGGCCGCCTCGCCCGAGCGCAGGCCCCGGCCGATCAGCCGCAGCACCTCGGTCTCGCGGGGGGTCAGGGCGGCCAGCGGCTCAAGCGTGTCGGGCACGCGCGGCTGGTCGCGGAAATAGCCCAGCATCCGGCGGGCAATGGCCGGTGACAGCGGCGTCTCCCCCTCCTCCAGCCGGTGCAGGTAGCGCACCAGATCGTCGGCTCCCATGTCCTTCAGCAGATAGCCACAGGCCCCCGCCGCTATGGCGTCGAACAGATGGCCGTCATCGGCATAGATGGTCACCACCACCGCCCGCGTGTCGCCGGCCCGATCGGAGATCTGACGCAGCAGGTCGATACCGCTGCCGTCGGGCAGGACCAGATCGACCAGGGCCAGGTCGGGCGTCCAGGGCCGCGCGGCCGGCGGATCGAGCAGGGCCCGCGCCTCGCGCAAGGTGCGCGCGCCCCGGGCGTCGATGCCCGGAAAGGCCAGGCTGAGCGCCACCAGCAGGTGCAGGCGGGTCTCGTCCTGGTCCTCTAGCACCAGGGCCGTGGCGGGGGGCGAAACGGTCACGTTGCAGGTCCTGGATTGAGAGGCACGCTGAGCCGCACGACCGTCCCTTGGGCGACGTCAGGAAACTCGACCGCGCCGCCGATCTCGCCAAGCCGGCGTTGCAGATTGGCCAGGCCACTGCGGCGACCGCCGGGCTCGCGCGGCAGGCCCACGCCGTCGTCGCTGATAATCATGTCGAGACGCTCACGGGACTGTTGCACGGTCACGGCCACGCGCTGGGCGTGGGCATGACGGATGGCGTTGGAGATCACCTCGCGACAGGCCGAGGTCAGGTTCTTGTAGACGCGGTAAGGGGCCGCCGGACCGGGGGCGTCATCCTCCGGCGGCGGCCAGTCCAGCGCCAGGCCGGCGGCGGCCAGGCGCTCGGCGGTCTCGTGGCGCAGGTCGGCCAGCACGTCGTCCAGCGGCAATTCGTGTCCCGATAGGCCCGAGACGATGGCGCGCAGGTCGCCGATAGCCCCGCGCATGGCCTCGTGGGTCTGGCTCAGCTCCTTGCGATGCAGGCCCGACAGCAAGCGGGCGCCCACGTCGTCGTGCAGGTCGCGGGCGATGCGCAGCCGCTCTTCGACCACGCCGCGGGCATAGGCGTCGCGGCCTTCCTCGATCTGGCCCAGCAAGGACGCCAGCTGATCAGCCAGCTGCAGTTGGGCAGTTCCGAACAGACCCCGGCCCCGGGCCGGAAAGCGCAGCAACAGGGCCGGTGCCCCGGCGGCCGGCGGCAGGCTCATGGCCACGCCCTCACCCACGATGACGGCGCGTGCCAGATCGGTTCCCGGCGGCGCGGCGGCGATCTCGAGCGGCTCATAGACCCTGGCCAGCAGGTCGCGCCAGGCGGCGTCGCGCGCGCCGGCCTCGTGGGTGAGGGCCACCTGGGCGACGGCGGCGAACATCTCGTGATCCTTCATGGTGCGACGCGCCACCGTGCGCCGCCACAGCACGTCGCGGAACGGCAGATAGGCGAAGGCCACGACCAGCAAGGCCGCGCCCAGCGAGGCCTCAGGGCTGTAGCGCAGCACCGCCAGCAGCACCGCGTCGAGGATCAGCAGGGCCGCGCCGGCGCCCAGATAGAACAGGATGCGAAACGCCCACTGGTCCAGCTCGAACAGCTTGTGCCGCCGCAGCCCCACCGCCATGCCGATATAGATGATGACGAAGAACCCCAGGGCGAAGCGCGGGTCGATCAGGGCCCCGCGTCCCAGGCTGGCCGGAGCGGCTACCGAGACGATGAACGCCCCCGCCCCCAGGATCACCGACAGGCCCAGCCACCGGGTGGCGGCCATGGCGGCGGGGTCCTTGCGGCTGGCAAAGGCCTGAACCCCGATGGCCACCACGATCAGGACCATCTCGATCACCGTGATGCCCTGCCCCAGGCTGTCGAGGCTGGGATTGCCCGGTAACAGCGGCAGGGCGGCCCAGATCCCCACGCACACCGGGGCCAGCAGCACCACCGGCAGGCGCGTGATGCGGCGCGGATACGACAGGAAGAACGCGATCATCGCCCCGCCATAGGCCACCGCGCCGCCCATGTTCAGCCACAGCACCGGCGCCAGAACGGCGGCGTCCATGGCCAGTTCCAGACTGGCATGCACCGCCCAGCCAAAGGTGAAGGCCAGCATCGACAGACCCGTCAGGGCGAACAGCTGGGTGGCCAGCTCGCGCGGCCGCAGCGCCCACACCCAGCCGCAGATAAGGGTTGCGATCAGGCCAAACGACAGATTGGCCCAGAACTCGACGCCCAGGGTCGACAGCGGCCGGGGGCGATCCGCCAGTGTCACCGTGCGGACCGGGCCACCGGGGCTCTGCACCGTCAGGCGCACGGGCCGCGCCTTCAGCGCTTCGGCCACCGCGTCGTTGCGGCGCATGGCCGCGTCGCTCAGCGCCTGGGTCGCCTGGCTGTCCTCGTTGTCGAGCGACTGGCCCGTCAGGGGGACGCCGGCCGCAGCCACCAGCCGGTCGCCGGCCCTGACGCCCGCCCGCGCCGCCGGTCCGTCCGCATCGACCCTGGCCACGACCACCGGCGCGTCGGCGCTCGCCGCGTCCAGCCCCATGCCCAGCCAGGCCGGCCCGGTCGACAGGCTGACCGCCGTCAGCGCCACCGCGATACAGAAGAACACCACTCCGAGCAGGAGGGTGCTGGGAGAGGATACGCGCATATCACCCCGACGGACCGAACTTGACCAAGCCTAGAGGCATTCCGTTACCGTCGTCCACCGTTGACACCATCGGTCGGCGAACGGGGTGTGGGGAGCGTTCGCCTATGTCCAAAGGAGCGTCGGAGATCACTCCTATCGGGCTTAGCGGGCGTCTCCCATCGGAGTTGGCTCGCCATTCGCTCCAAAATCAACGGCCGTAAGCACAACCTTGTAGAAGTGCCGAGGGCGCGAACTTGACCTTGAATTGCACCTCTCGGCAATCGATATTCGCTAGCATCTTCATTTGGGTTCGATGCAAAAGGAAGCTTGGCATGGTCCAACTACTGCGCGAAAATCAACTGGCTGCAAAGTTTCGAAAAGCGATCGTCCAAAGTCAGGATGCAGTCGTTGCCGTACCGTTCTGGGGGCGTGGCGCGGTCAAGACGCTAGGAATAGCGAGCGGAATTCCCTTGCGGGTCGTGTGCAATCTGAGCCATCCGGGCTGCAACCCCGATGTGATCGCCGAAATTAGAGCCCTCGGGATCAAGATCCGTACCCATCCACGCCTCCACGCAAAAATCTATGCCACAAGTAAATTGTCAATAGTTGGGTCTTCAAACGTATCGACTAATGGACTTACGGAGGAAGGGGCGACAGCCAAAGGTTGGATTGAAGCGAACGTATTGGTCGAGGATCCACAGTTCGTCGCCAAGGTACTCGAGCTTTTCCAGGTCATCTGGGAGGACCCTGAAACACGCCCTGTTAGCACTGCAGATATTGCAGAGGCAAAAAGACGACGGGATGCCCTACCACTCAAGAGTTTGACACCTCTTCTAGGTACAACTCTGATTTCAGCCTGTCGCGAGAACCCTGAGCAGTTTAAATCGGTCTACGTGGCAGCTTACAGCGAGGGGCTCGGAGAGGGTGGGGAGAAGAAATTCGACGGCCTAAAAAGCGGCGTGCAACCGAGTAAGCCTGGGCTTTCCGCTTCAGATTTCCGCAAAGCATGGGGTTACCAATACGCTGAAGTACCGGAAGATGCATGGATTGTAGACCTAGACTGCAGGCGAAAAGGCGCGCCAAAGCTGTCGGGATACGCGCGGGCAACTGGCTTGTGCCTGTCAGTCGAAAACGAGAATGACCTATCAATCGCTCTAAAGGGCAACATAGTCATCGCGGGTAGAAAACTAAAGCTGTCGCCTGCCGAGAAGGCTTGCCTCATTGCTATCGGCGACCAACTCGCCGCCAAGTGGCCGGACACCCTGATACCACTTTCTAAAGTGATAAATGCAATGGATCGGGGCTGAACCGCCCCGACCTGCGCCCCCCCTCTTCAACGTAGTCAACTCTTCGGTCACTTTCCGGGGGGGGGGGGGGGGGGGGGGGGGGGGGGGGGGGGATTCCGTCCAATGTAGCTTCACCGCACCCCGCGATATGCGGAGACTCGATCGCGTCATTTTCGCCCTCACACTCGAAAGCCCTCACGCCGCGTGCGCGGCCGCGTGGGTTCGCACGGCAGATGGTGCTAGGTTGCCTGATCCTGTGAGAGACCCATCCCTTGATAGAGCAATATGGCTGGTCCGAGACGCTGAGCCAGGCTTTCGAGCCGCATGCGCGCGCCGGCTACACCCCGGGGCGGATCGTCGCCCAGCAGCGCGACGGCAATCTGGTCATCACCGACCAGGGCGAGGTGCGGGCCAAGCCTGCCGGGCGTCTTTTTCACGAGGCGCGTGAGGCGGGCCATCCGGCGGTCGGCGACTGGGTGGCGCTGTCGCTGAATCTGGTCGAACGCACCGCCACCATCCACGCCATCCTGCCGCGCAGCACGGCTTTCGTGCGCCGGGCCGCCGACAGCGTGCAGACCCTGCAGGTCATTGCCGCCAATATCGATGTCGTCTTCGTCGTCACCTCGCTGAACGCCGACCTCAATCCTCGCCGGATCGAGCGGTATCTGGCCGCCGCCTGGCAGAGCGGTGCCCGCCCCGTGGTCCTGCTGACCAAATCCGACCTTTCCGATGATCCGCAGGGCCAGGCCGAGCAGATCGCCGCCCTGGCGACCGGCTGCCCTGTGCTGGTGGTTTCGGCGCGACAGGGCGAGGGTCTCGACGCGCTGCTGGCCCAGATCGCGCCGGGCCAGACCTGCGTCCTGATCGGATCGTCCGGGGTCGGCAAGTCCACCCTGGTCAACGCCTTCCTGGGCGAGGCCCGGATGGCCACCCAGGCGATCCGCGAGACCGACGACCATGGCCGTCACACGACCAGCCACCGGGAGCTGTTTCTGTTGCCAGGCGGCGGGCTGATCCTGGATACCCCCGGCATCCGCGAGGTAGGGCTGATCGACGCCGACGATGGCCTGAGCGTCGTGTTCGACGACATCGAGCGCCTGATGCTGGAGTGCCGGTTCAACAACTGCGGCCACGCCAGTGAGCCCGGCTGTGCGGTACGCGGCGCGATGGAGACCGGCGCGCTGGACCCGGCCCGCTGGGCGCATTTCCAGAAGCTGGGCGTCGAGCTGGCGGCGATCGAGGCCAAGGCCGAGCGAGTCGCCAAGGACGCCGAACGCCGCCGCCAGGCCGCCCTTCAAAGGACATACCGGGCCACGAAAAAGGACCAGCGCGGCAGCTGAGCATGGGCTCGAAAACGCCCGCCGAGCGCTAAAACGCAAGCGACAGCGTTTGAGATCCGGCGGCGGGTGCCTTGAAATATACGCGGGGGTTCAGGGCCGCCGAACTGTCGGGTCTAATATCAACGGCTGTTGATCCTGACCTCAGAGGGTCCAAATCTGAAAGCACCCCGTCACCCCGGGACTTGTTCCCGGGGCCCATGGGTCAGCTTCACCGTGAGCGTTCTATTCTGCGCCGCACCTGCGGTGGAACGATGGGCCCCGGGAACAAGTCCCGGGGTGACGAGGATATAGAGCGCAAGGGGGTCGAGCTCAGCGGCGCTTGGTCTAGGCTTGCTCCCGCGCAGCAAGGGCGTAGGAGACGTCGCCCATCGCCGGGCGAGGCGGATTCGGGATTGGCGGCCGGCGAGGTTGGCCGCGGCGGAAGAGACGATTGAAAAAATTCTACAGGACCCGTTTCGGCACGTTCAGGTTCAGCCCCCGCCCTGACTGGCGGCTGGGGGCCGCCCTGGCGGTGATCGCTGCACTGGCCGTGGCTGGACTGACGATCTTCTATGGCTTGCGAGTGGCAAAGGGTCCGCCCGCAACCGTCGCGACGGCGCCGGAGATGCCGGCGGTGCTGCCGGTCAGGCCGGAAACCTGGCATGGCCAGATTGACTATCGCGTTCTGGACGCCCGCATCCAGGCGATGATGGCCGACAGGACCATGCAGGGCCTGGCGGTGGCCGTGGTGGAGAACGGACGCGTAGCGTTTGTGCGCGGCTACGGACAGACCTCGCCCGGGGGCGGCGAAAAGGTCGATGCCACGACGGTCTTCCGCTGGGCGTCGCTGTCCAAGACCGTGGCCGGCACGCTCAGCGCCGGCCTGGCCAGGGACGGGGTCCTGTCGCTGGAGGATCCGGTGGCGAAGTTCGGCACCAGCCTGCGCCTGCCGGGCCAGGCGCAGAACAGTCTGACGCTGGCTGATCTGCTGTCGCAGCGCACCGGCTTGCCCCGCAACGCCTATGACGGCTGGCTTGAAGGTGGGCGCGATCCGAAACTGATCCGGCAAAGCCTGGAAGACGTACCTCTACTGTGCCCGCCGGGCACCTGCCACAGCTACCAGAACATCGCCTATGACACGATCACCGAGGTCGTGGAGCATGCGACGCACCAGACCTATGCCCGGCAGGCGCATCAAAGGCTGTTAACGCCCCTGGGCATGACCAGCACGACGCTTGGCCTTGAGGCGCTGCGCGCCGCACCGCACTGGGCGCAACCGACGCGCAACGGTCGTCCGGTCCCGCTGGTGGATGCCTATTACCGGACGCCGGCCGCCGCCGGGATCAATTCCAACATCGTCGACCTGGCCCGCTGGATGCAGGCGCAGATGGGACAGGCCCCTGTCGTGCTGCCGGCCGCCGTGCTGTCGGAAGTTCAGCGTCCGCGCGTCAACACCAGCCGGCCCTATGGCAATTCGCCGCTGGGCCGATCCCTGCTGCAGCCGGCCTATGGGCTGGGCATGCGCAGCTTCACCTACAAGGGCCACCGGCTGGTGGGCCACAGCGGCGCCGTGACCGGCTATCGCTCGACCATGATGTTCGACCCGGCGACCCGAACCGGCGTGGTGATGCTGTGGAACAGCGAGGCCAACCTGCCCTTCAAGCTGCAGGCCGAGGTCTTTGACCTGGCCTATCGCCAGCCGTTCACCGACTGGCTGGAGCTGGACGCCAGCCGCGCGCCCTAAGGCAAGGGCCGCTGAGTTCGACGGCTTGCGCTCTTATTCAGCTCGTCACCCCGGGACTTGTTCCCGGGGCCCATGGGTCAGCTTCATCGTGAGAGTTCTATTCGGCACCGCACTTGCGGTGGAACAATGGGCCCCGGGAACAAGTCCCAGGGTGACGACGCATATAGGGCGCAAGGAGTCGAGCTCAACGGCCCTTGGCTAGTTGACCGGGGTCTCCGGTGTGGCGGGAGGCTCGACAGGCGGAGGCTCTTCCAGTGCGGTCAACGGATCAGGAACGGGCGCGTTCGGATCGACGATGGGCAGACCCAGGTCATCGACCTCGAGCGGAATCTCCTCGGGCTCGGGCGGGGGCGCGTTGCGGCCCAGGGCGGCGGTCATGAACTGGCGCCAGATGATCGCCGGCTCGCCGCCGCCGACCACGCCGCGCATGGCGCTGTTGTCGTCATTGCCCACCCAGACGCCGACCACCAGATCGCCGACATAGCCGACGAACAGGGCGTCGCGGTAGTTCTGGGTGGTGCCGGTCTTGCCGAAGGCGCCGGGGATGGCCGCTTCCAGCCCCGTGCCGCGATGCACCGCCGAGCGCAGCATGTCGCGCATATTGACCAGCTCGGCCTTGCCCAAAGGCTTGGGCTGGACCTTGGGTTTCCAGTCTTTCAGGCCATGGGCGACGATCGGCGCCTTGCCGGCGGCGATGGCGGCATAGGCGGCGGTCAGCCGGGTCAGGCTCATCTCGCCGGTGCCCAGGGCCAGGGTCAGGTCGTCGGGGATCTTTTCGGTGACGCCCAGGTCGCGGGCGGTGCGCACGATCTCGGCCCGGCCCAGCTGGTGAGCCAGCCGCACAGCGGCGACATTGGACGAGGCGGCGAAGGCGGTGATCAGCGGCACTTCACGGTCGTGATACTTGCCCTCGTGGTTCTTGGGCTTCCAGCCCGACAACTCCACCGGTGCGTCCGAGATCGGGGTGGTAATGGTCATGCCCTTGCGCAACGCCGCCAGGTAAACGAACAGCTTGAAGGCCGAGCCCGGCTGGCGGGCGGCGTCGGCGCGGTTGAACTGGCTTTCGGCATAGTCGCGACCGCCGACCATGGCCACGACCTGGCCGTCGGGGCGCATGGCGACAATGGCCCCCTGAGTGATGTTCAGACCCTCGCCGTCCTGGTCCAGGGCCTGCCGCAGCGTCTTCTCGGCCAGGGCCTGAAGCTTTGGATCCAGGGTGGTGCGCACCACTGTCTCGCCATAGCGCGCGCCGACGGCCGCGCGGGCCTGGGGAATGGCCCAGTCGGCGAAGTACGAGCCGGTGGGCATCTTGCGGCGGCCGTCGCTGATATGGACGTCGCGGGGCGCCGCCCTGGCCTGCTGCGCCGTGATCACCCCGGTCTCGACCATGGTCGCCAGCACCGACCGCATCCGCTCGGTCGCGCGCTCGGGATTGCTGCTGGGGGCCAGGCGCGAAGGGGCCTTGACCATGCCGGCCAGGATCGCCGCTTCGCCCAGGGTTAGTTGCTCGGCCGGCTTGTCGAAATACTGGCGGGCGGCGGCTTGCACGCCGAACGCGCCGTTGCCGAAATAGACCGACGACAGATAGCGCGACAGGATCTCGTCCTTGGACAGCCGGGCTTCCAGATAGACGGCGATCAGCGCTTCCTGGGCCTTGCGGCGCAGATTGCGGTCATTGGACAGGAAGGCGTTCTTGGCCAGTTGCTGGGTGATGGTCGAGCCACCCTCCGACACGCCGCCGGCCTTGGCATTGGCGCCGACCGCCCGGGCGATGGCCCGCAGGTCCACGCCCATGTGGCGATAGAAGCGCCGGTCCTCGATGGCGATGAAGGCGGCCGGCACATAGGCCGGCAGGGTCTTCAGGTCGATCGGGGCTTCCTTGTACGATCCGCGCCGGGCGATGGGCGAGCCGTCGGCGGCCACCAGCACCAGGGCCGAATTGTCCAGCGGCTCCAGCGCCCGACTCAGCGGCAGCGACCACAGCAGCGACAGGATCAGGATCAGAAACAGCGAGACCGCAACGCCTGCGCCGATCTGCCAGGCACGACGCCGCCAGATCGGCGGCCGCACGCCGGGCAAAGGCGCGGTTTCGGCCGAAGCCTGATCGTCCGGTGCCCTGTCGTCGGGCGTCACGACTTCGGGTTCCACCGGCGGCGTGGCGACCTCGGGCTCCGGGGCTTCTGAAGACTCTGGCGACTTGGGATCCGACATCGATGGGGGCTCGCTCCCGACAGGGGCTTTGGCCCGGCCGGTGCATAGCATATCCGCCTTGAGCGCCAAGCCTGCTCATGGAGCCGGCCGTGCGTCCATGGCGCGCGGGGGTGGCCTGAGGGCGTCTGCTGGGCTAACACCCGTCGCATGGCAAAACCCAAGCAAGGCCCCGAGTTCCCGATCCAGGTCGATGGCGAGCCCTATGTCTGGCGGCTGCATCGTCAGCCCGGCTGGTCCAGCGACACCGCATCGCGGCACGGCATGGCCTTGGCCGTGCGTCACAAGGACTGGCAGCGCGAAGCCGTGGTGGAGTTTCCGCCGGGTCCAGAACCCAAATACGGCGCGCCCATGCTCAAGCCCGCCCAGATCGCCCCTGAACTGGTGGCCAGGGCCATCACCTCCGCCATCGGGGCAGGATGGGACCCGCTGTCGCGCGGCAAGACCGTGGCCATCGTCGTGGACGCCACCGGCGCCTGACGCCTTGCGCGGGGGCCCCCTCCCCTACGCGCTCCGCTTCCACGGCGCTGCCGGGCAATGCTGCGCGAGGAAGTCTCCGTGGCTGGGCAGGCCCGCCACCTGGGCCTTGAGGACCGGTGCCGACTGGTCCAGCGTCTGGCGGATCACCTCATAGGGAATTGTGTCGACCAACTGCTGATAGCGGTCCGGGCGGATGCCCATGCCCTCCATGACCGAATGCCAGCTGGCCGCGCGGAACATCTCGTCGACGCCCTCGCGCAGCAGGCCGGCGGCGCGGAACAGCTCGACCCGCTGCCTCAGGCTCTCGGGCGGCACCACCTTCTGATAGTCGCGCCAGAACGGGGTGTCGTCGCGCCGGGTCGTGCAATAGTGCAGCACGATGAAGTCGCGGATCTCTTCATAGTCGGCCGTCATGCGGCGATTGTACTCCGCCGCCAGACCCGGATCGAAGTCGCGATCGGGGAAGAAGCGCAGCAGGAAGTCCATGCCGCGATAGATCAGGTGCAGGGCGGTGGATTCCAGCGGCTCGATGAAGCCGCCGGCCAGGCCGATGGCCACCACATTGTTGCGGAACAGGCGCTTGCGCATGCCCGTCTTGAACGCGATCACCTGCGGACCCAGGATCACCTCGCCCTGGACCTGACCCAGCAGGGTGGCGGTGGCTTCGTCGTCGCTCAGATACTGGCTGCAGAACACATAGCCGTTGCCCGCCCGGTGTTGCAGCGGGATGCGCCAGCGCCAGCCGAAGTCCTGGGCCTGGGACAGGGTATAGGGATGGGGATCGTCGATGTTCTCGGTCTGGGCGGCGATGGCGCGGTCGCACATCAGCACGCCTGACCAGTCACGGAAGTCCTCGTTCAGGGTCTTGCCGATCAGCAGGGCGCGGAAGCCCGAGCAGTCGATGAAGAGGTCGCCCTCAACCTGGCGGCCGTCCTTCATGATGACCTTTTCGACAAAGCCGTCCGCGCGGGCGACCACGTCGGTGACGATGCCCTCGGTGCGCTTGACGCCCCGGGCCTGCGCAAAGTCGCGCAGGTACTGGGCCACCAGCTTGGCGTCGATGTGCAGGGCATAGGCCGCGCCGCCCAGCAGGGTCTTTTGGGCCCGGACCGGCGGAATGAACTTGCCCTGGTCGGCCATGACGGTGGCGGGGGCGAAGTCCTGCAGGTTTGAGGCATGGCCATTGGCCTTGGCCTTCAGCCAGCACTGGTAAAACTCGCTGCGGCCGATCGGCCCGCCGATCTGGCCGAAGGGGTGGTAATAGGCCTCGCCCTTCTGACGCCAGTTCTCGAACCGGATCGCCAGCTTGAAGCTGGCCTGGGTCTTCTGGATGAAGTCCTGCTCGTCGATGCCCAGGCTGTGGATCAGCTGCAGGAACGGCGGGATGGTCGACTCGCCCACGCCGATGGTGCCGATCTCTTCAGACTCGATCAGCTCCACCGCCACACCGGTCTTGTGGAAGTAGTGGCTGGCCATGGCCGCGCAGATCCAGCCGGCGCTGCCGCCGCCGACGATCACGACCTTCCTGATCGCGTTCTGATTGGGGTTCATGGTCGTCGTCATGGTCTTCCCGGCCTCCCCGGCCTTGTCATTCTTCTGGATTATTGCGCGGCCATCAGATCGGGCCGCGCATATTGCTCGATGAAGGCCCCATGGGTCGGAGCCGCCGCGACGGCGGCGGCAACAGACTTGCGCATCTCGGTCAGCCCGCGCTGCAACGAAACCGGGTCCAGGCCATCAAGGCTGGGATCATAGGCCTTGGGCAGGATCTCGAAGCCCGCATAGATCGCCAGCCAGCTGGCCGGCTGGAACATCTCCCAGCGGTAGCGCACGAAATGGCCGCGCTCGCGGAACAGCTCGATCTTGTGCCTGAGCGTATCGGGGATCTCCACCGCCTGACAGTCGCGCCAGAAGGCCGTGTCTTCGCGCTGGTTGGCCTTGTAGTGCAGGATGATGAAGTCGCGCACGCGCTCCATCTCCAGCTTCGACATGTCGTTGAATTCGTCGGTCACGGCAGGGTTGAAGTCGCGGTCGGGGAAGAGCTGTTTCAGCTTTTCGATGCCCGTCTCGATCAGGGCGATGCTGGTGCTCTCCAGCGGCTCCAGGAAGCCGGCCGACAGGCCCAGGGCGACGCAGTTCCTGTTCCAGGCCTTGCGGCGACGGCCCGGCGTGAAGCGGATGGGGCGCGGCGCGTGCAGCAGGCGGTCGGGCACGGCACCGGTCAGTTCCTTCAGCGCCGCCTCGTCGTCGATATGGCGGCTGGAATAGACATATCCGTTGCCATAGCGGTGCTGCAGCGGGATGCGCCAGCGCCAGCCGGCGCTCTGCGCGGTGACATCGGTATAGGGCGGCGGCTCGCCGGTTGCCTCGCTCTGCACGGCCAGGGCCCGGTCGCACAGCAGCCAGGGGCTCCAGTCTTCATAGCCGGTTTGCAAGGCCTCCTCGATCAGCAGACCCTTGAAGCCCGAGCAATCGATGAAGAGCTCGCCCTCGACAGTGACCCCGCTGTCGAGATCGATGGAAGCGATGAAGCCGTCGTCAGGGCGCAGATTGACCCGGGTGATCGTCGCATCAATGCGGGTGACCCCCGCCTGCTCGGCCACCTGCCGCATCAGGCCCGCAAACAGTCCGGCGTCGAAATGCAGGGCCCAGTCGAAGATCGACAGGCTGGAGGGCGGATTGCGTGACGGCAGGGTGAACTTGCCCGCGCTGGCCAGGGACGCGCCCAGCGAATAGTCGCTGATCGGCGCAGCGTCGCCCAGGGCCTTCAACCGCATCCAGTAGTGGTGAAACGGCACGCCGCGCAGGTCCTGGCCAAACAGGCCAAACGGATGGACGAAGGACGAGCCGGGTTTTAGCCAGTCGTTGAAGCGGATGCCCAGCTTGCAGGTGGCCTGGGTCGCCTTCATCACCTCGACGTCGGACAGGCCCAGGGTCTGGTAAAAGCTGCGGATGGTCGGGATGGTGGCTTCGCCCACGCCGATCGTGCCGATCTGCGCACTTTCCACCAGGGTGATCTTCAGGGGCGAGCCCTGGAAATGCCGCGCCAGGCTGGCCGCAGCCATCCACCCGGCCGTGCCGCCGCCGACAATGACGACCGAGCGAATACGACGGTCCTGTCCAGCGTGATCCAAGTCGCCCTCCCAAGAGCGCGTTCGTCGATGACTGAGGCGGTTCGGCCGCCTGCGTGGGGTCTGGTTCACCGGAATTCTGCAGAACGGGATTCCGGACCCGTCTTGATCAGAGGCTAGAGCGCGTTCCGAAAAGTGGGAACCGGTTTTCGGAATGAAACGCGCGTGAAAACAAAAGACTAGAGCGAGCGATCTGATTCCAGCAGATCGCAACCCGCTCTAGGAGCTGTGGACTCTAGGGATTCCCGAAGGGTGCGAAGCGTGATTCAAGACTGTCTTTTGGGAGGCGGTCTTGGGTGTGATGGATCGTTTGGTGCTGAGTGACGCTGATTGGGACCGGATGTCTGGCCTGATCATCGGGCGTCCTGACCAGAAGGGCTCGACCGGCCGCGACAACCGGATGTTCGTCGAGGGCGTGTTGTGGATCGTGAGGACGGGCTCGCCCTGGCGCGATCTGCCCGAGGTGTTCGGCGATTGGAATAGCGCCTTCCGGCGGTTCAGTCGCTGGAGCCAGAAGGGCGTCTGGCGGCGGATCTTCGAGGCGATGTCGGGCGATCCAGACTTCGAATACCTGATCATAGACTCCACCATCGTCCGCGCCCACCAGCACGCTAGCGGGGCCAAAAAGGGGGGTCTGAAGATCAAGCCCTTGGACGCTCGCGCGGCGGACTGAGCACCAAGGTCCACATGGCCGTGCGAGGCCTGGGCCAACCAGTCCGGTTCATTCTCACGGCCGGGCAACGGGGAGACGCACCTCAAGCGGGTCCGTTGATCGAAGGCTTGCCGGCCAAGGTCGTCATGGCCGACACCGCCTACGATGCAGATCATCTGCGTCAGGCGATCACCGCCAAGGGCGCCGTCGCCGTCATCCCCAACAATCCTTCACGCGCTCAGAAATATACGCTCGACCCGCACCTCTACGCCCAGCGCCACCTCGTCGAGTGCTGCTTCAGTCGCCTCAAGCAGTTCCGCCGTGTCGCCACCCGCTTCGAGAAGACGGCGAGAAACTACCTCGCCGTCCTGCACCTCGCTGCCGCAATACTCTGGATGCGATAAGTGTCCACAGCTCCTAGCCCCTCGCCTGGGGCCAGGACAGTCTCGCCCCTCAAAAAAATGCCGCCGCGACCGGGGAGTCGCGGCGGCTGCAGGAGGTGAGGCTAAAGGCTACCAGCGGGCGCGGACGCCGAACGTGTAGCGAGGTTCAAACTCGTTCTGGCGGATGTACTGGGTCTTACCGGCGCCGAACTTGGCGTAGTAATCCTCGATCTCGCCGGTCACGTTCGAACCGTTGACATATACGGTGACGTTGTCGCGAACGTTGTAGCTGACGTTCACGTCCACATAGCCGGTGCTGTCCTGGTAGATCGGGATGCTGCTGCTCATCACTTCAGCCAGGCGATCGGTCCGGTAGTTGTAGGCGACGCGCGCCTGCAGCTTGCCGTCCTGATACCAGCCGACCAGATTGAACTGGTGCTTGGAGTTGTCGACGAAGGACAGCTTCTTGCCGTCAAAGCCGGTGCGCGACTCCTTGCTCGGCGAGTAGGTGTAGTTGCTGTCCACACCGAAGTTCGACAGCAGCCCGGCCTCGGGCAGGATGTCGCTCATCGCCAGCTTGCCGCCGATTTCCAGACCCTTGACCTCGCCGCCGTCGCCCTGGATCGGCAGGGAGACGTTGACGGTGCGACGGATCACGCCGTCCTGGTCGGGGAAGCGGCCGGTGGTGGTGCCGCCGGTCACGAAGCTGTCGATCTTCAGCTTGAAAGCCGAGATGTTCAGCATCGAGGCGCTGCCGAAATAGTACTCGACCGCGCCGTCGAAGTTGGACGAACGCCACGGATCCAGGTTCGGGTTACCCGAGGCGCTGGCCCCGGTGACGCAGCGCACGTTCGGCAGGGCCGTGCCGCAGTCCGAGGTAAAGATGCTCAGACCGCCGCCATAGTTGCCCAGATCCAGGGGCTGCATGGTCTTGCTGTAGGCCGCCCGGAATTTCCAGTTGTCGCCGAGGTCGTAAACCAGGTTCAGCGACGGCAGCCAGTCGGTGTACTTGCGCTTGGTGACGTTGTCGCCGGCATCGGCATTGGTGTCGCCGTAGTTGCGGGTGTCGCCGGTCAGGTTCTGCTTCACGGTCAGCGAGGTTTCGATGACGCGCAGGCCGAAGTTACCGCTCAGGCCGCCCATTTCGAAGTTGGCGGCACCGAAGGCGCTCTGCTCGCTGAGGCTGACGTCATAGGTCGCGCCGGGGATCTGGACGCGGATGGCCCCGCCGAACACCTTCTTGTGGAAGGCCGCGGCATCGTCAAAGTCGTGCGGATCGATGGCCCAGAAGCCAGGAATGCCGCTGGTCACACCGCCCAGGTCGTCGACCCAGACCACCTTGTTGTACTTGTCCAGGGCGGTCGGCGCATTGACCGTATAGCCCTGGAAGACCTGCAGGCCCGTGACCGCATCGGGCACGAACTCGCCGGCCTGGCACTGGTTCTGGCTCATGACGACGTCGATGGCCTTCCATTGGGCCTCGCAGCCGCCGGCCGGAACGGGCGTGCCATTGGCCTGCACGGCACCCGGGGCACCGCCGTAGAAGCCCGAGAACAGGTGGAACGCCTCGACATCGACCGAGCGCTTGCTCTGACGAACGCCGGCGTCGACCTTGGTGATGAAGCCCAGGAACTTGTCTTCGAAGGCATAGTGGCCGTCGGCGCGGAACACGTTCATGTCCGACTCGACTTCGTTATTGCCTTCCGACGAGAAGGCCCCGATCGCATAACTGCCGATATTGGCCATGTAGTCCTTGAGGGACTTGCCGGCCCCCAGGCCACCGGCCAGCGGCTTGTCAAAGCCGCTCCACACCGGGTGATCGCCGGCGATGTTGTAGTGCAGCTGCGGATTGGCGCCGTAGCCCTGAGGGTTGGGATCCAGATAGCAACCGCCGGCGCTGCCGACGACGGCATTGGTTTTGCGCGAGGCGCCGAACTGGTCGCAGATCGCCTTGGGATAGAAGGTGCCGCGGGTGCGGTCATTGGCGTCGCGGAACAGGGTGAAGCGGCCCGGCGCATAGCGCCAGTTGCTCAGGTCGCCCTGGGCCTGGCCGTTCATGCTCAGACGCTCGCCGTCGGCACGGATGGCGCGGGCCTCGAAGGTGAACGGACCGTCGTTGTCGTAGTTCAGTTCGAGGTTGTAGTTCTTGGTCTTGGACTTGGTGGTGCGGTTGACGGTGAAGGAGTTCACCCACCAGGCGTCGATGTCGTACTCGTCGACCGCCAGCCAGTTGCCCTGCCCCACCGGCGTCGAGACAGTCGGTTTGGTCCAGGCCCCGAAGGCGCCGCCGTCCCAGCGGTTGGAGATATTGATGCCGACGGCGCGGTTATACTCGTCCAGCTCGGCGTAGAAGCCTTCGGCGATCAGGGTAAAGCCTTCGCCCAGGTCGGCCTCGAAGGCGGCATTGATGCCGAGGCGATCGCGTTCGACCACGCGATTGAAGCTCTCGAAGCCGTGGGGCGAGATGTAGCTGTTGGGGAAACCGCCACCCCAGTCATTGTTGCCCGACAGGCCGACAGTGCCCGAATAGTTGTTGCCGAGGTTCGACTTGCTCTTGGCGGCCGAGACCATCAGGCCGACCCGGTCGTTGCGCCAGCTGGCCACGCCGTTCAGCAGGTAGTCGTTTTCCGAGGTGCGATCGCCGCGCTGGCTTTCCAGACCGCCGGCAAAGGTCAGGCCGCTGGGCAGCTGGAACGGACGGCGGGTGCGCAGGTCGATGGTGCCCGAGATACCCGACAGGGCGTTCTTCGGATCGGTCGACTTGTAGACCAGCACCTGGTTCATCAGCTGCGAGGGCACGTCCAGCAGGTCCGGCTGGGCCGAGCCCATGTTGCCGGCGCTGAGATACTGTTCGCCGTTCAGCAGGGTGATGACCTGGCGCAGGCCACGAATGTTGACGGTCTTGCCTTCGCCGGCGTCGCGCTGGATCTGGACACCCGAGATGCGCTGCAGCGAGTCGGCGATGGTGACGTCCGGCAGCTTGCCGATGTCTTCCGAGGAGATGGCGTCGACGATCGAGACTTCGCGTCGCTTGACGTCGACCGACTTGATCTGCGAACCGCGGACCCCGGTGACGACGATTTCCTCGACCTGGGTCTGGTCCTGCGCCGAGGCGCCGGTGGCCAGGGCCACCTGGGAGGCGCCGGCCAGTAGGGCCACCGCCAGGCCGCGCGTCAGCACGGCGTTCCTGCGTTGAATAGACAAATTCCTAGCTCCCCAACAAAACGTTCTTATGGATTGTTCGCCCCATCCGCCGGTGCGTCGTCTGCGCGACGCATTATGGATGTCGGTGGAGCGCCTCTAAGGCCCGGCCATTCGCCTGGTTCGCGATGTCCGTGTTTCGACGGCGACCCCCAGCGCCCAGGCAGCCGAGTCCGGCCCAACGCCATCCTCGCTTGTCGCCAACTTCCATAAATGTCCCACTCAAGTCAACAGGAATGTCAACGTTGTCATTCCTGCCTGACCAAGCCTTTCACGCCCCGAGCAGCCCCCGGACTCACGCGCGCCACAGCCGCACAACAGCCCAAAACATCTCCATTCTGTGGGATTCAGCGGCATTTCGATGAAAATCCGCACCCAAAACGCCGAGCGCCACCGGCGCTGACATCGGTTTCCTGATGCAACCAAGGCCGCAGCGCTCGCCCTTAGGATCAACCAAGGGGCGAAGAATGCCCCCGCCCCGATGGGCGGAGGCCCCACGAAATGTCCACAAAATGTCTCATTGTCCGACCTATTTTGACCTCATAATGTCCTTGTCCATGACATTGCGGACAACGTACGCTATGGCTTGGGCCGCACATCGCCTTGCGGCCGCCACCTTCGCCGTGGTGGAGTCGGGCGGTTGGGCCAATGGGCGTGGAAACAGATCTCTATGGCGACGATTCACGATGTGGCCGCGCGGGCGGATGTCTCGCCCAAGACGGTCTCTCGCGTGCTCAACGATCATGAGAGCGTCAGCGCCAAGACGCGCGAGCGCGTCCGCGCGGCCATGCAGGACCTGGACTATCAGCCCAGCGCCGTTGCCCGCAGCCTGAGATCCCAGACCTCGTCATCGGTCGGCGTACTGATGGGCGACCCCAGCGGCGGCTATCACACCAAGATCCACCACGCGCTGCTGCTGGCCTGCGTCGAGACCGGCCGTCACCTGACGGTCGATCTGTTCGACGGGCCCGTGCCCGGCTGGGAGGACCGCATCCGCGCCTTCGTCACCGACGGCGGCATCCGCGAGATGATCCTTCTGCCGCCGGAGTGTGACTTTGGCCCGCTGAAGGCCCTGATGCGCGAGATGGAAGTGCGCTGCGTGCTGATCTCGCCCACCAGCCCCGACCCCTTCTTCCCGGCCATCGCCATGGACGACCGGGCCGCCGCCCGCCAGGTGGTCGAGCACCTGTTTGCCCTGGGCCACAGTCGTATCGGCCATATCTCGGGCCACCCCGACCACGCGGCCAGCACGCACCGTCGCAACGGCTTCTTCGAGGCCTATGCCGCACGCGGCCTGCCGCGCCCCGCGCCGGAACTGATCGCGGACGGCGAATTCACCTTCAAGACCGGTGCCGAGGCGGCCAGGGTCCTGCTCGACATCGACGAGCCACCGACCGCCATCTTCGCGGCCAATGACGACATGGCCGCCGCCACCTGTATGGAAGCCCAGCGGCGAGGCCTGCGGATCCCCGACGACATCTCGGTCGTGGGCTTCGACGACGCCCCGATCGCCGGGGTGATCTGGCCCACCCTGACCACCATCCGACAGCCCTTCGAACAGATGTCGCTGCGCGCGCTGCAGATCTTCAGCGCCTGGAACGCCAACGAGGGTGCCGTGAAGGCCACCGCGCCGTTCCTGGCCCAGCACAGCCTGATCGTCCGCGAATCGACCGGCCCGGCCCGAACCGGCCCGCCACCGCGACGAACGACCTGACCCGATCCGCCCGGCGACCACCAAGGTCCGCCGGACCCAGACAAAGCATGACGGAGGAAACATGAACCGGCAGACATTCCAGGGCCTGGCCCTGGCGCTGATGATCGGCGCGTCCGCGACGGCGCTGAACGCCAACGCCCAGACCTCCGCCCCGGCCGCCACGCCCGCCGCCCAGCCCTGGCTCGACCCCAGGCTGGACGCCGACACCCGCGCCGACCTGGTGGTCAAGGCGATGACCGAGGACGAGAAGCTGACCCTGGTGTTCGGCTATTTCGGCGCCGACATGAAGCCCAAATATACCCGCATCGACGGCGCGCTGCCCGGCTCGGCCGGCTATGTGAAGGGCATTGCGCGCCTGGGCATCCCCGAGCAGTGGGAAACCGACGCCGGCATCGGCGTGGCCACGCAAGGCAGCGCCAAGGAATTCCGCGAACGCACCGCCCTGCCCTCGGGCATGGCCACCACCGCCACCTGGAACCCTGAACTGGCCTTCAAGGGCGGCGCGATGATTGGCTCCGAAGCCCGTAATTCGGGCTTCAATGTCATGCTGGCCGGCGGGGTGAATCTGGTTCGCGAGCCGCGCAATGGACGCAACTTCGAGTATGGCGGCGAAGACCCGCTGCTGGCCGCGACCATGGTCGCCGCCCAGATCAAGGGCATCCAGTCCAACAACATCGTCTCGACGATCAAGCACTACGCCCTGAACAACCAGGAAACCGGCCGCTTTGTGCTGAGCGCCAATATCGACGAGACCTCGGCCCGGATGTCCGACCTGCTGGCCTTCCAGCTGGCCATGGAACAGTCGGATCCGCACTCGGTGATGTGCGCCTATAACCGCGTCAACAGCGTCTATGCCTGCGAAAGCGACTGGCTGCTGAACAAGGTCCTGAAGCAGGACTTCGGGTTCAAGGGCTATGTCATGTCCGACTGGGGCGCGGTGCATTCCGGCTCCAAGGCGGTGAATGCGGGCCTTGACCAGCAGTCGGCCGGTGACGCTTTCGACAAGCAGAACTTCCTGGGCTCGGTGCTGAAGGCCGATCTCAAGACCGGGGCCGTCAGCCCGGCGCGCCTCGACGACATGGCCCGCCGCATCACCCGCGCCCTGTTCGCCAGCGGCGCGGTGGACCACCCCGTCAAGATCGCCCTCATCGACCTGAAGGCCAACGGCCTGGTCAGCCAGGCTGACGCCGAAGAGGGCATGGTCCTGCTCAAGAACGAGGGCGGCCTGCTGCCCCTGGCCAGGACCGCCAAGACCATCGCCGTGATCGGTGCCCATGCCGATGTGGGCGTTCTGTCAGGCGGCGGCTCGTCCCAGGTCTATCCGGCCGGCGGCCGCGCGGTGCAGGGCCTGCTGCCCGCCACCTGGCCCGGCCCGGTGATCTATTACCCCTCCTCGCCCCTGAAGGCGCTGCAGGCGCGCTATCCGGACGCGAAGATCACCTTTGCCGACGGCAAGGACCCGGCCGCCGCCGCCAGGCTGGCCGCCGCCAGCGACCTGGCCATCGTCTTCGCCGACCAGTGGACCACCGAGTCGGAAGACGTCTGGACCCTGAACCTGCCCAAGAACCAGGACGCCACCATCGCCGCCGTCGCCAAGGCCAACGCCAGGACCGTGGTCGTGCTGGAAACCGGTGGTCCGGTGGTCATGCCCTGGCTCAACGACGTGGGCGCCGTGCTGCAGGCCTGGTTCCCGGGCACCAATGGCGGCGAGGCCATCGCCCGCGTCCTGACTGGCGAGGTCGACGCCTCGGGCCGCCTGCCGGTCACCTTCCCGAAAGACGTGACCCAGCTGCCGCGTCCCAAGCTGGACGGCGATCCCAAGACGCCTGACGCCCTGTTCGACGTCGACTATACGATCGAAGGCGCGGCAGTCGGCTACAAATGGTACGACAAAAAGGGCCACCAGCCGCTGTTCCCGTTCGGCTATGGCCTGTCCTATACCAGCTTCGACTATTCGGACCTGAAGACCGCCGAGGCCAACGGCGTGCTGACCGTCAGCTTCTCGGTCAGGAACACCGGGCCCCGCGCCGGCAAGGCCGTGCCGCAGGTCTATGTCTCGCCCAAGGCCGGAGGCTGGGAAGCGCCCAAGCGCCTGGCCGGCTTCAAGAAGGTGGAACTGGCCCCCGGCGCCAGCACCAGCGTCACCCTGACCGTCGATCCGCGCCTGCTCTCGGTCTGGAACGACAAGACCCACGGCTGGTCAGTGGCGGCGGGTGACTACGACGTCACCCTGGGTGCCTCGTCGCGCGCGGTCTCGGCGACCTCGACCATCGCGTTGAAGGCCCAGGCCCTGCCGGTCTCGCCCTTGGCCAAGTAACGCCGAAACCCCTCATCCAGGCCAAGCCCCACTGAAAGCCGGGCGCCGATCCGGGACCGCAGGAAGCGCAAGAGACACGCGCCGGTCCCGGATCCCGGCGCGGCGCGCTCATGCGCACGGGCTGATGTTTTCAGGGATGACAGGGGCGGGCTTGAGGATGCTATCTGCGGCTTGGGCCTTTGCAATTTATAATATAATAGCGAGGCCAACCGACGATCCATTTGTCGGACCAGAACCAGGAGCAGGGCGTGAGCGTCATCAGGATAGGCATCGTCGGCGTCGGCAAGATCGCCAGGGACCAGCACATTCCCGCCATCGCCGCCGATCCGGGCCTTGAGCTCGTCGCCGTCGCCAGCCGCTCCAAACCCGATATCGGCGTCCCCGCTTTCGAGACACTGGAAGAGATGCTGGCAGAGGGGCCCGCGCTGGACGCTATCGCCCTGTGCACGCCGCCCCAGGCCCGCCGTGCAACGGCCCTGACCGCCCTGGCCGCCGGCAAGCACGTCTTTCTGGAAAAGCCGCCCGGCTCAACCGTCGGCGAGGTCGGCGACCTCATTGCTCTCGCCGCCGAACACGGCGTGACCCTGTTCGCCAGCTGGCACTCGCGCTTCGCCGCCGGCGTACCGACCGCCAAGGCCTTCCTGGCCAACAGGACGATTCGTTCCGTCGATATCCAGTGGCGCGAGGACGTGCGGCGCTGGCATCCCGGCCAGACCTGGATCTGGGAAGCCGGCGGCCTGGGCGTCTTTGACCCCGGCATCAACGCCCTGTCGATCCTGACCGAGATCATGCCCAACGAGGTGTTCGTCACTGACGCCCGCCTGGACGTGCCCGAAAACGTCCAGTCGCCGATCGCCGCCCACATGGCCATGACCGACATCGCCGGAACGGCCATCACCGCCGATTTCGACTTCCTGCAGACCGGCCCCCAGACCTGGGACATCACGGCAGTCACCGACCAGGGCACGCTGCGGCTGTCCAGCGGCGGGGCCCAGATCGAGATCGACGGAGCACCGGTGGTCCAGGCCTCTGACGCCGAATATCCGGGGCTCTATACGCGCTTTGGCGACCTGATCCGCGCGAGCAAGACCGAAGCCGACGTACGACCGCTGGCCCTGGTGGCCGACGCGTTCCTGGTGGGACGGCGCGAACGGGTCGAGGCGTTCGTGGAGTAGAAAATCCTCCCCCTAAAGGGGGAGGTGGCCCGAAGGGCCGGAGGGGGAAGCCTTACTGCGGACAAGACTACCCTCTCCGTCGCCTGCGGCGACACCTCTCCCCTCAGGGAGAGGATCATCAGTTCACCTGTCGCGTCCGGCCTTCCCAGTAGGGTGCGCGCAGTTCGCGGCGCAGGATCTTGCCGGACGGATTGCGCGGCAGGACGGCGATGAAATCGACGGTCTTGGGCGCCTTGAAGGCCGCGATGCGGGTGCGGGCGAAGGCGATGATGCTTTCGGGGTCCGCGACTGCACCGGGCTTGAGCACCACCATCGCCTTGACCGCCTCGCCCCACTTGTCGTCAGGCACCCCGATCACCGCCACCTCGGCCACCGACGGGTGACCATAGACGGCGCTTTCGACCTCGGCGGGATAGATGTTCTCGCCGCCCGAGATGATCATGTCCTTCACCCGGTCGTGGATGAACAGATAGCCGTCCTCGTCGAGATAGCCGGCGTCGCCCGTGCGTAGCCAGCCTTCGGCATCGACCGTCGCGGCCGTGGCGGCGTCCAGCTTCCAGTAGCCGGCCATGTTCGAGGCCGAGCGGGTGGCAATCTCGCCCACCGTATTGGGCGGCAGGGTGTTGCCGGCCTCGTCCATCACCTTCAGCTCAACGCCCGGCAGGGGCAGGCCGGCCGAGCGCATGCGGGCATTTCCGGCCGGGTCGTGATCCTCTGGCGGCAGATAGACGATGGTGCCGGTGGTCTCGGTCATGCCGTACTGCTGGCAAAAGCCGCAGCCGAAGATCTCGATGCACTCGCGCAGCAGGTCCAGCGGAATGGGCGCCGCGCCGTACAGGATATGGCTCAGGCGCGAATAGTCGACCTCGCGGGCCCGGGGCAGACGCACGACGATCTGCAGCGCGGCCGGCACCATGAACATCTTCGAGACCTTGTCGTGCTCGATGAAGTCCAGAACCTTGAAGGGGTCGAACTCGCGGGCCACGACGCCCTTGGCCCCGTTCAGCAGGCCGACCAGCCCCCAGCCGCTACCGCCGATATGCGAGACCGGCATGGCCACCAGGCTGACATCGTCGGGCCCCCACTGGTTCCACGCCATCGGCTCCTCAGCCGCCCGCCGCCGCAGACCCAGCAGGTTGTCATGGGTCAGCATCGCCCCCTTGGGCCGCCCGGTAGTGCCCGAGGTATAGAGCTGTATGGCAATATCGCTGGTGGCGATGGGCACCACCGGATCTGTATCGGACGCGGCGTCGCGCCAGGCCTCGAAGGTCTGGTGGGCATCGCCCGACACGGGCTCCATCAGGATCACCTCGGGACGCCAGGTCAGCTCGGCCGCGACGGCCTCGATCTGGCCGATCAGCTCGGGGCCGACAAAGACGATCTTCGCATCGCTGTCGCCGACGATATAGGCCACTTCCGGCGGAGCCAGGCGCCAGCCGATCGGCGCGGTGATCACCCCGGCCTTGGCCGATCCGAACAGCAGCTCGAAATAGAGGTCGCTGTTTTTGCCGACATAGGCGACGCGATCGCCCTTTTTCAGACCGGCGGCGATCAGGGCATTGGCGACCTGGCTGGTCTTGCGGTCGAAGTCCGCAAAGGTGGTGTCGCGCCCCTCGAAGCTCAGCGCCACGTCGCCGGAGCGAACCTCGCCGTGATAGCGGGCAACATCGCCCAGGGTCGGCATGCGCTCAAAATCAATGGTCGCCATCTGTCGGATCTCCCTGTGTGGACGCGTCGTGCGACGTGTCGAGCCGTCGCTTCCGTTCGTGTCAAACAGATGTTGGAACGCCGTTACGCGCGCGGCAAGGCGAACCTTGGGGAAGGCGGCCAAACCCTGTCATCCCGGCCGCAGCGGAGCGGAGAGCCGGGATGACAGGAAGTAAGGCGTCAGAACCACGCCCTCACCCCGACCACCACGCTGGTCTCGCCGACCCGTTCACCCGCCAACCGCGCGTGCTCGGCCTCGTCCCCGAAGGCCCGGTGTCGCAGCAGACCCACATAGGGCGCGAACTCTTGGGTGATCGCATAGCGCAGGCGAAGGCCCAGCTCGGCGTCCTGTCCATCTTCGGCCAGATAGGTCTCGACCTTGGTCTGCAGCACCAGCCGACCGGTCAGGCGCAGGTCGTGGGCCGCCTCCAGCCGGGCCGAGAGGTCGCCGCGATCCGACAGGAAGGCCGCCGCCTTGGTCTCGATCCAGTAGGGCGCGAGGCCCTCGACGCCGAGGGTGGCATAGGTCCGCCCCTTGGGCTCGATATCCTGCCTCAGCCCCGCCTGGGCGTCGAAATAGGGACCGATCGGCCAGGACCGCAGGGCCTGGAGCTCGCCGGTTTCCCAGCCCTCGCCGCGCACATGCTCGCCGCGTGCCTTGAGCACCCAACGGCCGGCGTCATTGCCGATCCAGGCCTCGCCCTCGAAGGCGGCCGCATCGGGACCCTTGCCCGTGCGCAGCTCGGCCTGCTCGGCCAGCACCATCCAGTAGGCCCCGCCGCCGTGCTCGCCGGCCAGGGTGGCGCGGGCGGCGGCCATGCTTGCCGGACTGAACAGGCTGTCGGCGGCATAATCGCCGGGCGCGGCAACGGCGACCGGCGGCGCGGCGGGTGCCGGCATGACATGGCCGGCGTGAGGGTCAGCCGCCGGCATATGATGACCCGCATGCGGATCAACCGGCGCGGCCTGTGCCGGCTGCGGCGTCATCTGGTGATGCTCGTGCTGCAGCAGCGCCAGGGCGATCAGCAGGGCCGCGCTCATGCGCCCGCTCCGTCCAGGGGTCGCACGGTGACGACATTGAACATGCCCGCATGCATGTGCATCAGCATGTGGCAGTGGAAGGCCCAGTCGCCCGGCGCATCAGCGGTCAGGTCGAAGGCCACCCGGCCGCCGGGCGCGACACTGACCGTATGTTTGCGCGGATTGAGCGGCCCGTGGCCGACATCGACCTCGAAGAAGTGGCCGTGCAGGTGGATCGGGTGAGCCATCATGCTGTCATTGACCAGCACCACCCGCGCCCGCTCGTCGCGCTGGAAGGCGATGGGCTTTTTCAGCGGCCCGAAGGCCTCGCCGTCAAAGGCCCACATGAAGCGCTCCATATTGCCGGTCAGGTGGATCTCCACCGTGCGGCCAGGCGGGCGTGGATCAGGATTGGGGGAGAGCGCCTTCAGGTCGGTATAGAGCAGCACCCGGTGGCCGGCGTCCTCCAGCCCCTGCGGCGGCTCGCCCAGCCGGTCGGCAGGCATGGGCGAGATCGCCTGTACACCGGGAGTCAGCTTCACTGACGGCGCATTGGCCCCGTCGCGCATGGCCATGCTCATCCCGGACATATCGTGACCCGCATGGGCCGACATATCCATGCCCATGTCCTTCATGGTGGCCAGGGGCCGGGCGCGCAGCGGCGGCACCGGGGCGCTCATGCCCGGCCGGGGCGCGAGGGTGGCGCGGGTCAGGCCCGAGCGGTCCGACGACTCTGCCACCAGGGTGAAGGCGCGGTCCTGCGTCGGCTGGACGATCACGTCATAGGTCTCGGCCGGCGAGATCTGGAACTCGTCGACCAGCACCGGGGCCACGTCCAGCCCGTCGGCCTGGACCACGCGCATCGGCAGGCCAGGGATGCGAACGTTGAACACGGTCATGCCGCCGGCATTGATGAAGCGCAGCCGCACCCGCTCGCCCGGCGTGAACAGGCCGGTCCAGTTGTCCTTGGGCCCGTGACCATTGACCAGATAGCTATAGGCTGAGGCGGTGACGTCGAGGATGTCGGTGGGATCCATCCGCATCTTCGACCATTCCAGCCGGTCCTTCAGCGACTGGTCGCGACCGGCCAGCAGCCCGGCCACCGTCTGCTTGTTGCGGTTGAAATAGCCCGCCTGGGCCTTGAGCTTGCGCATCAGGACGTGGGGATGGGCGAAGCTGAAGTCCGACAGCACCACCACATGTTCGCGATCATAGGGGGCCGGATCAGGCGTGGCGGGCTCGATGACGATGGAGCCGAACACCCCTTCCTGTTCCTGCATGCCCGAATGGCTGTGATACCAGTAGGTGCCGGCCTGCTTGATCTGGAACTCGTAAACGAAGGTCTCGCCCGGCTTGATGCCCGGGAAGCTGACGCCCGGCACGCCGTCCATCTGGAACGGCACCAGCAGGCCATGCCAGTGGATCGAGGTGTCTTCAGCCAGCGTGTTGGTCACCGACAGCCGGACGTTCTGGCCTTCCTTCAGGCGGATCTGTGGGCCGGGCACGGTACCGTTGACGGCGATGGCGTGGCCGGGTTTGCCGTCGATGGTCACGGCAGTGTGGCCGATGGTCAGGGCGATGTTCTCACCGCTCAGGATCTGGGGCGCGCGGGTACCTTCAGCGGCCCTCGCCCCCTGGCCGGTCGCAAGGGCGGCAACGCCCAGACCTGCGGCGCCGGCGAGCACCTGACGACGATCGGGAGACTGGATCACAGCAACACTCCGGTCCTGGGGCGCCGCATAGCGCCCCGAGGTTCCATCCAGCCCGACACTTGGGGTATCACCCCGGCCATGTCCAGAAGCACACCCGCAACCCTCGCGGCGACCAAGGCCGGGATCGCCTTCGAGCTGGTGACCTATGACTACGACCCCGGCTCCGAGCGGGTCGGACTGCAGGCGGCGCAGGCCCTCGGCGAGGATCCGGCGCGGGTGCTGAAAACCCTGGTCGTGCTGCTGGACGGCAAGCCCGCCTGCGTTGTCCTGCCTTCGGACAAGGAGGTCAGCATGAAGAAGCTGGCCGCCGCCCTGGGCGGCAAGTCGGCGACTATGATGCCCGTGCCCGACGCCGAACGGATCACCGGCTACAAGGTCGGCGGCGTCAGTCCCTTCGGCCAGAAGAAGCGCCTGCCCACGGCGGTGGAAGAGGCCGCCCTCTCCCAGCCCCATGTCTTCGTCAACGGCGGCCAGCGGGGTCTGCAGATGCGCCTGTCACCCGCCGATCTGGTCGGCGCGCTGGGGGCGAAGACGGCGTCCATCGTGGCTTGATCACACCGCCGTTTGTCGCCTATAAGCCGCCCCTTCCTGGCCCGGTTGGGTAGCTCAGATGGTTAGAGCGGTGGATTCATAACCCACAGGTCGGCGGTTCGATCCCGCCTCCAACCACCAGGAAGCCTTGCCCCGTCGCGCGGATGCCGGCGACGGAGCCTCTCCCCCCAAAGTCAGAACGTCTTGCGCACCTGCAGCGACACGAAGGTCCGCGGGTCGATATTGCGGTCTTCGACAAAGGCCACGGCCCGGACGGTCCGGTCGGCATAGACCGTGCGGCGGATGTCGAAATTGTCCCACAGGTTCAACTGGGCCCGCAGGGCCAGGCTGGTGGTCGGCTTGTACTCGACGAAAGCCTCGTAATAGTCGGTGCCGCGCCAGACATTGGTCTGGTCGGGGTCATAGACGCGCTCGCCCAGCAGCGGCAGCCAGTTGACGCCCCATTCGGTCTTGAAGCGCGGCAGGTCCTGCACGAAGCCGATATTGGCCTGGCTGGCCCGCACGTCCGAGATCGGTCGGGCCTTGCCGGTGGTGGGATCGACGACCTTGGTCTTGTTCCAGTCGTTGCGGAAGGTGAAGCGCCCGCCCGGCACGTGCAGCTTGTCCAGCGGCACCACGATATTGACCGACAGCCGGTCCAGCGTGCCGTCGCCGATATTGCCGGTGGCCGACAGGTTGCCCGGCAGCGGCAGGCGGTCGATCACGCCGATGATCTCGTCATGGCGATAGCCGACCGAGACGATGCCCTGCCCCCAGAAGCGGCCCTCATAGGTCAGTTCCGAGATCCAGCGCTGTTCGGGCTCCAGATCGACATTGCCGCCATAGACGGTGTCATCGCTCAGTTCGGCCGAGGCGGCGAAATCATCGAAATCCAGCTGACCCAGTTCGCGCTCGAAGCGGAAGCGCAGCTGGTTGGCCGCCACCGGGGTCCAGGTCACCAGGACCCTGGGCTTGGCATAGAAGAAACTCTTGGACTGGGCCGCATCGCCCGACTGCTCGATCTTCGAGCTCTCCAGCCGCACGCCGCCCTCGACGGTCAGCTTGGGGCTGACGCGCCAGGTGGCCTTGGAGAAGGCCTCGCCACGGGTTTCCTCGACCTTGACCGACGCCGACGGCAGGGCCACCGACACGCCGCCCTGGGTAAAGGCCTGGCTGACGTCCAGCATGTTGTAGGCGACCTCGGCTCCGGCCTCGAGGGTCAGGCTGGCGGAGTGCTCGTTGCGGACCAGGGCCCGCACGATGGACTCCGACGCATCGCCCTTCGAGGTGAACCTCTGTTTGGGACGCGCGCTGCCGTTCAGGGTCTCGGCATTGAGGGCCTCGTCCTCGGACCTCGAAAACTCGTGCATCAGCCGGGTTTCCAGCGACCATTTTGGCTTGATCGGCCGCGTCCAGGTCAGGCCCAGCTCGCCGTTCTTCTCGTCATGGCGGTAGTCATTTTCACGCAGCGCGAGTGACGAACTCTGACGGCTCCACTCGTTCCAGTCATTGATCCCGTAGCGCGCCGTGGCGTCCAGCTTGCCGCCGGCGACCGGGCCGTTGAAATTGCCCCGGATGCCGTTACCGCCGCCCCAGCTGTCATTGACATAGGCCTCGTTGCGGATGACCGCGCCGGTGCCGTCACGCCGGACCACCCGCCCGGGGCCGTTGGTGTCGCTCGACCCGATGCCGTCCGACAGGGTGATGCCCCAGCTGCGATCGCCGTCGCGGGCGGTGAACTGGTAGCTGCCGCCATAGATGTCGTGGCCGCCGTCGAACAGCATGCTGTTGAGGGTCAGGACCGACTGCCGGCTGGCCGTGGTCTTGAGGATCACGTTCACGATCACCGCATAGCCCTGCATGTCGATGCCCGGCGCGCCGCCCCGGATCAGCTCGATGCGGTCAACCTGGTTGGCCGGGGTGCGTGACAGGACGTTGGAGCCGCTGTCGTTCTTGGTGGCCGGGCGGTTGTTATTGATCAGGATATTGCCGACCGCGCCCTCAAAGCCCCGCGCGCCAGAGCCCTTGTCAGGCGAGAAGCCGGGCACCCGGTTGACCATGTCCAGGGCTGTGTTGGGTTGCTGGGCGGCGAAGAATTCGGGCTTGAAGACCAGAACGCCGCGCTGGCTGGCGTCGTCGAGGGGCGCGCTGCTGGTCGGACCCGTGGGAACCGGAGCCTGGGCCACCTGCGGCGTCTCGGCGGCAAAGGCGGCGCCGGCGCTCAGGATCAGTGCGGTGGTGGCCAGCAGGATGGTTCTGGTCATCAGGGTCCCCTCAGTTTTACTGAAGGGAGAACTGCCGGTCGAGCGCCTTTACCTCAAGTTACAAGACTGAAAGGTGGATTACATATCTGACATCATTACCGAACAGTAATGAAGACAACTCACAGGATGCAATCGTTTCTATTAAGATCTTGCCAGGAACGGCCCCAGATTACTGGCTGTGGACAGGTCAGCTTGATGGCCCAAACCGCGCCACCAGGTCATAGGCCTCGCCGGGGAAGATCTGGCGCACGCGGGTGACGGGCTCGCCGCCGCGCCAGGTGCGGCGGTCCACGACCAGGCAGGCTGCGGCCTCGTGCAGATCGAGCAGGGTCGCGATGTCCTCGTCCGCATTGACGGCGCTGATCCGGCTCTCGGCCTGGGTCCAGGCGATTTTTTCCAGCAACCAGACACCGGGCGGCGTGGTCGCGAGGTCGGCGCGGGCCGCTTGCGGCGCGGCAACCAGGGCGATCAGGCGGCGCTCCAGGGCGAAAGGCCGCCCGGCCGCATCATGCACGCCCTCGATCTCCAGCAGCGCGCCACCGGCGGCAAGGGCCACCTCGTCAGGCAGGGCGGGATCGGGGCTGCGCACCCGGCTGAGCAGCAGGCGAAAGCCATAGGCCTCGCCCCGCGCCCGGATCGCCGAGGGGATGTCGGGAATGTTGAGCACCGGCGCATGCACCTTGGGCCGGGCCACGAACGAGCCGGCCCGTTTGCGCCGCACGATCAGTCCAGCCTCGACCAGAGCCGCCATGGCCTTGCTGACCGTCATCCGCGCGCAGCCATACTGGGCCATCAGTTCGGTCTCGAACGGCACGCGGTGATCGGCCGGCCAGGCACCCGAGCGGATCTGGCCCTCGATGTCATCGCGGATGCGCTGGTGCAGCGACACGGGCCTGGTCACGCCGGAACTCTCCGAAACCTTTGCGTCGCACGCTGGACTCGCGCCGTCGCCTTGCAATATGTCTATACATATTAAAGCCGGCCACAAGCGGTCCGGTGCCCTCCAGAAGGCCCTCTGACCATGGTCGTGCTGCATCCGGGCGAGGTGTTCCTCGTCGAATGGAAGAAGGTCTATCGCGGCGAGCCCGCGCGGCTGCCCGACGCCGCCTGGCCGGTGATCGAACAGAGCGCCGAGGCCGTGCAGCGCATCCTGGCGCGCGGCGAGCCGGTCTACGGCATCAATACCGGCTTTGGAAAACTGGCCAGCGTGCGGATCGGCGACGACGATCTGGAGACCCTGCAGCGCAATATCGTGCTGTCGCATGCCGCCGGGACGGGCGAGCCCTCGCCCGTGGCGGTGATCCGCCTGATGCTGGCCCTGAAGCTGGCCAGCCTGGCCCAGGGGGCCTCGGGCGTGCGGGTCGAGACGGTCAAGCTGCTGCAGGCCATGTTGGAAAAAGGCCTGACGCCCGTCGTGCCCTGCCAGGGTTCGGTCGGGGCCTCGGGCGACCTGGCCCCTCTGGCCCACATGGCCGCGACCATGATCGGGGTCGGCGAGATCTTTGTGGACGGCGTCCGCCTGCCCGCCGCCCAGGCCCTGGCCGATGCCGGCCTGTCGCCCCTGACCCTGGGCCCCAAGGAGGGTCTGGCCCTACTGAACGGCACCCAGTTCTCGACCGCCAATGCCATGGCCGCCCTGTTCGAGGCCGAGTTGCTGTTCCAGTCGGCCCTGGTCACCGGGGCCCTGTCGACCGAGGCCGCCAAGGGCTCGGACACGCCCTTCGATCCGCGCATCCACCGCCTGCGCCGCCATGTCGGCCAGATCGAGACCGCTGCAGCCCTGCGCGAGCTGATGGCCGGCTCGGCCATCCGCGCCTCGCACCTGAAGGAGGACGAGCGGGTCCAGGACCCCTACTGCCTGCGCTGCCAGCCCCAGGTGATGGGCGCGGCCCTGGACATCCTGCGCCAGGCCGCCTTCACCCTGGCCAATGAGGCCAATGGCGTTTCTGACAACCCGCTGATCTTCCCTGGGGAGGGGGAGCGGCCCGACGAGGCCCTGTCGGGCGGCAATTTCCACGCCGAGCCTGTGGCCTTCGCCGCCGACATCATCGCCCTGGCCGTCTGCGAGATCGGCTCGATCGCCGAGCGCCGCATCGCCATGCTGGTCGATCCGGCCCTGTCGGGCCTGCCCGCCTTCCTGACCCCCAAGCCGGGCCTCAACTCGGGCTTCATGATCCCGCAGGTCACGGCCGCGGCCCTGGTCTCGGAGAACAAGCAGAAGGCCTATCCCGCCAGCGTCGATTCGATCCCGACCTCGGCCAACCAGGAAGACCACGTCTCGATGGCCGCGCACGGCGCGCGGCGGCTGCTGGTCATGGTCGAGTCGGCCACCGCCATCCTCGGCATCGAACTGCTGGCGGCGGCCCAGGGCTGCGACTTCCACGCCCCGCTGAAATCCAGCCCGGCCCTCGAAGCCGTCCGCGCCCTGCTGCGCAAACAGGTCCCCCACCTGACCGACGATCGCCACTTCCACCCGGACATGGAGGCCGCCAACCATCTGGTGCGCTCTGGCGCGGTGATCGGCACGGCGGGGGATTTACCGGGGGTGTGCTGAGCGCGATGGCGTCGCAGGGGTGCGACAAGGCACCGCGCGGCGAATGTCGCAGTGGTTCAAGGCCGACTCGATCTCGATCCTGCACAGGGTTAACGGAGACCTTGAGCAGCATGATCCGGCGAGCCGCCCCCTTTGACCCTCGTGAAAAGCACGGCGTGCGCCACTGGCGGCTGGGCCTGACAGTCTTCGCCATGACCGTCGGCAACGCCATGCTGTGGACGACTCTCTGGGCGGTCAGCCACGGCTTTCTGGTCGTGGATCGGCAGCTCTTTGCCGGGCTCTATTCCGCCTCCGCCGCCTTGATGCCATTGCAGCCCTGAAACCTGCGGCCCTGGCGGGGCTCAGCCCAGCTCTTGGGCCTGCATAATCCGCATGGTCGGCCGCGAGACGGCCAGCGCACTGATCTGGGCCGCAAACTGCTTGGACTCGGCCAGGGCAAAGTGAACCTGCAGGGCCGCCATGTCCGACCAGACCTCGACAAATTGCAGGATGTTGGGACGACCGACGGCCTGAAAGCAGTCATGCGACACGCAACCGGGCTCTGCGCGTGACCGACCACAATGCTCCAGCGCCAACTGCAAGGCTGACTCGAGCTTGTCGGGCCCGACATCGACCGACCCAAGAATAACAATCACGTACTGCTCCTGAATCCTGTCGTCGGCTGGGCTGCGAGCCCTTCCCGGCGCGCGACCGGCGAGGGCGTAAGAGGGTTCGGCAGCAGTCCCCTAGATCGGCATCCGCATGATTTCCTGATAGGCCGAGATCACCTGGTCGCGCACGGCCATCACGGTCTCGAGGCTGGCCTCGGCCGACGAGATGGCGGTGACCACGTCGATCAGCTCGGCCTTGCCGGCCACCTGGGCGGCCATCTGGTGCTCGGCCGCCTTGGCGGTGTGGCTGACATTGTCCATGGCCGATTTCAGCATTTCGCCGAAGTCGACGCCCTTGGCGGCAGCGCCGCCGCCACCGATCGAACCGACGGACATGGCGCCCTGCGAGGCATAGGCCTTGGCGGCGGCGAGTGCGGTGATCATCGGTCAGGCCCTATTTGCGCAGCATGTCGAGGGTGCGCGACTGCATGGCGCGCGCGGTCTCGATGACGTTGAGGTTGGCCTCGTAAGCGCGCTGCGCCTCTTTCATGTCGAGCGCCTCGGCCAGCGAATTGACGTTGGGCAGCTTGACATAGCCCTTGGCGTCGGCGGCCGGGTTGCCCGGGTCGAGCTCGGTCTTGAAGTCGCTCTTGTCGGGATCGACGCGCACCATCTTGACCCCCTCGCCGCCGTCCACCTTGAAAGGCTGGAACACCGGTACCTGACGACGATAGGGATCGCCGCCGGCGGTGCGCGCCGTGGAGTTGGCGTTGGCGATGTTCTCGGCGATGACCCGCATGCGGCCTTGCTGGGCGCGCAGGGCCGAGGTGGCCACGGCCATGGTCGCCAGCGACTGGGACTTGATCTCGGGCATCTGATCCCTCCTCAGCCGTTAACCTTGCGTGCGGCCATCCGCAGCATGGTCATGGACTTCTGGTAAAAGCCGACGGCGGCGTCATAGTTCATGCGCGCGTCGGCCATCTTGAGCATCTGGTCCTCGAGCGTCACGGCATTGCCGTCGAGGGTGGTCTCGGAGTCTGCGGTCGCGGTCGCCCGCCAGGCCGAGGCGGCGCGGCTGGGAGACTGGTGCGAGGGTGCGGTGGCCATCATCTGCACGCCGCCAGTCGGGGCGACGCGGCCGCCGCGATAGACCTGGCCTGAGCCCTGGTTCATCAGCGACGCCTGAAAGCTGTAGGCCTTGAGATCGCGCGGCGTATAGCCGGGCGTGTCGGTATTGGCCACGTTCTGGGCCACGACCTTCTGACGCTGGGCCAGATAGCCCAGGCGGCTCTTGAGCATGCCGAAAAGGGGAATGTCGTCGGGACCCATGGCGATCATGGTGAAGAAACAGGGTTAATCGGGCATTAAGGAGCATAGGGCACACCAGTCCCTGCAAGCTCTTTGGCCTGCGCCATCTTGTCTCGCCACAGCATTTCCGGGCGCCATGGACATCCTTGAACTCATCCGCGCCACCGCCGCCCTGGCCGTTACCCTGGGCCTGATCGGCCTGGCCGCCGTGGCCCTGCGCCGGTTTGGCCCGGACACCCTGTCGCGCCTGGTCACGGCCCGGCAGATCCGCCGGCTGAGAGTGGTGGAGAGCCTGGCGCTCGACCCCACCCGCCGGCTGGTGATCTTCAGCCTGGACGGCGAGGAGCGTCTGATGCTGCTGGGCGAGGGCAAGCTGCTGGACTGGGGCCCCAAGGCCGTCGTCGTGCCTGCCCCCGTTCTTGGCCCCGCCCCCAATGTCGTTCACGCCCCGGAGCCCGTGGTCTGATGCGCAGCCTGTTCAAATCGATTATCGGCGCCAACGCAGCCGACGTGCGCCGGGCAGCGCTGATCTCCGTGCTGGTGGCCTTTGGCACGGCGGTGCTGCCCGCCGCCGCCTTCGCCTCGTCGGCGATCAATGTGAATCTGGGCACCGGGGCTGGGCTGTCCGAGCGCGTCGTCCAGATGGTCGGCCTGCTGACGGTCCTGTCACTGGCGCCGTCGATCGTCATCATGACCACCTCGTTCGTGCGGATCGTTGTGGTGCTGGGCCTGCTGCGCACCGCCATCGGCGTGCAGCAAAGCCCGCCCAATCCGGTGATCATCAGCCTGGCCCTGTTTCTGACCGCCATCGTCATGGGGCCGACCTTCGAGAAATCCTACGACCTGGGCGTCAAGCCGCTGCTGGACCAGCAGATGGAGCTGCCCGAGGCGTTCGAAGCGGCCGGCGGGCCGGTGAAGGAGTTCATGCTCAAGCAGGTCGGCCGCGAGGATCTGGCCCTGTTCGTGCGACTGTCCAAGATCCCCCCCCCCAAGACCGCCGCCGACACCCCGCTGCAGGTGGTGACGCCGGCCTTCATGATCTCGGAGCTCAAGCGCGCCTTCGAGATCGGCTTCCTGCTGTTCATCCCGTTCCTGGTGATCGATCTTGTGGTGGCCAGCGTGCTGATGAGCATGGGCATGATGATGCTGCCCCCCGCCACGATCAGCCTGCCGTTCAAGCTGATCTTCTTCGTGCTGGTGGACGGCTGGCGACTCGTCGCAGGAAGCCTGGTTGAAAGTTTCCAGCGCGGCGCTGGGGGGTGAAGCGGGCCGAGGAAGACTGCGAAGCGGTTTTCCGCCCGCAACCCGCGTAAATTCTGGAATTGGGTTAGAGCTATGACCGTCTTCGTGCTGGGTTCGATCAATCTGGACGCCGTGGCGCGTGTCGATGACCTGCCCCGTCCCGGTGAGACGGTGGCCGGCCTGTCGCTGGAGCTGTTTCCCGGTGGCAAGGGTGCCAACCAGGCCGTCGCCGCCGCGCGGATGGGCGCGCCCACCCGCCTGATGGGCGCGGTCGGCAAGGACGACGCCGGTCCCGGCATCAAGGCCAAGCTGGCCGGCTATGGCGTGCAGGTGGCTGACGTCGCCGAACTGACCGGCATTCCCACGGGCCAGGCCCATGTCTGGGTCGGCTCCAGCGGCGAGAACATGATCGTGGTCACCGGCGGAGCCAACTCGGCCCTGACCCCCGCGCATGTCGCCGCCACGCCCATCGAGGGCCAGCGCGTTCTGCTCAGCCAGCTGGAATCGCCGGTCGCCGCGATCGAGGCGCTGTTCAGGGCCGGGGCCGCCAAGGGCTCGCTGCGCATCCTGAACGCCGCCCCCGCCCTGCCCCACGGCGCGACCCTGTTTCCGCACACCGACATCCTGATCGTCAACCAGACCGAGCTGGCCACCTTTGCCAAGCTGACCGCCGAGCCGGTGAAGCTGGAAGAGGTGTCGCGGGCCGCCCGCAAGCTGATGAGCCGGCCGGACCAGACCGTCATCGTCACCCTGGGCTCGGCGGGTGTCGCCACCGTGCGCCGTGACGAGGCCTTCCTGGTCGAGGGCAAGAAGGTCAAGGCGCTGGACACCACGGGCGCCGGCGACTGCTTCTGCGGTGCCCTGGCCGCCGGCCTCGCCGCCGCCATGGACCTGCGCGAGGCCGTCGAACTGGCCAATGCCGCAGCCGCCCTCTCGGTGCAGAAGTCCGGCGCCGCCCCGTCGATGCCGAACCGCCGCGAGGTCGAGGCGTTTCTGGAGGGGTGATGCCTCCTGCGCAACGTGGCGTTGAAGTTCGCGTCGGGCCTTCCCAAGTCAGCTCCGCCGGACGCACCGGCTGGAGCTTGTCATGCTGGCCTTGATCCTATTAGCCGCCTTTCTACTGATTGTCGGCGCGCCGGACACGGCGCTTGGAAGGGCCCTATGGCGGTGGATGGTCGAGGTGCCAGCCCGCATCCTGTCGAAACTGACGCCGACCAGCGTTCTGCTGGCATTGGTCCTGGCTGCGGTAACCGTTCTGATGGTGAACTTCGCCGAGAGCGAGGGCTTGCGCGTTCTGGGCATGATCGTGCCCGAAGGTCTGCTCTGGCTGACTGCCTTCGACATCGCCACGCTGCTGGACGCCTTCGCCGCCGTGGCAATCGTCGCGGCGACCGCGCGCCTGGATCGACTGAAAGCGACCATGCGCGCCGCGATGATCCGGGCAGGCCGCAGTGCTGCCACCGGTCTTCACCTCGGCCAGCGCGCTAGCCGCCGAAAACGACTCCCCCGCCGATCGAGACCGCCGTCGACGAAGGCTGAAGACGCCGATGGCGCCGATGGCGCCGCAATCGGCTGGGCGCCTGCTTGGGCTTGAGAGGTCGGGGCCTTGCTGGCGAAGCAAGGCGCTTACTGGAAGCCGAAGATCGCCCACAGCAAAAGGATCAGGCCCGCCGGGGCCAGGGTGAGCAGGAAGGAGAACGTCAGACCCAACTTGAAGGCTGCAGGCCTCATAGGGGCGGTGACTTCCACCTTGCCGGCGGACCAAAGCCACTCGCTGATCCAGCCAATTGTGTAGGCGATGTTGGCCGCGACGGCATAGCCACCGACCAGCAGCAGCAGCAGGGTGGGCTCGATCACGTCACCACCAGGCGGCGTGAAACGGCCGCCAATCGTGTAGACCACGGCAAGTGTCGCGAAACCTGCAATCGCCAGGGCGATGTTAAATGGGACGCGACGGAGTTCCCACCACAGGATAGCGGACCAGGGCGGTGTCACGTCTAAGCCTCGTTGCGCATGTCATAGGCAGTGAGCCGAAGCCCTGCCACTTCAGGGAGAGAGCGCTGAAATCGCGCTTCCGTCAAACGTCCCTAAGCCGCCCGGATCCCGCTGAAGCCGTGCTCAGAGGCCGAGCCCATCACGGCGTCATAGCCCAGGATCATGTCGACATCCTTGCCGTTGCTGGCCAGGGGCAGACGCAGCCACAGGATCGACATGTGCGGCGCGCCGCGCCAGGCCATGCTGTGAACACCGACGCCCGGACGGCGGCCATCGACCACCTTGTCCAGTTCCTTACGCCAGTAGTCAGAAGCAGCGGTGTTGTAGACGTCGCTGAGGCTCTTGCCGGTGATCTCGCGGCCATAGACGCCGTACAGGCCCGTTCCGGCCAGTCGCAGGCGGTAGTCGCGGGGCTGGTTCACCACATCGATGAGGCTGACCGTGGGCAGCATGCGCTTGATGCCCACAGGGTTCAGGTCTGCGCGCGCCGGGAGCGAGGCTCCCCGGCGGAGGGACGCCCAATAGGCGAACATCTCCTGGTGAGCGCGGGCGGCCGTGGCCGAGGCGCTCATCTGCGCGTTCATCTTCAGATTCCTTAACAAGCCGTTGGAATCACGACGATTCACTATCGCTTAAGGAACGAATCGGCGGCAAGCGAAAACCGCGCCTCCCGGCAAGATTTCGGTGCAGAGTCAACCATCCAGCGAAACGCCCGCCATCCGACTCGGATGACGGGCGTCACGCCACTAGCCGCTACAAAAGCGACAAAGGTTTGATCAGACTCGGCTATTTTCCCTTGCGCGGGGGCTTTCGGCCGCCCTGGCCCAGACCCATCTGCTTGGCCAGCTCGGAACGGGCCTTGGCATAGTTGGGAGCAACCATCGGGTAGTCCTTGGGCAGACCCCACTTGGCCCGGTAATCTTCAGGGCTCATGTCGTACTTGGTACGAAGGTGGCGCTTGAGCGACTTGAAGCGGCGACCGTCCTCCAGGCAGATCAGATAGTCCGGCGCGATCGAGCGCTTGACCGAAACGGCCGGCTCCTTGGGCGCCGCCGGCTCGGGCTCGGCCGCCCCACCGACGGAGGCCAGGGCGCGTTGTACTTGCTGAATCAGCGCCGGCAGGTCCGTGATCGCCACGGTGTTATTGCCGACATAGGCGGATACGATCCCCGCCGTCATCTCGATGAGGTCGGATTGGTCATCCATGTTCGCCTGCCCGTCGTGTTCTTGATTTGTTGAAATTTTTAGCCTGATTCCAAGACCAGTGTTCGGCTGGATACAGATATTGAGCACGCCCGGCAATGTCGGGAAGTGCAGATGGCACCGTAGCTCAACGCAGGCGCGCGCCAGCGGAGCGTTCATTCAGGTGGTGCAGGGTGAAATTCGCTGAATGCGTTCAGCGATATTGGACCCTATCGCTTGAAGTCGCGCGACAGAGCCAGCATGGCGGCGCGCTGTGGCACCGAATATTCGTCGATGGCGGCCTGATCACCTTCGCGAATGGCCTTGAGCAGCGCCGGAGTCAGGGCCGAGGACAGAGACCAGTTCCAGTAGCGCAACACGGTCTGGGCGCGGTCGACCGCGATCATGTCAAACGTGGCCATCACCCGTTCCAGGGCGGGTGCCATCGCACCTGTGGCGTCGGTTTCCGGCCGGCGCAGGCCGCGCCACAGCGAACGGATCGCGCCACGCGGCAGACCCGTCGCCTTGCAAAGTATGGCCAGGGGCTCGCCGCCGGGGTCGGTGAAGATCTTGGCACCGGTCATCGGCTTGAGGCCCGAAAGATACGAGATCTCCTCGGCGATCTCACGGGTGATGCCGGTGTCGGCCGCCGCTATGGCCTCGTCGAGGCTTTCATAGGGGCTCTTGGCAATGGCGGCGCGGTTGCGCTGGCGGCGCTCGATGAACTGTAGAGCCTTGCGCGACAGCGGGTCTTGCCAGCCCTCTTCCGAGGCGATCGCGAACAGGTCGCCTACGGCGTCCTGCAGGATCTCGCGCGAGACGGCGAAGCGCTGCAGGATCAGCTTGCGCGCCTCGGCATCGGCCCACCAGAACAGCACATAGGCATGGCTGGGTCGCAGCTCGACACGGCGGAGCAGCAGCGGGATCATGCGCGGGTTGTCGCGCGTCATCGCCACCACGGTCTCCAGTGTCTGGTGGCCAAACCGCGTCAGTTCGTTGCGCAGCAGGATCTCGATCACCGGGCTCTCGCCGGCCTCGACCAGGGCGTCGGCCACCATCTCGCCCACGCCGCGGCGCAGGGCGATCAGCTTGCGGTGCTCCTGGGTGGCCTGGCGGGCGCAGTCGATCAGGTCGGCGTCGCCCAGGGTTGGCGAGTTTTCGAGCAGCGCCCTGGACACCGTCACCTCGTCGCGCAGGATCAGACGCACCAGGCCGCCGGGGATTTCGGTCAGGTTGGCGAGGCGACGTGCGACTTTCTCGCGCTCCTCGACGACGGCGTCGCGCAGCATGTCCACCAGCAGGTCGGCGGTCATGGCCCGCTCGAAGGCGTTGACCCGGCTGGCGGGCAGGCACACCACGTCGGCCAGCCGCTTGAGCAGGGCCGCGCGGGACCGCGCCGGCGGCCGGGGCGGCGTCGGGGTCGAGAACGGGTCGTTCGGCGCGAGGTCGCTCATGCTTATCCTGACGGTCGCCCCGAACTGACCAGAACGTCCTTAACGTCCGGTGATCAAGCCGGGCCGACAATCAGGATATGGTGACGCCTTCGCCCTATCGGAACGGATGCTCGCCCCATTCGGGCCAGATGTCAGGCAGATCGGCCGAGACCTTGTCGGGATAGGTCGGCGCGCGCTTCTCCAGGAACGAGCTGACCCCTTCCTTGGCGTCGCCCGCCGAGCCGCGCGACTGGATGGCGCGGCTGTCGGCCTTGTGGGCTTCCATCGGATGCTCGGCGCCGGCCATGCGCCACAGCAGCTGCCGGGTCAGGGCGATCGAGACGGGCGCGGTGTTGTCGGCGATCTCGCGCGCCAGGGCCCGGGCGGCGGGCATCAGATCTTCGGGCGCGTGCAGCGACCGCACCAGGCCGCGCTCCAGGGCTTCCTGGGCCAGGAACACGCGGCCGGTGTAGCACCACTCCAGCGCCGTCTGCATGCCGACCAGACGCGGCAGGAACCAGGACGAAGCCGCCTCGGGCGTGATGCCACGCCGGGCGAATACGAAGCCGAACTTGGCGTCGGTCGAGGCCAGACGGATGTCCATCGGCAGTTGCATGGTCACGCCCACGCCCACGGCCGCGCCGTTCACGGCAGCGATGATCGGCTTGAGGCTCTCATACATGCGCAGGGTGCAGCGACCGCCGCCGTCGCGATAGATGTCACCGACCTTGCCCTCTTCGCGTTCCAGCGCCTGGGGCGAGGTGCGGTCGAAGGTCGCGCCGCCGGCGCCCAGGTCGGCCCCGGCGCAGAACGCCCGGCCCGCCCCGGTGACGATCACCACCTTGACCGCATCGTCGGCGTCGGTGACGTCGAAGACCTCGATCAGGTCCTTCATCATCCGGGCGGTGAAGGCGTTCATGCGCTCGGGCCGGTTCAGGGTGATCGTCGCGATCCCGTCCTCGACGTCATAGAGCAGGGTCTCGAAGGTCGGTTGCGACATGGGATGGCTCCTCCTGATTTTCAGGCAGTCAAACACGCGTATGAATTAGGGGCAAGCAACGGAGATGCTCCCCCTCTGGGGGAGCTGTCGCGGAGCGACTGAGGGGGCTAATGCGGCCTAAGCCGAGCTCGCCCCCTCCGGCCCTTCGGGCCACCTCCCCCAGAGGGGGAGGCTCTATCCCCTACCCCCGCTTGACCATCAGCTTGCTGATTGCGTGCACGAAGTTGTTGGGCGCGATCTCCATCTCGCCGGTGGCGACCAGGTCGGGGAAGCGGGCCAGGATCTGGCGATAGGCTTCTTCCAGCTGGATCTGGGCCACGCGCTTGCCGATACAGGTGTGGGGGCCATAGCCGAAGGCGATGTGCTTGCCGGCATTGGGCCGACGCACGTCCAGTTGGTCGGGCTCGGGGAAGACCTCCGGATCGCGGTTGGCCGCGCCGTAGTACATGATCACCTTCTCGCCCTCACGGATCATCTGACCGTTCAGCTCGACATCGGCCGTGGCCGTGCGGCGCATGTAGATCACCGGGCTGACCATGCGGATGAACTCGTCGACCGCCCCGCCCATCAGGCCCGGATTGTCGATCAGCAGCTGCTTCTGGTCGGGGAACTCGGTCAGCAGCTTCATCGCGCCCGACAGGGTGTTGCGGGTGGTGTCATTGCCGGCGAAGACAATCAGCAGCCACGAGCCGTCCAGATACTCATTGGCCAGCAGCGCGCCGTCGACCTGGGCGCGAGCGATGGCGGTCAGGAGATCCTCTTTCGGATCCTCGCGACGCTTGAGCAGCATCATCCGGCCGTAGTCGAACATCTCCTCGACGTTATTGTTGAAGTCCATGACGAACTGCATGAGCTCCAGGGTCGGGGTGATCGGCGCGGCGGCCTGCTGCACGGCCAGGTCCTGGGCCCGTTCCAGATAGTGCATCCACTTCAGGAACTTGGGGCGATCCTCAGGCGGCACGCCCAGGATCTCGCACAGGGTGAACAGCGGCAGCACGCTGGAGAAGTGCTCGACCATGTCGATGGTCGCTCCGCCTTCCAGCAGCGGCTCCATGGCGTCCAGCAGGCGGGTGACCTCGCCCTTCACGGCCTCGGTGATGCCGCGCAGATAGGACGGGGTGAAATAGGGCATGTGCTCGCGACGCAGCTGCAGGTGATGCGGCGCGTCGAGATTGATCATCGCGTCCATCGACGCCCGGAATAGCAGGGCGTGGCGCTTCTCGGGCGGGCCCACCGACATCAGGATGCCGCCGCGCTGCGACGAGTATGTGGTCGGGTCGCCGTTGACAGTCATGACGTCTTCATGCCGGGTCACGGCCCAGAAGCCTGGGCCGCCATAGGGCTCGGCATGCCACATCACCGGCGCCTCGACCCGCATCCGGGCATAGTCGGCAAAGGGCTGACCCTTGGTGAAGCCGAAGATATCGGCCAGGTCGACACCTGGCAGGGTCGGATAAGTCGTTCCGGCCCCCGGACCGGCCTTGCCGTCCACGACCGTCTGGCTGATCAGATCCACGCACTCTTCTCCCGGAAACATTGTTCGTTGACGACGACGATAACCCGGAATAGCGGCGCGCCAACGGCGCCGCGACGGCAACTGACGCAAGGTGAGGCTTTGCGTTCGCGTCAGACCCGCGCATGGTGGGTGAACGCCGATCACGCGGATACACGCGGACGGCCCCGAGCCCCTCTGAACGGCGGGCTCGCAACACTAAGAAATGGGGCGCACCAGAAGCGTTCCCGGGAGGAAGCGATGGCTGGGAACATCGAGGCAGACTACATCGTCGTGGGTGCCGGCTCGGCCGGATGCGTGCTGGCTGCGCGGCTGTCAGAGAACGGCCGCTACAAGGTGCTGCTGCTGGAAGCCGGCGGCGATGATCGCCCGACCAAAAACCTGTCCCAGTTCGCCTCGAACATGATGATCCACATCCCGGTCGGCTACGCCCAGACCCTGAAGGATCCCAAGGTCAACTGGCTCTATACGACCGAGCCCGATCCCGGTTCCGACGGTCGCCAGCATGTCTGGCCGCGCGGCAAGGTGCTGGGCGGCTCGTCCTCGATCAATGCCATGCTCTATGTGCGCGGCCAGCAGGCCGACTATGACGGCTGGCGTCAGCTGGGCTGCGAAGGCTGGGCCTGGGACGACGTCCTGCCCTGGTTCCGCAAGTCGGAAAACCAGGAGCGCGGTGCCAGCGAGCTCCACGCCGTCGGCGGCCCGCTGAACGTCGCCGACATGCGCGACGCCCACCCGATCTCCGAAGCCCTGATCGACGCCTGCGACCAGGCCGGCATTCCCCGCTCGGCCGACCTGAACGGCGAGAACCAGGAAGGGGCCTGCTGGTACCAGGTCACCCAGAAGAACGGCGCGCGCTGCTCGGCGGCGGTGGCCTATCTGCATCCGGCCATGGGCCGGTCCAACCTGCAGGTCGAGACCAATGCCCTGGCCAGCCGGGTGCTGTTCGAAGGCAAGCGCGCCGTCGGCGTCGAGTTCGTCCAGAACGGCGTCAAACGCGTCGCCCGGGCCAGGGCCGAGGTCATCCTGTCCGGCGGGGCGGTCAACTCTCCGCAACTGCTGCAGCTGTCAGGCGTCGGCGCGGGCGAACTGCTGCGCGAGCATGGCATTGCCGTGGTCGCCGATCTTCCCGGGGTCGGCGAGAACCTGCAGGACCACTACATCACCGCTGTCCGCTATCGCCTCAAGCCCGGCGTCGTCTCGGTCAACGAGCAGAGCAAGGGCCTGCGCCTGGCGACCGAAGCCCTGAAATACCTGTTCACCCGCACCGGCATGCTGACCCTGTCGGCGGCCCACGTGGCGGCGTTCTGCAAGTCGCGGCCGGATCTGGCAGGACCGGACATCCAGTTCCACATCCTGCCGGCGACCATGGATCTGGAAAAGCTGTTCAACGAGCAGAAGATGGAGCTGGAAGGCGCGCCGGGCATGACCATCGCCCCCTGCCAGTTGCGTCCGGAAAGCCGTGGTCATGTGCGGATCAAGTCGGCCAATCCATCCGCCTATCCGGCGATCTTCGCCAATTATCTGGCCGATCCGCTGGACCAGGAAGTCGCCATCGCCGGCCTGAAATGGGCCCGCAAGATCGGCGAGCAGCCGGCCCTGGCCCCCTATGTCGACCACGAGATGAACCCCGGCCCGGGCTTTGACTCCGACGAGGCCCTGCTGGCCTTCGCCCGCGCTGCGGGCTCGACCCTCTATCACCCGGTCGGCACCTGCCAGATGGGCTCGGGCCCGGCCGCCGTGGTCGATTCTCGCCTGCGGGTCCGGGGCGTGGAGGGCCTTCGCGTCATCGACGCCTCGGTCATGCCGCGCCTGGTCTCGGGCAACACCAACGCCCCGACCATCATGATCGGCGAAAAGGGTGCGGCCATGATCCTGGAAGACGCCCGGGCGACCGTCGCGGCATGAGGTCAGGCCAGGGCGGAGACCAGATCGGTATGACCAAAGTCGTCGCCGACAAACAGCAGGGGCGCGCCCCGCAGCTTGGCCAGGGCGTAGGTGAAGGTGTCGCCGAGGTTCAGCTTGGCGGGATGCCCCGTGCCCTTGCCATAGGCGATCCTGGCGCGAACAGCTTCGCGACCCTGGGCCATATCCACATCAACGACCGATATGCCCAGCTGGACGAGCAGGGTGTCGAGACGGTCCGGCGAAATCGTTCTCGCCAAGAGAACCGTGGCAGCTTCGACGTAGCTGACCACGGACATTTCCCGGACTGCGGCCCTGGCGATACGAACCGTCAAGTCGTCGGCCGCTGGTTCATCCGCGATGATGGCGATGATCGCCGAGGTGTCGATCACCATCAGTCTTTAGCCTTGGCCGCCAGCTCCTTGGCCGCCAGCTCAAAGTCCAAATCGTCGCCGCCGGCGTCCAACCATTCCTCGGGGGTGACTGGCCGGAAGGGGACGCCGCCACGCATTTCGGCCGTCAACGCCCTGATCCGCGCGACGAACTCTTCGGTCGTCTCGGCCTTGGCCGCCCGTTCGCGCTCCAGCCGCTCGCGCAGGGCCACGGTCACGGCCTGGGTCATGGTCTCGCCGGTCAGGCGGGAGAGGTCGCGCGCCAAGCGGTCGGCCTCCTGCGTCTTGATGCTCAACGCCATCGAAACCTCCGTTTCTAGACGATCAATCTAGATCAATTTTCCCGAAAAGTCACCTGAGGCCCCGGCATGCACCCCTATCTCCACGCCCAGACCCAAGGCCAGAAGCCCGCCTACATCATGGCCGGATCGGGCGAGGTCGTGACCTATGGCCAGCTCAACGATCGCTCCAATCAGGGCGCGCAACTCTTCCGCTCGCTGGGCCTGCAGACCAGCGACGTGATCGCCATCCTGATGGAGAACAACGCCCGGTTCTTCGAGATCGCCTGGGCCGCCCAGCGCGCCGGGCTCTATTATGTCTGCATCTCGACCAAGCTGACGGCGGGCGAGACCCAGTACATCCTGCAGGACTGCGGGGCCAAGCTCTTCATTACATCCGCCGCCATGGGGCCGGTGATCGACGAGGTGGCCACCCTGGTTCAGGGTCTGACGCTCTACACCGTCGGCGGTGCACACGGGGCCTATGCCGATTTCGAGGCGGCCCGCGCGGCCATGCCGGAAACGCCGATCAGCGACGAGAGTGCCGGCTCTGACATGCTCTATTCGTCAGGCACGACCGGCCGGCCCAAGGGTGTGAAGCCGGCCCTGAACGGCGGCCCGATCGAACAGCCCAACGCCCTGCAGATGATGGCCCAGGGCCTGTTCGGCTTCTCCGGCGACAGCGTCTACCTCTCGCCCGCCCCGCTCTATCACGCCGCCCCGCTGCGCTGGTGCATGAGCGTCCACAAGCTGGGCGGCACGGTGGTGGTAATGGAGAAGTTCGATCCCGAAACCGCCCTGGCCCTGATCGAAAAGTACAAGGTCACCTGCGGCCAGTTCGTGCCGACCCACTTTGTCCGCATGCTGAAACTGCCCGACGAGACGCGCGCGAAGTACGACGTCTCGACCATGCAGTCCGCCGTCCATGCTGCGGCCCCCTGCCCGGTTCCGGTCAAGGAACAGATGATCGCCTGGTGGGGCCCGGTGATCTCCGAATACTATGCCGGCACCGAGGGGAACGGCTTCTGCTGGATCAACTCCACCAACTGGCTGGCCCACAAGGGCAGCGTCGGCCAGGCCGTGCTGGGCGAACTGCGGATCTGCGACGAGAACGGTGATCCCGTGCCGCCCCGCACCGAAGGGGGCGTCTATTTCGCCAACGGCCCGGCCGTGAACTATCACAACGCCCCGGAAAAGACCGCCGAGAGCTATAACCAGCACGGCTGGACCACCCTGGGCGATGTGGGCTGGGTCGACGAGGAGGGCTATCTCTACCTCACCGACCGCAAGAGCTTCATGATCATCAGCGGCGGGGTGAACATCTATCCTCAGGAGATCGAGAACCTGCTGATCACCCACCCCAAGGTAGCTGACGCCGCCGTGGTAGGTGCCCCGCACGAGGAGATGGGCGAGCAGGTGGTGGCGGTGATCCAGCCGCTGGACTGGACCGCCGACCAGGCCGCCCTGGCCGAAGAGCTGATGGCCTTCGCCCGCGCGGGCCTCAGCCACGTCAAGTCGCCGCGCCGCATCGACTTCATGCAAGAGCTGCCCCGCCACGCCACCGGCAAGCTCTACAAGCGGCTGATCCGCGACGCCTACTGGGGCAAGGGCGAGGGCGGGATCGTTTAAGGGCGATCAAAAAGTTATACGCAATTTTTCGTTTTGCGTATAACTTCGCGCCATGATCGAGCGCCTGCCCCTTTCGGCCCACACCAGCTATGCCGAGCTGATAGAGCGGCTACGGCTGGAGCGGCTTGGCGAATTTCCCGCCGGCTCGACCTTCGTGTCAAAGACAGTGAAGGGCCGGCTTTACTGGTACGTCCAGATGCCGACCGGCGGGCTCAACAGTCGCAAGCAGGTCTATGTCGGACCCGATAATGACGCCCTGCGCGAGCGCATCGCCCGGCATGGCGAGCACAAGGCCGACGTGGATGACCGTCGACGGCTAGTGGCGGCGATCATCGCGTCCGGCGCGCCGCGGCCCGACCGGACCAGCGCCGAGATCGTTCAGGCGCTGGCCGCAGCCGGGGCCTTCCGGCTTCGCGCCTTACTGGTTGGAACCGTCGCCTTTCAAACCTATGCCGCGCATCTGGGCGTGCGGCTGCCCATCTCCAGCCTGGCGACGCTGGATCTGGATATCGCCCAGGACTTCGGGATCGCGGCCAATCTGGACGACACCCTGGAAAAGCCCTTGCTGGACATCCTGCGGGGCCTGGACCCGCGCTTTGCGCCGGTCAGCTATGCGTTCGACGCCAAGAAGACCACCAGCTATTCGCTGGGCGAGCGCTATCGCGTCGATGTTCTGACGACCAATCGCGGCGCACCGCGTGATGCGCCCTCATACCTGCCCACGCTGGGTAGTGACGCCCTGCCCCTGCCCTACATGGACTTCCTGCTGCGGGATCCTATCGAAACCGCCTTGCTGTATGGCGGCGGCGTGCTGGTGAACGCCCCCGCACCGGCGCGCTACGCCGTCCACAAGCTGATCGTCAGCCGCGACCGCAAGGTCAATCCCGAGAAGGGGCTCAAGGATCGGGTTCAAGCGACACAACTCATCCACGCCCTGGCCCAGGACGACCCCTTCGCCCTGCGCGAGGCCTATGCCGAGGCGCGTGGGCGCGGCGAGCAGTGGCGAACTCTGCTGGACGAGGCGGTCAGCCTACTGCCCGAGACGGCGCGGGCCGTGCTTCAGGCCTGATCCAGCAGCCGCGCGGCGACCTCTTGCCCGATGGCCAGCGAGCTGGTCAGGCCCGGGCTCTCGATGCCGAACAGGGCCATCAGGCCCGGCAGGCCATGGTCGTCCGCGCCGCGCAGCTGGAAATCGGGCTGCGGCTCGCCCGGTCCATGCAGCTTGGGCCGCACCCCGGCATAGTCGGCAGAAAGTGAGGCTTCCGGCAAATCAGGCCAGAACTTGCGGATATAGCGGGCGAACTCGGCGGCCTTGGCCGGATCGACCGAATAGTCGGGTGCCGGCACAAACTCGAGGTCTGGCCCAAACACCGCCTGCCCACCCAGATCGTTGCGATAGTGGGTGCCCAGCGCCCCATGGATCGGCGGCGGATAGATCAGGCGCTGAAACGGCGCCTTGCCGGTCAGGCGGAAATAGACGCCCTTGCCGAAATGGCCCCCCGGGATGCGATCAGCCGGATAGCCCTCGATCCGCCCCGCAGCCTCCTGCGCCGACAACCCCGGCGCGGTGACCAGCAACCGGCAGGTCAGGGTGGTGGGCTCGGCCCCGCCGGCCCGCACCGAAAAGCCGCCGCCGGGCAAAGCCTCTGCGCCCTCGAACGGGGTGGCGATCACCACCGCCCCGCCGGCTGCCTCGATCTCGCCCTGCAGGGCCAGCATGTAGCCGTGACTGTCGAACACGCCGCTTTCGGGCGACAGCAGGGCGGCATGGGCGTTGAGGCCCGGCTCCAGGGCCCGCGCCTGCTCGCCGGTCAGCCGCTCCATGCCCTCGACGTCGTTCTCCAGCGCCTGGGCCAGGATGTCGTCCAGCCGCGCGACCTCGGCCTCGTCGGTGGCCACCACCAGCTTGCCGCACTTCTTGTAGGCGACATTGTGCGCCTCCAGGAACCCGTACAGCGCCCGGCGCCCCTGAACGCACAGCTTCGCCTTCAGCGAGCCGGTCGGATAGTAGAGCCCGCCGTGGATCACCTCGGAATTGCGTGACGACACGCCCTCCCCGATATGCCCCTGCTGCTCCAGCACCGCCACGACCAGGCCGCGCCGCGACAGGGCATAGCCACAGGCCAGACCCACGGCCCCGGCCCCGACCACCACAGCGTCGAAATCGAAGGTTTGGCTCACTCGTCGGCGGCCTTGGCCTGGGCCTTGAGATTGGTCAGCATCTCGGACAGCGAGATATTGCCCGCCACCGGCTCGGCCGGGTCGATCAGGTCAAAGTCCAGGTCGTCGAGCAGGGCTTCCAGCTCCTCGGCGCTGCCGACAATCTCGGCCGCGCGGCGATAGTTGAGCTCGGCCAGCTCGGCGGCGACGCCCTCGTCCAGCGACGCAAACTCGCCGCGATCCACCCGCGCCTGCAGGTCGGCGGCGTCTTCGGCGCTGAGATAGACCCTCACGGGCTGGGCGGTGTTGAGCGGCTCGGTCATGGGGAAAGCTTATCATGCCGCGCGCCGGAGAACAGGGACACTCCGTCATGCCTGGGCGGTCTGGTTGCGCGGCGGCTGGGAGAGCGTGGGCATCCCTGTTTTGTCGGCTGGCGCGGGCTGCCTGGGAGCGGACGTTGGGAGGGGCAGTTCGGGGTGGTTAGCCGACCAAGGCGGAGTTAGCTTAACCGCATGAAATATCCAGAGCAGATCGACTTGGTGTGGCTTGCAGTCGATGACGTCGGGAATTTGGCGGCGATGATCACAGGCGGAGCCGGGCCGATACCGGGCAGCGTTTTGGTGCATGGCGATAAGGTGCTGGGCATTGAGGAGTTGCTTCTGGCGCTTCCGCTCATGGGCGCAGCCACTATCCACCTTCAGGTCCCGGTCGTGTCCCATCGCGTGGTGTAACTGCGTCGGCGTGATCACCGCGCTCTCCGGCTGAGCCGGATTGGTCAGGCCGCCATGATGGGCAGGCTGACGATGGGATCATCGCTCAAGGGAGCGACACTTTCCAGGGTCATGTAGCGGCATCGTTGGACGGCCCATTCGTCGTTCTGCTCGAGCAGAATGGCGCCGACGAGCCGGATGATGGCGGCCTCGTTGGGGAAGATGCCTACGACCTCTGTCCGGCGTTTGATCTCGCCATTGAGCCGCTCCAGGGAGTTTGTGGAGTGCAACTTGGTGCGGTGGGCGGCGGGGAAGGTCATGTAGGCCAGGACATCGGTCTCGGCCTGGTCGAGGAAGCCGGCCAGCTTGGGGAGTTTGGGCCGCAGTTGGTCGGCGACGCCGCGCCATTGGGTCTTGGCGGCCTGGGCGTCGTCCTGGGCGAAGGCCGTGCCGATGAAGGCCGAGACCATGGCGCGACCGCTCTTGCCGGCGTGAGCCATGACATTGCGCATGAAGTGGACGCGGCAACGCTGCCAAGTGCAGTTCATGATTTTGGAGACCGACGCCTTGATACCCTCGTGGGCGTCGGAGGTCACCAGCTTGACGCCCCGCAGGCCGCGCCGGGCCAGGCTTCTGAGGAAGTCCGTCCAGAACGTCTCGGCCTCGGAAGGGCCCACCGCCAGGCCCAGCACCTCGCGCCGGCCATCGGCGTTGACGCCCACGGCGACGATGACGGCCTTGGACACGATACGCCCGGCGGTGCGGTCTTTCACATAGGTGGCGTCGATCCACAGGTAGGGCCAGTCGCCCTCGATCGGCCGGGTCAGGAAGGCCTGGACGCGCTCGTCGATCTCCTCGCAGAGCCGCGAGACCTGGCTCTTGGAGATGCCGCTCATGCCCATCGCCTTGACCAGGTCATCCACCGAGCGGGTCGAGATCCCCTGGATGTAGGCCTCCTGGATCACCGCGGTCAGTGCCTTCTCGGCCAGCCGCCGCGGCTCCAAGAAGCCCGGAAAGTAGGAGCCCTTGCGAAGCTTTGGGATCCGCAGTTCCACCGTGCCCGCCCGCGTCTCCCAGTCGCGATCGCGGTAGCCGTTGCGCTGCGCCAGCCGCTCGGGGCTCTTCTCGCCGTGCGCAGCCCCAGTCAGGCCGCCCACCTCCAGCTCCATAAGGCGTTGGGCGGCGAACCCGATCATCTCGCGTAGAAAATCGCTGTCGCCGCTCTTCTCCATCAGCCCGCGAAGGGCGATTGTGTCTTCGGTCATCTTCGGTCCTTGGTTCAGGTTGAGCTTCGCAACCCAACCCTACCGAAGATCGTGGATGACCACCGCTACGCCGCTCGCTCGCTACGGCGCCATGGGGAAGGCGCGCGTCGCGAGCGGCTACGCTATCGCCAACGAGCTACACCACGTCCCGGGACACGACCCCCCGGCCGCTTCGCGCCTCCCCACTGAAACTCAGCGACTGTTCGCGTGAGGCGGAGAGCCTGCGCCTTCCGTCCTGTCACCCCAAGACCCGTCAGGAGCCCCCGCCATGCCCAAATCCAAGCCCCCTCGCCGCCGCCGCGCCCTGCGCCATGCCGGGCGCGCCGAGCGCAAGGCCCTGTGCTTCTATGACCTGCTGGAACAGGAGATGGGTCGCATCCTGAAGCATGCAGAGCCCTGCCTGGCCGACGCGCCGCCGGAAGAGCAGGTGATTTTCCAAAAGCAGTTGGCCGACTTTCGCCAGACCATCGACGAGGGGCGCGTCGACCTGCGCCGGCCCAGCACAACCCCGGTTCTGGACCGGCTGATCGCCGAGCGGCAGCAACGCCGGCGTTAGCCCGCCCACTGCTCCCAGAGCTTGCCCTCAGTCGCCCGGGCCGTGACCACCGCAGCCTCCTTCACATGGCCATAGCCCCGGATCGCCTGCGGAACCTGGGCGATCTTGATCGCCAGCGGCAGGGCCTCAGCGGTCAGGCCTGCGACCAGGCGGTCCAGGCCCGCCTCATACGACGCGATCAGGCCGCGCTCCATGCGGCGCTCGCCGGTCTTGCCGAAGATGTCCAGAGCGCCGCCGCGCAGGCCCTTCATCCTGGCCATCAGCGGGAAGGCGACCTCGAGCATCCAGCCGCCGAAGGCGATCTTCCTGGGCTTGCCGTCCGGTCCCTTGCGGGCGATCAGCGGCGGGGCCAGCCAGACCCTGGCCTTGCCCCCCTTGAAGGTGCCGGCCAGTTCGGCCGCGAAGCGCCCGTCCGTATAGAGACGCGCAACCTCGTACTCGTCCTTATAGGCCATCAGCTTGTAGAGATTGGTCGCCGCCGCGCGGGTCAGGGGCAGCTCGCCGGCCGCGCCACTGACCGCGATCTCGGCCGCGCGCACCCTGGCCACCTTGGCGCCATAGCGCGCCGCATAGGCGGCGTTCTGATAGGCCGTCAGCTCGGCGGTCCGCTGGGCGATCAGCGCCTCCAGCGGCATCGTTTCCGGCGTGGCCACGGCGTCGACCTTGGGGCCCGCGGCCGCGGGATCATGGGCGATGCGGCGGCCCAGCTCGAAGGCCTGCAGGTTGGCGTCGGCCTCGACCCCGTTCAGCTTGATGGCCCGGTAGAGGGCGCGGCTGGAGACGGGGATCACCCCGCGCTGCCAGGCAAAGCCGACCATGATCATGTTGGCGAAGATCGCGTCGCCGAACTGTTGCTCGGCCAGGTGCTGGGCGGGACAGGCGTCGAAGCTCTTGGTGGCGCCCTTGACCCGGCGGGCCATGGCCCCGCTGTCGAACCTGACGTCGCGGCTTGTGACGAAGTCGGCGGTGGGGGCAAAGTCGCTGTTGCCGAAGGCGGCCGTGCGGTCCTTGGCGTAGAGCGACAGGCCCTCGGGACTGGCGGCGACCAGCAGGTCGCAGGCGATCAGCACGTCGGTGCTGGCGGCCGGCACCCGGCCACCGACCACGGTGTCTTCGGTCTCGCCGATCTTGACGTGGCTGAACACCGAGCCGCCCTTCTGGGCCAGACCGGTCATGTCGACCACGCTACCCGAACGCCCGTCGATATGGGCGGCCATGGCCAGGATCGAGGCGACCGTAGTGACGCCGGTGCCGCCGACCCCGGTGAACAGGATCTTGCGCACCCCGGTCAGGGGCTCGAATTCCGGCAGGGGCGTGGAGTCCGCCGTCAGGGCGGCGGGCGTCTTCTTCGACTGCGCGTTCTCGGTGCCTTCCAGCGTGATGAAGGACGGGCAGAACCCCTCGACGCAGGAATAGTCCTGATTGCAGCTGGACTGGTTGATCTTGCGCTTGCGGCCAAACTCGGTGTCCAGAGGCTCGACCGAGACGCAGTTGGACTTCACCGAACAGTCGCCGCAGCCCTCGCAGACCAGCGGGTTGATGAACACGCGCCGGGACGCCTTGGCCATGGTGCCGCGCTTGCGGCGGCGACGCTTTTCAGTGGCGCAGGTCTGGTCATAGAGCAGCACCGTGGTTCCGGCCGTCTCGCGCAGCATCTTCTGCACGGTCATCAGTTCGGAACGGGGGAACACCTCGACGCCGGGGGCCAGATCGGTGACGCCCTGATAGCGCTCCAGCTCATCGACGACGATGACCGTCCTGGTGACGCCCTCCGACGCCAGCTGGCGGGTGATCTGGGCGGGCGTGAAGCCGCTTTCGGCGCGCTGGCCGCCGGTCATGGCCACAGCGTCATTGAACAGCAGCTTGTAGGTAATGTTGGCCCCGGCCGCGATCGCGCCGCGAATGGCCAGCGAGCCGGAGTGGTTATAGGTGCCGTCGCCCAGGTTCTGGAAGACGTGCTTCTCGGTGGTGAACGGCGCCGCGCCCACCCAGGTCAGACCCTCGCCGCCCATGTGGGTGTTGAGATCGGTCGAGGGATCATTGAAGCCGGCCATATAGTGACAGCCGATGCCCGCCAGGGCCCGCGAGCCTTCCGGCAGCTTGGTCGAGGTATTGTGCGGGCAGCCCGAGCAGAAGAACGGCTTGCGCTGCTGGTCGGCGGCCAGGCTGACGGCGGCGACACCGGCGGCCGAGACGCGGTTCAGATAGGCGCGGGCCCGCTCCATGTGCGGCCCGTCGGGCAGACGGTCATAGATGGCCAGGGCGATTTCAGCCACCGACAGCGAGCCCAGCTCCGACAGCAGCGGGTGATGGTGCTCGTCGGTCTTGCCGATGATGCGGGGCCGAGCTTGCGCGGGAAGATCATACAGCGCTGCGCGTGCCTGGGGCTCGATCAGGCCGCGCTTGTGCTCGATCACCATCAGGGTCTCAAGGCCGGCGGCGAAGGCGCGGATGCCCAGCGGCTCCAGCGGCCAGGGCATGCCGACCTTGTAGATCGACACGCCCAGGTCGGCGGCTTCCTGCAGGGTCATGCCCATGGCCGTGAAGGCCTCCAGCACGTCCTTATAGGCCTGGCCCTGGCAGACGATGCCCAGCCGCGCCTTGCCGACCCGGACGTGCGAGGCACCCAGCACCACACGGTCGATGGTGTTGGCGCGGGCAAAAGCCAGGGCGGCGGGGAGCTTGTGCAGCCGGAGCCGGCGCTCCTTCTCCATCGGCTGGTCCTTGAGCCGGATGCCCAGGCCGCCGGATGGCATCGGGAAGTCGGGAATGATGACCTTGTGGCGATCCAGCGACACGTCGATGGTCACGCCGCTGTCCATGGTGTCGGCCAGGGCGATCATACCGGTCCACAGGCCGGTGAACCGCGACATGGCGATGCCCATCAGGCCGTAGTCGAGCACCTCCTGCACGTCGGCGGGCGACAGCACCGGCATCTCGAAGTCCTGGAAGGCAAACTCCGACTGCGACGGCAGGGTCGAGGACTTGCAGGCATGGTCGTCGCCGGCCACGGCCAGCACGCCACCGGTCGGGAAGCTGCCGGCGAAATTGGCGTGCTTGAAGACATCGCCGGTGCGGTCAACGCCCGGTGCCTTGCCGTACCACATGCCGAACACGCCATCATGGGTCGCGCCGGAAAACAGGTTGGCCTGCTGGCTGCCCCAGACGGCGGTGGCGGCCAGATCCTCGTTGAGGCCTTCCTTGAAGACCACGTCATGGGCGGTGAGCAGCTTGTTCAGGCGGGCGGCCTGCTGGTCGAGCCCGCCCAGGGGCGAGCCGCGATAGCCCGACAGGAAGCCTGCCGTATTGAGCCCTGCGCGGGTGTCGAGTCGCTTGCGATCCAGCAAAACCCGGATCAGCGCCTGCACGCCGGTGATGAATGCGCGGCCATCTTCGAGAAGATATTTGTCGTCGAGAGTGACTTCTGAGTGCCGCATAGCAAAAAAATTCCTCCCGGGTCTTCTCGCCCGCGTAGCAATATCTTATAGAAACGGGGAAATTGTTTGCCCAAGGCGTGCCCGAGTCATGGCCGCTTTCGGCAAGATCGCCGCGCCAAATGACCTCTGGGGGAGGAATTCTTGTCCGAACAACTCGACGCCGTGGATGCCAAGATCCTCGATCTCATCCAACACGACGCCGGACTGTCCGTCGCCGAGATCGCAGAGCGGGTCGGACTGTCGTCCAGCCCCTGCTGGCGACGGATCAAAAGACTGGAAGACGCGGGCGTCATTCAGCGTCGCGTGACCATCCTGGACCGCGAGAAGCTGGGCCTGGGCTTTGAGGTCTATTGCACCGTCAAGCTGTCGCTGCCGACCAAGGAAAACCTCGACACCTTCGAGCAGTCCGTGGGCAAGTGGGCCGAAGTCGTCCAGTGCGCCACCGTGACCGGCGCCGCCGACTACGAGATGCGCATCGTCACCCGCGACATGCGCGCCTTCGACGAGTTCCTGCGCGACAAGCTGCTGTCGCTGGGCCTGGTGAGCAACATCGAAAGCCGGATCGTCATTCGCGGCGTCAAGAACTCCACGGCGGTGCCGCTGGGTCTGGTCAGCCCGTATGTGAGCCCGCTGGGGTAGGGTCAGAATAGATGCTCCCCCTCTGGGGGAGCTGTCGGCAAAGCCGACTGAGGGGGCCATCTCGGCCTTCGCCGCGCTGCCCCCTCCGGCCCTCCGGGCCACCTCCCCCAAAAGGGGAGGATCAAGTCAGCGCATTTCGACAAGACGCCCGCGCCAACTCATGAAATCCTCCGGCCAACCCTGCCGGAGCCGTCCATGATCGACCTCGTCATCGAAGCCCGCCGTCACGACATCGGCAATTTCGAGGTCGGGCGCATCCTGCCGTTCCATGCGCACCGCATGGTCGGCCCCTTCACCTTCCTCGACCACATGGGCCCCGCCGAATTCGCGCCGGGCTTTCCCAGGAGCGCCGATGTGCGGCCCCATCCGCATATCGGCCTGTCGACCCTGACCTATCTGTTCCAGGGCGAGATCACTCACCGCGACAGCGTCGGCTCGCTGGCGGTGATCAAGCCGGGCGAGGTCAACTGGATGACGGCAGGATCGGGCATCACCCATTCCGAGCGCTTCGAGACCCTGCGCCGTCAGGGCGGCCGCATGGACGGCATGCAGGCCTGGATCGCCCTGCCCAAGGAATTCGAGGAGGTCGATCCCAGCTTCAGCCATCACGAAGGCGACGCCGCCCTGCCCTCCTATGAGAGCGGCGGCCTGAAGGCACGGCTGATCGCCGGCGAAGCGTTCGGGGCCAAGACCAATGTGCCGGTCTTCTCGCCGCTGTTCTATGTGCACTGGGAGATGGCCGCCGGAACCACCGCCGGCCTGCCCGCCGAGTATTCCGAGCGCGCCGCCTATGTCGCCTCAGGCCGGGTCGAGGTCGACGGTCGCGAGCTGACGGCGCTGCAGATGGCCGTGTTCGCGCCGGGCGAGACGATCGTCTTCAAGGCGCTGGAGCCTTCGACGGTCATGTTGCTGGGCGGCGAGCCGGTGGGACCGCGCTTCATCGAGTGGAATTTCGTCTCGTCGTCAAAAGAGCGGCTGGAGCAGGCCAAGGCCGACTGGAAGGCCGGGCGCATGAAGCTGCCCGACCTTGACCATGACGAGTTCATCCCGCTGCCGGAGACGCCGGCCAGGACTGCGCCTCCGCCCGCTTAGGCAGCGACCCGGAAGGCCTGCAGCTCGGCCAGAAGCGCGCCCATGGCCTGGCCGGCCGGCTGGCCGTCGCGGACATATTTGCCAGTTTCAAGAATGGCCTGCAGATCGGCCCGGGCGCGGCTGACGCGACTTTTGACGGTGCCGACCGCCACGCCCATCACTTCGGCAGTCTCTTCGTAGGAAAAGCCGCCGGCGCCGACCATGATCAGCGCCTCGCGCTGGGCATCAGGCAGCATGGCCAGGGCCTGTCGCACATCGTCCAGTTCCAGGGCGTCGTCGGCATTGGTATGGGCCACCAGGGTTCGCTCGGCCACTTCCTGGTCCAGCGGCATCGAGCGCCACGAGCGGCGCTTGTCGGAATAGAACTGGTTGCGCAGGATCATGAAGGTCCAGGCCTTCAGATTGGTACCAAGCTGATAGCTGGCGCGGCTCTTCCAGGCCTTGGCCAGAGCATCCTGGGCCAGGTCATCGGCCTGGGCCGGGTTGCCGCAAAGGCTGCGGGCGAAGGCGCGCATGTGCGGAATGAGCGCGATCAGATCACGCTCGAAATCGGGTTGGGCGGCGATGCTCACGGCAGCTGAGGTCATGACGGTCTCCAGGCCGGCCAGCCGGGGGAAGCCTCCCCCAGCTTGGCCATGTAGACCTAACGCCACCTCGACAGGCCGGTTGCACCGGGCACCGAATAAATATGTGGGCCGGCTACATCCCCTTGTGCTTGGCGATGGTCGCTGCATCGAGCCGCAGGAAGCGGGCAGCGTTATTATAGAGGATGTCGCGCTTCTGCTGCGGTGACAGGAACGGCGCCTCTTCGATCACGGCAATGGAGCGCTCGATGGTCTCGGGCCAGACCATCTGGTCAGAGCCGAACATGACCCGCTCGCCAAACCCCGCGTCCACCAGGGCCTGCAGGTAGCGATAGAAGGCCGGGCGCGGCTGGCTGTAGACGATCACGCCGGTGTCCACATAGACCTGCGGGTGGGCGTAGAGCAGGGCCAGGGTGTCGTCGAGCATCGGGAAGCCCGCATGCATGACATTGACCCGCAGCTTGGGATGCTTGACCAGCACGTCCTCAAGCAGCAGCGGGCTGCTCAGCCGGGCGCGGTATCCGGAGCCTGGCATATAGGCCACGCCAGGCGGTCCGGGACCAAAATGGATGGCCACCGGCAGATCCAGGGCCTCGGCGGCGGCCCACAGATTCTCCAGGCTGGGATCATTGGGGGCGACACCCTCGTATTGGAAACCCAGTTCGCCGATGACCGCCACCTTTCCGGCCTTTTTGGCTCCGCCAAAATCGCTGAGCAGCACCTTGGGCTTGGACAGTTCGCTGTTGGCGGGCATCAGGCTGGGCAAGACCCGATCCGGCTCAAGGGCCTGCCAGGCCATCACCCGCTTATAGGGCCCGCTGACCACCGCGATGATGTTGCGCTTGCGCAGGATGGCCAGGGTCTTGTCGCGGACTTCGTCGTCGGTCGCCGGCGACCAGATCGGATCAGCGCATTTGGGCTGCTTGAAGACCGCCATCAGGCCTTCCGTCCAGGGCTGGCGCTGGTCCCAGGTCGGCATCGGATTGATGGGTACGCACATGGCCAGGGGCGGCGGCCCCTGATCATCGGCGGCCAGGGCATGAACATGCATGTCGATGATGGGATCGGCGGCCATCGCTGGCGTGACCGCTGTCAGAGACGCCGCGAGGCCCAGGAGAAGAAAAAGACGGCGCATCGGAATCCTTGTGATCAGGACCAGCGCCGCGCCCCTTCGACTGAACGACGTTCGATCCGCGCCTACTCAACCCTAACCGTCTGCGCCTGTAAACGCGCGTCGTTCGCTCCCGACGCTCTTCCAGAGAGGAATGATCGCGCGGGGCGCACCGGCCTGGGTTCGGCCCAAGCACAGGCTTGGCCTTGCTCACAGCGCCCGAGCATGGGATCAATCAAACAACTGTTTGCAAAAGACGTGTTTGGGAGAACGCCATGAAACAAGTCGCCTTCGCGGATATCGCCAGCCTGGTCGGTCAGGAAGTGGGCGTTTCGGACTGGGTCGAGATCAGCCAGGAGCGGGTCAACCAGTTCGCTGAAGCCACCGGCGACCACCAGTGGATCCATGTCGATGTCGAGCGCGCGACGAAGGAAATCGGCGGCCCCATCGCCCACGGTTACCTGACCCTGTCGCTGATCCCGATGCTCGGCGCCGGCATCCTGCACGTCACCGGCGTGACGCGCGGCATCAACTATGGCTGCGACAAGGTCCGCTTCACCGGCATGGTTCGGGTCGGCAAGAAGGTGCGCATGCGCCAGAAGCTGCTCAGCGTCGAGCCCAAGGCCGGCGGCCTGCAGATGAAGAACGAATGCACCATCGAGATCGAGGGCGAGGATCGCCCCGCCTGCGTGGCCGAGACCATCTCGATCATCTACGGCGGCTAAGCGCGCAACCGCGCCTCCCCGGAGGGTGGCCCGCAAGCAAAAGCGGCCGCAGGATCGCTCCTGCGGCCGCCTTCATGTCTGGAATGACCGACCGATCAACGCTTGATGGCGTCGGCGATCTTGTCCTGGGCCTGACCGACCTTGTTCTGCAGGTCGCCCTTGGCCTTCTGGACCAGGCCCTCGGCTTCAAGGCGCTCATTGCCCGTGGCCTTGCCGACCACTTCCTTGGCCGCGCCCATGCCCTTGTCGATTGCGCCTTCGATACGATTGCTGCTCATGGCTGGCTCCTTGCGATGCTTAAACTCGCAGGAGAAACGGGTCGGCGCGCTTGAAGGTTCCGCCCTTATCGCGAAGCGCCCATGGCTGTGGCCGAGATTGCGGCGACGGCCGGAAAGGCGCCGGGCATCATCGGCTCGATCCGCATCCGCGTCGTCGCCATGGTGACGCCAGCCGGTGGTTCGTCCAGCAGGGCGATGGTCTCGCGGATGTATCTGGCATGGGTGACGATGCCGATCTCCAGCCGCTCGCCCGATAGTTCGACCTGCTGGGTGAGGATGCCGGCGACGAACTGCACCTCCTGGGCTTCAGCTGCGCCCGGCCGGCGGCGCGCGCCCTGGGCCATGAACACCGGGCCGCCCGAATTGCCGGGAAACACCGAGAAATCCATCAGGAAGGTCGGAAAAGCCGAAGCCGGGGCCAGCGGATAGGACGCCACCCGGCCAGAGCGCAGGATCGGGAAGCCAGCGGGATTGGCCGACAGTCCGCGCGGAAAGCCCAGGGCCATCATCTCGTCGCCGGGGCCGAGGGCGTATTTGCCGAAGGTGTCGTCCTGGGCCAGCCAAGCCAGCGGGATGGCGGCCTTGGCGAATTCGGGAGGAGCCTCGACGACAATGGCGGCGACGTCGCGCTCACCGTGCTGGACCCATAGCGGGTGGTCGCCGTCGCGGATCTTCAGCGTCTGGGGATCATAGCGCCAGACGCCGTCGCTGGCCTGGACCCGATAACCGATCTTAGCCGAAGCCGACGGCATCCTGTCGAACACATGGGCGGCGGTGATCAGAAGGATGCGCGGGCGACCGTCGGGGTCCTGGTCGGCGACCAGGAAGCCGGTCCCGACCGTGCGTGAGCCATCCCCGAGCGGCTGCTCAAGTTGCACCGTCGCCTGGATCAGATCGACGGACAGATCCCACGCCATCGCCGCTCCCGTTTTACGCCACACCCCTGTGTACGGCTCCTGAACACGAGATCAGTTTGACCACGGCCGCCAAGCCGCACAAGTTGGCGTTGTGACGCATCGGCGATCATCGACCGTATCGGGGAAAAACCACCATGAACCGCCGCCAGATGATGACGAGCGCCGCTGCAGTGCTTACGTCCACGCCTGTCTTCTTACCCGGAACGTCCATGTCAGCTCCCGCCAGCGCCCGCCCTGTCCCGCCCGTCGCCAAGAAGGTGCCCAAGCGCATCGAGCAGCTGGGCCGCGTGCGGGTGGACGACTATGCCTGGATGAAGGATGACAACTGGCAGAAGGTCCTGCGCGATCCGTCGCTGATCAAGGCCGACGTCAAGGAACACCTGACCGCCGAGAACGCCTATACCAAGGCCATGCTGGCCCCGACCCAGGCGCTGCAGACAGCGATGTTCGAGGAGATGAAGGGGCGCATCAAGCAGGACGACGCCTCTGTGCCTGCCCCTGACGGCGCTTGGGAATACTACACCCGCTACGAGACCGGCGCGCAGCACCCGATCCATGCGCGCAAGCCCCGTAGCGGCGGCGCAGAAGTCGTTCTGCTGAACGAAGAGACCGAGAGCAAGGGCAAGGCTTTCTATCAGGTCGGCGGGGCCAGCCATTCGCCGGACCACGCGCTCTACGCCTTCGCCGTCGACGAGCAGGGATCGGAAGTCTACCGCATCCACGTCAAGGACCTGGCCAGCGGCAAGGTTCTGGAAAGCCCGGTAGAGAGCAGCACCGGCGACTTCTGTTTCTCGCCCGACAGCCAGTGGCTGTTCTGGACCTTCCGCGACGACAATGGTCGCCCGGCCAAGATCTATCGCCGTCCGGCGCGTGGGACGGCCAAGGACGACGTGCTGATCTATGACGAGCCCGACGAGGGCTTCTTCATCGGCGTCGGCGTGCTGTCGTCTGAAAAATTCATCGTCATCAGCTGCGGCAACCAGGAAACCAGCGAGAACCTGCTGATCCCGGCCGGCGACCCCACCGCCAAGCCGGTGGTTATCGAACCGCGCCAGGTGGGCCTGCGCTACGAGATCGACCACTGGAACGACCACTTCGTGATCCGCACCAATGCCGACGGCGCCGTCGACTGGAAGCTGGTCACCGCCCCCGAGGCCACGCCCGGCAAGGCGCACTGGAAAGACTGGGTGGCCCACAAGCCGGGCACCCTGATCGTCGGCATGATCGCCTTCAAGAACCACTTCGCACGGCTGGAGAAGGTGGACGCGGTCAACCGCATCGTAGTCACAGCCCTGAAGGGCGAAGAGCACGTCGTCGGCTTCGACGAGGCGGCCTATGCGCTCAGCCTGGAAGGCGGCTACGAGTACGACACCCCCACCGTCCGCTTCGTCTACAACTCGATGACCACGCCCCGGCAGTGGTTCGACTACGACATGACCACCCGCCAGCGGACCCTGCGCAAGACCCAGGAAATCCCCTCGGGCCACGATCCGTCGAAGTATGAGACCCGCCGTCTGAACGCCAAGGCCAGCGACGGCACCGAAGTGCCGATCTTCGTCCTGATGAAGAAGGGCACCAAGCTGGACGGCTCGGCTCCGCTGCTGCTGTACGGCTATGGCAGCTATGGCATCTCGATGGAGGCCAGCTTCTCGATCCGCAACTTCTCCCTGGTGGATCGCGGCTGGATCTGGGCCACGGCCTGCCCGCGCGGCGGCTCGGAAAAGGGCTGGAGCTGGTTCCTGGATGGCAAGAAGTTCAAGAAGAAGAACACCTTCACCGACTTCATCGCCTGCGCCGAGCATCTGCATGGGGCTGGCTATGGCAAGCCGGCCAACACCGTCGCCTATGGCGGCTCGGCCGGCGGCCTGCTGATGGGAGCCATCACCAACATGCGGCCCGACCTGTTCGCCGGGATCATCGCCGCGGTGCCGTTCGTCGACGTGGTCAACACCATGAGCGACACCACCCTGCCCCTGACCCCTCCGGAATGGCCCGAATGGGGCAATCCGCTGGAGGATGCGGAGGCCTACGACTACATCGCCAGCTATTCGCCCTACGACAATGTGGGCCCCAAGCCCTATCCGGCGATCCTGGCTACCGGCGGCCTTTCCGACCCGCGTGTCACCTATTGGGAACCGGAAAAGTGGGTCGCCAGGCTGCGTCCCGCCACCACCAGCGGCAATCCCGTGCTGCTGAAGATCAATATGGACGCCGGCCACGGCGGGGCCTCGGGGCGGTTTGATTTCCTCAAAGAGATCGCGCTCGACTACGCCTTCGCGGTCTGGGCGGTGGACAAGGGCTGGACCAAGGCGTGATGGGGTTGAGCGTCAAGATCCTCCCCCCCAAGGGGAGGAGGATCTCGTGATCACTGTCCGCCCCTCGACCGACGCCGACCTGCCGGCCATTACCGCGATCTATGCCTGGAACGTCCTCAACGGGCTGGGCACCTTCGAGGAAGACCCGCCGGGCCAGGACGAGATGACCCGCCGTCGCGCGACGTTCCTGGAGCGCGGCCTGCCCTATCTGGTCGCTGAGCAAGACGGCGTCGTGCTGGGCTATGCCTATGCCGGCCCGTTTCGCCTGCGGGCCGCCTATCGCTATGCGGTCGAGGACAGCGTCTATGTCTCGCCGGATGCGGTCGGTAAGGGCGTGGGTCGAGCCCTGCTGAGCGGCCTGATCGCGGCCTGCGAGGCCCTTGGTCTGCGGCAGATGGTCGCGGTGATCGGCGACAGCGGCAACGCCGCCTCTATTGGCCTGCATACGGCCCTGGGCTTCGAAAAGCAGGGGATTTTCCCCGCAATGGGCTACAAATTCGGTCGCTGGGTCGATCTGGTGTGGATGCAGCGCCCGCTGAACGGCGGCGGACAACGCCAGCCCGACGCCCCGGGACTGTCCTTGAGCGGCGTCTAGACCCTCATTCCGGCCCCCTCGCGACCAGGCCGGAAAAAGCACTTAACCATTGCACCGCTAGATTCTGCCCCGACAGGAACTCACTTGGTCGGGACAGGGCTTGGCGTTGCCGATTCAGCGCAATTCGAAATCTGACGATACCGCTCTGATACAGGCCTACGTGCCGATCGCGCGCGGCTACCTTATTGCCGCAGGTATCTACTATTGCGTCATCAGCCTTTCGCACCCGTTTTTCGAGACGGGTGTCAATCTGATCATCATCGGCGGGCTGTCTGTCAGCGGTGCGGTCTATGGCCCCTGCGCCTGGCGGATCCTGGCCAGGCCCAATGTCAGCGCCCGACGCCTGGAAGCGCTGGTGCTGGGCATGAACCTGATCTTCCTGGCCAATGTCACGACCTATCTGAACATTCATTTCGAGCCGCAAAAGCTCGTCTATTTCGTGCTGATGGCCCTGGTGTTCGGCACAGCGTCACCCACCCGCCGCGTCGCGTGGGTCACCGTCAGCCTGTCCGTTATCGGGTTGGTCGCCATGGCGCGCCACGCCCCTGGCGACCTGATCAATCAATATGTGTTCGTCGGGCTTGCCGGCACCTTCGCCGCGATCGGCATGTCGAGCCTGATGCGCGGCGCAGTCAGTCGCGAGGTTCGCGCCCGGATCGCCAGCGACGCCCTGAACGCCAATCTCCAGCGGGAGCTGAATGAAAACCGGCGGCTACAGGCCAAGGCAGAAGCGCTGGCGATCGCTGCCCAATCGGCCAGCCGCGCCAAGACCGATTTTCTGGCCACCATGAGCCATGAGATCCGCACCCCCCTCAACGGCGTTCTGGGCATGGCCCAGATCATGGACGCCGGCCCGCTGGACCCGGAACAGAGGCGGCGTCTCGACACCATCACCAACTCGGGTCAATCGCTCCTGGCGGTGATAAACGCCATTCTCGACATCTCGCAGATCGAAGCCGGACGAATGGAGATCAATCTCGCCCCGTTCACTCTCGACAGCATGCTGGAAACCTTTGGCCAGCTCTATGGTGGCCTGGCGCGGGAAAAGGGGTTGGCCTTTTCGCTGGAGGTCGCACCGACGGCAGCGGGCTGGCGACTGGGCGATGCGGACCGTCTGCGCCAGGTGCTGAGCAACCTGACCTCCAACGCCATCAAGTTCACCGACAGCGGCGAGGTGCGGATAACGGTCGAGGCCGACCCCGACAGTGTGATCTTCTGCATCGAAGACAGCGGTGTCGGAATTGCCGAAAGCCAACGCGATCTGGTCTTCGGCAAGTTCGCCCAACTGGACAGCTCCAGCACCCGACGCGCCGGCGGCGCAGGCCTGGGCCTGGCCATCTGCAAGGAGTTGGTCGAGCTGATGGGCGGTCAGATTGACTTTGCCGCTCTTCCAGGCGGCGGTACGCGCTTCCGGTTCTCCACCGCCATGCCGCAGGTCGAGGCCGTGACCAACGCCCCGTCGACCCTTCCTGCCGCTGCCCCCGTCAACGAGGTCCAGCCCCGGATCCTCGTCGTGGATGACAACGCGACCAACCGCACTGTTCTGCTCACCCTGCTGGCTCACCTGGGCCTTGAAGGCTACTTCGCTGTCGATGGTCACGAGGCCGTGGCGATGTGGGAGCTTGAGCGTTGGGACGCCATACTGATGGACATCCACATGCCGGGCATGGACGGCATTGAAGCGAGCCGGTCAATCCGCGAGCGCGAACGCCACACCGGTCGCCCCCGCACCCCGATCGTCGCCGTCACAGCCAGCGTTCTGACCCATGAGCGGACACTCTATTCAGAGGCTGGCATGGACGGACTGATCCCCAAACCAATCGAGGTCGTCAAGCTGGTCGAGACCGTCACGCAGATCTTCGCGCCGCCGACTCCGGAGACAGACCGGCTTTCGGCCTGACAGCATCGCTCCATCCACGGTCGCGGGCCGCCTTTGACGAGGCCCGGAATCAAAAAGGGGCTGATCCTGCGATCAGCCCCTCTTCATAACTTGCAGTCTGCAAGGCTCAGGCCTTGCAAGCTACTACCTGGCTCAGGCCTTGCGGGCGCGCGGTGCCTTGGCCGGGCTCTTGGCCTTGCGGCCGCCCTGTCCCAGGCCCAGGGCCTTGGCCATTGCTGAGCGCGCTTCGCTATAGGCCGGCGCGGTGGTGGGATAGTCGTTGGGCAAACCCCACTTGGCCTTGTATTCGGCCACGGTCATGCCGTGCGTGGTCAGGTGACGCTTCAGCGTCTTGTACGGCTTGCCGTCCTCGAAGCTGATCAGGGCGTCAGGCGTGATGCTCTTGCGAATCTGGGCCGGAGTAGCCTTCGTAACCGTCTCGACGACGGGGGCTTCCGGGGAACCAATACCTGCCAGCGCGTCGTGCGTGGCGCGAATCAGCGCAGGAAGATCGGATACCGGCGTGCTGTTATTCGCGACGTAGTTGGCCACGATTTCAGCCGTCAGCTCGATGAGGGACGCCCTGTCTTCCACGATTGTCACTCCAATGAATTTCATTTGGGAATACACCCCCCACGCCGAAACACAAGTAGTCACAACCGTATTTTCAGGGACTGCTTGTGATTTCGCAGGGCCTTTTCTGTCGTGGGCAGCGTTACGATAAACGCTCGCGGTTGAATTCACGGTGCTGAGCCCCTGATTTCCAAGCCGAGCGCGCCCAGCACAAGACCCTGCGGCGAATCGCCCCAGCTCAACTTTGGGATTTCGAACAATCAGAACGCTCGTCGGCGACTGGCCACAGCGCGCCAAGGCCTGCGACAGTCCAACGCGCAAAACCCGACGCGCCGCAGGGCGCGCCCCGAGGGCGTATATCAATATCGGGAAAAGAAGTGGCTGGGGAACTAGGACTCGAACCTAGAACGACGGTACCAAAAACCGCTGTGTTACCATTACACCATTCCCCAGCAGGAACGGCAAAACCCCGTGGGGCCCGGCGAGGCGGTGGAGATAGCGCAGGAGTCGGACGGATGCAACGGCGCTTTCAACTTCTTTTTGCCCATGCCCAAATGACACTTGCGAGCCTGTAACCGCGCCTCTATAAGCCGCCCTCCAAGTCGGAGTGTGGCTCAGTCTGGTAGAGCACTGCGTTCGGGACGCAGGGGTCGCAGGTTCAAATCCTGCCACTCCGACCATTTATCCCGCCTCAAAATTCAATCTCTTCCCGTCACAGACGTCGCTGTTCTGTGTGCTGGCGTCTGCGGCGCATCGCGTGTGCAGGGCTGTCCATCGACGCCTTTCGCCAAGGGTTGCGCGCTGTTCATTTGTGCGGCGCGGCCACACCCGTTAGCGTGGGGCCAACTCCTGACGGGATCTCCGATGAAGCAGTTTTTCCTGACCGTAGCCGGCGTCTTTGTCGGCCTGCTCCTGTTCGTGGTCGGCATTCCGTTCCTGCTGATCGTCATCGCTGCCGGAGCCGCGCGCCCCGCGCCCGTTCCGGCCCATTCCGTACTGGCGCTCGACCTGCGCGGCGGACTGACCGACCAGGAGCCGCGCAACCCCTTCGCCGCACTCGGCGGCGGCGGCGGCGGGGCCGGGTCGGTCATGTCGGTGATCGAGACCCTGCGACGCGCCGAGAGCGACGACAAGGTCAAGGCCCTGCTGGTTCGCCTGCCCGAAGGCGGCATGGCACCTGCCGCCGCCGACGAGCTGCGCCTGGCTTTCAAACACTTCCGCGCGGTCGGCAAGAAGCCGATCTACACCCACAGCCAGGGCCTCTATCCCTCAGGCATGGTCACCTCGACCTACATGCTGGGCGCGGCCTCCAGCGAGTTCTGGATGCAGCCCGACAGCAGCTTCCAGGCCGTCGGCGTGGCGAGCGAGTCGATGTTCTTCAAGCGCTTCTTCGACAAGTACGGCGTCAAGGCCGACTATGAGCAGCGCTACGAGTACAAGAACGCGGTCAATCCCTACCTCTATAGCGACTATACGCCCGCCCACCGCGAATCCTCGCTGTCGTGGATGGGGTCGGTCTATCGCACCGCCCTCAACCATGCCGCCGCCGACCGGATGAAAGACCCCGCCGCCCTGGTCAAGGCCCTGGAAGCGGGCCCCTACAGCGCCCAGGAAGCCCAGGCCAAGGGCCTGATCGACCGGGTAGGCCAGGTGCATGACGTGCAGACCATCGCCCTGTCGCGAGCCGGCAAGGACGCCAAGCTGCTCGACTTCAGTGACTACGCCTCGCGCTCGAAGATCGCGGCGGCCGCCAAGACAGGTGAGACCATCGCCGTGATCGGTGCCGAAGGCCCGATCATGACCGGCACGGGCGGCAACGCCTCGCCGTTCTCTGGCGACTCCACCGTCTATTCGGACGACGTGGCCAAGGCCCTGTACGACGCCGCCGCCGACAAGGACGTCAAGGCCGTGGTGTTCCGTGTGTCCTCGCCCGGCGGCTCCGACACCGCCTCCGAGCAGATCTTGGCCGGCGTCAAGGCCGTCAAGGCCGCCGGCAAGCCGGTGGTGGTCAGCATGGGCACCTATGCCGCCTCGGGCGGCTACTGGATCAGCAGCGCCGCCTCCTCGATCATTGCCGAGCCCACCACCCTGACCGGCTCGATCGGCGTCTATGGCGGCAAGTTCGCCATCGGCGACGCCCTCTCGCGCTTCGGCGTCGACACGCGCCAGGTGCATGTGGGCGGCGACTATGCCGGGGCCTTCGGCTCGGGCGAGGGCTTCACCCCCGACCAGCGCGCCAAGTTCGCCGGCTGGATGGACCGCATCTATGCGGGCTTCATCACCCGCGTCGCCGAGGGCCGCAAGCTGCCGCCCGAACGGGTGCGCGAGATCGCCAAGGGCCGCGTCTGGACCGGCGAACAGGCCCTCAAGCTGGGCCTGGTCGACGAACTGGGCGGCTTCTATCACGCGGTCGACAAGGCCAAGGCCCTGGCCAACATCAAGGGCGATGTGAAGCTGAAGACCATGAACGGCTCGCCCTCCCCCTTCGAGGCCCTGGAACGCGCCCTTGGCGTCAGCTCCTCCTCGATGCGCACCCTGGCCGCCTCGGCCTGGCTGCTGGGCGACCCGCGCTCCCAGGCGATCATGGACGAGATGGCCACCGCCCGCCTGCGCGCCGCCCCCGGCGGCGCCAGCGTGCTGGCCGATATGCCGGTGCGGTAGGGCGGCTTTTGCCACCACAACAGCTCACCCCGCAGCGTCCCGCTACGGGGTGAGCGCTTTGGCCTGTCCCGGCGACTTTTTACACAGGAACCTTTGGCGTCGTGGATAGCCAAGCCAGCCTTTCAAATCTGATGAGCGCCTTTCAGTCGCGGGACCGCGATCTGGCCGCCCGTCTCCTCGGCGACTTGGTCAGGGTCCGCCCAGCACTCGGTGAAACCTGGGGCGCGATATCCCGCCTCGCGTCCACCCTTGGCGAGGTGGACTATTCCCTGGAAGCGTTGAGAGCCTATGTCGCCCTCCAGCCGGAAGATCCCATCCGGCGAATGAACTACAGCGCCACACTGGCGAAGCTGGGGCGTGTAGAAGAGGCTCTGGACCACGCTCTGGAGATAGCGGCGGACTATCCGCTCGATGCGCGGGTCATGCATCTGAAGGGGACGCTGCAGGCCCAGTTGGGACAGGGTGAAGCGGCGCTGCAGGACCTGAGAAAGGCCCTTATGCTGCATGGTTCGGCTGACGCAGCCGCCTGGACCTGGCTAGCCATCGCAGACCTGAAGTCGTTTACTCAGGACGACAACGACCTCACCACCCTGATCGACCTGAGCAAACGAGCCATGTCCATCGAGGCCCGCAGTGCGGTCGACTATGCCTTGGGTAAGGCTTTCAATGACATCGGAGACGCCAAGTCCGCCTTCGCCGCCTATTCCAGCGGCGCTGCCGCCATGGCCAGCAAGGCCCCTTTCGATATCAGGGCAGAAACAGCCTTTGTAGATCTCTGTCTCCGGGACTTCGACGCCGGTCTCCTTGGCCGTCTGACGCCGAGTCTCGTCGACTCTCGCCGGCCAATATTCGTGCTGGGGCCACCGCGCTCCGGAACCACGCTCGTTGAGCAGATCCTTGTGAGCCATAGCGAAGTATCGAGTGGCGCGGAAGTAAACCTCTTCACAGTCGCCGCCATGTCACTCAAGGCCTTCACACCAGATAGCGTGACCCGCTTTAACGGTGAGCACGCGAATAGCGATCCGTGGGGCAAGATTGGTCGCTCTTACCTTCATCTTCTCAATCAGAGATTTGGCAAGGAAGGCCGGATCGTCGACAAGACACTCAATCAGGGCCGCATCCTGGGGATCATCCAACATGTCTTGCCGGAATCTCGCTTTATCTGGATGACGCGCAACATCGGCGATGTCGCGTGGTCATGTTTCCGGACCCGATTTGCGAGCAATATCGACTGGAGTTGGTCACTCGAGTCGATCGGCGGCTATCTGAGGCAGGAGGATCGGCTGCGGAACCACTGGAGCACCCTGCTGCCAGACCGAATTCTCGAAGTTCCCTATGAGTCGCTTATCGAGGATCCGGAGGCCTGGATTCCCCGCATTCTCGCTCACGTGAACCTGCCCTTCGAGCCGGGCGTGATGTCATTCCATGAGACGCGCCGCCCCGTCCAGACGGCCAGCGTCGCACAGGTTCGGCGGCCCCTCTACCGGACATCGATCAATGGATGGCGACGCTATGAAGCCGAGCTTCAGCCCATGTTTGAGGCGTATCACAAAAAATAAATAGGGCGGCCCCACGAGGAGCCGCCCTATTTTTCTGCCCGATCACCCTCGCTGCTGTTCACAGCGAGGGTGGTGCTTGGCTATGCCCTAGAACTTGTAGGACATCCCGATACGGACATAGCGCGGCGTCTGATAACGCGAGACCTTGCCATAGTTGGGGTCAAGATCGCCGACAGCCGTCAGTTCGCCGAACTCGTTAAAGTCCTGCGCCGACTTGGAGTTGAAGACGTTGAACACATCGGCGCGCACCGTCAGCGACTTGCCAAGGCCGTTCAGCCAGGCGTCAGGCAGCGTATAGGCGACGGTCAGGTCGAAGTTCGTCAACCAATCAGACTCAAACTGCGAACCGCGAGCCGTCGGCTTGCCGTTGCAGAACCACGATGCTGCGCCGTAGAGCGCCGCAAAATCGTCGGTCGGGTGGTAACCGATACAGCCAAACTTACGGGGCGACTGAACGATCATATTGGCACCGATCAGCAGGTTCTCGACCGGCACATAGGTGCCATAGGCCTTGAACGAGTGGCCACGATGGTTCGGCAGTTGACCATAGGCATAGTCGACGAGGCCGGGCTGGTCGAAGTCCTGGCTCAGGCCCGGGTCGGTCTGGCCATTGTCAGACTTCAGCGCGCCTTCGTAGTTGCCCTTGGATTCCGACGCCACGTAAGACGCGCGAGCGCCCCACTTGCCGTCAAACGCCCGCTCCAGGCTGACTTCCAGCGCGATGTATTCGCGCTTGGGGGCGGGATAGTTCAGGTCCGCCTTCGTCAGCTTCACAACGCGGTCCTTCGCACCGGCGCCCAGCGAAGTTCCCGCCAGATCAGCCGCCGAAAGGGTGATCGTCATGTCTTCGCCAGGGTTCGTGAGAACATACTGGTGGAAGCCGGTCCAGACGCTGCTGCAGCCCGAAATGCCTTGAGCATCGCAGTAGGCCAGCACGGCCTTGTCGATCGCCACGTCGTCAATCGCCTTGCCGAGGTCACGATAGGTGAGCTTGACAGCGCCGCTCCAGCCGGAACCGAAGTTGCGCTCGAGACCCAGGACGTACTCATCGACGTACATCGGATCGATGTCCTTATCGACCTGGGTCGAGATCGGACGCACCGTACCGTCGGCATTGGTGCCGGGCGCGGCCAACGAACCCAGGATGGGTTCGAAGGTCGTGTCGTTGATACCATCGCGATTGAGATCGGTGGGCCCGCCTGTGACGTTCAGGTTCCACGTGTCGGAGATGAAGAACTCCTTACCCGCAAGGCGCTGGTTGGTGTTCACGGCGACGGGCAGATAGTACTTGCCGAAGAAACCGAACAGCTTGGTGGTCTGATCACCGAAGACGTCATAGGTGGCGCCCAGGCGCGGGGCCCACTGGTTCTTCAGGTCGACGAATGCAACATCGACGATGTTCTTGTTTTCAAACGCTTCATTGCGCAGACCCAGGTTGAGGGTCAGCTTGTCGCTGACTTGCCACGAGTCTTGAATGTAATAAGCGTTTTGGGTCGAAGACCAGCCACCGTCGTTGTCATAAGCGCGAACGCGAACGCGACGGGCCTTACCGATCAGGTCGGTGCGCCCGGCAGGGGCGTTGGCCGCCGTGAATGGCGTCTGATAGCGATACCAGAGCCCGCCCGTAACCTCGTTGGTGCAGTTAATACCGCCCGGGAAGCCGCCGGGACGGCAATAGTTCAGGCCCTTGCCCGAGTAGTCGAGCGTCTGGGTGGCTTCCAGCTTTTCCTGGTCGATACCGAAACGGAAGTGGTGATCGCCGAAGAAGCTCGCATAGACGTCAACGTCAAAGCGCAGGATTTCGCGACGGTCAGCGTTTGTCGAAGGCTGGGCGTTGATCGCGCCCAACGGGAAGGCGACACCGACGCCAGCTTCGACTTTACCATCACCGTCAGCATCGTAGCCCGCGATCGTCGTGATGTAGGGCTTGCTGTCCGAAGGCGAAGAAACGACCTCGTCATACTCATTGACGCCGTAAGACAGCGACGTGGTCAGCCAATCAGTCCAGACGCCCGTGTAACGCGCGATGTAGTTTTCGCCACCGGACTCGAACAGGCTGACGCCGTCGTTATTGACCTTACCCGACGAATAGATCGTGGTCTGGTTGGTCGCCGTCGTGATCTTGTCGGTCCAGTAGGTAAAGTCGATGCGCTGCTTGTCCGTGATCAGGAAGTCGACCTTGCCGCCCCAGAACGGATCGTCATTCTTTTGATCGACACCAATGGAGTTGGCGCCCAGATCGTAGCTTTGGCGATCACGGAAGTTGTAAAGGCCGTAGACAAACAGGCGATCCTTGATCACCGGACCGCCGGCCTGGATGATCACGTCGGTCGACTTCGACTCATCAAGGTTGTTGCGGGCCAGATAGGTGTTCGGCGACTTGGCTCGCAGGTCGTTCAGTTCGGCATAGGCCGAGACCTCAAATTCCCACTCGTTGCCGCCGGACTTGGTGACCGCGTTCAGAACGCCGCCGGTGCCGCGACCGAACTCAGCCGAATAGCCGCCGGTCTTGACTTCAAGCGTCTTGTAGAACTCGAACGGGACAGTGCTCGACCCGGTGAAATCACGGAATTTGGTGATGTTCAAACCGTTGACGAAGTAGGTGTTTTCGCCGGCCGAGGCACCGCCGATGGTCGGGATGTTGCCGAAGGCGGAGTCGGACTGCGTGACGCCCGGCGCCAGCAGGGCGACGGCGGCGGCCGAGCGTGCGATCGGGGCGCGTTCAGCGATCTGCTCAACATCAACGGTCAAGCCAGTCGTGGTCGAGTCAAACTCGGAAACAGCGCGCGAAGCGCCCGTCACGATAATGGCTTCAACCTCGTTGGCACCGCCACCGAGCGACGCCAGCGTAAACGTATAGGACGTCGTGCCGCCGACGCCGACTTGAGCGCGGCTGGTCAGCGGGGTGAATCCGGGAGCGGTGACCTGAACCTCGTAGCTACCTGCCGGCAGTGCGATAGCGCGGAACGCGCCGTCAGCCGCCGTCGAGTAGGTGCGGCTGAAACCTTGCCCACGCGACGTCACCGTCACAGCGGCACCCGAGATCGGCGAACCGGCCTGGTCCTGGATCGAACCGCTAAGCACGCCCTGAACCAAGTCCTGGGCGCTGGCCAGGGTCGGGATTGCCGTGGCGACGGCGGTGAGCGCCAGAGGCGCTGCGACGGAAGCAAGACCCGCCAGCAGCGTAGACGTCAGCAGGCGCGCGCGGACGCTGCCCTTGGTGGAATTCATATTCATCTTATCCCCTCTAACGCGAGGCAGCGTTGTGGCCGGACAGATCCCCTCAAGAAACTTTTCGTCCGACCAGCGCGGAATTCCGCGCATCTGCATCGCGAGATCACTGGTGTCCCGGAAACATTTCCCCGGTTAGGCCGACGTTAGGAGCCGCGCGTGTTTTGGGTCAATTAGCATTACAGTCCGGTAACCCACATCGCCCACCCCTGTCGCATAATCGCAACATAGGAGGCCGTTTTGCGCTGCAGCTGCGAAGAGGGTTGCCACTGGTTGCGGTCACGCCAGCACAGGCACAATCTATCCGCCTGTTTTCCTTGCGGGATTTAGGATAGCGACAATCGACGAACGGCAAGCCCTCTAGCTTTTCCCCCGCACCGAAAACTCTCCGCACAAACTTGACATTTCAGCCAACCCTTCCAACCAGATGGCTATTGCCGTCAATTTCAACCCAATAACGCGGATTTTTGCGGCGTTATATTTCGACTATGCCGTTTTGTTAGGCATGGCCGCGCAACAGGCGCCCGTTGCCACAACAGGCATGAACTCCGATGATATGCGCCCCGGTCGCGCGGTCGCGGTCAGAGAAGAGTGGTAGTCAGCCCGATGAGCCAATTTCGACGTGTCACCGAATCCCTGTCCGTGAGCCCGCAGATCACCGAAGCGGACCTGGCCGTGGCCGCCGCCGAGGGCTTTGCGCTGGTCATCAACAACCGCCCTGACGGCGAGGACCCGGGGCAGCCTTCGGGCGTCGTCATGGAAGCCGCCGCCCGTGCGGCCGGCCTGGATTATGTGAGTATTCCGGTGAGGGGCGGCCCGGGCCCCGATCAGGTCGAGGCCATGCGCGCGGCGATCGAAGCCGCCAAGGGGCCGGTGCTGGCCTTCTGCCGGTCGGGCACCCGGTCTATCGTGACCTGGTCGCTGGGCCAGGCGCTTTCGGGAAAGGCTGATCGCGAAACCCTGGTCGCCCAGGGTGAGGCGGCGGGCTATGACCTGTCAGGTATTCTTCCGCGCTAAGGGGCCTGATGGGTTGGAGTTGAAGATCGCCGGGACCTGCCACAAGCGGTTGCGAACCTGGAAGTCGGCAAGCTAGCTGCTGACACGCGCGGCCATCGGCGAGGGCTCGGCTTCGCAACTGGCGAGAACGAACTGCGCCATAATGAGACACAGAATGGCAAAGGCCGCGCGCTGAAGCCGTTTTGAGACAAAGATCGCCGCGTCCGCCACCATGGCCCGTCCTCCACAAGGTTACTGGAGGCTTAACCGCAAGACCGGCGCCGGAGAGCGTGATGATCCCCTTCGTTCGTGAGATCGAGTTCGAATACGGCCGCTGCGACCAAGTCTCGCCCCTGATCCGCCGGGTGATCGCCCGCAACCCGGGGCCCTTCACCTATACGGGCACGGGGGTCTACATCGTCGGTCGGGGGACGGTGGCGGTGATCGATCCGGGCCCCGAGATCCCCGAGCACCTCGACGCCCTGCTGGCGGCGCTGGAGGGCGAGACGGTGAGCCATATCTTGGTCACCCACCATCACCTGGACCACTCACCCCTGGCCCGCCCCCTGGCCGACATCACCGGCGCGACCATTCTGGGCCGCGCCGCGCCCTCCGATCATGGCGAGGCGCATGCCGGGCTGGAGGAAGGCGCTGACGGCCGTTTCCGTCCCGACGTCGAACTGGCGGACGGCGATGTCATCTCGGGGCCGGGCTGGACCCTGAAGGCGGTGACCACGCCTGGCCACACCTCCAACCATGTGTGCTTTGCGCTGAAAGAAGAGAACGCCCTGTTCTGCGGCGATCACATCATGGGCTGGTCAACCACGGTCATCACGCCGCCGGACGGCGACATGGGCGACTATTTCGCCAGCCTGGCCAAGGTGAAGGCGCGAAACTTCGACACCCTGTGGCCCACCCATGGCGCGCCGGTGCGGCAGGTCGAGCCCTTCATCGACGCCTATGTGGCGCACCGCCGGGCGCGCGAGGCGCAGATTCTCGACGCCCTGAGCCTGGGCCATAGCCAGATCAAGGCGATGGTCCCGGCCCTCTACGCCACCGTCGATCCGCGCCTGCACCCGGCGGCGGCCATGTCGGTTCTGGCCCACATGCTGCATCTGGTCGCCGAAGGCCGCGTGACCTGCGACGGCGCGCCGGGCCTGGATGCTGACTATCGGCTGGCCTGAGCCCTACTGACCCATCGCCGTCGCCAGGCCCCGGATACGGGCGCAGTTGCGGCCCAGATCTGGCCCGGGATCACGCCCAATGGAGCGCATGTCGACCCGCGCGCCGGCGGCGTCGGGCCTGACGCGCACCACCAGGTCATCGACCAGGCCATACCAGAAGCTCTTGCCCGTGGCCTCCAGGCGGCCGTCCATCGGATCGTCGGTGGTCAGGGTCAGGCCCTTGGCCTGTACGGCGGCCTTGGCGGCCTCGTAGGCGTCGGCCGGCGAGCGTTGCAGGATCAGGGGCCGTGCAGCCGGGCAGGTCTCGGCATTGACGTCGGCCACCCGGCGGCCGGCGAAGGCCGCCGAACCGACAGGCAGGCTGGGATCATCCTCGACCGCCTGGGCCGAGCCGCCGCGCGCCGCCAGGGCGGCGTCGGAGAAGCCCAGCGGCGTCTTCCAGTCGGTGGCCACGTCATGGATCGGCGGCGCCATGCCGCCCACGGCCTTTGCCGCCAGCATCACGGCGATCGTACCCACCGTGATCACCAGGGCCAGCAGGGCGCGCTTCCACAGCTTGGAGAAGCCGGCGATCAGCGCCACGATCAGGCCCAGTACGCCGCTCGCCACGCTAAGGAAGGCGGCCTTGGGCGCCCAGTCCTGGGTCATGCTGCCATAGCCGAGAGGCGTAGGGATCAGGCCGAACTTGACCCCCAGCGCGCCGGCCGCCAGCAGAACGGCGGGCGCCAGGGCCAGGACCAGGGCGAAATCCAGATAGGCCGTGGCCCAGCCCGGCGCAGCCGCCGTGGCTTTGGCGCTCCTGCGCGGAACCACCGGCATGGCGAACGGCAGATCGTCCAGGGCCGGGGCCTGTCCGGGAGCCGCCAGAAACGCGGCCTCCGGCGTCGGCGACAACGGCCCGGCGTCGGCGGCCACCGCCAGCGGTCCCAGCGGGAAGTCCGACGGCGTGTGGAGGCGCAGGGGCGCATCATCGGCGGCGTCTGCCGGCACCGTCGGCTCAACAGTAATCGGCGGCGCGACCGGCTCCACGACAGCCGGCTCTGACGCTATGGGCTCCGGCGGCGCAGGTTCTGGCGACACAGGTTCTGGCGCGACGACGTCCGACGGGTCGAAAGCGACCGGCGCAGGTTCGACGTCAGCGTCAAGGGTCAGATCAGGTTCGGCGACAACCAGGGCCGGGACGGTGGCCGTTTCGACCGTCCCGGCCTCAGGCTCCCCCGAGGCAGAGGTCTCCACAAGATCGATGTCCTGCAGATCTGCCGGCGTCGGCTCTGGTTCAGGCGCATACAGGCGGACGACCTGCGAACCATCGGCGGCCGCCAGGGTTGCGGCGGCGGTCGTAACGGCGACTGCGGTCGGCAGCACATAGTCCTTCAGCCGCGCCCGGATCAGCTTCTTGTCGATCTTGCCGGTCGCGCCCAGCGGGATGTCGTCCACAAAGACCACGTCGTCAGGCATCCACCACTTGGCAATCTTGCCTTGCAGGAAGTCGAGGAACTCTTCCTTGGTCGCCGTCTCGCCGTCCTTGAGCTTGACCAGCAGGATCGGGCGCTCGTCCCACTTGGGATGCGGCACGCCGATCACGGCGGCCAGGGCGGCCTTGGGATGGCCGGCGGCAATATTCTCGATCTCGATCGTGCTGATCCACTCGCCGCCGGACTTCACCACGTCCTTGGCGCGATCGGTGATCTGCATGAAGCCGTGGTCGTCGATGGTGGCCACGTCGCCGGTGTCGAAGAAGCCCTCGTCATCCAGGATCTTGCCGCCCGCGCCCCGGAAGTACTCCCCGGCAATGGTCGGGCCGCGGACCTTCAGATTGCCAAAGCTCTTGCCGTCGTGAGGCAGGCGCGCGCCGGCGTCGTCGGTGATCTTGAGTTCCACACCCAACGGGGGGCGGCCCTGCTTGAGGCGGTAGGCCATCTGCTGATCATAGGGCAGCTTCGCCAGATCATCGGTCATCACCGACAGCGTGCCCACTGGCGAGGTCTCGGTCATGCCCCAGGCGTGGACCACCTCGACGTCATAGTCTTCCTGGAAGGCGCGGATGATGTGTTCGGGACAGGCGGCACCGCCGATCACCACCTTGCGCAGCACAGGCAGCTTCAGGTCGTTGTCGCGCAGGTGCTGCAACAGCATCTGCCAGACCGTGGGCACAGCGGCCGAGAAGGTGACGCCTTCGCTGTCTAGCAGTTCATAGATCGAGGCACCGTCCATCTTCGCGCCCGGCATGACGATCTTGGCCCCGGTGGCCGGTGCCGAAAAGGCGATGCCCCAGGCGTTGGCGTGGAACATCGGCACCACCGGCAGGATCACGTCGCGCTGCGACATGCCCATCACATCGGGCTGCAGGGTGATCAGGGTGTGCAGCACGTTGGAGCGATGCGAATACATCACCCCCTTGGGGTCGCCCGTCGTGCCCGAGGTATAGCAAAGCCCGGCCGCCGTGCCCTCGTCGAACCCGCCCCAGGCACAGTCGCTCGACTGGGCCTCGACCAGGGTCTCGTAGCAATGCACGCCCTTGAAGTGCGGAGCGTCGCCGGCCGGAGCGAAGCCAGGCATGTTCGCGCCGTCGGTGAAGACGACCACGTGCTCGATGCTGGAAACGCGAGGCAGGATCGCCGCGACGATGGGCAGAAAGGTCAGGTCGGTGAACAGCACGCGGTCGCCCGCATGGTCGGCGATCCAGGCGATCTGCTCGGGAAACAGACGCGGGTTCAGGGTGTGGCAGACCGCGCCAATGCCCATGACGCCGTACCAGGCCTCCATGTGGCGACCGGTGTTCCAGGCCAGGGTCGCGACGCGGTCGCCCGGCTTGACGCCCAGCGACAACAGGGCGTTGGACACCTGCTTGGCCCGCCGGTGGATGGCGCCATAGGTGGTTCGCACGATCGGGCCCTCGACCGAGCGGCTGACGATTTCGCGGCTACTATGCCACTGGGCGGCGTGGTCGAGGATCTTGTCGACCGTCAACGCCCCGTGCTGCATCAGACCTTGCATCGAACCGGCTCTCCCGAAGGCTTATCTTTGTTAAGGTGAGGCTAACGGGCGGCGCCTTCGCGCGCAACACGGCGCGCGCAAGGGGCGAACCGGCGCGCGCTGGAACGCCAGCGTGGGGTTGTGTCTTCGGGCACTACTCGCGCCTGTGCCGTTCCGCCGCAGCCTGGCATTGGACAGTTTGTTTCCGATTCACGCTATGCTGAGCCGTCAGACGACTTCCCGTCTGGCCGGGAAATCGCCTTGAGCTGGTTGAAATCTCCCTGGGCCGACGCGCGGCTTGATGAAGTAGCGATGGACACCCATCGCCTGCTGCCCTCGCGCATTGCCTCGGCGGTGCTGGTCGCTCTGGTGATCGGCAGCGCCCTGGGCATGCCCCTGGCCCTGACCTGGCTGGCCTCGCTGATGGCCGCAGAGGGTCTGGCGAGAATCGTGACCCGCCAGTTCTCATCCGAACGCGCCGGCGCACACGGCCACCGCGCGGCCTTTGTCCTGGCCGCCCTGCCCATCAACATCATCTGGGCCTGGCTGGCAGCGATGCTGTGGCTGGACACCGCCGCCGACCTGAAACTGGCCGCCATTGCGATCTGGGCAGGCCAGATCGTCTATACGCAAAACTTCAGGCATCAGCCCTGGACCCTGGTCGCGGTCAACGCCGCAGCGCCCCTGGCCAGCCTGATCGTGTTTCCGTTCTTCTTCTATGACGAGATTGGTATCGGCCCCAACACCACGCGCCTGGGTCTGGTGATCCTGGTCCTGACCACCGTCAACGCCATGATCCTGAACCGCGCGGCCGCACGGCGCATGGACCAACTGACCAGCGGCCTGCGCGAAGAGCGCGAGCGGGCCTTGGAAGCCGCCCGCGCCAAGTCGACCTTCATCGCTGTGACAAGCCACGAGCTTCGCACCCCGATGAACGGCCTGCTGGGCATGGCCTATGCCCTGTCGCGCTCCAATCTCGACGAGGCCCAGCGCGAGCAGGTGCGGCTGATGATCAAGTCGGGCGACACCCTGATGCAGCTTCTCAATGACGTTCTGGACCTGTCTCGCATCGAGGCCGGCAAGGTCGAGCTGACCCCGGCACCCTTCGATCTCCACGAGTCCCTGCACGAGGTGATCGACGCCTGGCGCGACGTCGCCGTGGTCAAGAACCTGAACCTGAGCCTTGAGATCGCCCCAGGCACGCCCGCCTGGATCGAGGGAGACGCCCTGCGCGTGCGTCAGGTGCTGAACAACCTGGTATCCAACGCGCTGAAATTCACCACCCAGGGCGGGGTGACGCTCTCCCTGAGCGCCTCGGCCCTGCGGACCGACGGCCGTCGTGAAATCTGCCTTAGCGTCACCGATACTGGCCCCGGCGTGCCCCAGGACGCCGCCGACCGGGTGTTCGAAAGCTTCACCCAGGCCGACGACACCGTTTCGCGCCGGCATGGCGGGGCGGGCCTTGGCCTGACCATCTCGAGGGCCCTGGCCCGCCAGATGGGCGGCGACCTGACCCTGGCGGCCAGCAACCATGGTGCCTGTTTCATCTTCAGCCTGTTGGCGAGGCCCACCCTGCCCCAGGCACAGTCCCAGGCCGAACCTGCGCCACAGGACGGCGGCATGGAAACCATCCGCGTACTGATGGCTGAGGACAATCCGATCAACCAGTTGGTCGTTCAGGCCATGCTGGAGGCAACCGGTCTGTCCCTGACCGTGGTCGACAACGGCAAGGCAGCACTGGCCGCCATGCAGGATGGCGGCTTTGACTGCGTGCTGATGGACATCAACATGCCGGTCATGGACGGCATTACCGCGCTGGAAGCGATCCGCTCGGGCGCCGCTGGCGACCCGGCCATTCCCATCATCGCCCTGACCGCTTCTGCCCTGTCGGGCGACCGCGAGCGGTTCCTGGAAATGGGCTTCGACGATCACCTGGGGAAACCGGTCAAGCCTGCCGCCCTGATCACCGCCATTGCCCGCGCCATAGGGCCAGACTCCCCGGGATCGGACGCCCTGCACGACGCAGCCTGAACCGTTCCAGAGCCGAACGGACAGGGCTTTCCGCCAAGACCGCAAGCCCTCGGCTCGCCGACCACCGTCCTGGAAGAGCCTGATCCAGCTGCTCGAACCGCTGGGCGGGCGTTTCCAGCCCCGAGCCCGCGAGGGCCTGGTCCAGCAGTTGGGTCACGGCGTGGAAGGTCGTATCCGCAAACAGCCGCGCGCCACTGCAGGCAATCCACAGGTGGCGCTCGCCCTTGATGTGGTCGCGAAACTCCTCCGCCAGCCGGGACTTGCCGATCCCCGGCTCGCCGCTGAACTGCCGGGCGGTCTCCAACCCGTCTTCGGGGTCCAGGGCTCGCGCCATCGCCCCGGCATCAACCAGGCTGCACGACAGGAACGTCAGAGGGCGAAGCTCGCTCTGGGGCCGGGGCTATCGCCGCCCCGCCGCCCCCATCCCGCCCATCGCCCCAACCGCACCCGCTGCAGAATTTTCGCCGGGCCCTCTTGATTCGATACGATTTCGATATATCTATCATTTCGATATAACGAAACAGGATCTAAAACATGTACGGAAGACAACATCACCGAGGCCGCGACTGCGGCGTTCACAGCCGTGAGCCCTTTGGCTTTGACGGACATCGCAATCGCTCAGAGGACGACCGGGGCGAGCGCGGCCATCACGGCCGGGGCCCGGGCGGACGCGGCGGACGGATGGGCCGGTTCTTCGACCATGGCGACCTTCGCCTGGTGGTTCTGAAGCTGATCGCCGACAAGCCCAGCCACGGCTATGAGCTGATCAAGGACATCGAAACGGCGGCCGGCGGCGCCTATGCCCCCTCGCCCGGCGTCATCTATCCGACCCTGACCCTGCTGGAAGAGCTGGGCTACGCCACCCAGGCCGAGAGCTCGGGCGCCAAGAAGCTGTTTGCCGCCACGCCCGAAGGCCTGGACTATCTGACCGCCAACGCTGCGGCCGTGACCGCGATCTTCGCCCGCATGGAAAGCTCGGCGGCCGGCAGTCAGGCGTTCTCGCCGCAACTGCTGCGGGCCCGGGAAAACCTGAAGACCGCCCTGCGGCTAAAGCTGTCGGCCGGCGCCCTGACCCCTGAGCAGGTGACCGCCATCGCCCAGGCCATGGACGCCGCCGCTCTCGCCATCGAACAGGCCTGAGGCGCGACCATGACCCTTCACCAGATCCAGCGCGTCCGTCATGAGACGCGCAGGCGGTCCTTGACCGTCACGACCCTGGAGCGCCTGACCCCGCGCTTGCTGCGGATTCAGTTGTCTTCGCCGGAATTGCACGACTTCGTCAGCCTCGGCGCCGATGATCACGTCAAGCTGTTCTTCCAGACCGAAGGCGGCGAAACCGCGATGCGCGACTTCACGCCCCGCGCCTACGACGCCGCCAAGGGCCTGCTGACCCTCGAGTTTGCCCTGCATGACGCAGGTCCGGCCACCCAGTGGGCCGCGTCAGCGGCGGTGGGCGACACACTGGAGATCGGCGGCCCGCGCAGCTCGACCATCATGCCCGACGATTTCGACTGGCTGCTGCTGGTCGGCGACGAGACGGCCCTGCCGGCCATGGCGCGCCGGGTCGAGGAACTGGTGCCTGGTTTGCCGGTGGCCACCTACGCCATCGTCGCGGCGCAGGACGAAGTCATGCGCTTCAGTTCGCCCGCCGACCTGACCCAGACCTGGATCGTGCGCGACGGCGCGGGCGACGACACCGCTCAGCTTCGCGCCGCCCTGGACGGCTTCACCCCGCCGGCCGGCGACGGCTTCGTCTGGATCGCCGCCGAAGCCATCGTGGCCCGCGAACTGCGCCGCTACATGGCCGAGGATCGCGGACATCCGCTTAAATGGATGCGCGCCGCCGGCTACTGGGCGCACGGCAAGGCCGATGGCGGCGGCAAGATCGAGGACTGAGCGCCCATGGCCTTAAACGCCCAGACAGCGGCCCGGCGCGAGGACGGCGCCGGGCGGCGGCCGGGCAAGCTTGCCCGGAACCCTCTGGGGCCAGGGCCGGGTCAGAAGTGTCACAAGACCGTCTTGAAGGTCGCGTAGTCGTCGCCGCGATATCGTTCCTCCTCGAACGGCATCCTGGACGGCCCCCGGCGACGCCAGAGAACGCAGACCCGCAGCCGCAGGCATACGATGCTCAACCGCAATCAACGACTCGCCGCCGCCAGCACTCTGGCCCTGCTGCTTTCGACGCCGGCCCTGGCCCAGGGCCCGGCAACGCTCCCCGCCGTCGCCCCGATCGGCGCTACGGTGCCCACCGCGCAAGGCGGAGCCAATGCGGCGGCCCTGCTCTACAATCGCCAGGACCCTGCCCGCAGCATCATCGCCGCGACCGGCGAACTGGGCGGGCTTGAGTTTCATGACCTGACCGGCGCGCGCAAAGGGGCGCTGCCCGGCGGCGAAACCTATGGCGTCGATGTCCGCGAGGAGGACGGTCGCACGGTGCTGGCGGTGCTGGATCGCCGCGACGGCCGTATCCGCCTTTCGTCCTACGACTTCGCCGCCGGCCAGGCCAACGCCATCGACGCGCGGCCGCTGATGCTGGGCTATGCCGGCGAAGGCCTGTGCCTGCACAAGAGCCCGCGCGACGGCTCGCTCTATGCTTTCGCCCTGGGCGGCGAGGGCCAACTGGACCAGTGGCTGCTGTATCCCACCGCTGACGGCAAGCTGGACGGCCGCCTGGTGCGCCGCCTGCATCTGTCTTCGGAAGCCAAGTACTGCGTCGCCGACGACGCATCCGGCGCGCTCTATGTGGCCCAGGAAGCGGTCGGCGTCTGGCGCTATGACGCCGACCCGGAAGCCGAAGCGGTTCCCACCCTGATCGACGCCGCACGTCTTGGCCGCATCGCCGGCGAGACCGGAGGCCTGGCTGTGCTGAACGGCGGCGCGCAGGGCAACTACCTGATCGCCTCCAACACCGGGGCCGGCGACTACAACGTTTATGACCGCAACGCAGACGACAGGTTCCTGGGCGCCTTCCGCATCCAGGCCGGCGGCGCGGATGCGATCGAGAGCCCTTCGGGTCTGTACGGCATCCGCGCGCCGGTCGGGACGGGCCTGCCCGCCGGGGCCCTTCTGGTCACCGACGACCGCAAGGTCGGCGCCAACACCCGGCTGCTGTCGTGGAAAGACGTCGCTCAGGCCCTGAAGGTCTCGCCCGGCCAGGAGGCCCCGACCGTCACGCCGAGCAAGCTGGCCCTTGTCCAACCGACCATGGAGACCCCGCCCGTCGGCAACGGCGGCGACGCGGCCGATGATCCGGCCTTCTTCATCCACCCGACCGACCCGACGAAGAACGCCATCATTGCCACCGACAAGAAGGGCGGCCTGCTGGTCTATGACCTGACGGGCAAGCTGCTGCAGTCCCTGCCCGACGGCAAGATGAACAATGTCGATCTGCGCGGCGGCTTCAAGCTGGGCGGCAAGACCGTCACCCTCGTCGCGGCCAGCGACCGCACCCGCAAGGCCATCGCCCTCTACACCATCGATCCCGACACCCGCCTTCTGACCAGCGTCGCCGATGGCGTGCAGGCTACCGGCCTCTCCGACCCTTACGGCCTATGCATGTACCGCAACAGGAAGGGCGCGACCTTCGTGTTCATCAGCGACCCCGACGGCGGCGTGCGCCAGTGGAAGCTGGTCGCCACCCCGGCCAGCAAGGTGCGGGCCGAACAGGTTCGCGACCTGAAGTTCGACACCCAGACCGAAGGCTGCGTCGCCGACGACGAGACCGGCGCGCTCTATATCGCCGAGGAAGACACCACCCTCTGGAAGCTGGGCGCCGAACCCTCGACCGGAACCGCCCGAAAGGTCGTCACCCGGGTGATCGACAACCCCGCCCTGAAGGACGATCTGGAAGGCGTGGGCCTCTACGCCCAGCCGGGTGGCAAGGGCTATCTGGTGGTCTCCAGCCAGGGCAACAACAGCTATGCCCTGTTCCGCCGCGAGGGCGACAACGCCTATGTCGGCAGTTTCGCGGTGATCGCCGACGGCGCGACCGGCATCGACGGCGTGTCTGAGACCGACGGCCTTGAGGTGACCAGCGCCTCACTCGGCGCGGGCCTGGAGGCCGGCGCCTTCATCGCCCAGGACGGCCGCAATGTTTCGCCGCCCGAAAACCAGAACTTCAAGCTCGTGCCCTGGTCGGTCATCGCGGCGAAGCTGGGCCTGGGAAACTAGCCACTCGCCTCCTACCGACGGCCGTTGATCCTGACCTCAGAGGGTCCAAATCTGAAAATACCCCATCACCCCGGGACTTGTTCCCGGGGCCCATGGGTCAGCTTCATCGTGAGAGCTCTATTCGGTGCCGCGCCTACGGTGGAACAATGGGCCCCGGGAACAAGTCCCGGGGTGACGGGGGTATAGAGCGCAAGGAGTCGGGCTCAGCGGCACTCGCCTCCAAAGACATGAACGCTTGATCGCAGTCGCCAAATCCTGAAACCCTGCCCCGCCGCTCGAGAGCGGTGTACGGGGGTTTCTTGGCCAAGGCGCGGTTCGAGGCGATGGACGCGGTAAGGGGCGGCGCGGCTATGGCCGTGGTCGTTTACCACCTTGCCGCCTATGCCTATCCGGCCGCACCCCTGTCGGGCGGCTATCTCGCGGTGGACCTGTTCTTCGTGCTGAGCGGCTTTGTGCTCTCGCACGCCTACGGGCAGCGGCTGGAAAACGGCCTGTCGACGCTGCAATTCATGAGGCTGCGCCTCGTGCGCCTGTGGCCGGCCTATCTGATCGGCGTCCTGGCCGGGATCGCCTTCGCCCTGGCCCACGCCCCGATGGCGGAGGTGGGCCTGGCCGCACTCTGCGCCGTGCTGTTCATTCCCCTGCCGCTCGATCTGAGCGAAGGCCGGTCGCTGTTCCCGCTGAACCTGCCCGCCTGGTCGCTGTTCTTCGAGCTGGGCGCCAACCTGGCGTTCGTTCTGTTCTATCGGTTCCTGACCTGGCGCACCCTGCTGGCCCTGCTGCTGGTGTCTGCGGTCGGGCTGGTGGTCGTGGCCATCCGTGCCGAGGGACTTCACGCCGGCTGGGCGCCCGACAATTTCGTGGGCGGCGGTCCGCGCGCCATCTATGGATTCTTCTCCGGTGTGCTGATCCAGCGCCGATGGCCCGAGGGGCTGAAACTGGGTCCTGCTCCTGTCCTTCTGGCCCTGGCCTGCCTGCTGGTGCCGGTCGCCATTCCCTTGCGCGCAGCCTTCGACGTGGCCGTGGTGACGGTCGTCTTTCCGCTCTGCGCCGCTGCGTTGGCCGGTGCCACCCTGTCGTCCCGCGCCGGCAAGGTGGCGACGGCATTGGGCGTGATCAGCTATCCACTCTACGCCGTCCACATGCCTTTCGTGCCGTGGGTGCGCTATCAGCCGCTGGTCGGGCTGATCCTGCTGCTGGTCGCCAGCTATCTGATCGGGCGCTTCTACGAGCCGCCGGTCCGGGCGTTTCTGGCCCGGCGGCTCGTCGGCAAGGTCGCTACAACCTAACGCAGGTCCAGCACCGCCACGGCCTTGGCCGGCAGGACAGCGGTCAGGACGCCGTCCTTGATCGTCGCGCCCTTGAAGGCGACGGGCTTGACCACGTTGGGCGCGGCAAAGGTGTTGTGCGAGGCCATGGTCGGGGCGGTCAGCACCCGTCCTTCCACGCTCTTGCCCGCTACGCCCGACAGCTTGATCCGCACCGTCGCGGACTTGTTGGGATCCAGATTGACCAGGGCCACATGCACCATGCCTGCCGCATCGCGCCCGGCCGAGGCGGTGACGGCCGGCACGCTGGCGGTTCCCAGGGCATAGGCCGGGCTCTCCACCTCGACCGGCAGGGACGTGGCCCCCTGGAAGGGCTTGTAAAGATCATAGACCCAGTAGGTCGGCGTCAGGATCATCTTGTCGCCGTCGGTCAGGATCATGGCCTGCAGCACATTGACCATCTGGGCGATGGCCGTCAGCCGCACCCGATCAGCGTGCTTGTGGAAGATGTTCAGGGTCGCGGCGGCCACAACCGCGTCGCGCATCGTGTTCTGCTGATAGAGGAAGCCGCCGTTGGTGCCGGGCTCGACATCGTGCCAGATGCCCCACTCATCGACATAGAGACCGACGCGCTTTTGCGGATCGTATTTGTCCATGATGGCGCTGTGCTTGGTGACCAGCTCGTCCATGCGCAGGGCCTGCACCATGGTGTTTGCCCAGGCCTGCTCGTCAAACTGCGTAGCCGATCCCTTCTTGCCCCAGTCGCCGGTCGGGATGACGTAGTAGTGCAGGCTGAGCGCATCCATGTGTTTGGCGGCCCCCGCCATCAGGGTCTCGGTCCACTTGTAGTCATCTGCGCCCGGGCCACCGGCGATCTTCACCGTCTTTGTCCCGGCGGGCACCCGCACGAAGGCGGCGAAGTTGCGATAGAGGTTGGTGTAATGCTCGGCGGTCATTTCGCCGCCGCAGCCCCAGTTCTCGTTGCCGACGCCGAAATAGGGCAGCGTCCACGGGTCCTTGCGGCCGTTGCTGCGGCGCAGGTTGGCGATGGTCGAGTTGGTGGGCGAGGTCAGATACTCGACCCACTCGGCCATTTCCTGCGGGGTGCCATTGCCGACATTGCCGGCCACATAGGCCTTGGCGCCGATCAGCTCGGCAAAGTCCATGAATTCGTGGGTGCCGAAGGCGTTGGTCTCCTCGACCCCGCCCCAGGTCACATTGACCTTCACGGGCCGCTTGTCGCGCGGGCCGATCCCCTCGCGCCAGTGATAGTCGTCGGCGAAGCAGCCGCCCGGCCAGCGGACCAACGGAACCTTGAGAGCCTTCAGCGCCGCGACCACGTCGTTGCGATAGCCCTTGGTGTTGGGAATCTTGCTGTCTTCCCCGACCCAAACGCCCTCATAGACGCCTCGACCCAGATGCTCGGCGAACTGGCCATAGACCTCCGGCGCGATCACGGGACCCGGCTGGTCGGCGCGCAGGGTAGCCGTGACGCTGGTCTGGGCCAGGGCGGGGGCGACGGTCAGAACGGTCGCGGCCAGGCCGGACAGCAGGGCAAGCTTAAGCGGCTTCAACATCACGAAGGTCCCTCCCAGAACCGCGCCATTCCTCGGCATTTTGTGTCGTAAAACAGGCCTTAGTGGTTGTCGCGCGGCAGGCCCTTGGTCTGGGCGATACGCTGATACTTCACGGCCGGCTCCAGCACCGCCCCGGTCTCCAGCTGGCCGACGAAGGCCCGCTGGATCTCCTGCCAGGGCGTCTGGCTTTCGGGATAGGCATAGCCGCCGGCGGCTTCGAGCGCAGCGCGGCGGGCCACGATCTCTTCGGGCGTCACCAGCACATCCACCCGCGACTTGCGCAGGTCGACACGCACCCGGTCGCCCGACTTCAGCAGGGCCAGCCCGCCGCCTGCTGCGGCTTCGGGCGAGGCGTTGAGGATCGAGGGCGAACCCGAGGTGCCCGACTGGCGGCCATCGCCGATGCAGGGCAAGGCGGTGATGCCCCGCTTCAGCAGATAGTCCGGCGCCCGCATGTTCACGACCTCGGCCGCGCCGGGATAGCCGATCGGCCCGGCACCGCGCATGAACAGAACGCTGCGCTCGGTGATGCCGACCGCCGGATCGTCGATGCGGGCGTGATAGTCTTCCGGTCCGTCGAACACCACGGCCGCGCCCTCGAAGGCGTCGGGATCTTCCGGGTCTGACAGATAGCGGTCGCGGAACTCGGGCGTGATCACGCTGGTCTTCATGATCGCCGAGGTGAACAGGTTGCCGCGCATCACCACAAAGCCGGCGCGCGAGACCAGCGGCTTGTCGAACGGGCGGATCACCGCTTCGTCCTCGATGGCGACGCCGCCGCAGGCCTGGCCGATCGTCTGACCTGAAACCGTCAGGGCGTCCTCGCGGATCAGGCCCTGGGTCATCAGCTGGTTGACCACCGCCGGCACGCCGCCGGCATGGTAATAGTCCTCGCCCAGATATTCACCGGCCGGCTGCAGGTTGACCAGCAGGGGCACCTCTTCGCCATAGGTCTGCCAGTCATCGACGCTCAGCTCGACGCCGACATGGCGCGCCAGGGCGTTGAGATGGATGGGCGCATTGGTCGAGCCGCCGATGGCCGAGTTGACGACGATGGCGTTGAGGAAGGAGTCGCGGGTGAGAATGTCCGAAGGCTTGATGTCCTGATCGACCAGCTCGACAATCCGCAGGCCGGTCTCATAGGCGTTCTGCTGGCGATCGCGATACGGCGCGGGAATGGCGGCCGAGCCGGTCAGCGACATGCCCAGCGCCTCGGTCAGCGAGTTCATGGTCGTGGCCGTGCCCATCGTGTTGCAATAGCCGGTCGAGGGTGCCGAGCTGGCCACCAGCTTGATGAAGCCTGCGCGGTCGATCTCGCCGGCCGCCAGCATCTCGCGGGCTTTCCAGACGATGGTGCCCGAGCCGGTACGCTCGCCCTTGTGCCAGCCGTTCAGCATCGGCCCCACGGACAGGGCGATGGCCGGGATGTTGACGGTCGCGGCCGCCATCAGGCAGGCGGGCGTGGTCTTGTCGCAGCCGATGGTCAGCACCACGCCGTCGATGGGATAGCCGTAGAGGATCTCGACCAGACCCAGATAGGAAAGGTTGCGGTCCAGGCCCGCCGTGGGCCGCTTGCCGGTTTCCTGGATCGGGTGGACCGGAAACTCCAGCGCGATGCCGCCGGCCGTGCGGATGCCCTCGCGGATGCGCTCGGCCAGCACCAGGTGGTGGCGATTGCAGGGCGACAGGTCGCTGCCGGTCTGGGCGATGCCGATGATCGGTTTGCCCGATTGCAGCTCTTCAAGCGACAGGCCGAAGTTCAGATAGCGCTCCAGATAGAGCGCGGTCATGTCGGCATTGTCCGGATTGTCGAACCAGGCGCGCGAGCGAAGGGCACGGGACGGAGCGGCTGGGGAACTCATGGCAGTCCTTAGGTCGGCGATGGGGCTTGGGGTCGGCGACAGCGAGAAAACGCAGCAACGATAATGACGACTGATCCGCCCTTCGGGCGGAACGATCACATCCTGCTTGCTTCACTCCGGTTTATTTGTCTGACTATACTGACAAATTAGGGGCGTCAACGTGGAGCGACGCGCCGCCACCTGTTCGGCGAGCCGTGCTTTCGAATTGAACCTACACAAGAAACACCTTTCGGCAGTTGTCCGAGGAAAGGTCGCGAGAGATGTCCATGAGTTCACAGAACCGGCACACAATGACGGACTTTGGCGTGCTTCGTCGAGCTTTTCTGGCCTTTTCGGTCGCCGCATCCGCCTTGCCGGGCCTGGCACGGGCGGCCGATCCCCTCGCCTTCCGCCGCCTGGCCCCCACGCCGCCGATGGGCTGGAACAGCTGGGACAGCTTCGGCACGACCCTGACCGAGGACCAGGCGATCGACAACGCCGAGGTGATGGCCAAGGTACTGCTGCCGCACGGCTACGACGTCCTGACGGTGGACATACAATGGTATGAGCCCGGAGCGGTCGGCTTCAACTATCGAAACGACGCCCAGCTCACGCTCGACCCGTGGGGGCGACTTCTGCCGGCCGTCAACCGCTTCCCGTCCTCGGCGAACGGGGCGGGATTCAAGCCGCTGGGCGACCGTTTGCACGCCCTGGGCCTGAAGTTCGGCATCCACCTGATGCGCGGCGTGCCCCGTCAGGCGGCTGACCAGAACCTGCCGGTCCTGGGAACTGACGTCAGCTGCGGCGACATCGCCGACCGGACCAGCCTCTGCCCCTGGAACCCGGACATGTACGGCGTGGACATGAACAAGCCCGGCGCCCAAGCCTATTACGACAGTGTCTTCAAGCTGTTGGCCACCTGGGGCGTCGACTACGTCAAGGTCGACGACATCAGCCGCCCCTATCACGACCATTCGCCGGAGATCGAAGCGGTCCGCAAGGCCATCGACGCCTGCGGCCGACCGATCGTGCTGAGCCTGTCTCCGGGCGAGACGCCGCTGGATGCCGCCGCCCACGTCCAGCGCCACGCCAATCTCTGGCGGATCAGCGACGACTTCTGGGACGAATGGCCGCTGCTGCAGGAGCAGTTCGGCCGTCTGGAGCGCTGGAAACCCTACCGTATTCCCGGCTGCTGGCCCGACGCCGACATGTTGCCCCTGGGCGTGCTGGCGCTGGGCCGACGCACGACGCGGTTTACCCCCGACGAGCAGCGCACCATGATGACCCTGTGGTCGATCGCCCGCTCCCCCCTGATCATGGGCGGCGACTTGCGCAAACTCGATCCGGCGACGCAGGCCCTGCTGACCAATGACGAGGTCCTGGCTGTGAACCAGCGCAGCACGGGCAACAAACCGCTGTTCAACACAGGCGGCCTGGTAGCGTGGGGCGCGGAGGTCGCAGGGTCACGGGCGCGCTACCTGGCCCTTTTCAACACCACCGACGCACCGGCGACGGTGGGCGCGGACCTGGCGGCGCTGGGCCTGAATGGCGGCGTTGCGGTACGGGACCTGTGGGCCCGCAAGGCCGACGGCGTCGCGAACGGTCGGCTGGAACGGACCCTGCCGGCGCACGGCGCGGGGCTGTACCGGCTGGGGTAAGCACGTTCGCTCGGGCAGCGCGCGGTCAGGCCTCCGGGTTGATTGCCGCGCGCGTGTCCTCCAGCGCCAGCCCCACCAACCGCTCCATCGCCAGCCGCGCCTGATCCGACCGGCCGGCGGCGATAGCGTCAAACACCTTCCAGTGGTCGGGCATGGGATCGCGCGGTAGCTCGCGCTTGCGCTGTTTGAAGATCGTGGTCCAGCGCACCGCCGCCCCGATACTGCTGCTCAGCGAGAACAGCGCCGCATTGTCGGTCGCCTCCAGCACAGTGTCGTGGAAATCGCGGTCAGCGGCCTGGCCCTGCTCTGTAGCCAGGGTGTGCTGCTGCATCCGGATCAGGGCCTGGCGCATATGTTCCAGTTGCGCCTCGTCGCGCCGTTCGGCGGCCAGGGCGGCCGCAGCGGGCTCGACGATCATCCGCAGTTCGAAAAGGCCTTTCAGGAAGGCCTCGCTGGGTTCGGCGTCGAAGAACCAGGCCAGCACCTCGGGATCCAGCAGGTTCCAGCGGGCGCGGGGACTGACGCGGGTGCCGGTCTTGGGCCGACTTTCGACCAGCCCCTTGGCGGCGAGAATGCGGATGGCTTCGCGATAGGCGCTGCGCGAGACGTTCAGGTCTTCGCTGGCGTCGATCTCGTTGTTGAGGATATCGCCCGACGCATGGCGACCCGAGACGATGGCCACGCCCAGGGTGCGGGCGATTGAGCCGTGCAGCCGGCTGGGATTGGCCCCGCCCGGGGCCTTGCCGCGCGCGGCCCCGGCGCGCGAATCCTTTTCGCTCTTCGTCCGCACGCCCGTTCCTCACCCGACCCGAAATCGCCTTGGTTACGACACTAGCGAGACGGCTCGCCTGGCGACAAGCGATTCCGCTGCGGCCCGATGCGGGTTTGACAGCTGACAGGCTTTCGCTATTTGTCCGACTTAATAGACGACGCGACGAAAAAGGGCGACGACCATGGTGTTGAGGTTTGTTCAACTGACAACGGTAAAGGGCGAGCGGGCCCTGGCTGCCGTCAATGATACGGGGCTGGCGCGCAGGGTCGTGGTGGCCGATACCCTCCATGGTCTTGGCCAGGTCGCCCTGGCGGCCGGCGGCACCTTGGCCGAGGCCGCCCAGGCCCAGCCGTTTGGCGAAGACCTGGACATCGCCGCCGCCCTGGCCGAGGGCCGGGTGCTGGCTCCCATCGACCACCCCGACCCCGCCCACCTCATCCTGACCGGCACGGGCCTGACCCACCTCGGCTCGGCCGAGGGACGCGACAAGATGCACAAGGCCGCCCTGGCCCAAAAGGAAGGGACGCAGGAAACCCTGACCGACTCCATGCGGATGTTCCTGATGGGCGTCGAAGGCGGCAAGCCCGCACCGGGCGAAACCGGCGTTCAGCCCGAATGGTTCTACAAGGGCGACGGCTCGCACGTGGTCTCCCCCGGCGCGCCCCTGGTTTCGCCCGCCTTCGCCCAGGACGGCGGCGAGGAGCCTGAGATCGCGGGCGTTTATCTGATCGGCCCAGACGGCGCGCCCTATCGCCTCGGCTTCTGTCTGGCCAACGAGTTCTCCGATCACGTCGTCGAGCGTGGCAACTATCTCTGGCTGGCCCACTCCAAGCTGCGCCAGGCGGCCCTGGGTCCAGAACTGCTGACCGGCGACCTGCCCGCCGACGTACGCGGCGCCAGCCGCATCCGGCGCGACGGCACTGTCGTCTGGGAAAAGCCGTTCCTGTCGGGCGAGGCCAACATGTCCCACGCCATCGCCAATCTGGAGCACCACCACTTCAAGTACGACCTGTTCCGGCGGCCGGGCGACATTCACGTGCACTTCTTCGGCACGGCCACCCTGTCGTTTTCGGACGGATTCCAGACGCAGGTGGGCGACGAGTTTGAAATCACCGCCGCGCCGTTCCACTATCCCCTTCGCAATCGCCTGGCCCAGGCGCAGCAGCAGGCGGTAACCGTACGCGTCCTCTAAGCCGGGCGAGCCGGCTCCGATCAAGACAGTATTGTTACCGGTAGCATTGCTACCCTTGTTCCGTATATCTGTTGCCCAACTCCTTGCCTGAATCCTGAGAGATCCCGATGTCTGAAGCCGCGCTGCGGGCCCTCAACCCCGCCACCAACGAGGCCTTCGGCCCGACCTTCGTCGAGCCGGACGCGGCCGCCATCGAGGCAGCCTGCGCTGCGGCTGCGGCCGCCTTCGACGCCTTTCGCGAGACTGATCCCGCGACCCGCGCAGCCTTCCTTGAGGCCATCGCCACCGAGATCGAGGCCATCGGCGACACCCTGATCGAGACCGCCATGGCCGAAACCGGCCTGCCGCGTCCCCGTCTGGAAGGCGAGCGCGGTCGCACCACCGGCCAGCTTCGCCTGTTCGCCCAGGTCGTGCGCCGCGGCGACTGGATCGGTGCCCGCATCGACCCGGCCCTGCCCGAGCGCAAGCCCATGCCGCGCGCTGACCTGCGCCAGCGCTTCATCCCGCTGGGTCCGGTGGTGGTGTTCGGGGCCAGCAACTTCCCGCTCGCCTTCTCGACGGCCGGTGGCGACACCGCCTCGGCGCTCGCAGCCGGTTGCCCGGTCATCGTCAAGGGCCACCCGGCCCACCCCAACACCGGCGAACTGGTCGGTGCGGCGGTCAAGCGCGCCGTGGCGTCCTGCGGCTTGCCGCAAGGCGTCTTTGCCCTGCTGACCGGCCAGTCGCACGCCCTGGGCGGCACGCTGGTCCGTGATGCGCGCATCAAGGCGGTCGGCTTTACCGGTTCACGGGCCGGCGGCGTCGCGCTGATGCGGATCGCGGCCGAGCGCCCCGAACCGATCCCGGTCTTTGCCGAAATGAGCAGCGTCAATCCGGTTCTGCTGCTGCCGGCCGCGCTTTCGGCCCGCGCCGAAGCCCTGGGCGCTGCGTTCATCGGGTCGCTGACGATGGGTGCCGGCCAGTTCTGCACCAATCCGGGCCTGATCTTCGCCGTCGAGGGACCCGATCTGGCCCGCTTCACGGCCGCCGCCACGGCCGCCCTGAGCGCCGCCCAGCCCCACGTCATGCTGACGCCCGGCATCTTCGGGGCCTTTGAGCAGGGCGTAGGCCAGCTGACGGGTCGTGACGGCGTCACCCTGCTGGCGCGCGGCTGCGTCGGCGAAGGCGTCAACCAGGCGGTCGGCGCGCTGTTCGAGGTCGATGCGGCAACCTTCCTGACCGACGACGTGCTGGGTCACGAGGTATTCGGCTCGTCGTCCGTGATCGTGCGAGTGCCTGATCTGGCCACCCTGACCAGCCTGCTGGAGCGTCTGGAAGGCCAGTTGACGGCCACCCTGCAAATGGATGCCGACGACGCCGACCTGGCGCGCAGCCTGCTGCCGATCCTGGAACGCAAGGCCGGCCGCATCCTGGCCAACGGCTGGCCCACGGGCGTCGAGGTCTCGCATGCCATGGTCCATGGCGGCCCCTTCCCGGCCACCTCCGATCCGCGCGGCACCTCGGTGGGCACGCGGGCCATCGAGCGCTTCCTGCGGCCGGTCTGCTATCAGGACATTCCCGACACCCTGCTGCCCCCTGCCCTGCAGGCTGACAACCCCCTGGGCGTCGCCCGCGCGCTGGACGGTGTGCTCTAAGCCTCTGAGTAAAAACCCTTTCCGACCAGGGCTGCGAAGCCTTCAGGTCGGAAAGGGCTCATGAGCGCGTTCCGAAAAGTGGGAACCGGTTTTCGGAATGAAACGCGCGTCAAAACAAAAGACTAGAGCCGGTTGCGATCTGATTTCATCAGATCGCAACCGGCTCTAGTGCCCCACCAGGGTCTTCTTGCGACGGTGCAGGCCGACGGCGACGGCGGCCAGCACCAGCGGCACCAGCAGCGACAGGGCTAGCTCGGCCATGCCGGGCAGACCGTGCAGCCAGGGCTTGAGCAGATAGCCCGCCAACCCGACCACATAATAGCTGACGGCGAACACCGAGAGCCCCTCGACCAGCCCCTGCAGTTTGGTCTGCAGGGCCAGTCGCTCGTTCATGCCCTGCAACAGCGCCTGGTTCTGATGATCCAGCGCCATGCCCAGCTTTGCCCGCAGCAGGTCGCTGGACCGGCCAATGCGGATCGACAGATCATCCAGTCGCCGATCGGCGGCCTCACAGGTTCGCATGGCGGGCAAGAGGCGCCGGGCGATGAACTCGCTCATGGTCGAGTGCCCGCTGACCCGCGTCTCGCGCAGGGCATCCAGCCTGTCGAGCGTCAACCGGTGATAGGACTCCGTCGCGCCCTGCCGAAACCGCGCCTTGGCGGCGCGCAGCTCGACCTCGGCTGACAGGGCCAGAAGCTGGTCCAGAACCGACTGGCTATCGCCGCCGGATACGGCCAGCTCGCCGGTGATCGCCGCCAGCCGGGCCTCGGCGCCGTCCAGCCAGCCCAGCAACTCACGGGCCGGCGGGAAGCCCAACAAAGCGAGCTTTCGATAGTTGCCGATCTCGAGAAGGGTCTGGACCAGACGCGAAACCTCGTCATGGGCCAGGCTGTGGTTATGCACATGGATACGGCCCGCCCCGCCGTCGCCGAGCCGGAAATCGGTCCAGATCCGCGCCGCACCGTCGAAAACCTCGCAGCTGACGCAGCGCGACAGGTCGATTCGCCGGCCGATGGCTTCCAGATCCGGCGCGTCGCTCGTGCGGGCCGACACCGAGATTTCCACGCCGCGAAACAGGGCGCCCGGTGCCCGGTCCCGCCAGGCCGCCTGATCCCAGGCGGTCGCGTCAAAACCCAGTCCCTCGCCCAGTGGCCCATAGGCAAAGGCTGTCCAGGTGGAGAACTCCTGATGCCGCTCCCACAGCCAGCCCCCCTCATCGCCCGCCGCCAGCAACCGGCCCGAGGGAGCAACAGCCGCGCCGTCAGGATGAAGTTGCGCCAAAAGCGCCAGCTCTGCGGCGCGCTCGTCGGGGCCCACCAGCATCAGCCACTGCCGCAGCCGTACCGGGGCGCGATCCAGCGGCAGCGACCGCAGGTGCATCAGGTCGCTCAACGCCACCCGCAGCGGGTGGTTGATGGCCGATCCGGTCTCGTCTCGCATCTGGTGCTTCCTGCGCGCGGTCGCTGGGGCGTTGCTTCAGGCTTGCCCGCCACAAAGGGTATCGCACGCACCTGCGAAGACCAGATGATTGCAGTCACATTCTGCTTCGGAAGATTGCGCCGGACTGATTGCATCACGCCAATTTGTCTGAGTATAGTCCGGCGACAGCGCCGCCCCCCTTTTGAGGGCGAAACAGGCGCGAGGGATGAGGAAACAGCATGACGCGTCAGGGCCTAATTTCGACCGCCGCCCTTCTGGCCGCAACCCTGATCGCGCCGGGCGCTGCGCTCGCGGCCGACTATAGCCGCGCCTCGTTTGGTCAAACCCCGGCGGGCGAGGCGGTCGAGGCCATCACCCTGACCAACGGCAAGGGCGTCAGCGCCACGATCATCACCTATGGCGCCACCCTGCAGTCGCTCATCGCCCCGGACCGCAAGGGTGCCAAGGCCGACATCGCCCTCGGCTTCGGCGACGCCCAGACCTATGTGAAGACCGCCAGCTATTTCGGGGCCTCGGTCGGCCGGTTCGCCAACCGCATCGGCAAGGGCCGCTTCACCCTGGACGGCAAGACCTACCAGCTGGCCCTGAACAATAACGGCGTCGCGGCCCTGCACGGCGGGACCAAGGGCTTTGACAAGGTGGTCTGGAAGGTTCTGGACGTGAAAAAGGGGCCGGTGGCCTCCGTGACCATGAGCCATGTCAGCCCCGACGGCGAAGAAGGCTATCCGGGAACCCTGACCGCCACCGCCACCTACGCCCTGGACGAACAGAACCAGCTGACGATCACCTATGGCGCCACCACCGACAAGCCGACCATCGTCAACATCACCAACCACGCCCTGTTCAACATGGCCGGCGAAGGCGCGCCCGAGGGGGCGATGGGCAATGTGCTGACCCTCCCCGCCGATGGCTATACCCCCGTCGACGCCGAGCTGATCCCGACCGGCGCCACAACGCCCGTGGCCGGCACGGTCTTCGATTTCCGCAAGCCGACCGCCGTGGGCGACCGTATCCGCGACGCGTCAGATCCGCAGATCGTCGTCGGGCGCGGCTATGACCACAACTACGTCCTGAACGGTGCCTCGGGCGGCGCGCTGCGCCTCGCGGCCCGACTGACCGATCCCAAGAGCGGCCGGACGCTGGAAATCCTCAGCGACCAGCCGGGCATCCAGTTCTATGCCGGCAACTTCATGGACGGCACCACGGTGGGCAAGAGCGGCAAGATCTATCGCCAGGGCGACGGCATCGCGCTCGAGCCCCAGCACTTCCCCGACGCCCCCAACCAGCCCAGCTTCGCCCCTGTGCGGCTGGACCCGGGCCAGACCTATCGCAACACGATGGTGTTCCGCCTGACGACGGTGGGGAAGTAGCGGCCCACGCGCCAAATCCCTCTTCCAAAGTGGAAGAGGGATGCGTGTGCGGGCTACTATCGAATTAGGACTTACCGTTTAACGATAAATGGCGTGAGTCCCTGTTTCCCTGCGCCGCCGCGCCAGCGTCAAGCGACAGACCCTCGAACATCGGCGCTTGCAGCACCGCAAAATCGCTGCCTAGATATCAATCCCAGACGAGGCCAACCCTTCGCTAAATCCGCAGCCCAACTGTCTCAAAACTTCTGACGACGTACACGTCGCCAGATTGGCGGACCGTTATAATGACGCCAGAGATCATAACTTCTACGCGCTGCCGCCAGAAGCGCAGACCGTGATTGCATCCGTGGCTTTCCAGTACGGAACCAATCTAGCCTCGGCGACGCCAGACTTCTGGAGCCAGGTTACGACGGGCGACTGGAATGGCGCGTACAATAACCTCCCGAACTTTGGAGACGACTAACCCACACGGCGCGACGAGGCGGCCTTGCTGAAAAACGCAGTCGATGCCGGGACGCTTTTATAGGAGATTTCAGCTTGGCTAGGCTCTGGCTATATTTAGGCTTGGCGACCGGTATCTTGTTGTTGGTGCCGCAGGCATTCGCCGAAGATCGAATGTGTCTGAACGCCAAAAATGCCCGCGAAGAACTAGAGTGTCTTTCCGCTGCCCTAGCGCCCAAGCTAACGGATCTTGTAAGTACCGAAACCGCCATTGTTGCCAAGTTGAAGTGGCCGAGCGGCGACGCTAAGTCCGAGCGCTTCAAGCAGGCAAATCTCGACTGGCGACAGGCAGTGGCGTCGACCTGTGACGTCTTGCCTTCCGACCTTCATGAAGGGGGCAGCCTGGCCAAATCGAATTCGGTCCGCTGCAGACTACAAATGTACGATCAGAGGAATCGGTTGCTGCAATATCTGTACAGATCGACGTTGAATAACTGAGGCTGCGGCCGGGCCGTAGGCGCCGTAGCGAGGGCCACAATTATGACGATCCAGTCCACGTTTACGTATTGCGCGGCGGGTTGATTTGGCGCACTGATGCAACCTAAAGAAAACCGGCGGGGTGTGATATGCGAGCACTGACGAAGGAAGAGCTGGAGTTGACCGCCGGCGGCGACGGGGACGCCGTTTCGCCGATCACGGTCATTGGTACACCGCCTACGGAAACAACGTGGGGTGGCTACACCTCCACTACCGGTCGGGGGCCCTCTCACGCCGCCCAACGACTGGGGCACGAAAACGGCGACAGCATCGGTACGTCCCAGACTCTCCTGAACAAGTACCCCGGGATCACCGACCGCGTGCACGTCGAGCTCAGGCAGAACGGTGCCTTGGTCGACCCATCGACGAAAATCCCAATGACGGCCTGCTGACCATGCGTATGCGATCCCTGTTTGCCACCATATGCCTAGCCTCGGCGATGGGCGGCCTTGTGGAGGCAAAGGCGCCTCCACAAGGCGCTACGCTTGCTGAGACGATATTCGCGCAGCAGGAGCAGGTTCCAGCGCCGCAAGCAAAGGAGCCGGCCGCCCGGTCGTATGCGGATCTTGGCAAAGGGGACTACCAGGCGGCTTTGACCGCCTTACGCGCGGCGGACGCGCCTGAGGTGTTCGAAGGCGCACGTTTTATCTACCTGCCGCAGCTTGCCTATCTTGAATGGAAAGCGGGCGATGAAGCGGCTGCCCGGGTTCACGCCCGTCAAGCACTCGCGGCTTATGAGCTCGTCAACGGCACCGCCGCGTGCCCGGACGACGCCGACTACGCCAAGCCTTCAGTCCGTCTGTCCGGGGTGGGCGTAAAGCTTACGCCGGCCGAGGAGCGCGAAGTTATGGGGCGCGTGTGCAACGTTTTTCTCGAGACGATAGTCAAACGTGACCGCACTTGGGCCAGCGACGGCCTCTATCTGACCAAGCTGAACACGATTCTCGGTCTGCTCGACTAAGCCATGGCTGAACCACGCACGTCGGTGAGGGGTGCCTTCGAAAAACAGGGACACGCGCTCTTTATCGTTAAACGGAAAGTCGTTCATCGATAAAGACCAAGCGCGCCCATTCCCCCCGACTCCGCCAAGATAAGCGTCCTACCGGGATGCTTCCCCGCCCTGAAACCCTTGGTGGAATTAGAGCTCTGGGGTCAGACCGTGTCAATGACGCCGCGCCGCGCCGCCGCGCGCGGCCGGCCTCTGGCCGGTCATTGACACGGCCTGACCCTAGAGCAAGCTCGCCTCCAAGGCTTTAAGGCGCTGTGTGGGCGGCGCGGCCAAAACCCCTCTTCCAAAGGGAGAGGGAGGGGCCCGCCGCGAAGCGGTGGGAGGGTGAGGGGTTTCACCCTGTCCGGAAAATCCCAAGTCCTGAGGTTGAACGGCCCATCGGCGTCAGGTCACCCTGCGCCCATGGACAGGACCACCAACGCCCGCCGTCTCCGCCAGGACCAGACCTTGCCGGAAAAGGTCTTGTGGAACCTCGCCCGCAATCGCCGCCTCGGGGGCTACAAGTTCCGGCGACAGGTCGCGATAGATCGCTACTTCGCCGATTTCGTCTGTGAGGCGGGCGAGCTGATCGTGGAACTGGACGGCCCCGTGCATGAGGGTCGGGAGGACTATGATGATCGACGCTCTGAGGTTTTGGCGCTTTATGGCTATGTCGTCCTGAGATTTCCAAACGAGCGTGTGCTGACTGATCCGGGCGGGGTTGCGGACGATATTCTGGCAGGGCTTCGTTCGGACACGGTGTAACCCCTCACCCTCCCACCGCTGCGCGGCGGGCCCCTCCCTCTCCCTTTGGAAGAGGGAAAAATTTTCGCTATCCCCGTTCTCGCACGGGGATAGAACCACCCGGGTCCCAGCAAATTCAACGCCCTGACCCGCACCACCACCGTCACGATCGAAAATCGACGCACACCCCCGCAAACTGGCCGCATAGTTCTCCTCGCCCCGCCACGGGGGAGGACGTCCAGCTGGCGACCTGACGGGTGGTGGGGAGGGTCGAGCGGGAAGCGTCCGTCGGCCGTCGTTTGAAGGCCCGGCAGGGTCTGGCGGAGCAGGACAGCCCACAGGGGCGCTGTGTTGAGGCCAGGCCGGGACCGCCGGGAACACCCTTTGGCGACGCCCGCGAGGCGCGACAGGTCCGGGCTGAAATCGCCTGGACGGTCCGGGGAGCGCCATCTCCCCGCCCGCCGGAGGCCTCTTTGGAAGCGGGTTAAAACCCCGCGCCCCGAAGGCTTTCGTCCACCGATCCTGCGGAGCGCTCCGGCCCAGGCCGAAACGGTACTCCACTACAAACACACATCCGGGTTTGGCCCGGACGCTCCGCCGCCTCCCCACACTCGCCGGTGAAATTCCGGCGAGGGCGCGAACCTGTGTCTGACCCTACAGCCGCCGATAGGCCGCGATGCGCTTGCGATAGATCTCGTGGTCCTCGAACGGCGCATCGGCAGGAAGTGAGGGAACCAGCGATTCCGCCTCCAGCAGATGGGTCCGCGCGGCGGCATAGCGCTCGGTGCGGCCGTGGCGGACCACATCGTCGATCATGGCCCGCAGCAGGATGGTGGCCGCCACCGGATGCCGGTGCTCCAGCAACCGGGCGGCGGGCTCCAGCACCTCGGGCCGGTCGCCATGCAGAGCCGGGCCGCGCCGGGCCACCAGCTTGGCGGCATTCTCGGCCGACGGCCAGGCGGTCAGGAAGGCCAGGGCCCGGTGCGGGTCGGGGAAGGCCACGGCATAGGCCAGGGCCTGGTCCTCGGCCTCGACGTCTTCGAAGTCGGGCAGGCGCTTGATGAACCCCCGCAGCATGTCGGGCGACAGGGTGGTCTTGAAGCTGGCCCAACGGGCGAACTGGGCGCCGGTCTGGTCGCCGGCCGCCTCCAGCACGACGATGCGAGCCTCGTCCCACTCGATGGTCAGGGAGCCGGCGCGCTCGTTGTCGGCAGGAGCCGAGGCTTCAAGCGCGGCTATAGCCTCGGGAATGCGGCCCGCCGCCAGCAGGCGCAGGGCGATCTGGGCCCCGATCGGCGGCAGCACCTGTTGCGAGGCCGGCACCAGGGCCAGATAGCCGTCGACATCGCCCTGCAGGTCGGCCAGCACCTGGGCAGCGGCCCGCAGGCGCGGATCAGGACGCTTCTGGTCCGCCAGACGCTTGCCCAGCCGCGTCCGCAGGTCGCCGACCGTAGCCGCATCCAGCGCCGGGGCGGCGGCGCGCAGCAGTTCGACCGACAGGCGCGAGGAGGCGTTGAGCAGGAACGACAGCAGGGTCTCGCCCAGCCCCTTGCTGTCGATCTTCCTCGCCAGCGGCGCCAGCCGCGCGATGTCGGCGATGGCCGCCTCGAACACCTGGGCCATCTCGCCCTTGGTATCGTTGATCCGGCCTTCCAGAGCCTCGGACAGCATGACGATCCGCGCCAGCGAGCCCATGGCCAAAACCGGGTCCAGCTCGCCCAGCTGGCCGCCGGCCGCCGCGCGATGGGCGTCCAGGTCGCGGACGAACTCCTTGTATTTTCGCCAGTTGATCCGGGCCCGACTGTCGCCGATGGCCTCGACCCGCTTGTCGATCTCAACCGCCAGGTCGGCGGCGCCGACCTCGCCGGCCAGGGCCAGCTTGAGGCGTCGCTTGATCCCCGCCTGACCGTCGGCGACCTCGATCAGCAGGGCGGCCAGGCGCTCGGCCCCGAGATGGGCGAGGTTTGTGGCATTGACGGTCTTGCGCGGCGCAGCCCGCTTGACGACCTTCACCTTGCCCGCTTCGGCCAATGCAGCTCTCCCGATCGCCACGTCTGTTCAGCGTCCTAAAGCACAGACCCCGGACCGCCCAGAGATTCGATCAGATCAGGTCCCGGCGCTGGCGGACCGGCGCAACTGGCCCGGCCGCACACCGCCAGGGCGGTCAGGGCATAAACGAGGGCGCTGTCGACCAGGTCCTGCGGGGTCGGACGCCAGCGCTTGAACCCCGTGGTGATGGCCGGGATGCGGTGCATGTTGAACACGTTGTGGTCGCGCCACATGCTGGAATAGACCGGATTGGCCAGGGCCACCGGATGGCCCAGGGTCAGCTGGGTGGCGACATCCACCGCCCCGACCAGCGGTGCCACTTCACGGGCGTCGGCCTCAAAACCATGGCGCACGACCACCGGCTCGATGTCGATGCGGCCCAGCCCCGCCTCGCGCACCATGGCCTCCAGCGCATGCTGGACGTCGGCGACGCGCTGTTTGGGATTGAGGCCCACCTCCAGATAGAGGTTCACCAGCTCGGTCCCCGCCCCGAAGGCGAAGGGAATGCCGCCCCGGATCGAGGCGATCTGCGACCTGGGCTGGGCCACGCCGCCGGGGCTGTCATAGCGGCTGGCCTTCTCCCACTCACCGCTCCAGGCGTGGATGGCGTCGGTCAGCTTGCCGATCCTGTAGATCGGATTGGGGTGCTGGGCAGCGGTCTCCGGGTGGTCCAGCAGGGGCGTGAACACCCCCTCGCCCCAGACCTGGAACCGGAACACGGCATAGCCGCAACCTACCCAGGTCAGGCCAAAATCACAGCCCTCGGCGGCTATGGCATAGTCCGGCGCCACGCCACCGTGGTGGAACAGGTAATGGGCTCCGATGTCCTTGCCCATATAGGCTATGCCCCGGTGCTCCTCGATCGGCTCGGGGCCGATCTCGCCGGGACAGGCGGTCAGATACATCTTGCCGGCCAGCGCGTAGCCGGCCGTCTTCAGGGCCTTGGCCGCGATCAGAAAGCAGCTCATCGGGCCACGATCATTGGCGATCGGATAGCCATACAGCTTGCCGTCCTCCAGCCAGCACTTTTCCCATTCGGGGTTGGCCAGGGTTTCAGGGCTGTACTTGTAGGCGTCCAGATCGGGGTTCCAGGTCGGGGCCTCGGTGTCGAGGTGGGCGGTGAACAGCAGGTTCTTGCCCCCCACCGTATTTGGACCCTTGCCGCCGTAGGTGCCGATGATGTTGGGCCGCTCGGGCGTCGCCCCCACCTTGCGCGGCGAGAAGCCCTCGCGCGCCATCCAGTCATGGACGTAGTTGGCGACCTCCAGCTCCTGGCCCGACGGGGCGGGGATGTTGCCCAGGGTCAGGGCCAGTTCGACGAGCTCGTCCTGGCTGATGGCGGCGGCGATGGCGTCGCGGTCGGCCTGGGTGACCGTATAGGGCGCAGCGGCGCCCATCGGGGGAAATCCGTCGGCCATACTCAGGCAGCCCCTTTCCAGGCGGTCGCGACCGCTGAGGTCTCCGTCAGGATCGCGCTGTTCAGTTCCATCACCTTCAGCGAGGCCGCATGGATATCGGCCTCATAGGCGGCGCAGGCGTCGGCCACGACGAAGACGTGATAGTCGAGGCTGAAGGCGTCGCGCACGGTGCTGTCGACACAGCATTCGGTGGTCAGGCCGGCCACCACCAGGGTGTCGACAGCCAGGGCCTTGAGCCGGGCGTCCAGGTCGGTGCCCAGAAAGCCGCTATAGCGGGCCTTTTCGATCACCAGCTCGCCCTCCAGCGGCTGGGGGCCATAGAAGTCTGCACCCAGGGTTCCGGCCCGGCACAGGGCTGCGTCGGAGTCGGGATCGCCGCCGCGACGCCGCATCCGCTCGTTCCAGGCGGGCGAGTCGCTTTGCGGCGTCGTGAACAGGCCCACGAAGATCACCGGCACGCCGGCCGCGCGGGCCTCGCTGACCAGCTGCTCGGCAGCGGCCAGGGCCGGCTCGACCCCGCTCATGTCCACGCCATAGCCGCCCAGCACGCCATGCGGCGCGGCGAAGTCCACCTGCATGTCGATGACCAGCACGGCGGTGCGGCCCGGCGCGATCCAGGCGGCCAGGCCGTCAGTCCCTGTGGCGGCGGCGGTCTCAGCGTTCACGAGAACACCGAGCGCAGGCCCGGCAGGATCTCAGCCCCGAACATGGTCAGGCCCTCGACATAGTCCGGGAAGATCAGCATCAGGCCGTCCAGCTCGCAGGCGGTGACAAAGTCCTCGATCTGGGCGGCGCAGGAGGCGGGCGACCCGGCCACCGTCTGGGTCATGAAGGCGCCCTGCTGGGCCGCCACGCTGGACAGCTTCTCGGCCGGCACGCCCCAGCTTTGCAGCATGGCCAGGATCGCGCCCATGTCAGCGCCGTCCTTGTAGTGCTCGACCAGGGCGTGGGCCCTGGCGTCGGTCTCGGCGTGAACCACCGTGCACATGGCGTAGGTCTTGATGGTCTTGCCCATGCCCTCGGCGGCCAGCTTGGCCCGGCGCGAGGCGTCGCGGCGCTCTTCGGGCGTGCGACCGCCGATGAAACAGGCGTCGGCCTCGCGCACCGAAAACTGGAACCCGCGGTCCGACATGCCGGCGCAGATCAGCTCGGGCCGCGGCCGCGACAGCGGCTTGGGCCTGGACTGGCAGTCCTTCATCGTGAAGAACTTGCCGGCGAAATCGACGCTGTCCTCGGTCCACAGGCGCTTGACGATCGTGGTCCATTCCTCGGTCAGGGCATAGCGGTCGTCATGGCTGAGGCTGTCGTCCCAGGCCCCCATCTGGTCGAACTCGCCCTTGTAGGCACCCGCCACAATGTTGAGCCCCGCCCGGCCGCCGCTGATGTGATCCAGGGTGGCGATCATCTTGGCCGCCACGGCCGGGTTCTGCAGCAGGGGATGGATGGTGGCCCAGATGCGCACGGTCTTGGTGGCCTCGGCGATGCCCGCCATCATGGTCACCGATTCCAGGGCCGTGCCCCAGTGGTCGGTCTCGCCGCCAAAGCCCCGGAACTTGCCCATGGACATCACGAAGTCCATGCCGACCTCGTCGGCGATAACCGCAGCGGCCCTGTTCTGCTGATAGAGGCCGTCGAGCACTGGCGCCGTCTTCGAGATGATCCAGCCCCCATTCGCGACCGGCAGGAAAACCCCGAAATCCTTGTGCTTGGATGGACTGTGGAACATGGCGCTCTTCCTTACGCGGCGTCTTGTAGCATGGCGGGCACAGTCCCGGTGGCGGATCCAGGCACTTGATGCAGCGTGTCCGGCTCAGCGTCAAAAGCGTCGCTTGTGCGCAGGCGTGGCATTCTGACGGCAAGATCACCCAGCCGCGCATCCAAAGCCGTCGGCAGCCGTTGACAGCGTTAATGAGTGTCGTGAAGGCGACTTAACCTTCACGATTATTCAAGTCTTCGTCAGAAAAAACCACGCCGCCCAGAGAATTCCGCACACAATTTAGACAATCAAAATGGCTTACGGCAAAGCTCCCACAAGTCTCATGCGCCAATAACTTGTTTACGGATTGCGTCATAAAGTCACAGCGGGGGAGACACGAAAGGACGCAAAAAATGGCCTTGAGCCCCACATTCATAAGCCGTGTAAATGTAATCAACGGCCCCGACACGACTATGGTCAGTTTCGGATCGCCGTCTGGTGCCGTCGAGGACGGCGGCGTCAAGGTTGAGGAGGCATTCCGGATTGTGATGAGCTACCGCCTCCTTCGCGAGGTGGCGACGCTGTTGACCCAGAAGGTGGCCGAATACGACGCCCATGTCGCGGCTACCAACGCCCGACGCGACGCCGACGCCGTCAAGGCGGCCGTCGAGCGCCGCACGATTCTGGACCTCGACGACAGGATCACGCCGGCCTCTCGACTGCAGTAGCTTTCGGCGGCGGCCCGTCTGGCCCGTGCCTTGCGACACCCCTTCAACGCCGTATCGAAGGGGGACAGTTGCCATGACCGGTTTTGAAGCCCAGCAGCCGCCGACCGCCTATGCCGTGACGCTGACCCCGCACGATCGCTACTGGTCGTGGGCCGTCCATGACCTCGCAGGTGAACCCCGCGCCAGGGGCGAGGACACCGACCGTGAAGCAGCCTGGCGTTCGGGACTGTTCGCCGCCGGCGCCATGGAATCCCTGAGCCGGATCGGGCAACGCCGCTTCTGACTTGCCGCCAAAGGCTACAGAACGCGGCCGCAGACGATGGGCCATGCCGTCCCCTAACCAATTGTATAATCTTTACACCCCCTTCGCACATGGCGGAGCACGGTGCGCCGGTAGCAATTGACTGGCGACCTAATGGCTTTTGGCTCATCCCTCGCCGTCTCGGCATCGACACGCCCATCCTCTTCCAGGTCGGAGATCGACGGACGGCTTGAGTCGGCGCGTCAGGTCATTGAAGGCCGCTTCATTGAGGCCGGCGCCGTGCTGACCAAGGCTGTCGAGGGCGTCGGCGGGCTGATCGCGGCGCTGGACGGCATCCGTCAGACCCTGGACACCGAGACTGTCGCCTCCAAGACGGGCGAACTGGCCAAGGCCGCCCAAACCCTGAGGGCGCTGCCCGAAAGCCTGGACGAGCGCCGCGGCCGGGTGGCCGAGCTGGTGCGGGTTGGCGAAGGCCTTTCGGGCAGTATCGACGAGATGCGCCAGCACCTGGCCTATCTCCGGGTCTTTGCGATCAACATCAAGATCACCTCCGGCGGCATCGCAGCGGCGGGTCCCGAGTTCGCGATCTTCGCCCAGGAGATCTATGACTGCATCGAGATGGGCCGCGCCCAGCTGGACGCCTTCAACGCCGACCTGATGGCCCTGGACAATACCCTGCGCGGGGCCCTGTCGCGTGAACAGGACCTGGGCCGCCACTGCCTGGCCCTGCTGCCGGCGGTGCCTGACGCCCTGATGGTCAGCGCCAACGCCATCACCGAGCACCACGCCAGGATCGGCGGCATGGCGGTGCGCGTGGCTGCGATAGCGCGTGACGTTCAGAAAAAGGTCGGCGGGGGCCTGGCCGCGCTGCAGATCGGCGACATCACCCGCCAGCGCATCGCGCACGTCCAGGCCGGCCTGAGGTTCATGGCCGAAGCGCAGGACCAGGCGCGCCTGTCGACCGACCAGGACCACCGCCTGCGCTCTTACGTCCATCGCCTGCTGGCCGCCCAGCTGGGTGCCACGTCCGAGGATTTCCACCGCGACGTATCGCGTATCGCGCTGAACGTCTCGGGCATGGCCGCGGACGCTTCGGACCTGTTGCGCCTGCGCGACCTGGCCCATGGAAAGGACGACGGCGCCGAAGGCGGCTTCCTGCGCAGCCTCGACACCCATGTCACCCAGGCCCTGGGCCTGGTGGACGACATGACCGCCGGCGAGCAGGCGGCCGAGGATGTCAGCCGTTCAGCCGTCCAGGTGGCCAGCGAGCTGACCCAACGCATCGCCGGCATCCAGGACATGCGCGCCGACGTCCAGATGATGGCGCTCAACACCACGCTGAAATGCAGCCGCATCGGCGACACCGGCAAGCCGCTGGGCGTCATCGCGGTCGAGTTGCGTCAGCACGCCATCCATCTGGAAAAGTCGGCTGCAGGCACCCTGATTGCTCTGGCCGGACTGGCCTCGACCGCCCAGGCGCTGGCCCGGCAGGGCGACGATGCCGAGGATGGCCGCGCCGCTGCTGCAGCGTCGGTGCTGGGCGGGGCCGTCGCCCGCATCCGCCAGGCCGGCGACGGCGTCGACGCCGACCTGACCTCTGTCGCCCGACAAGGCGCCGAGGTGGTCGACTTGCTGCGACGCGCCGCCGACCGTTTCGATTTCCATCGCCAGATCGGCTCGGTGCTGGACGCCGCCGCCAATGATCTGCTGGCCGAGGTCGGCGACAGCGATATCGTCACCGCCGACATTGCCGATGTGCTGCGCACGATCATGGACAGGCTCGCCAGGCAGTACACCCTGGCGCAGGAACGCGACGTCCACCGCGCCTGGACCGAAGACCTCGGCTAGGAAACGCCCCGGGCGGGCCATGGCGGGATGAACACCCCCCTCTGTGCTCGTAACGGGTGCGACCCGCTCGCCCGGCCTTCACAGACCTGTCAAGCGGCCCTGCTAGATAACTTGGACGCCCTGTGGGCGCGGGTCGGCGCTGGCCTTCGCCGTTCGGCCGGCGGCGGATTTTTACAAAACTCCGCCGAGGGTGATTAGCGGACCGGCCGTCCTCGTGATAAGACCCCTGCCCCCCGAAGAGGCGGCCTTGCCGTCATAGGTTGTTAGTCGTCAGGAGAAGCCCAGATGAGCAGGGTGCTGGTTATCGGCGCGGGTGGCGTCGGTTCGGTCGCAGTCCACAAGATGGCGATGAACGCCGACGTCTTCTCGCACATCACATTGGCGAGTCGCACAAAGTCGAAATGCGACGCCATCGCAGCGTCGGTCAAGGACCGCACGGGCGTCGTCATCGACACGGCCGCACTGGATGCCGACGACGTTGCCGCGACCACCGCGCTGATCAAGGCCGTCCAGCCCGCCCTGGTGGTCAACCTGGCCCTGCCCTATCAGGACCTCAACATCATGGACGCCTGTCTGGCGGCCGGCGTGCACTATCTCGACACCGCCAATTACGAGACGCGCGAAGAAGCCAAGTTCGAATACAGCTGGCAGTGGGCCTATCAGGACCGCTTCAAGGACGCGGGCCTGATGGCGCTGCTGGGCAGCGGCTTTGACCCGGGCGTGACCTCGGTGTTCACCACCTACACCAAGAAGCACCTGCTGGACCGGATCGACACGCTGGACATCCTGGACTGCAACGGCGGTGATACGGGCCTGCCCTTCGCCACCAACTTCAACCCCGAGATCAATATCCGCGAAGTGACCGCCCCCTCGCGGCACTGGGAAAACGGCCAGTGGATCGAAGGCCCGGCCCTGTCGCACAAGCAGGTGTTCGACTTCGACCAGGTCGGCCCCAAGAACATGTACCTCATGTATCATGAGGAGCTGGAATCCTTGGCCAAGTTCTATCCGGAGATTCAGCGCATCCGCTTCTGGATGACGTTCGGCGACTCCTATCTCAAGCACCTGGATGTGCTGCAGAACGTGGGCATGACCCGGATTGACCCGGTGATGTTCCAGGGCCGCGAGATCATTCCGATCGAGTTCCTCAAGGCGCTTCTGCCCGAGCCCGCGTCGCTGGGCCCGATCACCAAGGGCAAGACCAATATCGGCACGATCGCCACCGGCCTGAAGGACGGCCAGGCCAGGACGGTCTATGTCAACAATGTCTGCGACCACGAAGAGGCCTATGCCGAGACCGGCAACCAGGCGGTCAGCTACACCACCGGCGTCCCCGCCATGATCGGCGCAGCCCTGATGCTGACCGGCCAGTGGAAGGGCGCTGGCGTGTTCAACATGGAGCAGCTGGACCCCGATCCGTTCATGGACATGCTGAACAAGCACGGCCTGCCCTGGAAGGTGCAGGACCTGGCGGCTCCGCTGGCGTTCTGATCGGGCATGGAAACCAAGGCCGCCGGCCCCGGCGCTTTCGCCCGCTTTGATCTGAGCCGCGTCCCGTCGCCATGCTTCGTGGTCGACGAGGTCGCGGTGCGTCGCAACCTGGCCATGCTCAAGGCCGTAGGTGACGGGGCCGGCGCCAGGGTTCTGCTGGCGCTGAAGGCGTTTTCGATGTGGTCGCTGGCCGATGTGGTTGGCGAGTATCTCGACGGAGTCTGCGCCTCTGGCCTGTGGGAGGCCAGGCTGGCCCGCGAGTTCTATAGTGGCCACCTGACCACCTATTGCCCGGCCTACAAGGCGCAGGACCTTCCCGAGATCCTGCGACTGTCAGACAGCGTGATCTTCAATTCCCCCGACCAGATCGCGCGGTTTGGCGACCTGATCGCTGCGGCGCGGGCGGAGGGTCAGGTGTTCGATATCGGCCTGCGCCTGAACCCCGAGCACAGCGAGGCCGAGGTCGCCAAGTACGACCCCTGCCAGCGGGGCTCGCGCCTGGGCTTTCCGGTGTCGCAACTGCGGCCAGAGCATCTGGAGGGGGTCGATGGCCTGCACATCCATGCTCTGTGCGAGCAGGATTTCGCGCCGCTGCAGCGGATCTGGCAATCGCTGGAGCCCCGCCTTGAGCCCATGCTGGGCCAGCTGAAATGGCTGAACCTGGGCGGCGGCCATCACGTCACCCGGGCCGACTACCAGACCGCCGAGCTGATCGCCTTCCTGGCCGCAATCCGCCAGCGCTACGGGCTGGAAGTCTATATCGAACCCGGCGAGGCCATCGCGCTGGACGCCGGCATCCTGGTGGGCGAGATCCTCGACACGTTCGAAAATGGTCTGGACGTCGCCATCACCGACATCTCGGCCACCTGCCACATGCCTGATGTGATCGAGGCCCCCTATCGCCCCGCCCTGCTGAACGAGGTCGAGGATGGGGTAAAGATGCGGATCGGCGGACCGTCATGCCTGGCCGGCGACATCATCGGCGACTACGGCTTCGCCGTCCGCCCGCAGCCGGGCCAGCGCATCGCCTTCCTCGACCAGGCCCACTATTCGATGGTCAAGACCAACACCTTCAACGGCGTGCCCCTTCCGGCCATCGCGCTGTGGAACAGCGACAGCGACGCGCTCAAGCTGGTGCGGGAGTTCGACTACACAGCGTTCCGCGACCGCCTGTCCTGAGGATGGCGGTCGTTCGAAGCCAGTCGATGGTTTACAGGAACCGCGTGCTGGAAAGTCGCACGCCCGAGGCCAGGGCGATGGCCAGCACCAGCACCAGGCCGATCAGCAGGGGTCCGACCGGCAGCCGGCGCTGCCCGGCCTGAACCTCCAGCCCGCGCGCAAAGACAGCCACGGCGGGCAGGCCGACCAGCAGCCCCGCGATGACGTCAGGAATCGTGTGTGCCCCCAGGGTGACGCGGGTGATCGACACTCCAGCGACAGCGCTGACGGCCAGCAGGGCGCCAAACGCGCCCACGGCGCTGCGTCCCGCCTTGAGGAGCACCACCGCCGCACAGCCATAGACGACCGTCGCCAGGGCGGCATGGCCGCTGGGTGCGCCGCTGGACAGCTCGAAAGGCGCCGCCAGCCAGGGCGGCGGGGAAAGCTGGCGCGAGATCAGTTTCAGCCCGGCGACGGCCAGCACAACGCCGCCCACGCAGACGCCGAACACGGCCCCGACCAGACGACTGATCCGCATCCAGACGAACAGGAAAACAACGCCGGCGCCGGCCGAGGCGACGAACAGGTTGCCCAGGTCAGTGACGACCTGCTCGGGGTTCATCGGTCGCCGAGCAGGACCTGGCTGCCGCCACGGTCGATGCCGTAGTGCAGGCGCGGCATGTTCTGCGAGGCCATATAGGCTTCCAGGGCCTCGCCCGGCCCCGGGGTGAACAGCATCAGGAAGCCGCCGCCGCCCGCGCCGATCACCTTGCCGCCGGTGACGCCCAGATTGGCCCGGACATGGTCATAGAGCTGGTCGATGTGCGGCCAGCTGATCTTCGAGGACAGCTGCTTCTTGCTCAGCCAGTGCTCGTGCAGCATGTGGCCCCAGGCCTCGATGTCGCCGGCGATCCAGGCGTCGCGGATGCGATAGCCCAGGTCCTTGATGGCCCCCAGGCTCTGGGCGACCTGGTCGTGACCCGACCCCTTGGCCAGCATGGCGTTGTTCTGGTCGTCCAGGATCACCGCAGCGTCACGGCGCAGGCCGGTATAGTAGATGTGGGTGTGTTCGACAAAGGCAGCCTCGACGTCGGGCGCAATGTCGACCGAGCCGACCTTGACCTGGCCGTCGGGTGCGATGTCCAGCGTGGTCAGCCCGCCGAAGGCCGCCATGTACTGGTCCTGCTTGCCGATGCCCTTGGCCAGGACGTTGATCTCGAGATTGCAGGCCTCTTCGGCCAGGGCCTGGCGGTCGGGCGTATGGCCCTTCAGCGCGTGAAGGGCCCGCAGGAAGCCGACGAGAAAGCAGCTAGACGAGCCCAGGCCGGTGCCGCCGACGATGTCGCCGATGGAGGCGGCCTCAAAGCCCGTCTCGATGCCATGGCTGATCAGAGCGGCCCGCACCAGTTCGTGCTTCAGGTCGGCCGCGCGCTCGACCGTCTCCGGATCAGGACCCATCAGGGCCACGTGCTCGTGGAAGGCCGGCCGGTGGGCGCTGACGTGGATGTACTTGTCCAGCCCCATCGCGAAGATGAAGCCGCCGCCGTTGCGGTAATAGCTTTCCAGGTCGGTGCCCCCGCCACCCAGGGTCACGCGCAGCGGGGTACGGGTCGAGATCATCGGCGGCTTACTCGGCGGCGACAGTGGCGGGCGCGGCGGCCAGCTTTTCCCAGTGGCCCTTGGTCACGGCCAGGGCCGGATGCGAGACCAGCAGGTGCCAGACCACGGCGGCCAGACCCTCAACGATGGGGGTGATCAGCTGATCGTCGACGGTGGGCACGATCACGCAGGCGTCCGCCGCCTGGGCGGTGTAGCCGCCGTTGCGACCGACGATGCCGGTGACGGTGGCGCCGCGCGCCTTGGCCAGCTGCATGGCCCGCACCAGGTTGGCGCTGACCGGGGGCTCCAGGCTACCGCCGCCGACCGAGAAGATCAGCAGGCCGTCCTCGGCCTTCAGGCGGCTGCTTTCCAGCCAGGTCGAGAAGACGCCTTCCCAGGTTTCGTCATTGATCCGGGCGGTCAGTTCCGAGACGTTATCGGTCGGGCAATAGGCCTCGAAGCCGCAGATCTTGCGGAAGTCGTTGGTGGCGTGGCTGGCGTGGCCGGCGCTGCCGCCGACACCCAGGATGAACAGGCGACCGCCGCCGTCGCGCACGGCGGCCAGCTTGAGCGCCATGGCCTCGACGGCCGAACGATCAATGGCCGCCATGGCGCGGGCCGCGACATCGAAAAACTGATCCGAGAACATGTGGGCTTCCCTAGTGAGGCGCGGCCAGGACCGGCTGCCGGACCATGAGCGAAAGAGTTTGAGATAAGGTGTCCACGACGTGGTCGGCGTTCGACGCCACGCCGGAATTGTAGGGCCGCGCCAGGAGCACGGTGCGCACCCCGGCGGCCTGGCCGCACTGGATGTCGCGGTCCTGGTCGCCAACCAGCCACGAGCGGGTCAGGTCCACGCCGTAACGCTCGGCCAGGTCAAGAACCAGGCCGGGCTTCGGCTTGCGGCAGGCGCAATTGTCAGCGTTGTCATGCCGGCACGCGGAAATGTCATCCACGGGCAAGGCTTCCGCCAAACGCTGATGGATGGCGTCCAGCGTCTCGCCGCTCATTAGACCTCGCCGGACGTCCGGCTGGTTGGTGACGACCAGCAGCAGATAGCCGGCGGCCTTGAGGGCGGCCAGCGTGGTCGCCGCCTCCGGTTCGATCGCCAGCTCGGCGACCGAACGCGGAGACGCTGCCTTGCCCTCACGCCAGACGATGCTGTTGAGCACGCCGTCGCGATCCAGGAAGATTGCGGGACGAAGCGCGCCCATCAGCCCCTCCTAGAGCGAGTAGCCGACGGCGAGCGCGTCATTATAGAACATGGCCACTGTCTCTTGCGACAGGTCGTCCAGGTTCTTGCCGGCCATCGACAGCTTTTTCAGGATGTCGGTCGGGGTGGTGATGATGTGGCAGCCGCAGTCGCGGGCCTGATAGATGTTGAGCACTTCGCGGACGCTGGCCCACAGCACTTCGGACTTGGGCTTGCGGGCGGCCAGGGCGACTGCGGCGCGCATGATCGGCATGGGATCAACACCGGTGTCGGCGATGCGGCCGGCGAAGACCGAGATCACGGCGGGCACGTCGACGTTCAGGGCTTCGACCGTCGCGGCCACCTGCTCCAGCGTCATGATGGCGGTAACGTTCAGCTTGACGCCTTCGGCGGCCAGCTCGCGCACCATCTCCAGGCTGCTCTCGCCCTTGGTGTTGGTGATCGGGATCTTCACATAGACGTTCGGACCCCAGGTCGCGATCTTGCGGGCCTGACGCTTCATGTCCTCGAACTCATCGGAGAACACTTCGAACGAGATCGGCGCCTCGGGGATGCGCTTGACCAGTTCCAGGGCGAAGGCCTCGTAGTCGGCCACGCCGGCCCGGCGCATCAGGGTGGGGTTGGTCGTGAAGCCGGCCACCTGGCCCTCGGCGTTCAGACGGGTGAAGTCGTCCAGGCTGGCGCCATCGGCGAACAGCTTGATCTGGGTCGCCAGGGTGTTGTTCATCACCTGGGTCGCATCGAGAACTTGCAGCATTGAGGTCGTCGCTTTCGGTCAGCGTCTTGGTTCAAAAGGGCACAAGGCCCTTTGGGGCTGACTAGACCTTAGCAAGTCAACGGCCAAGCTTGCCGGTCAACCCTGTGCAGCCCCCGATGCGGGTTCGGAAATGTAGCCGATTGGGCGCTTCCAGCTCAGCTTCCCCAGGCCATGCGCCAGCAGTAGTCGCCCGGCAAGGCGGCGGCGGGAGCCAAATTCCCACGTCAGGGTCGCAAGACCCGCGCCAGCGACAACCTGAAGCATGCCCTTGGCCATCAAAATGGCCCAGGCCAGGCGCGGTCGGGTGGCGGCGTCGATATAGATCGAGACGTAGTGCTGGGTCTCGCGACGGGTGCGCAGCAGGCGATAGGCCACTTCAGTGCGATGCGGGGCAACAGCCTCCGTGACGAAAGCCTGGGCGGCCCAGACGATACGGCGCCCATTTTGATGCAGCCGCACGAACAGTTCCGCGTCTTCGCCGCCTGCGTCGCCGAACGCTTCGCGCATGGCCGGTTCGCCGTTGGGGAAGCAGCGGCCGACTTGGAACAACGAGTTACCGGTGCCCAGGCCATAACGCGGCTTGCCCGAGGGGGCGGTCAGTTCGACCAGAGCTCCGTCGGGCAGATGCAGGTCGCGGGCGAACTGCGAGCCGGTGGGGTCATAGGCCGGCGGGCCGTTCTCGAACGTGGCCAGACGCGGCCCCACGGCGATGTCGGCATCGGCCTTGCGCAGGGCGCCGACAAGCTGGTCGGTCCAGTCGGGCGCGGCCACCTCGTCGTCGTCGATGAAGGCCACCAGTTCCCCGCGCGCTTCGGCAAAGCACCGGTTGCGCAGGGTCGACATGTTACGGGTCAAGTCGGTGACATAGCGCATCGGCCAAGGCGAGGCCTGGGCCAGACGCTCGACCACGGCCCGTCCGTTGCCGGAGGGATGGTTGTCGACCACGACGATCTCGATCTTCAGGCCCAGCGCGTTGCTCTGGGCCAGGCATGAAGCCAGCGTCGTTTCCAGCAGGGCGGGACGGTCGTAGGTGGCGATGGCGATGGAGAGGTCGCTCACGCGGCCTTCTCGTCGATGAAGCCGATGGGTGCGCGCCAGGTCAACTTGCCCAGACCCTTGGCCATGCCGATGCGATGCTCAAACTTCTGGCCGCCAAGCCATTCGCCCGAAATCAGATAAAGCCCGGCATGAACGGCGAACTGGGCCAGGCCCAGCAGCGACACCTTGATCCGGGTCAGACCGGGCTGGTCGCTGGTCGCGATGCGCGAGGCCGCATAGTGCTGCGAGCCGCGCTTCATGCGGGTGACCATGTAGCTGGGCTTGGTGCGGTCGGTCTCGATGAACTCGCGGACCATGGCGGTGGGGCACCAAACGAAGCGCTTGCCGGAAAGCGCCAGCCGGAACAGCAGGTGCGTGTCCTCGCCATTGCCGTCGCCGAAGGCCACGGCGAACGGCTCGGCCGTGTTGAAACAGGTCGCCACACGGAAGGCCGCGTTGCCGCTGCCCAGGCCCTTGCCCTTCTTGCGCAGCCGCCCGAACAGGTGGATCGGCGCGTCGGCCGGCTCCTGATAGTCCAGGGTATAGCGCCAGCCCTGCGGATCCCAGGTCGGGGCCGTCCCGGATTCGAACACCGGATGCTTGGGCCCGAAGGCGGCATCGGCGCCGGTCCGTTCCAGGCAGGCATAGAGCTCCGACAGCCAGTGGGGATCAGGGGCCTCGTCGTCATCGATGAAGGCCACATAGCGTCCGCGCGAGGCATGGATGCCGATATTGCGCACGATCGAGACATTGCGCCGGGGATCGGCCAGATAGGTCAGGGGCACGTCAGTTGTCGCCGCCAGCCGCGCGATCAGTCCCTCGGCAAGACGGTCAGGATGATTGTCGACCACCACGATCTCGAACGGCACGCCGTCCGAGGTGTCGGGCCGCAGGCAGGTGGTCAGGGTGCGCTCCAGCAGGTGGACGCGATCATAGCTCAGCACCACGACGCTGATGGCCGGCGTTGCCGAACCCGTAGCTGGCTTGCTCATACGCCCGTCCCCCGGAAAACCACGACAGCCGTGCGGGCCAGGATCTGGATGTCCAGCCACAGCGACCAGCGCCGGATATAGTCCAGGTCGCGCGCGACCCAGTCATCATAGTCATTGATCTTGTGCCGCCCCTCGACCTGCCACAGGCAGGTGATGCCCGGCTTCACGGCCAGCTTCTGCTTCTGGAAGGCGGTGAACTGGGCGTATTCATGCTCGCGTGGCGGGCGCGGCCCAACCAGGCTGAGATCGCCGATCAGCACGCTCCAAAGCTGGGGCAGCTCGTCCAGGCTGTACTTGCGCAGGACCTTGCCCACCGGCGTGACGCGCGGGTCGTTGGTCAGCTTGAAGGCCGGCCCTTTCATCTCGTTGCGATCCTGCAGCTCAGCCTCCATGGCCGCCGCCCCCAGGATCATGGTGCGAAACTTGAAGCCGGTGAACGGCCGGGCGTCCTTGCCCACCCAGTGGCAGGCATAGAGGGCCGGGCCGCGCGAGGTGGCCTTCACCGCCAGGGCGATCAGAGCCAGCAGCGGGGCCAGAACCACCAGCAGCACGGCCGACAGGACCAGGTCCATCAGCCGCTTCAGGGCATGTGCTATTCTCAACTTGGCCTCTCGACGGGAACCGGACGTAAACGGATGCTAAGCCATAGCTGTGCAAGACGCGTTCCAGCGTCACCATAAACCGCCTCTCTCGCGCCAGGTATGCCGAATGCCGCCTTCGTCGACACCCGCGCCACGATCCAGCTTCGCCCAGGTGCTGTTCGCCGGCCTGAGATTCACGCCCTTGTCGGTGGATCAGACTGTCGCCGCCCTGGCTGACCGCCCGGCCGACGCGCCCTTCGTGACCTTCGTGACCCCCAATGCCGAACATGCCTGGCTGCGTCGCCACGACGAGACCTTCCGCGCCTGCAGCGACGCCTGCTGGATCAGCACCAATGACAGCCGGGTCATCGGCCGCGCCGCTGCCCTGGCGGGGCTGGATCTGGAGTTCGCGCCAGGCGCCTATGTCGTCCGCGACCTGTTCGACCAGGTGATCAGGCCCGACACCGCCATCAGCGTGATCGGCGGCATGCCCGAGCTGATCGCCCGGCTGAAGGCCCAGTACGGCCTGACCAATGTCGCCCACCACAACCCGCCGATGGGCTTCATTCGCGACCCGGCCGCCGTGGCCGAAGCGGTCGAGTTCGTGGCGACCCACCCCGCCCGCTTTGTGTTCGTGGCCATGGGGCCGCCGCAGTCGGAGCTGTTCTGCCACCAGGTGATCGCCGACGGCCGCGCCAGCGGCGTGGGCCTTTGTATCGGCAGTTCGCTGTCGGTGCTGACCGGCGATTCCGATCCGGCACCCGACATCCTGGAAAACACCGGCCTTGTCTGGGCCTACCGTCTGGCCAAGGAGCCAAAGCGGCTGTGGCGGCGCTATATGCGCGGCTTCTATGGCCTTGGGCTTGGCCTGCGTGATGCGGCGGCGATCCGTCTGGGCCTGAGGTCCGCAAGCGCCGATGCCTGAGTTGGCCTCGCCCCGCCGCCGGGTCCTGGATGACTGGCGCGCCAATCAGGACGCCGACCGGCGCGTGGCGGCCAGGCAGTCCGATGATCTGGTGGCCCTGTGGTCAGCCTTCGTGCTGATCCTGATGCTGCTGTACCTGATGATCGGCCAGTCGCCCTACAAGCACGAGGTCGAGCTGGATCCCCTGACCGGGGCGGCCGTGGCCTCACCCCTGAACCGGATGATCTGGCTGGCCCTGCTGGGCCTGTCGGCGCCGATCCTGTGGTTTCGCCGCGCCGAGGTGCTGAACGCCCTCAAGCGCCTCTGGCCGCTGTTGCTGATGTTCCTGTGGTTCGCCGCCACGACCCGCTGGGCCATTGACCAGCCGACATCAAGCCGCCGCCTCTTTCTCTATGTGGTTAACCTGATCATCTGCGTGGCGCTGGTGGTCGGGCTGCGCGACGCGCGACGCATGCACGCGGCCCTGGCGACCGCCTGTGCCATCGTCATCATCATCGACGTGGTCTCGTGGATCGTCGCCCCGGCCACATCCATGACCGTCCTGGGCCTGGCCGCGATCCACAATCACAAGAACACCCTGGGCTCGGTGATGCTGTTGTCGGGCCTGGTGATCAGCCCCTACATCCTGTTCGAGAAGCGCCTGCCCTGGCGCCTGTTCTGGGGTGCGATGTTCCTGGGCTGCGTGGCCCTGCTGATCGGCAGCAAGTCCAAGACCAGCATGGCCATCCTGGCGGCGGCCGTCCTGGTCACGCCCTTCCTGCTGGCCGTGCTGCGCCTGCGCCTCGGCGCCCTGCACGCGGTGATCGCCACAGGTGCCCTTCTATTGCTGGGTGCGCTGTTCGCCTGGCTGACCTGGAGCTACGGCAATGGCATGGACCCCTTAAGTCCGATCCGGAAGCTCACCTTCACCCAGCGCACCGAGGTCTGGGCCTTCGCCCTGGAGGAGTTCTCCAAGCGCCCTCTGACGGGCCTGGGCTTCGCGTCGTTCTGGGACGTCGACCCCAAGATCCAACCCAGCCTGCAGACCGGCGAGTGGTTCGCCCAGCCCGACTCCTACACCAACGAGTCCCACAACGGTTATATCGACCTGCTGGTCACCACCGGGATCTTCGGCCTGCTGGGCGCCCTTTACCTGCTGGGCCGCTGGACCCTGCGAGCCCTGACCCTGATGCGGCAGGGCCTGATGGCGCGCACGGCGCAGGGCCGCGCCACCCTGCCCTACAGCGTCTATCTGGGCGTTTTTCCTTTGGTGTTCTTCGTCCACAACTGGATGGAAAGCAGCTTCTTCACCGCCAACGCCATGTTCGGCGTGGTGATCCTGCTGCTGGGCATTGATGTTGACCTGCGCGTCGCGCCGGCACAGGCGGAACCGCTCAGGGCGCGGCGGGCGCTGCCCGTTTCCGAGCCGCGATTGCTGCCGCCAGGATGGCGCCCATGACCACCAGCTCCAGGGCCTGACCGGCCGCCGTCCCGGTGATCGCTCCGCCATAGCCGTACTGACGCATCATCAGCAGGATCCCGCCCGCCGCCACCAGCGAGGCGGCGGTATTGGCCAGGGCCAGGGCCTTGAAGGCCTTCAGAACCTGCAAGGCCGCACTGACCACGACCTGACCGAACCCGATGGCGGCGCTGACGCCCCACAGCAGCACCATCCACGCGTCATTGGCGTATTTGCCGCCGAACAGATGCTCGGTGATCAAGGGCCAGGCCTCGTAGATCATCGCCGTCCACAACACCGAAACGATGGCACCGCCGGCCAGGGCGATCAGGGTGGTGCGCGTAAAGGCGCTCCAGCGGCCCGCGTCGCGCCGTCGGGCCAGATCGGCCCGCGCCACCATGCCCCAGGATGAGGCCAGGAGCGGGATGGGCCGCATCAGCTGCTGGGTCGCCGCCAGCGAGGCCAGGACCGCAGGTCCGTACCAGCCGGCCACGACGAAGATGTAGAAGCGCGTCAAAAGCTCGGTGCTGGACACGCCCAGGAAGATCCAGCCCGACTGCTTGGCGTAGCCGCCATAGGTCGCAAGCTCGCGCCGACCCGGCAGTCGGCCCTGGCCGCGCATGGCCAAGACCAGTCCGCCGCCGCCGACCACCGCATAGGCCACGCCCAGGCACAGCAGTATCGTGTTGGCCGGAGGATGGTCCTGCAAGGCCAGGACTCCGCCCAGTAGACTCGCAACCAGGGCGAAGACGAGGCTGGTCTGGATCGCCGCCACGCCCGGCCGTCCCCGCGAAAAGGCCAGGGCCCGCACATATTGCTGCAGCAGATAGGCCGGCACGAACAGAGCAGCGGCGACCGCGCCATAGGCACTGCCCGAGCGCTGGTAAGCCAGGGCTCCGACCAGACTGATCAGGCCAACCCCGACCAGGAAGATCAGGTTGATCCCGTGCATCAACCGCTCGACCGGCATACGTTCGGGATCGGTGCCGTTACCCGGCCCGAGCACCTGCAGATGGCAGACGGTCAGGGCATTCTGCAGGCTCGACAGCACAAACCCGACCGAGGCCCAGAACACGAAGCCGCCGTACTGGTCGGGTGCCACGAAGCGGATCAGCAGCAGGTTGACGCCGAAATTCAGGATCGACCAGATCGCCTGCTCCAGGGCCGAGATCAGATAGCGCGACATCCGTCCCCTTGGGCCATGGCTGCGGACGGCGTCCGCGCTAGAGCGTTATTCGGCGAAGTGGATACCGGTTCGCCGCCGAAATAACGCGTCAAAACAAGAATCTAGAGCAAACGACATGATTCAATCATGACGACCTTTGCTCTAGTAGGTTCGACCCCGGTTGATGCTGTAATTGAAGCTGAACGGCAAGGCACCGGTGACATATTGCCGGATGAACAGATTGACCTCGGCGATGGCACTTCGCGGCACAAAGATCAGATCGCCGGGCAGGATCGGGAAATCTCCGCTGTCGCCACCCCTCATCGCAGCGCGCACATCCACCGTGCGCATCAGCAGACGTGGATCGCCGGGACGCTGGCGCAGCACCACCACCTTGCCGGTGCGAGCGGTCTCCTGGAAGCCACCGGCCGCCACGACGGCCTGGGCGACGCTGATCTGACCCTTCAGCGGCTTGACGCCCGGTTCGCGCACCTCGCCGCTGACATAGATCTCCGACGCACCATAGGTGCTGATCAGGGTCTCGACCTGGGGATTGCGCAGCACCGAGCCATAGGCCCGGGTCAGGGCGTTTCCGGCCTGTTCGGGGGTCATGCCCGCCACGCCCTGGCCGCTGACCAGCGGGAACACGCCACGCCCGTCGGGACCGACCCGCACCGAGGTGTTCAGGTCAGGATTGAGCAGAAACCGCACCGCCAGCTCGTCGCCGGGGCCGATGCGATAGCGATAGTCTTCCGCCGTCCAGGTGGCGAAGGTGACGCCCGGATAGTCGCCCCTCGCACTGGTGGGCGGCCGGTCATAGCCGCGCGCCGAACGCGCCGGCGGCGCCGAGGCGCAGGCCGTGACCAGCATCATTGCGGCGAGCATCGCCGGCCGAGCCCATGACAACACGACAACCTCCTTGGCGCCCCGAGCGCCGTCGCGATCAGATTGCGCCGCGCGGGTTAGAAATTCGTTCTTAACCCTAACCGTCACCGCGTCAAAAGGCAGCACGACAGGGACCGCAAACGCCTTCAGGCGAAGGATTCCGGGGTCTAAAGCCAAGTTACCGGCTCGAGCCCCGCAAGATCGCATTCCAGCGTTAGCCTTTATTAAGGTTGGGACCGTATCGAATGGTTAACCGCCAACGATTTGGCGGGGTCGACGATCGATCGAGTGTCCCCACCTGATGAATGCTGCCGTGATCGAGCAGGGTGCCTATACCCAAAGCAGCCCTGGCGGCCGCATTCGATCACCCTTGACCATTCGCGAAGTGCTGACCCCGGCCTTCTACTATCGTCGCGAAGCCATCCTCGCCTTCCTGATCCCCGTGATCCTGGCCATGGTCGCCATCTTCCTGGCCCAGCCGATCTATGTGGCGCAGTCGCGGCTGCTGATCCTGCTGGGCGACGACTATATCTTCCGCACCGACGTCAGCGGCGCGGCCGGGCTGAGCTTCGACCGGGCCCAGATCGTCCACGCGGAAATGGAGATCCTGACCGCCAAGGACCTGCGCACCAAGGCGATCAAGGAGGTCGGCCTCTCCCGGGTCTATCCGGCCCTGGCCGCCGAGCCGCAAGGCCTGGAAAAGGCCGCCGAGCAACTGACCAAGGACCTGACGATCGACAACGTTCCCCAGTCGAACGTGATCGAGTTGAGCCTGCGCAACAAGGATCCCCAGGTCGCGGCCGACGTGCTCAACAAGCTGGTCGCCCTCTATATCGAGCGTCGGCGCTCGATCTTCGAGCAATCGGACCTGCAGTCGGTCAACGGCCAGCGCGACCAGTTGAACAGCCGCCTGGCCGGCATCGAGGACCAGCTGTCGCAGTTCTCGCTACAACACGGCTTTGGTGACTATCCCTCCGAATTCGCCGCCGTGCAGAGCCAGCAGGCGTCGCTGACCAGCCAGCTCCAGTCGCTGGACCAGCAACTGGCCACGCGCAGCGGCCGCGCCGCCGTTCTGTCGCGCCGGCTGAAATCGGCACCCGCCGAGATGGACATCTCCACCGACCGCGGCCGCTCGCAACAGCTGGACGACCTGACCCGCAGCCTGCTGGACCTGCAAAACCAGCGCCGCGCCGCCGCTTCCCGCTTCGTTGATGGCTATCCTGTGGTCGCCGACCTGGATCGCCGCATCGCCGATGTTCAGGATCAGATCCGCAATGCGCCGGCCCAGCAGGTCACCGCTGTGCGCCGCGCCGTCAATCCGGTCCACCAGCAACTCGATACCGATCTGGCCAGTTCGGAAGGCGACGTCGCCGGCCTGCGTATGGCCCGCGCCACCGCCGCCCGCGACCTCAAAGCTGCGACGACGCGCCTGGCCGAACTGGTCCGCATCGGCCCCGAATATCGCGAGCTGATCCGCAAGCGCACCATGCTGGAGACCTCGTTCTCCGACATCGCCAAGCGCTCGGAAGACACCCAGCTGGCCGACGTGCTGTCGAAATCCAAGGCCAATGTTCGTGTGGTCCAGGCCGCCGACGCGCCCGTCAAGGGCAAGAGCGGCCGGATGATCCTGCTGATCGCCGGACTGGCCCTGGGTGTGATCGCCGCCCTGGCCGTGATCCTGGTCTCGGCCGCCTTCTCGGACGTAATGATCACCCCGCGCGACGTCGAACAGAAGCTGGACGTGCCGATCATCCTGGCCATCCCGATCGGCGAGCGCGCCGGCCGTCGCGGGGCCAAGGGTCGGCCGCGCACCTCGCACCTGACCTATGAAGACAGCAAACTCCTGCTTCGCCTGCTCACCAGCGTCGCGCCCGGTCCTGGCCGGGTGATGCAACTGGTCGCCGCCAATGGCGAAGAGGGCGTCTCCAGCCTGATGCTCGACCTGGCCCTGCTGGCCTCCGGCGACGGCTCGCGCCGCGTGCTGCTGGTCGATATCGAGCCGCCGGAAAACCGATCGGCCGCCCAGGTGCTGGCCGAGAGCGGCGCGACCCTGCATCGCCTCGCCGACAACAGGCTCAGCGTCAATGGCGGCTCCCTGCATGTCACCCTGCCGATCGGCGCACGCGACATGGGCGCGGCCGAGACCCAGCTGGAAAAGATGATCGCCCAGGCCAGGCGCGACTACGATATCGTGCTGGTCGATACGCCGGCCATGGCCCGTTCGGCCGCTGGACTGATCGTGGCCCCGATGGTCGACATGACCCTGATCGTGGTCGAGGCCGAAGCCACCCGCGCTGCCGTCGCCCGCAACCTGATCGAGCGCATCGATTCAGCCGGCGGCGAAGTGATCGGGGCTATCCTCAACAAGCGGGGCTTCTATATTCCCCGCCTGATCTATTCCAGACTCTGAGGCGCCCATGACGCGGCCCGGACTATCCCGCCGCGCCGCCCTGGCCGCCGGCCTGTCTCTGGCCTCGGCCCCGGCCTTTGCAGCGACGCCCGCCGTGCGCGCCCCTTCTCTACGGGTCTTGGCCGCTGAAAAGGGCGTGATCTTCGGTGCCGCCGTCGAGCCCGAAGCGGTGGACAGCGACTTTGGCTTCGAGACCCTGCTTCGCCGCCAGGTCGCGTCACTCACACCCGAAAACGTCATGAAGTGGAACGCCCTGCGTCCGACGCGCGAGGGCTTCGACTTCACCCGCGCCGACCGCTTCATGGCCATCGCCCACGACCAGGGGGCCCAGGTTCACGGCCACTGCCTGGTCTGGCACGAAGCCCTGCCCAGCTGGGTCGAAGCCGAGCTGACGCCGCGCAGCGCCCGGGCCCTGCTGACCGATCACATCGCCCGCGTCGTCGGCCGCTATGCCGGCCATATCCAGGCCTGGGACGTGGTCAATGAAGCAGTCGAGCGCAACGACAAGCGTCCCGACGGCCTGCGGATCTCGCCGTGGTTCAAGGCCCTGGGTCCTGACTATATCCCGCTGGCCTTCCATGCCGCCCACGCCGCCGATCCGGCCGCCACCCTGGTGCTGTCGGACTATGGCCTGGAATATGACGACGAAAGCTGGATGGTCGAAAAGCGCGGCACGATGCTGGCGCTACTGCGCAGCCTGAAGGCCGCCCGCGTGCCGATTCACGCCCTGGCCCTGCAAGGCCACCTGATCGGCGGTCGCCCCCGCGCCTTTGGAGCCGGCCTGCGCCGCTTCCTGGCCGAGGTCGCGGCTCTGGGGCTGGAGATCCACATCACCGAACTGGATGTCGACGACCGCAAGATCACCGGCTCCATCGAACGGCGCGACGGTGTGGTCGCCGAGATCTATCGCACCTTCCTGGACACCGTGCTGGACGAGCCGGCCGTGACCCGGGTGACGACCTGGGGCCTCAGCGACCGCTATACCTCCAAGGCCGGCATGTTCCCTCGCCCCGACGGCCAGGGCGTGCGCCCCTTGCCTTTCGACGCCGACCTGCGGCCCAAGATCGTGGCCCAGGCGATCACCGACGCCTTTGCGGGCGCGCCGCTGCGGCGGCGGACGCGGCGGTAGGGATCAAAGCCCCTTCAGGAACGCCACGACCTCGCGGCCGGCCTTCTCGCGGCTCGCCTTCAGCGCCAGTCCGTGGTCCAGCCCCGGTACGATCTGCAGCGACAGGCCCGGCAGACGGGTAAAGCGCTGTCCCGCGACGCCGAAGTGCGAGACCACCATGTCCAGCGAGGGATCTTCCGCGCCGACGATCAGGCGCACCACGCCGCCGCGCGCCGAAAGCTGTTCGATCCGCGCCTTGACCGCTGCCTCGGGCGTCGCCGCCGAGCGCGCCGCGAGACGGGCCCTCAGTCGGATATTTAGAGTACGGATGATGGCAGGCACATCCACGCCGCCCTTCAGCAGGCGGGTCCAGGTCGAGATCTGGCCCAGGCGCTGCATATAGGCCTGGGTCGAGCGGCCTTCGTCACGATCGCCGACGGCGAGTGACGTCCCCGCCCGCCAGGCCAGGATCACGGTGTTGATCGCAAAGACGCCGGCAATGCGCGGATCGTCCAGCGCCGCATGCAGGGCGTGATACCCGCCCGCGCAGACGCCGCCGACGATCACCTTCTGCGCGCCCAGTCCCTGCAGCAGCGCCACGGCGGCGTCGAAATCGGCAGCGCGCGGGGTTTCATAGACATGGCTGCGCACCGCCCCCTCGGCGGCCGGACTGTCGCCCAGTCCCGCAAAGTCGAAGCGCAGCGACATCACACCCTCACGCGCCAGGGCCCGCGCCGTGGCGGTGGAAAAGCCGCCGATGCCGGCGCGAGGATCGCCGCCGGTATTGCAAAGCACCACAGCCTTGCCGTCCCCCGCGCCGCCCTGCGGCAGGCACAGCACGCCGCGCAGACCCGCCCCGAAGGTCACCGCCCGCTCCACCGCGCCGGGTGGATGCAGCAGGGCCTCGCTCGCCACCCGAGACGGGCGCAGCAAGGCCGGCTCAGGAAACTGCTCGACCGCCCAGGCAATGACCTGATCGAACAGGTCGCGGGGGGCCAGATTACTGTGGGAGTCGTCGAACAGCGCCGCAAAGCCGCAGAACGGCGCGACGGTCACCGGCCCACCGCTATCCGCAAGCGCCTCGCCCAGCTTGATGGTCGCCGGGTTCTGCGCCGCGACAAAGACCGGCCGCTGGCCCGCATCAAGGCTGCGCAGATCGATAGCGCCGACGGCCGAGGCGGTGGCCGCCGACAGCACCAGACCGTCGGCGTCGAGGCCGCAGGCACCCGCGCCCACCGTGGTGGGGGCGAGCACCGCTGTGGCCAGTTTCAGCTCGCGCAGCCAAGGACCGCCGCGCGCCACCGGCGCCAGCAGGATCAGGCCGTCGGCGATCTCGACAGACAGTGCGGCCAGGGTGGCGCCAAAGCGCACACCGCCCAGCACCACGCGCTGCACGCCGGTCTGGTCGCGCAGGGTGGCCACGGCGGCACGCACCCCGGCCAGCCAGACCGGGAGGGCGTCGGCGGTCTCGTCGTCAAGGTCCAGCGCGTCGCCGGTTCCCAGATGGTCAAAGCGCAGGGTGGCGACCCCGGCGGCGGCCAGGTCTTGCGCCAGCAGGCGCATCGGCAGGTGGGCGCAGCGCGCGTCTCGCCCCAGGGGCGCGCACAGGACGACCCCGACATCGAGGGCGTTCAGGGGACCAGGTGTGTGCAGCCAGCCCGCGTGGCCGTCGAAAGCAATCGCTAAGGTCTCAGACGCGCTGGCCGGTACGGCGGGCGGCGCAGAGTTCGCCTCGCACCGGCGCTCAGTTCGCGAGGCGGTCATCATACAGCCCCAGACGCGGCTTCTGGGCCAGCAGCAACTGGGCCGCGCCTTCGCGCATGCGCTCATTGGCGATCATGATCGGGGCCGAGTGCAGGTCGCGCACATGGCGGGCCACGCTGAACGGGCCCTGGCGCGCATAGCCGGCGAAGCCGCAGATCGACAGGGCGATCTGGGCGACCTCCAGGCAGGCTTCGCCGACGCTGGTCTTGAGATTGTTGTCCGCCGCCACCTCGGCAAAGTCGGGAGCCCTGACCGTCTTCCAGTCAAAGGCGGCTATGGCGGCGCGAACGCGGGCCTCGGCCATCTGCAGCTTTTCCACCGCCTCGGCCAGACGCAGGGCCCCGGCCGGCAGTTCGGTCGAGCCGACCTTGCGGCGGCCGCGCACGGCGGCGCGAGCCCGGGCCACGGCGTCGGCGGCGATGCCGGTCCAGACCGCGCCCCACAGGATGTGCGAGACGGGTGCCATGGTGGTGCCGGCGATCTCGCCGAACGGAACCGGAGCAATCTGGTCAGTGTGGCCGGCGCCGGTCAGCACGAAGGCACCGCTGCCGGTGCCGCGCATGCCCATCGAGTCCCAGGCCTCGCCGGGATCCAGCGTAAAGTCTTCACCCTCCAGAACGGCCAGCACCTGATCACCGGCCGAGGCGTCGGGATGGGCGCGGGCGGTGACCAGGATCACGTCGGCATTGGCGGCGTAGGAGATGGCGCTGGCCTGCTTGACGACGCTGAAGCGATCACCATCCGAGACCACGGCGCAATGGCTGGTGCGCAGATTGCCGCCGATCCCGACCTCGGAGGTCGAGGAGGCCAGCAAAAGTTGCTGGTCGATGACACGCTGGAGAAAGGCGTCATGCCAGGGCTGGCCGGCGGCGTGACGCGCCAGGCAGGCGACCTGGATATGATGCATGGCCAGCACCATGCCGGCACTGCCGCAGGCGCCGGCCAGGGCGTAGCAATCGGCGGCGACGCGGGCCAGGGAGGTCTCGTCGGGATCGGCCAGCACCCCCAGGGCGCCGTGGGTGCGCAGGGCCGCAAAGGCCTCGACCGGGAAGCGGCCCTCGCTGTCGACGGCGGCCGAGGCCTCCCGGGCCACGGCCAGAACCTCCGGCGACAGGGGCGTCCAGTCGGCGCTGCAGCCTTGAGCGAGCGTCTTCAGGGCCGGAGCCTGCATGTCTAACTTCCCCTGTCTGTTACGAGCCAGACTAGCCAAGCTTCCCTTACCGCATCGTGCGCCTCAGTGCAGCCGCTTACGCGCCCGACTAGAGTCCCGTTACGCATCAGTTCAGGCCAGCATACCCTGACATTCGAGGGGGCCGGTGCAAGCCTTGGGCCACCCTCGGCGAAACCGGTCGCTGGCCGCGATTTCGGTTAAGACTTGGCTTACCATCAACGAACAGCACTATTTTACATCTATAAAGGACACTAAGGACCACCTTGTCGCTGACTGTCGAAGGCTGAAGATGATCGAGAAACTGCGCGCCCTGGTGGCGGACCATGGCGGCCTGGCCGTGGACGTGACCACCCTGACCGAAGACGCCGACCTGTATCGCGCCGGCATGAGCTCGTTCGCCTCGGTGCAACTGATGCTGGCCCTGGAAGAAACCTTCGACATCGAATTCCCCGAAACCATGCTCAGCCCGCGCACCTTCTCCAGCCTGGGCGCGATCCAGAGCGCGGTGGTCGAGCTGACCAGCGCCGCCGCCTGATCCGCTAACTGGGGATTTATCATGGACGCCCAATCGGACGCCTCCACCGACGCCAAGGCCGCCTATCTCGACGCCCTGCTGGGCGCGGGCCTGCTGATCGATACCGGTGTGCCCGGCGTCTATGGCCGCAGCGGCATGTTCGAGGACGTGATCACCCGCTTTGAGGCGATGGTGACGGCGGCCGGCGAAGGTCAGGCCGAGGTCATGCGCTTTCCGCCCGGCATGAACCGCGCCCACTTCGCGCGCAGCGGCTACATGAAGAGCTTCCCGCAACTGGCCGGTGCCGTGCACAGCTTCTGCGGCGACAGCCATGCCCACAACGACCTGCTGCAGGCCATCGAGGGCGGCCAGGACTGGACCGGAGGCCTGACCGGCACCGAGGTCGTGCTGACCCCGGCCACATGCTATCCGCTGTATCCGGCGGTCGCGGCACGGGGGACGCTGCCGGCCGACGGCGGCCTCTATGACCTGCAGTCCTATTGCTTCCGGCACGAGCCCTCCGGGGATCCGGCCCGGATGCAGCTGTTTCGCCAGCGCGAATATGTGCGGATCGGCAGCCCCGACCAGGTGCTGGAATTCCGCCAGCTCTGGCTGCAGCGCGGCCAGCAACTGATCAACCGCGTCGCCCTGCCCTATCAGCTGGAGATCGCCAGCGACCCGTTCTTTGGGCGCGGCGGCAAGCTGATGGCCATGGCCCAGCGCGAGCAGCAGCTGAAGTTCGAACTGCTGGTTCCGATCACCAGCCTCGAACACCCCACCGCCTGTGTCAGCTTCAACTACCACCAGGACCATTTCGGCCAGACCTGGGACATCGCCACCCATGACGGCGAAGTGGCCCACACGGCCTGCGTCGGCTTTGGCCTGGAGCGCATTGCCCTGGCCCTGTTCAAGCATCACGGCCTGGACGTGAAGACCTGGCCGGCCGGCGTGCGCGAGGCCCTGTGGGGGTGAGCGCCGCTGCCTGCTTTCCCGACCTGACGCCGGAAACCCATGTCCGCCACCGGCTGCATGGGCAGGACCGGATGTGGCCCGAGACCAACTGCTTTGTGGATCTGTGGATCGAGGTGGTGGCGGCCATGGGCGCCGCACCGGAAGCCATGTTCGGCTTTACCGTCACCCAGGATTTCGAAGGCGACCACTTCACCTTCTTCAAGACTCCGGTCGAGGATCTTGAAGCCCTGTACGGCGTCTCCGTGCAGGAACTGGCGGTCTATGACTCCATCACCGGCCATGCCGCGACCCAGTTGGCCCGGGGTCGCCTGTGCCTGATCGAGGTCGACAGCTTCTTCCTGCCCGACACCCGCGCGGTGTCCTACCAGCTGGAGCACGGCAAGACGACGATCGGCGTCAACCGCCTGGATGTGGCCGCCCGGCGGCTGGAATACTTCCATAACGGCGGTTATTTCGGCCTGGAAGGCGAGGATTTCGACGGCCTGTTCACCGGCTACGCCCACGACACCACGCCGTTCCTGCCCTATGCCGAGTTCGTCAAGTTCGGTGATCCTCCGATTACGGATGGTCGTGAGATCGCTCGCGCCATCCTGACCCGCCGCCTGGCCCAGAGGCCGGCCGCCAACCCCGTCACGGCCTTCCAGACGGTGCTGGCGGAACAGGCGCAAGGTGTGGCGGCGCGCGAGCCGGCCTTCTTCCACAAATACGCCTTCAACACCCTTCGCCAGCTGGGCGCCAATTTCGAGCTGCTGGCCGACCACCTGACCTGGCTGGACCCGGCCGATGACGCCACGCCCCATGCCCTGCGGATCGCCGAAGTGGCCAAGGCCGCCCAGTTCCAGCTGGCCAGGGCCTGCGCCCGCAAGCGTTTCGACGCCCTGCCGGCGGCCATCGCTCCAGCGGTCGAGGCCTATGACGCGCTGTTTGACCAGCTGACCCGGCGGTCCTGACCATGGCCCGCGTCCTGTCCGTCAGCGGGCAAGCGCAGGTCAGCCTGACCGACGGCTGGCACCTGGCCCTGTCGCCGGCCGGAGCCTGCGCGACGCCAGACGACGCCGCCGCCCTGACCGCCTGGATCCCCGCCGCCGTGCCAGGCACGGTTGCCGCCGCCCTGCACGAGGCCGGGCAATTTGACCTCGACACGCCCACCCCGCTGCACGATCAGGACGCCTGGTGGCGACTGGAGCTGAGCGGGACCGGTCCGCGCGTTCTGGAATTCCAGGGCCTGGCCACCCTTTGCGAAGTCTGGCTGGACGGCCGCCTGATCCTGACCTCGGACTCGATGTTTCAGGCCCATTCGGTTCCCGTCGACCTGACGGGCCGGCATGCGCTGTGGCTCTGCTTCCGGGCGCTGACCGAGCGGCTGGAGCGCAAGCTGCCCCGCGCCCGCTGGCGGCCCCGGATGATCCCGCGCCAGGGGCTGCGCGGCATCCGCACCACCCTGCTGGGCCAGATGCCGGGCTGGACGCCCGCTGTCGATGCGGTCGGGCCCTGGCGGCCGATCCTCTGCATCACGCCCGGACCATTGGCCGTCGTCGAGGCCGACCTTCGCGCGACCCTGGACGGCGATACCGGCCGGCTGTCGGCACGGCTGGTGATTGCCGGCGCTGAGGGCCCGCCGGTGCTTTTCTGCGCCGGGCAGTCGATCGCCCTGACTCCTGACGCCAACGGCGCGTTCACCGGCCTGCTCGACCTGCCCGGCATTGCGCCCTGGTGGCCGCATACCCACGGCCAGCCGGTCCTGCATGCCGTCACCGTCCACGTCGGGCAAGCGACCCTAGACCTGGGCCGCACCGGCTTTCGCCATATCGAGCGCGTCGACGGGCCGGATGGAACCGGCTTTGGCCTGAAGATCAACGGCCACAGCGTCTTCTGTCGCGGCGCGGTCTGGACCACGTCCGACATTCTGGGCCTGGCCGGCACGCGTGAGGCCTACGCCCCGTGGCTTGAGCTGGCCCGCGAGGCCGGGATGAACATGCTGCGGATGAGCGGCACCGGGGCCTATGAGAGCCCGGCCTTTTTCGAACTGTGCGACGAGTTGGGCATCCTGGTCTGGCAGGACTTCATGTTCGCCAATTTCGACTATCCCGTCGCCGATCCGGCCTTTGCCGAGCAGGTCGCGCGGGAAGCGGACGATTTTCTGAACACCATGCAGTTGGCGCCGTCGCTGGCCGTTCTGTGCGGCGGCAGCGAGGTGCACCAGCAGGCGACGATGATGGGCCTCAAACCCGTCCAGACCGCCAGCCCGCTCTATGACGAGATCCTGCCCGCCGCCGTTGCGCGGCGACGGCCCGATGCGGTCTATGTCCAGAACTCGCCCTGCGGCGGCCCCCTGCCCTTCTCACCCGGCACCGGCGTGGCCCACTATTTCGGCGTCGGAGCCTATATGCGCCCGATGGAGGACGCCCGGCGCGCCGGCGTGAAGTTCGCCAGCGAGTGCCTGGCCTTCGCCAACATCCCTGGCGCGGCGACGCTGTACGAGGCTCTTCCCGAGATCCTGCCCGGCGATCCGGACTGGAAGGCCCGTACGCCCCGCGACCTGGGTGCCGACTGGGACTTCGAGGACGTCCGCGACCACTATCTGGCCCTGCTGCACGGGGTCGAACCCCTCGCCCTGCGCGATAGCGATCCGGCCCTTTATCTAGACCTGTCGCGGGCCGTCAGCGGTCAGGTGATGGCGGCAACCTATGCCGAATGGCGCCGCGCCGGCTCGGTCTGTCGGGGCGCTCTGGTCTGGACCTTTCAGGACATCGTTGCGGGTGCCGGCTGGGGCGTGATCGACAGCCTGGGTCGCCCCAAGCCCGCCTTTTACGCCCTCAAGCGCGCCTTCCGGTCGCTGCATCTGGGCCTGACCGACGAGGGCGGCGATGGCCTGGCCATCCATCTGGTCAATGAAACCCCCGAGCCGCTGGACCTGGAGCTGGAGCTGATCTGCCTGCGCGAGGGTGCCACCCCGGTGGTTTCAGCCCGCCGTCCGGTGTCGCTGCAGGCCCGCTCAACACAGACGCTCTCCGCCTATGAGGTGATCGGGGCCTTCTTCGACATCACCTATGCCTATCAGTTCGGCCCGCTGGCGCACGACACCACCGTGGTGCGGCTGCGGCGGCCAGGCGAGGCGGCAGCGCTGATCGAGGCCGTCCACTTCCCGTCGATCACGGCGTCGGCTGAACCCGCCACCGTGGTCGCCACTCTGGCCCCTGCGCAGGACGGGGCCTGGACCCTGTCCCTGACCACCGATCGCGTGGTGCGCATCGCCTATCTGGCGGTTGCAGGCTTCATGCCGGACGATGACTGGCTGTGCCTGACGCCGGGCCTGGCCCGGACGATCACCCTGACGCCGACCAAAGGCGCGCCTGCTACGCCCAAGGGCGCGATCCTGGCACCCGGCGGCGGCGTGCTGGCCACCTTCGGCTGAGCGACGGAACCCGCGCGCCGCGACGTTAAAGTCGCGTCAGCCGCCGAGAGACCTGCCATGCAAACCCGCCTGAAGACCCCCGCCCTTACCCTCCTGCTGTGCGGGCTGATCGGCCTGACCGCAACCACCGCCCAGGCGCAGCAGGACCGCCCCCGGCTGCGGGCCATGGCCCAGCGGCTACAGGAAAAGCGCGCCGGCGAGGAACGCCCCGTTGATCTGCAGGTCATCGCGCCCGGGGCCCGCAAACTGACCCAGAGCTACGGCACCGACGACAAGCAGCAGATCGACATCTACCTGCCGCCGAACGCGAAGAACGCTCCCATCCTGGTCATGGTGCACGGCGGGGCCTGGAAGCTCGGCGACAAGGCCAATGCCGGGGTGATCGAGAACAAGCTGAAACACTGGCTGCCCAAGGGCTTCATCGTCGTCAGCGTCAATTACCGCCTGCTGCCCGAGGCGATGGCCGACGAGCAGGCCAGGGACGTGGCCGAGGCCGTGAAATGGGTGCAGGCCTATGCCGAGGACTGGGGCGGTTCGGAGCAGAAGCTCATCCTGATGGGCCATTCGGCCGGGGCCCATCTGGTCGCCCTGCTGTCGGCTCGCCCCGAACAGGTCGGCCGCCCCTGGGCCGGAACCGTGGTGCTGGACTCGGCGGTCCTCAAGGTCTCTGACGTCATGGGCAAATCCCACCCCCGCTTTTATGACGAGGCCTTCGGCAGCGATCCGGCCGCCTGGGCCGCCGTCTCGCCGATGGACCAGTGGAGCCCGGCCGCCGTGCCGATGATGCTGGTCTGCTCCAGCCAGCGTCCGGACAAGCCCTGCGCCGCCGCCGAGGCCTTCCAGGCCAAGGCCAGGGCCGCCGGCCGGCCGATGCCGGTCCTGCCCCAGGCCCTCAGCCATGGCGAGATCAACCAGACGCTTGGACTGGACGGCCCCTACACTGCCGCCGTCGATGCTTTCATCGCCGGCCGGCTGGGCCGGCGCTGACCGCGCAGCGGCGTCGTGAAAGTTCCACGAAACAGGCTATAAGGGCTCCATGCCCGCCGATGACGCCGCCGCCGCCCAGAGCACCGCCGCCCAGCCTGCCCCTGCCAGCAAGTTTGGCGAAGGCTTTGTCTGGGACGCCTGGTACGTCGCCTGCCTGTCGCCCGACCTGAAGCCCGGCAAGAAGCAGGCCCGCGAATATCTGGGCGAGCCGGTGCTGATCGGCCGCACGCGCGCCGGCCAGGCCTATGCCATCCGCGACATCTGCCCCCACCGCGCCGCCGCCCTGTCGGCCGGCCGGGTGTTTCACGAGAAGGACGGCACCGACAGCGTCGAGTGCCCCTATCACGGCTGGCGTTTCGGCTCGGACGGGGCCTGCACGGCCATCCCTTCGCTCACCGCCGATAGCGATTTCGACATCAGCAAGGTGCGGGTGCGGCGCTATCCGATCGTCGAACAGCAGGGTCTGGTCTGGATCTGGATGTCGTCGGACGCCCGCTTCAACGGCGAGCCGCCCGAGGCCCCGCCGGTCATCCCCGGCATTGTGGGCGGCAAGCCCAAGCTGATCGACCATCTGGACTATGACATCCATATCGACCACGCGGTGCTGGGCCTGATCGATCCGGCCCACGGCCCCTATGTGCACCAGCAGTGGTGGTGGCGCACCACCGCCAGCCAGCACGAAAAGAACAAGCGCTTCGCCCCGTCGCAGGCCGGTTTCACCATGGTGCGGCACGAGCCGTCCAAGAACTCCAAGGCCTATGCCATTCTCGGCGGCGAGCCCCTGACCGAGATCACCTTCCGCCTGCCCGGCCTGCGCTGGGAGCATGTGACGGTGGGCAAAAAGCAGGTGCTGGCCCTGTCGGCCATGACCCCGATCAACGCCCACAAGACCCGCATGAACCAGATCATGTGGTCCGATCACTGGGCCTTCACGGCGCTCTATCCGATCATCCGCGTCGCGGCCCGCGCCTTCCTGCGCCAGGACGGCAAGATCGTCGAGGTCCAGACCCCGGGCCTGAAGGCCAATCCACCGCTGATGTGGGTCGGCGACGCTGACCAGCAGGCCCGCTGGTATCACCAGTGCAAGCGCGAGTGGAACGCCAGCCGCCGCGAGGACCGCCCGTTCGTCAATCCGGTCCAGGACCAGATGCTGCGGTGGCGGACCTGAGTGGGGCGTGCATGAACAGTCCTGCGCCTGGCAAAGATCCAGATGCGGCCTTTGCAGCCATGTTCGAACCTTACGGAGACGGCTATCTCGTGCAAGCGGCGCATGGCGGCGTTTTGTTCACAGCCGCTGAACGCGATGCTCTGATTACAGGCTACCGAAAAGGGAAGCCAAGCAGGATAACAATCTTGGTAGCGACGCTCGGCACTTTAGCCGGAAGCGTCACACTTGCGATCGCTCTAATCAATCTGCAATTCTGGCTAGCAGGACCGCCCAAGACGGACACTCTACTTTATGGAATAGTAGCAATCTTTCTTATCACCCCTGCCGCCCTGCTGGCAGTCCTATTGAAAATAGCACGTCGCCAAATTGGCGTCGTGCGCCGAGAAGCAGCCCGACGTCCCGCTGTGACACCGCCGCGCCCGATACCCACACTTTGGCAAAGGCTGGACCTTCCCGTTCTCACCGGATTGGTGGCGATTGGCGGCCCACTTGGCGCTATCCAAATGGGATGGACATCCCCGGCTTGGCCATGGATCGCGGTATGGAGCGGTATAGTCGTTGTCTTGATTGTGCTGAGCGTATTGCAAGCCCGGGATCGGAAGCGAGGCTTCAAACCGCCAGGTGAAATCTGAGCGCGCTCGAGACCCTTACTCCATATCGCTGATCGCGAGCCACCAGCATGAAGCCAGTCGCCCGCCTGACCACTGCCCTCACCACCCTGCCCACGGCGCGCGGCTGGGCCCTGACCTTGGCCGTCTCGACCGTCACCCTGACCACCATGGCCGCCATCGGTTTTGCGACCGGGCTCTATCACCTGACCCCCACCCAGCCGGGCCTGGCCCTGCGGCTGCTGACGGTGATCCTCATCCCGGCCCTGGGCGAGGAGGCGGTGTTCCGGGGCCTGCTGGTGCCGGGCCGCAGCGAGACCGAGCGGCCGGCGCGGGCCATAGCCGTCTCGACCACGCTCTATGTCCTCTGGCACGTGGTGGAAGCCCTGACCTTCCTGCCCGGCGCGGCGGGCGTGTTCCTGCGGCCAGACTTCCTGCTGTGCTGCGCGGTGCTGGGCGTCGGCTGCGCGATCCTGCGCTGGCGGACCGGCTCGCTGTGGCCGGCGGTGATCCTGCACTGGGCGCTGGTGGTGATCTGGCAGACCTGGCTGGGCGGGGTCAGCGCGCTGGGCTGAGACCGCAAAAAGCCCGCCGGGCCGGGGGGCCAGGCGGGCTCTGCCGTGGAGCGCGACTGAGGGACGGGACGTCGCGCTCCGGACCTCAGTGCGCCTTAAGCGCGGTAGACATAGGCGCTGCTGACATAGCCGACGCCGACACCGTCCTGACCGACCAGGATCCAACGGCCGTCGCGGGTGCGGCCCAGGGCCTGGAAGGTCTGGCCCGCCTCAACCCCGCCGACCTTCTGACCGCGAGTCGAGGCCGAGGCGCGCAGGTTCAGGTTCGAGCGGGCGACATACTTGCCCTTGATCTGGGTGACCGGCTGGGCTTCGACCGAGGTGGCGAAGTTGACGCCATAGGCCTTGTAGGCGCCGCCGGCGGCGTTGGCGGCTTCCGACTTCTGCATCGAGCAGCCGACGAAAGAGCCCGCGCCGGCCCCGACGACCGCGCCGATGGCGGTGCCGGTGCCCTGGTCGTTCTTGGCCAGGTTCGAACCGGCCGCCGCGCCCAGCAGGGCGCCGATCACCGCGCCGGTTTCCTGCTTCTTGCCGGAAGCCTTGCAGCCGACGACGCCGCCCAGGCGCTGTTCGACAGCGAAGGCCGAGGGGGCCGAGACCAGGGTCATAGCGCTGGCGGCCAGGCCCAGGGTCAGGGCGGCGGTCTTGATCTTGCTGGTGATGGTCATGGTCGTAAGTCCTTCGTCCCGTTTGAAAGTGTCCGGGGTCATCAACCCCGTGAGACAGACCATGACAGGGTGAAGCTGAACGCTGCCGTGGACCGCACCGACAGATTTCGTTCATGTTGGAAAAAAGTTTGCGGGCGGGGTGTGGGGGAGCCTTTGACGAGGAAACTCCGGCGAACCACGCCCCCGTTTTGCGAGAGCTGCGCGCTCGCCAGTCCGCCGTCATTCCTGCGCTGGCAATCCAAAGTGGCGCTTCCTCCTCGATAGTTGAGACGCTAAGCCTCGTTGATGCGCATCGTAGTTATCGGGGCCTATGGGCTCATCGGCTCATATGTATCCGCCCGGTTGGCGGCTGACGGGCATGCGGTCATCGGAGTGGGGCGCGACATTCAAGCGGCCCTGCGTCGCTTCCCTGCTCTGGAATGGAAGCGCGCCGATTTGGCCAAAGCCTCGGTCGCAGAATGGGCGACAATGCTCGCTGACGCCGATGCCGTGATCAACTGCGCGGGTGCCTTGCAAGACAGTCCTCGCGACGACCTGAGGGCCGTTCATGTCGAAGGGGTTCAACGCCTCATAGAGGCCTGCGAGAGGATCGGCGTTCGCCGACTCGTGCACATCTCAGCTGCGGGGGTTGAGCCGGGACGAAAGACGGCCTTCAACGCCACAAAGCTGGAGGCCGAGACCCTACTCGCGCAGAGCTCGCTAGAGTGGATCATCCTGCGGCCCGGCCTGGTATTCGCGCCGGCTGCCTATGGCGGTACGGCCTTGCTACGCGGCTTGGCTGGGTTCCCCAGCGCAAGCCCGGTGGTCTTTGGAGACAGCCGCGTCCAGATCGTGGGGGCAGAGGATCTGGCGGTCGCGGTGGCCCTCTGCCTGAAGCCGGAAGCGTCGACACGCGTCAGCCTGGACCTGGTCCATGATGAGGCGCTGACGTTGATCGATCTGGTGGGACGACTGCGTGGATGGCTTGGCCTGCCACCCGTGAGGACGATCCGCCTACCGCTGATCGTAGCCCGCGCGACTGCAGCGGCCAGCGACGCCCTGTCGTGGCTAGGCTGGCGTAGCCCAATGCGCACCGCCGCATTGGAGCAACTGAAGATGGGCGTTCGTGGCCAAGCCCAAGACGCGGCGCGCCTGGGATGGACGCCACGATCCTTCGACGCTCTGCTGGCCGCTGCTCCCTCGAGCGTGCAAGAGCGCTGGTTCGCCCGCGCCTATTTCGCCAAGCCCGCTATCCTGACTTGCCTGTTTGCCTTCTGGCTGCTGTCAGGGCTGATCGGCCTGACGGTAGGCTTGAAAGACGCCATTGCCGTTCTGACCGTCTCTGGCATGGACAGGGGGTTGGCGGCCAGCGCGGTGATCGCAGGCAGTCTGGTAGACATCGCTCTGGCACTGGCGCTGGTCTGGCGACCAACCGCTGGCCGAGCCTTGCAGGGCATGCTGCTGGTGACGATCGGTTATCTGCTCGGCGGTGCCCTTGTGCGCCCCGACCTATGGCTCGACCCGATGGGGCCGCTGCTCAAGAGCATTCCCGCCGCCTTTCTGGCTATGGCAGCATTGGCTACGCTGGACGAACGCTGATGGACCTCTACATCCTGCTGAAGATCGCCCACGTCATCGGCGCGACGGTGCTACTGGGGACCGGGGCGGGCATCGCGTTCTTCATGCTGATGGCCCACCGCACGCGCGACCCGGCACTGATTGCTCACACCGCCAGAATAGTCGTGCTGGCCGACACCGTCTTCACGGCCTCGGCGGTGATCCTGCAACCCGTTACGGGAGCGGGTCTGGCCCATCTGGCTGGCTATCGGCTGTTCTCGGGATGGATCGGACTAAGCCTGGTTCTCTATGTCGTGACAGGCTTATGCTGGCTGCCTGTCGTATGGATCCAGATCAAGCTCGGCGAGCTTGCCCGACAGGCCGTCGCCACCGGCACGCCTTTGCCGGACTCCTATTTCCGGCTGTTCAGGTTGTGGCTCGTCCTGGGCTTCCCGGCCTTTGCGGCGGTGCTGGGTATCATCTGGCTTATGGTGGCCAAGCCGAGCCTATAGGGGCGGCGAGCTGTGCCTTTGCCACGCTGAAGCGACGTGCGGCGTGTTTAGCTCTGACAATTGTCGCCCAGAGCCCCCAAACCCACACCCCCGCTTGCCTCCCCCCGATTCCCGCCCCACCTTCGGGGCATGAGCGACCGATCCGCAGGCCTCGCCCCGTCGAAATTGACCGCCGTGCTGGGGCCGACCAACACCGGCAAGACGCATCTGGCCGTCGAGCGCATGCTGGGCCACGCCAGCGGCATGATCGGCCTGCCGCTGCGACTGCTGGCCCGCGAGATCTATGACCGCATCGTAAAGCTGCGCGGCAAGGCGTCGGTGGCCCTGATCACCGGCGAGGAGAAGATCGTGCCGCCGCGCGCGGCCTATTTCGTCTGCACCGTCGAGGCCATGCCCCTGACCCGCGAGGTCGAGTTCGTGGCCATTGACGAGATCCAGCTGTGCGCCGATCCCGAGCGCGGCCACATCTTCACCCACCGCCTGCTGCACGCCCGGGGCCGGTTCGAGACCATGCTGCTGGGGGCCGGGACCATGGCCCCGCTGGTGCGCCGCCTGCTGCCCGACGCCGAGATCGTCTCGCGCGAGCGGTTCTCCAACCTGTCCTATGCGGGCTCCAAGAAACTGACCCGCCTGCCCCGGCGCAGCGCGGTTGTGGCTTTCTCGACCGACGCCGTCTACGGCATCGCCGAACTGATCCGCCGCCAGCGCGGCGGCGCGGCCGTGGTCATGGGCTCACTCAGCCCCCGCACCCGCAACGCCCAGGTGGCGCTGTACCAGTCGGGCGAGGTCGATTTCCTGGTGGCCACCGACGCCATAGGCATGGGCCTGAACATGGATGTCGACCATGTGGCCTTTGCCGGGCTGCGCAAGTTTGACGGTGTGCGCACCCGCTGGCTGCACGCGCAAGAGGTGGGCCAGATCGCCGGCCGGGCCGGCCGCTACACCCGCGACGGCACCTTTGGCGTGACGGGCGACTGCGACGAGATGGACGAGGATCTGGTCGAGAGCGTGGTCAACCACCAGTTCGAGCCGATCATCGCTGCGGAGTGGCGCAGCGCCCGGCTGGACTTCGGCTCTCTGCCCCTGCTGCTCAAGTCGCTGGGCCAGGGGCCGGGCCGCGCCGGTCTGACCCTGTCCAACGAGGCCCTGGACGAGCGCACCCTGCGCAAGCTGTCCCAGCAGGACGACGTGGTGGCCCGCTGCAAGGCCGACCGCTCGGCCCTGCTGCGCCTGTGGGACGTGTGCCAGACCCCCGACTTTCGCAAGACCACCGAGGACGACCACCAGCGGATGGTCCGCACCCTGTTCGACGACCTGACCACGGGCAGGAAGCGCCTGCCTGAAGACTGGATCAACACCCAGTTCAAGGCGCTGGACCGCACCGACGGCGAGATCGACAGCCTGGCGGCGCGGCTGTCGGGGGTGCGCACCCTGGCCTACATCGCCAACCGCGGCGACTGGCTGGCCAATCCCGTCCACTGGCAGGGCGTGACCCGTCAGCTGGAAGACCGGATCAGCGACACGCTGCACGAGAAGCTGATGGCCCGGTTCATCGACCGGCGCACCAGCGTGCTGATGCGCCAGCTGGGCGAGCGCGAGGTGATGCTGGCCGGGGTCGGGCAGGACGGCGCGGTGACGGTCGAGGGCCACGTCGTGGGCCATCTGGCCGGCGTGACCTTCACCCCCGAAAAGGGCGCCAGCGCGCTGGAGGAAAAGGCCCTGCGCAACGCCGCCGTGCGCGCGGTGGGTCCCGAGATCGCCCGTCGCCTGGGGGCCCTGGCCGCCGAGCCCGACGACGCCTTCGCCCTCAGCCCCGACGGCGCGATCCTGTGGCGCGGCGAGATGGCCGGTGCGGTGCGGTCTGGTCTGCCGCTGCTGTCGCCCCGCGCCCGGCTGCTGGGCGACCTGGGTCCCGCCACAGTGCGCGAACGGGCCGAGCGGCGGCTGGACGCCTTTCTGGCGTCTCAGGTCGACCGCCACCTGGCCCCGCTACGCCGGCTGGAGAGTGGTCTGGCGGGCAGCGCGCTTCGCGGCCTGCCGCGCGGTCTGGCCCACCGCCTGCTGGAGGCCGGCGGGGTGCTGGACCGGCGGCCGCTGGATCCTGAGCTCAAGGCCCTCAGCCAGGCCGAGCGGCGGGCCCTGAAGGGGCTGGGCGTCAAGATCGGAGCCTTCAGCCTGTTCCTGCCTGCCATCCTGCGACCCGAGGCCATCGCCTGCGCGCGGGCCCTGGCACCGGGCGGCTGGCGCGGCGATCTGGGCCAGCTGGCACCCCTGCCCTCCCCGCCACCCTCGCCCCACGCCCTGTCGGCCAGTGGCCTGCGGGCCGTCGGCGGCTTTACCGCCCCGGTCGAGATGCTGGAACGGCTGGACGACCTTTTGCGGGCTCAGCAGGTCCCCGGCGGGGTGGTGCTGACCGATGCGGCCCGCGAGACCCTGGGCTGGACCGCGCCCCAGGCTGCCGCCGTGCTGCGGGCGCTGGACTATACCCCCGCCATCCGGCCCAAGGCCGACGCGCCCATGGTCTGGAAGCGTCGCGGTGCCGCGCGGCCCGAGCCCAAGCTCGCGCCCCGCCCCGACTCGCCCTTCGCCGCCCTGGCCAGGCTCACCGAGCCGCCGCCGCGCCGCAAGCGCCCCCGTCGCCGCAAGGCCGCCGCTTCTTGAGCGAGGAGGCCGACGCCTGCCGCGCCGATGTCTGGCTGTGGCGCGCCCGGTTCTTCAAGACCCGGTCGCTGGCCTGCCGGTTCGTCGAGGAAGGCCGCATCAGGCTGACCCGCAACGGTGTCGAAAGCCGCATCGACAAGCCCTCGCGAACCCTGAAGCCGGGCGATCTGCTGGTGTTCGGGATCGGCGGACGCCTGGTCTCGGTGCGCGTGCTGGCGTCCGGCGAGCGCCGGGGACCCGCTGTCGAGGCCCGGGGACTGTACGAGACGGTGGAAGGCTGATCTCTCCCCTAACCCACAAACCCCGTCAAAAACCCCGGCACATCCGCTGCCGGCATCGGGCGGCTGAAGTGGTAGCCCTGCACCTGGTCGCAGCCGTGGCCGGTGAGGATGTCGAGCTGGGCCTGGTCCTCGACGCCTTCGGCGACGACCTTCATGCCCATGGAGGTGCCTAGCGTGATCACCGCCCGGACAATGGCGTCGTCCTCGGCGTTCTGAACGAAGGACTTGTCGATCTTCAGGCGATCAATGGGGAACTGGCGCAGATTGGCCAGGCTGGCATAGCCGGTGCCGAAATCATCGAGGGCGATCATCACGCCCACATCGTGCAGCTTGCGCACCGTGTCGCTGACCACGTCGGCGCCCCAGCCCATATAGACGTTCTCGGTGACCTCGATGGTCAGGCGGTCGCAAGGCACGTTCCAGCGGGCCAGGCGCTCCTGGATCTCCTCGGCCAGCCGGCCGCTGCGGAACTGGACCGACGAGATGTTGACGGCGACACGGCCAAATTCGACACCGGTGTCCAGCCACTCACGCATCTGCTTCAGTGCGGTCTCGAGGGCCACATCGCCCAACTTCAGCGACAGGTCCTGGTCCTCGAAGGCAGCCATGAAGTGGAACGGCGCCAGTATGCCCTGCTCGGGGTGGGCCCAGCGCATCAGGGCCTCGAAGCCCACCACGCCGCCGCCCGAGCGCACATCAACCACCGGCTGATAGAACAGCACAAATTCGTTGGCGGTGATGCCGGCCCGCACGTCGCGCAGCAGCTCGATCCGCTGCTCCAGCTCCGAACGCATTGAGGGCTGGAAGACCACGCTGCGATTGCGCCCTTCATCCTTGGCCCGATAGAGGGCGATGTCGGCGTTCTTGACCATGTGGCTGGGGTCGGCGTCGGGATCGCCGTGCAGGGCCGCGCCGATGCTGGCGCTGATCGTGAAGCTGCGCCCGCTGTGCTCAATCGGACGCTCCAGAAGGGACTGCAGGGCCTGGATCGGGCGAAGCATGTCGGCCTCACCGTGCAGGCCGCGCAGGATCACCGCAAACTCGTCGCCGCCCAGTCGGGCCACGGTATCGTTGCTACGGAAGGCATGCTGCAGCATGTCGGCCAGGCGCTTGAGCAGGGCATCGCCCGCGTCATGGCCCAGGGTGTCGTTGATGTCCTTGAAGTGATCGACGTCGATCATGATCAGGCCGAACATCTCGCCCAGCCGCTCGGAGGCGGCAACCGCCTCCTGGAACCGGTGCTGGAAAAGCGTGCGGTTGGGCAGGCCGGTCAGGGCGTCGCGGAAGGCCAGGCTCTCGACCGCCTCGATCTGGCGACGGCGGTCGGTGATGTCCTTGAACAGATTGACCAGCCGCTCGGGTTCGCCGTCAGGGCCGGCCAGAACCCGGCTGGCTGAGCGCACCCAGGTCTCTTCGTCATCGGGCCGGGCCAGCCGGAACTCAAAGACCCCCGTCTCGCCCAGCGGCCGGGCGGCCACGGCAGCGGCAATCCGGTCGCGGTCCTCGGGGTGGATGATATCCAGGGGATCGCCCTCGAACCTGCAAAGGGCCTCAAGTTCGGGCGTCGAGCCGATAAACGTCAACTCACCGGTCTTCAGGTCATATTCGCGCACCAGCAGGCTGTCCATCTGCAGCGCCATGCGCAGACGTTGCTGGTCGCGCTCGGCCCGCAGGGTGGCCTCGGCAACGCCGGTAACGTCGCGGGCGGTGACCATCACCGCATAGGGCTCCTGGCCTTCGTCGCGGCAGGCCGAGAACTCGGCGCGCCAGATCCGCTGCACCCCGGCGGCGTCGAGGATGGGCAGATAGCGTGAAAAGGCCTCGCCTTCGCGGGCGCAGCGCTGCAGCGACGCAGTGTCTTCCGGGCCGACCAGAAGGCCGCTGACCGCGTCGCCGGGCCGCAGGCCGCGCGAGAGCCCCTGCTCAATCCAGGCGGGGCTGGCGGCCAACAGACGCAGATCAACGCCGAGCAGGGCCGCAGCGAACGGCACCTGTTTGATGAAGCCGGCGAAAAGGCCAGCGCGCGATTCTACCTCGTGGCCCTGTCCGGGCATCGACTGGCTCCCGGCTCGTGAAGACCACCTGGCCTGCGCGCTGGACTTAATCATAGGGCCGGGTTCCCGACATTGTTTTTGTTGAACGTTTCCTCAACCGCAGAATGACGTTCTTTAGATAAGAAAGCGTGTGCGTGGGTGGAGGCCTCGGTGGCGTCCTGTCGCAGCAAGGACCGCGCTTCGGTCGCTCGCTGGCGCCCTCTCTGGCGCCTTGCCGAGAATTCCTGCGCCCCCTGCACGCCAAGCCGCATTGACAAGCGGGCCTGCGCCTTCGAAAACGCCCGCGCCGAACGCCGTCAGCACCAATCGAGTTCTCGATGACCTACATCGTCACCGACGCCTGCATCCGTTGCAAATACATGGACTGCGTCGAGGTGTGTCCGGTCGACTGCTTCTACGAGGGCGAGAACTTTCTCGTCATCAATCCGGACGAATGCATCGACTGCGGCGTCTGCGAACCCGAGTGCCCGGTGGACGCGATCAAGCCCGACACCGAGGACGAGGCCGACGGCAAGTGGCTGCGGATCAATTCCGACTACGCCAAGGTCTGGCCCAACATCACGGTCAAGGGCGAGCCGCCCGCCGACCGCGATGACTTCGAGCGCGAGACCGGCAAGTTCGAGAAATACTTCAGCGAAAAGCCCGGCACGGGCTCCTGATCGGGGCGTCTACGCCTCTGCAAACCGGTGCAAGCCTTTCATGAGGCTTAATTTTATGATACTGTCGCAGCCGACGTGACGGTTGCGATCCTTTGCGGCTGCCCGTCTCGTTGAAGAAAGCCGTTAAGCCGGCGCGCCCGATCGAAGGCGAAGGGTGTCTTAGAGGTTCATTTCCAAATCCTGACTGGCCTGGCTCCGCACCCCTGATTTCGCGGATGAGAGGCTGTCGCCATAGCGGATGCGGAATGACGGTGTTCCGGGCCCTTGGGGCCCGCATTGATGAGGACGAACATGAGCAAGAGCGGTCTGGAATTCTCGGTCGGCGATCACGTCGTTTACCCCGCGCACGGCGTGGGCAGCATCCAGGGCGTCGAGACCCAGGAAGTGGCCGGAATGTCGCTCGAGGTCTACATCATCACCTTCGACCACGAGAAGATGACCCTCCGCGTTCCGACGAAAAAGGCCAAGACGGCCGGCCTGCGTCCCCTGGCCGAAGGCAATGTGGTGAGCCAGGCCCTGACCACCCTGAAGGGCCGCGCCCGCGTCAAGCGCACCATGTGGTCGCGCCGCGCCCAGGAATACGAAGCCAAGATCAATTCGGGCGACCTGATCTCGATCGCCGAGGTCGTTCGCGACCTGCACCGCGCCGAGAACCAGCCGGAACAGTCCTATTCGGAGCGCCAGCTCTATGAATCGGCTCTGGACCGCATGGCCCGCGAGGTCGCTGCCATCGAGCGTATCGACCGCGAAGCCGCCATCGGCATCCTGACCAAGTCGCTGGTCAAGACCGTGGCCGCCGCCGCCTGATCCAGCCGCTTTGGCGGTTTCGACGTTCAAGACGCCCTCCGCCTCTGGCGGGGGGCGTCTTTGTTTGGGCTCATACCGACGGCCGTTGATCCTGACCTCGTAGGGCCCAAATCTGAAAACACCCCGTCACCCTGGGACTTGTTCCCGGGGTGACGAGGCATATGGAGCGCAAGGAGTCGAGCTCAGCGGCGCTTGGTATCAGGCTCTGGCCAGCTCAGACTCTGGCCAGCTCCGCCTCGACCTGGCCCAGGCGCTCCTTGCCGAAGAACATCTCGTCGCCGACGAACAGGGTCGGAATGCCGAACGCCCCGCGGGCCGCGACGGCCTCGGTGCAGGCCACCAGCTCGGCCTTGACCTCCGGATCGCCGGTCGCGGCCAGCAGAGCCGCCCCGTCCAGACCCGCCGCATCCGCCGTGGCCACGAATACCGCCGGATCGTCCAGCTTCAACCCCTGCTCCCACATGCCTTTCAGCATGGCCTCCAGATAGGCCGCCTCAACCCCGGCCCGCCGGGCCGCGACCAGGCCGCGCATCAGGATCAGGGTATTGACCGGAAAGTGCGGGTTGAACCGGAAGTCCGTAAGTTCGTGCGCGGCGATGAAGCGCCGGGTCTCCAGCATCTCGTACTCCATCTTGCCCTTGATGCCGCCGAACGCGAGCATAGGGGCCTGGTTGCCGGTCAACTTGAACAGGCCACCCAGCAGGCAGGGCACGATGCGGACCTGCGCGCCCTGACGGGCGGCGAGGGCCGGAAGCAGCCTCCACACCAGATAGGCGTTGGGGCTGCCGAAATCGAAGATGAAGTCGACCGTCTTGCTCATGATGATGCTCCTTACCAGGCCTCGGAATGGGGGCGCAGGTCGATCTCGTGGGTCCAGGCCGAACGGGGCTGGTTGTGCAGCCAGACATAGTTGGCCGCGATCTCGTCGGGCTTGAGAATCTCGTCGCGCTCCAGCAGGCCTTGCACGTCGGTGCGCATCTGGCGGGTGAACACGCCGTCGATCGCCCCGTCAACCACCACATGGGCCACGTGAAGGCCCCTGGGGCCCACTTCACGGGCCAGGCTCTGGACCATGGCGCGCAGGGCCGCCTTGGCCGAGGCGAAGGCCGCAAAGCCCTCCTTGCCCCGCAGCGAGGCGCTGGCTCCTGTAAACAGGATCGTGCCCCGGCCGCGCGGCAGCATCACCCGGGCCGCCTCGCGCCCGGTCAGGAAGCCCGCGAAGCAGGCCATCTCCCAGACCTTGGAGAACACCTGGGCCGTGGTCTCGACGATGCCGAAGCGCACATTGGCCCCGATGTTGAAGACCACCACCTCCAGCGGACCGACATCCGCCTCGATCTGGTCGAACAGAGCGACCATCTCGCCCTCCTGACGAGCGTCGACGCCATAGGCGTGGGCCCGGCCACCGCCGTCGCGGATTGTCTGGGCCAGGGCCTCCAGCTGGTCGAGATGCCGGGGACGGCGGGTCATGCAAACCGTGTAGCCCTCGGCTGCAAAGGCCCGGGCGATCGCGCTGCCAACCCCGTCGCCGACCCCTACCACCAGGCACGCGCCCTTGCCGGTCGTCGTCATGGCCATCTCCCTCAATCTCTTGCGATCAAGGTTCGTTTTTAATCAGAACGGAGTCAAACGCCGATTACGGACCAGACAGCAAAAACCCCGCGCCGTTGCCGACGCGGGGTTTTCGATAGGCTCTGCTCGGTAGGCGAAATCAGCTGATCTTTTCGACCTGGCTGTATTCCAGCTCGACCGGGGTGGCGCGGCCGAAGATCGAGACGGTGACGCGCAGGCGGGCCCGCTCTTCGTCGACCTGCTCGACCGAGCCGTTGAAGCTGGCGAACGGACCGTCGGTGACGCGAACATTCTCGCCGATTTCGTACAGGACCACCGTCTTGGGACGCTCGACGCCCTCTTCGATGGCACCGACGATGCGCTGGACTTCTTTTTCCGAGACCGGCTGCGGCTTGGACGCGCTGCCCAGGAAGCCGGTGACCTTCGGGGTATTCTTGATCAGGTGATAGGCTTCGTCAGACAGGTTCATCTTGACCAGCACATAGCCGGGGAAGAACTTGCGCTCGGCATTGACCTTGCGGCCACGACGGATCTCGACGACGTCCTCGGTCGGAACCAGGATTTCGGAGAAGCTGTCTTCCAGCCCCTGGCTCTTGGCCTGTTCGCGGATGCTCTCGGCCACCTTCTTCTCGAAATTCGAGTAGGCGTGGACGATGTACCACTTGTGGTTCGGGTTCGACGCGGTTTCGGTGCTCATCGTCTCTATCTTATCCCGAGGTGGCCAGCTTCAGCAGCTGGTTCACGGCGAAGCCCAGGCCACCATCGACGGCCAGGAAGAAAACCGACGCCAGAACCACCATCATGAAAACCATCACCGAAGTGATCCAGGTTTCCTTGCGGGTGGTCCAGGTGATCTTGCGGCCCTCGGCGCGCACTTCGCGGAAGAACTGCACCGGGCTGGTGCGCTTCTTCGGAGCCGCAGCGGCTGCGGGCGCCGAACCTGCGGGTGCGAGCGCCGCCGCCGTCTTCGCGGCGCGGCTCTTGATCGCGGACGGGCTGGAACCCGGTTTCCTGGCCATGCTCTTGAGGCTCACGACTTTCCAATACGACGAGAACGAAAAGCGTCCCGTCGAAGACATATAATGGCAGGAGTGGGGGGACTCGAACCCACGACTTTCGGTTTTGGAGACCGACGCTCTACCAGCTGAGCTACACTCCTGCAGACCATGGCCCCTTGCGGGTCCCGGTCTCTGAACAGATGGCAGCGCATCGGAAGCCTTCAAGGGCTGTCGGTGCGCGGGTCCATCGCCAGAGCCGCGCCATTTAGCAGGGTCGACCGCACCGGGCAAGCGGCCCTGCGGCTGAGTCTGGTCTGTTTGACGGTCCAGCGGTCAGAAAGCCCGGAAAGCCGGATCAAAACGCGGGCTCGAACGTTGGCTCTGCATGACCTCTTCACCCGATTCCAGGACCGCCGCGCCCGCTTCGAACGCGCGCCCCTCCAACCCCGAAGTCGAGAACGAGAATCAGCGTTCGCCCGGCCAGGACGGCAAGGCACCACGCCCGGCGACCGAGCCGAAGGGCGCGCAGGACTCCAGCCAGTCGCCCAAGACCCGCACCGATCCGGGCTCCGGCGAAGGTGCCTGACGACGTCAACCAGTCAGCCTGACAGGCAGGCGACACCGGCCAGAACGACTAACATCGCCCCGGCCGTCGCCAGATCGGGTCCTAGCCCGCCTTCTTTTCGGTCTTCTCGGCCGAGGCGGCCGTCGAAGGCGCGCCGCACTGGATGTTGAGGTACGACCAGGTCACGTCCGTCAGCTGGCGGCCGCACTCGGTATTCTTGCCCTGATCCTTGCCCTGCAGTGAGATCGCCACGCCCTTGGCCGGGTCCGGCGCCGGGCTGGCGGCGCTGATGTCGTAGTAGCCGCCAGCGCGCCCCTTCACGACCAGACACGACGTCGTCTCCACGGGGCGCACGCATCCCGAGGCGGTGACGGACTTTCCTTCGATAACCACTTGCTGGGCCATGGCGACCTTGGTCGTCGCCCCGCCGTCGCTGCAACCAGCCAAACCAAACGCCACCAGACCGGCCGCTGCGGCGGCCCCTGTGAACCACTTCCGCATACGTTCCTCCCGTATCGTTGGCTTCGCGAACGAAGCACCGTGACTCTGCGCCCGGATTCAGGGGTCGGCAATCACAATTTTGACACTTTCCAAAAAAGAGAACGACAGTTTTTGACACTGTTGCGAAATATTTTCCCGCCGTGCGAAAAGATGAGTGAAGTTGACATCCGCCCCCCTCTTCTCACATGAGACAGGCGTCGCCTCAGGGCCGTGGCGGCGCCCCCGGCATTATCGCGCCTGATGGCGCGCGACAGGATCGACACCCAAGATGACGGCCACCGCGATCAGCCCCCCAATCAAGGACTCCGCCCAGCACATCGAGACCGTGCTGTGGGTCAAGCACTGGACCGACCGCCTGTTCAGCTTCGCCATTACCCGCCCGGCCAGCTTCCGCTTCCGCTCGGGCGAATTTGTGATGATCGGCCTGCCGCCCCGCGAAGAGCTGGGCGAGAAGAAGCCGATCCTGCGGGCCTATTCGATCGGCTCGCCCAGCTTCGCCGAGGAACTTGAGTTTTTCTCGATCAAGGTGCCCGACGGCCCCCTGACCTCACGCCTGCAGCAGATCCAGCCCGGCGACCAGGTGCTGCTGGGCAAGAAGCCGACCGGCACGCTGGTGCTCGACGCGGTGCGCCCGGGCAAACGCCTGTTCCTGTTCGGCACCGGCACGGGCCTGGCGCCCTGGCTGTCGGTGGCCCGCGACCCCGACGCCTATAGCCGCTTCGAGCAGGTGATCGTCGCCCACGGCGTGCGCGAAGTGCAGGAACTGGCCTATCGCGACTTCTTCACCTCGGAGATCTTCGAGGACCCGCTGGTCGGCGACGAGGCCCGCGCCCAACTGACCTATCTGCCCACCGTCACCCGCGAGCCGTTCGAGCGTCAGGGCCGCTTCACCGACCTGATCGCCAGCGGCCAGCTGTTCCGCGACCTGGGCCTGGATCAAACCACCTTCGATCCCGAGCACGACCGCGCCATGCTGTGCGGCTCGATGGCCATGATCAAGGACACCGCCGCCCTGCTGGAAGCCCACGGCCTGACCGAAGGCTCCAACGCCGAACCCGGCGACTTCGTGATCGAGCGGGCGTTCGTGGGGTAGGGTTGAAGGCGGCTGTCGACCTGCCATTCCCTCTCCCAGAGGGAGAGGGCGGGGCCCGCCGCGACGCGGTGGGAGGGTGAGGGGTTACGAGGCTGGCCGGCGTGCCGGCACGCCGTCGAACGCCGTAACCCCTCACCCCAACCCTCTCCCTATGGGAGAGGGAGCACGGTCTGAAACCCGGCCCGGATCCGGTTTTTGTTCTGCCGCCAAGGAAAGCCCGCCGCCCCGTGACGACACCGCCCTCCCTCAAAAACCTCACCGTCGAGGACGCCCGCGCCCGGATGCTGGCCGGGGCCGCATCGCTGGGCGTCGAGACCGTCGAGCTCACCGCCAGCCTCAACCGCATCCTCGCCGCACCCGTCGACGCCACGCGCCACCAGCCGCCGTTCGACGCCTCGGCCATGGATGGCTGGGCGGTGCGGCGGCAGGACGTGGTTCCCGGCGCGGTGTTCGCCATTGTCGGCGAGAGCGCCGCCGGCCGGGCCTACGGCGGGACCGTGCAGGCCGGTCAGGCCGTGCGGATCTTCACCGGCGCCCCCGTGCCAGCCGGGGCCGACATGGTGGTGATCCAGGAAAACGCCGTGCGCGAGGGCGACGCCCTGCGCTTCACCCTGCCCGAGCGCCTCAACAGCAACATCCGGCTGGCCGGCGGTGACTTCAAGGCCGGCGAGCGGCTGCTGGAGGCGGGGCTGAAGCTCGATCCCTGGCGGCTGTCCCTGGCCGCCGCCGCCGGACGCGGCACGCTGGAGGTTCACCGCCGGCCCCGCGTCGCCATCCTGGCCACCGGCGACGAGCTGGTCGCGCCCGGTCAGACCCCAGCCGAAGACCAGATCTTCGAATCGGGCTCGTTCGGCCTGGCGGCCCTGGTCGAGGCCTGGGGCGGCGAGGCGGTCCGCCTGAAGGCGCAGGGTGATTCCCTCGAGGCCATCGCCGCCGCCGTGGCGGGCGCCGCCGCCGACCTGGTGGTGACCATCGGCGGGGCCTCGGTGGGCGACTATGATCTGGTCAAGCCGGCCCTTTCGACCCTGGGCCTGACCCTCAAGGTCGAGACCATCGCCATCCGTCCGGGCAAGCCGACCTGGTTCGGGGATCTGGCCCCAATAAACGGGGGAACCGGCCGCCGCGTGCTGGGCCTGCCGGGCAATCCGGCCTCGGCCCTGGTCTGCGCCGAGCTGTTCCTGCGTCCGCTGCTGGCGGCCCTGAGCGGCGCAGATCCTGCCCTGCCGATGATCGCCGCGCGCCTGGCCCGTCCCCTGCCCGGCAACGGCCCCCGCGCCCACTGGATGCGGGCCAGTCTCGAGATCGACGCCGAAGGGCGGGCCGTGGCCGCGCCGTTCGGCGACCAGGACTCGTCCCTGATCGGGGTGTTCTCGCGCGCCAATGCGCTGATGACCCGTCCGGCCGATGCCGAGGCCGCAGAGGCAGGCGATCTGGTGCAGGTGCTGCCGCTGGGCCGCGCCTGAAGCGCCTGACCCGCGACGCCGCCTTTAGGGCGTGCTAATCGCCTAGATGTTGTCCGGCAGCCGGCCGGACGCCACGAGACGAGGGCTAGGTATGGGTCGCGCCGGAAAGATCGCCACGCACGTCCTGCTGGCCTTTCTCGCCCTGCTCATCGCTCAGGTTCTGGCCACCGGCCACAGCCCCCTGGCCCTCGAGTCCCTGGCGCGCGGCGGGCTGTTTGCCGCCTGCGCCCTACTGGTCGAGCTGCTGTTCCGGGTCGAGAAGGCCCCCTGGCGGTTCGTGGCGGCCAGCGACATGCTGCGGCTGGTGCGCTCGGCCCTGCTGACGGTCCTGACCTTTGCCCTGGTCACCCACCTGATCTCGCCCGAGCTGGACGGCGGTTTGCGCACCCTGGCCGGTGCCTTCGTGATCCTGGTGGCCCTGCTGTCGGGCCTGCGCATCGGTCGCCGGGCCCTGCACGAGCGGGTGCTGTTGTCCTCGATCCTGACCCTGCGCCCCGCCCCCGCCCATCCGGCCCTGCCGCGCCTGCTGATCGTGGGCAGCGCCGCCGAGGCCGAGGAATTCCTGCGCGCCCCGGCCAGCCTGGGCGAGCGCTACAGCCCCGTGGGCATCCTGACCTCGAAGGCCCGCGATACCGGCGACGAGCTGCGCGGGGTCTGCGTGCTGGGCGCTATCGACGAGTTCGATACCGTGTTGGCCCAACTTCGCGACGGTGGCCTGTCGCCCTCGGCCGTGCTGTTTCTGGGCGAGACCCCGATGCCAGCCTTCGGGGCCGAGCGTCTGGGCCGGCTGAAATCCGAGGGCGTGCGCCTGCTGCGCCAGCACGGCGTCGTCGAGATGGGCCATGGCGGCGCGGCCCTGCGCGAGATCGGGCTGGAGGAGCTGCTCAGCCGCGCCCCGGTGCGTCTCGACCCTGAACCCATCCGCGCCCTGGTGGCCGGCCGCCGGGTGCTGGTCACCGGGGCCGGCGGCAGCATCGGCTCGGAGCTGTGCCGCCAGATCGCCGCCAGTGGCTGCGCCCAGCTGGTCCTGGTCGACGCGTCGGAAGCCAACCTCTTCCACATCGACCGCGAGATCGGCGAGGCCTGGCCCACCCTGCCCCGGCGCGAGGCCCTGTGCGACGTGCGCGATCCAGCCCGGCTGGCCGCGATCTTCACCGCCGAGAAGCCGCAGATCGTCTTCCACGCCGCCGCCCTCAAGCACGTGACCCTGGTCGAGAACCATCCCTGCGAGGGCGTGCGGACCAATATCCTGGGCACCCGCAATGTGGCCGCCGCCGCGCGCGCGTGCGGCGCGGCGCATCTGGCCCTGATCTCGACCGACAAGGCCGTGGCCCCCTCCAGCGTCATGGGCGCCACCAAGCGTGTGGCCGAGGCCGTAGCCCGCCAGCACGGCGACAAGGCCGGCCTGCGCGTCAGCGTCGTGCGGTTCGGCAATGTGCTGGGCTCGGCCGGATCGGTGGTGCCGATCTTCCAGCACCAGATCGCGCGCGGCGGGCCGATCACCCTGACCCATGCCGAGGTCGAACGCTATTTCATGACTATCCCCGAGGCTGTGCAACTGGTGCTGCGGGCCGTGGCCCTGTCAGCCGACGACGTCGCGCCGCCCGACAGCGTGCTGACCCTGGAAATGGGCGAGCCGGTCAAGATCATCGAACTGGCCCGCCGGATGATCGCGCTGCAGGGCCTGGTCCCCGAGCGCGACATCGCCATCCGGATCACCGGCCTTCGCCCCGGCGAGAAGCTGACCGAGACCCTGGTCGATATCAACGAGATCGCCGCGCCCAAGGCCCCCGGCATCCGCCAGGCCACCCCGGCCGCGCCCCTGCCCCATGTCGACGACGCCACCCTGGCGGGGCTGGAAGCCGCCGCCCTGGCCGGCGACGAGACCCGCGTCCGCACCCTGCTGTTTGCCCTGGTCGAACGCCTGCGCCAGACCCATCCGGGCCAGCCGGTGAAGGTGGTGGCGGGGGTTTAGAGCGGCTGCGCTGCCCCCTCAGTCGGCTTTGCCGACAGCTCCCCCAGAGGGGGAGCATCTAAGGCGCCGAGCAGATGCTCCCCCTCTGGGGGAGCTGTCCCGGAGGGACTGAGGGGGCCAGCGCCGCCTTTCGTCAGTGAAAATCCCGGCTCCGCTGCAACCGTCCTGACACCCGGGACCGCACGCGCGGCGCAGGTGCCGTCGGGTCTTCCTTCAGTCGCCCAAGCTCGGCCGTCAGGTCGGTGAAGCGTTCGGCCACCACGTGGATCACGCCATCGGCGGCCTGAACCTTGCCGTGCACCACCACGAAGCTGGCGGTCATCACCAGGCTGCGATCGGCCTCAAAGCGGTCCTTCCAGATCACGGCATTGGCCACGCCCGTCTCGTCCTCCAGGGTCATGAACACCACGCCCTTGGCGGTGCCCGGCCGTTGGCGGATCAGCACGATGCCCGCCACCGAAACCCGCCGCCCGTCCTTCAAACCCGGCAGAGCGGCGGCAGGGATCACCCCCATGCCGTCCAGCATCGACCGGAAGAAGCCGCACGGATGGGCCTTCAGCGACAGGCTGGTGGTGCGATAGTCCTCGGCCACCTCCTGGGCCGCGCTCATGACCGGCAGGGCGACGGCGGCCTCGAACAACGGCAGCCCCGCCAGCAGCGGTGCCTGGACAGGGGCCTTGGCCTCGCCCTTGACGCCCTTGACCGCCCACAGGGCCTCGCGCCGGGTCAGGCCCGCCCCGGCAAAGGCGTCAGCCTCGGCCAGCAGCTCCAGGGCCCGCTGCGGCACCCCCGCCTGGGCGAAGTCGGCCGGCGTGCGGGCCCCCTCGTCGCGGGCCTTTTTCAAGGGCGCGATGTCGAGCCCCTCCCGCAATCCCTTGATCTGCCGCAGCCCCAGCCGCACGGCCTTCCAGTGCGGGCGGGTTTGCGGGTTTGAGATCTTGTCGGGACGCCTTTGCTTTTCACCGTCATCCCGGGGCTTGTCCCCGGGACCCATGTCGCAGCTCTCACGGGAGGAGATCATCGGGCCCGATCCGTGCGGCGGACAAATGGGTCCCGGGGACAAGCCCCGGGATGACGGCGATAGAGGCTCCAGCGTACAGTCCCAGTCACTGGCCAGCACATCGACCGGCAGCACCACCACCCCGTGCTCGCGCGCATCGCGCACCAGCTGCGACGGCTGGTAGAAGCCCATCGGCTGGGAGTTGATCAGGGCCGCGCAGAACACGTCCGGCCAGGCCCATTTGATCCAGGCCGAGACATAGACCAGCTTGGCAAAGCTGGCCGCGTGGCTTTCGGGAAAGCCGTAGTGGCCGAAACCCTCGATCTGCTTGAAGCAGCGTTCGGCAAAATCGCGCTGATAGCCGCGTGAGGCCATGCCCTCGACGAACTTGTCGCGATATTCGGCCGGGGTGCCCAGGTTCTTGAAGGTGGCCATGGCCTTGCGCAGGCCGTCGGCCTCGTCGGGCGTGAACTTGGCCGCCTCGATGGCCAGACTCATGGCCTGTTCCTGAAACAGCGGCACGCCAAAGGTCTTGCCCAGAATGGCCTTCAGCTCGTCGGGCGGGCCATGCTCGGGCGAGGGCGCGGGCCACTCCACCGGCTCGATCCCCTGGCGGCGACGCAGATAGGGATGGACCATGTCGCCCTGAATGGGCCCCGGCCGCACGATGGCCACCTGGATCACCAGATCATAGAACTCGCGCGGCCTCAGCCGGGGCAGCATCGACATCTGGGCCCGACTCTCGACCTGGAACACGCCCACCGAGTCGGCCTTGCACAGCATGTCATAGACGCCCGGCACCTCGCGGGGCACGTCAGCCAGGTCGACAATCGGCTGGCCGTGATCGGCCCGCAACATGCCGAAGGCTCGCTGGATGGCGGCCAGCATGCCCAGGGCCAGGATATCGACCTTCATCAGCTTGAGGCTGTCGATATCGTCCTTGTCCCACTCGATGAAGGTGCGATCCTTCATGGCCGCGTTGCCGATCGGCACGGTCTCGTCCAGCCGCCGCTTGGTCAGCACAAAGCCGCCGACGTGCTGGGACAGGTGGCGCGGCGTGCCCAGCAGCTCGGACGCCAGGGCCACGGCGCGGGCGATCTCGGGGGCCTCGGGATCCAGGCCCGCCTTGCGGATATGCTCCTGCGGCATGCCGTCGCCCCAGCTGCCCCAGACCGTGGCGGCCAGCACGCTGGTGACATCCTCGGTCAGACCCAGGGCCTTGCCCACATCGCGAATGGCGCTGCGCGGCCGATAGTGGATCACCGTGCCGCACAGGGCGGCATAGTCGCGGCCATACCGGCGATAGACGTACTGCATCACCTTCTCGCGATGCTCATGCTCGAAATCCACGTCGATATCTGGCGGCTCGCCGCGATTTTCCGAGATGAAGCGGGTGAACAGCAGCCGGTGCTCGGTCGGATCGATCGAGGTGACGCCCAGGCAGAAACAGACCGAGGAATTGGCCGCCGACCCGCGCCCCTGGCACAGAATGCCCATGCTGCGGGCCTCGCGCACGATGTCGTGGACCGTGATGAAATAGTTGGGATAGTCCATCTTGCCGATCAGCCGCAGCTCCTCGACCAGCTGGATCTTCACCGCCTCGGGCACGCCGCCGGGATAGCGCCAGGCCGCGCCGGACCAGGTCAGGTCGGTCAGGTGCTGCATGGCGGTCTTGCCGGCTGGCACCCGCTCATCGGGATACTCCTCGCGCAGCTGGCCCAGATCAAAGCCGATGCGCTCGACGATCTCCAGGCTGCGCTCCACCGCGCGGGGCCAGCGCTCGAACAGACGGGCCATCTCGCCGGGGGTCTTCAGGTGCCGCTCGGCATTGGCCTGCAGCCGAAAGCCCGCCTCCTGCACCGTGCAGTGCTCGCGCACGCAGGTCATGACGTCCTGCAGGGGCCGCCGCTCGGGGCCGTGATAGAGCACGTCGTTGGTGGCGACCATCGGCGCGCCGGCCGCCTGGGCCAGGGCCTCCAGCCGGGCCAGCCGCTGCAGGTCGCGGGCCGCATAGGCCCGGCTGGCCGCCAGCCAGACCCGGCCGCGCAGGTCGCCGGCCATGCGGTTCAGGTCCCGGACAAAGGCCTCGTCCAGCTTGGCCGGCGGGACGATCAGGGCCAGCTGCTCCTCGGCATGGCCCAGGAAATCCTCCCAGTGCAGTTCGCACAGGCCCTTGCCCGCCCGCCTCTGGCCCACGGTCAGCAGCCGCGTCAGCCGCCCGAACGCCTCGCGGTCGGACGGGTAACACAGCAGGCTGGGCGTCCCGTCGGCGAAGTCCAGCCGGCAACCGGTCAGGGCCCGCACCTTCAACGTCTGCGCCGCCGCCCAGCTGCGCACGACACCGGCCAGGGTGTTGCGATCCACGATCCCGACCGCTGCCAGCCCCAGCCCCTCGGCCGTGACCATCAGCTCGCGGGCATGCGAGGCCCCGCGCAGGAACGAGAAGTTGCTGGTGGTTTGGAGTTCAGCATAGGCGGTCATCCGTAGATGCTCCCCCTCTGGGGGAGCTGTCCCGGAGGGACTGAGGGGGCCTTCTCGGCATAGGCCCGACTGGCCCCCTCCGTCGGCTCCGCCGACACCTCCCCCAGAGGGGGAGGATCAAGAACGCCCTCAACCAAACAGGCCATGGATCCACCACTTCGGCACCTCGTCGCCGCCAAACAGACCCTGCCGGAAGATCCAGAACCGGCCGCCGGCCTCGTCCTCGACGCGGTAATAGTCGCGCACCCGGCCCGGGCCCGTGGTCTCGAACTCGGCCCGCCACCATTCCTGGGCGATGCGCTCGGGCCCCTCGGCGCGGCGGACGCGGTGCGCGCGGCCGCGCCAGGTGAACTGGACCGGCGGGTCGTCGGGCACCTTGGCCAGGGCGGTGATCGCCTCGGGACGCTTGAACAGGCGCACCGGGCGGGGACGGCCCGGGTCCCAGATCTCGGCGGACGGCGGCGCCAGCGGCGCGCGGCGGATCACGGCGCGTTCGGGGACGTGGCTCTCGTGCGGATCGGCTCGCCAGACCCGGCCCTCGCCCAGCCGGTTGACCAGCCGGTCGACCAGCGGGGCCAGGGTCTCGTCCAAGCCCGCGCCGGCCTGCGCATCGAGCCGCGCCTGGGTCGCCGACAGCGGCTCGACCCCGGCGGCGAACACCGTGACCACCTCGATGCCGAAGCCGGGGTCGATGACCTCCAGCCGGGGAACCAGCAGCCGGGTCAGGCGGGCGGCGTCGCGCCCGGCCCGCGCCAGCCCGGCCCGGGCGGCCATCGCCTTGCCGTCCAGCCGGTGGAAGGCCACCTCGAAGCGCCGAGCCCCCTGACCTTCGGCCTCCAGCCGCCGGCAGATCAGGGCGGTGATGTCGCCGGTGGCCCGGGCCAGATCGTCAGGCGTGCTGATCGGCTCGGCGAAGGCCAGGCGCGCGAACCATGGACTGGCCGGCCGGCGAAACACCAGGGCCTCGCCCGCCGCGCCCAGGGCCTGGTCCAGGCGCTGGGTCAGGTTCAACCCAAAGCGCTTGGCCAGCTGGGCGCGCGGCAGGCCCAGCAGCTGGCCGATGCGATAGAGGCCCAGGCGCGGCAACTGGGCGGTGGCCGTCTCGTCCAGCCGCAGAGCCGCGACCGGCAGATCGGTCAGCAGGGCGCGCTGGCCATCGGGCGGCGCGATCTGGCCGCCTTCGCCAAACCGGGCAAGCGCCCAGGCCGCGCCCGCCGTATCGGCGATGGCCGCCCGGGCCGGAACGCCCCAGCGGGCCAGTCGCGCCATCAGGTCAGCCAACATCAGGGCCTCACCGCCCCACAGATGGTCGGTGCCGGTAATGTCGAGAAACAGACCGTCGTCCCCGTCGATCGCCACGGCCGGCGAGAACCGCACGCACCAGTCGCTCAGGGCCTCCAGCGCCGTCCGGTCAGCGGCGGGGTCGTGCTCGACCGTGACCAGATCCGGAGCCAGGGCCAGGGCGTCGGCGACCTTCTGGCCGGGATGCAGGCCCAGCCGCATGGCCGCCTCGTCGAGCGCCACCAGCCGCCGGGTGCCGGCCTCGGTAGCGATCAGGGCGAGGGGGGGCGGCGATCCTCCCCCTGAAGGGGGAGGTGTCCGCGCAGCGGACGGAGGGGGAAGACGAACGACTGTTGGGGCGACTTCCCCCTCCGGCCCTTCGGGCCACCTCCCCCTCTGGGGGGAGGATTTCTCACCCCGCCCGTCGGAAGCCCGTCGCAGCCAGGTCGTGATCGGCCAGTTGGGGCACCAGACGGAAAGAATGCGGGCCATCATCGGCCTCCGGGGACTCCAAAATCCAGACGCCGGGGCGACCGCCCCGGCAGCGTTCAAGCTCGACCCGCCAGCGCGGCGGGCCCAGGCCAGGATCGCCCGGCGGCGGCTGGCTGGGGGCCCCGGCGATGCGCCAGCGGCTGAAGGCCGAGGAGCCCGACACCGTTCGCGCCCGCCCGGCCGCCCCGCCATAGGGCCGGCGATGCAGCAGCACCCCGAAACTGCCGCGCTTCTCGCAGGCCAGCTGCAGACGACGCCCGGCCTTCAGCTCCGGAGCCTCCGCCTCGCCGACGGCGGCGGCGACCCCGACGGTCGACAGAGCGTCCTCCAGCACCGACAGCACCTCGGCCTCGTCGCGGGCCTTGACCTGGATCAGCCGCTCGGTCGGGAAGCCCAGCCCCGCCAGACCCGGGGCATGCAGGTCATCGCGCCGCATCACCCAGACCACCGCCCCGCTGGCCAGCAGCGGCCGGGTCAGGCGGGCGACGAAGGCGGCGGGGGCGGCGGCGGTCTCGTCCTCCAGCCCGTCACCCATCACCTCGTGCCAGCAGCCCGACGGCAGGCCGCCGCCCGGAAAACAGCTGTCGATGGCGGGCTCGCCAAAGCTCAGGACCGGTGTCGGAGTCCGAGTCCCTGCTTCCAGAGCAGCGATCCGGCCCTTCAAAGCCACAAGACGCGCCTGGCGCGATCCGGGCATGGTTCCAATCCTCTTTGTTCCACTTTTGTTCTGATCTTGCAGGGTTGGAGAGTCAAGCCGGGACCGTCATTGTGCGTCAAACGGTCGTATGAACCGTGAGCCGGGAGCTCCCATGACCTTCAAGCGCGTGCTGATCGCCAATCGCGGCGAAATCGCTGTCCGCATCGCCCGCGCGGCGGCTGAGCGGGGGATCGGGAGCGTGGCGGTGTTCGCCACCGACGATGTGGCAAGCCCGCACGTGGAGGCCGCCGACCAGAGCGTCGCCCTGTCCGGCACGGGGGCCAAAGCCTATCTCGACATCGCCGCCGTGATCGCAGCCGCCCAGGCCAGCGGGTGCGACGCCCTGCATCCCGGCTATGGCTTCCTGTCGGAGAATGCCGACCTGGCCCGGGCCTGCGCGGCGGCCGACATCACCTTCATCGGCCCCTCGCCCACGCATCTGGAGACCTTCGGCGACAAGGCCGCCGCCCGCGCCCTGGCCCAGCGGCTGGGCGTGCCGCTGATCCCGGGCACGGGCGCGCTCGACCTGGCCGGGGCCCGGGCCTTCCTGGCCGAGCACGGGGCGATCATGCTGAAGGCCCGGGCCGGCGGCGGCGGGCGCGGCATGCGGGCCGTGCTGGATCCGGGCGAGCTGGACGCCGCCTTCGCCGCCTGCGCCCGTGAGGCGAAAGCCGCCTTCGGCGACGAGGGACTCTATGCCGAACAGCGCATCGACCGGGCCCGCCATATCGAGGTGCAGATCGTCGGTGACGGCGTGTCGGTCTTGGCCGTCGGCGACCGCGACTGCTCGCTGCAGCGCCGCAACCAGAAGCTGGTCGAGATCGCCCCGGCCCCCAACCTGACCGAGGCCACACGTACGGCCATGGCGACGGCCGCCCAGGCCCTGTGCGCCGGCTATCGGGGTCTGGCGACCGTGGAATATCTGCTGGATATCGAGACCGGGGCCTTCGCCTTCATCGAGACCAATCCCCGGCTGCAGGTCGAGCACACGGTCACCGAAGAGGTCACGGGCCTGGACCTGGTCGGCCTGCAGTTTGCCCTCGCCGCCGGAGCGACCCTGGCCGAGCTGGACCTGACCACGGCCCCGCCGCCGGTCGGCGTGGCCATCCAGGCGCGGGTCAATGCCGAGACCCTGAACGCCGATGGCCAGGTGAAGCCCTCTTCGGGCACGCTGAGCGCCTATGCCCTGCCCGGCGGACCGGGCGTGCGGGTGGACGGCGCGGGTGCCGTCGGCCTCAGGCTCGGCGGGGCCTATGACAGCCTGCTGGCCAAGGTGATCGCCCGCGGCCGCAGCGCCCGCGAGGCCGTCGCCCGGCTGAACCGAGCGCTGGCCGAGTTCACGATCACTGGCGTGGCGAGCACCGCCCCGCTGGTGCGGGCGATCCTGGAGACCCCGGAGGCGGCGACCGGCGCAGCCACCACCCGCTTCATTGAGGATCACGCCGCCACCCTGTCGGCCCGCGCCAAAGCCCTGTCGCCCGTCGTCGTCCAGGCCGAGACCGCCTTCGAGACGCTGGACGGTGCCGTCGCCGTGGCCGCCCCCCTGGCGGCCACAGTCGGCGCGATCAGCGTGGCCGAGGGCGAGTTGGTCCGGCCGGGCCAGGCCCTGGCCGTGCTGGAGGCCATGAAGATGGAGCATCTGGTCGTCGCCACCGCCGGCGGCCGGGTGCTGAAGCTCGCCGCCACCCCGGGCCAGACCGTGGCCGAGGGCCAGCCCCTGATCTTTCTGGAACCGGTCGAGGTCGAGGCCGCAGAGGCCCAGGACGCCGCCGTCGAGGATCTGGACGCCATCCGCCCGGATCTGGCCGAGGTCATCGCCCGCCACCGCTTCACCCTTGATGAGGCTCGCCCCGAGGCGGTCGCCCGCCGCCGCAAGACCGGCCATCGCACGGCGCGGGAGAACATCGACGACCTGGTCGATCCCGGCAGCTTCTTGGAATACGGAGCCCTGGCCATCGCCGCCCAGAAGCGGCGGCGCACCACTGAAGACCTGATCGCCAACACCCCGGCTGACGGCCTGATCACCGGGATCGGCACGGTCAATGGCGGCCTCTTTGCGCCCGACAGGGCCCGCACGGCGGCCCTGGCCTATGACTTCACCGTGCTGGCGGGCACGCAGGGGGCGATGAACCACCGCAAGACCGACCGGCTGATGGCGCTGATCGCCGACCAGAAGCTGCCGGTGGTCTGGTTCGCCGAGGGCGGCGGCGGCCGTCCGGGCGATACCGACACCACCAGCGTGGCCGGGCTGGACGTGCCGACCTTCCGCAGCTTCGCCCAGCTGTCAGGGATCGTGCCCAAGATCGCCATCGTCGCCGGCCGCTGCTTTGCCGGCAATGCCGCCATCGCCGGGCTGTCAGAGATCATCATCGCCACCCGGGACTCCAACCTGGGCATGGGCGGGCCGGCCATGATCGAGGGCGGCGGGCTGGGGGTGTTCAAGCCCGAGCAGATCGGCCCTTCGGCTCATCAGTGGGCCAATGGCGTCATCGACATCCTGGCCGAGGACGAGGCCCACGCCACGCAGCTGGCCAGGCAGGCCCTGTCCTATTTCCAGGGTGCCCTGCCGACCTGGACCGCCCCCGACCAGCGCCGTCTGCGCAATGCCATCCCGGAAAACCGCCTGCGGGTCTATGACGTGCGCGCCCTGATCGCCGGACTGGTCGACGAGGCCTCGTTCCTGGAACTGCGCGGCGGCTTTGCGGCCGGCATGGTCACCGGCCTGATCCGCATCGAGGGCCGGCCCATGGGCCTGATCGCCAATGATCCGCGCCATCTGGGCGGGGCCATCGACTGCGACGGGGCCGAGAAGGCCGCGCGCTTCCTGCAGCTGTGCGACGCCTTCGCCCTGCCGGTGCTCAGCCTCTGCGACACGCCCGGCTTCATGGTGGGACCGGGCAGCGAGGACGCCGCCGCCGTGCGCCGGGTCAGCCGCCAGTTCATCGCCGGCGCCAAGCTGCGCTCGCCCCTGTTCACTGTCGTCACCCGCAAGGGCTATGGCCTCGGGGCCCAGGCCATGGCTGGCGGCAGTTTCCACAGCCCCGCCTTCATCGCCGCCTGGCCCACGGGCGAGTTCGGCGGCATGGGCCTGGAGGGCGCCGTCAAGCTGGGCTACCGCAAGGAGCTGGAGGCGTTGAGCGACCCCGCCGAACAGAAGGCCCTCTATGACCAGTTGGTCGCGAGGCTCTATGCGGCCGGAAAGGCCACCAGCATGGCCGCCGCCCTGGAAATCGACGCCGTGATCGACCCGGCCGACACCCGACGCTGGGTGGTCGGCGGGCTGGACGCGGCGGCAGGGATGGCCCGGCCTTGGGCGGTGCGGGTGGATAGCTGGTGAGGGGGAGCGGGCTCACGAAGCGGACCTTTCGGGAGGCCGCTGGAGGTGGTTTCGAGACATTTCAGACCAGCGTAAACTCTGATCCTGCCGTCCAGCGCGCTTGCCGCCCTGTTCAGCGTATGAGAGTTAGGTAGATGATCACAACTTTTACGCTGGATGCATATGACTGTCTGGTTCCTGGCTACGATGCTGGCGTTGCAGAGTGCCCCAGCCCTTTCCCCTGAAGCCACCGCTCGCATTGCTCCAGTCGCGGCGGCAATCCGGTCGGAGCAACAGAGGCAGGCTGGCTTGCCGCCTCCGTCTGGAGTCGCCGAAAAACTCGTGCGGATGGTGGCTATCGAACAGGCCGGGCGCAAAGCGGCCATCATCGTCGATTTGCACGATCTCCCCAAACCCGAGCGGGACGCCGCCACGGCAGCGATGTGGGCACCCATCACGGCGGTCGACAAGGCCAACCAAGCAGACTTGCTCGCCATGTTGCCGCCTGAGGGCTGGTTTTATACGAGCAAATACGGCTCGGCAGCTTCAAGGGACGCGTTCCTGATCATACAACATGGCGACCTTGATCTGTGGCGCCGGTTCGTTCCCGTGCTGGAGCCCCTCGTGGCTAAGGGAGAGGTCTCCGGAGAAACCTACGGCATGATGTTCGACCGCTTGGCGATCAATGAGGGGCGGCCGCAGCGCTATGGCAGTCAAATGACGTGCAGAGCCGGCAAGCTTGTCGTCGATCGGCTTGAGGACCCTCCTCGCGTCGATGAGCGCCGTAGGGCGATAGGATTTCACCAGACACTTGCTGAGTACGAGCAACTCTTCGCCAACTACCCACCCTGCTAGGCATTGGGTCTGACGGCCGGAGCATCCGCTAGTTCCCCGTCCTGCGTCCAACGTCCGACTAGGGTCATGAACGAAGACTGGGACCGCTCCGCAAACCGGACATTCATGTGCCGTCTAGGAAGCAGGCCTTCTGAGGGGCCGATAAGGGTGGTTAGTGCGCCATAGCTCTTAGCGCGTGGCCCTTGGGAAGCTCGGATTCAGGCACGTTTTTCAATAGTCGCGATGACATCGATAGGGCGCGCTCAATGAGATTTTCGTCTGTCATTTCATCCAGACACTCAACGACTAGCCAGCGCGCGCCTATTGGATCGGGACATGAGGCACAGAATAAAAGGAGAGCCGCATCAGCGTATGCGTCCATGGTGCCAGCAGGCTGCATGAGTATATCTAGCAAGCTGGACAGAAGCTGCCTCTTCTTTTGCTCGTCAGACTCAACCACTAGCCCCTCCACATAGCTTACCATGGCAGCATAGCTTCGCTCGTCAATGTCCGCTCAGGGTCGGGAGCGGAAACGCGCACAACGCCAGAAACCAGACCTTCGCCCCCTGTTCAGAGGCCGGAGGCCGAAAGCTTCCATGCAACATCGTCTGCGGCGACAAGTCCTTCTCCCGCAAGGGGAGAAGGCTTGGGTCCTGCCAGGCTCGGGAACAGGTTTCCCCTCCCCCCGAAAGCCGACGCCCCGCGTCCGGCTCATCCTTAAATCTCCTGGAGGCTGCAGCGTGCCGGTCTGCGACGCCAGGATCACAACCCCGGCCTAGAACTTCGTCCGCTTCTGCCAGGTGGCGATAACCATCGGGGCGAACACCGCGCCGATGCCGCAGGCGTCGGCCAGGATGTCGCCGCGCGAGGCGTCGCGGCCGATGATCGGCAGGGCCTGCAGCACCTCGATCAGGATGCCGAAACCCAGCAGCACGCCACCGATCCGCCAGAAACGGCTGGCCGGCAGGGCGATGACCGCCAGGGTGGTCAGAACATAGAAGACGATGAAGTGCTTGGCCTTGTCCCAGGGGATCAGGCCCACGCTGTCGTCGCCCGGCAGCAGGGCCTGCCACAGGGCATAGGCGCACGCCGCCGCGAACACCGCAAAGGCCAGCCGGTTGATTTTGCGGTTGGAAAACAGCGTCATGAAACGGGAGCCTGTCAGAACGGAAACGAGCGCCGCCGTAACCTTCGGAAATGTCCGGAAGATGACGACGACGCCCGCTATAGCCGACGGAGGTTGCGATAGTCCTAGAAGGTCAGGGCGCGGGCTTCCTTGACGTGCGGAAGCGCCTGAATCTTGGCCAGCAGGGCCGCATCCGGAGCCTGATCGACGCCGACCAGGGCGATGGCGTCCTCGTCGGCCGAGACGCGACCCAGGTTGAAGGTGGCGATATTGACGCCCGCCTCGCCCAGCAGCATGCCCAGCGCGCCGATGAAGCCCGGCTTGTCGAGGTTGTTGATATAGAGCATGGCCGGCGAGAAGGCCGCGTCCAGTTCCATGCCCTTGACCTCGACCACACGCGGCGCGCCGGCGATCACCGTGCCGGCAAAGGCGCGCTTGCCCTTTTCGGTGGTGATGGTGATGCGCATCAGGCTGTCATAGGTGGGGCTGACTTCCTGGCGGCTCTCGGAGACGGTGATGCCGCGCTCCTTGGCCACGGCAGGCGCGGAGACCATGTTGATCTCGGCCAGCATGGGTTTCAGGATCCCCGACAGGGCGGCCGAGGTCATCGGCTTGACGTTGAGGTTGGCGACCTCGCCCTCATAGGCGATGTCGATGGCCTTGATACCGAAGTCGACCATCTGGCCGGCCAGGGCCCCGATCTTTTCCGCCAGGGCCACGAAGGGCTTCAGCTTGGGCGCTTCTTCAGCCGTGATCGACGGGCTGTTCAGGGCGTTGGTGACGGCGCCGGTCAGCAGATAGTCGCTGACCTGCTCGGCGACCTGCAGGGCCACATTTTCCTGGGCTTCGCTGGTGCTGGCACCCAGGTGCGGCGTGGCCACGACGCGGTCCGACCCGAACAGCGGGTTTTCCTTGGCCGGCTCGGTGACGAAGACGTCAAAGCCGGCGCCGCCGACATGGCCACTGTCGAGCAGGGCGCGCAGGGCAACCTCGTCAACCAGGCCGCCACGGGCGCAGTTGACGATCAGCACGCCCTTCTTGGTCTTGGCCAGGTTTTCGGCCGACAGGATGTTGCGGGTCTTGTCGGTCAGGGGCGTGTGCAGGGTGATGACATCGGCGCGGGCCAGCAGGTCGTCCAGCTCGACCTTCTCGACGCCCATCTCGATGGCGCGTTCGGGCGACAGGAACGGGTCGTAAGCGACGACCTTCATCTTCAGGCCCAGAGCCCGGTCGGCGACGATGCCGCCGATATTGCCGGCACCGATCAAGCCCAGCGTCTTGGCGTAGAGCTCCACGCCCATGAAGCGGTTCTTCTCCCACTTGCCGGCCTGGGTGCTGGCGTCGGCGGCCGGCAGCTGGCGGGCCAGGGCGAACATCATGGCGATGGCGTGCTCGGCCGTGGTGATCGAGTTGCCGAACGGGGTGTTCATCACCACGATGCCCTTGGCGGTGGCGGCGGGGATGTCGACATTGTCGACGCCGATGCCGGCCCGGGCGATGACCTGCAGCTTGTTGGCAGCGGCGATCACGTCCTTGTCGAGCTTGGCGCCCGAGCGGATGGCGATGCCGTCATAGTCGCCGATGACGGCGATCAGTTCGTCTTTCGACAGGCCGACCTTGATGTCGAAATCGACGCCGCGGTTCTTGAAGATGTCGACGGCGGCGGGGCTGAGCTTGTCAGCGATAAGGACGCGGGGAGCCATGGTGGGGTGTTCCTTAATTCGGTAGCGCGGAATCGACGGCGAGCCAGGTCGCGATGTCGTCCGGCGAGGGGGAGGAAGGTCCCAGGCGCCAGGCGAGGGCGATCGGCAGCCTGGCGTCGGGAGGTGTTTGTTGCAGGTTCAGGCGAAGGCTGGAGGGTCCGTAACTGGCCCAATCCGTCTGGAAGCCCTTGCGGGTCAGCCACTCAAAGTCGCGGGTCGCAACACTGAGACGGCCGCCGGCGAGATCGAACGTAATGCATTCGAGATTCTCGCCGGATTCCGGATCGCCTTCGCCGTCGAAGCTGAGCTCGACCGTCAGATCTTTAGCGGGGCGCGTGAGGACGATTTCGATCAGGGACGTCTCGATCCGTGTCCCATCCTGCATCGTCCGCGATGCCTCGCCTTGCTCGATCCGGGTGCCCCCATCATCGCCCGAAAGCGTGATGAGAACAGGGCCGAGCGGTGTGACGATCCGCTCTTCCATCGAAGCGGCTTAGGCGACGACCAGCTCGGCCGAGACCGTGGCGAAGGCCCAGTCCAGCCAGGGGGTCAGGGCTTCCAGATCCGAAGCCTCGACCGTGGCCCCGCACCAGATGCGCAGGCCGGCCGGGGCGTCGCGATAGCCGCCGATATCGAGGGCGGCACCCTCTTTTTCGAGCAGGCTGGCCAGCTTCTTGGCGAAGTCGGCCTGGGCGTCTTCCGGCAGGGCGGCGATGGCGGGATCGACGACCTTCAGGCACACCGAGGTGTTGGAGCGGATGTCCGGCGTAGCGGCCAGAAAATCGACCCAGGGGGTGCGCTCGACCCAGTCAGCGATCACGGCCAGGTTCTGGTCGGCGCGCGACTGCATGCCTTCCAGACCACCGATGGACGCCGCCCACTTCAGGGCGTCGAGGGCATCTTCCACGCAGAGCATGGAGGGGGTGTTGATGGTCGCGCCTTCGAAGATATCGAGGGAAACCTTGCCGCCCTTGGTCATGCGGAACAGCTTGGGCATCGGCCAGGCGGGGGTGTAGCTCTCGAGGCGGGCCACGGCGCGGGGCGACAGGATCAGCACGCCATGCGCGCCCTCGCCGCCCAGGGCCTTCTGCCAGGAGAAGGTCACGACATCCAGCTTGGTCCAGTCCAGTTCCTGGGCGAAGGCGGCGCTGGTGGCGTCGCAGATGACGATGCCTTCGCGGTCGGCGCTGATGAAGTCAGCGTTCGGGACGCGGACGCCCGAGGTGGTGCCGTTCCAGGTGAAGACCAGATCCTTGGCCGGATCGACCTTGGTGGTGTCAGGCAGCTGGCCATAGGGCGCGTCGAGCACCTCGACGTTGGGCAGCTTCAGTTGCTTGGTCACGTCGGTGACCCAGTCCTTGCCGAACGATTCGAAGGCCATCAGTTGCACCGGGCGAGCGCCCAGCATCGACCACATCGCCATTTCGACGGCGCCGGTGTCGGAGCCGGCGACGATACCGATCAGGAAGTCGGCGGGGACTTCCAGCACGGCGCGCGTCTGGTCGATGGCAGCCTTCAGGCGGCCCTTGCCCAGCTTGCTGCGGTGTGAGCGACCCAGCACGGCGTTGCGGAGATTTTCGGGGGTCCAGCCGGGCCTTTTGGCGCACGGGCCGGAAGAGAACTCGGGGCGAGCCGGGCGTTGCGCCGGCTTGGCGAGGGTAGTCATAGCGATGTCTCCCATCCTTACAGATGGACAGCGCCCCGTTGGGGGGGCGTGGCCCGCCGGCGAGAAACTCTGTTTCAAACCGAAATGCAAGGACGGAATTTGTCGCGGGGGTCGGTTATCCCCACAGATTCGGCAATTATTTTCCGAGCACAGCGCGTTTACGCGCGGCCATGATCGCACCGAACAGGATGCAGACCAGCACGCCCAGCGTGTCGATGTTGTTGACTGTGGAGTAGAGATTGTCGTGCGGGCGATCCGCCACCAGATAGTAGGCGTGAAGGCTGAACTGCACAGCCTGCAGGATCATGGCCCCACCCAGCCAGACGCTGGCATGGCGCAGGGCCAGAAACAGAAAGCCCATCGCCAAAAGGGCCTCATCAATGAGAAGCAGGATGGGTCGCCACTCTTCACTCGCAAACCGGTGCACCGCCATTGCCGCCAACGCCGCGAGCAGCACAAAGACGATTCCCAGGCGCTCTGGCCGGCCGCCCTTGATCCACGCAAAACCGCAGATCGCGAGAACCAGTCCCCAAGCCAAAACGGGAATGATCGATGAGTACATGAAAAAGGCCTCTAACCGAGATTAGAGGCCTTTGGCGTTAAACTATTGCAATGTTCGTCAGATCGCTTCGCGAACCGAACGAACCTCCGCCAGACCACGGGTGGTTTCAGGGGGCTTGTCTTCAATGCCGACCATCTTGGTACGGACGCCGATACGCAGTTTCACGTCGTTGAGTTCGCCGTGCATTTCGACCATCGCCGAGCGGGCCTGGCCCAGGGCGGCGAGCGCTTCCACCAGCTTGGCGCTGGCGCGGTCGCCGACCACGGCCGACAGACCGATGTCCTTGCGCGCCTTCAGCATGTCGGCCATCAATTCGGCCGCTTCCACCATCGCCGCGTCAATCGCGTTTTCCGTTGCGAACAACTTGTTCGCCACGCGCTGTGCCACAAAAACCTTTTCCACGCCCATACTCCACTTGAGGAAACCTGTCGAAAAGGTAAACAAAGTCTTAACGGCTTCGCAATCGTTAATACGCGTTAGCGTTGTTTTGTCGCGCTTGATCGGGCCTTGGAAGCGAAACGTTAGGGTTGTGCCGTCAAACTGGGTGCTGGTTTTGATCCGGACGGCCCATGTACGACCCGCTCCGCAGTCCTGAAACACCGACGCACGCGCCTTTGCAGGCGCGAATCGCTGGCGTGGCGCTCCTCACCACGGTCATCGCTCTGGTCGTGGCCTGCGCCTGCTTCATGGTTCAGCAATGGAGCGTGGCGCGACAGGAGGCCCGGGCCAATCATCAGGTTCTGACCCAGATGGTCGCCATCGGCGCAACCGCGCCCCTTGCGGCCGGTGACCTGGCCGGCGTTCGTCAGGCGCTGAAGGCCGTCGACGATGCGCCGCACTTGGCCGGTGCCCGCATCCTGGATCTTCACGGCAAGGTGCTGGCCCAGGTGGGCACCGCGCCGGTCACAGACGAAGCGGTCCAGACCCTGCGTCGCGACATCACCCTGGACGGCCGGCGACTGGGCGCCCTGGTACTGACCGCCCACGAGCCTCGTCTCAGTGAGATTCTGGCCCGCGACCTGGCGCTGACCGGAACGCTGTTCTTCGGCTCGGCCGGCCTGGCGATCCTGCTGGCCAACGGCCTGGCCCGGCGCATGACCCGCCCGATGCAGCGCCTGACCGAGGCCATGCAGGGCGTGGCCGCCGACGGCCGCTTCCAGCCCGTGGACCAAACCAGCGAAGACGACGTCTTCCACAGCCTGACCGAGAGTTTCAACCAACTGGTCGCCCGGCTGGAGCACAATGACCACGACCTGCGCGGCGCCATGGCGCAGCTGGTCAAGGCGCGCGACGACGCCAACGCCGCCAATGTGCTGAAATCCCACTTCCTGGCCAATATGAGCCACGAGATCCGCACCCCCCTGAACGGCGTACTGGCGATGGCCGAAGTCATGGCCATGGATGATCTGAAACCCGCCCAGCGCGACCGCCTGGCGGTGATCCGCGACTCCGGCGGTCTGCTGCTGGCCGTGCTCAACGACGTGCTGGACCTGTCGAAGATCGAGGCCGGTCGCCTGGATCTGATCCCCGCAGACTTCGACCTGGGCACCCTGGCCTCGACCCTGCGCGACGGCTACATGGCCGAGGCGCGCGCCAAGGGCCTGGCGTTCGAGGTGGCCGTGGCAGCCGAGGCCCAAGGCATCTGGCGCGGCGACGCCGATCGCCTACGGCAGATTCTCGGCAACCTGGTCTCCAACGCCCTCAAATTCACCCCGGCCGGCGCGGTGGCCGTGCGCTTCGCCTCAGCCGAGGACGGTTCGGGCCTGCGGATCGACGTGGCGGATACAGGCATCGGCATCGCGGCCGACATGCAGACCCGCCTGTTCGACAAGTTCGTCCAGGCTGACAATTCGACCACGCGCGAGTTCGGCGGTTCGGGCCTGGGCCTGGCCATCTGTCGCGAACTGACCGCCCTGATGGGCGGCGGCGTGGCCGTGCAGAGCCGCGAGGGCCAGGGCTCGACCTTCACTGTCGTGGTGGCGATGCCGCGCGGCGAGGCGAGCGCCACCCTTGCGCCGCCGCTGGACGCCGCCGCTCCGGTGGAGCCCCCCAGCGACAGCGCCCGTCCGCGCCTGCGGGTGCTGGCCGCCGACGACAATCCGACCAACCAGAAGGTCATCGAGGCCGTGCTGGCCCCGCTCGGCGCCCTGGTCGAACTCGTCGATGACGGCGCGGCCTGCGTCGAGGCCTGGAAGCGCGGATCGCACGACATCGTTCTGATGGACATCCACATGCCCGTCTTGGACGGGGTGGAGGCCGCCCGCGCCATCCGCGCCCTGGAGATCGCCCACGGCCGCCGCCGCACGCCCATCGTGGCCGTCACCGCCAACGCCCTGGCCCATCAGGTCGAGGGCTATCTGGCCGCCGGCATGGACGGCCACGTGGCCAAGCCCATTGAGATCACCAAGCTCTACGCCGCCATCGAGGCGGCCGTCAGCGCCGCGCGGCTGGCCGACGCCGCCTGATCCCAATGTGAACGCCAGACAACGAGCGGCTCAGAACCGCTTCAGGCTGGACGTGGTGTCTTGTGTTCAACGCCGCTCAACGGAGCGGCGCAACGTCACAAGGAACCGAACCGATGAAAAAGATCATCCTGTCGATCACTGCGGTCACGGCCCTGGCCGCCGCCGCCCTGCCCGCCGTCGCCTCGGCCCAGTCGATCAACCAGCGCCAGGATCGCCTGGAATGGCGGATCGAGAAGGGCGAGCGCAACGGAACCCTGACCCGCCGCGAAGCGCGCCGCCTGACGATCGAACTGCGCGAGACCCAGCGCCTTGAAGCCCGCTATCGCCGGGATGGCCTGAGCCGCTGGGAACGCGCCGATCTGGATCGCCGCTTCGACCGGATCAGCGCCCAGATCCGCTATGAGCGCCAGGACCGCGATCGCGACTACGGCCAGGGCTACGGCGAAGGCTACGGCCACGACCGTCCGCATCGCTGGTAGGCTTTGAAATCAGGCCGGCTCCAACCGGAGCCGGCTTTCGATCACCGTCACGCCGCGGCCGCGCAACAGAACGCGCGCGCCGCGGTTTTCGCAGTCCAGGTCGCCGCCCCGCCCCGGATAGGCCTGGTGGAAACTCAGGGTCTGTCGCCCCAGCTTGTCGGCATAGAGCGGCGCAAGGATGCAATGCGCCGAGCCCGTGGTCGGGTCTTCAGGGATGCCAAAGCCCGGTGCGAAGAACCGGCTGACCACCGCATAGGGCCGGCCGGGATCGGCTGTGGCGACCACCACCACCTGGCCTGGCCCCCCGCTTGCCTCGCCCTCGATACGCTTGAGGGCCATGATGTCGGGGCTCAGGTCCCGCACGACGGCTTCGCTTTCGAGCACCGCCACCAGATAGGTGCCTGCCCACATCTCGACCGGCGTCGCGCCCAGCGCCTCGGCCAGACCCTCAGGCACGGCCGTGCGGCGCGGCGGGTCGGACGGAAAGTCCATCTCCAGCCGCTCGCCGTCGCGGCGCACGGTCAGCGCGCCCGACAGGGTGTCGAAGGTCAGCAGCGGCGCCGCGACGCCCAGTTCCTCAAACAGCGCATGGGCTGCCGCCAGGGTAGCGTGGCCGCACAGCGGCGCCTCCAGGGCGGGGGTGAACCAGCGCAGCCCGAAGCGGGCCGGATCTGCAGTTTTCAGCAGGAAGGCGGTTTCGGCCTGATTGTTCTCGGCGGCCAGGGCCTGCATCCAGGCGGTGGACGGCCACTGGTCGAACGGCTCGACCACGCAGGCCGGGTTGCCCTTGAACGGGCCGGCGGCGAAGGCGTCGATGGTCCACTGGCGCATGGCGCGGGCTCCTCTGGCGGATGGCCTCGACAGTGCTAGTTCGCATTGATCCATGGATCAAAGATTACATTGTCATGGTGACAATTATGGCCACCGCTCATCCCCGCTTTCGCCGGGATGACAAGCTCGGCTACCCTTCCACCCTGATCTCCGGCCACCGCGCCTTGGCTGAGGCCGTGGTGCGTTCCCAGCCGCCCGCGCCCTTCAGCCGCAGGGGATTGGGCCGCAGGTGCATGGCGAACAGGTCCTCCAGGCCGAACGGCGCAAAGACGCTGAGGCTGTCGTCGGCCTCCATCCGCACGCCCACGCAGAAGGCGGTGGCGACAAAGCGCTTGAGGGCCGCCGCGCTGGTTTCCAGCGGCGGATAGGGCTCGTCGGCCCCGAACTTCTGCTCGAACCACAGATGCACACGGGCCTGGTTGCGCACCTCGACCAGCTCGCGCAGCGGCGGCTCGAAGGCGGCGGCCACGCGCCGGATCACCACATCCTCGGCCTCATAGGAGGTGTCAGAATCGTCGTGATAGGCGAGGTCATAGTCCTTGATGCCGTAGTCGGGCGCGCGACCGGTCAGATGGTTCCAGACCGGCTGGTAGATCGCCCCGGAAAAGACCATCGCGTCGGGCAGGTCCAGATCCCGCGCGACCCGCAGCACGTGCATCGTGGTCGGGACGCCTTGGACGATCTCAATAAGGCGTTCTTCCAACGTCATCAGGTGCCCTCTGCGTATCGATGAGGATGGTTTGTCTGGACTCCCAGGGCGCTTTAATCGCAGCCAGATTTTGGGGTCTCGTGCAAAAATTATTGGGAACGCCGTCGATGACCGCCTTATCGGATCCGACCAAAGATCGAACAGCAATTACACGGCAATCCTTCAGCCGAACAACGACCGTTTCATACGAGCCCACGACCATCCCCGATATATTCAGGCCTTGGAAACGAGGACAAAATTCTCTCAGCCTCGAATTATCGGCCGAGCTCTTTATCGAACTCAATAAAGAAACGTAGCCTAAATTATCGAAAAAAAGACCAGGACTAGGTTCATGGACGCAGGTGAGATCGGCTCCGTCACGAAATGCTTCAGATAGATTGATCGGCGCTTCGGGATACGAAACATGTATCGCCTCGACGCGTACACATCCGATCAATGACAGGCTCGTCAATCCAAGGGCGAAGGCAAGCACGTGCTTCGTCATCTCCGCAGCGCCCACCCATGGTCCAGCGGCCCATGCCCCGCGCCGAAGCCCGGAGCGCGCAGCATGGCCTCGTGCACATAGTTCCAGGCCCGGGCGACGGCCTGTTCCAGCGGCAGGCCCTGGGCGAGGCCGGCAGCGCAGGCGCTGGCCAGGGTGCAGCCGGTGCCGTGGGTGTGGCGGGTGTCGATCCGCTCGCCCTCGAAGCTGGTTTCGCCGGACGGGGTCATCAGCACATCGACCATCCGGTCGCCCCCCTCCTGACTTGGCAAGATATGGCCACCCTTCATCAGCACGGCCCGTGCGCCCATGGCCAGCAGAGCCTCGCCGGCCCGGCGCAGGTCGTCTGTGGTCTCGACCGTCAGACCCGTCAGGGCGGCGGCCTCGGGCGCATTGGGGGTCAGCAGGGCCGCGCGCGGGATCATCAGGCTTTTCACCGCCCCGATGGCGGCCTCGGCCAGCAGGCTGGCCCCGCCCTTGGCGACCATCACCGGATCGATGACGGCCGGAACGCCCCTGGCATGGTCCAGAGCCGCCGCCACGGTCTCGACCACCGCCACATCGCCCAGCATGCCGGTCTTGATGGCGTCGGCCCCGATGTCGTCCAGCACCGCCCGGGCCTGGGCGGCGATGATCTCCAGCGGGATCGGATGCACGCCGGTGACGCCCAGGGTGTTCTGCACGGTCACCGCCGTGATCGCCGTGGCCGCATAGCCGCCGAGCGCGGTGATGGTCTTGATGTCGGCCTGGATGCCCGCGCCGCCGCCGGAATCCGATCCGGCGATGACGAGCACACGGCCCTGAAAGGCTTGGGTCATGTCTGAGGTCATAAGGGGGAATCGGCTGCCACGGGAGACCCCGCGCGCCCAACCTTGCTTTCCGGGGGCTGCGCGACTAGGTTCCGCGCCCAATTCCCCGATCTTTCTTACCGCCGTACGCACTTCCCCCGCCGTCTTCGCCTTTCAACAGAAGGGCGTCGCCGCTGCGCAGGGGGACCTATGAGGATAACCCGCCTTGGCCACCCCCTCCGCCCTTCTGAACGTGATGATCGACGCTGCCCGCAAGGCGGCCCGGGGCCTGGCCCGCGACTTCGGCGAGGTCGGCGAACTTCAGGTGTCCAAGAAGGGCGCGGCCGATTTCGTCAGCAATGCCGACCTCAAGGCCGAGCAGACCATCTTCGAGATCCTGGAAAAGGCCCGCCCCGGCTACAGCTTCCTGGGCGAGGAACGCGGCCTGATCGAGGGTACCGACAAGACCCACACCTGGATCGTCGACCCGCTGGACGGCACCACCAACTTCCTGCACGCCATCCCGCACTTCGCCGTCAATATTGCCCTGCAGCGCGAGGGCGAGGTGGTGGCCGGCGTCACCTATAACCCGATCAGCAACGACCTCTTTTGGGTCGAAAAGGGCAAGGGCGCCTTCCTGGGCGCCGAAAAGCGCCTGCGCGTCGCGGCCCGCCGCACTCTGGATGAAAGCGTGCTGGCCACCGGCGTGCCGTTCCTGGGCAAGCCCGGCCACGCCCAGTTCCTCAAAGAGCTGCACCAGATCAGCCAGAAGGTCGCCGGCGTGCGCCGCTTCGGCTCGGCGGCGCTGGACCTGGCCTGGGTGGCCGCCGGTCGCTTCGACGGCTACTGGGAGCGCAACCTGCAATCGTGGGACGTCGCGGCCGGCGTGCTGATGGTCACCGAGGCCGGCGGCAAGGTGACGACCATCGAGGAGCACGGCAATCCGGTGGACGGCACCTCGATCCTGGCCACCAACCAGGATCTGCATCCCCTGGTGCTGGAGCGCCTGCGGGCGGTCTGACGACCCTCCGCGCCCTTCCCTTCCAGACGGGGTCGCCCTCAAGCGGGGGCGCGCCCCGCTCCGTCTTCCGGTAGAAGCGCCGCCATGTCGCACAACACCTTTGGTCACCTGTTCCGCGTCACCACCTGGGGCGAAAGCCACGGGCCGGCGCTCGGCTGCGTCGTTGACGGCTGCCCTCCGGGCATCGCACTGACGCCAGAGATGATCCAGGCCTTCCTCGACAAGCGCCGCCCCGGCCAGGGCAAGTTCGTCACCCAGCGCCAGGAACCGGACGCGGTGCGCATCCTGTCGGGCGTGTTCGAGGACCCCCGCACCGACGGCCAGCGGACCACCGGTACGCCGATCAGCCTGATGATCGAAAACACCGACCAGCGCTCCAAGGACTATGGCGAGATCGCCCGGGCCTTCCGCCCAGGCCATGCCGACTATCCCTATTTCGCCAAGTACGGCGTGCGCGACTATCGCGGCGGCGGGCGCAGCTCGGCCCGCGAGACCGCCGCGCGGGTGGCGGCGGGCGCCATCGCCCGGCTGGTGATCCCCGGCGTCACGGTGCGCGCGGCCCTGGTCCAGATCGGGCCCCACGCCATCAACCGGGCCAACTGGGACTGGGACCAGTGCGAGCAGAACCCCTACTGGTCGCCCGACGCCGCGATCATCCCGGTGTGGGAAGAGCATCTGGAAAAGATCCGCAAGGCCGGCTCCTCGACTGGGGCCATTGTCGAGGTTGAAGCCACCGGCGTGCCCGCCGGCTGGGGCGCACCGCTGTATGGCAAGCTCGATGCCGAACTGGCCGCCGCCCTGATGTCGATCAACGCCGCCAAGGGTGTCGAGATCGGCGAGGGCTTTGCCAGCGCTGCCCTGACCGGCGAGGACAATGCCGACCAGATGCGGATGGGCAATGACGGCCCGATCTTCACCAGCAACCATGCCGGCGGCGTGCTGGGCGGTCTCTCCACCGGTCAGCCCGTGGTGGCCCGCGTGGCGTTCAAGCCGACCTCCTCGATCCTGATCCCGCGCGAGACGGTCAATGAGGCGGGCGAAGACGTGGAACTGCGCACCAAGGGCCGCCACGATCCCTGCGTGGGCATTCGCGGCGTGCCGGTGGTCGAGGCCATGACGGCCTGCGTGCTGGCCGACGCCTTTCTGCGCCACCGCGCCCAGACCGGCGGCGGGGTCTTCTCACCGGGCCAGAGCGGGCGCGGCTAAAACCCGATTTGTGGAGATCTGACCACTGAAAACGTTGGGTTTTTCAGCTTGACCTTACAGATTGCAGAACTGTAGTACTGCGCCACGTCCCGGCCGTCGGAAAAAAAGCCAAGAAAAATCAGCGCAGAAGCGCGTCGACAAAAGTGAACGCGTGCGCTTCGATCTCCTCAACATCCTGCTCGTCGATGACAACCAGCACATGCGGCTGTTGTTGACCGAGATGCTGCGCGCCATCGGCGTGCGCAACATCCATGAGGCGGTCAATGGCGAGGAAGCCCTCAACAGCCTGCGCCGCACCCCCATCGATATCGTCATTTCCGACCTGAAGATGGGCACCCTGGGCGGGATCGACTTCGTCACCCTGCTGCGCCGCTCGTCCAGCAGCCCCAATCCCATGGTACCGGTGCTGATGGTCACGGGCCACTCGACGATGAAGCGGGTGCAGGCCGCGCGCGACGCCGGGGTCAACGAGTTCCTGACCAAGCCAGTTACCGGCCGCAACCTGGTGCACCGCCTGACCCTGCTGATTGAGGAGCCGCGCCAGTTCATCCGCACCGGCGGCTATTTCGGCCCCGACCGGCGCAGACGCACCGTGGCCAATTTCAACGGCCCCTGGCGCCGGCACGATGACGCATTGGACATCGACTTCGCCTGATACGCGGCCTTAACGTCTGTTAGCCATGATGACGCCCTGCTTGTTCGACAGGACTGCGCCATGGCCCGCAAGATCACCGTCATCGCCCTCGCCCTCGTCACCCTGGCCCTGCAAGGCTGCGCGGTCGCCATCGGCACCGTGGCCGGCACGGCCATCGGCGTCACCGGCGCCGCCGTCGGCGGCGTGGCCAAGGTCGGCGGCAAGGTTGTCGTCGCCACCGGCAAGGCCGTGATCCCCGGCGAAAGCAAGAAAGACCGCGAGCGTCGCGAATTCAACGCCTGGAAGCGCTCGCAATAGGGCGACGGAGAGCGGGCGGCCCTTCAACGATCCGAGGGGCTTGGCACCCGCTTTACATCACCTAAAATCTTGTCATCCCGGCCGCAGCGCAGCGGAGAGCCGGGACCCAGGGGCAACCGCACTGCGCCGGCCCCTGGGTCCCGGATCGCGCTTCGCGCGTCCGGGATGAAAAGGATATCGTGGCGCAGGCCCTAAACCACCCCCACCACCTCGCCCTCGCCTACCAAGCCACCCTCAGTCACGTTCACATAGACGCCGCAGAACATGTGGCCATAGTGCTCGAACAGGGCCTTGACCAGGTCGATGTCGCGCTCGGCAGTCGCCGGGTCGACATGGGTGGCCGCGCAGCGGACGATGGGCTTGAGGACCTCAGCCTGCGCCTCGCCCAGGGTCATCGACCGGCCGGTCCAGTCGTTCTCGATCCAGGCCGGCCAGCCTTCGACATAGAGATTGGCGCGAAAGCGCAGCGGGTCGACAGGGCGGCCCAGCCTGGCCTCCAGATCGCGCACGCTGGCCAGGTTGACGATGGAGACATAGCCCGACTTGCTGTCCATGAAGCGATGCGCGCCGGGGCCTTGTAGCACCCGTAGGGCGCCGCGCGCCTCTTCGCCGAGGAAGGCCGCCAGCCAGGCCTCGAACCCCGCGCGGCCGGCCGCGTCGCGCAGGTCGCCGGCAAAGTCGTCGAAGCCCGGGGCGGTCGCGCTCAGCACGCCGCTCGCCTCGTCATAGGCCGTGCGCACGGCCGCCACCTGGGCCAGTCGCGCCAGCACGGTGAAGCGCATCTTGGAGATGTGGACCGGAGCGGCGGGGTCGAAGCCGCTGGGGCCGTCTTCCACCGCATAGAGCCGGTCGCAGGGAAAACAGGCCCCGGCCACGAGGTCGGCGGTTTGCAGGCGCTCGGGCGTGAAGCCCTTTACGGGGTGGCGGTAGAGGGCGGCGATACGGGCTTCCATGGCGGCAGGGTCAGGCAGGATCGACGACGATGCAAGGGCGCGGTTGCCGGAGGGCGCGCGCGATGCTCTAGGTCCGCTGCCGCTTTTCCGGAGCCTGACATGCTGCTCGTCGTCGCCAAGGAGCGGGATCTTCCCGCTGTCGCCGCCCTGGTCAACGGGGCCTATCGCGGCGACGACGCCCAGAAGGGCTGGACCACCGAAGCGGCCTTCATGGGCGGTGAGCGCACCAGCGCAGGGACCCTCGCCGCCGATCTGGCCGCAAAGCCCGGCTCAGTGATCCTGACCCTGCGCGACGGTGAGTATGACCCGCCCTTTGCCAGCGTCTGGCTGGAGCCGGAGGCAGGCGACGTCTGGCTGCTGGGCATGCTGGCGGTGGACCCGGAGCGCCAGGACGGCGGCGTCGGCCGCGCCCTGATCGAAACGGCGGAGGCCTATGTCCGCGCTCGCAGCGGCAAGACGATCAGGCTGACCGTCATCGACATCCGCGACACCCTGATCGCCTGGTACGAACGCCGGGGCTACCAGCGCGCCGGCTTCGAGCCCTTTCCCTATAACGACCGCCGGATCGGCGACACCAGCGGGGAACTGCGCTTCGTGGTGATGGAGAAGGCGGTCTAGCGCCCTTGCCTATTCCGCTCTTCCCCGTTTTCGCGGGGAAGAGCGGCTATTGAACAGACTGCGGCAAAAGCCATCCCGCCTTAGCTGCCGGGTGTAGCCAGCGGACGCGCCTCTCGCGTCTTCCACAGCGACCAGCCGACGCCGGCGGCCAGGATGGCAAAGGTGATCGACAGCGACAGGGCGGCGGGGAACTTTTCCCAGCCCAGGGCGTCGGCGATGAAGATCTTGCCGCCGATAAAGACCAGCAACACGGCCAGGGCCTGCTTGAGATAGGCGAAGCGGTGCAGCACGGCCGCCAGGGCGAAGTAGAGGGCCCGCAGGCCCAGGATCGCCATGATGTTGGAGGTGTAGACGATATAGGGGTCGGTGGTGATGGCGAAGATCGCCGGCACCGAGTCGACGGCGAACACCAGGTCGGCCAGCTCCACCAGCACCAGGGCCAGGAACAGCGGCGTGGCCAGGCGGGCGACCTTGCCGGTGCGCGAGTCGATGCCCTGAACAAAGAAGCGGTCGCCCTCCAGCTGGTCGCTGATGGGCATGACGCGACGCAGCCATTTCAGGGCGGGGTTATTGGTCAGGTCCATGGGCTTGTCGCCCGCGAACAGCATCTTGATGCCGGTCAGGATCAGGAAGGCGGCAAAGATGTACAGCACCCAGCCGAACTGGCTGACCAGGGCCGCGCCGACGCCGATCATGATGGCCCGCAGCACGATCACCCCCAGCACGCCCCAGAACAGCACCCGGTGCTGCAGGGCGGGAGGAATGGCGAAGAAGCCGAAGATCAGGGCGATGACGAAGACATTGTCGATGGCCAGGCTTTTCTCGATCACGAAGCCGGTCAGATATTCAATGCCGGAGGTCGCGCCCAGTTGCATCCAGACCAGGCCGCCAAAGCCCAGGCCCAAACTGATATAGACCGCCGACATCAGCAGGCTTTCGCGGACGCCGATCTCGCGGGTCTTGCGGTGCAGAACGCCGAGGTCAAAGGCCAGCAGCGCGACGACGGCCAGCATGAAGCCGGCCCACATCCAAAGGGGCTTGCCGATCACCGGCAGGTATAAAAAGTCCATGATCAGGTTCTAGTCCAAGTTGCCGCCACAACTGCGCTGTCAGAGCCGCAGATAGCAGGCGAAAAATTCAGAAAAAAGACAGTCGGGGCACGCTCAGACCCGGATGTCGAGCATGCCCCGGTTCAAGGGTCGCGAGGCCGGCGCACGCTCAACGGAGTCTGGCGGCGACACGGGCTTGGCGGTTGGCTGGCTGGCGTGCGAGGCCGCCTGAACAAGGGTCTGCTGCGCCAACTGCAGCGACACCCAGGGGATCGCAGGGCTATAGCCGCCGACTCTCATCGCCGGCCTCCTGCGGTTATCAGCTCGAACTGGATGGGGTCCAGGCCCAGCAAGGCGCAGATGCGCAGCAGCACATCGCGCTCCTCGGCGTCGAGGCCGCCATCGGCCACGGCCACGGCGCAGGCCGAGTTGACGATCACCCGCGCCGCATCATCGCGGCCGCGCAGACGACGAATCGCCATCTCGGCATCAAAGCGGGCACCTTCGGGGTCCCGCTCGAAGCGCTGGTCCAGGCCCTCGAAGGCCTCCAGAGCATGTTCGACACCGAACACCGCCAGGGCCGCCAGGCCGCGCATGCGCTCCAGCATCCGCCCTCTCTCCTCCGGGGTGACCCAACCATCGGCATGGGCAACCAGGGCGCAGGCGGCAACCAGGGCGTCCAGCTGCTCCAGCTGGGACGGAGTCCAGGTGTCGGTGATCGGCATACGCTCGGCGTGAACTGAATTCATTGGCATCTAGGGCTCTCCTCTGTTGGGAGGGCGCGCCCGATACCGGACTTGCTGGGCAGCTGGGGGAAACGACCCTCTGGACCCGGCATCGAGCGCACCCGATGCGGTCCGACATCACGATCGCACTTTTCAGCACGACGATCGTCAGAGGGGCCCGGCCCGCTTTAGACAGATTGAACTTTTCTGCCGACTTGGCAAGGCCCGGGCTGATTGATCTTGAAAATAGCCTCAATGAGTTTTTGCAATGATGCCGATCAGGCCGCGCTACCGCCGCGCGTCATCGGCTCCAGCCTTTGCCGGTCAAGAGCCGAGAGGATGTAGTCGGCGAGACGCTCGGCCGCAGGCGGCGCGGCGCCCCGTGCCTTGATCAGGGCGATCTCGGCGTCCTCCAGGCGCGGCAGCCCCTCGGTCAGAATGGTCAGGTCATTCGGCGCCATTTCCCGTGGCAGGACGCTGAGACCCAGCCCCCCACGAAGGGCGGCCAACTGCCCGGCCAGCGAGGGGCTGGTATAGGCGGCGCGCCAGGCCCGCCCTTCCGCGTCCAGCGCCGCGATGGCGCGCTTGCGATAGACACAGGGCGACGGCGCCGCGACCAGCGGCATCGGCCCGGCGCGCTGGGCCAGTTCCGCGTCCAGGGCCACCCAGACCAGCGGCTCGCGCCAGACCCGCACGCCCAGATCCGGCCCCAGGGGCTCACGCTTGACCAGCGCCATGTCCAGCGTGCCCTCGCGCAGCCTGTCCAGCAGGTTCAGCGTCAGATCACAGGTCACCGTCAGGGCGACCTTGGGATGGCTGCGTGCGAAGGCGCCCAGGACCGTGGGCAGATGCAGGGTGGCGAAGTCTTCCGGCGCGCCCAGTCGCACCTCGCCCTCGACATCATCGGCCGCCAGACCGGCCAGGATCTCGTCATTGAGCCGCAGCAGCCGCCGGGCCTGGGGCAGGAACGATTCGCCCTGCTCGGTCAGGACGACATGACGCGGATCCCGCGACAGCAGGGACTGCCCCAGTTGATCCTCAAGACGGCGGACCTGCAGGCTGATGGCCGATTGCGAACGCCCCAGCCTTCCCCCTGCCCGAGTAAAGCTGCGTTGCTCGCAGACCACCAGAAAGGTGCGGACCAGATCCAGATCCAGGTTTGTCTGACGGGGCATGGCGATCCATCATGAGGATTTCTGATTATAAAGATAATCAGAATTAACAAGGGAAATCAACTCGACCCCTCTAGACCCACCGCGCGCCGCCAGGGCGTTGAAGGCCGGAGCCTTGAGTGGATATCCTGAGTGAGACCCTTGCCGCCGCCAGCGGCAATCTGCTGCAGCCGGCTGTGCTGTTTTTCGCCCTTGGCCTGGCCGCGGCGCTCGCCCGCTCCGACCTGGCCCTGCCCCGCGACGCCGCCCGGACCCTTTCGCTGATCCTGATGCTGTGCATCGGCTTCAAGGGCGGGGTCGAGGCGCGGGCCCACGGTCTGGACGCCGGATTTCTCAAGGCTGCAGGTCTTGGCCTCGCCCTCAGCGCTCTTATGCCCCTGCCCGCCTACTGGTTTCTGCGACGGGCCGGCCTGAGCAGCCTGACCGCCGCCGCGACAGCCGCCCATTATGGCTCTGTATCCGTGGTGACCTTCGCGGCCGCCCAAAGCTATCTGAACTCGGTCGGACTGGCGCCGGGCGGCTATATGTCGGCGGTCCTGGCCCTGATGGAGACGCCGGCCCTGCTCACCGCCATCGCCATTGCAGCCTTTGCGGATCGCCAGTCGGCTGACCGCGCGCCGGTCGGCAAGCTGGCGCATGAGGTGCTGTTGAACGCGGCCAGCGTCATCCTGATCGGCAGCTTCCTGATCGGCCTGCTGACCGGGCCCTCGGGCGGGGCCAGGCTGGCGATCTTCTCCGGCCCGGTCTTCCAGGGTCTGTTGTGCCTGTTTCTGCTGGATCTGGGCGTCAAGGCCGGGCGGCAATTGCTGTCGGTCAAGGGCGTGACCCTGCCGGTCCTGGCCATGGGCTTTTTGCTCCCGCTCCTGGGCGCAGCAACAGCCCTGGGCCTGGGACACCTTGCCGGCCTCAAAGCCGGCGACCTGGCGGCGCTGGCGGTGCTGGCCGGTTCGGCCTCCTATATCGCCGCACCCGCCGCCATGAGCCTGGCCCTGCCCAAGGCCGACGCCGGGGTCTATCTGACCCTGTCGCTGGGCGTGACCTTCCCGTTCAACCTGACCCTGGGCATTCCCCTCTATGCCCTGGCCGCCACGGCCCTGAGCGCGCAGGGGAGCCTTTTCTGACGGGCTGTGAAGGGGTTTACCCCGCGATCAGGGCCGCGCGCTCGGCGGGGGTGATGTGCCGCCAGCTGCCCTCGGGCATGTCGCCCAGGGTCAGAGACCCGACGCGAACCCGGAACAGGTCGACGACCTTCAGCTCCAGCAGCTCGCACATCCGGCGGATCTGACGGTTGCGGCCTTCCTGCAGGGTGATGCTGAAGCGCTGGTCGGAGATCATCTCCACCCGGGCTGGGCGCAGTTCGCGGCCATCAAGCTCAAGGCCAAAGCGCAGCAGTTCCAGCTTTTCCTCGGTGATCTCACCCATCACCGCGACGCGGTATTCCTTTTCCAGCTCTGACTGCGGGCCGATCACGGCCTTGGCCACCACACCGTCTTCCGACAGCAGCAGCAGGCCGCGCGAGTCCTTGTCGAGGCGTCCGATCGGCGGCAGCAGGTCGCCGCTGCCGGGGATCGGGCCATCACCGCGCCACAGATTGGCGCGGGTCAGCAGGCGGGCGGCCGGCACCTCCCCGGCTTCCGGCTGAGCGGACACAAAGCCGACCGGCTTGTGGATCAGCACCGTCAGGCTGGCGTCGAGCTTGGCGGTGGCGCGGTCGGCCAGCACGAGCGTCTGGCCCGGCAGGATCTTGCGACCCACGTCCTCCACAACCGCACCGTCGATGGACACCAGGCCGTCGGCGATCAGGGCCTCGGCCTCGCGGCGCGAACACACCCCGGCCTGGGCCAGCCACTTGTTGACCCGCTGGGGCTCGCCCTCGTCATAGGTGCGGGAAAAGGCCATCAGTTGTAGCCGTCTTCCAGGGTGGCCAGACGCGCGGCCTGGTCCTCGGCGATCAGCGGCTTGATGACGTCGTCCAGGGCCTCGCCCTCCATCACCTTGCCCAGATTATAGAGCGTCAGGTTGATGCGGTGATCGGTCACCCGGCCCTGCGGGAAGTTGTAGGTGCGGATGCGTTCGGAGCGGTCGCCGCTGCCCACCTGGCCCTTGCGCGCGTCGGAGCGGGCGGTGTCGAGGGCCTCGCGCTGCATGTCGTAAAGGCGCGCCTTCAGGTTCTTCATCGCCCGGGCGCGGTTCTGGTGCTGCGACTTTTCCGACGAGGTCACCACCACGCCCGTGGGCAAGTGGGTGATGCGGACGGCGGAGTCGGTCTTGTTGACGTGCTGACCACCGGCCCCCGACGAGCGGTAGGTGTCGATGCGGATGTCGCTTTCGTTGATCTCGATCTCGACATCCTCGACCTCGGGCAGCACCGCGACGGTGGCGGCCGAGGTGTGGATGCGGCCCTGGGCTTCGGTGGCCGGCACGCGCTGCACACGGTGCACGCCGCTCTCGAACTTCCAGCGACCAAACACGCCGTCTCCGGTGACCGAGGCGATGATTTCCTTGTAGCCGCCCATTTCGCCTTCCGAGACGCTGTCGATCTCGACCTTCCAGCCCTGCAGCGTAGCGTAGCGCTGGTACATGCGGAACAGATCGCCGGCGAACAGGGCCGCTTCGTCGCCCCCTGTGCCAGCCCGCACTTCAAGGATGGCCGAGGCGTTCTCGTCCTTGTCCTTGGGGGCCAGCATCAGGGCCAGGTCATGTTCGAGGGCGGGCAGCTTTTCGTCGAGGGCGGCGATCTCGTCGCGGACCATGGCGGCCATTTCCGGGTCGCCGGCCATCTCGTCCAGCTCGGCGCGCTCGGCGGCCAGCTTGGCCAGGGTCTGCACCGCCTCGGCCACCGGGCGCAGTTCGGCGTGCTCCTTGGAGAGCTTGACGATCTCGGCCCCGTCGCTGGCGGCACCCATCCGGGCCTCCACTTCGCGGAAACGGTCAAGAACCTGGTCGAGTCGGGCCTGGGGCAGTCGCAAGGGCAGTGTCACATGTTTGAGAGGGCGCGGGCGGTCTCTGTACCGCCCGCGCGCCTCGACGTCACCCCGGCGTGAAAACGTCTACTTCGGATAGGTCAGGGTTTCGGTGATGTTCGCATCGCCGCTGACCGAGATCTTGACCTGATCGAAGCTCGGCACGCCCTTCAGGGGCGAGGCGCTGGACATCGACCAGCCCTCGACCGGCTTGCCGTCGGCGCCGTTGGTCATGCTCCAGCTGCTGTCGGCATCGTGCAGGACCGAGACAGCATAGTCGCCAGGCGGAACGTTCGGCAGCTTGACCTTCAGCTGGCCGCTGGCAGCACCGTCCAGAACCACGCCGGCGGTCTGGGCAGGCTGCATGAACTGATCGCGGCTTTGCACGGTGACCAGGATCTTGCCGCCCCGCGGCTGAACGCCGTCCAGGGTGAGGTTGATGGTTCCGGCGCTGGCGGCGCTGCCGGCCAGGGTGGTGACGATGAGGGCGGCGGTGGCCGCGATGAGGCGTTGCATGATGATGGGCTCCCTACGGCTCGATTGCCGGTAGAGAACTTTTAAATTCAAAGTACGTGGTTTAGCAAATTACAATGGAGTCATGGTGAGGCTGTCCGCGCCACGTCCTGTGACGGCGCACAGGACGTGGCGCGGAGGCTGACGTCAGGCACCCAGGGCGTAGGGGCCGCTCTTGTCCAGCGCCGCCGTCCAGGCGGGACGGGCGTGCATGCGTTCGATCCAGGCGGCCATGTGCGGATAGTCGGCCAGCTTGCCCATCGCCTTGGCGACCTCGGGAACGAAGCTCATCTGGATGTCGGCCCCGCTCAACGCGTCGCCGACGAAGAAATCGCGGCCCGCCAGGCTGTCATTGACGAAGGCCAGATGGTTGGCGATCTCGGACTGGATGCGCGGATGCAGCGGGGCACCCGCCTCGCCCAGACGGCCGACATACATGTTGAGCATCAGGGGCAGCATGGCCGAGCCCTCGGCATAGTGCAGCCACTGCTGATACCGGTCATAGTCAGCCGACGCCGGATCGGGGGCCAGACGGCCCTCACCGTGGCGACGGATGACATAGTCGATGATCGCGCCGGACTCGATCACGGTCAGGTCGCCTTCTGGGGTCTTGTCCACGATGACCGGCGACTTGCCCAGCGGATGCACGTCGGTCAGCGACGGCGGAGCCAGGCGGGTCTGCTTGTCGCGAGTGTGCAGGACGAGGTCGTAGGGCAGGCCCAACTCCTCCAGCAACCACAGGATGCGCTGCGACCGGGATTCGTTGAGGTGGTGAACGACCAGCATGTTTCTTCCCTTTTTTGCGCCCTTTGCTGCACTGCGGCATTGCTCGCAGATGCGAAAAGGGTCAGGATAAAAGAAAACAACTGTTTGGCGCAGGGGAGCAAGCTATGACCGACACGGTCGCACAGGAAAACACCTCGATCATTCTGCCGGGCCTGACGGGCCTGCTGCGCGACGCAGCCACGGCGGCACAGGCCTTCGTCAGCAAGGTGCATCCGCTGGTCAAGGCGAAGATCGCCGGCCCGACGGGCAAGGTTGATCGTACACTGGCCGATCTGGAACAGCACGCCGTGCACGGCTTTGGCTGGTATGCCGCCTATGCCGAGCTGCTCAACCAGGTCGCCGGCTGGGCCGAACGCCTTGAGGCCAGTGGCCGGTTCACCGAGATCGAGGCCCTGCTCGCTCAGCTGCTCTTTTCGGAATACTGCACCCAGATGGTCGGCGGCATCGCCATGAACCAGGGCGAAGTGATCCGTCCCGTCGACCTGACCGACGATCGCGGCGTAATGAACCTGCTGTTCGCCCCGCCCCTCGTCACCCTGATGACCAAGGGCGGCGGCCAGGCCGTGAAGAGCGCGATCGCCAAGCGTCTGGCCGAGGCGCGCGGCCGCCCCACCCTGGAAAATACCGGGCTGGACGAAACCTTCGAGATGATCCGCGACCAGTTCCACGCTTTCGCCGAGGAAAAGGTCACGCCCTTCGCCCACCAATGGCACCTGAAGGACGAGCTGATCCCGCTGGAGCTGGTGGAAGAGCTGGGCGCCCTGGGCGTGTTTGGCCTGACCATCCCCGAGGAATACGGCGGCAGCGGCATGGGCAAGACCGCCATGTGCGTGGTCTCCGAAGAGCTGTCGCGCGCCTGGATCGGCGTCGGCTCCCTGGCCACCCGTTCGGAAATCGCCGGCGAGCTGATCCTGACCGGCGGCACTGAAGCGCAGAAGCAGTACTGGCTGCCCAAGATCGCCAGCGCCGAGATCCTGCCCACGGCCGTCTTCACCGAGCCCAATACCGGCAGCGACCTGGGCGCCCTGCGCACTCGCGGCGTGCTGGACGGCGAGCAGTATGTCGTTACCGGCAACAAGACCTGGATCACCCACGCCTCGCGCGCTGACGTGATGACCCTGCTGGTCCGCACCGATCCGGCCACCACCGACTATCGCGGCCTGTCGATGCTGCTGGCCCCCAAGCCGCGCGCCACCGACCAGCAGGACTTCCCCGCCGACGGCATGAGCGGCGGCGAGATCGGCGTGATCGGCTATCGCGGCATGAAGGAATATGAGCTCGCCTTCGACGGCTTCACCGTGCCCAAGGAAAACCTGCTGGGCGGGGTTGAGGGCCAGGGCTTCAAGCAGCTGATGGCCACCTTCGAAAGCGCCCGCATCCAGACCGCCGCCCGCGCCGTGGGCGTGGCCCAGTCGGCGCTGGAGGTGGGCCTGTCCTACGCCCTGGACCGCAAGCAGTTTGGTCAGGCGATCTTCGAATTTCCCCGCGTGGCCAACAAGCTGGCGATGATGGCGGCCGAGATCATGGGCGTGCGCCAGCTGACCTATTTCGCCGCCGCCCAGAAGGACGAGGACAAGCGCTGCGACATCGAGGCCGGCATGGCCAAGCTGATCGCCGCCCGCGTGGCCTGGGCCGCCGCCGACAACGCCCTGCAGATCCACGGCGGCAACGGCTTTGCGACCGAATACGCCATCAGCCGCATCCTGGCCGACGCCCGCATCCTCAACATCTTCGAGGGCGCCGGCGAGATCCAGGCCCAGGTGATCGCGCGACGCCTGCTGGACGGCGGGAATTAGGTCTTAGCGCCAAAGACAGCTGTCATCCCGGACGAGCGCAGAGCGCGAAGATCCGGAACCGTCGCCTGAGCGCCGTGCTTGTGGCGGTCCCGGATCGGCGCCCGGCTTTCGCCAGGCTTGTCCGGGATGACAGCTGCTTTTCGTTGTTATGCTGGTGCGGTTGCCCCACCTGACCGGGATGTCCGGTGACCACTGCCCCTTGCCGCCTCGCCAAGCATCAGCCTAGCCTGCGTCCCTCACGCCAGGGACACCCCATGATCGCCACCACCCGCCGCACCGCCCTGATCTCGGCCTTCGCCACCGGAAGCCTGGCGGCCTTCGGCACGTCGGCGAAAGCCCGCGAGACCGGCTCGGTGGCCGCTGCCGTCGATCTCTATGCCCAGCAGGTGATGGCGGCCTTCCCCGACCAGCCGGGCCTGGGGATCACCGTGGTCGAGAACGGCCAGATCACCCTGGCCAAGGGCTATGGCGTCAAGCGGCTGGGCGCGCCGGCTCGCTGTGACGAAAACACCATCTTCGGCATCGCGTCGAACACCAAGGCCATGACGGCGGCGGCCCTGGCCATGCTGGTCGAGGACGGCAAGGTGGAATGGGATGCGCCCGTCACCCGCTACCTGCCTGATTTCCAGATGAGCGATCCGGTCGTCACCAAGCTGATGACGGTGCGCGACCTGCTGGTGCATCGCAGCGGCCTGACGCTGGGAGCCGGCGACCTGATGATCTGGCCGGCCCCCACCCACAGCCGCGCCGAGATCGTCGCGGGCCTGAAGTATCTGCCGATCGGCGGCCAGTTCCGCGGCGGCTACGCCTATGACAACGTGCTCTACGTGGCCGCCGGCGAGGTTGTGGCGGCTGTCACCGGCAAGCCGTGGGACGACTTCATCCAGACCCGCATCCTCACCCCGCTGGGCATGGGCGACACCGTCACCACGCCCGCCAAGGTCGACAGGTCGCGCCGGGCCGAGCCCCACTGCCGCCTGGGCCCGCCGGTGCGGGGCCTGGGCCCCCAGACGGTTCTGCCTTTCGACGACAGCTTCGCTGCAGCCGCCGCAGCCGGCGGGGTCAATACGACGCCGGCCGACATCGGCAAGTGGATGCAGGTGCAACTGGCCCTGGGCGCCCTGCCGGACGGCAAGCGGCTCTGGAGCGAGGCGACCGCTCGCGAGATGTGGAAGCCGCAGACCATCACCAGCGCCTCTGACGGTCCGACGGCAGAGAACCCGGTGCGGCCGTCCATGCAGGCCTATGCCCTGGGCTGGTTCGTCCAGGACCATCGTGGCGAGCGGCTGCTGTGGCACACCGGCGGGCTGGCGGGCTTCATCTCGTATACGGGCCTGCTGCCGGGACGGAAGTCGGGCATCATGGTCATGACCAATGCCGAGGAGAACCCGGTGTTGCGCGCCCTGCGCTTTGGCGGACCCGACCGCCTGCAAGGCCGCAGCGACTTTGACTGGATCGCCTCCAGCAAGCGGGTGCAGGCGGAAAACGACGCCCAGACGATCAAGGATGCGGCGGCGGCGGTCACTCCCAAAGGCGCGGGGGCCAAGCCGTCCCTGCCCCTGTCGGCCTATGCGGGCGTCTATGCCGACCCCTGGTACGGCACGGTGACGATCAGCCTGTCAGGCAAGGGCAAGCAGCAGGGCCTGAAGGTCTCGTTCGACAAGACGCCCGCCCTTCAGGGCAAGCTGCTGCCGTTCGACGGCGAGACCTTCCAGACGCTGTTCGACGACCGCACCCAGGAAGACGCCTTCTTCACCTTCGACATCAAGGAGGGGGTCGTGGTCTCGGCCCTGGCCAAGGCCGTATCGCCCCTGGCCGACTTCTCGTTCGACTATCATGACCTGCGGCTGACCCGCAGATAGAGCATCGTGCGGAAAAGTGGATGCCGGTTTTCCGCAAAAACGATGCAAAAATAAAAGGTTAGAGCGAAGGGCGAGATTCTTAAATCGCGCATCTTGCTCTAGACTGTCAGCGGGGCCGCCAGCCTTCGGCCATCACGGCAATCTGGCGGTCCATGGCGGCCGACATGGCCAAGGCGTCGCCCGCCCCGCCGCTGGCGGCGGCCAGGCGGTAGTTCCAGGCATAGGCCGCCTTGAGCAGGTCGGTCACGTCCTGAAGTTCCAGGTCCTGGCGCACCTCGCCCTTACGCACGCCCTCCTGCAACACATCGATCAGCATCTGCACCAGGCGCTCGTTGCGGCCATAGGGCGTGACGCCCGGCTCGGCGCTGGGATTGTAGGAGGCGGCGATGTGGGCGAGGAACAGCTTCACCCGGCGCGTCTCGAACGCATAATGGACCGCGAAGATCGAGCACAGGCGATCAACCGTGGAGCCGCGCAGATACGGGACCACCCGGTCGAACTCGGCATAGAGATCGCCCAGTCGATGATTCATCACATGGCTGAGCACCTCGGCCTTGGAGGCAAAGGTCGTGAAGACGCTGCCGACCGAGACCCCCGCCCGTTCCGCTATGGCGCGGATGGTGGTTTCCTCGTAGCCGACGTCGTTGAACAGGTCGCGAGCGGCCTCAAGGACCTTCTCGCGCGTCGCCTGTTTCTGATCATCTCTTACGCCCAAGCCCGTCCCCCTCGAACACGCCAGCGTTGAAAAAATAGTCAGGACGCCCCTCCCTAAGGGGCGTCCCCCTGGTCAGGCGCGGGCGCCTGCGAAAATGACTTTCAGTTGAGCCGAAAGCCGCTCCAGCAGAGCATCCACCGTCCAGGCGTCGAAAACCGCCCGGCGATAATTGGCGACATACACGTCCCAGGTGATTTCAGCCAAGAGCTTTGCGTCGATGTCGCTCTTGAGCTGCCCCTGGTCGATCCCGCGCTGGGTGACTTCACCGACCAGGCGGAAGATGTGCTTGAGATCAGCGCGCGCGCGCCGCTCGGCGGCGTCGTTGCGGGTCCACGACACGGCGATGCTGGCTTGCAGCAGGGGCAGCTGGTCGAGGTGGAAGCTGTAGGCCACGCCAAACAGGCCCAGCAGGGCCGCATCGACGGTCGGCGCCGAGCGGGCGGCCTGGACCATCTGGGCGTAGATCACTTCGTAGTCAGCGGTCAGGATTTCGTCGAACAGTTCGGACTTGTCGGCAAAGCTGGCGAACACCGCACCCGTCGACATGCCGGCGGCCTGGGCGATGTCACGGATCGTGGCGCCTTCATAGCCGCGCTCGGTAAACAGGCGGCGGGCGGCCGACAGGACGCGTTCGCGCGTGCGCTGCTTGGCCAGGGCCCGGCGGGTCAGCTTCAGGGGCGCATCGATCGGCGACTCGATGTTCAGGGATACAAAGCTCATGCGGCGGCCTCCAGGCGAGCGAGGGCCGCCTCGGCGCGCTTCTCGAACTCGGTACAATATTCATCGACGACGTTTTGCAGGACGTCGGCGTAACGACGGGCCAACTGGCGGCCATCCTGCGCGGCGTCGCGCAGGTCGGTGATCAACTGACGGGCTTCCGCCAGGGCGTCTTCGCGTTCGGACGCGGAGAACGGGGCGGCGTGGGCGGCTTGCGCCATGCTGTCTTCTCCTGCCTCCCCGCTAGGGATGAAGCGTTGAACGATCCGCGGTGAGGAGGATGATCATGTTCAACGAACGCGCACTTTAAAAACCGGGAGGCGGGGCATATCGCCCTAGGCAACCGATTGCAAGACATAATCGAAATCGGGAATCACCGAACATCGGCATGGCGTTATCTATGACAGCGCTCGACAATCGTCACTGCGACAAATGCGCTCAACGAACCCGTTCGTCGAATTCGCTCATTGGACGCTGCTCAGCAAATGCGGCACCGCTATGGCAAAGCCCGGCCGCAGCCCCTATCTTCACGACATGGACAGACTGTTCGATTTTCTCGTGCCCGCGGTTCTGCTGGCGGTGCTCTCGGCGCTCGGCATGGGTCTCTATTCCCTGTTTCGGGGCGGAGATTTCGGCCGGTCCTATTCCAACAAGCTGATGCGGCTTCGCGTGGTGTTGCAGTTCGTGGCGATCATCGTGCTGGTGGCTGCATTCTGGTGGCGCACGCGCTGAATTAGAATAACGACGGTCCGCGACCCATGGTCACGCTCAACAAGATCTATACCCGCACCGGCGACGGCGGCTCGACGCGTCTGGCCACGGGAGAGCCGGTCAGCAAGGCTTCGCTGCGTGTCGAGGCCTATGGCGGGGTCGACGAGACCAACGCCTTTCTGGGCGTGGCGCGACAACACACCACGGCTGATCCCGACCTCGACGCCATGCTCGAGCGCATCCAGAATGACCTTTTCGACCTGGGGGCCGATCTGGCCACGCCAGAGCAGCATGAAAAGCCCGCCTGGGAGCCGCTGCGAATCGTCGAAAGCCAGGTCGAACGCCTGGAGCAGGAGATCGACCGCCTGAACGGCGAGCTGTCGGCCCTGACGTCCTTCGTGTTGCCGGCCGGCTCGCCGGCCTCAGCGGCCCTGCACGTGGCCCGCACCGTCTGCCGCCGCGCCGAGCGCTCGGTGGTGCTGCTGGCCCAGACCGAGGGCGAGATCGTCGGCCAGCCGGCCCTGAAATATCTCAATCGCCTCTCGGACCTTCTGTTCGTCGCCTCCCGCTGGGCCAATGACAAGGGCACCGCCGACGTCCTGTGGAAGCCCGGCGCGACGCGATAGCGCCGGACAGGTCCGCCCTTACGAGATTTACGGGTTTAAATCGCCCCGTCGCCAATGCTAGAAACCCGCCATGCAAAGAGCCGTCGAACATCGCATTGGCGTCCGGGCCCCCGCCGAACTGGTCTGGGAGATCGTCTCGGACTTCTCCACCTGGGGCGACTGGAACCCGGTCCACCCGCAGGCCGAAGGGCAGCTGAAGATCGGCACGCCGCTGACGGTGCATCACGCCCTGCCGGGCGAACCGGTGCGGGTGCTGCAGCCCATCGTCAAGGACTGGGTGCCCTACGAGCAGCTCCACTGGCGTTCCAGCCGGCTGGGCGGCTTCGTTACAGCCATCCGCTATATCGAGATCGAAAACATGGGCCCCACGAGCTCGACCTTCTCGAACGGCGAGCTGTTCGTGGGCATGCTGGTACGCTGGGTCAGCCGCGACGAGCGCCGCAAGCTCAAGGCCGCCTATGCCCAGATGGGCGAGGCCCTGCGCGATCACGCCGAGGCCCTCTGGTCGGCCCGTCAGTCCGCGCCCCTCTCAAGCCAATGATCGACGCGCTCTACAGCAGCAAGATCCTGACCCTGGTCGCCAACATCCCGCGCACCGGCCGGCTGGCTGCGCCCGACGGTTCGGCCGAGAAAACCGCCAAGCTGTGCGGCAGCCGGATCACCGTGGATGTAACCCTGGCCGAGGGCCGCGTGGTCGACTTCGCCCAAGATGTCGCCGCCTGCGCCCTGGGCCAGGCCTCGGCCGCGATTCTGGGTGCCAACGTCATCGGCGCCGACCTGGCCGAGATCGAGTTGGCGCGCGACAGCTTGAAGGCTATGCTGAAAACCAACGGTCCGCCTCCTGCGGGCCGGTTTTCGGAGCTCGCCGTGCTGGAGCCGGTCAAGGCCTACCCCGCCCGCCACGCCTCGACGCTTTTGGCGTTCGAAGCGGCGGTCGAGGCTGTCTCCCGCGCCACAGCCGCCGCACAAACGCGAACTAGCAGCGTCGGCGCGGCTTGATCCCGGCTTTTCGCGGGTGCGATAAGCTCCGTGAAGCAATCACTGCGCCGGCATGACTTTTTACGAACGCACCGTCGACCTTGGCCTGCGGGCCTACAAGTTGACGCTCTCGCCTCTCATCGGGCGTCAGTGCCGCTTTCTGCCGAGCTGTTCGGAGTATGCGGCCCAGGCGCTCAAGGATCACGGACCCGCCAAGGGGTCCTGGCTGGCGTTGCGACGGATTTGCCGATGCAATCCGTTAGGAGGATCGGGTTACGACCCGCCTCCGCCGCGCGACCCGCCACGCAAGTGGACATGTGAAGAATGATCGATCTGGTTTTCCCCGACGGCTCCTCCCGCCAGTATCCCGCCGGCTCCAGCGGCCGCGACGTGGCCGCCGCCATCTCCAAGTCGCTGGAGAAGAAGGCGCTGCTGATCAAGATCGACGGCGTTCTGCTGGACCTCGATCGTCCGCTGACCGACGATCTGCTGACCGGCGAGCGCAAGATCGAGATCGTCACGCGTGAGTCGCCTGACGCGCTGGAGGTGATCCGTCACGATACCGCCCACGTGCTGGCCCAGGCGGTGCAGGAGCTGTTCCCCGGCACCCAGGTGACCATCGGCCCCAATGTCGAGGACGGCTTCTATTACGACTTCGCCCGCGACGAGCCGTTCAGCCTGGACGATCTGCCCAAGATCGAAGAGCGCATGCGCCAGATCGTCGACCGCGACGAGAAGATCCGCCGCGAAGAGGTCGACCGCGACGCCGCCATCGCCGATTTCGACGCCATGGGCGAAGCCTACAAGGCCCAGATCATCCGTGACCTGCCGGCCAGCGACACGATCACGGTCTATCACCAGGGCGACAGCTGGAAGGACCTGTGCCGCGGGCCTCACCTGCCATCGACCAAGGCGGTGGGCAAGGCCTTCAAGCTGACCAAGCTGGCCGGTGCCTACTGGCGCGGCGACCAGAACAACGCCCAGCTGCAGCGCATCTATGGCACCTCGTGGGCCTCCGAGGCCGATCTGGCCGCCTATCTGCTGCGCATCGAGGAAGCCGAGAAGCGCGACCACCGCAAGCTGGGTCGCACCATGAACCTCTTCCACCTGCAGGAAGAGGGCAAGGGCATGATCTTCTGGCACCCCAAGGGCTGGACGCTGTATCTGGCGCTGGAGGCCTATATGCGCCGCCGCCTGGACGAGGCCGGCTATCAGGAGGTCAAGACGCCCCAGATCCTGGATCGCAGCCTGTGGGAAAAGTCGGGCCACGCCGAGAAGTTCGGCCACGCCATGTTCATGTGCGAAAGCGCCGAGGGCGAGGTCCTGGCCGTCAAGCCGATGAACTGCCCCGGCCACATCCAGATCTTCAATATCGGCCAGAAGAGCTATCGCGAACTGCCGCTGCGCATGGCTGAGTTCGGCGCCTGCCACCGCTATGAGCCCTCGGGCGCCATGCACGGCATCATGCGGGTGCGGGCCTTCACCCAGGACGACGCCCACATCTTCTGCCGCGAAGAACAGGTGACCGAGGAAAGCGCCCGCTTCATCGAACTGTTGCGCAGCGTCTATAACGACCTTGGTATGCAGCTTCACGACGTGAAGTTCTCGACGCGCCCCGAGTTGCGCGCGGGAACAGACGAGGTCTGGGACAAGGCCGAGCACGCCCTGGCGACAGCGGCGGAAGCGGCCGGCGAGCGGCTGGTCGATCAGCCCGGCGAGGGCGCCTTCTATGGCCCCAAGCTGGAGTTCTCGCTGAAGGACGCCATCGGCCGGGTCTGGCAGTGCGGCACACTGCAGCTTGATTTCGTGCTGCCGGAACGTCTTGATGCGGAGTACGTTGCCGAGGACGGCTCCAAGAAGCGCCCAGTTATGTTGCATCGCGCCATCCTGGGGTCGTTCGAACGCTTCATCGGCATTCTGCTCGAGAATTTTGCGGGCCATCTGCCGCTTTGGTTGGCACCGACCCAGGTTGTGGTGACGACAATCACCTCCGATGCTGACGATTATGCTCGTGAGGTCGTCGCCAGATTGACAAACTTGGGGATGCGCGCGGAGGTCGATCTGCGTAATGAGAAGATCAACTACAAGATTCGCGAGCACAGCCTCGCAAAGGTGCCCGTGATCGCAGTGGTCGGACGCAAGGAAGCAGAGACCGGGCAGGTGGCCCTGCGTCGTCTGGGCGGCGAGGGGCAGAACATCCTGTCGCTCGACGAGGCTGCACGCGTGCTGGTTGCCGAAGCCACGCCGCCTGATCTGGCGCGCGCCCGGGGCCTGAGCCCGGCCGCGCCGGAGGCCGCGCTGGCCTGATGAACAGCATTCTCCCGTCCTTCACGACCCTTGCCGCCGGCGCTCGCCCGGCACGACCGAACATATCGGTCGTCATGGTCGTGTACCGGACGGGAGAGGCGCTGCTCCAGAGCATCAAGCATGTGCTGGACGAGCCGCTGGTCGATGAGTTCGTGATCATCGACAACGGCTCATCGGCGCGCGACGCCGAGATGCTGCGGGCCCTGGGACTGACCGAGCCGCGCGTGATCCTGGAACAGGGCCACGGCAATGTCGGTTTCGCGCGCGGGGCCAATATGGGCGCCCAGACGGCGCGCGGCGAATACATCATCTTCCTCAATCCCGACGCCAACCTGCAGCCGGGCTGCATCGCCGCCCTGGTCACCGCCTTTCGCGGCCAGTCGACCCCCACCGTGGTCGGGGCGCGGGTGATGAACATCGACGGCAGCGAGCAGCGCGGCGGCCGCCGGGGCGAGGTGACGCCGGTCACCACCCTGCTCAGCTTTGGCCACCTGACCCAGCGCTATCCCAAGCTGGCCGGGTTCGAGATCCACCGCGAGCACGAGCCCTTGCCCCGCTCGCCCGTGCCGATGCCGACCATCTCGGGCGCCTGCTTCGCCCTGCGCCGCCGCGACTTCGAGGCGCTGGACGGCTTCGACGAGGGCTATTTCCTGCACGTCGAAGACATCGACCTGTGCTGGCGGGCCCGCCAGGCCGGCGGCCAGGTGATCTTCCAGCCCAAGGCCCAGGTCGTGCATCTGGGCCACACCAGCCTGGAACACCCGGTCAAGGTCGAGTTCCACAAGGGCGTGGGCCTGTCGCGCTACTTCATCAAGCGCGCCGACACCCTGGGGCGCTACGCCATCGCCGTGATCCTGGCCCCGGCCATCCTGCTGATGAGCATCTCGCGGCCCCTGCTGTGGAAGCTGACCGGCCGGCCGATCTAGGGCCGGGCGGCGCTTCGGGGCGGTGCGCTGGAGCGATGGGCGCGGGCGTAGTCTCTGGATTTACGGCCGGGAAGCGGACGTTGTGAGGGGCGGTGTTGGGTGGTTGTAGGACCTTAAGGTGCGCCATGGGTGGTTTTCAGGCCTCGCTCATGCTGTCTTCGAGAATGGGCAACGGCGTTGGGATCGATGGCGGCATTTTCGGAAGAAGTCATTTTGGCTCTCCAGGATGCCGCACCAGAAGGTCTACGGCGCATCGCCGACAGGCGTTGGGTCAGTGAACCGCATAGAGGAATCCGCAAGATCCTTGAGTTCGAAGCGCTGAAAGGCGCTCAGTATTCCGCGCGGTGGGGCTTCTCAGTCGACTTCGTTCCACGACTTCAAGGCAAGCGCCTATCTTGGAAGCGCACGGAAAAAGCAGCGGCGTTAGATCTTTGCATCGACCCCATCGACGTCGAAGGGAATGTACCCAAATGGTGCTCCTTCACTTCCGATGTCCGAGCCGATGGCATCAAAAAGATTGCTCGCAATGTAAGAGAACACGCTTCGCGGGATTTCGCTCGGATCAACACGCTCAATGACTTGCGCGAGTTCTTCCAACAGAGAGCGAAAATGAAGTTTCGTCGCTTTGGCTTAGCCAACTATGTACAGGCTGACCTTGCCTGGGGAATGTTGCAATTGGCGACCGGAGACCTAGAGGAAGGCGTCAGCCGAATTTCCGCCTTTTGCGAGCGGTTCGGCGTTGACCCCATGGAACCCATTCTGGTGAAAGCTAAGCAGGAAGCCTTGCAACTGCACGACGCCGGGTGATGCCGGACTAAGCTCCGACTTGGGTCGAGTCACGAATATAAGACCCTGCCAGAAACCAGACCTTGGGCGCCGGGCCGGAAAGCAGACAGTGTGAAGTTCTGTTCGGGTTCGAAGGCGGATGAAGCTCCCTCTCCCATAGGGAGAGGGTTGGGGTGAGGGGTTACGGCGTTCGACGGCGTGCCGGCACGCCGTCAAGCCTCGTAACCCCTCACCCTCCCACCGCTTCGCGGCGGGCCCCGCCCTCTCCCTAAAGGAGAGGGACGATGAACGTCCGCTCAGCCTCGACAGCTCTCGCTGTGGGATTGAAGGCGGGCTGCCGCCGGTGGGGCGGGCGCAAAAGATCCTCCCCCCGAAGGGGGAGGTGTCGCTCCCGCGAAGACGGGGGCGACGGAGGGGGTAGTGGCTGCTGACTCGGTGCGGTCTTCCCCCTCCGGCCTGACGGCCGCCTCCCCCTTCAGGGGGAGGATTTACGGGGATCCAGCGCGCTCCATCCCCGGCGTATCGCCAACGAACCCCAACCCAATCAACGCCCTGCAAAAATCTCGCATCGCGCCGTCAGACGCGCTCAAAACCACCCCCATACTGATGCCACCGGACAGCACGGGAAGGGCGCAAGGCCAGCGACCGTTGCGGCTGTCCGGGGTGGTCGAGCGGGAAGCTCAAACGATGGCGGGTCAGAACCGCCAACCCTTTCGTGTCTGGCGGCGGTCGGCCGTGGAACACTAAAACGACGTCACGTCAGGGGTCGGGCGAGCAGCAGGCCGGTTCGGGAGAGCCGGCAGTCCGGAACGGGGTCGCGCCCCGGTCCGCCCGTCGGAGGCTTCAAGGCGGCGAGGCCCAAACAAGGCTCAAGCGCTGCACGCCTCTGAAAGAACGACCACGCGGAGCGCTCGTCTTCGTCGAAACGGTATTCACGACTAACCTACATCCGGGCGAGGCCCGGGCGCTCCGCAGCCCTTCCCACACCCTCAGCGGCCCAGCCGCGTGAGGCGGTCAACACGCGCCCCGAGTCGACGGGGCTTGCCCGCTCAGGTCAGGGCGGTGAAGATCAGGGTGACCACGGCGATGTCGAAGAAGCGGATGGCGGCGGACAGCATGGAGCCCTCGTCGGCGATGAGTTCACCTTCGATTAAGCAAGACTGGCGCCAACACGACTGCGGAGGCTCGGCCCACTGATGGCGTTGTTCTTCGACAGGGACTGGTACGAGGCGCAGCTGGCGCAGCGGGGCCTGGACCGGGCCGTGCTGGCCGCCGTCGCCGGGATGGATCTCACCGCGCTTGACCTAGCGTTCAAGGACCAGCGCGAGCTGAGCGCGGCGGAACTGACGGCTTTTGCTGAACTTCTGGGCGTCACCCCCGCCGAAGCGGCCTTACGGGCCGGGGTGCGAACAGCGCAAAAGGCGCACGATGCGAGGGACGACAGGATCGCGAACCTGGAGGCGCGCGTGGCGGCGCTGGAGGCGCGGCTTTGTCGCGAAGGCGACTAGATTTCGGTCTTGTTCAGGCCGCCCGATTTGCGGCGCCGGTCAGCCTGGCCGGAATATTCTGTCCCGAGATAGGTCGAACGCGCCGAGTCGAGCACTTCCTGCCCACCGCGCAGACCCCGCTTCTGGCCGCTCTGGCCCATCAGGTGGGCGGCGAAGGCCAGATAGGACTCCCGGCGCGGCGGCTCGGGCGGCGAGGTCGCCTGTTCGTCGCGGACATAGACGACCTCCTCTTCGGCCGCCTCGGGGCGGTCGGAAGCCCGGGGCGCCGTCAGCGCCCGGCGCGTCTGGGCTGCGCGCCGAAGGGGATCGATAGGGCCGTTCATGATCCCGAGCCTAGGGCCGGGATCGTTAAGAACGGATGGTCCGGCATGGTTTCCCGCCCGTTAAGGCTTGGTGGCCAGCTTCTCGATCTGCGCCTGCATGGCTTCCAGCTGACGCTTCAGGTCGGCCAGGGAATCCTCGCTGGGCTGCGGAGCGGGGGGCGCTTCGGGGGCCTGCCCCCCGGGCGCTGCGGCCTGGGCGGCGTGGGCGGCGGCGTCCTCGGGCCGGGCATAGGCAAAGGGCGAGAACATTTTCATGGCCCGATCGAACAGCGCCATGTTCTGACGGACCTGCTCCTCATAGACGCCGATGCCCACCGGCAGCTTGGCCGCCGTCAGGCCCGGCGTGACGCCGGCGAACTGGGTGCGCATCCGTTCCTGCTGCTTGGTGAAGCTCTCCAGCGACATTTCCAGATAGCTGGGCAGGAAGGCCTGCATGGAATTGCCGTAGAAGCCGATCAGCTGGCGCAGGAACTGGATGGGCAGCAGGTTCTGCCCCCCGCCCCGATTTTCTTCTTCGAAGATGATCTGGGTCAGGACCGATCGGGTGATGTCGTCATTGGACTTGGCGTCATAGACCACGAAGTCGACGCCCTCCTTCACCATGTCCGACAGGTGATCAAGGGTCACATAGGAGCTGGACGCTGTGTTGTAGAGGCGACGGTTGGCGTATTTCTTGATGATCACGCGCTGGCCGGCGGCCTTTTCGGCACCGGCTGTGGTTTCGCCTTTTTCAGGATTCTCGGACATTTCGTTCCCTGGGACAGCGGTGTCGCCCGCTTTTCGCACCGCACTATCGCGAATGCAAAGGCAGGACGCCAGTGGTCAGAACACTTGGAGGTCGTCACAAGGCGTGAAAATGTGATCGTGACGAACGCGGTTCGGTTATGCATGGTGCTGCTGCACTGCAAAAGCACGGGCGCCGCACCTGCGAAGGCGTCACGTTAGATCGTCACGGGAGACTCGCCATGAGCGACATCGTCATCGTTTCCGCCGCCCGCACCCCGGTCGGCTCCTTCAACGGGGCGCTGTCCAGCCTGCCCGCATCAGAGCTCGGCAAGATCGCCATCGAGGCGGCCATCGCCCGGGCCGGCATCACGCCCGCCGACGTCGACGAAGTGATCCTGGGCCAGGTGCTGCAGGCCGCCGCCGGCCAGGGCCCCGCCCGCCAGGCCGCCGTCAAGGCCGGCATCCCCGTGGGCAGCCCCGCCTGGAGCCTCAACCAGCTGTGCGGCTCTGGCCTGCGCGCCGTGGCCCTGGCGGCCCAGCAGATCGCGGCCGGCGACGCCAAGATCGTCATCGCCGGCGGCCAGGAGAGCATGAGCCAGGCCCCGCACGCCCAGCAGCTGCGCAACGGCCAGAAGATGGGCGACCTGACCTTCGTCGACACCATGATCAAGGACGGCCTGTGGGACGCCTTCCACGGCTATCACATGGGCCAGACCGCCGAGAACATCGCCAATCGCTGGCAGATCACCCGCGGCGACCAGGACGCCTTCGCCGTGGCCAGCCAGAACAAGGCCGAGGCCGCGCAAAAGGCCGGCAAGTTCGACGCCGAGATCGCGCCTGTCACCATCAAGGGTCGCAAGGGCGACACCATCGTCGACAAGGACGAGTTCATCCGTCAGGGCGTGACCATCGACGCCATTTCCGGTCTGCGTCCGGCCTTCACCAAGGACGGCTCGGTCACCGCCGCCAACGCCTCGGGCCTCAATGACGGCGCCGCCGCCCTGGTGCTGATGAGCGCCGACGAAGCCAAGGCCCGGGGCCTCAAGCCCCTGGCCCGCATCGCCTCGTGGGCCAATGCCGGCGTCGAGCCCGAGATCATGGGCACCGGCCCGATCCCGGCCAGCAAGAAGGCCCTCGAAAAGGCCGGCTGGACCGTCGCCGACCTGGATCTGGTCGAAAGCAACGAAGCCTTCGCCGCCCAGTCGCTGTGCGTCGTTCGCGAGCTTGGACTGGACACCACAAAGGTCAACGTCAACGGCGGCGCCATCGCCATCGGCCACCCGATCGGTGCTTCCGGCGCGCGGATCCTGACCACCCTGCTGCACGAGATGCAGCGCTCGGGTGCCAAGAAGGGTCTGGCCACCTTGTGCATCGGCGGCGGCATGGGCGTGGCCATGTGCGTCGAAGCGGTCTGAACACACAATCGCCGATGACGACGCGCCGGGCGCTTGCCCCGGCGCGTCGGTCGCGAGAACCATAAGAAGAACCTGGGAGAGATACATGACGAGAGTTGCATTCGTGACCGGCGGCACCCGCGGCATCGGGCGGGCGATCTGTGAACGCCTGGTGGCGGACGGCATGAAGGTCGCCGCCGGCTATTCGGGCAATGAAGAAGCCGCCGCCGCCTGCGCCAAGGAGCTGGGCGTGATGGTGGTGAAGGGCAATGTCGGCTCGTTCGACGACTGCGCCGCCGCCGTAAAGAAGGTCGAGGCCGAGCTTGGCCCCATCGACGTGCTGGTCAACAACGCCGGCATTACCCGCGACGGCATGCTGCACAAGATGACCTACGAGCAGTGGTCGGAAGTCATCCGCGTGAACATGGATAGCGCCTTCAACATGACCCGCCCGGTCATCGAGGGCATGCGGGAGCGCAACTGGGGCCGGATCGTCAATATCAGCTCGATCAACGGCCAGAAGGGCCAGATGGGCCAGACCAACTATTCCGCCGCCAAGGCGGGCCTGATCGGCTTCACCAAGGCCCTGGCGCTCGAAAACGCCAAGAAGGGCGTGACGGTCAATGTGATCTGCCCCGGCTATATCGACACCGAGATGGTCGCCGCCGTGCCGGAAAACGTGCTGGCCGGCATCATCGCCGGCATCCCCGTGGGTCGCCTGGGCAAGGGTGAGGAGATCGCCGACATGGTCTCGTTCCTGGCCGGAGAGCGCGCGGGCTTCGTGACCGGTGCCACCCTGACCCTGAACGGTGGGCAATACATGGCCGCCTGATCGGCGACCTGGAGCATTTTCCGATAAGTGTGAAACGGTTATCGGATCGAAAAATGCTCTAAACTTGTGATTTAGAGCCCTTTTCGCCCGACCCTGATGAAGCCATCAGGTCGGAAAGGGCTCTAGCGCGATACGACAGCACGGCCCGGGCGGGGATCTTCGCCCGGGCCGTCATTGTGACAGTTGACGCGCCGGGTGTTTCGTCGTGAAACGCCTTCAACGCGGGGGCGTCCGGCGGACACGGCGACGATGTGGCCAAAGCCGTCCAAGAATCGCCCCACTCGGCGGGCATGACGGGTCGCATGAAGAGTTCGATGGCGGAGACTACAGGTCTGGGGGTGCGTATTGCCCTCGCGATGACCGCCGCACTCACGTTTGCGCCGGCGACGGCCAGCGCCCAGCAAGCGGCCCAGTCGCTGCGCGACGCCCTGCTGGGCCATCGCAACCTCTCCACCTCGCACCGCCCCCCCCCACCCCTGGTGGCCCGATACGTCTCCGAAAGCGGCTATGCCTTCGTGCTGGATCGCGCCACCAGCCAGGCCCTGCTGAAGTTTGACGGCAGTCCCGAGGTCTGGGTCCTGTCGTCGCAGCCCGCCCCACGCGGCGATGTGATCTACCGCAACGAGATGGGCGAGCCGGTCCTGCGGGCGACCAAGCTGGGGGGAATGACCCTCTTCACCGAAGACAACCCGATGGGCGACGCTGCGTCCCTTGCCGGCAGGGCCAGCTCAATCCAGCCGCCATCGGTGCTCTCGCCCATCGCCCTCTATCAGCGCATGGGCCAGGCCAGCCTGCGCGCCAGTCGCGCGGCTCAGCGCCAGGTGCCGTTTGAGTCGCAAGAAGCCCGACCTGAAACCTCGGTTCTGATCGCCGAGGCTGCGACCATCACCGCCGAAGCGTTCGAGCGCATCGCCCGCAAGGGGGACCGCGCGACTCTGGCCCGGATCATGCGGGTCGTTCTCGCCGAAGGCGAAAGCCCCGGCGCCACCCTGCGCAACGGGACGCTGATCATCACCTACACTCCCGGTCAGGGCGTCGCGGGGCGGCCTTCGTCAAAGCGGATCGTCAAGATCGTCAATCGCTAGAGCATTTTCCGATAAGTGTGAAACGGTTATCGGATCGAAAAATGCTCTAAACTTTTGATTTAGAGCCCTTTTCGCCCGACCCTGATGAAGCCATCAGGTCGGAAAGGGCTCTAGGAGCGTGATGTTCCTTCCCGGAACCTTCTCCAACGCCGATCTTCCCCGCTGCCCGGAGACCGGCGCGAAGTGGCGCAGCGGCAGCTTGTCAGGTCGCCTCGATACCCAGGCTCTTCAGTTCCTTGAGGAACCGCAACAGGCTGGCGTGCGAGCGTTTGAGGCTGTTGACCACGTCGGGCCGCGCCAGCGCTTCGGCCGGAACAATGAAGCCCTCGCGCCCCACCTTGCGGGCCATGCCGCGCTCAAGCATCTCGACCACCCGGCGGCGCACGGTTTCGTAGGGCAGGCCCAGCGAATCGGCGACCTGACGGATGGTGATCGGACGCCGCTCGTCGTCGGGCGGGACGTCATCCACACCGGCATAGATCTTGCCGCGCAGGTGCGAGACATTGCCCGCCCAAAGCGTGGTGAACACCAGCGAGTAAATGATGTCCACGCCATGAACATCGTTGGCGATCTCAACCCATCGCAGAATGTAGTCCGTGGCGCTGCGTGCAGCGGCACGCGCGTCCTGGTAGTCGTCCGACATCGAGAATCCTGAGCCCCCTTCGCCGAACATAGTTCCACCCGGCGAATGTGAAAAGGATTGCATGACGCGCGCGCCAAATCGTTTCGGTTTATTGCGGCAGATCAGGTCAGGCTGGGGTGCCAATCGGGCGGGGCCAGCTCGAAGCCCTCGAACCGAAAGCCCGGGGCGACGGTGCAGCCGACCAGGGTCCAGGCGCCCAGGCTGACGGCAGTCTGCCACCACAGGGTCGGCACCACCACCTGGGGCCGGCAGCCGGCCCGCAGGTCGGGACCCAGCACATGGGCGGTCGCGCCCCTGCCGTCGGGCGGCGACAGCGTCAGGGAGATCGGCGCACCGGCGTGATAGTGCCAGATCTCGACCGCATCCACCCGGTGCCAGGCCGACATCTGCTCGGCTTCGAGCAAATAGTAGATCGCCGTCGAGGCCGGGCGGCCGTCGACACCGGCCGCGTCCTCGAAGGTCCGTCGATACCAGCCGCCCTCGGGATGGGGCTGCAGATCGAGCATGCGGATGATCTCGCGGGCGCCCAGGTCGCCGGAAATGCCGAGGGGTGTGCCGGTGCCGCTCATCCCTTGAACCCGTCCTTGGCGGCGCGGATCTGCGCGAAGGCCTCGGCCGGCTCCAGGCCGGGGCGCAGCAGCGGCGCGCGCAGGAAAGGATTGGTCGTCTTTTCCAGCCCGATGGACGTCGGCACCGTCGGCTCGCCCCGCTCACGGGCCGCGAACACCTGGTCGGCGCGGGCCTTCACGGCGGGGTCCTCATCCACCGACAGGGCAAAGCGGGCGTTGGAGGCGGTGTATTCATGGGCGCAATAGACAGTGGTGGCGTCCGGCAGGGCGGTCAACTTGGCCAGGGAGGTCCACATCTGCTCGGCTGTGCCCTCGAACAGCCGGCCGCAGCCCAGGGCAAACAGGGTGTCGCCGACGAAGGCGACGGCGTCGGCGGCGTCGTAGAAAGCGATATGGCCCAGGGTGTGCCCGCCGGTGTCGATGACGCCAAGGCGGGTTTCGCCCAGTTCCACCACGTCGCCCTCGACCACCGCTCGGTCCAGCGGCGCGATGCGGGTCACCTCCTGCGGGCCCACGATGGCGGCGCCGGTGGCAGCCTTGATCGCCGCGTTGCCGCCGGCGTGATCAGGGTGCCAGTGGGTGTTGAGGATCAGGTCCAGCGTCCAGCCCAGCTTGTCCAGTTCCGCCAGGATGGCGTCGGCGTCGGGCGTGTCGATGGTCGCGGTCTTGCCCGTGGCGTCATCGCGCACGAGAAAGCCATAGTTATCGGACAGGCAGGGGAACTGGTGAACGGTCAGCGACATGGACGGCCTTGCTGTTGCGGAGGGCGGTGACGCGGGCCACGCCAACGCCTACATAAATGAACTGGCCGCCCTGGAGACTCAATGCGTCGCGACGTGCTCGATCTCAGAGCCTTCTACGCCACCCCCCTGGGGCGCGCGGCGCGGCTGATGCTGGCCCGCAAGATCGACGAGGCGTGGGGCGATACGCGCGGCCTGGACGTGCTGGGTCTGGGCTATGCCACACCCTTCCTCGACTCGGCCCGTCCCAAGGCCCGGCGGGTGGTGGCCGCCATGCCCGCCACCCAGGGGGTTGAGATCTGGCCCTATGGCGGGCGCAATCAGACCTGCCTGGTCGAAGAGACCGCCCTGCCCCTGCCCAACGCCATGTTCGACCGGGTTCTGGCCGTCCACGCCCTGGAAGAGGCTGACGATCCCGCCGCCGTCCTGGCCGAGATCGGGCGCGTCATGGCTCCCACCGGCCGGCTGATCGTGGCCGTGGCCTCGCGCGACGGGGTCTGGGCGGGCGCAGAGAGCACCCCCTTTGGCCACGGCCGCCCCTTCAGCCGCAGCCAGCTGGAGCGGCTGATCCGCGATGCTGACCTGGAACCCGCCGGCTGGACCCGCGCCCTCTACGCCCCGCCCATGGCCATGGCCGCCGGCTGGGCCGAAGGATTCGAACAGGTCGGCGCGCGTCTGTGGCCGCGCTTCGCCGGGCTGATCCTGATGGAAGCCATCAAGCAGACCTTCGCGGTCAAGCCGCGCGGCCATCGGGCCCGCGCCCGGGTGTTCGCCCCGGGCGTCCTGGCTCCGACGCCAGCGGGGTCCGCCGCCGCCCGGACGGCGCCTGTCGGAAAGGCGCCTTCGACCAATCCGCGCGGATCGCACTTGGAGCCTTCGCGTTCAAAGCCTAGCTTGGGTTCGTAAACTCTGTTTCGCTGCGGGAGCCGCGCCATGAAAATGATCGTCGCCATCATCAAGCCCAGCCGGCTGGACGCGGTTCTCGAAGCGGTCACGGAGGCCGGAGCCTCCGGCCTGACCGTCACAGAGGTACGCGGCTATGGCCGGCAAAAGGGCAAGACCGAGGTCTATCGCGGGGCCGAATACGAAGTGAAGCTGCTGCCCAAGGTGAAGCTGGAAATCGCCGTGCCGGCCGACGTGGTCGAATCGGTGGTCGAGGCCCTGCAGCGCACCGCCAACACCGGCAAGATCGGCGACGGCAAGGTGTTCGTCATGGACCTGGAACAGGCCCTGCGTATCCGCACCGGCGAGCGCGACGCCGCCGCCATCGCGGGCTGATCGCCCGTCGAACCCGACACACCGGTACGCCCTCGAAACGTCGCGGAGCCATGGCAAGGCTTCGCGCGTTGTCGCAGTTCACCGCGATAGGAGCGTCATGGGCGAGCGTCCTTCCGAGTTTCGGCCGGATCAGAACTGCTGGCGGGTCGAAACCGCCGACAGGCTGGCCCTGTTCATCGACAACGACGAGACCTTCGATGCGCTGAAGCCGCTACTGCTGGCGGCCAAGCGCTCGATCTGGATCCTGGCCTGGGTGTTCGATCCCCTGACCCGGCTGGACCCCGACCGCGTGCGCAAGAGCCGCGATCCCGAGCACGCCGACCGCATCGGCCTGATCCTGCGTCGCCAGGCGGCCCTGAACCCGGCCCTGGACGTGCGCATCCTGACCTGGGACATGCCTTTCCCCATCGCGGCGGCCCAGATGTTTGGCCCCCAGCGGGGCGCGGCCTTCTTCGCCGGCTCGCGGGTCAAGTACCGGATGGACAACACACTGCCGGCCTCGGCCTGCCATCACCAGAAGGTGGTGGTGATCGACGGCGTGGCCGCCCTGCTCAGCGGCGGCGATATCGGGGTGGACCGCTGGGACACCTGCGAGCATCTCGACAACGATCCCCGCCGCCGCCTGCCCACCGGCCGCCGCTATCCGCCCCGACACGAGGTGGCCATGCTGGTCGATGGTCGCGCCGCCCGGGCCCTGGGCGAGATGTTCATCGACCGCTGGCGCAATGCCACCGGCGAGGCCCTGACAATGCCGGAACGCCCCGACGACGACCCCTGGCCAGAGGACCTGCTGCCTGACCTGCGGCGCGTCGAGGTGGCCATTGCCCGCACCCAGGCCGCGTGGAAGGGCCGTCCCGAGATCGTCGAAAGCCTGATGCTGCACCTGGCCGGCATACGGATGGCCAGGCGGCTGATCTATCTGGAGAACCAGTACCTGACGTCGCCGATCATCGTCGAAGCCCTGGCCGAGCGCCTGGCCGAGCCGGACGGGCCCGAGGTGGTGACGGTCGGACCCGCCCGCAGCCCCAGCTATTTCGACCAGATCACCATGGACAGCGCCCGCACCTCGGCGATCAACCGTCTGCGCGAGATCGACGTCCACGGGCGATTCTCGGCCTTCAGCGCCCATACGCCCAGGGGCGGGCCGATCATCGTCCACTCCAAGGTGGCGATCATGGACGACACCATGCTGCGGGTCGGCTCGGCCAACCTCAACAACCGCTCCATCGGCCTGGACACCGAATGCGACCTGGCCTTCGAGGGCAGGGACGAGTTAAGCCGTGAGGTGATCCGCGCCTTCCTCGCCCGGCTGATCGGCCATTTCCTGGCCCGCGAGTCGCTGGATGTCCTGATCGCGATGGAACAGGAGGGCGGGCTGGCTGCGGCGATAGACGCGCTGGACCGCAAGGACGGGCTGCCGCGCCGCCTCCAACCCGTGCACACGCGCCGTCTGACCGGCGTTCAACAGTTCATCGCCGACTGGAACCTGGGCGACGCCCTCTCACCGGACGACGCCTGGCGCCCCTGGGGCCGCCGCGCCCGACTCAGGCAGGATCTGCTGCGCCTGACAAAGCCGCCCCCGGCCCTGCCGGATCACCTTCAGCCCTGAGCGCCAGGTCGACCACCAGCGGCAGGTGATCTGAAGCGACACGTGCCCGACTGTCATAAGGCGAGCGCACAGCGACCGTCTCCAGGCCCTTGGTCAGGAAGACATGGTCGATACGCATGAAGGGAAAGCTCGAGGGAAAGGTCGCCGTGGCCGCCCGAAGCGGCCCGCCGCCCTGGATCTGGGCGTCGCGCAGGGCGGCCCGCAGCATCCGGTAGGTGGCCGAATAGGGGGTAGCGTTGAAGTCGCCCAGCAGTATGCCGGGCGCGGTCCACTGGTCCGAGGCCATCCAGCGCTCGCCCAGCAGGGCTGCCGCCTGCCGCTTCTGCTCCTGCGGCACCAGGCCAAGGTGGGTATTGATGATCTGCACCGGCGTGTCGCCGACCATCACCTCGATCCACAGGGCGCCGCGCGGCTCCAGCCCCGGGATGCGGCGATACAGCGGCAGGCCCTCAGCCTTGATCCGCCGCTCGGGCAGCGCGGTCAGAATGGCATCGCCATAGAGCTCTTCTTCCACGGTCATGGCCGGGTGGAAGTGGAAGCTCATCTTCAGCAGTTCGGCCAGCCGGTGGGCCTGGTCCTCGCGCCGGGTTCGCACCCGGCCGACATCCAGCTCCTGCAAGGCTACAACGTCAGGACTTTCGGCGGCTATGACCTCGGCGACGCGCTCGATGTCGAGGCGGCGATCCGTGCCCACGCAGCGGTGGACGTTGTAGGTCATCAGGCGAAGCGTCATCCGTCAAACAGATCGCCTGAAACCGGCGGAGGTTCCCTGGCGGCCCGACCCGCCGGTTCGGGCGAAGTGCGGCTGAGCATGAACAGGCAGCTTTCCGCCCGCCAGTTCTCGAGCGGACTGGCCGGATCGATCGAACGGGCCGGTCCCTGACCGGCGAAGGCGGCGCAGGCGTCGATCCGCACGCCCAGGTCGTCGGCAAGGGCCAGGAAGTCGACCAAGGTGCAAAGATGGATGTTGGGCGTCGACCACCAGGGCATGGGCAGGGCCTTGGTCTCGGGCATGCGCCCCCGGCTCAGCAAAGACCAGCGCACCCGCCAATGGCCGAAATTGGGGAACGAGACGATGGCCCGGTCGGCAATCCGCAGCAGTTCGTCCAGCACATGGCGCGGCTGGCGGGTGGCCTGCAGGGTCTGGGACAGGATGGCGTAGTCGAAGGTCTTGTCGGGAAAGTGGTCCAGGTCCTGGTCGGCGTCGCCCTGCACCACCGACAGGCCCCGCGCCATACAGGCGGCCACGCCGCTGGCGCTGATCTCAAGGCCCCGGCCGTCGACCTGCTTTTCGTGGCCCAGCAGGTCCAGCAGAGCGCCCTCGCCGCAGCCTACGTCCAGAACGCGCGAGCCGGGACGGACCAGGCGCAGGATTTCGCGGAAGTCCTCGCGGGTTGTCATGATCACGCCAGCCCCCGATCCCGCTCGACCGAGCCCAGGAACCCCGTCAAGGCCGAGTCCATCACCGGCTCGTCCAGCAAAAAGGCGTCATGGCCCTTGTCGCTCTCGATCTCGACGAAGGCCACGCGACAGCCGGCGGCCGTCAGGGCCCGTACGATGTGGCGGTTCTCGGCGGTGGGATAAAGCCAGTCGCTGCTAAAGCTGAGAACGCAGAAGCGCATGTGCCGCGCCTTGGTGAAGGCATTGGCCAGCACCCCGCCATGGCTGGCGGCGATGTCGAAATAGTCCATGGCCCGGGTGATGTAGAGATAGCTGTTGGCGTCGAACCGGTCGACAAAGCTGGCCCCCTGGTGGCGCAGATAGCTTTCCACCTGGAAGTCGGCGTCAAAGCCCCAGGACAGGCCATCGCGTTGCAGTTCGCGGCCAAACTTCCGCTGCAGGGCCGGTTCGGACAGATAGGTGATGTGGGCGGCCATCCGCGCCACGGCCAGGCCCTTTTCGGGCCGCGTGCCATGATCGGCATAGGCACCGCCGCGCCAGTCGGGATCGGCCATGATCGCCTGACGGCCCACCTCGTGGAAGGCGATGTTCTGGGCAGAGTGCCGCGAGGCCGAGGCAATGATCACCGCGCTGGCCAGCCGATCAGGATAGTCCACCGCCCACTGCTGCACCTGCATGCCGCCCATCGACCCGCCGACCACGGCGAACAGCGTCTCAACCCCGAGGGCCTTCACCAGCATCGCCTGGGCGCGAACCATGTCAGCGATGGTGATCACCGGGAATGACAATCCCCAGGGCTTGCCCGTCGCCGGATTGATCGAGGCCGGGCCGGTCGAGCCCATGCAGCCGCCGACCACATTGCTGCAGATAATGAAATGCCGGGCCGGGTCCAGCGGCTTGCCTGGCCCCACCAGACGCAGCCACCAGCCGGGTTTGCCTGTCGTTGGGTGTGGCGAAGCCACGTGCTGGTCGCCGGTAAGGGCATGGCAGATCAGGACGGCGTTGGATTTGTCGGCGTTCAGTTGGCCATAGGCCTGGTAGGCGACCTCCAGCCCCTCAATGACACCGCCCGAATCGAGGCGCAGGGGTTCGCTCGCCGGAAACCGCCAGGTTCCGCCGTCAGAAAGCGCGCATGAGGCCAGATCGACGTCAGCCATGACCGCCTTGGACCGCTTGACGAAGAAGGTGTCAACCGCGCGCTTCCGGTGCGACCGTGTGGAGGCTATGGAGAGCGCATGGACCGTCTGATCCTCATGCGCCACGGCCAGGCCGAGCGACACGCCGCGACGGGCGGCGACTTCGAACGCGGCTTGACGCTGCGCGGGCGCGAAGACGCGTCTCTGATGGGCCAGTTGGCCGCCGGTCTGGGCGCCCGGCCCGATCTTGTGCTGGTCTCTTCGGCCCGCCGCACCCGCGAAACCTGGGCGGCGATTTCGGTCGCCTTTCCCGATGCCAGGGTCGATGTGCGCCGCGATCTCTATCACGCCGAACCCGAGGATGTGGTCACGGCCCTGGAGGACGAGGCCGAGGGCTCTGGCGTAGTCATGGTGATCGGCCACAATCCGGGCCTGCACGAACTGGCCCTGCGGCTGGCGGTGCAGGGCGGAACGCCGCCGGCGAAAATGAACGTGCTGCGCAGCCGCTTCCCCACCGCGACCACCGCCGTCTTCGCTTTCGGATCGGGCGGGCCGCCCGTGCTGGAGCATCTGCTGTATGCGGCCGAGCACGGCGGAACGGGCGCGGAATGACCCTGATTTACAAGATACTATCCCGCGCAGAGTGGCAGGCTGCCGAAGCTGCCAGACGCTTTGACGGCTCGGCCGTCGATCTGGCTGATGGCTTCATCCACTTTTCCGGCGCCGACCAGGCCCAGGCGACAGCGGCCAAGTGGTTCGTCGGCCAGGCCGACCTGCTGTTGCTGGGTGTCGAGGCCGACGATCTTGGCGAGGCGCTGAAGTGGGAAGTCTCGCGCGACGGGGCGCTGTTCCCGCACCTCTACAGGCCGCTTCTGGTGTCAGAGGTCGTCAGCCGCAAGGCCGTCGATCTGGACGCTGACGGCGTGCCGCAACTGGGCCTTCTATCCGCATGAGTCTGCACGACATCGCCGCCCGCGCCCTGCACGTGCTGGATCCCGAAGACGCCCACGGCATGGCGATCAAGGGGCTGAAGATGGGCCTGGGTCCGCGCGACAGCGGCCCGTCCGACCCGGTGCTGTCGATCAGCCTGGCGGGCCTGACCCTGCCCAGCTGCGTCGGCCTGGCCGCCGGCTTCGACAAGGACGCCGAGGTTCCCGACGCCATGCTGGCGGCCGGCTTCGGCTTCGTCGAGTGCGGCACCGTCACCCCCCTGCCCCAGGCCGGCAATCCGCGCCCGCGCCTGTTTCGCCTGACCGACGACCAGGCGGTGATCAACCGCATGGGCTTCAACAACAAGGGCCTGGACGCCTTCGCCGCCGGCCTGGCGGGCAGGAACGGCAGCGCCGGGATTGTCGGGGCCAATATCGGGGCCAACAAGGACGCCAGCGACCGCATCGCCGACTATGTGACCGGCCTGACCCGCCTGTGGGGACTGTCGGACTATTTCACCGCCAACATCTCATCGCCAAATACGCCCGGCCTGCGCGCCCTGCAGACCCGGGCGGCGCTGGAGGAGCTTCTGGGTCGTCTGGCCGAGACGCGGGCCATGCTGAAGACCAGCACGACCAGTGACTATCCGATCTTCCTGAAGGTCGCGCCCGACCTGGAAGACGGCGAGGTTGAGGCCATTGTCGAGACCGTGGTCGCCAACGGGCTGGACGGGATCATCGTCAGCAACACCACCATCGCCCGCCCCGACACCCTGAAATCGGCCCAGGCGGCCGAGACCGGCGGCCTGTCGGGCGCGCCGCTGCTGGAACCCTCGACCGCCATGCTGCGTCGCTTCCACGCCGCCGCGACCGGGCGCACCGCCCTGATCGGCGCTGGCGGCGTCGCCGACGGGGCTGGGGCCTATGCCAAGATTCGCGCCGGGGCCCGGGCGGTGCAGCTGTATTCGGCCCTGGTCTATGGTGGCCCGGGCCTGGTGGTTCGTATCAAGCGCGACCTGGCCGCCCGCCTGCGCGCCGATGGCTTTGCCTGCGTCGAGGACGCGGTCGGCGCCGCATGACCCGTCCGCGCGCCCTGAGGCTGCTGCGGCGCTTTGGCCCTCTCGTCGCCCTGCTGGGCCTGTTTGTCTGGGCCCTGGCCAGTGGCGTGGCAGAGCACATTTCTCTGGAAGAGCTTCGGACCCGGGGCGAGGGCCTTCGCGCCTTCGCTCAGCAAAGGCCCCTGCTGAGCCTGGGGGTCTATGTGGCCGTCTATGTGGCGACGGTCTCGATCTCACTGCCCGGCGCGCTGATCCTGTCGCTGTCGGGCGGCTATCTGTTTGGCCCGTTCCTGGGCGGAGCGGCGGCCGTCACCGGGGCCACAGGCGGCTCGACGGTGGTCTACATGGTCTGTCGCACCGCCTTTGGCGATTTCCTGCGGCGCTGGAAGAACCCGCTGCTCTTGCGGGTCGAGGACGGCTTTCGTGACAACGCCTTTTCCTACCTCCTGACCCTGCGGCTGATCCCCGCCTTCCCGCTGCTGCTGGTCAATGTGGCGGCCGGGCTGGTGGCGACACCGTTCCGTACCTTTCTGGCCGCTTCGTTGCTGGGCATGATGCCCAGCTCGTTCGTCTATGCCGGGATCGGGGCCGGTCTGGGCCACGTTTTCGCCCTGGGCGGGCCAGTTTCGGTAGGTACCCTGATGTCGCCGAGGGTCTATCTGCCCATCATCGGTATGGGGGCACTGGCCTTTCTGCCGCCGCTGTGGCGCCATTGGCGGCGCGGGCGCGTTGCCCAAGCCCCCGACGTGAAGTAACTCAAGGTCATGACCGAGCCGGTCTCGCCGCAGGAAATCCAGAGCGCGCCGCCAGGACGGCGCTTCCCGTGGCCACGCGGCCTGTCGGCGCGCCTGCTGCTGTTCACCGCCTCCGTCGTCACCCTGGCCGGCCTGATGATCCTGCCACCGACCCTGGCCGCCTATGAAGAGCAATGGCTGCTGGACCGGGTCCGGGCCGGGGAACTGGCCTCGACCATCGCCGAAAGCGATCCTGAACTGCGGGTCAGCGATCCCGTCGCCGGCCAGCTGTTCGATCAAGCCGGAGCCGTGACCGTGGCCGTTCAGGTCGATGGCGCCCGGCGTCTGGTCCTGCCACCCAAGGTCCCGATGCAGACGCCCTATCTGGTGGACCTGCGTCGGCAAAATCCCGGCTCGTGGCTGGCCGCGCCCTTTTTCACCCTGACCAGCCCGCCCGGCAGCATGGTCCGCGTGATGGCCGAACCGCGCTTCCGCAAGGCCGAGTTCGTTGAGGTGGTGTTGCCCGATGCCCCGCTGAAGGCGGAGCTGGTCGGCTATTTCTGGCGGCTGGCGGGGGTGACGATCTTCGTGGCGGGCCTGGCCGGCTTTTTTGTCTATCTGTTCCTGAACACGTTCCTGGTCCGCCCCATGCAGCGCATCACCCGTGCCATGGAGCAGTTCCGCGCCGATCCCGATGATCCGGCCGCCCGCATTGTGGTCTCGACCCGTCGCGACGAGATCGGCCGGGCCGAGCTGGAACTGGACCGGATGCAGACCGACCTGCTGACAGCGCTGGCGTCCAAGGCGCGCCTGGCGGCCCTGGGCGAAGCCGTGGCCAAGATCAATCACGACCTGCGCAACATGCTGACCAGCGCCCAGATGGCCTCGGACCGACTGGCCGCCTTGGGCGATCCCAAGGTGGCCCAGGCCCTGCCGCGCCTGGAGCGGGCGCTGGACCGCGCCATCACCCTGGCCAGCGACGTGATGGCCTATGGCAAGTCCAGGGAGCCCGCCCCGGTGGCCCGCGCCACGCCGCTGCGCGCCGCCCTCGACATGGCGGCCGAGGATTCGGGCCTGACGCCCGGCGGCGTGGCCCTGGAAACGGTGATCGACGCCCGCGAACAGGTGCTGGCCGACCCCGACCAGCTGCATCGCATCCTGACCAACCTGCTCCGCAACGCCCGCGAGGCCGTCCAGGGCGCGACGGATCGCGGCGGCAAAGGCCGCATCTTCGTGGAACTGCGGCGGGTTGAGGGCAACAGCATCCTGCGCCTGTCGGATGACGGCCCCGGCGTTCCGGCCCGGGCCCAGGCCAACCTGTTTCAGCCGTTCATGGGCTCGGTCCGGCGCGGCGGCACCGGCCTTGGCCTGGCCATCGCCCGCGAACTGGCCCAGGGCCACGGAGGCGATCTCGTCCTGGTGGAAACCGGCCCTGGTGGCTCGGTATTCGACCTGACGCTATCGGGTGCCCCGGAGCCTCTGAGCGAGGCCACCAGGACGCCCATAGTGCAGGGCGAGGCCTCACCGGTCCAGGACCGGCAAGGCCTCTAAAGCGCGTTCCGAAAAGTGGGAACCGGTTTTCGGAACGAAACGCGCGTGAAAACAAGAAACTAGAGCGGGTGATCTGATTCCATCAGATCACCCGCTCTAAAGTCCATCAGCGCTTGATCGACAGCGCCACGCCGACAAAGCGCGGCTCGCCGGCGATGAAGGTGGGGATGCCGAAGGCGTCACCCGTATTGCCCGCATCCTTGATGTAGTCCTGTTCCAGCAGGTTGGTGGCGAACGCCTCGATCTTGATGGCGCTGTCCTTGCTGGGCTGATAGCCGATGCGCAGGTTCATCAGGCCATAGGCCTTCTGCTTTTCGTCCTGGATCACGTCGCCCGTGGTCTGCAGCGCGGCCCGGTCGTTGGCATTGTCGAAAAACACCTCCGACTGCCACGTATAGGTCGGGGTGATCGTGAAACGGCCGATCGGCGCGTCGAACGCCACATTGGCACCCAGCGAGAAGCTGTCGTCGGGCGACAGGCGGAAGCGGTTGTCCTTGAACAGACCGTTGCCGAAGCGGGCCTTGCTGTGGGCATAGGTGCCGAACACCGTGGCATTGCCCGTGATCTGGAAGGTCGTCTGACCTTCAAAGCCGGTGGCCGAAGCCTCGCCCGCATTGGTCGAAACGACCTGGCCGGACGGCAGACGGATCGAGGTCTGGAAGTTCTCGTAGTCATAGCGATAGACCGCGCCCTCCAGGGTCAAACGACGATCCATGAGGGCGACCTTGGAGCCGATCTCGTAAGAGATGACTTCTTCGGCCGGGATCTCGGTGAACCGCGCCGCAGCGCCGGGAACGGTGTTGCCGCCCTGAACGACCTTGGGGCGACGGCCGGTGGCGACCGAAGCATAGAGGTTGGCGTCAGGGGTAACGGCGTAGCGACCGACGACCCGGTAGGTGATGCCGTTGTCGGTGAAGCTCTTGTACTGGGCCTGACCATTGGTGGTGGGCTGCACGAACAGGCCGCGCGGCGTGGTCGGCGTGCTACCGCCCAGCACCGAGCCGCCATTGCCCAGCACCACGCCGTAGCCGCTTTCCTTGTCGTCATAGGTGTAGCGCAGGCCGGCCGCCAGCTCGAGCTTCTCGGTCGCCTTCCAGGTCACATCACCATAGGCGTCATACGACTTGGTCTTGCCGTAGTTGGTGAAGGTTTCCAGGTGCTGGCTCTTGAGCGCCGCAAAGTTCGGGATCGCGTTGATCACGGACATGCCGGCGACGTTGGGTCGCACGAAACCCGGGATCGCGCCGGCCCGGGCGGCGAACACCTTTTCGTTGAACAGCAGCGGCACGCGCTGGCTGCCGTCTTCCCAGAAGTAGCTCAGGCCACCAAACGCGGTGACCGAACCGCCGGCGTCATAGTTCAGGCGCAGGTCCTGGCTGGCCGACTTGCCCTGGGCGTCTTCAGCGAAGGTGAACAGCGGCAGCGAGAAGCCGTCGGCGTCGAAGATCTCTTCGCCCGCGAAGCGGCGGAAGGCGGTCGTCGAGGCCAGCGAGAACGCGTCGTTGATCTTGTAATTGGCCAGGCCGGTGACGCTGAACACGTCGCGCTCGAGACCCAGCTTCTGGTCGTTCTCGAAGCCGGCCACGGTCGCCAGGGCGGCGCCCGAATTGCGGCCCAGATCACCCAGCACCGCGCCCGTGGTCGGGTCGGTCGGCAGGTAGGTCAGCGACTTGAACGAGGTGCCCGACGGGCTGTCGGACTGGTAGTTGACCAGCAGGTCGGCGTCGAAGCGCTCGGTCGGGCGCCAGTTCAGCGCGACGCGCACCGCCGTGGTCTGGGTCGAGTTGAAGTCCTCGCCCACCAGCAGGTTCTTCACATAGCCGTCGCGGTGCTTGATGCGGCCGGCGACGCGGATCGACAGGGTGTCGGTGACCGGGGCGTTGAACATGCCCTCGGCCATCATGTAGCCGAAGTTGCCGCCCTCGAAACGCGCCGAGGCGGCGTAGCCCGGACGGGCCTTGGCCTGGATGATGTTGACCGCGCCGATCAGCGCGCCGCGACCATAGAGGGTCGATTGCGGGCCCTTGGCCACTTCGACACGCTCAAGGTCGAACAGCTCGACATAGGAGCCGCGCGACTTCGAGATCGAAACGCCGTCCTGATAGACCGAAACGCGCGGCTCGTTGGTGGCCTCGCCGGAGTCCGAGGTGATGCCGCGCATCACGAAGCCCGGATTGTTGGGCGACTGGTTCTGAACCTCGAAGCCCGGAACGAACAGCGACAGCTCCTCGAATTCCTGAACGCCCAGCATCTCGAGCGTCGAGCCCGAATAGGCGGTCAGCGAGACCGGCACGTCCATCGCCTTCTGTTCGCGCTTCTGGGCGGTGACGACGACCTGCTCGACCTGAGCGGCATCAGCCGGCGCATCGACGTCGGCGGCGACGGCCATGGAAGCGACGCTGAGCGCCAGAACACTGGTGGCGGACATCAGCAAGGTGGTGTGGATCGCGCGCATCGATTATCCCCTTCGACGGTAAGCTGGAACTCAAGGTCCCGGCGGATAGGCGCCGCTCGTGTCGGACGCGCGACGAGATTGCGACGGAGCGATGAAACACCCTTGAGCCCGCTGGACGACGATACAGACGACATCGAGACCGATGCGCAGGCGCCACAAACCGAGGCCAGGCTTGAGGTTGCGCTGACCGAGGATGACGCTGGGGAACGCCTGGACAAGATCCTGGCGACGCGGTTCGAGAGCCTTTCGCGCGCGCGCCTGCAGGCCTTGATCGCCGACGGCCGACTCAGCCTGGAGGGCCGGGCGGTAACCGATGGCTCGCAAAAGGCCCGCCCGGGCCTCTACCAACTCCAGATCCCGGCCCCGATCGCCGCCGAACCCTCGCCCGAGGACATCCCCCTGACCGTCCTCTACGAGGACGCCTACCTGATCGTGGTCGACAAGCCCGCCGGCATGGCCGCCCACCCGGCCCCCGGCAACTATACCGGCACCCTGGTCCATGCCCTGCTGCACCACTGCCGGGGCAGCCTGTCGGGCGTCGGCGGGGTCGCGCGGCCCGGCATCGTCCACCGGCTGGACAAGGAAACCTCCGGCGTCATGGTCGCGGCCAAGACCGACGCCGCCCATCAGGGCCTGTCGGCGCTGTTTGCCACCCACGACATCGACCGCCTCTACATCGCCCTGACCCGCGGCGCGCCCTATCCGGCCCACGGCACGATCCAGACCCAGCTGGGTCGCTCGCCGCACGACCGCAAGAAGATGGCGATCCTCAAGAGCGGCGGCCGCGAGGCCATCACCCACTATCGCGTCGAGGAAGCCTTTGGCCCGGCCGACAAGCCGGTGGCGGCCCGCGTGGCCTGCCGGCTGGAGACCGGCCGCACCCACCAGATCCGCGTCCACCTGGCCAGCAAGGTCGCACCCTGCCTTGGCGACCCGGTCTATGGCGGCGGCCCACCAGCGGCGGGCGTGAAGGCCGTGATCGAAGAGATCGGTTTTCAGCGCCAGGCCCTGCATGCCGCCGTGCTGGGATTTGTGCACCCGATCACCGGCGAGACCCTGCGCTTCGAAACCGCCCTTCCCGCCGATATGGCGGCGCTGCAGGCCGGCCTTCTGGCCCTTTGAGCCGGCGCAGCTTGCAGCTTGGCAACAAACGCGCCCTAATTGGGCTGACAACAGGGCCTAGACCCATGACCATGCCCTGCTTGCGGAAACTCAGATGACCCCGACGCGACCGATCCTCGCCGTTCTGGCCGCCCCCATCCTGGTCGTCATGGCGCTGGGCGGCACAGCCTTGGCCCAAACGGTCGCCGACGCCGACGAAGCCGTTTCGACCGCCGCCCGCAAGATCGACCTGACAGAAGCCGAACAGGCCGCAAAGCTCCAGGCGGCCAAGGCGGCCGCGACGCCCGCGCCACGCGCCCTGACCACCGAGGAACAGATCGCCGCCTGGCTGGCCGCCTCACCGCCCGTTCGCCTTGATGACAATGCGCCTGGCGTGACGGGGCGCGATGCCGATGAGCCTCGCAGGATGCACGGCTCGGCTGGAGTGACCATCGGCACCGGCGGCTATCGCAGCGCCTATGTCTCGACCCTGATCCCGATCGGCGAAACCTCGACCCTGGGCATCGCCGTCTCTCAAACCGACTTTGGCAAGACCGCCGTCTTCCAGCCCTATGACGACTATGGCTATGGCGGCGGCTATGCCGGAGGTCGTTATGCCGAAGGTAGGGGCTGGAGCGGTGACTCCGTCAACTACGGCCATCCCGGCCGCTGGAGTCGGGGCGGCAAGCAGCAGTCGCTCGCCGTCTCTCTGGCGGTCGGCGGCGAGAGCAAGGGCCCACCCGAGGGCTGCGCCCCGGCCTTCCGCACCGACGGCCGCTATGTCGAGCCGCTGTGGGCCACAGAGATGCGCGGCGACCGCAACCCCTGCGCTCCGGGCGGCACTCGCTGATCACCCCGCAGGGCCAACCGCGTTCGCTGATGCTTAAGAGCTTTAGGTCAAGTTAGGCGGATCGGGACCTATCAGGCGTTCGCATGCAGCCGGAAATCATCGCTCACCGCCATCCCGCCACGGGCACGGTGACCTATCTCGTCATAGATCCGGCCACGCTGCTTTGCGCGATCGTTGATCCAGTGCTGGACTTCGATCCTGATACCCAGGCGATCGACACCTCCTTCGTGGATGCGATCATCGCCGAGATCCGCGCCCGAGACATGGGTCCGACCTGGATTCTCGAGACCGGCCTGCACACCGCTCACATGTCAGCGGCGGGCCACCTGAAATACGAGACCGGCGCCTCGGTCTGTATCGGCGCCGAGGTTCTGAACAGCCTCAAGCGTCTTGCGCCGGCCCTGGGCGAACACGGCGTTGACCTGGACGGCTGGGACTTCGACAAGCTGGCCCAGGACGGAGAAGTGATGCCGATGGGCGGGCTGGAGATCACCGCCCACGCCGTCAGCGGCCGTCTGCCCGGTGCCATGGCCTATCAGATCGGCGCGGTCCTGTTCACCGGCGACGCGGTGCTGGCCCCCGATCTGGGTGCCGGCCGCTGCGACCTGTTCGGCACCGACGCGGCTGACCTCTATGCCGCTGCCCGGCGCCTGCTGGCCCTGCCCGACGACACCCGCCTGCTGGCTGGCTGGACCGACGCCGCCGGCCGTGAGACCACCACCGTGGCCCAGCAGCGCGCCGAGAACACCCAGCTACGCGATGGGCTCGACCTGGAGGCCTTCCTGGCCGCCCGCCAGGCGGCCGACGCCGCATTGCCGCCCGCGCCCTACGCCGCCCAGGCCCTGCGCGTGGCCATCCGCTCGGGCAAGCTGCCGCCCGAAGACGAAGACGGCCGCCGCTTTCCGCCGACCGATCTGGGTTCGCTTTAGCCAATTGGCCATCGGCCAGGCCCTGCCCTGCCGGCCGCACACTGAGGGTTTTTCACCCCCGCATGCGACCGCGACACAATGCGCGCAATAGGGACTTGCGTTACCGCGACGACGCCGCTAGGTATCGCGCCCTCGACCTCGGGCGGTTCTTAAAAGCTCCCGAACGGCACCCATGGAGAGGTGGCAGAGTGGTCGAATGTACCGCACTCGAAATGCGGCGTGCCTGGAAGGGCACCGTGGGTTCGAATCCCACCCTCTCCGCCACTACCCTGTCCCAGCCTGGATGAACGCCTCTGCGGGAACCCGACATCCCTCTGTATAGAAAGAGGATTTCGGACTTGCGACTCAGCGGGCCTGACTCGACATCCTCGGGGACGCCTGACCGCCTCAGTTGATGTCCGTCTTCTTCGGGGCCGGGGGCGGTAGCGGGGCCACCTTAATGCCGTCTTCGATCAGGGCCTTGGCTTCGGCGGGGGTGGCCTGGCCGTAGATGCCGCGTTCTTCCGACTTGCCCTCGTGGATGTCGCGGGCCTCCTTGGCGAAGGCGTCGCCGACATTGTCGAAATTGTCCTCGACGTGTCGACGTACCTCGCCCAGGGCCGTCATCATCATTTCGCGCATGCTGGGATCGACGGCCGGAGCGACAGGCTGGGCCTTCGTGCCGCGCACAGCCGGAGCCATGATCTGTTTCGACACCCCGCTTGAGCCGCAAACCGGGCATTCGACCAGGCCGCGCGTGCTCTGGTCGTCATAGTCGGACGACGAGCCGAACCACCCCTCAAACGTGTGGGCGGCATCGCACTGGAGCGCGTACTTGATCATGATTTTGAGATCAGGGCCCGACGAAGGCGCGGGCGTTCTTGAGGGCGGGGATAGCCGCGCGGGCCTTGGCCGCAGCGGAAAGATCAAGATCGGCCAGAAGCACGCCGGGCTCGTCATGGTCAAGCACGCCGAGGATCTCGCCCCACGGGCCGATGGCGATGGAGCGGCCCCAGGTGCCGCGCCCGTCCTCGTGGAAACCGCCTTGCGCGGCGGCCAGCACGAACGAGCCGGTCTCGATGGCCCGGGCCCGCAGCAGCGCCTCCCAGTGGGCCTCACCGGTGGGCCGGGTAAAGGCGGCAGGAGCCGTCAGTATGGTCGCGCCCTTCAGGGCCAGGGCCCGGTGCAGGGCTGGAAAGCGCATGTCGTAACAGATGGTCAGGCCCAGAACGCCAAAGGGCGTCTCGACGACCACCGCCCGCTCGCCCGGCTCATAGGCCGCCGACTCTCGCGCCGTTTCTCCGGTAGGGAGGTCGACGTCGAACATATGCAGCTTGTCATAGGTGGCGACGATGGCACCGGTCGGGTCGATTACCGCCTGGCGGTTCGCCGCCTTGCCGCCCGCCTCGCGCGTAACCAGGGCCGAGCCGACATCGATCCAGACGCCCAGTTCCACGGCCAGATCGCGAAGGCCCTGAACGACGATGTCGTCTTGCAGCGACGTGAGCGACGGCAGCAGCTTGGCCCGGTCCTTCTGCACCACATTGGTGCATTCCGGCGTCAGGATAAACTGCGCCCCGCCTGCTGCGGCCTCGCGCACCAGCGGCGCCACATGGGCCAGGGCGGCCGCGTGGGTGGCCGGGGTGCGGGTCTGGATCAGGCCGACCCTCAAGGACGCAGGCTGGATCATGCGGTGAGAAGACCGTCCAGCTTGCCCTCGCGCTCCAGGGCCATCATGTCGTCGCAGCCGCCGATGTGCTGATCGCCGACGAAAATCTGCGGGAAGGTGGCGCGGCCACCCGAGCGCTCCATCATTTCCTGACGCAGCTTGGGGTCCATGCCGGCCTCGACCTCGGTGAAGTCGGCGGCCTTTTCGCCCAGCAGCTTCAGGGCGCGGGCGCAATAGCCGCAGAACGGGCGGGTGTAGATGGTGACGTGAGCCATGGCGGTGTGAATCTCTCCTTGGACCTTCATATAGGATGCGCGTGCTGTTCTGTAACGCGCGCGACGACGGCGAGTGTCACCTGGGCCGCGCCGGCGGCCATCAGGGCCCGCGCGCAACCCTCGGCCGTCGCCCCTGTGGTCAGGACATCATCGACCAGCAAGATCTTTCGACCGATCACCTGGTGGCGGCGGGTCTCGGGCACGACGAACGCGGCGGCGACGTTGCGGCGGCGGCCCACCGCCGACTTGCCACCCTGGCTCACAGTATCGCGCCGGCGCACCAGGGCGTCGGGCAGGTAGCGGGCGCCGCTGAGCCCCGCCAGCGGCCGGGCGATCTCGGCGGCCTGGTTGTAGCGTCGGCGCAGCAGGCGGCCCGGGTGCATGGGCACCGGCGCGATGGCGTCGGCCTCGTCCAGCAAGGGGACGGCGGCGCGCGACAGCCAACGGGCGAACAGGCCTGAGAGGTCCGTGCGGTCGGCATGTTTCAGCTTCAGGATCAGGTCGCGCGAGTGCTCGTCATAGACGCAGGCGGCGCGGACCCGGGCAAAGGCGCGCGGACGGGCCAGGCACAGGGCGCAATGCTGCACGGCGCCGGTGTCGAACGGCTGGGCCGCGCCGCAGCCGTCACAGACCGGATCGTCGAGGAAGGTGACCTTGCTCCAAGCTTCGGATGACAGGCCGCTGCTGAGCGCCGGACCGCCATCGAAGGCGCGGGGCGGCAGAACCAGATCCAGCAAACCGCGCCCCAGCCCTGCCAGACGCGGTCCGAGCGCACGCGCGGCTTTCCATTGGCCTCCGGAATCGCCATGTTCCGCCCACATGACCACCACGCCCCTTCTCTTCGACCGCGCCCTGCACCGCACCCGGCTGGACCGCGCCGCTCCAGACTATGCCAGCGCCGACTTCCTCAAGCGTCGGGCGGCGCAGGATGTCGTCATGCGGCTGGAGACGATCCTGCGACGGTTTCCCGTCGCCGTCGATCTGGGATCGCGAAACGGCGCGTTTGCTCAGGCTCTGTCGCAAAGCGATGCAGCGGCCAATATCGATGTGCTGTTCCAGACAGACCTGTCAGCTCGGATGCTGGCCGGCCGCTCCGGCGCGCGCGTCGCCGCCGATGAGGAGCGCCTTCCGTTCGGCGACGACACGCTGGACCTGGCCGTCTCGACCCTGGCCCTGCACTGGACCAATGACCTGGTCGGGGCCCTGATCCAGATCCGCCGGGCGCTGCGGCCCGACGGTCTGTTCATCGGCGCGATGTTCGGCGGCGCCACACTGACCGAACTTCGTCAGGTGCTGTTGCAGGCCGAGGACGAGATCAGTGGCGGAGCCTCGTTCCGCGTCTCGCCCTTCGCCGACGCCATTGATGCGGCGGGCCTGCTGCAACGCGCCGGCTTCGCGCTACCCGTGGCGGACGTGGACAGGGTCAAGGTGCGCTATGGCCACCCCCTGGAACTTCTGCGCGACCTGCGACGCATGGGCGAGACCAGCGTCCTGCTGGACCGCTCGCGCAAGCCGCTGAGCCGCCGGGTGCTGCTGCGGGCGATGGAGCTCTATGTCGAACGCTTCGCCGAGGCGGACGGCCGTGTTCCCGCGACCTTCGAGATCGTGGCGGTAACGGGTTGGGCGCCCCATGAGAGCCAGCAGAAACCCTTGCGGCCGGGCTCGGCCAAGATGCGGCTGGCCGATGCGCTGGGCGCGCAGGAGCAGTCGGCGGGGGAAAAGCCGGTCTAGCTCGCGGCCGCCGTCATCGCCGTGCCGGCCTTGTCGAAGCTGGTCCTGATCGCGCCACTCAGCACCGAGACGGCGCTGATGATGGCGATGCAGATCAGCGCCACCAGCACGCCCACCTCGACGGCGGTCGCGCCGCGTTCATCGCGCCAAAAGGCCTTCAGAGCAGATCGCGCAGCCAGGCGACCAGCGGCACGTCGGCCGGCGGCATCGGATAGTCGGCGAGCTTGTCGGGTTTCACCCATGCCAGGGCCTCGTGCTCCTTGCGCGTGACCAGGCCCTCCCAGCGCCGCAGCAGGTAGAGTGGCATCAGGAGGTGAAAAGACTCGTAACTGTGCGACGCAAACACGAACGGGGCCAGACAGGCCTGGGCGACCTTGATGCCCAACTCTTCTTCCAGTTCGCGGATCAGGCATTGCTCGGGCGTCTCGCCGGCCTCGACCTTGCCCCCAGGAAACTCCCACAGCCCCGCCAGGGCCTTGCCCTGGGGTCGCTGGCAGATCAGGACGCGGCCATCGACATCAATCAGGGCGGCGGCGGCGACAAGGACGATGGGCTTGGTCATGAGGGCGGGTTTGGCGCGAGGCGGCGCGGGTTGCAAGAGGTTGGGACACAGCCTCAATCCCCCGCCCCTTGACTTCGCACCTGCGAAAGAGGATAAGCCCGCTGCGCCCATAGGCGCTATCGGCGCTCCAGTCGCGTGAAGGTCCGTTTCGGACCAGCCTGTCGAGCGCCATGAAACTTTCCATAAGACCGCCCGGGCCACGCGGGGCGCTCCCCAACCGACCCGTCCCATGGACGAGCCGCGCGAGGACCGCGCGCGCCGTCATGCGGCAATGTCTGAAAGACAGCCAACTTGACTCAATTTACTGACCTTGGCCTGGCCAAGCCGCTTCTCAAGGCCCTGGCCGACAAGGGCTACACCACCCCCACCCCGATCCAGGCGCAAGCCATCCCCACGGTCATGACCGGCCGCGACCTGCTGGGCATCGCCCAGACCGGCACCGGCAAGACCGCCGCCTTCGCCCTGCCGATCCTGCATCGCCTGGCCGAAGACAAGAAGCCCGCCCCGCGTCGCGGCTTCCGCTGCCTGGTGCTGTCGCCGACCCGCGAGCTCGCTACGCAAATCGCCGAAAGCTTCCGCGACTACGGCAAGCACATGGGTCTGACCGTCGCCACCATCTTCGGCGGCGTGAAGTATGGCCCGCAGATGAAGGCCCTGGCGGCCGGCGTCGACGTGGTCGTGGCCACCCCGGGCCGCCTCATGGACCACCTGGGCGAAAAGAGCGCCATCCTGTCGGGCGTCGAGATCTTCGTGCTCGACGAAGCCGACCAGATGCTGGACCTGGGCTTCGTGGTGCCGATCCGCAAGATCGCCAGCCAACTGCCCAAGGAACGCCAGAACCTGTTCTTCTCGGCCACCATGCCCAGCGAAATCGGCAAGCTGGCCGGCGAGCTGCTGAAGAACCCGGCCCAGGTCTCGATCACGCCGCAAGCCACCACCGTCGAGCGCATCGAGCAGTCGCTGATCTTCATCGAAGCCCAGCGCAAGCGTCCGCTGCTGGCCGAACTTCTGGCCGACAAGGCCGTGGAACGCTCGATCGTCTTCACCCGCACCAAGCGTGGCGCTGACCGGGTGGCCAAGTATCTGGTCGCCAGCGGCATCGAAGCGGCCGCCATCCACGGCGACAAGACCCAAGGCCAGCGTGAGCGGGCCCTGGCCGCCTTCAAGGCCGGTCAGGTCAAGGCCCTGATCGCCACTGACATCGCCGCCCGCGGCATCGACGTGAATGACGTAAGCCACGTGTTCAACTTCGAACTGCCCAATGTGCCGGAGTCCTATGTCCACCGCATCGGCCGGACCGCCCGCAAGGGCAAGGACGGCATCGCCATCAGCTTCTGCGCCGATGACGAACGCACCCTGCTGCGCGACATCCAGAAGGCCACGCGTCAGACGATCCCGACCTTTGATCGTCGCAACGACAAGAGCCTGGCGGCCGCTGCAGCCGTGGCTGACAAGCTGGCCCCGCCGGAGAAGTATGTCGATCCGCGCCGCGCTGATCCCCGTAACAACGTTCCCAGCGAACTGCGCCGCCAGCGCAATCGTCCGGCCCGTAGCGGCGAAGCCGGCAAGGGTGGCGGCGGCGGTCAAGGCCAAGGCCGTAATGGCGGAGGCGGCGGTCGCAGCGGTGCGTCGAACGCTTCGGCCAAGCCGGGCGGCGGCGATTTTCGCGGCCCCAAGCGTGGCGGCGGTGGCGGCGGCGCGGTGACAGCGGTGGAAACCCGTTGGACGCCCATCGACTGATCCAGGCCACAGCCTGATCGATTTGACGGCCATTTTCGCGGGCGACTGCGGAAGTGGCCGTTTTTCGTTGCAGGCCTCCCCGGATCGAGACCCCACGCCTGCAAGCGACCATACGGTGCTTGAAACTCCCTACGGCTTGGGGTCACCTAGCGTCGGGACCGGCCTGCGACCGGTTGGGAGGGGACATAAGCGATGGCGGACGCGAAGCCGCGCGCCGGATCGACTCTGACCCGTATCGCGGGTGGAGAGATGATTGGACGTGTTCGCACGTTCGACTGGTCAAGCACACCGCTGGGTCCGATGGACGCCTGGCCCCCCAGCCTGAAGCTGGCGGTCGACATGATCCTGGCCACCAACTTCCCCATGGCCCTGCGTTGGGGTCCGCAGATGTGCCTGATCTACAATGACGCCTACGCGCCGGCCCTTCACGATCTGCATCCCCGTGCGCTGGGCATGCTGTTCACCGAACACTCGCCAGACGTCCAGGCCAGCCTGCGGACCATGCATGAAGACATCCTGTCAGGTGCCAGCGGCGGCTATGCCTTCGAAAAGCTGCCCCTGAACGTCAGACGGGACGGCGACGCGGCTCCGCGCCTGGCCTATTTCACCGTAAGCTACAGCCCCGTGCCCGACGCCACGTCCGAGACCGGGGTCGGCGGGGTTCTGATCACCGCCGTCGAGATCACAGACACCATCGAGATCGAAAAGGCCCTGCGCGACACCGAGCGGCGCTATCGCATGGCCATCCAGGCGGCGGGCGGCGTCGGGGCCTGGGACTGGGACATCAAGGCCAACAAGGTCTATGCCGACGCCGGCTATGCCCGGCTTCACGCCCTGTCGCCCGAATTTGTCGATGCGGGCCTGCCCGTTTCGAGCTTCACCCAGGCGGTTCATCCGGACGACCGCGACCGCATCCGCGACATCAGCCTGGCGGCTATGGAAACCGGCGGCGACTTCGCCGACGAATACCGCCTGATCCAGGCCGACGGCTCGATCCGCTGGGTCCACGCCCGGGGCAGCTGCGTTCTGGATGAGGACGGCACCCCGCTGCGCAACAGCGGCGTCGTGCTGGACATCACCGAGCGCAAGACCGTCGATGCCGCCCTCCAAGCCGCCCGGGCCGATCTGGATCAAGCGGTCGAGGCCGCGCGCATGGGCCGCTGGGACCACAACCCCGCCACCGGCCAGCGGTTCTGGGATGACCAGGCCCGGGCGATCTTCGGTGTCGCAGTCGACAGCCCCAATACGCAGGACGCTTACGAACGCCAGATCCACCCGGACGACCTGGAGATGGTGCAGAGCGCCGTCGCAGCCGCCCTCGACCCGACAGGCGACGGCAAGATCAATCTGGAATACCGCATCAAGCGCGCCAGTGACGGTGCCCTACTGTGGATCGAGACCTTCGGCCGGGCCTATTTCGACAAGGATGTCTGCATCCGCTTCGTCGGCGTCGTTTCAGACGTCAGCGAGCGCAAGGCCGCCGAGATGCACCTGGCGCGGCAGGAAGAGACCCTGCGCCTGGCCGTCGACGCCGCTGATGTCGGGGTCTGGGAACTGGACATGGAAACCGAGCAGCTTGTCTGGTCGGACCGCTGCTATGCGATGTTTGGTTTGCCGCCAGACACGCCGGTGAATCTGAATGACTTCTACGCCAGTCTTCACCCCGATGACCAAGCGCGGGCCATTGAAGCCATCCAGGCGTCGCTAAACCCGGCCCTACGCGCCGAGTACACTGTCGAACTGCGCGTGATCGGACGGGAGGACGGCGCCGAGCGCTGGATCAACGCCCGGGGCGAAGTGGTGTTCTCTCCAGACGGCAAGCCTCTTCGGTTCCTGGGGGCGGTCGTCAATATCACTGACCGCAAGCGGGCCGAGCTGCACCTGCGGCTGCTGGTCAACGAGCTGAACCACCGCGTCAAGAACTCGCTGGCCACCATCCAGGCCATCGCCGCCCAGAGTTTCAACGGCTCGCGCTCGCTGCCCGAAGCGCAGGAGGCCTTCACCAACCGCATCGTCGCCCTCGCAGAGGCCCACGATCTGCTGACCCGCGAGAACTGGGAAGGGGCCGAACTGCACGACATCGCCGCGCGCCTGGTTTTGCTGCACGGGGGCGCGGCGCGGTTCGAGCTGAAGGGTCCTTCGATCCGCCTGTCGCCTCGCACGGCCCTCTCGCTCTCCATGGCCCTGCACGAACTGGCCACCAACGCGGTCAAGTACGGTGCCCTGTCGGCGGAAACGGGACGGGTCGTGATCAGCTGGGGACTGGCGCCCGGTGGCGGCGGCGAACGGCTGGATCTGACCTGGGTCGAAAATGGCGGCCCGCCTGTTTCCCCACCGACCCAGCGGGGCTTTGGTTCACGCCTGATCGAGCGGGGCCTGGCTGCAGAACTGTCCGGCGAAGCCTCGATCCTGTTCGAGCCCAGCGGCGTCATCTGCAAGATCCGGGCGCTCCTGGACGCCTGAAGAGCTAACTGGCCATACGCAACGTGCGGGCAATCTGGTCGCCGCTGCGGCGCATGGCCATCAGCAGGGCCCCGGCCACGATCAACGGCAGCAGCGCCCAGACGGTCAGCCCGGCCACCGCCAGGCCCGTGGCGCCCGATATCAGGCCCGCAATCAGGAACTCGGCCAGTGTGGCGTACCACGACGCCCCGCGCCGCCGGCGGAAGTCGGCGCGCTTGCTGGGCTTCTGGTGCCAGACATTGATCTGCGCGCAGGCGAAGGCCGACAGGCCCGCGCCAATGGCAGTGATCAGGCCGGTCAGGGGCTGGAACCAGGCCAGGGCCAGGATCGGCCCGGCCAGCAGCACAGCCACCGGGATCAGGGCGGCCACCAGCTTGGCCCGCCAGAGCACGCTGGTCGATGTGGGCGAGACCGCCAGCAGGTCAGGGGTGTCCTCGGCCGAGAGTGTAATCCAGGCCAGGCTGCCGGCCACCTGCCCGGCCATGAACACGACGATCCCCGCCCCGCCGGCCAGGGCCGCAGCCTCGACCTTCGAGGCCGAGCGCGCCAGCACCAGGGCCAGCGGGATCAGATACAGCACCCGCAGCAGCACCTGCGACAGCAGGGTGGCGTCGCGGCCGATCAGGCGCAGTTCCTTGCGCACCGTGGCCTTGAAGGCACCGGCTGCGAAGGCACCGGCCGGCTTGGCCGGCCCCTTGGCGCGGCGCGACGAGGCCCCCTGCGCGGCGGCGGCGGCGTCGGAGAAGCGTCGGCCAAGGGCGTTGGCGGCCAGCCAGAACAGTCCCCCGCCCAACGCCAGCAGCCCCAGCAGCGGCAGGGGCTGGCCGACCATGGCCTGCAGCGGCAGGCTGGCCAGCGGCGGTAGAACCAGGCTGCCGTCGCTGGCCGAACGGGCGATGCTGGCGAACAGGTTCTCGCTGGCCGCCTCGCCCATCAGGTTGCGATACTGGCTGGCCAGGAAGAAGGCCGCGCCCACCAGGGCCGCCAGCACCTGGGCCACCGTGCGGGTGCGACGCGGCCCGATCAGGGCGAACAGGGCCATGGCCAGGAACAGGCCCAGGGCCGTCGCGATCAGGGCCAGGGCAATTAGCACCCCAAACAGCCCCGCCCAGGCCGGATGTCCAAAGATCACCGAAGGCAGCAGCAGGGGCGCGGCGAAGACCAGAAAGATCAGCGCCACATTGGCCGCCACGCCCAGAGCGCGCACCAGCAGCACGCGGCGCGGGTCCAGCGGCGAGGAAAACAGCAGGTCCAGATCGCCGCGCTCGTACAGGGCCTCGGCCGAGGCGCTCAGCGTCTGGGACAGCATCAGGGTCAGCACCACCGCGCAGGCCAGATCGGCGATGATGATCGACAGCGGCGTGATCGGCACCTCGTGGCCATGAACGGCCAGGGCGATCAGCACGCCGCCCAGGCAGGCGAAGGCGAACAGAACGGCCAGGCCGATCAGGGCGCCGGGCCCCTTGCCGGCCCGGCCGGCGCGAAAGCCGCGCCAGGCCAGGCGGATCTCGTGGGCCAGCAGCCAGAGCGTGCCGGCGGGCTTGAACAGGCTCACGCGGACGCGCCCTCTGCGGTCAGTTGCAGGAAGACGTCTTCCAGGGTGCCGGCGCCGTCACCCGCCTTGGCGCGCAGCTCGTCCAGCCGCCCCTCGGCCAGCAGGCGGCCTCCGGCGATAATGCCGATCCGGTCGGCCATGCGCTCGGCCACTTCCAGGATGTGGGTGGTCAGGATCACCGTGCAGCCGGCCTCGACACGGGCCTGCAGCATGTCCTTGACCAGCCGCGCGGCGGCGGCATCCAGGCCGGTCAGGGGCTCGTCGAGGATCAAGAGCTTGGGATCGTGGATCAGGGCGCCGGCCAGGGCTACCTTCTGTTTCATGCCGCGCGAAAAGCCTTCGCACCGCCGCCGCGCCTCGTCGGCCAGACCCAGCTGGGCCAGCAACTGCTCGGCCCGCGTCTTGGCGAGCGCCGGATCGACGCTCCACAGGCCGGCCACGAACTCCAGATATTCCAGAGGGGTCAGGCGGTCATAGATCATCGCCTCGTCGGGAGCCCAGGCGATCAGGGCCTTGGCCCCGGCCGGGTCCTGGCGCGCATCGATCCCGAACACGCTGATCTCGCCCGTATCGGGCTTGGTCAGGCCCGCCACCATCCGCAAGGTCGTGGTCTTGCCCGCCCCGTTTGGACCCAGCAGGGCATAGAGCTCACCCGCATGCACGGTCAGGTCCAGATCGGACACGGCCGGCTTGGCGAAGGTCTTGTTCAGACCCCGCACGATCAAGGCTTCGGTCAAAGGTGTCGTTCCCCACGCAACTTGCGCAGGCATGAGAACGTGATTGCAGGGTGGTGTTCAAGCCGCGAAGGGTTGCTAGTTCGGCGGACTGACCGCCTCCAGCTCAAACGCCGCATCCAGCGTCGCGTCATCGGCGACCGCGCCGGTCAGGGCGGCGGCCAGAACGGCGTCAAGGGAGGTCCAGACGAAGGCAAGCTGCTCCAGCACGGCCGGCAGGCGGTCGGGCTCGAAGCCGGGATAAAGGTCTTCCACCAGCCACAGCCCGGTCAGGACATCGAAGCCAAACCGGCAGCCGATCAGGCGGAATTGGGCGCGGGCGACCGTCTCGAACAGGGCGTCCAGGGTGCGGGCCTGATCGAGGTCTTCACCATCCAGAACCTGACAGCGCACCTGCAGCCAGCCGTTTTGCGGAAACAGATAGAAGGCCCCGCCGTCCTCGGCGCCGGACACCTCCAGGCCGTTGTCGATCTCGCTGACGAGATAGCCGGCTTCGCGGCAGGCATCGGCGATTTCGGACAGGTTTATGGGGATGGGCGGCATTTCAACGGCCATAGCGCGTGGTCTCCCTGTTCAAGGATAGTCGGATCAACCTTCGTTGGCAGGCAAAAGGTCAATCGGCTCGCAAGCGGGCGTGTCGAACAAGAACTCGCGACCGGCATCCTCGGCCCAGTGACAATGCTTATGCCACCAGTCGGCGGCATCAGGCCTTCGAGCTGAAAGAAGTTTCACGGCGACGGCGGATTCGACCACGTAGCCCGTCTCCCTGACGATACGCCGGGCCCATTTCGCTATGATCCAGCCGATGCAAGACCGGGGACCCGAAAGCACCCCTACGGTTGGAACCGTTTGTTCGCGCGGATCGCGTAACGGTAACTCGCACCCTATCCAGGCCTCGCGGACCCAGAGTGGCGCTTCACCGATGGGGGCGCTGACAATTCGGATTCCGGACACCATCCCCTAGCTCCGGTAATCCCCGTTGATCGCCACATACTGCTTGGTCAGATCGCAGGTCCAGACTGTGGCCGTGCCCTTGCCGACGCCCACGTCCACCGAAACCTCGAACTCCGGCTTCTTGACGTAAGCGCTCATCGCCGCCTCGTCATAGTCGGCCGAGATCAGGCCGTCGCGGGCGGCATAGAGGTCGCCGAAGCGGACATTGATCCGCTCGCGGGCCACCGGCTCGTCAGCGCGGCCCACGGCCATGACGATCCGGCCCCAGTTGGCGTCCTCGCCGGCGAAGGCGGTCTTGACCAGGGGGCTTTCGGCGATGGTGCGGGCGATCTTGCGGGCGCTGGCCGGGCTCTCGGCACCGTTGACGGTGATCTTGACGAACTTGGTCGCCCCCTCGCCGTCGCGGACCAGCTGCAGGGCCAGGTCCAGCAGCACGCCTTCCAGCTTTTCGCGGAAGTCGGCCAGGCGACGGTCACCGGCCCGGTGGATCTTGGGCGCGGTCGACTGGCCGGTGGCGAACAGCAGCAGGGTGTCGTTGGTCGAGCGGTCGCCGTCCACCGTCACGCAGTTGAAGGTGGTGCGCGTATAGAGGCTGACCAGGGTCTGCAGGGCGGCCGGGGCGATCTTGGCGTCGGTGGCCACGAAGGCCAGCATGGTGGCCATGTCTGGCGCGATCATCCCCGAGCCCTTGGCGATGCCGGCGATCTTCACCTCATGGCCGTCGATCATCGCCGTGGCATAGGCCCCCTTGGGGAAGGTGTCGGTGGTCATGATCGCCGCCGCAGCGCCGGCCCAGGCGTCTTCGGTCAGGCGTGTCTCGACCTCGGGCAGGCGGGCGGTGATCTTGCTGTCGTCGAGAATGACGCCGATCACACCGGTCGAGGCCATCATCACGTCGCGCTGGCGGCAGTCGAAGCGCTTGCCCACGGCCGTGGCCACGCGGCGCACCGCATCGGCTCCGGGCTTGCCGGTGAAGCTGTTGGCGCAGCCGGCATTGACCACCAGGGCCCGCACGTCGGCGCCGCCGCTGGCGGTCAGCTGACGCTTGCACCAGTCGACGGGCGCCGAGCCGACGCCGTGCCGGGTAAAGACACCCGCCGCGCTGGTGCCCTCGGCAAAGCGCATCAGCAGCAGGTCTTCGCGCTCATGCTTGTAGAAGCCCGCGCGGCCGGTGGCGATCTCGACGCCGGGGATCGGCGGGATCAACGGAAACGGCACGGCCAGCGGCGAGATGGCCAGGCCCGGCTTGCCCGGCGCAGCGGCGGCGGCCGGCGCGGCGGCGGCCTCGCGCTTTTCGGCGCGGCGCAGGCCCGCGCGCTTGAAGGCCGTCGCCAGCGGGTCTAGCGCCCGCTCCAGGGTCTGGCCCACGCGCTCGACCGCGCCGGGCGCATGGACTGCGGGCTCGTTGGCAGGGACTTCGGCCGCGCCGGCGTCAGCGGAGGTATCGGTCTTGCGGGGCATGGTTCGCCTCGATCAGTTCTTGTTCGGCGCGGCGGCCGGTGCGGGGGCTTCGGGCGGGGCGGAGGCTGGTTCCTGCGGCGCGCCGGGCAAGTCCTGGGCCTTGCCGGTCAGCAAATCCACCTTGGCGCCGCCGCGCAGTTTTTCCAGCAGGTCACGAACCTGGTCATAGGTCAGGAAGCGCACGATCTGCGGACGGGCGGCCTCCAGCGTGATCGGCTCTTCCATGCGCTTGTCCTCGACACGCAGGATGGCCCAGCCGCCCTCTGTGGCGAAGGGCCCGATGATGTCGCCCTTCTTGGCGGTCTTCAGGGCGCCGGCATAGGCCTCGGGCATCACGTCGACGGTGAAATAGCCCAGGTCCCCGCCGTTGAAGCGCGTGGCCTGGTCGGTAGAGCGCTCCATGGCCAGGGCGTCGAACGAGGCGCCGCTCGCCAGGAGTTTCTTGATGCTGTCGCCCTCGGCCTGGCTGGCGACCAGGATCTGGCGGGCCCGAATCTCTTCTGAGCGCTTGGACAGCTTCTGCTGCTCGGCATAGAGGCGGCGGATGGCGTCTTCGTTGACGGCCTTTTCCACCACGCTCTCGACCAGCATGTCGCCCAGGATGCGTTCACGGGCGGCGGCCAGGCGGCGTTGGGCGACGGGGTCCTTGTCCAGCTTGCGCTTGAGCGCCTCGGCGGCCAGCAGCTTCTGGTCGACCACCTCGTCCAGGCGCTGGCGGAACAGTTCGCTGGAGATATCCAGCGGTTCGCCTTCACTGATCAGGCCCTGGGCCACGGCCTCGCGCTTGACGTCGGACGCCCAGACCGCATGACCATTGACCTTGGCCACAGCGGTATCGCCCGGCTCAGGCGGCTTCTCGGCGCTCTTGTCCTGCCCGCAGGCGGCCAGGAGCAACACCGTCGCGACCAGAGCGAAAAGGGCGGAAACGCGGGACTTGGCTTCAATCATGGGGGGCCTATCTCGAGCTTGCTCTTCCCCAGCGCTCTAGCGCGGTTTATCGTTCAGAGGAAATAGCTTCGCGAAACGTGCGGAAAAAGCTGCCCGGCAAGCGTTTTGGGAAAACGGAACCGCCAATGGGCGAACGGCAAATCTCGATCGCTCTGGGCTTTGGTGGGGCACTTTTCGTCTGGCGCATCTTGGATGGCGTCAGAACGGGCGTACTGAAAGGCCCGACGGGCTTCAAAGACGCTGAAGTCCGTCGCAGCGAGCGGCCTGTCCGGTTCAAAATCGATCTTTGGGCGCTGGGGATCTGTGCTGGACTGTGCTTCCTCGGCGCACTTCTTCTCGAGGTGTTTGTCGTCGGGAGATAAGGACAAGCGACACCCGCCCTCGCGTTGACACCCGCAGGGTCGGTGCTTAAGTCTCCCGCGCGCGTTGAGAAGCCAGTTTCCACTGGCTCCATCGCCTCCATTTTACCGTAGTGAAGGCCCCAAAGCCCTAGCACCGGCCCTCACAGACACGTCTCGGATCCCCTATTCATGCTCGGCTTCGCCAAAAAGCTCTTCGGCTCTTCCAACGACCGCAAGGTCAAGACGATGACCGCCCGCGTCGCGAAAATAAACGCGTATGAGCCGGAGTATGCCTCCCTGAGCGACGAGGCCCTGAAGGCCAAGACCGTCGAGTTCAAGGCGCGCCTGGAAAAGGGCGAGACCCTCGACGACCTTCTGAACGAAGCCTTCGCCGTCGTGCGCGAGGCAGGCAAGCGCGCCCTGGGCATGCGCCACTTCGACGTGCAGCTGGTGGGCGGCATGGTGCTGCACTTTGGCGGCATTTCGGAAATGCGCACCGGCGAGGGCAAGACCCTGGTCGCCACCCTGCCCACCTATCTCAACGCCCTGGCCGGCAAGGGCGTGCACGTCATCACCGTGAACGACTATCTGGCCAAGCGCGACGCCGACTGGATGGGCCAGCTCTATAACTTCCTGGGCCTCTCGTACGGCGTGATCGTCAACGGCCTGAGCCAGGGCGAGCGCCAGCGCGCCTATCGCAGCGACATCACCTACGGCACCAACAACGAATTCGGCTTCGACTATCTGCGCGACAACCTGGTCTACAGCGTCGACGAGATGGTCCAGCGCGGCCACCACTTCGTGATCGTCGACGAGGTCGACTCGATCCTGATCGACGAGGCGCGCACGCCGCTGATCATCTCGGGCCCGACCGAGGACCGCAGCTCGCTGTATCTGACCATCGACGCCCTGATCAAAGAGATGATCAAGGACAAGTCGACCTACGATCACGACGAGAAGCAGAAGCAGGTCATCCTCACCGAGGAGGGCCAGGAAAAGATCGAAGAGATCCTGATGTCGGGCGGCCATCTGGCCGAGGACACCGCCGGCCTCTATGACGCCGCCAACATCTCGGTGGTGCACCACGTCAACCAGGCCCTGCGGGCCAATGTGCTCTACACGCGCGACAAGGACTATATCGTCAAGGGCGACGAGATCGTTCTGATCGACGAGTTCACCGGCCGCATGATGACCGGCCGCCGCCTGTCGGAAGGCCTGCACCAGGCCATCGAGGCCAAGGAAGGCGCCGCCATCCAGCCCGAGAACCAGACCCTGGCCTCGGTGACCATCCAGAACTATTTCCGCCTCTATACCAAGCTGTCGGGCATGACCGGGACGGCTTCTACGGAAGCGCAAGAATTCGACGACATCTACAAGATGGGCGTCAGCGAGATCCCGACCAACCGCGTCATCCAGCGCATCGACGACGACGACGAGGTCTATCGCACCGAGCGCGAGAAGAACGAGTCGATCCTCAAGCAGATCGCCGACTGCCACCTGCGCGGACAGCCGATCCTGGTCGGCACGGTTTCCATCGAGAAGTCCGAAGAGCTGTCCAAGCTGCTGTCGACCTTCAAGTGGGAGCGCGACGGCAAGCCCCAGACGGGCATTCCCCACCAAGTTCTGAACGCCCGCTTCCACGAGCAGGAAGCCGGCATCGTCGCTGACGCCGGCGTGCCCGGCGCGGTGACCATCGCCACCAACATGGCCGGCCGCGGCACCGACATCCAGCTGGGCGGCAATGTCGACATGCGCATGGCCAGCTGGCGCCAGCAGCAAAAGGGCCTGGGCCTGACCATCGACCATGAGGACGAGATCGCCCAGCGCGTCGCCCTCGAAGCCGAGATCGCCGACGCCAAGAAGCGCGCCCTGGAGGCCGGCGGCCTGTTCGTGCTCGGCACCGAGCGCCACGAAAGCCGCCGTATCGACAACCAGCTGCGCGGCCGTACCGGCCGTCAGGGCGATCCGGGCCGGTCCAAGTTCTTCCTGTCGTGCGAGGACGACCTGCTGCGCATCTTCGCCGGCGAGCGCCTGGATGCGATCATGCGCACCTTCGGCGTCCAGGAAGGCGAGGCGATCACCCACAAGTGGCTCAACAACGCCATCGCCACCGCCCAGAAGCGCGTCGAGCAGCGCAACTACGAGATCCGCAAGAACCTCCTGAAGTACGACGACGTCGTCAACGACCAGCGCAAGGCCGTGTTCGAGCAGCGCCAGGAGTTCATGGAATCCAGTGACCTGTCCGGGATCATCCACGAGATGCGCCGCGACGTGGTCGATGACCTCGTTTTGCGTCACCTGCCGCCCAAGGCCTATGCCGAGCAGTGGGACATCGAGGGCCTGACCGAGCGCGTGAAGGCCGTGTTCGGCATGGACCTGCCGCTGGCCGAATGGGCCGCCGAGGAAGGCATTGCCGACGAGGAGATGCGCGAGCGCCTGACCAAGGCCGCAGACGACTACGCCGCCCAGCGCGAAGAGATCATCACGCCCGAGCAGATGCGCCAGGTGGAAAAGAGCTTCCTGCTGCAGATGATCGATCTGCAGTGGCGCGAGCACCTGATGCACCTGGACCACCTGCGTAACGTCATCGGCCTGCGCGGCTATGGCCAGCGCGATCCGCTCAACGAGTACAAGACCGAAGCCTTCAGCCTGTTCGAAAAGCTGCTGGGCGACCTGCGCACCAACACCACCCGCTGGCTGATGACGGTCGAGATCGCCTATGCCGAACCCGAGCCCCTGCACACGCCGGAAAACCTGATCGAGGTCCATATGGACCCGCTGACCGGCGAGAATGTCGCTGTCGCCGGGGCCCTGCCCGAGGGCCTCTCGCCCCAGCAGCGCGAAGCCCTGCCCGTCTCGGTCCTGCCCGCCGGCTGGGAAAACACCAGCCGCAACGGCGCCTGCCCCTGCGGCTCGGGCAAGAAGTTCAAGCACTGCCACGGCGCGCTGGTCTAGGCTTTATTGCCCGCTCTCCCCGGCGAAAGCCGGGGCCCAGCTCGAACCCGTGACTGCGGGTTGGAGCTGGCTAAGCTTTAGGCGCATTACCCCCAGAGGCTCAGGATGAATCTGGACCCCGGCTTTCGCCGGGGAGAGCGGGTGGAGGATTGACGGGTGCGCTCCTGCCCGGCCTAGCTAGGCCTACAATGATCGGAAAACTGTCCATGCGCCTGGCCGCCATCGTCGCCGTGTTCGCCCTCGCCACCGCAAGCCCCGCAGCCGCCGCGCCCAAGACCTTCCGGCAACTGCTGGACATGCCCCGCGCCCAGCCCACAGCCCACATCCCCTACGGCACCGAGCCCGAACAGTTCGGCGATCTGTGGCTGCCCGCCGGCCCCGGCAAGCACCCGGTCGTCGTGCTGATCCATGGCGGTTGCTGGCAGGCCAAGTATCCCAGCGTCGAGCTGATGGCCTATATGGCCAAGGACCTGCAGGGGCGCGGCTATGCGGTCTGGAACCTGGCCTACCGCCGGCTGGGCGAGCCGGGCGGCGGCTATCCGGGCACCTTCGCCGACGTGGCCAACGGCCTGGACAAGCTGCGCACGCTGGCACCGCAGCATCATCTGGACCTGAAGCGGGTGGTGGTGGCGGGCCATTCGGCCGGCGGACACCTGACCACCTGGGCGGCGGGCCGCGATCGCCTGCCCAAGGCCAGCCCCCTGCGCGTGGGCAAGCCCCTGAAGATCCGGGGCGCGGTCAGCCTGGCCGGCATCAACGACCTGGCCGCCTATCGCGCTACCGGTCCCGACGCCTGCGGCGGGCCCGACACCATCGATCAGCTGACCGCCGGTGCCGCGCTGCCGGACCGCTATGCCGACACCTCGCCGCCGGCCTTCCTGCCGATAAGGACGCCTCTGGCGGTGATCTCCGGCGCGCTGGATCCCATCGTGCCGCCGGTGTTCGGCGTGGAGTTCGCGGCCCGGGCCAAGGCGACGGGCGACCGGGTCGAGGAGATCACGATTGCCGACGCGGGTCATTTCGAACTGATCGACCCGACCTCGGCGGCGTGGGCGCGGATCGTGGGGGTGATCGACCGAATGGCGGGCAAATAAGGTTCCGCACGCTTCCCCGTTTTTCAACCGTCATTCCCGCCCTTGTGGCGGGAACCCCTGGTTCAGCTTGCACGTGAAGCGCCAGCGAAGTGCGCGCGCACTTCGCCTCTCCGGCACTTGCGGCGGACAGAGGGGTTCCCGCCACAAGGGCGGGAATGACGGTGCTATTTTGGAAGGCTAGGGCCGCACCACACACCCCGTCTCGGGCCCTGCCCGGCCTTCCAGCACCGCCAGATAGGTCGCTGCGATCGCCTCCTGGCCCACCCCGGTCTCGACCTTCAGCCAGCGCCCGGCGTCGGCGACGAAGGCGCTCCAGGCCGCGCCGTAGCGGCTCTCGAAGCCGCCGGGGCCCCAGTCTTCCTGGCGCTTCTTCACGCGGTCGGGGGCGAAGAACAGGATCGGCTTGGGACCGGGCAGATCGCCCGCGCCGCGCGCAGCCTCCCAGTGCGTGCCGCCGACCAGGCAGGAATAGGCCAGGTCGTCGCCGAACCGGCGGTGAACCGCGCCCAGCACGCCGGCGTCGCCCGCGAAGTCGACAAAGACCGCCGGCGTGGCGATCGGCACCGTGGGAAAGTCGTCATAGGTCACGACCTGGTCGTAGAAGCCTAAGCCCTCGACGAAGGCGACATTGCGCGCCGAGGTCAGGCCCACCACCTTGGGCCCGCCCCGCTGCTTGAGCAGGAAGGCCAGGCCGATGGCGGTCTTGGACGAGGCGCTGGACAGGATGATCGACCCGGCCCCGAACATCGCGTGCTCGTCCAGGAAGTCGTCGATCAGAAAGCCGGTGATGAACAGCGGCTGCAGCAGGGACCGCAGCGCCTCGGTGCCGTCCTCGGCGCCAACAGCCGTGTACTGATTATAGACTGCCGCCAGGTGCTGGCGGTGCGGCGCGGCGTCGGCGAATCCGCCGCGCGTCTTGCGGGGCTGCACCGTCAGATGGCTCGACATCGGATAGTAGCCGTAGAAGCGCTGGCCAACCCCGATGTCGGGATGGCCTGAGGCCTCGACCGTCGCGAAACCCCAGACCGGCACGCGGCCAAAGCCCTCGGCCGCCGGAAAGAAATCCCAGTAACGCATGGCCTCGCCGAACACGGCATAGGTGATGTTGTTGGCGGTCAGGGCGAAGCTGTCGACGGCCAACCGCACCTCGCCTTCAGCCAGGTCCGGAAGCATCGCGGGGCGGAACTCGCCCTGGCGCAGATTGCTTTTGGCGACGACGAAATCCCAGGCCATGACGCCCTCCCTGTGTTTGAGCAAACTAGGCCGCGAGGCGGCGCAGAAGTCAAAACAATCGTTTGAACTTGTCACGGGGGACAATGTTTTCATTGCGATCAGGCCCCTGAAGCGCGAGACGCGGACGGTCAGCTTCGTGATCGGATCGCCATGACCACCGCCCCCCTGCCCCTGCGCCACTTTCTGCTGGCGCTGGCCGTGGTGGCGGTCTGGGGCACCAATTTCGTGGTCATTCGCGTGGGGCTGGATCACCTGCCGCCGCTGCTGTTCGCCACCCTGCGCTTTACGCTGGTGCTGCTGCCGATGGCCTTCTTCGTCAAGCGGCCGGACGTGCCGTGGCGCAACCTGGCGGCCTATGGCGTGCTGATCGGAGCCGGGCAGTTCGGGATGCTGTTCCTGGCCATGAAGGGTCACATCTCGCCGGGCCTGGCCTCGCTGGTGGTGCAGACCCAGGTATTCTTCACCATCGGCCTGGCCATGAAGATCAGCGGCGAGCGCGTTCAGCCCTTCCAGATCGTGGCCCTGCTGCTGGCCGCCAGCGGCATCGTGCTGATCGCCGCCCACGGCGGCGGGTCGGCCACCCCGCTGGGCGTCGGGCTAGTGCTGCTGGCCGCCGCCAGCTGGTCGGGCGGCAATATCGTGGCGCGTCAGGCCGGCAGCGTGAACATGCTGGGCTATGTGGTCTGGGCCAGCCTGTTCTCGATCCCGCCGCTGTTTCTCATGTCGCTGTGGCTGGAAGGCTGGCCGGCCATGGTCGCGGGCGTCCTAGGCGCCGACGCCCTGACCTGGGCGGCGGTGCTGTGGCAGGCGGTGGGCAACACGATGTTCGGCTATGCAGCCTGGGGCTGGCTGCTGGCCCGCCACCCGGCCGCCACCGTCGCGCCCCTGGCCCTGATGATCCCGGTGTTCGGCATGGGGGCCTCGGCCCTGCTGCTGGGCGAGGGCCTGCCGGGCTGGAAATTGGCGGCCGCAGCGCTGGTGCTGACCGGTCTGGCGGTGAACATGCTGTGGCCCAAGGTGCGGGGACGGTTTCAGGCGCGGCCCTAGGCCTCTGGGCGCGATCAGTCTTGAAACGAGGGACCCTGCCGGTGCTGGCGAACCCGATGGTCGGTAGCGCAAAGCGGACGTTGGGATCGTCTGTTTGGGGTGGTTATGCGGGCGTCGGCTTCAAGCCGTTAGCGCCCTAGTTCCTTGCCCTGGCTTGAGTGGCTTGCACGCACTCGTCGCATCTTTGATCTAGCGCTGCGGGGGTGTCTAATAGTCGATCACTCCGAAATCGAAGCGGCCCCATAGGCTCTCCGAGCAGCGGCGCGCGTAGGCGCGGCTGTCATCGATAGCGAAGCCGGAACATCGAATAAGCCCGTATAATCCGTTCGCGACGACTGGTTGTTGTGTGAAGTAGCCGGTCAATCTGCCCAGTGCGAAGGTTTACGGCATCTAGGCTCAGGTTATGAGCGATGTTCCTGTGTCGGAAATCCGCGACAGCCTTGCGGCGTGAGGAGTTCATGACTCTAATGCCCAACTCCAACCCGTCGCCTATGTCGCGCGAGAAACTACGGCGAACGGTCTCCCGAGCATTGCGGGCTGCTCTCGCTCGGATCAGGTCCCTAAGGTCATTATCGAGCCCATTGACCAAGTGGGCCTCCGCTGCTCGACGATCCAAGAGGCGGCGCTTGTAGAGCGCGCGCAGGACGTCCTGCTCTGCCACGATCGCTATGATCGTCGGAACACTGAGCCGGTCAGCCGCCGGGCCATCCCAGATTGCAGCTAGTCGGATGATCTCGTGATGCAACGTGGCGCGCTGCAAGTTTTTGAAGGCCTTAGCTGCGTGCGACTGGGGTATTTGCTGCGACAGGCGATTGCTTCGCACCACAATTCGGTTGTTCTCATGGGTCTGGCAAACGTCGATGACATAATTCCCCAGGCCCTGAACCTTGGAACTGGCGAGTTCGATCCGTTCGTCCACGGAACGCTTTCTGAGCTTCTTGACGAACGACTTCTCTTTTTCGCTAAACAATCTGACCCTGCCCATCATCATGCAACGAACGCCAGCCTAAGCGCGCGTACTGATAACGGGTCAAGGAGCAAAGGTTTTAGGCCGGCATCAGAAGCGTCCAACTAGGGTCGGAGGCACGCTTTGCCTTCCCTCCCGAAAGCGGACGCCCCGCGTCCCGCTCATCCTTAAATCTCACGGTGATTGTCTCGCCGTGAGATTTAAGGATGGCCCCGTTTGCGGGCGAAGGGGGGCTGTGTTCCTCGGCCGACGCCGCAGGCCCCCTCCTGACCTGCTTCGCAGGTCGTCCTCCCCCCTTGCGGGGGGAAGATGAGATCCGCACCGTTCATCTTCCCCCTCCGGGGGAAGACGGCTGCGTAGCAGCCCGTAGGGGGCAAGTACGGGGATAGACCGCGCTCAATCCCCATGGTTCTCAGAACAAACTCCAACCTAATCAACAGCCTGTAAAAAACTTGATCGCGCCCATCCTCCGCGCTCAAACCACCCCCATACTTAATCTCACCTGACAGCACGGGAAGGGCGCACGTACGGCGACCGTTGCGGCTGTCAGGGGTGGTCGAGCGGGAAGCGCCCGTCGGCCGTCGTTGAAGGCCCGGCAGGGTCTGGTGGAGCGGATCGGTCCTTGCGGGGGCCGGACGCGTTGAAGCCGGACCGGGACCGCCGGGATCTCCCTTTGGCGACGCCCGCACGATGCGCAGCAGGCATGGGCTGAAATCGCCCATGCGGTCTGGACGGGGTCGCTATCCCCTCCACCCGTCGGGGGCCTAAAGTCGGAAGCGGGTTAAAACCCCGCGCCCCGAGGGCTCACCGGATAACGGCTGCGCGGAGCGTCTGTCTTCGTCGAAACGGTATTCACTATCCCATCCTCCGGGCGAGGCCCGGACGCTCCGCGACCCTTCCCACCCCCATCGCAGCGAAAGCGCGAGGCTATGGGCCCGTGTCTTCTTCCTTCTCGCGCGCGGGACGCAGAGCGCGGAGTTCGCCTTGACCTCCCCCACGTCACCCGACTGACCCTCTGCGCAAAACAGGGAGAGAAGGCCATGGCCACGCCGTTCAAGGTCGAGTGGAGCCCGCAGGCCATCGACAAGGTCCGCGACCAGATCCGCGCCTACGAGTTCCCGCCTGCGCCGGTCGGCGGCGGCTGGAACCATGGCTGTGACGCCGACACGCTGAAGCGCCTGACCGCCTACTGGGCCGACGGGTTCGACGCCGGCAAGGCGCAGGAGACCCTCAACCGCCATCCGCAGTTCACGGCCAAGATCGAGGACCTCGACATCCACTACGTCCACGTGATCGGCGAAGCAGGCGGCAAGCGGCCCCTGCTGCTGACCCACGGCTGGCCCGGCAGCCACTTCGAGTTCTGGGACGCCATCGAGCCCCTGGCCTTCCCCTCGCGCCATGGCGGCGATCCGGCCGACGCCTTCGACCTGGTGATCCCGTCCCTGCCCGGCTTTGGCTTTTCGGGAAAGCCCAAGGCCCCGATCGGCCAGCGCGCCACGGCGCGGCTGTTCAACACCCTGATGACCCAGGAACTCGGCTACGACCGCTATTTGGCCCAGGGCGGCGACTGGGGCGGTCTGGTCACCTCGTGGCTGGGGCTGGACCACGCAGCGCACGTGAAAGCCATCCACCTGAACATGATCGGCTTTCGCCCGGCCGGCCCGCCGCAGGGCGAGGCCGAGATCGCCTGGATCCAGCGCACCGGTTTCGCCATGGACGTGATGGGGGCCTATTTCCGGCTGCAGGCCTCCAAGCCCCAGTCCCTGGCCTGGCTGGGCGCGGGCAATCCGGTGGGCCAGGCCGCCTGGATCCTGGAGCGCTTCCACGACTGGGCCGACCTGTCGGGCAAGCCGTTCGAGGAGGCCTTCAGCGACGACCAGCTGCTGACCAACATCATGCTGTACGTGATGACCGGCAGCTTCACGACGGGCGCCTGGTATTATCGCGGCCTGATGGAGGAAGGCGGCATCGTCCTGCCGGCCGGGACCCGTTGCGAGACCCCCACCGCCTTCGCCAACTTCCCCGGAGAAGCCCTCTATCAGGCCCCGCCGCGCAGCTGGTGCGACCGCGCCTACAACATCATCCGCTGGACCGACATGCCGCGCGGCGGTCACTTCGGCGCGATGGAGGAGCCGGGGCTGTTTGTCGATGATGTGCGGGCATGGGGACGGGAGGTGGGCTGACGGGGCCAGGTCGCGGGCCTCAAATTTTCTGAGGCGCCGACAAGAATATTCGGCGTTTTGCCTCAGCGCAGCCGCACTAGGGTCACTCAGTCCTTGTCAGGAAAATGAGCAGGAAACGCCGATGTCTGACCGCAAGCTTCACCCCGAAACCCTGGCCCTGCACGCCGGCTGGCGCGCCGATCCCGCGACGGGGGCGGTAGCGCCGCCGATCTATCAGACCACCTCGTACCAGTTCGAAAGCACCGAGCACGCCTCGGACCTGTTTGCCCTGCGCAAGCTGGGCAACATCTATACGCGCCTGGGCAACCCGACGACCGACATCCTGGAACAGCGCCTGGCGGCCCTGGAAGGCGGCGCCGCAGCCCTGGCCGTCGCCTCGGGCCAGGCGGCCTCGGCCTTCGCAATCCAGAACCTGGCCCGGGCCGGCGACAATATCGTCAGCTCGACCGACCTCTATGGCGGCACCTGGAACCTGTTCGCCAACACCCTGCGCGATCAGGGGATCGAGGTGCGCTTTGTGGATCCGCAAGATCCGCAGGCCTTCGCCCGCGCCACCGACGAGCGCACCCGCGCCTACTATGCCGAGACCCTGCCCAATCCGAAACTGACCGTCTTCCCGATCGCTGAGGTGGCCGAAATCGGCCGCAAGCTGGGCGTTCCCCTGATCGTCGACAACACCGCCGCCCCGCTGCTGGCCCGGCCGCTGGAGCACGGCGCGGCGATCGTCGTCTATTCGACCACCAAATATATCGGCGGCCACGGCACCTCGATCGGCGGCATGATCATCGACGGCGGCAATTTCGACTGGACCGCCCATCCTGAGCGCAGCCCGACGCTGAACACCCCCGACCCCAGCTATCACGGCGCGGTCTGGTCGGAGGCCGCCAAGCCGCTGGGCCCCATCGCCTATATCCTGCGGGCCCGCACGGTGTTGCTGCGCGACCTGGGCGCGGCCCTGTCGCCGTTCAACGCCTTCCAGATCCTGCAGGGCGTCGAGACCCTGCCGCTGCGCATCACCCGCCACAGCCAGAATGCGGCGGCCGTCGCCAAGGCGCTGTCGGCGGCGGCGGGCGTGACCCGCGTGATCCACCCCAGCGTCCAGACCGGGCTGCAGCGCGAACGCGCCGACCGCTATCTGTCGGGCGGCTATGGCGGGCTGGTCGGGTTCGAACTGGCCGGGGGCCGCGAGGCCGGACGCAAGTTCATCGACAGCCTCAAGCTCTTCTATCACGTGGCCAATATCGGCGACGCCCGCAGCCTGGCCATCCATCCGGCCTCGACCACCCACTCGCAGCTGAGCGCCGACGAGCAGCGCGCGACCGGGGTATCGGACGGCTATGTGCGCCTGTCGATCGGCCTGGAGCACATTGACGACATCCTGGCCGACCTGACCCAGGCCCTGGCGGCGGCTCAGTAGGAGGCCGCGAGGCCGCTTGCGACGTGGGTTCCGGCTTGCCCGGAGCCCACGCCTGCCCCTATCCAGAGGGCATGACACACGCCCGCTACGACTTCGCCTCCGACAATGTCGCCGGCGCCATGCCCGAGGTGATTGAGGCGCTGATCGCCGCCAATGCCGGGACGGCCTCGGGTTATGGAACCGACCATGTCAGCGCTGCGGCCGCCGATCGCATCCGGGCGCTACTGGATGCCGACGCCCAGGTGCGGTTCACCGCCTCGGGCACGGCGGCCAATGCCTTTGCCCTGACGGTCCTGGCCCAGCCGCACGAGGCGGTGCTGGCCCATGAGCACGCCCATATCTGCACCGACGAGACCGGAGCCCCCGGCTTCTTTGGCCAGGGCGTCGGCCTGATCGGCCTGCCGGGGGCCTCGGGCAAGATCGAACGGGCCGGGCTGGAGGTGGCGCTGGCGCGGCCTGAAGTGTCCTACAACCAGCCGGCGGCGGCCCTGTCGCTGACCACGGCCACCGAGTACGGCACGGTCTATGATGCGGCGCACCTGGCCTCCCTGATCGCGCCGGTGAAGGCCAAGAGTTACGGCGTCCACCTGGACGGGGCGCGGCTGGCCAATGCGGTGGCGGCGGGCTTCGACCTGAAGTCCGTGGCAAAGATGGGCGTCGATATCCTGGTGATGGGCGGCACCAAGGCCGGCTCGACCCCGACCGAGGCTGTGGTCTTCCTCAATCCCGATCATGCCCGCAGGCTGGACGCCCGGCTGAAGCACGCCGGCCAACTGGTCAGCAAGGGCCGGTTCCTGGCTGCCCCCTGGCTGGGCCTGCTGGGCGAGGCCGATGACGGCGGCCCGTGGGTAGCGCGGGCGGCACACGCCAACGCCATGGCCCAAAAGCTGGCCGCCCTGATGCCCTTCCCCATCCGCCACCCGGTCGAGGCCAACGGCGTTTTTGTCGACATGGATGACGCAGCGCTGGCGCGTCTGCAGGGTGAAGGCTGGTTCGTCTACCGCTTCCTGGACGGCACAGCGCGGTTCATGTGCTCGTGGGCGACGACGCCGGAGATGGTCGAGGAGTTGGGCGCGGCGCTGAAGGCCATCGCCTGATCACCGACTACCGGCGCATCAGCGCGAAAACCGTTTCCAATGGCTCAGGCGGACCGCTTCAGACGGGGTGCCTGCGGCTTGGCCTGGACCTTAAGCGATACTACGGGCGCGGCCGGCCCCGGCGTCGCCACCGTCACAGCCAGCATGCGGGCGATCTCGCTGGCTGGAGACGGACGGCTGATGAAATAGCCCTGGATCTCGGCGCAGCCCTGTCCGCGCAGAGCTTCGAGCTGTTCGATCGTCTCTACGCCCTCAGCCGTGGTCACGATGCCCAGGCTGGCGCCCAGATCGAGCACCGCCTTGATGATGGCCAGGGCGTCGCTGTCCTTGAGGATGTCGCGCACAAAGGTCTGGTCGATCTTGATCTTGTCGAACGGAAAGCTGCGCAGATAGCTGAGGCTGGAATAGCCGGTTCCGAAGTCGTCCATCGAGATGCGCACGCCCAGGGCCTTGAGGTCGTGCAGCATGGTCATGTTGGCGGCATTGTCCTGCAACAACACCGACTCGGTGATCTCCAGTTCCAGGCGTTCGGCAGGCAGGCCGGACGTGGCCAGGGCCGAGATCACAGTGCTCACCAGGCCCCGGTCGCGGAACTGGGCCGGCGACAGATTGACCGCCAGCCGCACGTGGGCCGGCCAGCCGGCGGCTTCGGCACAGGCTGTGCGCAGAACCCACTCGCCCAGCGGCACAATCAGGCCGATCTCCTCGGCCAGGGGGATAAAGTCAGCGGGCGAGACCATACCGCGTTCCGGATGCTTCCAGCGCAACAGGGCCTCGCACCCCGTCACCCGCTCATGTCCCAGATTGTAGAGTGGCTGGTAATGCAGCTGAAACTCGCCGGCCGCCAGGGCCCGGCGCAGATCAAGCTCCAGCGCCCGGCGTGCCTGAAGCTGCTCGTCCATCGCCTTTTCAAAGAAGTGAAACGCGCCGCGGCCGTCGGCCTTCGCACGATAGAGGGCCATATCGGCCTTTTTCAGCAACTCGTCGGCATCCTCGCCGTCAGAGGGTGCCACCGACACGCCGACGCTGGCACCGATCATCACCTGGTGACCTTGCAGCTCAAACGGGGCGGCCATGGCTTCGACAATCCTCTGAGCCAGCCGCGTGGCTCCGGTCAGGTCCGTCAGCCCCGTCTGCACCACCGCGAACTCGTCGCCGCCCAGACGGGCCACGGTATCGCCGTCGCGCACACAGCCGCGCAAACGTTGGGCGGCAGTCCGCAGCAAGGCGTCGCCCAGGGGGTGACCCAGCGTATCATTGACGGTCTTGAAGCGATCCAGGTCGACGAAATGTACGGCCAGGCCGTCGCCGGCGCGGCTGCGACGCGAAAGGGCCTCGCCCAGGTGCTTTTGGAACAGCACCCGGTTGGGCAGCTCGGTCAGCGGATCATAGTGGGCCATTCGGGCAATCTGCGCCTCGGCCCTTTTGCGCTCGGCGATATCCTCAGAAACCCCCAGGAGGTACTCAGGTTTGCCATCGACATCGAGAATGGAAATTTTCTTGGTCCGGAGGATTGCCGTTGATCCGTCCCTGCGCGGCACCAGGTCTTCCTCAATCACCTGCACCACGCCGGACATGACGACCTCCCGGTCGCGGGCGGCATAGATCTGCGCCTGCTCGGGTGCGTAGAAGTCGGCGTCGGTGTGACCGATCATCTCCTCGCGGGAAAAGCCCAGGGTCTTTTCGCCGGCCCGATTGAGCAGGACATAGCGGTGATCGTCTGCACGCTTGACGAAGACCATCGATGGCATGGCCTCGACGACGGCGGTCATGAAGGTTTCGGCGCGCTCGGCGGCGGCCTTGGCCCGGGCCAGTTCGGCAACGCCGCGCCGGTTGCTCTCGTTGGCCGCCTGCAGCAGCGCCAGCACCGTGCCGACCCCGAGATAGCGGCCACCGTCCGTGACGATGAACCCCCGCAGCAGATCTGACGCGCAGTAGGACAGGCTGTCGCTGGTGAATTCGGCCAGGGCCATGCCCGCATCGACCACCAGGGGCGCAGCATCCATCAGGGCGGAGATGGGGCGGTTGGCATAGAGCGCCCGACCATATTCGGCCGCCATGCGCAGGATGAAGGCGTTTCGCTCGACCAGACCGATGGGCCGATCCTCGTCGTCCAGTACCGGCACGATCAGGGTATCGGGCTCCTCGCGGAAGCGCTCATAGAGCATCTTTCCCAAATCGTCACGCCGCACCGGCGCCAGGAAAGAAACGGTGTCCCGCAAGGTCAACATTGGTACGCCTCCACTCAGGAGACAGAACCATTTCCGACCTAATGGCTCCCTAATTTGCGTATTGCACGTCCCGATTTCGTCAAAACTTCATGAGGGCGTCACAGTGATTTCCCGGCGTTCACCATGACTTGCTTGATGATCCAGTCTACGGCGCTACTCTTTTGAATTTCCGTCGCCGATAAGGACCTGGCCCGCCCAGCTGACCGTACCCACGATGATCGAGCCCAGTACCCCGGCCAGCAACCCCCGAACCACCAGGCCGTCAAGTAACCAGGCCACCAGGCCCAGCATGGCGGCGTTCACCACCAGCAGGAACAGGCCCAGGCTGAGGATGGTGATCGGAAAGGTCAGTACCACCACCACCGGCTTGACCACGGCGTTGACAATACCCAGCAGCAAGCCGGCGAAGATCAGGGTCATCCAGCCGTCGGCCGAAATACCGGGCACCAGACGGTCCGCAAGCCACAGGCCAACGGCGGCGAACATCACCCGGAAGATGAAACGGACCATCGCGACTCTGCCATCCTTGAGAACTTTCGAGGCGAAGATCGCCGCGATGAGCGTTCGGTACAAGGCAAGAGCCCTGCCGTTCAATGCCCCAGCCCGGCGCTCGGACATTACAAATGCGTTACCGGACTTAACTTGGCCGCAACCGCTTCCTATCTCAGCTGTTGTGAGGGGATAAGGCGGGCGACCCGCCAGCCCAAGGGGATCGTATTTCGAATGGCCGTTAGCTCTTTGTCGGTGATGTCGCCTGACGGCGGCCTGTCGCGCTACCTCACCGAGATCCGCAAGTTTCCGATGCTTCCCAAGGACGAGGAGTTCATGCTCGCCCAGCGCTGGAAGGAGCATCAGGATTCCGAAGCCGCCCACAAGATGGTCACGTCGCATCTGCGTCTGGTGGCCAAGATCGCCATGGGCTATCGCGGCTACGGCCTGCCGATCGGCGAAGTGATCTCCGAAGGCAATGTGGGCCTGATGCAGGCCGTCAAAAAGTTCGAGCCCGACAAGGGCTTCCGTCTGGCCACCTACGCCATGTGGTGGATCCGCGCTTCGATCCAGGAATACATCCTGCGCTCGTGGTCGCTGGTGAAGATGGGCACGACGGCCGCACAGAAGAAGCTGTTCTTCAACCTGCGCAAGGCCAAGAGCCAGATCGAGGCCTTCCAGGACGGCGACCTGCGGCCTGACCAGGTCAGCGCCATCGCCACCAAGCTGGGCGTGCTGGACAGCGAGGTCATTTCGATGAACCGGCGCCTGTCGGGCCCCGACGCCTCGCTCAATGCGCCCCTGCGCAGTGACAGCGAGAGCGAATGGCAGGACTGGCTGGCCGACGACGACCAGGTCTCGCAGGAGACGGTGGTCGCCGAGAACGAAGAGAAGTCCCTCCGCATGGGACTGCTTGAGGAGGCCATGGTCGAACTGACCGACCGCGAACGCCACATCCTGACCGAGCGCCGCCTGAAGGACGACCCCACCACCCTGGAAGACCTGGCCACCCACTACGGCGTCAGCCGCGAACGGGTTCGCCAGATCGAGGTGCGGGCGTTCGAAAAGTTGCAGAAGACCATGCGCCAGGCGGCCATCGCCAAGAACATGGTCGAGGCCTGAAGCGACCACTAAGCTCCGGTCTCGGGGCGACGATGACGATCAAGGGAGCGCCGCAGCGCTCCCTTTTTTGTTGGCCCCGTTTGCCGGTCCCTGATGAAGCCATCAGGTCGGGAAGGGCTCTAGAAGTCGACGGTCAGGAATACCGTCGCCGTCCGGGGGGCGTTGACCTCGAAGGCACCGCTGCTGATCACCTTCCAGTCGAAGGTGTCGGCAAGATTGGTCACCTGGGCGCGCAGCAGGGCCGGCTTGTCGCCGATGTCGAAGCGGTAGCGCAGGCCGGCGTCCAGGATCGTCGCCGCCGGCGTATGGGTCCGGTTCAACTGGTCAGCGGCGCGGCGGCCGTGGTTGTTGGCCGCGAAGGTAAATGCCAGCCCCTCGACGGGCAGGGCCCAGGTTCCGCTGAGGGTCAGCACCCGCTGGGTCTGGCCAACCGGCTCACGGCCGATCCGCCCTTCCCGCACCGGCGCGCCAGTGACGCGCGGCCGCATCAGCACCGCCCCGGCCACCACCGACAGGCCTTCGACAGGCGAACCGGTCAGGCTGACCTCGACGCCGCGATGGCGAACCGATCCCATCTCGCGAAAGACGTTGGCGTCGTCGGCCGCGAAATAGGGCTTACGCACCTGGAAGCCGCCCGCCACCATGCGCAGATTACGCGGCAGCACCCAGCGCACGCCCGCGTCCCACTGGTCGGTGATGATCGCCGGCAGGGCCTGGGTGCGATTGGCCGCGCTGTCGGGCGCGACGCCGCTCTCTTCCAGGCCTCGGGTCACGCTGCCATAGAGCGCCAGGCGCGGCGACACAGTCCACGAGGCGGCGGCGTTGTAGAGCCAGGCCGGGTCATGGGCCACAGCGCGGACGCCGTCAGGGCGCTGGACGGTCTTGCGATAGTCGGCCCGCTGCAGGCCCAGGCTCAAGGACCAGCGTCGGCTCCAGCGCAGATCATAGGCCAGCCCGCCCGTCCATTGCTCGACCTCGTCCCGCGTCCGCGTGCCCAGGGCAAACACGGGCTCGACGATGTCGACGCGATCTTCGACATGGGTCGCGCCCAGGTTCAGACTGGCCCCGCCGCCATAGAGGCTTTCCCGCTGGCGGCCGCGCAGGGACGCGTGAAGGGCGTGCGCCCAATCGCCCCTCACCAGCGCGCGGCTGAGCCGGATCTCCCCGCTGGTCGAGGCCAGCTTCTGGCGCGGATCGCGGCTGATCCGTCGCAGTGCCGACCCGTCGGCCTGAACATTGGTCAGCACCAGGGCATGGTTCTCGCGCGTGTCGTTCACCGACCGGAACAGCCCGGCCGCGAGATCGAAACCGCCCGGCAGCGCCGCGCGGGTCAGAACGCCGGCGTTCGTCGCGATGTTTCGATAGTCGGCCCAGGCCGGTCCTGCATAGCGACGACGGGCGACGGGCTCGGGGAGGACGCCAGGCGCGGCGACATGGAGAGCCGTGGCCTCGCGATCCCAGGTATCAACCCGGCTCCAGAACGGCAGGACCAGCACCTTGTCCATCGGTCGCCAGCGCGCGGCCAGGGCGTAGGAGCCGTAGACCGCGTCCGCCCCGCTGGCGAACTCGTCGTCGAAGCCGGCGATGCCGGCGACCAGGCTGAGGGTGTCGCTCAGCGGGAGCTGGCTGTCGATCTCGATCCGCCCGCCGCCCATGGGCCCATAGCCAGCCACTAGGCTGACCACGCGCTGATCGCCCGCCGGACGAATGCGGTAGTCGACGATGCCCGTCGGCGCGGGGAACAGATAGTTCTGGGCGGCCAGGCCCACACGCACCACATTGCTCTCGACCAGCCGGTCGGTGAACGAGGCCGGACGGTCCATGTACAGCCCCTCCATCCGGATGTTGCCCGCCGTGATGGGCGAGAAGCCCCGAACCTCGCTGCTGCTGTAGAGGCCCACCCGCTCGTTGCCGATGCTGGCGCCGAAGGCGTCCTCGGCGCCGGCCACGGCGTTGTCATTGACCCGCTGGGCCATGGCCTCGCCAGGCGCACCGAGGGCGCAAGCCGCCAGAACGACCCGCACGGGAGCCAGCTTCAGGAAACGCATCGATCTTTTACTCAGGCTTTGGGAGAGTGACGACGGACCGGCCAGGCGTTTCCACCCGCCGGATCGCTGTTGGCGGACATCCCGTCGAAGGGGCCTCCAGGAACCAGCGCGTGCGCCCAGACGTCACCGACCGTGAAGGGCGAAACAGACAGGCGAGAAGTCGGCGGTCGGGCCATTCCGGGTCGATTCTGTGACGTTACGATATAACATCTCCGATGCAAGATCGGCAACGGCTTGGCAAGGCCCGGGCACTGCCCGCTTTGGGAGAGGCCCGCCTGCTTTGGGAGAGGAAAGGCGGCGGGGCATGATGCTATGATCGGTCGATGACCGCCGCCGCTCTCCCCCAGCTCATCCTCCTGCCCGGCCTGCTGAACGACGCCGAACTGTGGCGCGACCAGATCACCGGCCTGGCCGATGTCGCCCGACCGCACGTACCCGATCTGACTCGCGGCGAAACCCTCGGCGAGCTGGCGCGGCAGGTGCTGGAGATCGCCGAACCGACCTTCGCCCTGGCCGGCTTTTCGATGGGTGGCTATGTGGCCCAGGAGATCGCCCGGATCGCGCCGCAGCGGATCGAGCGTCTGGCCCTGCTGGACACCTCAATCCGCGCCGACAGCCCCGAACGTGCCGCGCGGCGTAAGGCCCTGACGCAAGCCGCTCGCAAGCCCGGCGAGTTCCTTGGCATCAGCCACACGATTCTGAAGAGCTATATCGACCCCTCGCGCCTGGACGACGCCGACCTGACCGGCCGCATCATCGCCATGACCCAGCGCCTGGGCCGCGAGGTATTCATCCGCCAGAACAGCCTGGAGCGTTTCGACGGCGAGGCGGCGGTGAAGGCCCTGCGCTGTCCCCTGATCATCCTCTGCGGCGAAAGCGACCAGATCACGCCCGCCACAGACCATCGCGAGATGGCCGCCGCCATCGGCTGCTCGCACCTGCTGGTGATCCCGAACGCCGGTCACATGACGCCGATGGAGGCACCAGGGCCGGTCAACGGCGCCCTGCGACACTGGCTGGAGCGCCCGGCCGGAACCCGATAGTCCGATCACGGATCTATAAAACATCAATGGCCGGCTGATTGCTCAGCCGGCCATTTTCTGTCGCGCGTTAGGGATCGGACTTAGAAGTTGAAGCGCACGCCCGCGATATAGCGGCGGCCGAAGGTTTCATACTCGATCGGATAGCGCTTCTTGTCGGCATAGCGACGGGCGCCCTGGTCAGTCAGGTTGACGCCGTCGAGATACAGTTCGAAGTGCTTGTTGACCTGGTAGCGGACCGACAGGTCGAGCTCTTCGTCGGCATCCCAGAAGACGTCGCCGTTGTCGGTCGGATAGATGCCGCCGTTCACGTCGCGATAGGTGCCGACCGATTCACCCCAGGGGGTGCGGTACTGGTAGGCGAGACGGACGGTCAGGCCGTACTTTTCGTAGATGGCCTGCAGATTGTAGACCGCGTCAGAGGTGCCCAGGACGCTGATCGTGCGGGCAGGAACGGTGCCCACGGCCGGCAGGGTCACTTCCGAAGTGGTCCAGGTCCCCGACAGACGGGTGCCGAAGCCTTCCATCCATTCCGGCAGCTTCAGGTCGCTGACCAGTTGCTTGGCCGTGCCGGAGAAGAACAGTTCCAGGCCCTGCAGGTGGCCGTCGCCGCCGTTGTCGATGCGGGAGAAGACATAGCTCGAGCGGTCCAGACCCGCGACGTCAAGGGTGTCGAGGCCGAAGGTGTTCGACTTCTGAACCAGCACGTCGGAGATGTCCTTGTAGAACACGCCGGCCGAGAAGAAGCCCTCGGGCGTCATGTACCACTCGACATAGGTGTCCAGGCCGATCTGCTTTTCGGGCTTGGCCAGGGGATTGCCGCCCGAGATGGTCTGGGCCGAGTCGTTGATCGAGAAGTTCGGACGCAGGTCGTCGAAGTCGGCGCGCGAGGCCGAGGTGGTCACGCCCACCCGCAGCTTGACGTTCTCGCGGACGTTCCAGTTCAGGTGGACGCTGGGATAGACCAGGGTCTCGTCGCTGGAGGTGTTGACCAGGCGGGTCTCGGCCGCCGTGGTGCCGACGGCCGGGAAGTTCACATAGGCTTGGCCGGTGTTCTCGATCATCTCGACGCGGGCACCGTAGACAACGTTACCCCAGTCGAATGTCGTGGTGGCCATACCGTAGGCGGCAGTGATCTTTTCCGACACCTTCCAGAAGTTGCCGCGGGTGTCGTTGCGAACTGCCGCGCCGCTGGCCACCTGGGCGTCCATATAGGCCGTGGTCGCGCCCGCATTGGTGTAGCGGAAGCTGTAGTTGAGGTTCTGGGTGCCCATATAGGCGTCGTCGATGGCGAAGAACGACCAGGGCAGCGCGGTGCTGGAGGTGAAGCTGCGCGTGTAGCTGGTCTCGCGCGACTTCTTGGTGCGGTCGGTGAAGAGGCCGCCAAATTCCAGCTTGGTGGGCAGGCCGAAGAACTCGGTCTCGTGGTCCAGATCGAACTTGCCGGTCCAGGCGCTGGTGATGTCGCCGCCGGTGAGGTTGCCAATGGACTGGGCGGGGAACTGGAAGGCTTCGATATTGGTGACCTGCGCGCCCTGGGTACGGGCCGAGGTCGTGCCGCCGGTGGTGAACAGCTTGATGGTGTTCACGTCGCCGTTGCGGAAGTCATATTCAACGGTCGGACGCAGCAGGAAGCTGGACGGGCTCTGGAACGCTGCCGTCACCGGGGTGTCGCGGCCGTCGTCGGTGAAGGTGTAATTCAGGCGCCAGGACGCGTTCCAACCCGACAGGGTGTGCTCGCCACCCACCGTATTGGTGGTCATGAACTCCTTGGTGTCGCGATAGTCGACGCGTCCGTTGATCCGCGCGCCATACACCGTGCCGAAGGTCGGGTTGTTAGCGTTGATGTAAGCGGCGGAATTGTACGCGTTACCCGCAGCATCCGTGCCCTGGTCCAGACGGAAGATGAAGTTATCGCGCAGTTCGTCATCATGATAATAGGTGTTGATGGTGCTGGCGAAGATCGAGTTGTTGTCGTCGAACTTGTAGTCAATGCGGGTCGAGCCCGAATAGTTCGATCGGTTCAGACGGTAGTGCTTATTCTCGTGTTCACGCGCGAAATGCTTGGTCGGATCCGTCGTGTTGGTGATGTAGGGATCGGTTTCCCAGTTATTGGTGACCATGTCGCGGCTGTAGAACGAACCCTGGGCCACGATGCCCAGCTTGCCGTCCATGAAGATGTTCGAATAGACGAGGTTGGTGTCCCACTCGGTGCCGCCGCCCAGCTCGACCTTGCCGACCCCGACCTTGCCGGTCAGCTTTTGGCCTTTGTAGTCAAAGGCGCGGCGCGTACGGATGTCGATATTGCCGGCCACGGTGTCGCCCGGCATCGACGGCACGATGGCCTTCTGAACCGTGATCTGGCTGGCGATGGCAGAGGGGATGTTGTCAAAGCGCGAGTCGCGGCCCTGCGGGCTCACCACGCTCAGACCGTCGAAAGACAGGGTGGTCCAATAGACCGGCGCGCCGCGCAAGTTGATGTAACGGGCTTGGCCCTGGTCGCGCTGGACGGCGACGCCCGGCAGGCGGCCTACGGCGAAGGCGATGTTCTGGTCGGGCAGGTCGCCGACGGCGTCGGCCGAGAGGACGCTGACCAGCGAGTCCGAGTTGCGCTGCACCTGAAGGGCGGTGGCTTCGCTTTCCGCGAGCGGGCGACGGGCGGTGACCAGCAGCTCGCTGACTTCTGCGGTTTCAGCACCTGCAACCTGGGCGTTGGCCATCGACGCCAAGCCGAGCGCCGAGACGGCGCCCATCAGAAGAACCCGGAATTTCATTGTAGTCCCCTCAGTGAGTTGGGGGACCGTTAGTTAGGCTCTGTGAAACATTTTTAGGATTTGCATTGTCGAATTGTGACGGTCGAGTGATAGCCAAGCCCTGTCACACGAGGGACACACCCGCCTCGCCCGGCAGATCTCATCGATCCACCCTTGAACCGCGCCACTCGGCCAACTAGGCCGCGCCGCGACCGCCGTTGTCATCGGCGCCCATGAAGCCCATCAGGGCGTCGATGCGGCCCAATAGCTGAGCGCGGACTTCAGCGCCGGAGAGATCGCTGAGCATGCATTCCTCAAGGGCCGCAGCCGCAGCGACCAGACGCGGCTCCTTGACCGCCTCACCGACCTTGCGCAGTTCCACAGCCTGAGCAGCCAGAGCGCGGCGGGCCTGGGCGGGGTCGCTGTCCAGCGCCTGGGAAGCCGAGCGAACGATACGCAGGGCCTGGGACAGGCGCGCGGCGATCGAGCCCTTGGCGTCGGCCTTGCGCTTGCGAGGCCCCTTGTAGTCGGCCGAGTTGAACCGACGACGGTCGGGGCCGACATACTGCACCGCCTCGACCCAGTCGCGAGGCTTGAGCGCCACGGCCTCCAGGCGGCGCTCAAGGTCACCGATGGTGAAGGGCTTGCGCATGAACTCGTGAACCCCGGCGTCGCGGGCCCCGAAGATCAATTCAGCGGTGGCGTCGGCCGTGCACATGACGATTGGCGCCATACGGCAGGCCAGGTCGCTGCGGCGAATTTTGCGGGTCAGCAGCAAACCGTCGAGACCCGCGCTGGCCTGCTCAACGAAGATCAGTTGCGGATCCATTGTACGGGCCATGGCATAGGCCTTCTCAATGGTCGGTGCGGCATAGATCTGCACGCCACCCAACCCGCGCATCTGGTCAGCCAGCAGGCGCCCGGTCGCCGGATTGGGGTCAGCGACCAGCACCCGCTGTGTCTTGGCAGCGACGCGGTTGATCGTGCGAAGATTGCCGTCAAACACCGGACCAATCAGCTCCTACTCTGGTACGCACTCTACACTAGAGCGCGATCGTAAAAATCAGTTTGACGACGTTTGCGTAAAGCCACGTCAGTTTGAGAGCGTGACGCTGAGGCCGCCCTCGAAATCTTGCAAGATATCGATGGCTTCATCCACATCGGCGGTCGGTGTCTGGCCCGCGGCGAACCGATAGCGCCAGAAACTGGCGATGTGCGACACCACGCCGAGCTTCTCGCCCAGCGAGATGAACATGTCGGGTGCCCGCAGCAAAAACTCGCGGAAGGCCTGGGGTCGGCCATTGTGGATAAGGTCCTCGAAGGCGTCATCATACACCTTGATAGCCCGCTGAACTGCCGCGCGTTCCACCATGACACCGTTCTGCAGGCGCCGGCGGGTCTCATCGATATAGCGGGCGGTCTCGGCATCGCGCGCGCCGGTGATGACCATCTGGCCGATCTCGGCGCTGACGACGGTCAGTTGCGGCCACAGCTTGGTGAGCATCCACTTGTAATAGAGGAAGCCCTTCCAGCTGAAGACGCCTTCCTTGAAGCTTTCGCCCTCCATGACCAGCGTATGGCGCAAGGGCTCAAGGCGCTCGTCGACATGGGTCGACAGCAGGGCCTCGACAAGGCGGGCGACATGCGTGCCCGAGGCCCGGCCGGTATCACGATAGGCCAGCTCGATCAGGCGCGAGATCTCATAGGCGACAAAGCCCATCATCTGCTCCAGATCGCCGGGCGAGATGGCGAAATAGCAGGGCGCCACGTTCAGAGCGTGGCGACGCAGATGCTCGCGGAGCAGGAACGGGTCCAGCGACGGCAGGCTGTCGATCAGCCGCAGGGTCTGCAGGTCGCGCCCCATGTCGGAGTGGTCGTTGCAGGCCTCGCGCAGCAGATCCATCCAGCCGCGCTGACCAACAAAGAACGACTGGCCGCCCAGACCAAGATCAGAGCGATCGAACGGGATGATGATCTTGGTCGCCGTCGGGCGCGCCTCGTCGAACAGGAAGATGTCGTCGTTGCGGAGGCGATGCTTGACCACCAGGGCGCTGTTCAGCACCCGGTTGCGGAAAAGGGGATGCTGGCCGTGCTCAGGGCGGTGGCCGCTATCGGCCTGGATGGCCAACAGGTTGAGCACCCTGCTGGTCGAAGCGGTGCGCTCCAGCGCACGAAGACTGCGGGTGACCCGGTCGGTCTTGCGCACTGGTTTCAGTTTGCGACGCGCTGACACGACGGGGCGATCCTTGCAGGAAGAGACCCCCTGTATGCGCGCAGCTTGCTAAACAAACGCTAACTGAACCGCGATCTCTCACGAGAGCTCAACCTTTAGGATTTTCCACAACATCCTGTGGCTGCATGCTTTTCCGGGCTGCGAGGGCTTTGTGCTGATCCGGCGCGTACCCAAATCGGGCAAGCGCCGGATCGCAAGCTCCAGAGCTGAGCGCCTCAGCCCTGGAAGGGATCACGCATCAGAATGGTGTCGTCCCGCTCGGGGCTGGTCGACAGCAGGGCCACAGGGGCGCCGATCAGTTCCTCGACCCGGCGCACATATTTGATGGCGTTGGCATTGAGGTCCTTGAATGAGCGGGCACCGGCGGTGCTTTCGCTCCAGCCGTCCATCTCTTCATAGATCGGCACAGCGGCGGCCTGGTCGCGCATGCCGGCCGGCAGATAGTCGACCTCGCGGTCGCCGATCTTGTAGCCGACGCAGATCTTCAGGGTCTTGAGGCCGTCCAGCACGTCCAGCTTGGTCAGGGCGATGCCGTCGATGCCATTGATGGCCACCGACTGGCGCACCAGCACCGCGTCGAACCAGCCGCAGCGGCGGGCGCGGCCGGTATTGACCCCGACCTCGCGGCCGACCGTCGACAGGTGCTTGCCGACTTCATCATCCAGCTCGCAGGCGAACGGCCCCTCGCCGACGCGGGTGGTGTAGGCCTTGACGATGCCCAGCACATATCCCGGCCCCTTGGGACCCATGCCCGAACCGGCGGCGGCCTGGCCGGCGACGGTGTTGGACGAGGTGACGAACGGATAGGTGCCGTGGTCAACGTCCAGCAGGGCGCCCTGGGCGCCTTCGAACAGGATGCGCTTGCCGGCCTTGTAGGCCTGGTCCAGCAGGCGCCAGGCGGGCTGGGCATAGGCCAGGATCTGCGGCGCGATCTCCATCAGCTGGTCGAAAAGCGCCTCGCCGTCGGCCTCGGGCAGGCCCAGGCCGCGACGCAGGGCGCCGTGGTGACTGAGCAGGCGCTCGATCTTGGGCTTCAGGGCTTCGGGGTCGGCCAGGTCGGCGACCCGAATGGCGCGACGGCCGACCTTGTCTTCATAGGCCGGGCCGATGCCGCGGCCGGTGGTGCCGATCTTCTGGCTGGAGGCGGCTTCGCGGCCCTGATCCAGGTCCTTGTGCAGCGGCAGGATCAGGGTGGCGTTGTCGGCCAGAACCAGCAGGTCCGGACCGATGATCACGCCCTGTTCGGCAATCTTGGCGATCTCGCCCAGCAGGTGCCAGGGATCGACCACCACGCCATTGCCGATCACCGAGAGCTTGCCCTGCACGACGCCCGAGGGCAGCAGGGCCAGCTTGTAGACCTTGCCGTCCACCACCAGCGTATGGCCGGCATTGTGGCCGCCCTGGAAGCGCACGACGACGTCTGCCCGGTTGGACAGCCAGTCAACGATCTTGCCCTTGCCTTCATCGCCCCACTGGGCGCCGACGACGGTCACATTGGCCATGGTAGAGATATGCCTTGTCACCTGCCCGGTGACGTCCAGCGGCCCTTCGACAGGACTCGGCCGCAGACGCTTATTCAGTTTTGGGCGGCGACACGAGGACGGTCAAAGCCGGTCCCCGCGAAGTCAGAAGGCGTAGACCAGCCGAACCCCCACGTCGTCAAGTCCCTGGTTCTTGCCCTGGTGGAAGATCTGGCCGTTCGACAGGTGCGTATAGGCCAGTTCGCCGGACCAGCGGTCGTTGAACTGGTAGCCCAGCGCCAGTTCCGGCTCGAACAGTACCTTCGAGCCGAAGTCGATACGGGTGTTGTAGAGCACCAGGCGGCGGTCGATCTCGGCCTGACTGATGCCCGGCTCGTTGACCGGCGGCAGCTGGGTCTCGCCGTCCGTATAGGCCAGGCCGAAGCCGGGGCGCAGGTAGAAGCCGCCCTCCTGGCCGAAATCGATCTTCCAGTTGAAGCCGGCAGCGACGAAGTTGGAGGTGTTCTCGCTGTTGATCGAGACCATGGCGTGAACCTGCGGCCGGCCGAGCCAGGTCAGGTTTTCCAGCCGTTCGGTGCGGTAGCCGAGATGGATGTCGACGCCGTCTTCGCGCCCGGCGGCACCGAGGCCGACCGCCTCGCCGATGAAGGTGACGTCGTGCTTGAGGGCTCCGACATAGACTTCCCCGGCCAGGGCGGGCGAGGCTGCGCCCAGAACGGCGGCGGCCGAGGCGGCGAGCAAGGCGATTTTCATCGAGACGTCCTGAGCAGCATGATCCCGGGGCTGTTATGGCGTGATCGTCGCGCCGCGCAAAGGGTCTTCAAGGCGCGGCCGGAACGCCCTAGCCTCCGGTCATGAGCATCACCCTCGCCGATATCCAGGCCGCCGCCGACCGTCTCCGGGGTCAGGCCGTCGAGACCCCCCTGATCGAGAGCCCGGCCCTGAACGCACGGCTGGGCGGGCGGATCTTCCTGAAGCCGGAGACCCTGCAGCGGGCGGGGGCCTTCAAGTTCCGGGGGGCCTATAACCGGCTCAGCCAGCTGACGCCCGACGAGCGCCGCCGCGGCGTGGTCGCCTTTTCGTCGGGCAATCACGCCCAGGGCGTGGCCCTGGCGGCCCAGCTGGTCGGCTGTCCGGCCCTGATCGTCATGCCGTCCGATTCGCCGGCCGTGAAGGTCGAGGGCACCCGCGGCTTCGGGGCCGAGATCCGCTTCTACGACCGCTTCACTGAGGACCGGGTCGCCATCGCTGACCAGATCGCCGCCGAGCGCGGCTGCGTGGTCGTGCCCTCCTATGACGATCCGCACATCATTGCCGGCCAGGGCACACTGGGCCTCGAGATCGTTGATCAGGTCCGCGCCCGGGGCGTCGAACTGGACCGCCTGCTCTGCTGTGTTGGCGGCGGCGGGCTGATCGCCGGAACCTCGACGGCCGTAAAAGCCCTGTCGCCCGGCACCGAGGTCTGGGGCGTAGAGCCCGCCGGTTTCGACGAGACCCGCCGATCGCTGGAGAGCGGCCGCCGTGAAACCATCGATCCGGAGGCCCGCTCGATCTGCGACGCCCTGCTGACCCCGATCCCCGGCGAACTGACCTTTCCGATCAACCAGGCCAATCTGTCCGGGATCGTCGCGGTCACCGATGCCGAGGTCGCTGAGGCGATGCGCTATGCCTTCTCGGTGCTGAAACTGGTGGTCGAGCCCGGCGGCTGCGTGGCCCTCGCGGCGGCCCTGGCCGGCAAGATTGAGGTGGCCGAACAGACCAGTGCCATCGTGCTGTCGGGTGGCAATGTCGATCCGGACCTGTTTGCCCGGGTACTGGCAGGCGAGATCTAGCAACAACAAATCCCGTCATCCCGCGACTTGTTCGCGGGACCCATGGCTCAGCTTGCATGGGCATGTTCCATTGGGCGCTGCACCTGTGGCGGACAAATGGGTCCCGTGAACAAGTCGCGGGATGACGGTCAAGGGAATGGGAACAGCATGAACTTTCCACCGCACACCGCCCTCCCCCAGACCCCGCTCCTCGTCATCGACAAGGCGGCCCTGCTGCGCAACCTCGACCGCATGCAGGTCCTGTGCGACGCGGCCGGCGTCCGGCTGCGGGCCCATGGCAAGACCCACAAGTGCTCGATCCTGGGCCGGCTGATCATCGAGCGCGGGGCCGTCGGCCTGTGCGCCCAGACGGTGGGCGAGGCCGAGGCCTTCGTAGCCGGGGGGATCACCGACGTCCTGGTCACCGCTCCGCCGCCCGCCTGGGCTGGGCCGCGTCTGGCGGCCCTGGCCCGGAGCGGCGCCACGGTCGGCGTCACCGCCGATGACGAGGGCCAGATCGACCGGCTGTCGGACGCCGCCGTCGCGGCAGGGACAACGCTGGATCTGGTCGTTGACCTGGACCTGGGCACCCACCGCACGGGAGCCTATCCACACGAGGCCCTGGCCCTGGCCCGCGCCGCCGACGCCGCTCCGGGCCTGCGCTTTGCCGGGATCCAGGCCTATCTCGGCCACCTGCAGCATCTGGACGACGGGGCGCTGCGCCGCTCGGCCGACGAGGCCGCCTTCGCGACCCTCAGGAGCCTGGTCGCTGACCTGACCGCCGCCGGTCTGCCGCCGCCCGTGGTCACCGGCGGCGGCACCGGCACCCACGCCTTTGACCTGGCCTCGGGCGTCTTCACCGAACTGCAGGCCGGTTCCTACGCCGTGATGGATGTCGAGTACGACGCCTGCGGCGCGCCAGGCGGCGGCGACTGGCCGTTTGAACCGTCCCTGTTCATCGCCGCCAGTGTCGTCTCGGCCCGCCACAAGAGCCATGTCGTTGTCGACGCAGGGTTCAAGGCCGTGTCGATGGACGGCCCGCCGGCCCGCATCGTCGCCGGTGCGGCTCCGGGCTCGCTGTGGCGGCCGATGGGCGACGAGCATGGCATGATCGCCCACCCGGCCCTGATCGACGTGCTGAAAGCCGCCGGCCGCGATCCCCTGGGCTTTGACCGCGCCGTCAGCGCCGCCGACGCCGATCCGGCCCGCGCCTTCCCGGCCGATGCCCCGGCGGTGGGCGACATTGTCTGGCTACAGCCGGGGCACTGCGATCCGACGATCAATCTCTACGACGCCCTGCATGTCTGGGACGGCGAGACCCTGGAGCGGTGGGCGGTGGATGGGCGGCGGGTCTCCAGGACCTGACATGACTTGCCCCCTCCGCGCTTCGCGCTCCTCCCCCGTAGGGGGAAGATGAAGGGCGGCGATCTCATCTTCCCCCTACGGGGGAGGACGGCTGCGAAGCAGCCAGGAGGGGGCAAGTGAGCCGGCAAACACACGCCCCCTAGCCCTCGCACAAGACCCCGGATACGGTCCCGCTCCAACGACAAGATCTGACCCCAAAGAGTGTCACTGATGAAACGTCTTCTGCTCGCCACCGTCCTGTTCACGGCCCCCATGCTGGCCCACGCTGCCGATGCGCCGAAGATCGACCCCGGCAAGCTGACTGCCCACATCAAGACCCTGTCGTCGGACGCGTTCGAGGGCCGGGGTCCTGCCACGGCCGGCGAAACCAAGACCGTCGCCTATATTGTCGAGCAGATGCAGGCTGCGGGCCTGGAGCCCGGCGGCGATCTGAAGGACGGCAAGCGCGCCTGGACCCAGGACGTGCCGCTGGGCATGTTCGAGATCAAGGGCCCGGTCAGCGCCCACATGATGGTCGGCCCCAACCACATCATGTTGAACCAGGGCGAGCAGATCGCCATCCGCGCTGCCATGACCAATGTCGACAAGGTGTCGATCCAGAACGCTCCGATCGTTTTCGCCGGCTATGGCGTGAAAGCGCCTGAACGGAACTGGGACGACTTCAAGGGCCTGGACGTCAAGGGCAAGATCGTCGTCGTGCTGATCAACGACCCGGACTTCGAGACCGGTTCCGGTGACTTCGGCGGCAAGGCCATGACCTATTACGGCCGCTGGACCTACAAGTACGAGGAAGCCGCGCGCCTGGGTGCTGCCGGCCTGCTGATCGTGCATGAAACGGCCCCGGCCTCCTACGGCTGGGCCACGGTCAAGAACTCCAACACCAACACGATGTTCGACATTGTCCGCAAGGAGCCGAGCAAGTCGCACCCAGCTCTGGAAGGCTGGATCCAGCGCGACACCGCCGTCGAACTGTTCAAGGCCGCGGGCCTGGATTTCGACGCCCTGAAAAAGCAGGCTCAGAGCCGTGACTTCAAGCCTGTGGAACTGAAAGGCGCGACCTTCTCGGCCAACTACGCGGTCGAGCCCAAGGTGATCGTCTCCAAGAACGTGGTCGGCAAGCTGACCGGTGCCAAGCGTCCGGACGAGACGGTGTTCTTCACCGGCCACTGGGACCATCTAGGCGTGGGCCTGGCCGACGCCAAGGGCGACACGATCTATAACGGCGCCGTCGACAACGCGACCGGCATCGCCGCCATGCTGGAAATGGGCCGCGTCTACGCCCAGGCCCCGCGCACCGACCGCACCCTTGTCTTCCTGGCCGTGACGGCCGAGGAAAAGGGCCTGCTGGGCTCGGAATACTATGCGGCCAATCCGCTGTATCCGCTGGCCAAGACGGTGGGCGTGATCAACACCGACGCCCTTGACCCCGCCGGCCCGGCAAAAGACTTCACCATCTCGGGCAGCGCCAAGCTCGGCTTGCTGGATGACCTGATCGCCCACGGCAAGAAGGTCGGCCGCAGCTACACGCCCGACCCCGCGACCGAGGCCGGCTACTTCTATCGCTCGGACCACTTCCCGTTCGCCAAGCGCGGCGTGCCGGCCATCTCGTTCGGCTCGGGCGAGGACCTGGTCGAGGGCGGGGTGGCGGCCGGCAAGGCCTTCGCTGACGCCTATCGCATCAACGCCTACCACCAGCCCGCCGACGAGTGGAACGACAGCTGGCGGGTCGACGGCATGACCGCCGACATCACCCTGCTTTATGGCCTGGGCCGCGACCTGGCCACCTCGACCCGCTGGCCCGAATGGGGCGAGGGCTCGGAGTTCAAGGGCACGCGCGACGCGACCAAGGCAGAGCGCAAGTAAGCCGCACCTCTATCTTGTCATCCCGGAAGCCTCGCAGAGGCTATCCGGGACCCAGGAGCCGGAGCATCGCGGTTGCCCCTGGGTCCCGGCTCTCCGCTACGCTGCGGCCGGGATGACAAACATGTTTTGAACCGGATAGCGCTCACCGCAACGCGGGCGTGCGGGATGCTCTTATGACAGCCTCGGTCTTCGACCTCTTCAAGCTCGGCGTCGGCCCGTCCAGCAGCCACACCATGGGCCCGATGACGGCGGCGGTGCTGTTCGTCGGCCGCCTGCGTGAGGCCGGAAAGCTCGCGATCACAGCGCGCGTCGAAACGCGGCTCTACGCCTCCCTGGCCCTGACCGGACGCGGCCACGCCACGGATCTGGCGGTGATCCTGGGTCTGATGGGCTTGGTGCCGGCCGATCTCGATCCTGACGCGGGCGAGGCGGCCCTGGCGGAGACCCGCGCGACCCAGTGGCTGAAGCTGGGCGGCGAGACCGGTGTCGCCTTCGACGAGGCCCGCGACATCGTCTGGCTGGGCCACGAACGCCTGCCCCAGCACCCTAACGGCCTGACCTTCGTCGCATTCGACGCCGCCGGCGTCGTGATCTCAGAACGCACCTATTTCTCGATCGGCGGCGGCTTCGTGCGCGACGAGAGCGAGATGGGCCGCAACGCCCCGCCGGAAGACGGTCCGGCCATCCCCTTCCCGTTCGAGAGCGGCGCCGATCTCTTGCAGCGCGCCGCCGATGCTGGCCTGACCATCGCCGGCGTGATGGGGGCCAACGAGTTGGCCCGAATGTCGCTGGACGACATGAACGCCGGTATCGACCGCATCTACGGGGCCATGGAAGCCTGTATCGACCGGGGCATGCGGCAGGACGGCGTCCTGCCCGGCGGTCTATCGGTGAAGCGCCGCGCCCGCCAGATCCACCAGACCATCCAGGGCCGCATGGAGCGCCAGATCAGCGATCCTCTGGCGGCCATGGACTTCGTCAATCTGTGGGCCATGGCGGTGAACGAGGAGAACGCCGCCGGCGGCCGGGTGGTCACCGCCCCGACCAATGGCGCGGCCGGGCTGGTGCCGGCGGTGTTGCGGTTCTTCGTGCGCTTCTACAACGGCACGCCGGAGCAGATCCGCGTCTTCCTGCTGACCGCCGCCGCCATCGGCGCGCTCTACAAGCGCAATGCCTCGATCAGCGGCGCCGAGGTGGGCTGCCAGGGCGAGGTCGGCGTCGCCTGCTCGATGGCCGCCGCCGGGCTGTGCGCCGCTTTGGGCGGCAGCAACGCCCAGATCGAGAACGCCGCCGAGATCGGCATGGAGCACAATCTGGGCCTGACCTGCGATCCGATCGGCGGCCTGGTGCAGATCCCCTGCATCGAGCGCAACGCCATGGGTGCCATCAAGGCCATCGACGCCGCCCGCCTGGCCCTGCTGGGCGACGGCCAGCACTCGGTGAGCCTCGACAAGGTGATCGCCACGATGAAGCGCACCGGCGAGGACATGAACGAGATCTACAAGGAAACCTCGATGGGCGGTCTGGCCGTGGGGCTGTCGGTCAACCGGGTGGAGTGCTGATCACTTGCGCCCTACGGGTCGCTTCGCGACCATCTTCCCACTCTGGGGGAGGAGCGCCGTAGGCGCGGAGGGGGCAAGGGCTGCGGTCACCCCTTAGCTGCATCTGACAATCCCGCGCGTTATCCCTGCGGGCGCCGATCGCCCGGCCGGGAGCGCATGCCATGAACATCGTCATCTTCGAAGCCGAGGACTGGGAACGCGCCGCAGTGGCCGGCCTTGGCCAAGATCACGCCGTGACCTGTGTGAGCGAGGTCGCCGGCCCAGGCTTCCCCGAAGCCGAGGTGATCTCGACCTTCATCGACTCGCGGCTCGACGCCGCGACCCTGGCGCAAATCCCCAAGCTGCGCCTGATCGCCACGCGCTCGACCGGCTATGACCATATCGACCTGGGCTACTGCAAAGCCCACGGCGTGACCGTCTGCAACGTGCCCGACTATGGCGACCCGACGGTGGGAGAACACGCCTTCGCCCTGCTGCTGGCCCTGGCCCGCAAGATCCCCGAAACCGTCGACCGCACCCGCCGGGGCGACTTCTCGCAGGACGGGCTGAGGGGCTTTGACCTCGGCGGCAAGACCCTGGGCGTGGTCGGGACGGGCCAGATCGGCCGCCGGGTGATCAAGATCGCCAGGGGCTTCGACATGGAGATCATCGCCTTCGACATGAAGCCGGACGTCGAGGCCGCCGAGGCCCTGGGCTTCCGCTATGTGCCGCTCGAGACCCTGATCGCCACCTGCGACGTGCTGACCCTGCACATTCCCGGCGGTCCGGCGACGGAAGGCCTGATCGGCGCCGCGCAGCTGGCCGCGATGAAGCCCTCGGCGGTGATCGTCAACACCGCGCGCGGCGGGGTGGTCGACGCCGAGGCCCTGCTGCACGCCCTGCTCACCGGCCAGATCGCCGGGGCGGCACTCGACGTGCTCAGCCAGGAGCCCTGGCTGCGCGACGAGGCCCAGATCTTTCGCTCGGCGACGCCGCCTGCGCCGGAAGGCCTGCGCGCCCTGGTCGCCAGCCATGCCCTGCTGAAACTGCCCAATGTCATCGTCACCCCGCACGTGGCCTATGACACCCGTGAAGCCGTGGGGCGGATCATGAGCGTGACCCTGGGCAATATCGAAGCCTTTGCGGCCGGCACGCCCCGCCACGTCGTCACGGCCTGAGGTCTCCCCCTTGCCGAGCGCCGCCGCGATCTTCTAGGGTGCGCAGCGGAACAGGAAGGGAACAGACATGTCGGACAGTGTCATTCGAACCGGCATCGGCGGCTGGACCTTTGAGCCCTGGCGGGGCGTTTTCTATCCCGACACCCTGCGGCAGAAGGACGAGCTGGCCTATGCCGCCTCGCGGCTGACCAGCCTCGAGATCAACGGCACCTACTATTCCACCTTCAAGCCCGACAGCTGGCGCAAGTGGCATGACGAAACGCCGAAGGACTTTGTCTTCTCGGTCAAGGCCAGCCGGTTCTGCACCAATCGCAAGATCCTGTCGGCCAATGGCGAGTCGCTGGAGAAGTTCCTCGGCCAGGGCCTGACCGAACTCGGCGACAAGCTGGGCCCGATCAACTGGCAGTTCATGGGCACCAAGAAATTCGAACCGGAAGACTTCGAGGGCTTCCTCAAGCTTTTGCCGCGCGAGATCGGCGGGCGGCCGGCGCGTCATGCCCTGGAAGTGCGCAACCCGACCTTCGCCACGGCCCAGTTCTATGACCTGGCGGCGCAGTACGGTGCGGCCATCGTCTATGCCGTCGATGACGAGGAGCCGACCTGGCCCTGCATCGACCAGACGACCGCCGACTTCACCTATGCCCGCCTGATGTGCAGCCGGGAGGACGAGCCCACGGGCATGAGCTCGCAGGAGCTGGACGGGATCGTGACCCAGACGCGGGCCTGGGCCCAGCGCGGCGACGTGTTCGCCTACTTCATTTCCGGCGCCAAACTGAGGAACCCGGCGGCGGCGATGGCGCTGATCGAGAAGCTGAAGGGCTGAAGGCCGGAGGGGGCGTCTGAAGGAAAACGTGGTTAGCCAAACCTTAAGGCCCGCGCCCTAGGCTCAGCGCCATGCTCCGCTTCCTCGCCCTGCTGGTGATGACCCTGGCCCTGGCCTCACCAGCCGGGGCCAGGCAGAGCGGGCGCGGGACAACGCCGGCCCCCGCCGTGGCCTTGCCCCAGACCGTGCTGCCACCGCTGATCCCGCTGGCCCAGAGCCGGCCCGGCGGCGATGCGAGCCAGTGCCGCAGCAGTTGCGCCCGCACCTATTATTTCTGCAAGTCGGGCACGGAAGACGACAGCTGTCCCGGCCAGTTCGCCCAGTGCAACGCCCGCTGCACGGCCACCTACAGACGCCCGGGTTCCTGACCTATTCGTCCAGACAGACCCGCTGGATCTCGGCCCGCAGCTCGGGCATGCCCAAGCCCTTTTCCGATGAGGTGGCCAGAACGCGCGGGAAGGCGGCGGGGCGCTTGGCGATGGCCTTCAGCGTCTCGGCGGTGACCTTCTCGACCTCGTGCGGTTTGATCTTGTCGGACTTGGTCAGGATGATCTGGTACGAGACCGCCGCCGTATCCAGGGCGTCCAGGGCTTCCTGATCGACCTTCTTGAGACCGTGACGGGCGTCGATCAGCAGATAGACGCGGCGCAGGGTGGCCCGGCCGCGCAGATAGGCGCGACCCAGGTCCTGAAACTTGCTGACCGTGGTCTTCGACGCGCGCGCGAAGCCGTAGCCTGGCAGATCGACCAGGCGCAGCTTCTCGGCCAGCAGGAAGAAGTTGATCTCCCGCGTGCGGCCCGGCTCGTTGGAGGCCCGGGCCAGGTACTTCTGCCCGACCAGCCCGTTGATCAGGCTGGACTTGCCGACATTGGAGCGGCCGGCAAAGCACACTTCCGGCGCGATGGGATGGGGCAGGCCGTCCATGTTGACGGCCCCCATCATGAAGGCCACCGGCTGGGCGAACAGCACCCGCGCCGCCTCGATCTCTTCCTCGGTGAAGACGGGATCCCCCGAGGGTAAGAAATTGGGCGACGGCGCGAAGTTGGGTTCAGTCATCAGGTCGCCGTCACGGTTTTGCCCTTGAAGCGGGCGATGATCTGATCGATCGGGTTTTCGACCTTGTAGCGGCGCATGATGATGTACTGCTGGAAGATGGTCAGGACGTTGGACCAGCACCAGTAGATCACCAGACCCACGGCGAAGCCCGAAAGGGTGAAGGTGAAGATCACCGGGAACCACTGGAAGATCTTCTGCTGGATCGGGTCGGCGGCCGGCGGGTTCATCGCCGTCGTCAGCCACATGGTGAAGCCATACAGCAGCGGCCAGATGCCCAGGTGGGCGATCATCGCGCCGACCATCGGCAGGCTGCCCGGATCGTACGGGATCAGGCCAAACAGATTGAACAGACTGGTCGGTTCGGGCGCCGAGAGATCCTGGATCCAGCCGAAGAACGGCGCATGCCGCATTTCAATGGTAACCGTCAGCACCTTGTAGAGCGAATAGAACACCGGGATCTGCACCAGCATGGGCAGGCAACCCATCATCGGATTGATCTTTTCCTTGCCGTACAGCGCCATCATTTCCTGCTGCTGTTTGGCGGGATCGTCCTTGTGCTTGACCTTCAGTTTTTCGACCTCGGGGGCGATCTTCTTCATCTTCGCCATCGACTCGTAGCTCTTGTCGGCCAGCGGATAGAGCACCAGCTTCAGCGCTACGGTCAGCAGCAGGATGGCGACGCCGAAATTGCCAACCAGCTTGTAGAACAGCTCCAGGATGTTGAAGATCGGGCGGGTGAAGAAGCTGAACATGCCCCAGTCGACGGCGTCGTCGAAGCGCGGCACTTCCGCCTGACGCTTGTCCCAGAACTTCCACCAGACGGGCGGCTGGCCGCCGTACTCATAGCTGCGCAGCAGCGGTACGGTCTTGGCGCCGGCGAACAGCCGGGTGTTCTGGGTCAGGGTCTGGCCAGGAGCCAGGACCTTGGTCGGTCCCACGAAATTGACGTCATAGATATCGACCGCGCCGGGGGTGACCCGGTACTGGGCGGTAACATTCTCGGCCTGGTCGGGGATCAGGGCCGCCAGCCAGTACTTGTCGGTGACGCCGGCCCAGCCGCCCTTCGAGGTGAAGGTTTCCAGCGGCTTGTCCTTCTTCCACTTGCCGTACTTGGACAGCTTCAGCTCGTGGTTCTTGCCGTCGGCGCCGCCGAACACGCCGATGGCGCCTTCGTGGACGATCTGGTTCTTGCCCAGCATCGGGTCGACGCCCTGGCGCTGCACGGTGGCGTAGGCCGCCAGCGAAAGCGTCTGGCCGCCCTGGTTGCGAACCGTGTCGGCCACCTTGAACATCGCGTTCTCGTCGACAGAGATGGTGCGCGTGAAGATCAGGCCCTGGCCGTTGTCATAGGTCATGACGACCGGCGAAGTCGGACGCAGCACCTGGCCCGGCGCGGCGGTCCAGACGGTGCGGCTGTCGGGCAGGCCCGGCAGATTGGCCCCGGCCCAGCCGAAATCGGCGAACCAGGCGTGCTCGGCGCCCTCGGGGCGGAACAGCTCGACCGGCGGCGAGCCTTTCTTGGTCGTCTGATCGTACTTCTTGAGCCACAGGTCGTCGATCCGAGCGCCCTTCAGGGCGATCGAGCCCGACAGCGACGGAGTGTCGACTGCAAGGCGCGGGCTCTGGGCCTTGGCGGCGTCGCGCGACAGCTTCAGCGGCGCGGGCGTGCCGTCCGGCCCCAGAACCAGACCCGGCTGGGTCGCCATCATCCTGGCTTCAGCAGCCTTCTTGGCCTTCAGCTCGGCGTCGGCCTGCTTCTGCTGCGGACCCAGGACGAAGAACTGGTACCCGATCAGGATCGCGAACGCGCTGACGATGAACATCAACGTGTTTTTGTTGTCGTTCTGCATGGATGACTTAACCGGAAACGGAGGGATCGGGCGCCGAGGCGTCGAATGTGGGGTCTTTGGGATGATCAGCGGATTGAGCCTGACGGGCCCTAGCCTCCGCGCGATCATGTTCGGCCGCGAGGCTTAACAGCGCGGTTTTCACATCGTCAAGCAAACGCCCCCATTCGCGTGTACGGGTGCCGCCGCGCGCAATGAACACATAGTCGCACATGGGGCGGCCATGAAGGGGTAACAACAATCTTGCGGCCTCGCGAAGGCGCCGCTTGGCTCGATTTCGCTCGACCGAGCCACCGACCTTTTTGGTGGCCGTGAAACCCACACGGATCAGGGGATCTTCGTCCAGCCGGGCGCGCATCTGCATGAACACCGCCCCCCGCGACAGGGCCGGGGCCTTGGCGGCCTTCAGGAAATCGGGGCGCTTTTTCAGGCGCTCGATCTTGACCACATCCGCAGGCTGGTTCGCGGTCATGAAAAAAGCCGCCCTTTCCGGCGAAAACCTGAGGTCAGGCTCTGGGAAAAGGCGGCTTTTGTCATGGTCTACTGCCTCCCGCGAACGGGAGAAAAGAGCGGGCTTAAGCCGCTCTTAGGCCGTCAGGCGCTTACGGCCCTTGGCGCGGCGACGCGCAACGATCTTCTGGCCGTTCTTGGTGGCCATACGTGCGCGGTAGCCGTGACGGCGGGCTCGCACGAGCTTCGACGGCTGGAATGTCCGCTTCACGAGGTGGCTCCGAATACAAAAGTGAGACGCGAGAGCCGTGCGGCCTCCGCGAGTGAGGGGCGGTGGATAAGGGATGGGGCGCTGGCTGTCAACCTGAGTCGACTCCGGGAGTTGCAAGCGGCACTCGCCCCCTCCGCGCCTGCGGCGCTCCTCCCCCGTAGGGGGAAGACGGGGATCGCGCTCTTACCTTCCCCCTGTGGGGGAAGACGATCGCGAAGCGATCAGTAGGGGGCAAGTGGCTTACAGACCCGGCACGATCACCGCCTTGCCTACAACCTTGCGCTCTGCCAGGAGGTCGAAGGCCGCACGCCAGTCATCGAGGCCGAACTCAGCATGGACGTGCGGGCGGATCACCCCCTCATTGGCCATGCGCCAGACCTCGTCAGCGTTCTCGCGGCCCTTGTCGGGAAACTGCCGGCCATATTCACCGGCCCGCACGCCCATCACCGAGAAGCCCTTGATCAGCGGCATATTGACCGAGACCGTCGGGATCCGCCCCGAGGTGAAGCCGATGACCAGCAGCCGGCCGTCAAAGGCGATGCAGCGGACGCTCTCGTCGAACACGTCGCCGCCCACGGGGTCATAGATGATGTCGGCCCCACGCCCGCCGGTGATGGCCTTGACCTGCTCGCGGAAACCGCCGGTGACATTGACCAGGGCGTCTGGGGCGTAGAGCGCCTGGATGGCCGCAAGCTTGTCGTAAGAGGCTGATGCGGCGATCACGCGGGCGCCCAGGGCCTTGGCGAGGTCCACCGCCGCCAGCCCCACTCCGCCGGCCGCGCCATGCACCAGCACCCAGTCGCCCGGCTCGACCCGCGCCCGGCGTACCAGAGCGACATAGGCCGTCAGATAGGCGGCCCCATAGGCCGCGGCCTCGCCGAACGACAGCCGCTGCGGCTTGGGCTTGAGGGCCTCGGCGTCAAGAACAGCATACTCCGCGAACGCCCCCAGCCGGGCACCACCAACCACGGCGTCGCCGATCTGAAAGGTTGTGAAGCCGTCGCCCAGGGCCGCCACCTCGCCGGCCAGATCCAGGCCGGGCGTGAAGGGTGTGGGCGGCTTGAACTGGTACTCGCCGCGCGTCATCAGCAGGTCAGGGAAATTGACGCTGGCGGCGCGGACGCGAACCAGCACCTGACCGGGCCCGGGCGCAGGAGTGGGGACTTGCCGCACCGCGCAACCGGCGAAGTCGGGGGCGAGGGTTTCGACGACGAGGGCGCGCATCATAAGGACCATCCCCCAACCTCTGATGCGCCCCACTTCTTGTCATCCCGGCCGCAGCGAAGCGGAGAGCCGGGACCCAGGGGCCAAGGCGAGGCGGTGGCCCCTGGGTCCCGGATAGCCTTTGCGAGGCTTCCGGGATGACAAGCTTTTGGGATCATTTTGCCGCGCCGGCAGGTGCTGCCTCAAACGCTGCCCGCACCAGGCGTGCGATGTCGCGACAGGCTGCATCGGCCGCCGGCACAGCCCCGGTGAAGGCCGTGAAGCCGTGGGCCAGGCTGTCGTGACAGCGATAGGTCACCGGCACGCCGGCCGCCTGCAGGCGCTTGGCATAGGCTTCGCCCTGGTCGACCAGGGGATCGAAGCCGGCGGTGATCACCACCGCCGGGGCCAGCCCTGACAGGTCTTCGGTCTTGTTCGGCGACAGGCGAGGATCAGCCGGATCGGCCTCCGGCCCCATATAGTGGCCCATGAACCATTCCATGATCGAACGGCTAAGCGGATAGGCATCGGCATAGGTGGCCATCGAGGCCGTCTCGCTGGCCACATCCACGGCCGGATAGATCAGCAGCTGCAGGGCCGGCTGAGGCTCGCCCGCGCGCTGCATTTCCTGGGCGAGGATGGCGGCGAAGTTTCCGCCCATCGAGTCGCCGCCAATGGCCGGCGGCAGAGCCGCCGCGCCGAAGCGGGCGGTGTTGTCACGCGCCCAGCGATAGGCGGCCAGCACGTCGTCGAGCCCCGCCGGGAACCGGTGCTCGGGCGCCAGCCGATAATCGACGGATACGACAGCGGTGCGCGCGATCCGGGCCAGGATCCCGCAGAAGGCGTGGCAGGTCTCCAGATCGCCGATCACCCCGCCGCCGAAATGGGCAAAGACGATCAGGGGCGCAGAAGCGTCCTGGTCGGCGGGCCGGTAGGCGCGCAACGGCAGGGAGCCACCCGGGCCGTCAATGGTCAGGGCCTCGGTGGCGACACCCGGCTCGGAGGGGCCGGAGACGGCTACCAGGCCCTGGGCGCTGGCCGCGCGGGCCACATCCGCCGGCAGGGTGGTGATCGATGGCATCTTCCTGGCCGCATGGGCGAAGAACTGGAAGCGCGGATCCAGGGTGCGGCCCCCGCGGTAGACCACCCCACCGCCGGACATGGCCCGCAGGATCGGGCTGGGCAGCGACAGGATGGTCTTCAGAATGAACTTCTGGACAGCGATGTCGGCCATGCGGGCTCCGGGTCGTGGACTAGAGTTTGGGAAGGGCGGGCAGTCCGCCCAAGATCAGCTTTACGGCGAAGTCGGCGGCGCCGGCGGTGTCGACCGGACGGCGTTCCAGCATCTTGTCGCTGACCTCACGGGCCACGGCGATGCAGGCGGCAGTCAGATAGTCCAGATCGACGGTCGGGGCGTGTTCCAGTTCCAGAACCTTGGCAAAGCCGGCCCGAACCTCGTCGAACACCGCCACGATCTCGGGCGTGGCGCGGGCGTGGGGAATCTGCTCGCCGGCCGGCCGGTTCAATCGCCAGTTTTCCTGTTCGGTGGCCACGAACTCGAAATAGGCAGTGATGGCGCCGCGCAGGAACGACTCGAAATCGACAGCCTTCTCATTGGCCTGACGCAGCAAAGGCCGAAACCGTCGCGCACCGTCATCAGCCAGGGCGTCGAACACCTCTTCCTTGGACTTGTAGTAGTTATAGAAGGTGCCGGAGGCGAGACCTGTGCGGCGGATGATGTCGCGCACCGTGGCCCCATCATAGCCAAGCTCGCCGAACACCTCGCGGGCGGCATCAAGGATGGCCTGGCGGTTGGCGACCTTGGTCCGTTCCCGCTTGCCCGGCCGCAGGTCTTCGGCGGCCTTGGGGAAATAGGCGATATTCGACATCGAACGCGACTCACAGGCGAGGCCATCATGACGCCCCGTCAGGATTTGAGCCTGATTACGCGCCACGGGGCAAGACCTCGGTCAGGGCCGGGGCCCCTGGACGACCTGATCCAAAGCCGCATGATCCGGTCACGCCACGACCTGAGCCGTCGCCTGCCCTGCCCGGGCCGGAACCGGCAGGGCCTTGCCCCTGGCCGCCGCCCGCTTCTCGCCGCGCGCGATCTCCTTCTTCAGGTCTGCGCAATAGACGTTGAAATCGACCTGGATGGTATGGCGGGCCGAGGCGTAGAACTGGCCCAGATGGCGCTCCTCGTCCCGGGCGGTGATGGCGGTCATCTCGGCGGGCGACGGCGGCGCATATTGACCGGCCAGATAGGCGGCCGCCAGCTTGGCCTGCTGCTCGGCGAAGTTCAACAGGGTCGGCAAGGGCTGGGCCAGGCCCATGAAGAAGAGGTTGGCCACATCCGGCTTCATCATCCGCTTGAACAGCGGGAAGCGGTGATCAGCCCCCGGCTGGATGGCCGGATCGTCGAAGAACGGAAAGCTGATCTTGTAGCCGGTGGCAAAGACGATGGCGTCGACCTGTTCCACGCTGTCGTCAGCGAAGCGGACATTGCGGCCCTCCAGCGCCTTGATCGCCGGCTTGAACTTGATGTCGCCACAGCCGGCCCGGGTGAGGAACTCGCCGGAGACCGAGGGGTGAGCCTCCAGCGGCTCATGATCGGGCTTGGGCAGGCCGTAGTCCTCCATCTTGCCGATGCTCTTCTTGAGCACGCTGCGCGTCAGGGCCAAGCCCAGCTTGCGCGGCATCCAGGCGGGCAGCGCCGATTTGTCCGCCGGCTTGCCATTCAGATATTTCGGGAACACCCAGACCCCGCGCCGGGCCGAAACCCAGAGGTTTTTCGCGATCGGCCGCTGCGAGAGCTCGCTGGCGATGTCCATGGCCGAATTGCCCATACCGACCACCACGACATTTTTGCCGCGCATATCGACGGGATCGAACGGGTCGCCATAGGCGTGGGCGTGGAAGGCCGGACCGTCGAACTCGCCCGGATATTCCGGGATGCGCGGGTCCCAGTGGTGGCCGTTGCAGACAAACAACACGTCGTAGAGCCGCGTTTCACCGGTCGACAGGGTCACCGACCACAGGCCCTCCGCCGTCCGGCGGGCGGTCTCGACCCGGGTGTTGAAGGTGATGGTCTCGCGCAGGCCGAAATGATCGACATAGTCCTTGAAGTACTGGTGCAGTTGGGCGTGGTGGGGGAAATCGGGCCAGTCGGCGGGCACCGGGAAATCCTCGAAAGCCAGGCGCCACTTGCTGGTGTCGATGTGCAGGCTCTCGTAGCAGGCCGACAGTCCGTTGGGGTTCTTGTAATACCAGTTGCCGCCGATCTCGTCGGAGATCTCGAAGCAGTCATAGGGAATGCCGTAGTCCTTCAGCCGCTTGGCCGTGGTGAAACCGCTGCAGCCCGCACCGATGATGCACGCCTTGGGAAGCTTGCCCGTCATTTCCGCCCGCCTGACTTATCGTTGTTAAGGTGAGCGTATCAGCGTTATTCGACCCGTCAAACGCCTCCCCTGCGTCAACCCTATCCACAGGCCGATACAGCGGGCTTAATGCTCCGGTAGGATATGCGGTAGACACCCGCCCTCCCCCGTTTCATTCGACTCGCTTCGCTGATCCAAGGCTGCCCGACCATGACCCGCCACGAACTGAAGACCTGGCCGCAATATTTCGCCGCCGTCCGCTCGGGCAAGAAGCGGTTCGAGATCCGTCGTAACGACCGCGACTTCTCGGTGGGCGACATCCTGGTGCTGCGCGAGTTCGATCCCGATAGCGACGCCTATACGGGCCAGGTCGAGGAGCGCCAGATCACCTTCCTGCTGTCGGAAGAGGACTACGGTGTCATTCACGGCTTCGTGGCCATCGGCTTTGGCGAGGTGATGCCCCATCCCGACGCCCTGGCCGAAGGCGTGCTGAGCGCCGAGCAGTTGGCCACCTGGCACGAGATGCAAGCCTCCAATGCCGCCCTGCGCGGCCAGGACGCCCGCAAGGTCTCGGCCAGCTACGCCGCCCCGACGACGGGCCGCGCGCCAATGAGCGTCGCCGCCGAGCGCCACGCCGCCGTCGCCGCTGCGGCTGAAGCCGAAGCCAGCTTCCACGCCGCTGCGGCGCTGATCGTCCGCAAGGGCTGAAATGAAAAAGCCGCCGCCCGCTTGAGCGGACGGCGGCTTTTCAGGTTCGAAGGTTAGCCGTTTAGGCCGCTTCGCTGATCTGGGCGGGGAACACGTCGTTCATGCGCAGATAGGTGATCAGGCGGTTTTCCATCGAGATGATCGCCTGGATGTAGCGCAGCTCGTCGACACCGATATCGGGAGCCGGCTGCAGGTGTTCGCGTGACACGGTGAAGGTCTCGCTGACGGCGTCAACCAGGATGCCGGCCAGGCGGTCCTGGCACTCGACCACCACGATGACGTGGCGGGTTTCAGGAACGGTGACGCCCAGGCCCAGGCGGTTGCGCAGGTCGATGACCGGCATGATCGCGCCGCGCAGGTTGATGACACCCTTCAGATAGCTGGGCGCGTGCGGGATCGGCGTCGCCGGGGTCCAGCCGCGAATTTCGCGGACCGTCTTCACGTCGATGCAGAATTCCTGCTCGCCGATGCAGAAGGAGATCAGCTCCAGGGCGGGCTCGGCTTGGTCGGACATATCGATTTTCCCCGGGATGGTCGTTTAGGCGTGTGTCCCGGGTCGCATGTGCGACGCGCCCCGGGCCATACTGACACAAGACGCGATGGGCTCTTTCACATTGGTTAATGCAGCGCTCTGAAACGCGCGCCGGATTGTCGCAATGGGTACAGGACGGTCGCCGGCGGCGACCGTCCCGTGAAGGTTGTCAGGGCTCCGACAAGCCCTCGTCTCCGTCGTCAGACAGGTTGAACTCGTACCAGACGCCGTTCAGCACACCGAAGGCGACGGCCAGGCCAAGGCCCAGGATCCAGGCGAAATACCACATGGTCAGTTCCTCAGTAGAGGTCGGGGTTGGTGGCCAGGGCGGCCGTGCTGGTCCGGCCCCACAGCACCTTGTAGACCCAGGCGGTGTAGAGCAGCACCAGCGGCAGGAAGATCACCGTCACGATCAGCATGATAAACAGCGTCAGGTGGCTGGATGAAGCGTTCCACACCGTGAGGCTGGAGCGCGGATCGATGGCGCTGGGCAGGATGAACGGGAACATCGACAGGCCGACGGTGGAGATGATTCCCAGCGCCGAGACAGACGAACCGCTGAACGACAGGGCCGCCTTGCCCGTCCTCAGGCCCAGCAGGGCGACCGCCGAGCCGACGAAGCCGAGGACCGGAGCGATCAGCATCCAGCCGTGACGGCTATAGTTGTCGAGCCACGCGCCCGAAGCATGGACCGCCACGGCGCGCAGGGGATTGGAGGGACCCGCTGCGTCCGCCACGCCTTCCAGCCGATAGCCCAGCCCGCCGAACGCCACATAGAAGCCGCCGGCCGCGAACAGCACGATGCTGGCCAGGCCCGCCGTCTCGCCCAGCTTGCGGGCGCGCTCGGTGACCGGGCCTTCTTCGCCCTTGACGGTCAGCCAGGCCGCGCCGTGCAGCACCAGCATGGCGACCGACAGCAGGCCGCACAGCAGGGTGAAGGGCGTGAACAGGCCAAAGAATGCGCCCTCGTAGAAGGACCGCAGGTCACTATCCAGACGGAAGGGCGCGCCTTGCAGCACATTGCCGACCGCGACACCGAACACCAGCACCGGCACAAAGCCACCGGTGAACAGCGCCCAGTCCCAGAAGGACCGCCAGCCTGGCTCGGGCCGCTTGGAGCGATACTTGAAGCCCACGGGCCGCAGGATCATCGCCCCCAGCACCAGGAACATGGCCAGGTAGAAGCCCGAGAAACTCACCGCATAAACGAAGGGCCAGGCGGCGAAGATCGCGCCGCCGCCCAGGATGAACCACACCTGGTTTCCTTCCCAGGTGGCACCGACGGTGTTGATCACCATGCGGCGCTCCGCGTCGGTCTTGGCGACAAACGGGAGAAGCGCGCCAACCCCCATATCGAAGCCGTCAGTGAGCGCAAAGCCGATCAGCAGGACGCCCATCAGGGCCCACCAGATGATCCGCAGGGTCGCGTAGTCGATAGGTAGTTCCATCACGCGTTCCTTTTAAGCGACGGCCGGTTCGCCGTCGGCGGGGGCGAAAGCCTCCTGCTCGGCGAAGGGGCCCTTCTTGATGTGACGCAGGATCAGCCCGACCTCGACCACCGCCAGGCCGCCATAGATCAGGGTGAACAGCACGATTGTGATCCACAGCTGCGCGACGCTGAGGCTGGAAGCCCCCAGCGCGGTCGGCAGCACGCCCTCCACGGCCCAGGGCTGGCGACCGACCTCGGCCAGGATCCAGCCCAGTTCCGCGGCGATCCAGGGCAGCGGGATCGCCGCTACGGCCAGGACCAGGAACCACTTGGTGTCATGCTTGCGCAGGGTGACCAGCACGAAGGCCGTGGCGAACAGGGCGATCATCAGCAGACCGATGCCGGCCATCAGGCGGAACGACCAGAACATCACCGGCACATTGGGAACAGTGTCCCAGGACGCCTTCTTGATGGTCGCCGCATCAGCCATTCGGGGGTCGGCGACATAGCGCTTGAGCAACAGGCCGTAGCCCAGGTCGCGGCGGTGCATCTCGAAGGTGGCGCGAGCCGCCATATCCTTGGGATTGGCCTTCACGGCTTCCAGCGCGCCATAGGCGATGACACCCGACTCGATGCGATCCTCAGCCGTGGCCACCAGTTCGAAGATGCCCTCGACAGGGGTGTCGATGCTGCGGGTAGCGATCAGGCCCAGCACATAGGGGATCTTGACCTCGTAGTGGGTCTTGCGATCGGCGAGGCTGGGGATGCCGAAGGCCGCCAGACCGGCCGGCGCGGGTTCGGTTTCCCACATGGCTTCCAGAGCCGCCAGCTTCATCTTCTGGTTGTCGGTCAGGGTGTAGCCGCTCTCATCGCCGAGCACGACCACCGACAGGGCCGAGGCCAGGCCAAAGGCGGCGGCCACGGTCATCGAGCGCTTGGCCACACCCACATACTTGCCCTTCAGCAAGTAGAAGGCCGAGATACCCAACACGAAGACAGCGGCGATGGTGTAGCCCGCGCTGACCGTGTGAACGAACTTGGCCTGTGCCACCGGGTTGAACAGCACGGCACCGAAGTCTGTGACCTCCATCCGCATGGTGTCGGGGTTGAAGGCCGCGCCGACCGGGTTTTGCATCCAGCCATTGGCGATCAGGATCCACAGGGCCGAGAAGTTGGTGCCGACGGCGACCATGAAGGTCACGAACAGGTGGCCGACCCGCGAGAGCTTTTCCCAGCCAAAGAACATCAGGCCAACGAAGGTGGCCTCAAGGAAGAAGGCCATCAGGCCCTCGATCGCCAGGGGCGCGCCGAAGATGTCGCCGACATAGTGCGAGAAGTAGGACCAGTTCATCCCGAACTGGAATTCCATGGTCAGGCCGGTGGCGACGCCCAGCACGAAGTTGATGCCGAACAGCCCGGCCCAGAACCGCGTGACCGTGCGCCAGATCGGGCGCTTGGTCATCACATAGATGCTCTCCATGATGACCAGCATGAACGAGAGCCCAAGAGTCAGAGGCACGAACAGAAAGTGGTACAGCGCAGTGAGCGCGAATTGCAGCCTCGAGAGATCGACGACGGCGGGATCCATGAGACACTCCAAGACGAACGGCGAATGAGCGCGCCGACCGAGAGCTCTGCCCTAGGCCGGTCGGGTCGCCCCGTCGTTGATCCAGATCAAGGACGGCAGGGAAGCTCAGCCTACACTCAAGCCATGCAAGCTCGTCCAGCCTTTCTCGCCGACCTCGCCCAGGTCGCAAGGAGACTGAAGGGCCTGGAGAAGGCCGGCGCGGCCCCCCTGCGCCGCGCGCGACTTATGGTTCTGCTGGACGGGGCGGCGGCGGCCCTGTTCGCCGCCGCCCTGGCTTGCGCCATCGACGCTCTTGCCGGCGGGCGCGGACTTGCCGCAGCGACGCCCTGGCTTGCACTCTTGATCCTCTCCGGCGTCGCACGAGGCCTTTTGACCAAGCTGGCAGGCGAGGCCGGGGCGAAAGCCGCCGCCGCCGTCAAGGCCACCGCCCGCACTGACGTCGCCGCCGCCCTGACCGCCCGCGCGCCGGGTGCCGCCCTGTCGCGCGGCGCGGCGACCACAGCCGTCGTCGAGGGGGTAGAGGCGCTGGACGGCCATGTGTCGCGCTTCCTGCCCGCCCGCTTTTCCGCCACCGCTACGCCACTGGTCCTGATCGCCGTGGCGGCCTTCGCCAGCCCCATCGCCGCCGGCATCCTGCTGTTCGCCCTGGTTCCGTTCATTCTGGCCATGGCCCTGGCCGGTACGGCCGCCGCCGCCCAGTCGCGCGCCCAGTTCACGGCGCTTGAGCGATTGTCAGGCCTGTTCCTGGACCGCGTGCGCGCCCTGCCCGTGGTGCTGGCCTTTCAGGCGGAAGGCCGCGTGACCCGCGATCTTGGCCGCGCCGCCGATGACCTGGCCGAGCGGACCATCAAGGTGCTGCGGGTAGCCTTCTTCTCGTCGGGGGCGCTGGAGTTCTTCGCCGCCCTGTCGGTGGCCCTTGTGGCGGTCTATTGCGGTTTCAACCTGCTGCGGCTGCTGCCCTTCCCAGTTCCCGAACAGCTGGACCTGAAGCGGGCGATCTTCGTGCTGGCCCTGGCGCCGGAGGTCTATCTGCCGATGCGCCGCCTGGCCGCCGCCTATCACGACAAACAGGCCGCCGAGGCCGCCGCCCTCAGCCTGATTGCCCTGCCCGCCCCCACGCCCCGCCCGGCGACCCAGGCCCTGACCGCCCCGCCTGCCATCGCGTTCGAGCGCGTCACCATCCGCTATCCCGACACCGACGCCCCCGCGCTGGACGGCCTTGACCTGAGCGTACCGGCCGGACAGATCACCGCCCTTCTGGGTCCCAGCGGATCGGGCAAGAGCTCGCTGCTGAACCTGCTGCTGGATCTGGCACCGCTGAGCGGCGGCGTGGTGCGGATCGACGGCCATGAGGTGGGTGATCTGACCGGACAGATCGCCTGGGCGGGCCAGCATCCACTGATCGTCGCCGGCTCCATCGCCGACAATATCGCCCTGGCCCATCGGCAGGCCACCCGCGCCCAGATCGAAGCCGTGGCTCAGCGCGTCGGGCTTGCCGGTGCCCTGGCGCTGCGCCCCGGCGGGCTCGACGCCCTGCTGGACGAGCGCGGCAGCGGCCTGTCGGGCGGCGAGCGGCGGCGCCTGTCCCTGGCCCGCGCCCTGCTGAAACCCGCCCCGATCCTGCTGATGGACGAGCCCACGGCCAATCTGGACGCCGCCGCCGAAGCCCAGCTTCTGGCCGTCCTGGTCGAGGCCGCGCGGGGCCGTACCACCCTGATCGCCACCCATTCGGCGGCCGTGGCGGGCATCGCCGATCACGTCGTGAGACTGGCATGAGCATCTCGCCCCTTCAGGTTCTGATCCGCGACCAGCGGCGACGGCGGGCCGAGGGCCTGGTGGTGTCGGCGCTCTGCGCGGCCGGCGTGGGCGCGGCCTCAACCGTGCTGCTGGGCCTTTCGGGCTGGTTCATCACAGCCTCGGCCCTGGCGGGACTGGCCGGTCTGGCCACGGCCCAGGCCTTCAACGTGCTGCTGCCCAGCGCCACCATCCGCCTGCTGGCCATCATCCGCACCGGGGCGCGCTATGGCGAGCGGCTCAGCGGCCACGCCGCTGCCCTGCGGGCCCTGGCCGCCATCCGGCCGGTGCTGTTTGCGTCCCTGGCCGCCGCCCCCGCGCGCGAGGCCCTGGCGATATCCGGCGGCGAGGCCTCGGCCCGACTGGTGCAGGATGTCGATGCCGTCGAGACCCGCTTCGTGCGGCTGTCGGCGCCCTGGGGCGCGGGCGCGGCGGTGCTGTCGGGCGCAGGCCTTGCGGCGCTGTCGGGCTGGCCTGCGGCCGTGGCGATCCTGCTGGCGGCGCTGATCGCCCTGCTGGTCGCACGCGGGATCGCCCGGCGTCTGTCGTCGGCCGCCGGCGCCCGTATCCAGATCCTGATGGGCGAACTTAAGGACGAGGCCGCCGGTCTGTCGGCCGCTGCGCCGGAGCTGCGGGCCTATGGCCTGGAGACCTGGGCCGGCGAACAACTGGCCCAGCGCGGCGCGGCGCTGGATGCCGCCCGCCTTGAAGCGGCGCAGGCGCGGGGCTGGATCGCGCTGTCCCAGGCCGTGATCCAAGGCCTGACCGCCAGCGCCGCCATAGCTCTGGCCGCACCGGCCGGCGCCGCCCTGGCCGCCCTGGCGGGCCTGGCCGCCATCATGGCCGTGGACGGGCTGGCCGGCGTGGTCGCCGCTTTCGACCAGGACGGCGCTGCCGATCAGGCGGCTGAGCGCCTCGACACGATCCTGCGCCACACGCCCCGGCCCGCCCTTGCCCCCGCTTTTACCGAAGACCCGTCCGCCGCGCCGAGCCTGACCCTGCTGGGCCAGACCCTGGCTCCCGGCGAGCGGGTCGCCATCATCGGCCCGTCGGGCGTCGGCAAGACCACCCTGCTGGAGCGCCTGCTGGCCCTGCGCCCCTCTCAGCCAGGTGCCATCGCCTTGGGCGGCCTGGACCTGTCGAGCCTGGAGCCCGCCGCCACCCGCGCAGCCTTCGCCCACGCCCCGCAGGACGCCGCCCTGATCGTCGGCACCGTGGCCCAGAACCTGCGCCTGGCCGCGCCCGAAGCCAGCGACCAAGCGCTATGGGAGGCTCTTCGCGATGCGGACCTGGACAGCCGCATCGCCGCCGCGCCTCAAGGCCTGCACACCTGGCTGGGCGACAATGGCGAGCGCCTGTCGGGCGGCGAGCGGCGGCGGCTGTCGCTGGCGCGGGCCTATCTGCGCGCCGCACCCTGGCTGCTGCTGGACGAGCCGACCGAAGGTCTGGACACCGCCACCGAGGCCCTGGTGCTGGAACGGCTGGCCGCGCGGCTGGACCGCACCGGCCAGGGCCTTCTGCTGGTCAGCCACCGACCGGCGCCGCTGACCCTGTGCGGCCGCCGGATCGCAATGAACGCCTTGACGGACCCCGCATGAAAAAGCCCGGCGAAGTCTCCGCCGGGCTGATCGCCATGCCGCTGATGTCAGCGCTATTTTCGGTTGGTGTAGATATAGCCGCCCATCAGCACCACGCCGAAGGCCGTGAAGGCCGAAATGACCAGAATGAGATACGCCAGTTGCCCGCCCGTCATGAGACCTCTCCCGTGTTGAAGGCCGCAGGATCGTCTCTCGCGATCCGTCTTGCCTTGATCCACGTCAACGGAGCCGTGGGATTTTACGGCGATGGCGGCTCTTGTCCCCAGACTCGGCTATAGGATGCGGGTGACGGAGACGACGATCCCATGAAGGCTGGCAGGGGCGCGACCTTAGGCGCAGGCAATCCGCTGTTCAGCGATCCACGCCCGGGGCCCTACCTGCTGGCGGCGGCGCTGGTGGGGGTGACCTTCCTGGCGCGCCTTGGGCTGGGCGAGAGCTTCACTGCGCCGGCGGCCTTCCTGCTGTTCATCCCCGCCGTGCTGGTCAGCGCCGCCATCGGAGGCCTGTTTTGCGGCCTGTTCGCCACGGTCTGCGCCAGCCTGGCGATCCGCTGGGTCACGGATGGTGACGTGGCGAACCTGGCCGGGGCCCTGAGCGCGGTGATCTTCCTGCTGGTGGGTATCGGCATGGCCATCGGCGGCGGCTGGTTCCACGCCGCGCGGCGGCGCGCTGCGGCGACCAACGCCCACCTTCAATCGATCCTCGACACCGTCCCCGAAGCCATCGTGGTGATCGACCAGCAGGGGATCATGACCTCATTCAGCCCGGCCGCCGTGCGCCTGTTCGGCTGGACGCCGCAAGAGGCCATCGGCCAGAACGTCAACCTCTTGATGCCCAGCCCCTATCGCCAGGCGCATGACGGCTATCTGCACCGCTATGCCCGCACCGGCGAAAAGCGGATCATCGGGGTGGGCCGGGTGGTGGTAGGCGAGCGCAAGGACGGCTCGACCTTTCCCATGGAGCTGGCGGTCGGCGAGACCAAGGGCCCCCAGCCCTTCTATACCGGCTTCATCCGCGACCTGACCGACCGCCAGCAGACCGAGACGCGGTTGCAGGAGCTGCAGAACGAACTGGTCCACGTCTCGCGCCTGACAGCCATGGGCGAGATGGCCTCGACCCTGGCGCACGAGCTGAACCAGCCCCTGTCGGCTATCGCCAACCTGCTGACCGGCTCGCGGCGGCTGATCGACCGGGGGCGCGAGGCCGACCAGGCCAAGGTGCGCGACGCCATCGACCGCGCCGCCGCCCAGGCCCTGAGGGCCGGCGACGTGATCCACCGCATGCGCGACTTCGTGCGCCGCGGGGCCAGCCAGCGCGAGGTGGAAAGCCTGTCCAAGGTGGTCGAGGAGGCCAGCGCCCTGGCCCTGATCGGCGAGAAGGAACGCCAGGTCGATGTGCGCCTGCAACTGTCTCCCGCCGCCGACACCGTCTTCGCCGACCGGGTGCAGATCCAGCAGGTGCTGCTGAACCTGATCCGCAACGGCATCGACGCCATGCAGGACATGCCCCGCCGCGAACTGGTGATCGCCAGCGACCTGACCGAAGAGGGCTGGACCCAGGTCAGCGTGGCCGACACCGGAGCCGGCATCGCCGACGACGTGCTTGAAAAGCTGTTCCAGCCGTTCATGACCACCAAGCCCCAGGGCATGGGGGTAGGCCTGTCGATCTCGCGCTCGATCATCGAGGCCCATGGCGGAAGGATCTGGGCCCAGGCCAATCCGCGCGGCGGCGCCATCTTCAACTTCACCCTGCCCCCCGCCGAACTGGAGGATCACGCCCTATGACCGACGCCGTGGTTTATGTGGTCGACGACGACGAGGGTGCCCGTGAATCCCTGGCCTTCCTGCTGGAGTCGGCCGATCTGCACGTCGAGACCTATGCCAGCGCCCCGGCCTTCCTGGCCGCCCTGCCCGACGCCCGCCCCGGCTGCGTGATCACCGATGTGCGCATGCCCGAGATGAGCGGCCAGGAACTGGTCGCACGGCTGGCCGCCCTGGACGCCCGCCTGCCGGTCATCATGATCACCGGCCATGGCGACATCCCCATGGCGGTCGAGGCCATGCGCTCGGGCGTAGTCGACTTCATCGAAAAGCCCTTCTCGGAAAGCCGCATCCTCGACGCCCTGAAACGCGCCCTCAGCACGATCAGCCAGGCCCCGGCCGTGTCGGGCGATCAGGCCCAGGTGCTGCAAAGGCTGGAGACCCTGTCGGAGCGCGAGCGCCAGGTGCTGGACGGCGTGGTGGGCGGCCATCCCAACAAGGTCATCGCCCGCGACTTAGGCATCAGCCCCCGCACCGTCGAGATCTACCGCGCCAAGCTGATGACCAAGATGCACGCCGACAACCTGGCGGCCCTGGTGCGAATGACGCTGTCGGTGCGGGGTTAGGCTGGCGTAGTCGCGGCGGACGGTGCCGCAAGACAGCGCTAAGAGCTGCTCTGGGCCTATGCCATAGGCTTTGTCTGCGAGCCCGATATGGCCCAGCTTGACCACGCTTGAGCAAAAGCGGAGGCTCAATCCATGCGAAGCTATGCCCGATGGTGGGATGGTCCCTGGCCCTGGCTGGCCTATATCGTCACCTATGGCATCCCTTGGCTGTGGACCCCGCCTACATCTCACCAACTCCTGCTGTCCGCCGCCGCGCTCGGCCTCTTTCTGACGGTCTATTTCCGGTCTTTCCATCTGACCGGAAAGGCGCTGGCGGGATCGGTCGGGCTGATGGCCGTGATCGGTGTCGCGCTGGTTCCGGTGGGAGGCGGATGGAGCGGGCTTGCGGTCTATCCCGCCATGCAAGCCGCGCGCCTTCGCCCACAGCGCGCGGCTATTGGTGCCATCTTGCTGTGTTTGCTAGCCTTTCTTGTCGCCGGCGTTGTCTCGCGGCAACCGCTGGTCTGGTGGCTTCCCAGTCTGATCATGCCAGCCTTGATCGGCGGGGCGTCGCTGTCGCGCGAAGCCTTCTATGACCGGACGCGCGCTTTACTCGCGACGCAAGAAGAGGTTAGGCGGCTTGCTGGCCTCGTCGAACGCGAGCGTATGGCGCGCGACGTTCACGACGTGATTGGCCGCACGCTGACGCTGGTCGCTCTGAAGGCCGATCTTGTCGAGCGGCTGGCGGTCAGGGACGGAGAGGCGGCCTCGAAAGAGGCTCGAAGCATCGGCGAGCAGGCACGCGCCGGCTTCGCCGAACTCCGCGCCGCACTCGACGGTTACGCTGGAGGTAGCCTCTCTGGCGAGATCACCGCATCAATCGCGGCGCTGGAAACCGCGTGTATCCAGGTCGAGATTCGGGGCGACCCAACAGCGATCCCGCCCGACGCCGGGGCGATCCTCGCCATGACTCTGCGCGAAGCGGTGACGAACATCATCCGCCACGCGAACGCGAACAGATGCGTGATCGAACTGTCGCATCAGGTCGATCAATTGACGCTGACCGTAATGGATGACGGCGCTGGAACGACGATCGCAGAAGGAAAGGGCCTGACCGGGATGCGACAACGGTTGGCGGCGGCCGGCGGCGCGTTGGTCATCCGGCAGGACAGCGGCCTGTCGCTCGTCGCCAGTGTACCGGCATGAGCGAGCCGATCCGCATCGTCATCGCCGAAGATCAAACGCTGGTGCTGGGCGCGATCGCCGCCCTGCTCGCCCTTGAAAACGATCTTCATGTCGTCGGCCAGGCATGCGATGGCCAGAGCGCCTTGACGATGGTGCGCGCGCTGCGCCCCGATATCCTTCTGACCGATGTGGAGATGCCGGGTCTTTCCGGCATCGCACTGGCTCACGCCATCGAGGCGGAGAAGCTTCCGGTTCGGGTCATCGTCGTCACGACCTATGCAAGGCCTGGCTATCTCACGCGGGCGCGCGCGGCGAACGTCTCTGGCTATCTGTTGAAGGTCGCACCGGCGCAGTCTCTGATCGAGGCGATCCGTACGGTCTACCGCGGAGGTGTTGTTGTCGCCGCCGATCTTGCCGAGGCGGCGCGCCAGGCCGGCCCCGATCCGCTCACGGATCGCGAGCGCAACGTGTTGCGGTTAGCCGAAGAGGGGATGGCGAACAGGGATATCGCCCATCGCCTGGGCCTGTCGCCGGGCACGGTCCGCAACTACCTCTCTGAGGCGGCCTCAAAGCTATATGCCGTCAACCGGGTCGAAGCAGTCCGAATCGCCCGCAGCAACGGTTGGCTCTGATCCCCCCAGGCGACGCGAGGGGTGACATTCGTCACTACGGCGCAGGCCACCGTCGCGGCACGAAGCCGTCCGATCAATCGCCCGTTCGGGCGCTTCGGAAGGATGCGTCGATGCTTAAACTTGCGATCCGCTTTGCCCTGATCGCCGCCGCCCTCTGTTTTGCCGGCGGCGGGGCGCTGGCCGCGCCTTCACACCAGATGGCCGCGCCTGCGCCGCCGCCGACCCGTTTCACCGTCGTGGACCAGGGTGCCCTTGGAAAGCCGGATGTGATCCTGCTCCCGGGCCTGACCAGCGGACGATGGGTCTGGGAAGCTCAAGCGGCCAGGCTGACTAATGACTACCGCCTACACCTGCTCCAGGTGAACGGCTTCGCCGGTCAGCCCGCCGGCACCAATGCTGCGGCGGATCCGCTCTTGCCGGCGCTCGTGGAAGACCTTCACGCCTATATCGCCGCGCGCCGGATGCGCCCGACCATCGTTGGCCACTCTCTGGGCGGCCTGCTCGGATTGATGTTGGCGGAGAAGTATCCGCAGGACGTCGCCAGGCTCGTGATCGTCGATGCAACGCCGTTTTGGGGGCTAATGTTCGGTCCAAATATGACGGCAGAAAGCGTTCGACCGATGGCGCAAGCCATGCGAGACGGTGCCTTTTCATCGTCGCCGGCGCGTCGTGAAGCCTCGCAGCGCGACATTGCCGCCTCGCTTGCGCTTGATCCGCAAGCCCGCGCCCGCATCGTAGAGGATGGATTGGCAAGCGACGCTCAAGTGGGGGGGCGGGCGCTCTACGAAGACCTGACCACCGATCTTCGGCCCAAGCTCGCCACCATCAAAACACCGGCGCTCGTTCTCTACGCCTATGATCCGACGCTGGTCTTTCCAGGCGGAACAAAGCCGACAGCGGAAATGGCCGACGCCGTGTTCCGGGGCAGTTATCGGACCATGCCGAACGTGGAGTTGGTGCGTATCGACGACACCCGCCATTTCATCATGTCGGACCAACCAGAACGGCTGAACGAGGTGTTGAGGCGGTTCCTTTCCGATCCGGAAGCGCCGTCATCAGCGATGAGGACGAAACCTGTGAGCGCAAAGCCTTCCCGGTAGGGATCGGCTTTCAAGCGGACCCCGCGAACGTCTGAGAAGGCCCGCATGCCGGCATTGCCATCTGCTCAAGAGGCAGACCGAGCCCGCTCTCAAAGAGGAAGGGCGCAGCCCCCTACCCGGCCACGATCTCCATCCACACTGCGTGGTTCTGCCCCGGAGCCAGGGTCACCATGCCCGTCTCGCCCGGACCGAACGGATGAGGTCGGCTGGCGCAGGGTTCGACGCAGTAGAAATCTTCGCCCGGCGGCACATAGACGTGCAGCCAGCGGCAGTCGGGCGATGCGGTGATCGTCGTGTCGGGCAGGCCCGGCGCCGACAGCACGGCGGTCTGGGTCCAGCCCGTGTAGCAGTGGTCGATCAGGCCCGGATGCCCCTCGACTGCCGCGCCAGACGCCCAGTCGGGACCCCAGACGCCGGTGTGATGCACCGTGGGCAGCACCTCGTCGTCGATCATCCAGACGCCGTCGACCGGCGCAGTCAGCCCCTCGCCCGGGCGGCGCGGGAAATAGGGGTGGAAGCCCAGGCCCGCAGGCATGGGCGTCGGGCCCGTATTGGTCACCGACAGCTCGATTCGCAGGGACGCGGGCCCCAGCACGAAGCGCTGCTGCGCGCGATAGGCCCAGGGCCAGTCGCCGGGCGGGTGGTCGTAGGAAAGCACGGCCTGCCCGCCCTCGGCCCGGTCCACCGTCCAGGCACCGCGCCAGCCCTGGCCGTGCAGGGCATGGGGGTGGTCGCCGAGATTGGGCGGCAGCACGACGTCCACGCCCCCAAATGCAAAGCGACCATTCGGAATGCGGTTGCAGAACGGGACCAGCGGGAAGCTGGCGGTATCCAGGGCGTCAGTCGCCCCGTCAGGGCCGGCGCGCATCACCTCGCGCCCAGCGACGCTGAAGGCCCGCACGGCCCCGCCGACAGCGGGAAGAAGCTCAAGGCGCGCCGCGCCGGTTTCGAGAACGATCATGGCCGCATCGGTAAGACCGATCCGCAAACCGAGGCAAGCCCTTCTGGTAGCGCTATCCCCATCGACGGGCTTGCGCACTATCGCCGCCCAAGGCTTAGGCTGGGCCATGGTCGAAAAACTTTCCGCCGCCGCAGCGCGGCGCATGGCGCTGGCGGCGCAGGGCTTTGGCAAGGCGCGACCCACCGCGCCGGGGCTGCGTCATGTGCTGTCGACCATAGAGACCCTGGGCCTGCTGCAGATCGACTCGGTCAACGTCGTCTCCCGCTCCCACTACCTGCCGCTGTTCTCGCGGCTGGGCGACTATCCGCGCGCCCTGCTGGAGGATCTGGCCTGGGGCAAGAAACCCGTCCTCTGCGAATACTGGGGCCACGAGGCCTCGCTGATGCCGCGCGACCTGCACCCGTTGTTCCGTTGGCGGATGGCTGACGCCCGGGCCGGGGTGGGCGTCTGGAAAGGCGTGGCGAAGTTCCTCGACAGCCACCCCGAGGTGATCGCGGGGGCGCTGGACGAGATCCGCCGACGCGGCCCGCTGTCGGCCGGCGAGCTGGAAACCGGCGCCAAGAAGGGTCCCGGCGGCTGGTGGGGCTGGAGCGAGGCCAAGCGCGCGGTCGAATGCCTATTCTGGGCGGGCGAGCTGACGACTGCCACCCGCCGCACGGGCTTTGAGCGGGTATATGGCACGCCGCAGCAGGTGCTGCCGGCCGCGATCCTTGACACCCCGACACCGACGCGAGAGGACGCCCACCGCGCCCTGATCACCCGCGCCGCCAAGGCCATGGGCGTGGCCACCGAACGCGATCTTCGCGACTATTTCCGCATGGGTCCGGCCGAGAGCCGCGCCCGCATCGCCGAACTGGTCGAGGAGGGGGTTCTGGTTCCGGCGGCGGTCGAGGGCTGGGGGCAGAGCGCCTACATCGCCGCTGGCGCGGCGCGGCCCCGCAAGGTCGAGGCCACCGCCCTGCTATCGCCGTTCGACAACCTGATCTGGTTTCGCGAGCGCACCGAACGGATCTTCGACGCCCGTATCCGACTGGAGATCTACACCCCCGCCCACCTGCGCACCCACGGCTATTATGTGCTGCCGTTCCTGCAGGGCGATACGCTGACCGCGCGGGTCGATCTGAAGGCCGACCGCAAGACGGGCAGGCTACTGGTCCAGGCGGCGCATGCCCAGCCCGCCGCTGACGATCAGACGCCGGCACGTTTGGCGCAGGAGTTGCGGCTGATGGCGACCTGGCTCGGGCTGGGCGCGGTCGAGGTCAAACCCAGCGGCGACCTTGCAGCAGCGCTACAGGATGCCGTAGCGTCCTAGTCTAAGCGCGTTAGCGACAAGATCGCCTTCAGGCGACTTCGCGGCGCTCGTTGAGGCACTCGCTGATGGCGCGGGCGCAGCCCGGTATGCCCAAGGCACCGACAAAAGACATGGCGACGGCACCCACCAGCATTACGGGCTGAAAGATCAGCGTCATCCACTGGAAGAATCGCATGGGGTCTCTCCGCAAAGCCTCACCGATCGGCACGATGCAGAAGCACTAAGCCGGAACCGTGACAATTGTTCCGGACTCGAACGGAAAAATTCAGGGCGCGGCGCTTTGGTCCGCGGCGGCAGCAAGACCATAGGCCTGCCGGGTCGCTTCAATGCGGTCCAGCTTGGCGTAGAGCGCGCTCCAGTCGTCCCGGTCGGCGATGGGGGCCCACAGGGCCTCGACCTCCTCGATCAGCAGTTCCTCGGGCTCGTCGCGAGCGAAGACCGGGCTTTCCAGACGCTCGGGGCGGTCGGGCTCGAAGCCGGCCAACTGCTGGCGGAAGGCGAGGAACGGTGCCTCGCCATAGAGGGCCGCGCGCGGGCCGGCCAGGGCGCGGGCCTGCGAGGCCTCGCCGCCGAACCAGTCGAAGAAGAAGGGCTCCCAGCGCAGCGATTCGCCGCCATGGGCCAAGGCCCCGAAGGCCGCCGTGACCAGGGCGATATCGGCCGCCTCGCCGCGCGACCTGACCGCCAGCCGACGCAGGATCGCGCCCCGCAGCGCCTCGCGATAGGCGTCGGAGAAACCGTTCAGCGCCGCCAGCAGGCCTGACTGATCGGTGACCAGGGTCAGGCAGGCGGCCAGCTGTTGCAGGTTCCAGAACACCGCCTCGGGCTGGCGGCCAAAGCTGTAGAGCCCGTTGTGATCGAAATAGGCAGCGGTGAAGTTGGGATCATTGCGCGGCAGGAAGCGCCAGGGGCCGTAGTCGAAGCTCTCTCCGGTCACGACCATGTTGTCGGTGTTGAGTACGCCGTGCACGAAGCCCGCCGACATCCAGCCGGCCAGCAGCCTGGCGCTGGCGGCAACCACGGCGGTCATCAGGGCAGCGGGACGGTCGGGATCGTTGGCCAGATGCGGATAATAGGTCTCGACCGCATGGTCGACCAGCGTGGTAATGTTGTCAGCCCGCTCCAGCCAGGCCTGGCGCTGGAAAGTGCCAAAGCGGATGTGGCTGTGCGACAGCCGGGTCAGCACCGCCGAGCGGGTGGGGCTGGGCTCATCGCCGCGCTGCAGGGCCTCGCCGGTCTCGATCAGCGAGAAGGCCCGCGAGGTGGGCACGCCCAGGGCCTCCAGCAGGCCAGCCGCCAGGATCTCGCGCATGCCGCCCTTCAGGGTCAGGCGACCGTCACCCTGCCGCGACCACGGGGTCTGGCCCGAGCCCTTGGTGGCCAGGTCCAGAAGGCGATCAGTGCCCTGCTCCCGAAGCTGGGCGAACAGAAAGCCGCGCCCATCCCCGAGGTCGGGATTGTAGCTGCGGAACTGATGGCCGTGATAGCGCATGGCCAGCGGCTGGGGCTGGTTGCCCGGCAGGGGCTGGAACCGGCCGAAGGTCGCGATCCATGCGGCGTCGTCCAGCCCGTCCAGCCCGACTGTGGCGGCGGCGCGATCATTGCGGAACCGCAGGAGAGTCGAGGGGAAGTCCGCCGCCGCGACCGGATCGGCGAACTCGCCGCCCAGGGTCATGAATTTCGGATCGGGGCGATAGGCGGCGCGCAGGTTCATAGGAGGCAGATGAGGCCGCAGATCCCGTCTGGCAAGGCGCGCCGGACGATTTCAGAGGGTCGGGAATGCCGGCGCGGGCCTGTCGCTTCTGGGCAACAGCCGTTTCCGTTCCGTTTGCCCACAAGGGTTTCCCCTTGCCCTGCCGCAGGACGCTCCCTAATTCTTCGATGTCCGTTCGAACAATCGTTCGATTGAGACCAAACAAAACAGTCGAGGGCGATGCAAGCGCTCACGGCATAACGAACCGAGGTAGGAAATGCGCTTTACCCAGGTGCTTTGCGGCACGGCGTCAGCCGTCGTGCTCGCCGGTCTGTCCGCCGCTGGCGCCGCCCAGGCCCAGGACACCGACATCCCCACCGTCGACAGCATCGTCGTCACCGCCCAGAAGCGCGAGCAGAACCTGCAGGACGTGCCGGTCGTGGTGACCGCCGTCAGTGCCAAGCTGCTGCAAGACACAGGCGTCAAGGACATCAAGGATCTGACGATCCTGACCCCCGGCCTGACCGTGACCTCGACCTCGTCGGAAGCCTCGACCACCGCCCGTATCCGCGGCGTCGGCACCGTCGGCGACAATGCCGGTCTGGAAAGCTCGGTCGGCGTCGTCATCGACGGCGTCTATCGCCCTCGTAACGGCGTGTCGTTCGGCGATCTGGGCGAAATGGATCGCATCGAAGTCCTGAAGGGCCCGCAGGGCACCCTGTTCGGCAAGAACACCTCGGCCGGCGTCATCAATGTGGTGACCAAGGAGCCCGAGTTCGGCTTCGCCGCCAATGCTGAAGCCACCATCGGCAACTTCAACGCCCATGGCCTGGCCGCCTCGGTGACCGGCCCGCTGTTCGACTCCGAAAAGGTGGCCGGTCGCATCTTTGTGGCCGCCCGCGAGCGCGACGGCTTCAACGACGTCATCAACGGCAAGAAGCCCAGCAGCAACCGCGACCAGGACGCCGATCAGGGCTTCTACACCGTGCGTGGCCAACTGCTGTTCGTGCCGGACGACAACTCGACCTTCAAGCTCATCGCCGACTACACCAAGCGCGACGAGAACTGCTGCGGCGCCGTGCAGATCCGCACCGGTCCCACCGCCGGCATCCTGAACCTGGTCAGCGGCCAGACCGCCCTGGCCCCCGTCGCCAAGCCCTATGACCGCGTGGTCTATTCCAACCGCGGCGCACCGTCCTCGATCGAAGACATGGGCGTCTCGCTGGAAGGCAAGATCGACCTGCCCTTCGCCGAACTGACCTCGGTCACCGCCATTCGTAACTGGCGTACCGACAACGGCCAGGACAGCGACTTCACGACCGCTGACCTCGCCTATCGCGTCAAGGACGGCACCAACTTCAGCGAGTTCACCACCTACACCCAGGAACTGCGCCTGGCGGGCAAGACGGGCAATCTCGACTGGCTGGTCGGCACGTTCCTGGCTGACGAGAAGCTCGAGACCGGCGCCAACTTCCTCTATGGCAACGACTACGAGCAGTATCTGGGCCGTCTGCTGTCGCGCTCGGCCACCAATCCGGCCGGCGTCGCCAACTTCATCGCGGCCCTGACCGGCCGCGCCCCGGGCACGACCTTCACCCCCGGCCAGGGCCTGCGCGACACCTATTCGCAGCGCGCCAAGACCATCGCCCTGTTCACCAACAACAGCTACCAGGTGACCGAAGCCTTCAGCCTGACGGCCGGCCTTCGCTACACCTCGGAAAGCAAGGACGTCGACAGCTACCAGTTCAATACCGACGGCGGCGTCGGCTGCGGCATCGGCCTCACCCCGGCCGGCCAGGCCCGTATCGCCGGCATCGTCGGTGCAGCGGCCACCCCGACCATCGTCGGCAACCTCTGCCTGCCCTGGGCCAACCCGCTGTTCAGCGGCCGCGGCACCCACCAGGAGCGCAAGGACAAGGAATGGTCGGGCACGATCAAGGCGGCCTATCGCTTCACGCCTGAAGTGTTCAGCTACGCCTCGTTCGCCCGCGGCTACAAGGGCGGCGGCTACAACCTCGACCGCGCCCAGTCGTCCAACGGCCTGCCCAGCGGTGGTTCGGGCGTCCTGCCGGTGCTCGACACCTCGTTCCCGGCCGAGTTCGTCGACAGCTATGAAGTCGGCGTCAAGAACACCCTGTTCAACCGCTCGGTGCTGCTGAACTTCACGGGCTTCTACCAGAAGTTCACCGACTTCCAGCTCAACACCTTCCTGGGCACGTCGTTCGCGGTGCGCTCGATCCCGGAAGTGACCTCGCAGGGTATCGACGCCGACTTCCTGTGGTTCACGCCGGTTCGCGGCCTACGCCAAGACCGAATACGGCAATCAGAAGATCCCCAACGATCCGACGAACGCCCTGTCGCAGCTGCCGGGCGCTCGCCTGTCGCTGGCGCCGGAATATTCGGGTTCGGCCTCGGTTACCTATGAGCGGTACGTGGGCGAAAGCTACAAGGCCCGCTTCAATGTCGGTGCCAAGTACTCGTCCGACTACATCACCGGTTCGGACCTGTTCAAGCCCAAGACCCAGGACGCCTATACGGTCGTCAACGCCCGCGTCACCTTCGGCAATGCGGACGACAAGTGGGCCGTCGAACTGTGGAGCCAGAACCTGCTGGACGAAGAATACACTCAGGTCGGCTTCAACGGCTTCCTGCAAGGTTCTTCGGGCCTCAGCGCCACGAACACCACCTATGTTCCGGCCAATGATACGATCACCTATGACGCCTTCCTCGGCGCGCCGCGCACCTATGGCATGACCCTGCGGGCAAAGTTCTAACCGGGAGGGGATCCGGGACGGGGCTCGACCCCGTGTCGGCTTTCGGATGAGGGAAGGGCGATCCGGGCAACCGGGTCGCCCTTTTCCTTTTGCGCTTCCGGTCGCACGCCGCTCGACGCACCCTGTAGGAGGGATTCGCGAGCCATCGAGGCGACCATGAAGACGATCAGGTTACTGGGCTTCTGGATCTGCCTGGCGCTGGGCCTTGGCCTTGGAGTGCTGGCCCAGAAGGCCCCGACCCCGCTGGCGGCCTCAGCCCCTGCTGACGCATTCTCGGCTGGCCGCGCCATGGACGACGTCCGGGCCATCGCCCAGCGGCCCCATCCCACAGGCTCGGCTGACATCGCCAGGGTGCGCGACCATCTTCTGACCCGCATCAGCGAGCTGGGGCTGGAGGTCTCGATGCGGCCGGGCGAGGGCTTAACGCCCTATTCCCGCGATGGCCGCGACCTGGGTGTGGCGGCGGTGCAGAACGTGGTCGGGGTGCTGGCCGGCGCGGACCGCGAAGCCCCGGCCGTGCTGGTCATGAGCCACTATGACTCGGTCCACAACTCGCCCGGCGCGGCCGACGACGCCCTGGGTGCCGCTGCGGCGCTGGAGATCGCCCGCGCCCTGAAGGCCGGCCCGCAACCGGCCCGCGACGTGATCTTCCTTTTCACAGACGGCGAGGAGGCGGGCCTGATGGGCGCCGATGCCTTCTTCGCTCGCGATCCGCTTGTGAGCCATTTGGGCGTGGTGCTGAACATGGAGGCGCGGGGCGACGCCGGCCGCGTGGCCATGTTCCAGACCGGTCCGGAAAACGGCGCCCTGCTGGCCCTGATGGCGAAGACCGCCAAGGGCCCGTCGGCCAATTCCCTGGCCTCGACCGTCTATGAGAAGATGCCCAACGATACCGATTTCACCCCTGCGGTGAAGGCGAAACTGCCGGGCCTGAACTTCGCGCTCATCGACAACCAGCTAGCCTATCACACCCCGTTGTCGACGCCGGAGCGGCTGGACCAGGGCGGGCTGCAGCATATGGGCGACCAGGTCCTGCCCATCGTCAGGGCGCTGGCGACGCAGCAGGCCCTGCCGGCCAGAGCGCCCAACGCCATCTATTCCGACGTTCTGGGCCTGACCCTGATCCACTATTCCACCGGTGTGGGCTGGGGGCTGCTGGCGGTGGCTGCCGGGCTGATCGGCTTCAGCGCCCTGCGGGCCGTGCGCGGCGGCGGCACGAACCTCGTCGAGTTGGCGAGGGGCCTGGCGGGTGTGCTGCTGCTGACCCTGGCCGCGGCCCTGGTGCTGCACCTGCTGGGCCGGCTGCTCAATATCACCAGCGGCCAGAGGCTGTATGACGTACTGGGCCGCTTTGATCTGCTGCTGTGGGGTGCGGCGGCCCTGGCGATCGGCGCGGGCCTCTTCGTGCTGACCGCCCAGGCCCAGGGCCTGAAGCGACGGGTTCCCAGCCTGATCGCCCTGCTGCTGGGCGGCGCCTGCAGCCTGGTCGGCGGCTTTGACCCCGTGGGCCTGGGCCTGGGTGTCGCGGTGGCGGTCCTGGTCTGGGCAGCGCTGGGCGGCAAGACCGGGGTGCTGGGCGCCTGGATCGGCGGGCTGATCCTGCTGCTGCTCCTGTCCGTGACGGCCCAGATCCTGGCACCGGGGGCCACGGTGATGCTGGTCTGGCCGCTGCTGGTGGCCAGCCTGGGCGCGGCCCTGATCCTGGGTCTGGGCGGCACGCGAAACCGCCGGGTCGCCCTGCTGCTGACGTTCGCCATCGGCCTGCTGGCCGTGCTGACCCTGGCCCAGCTGACCGCCTGGGGGTCGTGGACCTTTGCGGGCATCGGTCTGATGGAGCCGGCTATCCTGGCAGTGTTCGTGCTGCTGGCCGCCCCGGCCCTGGCACCCCTGGCCTTTGACTTCGCCGAGTCGCCCTGGGCCTGGCGTGGGGTGGCCCTGCCCCTCGTCGCCGGGCTTGGCCTGTGCATTGCCGCCGGCGTGCCCCACGCCACGGCCGAGCGGCCCAATCTGACCGAGGCCCACCACGTGGCCGATCCGGGCGCCGACAAGGCCTGGCGCGTCTCGACCCTGCCGCAGCTGGACGCCTGGTCGCGGGCCGTACTGGTCGCCGACGGGGGCCTGGACCCGAAGAAGCAGGCCCTGGAACCTTTCGCCAGGGATCCGATGTGGATGTCGGAAACCCGCATCGTCGAGGTCGACCCGCCGTCCCTGACGGCGGAGCGTTCGGGCGAGCGGCTGCTGGTGCGGGTGCTTCCCGGCCCCGGCGCCGAGGTGCTGGTCCTGAAGGTCAAGGCCGACGCCGAACTGGCCGATCCCCGCCTCAATGGCCGGCCGATCACCCTGACCTCAAGGCCGGGGCAGTGGTCCAGCGTCACCTATCACGCCCCCGATCCCAACGGCGTGACCCTCAGCTTCACCACCGGGGCCAAGGGCCGGGTCGAGGCCACCGTGCTGGAATATCGCGACGGCTGGCCGGCCGGCGCCCTGCCACCTGCGGCCAAGCCGGCCGAGCTGATGGCCACCGGCATGTCCGACAAGACCGCCGTCATCGCCCGGGCCGGGCTGGCCTGGTAGGGAGCGTCACACCGTGACCACGCCCTCGCCCGGCTCCCGGGCATACAGGGCCTCGACCAGCGCAGCGCGGCGCTCCAGCGTGGCGCGCTGGTTGACATAGCCCTTGTCGGTGATCTCGCCCGCATCGATGGAGGGCGGCTCGGTCATCACGGTGAACCGGCCAATCCGTCGTGATGAGCCACCGGCCGAGGCGTTAAAGGCGGCCAGCCGGTCCTTGAGAAAAGCGACCAGCTTTTCCATCGGCGTGCCCGGCCCCGGATCCGCGACCAGCGCCGCCAGACCGGCAGGAGAAGGCCAGAACAGCGCGCCGATGAAGCCCCTGTCCTGCCCGCAGATCACCGCGTCGGCGATATAGGGGCTGCAGGCGGCCACCAGATCGGGGCGCAGCACCCCGACGCTGACCCAGGTGCCGCTGTCGAGCTTGAAGTCCTCGGTCACCCGGCCGTCGAACACCAGCCCCTTGGCCGGATCCTCGGGATCCACGAAGCGCGCCGCGTCGCCCAGCCGATAGAAGCCGTCCTCGTCGAAGGCGGCCGCCGTCTTCTCGGGATCCTTGTGATAGCCGCTGGCGACCGTCGGTCCCTTGACCCGCACCTCGAACTTGCTGCCGCTGGGGGCCAGTTTCAGCTGGATACCCGGCAGGGGCAGGCCCACCAGACCGACCCGCTCGGTAATCCAGTGGGTGACGGTGATGCCTTGAGTTTCGGTGGCACCGTACATGGTGGTCAGCGGGATGCGGTGGCCGGTCTCCGCCACGGCCAGGGCCTGGATGCGGGTATAGACGTCGTTGGACAGCGTCGCCCCGCCATAGCCCATATAGCGCAGGTTCCTGAAGAACGCGGCGCGCAGCACCGGGTCGCCCTCCAACGCCTCGGCCAGCATCGAAAAGGCGATCGGGGCCGAGCCGAAGACCACGGGCGAGACCTCATAGAGGTTCTTGATCGTGGTCTCGAACATCCCCGGCAGGGGCTTGCCCTCGTCGATATGCAGGGTGCCGCCGGCCCAGATCACCGCATTGAAGCCGATATTGCCGGCCGAGATGTGGCTCCAGGGCATCCATTCCAGGCTTTGGGGAACCTCGTCTGTCTCGGGTTCGTCCAGCTTCAGCCCGTCCTGGCCGGCGATCACGCCGGCCATCATGCCGTGGGTCTGGGGCACGGCCTTGGGCATGCCGGTCGAGCCGGAGGTGAACAGGTACTTGGCCACCGTCTGGGGCCCCAGCGTCTCGCGGGCGGCCTCGACGGCGGCGGTGGGGAGCGTGGCGGCGATATCGGCAAAGGCGATCGCGCCCTCGCCTGCACCATTGCCCGTGCCTTCGATCGTGACCACGGCGATCGTCGGATCGATGGCCCGCAACGTGGCCAGGGCCCGCTCGAACATCACCCCGCTCTGGGCGAAGACCACGCGGGGTGCCACACGCTCGAAACAGTGCCTCAACTTGGCATGGTCGGTCGAGATCAGGCTGTAGGCCGGGCTGATCGGGGCCACCGGCACGCCGGCCGTATAGGCGCCCAGCATGATCAGGGCGTGCTCGATGGAATTGCCCGACAGCACCATGACGCTGTCATCGGCGCCCAGGCCCTGGTCCAGCAGCCACTGCGAGACGCCTTCAGCGGCTCTCAGGGCCTGACCATAGGTCACGCCCCGCCACGGCCCATGGCCAGGCTCGCGCTGCTTCAGATAGGGCCGGTCGGGGTGCTCGGCGGCCTTTTGTGCCAGCAGATGGGCGATGGAACGCGGCCCATCGCCGGGGGCATGGTTGGAGGTGATGACGATGCAGCCGTCGGGCCGATGCTCGACGCTGACATCGGGTCCCTTCATCGGCAGGGGCTTGAAGGCAGCCTCGGCGTCGCGCAGCGGCGACGCGCCATCGGGCGGCGTCATGGTCTCACTCCCTGGGTTATCATTGTTCTCTTTGAGCCCGACGTTAACCCAAAGCGGCGGCACGGCAAGACGGTCCGCAGCCGAACTCGCACGTGGCGCCCCACAAGAGGCTCGAAACGTGCTAGGATGCGCCGTGCGCTGATGACGGCGTCCCTACCCGCCCCGCGATGCTCACTCTGGCGTACCGGGCGACTGCAAGAAAAAGATCATGACCCAGCGCGCCGAAATCACCTGCGTCGCCCAGAACGGGCGCCATAGCCCTTATGAGCGTATCACCCATATCGGCGGCGGCGTGGCCAAGCCCTGGACCCTGACGATCAAGGAAGCCATCAAGCTGGTCGACAGCGGCAAGTGGCGCTTTTTCGTCCGCGACGGCGAGACCGAGCTGCGGGTCGAGGCCGTGACCAGCCGCACGGGCTCGCGCTATCTGAAGACCGTCAATGAACGCACCGAGCCGCATCTGCTGCTGTCGCTGCCCAACTGCGTTCTGGCCGAGGTCGCGCCCAGCCAGGCGGTCTGAGGCGCTTAGGAGCGCGTTCCGAAAAGTGGGAACCGGTTTTCGGAATGAAACGCGGGTGAAAACAAAAGACTAGAGCGCGCATGCGTTCGCCGCCTCACGCGGATCACCGCTGAAGGGTTGGGAAGGGTCGCGGAGCGCCCGGGCCTCGCCCGGATGTGAGTGTTTAGAAGTACCGTTTCGACGAAGACGAGCGCTCCGCGTAGTCCGTTTTCCGGTGAGCCTTGGGGGCGCGGGGTTTTAACCCGCTCCCAATGAGGCCCCCGGCGGGCGGAGGATTGGCATCCTCCGGACCGTCCAGGCGATTTCAGCCCGGACCTGTTGCGTTTCCGCCGGTCCGCCGCCTGGGGAATTGATCCCAAACCCCGATCCGAAACGCCCGCCTTCCCTGGAGGGACAGGCCACATCTTGCAAACCGGGCGCTTGAGGCCCCAGATGACGGCCGACGGAACGCTTCCCGCTCGACCACCCCCAAAGGCCCATCAGGTCGCCGGCCGACGTCCCTTCCCTTGCCTCTGGGTGACATCAGTATGGGGGGCGTTTTGAGCGCGTCTGACGGCGCGGTGCGAGATTTTTTCAGGGCGTTGATTTAGCTTGGGTTTGTGGGCGATGCGCCGGGGATGGAGAGCGCTGCCTCCCCGTACTTGCCCCCTACGGGTCGCTTCGCGACCGTCTTCCCCCAGAGGGGGAAGATGTGATCATCCGCCTCCATGCTCCCCTTCGGGGGAGCTGTCGGCGAAGCCGACTGAGGGGGGCGGGGGGCGGACGGCCAGCGGCGCTGGCCGATCAGGCCTCAGCCCTTTGTCAGGGCTCGCCAGCCGATGTCGCGGCGGTAGAAGCCGCCCTCAAGGCTGATGGCCCCCAGCGCCGCATAGGCCACGTCGCGAGCCTCGTGCAGGGTGGCGCCCAGGGCGCAGACATTGAGCACCCGGCCGCCGGCGGCCACCAGACGGCCCTCGAACTCGCGCATCGTGCCGGCGTGGAAGACCACGGCCTCGTCGCCGAAATCGGCGTCGGCGCCCTGGATGCGGCCGCCGGTCTTGGGGGCGTTCGGATAGCCCTCGGCGGCCAGCACCACGCAGATCGCTGCCTCGTCGCGCCACACCGGCGCGGGGGCCGAGGCCAGGTCGCCCTTGGCGGCCGCCAGCAGGATCGGCACGATGTCGCTCTCCAGGCGCAGCATCAGGGTCTGGCACTCGGGATCGCCGAAGCGGGCATTGTATTCGACCAGCCTGGGCCCGGTGGGCGTCAGCATCAGGCCGGCATAGAGCACGCCCACATAGGGATTACCCTCGGCGGCCATGCCTTCGACCGTGGGAACCACCAGCTCGCGCCAGGCCTGGTCGATCAGGTCCTGGGTCAGGACCGGAGGCGGCGAATAGGTGCCCATGCCGCCGGTATTGGGGCCCTCATCGCCGTCATAGGCGCGCTTGTGATCCTGGGCCGCGCCAAAGAACATCGCCGTCGTGCCGTCGCAGATCGCAAACAGCGAGGCCTCCTCGCCGTGCATGAACTCCTCGATTACAACCCGCGCCCCGGCCGCGCCGAACCGGCCGCCCAGCATGTCGAGCACGGCGGCGTCCGCCTCGGCGCGGTCAGCGGCGATCACCACGCCCTTGCCGGCCGCCAGACCGTCGGCCTTGATCACGAAGGGGGCCTGCAGCGTATCGAGGAAGGTCCCGGCGCTGCCTGCGTCGGTAAACACGCCATAGGCGGCCGTGGGCAGGTTGTGGCGGGCGCAGAAGTCTTTCGTGAAGGCCTTGCTGGTCTCCAGCTGGGCCGCGCGCCGGCTGCCGCCGAAACAGGGGATGTTCAGTTCCGCGAGGCGGTCGGCGAGCCCGACCTCCAGCGCCGATTCCGGGCCGACGACGACCAGATCAGCGGCCATCTCCTGGGCCAGGGCGACCAGCCCCTCGACGTCGGTGACCTTCACCGCCCTGAGCTGCGCGACAGCGGCGATCCCCGGATTGCCCGGCGCGGCGACCAGCCGTCCGCACAGCGGCGACTTGGCGATCTTCCAGGCCAGGGCGTGCTCGCGCCCGCCGGACCCGACGAGGAGGATTTTCAGCTTTTCCATGAGGCCGGGGTGTGGCGCGGGGGGCGCGTGGGGTCAAGGTGGAAGGCGCTTGATCCCAATTCCACCGCCCCACGCTGCACATCATTCGCCTCCGAAGATGAGCAGCCTGCGCCGACGCCCATAGACGCCAAAAGCGCTCCGGTGCCCGGTTCAGCGAGGATCCAGCCTTGCCAAGATCCCGGATGTTCCGCATGTTACGGAACAATGGAGACCAACATGCTCAAAGTGCCGTCCACTGAGATCGCCAAGCGCTTTTCGCAGTATCGCCAGGCCGCCCAGCGCGAGCCTGTGGGCGTAACCCACTATAACCGGGTCACCGAGGTTCTGATTTCCAAATACGACTACGACGAATATGTCCGCCTCAAGAGCCTGGCCACCCGCGCCGTGCCGGTTGCGGAGCTCTCGGATGAGACGATCGCTGCGCTTGCGATGGCCGAGATGGACGCTCGGCACGCCCCCCTCGACGCTCTGATCGACGACTAATCCGGGATGACGGCGATCCCCAGTCCAGAACCCGGTCTCGTCGTCCATTTCAACTATCTCTGGAGCCGCGAGTTCGACCGGGGCCGCGCGGAAGCCCGTTACGCTCGACCCTGCGCGATTGTTCTGTCGCATCGCCGCACGGTCGATGGCGTCACGATCGCTCTGCTGGCGCCGATCACCCATTCCGAGCCACGCCCTGGCGATCACGCCGTCGAAATCCCCTTGGCGGTCAAAACCCACCTTGGCCTGGACGAGCAACGCTCGTGGGTCATGGTCGACGAAGTGAATGAAAGCGCTTGGCCAGGTTATGACCTGCAGGCCAACGCACAGGGCCAATATGCCTATGGCTTCATCCCGCCCATTCTGTTTGGGCGGATCAAGGCCGAGATGATGCAGGTGCTGAAGGCCAGCCGCCTGAGACGCGTTCCGCGCTGAGGCACCGGCCTTGCAGACTTCGGTGTGATGATCGCCGGTTCAGGGAGCCTTGAAAACGATCGGAATGCTGATGGTCGCGCCCGCGACCGGCTGCCCGTCAGGCATCACCGGCTTCAGCCGAAACTTCGGGGTCAGGCGCAGGGCCGCATCGCCAAAGCCCCAGCCCTGGGGCGTTTCCTCGACGGTCGAGCACCTGGTCAGCTTGCCGGTGGCCAGCACGCTGCAGAGCACCGTGGCCCGACCGTCAATCCGGCTCTTGCGCGCCGCCTTGGGGTAGACGGCCGCCATGTTGCTGCCATTGGGGCGCTTGTCCCAGTCCGAGCGCGGGATCACGATCGCCCGGATCGGGGGCGGCGGGGTTTGGGCGACGGCCTGAACGGTCATGGCGACGACAAGTGCGGCGAACATCGATTCCCTCAGGGGTTATGGGCTGAGGTTAAGCGCTCAAGGGTTGCATCGTCCAGCGGGTTGAAGGCCGGCTTCGGGCCGGAGGGGGCCGTCCTTACATCTCACGGCTGGACGCCGGCGGTCTGGGCAGGCTGCGCACCGCCCGCGCCCCGCCACACACCGGGATGACGGGGGATTATAGATTCTGAGTGCGAAGCCACCGCCCCTCGGGCAGAGCCCTCCTTACATCTCACGGCGAGACGCGGGGCAGCGGCGTCAAATCAGGGTCAGGTGTCCCACGTGATCGGGGCCCAAGGTTGTTTCTCGGCCCATGCCTTGGCCTGCTTAAGCGTGGGATAGTAAGGACACTGCGCCCCGCTGACTGAATAGAGGCGGCCATCCGCTCCCAAAGGGACCGGATCGTAAGAGTCGCCGTGAAACTCCGGCCCCTCATAAAGGCAATCGTCGAGCCATTGGGCGTGAGCAGGGTCATGATCGTACGCGACGATCACGACACGTTGTTGGACGGCTCCGTCATAGAGCCACCAGCCAGCGAGAACCGGTTCACCTTGATAGTCATTTAGCGCCATGGCCGAACGCTAAAGGCCAGGCCCAAAGGGAACAACCCTCTGCGCCGGAGGGAGCCCTCCTTACATCTCACGGTCGTGTCCCGGGACGTGGTGTAGCTCGTTGGCGATAGCGTAGCCGCTCGCGACGCGCGCCTTCCCCATGGCGCCGTAGCGAGCGAGCGGCGTAGCGGTGGTCATCCACGATCTTCGGTAGGGTTGGGTTGCGAAGCTCAACCTGAACCAAGGACCGAAGATGACCGAAGACACAATCGCCCTTCGCGGGCTGATGGAGAAGAGCGGCGACAGCGATTTTCTACGCGAGATGATCGGGTTCGCCGCCCAACGCCTTATGGAGCTGGAGGTGGGCGGCCTGACTGGGGCTGCGCACGGCGAGAAGAGCCCCGAGCGGCTGGCGCAGCGCAACGGCTACCGCGATCGCGACTGGGAGACGCGGGCGGGCACGGTGGAACTGCGGATCCCAAAGCTTCGCAAGGGCTCCTACTTTCCGGGCTTCTTGGAGCCGCGGCGGCTGGCCGAGAAGGCACTGACCGCGGTGATCCAGGAGGCCTACATCCAGGGGATCTCGACCCGCTCGGTGGATGACCTGGTCAAGGCGATGGGCATGAGCGGCATCTCCAAGAGCCAGGTCTCGCGGCTCTGCGAGGAGATCGACGAGCGCGTCCAGGCCTTCCTGACCCGGCCGATCGAGGGCGACTGGCCCTACCTGTGGATCGACGCCACCTATGTGAAAGACCGCACCGCCGGGCGTATCGTGTCCAAGGCCGTCATCGTCGCCGTGGGCGTCAACGCCGATGGCCGGCGCGAGGTGCTGGGCCTGGCGGTGGGCCCTTCCGAGGCCGAGACGTTCTGGACGGACTTCCTCAGAAGCCTGGCCCGGCGCGGCCTGCGGGGCGTCAAGCTGGTGACCTCCGACGCCCACGAGGGTATCAAGGCGTCGGTCTCCAAAATCATGAACTGCACTTGGCAGCGTTGCCGCGTCCACTTCATGCGCAATGTCATGGCTCACGCCGGCAAGAGCGGTCGCGCCATGGTCTCGGCCTTCATCGGCACGGCCTTCGCCCAGGACGACGCCCAGGCCGCCAAGACCCAATGGCGCGGCGTCGCCGACCAACTGCGGCCCAAACTCCCCAAGCTGGCCGGCTTCCTCGACCAGGCCGAGACCGATGTCCTGGCCTACATGACCTTCCCCGCCGCCCACCGCACCAAGTTGCACTCCACAAACTCCCTGGAGCGGCTCAATGGCGAGATCAAACGCCGGACAGAGGTCGTAGGCATCTTCCCCAACGAGGCCGCCATCATCCGGCTCGTCGGCGCCATTCTGCTCGAGCAGAACGACGAATGGGCCGTCCAACGATGCCGCTACATGACCCTGGAAAGTGTCGCTCCCTTGAGCGATGATCCCATCGTCAGCCTGCCCATCATGGCGGCCTGACCAATCCGGCTCAGCCGGAGAGCGCGGTGATCACGCCGACGCAGTTACACCACGCGATGGGACACGACCCATCTCACGGCGAGACGATCGCCGGTCTGTCCAGGTCACTCAAGGACGGCGCGCCGCGCCGCCGCCACGCGGCTGGCCACAGGCCAGTCCTTGACTGACCTGGACAGACCGGCACGCTACAGCCTCCAAGAGATGTAAGGCTTGGCGCGACGCAGGGGCGTCGGGCTTCGGGCTTCGGGCTTCGACCGGAGGAAACGCCCAGCATTTCCAGTTCATCGAGCGTCGCTTCGAACCGGTGGAAATACCTCTTGGGTCATCAGCGCCAAGTAGACCAAGCGGCTGGCTAAGCGCACAATTTCAACGGCAGCGCTGGCGCGCGAATCACGCTGGAGGTTCAAATGCCTTACCTGAGTCCCGCCCGTCGATTGGAACCAGCATGCAGCCCCTCAAGAAGCCAGTTACGCTAAACACAGCATTTGCAGACTATAGCTTGACCCACATTATCGGAGAGGGAGGAGCGGGGCGCGTGTATCGTGCCGATAACCTGGGCGGGGGTAAACCAGTGGCAATCAAGCTGCTGACGAACTCCAGCAGTGAAAAGCGCAAGCGTTTCAGAAATGAAATCGGCTTCCTGCTTCGCAACAAGCACCAAAATTTAGTTGAGGTGCTCGACCATGGAATGGCATCTGGCGAGTTATCAGGACCATTCTATGTAATGCCCTTGTATACCGGCAGCCTGCGTAAATTGATGCAGAGCGGGATTGCTCCTGATGATGCGCTACGGATTTTCTCTAAGATTCTTGATGGGATCGAGGCAGCGCATCTGCTCAAAGTCACCCATCGTGATCTCAAGCCCGAGAATGTGCTCTATGGCGATGGAGGCCTCGTATCAATCGCGGATTTCGGCGTAGCCAGCTTCACCAGTGAAATGGCCACAACGCTGATTGAAACCAAGCCGACAACTCGATTGGCTAACTTTGCTTATGCCGCACCCGAGCAACGTGCGTTAGGACAGCCTGTGGGCACTGCGGCCGACATTTGGGCGCTTGGCCTTATGCTAAATGAGCTCTTCACGGGCGAGGTTCCGCACGGAAATTCTCATAAGCTAATTCAAGCAATTGCGCCCGAATACGGCTTTCTGGACCGCCTCGTCGGCCAGATGATGCATCAATCTGCAGGATCTAGACCCGCGTCGATCGCTGCAGTGAAAACCCATATTGAGGCCTATCGCGAAGAATTCATCACTCAGCAGCGGCTCGACGCCCTTCGGCGGGAAGTAGTTCCCGAAGGCGAGATCACCCAACCAATGGCTTTACGACCACCCGAAATTACGGGGGTGGAGTGGAGTTCTGGCTTGTTGCGGATCAAGCTCGATGTAGATGTTGATCAAGACTGGGCCCAAGTTTTACGATTTGAACTTGGAATTTACAGCTCAATTCTGGGCCTGGGGCCAGAGCGCTTTACATTTAATGGAAGAACCGCTTCAGCTTCAGTGCCAGAATATTCAGCACAAGATGCTATAAATTACTTTAAATCTTGGCTGCCTTTAGCAACGCAACGCTACCGGAGTAAAATCGAGCAACAGCTCCAAACTCAGAGACGCTCAAGGGAGCTGACGCTTCGCCAAGCGCGCGAAGCCGAAGAGAAGCGGCTCGCCGTTAACAGCCGGCTCACATTTTAGCGGCGCCGATAGGCGACGTGACGGAGGGGGCGTCCGGCGCTTGCCGCCTAACCCCTAAGCCGCCTCAACATCCAGTGAGTACCCCGCCGAACGCACCGTCCGGATCGGATCCCCATCCGCCGAGCCGTTCAGGGCCTTGCGCAGGCGGCCGATATGCACGTCCACGGTGCGCGCCTCGACATAGACGTCCGAGCCCCAGACCGCGTCCAGCAGCTGTTCGCGGCTGAACACCCGGCCGGGGTGCTGCATCAGATAGTCGAGCAGGCGGAACTCGGTGGGGCCCAGGTGGATTTCCTTGCCCTGGCGCTTCACCCGGTGGGCGACGCGGTCGATGATGATGTCGCCGACCGTGATGCGGTCGTCGGCCAGGCCCGGGCGGATGCGGCGCAGCACCGCGCGGACGCGGGCGGTCAGTTCCACCATCGAGAACGGCTTGACCACATAGTCGTCGGCCCCGGTGTCGAGCCCCCGAATCCGGTCGCTCTCTTCACCGCGCGCGGTCAGCATGATGATCGGCACATTGCGGGTCTCGGCCCGGCCGCGCAGGCGGCGGCAGACCTCGATGCCCGACACCTTGGGCAGCATCCAGTCGAGGATCACCAGGTCGGGCGCGCGTTCGCTGGCCATGGTCAGGGCTTCCTCGCCGTCACCGGCGACCCCGATCTGATAGCCCTCTTTGTCGAGGTTGTAGTGCAGCAGGGTGGCCAAGGCGTCTTCGTCCTCGACCACAAGCACGTAAGGCGTCATGGCCATATCCTTAGCGCGGCGTATCGAGCTTGGGACGCTTGGAGAGGATCTCCTCGCCCGTGATCTCGAAATGAATGATTTCGGCGATGTTGGTGGCGTGGTCGCCGATGCGTTCCAGGTTCTTGGCCACGAACAGCAGATGGGCGCAGGCGTTGATCGTGCGCGGGTCGCCCATCATGTAGGTCAGCAGTTCGCGGAAGATGGCGTTGTAGTGCTCGTCGACCTCTTCGTCGCGGCTCCACACGCCGATGGCGCGCTCCAGATCCGAGGCTGAATAGGCGTCCAGCACGTCCTTGAGGCGGCCCTGGACCAGCTTGCCCATGCGCTCGATCGAGCGGGTCAGGGCGGTCATGGGTTCGGCGTCGGTCAGGATCAAGGCGCGCTTGCCGATGTTCTTGGCCATGTCGCCGCAGCGTTCCAGGCTCATCGAGATCTTCAGGGCGGCGACGGCGTGGCGCAGGTCCACGGCCATCGGCTGGCGAAGGGCGATCAGCTTGAAGGCCTTGCGCTCGATCTCGCCCTGCAGGGCGTCGAGGCGTTCGTCGCGCGCGACGACCTGCTGGGCCAGGGGCGCGTCGCGGCGGGCGATGCACTCGACGGCGTCGGCGACCTGCGCCTCGGCCAGGCCGCCCATGCGGGTGACCTCGGCGGTCAGGTGGCTCAGTTCTTCGCCGTAGGATTTGACGGTATGTTCGGTCATCTGCTGGTCCTCCTAGAGCTGCGCTCTAGTCCACTTCCTGTCTGGCGCATTTTCTTCACGCGAACCGGTGTCCGCTTCGCTTGAAAATGCCCGGCCTAGCCGAACCGGCCGGTGATGTAGTCCTGCGTGCGGCTGTCGCGAGGATTGGTGAACATGTCCTCGGTCGAACCGCTCTCGACCAGCTTGCCCAGGTGGAAGAAGGCGGTCTTCTGCGAGACCCGGGCGGCCTGGGCCATCGAGTGGGTGACGATGACGATGCAGAACTGGTTGCGCAGTTCGTCGATCAGTTCCTCGATCCGGGCCGTGGCGATGGGGTCGAGCGCCGAGCAGGGCTCGTCCATCAGGATCACTTCGGGGCCCACGGCGATGGCGCGGGCGATGACCAGGCGCTGCTGCTGGCCGCCGGACAGGCCGGTGCCGGGCTGGTGCAGACGGTCGGCGACCTCGTTCCACAGACCGGCCTTCTTGAGGCTGCTCTCGACGATGGCCTCAAGCTCGGCCTTGCCGGTGGCCAGGCCGTGGATGCGCGGGCCGTAGGCGACGTTCTCGAAGATCGTCTTGGGGAAGGGGTTGGGCTTCTGGAACACCATGCCGACCCGCGAGCGCAGGATCACGGGATCCACGCTCTTGAGATTGACGTCATTGCCGTCGATCTCGATGGCGCCCGACACCTTGGCGCTGGGGATGGTGTCGTTCATCCGGTTGATGCAGCGCAGGAAGGTCGACTTGCCACAGCCCGACGGGCCGATGAAGGCGGTGACCGACTTGGCCGGGATGTCGATGTTGACGTCGAACAAGGCCTGCTTGTCGCCGTAGAACACATTGACGTCCTTGGCGCGGATCTTGATCTCGTGCGTCGAGGCGGGCGGATAGATCTGCGGCGCGGCCGTCTTGATGACGGGAGCGGACACTGAATCGTCGGGGCTGCGGGTGGTCATGGCGTGTCCCTGGACGAGGGGAAGGGCGGAGGGGTTCAGGTTCATGATTTCTACCAGCGACGCTCGAAGCGGCGGCGCAGGATGACGGCCGCAGCGTTCATGACGATCATGAAGACCAGGAGGACGATGATGGCGCCGGCGGTGCGTTCGTGGAAGGCGCGCTCCGAGGCGTTCTCCCAGATGAACACCTGCACGGGCAGCACCGTCGCGGCGCCGGTGAAGCCTTCGGGCACGCCGGGCACGAACGAGACCATGCCGATCATCAGCAGCGGCGCGGTTTCGCCCAGGGCGTGGGCCAGCGACAGGATGGCACCGGTCATCACGCCGGGCATGGCCAGCGGCAGCACGTGGTGGAAGACGGTCTGGGTCTTGGAGGCGCCGACGCCCAGGGCCGCTTCGCGGATCGAGGGCGGCACCGCCTTCAGCGCCGAGCGGGTGGCGATGATCACGGTGGGCAGGGCCATCAGGGCCAGGACCAGGCCGCCGACCAGTGGCGAGCTTCGCGGCACATGCAGCCAGTTGATGAACAGGGCCAGACCCAGCAGACCGTAGACGATGGAGGGCACCGCCGCGAGGTTGTTGATGTTGACCTCGATGATGTCGGTCCAGCGGTTCTTTGGCGCGAACTCTTCCAGATAGACCGCCGCCATCACGCCCATCGGCACGGCGATCAGGGCGGTGATCAGCAGCATCATGGCCGATCCGACCACGGCGCCCAGCACCCCGGCCTGTTCCGGCTCGGTGGAGTCAGAGTTCTTGAAGAAGGCGAAGTTGAAGCCAGACTTGACCGAGCCGTCCTTCTTGAGTTGGTCCAGCCAGTCGAGCTGCTGGTTGTCGAGCTTGCGGTCTCCCTCGACGGTGGACCGCTTGATCTCGCCCTTGAAATAGAGGTCGGCATCGGCCTTGAACGGGCCGGTGACGGTGACGGTCTTGCCGATCAGCGACTTGTCAGCCTTGAGCTGGTTGAGCAACTGGAAGCCGAAATCGCGCGAGATCAGGTCCATGACCTTGCCCGAGACCAGGCCCAGGTCGTCGTCCTGGACGCCCAGCTTCTTCATGGTCGCCTCGGCGACGATGTAGTCGTAGTTGACGCCCTCCAGATCGGTGACGTCGATGCGTTCCGGGTTCAGATAGACCGGGATGCTCAGCGTGTGCGTCTGGAACGTGGTGTAGCCCTGGCCGACGATACGGCCGACCAGCACCACCAGGAAGATCATGGCGATGGTGATGGCCATCAGGCCCTGGGCCTTGAACCAGGTCTCGGCGCGGTGGCGCTTCTTGAGGCGAGCTTCCATGGCCACCTGTTGGGCGGTCAGCGATGCGGGGGCGGCGGAACCGGCAGGCCCGACGGGGGGTGCGACGGCGTCAGTCATACTGTTCCCGATACTTCTGGACGATGCGCAGGGCGATGATGTTGAGACCCAGGGTCACGACAAACAGGGTCAGGCCCAGACCGAAGGCCGCGAGGGTCTTGGGGCTGTCGAACTCCTGGTCGCCGGTCAGCAGGGTGACGATCTGGACGGTCACGGTCGTGACGGTGTCTAGCGGGTTGGCGGTCAGCTTGGCCTGCAGACCAGCGGCCATGGTGACGATCATGGTCTCGCCGACGGCGCGCGAGATGGCCAGCAGCATGGCGGCCATGATGCCCGGCAGGGCGGCGGGCAGAACCACCTTCTTGACGGTCTCGGACTTGGTGGCGCCCATCGCATAGCTGCCGTCGCGGAGCGACTGCGGCACGGCGTTGATGATGTCGTCCGACAGTGAGGAGACGAACGGGATCAGCATGATGCCCATCACCACCCCGGCCACCAGGGCCATCTGGTTCTGCACTTCCATCAGGTACTGGCCGATCCCGTCCAGCGGGCCGCCGACCATGGTGGCACCCAGGGCATTGAAGCCGGCCCGGAACAGCGGGCCTACGGTCAGGGCGGCGAAGAAGCCGTAAACCACGGTGGGAACACCGGCGAGCACTTCCAGCAGCGGCTTGATGGTCGAGCGCACCGGGCGGCTGGCATATTCCGAGAGGTAGATGGCCGAGTAGAGGCCCACCGGAGCGGCCACGGCCATCGAGATCAGCATGATCAGGAAGGTGCCGGCGAACAGCGGCACCGCACCGAACGCGCCTTCCGAAGCCACCTGGTCTTCGCGCATGGCGATCTGCGGGCTCCACTCGGTGCCCAGCAGGAACGAGAGCGGCGAGACGCTCTGGAAGAAGCGCCAGCTTTCCCAGACCAGCGACAGAACAATGCCCAGGGTGGTCAGGACCGCGAGGATGGAGCAGGCCATCAGCAGGCCGCCAACCCAGCCCTCGACCTTGTTGCGGGCCCGGAAATCAGCGCTGAGGCGCGGGAAGGCCAGCAGGAACCCGGCCAGGGCGACCACGCCGGCCAGTCCCAGCACGCTGTAGCGGATCAGGTTTTCAATGCGGCGGGCTTGGGCCACCTTGACGTCGAGGGCGGCTTTCAGCTCGCCTTCATAGGTCACGTCGCTGGGAGCGATCCCTTGGGCGATGGCCTGGGCGTCACTGAAGAACACCGCCTGGCGATCAACCTCCAGGGCCTGGACCACTGCAGGGCGCTCGGCCTGCAGCATGGCGTCCTCGACCCGACCGCCGAACATCGCGCCCAGCAGCAGCAGCGCCGCAGCCGGCACACCGGCCCACAGGGCGGCATAGCCACCGTAATAGCCCGGAAGGGAGTGAAGGACGCGCGCAGCGCCTCCAGCGGTCTTCACGGCACGGCGCTTACCGAGCATGAAGGCGGCGCTGGAGAACAGCGCCAGAAACAGGAGCGAGAGCCAGGTCAGCATGCGTGCGGCGGGGTCTTGCGCGAAGGGTTGCGGAGGCGTCGCACAGCGCGTCGTCCCGCCCCGGTCGAGCTATGCCCGCCAGGCGCTGTGCTTATGCGACATTTCAATGACAGTTTCACGACAGCGCCCGGCCCTCCCCAAACTCGGGTCAGCTCTGCTTGTGCCACCTCGCGACCGCACCTTAGAATGTCTGAGGCGGGGCTTTGATCCAGGCCAAACAGCGTGTCCTGCCTGATCGACGGAGTCTTCCATGAGTGCCGCCTCAAATCCCCTGCTCGGTGCGGGCGGTCCTCTGCGCGGTCCTGACGGAAAACCCCTTGTTTTTGTCGCCGCCCACGTCGGGGATGTGGTGTTCCAGGACGCTCCCATCGCACCGGACTGGATCCTGAGCGGCACACCCCGAGCCCGCGCCGCGCCGCACTCCAGCAGCATCGACGCGGCGGCCAGCACCACGGTGTGGGAATGTACCGCCGGCAGCTTCCGCTGGCGCTATGGCTGGGAAGAGACGGTCATGATCCTTGAGGGACAGGTCAAGGTCACCGCCCAGGACGGTGTGGAGCGGGTGCTGACGGTCGGCGACATCGCCTTCTTTGCGGCCGGAACCACCGTCCTCTGGGAGATCGAGACCTATGTGCGCAAACTGGCCTTCTGCCGCCGCGAACTGCCGCCTTCGATCATGAAGATTCTGACGCTGCGTGATAAGGCCCGCGACTTGGCCAAGGCCATCCTGCGCCGGTCTTGACCTGCTGGGCTATAGCCCGTCGCGCTCCAGCATCCTGACTGCGGCCAGGGCCCGGTCGCGGCCGGCGCACACCTCGACCAGGGCCAGACCGTCGACCAGGGCCAGGATCATGGCGGCGACGCCCTCGATATCCGGCGTGGTCGCCGGATCAAGATGCGCCTCGATCCAGGCCAGGAACCCCGCCGTCACCTGCCCCGCGATCTCGGCGAACGGCGCGGCGTCTCGGGCGGCGGCGGCGGCCACCTCGATCCAGAGCCGCATATAGGGCCGGAACGTGTCGTCGATGACCATGCGGGCAGCGCGGGCAATCAGTTGGGCCGGCGACAGGATCGCGCCTTCAGGGATGGTCTGGTCCAGATGGGCCGCCATCTCGCCGGCCAACCGCTGCATCACGGTCGCCAGCACCTCGGCCTTGTCGGTGAAATAGTAGAGCAGCATGCGGTCGCTGACCGCCGCCGCCGCCGCCAGCTGCCGCAGGCTGGTCTGGGACAGGCCCGTGGCCAGCAGATGCAGCGCCAGGGCCTCGACCACGCGTTCCCGTTGTTCGTCTCGACCGATCATCGCGTTTCCACTTGTAGCGACCGCTACAGACTACTAGCCTGTAGCAATTGCTACAGGAGCTCCGGATGGACGTCGCCCTATACGACATCGTGCCGATTGTCGCTGCGCTGAGCTTCGTCGCCTTCGGCCTTTCCCAGGCCGTCACCACCCCGCGTCCCGGCCAGGGCTGGCAAGTCGCGGCCGCCCTGTCAGCGCTATTTCTGGCCTGGTCGGCGTGGGCCGTGTGGCGCGAGGGACCGCTGGGCTTCTGGACCCAGCATGTGCAGGACGCCTGGGGCGTACAGATCTGGCTGGACCTGCTGCTGGGCGTAGGCCTGGCCGTGGCGCTGCTGGTGCCCCGCGCCCGCGCCGCAGGCATGCGACCCCTGCCCTGGTTCCTGCTGGTCGCCTGCACCGGCAGCGTCGGCCTGCTGGCCATGCTGGCCCGCTGCCTGTTCCTCGAAGAGCGTGCCGCCGTCAAACCCGTACAAGGATCATAGAGATGACCCTGTTTCGACTGTTCCTGCTGATCTGCTTTGTGACCATCACCGCCTATACCGGCGTGACCATCGCCCACCATGGATGGGGGCTGCTGCCGATCTTCTTTGGCGACATGGCGGCCATGACCTGGCCTGGCCAGTTCAATCTGGACTTCATGGGCTTCCTGCTGCTGTCGGCCCTGTGGGTCGCCTGGCGGCACCGCTTCAGCCCGGCCGGCCTGGCGCTGGGCCTGGTCGCGTTCGGCGGCGGGATGCTGTTCCTGTCGGTCTATCTACTCGTGGTCACGACTCGGGCTCGCGGCGACACGAAGGTGGTGCTGCTGGGTCCGCAACGCGCGGCAGAATAGAGCCTCAGGCTTCAGCCCCCACCGGCGCGGCCTGCTGGGCGCCCACCTTGGCCATCGGCAGGTAGACGCCGAACGTCGCGCCCTCGCCCTGGATGCTCTCGACAGTGAGACCGCCCCGGTGGCGGTTCATGATGTGCTTGACGATGGCCAGGCCCAGGCCGGTTCCCGACCGGTCGCCGCTTTTCTGGCCCTCGACGCGATAGAACCGCTCGGTCAGGCGCGGCAGGTGCTCGCGGGCCAGGCCGGGGCCCCTGTCCGTGACCCGCAGGGCGGCATAGCGCTCGCCCGCCGCATGATCGGGGGTCAGCAACGACATCCGGGCCGCCGCCGCTTCGCGCGGGGCGGCGGCCGAATCGGCGGTCAGGCCCGGGAAGATCTCGACCCGCACCACCCCGCCGCGGGGCGTATATTTGATGGCGTTGTCGATCAGGTTCTGGATCACCTGGATGATTTGGTCGCGGTCGCCCTCGACCACGGCTGCGCCGCGCGGCGGCAGGACAGGGTCAAAGCCCACCAACTTCTCGCGCGCCTGGGGGCCCAGGGCGTCGATCACATCAATGGCGGCCATGGCCAGATCCACCCGACCCAGGGGCGCAATGTGCTCGTTCAGCTCGATGCGCGACAGGCTCATCAGGTCGTCGATCAGGCGCGACATCCGCTCGGCCTGGGCCAGCATGATGCCCAGAAACTTGTCGCGGGCCCCCGCATCGTCCTTGGCGTGGCCCCGCAAGGTCTCGATGAAGCCCGACAGCGACGCCAGGGGCGTGCGCAGCTCATGGCTGGCATTGGCCAGGAAGTCGGCCCGGGTGCGTTCGCTGCGGCGGGCGTCGGTCTCGTCGCGCAGCACCAGCAGGGCCAGGCGCGAGGCACCCTGGGCCTCGCCGAGTGGCCGGGCATAGGCGATCCACGACCGCCCCTGGGTCCCGCCCGTCTCATATTCCACGGCCCGCTCGATATTGCCGAACAGGGCTTCGTCCACCGCCTCCAGCACCTGGGGGTTGCGAACGGCGGTGACCAGCAGCACGCCGTCGCGCTGAATGCGGAAAAGCTCGCGGGCTGCGGCATTGGCGAACACGAAGCGGCGGCCGGTCAGGTCGTCGGCCTCTTCGGCCGCGATCACCATCAAGGGGTCAGGCAGGCGCTCCAGGATGGTGGCGAACGGCGGCGCGTCGCCCTTGGGCGCCGGCTCCAGCAGGGCGGCGGGCCTGGCCTCGTCCTGCAGGCGACGGGTGCGGGCGCGAAGATAAAATCCGCCCGCGCCAGTGGCCAGGGCGGCCAGCACGGCCGCAACCGGTTGCGCGGCCCCCACGGCGGCCAGACCCAGAATCGCCGCCGGACCGATCAGGACGGGTGCCAGGGCCCCGCCCACCGCGAGTGGCCCGCTAAATAAGGATTGTTTCGCCGGCGACATGGATTCAGAGGCCTCGTTTCTCGCCGCGTCGGGATTCGTCCAACCAGATATGGCGCCCCGGGATGCCATGCGATAGACGGATGGCCGCTCTAATGCGTGTCCGTCGCGTCGCTCACCGCAATTTCGCCGCAACGTGACGCAAGTTAGGGTCTGGGTTCTTATCCGAGGTATCGTACGTAATGCAGCGCAAGGTCCTGGTCGCGACGGTCGCAGCCGCTCCTCTCCTGGCTATGGCGTTCGGCGCTTCGGCTGAAGTCTCCGTGTCGACGGCACGGACGACGCCCATCGCCACGGCCACGGCTACGACCGCAGGCGGCGCTGACGACGTGCGGGTGACCGCCGACGGCTCGATCAAGCTGACCACGGCCGGGCCCCTTATCACCCTGAACAGCAACAACAAGGTCACCAGCCTTGGGGCCCTGTCGACGGTGGGGGTCAACGACTCGACCGGCATCCTGATCGAGGGCGGCCGTACAGGCTCCGTGACCAACTCGGCGTCGATCGGCCTGACCGAGGACTTCACCCCGACGGATACCGATTCGGACGGTGATCTGGACGGTGCCTTCGCCCAGGGCTCGAACCGCTACGGCATCCGCCTGACAGGCGCCGGTGCCTTCACCGGCGACATCCTGGCCGACAGCGCCAGCGCGATCTCCGTCGAGGGCAACAATTCGGCCGGCGTGTCGCTGGAAAGCCAGCTGATCGGCAACTTCACCAACAGCGGCTCCATCACGATCCTGGGCAACAACACCGCCGGCGTCCGCGTGGCGGCCCCGGTGACCGGCAAGGTCACGATCAATGGCGGCGTCTCCGTCACCGGCCAGAACGCCGTCGGCGTTGCCGTCGATGACAACATCACCGGCGCCTTCGTGGTGCAGGGTGGCGTCAGCGCCACCGGCTATCGCTACACCACACGCCCCAGCCTGGCGACCGACCGGGCCAAGCTGGATGCCGACGACCTTTTGCAGGGCGGCTCGGCTGTCCGCGTGACCGCCAATGTCAGCGGCGGCGTGCTGCTGGATGCCCCGCCGGTAGAGAGCGACTCCACCAAGACCGATGATGACGGCGACGGCGTGGTCGACACGGCCGAGGGCACGGCGACGCTCAGCGTCAGCGGCGGCTCCCCGGCCCTGCTGATCGGTTCGGACACGCGCGCCATCACCGTGGGCGCGGTCGGCACGGGCGACAACGCTTTTGGCCTGGTCACGCGCGGCTCGGTTACCGCCGCAGGCGTCTATGACGGCGTGGCGGCCACCGCCATCCAGCTGGGCGGCAACACCGGCCAGACCACAACCCTGGCCAATGGCGCACGCCTGGCCTCGACGATCAGCGCCAGCGCCTTTGAGGCTAACGCCACGGGCGTCAGCCTGAAGTCCGGCGCCAGCGTGCCCACGCTCTGGAACCAGGGCTCGATCACCACCTTCACCGTTTCGGAAGGTGCCTTCGACGCGCGCGGCGTGGCCATCGAAAGCGGTGCCACCGCAACGACCTTCCGCAACGACGGCGCGATCTCGGTCAGCGTCGGCGGCGAAAAGGGCAACGCCTATGGTGTGATCGACTTCTCCGGCGGCCTGACCAATATCCAGAACAACGGCAGGATCTCCGCCAACGTCGTCGCCACCGACGATGCCGACGACAAGGACGACGCCGACCTGCTACCTGGCAACGAGACCGTCACCGGCAAGGCCGTGGCCATCGACGTGACCCGCAACACCAGCGGCGTGACCCTGGTGCAGAACGGTCGCAACGACGGCGACGACGGTGCCGACGGCGTAGCCGATCCGGATGCCGACGCTGACGGCGTCGACGACGCCGACGAACCCTCGATCGTCGGAGCCGTGAGATTCGGTTCGGGCGCTGACACCTTCCGGGTGATGAACGGCTCGGTGATCGGCGACATCGCGTTCGGCGCGGGCGCAGACACCTTCGTGATCGACGGCGGCGCGCTGGTACTGGGTGCCCTGACCGATTCGGACGGCCGGCTGGATGTGACCATCGGCAAGGGCAGCCTGGGCATCTCCAATGCGGCCAACATCAATATCAGCAGCCTGAATCTCGGCGCGACCAGCAAGGTCCTGTTCACAGTCGACCCTACGGCCGGGACCTCGACCCGCCTGGTGGTCGCCGGCACGGCCACGATCGCAGACGGTGCGCAACTGGGCCTGCGGCTGACCAGCCTGGTCAAGCAGCCAACCTCCTATACCGTGATCACGGCCGGAAACCTGACCGTCGGCACGCTGGGCCAGAGCCTGCTGCAGGACTCGCCCTACCTTTACGTGGCCTCCAGCCGCGCCGACGCCAACAATGTCTATCTGGACGTGCGCCGCCGCTCGGCGACCGAGATCGGCATGACCCGTTCGCAGGCCTCGGCCTATGACGCGGTCTTCGCAGCGCTCGGCTCGACCGACGCCGGCACGCTGGCCTCGACCTTCCTGGCCCAGAACGGCAAGGACGGCTTCCTGAACCTGTATAACCAGATGTTGCCTGACCAGGGCGAGGGCCTGTTCGCTTCGCTGCAGTCGGCCAACCAGCTGATCTCGGCCGCCACCGCCGTGAAGCCCGATCCGGGCGAGCGCTATGGCCCTGACAGCGTCTGGATCCAGGAGATCAATTCGCTGGTCCGCCGCGACGACGGCGACACCCTGGGCTCGGACAACCAGGCCTTCGGCTTCGTGGGCGGCTATGAGGCCATGGGCGACGCCGGCGGCGCGCTGGGCCTGACCCTGGCCTATGTCAATGTCGAGGAACACGACACCCGCGCCCAGGTCGGCGAGCAGACCACCGCCTCGTTCGTCCAGGCCGGCGGCTACTGGCGCCGGTCGGCCGGCGGCTGGCGCATGAACGCCGGCGGCAGCGCCGGCTACGGCTGGTTCCAGGGCGACCGACGCCTGGTCGCGCCCGATGCCAATGGCGACGGCATCGCCGACCTGATCCTGGCCAATACCGCCGACTGGGGCGGCGCGACCCTCACCGCCTTCGGCGGCGTGGCCTATGAGGCCAAGCTGGGCCGTTACTTCATGCGCCCTGAAGGTCGCATCGACTATGTGTGGCTGCGCGAAGGCAAGCGCACCGAAAAGGGCGGCGGCACGGGCTTTGACCTGACGGTCGAGCAGCGCACCTCCAGCAATCTCAGCGGCGAATTCGGCATCGCCTTCGGCGCCGACTACGGCAAGGAGCTGTGGTATCGCCCCGAAGTGCGGGTCGGCTATCGCCAGACCCTGGCCGGCGAGGTCGGCGACACCACCGCCCGCTTCACTGGCGGCAATCCCTTTACCCTGGCCGCCCTGAACGACAAGCAGGGCGCGGTGACCCTGGGCTTCTCGGTCAAGGCCGGCACGCCGATGTCGTACCTGGCCCTCGAGGGCGGCGTCGAAGCCGCCAAGAAGCAGAAGCGCTATAATCTGCGCCTCGCCGGTCGGGCGATGTTCTAAACCTCACCCTCGCCTGAGGGCGACGGGAGTAGCGGCGGTCGAGGGCGCTCCACGCCCCGGCCGCCGTTTTTGTTTGAGGGCCGGGCGCACTGCCGGCCAACCGGACAGACCGCCGGGTTTTCCCGGCCCGCGCCGGAAATATTGCGGTTTTTTCGACAGTCCGCGCTGCCCCTGTGACGAAATGTCCGGGCAGGAATAATGCCGCCTTAAGCTCCGATCCCTTTGTGTCTGCTGAAGTTTCCCGGTTTGCGCCGGGAGGCCGAACCGCGCCTGCAGTTTTTCTCACGGCCGGTTTTCCTAATCTCTATTCACGAACTAGGGATAATCGTCTTCCCTAGCTCAACCAGAACGGCCCGCTGTGGCGGGACGAGAGGGGACGACAATGAAGACCAACACCACGTTGCGCGCAGCGCTGATCGCCGGCGTTTCGCTGATGACGATGGCCGGGGCCGCCAACGCCCAGACCAGCCCGGAGGCAGAAGCGCGCATCGCCGCGCTTGAGGCCCAACTCGCGGCCCTGTCTGGCCAGATCGCCGACCTGAAGGCCGCGACCGCCGCCAACGTCAAGGACGTCCGCGCCGCCCAGTCGGCCACCACTGTCACCCTGGCCAACGCCCGCCCAACCATCGCCAGCGGCGACGGTGCCTTCTCGGTCTCGTTCCGCGGCATCTTCCAGGCCGACGCGGCCCTCTATGACCAGCGCGACGCCGGCCCCCTGGCCACCGACTTCCGTCGCGGATCGTTCAACGACGCCGCCGAGAATGACCGCGCCCGCGACCTGGGCGATGGAACCAACATCCGCCGCGCCCGCATCGGGCTCGAAGGCAAGGCCTTCGGCGCTTTCGACTACAACATGATCTATGACTTCGGCGGCTCGGGCACTGAAGAGGCCGGCAAGATCTCGTCGGCCTGGGTGCAGTACAGCGGCTATCCGGTGAAGATCCGCGCGGGCATCTACGCCCCGGTGACCAGCCTGGAAGACGCTTCCAACAACACCGGCTCGCTGTTTGTCGAGCGCGCCTCGGTCGCCGAGACGGTGCGCGGCCTGGCCGGCGGCGACGGCCGCGCCGCTATCGGCCTGCTGGCCAATGGCGAGCGCTGGAACGTGTCGGCCGCCCTCACCGGCAACACCGTCACCACCCAGACCTATGATGAGCAACTGGGCTTTGTCGGCCGCGTCGCCTATGTGCCCTTCAAGGGCAAGGACTGGCTGATCCATGTGGGCGCCAACGCCAATCTGATCATTGATCCGGCCGCCGGCGGCCCCGACGTGGCCTCGGCCGGCGGCGCGGTGACCAATATCCGCCTTCGCGACCGACCGGAACTGCGCGTCGACGGCACGCGCCTGATCGATACCGGCAACATCGACGCCGACGGCGTCACGGCTCTGGGCCTGGAATTCGGCGCCCAGCGCAAAAACGTCTTCGTGCAGGCCGAGTACTTCAACATTGATGTCGAGCGCCGCAACAGCACGCTGCGCGATCCCTCGTTCGACGGCTGGTATGTCCAGGCCGGCTGGACCCTGACCGGCGAGCCGCGTCGCTACAGCACCGTCACCGCCGGCTTCGACGCCCCCCGCCCGACCAAGCCGTTCAACCCGAAAAAGGCCCAGTGGGGCGCGGTCGAACTGGCTGCCCGCTACTCGACCTTCGACCTGGACTACCTGCCCGGCGCGGCCGGCGTGGCCGCCCCGACCGGCGGCGTGCGCGGCGGCGAGCAGAATATCCTTTCACTGGGCGTGAACTGGTACCTCAATCCGGTCGTTTCGATCTCGGGTGCCTATCGCAACGTCGAGGTCCGTCGCCTGTCGCCGGGCGGCAGCGCCTTTGTCGCGGGCTCGACCCCGGCGGCCGGCGTCCAGGTCGGCCAGGACCTGGATATCTGGTCGCTTCGAACCCAGTACGCTTTCTAACGCCAACCAAGATCCGAGGACGTCCCACATGACCCGTAGTTTCGACAAACCTACCCGTCGGGGCGTCCTCAGCGCAGCGTCGGCCGGCGCGGCGGCCCTTGCCGCGCCGGCCCTGTTCGCCAGCCAGGCCCATGCCCAGCGCGTCAGGCCGCTGACCCTGCTGAACGTGAGCTACGACCCCACCCGCGAGCTCTACAAGGACATCAACGCCGCCTATGCGAAGTACTGGAAGGAAAAGGTCGGCCAGACCCTGACCATCAACCAGAGCCACGGCGGTTCGGGCAAGCAGGCCCGCTCGGTGATCGATGGCCTGCAGGCCGATGTGGTCACCCTGGCCCTGGCCTATGACATCGACGAGATCGCGACCCGCGCCAAACTGCTGCCGGCCAACTGGCAGTCGCGCCTGCCCAACAACTCCACGCCCTACACCTCGACCATCGTGTTCCTGGTCCGCAAGGGCAATCCCTGGAAGATTCGGGACTGGAGTGATCTGATCAAGCCGGGCATCGACGTCATCACCCCCAATCCGAAAACCTCGGGCGGAGCGCGCTGGAACTATCTGGCCGCCTGGGCCTGGGCGCTGAAGCAGCCCGGCGGCAACCCGGCCAAGGCCCAGGCCTTTGTCGAGCAACTGTTCAAGAACGTACCGATCCTCGACACCGGCGCGCGCGGCGCGACCACCACCTTCACCCAGCGGGGCATCGGCGATGTCTTCCTGTCCTGGGAGAACGAGGCCTACCTCGCGCAGGAAGAGCTCCCGGGCAAGTTCGACATCGTCTATCCGTCCCTGTCGATCCTGGCCGAGCCGCCGGTGGCCATCGTCGACAGGAACGTCGACCGCCACAAGACCCGCCTGGCCGCCGAGGGCTATCTGAACTTCCTCTACAGCCCCCTGGCTCAGGACCTGATCGGCAAGCACCATTACCGCCCGCGCAATGCAGGCGCGGCGGCCAAATATGCCGGCAAGTTCAAGAAGCTGCAGCTGGTCACCATCGACGACACCTTTGGCGGCTGGAAGAAGGCCCAGGCCACGCACTTCTCCGACGGCGGCGTGTTCGACAAGATCTACCAGCCCAAATAGGCGGACCGCCGGCGGTCATCCTCCCCTTTCCGTCCGGCGCGCGCGGCGTGACTCCAGAGCGGGTTCACGCCGCGCCTGTTTTAGGCGCATGTTGGGCAACCGACACTCTGCGGAACCGGCACAAGGTCGGTACGTTGAGGCGGATGGGGGTAGATGGATGTCGGGTCGGGCGGTCGCATGACGGACTATTCGCAATCCCTGCGCGCGGCCGACGCGCTGGCGGTCTCTCATGGGTCAGACGATCCGTTCGCCTCAGCGATCCGGGCCACCCGCCTGGCCACGATCATCACCGACTCCGCCCAGGCCGACGATCCCATCATCTTCGCCAATGACGCCTTCCTGCGCCTCACCGGCTATGGCCGTGACGAGGTGATCGGCCGCAACTGCCGGTTCCTGCAAGGTGCCGATACAGATCCGCTGGAGCTAGCAAGGCTGCGTGCGGCGATCAGCGCGGGCCAGGAGATCGCCTGCGAATTGCTGAACTATCGCAAGGACGGGTCGGCGTTCTGGAACGCCCTCTTTCTCAGCCCGGTGCGCGATGGCAGCGGCACCATCACCCACTTTATCGGCTCCCAGCTGGATATCAGCGACAAGAAGCGCTTCGAGCTCCAGTGGAACGAAAGGCAACACGACCTGCAGCAACTGGTGGCGGATCGCACCCAGGAGCTGTCCCAGGCCCTGGAGCAGAAGACCGCCCTGCTTCACGAGGTGGACCACAGGGTCAAGAACAACCTGCAGCTCATCTCGTCCCTGCTGCTGCTGCAAAACCGCCGGGTTGCCGACCCCGCCGTGAAGGGTGCCCTGCGCGGCATGCTGGAGCGGGTCAACGCCATTGCCACCGTGCATCGACGACTGTTCCAGAGCGAGGACGTCGAGCGCTTCGATGTCTCGGCCTTTGTGCGCGACCTGGTGGCCGACACCATCGGCTCTTCGGGCCGCAACGACATCCAGTTCAAGCTGGACCTGGAACGGGTGGACGTGTCCGCCTCCAAGGCCGCCCCTCTGGCGCTGGTGGTCAACGAACTGCTGTCCAACGCCCTGCGCCATGGCTTCCCGAATGCGCGGCCAGGTCAGATTTTCGTCGGCATCGGCAAAATCAATGAGGATTTCCGGATCGAAATTACCGACGACGGCGTTGGTATGGAGAATACGGCGACGTCGTCCGGCTTTGGCCTCACCATCGTGCAGCTGCTGTGCCAGCAGTTGAAGGCCCGGTGCGAGACAACGGACGCCCAGCCAGGAACGCGCGTCGTGATCCACTTGCCCGTCAGCGACGCGCGCCCATGAACCGGGCGAGGATCCGCCATGTGCAAGCCACCGCTCGATGTCCTGATTGTCGAGGATGAGGTCCTGCTGGCCACGGAACTGGAGTTCCTCCTGGCGGAAGCCGGTTGCCGCCCGGTGGGACATGCCATGGATTCCGACGAGGCCATAAGCCTGGCCCATGATCTCAGCCCGGACCTGGCCCTGGTCGACATCCATCTCGGTGACGGGCCGACGGGCGTCGAGGTGGCCCGGCGCATCCATGCCGACTGCGGCGCGGTGGCGCTTTTCATGACCGCCAATGTCAAGCGCCTGCCCGACGACTTCGCCGACGCCTGCGGGGTGATCGGCAAGCCCTATTCGGGCCATGGCGTAAAGGCAGCTCTGGAATTTCTGACCATTTGCATGCGCCAGGGCCAGGCCCCGGGCGCGCCGCCGGTGGGGCTGACCCTGTCACCGGGCTATGCCCGGCTGTGGGGCCTGAACGATCAGCCCGGGGTCGGTTGACCCTCGCCGCCGGCGTGCCGGCCCTCAAAGGGCGCTTTGACCGCACGGCGGCCTGACCATCCTTCCGCCTCGCCTCGTTTTAAGTGACAGGGGGGACGGGCTCGGCTATCGAGACGCGCCGTTTTTCGCATAGGACAGCCGCCTTGACCGACGCCGCCGAGGAAGCGGGCTGGGCCACCGCCAAGACCCTGGCCGAAGCCCTGCCCTACATCCAGATCTATGACCGCGAGACGGTCGTGATCAAATACGGCGGCCACGCCATGGGCCAGGAAGACGTGGCCAAGGTGTTCGCCGCCGACGCCGTGCTGCTCAAGCTGCTGGGCGTCCATCCCGTGGTCGTCCACGGCGGTGGCCCGCAGATCAGCCGCATGCTGGAGCGGGCCGGCGTCAAGTCGACCTTCATCGACGGCCTGCGCGTCACCGACGAAGCCACCATGGAAGTGGCCGAGATGGTGCTGTCGGGCGCGATCAACAAGGAAATTGCCAACTGGATCACCCTGGCCGGGGCCGAAGCCGACGTGCGCGGCGTGGGCCTGTCGGGCAAGGACGCCCGGATGATCACTGCCGAGAAGGTGACCCGCACCAAGCGCGACCCGGACAGCAATATCGAACAGGTTGTCGACCTGGGCTTTGTGGGCGAGCCGACCAAGGTTGATCCGCACATCATCCAGGCCCTGCTGTCGTCGGAAACCGACTACATCCCGGTCATCGCCCCGATCGGCGTGTCCGAGGCCGGCCAGACCTTCAACATCAATGCCGACACGGTGGCAGGAGCCCTGGCCGGCGCGCTGAAGGCCAAGCGGATGCTGATGCTGACCGACATCGCCGGGGTTCTGGACGCTGAGGGTCAGTTGATCCGGCAAATGACCATCGAGGAGGCCCGCGGCCTGATCGAAAGCGGTGTCGCCAGCGGCGGCATGATCCCCAAGCTGGAGAACGCCATCCACGCCGTGGAGTCCGGTGTCGAGGCCGTGGTCATCCTGGATGGCCGCCGCCCCCACGCCATGCTGGTGGAACTGTTCAGCGAGCACGGTGCCGGCACGTTGATCTCGAAATGAGTCCTGTCCTGTCCGCAGACCTGACGCACGTCGAGACCTGGCTGTTCGACCTCGACAACACCCTGTATCCGGCCGAATGCGAATACATGGCCCTGATCGAGGGCAAGATGACCGACTTCATGGAGCGGGCCACCGGCCTGCCCCGTGAAGAGGCCCGGGCGATCCAGAAGAAATACTACCACGAGCATGGCACCACCCTGGCCGGGCTGATGGCCAACCACGGCATCGCGCCCAAGGCCTTTCTGGACGAGGTGCATGACGTCTCGATGGATCGGCTGATCCCTGATCCCGTGCTGCGCTCGGCGATCGACGCCCTGCCCGGCCGCCGGCTGATCTTCACCAACGGCTCGCTGGGCCATGCCGCGCGGGTGCTGGGCCATCTGGGCCTGGACCATCTGTTCGAGGACGTCTTCGCCATCGAGACGGCCGACTACCTGCCCAAGCCGGCGATGGCGACCTTCGAGAAGATCGTCTCGTGCCATGACCTGTCCGCCCCGGCCACAGCCTTTTTTGAGGACAGCGAAAAGAACCTGGCCCCGGCTGCCGTGCTGGGCATGACCACGGTTCTGGTCGGGGCCCATGCGGCCGCCTCGACCGCCGACTTTGTCCACCACCGCACGCACGACCTCGCCGGGTTCCTGACCTCGGCCCGCCTGAAGGACACCAGCCAATGACCGCCACCGTCAGCCTTTCTGATCTGCAAACCGAAGTCGAAGCCGCCTGGGAAGCCCGCGACGGCGTCTCGACCGCCACCACCGGCCCCGTTCGCACGGCGGTGGACGAGTCGCTGCTGCTGCTCGACAGCGGCAAGGCGAGGGTCTCGGAAAAGGTGGACGGCGAGTGGGTCACCCACCAGTGGCTGAAGAAGGCCGTGCTGCTGTCGTTCCGCCTCAACCCCAACACCGTGATGCGGGCCGGAAGCCTCGGTGGCGGCGTCGGGCCCTGGTGGGACAAGGTGCCCAACAAGTTCGACGGCTGGGAGGCTGCGCAGTTCGAAGCCGGCGGCTTCCGCGCCGTGCCCGGGGCCATCGTGCGTCGCGGTGCCCATATCGGCCGCAACGTCATCCTGATGCCGTCGTTCGTGAACATCGGCGGCTATGTCGACGAAGGCACCATGGTCGACACTTGGGTGACGGTCGGTTCGTGCGCCCAGATCGGCAAGCACGTCCACCTGTCGGGCGGCGTCGGCATCGGCGGCGTTCTGGAGCCCCTGCAGGCCAACCCGACCATCATCGAGGACAACTGCTTCATCGGCGCCCGCTCGGAAGTGGTCGAGGGCGTGATCGTCGGCGAGGGCAGCGTGCTCTCGATGGGCGTGTTCATCAGCGCCTCGACCAAGATCGTCGACCGCAAGACCGGCGAAATCCATATCGGCAAGGTGCCACCCTACAGCGTGGTGGTGCCCGGCAACCTGCCTGACCCCAAGGGCGGCCCGGGCCTCTACTGCGCCGTGATCGTCAAGACGGTCGACGCCCAGACGCGATCGAAGACCAGCATCAACGACCTGCTGCGCGACTAGGGCCATGGCCCAGACGCTGGACGCCCTGCGACGCGGATCCCTGGCCGGGGTCCGCGAACTGACGCTCCGCGAGGGGCTGAAGGACTTCCCGCGCGAAATCCTCGACCTGGCCGACACACTGGAGGTGCTGGACCTGTCGGGCAATGCCCTCAGCGACCTGCCGCACGACATCGGCCGGCTCAAGAACCTCAAGGTCCTGTTCTGCTCGGGCAACCGGTTCGAGCGCTTACCCGAGAGCCTCCGCGACTGCAGGGCGCTCAGCCAGGTGGGATTTCGCGGCTGTGGCCTGGGCGAGATTCCCGCTGATGCCCTGCCCCCGGCCGTGCGCTGGCTGACCCTGACTGACAACGCAATCGCCACCGTGCCCGAGGCTCTGGGCGAGCGGCCCGCCCTGCAAAAGCTGATGCTGGCCGGCAACCAGCTGGAGAGCCTGCCCGGCAGCCTGGCGGATCTGGCCCATCTAGAACTGATCCGCCTGTCGGCCAATCGCTTTGAGACCCTGCCCGGCTGGCTGGTCGAGCTGCCGCGCCTGGCCTGGGCGGCCTTTGCCGGCAACCCGTTCGACACCGCGCAGGCGCCGGACGTCACCGCCGCGCCATGGTCGCAGCTGGACGTCGGGCCCATGCTGGGCGAGGGCGCTTCGGGCCAGGTGCATCAGGCCCTCTGGACCTCGCCCGGTGCCGCGCCGCGCGAAGTGGCCCTGAAGCTCTTCAAGGGGGCCATGACCAGCGATGGTCTGCCCGAGCGCGAAATGGCCGCCTGCCTGGCGGCCGGGGCCCATCCCAACCTGACCGGGGCGCTGGGCCGGCTGACCGGGCATCCCAACGAGGCCGACGGCCTGCTGATGGCCCTGCTGCCGCCCGATTGGCGGATCCTGGCCGGGCCACCCAGCCGCGAAACCTGCAGCCGCGACGTCTATGATCCGGCCCTGCGCCTTCCCGTCGAGGTGGCCCTGCGGATCGCCCGCGAAGTCGGTGCCGCCGCCGCCCACCTGCACGGGCGGGGCCTGACCCATGGCGACCTTTATGCCCACAACATCCTGTGGGACGGGACGGCGGGCGCTGCCGTGCTCAGCGATTTCGGGGCCGCCGCCTTCATGCCCGCCGATCTGGTGCCTGGCCTTGAACGGCTGGAGGTGCTGGCCTGGGGCCTGCTGCTGGGTGAACTGCTGGACCTGACCGACGCCCCCCCCGCCGCCGCCCGCGCCGTCCAGGCCGCCTGCACGGCGTCTGACGTCATGGCGCGGCCTCGCTTGGTCGAGGCGCTGGACGCGCTACGCTGAGGCTGAAGGTTGCGCTTGCGCCGCGCCGCCTCTACCTGTTGCACATGGCCCATCACGCCGCTTGCGATCACGATCACGACCACAATGGCGTCGCCGGACCGGCCCTGGAGGCCGAGCTGGCTGCGGCAGAGGCCCGCTGCGCGGCCGCCGAGCAGCGCCTGACCGCGCCGCGTCGCCGGGTTCTGGAACTGCTACTGCAGGCCGGACAGCCGGTAAAGGCCTATGACCTGATCTCGGCCTTTGCCGTCAATGGCCCGCCGGCCAAGCCGCCGACCATCTATCGCGCGCTCGATTTCCTGGAAAAACAGGGCTTTGCCCACCGGATCGAGAGCCTCAACGCCTATGTCGCCTGCCGCAAGGAGGCCGACGGCCACGCCGCTGCCTTCCTGATCTGCGACTGCTGCGGCGCGACCCGCGAGATCGAGCCCAAGGCCAGCGCCGAGATCATCGCCGCCGGGGCCGCCGCCGGCTACGCCCTGACCGGCGTCACCATCGAGGCGCACGGGCTGTGCGCGGATTGCCGGGGCTGACGATGGATGCTCCCCCTCAGGGGGAGCTGTCGCGGAGCGACTGAGGGGGCAGCGCAAGCCTAGGCGATGTTGAACGCCATCTGGACGAGCGCCTCGCCGCCCCCTCCGGCCCTTTGGGCCACCTCCCCCAAAAGGGGAGGATCTACGCGATCCGCCCTAGCGCGCCGGGCAGGAACCCATCTAGACTCTCGAACACCTGTTCAAGCTCCCGGAACCCGCCGCCATGACGACCGCTGAGACCCTGCCCGGCGTCGAGATCTGGCGCGGAGGGGTGAATACCTGGGACTGCGACGAGATGGGGCACATGAACGTGCGCCACTATGTCGTGCGGGCCATGGAGGGTCTGGCGGGCATGGCGGCCGAGCTGGGCCTGCCCCACGCCTTTACCCCCTATGCCAACGCCACCCTGCTGGTGAAGGAACACCACATCCGCTTCCTGCGCGAGGCCCATGCCGGGGCCACCCTGCACATGCTGGGCGGGGTGATCGAGATGGGTGAGAGCGAGGCGAAGATCCTGCAGCTGCTGGTCCACTCGGCCACCGGCGAGCTGGCCGCCACCTTCCAGACCACCGTGGTCCACGCCACCCCGCGCGAGGGCGAGGCCTTCCCCTGGCCGCAGGTGGCCCGTGACCGCGCCGCCGCCCTGGCCGTCGAGGTTCCCGAAAAGGCCCGAGCCCGGAGCCTCGACCTGTCGCCGTTCGAGACCACGGCCAGTCTGGAGCGCGCCAAAACGCTGGGCCTGACCCGCATCGGCCTCGGCGCCCTGTCACCGGCCGAGTGCGACGTGTTTGGCCGCATGCGCACCGAGCAGTTCATCGGCCGGGTGTCGGACGGCATCGGCAGCTTCATCGGCCCGTTCCGCGACACGGTGGTGGCGCATAGCGACTATTCGCCGGCCCGGGTCGGCGGGGCGGTGCTGGAATATCGCATGGTCTATCTGGCCTGGCCGCGCACGGGCGACCGCATCGAGCTGCGCTCGGGCCTGATCGGCAGCGATCCGCGTACCCTGCACGTCGCTCACTGGATGCTCGACCCCGCCACCGGCCAGGCCTGGGGCACCTCCGAAGCCAAGGCCATCACCTTCGACCTCGACGCCCGCAAGGTGGTCCCGATCACCCCGGCGGCGCAGGACGCGCTGAAGGCATTCGGCGTGGACGGGTTGGGACTTTAGGGGGGGGCTGCGGGGGCGGTTTGTGGGCGACGTTCGAAGCAGACATTCCCTCACGCCACAAACTCTTGTCATCCCGGCCGTACCCCGGCGAAAGCCGGGGGGAGAGCCGGGACCCAGGGGCAACCGCGTTGCGCAGGCTCTTGGCACCCCGGTCGGCCACGCTGCCCGCATGACGAGTTGGCCCCTGACATGTCAGCCGTTCAGGGTCAGATAGAGGTCCAGCCACTGCGGATTGTCCGCCTCTATCAGCTGAAGCTTCCAGGCCCTTCGCCATCGTTTGAGAGCTTTCTCACGACGGATCGCGTCTCCGACATCCTGGAAACCTTCATAGTAGACGAGTCTTGCGACGCCGTATTTTCGCGTGAAGCCGCTGGGCGAACCTTCCCGGTGCTCCCAGACCCGTCGCGACAGGTCGTTGGTCACGCCGACGTAAAGGGTCCCGTTGCGCTGACTGGCCAGGATGTAGACGAAGTATTCTTTGGGCACATCGCAACCATAAGATGCAATCAATCTCCTGTCACCTCGGAACGTCATCGTGGGTGCCAAGAGCTGCCGCAACGCGGTTGCCCCTGGGTCCCGGCTCTTCGCGTCGCTACGGCCGGGATGACAAGATTTTTTGCGCGAGACGGAGGTCCAAGACGCGAGCCTTTTGAAGTCACTCTCAGGGCCGCTTACGGAAACTGGGACCTATCCGAGAGTCAGGCCGTGCCCCTTTTCCCTTTGGACGAGGGACTTGGAATCCGCTCGGGCGGGCCCTTCCCTCTGCAGCCAATCTGAACCCGACAGCGCCACGCCCACGAGGCCCAGAGCTGCAGTCTGCGAGCGCCTAGCGACCCGCGCCCGCCAGGGCCGCAGCGATCTGGCGGCTGAGGGCGTCGGTCATCAGCGGTTTCTCGACGACGGACGCCTGCCGGCCCCACCGGGCGGGGACGCTCAGGTCTGGACGCCCCGACAGCAGCACCACGGGCGTCCCGCTCACCTGTGCCCACTGCGAGAGTTTCGGGTCCTGGCAGGCCTCGTCGACGACGAAACAGGCCGGTGATCGGCAGTCCGGGCAGCCCAGGAGAGCCTCGGCCGCGCCGAAGACGCTGACCCGGTAGCCCTCGGTCTCCAGGCAGAAGCGCAGGGCCTCGCGCAGGGCCTCGTCCTCGTCGAGCACAACGATCAGGGGATGCCGGGCGCTATCGGCGTCAGAAGGGCTGGATGGACCGCACATGGACCACATCCCAGCACGCTTGGCGCGCCGCCGCCTTGATCCATCGCAAACCGAGCGAAAGCGGCCTCCGCAGCCGCGCTTACGTAAGGCCCCTTAGGCGTCGCCCCCGAATTTACCGCGCCCCTCGCGCGTTCCAGAACAGTAACCAACGAGGGACCCGCTCATGCTTTCGCCGCTCCGCCAGACCGACACCCAGCCCACCACCGCGCCGTTCGGCTTTACCGGCCCTTGCCTGCGCCATGCGCGCGACGAGGAGATCTTCGGCGAAGGCGAGACCGCCGACTATGTCTATCAGGTGATCTCGGGCGCAGTGCGCACCTTTCGCATCCTGCGCGACGGGCGCCGGCAGATCGACGAGTTCCACTTTGCCGGCGACTATTTCGGCATTGAGGCTGGTGACCTGCACCGGGTAACCGCTGAGGCCATGACCGACTCCAGCGTTCGGATGGTGCGGCGCGGAACGCTCAGCGACCTGGCCGGCCAGCGCGGCGACGTGGCCCAGGCCATCTTCCGCCTGACGGTGGAAGGCCTGCAGCGCAGTCAGGACCACGTGCTGATGCTGGGCCGCAAATCGGCCTGCGAGCGGGTGGCCGGCCTGCTGGTCGACCTGGTCGATCGCACCGGGGCCCGAGGTGAACTGGACGTGCCGATGTCGCGCCAGGACATGGCCGACTATCTGGGCCTGACCATCGAGACGGTGTCGCGCACCCTGACCCAACTTCAGGTCGACGGTGTGATCGCCATCCCCACCACGCGCCACATCATCCTGCGCGACCTGGCGGCGCTGCGCCGCCTGCATGACTAGAGCGCGTTCCGAAAAGTGGGAATCGGTTTTCGGAATGAAACGCGCGTGAAAACAAAAGACTAGAGTGCCTCAGCCGCCGCTTTCGTCGTTGCGTTCCAGGCCCGCCAGGGTGGCCTCTTCCTGGGCGTCGGCGTCGTCGCTGACCTTTTTCAGGGTGCTGTTGCGCAGGGCATAGACCAGCATGGCCAGCAGGATCACGGCGTTGAGGACGAACGGGCCCCAGCCGATCTGCTGGTAGAGCAGCACAAACAGCGGCGCGACCACGACATTGAGGCCGTTGATCGCGGCGATGGCCCCGGCCGCTCCGGCCTGGTCCTTGGCACCCACCGACAGCGAGGCCCCGGCCGTGAAGCCCGGGCGCGCAAAGCCATAGCCCAGACTGGCGATGGCATAGCCGATGGCCACGGCCGCATAGTCGGGCGCGAAGGCCACCACCACATTGCCCAGGGCCGCCGCCGCCACGCCCCAGCGCATCAGCTCGCGCGGGCCCATCGAGAACATGCGGATAAAGCCCCACTGGGCCAGCAGCCCGGCCACCGCGCCAGCCGCCATGGCCAGGGTGATGAACCCCTGGGCCTGGACCGGCGGCAGGCCCAGCTTGTCGATGATCAGAAAGCCCAGGGTCTGGGTCTGGGCCGTCTGGCACGAGGCGACCAGGAAACCGAAGATCAGGAAGGGCTTGAGGCGCGGGTCCTTCCAAAGGTTGACGCCGTCGCCCCTGAGCGAAAAAGCCATGCGCCGCCGGGGCGGTGTTTCGCCGCGATTGGGCTTGAAGGTCTCGGGCAGGCCGCGCTGGACCACGATCATCATGGCCCCGGCCAGGGCGGCGAAGGCGAACATCGGTCCCGCCAGGCCCACGCCGGGCAGCACGAACAGCGGGGCCATCAAGGGTCCCACCACCGTGCCCAGGCCAAAGGCCCCGGCCAGGGTGGCCATGGTCTGGGTGCGCTCCTCGCGGCTGGTGCGCTCGGCCATATAGGCCTGGGTCGCCGGATTGGCCGCCGATCCCAGCAGGCCAAACAGCGCCCGCGCCAGCAGGAACAGCACGAAGATCACCATCGGCGGCGCCAGATGATGCAGCCCCGCACTGACCACGAAGGCGCACAGGGTCATCGACAGGCAGAACCCGCCCAGGCCCAGCAGGATCAGCGGCTTGCGCCCGCGCAGATCGGACTGGCGCGCCCAGAACGGTGAGCTGATCGCCCACAAGACGGCCGACAGCGAGAAGATCGCCGCGACCATGGCGTCGGGAATGCCGATCTGGCGACCGATGGTGGGCAGGACCGACAGCATGCCGGTATTGCCCAGGGCCGTGGCGACGGACACCGCGAACAGGATCGCGAAAGCGCGCCGGTCTATCCGGCTTTCTGGAGCTGCGGTCGACATCAAACAACTGTTAGGCCGGTCGTCGCGTGCACGCAACCGAGCCGAACACCCGGCGCGGGAACGTTGGCTTAAGCATTAATCGCCATGATGCGGCATCAAATTTCGAGGTCGGCCTCACGTCATGTTCCAGATCATCGGCATCGTCCTGCTGTTCGCCCTGGTGTTCGGCAGCTACATCATCTCCGGCGGCAAGATGGACGTGATCATGCACGCCGCGCCGCACGAACTGATGGCCATCGGCGGTGCCGGCGTGGCCGCCTACCTGATCTCCAACTCGATGACGGTCATCAAGGGCACCGGCGGCGCGTTCGGCAAGATCTTCGGCGGCCCCAAGTGGAAGGCGGCCGACTATCGCGACCTGCTCAGCCTGCTGTTCCTGCTGACCAAGACCATGAAGTCCAAGGGCGTGATCGCCCTGGAAAGCCACATCGAAAAGCCGCACGAAAGCTCGATCTTCTCGCGCTACCCCAAGATCGCCAAGGACCACTTCGCCGTCGACTTCATCTGCGACACCCTGCGCATGATGACCATGAACCTGGAAGATCCCCACCAGGTGGAAGACGCGATGGAGAAGCAGCTCGAAAAGCACCACCACGAAGCCCATGGCCCGGCCCACGCCCTGACCAACCTGTCGGACGGCCTGCCCGCCCTGGGCATCGTCGCCGCCGTTCTGGGGGTCATCAAGACCATGGGCTCGATCACCGAGCCGCCGGCCGTTCTGGGCGGCATGATCGGCGGCGCGCTGGTCGGTACCTTCATGGGCGTGTTCATGGCCTATGGTCTGGTCGGCCCGATGGCCACCCGCCTGGGCGCCGTGATCGACGAGGATCACGCCTTCTACAAGATCATCCAGGCGGTTCTGGTCGCCCACCTGCACGGCAACGCCGCCCAGATCAGCGTCGAGATCGGTCGCGGCAATGTGCCCAGCACGGCCCAGCCCAGCTTCCTGGAACTGGAGCAGACCCTGCAGGCCATCCCCAACGACGCTTGATCCCTGGGCCATCGCCCTTGAGCGCCAACCTGTCGCCGATGTAATCACGGACGCGTGAACTGACGCTTGCGTGGCTGTTGAAACCGGTATTCCCTCACGGCTCAACGAAGCGCCCCGCAAGGCCAGGGTGCTTCACCGACATCAGCCGCAAGGGATTTCCCATGAACACCGCTGTTCTTCGCAAGCTTCTCATCGCAGGCGTGGCCGTGTCGGCCCTCTCGCTGGTCGCCTGCGGCAAGAAGGATGAAGGGGCCGACGCCTCGACCGCCGCCGCCGAAGCCGCCGCCGCCGGCGCCAGCACGGTGACTGACGCCGCCGCCGCCCAGGACCAGGCCACCGCCGACGCCAACAAGGCCGCCGCCGACGCTGCTGCGGCCCCGGCTGACGAGGGCGACACCGTGGCCGCCACCGGCGCGACCTCGGCCGAGGCCCCCGCCGCCGCCAAGCCCGCCGAAACCCCGCCGGCCGCAGCCCATGACAAGCCCGCCGCGCACTGAGGGTTCGTCTTTCCCACACGACGAAGGGCCGCCTGCAAGGGCGGCCCTTTTTCGTTGAGGCCAGGCGGCTATTTCCGCAGGGCCCCTTTCGCCGAACACCGTGCGCCGGCATCTCGACGTTTGCCCCCGCGAAGGTGATAGTCGATGCTCGAAGCGGGCGAGGGGAACAGGATCATGCGCAGATCGATGCTGGCCATGACAACGGCCGTGGCCCTGATGGTGCCCATCGCCGTGGCGGACGCCACCACCCTGACCCTGACGATGATCGCCAGCCTGCAGATCTGCGGTCGCGTCGATGCTGTCGGCGACGTGCAGCCGACCGCTGACATGGTGATGGTCGATGGCTTTGGGACCGGCGGCTTCAAGGCCGACACCACCAACCCACAGGCCCAGGCCTGGTTCGACCATGGGGTGCGCCTGCGCTGGGCGTTCGAGCATTCCGAATCCGTGCGCGCCTTTCGCAAGGCGCGGCAGCTTGACCCGCAATGCGGCGCCTGCGCCTGGGGCGAGGCCTGGGCGATCGGGCCCAACCTGAACGGCGGCGGCTATGACCCGGCGTCCGTCGCCACCGGCCTGAAGGCGGCGCGTGAGGCCAAGACCCTGTCGGCCGACGCCACCCCCTTGCAGCGCCAGCTGATCGACGCCCTGATCCAGCGCTATTCCGGTCGTGAAAAGAGCCGGAGCAAGCGCTTCGCCAAGGCCATGGACCGCATCTCGCGGGAAAATCCCGATGACGTGGGCGTGTCCAACATCACCGCCGACGCCTGGATGCTGCAGGTCGAGGACGAGTGGTGGAGGGACGGCAAGGCCACGGATCCAGGCGTCACCCGGGCCATGGACCTGCTGGAGCACGCCCTGAGCGTGCAGCCGAACGACACCGGCGCCATCCACCTCTACATCCACCTTACAGAATGGTCGGACGACCCGCACCGCGCCCTGGCCTATGGCGAGCGGCTGGCCAAGCTGGCGCCGGGGGCCAGCCATCTGGTCCACATGCCCTCGCACACCTTCTACCGCGTGGGCCGCTATCGCGACGCGATGCTGTCCAATGTCGAGGCTGTTGGGCTGGACCGGCGCTATGACCGTCTGGCCAGCCCGCCGGGCGGGATCAAGGCCATGCGGCTGCACGCCCACAACATCCATTTCGGCATGGGCGGGGCGCTGATGGCCGGCGGGGCCAAGGATGGCCTAGCCCTGGCCGACTGGTATCGCGAGACCTATCCCAATCTCTATGCCGCGCCGGGTGCCGACGACGACACCATGGTGGTCTATCGCCAGATCATGGCCGCCGACGCCTATGCGCTCTACGGCCGGTTCGGCTCGGCCGCCCAGGTCGCCGCCCTGGCGGAGCCCGACGCCGGCCGGCCGCTGATGCGGGTGGGCTGGCGCTATGCCCGGGGCGAGGAAGCCGCGCGCCGGGGCGACGCCGCCGCCGTGCGGGCTGAAGCCAAGGCCATCGACGCGCTGATCGTCGAAGACAAATTCGCCGGTGCGATGGCAGAGCGGCAAAGGGATTTCGCCAAACTGTTCCGCAAGGTGCTGGAGGGCCGCGCCGCCATGCTGGAGGGTGATCCCGCTGCGGCCAGGGCCGCCTATGGCGAGGCGGCTGCGATCCAGGCCAAGCATCCGGAAGGCGGCGATCCGCCGCTGATCTGGTATCCCACCCGCCGCAGCCTGGCCGCCGCCATGCTGGCTTCGGGCGACGCCGCCGGGGCCAAGGCCAAGATCGAGGCCCTGTTGAAGGACTGGCCAAACGACCCCTACAGCTACTTCGTCCTGTCCCGGGCCGAAGCGGCCCTGGGTAACGCGGCCGCAGCGGCGGACGCCGCCAAAAGGTCGAAAGCCGAATGGATCGGCGGCGCAATGAGCCTGAACGCCGCCTAAAGCGCACTGTTCAAAAGCGTGGACAGCCTCGCCTCTGATTGACAGCCCCCCCGCCGTCGGGGCTCTAAGCGGGCCATGACTCCGCCCGCCTCCGCCGATGAGCCTGACGACGCCTCGCCCCTGATCTGGACGCAGGACGGCCTGCCGCGCTCGAAGCTGTATGGCGACGTCTATTTCTCCAGCGCCGATGGCCTGGCAGAGACGCAAGCAGTGTTCCTGGCGGGCTGCCATCTGCCGGAGGCCTTCGCCGGTCGCGAGCATTTCGTGGTCGGCGAGTTGGGTTTCGGCACCGGGCTGAACATCGCCGCCCTGCTGGACCTGTGGCGGCGCGAGGCCCCGCCGACGGCGCGGCTGCACATCTTCTCTATCGAGGCCCACCCGATCACGCGGGAAGACGCTGCCCGCGCCCTGGCCGTCTGGCCGCAACTGGGCGAGGCGGCCCAGGCTCTGCTGGACGCCTGGCCCGGCCAAGCGCGGGGCTTTCACCGGGTGGACCTCCCCGCCTTCCGCGCCACCCTGGACGTGGCGGTGATGCAGGCGGCCGACGCGCTGGCGGGTTGGGACGGCGCGGCCGACGCCTGGTTCCTGGACGGCTTCTCCCCGGCCCTCAATCCGGCCATGTGGTCGGAAGAGATTCTGGCCGCCGTCGCCGCGCGCTCGGCCCCCGGGGCGCGGGCGGCCACCTTCACCGTGGCCGGGGCCGTACGACGCGGCCTGCAGGCGGCGGGCTTCGAGATTGCCAAGCAGCCCGGCTTTGGCCGCAAGAAGCAGAGGCTGGAGGCCTGGCTGCCCAGCGCGCGGGTCGAAACGCGGCGTCCCGCCAGCCTGGCCATCATCGGCGGCGGGATCGCGGCAGCGTGCCTGGCCCGGGCCGCACGGGCCCAGGGGCTGAGCGCGACGATCTTCGACGACGGCCAGGCCCCGGCCTCGGCCAATCCCGCCGCCCTGGTCACCCCGGCGCTGGACGCCGGCGGCGGCCCGCGCGCCGCCCTGCCCGCCCAGGCCTTCGCCCGCGCGACGGCCCTTTATGAAACCCTGCCCGACGCCATTGTGGCGCGCGGTGCCTTGCAACTGGCCCTCGATGCCAAGGTAGAGGGCCGCTTTGCCGCCGTCGCGCAGCAGGACCTGTTCGAGCCGGGTGCCATGGTCCTGCTGGAGCCCGAGGCAGTATCGGCGGCGCTGGGCGAGCCGGCCGGCGCAGCCCTGGCCATGGAGAGCGGCCTGGTGGTCGAGCCCGCCGCCGTACTGGCCGCCTGGCGCGGCGAGGTCGTCGCGGCCGACGTGGCGCGTCTTGACCGCGACGAAGCGGGCTGGCGGTTGCTGGACGCCGACGGCACCCTGATCGCCCGCGCCGACGCCGTGGTGCTGGCGGCCGGGGCTCGTCTCGACACCCTCGCGCCGCAGATCGACTGGCGCCCCGTACGCGGCCAGGCCAGCTGGACCACGCTGGAGGGGACGCCGGTCGCCCCGGCCGCCTTTGGCGGTTACAGCGTGCCCACCCGCGACGGCGTGCTGTTTGGGGCCACCCATGATCGCGGCGACCGCCAGAGCGACACGCGCGCGGCCGACCATCAGCGCAATCTTCAGGCCCTGGCCCAGGGCCGGCCCGAACTGGCGGCGAGGCTGGAAGGCCTGGCCGTCAGCGGCCGCGCCGCCGTGCGCGCCACCACCGCCGACCACCTGCCCCTGGCCGGCGCTTTGGAGGCGGGCCTGTTCATGCTGGGCGGTTTGGGCGGGCGCGGCTTTTGCCTGGCGCCGCTGCTGGCCGAGCATGTGGTGGCGCAGATCCTGAACCTGCCCTCGCCCCTGCCTCTGGGCCTGTCCTATCTTGTGCGGACCGAGCGCTTTGACTCGCGCCGACCGCACGCGGATGGTTCGGCCACGACCTTGTGAGCTGAGGCCGACGCGAAAAAGGGGCCCGGTCTTGCGACCGGGTCCCTCTCTTCAGAGCGCTGTTTCGATCTTTAGAAGTTGATCGAGATCGCCGAGCGGCGGTTCAGCGGTTCCTTGACGCCATCGCCGGTAGCGACGGCTGGAGCGCTTTCGCCCTTCCAGTCGACCACCAGGCTGGTGGCGGCGACGCCCATCCCGACCAGACCGTCAGCGACGGCCTTGCCGCGACGTTCCGACAGGCGGGCATTGTAGCGGTCCGAACCCGACGTGTCGGTGTGACCCGTCACGGTGATCTTGGTCGCGCCGCCGCTCTTGGCGTAGTCGGCGGCCTGCTGGACCACGGCCTGGGCTTCCGGCGTCAGGATCGACTGATCGAACGGGAAGTAGACCACGAACTCGCGCGCCTCATAGGCGACCGGAGCCGGGGGCGGCGGGGGCGGCGGGGGCGGCGCGGGCGGAGCCGGGGGCGGCGGCGGGGGAGGAGGAGGCGCCGGCGGGGCCGGCGGCAGTGGCGGCGAACCGAAGGTGTAGCGCAGGCCCAGGGTCACCGAAGCGTCCTCGTACTTGCCTTCGAACGTGCCGACATCGGTGACCGAACCGCCGGCGGGGCCGACGTTCTGGGTCAGCGAGCCCCACTTCAGGTCCTTGGTGGCCAGGTAGCGGCCGGTCAGGTCCAGGCTCCAGTTGGGCGACATTTCCCAGGCGACGCCCAGCAGGCCCTGATAGGCGAAGGCCTGGTCGGTGTCGTCGAAGCTGGTGTTCTGATACGGCGCGGCACCGGCGGGCACGCCGCTGAGCTGGCCATAGACCTTGTTGTGGACCCAGGCCGAACCGGCACCCACGCCGATGAACGGGCGGATGGTTGCGTCGGGCATGAAGTCATAGATCAGGTTGGCCATCGCGGTGGTGGCCGTCATCTCGCCCACCGGTTCGCCACAGGCGGGGTTGGCCGCCGTCCGGATCGGCCCGGCGGTGCACAGGCCCAGAGGCTGTGCACCAGACTCGCCGCGCACCGACGTGATGTCGGAACCGCGATAGCCGTACTCGCCTTCGACGCGCCAGTTGGGGCTGAAGCGATAGCCCAGACGACCAAAGGCCGCCCAGTCTTCTTCGCTCGAAACCGTCCAGTCATAGCCGGCCGACGAGGTGGCCTTGATGTCCTTGGGCATGTGGTAGCCAGCGTCACCGGCGACGTACCAACCGCTCGTGGCGCTTTGGGCCGAAGCGCCTGAGGCCGCGCACAGCGCAACCACCGCGACGCCGGCCAGCAATTGGAATCTCATGGTTTGCACCCTTTTGTGGAATTGTCCTGGACCCGACACAGCGAACCCAAGACGGCAAACGCGCTGAACTCGAATATGGGTGTGGCCAAAGAGCAACAAGGCGGTTCGATCTGTAGCAAATCGCAGATGGCGGTTCTGAAAGCGCTCAAAATCCGGACCAGGCCGGGCCTCATCGGGGCACAACCCGAACCTGATCCTTTACAACCCAAGAGCGGCGATTCAGCCTCACCGCGGCCGAATCGGAGAACGTTGTCTTTTGCGCGCCGTGAGCACCAACCGGCTGGCCTCGTTGGCGGCCCAGGCCCTGACCGCTGCCGGGGCCAGCCTGGCCATGGCCCAGCGCCGGGTGGCGACCGGTCTGCGCGTGGCCACCGCCAAGGACGACGGCGCCGTGTGGGGCATGGCGCGCATGATGCGGGCCGAGACCGATAGCTGGCGAGTGGCCAATGACAGCCTGTCGCGCGGCGGCTCGATGCTCGAGGTGGCCGCGGCCGGGACCGAACGCATCGTCGATCTGCTGGGCAAGGCGCGGGAGAAGGCCGTAGCCTTCCGTGACCCATCCCTGGGCACGTTCGCTCGCGCCGCGCTTCGCGCCGACATCCAGGCCCTGATCGCCCAGGTCGACCAGGCCGCCCTGCTGGCCGAGTTCGACGGCCGCAAGCCGCTGGCCGACAAGCTGGTCCAGACCACCGTGATCCAGACCCAAACGGCCTATTCCGGCGCCCCGTTAAATGCGCCTCTTACGCCGGCCTCTCTGGCCGCCAACCTGCCCAGCACCTCGGGCGGGGCCTCGTCCACCTTCGTGCGCGACGGCGGAACCAACCCCGGCCGGCTGGACCTGTATCTCGACGCCTATAGCGCGCCGGACGTTCTGGAAATCTGGCAGGGCGGCACGCGGGTCGCCGCCACCGGTCAGGCCTATGTCCCCGGCGGCGCGGCCGTGGGACCGGGCGCGGCGGTGTCAGGCCAGCAAATCGTCAGCTTCGACTACAATCCTGCCAGCGGCCAATCACTGGAGTTTCGCTTCAATGAGGGCGTCAACGCCTCGGGCTCGGTGTGGAACGTGGGCGGGGTGGCGTTGCTGAACCTGGGCGCGCCCGTCCCTTCCCTGACCACCACCAGCACTCCCGTGACGGTCACAAGCTCTTCGGCCACCAGCTACGACTTCGTCAGCGGTGCGGCGGGCGAGATCGAGTCGGTGGCCGCCCGCCCCCTCACCGTGGAGGCCCTGGGCCTCAACCAGATCGACTGGAATGACCCCGCGCCCTTGCTGGGCCTGATCGACTCCGCCCTGGCCACGACCCTGGACGCAGGCGCCTATTTCGGCGAACGCCAGAACGCCCTGGCCCAGATCCGCGACCAGAACAGCAACCTGGCCGACACGCTAGAAGCCGGCGTGGGCAATCTGGTGGACGCCGACCTGGCCAAGGACTCGGCCACGCTCGAGGCCGCCCGGATCCGGACCGAACTGGCAACCCAGTCCCTCGGCCTGGCCAATGGGCAAGCGAACTGGCTGCTGACCCTGTTTCGCCCCCGCGCCTGACCGGGCGAGACCCTCGACAACCTTGGGACGACCTTTACTGCGCTATGCCCCTCCCCGACCGGCCAAAGACCCTGTAGCCTTGCCATCCGGACAGGCCGCGAAGGAAAACGACCCCCATGCCGTTGGTCATCGGCGACGCCGCGCCGTTCTTTCGCGCCGCCACCCCCGCCAATCCCGACTACGCCTTCGATTCCGTGGCGGGCCGCTATGTGGTGCTGGCCTTTTATCCCAGCCACGACATGGCCGCCGCCGTGGCGATCTCGGCCGCCGTCCAGGCCCATCGCCCGCTGTTCGATGACGAGAAGGTGACCTTCTTCGGCGTGCTGCGCAGCGAGACCGTCATTCGCGGCGCCCAGAACAGCACGCCGGGCGTGCGCTGGTTCCTGGATCCCGGTCGCGAGGTCTCGCGCCTCTACGGCATGGAAGCCCCCAACGGCAGCGAGCTGACCGGCTGGCTGGTGCTGGATCCCATGCTGCGGGTCATCGCCATCGCACCGCTGGAACACACCCCGCGCATCATGCAGCTGCTGGGCAGCCTGCCCCCCGTCGACGACCATGCCGGCGCCACGCTGTTCGCGCCCGTACTGCTGCTGCCCCGGGTGTTCGACCGCGACCTGTGCGCCCGACTGATCCAGGCCTATGACACGGGCCTGCAGGAGCCCTCGGGCTTCATGCGCGAGATCGACGGGCGCACGGTGGGCGTCTTCGACAGCGCCAACAAGCGGCGCACCGACCATGTGATCGAGGACGGCCCGTTGCGCGCCGAGGTCCGCGCCTGCGTCACCCGCCGCCTGATTCCCCAGATCCAGCGGGCCTTCAGCTTCAAGGCCACCCGCATGGAGCGCTATATCGTCGCCTGCTATGACGGGGCCGAAGGTGGCTTCTTCCGGCCCCACCGCGACGACATGTCCAAAGGCACCGACCACCGCCGCTTCGCCGTGACCATCAACCTCAATACCGAGGACTATGAGGGCGGCGATCTGGTGTTCCCCGAATTTGGCAGCCGCACCTATCGCGCGCCCACGGGCGGGGCCGTGGTGTTCTCGTGCAGCCTGCTGCACGCCGCCGAGCCGGTGACCGCCGGCAAGCGTTACGCCTTCCTGCCGTTTCTCTATGACGAAGCCGCCGCCCAGCTGCGTGAGCAGCACGCCCGGTTTCTGGAACCCGACAAGGCCGACTATCGCGCGGCGACGGCCCAGCTCGCCGAGGCGGCAGAGGTCAAACCCGCCACGTCCTGACCCAGCGAGGCTTTCGCGGGCGACGAATCCGTCAACGACTGGATCTTGGCGGCGCCCCGGGACTTCAGCTTCCCCCGCCCGGACGCTGAAATCAGCGTCGCGCCTGGACAAGCCACACGGCCGCCGGCATCTCGACCCCCTGAGGCGTCTGGAAACGCTCCAGGACGGCGCGGACGGCATCGCCGACCACAGCCGCTAGCTGTGGCTCCGCCCGCAAGGCCGAGCCCAGCGGGCCGACCTGAAAGGTCAGCCTGAGCGTATCCGCGATCGATGCCCCGCCGATCAGCGCGTCGAAGGGATCGATTGTCACATCGTCATAGCCGGCGCTCGTGAGGATCGACCTGACGCGCTGCGGATCGGCGAAGGCGAAGGGACCGGGCGCGGCGGGGTCGGACGCCGGCATCGGCGGCAGGAACGGCTGAGCTGCCTCCATGGGAGCCCGCATCCAGAGGTTCTCCGCATAGGGCCGCCAGCAGACAAAGGCCAGCCGGCCGCCGGGCTTGAGCGCGGTACGAAGGTTGGCGAAGGCTGCGGCCGGATCGCTGAAGAACATCACGCCGAACCGCGAGAACACCGCATCAAAGACGCCCTCGCCCAGATCGGCGGTCTGGGCGTCAGTTCGGATAAATTCTGGCCGCGCGGCACCCTGGGGAATTTCACGCCGCACAGCCACGTCCAGCATCGGCTCGGAGATGTCGACACCGGTCACATGGCCTTCGGGCCCGACCCGGGCTGCAAGATCCAGGGTGGTCTGTCCGCAACCACAACCGACATCCAGGACCCGCTCGCCGGCCTGGGGGGCGAGCACGCGCAGGGCCTCCAGCCCCAGAGGCGCGATCTGCCGATCCAGTTGCTCCTGGAACTGCGCCCAGGTCCGGCCAACCGTCGTATTCCAATAGTCGATCTGGGCGGCGTTCGAAGGGGTCTCGGACACGATGGCTCCCGGGGCGATGCGCGCCGCTGGTTATGAGAGGGAAAGGATGTCGCTCAGGCGACGCGGGCCGAGCCCAGTTCGCACCAGCCCAGCGGCCTGGGTGCCTTGGGCATGTAAAAGGCCTCGGCGTCATCGACGACGAATCCAGCAGCGATGATCGCCGCGCCGACCGGGCGGGTCAGGCGGCAGCCGCCGGCCAGCGGTGTCCAGAACGGCTCGATCCGCCCCTGCCAGGCGGCCACCTTGGGATCGGGGGCCCGGCCATGCTCGCAAAAGAGAAACCGGCCATCAGGCTTGAGCACGCGGCGCGCCTGGGCAAGCACCGCTTGAGGGGTGTGCACCGAGCAAAGCGTGAAGGTGCAGACGACGGTGTCGAAGCTGTGGTCGTCAAACTCCAGTTGCTCGGCCTCGCCCGGCAGGACCATGACATTCAGGCCGTCAGGGCGCGGGGCCGCCAGGGCTCGAGCCCTCAGGCTTTCCGAGGGATCGACCCCGGTGACGCTGGTCACACGCGCCGGATCATAAAAGGCCAGATTCAGTCCGCCGCCGATCCCGAGTTCGAGAACCCGCCCTTGCGCCTGCGGCACGATCTTGGCGCGCTGCTTGGCGATCGCCCCCGCACCGCAGGCGCAACCGATGAACCGGGGCAGGATGTGGCGATCATAGAAGGACGTCATGACTGCTGTTTTCCCCGCCAGGTGACAAGTCGTAGGAGCTCCTCGACGGGGGTCAAGGTCCCGTGGTCACCGCTCCGCTCGTCAAAAGCCTGATCCAGCCTTAAGCCAACGGCCGTTGAGCCTGATCTGAGAGGGTCCAAATCTGAGAATACCCCGTCACCCCGGGACTTGTTCCCGGGGTGACGAGACATACAGAGCGCAAGGAGTCGAGCTCAGCGGCGCTTGGTCTCAGTGCCTACTGGCCCTGCAACAGCGCATCGAGCCGGTAGGACGAGACCGTCACCTCACCGCGCGCGGCGACCAGACCACTTTGCGCCTGCAGGGCCTCGCGTTCAGCGTCCAGGAGATCCAGCACGGGCTTCTGCCCCACCCGGACCTCATTGCGCACACTGTCCAGCGCACTGGCTGCGGCGGCCGCCTGATCGCTCGCCGCAAGCATGACCGCCCGCGCCGTGACGACATCGCCCCAGGCGCCGATCACAGCCTCCCGGACCTGAGCCTGCGCTGCATTCAGACCTGCTTGGGCAGCGCGAAGCTCCGCCCCGGCCTCATCGATGCGGCCGCTCACCGCGCCGCCCGAAAACAGCGTCCAGCGCCCTTGAACGCCGACGGTCACGCCATCGGCGCTGTAGCCGGGAAAGAACTGGTCGCGCGCCGTACTGGCGGTGGCGGTCAGGGCCAGGCTGGGCAACCGATCGGCGCGGGCGTAACGGACGCCTGCCAGCGCTGCGCGTTCTGCCGCCTGGGCGGCCAGCACCATCGGACTGGACCGAGCCGCCTGCGCCATGGCCTCATCGAGCGACGGGGGAGTCGCAGGGGGCGCGATCAAAGCCTCAAGCCCGTCCGGCTCAGCCCCGACGACCGAAACGAAATGGGCGCGGCTCCTGGCCAGCTGACCTTCGGCGCGCGCCAGACCCGCGCGGCTCTCGGCCTGGCGGGCCGTGGCCTGGTCAAGATCGGTCCTGGGGATCTCGCCGCCCTTGAAGCGCAATTGCGCCTGGCTGGTGATGGTCTCCATCTGGGCGAGTTGGGCCCCTGCCAGGGCCACCATGTCCTGGGCCGTCAAGACGCCGACATAGGCCGACGCGACCTCGACGCTCAGTGCGGCCGTTGCACCGCCGACCTGGGCCAGGGCTGCGGTCTTGCCCTCCCCGGCCTGATCGATCGCGGCGCTGACGCCACCGCCGGAGAACAACGGCTGACGCAGTTGCAGCGAGGCCGCGCGGGGCGAGACATCGCTCTGACCAAAGCCGAAGAAGCCGCCAAGATCGGTCGTTCCGCTGGCGCTTTCAGCCGACAGGGTCAGGCTGGGCAAGCGGCCGGCGCGCGCCTGGGCCAGCCGGGCTTGGGCCGCATCTGAACGGGCCCGTGCCTGGGCCAGATCGGGATTGGCGCGCCGCGCCAGGGCGATGGCCTCTGGCAGGCTCATGGCCGACGCGCCAGGCGGCGTGGCGATGCTGGCCAGCAAGGTCAGGGCGAGGGCGGCGCGCAGGCGGTTCACTGGAACGCGACCCCCGGCTTGACGCCGAGTTTCTTGAAGATCATCGCGGCCGGGCAAAAGCCGGTGAAGGCCGCCTGGATCATGTTGAGTCCGGCGAAGATCGACAGCGCGATCCACCAGGGATGGACGAACTGGGCCAGGGCGACGCCCAGCAAGACCACAAAGCCGGCAAAGGCCAGAACCATACGGTCGACGGTCATGATCAACCTCCTTCAGAGGCCGGGGTATTGGCCCGGGCCAGGGCCTGGTGCGTCCAGGCGACGATCTGTGCGGCGCTCATCAGTCCGGCGGACCGGGCGATAACGGCGCCGTCGCGATAGAGCAGCAGGGCGGGAATGCCCGAGACGCCCAGCGCCCCGGCCGCCTGCGGCTCGGCTTCGGAATTGAGCTTCAGCAGGCGCACGTCCGGCTCAAGTCGAGCGGCCGCAGCGGCGAACTGGGGAGCCATGGACCGGCAGGGCCCGCACCACGGCGCCCAGACATCGACGAGCACGGCGACGCCCCGGCTCTTGCCGGCATGGGCGGCCAGTTGCGCGCCGCTGACCTCGGTCGGAGCGCCGGAGAACAGGCGCTCGCCGCACCGTCCGCACTTGGCCGCCAGGGCGTTCCTGTCCTCCGGGGCGCGATTGGTCGCGCCGCAGGCGGGGCAAACAAGCTGCCGCATCATCGCGCCTTTCACCCTCAGGGCTTGATCTTGTGGATGCCCATCACGTCCAGGGCCAGCTTCTCGTAGAAGGGCTCGCTCTCGCCGCGTTTGACCTTGGCCAGGAAGTATTTTTCGAACCCGACCTTGGCCAGATGCACCCACTTGCCGCTGGCCGACCAGTTGACGTTGCGCGGCGGGATCTGGGGCTGGGCGATGAACACCACGCCGCCGTCGCCGAAATCGGCCAGGCAGATGGCGTTCCAGGTCGCCTCGTGGGTGGTGGGCTTGCCATCCAGGATCTCTTTGAAGTTCTGGGCGATGGCCGAGACCATGCTCTCGATCATGAAGCCGGTCTTGGGCACGCCCACAGGCACCGGCGTCTTGCCGGTTGGGGCTATGGCGACGCACACCCCCAGGGCCATGACATTGGGATAGGTCGGGTTGCGCTGGTGCTTGTCGACCAGGATGAAGCCGCGCGGATTGGTCAAACCGCTGATCCCGTGAACTGCGGCCACGCCGCGGAAGGCCGGCAGCATCATCGAATAGGAGAACGGCAGGTCGTGGGTCGCCTTGACGGCGCCGTCGTCGGCGATTTCCTCGACATGCATCATGCCGGCCTCGACCGAGGCGACCTTGGCGTTGGTGATCCACTTGATGTGCCGCTGGCGCATCTCGCTTTCCAGCAGGCCCTTGGTGTCGCCCACCCCGTCCAGGCCCAGATGGCCGATATAGGGCTCGGAGGTCACGAAGGTCATCGGCACGCGGTCGCGCACCTTGCGGCGGCGCAGTTCGGTGTCGAGGATCAGGGCGAACTCATAGGCCGGACCAAAGCAGGACGCGCCCTGCGCCGCGCCCACGACGATCGGGCCGGGGTTTTCGACGAAGCGGTCAAAGGCGCTCGCCGCCGTCTCGGCGTGATCGACGTGGCAGATCGACTGGGTGAAGCCGCCGTGCGGGCCAAGGCCGGGGATCTCGTCAAAGGCCAGCTCGGGCCCGGTGGCGATCACCAGATAGTCGTAGTCCAGCAGCCCGCCGTCGGTCAGTTCCAGCTGGTTGCGCTCAGGCATGACCTTGGCGGCACCCACGCCCCGGAAGGCGATGCCCTTCTTCTTGAACACCGGCGGCAGCTTGACCTCGATGGCCTCGCGCTTGCGCCAGTGAACCGCGACCCAGGGGTTTGAGGGCACGAAGTGGAAGGTGTCGCCCTGGGAGACCACCTCGACCACAGCCTTGTCGCCCACGGCCTGCTTGATCTCGAAGGCGGCGATGGCGCCGCCCAGTCCGGCACCCAGAATGACGATGCGTGGCCTGGTCATGATCCCGTTCCTTCAACGCCGCAGTTTGAAACCGAGACTGGGCCCGTTCCATCCGGCTCACTTTGATCAGGATCACATTCGCGCTCGCCCCTTGGGGATAGCGTCGCCCTGTCGATGCTTGACTTAATATTTGAAGAAACGCATATACGCAACTATAAATTTTAGCTCGATGCCCTGACGGCCCCTGCGGCGGTCGCCGGTGCGTTTTTTGAGGAGACTCCATGATGTTCGGATCCCCCAGGACCAAGGACCTCACCGCTGATCAGGTGAAGACCGCCCTCGACGCCCAGGAAATCCTGCTGGTCGATGTGCGCGAGCCGGCCGAGTTCGCCGCCGAGCGCATTCCCGGCGCGGTCAATGTTCCGCTTTCGAGCTTTGACCCCAAAACCCTGCCCGATGCCGGCGACAGGGCCGTTGTGTTCAGTTGCGGGTCGGGCAAGCGCTCGGCCACCGCCGTCGGCCACTGCCAGAAGGCCGGCCACGCGCTCGATACCCACCTGACCGGCGGCATCATGGCCTGGAAGGCCGCCGGCCTGCCGACCGTTCGATAGACGACACAGACATCACCTGGAGGGGACGCCATGACGGCGCGGCCATATCTGATCAGCGCCCTGGGCGCCGCCCTGCTGCTGGGCGCCTGCGGCGAGTCCCGGGAGGCTGCGGCACCGGCGGTCAAGACGGCACCGGCGGCCGATCGCCTGACGGTCCGGGCCCAGGTCGTCGCCGACATGAAGCCGGTCCCCGCCACCCTGACCACGCGCGACATGGCCGAGGCGCGGGCGCGGATCTCCGGAATCCTGATCGCGCTCAGCGTCAGGGAAGGTGATGTCGTCCGCCAGGGTCAGGTGATCGGTCGGATCAAGGATGACCGGCTGACCCTGCAGACCGGGGCGTTCGACGCCCAGGTGGCCGCCGCCGCCGCCGAGGCCGCCCGCGCCCAGGCCGATCTGGCCCGCACCCGCGACCTGTTCTCGCACGGGGTCTATGCCCAGGCCCGGTTGGACCAGGTCGAGGCCCAGGCCAAGGCCGCCAATGCCAATCTCAACGCCGCCCGCGCCCAGCGCGGAGCCAGCGCCGAGTTGGGCGCCCAGGGCGCGATCCTGGCGCCGGCCTCGGGGCGGGTTCTGCTGGCCGATGTGCCGGTCGGCTCGGTGGTCATGCCCGGCCAGTCGGTCGCCAGGATCACCGCCGGCCCACTAGTGGTGCGCATAGAACTGCCGGAAGGCCAGGCGCGCGCCCTCAAGGTCGGCGACACGGTTGATCTGGCGGCCGAGGACCTGCGCGGCGCGGCCGCGCGCGGAACCCTCACCCAGATCTATCCGTCGATCACCGGCGGTCAGGTCACCGCCGATGTCACCGCCCCCAACCTGCCCGGCGACCTGATCGGTCAGCGCGTGCGCGCCGCCGTCAAGATCGGCGAGCGTCAGGCGATCATCCTTCCCCGGCGCTATGTCGCTACCCGGTTTGGCGTCGACTACGCCCGGCTGGTCAGCGCCGACGGCGTGATCTCCGAAGCCCCGATCCAGACCCGCGCGGGTGCCACGGCCGACACGGTCGAGGTCCTGTCAGGCCTGCGTATCGGCGACGTCCTGACCCCGGCGGAGGCCGCCCGATGAACCTGGGTCTTTCGGGGCGCCTGACCAAGGCGTCGATCAAGTCACCCCTGACGCCGCTGATCCTGCTGGCGGCGATCGCCGTGGGCCTTCTGGCGCTGGTCTCGATCCCCCGCGAGGAGGAGCCGCAAATCAGCGTGCCCATGGTCGATATCATGGTCGCCGCGCCGGGCCTGCGCGCGCCCGACGCCATCGAACTGGTCGGCAAGCCGCTGGAGACCATCGTCAAGAGCGTGGCCGAGGTCGAGCACGTCTATACCTTCGCCGACGACAATCAGGTGATGGTCACGGCCCGCTTCAAGGTCGGGGTCGATCCCGACGCAGCGGCCGTGCGCATCCACGAGAAGATCCGCGCCAACTATGACCGCATCCCGGCCGGCATCGCCGAACCCCTGATCCAGACCCGGGGCATCAATGACGTGCCGAGCCTGGTCCTGACCCTGTCGCCCAAGCCCGGCGCGGCGGGCCAGTGGACCGATCAGGCGCTGTATGAGCTTGCGGGCAAGCTGCGCACCGAGGTCGCCAAGGTCGAGGATGTGGGCCTGACCTTCATCGTCGGCGGTCGGCCCGAGGAGATCCGCATCGCCCCCGATCCGGCCCGCCTGGCCCAGCACGGCGTCTCGCTGGCCGCCCTGATGGACACCGTGCGTCAGGCCACCCGCGCCTTTCCCGCCGGCCAGATTCGCGGCGGCGGCCAGGCGGTCGACGTCACGGCCGGCCGCAGCCTGACCAGCGCCGTGGATATCGGCCTGCTGGCCCTGCCTTCGGCCAGCGGCCAGGCGGTCTATGTCCGCGATGTCGCCGATGTGGCCCAGGGCCCGCGCGAGGATCAGGCCCGTGCCTGGCGCTATGCCCGCGCAGACGGCGTCTGGAGCCAGGCCCCCGCCGTCAGCCTGGCCATCGCCAAGCGCAAGGGCGCCAACGCCGTGGTCGTCTCCCAGGCCGTTCTGGCCCGCGTCGAGGCCCTGAAGGGCTCGCTGCTGCCGCAGGGCCTGGATGTGGCGGTGACCCGCGACTTTGGCGCCACGGCCAATGAAAAGGCCAATGAGCTGCTGTTTCACCTGGGTCTGGCCACCCTGTCGATCGTGGTGCTGATCGGTCTGGCCATCGGCTGGCGCGAGGCGGCGGTCACCGCCGTCGTCATCCCCACGACCATCCTGCTGACCCTCTTTGCGTCCAACCTGATGGGCTACACGATCAACCGGGTCAGCCTGTTCGCCCTGATCTTCTCGATCGGCATCCTGGTCGACGACGCCATCGTGATGATCGAGAACATCGCCCGCCACTGGGCCATGAACGATGGCCGCAGCCGGATCGACGCGGCGGTGGACGCCGTGGCCGAGGTGGGCAATCCCACCGTGGTCGCCACCCTGACCGTGGTTTCGGCCCTGCTGCCGATGCTGTTCGTCTCGGGCCTGATGGGCCCCTATATGGCCCCGATCCCGGTCAACGCCTCGGCGGCCATGGTGTTCTCGTTCTTCGTCGCGGTGGTCATCGCGCCCTGGCTGATGGTGCGCTTCGCCCGCAAGACGCTGACGGCCGAAGGCCATGCTCACGACGGCGAAGGTAAGCTGGGGGCGCTGTATCGCCAGGTCGCCGGGCGGGTGATCGCCACCCGCAGGAGCGCCTGGACCTTCCTGATCGGCGTCGGCCTGGCCACCCTGCTGGCTTGCGCCATGTTCGCCACCAAGACCGTGACCGTCAAACTGCTGCCGTTCGACAACAAGTCCGAGCTGCAGGTGGTGCTGGACATGCCGGAGGGAACCTCGCTGGAAGCCACCGCCCGCGCCCTGTCGGACGCCGCCGTGATCACCCGCACCCTGCCCGAGGTGACGGCGATCGACGCCTATGCGGGAACCGCCTCGCCGTTCAATTTCAACGGCCTGGTGCGCCACTACTATCTGCGCAATCGCCCCGACCAGGGCGACCTGTCGGTGTCGCTGGCCGAGAAGGGCGAGCGCAAGCGCTCCAGCCACGTCATCGCCCTGGACCTGCGCGAACGGCTGGCCAGGGTGGCCCTGCCGGCCGGCGCATCGATCAAGGTGGTCGAGGCCCCGCCCGGACCGCCGGTCATGGCCACCCTGCTGGCCGAGATCTACGGCCCCGACGCTGCGACCCGCCGCGCCGTGGCCGAGCGGGTCAAGGCCGCCTTCAAGTCTGTGCCCTACATCGTCGATATCGATGACAGCTACGGTCAAGCCCGCCCCGGCCTGCGCCTGGTTCCCGACCGCGACCGGTTGGAAGCCTTGAAGGTCGATGACCGGCAGGTGCTGGACTCGATCGGCGCGGCGTTCGGCGGACAGGTCGTGGGCTACGCCCATCGGGGCCAGGGTCGCGATCCGCTGGAAATCTCAGTGCGTCTGCCGCAGTCGGCGCGCAGCTGGGACGAGGGCCTGGCGGCCTTGCCAGTGGCCCAAAGTCAGGGCGGGCGCCTGGTGGCGCTGGGCGAGGTGGTCACCGCCACCCGGGAAGCCGGCTCGACCCATGTCTTCCGCCGCGACGGCCGCGACGTCGACATGATCATGGCCGAACTGGCCGGCGCCTATGAGGCCCCGATCTACGGCATGATGGCGGTCGACAAGGCGATCAAGGCCGCCGACTGGGGCGATCTGCCCAAGCCCGACATCCGCATGAACGGCCAGCCGACCGACGAGCGCAAGCCGACCCTGCTGTGGGACGGCGAGTGGGAGATCACCTGGGTGACCTTCCGCGACATGGGGGCGGCCTTCGGGGTGGCGATCCTTGGAATCTACGTGCTGGTCGTCGCCCAGTTCAAAAGCTTCCGCCTGCCGCTGGTGATCCTGACTCCGATCCCCCTGACCCTGGTGGGTATCGTCATCGGCCACATCCTGTTCAAGGCCCCATTCAGCGCCACCTCGATGATCGGCTTCATCGCCCTGGCCGGGATCATCGTGCGCAACTCGATCCTGCTGGTCGACTTCATCCGCCACAGCCAGACCGGCGACCGGCCGCTGCGTGAGGTGTTGCTGGAGGCCGGGGCCATTCGCTTCAAGCCGATCGTGCTCACGGCCCTGGCGGCCATGATCGGGGCGGCGGTGATCCTGTTCGACCCGATCTTCCAGGGCCTGGCGATCTCGCTGCTGTTTGGCCTGGCCTCGTCGACGGTGCTGACCGTTCTGGTCATCCCGGCCATCTATGTCGTCCTGCGCGATGACGAGCGCCCCCAAACGCTCAGGCAAGCCAGGTGACGCGCCCTGGCTTGAACCTTGATGCGCATGTTCTAAATTAGGCAGATGAGCATGGTCTCCCCCCTTACGCCCGTCGACGATGTTCAGGATCTCGCCAGCAGCGCGCACGCCGCAGCCCGGCTTCTCAAGCTCCTGGCGAGCGAACAACGCCTGCTGATCCTGTGCCGCCTCATCGACGGGGAGGCATCGGTCGGTGATCTGGCGGCCTATGTCGGGCTGGCCCAGTCGGCGACATCGCAGCATCTGGCCAAGATGCGCGCCGAAGGGCTGGTCGCGACCCGCCGCGAGGCCCAGACCATCTTTTACCGCCTGGCCGATCCCGCCGCCGTGCGGGTGCTTGAAACGCTCTGCGACGTCTACCGCGGTACCGGTGCGCGCTGAGCCGCAATCCAGCCAGCCAAGACCGCGAAGGTCAAACCGGCCGCTTTCTGGAGCATTTTCCGATAAGGGTGAAACGGTTATCGGGTCGGAAAGGGCTCTAGCCTTGTGAAGAGGGCGGCGCGGCGCGGGCGGCCGCAGGCCGAACCGGCGGCCGAAACTGCGACCGCCGCCAGATCGGATCGGCGGGCTCTTCGGAATTGGGCAGGGCGAAGCGCAGATAGCCAAAGTACGAGGCGATCAGGCGCTGGTCGGCGTCAATGATGGCGTTGCGGCCGTGCATGAAGCGGGTGTTGTCCAGCATCAGCATATCACCCCTCTCCCAATGCACGGGGGCTGTAAGCCGGTCGCTGACTTCCTTGACTGCCAGCATCCAGGCGTCGGGAACCGGCTCACGATCCTCGAACACCGGGAACCGGGGATTGCCGAGCAGATAGCGGGCAAACAGCAGGAAATTGCCGAAGGCCGGCGCATCGGTGAACATCGGGACATGTAGCGCGGGGCGCGAGAACCCGCGAACGACCCGATCGCCGATCCGGAAGAAGTCATAGGGACACTGGGCCGGCGGATGGGCCAGCTGGCGGTCGTCCGGTGTCGCCGTGCCCAGCCAGAAGGCCAGCAGTTCAGGGCTCGCGATCTGGAGATAGTGCAGACGGCGGGCCGCGAAGCCCTCGCGTATGGCTTGAGGCAACTGGCGCACGATCTCCACCCCGTCGCACACCGTGGTCTCGCCCTGGTCGCTGGGCGGGTTGAGGCAGCAGAAGAAGCAGACGTCGGGCTTCCACGGCTCGCGCGACAGCTCAGGATGCAGCGGAAAAGCCTGTGAACCACCATTGACCGACTGGATGTTGTGGGCCTCGTCCAGCACCTGGCGATCCGGGCTCTCGTTGAACACCGAACTTGCGCAATAGGTCTCCGTGACGTCGCGAAAGGCCGGGAGATCGACCTGAAAGCCGCGAAACAGCAGGGCGCCGTGGGTCTTGTAGAGTTCGACGATCAGGTCCTGGGGCAGGTGCGCCACACGGGTCTCGCCCCGCGCCAGCACGGTGACATAGGGCCGGCCCGATTCGGGAAGAGCGATCTCAAACATGGTCTTGGAAGTTCATGTGGCGCGGTTCATGCGGAGCGGCTCGCGGGAGGTCTGCGCCTTGAGCATAGCGCGCAACGCGGCGCCGTGCGACATCCGTGCAAGCCCGTACCAGACCTGGTTGACCCATGAAGATCAGCGACCTGTTCGCCACGCCCGACCACTATCTGTTCGCGTTCGAGAACGACCAGGCGGTGTTTCTGGACATGGACCGCAACGCCTACAACCGGTCGATCTTCTTTGACCGCCGGATCAGCCCGGCCAATCCCCGGATGATCAAGGTCGACGCTGCGCAGTTGGCCGCCTTCAACGACCAAAACGGCCGGCCGGGCGCGCAGGTGGCCAGCATCTTCCACGTGGCCCATTGCGGCTCGACCCTGCTGGCCAGGGCGCTGGACAGGCCGGGCGACAATCTGGTGATCCGCGAGCCCATGCCCTGGCGACAGCTGGGCGTCGAGGCGGCCGGTTCTGGCCCCGCCGTCTCGCCCCAAGCCTGGTCCGCACGCCTGCGCCTGGCCAACAGCCTGATGGCGCGGCGCTACGCTCCGGCCGGGCCGGTGATCGTCAAGGCCAACGTGCCCGTGAACTTCATCATTCCGCAGATCATGGCGATCAATCCAGACGCCCCGACCCTGTTCCTGTATTTCCCGCTGGAACACTACCTGATGGCCATACTGCGAACGGCCAACCATCGGCGCTGGGTGGAAAGCGTCACCCGCGAGGTGTGGCGCGGGGTGGAACCCGAACTGCAGGGCCAGATCGACCCAACGCCCGTGCAACTGGCCGCCGCCCTTTGGCTGGCCCAGACCCGGATCTATGCCCAGGCGCTGGAACGCTACCCACACGCCCGCAGCCTGAACGCAGAGGCTCTGTTCAATACGCCCCGGCCCGTGCTGGAGGCCGCCTTCGCCTATTTCGGCGTTCCGGCCAGCGACCAGGATCTGGACGCTATTCTGGCGGGCGAGCTTTTCAGCCGCTACTCCAAGAATCCCGACGTGGCGTTCGACAACGACGCACGCAGGGCGCGACAGGCCCAGCAACGCGATGAGATCGCAGACGACCTGGCGGCGGCGCGGACCTGGGTGACCTCGCGCCTGGCAATACGCCCCTTGCCCCAGCGCCTGCCCCAGCCGCTGGTCGGCCAGAGCCCGGACCTGTTGATGCGCACCTAGACCGGTCGACCCGGAGGCGTCGTCTGAAAAGCGATTTTTAGGAAAGGAATGGTGGACGCGACAGGGATTGAACCTGTGACCCCCTCGATGTCAACGAGGTGCTCTCCCGCTGAGCTACGCATCCGCCAAAGCGACCCTGAAGCACTGTGTTAAAGTGTCCCGGGCGGGAAGGTGACGGGGTATAGCGGCGGCTTTCGCATCACGCAAGCCGCCGAAAAAAGATTTAGGCGGCCATCATCTTTTCGACCTCGGCCACCAGGTCTCGCAGGTGGACGGGCTTGGACAGCACCTTGGCACCGGCAGGCGCGCGGTCCTGGGCCGAGAGGGCCACAGCTGCGAAGCCGGTGATGAACATGATGCGCAGGGCCGGATCACGGGCGGCGGCCTGGCGGGCCACCTCGATGCCGTCCATGCCAGGCATGACGATGTCGGTCAGCAGCAGGTCCCAGGAATGATCCAGATGCTGGACGGCCTCTTCGCCATCGGCGCAGGCCTGAACCTCGAAGCCGGCGCGCTCAAGGGCGCGGGCCAGGAAACCCCGGAGGGAATCGTCGTCTTCGGCAAGGAGGATGCGGGCCATGTCGATCTTTTCCGGCGCAGTTGAGCGGTCACCTTAGCGGCAAGACGGTAAATCGGGGATGAACCGGGCACCATAGTCCACAGGCGACACCCCTTCATCCAAAGATGTTTGACCGCGAGGCGCCACGCTTGCGACTATGGCCCCATGACAGCCTGGCAGCCGCTCGCGACATCGGAGCCGTCGTCGAGCGCCGGAGCGGCGTCGACGGCGCACGAGGTGCTGCGCGCCGCACCCGAACCCGCAGCGCCGCCCACGGCCCTGGTGTTCGCCTCGCCCCATTCGGGCCGGATCTATCCTGACGACATGATGGCGGCCGCGCGGCTCAGTGCCGAGGCCATCCGGGGCTCGGAAGACGCCTTCGTCGACCAGATCATCGCTGGAGCCCCGGATCTGGGCGCAGCCGTGATCCGGGCGCGACTGGCCCGGGCCTATATCGATCTGAACCGCGAGCCGTGGGAGCTGGATCCCGCCATGTTCGAGGACGAGCTGCCGGTCTTTGCCCAGGGGCGCTCTGCCCGGGTGGCGGCAGGGCTGGGCACGATCGCGCGGGTCGCGTCCGAGGGAAAGCCGATCTATGCGCGCAAGCTGACCTTCGCCGAGGCCAAGGCTCGCGTCGATCTGGCCCACCGACCCTATCATGACGCCCTGGACCGGCTGCTGGCTTCGGCGCGGGCGACCCATGGCGTGGCGATCCTGATCGACTGGCACTCGATGCCGGCGGCGGCGGCGCGCGGCCAGCGGGCGCGGGGCGGCGGACCGTGCGACATCGTGCTGGGCGACCGGTTCGGCGCGGCCTGCTCGCCCAAGCTGACGGGACTGGTCGAGCGCGAGCTGGAAGCCATGGGATACAGGGTGGCCCGCAACGCCCCCTATGCCGGCGGCTACACCACCGAGCACTATGGCCGCCCGGCTCGCCGCACCCACGCCCTGCAAATCGAGATCAATCGCGCGCTCTACATGAACGAGGTCACGCGCGAGCCCACCGAGGGCCTGGAGCGACTGACCGCCGACGCCGGGCGTCTGACGCAGGCCCTTGCGGCCCTGGACGTCGCAACCCTGCGCTAAAACGGGCCCTGGGCACCTTGCGTGCGCTTCCATTGGGACCGGCCGGTGCCGCTCGGCGGCGTCAAATCCCCTTTTCCGCCTGAAAGCGGCCCGGCCCAGGTTCAGGCCAAAAAAAAGCCCGGCTCGAAAGCCGGGCAGTTCATTAGGGAGGAAACGCCCAGGAAGGGCAGAAGCGGCAAGGCCGCCTCACGGGTTGTTTATAGGGTGCGATGCGAAATCGAGCAAGCGGAAAAGTGGACGGTAATGTCGATTTTTCTTAACCCACTTCGAGAAACCCTTTGCGGCGTAAGGATTAGCGAACGGCGATAGATGAAGATGATGAATTTTTAGGCATGCTGCACCGCACAATTAGTTACGCCTGAAACCACCTGACCCGCAGATGGGGCTCAAAGCCCTTCTAATCAAGGCTTTCGGGTTGACACCGGTTTCCTGGAAATCCTCTTTCCTGCGGGGTGGGCTGGATAAATGTCGCGCAGTCGCGTAAAAGCCGCGCGCCTGACGCCTACAGCGTCAAATCCTGATCCTCCCCGCCCGACCCTCCCCGAAAGTCCGTCCGTTCCCATGTCCATGCGAAATATCGCCATCATCGCGCACGTCGATCATGGCAAGACCACCCTCGTCGATCAGCTGCTCGCCCAGTCCGGTGTTTTCCGCGCCAACGAGGCGACGACCGAACGCGCCATGGACTCCAACGACCAGGAGCGCGAGCGCGGCATTACGATTCTGGCCAAGTGCACCAGCGTCCTGTGGAACGGTGAAGCGGGCGAGACCCGCATCAACATCATCGACACCCCCGGCCACGCCGACTTCGGCGGCGAAGTCGAGCGCATCCTGGGCATGGTGGACGGCTGCGTCCTGCTGGTCGACGCCGAAGAAGGCGTCATGCCGCAGACCAAGTTCGTGCTGACCAAGGCCCTGAAGATGGGCCTGCGCCCGATCCTCTGCATCAACAAGGTCGACCGCGCCCACGCCGATCCGGACCGCGTTCACAACGCCGCCTTCGACCTGTTCGCCGCCATCGGCGCCACGGACGAGCAGCTGGACTTCCCGCACATCTACGCCTCGGGCCGCGCCGGCTGGGCGACGATGGACATGAACGTGCCCAACGACAACCTGGGCCCGTTGTTCGACCTGATCGTGCGCCACGTTCCCGAGCCCAAGCAGATCGCCAAGAGGGATGAGCCGTTCCAGATCCTGAACGTGCTGATCGAAAGCGATCCGTTCCTGGGCCGCCTGCTGACCGGCCGTATCGAAAGCGGCAAGGCAGTCGCCGGCATGGCCATCCACGCGCTGGACCGCGACGGCAAGGAAATCGAACGCGGCCGCATCACCAAGGTGCTGGCCTTCCGCGGCCTGAAGCGCTCGCCGGTCGACGAAGGTGCTGAAGCGGGTGACATCGTCGCCATCGCCGGCATGTCCAAGGCCACCGTCGCCGACACGCTGTGCGCCATGGACGTGACCGAGGCCCTGCCCGCCCAGCCCATCGATCCGCCGACCATCTCGATGACCGTCTCGGTCAACGACAGCCCGCTGGCCGGCAAGGAAGGCGACAAGGTCCAGAGCCGTGTCATCCGTGACCGCCTGCTGAAGGAAGCCGAATCGAACGTCGCCATCAAGGTGACCGAAACGACCGAAGGCGACGCCTATGAAGTGGCCGGTCGCGGCGAACTGCAGCTGGGCGTCCTGATCGAGAACATGCGTCGCGAAGGCTTCGAAGTGTCGATCAGCCGTCCGCGCGTGGTGTTCCAGACCGATCCGGAAACCGGCAAGCGCCTCGAGCCGATGGAAGACGTCATGATCGACGTCGACGACGAATATTCGGGCATCGTCATCGAGAAGCTGTCGCTGCGTAAGGCCGAACTGAAGGACATGGGCCCCTCGGGCGCCGGCAAGACCCGCATCCAGCTGACCGCTCCGTCGCGCTCGCTGATCGGCTATCAGGGCGAGTTCCTGACCGACACGCGCGGTTCGGGCGTGCTGAACCGCGTGTTCAGCCACTACGAGCCCTACAAAGGCGCCTTCGACAGCCAGCGCAAGGGCGTGCTGATCTCCAACTCGGACGGCGAAACCGCCGCCTTCGCGCTGTGGAACCTGGAAGATCGCGGCACCATGTTCGTCGGTGCCGGCGAAAAGACCTATCTGGGCATGATCATCGGCGAGAACGCCCGTCAGGACGACCTCGACGTCAACCCGATGAAGGCCAAGCAGCTGAACAACATCCGCGCCGCAGGCAAGGATGAAGCCGTTCGTCTGACCCCGCCACGCCGTATGACCCTCGAACAGGCCATCGCCTACATCGAGGAAGACGAACTGGTGGAAGTGACGCCCAAGAACATCCGCCTGCGCAAGAAGATCCTGAACCCGTCGTTCCGCAAGCGTCGCGTCAAGGAAGACTAGGACCCTAGAGCCCTTTCCGACCTGATGGCTTCTTGAGGCCGGACGAAAAGGGCTCTAGGTCTAAAGTTTGGAGCATTTTTCGATCCGATAACCGTTTCACACTTATCGGAAAATGCTCCACGGCTCCCGAACGACCAAAGGCCGCCGCCCCCTCGGGACGGCGGCCTTTTTCGTGCGCCGCGCGGCGGAAGCGCCCGAAAATACAGGCTTAACGCCGGATTTACCCAAACCACGCAAGGTCGTGGCGGGGGACGTCTTTGTCCTGGGGAATTCAGGACCGCGCCGTGCGTTCAGCCGCCGCCAGCAAGATCGTTGAACAGCGCATGGCGAAGCGCTTCGCCGGCCTGTCGCCGGCGGTGCCCGAGGCCATGGCCGGCCGCGTGCGCATGGAGCAGGTGCTCAGTATCCTTCGCCTGACGCCCGTGATGATGAGCGCCAACATCATCATCGCCACACTCGTTCTCCTGGCGGGTTTCGGCGGTCCCCACCGCATCGCGTTGTCGTTGTGGGCCTGCCTGGTCGTCAGCTATGGCCTGCTTGGCCTGCGGGGCTGGCTGGCCGCGCGTCGCCGCAAAGGCGGCAAAACCAGCGTCTCCGCGCGAGGTTTGCGTCGCATTACCTTCCAGGCTGCGGTTCTGGGCTGCCTCTGGGGTGCCCTGCCCCTGCTGGCCCTGGACGACTCAAGCGTACAGATGCGGATGCTGATCGCTTCGGTGATCGCCGGCATGATCGGCTGTGGCGGCTTCGCCATGCTGACCCTGCCTCCTGCCGCGATCGCCTATTGCACGCCGATGGTGGCCGGCACGCTGGCTGTGCTGCTGACCAGCCATGATCCGATCCTGATGGCCTTGGCCTGTCTCCTGATCTTTTGCTACGTCGTGGTGATCGTCTCCTGCCAGGACCACGCCAAGGTCTTCGCCGAGCGTCTGGTGGCCGGCGACGAGCTGGAGCGCCAGCGCCAGGTGGTCAGTCTGCTACTGAGCGACTTCGAGGAAGGCGCCAGCGACTGGCTGTGGGAAATCGACGCATCGGGCGCCCTGACCTATGTGTCCGACCGCATGTCCGAGGCCGCCGGCCTGCCGCGCGAGGCGCTGCTGGGCCGCGTGGTCACCGATATGGGCGTCGAACTGACCGCCGGCTCGCAGGACATCGCCGGGACGCTGGCCGCCCTACTGGCCCAGCAGAAGGCCTTCCGGGACGTAACGATTTCAGTCCGGGTGGGCGAGGCCTCGCGCTGGTGGTCACTGACGGCCAAGCCGACCCACGACCTGACCGGCACCTTCACCGGCTTCCGGGGGGTGGGCGCAGACGTCACCGAGGCCCGCGAGGCCCAGGAGCACATCGCCCGCCTGGCCCATTTCGACGTCCTGACCCAGTTGCCCAACCGGCTGTCGTTCCTGAAAACCCTCGGCAGGGCCTGGACCGACCACGGTCCGGGTGAGGCCGGTGGCTGCGCCGTGCTGTGCCTGGACCTGGACTACTTCAAGTCCGTCAATGACAGTCTCGGCCATCCGGTCGGCGATGCCCTGCTGATCGAGGTGGCTCAGCGCCTGAGCGCCTGCGTCGGTGACACCGGCTTCACCGCCCGCCTTGGCGGCGACGAATTCGCCGTCGTGGTAACCCCGGTCCCGTCGACCCAGGTGCTGGGCGAACTGTCCCGCACCATCATCGAGCACCTGTCCCAGCCTTATGAGATCAGGGGCCATACGGTGCTGATCGGCGCCAGCGTTGGCATAGCCATCGCCCCGGTCGACGCGGCCGACCCCGACAGCCTGCTCAAGAACGCCGACCTGGCCCTCTATCGCGCCAAGGGCGACGGGCGCGGCGTCTATCGGTTCTTCGAGATGTCGATGGACCTGTGGGCCAAGGAACGCCGCGCGCTGGAGATGGACCTGCGGGCGGCCCTGAAGAACGAGGAACTCAAAGTCTTCTTCCAGCCCCTGATCGGTTGTCGCGACCACGGGATCACCGGCTTTGAGGCCCTGGTGCGCTGGCAACATCCGCAGCGGGGCCTGGTGATGCCGGGCGACTTCATCGAATGCGCCGAGCAATGGGGCCTGATCGGCAAGATCGGCGAGTGGGTGCTGAACGAGGCCTGCCGCCAGGCGGTGACCTGGCCCGCGCCGCTGAGCGTGGCGGTGAACCTGTCGCCCAACCAGTTTTCGACCGGCGATCTGGTGGGCCAGGTGGCGCGCGCGCTGGAGGCCTCGGGCCTGGAGCCCTCGCGGCTGGAGCTGGAAATCACCGAGGGTCTGCTGCTGAACGACACGACCCGCACCATGGACCAGCTGACGGCCCTGAAGGCCCTGGGCGTGAAAATTGCCATGGACGACTTTGGCACGGGCTATTCCAGCCTGGCCTATCTGTGGCGTTTCCCGTTCGACAAGATCAAGCTGGATCGCTCGTTCGTCGCCGAGATGCAGGACAATGCGGCGATCACCGACATCGTCCGCACCATCACCCTGCTGGGCCAGGCCCTGAAACTGCAGGTGACGGCCGAAGGGGTCGAGACCACCGACCAGATGAACATCCTGGCCGGCATGCACTGCGACCATTTCCAGGGCTATCTGTTTGGCCGCCCCATGCCGGTGGGCGACATCCCCGGCTTTCTGGTCAGCGACCTGGCTCGCCGGATGCGCCGCGAAAGCGTCGAGGCGGCAAGCCTGTCGCGGGATGCGGCGGCGGGGTGACCGCATGACTGTCATCCGGGCCAAGCGCCAAGCGCGCCGAGCCAGGATGACAGGCCGTTTGCAATCTATCGCTTCCTGATCAGGCCCAGCAGGGCCAACAGCAGCACCGCGCCGATGGTCGAGATCACCAGACTACCGACAAAGCCTCCAAAGCGGATGCCCAGCAGGCTGGCCACGAACGCGCCGAGGAACGAGCCCACGACGCCGACGATCAGATTGGTCCACAGCCCGTGGTTACGCTTCATGATCTGTTCGGCGATCCAGCCGGCCAGAATGCCGATGATGATCGCGCCGATGATGCCTACGCCACTCATATGTGTCTCCTGACAGCCGTGTTGAGCCTCAGAAATGCGCGAGCTGCGGTGAAGGTTGCGTCGGAAGGGGCGCAAGGTCCCTCCAACGACACTGTCATCGCCTTGTAGCGCTGGCGACGTCCGCGTGCCGCAGGGACGCGCGTGGCGAGCTTCGAGCCTGAGCGGGCCTTGATCCAGGAGGGCCGCCGTTACTTCGCTCTATCCGTTTTGATCAATATTGTCGGTTTTTCTTCAGTCCATGAGGCGACCAAATGACGATCCACGAAACCGAAGAATTCCGTGCTGATGCGTGCTGCGAGCTTCGAAAACTCCTCTGTCGTTTTTAAGGGAAGCTCTTCACTCACCCATCGGGAGCTGCTTTTGGGAACAGCGGTATCCCAGTCAGAATAGTAAAAATGACGCATTGCCCAGAAGGAACAAATTCGGGTCGCAGATATAATCGGAGCAACAGTACATTCTTCGGGTGCAATAATTTTGAATTTCGGCTCAAGACGAATAGTCAGCGATGAAAATGGGAGAGATGCAGTATTTTTATATCCCGATATAACGCTACGCGTAGCATCAACAAGTTTTGTATCCTCATCGATTAGCAGATTTGGGAATAATCGGCTAGATAAATTGAAAACAGATGGCGGGCTTCTCGGAACCCGGCGCTTGTAATTTTCAGTCTTGTGGCTCGCTGCGGCATAGTAGTTGCGCTCGGCGTTCGCCGCGATCCACTCGCCAATCACCGATGCATCACTCGGCTCGTCCGAGAGAGGCATAATCTTCAAGTCAAATATATCACGTAAATTGGTAGGCAGACTAATATTTGATAATACAGTATGCAGCGCTTTGAGCGCGGCCAACGCCTCCTCCCGGGACACGTACGCTTCATCGCTAGACTTAATCCGGTCCAGGAGCGTGATCGATTTAGCCGGTGCGGGGCTCGGGCCCGACGAGGCGGCTGGGCTTGGCGGTAGGGGCGTGGCTGGAGCGGACGGCTTCAAGGAAGTTGGCAGATATGGCTTCAGAACTGCCTGCAATGCCGCGCCGGCCTCGCAGAACACCTCTGTGAATGGTGCTTGGGTTACAAACTGAGGCGTTTGAGTTCCGTGCAATACGAAATAGTCGGAGGCTGCGCTCATTAGATCGCGATAGCGGATGGGGCCGCTATCTTGAGCAGCAACGGCTTCTAGAATTCCAGTCGTGAAGGCGCTTAACTTCCCCGCCGTTCGGGATGGCTCAGAATTCTGCGAAGAATATAGAAAGTAGACGCTCTTAAAATTGCTGGTGGTTGATTTTAGATATTCATTAAGTTCGTCATCTTCACCCTTAATATAATTTATACCAGAATAGCAGGCATCAACGACCTTAACAAACAAGTCGGGCGAGAGAGCCCTCATCATTGTGTCAAACTCACCACTGGTCAACGTTGTTTGGTTTCTGTATCCCTTTTGATAGTCAGATAAAATGTGATAAAATTCATTTGATGAAAATTCTCCGTGCCCACTAAAGTAATAAAATAGCTCCTCCACATTATTTGACTTATGCTTATCAACGAAAGCTGAAAGTTCAGCTTTGACATTCTTGCTTGCAGTTTCTTTTTCAGACGAAAGGATCAATAAATCGTCAAACTTGCCCGTTCCCTTGAGTAGGGCAGCGATGGCGGCACCATCGTTCGCACAGGCGGCTAGGCTATTAACCGGCGCAATATTGTTGCTGACGGCGATGACGATTCCTAAGCGCGACATTAGCTATCCTTAGTTGTATCGGCGCACCCTAGCTTAACCTTTGGTGGGATTCCTAGTACCTTCGGCGATACGCGCCAAAGTCCGCCACCCCCCCCAACCGACCTTCAGAATGTCTCCTGCCGGCACAGCGACGGATAGCGGCTAGACCCGTCGTTCCATGAACACATCCGCCCGCGCATATGGCGTATCGCGATGGGGCAGATCGACAAAGCCCATCGCCCGATAGAGCCCGAGCGCCGGCGCGAGGCTGGAATTGGTCTCCAGATAGAGCCGCGGCGCGCCCAGCGCCTGGGCCTTGTCGATACAGGCCTGCATCAGGGCCCGGCCCAGGCCGGTGCCTCGCGCCGCCTCGGTGACGGTCATCTTGGCCACCTCGAAGCCGCCGTCATCAAGGGCGATCAACCCCACGCAGCCGACGATCTGGCCATCGTCCGTCTCGGCCATCAGGATGTGGCCGCCCTTGTTGAGGATCTTGCCAACGGGATCGTTCAGCGCCTCGTGGTCCTTGGGCTCCATGGCAAAATAGCGGGAGATCCAGGCGGTGTTGAGGTCGCGCCAGGCGTCGGCGTGCCGGGGCTCGAAGGGGATGATGCGCATGGCGTTGATAATGTGGCATCAGACGGACCAGGCAACAGCGAACGCGTCCCATGGTCCACCCCGTCTTCGAAAACCTGCCCACCACCATCTTCGAGGAGATGAGTGGCCTGGCGCGCACGCTGGGTGCCCTCAATCTGGGCCAGGGCTTTCCCGACGACGCCGGTCCCGAGCCGGTGCGCGCCCGGGCGGCGCAGGCCCTGATGACGGGCCTCAACCAGTATCCGCCGATGCGCGGCCTGCCCGAACTGCGCCGCGCCGTCGCTGAGCACTACCGCCTGTCGCAGGGGCTGGACCTGGACGAGGGCGAGGTCACCGTCACCTCGGGCGCCACCGAGGCCCTGGCGGCGGCCTTCTTCTCGCTGATCTCGCCCGGCGACGAGGTGGTGCTGTTCCAGCCGCTTTACGACGCCTATCTGCCGCTGATCCGCCGGGCGGGTGGCGTGCCCAGGCTGGTGCGCCTGACGCCGCCGCACTGGCGGTTTGACCGGGCCATGCTGGAGGCCGCCTTTACCGACAAAACCCGGATGGTGGTGCTCAACAGCCCCCTCAATCCGGCAGGGACCGTTACCCCCGACGCGGACCTGGCCCTGCTGGCCGAATTCTGCGTGGCGCACGACGCCGTCGCCGTCTGCGACGAGGTGTGGGAGGCGGTCACCTTCGACGGGGCGCGGCATCGCTCGCTGATGGACTTTCCGGGCATGCGCGAGCGCACGGTCAAGATCGGCTCGGCGGGCAAACTTTTTGGTATGACGGGGTGGAAGGTCGGCTTCCTGTGCGCCGCCCCGCCCCTGACCCGCGCCCTGGCCGGCGCCCACCAGTTCCTGACCTTTACCACCCCGCCCAACCTGCAGACCGCCGTGGCCTGGGGGCTGGAGCACTATCGCGACTGGTTCGTCACCATGCCGGCCGGCCTGCAGCGCTCGCGCGATCGCCTTGCCGACGGCCTGACCTCTGCAGGCTTTGCAGTGCTGCCCAGCGCCGGGACCTATTTCCTCAATGTCGACCTGCGCGCCTCCGGCGTGGAAACCGCCGACCGGGCCTTTTGCCTGGCCAGTGTGCGCGAGCACGGGGTGGCGGCCATCCCCGTCTCGGCCTTCTATGCGCAGGATCCCGTGACCCATGTCGTGCGCCTGTGCTTCGCCAAGGCCGATGACACCCTGGACCAGGCGGTTGAACGCCTGGCGCGCGCCCGGCAGGAACACGCCGGATGATCCGGCTGATCTGCGGGACCACCGCGACCCTGGACGCCGAGGACGTGGGCGGCGAAGCCATCGCCGACTGCCTGGGCGTCGCCCCGCCTGCCGCCTGGCCGCCGGAGCACAATGACCGCGCCACCCGCGACTGGATGCGCGCCCTGTTGGCCGAGCATCCCGCCGAGCCAGGCTATGCCTGCTGGTACATCGTGGCGGACGAGCGTCTGGTCGGGGTGATCGGCTTCAAGGGCCCGCCGACCGCGCAGGGCGAGGTCGAGATCGGATACGCCATCGTCGAGACCGAGCAGCGCAAGGGCTACGGCGTCGCGGCAGCTGAGCTGATGGTGGCCAAGGCCTTCGCCGATCCCCGCGTGAAGCGGGTGGTGGCCCAGACCTTGCCCCGGCTTGAAGCATCACAAAAGGTGCTGACGCGCTGTGGATTTGTCCATGTCGGCGGCCATCTGGATGCCGAGGAGGGACAGATCATGCGCTTTGAGCGAGGCCGCCCCTAAACCGCCAGAGCATTGCGATCGCCCTCGGGCCGGCCGGCAGAGCGCGCGCCCAGGCACTGATCCATCACTGACAGCAGGTTGCGCAGGTCGATGGGCTTGGCGACGTGAGCGTCGGTCCCGGCGTCCAGGCAGGTGCGGATCTGGGCCGACATCACGTCTGCGGTCAGGGCGATCACCGGCAGGCGGGCGAAACGCGGATCGGCCCGCAGACGCCGGGTGGCCTCCAGCCCGTCCATCACCGGCATGTTGACGTCCATCAGCACAATGTCGACCGCCTCACGGTCCAGCGCCTCCAGCGCCTGCAGGCCGTTCTCGACCTCGATCAGCTCGCATTCAAAGGGCGTGAGAAACAGGCGGATGACGCGACGATTGACCGGGTGGTCATCGACCACCAGCACCCTGCGGCCGTGCAGGGCGGTGAAGCTGGACTCATCGGGCGTCTCGTCGAGGGTCGGTTCGCGGGTCGGTTCACGGGTCGGGGCGACGTCGGTCGCCGCATCGGCAAGGATCTCGATGGTGAACACCGACCCCTGACCATCGCGGCTTTCGACCACGATCTCGCCGCCCATCATCTCGACCAGCCGGCGGGTAATGTTCAGGCCAAGACCGGTACCCCCGAAATTTCGGGTGGTCGAGGCGTCGGCCTGGGTAAAGGCACCAAAGAGCTTGGCCAGGGTGGCTTCATTCATGCCGATGCCGGTGTCCGAAACCTTCAGCCGCACGCGCTGGCGACCGCTGGCCAGATCAGGCGCGCATGACAGAACGACCTCGACCGATCCGCCATTGGTGAACTTCAGGGCATTGGACACCAGGTTGGTCATGCACTGACGCACCCGCACGGCGTCAAACAGCAGGGGTCCCGGCGGCTTGCCCTCAACACGGAAGGTCAGGGTGATGTCCTTCTCGCGCGCCGTGGGCTGATAGCCGCCGATCAGGCGCGCGCAGGTCTGGACCAGATCCCCGGGCGTGGGCGCAATCTCCAGCTTGCCCGCTTCGATCTTGGAGAGGTCGAGAATGTCGTTGAGCAGCACCAGCAGGGTGTCGCCGGAGTCCAGGATCAGGTCGACATGTTCGCGCTGGGCCGGCGTCAGGCTGTCGCTGCGCAGCACCTGGGCCAGGCCCAGCATGCCGTTCAGCGGCGTGCGCAACTCGTGGCTCATCACCGCCAGGAAGGATGACTTGGCCCGATTGGCGGCCTCGGCTCGCTCCTGAGCCTCGCGCAGGCGACGGGAGATGCGGCGCTGATAGATGGTCAGGGCCACACCGCCAACGCCCAGCAAGGCCAGCAGGGAGGCGATGACGCCCGATGCATGGGCCAGGCGGCGGTTCAGGGCCACCTCGGCGGCCAGCCGCCGGCTCTCGTTGCGCTTGACCCGCAGCTCGCTTTCAAGGGCCGCCGACATTTCGGCGACGCCCTGCGCATGGGCCTTGCTGGCCTTTTCGCGGTCAATTCGGCCCCAGGCCTCCAGCCGGTCGAAAGCCGACTCCAGCCGCCCCTCGCCCTTGTCGATATAGGCCTGGATCAACTGCTCTATCTGCGGATCGGGGGCCGCAAGCGTGGCTGGCAGCGAGCGCAGGGTCGTCAGGTCGACGCGCGCCCCGGCGGTGTCGCCCAGCATCGCACGCGCCCAGCCCCGTTTGCGCAGCATCAACACGTGCAGGCGCGTGGTGGGCTTGGCCAGATCCGCGTCGATCTCGGAGACGCAGTTGAGCACGCGCCGAGGATCGTTGCGCCCTTCGGCGACGATCGTGCAAAGAAAGCGGTCCCAGCTGCGCAGGTCAGGATCGCCATCGGCCTTGGTCATGGTTCGGTGAAGGGTCGCAAAGCGCTCGGCGGCGCCCAGCTCGCCGATTTCCACCGCCGTATAGGCGATGTCGTAGACCCGCTCGATCTTGCGCATGTAGAAGGCGTCGCGCTCGTCCAGCGCCGCCGCCTGGGCCATGTGATCCAGGGCTCCTTCCTTATCGCCGATGTCCGACAGGGTGTAGGAATGCACCTGGTGGATCTCGGCCAGCAGGGGGCGGGCGATTTCACCGCGCCGCTCGGCCTCAATCGACAGTTCGGCGGCCAGGCGCGCGGCCTCTGCCCAGCGACCGGTCTGGGCCTGGTCACGAACGCGCTCGACTCCGGCCATCATGCGAATGTCGCGCGACGGCCCATTGAGGAACCGGCGCCAGTCATCGGGCGTGAAGATGCGATAGCCTTGAGTCTCGTGGCGGTAGGTCAGGGTCAGCAGGTCGACCAGGGCCAGCAGTTCGGCGTCCTTGTCGCGCTGGGCCACCTGGCGTGTACGCTCTGCCCAGGTCTCGAAGCCGCCCTGGACCTGGTTGCTTTTGTAAGCATAGAGCACGCGCCAAAGGCCGTAGAGACGCTCTGAACCCTGCTGGCGCAGCGCCTTGCGGCCGGCTTTCTCGATGTCCTCGTTGCGATTGGGCGGCTTGGCAACCTGATGGGCGCCGACCTGATTGTTCAGTTGTTCGAGCTTGGCGGCTATGCTCTGAGACGCACCGGGACCCGCCAGGGCCGGAGCGCTGGTCGCCAGGCCTCCGACCAGAGCGATAGATGCAAAAAGGCGACGCAAGACTCGTTCCCCGACAAAGGCGGGAACCGTGCGCGGCAACCTGTATAAGAGCCGTTAAGCTTGGGCGGCTCCAAGGACACTAGATGGTCGCGCCCCCGTCCACCACCAAAGCCTGCCCGGTCATGAAGCTGCCGGCCTGCGAGGCCAGATAGACGGCGGCCCCGGCCAGTTCGTCCGGCTCGCCGATCCGGCGCAGCGGTACGCTCTTGGTCGAGCGCTCCAGCGTCTCGGGATTGTCCCACAGGGCCTTGGCGAAATCGGTCTTGATCAGGCCCGGCGCAATGCAGTTGACCCGCACATTGTCGGGGCCAAACTCGTGGGCCAGGTTGCGGGCCAGCTGGAAGTCGGCGGCTTTCGAGATGTTGTAGGCCCCGATGATGGCGTTGCCACGCAGGCCGCCGATCGAGCTGACGATGATGATCGACCCATCGCGACGCTGGCGCATCTCGGGCGCGACCATGCCGATCAGCCAGTGATTGCTGATGATGTTGTTGTCGAGGATCTTGCGGAACTGGTCATCGGCGATGCCGGCCAGCGGACCGTAATAGGGGTTGGATGCGGCGTTGCAGACGCAGATGTCGACCTTGCCGAATGCGGCCTTCGTCTCATCGACCAGCCGCTGGAGATCTTCCTTCGAGCCGATATTGGCCGGGACCGCTATGGCCGTCCCCTCGCCGTGCTCGGCGTTGATCGCGGCGGCCACCTCGTCGCAGGGCCCGGCCTTGCGCGACGAGATCACCACCCTGGCCCCATGCTCGGCCATGCGCTGGGCGATGGCCTTGCCGATCCCGCGTGAGGATCCGGTGATGATCGCCACCTTGCCGGTGAGGTCGAAGAGGCCCATGTCGCGCGCCCTAAACAGTTGTTTTAATTCCAGGCACAGTGGCGGTCGGGGATAGCCAGGTCAAGTCGCCGAGGCCTTGTCAGAACAGGCCCTTCTGCGGCAAAGTTGTCTCGACGTTTCGGCCGATACCCTGGAGCCTGACATGCCCGTTCCTGACCTGGACCCCGAACGCGACCTCATTCTCAGCCGCGTTATCGACGCGCCGGCGGACAAGCTGTTCCGTTGCTGGACCACGCCCGAGCTGCTGCCCCTGTGGTTCTGCCCGCCGCCCTGGAGGGTTTCAAAGGCGGTGATGGATGTCAGAACCGGCGGCAACAGCCTGATCACCATGGCGGGCCCCAATGGCGAGGTGATCGACAATCCCGGCGTCTATCTGGAGGTCATCCCGAACGTAAAGCTCGTCATCACCGACGCTTTCAGCGAGGCGTGGAAGCCCTCGGCCAAGCCCTTCACGGTCGTCACGGTCAGCTTCGAGGATCTTGGCGAAGGGCGCACGAACTACACGGCGGTCGCGCGGCACTGGAACGCGGAGGACAAGGCCGCACATGAGCAGATGGGTTTCCATGAAGGCTGGGGGATCGCCACCGACCAGCTGGCCGCCCTGGCCGCCAGCCTCTAGCGCCCCCTAGCTCAGGGAACCGCACTCTCACCCGTCCGTTTCAGCCAAACAGTCGGGAGTTGCAGCATGGCCGAGATCGTTAGCGATGAGACCGCCCTTGAGGAGGTTCTGGCCTTTCTGGATCACCCTCCAGAGCACGGAACACCGGAAGACAGCGTCTTTGGCGAGCGCCTGCGTCAGGTGATGGCGGCCTCTGTCGCGGATGAACCGGAAGAGGATGATCGCGGCGAGCCCACCCTGATGCTGGGCGAAGATCTGCGCCGCAAGCTCGACGCCGCCGCAAAGCGACAGGCCGGTACCCATCCGTTTGGGGACTATCCGGACGGGATCGGCCCAACCCTGGGCATGGACCTGAGCCACAGCTGAACGCGACGGGAAAGCGCCAGGACCTGCCGGAGGGCCAGCGTCCAAATGGGCGTTGAGGGCTGGCAACCCGCCGGGGCGGCGTGTAGAGCCGCGCCCAGACCCTGAACCACCAGAAAGCCCAACATGACGCCCGGATGGCGCGATCTTCTGAACCGCGACCTCGCCGCGCGCTTTGCCCTGCTGTGCCTGGGCATCTGGCTGAACGCCGCCGACACCCTGGTGACCGTAACCATCATGCCCAGCGTGGCACGCGAGATCGGCGGCTATCAGTATTTCGGCTGGTCGATCGCCGCCTTCCTGCTGGGCTCGATCCTGGCCGGGGCCTGCGCGGGCAAGCTGTCGATGCGCTTTGGACTGCGGCAAGCGACAGCCCTGGCCGGGGTGATCTACGCCATAGGCTGCGCCATGAGCGCCCTGGCCCCCGACTTTCTGATCTTCGTGGCCGGCCGGCTGGTGCAGGGGCTGGGCGCGGGGGCCATCGTCTCGCTGTGCTATGTGGCCATCACCGCCATGTTCCCCGAAAGCCTGTGGCCGCGCGTCTATGGCGCCATTGCCGGCGTCTGGGGCGCAGCCACCCTGCTGGGCCCGCTGTGCGGCGGCCTGTTCGCCCAGGCCGGCTTCTGGCGCGGAGCCTTCTGGTTCTTCGTCATCCAGGCCGTGATCTTTGTCGGCGCGGTTCTGATGCTGATGCCCTCGACAAAAGGAACCCGCGACGAGGGCCACATTCCAGGCCGGCAACTGGCCCTGCTGACCCTGGGGGTGAGCCTGATCGCCGCCGCCGGTGTCGTGCCCGGCGGCCTGCTCGCCGCGCTCTGCGCAGCCCTGGGCACCCTGACCATGGCCGCCATGCTGTGGGTCAACAAGCGCTCGCCCGACCGCCTGCTGCCGCGCGCCGCCGGCGACCTGACCACCGCCACGGGCCTTGGCCTGATGGTGATCTTCTTCTGCGAGGCCGCGACCGTGGGCTTTGCGGTCTATGGCCCGACCTTCATCCAGGTGCTGCACGGTGCCGATCCGCTGATCAGCGGCTATGTGATCGGCGGCATCGCGGCGGGCTGGACGATCATGTCGTTCGTGGTCGCCGGCCTGGCGCCCCGGCATGAAGGCCTGGCGATCCGCACGGGCGTTGTGGTGATCGCGGCCGGCGTCGCCTGGGGCGCGTTCGAGATGGTGCGCGGGGGCCTCGTGGGCATCACCCTGTCGATGGTGCTGCTGGGCAGCGGTTTTGGCATCTGCTGGGCGTTCCTGGCCAAGCGGGTGATCGGCGGCGCGCCTCTGGCCGAACAGCCCCTGGCCTCGGCCGCCGTGCCGACCACCCAGCTGATCGGCGGCGCCACGGGCGCGGCCGCCGCTGGAGCCCTCGCCAACGCCCTGGGCTTCGCCCACGGCGTCACCCCGGACGGCGGACTATCCCACGGGCTGATGCTGTTCTACGCCTTCCTGCCCCTGGCCCTGCTGGGCCTTATGGCGGGGTGGCGGCTGGGACGGGGTTAGAAGTGGTCCGCCGCGTGCCCTCTCACACCATCGCCGAAACCAGCCCCAACCGCTCGACGAACGGCTCGAAATCACGGTCGCTAAACAGCAAACTGTGACCGCTGAAAATACAGCGGTCCCGGATCTGCCGCCCCTCGGGCCGCGTCCGGGATCGCCGCCCCTCAAGCCTGCGTCAGCACCGTCCCTTCCACCAACTTCACGATGTCGCCCATGATCTCGGTGATCTTGAAGTCCTTGGGCGTGTAGACCCGGGCCACGCCCATCTGCTTGAGGATCAGGGCGTCGGCGTCGGGGATGATGCCGCCGACGACCACGGGCACGTCGCCCAGGCCTTCGGCGCGCATGACGCGCACCACTTCCTGCACCAGGTCCAGGTGCGAGCCCGACAGGATCGACAGGCCCACGACGTGGGCGCGGCTCTCCTTGGCGCGGCGCACGATCTCGTCCGGCGTTGAGCGGATGCCGTCGTAGACGACCTCCATGCCGCAGGCGCGAGCCCGGGTGGCGATCTGCTCGGCGCCGTTGGAGTGGCCGTCCAGGCCCGGCTTGCCGACGAGATAGGTCAGGGTACGGCCCAGAACTTCCGAGACCCGCTCGACCTCGCGCTTCACGGCCTCGACGTCTTCGGCCTCGCCGGTCGAGACGACCACCGCCACGCCGGTGGGGCCGCGATACTCGCCGAACACCTCGCGCAGGGCACCCGACCACTCGCCGGTGGTGACCCCGGCCTTGGCGGCTGTAATCGAGGGTTCCATAATATTTCGGCCATCGCGGGCGGCGGCCTTCAGGTCGGCCAGGGCGGCCTCCACAGCGGCTGCGTCGCGGCCGGCGCGCCAGGCCTTGATGCGTTCGACGACGCCGGCTTCCAGGCGCGGGTCGACGGTTTCTATGCTGCTTTCGCCGGCCGCCCCCACAGCCATGAGCGGCGAGACCTCCGTGTCGGTCCAGCGGTTGACGCCGACCACGGTCATGTCGCCGGTCTCGCGCACGCGCTTGGCGTTGGAGCCGACCAGTTGGGTCTTCATGTAGTCGATGGCGTTCTGGGCCCCGCCCATCTCGTCGATCAGGGCCAGCTGCTCCAGCGCGCCCTTGCTCAGTTCGGCGACCTTGGCCTCGACGACGTGAGAGCCGTCGAACAGGTCCTCATACTCCAGAAGGTCGGTTTCATAGGCCAGCACCTGCTGCAGGCGCAGCGACCACTGCTGGTCGAACGGACGCGGCAGGCCAAGCGCCTCGTTCCAGGCCGGCAATTGCAGGGCCCGGCAGCGGGCATCCTTGCTGAGCGTGACCGCCAGGGCCTCAATGAGAATGCGATAGACGTTATTCTCGGGCTGCTGCTCAGTCAGGCCCAGGCTGTTGACCTGCACCCCATAGCGGAAGCGGCGGGCCTTCTTGTCCTGTACGCCATAGCGCTCCAGCAGGATCTGGTCCCACAGGCGGGTGAAGCTGCGCATCTTGCACAGCTCGGTCACGAACCGCACGCCAGCATTAACGAAGAAGCTGATCCGAGAGGCGACGATCTCGAAGTCTTCGTCGGGCACCTGGCCGCCGGCCTTGACGGTGTCGAGTACGGAAATGGCGGTGGCCAGGGCGAAGGCCAGCTCCTGCTCGGGCGTCGCGCCGGCTTCCTGCAGGTGATAACTGCAGACGTTCATCGGGTTCCATTTGGGAACCTCCAGATAGCACCAGGCAATCATGTCGCCGATTAGCCTTAAGGAAGGGCCCGGCGGGAAGATGTAGGTGCCCCGGCTCAGATACTCCTTGATCAGATCGTTCTGCGTCGTGCCCTGAAGCAGCGCCCGGTCGGCCCCCTGCTCGTCGGCCAGGGCCACATACAGGGCCAGCAGCCAGGCGGCCGGGGCGTTGATGGTCATCGAGGTGTTGGACTGGTCCAGCGGGATCTGGTCGAACAGCTGGCGCATGTCACCCAGATGGCTGATCGGCACACCCACCTTGCCGACCTCGCCGCGCGCCAGGATGTGGTCGGGGTCATAGCCGGTCTGGGTGGGCAGGTCGAAGGCCACCGACAGGCCGGTCTGGCCCTTGGACAGGTTGGCCCGGTACAGCGCGTTGGACTTTTCGGCCGTCGAGTGGCCCGCATAGGTGCGGAAGATCCACGGCGCATCCGGCGCGTGCTGATACGGCTTTCCTGACATTCCTGCGCTCCCGACTTATCGTTCTTGATTATTGGCGATCATGAACCGGGATTTGCTGCGATGCAATATCGCAAAAGCGAAGAGTCGCGCATCCCGGCAGCTCGGGGCCACCGGGACGGACGCTTCGATCAGGCGTGCGCGGCCAGGGCCGAGGCGATCTTGTCCTTCAGGTCGAGGCGCTGCTTCTTGAAGTCCTCGAGGACCGCATCGGCCACCGCTTCGATGTTGGTTTCCATCCGGTGCACCGAACGATTGACCTCGTGATAGCTCTCAACAAGCTTGGCGAAGTGGGCGTCAGTGGTCTTCAGCGTGTGGATACGGTCGGCGTCCTGGGGAAACTCTTCGTGCAGTTCATGGGGCGTATTGCTCATGGGTCAGGACTTCCAGCAAAATGACGCCCGGCTTGGCGTCACCTCCACCCTGCGCCGGTTGAGATGGCCTGGCCTTGCGATCGATCAATCGCCGTGGCGTCAAGCTCAGGCCCGCCCAAACACCGCCGCCCGCTTCTCGCGGAACGCCGCCAGGCCCTCTGCATGGTCGGCGCTGGTGACCAGGGCCGCGACATCGACCGTCTGACCGGCCATGGCCTGCTTGACCGCCTCGACCGACAGCGGCGCGCGGGTGGCGATGCGTTCGGCCACGGCCAGAGCCTCCTCCAGCAACACCTCGACCGGATGGACGGCGCTGACCAGCCCGTCGGCCAGGGCCCGCTCCGGCCCGAAGGTCTCGCCGGTCAGCAGGTGAACCCGGGCCCGGGCCTCGCCGATCAAGCGCGGCAGCCGCTCGACCGAGGCCATCAGGCCGATATTGACGCCGGAGGCCGCGAAAGCGGCGCGGTCACTGCACAGGCGGATGTCGCAGGCCAGGGCCAGTTCCAGCCCGCCGCCCAGGCACCAGCCGTCCACGGCAGCAATGACCGGGACGCGGCAGGCCGCGACCTGGTCCATCAGCCCATTGAAGCCCAGCACGGCGGTCAACTGCTGCTCGCGGGTACGGCCCAGGGCCTCGCGCAGGTCATCGCCGGCGCAGAAGGCCCCGTTGCGGCCGGTCAGCACCACGGCGCGGACGCTGGTGTCGGCCTCGATGTCGGCCAGGGCCTGTGACAGCTCGCCACGCAGCGCCATGCCCAGGCCATTGGCAGGCGGGGCGTCCAGGGCCAGCAGCACGATGGCGGGGAACGGGCGGGAGAGATGCAGGGCCTGGGTCATGCGGCAACCTCGCCGATATGGCGGCGCCTGCAAAGCGGCGAGGTCGTTTCAGATGCAACCATGCTGCGTCGCACAAGATTCCGCTTGCCAGTTTCAAACACTTGTCTCAGCTTACGGGACTTCGGGGCGGATTTGTCCGCGCTGGAGCCTAAAATGACGGGTCGGCGGCTGATTTTCCCAGTTTGACCGCCCCGCGCGCAGCCGAGACGAAGCTTTGGACCTTGCTGCAATGCAGAAGCAGCGGGCCGGAGAGAACGGGGAGAGAGATGACGATCGCTACGCTTGAAAAGTCGCCCGTGAAGGACCTGTACGAGATCGGCGAGATTCCGCCGCTCTATCACGTGCCCAAAAACATGTACGCCTGGAGCATCCGCAAGGAGCGCCACGGCAAACCGTCCACTGCCATGCAGGTCGAGGTCGTACCCACCTGGGAGATTGGCGAGGACGAGGTGCTGGTCCTCGTGATGGCCGCCGGCGTCAATTACAACGGCGTCTGGGCCGCCCTGGGCGAGCCGATCAGCCCACTGGACGGACACAAGCAGCCCTATCACATCGCCGGATCCGACGCCTCGGGCATCGTCTGGGCCGTGGGCGCCAAGGTCAAGCGCTGGAAGCTGGGCGACGAGGTGGTCATCCACTGTAACCAGGACGACGGCGACGACGAGGAGTGCAACGGCGGCGACCCGATGTTCTCCACCAGCCAGCGCATCTGGGGCTATGAAACGCCCGACGGCAGCTTCGCCCAGTTCTGCCGGGTGCAGTCGCGCCAGCTGATGCCGCGCCCCAAGCACCTGACCTGGGAAGAGGCCGCCTGCTACACCCTGACCCTGGCCACCGCCTATCGGATGCTGTTTGGCCACAACCCGCACGAGCTGCGGCCGGGCCAGAACGTGCTGGTCTGGGGTGCCTCGGGCGGGCTGGGCGTCTTCGCCGTGCAACTGGCCGCTGTGGTCGGGGCCAACGCCATCGGCGTGGTCAGCGATGACGAGAAGCGCGATTTTGTGCTGTCGATGGGTGCCAAGGCGGTGCTGAACCGCAAGGAATTCAACTGCTGGGGCCAGCTGCCCACCGTCAACGGTCCCGAATTCACCGACTACATGAAGGAAAGCCGCAAGTTCGGTAAGGCGATCTGGCAGATCACCGGCAACAAGGACGTCGACATGGTGTTTGAGCACCCTGGCGAGTCGACCTTCCCGGTCTCGGTGTTCCTGGTCAAGCGCGGCGGCATGGTGGCCATCTGCGCCGGCACCAGCGGCTTCAACCTGACCATGGACGCCCGCTTCCTGTGGATGCGGCAAAAGCGCGTGCAGGGCAGCCACTTCGCCAACCTGATGCAGGCCAGCGCCGCCAACCAGCTGGTCATCGACCGCCGTGTCGATCCCTGCCTGTCGGAAGTGTTCCCCTGGAACGACATCCCCCTGGCCCACGAGAAGATGCTGGCCAACCAGCATCTGCCGGGAAACATGGGCGTTCTGGTCTGCGCCCAGCGCCCGGGCCTGCGCACCTTTGAAGAGGTGCAGGAGCTCAGCGGAACGCTTTAGGACTGCCGCGCGTCGGCCTCTGATCAGGAGGTCGGCGCGCGATCCTTGAGCGGCAACCAGCGCGCGACGAAGCGTTGCAGACGGGGCCGAAGACGCAGGAACCGGCGATAGCTGAACTCCAGAACCGCCAGCACGGGGTGCCATTTGGCCAGCAGGCCGAAGGGCCGCAGCACCGGTATCGCACGCCACATGGCCGCAAAGGCGGCCGCGCCCGACAGCAGCTGGCCGTCCTCGCGGGCATGGAACCGGGCCAGCAGATCGGCGCGGTCCAGCGGACAATCGCCCTCGCCCCCTGCCGCATCGACAAAGTCGATCGCGCCCGCCCGGTCCAGTCGCCGCATCAGGGCGATCTCGCGCAGGCACAGCGGGCATCCGCCATCGAACCAGACAGTTACTTGGGTCATGGCCCTTACTTAGCGATCCCGACGCCCCTTCGCATCGGCCGTCTGCAAAAAGGGCCCCGTCAGGCCGGCAGCCGCCGGATGGCTTCGGCCAGGGCGTCAGCCTGGGGACCCAGCACGACGTGGATCGTGCGCTCGCCGATCCGTGCCACGCCCCGAGCGCCCACGGCCTTCAGTGCCGCCTCGTCCACGGCCAGGGGATCTTGCACCACCAGACGCAGGCGGCTGGTGCAACTGCCCAGGGTCTCGATATTGCCGGCCCCGCCCAAGGCTGCGACGAGGGCCTTGGCCTGGGCCGCATCCCCTGCAGCGACCGGCGCGGCCACCGCGGCGGACGGGGCCAAGACAGTGCCGCCCAGGGGGCCGGCGGCGGCGCGGATCTCGCTGGCCACCTGGTCGGCGATCGGACCCAGCACCACCTGCAGGGTGCGCTCGGAGGGCCGCACGATACCGCGCGCGCCCAGGGCCTTCAGGCGCGGCTCATCGACCACGCCCTGGCCGGTCACGATCAGCCGCAGGCGCGTGGTGCAGGCATCGACCGAGGCGAGGTTGGCCGCCCCGCCCAGGGCGATCAGGAAGTCCTCGCCCCGCCCGCCGGCGGCCGCCGCCACCGGCGCGGCAAGCGTGTCTTCGGGCTCGCGGCCGGGGGTTTTCAGGTCAAAGCGCACGATCACCCAGCGGAACACGCCGTAATAGACCGCGCCATAGATCAGACCCACGGGGATCAGCAGCAGCGGTCGGGTGGCCCTGTTGAAGTTCAGCACATAGTCGAACAGGCCGGCCGAGAACCCGAAGCCCAGCTTCACCTCCAGCAGGTTCATGATCACCATCGACAGGCCGGTCAGCACGGCGTGGACCGCATAGAGCAGCGGCGCCAGGAACATGAAGCTGAACTCGATGGGCTCGGTCACTCCGGTCAGGAACGAGGTCAGGGCCAGAGAGCTCAGCATGCCGCCCACGGCCTTGCGGCGCTCGGGCCGGGCGGTGTGCAGCATGGCCAGGCAGGCGGCGGGCAGGCCAAACATCATCACCGGGAAGAAGCCGCTCATGAACGCCCCGGCGGTGGGATCGCCGGCCGCAAAGCGGTTCAGGTCGCCGGTCGCGCCGTTGAAGTCGCCAAGGATGAACCAGACCACATTGTTGAGGATGTGGTGCAGGCCCGTAACGATCAGCAGGCGGTTCAGCACCCCGTAAATGAACAGCCCCACATCGCCCGAGGCGACCACCAGGTTACTCAGCCCATCAACGCCGGCCTCAAGGAAACCCCAGCCAAAACCGAACACTAGGGCCAGCCCCACCCCGGCCAGACCCGCCGCGATGGGCACGAAGCGCCGCCCGCCGAAGAAGGCCAGGTATTCCGGCAGCTTGATGGTTGAGTAGCGATTGTAGAGCGCGCCCGCGATCAGGCCCGACAGGATGCCGACCGGGATCGACAGCTTGCCGATCTCCTTGGCCTTCCAGGCGGCGACCACCAGATCCTTCGCGCCCTCGACGGCGGCAGCGGCCACTTCGGGCGGAACCACGATCAGGGCTTCGGCACCCTTGGTGGCGACCAGATAGGCCACGACGCCGGCAAGGCCCGCCGCGCCGTGGTTCTCTCGCGCCAAGCCCACGGCCACGCCAATGGCGAAGATCAGGCCAAGGCTGCCGAAGATCGCCCCGCCCGCCGCGCCGAACACATTGGCGATGGTCAGGGAAAGGCCGTGGGTCATGGTCGCCAGGGCCGGCGCGCCCAGCAGGTCGCCATGCCCCAGCCGCAGCAGCAGGGCCGCCACGGGCAGGACGGCGATGGGCAGCATCAGGGCCCGGCCCAGAGGCTGGAGAACTTCGAGCGGCGACTTCATGGTCTCAAACACTCACAGTCGAAGATTGGGCCAGGAAGGCGTTGCAGAGATCGCGGACCGCCTCGGGCGAGGTCAGGTCTTGCCCCTGAGCGGCCAGGGCCTGGCAGGCCTTCAGATCCAGGCTGCGGACCAGGGCCTTGACCTCGGGCACCGTCGAGGGGGTAACCGACAGCTCGGTGACGCCCAGACCCAGCAGGATGGGCACGGCCGTCAGGTCTGACGCCGCCCCGCCGCAGACGCCCACCCAGCGCCCGTGCTTTGCGGCGCCCTGGCAGGTCTGGGCGATCATGCGCAGCACGGCCGGGTGCAGAGCGTCGATGTGGGCGGCCAGTTCGGGATTGCCCCGGTCCATGGCCAGCACATATTGCGTCAGATCATTGGTGCCGATCGACAGGAAGTCGGCCTCGGCAGCGATCAGGTCGGCGGTGACGGCGGCGGCCGGGGTCTCGATCATCACGCCCAGGGCTACCTCATGGGTGACGCCCAGTTCGCTTTTGGCCTCCTCCAGCACGGCGCGGACGGCGCGCAGCTCATCCAGGCTGGCGATCATCGGCACCAAAATCTTGCACTGACCGGAAGGCTGCACGCGCAGGATAGCGCGGATCTGGGTCTTCAGCAGGTGCGGCCACCACAGCGATACGCGCACGCCGCGCAGGCCCAGGGCCGGGTTCTCTTCGGCCGGGATCGGCAGGTAGGGCGCGGCCTTGTCACCGCCGACATCCAGGGTACGGACAATCAGCAGCTTGCCGTCCAGGGCTGAGGCGATGGCCTGGTACTGGCGAGCCTGTTCGTCTTCATCGGGCGGGGTATCGCGATCGAGAAACAGGAACTCGGTGCGCAGCAGGCCACAGCCCTCTGCGCCATTGGCTGCGGCCGACTGAGCGTCGCTCAGCGCGCCGACATTGCCAAACACCTCGATCCGATGCCCGTCGCGGGTCAGGCAGGTGAGGTGGGCCATGGCCCTGGCGGCGGCCCGGCGCTCCTGGCGCTGGGCCAGCATCGTCTGGGCGGCTTCCAGCGCCGGGGCGTCAGGGGCCACCCGCAGCTGGCCGCTGTCCGCGTCGAGGATCAGGGCGGTTCCATCGGCGATGGACAGCACGGCACCGCCCACCGCGACCAGGGCCGGAATCCCCATGGCGGCCGCGAGTATGGCCACATGCGCGGTCGGTCCGCCGCGCGCCGTGCAGAAGCCGGCCAGCACGCCAGGGTCCACGCCCATCAGCTGCGAGGGCAAGAGCTCGTCGGTCAGCAGGATCGAACCGGGGGCCAGGGACGCGGCGGCCTCTTCCTCGCCCGACAGCGCGCGCAGCACCTGGCACTCCAGATCGATCAGGTCGTCGACCCGCTCGGCCATACGGGCGTCGCCCAGGCCCTTCAGCGCCTCGACATAACCGCCGACCGCCCTGCGCCAGCCAAAGCCGGCGCTCTTGCCCTGCTCGATCAGGGCCCGCGCCTGGGCGGTCAGTTCGGGGTCTTCCAGAAAGGCCAGGTGGGCAGACAGGATCGCCTGGCGGGCCCTGTCGCCGCCCGTGTCGCTTTCACAGGCGGCTGCGGCTTCGAGACGGCCGCGCACCGCCAGCACGGCGGAGGTCAGGGCGGCCTGTTCGGCGGCGACGCCCTCACCGGCCTCGAGAACCGTAATCTCGCTGGAGGCCAGGCGCACGGCCTTGCCGATGGCCAGGCCCGGCGCGGCGCGCACGCCCTTGAGCACCCCTTCGGCAGGAATTTTGGCCGGCGCTGACGGCGTGGCGGATGGAGCCGGCACGGCGACCTTTGCAGCGACCGGCGCTCCCTCGCCCATGCCGCTCTCGACCAGGGCGACGACGGCCGCCAGGGCGGCCTGCGCGTCGGCGCCGCTGGCTACGACCTGGATCGTTTCGCCATGCCGGATGGCCAGGGCCATGACGCCCACTGGGCTACGGGCGTTGGCGCGCCGCTCGCCCTGCAGCAGGGCGACCTGCGCCGTGAAGGGGCCCAGGGCCTGCGCGATCCGGGCGGCAGGGCGCGCATGAAGGCCATGGGCCAGCGGCACGACCACCTGGGCCGACAGTTCGGTTCCGGTAGCGTCCGTGGCGGCGACGGCGATGCTCAGGGCCGCCAGTTCCATCAGCACATCGCCGACCTCGGCTGAGCGGTCCTGACGGCGAGCGACGATCTGGAAGGCCTCCAGATTGGTCACCAGAATCGGGGTAATCAGACTACGGACATTTTGGGCCAGATAGTCGAGATCAAAGGCGATCAGCGGCTGGCCCGCCGTAACGGCCTCGCCCTGCGCCACCAGCACCTCGAACCCGGCCCCCTCCAGCGCCACGGTCTCCAGACCCAGGTGCATCAGGATCTCGGCGCCATTGGCGGCCCGCAGGGTCACCGCATGGCGGGCGCGATGCACGGTCAGGACCACGCCGTCGCAGGGCGCATGCAGGGTCGAGCCCGTCGGATCAATGGCCAGACCGTCGCCCAGCATCCGCTGAGCGAACACGGCGTCGGGCGTCTCGTCGAGCGGTGCGATCCAGCCCTTCAGCGGCGCGGAGAGAACGAGGTTGGACACGGGTGCGCTACTCTCTGGAAGGACGCTAGTTCGGCTTCAGCGTGACGCGGTCGATGGCGAAGGTGGGATCGACGCTTTTCGAGGTGAACATCAGGCACAGGTCGTGCTTGCCTTCACGGGCCGGGATCTTGCCGGCGATCGTCGAGAGGGCGGGCTCGCGCGTGGCCTTGCCCAGCGGGATGGCGGCGATGCGCTCGCCGTTGCAGCCCAGCCGCACTTCCAGTTCGCCCTCAGGTGTGGCCGGGGCGCGCAGCGGGATCTGGGCCTTGGCCGCGCCGATCTGGAAGTTGAACGGAACCTGGCCGATACGGGCCGTCAGGCTCGCACCCTTGCTCAGGTCGGCACCCTCCCAGATCCAGCAGGGGTTCATGACGTCGACATGGAAGACCGCGCGGTCGCCCCCCGGCACGCCGTTGATCGGGGCGTCGTCTTCCAGCAGGATCGTCAGATTGTCGCTGCACGCCTTCAGCTGGTGGCCCGTGCGGGTGAGCAGGGAGTCGGGATTGACCGAAAGGTCGCGGATGCGGCCCAGCGGACGGCCATCCACAAACGTCCGGGCCCGGAGCTTCTCGTCGGCATTCAGGGCCAGAGGCCTGTCATAGAGGGTCGAAGCCGCAGTCGGCTCGGCACCGCCCACCGTGTAGCGGATCTCGCCGATGGCCAGACTTGAGGCCAGGGAGACAGCGACCTTGCCACCCTCGCCCGGCGAAAGGGTGGCCTGGGGCTCGAACGGCACGGCGTTATAGGCCACGCCCAGGGCGTCCAGCCGCGCGAACCCGGCCGGCATGCGGCGATTGAAATCGGCCCAGTCGGTGGTCGCCGCCGGCGACCAGCCGCGCTCGGCCACAGCGACTAGACGCGGGAACACCATCCGCTCCAGCCGCTCGTCGGTGCGCATGTGCTCGGTCCAGGCATTGGCCTGCAGGCCGATGACGTGCTTGCGCTCGTCGGGCGTCATCGCCGCCGGGGCGGGATCGAAATCATAGACGTCCTTGAGGCTGACCACCCGGCCACGCCCCGGCGGCTCGTCGGGCGAGGCGCTCTGGCGGTTGTCCAGATACATCAGCGGCCAGGGCGACAGCACGGTGTCGTGGCCCAGCTTGGCGGCCGCGACCGCCCCGTCCAGCCCGCGCCAGGACATCACGGTAGCGTTGGGCGCCAGGCCGCCTTCGAGGATCTCGTCCCAGCCGATCAGGCGACGGCCGCGCGACGACAGGTGCTTGCCGATCCGCTGGATGAAATAGCTCTGGGCCTCGTGCTCGTCCTTCAGGCCCAGGGCCTTCATCTGGGCCTGGATCCTGGCCGAGGCCTTCCACTGGTCCTTGACGGCCTCGTCGCCGCCCACATGGATGTAGTCACTCGGGAAAAGGTCCATCACCTCGTCCAGCACGTCGTTCAGGAAGGTGAAGGTCGAGTCGTCGAGGTTATAGAGCCAGGGAAAGATGCCCCAGTTGTTGCGGTCAATGGCCGGCGGATCGGCATTCACCCCCAGCGCCGGATAGGCCACGATCGGCGCCAGGGCGTGGCCGGGCATCTCGATCTCGGGCACGATGGTCACGCCCCGGGCAGCGGCAAAGGCCACCAGCTCGCGCACCTGATCCTGGGTATAGAAGCCGCCATAGCGCACGGCCTTGCCGCTGGCGTCCTTGCCCGCCGCGCCGGCCGGGGTGCGCCAGGCCCCGACTTGCGTCAGCTTGGGATACTTCTTGATCTCCAGCCGCCAGCCTTGGTCGTCGACCAGGTGCCAGTGCAGCGTGTTGAGCTTGTGGGCCGCCATGGCGTCGATGATCGCGCGCAGGGTTTCCACACTCTGGACGTGCCGGGCGCTGTCGATCATCAGACCGCGCCAGCCAAAGCGCGGAGCGTCCTCGATGGCGACGGCGGGGATGGCGACCGGGCCCTTGACGGCCTCCTGGGTGGCCAGCTGCCACAGGGTCATGGCCCCATAGAACAGACCCGCCCGCTTGGCCGCAGTGATGGTGACACCGGACGGACCAGCCTGCAGGGCATAGGCCTCGCCGCTCGCGCCGCCGCGCACCAGGACGATGGCGGCCTCACCGACGCGGGGCGCGCCCTCGACGACGGCCAGCTTCAGGCCGCGCGTGCGAAGCAGAAGATCGGAAAACTGGGCGGCCACGCCCCGGGCCTCGACATCGCCCCTGGCGACAAAGATCCGGGTGCGGGATGACAGGGCGAAGGCCCCTTCTGCGGTCGTCAGCCTGACCGGCAGCGGCGTCAGGGCCACGGGATCGGCCAGGGCAGGAACGGCGGTGATCAGGGCGGTGGCGGAGACCAGTGCGGCAATCAGCGAACGAACGAGGGACATCAGGGAGCTCTCACGATACGGGCGCGGCAGAAGGCAGGCGGAGCGGCATAGGCTTCGCCCCAGACCCGTCTTGCAGGTCCAGAGAAAAGGTTCCGGCAGCACGGGACGAAAGAGCCATCGGGCGATCCTGAACCATGCCGCAGCCGATGCAATCGCCGTTTGGCAGAGGGATCGGGACGCCCGGCGAGGGGACGGACATGGCGACAACGACCGCCAGGGCACCGGCGGATGCGATCAGGATGGATCTTTGAAAGCGTCTCAAAACGCGGCTCGCCCCATTTCGCCGTGCCAAGGGCAGGGAGCCGAACCCCAAGCCCAATCTGGCACCAATTTTCTACCGACGTCCGGAGAATGCAGGACTTTTGGAGCCCTCGAGACGTAACTGTGATGAAATCGCACCTGATGACAATCCCAAAAGGAAACCAGATACGGACCACGTTCGTATTGGTATGAAAATGGTCCTATGTTATCCAGGCAGCCAGACGGTGAAGCCGAATTGCGCGAGAGGCTGATTTGACCATGTTCTCGGAACGGATCGGGCGCCTCGACGTCGGCGGTTCAGAGCACGCGCCGCTGTACAAGCAGTTGCAGCGCGCCCTGCGCGACGCGATCCACAAGAAGGTCCTGGGTCCCGACGACGCCCTGCCCGCCGAGCGGGACATGGCCGACGAATTCAGGATCTCTCGCATCACGGTGCGCAAGGCGCTGGACGGCCTGGTCAGCGAGGGCCTTCTGACCCGTCGCCAGGGCGCCGGCACCTTCGTCGCCGCCCGGGTGGAAAAGAGCTTCTCTAAGCTCTCGTCCTTTACGGAAGACATGATCTCGCGCGGGCGGGTTGCGCGCAGCGAGTGGATCAGCCGGAACGAAGGCCAGGTCACACCCGAGGAATCGCTGACCCTGGGCCTGTCGCCCGGTACGCCGGTGTATCGCTTCGCCCGCATCCGCTATGCCGACGGCGCGCCGATGGCGGTGGAGTACACCACCATAGCCGCCTTCGCCCTGCCCTCATCCGAGGCGGTCGACACCTCGCTTTATGAGGCGCTCGAGGCCGCCGGCCACCGGCCGGTGCGCGCCCTGCAGCGCCTGCGGGCCGTGCTGTTCACCCCTGAACATGCCGACCTGCTGGGTGTTCCGGCCAAGGACGCCGGCCTGCTGATCGAACGGCGGGGCTTCCTGAAGGACGGCCGGGCGGTGGAAGTCACCCAGTCCTACTATCGCGGCGACGCCTATGACTTCGTCGCCGAACTGAACGCCCTGGCCTGAAGGAAAACCTGTTTTGGAGGCGAAGGCCTTGACCCGACCGAAGGCTCCGGTGCCGCTGACGCCGGAGAAGACCCGCATGTTCCTGGAAGCGGGCCAGGCCTCTGGGGTGGTCGCCGCCCAACTGGCCGCCAATGCCGCCGGAGTCGAAGCCATCGGCCGGCGCCTGCGCATCAGCCCGCCGCGCGCCGTGGTCACCTGCGCCCGGGGCAGCAGCGACCACGCCGCCACCTTTGCCAAGTACCTGATCGAGACCCGAACGGGCGTGCTGACCGCCTCGGCCGGCCTGTCGGTCAGCTCGGTCTATGCCGCCACCCAGGCCATGGACGGCGTGCTGTACCTGGCCATTTCGCAGTCGGGCAAAAGCCCCGACCTGCTGGCCTCGGTGCGGGCGGCCAAGGCGGCCGGTGCCTTCACCATCGCCCTGGTCAATGACCTAGCCTCGCCGCTGGCGCAGATGGTCGACGAGGTGATCCCCCTGCACGCCGGCCCCGAGCTGAGCGTGGCGGCCACCAAGTCCTACATCGCCGCGCTGTCGGCCATCGTGCATCTGGTCGCTGCCTGGACAGGCGACGAAGCCCTCAAGGCGGGGTTGGCCGCCCTGCCCTCCGGCCTGGCCCAGGCCTGGGCCCTGGACTGGACGCCCGCCGTCGAGCGCCTGAAGCCGGCTCGCAACCTCTATGTGCTGGGACGCGGCGTCGGCTTTGGCATCGCCCAGGAAGCAGCCCTGAAGTTCAAGGAGACCTGCGGCCTGCACGCCGAGGCCTTCAGCGCCGCCGAGGTGCTGCACGGGCCGATGGCCCTGGTGAAGACGGGCTTCCCGGTGCTGATGTTCGCCCAGAACGACGAGAGCCGTGACAGCGTCGACGAGATGGCCAAGGGGCTGAAGGCGCGCGACGCCGATGTGCTGCTGGTCGGCGCTGGAGAGGTCGGTGCCGGCGTGCTGCCCGCGCTGGCCGCCCATCCGGTTGTCGAGCCGATCCTGATGATCCAGAGCTTCTATCGAATGGCCAACGCGCTTTCCGTGGCGCGGGGCTATGACCCCGACAGCCCGCCCCATCTCAACAAGGTGACAGAAACCGTCTGATGCAGGCAGCACTCGTAAATGGCCGCGTCCTGACGGAAACCGGAGTCGTCGACGGCAAGTGCGTCGTGATCGAGAACGGCAGGATCGCCGCGATCCTCGACGGCAGCGACGCGCCCGCCGGCGTGACGCGCCGCGACCTCGAGGGCGGCCTGCTGGTTCCCGGCTTCATCGACACCCAGGTCAATGGCGGCGGCGGGGTACTGTTCAACGACGCCCCGACCCTGGAGACCATCGCCGCCATAGGCGCGGCCCACCGGCCGTTCGGGACGACGGGCTTTCTGCCCACCCTGATCAGCGACGACCTGGCCGTGGTCGACCAGGCTATGCGCGCCACTGAGGCCGCGATTGCAGCCGGCGTACCGGGCGTGTTGGGCGTTCACATCGAGGGGCCGTTCCTGAACGTCCAGCGCAAGGGCATTCACGACGCCGACAAGTTCCGCGTCATCGACGAGGCGGCTTTCACCCTGCTGACGTCGCTGAAGGTTGGCCGGACCCTGGTGACCCTGGCCCCGGAAACGACGACGCCGGAAATGATCCGCAGGCTGGTCGAGGCAGGCGTGGTGGTGGCCGCCGGCCACACCAACGCCACCTACGCCACGACGCGCGCAGCGCTGGCTGCGGGGCTGAGCGGCTTTACCCACCTCTTCAACGCCATGTCACCCCTGGCCAGCCGCGAGCCAGGCGTGGTGGGCGCGGCTCTGGAAAGTCAAAGCGCCTGGTGCGGACTGATCGTCGATGGCCGCCATGTCGATCCCGCAGTGTTGCGGATCGCCCTGCGTACCCGGCCTCTGGACCGCTTCATGCTGGTGACCGACGCCATGCCGACCGTGGGCATGAGCGAAAAGCGCTTCGAGCTGCAGGGCCGCCAGATCCAGGTGATCGACGGGGTTTGTGTCGATGGCAACGGCACCCTGGCCGGCTCGGATCTGGACATGATCGGCGCGGTGCGCAACGCGATGGCGATGCTGGATCTGACGGTTGAGCAGGCGGTGGCAATGGCCTCGGCCTCGCCCGCCGCCTTCCTGGGCCTAGCGGCTCAGCGCGGCCGGATCGCAGTAGGCCAGTCAGCGGACCTGGTGTTGCTGGACGATAGCCTGGCCGTTCGCGAAACCTGGATCGATGGCGCGATCGATAGCTGTACTAGCCCTCGTCGGACCTGAAGCCACTGACCTTGTAGAGCCCTTTGAGCATGTTGGCGCGTTCGGCCTCCGGCAGTTGTGCCCCGACAGAGCGCAGCAGGCGCATGGCGTTGAGATGCACGTCGACGGCGTCCCATCGCCAGACGCGCGCCTCCGCGCAGCTATCCACCAGATTGCAGAACGAGAGGACGGCCTTGTCGACCCCGGTGTCTGCGGCGAAGCCGGCGACGTCGACGACCTTCAGACACAGCAGGTACAGTTGCTCAAAGCTTGCCTCAGTGCGATCGGCCTGCGGGCCAAAGCGCCGCTCCATCTCGGAGAGGGCGTCGTCCAGCGCTTGCAGTGAAGCCTCACGCAGGCTCTCCACTCCGGCCTCGGCGGCGGCGATAGCGTCTTTAGCCATCACACCGCCCTTCTGCTTGATCATTCCGGCCAGGCGATTGGCCGGGCGGAATTTGCGGACGACGCTCATAGCTGCACCTTCGCGATCTTCATCAGATTATTGATTTCGTCTTGCGACATATTGGGTTCTTGAGCGTCGCCCACCTCGGCGGGGAGATCGTCGCGACGTCTCCCGTCCGTGCCCGGCGGCGGCCCCTCGTGCTTGAAGCGCCGATCCGGACCAACATAGGTCTCGCACTCGATAAAGGGACGCTCTTCGCGGGCCACCCAGTAGATTCGTTCCAGCAACACCTTGGGCGTGATCGGCTTGGCGACCATGAAATTGGCCCCTGCGTCCCGGATACGCATGACATCGGGCTTGCGGGTGTGGCCCGTGACCAGGATCACCGGGATGTAGCGGTTGGGTTCAGTGGCCTCGCGTCGCAGCCACTGGATAAACTCGACGCCATCGACATCGGGCATCTGCACGTCGCTGATGACCAGATCAAACGTCTTGGTCCTGACAAGGGCCTGGGCGTCGGCGACCGACTCCGCGCGATGGAGTTGTTTTACGCCAAACCCCGAGACGACCTGCGAGAGAATATCCAGCGAGGCGCCGTTGTCGTCCAGGACCAGGACAACGGCCTTTTCGAGATTGATCCGCGTCGAAGGCTGAAGGACATCGCTCATCGACTTCGCCTAGAAGAAATCGAGCTCGCCCGCCTCGACACCCCAGCCTGCGCTTTCGCCGTCCGCGCGCAGGCGCACGACCAGGTCCGCCAGGCCAAGACCTTCGAGAAGGGGCTCTATCGACAGGCTCCATTCGCCAGACGCATGCTGGCTGATCCGCTGCAGCACGTCCGACAGACCATGGAGGCGCTGGCTCAGTTCATCGAGCGCCTGCAGGCGCGAGATGTTCTCCAGGGCGGCGCCGCCCTGGGCCAGATCGCCGGCGATATGTTCGCAATCGCGGCAGACCGCCGCCGCCGACATCAGCTCGGCCGCGAGTCGGCGCGAGAGCTCGCCCACCGGAAGCAGGTGATCCGGCGTGACGATGGCAGATGTCGCATTCGGCGTGGCGGTCATGTGGATCAGAACAGCTCCAGATCGCCGCCGGACGAAGCCGGCATCGGTGCAGGGGTAGGACGGCGGACGTCGCTCGGCGCGTTGTCGACCGCGACGAGGCGCTGACGCACGCGGCCCGTAGCCGGCCAGAACTCGACGCGACGCGCTGAAACACCGCCCGTGCTGGACGAGACGATCGGAATGCCTTCGTCGCGCAGGAAGCGCTCGGCAAAGGCCGCATTGCTGGCGCCCACGTCTGAAAGACCTTCAAACAGCTTGCCGCCGCCGAAGATCTTGGCCTCCAGGCGCTCGCGTCGGGCGCCGCGCTTGAGCAGGCCGTTGATCAGCAGCTCCATCGAATAGGCCCCGTAGCGAACGGCGTCTCCGTCGCGACGGCCATCACCCGAGTCGGGCAACAGAAAGTGATTCATGCCGCCGATACCCGTGCTGGGATCGCGCAGGCAGGCAGCGATGCACGAGCCGAGCACTGTGGTCATCACCACATTGGGGTCTGACGACACATGGCTTTCGCCCTGGGTGACGTGGACCTTGACCGAGCGTTCGAGATCGTCGTGAGGATGGCCTGTCGTCATGTCAGTTGTCCAAAGACTTGTTCGATCTTTTCCTTGAGGCCCTGAACGGTGAACGGCTTGACGCAGTAGTTGTTGACGCCGAACTGCACCGCCCTTTGCACCAGCTCGCGGTCTGCCCGGCCGGTCAGCATGACGAAGGCCGTCTGCCGGATCGGCGGGTGCGAGCGCACAGCGCGCAGCAGGGCCAGACCATCCATCTTGGGCATGTTGAAGTCGGAAATCACCAGGTTGGCCGGCTTGGCCAGAAGGCTCTTGAGCGCCTCCTCGCCGTCCGGCGCCTCGCGGACGTCTTTGAAGCCGATCTGTTGCAGAGCATTGCGGATCAGCGCCCGCATTGTCAGCTGGTCATCGACGACGAGAACGGAAATTGTGCTTGCTTGGGGCATGGGTTCATCGCCTCGCGGAGGCCAGATCGAGAATGGATTGCCCCATGGAGGACAGGGAAACCTGCTTCTCCACGGCGCCGATTTCAAAGGCCGAGCGCGGCATGCCGTAGACGACACAGCTCTGCTCGTCCTGGCCGAGGGTCTTGGCCCCGGCCTTGCGCAGGGCCAGCAGACCCTGCGCGCCGTCGCGACCCATGCCGGTCAGGATCGCCCCGACCGCCTTGTCGCCAACGGCATTGGCCACCGAGTTGAACAGCACGTCCACTGATGGGCGGTGGCCACTGACCGGGTCGCCGGCGACCAGTCGGCAGCGCAGACCGGCCGAGCGGACGACCTCAAGGTGCGTGGCACCGCCTGGGGCGACATAAACCTTGCCCGGCTCCAGCAGAGCACCGTCCGTGGCTTCCTGCACCTTGGCGCCGCTGGCCCGGTCGAGCCGCGCGGCGAAGCTGGCCGTGAAGGTGGCCGGCATGTGCTGGGTGATCACCGTCGGCGGGCAGGTCTCGGGGAACAAGGTCAGGATCTGCAGCAGGGCCTCGACCCCGCCCGTAGACGAACCGATCGCGATCACGTCGCCCGACGGCATGTAGCCAGCCTTGCGCGCTGAAGCGGGTGCCATATCGGCCTTGGTGCGGACCGAGGCGCGCGCCGCGATCTTCACCTTGACGACGATCTCGGCCAGGGCGTCCTGGGTGCCCAGGGCGTCGGCAGGTTTGGCCACGCAGTCGATGGCGCCCAGTTCCAGAGCCCGCAGCGTCATTTCGGCGCCGGCCTGGGTCAGGGTCGAGACCATCACCACAGGCATCGGCCGCAGGCGCATGATCTTCTCGAGGAACTCGATGCCGTTCATGTTCGGCATCTCGATGTCGAGGGTGACGACGTCGGGATTGAGGGCCTTGATCATGCCCCGCGCCTCGAAGGGATCGCCGGCCGCGCCGACGACCTCGATACCCGGGTCGCGATTAAGGGCGGCGGTGATCAGGCCCCGCATGGTGGCGGAGTCGTCAACGACCAGAACGCGAATCTTGGCCATCAGCGACCTCCCACCTTGCGATAAGCCGTCAGGCCCGCACTTTCAAAGGCGGTGATCGAGGTCCCTACCCGTTCTGAGTGACCGACATAGAGCCGGCCGCCGGGCGCGACGAGCGGCGCAAAGCGGTTCCAGACGCGCTCCTGGGTCGGCTCGTCGAAATAGATGACGACGTTGCGGCAGAAGATGGCGTCGAACGGACCCTTCATCGGCCAGCTGGGACCGTTCAGGTTCAACTCGCGGAAGGCCACCATGCTGCGCGCGGCTTCCGACACGCGGAAGGCGCGGCGATCGCTGGGGTCGCGCTCGAAATGCTGGTTGCGGACGGCCGGCGGGATACCTTCCAGCAGGCTCTCGTCATAGACGGCGGCGCGACCGGTCGCGAGCACGTTGGTGTCGATGTCAGTGCCCAGGATCCGGATATCCAGGTCAGCGGCGTTGGGCCATACTGACAGCACCGTAAAGGCCATCGAATAGGGCTCCTGGCCCGACGAACTGGCCGCCGACCACAGGCGCAGACGGCCGCCGGCCCTGACCTTGTCGGCCATGGGCTCCAGGATGTTGGCGCGCAGGTCGTCGAAGTGATGCGGCTCGCGGAAGAAGCGGGTGACGTTCGTCGTCAGGGCCCGCAGCATTTCCTGCTGCTCGTCGACGCTGCTTTCCAGGGCGACGAAGGCGCAATACTCGGTGAAGGTCTTCATGCCCAGCGTACGCAGACGCTTGGCCAGGCGCGAATAGACCAGGGTCGCCTTGCTGTCGGGCAGGCTGATGCCGGCCTGATTGTAGAGCAGGGCCGCGATCTTCTTGAAGTCCTGGTTGGTGAACGCGAACTCGCCATCGACGATGGCCTGGCGTTCGGATGTTGAGGCGTGGGTCATCAGGCGGCCAGAGCCTCGCGGTCAGGTAGGATGCGGTCGAGCGAGATCTCGCTGATCATGCGGCCTTCGATCGAAATGATGCCGCGGACGAAGCTGCGAACGGAGTCACAGGCGACGTCGGGCGTGGGTTGAACCAGGTCGTCGGTGATGGACAGGATGTCGGACACCGCATCGACAAGCAGGCCGACCATGCGGTCGCCGGCCTGGACGACGATAAAGACGCTACGCACCGTCGGCTCGACCATCGGCATGCCCAGCCGGGCGGCCAGGTCCATGATCGGCAGCACGGCGCCGCGCAGGTTGATGACGCCGCGCATATAGCCCGGCGACTGGGGCAACGAGGTCGCGGGGCTCCAGCCCCGGATCTCGCGAACCGCCATGATGTTTACGCAATACTCCTGATCGCCGACCCGGAACGAGATCAGTTCCCGGCGTTCAGTGCTGACGGGGGCGGTGAGGTCGTTCATGACTTACTCCGCCGCGATCAGGGTGGGTTCGACAGGACGCGGCGACTCACGCCGGCGAAGGTTGATCACCGCATCGACGTCCAGGATGAGGGCCACGCGGCCGTCGCCCAGGATGGTCGCGGCGGCAACGCCCTCGACCTGCTGATAGTTCTGCTCCAGCGACTTGATGACCACCTGGCGCTGACCGTGGATGGCGTCGGCCACCAGGGCGGCGCGAGAGCCGTCCTCGCCCTCGACCAGCAGCACGACACCTTCGGTCGGCGACGGCGAGGTGGTGCGGTAGCCGAGCGCCAGGCCGACATCGATCAGCGGCACAAAGCTGTCGCGCACGGCCAGGACCGAGCCGACAGGGCCCAGGGGGCGCACTTCTTCAGGCTTGGGACGCAGGCTTTCGACAATAGCGGCCAGCGGCACGACCAGGGTTTCGCCGGCCACATCGACCACCATGCCGTCCAGAACGGCCAGGGTCAGGGGCAGGCTCAGCGTGAAGGTCGAGCCCAGGCCCGGACGCGAGGTGATCGAGATGCGACCGCCCAGAGCCTGGACCGAACGCTTGACCACGTCCATGCCGACGCCGCGGCCCGAGACGTCCGAAATCTTGTCGGCCGTCGAGAAGCCCGGCAGGAAGATCAGGTTGTCGATCTCTTCGTCGGTCAGCTGCAGGTCGGGAGCGATCAGGCCCTTCTTGACGGCGATCGACAGCACGCGCTCGCGATTGATGCCCTTGCCGTCGTCCTGGACCTCGATGACGATCCGGCCACTGCGGTGCAGGGCGGCCAGACGCACGACGCCTTCGGGGTTTTTGCCGGCGGCGCGACGCTCGTCAGGGCTTTCCAGCCCGTGGTCAATGGCGTTGCGCAGCATGTGGGTGATCGGATCGGACAGACGTTCGATGACCGTCTTGTCGACCTCGGTGTTTTCGCCGTCCATCACCAGACGGGCCTGCTTGCCCGTCATGTTGGCGACTTCGCGAACCAGGCGCGGCATGCGCTGGAACACCGACTTCACCGGCTGGGCGCGGATGGCCATGACACTGTCCTGGATCTCGCGGGTGAGCTGTTCCAGCTCATCCAGACCCATGGCCAGGTTCGAGGACGGGGCAATGCCGTATTCGCCGACGCGCTGCGCCAGCATGGCCTGGTTGATGACCAGCTCGCCGACCAGATCGATCAGGCGATCGATACGCTCGGGATCGACGCGGATGACCGACTGACCGGGTCCGGGAACATCGGCCTGGGTGACCTTGGCGGGCGCGGCGGCGGCCGGCGTCGGTGCAGCGGCGACGGGGGCGGCCACCGGGGCCGGAACCTCAACGACGGGAGCCGGCGCAACGGCGATGGGTTCGGGCGCCGGTTCGGGAGCGGCCTCGACGGCCGGAGGATCGATAGCGCTGAGCAGGTTCGCGAGGGCGGCCTCGACAGGCGCCTCGCCACGAACGATGTCCAGCTCGCAGTCGCCGTCGACGAATTCAAAGACCTCGCGGATGGCCTCTTCGCCCTCGTCAGTCTCGACGCGGACGCTCCAGGTGACATAGGCGGCCTCGGCGTCGAGGAATTCCAGCGTCGGCAGGGCGCTGTCATCCATGGTGGCGACGATGGGGCCAAGGCGGCTCAGTTCGCGCAGGAGAAGCGCGGTCTCGTTGGCCTTGCGGTAGAGGTCCGACTTGGGGCGGATCGATACCGTCCAGACGTTGTCGGGGATCAACTCGGCGTCGGCGGCCTGCGCGTCGATCGAGATCGTCATCGGCTGGAAGTCGAAGCCCAGGTCGTCGTCGTCCAGGGCGTCCGGATCGGCGGCGACCACCGCCGGGGCTGGCGCGGCCTCGGACACTTCTGCAACCGGCGGCGGCGCTGCCGACGGATCAGTCCAGGCCTTCAGCTCGGCGGCCATGGCGGCCGAGGCGGCCATGTCGACGTCACCCAGGCCACGAGCGGCGCTCACATGGTCGGCCAGCACGTCGGAAGCGCGCAGCATGACTGCGGCCAGGTCGACAGTGTTGGGGACCTCGTTGGAGCGCACCGCGTCCAGCAGGGTTTCGAAGACGTGGGCGAAACGGACCAGCGGCTCCAGGCCGAAGGCACCCGCGCCGCCCTTGATCGAATGCACGGCCCGGAAGACGGCATTGACAGTCTCAATGTCGCCGACGCCCTCCTGCATGGCCAGGAGCCCGCCTTCGAGGTCGGCGAGCAGTTCCTCGCATTCCTGAAAGAAGGTGACCTTGATGGCCTCTAGCTCGTCCATTCCCGCAGTTCCTTAGAGTTCAAGACGTCGTCTGTTGTTCGGGGTATCAGGCCGCGACGCGGCGGATGGCCTCGACCAGCTTCTCGGGATTGAAGGGCTTCACGATCCAGCCCGTCGCACCGGCTTCACGCGCCCGCTGCTTCTTGGTCGGGTCGCTTTCCGTGGTCAGGACCAGGATCGGGATGGCCCGATAGTCGTCGTCGACCCGAACCGCCTCGATGAAGCCAAAGCCGTCCAGCTTGGGCATATTGATGTCGGTGATGATGACATCGGGGCGATGAGCCGAGAGAACCTCAAGCCCATGCTCGCCGTCGACAGCCTCGACCACGTTGAAACCGGCGCCGGAGAGAGCCATGCGAAGCATGTCCCTCATGGTGCGAGAATCGTCGACCGTGAGGATCGTGCGCGTCACGATTTGACTCCATTAATGTCCGTCGAGAGAAGCGCCCCATCGGCGCCGAACAGACGGGTTGTTTCCAGGAAGGCCTCGGAAGGCCCGTTGATCGAAAAGGCTTTACCGTCGTCCGCCCAGGCCTTGCGGGCCGCGAGCAGAATCTGGAGGCACAGGCCGCCGAGGCGGCGGACCTGACCGGCGTCAACCTCGACCGGTCCGCCGCGATGCGACAGGAAGGCGGTCTTGAGCGGCCCTGCGGCCTTGAGGTCCAGTGTTTCAGGCAGCATCAGGGCAGCCATCAGAATTCCTCCCAGGAATCGGACGCCGGAGCGGCGGCGGTCGCCGCGCTACCGCGCGACGGCCTGGCGAAAGCGCCTAGCCTGGCCCGCTGTTCGGCAACCGGGTTGCGGGCCGGAGCGTGCTGGGCAGGATCGGCGGCGGCCGGACGGCTATAGCCCGACTGGCCATCGGTGACCCGGAACCGGGCCATCAGCCGCACCAGCTCGCCCGTCTCGCCCTTCAGGGAGTGCGTCGCTGCGGTCGATTGCTCGACCATGGCGGCGTTCTGCTGGGTGACCTGGTCCATCTGGTTGACGGCAGTGTTCACTTCATTGAGCCCCGTGGCCTGCTCGGCGGCGGAGGCCGCGATCTCGGTCACCAGAGCGTCGATCTCGCCCACCTTGACGACGATGCGTTGCAACGCTTCGCCGGTCTGGCCCACCAGGCTGACACCCTGGCTGACCTGTTGGGTCGAGGACGAGATCAGGGTCTTGATCTCCTTGGCCGCCTCAGCCGAACGTTGGGCGAGCGCCCGGACTTCCTGGGCGACGACCGCGAAGCCGCGGCCGGCTTCACCCGCACGGGCGGCTTCGACGCCTGCGTTCAGGGCCAAAAGGTTGGTCTGGAATGCAATCTCGTCGATCACGCCGATGATCTGGCTGATCTGCTTGGACGAGCTCTCGATCTGGCCCATGGCCGACACTGCCTGATGCACAACCTGGCCGGAATGCGTCGCTTCGCCACGTGTGGTCGAGACAACGTCTGAGGCCTGGCGGGCGCCTGCGGCGGTGCGGCGCACCGTGGCGGTCAGCTCGTCCAGTGCGGCGGCGGTCTCTTCCAGGCTGGCGGCCTGCTGCTCGGTGCGGCGCGACAGATCGTCGGAGGCATGGGCGATTTCGTCAGCGCCGGTCGACAGGCCGCTGGTCGAGGCGGCGATCACCTTCATCGTCTCCTGCAGCGAAGCCATGGCGCCGTTGAAGTCGTCCTTCAGCTTGCGGTAATCGCCGGGGAAGTCGGCGTTGACGCGGAAGGTCAGGTCGCCCGAGGCCAGCTTTTCCAGGCCTTCGGCCAGGCTGCTGACCACCAGGGCCGATTCCCGGGCGATGGCGGCGGCGGCGGCCTCCTTGGAGCGGCGCTCGTCGGCAGTCATGGCGGCCGACTTTTCCTGCTCTGCGCGCATCTGCTCAAGATTCAGCTGGTTGTCGCGGAAGACCCTCAGCGAGCGGACGATCGCGCCCAGCTCGTCCAAGCGGTGCATCTTCTCGAGGTCAATGTTGTTGTCGCCGTTGGACAGACGCTCGGTTGCGCCGGCGATATCCGCGATCGACTTGCGGACATTCATCACGGTCAGGAACGCCAGCGCGCCCACGGCGCCCAGGGTGACAAGCGACAGGATGATGGTGAGGCTCGTTGCGGCCGCAGCCTCCGCCTTGTGCTGGTCGGCGGTGACAATTGCGCGAGCGGCGGCGTCATCGACCACCTTCTGTAGCTGCACAGCCATCTTGACGTACTGGTCTTCGAAGCTGCCTGCAAAGCTCATGGCCATGCCCGTATCGACATCGACCATGCCGCTCACCGTGTCGACGGCGCTGCGGCACTCGGCCAGGGCCTTGACCAGGGCGGCGATCTTGGGACGCTCCGAGGCGGGCAAGCGCGCCTCAAGGGCCTTCATGTCCTTGCCCAGGGTGTCGAAGTCAGCGATCAGCTCGGTGATGCGGGGACCGGCGGCGGGGGCCATCGGATCGGCCTTCGAGGCCAGGATCTGATACAGCTTACCGTGCGCATCGGTAATGCGAAGCGACAGCGACTGGATGTCACTGTTGATCTTCATGTCCTGTTCGACGACCTGACGCAGGGCGTCAGACTGGCTCTTCTGCACGACGACTGCACCGCCGGCCATCAGGGCCAGCATCAGAAGTGCGAAAGCCGGCGCGAAGCCGATCTTGATAATCAGTGGCAGATCGACGAGTCGAAACCGCTTCATACTCTGGTCCCCTCCAACCAGCGGTCCGTGCCCACGGATCGCCAACAAGCAGGAGTGATCATCACGATAGAGTCCTAACAGACTCTGACCTTGGTTAAGAGAAACTGGATTTGGGTAGGTCAGGCGCTGTCCAAAGGGACGATTGGTCGCAGCCCTCGGCGAGAAACTGCTCTGAAGGCTAGCCGGCGCCGTTAAGACGTTCGTAAGGTTAGTGTAAAGTAAATTTTCAGTATCCGCGAGGCAATTAGAATATTTTAACTCACATCTGTGAAAACGGTTCTGCGTCCGGTTGGCGCATCGTCCACAGGGCGAGAATTCATTACTAGGAGCAGCGGGATGAAATATCCGATCGCTTTTGCCGCGGGAATCGCTGGCAGCTTTTTCATCGCCCAAGCCGCCTCGGCAGCCGGCGGCTTCGAAGACCAAATGAGCCGTTGCTTGCAGCAATACGCCAATACGCGCGACGCAGCGCAGGTGATGCTGGAATGCACCGCTGACGCCGGCAAGCTTTCTGAGTGCAAGGTTGTCGACAACAGCGCGGCCGGCAAGGGTTTCGACAAGGCTGCCATGTGCATTGCTGAAAAGCTGCCGATGGGCGCCAAGACCGGCACCGTGAAGGTTCCGTTCCGCTTCCCGGGCGGCGCGTAAGCCTGACACTCTGCTTTCGGGGGTGCGAACACACCTCCGCGGACCAGGACGAAAGCGCGTCTCACCGACCGCTTCGCGCCTGGCCTGCGGGGGCGTTTTGCTATGCGTGTAAACCCGCATGCAGCGACGCCGTCTGGCGTCGCACTCGCCTCAGAATTCCTCCCAGTCCTGACGCACTGCGGTCGCCGCGCCGCTACGTGAGCCGGGACGGGCCGTGCCTCCCGGGCGGCTGGCTGCGGGGGCCGACGCGCGAGCCGGGGCTGACATCGGCGCCGGCTTGGGCGCTGCGCGTGATCCGCTGACGCGGAAGGCTGAAATGAGCCCTACCAGCTCGGCGGTCTGCCCCTTCAGGGAATGGGTCGCCGCCGTCGTCTGCTCAACCATCGCAGCGTTCTGCTGGGTGACCTGGTCCATCTGATTGACGGCTGTATTGACCTCATTGAGTCCCGTGGCCTGTTCCTGGGCCGAGGCCGAGATTTGCACGATCAGACCATCAATCTCGGCGACCTTGGCGACGATGCCGCGCAGGGCCGCGCCGGTCTGGCCGACCAGTCCGACCCCGGCCTCGACCTGGCGGGTCGAGGCGCTGATCAACGTCTTGATCTCCTTGGCCGCCTCCGCCGAGCGCTGGGCCAGGGCCCGCACTTCCTGGGCGACGACCGCGAAACCCCGACCGGCTTCGCCGGCGCGGGCCGCTTCAACCCCGGCGTTCAGGGCCAGAAGGTTGGTCTGGAAGGCGATCTCGTCGATCACCCCGATGATGTTGCCGATCTCGCGCGACGAGGTTTCGATCTCACCCATGGCCGCGACGGCCTGGTTGACGACCACGCCGGACCGTTCAGCCTCGGACTTTGCGCCGGCAACCACCTCGGAAGCCTGCTGGGCGTCTGCGGCGGAACGTCGCACCGTTGAGGTGATCTCGTCGAGGGCGGCGGCGGTCTGCTCCAGACTGGCCGCCTGTTGCTCGGTTCGGCGCGACAGATCATCAGCCGCGACGCCAATTTCATCGGAGCCAGAGCGGATGCCATCGGTCACACCGGTGATGCGTGACATGGTCTGCTCCAGAATGCCGACCGCATTGTTGAAGTCGTCCTTCAGCTTCTGGAACTCGGGGGTAACGTCGGCGGCCAATCGGCCCACCAGGTCGCCCTGGGCCAGGCGATCCAGGGCGTCCCCCAGCGCGGCGACCACCGCATTCTGGGCCGTTTCGTTGGCGATGCGCACCTGTTCCAGGCGCTCGCGCTCGGCCTGGATGGTTTCAAGATAGATCGAGATGGCGAAGTCCATGTCCAGCATGACCGCCTTCATCAGGGCGCTGACGGCTTCACCCGCCTTGCCGGAATCGCCCTTGGACATCATGCTCCGGGGCCACATCGAGTCGATGGTCGCGCGGATCAGATGATCCGAGACGATAGCATAGCCGCCGATATACCAGCGCGGCTCCAGCCCGATACGGGCATGGACCTGACCTATAGTGCGTACGGCGTCGACATAGGTCCTGCTGAAATCGCCTTGGGCAATAACGTCCCAGTGCGCTGCCTGGCGGCTCCCGGCGGCGTCCATGTGCCGCTCATCATTGAAGAACTTGCGGGTCTCGGGCGTGGCCTTGACCTTGTCGTAGAAGGCCTTCAGCGCGGGGCCGATCTCCTTGCGGATGATCGGGCGAAGATCGCGCAAGGCGGCCTTGGCCCGATCGTCCAAACCCATGAACGCGGTTCTTTCACTGGCAGCGTGATCCTGGCTCATGATGGCGTGTTCCCGACTGATTTGACGGGACCAAAGCTCTGCCTTCATACTTAACACACGATTAAGTACTCAAGCATCCAGTGCGACAGGACGACGCACTCGCCGATTGGTGGTTTCAGACAAAAGCCGATCTGGACTTGCCAGAATACTGGCAAAACGCCCTTAGCCGCCCTGCTTCATGGTCTCTCGGGCAATAACCACCTGCTGGATCTGGCTGGTGCCCTCGTAGATTCGGAAAATACGGACGTCGCGGTACAGGCGTTCGATCCCGTAGTCGGCGACATAGCCCGCGCCGCCGAAGATCTGCACCGCCCTATCGGCCACCCGGCCGACCATCTCGGACGCGAACAGCTTGGACGCCGCAGCCTCCAGGGTGACGCCCTGCCCGGCGTCGCGCTTGCGGGCGGTCTCCATCACCAGCGCCCTGGCGGCCAGGGCCTCGGTCTTGCTGTCGGCCAGCATGCCCTGCACCAGCTGGAAGTTCGAGATCGCCTGGCCAAACTGCTTGCGCTCGCCGGCATAGGCCACGCAGTCCTTGATCAGCCGCTCGGCCACCCCCACGCAGACGGCGGCGATGTGCAGGCGGCCCCGATCCAGCACCTGCATGGCCACCTTGAAGCCCTCGCCCTCTTCGCCCAACCGGTTCCAGGCCGGCACGCGAACATTCTCGAAGGTCACGTCGTGGATGTGGGCCCCCTGCTGGCCCATCTTCTTCTCGGGCTTGCTGACGCTGAGACCCGGCAAGCCGCTGGGCACCAGGAAGGCCGAGACGCCCGAGCCGCCCTTGGAATCGGGATTGGTCCGCGCCATCACCGTGAACAGCGAGGCTTTGCCGGCATTGGTGATGTAGCGCTTGGAACCGTTCAGCACATAGTCGTCGCCATCGCGGGTGGCGCGGGTCTGGACCGAGCCGCTGTCAGAGCCGGCTTCCGGCTCGGTCAGGGCGAAGCTGGTGATGATCTCGCCAGACGCGATACCGGGCAGCCATTTGGCCTTCTGTTCGTCGGTGCCGAACATCACCAGCCCCTGACTTCCGATGCCGACATTGGTGCCGAATACCGAGCGGAAGGCGGGCGAGGCGCGGCCCAGCTCGACGCCGACCAGGCATTCCTCTTCCATGTTCAGGCCCAGTCCGCCGAACTCCTCGGGGATCGACAGACCAAACAGGCCAAGCCCTTTCATCTCGTCAATGACGTCCTGCGGCACCGCATCATCCTCGGCCACCTTGGCTTCGATGGGGCGCAGGCGGCCGGCCACAAAGCGGGCAACCATGTCGATCAGCTGATCGCGGGTTTCGAGGTCCAGGGCCATGGCGTTCCTTCCGGTGTCAAACACTTGTTTTGACGCGGACTGTAACTATCGAAGCCAGGAATGGAAGGGGTTAGAAGCGGCGTCGCCACAGGGCGCTGGCACCCAGCTCCGGCAGGGCGTCGGCGCGATGTCCAGGCTGGAAGGCCACCCCGCTGCGCAGCACCAGCTGACCGCCCTGCCCCAGCGAACGCTGCAGGCTGATCCGTAAGTCGATCTCGCGGCCGTCCGGCGCGGCGCTGAACCGGCGCGTCGAGAAGCTGTCGGGGTCATCATAGGCCAGCGGCACGTCGGCCAGATAGGCCTGGAAGCGGCCGCGCTCGATGCGCAGGGGCTGGGCGAGCTCGACACTGGCCTGATCGCAGGCCCAACCGAAGCCGGTGCAATCAAGGCTGGCGGCGAGGCGCCAGCTGCTGCTGACCGCGTCGGTGAGACCCAGCACTGCACCATCTGCCTGACTGCGCCCCAGGGCGGCTTCGGCGCGCAGGGCCAGCCGAGGCGAGATCGCCAGATCCAGCGCCGCCGCGCCATAGCGGGTGCGGGCCGGGCTCTCCAGAGTGGCGCCCGGTGTCACGAAGGCGCCCAACGGGCCCAGCGGCTCGTCCACCGTCCCGGCCGTACCGCTGAGCATGGCGCGGCCCAGCCTGAGCGTGGCAGTGGCCGAGGCGTAGCTGGAGGCGGTCAGTTCGGTCAGTTGCAGCGGCGCGCGCACCGTGGCGGCACCCTGCTCGGCCCCCAGGGTGAGCCGTCCCAGCCTGACGGCCGCCTGGGCTGTGCGGTCTGGCCTGGCCACGATCTGGAAGGCGTCGCGCCCACCAGGTCCCTCAGGCGCTGGCGCATCGCCCTCGCCCCTCCAGCTGGAAAAGCTGAACCGGCCAACCGAGGCCTGCATGTGAGCCGACCGCATGGGCTGCGTTGCCAACAGGGCGTCGACCGGACGCTGGCCCAGCGGAGCCTCGAACACCGGGGCCTCGACCTGAAAGGCCATCGCCGCCTTCGAGCCCGGTGCCGCCAGCACGAGGCTGGTCGAGGTCTGTATCGGCGCGCTGGTCACCGCCATCCCGCCGCCCCGGCGAGCAGGCAGGGCGTCCGCGAGGTCAATGGTGAACAGCCGGCGATAGTCGTCGCGGATGATGGTGCGCAGGCCGCCGGAGCGAACCAGGGCGTTGCCAAACGCCGCCCCGCTGGTCGTGCCCGGACCGCCTGACGCCACCGGCGCCGCGCCGCCGCCGGCCAGGGGCAGGCTGCTGGTCCCCACCGGCGCAAAGGCCCGCGTCAGGTCCAGCGCGCCTCGCCCATAGACCGCGTCCGTCCCCGTCGCGCCCCGGTCGGCGGCGGTGCGCAGCAGGATGTCGACGGCGTCGCGCCCGGAGATGTTGGGAAAGGCCTGCATCAGCAGAGCCAGGGCGCCGGCCACATGCGGTGCCGAGAACGAGGTGCCCGACACCCGCCAGCAACTGCCGGTCCCGCAGTCGGTGATCACGTCCTCGCCAGGCGCGGTGATGAAGCCGTTGGCGGTGACCCCGGCCCTGTTGGAAAAGCTGGATATCAGCCCGTCCTTGCCCGTGGCGCCCACTGCGATCACCGTGCCCAGGTAGCGCGGGTCGGTGGCGTAGCGGGCCGGCCAGCCGGGATCGGCCTCGCCGTCATTGCCAGAGGACGCGGCGATCACCAGTCCGGCCGCTGCGGCGCGGCTGAGGGCCGCCTCGAAGCTGGGGCTCAGCGGCGTTTCCCCGCCCAGGGACAGGTTGATGACCCGCGCCCCTCTGGCGATGGCGTAGTCGATGCCGCGCGCCAGATCCGAAGAGCGGAACTTGCAGTCCTTGTCGCACGAGGTGGCGTCGCCCGCCGTATCGTCGGCCCGGATCGAAAGGATGGTCGACTGGTAGGCCACGCCGATCGTGCCCGTGCCGTTGAAGCGCGCCGCGATCACGCCGGCCACCCGTGTGCCGTGGCGATCGACGCCCGCCGGGGTTGACCGGCTGGTCAGGATGTCGGTCGAGGCGCTCGAGATCGCCCCGGCCAGGTCGGGCTGGGTGGTGTCGATCCCCGTGTCGATCACCGCCACGGTGATGCCGGACCCCGTCGCCCCCAGATTATAGGCGACCTCGGCATGGATGGCCGCCAGGCCGAAGTTTCGCAGATATTCGCCGCTGGTGACGCTGGGGGGCGGAGGCGGAGGCTGCGGAGGTGGAGGTGGAGGTGGAGGTGGCGGTGGCGGGGCAGGCGGAAGCGGGGTGGTGACGCCGGTCGATGGACCGCCCCCGCCGCCCCCACCGCCGCCGCAAGCGGCCAGAAGCAGGGCGGCGGCCAAAACCATCGCCGAGGGGCCCTTGAGCGGGGTCTTGTCGAAGATGGTCATGACCGCATGCTCAGGGTCTTCTTCAGCGGATGGCCGTCATGACCCGCTGCAATGGCGTCGATGGACTTGCTCAGCGTCCAGAAGCTCAAGGCCCTTCCCCCCGACTTTTGTCAGCGACCATGGGCCGGGACGCTCGCCGCGCCAAGAGGGAGCGGACGATGGCGGAAAAACGCCGCAGGCCGGCCGCATTTTTTCGGGGCTCTTCCGGAGGCTTCAGCGCCCGCCTTGAAGAAATCCGCCCTAGAAGAACAGCCGCGTCAGGCCATAGGCGAGGCCCGCCACGGCCAGGGTCGAGAGACCCAGCGCCGCCGCCAGCCGGGGCTTGACCTCCAGCAGGGCCGCAGGGCCAAGCCGGGCCGAGATAGCCCCGACGCCGGCCAGCAGCAGGAAGCTCGACGTCGCGGCCAGGGCGGAGACCAGGGCCGGTGGCAACAGGCCAAGGCCGCGCAGGGCGGCCAGGGCAGCAAAGCCCAGCACGAAGGCCGGCGGGGCCTTCAGTCCGGCCCGGGCAGTGCCGGGTTGGGCGACACCGGGCTGGGCGCGCATCAGCAGCACGCCGATCAGCAGCACCGCCGGGCCCAGCCAGACGATCCGGGCCAGCTTGGCCAGGGCCGCCGCCCCCGCCGCTTCGGGCGACACCGAGGCCCCGGCCCCCGCCACCTGGGCGACGTCATGGATCGACAGGCCAAAAAACACGCCGGCCTGATGGGCGGTCAGGCCCAGGGCATGGGCCAGGGGCGGATAGGCCAGCATGGCCAGGGTGGAGAGCAGATTGACCCCGATGATCACCAGGGCCGTGGTGCGCTGGTTGGCGGGGCTGGCCGGCGCGGCCTGGGAGGCGGCGAGCGCCGCCGAGGCACCGCAGATCGAGCAGGCGGCCGCCGCGATCAGGGCCTCGGCCAGGGGCAGGCCGACGGCCATGCCGACCAGCGCGCCGACGCCCAGCCCGCCCAGCACGACGGCGCCGCTGGCCAGGATGGCCGGACCGCCGAGCAGGGCAAACTCGCTCCAGGTGATCTGGGCCCCCATGAAGGCCACGCCCAGCCTCAGGCCCGGCTTGGCCCAGACATCAAGCCCGGCGGACAGCCGGGCGCCCAGGCCCAGAGCCCCGACCGCCATGCCCAGCGCGACGGCCAGCAGGGGCGCAGGCAGATGCAGCAGCTGAGCCAGGGGCTTGGCCAGCGCGGCGATCGCCAGGCCCGCCAGCAGGCCCGGCCACAGCGTGCCGAGCTCCAGCCGCCCCCCGCCCAGCCGGGAGATGGCGGCGTTCATCCGGCGACGGGCTCGGCGGGCGCAGCCGGCTGAGCCAGGGCGCAGCGGCGGCCCAGCCGCTCGTGCAGTCGCCGGACGGTGTCGCTGCCCGTCCGCTCGAAGGCAAACGGCAGCAGGCCGTGCACCAGGCAGGCCAGGCCCGCGCCGATCAGGGTGAAGCCAAAGCCGAAGGCCACGCCCATGTGCTGGCCATAGGTCTCGCCGACCGTCTCGGGATGGTGGGTGAAGGATTTCAGCATGGCGGCCCCCAGCGTCTGTTGAGGCCTGTCAGCATGACGCCGTCGCGAGGAATGGCATTACTGGATGCCCTGCCCTTTTCCGATTATGGAGAACCTCATTCTCGAAACGGGCAAAAGCGAAGATGATTGATCTCGATCATATCGACCGCAGGCTTCTGGCGATCCTGCAGGAGGATGCGACCGTGGCCATCGCCGAACTGGCCGAGCGGGTCGGTCTGAGCCAGACGCCCTGCTGGAAGCGGGTCAAGCGGCTGCAGGACAGCGGCGTCATCACCGCCCGCGTCGCCCTGCTGGACCGCGACGCCCTGGACCTGTCGCTGACCGTCTTCGTGGCGGTCAAGACCGGCCGCCATGACGAGGCCTGGCTCAACACCTTCGCCGCCGGGGCCCGCGCCCTGCCCGAGGTGGTCGAGTTCTACCGCATGAGCGGCGAGGTCGATTACCTGCTGAAAGTCGTGGTCCGCGACATCGCCGCCTATGACCGCTTCTACAAACGCCTGATCGCCACCGCCCCGCTCACCGACGTGTCGTCCAGCTTTGCGATGGAGCAGATCAAGTTCACGACGGCCCTGCCGATCCAGACGTCCTGAACAGGCATGCGTTCGCCCCCTCGCGCCAAAGGCTGCGAGGATCGGGGAGGCGGCGGAGCGTCCGGGCCAGGCCCGGAGGTGTGTTTTAGGAGTACCGTTTCGGCCTGAGCCGGAGCGCTCCGCGCGGCTGGTGGACGAAAGCCTTCGGGGCGCGGGGTTTTAACCCGCTTCCGATCAGAGGCCCCAAAAAGCGGAGAGAGGGCGGGCGGAAGGGCAGCGACCCTCCCGGACCGCGCGAGCGATTTCAGCCCGCGCCTGGGGCGCCCCGTGGCCTGCCGACCCAGGCTGTTCCCTTCCCCGGCACAAGGCGCTCGCCTTCCCTGGAGGGACAGACCTCGCCTCGCAACCAGGCCCCGGGGGCCTGAACCGACAGCCGGCGGGACGCTCCCCGCTCAACCGCCCCCACCACGCATCCGGTCGCCGGCCGACGCCCTCCCCCGTGATGGAGCGAGGAGCAGTATGGGGGCGGTTTTGGGGGGTGTGCGTCGATTTTCGATCGTGACGCTGAGGGCGGGAGTTAGGGCGTTGAATTTGCTGGGACGGCGGGGTGGCTGTGCCCGAGAGGGGACGGGGATTGGGGGGCGATGGCAGCCAACAGGATCTGCCAAATCGCCCACTATTCTTCTTGATCGTCCTCGTCGTCGAAAACGATCTCAAGCTGGTGTTCCTGCTGTTCCAGCGAAATCTCGAAACCGTCGCGTCCGCCACTAAAGCGAACTGCTTTATCGGTGCCGGGAATCTTGAAAACGCGATCTCCGGCGATATTGAGCCTACCAAGGAGCGCAAACGGGATCCGCACGCGCTCCTTCGCATACTCCTCTCGCACTAGATCGTCGAAACTAACGTCACGAACGTCCACCACGGACTCGCCAGGCTTGGGGAGACTGGTTTCGAGCAAGAAAATACCCTTATCGAATCCCCCAACACGCTCGCGCTTTATGTTCGCGATCTCGACGACACGCTGCTCTTCGACGCCAGCTTGGTGCATCATTCCACGCAAGACCTCATATACGTCAGCTAGTTCTTCGGCCGTAGCCTCGGAACCTTCAGCAGAGATCAGTTCCTGCGCTTCTTCAATGAGCTTTCCAGTCAGTAACTGGAGAATTTCTCGGCTACCGAGATTGGCGTATACTACACGCTCATGCTTGGCGCTGACCCGTTCGGGAATCCGATCGCGCACAAGCTTATGGTATTTGATGCGGCTTCGGGTACGGAAAGACTTACGTTGGACGCGAAGGTAGACGCGCACCCGCCCCTTCAACTGGAAAAATGGGTGCGACAACGGTGATCCCGAATAGATCACCGACGCGTCGACCGCCTGAGCCATCTCAATAATCTTTTCGAGAAAGCTGGGTTCCCGGATCAGGTGCTCGCTCGGCTGTATATCCATACCCACCTGCAGACCGGGAGCGTGTTGGACGAAAGCGCGGCGAACCTCTTCCAGATCCTTCGGTTCCCTCACGTCAATGATGACGTGGTCCTTTTCGAGTGCAGTATCGAGATCAGGTTCAGAGTATTCGAATGTTCGGTACCACGGAAGCGAGAATGGAACACCGCTTTCGGACTCAACACCGGCGAACCACATTACGGCCACGCGCCGCGCTAGCTTAATTCCGATGGCATTTGTACGACGCGCGATATCAATTACTTCATGTGATCTCAAGCATTGGTGCCGAGCAATCGAATTCCGGATTTCTTTGAACGCCCATTGACCGTCGGCTTGAGGCCAGAGGAAATGAGACTTGTAGCTTGGATAGGCATTCACCTCTTCCGTTATAGTATGTACATCCCACGCGTCGTACGGATAGTATTGTAATGAGTCCGGAAGCCCCCAGTTGGCATGAACTTGAATATAGGGCGACTCAGGGTCATAAAGCGCCCACGCACCGGACCGAGCACCGATGAACTTGTGGAGAATGAACGCCCTCTGAGACAGCTCTTCTGGCTTGTCCGCCACTTCGGCCAATGCCTCTCTTATCCAGGCGAGGGCAGCTTCCGATGCCATGCACTTGCTGTTGCAGGGCAAATTGGTAGTCGATGTCGCCCCTGTCCGCCTACTCACCCGGATAATTCCCATGTCGCCGAACAGGGCGGCGTACTCGCCGGAAAGCGCAGCGGTCGCCGTTACGTTAGCGAGTGCTGTAGCCGCGTCCTCGTATGTAAACACGTAGAGCGCCTGAGGTAGCGGGGCGAACTCAGTCGATAGTTCATCAATGACTTTCAGTTTGTCCCAGGCATCGATGTCGCGCCTGTCCGGAGCCCTGAAGTAGGTCGCGACGCCCTTTTGGGGGGACAAGCGTGAGGTGATGAGCTGGTCCATAGGATTTACGCCGACCGCGTTATCCTGATCGAGGTCGCATTGCAGCAGGAAGACCTTGCCCTCGGCCGTAGCCCATTCGAGCAACATCCTGTCTCGACCCAGCGCAACGCCAAGATGGTCAATCAGCCACCGAACCGCCGATCCGAAAGTCCGGTCAATGTGCAATCCAGGCAGAATACGCAACTGGACACGGGTGTCTGCCGGCGCGTCCCTCTGAGAATTGAAGCGTTCAGGAGCTGTTCGTCGCCCGGCAATCTCCGAGAATCGGGACCACTGCTCCCTCGTTTTGGATAGGCTGTTGAGATTGCCCAACGTGCCCTTTTCACATTGCGTCAGGAACCGCTGAACGATCACCGCCACCTTCACTCCCGCGCGCTTGTGCAGGGCATCCGCACGAATTCGCAAGACTGTGGCGGCGATCTCCTCGGAACGAAGAGCCCCTTCGAAAGGGACGGACAGATAGGTACCCCTCTCCCAGATCGTTTCGCCGACAATGCTTGAGCGTAGTATTAGGGGGCGGCCGACAAGGGACTCCGGCAATTCCAGCGCCGGATCATCGCCATTCGCAAGCTGCTCGACCCACTCGACTGTCAGGATGATGTATTCAGGAGTCCACGCCGGCGGCAGACCGGCTAGAAATGCGCCCTTGGTGCCAAGCCGAGGCGCGTACTGCTCGATACGTGTCGATAAGATCGCATGGTCAGTGGGACAAAAGATAAGGTCTGACGCCCCGAACTCGGCCATACTACTTCTTTTCCACCTGCCCGAATATGGCGTTGGCAATGTTCGACAGCAGGCCGCTGACTCCATCGGCGAAGTAGCCAGCAAGGAATGCGAGAACTAGATCACGAGTCAGGGCCTCCACGACCGCGTCGCCAGCCTTCTGCCCGCCCATTAGGCCTGTCTGCATCAAGCCCAGCACGGTAAGCGCGTAGATGCCGCCGGTAAGCGGAACGAAGACCCTCCAAAGGAAACGATCTTGATGCCAAAGGCCCTTCGCGACCGAGTGCACTAGCCATTTGATCGCGAACGTTACGGCTCCAACGGATCCGACGAAAAAGACCAATAGATCATGTCGTCGCAAGTAGAGGATTGCCGTCTGGGGCGAGGCTCCGGCCGGGTATACTGGGTCGCTAACCAAGGCAAATACGAGCAGGGTCAGGAAGCCAAATATGGCGAGGTAGACACCTAGAATCTTAGCCTCTTGCCAGATTTGGCTGGAGATTTCCCCGTACTTAGTTTCCCAGTCCCATGGTTCGCGACCATCCGGCCGAAGGACCGGCGGCAAGGCACCTTTCTGATCGTCCTCACTCAAGCCGCCAACCCAAGCCGACGCTTCGACATGGCGACCGTTCGCCGAACATTGTCGTCAAATCGATGGGCCCGATAATCCCATTGGTCGGCGACGCCAGCTGCGGTCGCGATTAGCTTACGAAACCGCTGGGAAATCTCAGCCTTCGCCGGTTGTTCGAGAAGACGCTGTCCATTGCGCCACGCCAAATAGTAAGGTCGCGCACAATCTACTTCCATATGAAGAGAATCTAACGGCACGGAGATATCGGTCGCCTCCAGATCTGCCTCAATCCTTCGCCACAAAGTTTCTGCAAAGTTACTTTGCAGAAAGAGGACATGAAGGTGGGCGTGGTCCACGCCGCATCCCACGGCAGAATCCGCAACGGACGGACCATGTTCTAATACGACCGTCTCACAGTCGGCGCTAGCGAAGTCAGCCGACAGTTCATCAACGATCGCTTTGACTTCTTGGCGCGCGTCGGCGTCCTGCTGCGCATAATTCAGTGTGCATGCGCGAGGGACAATCAAAAGCCACTTAGGCACGATCATGCCAATCGTAGGGATAACCACGTTGTGGGATCCGCGCACGAGAGTTTGATTTTCAAGCTTTGCGCCCATCTCCACGGACAGCGCCTCAGCGAATCGTCTCACGCTCATCATGTCCGATCTCCCCTAACGACGCAGAGGAAGCATACCTGAATTCTGTGGTTCATTGGCTCACAAATGGCCCCCTCCACAAGCCCTTGCAAGGACACTCGGCTAGTCAGCATTACCCATTTTTGTTGGCGCGGTGGCAAAAAAAATTGAGCGGCCGGCCAATCCCCCCAGCCCCCCTCCAATCCGCCCAAAGATCCTGCACATCGCCCTTCCGGTTCAGCATGTGCGTCGCGCGCCTGATCACGGCCAGCAGGCGCTCGAGGTCGCCGTCTGCGCGTCGGTCAGGGTGAAGCGGGCCAAGTCGCGGCTGATCTGGAAGCGGGGCCCAAGCTGAGCCAGCAGAGCCTACACGCGACACCCGGCCTGGATCCCCGCTTTCGCGGGGAGCGCGGAGCTGATCGTCGAGTCCGACCCGGCCCTAAGGCGCGATGGGGGCCAGGGTCTGGGGGGTGCCGGCGTCGGCGCCGCTGAACACCAGGGTTCGGGTGACGCCCAGGCGGCGAATATTGACCTGGTTGACCTCGTCGCGATGGATATCGGCGAACATCGCCGCCCGCACCTCAATGGCGGCGCGGGTGTCTGCCTGCGGCGCCTGGCCGACATAGGCGAAGCGCACCTCGTGCTCGCCCAGCGTCAGGTCTCGCAGGGTCAGATCGACGGGGACGTCGTTGAGCTTCAGCGAGAAGGTCTGCTGCATGTAGGCCTTCAGGGCTTCGACGGCGTCGGGGTCGTCGAGGCTGGCCTGGGCGTCGGGGGCGATCTGGACCAGGGCCGGTTCGACGTCGTGGGTCGCGATCCGATGGCTGACCCTGACCCCGCCGGTTTGGGCGTCGATCTCCACGACGCTGAGCACGGCATGGCCGCGATGCGCGGCGGCCGGCAGCGGGGCCAGCATGAGGCCCAGCGCCGCGATGATGACGGCGGCCCGCGTGATCATTTGGCGCCCTCGTCCTTCTTGGGCTCTTCGGACGGCAAGGTTCCCAGGCCGCCCGGCTCGACCTTGAGATTGGCGTCCTTCATGCGGTTGGTCGCTTCCGTCGGCTTCTGGATCTTCAGGGTCGTGGGCGTGATGGTGCCCTCATAGATGTTGTTGCCGCGATCAGCGTCGGCGGTTTCCCACAGGGGGTCGATCTGGGCGCCCTTCAGGTCCTTGGTCGAGACATACTGCCAGGTGACCTGCTTTGAGTTCTTGCGCCAGATCTCGGCCGGGATGCGCACCGTCTCGCTGGAGCCGTCGGTGAAGTCCATCTTGACGATCACCGGCATCACCAGCCCGCCGATGTTGCGGAAGGTGAAGCGATAGAGGTTGTCCTTCAGGTCCTGGGCCGCCTGCTCTTCGGGCGTCAGGTCCTCGCGGGCGGTCTTGGCCTTCTTGCGCGCGCTGTCGAAGACCGCGAACTCGTCATTGGCGTTGTAGAAGTCGCGAACCTTGGGGTCGCGCTCGATGACCGTGGTGCCACTGTTGTTGGCGGCGGTGCGGGATTCCGGTTCGACGTCGTTGGCGGCCTTGCGGACGGCGGCTTCAACATCGGGATCACCGCTGTCGATCCGTGCCTTGACCACCTTGTCCAGCGCGATGTCGACATGGTCGGTCGAGTAGAACCAGCCGCGCCAGAACCAGTCCAGATCGACGCCCGATGACTCCTCCATGGTGCGGAAGAAGTCGTAGGGCGTGGGGTGCTTGAAGCGCCAGCGGTTGGAATATTCCTTGAAGGCCTGGTCGAACAGCTCGCGGCCCATGATCGTCTCGCGCAGGATCACCAGGGCGGTGGCCGGCTTGGAATAGCCGTTGGGGCCAAACTGGATCACCGAGTCGGACTGGGTCATCAGCGGCACCTGGTCCTGGCTGACCATGTACTCGACGATGTCCTTGGGCTCGCCGCGACGCGAGGGGAACTTTTCGTCCCACTGCATCTCGGCCTGGAATTCGAGGAAGCTGTTGAGGCCCTCGTCCATCCAGGTCCACTGGCGCTCGTCGGAATTGACGATCATCGGGAAATAGTTGTGGCCGACCTCGTGGATGACCACGCCGATCAGGCCGTACTTGGCGCGCTCGGTATAGGTCAGGGCGCCGGTCTTCTTGTCCTTCACCGGCCGCGGGCCGTTGAAGCTGATCATCGGATATTCCATCCCGCCGACCGGGCCGTTGACCGACTGGGCCACCGGATAGGGATAGGCGAAGGTGAAGTCCGAATAGACCTTCAGCGTGTGGGCGATCGACTTGGTCGAATAGGCGTCCCACAGCGGGCGGGCTTCCTTGGGGAAGAACGACATCGCCATGACGACCGGATGCTCGGCCCGGGGGTCGTCCTGCTTCACGCCCAGGGCGTCCCAAACGAACTTGCGCGAGCTGGCCCAGCCAAAATCGCGCACATTGCTGGCCTGGAAGATCCAGGTCTTTTCGGTGGTGGCCTTAGCCTTTTCGGCGGCCAGGGCCTCTTCGGGCGTCACCACATAGACCGGCTCGCTGGCGGTGCGGGCCCTGGCCAGACGCTCGCGCTGGGCGGCGCTCAGGACGGCGGCGGGGTTCTGCAGCACGCCGGTGGACGAGACCACGTGGTCGGACGGCACGGTCAGGGCGACCCGATAGTCGCCGAACTCCAGCGTGAATTCGCCGGCCCCGAGGAAGGCCTTGTTGTGCCAGCCTTCATAGTCGGAATAGACGGCCAGACGGGGGAACCACTGGGCACCCTCATAGATGCAGTTGCCGTCCTCGCCCTTGCCGGTGAAGCACTCATAGCCGCTGCGGCCGCCGACGACCTTGTTCTCGGCCATCGGCAGGGACCATTCGATCGTGAAACTGGTCTCGCCGCCATTGGCGCGCACGGCGGCCGGCAGATCGACGCGCAGCAGCGTGTCGACGACCTTGAACTTCAGCGCACGGCCCTGGGCGTCCTTCACCGACTTGATGGTGAAGCCGCCCTCCCATTCCTTGAAGCGCTGGATGCGGCGCACCTGGCCCAGGCTGATGCTGTCGCCCGAGACGGTTTCGGTCAGCTTGCTGATCGAGTCGCGCTTGTAGTCCTGGTCCAGCAGCAGCCACAGATAGGGCAGGCTGTCGGGCGAGTTGTTGCGATAGCTGATGGTCGCCTTGCCGGTCAGCAGCTTGGAGTCTTCGTCCAGGCGAACCGCGACGTCATAGTCGACCTTCTGTTGCCAGTAGCGATAGCCCGGCGCGCCTGAGGCGTTGCGGTAGTCGGTCGGGGTGGGCCAGTCCTCGCCTTCCAGCTGGCGAAACTTGTCGTCGAAGGGTGCCTTGGTCTGCTTGATGGCGTCAGCCTGGGCGACGGTGGTCAGCGACACGGCGAGCGCCGCCGCGACAACGCCGGCGACGGCGTAACGAATAGAACGCTTGGACAAGTTCAAAACCCCTTGGAGGCGACGGCCTATCCTAAAATCCCAAAACGAACTTGGCGAGCCGAGAACGGAAAGTCAGCCTGCTCTTGTCAGACTTGATGAGGGATTGATCGTCAGCACCCATCGCACGGTGCGAACTTTAGCGCCCAGGAGGCGAGAGGGTCCCTGCCCTCCGCGCCTCACCAGATGATCGGGACCGAACGTCAGGTCTGCTCTTCGGTCACGGGGTCTGCGGCCGAGACCGCGCCGTCCTTGTTGCTGTCGTGGGTCACGAACATCCGCCAGCCCGAATATTCGAACTCGGCCAAGGTGATCCCGCCGCTCTTGTCGGTGTCGAGCACACCGAATCGAACCTCGGCCTGGCGCAACTGACGGACGCGCTCCTCTTCCTTTTTCTCGGCCGTCTGGGTCGAGGCGGCCAGGCGCTGGGTCAGCCGGGCGGTGAACTCGCCGACATATTCGTCATGCGACAGGGCGCCGGACGTGTCGGTGTCGATACCGGCGAACTGCTTCGCGCGGCCGGTCTTGAACTCTTCCTTGCTGACCGAGCCGTCGCCGTTGAGATCCTGCTCCTTGATGAAGGTGTCGCGGGCGTGCGAGGCGGCGAAGGCGGGCGCGGCGATGCAGAACATGGCGGCGGCGAGGAGGGTGATCTTGGTCTTCATCGGGCAGGTCCTTAGCGCAGGGATTCGAAGGTGAGGGCGTAGGTGTAGGAGTGGCCGACCGGATCGGCGGAGCTTGGCGCGACGCGGTAGCGAGCCTGGATCTGGTAGATGCCCGAGCGCTCGACCTTGATCGCGAAGCGGCCCTGGTCGTCGCTGACCACGGTGGCCGGCGGGGTCTTGGTCTCGGCGTAGCGGTCGTCGCCGGCGTGCAGGGTGACGGCCTGACCCTTCACCGGCTTGCCGTCGAACAGCACCACGAACCTGGCGTCCTGGCCGGTGAACACGCTGCTGGGATGGGTGACGGCCACGAACTCAAGGCCCCTGCCGATCGGGGACAGGGCAGCGGCGCTGGGCGCGCCCCGGGTGACATAGACGTCGGCCAGGGTCAGGCTCTGCATGTCGACAACGGTCGTTCCGGCCGGAGCCTTGCTTGGATCCTCCAGAAACTCCCACTCGCCCTTGACCAGGACCGCCTTGGCGGTGCGACCCACGCGCTGGCCGCTGGTGACGCGATAGGTGCCGGCCTGCTCGGTCGAAACCTCAACCAGGGCCAGCTCGCGCAGATTGGTCGCGGTCAGGGGTTTACGGACGCCGTCGGGTCCGATCACGGCCCAGGCGTCAGACTTCATCACCACCTCGGGGCTGAAGAAGCTCTCGGTGAAGGCGCCCTGCACCGTCACCAGCCTGCGGTCGCTGACGTCGAAGGCGCTGGGCAGCAAATAGGGCGAATGGGCCTGGGCCACGCTCGCAAGAGCCAGCCCTGCAAACAAGGCGGTTGAAAGGATCGAGCGGCGCATGGCGGTCTCCGGATCGGGGTAAAAGCGACCCCGCCTCTCTATTGATAATGATTCTGCGAATCAATCTCAAATAAGCTTGACCAAGCTCGCCAATATCCCTAGCTCGGCGGCGAAAGATGCGAATGGTTCGCATATTCTGCCGGCCCCGGGGTCTCGATGTCTCGTTCCAAACTCGCCTGTTTCGCTGCCGCTTCGGCAACCGCCGTGCTCTCCGCAAGCGCAGCCTTCGCCACCGAGGTCACGACCGACGCCACCGAGATCGACAAGGTCACGGTCACCGCCACCCGCTCGGAGAAGGCGCTGGGCGACGCGCCGGTGACGGCCAGCGTCATCTCCAGCGACGAGATCGAGGACGGGCTGGTCAAGGACATCAAGGATCTGATCCGCTTCGAGCCTGGCGTCTCGGTGCGTCGCGCTCCGGCCCGCTTCACCGCCGCTGGATCCTCGACCGGCCGCGACGGCAATGCAGGCTTCAACATTCGAGGCCTGGAAGGCAATCGGGTGCTGCTGATGGTCGACGGCGTGCGTGTGCCTGACGGCTATGCCTTCGGGGCTCAGAACATGGGGCGCGGCGACTATGTCGACCTCGACCTGCTGAAGTCGGTCGAGGTCGTGCGCGGCCCGGCTTCGGCCCTCTATGGCAGTGATGGCCTGGCCGGTTCGGTCAGCTTCTTCACCAAGGATCCGTCTGACCTGCTGAAGGGCGGGCAGGCCTTCAGCCTGAGGGCCCGCACCGCCTATGCCTCGGCCGACGAAAGCACCACCGGCAGCCTGCTGGCCGCCGGTCGGCAAGGCCGCTGGGAAGGCCTGCTGGCCTATACCCGTCGCGACGGCGAGGGCCAGGAGACAGCCGGAACCAACACTTCCGCCAATACCGATCGCACCACCGCCAATCCTGAGGACAACCACTCCAACGCCGTGCTCGCGCGAGCGGTGTTTCACTGGAACGACCAGAACCGCGTCCGCCTGACCTACGACCACCTCGACAGCGGGACAGAGTGGACTGTGCTCAGCGCCATCGCCAAGCCGCCCCTGGCCTCGACCAGCGTCGTGGGCCTGACCGCCTTCGACAAGATGAGCCGCGATCGCCTTACCCTTGATCACCGCTTCAGCGGCGGGGAGGGATTGATCCGTTCAGCGACGACCACCCTCTACTACCAGGACAGCGAGACACGGCAGGTCTCGGCCGAGGACCGCAACACCGCCGTCGATCGCACCCGCAACGCCACCTTCGACAATCGCGTATTCGGTGCGGCCCTGGAGCTCAACAGCCAGGCCACCCTGGGCGGCCTTGTCCATAAGCTGGTCTGGGGCGGCGACGCCTCGATCACCCGCCAGGAGGGGCTACGCGACGGCACGGTCCCGCCGGCCGGCGAGGTCTTCCCTGCCCGCGCCTTTCCAACCACCGACTACACCCTGGCCGGTGCCTATCTGCAGGATGAAATCGCCGTCGGCCCGGTGACCCTGTATCCGGCCGTCCGCCTCGACTATTTCAAGCTGGAACCCAAGCGCGACGCCCTCTTCACCGCCAATGTCCCGGCGAGCCAGAGTGATTCCCATCTGACGCCCAAGCTGGGCGTGGTGTGGAAGGCGACCGACCTGGTCACCCTGTTCGCCAACGCCGCCGCAGGCTTCAAGGCCCCGGCGCCCTCGCAGGTCAATAACGGCTTCGCCAACCTGGCCTCCAACTACATGTCGATCTCCAACCCCGACCTGAAGCCCGAGACCAGCCAGACCTTCGAGGCCGGGATCCGGTTGCACGGCCCGACCTGGCGGATCAGCGCCACCGGCTTCACGGGCCAGTACGACGACTTCATCGAGCAGGTTCAGGTGCGCGGTGCCTTCACCCCGACCAATCCAGCCGTCTACCAGTATGTGAACCTGTCGCGCGCCGAGATCGCCGGCGCCGAGGCCACGGTCGCCGTCACCCTGGGCAGGGGCTTCACCGCGCGGGGCGCAGCCTCCTACGCCCGTGGCCATTCGGAGAGCGCCGGCGTCCAGACGCCGCTGACGTCAATCGATCCGGTCAAGCTGACGGCGGGTCTGGCCTATCGCGATCCCAACGGCCGGTTTGGCGGTCAACTCAGCGCCGTTCACTCTGATCGCAAGTCCGCCGGGCGCGCGGGTGTCAAATGCTCGACGACCGGCACGACCGTCACCGCGTCGGACTATTGCTGGATGCCGGCGGCGTTCACCGTCTACGACGTCACCGCCTATTGGAACCTCACCGAGGCGGTCACCGTACGCGGCGGGATCTTCAACCTGACCGACGAGACCTATGCCTGGTGGAGCGACGCGCGAGGGCTGGCCGACAACTCGCCGGTCAAGGACGCCTACACCCAACCGGGCCGCAACTACGGCGTTTCGCTAGCCGTGAAGTTCTAAAGCGCGTTCCGAAAAGTGGGGACCGGTTTTCGAAATGAAACGCGCGTGAAAACGAAAGACTAGAGCGGGCGATCTGATTCCATCAGATCACCCGCCCTAGTCGACAATACCCCTTGATCGGTTCGAGGTGCGGACCGTGACTGTTGTCGGCGGTTGCGGTCTGCATTTCTAGAGCTATGCGCCGCTATGGTGGGTTGCAGCACAATTCCAATATTTCAATCCGGCCAGAGGTCCTGCACATCGCCCTTGCGGTTGAGCATGTGCGTGGCGCGCTTGATCACGGCCAGCAGGCGGTCGCGGCGGCCGTCGGCGTCGTAGGTCAGGGTCGAGCGGGCCAGGCCTTCCAGCATGAAGCGGGCCAGGTCGCGGCTGGCCTGGAAGCGGGGGCCGGCGCCGGCGTGGAGGATCTTCAGGAAATGGTCGCCGGCCTGGGCGCGGTCGAACTCGGCCTGGGCCGGGGCCAGCAGGGCCTGGATGGCCGGGTCGGTGCGGCCGGCGGCCTCCAGCTCGGCAAAGGCCAGGAAGGGGATGCTCTGCAACAGCTCAAAATAGCTGTCGATGGCGTGCTCGGTCACGTCGGCCCCGGGCGGCAGGGTGTCGGCGGCGGCGCGGAACAGGGCCGAGCGCTCGGCCTGGACATGGGCCACGGCGGCCTCGACCAGGGCCTCACGCGTCGGGAAGTGATAGAGCATGGCACCGCGGGTCAGGCCCGCCGCGTCGGCGATCACCGGATTGGCGGCAGCGTGATAACCGATCTGCGCGATCAGCTGCATGGCGCAGTCGAGAATCCGCGCCCGGGTCTTCAGGGATTTGGGCGTGTCTTTGGCGAGGCGGGCGGCGTCCATGACTCTGATCTAGTGCGCCCCATGTTGCGTCGCAACAGCAGTTCGCCCCGCGAGCAGGCCCGGCGGGCGCTCGCAGGGTGTGTCGGCCAGCCGACATGCCCGATCACCGGGCACCCTGCGCGCTTTTGCGGCTGACCCTTGGGGAACCCTGAAGGGGCGGCTTGCCGGGTGAGGCGAGGGGCGGTCTGAAGGGCCCGGTTTCATCAAAGCGACACGCAATCAGCCTAATCCCCCGTGCATTCGCTTCAGGTCGCGACCAATCCGGGGGCGGATCGATCAGGCGAACAACCGGGGGCCCGTATGAGCGCCGAAATCGCCGTCCGCCACTATCGCAGCATCTTCATCAGCGACCTGCACCTGGGCACACGCGGTTGCCAGGCCGAGCTGCTGCTGGACTTCATCCGCCATGTGGAATGCGAGCGGCTGTATCTGGTGGGCGACATCATCGACGGCTGGAAGCTGCGCAGTGGCTGGTACTGGCCCCAGAGCCACAATGACGTGGTGCAGAAGATCCTGCGCCTGGCCCGCAAGGGCACCGAGGTGATCTATGTGCCCGGCAACCACGACGACCGCATCCGCGATTTCTGCGGCGTGCATTTCGGCGGGGTGGTTGTGGCCCGCGACGTGATCCACGAGGCCGCCGACGGCAAGCGCTATCTGGTCGTGCACGGCGACGAATTTGACGGCGTAGTGCAACAGGCCAGGTGGCTCGCCTTCCTGGGCGATTGGTCCTATAGAACCATCCTGATGCTGAACACCTTGCTCAACCGGGCGCGCCGGCGCATGGGGTTTGGCTACTGGAGTCTGTCGGCCTATCTGAAGGTCAAGGTGAAGAACGCATTGCATTTCATCGAAGACTTCGAGTCTGCGGTCGCCGACGAAGCCCGCCGGCGCGGCGTTGACGGCGTGATCTGCGGCCATATCCACAAGGCGGAAATGCGCGATATCGACGGAATCACCTATGTGAACGACGGGGACTGGGTGGAAAGCTGCACCGCCCTGGTCGAACATAACGACGGCCGCCTCGAAATTCTGGAGTGGGCCAAGACCCGCTCGTGGTCCGTGATCGACCGCGCGATCGCCGCGCCCCGTGAACAGCCCCTGCCGGAGCCTGCCGCCGCCTGATGCGGATACTTCTCGCCACAGACGCCTGGGAACCTCAAGTCAACGGCGTGGTTCGCACCCTCACCCGGGTGGTCGACGAACTGCGCGCCATGGGCCACGAGGTCGATGTCGTCAGCCCTGACCAGTTCCCGACCTTCCCCCTGCCGACCTATCCCGAGATCAAGCTCGCGATCGGGGCCTATGAGCCGGTGCAGGACCGCTTCAAGTCGTTCGAGCCCGAGGCGATCCATATCGCCACCGAGGGGCCGATCGGCCTGGCCGCGCGCCGCATCTGCCTGGAGTGGAAGCTGCCGTTCACGACCAGCTATCACACCAAGTTCCCCGAATATGTCTCGGCCCGCCTGCCTTTGCCGCTGGCCGCCGGCTACACCTATATGCGCTGGTTCCACAAGCCGTCGGGCCGGCTGATGGTGGCCACGCCGACCATGCGCGACGAGCTGACCAAGCACGGGTTCCGCAACCTGTCGCCCTGGTCGCGCGGCGTCGACACCGACATCTTCAAGCCCCGCGCCGAGGGCGAGCCCGACCTGTTCGAGGGCCTGGCCCGGCCGATCTTCCTCAATGTCGGCCGCGTGGCCGTCGAGAAGAACATCGAGGCCTTCGCGTGCCTCGATCTGCCCGGCACCAAGGTGGTGATCGGCGACGGCCCCCAGCTTGAAGAGCTGGCCGAGAAATATCCCGAGGTGAAGTTCCTGGGTGCCAAGTTCGGCAACGAACTGGGCCGCTATTTCGGCTGCGCCGACGTGTTCTGCTTCCCGTCCCTGACCGACACCTTCGGCCTGGTGATCCTGGAGGCCATGGCCGCCGGCGTGCCGGTGGCGGCCTTTTCGGCCCCCGGCCCCATCGACATCATCCCCGGCTCCAACGCCGGGGCGCTGGCGCCGGGCCAGACCGACGGCCTGCGCGAGGCGTGCCTGGAGTGCCTGGATCTCGACAAGGCCGTGGTGCGCAAGTTCGCCGAGGGCTTCTCCTGGCGGGCCTGCGCCGAGGAGTTCTTCCGCAACCTGCAGCCCTATCCCGAGCCGGAAAAGACGAGGTTCTGGCGGCGGCTGCGGCGGCTGGCAAGGCTGCGCGGACGGACGGCAGCCTGACCTGACTTTCCATTCTGGAAACTTGTCACTTGACGATATGGAAAGCCATCCTCTAACTTTCCAATATGGAAAGTGAGAGACCCCACATGAACAAGTTCGACCCCGAAGCCGTCCGCATGCTGGCCGAGGTGGAGGCCGCCAAGGCCGAACTGGCGCGGCGCGCCGTGGCGCCGCTCTGGTACCACCCGGCGCTTGGACTGCTGATCGGCGGCCTGGTGGCCGTGCAGGGCGCGCAACTGACCTTCATCGGCGCCTACTACGCCGCCTTCAGCATCGGCCTGGTCCTGCTGGTCGCGGCCTACAAGAAGCATACCGGCCTGTGGGTCAGCGGCTATCGGCCGGGACGCACCCGCGTGGTCGCCTTCGGGCTGGCGGCGACGGTCACGCTGATCGTGCTGGGCTCGCTCTGGCTGCAGCGGACTGCCGGCGTAGCCTGGATCATGCCGCTCGCAGGCGGGATCGTCGCGGTGATCACCACCATCGGCGGCTTTGTCTGGGAGGCGGCCTTCCGCCGCGACCTGCGCGAGGGCGGCGAGCTGTGAGCGCATCCCTCGACCCTGTGATACACGCCCCCAGCCGCCTGAAGATGTGCTGCATGCTGGCGGGCGTCGACACCATAGACTTCCCCACGATCCGCGAGGCCCTCGACGTGAGCGAGTCGGTGCTGAGCAAACACATCAAGCTGCTGGATGAGGCCGGCTACCTGAAGGTGCGCAAGACGCCCAGCGAGGGGCGGGTCCGCACCTGGCTGGCCCTGACGGCGACGGGCCGCAAGGCGCTGAAGGGGCATCTGGCGGCGCTCAAGGCGATGATGGCGAGCGCAGACGGACTGGAAGGCTGAACCCCATGACCCCACAACTTCTTGGCCACATCGCCGCTGTCGCCTGGCCGATCCCGATGGTCGCCGCGCTGCTTCTGGTGGCCTCGACACGGGCGCTGCGGTTTCGCGTCCTGTGGTGCCTGGTTAGCCTGATCGGCGTCGGCGCGTTCTGGATGGAGATCAGCACGGGACGCTGGGGCTTCATCCCGCTGGCGATCAACCTGCTCGGGCCGGGCCACACCCCCGGCTTTCACAAGGCGGTCCTGCCGCTGGGCGCCGTGATCGCCGCTGTGGCGGCGCTGCGGGCCAGAAAGGCCAGACCCGCTAAAACAAAACGCGCGGGTTCATGATCCGCCGCGGGTCGAGGGCGTGGCGGATGGCGCGCAGGGCGGCGACCTCGACAGGGTCCTTGTAGCCCAGGGCCTCGGCGGTCTTCATCGCGCCAAGGCCGTGCTCGGCGCTGATCGAGCCGTGCATGTCGGCGGTAATGTCGTGGACGATCTTCGCCCCCGCCTCGCGCAGGGCCTCATGGGCGTCCTCGTCGCCGCCCACGGGCCGGAGCACGTCATAATGCACATTGCCGTCGCCCACATGGCCGAAGGCGACGATGCGGGTGCCGGGATAGGCTTTGGCGATGGCCGCATTGGCCCGTTCGATGAAGACCGGGATCTTGGAGACCGGCACGCTGACATCGTGCTTCCAGGCCGCGCCCTCGGGCTTCTGGCCGGCCGAGTGGCCCTCGCGGATATGCCAGAAGGCCTTGATCTGGGTGTCGGTCTGGGCGACGGCCGCGTCGCTGATCAGGCCACGCTCCAGCGCCCCGGCCAGTAACCGCTCCAGCGCCGCCTCGGCCGCGCCGGGCTCGCCGCTGGCGATCTCGATCAGCACATACCAGGGATGGATCGACGACAACGGATCGCGCAGGCCCGGGACATTGCGCACCGTCAGCTCAAAGCCCAGCCGGCCCATCAGTTCGAAGGCCTCAACCGCCCCGCCCGTCTCGTCCTTGGCGCGGGCCAGCAGCTGGATGGCGTCTTCGGGCGAGCCCAGACCGACAATGGCCACGGCGCGCGAGGCCAGCAGCGGGTGCAGTTTCAGGCTGGCGGCCGTGACCACGCCCAGCGTGCCCTCGGCCCCGATCAGCAGTTGCTTGAGGTCGTAGCCGGTATTGTCCTTGCGCAGGCGTTTCAGGCCATTCCAGATCTCGCCATTGGGCAGGACGGCCTCGATGCCCAGCACCTGCTCGCGCATCATGCCATAGCGCAGCACCGCCGTGCCGCCGGCATTGGTCGAGATCAGCCCGCCGATGGTGCAGGAGCCTTCCGAGGCCACGCCCACCGTAAACCGCCGCCCGACCTTGGCCGCCTCCTCATGGGCCTGGGACAGGGTGACGCCGGCCTCCAGCACCATGGCGTCGTCCAGGCCGTCGACATCGCGCACGGTGCGCAGCTTTTCGGTGGACAGCAGGATCTCGCCCTGCGGGATCTGGCCCGCCACAAGCCCGGTATTGCCGCCCTGCGGGGTGATCGCCACGCCGTCGGCGGCGCAGATGCCGACCACGGCGGCGACCTCTTTGGTCGTGCGCGGCAGCACCAGCAACGGCGTCTGGCCCCGCCAGCGACCGCGCCACTCCACCAGCTTGGGTTCGAGGCGCGCGGGGTCCTGGCTCCATCCGCCCTCGCCGAGCACGGCTTTCAGGCGGGAAACGACGTCTGCGGGAACGGGCTTGGTCATGGGGGCGGAGGATACGCTTTTGCGAGGCCCCCTGTCAGTATATACTGCGATCTATACGGAGACCGACATGGGCATCCTGATCAAGAATCCCGAAGCCGAACGGGTCGTGCGCGAACTGGCACAGCTGACCGGCGAGAGCCTGACCACAGCCGTTGAGATCGCGGTGCGGGAACGGCTGGCGGCGAAGCGCGGCGAGGAGCGCCCGCATAAGCCTCGTAGCGTCGCGGAGATGAAAGCCATCACCCGGAAATACCTGACCCCCGCCGCCCGCGCCGGACAGCTGCCGCCGATCACAAAGGCGGACTTTGACGCGCTTTGGGAAATCCCCGGCGTCACTGATATCGATTCGTGAAAACGATCATCGTCGACACCTCCGCCCTGGTCGCCATCGCTCTTGAGGAACCCGAGTGCGACACATTCATCGACGCTCTGGAAGCAGGGGGTGAGCTGCTCATCTCGCCGATCAACTATGTCGAGCTCGGCACGGTGCTCGTCGGACGCGACCACTTCCCGTCTCGAGATGTGCTGGACGAGTGGCTGGGCGTTTATCGGATTGAGACGGCCCGAGATCAGGCCATCGACGCCACAGCGCTCGAAGCCTATCTGCTCTATGGCAAAGGTCGGCATCCAGCCCGCCTGAACCTTGGCGACTGCTTCGCCTACGCCCTGGCGAAAACGCTTGATGCGCCCCTGCTCTATAAGGGCAACGACTTTCCGTTGACCGACGTCCGCTCAGCCCTGGGCTAGGTCCGGATCGGGCACGCCACGGATCACGCGCCAATATTCCTCGCGCACGTCCTCATCGATCACCGCCGGATCGCCCGCGCCCTTGTAGAGCCGGTCACCGCCGTCCTTGCGGGCCTTGGCGATCCAGAAGGGCTGGCCGGTTTCCAGGTCGCGGAAATTGGCCTTCAGACCCGAATTGCGCAGGGCCTCGAACGCGCGGCCGGCATAGTAGAGGGTCTCGCCGGTCTTCGACGACCCCACCCTTCCGATGCGGGCCGGGCCGTTCAGGCCCTTGGACTTGTCCTCGAGGTACATGATCTTGAATTTCATCGGCCTCTATCCCACGAACCCGGCCGCGCGTCTCAGCCGGTCATTGATCGCCTCGCCCAGGCCTTCCTGGGGAATGGCCGCTACGGCGATACCGACGGGTTTGGTCCGATCGGCGGCGCGCAGGAACGAAAAGAGATTGGCGGCAGCTTCGCTCAGAGACCCGGCAGGGCTGAGATTGAACACGCCCTCCCCTTCCGGCCACGGCCCAAAGGCCAGAAACGCCTCGCCGTTGAGGGGCGCGGCGGCATCGATGCGCACCGGCGCGTCGGGGGCATAGTGCAGGGCCAGGCGGCCGGGCGAGCGCTTGGCGTCGTCCTGAGCTTCCGCCAGCGGGCCGACCACGGCCTCCAGCTGGGCGCGGGTGACGGCGCCGGGCCGCAGCAGGCGGGGCGGGCCGTCGAGCACGGCCACCACGGTGGATTCCAGCCCCACCGCGCACGGCCCGCCGTCCAGCGTCGCGGCGCAGCGGTCGCCGGTCTCGCCCATGGCGTCGTTATAGGTGGTCGGACTGGGCCGGCCCGAGCGGTTGGCCGAGGGTGCCACCACCGGCCCGCCGAACGCCGCCAGCACGGCGTGGGCCAGCGGATGGCCCGGCACGCGGATGGCCACGGTGTCGAGTCCCGCACGGGCCAGGTCGCAGACGGCGGCCGCGTCGCGGATCGGGGCTACCAGGGTCAGAGGACCGGGCCAGAACGCCTTGGCCAGGGCCAGGGCGCGCGCGTCCAGCACGGCGATGCGGGCGGCCGCCTCGACGTCGGCCACATGGGCGATCAGCGGATTGAAGCGCGGCCGGCCCTTGGCCTCGAAGATCGCCGCGACCGCCGCTGCGTTGGAGGCGTCGGCACCGAGGCCATAGACGGTCTCGGTCGGCAGCAGCACCAGCCCGCCGGACGCCAGGGCCCGGGCGGCCTCGTCTATTTCGTCCTGGCGGTCAGGGCGAAGCTGACCTTCACCTTGGCCGCGATCTGATCCGTACTCGCCCATTCGCCCTGTCCAACCCCGAACACGGTCCGGTCCAGGGTGGTTACACCGCGCGCCGTGGCCGTGTCGCCGTCGATCTTGAGGCTGAACGGCAGGCTGAGCGGCTTCTTGACCCCGCGCAGGTCCAGGGTCCCGTCGGCGATGTAGCGGCCCTCGCCGGTCTTGCGGAACTTGCTGGCGCTGAACACGGCCTTGGGATAGGCGGCGGTGGCGAAGAAATCATCGCCCGGCAGGCTGGCGTCGCGCTGGTCATCGCCCGTCTTGGCCGAGGTCATGTCGATGGAAACGGTCAGTTTCGAGCGGTCCAGAGCCTCTGGCGAGAACAGGATGTCGGCGGTCCAGCGGCTGAAGCTGCCCTCCAGAGCCTCGCCCCCCCAGCTGGCCGTGAAGCCCAGGGTCGAACCCTTGCTCACCGACCAGACGACGGGGTCTTTGAGCGCGCTATCGGCAACAGGTGCCGCCTCGGCAGGCGCCGGGACGTTGGCGGGCATGGCCGCAGCGGCGACAGGTGCAACGGCGACGGGCGCAACCTCGGGCGGCGCAGGGTCCTCGGCCACAGCCGGTGCGGCCTTGGGCTTGGCGGCCGGCATATAGAGATAGCCGGCGGCGACCACAGCCACGAAGCCGGCGGCGGCCAGCCAGGCGCGAGGCTCCTTCAGGCCCGGCTTGGCACCCGGGGCCATGTTTCCAAACACGCCGTCCTTGTCGAGCACCTGATGCTTGGCCACCGCGCCCAAGTGCAGCAGCAGCAGCAGATAGGTGAACTTGACCAGCACCTCGTGACCGATCTCGCCGATCTGGTGCCAGACATGTTTGGCCCCGGCCGCCAGCTCAGGCAGCACGGGCAGATGCGGCCACGGGATCGCCCCGTAAAGCAGGGTCGGGATGCTGGTTGTGCTGGTCGAGACCAGGATCCAGCCCGTCAGCGGCAGGCCGATCATGATGACATAGAAGCCCCAGTGGACCAGATGCGAAGCGGTCTTTTCCCACTTCGGCTGCCCCTCGGGGGCGGGGGGCGGCGGGTTGAACAGCCGCCAGGCCAGCCGTGCCACACTGAGCAGCAGGATGGTGATACCGATGGACTTGTGCAGCTGGTAGAGCGCGAAGGTGGTCGCGCCCTTGGGGCCGTCGCCCGCCCGCCAGCCCAGAATGATCTGGAAGATGATGGCCGCAGCAATCAGCCAGTGAATGACGATCGCTACCGTGGTGTAGCGGGTCCGCGACGCAGCCATGCGGGTCTCCAGACGTCGTGTGATCGAAACGAGGCGGCCGCCGCACGGACGACCGCCTCGCCTTCAGCTTAGGATGGAATGGCCCGGCTTGCAGCCCGAACCGTCACCGGCCCGGCCCGCAGCCCTGCAGTCCTACTTCTTGTCGAACTCGACTTCGATGTTCAGCGTCACGTCGTCGCCGACCAGCGGGACGTACTTGGCGACGCCGAATTCCGAACGCTTGATGGTGGTCGAGGCCGAGAAGCCGGTCTTGACGCTGCCCGGCGCAAAGCCCGAACCCACGCCATTGAAGGTGACATCCAGCACGACTGGCTTGGTCACGCCGTGGAAGGTCAGGTCGCCCGTCACCTTGCCCTTGCGGCCGTCACCGACATCAACCTTGGTCGAGACAAAGGTGATGGTCGGAAACTTGTTGGCTTCAAGCCAGCCGTCGCCGGCCAGTTCCTTGTTGAACTTCAGACCGAAGGCGTCGGCGCCGGTGGACGTGTCGACCGAGGCCGGGTCAACCGTGACCGTGATCTTGGCCGCTTCCGGCGTCTTGGGGTCATAGGTGAAGCTGGCGTCCAGCTTGGTGAAGCGCAGGGTGTAGCCCGAGAAGCCCATATGGCTGAGCTTGGCGGTCAGCGAAGCATGGGTCTTGTCGAGCATATAGTTGCCGGCCGGCAGGTCGGCGGGCTTGGTCGAATTGACACCCGGCGCAGCCAGGGCGGCGGGCGCCGAAAGGAGCGCGGCAGCGAGTGCGGCATAGGCGAAGGGACGGGCCATCAGAAGAAGTCTCCAAACTGTCATAGCAGCGGTTACGGTTTCAACGACTTAGGGCGTCTTCGGTTCAGATAAAGAGGCGCGCGATCACGAAAGCGTGAGACGCAGCCCCTCTCGCCCTCTTCGCCGCCGGTCCGGGGGGCGGCTTGGCGGACGGGGCGACCGCGCCTACAGAGGGGACCGGTACCCTGGAGTTTCGTCGGTCATGACCTTCCGCGCCCCCGTCCGCGACATTGCCTTCTCGCTGCGCCACGCCGCCGGCTTTGACCGCCTGGCAACGGCCTTCCCCGAGGCGGACGCCGATACCGTGGACGCCGTTCTGGAGGCGGCCGGCCAGCTCGCAGCCGACGTGCTGGCCCCGCTGAACCGTCAGGGCGATCTGGTCGGGGCGCGACTGGAAAACGGCGTGGTCCGCTCTGCGCCGGGTTTTGCCGATGCCTATCGCCAGTTTGCGCAAGGCGGCTGGACCGGGCTGGCGGCTGCGACCGAGCATGGCGGTCAGGGCCTGCCCAAGACCCTGGAAGTCGCAACATTCGAGATGGTGCACGCCGCCAACATGGCCTTCGGCCTGTGCCCCATGCTCAGCCTGGGGGCCATCGAGGCCCTGGCCCAGCACGGCACAGACCGCCAGAAGGCCCTCTATCTGCCGCGTCTCGTCTCCGGCGAATGGACCGGAACCATGAATCTGACCGAGCCGCAGTCTGGCTCGGACCTGGCCTCGATCACCACCCTGGCGACGCCGGACGGCGACGGCGGCTGGGCGATCACCGGCCAGAAGATCTACATCACCTGGGGCGATCACGATGTGGCCGACAACATCGTCCACCTGGTGCTGGCCCGCACGCCTGATGCCCCTCCCGGGGTGAAAGGCATCTCGCTGTTCCTGGCCCCCAAGATCCTGGTCGACGAAAACGGCGGTCCAGGTGAGGCCAACGCCCTGCGGGTCGGGGGGCTGGAGCACAAGCTGGGCATCCATGGCTCGCCCACCTGCGTGATGCTGTTCGAGGGCGCAAAGGCCGAACTGGTCGGCGAACTGGGCAAGGGCCTGGCCCACATGTTCACGATGATGAACGCCGCGCGCCTGCAGGTCGGCACCCAGGGCGTGGCCATTGCCGAGCGGGCCTATCAGCAGGCCCTGGCCTTTTCGCTGGAACGCCGCCAGGGCCGCTCGGCCTGGACCGGCGAGGCGTCTGCTCCGCTGTTCGACCATCCCGACATCCGCCGCACCCTTATGCTGATGAAGGCGAGGATCGAGGCCGCACGCGGCATCTGCCTGTCCACCGCGGTCGCTGCCGATCTGGCCGGCCACGGCGCGACCGAAGAGATCCGGGTCGCGGCCAGGCTGCGCGAGGAACTGCTGACCCCCATCGCCAAGGCCTGGTCCACCGACATCGGCGTGGCCGTCGCCTCGGACGGCCTGCAGATCCACGGCGGCATGGGCTTCATCGAAGAGACCGGCGCGGCCCAGCACTATCGCGACGCCCGCATCGCCCCGATCTATGAGGGGACCAACGGCATCCAGGCCATCGACCTGGTCGGCCGCAAGCTGATGCTGGGCGAAGGTCAGGCGATCGGCGACCTGATGGACGACATGCGCGACACAGTGGACCTGCTAAAGACGGCCGGCGGCGACCTGACCGGTTTCGCCCTGCGCCTCGACGCGGCCCTGGACGCGGCCAGCGCCGCCACCGCTTGGCTAATCGAGCGGCGGGCCCGCGCTATGCCCGACGCCCTATCGGGGGCCACGGCCTATCTGAAGCTGCTGGGCGACACGGTCGGCGCGTGGATGCTGGCCAAGGGCGCCCTGGCCGAGCCCCATGGCCTTCGGCTGGCGCTGGCGCGGGTCTATGCCGAGAACGTGCTGGCCACTGTGCCCGGACAGGTCGCGGCGGTGACGGCGGGCGGGGCGGATCTGGAGAGCGTTACTGCGGAGATGCTGGGGGCCTGATACGTCCCCAATGGAAGACAACGGCCTAAAGGTTGAGCTCGAAATCGGTCACCCAGCGATATGCACGGGCTTCAACTCGACCTGGTTTGAAAGTCATGAATTTCACCTGCTTCGCGACATTGCCTATGGCATCATTCCAGCCCCGTTGGGCCATTTCTGTCGCGTGAGCTTTACCCTCCTGAATGATCAGGTCCTGGGCATCTTGCTGGCCACATTTAGGACAGCGCCATACGCCTTCGCCAAGCTCTGGAGCTGGAATAGGCTGCTTCTTGCAAGAGGAGCAAAAGATCATAGCGGTTTGCTCGGTCATTCTCGATCCTGTCTCCGCCGACCAATCCGACGGTTGCGTAGAAAGCTTGAGCGGGTTGAGCGTTAACTTAGGCTCTCTACCATGAACTGATTCTTGGTTTGTTCCATGGGCGGCAAATGACCTGAGCGGGCGCGCAAAGAAAAGGCGGTGGATTGCTCCACCGCCTTTCATTTTGCTTGTCATCCCGGGCGGCGTAGCCGACCCGGGACCCAGGGGCCGGCGCATCGCGGTTGCCCCTGGGTCCCGGCTCTCCGCTTCGCTGCGGCCGGGATGACAAGGCTTTTTGGATCTTTGAACCCTACAGCTGTTCCAGCATGTAGTCCGCCGACGAAACCTTGAATTCCCCGCCTTCTTCGACGTTCAGGGTCTCGACGACGCCGTCCTTGGCGATCAGCGAGTAGCGCTGCGAGCGCAGGCCCATGCCGAACTTGCTGCCGTCGAATTCCAGGCCCAGGGCCTTGGTGAACTCGCCATTGCCGTCAGCCAGCAGCAGCACTTCGCCGTCGATGCCCTGGTCCTTGCCCCAGGCCTTCATGACGAACAGGTCGTTGACCGAGACGCAGGCGATGGTGTCGACGCCCTTGGCCTTGAACTCGGCGGCGTGCTCCTTGAAGCCCGGCAGGTGCTTGGCCGAGCAGGTGGGGGTGAAGGCGCCGGGCACGGCGAACAGGGCGACGGTCTTGCCCTTGAACAGCGCGTCGGTGGTCATCGGCGCAGGGCCTTCGGCTGTGCTGGTCATGAAAGTGGCCGCGGGAAGCGTATCGCCAACCTTGATCGTCATGGGCTTGGTCCTGTTCGTTGAGAGTGCGCAAATCGAATATAGCTCCGGGGACAACGCGCCAACCCCAAGGTTCGACTTGAAACCGTCGCGTTCTGTCACGATCCTGCGGTCATGGACCGCGTGACTCATGAAGAGCCTGATTTCCTGGCCGGGCGGCTGCTGGTCGCCATGCCCGGTATCGAGGACGAGCGCTTCGAGCGGGCGGTCCTCTATCTGTGCGCCCACGACGCCGAGCAGGCGATGGGCATCACCGTCAACCGCCCTGTCGAGGGCCTGACCGTGTTCGAACTGCTCGACAAGCTGGGCGTGCGTTCCGAGATCAAGACCCTGGACGACCTTGTCCTGCTGGGCGGGCCGGTGGAGCTGGAGCGGGGCTTTGTGCTTCACACCGACGACTTCAACTCGCCTGATTCGACCATCCACCTGACCGACGGCCTGGGCCTGACGGCGACCCGCGACGTGCTGGACGCCATCGGCAGCCGCATCCGCCGCCCCCGCCGCTCGATCCTGGCCCTCGGCTATGCCGGCTGGGGTCCTGGCCAGCTGGAGCAGGAGGTGCGCGACAACATCTGGCTGATCTGCGAGGCCGACGAAGGCCTGCTATTCGACGACGACCACGCGCAAAAGTGGACCCGGGCCCTGGCCAAGCTGGGGGTTTCGGCCGATCACCTGTCAAGCCAGGCCGGGCGGGCTTGAAATCCTCTCCCTGAAGGGAGAGGTGTCGGCGAAGCCGACGGAGAGGGTCGTTTGCAAAGGCGGGATGACCTCCCCCTCCGGTCGCTACGCGACCACCTCCCCCTTCAGGGGGAGGATCACCCCCGCGCCTTCACCGGCGCGGCGCCGTCCACATAGGCTTCGTTGAGATAGACCTCGGCCTCCTGCGGCGACAGGGCCGGCGCATAGCCGAAGCCCTGGCCGTAGTCGCAGCCCAGGGCCTGCAGGGCGTGGGCCATCTCGGCGTTCTCGACGCCTTCGGCGACGACCTCGAGATCGAGGTCCTGGCCCAGCTTGACCACCGAGCGGACGATCTTGGACGAGCCTTCGTTGGCCCCCATGGTGCGCACGAAGTAGCGGTCGATCTTCAGGGTGTCGAAGGGCAGGCGCGTCAGATATTGCAGGGACGAGAAGCCGGTTCCGAAATCATCCAGCGCCAGACCCGCACCGGCGTCGCGCAGGGTTTGCAGGATCACTGCCGCGCGCTCTGGGTCGCGCATGATGTCGTTTTCGGTGACTTCCAGCTTCAGGGCGCCACGCGGCAGTTTGTTGACCCGCAGCACCTCGGCCACGTCATCGACCAGGCCCGGACGGTCGATCTCGCCGGTCGACAGGTTGACGCTGACGGTCAGGGCACCGACGGCCGGATGGCTGTGGCGCCAGGCGGCCAGCTGAGCGCCGGCGGTGCGCATCATGTGCTCGCCCAGCTCGCTCATCAGGCCCATTTCGTCGATCAGCGGCAGGAACTCGTCGGGCGGCAGCATGCCCCGGCGCGGGTGCAGCCAGCGGGCCAGGGCCTCGAAGCCCGACAGGGCGCCGGTCGACAGGCGTACGACCGGCTGGAAATAAGGCGTGATCTCGCCGCGGGCGATGGCGCCGCGCAGATCGGCTTCCAGCGCCAGCCGCGACAGGCCGTCGGTCTCCATCGCGCGGCCATAGGCCGCCGCGCCGCCGCGCCCTGCGGCAGACGCAGCCTCGACGGCCAGCTCGGCGCGGCGCAACAGTTCGATGGCCTCAGGCGCATCCTCGCCGCCCTGGGTGGACGCCGCCCCGATCGACAGGGTGGGATGGATGTCGAAGCCGGCCACCCGCAGGGGCTGCTCCAGCGCTGCGCGCAGTATCTCGGCCGGCGCAAAGCCCTTGGGCTCGCACAGCACGGCGAATTCGTCCTCGCCGATCCGGCCCATGATCGAGCCCGCCGGGAAGGCGGCCGCCAGCCGCGAGCCCAGGGCGGCCAGCACCAGGTCGGCGCGCTCGTGGCCCAGGGCCTCGTTGAGGCGGCGCAGGCGATCAACGTCGGCGACGACCAGTTCATGGACGCCGTCCTGGCCCAGGCGCGTTCGGGCCTGGGCGATAAAGCTCTTGCGGTCCAGCAGGCCGGTCAGGTCGCAGCGGCCCGACGCCGTGAACTTGACCTCGGGGGCCACCACGCCGGCGGCGCGCACGCCCTCTTCCAGCCAGACGCCGCGCCAGATACAGGTTTCGGAGTCGCGCATGCGCAGACGCGCCACCACCTCGGAGCCCGGCTCGCGCAGGCGCAGCACCTCTTCGGCCTGCGCCCGGTCCTGAGGCAGGGCCAGGGCCCGGAAGGCGGCCGACGAGCATTCGGGAGCAAGGGGACCAAGGCCGAGCGTTCGGGCCGCGCCATTGACGCGCAGGCGATCAGCTTCGGGCTCCCAGATCCACAGGGCCACGTCAGCGCCCCCCAGCGCCTCCAGGGTCGCTGTGGTGTCCCATATCCTACGGTCCGTAGCCCGAAACGACATAATCAATCCTACGCCGCAGTGGCGTCTTGCGCCGGCTTGTTCACGAGAGGCGCGAAACAAGTCCGAACAGACGATGATCTCGCCACTCGCCGTTAATTTTCAAATAAGCGCGAGCATAACCTTCTTCCAAAAACCCGCTTTTCAGCAACAGCGAAGCCGAGGCCGTGTTCTCGGGCATGCAGGCGGCTTCAAGGCGGTGCAGGCCCAGGCCTTCGAAGGCGAACCGGACCACAGTGGCGACGGCGTCGCTCATATGGCCCTGGCGCGCGTGGCTCTGGCCTACCCAGTAGCCGATGGTGCCGGTCTGGGCCACGCCCCGGCGCACATGGAACAGACGCACCGCGCCGATCAGGGCGTCATCGGATTTTCTGAACACGAAGAAGGGCCAGGCCTCGCCGATCTCCAGTTCCCGGGCATAGGCGCCCAGCCGCGCGCGGAAGGCGGGACGGCCCAGGTCGCCCTCGGGCCAGGTCGGTTCCCAGCGCTCCAGGAAGCTGCGAGAGGTGCGACGAAGCTCGGCCCAGGCCCGATAGTCGGCCAGGCGCGGGGGACGCAGATAGACGCCGCGGCCTTGCAGTTTCAGACCAGGACGGGGGCGGAAGATCGGAAAAAAGGTCGACACAAGCATCCCCGGTCGCGACGCTTTGTCGCGACGTTCGAGCATAACAATCGGCAGGCCACGCCGGTTTCAAACCCCGCCGCGAGCCAAACGGATCACAAGGCTTTCTGTCTAGCAGACCGATGCGAGATCGTCAGTGTGCGCCGAACAGCGCCTTTTCAAACGCCGGACCGGCCTTCAGCGCCCCCTTGGCCCCCAGCACCGCCGTGGCGCACTGCTTGCCGTCCAGCATCCGCTGGCCCAGCCGCACGATGTCGGCGGGCGTCACCGCATCCACCTCGAAGGCCAGCTCGGGCGTGGGATACAGGCGGTCGAACAGCAACACCTGGCCGGCGGCCTGTTCGGCCCGCGACAGCGGCTGCTCGCGGGCCATGAACATGTGGGCCTTCAGCTGGGCCTTGGCGCGCGCCAGCTCGCCCGGCTCGATCTGCCGGGCCAGGGCAAGCAACTGCTCGGCGCAGACCTTGGCCGTCTCGACGGCGTCCTTGGCCGCGCAGCCGGCATAGATGCCCAGCGCGCCGTGGTTGGCATAGGTGTCGGAATAGGCGTCGATATTATAGGCCAGCCCCCGCTTCTCGCGGGCTTCCTGGAACAGGCGCGACGACATCCCGCCCCCCAGACATTCGGCAAAGATGCGCAGGGCGAAATAGTCCTGCTCGCGCGAACCGCAGGCCGGCAGCATGAACACCAGGTGCGACTGCTCCAGCTTGCGCACCTCGCCCTCGTGGCCACCGACGAAGGGCGCGCCGGCCGGTTCGGACGGCCCGGGAACGGCGGGCATGTCGCCAAAGGCCGCGCGGGCGGCGTCCAGCAGTTGCGCCTCGCTCACGGCGCCGGTGGCGCTGACCAGCAGGCGGTCGGGGGCATAGACCGCGCCCCGCCAGTCGGACAGGGCCGCCGTGGTCGCGGCATTGACGCTGTCGGCCGAGCCCAGAATCGGGCGGGCCACCGAATGGTCGCCCCAGGCGGCCTTCTGGATCAGGTCGAAGACATAGTCGTCGGGCGCGTCGGCCGCCTCGGCGATCTCCTGCAGCACCACCTGCTTCTCGCGGGTCAGGTCGGCCTCGTCCAGGGTGGGGCGCAGCAGCAGGTCGGCGATGACCTCCATGCCCAGCTCCAGCCCGCCCTTGAGGGCCCGGACCTGGAAACTGGTCCGCTCATAGCCCGTGGCAGCGTTGATCGAGCCACCCTGGCCTTCGATCACCTCGACGATATCGCGCGAGGAGCGCGCGCCGGCCCCCTTGAAAACCATGTGCTCCAGCAGGTGCGACCAGCCTGACCGGGCCGGATCCTCATAGGCCGCGCCACGCCCGGCGACGACGCTTAGCGCCAGGGTCTCGAGCCCCGGCATCGGATCGCAGACGACCCGGACGCCGTTGGGGAGGGTGTGGAGGGTGGCGGTCATCAGCGATCCTCCCCCTGAAGGGGGAGGCGACCGAAGGTCGGTGGGGGTAGTCGGCAATGAGTCGTCAGACCTTCCCCCTCCGTCGGCTTCGCCGACACCTCCCCCTTCAGGGGGAGGATTTGCCATGACGCCCTCACGAGGTCGCCGCGAAGGTCCGGACATAGGCCTTCACCGTCTCGCCGCTGGCGGGCAGGCGGTCGAAGCGTTCGGGCTTTTTCGACAGGTCGGGCGTCGTGCGCGGGGTGGCGGGAACCAGGCCGCAGGCTGCCGAGACGGCTTCGGGGAACTTGGCCGGATGGGCGGTGGACAGCACCACGATCGGCGTCGTGGCGTCGGCCAGCCTGACGCCGGCAGCCGCCGCCACGCCGACGGCCGTATGCGGGTCGATGACTTCGCCGGTCTCATTGAGGGTCGAGAGCATGGTCTTGGCGGTGTCGGCCTCGCTGACCGACGCACCGCGGAACAGCTCGCGCATCATCGCAAAGGCGCTGGGCGGGATGTCGATCACGCCACTGTCGGTGAAGCCCCGGAAGGCGCGGCCGGTCTCGACGCCGTCGCGGCGCACGGCCTCGAAATAGAGGCGCTCGAAATTGGAGGCCACCTGGATGTCCATGGCTGGGCTCTGGGTCGCGGCCACCGCGCCCTTGGCATAGCGGCCCTCCTCGAAGGTGCGGGCCAGGATGTCGTTGGAATTGGTGGCGGCGGTGATCTGGACGATGGGCAAACCCAGCTTGCTGGCCACGAAGCCGGCATAGGCGTCACCGAAATTGCCCGTCGGCACCACGAAGGCCACGGCCCGCTCAGGCGCGCCGAGCGCCACGGCGGCGGTGAAGAAATAGACGCTCTGGGCCGCGATCCTGGCCCAGTTGATCGAGTTGACGCCCGACAGGTCGACCGCGTGACGGAACTGGTCGTCCTGGAAGGCCTGCTTGACGATGGCCTGGCAGTCGTCGAACGAGCCCTGGATCGAGATGCAGGCCACATTGTCGTCGGTGGCCGTGGTCATGAACCGGCGCTGGACCTCGCTGATCCGGCCTTCGGGGAACAGGGCCACGATGCGGGCGTTCTTGCGGCCCCGGAAGGCCTCGACTGCCGCGCCGCCGGTGTCGCCCGAGGTGGCGCAGATGATGGTCATCTTGCGCGACTGCCGCTCCAGCACATAGTCGTACAGCCGCCCCAGCAGCTGCATCGCCACGTCCTTGAACGCCAGGGTCGGGCCGTGGAACAGCTCCAGCAGGAAGCGGTTGGGGCCCAGCTGCTTCAACGGCGTCACGGCGGTATGGGCGAAGGTGGCATAGGCCTCCTCGCACATCTGGGCCAGGTCTTCGCGCGGGATGTCGTCGCCCACGAACTTGCCGACCACCTCGGTCGCCACCTGGGCATAGGTCATGCCTGCAAAGGCGGCGATCTCGCCCTTGGTGAAGCTGGGCCACTCGGCCGGCACATACAGGCCACCGTCCGGGGCCAGGCCCGCCAGGACAGCGTCGAGGAATCCGATCGGGGCGGCCTCGCCGCGGGTCGAAACGTAGCGCATCAGGGTCTCAGTCTCCGCCAGAGCATGGCGGCATAGATAAACAGCAGGGTTACGGCAAGACCGAACCACGTCAGGGCGTATTCCAGGTGCCGATTGGAAATTTCTGCCGGAAGCGGTGCGGGGGTGATCCCGGCGGGAGCCGGCGCTTCACGCTCGGCCATCAGGGCCAGGGGCGCGGGCGTGCGGCCAGCCAGGCCCGCCACCGCCTTGGCGCGGTCACCACCCAGCTGGGCCAGGGGGATCAGGATGCCCGTCACCTGTCCGGGCTCGGCGAACACCCGTGCGGGTGCCTCAACCTGCCCCGTCAACTCGGGAACCACGCCGCGATCGATCAGAATCAGGCCGTAAGGGCCGTCCGCGAGCCCGCATAGCGCCTGGGCGCGCCAGACCACGTCACCGTCGCGGATGCCATAGGCCAGGGTCAGGGGCGGCAGGCCGGCGGGGCGGCAATCTACCGATACCCGGGTCCAGGCGAGGTTATCACCCTTGGCGGCCGCGCTCAGGGCCGTGGCCAGGGGAACGGGCGGCGCGGTCTTCAGGGTCTCGATCCGCGCCAGCAGATCGTCCTTCCAGGCCATGCGCTGCAACTGCCAGCCGCCCAGGAAGGACAGAATGCCAAAGGCAATGGCGACGGCGACCGTCAGCCCGAACGGAAAGCCCGCCTTCTTCACGGGAGGAGCCGGCTCAGACATCGCGGCCGCCCGCTTCGGAGGCTTTATTGGCGATGGCGGCGGCCACCATCAGGCCCTTGGCCGGTCGCATCAGGCCAAGGCTGAGGAACAGGGTCACCGGCAGCCAGACCAGCAGCAGCAGCCACACCGGCCAGTTCCAGGCGAACATCGAGAACAGGGCGCCGAACGCGCCGACGCTGCCGCCGATCAGGATGATGAAGGTCGAGGCCCCGTCGCCGGTCTCGTTGCGACCCAACTCAAAGCCGCAGGCCTCGCACGTCGGCGCGATCTTCAGAAAGCCGTCGAACAGGAACCCCTCGCCGCACTTGGGGCAACGTCCGGTCGCGCCGGCGAGATAGGGGTTCACATGGGCCATGGGAGTATCCCGAAAATGAAAAAGGCCCGGAACGCTGGTCTGCGTTCCGGGCCCCCTTGAAGCTTATGACCTAGTGCGTCGAAGCGCCGAAGATCACATAGACGAAGGCGAACAGGAACAGCCAGACCACGTCCACGAAGTGCCAGTACCAGGCGGCAGCTTCGAAGCCGAAGTGCTGCTTGGGTGTGAAGGCGCCGTTCATCAGGCGGATCAGGCAGACGATCAGGAACAGGGTGCCGACGAACACGTGGAAGCCGTGGAAGCCGGTGGCCAGGAAGAAGGTCGAACCATAGAGGCCCGAGTTCACGGCGGCTTCCGAATAGAACAGCTGCTCGTGATTGATGTGGGCGTATTCATAGAACTGGATGGCGGTGAACAGCGCGCCCAGCACGACAGTCAGGATCAGACCCCACTTGGCGCCCTTGCGGTCGCCCACCTGCAGGGCGTGGTGCGCCCAGGTGACGGTGGTGCCCGACAGCAGCAGGGTCAGGGTGTTGACCAGCGGCAGATGCCAGGGCGAGACGGTCTCGACACCGGCGGGCGGCCAGGCGGCCCAGGCGGTGCGGACTTCCTCGATGGACGAGAGGGTGCGGTGCTCATGGAACAGCGCCATCTCGAAGAACATCCAGAACCAGGCCACGAAGAACATCACTTCCGAAGCGATGAACAGGATCATGCCGTAGCGCAGGCCGATGGAAACGACCGGGGTGTGGTCGCCCGCATTGGCTTCCTTCACCACATCGCGCCACCAACCGAAGAAGGTGTAGAGGATGCCGGCCATGCCTGCGGCGAAGATCGCCCAGTTGCCTTTTTCGATGCCCAGCACACCGCCCTTGAGCCAACCGATCAGGCCGATGGCCATGACGGTCGCGGCGGCCGAACCCACGAAGGGCCACGGGCTGGGCGGCAGGATGTGATAGTCGTGTTTGACGGCGCCGTGGGCCATGGTGGTGCTAACCCTTTATCCCTCGAGACGCACGGCCGGTCCCCCCGCCGTTGCGCATTGTGTTGTACGCTATAGCCCCCTAGACGGCGCGCCGCCAAGGGGTTGCTCGATACGCGGCGTGGTCGATGCCGCCAGTTTACGCCCGGAATCGTCCACGACCGCCGGGAAGAAGGTATAGGACAGCGTAATTTCGCCCTTGCCCTTGGTCTCGGGATCGTCGGCATATTGCGGGTCGACGAAATAGACGACCGGGAATTCCACGGTCTGGCCGGGGGCCAGGGTCTGGTTGCTGAAGCAGAAGCACTCCAGCTTCTGGAAATAGGGCCCGGCCTGCTCCGGCACCACATTGTAGATCGCACGGCCGGTCATCGGCTTGTCGCTCTTGTTGGTGACCTTGAAGAACGCCAGGCCGGTATCGCCGATACGAACCTGCTGGCTGACCTGCTCGGTAGAAAAATCCCAGGGCAGGTCGCGGATGTTCGAATCGAATCGGATGGTGACCTTGCGGTCCAGAACCTTGGTCGGCGCCAGCTCGGCCTTGCGCACCGTGCCGTCAAAGCCGGTCATCTGGCAAAACAGCTTGTAGAGCGGCACCGAGGCATAGGCCGCGCCGACCATGCCGAAGAATGCCGCTGCACAGATCAGACCGACGCGCACATTGCGCTTTGCGGCCAGGGCCTTGACGGGATCAGAAGGGACGATGCGCGACATTGCTGCCAAGCCTCACAAGAGTGACCACGAAAATCAGAATGACAAAGGCCACCAGGCCCAGGCCCAGGGCGATGTTTCGCCCCTTGCGTGCGCGGGCGACGGCGTCGTCCTCGACCAGCTTGTTCATGACAGAAGCTCCAGGGCTTTAACGCCGACGACCGCCTCGCCCAGCAGGGCGGCGAACATGGCGAACAGGTAGAGGATCGAAAAGGCAAACAGGTTACGGGCGGCCTTGGCGCCGGCGGCTTTCGCATCCTCGCTGACCTCATAGAGGTCGCGGTCAGCGGCCCGTGGATCAGCGGCGTCGCCGGCCTTGCTGAGATAGACCCGCACGGCCAGCAGCAGGAACACCGCGCCGCCCAGGCCGGCAACGGCCAGGTACAGCGGCCCGCCCAGGCCGGTCAGCACCGGCGACAGGCAGATGGGGACCAGCACCAGGCTGTAGAGCAGGATCTGCAGGCGGGTGTGCTTGGCGCCCTTGACCACCGGCAGCATGGGCACCCCGGCCTTGGCATAGTCGGTGGTGATGTACAGCGACAGCGACCAGAAGTGCGGCGGCGTCCAGAAGAAGATGATCGCCACCATCAGCCAGGCGTTCAAAGGGGCCGAGCCCGTGGCCGCAGCCCAGCCGATGGCCGGCGGCAGGGCCCCGGCCAGACCGCCGATGACGATGTTCTGGGTCGTCCAGCGCTTCAGCCACATGGTGTAGACCACGGCATAGAAGACGATGGTGAAGGCCAGCAGGCCCGCCGCCAGCCAGTTGATGGCCATGCCCAGCAGCATCACCGACAGCAGGGACAACACCACGCCCAGGGCGGCCGCATCGTCGCCGCGCACCTTGCCTGACGGCACCGGGCGGCCGCGCGTGCGGCGCATCAGCCTGTCAATATCGGCGTCAAACCACATGTTCAGGGCGCCCGAGGCCCCTGCCCCGACGGCGATGCACAGCACCGCGACGGCGGCCAGGATCGGATTGATCGGTGCCCGCGCCGCCACCAGGCCGGTCAGGCCGGTGAAAACCACCAGCGACATGACGCGGGGCTTGAGCAGCTGGAAGAAATCCTGCCAGCGCGCCACGGCGGGGCCCGTGTCGGCCTGGTCGGTTTCAGGGGTGATTGCGGCGATCTTGGGCATCGAGGTTTTGATTATAGCGATCTTGATGGGCGAAGGGCGCGGCCCGGACCCTTAAGTGGTCCAGACCGCGCCCCCGCGTTTCAGGTCAGATAAGTCAGGCGATCAGTGGTGATCGTCTTCCTTGATCACCGGCGGTTCGCTGAACTGGTGGAACGGCGGCGGCGAAGACAGGGTCCATTCCAGGGTGGTGGCGCCTTCGCCCCACGGATTGGCCTCGGCCTTGCGGCGACGGATGGCGGCTTCCAGCAGAAGCACCAGGAACACACCCACGCCGACCACGGTGACCATGTAGCCGATCGTCGAGACATAGTTCCAAAGGGCGAAAGCGTCCGGATAGTCGACATAGCGACGCGGCATGCCTTGCAGACCCAGGAAGTGCTGCGGGAAGAAGATCAGGTTGACGCCGATGAACATGATCCAGAACTGCAGGCAGCCCAGGAACTCGTTGTACTTCACGCCCCACATCTTCTCGAACCAGTAGAAGAAGCCGGCGAAGATGGCGAACACGGCACCCAGCGACAGCACGTAGTGGAAGTGGGCGACGACGTAATAGGTGTCATGCAGGCTGTAGTCGATGCCGGCGTTGGACAGGACCACGCCGGTGACGCCACCAACCGTGAACAGGAAGATGAAGCCGATCGCCCACAGCATGGGCGTCTTGAAGCTGATCGAGCCGCCCCACATCGTGGCGATCCACGAGAAGATCTTCACGCCGGTCGGAACGGCGATGATCATCGTCGCGGCCACGAAATAGGCGCGCAGGTTGATGCTCATGCCGACGGTGTACATGTGGTGAGCCCACACGACGAAGCCGACGAAGCCGATGGCGACCATGGCATAGGCCATCGCCAGGTAGCCGAAGACCGGCTTCTTGGAGAAGGTCGAGACGATGTGGCTGATGATGCCGAACCCTGGCAGGATCAGGATGTAGACTTCCGGGTGACCGAAGAACCAGAACAGGTGCTGGAACATCACCGGGTCGCCGCCGGCCGCCGGGTCGAAGAAGTGGGTGCCGAAGTTGCGGTCGGTCAGCAGCATGGTGATGGCGCCGGCCAGAACGGGCAGCGACAGCAGCAGCAGGAAGGCGGTGATCAGCACCGACCAGGCGAACAGCGGCATGCGGTGCAGGGTCATGCCCGGCGCGCGCATGTTGAAGATCGTGGTGATGAAGTTGATCGCGCCCAGGATCGACGAAGCGCCGGCCAGGTGGAGCGACAGGATCGCCAGGTCCATGGCCGGACCCTTGTGGCCCGTGGTCGAAAGCGGCGGATAGATCGTCCAGCCGCCGCCGAAACCGTGGCCAGGCCCGCCGTCGACGAACATCGAGGTGCAGAGCAGGATCCAGGCGGCGACCAGCAGCCAGAACGACACGTTGTTCATGCGCGGGAAGGCCATGTCCGGCGCGCCGATCATGATCGGAACGAACCAGTTGCCGAAGCCGCCGATCATGGCGGGCATGACCATGAAGAAGATCATGATCAGGGCGTGGGCGGTGACGACGGCGTTATAGCCGTGCTTGCCCTTGAAGACGCCCCACTGGGCCAGCAGGCCGGTGTCCGAGAACACCTGGATGCCCGGCTCCATCAGCTCCCAGCGGATCAGGCCGGAAAGCGCGCCGCCCACCAGGCCCGCCATGATGGCGAAGATGATGTAGAGCGTGCCGATGTCCTTGTGGTTCGTCGAGAAGAACCAGCGCTGGAAGAAGGGCGGCTTGTCGTCAGCGCCATGGGCGTCGTCGTGATGATCAATGTCTGCGGCGTGAGCCATCGGACTAATCCTGCAATCGTATCTTAGACCGCGGGCGCGGCGGGAGCCGCGGCCGGGGTGGTTGCGGGGGCGGCGACCGGGGTCGCGACTGCGGCAGCCGGGGCTGCGGCGTCAGCGACAGGAGCGGCGGCGGCCGGCGGAGCGGTCTTGGACTGGACCCAGGCGTCGAAGTCAGCCTGGCTGACCACGTGGATCTCGATAGGCATGTTGGAGTGTTCGCTACCGCACAGCTCCGAGCACTGGCCGTAATAGACGCCGGTCTTCTCGGCCTTGAACCAGGTTTCGTTCAGCCGGCCGGGGATGGCGTCGGTCTTCAGGCCGAAAGCCGGAAGGGCGAAGGCGTGGATCACGTCGGCGGCGGTCACCTGTACGCGGATCACCTGATTGACCGGAACCACCATCGGCTTGTCGGCGGCCAGCAGGTAAGGAACCTTCTTGGCCACGGCTTCAGCCTGGGTCAGCGGCAGAGAGGTGATCTCGCTGATCTTCTGGTCAGGGTATTCGTAACCCCAGTACCATTGGTAGCCCGTGGCCTTCACCGTCAGATACGGCTTGGGCATGTCGTTATAGGCGAACAGCAGCCGGAACGAGAAGATCGCGATCACCATCAGGATGATCACCGGCACCACGGTCCACACGATCTCGATGGTGGTGTTGTGGCTGAACTTGGCCGGAACGGGGTTGGACTTGGCGTTGTAGCGGATCACGATCCAGATGATCAGACCCAGCACGAACAGGGTGATAACCGTGATGATCGGCATCAACACGATGTTGTGGAACCAGATCGCTTCGTGCTTGAGCGACGAAGCGGCCGGCTGAAGATCGATGGCCCCCGGCGTCGGCTGACCCATCAGATCCTGCGCGAGCGCCTGTCCCGCGAACATCATCGTGGCGGCGAGGGCGCTAACGCCCGTCAACATCCGCCGCATCCCCTGAAATTGCGCCTTCATATTCCTCACGGCCCGTTTCGACGACGATTTGACGTAGAATACCGTCACGTCGCGCCGACATGCAGATTAAAGCCAAGCCTGCGGTTTCGCGCAATCAACTCCCCCTGAGGAGTCGCGGTCGCACCCGCCCCTTTGACCATTCTGTTGGCTGCATACGCGCATCGCCAGCGGTTGCCAAGCGCCTGAAACCCCCGCCAAACCCATCCGCGCAACGGCTCCGCAGTCTAGCTGAGAACGACTTTCAACAAGCCGTGCCCGACGCCTCAGGATCATTACGTATCGTTCATTGACAGCTACCTTGCGTCGCTCAGTACCGTGCGATAGAAGAGTGCATCAACCGCGGCGAGGACAACGTGCCGGAAGCCATTGAAATTCAACTGAAGAAGGGCGTCCTGGCGCTCTGCGTGCTGGCCCTGCTGTCACGTGGCGACAGCTACGCCTACGAAATCGCAAGCAAGCTCGCGAGGGACATCGATATGGGGGAGGGAACAATTTATCCGCTCATGCGCCGCATGCAGTCGGACGGCCTGGTGGAGACCTATCTGGTCGAATCCCAGAGCGGCCCGCCGCGCAAGTATTACCGCCTGACCTCGGCCGGACAGGCCAGCTTCACGCAGCAGAAGGCCGAATGGGCCGCCTTCACCACCGCCGTGGAAGACATTCTGGGAGCCGCCGCATGACCCGGCACGAGTTCATGACGCGGCTGCGTCGCGGCCTCTCGGGCCTTGCGCCCACCACAATCGCCGACATCGTCGCCGATCACGAGGCCCACTTCGCCGACGCCATCGCCGAGGGCCGCACGGAGGCGCAGGCCGCCGCCGCCCTGGGCGATCCTGACCGTCTGGCCCGCGAACTGCGGGCAGATGCCGGGCTCAAGCGCTGGGAAGAGACCAAGAACCCCGCTGCAGCCGGCGCAGCGATCATTGCCCTGATCGGCCTGGGCGCCATCGACATCATGTTCCTGCTGCCCATGCTCATGGGCGTGCTGGCGGCGCTGTTCGGCTTCCTGGTCGCCGTGGTGGTCCTGTTCGTGTCCGGCGGCTTCGTGTTCGCCATGGGCCCGCTGGCGGCGCCTCCGGGCGGCCCGATGACCGCCTTCCTCGCCGGCGTGACCCTGATGGCCGGCGCGACCTTCCTGGGTTCGCTGCTGACCATCGCCACGGTCGGCCTGTTCAACGCTGTGGTCTGGTACGGCCGCCTGCACTTCCGGCTGCTGAAGCCGGCCATCGACAATCAAGGCTGAGGGGCCCGTCATGATCCGTAATGCGCTCATCATCGGCGGGGCCAGCTTCGTGCTGATGCTCGGCTGCGCCGCCGGCGTCGCCGCCCTGGCCGGCCCCGTCATCCTGAAGAACGGCTGGACCATTCCCATCAAGCAGGAGTCCAGCTTCGGTCGTACCCATACCCATGTCGGAACCCGGACACCTTCACCGGATGTCTCGCGTGAACTGGCCTGGTCAGGTGAATCGCTGAACGTCGAATTGCCCTTGGACGTAACCTACATCCAGGGGCCTGCAGCCAAGGTCGAGATCACCGGCCCCAAGGCCTATGTAGATCGGCTGCGCCTCGAGAATGGCCGTCTCAGCCTGATCGATGACGGTGACAACTGGGAGGAAGAAGGGGCCCTGACGATCGACCGCAACGGCATCCGCCTTCAAAGCCATTCCGATCGGGTGAAGATCATCGTCACCGCGCCCAAGGTCAGCCGCTTCCAGCTGGATGGATCCGGGGATCTCGTGATCCAGGGCTATAACCAGCCGACCCTGACCCTGGCGATCAATGGCAGCGGCGATGTTACCGCCGAGGGCCAGGCCGCGGTCCTGTCGCTGGCCGCAGCCGGATCGGGCGAAGCCCAGCTGGAAGACCTGGCCGTCAAGAATGCCGACCTGGCGATCTCGGGCAGCGGCAATGCCGTGGTGACGGCGCGAAACGTGGTGTCGATCGCGCTTTCGGGCAGCGGCGATGTCAGCCTGCAGGCCCAGCCGGCCAGTCTATCGGCCAACACCAGCGGCTCGGGCACGGTGCAGCACGACTACGAGTAAAGCCCGCGACCAAGGGGCGGGGTGACGGACGCGCTTCGAACGCTTACCTGTAGGCGCATGAACGCTCCCATCTCCGCCCCTTCCCTGCTGGACGCCGCCGGCGTCGATCCCGAACGCGCCCGCAAGATCCTCGGCGAGGCCCTGGCCGGCGCCGATGACGGCGAACTGTTCCTGGAGAAATCCGAAAGCGAATCCTTCGTCTTCGACGATGGCCGGCTGAAAAGCGCCTCCTATGATTCGGGCGAGGGCTTTGGCCTTCGTGTCGTGGCGGGCGAGACGGCGGGCTATGCCCACGCCGCCGAGATTTCCGAAGCGGCCCTGGGCCGGGCGGCGTCTTCGGCCAGCCTGGCCAAGCGCGGCTATGCCGGCGCCGCAGCCGAAGGGCCGCGCGCCACCAATGAGCGGCTGTATGGCGAGGATGATCCGATCACCTCGCCTGCCTTCTCCGACAAGATCACGCTGCTGCAGGAGATCGACGCCTTCGCCCGGGGCCGCGATCCGCGCGTCGTCCAGGTGATGGCCTCGATGGCCGGCGAGCGGCGGGTGATCGAGATCCTGCGGGCCGACGGCAAGCTGGTGCGCGACGTGCGCCCCCTGGTCCGCGTCAATGTGCAGGTCACGGTCGAGAAGGACGGTCGCCGCGAAAGCGGCTCGTCCGGCGCCGGCGGCCGGGCGGGCTTCTCGGCCTGGATCAGCCCGGACAAGTGGCAGGACCAGGTGGACGAGGCCCTGCGCATGGCCCTGGTCAATCTGGACGCCGTCCCCTGCCCCGCCGGCGAGATGGACGTGGTGCTGGGCTCGGGCTGGAACGGCGTGCTGCTGCACGAGGCGGTCGGCCACGGCCTGGAAGGCGACTTCAACCGCAAGGGCATTTCGGCCTTCTCGGGCCGCATCGGCGAGCGGGTGGCGGCCAAGGGCGTCACCGTGTTCGACGACGGCTCGCTGCCCGGCCGGCGCGGCTCCCTGACCATCGACGATGAGGGCACCCCGACCGAACGCACCATCCTGATCGAGGACGGCATTCTGGTGGGCTATATGCACGACCGCATGAGCGCCCGACTGATGGGCATGAAGGCCACCGGCAACGGCCGCCGCCAGTCCTATGCCCACATGCCCATGCCGCGCATGACCAATACCGGCATGCTGGCCGGAAACGACGATCCGGCCGAGATGATCGCCTCGATGAAGCGCGGCCTCTACTGCGCCAATTTCGGCGGCGGTCAGGTGGACATCACCAACGGCAAGTTCGTCTTCCAGTGCACCGAGGCCTATCTGGTCGAGGACGGCAAGATCACCGCCCCGGTCAAGGGCGCAACCCTGATCGGCGACGGCCCCAGCGCCCTGACCCGCGTGACCATGATCGGCCACGACTTCGACTTTGATCCAGGCATCGGGGTGTGCGGCAAGTCGGGCCAGGGCGTGCCGGTCGGCGTGGGCCAGCCGTCGCTGAAGATCACCGGCCTGACGGTGGGTGGCACGGCGGTCTGATCAGGTCGCCGCAGCAACGGCCACGACGCCCCCGCTGATCGCCGGCCAATCCGGCGCAGGAGCTCGCGGCAATCCCCCAAAAAAGAGAACCCCCGGCCCTGCGGCCGGGAGTTCAAAGTCGGGGGGTTAGTTCGGTTTGAGGTCTGGACCTCAGTACTGGGCGCGCCACCCGATCAGGATGGACCGGCCTGGGCTCTGATAGCTGTAGGGCACGTTCTCAAAGCCGAGATAGCCCTTGAAGCCCTGGTCATCGAGGTTGGTGGCGTCGAGCGTAATGCTCTGCTCGAAGCCGAACGCCTTGAACTTGTAGGACGACGAGAAGTCGAGCTGGTGACGCGCCTCGCCGTACCAGTCGTACGGCACGCTGTTGGGCGAAGGCAGCAGGCCGACCGTGGTCTTGCCGACCTTGGCGTAGCTGAGACGCACCGAATAGGCGTCCCGCTCGTAGTAGCCGGTCAGGTTGTAGGTGTAGTCCGGAACGCCGGTCGCCAGGGTGACCTGATCGAATTCGAACTTGGTATAGTTGAAGGTATAGCCCAGGCCTTCGAGCAGCTTGTCCAGCGGCTGAACCCAGATGAACTCCACACCCTTGAGCTCCAGCTTGAGCTTCGAGTTGTCCGGGCGCGACAGATTGATCTGGGCGCTGTCGGCCAGGGAAGGATTGGCCAGCAGGGCCGCCGTGGTCGTGCCCAGATTGACGGCCATCGACGATTGCTGGGTGGCGCTCAGATTGGCATAGCCAATGCCCAGCGTGCTGAACGGCACGACGGCATTGACCCGCGCCGTATAGTTCTCGATCTCTTTCTTGAACCAGGTCAGACCGACATAGCCCGTCTCGCCGGTATAGTACTCGCCACCCAGATCAATATTGTTCGAGTAGAACGGCTTGAGGTTCGGATTGCCCTGGCTGGCGCTTTGCGCCGACGGGTCGCTGAAGCCCAGTTGCGAGGACATGTCCGACGGATTGGCGCGCGTCATCGTCTTGGACGCGGCAAAGCGCAGGTTGAGCTTCTCCGTCGCGCTGACAGCCACGTTCAAGGCCGGCAGCAGGTCATCATATTTGCGCGTGGTCGTAATATAGACGACCTGGCTGTTGATGATCGACGGCGAGGTGATGGTCTGCTCGGTCTTCTGCAGGCGATAGCCATAGTTGGCCCGCACCGGGACGGAGAAGACATCGCCGTTATAGGCGGCCATGGCATAGGCCGAGCTGATGTCTTCCTTGATGTTGGTCGAGCCCGCACCGTTCGTGGTGTTGCTGGTCGTCACCGAGCCGGGCGCGGTGACCAGCGCCTGGTAGTTGATGGCCGCCGCCACCTTGCCAAAGTCCGGCGTAACCCACCTGTCGAAGCCCGCGCCCGACACGCCGCTTCCGCCGTAGACCGAGCCCGTCATCGGGACCAGAAACTGGCTCAGGTTCGCGTCGGGGATGGCGGCGGCATAGGCGGTCCGCAGGGCTGCGGAGTTGTCGCGGATGTCCATCTTGCGCGAAAACTGGTCCGTCGCCAGACCGCTCTTGAACGTCCAGTCGCCGAGGGTCTTGGTCAGGTTCAGGCGAATGGCAGAGGTGTCTACCTGGCGCATATCGCGCTGTAGGATCATCTGCCCGCCCGAGAACACCCGCCAGCCCAGCGTGGTGCTGTTGAGGTCGAGGTTGGACTTGATGGTCGGGATGTCATTGCCCGGATCGTTGACATAGGTGGCCGTCGTCTGGACCTGGAAGGGCGTGCGATACTTCAGGAACAGAACGCGGCGTTCGTACTCCGAGGTCATCGCGCCGACCTGACCGTCGACGGTCCAGGTGTCGCCGGGCGTCCAGGTGAAGCCGAGGTTGGCGTTCTGGAACGAGGCGTCGTCCTTGTAGAAGTTGTTCTCCAGGAAGAAGCTCGAATTGGCGAAGGTTCCTGCGGTCACGACATTGTTGCTGTCGACCTTCATGTTCAGCGGGATCATGCCGCCGTTGTAGTCGTCGCCCGGTCCGGTGCCGCGAACAGCCCACATCATGTTGGTCTTGAGGGCGTCGCGCTTGGCGTCGCCGGCCAGGAAGTCCAGCGTGAAGCGCAGGTCATCGGTCGGCCGATATTCCAGCGCCAGCAGGCCCACCCGGTTCTTGGTGTCGCCATTGAGCAGCGAGTTGCGGCCCAGACGCGGCAGCAGGGCGCCCTTGAGCTGATCCTCGGACAGGCCGGGGTTCAGCGCCTTGAGGCCCGCCATGTCCAGCGTGCCGGGCGTCAGGCCGTTGCCGGTATAGCCAAAGATGGTGTTGCCGAAGCGGAACTGGTTTGACCCGCCCGGATTGACCACCACCCCATTTCCGGGGAACTGGGCGGCCGGGTCGCACGAGGCGCAGAAGTTGCCGAGGTTGGCGTCGCCCCAGCCGACGGTTTCGAAACCAGCCGTGTAGATCTTGCGATCGCTCTGGCTGTATCCGGCCAGCACGCCGAACTTGTCCCAGGTCTTGGATGCGACGGCGGTGACGCGCGGGGCCCATTCCTTGATGTTGCTGTTGTAGTTGCCCTGAACGGCCAGCACGACGTGATCGCCCTTGCGGTCGAAGGGCCGGGCGTTCTGGACATTGACCGTACCGGCGATACCGCCTTCCAGAGTTTCCGCCGTCGGGGTCTTGGCGACATCCACGCGGTTGAACAGGCCGGTGGGGAACATGTCGAGATCGACGCTACGGTTCGGAGTCGACCCGGTAAAGCCGAAGTCGGAAGCGACCATCACCCGATTGCCGTTCATCGTCACCTGGGTGAAGCTGGGCGGCAGGGCGCGGACCGAGATCTGGGCGCCCTCGCCGGTCAGGCTGTCGCGCTGGACGACCATGCCGGGCACGCGCTGCATCGACTCGGCCATGTTCAGGTCCGGGAACTTGCCCAGATCTTCGGCGAAGACGGTCTCGGTAAAGCTGGTCGCCGCCTTCTTGGCGAGCGTCGCGCTCCGAAGCGAGCCGCGATAGCCCGTGACGACGATGGCGTCGAGTTCAGTGACGGCCTCGGCCTGGGCTTCCTGCGCGCGCGCGGCGGCCATGGGAAGACCGGCTAGGACTGTTGCGCCCAGCAGCGCCGCTCTGACGCAATTCGCGCCCTGGTTTGACTTAGACATTTCCCGCTCCCTGCCATGAGGCTTGGCTTGGCCTCATCTTGCTTGTTGGCCCCGGGACGCCTGCCAGCCTCCCAGAGCGATTAGAGGGTGCTTAGTTCAAAGGTCAGACCACGTCAATGTGGCCTGACCACCTAACCTGACACCGAAGCCCGGCGCGAGAGACTCCCTGCCACCGACCGTAACAGGCCACTTAAGGCACAAGCCTATATTTTATATGGGAAAATGGCCGGCCATTCGTCAAAAACGCGCCGATAGCTCGGCGATGAAATCCTGATCTGCCACCCCTCGGAAGTCATTTGACCATGTTAGATCACCCCAGATTGGTCAGATGATTGGCACCAGTGAAACGGGATCGGCCTGATTCCGAGCGGGCGGGTACGAAGCCTTCAAACACGACTCCACTCCGCCCGCTTGCCTGTGGCCGCGTACGGTGGTCCCGCCCCAATGCGGCGATGGGGATCGTGGCCGCATGAGACAGGTAGACTCAAAGGACGCCCGGCCATCTCGCCCGGCTCGATGCCGCCGGCCCTGTCGTCGTTCGCGGACCTGCCCCGCTGAACGCCGGGAGGCGTGGATGGACACCGCCACAAAAAAGGCCCCGGATCGCTCCGGGGCCTTTGTCGTTTCAGGGGCCGTGATCAGTGAACTGTCGTGGACGCCTGGGTGTCGTCCGAACCGTGCGACCACTTCTTCAGCCAGGGCGACAGGATCAGGAAGATCACCCCGATCGCGATCGAGATCAGGCCGATGACGGTGAACACCTGCAGCGAAGCCGCCAGGGCCGCGCCGGGGTCCAGCACCTGGCCGCCGACGGTTTCGGTGGCGGTCAGGCCGGCGATCTTGCCGCCCACCCATTGGGCGATGGCCACGGCCAGGAACCAGACGGCCATCATGAACGACACCACCGAGGCGGGCGACAACTTGGTCATCTGGGACAGACCCACCGGGGAGAGGCACATCTCGCCGGTCGTGTGCAGCATGTACATCAGCACCAGGAAGACCAGCGGCATGCGGAAGGCACCGTCGGCAAAGGTGGCCCCCCATTGCAGTATCAGGAAGCCCGCTCCGACCTGGGCCAGGGCCAGACCGAACTTGACGACGGGATTGAGATCCCGGCCGCGCTTGCCCAGGAAGGTCCACAGCGCCGCGAAGATCGGCGCGAAGATCAGGATCCAGCCGGCGTTCAGGGCCTGGGTCTGGGGCGCATTGAAGCTGGTATTGACCCAGAAGGTCGAGGCCTTGTCGATCCCGGCCGCCACCAGTTGCTCGGACGTGGCCAGGGTGACTGCGCCGCCGAACCATTGAACCGGTGCCTTGACCAGATCCAGCTGGACATTGGTGGCCGCAAACAGGCTGAGCGACGATCCGGCCTGTTCGAACAGGGTCCAGAACACCACCGCGCCGAAGATCAGGAACACAGCCAGGGCCAAGCGCTCGCGCTCGGCCTTCTCGCACTTCTTGACCATGAACCAGCCGATATAGCCCAGCGACGCCAGGATGCCGACGTTCAGGGCCAGGCCGACGATGTTGTTGAACTGCACCAGGAAGAACACGCCCAGCACGCCGACCAGCGTCAGGCCATAGATGGCCAGTTCGAGATTGACGGGGCCTGCGACCTTGGCCTTCAGGACCTTGGGCTCGGGCGGCTCGCCCTTGCCCATCAGCCAGGGCTTGCCCAGCACGAAGACGACGAAGCCCGCCGCCATGCCGATGCCGGCCAGGCCGAAGCCTGCCCACCAGCCGACCGTGACGCCCAGCAGACCGCACAGGATCGAGGCCCAGAACGAGCCCAGATTGATGCCGTAATAATAGAGGTTGAAACCGGCGTCGCGACGCGGGTCGCCCTGCGGATACAGCTGGCCGACGATGGTCGAGATATTGGGCTTGAGAAAGCCGACGCCGACGATGATCAGCGACAGGGCCAGCCAGAAGATGTTGAGATACAGCGGATCGCGATCCTTCACGTCCAGCTTGTAGTCAGCCTTGGGCAGGACGGAAGGCAGCGGGGCCGCGGCCGGCAGGTTCTTGATCTCGAAATCGCCCGTCTTGGTGGCCGAAACGTCATAGGGCTTGCCCTCGACGATCAGCTTGGCGACCAGCTCCTGGCCTCGGCCTTCGGCCTTGAACTCATAGGTCTGGCCCGCATAGGTCAGGGTCTGGACGGCGGGCTTGCCCTCGACGGCCATGGCCAGATGGCCGGCCACCAGCAGGATGGCACCGAACGCCACGGCCTTGCGCGTACCCAGATACTTGTCGGCCAGGAAGCCGCCGATCAACGGCAGCAGATAGACCAGCGAGGTATAGGAGCCGTAGTGCGCCGAGGCGGTCTTGGGATCAAACAGGAAGTGCTGGGTGAGGTAGAAGATCAGGATCGCCCTCATGCCGTAGTAGGAGAAGCGCTCCCACATCTCGGCGAAAAACAGGATGATCAGGCCCCTGGGATGTTGTCGGAGCAGCTGGATAAGCACGGGAATGCCGGTCACCAGCGTGACCAGAATACCCAGGGCAATAACGATATTCATTCACAAACCTTGACGTGTTGACGGCCTTGACGTGTTGACGGATCGGGGCGGCCATCATGGTTGTTTCGCCCTCGCCTCCCCCGGTTGGCGGGGAGAAGATCACGCGTCACCGCGTTGCACAAGCAAAGCCCTGCCTGACTGGACCCCGCAATCGATCTCGCGCGTTTTGGAGGCGAGAGTTTCAACATCCCGGGAGATGTTCCAATGAAGACCCCCGACCAGAGCCACCCCATCACCCTCGAACGCGAGGCCGCGCGCGTCAGCGTTCTGTTCGAAGGCCATGAGATCGCCGAGAGCGACGACGTCATGCTGCTGCGCGAGGCCGGCTACCCGCCGGTGCGCTATTTTCCGCGTCAGGACGTGCGGATGATGTTCCTGCGCCGCACCGACAAGATCACTCACTGCCCCTACAAGGGCGCGGCCTCGTATTTCACGATCAACCGCGACGGACAGGTGATCGACAACGCCGTCTGGTCCTACGAGGATCCGTTCCCAGCAGTTGGTGCCATCGGCAACCGCGTCGCCTTCTATCCCCAGCATGTCGAGTTCAAGATCGGCCAGCTGACGGCGGCCCAGACCCAGGCCGTCGATGTCGACGCCGTCGTGCTGCACACCGACAGCGGCTCGGGAACCAGCCAGGCCGAGCCCTGGCCCGCCAACGTACAAGGTCCCAAAGACGACGCATAACCGGGTTGCGCCCGGTTCCAGGCTGGGTCGCCGAATGGGGCGGTTTGACGCGCCCGGTCCGGGCGAAAGGTAAGGTCGCGTTAACGCTATAGGGTGCTGCATGGCCTTCGGCGCTCACGCGTCCAGCCCCCGCAGAGGGGCAATGGAGGAAGCCATGGCCTATGTCAGCACGAACCACGCGCCGTCTCATGGCGCCCATCGCAAACTGCACCTGCCGGTCTCGCATATCACCTTGACGCGCATCGCCGTGCTGGCCGCCTGCGGGGCGTTCTGGCTCGGCGTCGCCCTGATCGCCGCCGCCGTCTTCGGGTAGGATTTCAGGCGGGGCGGCGTGCCCGCAGGGCCTGGGCGATCGTGCCGTCGTCCAGCCAGTCCAGATCGCCGCCCACCGGAACGCCGCGCGCCAGCATGGTGACCGACACGCCCGAATTTGAGGCGGCCAGGCGGTCGGCGACATAGTGGGCAGTCGTCTGGCCATCCACCGTGGCCGGCAGGGCCAGAATCACTTCGCTGACCTGACCATCCCCGGCCCGCGCCAGCAGCTCGCCGATCCGCAGCGCTTCGGGCCCGATCCCGTCCAGGGCCGACAGCAGGCCGCCCAGCACGTGATAGCGGCCCTTGAACTGGCCGCCGCGCTCCATGGCCCACAGCGATCCCACCTCCTCGACCACGCAGATCAGCCGGCCGTCGCGGGTCTCATCGCTACAGACCGCGCAGGGGTCCGAGGTATCCAGCGAGCCACAGGTGGAGCAGGTGCGCACCTTGGCCTGGGCGTCGACCATGGCGGCCGTCAGCGGGGCCAGCAGGGTGTCGCGCTTCTTCAACAAGGCCAGCGCCGCCCGCCGGCCCGAGCGCGGACCCAGCCCCGGCAGCTTGGACAGCAGAGCGATCAGACGCTCGATTTCGGGTCCTGCGGAGGCGGCCAATGGATTTCCTTTAACTCACCACAATTCTTGTCATCCCGGCCTTAGCGCTTGCGCGGAGCGCCGGGACCCAGGGGCGGTGCGCTGAGCCCCTGGGTCCCGGATAGCCTCTTCGAGGCTTCCGGGATGACAAGGATTTTGCAGCGCTAAGAAACGTCCGAAATCAGAAATTCATTCCCGGCATGCCGCCCATCAAACCCGCCATCGGCCCGGCGGCTTCCTGCATCAGCTGGGCGCGCTTTGCATCGAGCTTCTTCTTGGCATCGGCGTGGGCCGCGATCACCAGGTCGGCGATTACTTCGCCCTCGCCCGGCTGCACCAAGCTCTCGTCCATCAGCACGCGGACCAGCTCGCCGTCGCCCAGCAGGGTGACGGTGACCATGCCGCCGCCCGAGGTGCCGTCAACCGTAGTCTCCGCCAGCTTCGCCTGGGCGTCGGCCAGTTTCTGCTGCATCGCCTGGGCCTGCTTCATCAGGCCGCCGAGGTCTTTCATCGCAAATCTCCAACTGAACTTGTCATCCCGGCGAAAGCCGGGACCACGGCAGGCACCGGCGTTTCCGGCGGTCCCGGATCTTCGCGCTGCGCGCTCGTCCGGGATGACAGTTTTAACGGATCAGTCCTCAACCTCGTCCGGCTCGATCGGCGCGGGTTCGGGGCCGGGAATCTTGCGGACTTCCAGTTCCGAACCGGGGAAGGCCGCCAGCAGGGAGGCCACGAAGGGGTCGGCCTTGATCTGGGCCATGGCCTCGCGGTCTTCGCGCTTCTGGCGCTCCATCAGGGTCTCGGCCCCGCCGCCGCCCTCGGCCGCGACCAGCCAGGGCTGACCGGTCCATTCCTTCAACGCGCGAACCAGGCGTCCGGCCAGGTTGCCGGGCGCGCCGGGCGCGGGCTCATAGGTGATGGCGCCGGGCCGGAAGCTGATCGGGCGCACAAATTGCTCGACGTCCAGCCGCAATCCGATGTCGCGCTTGGCGGCGATCAGGGCCAACACATCGTCGAACGAGGCCAGCACGGGCATGGCCTGGGCGGCGGGCGAGGCCATCGAGACGACCTGGGCGCTGACGCCGCCGCCCGATCCGCCACCACCGCCCAGCGAACCGCCACCGCCAGGCGCACCGCCGACGGGATTACCGTCGCGCAGCGCCTTCAGCGCCTCTTCGGGACCGGGCAGGTCGGCGGCATAGCACAGGCGGATCAGGGCCATTTCGGCCGCCGCCATGGCGTCAGGCGCGCGGCGCACCTCGTCATGGGCCTTGAGCAGCATCTGCCATAGCCGCGACAGCGTCCCGGCCGAGGTGTGGGCCCCGATGGCGGCCAGGCGCGCGGCCTGTTCCTTGGGCAGGGTCAGGGCGTCGGGCCCCAGGGCCTTGGCCACGGCCGCGCCATGGCAATGGTCCAGCAGGTCCAGCATCACCACCACCGGATCGGCGCCGAACCCCCACAGGGCGCGGAAGCCTTCCAGGGCGTCGCCCGGCTTGCCGCTCATCACGGCCTCGAACAGGGCGATGGTCTGGCCCCGGTCGGCCAGGCCCAGCATGTCGCGGATCACGGCGGCAGAGACGGTGGCACCCCGGTCGGCCTGGACGATGGCCTGGTCCAGCAAGGAAAGGCCGTCGCGTACCGAACCCTCGGCGGCCCGGGCGATCAGGGCCAGGCCATCAGCATCGACCCGCGCGCCTTCCTTGGCGGCGATGCGGTCGAAATGCTTGACCAGAACGTCGGGCTCAACCCGGCGCAGGTCGAAGCGCTGGGTCCGCGACAGGATGGTCACCGGCACCTTGCGGATCTCGGTGGTGGCGAAGATGAACTTGGCGTGCGGCGGCGGCTCTTCCAGCGTCTTCAGCAGGGCGTTGAACGCCGCCGTCGACAGCATGTGCACTTCGTCGATGATATAGACTTTATAGCGCGCCTCGACCGGGGCGTAGCGAACCCCGTCCAGCAGCTCGCGCATCTCGTCGACCTTGGTGCGACTGGCGGCGTCCAGCTCCAGCACGTCCATGTGCCGGCCTTCGATGATCGACTTGCAGTGGAAGCCGTCGACGGTGAGGTCGACCGAGGGCTGGTGAACCGTCTCGGTCTCGTAGTTCAGGGCGCGGGCCAGCAGGCGGGCGGTCGTGGTCTTGCCCACCCCGCGCACGCCGGTCAGCATGAAGGCATGGGCGATACGGCCGCTGGAGAACGCATTGGCCAGGGTGCGGACCATGGCCTCCTGGCCGATCAGGTCCTCGAAATTGCGCGGCCGATATTTGCGGGCCAGCACGGTATAGGCCGCGCCAGGATCGGACGGAGGGTCAGCCAAGACGGGCAGAGGCGCAGCGACGGGGGTAGCCGCCGGCGGCGCGCCGAAGATGTCGGCGGTGTTCGCGTCCCGCTCAGCGGGTTCGTCGTCCCACGGCGGCGCGGAATCGGCGGTGAGGTCGTCGTGGTCGGCCATGGAGTGGAGTGTAGAGCGCCCAAGCGTCCAGCAAAAGGCTGCGTCGCACTCGGCGGCCATCTGCTGACAGATTTAGGGAAAAGGTGGAGACCGGCAGACGACCCGGAGCGAAACTCGTTGTGGCTGCTGCCTCTCGGCCCTGACCAGATTGGCGAGGACTCCGCCCGTCGCCGATCTCCGAGGCCTATATCGCGACTCACGCGCCCGGATGCAAGACGCCTTGCAAGTCCGTGCGACGTCGTGACGACTCTTCCGTGCTGGGTTAGAGCTTTCACATGGCCCTTTCGATCATCACCAACATCTTCGCCGGCAACCCCCTCGACCGCGCCAGCGAACGGCGCGGCGACGAGGCGTGGATCGCCGAAAAGCTGGCTGACGCCGGCTCCCTCGCCGTCGCCATCTGGAACGGCAAGCCGCTCGTTGAGGATCTGGCGGGCGAGGAGGGCAAGCCTGCAGGCGCCCAGATTGCCTATCTGCGCGCCGACATGGCCCAGGACCTGGCCGGCGGCGCCGAGAAGCTGCTGTTCCTGGGCCTGTGGAAAGACATCGCAGTCTTCGCGGTCGATCTGGACGGCGCGGCCGATCCGGCCGAGGGCCCGCTGCAGGGTCTGGGCCGGTTCGAGGAACTGCGCGGCATCGCCGCCTCCATGCCGCCCGCCGACGCCGGCATCCTCGCGACCGCCCGCTCGATGTTCGAGTGGCGGCGCCGCCATCGCTGGTGCAGCGCCTGCGGCCAGCCCTCCGAGGTCGGCGACGGCGGCTGGAAGCGGGTCTGCCCGTCGTGCAAGGCCGAGCACTTCCCGCGCACCGACCCGGTGGCGATCATGCTGGCGGTGCATGAAGACAAGTGCCTGCTGGGCCGCCAGGCCCTGTGGCCGGCCGGCATGTTCTCGGCCCTGGCCGGTTTCCTCGAACCCGGCGAGACCATCGAGGAGGCCTGCGCCCGCGAACTGAAGGAAGAGGCCGGCCTGACCGCCACCAGCGTCCGCTACCACTCCAGCCAGCCCTGGCCGTGGCCGTCATCGCTGATGATGGGCCTGATCGCCCAGGTCGACAGCAACGACGCCCGCCCTGACCAGACCGAACTGGAAGAGGTGCGCTGGTTCAGCAAGGACGAGGCTGCGGCGCTGATTCGGGGAGAACTGGAGGGGGCCTTCGCCCCGCCGGCCCTGGCCATTGCCCATCAGCTGATCAAGGCGTGGGTGGAGGAGGTTTAGGCGGCAGATGCTCCCCCTTTGGGGGAGCTGTCGCGTAGCGACTGAGGGGGCCATCTGGGCTTAGGCCGCGCTGCCCCCTCCGGCCCTCTGGGCCACCTCCCCCAGAGGGGGAGGATCTTGATCAAATCACCTGAACGGCGGCTCATCGAACGCCCGCAGCTTGCGCGAATGCAGGTTGGGGCCTTCTTCCAGCAGCAGCTTGCAGGTCAGGATGCCGATCTGCAGGTGCTGGCTGATGGCCCGCTCGTAGAAGGCGTTGGCCTGGCCCGGCAGCTTGATCTCGCCGTGCAGCGGCTTGTCGGAGACGCACAGCAGGGTCCCGTAGGGCACGCGGAAGCGATAGCCCTGGGCCGAGATGGTGGCGCTTTCCATGTCGATGGCCACGGCGCGGCTCTGATTGAAGCGCAGGGCCGACAGGCTGTGGCGAAGCTCCCAGTTGCGATCGTCGGTGGTGACCACCGTGCCGGTGCGCAGCCGCTTCTTCAGCTGGTCGCCGCTGTCGCCGCTGATCTGTTTGGCGGCGTCATAGAGGGCGCGCTGAACCTCGGCGATCGAGGGCACGGGGATTTCCGGCGGCAGCACGGCGTCCAGCACATGGTCGTCGCGCAGATAGGCGTGGGCCAGCACATAGTCGCCGATGGTCTGGGTATCGCGCAGGCCGCCGCAGTGGCCGATCATCAGCCAGGCCTGGGGCCGCAGCACGGCCAGGTGGTCGCAGATGGTCTTGGCATTGGAGGGACCCACGCCGATATTGATCAGGGTGATGCCGTTCCCGTCGGCGGTCATAAGGTGATAGGCGGGCATCTGGTGCTTGCGCCAGGTCGACTCGGCTACCGCCTGTTCAGGATTGACGGTGTCGGCGGTGATCAGCAAACCGCCCGAGCAGGACAGACCCGTATAGGGGGTGCCCGGCTGGCTGAGCTGCTCGATGCCCCAGCGCACGAACTCGTCGACATAGCGGTGGTAGTTGGTGAACAGGATGAACTGCTGCACATCCTCGGCCGGCGCGCCGGTATAGTGCTTCAGCCGGGCCAGCGAGAAGTCGGTGCGCAAGCCGTCAAACAGGGCCAGGGGCCGGGTTTCTGCCAGCGCCGCATCCCAGACGCCGTCGGCGATCTCGTCGCCGATGAAGGCCAGGTCGGTCGTGGGGAAGAAGCGGGCGATGTCTTCAGAGCGCACATCGGCCTGGTTCAGGTCGATGCTGGCGTCCAGCACATAGGGATAGGGAATCTCCTGACGCGAGCGATCGACTTCGATCTCGACGTCAAAGTCATTCATCAGCAGGGTCAACTGCTCGACCAGATAGGCCTTGAACTGCAGGGGCTTGGTGATGGTCGTGGCATAGACCCCCGGGCGGCTGACCCGGGCATAGGAGCGCGCCAGCTTGGGCGGCAGGGCCTCCGGATCATAGGTCAGGCGCAGTTCGGGATAGGCGAAGGCCCCGTTGAAGCGATCCTGCGGATCGGGCCGGGTGCCCGTGTCCAGATAGGCCTTGAGGGCGGTGCGCAGCGCGCTCACGGCGCGCTCGTAGTCTTGATTCAGCTGCTCGACGACAGCGATGGCTTTTTCTTGGTTCGACATGGCGTCTTATAGCGCTGTTTTGTGACCTTGGCGAGACGTCCACGCCGCTAAATAATAATCCTATTACTTGCCCGACAGCCGCGAACCCGAGGCGCTGCGGGGCAAAGCGCGCCCGGAGACCCGCCGGCGGCGCACAGGACCTCGGGCCCGATCGCGGCCGCACTCGCCCCGCGCCGGAACGGCAGGCATCGGGCCCGCGCCCCTCAAAACCGCTACGGGCCGCCAGGCGCACAGCTGCTGCGCGCCTGCTGACCGCATTGCAGCCGTGGGCCTTTGTGTCGTGGCCGGCAGCGCGAAGGGCATGGACGAACCCGCGCCTGTCGGCCACAAGGGCGAACAGGCTCAAGATCAGGGCAAGCCATGGCGGGTTCATGCCCCGGCTTCGTCAGAACGGTCAGGACCAGAAGACTACCAAAGCCGGGGGCGTCCCAGGGGAGTGTCATGAACAAGCGTTTCGCCTATCTGATCATCGGATCCATGATCCTCGGCGTGACCGTGGGCTGGGCTTGCAACCAGTTCCTCGACCCGACCCAGGCCAAGGCTGCGGCCGGTAACCTGTCGATCATCACCGACATCTTCCTGCGCCTGATCAAGATGATCATCGCCCCGCTGGTGTTCACCACCCTGGTGGCGGGCGTGGCCCACATGGAAGACGCCGCCGCCGTCGGGCGCATCGGCGCCAAGACCATGACCTGGTTCATCGGTGCCTCGGCGGTGTCGCTGGTGCTGGGCCTGCTGATGGTTCATCTGCTGGATCCCGGTGCCGGCCTGAACATGGCCCACATGGACATCGTCGGTGCCAAGACGACGGCGACCACCGAGGCCTTCACCCTGAAGGGCTTCATCACCCACCTGGTGCCGACCTCGATCTTCGACGCCATGGCCAAGAACGAGATCCTGCAGATCGTCGTCTTCTCGCTGTTCGTCGGCACCGCCGTCGCGGCCCTCGACGACAAGGCCCCCAAGGTTCTGGAGCTTGTCGAACAGGCCGCCCAGATCATGCTGAAGGTGACGGGCTTTGTCATGAAGCTGGCCCCTCTGGCCATCTTCGCGGCCCTGGCCTCGACCATCGCCACCCAGGGCCTGGGCATGCTGGCCACCTATGGCAAGTTCGTGCTGGGCTTCTACGCCACCATGGGCGTGCTTTGGGCGCTGCTGTTCCTGGCCGGTGCCGCCGTGCTGGGCAAGCGGGTGATCCCGCTGTTTGGCGTGATCCGCGACCCGACCCTGCTGGCCTTCTCGACCGCCTCGTCGGAAGCCGCCTATCCGCGCATCCTCGACAGCCTGCCCAAGGTGGGCGTACGCCGTCGCATCGTCAGCTTCGTCCTGCCGCTGGGCTATTCGTTCAATCTCGACGGCTCGATGCTGTATTGCACCTTCGCCACCATGTTCATCATGCAGGCGCACGGGGTGGAGCTGACCGTGGCCCAGCAGATCTTCATGTTGCTGCTGCTGATGGTGACGTCCAAGGGCATCGCTGGCGTGCCGCGCGCCTCGCTGGTGGTGATCATGGCCACCCTCACCTATTTCGGCCTGCCCGAGGCCTGGATCGCCCTGGTGCTCGGCGTCGACCACCTGCTGGACATGGGCCGCAGCGCCACCAACGTCGTCGGCAACAGCGTCGCCGCCGCCGTGGTCGCCAAGTGGGAAGGCGAACTGGACGATATGCCCGAAGAGGACGAACAACCGGCCAAGGCCTGACATCAGGGCGCCCGGCCGTTGACAAGGCGGCCGGGCGAGCCAATCTGATGTGGGGGACGACTGTGAGGACGATGTCGATGACAAGGATCACAACATTTACCCGCGCCGGCCTGATGGGCCTGGCCTTCGCTGGCGGCCTCGCCGCCTCGGCCGTCCAGGCGCAGGAGGCCGCACCCGCCGCTCCGGCCAAGCCGGCCCGCACCTGCTTCTCGCTGTCAGACTGGAACGGCTGGAGTGCCCCGGATCGCGACACCCTCTATCTCAAGGTCCGGGCCCGCGACGTTTATCGCCTCGACCTGGCGCGCGGCACGCACCAGCTGCAATCGCCAGGCTCGCACCTGGTCAGCGTCGTGCGCGGCAACGACCGGATCTGCACGCCCATCGATCTGGATCTCCGGGTCTCCGACGGCTTTGGCATCGCTATCCCGATCCGCGCCAAGACCATCACCAAGATGACGCCCGAGGAAATCGCGGCCATCCCCAAAAAGTATCGGCCCTGATCCAGGCGCACGCTTCGGCCTGTATGCTAAGGCTGAACTCTGCGCGCCCCTGAACGGGCGCGCCTCGCCTTAACCGGAGCAAGACACATGAGCCTGCTGGATAATCTGATGGGCACCCTGGGCGGCCAGGGCGCGAGCGGTGATCTGGCCGACATCGTGCAGAGCCTGGGTGCCGCTGGCGGCGTCGGCGGGCTGGTCGATGCGTTCCAGAAGGGCGGCCTGGGCGAAGTGGCCCAGTCGTGGGTGTCCAGCGGCGCCAATCTGCCGATTTCGGCCGAGCAGATCCAGGCCGTACTGGGCTCGGGCATGGTCGGGCAATTCGCCGAAAAGCTGGGCGTCGATCCGCAGGCCGGCGCGGCCAAGCTGGCTGAACTGTTGCCGGGCCTGGTCGACAAGCTGACCCCTGGTGGCCAACTGCCCACCGAAGGCCTGGGCGGCGCTGTCGGCGACCTGCTGGGCGGCTTCCTGAAATCCTAGAGCATTTTCCGATAAGTGTGAAACGGTTATCGGATCGAAAAAATGCTCTAAACTTCTGATTTAGAGCCCTTTTCGCCCGACCCTGATGAAGCCATCAGGTCGGAAAGGGCTCTAGACTGAAGCTACGGCCGCGCCGAGCAGCGCCACGATCATGGCGTTAGCCGGCGTGGCGATGCCGTGCGCGGCGCCCCGGCGGACGATCACCCCGTTGCGGGCGTCCAGCTCCATCGGACGGCCGGCCAGGCGGTCGGCGTGCAGGGAATTGATCCCGTCGGGCGCGGCGGCGCGATAGCCTTCGATCACCGCGTCGGCCAGGCCATCGGGCAGGTCCGCGCCTTCCGCCCGACCCACCGCCACGCATTCAGCCACCAGGGTCCGCATCACCTGGGCCGCGCCCTCGTCATGGGCGATCCCCGAGGGCTTGAGGATCAGGGCGTTGACCGCCCCTGCGCAGTTGAGGGCCAGCTTCTTCCAGGCCTCGGTGGTGAAGTCGGCCACGACCTCCAGCTGGATCGGCGTATGGGCGAACAGGACCGCGAAGGCCTGGCCGGCCTCGCTCGCCGGAACCTTGATCCAGCCGTTGCGCCGCTGCAGCACCCGGCCCGGCGCCGAGCGCTCCGCCGGAATGTCGACCACCGCCGGCACAAGGTTTTCAGCCGCGATCTTTCCCACGAACGGGTCGGTGTGCTCGACACCGTTGCGCAGGATGGCCACCCGCGTGTCTGGCCCGACCAGGGCGTCCAGCCAGACCCAGGTGGCGTCAGTGTCATAGGTCTTGGTCGCCACCAGCACCCAGTCGACCGCAGACAGTCCCTCGGCGGAGGTCGCCACGCGCGGCGTGGCCGAGATCGCGCCCTCCGGCGTCTCGACCGCCAGCCGCTCGAACGGAGTGCGCACGCAGACGGTCACGGCATGGGCAGGGTTCTGGGCTAGCCAGGCGGCCACGGTTCCGCCGACGGCACCCGGGCCGATCACCGCGATGCTGGTCATGTCGAAGCTCCGTCCGTGAAGGTCGGGCCCCTCCTAGAGCGCGTTCCGAAAAGTGGGAACCGGTTTTCCGCGCGATGCTTTTTTGCGCCATCGCTACAGAGGCACCCGCTTCCTGACGGCGAGCCCGGCCGGCGTCAGGTGGGCGTCATTTCCTCCAGTGTGAGGAGGCCGTCGCGATCAAGGTCCAGCACTTCAAACCGCGCCTCGGCCTTCTTGCGCATCCCCGCGACGGCGACCTCGACCAGCGCTGCGGGCGCCGTCGCCTTCATCTGGGCCAGGGCCGCATCCGGGATCGTCGAGCCCGCGATATATTCGGCCCGCGTCAGCCGCTTGTCCGCGTTGCGGTCGCCCAGACGGACGATGGCCATCGCCGCCCCGACCCGCATCAGTCGATATTCCTGGAAGCTGAGCTTGCCGTCGCCATCGGCGTCGAGGCGCGCAAATTGGTCGGCGGACCCGCCCTTGGTCACCCGCCACCCCTTCTCGGCGGGCTTGGACACGGCGGGGCCCGTTCGCTGGGAGTAGGTCACCCCATCCTCAGGCACCCGGTACTCGGCCTGGACGATGAAACCGTCCTTGTCGGCGTCCATGGCGGCGAAGTCGCCGCGCAGACTGGTCGCCTGGCTGGTCTGGGGCGTCAGCAATACGATGGCACCCAACAGGGCCGCTGCGGCGGCGACGGGATAGACGAAGGTTCTGCGGATCATGACGGCTCTCTCCGATGTGAGCATTTCCACCGGACCCGCCAGATAGCCTTCGATGAAGTTGCGCAGGACGTCGCTCGCCGGCCGGTTCTCGTCCTCGCACCGCTGCATGAAGTCGCGCTTCATGCCGTGGGGCAAACGAACCTGCAGGGTCTCCGACTTCTTGGGTTTGCGCTTCATCATCCTAGGGTCTCCGGCGTTCCGGAGCCGCAGGCAAGCTCTGATCGCCGCCAACCGAAACAAGGAAGCCGTCCTGACGCCAGCGCCTTTTTGTACGTACACGCGTTTCGGCTACGCGCCCGGGGCCGGCCCGGAACGAAAAAGGGCGAGACCTGGCCCTCGCCAAGTCCCGCCCCTCATCAGGTCCGTTTGAAGGACCTATTCCGCCGGCAGCGCATTCTCCGAGCGCTTGGCCATCAGCTGATCGAAGCTGGACCAGACGCCTTCGCCACCGTGCCACTGACCGCGGGTGGCCGCCTTGGAATATTCCGTGGCGCGGGCTTCGAAGAAGTTGGCATGCTCGACGCCCGACAGCAGGCTTTGCAGCCAGGGCAGCGGGTTTTCCTTGATGCCATACACTTCCGGCAGGTGCAGCTGGCGCAGGCGCCAGTCGGCGATGAACCGGATGTACTGCTTGATGTCGTGCGGCGTCATGCCCTGGATCTCGCCGGCCTCGAAGGCCAGGTCGATGAAGGCGTCCTCCATGATCACCACGCTCTTGCAGCACTCGACGATGTCGGCCGCCACTTCCGGCGTCACGCACTGCGTCTCGGCGTTGAAGGCGTGGTACAGCTTGATGATGCCTTCGCAGTGCAGGCTCTCGTCGCGGATCGACCACGAGACGATCTGGCCCATGCCCTTCATCTTGTTGAAGCGCGGGAAGTTCATCAGCATCGCAAACGACGCGAACAGCTGCAGACCCTCGGTGAAGCCCCCGAACATGGCCAGGGTGCGGGCGATGTCGGCATTGGTCTCGACGCCGAACTTCTGCATGAAGTCGTGCTTGTCGCGCATGGCCTGGTATTCCATGAACGCGCCGAATTCGCTCTCCGGCATGCCGATGGTTTCCAGCAGCAGGGCGTAGGCCGCGATATGGATGGTCTCCATATTGGCGAACGACGACAGCATCATCTTCACTTCGGTGGGTTTGAACACCCGGCCGTAGCGTTCCATGTAGTTGTCGGCGACCTCGATGTCGCTCTGGGTGAAGAAGCGGAAGATCTGCGTCAGCAGGTTCCGTTCCTTGTCGTTCAGCTTGACCGCCCAGTCCTTGAGGTCCTCGCCCAGCGGCACCTCTTCGGGCATCCAGTGGACCTGCTGCTGCTTCTTCCAGAACTCGTGCGCCCACGGATAGCGGAAGGGCTTGTAGGCGGCGGACGGGGTCAGGAGGCCGGGTAGGGTGATCAGCTTGGCGGACATCGCAGGCGGCTCCAGGGGCGGGCGGACACGAATCGGACGGGTCGGTTACAGTCGTTTGGTAGCGCGGCGCGAACAGGCGCATCTAGTGGGCACTTGGTCGCAGCACACAACATGTTGTGGGTAGATTGCTAATCCATGGTTAACGCAGCATACACCATCTATGGCGCGCTTGGCTCGGGTTCCGTGCCTATTGAGGCCACTTTGGCGCTTCTGGGGCAGCCCTATCAAGTCATAGAGGCGCCGACCTGGGAAGGCGAGGCGCAGCAGGCCAAGGTGGCCGCCGTCAACCCGCTGCGCCAGATCCCGGCCCTGGTCACCCCGACCGGCGAGACGATCACCGAAAGCGCCGCCATCCTGATCTGGCTGGCCGACCGCCATCCGCAGGCGGGCCTGTCCCCGGCGCTGGATTCGCCGGAACGCGCGCAGTTCCTGCGCTGGATGACCTTCATCCCGGCCTCGATCTATTCGCTGTTCTGGGTGCGGGATGATCCCTCGCGGCTGGTGGGCGACGATGCGGCGATGCAGGCCCGGGTCAAGGCCGCCACCGCCGAGCGCATCCTCGACTGCTGGGCGATGATGGAGAGCCAGCTTTCGCCGGGGCGGTACCTGCTCGGCGACCAGATGACCGTGCTCGACCTCTATGTCGCCGTCGTCAGCCGCTGGGGGCCGAGGCGTGTGCGGTTCTATGAGGCCGCACCGAAGATGGCGGAGGTGGTGCGGCGGGTGGACGCTGATCCTCGGCTGACGGCGTTCTGGGCGGAGCGGTTTCCGTTTTTCGACGGGTGGGAGCGGTTGGGGCAGCAGGGGTCTTAGGCAGTTCGCTAGAGTTCCCTACCGCAAGGAGGCTCCAGTCTGTATTCCAAGCACGATATGTGCGGCGAACGCGAAGCGAGAGCGATGCCAAAAGCGAACAATCCGCTGAAGTGGCAGGGTGTTGAAGCCTTGACCGCTCTTGGTCTCAGCCAATTCAAACTGCCGGGCAAGTTAGGCGGATCGCCCGTGTTGGTCGTGTCCCATCGCGTGGTGTAACTGCGTCGGCGTGATCACCGCGCTCTCCGGCTGAGCCGGATTGGTCAGGCCGCCATGATGGGCAGGCTGACGATGGGATCATCGCTCAAGGGAGCGACACTTTCCAGGGTCATGTAGCGGCATCGTTGGACGGCCCATTCGTCGTTCTGCTCGAGCAGAATGGCGCCGACGAGCCGGATGATGGCGGCCTCGTTGGGGAAGATGCCTACGACCTCTGTCCGGCGTTTGATCTCGCCATTGAGCCGCTCCAGGGAGTTTGTGGAGTGCAACTTGGTGCGGTGGGCGGCGGGGAAGGTCATGTAGGCCAGGACATCGGTCTCGGCCTGGTCGAGGAAGCCGGCCAGCTTGGGGAGTTTGGGCCGCAGTTGGTCGGCGACGCCGCGCCATTGGGTCTTGGCGGCCTGGGCGTCGTCCTGGGCGAAGGCCGTGCCGATGAAGGCCGAGACCATGGCGCGACCGCTCTTGCCGGCGTGAGCCATGACATTGCGCATGAAGTGGACGCGGCAACGCTGCCAAGTGCAGTTCATGATTTTGGAGACCGACGCCTTGATACCCTCGTGGGCGTCGGAGGTCACCAGCTTGACGCCCCGCAGGCCGCGCCGGGCCAGGCTTCTGAGGAAGTCCGTCCAGAACGTCTCGGCCTCGGAAGGGCCCACCGCCAGGCCCAGCACCTCGCGCCGGCCATCGGCGTTGACGCCCACGGCGACGATGACGGCCTTGGACACGATACGCCCGGCGGTGCGGTCTTTCACATAGGTGGCGTCGATCCACAGGTAGGGCCAGTCGCCCTCGATCGGCCGGGTCAGGAAGGCCTGGACGCGCTCGTCGATCTCCTCGCAGAGCCGCGAGACCTGGCTCTTGGAGATGCCGCTCATGCCCATCGCCTTGACCAGGTCATCCACCGAGCGGGTCGAGATCCCCTGGATGTAGGCCTCCTGGATCACCGCGGTCAGTGCCTTCTCGGCCAGCCGCCGCGGCTCCAAGAAGCCCGGAAAGTAGGAGCCCTTGCGAAGCTTTGGGATCCGCAGTTCCACCGTGCCCGCCCGCGTCTCCCAGTCGCGATCGCGGTAGCCGTTGCGCTGCGCCAGCCGCTCGGGGCTCTTCTCGCCGTGCGCAGCCCCAGTCAGGCCGCCCACCTCCAGCTCCATAAGGCGTTGGGCGGCGAACCCGATCATCTCGCGTAGAAAATCGCTGTCGCCGCTCTTCTCCATCAGCCCGCGAAGGGCGATTGTGTCTTCGGTCATCTTCGGTCCTTGGTTCAGGTTGAGCTTCGCAACCCAACCCTACCGAAGATCGTGGATGACCACCGCTACGCCGCTCGCTCGCTACGGCGCCATGGGGAAGGCGCGCGTCGCGAGCGGCTACGCTATCGCCAACGAGCTACACCACGTCCCGGGACACGACCCCCGTGTTTCATCGGGGACTTTCCGAAATCACCCCTTTCTTCGTGTTCACGCCCTATTTGAAATGGGGCGCTGTCAACGTGGCGGGCCTTCTTGGCTTAAGTTTCACGGGTGTCGATGAGTTTGTGAGCCGCTTTGGAAAAGGCGGCGCCTGGCCATCATTTTCGATTTATACCGCTAATTTTCCAGGGGGCTTCTGGCGCTACATCAATACCGACCAAGCGGAGAACGGAGCATTCAAAGATTGGGCTGCCTCTATAGACCACTGCTTGAAGACCTACCCGACCTCGGCTGAGGAATTGGCAATTCAAATTCGAGAGGGCCGCCTTGGGGGCTTTCGTGCAGATCAGCAATTTGGCATCCGACCTCCCGATGAAGCTTTGGCGGCCTGGCTAGCGGATCGTGGTATTCTGGTTCCTCCGGCGGCACCTTTGCCTATCGAGGCAGTGGAAACCCCGACTGCCGCTCTCCAATAGCACAGCCCATCCGCCCCGGATGCGGCCACGCCTTAAATCCTTGGTGGATCGGAGCTCTGGCGCCTGACCGTGTCAAGGACGACGGCTCCGCGTCGCCGCGACGCGGCCGCCGGAGGCGGTCCTTGACACGGTCAGGCGCCAGAGCAGGCTCGCCAGCAAGGTTCTAAGGCGCGGCCTCGCCGACGCGGGCGGTTCTTCGACAAACTCCATCCCCTCTCCCGCAAGGGGAGAAGGAAGCAAGCCCACTCGGCCATTGAGACGCCCGCCTCGAACGCTCTAGAACCTCTCACCCGCCCACCGCCCCACCGGAGCCCCATGGACCTCAGCCAGCTGGACGTGATCGTGCGAGTCGCGGGAGCCACCCTGCTGCTGTTGCTCGCGGCGCTGCTGGCCCGCGATCCACGCACGCGGCAGCTGGCCGTCTATTTCGCGCCCATGGCCCTGTGCCTGGGAGGGTTCCTAGCCGGAAACACGCCCGAACCGGCGCTCCGCCTCTCCGGGCCGCTGAGCGCGACGGCCGCGCTGATCGCCGGCTACGCCGCCGTCTTTCTGTGGTGGTTCTGCCTGGCGAGCTTTGATGCCACCTTCCGGCCGCGTGGCGGGGTGCTGGCCGCGGGTCTGGCCTGGCTGGCCCTCGCCAGCGCCGATCGCGGCCTGCTGGGTCCGGCGCTGGAGAGCCGGGGCCTGTCGTGGGCGCTGATCGCCCTCGGCCTTTGGATGATCAGCTATCTCGCCTGGCGACTGGTCCGCGACCGCGCGGGCGATCTGGTCGACGAGCGGCGGCGCGCGCGGGTCCTGGTCGTTGCGCTCCTGGCGGGCCAGCTGGCCGCCGACTTCCTGGTCGACCTGATCATGGGGCTGGACTGGGGGCCGCAGGGCTTCACCATCGCCCAGAACGCCGCCCTGCTGGCCTTCGCCGCCTGGCTGGCGCTGCGTCTGCTGCCGGTGTCCGCCCCGGCCAGCACCCCGACGCCCGCCGCCCTGCCCGCCCAGGGCGAGGAAGCGCGCCTGACCGAGCGCCTGCGGGTGCTGGTCGAGGTCGAGAAGGTTCACATTGAGCCCGACCTCACCTTCGCCGACTTCGTGCGCCGGATGGGCGCGCCCGAGCGGACGGTCCGCCGGCTGATCAACCACCGCCTGGGCCACGACCACTTCCGCGCCTTCCTGAACGCCTGCCGCGTGGCCGAGGCCAGACGGCTGCTGACTGATCCGGCGCGGGCCGGCGACAAGCTGATCGCCATCGCGCTGGACAGCGGCTTTGCCTCGCTGGCCTCGTTCAACCGCGCCTTTCAGGCGGTGGAGGGCCGCCCGCCCAGCGCCTTTCGCGCCTTGCAGGCTTCTGAGGAACGCCCCGTCGTCTTCTGAGGAGCGGGTGCCCCCTTGGCCGCCTTAAGGCCAAGCCTCGATCTGAACGCGAGGCGATTTCATGGACGGCATCTTGAGCATCAGCGCGATCGTGGCTCTGCTTCTGGCGGCGGGCGGGGCGATCGCGCTGATGGGTGAGCGTCAGGGCGTCTCGCTGCGATGGCTGCTCGTGGCGGCGGGACTGGTCCTGCTCAATGACGCCCTGCTGACGCGCGTCTATCGGCTGGTTCCGGATCTGATCCCCGGCGACTGGAACTGGCAGGGCAAGCTCGCGGCCCTGGTCGCCACCCTGGCGGTGGCCGCCCTACCCGTCTTCGGCTGGCGCGCCAGCGGCCTCACCCTGCGCCAGTCCGGCCTGAAGGGGCCGCTGATTGTCGCCGGCCTCTATGGCCTGCTGTTCGTCGGTCTGGCCCTGGCCCTTCCCAATGAACCCGCGTCCGCCGAGACCATCGCCTTCCAGCTGACGATGCCCAGTCTGGAAGAAGAGGCCTTCTATCGCGGTGTCCTGCTGCTGGCGCTGGACCGCGCCTTTACGGGCCGAGCGCGCTTTCTGGGCGTCGACTGGGGCTGGGGCGCGGTGCTGTCCTGCGGCCTGTTTGGCCTGGCCCACGCCTTCGGAGTGTCGCACGGCAAGGTCTCCTTCGACGTCCTGACAATGGCCCTGACCGCCGGCCCGTCGTTCATCGCCGTCTGGATCCGCCTGCGCACCGGCAGCGTGCTGCTGCCCATGGCGATGCACAGCGTCGGCAACGCCGCCTCGCTGTTTCTCTAGCGCAGGCTTTACCTTGCCACCCCACCCCGCTAGAAACCCCGCCGATGCACATCGCCGCGACCACTATTATGACCCCAAAAACGACCCGCTTCGGTGGGGCGTCTTCGGGTCTGTGCGCGGTCTAGCCGGCATCCCGAACTCAGCCCCGCCGATGCGCGGGGCGGCTCTCACTTTCCAAGAGATCTGAAACTCCCCCGCGCCTCCGCTCTTTCCAGGAGACGTACCCCCGTGAGCTTCAAGTTTTCCAGGTCCAATCCGCCGCATGTCGGCGTCGTCGGCGCCACCGGTCTCGTCGGCGGCATGATGCGGCAACTGCTGGCCGAGCGGGACTTCCCGCTGGCGTCCCTGCGCCTGTTCGCCTCGGCCCGCTCGGCCGGCACGAAGATCGCGTTCGGTGACGGCGAGATCACGGTGGAAGACGCCGCCACCGCCGATTTTGCGGGGCTCGACATCGTGTTCTTCTCGGCCGGCGGCGACACCTCGCGCGAACTGGCCCCCAAGGCCGCTGCAGCCGGTGCCATCGTGATCGACAATTCCTCGGCCTGGCGCAGTGATCCCGACGTGCCGCTGGTGGTGTCGGAAGTCAATCCGCATGCCCTGAACCACATCCCCAAGGGCATCGTCGCCAATCCCAACTGCACCACCATGGCCGCCATGCCGGCGCTGAAGCCCCTGCACGACGCGGCCGGCCTGACGCGCCTGACGGTCAGCACCTATCAGGCCGCCTCGGGCGGCGGCATGGAGGGTATCGAGGTTCTGGCCCGACAGCTAGCCGCCGGCCTGGGCGGCGACCTGGCGGGTCTGGCCGCACGGCCCGACGCCGTCGCCCTGCCCCCGCCCGAGAAGTGGGCCGTGCCCCTGGCCTTCAACGTCGTGCCGCTGAACTATGTGCTGGGCGAGGACGGCTATACCGAGGAAGAGCTGAAGCTGCGCGACGAGAGCCGCAAGATCCTCGAGATTCCCGGCCTGCCGGTCAGCGGCACCTGCGTGCGGGTACCGGTCTTCACCGGCCACGCCCTGTCGATCAATGCGCAGTTCGAGCGGCCGATCTCGGTGGAGCAGGCTACAGCCCTGCTGGCCGCCGCGCCGGGCGTGGTGCTGGACGCCGTGCCCAACCCGCTGGCGGCGACGGGCCAGGACCCGGTGTTCGTCGGCCGCATCCGCCCCGACCCCACCGTGCCCCACGGCCTGGCCCTGTTCGTCACCGGCGACAACCTGCGCAAGGGCGCGGCCCTGAACGCCGTGCAGATCGCCGAGGTGATGCTGGATGCCTAGAGATGCTCCCCCTCTGGGGGAGCTGTCGCGAAGCGACTGAGGGGGCCTTTCCGGCAAAGGCCGAGCTGGCCCCCTCCGGCCCTCCGGGCCACCTCCCCCTAAGGGGAGGATCACCTCGGAGGGGGCCTGTGGTTCAGCCACACCCGACCTGCTAAGGCTCCACCCCATGCTCACCGATCCGTTCTTCTACGCCGTCGCCATCCCGGCCGTGATCCTGCTGGGCCTGGCCAAGGGCGGGTTTGCGGGGATCGGGGTGGTGGCGACGCCGCTGATGGCGCTGGCGATTTCGCCGGTTCTGGCCGCCGCCATCCTGCTGCCGATCCTGATCGTGCAGGACGTGGTCAGCGTCTGGGCGTTCCGCAAAAGCTGGGACAAGGGCCTGCTGAAGCTGATGCTGCCGGCCGCCGCCGTCGGCATCTTCCTGGGATGGGCCCTGGCGGCCCTGGTCTCGCCCGCCGCCGTCGAACTGGCGGTGGGCGCGATCGCCATCGTCTTTTCACTCCAGCGCCTGTGGGCCGAGCGCGCGGTCAAGGCGGCCGAGCAGATCGAGACCACGGCGGGTCGGCCCTGGCTGGGGGCTCTGTGCGGCCTGGCCGCCGGTTTCACCAGCCAGATCGCCCATGCGGGCGGTCCGCCCTTCCAGATCTATGTGCTGCCCCGCCGCCTGCCGCGCGACACCTTCATCGGCACCAGCGCCATCTTCTTCGCCGTGGTCAACTGGATGAAGGCCCCCGCCTATCTGGCCCTGGGGGCCTTTACGCCCCAGGTTCTGGCCACCGCCGGGGTGCTGCTGCCGCTGGCCATCGCCTCGACCTGGGCAGGGGTCTGGCTGGTGCGACGGGTTCCGGCCGAGGGCTTCTATCGGGTGATCTATGTCCTTTTGGTCGCGGTCGGCGCAAAGCTGGTGTTCGACGGCGTTCACGGTCTGATTTCCTGACGACCGCCTGCCTTTTCGGCGCCATGATTGTCGTCGTTCTTACGTCATCCTCTGCGGTTAGACTGGGCCCATGACCGAGATTCCGACCCATTATCCGACCCCGGGTGCCAAGCGCGCCGACCTCGTCGTGCATCTGACCGGCCTGGCCTGCGCCCTGCTGGGCGGCGGGATCCTGCTGGGTCTGGCCTTTGGCCTGGGTTCGCTGGGCCAGGTGGCAGCCGTCTCGGTCTATACGGTGGGCCTGATCCTGATGCTGTCGCTGTCGACGGCCTACAACTTCGCCAAGGCCCGCTGGCAGCCCCTGCTGCGCCGGTTCGACCATGCGGGCATCTTCATCATGATCGCCGCGTCCTATACCCCCTTCACCACCCAGAACCTGCACGGCTGGTGGGCCATCGGCATGACCACGGCAGTCTGGACGGTGGCGGGCATCGGGGTGCTGGCCAAGCTGTTCCTGCCGGGTCTGGACAAGCGCTTCTGGGTCGGTCTGTACCTGGCCCTGGGCTGGCTGGTTCTGGTGGCCATCAAGCCGATGATCAACGGCATGTCGTGGGTGGCCCTGCTGCTGCTGGCGATCGGCGGCCTGGTCTATTCCACCGGCACGGTCTTCTATCTGATGCGCCGGCTGAAGTTCCGCCGCGCCATCTGGCACGGTCATGTGATCGGCGGAGCCGGTCTGCACTACGCCGCCGTTCTGGTGGGCGTGGTCCTGTCTGGCGCGCGAGCTTAAGCCGGCCTTGAGCAAGGCACCCGACAGCAAGATCTCCATTCAGGGGCTGTTTCGCGACCGCAAGATGCCCGACCCTCTGCGCGGCAAGCGTCTGAGCGCGCCGCCGGCTGACATCATGGCCGAGGCTGTGGGCTTTCCCGGCGTACGCCTGACCGTCGACCAGGCTGATCAGGCGCTGAACGCGGTGGCCGACCGGCTGGCCCCTACCCGCTCACTGCTGGGCCGCGACGAGTTCAACATCCTGGCCCTGTCGGGCGGGGCGGCCGGCGGGGCCTATGGGGCCGGCGTGCTGACCGGCCTGACCAAGGCTGACAAGCGACCCGAATTCGCCATCGTCACCGGCGTCAGCACCGGGGCCCTGATCGCGCCGCTGGCCTTTCTGGGCCCGGCGTGGGACGCGCGCCTGGCGGACGCCTATGTCGGCGGCCACGCGGCGGAACTGCTGAGCCTGAAGAGCTTCGCCGGGGCCCTCGGGACAGGCCTCTTCAAGGGGGAAGGCCTGGACGCCCTGGTCGCGCCGTTCATCGACGAGATCGTCATCAATGCCGTGGCCCGCGAACACGCCCGCGGGCGGCGCCTGCTGATCGCCACCACCAATCTCGATAGCCAGAAGGCCACCATCTGGGACATGGGCGCCATCGCCTGCAAAGGCGGCGAGGCGGCGGTGAAGCTGTTTCGCGACGTGCTGGTGGCCTCGGCCAGCGTGCCGGGCCTCTTCCCGCCCAAGATGTTCGAGGTCGAGGCCGACGGGGTCCGTCATCAGGAAATGCACGTCGACGGCGGCGTGGCCGCGCCCCTCTTCCTGATGCCAGACGCGGTGCTGCACTGGCGCAACCTGGGCCAGCGCCTGCGCCGGGGCCGGGTCTATGTGATCGTCAACACCGTGCTGGAGCCCTCGACCCGCTCGACCCCGCCGGGCGTGGCCTCGATCATGGGCCGCAGTTTCGAGACCATGCTGCGGTTCTCGTATCGTCAGGCCCTGAGCCTGGCGTCAGGCTTTTGCGCGCGTCACAACCTGCCCTTCAGCGTGGCCTCGATCCCGGCCAGCTTCGACCATTTCAACATGCTGAAGTTCGACACCGCGACGATGCAGGAGATCTTCGACGCCGCCGAGGCCCTGGCCCAGACCGACCACCTGTGGTCCAGCCCCTCCGCCGAGCCCACGGGCTGGCGCGGCCTCTTCAAACGCCCCCTGCCCCGGCCCTCGATCTCGCCGGATCTGGAAGAGCCGCAGGGCTAAGCCCTCAGGCCTTCTTCAGGTGACGGGCGCGCAGTTTTTCGACATTGGGCGGATCAGCGCGGAAGTCCGAGGCCAGGCCCAGCCGGGCGTTGCACGAGGGGCAGCGCACGAAATCGGTATCCGCCAGCTCGGGCGCCGGGTCAAAGCGGGTACCGCACGGTTTGCACTTCCAGTCCCCCACGACGGGCGGAGGCGGCGGCGGCGGTTCGGGCATGACGTGTCGCGCCGGGCGAGCGATGCGCTCCAGCGGCGGTGGGCCTCCAGGGGCGGCGACGCCGCTCTTGAGGCTCAGGATCTTGCGGCGCGGGGGCTCGCTATCGCTCATGTCGGCAGACGGCTGTTGGAGAAGGGGCGCTAGAGCCCTTTCCGACCTGATGGCTTCATCAGGGTCGGAAAAAAGGGCTCTAAATCAAAAGGTTAGAGCATTTTTCGATCCGATAACCGTTTCACACTTATCGGAAAATGCTCTAGTGCATGATCGCGGCGCGAAACTCAAGCACCGATAGCCGCACTTACCAGTGCGGCTTGAGGCTGAAGGACAGGGCCACCATCGAGTCTTGCTGAGTCGCCAGGCCCATGATGATGTCCTTGGCCTTGATCTCACGATGGATATAGCCGACCGAGGCCTGCATCGGGCCCTTGCGCCAGGCCACCCCGGCTTGCGCATCGCCGATCAGCTTGCTGTTGACGTCAGAGGTCAATCCGGCCCGGCTCCAGTCGCCGTCCTGGCCACGCAGCATGTTCAGGCCCACAGCCCGGCCGCTGGCTGCGGCGAACACATACCAGCGTCCCCGACCACCGAAGGCCTCGCCGCCGTCGCGCAGGCCCAGCGAGTCGCTGACCCGGTCCTCGACCGACTTGCCCAGGCGCACCGTGGCCCCGGCCTCGGCAGACCCACCGGCGTCACCAAAGCCGAAACCGGCATGGGGGCTAAAGTCCAGGGCGAACTTGCCGGCCGCCAGCTTGACGGCCGAGGGCCAGCCGCGCGTCAGGGTGACGTCGACGTCGCGAGCCTCGTAGATGTCGCTGTCAGGGCGCACCAGTCGCAGCGGCGCGAAGGCGGCGTTGCGCGCCACACCGGCGATCGACACGCGAACCAGGTCCACCGTCCCTTCGCCCTGCTTGACCACGAAAGCGTTGGACCGCCAGGCCACCGGGCCGCGACCGTCATAATAGCGGTCGGCCTCGAGCAGACGGGCGTCGCCGAACGCAGCGGCTGGCGACAGGGCGAAGTCGCCTTCGACGCTGGCTTGCGGCGAGGCCACTTCGCGCGGCGCGAAACCCGTCGTGGAGGGTGTGGCTTCGGTCCGGCTGAGATTGATTCCCTTGGGCGTCGGCGTGGCGAGATCAAATCCAATGGGCGTGGCCTTGTCAGCGGCCAGATTAACCCTATCTGCGGACTTGAGGGCCTTGGCGGCCTTCGAAGCCTTGACGGATTTCAGGGCGGACTTCTGCGCGGCGAGCGCAGCGGTCGGGCAGGCTTGCGCCAAGGCGATCGCCAAGGCGGTAAGGCAGAGCGCGGAAATCTTTATTCCACCGACCCGCATCGCGGACCCCCATCCCAATCGAATCCAACGTATCTCGTAAATCGCGCCTGTCCAGCGCGACCCTTCCCCGCATGGTGAACAACGTGGGGCCGACTTGGTTCCGAACACGTAAACGCCGGCGCGAACAGGTTCGCGCCGGCGTCTGAATGCTTAGAGCAGTATTGCGACACCCTATTGGCAGGCGAGGCATTCCTCGTAGTCGGTCTTGACCATCTGGTCGAAGCCGCCGGTCGAGGCCACGGCAACATCTGCGCCTGCATAGGAGGCCCGCTGCACCGACTTGGAGCGCAGGTAGTAGAGCGACTTCACGCCCCGCTCCCAGGCCTGCCAGTGCAGCATGTGCAGGTCCCACTTGTCGACATCGCCGGGCAGGAAGATGTTGACCGACTGGCTCTGGCAGATTTCCGGGGTGCGGTCGGCGGCCAGTTCAACCACCCAGCGCTGGTCCAGTTCGAAGGCGGTCTTGTAGACGTCCTTGTCGTCCTGGCTGAGGAAGTCCAGATGCTGGACCGAGCCCTCGTTCTCCAGGATCGAACCCCAGACGGCGTCGGTGTTCTGGCCCTTCTCCTCGAGCAGCTTCTCCAGATAGGGGTTCTTGACCGCGAACGAGCCCGACAGGGTCTTGTGCGTATAGATGTTGGCCGGGATCGGCTCGATGCCGGCGCTGGTGCCGCCGCAGATGATCGAGATCGACGCGGTCGGCGCAATGGCCAGCTTGTGCGAGAAGCGCTCCATCGAGCCCCTGTCGGCGGCGTCCGGGCACGGGCCCTTTTCCTCGCCGATGGTGATCGAAGCCTTGTCGGCCTCGCGGCGCAGGTGCTTGAACATCCGCATGTTCCAGCTTTTGGCCAGGGCGCTCTCGAACGGCACGTTCTGGCTCTGCAGGAAGCTGTGGAAGCCCATCAGGCCCAGACCCACCGAACGCTCGCGCATGGCCGCATAGGCGGCGGTGGCGGCGGCGTCGGGCGCGCGGTCGATGAAGTCCTGCAGGACGTTATCGAGGAAGCGCATGATGTCCTCAATGAACATCGGCTCGTCGCGCCACTCCATGAAGGTCTCGGCATTGACCGACGACAGGCAGCAGACGGCCGTGCGGTCATTGCCCAGATGGTCGACGCCGGTGTGCAGCATGATCTCGCTGCACAGGTTGGACTGGCGCACCGTCAGACCCAGCTCGCGCTGGTGCTGGGGCATGGCGCGGTTCACGGTGTCGGAGAAGATCAGATAGGGCTCGCCGGTCTGCAGGCGCAGTTCCAGGACCTTCTGCCACAGGGCGCGGGCATCGACCTCGCGCAGGACTTCGTTGGTCTTGGGCGAGCGCAGGCCAAACTTCAGGCCGTCGCGGACGGCGTGCATGAACTCGTCGCTGATCGAGATGCCGTGGTGCAGGTTCAGGGACTTGCGGTTGAAGTCGCCCGAGGCCTTGCGGATTTCCAGGAACTCTTCGATCTCCGGGTGGTGGATGTCGAGATAGACAGCCGCCGAGCCGCGGCGCAGCGAGCCCTGCGAAATCGCCAGGGTCAGGCTGTCCATCACGCGGATGAAGGGGATGATGCCGCTGGTCTGGCCCTGGCCCTTGACCTTTTCGCCGATCGACCGGACGCCGCCCCAGTAGGTGCCGATGCCGCCGCCGTTGGCCGCCAGCCAGACGTTCTCGTTCCAGACGCCCAGGATGCCGTCCAGGCTGTCGGAGACCGAGTTCAGGAAGCAGCTGATCGGCAGGCCGCGCTCGGCGCCGCCATTGCTGAGCACCGGGGTCGAGGGCATGAACCACAGTTTGCTCATGTAGTCATAGACGCGCTGGGCGTGGTCGGCGTCGTCGGCGAAGGCCGTCGACACGCGGGCGAACATGTCCTGATAGGACTCGCCGGGCAGCAGATAGCGGTCTTCCAGGGTGGTCTTGCCAAAATCGGTCAGCAGGGCGTCGCGCGAGCGATCCACCTGAACCTTGCGCACCAGCGACAGCTGGGGACGCTCTGAAGTCCGCATCCCGCCGGTGCGGGTCTGCGAGGTCGCAATCTTCGCCGCTTCACTGCCGTTCATGATCAAAATCCATAATCAATCAGCGTGTTCCGGAGAAGGAACTACCTCACCCAGCCGCTACATCTTGTGGCCGAGGAGCCCCCTCAGCCCACATATGGGGCCACAGTGGCTAATGACTCGTCAACGCCCCGGAGGCGAGTTTTTCGTTAACAAGCTGTGAACGGGAGCAAGTTCACAGGCAGGATCAAGGGGTTGCTCCCCCGAACTTTTTTCACCTGCGACAGAGCGCCACAAGGCCGCTGCGGTGATCCGCCCCCGGACTTCGACATCCGCCCACAGGCTGACCACAAAGCCCGCTGCCGGGGCTGCAATCGGACGCTGGGAGGTCTCGCCAGCGATCGACAGCGCAGGGCGCGGGGTGTTGCGCAGCGCGCAAAAGAAAAGGGCCCGGCGTCGCCGCCAGGCCCTCTCCCGATCTTGGTGGATCGCGATCTTTAGAAGTTGATCGAGATCGTGGAACGGCGGTTCAGCGGTTCCTTGACGCCATCGCCCGTGGCGACGGCAGGAGCGCTTTCGCCCTTCCAGTCGACAGCCAGGGCGTCCTGGGCAACGCCCAGACCGACCAGGGCGTCGGCGACGGCCTTACCACGACGCTCGGACAGGCGAGCATTGTACTTGGGCGAACCCGAGGTGTCGGTGTGACCGACGACCACCAGCTTCGTCGCCTTGCCGGCGTTGGCGTAGTTCGCAGCTTCCGAAACCACCGACTGGGCTTCCGGCGTCAGGACCGATTGGTCGAACGGGAAGTAGACGATGAACTCGCGAGCCTCATACGCCGGCGGAGGCGGCGGGGGAGGCGGCGGGGGCGGGGGCGGCGGGGGCGGCGGGGGAGGAGGCGGGGGCGGGGGCGGCGGCGGGGGCGGCGGGGGCGGGGGAGCCGCGAAGGAATAGCGCAGACCCACGGTCAGCGACTGATCCTTGTATTGGCCTTCGAACGCGCCGGTTTGCAGAGCGCCCGAACCCTGGGCTTGCCATCCGTGATCGACACCCGCGAGGTAACGATAGGTCACGTCGAGCTTCAGCTTGTCGGTCGCCTTGATCGAGGCACCGGCGATCGCTTGCCAGGCCACGGCCAGATCGTTGTCGTCGACGGTCAGGTTCTGGATCGCGACATTGGTCGGGGTGATGGCACCGACGCCGCTGAACTGGCCGAGAGTCTTGATGTCCAGACGGTTCAGGCCGACACCGGCACCCACGAAGGGGTTCAGCCAGGCGTCAGGCGCAAAGTCGTACAGGACGTTGGCCATCACGGTCCAGGAATCGATCGAACCGTCCGGCGAGCCGCAGGTCGGAGCGGCGGCGGTGCGCGTCACGCCCGGGGTGCAAAGACCGCGGGGTTGCTGGCGCACGGCGTTGCCGCGAACCGAGGTCAGATCGCCGGGGCGATAGCCGCCTTCAAGTTCAGCGCGCCAGTTGGGCGAGAACTGATAGCCGAGACGGACGAAGCCGGTCCAGTCGCGGTCCGAAGCCCACTGCCAGTGATAGTGCGCGCCGTCCGGCGCGTTCAGGTCGGACTCTGAACCGACGCTGGTCGGGAAGTGGTAGCCAAGATCGACCGCGCCGTACCAGCCGGTCTCTTGAGCGGAGACGGCCGACGCGGTGCAAACCGCAGCCAGAGCCACTCCCGCCAGGAGTTTGAATTTCATATCAAGAGCCCTCTATTGCCCTGCTCCGGCCGAAAACGACCGGGCATCGTTATACCAAGGCGAACGTCCCGGGAAAGTGTCAGCAAAGCCACACTCGTCAGGTTTCGCTGACCTGGATATTTCGTCCAGGACGCTAAACAAGACCGCCCCAAGAATCAACTTCCGAGCGTACCGGCTGATTTTTCCGCAGAGCGCGCCATCAGGTATGGGTTCGCACGTGAATCCGTATCGCGCAAGGCCCGTCAAGTCAAAAGAATGGACTTCCCAGCCCGCCGCTGCCCTTTCAGGGGCAAGGCGCCTCACTGCTCAGCGTAATGTGGCGTCTCGCAGGCGGCGACGCTTGCCGCCCAAAGCGTCAGGACGATTCAGGACCTTGCGATATTCATCGCGGCGCTCGTGAATCGAGGCGATGACCAGGCCCATCGGCACACCGATATCGACCAGCACAGCTTCTGAAAGTTGCAGGCTGGCCTCGATGGTCTCGGGCACGGCGTCGGTGGCACCCAATTCATAGAGGCGAGCCGCATGCCGGGCGTCACGCGCCCGGGCCACGATGGCCAGATCGGGCCGGGCCCCGCGTGCGGCGGCGACCACCGCCTCGACACCTTCGGGCGAGTCCATGGTCACCACCACTGCCCGGGCGGTGGCCAGACCGCAGCGCTCCAGCAATTCCAGGCGCGAGGCGTCGCCATAATAGATGCGGCTGCCGTCGCGGCGGCCCTGCTCGACCAGCCGGGCGTCGCGCTCGACGGCGATCCATGGCAGGTCGTGCCGGCTCAGCATGTCGCAAACCAGCTTGCCCACCCGGCCATAGCCCACCACCAGCACCTGGCCCGAGGGCTCGGGGCCGACGCGATCAGGCTCATCGGCCGGCGCCTCAGCGGTCTTGGCCAGCGCCGTCTTGCGCCCGAGCCGCGCGCCCAGCGCCGCCAGGGCCGGGATCAGGAACATGGTCAGGGTCGCCGAGACCAGCACCGCCTGCCCCACCGGACGTGAGACGACGCCGGCCCCCATGGCGTTGTCCAGGATCACGAAGGCAAACTCGCCGCCCGCCGCCAGGATCAGGGCCGCCTCGGCCGAGGCCCGCGAGCCCAGGCGCATGGCCAGGCCCAGGCCAAAGACCATCGCCGCCTTCACCGCCAGCAGGCCCAGGGCGACCCCCAGGATCAGAACAGGCTTGGCCACCAGCAGAGACAGGTCCAGCCGGATGCCCAGCGACACGAAGAACAGGCTCAGCAGCAGCCCCTTGAAGGGCTCGATCTTGACCTCGACCTCATGGCGATACTCGGTCTCGGCCAGCAGCACCCCGGCCACGAAGGCCCCCAGGGCCATCGACAGGCCCGACAGGGCGCTGACCATGCCCGCGCCGATGATCACCAGCAGGCAGGCGGCCATGAACATCTCTTCGCTCTTGGCCTTGGCGACAGACTTCAGCATGGGCCGCAGGGCCAGGCGCCCCACCAGCACGATCGCGCCCAAACCCAGGGCGGCCGGCGCGAGTGCGACCAGATCCTTCAGGGCGAACGATCCGTCGCCCCGGCCCAGTATGGTCAGGGTGATCAGGATCGGCGCGACGGCCAGATCCTGGAACAGCAACACCGAGAAGGTCGCACGGCCGCCTTCGGAATGCAGACGCCGTCGCTCGGCCAGCACCGGCACGGCGATCGCGGTGGACGACAGGGTCAGGGCCGCGCCGATGGCCAGGGCCGCGACCGGCGGCTGACCCAAGGCCATGGCCACCAGGCCCAGGGCGACCGAGCAGCCGATCACCTGGGCCGCGCCCAGACCAAACACCAGCTTGCGCATCAGGCGCAGCCGTTCCCACGACAGTTCAAGCCCGATCATGAACAGCAGGAACACCACGCCGAACTCGGCCAGCTGGGCGATTTCGTCGGGATTGTCGACGGTCACATAGTCCAGCCACGGCGCGATGGGGATCAAGCGGCCCAGGCCGTACGGCCCCAGGATCACCCCGGCCAGCAGAAAGCCCAGAATGGGATTGAGCTTCAGGCGCTTGAAGATCGGCGCAACGACGCCCGCGGTGGCCAGGAACAGGACCAAGTCCTTGTAGTCCGCTGGTGAAACCTCGTGCTGCACGCGCCCTCCCCTTCCTCTCTAGTCCGGTTGCTTGAGCCTGACGCCCGCTCCGGCGTCGCCGGCTGCAATCAACGCGACACCGCCCGCCTCGATCGCCTCGATCAGAAGACGTTCGGTGCTATGGTGCAACGCATGACGCTCGGTTTCGAAGTCCTTGACCGTACTGCGCGACACACCCGCCCGGTCGGCGAGCTCGCCTTGCGACCAGCTGAGCAGGCCGCGGGCGCCCCGACACTGGGCCGGCAGGAGAATTTTTGCGTGGGGCATGTGGAAAACCTAGGCAACATCACCCATATTGGTTGATTACGGCCAAAAATACCGACCGTCAAGGAGAGCGTTTGCACCATACCTCGCTGATCGTCACCATCGTCGCGGGCCTGGGGCTGGCCTTTGTCTTCGGCGCCCTCGCCAACCGTCTGAAGCTGCCGGTGCTGGTCGGCTATCTGGTGGCCGGCGTGATGGTGGGGCCGTTCACGCCTGGCTATGTGGCCGATCAGGAGCTGGCGCCGCAGCTGGCCGAAATCGGCGTGATCCTGCTGATGTTCGGGGTCGGGCTGCACTTTTCGCTGAAAGACCTGATGGCGGTGCGCAGGATCGCCATCCCGGGCGCCATCGTACAGATCGTCGCCGCCACGCTGATGGGCCTGGGCCTGGCCCTGGCTCTGGGCTGGACCGTCGGGGCGGGGATCGTCTTTGGCCTGGCCCTGTCGGTGGCCTCGACCGTGGTGCTGCTGCGGGCCCTGCAGGAGCGGCGGCTGGTCGAGACCGGGCGCGGCAAGATCGCGGTGGGCTGGCTGATCGTCGAGGACCTGGCGATGGTGCTGGCCCTCGTTTTGCTGCCGGCCCTGTCAGGCATGCTGGGCGGAGAGGCTGCCGCCCCCGGTCCCGGCGGCGTCGCCGGCACCTTCGCCATCACCATCGGCAAGGTCGTGGCCTTCGTCGCCTTCATGCTGATTGTCGGCCGCCGCGTGATCCCCTGGGTACTGCACCGCGTCGCCCACACCGGCTCGCGCGAACTGTTCCGGCTGGGCGTACTGGCCATGGCGCTGGGCGTCGCCTTCGGCTCGGCGGCGCTGTTTGGCGTCTCCTTTGCGCTCGGAGCCTTCTTCGCCGGCATGATCATGGCCGAGAGCGAGCTGAGCCAGCAGGCCGCTAACGAGACCCTGCCCCTGCGCGACGCCTTCGCGGTGCTGTTCTTCGTCTCGATCGGCATGCTGTTTGATCCGATGGTGCTGCTGCGCGAGCCGCTGGCCGTGCTGGCCACCCTGGCGATCATCGTGGTGGGCAAGTCGATCGCCGCCCTGATCATCGTACTGGCCTTCCGGAGGCCGATGAGCACCGCCCTGACCATCTCGGCCAGCCTGGCCCAGATCGGCGAGTTCTCGTTCATCCTGGCCGGCCTGGGCGTGAGCCTGAAGCTGCTGCCGGAAGCGGGCCGCGACCTGGTCCTGGCCGGGGCCATCCTGTCGATCCTGCTCAATCCGCTGCTGTTCGTGATCCTCGACCGCTTCCTGCCCAGGATGATCGCCGACGAGCGCGAAGCGGCCGGCGAGCCGCCGCTGGTCGCCGCCACCAAGCCCCACGCCCTGCTGGTCGGCTATGGCCGGGTGGGCAAGCGGGTGGCCGAGGGCCTGAAGGGCCGCACGCCGCTGGTGGTGATCGAGGCCGACCCCGAACGCGCCGCCGAACTGCGCGCCGCCGGCTTCGAGGTGGTCAACGGCAATGCGGTGCTGTCTGAGGTGCTGCTGAAGGCCGGCCTGGCCAGGGCCACCCACCTGTTCGTCGCCGTGCCCAGCCCCTTCGAGGCCGCCCGGATCATCGAGCAGGCCAGGGCCGCCAACCCCAAGGCCGAGATCATCGCCCGCGCCTATACCGACGCGGATGTGGTGCTGCTGAAAAGCATGGGTGCCAGTCACGCCCTGATCGGCGAGGACGAGATCGCCCGGGGGATGCTGGCGCGGGCCCCGAAGAAGAAGCCGGTGGCAGCGGCGGGCGGACATTAGGGGAGCCGGATTTGACTCTTGGGCGAAGTTTGGAAGGTCCACTCAGGACCAGTGGCCATCGCGTTCGTAGTGATGAGGTCAGATGTTCGGGTCACCCGAGCACCACCTATCCTGAGTAGCGCCAGATCGGGAGCCGATCCCGCGTGGCCGCAGTTGCACTCAAACCTGACAGCCCCTTCCCTTGAGGCACCAGTTCGCCGGGACACACGGCTGTTCACCGATCAAGGCAGGCCATTGACCGAGCCTGCGTTGACGAACCTGCAGCGAACGGGTCAACCGACGCCATGGCCAGCCCATCCCTCCGTCAACGCGCCGTTGCGCCCGATCCGCACTTGCGGCCACTCCCTCCCAAGCTCTGGATAAACAAAAGAATGCTGAAGACAATTTCCGCCGCCATCGGCCTGATTGCGGTCATGGGCGGCCTTGCCCATAGCGCAAACGCCCAGACGACGCAGATCGCAGACGCCGATAGCAAGACCGCGGCAATTGAACGCCTGGTTCAAAGCGAGATGGCGGCTCGCCGTATTCCCGGGCTCCAGCTGGCGATCGTGAAAAACGGCAAAATCATCTTCAAGGGCGCTTACGGCCAGTCCGACCTCGAGACCGCCAAGCCTGTCACGGACCGCACGGTTTTCGGCATCAATTCGATCAGCAAGGCCTTCACCGGCGTCGCGGCGATGCAGCTTGTCGAGGCCGGAAAACTCGATCTCGACGCCTCGGTGACGCAATATCTCCACGAGCTTCCGCCGGCGTGGAAACCGATCACGGTCCGCCAGATCCTGACGCACACATCAGGCCTGCCCGAGATCATCGACGACAATACCCGGCTGATCGACGGCGCCGAGCCCGACGCCGCCTGGGCCAAGGTCCAGACCCTTCCCCTGAGATATGCGCCCGGCACGCAGTATGCCTACAACCAGACGGGCTATGCCCTGATGGGCAAGATCATCGAGAAGCTCTCGGGCAAGCGCTTCGTTGATGTCGTTGGCGAGGGGCAATTCAACGCGGCGGGCATGGCGCAAGCCCGCTTTGGAAACACGGCCGATACCGTGCCCGAGCTGGCCCGGCTCTACACCTATCTGACGCTGCAGATTACGGACATGAGGACGGTCGGCGTCGAGCGCAGCGAGACCCCGCTTGCGCGCCAGGAGGTCTGGCCGGCCTACATGCATCCCACCGCAGGCGTTCAGGCCACGGCCACAGACCTGGCCGCATGGGTTATCGCGCTGCAGAAGCGGCAACTGGTCAGCGAAAAAGGCCTCGAACAGCTCTGGACCCCGCAGCAACTGCCCGACGGAAGCTATCGCGGCTTCAACAAGACCATCAATGGCTATGGACTGGGCTGGCCGGTCATTCGCCGCGCGGAACACCCCGCGATCACGCCCACGGGCGGCAATCGCGCGGCCATCTTCATCTACCCCAAGGATGACCTTACGGTGATCGTCCTGACGAACCTGCTGGGCGCTTCACCCCACAGTTTTGTCGACAAGATTGCGTCGCAATACATCCCCGATCTCGCGGTCGAAAACTGACGAAAGCGTCTCGTCGCGAGGGCGGCCGGATGGGCGGTTGGCAAAAGCCGATCGGTTCAAGGCAGGGTGCCGTCACTCTGACGCCCGGTGGCGGGACCCTTCAGGTTTGGGTCCCGAGAACGCCTATGCACTCGCGGCGAAATTGTTGGAGGAACGTGGTGCGCGTGGCGTAGTCGGGAACGCTTATGGCGCCCTGCCCGCGCGACCGTGGCCCGCTGTCACAGCCCCGGCGGCGGCTCGGCTGTGTCATGGCGCAATTGCAGGCCCAACGCCCAACGGTTCTGAAAGCCCGGCCAGTAGCCGGCGCTCGCCGGATCCGACGGGGAGGCATAGAGGCCCTCTGTGGGCGCGCCTTGGCCGACGCGCCAGACGCCGTCCGCCGCCTTGGGCGTCGGCACCGTCAGATAGCTTCCATGGGCCTTGTCGCCCTTCAGACGCGCGTCGAGGAAGGCGGTGATGAAGTGGCGGTTGATCGCCAGGATTCGATCGCGACGCCAGACCGGCTCTTCGAAGCGCACGACCGATTGATAGTCGCTGATCAGGCTGGGCGGCGTGCCGTCGCGAGCGATATTGTGCCGCGCGTTCTCGTAGACGAGGAGATTGCGGTCGGCGCCCCGCATGGCGCCGTACAGCCAGGCGACGCCATCGGCGTATCCACTGACGTCGTCACGATCACCAACGATCAGCAGGCTTGGGACCGTGATCCTGGCCAGGCTGTCGGCCGTCCAGGCGCGCAGCGGCGGCGCGCCGCCCCAGGGCGCGAAAGCCACCATCGCCTTGACGTCCTTGGGCGTGTTCGCGGTGAAGTCCCGATTGTCGGTGGTGAAGGGTTGGAGCAGGCCCCCAGGCGCGACCTTGGCGAGCGGGCCGTTCGGATCCAGCCCCGCGCCCATGGTCGCCAGCGCTCCGAAGCCGCCCATGGAATAGCCGATCAAGGCGATGTTGCCCGGATCATAGACGTTTCGCAGGGACCCTTCTCCGGCGGTCTTGGTAAGGGCTTCGATGACGAACCTTTGGTCGGCGACGCGCGTGATCACCGTCGTGGCGAACGACAGCTGCGGCGCGGCCAGCGTGACCGGCTCAAGATCGTGATGGTCGATCGAAGCCACGACATAGCCCTTGGAGGCAAGGTTCTCGGCCAGGTCGCTGAAGCTGGTCGCCCAGTTGCGATAGCCGTGCGAGATCACCACCAACGGAAAGGCCTGGCCGCGCACCGGCTTGGCGTCAGGATAGGCCCCGCCGATCTTGTAGGGGACCTGGGCGGCGACTTCGCCCGCCGCAGGCTTGTCTGGCATGGTGTAGCGCACGGTGGCGGTGCCGGCCGTCGGGCGGGTGGCGGGGTACCAGATGGTCAGCGGCAGGACGCGATCACCGCGCACCAGCTTACCGGCCGCCAGATCGCTGGCCACAAGGTTCGGCTGGTCCTTTTCCGTCAGGGTCTGGGTGATCACGCCGACTGGGTAGGCGCCGGCCGCCGCCAAGGCGGGACCATCGGAGACAATCTCCCGGGCCAGGGCCGCGCTGGGCGCGGAGAACAGGAGGAAAAGCAGCAGGCCCGTCGGGAACTTCATAATGGTGCCTCTCGTACCGTTACTGGCGGCGCGATTCGCCGGCTCGGTTCGCGAAGCGGCATAGCCGAAGGCCAAGACAGGTTTGTCACGGTTACCCGGTGATCGATTGACCCCGCACACGCCAGCGCCTAGTCACCCACCGCAATGACCGCCCGTCGCGCCAGATCCGGCTCTACCCTGCTCGTCGCCCTGCTGGCGGCGTTTGCGGTGCTGGCCCAGACCCTGGTGCCGGCCGTCGCCATGGCGCGCTCGACCAGCGCCGGCGAGGCGATCATCATCTGTACGGCCGACGGCGCCAAGCTGGTCAAGGTGGGCGGCGAAGAGCCAGTTCCCGCCAAGATCTTCGGCGGCTTCAAGTGCGGCCAGTGCCTGGTCGCCAGCCTGGCCGCCATCACCCCCGATCCCGCCGCGACCGTCGTTCCCGTGCGCTATGCCGTCCGTCTGGAGGTCGCCGTCGTGCGCACCCTGGGCGTGCGCGGTCATGCCCGTGCGCCGCCTCGTCCGCCCGGACAGGGACCACCCGCCAACCTGAACGCCTGACCCAAAAAGCCTGCGCAGCGGCTGGTGCCGCCTGCGCGTCTCGTCACGTTTTCAGGACTGCAATTTCCATGACGCTCACCTTCCGCCGCGCCCTCCTGCTGGGCGCTGCCGCCCTTTGCCTGTCTTCCGCAGCTCACGCCGCCGAGACCGACCAGACCCATATCGACTCGGTTCTGGTCACCGCCCGCCCCGATCCCGAAGACCCGCCCGCCGTCGCCCAGGCCCGCAAGCGCCTGTCGGAAACCCCCGGCGCGGTGGCGGTGATCTCGTCGGAAGCCTATGCCAACCGCTTCGCCCTGGGCCTCAACGACACCGTCCGCGACGTGCCCGGCGTCTTCGCCCAGAAGAAGTTTGGCGAAGACACCCGCCTGTCGATCCGGGGTTCTGGCCTGGGCAATAGCAATCACAATCGCGGAACCCTGCTGGCCCAGGACGGTGTGCCCCTGAACGAGGCCGACGGCTTTGGCGACTTCCAGCTGATCGACCCGCTGCTGGCCCGCTATACCGAGGTCTACAAGGGCGGCAACGCCCTGCGCTTCGGCGGGGCCCTGCTGGGCGGGGCGATCAATTTCGTGACGCCGACGGGCAAGACGGCCGGGGCAGACAACCTGATCCGCGTCGAGGGCGGCTCGTTCGGCACGGCCCGGCTGCATGGCGAGGTGGCACGCCAGTTCGGCGACAATGACGTCTTCGTCGGTGCCACCCTGATGAACGCCGACGGCTGGCGCCAGCAGAGCAACGCCTCGGCCGCCCGCCTGTCGGCCAATATCGGCCACAGCTTCGGCGAGGACCGCGAGGTTCGCCTGTATGTCAGCGGCGCAGACCTGCGCCAGCAGATCGCCGGCTCCCTGACCCTGGCCCAGGCCCTGAACAGCCCGGAAAAGGCCGCCGCCGCCAATCTGGCCAACAACTACGGCCGCAACATGCGCAACGCCCGGGCCAGCCTGCAGACCACCTGGCGACTGTCTGACAGCACCGTGTTCGAGGGCGGCGTCTATGGTGCCTGGAGGGACCTGGACCACCCGATCTTCCAGGTCATCGACCAGGAAAGCCGCAACTTCGGGGCCTTCGGTCGGCTGGACTGGACCGGCGAACTGGCCGGCCATGCCTCTGACCTGTTCGCGGGCGCTTCCTACCGGATCGGCGATCTGGACGCCCGCCAGTGGCTGAACCTGCGCGGCTCCAAGGGCGCGGCCCAGGCGTTCTCGCGGCAGAACGCGGAAGCCCTGGACGTCTTCGCCGAGGGCCGGTTCTTCGTGACCCCGCGCGTCGCCGTGGTGGCCGGTGCCACCTACGGAACCGCCCAGCGCGACTATCGCGCCTACAGGCTGGCGGGCGTGGCCTCGACCTTCGACCTGACCGCCAGCCGCGACTATGACTGGCTGGCCCCGCGCGTGGGACTGCTGTTCCAGGTCGATGCTGACAGCCAGATCTTCGCCAACCTGACCCGCTCGGTCGAGCCGCCAAATTTTGGAGCTTTCTCGCCGACCGCCGCCGCCGGCTTCGCCCCGGTGGTGCCGCAAGAGGCCTGGACCGGCGAGATCGGCGCGCGCGGCCGCAAGGGCGCGTTTGCCTGGGACCTGGCCCTGTACCGCGCCGAACTGGACCATGAGCTGCTGAGCTTCGTGGTCGACGCCGACCATCCGGCCAGCACCTTCAACGCCGACCAGACGATCCACCAAGGCATCGAGGCGGGGCTGGACTGGCGCTTCTCGCCGCGCCTGCGGCTGCGCCAGACCTATGCCTGGTCGGATTTCAGGTTCGACGGTGACGCCCAGTATGGCGACGCCACCCTGCCGATCGTGCCCGAGCACCTGTACCGCGCCGAGCTGAAATACGAGCACCCGGCCGGCTGGTTCGTGGCCCCGTCGGTGGAGTGGACGCCCAAGGGGGCCTTTGTCGACTATCGCAACAAGGTCCGCGCGCCCGACTATGCCATCGCCTCGCTGGGGGCCGGCTACACGCGAGACGGGGTGACGCTGTTCCTGGATGCGCGCAATCTGCTCGACAAGCGCTATGTGGCCACGGTCAACGCCCAGGCCAATGCGGCTTCGGTCACGGCGGCGACCATCAAAAACACGGCCGCCTACTGGCCGGGCGAGGGACGCGGCGTCTTCGTCGGCGTCTCGGGCAAGTTCTAGGAGAGATGCAGATGCGCAAGATCGCCCTTACCCTCCTGGCCCTGGCCGCGCCCCTCCCGGCCCTCGCCCCCATGCCTGCTCTCGCCCACGTGGTGGCCGCGCCCGATACGGCGCGGGCGGGGTCATATGCCGCCGTCGCCTTCCGGGTGGGCCATGCCTGCTCGGCGGGCGATACCACCCTGAAGGTCCGCATCGAGATCCCGCCCGGCGTGGTCTCGGCCCGGCCCCAGCCCAAGCCGGGCTGGACCTATGAAATCGAGCGCGAGGCGGGTGCCGATCCCAAGGCCGCGCCCTCGGCGATCACCTTCAGCGGCCGCTTGCCTGACGAGGCCTTTGACGAGTTCAGCCTGCTGATGAAACTGCCCGCTACGGGCGAGGCCCTGGTCTTTCCCGTGATCCAGACCTGCGAGAAGGGCGAAAGCCAGTGGACCCAGGTTCCCTCGGCCGGTGCCCCGGACGAGCGCCTCTCTCGCCCCGCCGCCATCCTTCGCCTGACACCGGCCGTGCCCGCCGGCCACCAGCATTGACCCGGAGATTTCCGATGCGCACCCCGACCCTGATCGCCCTGGCCGCCGCCGTTGCCACCGCCCTCGCCCTTCCGGCGACGGCGGCCGACTACAAGCTCGGTGCCCTGACCATCCAGTCGCCCTGGAGCCGCCCGGCCATGGCCGGCATGAACGGCGTGGGCTTCATGACCATCGCCAACGCCGGGACCAGGCCGGTGAAACTGCTGTCGGCCCAGAGCCCGGCCGCCACGTCGGTGGAGATCCATCTGTCGGCCATGGCCAATGGTGTGATGACCATGCGTCGCCAGGACGCCGGGGTCGAGATCCCGGCCGGCGGGGCCGTGGCCTTCGCCCCGGGCGGCTATCACTTCATGCTGCTGGGCCTGAAGCAACCTCTGGCGGCGGGGCAAAAAGTACCCGTCACGCTGGTCTTCGAAAATGGCCGGCGCAGCCTGGTGGAGCTTGCAGTGCAGACGGCGGCGCCCAAGGCGGCGCAAGGCCCGGCGTCGGAGCACCAGCACCACTAGGCCCTGGCCGAGCGGATAGATGACAAATTTGTAAGGGAGCGTTTTTTCCACCGCGAGGCAGATTGCGGCCAGCTCACACCAACGGATGCCCATTTCCATGAAACGAGTCTGGTTCGCAGCTGCCGCCGTCGCGGCGCTGTCCCTTTCCGCCTTCGGCGCGCAAGCCGACGACAAGCACCAGTGCCTGGACGAACTGTGTACGATCCAGGCCCTGTTTTCGGCCCCCGCTGAAGGCGCCGCCGCCGAAACCGCGACGCTCGAGTCGCCCCGCTATGGAACCTGGGGTTTCGACCTCTCGGGCATGGACACGTCGGTCAAGCCCGGCACGGACTTCTACAAGTTCGCCAATGGCGCCTGGGATGCCAGAACGGCGATTCCGTCGGATCGCACCCGCTATGGCAATTTCGACAAGCTGGCGGAACTGTCCGAGGCCCGCACCCGCGCCATAATCGAGGCCGCCGCCGCCAACACCGCCGCGACGGGCGATACCGCCAAGGTCGGTGCCGCCTACCGCGCCTTCATGAACGAGGCCGCCATCGAGGCGCTCGATGCCAAGCCGATCGCGCCCTATCTGGCCCAGATCAAGGCGGTCAAGACCAAGGCCGACTTCACGGCCCTGATGGGCAAGAGCAGCACCACACCCTTTGCCAGCCTGATCGGGGCGGGCATCCAGACCGACGCCAAGAACCCCAAGGCCTATGCGGTCTATGTCGGCACGGGCGGAACCTCGCTGCCGGATCGCGACTACTATCTCGACCCCAAGTTCGCCGACAAGAAGGCGGCCTATCTGGCCTATGTCGAAAAGATGCTGACCATGGCCGGCTGGGACAAGCCCGCTGAAAGCGCCAAGGCCGTCGTCGATTTCGAGACCCTGCTGGCCGAAGCCACCTGGACCCGCGCCGAGCGCCGCGACCGCGACAAGACCTATAATCCCGCCACCCTGGCCGAGCTTCAGACCCTGACGCCGGGCTATGACTGGAACCGCTATCTGGCGACCTCGGAACTGCCCAAGGTCGACCGGTTCATCGTCACGACCAACACCTCGTTCCCGAAATACGCCAAGATCTATTCCGAAACCCCGCTGGACACCCTCAAGGCCTGGCAGGCCTTCAAGGTCACCGATGACTCGGCCTCGCTGCTGTCCAAGCGCTTCGTCGACGCCAATTTCGAATTCCGGGCCAAGACCCTGTCGGGCCAGCCCGAGCAGCGCCCCCGCTGGAAGCGCGGCGTCAGCGCCGTCAACGGCATGCTGGGCGAAGCGGTCGGCAAGGACTATGTCGCCGCCTACTTCCCGCCCGAGTCCAAGGCCAAGATGCTGGACCTGGTGGCCAATATCCGCTCGTCGATGAAGGTGCGGATCGACAATCTCGACTGGATGAGCGCCCCGACCAAGGTCATGGCCCAGGACAAGCTGGCCAAGTTCACCGTCAAGATCGGCTATCCCGACGTCTGGGAAGACTATTCCAAGCTCGAGATCAAGGATGACGATGCCTTCGGCAACGCCCAGCGGGTCGGCGTCTGGTCCTGGCGCAAGGATGTCGAGCGCCTGTTCAAGCCGGTCGACAAGACCGAGTGGGGCATGACCCCGCAGACGGTCAACGCCTACTACAACTCGGTCAATAACGAGATCGTCTTCCCGGCCGCCATCCTGCAGGCCCCGTTCTTCCATCCGGACGCGGATCCGGCCGTCAACTATGGCGGCATCGGCGGCGTGATCGGCCACGAGATCGGTCACGGCTTCGACGACCAGGGCCGCAAGTCCGACGGCGACGGCGTGCTGCGTGACTGGTGGACGGCGGAAGACGCCGCCAAGTTCAAGGCCCAGGCCGACCGCCTGGGGGCCCAGTACGGCGCCTTCGAACCCCTGCCCGGCATGAAGCTGAACGGCGCCCTGACCATGGGCGAGAACATCGGCGACATGGGCGGCCTGGCCTTTGGCCTGGATGCCTATCACGCCTCGCTGGGCGGCAAGCCCGCGCCGGTGCTGGACGGCTTTACCGGCGACCAGCGCGTCTATCTGGGCTGGGCCCAGGTGTGGCGCGGCAAGCAGCGGGACGAGGCCCTCAAGCAGCAGATCATCGCCGGTCCCCACTCGCCGGGCTACTACCGCGTCAACGGCACCATTCGGAACATGGAAGGCTGGTACAAGGCCTACGACATCAAGCCGGGCGACCCGCTGTATGTCGCGCCGGAAGATCGCGTGAAGATCTGGTAGTCGCCAGACACCACAGCTGAAACGCACGAAGGGCCGCCGGGAAACCGGCGGCCCTTTTTGCTGGCCCGGGGAGCGGTCGCGAGCCCCGGTTGACGTCGGCGATGACAAGTGTCAACGTCAGTTCGTTGACAACTGTCATCGAGGGCAGACCATGAAGATCAGCGCGGCCGAAAGCGTGGTGATGGAGGCGTTGTGGCGAGAAAGCCCGCGAACCTCCGAGTCGATCATGTCCGAGGTCAGCGGGCCTCAGGACTGGACCGAGGGCACCGTGAAAGTGCTGATCAGCCGCCTGGTCAAGAAGAAGGCCGTCGCGGCCAAGGCCGATGGCCGGCGTTATCTGTACACCCCGCTGCTCAGCCGCCAGGCCTATGTGCAATCCGAAAGCCAGGGCCTGCTGGACCGGCTGTTCGACGGCCGGCTGGCGCCGCTGGTCATGCACTTTTCGGACGGCGACAAGCTGAGCGACGAGGACGTCGCGGCGCTGAAGGCCCTGGTCGACAGGATCGGCAAATGAGCGCGGCGCTGCTCTCCACCCTCGCCGCCGCCAACCTGGCCCTGGCCGGCGGCGTACTGGCGACCCTGGCCTTGCGCGGCCCTGTGCGGCGCCGGTTCGGCGCCGGGCCCGCCTATCTGTTGTGGCTGACCCCGCCACTCTGCGCCCTGGCCTCCCTGATCCCCGCGCCCCCGGCGGCGCCCGCCCTGGCACCGATCGTCATCGTCGCCGGCCGGGCGGTCCGCGCGGCCTCGCCCGAGGCCCTGACGACGCCGACGGTCCTGGCGTTGATCGCGCTGGCCTGGGCCGCTGGCGCATTGCTGAGCGCCCTGATGTTCGCCGTGCGTCAGGTCCGCTTCACGCGCTCACTGGGCCGTCTGTCGCCGCATCCCGACGATCCGGCGCTGCTGCGGGGCGAGCACCAGGGCGCTGGTCCGATGGTGCTGGCCGCGCCCTGGCCGCGCATCGTCACGCCCGCCGACTTCGACGCCCGTTTCCAGGGCGAGGCGCGCGACCTGGTCCTCGCCCATGAGCGTGTCCACCTGGCGCGGGGTGACGCCCTGATCAACGCGCTCGCCGTCGCCCTGCAGTGCCTGTGCTGGTTCAATCCGCTGGTCCATCTGGGCGCCCACCGCCTGCGCCTGGATCAGGAAATGGCCTGCGACGAGGCCGTGCTGGCCCAGCGTCCTGAAGCTCGGCGGCTCTATGCCGAGACCCTGCTCGACACCCTGCTGGCTCCCCGCGTCGTTCCGTTCGGCTGCCATTGGCCGGCCGGCGGCGCTCATCCCCTGAAGGAGAGACTCATGATGCTGAACATTCCCGCGCGAAGCCCGGCGCGCCGCCTTGCAGGACTGGGACTGGTCTGCGCGGTCAGCCTGCTCGGCGGCTGTGCGGTCTGGAACGCCCAGCCCTCGCCGGCGGTCCAGATCGTCAAGCCTGACTGGGCAGTTAAGCCCACCGGTGCCGACATGGCCCGCTTCTACCCTGCCTCGGCCCAGGCTGCGAACGCTGGCGGCCGTGCGACCCTGGATTGCCGGGTCACGCCCGAAGGGCGGCTGGCCAAGTGCAAGGTCCTGAGCGAAAGCCCCGGTGGCCACGGCTTCGGGACGGCCGCCCTGCAATTGGCGGAGATCTTCCAAATGCGTCCCAAGACATTGGACGGAAAGCCCGTCTCCGGCGGAACCGTCACCATTCCGATCCTGTTCGCGCCCAAGGCCTGAAACCAGACGGAAACAAACGACCTGGGGACCGCCGGTCATCCGGCGGTCCCTGCCTGTGTTTCGGCGCCGCGAGGGGATGCGCGGCGCCGGGGCCTCGCCTATTCCAGCTGCACCTTGGTCACGTAATAGGGTTTCACGGCCTCGGCCTGGGCTTGCCAGGCGAAGCCGTCGACGGTCTGGTTGTCGGCGCCGATATCCTTCAGCGGCACCTCGACCACGGCCCAGGTCTTGAGCTTGGGCTGGAAGACGAAAGGCTTTTCCACCAGCTTGCCGCCGACCGACGCCTTGACCATGATCGTCTGGCCGCCGTCGACGCCGCCATTGACATAGAAGGTCAGCTTGCTGAACCCGGCGGTCGACATCGGCGCATGGTGCAGCAGCAGGGCGCTCCAGGGGCCGCCTTCAACCTTGATCGGCTTGACCGAACCGGCCGGCGCCGCCAGCTGGACCGTCGCCCAGCTCCAGTTCTGCCAGTCGTTCTGCAGGCCGTCATCATACAGGACCAGCGGCTTGACCTGCGCCTGTGCCTGCCCGGCCACTGCGGCCAGCGACAGCCCCGCCATCACGCCACGACGTGTCAGTTTCATCTTTCTCCTCCCAGGGATTATCAATGCGTTTTCCGGGCGACGATGATCAGCCGCCGGATTTTCCAAGCAGGGCGTCGCGGATCGGCGTGACCCAGACCCGCTTCTGCTCGTCCCAGACCCCGAAACCGCCGTCCCAGTACCAGTAGGCGCGGGCAAAGCCGCGGCGGTCGGCGGCGTCGGCCACGGCCTTGGTCCAACGAGCCCGGTCCTCGAGCTTGCCGTGCAGGTTATAGGCCCCGAACTCGCCCAGCAGGATCGGCCGGTCCTGCGCCTTGGCCCAAGCGCTGACCTTGTCGAAATCGGTCTCGATGGCCGCGATCTCGGCCGGCTGGCCCAGCCAGCGCACGCCGCTGCGCTTCTCCATCTCCGGCCCGGCCCAGCTGGCCCCCTGGTGGGTGAAGTCGAACGGGCTGTAATAGTGGAAGGTCGCAATCAGGTGGCGATCCGCCTCAGGCAGCTTGAGATTGGGCAGCTCCGCCAGGTTATTCCAGCCGACCGGCCCGACGATCAGGTTGCGGGTGGGGTTGGTCTTGCGAACGATGCCGATCAGGTCCGGCAGCCAGCCGTTCCAGATCACCGCATCGATCTTGCCATGCGGCTCGTTCAGCAGTTCGAACACCACCTTGTCGGATGCGCCCTGATAGCGCTCGGACAGTTCGTACCAGGTATTGGCCAGCTTGACGGCGCAGGCATCGACATCGGCCGCGCAGGCCTCGAAGTCATGCTCGTCAATGATGACGGTAAAGCCCTGGGCCTCGGCCTCGGCGATGACGGCATCGAGGCGCTTGAGCCAGGCCGGATCCAGACGCCCCTCGGCGCTGAGAAACGGGAAGGTGAAGACCGCGATCCGGGCCGTGGTGAAGCCCGCCTCGCGCGCCAGGCGGAAGTCCTCCTTCAGCCGGAAGGTCGTCGGCTCGCCGCGCCAGTAGGGATCATAGCCGCCGAGGATATTGATGCCCGGCCCCATCGCCGCGACCTGAGCCCTGGCAGAGATCTCGGCCCGGGCCGGGGTCGCCGGCACAAGGCCGGCCAGAGCCAGAAGCCAGAGGCTCACAAGCCATGCACGCCCCATACCGTTTCCCCCGCTCGCCTTTACTGGATGCGGCAGACAGCAGCATCCGGGACCGCTCGTGGCGGCTCCGGATTAAAGAAACCATTTTTTGTTTATGTCGGCAACGCCCTCGGGATCGTCGGCGCTAATTTTTGATGACTTCGTCAATTTTGGAAGCCAGGGCCCAGATACACCAAACCCGCCGCGGGGGATAATCGCGACGGGCTGGCTATTTTCTCGATCATTCGATCTAGGCGGGCGTTTCCTCCCCGAAACGCCGAAGAGATTGAGCACTCTGTTGGGCTCGTTTGTCTCTTGCATCCCGTAGAAACGTCAAAATCGTGGCGCTGTCAACGACACAAAGCCCATTTCCGCAAAGGGTTCCGCTCTTTTTGACGAAAGCGACGTAGTTTGGACGCCCGGGTCAAACTTATCAGTGATCTCTCAGGCTATTTTTGACGCAATAGTCAAATATTACCATTCAGGCGAGCGGCCAAGGCGTCCAGAACCTTCGAGCGGGATTCGAAAACATAGTCGGGACGCGAGACGGTCACCGGCTCGACCCCGGCCTGGGCCAGGGCGGCGGCGGCGTCGAACAGATCACCCGTCGCCAGCAGGGCCCCGTTGGCCCGGCGCGAGCCACCCCTGGCCACGAAGCCGGCGACGGCGGCCTGGGCGGTCTCGTCCTGCTCGGCCGGCCAGACCAGGGTGGCGAGCGTCCGCGCCCGGCCCTTGGCCTCGACCACCGCCAGCAGCCTTTGCAGGGCGCCCAGCTGCTCGTCAGACCAGTCGGCGATCAAGGATGCGGTCAGCTGGGCCTGGCTTTTCAGGATCACCCCGTCGGACAGGATCTTCAGGCCGTTGGCGGCCAGGGTGGCGCCGGTCGTGGTGATGTCGACGACCAGTTCGGCCGCGCCTGCGGCGGGGGCCCCCTCGGTGGCGCCGCTGCTCTCGACGATGCGGTAGTCGGCCACCCCGTGGCGGGCGAAGAAGGCCCGGGTCTGGGTGACATACTTGGTCGCCACCCGCAGGCGGCGGCCGGTGCGGGCCAGGTGAGCGTGACCCACCTCGTCGATATCGGCCATGGTGTCGACGTCCAGCCAGCTCTTGGGGGCTGTGACCACCAGATCGGCGCGACCAAAGCCCAGGGCGCGCAGCAGCATTACCCGGCTGTCCATGTCGTCGCCGCGCTCGCGCAGCAAATCCTCGCCCGTGACGCCCAAGTGCAGCTCGCCCGCATCGAGGCCGGCGGCGATGTCGCCGGCCGACAGCAGGCGCACCGACACGCCGGGCAGGCCCGATAGCTCAGCGCTATAGCCGCGCGCGCCGCCGGTCATCTCCAGCTTGAAGCCGCACTCGGCCAGCCAGGCCTCGACCTGGTCTTTCAGGCGGCCCTTGGAGGGGATGGCAAAGATCATCTGAGCCGTCATTCGCCCGCTCCCGCATAGGCTCGCGCCGGGCGGACCATGCAGCCCACCGCGCCTGTCTGTCGTTCAGCGCTCACCCTCTCCGGATTGAGCCGCGTCGGCAGGCCGTCATAGCGACCGCCGGCCGCCACCGGACGGTCATCGCCCAGGGCCGCGCTGCGGGCCTCGAACAGGAAGCCGTCATAATAGCCAAAGGCCCGGCCAAACGCGGCGGCCAGGGTCATGCGATCCTCCGGCACGCCACGCGCCACCAGACCGGCCAGGCGCGTGCGCCAGCCGTCCAGAGCCGCGTCCAAGGCCGCGCGCTGCGGGCCGGCCAGGGCGGCGATGGCGTCCAGGGCTGCGCCCGGACGATCGCTGATGGCCAGGAAGGCCCGCACGGCGTCGGCCTGCTCCGTCGTCAGACGACCGGCCCCGGCGGCTTGCGCGCGCTCGACCAGCCGGTGGGCGATCTCGGCCGGGCGACGCCCGCCGACCGGCTCGATGCCCGCCAGCGACCACAGCTCCTGCAACACCGCCGAGGCCTCGCCCTCGGGCAGGCCGGCCAGCAGCGTGGCAATCTTGCTTTGCCCATCGCCCGAAACCTCGACCCCGCCCTCAAGCTCAGCCTTCAACTGGCGCGGCCGGGTGAAGGCGCGCTTGAGCCGGGCGGCCAGGGGGGCGGGCAGGTCGAGGCTGTCGACGAAGGCCCCGAACAAACCGACGTCGCCCAGCATCAGGCTCAGATCGTCGCGCCCCCCGGCGCAGACCGAAGCCCAGGCCAGGGCGGCGATCTCGGCGTCGGCGGCCACGGGGTCGCCGGCTTCATAGGCCTCGATGCCGATCTGCAGGAACTCCTCGGCCCGGTCGCTGCCCCGCGGGGCGACGCGGAAGGCCTTGCCGTCATAGAGATAGCGCCCGGACGCCGCGCCGCTGTCCAGGTGGACGCGGGCGATGGCCACGGTGAAGTCGGGCCTAAGGCACGCCTCCTCCCCCGCATCGCCCGAGACCACGAACAATCGCGAGCGCATGGCCTCGCCGGTCAGGTCCAGCAGCAGGCCCAGAGGCTGAAGCACCGGTGCGTCGGTCAGCACGGCCCCGGCGGCGGCGAAGGGGGCGCGGATGGCCTCCAGCGCAGCGGCGGGAATGGAACGCTCAAGTCTCATTGGCCACCTGAAAGGATCTTGCGGACAGCGGCCACCAGCTCGCCGCGCGGCAGGGTCTGCTGGCCCGGACGCTCGGCCTTCCAGGCGGCGTTGTCGGCCACCCCGGCGGCCAGTTCGCGACCCAGGTCCAGATCCTTGATCGTCACCGTGCCGGCCGCGATCTCGTCGCCGCCCAGCATGATGGCGGCCGGAGCCATGCGGCGGTCGGCATATTTCATCTGCGGCCGCATGCCCGAGGTTCCCAGATAGACCTCGGCGGCGATCCCCGCATTGCGGAGTTCCGAGGCCACCGCGAAATACTCGCCCATGTGGGCCTGGTCGAAATTGATGATCACCACAGGCCCGCGCGCCGTGCCGCCCGGCTCGCGCCCGGCCGCCCGCAGGGCCGCCGCCAGCCGCGACACGCCGAACGAGAAGCCCGTGGCCGGTACCGGCTGGCCGGTGAACCGCGCGATCAGGTCGTCATAGCGCCCGCCGCCGCCGATTGAGCCGAACGAGACCTTGTTGCCCTTCTCGTCGAGGGTGGACAGCAGCAGCTCGGCCTCGAACACCGCGCCGGTGTAGTATTCCAGCCCGCGCACGATCGAGGGCTCAAACATCGCCTGGTCGTCGGCCACGCCCAGGCTGGTCAGGGCCGCGTCGATCAAGGACAGCTCCTTCAGCCCCTCGTCGCCCTCGGCCGAACCGCCGATGACATTGGCCAGATTGGCCAGGGTCGCCGCCCGGCCACCGGCTCCGGCTTGAACGAAGTCGACCACCGCATCGACGGCCTTGCCGACCAGACCCGCGCCCTTGGTGAAGGCGCCGCTCTCGTCCAGACGCCCCTCGCCCAGCAGCAGCCGCACGCCCTCGACGCCCAGCCGGTCCAGCTTGTCGACGGCGCGCAGCACGGCCAGCTTCTGGCCGCCCGTCTCGACCCCGGCGGCGGTCAGCAGGCCATTGAGCAGCTTGCGGTTATTGATCCTCAGCACGGCCGAGCCGCGCGGCAGACCCGCCGCCTCCAGCCCCGCCACGGCCATGGCGATGATCTCGGCGTCGGCCTCGGGCCGGGCCGAGCCCACAGTGTCGGCGTCGCACTGGATAAACTCGCGGAAGCGGCCGGGGCCGGGCTTCTCATTGCGCCACACCGGCCCATAGGCATAGCGGCGGAACGGCTTGGCCAGGGTCTCCCAGTTCTGGGCCGCAAACCGCGCCAGGGGCGCGGTCAGGTCATAGCGCAGGGCCATCCATTGGTCGTCGTCGTCCTGCAAAGCAAAAACGCCCTCATTGGGACGGTCGCTGTCGGGCAGGAACTTGCCCAGGGCGTCGGCATATTCAAAGGCCCCGGTGTCCAGCGCCTCAAAGCCGTGCCGCTCATAGACCGCCGACACCGCCTCCAGGATGGCGCGCTCGGCGCGCAGGTCACGGGCCCGCTTGTCGGCAAAGCCACGCGGGGCGCGGGCTTCGGGGCGGAAGGTCTGGGTTTCGGAGGTCGTGGAAGAGTCGGGCATCGTCGGTCCTTAGGCAATCAAGGCTTCGACGGATGGCGCTTGGCTCAAGCCCCATCCGCTAGGCGGGGCTCAGGCAGGGGGCTGGCTGTTTAGAGCGAGCGGACCCGGCCGATCCCGCGAGGCGAGGTCGGATGGTGGTGGCGGCCGTGATGGTGCGGCGTGCGGGTCATCGGCGGGGGCTATAGCCTAGCGGGGCGGGCGGGGGAAGGGGTGAGGGCGTGAGGGAGGCCAGCGTTGGTGCAGACTACAAGGATCACCATGGCTCTGCCGCAGAGAAGTTGCAGTCAATAAAGATTCGCCAAAAACGCGACTTGAAGTTAAACTTGAGGCGACCTCAGCAACGAACGAGTGACTCGCTTGGCAAAGAAAAAGCTCCAAGTTTTTGTATCGAGCACCTTTACTGACCTCATTGAAGAGAGGCAGGCAGCCGTCGCGGCCATCCTCAAGGCGGGCCACATACCGGCCGGCATGGAATTATTCAAGTCTAGCGATAAATCTCAGATGGAAACCATCAAGAGATGGATAGATGAATCAGACGTTTACATGCTCATACTGGGCGGACGGTATGGATCAATAGATGCCGCAAGCGGCATGAGCTACACAGAGCTCGAATATGATTATGCTGCGCAAGAGGGAAAACCTCTATTTTCCGTCGTTATTGATAGCGATTACCTTGAAGGTAAAATACGAAAATTTGGATCATCAGTTACAGAAAGCGAAAATCCCAAAGAATTAAAAGCTTTTAGAGAAAAGGTTCTATCAAATATATCGTCATTTTTTTCCGACCTGAAAGACATCAAACTTTGCGTTCACGAGGTGATGTCTGAATTCAACAACGACGCGAAATTGACCGGATGGATTTCTGGCTCTGAGTTGGCAGAAGTGAGCTCCCTCCAAGAGGAGAACCGAAAGTTACGCGAGGAAAATGCTAGGCTTTTATCACTACCACCGGCGGTAAAGCAGCAAAGATCGGGAAAAACAAACAACGCACGAGAACCGGATTTTGAAGAAATAATAAAACTTATGAAATCCGTTCAGGTTGAGATGCCCACGAGCAATGACGACGATCAGACTGAGATCATTTCCCTTTATAATGTAACAAATATATATAGAGACGCTTTAGTAAATGGAATTCAAAATACTTATAATATGTCTAAAATGAGTAGATACATTTACTTTACGATCGCTCCGAAGTTACAAGTTTATGGAATAGTAGATAGTGAAAAGGTAAATGGAAATATAAGGAGAGTATTTATGAACGATTTCGGAAAGAGATTACTTTTGGAAATGGAGAAGATATCTTCAAGCGAGTAGCAGGTGTTCGCCCCAGATGCATCCAATTCGCGGAGATTTTCTCTTGCTAGGGGGTGGAAGGCAGTGCCTCAGTTTTCGAGAAGCCCCCTCCGCCGAAGGGAAACCCCTCCTTAAATCCCACGGCGAGACGATCGCGGGTCTGGTCAGGTCACTCAAGGACGGCCCTGCGGGCCGCCGCCTCGCGGCGACGCGAGAGCGTCGTCCTTGACTGACCTGTCCAGACCCGCACGCTGCAGCCTCCAAGGGATTTAAGGATGGCTCCGACCTGGGGCGGTCGGGGCGAGGGCGGGAAACCCTCTCTCATAGAGAGAGGGAGGGGCCCGCCGCGAAGCGGTGGGAGGGTGAGAGGTTTCACCGCTGGCCGGCAAACCCCTTGCGCGGAAAGCCTTCAAGGATCGGGTCAGGGCTATGCGTGTAGCGTCGGCGACGTCGTGCCGGCGCTTCGTTCGGTGAGGGTGTACCCTCTCACCCTCCCACCGCCTGCGGCGGCGGGCCCCTCCCTCTCTCCATGAGAGAGGGGTTCCGGGTGCGGGCGGCAAATGGGTGGGGAGCCCCCCAATCCCCGTTCTCGCACGGGCATACACCCTTCCCGCCCCCAGCCAATTCAACGCCTTAACCGCCGCACCCAGCGTCACGATGGAAAATCGACGCAGCCCCCCTGTGAACTACCCCCATACTAGGCCTCGCCCCGCCTCCGGGGAGGACGTCCAGCTGGCGATCTGACGAGGGGGTGGGGGCGGTCGAGCGGGTAGCGCCCCCGGCCGTCGTTTCAGGGCCCGGCGGGGTCTGGCGGAGCGGAACGGTCCCTGCGGGAGACTGACCGTGTTGAAGCCAGGCCCGGACCGCCGGGAGCCCCCTGGGCGACGCCCGACGATGCGCGCCAGGCGCGGGCTGAAATCGCCCGCGCGGTCCGGATCGGGGGTCGCCTCCTGGTCCGCCCGCCGGAGGCCTAACGTCGGGAGCGGGTTAAAACCCCGCGCCCCGAGGGCTTTCGTCCACCGGCCGCGCGGAGCGCCCGTACGTGTCGAAACGGTATTCTCCAATCCATCCTCCGGGCGCGCCCGGACGCTCCGCCGCCTCCCCACCCCCGCCGGGCCTTCGTCCGGCGGTCGTCGCGAACCCGTGCCTGAAGGCCGGGCGCGCGTCGGCCTCCCCTTAACCTTCGGAGTTCCAGGACCGTGAGCAAGCACAGAGAACCCCCGCCCCCGACGGGAAGCGACAAGACGGTGATCCCTTTCCCCGGCAACGAGGCCATGTCGCCCCAGCGCCTCAGGGCCGAACTGGACGCGCTGAAACGCGCGGCCGACGCCGAGTTCATGCTGCGGCTCGAGTACAAAGCGTTGCTGTCCAGCCTTGACGACGTCGAACGCCTGCCGCCGGTGCCCGACGATTGGCGGGCTCGCGTGCAACAGCGCGCCGGGCCGGACGAAACGGACTAGCCCCGCCCGTCGCGGGGCAGCAGGGCTATCGCCTGTAACGCATTGGCGCTCTAGCCCCTGAAAACGTTCCGGAAATCTGCCTTCCTGGGCACAAGGCTCAGGAAGACAGGAATTTTCCGGCCAGCACAGGCGACAGCCCGCCCCCACGGCCGGGGCGGCGTTTTTGGAGAAAGCCCCGGCCTCTGCTATATCCTCCCCTCGATCCTCACACATCTCATGCCCCCGGACCGCCCCTTGAGCGTCACCCTCGATCTGTCGCGTATTTCCAGCCCCGGCGCTGCTCCGGCTGCCAAGCCGCTGGTCAACCTGTCGGGCCTGACCCGCGCCCAGCTGACGGCGGCCCTGGTCGAGTCGGGCGCGGCCGAGCACGGCAAGGCCAGGATGCGGGCCACCCAGGTGTTCCGCTGGATGCACCATCGCGGCGTCACCGACTTTGCCCTGATGACCGACGTGGCCAAGGAAACCCGGGCGCGGCTGGCGCAGGCCTTCACCATCGCCCGGCCTGAAGTGGTCGAGCGGCAGGTGTCCAAGGACGGCACCCGCAAGTGGCTGATCCGCATGGGCCCGGGCATCGAGGTCGAGACCGTCTATATTCCCTCGGTCGGCCGCTCGGGCGCCCTGTGTGTGTCCAGCCAGGTGGGCTGCACGCTCAATTGCAGCTTCTGCCACACCGGCACCCAGGCCCTGGTGCGCAACCTGACCGCCGCCGAGATCGTGGCCCAGGTGCAGATCGCCAAGGACGATCTGGCCGAATGGCCTTCGGACAAGGACGACCGGCTGCTGAGCAACATCGTCTTCATGGGCATGGGCGAGCCGCTCTACAATCTGGGCCAGGTGGCCGACGCCATCGAGATCATCAGCGACAATGAGGGCATCGGCATTTCGCGGCGGCGGATCACCGTCTCGACCTCGGGCGTCGTGCCGCAATTGCAGGCCCTGGGTGAGACGACCCAGGCCATGCTGGCCATCAGCCTGCACGCCACCAACGACGCCCTGCGCGACGTGCTGGTGCCGCTGAACAAGAAATATCCGCTCGACCAGCTGATCGCCGGCATCCGCGCCTATCCCGGTATCAGCAACGCCCGGCGGGTGACGTTCGAATATGTAATGCTCAAGGGCGTCAATGACAGCCCGGCCGAGGCCCGCGCTCTCGTCAAGCTGATCAAGGGCATCCCGGCCAAGATCAACCTGATCCCGTTCAATCCCTGGCCGGGCAGCGACTATCAGTGCTCGGACTGGGCGGCCATCGAGGCCTTCGCCGCCATCGTCAACAAGGCCGGCTATTCCTCGCCGATCCGCACCCCGCGCGGCCGCGACATCCTCGCCGCCTGCGGCCAGCTGAAGAGCGAGAGCGAAAAGGTCCGGGCCAGCGCGCTGCGCAAGCTGTCGATGGCGGCGATGGCCGGCGTGCTGGATGATGAGGACGACGAGGGGGCGGAATAGAGATCCTCCCCTCCTGGGGGAGGTGGCCCGAAGGGCCGGAGGGGGCTAGCTGGGCGCGGGCCGCGAAGACCCCCTCAGTCACTGAGTTCATCCTCGGGCCGGCCTAAGGCCGGACCCGGGGAACAGCTCCCCCAGAGGGGGAGCATCTGCCCCCTACGCAAGCCTTGCCCACCCGTGTTAGTGATTCCAACCTGTACACGCCCCGGGGGTTATCGCGTTCATGCCGTCCCAGCTTCAGTCGCCCGAGGTTCAGGCCTTCGCCACCGGCTTCCCCGTCACCCTGATGCATGCCGGGGTTACGCTGATCATGCTGATCATCGGCACGGCGCTCTATGCGATGCTGACCCCGCACCGCGAGATCAAGCTGATCCGCGAGGGCAATTCAGCCGCCGCCCTGTCGCTGGGCGGCGTGATGGTGGGCCTGGCCATTCCGCTGGCGGTGTCGCTGATGGCCTCGACCTCGGTGATCGAAATCGTCATCTGGGGCGCGGCGACCATCGCCGTGCAACTGCTGGTGTTCCGCGTCACCGACATGGTGCTGCAGGGCCTGCCCGAGCGCATCCATGAGGGCGAGGTCGCCGCCGCCGCCCTGCTGGTCGGGGCCAAGCTGGCCACCGCCCTGATCCTCGCCGCCGCCGTGGCGGGCTGATCGGGAAAGGCGAGGGCGAAGTCCCGTGCATTTCCCCAAGCTTCCCGACTGGCTGGTCTATGCCGTCGCCGTCAGCGCCCTGCTGGTGGTCGCGGTCGGCCGGCAGGAGCGCTCCGACGCCCCCACCCCGCCGCCGCCGGTGCCGGGCGAAGAGGGCCTGCCCCTGGGCCCGGCCTCGCCGTTCGATCCCGCCATCGTGGTGCAGGTGCCCGACAAGGCCGAGCCGGGCTCGGGCACAGCCTTCTCGATCAGTGATGACGGCACCTGGCTGACGGCCCGCCACGTGGTCGACGGCTGCAAGTCCGCCGCCATCGTCGTGGCTGACGGACGGGGCGTGGCGGCCAAGATCACCATCGACCCACGCGCCGACGCGGCCATCCTGACCACCGAGGGCGGGGCACCGTCGGTGCCGCTGGGCCTCAGCGAGCCCCTGCGGCGCGGGGCGCGGGCCTATCATCCGGGCTTCCCCCAGGGCCATCCGGGCGAGGCCGCCTCACGCCTGCTGGGTCGCGAGACCCTTGTCGTGCGGGGACGCGGGGCGCGCACCGAGCCGGTGCTGGTCTGGGCCGAGGTGGGTCGCACCGACAGCCTCAAGGGCACGCTGGCGGGCCTCTCGGGCGCTCCGGCCCTCGACAGCGCCGGCCGGGTGATCGGCGTCACCGTGGCCGAAAGCCCGCGCCGGGGCCGCATCTACACCACCGCCCCCGAGACCTTGAAGACCCTGCTGGGTCCCTCCCGCCGCCGCGGCGCCGACATCGCCATGGGCGAATCGATCACCACCGAGAACTACGGCCGCGTCGCCGACGGCCTGCGCCGCGACCTGCGGGTGGCCCAGGTGGTTTGCCTGAGGGTTTAGAGCGCGCTTTGGAGCAAAGAATGAAGACGCTTACGATCTTGGCTTGCGCCGCCACCTTTGCGCTTTCGGGCTGCGACCGGGCGATCTCTAACATGCAGACCCTGGTGTCCGACGATTGTGGCGTCTCTTGGCAGCTTATCGCCCCCGGCGATGCCGTTCCGGCTCGGGTGGGCGTCTGTGCCCTCAAGGTGACCGTGCCGAACTACCCGATGACAGGAGAGGCGGGGTTTCGCACCGCCTTCGCCAACAAGGTGCTGGTCAATGTCTCGGTCGGCTATGAATACACCATCATCGACGCCAAGAAATTCCTGCTTGAGGCCCGCTACCTCGGCCGTCAGAACTCGGATGGCGACGGCAAGGAAAACAGCGTCGGCAACTACGAGAGCGCCGAGAACACCATCATCGACCGCCGCATCCGCGAGGCAACCTCGGGGATGTTGCTATCGCAGGACATTGTCGATTTTGACCAGGGGCGATTTGAAGACGTGCTGCTGACCGAGGTCAACAAGCGGTTGGGTCAGCGAGGCGTTGAACTGGCCTCAATCGCCTTTGTGGTCACTCCAGACAATCAGACCCGCCAAGCCATGGATGTCGCCTCCGCGCGACGAATCTACAAATCAGTCGGCATTGAAGAGTTGGGAGACCGGATCATCGTGGCGCGGTCCGGTGCGGCGCAGCAGACCGTGACGGTCGGCCCAGCCTCCAAGACGCCCGAGGGCAATTAGGCTGGAGATTTTTCCGTCTCCGCCCGCTGCTCAATCTCCCCCTGCCGCGCCGCCACCAGGAACGACAGCGCAATTGCCACCACCCCGATCAGGGCGGTGTAGAGGAAAAACGCCGTATAGCCCGCCGCCATGGCCGGGGCGCTGACGCCCAGCTTGGCCCCGGCAGCGGTGAAGCTTTCGGGTGGCAGGCGGGTGAACAGGCCCTTCAGCGTGCCGATGGGGCCGCCGGCTTCGGCCGCGATGGCTGAAGCCTCGACGATCCGGCCCGACTGCGAGGCGATCAGCTTGCCCGGCAGCGCGTAGAGCGACGAGAACAGCGCATACTGCGTCGCCGTGAACCCCGCCGTGGTCAGGCTGGACATGTAGGCGATCAGGGCCGTGCCCGCGACGCCGCCGGCGATATTGTCGATACAGATAGCCGCAAACAGCACGCCGGTATTGTGGCCGCTCATGGCCAGCCAGGCGAAGACCAGGTTGCTGATCGGCTGGGCGAAGGCCCCGACGATCAGGGCCTTCATCAGGCCAAACCGCGCCACCACCACACCGCCCAGGAACACCCCGGCCATCGAGGCGATGATCCCGAACACCTTGCGGATCTCGGCGATCTCGGTCAGCGAAAAACCCATGTCGCGATAGAACGGGTTCATGATGTTGAGCACGAAGTCCGACACCCGATAGACGCAGATGGTCGCCAGGATCAGGCCAGCAACACCCGAAAAGCGGGTCAGGAAATCCTTGAGCGGCGAATAGAGCGCGGTCGACAGATAGACGCCGGGCTTGGTCGGAACCTTGGGGATCGGCCAGGCGGCGACCACGATGACGGCCAGACCCGCCAGCACGCCGGCCAGTTGCAGCCAGATGCCGTTGGGCTTGGCCTTCCAGGCCGCCTCCAGTGCCTCGCCACCCGCGAACTTCGACAACAGGCTGGCGTCGCCCGACAGGCCGGACCCGACCAGTAGGGCGCCGATCAGCAGGATGCCAAGTCGCACCAGCCACTCGCCGATCTCCAGCGCCTTGGGCTGGTTGACGCCTTCGGTATGGATGGGACGGACGGCGTGAGCGACCTCGCGCGGGGCCAGCAGGGTGGAGATCACGCCCACCGACATGATCGCGGCCATGGCGAGATAGGAGATGTTCCAGCCGAACCGCTCCGCCAGCAGCAGTGGCACCGCGCCAGCCATGATCATCGCGCCGCGATAGCCCCACTGGACGGCGACCGCCATCTGGCCCTGGCGTTCGGTGTCGACCACCTCGATCCGCCAGGCGTCGATGACGATGTCCTGACTGGCCGTGGCGAAGCCGACGACCACGGCCACGGCGGCCATCAGGGGGAGATTGGCGGCAGGGTTGATCCCCGAGATCAGCAACAGGCCCGCGATGATCACCGCTTGGCACACCAGCATCCAGGCCCGGCGGTGGCCGACCAGCCTGTGCAGAACCGGCACCTTGGTGCGGTCGATCAGGGGGGCCCACAGGAACTTGAACGAGAACGACAGGGTCGCCAGGCTGAAGAAGCCGATCACCGCCAGCGACAGCCCCGCATCGCGCAGCCATAGCGACAGGGTGTCGAAGATCAGCATGTAGGGTAGGCCCGAGCTGAACCCCAGGCCCAGCATCACCAGGCTGCGACGCTCGCCGAAAAAGGCCAGGGTCTGCAGAAGCGATTTCTTCTGCGGCGCGTCGGGCTGGTCGGTCATGCGGCGGCGGTCCCCCTTGGCGGGGAAAAGCCCGCCTAGCCGGCGACCTTGGCGCGCGTCGGGGTTTTCGTCCAGCCGGAGGCGGCTGCGCCCTGGGTGGCCTGAGGACCTGTCCAGCGGGTCAGCACATCGCGCAGCGAGCCGTGGGTCAGGGGCTTGACCAGGAAGTCGTCCATGCCGGCCGCCAGACAGGCGCGGCGGTCCTCGTCGAAAGCGTCGGCGGTCAGGGCGACGATGGGCGCGACCACGCCCTTGGCGCGTAGGGCCTGAGCCGCTTCGATACCGCTCATGCCGGGCATGCGCAGGTCCATCAGGATCAGGTCATAATTGTCGCTGGAAAGGGCCGCCAGGGCCTGGTCGCCGGCCGCCACGCGGTCGACCTTGCAGCCCTCGCGCTCCAGCAGGGTGCGGGCCAGCAGGGCGTTGATCGGATTGTCTTCAGCCAGCAGCACCCGCACGCCAGGCGCGGCGGCCAGGGCGATGCGGTCATCTTCGGCCGGGCGCTCGGCGGGAGCCGCCGGGCTATGAGCCGTCGCCTGCAGCACCTGGGCGACAATGGAGGCGGCCCGCAGGGGTTTGATCAGATAGCCGCTGAAGCCGGCGGCCCGCAGGCGCTCGATCCGGCCGCGCTGGTCGGGGGTCAGCAGCACCACGGCGCGGCGACCGGCCGGCGGTCGCAGGGTGCGGCGCGGGCTGGCCAGGGCGGCGTCGATCAGCAGCACGGCGTCCAGCGGCGCGGCGGCGACCACCCCCGCGACGTCATCGGCCACATAGGCTCGGCCGCCGGCGGCCTGGATCTGTCGACTGGTGGCGGCGCGGACAATGGCGTTGGGCGAGGCCACGGCGACGGCGCGACCGGCCAGGGAACGGTCCTGCGTGGGAAGGAATACGGCCTCAAACGGGGCTTCGAACCAGAAATCAGCGCCCTGCCCCACGGCGCCCTCGACCCCGGCTTCGCCGTTCATGGCGCGAGCCAAGCGGGCCACGATGGCAAGGCCCAGGCCCGCTCCGCCCAACTGGGTGCGGTGCGAGGCGTCGGTCTGGACGAAGGCCTGGAAGATCTTGGCGCGGGCCTCGGGCGCGACCCCCGGCCCGGTATCGGTGACGGTGAAGCGCACGCGGCCGGCCTCAATCACGCTGGCCGACAGCAAGACGCCGCCCACATCGGTGAACTTCACGGCGTTGCCGGCATAGTTCAGCAGGATCTGCCGCAGACGGCCCTCGTCGGCCAGGATCACCGGCACGTCCTGGGCGACGGCCCACGCGATCTCGATGCCCTTTTCATGGGCGCGCGGGCTCATCAGTTCGGACACCTGGCGCAGCAGGTCGCCCACATCCACCGGCGTGGGGCTCAGTTCGATGGCGGTGGCGCCGAGGCGCGCGAAGTCCAGCACGTCATTGACCAGGGCCAGCAGGTGGTCGCCGCTTTCGCGCAGGGCGTTGACATAGGCGCGCTGCTCGCCGGTCAGGCGCGTGCCTTCCAGCAGGCGGGCCATGCCCAGCACGCCGTTCAGCGGGGTGCGAAACTCATGGCTCAGCGTGGCCAGTTGCTCGGGCGTGACACCCGTTGGGCGCGAATTTGTCATGCGAGCATCCTAGCCCCTACGGCTTAACACCCGGTCAAAACGCCGGTTGGCCAAACACCGCTGCTTGCTCTTCGCCCGGCGTCGCCGTGCGGCGATGGGCCAGGGCCTCGGCCACATGCACGCGGCGCACGCCGTCGGCACCCTCAAGATCGGCAATGGTGCGCGACAGACGCAACACCCGCGTCCAGCCTCTTGCGCTGATCTTGCCCGCCTCGGCGGCGCGGGCCAGCAGGCTGCGCCCGGCCTCGTCGAGATCGGCGATCTTTTCCAAAAACGCGCCCTCGGCTCGGCCATTCAGGGTGTCGGCGCTGCCCATCCCCTCCGCTCGCTCGATCTGGCGCGCCCGGGCGCGGGCCACACGCGCCGCGACCTCGGCCGTGCCCTCGACCGGCGGCGGCAGGGCCAGGTCGGCGGCTGTGACGGCGGGCATGTCCACAGACAAATCGATACGGTCGATCAGAGGTCCGGACACCCGGCCCTGATAATCACGCTGACAGCGGGGCGCCTTGCCACAGGCCCCGCGACCGGCCCCGCCATGGCCACAGCGACAGGGGTTCATCGCCGCCACCAGCTGAACCTTGGCCGGATAACGCACATGGGCATTGGCTCGGGCCACCATTACCTCGCCGGTTTCCAGCGGAGCCCGCAGGCTATCCAGCGCCTGAACCCCGAACTCCGGCAGTTCGTCCAAGAACAGCACGCCGTTATGAGCCAGCGACACCTCGCCCGGCTTGGCCTTGTGCCCGCCGCCGGTCAGGGCCGCCATGCTGGCGCTGTGATGAGGCGACCGGAACGGCCGCGCGCGGGTCAGGGCACCGCGCGCGATCAGTCCCGCCACGGAATGCACCATCGAGGTCTCTAGAAGTTCGGCTGAGGTCAGGGGCGGCAACAGGCCCGGCAGGCGCTGGGCCAGCATCGACTTGCCCGAGCCCGGCGGGCCGCAGAACAGCAGATTGTGCCCGCCGGCCGCCGCGATCTCCAGCGCCCGCTTGGCGTGCTCCTGCCCCTTGACGTCGCGCAGGTCCCTGGAACGCTCTCCCTCGATCACCGGACCGGGCGAAGGCGCGCCCAGCACCTGGCTACCCCGGAAGTGGTTGATCAGCGCCACCAGCGAGCGCGGTGCCAGGATGCGCGTGCCGCCGGCCCAGGCCGCTTCTGGCCCGCTGGCCTCGGGACAGATCAGGCCCAGCCCCATGGCCCCGGCCGCCATGGCCGCCGGCAGGGCCCCGGCGGCGGGCACGATGCGGCCGTCCAGGGACAGCTCGCCCATGGCCGCCCAGCCATCGAGCGCATCCAGCGGGATCACCCCGATGGCTACCATCACCGCCAGGGCGATGGGCAGATCAAAGTGGGCGCCTTCCTTGGGCATGTCGGCCGGAGCCAGATTGGCGACGATGCGCTTGCCCGGCAAAGACAGACCCAGCCCGGCAAAGGCCCCCCGCACCCGCTCGCGGCTCTCGGCCACGCCCTTGTCGGCCAGGCCGACAATGACGAAATGCTGCTGGCCCGTGGTCAGCTGCACCTCGACATCGACGCGACGCGCTTCGACGCCCTCGAACGCCACGGTGACGACCTTCGCGGCCATGTCCGCCTCATGGATCGGTTTGACTTATCCACAAGACAACCATGGCGCGCGGGGCGGAGCAAGAACAAAAAACGAACGTTTCAGGAAATCCCGTGCGTTCAGTCGCCTAGCCGCCCCACTTCATCCACCGCTAGCCCCGGGCGCGGATCGCCTCGATACGGTCCCAAAGCACGGCCGATGCATCTATCCCGCTGAAACGCTTGAGTTGTTGCGCGCCCGTCGGCGATGTGACGTTGATCTCAGTCAGGTACTCGCCGATCACGTCGATGCCCACGAACAGCAGGCCGCGCCGCTTCAACTCAGGCGCGATGATCGCGCAAAGCTCCAGATCCCGCGCCGTCAATTCGACCGCCTCGGCCCGCCCCCCGACACGGAGATTGGAACGCACCTGACCGGCCGCCGGCACGCGGTTGATCGCGCCCACCGGCTCGCCGTCGACCAGCAGCACCCGCTTGTCGCCCTTGCTGACCGCCGGCACGAACTTCTGGGCGATGACCTGCTCGCGGCCGATCATGGCGTGCAGTTCCAAAAGGGCGTCGAGATTGGGATCGTCCGCCAGCAGCCGCGCCACGCCCGACCCGCCGCCGCCGTAGAGGGGCTTGAGCACGATATCGCCGTGCCGGGCGCGGAAGTCATAGATCGCCTCATAGTCCGAGGTGATCAGGGTCGGCGGCTGCACGCCGGGAAAATCGGTGACGAACAGTTTCTCGGGCGCATTGCGCACCTCGGCCGGATTATTGACCACCAGGGTGTGGGGATGGACCTTCTCGAGGAAGTGGGTGGCGGTGATATAGGCCATGTCGAACGGCGGATCCTGGCGCATCAGCACCACATCGACATCGTCCTTCATGTCCAGCAGCACGGTCTCGCCCAGGGTCGCATGGGCGCCCTTGTCGGCGGTCAGCACCAGCGACTGGGCGCGGGCAAATACCCGGCCGTCCTCCATCGACAGCTTGTCGGGCGTATAGACCCACAGCCTGTGACCCCGGGTCTGGGCTTCCATCATCATCTGGAAGGTGGTGTCGGTGTCGATATTGATCCCCTGGACGGGATCCATCTGGACGGCAACTCTCAGCGACATGACGACTCCGGGTCAGCTTGGCGCGGCGACGTAAGGCGTCCCGCGCCGCGACTGCCTAGTTAAGGCGGCGAGGGGGGGAATGCGAGGGGGGAGTTGGGCGCGTGAGCGGGCGAGGACTCCAGGCGGACGTCAGTCGCACCCGTCGACCAGCACCAGTTTGCTTTCGGTCGTCTTGTGGCGAAGGTCGAAGAGGGCCTGAGCGTCGGGATCCGCCAGAAACGCCTTGGCGTGCTGGCGAGAGGGAAATTCGAGGATGACCATCCGCTCCGGTGCCCAGCCGCCTTCCATGACGGTCGGCTCGCTGCCCTGAACGATATACCTGCCGCCATGCTTGTCGATGAAGGCAGGAATCTGGGCGGCGTAGGGCAGGAAGCCGGGCAGGTCGCGAATGGCAAAGTCGAGTACCAGATAGGCTTTCATCGTTTCTTCCGAGCTTTGCCGCGAGTGGGGACGATAGCACCGTCGACGTGTCTGTCGTCGGAAACCCGCCGCAACCATGGCGGACATGGGCCACAGCGTTCGCGGCGCTGCAGACCTCCGGCTGTGACAGTTGCGCCAGCCTCGCGGCTACGCTCACCTAGGGTGGCAGCAGTGAGGGACTATCATGGCTACGACGTCCAACCACACCAACGTGGAAAAGCTCAACAAGGCGAACGACGGCAAGCTGCCAGGCTGGCTCGGCCTGGAGATCACCAACGTAGAGGATGGCCTGGTCGAAGGCCGGATGCCTGTGCGGACCGAGCTGATCGCCCATACAGGGTATCTTCTCGCAGGCGCGCTACTGTCGGTCGCGGACATCCTTTGCGCCTATGGTGTTTCCACGGTGTGGCCAGAAGGGGCCAGCGGCTTCACTACGGTAGAGGTGAAATGCAACTTCGTCGGCACCACCCGGGACGGCGCGGTGCTTTGCCGGGCGAAGTTGCTGCACGGTGGGCGAACGACCCAGGTCTGGGACGCGGAAATGACGAGCGAGACGACGGGTAAGCTGATGGCGGCGTTTCGATGCACCCAGATCATCCTCTATCCGCCCGTTAGGGGCGGCGCCGCATGACAATCGTCGCGGCGCTGGGCTCAACGTCCGCTGGCCATCCCCGCCTGACGGTCGATCCAGCCGCCCCCCTAGTTCAGCCTCAACCGCACCCGCTCCCGCGCCGCCCGGGCGGCGATGGCCGCGCCGCCGTCGAGGATCTGGGCTCGGGTCAAGGCCTGCAACGCTCCCGCCAGAGCCCCCTGCCCCTCGCGGGCGGCCGCCACGTCGAGCCACGGCCGGTGATCGGACGGGTTGAGCAGAGCCCGCCTCAGGGCCGAGCGCTCGGCGCGGGGCCAATCGCGGGCCTGCTGGGCGCGGGCGAAGATGTTGTTCTGCAGGCGAATCAGGACGGCGCGGTCCGAGATCGGAGCCATAAGCAACTCCAGCTTGGCGGCCACGTCAGGCATCAGTCCGGTGCGCAGGGCGCGGCGCGACAGCTCTGACGGCAGCACCACGCGGCCCTCGCTGAACGGATCGAGCGCCAGAGGGCCTTCCTCTGTCTCGATGCGCAGCAGGAAGTGGCCGGGAAAATCCACTCCAAACAGGTCGAGTTTCGCCTGCCGCGCCGCGTGCAGATAGAAGACACCCAGGGCGACGGGCAGGCCCTTGCGCCGCTCGGCGATGGCGATGATGTCGGCGTTGTCGGGATGGTCGTAGCTGAGCAGGTCGCCATTCAGGCGCAGGTCGCCGGCCAGGGCCTCGGCCACGGCCTCTTCAGGCGACTCGGTCTTCAGGCGCGCGATCAACCGTTCGACGGCCTGATCGGCCAGGGTCAGGGCGGGCTCGGTGTCGCGGTCGGGATCATCATGAATGGCGCAGGCCAGGGCCGCCTCGAACAGCGGGAAATCGTCATCCGCGCCTTCGCCGGCCCGGGTCAGGATCGCTTCGGCTTCCTCGCGGGTCATGACCCCTCCTGCCAGGCGTCGCGAAGATGACGCGGACGGCAGCCGGGCGCCAGGGCGATAAGGTCCAGCCGGACCTCGATGTCCTTGAGCCCCCGACGATGGGCGACCAGATGGGCCGCCGCCCGCCGCAACCGTCCCCGCTGTTCTGCCGTCACCGCATCCAGCGCCGCCTCCAGGGTGGCGCGGCGCTTGACCTCGACAACGGCCAGAACCCTTCCGCGTTGCGCCAGCAGGTCGATCTCGCCCAGTGGCGTGGGCAGGCGAAAGCCCAGGATGCGATAGCCCTTCAGCATCAGCCAGACGGCCGCCATAACCTCGGCGCGGCGGCCAGACAGCCGAGCGGCGGCGCCACGGGCCTGGCGGATGCCGGTCATCCCGCGGCGTCCTCGGCGGCAGCATCCTTCAGCGCCAGGGCCTGACGATAGAGGTCGCGGCGCGGCAGGCCCAGGGCCTTGGCGACTTCAGACGCAGCCTCGCCCAGGGGCAGGCGGGCCATGGCCTCGCGCAGGGCGCTCTCGGCGTCGCCGGCCTGCACCGGCGCTTCCGAACCCGGCCCCACCAGAATGACAATCTCGCCCTTGGGGCTCTCGAAACGCGGGTCGGCGGCGAGCACGTCGAGCGGGCCGCGAATGCAGGTCTCGTAAAGCTTGGTCAGCTCGCGGGCCACGGCGGCGTCGCGCGGGCCGAACACGGCGGCCATGTCGGCCAGGCTGTCGGCGACCCGCGAGGCGCCCTCATAGAAGATCAGGGTGGCGCGCACCGGGGCCAGTTCCTGGAAAAAGGTCCTGCGGGCGGCGCTCTTGGGCGGCGGAAAGCCGGCGAACAGGAAGCGGTCGGTGGGCAGGCCGCCCAGGGTCAGCGCCGCCAGGGCCGCCGAGGCACCGGGGATCGGAAAGACCTGATGGCCGGCGGCGATGGCTTCCCGGGCCAGGCGGAAACCCGGATCGGAGACCATCGGTGTACCGGCGTCCGAGACCATGGCCACCCGCTCGCCGGCCGCCAGACGCTCCAGGATCTTGGGCGTCACCCGGTCGGCGACATGTTCGTCATAGCGCTCCAGGCGCTTGGAGATCTGGTAGGCGGCCAGAAGCTTGCCCGAGACGCGGGTATCCTCGGCCAGCAGCACGTCGCAGGCGTTCAGCACGTCCAGCGCCCGCAGGGTGATGTCGCGCAGGTTGCCGATCGGCGTCGCCACCAGATAGAGGCCCGGCGCCAGGGGCGCGTCGGACAAGGCAGGGGGATCGGGCAGACGGCTCAAGGGTGCGAATCCTTCTGCGCGGACGGCGCAACGAAGCGTTGGGAGCCACTCCTATCAGGTCGCGAGCGCGCCTGTCAGCCGATCCAGCAAAAGCCTTCCGGCGCGGGTGGCGCGCAGCCGTTGCGGATCGTCGACCAGCAGGCCCAGCTCGACGTGGCGGCGCACCTTTTCGGCCTCGCGGGTCAGGCCCAGAACGGCCACCTCGTCAAAGGCTACACCATCGTCGATGCGCAGGCCCAGCAGCAGGCGCTCCTCGGCCGCCTCAACGGCGCTGAGGGCCTCGCGCTCGAAACCGACACCGGTCTGGCGCACAGCGGCGATATAGTCGGCGATCTTGCGATGAGCTGTGGTGGCGACGCGGCCGCCCGCCAGCGACAGCCGGCCATGGGCACCCGGGCCGACGCCGACATAGTCATGGCCGCGCCAGTAGACGAGGTTGTGACGCGAGCGGGCCGCCTCGCCCCGGGCGTGGTTGGAGACCTCGTAGGCGTCAAAGCCGGCGGCCTCCAGCACCGCCTGAGTCGTCTCGAAGAGGGTGGTCGCCAGATCCTCGTCGGGCACGAGCAGCTTGCCGCGCCCCACCGCACGGTCAAAGGCAGTGCCGGCCTCTATCGTCAGTTGGTAGGGCGAAACATGTTCCGGGCCAAAGGCCAGGGCTGCCTCAAGCTCGTCGCGCCAGGCGGCGGCGGTCTGGTCGGGGCGGGCATAGATCAGGTCGATCGACAGGCGCGGAAAGGCGCGCGCCGCCACCGCCATGGCCCGCCTTGCCGATCCCGCATCGTGATTTCGCCCCAGCAGGGCCAGGGCCTCGTCGTGCAGCGACTGGACCCCAAGCGACAGTCGCGCCACGCCCGCCGCCGCCAGGGCTTCAAAGCGTCCGGCCTCGGCGTCGGTGGGGTTGGCCTCCAGACTGATCTCAAGATCGGGCGCAGCGTCCCACAGACGGCAAGCGGCCTCGATCACGCGGGCCACCTGGGCCGGGTCCATCAAGGATGGCGTGCCACCGCCGAAGAAGATCGACAGCAGGGTGCGTGGTCCGGTCAGGACCCGCTGGGCTTTCAGGTCGGCGACAATGGCGTCGGCCAGGTCCTGCTGCTCGGCGCTCCGGCCCCGGTCGCGCACGACGTTGAAGTCGCAATAGGGGCAGATGCGGGCGCAATAGGGCCAGTGGATGTAGAGGCCGAGGGGCGGGACGGCCTCACTCAAACAGCGCCACCTTCAGCTTGGCGAAGGCCCGGGCGCGGTGGCTCATGGCATCCTTGGCGGCCGGCTCCATCTCGCCGAAGGTCATCTGGTGGCCCTCGGGGACAAAGATCGGATCATAGCCGAAACCCCGCGTTCCGCGCGGCGGGAAGGTCAGCTGGCCGTGAACCTCGCCTTGCACCACCACGGCCGGGCCGTTGGGCCAGGCGACAGCGAGGGCCGAGGTGAACCAGGCCGAGCGATCGTCCGAACCCGTCTCCAGCAGCCGTTCCTCGACCTTGGCCATGGCCAGGGCGAAGTCCTTTGTCGGCCCCGCCCAGCGCGCCGAATAGACGCCGGGCGAGCCACCCAGCGCCGTCACCGACAGGCCCGAGTCGTCGGCCAGGGCGATCAGCCCCGAGAGGTCGGCGGCGTGGCGGGCCTTGAGCAGGGCGTTGCCGACGAAGGTCGTCTCGGTCTCGTCCGGCTCGGGCAGGCCCAGCTGTCCGGCGGTGAGGATCTCGAACCGTCCCTCCAGCAGGGCGGCGATCTCCGGCACCTTGCCAGGATTGTGCGTCGCGGCCACAAGCTTGAGGCCCGGCTCCAGTTTCAGCGCCATGCGCGGCTCCTCCAGGAAAACACCATGCGGCTCCTTTACTCTGCCCTGTCGCCCTTTGCGCGCAAGGTTCGCATCGTCGCCCATGAAAATGGCCTGACCGACCAGATCGTCCTGGAGACCGTCAGCCCGTTCACCGACGAGAGTCTGCGGGCGACCAATCCCCTCAGCCAGGTGCCGACCCTGATCCTGGAGGACGGCGAGATCCTGTTCGATTCCTCGGTGATCTGCGACCATCTGGACGCTGTTGGCGGGGCCGGACTGATCCCGGCGGACGGCATGATTCGCCGTCGCGCCCTGACGCTGCAGGCCCTGGCCGACGGCATGGGCTCTGCCGCTGTCGCCGTGGTGCGCGAACGGATGCGGCCCGAAGACGACCAGCGTCCCGAGTTGATCGAGCGCCAGCTGAAAGCCATCGTCGCCGGGCTGGACCTGTTGGATGCCGAAGGCTTCACGGCTGCGCGCTTCCTGATCGGCGAGATCGCGGCGGCCGCCCAGCTGGCCTATTTCGACGCCCGCAAAGTAATCGACTGGCGCGAGGGGCGGCCCGCCCTGTCGGGCTGGTTCGAGGCCGTCACCCTGCGCGAAGCCATGGTTGTGACATCCGCGCAACTAGCCTGATGCCTATCCGCCAGGATTGCAAAAGTTTAATATCGTTTGTCGATAATCGACATTGGCGGAACCCAAATCGGGGCCTATCTGTTGAACATGGACGCGGACGATTCTCCGACCGTCGCCCAGCCACCTCAATGGACCCACCCCCATGGCCGCCTCGAAGTTCTTCAGCATCGCCGACAAGGTCATCATGACCGCGATCACCGCCGCCCTGATCGTGGGCGTGCCGGTCTCGGCGATCACCTTCGTGGTCCAGTCGCTCTAGGGGTTTTGACGCCCCGCTTTCACGCGGGGCTTCCATGAGACGCCCTGGGGAGGGCGGGGGGAAACAGCCATGCGCGCCTTGGGGCCAGGCTCGGTATCGAGCTTCCTGAAGATCATCCTCGACGTGATCTATGTCGGGCTTTGGATCTTCGTCAGCCTGCTGTCGATCTTCACCCTTGTGGCGCTGCTGTTCAGCTTCAATCCCGAGCTGCTGGCCAGGATGGTGCCGATCAGTGACGCCGTCGAGATCGTCAGCCGCGACGGACCGCTTCTGGCCGGTGCCTTGGCCGCCTGGGCCCTGCTGCTGGGCGGTTGGATGGTGATTGTCGAGAGGCTGCGGCGCATCTTCGCCACCCTGACGGCAGGTGACCCGTTCCATCCGGACAATGTCCTGCGCCTGCGGGTGATCGGCCTGATCCTGGCGGGGCTCGAGGTCGGGCGCTACATCTTCTCGGGCATGGCCCGCTGGCTGGCCCCCGACAGCAAGGTCATCGACGACTCGTTCACGCTCACAGCCTGGTTTTCGGTGCTGGTGGTGTTCGTGCTGGCCGAAGTCTTCCGCGAGGGCGCCCGCCTTCGTCGTGAAGCCGAACTCACCATCTGATCGCGGAGATCCCTGCCATGCCCGTCCGCGTAAACCTTGACCGCGTGCTGCTGGAACGCCGCATGTCGCTGACCGAACTGTCAGACCGCGTCGGGGTGACCATCGCCAACCTGTCAATCCTGAAGACCGGCAAGGCGCGCGCCATCCGTTTCTCGACACTGGACGCCCTGTGCCGCGAACTGGCCTGCCAGCCTGGCGACCTGCTGACCTTCGAGGGCGGCCCGCCCGACAGCGACGACTGACGCCTACCGACCGTCCGCGACGCGGGACGGCCGGCGGCGACCTGGGTGCTATTTCTTCTTGAAGAGCGTCGCCATGTCGCCCTTCACGCTGGGATTGGAGGCATTGGCCTTCGGCGGGGCCGGCTTCTTTGACTTGCCCTTGGTTTCTTTCATGGTGGGTCATTCCCGTGGCCAGGACCGGCTCGGCATGACGCCGCCGATCAGGGCCGCCCGCGCGCCGCAAAGGGTGGCGGACACGCAGTGTCGCATGTCCTGGGCCGGGGCGGGGCTTAATCGGCGCGACCCTTCAGTTGAACCTCGGTTTCTTCAGCAGTGACCCGCGATCCATCGACCGCACTTCCATCTCGAACGCATCGTGCTCGCGCAGCACCTTGAGCGGAATGCTTGTCCCGGCGTCGCCCATCGCCCAGAGGCGGGTGTAGAACTCGGCCAGGTCCGCGACGGGCTGGTCGCCCACGGCCAGGATCACGTCGCCGGGCTTGAGTTCGGCGCGGGCGGCCGGCCCCTTGGGCGAGACGCCGACGATCACGACATGGTCCTCGATCTCCTGGGCGAAGATCCCCAGCCACGGACGCGGCGGATGTGGAGCCTGGCCGCGCGCCAGGTCGTCAAGGATCGGCGGCAGCAGCTCGGCCGGCACGAACATGTTGATCGGCTTGGCGGCGCCGTCCGGGGCGCGGGTTTCCAGGCTCAGATAGCCCAGCCCCACTAGGTCGCCCTTGGGACCGATCAGCGCCGCGCCGCTCCAGTGCGGATGGGCCGGCTCGGTCATGATCGCTTCGTCCAGCAGATATTCCCAATAGCCGGCGAACGGCATGCGGGTGATCACCTGGCCGGCGGCGGCATGGGTGCGCCCCCCGGCTCCGGCCACGATCACACCGGCCCCGCCGATCAGTCCCTGCGAGGTGCCGATCGGCATGACCGGCAGGTCCAGCGGCTCCAGGGCCTGAACCAGGCCAAGACCTGTGCGGGGGTCGAAGCCCAACACGTGGGCGGCCACCCGGCGGCCTTCGTTCAGGGTCAGGATCACCTCACGCGCCTCGGTGATCAGATAGGCCATGGTCAGGACCAGCCCCGTGGGGCTGACCACCACGCCATTGCCGATCCGCTCGGTGCCCAGAATGCCCGCCGTATAGGCGTCGGCGGGCACGCGAGCCTCCAGCGCCACAACCGCAGCCAGCACGCGGTCCAGGTCGAAGGGATAGGCCTCGGCGGACGGCCGCAGGCGGGCCTCGACTTCATAGCCCTGGAACGGTGTCGGCACGTCGATCTCCTCTCGAAGCTCGAATCTGGGGCGCGCCCCGCCCAGCGGCAAGAGGACGGGGCGTCGCGGAGGCGTTTAGCCCCCGATCGCCGCTTTCTGGAACGCGAACAGCTCGCCGATGCCCTTTTCGGCCAGGCCATACAGGCTTTCGAACTCAGCGCGGGTGAAGCCGCGCTTTTCGCCGGTGGCCTGGATCTCGACGATGTCGCCGCTTTCGGTCAGCACGAAGTTGCTGTCGGCCTCGGCATTGCTGTCTTCCTCGTAGTCGAGGTCGAGAACCGGCACATTGTTGAACACGCCGCACGAGACGGCCGCCACCTGGCCGACGATCGGGTCGGTCTTCAGCACACCCTCGTCGAGCAGGTACTTCGTGGCCAGGCGCAGAGCGACCCAGGCGCCGGTGATCGCAGCGGTGCGGGTGCCGCCGTCGGCCTGGACGACGTCACAGTCGAGCGTGATCTGGCGCTCGCCCAGGGCCTTCAGGTCGACCACAGCGCGCAGGGACCGGCCGATCAGGCGCTGGATTTCCTGGGTGCGGCCGGTCTGCTTGCCGGTGGCGGCCTCGCGGCGGCCCCGAGTGTGGGTGGCGCGGGGCAGCATGCCGTACTCGGCCGTGACCCAGCCGGCGCCCTTGTTCCGCATCCAGCCGGGCACGTTTTCTTCAACGGTGGCGGTGACCAGCACCTTGGTGTGACCAAAGCCGATCAGGCACGAGCCCTCGGCATAGCGGTTGACCCCGGTCTCCAGCGTGACGGCGCGCAATTGATCGGGGGCGCGATTCGAGGGGCGCATGGGGAACTCCGGGGCTTGGAAAGGGTGATGGGGCTTTGAATGCGAGGTGGGGCCGCTTATCCTCTCTGGAGCGGGAACTTGGAAGAGCGCCCGCCGCTTTTGTGAACCCAGCGAGGTCGCCGGCAGGCCCCCATGACGCAGTTGTTTGGTCGCACGCCCGGCCTGACCGAGTTGGACGCCCGGGCCCGCGACATCTTCCGCCGGGTGGTCGAGGCCTATCTGGAGACCGGAGAGCCGGTGGGCTCGCGCACCCTGTCGCGGGGCGGCCCCCTCTCGCGCGGCGGGACGCCGCTGTCGCCGGCCTCGATCCGCAACACCATGCAGGACCTGGCGCAGCTGGGCCTGCTGGACTCCCCCCATACCAGCGCCGGCCGGATGCCGACCCATGCCGGCCTGCGGATGTTCGTCGACGGCTTTCTTGAGGTCGGTGATGTCGGCGAGGATGAGCGGCGGGCCATCGAGGCGCGGCTGTTCGCCCGTGGTCGCTCATTCGAGGAGGCCCTGGCCGAGGCCGGCTCGATCCTGTCGGGCCTGGCCGGCGGGGCCAGCATCGTCGTCACCCCGGTGCGCGAGGGCGGCGTCAAGCACGTGGAATTCGTGGCCCTGGGCGGCGACCAGGCCCTGGCGGTGATGGTCTTCGAAGACGGCACGGTCGAAAACCGGCTGATGAAACGCGCGCCGGGCATGACGCCCTCGGCCTTTCAGGAGGCGTCGAACTTCCTCAACACCCGTCTGCGCGGCCGCACCCTGAGCGAGGCCAAGGACGAGGTGAGGGCCGAGCTGGAAACCGCCCGTCGGCAACTGGACGAGACCACGGCGCGTTTGGTCGAGGATGGTCTGGCGGCCTGGGGCGGCGGCGAGGGTGATGCCCGGGCGCTGATCGTGCGGGGCCAGGCCAACCTGCTGGGCGACGGCTTGAGAGAGACCGGGGCCCGCGAGGATCTTGAGCGCGTGCGGATGCTGTTTGACGACCTGGAACAGAAGGGACAGCTGATCGGCCTGCTGGATGACGTGCGCGAAGCCCAGGGCGTGCGCATTTTCATCGGGGCTGAAACGCGACTCTTTTCGCTTTCGGGTTCCTCCGTGATTGCGGCGCCCTATATGACGGGCCAGAGGAAGGTGCTGGGCGCGATCGGCGTGATCGGACCCACGCGCCTCAACTATGCCCGGGTGATCCCGCTGGTGGACTATACCGCCCGCGTGCTCGGCCGGATGATGGATGGATAAGGACTGTACGAGATGAGCGACGAGCAAGCGCCGGTTGAAGACATGATCCAGGATGGCGAGGACGCCGCCCAGGAAATCGAGGCGCTGAAGCTGGAAGTGGCGGCCCTGAAAGATCAGGCCCTGCGCTACGCCGCCGATGTGGAAAACACCAAGCGCCGGGCCGAGCGCGAGATGAACGACGCCCGCGCCTATGCGATCCAGAAGTTCGCCCGCGACCTGCTGGGCGCAGCCGACAACCTGTCGCGCGCCACGGCCATGAGCCCGCGCAACTCGCAGGATCCGGCGGTGACCAACTATATCATCGGCGTCGAAATGACCGAGAAGGAGCTTCTGGCGGCCTTCGAACGCAACGGTCTGAAGAAGATCGAGCCGGCCAAGGGCGAGAAGTTCGACCCCCACCTGCATCAGGCGGTGATGGAACAGCCCTCGACCGAGGTCGCCGCCGGCGGCGTTCTTCAGTTTCTGCAGGCCGGCTATGAGCTGCAGGGCCGCCTGATCCGTCCGGCCATGGTCGCCGTGGCGGCCAAGGGCTCGACCGCGCCGGGTTCGGCTGAACCGACCGCCGCCGCCAACCCCTATGCCGGGACCGGCAGCGAAGGCTCGGGCGGTTCGGTCGACACCAAGGCCTGACGCCGCTTCTGGTCGCGGGCCTTGTCGGCTCGCGACCATGCCCTTTCGTGCAGGTTGAAGAACACCGTCTGGACCAGGGGCTCGACGATGCCCACAGCCAGGGCCACCCGCCAGTCGCGGGTCAGGGCATAGGCCACGACCACGGCAACGGTCAGGTGCATTGCGGCGTAGGTGAGGGTCTTGAGGGCGAGGCGCACAGCGCACGATCCTTGTTGCGAATTGTTCGCAAAAGATAGGTGTCGTTTCCGTCGAGACAAGAGGCCCCGCCCCCTTCCCCAACCGCGCGATTGCGATAATGTCGGCGGTCCATTCACTACGGAGCCTGGCGCGCGACTCAGCCGCGCCGGCTGCGCGATCCGGACCTGATTTATGAAGCTTACGATCGAACGGGCGGCGCTGCTGAAGGCGCTGGGGCATGTGCAGAGCGTCGTCGAGCGCCGCAACACCATCCCGATCCTGTCGAACATCCTGCTGTCGGCTGAGCGCGACACGCTGAGCTTCTCGGCCACCGACCTGGACATGGAGATCATCGACGAGGGCCTGGCCCAGATCGACGTGCCCGGCCAGATCACCGCGCCCGCCCAGACCCTGTACGAGATCGTCCGCAAGCTGCCCGACGGCTCGGACGTGTCGCTCAGCTTCAGCGGCGATGATCCGCGCCTGGTGATCCAGGCCGGTCGCTCGCGCTTCAACCTGCCGGTGCTGCCGGCCGGCGACTTCCCGGTGATGAGCAGCGACGGGCTCTCGAGCCGCATCGCGGTGGACACCAACGAACTGATCCGGCTGATCGACAAGACCCGCTTTGCGATCTCGACCGAAGAGACCCGCTACTATCTGAACGGCCTGTATCTCCACACCGTCAATGAAGGCGGCGTCACCAAGCTGCGCGCCGTGGCTACCGACGGCCACCGCCTGGCCCTGGCCGAGATGGAGGCCCCCGAGGGTGCCGCCGGCCTGCCGGGCATCATCGTGCCGCGCAAGACCATCCAGGAGGCCCGCCGCCTGATGGAATCGGCCGGCGAGCAGGTCGACCTGCAGGTTTCCGCCCAGAAGGTGCGCTTCGAGTTCGGGGCCGCCGCCCTGACCTCGAAAGTCATCGACGGCGCCTTCCCCGACTATCTGCGGGTCATTCCGCGCGACAACGCCAAGATCCTGACCCTGGACAACGACCTGTTTGCCAAGGCCGTCGACCGGGTGGCCACCATCTCGGCCGAGAAGAGCCGCTCGGTGAAGCTGGCCATCGAGCCGGGCCGCATCACCCTGACCGTCCGCAACATGGAAGCCGGCCAGGCCGTCGAAGAGGTCGAGGTCGATTATGACGGCGAGCCCTTCGAGATCGGCTTCAACGCCCGCTACCTGCTGGACGTCTGCGGCCAGATCGGCGGCCCGATCGCCGAATTCCGCTTCGCCGACCCGGCCAGCCCCACCCTGGTGGTCGATCCGACCGATCCGGGCGTGAAATATGTGCTGATGCCGCTGCGCGTCTAAAAAGACGCGTACTTCAAGGCCATGAGCGACGGGTTGAGCGACGAGCGCTTCGACGACCTGTTCGACAGGATGCTGACCCTCTGGGACGCGACCGATTTCGAAGGTTGCGTCACCTGGTTCGACCGCTCGCAGCGGGTGGAGGCGGTGTTCGGCGCGGTCGAGCACCGGGTCGATCTGGTGGCCATGAACTATGCCGTCCATCGCGCCATCGCGCCCGACGCTGCCTTCGATGTCCCGATCCGCGCCCTGGTCGACCGCGCGGCGGCCCGCGCCACCTTCCAGGCCAGTCTGATGCGGGTGCTGATGGGCGCGGCGGGGATCTGGCAAAAGGACAACCTCGAAATCGCCCGGCGCTATTTCGTCTGACGGCCTGCGCATGGCTTCGCCGCCTCACGCGGTTTGACCGCTGAAGGGATGGGAAGGGTCGCGGAGCGCCCGGGCCTCGCCCGGATGTGAGTTTGTAGTAAGTACCGTTTCGACGAAGACGAGCGCTCCGCGTGGTCGTTCTTTCAGAGGCGCGCGGCGCTTGAGCCCTGTTAGAGCCTCGCCGCCTTGAAGCCTCCGACGGGCGGACCGGGGCGCGACCCCGTCCCGGACTGTGAACCCTCCCAGGTCCACCTGCTGCTCGCGCGACCCCTGACGTGACGTCGTTTTAGTGTTCCACGGCCGACCGCCGCCAGACACGAAAGGGTTGGCGGCCCAGAGCACGCTGTACTCCTCCCGCCATCGTTTGAACTTCCCGCTCGACCACCCCTGACAGCCGCAACGGTCGCCGTACGTGCGCCCTTCCCGTGCTGTCAGGTGGGATCAGTATGGGGGGCATTTTGAGCGCGTCTGACAGGCGCGCTCGTTCTTTTTTCAGAGCTTTGAATTTGCTGGGGTTTGTAGGCGATGCGCCGGGGATAGAGCGGGCTCGATCCCCGTTCTCCAGGCCCACAAGACGTCGTCGCCCCAGACAGTCGCGGCAGCCATACCAACGGCCGCTGAGCTCGACGCCTTGCGCCCTATACATCTCGTCACCCCGGGACTTGTTCCCGGGGCCCATCGTTCCACCGCAGGTGCGGCGCCAAATAGAGCTCTCACGATGAAGCTGACCCATGGGCCCCGGGAACAAGTCCCGGGGTGACGGGGTATCTTCAGAGTTTGGCCCTCTGAGGTCAGGACCAACGGCCGCTGGTATCAGAACTTCCCGCTCTGGAAATCCTCAAAGGCCTGTACGATCTCGTCGCGCGAGTTCATCACGAACGGCCCGTGCCAGAACACCGGCTCGCCGATCGGACGGCCGGCCAGCAGCAGCACGCGCGCGTCGGTGATCGCCTCGACCAGCACCCGGTCACCGGCGCCCAGGAACACGCCCGACAGCGCGTCGACCTTGCCGCCCGACACCCGCACCTGACCCTCATAGACCGCCAGCATGGCGTTGCGGTCGGCGCCGACCGGCTCCTCAAAGCGGGTCCCCGCCGGCAAAACGACGTCGAAATACAGGGCGTCGACCGCCCCGCCGCCGATGGGTCCAGAGGTTCCCGCATCGGTGACTCCCGAGATCACCTTGACCGTGACGCCGCCGTCGCGTGCCGCGACCGGGATCGCGTCGCTCTCGAACTCGCTATAGCCCGGCGCGCTCATCTTCAGCTTTGCGGGCAGGTTCACCCACAGCTGGAAGCCGCGCATCCGGCCCTCGCTCTGCTCGGGCATTTCGGAATGGACGATGCCGCGCCCGGCCCGCATCCACTGGATGCCGCCCGGGCCGATCACGCCTTCGCGCCCGGTATTGTCGCGGTGCCGCATCCGGCCTTCCAGCATGTAGGTCACGGTTTCGAAGCCGCGATGCGGATGGTCGGGGAAGCCGCCCATATAGTCGGAGGCCTGGTCGTTGTCGAAACAGTCCAGCATCAGGAACGGATCGAACATCTGGGCTTCCGCCGTGCCCAGCATGCGGGTCAGGCGCACGCCGTCGCCGTCCGAGGCGGGGACGCCCTTTACGATCTTCACCACGGGTCGAAGGCTCATGTCGCCGCTCCTTGTCCGCGATCAATATCGGCAGCGGTTACAGTTGGTTCAAGTCCCCCCGCCCTTCGCGTTCGCCGTCGATCCGTGCTAGTTCGCCCCCAACGAAATTCACGAGAGTTCCATGGCCCTTAAAGTCGCCATCGTCGGCCTGCCCAACGTCGGCAAGTCCACCCTGTTCAACGCCCTGACCCAGACGGCGTCGGCTCAGGCCGCCAACTATCCGTTCTGCACGATCGAGCCCAATACCGGCGAGGTCGCGGTGCCCGAGCCGCGCCTGGACGCCCTGGCCAAGGTGGCCGGCTCCAAGGAAATCATCCCGGCCCGCATCACCTTTGTCGACATCGCCGGCCTGGTGCGCGGCGCGTCCAAGGGCGAAGGTCTGGGCAACCAGTTCCTGGCCAATATCCGCGACTGCGACGCCGTGGCCTTTGTGGCGCGCTGCTTTGAAGACGGCGACATCGTCCACGTCGAAGGCCGCATCGACCCGATCAGCGATCTCGAGATCATCGAGATGGAACTGATGCTGGCCGACCTGGAAAGCCTGGAAAAGCGCGTTCCCGCCCTGGAAAAGCGCGCCAAGGTCGGCGCCGACAAGGACAGCGCCAACACCCTGCGCCTGGCCAATATCGCCCTGGCCCTGCTGCGCGAAGGCCGCCCGGCCCGCGCCGCCAAGATCGACGCCGATGACGAGAAGGCGTGGCACATGCTGCAGCTGCTGACCTCGCTGCCGGCGCTCTATGTCTGCAATGTCGACGAAGGCAGCGCCGACAAGGGCAACAAATTCTCCGACCTCGTCGCCGAACGCGCCGCCAAGGACAACGCCAAGAGCGTGGTCATCTCGGCCCAGATCGAGAGCGAGATCGCCCTGCTGGACGCCGAGGAGCGCGCCGAGTTCCTCGAAACCCTGGGCCTGGAAGAGCCGGGCCTCAACCGCCTGATCCGCGAAGCCTATAAGCTGCTGGACCTGCAGACCTATTTCACGGTCGGCCCCAAGGAAGCCCGCGCCTGGACTATCCATGTCGGCGACACGGGCCCGCAGGCGGCCGGCGTCATCCATACCGACTTCGAGAAGGGCTATATCCGCGCCGAAACCATCGCCTTCGAAGACTTCATCGCCCTGGGCGGCGAAAACGGCGCCAAGGAAGCCGGCAAGATGAAGGCCGAAGGCAAGGACTACATCGTCAAGGACGGCGACGTGATGCACTTTCGGTTCAACGTTTGATTGCGCTTGATTTCGACTGACGCCCTGTTCCATCCTGCAGCGGGATAGGGGCAGGGCGTTATTCAATGAAGTTCGGAGTTCTGGGCTGCGCCCTTGCGGCGAGCCTTGTATGCGGCGTGGGCGCGCGCGCCCAAACCACCACGGGGTCTGCAGTCTATGTGATTCATGCGGCCCCAGCGCCCCAGGGGGAGCAGGTGGCCGAAAAGGGCCAGCCGCTGTTCACCCAGCCGATCACGGCGACGCGTGCAGCGGCGCTGGACGGCGAGACCCCCACCCCCGGCGGCTTTGGCAAGGTCAAGAGCTTCCCGCCCGGCACGAAGATGTTCGGCGTGCGCTCTGGTGCCGGCTGGGCCTATTGCGCCGTCGCTGCTTCCACCCAGCGCTGGTGGTCGGGCGACGAACTGGCCTGTTTCGAGGACACTGATCGCGACGGCGCCTTTGATCAGGTCCGCCCTTCCGGTGCACCGTTCATGGGCGTGGCGCTGTTCGTGTTCCAACTCGGCGCTTCCCGGCCCCTGGCCGAGCCGGCGCGCTATCATATGCTGCCGCATGGCGAAGGACCTTCCATCGACTTCGCGGTCAATTGGTCCGTGATCACCGACAAGCCCAAGCGAGACGCGCCGCCGCCGCCCTTGAGCGGCTATCGCGTCAGCGGAGCCTTGCAGAACCGCTACGGCTTTCAGGACATCCGTGGCGACGGCGCCGTCGCCCGTTCGCTCGATGGCAAGACCGCCACCCTCGACTATCGCGGCGCGAAGGTAACCTTCCTGGGCCTCACGCCCAGCGGCGGTGTGCGCTACCGCGTCGATGCGGGCCTGCCGAGCCAACTGAGCAGCGTCACCATGACCGTGACCACGACCACAACCTATGTGCCGATCTTCATCCGATGAACAAGCAGCTCATTTTGACTGTGACGACCGTACTGGCCGTCACGCTCCAGTCTCCGGCGGCTTTTGCCCGCCAGGCGCTTCGTGAGCCCGTCGCCCCCGCAACCGCGCCATCGCCTCCGTCTGGACTGCCGCCAGGGGGTCTCCTGCCCTACCCGGAAACCTGGGAGGATCTGCCACTTCCCTTGCGTATGCGCCTGGAAGCAGAGATGGGCCGTGAAGGTCCCGCTGCCGTTCTGCTGGTCGAGGCCGCCGTCGCCGCCGACGCCGCGCCCCGTCGGGTCGAGGTGGGCGATATGCTGAGCCTTCAGGCCGTTCGTCCTGGCAAGGGCGTCGTGTTGAAGACCGCAGCGGAGCGGGAGAAATATGGGCTGGTCGGCGACCTGCTCTGGCCGGTGAAGGTGGACGGCAAGGCCGCCTATTGTCGGCGCGCGGCACCGCCGAGCAAGGCCAAGCTTGTCGGCGTGGCGATGATGGGCATGATCCCCGCCGTCACCGGCAACGTCTATTGCTATCTCGACAGGGACGCCGACGGTCGCTTTGAGACCCTGTTCGAGAACAGCGCGGGCCCCACCGCAACCCTCCCGGGCAGCACCTTCCAGATCTCTAGCCTGGGGCGGGACGAAAAGCTTCAAACCCCGATCGCCTATGAGCCTTCCGACAAGAGCCTCGCTTTCGTTGAACAGGTTGGTCTGCGGTATGGTGGTCCCAATGCCGGCCTGGTCGGCCCTGACGGCCGCGTAACCAAGGGCTACACCCGGCTGGAACTGATGATCGGCTCCACACCTGACACGCTTGTCGTCGCAAAGACATTCTCGGTGAGGCTGGATGAGAAGGGGGCAGGCCGCCTTGATTTGCCCGGTGGCTTCGCTGTGGAAATTCTCGATGCGGGTGTGGAGGGCGGTGCCCATCTGCGCTTGTTGCGTGGCCTGCCCGCTGGGGAGGCCGCTCTGACCAGCAACGGCGCTCGGGAAGAACTGTTGCGTGCCGTCCAGGAAATGATCCGCACCCGCAACGCCGGCCAGGAGCCCGACCCGTCCTGAAGATGCCTCAGACGGCACCGGGCCTGGCTTTGCGCCTGGCCAGACGGCTTCGCGCTAATGACACTCAAAGGTCGTACAGTTGACGCGTCGTTCAAACTGAACAGAACACCGCAGAGCACGCGTTATGATGGCATCTGAAGCCTTGAGATGGCTGGGTATTCTCTGCGTCATCGCCACAGCAATCTGGGCAACAGCTGCCCAATGTCGAGAAGAACCGCTGTTGGCGCTTCCCAAACCATTGGGAAGTGAGGCGGTCAACACGCTGAAGGTTTCCGGCCCGCTTGAGGTCAGGCCATCGCCCAACCTGGAGATTGGCGATGTTCTATTGACCGTGCCAGTACGTCACGCCCTGACCGGTACGTTGTCTGTGGACATATACAGCAAGGGGCGCGTTGTCTTGCCCGTCGGCACACCGGTCTTCGGGATGCGTATTTCAAACACGATGCTCTTGCCCCAGACCGAGTGGGCTAGGCGCAACGGGGTTCCCGCGAGGAGCATCCCGATGAACAACCAGACTGTCTGGTGTACCGTCGGTCCTCACAGACTGAAGCCCGAGTCCAAAGACGTCACTGCCTGTCTCCCGATGTACGGAGCGTACTTTCGCTGGGTGGAAGCAAGCCCTGCACTCTTCCCGGCGGTGATGGAGATGTCCTCCAAAACGCCATGGGTTGATAGCTTCCCACAAGTCACGCCCGGGCCGATCGAAGGCTTGCCGGAAATGCGACTGTCCTATGCCTTTGGCGGCTGGACAGATGCCGGTTTGGAGTTGGTCAAGACGCTCGAGCAGAACGGAACGAGGTTGATGACGATACGAAGCGTCGTGCCGCGCGATGGCGGAAGATCAGTCACGCTGCGCATCCAGGGCGGGAGATTTCGGTTCTCACAAGAGACCGAAAGCATCGACAGGGCCGTCGTCTCGATCGAGCTGCCACCCTCGCCCGACATTGCTCCGTCACTCTAAACGCAGACCATTGAGCCGTTGGCCAGCAGCCCCCAGACCCTCTCCGTCCGCACCTCGCCGACCGAGGTCCTGCTGCCGATCTGCATCATCTGCGCCGTGATGGGCGTGATGAGCCTGTCGTTTGACTACATGACGCCAAGGTCGCGGCTGGTCGTCTGGCTGGGCTTCAGTGCGCTGCTGCTGGCGGCGGGGCTAGCGCAGCTGTCGGTCAAGGGCCCGCGCCTGGTTATCGCGCCCGACGGGCTGAGTTGGCGTACGACGCGGGGCGAGGCGCTGGACAGCCTGCCCTGGTCGGCGATTGCAGCGGTTCGTTTCGTGCAGCCTGCGCCACGAGAGCGCGCGCCACCCTGCCTGAGGCTCATTCTGGCCGAGAGCACGGCGCTGAAGGTCGTCAGTGCCGGTGAGACGGCCCGCCATATCGACATTCCGATCGACGGTATCGACCGGTCACGGGCCACACTGAGGCAAGCCATCCATGCCGCAGCGCCGCACCTCTTTGCGCCCGGCGACGGCAAGGCTTGACCGCCTCGCCGGGAAGGCGTTTCGATCCCCGCGACCGCGCAGGAGCCCGCCATGACCGACACCCTCACCCTGACCGCCGGTCATGACGGCTTTGGCTTCGACGCCCTGCACGCCCAGCCGACCGGCCCGCGCAAGGGCGGGGTGATCGTGGTGCAGGAGATCTTTGGCCTCGACCGCTATGTGCGCGAGGACGTGGCGCGCTGGGCGGCGCTGAGCTTTGAGGTTCTGGCCCCGTCAATGTTCGACCGGCAGCAGAAGGGCTTCGTCGCCGAGCATGATCCGGCCGGGTTTGAGGCCGGCGTGAAGTACGCCAAGGCCAACGGCCCTGACAACGCCATGGGCGACATCCAGGCCTGTATCGACTTTCTGGCGCCACGCGGCCCAGTGTTCCTGACCGGCTACTGCTATGGCGGCACCATGGCCTGGCTGGCGGCGTCGCGTTGCGAGGGCCTGGCGGCGGCGGCCAGCTGGTACGGCGGTCAGGTCGCCGGCATGGCCAGGTTCAGGCTGTCTTGCCCGGTTATCGTGCATCTGGGCCGCAAGGACCCGCACATCCCGGCCGACGAGGTGAAGGCCGCCATCGCCGCCGCCCACCCCGAAGTGGCCGTCCATATCTACGAAGCCAGCGGCCATGGCTTCAACAATGACGGCCGGCCAGACTCCGATCTCGCCGACGCCGGGCTGGCCCGCGAGCGGACCCTGGCGCTGTTTCAGGCCCAGGGCGCGGCCTGATGGGCGAGCAGATCACCCTGACCACGCAGGCGGGTGAGGCCGTCTTGGCCTATCACGCCCCGCAGCAGGATGCCCGGCGGGGTGGCCTCGTGATCCTGCATGCGATCTGGGGTGTGACGCCGCACATTCGCGAACTGTCCGACACCCTGGCCGAGCAGGGCTATGAGGTGATCGCGCCGTCGCTGATCGACGCCGCCGACGCCCCCTTTCCGGCCGCCAATACCGAGCCGGCGATCCTGGACCAGCGGATGGCCATGGGCGAGGCCACCGGCTGGGGCCTGACCGCCCTGCCCCGCGTTCAGGCCGCGATCGATGCCCTGCAGGGTCCGGTGTTCGTGATGGGCTTCTGCTATGGCGGCACCACGGCCTGGCTGGCGGCGGCGCGCTGCACGGGGCTGCAGGCGGTGTCGTGCTTCTATGGCGGCGACATCGCGGCCTATGCCGGCGAGGCGCCCCAGGTCGCCACCGCCCTGCATTTTGGCAAGACCGACCCGATGATCCCGCTGGCCGATATCGAGGCGATCCAGGCGGCCCATCCCGACCTGCCCGTCTGGCTTTACGACGCCGGTCACGCCTTTGTGGCCCCCAGCGGCCACCATGCCGACAGCGCCCGCCTGGCCATGCTGCGCACCCTGAAGCTGTTCCAGAGATCGGGCGGCAGCAAGGGCGAGGTCTGAGGCCCCGCGACCTGCTCAGTGGGGGCCGGCCGTTCGCTCTAGACAGCTTTCCAACGGGCGGTGCCGCCGCGCCCTGCGGTCTTCAGGACCGATAGGCTGGCTGAAGGGCGCGAGGGCTGTCGCGCGGCGGCGCTGTGCGTCGGGGCGTCCTGGCTGACCTGGAAGCGCCCGATGAGACGGGCCAACCCTTGGGCCTCCTGCGACATGCTCTGGCTGGCGGCGGTGGCTTCCTCCACCATCGCTGCATTCTGCTGGGTCACCTGATCCATGTGGTTGATGGCGGAATTAACCTCGTTCAGGGCTGTGGCCTGCTCCTGGGCGGACGCGGCGATCACGACGACGATGTCGTTGATCTGGTCAACCTGAACCATGATGCGGCTCAAGGCCTTGCCGGTCTCGCCGACGAGCTCCACGCCGGTTTTGACCTGCAGGTCCGAGTTCGAGATCAAGGTCTTGATCTCCTTGGCCGCCGCAGCCGATCGCTGGGCCAGCGCGCGCACTTCGGACGCCACAACCGCAAAGCCGCGACCGGCGTCACCGGCCCTCGCCGCCTCGACGCCCGCGTTCAGGGCCAGGAGGTTGGTCTGGAAGGCGATCTCGTCGATCACGCCGATGATCTGGCTGATCTCCTGGGACGATTTTTCGATACCGCCCATGGCGGCAACAGCCTTCTGGACCACGTCGCCGGACTGTTCGGCGGCAGACTTGGCCAAGCCGACGACGCTGCGGGCGTGGTCCGAACCCTCGGCGGTCTTGCGCACCGTGGCGGTGATCTGATCCAGCGCCGCAGCGGTCTCTTCCAGACTGGCCGCCTGCTGCTCGGTCCGGCGCGACAGGTCTTGGGACGCCACGGCGATCTCGGCGGCACCGGCCTGGAGGGTGGTGGTATTGCCAGACACCATCTTCATGGTGTCTTGCAGGGTGGTCATCGCAGCATTGAAATCGGCCCGCAGCTTTTCATATTCGGGCGCAAAACGGGTGCTCAGGCGATAGGCAAGATTGCCTTCAGAAAGTTGCTCCAGACCCGAGGCGACAGCTTCGACCACCAAGGCCTGGGTCCTCGCCATTTCAGCTTCGGCCTTTTGGCGTGCCGCACGTTCACTGTCGGTCATTTGACGCGCCTCGGCATTCTCCTGCTCCAGGCGAAGGGTCCTGGCGCCGGCCTCCTTGAAGACCTGCACGGCCTTGGCCATCTCGCCGACCTCATCCTTGCTTCCCAGGGACGGGACCGCGACGGACAGGTCGCCCGAGGCGAGCTTGCCCATCGCCGTTGTCAGGGCGCCGAGCGGCTTGACGGCGCGGGCCGACCACGCCGCGACGGCGACACCCAGAACCAGCGCCCCGCCACACATTGCGATGTTCAACCAGACGAAGCCGGCCGAAATGTCGTGGACTTCAGACCCGATCTGCTTGTTCTTGGCCTCTTGCAGGTCGATGAACTGATTGATCTGCTTCAGCCAGACCATGAACATGGGCCTTGCGCCGTTCATCAGTAGCGCCTTGGCGGCGTCGACCTCACCGGCCTTCTGCAGTCGGATCACTTCCGAGATCAGCGGCAGGCCCTGCGCCTGCGTGGCCTTGATGCTGTCGAGAATGGCCGTCTCATCGGGGGTCACGCCAGCGCCCTTGGCCATGAGCTCATCAAGCGGACCGGCGGATTTGTCATAGGCCGCCTCAAGGCGCCCTATGGTGGCGATGGCCGCATCAAGCTCGCCCGCATCGCTGACCAGGATGACGTCGCGAAGGCTGATGGCGCGGTCATGCACGCTGCCGCGGAAATTGATGGCGAAGCGCTGTTTGGCGCTGTTCACGTCGTTGATCGTTGTGAGGCTGCGGTCGATCGCATTGACGCGGGTTTGAGCCACCAGGCCAATGCCTGCCATCATCAAGAGAATCACGCCGAAGCCGACGGCGAGACGCTGACCAATCTTCAGGTTCGGCAGCATGGCGAAGTTTTACCCTGTAAAAGTTGCTGGCACCGGTGCTCTCCGAGGAGCTAACAGCTTCCTAAATTCAGCCCTCGGCGACGCCGAACCAAAGTTTTATTTTTCCCATACTTGGTAAACAGAGATTTCCGCGCCGATTAGTCACATAGAAATCCAGATAAATCACAGATTTGGTGGCCGTATTCATGGCCCAGGCTCATTGGATCGGGCGATCATCTTGACGCCCGTCAGAGCGAAGACCACGTAATCGGGACGGCGCGGATACCAGAACAGGCACGGGCCCTAGGAGCTGTGGACTCTAGGGATTCCCGAAGGGTGCGAAGCGTGATTCAAGACTGTCTTTTGGGAGGCGGTCTTGGGTGTGATGGATCGTTTGGTGCTGAGTGACGCTGATTGGGACCGGATGTCTGGCCTGATCATCGGGCGTCCTGACCAGAAGGGCTCGACCGGCCGCGACAACCGGATGTTCGTCGAGGGCGTGTTGTGGATCGTGAGGACGGGCTCGCCCTGGCGCGATCTGCCCGAGGTGTTCGGCGATTGGAATAGCGCCTTCCGGCGGTTCAGTCGCTGGAGCCAGAAGGGCGTCTGGCGGCGGATCTTCGAGGCGATGTCGGGCGATCCAGACTTCGAATACCTGATCATAGACTCCACCATCGTCCGCGCCCACCAGCACGCTAGCGGGGCCAAAAAGGGGGGTCTGAAGATCAAGCCCTTGGACGCTCGCGCGGCGGACTGAGCACCAAGGTCCACATGGCCGTGCGAGGCCTGGGCCAACCAGTCCGGTTCATTCTCACGGCCGGGCAACGGGGAGACGCACCTCAAGCGGGTCCGTTGATCGAAGGCTTGCCGGCCAAGGTCGTCATGGCCGACACCGCCTACGATGCAGATCATCTGCGTCAGGCGATCACCGCCAAGGGCGCCGTCGCCGTCATCCCCAACAATCCTTCACGCGCTCAGAAATATACGCTCGACCCGCACCTCTACGCCCAGCGCCACCTCGTCGAGTGCTGCTTCAGTCGCCTCAAGCAGTTCCGCCGTGTCGCCACCCGCTTCGAGAAGACGGCGAGAAACTACCTCGCCGTCCTGCACCTCGCTGCCGCAATACTCTGGATGCGATAAGTGTCCACAGCTCCTAGAGCAACGCGCGCTGAATCCAACTCGCTCGCCTTGCTCTAGCTTTTTGTTTGCGCATCGCTTTTGCGGAAAACCGGCGGCCACTTTTCCGCGCGATGCTCTAGCTTTTTACACAGAGCGCCTGCCGCAATTTTCGCCTTGCTCTCGCCGGGCTGCAGCGTGCCACTGACTCTGGTCGCGCTGTGCCCGCAGCTTGGCTAGGATCGCGGCCATGGTTCGCCGCGTCGCCCCCCTGATCTTGCTGCTGTCGCTGTCGGCGGCCGGCGCGGCCATGGCCGGCGAGACGGCCTGCTGGTTCGAGAACGGGGCCATTGTCGCGCCCGCAGCCGTCGCCGACATGACCGGCGACTTCGTAATCGACCTGTCTGCGCCCCGCACCCTGCTGCACGACACCAAGGCCCAGACCGGCGGCTATGCCGGAACCGACCTGGCCCTGCCTGTGCGTCTGGCCGGCCAAAGGCTGGAGGCTGCGCCGATCCTGGTCCGCGACCTCGACTATCGCAGCGCGGGCTTTGTCGCGCCGATCATCGGCGTGATCGGGGCTGACATTCTGGACCGCTACGTGCTGAGTCTGGACTTCGCGCCCTGCCGGCTGCGGCTGGACACGCCGGGAGCCTCGGCCAACCCCTCAGGACGCGGCCTGGTGGTGACGATGATCGGCGGCGCGCCGACAGTGCAGGCCGCTGTTTCGGAGGGCGACCACGGCCTGATCGGAGCCTTTGCGCTGGACACCGCCTCGAACGGCGGCGTGCGGGCCCGCGGCAAGGCCGAGGCACCGCGCCAGCGGCCAGTCGGAACCTTGAGCGCTCTGTCGCTGGACGGGGTGGTGTATCGCCGCCTCAAGGCCGTGGTGGCCGGAGACCTGCCCGACGGCGTGGTCGGAGCCCTGGGCGTCGACATCCTGTCGGCCTACAGCCTGCGCCTCGACCCCTGGGCCGGCCGGTTGTGGCTGGTCCCGAGGCCCTGAACTGAAAAAGGCCCGGCGTTTCCGCCGGGCCTTGATCTTGCGTCGTCTGAGACGAAACGGGTCAGTGCGACTCGTTCTTCCAGACCTGACGGTAGGCGGCGTACAGCAGCCCAGAGAACATCAGCAGATAGAGGATGACCACAAAGCCCATCTTCTTGCGCTCTTCCATCTTGGGCTCGGCGGTCCACATCAGGAAGGCGGTGACATCCTTGGCCTGCTGCTCAACAGTCGACTTGGTGCCATCGTCGAAGGTCACCAGGCCGGCCTTGAGCGGCGCCGCCATGGCGATATAGCCACCGGGCGGAACATGCTCGTGGCTGCCCGACCAGGCCGAGGTCAGGTCGCCCGCCATATAGGGGTTGTAGTGCTGGCCGGGGCCAACCTTCAGCCCCGCCGGCGGCTCCTTGTAGCCGGTCAGCAGCGAGTAGATGTATTCCGGGCCACCCGAGCGGGCCTTGGCCAGCAGCGACATGTCCGGCGGCAGGGCGCCGCCGTTGCCGGCGCGGGCCGCAGCTTCGTTGGCGTAAGGCGACGGGAAGCGGTCGGCGGCCGTGGCCGGGCGCTTGATCACGTCGCCGGTTTCAGAGTCGATATCGGCGACCTCGTAGTCCTTGGCGATCGCCTTGACCCACGGGTTGTCGTTCGAGTTCTTGTACTTGTCGTTATAGAACGGCCCGCCCTTGTCGCCCAGGTTGCGGAAGCTGACCAGGTGCATGGCGTGGCAGGCCGAGCAGACCTCGCGATACACCTTGTAGCCGCGTTGCAGCTGGGCCTGGTCGAACTTGCCGAACGGACCTTCGAACGACCAGTGGACGTCCTTGGGCGGCAGCGGGTGACCCGCGGCCAGCGCCTGGCCGCCGATCATCAGGCCCGCGACGGCGGCGATGATGGAGAGTTTGCGCAGCATCGGGTTCAGCCCTTCTTTTCAGGCGACAGCGCCGGGGACGCGATCGAGTCCGGCACGGGCAGAGGCGTTTCCTTCAGGCCCAGGATCGGCAGGATCGCGAGGAAGAAGGCGAAGTAGTAGAGCGTCGCGACGCGGCTGAGCCAGACGAAGCTGTTCAGGTCGGCGTCGATCAGCAGGAACGTCTTCAGGTGCGGGATGACCGGGTCATCGGGCAGCTTGGCGCCGCAGACGCCCAGGATGCAGCACGCCACCACGAAGAACAGGAAGTAGACCTTCGCAGTCGGGCGATAGCGCATCGAGCGCACCTTGGAGGTGTCCAGCCAAGGCAGGGCGAACAGGCAGGCGATGGCACCGAACATGGCCAGCACGCCCATCAGCTTGTCGGGAACGGCGCGCAGGATCGCGTAGAACGGCAGGAAGTACCATTCGGGAACGATGTGGGCGGGCGTCACCAGCGGGTTGGCCGGCACATAGTTGTCGGCGTGGCCCAGGGCGTTGGGCATGTAGAAGACGAAGATCGAGAAGAGGATCAGGAAGACGCTCATCGCGAAGCCGTCCTTCACCGTGGCGTACGGCGTGAAGGGCAGGGTATCGGCCTTCGACTTGGGCTCGACGCCGGTCGGGTTGTTCTGACCGACCACGTGCAGGGCCCAGATGTGCAGGATCACGACGCCCGCGATCATGAAGGGCAGCAGGTAGTGCAGCGAGAAGAAGCGGTTCAGGGTCGGCGTGTCGACGGCGAACCCGCCCCACAGCCAGGTGGTGATGCTCTCGCCCACGATCGGCAGGGCGCCGAACAGGTTGGTGATCACGACGGCGCCGTGGAAGGACATCTGACCCCAGGGCAGGACATAGCCCATGAAGGCGGTGGCCATCATCAGCAGGTAGATCACGCAGCCCAGCAGCCACAGCACTTCGCGCGGGGCCTTGTACGACCCGTAATAGAGACCGCGGAACATGTGGATGTAGACGGCGATGAAGAACATCGACGCCCCGTTGGAGTGCATGTAGCGGATCAGCCAGCCGTAGTTCACATCGCGCATGATGTGCTCGACGCTGTTGAAGGCGTCGCCCACATTGTAGTGCATCACCAGGATGATGCCGGTGATCAGCTGCGAGGCCAGGCACAGCGACAGGATGCCGCCGAACGTGTACCAGTAGTTGAGGTTACGCGGCGTGGGATAGTCGACGAAGCTGTCGTAGCCCAGACGCACGATCGGAAGACGGGCGTCGAGCCAACGCTCGAAACCGGTCTTGGGTTGATAGGTCGAATGTCCGCTCATCTCGCTTAACCGATCTTGACCTTGGTGTCGGACAGGAACTCGTACTCCGGAACCGCGAGGTTCAGCGGCGCGGGACCCTTACGGATCCGGCCGGACGTGTCGTAGTGCGAGCCATGGCAGGGGCAGAACCAGCCGCCGTAATCGCCGCCGCCGAAGGTCGGCACGCAGCCCAGATGGGTGCACGAGCCGATCAGCACCAACCACTGCGCCTTGCCGGGCTTGACCCGTTCGGCGTCGGTCTGCGGATCCTTGAGGGGCGCGCTGTCGTCCTTCACCGCGCTGGCGATTTCCGCCGGCGTGCGGTTGCGCACGAACAGAGGCTTGCCGCGCCACTTCAGCGTGACCTGCTGCCCCTCGGCGACCTTGGTCAGGTCGAACTCGGTCGAGGCCAGGGCCAGCGTGTCGGCCGACGGGTTCATCTGATCGACGAACGGCCAGACCAGCGACGCGCCAGCGCCAGCGGCGCCGGCGATGGCTGCGATATAGATAAAATCGCGCCGGCTGGGATCAGACCCATGTTCCGGTTCGTTGTTTGCGCCCACGGCGGTGTCGGCCACCTTAAGTCACCCTTCGATTCCGCCGTGCCGAGAATACGGCCGGCCAGGAGATGCGCCTTGCGGCGCCGTAACTGTTCTCGACCCGCAAGCGGATCTCCGCCACAAGGCAGCGGTCGGATCGTCCTATCGGACGCACGGCGCGAGTCCGCAAGTCCTTTCGATTCGCAGCAATGTCCCTGCTGCCTCTGTGGTTGGTTCGCTTAGAATGCGTGTCGCACTTTTTCAACCAGGCATTCCTCAAAACGTCGGTGCCGCGATCCGATTAGCCGCCTGTTTCGGGATTGGCCTGGACATTATCGAGCCTTGCAGCTTTCCGCTGGACGACAAGAGCCTGAAACGCGCTGCGCTCGATTATGGGCCGTTGGCCCACATGAAACGCCATGATTCCTGGCAGACCTTCCTGGCGGCGCCCGAGCGGTCCGAAGGGCGGCTGCTGCTGTTCACGACTCGCGGGGCCACGCCGTTCCACCGCTTCGCCTTTGAGGCGGGCGACACCCTGCTGTTTGGCAATGAGAGCCGGGGCGCGCCCGACGAGGTCCATGCCGCCGCCCAGGGGCGCCTGGTGATCCCCCTGCGGCCCGAGGCCCGCTCGATGAACCTGGCCACCACGGCGGCCATGGCCCTGGGCGAGGCCCTGCGCCAGACGGACGGCTTTTCGGGTTAGGGCAATGATGGTTTTTCTCGAAGCCTTCCTCAAAGCCGCTCCTCCCCGCGAAAGCGGGGACCCAAGCTGAGCTAACCAAGCCTTTGCCGGACATCCAGCTTGGATCCCCGCTTTCGCGGGGAAGAGCGGAGTCGATCTTCGATACCGACTAAGCGCGACTGGCTCTAGCGACCCGCGCTCTGGATCGCGGCCCATACCTGCAAGGCCTGGGCGGTCTCGCGCACATCGTGGACGCGCACCGCCGCCACGCCCGCCACCGCGCCGGCCAGATGCGCCGCCAGCGAGCCGCCCAGCCGGCCTTCGGCCGCTTCGCCCAGCGGATCGATAGAGGCAATGAAGCGCTTGCGACTGGCCCCCAGCAGCACCGGAAAGCCCAGTGCGACAAATCGAGGCAGGGCCGCCAACAGGGCCAGATTGTGCTCCAGCGTCTTGCCAAAGCCGATACCGGGATCCAGCCACAGCCGCTGGCGCGCCACACCGGCGGCCAGGGCCACCTCGACCCTGTGCAGCAGGAAGGCCTCGACCTCGCCGACCACGTCGTCATAAGCCGGAGCGGCCTGCATCGTGCCCGGCTCGCCCAGCATGTGCATCAGGATCACCTCGCAGCCCAGTTCGGCGGCCACATCGGGTGCGTCGGGCGCGAATCGCAGGGCCGCCACGTCGTTCCAGAGGCTGGCCCCGGCCGCCACGGCGGCGCGGGCCACGGCGGGCTTCATGGTGTCGATCGAGATCGTCACGTCGCTGCGCGCCCGGATCGCCGCGATCAACGGCACGACGCGCGCCAGTTCGTCGGCCTCTGAAACCGGCGTCGCCCCCGGCCGGGTGCTCTCGCCGCCGATATCGAGGATGTCAGCCCCCTCGCTGATGAGCCGCAAGGCGTGGTCCAACCCGGCCGAGGGGTCCAGGAACCGTCCACCGTCGGAAAAGCTGTCGGGCGTGACGTTGACGATGCCCATGACGCGGGGGCGGGAGATCGGGCTGAGGATCATGGGGCAGGTTCTAGGGCTGTAGCGCCCAGGAAAAAAGCCGGCCCCGCGAGGGACCGGCTTTTGCGTTCCTTAGGCCGTTACGCTGGTCGGCGAGACCGGCACCGAGGCCGAGGGGCCTGCCGGCTTGCGATCTTCCTCGTCCTTGCGGACGGGCTGGACGCCCTTCATGACGCCGATGATCTCATCGCCGCTGAGGGTCTCGAACTCCAGCAGGGCCTTGGCGACCGAGTGAAGGTTGTCCAGTTCCTCGGTCAGGATCCGGCGCGCCTCGTCCTCGCCGCCCTTGACCAGGCGACGCACTTCGCTGTCGATCTTGATCATGGTCTCGGGCGAGACGTTCTGGGTGCGCGCCACCGAATGGCCCAGGAACACCTCGTCCTGATTGTCGCCATAGGCCACGGTGCCCAGCTCGTCAGAGAAGCCCCAGCGGGTGACCATGTTGCGGGCCAGGCCCGTGGCGGCGCTGATGTCGCTGGAGGCGCCCGAGGTGATCTTCTCCTTGCCGAAGATCAGCTCCTCGGCCACCCGGCCGGCCATCATGATCGCCAGTCGCGAGGTCATCATGTCGAAGCTCATCGAGTAGCGGTCGCCCTCGGGAAGCTGCATGACCATGCCCAGGGCTCGGCCGCGCGGCACGATGGTGGCCTTGTGGACCGGATCGGCGACGGGAACGCGCAGGGCCACCAGGGCGTGGCCGCCCTCGTGATAGGCGGTCAGCTTCTTTTCAGCGTCGCTCATGGCCATCGAGCGGCGCTCGGCGCCCATCATGACCTTGTCCTTGGCGTGTTCGAAGTCGTGCATGGTGACCATGCGGCGGTTCTTGCGTGCGGCGGTCAGGGCCGCCTCGTTGACCAGATTGGCCAGATCGGCACCCGAGAAGCCGGGGGTGCCGCGCGCCAGGGTGCGCACGTCGACATCGGCGGCCAGGGGGACGTTCTTCATGTGGACGCGAATGATCTTCTCGCGGCCCGAGACGTCGGGATTGGGCACCACGACCTGACGGTCGAAGCGGCCCGGACGCAGCAGGGCGGGGTCCAGAACGTCAGGACGGTTGGTGGCGGCGATCAGGATGATGCCTTCATTGGCCTCAAAGCCGTCCATCTCGACCAGCAGCTGGTTGAGGGTCTGCTCGCGCTCGTCATTGCCGCCGCCCAGGCCGGCGCCGCGATGGCGACCGACGGCGTCGATTTCGTCGATGAAGATGATGCAGGGCGCGTTCTTCTTGGCCTGCTCGAACATGTCGCGCACGCGGCTGGCACCGACGCCGACGAACATCTCGACGAAGTCAGATCCCGAGATCGTGAAGAACGGCACGCCCGCCTCACCGGCGACGGCGCGGGCGATCAGGGTCTTGCCGGTACCGGGAGGGCCGATCAGCAGGGCGCCCTTGGGAATCTTGCCGCCCAGGCGCTGGAACTTGGCCGGATCCTTGAGGAAATCGACGATCTCCTGCAGCTCTTCCTTGGCCTCGTCGACGCCGGCGACGTCGTCGAAGATGACCTTGTTCTTGTTCTCGGTCAGCAGCCGAGCCTTGGACTTGCCAAAGCCCATCGCGCCCTTGGCGCCGCCCTGCATCTGCCGCATCAGGAAGAACCACACCCCGATCACCAGGATGATCGGCAGCAGGTTCATGATGATGGCGAACAGGCTGATGCCGCCACCCTTGAACTTGACGTCGGCCCCCTTGGCCACCAGGCGGTTGACCAGCTCGTCCGAATTGCTCGGCGCGTTGACGGTCACCACCTTGCCGGCGGTGTCCTTGGCCGCAACGATCTGGCCGGCGATTTCGGCGGACTTGATCTCGCCGTTGTCGACCTTGCTCAGCAGCTGCGAATAGCTGATCTCGCCGCCGCTTTGCGGCCGCGAGGTCTGGGTGACAAAGAAGGTGACGGCGAGACCCGCCACGATCACCAGCCAGATGGCCAGATTCCTGAAATTCATACGCGTCGTCTTCCCAACGATAGCTCTAGGCTGACAGAGATAGGACGTCCGAGGCGCTTGCGCCACGCGCGCGATGTCAGGTCACGCATTCTTGGTCGATCAGGCCGGTCGCGGCCCTGAACCGTTCCAGGAAGAGAACCTCAATTCGCACGGCCTGATGCGGTGCAAGAGCCGGACCGGCCAGTATGGGACAGGTCACGGCCCCTTCGGCGTCAACCAACACGGGCAGGGCGGGCCGGGCGGCAGCGGGGACGGCCTTCAGCGCCTCGCGCTCGGCCCTGGGCAGGCCTGCGGCCAATCCGCGCAGGGCCATGACCTGGACCTCTGCCGGCCCCGCCGTGAGGGCATAGCGGCCGTCCCAGACGCCGGCCTGGCCCGGCATCAGTCGCAGTGGGGCCAGTCCGCCCCGCACGGCCTCCCCGGCCTCGCGACAGAGGGTGATGGCACCGGCAGAGGATCCCGCCTCGATCCGCGCCCCGGCCAGGGTTGCCGTGAAGGCCTCGCCCGAGCGTAGCCGGCGAACCAGGGCCTGCACCCGATCGCCGCGCGGTGGACGCTCGGTGCCGGCCATGCACAGACAGGCCATGGCCAGCTGGGCGGCAGACACCTCGCGCGGCAGGGTCAGGACCCCGGTCTCGCTCCCGTCAAACCACGCTGGGCCAGAGTCGATGGCGTCGGACGGAGCCAGCGGCTGGAGCGCCGTTCCGCCCGCCAGCGCCTTGCGGGCCCGGGCGCGGGCATAGCGCAGGTCTTCATTGGCGGGATCGTCCAGCCAGGTCTCGCCGACCGCCAGCAACCCGTCGCGAAGGTCCTCGCGCCGCTCTTCCAGCAGGGGTCGCAGCAGGAAGACGCCCCGCCCCTCCGGCCAGACCGGCGAGGGGGACCACTCGCGCGGATCAGACACTGTCGAGCCGGCGGCCCGCATGGCGGCGGCCTCATGGCGGTCATCGGCGGTGTGGCCCAGCAGCAGCACGCGGGCTCCGGCCTGACGGGCGGCGTCGGCCAACAGGGCGTGGCGGGCGCGGCGAGCGGCGGCGGGCAGGCCCGTCAGGGGCTTGTCGCCTGTCCAGACCAGCGCCCGGGCGTCTGCGCCCAGGGCCCGGGCCTTGGCCACGGCATCGCGGGTCCAAACTCCGCTGCCGGCTTGCAGGCCATGGTCAACGGTCAGGCTCAAGACAGGCCGGCCATGGCGCCTTGCCCAGTCCAGCGTGAACTTCAGGAGGGCCAGGGAGTCGCTTCCGCCGGAAAATCCGACGGCCAGAGGAGCCTTGCTGGCCGGGTCCAGCCGCCGGTCGAAGGCGGCCAGGCTGGTGGTCAGACTGGTGTTCAGGCGCACTTGGCCGCGAGACGGGTCGCAGCCGCGCGCGACAGGACGGCCGGTGGGGCCTTGGGATAGCGCCGGGCCAGCTCGTCCAGCGTCTTGCAGGCGTCAGCGGGCTTCTTGAGCGCCACCAGGGCGCGCGACAGCTTCAGGGTGGCGTCGGGCGCCCAGCTGGTCTGGGGCCAGCCGCGCACCGCGCCCAGATAGGCGCCGGCGGCGTCGCCATAGGCCTCGCGGACGAACAGGGTCTCGCCCAGCCAGTAGCGCGCCTCGGGCGCGCGGGGGCTGTCGGGATAATTGGTCACGAAGGTCGAGAACGCCGCTTCGGCATTGGCGTAGGCGCCGTCCAGCAGCAGCTGGCGCGCCGAGTTGAAGGCCACGGCCGGATCGGCAGGCGGCGCAGGCGGAGCCGGAACCTCGGCGGCGACCGACGCGGCGGCGGCGGCGGCCTCCATATCGGTCAGCTTCTTTTCCAGCGCTGCGAGCCGGGATTCCAGGGCGTCGCCCCGGGCCTTCTGCTCGCCCGAGCCCCGGCGGGCCTGGTCCAGATCGTAGGTCAGGCTCTCGTTCTGGCGGTTGAGGCGCTGCAGGGTCTGCTCAAGATCGCCGATGCGGTCAGACAGGGTGGCGATCTGGGCGTCGGTCTCGGCCGACTGGACCACCACCGGCTTTCCCGTGTCCCGGCCTTGGAAAACGATCGAACGCAGCTCGCGCACCACCTTTTCCATCCGCTCGACGCGCTTGACCGAGCGGTCGTCCAGCGGATCGGGCATCGGGGTCTGGGCCAGGGCCGGGACGGCTCCTACGGCCAGAACGGGGGCCAGGAGGGCAGCGAGCAGAACAGATTTAACGGTCATGTCGGCGATTATGCCCTGATTGCGGACAAAAGTGGGGCAAACCCGAAAGCCCTCCCCCTTTGACGGGGGAGGGCTTGGAGAGGATCAAGGGGCGGTGCGGCATTGCCGCCGCATCACCCCCATACCTGCCGTTCCCCCATCAAGGGGAAGGCGGCGTAATCAGCGCGCGCCGTCCGTGAGGGCGGTGCGGGCATTGCGGTTCTTGGCCCAGGCTTCTTCGGTGGTCCCCGCGTCGATGGGACGTTCCTTGCCGTAGGACAGGGTCTCGATGCGCGAACCCGAAACGCCCTGGGCGACCAGGAAGTCACGCACGGCGTTGGCACGGCGGGCGCCGAGGGCGAGGTTGTATTCGCGGGTGCCGCGTTCGTCGGCATTGCCTTCGATCCGCACCTTCACCGCCGGATAGCGGTTCAGCCACTGGGCCTGACCGGCCAGAACCGGCTGGGCGTCGGCGCGCACCACATATTCGTCGGTGTCGAAATAGATCAGGTCGCCGATATTGACGACGAAGTCCTGAGTCGAGCCGGGGATCGGGCCAAGCGGGGCCTTCGGAACTTCCGGTGGGGTGTAGGGACGCTCGGGCGCGGTGGGCTGAGCGACCGGCGCGGGCACTTCCGGCGTCACCGGGGTCGGCTTCGGGCGCGAAGCGCAGGCGGCGAGCGAGGCGGCCGCAAGGCCGATCAGCGCCAGTCTAGCAGCACCCTTGGTATCGAAGTTCATCCAGCTTCTCCTCGAAAACTCCGGTTCGGACCCGATTGATATCCGTCGAGGACCTCAACGGAACAGTCAAAATGTCAGACCAAACCTCACAATGGCGTCAGAAGACCCTGCCGGGACCTTGCTCGACTTGCAAGGTGCTCCGAAAGGCCAACGCCTCCTATAGGCCAAGGTTGCCTCGGCCCGATGACAGATCGACCGTCAGTCGAGCAAAGGTGACCATGCCGGGTCGGACGCCGCGCCCTGATAGGCCGCCGGACGCAGGATCCGGCCGGTAATGTCGACCGTCCACAGGCGGGGAATGCCGCTGCCCCCCTCCCGGAAATACATCAGCACCCGGCCGTTGGGTGCCCAGGTGGGCCCCTCGTCGAGATAGCTGGTGGTCAGCAGGCGCTCGTCGCTGCCGTCGGTGCGCATCACGCCGATATGGAACTGACCGCCGGTCTGCTTGGTGAAGGCGATGAAGTCGCCGCGCGGGCTCCAGACGGGGGTCGTATAGCGGCCGCCGCCGTACGAGATCCGCCGCACCCCCGAGCCGTCGGCGTTCATCACATAGAGCTGGGCCTGGCCGCCCCGGTCGGAGTTGAAGACGATCTTCGTTCCGTCCGGCGAGAATGACGGCGAGGTGTCGATCGACGGGTCAGTCGTGATCCGGGTCGACTGCCGGCTGCGCAGGTCCAGCACATAGATGTCGCTGTTGCCCGCCTTTTCGACGGAGAACGCCACCTTGCTGCCGTCGGGCGAGAAGCGCGGGGCGAACACCATGCCGGGGAACTTGCCGACCGTTTCCTGACGGCTGGTCTCGAGATTGAGCAGGTAGATCGACGACCCGGTCGGCCGCAGGGCCATATAGGTCAGCTCCTGGCTGGTGGCCGAGAAGCGCGGGGTCATGACGATATAGGAGCCGTCGGTCAGGAACTGCGGATTGGCCCCGTCCTGGTCCATGATCGCCAGGCGCTTGATGCGGGCCATCTTGGGGCCGCTCTCGGCGACAAAGGCCACGCGGGTGTCGAAATAGCCCTTTTCGCCGGTCAGGCGCTCATAGACGGCGTCGCTGATCTTGTGGGCCACCCGGCGCCAGTTGTCGGGCGTCGAGCTGAACTGCAGGCCCAGCAGCTGCTGCTGTGAAAAGACATCCCACAGGCGGAAATCGACGCGCAGGCCACCATCGGGGCCGACCGTCACCTGGCCGTTGATCAGGGCCTGGGCCCCGGTCGCCTGCCAGTCGGGAAAGCGCGGCTGCACGTTCACGTCAGGCAATTTGTCTGACACATTGGCCACGTTCAGGGGCTGAAACAGACCCGAGCGCTCGAGATTGCCGGTAATCACCTGGGCGATCTCGGCCCCGCGTCCCGCGCCGGAAAAGGCCGGTACGGCGATGGGCAGCGGCTTGACCGCGCCGGCATTGATGTCGACCTCGATCTGGGCCGAGGCCGGTCCAGCCAGGACGGCCCCGCCCAGCAGGGCGGCGACCATCAGCATCAGGACTTTCAAGCGCATCACGTTTCCCTTCGGCGACATTATCGGGAGCAAGCCTGTTTTGCGTTGAAGTTCAGGGCGATTTTCTGACCGTAGAGGTCCGGCGGCAGATAGGCGAAGGGCGAGGCCTGCAACAGGGCGCGAACCGCCCGGTCGGATGCGGCCTTGACCACCGGGTCCGGCGACGCGGTGCCCGGCGACTCCGGCTGGCCGACCACGCGGCCGCCCGCGCCGATCACGAACACCACGCGCACATTGACGTTGGAACCGCCCTCGACCTCGCAATTGGGGTTCCAGCGGTCCTGCACCTCGCCCTGCAGGCGGCCCAGGGCCGCCGCCGACAGGCCGGTGGCCGCCCCGGCGGCGGGACGGGCCGAGACCGAGGTCTCTGCCCGCGTCGGCCCCTTGGGCGCATTGGCCACGGGCTTGCCGGTCGACTTCTGGGTCTTGGACAGCGAGGCCTCCAGCGAGGCGAAGAAGTCTTCATTGGCCTTGGCCGGCGTCGGCTTTTTGGCGGGCGACGGGGTGGGCGTGGGCTTGGGCGCGGACTTCGATGGCGGTGTCGGGGCCGGGCTTGGAACCGGCGCGGGAACGGGGGCCGGCGGCTGGGGCGAGGCCTGCGGGACCGGGTCCTCGGTCTGGGCCGTCTGCTCAACCGGCGCCTCCTGCGCCGGACGCACATTGGTGGGGCCCTGGGTGACGATGGTCACCGGCACGCTTTCGCCCAGGGTGATGGGCGTGGGCGTCTTCCACGGCCAGCCGATCAGGATCGCCGCCGCGACGGCGCCGTGCAGGGCGACCGATCCGATCAGGGCCGGCGAGAAGCCGGTGTCGCGGGAAGCGCTCATGCGCGGCCTATTGCGCGGGCCGCAGGTCGCCCGAGCCTTCGGGCAGGGCGTCGCGCGGGGTCGCGCCCGAAGACGGTCCGCCCGTCTCGGTGATCAGGTTGATCTTGCTGAAGCCGGCGCTGGACAGGGCCGCCATGGTCTGGGCGACGACGGCGTAGGTCGCTGCGCCATCGGCGCGAACGAAGATCGGCTTGTCATAGCCGTCGCCGGCGATGGCGGTGATGCGCGGGGCCAGGTTCTCGAACGGAATCTGTGTCTCGCCGACATAGATGTCGCCCTCGCGGTCGATCGAGACGGTGATCGGCTCCTGCTGGTTCTGCAGGGCGGCGGCCTCGGTCTTGGGCAGCTCCAGCGGCACGCCGGCCGTCAGCAGGGGCGCGCTGATCATGAAGATGATCAGCAGCACCAGCATCACGTCGACCAGAGGCGTGACATTGATCTCGGACAGGGCCCCGCGTGAGCGGCGGCCGCGCCGGCGACCGCGACGGCCACCGGTGGCGAAGGCGTCATTGGCAGACATGGCCATGGCCTAGACCTTCTCGGCCAGGCGACGCTGGATCGCGGTGGACAGGTCGTCGGCAAAGCCTTCCAGGCGGCCGGCATACTTGCCCGCGTCGGTCGAGAACTTGTTGTAGGCGATATAGGCCGGGATGGCCGCCACCAGGCCGATGGCGGTGGCGAACAGGGCCTCGGCGATGGACGGGGCCACCACGGCCAGCGAGGTGTTCTTCGACAGGGCGATGCTCTGGAAGGCATGCATGATGCCCCAGACCGTGCCGAACAGACCGATGAACGGGCTGGCCGTGGCGACGATGGCCAGGCTGCCCAGCCCCTCTTCGACCTTGGCGGTCTCGCGCGCGATCATGGTGTCGAGGATGCGGTCGATGCGCTGGATCAGGAAAGCCGCCTGGCTCTCATTGATCGGGCCCCGCGCCTTGGCCTCGCGCCATTCGCGCAGGGCCGCCTGCAACATGCGCGGCAGGGGATGACGCGGATTGGCCCCCGCTTCGCCCGCCACATCTTCCAGCGAGCGGCCAGACCCGACCTGGGCCTCGAACTTGTTTGCCGCGCTGTTGAGCCCACCGAACCGGAACAGCTTGTCCAGAATCACCGCCCACGAGCCCAGCGAGGCCAGGATCAGGCCGATCATCACCGCCTTGACCACCCAGTCGGCCTGCAGAAACAGGGACATGAACGAGAAACTGATGGGGGCGGCGGCTGCGGCGTCCATGCGGGGGTCCTGCTCCGTTGAGGCGTCAAAAACAATAGCGCCTTACTGACATGAAGCGGCGCTTTGGTGAAACTATGACAATTGCCGGAGGATCCCGAAAATCGATGTCGCTCAGGCTTCCAGCCACGGCGACAGCTTTGCGATCATCTCCGCCGTCGGCTTGCGCGGCCGTCCGTCCAGGGTGATGCAGACGGCGATGCCCTGCGCCTGGCAGATGATCTCGTCGCCCCGGGTGATCGTCTGGCTAACAAACAGGCGCGGCCCCTTCACCCGCTCATACAGGGTGCGCACCACCAGGGCGTCGTCGATCCGCGCCGAGCGCTTGAAGTCCAGCTCCATGCGGATGATCGCAAAGGCGGTGTCGGCCTGGGCCAGCTCGGTATGCGAGATCCCGACCAGCCGAAAGAAATCGCTCCGCCCCCGCTCGAAATAGCGCAGGTAGTTGGCGTGATAGACGATGCCGGAAAAGTCGGTGTCTTCGTAGTAGATGCGGACGGGCAACTGGTGCTCGCGGCCGTCGAAGACGCCGGCGGTGGGGTCTGGGGTGGCGCTCATGCCGATCCTTCTAACCCTCTCCCATAGGGAGAGGGAGGGGCCCATCGCAAAGCGATGGGAGGGTGAGGGGTTTCAGCGTCGGACGGCGTGCGGGCACGCCTGTTCGGACCTGAACTTCAGCTGTCGATCTGATATGTATGAAACATGCAAAAAGGACCCTCCATCTTCGATAATCCGAGTGATGCAACGGAAGCAGACGCCGATGCGCGGGCTGAGGCCGACATTAAGGCGGGTCGAGTCGTGAGCCATGAGGCGGTAAGTTTCTGGCTCTCATCGTGGGCGAATGGAGAGCCAAGAGCCGCGCCAAAGCCTGAAGCGTTTTAACCCCTCATCCTCCCACCGCTGCGCGGCGGGCCCCTCCTTCTCCCTGTGGGAGAAGGATCATGCGTCCTCCCCGAACAACCCCGCCTGCCCCGGCGACGGGGCGGGTGCCTTCAAACCCAGGTGCAGATAGGCCTTGCCGCAGGCGACCCGGCCGCGTGGGGTGCGCTGGATGAAGCCCTGCTGCATCAGATAGGGCTCGATGACGTCTTCGACGGCGTCGCGGGCCTCGGCGATGGCATAGGCGAGGGTCTCGACCCCGGCCGGGCCGCCGCCATAGTGCTCGATCAGGGCGCGCAGATAGCGGCGGTCGAGACTGTCGAGGCCGACCTCGTCGACTTCCAGCCTGGCCAGGGCCATGCCCGCCGCCTTGCGGTCGATCAACGTCGCGCCGTCAGCCTCGGCGAAGTCTCTCACCCGGCGCAACAGGCGGCCGGCGACGCGGGGCGTGCCGCGGGCCCGGGCGGCGATCTCGGCGGCGCCGTCCTCCGACAATGGCGCGCCCATCTTGCGAGCCGCGCCCAGCAGCACGTGCTTGAGCTCGGCGTGGGTGTAGAATTCCAGCCGGATCGGGATGCCGAAGCGGTCGCGCAGCGGCGTGGCCAGCATCCCGGCCCGCGTGGTCGCCGCCACCAGGGTGAAGGGGGCCAGGTCGATGCGGATCGAGCGCGCCGAGGGCCCCTCGCCGATCACCAGGTCCAGAACATGGTCCTCCATGGCCGGATACAGGATCTCCTCGACGTTCGACGACAGGCGGTGGATCTCGTCGATGAACAGGACGTCGTTGGCTTCAAGGTTGGTCAGGATCGCCGCCAGGTCGCCGGGCTTGTTCAGCACCGGACCCGAGGTGGCGCGGAAATTGACGCCCAGCTCGCGGGCGACGATCTGGGCCAGGGTGGTCTTGCCCAGCCCGGGCGGGCCAAACAGCAGCACATGGTCCAGGGCCTCGCCCCGGCCCTTGGCGGCCTCGATGAAGACGCGGAGATTGCCCTTGGCCTGCTCCTGACCGACGAACTCGGCCAGGGTCTGGGGCCGCAGGGCCTTGTCGGCGGCCAGCGGGACGGCTTCGTGGGGCTGGGCTTCGCCGGAGATGATGCGGGTCATGCAGCGCCATCCCCCTCAGTCGCTCCGCGACAGCTCCCCCAAGGGGGGAGCATCTGCTCGGGATAGATCCTCCCCCCTTGGGGGAGGTGGCCCGGAGGGCCGGAGGGGGTCAGCGCCGCCCTCACCGCCCCAGCTCCTGCAGCCCGGCCTTGATCAGCGCCTGCACCGTCGCCTCGTCGCCCAGCTTGGCCGCCGCCGCCTCGACCACGCGGCGGGCGTTCACTTCGGCCACACCCAGACCCATCAGCGCCGCGACGGCATCGCCGGTCGGTGCGGGCTTGGCCTTCGCGGGCGCGGAGCCCGAGGTCGGCGCGGTCATCAGCACCGGTCCGTCGGTAATCGGCTTGTCCTTCAGCTCGGTGACGATCCGCAGGGCCAGCTTGGGGCCCACGCCCGAGGCGCGACCAACAGCGGCCTTGTCATCACGGGCCACAGCGGAGGCCAGTTCGGCCGGCGACAGGATGTCGAGCACCGCCATGGCCGCCTTGGGACCCACGCCCTGGATGGCCTGCAGCAGCACGAAGGCCTTGCGGTCCTCGCGCGTGCCAAAGCCATAGAGCCGCAGGCCGGCGCTTTCGCTCCACTGGCTCTCGATGTGCAGCAGGGCCTCTTCGCCCAGGGCCGGCAGGCGCGACAGGGTGCGGGAGCCGCAGCGGACCACATAGCCCACGCCCATGACGTCGATCAGGGCCTCTTCCTCGCCGACCTCGGCGACGGCCCCCCTGAGACGACCAATCATGCCACCCTCCGGTTGGCGACGCGCAGATTGGCGTGGGTGATGGCGACGGCGAGAGCATCTGCGCAGTCGGCCGTGGTCTTGCCCGCCGTGGGCAGCAGGCGAGCGATCATGAAGCCGATCTGGGCCTTGTCGGCCGCGCCGGTGCCGACCACCGCCTTCTTGACCAGACGGGTCGAGTATTCAGCCACCGGCAGGCCGGCGCGCGCGGGCGCGATCAGGGCGGCGGCACGGGCGTGACCCAGCTTCAGGGTCGACTGGGCGTTGGTGTTGAGGAAAACCTCCTCGACCGCCGCCTCGTCGGGCCTGTGCTGCTCGATCACAGCGCAGATGCCTTCAAAAAGATGCAGCAGGCGCTGGGCGAAGTCGGCCTTCTCGTCGGGCACGATCACGCCATGGGCGACGTGGCTCATGCGCGAGCCCTCGACCGCGATCACGCCCCAGCCGGTGCGGCGCAGGCCGGGATCAAGCCCAAGGATCCGGATCGGGATGCGATTCATGTTCATCATGTGTTCTCGCAACATCGCCTGTTCCGCGCCCGAGGAAAAGCCCCTGTATTGCTAACGAGTGGTAAACGGGGGGCCTTGCGCACAACCGCTTTGCGGGCTCTGCTCCGGCTCAGTTCCTCGGGGAGAGAAAATCAATGCGTATGGTCGGATGGATGACGGCGGCGGCTGTGCTGGCCCTGCCGATGGCGGCGAGCGCGCAAACCGCGACCCCGCGCCCCGACCAGTTGAAATTCCGCGAGCTCTACAAGGAACTGGTCGAGATCAACACCACCCTGTCGGTCGGCAGCTGCACGAGGGCCGCCGAGGCGATGGGCGCGCGCCTTAAGGCGGCGGGCTATGCCGACAGCGATGTGCAGGTGGTGGTCGATCCGAAGTATCCCCGCGAAGGCTCGCTGGTCGCGGTGCTGCGCGGGACCGACGCCAAGTCAAAGCCGATGCTGCTGCTGGCCCATATCGACGTGGTCGAGGCCAACCGCGCCGACTGGACCCGCGACCCGTTCACCCTCGTCGAGGAGAACGGCTATTTCTACGGACGCGGCACGTCCGACGACAAGGCCCAGGCCGCCATCTGGACCGACAGCCTGATCCGGCTCAAGCAGGCCGGCTACAAGCCCAAGCGCGACATCAAGATGGCCCTGACCTGTGGCGAGGAAAGCGAAGGCTATAACGGCATCGAAGACCTGCTGAAGACTCACCGCCCGCTGGTCGACGCCGAGTTCGCCCTCAACGAAGGCGCCGACGGCCTGCTGGACGAGCAGGGCCGAGAAGTGGTGCTGGAGGTCCAGGCCGGCGAGAAGGTCTATCAGGACTTCACCCTGACCACGACCAATCCGGGCGGGCACTCCAGCCGCCCGCACGGTGCCAACGCCATCTATCAGCTGTCGGCGGCGCTGGACCGGATCGGCGCCTATCAGTTCCCGACACGCTTCAATGACGCCACCCGGGGCTATTTCACCCAGATGCAGCCGCGCGTTCCGGCGCAGCAGGCGGCGGCGATGAAGGCCCTGGTCGCCAATATCGAAGACGCGGAGGCGCTGAAGGTCGTCACTGCGGATCCGATGTGGAACTCGATGCTGCGCACCACCTGCGTCGCCACGATGGTCAGCGCCGGCCACGCGCCCAACGCCCTGCCCCAGCGCGCGACCGCCAACGTCAATTGCCGCATCCTGCCCGGCACCCCGGTCGAGGAGGTGCAGGCCAAGCTTTCCGAACTGGCGGCTGATCCCGCTGTGGCCGTGACCCTGGCCCACGCCTCCAAGCCCGCTTCGCCGCCGCCGCCCCTGACGCCGGCGATCATGGGCCCGATCACCAAGCAGGCCGCCAAGCTGTGGCCGGGCGTGCCGATCGTGCCCATCCTGCTGACCGGCGCCACCGACGGGGTGCACACCAATGCCGCCGGCATTCCGACCTATGGCGTCACCGGCCTGTTCGGCGGGTCTGACGGCGACGGCATCCACGGCCTCAACGAGCGCATCCGCGTCAAGTCACTGTATCAGGGCCGGGATTTCCTGCACGGCCTGATCCAGGACTATGCGGGCGGGAAGTAGGGGCCGCTCCGTCGCTATCTGATTGTCATCCCGGGCGGCTTAGCCGGCCCGGCCATCGCCGGGCTGCGGCCGTTAATACTGACCTCAGATGGGCCAGAATCTGAAGATACTCCGTCACCCCGGGACTTGTTCCCGGGGCCCATGGGTCAGCTTCATCGTGAGCGTTTCATTCTGTGCCGCACTTGCGGTGGAACGATGGGCCCCGGGAACAAGTCCCGGGGTGACGAGATGAATAGAGCACAAGGCGTCGAGCTCAGCGGCGGTTGGTATCAGCTGCGGCCGTCTTCGCCCCAAACAGCGTCGTCAGGATCAGCCGCTCCACCACCACGACATCGACGCTGACACACACCTCTGCATTGGACGCGCCGTCGATGCGGTCGATGCGGCCCTGGCGCAGGCCGTCGGTCGTCACCCTCAGGCGGGCCGGCTCGAAGGTGAAGGCCTCGGGCGCGATCAAGGTGGCTGCGGCCACGGCGTCGTGGGGGTGGCAGGCCTCGCTTGTGCCCCAGGCCTGGGCATGGAAGTCCATATAGGGTCCGGCCGCCCGCGCCAGCCGGGCGGAAAGCGGCGATCCGCAGCAGGCCACACCGGCCTCCAGCGCCGCGCGGGTCAGGGTGACCTGGCTTGAGACATCCATCGGGATCAGCCGGGGCCTTACGCCGGCTTCGAGAACCCGCTGCAGGGCTTCAGGATCGCTCCAGCTGTTGAAGTCGGCCCCGCCGACCGCCTTGCCCTCAACCGCAAAGGCCCCGGCCATGACCGTCGGGCGCCAGTCGCGGAAGGCGGCCGGATCGTCCAACAGCCCCTGGGCCAGGTTGGTCACGGGCCCCAGGAACAGACCGCTGATCTTGCGACGCGCCACAAAGGCCAGCAGGCTGGTCCCATGTCCCCGGTCCAGCTCCGGCAACTTCCAGCGCTGCGAGAAGCCCACGCCGTTCAGGCCATCCACCCCGTGGGCCGGACGCATCCGCTCGACCCGCCGCCGGGCCAGGCCCGAGCCGGCACCGATATAGACCTCGGCCCCGCAGCCGGCCAGGCGCAGCACGCCGCGCGCATTGGCGGCCGCCTGGTCGACATAGGTGTTGCCGAACACCGCCGACACCGAGCCCACCTCGACGACGTCGCGCGCCCGCGCCAGCAGGGCCAGCGCCAGGGCGTCGTCCACGCCGCAGTCGGTGTCGATGTGAACGCGAAGGGTCATGACGCCAGTGTAGCCGACGTCATGTGGCGGGGAGAAGCCGTCTTGGAGCGCGTTCCGAAAAGTGGGAACCGGTTTTCGGAATAAAACCCGCGTGAAAACAAAAGACTAGAGCGGGTGATCTGATTCCATCAGATCACCCGCTCTAGCCCAGGGCCGCCAGATCCTCGTCGCTGATCTCTTCGTTCGAATAGACCGCCTGGACGTCGTCATCGTCATTGAGCATGTCGAGCAGCTTCATCAGCGTGGCCACAGAATCGCCAGTCACCGGAACCTGCATCTTGGGACGCCAGCCGATCTTGGTGTTGGCAGCCGGGCCAAACTTGGTTTCCAGCGCGGCGGACACCTCATTGAGGTCTTCAAAGGCGGTATAGACCGTGTGGCCTTCGGCCTCCTCGTCCATGTCGGAGGTCACGTCGTCGGCGCCGGCCTCAATGGCGGCTTCCATCATGGCGTCTTCGCTGGCGACCTTGGCCGGATAGGTGATCTGGCCGACGCGATCATAGTTGAACGCCACCGAGCCGGTCGCGCCCATATTGCCGCCCAGCTTGGTGAAATAGGACCGCACATTGGCCGCAGCGCGGTTTTTGTTGTCGGTCAGCACCTCAACGATGATGCCGACGCCGCCGGCGGCCACGCCCTCATAGCGGATTTCCGAATAGTCGGCCGCATCGCCCATCTGCGACTTCTTGATCGCGCGATCGATGACGTCCTTGGGCAGGCTTTCGGCCTTAGCGTTGTTCACGGCCAGGCGCAGGCGCGGGTTCATGTTCGGGTCGGGCAGGCCGGCCTTGGCGGCCACGGTGATTTCCCGCGACAGCTTGGAGAACAGCTTGGAGCGCGCAGCGTCGGCGCGGCCCTTGCGGTGCATGATGTTCTTGAATTTCGAGTGGCCGGCCATTCGCGGGGCTCTTCTCTGATCTGACGATGGTGGAGTGGGCGCGCTTCTAGCCCCTGGAGCGGGGTTTTGTCACGCCTAGACGACCGGCACGCTTTCCTTCAGCCGTCCACCGACCCTGATCGGCTCGACGCGCAGCGCCAGGCCCGTGCGGTCGTCGGTCTCGACGAAGACGCCGCAGACCGTGGCCGGACCCGAGGCCGGGGTATAGCGGCCGCCGCTGATCTTGGTGGTGAAGCGCCGCAGGGGCTCTTCCTTCTGGTTGCCGATCACGCTGTCGTAGTCGGCGCAGGCCCCGGCGTCGGTCTGGTAGGCGGTGCCGCCCGGCAGGATCTGGGCGTCGGCGGTGGGCACGTGGGTGTGGGTGCCCACCACCAGGCTGGCGCGGCCGTCGCAATAGTGACCCATGGCCATCTTCTCGGAGGTGGCTTCACAGTGCATGTCGACCACCACCGCGTCGGCCACTTGGCCCAGCGGGGCCTTGTCCAGCTCGCGGTCGGCGGCGGCGAAGGGGTCATCCATGGCGTCCATGTGGACGCGGCCCAGCAGGTTGATGACCATGATGGTGCGGCCACGCTCGGTCTGGAACAGATGGCTGCCGCGGCCCGGGGCGTCCGACAGGATCGGATAGTTGGCCGGTCTTATCAGTCTGGGTTCGCGGACGATGTAGGTGAGCGCCTCGCGCTGGTCCCAGCTGTGATTGCCCAGCGTCAGACAGTCGGCCCCGGCCTCGAACAGCTCGCGCGCGGTGTTCTCGGTGATTCCGAAGCCCGCCGCCGCGTTCTCGGCATTGATGATCACGAATTCCAGATCCAGCTGGCGGCGCAGGGCGGGCAGATGATCGGCCAGACCGTCGCGGCCCGACTTGCCGACGACATCGCCGAAGAAAGCAAAACGCATCGAATTTCCTTACCAGACCCCCTTTGGGTCTCAGTCGCTCACCGCGATATACGCGTTTTCAGTGAGAATGGCGTCCAGAGCCTGATCATGCGGCTCATTGGGCAGGCCGGCTGTGTCCTGGCCGCCATAGGCGAGGCCCAGAACCAGAACCGTGCGACGGGCCCGCAGGGCCTGAAGGGCCCGGTCGTAGTAACCCCCACCCTGCCCCAGCCTCCGGCCGGTACGGTCGAAAGCCAGCAGCGGGACCACCACCAGATCGGGCTCGACGACCGGCTGACCGGGGTCGGGCGCCCTCTGGCCAGCCGCATCGCGGACCAGCGGGATCGATCGGTCCCACCGCCGAAACACCATCGCCCCCGCCTCGCCCTCGACCGACGGCAGGGCCAGGGTCCAGCCGGCGGAGGCCAGTCCTCGGGCGAGCGGTTCAGGATCGATCTCCGACCCTGCGGGCTGATAGAGGGCCGCGACCTTGCCGACCGGATCGGGAAAGGCTTCAGACAGGGCCGGCAGACCGATCACGGCGGCCTGCTGTCCAGCCTCGGGACAGTCGCGCGCCAGCAGCTTGCGCCGGGTCCGCACGAACATTCTCAGGGCAGCCTTGGCGGCGACAGGATCGGGGATCGTCAAGGCGGCGGCGCAGCGCGATAGGTCAGGGCGATGATCCCCAGGATCAGGATCACCAGACCCACCTGGGCCCACAGCCGAAAGCTGTCCGGCACGAAGGTGGTGCAGATCATGGCGATCACAAAGATCAGGGTCGTCAGCCAGCCCTGCCATCCGGTCGGCCGCGCGCCGACTCCGAAGGTCTTGGGCCCGAACCAGCCGGATTTCATCATCGCCTCGGCGAATGGGAGGAAAGGTGGCGGCGCCATGAAGAACCGTGAAGACGTTTCAATCCACTCGAACCTGTTAGTTACAGGTGGGCCCCGTGTTCCCGCAGCCACGGCCACGGGAGGGAACAGGTCCCGATAGAGAGATTAAGGTCCCTGGGAATAGAAATCTTCGACGAGGGCCACAGCAGACCCGCCGCTGAGGAATATAGGGCGTCAGGCCTCCCGACGATAGAGGCGTTCCGTCGCGGCCGACGATATCCTCAAAGCCCCAGCGAGGCCTTGAGGAACGCATCGGACTTGCCCAGCATCTCGGTCCGCGCGGCATCGTCGCTCAGCTGGTGGTCGAGTCCCTTGAACTCGATCAGCTCGACCTTGCGCCCAACGTCGCGAAGCTTGCGCGCCATCAGGCGCGACTCTCCGATCCCGACATTGGTGTCAAGATCGCCGTGGAACAGAAGAACCGGCGCCTTGATCACGGCGGCGTTCTGGGCCGGCGAGCCCTCGGTCACGTGCGGCCCCTTCCCAATGAACTCGCTGACCTGAAGGTAATTGCTGAAGTTAAGGTATTCCGCCCGCAGCGTCTCCAGGTCGGTGACCGGGGCGATCGCGACGACCGCCTTGAACAGGTCGGGATCCAGCACGGCCGATTGCAGCGCCGCATAGCCGCCGTAGGACCAACCGACGATCGCCATCTTTCCGGGCGCGGCGACGCCTTGCTGCTCAAGCCAGCGGCCGCCGTCGTTCACATCGCTGATCGCGGTGCGCCAGGACTGGAAGCCGTTCTTCTGGAACCACTGCGCCCCATAGCCACTGGAGCCGCGATAGTTCGGCTGCAGCACCGCGAAGCCCCGCTGGGCGAAGTACTGCGCCAGCCAGTCGAAGCCCCACTCGTCACGAGCGCTGGGACCGCCATGTGGCATGACGATCGCCGGCAGGTTCTTGCCGTCGCTGCCCGGCGGCAGGGTCAGGTAGCCGGGGATCTGCGTGCCGTCAGCCGCCGGATAGGTGATCGCCTTCACCGTGGCGAGCTTCATGCCCTCCAGCTGCGGGCGAGACGCCGCCAGATCCTGCAGTTTGCGGGTGGTCTTGTCGAACAGGTAGTAGACACCCGGATAGCTGTCGCCACCGGCGAAGAGCAGCAGCTTCGACTCGTCGGCCGAGGCGTCGACAAAGGTGACGATCCGCCCCGGCATGGCCTTGCCGATCGCCTGTCCCAGCTTGCGCAGCTCCGGATCGAAGAATTCGGTTTCCCGCCGGTCGGTGACGAAGGACGCTCCGACCACGCGGTTCTCCCGGCCGATCCGCACAAGGCCCGAGACGTCGACGTCCGGTCGCGCCACGACGAGGTCGCGCGTCATCGAGCCGTCGAGGGCGATCTTGTAGAGCGCCCTGCGCCCGTCCTTGTCGTCGAAACCGTAGGCGACGTTGAGCTTTTGATCGACGGCGTAGGGGTTGAACCCGCTCCAGCCGACCGAACCGCTGGTCAGCTGGCCCAGCGGCAGCCATTCGCGGCTGTCGGGCTTGCGATAGAGATAGGAGATCTTGCCGCCGGAATAGCCGGAATTCCCCCGGGTAGGCTGCATGCCCATGATCCTGACCGTCCCATGCCCGTCGCCGATATACTCGACGGCGGTGCTGAAGGGCTTCTCGACGATCTTTCGCACAAGGGTCAGCGTATCGACGCGCTCGACACCCAATCCCTCGTCTTTCCTGGTGGTGCGACTGACGCCGGCCTCCTCCAGGTACTCGCGGGTCATCAGCACCCCGCTCTGGGCGTCGTCGATCGACCAGTCGACGATGGAGCCGCCGTTCTGGGCTACACCGATGGTCCGGTTGCTGTTCTCGGCGGTCAGCATCTTCAGTTCGCTGCCGTCACTGTTGAGCGCCAGCAGGCGAGTATAGCCAACCTTGCTCTCGCCGTTCTTGATCAAGGCGTAGATCTGGCAGACCAGGCGCGTGTTGGTCGACCAGCGGCAGTAGGTCAGCCGCTCAGGATCGCCACTGGAGACCAGTATGGTCTTGGACGCCCCGGTCGTGACGTTGATGGCCACCAGCTTGGAGCCCCGAGCGGAACCGGGGACAATCATCGCCACCTGCTGACCGTCGGGCGAAAGGCTGATTTGCTGGATGTATTCCCGCGCCCCGAACGCGGCGGTCGTAGGATCCGCGCTGAACGCGGGCGCGCCTGGCGCGAGACAGACGACCGTAAACGCAAACACCGTAACAAAACGCATCGACTGCCCCACCAAGCTTGGCCTCAACGATAGGCGAGTCTGGAGGCAAGACAACCCGAAGTGCATCAGGGCGCGCGATATCGATTCAGTCTAGTCGAGCGCCAGCTTCTCAATCCGCTCGGCCGCCGCATCAATCGCGCGGATGGCGGCGATCTCGATGCGGTTGGCTTCGCGGTTCTGTTCGGTCTGCAGGCGGGCCAGCTCGCTCTGGGCGTGGGCCAGGCGCAGCTTGAGGTCGCTCATCTCGTCGGCCAGCAGCAGGGCGCCCATCAGGAACAGGCGGGTCTCGCCCAGCTGGCCGACATCCTGGCTGACCTGGCGCACCTGACGGTCGAACAGGCGGGCGATCTCCAGCAGATGGGCTTCCTGCCCGTCCTCGCAGCCCACCGAATAGGGCCGGCCGTTCACCTGGATGGTCAGTTGCGCCATGGCTCAGCCCTTCCCCGGACGGTCGAACAGCGCGTCGACTTCGGCGTCGGTCCGATCGTGTGGATGATCGTCATTGGCTGTGGCGGCCTCGTCGCCCAGGGCGGCGCGGATTTCGGCGATGGCGCGACCCAGGGCGACCGAGGCCTGGGCCCCGGCCTCTTCCAGCGCCCGCTCGCGCTCGCGGGCGGCGTTCAGCTCGGCCTTCAGATGCTCGCGGTCGGCGTCGACCTCGAACAGGTCGCCCTCGCGCGGCGACACGGAGGCCGAGGCAGCCGTACGGGCCGCCAACCTCTGGGCCAGCTGGGTCACGGCGCGGTCCAGCCGGCGCACGGCCAGGTCGAGGGCGCTTGTTTCGCCCGGAGTCATCGGCGGGTTCCAATCATGCACTGCAACATATAGATCAGGATCACCTTCGCCACCCGCTGCGGCGACAATACGGTCATCAAATACCCATAGCAGCATTCGGTCATGCGTTGTTACCGGTCACGGGCTTGACTTCCCCGCCATCGCCCGCAAAACGCGCTGCAAAATCAAGGAACGCCGGTCGATCTTGGACGGCGTCCGTCATGAGGAGAACGACACCATGGCCCTTCGCGTCGCCATCAACGGTTTCGGCCGCATCGGACGTCTGGTCCTGCGCTCCATCGTCGAGCATGGCCGCACCGACATCGAAGTCGTGGCGATCAACGACCTGGGCCCCGTCGAAACCAACGCCCACCTGCTGCGCTATGACAGCGTGCACGGCCGCTTCCCGGGCGTGGTCACCTCGGGCGAGGACTGGATCGATGTCGGCACCGGCAAGATCAGGGTCACCGCGATCCGCAACCCGGCCGAACTGCCGCACGCCGAACTGAACGTCGACATCGCGTTCGAGTGCACCGGCCTGTTCACCACCAAGGAAAAGGCCAGCGCCCACCTGACCGCCGGCGCCAAGCGCGTGCTGGTCAGCGCCCCCTGCGACGGCGCCGACCAGACCATCGTCTACAAGGTCAATGACGACGTGCTGAGCGCCGCCGACCTGGTGGTCTCCAACGGTTCGTGCACCACCAACTGCCTGGCCCCCATCGCCAAGGTCATTCACGACCTGGTCGGCATCGAGCGCGGCTACATGACCACCATCCACTCCTACACCGGCGACCAGCCGACGCTGGATACGATGCACAAGGATCTGTATCGCGGCCGGGCTGCTGCCCTGTCGATGATCCCCACCTCGACCGGCGCCGCCAAGGCCCTGGGCCTGGTTCTGCCGGCCCTGAAGGGCAAGCTGGACGGTTCGTCGATCCGCGTTCCGACCCCGAACGTCTCGGTGGTCGACCTGAAGTTCGTGCCCTCGCGCGACACCACCGCCGCCGAACTGAACGAGGCCCTCAAGGCCGCCGCCGCCGGTCCGCTGAAGGGCGTGCTGGGCGTCACCGACGAAGCCCTGGTCTCGACCGACTTCAACCACATCGCCGAAAGCTCGACGGCGGCTCTCGCCCAGACCCAGGTCATCGAAGGCAAGCTGGGCCGCGTGCTCAGCTGGTACGACAACGAATGGGGCTTCGCGACCCGCATGAGCGACACGGCGCTCGTGATGGCGAAGTACCTGTAAGAGACGCCACCCAGCAGCCGCCCCGAACTTCGGGGCGGCTGTTTCTTTATGGATAGCTAAACCGTCAGAGCGGGCGCGAAGGGAGGACGGATGCTGAGATCTTGGCTGCAACGCTTTTTCAGCGCGCCCTCTTCCGCAAAATCTGTAGCGGTCACGGTGCCGTCGTCCGAAATCGTTACCGACATCGTCAGACAGATCGACGCCGATGTAGCGGGCGGCTTTTCCACCAAAGATGAAATCATCCAGTCCATTGTCGACATCCATGCTGATGACTATGGCGACGTGGCCGCGTTGCGCGACGCGGCCGTGTCATTGACAGACGAGTCCTTCAGGGCACACCGCCTCAAGCAAGCGGAATGGCCCACAGTCACAGACTGCGACCGTCTCGACGCAGCGTTTGCCCAACTGGAAGCTGACGGCGTCATCTCACGGCAGAACTTTACCTGCTGTGGAACGTGCGGCTCGGCGGAAATCTGGGACGAGATCAACAGTGCCAAAGACGCCGGAAAACCGGCACGTGGATATGCCTTCTATCACATGCAAGACACTGAATCCGCAGTGGACGGCTACGGCTTGTATCTCAACTACGGCTCCTGCGAAGAGGGACCCGAAGCCGCCGTTGCGATCGGTCACGAAATCATCGCTCGCCTAAAAGATCACGACATCAAAACCGAATGGGACGGTCGCATTGAGCGGCGCATTGCCGTCTCGCTCGACTGGAAGCGCCGCCGCTCCGACCTCTCAGCCTGAAAGAAGCCCATGCCCTTCCGCACCCTCGACACCGCCGATCTCGCCGGCAAGACCGCCCTGGTCCGCGTGGACTTCAATGTTCCCGTCGAGGCTGGAAAGATCACCGATGACACCCGCCTGCGCTCGGCCCTGCCGACCATCCAGTTCCTGACCGGCAAGGGTGCCAAGGTGGCGCTGCTGGCCCACTTCGACCGGCCCAAGGGCAAGGTGGTTCCCGAGATGAGCCTGGCCTTCGTGGCCGAGCCCCTGGCCGCCCTGCTGGGCGCGCCGGTGAGCTTTGCCGCCGACTGCATCGGCGACGCGGCCGCTGCCGCCATCGCCGCCCTGTCGGCCGGCGGCGTCACCCTGCTGGAAAATGTCCGCTTCCACGCGGGCGAGGAAAAGAACGACGCCGCCTTCGCCGCCGAGCTGGCCAAGCTGGGCGACGTGTATGTCAATGACGCCTTCAGCGCCGCCCACCGCGCCCACGCCTCGACCGAAGCCCTGGCCCACGCCCTGCCGGCCTATCCGGGCCTAGCCATGCAGCGCGAGCTGGAAGCCCTCGACTCGGCCCTGGGCAATCCGCAAAAGCCGGTGATCGGCATTGTCGGCGGCTCCAAGGTCTCGACCAAGCTGGACCTGCTCAACAACCTGGTCGCCAAGCTGGACCGCCTGGCCATCGGCGGCGGCATGGCCAACACTTTCCTGTTCGCCCAGGGCCATGACGTGGGCGGCTCGCTCTGCGAAAAGGACCTGGCCGACACCGCCCGCCAGATCATCGAAAAGGCCAAGGCCGCCGGCTGCGAGTTGCTGCTGCCGGTCGATGTGGTGGTGGCCAAGACCGTCAAGCCGGGCGTCGACGCCCAGACCCGCGCCCTGGGCGATGTTCAGCCCGACGACCTGATCCTGGACGCCGGTCCCGAGACCGTGAAGCGCCTGCTGGCCGCCATGGACGACAGCAAGACCCTGATCTGGAACGGCCCTCTGGGCGTTTTTGAAGTTCCACCGTTCGACGAAGCGACCGTTTCGGCGGCAAAGCATGCCGCAAGCCTCGCAAAATCAGGTAAGATCGTCGCAGTGGCCGGTGGCGGTGATACGGTGTCAGCCTTGAACCATGCTGGCGTGGTCGGCGACATGACCTTTGTCTCGACCGCCGGCGGCGCCTTCCTTGAATGGATGGAGGGCAAGGACCTGCCGGGTGTGTCAGCTTTGAACACTTGAGGCCGGTTTAGCCCCGTTTCGGCGGGGTGAGAGATCAAACTGGGAGGAGGAGCGGCCGCAGTCATGCGGTCGCTGGACTGGAAGACCGGGCAAAGAGCGCTTCAGCGCCGGGCCCCAACAACAAAAAACGACTCAACCTTTTCAAGCCTGCAGGAGAGACCCCGTGGCGAGGATCACGCTAAGACAGTTGCTGGACCATGCGGCCGAGAATGACTACGGCCTGCCCGCGTTCAATATCAACAACATGGAACAGGGCCTGGCGATCATGGAGGCGGCCGCTGCCGTCGACAGCCCGGTCATCATCCAGGCCTCGCGCGGCGCGCGGACCTATGCCAACGACGTGGTCCTGGCGCGTCTGATCGACGCGCTTGCCGAGCTCTATCCCAATATTCCGGTGTGTATGCACCAGGACCACGGCAACGGCCCGGCAACCTGCGCCACGGCGATCCAGTACGGCTTCACCTCGGTGATGATGGATGGCTCGCTGATGGAAGACGCCAAGACGCCGGCCTCTTACGACTACAATGTCGAGGTTACCCGCAAGGTGGTCCAGATGGCTCACAGCTGCGGCGTTTCGGTCGAGGGCGAACTTGGCGTGCTCGGGTCACTCGAGAGCGGCATGGGTGAGGCCGAAGACGGTCACGGCTTCGAGGGCGTGCTGAGCCATGACGAGCTGCTGACCGATCCCGACCAGGCGGTCGACTTCGTGCAGCAGACCGGCGTCGACGCCCTGGCCATCGCCATGGGCACCAGCCACGGCGCCTACAAGTTCACGCGCAAGCCGGACGGCGACGTCCTGGCCATGAACGTGATCGAGGAGATCCACCGTCGCCTGCCCAACACCCACCTGGTGATGCACGGCTCGTCCAGCGTTCCGCAGGACCTGCAGGACATCATCAACCAGTACGGCGGCGAAATGCCCCAGACCTGGGGCGTGCCGGTCGAAGAGATCCAGCGCGGCATCAAGCATGGCGTGCGCAAGATCAATGTCGACACCGACTGCCGGATGGCGATGACCGGCGCGGTGCGCAAGATCATGATGGAAAAGCCGGGCGAGTTTGATCCCCGCGCCTATCTGAAGCCGGCCAAGGAAGCCATGCGCAAGGTCTGCCAGGACCGTTTCGTGCAGTTCGGCTCGGCCGGTCACGCAGGCAAGATCAAGCCGATCTCCACGGCGACCATGGCCAAGCGCTATACGTCGGGCGAGCTTCACGCCAAGTTCGGCGCCGAGGCGGCCAAGGCGGCTGCGGAATAGTCTCCGCCTTCGTCAGATGATGAAACAGGGCCTCCCGGCGAAAGCGGGGAGGCCTTTTTCAGATCTGCGTGGACTTGCCTCCCCAGAGCATCGCGCCCGCGCCGATAATAGCGCACAGCGCAATTCCGGAAGTGTCCCAAAGACCCACGAACACCAGGTTCGACTGGTAGCAGTGCAAACCATAGACGGCGTCCGCCACCCCGCCGCTGAGCAATCCGGCCGCCAGTCCCATCAGGCCCGGCCGTTCCAGATCAATCCGCTTCAGCCCCAGGATCGAGAAGACCAGCATCGGCGCCGCCAGGGCCAGAATGTTACGCAGGCATGTGCCGCCGCCCAGGGCCCCCAGCATGTCGTGCAGCACCGGCACACCCTGCCGGCCGGCAGTCGCCCCCGCCAGGATGATCACGACGCCCGCCAGAAGCCCGGCCATGGCCAGGGCGAGGCGAGGCGATCCCCCCCGCGACAGGGCCGAGATGGCCGCCAGCGCCGTTAGGGCCAGCACGCCGCCATAGGCCATCCGCAGCCAGAACGAGATGTCGTAGGGCACCAGGGCGATATCAGGTCTGGGCTGCAGCCAGAACAGAACCAGCAAGATGCTCGCCAGGGCGCCGGCCGCGGCAATCTCGACAAGACGAACCGGAACAGTGGCCGGCGACCAGGCCCGCGCGGCCTGTCCGCCGCCATCGAATGGCAGGGGCGAGTCGTCGATCATCGTGCTCCCGCGCTCACCTGCGTTTGAATGCGGCGGCGCGTTTATGCATGTCGCTCGCAACAAAGGTGGGCGAGACTGCTAAGGTGAACGGCGTTTTGTCAACCAGCGACGCGCAGGTCAGCACGACGCGCGGCAAGGGCGCCGATTGCGCACTCAGCCGGCGCTCACCAACGCAGCGCCCAACGGCCCACCAGTCCACCCAGCAGAGCGCAGGCCACAACGCCCAGGCTGTACCAGACGCCGACGAAGACAAAGGTGCTCTCGGCGCAGTGCAGGCCATAGACAGTGGCCGCCACCCCGCCGGCCAGGGCCCCGACCGCCACGCCGGCCCGGCCCGGACGCGCCGGGGCCAGGCCCCGCACCACCCACAAACCCAGCAGCGTGGTCGGGCCGCCCAGCGCCAGAATGTTGAGCGTACACCGCGACCAGGACCCGCCCCGCAGCATCGCCATGGGGTCGCCGGCCATGCCAAGCTGAATGGCGCCCATCAGTCCAAACGCGCTCAGCACCAGCAGGCCCAGGATCAGGCCGCGCCGGGGCGAACCCAGGGGGCGCGCCAGTTGCTCGACGGCCAGATAGCCCGCCAGACCCAGGGCGCCGGTATAGGCCGCCTTGAGCCAAAAGAAGCCGCCGCCCATCGCCGGCATAAGGTCGGGTCGCACCTTCAGCCAGGCCAGCACGCCGACCAGGGCCAGTGCTGCACCGACCACGGCCAGTCCCACCAGTCTTGCGCGCGGACCGCCGCCGGGGGCAGGGCCGCCGTCGGCGGCGAGGGCATCGATGAGGTCATCGGTTCGCATCGCGCATCCTTTCGGCCAGGGCCTTGAGCGCCCGGTGCAGAGCGACCTTGGCCGCGCCCTCGGAGATGCCGGCCCGCGCCCCAGCCTGGGCCAGGCTCAGCCCGACCAGCTTGACGTCGCTCACCAGCGTGCGCTGACGCTCCGGCAGGCTGGCCAGAGCGCGGTCCAGTTCCAGGCCCACGCCAGGGTCGTGCTCCTCGGCGACCAGAAACGCTTCATGATCCTCGATCGGCAGGGTCTGGCGGATCTTGCAGCGCCGCCAATGGTCGATGAGCTTGTAGCGCGCCACCGCATGCGCCCAGGCGGTGAACGGCTGGGTCGCGTCCCAGGTCGCCCGCTTGAGATGCACCGCCAGCAACGTCTCCTGCACCAGATCCTCCACATCGCCGGGCGCACCGGACATCCGGCGCGTGAAATAGGTGCGCAGGCGTACACCGAGCAGCGACAGACACTCGCGATAGGCGGGGGCGTCACCCTCCAGCCCGCGCAGCATCAACGCCTTCAAACGGGTCTCGATGTCCGTCACGCAGTCCCCTATTCGCGCGTCAGGCCCGGATGGTTACACGGCTCGCGCGCGCGTCGGAACCGTCGCCGGCCGGCGTCCGAAAAAATTGTTCCACGACCGGTGTAACCTTCGCCCGCCTGGCTCCGTATTCCCCTCTGACCGAGCCGATGGAGCCGGTCGTCAGACCCACCCAAGGAGCCACCCCATGAACCGTACCGCTTCCGCCGCTCTCGCTGCCGTCTTCGCCCTGTCCGCCGGCGCCGCCCTCGCTGACGACATGGCCGCCAAGAAGCCCGCCATGGAAAACTGCTACGGCGTCGCCAAGGCCGGCCAGAACGACTGCAAGGCAGGCGCGGGCACCTCGTGCGCCGGCACCTCCAAGGTCGACTATCAGGGCGACGCCTGGAAGCACGTGGCCAAGGGCACCTGCACGTCGATCAAGACCCCCAAGGGCATGGGCTCGCTGACCCCCAAGGCGATGTAGGCAACATCTGCGGCCGCTTGCCCCCTCCTGGCTGCTGCGCAGCCGTCCTCCCCCATAGGGGGAAGAGGATCTCATCTTCCCCCTATGGGGGAGGAGCGCGCCAGCGCGGAGGGGGCAAGCGATCGTTCAACCTGAGAGCCTTCCCATGACCCCCGCCGCAGGCCTTGGCCTGAAACCCCAGCACTATGACGAGGCCCTGGCCGCGACGGCGCCGGGTCTGTGGTTCGAGGTTCATCCCGAGAACTACATGTCGGCCGGCGGACCGCGCCTTGCGGCCCTAACGGCGATCCGCGAGCGCCATCCCCTGTCCCTGCACGGCGTGGGCCTGTCCCTGGCCGCCGATGCGGACCCCGATCCCGAGCATCTGGCGGCGCTCAAGGCCCTGGTCGATCGCTTCGAACCCTTCGTGGTTTCAGAGCATCTGGCCTGGTCGACCCATCGCGGCGTCCACCAGCCCGACCTCCTGCCCTTCCCCCGCACCCGGGCGGCGCTCCAGCGCATCGCCGCCAATATCGGACGGATGCAGGACGCGCTGGGCCGCCAGGTGCTGGTCGAAAACCCCTCACTCTATATCCCCCTGATCGGCCATGAGTTGGACGAGACCCAGTTCCTGTCGGCCCTGGTCGAGACCACCGGCTGCGGCCTGCTGGTCGACGTCAACAACGTCTTCGTCAGCGCCAGCAATCTGGGCTATGGCGCGCAGGCCTATCTGGACGCCCTGCCCGCTGCCGCCATCGGCGAGATCCACCTGGCCGGCCATGCGCCCGACGAGGGCGGCTCTGGCCTGTTGATCGACACCCACGGCGCGCCGGTGGCCGAGCCGGTCTGGGACCTCTATCGCCGCCTCATCAGCCGGATCGGTCCGCGCCCAACCCTGATCGAGCGCGACGACAATGTTCCCGCCTTCGCTGACCTGATGGCGGAACGCGACCGCGCCCAGGCTGCGCTGACCCTGCGAGCGCCGGCCCATGTCTGACCTGCTGGACTTTCAGGACGCCTTTGCGGCGGCACTGGCCGGCGCGCCCTCGGCGCTTCGCCCCTGGCTGGCCAGCCCGGCCGCCGGCGAGGCGGGGCTGTCGGTGTATCGCAACACCATCGCCAAGGGCTGTGTCGACGCCCTGGCCGCAAACTTCCCGACGGTGCTGGCCCTGGTCGGCGAGGACTGGTTCCGCGCCGCCGCCGCCCTGTTCGCCCGCGAGGCGCCACCGACCCACGCGGCCCTGCTCGACTATGGCGAAGACTTCCCGGCCTGGCTGGACCGCTTCCCGCCGGCCCGGGACCTGCCCTATCTGAGCGGCGTCGCCCATCTGGACCGACTGTGGACCGAGGCCCTGTTCGCGGCTGAGGCTCCGCCCCTGGCTGCGGCGACGTTCACGACCCTTTCGCCAGAGCATCTGGCCGGGGCCCGCGTCGCCCTGCACCCCAGCGTTCGCTTCGCCGCCTTCGAGGCGGGCCTGCCCAGCCTGTGGGCCGCGGTCCGGGAGGGCCGTGAGGACGTGGCGCTTTCCGACATCGCCGAGGGCCTGCTGATCAGCCGGTGCGGAGCGTCCGTGACCTACCGCGTGATCGGCCCCGCCGACTGCGCCTTTCTCGCGGCCTGCAACCAGGGCCTGCCGCTTGCCGAGGCCATCGGCCGGGCGGCAGAGGCCGATCCAGAGACAGACCTTCAAACCCTTTTCGCCGCCCTGATCGCCGACGGCGTCTTCAGCGGCCTCGACACCGGAACCCCATCATGACCCACGCTCTCCTCAAGCCTTTCGACCCCCTGGCCCGGATCGCCGGCAAGGTGCTCACCGACGATGTCCTGAGCCTGGTCGCCCGGCTGGGCGTGGCCGGCGTGTTCTTTCTGTCAGGCCGCACCAAGGTCGATGGCCTGCTGCACATCACCGACGGGACCTATTCGCTGTTCGCCGACGAATATGCCCTGCCCCTGATCCCGTCGGACATCGCCGCCCATCTGGCCACCTATGGCGAGCACCTGTTCTCGATCCTGCTGGTGCTGGGCCTGTTCACGCGGCTGTCTGCCCTGGCCTTTCTGGGCATGACCCTGGTGATCGAGATCTTCGTCTATCCCGACGCCTGGAGCACGCATCTGTCCTGGGCCGGACTGCTTCTGCTGATCCTCGCCAAGGGTGGCGGCCGCTTCAGCCTGGATCGCCTCTTGCGGATCCCATGAGCCAGAAACCGTCGTTCTGCGACAATACGCCCCACACGATACCGCCTTGCGAAAACTATCGTTAAACTTGCCTTATTGCGCTCATGGGATCGTCGAATATCGACGTTCAACCGAAAGAGGCGCTCAGCATGCCGGACGTGTCGACCGAGGCGGCTCCGTCCTTCAACTTCAATGACGCCAGCGTTCTCATCGTCGATGAGAACCACGGCTTCATGGACATCGCCACACAGATGCTTTCCGGGTTCGGCTTTCGAACCTTCCATCGCTGTAGTCGCCTCTCCGAAGGCCAGACCTTCGCCCGGGATCACGAGACTGACCTTGTTCTGGTGGATCCCTTTCCGGCCGCCAATGATGGCCTCACCCTGATCCGCGAGCTGCGGCAACGGCAGGAGCCTGGCGCGCCCCATCGGGTGGTCATCGTGATGACCGGGCACACGCCGCTGGACCTGATCAAGAGGGCCCGCGAGGTCGGTGCCGACTATGTCGTCGCCAAGCCGTTCTCGCCCGCAACCTTGCTGGAGCGCATTCTCTGGAGCTCCGGCTCACAGATGGAGACCACGAGCCAGCCAGACCACCGCGACGCGCTTCGTGAAGCAGCCATGGCCCTGTTGCAATGAGCTCGGCCAGCCGCCTGTCCCAGTTCATGGGTCGTCCGGGCGGGATCGATCCAGCCCAGGCCCTCGCGGCAGCGGAGGCCAATATCGAGGCCTATCGCGAACAGGCGCTGGCGCTGATCGACAAGGCCATCGCTGATCTCGCCGCAGCCGCAGATACAGCGCCTCGTGACGAAATTGCGCGCCTGGCCGACAGCATAGCCAGCCTTGCCGGCATGTTCGGCCTGCACGCGGTCACCCACGCGGCCCGCGCGCTATGCCAGACCGTGAGAGCCCTGGTGGCCGCCCAGGCCTGGGAGCAGTCCACAATCGACGTTCATGTCGCCGCCCTTCGACTGATACGGGCACACGCCGATTCACAGGATGTTGCACATCTGCTGGCGGGACTGGACCGGCTCGCAGCCCTCGCGGGCAAGCTGCGATAGCCGCCACCGACCGCAGATCAGTGCAGGGTCGGCCCCGTGGGACGTCGCCACAGTTGCGCCGTCAAGGCATTGGCCACCCCCAGCCAGCCCAGGTCCGGCGCGGTACCGCCGCCGACCTTGCCGGCTTCGATGGCATAGGCGGTTGAGGCGGCCAGCGAGGCCGTCGCGGCCGCAGCCTGACCGCCCAGCCGCTTGGCACCCAGACCCAGCCACAGGGCGTTGAAGCCCTGGGTCAGGCTCCACAGGGTCAGGGCCCGCGTACGCGCCGGACTGGCCGGGGCGTTCCAGGTGCGCAGGCCAGACAGGGTCATGGCGATGAATAGGGGCGGCAGGATCAGGCTGGTCAGCGGCTTGGGCTGATGGGCGACCGGTTCGTGCATCTCGGCGAACTCGACCGCATACATCTCGTCATCCAGAACAGCTTCGTGGCGACGCCCCATGGCCATGGCCGCCAGGATCGCGCCGCCCGCCAGCAGGGCGCCCAGGGCGATCTGCGCGGCGGGGTGGTTTTCTGCGTGCCTGTCGGCTTCGAAAGCCTCACGACCCGCGCGGGAGCTTTTCCTGTGCGATGCGCCGTTCAGGATGTTCATGCCGGACTCCTCGTTAACGTGCGTGCCTAACCCTCGGGCAGGCTTCGGGTTCCACCTCGACCGCCGTCACGCATGATGCGTCCAAACGGCTGACCACGCCAGCCTGGCCGCTGCGGGAAAGCGCCGGCAAAACGGCACGCGGCCTTCCATCCGCGACACTGGCGCCTCGCCATAGCCTAGGGCAGCATGAGGTATGACTTGCTTGATACGCCTCGCCCGCTCGTCTGAGATCGAGCAGATTCAAGACCTTGAGCGCGCCTCGGCCCAACGTTTCATCGGGATGATGGACGCGTTGGCGGCTGACGAGCCGACCCTGGCTGTCGTTCTGTCTGCGCGCCTCCAGGCCGGCGGCCTGTTTGTCGCCACGGCGGACGAAGCCCTTGCCGGCTTCGTTATGGTGCGGCCCGTCGAGGACAGTCTTTATGTCGAACAGATCGATGTCCTGCCCCGGTTCGCGCGAAGACGGATCGGCGCGGCCCTGCTGGAGGCCATTACGCAGCGGGCAAGGGCGGAAGGTCTGGCGCGGCTGACCCTGTCTACCTTCCGGGAGGTGCCGTGGAATGCCCCCTGGTACCGTCGCCTGGGCTTCATCGATCTGGCCGACACCGCATTGAGTCCTGGGTTGCTGGCGATCAGGGCCGAGCACCTCAAGCGCGGGCTCGATGAGAGCCAGCGCGTCTTCATGGCCCGAAACCTCTGACTATCGATCGCCCGGCGTTCGCTGCAGGCCATCGATGAGCTGCGCCATATTGGCGGCGTTCAGGCTGGCGGTCTGTCGGATTTCCTCACGCGCCAGGATCACCGAGGTGATGAGCACGCCGCCGTTGTCGGTGCGGAGCGCATAGCCGTTTGCTGCCAGCTTGAGCACGTGTCGACGGGTGGTCTCGACAGGCAATCCCAGCGACCGCGCAAGGGCTGAAACGCTGACCGGGCGGCGCAGATGGTCAGGAAAAAAGTCACCCGCCGCGATGTCGGGATAGTTCTGTTCCTGGCGAAGGTGTTGGGTTCCAGCCTGCGCCGCAGCGATGAAGACCATCGCCAGGCCCAGATCGCCATCGAAGAGATCCGTGAAGATTCTGATCAGCCGCAACGCGTAGTCTGCGCCCAGGCTCATGTGATGGCGTGCAATGAACGGTGTTTTCTTACGTCGCATGCATCTATAAGTCGTTGTTTAGAATGGAAATCACAAGCGGCACGCTTACTCATTTTGGGCAGATTTGCCTGGCGCTTTAAGGTGTCGTTGATGTCTTGGGCGCTTTTCTAGGCCCCTTATAGTTGGGGGGCTATCGTGCGGCTGCGTTTATCTGGGGCTATGAATCTTTTCGGCGCGATCCTGGCTGGGGGATTGCTCCTGCTGGCCGCCGTGTCGTGGTACGCCATCCAGACTGTGCGGGTCGGCGGGCCGCTGTACAAGCAGATCGTCGCCGGCAAGGACCTGACGGCGGACATCCTGCCCCCGCCCCTCTATGTCATCGACGGCTTTCTCGACGCCAAGCTGACCTTTGCAGCCGGCCCGGCCGCAGATCTCGAAGAGGCGAAATCCGAACTGGCCAAACATCGCGCCGAGTATGACGCGCGTCTTGTGTACTGGCGCGCAATCGATTTTGACCCGGCGGTCAAGTCGGTGCTGATGGGCGAATCCGACGCCCAGGCGCAGATTGTCTGGTCGGCGGCCGAAGACATGCTCAAGGCCATGGCCTCAGGCGACGTCGCCGGGGCGCAGGCCCAGGAGGTCCGCCTGACCAAGGCGTTCGAGGCCCACCGCGCTGCCGTCGAGCAGGTCGTTCCCCTGATCGCCGCCGACAGCGCCAGGGTCGAGGCCAAGGCCCAGGCCGAGCAGGTCAAGCAACTGACCCTGATGGCGATCGTCTGCGCCCTGCTGGGCGCGGCCATTGCTGCGGGCATCTTCATGATCCGTCGCGCCGTGGTGCGCCCCGTCCAGGCGATCACCGCCTATATGGGCGAGCTGGCGGGCGGCCACTACGAACGCCCTGTGCCCTTTGCGGGTCGTCACGACGAACTTGGCGACATGGCCAAGTCGGTGGCGGTGTTCCGCGAGGGCGTTCTTGAACGCCGCGAGCTGCGCCAGGAACAGGACGAGGCGCGACGTCAGGCCGAGTCGGCGCGACAGGCCAACGACGCCAGCCAACGCGCAGAGGAACAGAAACGCGATCACGCCATGAAGGGGCTGGCCCAGGGACTGGACCGCCTGTCGGCCGGCGACGTCGCCTTCCGCCTGGGGGTCGCCTTCGCGCCGGAATACGAGCGCCTGCGCGGCGATTTCAACAGCGCCGCCGAGAAGCTGACCCGCACGCTGGGCCTGATCGACCAATCGTCGAGCGGGGTCGGGTCCGGGGCCGTACAGATCGCCCAGGCCGCCGACGACCTGTCGCGTCGCACCGAGCAGCAGGCCGCCAGCCTGGAAGAAACCGCCGCCGCCCTGGATCAGATCACCAGCACCGTGCGGCAGACCGCCGAGGGCGCGCGCAAGGCCAATGAGATCGTGGTCGAGACCCGTCGCCAGGCGCAGACCACCGAGAACGCCGTCGGCGCTGCCGTACGCGCCGTGGGCGAGATCGAGACCTCCTCGGCCCAGATCGGCCAGATCATCGGGGTGATCGACGAGATCGCCTTCCAGACCAACCTTCTGGCCCTGAACGCCGGCGTTGAAGCGGCCCGCGCGGGTGAGGCCGGTCGCGGCTTCGCCGTCGTCGCCCAGGAAGTGCGAGCCCTGGCCCAGCGCTCGGCCGACGCTGCCAAGGAAATCAAGATCCTGATCAGTGCCGCCTCGGGCAAGGTCAGCGAGGGCGTGGGCCTGGTGGGCCAGACCGGCACGGCGCTGGCCAGCATCCTTGAGCGGGTCAACCAGATCGCCGCCCTGGTGTCGGATATCTCCGCCTCTGCCCAGGAGCAGTCGACGGGTCTCAATGAGGTCAACACCGCCGTCAACCAGATGGATCAGATGACCCAGCAAAACGCCGCCATGGTCGAGGAAACCACGGCGGCAGCCCATTCGCTGAAAAGTGAGGCGGCGCGCCTCGCCGACCTGGTCGGTCAGTTCAACCTGACGCCGGCGGCCCCCTCAAGGGCCGCCGCCTGAAGGCTCAGCCGCCGGCCGGCAGTTCGCCCATGGCGCTCTGCAGGTAGTTCTGCTCGCCCAGCGCCTTGACCAGGCCCAGTTGCATTTCGAGGAAGTCGATGTGCTCCTCGGTGTCGCTGAGGATCTCGCGCAGCAGCTCGCGGCTGACATAGTCGCGGGCCTGTTCGCACTGGATGATGCCCGGAATCAGGGTCTCGCGGCCGCCCAGCTCGACATTCAGGTCGCTGCCCAGGCACTCGGGCACGGTCTCGCCGATCTTCAGCTTGTGCAGGTCCTGCAGGTTGGGCAGGCCTTCCAGGAACAGGATGCGGTTGATCAGCTTGTCGGCGTGCTTCATCTCGCCGATCGACTCGTCGTAGGTGATCTTGCCCAGGCGCTTGAAGCCCCAGTTGTCGTACATCCGCGCGTGCAGGAAATACTGGTTCACAGCGGTCAGCTCATTGGTGAGCACCGCATTGAGCAGGCGGATAATGCCAGGATCGCCTTGCATGGCGCGCCTCCTTGAAGATTGAGTCGGGGGGACCGTGAGGCAAGGCGCAGTCGGCTTCAACTGCTATGTCTGCAAGTGTTTCGCGCTTTCACGGATATCGCCGCAAGCGCAAATCGTTCTCAGGATTTCACCCGAAAAGCGGCCTATTCGGCGGCGTAAGCCAGGGCCTGGCGGCTGTCGTCGATCATCTGGCGCATCTCGCACACGCACTTGGCGCACTGGGCCTGACAGCCCTTGTGGCGAAAGATCTCGGCCGGACGGCTGGCGCCCGCGTCGATGGCGGCGCGCACTTCGCGCTCGCGGATACCGTTACAATTGCAGACGTACACGAAAACGCGCCCCGCCGAATGAGTGTCATTCGCATCTAAGCACATCCTGCTGAGTTTGCAACTGACTCTCACTATGGTTAAGCGAGGTTCGACCCGAAGGTCGCTGGGCGCACGGCAACTACCCCCGGCCCGGCGCAGGCCAGGCCGGGATGGCCGTCATTTGGCCTTCCAGATCGGCTTGCCGTCCCCCGGCAGACCGAGCCTGCCCCACATGTCGCTGACCTTGTCCACGACAGCCTGATCCATGCGGATCTCCTCGCCCCATTCGCGCTTGGTCTCCGGCGGCCACTTGTCGGTGGCGTCCAGGCCGATCTTGGAGCCCAGGCCGCTCTCGGGGCTGGCGAAGTCGAGATAGTCGATGGGGGTGTGCTCAATCACCGTGATGTCCCGCGCAGGGTCCATCTTGGTGGAGATGGCCCACATCACGTCCTTCCAGTCGCGGGCATTGATGTCGTGGTCCACGACGATCACCCACTTGGTGTACATGAACTGGCGCAGATAGCTCCAGACTCCCAGCATCACGCGCTTGGCGTGGCCCGGATAGGCCTTCTTCATCGAGACCACAGCGATGCGATAGCTGCAGCCCTCGGGCGGCAGCCAGAAGTCGACGATCTCGGGAAACTGCTGACGGATCAGCGGCACGAACACCTCGTTCAGGGCCTCGCCCAGCACCGCGGGCTCATCCGGCGGCCGGCCGGTGAAGGTGGTCAGATAGATGGGGTCCTTGCGCATGGTGATGGCCGTCACCTGGAAGACCGGGAACTTCTCGACGCTGTTGTAGTAGCCGGTGTGGTCGCCGTAGGGACCCTCGTCGGCATACTCGTCGAGCAGGACATAGCCCTCGATGACGATCTCGGCGTGGGCCGGGACCATCAGCGGCACGGTCTTGGCCGGCACCAGATCGACCTTGGCCCCGCGCAGCAGGCCGGCGAACTGGTACTCGGAAAGCGTGTCGGGCACTGGGGTCACGGCGGCCAGGATGGTGCCGGGGTCAGCGCCCAGCACGGCGCAGGCGGGAAGCGGCTCGCGGGTTCCCGACTTCTTGTGGCGGGCATAGTGCTGGGCCCCGCCGCGATGGGCCAGCCAGCGCATGATGCAGCGGTCCTTGCCCAGCACCTGCATGCGGTAGATGCCCAGGTTGAAATCGTCCTCGCGATCCTTGCCCGGCCCCTTGGTCACCACCAGCGGCCAGGTAATCAGCGGGGCCGGCTCGCCGGGCCAGCAGGTCTGAACGGGCAGTTTGGACAGGTCGATGTCGTCGCCGGTCAGGACGATCTCCTGCACGGGGGCCTTCTTCACTGTACCCGGCCGCATGGCCATGACCGTCTTGGCCAGGGGCAGCATGTCGATGACGTCCTTCAGCCCCTTGGGGGGCTGGGGCTGGCGCAGGAAGGCCAGGAGCTCGCCCACTTCACGCAGTTCGGCCGCCGTCTCGCGCGGTTCGCCGCCCAGGGTGACGCCCATGGCCACGCGCTTGACCGTGCCGAACAGGTTGGCCAGGGCCGGCATGGATGAGCGGCTGCCGTCGGGCAGCAGCACATGCTCGAACAGCACCGCAGGGCCGCCGGTGGCCAGCAGGCGGGTCTGGATCTCGGTCATCTCCAGAACGCTGGAAACCGGCTCCTTGACCCGCACCAGTTCGCCCTTGGCCTCCAGGACGTCGATGAACTCGCGTAATGAACGATAGGCCATGAGAACTCCTGCGAACGGGCCGGAACCTAGTGCGTCACGCCCCCGGACGGAATCACCATTTCCGTTTTGCGCACGAAAGCCGCAGCGGCGGCCAGGTCAGGCCTTGGTCAGGGCGCCGACCAGGATCTTGCGGATACGGGCAATGTGCTGGGGCGTCATCGCGCCCAGCGAGCCGCGAACCTCCGGCGGGATGTGGGCGGCGGGGTCGCCGTTCTGCTGGAACACGAAGTGATCGAATGCCCCGCGCCAGATCTCGCGCTCGGCCGGCGACAGCTCTCGGATCGAGGCTATCGCATGCAGCAGGGCCTCCAGGGGCCTGCCCAGGGTCTTGCGGGGCTCTTCCCACCAGTAGTTCACCAGCACCGTGAACGGGTCGAGCGACTCGACATTGTGGAACCAGAAATAGGGGATGTAGATCGCATCGCCCGGTTCCAGTTCGGCGACCTGGGCCGTGGCCCAGGCCTGCTCGAAGCGCGGAAAGCGCTCAAGATCGGGCTTGGCGATATCCACCAGGCTGACCGGCGGCCCGGCGGGGGTGAACTCCAGCGGACCCAGATACAGGTTCTTCAGCTGGTCGGGGGGGAACAGGGTGAAGCGCCGCCGGCCCGTCACCGCGCAGGCGATGTTGTAGTTCATGTCGAAATGGGTGGCGGTGGTGATGGCGTTGCCGATCCAGATCCGGGGGCCGACTGTGGCGTCGAGCAGCGGCTGGGCGTTGGCTGTGGCAAAGCCGGGCAGCGCGCTTTGGGTCGGCGTCGATTGCACCGCGATCGCCGGCGGCTCGGCGGCGTCTCGCAGGGTCAACAGCGCGCTCAACGCCTCGCCCAACGGCACGGTGCGCCGTTGAAAGTTCACGCCGGCCATGTCGTCGGTATAGAAGAACCGGCCACCGATCTCCGGGCCGCCAAACAAGGCGGTCACCGGCCGGCCGACGTCCAGGTTCATCAGATAGTCGGCCATGACCTCGTCGGAGGCCCGACCGGCGGCCACCGCCGGCCAGTCGCCGACCAGGCCACGCAGGATGGCAGGCTGGTTGGTCGGCATGATCTGGTCGCGAAAGGTCGCCCGGTCCACATCGCGCCACTCGGGCGTCCGGGCGAGAACCGCCAGCAGGCTCACGCCAGGGGCTCCGCCACGGCCAAATCGTCGGCGTGGATCATCGGACCCTCGGAATAGCCCAGTTCAGCTTCAATGGCGTCGGAGCGCAGACCGGCGATGCGGTGGGCGTCGGCGCTGTCATAGCGCACCAGACCACGGGCCACCTCCCGACCGGTCTCGTCACGCACCCGCACGGCATCGCCCTTATCGAAGGGGCCCTCGATGGCGCGGACGCCGGCGGCCAGCAGGCTCTTGCCCTTGGCCAGGGCTGCCGCCGCGCCGGCGTCGACCGACACCCAGCCCTGCGGGGCCAGCGACCCGGCGATCCAGGCCTTGTAGGCGGCGGCGGGACTGGCTCCGGCCTCGAACAGGGTCGCCTTGGCACCCTCTGCGATGGCCTTGAGCGGATGGGAGCGTGAGCCCAGGGTGATCAGGGTGGCGCAGCCGGCCGCGCGGGCGATGCGGGCGGCGGCGATCTTGGTGGCCATGCCGCCGGTCCCCACGCCCGAGATCGCATTGGCGCCCCCGGCCATAGCCTCGATCTGCGGAGTGATCTCGCTGATCAGCGGCAAATGCGCGGCTGCGGGATCGCGACGCGGATCGGCGGTGTAGAGCCCGTCGATATCGGACAGCAGCACCAGCAGATCGGCCCCGGCCAGTTGCGCTACGCGTGCGGCCAGACGGTCATTGTCGCCGTAGCGGATTTCCTCGGTAACGACCGTGTCGTTCTCATTGACCACAGGCACGACGCCCAGCGACAGCAGGGTCTCGACCGTGGCGCGGGCATTGAGCCAGCGGCGGCGGGTCTCGGTGTCGTCGCGGGTCATCAGGATCTGGGCGACGGCGATCCCGTGCGGCTCGAAAGCCTCTTCCCAGGCCCGCATCAGCAGTGACTGGCCCGCCGCAGCGGCGGCCTGCTTCTCGGGCAGGGTCAGGGACTTGCGCCCCGTCAGGCCCAGGCGCCGGCGCCCCAGGGCCACCGCGCCGGAGGACACCACCACCACCTGCTGGCCCCGCGCGCGCAGGGCGGCGGCATCGTCGCAAAAGGCCTTGAGCCAGGCATGGTCGGCTGCGCCGGTCTGCGCGTCGACCAGCAGGGCGGAGCCGACCTTGAAGACGATCCGCCTGGCGACGCCCAGGGGGCCTCCCCAGGTCGCGGGGGGGAGACTCACGGGGTCCAGCCCCCCGGGGTCTCCGGAACATGATCTTCTTCTTCGTCGATTTCCTCGATCTCGTCGCCGCGGCGCACGCGGACCTGGCGATAGGCGGCGCGCAGCAGTTCCTTGACGCCCCTGCCCGAGACGCCCGACACCAGACGCGGCCTGACGCCGGCCACCGCCTCAAGCTCGGCCATCTTCTCGGCGATGGTCTCCTCGTCGAGAGCGTCCACCTTGTTCAGGGCCAGGAGCTCGGACTTGTCGCCCAGCTCATCGCCATAGGCTTCCAGCTCGCCGCGGATCGTGGTCCAGGCACCGGCGACATCGTCCTGCGTGGCGTCGACCAGATGGATCAGCACCGCCGAGCGCTCGACATGACCCAGGAAGCGCGTGCCAAGGCCGGCGCCTTCTGACGCCCCCTCGATCAGGCCGGGAATGTCAGCCAGCACAAACCGCTCGCTGGTCGACAGATCGACCACGCCGAGATTGGGCGTCAGGGTGGTGAAGGGATAGTCGGCGATCTTGGGCTTGGCGGCCGTGGCGGCCGCCAGGAAGGTCGACTTGCCCGCATTGGGCAGGCCCACCAGACCCACATCGGCGATCAGCTTCAGCCGCAGCCAGATCCAGCGATCCTCGCCCTCCTGGCCGGGATTGGCGTATTTGGGCGCCTGGTTGACCGGCCCCTTGAAGTGCAGGTTGCCCCAGCCGCCATTGCCGCCCTTGCACAGGCGCACGACCATGCCGGGCGTGTCGAGGTCGGCGATCAGGGTTTCCTTGTCCTCTTCCAGCACCTGGGTGCCGACGGGAACCTTGAGGGTAATATCGGCACCGGCTGCGCCATGGCGGCCACGGCCCATGCCATGGATCCCGGTCTCGGCCTTGAAGTGCTGTTGATAGCGGTAGTCGATCAGGGTGTTGAGGCCGTCCACGGCCTCGATCCAGATATCGCCGCCACGGCCGCCGTCGCCACCGTCAGGGCCGCCGTATTCAATGTACTTTTCGCGTCGGAACGAGACCGCGCCGCCGCCGCCGTTGCCGGAGCGGATATAGATTTTGCACTGGTCCAGAAATTTCATGGACGTCTTTTGTCTCAAGGTGCTTGCCACGTCGAGCCGAAATGGCGCTGGACGGAGCATAGCCGCTTCAGCCTAACGCCGTTCCCGGGCGTGACGAAATGTTAAAGCTGACCGTGCAACAAAGAGTCTTGCTTTGAAACCGTCGTTTTTGACCGACGGCAAGGGAGACGGACGTTGACGACGACACGGGAGGAAGGAGCGGAAATCGCACGGGACCTGCGGGACCTGTCGCTCCAGGACCTGTGTCGCAAATACGCCGGCGAAGCCTCGATCCACCGCAATATCCTGATGAGCCGGGGGACCGGGGTCACCGGCACCTGGCGCGATTTCCGGGCGTTCCTGGGCGATATCGGCACCAGACCGACCGCCGAGCACGTACTGGTCCTGACCAATCGCACCGAACGCACCTATGGCCCCGGTCGCGCGCGCTGGATGACTCCCGCCGAGCAGGCGGTCCACGAGGCCGAGTTCGACCGTATCCAGGCCGAGAAACAACGCGAAGAGCAGCTTCTGCTGCACCAGGCTGCGGCGATGAAGCGCGCCAGCAATCCCAAGGCCGCGTCGTTTGGCCAGTGGACGCCCATGGGCGGCCAGCAGGTGGCCTATAGCGATGTCGCCAAGCGCCTGAACATCCCGGTCGCGGCCCTCTCCAAGACCATGACCGGCGGCAAGACGGCCGACGAACTGGTCAAGCGGGCGGCTGGAGCCAACGAACTGATCAATCAGGAGGCCACCTGGCTGCCGCCCGATCCGGCGCGCAAGGCCGGCTTCTTCGAGGCCTTCCGCATCTGGCACATGCAGGTTCAGCCGCAATTCAGCCGGGCCGCCACCCCGACCTTCCTGTTCCTCTACATCGCCCTGCCCGTCATGAAACAGTGCCGCGACGAGCTGATGGAGCTGGACCTGTGGAACCCGCTGAGCCAGCGCGCCATGAGCGCCCGTGACGCCCACAGCGCCTGGAAGAAGTACACCGAGTTCATGCCGCGCGCCCAGGTGGCCCTGATGGAGATCCCCATCTACGCCACCTATTCGCTGCTATCGGACCTGGACGCCCTGTGCGACCGGATCCTGACGGCCGAGAAACGCTTCCGCGAAGGCCAGCAAAAAGTGATCCAGACGCACCGCGCAGCCTAGGGCCGGGCCGCAGAACACTATGTGTGGGAGCTCACGGCTCCCGAGCCGGTTCGTGAAACCGGTCTTCCTGGCCCCTGTGCCCAGGACCCATAGCCGGCGGCAGGCTGTGAAACTCAGGTGTTCTGCAGCGGAAGAGCCCAGGGCTCAGGCCCAGCTCAGCTGTCCCTGACACCATGGATCCTGGGCACAAGGCCCAGGACGACAGACGTTTTTCGCCCTACCCTGTGCGAGAACCCTCCCCCTGAGTGAACCGTCAGGCGACCATCAGGCCAGCCAGACCATCATGCGCGTCGCCGCAGGCTGGCCGCGCGCGACCGACGGCTTCATCTCGACGACACCGGTATAGAGAAAGCCCGCCTTGATCAGCACCTGGGCGGAGGCGGGGTTGTCGGCGAAGTGACCGGCCACAACCAGCTTCTTGCGCCAGACCCGCCGCGCCCAGTCCAGGGCACCCTGAGCGGCTTCCGTCGCCAGGCCACGGCCCCAATAGGGCTTGCCGATCCAGTAGCCAATCTCCAGATGGCCACCTGGCGGCGTGAACAGACCCAGCACGCCGATGACGCCCTCATCATCCAGCTCAACGGCGAAGGTGTTGTCGCGACGGCGATCCTGAAGCTGGCAACGGGCCACGAAGTCTTCCGCGTCGCGGCGGCCATAGGGCCAGGGCATGCGGGTGGTCATGCGCGACACGTCGCGCTCGCCGCCCAGGGCCGCCAGGCGCGGCGCGTCGGCCATGGCCGGAGCGCGCAGCGTGATCCGCCGCGTCTCGATCGTGGGACAGGTCTCGATGACGCACATCACGCGCCTCCCGTATGTCTCGATCCCTCTTGGACGGAGACCGTGACGCCGCCATGGCGATCCTGCTTCAGGGCGGCGTTGGACAAAACAAAAGCGGGGAGCCCGGCGTTCCGGACTCCCCGCTTGGGTTCGTCTGTCCAGATCGCCTTCTCAACCGAGAAGCGCGACCCGAAAATCGAGTGCCTGCTACTCGGCGGGCTGCGCGGTCGGCGCAACCGTTACGTAGGTGCGGTCATGCTTCTTGGTCACGAACTTCACCGCGCCTTCGACGAGTGCGAAGAGGGTGTGGTCCTTGCCGATGCCGACGCCCGCGCCCGGCCAGAACTTCGTGCCGCGCTGACGGATGATGATGTTGCCAGCGAGAACCTTCTCGCCGCCGAACTTCTTCACGCCAAGGCGGCGGCCGTCGGAGTCGCGACCGTTGCTGGACGAGCCGCCTGATTTCTTGTGAGCCATCTTGCTCTCCTAATCTCTAGAGGCGCAGCCGCTTAGGCTTCGCCGTCTTCCGGGGCGGCTGCAGCCTTCTTCGGCGCGGCCTTCTTTTTCGGGGCGGCTTCAGCGACCGGAGCGGCCGACTGGGCGACCGGGATCGTGAAGGGCACAGCGGCGTCGCCGAGGCCACGAGCGCGGGCGTTCAGGATGACCTTGGGGGTCAGGTCGATGACGCCGTCCCACTTGGTTTCCGAACCAGCGCCCGACACCGAGGTCACGCGCACGACCGTTTCGGTCTGGCGGTGGCCGCGTGTGCGGCGATAGCCCTGACGGCGGATCTTCTTGAAGATCTTCACCTTCTCACCCTTGCGGGTTTCGATCAGGGTTCCGGAGACGACAGCGCCGTCCACCGTGGGGGCGCCGACCGTCACGGCCTCGCCTTCGCCAAGCATCAGGACTTCGCCGAAAGCGACTTCCGAGCCCGGTTCACCGTCGAGCTTTTCGACAACCAGCAGATCGCCGGCTTGGACCCGGTACTGCTTGCCGCCGGTTTTGATCACCGCGTACATAGGTTAGCGCCTTAAGAAACGTGCGTTCGCAAAATAGGGAACGCCCGCAAGGAAACCCGGCGGGCGAGGGGGCGGACTTATACAGCCGACCGACCCCGAGTCAACGGGCTCCAGGGGATGCGACACAGATTCCCACGCTTGAAACGCCGATACGTCGTCACAGCGTTTCACGGGGCCCGTCAATTCAGGGGCAAGGCGATTCAGGCTGGAACGTTACAATGTAACAGTATATAGCCACTTCCGTGACCTGGACCTTCTTCGCCTCTATCGCCGCCACCGGTTTCGCCGTGGCCTTCCTGCATGCGGCCCTGCCCACGCACTGGCTGCCGTTCGTGCTGGTGGGACGTGCGCAGAAGTGGTCCACGGGCCGCACTCTGGGTGTCACCTTGCTGGCTGGACTGGGCCATGTGGGCCTGACCATCGCCCTGGGCCTGGCGCTGGTGATGGCCGGCCTGGCCCTGCAGCCCAGCCTGGGCCACGTCTTTCACTGGATCGTCGGCGGGCTGATGGTGGCGGTCGGACTCTTCTATGTGCTGCGCGGCCGCCACAGCCATGCGATCCCTGACGCAGGCCGACGCGTCTACGCCTCCGACAGGGCCGCCATAGCCGCCCTGGTCACCCTGCTGACCCTGTCACCGTGCGAGGCCTTCCTGCCCTACTACCTGGCCGGCATGGAGCACGGCTGGCAGGCCTTCGTGGCCCTGAGCGTGGTCCTGATGGTCGCCACCGCGGCCGGCATGCTGATTTTCACCGGCCTCAGCCTGGCCGGCTTCAAGCGCCTGGGCCTGCACTGGGTCGAGCGTTACGAGGAAACCATCCTGGGCGCGGCCCTGATCCTGGTCGGTATCGCGGTAGCCTTCTTCAAGTCCTGAATGCGGGAGCTTCCGCCGGAGCTCGTGAGCCCCTAAATAGCGGCCATGACCCAGACCGCTTCCTCCACCGGCAAGATCCCCGTCACCGTGCTGACCGGCTATCTCGGCGCCGGAAAGACCACCCTGCTCAACCGCATCCTCACCGAGGCGCACGGCAAGCGCTATGCCGTGATCGTCAACGAGTTCGGTGAAGTGGGCATCGACAACGACCTGGTGGTCGGGGCCGACGAGGAAGTGTTCGAGATGAACAACGGATGCGTCTGCTGCACGGTGCGCGGCGACCTGATCCGGGTTCTGTCGGGCCTGATGAAGCGCAAGGGCGGCTTTGACGCCATCATCGTCGAGACCACCGGCCTGGCCGATCCGGGTCCTGTGGCCCAGACCTTCTTTGTCGACGAGGACGTCAAGGCCCGCACCTATCTCGACTCGGTCACCGCCCTGGTGGACGCCAAGCACATCCTGCTGCGTCTGGGCGACAGCCGCGAAGCCGTCGAACAGATCGCCTTCGCCGACCAGATCGTGCTCAACAAGACCGACCTGGTGTCGGAAGACGACCTGCGCCACGTCGAAGCTCGCATCCGCCGGATCAACCCGCTGGCTCCGATCCATCGCGCCCAGCGCAGCAATGTTCCGCTGTCGGCCATCATCGGCAAGCACAGCTTCGACCTGGAACGGATCACCGAACTGGAGCCGGCCTTCCTGAACCCGGCGCATGGCGAAGCCGGTCATGTGCACGACGAGCACTGCGGTCACGACCATCATCATCACGATCATGGCCATGGGCATGGGCACGACCATGTTCATGACGAGCATTGCGGTCACGACCACCATGACCATGCTCACGACCACGGGCATGCCAGCGCCATCCATGACGACGGCGTCAAGGGGATCTCCCTGACCCTGGACCGGCCCGTGGACGGCCAGAAGATCACCGCCTGGCTTAACGACCTGCTGGCCCGTCGCGGCCCCGATATCCTGCGCGCCAAGGGCATCATCGACGTGCAGGGCGAGAACCGCCGCCTGGTGTTCCAGGCCGTCCACATGATCCTCGAGGGCGACTTCCAGCGCCCCTGGCTGGACAGCGACAAGCGCTACAGCCGGATGGTGTTCATCGGCCGAGACCTGGACGAAGCCGAACTGAAGGCCGGGTTCGAGGCGACGGCGGCCTGAGGGGCCGTCTCCGCCTCTACCGGATCTCCTCGCTGATCAGGCCCACCCGGAACCAGCCTGCGGTCTGGAGCTGGTTCAGCACGCCCATGAAGTCGGCATAGGGCACGTCGGCGTCAGCGCGGATCATCACGCGCTGGTCGCCCTTGGGTCCCGCCTGGCCGGCAGCCATGAACCGGGCGTCCAGATCGATCTCGAGGTTCGCGATGCTGGTCTGACGGTCAGCGATGAAGATCGCGCCCGACTTCTGCACCGAGATGAAGACCGGCTCCTTCTGGTCGGCCCTACGGTCGCTGGCCTGAGGCAGATCGACCTTGATCGCCACTGTGGCCATCGGCACGGCGACCATGAAGATGATCAGCAGCACCAGCAGGATGTCCACGAACGGCGTGACGTTGATGTCGGCGTTCTGGTTCAGCGCATATTTGCCGCCCCCGCCGCCTGAAAGTTTCGCCGCCATCGCCTGTCTCCTCGCGCCTGGCCGATCTGGCCATTGAAGTTACAGTCGTAGTCTGGGCAAATTCCTGCGCCTGTAAAGATAGAAAACTACATCCGTAAAGCGTAGGGCGCAAAAAGAGAGGCCGGACGCGGGGTCCGGCCTCTGATTTTCGATGATCGGGGAAGGATCCTAGTGGATGTCTTCGTTGATCAGGCCGACCTTGAACCAGCCAGCGGTCTGCAGTTGGTTCAGCACGCCCATGAAGTCGGCGTACAGCACGTCAGCATCGGCGCGGATCATGACGCGCTGATCGTCCTTCGGGCCGGCTTGGCCGGTCGCGTTGAACTTGGCGTCCAGGTCGATCTCGAGATTGTCGAGGCTGGTCTGCTTTTCAGCGATGAAGATGGCACCCGACTTCTGGATCGAGATGAACACCGGCTCTTTCGGCTTCTCAGTCGCCAGGCTCGGCACTGCCGGGGGCAGGTCGACCTTGATTGCCACGGTGGCCATCGGCACGGCGACCATGAAGATGATCAGCAGAACGAGCAGAATGTCCACGAACGGCGTGACGTTGATGTCGGAATTCTGATTCAGGGAGTAGCGACCACCGCCACCACCGGAGAGTTTAGCCGCCATAGCCTGACTGTCTCCCAAAGGCCGCGTATGTCGCGTGCCTGGATTTCGTTACGACGCACGTCTGGCGCAGACGGGCGTGGAAGTAAAGCCCGACGACGCTGCGCAATGGCAACCCCCTTTCTGACTCTTAGTGGCCGAACATCGTTCGCACCTGTCAGGGCGCCGCAGTCGGCGCGGCGCCCTGCGGCTAGGCGCCCGTGTCCGCTCTTGGTATGGGCCGCAGATGATTTTCTCGTTCGACGCCTTTGTTACCGCCGCCCTGTTCGATCGTTCGGGCCAGGCCGTCTTTGCCCTGGGCGACGGCACGGTCCGCCTGCAGTCAGGCGATGACTATGTCACCGTCGAGGCTCATGGCGGGCAGATGGGCGCAGCGGTGCTGAGCGCGGTGATCCATCCCTCCGGCGTCGGTGTGATCACCGGCGGCGACGATGGCCGCGTGGTCTGGAGCCGAATCGAGAACGGCGAGGTGGTCGCCACGGTCCTGGCCGAGATCAGGGGCAAGTGGATCGAGCACCTGGCCGCCAGCCCCGCCTCGGGCCTGATCGCCTTTACGGCCGGCCGAGAGGCCCATGTGCGCGACGCCGCCGATCCGGCCTTCGCCCGCGCCTTCGCCCACGAAAAGACCGTGTCGGGCCTGGCCTTCGATCCCAAGGGCCGGCGCCTGGCCACGGCGGCCTATGGTGGCGCGCAGCTATGGTGGGCCAGGATCGCCGAGCAGAAGCCCCAGGTGCTGAAATGGGCCGGCAGCCATATCGCCGTCACCTTCAGCCCGGACGGCAAGTTCCTGGTTTCGTCGATGCAGGAAAACCAGCTGCACGGCTGGCGCCTGAGCGACGGCAAGGACATGCGGATGGGCGGCTATCCCGCCAAGATCAAAAGCGTGGCCTTCTTTGACAAGGGCAATCTGCTGGTCACCGCCGGCGCCAATGGCGCGGTGGTCTGGCCGTTCGCCGGAGCCAGCGGCCCGATGGGCAAGGAAGCCGCCGAAATCGGCTTCTCCCGCGATTCGATGGTGGTGCGGGTGGCGGGCGTCGAGACCCTGCCGGTCGCCCTGGCCGGTCAGGACAACGGCAAGATCTGGGCCGCCCACATGCGCACCGGCCGCATCGAGACCCTGAAGGCCGAGAAGGGCTCGCCGATCAGCGCCCTGTCAGTGTCGCCCGACGGCAAGGTCCTGGCCTGGGGCGACGAGGACGGCGAGGCGGGGCTGCTGGCGATCCCGGACCTCAGTGGGCCCCGCACGATCTGAGGAGGCTCTACCGCGCTTGCCCGCCCCCGTCGGCCTCGTCCATAAGACCCCATGGACGATAATCTGTTGAACGACGTGGTCTCGGCCGCACTCCGGGCCGGGGCCGACGCCGCCGAGGCTGTTTTCGCCGAACGGCAATCCCTCTCCGTCAGCGTGCGCCTGGGCGAGCTGGAAGAAGTCGAGCGCGAGGAGGCCCGCGATCTGGGCCTGCGGGTCTTTATCGGCCAGCGCAGCGCCACCGTGTCGGGCTCCGACATTTCCAGCCCTGCCCGCGCCCGCCTGATCGAGCGCGCCGTGGCCATGGCCCGCCTGGCACCCGAAGATCCCTATGCCAGCCTGGCACCCCGCGAGCGGCTGGCCAGCGGCCCCTTCCCCGACCTTGACCTGATCGACGCCTATGAGCCCAGCGCCGAGGCGCTGGAAGCCAGCGCCCGCGCCACCGAAGAGTCCGCCCGCGCCGTGGCTGGGGTCACCAATTCCGACGGCGGCTCGGCCAGCTGGAGCTCGGCGCGCTGGAGTCTGGCCACCAGCGACGGCTTTCTGGGTTCCCACGCCGCCACCGGCCATTCCCTGTCCTGCTCGGCCATCGCCGGCGAGGGCGCGGGCATGGAGCGCGGCGGTGAGGGCCGCTCGGCCCGCCACTTCGCCGACCTGCCGGGCGCCGACGCCATCGGGGCAGAGGCCGGCCGTTCGGCTGTGGCCCGCCTGAACGCCCGGAAGATCGCCTCGACCACCGCCCCGGTGATCTTCGAGAATCGCCTGGCCATGTCGCTGATCGGCCCGCTGCTGGGTGCGATCTCGGGACCGTCCATCGCGCGTGGCTCGTCGTTCCTGAAGGACAAGCTGGGTCAGGCCGTGTTCGCCCGGGGCGTCAGCCTGATCGAGGACCCGCACCGGGTACGCGGCCTGGGCTCGGCCCCCTTCGACGACGAGGGCGTCGACACCGTGCGCCGCGCCCTGATCGACGACGGCGTCCTGACCACCTGGCTGCTCAACACCAGCTCGGCCAAGCAATTGGGCCTGGAGACCACTGGCCACGCCTCGCGCGGCCTGGCGGGCCCTTCGGGCGTCTCGACGGCCAACCTGACCCTGTCGACCGGCGAGCGCGACCTGGCAGGCCTGATGAGCGACGCCAAGACCGGCCTGCTGGTCACCTCGATGTTCGGCCCCTCGCTGAACGGCAATACCGGCGACTGGTCGGTGGGCTGCTCGGGTCTGTGGTTCGAGAACGGCGAGGTCACCGGCCCCGTCACCGAAATCACCGTGGCCGGCAACCTGATCGACATCTATGCCCGGCTGATCCCGGGGTCTGACCTGGAGTTCCGGGGCTCGAACAACGCGCCGTCGATCCTGGTCGATGGTCTGGCGATCGCCGGCAAATGACCGACCTGGACCTGATCCTCGATGCGGCCAGGGAGGCGGGCGAACTGGCCCTGAAGGCCCGCGCCGGCGGCCTGAAGATCTGGTCCAAGGACGGCGGCTCGCCCGTCACCGACGCCGACCTGGCCGTCGACACCCTGCTCAAGCAGCGTCTGCGCGCCGCCCGGCCCGACTATGGCTGGCTGTCGGAGGAAACGGTCGATGATCCGGCCCGCCTGACCACGACCCGCCAGTTCGTGGTCGACCCGATCGACGGCACCGTGGCGTTCATGAAGAACAAGCCGTGGTTCGCCGTTTCGGTAGCCGTGGTCGAAAACGGCCAGCCCATCGCCGGCGTCGTCCATGCCCCGGCCCTCAACGAGACCTATGCCGCCCTGGCCGGTGGCGGGGCCACCCTGAACGGTGCGGCCATCTCGCCCAGCGACACCGAGGACCTGGAAGACGCCGCCATGCTGGGTGACGCCAAGATGTTCGTGCACCCGGCCTGGACCAATCCCTGGCCGGCCATGCGGGTCGAGAGCCGCAACTCCATCGCCTATCGGGTCTGCCTGGTCGCCGCCGGGGCCTTCGACGCAGCTGTGGCCCTGTCGCCCAAGAGCGAATGGGACGTGGCCGCTGCTGATCTGATCCGTTCGGAGGCCGGCGCCTGTCTGACCGACCACAAGGGCCGCAGCTTCAGCTATAATCAGCCCATTCCGCTGGTTCCCAGCCTGGTTTGCGCCAATGCGACACTTGCGCCATTGATCCTTAACCGGGTCGGGCATATCGACCTGCCATAAACAAAATTCCTCGCAGGAACGTGCTCACCCATGCCCGATAAGCAGCTTCTCCATCTCGTGATCGGCGGCGAACTGAAGGATGTTTCCGACATCGAGTTCCGCGATCTGGCGGCCGTCGAGTTTGTCGGCGCCTATGCCAGCTACGCCGACGCTCACAAGGCCTGGAAGGCCAAGGCCCAGGCCACGGTCGACAACGCCCATGCCCGCTACTTCATCATCCACGCCCACAAGCTGATGGATCCCAGCCTGGCCTGAAGCCGCACGCGACTGACGACGCCCGTCAGTCGCCGTAGCCGACTCCGACCAGATAGAGCCCGTCAGCCGGTGCCACCGGGCCGCAGGCCGTGCGGTCGCGGGCGTCCAGCGCCGCCCGGACGTCGTCGGGCGACCAGCGGCCGATGCCGACCTCGACCAGGGTGCCCGTCATCGACCGCACCTGTCGGTGCAGGAACGAGCGCGCCTCGAAATCCAGACAGACCTCTTCGCCCACCCGCCGCACGCGGGCCACGTCCAGCGTCTTCAGCGGCGACTTGGCCTGGCAGTGCATGTCGCGAAAGGTCGTGAAGTCATGCAACCCGACCAGATGCCGGGCGGCGGCGTTCATGGCCTCGGCGTCGAGCGGCTTCTTGACGTGCCAGACCCGGCCCTTGTCCAGGGCCGGCGGGGCCGGGCGATTGAGAATGCGGTACAGATAGCGCCGCTCATTGGCCGAGAACCGCGCATGCCAGTCGCCCTCGGCGACCTCGCAGGCCAGGATGCTGACCGCCTCGCGGGTCAGATGGGCGTTGAGGGCGTTCATCACCGTGCGGGCCGGCCAGTCGCGCTCCAGATCCACATGCACGACCTGCCCGGTGGCATGGACGCCGGTGTCGGTGCGGCCGGCCGCCGCAATGCGGATCTCCTGCCCGCAAAAGGCCTTCACCGCCGCCTCGATCGCACCCTGCACCGACGGCAGCGTCGCCTGGGCCTGGAACCCGCAATAGGACCGGCCGTCATACTCGACGAGGAGGCGGTAGCGGGGCATCAGGCCAGGATCGTCCCGGCCGGGATCGGGAAGCCGCGCACGAAGACGTCAGCCTCTTGCGCGCCCTTGCCCTCGCGCTGGGCCTTGAGCAGGCGCACCGCGCCGTCGCCGCAGGCGATCAATAAGGCGTCGTCCAGCACTGCGCCCGGCGCGCCATCGGCCTCCTCGACGCACGACAGCAACGCCTTGACCCGGACCGGGCCCTTTTCGGACGAAGCCTCGAACCAGGCTCCGGGGAACGGCGACAGGCCACGAATATGGGCGTCGACCTCTGCGGCCGGACGGCTCCAGTCGATACGGGCCTCGGCCGACTTGATCTTTTTGGCGTAGGTTACGCCGTCTTCGCTTTGCGGTGTTTCGCGCGCCCCACCGCGTTCGATGGCCCCCAGGGCCACCGGCAACATCCGCGCGCCGACAGCGGCGAGCTTGTCATGCAGGCTGCCGGCGGTCTCAAAGGTGTCGATCCGCACCTGCTCGGACATCAGGATCGGCCCCTCGTCGAGGCCCTCGCTCATCCGCATGACCTGGACGCCGGTGAAAGGGTCGCCGGCCATGATCGCCCGCTGGATCGGGGCGGCGCCACGCCAGCGGGGCAACAGGCTGGCATGCAGGTTGAAACAGCCCTCGCGAGGAGCCTCCAGCACCGCGCGCACCAGGATCTGGCCAAAGGCCACCACGACGGCGGCGTCGAGGTCCAGCGCCTGGAAGGCCTCGATCTCCTCGGGCGTCTTCATCGACACCGGCGTGCGGACGGGCAGACCGATACTTTCAGCGAAGGCGTGGACCGGCGAGGGCTTCAGATCCTGACCACGTCCACGCGGGGCCGGCGGTTGGGAATAGACACAGACGATCTCATGACCGGCCGCGACCAGTTCGGCCAGGCAGGCGACGGCGAAATCGGGAGTGCCGAGAAAAGCGATGCGCATCAGCGCGGTTTAGACGTCTGAAGCCTCGGGGGAAAGCCGCCGTCGGAACCTTGGCCTTGAGGGTTCGTTATCTGGCCCACGCAACCCCAGGAGCCCGACCATGCGTTCCCCCCTGATCTTCGCCGCCTGCGCCGCCGCCCTCTCGCTGGGCGCCTGCTCCAACGAACACGCCACCGAGATCAAGGAGGGTGCCAAGGCGGCCGCCAGCGACGTGAAAGCCGCCGCCAAGGACATCGCGACCGATCCGGACATCAAGGAAGCCGGGACTGCCCTCAAGGACAGCACCAAGGAAGCCGGGGCGGAGCTGAAGGAAGCCGCCGGCGACGCCACCGCCGCGATCAAGGACGCCGGCTCGGACATCAAGGCCGGCGCCAAGAAGGTCGGCCAGGAGACCAAGGAAGAGGTTCACGAGGCGACGCGCTAACAGCGCGGTCTCAAGCCCCTTTGCTTCGCTGCAGGCCAACGCTTCTGACGAGAGATTCGTTACGCCCGCTGTAAAAATAGCTCGTCACCCCGAGACTTGTTCCCGGGGCCCATGGTTCAGCGGCACGGATCCATATCGTTCTGCTCGGCGCGTGCGGCGGACAAATGGGTCCCGGGAACAAGTCCCGGGATGACGCTTCAGGGGCGTGAGGAAGTGCCCAATGGATCTTATCGTCAGGCTGCCTTGACGGCTGAGGCGATCGACCGGACCACCTTCTTGACCAGGGCCGGATCATCGCCCTCGGCCATGATCCGGATCAGGGGCTCGGTGCCCGAGGGGCGCACCACGATACGGCCCGAGCCGTTCAGCTGGGCCTCGCCGTCGGCGATGGCCTGCTTGACGCTGGACGCTTCCAGCGGCTTGCCGCCGGCGAAGCGCACGTTTTCCAGCAGTTGCGGCACCGGCTCGAACTGGCGGGCCAGGGCGCTCATCGGCAGGTCAGTCTCGATCATCACGGCCAGCACCTGCAGCGCTGCGATCAGGCCATCGCCCGTGGTCGAGAAGTCCGACAGGATCAGGTGCCCCGACTGCTCGCCGCCCAGGTTGAAGCCGCCTTCGCGCATCCGCGCCATCACATAGCGGTCGCCGACGCTGGTGCGCTCAAGGGTCAGGCCCTTGTCAGCCAGGAAGCGCTCAAGGCCCAGATTCGACATCACCGTGGCGACCACGCCGCCGGCCTTCAGCTTGCCGGCCTTGGCATAGGCGTCGGCGATGATGGCCATGATCTGGTCTCCGTCGACCACCAGGCCCGTCTCGTCGCAGATCACCAGCCGGTCGGCGTCGCCGTCCAGCGAAATGCCGATATCGGCCCGGTACTCGCGCACCAGCTTGGCCATGGCCTCGGGATGGGTCGAGCCGCATTCGGCATTGATGTTGGTGCCGTCGGGATCGACCCCGACGGTAATGATCTCGGCGCCGAGCTCATAGAGGGCGGTGGGTGCCACCCTGTAGGCCGCGCCATTGGCGCAATCGATCACGATGCGCAGGCCCGACAGCGACAGGTGGCGCGGGAAGGTGGCCTTGACGATCTCGACATATCGCGCCTGGGCATCGTCGATGCGCTTGACGCGTCCCAGGCCACGTGGCGGCGCCAGGCCTTCCTGCAGGCCCTCGTCCATCAGGGCCTCGATCTTCAGCTCCTGGGCGTCCGACAGCTTGTAGCCGTCGGGGCCAAACAGCTTGATGCCGTTGTCGGCGAAATCGTTGTGCGAGGCCGAGATCATCACGCCCAGATCGGCGCGCATCGAGCGGGTCATCATCGCCACGGCCGGGGTGGGCAGAGGCCCAAACAGCCGCACATCCATGCCCACGCTGGCGAACCCGGCGACCAGGGCAGGCTCGATCATGTAGCCCGACAGGCGCGTATCCTTGCCGATCACCACCAGATGGCGGCGGTCATCCTGCGAACGGAACAGCTTTCCGGCCGCCAGGCCCACCCGCAGGGCGACCTCGGCGGTCATCGGGTGCTGGTTGGCCTGGCCGCGGATGCCGTCGGTGCCGAAATAGGCGCGCTTGCTCATGGTCGTCTTCTGGTCTCGGTTTCGTAGCCCGGACCGCGAAACGATCCGAAATGCAGATTTATGAGAGGGTGGTTCGCACGAATGCTAAAGCCCGACCTCACGATATCCCGCGTCGACAGCAATAGTCTCCGTCGGCGCGTTCTACAAAGGATCATGGCTCATGTGCGGCATCATCGGCATCGTCGGAACCCAGCCCGTGGCCGACCGTCTGGTCGAGAGCCTCAAGCGCCTGGAATATCGCGGCTATGACTCGGCCGGCGTCGCCGCCGTGGTGGACGGCAAGGTCGAGCGCCGCCGCGCCCAGGGCAAGATCAAGAACCTGGAAGCCGTGCTGGCCGAGCACCCCCTGGTGGCCCAGAACGGCATCGGCCATGTGCGCTGGGCCACCCACGGTGCGCCTAACGTCAGGAACGCCCACCCCCACACCGCCGGCCGCGTCACCCTGGTCCACAACGGCATCATCGAGAACTTCGCCGAGCTGAAGGCCGAGCTGGCCGCCGCTGGCCGCACCTTCGAGAGCGACACCGACACCGAGGTCATCGCCCAGCTGATCGACGCCGAGCTGGCGACGGGTCTGGCGCCGCTGGACGCCTTCAAGGCCACGCTCGACCGCCTGACCGGCGCCTATGCCCTGGCCGTGCTGATCGAGGGCGCCGACAACCTGATCCTGGGGGCCCGCCGGGGCAGCCCGCTGGTCGTCGGCGAAGGTCAGGGGGAGATGTATCTGGGCTCCGACGCCCTGGCCGTGGGCCCCTTCACCAACCGGGTGATCTATCTGGAGGAGGGCGACTATGTGGCCCTCGACCACGATAGCGCCCGCATCTTCGACGCCTCGGGCGCAGCGGTGACCCGGCCGGTCAAGGTGGTGTCGCCCTCGGCCGTGCTGATGGAAAAGGGCAACTACCGCCACTTCATGGAGAAAGAGATCCACGACCAGCCCGACGGCTGCCAGCGGACCATCTCGGCCTATGTCGACGCCCTGACCGCGCGCACCGCCATCCCCGGTGACCTGGACCTCGCGGCCCTGGAGCGCATCCAGATCGTCGCCTGCGGCACCTCCTATATCGCCGGCGTCATCGGCAAGTATCTGATCGAGCAGTTGGCCGACCTGCCCGTCGATGTCGAGATCGCCTCGGAGTTCCGTTACCGCCAGCCGGCCCTGCGGCCGGGCTCGCTGGTTATCGCCATGTCGCAGTCGGGCGAGACCGCCGACACCCTGGCGGCCCTGCGCTACTGCAAGGCCAAGGGCATGAAGAGCGCCGTGGTCGTCAACGCCGTCGAATCGACCATGGCCCGCGAGGTCGACGTGGTCTGGCCGATCCATTGCGGCGTCGAGATCGGCGTGGCCTCGACCAAGGCCTTCACCGCCCAGGTCAGCGTGATGATCGCGCTGGCCGTCGGCGCGGCCAAGGCACGCGGCCGGATCGACGACGCCGAGGAGCAACGGCTGGTCCGCGTGATGCTGGAGGCCCCGCGCCTGATTGCCGAGGCCATCGGCCTGGAAGACGCCATCAAGGAGATTGCCGTCGAGATCGCCAAGGCCCGCGACGTGCTCTATCTGGGCCGTGGCCCGATGTCGGCCCTGGCCCTGGAAGGCGCTCTGAAGCTGAAGGAGATCAGCTATATCCACGCCGAGGGCTATGCCGCCGGCGAGCTCAAGCACGGCCCCATCGCCCTGGTGGACGACAAGACCCCGATCATCATTCTCGCGCCCTACGACTCTTGGTTTGAAAAGTCGGCCTCGAACATGAGCGAGGTGATGGCGCGCGGCGGCCAGGTGGTGTTCATCACTGATCCGCAAGGCGCAAAGCATGCCCCGGCCGGCGCCAGGGTGGTGGTCACCGCCCCCGCCTGCGACCCGCTTGTCTCGGCCCTGGTGATGTCGGCCCCGATCCAGCTGCTGGCCTATCACGTGGCCGTGCTGAAGGGTGCCGACGTGGACCAGCCGCGGAACCTGGCCAAGTCGGTGACGGTGGAGTGATCCACGCCCCGGCGCGGCGATCAGCTATTCGGGCACCTTCGCGTCTATGGCGTCGAGAACTTCGCGGGGATCAGCAGGCTTTTCCATCGCCGCTGTCTCGTCATCGACTCGGTCTTGGACTGTCGGCATGTCGCGGCGCAGTTCCTCGATGAGCGCGACGAGCTTGGCGCTCTTTTTATCGGCCAGCATGGCCAATTGCAGGGTCAGCTGAGCCCTGCGCTCCGACAGCTGGTTTTCGCGCCGCTGGGTGACCAGAATCAGGATGGCGACAAACAGGGCAGCCAGGGTGGCGCTCAACTCAAGCCAGGCAAAGGTCGGGCCGTGAATGCCTTTGGGCGATTGACTGGCCAGCACGATCCAGGCCGCCACGGCGCCTGCCAGCAGGAGCGCAAAGATCGGACGACCCAGCAGGTCCGTGATCCGGTCTATGCCGTTCTGGAGCGCCGACGAGCCTTGATGGTGTTCACGGTGAAGCGCGCCAAGCGACTCGACCGACTCCTCGACATGATCATCGAGTTCGGTAGCGGTCTCTGTGCCCGCCGGGTCTGCTTTGCGCTCGGTCATGCACAGCATAACGCCAGCCGCAACGCAGCGATCCCATAAAACGGCTCGGCTACGCGCCCAGCATGCCCCAGCAGAGACCGACCTGGCCGCCCCAGTAGAGGAACCAGATCGCCCAGGCCGTCAGGCGCGGCGAGCCAAAAAGCTTGGTGCCCTTGAAGAGGTCAAGCGACAGGATGGCGTCCGAGGCCATGAAGGCCAGGGCGCCGGCCGTGGCGGGCCAGAAGCGGGCGGGCAGCAGGAGGCCGGCGGTGACCATGCAGACGATGGCGACCCCATAGGCGATCACCGGTAGTCGCAGGGGGCCAAGCGAGCTCCACAGGGCCCGCAGCATAAGGCCTGCTGCAGCCACCACCGCCAGGGCGGCGATCCAGAACACCGTATCTGGCGAAGCGCCGTGCGCGCCCAGCAGCGGCGCATAGACCACATGGCCCACCAGGAAAGCGGCCAGGCCCAGCGGCAGCCACCGCTTGGGGTCGCCGGCCAGGAAGGCGTCGCCCACCGTACAGAGGGTCAGGGCCAGGGCCAGCAGCACGCTGCCGCCCTCCAGATAGGCGATCACCGCCAGCGCCCCGACCGCCAGGCACTTGACCAGGGTGCGGATGAGCGAAGGTGGTCGGGAGCTGAAGATCAGGCCATAGGCCAGGGCGGCGATTGCCGACAGGCCCCAAAGCCAGGCTTCAGTCATCGCTGGAGAGCTTGGCCAGGAAAGCCTTGGCGGCGTCCTTGTGGCGGGATTTGAGGTTCTTGCCGACGATGGCGATCACGGCGGCGATCACGGCCGCGTCGTCGGTCATGCCCAGGGCCGGCAGCACGTCGGGGATCACGTCGGTTGGCAGGACGAAATAGGCCAGGGCCGCCATCATCATGCCCTTGGCGGCGGCGGGGGTTTCCTTGTCGCGGGCGCACCACCAGACCGACAGCACGTCGGCGGCGAAGGGAATGCGCGCCGCGACCTTGCGGATCTTGGGCAGGAAGCCGCGCGCGACCTTCTCTTCATTGACCCGCACCGTGGCCGGAACCAGGGCCTTCGACGGGTCCAGGATCTGGTTTACGTCGGGGGACGGTTTGGCGTCGGCGCTCATCGGTCTAAAACCCTCTCCAAGTCGCCATCATAAACGCAACATACCGGGAAACGTCCATGAAACTCGACAACACCGTCGCTGCCGTCATCACCGGGGGCGCATCGGGCCTCGGCGAGGCCACCGCCCGCGCCCTCGCCGCCCACGGCGTCAAGGTCGCCATCTTCGACATGAACGAGGCCACCGGCGAAGCCGTTGCCAAGGATATCGGTGGCGTGTTCTGCAAGGTCAATGTCACGTCCGACGCCGATGTCGACGCCGGCTTCGAGAAGGCCCGCGCCGCTCACGGCCAGGAGCGCATCCTGGTCAACTGCGCCGGCACCGGCAACGCTGCCAAGACCGCCGGCCGCGACAAGGCCACCGGCGAGACCAAGCACTTCCCGCTCGACGCCTTTGACCGCATCATCCAGATCAACCTGGTCGGCACGTTCCGCTGCATCGCCAAGTCGGCCAAGGGCATGCTGGACCTGGAGCCGCTGGAAGACGGCCTGCGCGGCGCCATCGTCAACACCGCCAGCGTCGCCGCCGAAGACGGCCAGATGGGCCAGGCGGCCTATTCGGCCTCCAAGGGCGGCGTGGTGGGCATGACCCTGCCGATCGCCCGCGACCTGATGAGCGAAGGCATCCGCGTCAACTGCATCCTGCCGGGCATCTTCAACACCCCGCTGATGAACGGCGCGCCCGAAGCCGTAAAGGCCGGTCTGGCCGCCTCGGTGCCGTTCCCCAAGCGCCTGGGCAACCCTGAGGAATACGCCCACCTGGCCCTGACCATGATCACCAATGACTATTTCAACGGTGAAGATGTGCGCCTGGACGGCGGCATCCGCATGGCGCCGCGCTAAGCGTCTCACGACGATCCTCCCCCTCTGGGGGAGGTGGCCCAGAGGGCCGGAGGGGGCCAGCGCGGCATAGGCCGAGCAGCCCCCTCAGTCGCTCCGCGACAGCTCCCCCGAAGAGGATCAGCTCGCTACGTCTTCGGCGTCGGCAGAACGATGCTGCTGGCCAGGTTGGTCATGATCTCGCGGGCATCATAGGCCCGCGCATCGCCTTCGGGCTTCTTGCCCTTGTGCAGGACGATTTCGGCACCGGCCTCGAACTTCTCGACGGTCCGGATTTCCGCGCGGTCGCCGAAGAAGGGGTCGCCCCAGAAGGGATCCCAGCTACGCCAGCCGTAGCGCGGACCGAAATAGCGCCAGGACGGGCGCCAGAAGCCGTAGTCGAGCCCATAGCCGAAGCCCGGACGGCCCAGGGGGTCACCGTCAACGACCGTACGGGCGGTCCGGTCCGTCCGCCGGTCAGCGGTCTCGAACCAGTCATAGCCCTGCTGCACCGTCACCTCGGCGGCGCGGTACAGCAGGTAGCGCTCCACGGTCTCGCGCGAGGTCAGGCTGTTGCCGGCGAAGGCCACGCGATAGCGGTCGGCCTCCAGGCGCTGTTCGGAAAAGCCGCCGGTGATGGCACCGCTGGTGACCTTGGGCTGATAGGGCGTGGCGGTCGCGCAGGCCGAAAGGCCCGCCGTCAACACCAGAGCCCCTACGAGGGCGATCTTCTTGAGGGACATCGTAGCGCTCCTTGGCGCGGAGTCGTGATCTTGGAGACTATAACTTTGGCGATGCTTTGTGGTTTCGCCAAGGCGTTTAGATAACGCGGCTGAAACTCAGCCCCGCGAGACGATCAGAATGGCGGCGCAGATCAGCAGGACCCCCACCACGAAAGCGAAGCCCCGCCGGAAGGCCGGCTCGTTCATGCGGGTCGACAGGGCCGCGCCGCCCAGGCCGTAGGCGCTCATGGTGATCAGATCCATGCCGATGGTGGCGAAGGCGAACATCAGCAGTTGCGGAACCAGGGGCCGGCCGACATCGATGAACGGCGGCAGGACGGCCGTGAAGAACAGCAGGGCCTTGGGATTGGCGATCTGCACGGTGAAGCCGTCCAGGAAAGCCGAGCGTCCGGCCTTCACCGTGGCGGTGGCGTGGTTCTCGATATTGCGGATCCCGGCCCAGATCGACTTCAGGCCCAGCCAGACCAGATAGGCCGCGCCGGTCAGGGCCAGCACATGGAAGGCCTCGGGAAAGGCGATGATCAGGGCCCCCAGACCCAGGGCAGAGCCGGCGAACCAGATCAGGGTCGCGCAGTTCATGCCGACCACGCCCAGAAGCGCCGCGCCCTTGCCCTTTTCCATGCCGGTGGCGATGGCGAACAGGTTGGCGGGCCCCGGGGTAATGGCCATGACGAACATGGTGGCCAGGAAGGCACCGTAGCGAGCAGGATCGACGGGCAGGATCATGGAGCCGCTTTAAACAGAACCCCCGCCCGTCGAGAAGGGTCGATCAGGCCCCGACCGTCACCAGCATCCAGATCGCCCGTCCCAGGGCGCCAAACAGCAGGATCGCCGTCGCCGCCATCTGGATCACGAAGCCCAGCTCGCGCTTGTCGGCCGACTGGGCATAGCCCAGGGCGTAGAGCACCCGGCCGATGATCCAGACCACGCCCAGTCCGGCCGCGACCATGTCGCTCCAGTAGATCGCAAACAGCCACAGCGACGGCAGGAAGATCGGCAGCCATTCCAGCGTATTGGCCTGGACGCGGATGTGGCGCTCCAGCGCGGGATCGCCGGTCATGGCAGGCGCGTCGATACCGCTCTTCTTGCGCGCGCCGCCGACACGGACGCCCATCCAGATATAGACCAGCAGCGCGACCAGCGTGACGATGGCGACCCAGGAATGTGGCTGCATGTTGTGTTTCTCCCCTTTTCGCGAACCGCTTTTGCGCCAGCGCAAGGCCGGTTCGTCGTGAAGGGGCTAAACCATCATCAATCGCCGCGCGAGGCCAGAGCCCAGGCAAGCCCGCCCAGGGAACCCGATCAGGCTCCGGCTCGCTGTAGTGGCGACACGACCCCTTCGCGCGGAGGCTTCCAGCCATGCGAGTTCAGTCCACGGCGATCGCCCAGATCGACTACCGCCCCGAACACGGCAAGCTGTTCGTGACGTTCCATGACGGCGGCGAATACGTCTATGTCGGCGTGCCCGAGCGCGTCAGCCGGGCCTTTGCCCGCTCCGCGCTGAAGGGCCGCTTCTTCCAGCGGATCATCCGGGACCGGTATCCCTATAATCGGGTGTGACACGAGTTCTCGGCTTCACGCGGGCGGCCCGCTGAAGGGTGGGGAGGCGGCGGAGCGTCCGGGCCAGGCCCGGATGTGTGTTTGTAGAGGAGTACCGTTTCGGCTTGGGCCGGAGCGCTCCGCATGACCGATTTTCCAGTGAGCCCTCGGGGCGCGGGGTCTTAACCCGCTCCCGAAAGAGGCCCCCGACGGGCGGAGAGGGATGCGTCCCCTCCGGGCCGCGCGGGCGATTTCAGCCCGCACCTGTCGCGCCTCATCGGGACCCTCGCGGGTTTCTCGCCTTCGTCCCGCTTTTTCAGGGAGCCCGGTGGAGATCCGTTGCGAGCGGCGGTCATCCAAGACCCACCGACGAGCGCTACCCGCTCGATCATCCCCGCCGCGCGTTTGGTCGCCAGCTTCGCGCCCTCCCCTGCGACGGGGCGAGATGCAGTATGGGGGCGGTTTGGGGGGTGATGCGTCGATTTCGCATCGTGACGGTGGTGGCGGGGGTCAGGGCGTTGAAATCATTGGCGGCCGAAGGGCGTTATCCCCGTTCGACGACGGGGATAGGGGGCGGTAGGGGGTCTTCTCCCTTCCCCCTTGATGGGGGAAGGGTCGGGGATGGGGGTGACAGAGGGTCCGGATGGGGCGCGGTCGGCGTGAAGTCGTCCGGCGGTGTCACCCCCATCCCTGCCCTTCCCCCATCAAAGGGGGAAGGGTCGCGCCCTGATAGTCCGGATTTTGGCCAGGCCTCCGCGCCGGAGGGAGCCATCCTTACATCTCACGGCGAGACGATCGCAGGGCGGATCAGGTCACTCAAGGACGACGCGCCGCGTCGCCGCGCAGCGGCCGCCGGAGGCGGTCCTTGACTGACCTGATCCGCCCTGCACGCTGCAGCCTCCAAGAGATGTAAGGTTCGCACCGACCTGGCGAGGTCGTCTTTTCGACGCTGAGCGTACGGTCATGGCCCCTCTCTCTTTGTGTTTGGACCGGGGACATCCGTGACAGGTGTTCGGAGACATCCGTGACACATTTTCCGATCTCAGAGGGAGGTCGGGATGCCGTTCACGGGGGTGTCTGCGATGGATCGCAAACGGGAGTTTGTACGGCTGGCCTTGGTTGAAGGCTGTAACAGGCGGGAGCTTTGCCGGCGGTTCGGGGTCAGCGCGACGCTGGGCTACCGGCTCATGGCGCGCTATCGGGAGCAAGGCGATGCGGGCCTTGAGGCGCGATCTCGCCGACCGCGGACCTCGCCCCGGCGCACGGAGACGGCGGTTGAGGATGCGACGCTTCAGGTCCGTGCGGAGCATCCGGCCTGGGGTGGCCGCAAGATCGCGGCGGTGCTGCGGCGTGAGGGGCTTGAGGCTCCAGCCCCCTCGACGGTAACCCAGATCCTGCGCCGGGGTGGTGTGGCGCTGGGCGGTGAAGGCGGCGGCGCTCAGCCTTTCATCCGCTTCGAGCATCCCCAGCCCAACGATCTGTGGCAGATGGACTTCAAGGGCCACGTGGCCCTGGGCTCAGGGCGACTGCATCCCCTGACGGTGCTGGACGACCACTCGAGGTTTGCCGTGGTCTTGGCCGCCTGCGCCAACCAGAAGACCCAGACCGTCAAGGATCAACTGATCCAGGCCTTTACGCGCTATGGTCTGCCCTGGCGCATCGCCACCGACAACGGCTCGCCCTGGGGCAACGGCCCCGGCGATCCCTACACCCCGCTGGGCGTGTGGCTGATCGAGCTGGGCGTGCGCATCAGCCACTCCCGGCCCTATCATCCCCAGACCTTGGGCAAGGACGAGCGCTTCCATCGCACCCTAAAGGCCGAGGCCCTGAGCACCCCCTTCGAGACCCTCGACCATGCGGCCCGCGCGCTCGATCACTGGCGCGACATCTACAATCTGGTCCGGCCTCACCAGGCCCTGGACATGGCGGTTCCCGTCGATCGCTACCGACACAGTCCAAGGCCCTACCAGCCCGTCATCCCGCCCTTCGAGTACGGACCCGACGACCAGGTTCGCCGGGTCCAGCAAGGGGGCCATCTCAGTTTTGCCAACCGTCCGCTCAAGGTCCCAAAAGCCTTCGCTGGAAAAGCTGTCGCCCTGCGAGCCACCCAGACCGATGGCGTCTTCGACGTCTTCTTCCAGACCCAACGTCTCAAAACCATCGACCTGAGGACCGCAAAATAGCATCCTCAACCTGTCACGGATGTCTCCGAACACCTGTCACGGATGTCCCCGGTCCAAACACTTTGAGAGAGGGAGGGGCCCGTCCCGGCGAAGGCCGGGATGGGAGGGATAGGTTTCACCCTGTCCGAACCGAGCACGGCCAGCCTCTCCTCCTGAGGACTCCAACCGACAGGACGGCTGGCACCATTCGAACGATCACGTCTGCCAAGCCACGAGAAGCCGAAAAGCGGACGCTACGGACGTCTGAGAAGGGTGGAAGTCGGACGTTGCTCGATGGAGATTTTCAGTTGAACCTTCGGCATGGCAGCCGCTCAAAGCATGAGTCGTCGGATATCCTTGGTAGTCACCGCTTTTGCGTGCTTGCTTTTCGGGGCATGCGAGAAGGTCGCGGATCCTCCACGCCCGCAGGTTTCAAGTGAAGATTGTGCTCTTGCTGCGAAGGCCCTTGAACGACTGGTAACTGAAGGACCTTCTTCCTACGGCTGGCGTTTGGATTTTGGATCGCCTCGGACCTCTTGGAAACGTGATGCCTTCGTGCCTCCAGCAATACTGGAGCAATCGGGGTCCCAACAAGAATACGTATGGCTTGAGTTCGGCCCTGAAGTGCCTTCCCTGCTGCCTCGGTTCCTGCGTCGTCGCGATTTGAACCCTGACGGGGTGAAAGGTCCCTCTGTTGAGATGGCCCAAATGTTCGCCGCGTCTCGCCCAATAAATGCAGCCGGCTGCCCAGAGGTGCGCGCTTATGCGGCTTCTCAAAGGGCGCTACCGACGCGGGGCGACAGTACGCTGACTGCCCTTGGACCGAACGAGCATTGGCTAATGGTGGAACGGGCTGTCATATCTCCCGACGGCAAGGAAGCTATCGTATCGTTCGCCGAAAAGAATGGTGTCGGCATACTTGTTTTCTACCGAAGGCAAACAGACGGCAGTTGGCGAGAAGCCGCTTCGGTGAACTCATGGATTTCGTAGGGATATGTCTTAAAGGTCCGGCTCGGGTCGAGACCAGAAACCAGCCCACAGCCCGAAATCGGACCTTCGCAGCGCCCCGCCGCCTGATTAGCCGAAGGCCGCCGGCTGAGAGCCGGCCGGCACCCGAGCCGCACCGCAGACGCCTCATGGTCAAAAGGCTGCAAAATCAGGGCCTCTCGGCCGGCGGTGAAACCTCTCACCCTCCCATCCCGGCCGTCGCCGGGACGGGCCCCTCCCTCTCTTTATGAGAGAGGGGTTCCGTAATCACCTAACCACCCATGGCGGAGTCCGCCCCGCCCCAAACAGAAAAGGCGCCGCAGGTCTCCCCGCGACGCCCTTTCGATAGCTCAGCGCAAGCCGCCTAGCCGCGCTGGTCGCGCTTGGCCAGGACGCGCAGGCGCAGGGCGTTGAGCTTGATGAAGCCGCCGGCGTCGCGGTGGTCATAGGCCACCTTGCCTTCTTCGAACGTCACCAGATCCTGGTCGTACAGGCTGTGCGCGCTCTCGCGGCCGATGATGCTGACATTGCCCTTGTAGAGCTTGACCCGCACCTGGCCGGTGACGCGCTGCTGGCTGTAGTCGATGGCGGCCTGCAGCATCTCGCGCTCGGGGGCGAACCAGAAGCCGTTATAGACCAGCGATGCGTATTTGGGCATCAGCTCGTCCTTCAGGTGCATCGAGCCGCGATCCAGGGTGATGCTCTCGATGCCCCGGTGGGCGGCCAGCAGGATGGTGCCGCCGGGGGTCTCGTAAACGCCGCGCGACTTCATTCCGACGAAGCGGTTTTCCACCAGATCCAGGCGGCCGATGCCGTTGTCGCGACCCAGCTCGTTCAGCTTGGTCAGCAGGGTGGCGGGGCTCATGGCCACGCCGTCAATGGCGACCGGGTCGCCCTTCTCGAAATCGATGGTGATGACCGTCGGCTTGTCGGGCGCGTCTTCCGGCGCGATCGTGCGCATGTGGACGAACTCGGGGGCCTCGACGGCCGGATCTTCCAGGACCTTGCCTTCCGACGAGCTGTGCAGAAGGTTGGCGTCGACGCTGAACGGCGCTTCGCCGCGCTTGTCCTTGGCGATCTGGATCTGGTGCTTCTCGGCGAACTCCAGCAGGGCCTCGCGGGACTTGAAGTCCCATTCGCGCCAGGGCGCGATCACGTGGATGTCGGGCTCCAGCGCATAATAGCCCAGCTCGAAGCGGACCTGGTCATTGCCCTTGCCGGTGGCGCCGTGGCTGACGGCGTCGGCGCCGACCTTGCGGGCGATCTCGATCTGCTTCTTGGCAATCAGCGGGCGGGCAATCGAGGTGCCCAGCAGGTACTGGCCCTCATAGACCGTGTTGGCGCGGAACATCGGGAAGACGTAGTCGCGCACGAACTCTTCGCGCACGTCCTCGATGAAGATGTTTTCCGGCTTCACGCCGGCGGCCAGGGCCTTGGCCCGCGCCGGTTCGATCTCTTCACCCTGGCCCAGGTCTGCGGTGAAGGTCACGACCTCCGCGCCGTACTCGGTCTGAAGCCACTTCAGGATGATCGAGGTGTCGAGACCGCCCGAATAGGCGAGCACGACCTTCTTCACGGGCTTGTCGGCCATGAGCGGAGGTCCTTATCGAGAAAACACAGAGTTCGGCGGGTTCAAGGGCGCCCGGGGCCACGGGTCAAGCCCTATCGACCTAAAGACTGCCTTCGTCATGCAAGGTTCGCAGGGCGAACCGCAGGTGAAAGAGCTGGGCCAGGGCCATCAGGGCGGCCAGGGTGATGCGCACGCACAGCAGCATCATCGCATCCAGGCCGGTGGCCCTGAAGGTCAGGCCGCTCAGCGTGAAGGCGAAGATCATCAACATGGCCAGCACGGGAATGATCAGCAGGCCCAGCGGCTTGGCCGCGCGCCAGGTGGGCGCGCCGTCGCGGCCCCACTGCATGGGTATGGTCACCCCCTTGGGCACCCGCTTCCACGTGGCCAGGGCGGCCGAGGAAATGATGGCCAGGGCGGCGATGGACAGGCCATCGCCGACGATGCGCAGAATCGACTCCATCCCTAAACCGTCACCTGCGCGCCCAGCTCGACCACGCGGCCGGGCGGGATCTTGAAGAAGTCGGTCGGATTGGCCGCATTGCGCATCAGGTAGATGAACAGGCGATCCTGCCACAGCGGCATGCCGCTGTTGGCCGACGGCACGATGGAGCGGCGACCCAGGAAGAAGCTGGTGGCCATGATGTCGAACTTCAGGCCCTGCTTGCGACAGACCGCCAGGGCCTTGGGCAGGTTGGGGCTTTCCATGAAGCCATAGGTGATGGTCACCTTCTTGAAGTCGTCATTGACCTTCTCGATCTTGACGCGGTCGTCCTCATGCAGGCGCGGGGCGTCGGCCGTGCGGACCGTCAGCACTACATTGCGCTCGTGCAGCACCTTGTTGTGCTTGAGATTGTGCATCAGGGCGACGGGCGTCATGTCCGGGTCGGAGGTCAGGAAGATCGCCGTGCCGGGGGCGCGGTGCGGCGCGCGGGCCCGCAGGATCTCCATCAGATCGGCCAGGGGCACGCTGTCGCGACGGGTCTTGTCGGTCAGGATCTGCGAGCCGCGCACCCAGGTGGCCATGATCAGGAACAGGGCCGCGCCGATCAGCACCGGCAGCCAGCCGCCCGAGAAGAAGCGCAGGGCGTTGGCGGTCAGGAACACGACGTCCAGGGTCAGGAAGGGCACCAGGAAGCACAGGGCCTGCGGCAGGCTCCACTTCCACAGGCGGCGCATGACGATGAAGGCCATGCAGGTGGTCACGATCATGGTTCCGGTCACGGCCAGGCCATAGGCGTGGGCCAGGGCCGACGAGGTCTGGAAGGTGAACATGATGGCCAGCACGCCAAACAGCAGCATGGTGTTGAGCTGCGGTACGTAGATCTGGCCCGACTGGGTTTCAGAGGTGCGGCGCACGTCGAGGCGTGGCAGCAGGCCCAGCTGGATGGCTTGCTGGGTCAGCGAGAAGGCGCCGGTGATCACCGCCTGGCTGGCGATGACCGTGGCCGCCCCCGCCAGCAGCACCAGCGGCAAGCGGAACGCGGCCGGAGCCATCTCGAAGAACCAGTTCAATTCAGGCATCGGCCGGCCGGCGGCCTCGGCGGCCTCCAGGGTACCGAGCGCGAAGGCACCCTGGCCCAGATAGTTCATGGTCAGGCAGGGCAGCACGAAGAACAGCCACGCGGCCTGGATCGGCCAGCGACCAAAATGGCCCATGTCAGCGGTCAGGGCTTCGACGCCGGTCACGGTCAGGAACACTGCGCCCAGCACGATAAAGCCGGTCAGGCCGTGCTCGGCCAGAAAGCCGACGGCGTAGTGGGGGCTGATGGCCATCAGCACGCCCGGGTTCTGGGCCAGATTGATCGCGCCCAGCAGGAACATCACGCCAAACCACAGGGCGCAGACCGGGCCAAACAGCTTGCCCACCGAGGCGGTGCCCCGGCTCTGGATAAAGAACAGACCCAGCAGCATGACCGTGGCGATCAGCAGCACCACCTGGTTGTTGACGCTGTTTTCCAGCGCCGGAATGGTGCGCAACCCCTCGACCGCCGACAGCACCGACATGGCCGGGGTGATCAGGGCGTCGCCGTAGAACAGGGCCGCGCCGGCCACGCCGAGGGCGAACACCAGCATGGTGCGCCTGCCCATCGCGTGCTGGGCCAGGGCCATCAGCGACAGCACGCCGCCTTCGCCCTTGTTGTCGGCCCGCATGATGAAGACGACATATTTGATCGTCACGACCAGGATCAGCGCCCACAGGGCCAGTGACACCACGCCGTAGATCTCGGACCGCGTGACGCCGTCATGGGCGGCCGCGTGCAGGGCCTCCTTGAAGGCGTAGAGCGGGCTGGTGCCGATGTCACCGAACACGATGCCGACCGAGCCCAGGGCAAGCGCAAAGAAGCCGTGACCCTTGAGATCGGGCCCATGCTGCTTGGGGATGTCGGACGAGGCGGGGGCGCAATCCGGGGTCGGCGCGCTGGAGGCTTCGGAAGCCATTCAATGTCTCCGGGCGCCCCCACTCGCAAAATGCGCACGGCGGGCCCATATCGATCAAGCGCGGCGCGATACACCCAATCCGATCCGGGTTCAATCGTCACGCTACGTTCTCCTGCCCAGCCCCTTCGTCGAACGGAAACATCCGCTGGGCGAAAATGGCGTCCAAACTGACCAAGACTTACGCATTGCGGGCGGTAATCGGCCGCCAGGCCCAACCCCAGGCTTCGCGGCCATTTGATCGAACGGCGAGTTTTTCATTGAACGCGCGGCGATCGTCCCTAGGTTCCTAAAGAGATGTCCGACAGCCAAAAGTTCCCCGTGGCGGCCCATGCCCTCGCCTATCTCGCGCACAAGCAGGCCTTTTCGGCCGACCGCGCGGTGGCCAGCGCAGAACTGGCCGCGTCCGTGCCGACCAATCCGGTCGTGGTGCGGCGCGTGACCGCAATGCTGGGCAAGGCCGGCCTGATCGGGGCCAGGGCGGGCGCCAACGGCGGGGCCTGGCTGCTGAAACCCGCCGAACAGATCACGCTGGATGTGGTGTTGCGGGCCGTCAACGGCTGCGCCCACCTCGGTGTGGCCCCGCCCGGGGTCAAGGGCTGCCCGGTCGGCGAGAAGATCCCCGAAGCCGTCCGCGCCGCCATCACCGCTGCCGACGCCGCCGCTCATGAGCGCCTGGGCCAGATCACCGTGGCCGACCTGCTGGCCGGCGCGCACTGACGTCACGGGCCGTCAACGACGCCCTCCGCTTTTACCGCCGCCTTGAACCAAATCGCCGGCCGTGCTGGTCTCCGGCGAAGTTTCGCTTTCGCATCGGACACCTTGCCCATGGCCCGCCGTCTCGCCCTGATCACCGGCGCCTCCGCCGGCATCGGGGCCGCCTTCGCCCGTATCCTGGCCGGCCATGGCTATGACGTGGCCCTGACGGCGCGGCGCGCCGACCGGCTGGAGGCCCTGGCCGCCGAAATCCGCCTGCGCTTCGGGGTCGAGGCCTATGCCATCCCCGCCGACCTGGCCGATCCGGCGGGGGCCGACGCCGTGCTGGCGGGCGTCGAGGCCCAGGGCCGCGTCGTCGACGTGCTGATCAACAATGCCGGCTACGGCCTGCCAGGAACCTATGCCGCCACCACCTGGGCCGAGCAGAGCGTCTTCCTGCAGGTGATGCTGACCTCGGTCTGCGCCCTGACGCACAAGGTGCTGCCGGGCATGGTCGAGCGGCGGTTTGGCCGGATCGTCAATGTCGCCTCGCTGGCGGGTCTGGTGCCCGGCGCGGCGGGGCACACCCTGTATGCGGCGACCAAGGGCTTCCTGGTGAAGTTCTCCCAGAGCCTGCACCTGGAAAACCTGTCGACCGGGGTCCATGTCAGCGCCCTGTGCCCGGGCTTTACCTGGTCAGAGTTCCATGACGTCAACGGCACCCGCGCGCAACTCAACCAGTCCATGCCCGACTGGATGTGGCTGGGGGCCGACGAGGTCGCCGCCTCGGGCTATGAGGCCGTCGAGGCCAACCGCCCGGTCTGCGTGCCCGGCGCGCCCAACAAGACCATCGCCGCCATCGCCAAGCTGCTGCCCGACGACTGGGCCCTGGCCCTGATGGCCCGCCAGGGCGGCCGGTTCAGGAAGGTGTGAGCGGCCTGGGCGCTCAGTAGGCGCAGTCGGTGAACACCCGGCTGATATCGCCCTTCCAGGCTCCGTGATACAGCGCCAGCAGGCGGTCAGCCCGGGTCATGCCGCTGTCGGCGATCTCTTCCAACTCGCCCAGATAGATGGTCTCATCCAGGAAGCCGCCATTCATGTGGGCGCGGTCCTTGAGGCCGGACTTGGCGATGGCGACGAGATCGCGGGCCACATCCTGGGCAGTGCGGCCGGCGATCGGTGCCTTGAGGCCCAGAACCGGCACGTCGCGGCGTAGGGCCGCGCGATCCTCGGGCGTCCAGTGCTTGCACAGGTCCCAGGCGGCGGCCAGGGCGGCGTCATCATAGAACAGGCCGGTCCACAGGGCCGGCAGGGCGCACAGACTGCTCCACGGGCCAGCATCGGCGCCGCGCATTTCCAGATAGGTCTTCAGTCGCACTTCGGGGAACAGGGTGGTGGTGTGGTCGGCCCAGTCCTTGATCGAGGCGCGCTCGCCCGGCAGCTCTTCGATCTTGCCGTCGATGAAGTCGCGGAAATTGCGGCCGGCCAGGTCGATATAGCGGTCGCCGCGCTTGGCGAAATACATCGGCACGTCCAGCGCGTAGCGGGCGTAGCGCTCGAAATCGAAGCCGTCCTCGAACACGAAATCCAGCAGGCCGGTGCGGTCGGCGTCGGTGTCGGTCCAGACATTGGCCCGGCTGGAGAGGAAGCCGTTGGGCTTGCCTTCCGTGAACGGAGAATTGGCGAACAGGGCCGTGACGATCGGCTGCAGGGCCAGGCTCATGCGGAACTTGGCGACCATGTCGGCTTCGCTGGAGAAGTCGAGATTGGCCTGCACCGTGCAGGTGCGCAGCATCATGTCGAGGCCCAGGCCCCCGACCTTGGGCATGTAGTTGCGCATGATGACGTAACGCCCCTTGGGCATCACCGGCACCTGCTCGCGCGTCCACACCGGCGAGAAACCCAGGCCCATGAAGCCCAGACCCAGTTCGTCGGCGACGGTCTTGACCTCGTCCAGGTGCTGGCCGGTCTCGGCGCAGATGTCGTGCATGGTCAGCAGCGGGGCGCCGCTCAGCTCGAACTGGCCGCCGGGCTCCAGGCTGACATTGGCGCCGTTGCGCTCCAGCCCGATAATGACCTCGCCTTCCATCACCGGCGTCCAGCCAAAGCGCTGCAGGCCGACCAGCAGGGCGTGGACGCCCTTGTCGCCGTAATAGGGCACGGGCTCATGCGAACCCAGATAGAAGCCGAACTTCTCGTGCTCGGCCCCGACCCGGAAGGCTTCCTTGGGCTTGGAGCCCGAGGCGAAATAGGCGGTCAGATCATCGAGCGTCAGCGGACGCTCCTGCAGGCTGGTGGTGTCGGCCATGAGCCGTGTCTCCCCAAGATCTCATACGCATCAAGCAGGGAGAGGCCCATTTCCCCCACACCGGCCGCGACCGGAACCTGTCCTGCGGACAGGCTCCCATACAAAAAATCAGCGCGCGACCGCCGCCGAAACCGGTTTCCAGTTTCGACTGTCGCGCTGTCGAGAAGCGCAATTGGGCGTTTTCTTTGAGAACCTCAAGAGGCCTCTTCCGCATTAGCCCTAACGCCAGTCCCCAGCCGTCGCCTGCCACAGGGTCAGGGCCGCGATGGCCGCAGTGTCGGCGCGCAGGATGCGGGGCCCTAGTGACACCGGCGTGACGAACGGCAGGGCCCGCAAACGCTCGCGTTCCTCGGGCGAGAAGCCGCCTTCAGGGCCGATCAGGATGGCGGCGGGACCCTGGCTTGCGGCCAGGGCCTGGATCGCCGGCAAGGCGTCACCGCCCTCGTCGCAGAACACCAGCTTTCGCGCCGGATCCCAGCCGTCGAGGATCTCGGCCAGCTTTACGGGGTCCTCCACCGTCGGCACGTCCAGACGGCCGGTCTGCTCGGCGGCCTCCATGGCGATGGCATCGAGGCGCCCCAGCTTGACGAAGTCGACATTGGTCCGCCGGGTGATGGTCAGCCGCACCCGGCGCACGCCCAGCTCGGCGGCCTTTTCAACGATGGTCTCGACCCGGCCGCGCTTGACCAGGGCGATGACCAGATCAAGGTCAGGCCCCAGCGCCATGGGCCGGGCCAGCGCATCCACCTTCAGCAGCGCGCCGCGCTTGCCGGTCTCGGTCAGGGTGGCGGTCCACTCGCCGTCACGGCCGTTAAACAGCAGTACCTGGGCGCCGATGGCCTGGCGCATCACCGAGGTGAGATAGCGCGACTGGTCGAGGGTGAGGATGACGCCATAGCCGGCGGCCAGGTCCTGGGGAACGAAAAGACGGATCATGGGCTCCTTCTAGCGCAACTGTGCTTTCCGAGGGTAGGCTCACGAGATGAGCAAGTCAGACGACTACGAAACCGAGCTCGCTGCCCTGCAACTGGCCCTGATCCGGATGCAGCAGAAGGCCATCAAGGACGGCTGGAAGATCCTGACCGTATTTGAGGGCCGCGACGCCGCCGGCAAGGACGGGGCGATCAGCCGGATCACCGAGCACCTGTCGCGACGCAACACCCTGGTCGTGGCCCTGCCCAAGCCTTCCGACCGGCAGCAGGGCGAATGGTATTTCCAGCGCTATGTCGAATGGTTGCCGGCTTCGGGCGAGGCGGTGTTGTTCAATCGCTCCTGGTACAATCGCGGCGGCGTCGAGCCGGTGATGGGCTTCTGCACGCCGCAGCAGCACGCCCAGTTCCTCAATGACGTGCCCGCCTTCGAGAAGATGCTGGTCGACAGCGGCATGCGCTACGCCAAGTTCTGGCTGGATATCAGCCGCGAAACGCAGGGCGAGCGTCTCAAGGCCCGGGCCGAAGATCCGCTGAAGGCCTTCAAGATCAGCCCGCTCGACGCCGTGGCCCAGGAAAAATGGGACGACTACACCGCCGCCCGCGACGAGATGCTGACCCGCACCCATACCGAGGCCGCGCCGTGGATCTGCGTCCGCGCCGACCACAAGAAGGCCGCCCGCCTGAACATCATCCGCTGGCTACTGCATGCGGCCGGCGAGAAAAAGCTGGTCAAGGGCATCGCGCAGCCTGACCCCGAGGTGATCTTCCCGTTCGAGCTTGCCGCCCTCAGCGACGGACGGCTGGCGCGGTAGCGCACGAGCCTTCTCCCCTTGAGGGAGAAGGTGGCCCGAAGGGCCGGATGAGGGGTCGCGCCAGACTTTCATGGATTGGCGGGCGGCTGGCGCGAGCGACGGACAGGACTTTCAACCCCTCATCCGCCGGCCGGCGGCCGGCACCTTCTCCCGCAAGGGGAGAAGGATCTAGGAGCGCCCCTTCCGCCCGGCGCGCTCTGCGGCGAGCTCCAGGTTCTGCACCACGCGATACTGGACGATCTCACGGACCAGGGCCTCGGGCAGGGGCTTGTCCGGCTGGAAGCGGATCGTGCCCTTGCTGGTGTCGAAGTCCGCCAGTTGCTCGGCGAAATGCCCGATCACCGATCCCGCATAGAGAGAGCAGTGTTTGGCCGCCGCGCCGAAATGCACCAGATTGCCGTGCAGCTTGAAGGTGGGCAGACCATAGCTGATGGCTTCCTCCGCCTCCGGCACGACCGCGCGGATCTGACCCCGCAGGGCCTCGAGCGCGGCGCGCTGGTCGTCCGGCAGTTCGGCCAGATAGGCGGCGGTCGAGAGGGCAGCGGGTTTCACGGCGGAGGCTCCCGGGAGGCTTGGCGGCAGACTTGGCGGACGTCCCGCCCGAGACTGGCCTGACGGCAAACCGCAAGCAAGCCTGGGCCGGCTCAAGCCCGGTGACCGCCCGATGCGAAGGGTGAAGCGACCGCCACCGGCTTCACAGCGGGCGCGGGGCATGGTCCTGTCGCGCAAACGGCGAGGACGAGGCATGGACCTGACGGCAAACCCATCAGCCCGGACGACCACCGCCATCCGGTTGGGCGTGGGCCTTCTGCAGGGTCTGGCCCTGTACCTGCTGCAGCACGCCCAGACGGCCAAGACCTGGCCGGCCACCGCGCCGCTGGTCTTTGCGCCCCTGGTCCTGACCGCCGCCTTTGCACCCTTCGTCCTTCTGGCCGGGGCCGGAGCCCTGCGCCGCAACGCCCTCATCCTCTGGGGCCTGGTTGCGGCTGCCTTTGCGGCCGGCCTCGGGTTCCACGGGGCCTGGAACGGGGTGGACGGCGACCGGATGCCGGACGTGCCGGTCTTCATCGCCATCGCCGGCGGCCTGTTCATCGCCCACCACCTGGTCCAGCCGGCCGCCGGGCATCGCCGTCTGGTCGCGCCCTATGAAGCCTATTTCGACACCACCTGGATGCACGGCGTGCAGATGGCCCTGTCGGCGGCCTTCACCGGGGTGTTCTGGATCCTGCTGTTCCTGGGCTCGGCCCTGTTCGACATGATCGGCATCGACGCCTTTCGCAAACTGATCGCCGAGCAGGCCTTTTCGATCCCGGCCACCACGCTGATGTTCGCCGCCGCCGTGCAGCTGACCGACGTGCGGCCCAGCCTGGTGCGCGGGGTGCGGACCGTGGCCCTGACCCTGCTGGCCTGGCTGCTGCCGCTGATGACCCTGATCGCGGCGGGCTTCCTGGCCAGCCTGCCGTTCACCGGCCTTGAGCCCCTGTGGAAGACCCGCGCCGCCACGGCCCTGCTGCTGACCGCCGCCGCTCACCTGATCGTGCTGATCAATGCCGCCTATCAGGACGGCGAGGACGCCCCGCACCTGATCCTGAAATGGGCCGCGCGGATCGCCGGCCTGCTGCTGGTTCCGATCGGCCTGCTGGCCGCCTATGGGCTCTCCCTACGCATCGGCCAGCACGGCCTGACGCCCGAGCGGGTCTTTGCCGCCGCCTTCGTGGTCATCGCGCTGGGCCATGCCGCCGGCTATGCCGTCGCCGCCGCGCGACCCGGCGCCTGGATGAAGGGGCTGGAGCGGACCAATGTCGCCATGGCCTTCGTCAGCGTGGCCCTGATCCTGGCCCTGTTCACGCCCCTGGCCGACCCGGCGCGGCTGTCGGTGCAGGATCAAGTGCGGCGGCTGGAGACGGGCAGGGTGAAGCCCGAGGCGTTTGACTTCCAGTTCCTGCGGTTTGACAGCGGGCCCTACGGCAAGGCGGCGCTGGAAACGCTGAAGGCCAGCAAGGTTAGCGACATCGCCAGGCGGGCGCGGGCGACAACGGCCCAGACCGACAAGACGCCGCCCGAGCCGCGGAAGTCAGACTTCTCCGGCATCTCGGTCTATCCGGCAGGCGCGAAACTGCCCGACAGCTTCGTCAGGCAGGACTGGGGTCCTGACTCCGGCTCATTCTGCATCCGGCCGGGTTCGGTCTGCTCGGCCGTGATGCTCGACACGGACGGCGACGGCGTCAACGAGGTGCTGCTGGGGGCCGGTAGTTTCGAGGTGTTCAGGCTCGTGAACGGCCGCTGGCGCAAGACAGCGGAGGCCTCCACGGACTGTAACGAGGTCAATCTCGACGAAGCGCTGAAGGCAGGCACTGTGCGGATGTCCGAACCGGTGCAGCGCCGCGACATCCTGGTGGGAGGCCGGACCCTGGTTCTAGAGCCTTCCGGGCCGGGGTGTGCGCTTTAGGCGTGCCCGCACTTGCCCCCTCCGCGCCTGCGGCGCTCCTCCCCCAGAGGGGGAAGATGGGGTCGGCGCGCTTCATCTTCCCCCTTTGGGGGAAGACGATCGCGCAGCGATCCGTAGGGGGCCAGTGGCCTAACCCACCCCCTCGCTCACCGCATTGAGCCGCGCATAGACCCCGCCCTTCGCCTTCATCTCAGCATGGCGGCCTTCCTCGACGACGCGGCCCTTCTGGAAGACCAGGATGCGGTCGGCGCCGCGCACGGTCGACAGGCGGTGGGCGATGACGATGGTGGTGCGGCCGGCCATCAGGGCTTCGGCGGCCAGTTGCACGTCGGCCTCGGTCTCGACGTCCAGCGATGAGGTGGCCTCGTCCAGAACCAGGATCGGCGCGTCGGTCAGGAAGGCGCGGGCGATGGCCACGCGCTGGCGCTCGCCGCCCGACAGCTTGACGCCGCGCTCGCCGACCAGGGTGTCATAGCCGTGCGGCAGTTGCAGGATGAAGTCGTGGGCGAGGGCCTTGCGGGCGGCCGCCTCGATCTCCTCACGGGTGGCGTCCGGCTTGCCGTAGGCGATGTTCTCCGTCAGCGTGCGGTGGAACAGGGCAGGATCCTGCGGCACCACGGCGATGGCGCGGCGCAGGGAGCCCTGGGTGACCGCCGCCACGTCCTGGCCGTCGATGACGACCCGGCCGCCCTGCAGGTCGTGCAGGCGCTGGATCAGCTTGACGAAGGTCGACTTGCCCGAGCCCGTCGGCCCGACCAGGGCCACCCGCTCGCCCGGGGCGATGGTCAGGGAGAAGCCGTCATAAAGCGGCGCGCCGGCGGCCTTGTAGCGGAAGGTCACGTCCTCGAAGGCAATGCCGCCCGGGCCGACCCGGAAGTCGGGCGCGTCCGGCGCATCGGCGATCTGCGGCGGCAGGCGCTCCCAGGCGGCGACGTCCTCGGCGTCGTCGAGGCCCTTCTGCAACATGCGGATGTTCTCACCCAGATTGCGCAGATAGCCGCTCATCAGCATGAAGGCGGTAATGGCGAAGGCCACGTCGCCGGGCGAGGCCGTGCCCTGGCTCCAGCCCCAGACCATCGAGCCGGTCAGGCCGGCCTGCAGCAGAACCAGCAGCAGGTTCTGGCCCAGCCAGACATCGGTGAAGCGGTTCCAGGTGACCATCACCGCCTCGCGCCACTGGGCGGTGACGGCGGCGATCCGGGCCGTCTCGCGGGCCTCGGCCCCGAAGCTCTTGACGGTCGGGTTAGAGGTCACGGCATCGGCCAGGGCTCCGCCGATCTTCGAATCCAGCGCGTTGGAGCGCAGGTTGCTGGGCCGCACATAGCGCTCGGTGACGATCAGGTTGGCACCCAGATAGGCCGCGACCACCACCAGCGAGACCACCCCGGCCAGGGGTTGGCGAAACAGCATCATGAACGACAGGCCCACCAGCACGATGATCCCCGGCCCCAGCCAGATGGTCACCGCGTCGGTGACGCTGTCATAGCCCCACATGGCCCGGGTCAGCTTGCGCACCGTGGCCCCAGCGAAACTGTCGGCGTGCCAGTCGGACGAGAAGGCCTGGACGCGGGCAAAGCCCTCGTTAGTCATCTCCTCCATGTTGCGGGCGGCCAGCGGGATCCAGAACCGGTGCGAGATGTTGCGCACCACCGCAAAGGCGAAATAGACGCCGACAAACATCCACAGGGCCGACCAGGCCGACGGATCGCCGCGCGGCTTTTCCACCACCGTGTCGATCAGGTGTCCCGAGGCGTAGGGCAGGGCCAGATCGAAGGCCACCGCCACCAGGGTCAGACCCACGCCCAGCCAGAACAGCGCCGGCCGCCGCTTCCAGAACCGTGCGATGAAGCCCAGCACCTGGCCGTTGGACAGCACCCGCTTGCGGCTACCCGTTTCGTCCTCGTCGTCGATGAAGTCGCTCATGATGGGGGCTAGATAGGGGGTTCGGCGTGCCGAGACCAGCCACGCCGGGCTCGTCGGGGCGCCGCGTCTAGAGCAACGCGCGCGAAATCAAACTCGCTTGCCTTGCTCTAGCTTTTTTGTTTTCGCATCGTTTTTGCTGAAAACCGGCGTTCACTTTTCCGCACGATGCTTTAGCGCAAACCCCTGACCAAGGCCTTCGCCTCCGCCTCGATCTCGGCTCCCTTCTTCCGGACAGGGATCAAGGGACATGGAGCGCTCAGCACCTTCTGGCAGGGCGGCAGGACCCTGGGTTCGTTCGAGCGCGCCGCTGTGGCCAGCAGCGGGATCATCCGCGCCCACAGAACCGCTGGTTTCATGGGCTTTTCGATCACCATGTCGGCACCGCAGCACGCGGCCCGCGTGATGTTCACCCGCGAGGTTTCGGCCGTCATGATCGCGAACGGGGTGCGCTGGAGGCGCGGTGACGCGTGTTGGCGCACCCAGCGGACCAGGGCGAGACCATCCTCGTCCGGCATGAGCAGGTCGGAGATGATCATGTCGACATTGTTCTGCTCAAGCAGGATCTGGGCCTGGGCCACTGACGCACCGCCGAACACCGAGACCGCGCCCCAGGCGAACAGAACTTCACGCACCAGCCGGATCCATGCGGGGTTGTCGTCGACCACGAGGAAGCGCGACGATCGGACCAGGCCCTCGACGTCGCGCGACATGAACTCCCTTCCTTCCGAACGACTTCGGAAAGTGACTACCGCGTCATACTCGCCCTTAGGTCAAGATCCGTCACGAATAGTCAACCTAGGCACGCGGCTATATGCCTCAGGCGGCGCGCGCCGCGAGGCCTATCGACCGGCCTTTCTGCGCCCGCCGCCGAACGGCCGCCAGCGCAGGAAGCCCTTGATGGCCGGGCCTACAATAGGCGTGCGCAGGAGCGGCCGAACGACCAGCGGGCGGGTCTTGAGGAAGCAGACCACCGCCCCGATCCAGAAGACGGTGGTCGGCATGCCGGGCACCACGATCCCCACCGCGCCGGTGGCGACCAGGGCCCCGCCCACACCATCCAGCGCCCAGCGCTCGGCGCGGCTCAGCCTGCGCCGGCGGCGGGACGGACGCTCGGGACGGACCACGCTCATCGGGCGACCATCGCCGCTGACGCCCGGTGTGTCGAGAAAATTGAGAGCGAGTCGCAAGGTCTCAGGCCTCGCAGACCCCGCCCAGACGGCGCGGGGCCGGGCGCGACAGCCGGCGGCGGATGCGCGGGCCAAACTTGGTGGCCGACGTCAGGCGCAGCGCCATGCCGGTATCCCCGCCCCGGACGAAGGCGCGGCCGGCGGCGGTCCACAGAAGGGTGGTGACCGGCGCCGGCGCCACAATTCCCAAGGCTCCGCCCAGGATCAGCAGCACCCAGCCGGTCAGACGCGAGAGCCCGGAAACGAGATCGGCGGGCCGGGGGGCGGACATGGGGCAACTCCTGAGCAGGACGGGATCGGGGAGGGCGGAAAGCTGGGCGGATTCCACCCTCCCCGCGCCGACGGACTGTCAAGTTACGCAGACACTCCGGCGGCGGCGGTGGCGACGGTCGGCCCGGGAGCGAACCGATCCGTCGTTGAAAGGACCATGCGTTCCGCGTCGAAATTAATCCAATTGATCGTTTCAGTGTTCGCGATAGACGATCCCTATGGAGCACACGGTTTCCCCGACCCCCGACCCGCGCTAAGCCTTGGCCATGAGCACCATCCTGCCCGACGCCGCCCCCACCAACTGGGTCGACCGCCATGCGCCGCTGGCCCTGCGCCCGTGGCTGAAGCTGGGGCGCTTTGACCGTCCGGCCGGGATCTGGCTGCTGATGCTGCCGGGCTGGCAGGGCATCGCCCTGGCGGCCTCGGAAAAGGGCCAGTGGCCCAATCCACTGCTGCTGCTCGCCTTCTTCCTCGGCGCGGCCCTGATGCGGGCGGCCGGTTGCGCCTTCAATGACATCGTCGACCGCGACTTCGACGCCCAGGTCAGCCGCACCGCCATGCGGCCGATCCCGGCGGGTCTGATCTCGGTGAAGCAGGCCTGGGCCTTCGTGTTCGGCTGCTGCGGCGTGAGCTTCCTGATCCTGCTCTGTCTGGGCTGGATCGCCATCGGGCTGGGCGTGCTGTCCCTGGGCCTGGTCGCCGCCTATCCCTTCATGAAGCGGATCACCTGGTGGCCGCAGGCCTGGCTAGGCCTGACCTTCAACTGGGGCGTCCCCCTCGGCTACGCCGCCGCAACCCACGAACTCTCCTGGTCAGCCGCCCTGCTCTACGCCTCAGGTATTTTCTGGACCCTGGGCTATGACACGATCTACGCCGTGCAGGATCTGGAAGACGACGCCCTGGCCGGGGTGAAATCCTCGGCCCGCAAGCTGGGCGACCGGGCGCAGCTGGGCGTTGCGGCCTTCTATGCCGCCGCCTTCGTCCTGGCCGTGATCGCCGCCTGGGTGGGCAATCTGGGCGCGCTGTTCCTGCCGCTGGCCGCGCTGTTCGCCGTCCACCTTTCGCGCCAGGCCGCGGCCCTAAAGCTGGACGATCCGGCCGGCGCGCTGAAGCTGTTCAAGTCCAACACCCTGGCGGGGTTTGTCCTGTTCCTGGCCCTGGTGGCAGGACTGTGGAAGCCGGCGGGGTTCTGAAGACCGAGCCTGCCGCAACGGCAGGCTGTCGAACCTGACACGGCCGTGAAATGATCGTTCCATGGCCGTCGCCGCCCGTGTCAAACCACTGGACCTGTTCACGCCCGAGGAATGGGCGCGGATCTCGGCGCGCTCGTCCTGGCGGGGCATCGCCATGGTCGCCCACGCCTGGGGCGTGATCGTGCTGGCCGGTGCCCTGTTCGTCGCCTTCCCCAACCCTCTGACCTATCTGATCGCCGTGATGCTGATCGGCGCGCGGCAGCTGGGCCTGGCGATCCTGATGCACGAGGCGGCCCACGGCGGCCTGCATCCCAACCTGAAGGTCAATGACGGGCTGGGCGAATGGCTGTGCGCGGCCCCGACCGGCGCGGCGCTGAAGAGCTACCGGCCCTACCACCTGACCCATCACAAATATGCCCAGCAGGCCGAGGATCCCGACCTGATCCTGTCGGCCCCGTTTCCGACCACGCGGGCCTCACTCTGGCGCAAGGTCTTGCGCGACCTGACCGGCCAGACCTTCTTCAAGCAGCGGTTCGGGCCCCTGCTGGGCAAGCTGAAGACGCGCTCGCGCAGCCAGCCGGCCAGCGCGGTATTCGGGACCGAGGCCGTGCGCCAGGCCCCGTTCCTGCTGTGGAATCTCGGGCTGCTGGTCGCCCTGTCGGCGGCGGGCCTGTGGTGGGCCTGGCTGGCGCTGTGGGTCGTGCCGATGGCGACCTGGTTTCCACTGGTCACCCGTCTGCGCAACATCGCCGAGCATGCCCTGGTGGCCAGGGACGAACCCGACCCCTTCCGCCACGCCCGTACAACAAGGGCCAACTGGCTGGAGCGCGCCCTGATCGCGCCCTACTACGTCAACTTCCATGCCGAGCATCACATGATGATGCACACCCCGTGCTGGAACCTGCCTCTGGCGCACCGGCTGCTGGCGCAGAAGGGCCTGACGGGCAGGATGCTGACTGCCCGAGGCTATGTCGAGGTGCTGAAGGTGGCCTCGGCGGCGGGTTAGGCCGCCGAGGCGCCCAGGATTACTTGCAGCCCTTGGCCTTGTGCAGGTCAGCCAGGACAGCCTTGCGCTTGACGACCAGCGCCTCGGCCTTGTCGGCGTCCATATAGTTGCCGATAGCGGCCGGCCAGAACAGCAGCACCGCAGCGACATTGGCGCCGCTGACGCCCTTGTTGTGTTGCGCCTTTTCCAGGATGTCGTTCAGGCCCTTGTCCTGGGTCGCGATCTGCTCGCAGGTCAGGCTGCTGTCGTTAAGTTCGGTGGTGGCGACCTTCTTGTTGGTGGCGCAAGCGCCCAGAGCCAGGGTGGCGCACAGCAGAAGGCCCGCCTTTGCGGCGAGTTGAACGTCGAACTTCATGGTATTCCCCCGATATATGCGGCCCGCAACGGACCGACAACCTTCGCTACAGGGTTGCGAGCCATGGTCAAGCCACCAAAGGACGTTCCATTGCGCAACCCCGGGCAAAGATGATCGATCAGACCCTGCCGGGCCGCCGCGCCTTCATTCTCGAGAACACCCGGCTGCAACCGCCGCCGCATGCGCCGGAGCTGGTGCTGCATCTGGCCGACGAGATCACGCCGATCTGGAAGCTGACAGAAGAGGCGCTGGAGGAACTGGGCCTGCCGCCGCCGTTCTGGGCGTTCGCCTGGGCCGGCGGCCAGGCCCTGGCGCGCTATATTCTAGATCACCCCCAGATCGTCGCGGGCAAGACTGTGGTCGATTTCGCCACCGGCTCGGGCCTCGTCGCCATCGCCGCGATGAAGGCGGGGGCCAAGCGTGTGCTGGCCAACGACATCGACAGCTTCTGCCAGGCGGCGGTCGAGCTGAATGCGCAGGCCAATGGCGTGGTGCTGGACTTTACCGACGCCAACCTGCTGAACGCCCCGCCGCCCGTCTGCGACGTGCTGCTGGCCGGCGACATCTGCTACGAAAAGCCGATGGCCGAGGCGGTGATGGCCTGGCTGCGGCAGGGCCGGGTGGCCGGCGCGGCGGTGCTGATCGGCGACCCTGGCCGCACCTATTTCCGCAAGGATGACCTGATCAAGCTGGCCGAGTACCAGGTGGAGACCACCCGCGAGCTGGAAGATTTCGCGGTCAAGCGCACCAGCGTCTGGACTCTGCCCTGAGCCGAAACTAGAACAATAGAAGAACAACATGAGGGGCCGCGACCATGCGCGAAGACGGCAAGATCGACTATATCGAATGGCCCTCCAGCGACCTGCCGGGGACCAAGGCCTTCTATCAGGCGGCCTTCGGCTGGACCTTCGCGGACTATGGCCCGGACTATGTCGCCTTCCAGGACCAGGGCACGCACGGCGGGTTTTTCACGCCGGAGACAGCGCCGCCGCCCAAGCCGCTGGTGATCCTGTACGCGCATGATCTTGAGGCCATGGAGGCCCGGGTTGTCGCCGCCGGCGGGGTGATCAGCACGCCGATCTTCAGCTTTCCCGGCGGCCGCCGGTTCCACTTCATGGATCCGGGCGGCAATGAACTGGCCGTCTGGACCGAAGGGTAGTTTCAGATCCTCCCTCTCTAGGGGAGGTGGCCCGGAGGGCCGGAGGGGGACAGCTCGGCCTATCCAGCATTGGCCTCCTCAGTCGCTCCGCGACAGCTCCCCCAAAGGGGAGCCTCTAAAAAACCGTCACACGCCATCGCTAATGTCCGGCCCCGGAGTATCGGGGTCGGACGGATGGGCGAGCGAAGCTGCGGCGATTGCGGGATGTGCTGCAAGGTTCTGCACATCGGCGAACTGGAGAAGGCCGCCGGCGTCTGGTGCAGCCATTTCAAAAAGGGCGCCGGCTGCGGCAATTACGAGGCCCGCCCCCAGGCCTGCCGGGGCTTTACCTGCCTGTGGCTGGACTCGGTGCGGCTGGACGACCGCTGGCGGCCAGACCGGGCCGGGTTCCTGATGTATGCCGACAAGGACGGCAAGCGGCTGAACGTGGTGGTCGACACCGGCAAGCCGACCTCGTGGCAGCGCGAGCCCTACTATTCCAAGCTGAAGGCCATGTCGCAGCGGGCCTATGACGGTTTCGAGCTGATGATCTGCATCGGCGACCGCCGGGTGGTGATGTTCCCGTCGGAAGACGTCGACCTGGGCGTGCTCAATCCCGACCACAAGGTGGTCAGCGGCTATGTCGAGCGCGAGGGCCTGCAGGTTCCCTTCGCCATGGTACTGAGCGACGTCAACTAGAGCCCCGCGCTGAAAGCTCACCTTCATAAATTGTCATCCCGGAAGCCTCGTAGAGGCTGTCCGGGACCCAGGGGCAACCGCACTGCAATGGCCCTGGGTCCCGGCTCTCCGCTGCGCTGCGGCCGGGATGACAAGGATTTTGTGGGGGAGAAGGATCAGAACTTCGGGTGAAACCCTCGCGGCACCCAGCCGAAGTCTCGCGTCGCATCGCCGCTGTCGAAGGTCAGGTCCACACCCATCCGCGACCCCATGGCCGCTGTCGCGCCGGGCAGAAACGGTGAGGCCGTCTTCAGCGCCAGAGCAAAGAGCGCGGGCGGCAGGGTGATCACGACCGGGCGCCTTCCAAGGCCGATGAAGATGCGCCGGGCCATCTCGCGATAGGTCAGGGTCTCGCCGCCCACCAGGTCATAGGCGCGATTGGCAGCGGCAGGCGCGCTCGCCGCCGCCAAGGCGCCGATCGCCAGGTCCTGCGCATGGACCGGCTGGCGCAGGCCCTCGCCCTTGCCCGACAGCGGCAAGACGCCGAATCGGCGGATCAGGCCGGCCAGCCGACTGACATTGCCGTCATGGCCCTCGTCATAGATCAGGGTGGGCCTCAGGATCGTCCAGACCACGCCGTTCTGCGCGCAGAAGGCCTCGATCTCAGCCTCCGCCGCAGCCAGGCTGGCGGCCACCGCACGTTCCGCCGGGATGTCAGACGCCTGCTTGGTGAAGCGACTGGTCGAGGAAAAGGCCACCAGCCGCGACAGGCCCCGCGCCTTCAGGGCCGGCAGGGCGGCGGGCAGCAGCCAGATCGGCGACAGCGAGAACACGGTGGCCACCGGCGGCAGGCCCGCCTCCAGATGCGGATCGGCCAGGTCTGCGTCCAGCCATCCGGCCTCATCGCTCGGCGGGCGCCGGCTGACCGCCACGGGCTCGGCACCCTGATCGCGTAGGGCCGCCATCAGCCAGCGGCCGATCAGGCTGGTGGCGCCCAGAACCAGCACGGGCGTCTTGAGGGTGTTGTCGTGCGGCATCCTGTTCCTATAGTCGCATCGGGAGGCAAGACCCATGGCCATGACCTTTGAGGCGGTGCGCGCCTTCGCCCTCAGCCTGCCCGGCGTCGAGGAAGGGACCAGCTATGGCTATCCGTCCCTCAAGGCTCACGGCAAGTTCCTGACCCGGCTGAAGGAAGACGGCGACACCCTGGTCTGCCCCGGCGTGTCGTTCGATGAGCGCGAGATGCTAATCGCCGCCGAGCCTCAGACCTTCTATCTGACCGATCACTATCGCAACTATCCCTATGTGCTGATCCGGTTGTCATCGGTCGATCCGGGCACGGTGGAACGGCTGATCGAGCGCCACTGGCGGGCGACGGCGCCGAAAAAGCTGCTGAAGGCCTGGGACGGCCGGCCGGCTGTCGCAACGGAGACCCCATGAAAGCCTGGCGCATCCTGATCGCCCTCGTCGCCTGCCTGGGCCCGGCGTTGCAGTACGGCCTGATGCTGGAGGGTGAAACCCTGGCGACGGCAGCGGCCAAGTCGCTGGTGTTCTTCAGCTACTTCACCATTCTCAGCAACCTGCTGGCGGCTGTGGCCCTGACCGCGCCGCTGGTTGCGCCGGGCTCGGCCCTGGCCGGCTGGGCCGAGCGGTCCTCGACCCGCATCGGCATCGCCGTCTATCTGGCCGTGACGGCGGGCATCTATCACGCCCTGCTCGCTCCGCTTTGGGACCCCAAGGGCCTGCGCCTGGTGTCTGACACCGTGCTGCACACCATCACCCCGAGCCTTTTCGTCACAGACTGGCTGGTGCGCGGCGGCCAGGGGCCGGTTCGATGGAACGCATCCATAAAGGCACTGGCGCTTCCGACCCTCTATGGCGTCTGGACCCTGCTGCATGGGGCCTTGTCGGGCTTTTACCCCTATCCGTTCCTGAACGTGGCCAAGCGGGGCTATCTCGACGTCACCGTGACCATGCTGGTCATGGCGGCCGGCTTTCTGGTGGTGGCCCTGGCCTTTACGGCGCTGCACCAGGCCCGCGCCCGGCTGGCGGCCCGACGCACGGTGCCTATATCGGCCTGAGGCGTTTACTGCAGCGCCACGTCCTTTCCGGAGCCTCCATGTCCAAGCTTGTTCCCGCCGTCCGCTCGGGCGATGTCCTGATGCCCGCCCTGGGCTTTGGCACCTGGCAACTGGATAACGGGACGGCCCAGCCCCTGGTCGAGCAGGCGCTGGAGATCGGCTATCGCCACATCGACACCGCCCAGATCTATCGCAACGAGCGTGACGTGGGCGCGGGCATCGCGGCCAGCGGGATCAAGCGCGACGACATCTTCCTGACCACCAAGGTGTGGATCGACCAGTTCGCCGACGGCGATCTGCAACGTTCTGCCGAGAAGAGCCTGGAAAAACTGGGCGTCGATCACGTGGACCTGCTGCTGCTGCACTGGCCCAAGCCTGATGTGCCGTTGGCGCAGACCATGGCGGCGCTGAACGACGTCCGTGAGCGCGGCCTGACCCGGGCCATCGGCCTGTCCAACTTCCCCTCGGCGGTGATGGCCGCGGCCCAGGAGGCCTCAAAGGCGCCGATCGCCACCAATCAGGTCGAGTATCACCCCTATCTGTCGCAAAAGACCCTGATCGCCGCCGCCCATGCGGCCGGAACCTCGATCACAGCCTGGTCGCCCCTGGCCCAGGGCAAGGTGGCCGACGATCCCGTGCTGATCGGCATCGGCCAAACCCACGGCAAGACGCCGGGCCAGGTGACGCTGCGCTGGCTGATCCAGCAGGGCGTGATCGCCATTCCGCGCACCAAGACCCCGGCCCGCATCGCCGAGAACTTCGACATTCTCGATTTCGAGCTGTCCGACGCCGACATGGCCGCCATCTTCGCCCTGGCCCGACCCGATGGCCGGCTGGGGAACTGGCTGGACGAAGCCTATAGCTGGGACGTCGACTGACGCGCCCTACCCTTTCAGAACGTCATCGACCCAGGCTGGCACGACTTGGCTGGCCGGGCCATAGAGGCGCTGGTCGAAGGCCCGGGCACCGTCGGACGGCTCCAGATTGATCTCCAGCGTGGCGATGCCCCACTGGCGGGCCTGGGAGACGAAGCCGGCGGCGGGATAGACCGAACCGGACGTGCCGATGGCCACAAACAGATCGGCGTCCTGCAAGGCCTCGTCAATCTGGTCGAGGAACAGCGGCTCTTCGCCAAACCAGACCACATGCGGCCGCGCGGTCCCGATCCTGCCGCAGGCCGGGCAGGCGCTGTTAGCCGACAGTGTCGCGCGATCGGGCCAGGTGACCGCGCAGACGTCGCAGCGGGTCACGGCCAGTTCGCCGTGCATGTGGACGACGCGCCGGCTGCCACCCTGCTCGTGCAGGTCATCGACGTTCTGGGTGCACAGGAACAGAGCGCCCCCACGCTGCGCCAGACCTGCCTCCAGCTGCGCCAGGGCCAGGTGGGCGGCGTTGGGCTGGGCCGCGTCCAGATTGGCCCGCCGGGCGGAATAGAAGGCCCGCACCTTGGCCGGGTCGCGCGCATAGCCCTGCGGGGTGGCCACGTCGTTCAGATCGTACTGCGTCCACAGCCCGGCCTTGTCGCGGAACGTGCCCAGCCCGCTCTCGGCCGAGATCCCTGCCCCGGTCAGCACGAAGATATTCATGGACGCCCCCGAACCTGACGCCTGCGTCACTTTTTAATTTGACCCATCGTCGCCATTGAGTTGACAGTGTTCAGATTGTCGGAGGTCCGCGCAAGACGGAACCCGACCCGGCCGACAGGAGGAAACCCATGACGGACAAGAACATCACCAAGGACGCCATGTACGACGCGGTGGCTCCGGACGACTTCGTCTCGATGCTTGAGCTGGACCGCTACAACAACCGCTCCACAGCCTTCGACAAGATCATCTCGGCGACCCACGACCATTTCTGGGATCCGCTGGACAAGGCCTATATCGACTATGACGAGCCTTTCGACATGGAGAACCAGGCCCTGGTGCCCGAGGATCTCGTGATCGCCCTGTCGACCGACTATGTCTCAAACCACCTGTCCGACCCCAAGCAGCGCATCCGCTTCATCAACCAGTCGGTGCTGCGCAGCTTCTCGTCGATCCTGCACGGCGAGCAGGGCGCGCTGAACCTGTCGGCCAGCCTTTGCCATGTGCTGAAGGACCAGGGCGCGCAGGAATATGCCGCCAACCAGACCCGCGAAGAGGCCCGTCACGTCACCGCCTTCGCCAAATACATCAAGGCCCGCTGGGGCCGGCCGGTCGAGTGCGGCCCGGCGCTCAAGACCCTGCTGGTCGAGATCATCGGCGCGCCCGAGGTCTACAAGAAGATCATCGGCATGCAGATGCTGGTCGAAGGCCTGGCCATGGGGGCCTTCGCGACCTTCTACACCAAGATCAATGACCCGCTGGGCAAGAAGATGCTGCAGCTGGTGATGACCGACGAGGCCTTCCACCACAAGTTCGGCAAGATCTGGGCCGACCGCACGGTGCCCAAGCTGACGCCTGAAGAGCATGCGATCATCGAGGACTGGGCGGCCCACTGCTTCCAGACCCTGCTGTTCAACCTGGTCTCGCCGCACCAGCAGCTGGACCTCTATGCCGAATTTGGCCTGGATCCCGACAAGGTGGTCGAGGAGTACGGGAAGATCATGACCGACGACGTGCGTCGCGAGGCCATGAAGGAGCAGACCAACATCTTCCGCGTGCTGGTCAAGACCCTGCTCAATGCCGGCATCATCACCGACCGCACCAAGGCCTTCTATGCGATGTATGTCGACATTGAAGAACTGCGCGGCGAAGGCGACCGGATGGTCGGAGACGACATCGCCGAAGAGGGCATTCGCCACCTCCAGGCCATCAACTTCAAGGATCGGCCCTACAGCGGTGTGAGCATCGCCGCCGAATAGCCGAACGTTAGGCCTTGGAACGGACCGCCCGCCGGGAACACCGGCGGGCGGTTTGCGTTTGAAGAGGTCATCTGCAAGGTTTTTCAAAGATGCGCCTCAGCGCCCTCATGCTCGCCCCCGCCCTGGCCGTAGCCGCCCTCTCCGGCTCGGCCCTCGCGGCCGCCCAGCCGCCGGCCAAGGCGGTCTCGGCCGAGTTCTATTCGGGAAAGTGGTATGAGATCGCCCGCACGCCCAATGCCGGCCAGCGCGACTGCCAGGCCGCCACCACCCAGTTCACCAGCACCGGTTCCCGGGGCTTCAAGGTGGTGCAGGTCTGCCGCAAGGGATCGGCTTCAGGCGCGGCCAAGACCTTCAACACCACCGGCAAGATCGTTCCCAAGACCCGCAACGCCAAGTTCTCGATGAGCTTTCTGGGCGGACTGAAAAAGCAGGAATACTGGGTGCTGGACCGCGCCGACGACCAGTCATGGGCGATCATGGCCACACCCGGCGGCAACTATGTCTGGCTGCTGTCGCGCGAGGCTTCGATACCCGAGCCGGCGCGCATCCAGGCACTGGCGCGGGTCAGGGCGCTGGGCTACGCCAAGCTTGAATACCCCGCCCAGCAGCCCGCGTGAGCCCCATGAAAACGCCGATCCTCGCCCTTTGCGGCACCGCCCTGCTGCTGGCCGCCTGCGTCGCCGGACCCAGTGGCAATCCCAGCCCGCCCCAACCCGCCAAGTCGGTCGATCTGGATCGCTATCTGGGCCGCTGGTACGAAGTCGCCCGCTACGACATGCGATTCCAGAAGGGCTGCGAAGCCGTTACGGCCGAGTACTCAAAGCGTCCAGACGGTCTGATCCGGGTTCTGAACACCTGCCACGACGGCGCGGTCGATGGGCCGGTCAGGACCGCCGAAGGCAAGGCAAAGGTCGTCGACACCACCACCAACGCCAAGCTGAAGGTCTCGTTCTTCGGGCCGTTCTGGGGCGACTACTGGGTGATGGACCACGCCGACGACTACAGCTGGGCCATCGTCGGCGAGGGCTCGGGCAAGTATCTGTGGCTGCTGTCGCGCAAGCCGCCCAGCGATCTGGAGCGTGAAGCCCTCACCGCCCGCGCCAAGGCCCTGGGCTATGACGTGACGATGCTGCGGCCGACCAAGCAAGCGGTCCCTTAACGCTGCAACGCCGCATTGACTTGTACGGGAATTGGTACAAGTTAAAGGCTGATATAGAGGCCCAACATGGACGTCCTGAGCTATTCGGAGACCCGCGCCAATCTGAAGGACGTCATGGACCGCGTGGTCGATGACAGGACGCCCGTGGTGATCACGCGCCAGAAGGCGGAATCGGTCGTGATGGTCTCGCTGTCGGACTGGAACGCCATGGAAGAGACGCTGCACCTGCTGTCGTCGCCGGCCAACGCCGAACGTCTGAAAGCCTCCATCGCCCAGTTGAACGCCGGCCATGGTCAGGAACACGCGCTGATCGAACCGTGAGGCTGGTCTTTTCGGAACAGGCCTGGGCCGACTATCTGCATTGGCAAGCCGGCGACGCCACCACCCTCGACCGCGTCAATGCCCTGATCAAGGAATGCCTGCGCACGCCCTTCAAGGGCACGGGCAAGCCTGAGCCCCTGAAGGGCGATCTGAAAGGGTTCTGGTCGCGCCGGATCACCCTGACCGACCGCCTCGTCTATCGCGTGTCTGGGGCGGGCGAAGCCCAGCAACTGGAAATCGCCCAGTGCCGCTTCCACTATTAGGCGCGTGATGGTTTTTCACGGCCCGCTTTCAAAGCCGCTCTAAGCGCCCCTTGAAATCCGAACAAACCTAGAACAAGATCGCGCCATGGATGTCGTGATCGACCTTCGCCCGTCGCGGCCCGAAACCACCGATGCGGTCACGCGCGGCGCGGCGCGGTTTCTGGTCAGTCTGGGCTATGCGCCGCTGGCCGAAGTGACCCTGCCCAATGGCCGGCGGGCCGACCTGATGGCGCTGGGGCCCAAGGGCGACATCCTGATCGTCGAGGTCAAGTCGGGGCTGGAAGACTTCCGGATCGACCGCAAGTGGCCTGAATATGCGCCCTTTTGCGACGCCTTCTATTTCGCGGTCGCGCCCCATTTCCCCGAGGGCGTCCTGCCTGACGATCCTGGCCTGATCGTCGCCGACGGCTTTGGCGGGGCGGTGGTGCGCGAAGCTCCGGTCGCGCCGCTGGCGCCCGCCCGCCGCAAGGCCCTGACCCTGGCCTTTGCCCGGCTGGCGGCCCTGCGTCAGGCCGGCGTTCCCGCCGAGCGGCTCTGAGCGCGGGCGTCGCCCACTAGCCCGGCGCAGTCGGCGTCCTTGGCCTCAGCCGTACTGGCGACGAGCGGGATGGCGGCCCTGCGACATCAAGCCGGACGATGCTCTAGTAAACGAGACCCAGGCTGCTGACAGCCACCGCCGCCACAACGAAGGCCGCGATGGCGATCAGTTCATAGAGCTTGAAAAATGGCTGGCCGCGCATGCGCATGGTGTTTGGTTCCCCCGTCCCGAAATGGTCCGCCGACAGCCCGCTCCCGCAAACCCCGCGCCAGGAGTCAGGGTCGTTTGCCCGGCCAGACCAGATAGCCCTGAGCGTCCCGACCGGCGCTGCGGTAGTCCACGCGGTACGGCTCAGCTTGATACCCTGGGTCGAAACCTGAGCGCCCGTCCGGCCCTTCATCATCGTCCCGATACGAATAGCCAGGTTCTGCGACAGAACCGTGCGGCAGCGCCGCAAATCGCTCGCGATCCGACCAGCGGGAGGCGTCTGCATGTTCGACCACCTGGGGCGGACGGCCATAGCCCCATTGGTCGAAAGCCACCCAGCCGCGCTCGGCGTCGCACTCAACCCTGTCCCAGCGATAGGCGCCGCCCGGGCCGGTGACGCGGCGCACCACGCAGTCGCCCGGTCCCGTATTGGGTGGCAGCAGCATCGGGTCCAGCGGCAGGCCGACCCCGCCCTGGATCGGACCGGCATGGGCCGCAGCGGTAAGGCAGGCACCCGCCAGAAGGGCGAGGCCAAGACGGGAAACAGTCATGAAAGAGCTCCTGGACCTTCAGGAAACCACTGCAGGGCGCGCCTGGCTCCACCCTTCCCCCGCCGCGCGAGCGATTTTCGCCGGCTTGCCTCGCGCGAGGGCGCGCCCTACCGTGCGGTTAAACAAATGTTTGAGGCAACCATGGCGATCGAGGCGGTGATCTGGGATTTCGGCGGTGTGTTCACCACCTCGCCGTTCGAGGCCTTCCGCCGCTACGAGGCCGAGCATGGCCTGCCCGCCGACTTCATCCGCACAGTCAATTCCACCGATCCCGACGTCAATGCCTGGGCCCGGTTCGAGCGGTCCGAGATCGACGCAGCGGCCTTCGACACCCTGTTCCTTGAGGAAGCCACGCGCCTGGGTCATGCCGTACGCGGCGCCGACGTGTTGCCGCTGCTATATGGCGACATCCGTCCTCGCGTGGTCACCGCGCTGGAGACCTGCAAGGCCCGGTTCAAGGTCGGTTGCATCACCAACAATGTCACCACCGGCCATGGCGCAGGCATGGCCTCGACCACCGAGAAGGCCGAGGCGGTGGCCAGGATCATGAGCCACTTCGCCGTGGTGCTCGAAAGCTCCAAGGCAGGGGTCCGCAAGCCCGATCCGCGCATCTATCTGATGATGTGCGAGGCCCTGACCGTGGCCCCGGAAAACTGCATCTATCTCGATGACCTGGGCATCAACTGCAAACCCGCCGCAGCCCTGGGCATGACCGCGATCAAGGTCTCCAGCGAGGACCAACTGCTCGCCGACCTTGCGAAGGCGACCGGATTGGCGTTCTGAAGGGGACCACCGCCTTCGCATCAGGACTTGCCATGTCACGCCCCCGGATCGGCGCCGCCGCCGCTGTTGCTCAGCTTTCGGGCTGGAGCGCCGCGCCGGACAAGGACGCCATCACCAAGACGTTCAAGTTCGCCGATTTCAATACCGCCTTCGGCTTCATGACCCGCGTGGCCCTGATGGCCGACAAGCTCGACCACCATCCCGAATGGTTCAATGTCTACAACCGGGTCGAGGTCCTGCTGACCACCCACGACGCCGACGGCGTGACAGAGCTGGATCTGGCGCTGGCGACGTTCATGGACGGAGCGGCCGCCAGCTGAAGCTGTTTCCCCCTTCCGCCTCGCCCCCTTCCGGTTCAAACTGATGTTTGAATAGTTTGGGAGGACGCCGAATGGCGCAAGACACGGGCCGGGTCGCCGGCAAGAAGGCCTTCATCACCGGCGGGGCCCAGGGGCTTGGCGCAGCGGCGGGGCGAATGCTGGCCAAGGAAGGCGCGAAGGTCAGCCTGGCCGACATCAACCTGGCCGGCGCTCAAGCCGTAGCCGACGAGATCAACGCCGCCCACGGGGCCGGCACGGCCTTTGCCTTCCAGCTGGACGTCACCCAGGAAGACGAATGGATCGCCGTGCTCGAACAGGCGACCGAGGCCATGGGTGGGCTGTCGGTGCTGGTCAACAATGCCGGCATCGGCGGCGACGGCCCGATCGAGAGCCTCGATTTCGGCCTGTGGAAGAAGGTGATGTCGGTCAATGTCGACTCGGTCTTCCTGGGCGCCAAGCACGCCCTGACCCACATGCGGGCCCATCAGCCGGGCTCGATCATCAATCTCTCGTCGATCGCCGGCCTGATCGCCAACGGCAATTCTCCGGCCTACAACGCCTCCAAGGCGGCGGTCTGGCTGCTCAGCAAGAACATCGCGCTCTACTGCGCCAAGATGAAGCTGGATATCCGCTCCAACTCGATCCACCCCACCTTCATCGACACGCCGATCCTGGACGGCTTCACGGCGCGGTTCGGCAAGGAAGAGGCCCACGCCAAGCTGGCGCGGCAGGTGCCCCTGGGCCGCATCGGCGAGCCCAACGACATCGCCAATGCCGTGCTCTACCTGGCCAGCGATGAGAGCAAGTTCATGACCGGCTCGGAGATCAAGGTCGACGGCGGCATCTCGGCGATGTGATGCCTGAGTGATCCTCCCCCTCTGGGGGAGGTGGCCCAGCGGGCCGGAGGGGGCAAACTCGGCCCAGGCCGCATTAGCCCCCTCAGTCGCTCTGCGACAGCTCCCCCAGAGGGGGAGCACCTACCCAATGCCCTACCGCGGTGCCCTTTTCGCCAGGATCCGCTGCAGGGTGCGCCGGTGCATGTTCAGGCGCCGCGCCGTCTCGGACACGTTGTGACCGCACATCTCATAGACCCGCTGGATATGCTCCCACCGCACGCGGTCGGCGCTCATCGGATTTTCCGGAGGCGTTGGTGCAGCGTCCTTGGCGGCGAGCAGCGCCCTGGACACTTCGTCGGCGTCGGCAGGCTTGGACAGATAGTCGACAACCCCGGCCTTCACAGCCGCAACAGCGGTCGCGATATTGCCATAACCGGTCAGCATGATGATCTTGGCGTCCGGTCGGGCGTCGCGCACCGCTTCGACCACCTTAAGCCCCGTGCCGTCCTCCAGTCGCATGTCCAGCACCGCATGGGCGGGCGCAGGCTGGCTGCGCAACAAGGCCAGGGCCTCGGCGACAGAAGCCGCGAGGGTCACAAGAAAACCGCGCTGTTCCAGAGCGCGCCCAAGACGCGTTCTGAGCGGCGCATCGTCGTCCAGTAGCAGCAAGGTCTTGTCGGGCAGGGCCGCGACCAGCTCACCAATATCCGCCATGACTCTAGCGCCTCCCCGCGCATCTACTCAACCGCGTGTCGTTACTTCGCATCATGTCGCGCTAAAACCATTTGCATCAAGCCCCCGTGTAACCGGGCGCTTCAAGCGCCGACCTTGGCCAACGCGCCGAGACCACCGCCCCGCCACGACGTCCATTGCGAAAATCCACCGCAGCCCCGGTTCTTTCGAGCAAGGTCTTGGCGATGAAGAAGCCCAACCCCATGCCGATGTGCCCCGTTCGTGAGCCTTCGGCACCTGGCCGCGTGGTCACATAGGGCTCGCCCAGCTTGGCGAGAACTTCAGGAGAAAAGCCCGGGCCATCGTCGCGAACCTCGATCACAACCGAGCGCTGGTCGAAACGGGCAATGACCAGCACCTCGGCGCGGGCGAAGTCGACCGCGTTCTCAACGATCGAGGTCATGGCGTGGATCACCTCGGGTCGCCGCCAGATATCAGGGGCTGTCTCGCCGGACGGGCCATTGACCACGGCCTCGACCCGCACACCGTGCACCAGATGCGGCTCAATGACGTCCTGGACCAGCTGCAACAGGCTCATGCGCTCATGCACAGCGTCGGTGGCCTCGGGCATCTCGGTCAGGCGCTGCAGGATCTCGCGACAGCGCGCGGCCTGGCCGATCATCAGTTCGGCGTCTTCGCGCGTCTGATCATCCGGGGCGTTGCGGGCCATTTCACGGGCCACGACCGAGATGGTGGCCAGGGGCGTGCCCAGTTCATGCGCCGCCGCCGCGGCCAGGGCACCCAGGGCTGACAGTCGCTGCTCGCGCGCCAGCACCGTCTCGGTGACATTGAGGGCCAGCTCCATGCGCGCCGACTCGCTGGCCGCCTGCCACGCGTAGGCGCCGGTGATGACGATGCCCAGAATGCGCGCCACAACCATGACCGCCAGAACCTGGGGACTGGGCTCGGGCGCCGACGGCGCGCCCATCAGGGTCGGCACCGGCATATGGAAGAAGGCCAGCAGGATGGTGCAGGCCACGGCGAGCAGGCCCAGCCCCAGGGCATAGCGCGCCGGCAGGGTGGCCGCCGCCAGGGTGACGGGCGCAATCAGCAGCAGGGAGAAGACGTTCTGCGCCCCTCCGGTTAGATAGAGCAGGCCGGTCAGTTGCAGGATGTCGAAGGCGATCTGGGCGGTGGCCTCGCCCTCGCGCGCCAGCCGCTGTCCGGTCGACGCCAGGCCCAGCAAGACGTTCAGCCAGGCCGACAGGGCGATCAGCGAAAAACAAAGGGCCCAGGGGATCTGCAGCTTGAGCACCAACCCGACAAACAGCAGAGCCGCCGTCTGGCCACCCACCGCCAGCCAGCGCTGGGCCAGCAGCGATCGAACCCGCAGACGACCGCGACGCAGCCCCGGGGCGGCCCAGGACCAGTCATCATCTTGCGCCGGATCAGCGCCCGGATTATCGAGCCCCTTCGCACGCTGGTCGTTGGGCGCTCTATCGAACGAAACGTCAGCCATGTCGCAGGATTGTCCAGAATATCCCGTCTGGCGAGAGCGAAAGGTAAAATACGCATGCCTCGTCACCGACTGATCCTGATCCTGACGTGCCTGGTGGGTGCGGTCATCCTGGCGGGTCTGGCCTGGAGGGCCGGGGTGTTCACCCCAGCCCCCGCCCCGGCAGCCGTCGGCGGCCCCTTCCAGTTGGTCGACCAGACCGGCAAGCCGACCACTGAAAAGGCGCTGAAGGGCAAGTGGAGCGCGGTCTTCTTCGGTTTCACCTACTGCCCCGATGTCTGCCCCGGCACCCTTCAGGGCCTGGCGGCGGCGACCGATATCCTGGGCCCCAAGGCCAAGGATCTGCAGATCGTCTTCATCTCGGTCGATCCAGGCCGCGACGATGTGAAGCAGATGAATGCCTATGTGTCGGCCGACTATGTGCCCAAGACCACGCTGGGCCTGACCGGCACGCCTGAACAGGTCGCCGCGGCGGCCAAGGCCTATCGCGTCTACTACGCCAAGGTCGGCGAGGGTCCCGGCTATACGATCGACCACTCGACCGCGATCTATCTGATGGATCCCAAGGGCCGCTTCAGCACGGTCATCCCTTACAACCTGCCGCCTGAAGACATCGCACGGCGCATCAACGACGCCATGCAGGGGCGCTGATCGCAGGCCCGGTTCACCGGGCTGCGGTTCTGTGTGGACTTTCTTAGGTTTCGATATGCTATGCTGCGGCGCAACATATTGGATGCGCCATGCTCTACGCCCTTCATGAAGCGGCCTATTACGCCTCCTCACCCCTGCGCGAAGCCGCCAGGGTCGCACGGAACTTTTGGGGCTCTCCGCTAAATCCTGCCGCCAACACTGATATGGGCCGCCGAATCCACGCGGGTGCCGACCTGTTCTCGAACGTCACCCGGCGTTACGGCAAGCCGGCCTGGAACATCGACACCGTCAAGGTCGGCCAGGTCGATGTGCGGGTGCGGCCTACCGTAGTCTGGGAAAGCCCGTGGGCGCGGCTGATCCAGTTCGACCGCGACATGGCCGACATGCGCCGCGCCGGCAAGTTCTCGCTCGATCCGGCCGTGCTGATCGTCGCCCCCCTCTCAGGGCACTACGCCACTCTGCTGCGCGGCACGGTCGAGGCCTTCCTGCCCGACCACGCTGTCTTCATCGTCGACTGGGTCAATGCCCGCGAAGTGTCGATGCTGGAGGGCCGCTTCGACTTCCACGACTATATCGACCACATCATCCAGATGCTGGGCGTTCTGGGCCCCCGCCCCAATGTGGTTGCCGTCTGCCAGCCCGGACCGCCCGTACTGGCCGCCGCCGCCCTGATGGCCGAGGACAACCACCCCTCGCGCCCGGCCAGCATGACCTTCATGGGCTCGCCCATCGATGCGCGCCTGTCGCCGACCGTGACCAATACCCTGGCCGAGGAGAAGCCCTTCGCCTGGTTCCAGTCCAACATGATCTACACCGTGCCGCCGCCCTATGTGGGCGTGGGCCGGCGCGTCTATCCGGGCTTCGTGCAACTGGCCAGCTTCATGAGCATGAACAAGGCCAAGCACCAGGAAGCCCACAAGCGCTATTTCCAGGACCTGGTGAAGGGCGACGGCGACAGCGCCGACAAGCACCTGGAATTCTACGACGAGTATCTGTCGGTGCTGGACCTGACCGAAGAGTTCTATCTGCAGACCATCGACATCGTCTTCCAGCAGCACCTGCTGCCCAAGGGTGAGCTGAGCCATCGCGGCCGTCTGGTCCGGCCTGACCTGATCACCGACATCGGCCTGATGACGGTCGAGGGCGAGAAAGACGACATCTCGGGCATCGGCCAGACCCAGGCGGCCCACACCCTGTGCTCGAACCTGCCAGGCGAGATGAAGACCGACTATGTCCAGCCCGGCGTCGGCCACTACGGCGTGTTCAACGGCCGCCGGTTCCGCGAGGAGATCTATCCCCGGGTTCGGTCGTTCATCCGCAAGAGCGATCCCAACTTCCCGGACGAGGCCTGATCGACAGGGCCTGATGGGCGCGGCGGTCTTGCGCCGTCTGCCTGCAGACGCGATGTAGGGACATGGCTCTGCTTCGCGCCCCGCGCTTTTCCGACGGCGACCGGCTGGATGTGGCCGGCTGTCCCGTGCGGCTGAAGGTCGACGGACGGGCCCGGCGCATCTCGCTGCGGGTCGATCGCGCCAAGTCGGAGGTGGTGGCCCTGGCCCCCAGCCCGCGCCGCCTCTCGGAAGCCGCCGCCTTCGCCCATGAAAAATCGGCCTGGATCGCAGGGCAGCTGGCCGCCCTGCCCGGCCGCATCAGTCTTGCGCCCGGCGGCGTGCTGCGCCTGAACGGCAAGCCCTACCGGCTGGAGCAGGCCCCCGGCCGGCCGCGCATGACGGAAGAGGCCCTGATCGCGCCGGACGATGCCAACTGGGGCCTGAAGATCCTGCGCCTGGCCAAGCGCGAGGCCATCACCGTCCTGACCGAGCGCACTGCTGTCCACGCCGCCGCCCTGGGCCGTCCCATGCCCAGCGTGGCGGTGGCCGATCCCAAGGCGCGCTGGGGCTCTTGCCGGCCCGCGCGGCCAGGCGTTCCCGCTGCGATCCGATATAGCTGGCGGCTGATCCTGGCACCGGCCGAGGTGGCCGACTATGTGGCCGCCCACGAATGCGCCCACCTGATCGAAGCCAATCACGGGCCCAACTTCTGGGCGCTGTGCGAAAGGCTGGTCGGCGATCCGGCCCCGCATCGCCGCTGGCTGCGCGCCCATGCGGCCGAATTGCACGCGATCGGGGCGTAGGGGCTCATACCAAGCGCCGCTAAGCCCGACTCCTTGCGCCCTGTATATCCCGTCACCCCGGGACTTGTTCCCGGGGCCCATTGTTCCACCGCAGGTGCGGGGCAGAATAAACGCTCACGATGACGCTGACCCATGGCCCCCGGGAACAAGTCCCGGGGTGACGGGATATGTTCAGATTTGAGCCCTCTCAGGTCAGGATCAAAGGCCGTTGGTATCAGGGCGTCGGGGTGAACAGCTTCAGGCCCAGTATGCCCGCCACGATCAGGGCCAGGCACGCCAGACGGGCGGCTGTGGCCGGTTCCTTGAACAGCACAATGCCGACAATGGCGGTTCCGACCGCGCCTATGCCGGTCCACACGGCGTAGGCCGTGCCCAGCGGCAGGGTCTTCACGGCCCAGCCCAGCAGGCCCATCGACAGCACCAGGCTGATCGCCGTCAGGGCGATGGGGATGGGCCGGGTAAAGCCCTCGGTGAACTTCAGGCCCACGGCCCAGCCGATCTCGAACAGGCCGGCGATGAAGAGAATGATCCAGGCCATGACCTGCTCCGCGAAAAAGAGAGCGGGGCCGTCCCCGGAAACGTGAAAAGGCGCGGGGTCGTCCCCGCGCCTTTCCTAGATAGAACTGCCCCGCTGCCGGGGCAAGCAAACCGACCCTAGAGCCCTTTCCGACCTGATGGCTTCATCAGGGTCGGGCGAAAAGGGCTCCAAATCAAAAGTCTAGAGCATTTTTCGATCCGATAACCGTTTCACACTTATCGGAAAATGCTCTAGCGGCTGGTGGTGCTGTAAAGGACCTGGGCGCGCTCGAAGTTCTTGCCGACCGAGGTCTCGTCCAGCTTCTTCAGGCGCATATAGACCAGACCGGCGTGACCGGCCGCCCAGTTGTCGTCCCACGAGACGGTGAAGCGGCGGAAGTCGCTGCCGACGGTCTGATCGTTGCGGATCAGGCGCAGCTGCGGGCTGTTTTCCCAGCTCGCCCAGTCATGCAGGGCCGTGGCCAGGGCCTGGGCCTGAACGTCGCCCTGAGCATACTCGATGGTGATCGTGCAGACGTTCTTGTTGGAGCCCGGATTGTCCAGATACAGCTGGTAGGGCTTGCCCAGGTCAAGGAACCACTGCTCCTTCTTCTTCTTCAGCCCGGCCGCCTTGACCAGCGCCTGGAAGTCGCCGCCGACCACGGCGGGCTTGCAGATCGTGTCGAGCACGCCCAGCAGCTTGAGGGCGACCGGATCGGTGGTGGGCGGCGGACGGGTGGGTTCGACATAGGCCGGAGCGGCTTCCGCCGCCGGCGCGGCCACGACCGGCGCAGCGGCCGGATCGACGGGCGCAGCCGGGTCAACCGGAGCTTGGGCCGGCGTCTGGGCCGGGACAGCGGCGGGGGCCGGAGCAGTTTGCTCCTGGGCGACGGCGGCGGTCGAGACCATGCCGAGAGCGATCAGGCTGGCGAGCGCAAGGCGCATTATCGAGATATCCCCATCAAGCGAGAGGTCGGCATTAAAACCGACAAGCGGTCCCTCGCAACCCTTATGGCGACAGATTACGACGTAGATGAGGCCACAAGTGTAATTTTTTCGTCCCGACAGCAGAGGGGCGACGATTGAAGAGCAGATTTACGACAGAAAATCCGGATCGTCCCCTCGCAGCCAAGGGGAGCCTGGCAGGCTTGGCAGACGGGTGAGCGGCGTAGGGACCCAGCCCCCCGCAGCCAGGCGAGAGGCAGATCGCTTCCGCTCACCCGAGCCGTTTACTTTTTGCCCTTGTCGAGCTTGACCTTCGAACTCTTAAACCGGGCCTCATCAGCCGGGACCAGCCGGAAGCCGCCAGTCACGAGGCCCATGCGCACGGTCTGTTCGATATAATAGGTCTGGCCGGGCTCAACTTCGATCCTCAGACGATCCTCTGCCTTGTTGATCGCCATCGGACCAGTGATGTTGTAGCTGTGAATTCCGGGCTCGGCCTCAAGGCTGAAGGCACCGCCATTGGGCAGATCGCCCAGATAGGGGGCGTCCTTGGCCGCCTTGCCGTCATCGCCGACCTCGACGATGTGGTAGGTGTAGATCGCGCCAGACAGACGCCCGGGGCGGAAGAAGTAGATAAGACCCTTGCCGGACGGGGCAGTCGCGCCGGCGGCCGTTGTGCTCTCAGAGGCCGCTTCCGGCGTGGTTGCAGGTGTCGCTTGAGCAGGAGCCGCTTGGGCTGGTGCCTCTTGCGCGGGAGCCTCTTGAGCGAACGCCGTCGTCCCGAGCAGAAGCGACGCAGCGGCGCCCGCCACGATCATGGCCATTTTCACGTGTTAGTTTCCTGTTGCTGGTGGTGATGGAGCTAGCGGCAGTTCCACGTCTTCGGCCAGCCGGACGGTGGCCCGCGCGCCTGCCGGCATTTCAATGTCGCCGCCTTTGACAAGCACCGCCGCCATGCCGGCATAGGGGATCAGCAACACGCCCGTCGCCAGATCCACCCTGCTCTTGCCGGAGGCCATGAAGGTCATGCCCCGGACACGGACCTGCCGGCCACCAAGCTCGAGGTAGCGGGCGGAAACGATCAGCTTGCCTTGCTTGCCGCCCATGCCCGACCGCGCGACGTCAATCACTTCGCCTTCGCCCATGGCTCCAGCCGGCGCCACTTCTGTACCCTGCCAGGTGATCGGCTCGGCGAGGCGAAGCTTGAAGCGTTCGGAGAGCTTACTGGTGGCCGAGCTCAAGGTGTCGACCATTTCAACCTCAACCAGCGTTCCTGCGGGAAGCTTCGTTACGCTTGCGGTTGATGGGGCAGCCGCCGGAACTTGAGCCGGAGCCGGAGCCGGAGCCGCGACCGTGGCGGGGGCTGTGGGGGCCGGGGCACCGGCCTGTTGCGACGCAGGCTGCGCCAAGGCCAGCACAAGAAACACGGCGGCAAGCATTGGAAAAACTCCGAGAAGCTTAACCTTAGCATCGCGCATTACACCCGTAAAGGTTGTCTGGCTACGTCAGCGCGTGGCGTGTGGTGGGCCTGAGCGGGGCCTGTGCGGCGCGCAGAAAAGCGGACTCAGACCTGCCGCTCGATAGACACGAAAACGGCCCGGACACTCACGCGTCCGGGCCGTCTTTGAGCTCATGCCCTAACGCGTGCCGAAAAGCTTTACGCCGCCTCGACCGCGTGTTCGGCCAGGATGGTCAGGCCGTCGGGGCCGACATCGGCGAAGCCGCCCTGGATGTCGAACAGCTTGGTGGTCGCACCGTCCTTCACGGTGACGCGGCCTTCGCGCAGCGTCGTCATGAACGGGGCGTGGTTGGCCAGAACGCCGAAGTCACCTTCAGCGCCCGGAGCCTGGACCATATCGACCTCGCCCGAGAACAGTTCGCGTTCCGGAGCGACCAGAGAGAAATGCAGCTTAGCCATTATTCCACGATCTCCACGTCGCCGAGAGCCGCCTCGACGTCTTCGTCGGTTTGGATCTCGGTGCCGCAGAACGGGCAGTAGCGGATGGTGGCCAGCACGACGCCGGTCTCACCCTCTTCTTCCCGTTCGCCAAGGTTGAGCAGGATCAGGCCGCTGTCATGCTGGACAAGCGCGTCGGCCGGGTCCGAAGAGACCGCGTCCTCGAGCTCCTCGCAGCAGAAGCCAACCAGATCGTGTTCGTCGGTCATCAAGCTTCGCTCGCCAGCTTTTCGGCCTTGGCCACGGCTTCTTCGATGGCGCCGACCATGTAGAAGGCGGCTTCCGGCAGGTGGTCGTACTCACCTTCGACGATGCCCTTGAACGAGCGGATGGTGTCCTTCAGCTCGACGAAGGCGCCGGGCGTGTTGGTGAACTGCTCGGCCACGTGGAAGGGCTGGCTCAGGAAGCGCGAGATCTTGCGAGCGCGGGCAACCGTCAGCTTGTCCTCTTCCGACAGCTCGTCCATGCCCAGGATGGCGATGATGTCCTTCAGCGACTTGTACTGCTGAAGCACTTCCTGGACCGAACGGGCCACGTTGTAGTGCTCTTCGCCGATGACCAGCGGGTCCATGATCCGCGAGGTCGAGTCCAGCGGATCGACGGCGGGGAAGATGGCCTGGGCGGCGATGTCGCGCGACAGAACGGTGGTGGCGTCAAGGTGGGCGAACGAGGCGGCGGGCGCCGGGTCGGTCAGGTCGTCGGCGGGCACGTAGATGGCCTGGACCGAGGTGATCGAACCCTTGTTGGTCGAGGTGATGCGCTCCTGCAGGTTACCCATCTCGGTGGCCAGTGTGGGCTGATAGCCCACGGCCGAGGGGATGCGGCCCAGCAGAGCCGACACTTCAGCGCCGGCCTGGGTGAAGCGGAAGATGTTGTCGACGAACAGCAGCACGTCCTTGCCTTCTTCATCGCGGAAATACTCAGCGATGGAGAGGCCGGTCAGGGCCACGCGGGCGCGGGCGCCGGGGGGTTCGTTCATCTGGCCGTAAACGAGGGCGCAACGCGAGCCTTCCGTCGAGCCGTTATTGGCCTTCGGGTCGGTGTTGACGTTGGACTCGATCATCTCGTGATACAGGTCGTTACCTTCGCGGGTGCGCTCACCCACGCCGGCCAGAACCGAATAACCGCCGTAAGCCTTGGCGATGTTGTTGATCAATTCCTGCATCGTCACGGTCTTGCCGACGCCGGCGCCGCCGAACAGGCCGATCTTGCCGCCCTTGGTGTAGGGGCACATCAGGTCGATGACCTTGATGCCCGTGACCAGCACTTCAGCGGTGTTGGTCTGCTCGGCGAAGCTGGGGGCGTCGCGGTGGATGGTGCGGAAGATGTCCGACTTGATCGGGCCCTGCTCGTCGATCGGCTCGCCGATGACGTTCATGATGCGGCCCAGGGTGCCGGGACCGACCGGAACCCGGATCGACTCGCCGGTGTCGCGCACGGCCTGGCCGCGCACGAGGCCTTCGGTAGCGTCCATGGCGATGGCGCGGACGGTGTTCTGACCCAGGTGCTGGGCAACTTCGAACACCAGGCGCTGGCCGGAAGCCTGGTTGATGGTTTCAAGGGCGTTCAGGATCGCCGGCAGTTCACCGGTGAACTCGACGTCGACGACGGCGCCGATGATCTGAACCAGCTTGCCGGTCGCTGCGCCGATGGTGGCGGGAGCGGCCTGGGTCGCCTTGGGCGCAGCGGCCTTGGGGGCGGCCGGCTTCTTGGCGGCGGGAGCCTTGGGAGCAGCCGCTGCCTTGGGGGCGGCGGCGGCCTTGGGGGCGGCGGGCGTCTTGGCGGCAACCGGCTTTTCAGCGGCGGCGGCGGGAGCCTTAGCGGGGGTCTTGGCCATGGCGTGCGGGTCTTTCGTGCGTGCTCGTGCGTGCGTTTTTTACGTTAGGCTTTTGATCAGACGGCTTCGGCGCCGGAGATGATCTCGATCAGCTCCTTGGTGATCTGGGCCTGGCGGGAACGGTTGTACTCAAGGGTGTAGCGCTTGATCATGTCGCCGGCGTTGCGCGTGGCGTTGTCCATCGCCGTCATCTGGCTGGCATAGAAGCCGGCCATGTTGTCGAGCAGGGCCGACAGGATCTGGACCGTCAGGTTGCGCGGCAGCAGGGTCTCGAGGATGGCCTCTTCCGAGGGCTCATACTCGTAAACCGCCGAAGCGCCGGCAGCCGGGGCAGCGCCGCCTTCGACAACCGCCGGGATCAGCTGCAGCGCCGTCGGGGTCTGGGTGACCACCGACTTGAAGCGGCTGTAGAACAGCGTGACCACGTCGATGTCGCCGGCTTCATACAGGCGCGTAACGACGTCGGCGATCGGCTGGGCCACCGACAGGGTGAACTGGCGATAGGCCGACAGGTCGAAGTTCTCGACGATGCGTTCGGCATAGAGCCGGCGCAGCTGCACGGTCGACTTCTTGCCGACGCAGACGATCTTCACGTCCTTGCCCTGGGCGATCAGCCCGTCGATGTGCAGGCGCGCAGCCCGGACGATCGACGAGGTGAAGCCGCCGGCCAGACCACGATCGGCCGCCGCGACAATGACCAGGTGGCGGTCATCGCGACCGGTGCCGGTCAGCAGGGCCGGAGCCCCGTCTCCCGACACGCCGGCCGCCAGGTTGGCGATCACCGAAGCCAGGCGCCGGGCGTAGGGACGGGCGGCTTCAGCCGCATCCTGGCTCCGGCGCAGCTTGGCTGCCGCCACCATCTGCATCGCTTTCGTGATCTTTTGCGTCGCCTTGACGCTAGAGATCCGATTGCGCATTTCCTTCAAGCTGGCCATTCGGCGCTACTCTCTCCGAGCGTTCCGAGGGGGCTTAGGCGAAGGTCGACGAGAAGCTGTCGAGCGCGCTCTTCAGCGTGTTCTCCAGATCCTTGTCGAGCGCCTTCTTGGTGCGGATGCCGTCCAGCAGATCCTTGTGCTGGCTGTGCAGACGCGCCAGCAGTTCGCTTTCGAAGCGGCGAACGCTGCTGGTCGGGATCTTGTCGAGATAGCCGCGCGTACCGGCATAGATCACGCAGACCTGCTCTTCGACGGCCTGCGGCGAATACTGGGGCTGCTTGAGCAGCTCGGTCAGGCGCTCGCCGCGGGCCAGCATCTTCTGGGTCGAGGCGTCGAGGTCCGAGCCGAACTTGGCGAAGGCGGCCATTTCGCGATACTGGGCCAGCTCGCCCTTAATCGCACCGGCAACCTGCTTCATGGCCTTGATCTGGGCCGACGAACCGACGCGCGACACCGAGATACCGACGTTCACGGCCGGGCGGATGCCCTGGTAGAACAGGTCGGTTTCCAGGAAGATCTGGCCGTCGGTGATCGAGATCACGTTGGTCGGGATGTAGGCCGACACGTCGTTGGCCTGGGTTTCGATGATCGGCAGAGCCGTCAGCGAGCCCGAGCCATTGTCTTCGTTCAGCTTGGCGGCGCGTTCCAGCAGGCGGGAGTGCAGGTAGAACACGTCGCCCGGATAGGCTTCGCGGCCCGGCGGGCGGCGCAGCAGCAGCGACATCTGGCGGTAGGCGACGGCTTGCTTGGACAGGTCATCATAGATGATCAGGCCGTGCAGGCCGTTGTCGCGGAACCACTCGCCCATGGCGCAGCCCGAGAACGGGGCCAGGTACTGCAGCGGGGCCGGCTCGGAAGCCGAGGCCACGACGACGATGGTGTATTCCAGGGCGCCGTGCTCTTCGAGAGTCTTGACGATCTGGGCAACGGTCGAACGCTTCTGGCCGATGGCGACATAGACGCAATAGAGCTTGGCGCTCTCGTCGGTGCCGGCGTTGGCGGCCTTCTGGTTCAGGATGGTGTCGATGGCGACGGCGGTCTTGCCGGTCTGACGGTCACCGATGATCAGTTCGCGCTGGCCGCGGCCGACGGGGATCAGGGTGTCGATCGACTTCAGGCCGGTCTGCACGGGCTCGTGCACCGACTTGCGCGGGATGATGCCCGGGGCCTTGACGTCGACGCGGCGACGCTCGGTCGAAACGATCGGGCCCTTGCCGTCGATCGGCTCGCCCAGCGGGTTGACGACGCGGCCCAGCAGGCCGCGGCCGACCGGAACGTCGACGATCTCGCCGAGGCGACGGACTTCGTCGCCTTCCTTGATGGCCTGGTCCTGACCGAAGATCACGCAACCGACGTTGTCGCGCTCCAGGTTCAGGGCCATGCCCTTCACGCCGGCTTTCGGGAATTCGACCATTTCGCCGGCCTGGACGTTGTCCAGACCGTAGATGCGAGCGATGCCGTCACCGACGGACAGCACTTGGCCGACGTCGGACACGGCGGCGTCTTCGCCGAAATTGGCGATCTGCGACTTGAGGATGGCCGAGATTTCGGCGGCGCGGATGTCCATGGCTGTCTTGGGCTCTCTGCGATTTTTATCGTTTGGGCGCGCTTATACGCTTAGGCGCGCTTCAGGGCGAATTTCAGGGAATCGAGCTTCGAACGGAGCGAAGCATCGAACAGGCGGGAGCCGACACGCACCTTGACGCCGCCCAGAATGGACGGGTCGACGCGGGTCGAAAGTTCGGGGGTCTTGCCAAGGGCCTCGGCGAGAGCGGTCTGGACGCCCTTCAACTGGGCGGCAGTCAGGGCCGTGGCCGAGGTCACCTCGGCGGAAACCACGCCGCGATGCTTGGCCGACATTTCGGAAAAGGCGGTGATGGCGCCCATCAGGTCGCCGGCGCGGCCATTGGCGGCGACCAGGCCGAGGAACTTGCTGGTCAGGGGCTGGAAGCCGGCCTTCTTGGCGATGGCGGCCAGGCCCGTGGCCTTGTCCTGGGCGGAGAAGGCCGGCGAGGCGACAAGGCGGCGCAGATCGGCGCTGTCGGCGTACATCGCCCTCAGCGACTTCAGGTCGGCTTCGACCTTGGTCAGCTGATTGCCTTCAATCGTCAATTCGAACAGGGACTGCGCATAACGCTGACCCGCATCCGTCGCCTTGGTTTCGTCCGCCACTTGGTATCCGCCCGGTGCGTTGCAATGGCCGCAGACAAGAAGATTACCCCTTATCCCGGCTTAAAGGCTTGAGCGCGCTTGAAAAAAGCACATGGACGACCGACGCTGGCGCGTCGCTCGGTCCGAAGCCGCGCGCCTGATAACACGGGCTTTTCGCAGTCGCAACCAAACCGGCGCGATCAAGCCTCAACACGACGAAAGACAGCCGATCCGGCGGCCGCGAGGCTTCCGTTGCGGCGCCGGGCCTCGACCTGGGCGAAGACGAGGCTGCGGGTGGCCCGCTCGACCCAGGCGCGGACAGCAAGATCCTCATCCTGGCCCTCCGAACCATAATCAATAGTCAGGGAGGACGGGCGTGTGTCGGCGCCGGCGGCGTCGCGCAGCGCGGCTTCGATCTGGGCGGCAAGGGACGCGGTCATGATCTCTTCCCTAGTCCCGACGGCGAGAAAGAAAAAGGGCGGCGGGACCAGCCCGCCGCCCCATCAGGCGAATGCTCGAGGAAAACAGCCAGACGGGACGAATGTCCCAACGCGTCTGGGTACTGAAAGGTCAGCCCGGCCTCAGGCGGCCTTGGCCGAGGCGTTGCAGCGGGCCAGGTCGTCTGCGTCCAGCGACTTGGTCTCGCCGCCAAAGGCCGAAACGCGGCCCACTTCCTTGGCCAGGGCCTTGCAGGCGGCGGCGGTGATGGCGCGCGAGGGCGCATGAGTCGAGACGCATTCGGCACCGTCGCAGACGAAGACGGCGCCGCCGGCGACGATCTTGGTCTTGGCGGCAACCGGCGCTTCCAGGGCGGCGGCGACACGGCCATCCGCCAGGGCGGCGCCGGCAAACATGGACACGGACAGGGCGGCGACAGCCGCAAAGGTACGGAGCTTCATTAGAGCCCTCCAACGTTCAGGGGAGTTGTGCAAAGATCGGTGATCGGTGAGACGCTTAGATGTGCAAGTTACTGGCGTCCGACCTTCGGGATCAGGCACCGGTATCCCCACCGGCGCCAGAAGGCTGAACTAAGCACTGCTTAGATATCAGTGATAGGCAATAGCGCAAGCGAAATTTGGCGGCGCTCGATTTTTTTTGAAAACGGCCAAAGCCCAGGGGTTTTGGCGACCGATCAGACGTCCGGCTGGAGCGCGTTCCGAAAAGTGGGAACCGGTTTTCGGAATGAAACGCGCGTCAAAACAGAAGACTAGAGTGGGTGATCGGATTGCATCAGATCGCAACCCGCTCTAGAGGCCCAGGATCTGGTCGATCCGGCTTTCGGCCCGGGCATGGATGGCCCGCTCCTCGACCATGCCTTCAAGCCGGGCATAGCGACCATCCTTGCCGACCTTGCGCCGGATCCCGTCGGCGGTGAGCAACTGACCAGACCTTGGGCGGTCCGAAATCTGCTCCATGATCGAGGCCATCCACGCACTCACCAGGGCGGCAAGCACAGGCATGGCCACCCCGAGCGTACCCGTCCCAAAGACGAACTGAAGCTGGGTGATCAGGTGTTGGCGGTTGGGCTGCAGTGCCAGCTGGCTGATCAGAACCAGCACCCCGACCTCTATAAGGCCGACGGTGCCGACAGCGGCGACAACGCCCAGCAGTCGGGGACGAACCGACAGGCCGAGCATGGCACCCAGCAGTGCGGCGGTAACCAGCGCGATCATGGCTCAGGGCCCAGCACAGCCGGGGTCAAGACCCCGAATAGCCCGCTGTTCCGCAACGGCACGGTTGGCCGCCCCAAAGGCGGGCGCATACTCGCGGCAAGCAAGAAGAGTGCCTGGGAGGCAAGGCCATGGACTTCAACCTACCGCCGGAACTGACCGCCTATCTGACGGTCCTGGACCAGTTCATCGCTGACGAGATCGCGCCGCTTCAGGCTCGCGACGACAACGAGCGCTTCTTTGACCACCGCCGCGAATGGGCCCGCACCGACTGGGACGCCGGCGGCCTGCCCCGTCACGACTGGGAGGAACTGCTGGCCAAGGCCCGCAGGCTGGCTGACACCGCCGGCCACTACCGTTTCGCCCTGCCGCGCGCGTTCGGCGGCCAGGACGGCTCCAACCTCTGGATGGCGGTGATCCGCGAGCACCTGGCCAGCAAGGGCCTTGGCCTGTTCAACGACCTGCAGAACGAGCACTCGATCGTCGGCAACAATCCGTTCGTGCTGATGATCCGCGATTTTGGCCGGCCCGATCAGCAGCACCTGATCACCGACATGCTCGACAAGGGCGCCTTTCGCCCGACCTTTGGCCTCACCGAGCCCGACCATGGCTCGGACGCCACCTTCATGGAAACCCGCGCGGTGCGCGAGGTCCACAAGGGCGAGAGCGGCTGGCGGATCAATGGCGAGAAGATGTGGACCACCGGCATGCACGCCGCCACCCACTGCTGCCTGTTCGCCCGCACCAGCGGGCAGGACGGCGAGGCCAAGGGCATCACGGCGTTCCTCGTGCCGGCCCATGCGCCGGGCGTGAAGATCGAGGAGTATCTCTGGACCTTCAACATGCCCACCGACCACCCCAGAGTCAGCTTCACTGATGTGTGGGTGCCGGACTCAGCGATGTTCGCGCCCGAAGGCCAGGGACTGGCCCTGGCCCAGCACTTCGTGCACGAGAACCGCATCCGCCAGGCCGCCTCCAGCCTGGGGGCGGCGGTGTTCTGCATAGAAGAGAGCGTGAAGTACGCCAGAGTGCGCAAGCCGTTCGGCAAGCCCCTGGCCGAGAACCAGGCCATCCAGTTCCCGCTGGTCGAGCTGGCCAGCACCGCGGAGATGCTGCGCCTGCTGATCCGCAAGACCGCCTGGGAGATGGACCAGATGACCAAGCCGGAGGTGGAAAAGCGCCTCTCTGACAAGGTCTCGATGTGTAACTATCAGGCCAACCGGCTGGTCTGCGAGGCCGCCGACCGGGCCATGCAGGTGCACGGCGGCATCGGCTACTCCCGCCACAAGCCGTTCGAGCACATCTATCGCCACCACCGCCGCTACCGGATCACCGAGGGCAGCGAGGAGATCCAGATCCGCAAAGTGGCCGCCTGGCTGTTCGGCTATCTGGGCCCGCGCCGCAAAGCCTTCGCGGACATGGAGACCGTAGAGTCTCGCCCGACCTGACCATCCCGCCGTGATCCGGGCCGGAGCCCTCCGGCAAGGGTCTGGCCGCGGCGGCAGCCCTGACCGATAGTCATCCACTGAACGCCCAAGCGTCGCCCCGGAGGAACCATGTCCAGCATCGACCCCACCCGCGCCCAGTTCGACGCCTTCAAGGCCCTGCCGCGCGACAGGCCGATCCAGATGCTGAACCTGGTCCGCCTCCGCCCCCAGGCCGACTATCCGGCCGACCATCCCGACCACGGCAAGGGCCTGAGCGGGCTGGACGCCTATCGCGCCTATGGCCGCACCACGGCTGAGCTGTTCAAGCGGGTCGGCGGTCGCCAGATCTGGGCCGGACGCCCTGAGACCGTCGTCACCGGCCCGGCGGACGAGCGCTGGGACCTGGCCTTCATCGCCGAATATCCCGATGCCAAGGCCTTCCTGGCCATGGTCACCGACCCCGACTATCGCGAGTGGGTCAAGCACCGACAGGCCGCCGTCGAGGACTCTCGCCTGATCCGCCTGGCCCCGCTAACGCCGGGCGACGGGTTCGGCGAGTAGGACCCCCTCTTTACGCGCAAAGCCAAGCTCGATAGCCCTAGGCCATGAGGCGGGGGTCTCTAGCTAGAACCGGGCTTTTGCATGAGTGGTGCGAAGACTTCCGATCCGACCTCGTCGGTTCGACAAAAGGGCTTTCTGGGCGCGGTGGAGCGACTGGGCAATCTGCTGCCCGAACCCGTCATGATCTTCGTCTGGCTGATCCTGGGCCTGATGGTCCTGTCAGCCGTGGGCCAGGCGCTGGGCTGGTCGGCCTCGATCACCTATGGCGGCGACGAGGCCCCGCAGTTCGGCGAGCTGGAAAACGGCATACTGACCTATGCGGCCAGCAGCCTGTTTTCCGAGGCCAATCTGGCCCGGCTGTTCACCGAAATGCCCAAGACCCTGACCAGCTTCGCCCCCCTGGGCCTGGTGCTGGTGGTGATCCTGGGGGCGGCGGTGGCCGAGCGTTCGGGCCTGTTCAGCGCCCTGATCCGGGCCAGCCTGCGCGAGGCGCCCAAGGTGATCCTGACCCCGCTGGTGGTGGTGATCGGCATGGTCTCGCACCATGCCTCCGACGCGGCCTATGTGGTGTTCATCCCTCTGGCGGGTCTGCTGTTCGCTGCGGTGGGCCGCCATCCGCTGGCCGGCATCGCGGCCGGTTTCGCGGCCGTGTCGGGCGGTTTCGCCGGCAATCTGACGCCGGGCCAGTTCGACGTGGTGCTGTTTGGCTTCACCCAGGAAGCGGCCCGGATCATCGACCCGACCTGGACCATGAACCCGCTGGGCAACTGGTGGTACATCCTGGCCATCGTCTTCATCTTCACGCCCATCGCCTGGTTCCTGACCGACCGGGTGATCGAGCCGCGCCTGGGCCCCTGGGGCGGCGAGGCCGATGACAGCCTGAAGGCCGAACTGGCCAAGTCGGCGGTGACGCCAGAGGAAAAGCGCGGCCTGAAGCTGGCCGGTCTGGCGGCTCTCGCCGTAGTGGCGCTGTTTGCGGCCCTGACCCTGATCCCCGGCTTTACCCCCCTGATCGACGAGACCAAGACCGGTCCCGCCCAGCTGACCCCGTTCTACAGCGCCCTGATCGCCGGCTTCATGCTGCTGTTCCTGGCCTGCGGCGTGGCCTTCGGGGTCGGCGTCGGCGCGGTACGCTCGGACAAGGACGTGGTGATCATGATGGCCGAGGGGGTGCGCTCGGTGGCCCCCTATATCGTCTTTGCCTTCTTCGCCGCCCATTTCGTGGCCATGTTCAACTGGTCGCGTCTGGGTCCCATCGCCGCCATCCACGGGGCCGAGGCCCTGAAGGCCATGAACCTGCCGGCCCCGCTGCTGCTGGTCAGCGTGCTGGGCTTCTCGTCGGTGCTGGACCTGTTCATCGGCTCGGCTTCGGCCAAGTGGAGCGCCCTGGCCCCGGTGGTGGTGCCGATGTTCATGCTGCTGGGCATCTCGCCGGAAATGACCACCGCCGCCTATCGGATGGGCGACAGCTTCACCAATCTGATGACCCCACTGATGAGCTATTTCCCGCTGGTCCTGGCCATGACGAGGCGGTGGGACAACAGCATGGGCGTCGGCTCGCTGCTGGCCCTGATGCTGCCCTACGCCCTGGCCTTCATGGTGGCCGGCGTGGTCATGACCCTGGCTTGGGTGGCCTTCGACTGGCCGCTGGGTCCGGGCGCCCAGGTGCACTACACGCCGCCGGGTGGGTTGTTGAAATAGGGAGTAGGCGGGGGCAATCCCTCATACCCCTCCGTCATTCCCGCCCTTGTGGCGGGAACCTCTCGATCCGCCGCAGGTGCGGAAGGGGCGAAGTGCGCGCGCACTTCGCTGGCGTCTCACGGGTCAGCGAAACCAGGGATTCCCGCCACAAGGGCGGGAATGACGGTTGAAGGGGAGGGGAGTGTGAAACGGAAGGCCGCCAGCGGCGAGGCCTCGCCTTAAATCCTTGGAGGCGAGCTTGCTCTGAGGTCAGGCCGTGTCAATGACCGGCCAGAGGCCGGCCGCGCGCGGCGGCGCGGCGCGCCGTCATTGACACGGCCTGACCTCAGAGCTCCAATTCCGCCAAGGGTTTCAGGGCGCGCCAGCCTCCGCTGCGGCGGAGGCCGGCTTCGTTTGGACTGGCGGAGGCGCTACATGAGTAAGGCTACCGAGCTCTGGAATTGGAGCCTGCGGTTCCTGAAAGTATGCGCTCTCCCCGTCGGCTCGTTCCCTCTCATGGCCTATCTGATTCAGGGATGGGTTGAGGGTTGGCCCTCGGTCCTCGTTTGGGATTTCCGCTTGAATCAGGCGCTGCAATTTTCAACGACGACGTTGTGCGCCTTCCTGGTCTTCTTTGTGGTCAAGCTCGTTGCCCGGTCAATTCGCGGACCCGATGAACTAGGATGAGCGGTCACTAAAGCCACCCCCTCACCCAAAACCTAGCCACCACCGCCACTTCGCCCTATACCGCCCGCATGTTTGAAGGCCTCTCCCCCCTCGCCCGCGACGCACGCGCCTGGCCGTTCGAGCAGGCGCGCGCCCTGCTGGCCCGCACCCTGCGTCTGCGCCTGTCCGACGCCGAGCGCGATCTCGCCGCGACCCTGATCCACGCCGGCAAGACCGACGAAGCGGTCGCCACCCTGGAGGGCTTACGCAAACCGGTGGTGCTGGAGACCGGCTATGGCCCGTCGGGCCTGCCGCACATGGGCACCTTTGGCGAGGTGGCGCGCACGACCATGGTCCGCGCGGCGTTCCGCGCCCTGACCGATGATGCGATCCCCACGCGCCTGATCTCGTTCAGCGACGACATGGACGGCCTGCGCAAGATCCCGCCGAATGTGCCGAACGGCGAGGTCATGATCCCCGACCTCGACAAGCCGCTGACCGTGGTCCGCGACCCCTATGGCGAGTTCGAGAGCTTTGGCCATCACAACAACGCCCGCCTGCGCACGTTCCTTGACGGGTTCGGCTTCGACTATGAGTTCGTGTCCTCGACCGACTGCTATCGCGGCGGCCGCTTTGACGAGACCCTGCTGATCGCCCTGGAGCGCTTCGACGCCATCCAGAAGATCATGCTGCCCTCACTGGGCGAAGAGCGCCGGGCCACCTATTCGCCGTTCCTGCCGATCAGCCCCAAGACCGGCAAGGTGCTGCAGGTCCCGACCCTGGAGCGCAACGTGTCGAAGGGCACGATCGTGTTCCGCGACGAGGACGGCGAACTGACCGAGGTTCCGGTCACCGGCGGCGGCGTCAAGATGCAGTGGCGTCCCGACTGGGCGATGCGCTGGACGGCGCTCGGCGTCGACTACGAGATGAGCGGCAAGGACCTGATCGATAGCGTCCGTCTGTCGAACCAGGTCTGCAAGGTGCTGGGCGGCTCGCCGCCGGAAGGGTTCCACTACGAACTCTTCATGGACGAGAACAACCTGAAGATCTCCAAGACCAAGGGCAACGGCCTGACCATGGACGAGTGGCTGCGCTACGGCGCGCCCGAGAGCCTAGCCTACTACATGTTCCAGAGCCCCAAGAGCGCCAAGAAGCTCTATTTCGACGTCATTCCCAAGGCGACGGACGAATATCTGCAGCAGCTGGACGCCTTCCAGAAGCAGGAGCCGGCCAAGCAGATCGACAATCCGGCCTGGCATGTCCATTCGGGCAAGCCGCCGCAGCAGGGCTCGCCGGTGTCGTTCAGCCTGATGCTGAATCTCGTCTCGGCCGCCGACGCCTCGACCAAGGACATCCTGTGGGGCTTCCTGGGCCGTTACGTGGACGGCGCGACGCCGCAGAGCCAGCCGCTGCTGGACCGCCTGGCCGGCTATGCGATCAACTATTACGAGGACTTCGTGAAGCCCTCGAAGACCTTCCGCGCCCCGACGGACGTCGAGCGCGCGGCGATCGTCGACCTTCGCGCCCGCCTCGCCGCCCTGCCGGAAGGCTGCCAGGACGCCGAACTGATCCAGAACGAGGTGTTTGCGGTCGGCAAGGACCACGAATTCGATCCGCTGCGCGCCTGGTTCCAAGCTCTTTACGAAGTGCTGCTAGGGCAGAGCCAGGGGCCACGCTTTGGCTCCTTCGCGGCGATCTTCGGTCTGGACCGGACGATCGCGCTGATTGACGAAAAACTCGGCTAGCGGGCAGTTCGGCCCGCCGACCGGGCCATTGGCAGGTTCGTGCGTGCGGCGGGCGCTTTCTGACCCGATCCGCCCCATGTCCGGCCAGCTGAAAATTTCCCGGCGTCTGTGACGCCTCTGCGGTTGCGCCGCCGCGCGAAAAGCGTGACGAGCGACCGATGTTTTATTTCGCTCCCGGCGCGGGGCGGCCGCCAAAGAGGACTCCATGCGCGTAGTGATGATCGGCACGGGCTATGTCGGACTGGTGTCCGGGGCTTGTTTCGCGGACTTTGGTCACGTGGTGACTTGCGTGGACAAGGATCCGAGCAAGATCGAGCGGCTGGAGCGGGGCGAGATCCCGATCTTCGAACCGGGCCTGGATGATCTGGTGGCGCGCAATGTGCGCGAGGGCCGCCTGTCCTTCACGCTCGAAGGCGCGGCCGCCATCAAGGAAGCCGACGCGGTGTTCATCGCCGTGGGCACCCCCACCCGGCGCGGCGACGGGCATGCCGACCTCTCTTATGTCTATGCCGCCGCCGAAGAGATCGCCGGCCTGATCGAGGGCTTCACCGTCATCGTCACCAAGTCGACCGTGCCCGTGGGCACCGGTGACGAGGTCGAGGCCATCACCAAGCGCGTGCGCCCCGACGCCCAGTTCGCCGTGGTCTCCAACCCCGAGTTCCTGCGCGAAGGCGCCGCCATCGAGGACTTCAAGCGTCCCGACCGCGTCGTCGTCGGCACCGAGGACGAGCGCGCCCAGGCGGTGATGCGCGAGCTCTATCGCCCGCTGTCGCTGAACGAGACGCCGATCGTCTTCACCGGCCGGCGCACCAGCGAACTGATCAAGTATGCCGCCAACGCCTTCCTCGCCATGAAGATCACCTTCATCAACGAGATGGCCGACCTGTGCGAAAAGGTCGGGGCCGACGTCCAGCAGGTGGCCAAGGGCATCGGCCTGGACAAGCGCATCGGCGGCAAGTTCCTCAATGCCGGCCCCGGCTATGGCGGTTCGTGCTTCCCCAAGGACACCATCGCTCTCGTCAAGACCGCCCAGGACTATGGCGCGCCCACCCGGCTGATCGAGGCCACCGTCGAGATCAACGACGCCCGCAAGAAGGCCATGGCCACCAAGGTCGCCGCCGCCCTGGGCTCGCAGGATCTGTCGGGCAAGACCGTCGGTGTGCTGGGCGTGACCTTCAAGCCCAATACCGACGACATGCGCGACGCCCCCAGCCTGGACATCCTGCCGGCCCTGCAGGCCATGGGCGCCAGCGTCCAGGCCTTCGACCCCGAAGGCGGCCACGAGGCGGTCAAGATGCTGCCGGGCGTGACCTTCGCCGCCGGCCCCTATGAGGCGGCAGAGGGTGCCGACGTCCTGCTGATCCTCACCGAATGGGACCAGTTCCGGGCGCTCGACCTGGACCGCCTCAAGTCCGCCCTCAAGGCCCCCGTCGTCGTCGACCTGCGCAATGTCTACAAGCCCGCCGACATGGTCCGCGCCGGATTCACCTATACCTCCATCGGGCGCGCATGATCGCACGCCTGCGCGAACTGGCCGGAAAGCCCGAGCTCCGGTCTTTCGCCATCTCTTTCGCCCCGACCCTGGCGGCCCTGGTCTTTCAGCTCGGCACCTTCGTGCTGATGGGCCGGTCGCTGGGCGCGGCCCAGTTTGGCCAGCTGGCCGCCGCCATGGCCCTGACCGTGGTGGTGGTCGAGGTCGTGGGTCTGGGCTCGGGCGATATTCTGGTGCGCGCCATCGTCCAGCGGCCCGAGCGGTTCGGTGACTATTTCGGCAACTCGGTCTGGCTGGGCCTGCTCAGCCTGCCGGTCTGCGTGGGCGCAGCCTATCTGATCGCCACCCAGCTGCTGCATATCGCCATCGCCCCGCTGGCCCTGATCGTGATGCTGGCCACCGACACGCTGAACGCTCGCGTGGCGGCCAGTGTCGAGAACGTCTTCGTGGCCCACCGCGAGGTGGTTCGCGCCAGTTTCGTGCGACTGTTCTCGGCCGTAAGCCGCTTCGCCCTGGCTGCGGCGGTACTGGGCTTTGGCGGCGTCAAGCAGGTCGAGACCTGGATCTGGTTCACGGCTGGCTATGCCATCGTCACCTCCGCGCTCTATCTGGCCATGGTCGTGCGGCGCTATGGGCCGCCCAGCCTGCATATCGAGCGCGCCGAGTTCGGCACGGGGGTTCTGTTCTCGGTCAACCAGACCGCTCGCGCCGCCCAGGGCAACCTGGACCGGGCCATGATGGCCGCCGTGGCCCAGGGCTCGCTGATCGGTGCCTATGCCGCCGCCTCACGCGTCGCCCAGCTGGCCCTGTTTCCCATCCAGATTGCCAACCGGCTGCTGTATCCGCGGTTCTTCGCCCATGGGGCGGCCGGCGGGCTGGCGGCGACCCGCAAGTTCGCCATCCGCTGCGCGCCGCTGCAACTGGCCATCGGCCTGGCCTGCGGGGCAGGCGTCGCGGTGGCGGCTCTGAAGATCCCGGCCCTGATGGGCGAGGGCTTTGCCGAGACCACCGCCATCACGCTGGGCCTGGCCTGCGCCCTGCCGCTGATGGCCGTGCAATATCCCGCCGCCGACGCCCTGACCGGGGCCGGCCGGCAGGGCCTGCGCACCGTGATCTTCACCCTGGCCACCGTCGTGTTCAGCGCGGGTCTGGCGGCCGGGGCCAAGTTTGGCGGCATGTGGGGCGTGGTCGCGGCCTTCGTCGGCGGCCATGCGGCCATCGCCGCCACGCTGTGGATCCTGCTGTTCAGCCTGCGCGACACCCCGCCCACGGCGCCCGCCCAGGCCTGAGAAAGACGCTCGCACGCGGCGCGCCGCCTCATCTTCGTCAAATGGAAAGATTTGATAAGGATAAAAGGTCACACCTTCAGGCGGTTAAGGGCGCGTTGTGCGACCTGAGCGCCGGCCTTGCCCGCTCGCCATGCTCTGGCGTGGGCCGGGCAGGTTTGGCAAACTCGACCCGGGCGTCACCGGACGCGGCGTAGATCTGGATTAGATATGGCCCTCAGCGATAGCCCCCGGATGATCGTCACCCAGCCCGGCCTCGACGCGCCGGTGCAGGATTTCCTGGCCATGACGCTGGGCATCGCCCTGTCGCTGGCCCTGGCCATGGGTATCATCGAGTTCTCGACGGCGTGGTTCTGGCCTCAGAACGGCGTCGATTTCTTCTTCACCATCCAGCGGGTGGGCGGCGGCGCATTCCGCTCGGCGCTGTGGATGGTGATCGCCCTGGGCTTCATGGGCGCGCTCATTCGCGGACCGGTCTACGCCCTGCTGGGCGGCTTTGGTCCCCTGGCCGCCTTCTGGTGCATCGCCCTTCTGTCATCGGCCCTGGGCGACGACCCTGCCAATTCCCTCTGGTTCCTGACGCTCTGGACCGCCATGGCCTGCGCGGCCCTGTCCATCGGGACCCAGAGCTCGGGCCGGCACATCGGGACCGTGGTGGCTTTTACCTTCTCGATCGTCGCCCTGATCTCGCTGCTGCTGTTCGTCGCCAAGCCCGAATGGGGCTCCATGCAGGGCAACGGCCGGACGCTGATGCGCGGCCTGTTCCTGCACAAGAACACCTGCGGCTGGTTCGGCGCCATCGGCTTCCTGTTCATCCTGTCCTACACCAGCGGTGCCAACATCTTCCGCTGGGGCGTGCTGGCCCTGTGCGCCGCAATCGCCGTGCTCAGCCAGTCGGGCACCGCCCTGGGCATGATGATGGTCGGCACGGGCTTCCTGATCCTGCTGCGCCAGCTCAAGCAGATCCGCGTCACCGCCGCCTTCAAGGTGCTGGTGATCGTGGCCTTTCTGGTCGTCCTGGCCTTGACCATCAACTATGTGCTGCCGGCGATCACCGAGGCCCTCGAAAAGGGCCAGAGCCTGCGCAACCGCGAGTCGGGCTGGAACCTCTATCTGCGCTTCTTCGAAGGCCACATGGTCCTGGGGCGTGGCCCCGGCTCGTTCGTGACCGGCACCTCGGTGATCAACAAGATGATCTCCGAGACCTTCGTCAACGATGTGAACATGAGCGTTCACAACATGTATCTGGCCCTGCTGGGCGAGATCGGTGTGCTGGGCCTGACGGCCTTTGTCGGCGGCTACCTCTATATCGTGGTCATCGGATCCACCCAGGCCAACGTCAATCGCGGCGACATCACTGCCGCCATCCTGGCCCTGGCGGTGCTGGGGGCGGGCTTCACCGAAGCGCGCGACACCCTGGTGCCCAATGTGGCCACCTTCCTGATGTTGCTGACCCGGGCCTCTGCCGTGAAGCTGCGCTACAGCGAGATGCGCGCCCGGCGCGGATCTGCGGGCTCTGCCGAGCCGGCGACGGCGTGATCCGTCGTTCGACACGGCTCTGGCCGGCCGCCCAGCGAACGTTCGACGGCGACAAGATTTCTGGCAGCATCGCCGCCAACCGTCACATGGACATGCCAAGCTGGCGTTGTTTGTCGCCGAGCGTTCACCAGAACGCTACGGTTGAATGACGATAAAACGGGTGAAACGGAATCGAGCGCGACAGGCGATCATGCCGCGTCGCCTCGCAGTCCTCGACATGAGCCTTTCAGAAGACTTCGGGCGCGAATGAGCAAAGATCTGCAATACCGACCCGATATCGATGGCCTGCGGGCGATCGCGGTCCTGTCCGTGGTGCTGTTTCACATCGGCGTGCCGCACATGGAAGGCGGCTATGTCGGGGTCGACATCTTCTTCGTCATCTCGGGCTTTCTGATCACCAAGATCATCGCCAGCGAGGTCGAGCGCGGCGATTTCAGCATCATCCGCTTCTATGAGCGCCGTATCCGGCGAATCTTCCCGGCGCTGTTTGTGATGCTGATCATCACCGCCCTGGTTTCAGCGGCCGTGCTGATGCCGCTGGACTTCAAGGAGTTCTCGGCCAGCGCGGTGGCCACCACCCTGTTCAGCTCCAACATCTTCTTCTGGCTGAAATCGGACTATTTCGACCAGGCCGCCGAGCTCAAGCCCCTGCTGCACACCTGGTCGCTGGCGGTCGAGGAGCAGTACTACACAGTCTTCCCGCTGTTCATGGCCCTGGTCATGCCGCGCTGGCGCCACTGGCGCTGGGCGCTGGGCGCCGTGACTCTGGCCTCGCTGGTGCTGAGCATGGTGCTGGTGCGCCACGATCCGAACATGACCTTCTACCTGCCGTTCTCGCGGTTCTGGGAACTGCTGATCGGCTCGCTGATCGCTGTGGGCGTACCGCCCCCGATCCAGAACAAACCCGCCCGACAGGCGCTGGCCCTGACCGGCCTGGGCCTGATCCTGTTCAGCGTCGCCACCTATACGCACGAAACCCGCTTCCCCGGCGAGAGCGCCCTTCTGCCCTGCCTGGGCGCGGCCTTCATCCTCTATGCCGACATTCGCGGCCCCACCTGGGTGGGAAGCCTGCTGTCGCTGCGTCCGATGATCTGGATGGGGCTGATCTCGTACTCGCTGTATCTGTGGCACTGGCCGGTGCTGGTCTTTGCCCGCTATGTGCTGATGCGGCCGCTGGAGACCCTCGACAAGGTTCTGATCTTCCTGGTCGTCATGGTCCTGGCCTATCTGAGCTGGCGCTTCGTGGAGCGGCCCTTCCGGCGCGCCCGCAATATCGGCCCCAAGCCCCTCTTCATCGGTGCGGGCGCCGTGGCGGCCGTGATCCTGGCCGTCGGCGGCGCGGGCTATGTTTTCAACGGCCTGCCCGACCGCTTCCCTTCAGCTGTGCGGCGCTACGCCCTGGCCTCTGAAGACATCAACCCCCGCCGCGCGACCTGCGACCGGCGCTCGCCGTCCGACATCGCTGCCGGCAAGGTCTGCACGCTGGGCGCCCCGGGCGCAGGCCCCGCCACCTTTGCGGTGCTGGGCGACAGCTTTGGCGACTCGCTGATCCCGGGTGTCGACACCGCCGCCCGCCAGGCCGGCCGCAAGGGCGTGATCCTGACCCAGAGCGGCTGTTACGCCCTGATCGGCGTCGACCAGGGCAATCCCGATTGCCAGAAGCAGCTGGAGGCCAGCCTGGCCTTCATCCGCAAGTCGCCGGACATCAAGACCGTGCTGCTGATCGGCCGCTGGACCACCGCCGTCAACGGCAGCCGTTTCGGCGCGCTGCGCGAGAAGGCGATGTTCATCCGCGACAGTGACTCTGCCCAAAGCTCTTACGCCGAGAACCAGCGGGTGTTCGAGCGGTCCATGGCCCGCACCATCGGCCGGCTCAAGCCCCTGAACATCGTGGTCGTGGCCTATGTGCCCGAACAGGCCGTGGACGTGCCGCGCGCCGCCGCCCTGATCCGCTATTTCAATCCCAATCCCGAGATCGGCGTGGCCCGCGATGTCTATGACTCCCGCCAGGCGCCGGTCGAGGCGATCCTGACGCCCCAGTCCCAGGACCTGGGCTTCAAGATTGTGGATGCGGGCAAGGTGCTGTGCGACGCGCGTGAGTGCGTCGGGGCCAAGGACGGCAAGGTGCTCTATTTCGACGATAACCATCTGAGCGCCACCGGGGCCCAACGGCTGAGCGGCGTGATCGCCCAGGCGCTGAAGGACTCGTAAGACCACGCCCTGATCAGGGCGTGGTCCAGGCCCGAACATAGTCGATCTCGAGCGCCGCAGGATACTCACCGAACGCCGGGTTTCCCGCCGTCTTGTCGCTGACCGCCAGGTTCAGCAGCATGTACATCGGCTGGCTGTAGCGGAACGGCGTGCGCCAGGTTTCGACGTCGTCGAGATAGAAGACCAGCTCGGACGCCGTCCACAGCACGCCATAGGTATGGAACCCGGTCGTGGTGATGCGAGGCTGGGCCGGCGGACGTTGCATCTGTTCGGCGGTCTTCACCCCTGTATGGACGGTGATGTTGGCCTGGCCCGTGCGGTCCAGCGGTACGCCGGGGCGGATCTGCACCGTGGGGTGCGGACCCGCATAGTGCTCGAACACATCGATTTCAGGCAGCCGCCCGGCATTGGCCGGCGTGTTCTCCACCGGCAGCAGCCAGAAGGCCGACCATGTGCCCCAGATGTCCGGGACCTTCACCCGGGCTTCGAAATAGCCATAGGTCTGGCGCAGGCTTTTCTGGGTGGTGATCAGGCCGCTGGCATAGGCGCGCTTGCCCTGGCTGCAGGCGACGGCATCGGCCACCGACAGCCGCGAGGCCTCGATCGACAGCTTGCCATCGGCCACCTTGAAGGGGTCTAGCCCGCAATAGGCCTCATCGACATAGACCTGCAGTTCGCCGGGAATGGTTCGGGCGACGAACTGCTCGTCGCGTCCGGGCCGATGATCGCGGCGGTCGCGCTGGGCCCCGAAATAGTAGTCGCTTTTCCAGATACCCCCGGGGTTGTCCGGGCTCCAGAGATCAAGCTTGCCGTCGGCCGCGTCGAACTCGGCCGAGAAGGTGGGCTGGAAACCGCTGCGGTCCAGCGGGGTGCCGCCAGGCTGGGCCGCAGCGGCGGCCGTCGCCATCAGGGCGGCGGCCGTCAGAGCGACGGCAAGCGACCGGATCTGGCCTGACGCCATGCGGGGAACTCCTGACTGAAAGCCGATGGCCTGCATTAGGCGATCGCTGCTGCGGCGTCACTAAGGCGGCGGCCGGTCCGAGTGCTATTCCGGCGGAGTCGCCGCCGCCAGGGCGCGGCGCGACAACTGGTGCTCGCGCAGGGTGATGAACAGGGTCGAGGCCACCACGATGCCGGCTCCGATCAGGGTCGCAGCCCGTGGGACCTCATGGAACAGCACGAAACCCGCAATGACCGCGAAGACCAGCCGCGTATAGTCGATGGGGGCCATGACGGCGGCCTCACCGGCCTGCATGCCCTTGATGTAGCAGCCCTGAGTCACCGTGCCGATCACGCCCATCGCCGCCAGCAGACCAAGGTCAGGCAGGCTGGGCCAGCGCCACACGAACAGGGCCGGCGGCAACGAGAACACCAGGCCCAGCACCGCCGCATAGACCAGCAGGGTGAAGGGCGAGTGGTCGCGGGTCATCACCTTCATCCCGGTGATGGTCAGGGCGAACAGCAGGGCCGAAGCCAGGGCGGCCGCCTGGGGCCAGCCCAGCCAGCCACCGGAACCGCCGGCTCCCGGCTGCAGCATGACCAGCACCCCGGCAAACCCGGCCACGGCGGCCCCGATCCGCAAGGGTCCCAGAGGTTCGCGCAGCACGATCGCCGCCAGGGGCACCAGCCAAAGGGTGCGCGTGAACGACAGGGCGTTGGCGTCGGCCAGCGGCAGGGCCTGATAGGCGTAGAAGCCCAGGATCAGGGCCAGCACGCCCGCGCTGGACCGGAAGATCAGAAGGCCGGGGCGAGTGGTCCGGAACGTCCCTCGCCAGTCGCGGGCGACCAGGGGCAGCAGCACGATCACGCCCGCCAGCTGACGATAAAAGGTCTGCAACGCAGCCGGATAGCCCGGGCCCAGATACTTGATCAGGGTGGTCATCACGGTGAAGCCCAGCGCAGAGGCCAGCATCCACAGCGCGCCGCGCAGGTTGGGCGTGAGGGCGTTCCGCTTCACCCGGCCGCGCCGGAGGCGATCATGGCCTCACGCATCTGCTCGGCCTGCTCGGGCGTGATGCCCATGGCCGACAGCAGGGGCGAGGGGGCCTCGCGGTTCCAGCTGTGGGTTCCGCCGATGGTGATGCCGCCATCGACCACGATGTGGGTGCCGGTGACGAATTCGGAATCGTCGCTGGCCAGGTAGAGGGCGGCGCGGGCGATGTCTTCGGGCAGGCCGGCCTTGGGGATCGGCTGGATCCTGGATCCCACCTCGGCGACACGGGCGGCCATCTGGTCGGCGACCTCGCGCGGCAGCCCCATGGAAGCCCCAAAGATCGAGGTGGCGATCAGGCCCGGGCAGATGGCGTTGACCCTGATCTTCTGCGGCGACAGTTCTGCGGCCGCGCAACGGCTCATGTGGATCACGGCGCACTTGGCGGTGGAATAGGCCAGGGGCCCAAAGCCCGCCTGCAGTCCGGCGATCGAGGCCGTGTTGATAATGGACCCGCCGCCCCGCTCCAGCATCAGGGGCAGGGCGTGCTTCATGCCCAGAATCGGACCGCGCAGCAGCAGGGCGAAGGTGTGGTCCCAGCCCTCGGCGGTCATGTCGGCCACGCCCAGCGGCGTGCCGCCGTGGCCGGCATTGTTGAACAGGATGTCCAGCCCGCCAAAGGCGTCCCTGGCCAGGGCGATGGCGGCGGCGATGTCGGCTTCAACGGTGACGTCGCAGCGGGCGAAGCGCACCGCGTCAGGGAAGCGCCGCTCCAGCATTTCGCCCTTCTCGGCCTGGAGATCGGCGGCGATCACCTTGGCACCCTGCGCCACAAACAGCTCCACCGCGCCCAGGCCGATGCCCGAACAACCGCCGGTGATCACGGCGACCTTGCCGTCCAGACGTCCAACCATGGTGTAGTCCCTTCCCTGCCGCCCGACCTCTGCTGGGTCGGTGATCAACGATCATACTCGCGGAGTGAAAGGGGCTTGGCTAGCCCTGGATCGCGGATGTCTCGACCTGGGCCTCAGACTCGGGCGAGCGTCGCAAACAGGCCTGGCGCAGGTCGCTCATGGCCGGACCCACCAGGCTCCAGGGCTCAACGCAATAGCGCACGAACAGCCGGCGCGGATCGACGACCAACCGGAACAGCCACTCCACGCCGAGGCGTCCCATCCAGCGCGGCGCGGCCTTCTGGGCACCGGCCTCATAGTCGAAGGCCCCGCCGACCGTGAAGCTGGCGCAGGGCGCGGTCAGGGCGGGATGGTTTTCGAGCACCCAGACCTCCTGACGCGGCATGCCCATGCCCACCAGCAGGATCTGCGGGCCAAAAGCGTTGACCGCCTCGACCACGGCGGCGTTTTCGGCCGATCCCGACGTGGCGTCGAAATAGCCGTGATGGGTGGCGAGGTTCACATCGGGAAAGTCGGCCAGGATCCGCTTGCGGGCCGTGTCGGCCACGCCCGGCGCGCCGCCGACGAAGAAGACCCGCCAGCCCTCGGCCTGGGCCCTGGCCCAGAACAGGTCGCGCCAGTCCAGATAGGTGCAGCGATGGAACGGCCGGCTGGAACGGCCGATCAGCCGCGCCCACAGGATCAGCGGCGTCGAATCGACCTCGACCAGATCGGCGGCGGCGAAAAAGGCCCGCACCGCAGGACTTTTGCCTGCCAGATACAGGCTGTGCAGATTGTGGTTGGCGATGATCGCGCCCTGGCCCCGGGCCAGTCGGCCAGCCACGAACTGGAACACCTCTTCGGGCCGGACCAGATCCATGGCCGCACCCAGCACCATGACGCGTTCGCTGCTGCGCCGCTGGCGGCGGAACGGACGGGCGGGCGCCGAAGGCTGAGGGCTGGACAGGGCGACGTCGGACATGCGGCCAAGCTTGGCCTAGCGACGTAAGCATCCCGCTAAACTTCATGCTTAGCGGGGGGTAACCCTGACGGCCCGGCGCGCCGGAGCCGTCAGATTCAGGCCGTCCTAGTCGTTGGTCACCACGACCTTGCCCATGGCCTTGCGGCTGGCCAGGTGGGCGATGGCCTCGCCGGCCCGGGCCAGGGGGAAGCGCTCCGAGACGTGCGGCTTGATCTTGCCCTCGGCATAGAGGGCCATCAGCTCCCTGACGTTCTGGGCATGGCCGGCCGGATCGCGGGCCACCGCCGCGCCCCAGAACACGCCCACGATGTCACAGGACTTCAGCAGGGTCAGGTTCAGGGGGATCTTGGGAATGCCCGACGGGAAGCCGATCACCAGGAAGCGGCCACCCCAGCCCGAAGCCCGGATGGTGGCTTCGGAATAGTCGCCGCCGACCGCGTCATAGGCCACGTCCCAGCCGCCCGGACCGCAAGCGTCCTTGATCAGATTGGCCAGGGCCTTCTGGCCGTCCTTGTCGAACGGGCCGCGCGGATAGATCACGCCGGCGTCGGCGCCGTGGGCGATGGCCAGGTCGATCTTTTCCTGGCTGGAGGCCGCTGCGATCACGCGAGCGCCCGCCGCCTTGCCCAGTTCCACCGCCGCCAGGCCCACGCCGCCGGCCGCGCCCAGCACCAGCAGGGTCTCGCCGGCCTTCAGGTGACCGCGTTCCTTGAGGGCGTAGTAGGAGGTGCCATAGGTGAGGATGAAGGCCGCCGCCTCGTCAAAAGGCATGTTGTCGGGAATGGCCGTGCAGCGCGCCTCGTCCAGGGCCAGCTTCTCGGCCATGCCGCCGTGGCCGGTGGAGGCCAGCACCCGGTCGCCGACCTTGAAGCGGGTCACGCCCTCGCCGACGGCCGCGATCAGGCCCGAGACCTCACCGCCGGGCGCAAACGGGCGCTCGGGACGGAACTGGTACTTGTCTTCGATGATCAGCACGTCGGGATAGTTGACGCCGCAGGCCTTGACCTCCAGCAGCACCTGGCCGGGACCGGCCACGGGATCGGGCAGTTCGGACAGTTCCAGGGTTTCGGGTCCGCCGACCACCGTGCTGAGAACCGCCTTCATCTGTCTTCTCCCGGGTTTTTTCGTTAAGAGCGGCGGACGCTAACGCAGGGCGCGCGACCAAGGAAGCGGAATGTCAAACAAACGTTTTAGCCTGGCCCTGCACGGCGGAGCCGGCGCGGCGCCGGGCCATGATTACAGTGTCGAGATCGCCCATATGCGCGGTCTGGTCGAGATCGCCCGCGACCGGCTGGCCGCCGGGGCCGGCGCCCTGGATGTCGCCGTCGAGACCGTGGTCGCTCTTGAAGCCAGCGGCCTCTACATCGCCGGCAAGGGCGCCTCGCCCAATGCGGCCGGGGCCTATGAGCTGGACGCCTGCCTGATGGACGGGGCCAGCGGCCGGGCCGGATCGGTCGCCGCCCTGCAAGGCTTCGAGAGCCCGATCCTGGCGGCCCGCGCCGTGATGGAGAAAACGCCGCACGTGATGCTGGCCGGCGAGGGCGCCATGGCCTTTGCCCGCGCCCAGGGCCTGGCGCAGATCGCTGACCCCGACAGCTGGTTCACGAAAGCCGGAGCCTTCGAGAGCAACCATCCGCCCGATCACCCGACCGGCACCGTCGGCTGCGTGGTCCGCGACGCGGAGGGCCGGCTGGCCGCCGCCACCTCGACGGCCGGTGTGTTCGGCAAGATGCCGGGCCGCGTGGGCGACTCGCCCATCATCGGGGCCGGGGCCTGGGCCGACGACACCGCCGCTGTGTCCTGCACCGGCCAGGGCGAGTTCTTCATCCGCACGGCGGTGGCCGTGCAGATCGCCCACCGCATGCGGTTCGGCGGCGAGAGCCTGGAGACCGCCGCAGCCGCCGCCATCGCCGCCGTCGCGGCCCTGGGCGGCGACGGCGGGCTGATCGCGATCGACAAGGACGGCAATGTCGCGATGCCGTTCGCCTCGAACGGCGTCAAACGCGCGGCGCTGTTCCCCGATGGCACGATCTTCAGCGCCGCCTTCTAGGGCCGTAGCGGCGGGCGGCTGCTTTACGTTTGCGTGACCTTTCCCATCCGGAAATCCCGGTCTAGGGTGCCCCCAATTCAAACTAACGTTTAACGGGGAGAAGCGCCCATGCGCGAAGCGGTCATCGTCTCTTACGCCCGCACCGGTCTGGCCAAGTCCAACCGCGGCGGTTTCAACAACACCCACGGTGCGGCCATGGCGGGTCACGCCATCCAGCACGCCGTGTCGCGGGCCGGCCTTGAGGGCGGCGAAGTCGAAGACGTGGCCCTGGGCTGCGGCGGCCCCGAAGGCGCCACCGGCATGAACGTGGCGCGCAACGCCGCCATGTGGGCCGGCCTGCCGGTCACCGTTTCGGGCCAGACCATCAACCGCTTCTGCTCGTCGGGCCTGCAGGCCATCGCCACGGCGGCCAACTATGTCCGCAATGACGGTGCCAATGTCGCCATCGGCGGCGGCGTCGAGTCGATCTCGCTGGTGCAGGGCGGCGGTCACATGAACCGCTTCCACATCACCGAAGAAAAGCTGATGGGCACCCATCCGGCCCTCTGGATGGCGATGATCGACACCGCCGACATCGTGGCCAAGCGCTATAATCTCAGCCGCGAATACCAGGACGAATACGCCCTGCGCAGCCAGCAGCGCATCGCCGCCGCCCAGGCCGCCGGCCTGTTCAAGGACGAGATCGTGCCGATGGCCACCAAGATGAAGGTGGTCAACAAGGAAACCAAGGAAGAGAGCTTCGTCGACTACGTGGTCGACAAGGACGAGTGCAACCGCGCCGACACCACGCTGGAAGGCCTGGCCAGCCTCAAGCCCGTCATGGGCGAAGGCAAGTTCGTCACCGCCGGCAATGCCAGCCAGCTGTCGGACGGTGCCGCCGCCGTGGTGGTGATGGAAGCCGCCGAGGCCGCCCGTCGCGGCCTGACCCCGCTGGGCGCCTTCCGTGGCTTCGCCGTCGCCGGCTGCGAGCCTGACGAGATGGGCATCGGCCCCGTCTATGCCGTGCCACGCCTGCTGGAACGCCATGGCCTGAAGGTCGACGACATCGACCTGTGGGAACTGAACGAAGCCTTCGCGTCGCAGTGCCTCTACAGCCGCGACAAGCTGGGCATCGATCCTGAGAAGTATAACGTCAACGGCGGCTCCATCGCCATCGGCCACCCCTTCGGCATGACCGGCGCCCGCTGCGCCGGCCACCTGCTGCTGGAAGGCAAGCGTCGCGGCGCCAAGCTGGGCGTCGTGACCATGTGCATCGGCGGCGGCATGGGAGCGGCTGGATTGTTCGAGATCTTCTGATTTCGCGCTGACTACCGACCTGGACGGGCCGGGACCTTCGGGTTTCCGGCCCGTTTTCGTTTGTGGGGGCGCAGCAGATGGATCGGACACGGACTGACAGCCTCACGCGGCGTTGGCCGCTGAAGGGGTTGGGGAGGCGCGAAGCGGCCGGGGCGAACCCGGGGACCGTGATGGGTATTGTGTGCGTTTCGGCTCGTCTCTTCCGCTTCGCAGAAGCTGTTCTGACCGTGAGGATGGCGAGCTCGCGAGCGCTGTTTCAGCTCTGGCCCCCAATTGTCCCCCGGACGGGCGCGCCCAACCCCTGCGGTGCATCCGTGAGGGGTCCGACGGGTCGCGATAGACGGCTTTACGATCACCGCCCTGTCGTTCCGCGCTGTCTGGCAAGCAAGACCTCCGGTGGCCCCGGATCAATCCAACGAACAGGCCACTTTCATCCTCGCTGCGTGACCGCGCGGCCCCGCTCAGCTTCATCCCCATCGCCGCTTCGGGCCGGTACCAAGCGCCCTCCCCCTGCGACGGGGACAGCTGTGATTATGGGGGTGGTTTTGGGCGCGTCTGACGGCGCGGTGCGAGATTTTTGCAGGGCGTTGATTTGGCGAGGGTTTGTCGGCGATACGCCGGGGATGTAAGCGGCTGGATCCCCGTTCTCCAAGCCCAAAAAAGCTTGTCATCCCGGCCGGACGCCCGAAAGGGCGGGAGCGCCGGGACCCAGGGGCAGCCGGCAGTGAGGCGGCCCCTGGGTCCCGGCTCTCCGCTACGCTGCGGCCGGGATGACAAGCTTTTTTGGGATCAGCTTACAATGGTGCCCAGGCCTCGCCTTAAAACCTTGGAGGCGAGCTTGCTCTGGGGCCAGGCCGTGTCAATGACCGGCCAGAGGCCGGCCGCGCGCGGCGGCGCGGCGCGCCGTCATTGACACGGCCTGGCCCCAGAGCTCCAATTCCACCAAGGGTTTCAGGGCGCGCCAGCCTCCGCTGCGGCGGAGGGCGACGTCGGCAGGCAGACGGTAGGAGAGGCTATGGTGGGTGGTTAGCGGACAGGCCCTCTCCATCCTGACGAGGGTGCAGACGGCAAGTGGCAACCTTCAGCGGAAGAAAAAATCACTGCTCGAATAGCCCAAGGTTATGGGGCTGAGCTCATCTTCTCGGTAAGAAGCTACAGCGAGTGCGTGGTTGCGGATGATGAATATAGGCCAATGTCCAAATTTCGACGGGCACCCCGCTGGAAGGTAATGCTTGCAGGAAATCTGCGTGGTTGAGACAGGCACATATTCGTTCGCCGGAAACACTTGATCGATACACTCGAAGCTCAAGCGCTGCATTTCCGCGCGGAAAGCAGTGGCGCGAGGCTTTGGGCCGATCACCCGGTCAGCTTCTTGCTCCAGAACTAGGCCACGCACGATGCCGGTTGGCAAACGCCAGCGCCATACATCGTTCGGATCGGAACCGTGTTTAACCTTACGTTTGTACGCGGCGCGCCTTTCGAACTCTCTTGCAAGTAGGTCGCGGCGTTTCACAGGGTTTGACCACGTCGCGTTCACAACCCTGGACAGTGGATCGTTCGGACACGGCACCGGACCGAATGGCGGAGGTTGATGAGCACCCATTAGGGTTGGCGGTTTTTGGAATGAAAGAAACGATAGCGTGCCGTACCCGGCGGCAAGCAGCAGGGCTCCTAAAGCAATCCAGCGCTTCTTCATGTCATCCCCGTTATACACGCTAAAGGTGTCTGCAACATCAGTAACAGCACGCCAGAAAAGCGCTACCGCAGGCTAACGACGGACCTTAGCCGAGACTCGGGACTTGTTCGGGCCCTGTCCGCGTCCAGCGTGGTTCCTGTGAACTCCGGTCAGGGTCGGCAACACAAGTTTAGCCCACCCCGCAAACCGGACATTCGCTTGCCGTCCAGAACGCCCACTTTTTGAGAGTCACGGATGGACGCTGAGACACAACAATCCTTCTCCCCTTGCGGGAGAAGGTGGCGCGAAGCGCCGGATGAGGGGTCGAAAACCCTGTCGGAAGGGCCTGCGCGACCCCTCACCCGACCCGCTGCGCGGGCCACCCTCTCCCGCTGTTTGGACCGGAGACATCCGTGACAGGTGTTCGGAGACATCCGTGACACATTTTCCGATCTCAGAGGGAGGTCGGGATGCCGTTCACGGGGGTGTCTGCGATGGATCGCAAACGGGAGTTTGTACGGCTGGCCTTGGTTGAAGGCTGTAACAGGCGGGAGCTTTGCCGGCGGTTCGGGGTCAGCGCGACGCTGGGCTACCGGCTCATGGCGCGCTATCGGGAGCAAGGCGATGCGGGCCTTGAGGCGCGATCTCGCCGACCGCGGACCTCGCCCCGGCGCACGGAGACGGCGGTTGAGGATGCGACGCTTCAGGTCCGTGCGGAGCATCCGGCCTGGGGTGGCCGCAAGATCGCGGCGGTGCTGCGGCGTGAGGGGCTTGAGGCTCCGGCCCCCTCGACGGTGACCCAGATCCTGCGCCGGGGTGGTGTGGCGCTGGGCGGTGAAGGCGGCGGCGCTCAGCCTTTCATCCGCTTCGAGCATCCCCAGCCCAACGATCTGTGGCAGATGGACTTCAAGGGCCATGTGGCCCTCGGCTCAGGGCGACTGCATCCCCTGACGGTGCTGGACGACCACTCGAGGTTTGCCGTGGTCTTGGCCGCTTGCGCCAACCAGAAGACCCAGACCGTCAAGGATCAACTGATCCAGGCCTTTACCCGCTATGGTCTGCCCTGGCGCATCGCCACCGACAACGGCTCGCCCTGGGGCAACGGCCCCGGCGATCCCTACACCCCGCTGGGCGTGTGGCTGATCGAGCTGGGCGTGCGCATCAGCCACTCCCGGCCCTATCATCCCCAGACCTTGGGCAAGGACGAGCGCTTCCATCGCACCCTAAAGGCCGAGGCCCTGAGCGCCCCCTTCGAGACCCTCGACCATGCGGCCCGCGCGCTCGATCACTGGCGTGACATCTACAATCTGGTCCGGCCTCACCAGGCCCTGGACATGGCGGTTCCCGTCGATCGCTACCGACACAGTCCAAGGCCCTACCAGCCCGTCATCCCGCCCTTCGAGTACGGACCCGACGACCAGGTTCGCCGGGTCCAGCAAGGGGGCCATCTCAGTTTTGCCAACCGTCCGCTCAAGGTCCCAAAAGCCTTCGCTGGAAAAGCTGTCGCCCTGCGAGCCACCCAGACCGATGGCGTCTTCGACGTCTTCTTCCAGACCCAACGTCTCAAAACCATCGACCTGAGGACCGCAAAATAGCATCCTCAACCTGTCACGGATGTCTCCGAACACCTGTCACGGATGTCTCCGGTCCAAACACCCGCAAGGGGAGAGGGGCAAGCCCCTACCGCTCTTCGTCGAACCGGTTCGCAACCAGCTCCGTCAGCGCCTCGACGGCAGCCTCGGCTTCCGGGCCCTCAGCCGCGATGTCGATGGTGGAGCCGATGCCGGCGGCCAGCATCATCAGGCCCATGATCGAGCGGGCGTCGACGCACGCGCCCTCGCGGCTGACGGTGACCTCGGCGTCAAAGCCGGCGGCCATCTTGACGAACTTGGCCGAAGCCCGGGCGTGCAGGCCCCGCTCGTTGACGATCTCGACCGTTTTCGCCGCCATGCGACTCATTTTTCTCCCGCCAGCACGTAGGAGGCCACGGAGATGTATTTGCGTCCAGCCTCCTGGGCGTGGGCGACGCAGGCCTGCAGGTCCTCGCGCTGGCGCACGCTGGCCAGCTTGATCAGCATCGGCAGGTTCAGCCCGGCGATCACCTCGGCGCGGGTCTGTTCCATCACCGAGATGGCCAGGTTGCTGGGCGTGCCGCCGAACATGTCGGTGACCAGAATCACGCCGCTGCCGTCATCGACGACGGCGCAGGCCTTCAAAATGTCCGATCGACGGCGCTCCATGTCGTCCTCGGGACCGATACAGATCGCCTTCACGGCGCTCTGCGGTCCGACAACATGTTCCATGGCGGAGACAAACTCCTCCGCCAGGCGACCGTGCGTAACGATCACGAGCCCGATCATGCCTGATTTCTCAAACGGGAACCCCTAACCCGGCGCGGCCGGGAGGAGCCGCGCGGGCGGCCTTGATACGCTCGTTAGAGAGCGACTCCAAGATGCTCCAGCATGCGTCTTATTTTCACCGGGGCGGCGGGTTCCATCGGCCACAGGTCGAAAACGGGAACATTCACGCCCGCCAGGGGCTGGAACCGCGCCTGAGGCAGGCGTTCGACCTTCGAAGGGGCGTCAACACAGCGCACGACAAGAACAATTTCGCAGACCGGGATAGCCGGCTGGGCCACGACGCCCAGGCCGCGAATCTCCAGCAGGCCCGCCAGGGTCTGGGGTGCCTTGCCATAGGGACGCCCGCCCGATGCAAAGACCAGGGTGCGGTCGTCGGCCACCAGGCGGAAGCCTGATTCGAGCGCGCGGAGCGCCAGATCGCTTTTGCCGACCCCCGAGGGCCCCTCGATCAGCACGCCCCGCCAGTAGCCGCCCACCTGCAGGGCCAGAAGGCCGGCATGACGAATCACTCGCGGGCTTCCGGCAGGTCGACGGTAAAGCGGGCACCCAGGGTGCGGCCGTCGGCGTCGAGGCGGTTCTCGGCCTTCAGCGCGCCGCCATGGGCCTCGACGATTTGCCGGGCGATGGACAGGCCCAGTCCTGAATTGCCGCCGAACGCCCGCCCCTTGGGCCGCGAGGTGTAGAAGCGCTCGAAGATCGTCTCGAGATTCTCCGGCGGCATGCCCGGACCGTCATCGTCGATGGTGGTGATCAGCCGGCCGCGCGTGCGGGTCAGCACGACGCGAACCTCGCCATCGGCCGGGCTGAACGAGCGGGCATTGTCGATCAGGTTGCGGAACACCTGGCCGATCGGCGTCTCGCGGGCCATCAGCCGGGCCGTGGCACCCGGCTCGCCGGTGACGACGGTGACCCGCACGCTGCCGGGAGCCTCGCCCGGGCGAAGCTGGGCCTCATAAAGGCTGGCGACCTCGGCCAGCAGCTTGGCCAAGTCGAGCGCGCGCGGCGCTTCCCGCGACAGCTCGGCGTCCAGGCGCGAGGCGTTGGAGATGTCGGTGACCAGCCGGTCCAGCCGGTTGACGTCGTTTTGCAGGATGGCCAGCAGCCGGGCTCGCGCCACGGGGTCGGAGACCAGGTCCAGGGTCTCGATGGCCGAACGGATCGAGGTCAGGGGATTCTTGATCTCGTGGGCCACGTCGGCGGCGAACCGCTCGATACCGTCCATGCGCTCGGACAGCGAGTGGGTCATCTCCTCCAGGGCGCGGGACAGGTCGCCGATCTCGTCCTGCCGCCGGGCGATATCGGGCAGGGAGATGGCGCGCGCGCCCTGCAGCCGCACGCGGTCGGCGGCGCGGGCCAGGCGCAAAACGGGCTCGGCGATCAGCCGATGCAGCAGGATCGACGAGATCAGGGTCGCGGTAATCGCTACGAGGATAAAGGGCAGCAGGGCCCGCCGCTCGGCCGCGATGATCGCATCGACATCGCCGGCCTCCAGCGTCAGGACACCCAGAACTGCCCGCACGTGCTGGATCGGGATCGAGACCGAAACCACCCGCTCGCCGTTCTCGGACACCCGCGTGCCCGACACCGGGCCGCCGCGCAGGGCCAGGGCTACCTCGTCGGCCAGGGCCTTGCTGGCCCGGGCGCTCTTGGCGGCAGCGGCGGGGTCGAGGTGGGTGTCGGCATCGTCCTGGCCCGGCTTGCGGGCGGGCGGCAGCACCTTCCATTCGACCCGGTCGGCGACCACGAAACTGTCGGCCAGCACCTTGCCCTGGGCGTCGAACAATCGCGCCCGTTGCGAGCGGGGAATGAACAGCAGCTGGAAGATCGCGCTGGCCGTATAGGGATCCAGCGCCGGCTCAGGGTCGCCCACCGTCGCCGACTGGTCGATGACGTTGGCGATCAGCTCGCCCTGGGTGGTCAGGCTGTCGATCCGGGCATTGACCAGACCGCTGCGCAGCTCATTGAGCACCAGCGCCCCGATCACCAGGATCGCCAGCGCCAGCACGTTCAGACCAATGATCAGCCGGCCCAGCCGCGAGCCGCGCGGCCAGGACCAGCGCCGGCCGCGCGGCTCGCCGTCAGACTTCGCGATAACGGTAGCCAACGCCGTACAGGGTCTCGATGGAATCGAACTCGGGATCGACCTGGCGGAACTTCTTGCGCATCCGCTTGATGTGGCTGTCGATGGTACGGTCGTCGACATAGACCTGATCGTCGTAGGCGGCGTCCATCAGGTTGTCGCGGCTCTTCACGAAGCCCGGACGCTGGGCCAGGGATTGCAGCAGCAGGAACTCGGTGACCGTCAGGCGCACCGGCTTGCCTTCCCACAGGCTGTCATGGCGGGCTGCGTCCAGGGTCAGCTTGCCGCGCTTCATCACCTTGGAACCGGCGGTGCCGGGGGCGGACGACGGCTCGTCGTCCTCGGGGCGGGCGCGGCGCAGCACAGCCTTGACCCGCTCCAGCAGCAAGCGCTGGCTGAAGGGCTTGTGCATATAGTCGTCGGCGCCGAGGTTGAAGCCGAGGATCTCGTCGATCTCGTCGTCCTTCGAGGTCAGCATGATGACCGGAATCTCGGAGGTCTGGCGCAGGCGGCGCAGCACTTCCATGCCGTCCATGCGGGGCATCTTGACGTCGAGGATCACCAGATCCGGTGCCTGGCTTTCGACAGCCTCAAGACCTGAGGCCCCATCATAATAGGCCTTGACCGTGTGGCCGTGGCTTTCGAGGGCCAGCGAGACGGAGGCGACGATGTTCTCGTCGTCGTCGATGAGCGTGATAGCGGCCATGGAGCCCGTGTGATCCTTCACCTTCGTTCGGCGCGATCCTATCGACCGCCCGCCTCCGCTTCAACGCGCGGTGCGGCAAAGCTTTCCAAGGTCTTTGCGGCCCCAGCGTGGCGCCATTGCGACCCAAGATGTCGCGAGCGGCGAGTCGGCGGAACGGCCTCAACCTCGTTTTAAGGTCTTGTATCCCATAAGTGGGTCTTCGGGAGCCCTTCGCCTATGAGCGACGTCCATTACGAACTGTTTGTGCGTCGCAAGGCCGGCGCGGCCTGGACCCTGGAAATGGCCACGGAGGTCCGCACGACCGCCGTGCAGAACGCCGAAGAGGTCCTGACCTCGGGTCGAGCCATCGCCGTTCGGGTGACCAAAGAGACCCTCGACCCCGAAACCCGCGAATACAAGTCGATCTCGATCTTCACCAAGGGCATGGTCGACGGCGGCAAGCCCAAGAAGCAGGTCGAGGACCTGGACCCCCTGTGCGTCCAGCCGGCCGACCTCTACACCGCCCACGCCCGCGACCGGATCGGCCGCCTGCTGGAAGGCTGGCTGGCCCGCCACAACGCAACCCCCTTCGAGCTTCTGCACCGGCCAGACCTGGTCGAAAAGCTGGAAGCCTCGGGCACCGACCTGCAGCACGCCCTGCAGAAGATCGCCATTCCCGAAGCCGAGGCGCGCGGCGTTTCGGTGCATGAGCTGATCCGTACCCTCCAGTCGCTGGTCGAGCGTTCGATCACCAACCTGACCAAGGCCTTCAAGAAGGGCCAACTTCCGGACCTCGACAAGGAAGGCTTCGCCAGGGCCGCCACGCGTCTGGCCGGCGACCCCGACCGCGCCTTCCTGCTGGGCGCCGGCGTCGCCGCCTCCATCGCGCCCGGCGTCAGCTGGTCCGACAAGATCGCCCGCCTGCTGGACCTGGCCGACGCGGCGCCGACCGAGCCCGTGCCCCGCGCCGTGGCCATGCACGCCATCGAGCAGCCCCTGGCCGAGATCATCGGCTCGCGCGCCGGCATGGCCGATCTGCTGGGCACCAGCGACGACCTGGGCTTGACCCTGGCCGCCATGACCCGCCTCACCGGCGGTGCCCAGGTGGAAGCCCTGATCCGCGTCCAGCCCAATGTCGCCGCCTGCATGCCCGAGCTCAGCGGCACGGCCCGCCGCCTCAGCGACTGGCTGTCAGGCGATCAGTTCGCCGCCGTCCGTGCCTCCATCGCCCGCCGGGTGCTCAAGGAGCTGAACGGCGTGCGCCGTCTCAAGCCCACCGACGCCGAGGCCGAGATCGAGTTCCTGCGCGCCCTGGCCATGAGCCTGACCGCCGCCGCCGGACGCATCCTGCCGGCTGAAGACATCCAGGCCGCCTTCACCACCCGCTCCAAGACCCTCTTGAACGGCGAGTTCATCGAGGCCCTGCTGGGTCGCGACCGCTCGGCGCGCGACGAGGTCGGCTTGCTGATCCGCCTGGCCGAGAACGTGATGGGCGCGGTCAACAAGCGTCAGGCCGCGCGCTGGCTGAGCGCCAATATCACCTCGCTGCGCCTCGAGAAGGAACTGCGGCAGGGCCCTGAATCGCCCGTCGCCAAGATGGCGGCGCTGGCCGGCCTGCAGCGCAGCGTGATGCGCTCGGGCCTGGTGCGCGAAGACTTCGAGCCGGTGTGCGCCAAGCTGGGCCAACTGGGTTCGCTGGTCGAGGAAGACAGCCGCCTGTTGACCATGCTGGTGCGCGCCCCCGCTCCGATCGGCCATCGCCTGACCCTGCTGGCCAAGCTGGCCATGGGCGAGGCCGGCCCGACCGGACCGGTGGCCGAACGCGCCCGGATCGAGGCCCTGAAACTGGCCCGGGCCCCCGAGGCCCGCGAGGCCCTGGCGGCTTCACCGGCCACAATGCAGCTGATCAAGGGTCTGCTGCAGCAGCAGGCCGCTTAGAGCGCGTTCCGAAAAGTGGGAACCGGCTTTCGGAATCAAACGCGCGTGAAAGCAAAAAGCCAGAGCGGGTGATCTGATTTCATCAGATCGCAACCCGCTCTAAGCCAAGACCTCGGCCAGAGCGTTCACGACCCTATCGACATCCTCATCGGCCATGCCCGGATAGAGCGGCAGGGTCAGGCAACGGTCGTACCAGGCCTGGGCACCCGGCAGGCTCAAGGCCCCGTAGCGCTGCACATAGTAGGGCTGCTGATGGACCGGGATGTAGTGAACCTGGCTGCCGATCCCCCGCGCCTTCAGACCCTCGACCACCGCCCGCCGCGATAGACCCGCGGCCTCGAAGTCGATCAGCACGGTCAGCAGGTGCAGGGCCGGATCCGACCAGGCCGGGGTGGTCGCCAGGCGAACATGCGGCGACAGGGCCGCCAGCTGCTCGACATAGAGGGCCGTCAGCGCCCGGCGCCGCGCGACGAACCGGTCCAGCTTGGCCAGTTGCGACAGGCCCAGCGCGCACAGCACGTCGGGAATGCGATAGTTGAAGCCGATCTCCGGCATCTCATACCACCAGGGATCCGACCCCGGCGGCCGCACCATGCCGTGGCCGCGCAGGGACCGGGCCCGCGCCGCCAGGGCAGCGTCGTTGGTGGTCAGCATGCCGCCCTCGCCGGTGGCCAGGGTCTTGACCGGATGGAACGAGAAACTGGCAAAGGCGCTGTGGGCCCCGTCACCGACCGGATGGGCCACGCCATCGAAGGTTCCCACCGAGCCCAGGGCATGGGGCGCATCCTCGACCAGCACCGCGCCGGCCGCATGGGCCATGGCGCGCAGAGCCGGCAGGTCGCAGACATCGCCGCGCAGATGCACCGGCAACACCGCCTTCACCCGCCGCTCGCCCGCCCGTTGCAGAGCCTGGGCCAGGGTGTCGGGGGTCATCAGGCCGGACTCGGGATCGACATCGGCGAACACCACCTCGGCCCCGACATAGCGGGCGCAGTTGGCGGTCGCCAGGAAGGTGATCGAGGGCACGATGCAGACATCACCCTCTCCCACCCCCAGGGCCAGCATGGCCAGGTGCAGGGTGGCGGTGCCGTTGGCGGCGGCGATGGCGTGGGCGGCGCCCACCTTTTCGGCAAAGGCGCGCTCAAAGGCCTCGACGGTCGGACCGGTGGTCAGGAAGTCGGCGCGCAGGGCCGCCGCCACGGCCGCCACATCATCATCCTCGATGGTCTGGCGGCCATAGGGCAGGAAGGGCTGCGGCCCGCCCGACATCAGTCGGCCTTTTCCGCCAGCATGGCCAAAAGGCCCTCGGCCGACAGCCAGTCGTCATTATTGTCGCTGCTGTAGCAGAAGCCCTCGGCCACCGGCCGGGCACCGTCATCGGCACCGAAACGCTTGCGCGGATATTCCACGAAGGTGGGCTCGATCACATAGCGGTCGTCCAGCTCGATGGTGGCCCGCGCGTCATCGGCGCTGATCATCATCTCGTGCAGTTTCTCGCCCGGACGGATGCCGACGACCTTGATCCCCGCGCTGGGCGACAGGGCCTTGACCAGGTCAGGCATGGTCATCGACGGGATCTTGGGCACGAAGATCTCGCCGCCGCGCATCAGGTTCAGCGACGAGAGCACGAAATCGACCCCCTCGTTGAGGGTGATCCAGAAGCGGGTCATGCGCGCGTCGGTGATCGGCAGCTCGGTCGCGCCATTGGCCAGCAGGCGCTTGAACAGTGGCACCACGCTGCCGCGCGAACCGACGACATTGCCATAGCGCACCACGGCGAAGCGGGTGCCGATGTCGCCCGACAGGTTGTTGGCGGCCACGAAGGTCTTGTCCGAGGCCAGCTTGGTGGCGCCGTACAGATTGATCGGGTTGCAGGCCTTGTCGGTCGACAGGGCGACGACCTGTTTCACATGGTTGGTCAGGCTGGCCCAGACCACGTTCTCGGCGCCCAGCACATTGGTGTGGATGCACTCGGACGGATTGTACTCGGCGGCCGGCACCTGTTTCAGGGCGGCGGCGTGGATCACGATATCGACCCCGCGTAGGGCCAGGGTCAGGCGCTGGCGGTCGCGCACGTCACCCAGGAAAAATCGCATCTTGGCATAGGTCGCCTCGTCGAACTGCTCGCGCAGTTCGATCTGCATGTCGCTCTGCTTGAGCTCATCGCGCGAATAGACGATCACCTTGCGCGGATTGGACAGTCGCAGGACCGTCTCGATGAAACGACGCCCGAACGATCCCGTGCCGCCGGTGATCAGGATCACCTTGCCGTCCAGGTCGAGGGTCTGCGGAGAAAAACGCCCCACGTTCAGCCTCCTGAGCCGCCCGCCGCGAAGATCCGCGAGGGTGCGATTCGTGGTTAACGCACCTTTGTCGCGCCTAGGCGTAAAGAGGACGTCAATCCCGTTGCGCTATTCATAGCGAATGCTTCGCGCTCCGCCCCTGCTTCAGATCGTCCTTGCCTGCGCCGCGCTGGCCGCGCCGGGGTCCGCACTGGCCAGTGCCCCCAAGAAAGAGGAGAAGGCGCCGGTCACCTATTTCGCGCTTCAGCCCCTTACAGCCGTGGCCATACGCCGTGACGGCCGGCGCGGGGTTCTGACCCTGGAAGCGGGTCTGGAGGCCAAGGACCCCAAGCTGATGGAGCGCGCCCAGCAGTCGCAGCCGCGCCTGCGGGCCGCCTTTGCCCAGGTGCTGATGACCTATGCCGCAGGCATGCGCCGGGGCGAGCCGCCGGATGTCGACTATATCGGCCGCGAGATGCAGAAGGCCGCCGACAAGGTGCTGGGCAAGCCCGGCAGCCGCGTCCTGCTGGGTTCGGCCCTGCTGAACTAGGGTTTCGGCATAGATGATGCTCCCCCTTTTGGGGGAGCTGTCGCGGAGCGACTGAGGGGGCAGCGCCGGCGAAACGGAAGCGGAGCTCTATCTGGGCCAGCCCACGCTGCCCCCTCCGGCCCTCTGGGCCACCTCCCCCAGAGGGGGAGGATCTTCGCCTACCCCTTCTTCCCCCGCCGCGCGCGGAAAAAGCCGCGCAGCAGGTCGGCGCTCTCCTGGGCCATCACCCCGCCGGTCACTTCGGGCCGCCAGTGGCAGGTGGGCTGGGCGAAGAACTTGGGGCCGTTCACCACCGCCCCGCCCTTGGCGTCGTCGGCGCCGAACACCACCCGGCCGATCCGCGCATGGCTGATGGCCCCGGCGCACATGGCGCAGGGTTCCAGCGTCACCACCAGGGTCAGACCGGTCAGGCGATAGTTTTCCAGCTTCGCCGCCACCTGTCGCATCACGGCGATCTCGGCATGGGCGGTGGGGTCATGGGCGGCGATCGGACCATTGCCGGCCACGCCCAGCACCTGGCCGGTGGCCGGATCGAGGATCACGGCCCCGACGGGGGTTTCTCCGGCCGTCGCCGCAGCCCGGGCGGCGTCGAGGGCCAGACTCATCATGGCGCGGTCTTGATCGTCCTGCAGATCGGTGCGCATTTGCCCAAAAGCCCATCGTGAGATGCGCCCGGCCCCTCGAAGGAACGACAATGACCAGCACGCCCCACGACCCCCTATACGATCCCGGCACCGACGGCGACCTCGACGATCCCTCGACCGGCGAACGCGTCGCCAAGGCCCTGGCCCGCGCGGGCGTAGCCTCGCGGCGCGAGGTCGAGCGCCTGATCGAGGCCGGACGCGTAGCCATCAACGGCAAGGTGCTGACCACCCCGGCGGTCAAGATCGCTCCGGGCGACTTCCTGACCGTCGATGGCAAGCTGGTGGCCGAGCGCGAGCCCACGCGGGTGTTCCGCTATCACAAGCCCACCGGCCTGATGACCACCCACAACGATCCCAAGGAGCGCCCGACGGTGTTCCAGGCCCTGCCGCGCGAGCTGCCGCGCCTGATCTCGGTGGGCCGTCTGGATCTCAATTCCGAAGGCCTGCTGCTGCTGACCAATGACGGCGAGCTGTCACGCAAGCTGGAAGCCCCCAACAACGGCTGGATTCGCCGCTACCGCGTGCGCGCCTTCGGCAACACCGACCAGGCCCGGCTCGACCGGCTGAAGGACGGCGTCACCATCGAGGGCGTCCGCTACGGCTCCATCGAGGCCAAGCTCGACAAGGCCCAGGACAAGGTCGGCGGCAAGAATATCTGGATCACCATCTCGCTGACCGAAGGCAAGAACCGCGAAATCCGCCGGGTGCTGGAGCACCTGGACCTGAAGGTCAATCGCCTGATCCGCCTGTCCTATGGCCCGTTTGCCCTGGCCACCCTGCTGCCGGGTCAGGTCGAGGAAGTCGGCCCCCGCGTGATCCGCGAACTGCTGGCCGACCTGGTCGCCGAAGAAGACATGCCCAAGGGCGACAAGCCGCAGTTCATCGGCATCGCCGATCCGCTGCACGCGCCCGGCACCGCCAGGGGCGGTGAGCTGCAACGCCGGGCCATCAAGTCTGCGCCCCTGCCCAAGGTCGCCGAGCCCGGCGAGCGCAGCGTTGAAAAGCCGGTCTACAAGGCCGGTTGGGCCAAGCCCAAGAAGAAGGTGGTGATCGCGGGCGTCAAGCCGATCAAGCGCGCGCCCAAGGGCATCGAGAGCAAGATGATCGGCCCCGATCCGCTTTCGCCGCGAGGGGCCAGGCCGTCGACGGCGGCCAAGTCGTTCGGTGCCAAGGCAGCCGGCGGCGTGGCGGGAACGAAATCGTTCGACAAGGCAGGAGCCAAGCCGGGTGCCAAGCCGGCCCCGGCCAGCGGCTTCGAGAGGCGTTCGGCGGAAAAGGCCTGGAGCAAGCCATCTGCCGGCAAGCGTGTCGGTTCCAGCGAGGCCAAGCCCTTCGACAGGCCGGCCGCGAAGCTGGCCTCAGCCAGGCCGGCGCGCGCCGGTGGATTTGAGGCGAGCTCGGCGGAACCGGCCAAGGGCAAACCCTTCACGGCCAAGGCGTTCGACAGTCCGGACACGAAGCCGTCTTCGGCCAGGCCGGCCCGCTCCACCTTCGAGGCTCGCGCGGCCGAGCCTGGAAAGGCGGGCGGCAAGCCCTACACCGGCAAGCCGGCCGGTCCCGGCGGTTCCAAGGCGTTCAGCAAGCCTGGCGCGAAACCCATGGCGGGCAAACCCGCGCGAGCGGCCCCTGCCGCGTTCGACGCCAAACCCGGCGCGCCGCGTCCCTACAAGGGTCCGAAGACGCCGCGCTAACTCAATCCTTGTCATCCCGGCCGCAGCGGAGCGGAGAGCCGGGACCCAGGGGTCATCGCAGTGCGCCACCCCCTGGGTCCCGGATAGCCTCTGCGAGGCTTCCGGGATGACAAGTTTATGTGCGCTTTGAACTCGAATCCTCCCCCAACCACCCCGCCAGCCGCCGGGTGCGCCGCGCCACGGTGACCAGGGCCCCTGCCGCGATCAGCGCCAGCGCCAGCAGCATCACCTGCCCCTTGCCGCCCCAGAGCGGCTCGAAGGCCGAGATCACGCAGGCGACCGTCAGGGCCGCCATCCGCTGCGGCTTGGCCATGGGACCGGAAAAGTCGGCCGGCTGGCCAAGGCCCCGGCCCAGTTCGCGCACATAGGCTGTAGTCACCGCCAGCACGGCGGCGATCCAGCCGGCGACTTCGGCGCCGTGCAGGCCCAGCGCCCGCGCGCCATAGCCGGCCCCGACCAGCAACAGCACGTCGGCCACCCGGTCGGGCAGTTCATTCCAGATCGGCCCGGCCGGTCCGCCCCTGCCGTGCTCGACCGCCACCAGTCCGTCCAGCAGGTTGCAGACCAGTCGCAGCTGGACGCACAGGGCCGCCACGATCAGGGCCGCCGCTCGTCCGGCCGGCTCCAGCAGGCCCGACAGCAGCAGCAAGGCGCCGCCCAGCGCCGCAAAGGCCACGCTGGCGGCCGAGATCGCGTCGGGGCTGACCTTGGCCGCCGCCAGACGCGCCGCCAGGACCCGAGGCCAGGCAGCGGCGCGCACCTTCAACGGTCGGCGGTTCTGCGGCGTGTCGGTCATGACGGCTCCGGCTGTGTCGCTGCAGGCGACAACTAGGCTATACCCCACGTGTCGCGAATGGGGCGTGGATGTCGATCCTGGACCAAGTGAGCCGTTTTCTGGCCAGCCAGCCGCCCGCCCTGCTGTGGGGCCTGGCCGGGGTGGTCGCCCTGCTGGGCGTCGCCGCGCTGATCGCCGCCGTGCTGCCGGTGCTGAAGCCGCAGAAATCGTACGAGGAACTGCGCCTGCGGATCAGCAGCTGGTGGGTGATGGTGGCGCTGCTGGCCGGCGCCCTGCTGGCCGGCTGGCAGGCGACGGTGGCGGTGTTTGCCCTGATCTCGTTCCTGGGCCTACGCGAGTTCCTGTCCCTGGCCCCCACCCGGCGCGAGGACCGGTTCGCGATCCTGGCGGCCTATGGGGTGCTGATCGCCTCCTACGGCTTCATCGTCGGCGATCTCTACATGTTCTATCTGGTCTTCATCCCGGTGTGGGTGTTCCTGGGCATGCCGTTCCTGATGGCCATGCTGGGTCAGACGCGGGGATACCTCGCGACGGCGGCGACCTTTCACTGGGGGCTGGTCACCTGCGTCTACAATCTGGGCTTCGCGGCCTTCCTGATGCGGACGCCCGCGGTCGAGGCCCTGCCGGCCGGGGCTGCGGGCCTGGTGTTCTTCCTGCTGCTGGCCACCGAGTTCAACGACGTGGCGCAATATGTCTGGGGCAAGCTTCTGGGCCGCCACAAGATCCTGCCGACGGTCAGTCCCAACAAGACCTGGGAAGGCTTCCTCGGCGGCTGGATCAGCGCGGGCCTGCTGATCTGGTTTCTGGGCCCCGTCTTCACGCCGCTGTCGGGTCTGGGCCTGGCGATCATGGCGCTGGTCCTGCCGGTGGCGGGGTTTGCCGGCGACGTGACCATGAGCGCGGTCAAGCGCGACATCGGCGTCAAGGACACCAGCCACGCCATCCCCGGCCACGGCGGGGTGCTGGACCGCGCCGACAGCCTGACCTTCACCGCCCCGCTCTATTTCCACCTGATGGCGCTGTATGCGCTGGACCGGTTCTGACGTGAGCTTCCTGCGCTCCCTGCTGCTGATCCTGATCTTCCGTCCGATCGCCCTGTTCATGACCGGGGCCGACGTGTCGAACCGCGAGCGCCTGCCCCTGAAGGGCCCGGCGATCATCGCCGCCAACCACTCCAGCCATGTCGACACCCTGCTGATGCTGGCGATCTTTCCGTCGAAGGCGCTACGTCGCCTGCGGCCGGCGGCGGCGGCGGACTATTTCCTGCGCGACCCGGTGATCGGCTGGTTCTCGCGCCGCATTATCGGCATCGTGCCGGTGGCGCGCGCCAAGGCAGGCAGCGGCGAGGATGTTCTTGCTCCGGCCCGCGAGGCCCTGGCGGCGGGCGACATCGTGCTGGTCTTCCCCGAAGGCACGCGCGGCGAGGGCGAGAGCGACGAGATGGGCCAGTTGAAAAGCGGCGTGGCGCGTCTGGCCGAAGCTTTCCCCGAGGCCCCGGTGATTCCGGTCTGGATCCAGGGCGCGGGCCGCGTGCTGCCCAAGGGCGAGGTGGTGCCCGTGCCACTAAACTGCGCGGTGCTGGTGGGCGAGCCCCTGCACTGGGAGGGCAGCCGGCCGGCCTTCATGGATACCTTGCGCCAGGCGCTGCTGGCCCTGAAGGCCGACGCTCCGCCCTTGCGCTGGCGGGATAGCTAGAGCGCGATGGCATTTGCCGGAACCGTTCCTATAGCCGCTCTTCCCCGCGAAAGCGGGGACCCAAGCTGAGCTAACGGAGCCTTTGCCGGACACCCGGCTTGGATCCCCGCTTTCGCGGGGAGGAGCGGGGTAGGCGTGCGATTCCCAGCAAGCGCAACCCGCGTTAGACCGGCGCCGGGTCGCCGCGCCGGTCGATCCTGCGGGTCATGACCGGCCAGCGCACCACCGCCTCGGCCAGGGCGACATAGGACACACCCACCACGGCGGCGGCGACCAGCGACTCGGCCTGAAAGGTCTGCATCGCCTGGGGGATCGGTACGCCTTCAGCCGGCAAGCTCATTGGCCGCACCAGCAGCATGACGACGATGTTGTGGGCGGCATGGGCCCCGATCGCCAGCTCGATCCCGCCGGTGCGCAAGGTCATCCAGGTCAGGCCGGCGCCCATGGCGGCGCGCAGCACGAAGGCCTCGAGGCTGGGATCGAAGTGAATGGCCGCAAACAGCAGGCCATTGAGGCTCATCAGCACCACGGGATTGCGGGTGAAGGCGGCGCTGTGCTTGAGCAGCCAGCCCCGGAAGAGGATCTCCTCGGCCGCCGCCGCGATCACCAGCAGTACGACGGTGACGACGGCATAGGTCGCGCGCCCGACACTCGACGAGGCCAGGGTCAGGATCGGGGCTGTCGACATGGCGCTCGAAAACGCTGCCGAAATGAAGAACAGCACGGTCATCAGGCCGCCGACCAGCAGCAGACCGGCGATCAGCAGCCGGCTGCGGAACGGCGTCTCCACCACCCCATAGCGTCGCCACGTGCGGTGGGTCAGGCTGGCGGCGACGGCGACGAACGCCAGGGCCGCCGCGCCATTGCCTCCCGCCAGCACCGCCGACAGGAACAGTGAGGCCTGGGCGCTGGTCTGGGCCAGGGCCGGCTGGTCGAAAACGGCGAGCAAGGCGGTCGCGGCGGGCACGCCGTCCAGTCCGCTGATGATGATCATGAACGCCAGGCAGGCCGCCCCGACGCCCAGCAGGGCGGCGACCACCGCCGCCAGAGCGCCCAGAAAAACGGTCAGGGCCAGCGTCCGCAGGTCGCGATCCTGCGCCGTCAGGTCCGCAAGGAACCGCGACTCCCGCACCGCAGCCCAGATCACACCCCTCGCCATCGCCTCGCCAAGCTCTTCCTGCTTGGGCGACTAAGACGGGGCGGCCGGGAGCTTGTAAAGCGTCCGACTTGCCCGAAAGCGTCAACAGCGGCACACACGCCACACTGTATCGAAGGTTTGATCATGGCTGACGCCGTTCCGGGCGCGATCCGCGCTTTCCGTCCCGCATTTTTCGGCCACGCCGTCTGATGCGCATCGTCTCGGGACAGTATCGCGGCAAGGCCATTGTCGCCCCGCCCGGCGACGCCACACGGCCCACCTCGGACCGGGCGCGACAGGCGATCTTCAATATTCTGGAGCATGCCGCCTGGGCGCCGGAACTTCACGGCGCGCGGGTGCTGGACGTGTTTGCCGGCTCGGGCGCGCTCGGGCTGGAAGCCCTGTCACGCGGCGCGGGTTTTTGCCTGTTCGTCGAGACCGCCGATCCGGCGCGCGGCGCGATCCGCGAGAACATCGACGCCATGGGCCTGTTCGGGGTCAGCCGAGTGCATCGCCGCGATGCGACCGACCTGGGCCCCCGCCCGTCCAGCGCCGGCGCGCCGTTCAACATCGCCTTCCTCGACCCGCCCTATGGCAAGGGCCTGGGCGAGAAGGCCCTGGCCGCCATGCTGGCCCACGACTGGCTGGCCCCCGGCGCGATCGTGATGTTCGAACGCGGCCGCGACGAGCCGGCCCCGGTCACGCCGGGCTTTTCGGTGATCGACACCCGCGACTATGGCGCGGCCCGGGTGCTGTTCCTCAAAGCGGACTGAAGCGCTTCAGTTATCCCGCACGACCTTCAGCACCGCCTCGCCATAGCGATCCAGCTTGCCCTGACCGACGCCGCCGGCCTTGGCCAGGGCGGGCAGGCTGGCCGGACGCGCGGCGGCGATCTCGGCCAGGGTGGCGTCGTGGAAGATCACATAGGGCGGCACGTGCTGGGCCTGGGCCTGTTCCTTGCGCCAGGCGCGCAGGGCCTCGAACAGGCCCTGGTCGGCCATCGGCACGGTCAAAGCCTTGCCCTCGCGGCGCTTGCGCGGCGCGCCTGAGCGCGTGTCGGCGGCCGCCTCGACCTGCTGGCGCAGGCTGACCCGGCGCTCGCCGCGATAGACGGCCTTGACGCCCTCGACATCGCCCAGCCCGACCAGGGGCCGACCGTCATTGGGATCTTCCCGAAGCAGGCCCTCGAACACCAGGGTGTCGAGCAGGTCGCGCCAGGTGACGGGGCTGTATTCGCGGCCGATGCCGAAGGTCGACATCTGGGCTTCCTGCGGGGTGACGTCCTTGGTCTTGCCCAGCAGGTGGTCGATCAGACGCCCGCGCCCGAACCGCCCGCCCAGGCGGTGGGCGGCCGACAGCGCCTTCTGGGCGGCTTCGGTTGCGTCGATGCCCTTGGGCGGCGAGGTGCAGATGTCGCAGACCCCGCAGACGGCCACGCCCTCTTCGCCGAAATAGCGGCGCACGGCGGCGGCCCGGCAGGTGGTCCCCTCCAGCATGGCGTAGAACTGGCGCAGCTTGCGGGACTGGACCTGGCGGACCTCGTCGGGGGCGTCGCGGCCCTCGATCCGCTTGCCGGCCCAGGCCATGTCGGCCGAGCCATAGAGGGTGATGCCCTCGGCCGGCTGGCCGTCGCGCCCGGCCCGGCCGATTTCCTGCCAATAGGCCTCGATGGCGGCGGGCGGATCGGCGTGGATCACGAAGCGCACGTCCGGCTTGTCGACGCCCATGCCGAAGGCGATGGTTGCCACCATCACCGCCGCATCAGCCTCGAGGAACTCTTCCAGCCGGCGGGCGCGGACGTTTTTATCCAGACCAGCGTGATAGGCCAAAGCCGGTATGCCCTCGGCGATCAGCTTCTCGGCCAGCTTCTCGGTGGAATCGCGGCTGCCGGCATAGACCACGCCGGCCCGGCCCGGCCGCTCCAGCACCAGCTCGACCACCCGGTCATGGCCCTTGCCGCGCTTGCGCTCGGCGTTCAGGGCCAGTTCGGGGCGGGCAAAGCTGTCGACGAATTCGGCGGCGCCCTCCAGCCGCAGTTCGGCGCGGATATCGTCGCGGGTGCGGGCGTCGGCGGTGGCGGTGACGGCCAGGCGCGGGACCCTGGGGAACACCTCGGCGATACGGCCCAGCATCCGGTATTCGGGGCGGAAGTCATGACCCCACTGGCTGACGCAGTGGGCCTCGTCGACGGCCACCAGCGCCAGGTTCAGGCGCGACAGACGGTCCAGCATCGAGGGCTGCATCAGGCCTTCGGGCGACAGATAGAGCAGGTCCAGCTGGCCGTCCTCGATCCGTCGCCAGATGTCGGTGCGCTCGGCCGGCAGGGTGTTGCTGTCCAGGCGCTCGGCCGCGACGCCGGCCTGCTGCAGGCCCGCCACCTGGTCGGCCATCAGGGCGATCAGCGGCGAGACCACCAGGCCAAGGCCCGGACGGATCAGGGCGGGGATCTGGTAGCACAGGCTCTTGCCGCCCCCCGTGGGCAGCACGGCCATGGCGCTGCGTCCGGCCAGCAGCTCGCCGATCACCCCGGCCTGCAGGCCGCGGAAATCGGCGTGACCGAACGTGCGGCGCAGGACCTCGCGCGCGGTGTCGAGATCAGGGGAATCAGGGGTCTGGAGCACAGCGGACTTGTGACAGCGGCCGGCGCCAGCGCCAAGGCTTTCCGCGCGAAACCGGCCTGCCACAGGAGCGCCGCGATCGCCGTTCATCTCTCGTCAATCATGTCGCGCGTTTTGTGGGCTTGGGCTAAACGGGGCGCTGACGAGCGTCCTTTGACGTAGCGTGGGATGACGACGAGATGGCGAACGGAACCTTCGGCGGTAATCGGCCGGCGAAGCCGCAGCGCACGCCGCTTCAGGCGCTGCTGTACTGGACGACCGTGCTGGGCGTCTGGGGGCTGATCTTCGTCGTCGCCTTCTTCGCGGTGTTCGCCACCGACCTGCCCGACACCTCCAAGCTGTATGACGTCAAGCGTCAGCCCTCGATCAACTATCTGGACCGCTCGGGTGCCTTGCTGGCCGTGCGCGGCAGCCAGTATGCCCCGCCGGTCGATATCGACGCCCTGCCCAAATATGTGCCCGCCGCCTTCGTCGCGATCGAGGACCGCCAGTTCTATCGCCACTTCGGGTTCAACCCGTGGGGCATCATCCGCTCGGTGGCCTGGAACATGACCCATGACGGGCCCCAGCGCGGCGGCTCGACCATTACCCAGCAACTGGCCCGCAACCTGTTCCTCAGTCCGGCCCAGAACTATCGCCGCAAGGCCCAGGAGCTGATCCTGGCCGTCTGGCTGGAGCTGAAGTTCAGCAAGAAGCAGATCCTGGCCCTCTATATGAACCGGGTCTATTTCGGGGCCGGGGCCTATGGCATCGAGGCCGCCTCGCAGCGCTATTTCAACAAGCCCGCCAGCCAGCTGACCATCGGCGAGAGCGCCCTGCTGGCCGGCATGATGAAGGGCCCCGCCCGCTATTCGCCGGTCAGCGCCAGCGAGCGCGCCGCGCGTCGCGCCACCGTGGTGCTGGACGAGATGGTTCGCATCAAGGCGATCACGCCCCAGCAGATGGAAGAGGCGATCAAGGAGCCGGTTCGCGTCTCGGCCACCCTGGCCAACCAGCGCGCCCAGTATTTCACCGACTATATCGACGCCCAGGTCCGCTCGCTGGTCGGCGAACCGACCGAAGATCTGGTCGTCGAGACCACGCTCGACCTGCCCATCCAGGTAGCCGCTGAACGCTCGGTCAAGCTGGGCGTCGAGGGCCATATCAAGCAGGGCGTACAGCAGGCAGCCCTGGTGGCCATCGACGGCGAAGGCCGCATCCGCGCCTATGTCGGCGGGGCCGACTATGGCGAGACCCAGTTCGACCGCGCCACCACCGCCCGGCGCCAGGCCGGCAGCGCCTTCAAGCCCTTCGTCTATCTGACCGCCATGGAGCAGGGCCGCACCCCCGCCGTGATGGTGGTCGATGAGCCGGTCAAGATCGGCACGTGGGAACCCAAGAACTACACCAACAAGTATCTGGGTCCGATGACCCTGCAGACGGCCCTGGCCCAGTCGATCAATACGGTCGCCGCGCGCCTGGCCAATGAGGTGGGCACCGGCAATGTGGCCCAGACCGCCCGTCGCCTGGGCATTTCCAGCAAGATCCAGCTGGACCCGTCGATGGCCCTGGGCGCGGTCGAGGTCTCGCCCATGGAGATGGCCCAGGCCTATGCGCCATTCTCGAACGGCGGCTTTCTGGCCAAGGGCTATGGCATCGAGCGCATCCGCACTGCCAGCGGCCAGGTGCTGTACGACCACAATGTCGAAAAGGTTTCTCGACCGTCAGTGATCGGCTCACCGGCCCTGCAGTACATGAACCAGATGATGCGTGAGGTCGTGACCACGGGCACCGGCACACGGGCGCGGGTCGGCGACTACGACATTGCCGGCAAGACCGGCACGACCAGCGATTATCGTGACGCCTGGTTCGTCGGCTATACGGGCGGCTTCGTGGCCGCCGTCTGGACCGGCAAGGACGACAACACGCCGATGAAAAGGATCACCGGCGGCGGGGCCCCGGCCGAGATCTGGCGCAACTTCATGGCCGCCGCCCTGCCGCGCCTGAAATCAACCCCGATCCCCGGCGGGCTGGTCGAGCCTCCGCCCGCGCCGGGCGAAGATCCGATCGGCGACCTGATCGACCCCGCCACCGCACCCGAAGGGCCGTCGGCCGAGGTTCCCGCTGCGGCGGGTCCGCCGCCGGCCGATCAGTTGCCGTACTAGGCTGCGGCCCGGTCCCGGGCCTGGATGAAGTCCAGGCAGCGCTGGGCCACGGCTTCCCAGCCCGGTTCGCCCGGCAGCCAGTGGCTCATCTCCGGGAAGACCTCGACCGCGCCGTTCAGGCGAGCGGCCGTCTGGCGCACCGTGGCGGGCGGATGGATCACGTCCTTGCCGCCGGCTATGGCCAGGGTGGGCGCGCCCGAGGGCGTGGCGCTGGTGGTCATGAACGGATCCAGCCACCAGTTCAGCGTCTCCCACAGGGCCCGGCCGCTTTCGGGCGTCATGCGGGCATAGAGGGCCTTGCGCTCGGCGCGCTCCAGCCGGTCCAGGCTGTAGCGCTTGACCACGGTGTAGTCAGGATCAACGGCCTGCAGCCAGTAGGGACCCAGGGCATAGAGGCTGACGGCCGAAACCGCCTCTTCCAGGCTGGCCCCCGACACGCCCCAGGGCGGCGACGGAGCCAGCAGGATCAGGCGCGAGACCTTGGCGCGGGCGGCCGCCATCTGGGCGACCAGGCCGCCCATCGAGTGGCCGATCAGCACCGGCGGCTCGTCGCAGGCCGCGCACAGGGCGGCGATCTGCCTGGCGTAGTCGGTCATCGAGCGACCGGCGACGGCGCCCTGCCCTTCGCGGCCCAACAGATCCGGCGTGTGGACCACATGCCCGGCCGCCTCGAAAGGCTGACGGAAGAGGTCGAATGTCCAGCCACCGCAGAACGCGCCGTGGACCATGATAACAGGTGCGGGCATGGCCGCCTTTCGTACTTCGCCGACCCAGGATCAGCTGTCTGGACCCTACACGCTCTTCTTCGGCTTCGGCGAAGATTTGGCGGGCGCCTTTGTCGCAGCCGGCTTGGCCGGGGTGGCGGACGACGCCTTCGACCTGGCAGCGGCCTTGGGCTTGACGACCGCCGTCGGCGGCGACACGGCCTTTTCAACCTTGGCCTTGGGTGCCTTGGCCGGCTTTGGCGGCGACGCGGCCTGCACAACCGGCTTGGCCGAGGCCGTCTTCGCCTGAACCTTGGGCTTGGCGGCGACAGGCGCTTCAGCGGCGACCGGCGCGGGCTTCGGCGCGACATTAACCGGGGCCGGGGCGGGCGCAGGCTTGACCGCCTTGGGCCGGGGCGACGCCAGCCCCTTGGCGTTCAGCCAGCCGATGACGTCGTCCAGAATGACTGCCGTGCCCGGCTCGTCGATCAGCCAGTGGGCGTTGTCGGGATATTCCGAATAGTCCGCGCCATATTTCTGGCTGACCAGACGCACGTCCTCGACCGGCGTGGTGCGGTCAAGGACGCCGGCCACGACCATCACCGGGACCTTCACCCTGGCGGCGTCGACATGGACCGTGCGGTTGGGGTCCTTGTCGGGCCAGGCCAGGTCCGAAAGCGCGCGTCCGGAATCATAGACCGCCGCAGCGTAGAGAGCGTCGTGGCGGCTGGCGGGCACGGCGTTGAGCACGCCCCACTTGAAGCCGGTCTTCCACATCTTCACCGCCCGGGTCTCGGGGCGGGGCGACAGGGCGATATTGAGGAAGGTGAACACCGGCGACAGCTTGGGCTTGGCCCGCGCATCGGCCGGCGAGGCCGGTGCAAACAGCACGATCCCGGCGGTCAGGCCGGCCTCGGCCAGCTTCTGGGCGATCATGCCGCCCATCGAGTGACCAAAGACGATCGGTGCCGCGCCGGTTTCGCGCGCGAGCGAAGCGGCCAGGGCGCTCATGTCGGCGACATAGTCGGCCAGGGACAGCCCCGCCAGGCCCGCGCCCGGCGCCGCGACCCGGCGCAGCTCGCCCCGCAGGGTGGGGGTCTTGACGCGATAGCCTTCTGCGCGCAGCCGCGCGGCCACGCCGCCCCAGCAATCGCCGGCGCAGCCATAGCCGTGGATCATCAGAATGGTTCGCGGCATGCAATCGTCCTCCCTCGCGGGAGACTTATGCGTCGCCTCGCGCGTAGCCCCTGAACGCGGCGACCACCGTCTCGTAGACCCCGCGCTTGAAGGGTACGATCAGTTCCGGGGTTTCGTCGAGGCTTCCCCAGCGCCAGGCGTCAAACTCGACCTCACCATGAGCTTCCAAGTCAATCTCGGCCTCCTCGCCCGTGAAGCGGAAGGCGAACCAGACCTGTTTTTGACCAAGCCAGCCGCGCGCCTTTTTCGAGCCGGCGAAGTCGGCGGGAAAGTCATAGGCGATCCAGCCTTCGGTGCGGCCCAGCAGGTCGGCGGAGACCACGCCGGTCTCTTCGGCCAGCTCGCGGCGGGCGGCATCCAGCAGCTCTTCGCCGTCGTCGACGCCGCCTTGCGGGAATTGCCAGTTGTGGGGCGCAGGCTGCTGGTGGCGACGCCCCAGCCAGACGCGGCCATCGGCATGGAACAGCACCACCCCGACATTGGGACGGTGGCGCGGCAGGTCGTCGGTCGTCGGGATCGCACTCATCGCCGGGCCATGGCCGAAGCGGGGGCCAACTGCACGCCCCGCGCAGGCAGGCCCGCAGCCCAGGCACGCACCTGGTTGATCGTCACGGGATAGGCGAAGCCCGAACCCAGCGACTGGCCCCGGGCGGCGGCGCCGGTTTCGAGCGCACGCAGCTGGGCGTCGATGGCCGAGGCCGACAGCTCGTCGTCGATCACCCGGTCGGCCGAGGCGCGCGGGATCGCCCCACCCCGCCGCGCGGCCAGACCATCATCGACAAAGGCCAGGCCCCGGGCCTTCAGCGTCGCATTAAAGGTGTTCATGGCGGCGTCCGACTCGACGAACCGCGCGCCCAGATAGTTGCTGAGACCGAAATAGCCCGTAGCCCGCGACATCAGCCATTCCAGCTTGCGCACCGTGTCTTCGGGCCGGTTGGCGGCGATCAGGGTGTAGGGACCCGGGTCATTGGCCGGATAGTCGGCCGGCTCCATCGGGGTTTCCAGCAGCACCTCATGGCCATTGGCCCGCGCCAGGTCGATCCAGCCCTGCAAGCCCTCGGCATAGGGCGCGAAGGACAGGGTGATTTCCGGCGGCAGGGTCTCGATGGCGGCGCGGGTGGTCTGGGGGTTGAGGCCCAGGCCGCCGATCACGACCGACACCCTGGGCCGACCGGTGGCGGTAAACGGCCGGGCATAGGCCTCGGCGGCGGTCTGGCCATTGGCGGCGATGATCGGCAAGGGCGCGCCGCCCGGGCCGGGCGCGCTGAGACCGGCCAGAGGCGCCTGGGGCAGGGCGCCGCCGGTCACCGTGACGGGCACAGGCGGGGCCTCGCCCATGACCGAGATCGTCGCCTCGCCCTGGGGCGCCTCGACAATGGGCTTGGCCGAAAGATCGAAGGTTCCCGGCTGGAAGGCGGCTTCCTGATCGCTCTCGTCGGCCAGGGCCTCGCGCCAGCCCTCCGGCGCATTTTTCGTCGCGCCGATCTTGGTCAGTTCAGCCCGGACCAGAGGCGCGCCGGCATTGGGATCGCCCGTGACCAGGACCAGCACAGCCAGGGTGGACAGGAACAGCAGCCCCGCGCCGCCGGCGGCGATATAGGGATTGCTCGCGGCGGCCATCAGGCGCGCGCGCAGGTCGCCCGACGCCTCTGAAACAGGCGCGGCGGCGGCATAGGCGGGCTTGCGGGAGAACATGGCGGCCATCGACGCGACCCTAGCCGGCAAGCTTCAAATTTATGGTTAACAGAGCCCTGCGACCAATTGGCCCCCGACCTGAAAAGGCGGGGGCCAAAAGGGGCTATTTCTTCTCGATAACCGGCTTGCCCTGGGCGGCGGCCTTGGCCGTGACCTCGGCGATCTTGGCGGCCGGCTTGGGCATCTTGGGCGTCGTGGCGACCGAGCCGGCCTTCAGGACGGCCAGGGCGCGCTCCAGCTGGAAGTCGCCCCTCTTGTCGTCGAAGCCGGCGGGCGGGGCTTCGGCCGGGGTATGGGCTCCCTGGCGGGTCTTGCCCTCGTCGGCATTGAGCGCGTTCTTGAAGCTGGCCTCGCTGAACCAGACGCGGTTGGCGATGTCCTGGGCCTGGTCGCGGGTCTGGGCGACCTCGAGATCAGGCGCGATGCCGGTCTTCTGGATCGAGCGACCCGACGGCGTGAAATACTTCGCCGTGGTCAGCTTCAGGGCACCATCGGCACCGCCGCGCAGCGGGATCACGGTCTGGACCGAGCCCTTGCCAAAGCTTGTCAGCCCCACCAGCTCTGCGCGCTTGCGGTCCTGCAGGGCGCCGGCGACGATTTCCGCCGCCGAGGCCGAGCCCTGGTTGATCAGCACCACCAGCGGCAGGCCATTCAGCAGGTCGCCGGCCTTGGCGTTGTAGCGCTGGATGTTGCGCGGATCGCGGCCGCGCTGGCTGACCACCTCGCCGCCGTCCAGGAACACGTCGGCCACGCCCACGGCCTGATCAAGCAGGCCGCCGGGATTGTTGCGCATGTCCAGGACCAGACCCTTCATCTTGGGGTTCTTGGTCTTCAGCTCATTGATCGAAGAGACCAGCGCGTCGGTGGCCTTTTCGTTGAAGCCCGGCAGACGCACATAGCCATAGTCGCCTTCCATGCGGGCGATGGCGGCCTTGGGCTTGATGATCTCGCGCACCAGCTTGACGTCGAAGGGGTCGGTCTTTTCGCGGGCGATGGTCAGGGTCACCGGTTCACCCGGCGCGCCGCGCATCTGCTTGACCGCCTCGTTGACGGTCAGGCCCAGCACGCTCTGATTGTTGACGGCGGTGATATAGTCGCCGGCCTGGATACCGGCGCGCGAAGCCGGGGTGCCGTCCATCGGCGAGACGATCTTGACGACCCCCTCCTCGCTGGTGACTTCCAGGCCCAGCCCGCCATATTCGCCGCGCGTGGTGTCCTGCATGTCCTCGAAACTGTCGGGCGACAGATAGCCCGAATGCGGGTCCAAGCTGGTCAGCATGCCGTCCAGCGCCGCCTCGATCAGCTTCTTGTCATCGACCTCGGTGACATACTGGTCCTCGACCGTGCCCAGCACATCGCCGAACAGCTCCAGCAGCTTGTAGGTCTTGGCCTTGGGCGCGCTGTTGGCCTGCGCCATGGGGCTGACATAGGCCATGGCCCCCGCGCCGAGGACAAAGGCCGAAACTCCGATGAACAGGTACTTGCGCATTAGGCCCTGAAGGTTCCCTGGCGACGCTGTGCGGCGCACTGTGATGACTCTGGCTCAACCCTGCGGGAAGAGAACGTTCGATTTACGGCCATCATTGCTGAAAAAGTCGTCTACGGCGACCCTTGCTTCATCCAGCGTTCGGGATCGACCGGGGCGCCCTCTTTTCGGACCTCCAGATAGAGCTCCGGATCTGCAGATACACGATCACCCATCTTTCCGATCGGTTCGCCGGCCGCGACCGATTGTCCGGGGCCGACCGAAACCTGATCCAGACCGGCCAGCACCACATGGTAGGCGCCCTGGGCGCGCAGGATCAGGACGACGCCCCATCCATTCAGCGCGCCGGCATATTCGACGGTTCCGGCCACGGGGCTGCTTACGGCCCGGCCCTTGTCCGCGCGGATCGCCAGACCACTGGAACGGCCGCCGGCCGGCAGCGTGTCGCCAAACCGTCGGGCGATCGGTCCCGGCGCCGGCATCGCCAGGATCAGGGGCCCGGTCGGCTCACGGCTGATCAGGCCATCGGTCAGGGCACCAAGAGTGCGCAGTTCGCTGGCCTCGACCAGGGCTTCCTGGGCATAGGCGCGCTCCAGGCGGGTCTTCTCGATGATCAGGCGCTCGATCTCGCCCTTGCGGTCAGCCACCACGCTCTCGGCGGTAAACAGCTCGGCCGCCGCCGCCGCTGCCTCGCGACGCAGCGCCCCCACGGCCGAGGCCTGGCGGGCATAGCCGTCGGCCCGCCGCTGCAGGTCGGGCGTCATGGCCCTCACCAGGATCGCCGCCCGCACGGCGTCGCGGGCGTCGCTCGGGCTGACCAGAAGGGCCGGTGGCGGATTGCGACGAAACATCTGCAGGGCCGACAACAGGCGGGCCAGGTGGTGACGGTCACGCCCCAGATTGGCCAGAACCGAGACCTCGCGCGCATTCAGCATCTCCAGCCGCGCGCGCTTGAGGTCCACGTCATCGCCGGCGGCCAGGCGCGCATTGTCCAGGCGCGTCAGTTCGCTGCGCAGGTCTTCGATCTCCCGGCGGGTGTCGATGGCCGACTGCCTGTCGCGCGCCCGCTGGTCGGCGTTCTGACGCGCGACCCCGACCCCGGCCGCCGACAGGGCGAGAACCAGGGCGACCACCGACAGAACGAGAGGCGAGCGGCGCTGCAACATCAGACTCGCTCTTAACCCTAGAGCAACGCGCGCGAAATCAAACTCGCTTGCCTTGCTCTAGATTTCTGTTTTCGCATCGCTTTTGCGGAAAACCGGGGACCACTTTTCCGCGCGATGCTTTAGTCGCGATGATAGGGCGAGCCCGACAGGATGGTGACGGCGCGATAGATCTGCTCGGCCAGCATCGCCCGGGCCAGGGCGTGCGGCCAGGTCTGGGGGCCAAAGGCCAGGGTTTCGTTTGCGCTGGACAGGATCGACGGATCCAGGCCGTCGGCTCCGCCGATCAGGAACACGACCTTGCGCGTCCCATCGTCGCGCAGCCGGCCGATGTGCTCGGCGAAGGCGCGGCTGGGCCGCACCTTGCCGTGCTCGTCGCAGGCGATGACATAGGCACCCTCAAGATGCGGACGCAGCACCTCGGCCTCGGCGGCCTTGCCGGGCTTCCTGGCCTCGACCTCGACGATCTCGGCCGGACCCAGGGCCAGGGCGCGGCCGGACGCCGTGGCGCGGGACATATAGTCCAGCGCCAGCTGCGCCTCGACCATGCGGCCAAGCTTTCCAACGGTGAGGATGGTGAGCTTCATTCCAGCGAGCATGTGCCACGAACGGCCCGCTTCGTCGCCACGAAAGCCTTGGCGGACGCGACGAAGCAGTCGGGCGCGGTGAGCAGCAGGAAGTGCGGGCCGCCCTTGACGATCGTCAGGCCCACGCGGCCGGCCGGCTTGAGGCGTGCGGTCTGGGCCTGGGCTCCGGCCAGGGGGGTCTTGGGGTCGAGATCACCCTGCAGCACCAGGACGGGCGGCAGCTTGGCGGGCATCTTGCCGAACCCGCTATCGCGCGGATAGGCGTTGCTCGCGCCGCCAATCAGCTGTCCGGGCAGGGGGCTGGTGAACAGCAGGCCCGCAGCCTCGGCGTCGATCTGGGCCTTGGTCAGGCCGGGGCGGGCGTTGTTTTCCGAGGCGCTGATCAGGCTGACCAGCGGGACCGACATCGATGACTGCTCAAAGCGCATGAAGTCGCGCGCGAAGGCCTCGAGTTCGGCTTTCGCCTTGAGGGCCGGAGCGGGATCACCGGCGCGTAACGCCGCCAGTATGCCGGGGATTTGGGCGCGCTGGGCGGGATGGTCGAGCAGGGCACCGAAGAACAGCTTGGGCTTGCCGCCCGGGACCAGGGCCGCGAGCTTCGGGCCATCGACCACGGCCTGCATCGCCGCGACCGCCGAGCCGCCAAGCCTGGTCCGGCACGCCTTGTCGGCGTCGCAGCGCGCCAGCACCCGGCGGCCGACGGCGTCGACCACGGCCGAGCGGTGGCTGAGGTCCAGTGTCGTCGTGTCGTCGGGCGGAACCAGGGAGTCGAGAATGACGCCGTCCACGCGCCTGGGCGGTGCGACCGCCAGGGTCCGCAGCACCAGTTGCGTACCATACGAGACGCCGTACAGGATCGTCGGCCTGTCGCCGCCATAGCGATCCATCAGGGCGCGCAGGTCACCGGCCGCGTTGCTGATGGTGAAGGCCTTGGCGCGGGGCCCAGTCAGGGCTGAAAAGCAGGTGCTCCATTCAGCCCCGCTCAGCGCCATACCGCCCGGACTTTGGGGCGCTTCTTCGGTCGGACATAGTCGCGTGGAGAAGCCCGTGCCCCGATGGTCGGGGATCATCAGATCGTAGCCGGCGAACGCCGCCCGCAAAGGCTTCAGCAGCGGATAGAAACTGGCGCCGGATTCGCCCGGTCCGCCTGCGATCAGCCAGACCTGACCCCGCGACGGGGCTTGGGCGGGGAACTGGCGGACGAACAGCTGGGCGTCACCAAGCTGCGGATCAGCGGGACTGAGGGGCGCCTGGAAACGCGCGCACAGCGACCCCGTCAGGGCAGTGTCCTTGGCGGCGTCGGCACAGGGCGCAAAAGCGTCGGAGGCGGAGTCGAAGGGCGCGGCCAGGCCGGGGCTGGCAATTGCGGTCAGCCATAACGCGGCGGCCGCGGAAACAAGGGATTTCATCCGTCACTCCAAAGGAGCGCGCACGATGATGGAATGCGCCGGTCGGCGCAGCTTAAGCTTTCGTCATCTGGAGAAAGCACGGCCTGCCGCTCACCGTCTGGCAAGCTGGCAGGGCCGGTCTCGAACGATCAGTTGGCCGCAGGAATGCGGTGCGGGGCGTCGACCGCCCAGATCTTCTCGATGTTGTAGAAGCTACGCACTTCGGGACGGAACAGGTGAACCACCACGTCGCCGGCGTCGATCAGCACCCAGTCGCAGTGCGGCAGGCCCTCGACCCGCGCCTTGCCGAACCCGTTTTCCTTCAGGGCGCGGAGGACGTGATCGGCCAGGGCGCCGACGTGACGGTGCGAGCGGCCGGACGCCACGATCAGGCTGTCGGCCACGGAGCTCTTGTCCGTCAGGTCGATGTGGACAATGTCCTGCGCCTTGTCGTCGTCCAGGCGGGACAGGATCAGGGTCTCGAGAGCCTTGATGTTCAGGTCCGGCGTGAGGCCGGGGTGTTTGAGGGAAGATTCGGTGGAAACCGTATCTTCCTGCGCAATTTGCGCGGGGTCGCTACGCAGCGGAATGCTCCTTATGGGGTCGCGCGGGTCCCTCTCATAGCACGGATGAGTCGGAAACGTGAGGGGTTGCGTGAAAGAGGCTAAATCGGCCGCCTTCAGGGCGCCTTGTTGAGCCGTTCGCGCATCGCCGTTGACGAGGCGAAGTTCAAAGGTCCGGTCAGATAGATCCAGGCCGGGGCCGTGGCGTCGGGCAGGGTGGCGGCGGCGCTGGCCGGTTTGCGGGCATGGGCAAAGCGCCGCGCGGCCGGGGAAGTTCGCGATTTCAGGGCCGCCCACGGGCGCGAAATTACCGCCACCGGCACTTCGCGCATGATCTGGGTCCAGCCTCGCCAGCGGTGGAAGGTGGCCAGGCTGTCGGCCCCCATCACCCAGACGAACTTCACGCCCGGAAACCGCGCCCGCAGCACCCGCAGGGTGTCGATGGTGTATTGCGAGCCCAGGCGTGTTTCAGCGTCAGAGACGATCATGCCGCTGCTGCGGGCATGCTTTCGCGCCCCCGCCAGACGCTCGGCCAGGGGTCGGGTCTGCGCCGAAGACTTCAGAGGATTTTGCGGCGAGACCAGCCAGATCACGCGGTCGAGGTTCAGGCGGCGCAGGGCGGTCTCGGCCACGTGGGCATGGCCCTCGTGCGCGGGATTGAACGAGCCCCCGAACAGCCCGACGCGCATGCCCGGTTCCAGATGGAATCCCAGACGCTGCGCGTTTGGCCGCCCGGCCTCAGGGACGAGTCTGGCCGGTCCCGCGAACCACATATTTGAATGTCGTCAATTGCTCGGCCCCAACCGGACCGCGGGCGTGTAGCTTGTCGGTGGCGATGCCGATCTCCGCGCCAAATCCAAACTCGCCGCCATCGGCGAACTGCGTCGAGGCATTGACCAGCACGATGGCGCTGTCGACCTGGGCCGTGAAGGCTTCGGCGGCGGCTTCGTCTTCGGTGACGATGGCGTCGGTATGGCCAGAGCCATAGCGAGCGATGTGGGCGGCGGCGCCGTCAACGCCATCCACCACAGCCACCGACAGGATCGGGGCCAGATACTCCGTCGTCCAGTCGGCCTCGACCGCCGCCTTCATGTCGGGCTCGATGGCGCGGGCGGCGGCGTCGCCGCGCAGTTCGCACCCGGCCTTGATCAGCAGGTCGGCGATGGGCGGCAGCAGAGCGGCTGCGCCGGCCCGGTCGATCAGCAGGGTCTCGGCCGAACCACAGACTGACACCCGGCGCATCTTGGCGTTCAGGGCGATGGCGGCGGCCTTCTTCGGCTCGGCAGCGGCATGGATGAAGACGTGGTTGAGGCCTTCCAGATGGCCCAGCACCGGGGCGCGGGCCTCGGCCTGGACGCGGGCCACCAGGCTCTTGCCGCCACGCGGAATGATCAGGTCGACGGTCTTGTTCAGGCCCGACAGGATGGCACCGACGGCGGCGCGGTCGGCGGTGGCCACAGCCTGAACGGCGCTGGCGGGCAGGCCGGCGGCCAGCAGGCCCCGGACGATAGCCGCATGGATGGCCAGGCTGGAGGCCAGGCATTCCGAGCCGCCGCGCAGGATCACCGCATTGCCCGAGCGCACGCACAGCGCCGCCGCGTCGGCGGTGACGTTGGGGCGGCTCTCATAGATCATGGCGATCACGCCGATGGGGGTGCGGACGCGAGAAATGTCCAGCCCGTTGGGCCGGGTCCATCGCGAGGTCGCCACGCCCAGTGGGTCGGGGATCGCCGCCACGGTCTCGACGCCAACAGCCACGCCTTCCAGGCGGGCGGCGTCCAGCATCAGCCGGTCCAGCATCGGGCCTGACAGGCCGTTGGCGCGCGCCTGGTCGAGATCCTTCAGGTTGGCGGCCAGGATTTTGCCGGCATCTTCGCGGATCGCGACGGCCATGGCGGACAGGGCTGCGGTGCGCTGCTGGGCCGAGGCGAGGCGCAGGGCGCGCGCGCCGTCACGGGCCGCCTCGCCCATCGCTGCCATCATCGCCTGCAAGCTAACGCCCGCGTCGTCCATGATATCGCCGTCCCAGCTTATGCTCAGGTTGAGCCTTACTAAAGGGTGAGCCTCGAAACTGTAAGTCTTTTCGGCGCGTCCCCCGGGGGCCAGCCATAGAACCTCACCTTGCAAGGTGAAACAGGCTTTGTCTGAAGGCGGATGGAGGTTGGCTGATACTGGCGCGAAAGGCTCAAGCCTCTTCGTCCGGATCGGCCTCTTCCAAACCTTCCAGATCGGCCAGAACACCGGGATAGCGCCGGGCCAGGCCGATCAGCCGTTGAACGAGATCCTCGCGGGTTTCCAGCTCAAGCCCTTCGCGCAGCCGGGCGAACCGCCCTTTTGCAGTGCGCACCTCGCCCTCGCTGAGGCTGTTATAGACCAGGGCCGTCGCCACGACGTGCTTGCAGACGCCGAAGTTGTTGAACGCCGGACAGGTGCAGAGTCCCAGCCCGGCCGACGGCGTCAGCTGGACGACATAGAGTTCCGTGCCCTCGACATGGGCCAGCACCGCGTCGTCGTCGATGTCGATCAGCTCCACATAGCCGCCTTCGGCATAGGCTTCGCCCCGGGCGAACACCTTGGGGTCGGTCTCATCTCGCAGGACCTTCAGGTCAAAAGGGGTATGGCCCATTACTCGCCCTCGATACGGTCGATGTCGTCGTCCGACAGTCCAAAATGGTGGCCGATCTCGTGGACCAGCACATGGCTGACCAGATCGCCCAGCGAAACATCGCCGCGCTCGCACCATTCATCCAGGATCGGACGGCGATACAGGAAGACCATCGAGGGCATGGCCTGGGCGTCCAGCACCGAGCGGTGCCCCAGATCGACGCCCTGATAGAGGCCCGTCAGCTCGAACGGATCCTCTATGCCCAGCTCGTCCAGCACCTCGTCGGTGGCGAAGTCGTCGACGCGGATCACCACGTCGCCGGCCAGTTTGCGGAACGGGTCGGACAGGGCCTTGAACGCCGCCTGCGCCAGGGCGGCGAAGTCATCGAGCGAAGGGGCGAGGCGTGAGGTGGGGTCCATCACCTTCAGATAGACCGATTGGGACGTTTCGCCACCCGTCTGCAGACTGCGCGGCGGATCGCGCTCTGGTCACAGCCGGACTAATCTGTGATTCTGATTCGGCAATACCGAGAGTTTTGGAGCGCCGGAGATCCATCCAACGGATCCACTTTGCCGGATGCGCTCCGGGGGCTAAGCGACGGGCTTGATGACTGCGCATGAACTGATCCTCGCGGCGACGGCCGGCGCGGTTAGCCTCGCCCTTTCCACGACCCTGTGGGCCCTGGCCCAGAGGCGCCGGTTCGAGGCGCGGCTGGCCGTGCTTTCGCGTCGGCTTGAGGGCCTGGAGGGCGGCGCGACGACGGGCCACGCCTCGCTCGAGGCCTTCGACAGCGCGCTGATCTCCATGGAAAACAGCCAGGCGAACCTGGTGTCCGGCGGCGACAGCCTGGTCGCCTGCGCCGGCATCCTGGGCGTGGTCGCCCAGGCCCAGGATGTGGTCACCGCCCTGATGCGTGCCGATCCCGACCATGCCCTGCGGCTGCGCGGCCTGTTCGAGCGCGGCGAGCCTTGCCAGTTCGAAGTGCGCGGCACCGAGGGGGCGGTCAAGGTCGAGGGGCGCGCCACGGGCGCGGTCGGCTGGCTGCGCCTGACCGCCGCTGCGGCTGAAGAAGAGGGCCTGCCCTCGTCCGCCCGATTCGCCGCCTTTGTGGATGGCCTGGTCGAACCCGCCTGGATCTCCGGCGCGGACGGCGCGCCCGTCTGGGGCAACGCCGCCTATCTGCGCGCCGTCGATACGGCCTCGGCCGGGGCTGCGGCCAAGCTCGGAAAGACCTTTGACCGTGCCGCCGACGCCCTGGCGGTCGAAGCCGCCAACAGCGGCGAGCCGCGCGAAAGCCTGCGCTGGGTGAATGTCGATGGGCGCCGCCGGGCGTTCCGCGTCGCCGCCCGCGCGCTGGACGGGGGTGGCGTTGGCGTGTTCTGCACCGACGTCACCGAGATCGAGGATGTTCGCGACGCGCTCAAGAAGCATGTCGAGGCCCACGACGAGACGCTCAACCACATCGCCGACGCCGTGGCGATCTTCAGCCAGTCGCGTCGCCTGGCGTTCCACAACACCGCCTTCGCCGAGCTGTGGGGCCTTGAGCCCGCCTGGCTCGCCGAGCGCCCGACCCATGGCGAGGTGCTGGACCGTCTGCGCCAGCGTCGCCGTCTGCCAGAGACCATGGACTACGCCAGGTGGAAGGCCGAGGAACTGGCCCGCTACGAGGACCTGGGTCCCCAGGCCGACGAGCTGTGGGACCTGCCCGACCGCCGTACGCTGAAGGTGGTGCGCCAGCCCCACCCGCTGGGCGGCATGCTGCTGCTCTATTCCGACATCACCGGCGAGCTTCGCCTCAAGGCCCAGTACAACGCCCTGATCCAGGTGCAGCAGGCCACGCTGGACAAGCTGAACGACGCCGTGGCCGTGTTCGGCTCGGACGGGCGGCTGCGTCTGCACAATGAAGCCTTCGAAAACTTCTGGAACATCACGGCCCAGGCCCTGGAGGCCGCTGTCGATTTCGAGGGTGTGGTCGATCTGTGCGTGCCGCGCCTGCACGACCTGGCCTTCTGGCGGGAACTCAAGGGCCGGGTCGCCGATCCCGATCCGCAGATGCGTGCCCCGACCTCGGGCGAGGTTCGCACCTCCGATGACCGCATCGTGCTCTATCAGTCACGCCCCCTGCCCGACGGCGCGACCCTGATCGCCTTTGCCGACGTCACCGACACCCGCGAGCTGCAAAGCGCCCTGGCCGACCGCTCGGCCGCCCTGGCCGAGGCCGAACGCCTCAAGCGCGACTTCGTGGGCAATGTCTCCTACGAACTGCGCACGCCCCTGACCACGATCATCGGCTATTCGGAGCTGCTGGAGCGCGCCGACGGCCTGCACGAGCGAGGCCGCAACCATGTGGCCGCTGTGCGCGCCGCCGCAACCCAGCTGGCCCGCTCAATCGACGACGTGCTGGACATGGCCCAGATCGACGCCGGTGAAATGGCCCTCGAAATTCAGGACATCCGGGTCATCGAACTACTGGAACAGGCCCGCGACCGCGCGGCCAAGGACGCCCAGCTGGGCGGGGTCAATCTGGTCATCGACTGTGACGAGGATGTGGGCCTGATCCGGGGTGATCTGAAGCGTCTGTCCCAGACGGTCGATCATCTGGTCGAGAACGCCCTGCGCCAGACCCCGCCCGACGGCACGGTTACCCTTTCGGCCCGCCGGGCCCTGGGTGAGGTCCGGCTGGACGTTCGGGACACCGGGCGCGGCGTGCCCTTCCATGTGCAGGCACACATCTTTGACCGCTTCGTCGGCCGCGATCGCGGCGGCCCCGGCCTGGGCCTGGCCTTGGTCAAGGCGCTGGTCGAACTGCACGGCGGCTGGGTGGCGCTGGAAAGCGAGCCCGGCGCGGGCTCCACCTTCACCTGCCACCTTCCCGAAACCCAGCAGCCCGGGGCGATGCAGCCCGAGCTGCGGTTCTAAGGTGCCGACCATGACCGACGCGGCGCAGCAGACAGCCCTCGCCCTGATCGGTCAGTATGGCGACGACGCCGAGGTGATCGCCACTCTGCGCGCGGCCGAATATGCGGCCGCCGGGGATGTCGAAGCCCTGGCCCATTGGGACGCGATCATCGCCCGGATCGTCGCCATCGAGGCCGGCGCGCCGGGCGCACGAAGCTTGCAGTAGGCCTTAGGAGCTGTGGACACTTATCGCATCCAGAGTATTGCGGCAGCGAGGTGCAGGACGGCGAGGTAGTTTCTCGCCGTCTTCTCGAAGCGGGTGGCGACACGGCGGAACTGCTTGAGGCGACTGAAGCAGCACTCGACGAGGTGGCGCTGGGCGTAGAGGTGCGGGTCGAGCGTATATTTCTGAGCGCGTGAAGGATTGTTGGGGATGACGGCGACGGCGCCCTTGGCGGTGATCGCCTGACGCAGATGATCTGCATCGTAGGCGGTGTCGGCCATGACGACCTTGGCCGGCAAGCCTTCGATCAACGGACCCGCTTGAGGTGCGTCTCCCCGTTGCCCGGCCGTGAGAATGAACCGGACTGGTTGGCCCAGGCCTCGCACGGCCATGTGGACCTTGGTGCTCAGTCCGCCGCGCGAGCGTCCAAGGGCTTGATCTTCAGACCCCCCTTTTTGGCCCCGCTAGCGTGCTGGTGGGCGCGGACGATGGTGGAGTCTATGATCAGGTATTCGAAGTCTGGATCGCCCGACATCGCCTCGAAGATCCGCCGCCAGACGCCCTTCTGGCTCCAGCGACTGAACCGCCGGAAGGCGCTATTCCAATCGCCGAACACCTCGGGCAGATCGCGCCAGGGCGAGCCCGTCCTCACGATCCACAACACGCCCTCGACGAACATCCGGTTGTCGCGGCCGGTCGAGCCCTTCTGGTCAGGACGCCCGATGATCAGGCCAGACATCCGGTCCCAATCAGCGTCACTCAGCACCAAACGATCCATCACACCCAAGACCGCCTCCCAAAAGACAGTCTTGAATCACGCTTCGCACCCTTCGGGAATCCCTAGAGTCCACAGCTCCTAGGGCGCGTTCCGAAAAGTGGGAACCGGTTTTCGGAATGAAACGCGGGTGAAAACAAAAGACTAGAGCGGGCGATCTGATTCCATCTGATCGCAACCGGCTCTAGCGCACGATCCGCGCCACGCCGCGGGCCCGGGGATCGGCCACGGCGATGGGCGCGCCGTCCTTGATCTGGATGGCTTCGATGTCACCGTTAAAGTCCTGGGTTTCCAGCCGGTAGCCGCGCGCCGTCATGGCCTGGCTCAAACCCTCGGACGGCGGCGCATAGGGCTCGAAGAAGATCGTGTTCTCCGGCAGAAGCTGATGATGGAAGCGCTGGGCCGCCACGGCCTGGTCCAGCGGCAGGCCGTGGTCATAGACATTGGCCAGCACCTGGAACACCGACGTGAAGATCCGCGATCCGCCGGGCGTGCCCAGCACCATGGCGACCTGTCCGTCCTTCATCAGGATGGTGGGCGTCATGGACGACAGGGGGCGCTTGCCCGGCGCGATGGCGTTGGCGTCGCCGCCGACCACGCCGAACTGGTTGGGCGCGCCCGGCTTGACCGAGAAGTCGTCCATTTCATCGTTGAGCAGGAAGCCGGCGCCCTCGACCACCACCCCGGCCCCGAACCAGCCATTGAGCGTGTAGGTGTTGGAGACGGCGTTGCCCCACCGGTCGACGATCGAGAAGTGAGTGGTCTGCGGCTTTTCCAGCCCAGGCTTGACCTTGGCCGTCGCCGAAGGCTGCCGGGGGTCGATCTCGGCGGCGCGCCGATCCAGATAGCCGGGGTCGATCAGGGCCTTGACCGGAACGCTCACCACATCCGGATCGCCCATATATTCGGCCCGGTCGGCGAAGACCCGCTTCTCGATCTCCGAGACCAGATGCAGATATTGCGGGCTGTTGAGCGGCGCATCCTCGAACAGCGGCGCCGCCCGCGACTTGAGACCCAGAAGCTGCAGCAGAGCGACGCCACCCGAACTGGGCGGCGGGGCGGTGATTACGGTGTGGCCCCGCCATTGCCCCAGCAGCGGCTCGCGCCATACAGCCCTGTAGCCGGCCAGGTCTGCCCTGGTGATCAGGCCGGGCCTGGCGCCGCGGGCCATCTGGGCGACCAGCAGGTCGGCGGTTTCGCCTTCGTAAAACGCCTTGTCGCCGCCTTTCGCGATGCGGATCAGGGTCTCGGCCAGCTCGGGCTGACGAAAGGTTTCTCCGGCCTTGAGGGCCCCGAAGTAGCGCTGGAAATTGGTGACGCCGACGAACGGCGCCTGGCTGCCGTCCCGGATGCCGATCAGCTGCGGCGTGACCAGGAACCCGTCACGGGCATAGCGGATGGCCGGCTCCAGGGTGCGCGCCCAGGACAGCTTGCCAAACCGGGCGTGGGCCTGGGCCATGCCCCGCACCGTGCCGGGCACGCCTGCGGCCAGTTCGCCGACCAGGCTGAGTTGCGCGATTGGTTCGCCGGCCGCATCCAGATACATCGTCGCCGTGGCGGCCGCCGGCGCGGTCTCGCGATAGTCCAGAAAATAGGGCTTGCCGTCGACCAGCAGGGTCATGAAACCGCCGCCGCCCAGGTTTCCCGCCTCGGGATAGGTGACCGCCAATGCGAAGGCCGTAGCCACGGCGGCGTCCACCGCATTGCCGCCCGCCTTGAGGATCTCTTCAGCCGCCAGCGCGCCATAGAGGTCCGGCGACGCCACGGCTCCGGCTGTCAGCGGTTTTGGCGCGGCATGGGCCGGGGCCATCGGCGCGAAGAGCGACAGCGCCATGAGCGCAGCGACGAAGGACTTGATAAACTGCAAGGTCAGGCTCCGCGCGAGAGATCAGACCATAACCGTAGGGCGGCGGCCGCCGTCTGTCACCGCATGAGGCGCTGCACAGATTTTGCTGCCGCCGGGCTTAAACGAAAAAAGCCCCCCCGAATGAACGGAGGGGCTTTTTCAAACTCCGCCGAAGCGAAGCCTGTCTTGGGTGCGGGGACAGGATTTGAACCTGTGACCTTCAGGTTATGAGCCTGACGAGCTACCGGGCTGCTCCACCCCGCGGCGAAGAGGGTAGTTTGTGATCGTGTTGGTAGGGGGACTTTGAAGTACGACTTGCTGTAACGACATCCTTTTAGCGGACCTGGCGGCGACCTACTCTCCCGCGCCTTGAGACGAAGTACCATTGGCCCTGGGGGACTTAACGACCGAGTTCGGAATGGGATCGGGTGGGGAACCCCCGGCATAGCCACCAGGTCAGCAAAAAGGATGCGTGCGGTGCGCCAAACTCAAGAGAGTGAGAAGCACCGGTTATATCAAGTCGAAGAAGACATCGTATGTCTGATGCTACAAAGAGCATTTGCATAGGTTTGGCTGAAGAACGATCAAGCCTATCGAGCTATTAGTACCAGTAAGCTACACGCCTCACAGCGCTTCCACACCTGGCCTATCAACGTGGTGGTCTTCCACGGCTCTCAGCGAGACCTTGTTTTGAGGTTAGTTTCCCGCTTAGATGCTTTCAGCGGTTATCTAGTCCACACTTAGCTACCCTGCTGCACAGCTGGCGCCATGACAGGTCCACCAGAGGTGTGTCCATCCCGGTCCTCTCGTACTAGGGACAGATCCTCTCAAGTCTCGTACACCCACGGCAGATAGGGACCAAACTGTCTCACGACGTTCTGAACCCAGCTCACGTACCACTTTAATCGGCGAACAGCCGAACCCTTGGGACCTGCTCCAGCCCCAGGATGTGATGAGCCGACATCGAGGTGCCAAACTTTGCCGTCGATATGGACTCTTGGGCAAAATCAGCCTGTTATCCCTAGAGTACCTTTTATTCGTTGAGCGATGGCCCTTCCACGCAGGACCACCGGATCACTATGGCCGACTTTCGTCTCTGCTCGACTTGTCAGTCTCGCAGTCAGGCGGGCTTATGCCATTGCACTCGACGACCGATTTCCGACCGGTCTGAGCCCACCATCGCGCGCCTCCGTTACACTTTGGGAGGCGACCGCCCCAGTCAAACTGCCCGCCACGCCATGTCCCGGACCCGGATAACGGGCCGCGGTTAGACGTCAACAACAATAAGGGTGGTATTTCAAGGATGGCTCCCCCGGAACTGGCGCCCCGGATTCATAGCCTCCCACCTATCCTACACATGTTGTTGCTAACGCCAAGGCGAAGCTGCAGTAAAGGTTCATAGGGTCTTTCCGTCTGACCGCGGGAACCCCGCATCTTCACGGGGAATTCAATTTCGCTGAGCCCATGCTGGAGACAGTGGGGAAGTCGTTACGCCATTCGTGCAGGTCGGAACTTACCCGACAAGGAATTTCGCTACCTTAGGACCGTTATAGTTACGGCCGCCGTTTACCTGGGCTTCAGTTCGCTGCTTGCACAACTCCCTTTAACCTTCAGGCACCGGGCAGGCGTCAGACCCTATACGTCGCCTTACGGCTTCGCAGAGCCCTGTGTTTTTGATAAACAGTCGCTACCCCCTGGCCTGTGCCACTCTACTCTGGTTGCCCAAAGCAGAGTCACGCTTATCCCGAAGTTACGCGTGCAATTTGCCGAGTTCCTTCAGCATGGTTCTCTCAAGCGCCTTGGTATACTCTACCTGCCCACCTGTGTCGGTTTCGGGTACGGTCTCCGTTGGAGTTATTTCCAGGGACCTGTTCACTGCCCAGAGCAATCCAATAAGCCTAGACAATTTACCAGATCCGTCACTTCCAACTGGTTCAGGAATATTCACCTGATTCCCATCGACTACGCCTTTCGGCCTCGCCTTAGGGGCCGACTAACCCTGCGCAGATTAGCTTTACGCAGGAACCCTTGGGCTTTCGGCGAGAGTGTCTCTCACACTCTTTATCGCTACTCATGTCAGCATTCTCACTTCCGATACCTCCAGCAAGGCTCACGCCTCACCTTCAACGGCTTACGGAACGCTCCGCTACCGCGTGCTTACGCACACCCATACCTTCGGCGTCTGGCTTGAGCCCCGTTACATTTTCCGCGCAGGTTCGCTTGACCAGTGAGCTGTTACGCTTTCTTTAAATGATGGCTGCTTCTAAGCCAACATCCTGGTTGTCAAAGCAAACCCACATCGTTTCCCACTTAGCCAGAACTTGGGGGCCTTAGATGATGGTTAGGGTTGTTTCCCTTTTCACGACGGACGTTAGCACCCGCCGTGTGTCTCCCAGATATCTCTCTTGGGTATTCGGAGTTTGATTAGAATTGGTAGAGATCGCTCCCCCCGCATCCATTCAGTGCTCTACCCCCCAAGGAGTCCGTCTGAGGCACTACCTAAATAGTTTTCGCGGAGAACCAGCTATGTCCAGGTTTGATTGGCCTTTCACCCCTATCCACAAGTCATCCGAGAATTTTTCAACATTCACCGGTTCGGTCCTCCAGTAAGTGTTACCTTACCTTCAACCTGCTCATGGATAGATCACCTGGTTTCGGGTCGTCATGCGACGTACTTATTCGCCCTATTCAGACTCGCTTTCGCTGCGCCTACACCTAACGGCTTAAGCTTGCACGGCACATGAAGTCGCTGACCCATTATACAAAAGGTACGCCGTCACCACGCGCGGTGGCTCCGACTGCTTGTAGGCTTCCGATTTCAGGATCTGTTTCACTCCCCTTGTCGGGGTGCTTTTCACCTTTCCCTCACGGTACTTGTTCACTATCGGTCATTGAGGAGTACTTAGGCTTGGAGGGTGGTCCCCCCATGTTCAGACAGGATTTCACGTGTCCCGCCCTACTCGAGTCTGTCGCTATTTGACGCTTACGGGGCTATCACCCACTATGGCCGACCTTTCCAAGTCGTTCAGCTTTATGTCACGACAGCACTGGCCTGGTCCCGGTTCGCTCGCCACTACTACGGGAGTCTCGGTTGATGTCCTTTCCTCCAGGTACTGAGATGTTTCAGTTCCCTGGGTTTGCTTAATGGAGCCTATGTATTCAGCCCATTATACCTCTTCTGACCATCCAATCCTGGCCCCGACCGAAGTCGAAGCTAAGTTGGGTGACCATAAAGGTGGGTTTCCCCATTCGGAAATAGCCGGATCAAAGGGTGCTCGCGCCTCCCCGGCTCTTATCGCAGCGTGCCACGTCCTTCATCGCCTCTCAATGCCAAGGCATCCGTCAGAAGCCCTTATGCGCTTGATCGTTCTCAGCAAAACCCATGCGCTTACCCTCTAGGGAGGGCTCGCATGCGCTTTGTATTTGTCAGACATTTGATGTCTTCTTCAAAGTCCGCCCTAAAACCAGCTGCATCCCCAAGGGGAGATACAGACGGCGGGAGAACCCTACCTTCACGATGTCATTTCGTAGCTCACGCGCGGCCCAAAAGGCGGGGCGCAAGCTACAAACTTGATCATTCCTCGATCGCGTTACCAACACCTCCGGATGAAGTGATGGTGGAGCCAGACGGATTCGAACCGACGACATCCTGCTTGCAAAGCAGGCGCTCTACCAACTGAGCTATGGCCCCTCACCAACGGTGAGTTGCTTTGCCCAGGAGAGCCTGGTCGGTACGTGTCCGCGCTTCAGGGGGAGAGTGGTAGGCCCGACAAGATTTGAACTTGTGACCTCACGCTTATCAAGCGTGCGCTCTAACCAACTGAGCTACGGGCCCATAGGCCGCATAGACCAAATTCCATCCGTAAAGATGGAACCCGTTCCTGGGCTCGCGATCGCCTCAATAACCTGATCGGTTATCAAGGAGTGGAAAGAGAAACGAAGACGGCGGCGATCCGCTCATCTGTATATTTTAGACGTCTCAATAAGGCCGAAACCTTGGAGAGACAGTCCTTAGAAAGGAGGTGATCCAGCCGCAGGTTCCCCTACGGCTACCTTGTTACGACTTCACCCCAGTCGCTGACCCTACCGTGGTCGCCTACCTCCCTTACGGGTTAGCGCAGCGCCTTCGGGTAGAGCCAACTCCCATGGTGTGACGGGCGGTGTGTACAAGGCCCGGGAACGTATTCACCGCGGCATGCTGATCCGCGATTACTAGCGATTCCAACTTCATGCACTCGAGTTGCAGAGTGCAATCCGAACTGAGACGACTTTTAGGGATTGGCTCCCCCTCGCGGGATTGCAGCCCTCTGTAGTCGCCATTGTAGCACGTGTGTAGCCCACCTTGTAAGGGCCATGAGGACTTGACGTCATCCCCACCTTCCTCCGGCTTACCACCGGCGGTCCTATTAGAGTGCCCAGCCAAACCTGATGGCAACTAATAGCGAGGGTTGCGCTCGTTGCGGGACTTAACCCAACATCTCACGACACGAGCTGACGACAGCCATGCAGCACCTGTGTCCCAGTCCCCGAAGGGAAAACCACATCTCTGTGGCGGTCCGGGCATGTCAAAAGGTGGTAAGGTTCTGCGCGTTGCTTCGAATTAAACCACATGCTCCACCGCTTGTGCGGGCCCCCGTCAATTCCTTTGAGTTTTAATCTTGCGACCGTACTCCCCAGGCGGAGTGCTTAATGCGTTAGCTGCGTCACCGACATGCATGCATGCCGACAACTAGCACTCATCGTTTACAGCGTGGACTACCAGGGTATCTAATCCTGTTTGCTCCCCACGCTTTCGAGCCTCAGCGTCAGTAACGGACCAGTATGTCGCCTTCGCCACTGGTGTTCTTCCGAATATCTACGAATTTCACCTCTACACTCGGAGTTCCACATACCTCTTCCGTACTCAAGATAGCCAGTATCAAAGGCAATTCCAAGGTTGAGCCCTGGGCTTTCACCTCTGACTAAACTATCCGCCTACGCTCCCTTTACGCCCAGTAATTCCGAGCAACGCTAGCCCCCTTCGTATTACCGCGGCTGCTGGCACGAAGTTAGCCGGGGCTTCTTCTCCGGGTACCGTCATTATCGTCCCCGGTGAAAGAATTTTACAATCCTAAGACCTTCATCATTCACGCGGCATGGCTGCGTCAGGCTTTCGCCCATTGCGCAAGATTCCCCACTGCTGCCTCCCGTAGGAGTTTGGGCCGTGTCTCAGTCCCAATGTGGCTGATCATCCTCTCAGACCAGCTAAGGATCGTAGCCTTGGTGGGCCTTTACCCCACCAACTAGCTAATCCTACGCGGGCCGCTCTAATGGCGATAAATCTTTCCCCCGAAGGGCTTATCCGGTATTAGCTCAAGTTTCCCTGAGTTGTTCCGAACCAAAAGGCACGTTCCCACGTGTTACTCACCCGTCCGCCACTAATCCCGAAGGATCCGTTCGACTTGCATGTGTTAGGCCTGCCGCCAGCGTTCGCTCTGAGCCAGGATCAAACTCTCAGGTTGAGTTGACCGCTAACACAGACTTCAATTCCAAGGGGAAAACCGAGGAATTGGTTCTGGTTTGCATAGTATCTTGACGAGTTCCCAATCACATCGATGAATTGAAAGCCGAAGCCTTCAGTCCAATGATATTCATGGTGTCTTCAAGAGACCGCATTTTGTCAGCGTTCGAGATGAACCTTTTCAGTCCATCGCCAGAGCGCCGCCGCCTGCGTTTCTCTTTCCAAATCAACAATGTCAAAGACCCAGAGCCGAAGCTCCCAGAACCGCCTCTCAGCAGCACCACCGTTTAGCGCCCGGTGTCGGCGGAGGCGGCTATCTAGCGAACCTCGAATTCCATGTCAAATCGTTTTTTTCAAAACTTTCTGACCCGGACCGGCGAACCCGGAAAACCCGGAACCGCCAGAGTGCCCAGCTTCTAGAGAAGAGGGCCAATCCAGTCAACTGATTATTTTGAAGAAACTTCAGAACAATCACTGACTAGACTTAACACCGCACCGCTGAACTCTTGCGAAGTCTTGGTGGCAGTGTCCGGAGCGGCGCTTCTAAAGAGGCGACACTCCGAAGTCAACCAACTCTTTTCGGCCTTTTCGAGAACCGGAAAACCGGACCTTGAGAACGCAAAAGGATGGACCAGGGCCGCCTAGGCTTCCCTCGTGTTTTCCATCACCGAGTCGATTGGAGCGCGGAAACTAACGAAGTGATCCGGGCGATGCAAGCGCCCTTTCGGGGCCCGCGCCGTCCGGCCGCGATGCGGTTCCGAGCGAGGGGCGGATTTAGTCCCGCGCCCCGCTCATGGCAAGCCCTTCGTGACGATATAACAACGCTTTCTGGGCAGCGTGCTTAATGCTGGCTTTCCGGAAGCCGGACAATCAGGCCGTCCAGGGCGTCGCTCACCTTGATCTGGCAGGACAGACGGCTGCCCGGTTCGACGTTCTCGGCGAAATCGAGCATCGACTCTTCCATGGCCGACTTCTCGCCGGTCCTGGCCAGCCAGGCCTCATCCACATAGACATGGCAGGTCGCGCAGGCGCAGGCCCCGCCGCAATCGGCGTCGATCCCGGGCACGTTGTTCTTTACCGCGCCCTCCATGACCGTAAGGCCCGGCTTGACCTCGATGGCATGTTCCGTGCCGTCGTGCTGGATATAGGTGATCTTGGCCATCGGCTTCCTTGCTTCCCCTTGAGGGGCTCCCCTTTGGACGGCTTTAGGCCGCCACGTCCTTCATGGATATGGTCAGGTCGGCGAGCTTGGCGACCGACACCGGCGTACGCCTGCCGATCAGCTGCTTGCCCGCCATGAATTCCGGCGGCGCATTGACCGCCTCCACCGCCTGGACGAGATCGCCCTTGAGATGGAACACCGCAAACTTCGCTGCCTTCACGTCGCCGCGCACCACGATCTGGTCGGCGTCGAACGGCATCCCGGCGATCTGCAGCTTCAGATCATACTGATCCGACCAGAACCACGGCACTTCCGGGACCGGGCCAGCGCGACCGACAATGGCGGCGGCGGCCTGTTTGGCCTGCTCCAGCGCATTGGGCACACTCTCCAGCCGGACCTGACGATCATAAAGCGGCAAGGGGCGGCTGCTGACGTCGCCGATCGCATAGATCCGCGCATCGCTGGTGCGGGCCTGAGCATCGACAACAATGCCGTTGGCGCAGTCGAGGCCAGCCGCGCGGGCCACGTCGTCATTGGGAATTGCGCCCACCCCGACCAGGGCAACGTCGCAGGCCACAGTGCGGCCATCCGCCAGACGGACCCCGGTCACGCGCCCGTCCGCGCCCTCAAAGGCCTCGACCCCGGCATTCAGCTCGAAATTCACGCCGCGCGCGGTGTGATAGTCCTGGAAGAAGGTCGACAGCACCTCGCAGGCCACCCGGGCCAGAACGCGGCTTTCGCGCTCAATGATTAGGGCGTGGCTGCCCAGCGCCCGGGCCGAGGCTGCCGCTTCAAGCCCGACATAGCCGCCGCCGACCACGGCCAGACGCTTGCCGGGGCCCAGGGCCGCTTTCAGCAATTCGGCATCAGCCGCCGTGCGCAGGGCCAGGACCCCGTCGAGATCCGCGCCCGGGATATCCAGGGTCCGGGCCCGGGCCCCGGTCGCCAGGACCAGCGCGTCGTAGGCGGCGGCTTCACCGGAGGCCAGGTGAACGAGGCGGGCCTCGCGGTCGATCTTGACGACGGTGCCGCCCAGCCGGAGCGACACACCCGCCTCGGCGTACCAATCGGCGGGCTTGAGGGCGAGCGACTCGGCGTCGGCCTCGCCCTTCAGCCAAGCCTTTGACAGCGGCGGGCGCTGATAGGGCAAGAGCGGCTCATCACCGATCAGCACAATGGGACCGGTGTGGCCATACTGGCGCAGGAACGCCGCCGCAGAGCCGCCGGCATGGCCGGCGCCGACAATGACCACGCGTGCGTTCAAATCGCCCGACTCGTCTGCGCTCAAGGACGCGCCCTCCCGTTTCGTCAAAAATGACGGCAGCGTCACCTTTTGGCAAGCGCCTTGCGCGGAGGCGACGAAGCCGAACGCGTCAGACGACGCGCTCGACCATCATCTTCTTGATTTCGGCGATCGCCTTGGCCGGGTTCAGACCCTTGGGGCAAACCTGGGCGCAGTTCATGATCGTGTGGCAGCGATAGAGCTTGAACGGATCCTCGAGCTGGTCGAGGCGGTCGCCCGTGGCTTCATCGCGGCTGTCGATCAGCCAGCGATAGGCGTGCAGCAGCGCTGCGGGGCCCAGATACTTGTCACCGTTCCACCAGTAGCTGGGGCACGAGGTCGAGCAGCAGGCGCACAGGATGCACTCGTAAAGGCCGTCCAGCTTCAGACGGTCTTCCGGGCTTTGCTTCCACTCGGTCTGCGGCTCGGGCGTATCGGTGTGCAGCCAGGGCTCGACCGAGGCGTACTGCGCATAGAACAGCGTCAGGTCCGGGATCAGGTCCTTGACCACCGGCGCGTGCGGCAGCGGGGCGATCTGCACGGCCTTGCCGGGCACTTCGGCCCAGCCGTGGGTGCAGGCCAGGGTGTTGCGACCGCCGATGTTCATCGAGCAGGAGCCGCAAACCCCTTCCCGGCACGACCGGCGGAAGGCCAGCGTCGGGTCGATGCTGTTCTTGATATAGAGCAGGGCGTCCAGGACCATCGGCCCGACCGCTTCCATATCGACGTCGTACGTATCCCAGCGCGGATTGCCGCCCGCCTCGGGGTCGTAGCGATAGATCTTGAAGGTCTTGACCTTCGTGGCTCCGGCGGGCGCCGGCCAGTGCTTGCCGGCCTTGACCTGGGAGTTCTTGGGAAGCGTAAGCTCGACCATAGGACCCTCAATAAACCCGTGCTTTGGGCGGGATGTAAGCGATGTCGTCAGACATGGTGTAGCTGTGCACCGGGCGGTAATCGATCTTCACCTTGCCGGTGTCGACGTCGAGCCAGGCCAGGGTGTGCTTCATCCACTCGCCGTCGTTGCGATCACCGAAGTCTTCCCGGGCGTGGGCGCCGCGGCTTTCGGTGCGGTTGACCGCGCCGGCCACCGTCACGACCGCCTGGCCGATCAGGTTGTCGAACTCAAGCGTCTCCATCAGGTCGGTGTTCCACACCAGCCCGCGATCGGAGACCTTGATGTCCTTGGCCTTCTCCCAGACGTTTGCCAGGCGCTGGGCGCCGCCGTCCAGGGTTTCGCCCGTGCGGAACACGGCGGCGTCTTCCTGCATCGCCTTCTGCATTTCCAGACGCAGGGCTGCGGTGCCCTGGGTGCCGTTGGCGTTGCGATAGCGGTCGAAGCGCGTCAGGTGCGCGTCGGTATTGGCGTTCTTCAGCTCCGGCTGGGTGGCTCCGGCCTTGAGGATCTCGGCGCAGCGCAGGGCTGCCGCGCGGCCAAACACCACCAGGTCGATCAGGCTATTGGAGCCCAGGCGGTTGGCGCCGTGCACCGAAACGCAGGCCGCTTCGCCCACGGCCATCAGGCCGGGGATCACCTGGTCGGGGTTGTCGCCCGACTTGGTGACGACTTCGCCGTGATAGTTCGTCGGGATGCCGCCCATATTGTAGTGGACGGTCGGCAGAACCGGGATCGGAGCCTTGGTAACGTCGACGCCGGCGAAGACCTTGGCGGTCTCGGAGATGCCGGGCAGGCGCTCGTGCAGGATCTTGGGATCCAGGTGATCCAGGTGCAGGAAGATGTGGTCCTTGTTGGGGCCCACGCCGCGACCTTCGCGAATCTCGATGGTCATGGCCCGGCTGACCATGTCACGCGGGGCCAGGTCCTTCACGGACGGCGCATAGCGCTCCATGAAGCGCTCGCCTTCCGAGTTGGTCAGATAGCCGCCTTCGCCGCGGGCGCCTTCGGTGATCAGGCAGCCGGCGCCGTAGATGCCGGTGGGGTGGAACTGCACGAATTCCATGTCCTGCAGCGGAAGGCCGGCGCGCAGGGCCATGGCGTTGCCGTCGCCGGTGCAGGTGTGGGCCGAGGTGGCCGAGAAATAAGCGCGACCGTAACCGCCGGTGGCCAGGATCACCATCTGGGCCTGGAAGCGGTGCAGGGTGCCGTCGTCGAGCTTCCAGGCGGTAAGGCCCCGGCAGACGCCGTCTTCCATGATCAGGTCGAGGGCGAAATACTCGATGAAGAACTCGGTGTCGTGAGCCAGGGACTGGCCGTACATCGTGTGCAGCATGGCGTGACCGGTGCGGTCGGCCGCCGCGCAGGTGCGCTGGATCGGGCCTTCGCCATAGTTCTTGGTCATGCCGCCGAAGGCGCGCTGATAGATCTTGCCGTCAGCGGTGCGCGAGAAGGGCACGCCCCAGTGCTCGAGCTCATAGACGGCGGCCGGCGCGTTGCGGGTCAGGTACTCGATGGCGTCCTGGTCGCCCAGCCAGTCCGACCCCTTGACGGTGTCGTACATGTGCCAGCGCCAGTCATCCTGACCCATGTTTCCCAGCGAGGCCGAGATGCCGCCCTGGGCCGCCACGGTGTGGCTGCGGGTCGGGAACACCTTGGTGACGCAGGCGGTCTTCAGGCCGGCCTGGGCGCAGCCGAGCGCGGCGCGGAGGCCAGAGCCGCCGGCCCCGACGACGACGACGTCGAACTTGTGATCGATGAACTTGTAGGCCGACATCAATAGGCTCCGGTGAGGGCGACCTTGAGGATCGAGAAGACCCCCAGGGCGCCGCTAAGCACGCAGACGAAAACGTTGAGAATGACCAGGGCGCTCTTGGTCGTGAACTTGTGGATATAGTCCTCGATCACGACCTGGACGGCGCTCTGCAGATGGATCAGGGCCGTGACCAGCAGCAGGCTGAGCAGCACGGCGTTGATCGGGCTGGACAGCCACACGGCCGCGCCTTCGAAATCGCCGGCGGCCAGCTTCAGGCCGGCGAACACGGCCCAGAGCGACAGGGGCACCAGGGCCAGGCCCGAGACGCGCTCGGTGATGAAGTGGCTGACGCCGTGACGCGATGCGCCGGTGCCGCGCGCCCGCGACAGCGGGGTGCGGAAGCGTTCGGAGTGGGTCTCGGCCATTAGTACAGCGCTCCCGTGGCGGCGGCGATCACCCAGGTGACCGCCGTGGCGACCACCGCAAAGGCGATGGCGGCGGCGCCGGTCAGGTCAGCGGTCTTCGGCGCAAAGCCGACGCCCGCGTCCCAGAAGCTCTGGCGGATCGTATAGGCGATATTGAAAAACAGGGCGAAGGTCAGGCCCAGCAGCACCAGCTTGCCGATCAGCGACCCCAGCAGGCCGGTATAGGCGGCATAGGCGTCCGGTCCGAGCGCCAGCGACAGGGCCCAGCCGGCCAGCAGGACCGCGCCGACATACAGGCCGATCACGCAGCCACGGTGGATAATCGAGCACGCCATGGTGATGTGCCAACGCCACACCTGCAGGTGCGGCGACATCGGGCGCTCGGGCAGCCCCCGGCTCGTGTCGGTCATGATTGGTCCAACCCCAGTAGCCATTGTGCGTTGCGAGATGCATTTAAGCCTTGGCGCGGGGGTGTCAACGAAGCGGTCCTTGTTGAGAAACGTTCTCAGACCCGGTGCGGGTCCTTCAAGGCCAGCTACGGACCCGGACCGCGCGAGGATGCAGCAATCCCGGCCGGACGAACGATCGCCTAGACCCGGAACACCGTCAGCGCCAGGTGCTGCAGCAACATGATGGTCTTGGCGTCGCGGATGCGGCCGTCGCTGATCATGGCCAGGGCTTCGTTGATCGAGGGCTCCAGCACCTCGATATCCTCGCCCTCGTCGGGATGGCCGCCGCCGTCGCCGATCCGCATGGCCGCATCATATTCGGCCACGAAGAAGTGCAGGATCTCGGTCACCGAGCCGGGGCTCATGAACGCCTCGAAGACCTTGCGCACCGCGCCCAGGCGATAGCCCAGCTCTTCCTCGACCTCGGCGCGGATGCGCACCTCGGGCTCGGCATCGTCCAGCAGACCGGCGGCGGCCTCGATCAGCAGGTCGTCATAGCCGTTGACGAAGGCGGGATAGCGGAACTGCCGCACCAGCAGGACGGTGCGGTTCTGCAGATTGTAGGGCAGCAGCGCCGCGCCATTGCCGCGATCATAGTGTTCACGATGCTGGGTCTGCCAGGTTCCGTCGCTGCGCTTCCAGTCGAAGCGGGTGGTCTTCAGGACGTACCAGTTGTCCGACAACAGCCTGGTCTCGTGGACGCGAACCCGGTCCTTGACGCTCATGGTCGTTCCTCATCATTGACACGTGGTGCCTCGAAATCCGCGCGGATTAGTCGCGGACCCGAGCCACATAGTCAGCCGAGCGCATTTCCTGCAGGCGCGATACCGTGCGCTCGAACTCGAACGCCCCGTCGCCGGCCGGATACAGCGCCTCGGGCTCAGCCTCGGCCAGGGCGACCAGCTTGGCGTTCGCCTCATAAAGGGCGTCGATCAGGGTGTTGAAGCGCTTGGCCGCATCGCGCCGCTCGGGCGTCAGGCGCGGCACGTCCTCCAGAAAGATCGTGTGGAAGCGTTCGGCCACGGCCAGATAGTCCTGCGGCCCCAGGGCCTGCTGGCACAGGCTGGCGAAGGACGAGCGCAGCAGCCCCCCGGCGGCGCGCGGCAGGCGGATGTCGCGGCCCAGCACCTTCAGGGTCGCGCCGGTTTCGGGCGCCCCGTCCAGCATGTCGGCCCAAAGCCGTTCGAACTCGCCCTGGCAGGCCTTGTCGTTGGGTGCCAGCCAGGTGCGCGCCGCCCGCAGCCGGTCGAGACGGAAATCGACCGGACCGCGCACGGCCACCACGTCCAGCGCCTGTTTCAGCATGTCGATGAAGGGCACGAACAGCTGGCGGTTCAGGCCGTCCTTATAGAGATCATCCGGCGGCCGGTTGCTGGTGGCCACCAGGGTGACGCCGCGCGCGAAAAGGGCCTCGAACAGCCGCCCCAGGATCATCGCATCGGCGATATCGGTGACCTGCAGCTCGTCGAAACACAGCAGGCGGGCCCCGCCGGCGATCAGTTCGGCCGTCGGGGCCACGGGGTCATCGCCCTTGGACTGGCCAAAGCGCGCCTTGCGCGCCGCCGCATCGCCCTTGCGCCAGGCGTCGATATGGCCGTGAACCTCCGCCATGAAGGCGTGGAAGTGGATGCGCCGCTTGCGGGCCACGGGAGCCGACTCAAAGAACAGGTCCATCAGCATGGACTTGCCGCGCCCGACCGGTCCCCACAGATAGACCCCCCTCTGGCTCTTGGGCTTGCGCCCGAACAGCGAGAAACCCGGCTCGCCTGCCGAGTCGAGATCGGCCTCCAGCCGCGACAGGGCCTCGACGGCGGCGGCCTGGGCCGCATCGGGCCGGATCTCGCCCTGGGCCAGGCGTTCACGATAGGCAGTGCGGAGTGAGGTCGGCATCGCGATTGCGGTTAGCGCGTGCGACGCGGCAGGGAAAGAGGGCTGTCGAACTCAGCCTCGACCCTTTCGCAGGCGACGGGCGGCGTCAGCGGCAAAAGGCCTCCGACGCCAGGACATAGCTGGGGCCGCTGGCCTGCCAGATTTCACCGAAATCGAACCCGGCGTCGTCGGTGAACACCACCAGGATCCGGCCACGATCCGGGGCGATGATATTGCGCACCTGCACGCCATCGACCGCGCCGCGCCGTTCGATCATCGCGACCTCGCCCGTGCAGCCCGCCAGCGGCGCGCTGAACGACCAGGCACCCAGCGCCACATAGCCAATCGCCGGATCGCCCTTCCACATTGTCTCGGTTGAGGCGGGGCTGATCAGCCGCTGCGCCATCAGCGCCTGGTCGAACTTCACGAGGTCTTCCGGCGACCCCAGCACCGCGCCCGCCGCACCAAAGGTGGCCAGGTTGATCGGCGGCACGGCCCGTCCCCTGGCGTTGGCGACGACCGGCCGCTCATTGGGCCTGGCCAGACGTACGGATGTGAGGCCGAGCGGCTGTGCGATCTGGTCGGCCAGCAGACGCGGGTAGCTATGGCCGGTCACCGATTCCAGCACCCCCGCCAGCACCAGGGTATCGCAGTTGTTGTACTCGAACCGCGTTTCAGGCGCACGCCTGGGCGGCCCCGCGCAAAAACCGATCGCGTCGGCGTCGCGCGCCGCCCCGCCCACGTCGCGGCGCAGATAGAAGGCCGGAACACCATCGGTCTGCGGCGTCTCATCGGGATTGGGCAAGCCGCTGGTGTGACGCAGCAACTGCCGGACCGTCACGGCCCCCGTCTGGGCATTGGGAAAGGCCTTCCAGCGCGACGCAATGGTATCGTCCAGGGCGAGCTTGCCGTTATCGACCGCGATCATCGTCAGCGCGGCGGCGACCTGCTTGCTCACCGACCCCCAGGGCCAGACAGGGGCATCGCCATAGGGGCCCGCCCGCTCGTCGGACAGGATGCGCTCGCTGTCGGCCACCAGCACCCGGCCCGTCAGGGCGGGTCCACCAGACCGGCCCAGGGCCGCCAGCGGTCGGGGGGGAGCGGTCTGGGCCAGAGCGGGCGTGAGGGCCGACAGGGCGGCGATCAGCCCTGCGGCTCCGGCGAGCGCCAGCCTCAAAGCCCCAGATCCTTGCGCAGGTAGCGATAGGTCTCGCGCTTTTCGCAGGCGCAGGCCTTCATCTCGCCCTCCGGGGTCCACCAGACCATCAGCGGCCAGGCGAAGCTGACGCCGTTGTCTTTCAAAAGCGGGATCAGCTTTTCGACATTGGCGCGGCCGGCCTCGATGACGGCGGTGCGGGCGATATCGCCGTCAGCGGGCTTGATGCCCGGCGCGGTCCAGGCCTCGACCGGGGTCGCCTCCCAGCGCTCGGCCAGGGCCCAGCTGCGATTGACCCATAGCTCGGCCACCGTGGCGCGCTCGACAGCGGTGGACTTGGCGATGCCGTTCTTGTCGGCGCGGGCGATCTCGATCAGGCGGGTGTCGACCCCGGCCTCGTGCAGTTTCGGAAACTCCTCGGCCTTGAACCGCACGCAATCGGGGCAGGTGCGAAAACTGACCATGTAGAGCTTGGGGCCCGTCAGGCCCGGCGACACCCAGCCCGACTCCTGAAGGATCTTGGCGATTTCGGCCTGGTGCTTGGTGATCGTCTTGGGCCGCCAGCGCAGCTCCATAGTCCAATAGCCATAGGCCCCGGCGGCAATCACCGCCGCGATCCCAAAGGCGATCAGCCCGCGCATGAAGGTCTTCAATGTCGCCACTCCTGTCGATCCTTGAATCCTAGGTTCAACCGACGCGCCCTGAACGTCAATTTTCCTGACATGGCCCGCAACGGCACCTAAGCTCCCGGCATGGTCAACGCTCAAGCGGCGCGTCCGGCGCCCAGACCCCCGCATATCGTCGACACGCTGATCGCCGAGCGTGCGCCCCGGCTGACCGCCTCGCCCCTGTGGCCGCTCCTGCGTCCGCCGCTCTACGCCCTGCTGGGCTATGGCAAGGCCCGGCGCATGGCCGATGACATCGCCACACTGGGCGGTCGTGCGGCGCTGGAGCATGTCTCCGCCCTGCTGGACCTCAAGGTTTCGGTTCGCGGGCTGAAGCATCTTCCGGGCACGGGGCGGGCGATCATCGTCGCCAACCATCCCACCGGCATCGCCGACGGGGTCGCCGTCCACGACGCCTTGAAAGCCGCCCGGCCAGACATTGCCTTCTACGCCAATGCCGACGCCCACCGCGTGTGCGCCCAGTTCGACGAGGTGCTGATCCCGGTCGAATGGGTCGAGGCGAAACGCAGCCGCGAGCGCATGCGCCTGACCCTGCAGATGACCCGGCAGGCGCTGGAGGCCGAACGCGCCCTGATGATCTTCCCGGCCGGGCGGCTGGCGGTGAAGGATGGGCAGGGCCTGCTGACCGACCCGCCCTGGGCCGCCTCAGCCGTCTCCCTCGCTCGCAAATATGAGGCTTCGATCATACCGATCCACGTGGCCGGACCCTGGTCGACCCTGTTCCATCTGTTCGACAGGCGCTCGCAAGAGCTGCGCGACATCACCCTGTTCCACGAGCTGCTGAACAAGACCGGCCGGAGGTTCGACCTGATCGTCGGGCGGCCCGTCGATCCCGCCGCGCTGCCGGGCGATACGGAGGAAGCCACGACCGCCCTGAAACGCTATGTGGAGCGGGTCCTGCCAAAACACCCTGAAGGTGCCCTGACTTGAGCTCTCTCCACCTCGCCGACGAGGCCGCCACTCAAGAGCTCGGCCACGCCCTGGCCCGCGCCCTTCAGTCTGGCGACACCCTGTGCCTGACCGGCCCGCTGGGCGCCGGCAAGTCGACCCTGGCCCGCGCCCTGATCCGCGCCCTGACCACGCCCGACGAAGAGGTCCCCAGCCCGACCTTCACCCTGGTGCAGTTCTACGAGACGGCGGCGTTTCCGTTGGCCCATTTCGACCTCTACCGACTGTCGGATCCCGACGAGGCCTATGAGATCGGCCTGGACGAAGCGCTGGACGGCGGCGTGGCGCTGATTGAATGGCCGCAGAGGCTGGAAGGGCGTTTGCCCCCGACTCGGCTCGATATAGACATCGCCCTCGATGGCGACGCACGACGCGTCACCATCACCCCGCATGGCGATTTCAAAGGCCGCACCCTTGAGTTCTGAGCGCCCCCCAGTTTCCGACAGAGAGGCCACCAAGGCCGCGTTTCTGGCCACCCACGGCTTTGGCGACGTTCGGCGCGAAAGCCTGGGCGGCGACGCCTCGACCCGCAGCTATGAGCGCCTGCACAGAGACGGCGGCCAAAGCTTCATCTTCATGGACCAGCCGCCGTCGGTGGAAACCGCGCCCTGCCCGCCGGACGCCACGCCCGCCCAGCGCGCCGCCCTCGGCTATAACGCCCTGGCGCGCCTGGCCGCCGGCCGGGTGGACGCCTTCGTGGCTTGCGCGGGATGGCTCAAGGCCCAGGGCTTGTCGGCGCCCACGGTGCTGGCCGCCGACCCGGCCGCCGGCCTGGCGGTGCTGGAGGATCTCGGCGATGACCTCTATGCCCGACTGATCGAGGCCGGGACCGACGAGGCCCCGCTCTATGACGCCGCCATCGACGGCCTGCTGGCCCTCCACGCCGCGCCGACCCCGGGGGTTCTGGATTTTGACGGCTCGACCTGGCCGCTGCTGGCCTTTGACGACCTGGCCCTGAAGACAGCCCACGACATCTTTGTCGAATGGCAGCCGAAATTTCGCGAGGTGGCGTTCGATGCAGCCGCCCTGGCCGACTGGGAGGCCATCTGGGCTCCGATCCGCGCCACCGGCGAGGCCGGCGCCACGGTGTTCTGCCATCGCGACTATCACGCCGAGAACCTGATCTGGCTGCCGCAGCGCGACGGCGCGGCGCGGGTCGGGATGCTCGATTTCCAGGACGCGGTGCTGGCCCATCCGGCCTGGGACCTGTCGATGCTGCTGCATGACGCCCGCCGCACCGTGTCGCCGCTGCGCGAGACCGCGTGCCTCGAGCGCTATCTGGCCGCCCGTCCCGACCTGGATCGCACCGCCTTCCTGGCCGACTATCACGCGCTGGGGGCGCTCAACATCATCCGCATCCTGGGCATCTTCGCGCGCCTGGTGACCCGCGACGGCAAGCCCCGCTATGCCGACTTCATTCCCCGGCTCTGGACCTATCTGGACGTCTGTTTCGCCGATCCAGCCCTGACCGACCTCAAGGCCTGGTTCGACGCCCACGTGCCGGCGGAGGCCCGCAGATGAGCGGCCCGAAACTGGCCATGGTCCTGGCTGCCGGCCTGGGCACCCGCATGCGCCCCCTGACCGACGACCGGCCCAAGGCCCTGGTCGAGGTGGGCGGCCGCGCCCTGATCGATCACATGCTCGATCGCCTGGCCGACGCCGGGGTCGAGACTGCCGTGGTCAATGTCCACGCCTTCGCCGACCGGCTGGAGGCGCATCTTCAGGCCCGGCAGGCAACGGGCGCAGCGCCCCGTATCGTCATCTCCGACGAACGCCCCCAGGCGCTGGAGACCGGCGGCGGCATCAGGAACGCCCTGCCCCTGCTGGGCGAAGGCCCCGTCTGGGTGGCCAATATCGACTCGGTCTGGATCGAGAGCGGCGCCCCCGCCCTCGACGCCATCGCGGCGGCCTGGGACCCAGGCGCCATGGACGTCTGCCTGATGCTGGCCCCGACCGCCGGATCGCTGGGCTTTCACGACAGCGGCGACGTCTTTCTGGAAGACGGCGGCGCGGTTCGGTTCAAGGCGCCGGGCGAGACTGCGCCGCTGGTCTATGTGGGCGTCCATATCTGCAAGCCTGCGATCACGGCCGGCGGGCCTGAAGGTCCCTTCTCGCTGACGCCGATCTGGAAGGCTCTGGCCACGCAGAGCCGCGTGCACGGCGTCGCGCCCGAGGGTCTGTGGATGCACGTCGGCGATCCCGTCGCCCGTGATCTGGCTGAAGAGAAGCTGAAATGATCCCCGTCGGCCCCTTCGACCGTTCGGGGCCGCGCTGGTTCTCGATCCCCGCCCATCGCCCCTTTGTCGACGACCTGGCCAGGGGGTTTCTGGACGCCCTGTCGCACATGGGCCCCGAGGCCCTGCCGCGCGCCACCATCCTGACGCCGACCAAGCGCGGGGCCCGGGCCGTGGCAGACGCCCTGCTGGCGGCCAGCGGCGGCAAGGCCCTGCTGCTGCCGCAGATCCGGCCGCTGGGCGACCTGGACGAGGGCGAGCCGCCGTTCGAGCCCGGCGACCTGGCCCTGGACCTGCCGCCCGCCATCGCCTCGCGCCGTCGCCGGTTTGAACTGGCGCGGATCGTGGTGGACCATGCCGACCTCTTGACCTTCACCCCCGGCGCCTCGCAGGCCCTGGAGATGGCCAAGGCCCTGGCCGAGTTTCTCGACAGCTGTCGCATCGAGGAGGTCCGCACCGACGACCGGCTGGACGGCCTGGCCGACGGGGACCTCGCCCAGCACTGGCAGGTCTCGGCGAGATTTCTCAAGGCGGTTCTGGCCGCATGGCCAAGGCGCCTGGAAGCGCTGGGCCTGATCGACGTGGCCGACCGCCGGGTGCGTCTGCTGCGGGCCCTGGCCCAGCGCTGGACCGAGCAGCCGCCCACAGAGGTGCTGGTCGCCGCCGGGTCCACCGGCACGGCCCCCGCCACCGCTGACCTGCTCCGCGTCGTGGCCGCCACCCCGCTCGGCGCTGTCGTCTTGCCGGGTCTGGACGAGGATCTGGCGGAAAGCGCCTGGGAGAAGGTCGGCGAACAGCACCCGCAGGGCGCCATGCGCCGCCTTCTGGACCGCGCAGAGATCACCCGCGCCGATGTGCGGCCGTGGTTCCCGCAGAGCGACAGCCGGGGCCGCTGGCGCCGCCGCATCGTCAATGAAGCCCTGCGTCCGGCGGAGGCCACCGCCGACTGGCTGGCCCAGATCGAAAGCCTGCGGGCCGAAGCGCCGGATCTCGACCCCGTCGAGGAGGGCCTCAAGGGCCTGTCGTTAATTGCCGCCCGCACCGAGGAAGAGGCCGCCAGCGCCTGCGCGCTGCTGCTGCGTGAAGCGCTGGAGACACCGGGCCAGACCGCCGCCCTGGTCACGCCCGACCAGACCCTGGCCCGCCGGGTCAGCGCCCGGCTGCTGCGCTGGGGCGTGATCCCCGACAGTTCGGCCGGCGCGCCCCTGGCCGCCAGCCCTGCCGCCATCCTGGCCCAGCACCTGGCAGGCCTGGTCGCCCAGCCGCTGGACCCCGTGCGCCTGCTGGCCCTGGCCAAGCACCCCCTGGTCCGCGACGAGGCCGATCTTGAGGCCTCAACCACCCTGGAGCTGAAAGGCCTGCGCGGCCCGGCACCGGCGTCGGAAACGGCCCTGCTGGCCAGGCTGGACGAGTTTCCCTCCGCAAAGGCCCTGGCCCAGCGCCTGCTGGCCGCCGTGGCTCATGCCGCGTCGCCCTATGTCGATGACCTGGCCCTACCCGCCACGGTCGCCCTGGCCCTGACCCAGGCGCTGGAAAGTCTGACCGGTCCTGATCGTCTGTGGACGGGATCGGCGGGCGAATGCCTGGGCGCCCTGCTCTCGGCCCTGATCGAGGACGGCGTCGTGCTGCCGCCCGCCCGCCCCCAGGCCTTTGCCGACATCCTCGACCGGCTGGTCAATGAAGAGACCCTGCGGGTCGGCGGCGCCACCCATCCGCGCCTGCGCATCCTGGGGGCCATCGAGGCCCGGCTGGTGCGCGCCGACCGGCTGGTGCTGGCCGGGCTGGAGGAAGGCGTCTGGCCGCAGGGCGCGCCGATCGATCCGTTCCTGTCGCGGCCGATGCGCGAAAAACTGGGCCTGCCGCCGCCCGAGCGCCGGGTGGGCCTGACCGCCCACGACTTCGCCCAGGCCGCCAGCGCCCCGGACGTGATCCTGGTCCATTGCGAGCGACGCGGCGGCGCGCCGGCCGTCGAATCCCGCTGGCTGTGGCGACTGAAGACCCTGGCCGGCGGCGCGGGGCTGAAGCTGCCGCAGCGCCAGGACGCGCTGGACTGGGCTCGCGCCCTCGACGCCCCTGGCGCCTACACACCCTATGCCCGTCCGGCCCCGACCCCGCCGGTCGAGGATCGCCCCCGTCGCATGGCCGTGACCCGCGTCGAAGCCCTGACCCGCGACCCCTATGCCGTCTGGGCTCGCGACATCCTCAAGCTCTATCCGCTGGAGCGCCCCGACGAGCCGGTCGAAGCGCGGGCGCGCGGCACCGCCATCCACGCGGCGTTCGAGACCTTCGCCGAAGAGCATCCCGGCCCGGTTCCCGCCGATGCGGCCGCGATCTTCGAGGCGCTCTATATGAGCCAGCTGGTCGCGGCCGGCATGCCGACCACCGCCCTGGCCCGCGAACGGGCCCTGGCCAAAGAGGCCGCCGCCTGGGTGGCCGACTGGGAACGTGACCGCCGAGCAAGGGCGCAGACCATCATCGTCGAGGCCGAGGGCCGCCTGACCTTCGACATCAACGGTCGCCCCTTCACCCTGACCGCCAAGGCCGACCGCATCGAGCCCACCCGCGACGGCCGGGCCCACATCCTCGACTACAAGACCGGCGCCGCCCCCTCGAAGAAGCAGGTGGCGACCGGCTTCTCGCCGCAACTGACCCTGACGGCGGCGATCCTGCTGAACGGCGGCTTCCCGGATCTGACCAACCGCAAGCCAGGCGACCTGACCTATGTGCGCGTCACCGGCCGCAAGCCGGCGGGTCTGGAAGAGGTCGCGGTCGAGGCAAAGGACAGCGAAGCCGCCGCCATCGAGGCCCTGCAGGGCCTGCGCGACCTGATCGGCCAGTACGATGACCGCGCCCAACCCTACCGCTCGCGCACGGCCCCGCAGTTCGTGAAGGGCTATCCCGGCGACTATGACCACCTGGCGCGGGTGTTCGAATGGTCGACCAGCGGCGACGACGGGGAGGGCGAATGAGGAACGCTGAACAGATCCTCCCCCTGAAGGGGGAGGTGTCGGCGAAGCCGACGGAGGGGGTAGTCTTGCCGGCGTCCTCAGACTTCCCCCTCCGGCGCTGCGCGCCACCTCCCCCTTCAGGGGGAGGATCAACCTCATGATCGACCCCCAGCGCACCGCCGCCGACCCCGCCATATCGGCCTTCGTCACCGCCAATGCCGGTTCGGGCAAGACCAAGACCCTGATCGACCGGGTGGCGCGGCTGCTGCTGGCCGGTTCAGCGCCCGAGGCCATCCTGTGCGTGACCTACACCAAGGCCGCCGCCGCCGAGATGCAGCGCCGCCTGTTCGAGCGGCTGGGCGGCTGGTCAGTGACGGCCGACGCGGCCCTGCGCACCGAACTTGCCAAGCTGGTCGGCGAGCCCAAAGCGCATTTCGACGCCGGCAAGCTGTCGAACGCCCGCGCCCTGTTCGCCCGCGCCCTGGAAACCCCCGGCGGGCTGAAGATCCAGACCATCCACGCTTTTTGCGAAAAGCTGCTGAAGCGCTTTCCGCTGGAGGCCGGGGTCTCGCCGGGCTTCACCGTGATGGACGACCAGGCCGGCTCGGCCGTGGCCCGCGCGGCGCGACGCACCGTGGCGACCTATGTCGATACCCATGACGACACCTATTCCGACGCCTATGCCCGCTTCTCGGTAGCGCTGGACTATCAGGCCTTCGAGTCGATGTTCGGGACCTTCGAGATCCGGCGCGGCGAGATCGCGGCCTATTTCGCCCGTCACGACGGTCCGGCCGGTGCCATCGACAATGTGTGGCAGGCCTGCGGTTTCGACGGCCCCACCGATCCCGAAGCTGTCGCCGCCGAGGCGATGGACGAGCTGGACCCCGACCTGTGGGAGGCCTGCGCCAGCCTGCTGGAGTCCAGCGGCAAGATGCGCGACACCGAACATGCCGCCCGGCTGCGGAAAACCCTGGCCACGGGCGTCTTCGACGACGCCCTGAGCGCCCTGTTCACCGACAAGGAAGAACCCCGCAAGCACTTGCAGACCACCACCACCCTCAAGTCGCGCGAGGACCTGCGCGAGGCGCTGCTGGAAGAGACCGACCGCCTGTCGTTCGTGCGCCAGCAGGTCCGGGCGGCGCGGGTGGCGCACGACACCGCCGGCGCCCTGAACCTGGCGGCGCTCTACATCCTGGCCTACGCCAACGAGAAGGCCGCGCGCGGAGCGCTGGACTTCACCGACCTGATCGAGCACGCCCGCATCCTGCTGACGGAAAAGGTCGATGCCGCCTGGGTGCTCTACAAGCTGGACGGCGGCATTGACCACATCCTGCTGGACGAGGCCCAGGACACCGCGCCCGAGCAGTGGGACATCCTGCGCGCCCTGACCACCGACTTCTTCGCCGGGGCCGGGGCGGGCGGCTGGCGCAAGACCCGCGACGCACGGACCCTGTTCGTGGTCGGCGACGAGAAGCAGTCGATCTATTCCTTCCAGGGGGCTGATCCGCAGCGGCTGCTGGTCGAGACCCAGGGTTATATCGACCGGATCGAGGCTGTGGGTCAGATCGGGCTGGGCGTTCCTCTGACCGTGTCCTATCGCTCGACGACCGAGGTCCTGAGCTTCGTCGACGCCCTGTTCTCAGATCCCGCCACCCGCGAGGGCGTGCCGCTGCCGGCCGGCGAGGACGTGGTGCGCCACCAGCCGTTCCGCGAAGACGGCCCCGGCTGCGTCGACCTGTGGCCCCTGACCCGCGAGATCGCCGGCGAGGACCGCGACGCCTGGACCACCCCGGTGGACGCCCAGGCCGAGCACAGCGCCAACCGCCGCCTGGCCGAAGCCATCGCCGCCGAGATCAAGGCCATCCTCGATCGCGGCGACGAGGTTCACGACAAGGACGAACGCCGCAGACGGGCGGCCCATGCCGGCGACATCCTGATCCTGGTGCGCCGTCGCAAGGTGCTGTTCGAGGAGATCATCCGGGCCCTGAAACGGCGCGGCGTGCCGATGGCGGGCGCCGACCGCCTGTCGCTGTCGAGCCATATCGCCTTCCAGGACCTGCTGTCCCTGGGACGGTTCGTGCTATTCCCCGACGATGACCTGACCCTGGCGGCCCTGCTGAAAAGCCCGTTCTGCGGTCTGACCGACGAAGACGTCTATGAGCTGGCCAGGGGTCGCAAGGCCACGCTGTGGGCGGTGCTGACGACGCGCGGCGGCGAGGATCCGCGCTGGGTCGCCGCCCGCGACCTGCTGGACTGGGCCCTGGTCGAGGGCCGCAAGCGCCAGCCGTTCGAGTTCTTCGCGACCTTGCTGGGCCGGGTCGGGAGCGATGGCCTGTCCAACCGCGCCCGCGTACTGACCCGTCTGGGCGGCGAGGCCGACGAGGCCCTGGACGAGTTCCTGGCCCAGGTGATGAACGCCGAACAGCGCAACATCCGCGACCTCGAAGCCCTGGTCGCCGACTTCGCGGCCCTGGACATTATCGTCAAGCGCGAGATGGAAGGGGCCCGGCGCGAGGTGCGGGTGATGACCGCCCACGGCTCGAAGGGGCTGGAGGCACCCATCGTCTTCCTGCCCGAGACCACGATGAAGCGCGGGGCCGGCGGCTCGCCCCTGCTGACCACGGAAGCGGGCGGCCTGCTGTGGTCGACCAGCGGCAAGACCGACTGCAAGGCCTCGTCCGACGCCCGCGCTCTGCGCGACAGGAAGGACGCCGAAGAGGCGCTGCGGCTCTATTACGTGGCCCTGACCCGGGCGCGTGACCGGCTGGTGCTGTGTGGCCGGGTCGCCGCCAATGCCAAGGATGAGACGGTCGGCGGCTGGTACGGCGCGGCCCGCGCCGCCTTCGCCCATGCCGACATCGCCCCGCAGGTGCGCCAGATCGGCGATCCTGACGCGCCGATCCTGCGCTTTGGCCCGGATCCCATGACCCTGCCGCGCGAGGCCGAAGCGGCGGCCTCGACCGCCGCCCTGCCGGCCTGGGCCACAGGCCAGGCGGCGCCCGAGCCGAAGACAGCGCGCTATGCCGCCCCCTCCCGCATCGAGGACGAGGCCGACAGCCGCGCCCCGGCCCCCTCGCCCCTGGCCAAGGTGGCCGGCCTGGGTCGCTATCGGCGCGGCGAGGTGATCCACCGGCTGCTGCAGATCCTCCCCGACATCGCACCCTCAGAGCGGCGGGCGGCGGGCGGGCGACTGCTGGCCGCCGAACGCGACCTGACCGACGACCAGCGCGCCGAAATGGCCGCCGCCGCCTTCGGGGTGCTGGAAGACGACCGCTTTGCCGCCGTGTTCGGCCCCGGCTCGCGGGCCGAGGTGGCCCTGGCCGGAACCAGCCCGGCCCTGCCCAAGGGCCTGGCGATCTCTGGCCGGGTCGACCGGCTGGTGGTCACCGACGATCAGGTGCTGGTGGTCGACTACAAGACCAACCGCCCCGCCCCGGACCGCATCGAGGACGCCGATCCGGCCTATCTGGCCCAGATGGCGGTCTATGTGGCGGTGCTGCGCGAGGTGTTCCCGGACCGCCGGGTCGAGGCCGCCCTGGTCTGGACTGATGGTCCCAAACTGATGCCGGTTCCAGAAAAGGTGATATCGGAGTCCCTGCAGCGCATCGGCTAGGCCGTTGCCGGGACCTCGCGCGGCGCCTACATCTTTCTCAAGCGCCCGCGACGACTCGCGGGTTTTGGATATTTGCGTCGCCCAAGGCGGCGCCCTGATGGAGCAGACGATATGAGCACCGTGACGGTGACCGACGAGTCCTTTGAACGCGACGTGCTGCAGGCCGAAGGGCCCGTGCTGGTCGACTTCTGGGCGGAATGGTGCGGCCCCTGCAAGCAGATCGCCCCGGCCCTGGAGCAGATCTCCGAAGAGCTGGCCGATCACGTTGTGGTCGCCAAGGTCAATATCGAGGACAGCCCCACGACCCCGTCTCGCTATGGCGTGCGCGGCATCCCGACGATGATGCTGTTCCGTGGCGGCCAGATGACCTCGATGAAGGTCGGCGCCATGCCCAAGCAGAAGATCCTGGAATGGCTGACTGAGGCCGGCGTTCAGCCCGCCTGACGTCAGGCCTGATCGTCAGATCAAAAAGCGCCCGTCCCGCCGATGCGGGGCGGGCGTTTCTGTTGGCGCCGATCAGAACTTGGTGCGGCAGCCTTGCTTGACATGGACGCCGCGGATGAAGCCGCGGCGGGCATAGCCTGCATCAATGGCGGCGTTCAGACGGCGCTCGGCCGGCGCCGCGCCGGAGATTTCCCGTACCAGGCCGCGAAACGGAATGATCGAGTTGACCACGGTGCGCCCGCCGGCGGCGGCGAGCCGCCCTGCCCGGCTTTCCTTGACTTCGTTGCCGACGATGTAGTCGGGACCCAGAACCTCGTTCAGGGCCGTGACCTCGGCGGCCAGCTGCTTGCAGGTTTTCAGGCCCTTGAGGCTGTAGGGATTGTCGTGCGCCTTTTCGAGGATCGGCGGAATGTCGCGTCGGGTGATGCCGACGTCACGGGTCGGCTGGCTGCCGATCTCGACGGCCTTCTTGCGGGTCTCGCTCATCCAGCCGGGCGAGGTTTCCTCAGGCGGATCCTTGGGCTTGGGATCGGCGGGACGGTTCTGGGCGTAGGCGGAGGAGCCCGCCGCCAGCAGGGCCACGATCAGCGCCGCCTGGCCAAACTGTCTATTCCGGAAAGTCATTGAAGCCCCATGCACATCGATACCGCGCTCCGGCGAAAGCCCGCGCACGGATCAATAACGACAAGCTGGGCTGTGGGTTCCCGACCAGCGGGCACGCCACAAACCGCGCCCTACTTCTTGGCCGACGTGACGATGAACGGCGAGGTCGAGACCGGAGCCGCCTTCTTGTCGGCCTTGGGCTTGCGCACTTCCTTGTTGGACTTCTTCTGACCCTTGGCCATCGACGGTTCCTGCCAGGACGGGCGCGCGCGCCGGGGATGTCCGGCGGGCCGTGCCGCCCTATCGGCGTAGCGCAGCCTTACGCCGAACCGGGGCCCCGCGCCTGCTTTTCTTGCGTCAGCTCGGCCAGGTCTCTTCGCTCATCGCCAGCACCTCACCGGCCAGATACAGCGAGCCGCAGATCAGCACATGCGGTGTCGGCGTCTGGGCCAGGGCCTTGGCCAGGGCGTCGGCAAGGCTGTTGCAGGCATGGGCGCGCAAACCAGCCAGCTCGGCGGCGGCGGCGGTCTGGGCGGCGGGCGCGGCGGCGTGGCCCTCGAACGTCACCGCATAGACCTGGGCCCTCAAGGGGGCGAAAGCCTGGAAGAAGCCCGTGGCGTCCTTGTTGGCCAGCAGGCCCGAGACCAGCGCGACGGGTCGACCGTCGCGCGCCGCCAGATCGCCCAGGGCCCGCGCCACGGCCGCGCCGGCATGGGGATTGTGGCCACCGTCCAGCCACAGGTCGGCGCCTGCCGCACGGGCCTGCTCCGCCAGGGGCCCGGCGGTCAGGCGCTGGAAGCGGGCCGGCCAGACCGTCCCGGCGATGCCGGAGGCCATGGCGGTCTCGTCGATGCGCGGGTCGTTGAAGGCCAACAAGGCGGCCACGGCCAGCCCCGCATTGGCGAACTGGTGGTCGCCCGGCAGGGGCGGCGCGGGCAGATCCAGCAGGCGGTCCTGCATCTGCACCAGCAGGCGGCCGCGCTCGTTCCAGGCGTCGAAATCCCGCCCCATCAGGGTCAGCTCCACCCCGGCCAGGGCGGCGGCGGTCTCGATGACGCTTTCAGCCTCCTCCCGCTGACGGGCCGAGACGGCAGGCGCGCCGGGCTTGATGATCCCGGCCTTCTCGACCGCGATCTCGGCCAGGGTGTCGCCCAGGAACTCGCGATGGTCGATGTCGACGGGGGCGATCACGCTGACGGCAGGCGTGACGACATTGGTGGCGTCCAGCACCCCGCCCAGGCCCACCTCGACGATGCACAGGTCGGCCGGCACATCGGCAAAGGCCACAAGCGCGGCGGCCGTGGTGATCTCGAAGAAGGTGATCGGCAGGCCGGCATTGGCGCGCTCCACCCGGTCCAGCACCTCGGCCAGCTGATCATCGGTGATCAGGGTCCCGGCCAGGCGGATGCGTTCGGCAAACCGCACCAGATGCGGCGAGGTGAAGACATGCACCTTCAGCCCCGCTGCCTCGGCCATGCCGCGCAGATAGGCCACGGTCGAGCCCTTGCCGTTGGTGCCGGCCACGTGGATCACCGGGGGCAGGCGGTCCTGCGGATTGTCCAGCGCCGCGCACAGCCGCAGCATGCGCTCCAGCGACAGGTCGATCAGCTTGGGATGCAGGGCCTGCAGGCGGGCCAGGGCGGCGTCGTGGACGCGGAGGTGATCGGTCATCGAGGCGCTCAAGATCCTCCCCCTCCGGGGGAGGATCCAACAGGACTAAGCCGCCTTGCGACGACCCATCATCAGGGTGCCCAGGATCGAGCCCAGAACGGCGGGCAGGTCCTTGCGCGGCGTGACCCGGTCGACCATGCCCTTTTCGACCAGATATTCCGAGCGTTGGAAGCCCGGCGGCAGGGTCTCGCGGATGGTCTGCTCGATGACGCGGGGACCGGCAAAACCGATCAGGGCGCCCGGCTCGGCCAGGTGAACATCGCCCAGCATGGCGTAGGAGGCCGTGACGCCGCCGGTGGTCGGGTCGGTGAGGACCACAACGTAAGGCAGGGCAGCCTCTTTCAGTTCATTGATGGCCAGGGTCGTGCGGGCCATCTGCATCAGGGACAGGGCCCCTTCCTGCATCCGTGCGCCCCCGGCGGCGGTAAAGACCACCAGCGGGATTTCGCGCTCCAGGGCGGCGCGGGCGGCGGCGACGAAGCCTTCGCCGGCGGCCATGCCCAGCGAGCCGCCCATGAAGGCGAAGTCCTGGACCAGCACCACGGCGCGGGCACCGCCGACCAGGCCTACGCCGATGGCCATGGCGTCAGGCTCGCCGGTGGCCTTGCGGGCCGCGATCAGGCGGTCCTTGTAGGGCTTGCCGTCGGAGAAGTGCAGCGGGTCTTCGGGCACCGCCGGTGTCGGCAGGCTTTCATAGGCACCGTCATCGAAGGTGAACTTGAAGCGGGCCTCGGGGCCGATCCGCATGTGGCGACCGGCCGGCGTAACCCAAAGGGCCGCTTCCAGGTCGGAACGGAAGATCATTTCGCCGGTATCGGGGCACTTGACCCAGAGGTTTTCAGGCGTTTCGCGCTTGGCGAAAGCCCCGCGCACACCAGGCGCAATCCGCGAGAGCCAGCCCCCGCCGCGACGGCCCTCAGCCGAGGCCTTTGATTTGTCGCCCTTTTTCGGGTCCTGGGGTTCAGCCATAGCCATAGCCTTAAAGCCTCACTTCGTGCCCGACGCGCGCAGAACGCACAGCCTTAGCCAGCTCTGACGCCTTGAGAAGAACCTTCTCGGTCACATTTTCGTTCAACTGGGCCGCCGATTCGATTTCATCGACAAGCGCCGAGCCCACCACGGCGGCGTCGGCGATGCGAGCCACGGCTGCGGCCTGGTCCGGTGTGCGGATGCCAAAGCCCACGGCGACCGGCAGGCCGGAGGCCTTGCGCAGGCGCTCGACGGCCGGAGCGACGTCGGCCGCGTCGGCCGACTTGACGCCGGTCACACCGGCGACCGACACGTAATAGACAAAGCCCGAGGTCCGGCGGATCACCATCGGCAGGCGGGCATCGTCGGTGGTCGGGGCGGCCAGGCGGATCAGGGCGATGCCTTCGGCCTCCAGCGCGTCCGACAGCGGATCAGCCTCTTCCGGCGGGCAATCGACGATGATCAGGCCATCGACCCCGGCCGCGTTGGCGGCGGCGGCGAAGCTCTCGAAACCCCGGTTCAGCACCGGATTGAGATAGCCCATCAGGATGACCGGGGTGTCGGTGTCGCCTTCGCGGAAGGCGGCGACCAGATCCAGCGTGCCCTGCAGGGTCATGCCCGAGCGCAGGCCGCGCTGGGCGGCGCGCTGGATGGTGGGCCCTTCAGCCATCGGATCGGAGAAGGGAAAGCCCAGCTCGATCAGGTCGGCGCCGGAGCCCGGCAGGCCCTTGAGCACGGACAGCGTCGTGGCGGCATCAGGATCGCCGGCCATGATGTAGGTCACGAAACCGGCGCGGTTCTCGGCCTTCAGCGCCGCAAAGCGACGGTCGATACGGTCTTTGGTCACGCTGGTCTCAGTCCTAGATCTTGCGCCCGAGGGCCTCGGCCACCGTGAAGATGTCCTTGTCGCCGCGACCGCAGAGATTCATCACCACGATCTTGCCCTTGCCCAGCTGCTGGGCGATCTCGCCGACCCGGGCCAAAGCGTGGGCCGGTTCGAGGGCCGGGATGATGCCTTCAAGCGTCGAGCACAGCTGGAAGGCCGCCAAGGCCTCCTCGTCGGTGGTCGAGACATATTCGGCGCGGCCGATCTCGTGCAGGAACGAGTGCTCGGGACCGATGCCGGGATAGTCGAGCCCGGCCGAGATCGAGTGGGCGTCGATGATCTGGCCGTCGTCGTCCTGCAGCAAGTAAGTGCGGTTGCCGTGCAGCACGCCGGGGCGGCCACCGGTCAGGGAGGCGGCATGCTTGTCGGTGGAGACGCCGTGGCCGGCCGCCTCGACGCCGATCAGGCGCACGCTGTCGTCGTTGAGGAACGGATGGAACAGGCCGATGGCATTGGAGCCGCCGCCGATGCAGGCGACCACCGCGTCGGGAAGACGGCCTTCCATCTCCAGGATCTGCTGGCGGGCCTCGATGCCGATCACGCTCTGGAAATCGCGGACCATCACCGGATAGGGGTGCGGGCCGGCCGCCGTGCCGATCAGATAATAGGTGTCGTGCACGTTGGTCACCCAGTCGCGCATCGCCTCGTTCATGGCGTCCTTGAGGGTGCCGGTGCCCGAGGTCACCGGGCGGACTTCCGCGCCCAGCAGGTTCATGCGGAACACATTGGGCTTCTGACGCTCGACGTCGGTGGCGCCCATGTAAACGACGCAAGGCAGGCCGAAACGCGCGCAGACGGTGGCGGTGGCCACGCCGTGCTGGCCGGCGCCGGTCTCGGCGATGATCCGGGTCTTGCCCATGCGCATGGCCAGCAGGATTTGGCCCAGGGCATTGTTGATCTTATGCGAGCCGGTGTGGTTCAGCTCATCGCGCTTGAAATAGATCTTGGCCCCGCCGAAATGCTCGGTCAGCCGCTCGGCAAAATACATCGGGCTGGGCCGGCCGGCATAGTGGGTGTTGTAGCTGGTCAGCTGGGCCTGGAAGTCCGGGTCGGCCTTGGCGGCGGCATAGGCGTCGCCCAGTTCCAACACCAGAGGCATCAGGGTCTCGGCCACATAGCGGCCGCCGAAGTCGCCGAAGCGGCCGTTGGCGTCGGGATAGGCCGAGTAGTCATTGGGCTTTGCAGGAGCGTTCACGGAGACTTCCTAGGGACTTCCAAGGGCTCAGGCGCGTTTGACGGCGTCGAGAAAGGCCGAGATCAGAGCCGGGTCCTTTAGGCCGGGTCCGCGTTCCACGCCAGAGGAAACGTCCAGCAGGGGCGCGCCGGAGGCTTTTACCGCCTCGGCCACGTTCCAGGGATCCAGCCCCCCGGCCAGGAAATGCGGTCGCTCAAAGCGCCGGCCGTCCAGCAGGGTCCAGTCGAAGCGCGCGCCGGTGCCGCCGGGCAGAACCGAGCCCTCAACGGGTCGCGCGTCGAACAGGAACTGCTCGGCAACGGTCTCGAAGGCGCGGGCCTGGTCGACATCTGAAGCGGATGAGACCGAGAACGCCTTGATCACCCCGGTGCCGGAGCGCTCGGCGATCTGGCGCACGCGGGCGGGGGTTTCCTTGCCGTGTACCTGGATGAGATCGGGCTTCATGGTGGCCATCAGCCGGTCAATCAGCACGTCGTCGGGATCGACCGTCACGGCCACCGTCTTGACCGCGCCATGGCCGCGCAGGGGGGCGACCAGACGGGCGGCGGCCTCGGGCGTCAGGTTGCGGGGGCTCTTCTCGAAGAAGACGAAGCCCAGATAGGCCGCGCCGCCGTCCAGCGCGGCGCGCACGGTCTCCGGCGTCGACAGCCCGCAGATCTTGGCTTTAGTCATGGGCGCGGACTTAAGCCCCGGCGCCCGTGGGGACAAGCGCTCAGTGTTCCCGGCGGCGCGCGCCTGCGGCGGGAGGCGAGGTTTTTGAGCCGATGGCGTCGCCCAAACCCGCAGACGGGTGTTAGAAACCCATCATGACCCAGCGCCATGCTCTGATCGCCCTGCCGTTCCTGCTGCTCGCCGCCTGCGGCCCGGTGGAGAAGAAAGCCGCCGAGGCGGGAGCTGCGCCGCCACCCGTGCAGCCAGGCCAGAGTGGTTCAGTCGCCATGGCCGTGACGCCCTATATCGAGGGTCCGCTGCAGATTCGCGCCGACGGCGTGGGTCCGATCAACGCGTCCATGGCGTTTGACGAGGCCACCCTGAAGGCTCTGTTCCCCAAGGCCCTGATCAAGACCGCCTTCCTGCATTTCGGACCCGGGCCGGCCCAGCCTGTCCTGATCGTCGAGCAGAACCAGACCCCGATGCTGGAAATCTCCAAGGGCGAAGACGGCGGCCTGGGCGTCATCAGGCTGGAGGGCGGCGACGTGCGCGGCCCCCGCGACGAGACCCTGCTGACCAGGTGGTCGGCCCTGGATCTGGACCTCGCCCACTGCCGGGCCGGCGAAGGCCGCGACGTCAATGGCGTGACCTGCGTTCGTCCCGAGGCGCCCAATGTCCGCTATCTGATCGGCGTGCCGGGCTGGACGAAGGGCGGCCTGCCGCCGGTCGAGACGCTGAAGGCCAAGGGCCAGTTGAACGGCTTTTCCTGGCGCCCCGCCGAGGGCGCGGCGGTCGGCTCGGCCTGATCGCGCAGCGACCATGATCCTGTCCATAGACACCTGCCTGGGCGCCTGTTCGGTCGCCGTACTGGACGGCGAGCACGTGCTGGCCGTCCGCAGCGAGCCCATGACCCGTGGCCACCAGGAGCGAATCGGCATGCTGGCCCGCGAGGTCGCGGCCGAAGCCGGCGTGAAATTCCCCGATCTGACCCGGATCGCCGTGACGGTGGGACCCGGCTCCTTCACCGGCCTGAGGGTCGGACTGGCCTTCGCCAAGGGCCTGGCCACGGCCTTGTCGATCCCCTGCGTCGGGGTCAATACGCTGGAGGCCCTGGCGGCCGGCGTTCCTGGACGGGGCTTCGTCGCCGCCGTACTCGATGCTCGGATGAGCCAGGTCTATCTGCAGGTCTTCGACGGCGGCGTGGCCCTGATGGCGCCCGACGCCCTCGACCTGGGCTCGGCGGCCGCCCGGCTGGCCGAGCTGCATGGCGGTCAGGCCGTGACCCTGATCGGCTCCGGCGCGCCGCTGCTGGCCGAGCTGTTTCCGGCCGCGACGCTGCTGACGCCGGTCTCGCCCGACCCCGTCGCCATCGCCCGGCTGGCCGCTGCCCGGCCCGCGCCCTTCCATTCGCCCCGGCCGCTGTATCTGCGCGCGCCCTACGCCACCCTGCCCGCAACATGATCCTGCGCCCCGTGGGCCTGGAGGCCTGTTTCATCCTCGCCGACCTGCACGACCGCGCCTTTCCCCGGCCGTGGAGCGCGATCGAATTCGAAGACCTTCTGAAATCACCAGGCGTCTTCGCGGTGCTGGGCGAGGCGGGCGAGCCGGCCGTCGAGAAGGGCTTCATCCTGTGCCGCTCGATTGCCGGCGAGGCCGAGATCCTGACGATCGCCGTCGATCCGGTGGCCCGCCGTCGTGGCTGGGGCGCGGCCCTGGTCGAAATGGCGGCCGGCATCGCCACCGAGACCGGCGCCGAGGCAGTGTTCCTTGAGGTCGCGGCCGACAACGCGGCCGCCATCGCCCTTTATGCGGCGACGGGCTTTGCCCGGGTGGGGCTGCGCAAGGGCTATTATCCCCATCCGGATGGCGCTAGGGACGCGCTTGTCATGCGGCGGGCGCTTAACACTTAAGGGTTCACCGCCTATCCTGCCATCGACTCAGACGGAGGCGCCGCCTTGGATCGACTTGAAAAAGCCTGCATCGATAAAGGGATGCGAATGACCGACCAGCGTCGGGTCATCGCCCGCGTGCTGTCGGCCGCCGACGACCACCCCGATGTGGAAGAGCTGCACCGCCGCGCCCACTCGGTTGACCCGCACATCTCGATCGCGACGGTTTACCGGACCGTGCGCCTGTTCGAAGAGAGCGGCATCATCGAGCGTCACGACTTCCGCGACGGCCGCTCGCGCTATGAAGAAACCCCCGACCATCACCACGACCACCTGATCGACATGAAGACCGGCAAGGTCGTCGAGTTCGTGGACGAAGAGATCGAAGCCCTGCAGAACGCCATCGCCCAGCGGCTGGGCTACAAGCTGATCGACCACCGGCTGGAGCTTTACGGGGTTCCGATCGAGGAGTGATCGCCCAAGATCCTCCCCCTGAAGGGGGAGGCGGCCGGAGGCCGGTGGGGGAAGACCGCACCGAGGCAGCAGCACTTCCCCCTCCGTCGGCTTCGCCGACACCTCCCCCGCCAGGGGGAGGATTTCCGCGCTGATCTTGCGCCCGGGCCCGCTCGCCCTCATAACCTCGCCCATGAGCGAGACCCCGCAAAAGCGCCTCTATATCAAGACCTACGGCTGTCAGATGAACGTCTATGACAGCGAACGCATGGCCGATGTCCTGCGTCCGCTGGGCTATGGCGTGGTCAGTGACCCCGAGGGGGCCGATCTGGTGGTGCTCAACACCTGCCATATCCGCGAGAAGGCCACCGAAAAGGTCTATTCGGAACTGGGCCAGATCAAGCTGATGAAGGACCGCAAGGCGGCCGATGGCGGGGGTCGTATGACCATCGCCGTGGCCGGCTGCGTGGCCCAGGCCGAGGGCAAGGAGATCATGCATCGCCAGAAGGCGGTGGATCTGGTCGTTGGTCCGCAATCCTATCACCAGCTGCCCGAGCTGATCGCCCGCGCCCACCGGGCCACCGGCGAGCGGCTGTCGACCAGCTTTGCCGCCGACGAGAAGTTCGACGCCCTGCCGGCCGAGCGCCAGGTCAACGGCGTCACCGCCTTCCTGACCGTGCAGGAGGGCTGCGACAAGTTCTGCACCTTCTGCGTGGTGCCCTATACGCGCGGCGGCGAGTGGTCACGGCCGGTGAACGATATCCTCGAAGAGGCCCGGCGCCTGGCCGCCCAGGGCGTGCGCGAGGTCACCCTGCTGGGCCAGAACGTCAACGCCTATGACGGCGACGGCTCGACCCTGGCCAAGCTGGTTCGCCAGCTGGCGAAGATCGATGGCCTGGATCGCATCCGCTACACCACCAGCCACCCGCGCGACATGGGCGATGACCTGATCGAGGCCCATGGCGAGCTGCCCGAGCTGATGCCCTATCTGCACCTGCCGGTGCAGGCCGGCAGCGACAAGATCCTGAAAGCCATGAACCGCGACCACACGGCCGAAAGCTATGTGAAGCTGATCGAGAAGATCCGCGCGGCGCGGCCCGACATCGCCATGAGCGGAGATTTCATCGTCGGCTTCCCCGGCGAGCGTGACGGCGATTTCGAAAAGACCCTGGAACTGGTCCGCGAGGTCGGTTTCGCCTCGGCCTTCTCGTTCAAATACTCGCGTCGCCCCGGCACGCCGGCCTCGGCCATGACCGGACAGGTCGACGAGGCGGTGAAGGCCGAGCGGCTGGAGCGTCTGAACCAGCTGCTGGATCAGCAGCAGAAGGCCTTCAACGCCGGCCAGGTGGGCAAGACCCTGCCGGTGCTGTTTGAAAAGGCCGGTCGCCATGCCGGTCAGATCGTCGGCCGCAGTCCCTATCTACAGGCGGTCCACGCCGAAGGCGCGGAAAGCCTGATCGGAACCATCGTTCCGGTTCGTATCGACTCCGCCGCCAAGATGAGCCTGGGCGGCGTGCTGGAAACCTCTTCAGTTCTGGAAACCGCTTGAGCCGCACCCCTGAGTTCATGCCGCTGTCGGACGACGCCGTTCACGCCGTCTCCGGCCCCAATGGCCGTCACGCCGCCCTGATCGAGGACGCCTTCAAGGTTCTGATCGAGACTCCGGGCGGCGGTGTCACCATCACCGGCGACGTCAAGGGTCGCACGGGTGCCAAGCGGGCCCTGCGCGACCTCGCCATCCGCGCCGACGCCGGCGAGGAAGTGGTCGAGGCTGATGTTCGCATTGCTGTCGGTGAAGCCCAAAGCACCGGCGGCGTGGCCTCGGCCCGCACCGTTCGCAAGGGCGCCATCTCGCCCAAGACCAAGGGCCAGGCCCGCTATATGGAGGCCATGGGCAGCCATCCGCTGTCGTTTGGTCTGGGCCCGGCCGGCACCGGCAAGACCTTCCTGGCCGTCGCCCACGGCGCCGGCATGCTGCTGCGCGGCGAGGTCGACCGCCTGATCGTCACCCGCCCCGCCGTCGAGGCCGGCGAGAAGCTCGGATTTCTTCCGGGCGACCTCAACGAGAAGGTCGACCCCTATATGGCTCCGGTCTGGGAGGCCCTGACCGACATCATGGGCGCCGACCAGCTGCGTCGTCGTCGGGAAAAGCTCGAGATCGAGGTCGCGCCCATCGCCTTCATGCGCGGCCGCACCCTGGCCCACGCCTTCGTCATCGTCGACGAGGCCCAGAACTGTTCGCGCCTGCAGATGAAGATGGTCCTGACCCGTCTGGGCGAGGGATCGCGCATGGTGGTGACGGGGGATCCGACCCAGATCGACCTGCTCAATCCCCGCGACTCGGGCCTGGCCCACGCCGTGTCGATCCTGGAAGGGGTCGAGGGGGTTTCGGTCTCGCGCTTCACCGCCGCCGACGTGGTGCGTCACCCGCTGGTCGAACGCATTGTCCGGGCCTATGACGCCGACGCCCTGCAGGCGAGCACACGATGACCATCACTGTCGATATCGAGATCGAGGACGAAGCCTGGATCAAGGCCGAGCCCGAAGCCGAAGCCCTGGTCTGGCGCGCCGCCCAGGCCGTTCTGGACGCCCATCAGGACATCGAAGGCCAGGGGATCGTCATCCTGCTGGCCGACGACGACAGCGTTCAGGCCCTGAACCGCGACTTTCGCCAGAAGGACTACGCCACCAACGTCCTGTCGTTTCCCTCGCCCCCTAACCCGGAAGGTCAGATCGGCGACATCGCCCTGGCGTTCGGGGTCTGCCAGCGCGAAGCGATCGAGCAGGGCAAGTCTCTGGCCCACCACCTGCAACATCTGGTGGCGCATGGGGTGCTGCATCTCCTAGGATACGATCACGAAGGCGACGAAGAGGCTGAGTCCATGGAGGCCCTGGAACGCGAGATCCTGGCCACCCTGGACGTGCCCGACCCCTATGCCGGCGACCGAGCGTGACAGCCGAAAGTGGATGCCGGTTTCGGCGCCTGTCACGCTCTAACTCTAATTGTCGAAACGTTCACAAGAGCGTTTAGACAGGGACACTGATCCAAGGCGATGCCCAGCGACGACTCTAGTCAACAGCCCGCCGTTCCCGCGCGACACAGCCGGGGCGTGCGGGCGTTCTTTCGCAGGATGCGCAAGCGGCTGACCCCGCCAGGCCAGACGCTCCGCCCGTCCGAGCCCGTCGAAGACGGCGCCGTCGACATCGTCGACCAGGCCGAGGCCTTCAAGACCCTGCGGGTGGCCGACGTCATGACCCCCCGGGCCGATATCGTCTCGGTCGAGGTCTCAACGCCCTTTGAAGCCCTGATCGCCCAGTTCACCGAGGCCGAGCATTCACGGATGCCGATCTATCGCGAGACGCTGGACGACCCGGTGGGCGTGATCCACGTCAAGGACGTGTTCCGTCTGCTGGCCTCTGACGACAAACGCCCGGCGCCGACCGACCTGGTTTTGCAGAAACTGCGGCGCGAGGCCCTTTATGTGCCGGCCTCAATGCGGGCCGCCGACCTGCTGCTGCGCATGCGCACCAGCCGCATCCACCTGGCCCTGGTCATCGACGAGTTCGGCGGCACCGACGGGCTGGTGACCATGGAAGACCTGATCGAGGCCGTGGTCGGCGAAATCGACGACGAGCACGACGACGCCACCGTCGCCGGCATTGTCGCCCGCCCCGGCGGGGTATTCGAGGCCGACGCCCGCGCGCCACTGGAAGAGCTGGAAGCGGCGCTCGGCCAGGAACTGGCCCCGCCCGACATGGAAGAAGACATCGACACCGTCGCCGGCCTGGTCGTGGCCCTGGCCGGCCGGGTGCCCCAGCGCGGCGAGGTGATCGCCCATCCCGATGGTTTCGACCTGGAGGTGGTCGAGGCCGATCCGCGTCGGGTGCGCCGCATACGGGTTCGCCCCGCCGCCGCCCGGACCGAAGCCACCGTCTCGTGACGCTGGCGTTCAAGTCGCCCTGGCCGGCGCGCGGCCTGGCCTTGCTGGCTGGCCTCGCCGCCGCCCTGGCCCATCCGCCGTTCGGGATCCTGCCTGGCCTGCTGGGCTATGCCCTGCTGCTGGGTCTGCTGGACGCCGTCGACGGCCCCCGCCCCCTGCGCTCGGCCTTTTTCCGGGGCTGGCTGGCGGGCCTGGCCTATTTCGGTCTGGGCACCTGGTGGATCGCCGAAGCCTTCCTGGTCGACGCCGCCAACCAGGGCTGGATGGCGCCGTTCGCCGTCGCCGCCATGGCCGGGGGGCTGGCCCTGTTCTGGGGCGTCGCCGCCCTGCTCTATCGGCTGCTGCGCCCCGCCGGCGTGCGACGGGTGCTGGTGTTCGCCGGGACCCTGGCCCTGATGGAATGGCTGCGCGGCCATGTGCTGACCGGCTTTCCGTGGAACCTGCCGGGCGAAACCTGGAAGGCCGGCTCGGCACCCTCACAGGCCGCCGCCCTGGTCGGGGCCTATGGCCTGACCTGGATCACCCTGGCCATCGCCGCCGCGCCCGCCGTCTGGCGCGAGGGCCTGGCCGGTCGAAAGGCCATTGCAGCGGCAGCGGCCCTGCTGGCGGCCCTCTATCTGAACGGCCTTGTCCCGAACCGGCCCATGCCCAAGGCTCCGCCGGTCAGCGTCCGCATCGTTCAGGCCGACATCAAGCAGGAGGCCAAGTGGGATGAGGGCCGCTTCGCCCAGATCGTCCAGGCCTATACGTCCCTGACCGCACGGCCCTATGCCGGTAAGCCTGCCGACCTCGTGGTCTGGCCCGAAGGCGCCCTGCCAGCCGCCATCAACGACTATCTGGCCCCTGGCACCTGGGTGCGTCAGGCCATCATTGAGGCCCTAAAGCCGGGTCAGCTGCTGCTGATCGGCGGCTATCGCTATGACGGCACCCCGGACAAGCCGGTCTATTACAACAGCCTGATCGCCCTGCGGCGCAGCGCTGACGACCTCGAGGTCGTCGGGATCTATGACAAGCACCGGCTGGTGCCGTTCGGCGAGTATCTGCCGATGGACGCCCTTCTGACCAGAATCGGCGTCAAGAGCCTGGCCCATCTGGGCGACGGCTTCGCTACCGGACCGCGCCCGGCGCCGCTGAAGATCGGCCCCGGCCTGACAATCCAGCCGCTGATCTGCTACGAAAGCCTGTTTCCGGGCCTGGCCCGCCCGGCCCCGGGCGTGCGGGCGATCGTCAATGTGTCGAATGACGCCTGGTTCGGTGTCACCTCAGGACCGCTCCAGCATTTAAATCTGGCCAGCTATCGGGCCATCGAGACCGGAATTCCGATTATTCGCGCCACCCCGACGGGGGTTTCAGCGCTTATCAATGGTCAGGGAAAAATCGTGCCCGGAGCGCGCCTGGATCTGGGGGTAACCGGGGTCATTGATGGCGACCTACCCAATTTGAGCAATTCTACACCCTTTTCGCGCCTCGGCGATGGCCCCTTCTGGTTGCTGATTCTGCTGTCTGCGTCCGTTCTTGTTCGCCCGGCAGCGGGTAAGGGCTTTTAATTATTACCGATTTGTTAGACACAGGATAAATTAAAACCGCAATTTCAGCTATCAAGCGTAGGCATGAGCGCTCCCATCGACACCGACCGCCACCCCAATCCGATCGACCTGCACGTCGGCGCTCGGATCCGAATGCGACGCAAGATTCTGGGCGTCAGCCAGGAACGGTTGGCCGACGATCTGGGCCTGACCTTCCAGCAGGTGCAGAAGTATGAGCGCGGAGCCAACCGGGTCAGCGCCAGCAAGCTGTACGAGATCGCCCGCAGCCTGCAGTCCTCGGTGTCCTATTTCTTCGAGGGCCTGGCCGATCCGACCGATGCCGACGGCATGGCCGAGACCGGTTCGGAGCAGTTCGTCCACGACTTCCTGATGACCCCGGAAGGCCTGGAACTGGCCAGCCTGTTCCCCAGGATCGCCAAGACCAAGGTGCGTCGTCGCATCCTGGACCTGGTGCGCTCGATGGCGGACGAGGAAGTGGCCGAGACCGAAGGCTGAGCCTGCGGCCTCGCGCCGCTTGCCGACATAAACATATCTTTATATGCTGCTCGGACTCTGGGTGGGCCTATCGTTCATCCGGGCGATTTTTTTGGCCGGAGTTGTCCCTTGAGCCGTTCGTCTTACATTTTCACCAGCGAAAGCGTCTCCGAAGGTCATCCGGACAAGGTCGCCGACCGGATCAGCGACACGGTGGTCGACGCCTTCCTGAGCGTCGATCCCGAAGCCCGCGTCGCCTGCGAGACCCTGGTCACCACCAATCGCATCGTGCTGGCCGGCGAAGTGCGGGCCGGCAAGCCCGATGGCGACAAGGCCGCCAACAAGCAACTGACCAAGGATATCCTGAAGTCGCTGGAGCCCAAGGTGCGGGCCGCGATCAAGGACATCGGCTATGAGCAGAAGGGCTTCCACTGGGAGAAGGCGAAGTTCGCCAACTATCTGCACGGTCAGTCGGCCCACATCGCCCAGGGCGTTGACGCCAGCGACAGCAAGGACGAAGGCGCCGGCGACCAGGGCATCATGTTTGGCTATGCCAGCACCGAAACCCCGGAGCTGATGCCTGCCACCCTGCAGTACAGCCACAACATCCTCAGCCGTCTGGCGGCGCTGCGTCACAGCGGCGAGTTGTCGGCTCTGGAGCCCGACGCCAAGAGCCAGGTGACCCTCGAGTATGACGGCAGCGGCAAGCCAGTGCGCGTCGTTTCCATCGTGGTGTCGCACCAGCACAAGAAAAACATTGACGGCAAGTCGGCGACCTCCAAGCGCGTGCTGGACCTGATCCGTCCGCACATCCTGCCGATCTTCCCCGAAGAGCTGATCACCAAGAAGACCCAGTGGCTGGTCAATCCGACCGGGCGCTTCGAGATCGGCGGCCCTGACGGCGACGCCGGTGTCACCGGCCGCAAGATCATCGTCGACACCTACGGCGGCGCAGCTCCGCACGGCGGCGGGGCCTTCTCGGGCAAGGATCCGACCAAGGTCGACCGCTCGGCCGCCTATGCCTGCCGCTACCTGGCCAAGAACGTCGTCGCCGCCGGCCTGGCCGACCGCTGCACCATCCAGATCGCCTATGCCATCGGCGTCGCCCAGCCGGTGTCGTTCCACGTCGACCTGCATGGCACGGGAAAGGTTGATCCGGCCGTGCTGGAAAAGCTGCTGCCCACCCTGATCGGCGGCGCAACCCCGCGCGGCATCCGCCAGCACCTGCAGCTGAACCGCCCGATCTACGCCCGCACCGCCGCCTACGGCCACTTTGGCCGCACGCCCGACAACGAGGGCGGCTTCTCGTGGGAAAAGACCGACCTGGTCGATGAGCTGAAGGGCCTGGCGTAAGCTTGGCTAACGCCCGCTATCGAATTCTACTGGCCGCCCTTGTGGCGGCCAGTCTTTCGTTGAGCGGCTGCGATGGGTTTCAGCGTCAGTCCTTTGACCGTGCGGCTTGGATAGCTGCCGACGTCGATGCGACCCAAACACGGATGCGAATGGTCAAGGATTTGCTCCAGCACCATCCGCTAGTGGGCATGACCCGCGCCGATGTGCTCGGATTGCTCGGCCCGGCAGAGCGAACAGACAAATGGTCGCAGAACGACCTAGTCTATGTGCTGGGCCCGCAAGGCATCGATTTCAATTGGCTTGTCATCAAGTTCGGTCCCGACGATCGGGTGAGTGAGCATGCCGTGGTAGCGGACTGACCCTTCGCTTTCGCTGATTTCGGCGCTAAGAGCCGCCCCATGACCAACGCCCCCATCCCCCACGGGCCGCTGCGCTCGTTCGGCCGCATCAAGGCGCGCCCGGTGAAGCCGCGCCAGCAGGCCCTGCTCGACACCCTGCTCCCTGAAATCTCGATCCCGACCGCCCCGTTCCAGCCTATAGACCTGATGGCCGAGGCCACCGAGGTATGGCTGGAGATCGGCTTTGGCGGCGGCGAGCACATGGCCACCCAGGCCGGTCGCCATCCCCATGCCCTGATCCTCGGGGCCGAGCCCTTCGTCAACGGCGTGGCCAGCGCGGTGCGTCACATCGAAGAACAGGGCCTGAAGAACGTCCGCATCCACGAGGGCGATGCCCGCGACGTGCTGTCGTGGCTGCCCGACGCCTGCCTGAGCCGGGTGTTCATCATGTTCCCCGACCCCTGGCACAAGGCCCGGCACAACAAGCGCCGCCTGATCCAGCCGGCGGTGGTTACTGAGCTGGCGCGCGTTCTGAAGCCCGCCGGCCGCCTGCGCTTCGCCACCGACTGGGCCGACTATGCCGAATGGACGATCGAGCGGGTGCTGGCCGATCCGGCCTTCCGGTTCGAAAGCGAGACCGCCGACCGCAACGCCCCGCCGGCCGACCACGTGACCACGCGCTACGAGGAAAAGAAGCTGGGCGACTGCGCGCCGGTGTTTCTGGATTTCGTCAGGGCCTGAAGCCCTGTAGGCCTGTCCCGGGCCCGCGACATGACGGGCCATGGGGGGCTTCAATGGCTTGGCTTGCAGGTAACTTCCACATCGTCCTGACGGTCAGCGGCCTGCTGACCCTGACCATGCTGCAGTTCGTGATCGCGCCGGGCCGCTCGATGCGCTCGACCTATGGCGAGACCCTCGAGGGTCCGCTGGCGGATGTGATCGTGCGCGGCTGGGGCCTGCTGATCGGCCTGACCGGCGGCATGCTGATCTGGTCGGCCTTCCATCCCGAGACCCGCGACCTGGCGGTCGGTGCGGCCGTGATCAGCAAGGTCTTCTATATGGGCTCGCTGCTCGCCAAGGGCGGGCGCTTCATCAAGGGCTTCTCCGGCATCACGGTCGTGATCGACGCGGTGATGGTGGCCCTGCTGATCGCCGGACAGTTTCTGTAACGGCTTCCCGCTCCGGCGCGGAGAGGGAAGCCGCCAGGCTGTCTCAGTAGCTTTCGTCGTGGCGCTTGATCGCCGTACGGATGATCTCGGCGGTTTCTTCCAGATCGGCCCAGCCGGTGATCTTGGTCGACTTGCCCTTTTCCAGATCCTTGTAGTGCTGGAAGAAGTGGGCGATCTGCTCGGTGAGGATCACCGGCAGGTCACGCCAGCTGTTCACACCCGTATAGAAGGGGTGCAGCTTGTCGACCGGCACGGCCAGGATCTTTTCGTCCGAACCGGCTTCATCGACCATCATCAGCGTCCCGATCGGACGGCAGCGGATGATCGCGCCCGGCACCACCGGGGTGGGGCCCACCACCATGATGTCGGCGGGGTCGCCGTCGTCAGCCAGGGTGTGGGGAATGAAGCCGTAATTGGCCGGATAGAACATCGCGGTATGCAGGAAGCGGTCGACCATCAGGGCCCCGCTTTCCTTGTCGATCTCGTACTTCACCGGCTCGCCGCCCTGCGGGATTTCGATGATGGCATTAAGGTCGTAAGGCGGGTTCACGCCCGTGGCGATCTTTGAGAGGTCCATTGTGACTCTTCTTGAGGAGAGGCCCGAGGAGGCGGCCCTGCGCGGGCGTCTGTATAGGCCACAATTGTTGCGGTGCGAAAGAGGCGGCTTCGCATTGACCCAGCGCTAGCGCCTCGGCAAGTTGCAACTCAAACGGGGGATTGTGGATGTCGAACGACTTTAAGGGGTTTGCCGCGACAGCGGTGCCGCTTTCCAGAACGCCGCTCGGCATCATCGCCCTATTCATCGTACTAATTTATGGCTTCGCATGTTTATTGACAGGCTTGAGTTCGGGCCTCTCTTTCTATGAGCGCATCCCGCTAATCTACTTTGCGGTAATTTTTCCAGTCATTGTACTCTGCCTTTTCGGCTTTCTCGTCGTCAAATATCCAGACAACCTCTATGGTCCGAGTGACTATAAGGATGAGCAGAACTACATTCAGATGCGGCAACTGGCTAAAGCGGCGGCATCACTCGCTGTAGCGTCATCGCAGCGTGATGGAGCGGGCGCCAATCTTCAAGTGAACATTGAGCAGGCCGTCAATAGCGTAGAAGCGATCCGAAATTCACGCCGAGCGAAGACTCAATGTGTACTTTGGGTAGATGACCGGCCTGAAAACAACAAACATGTCATCGACGCATTTCATGCCGTCGATATCGAGGTTGTTCTGGCACTCAACACCAACCAGGCTTTGGAATTGTTGGGCTCGAACAGCTATTCAGCGATTATATCTGACATGGGCCGAAAGGAGGGGCCGACCGAAGGTTATGTCTTACTGGAGGCGGTTCGCAAGAATGGCGACAAGACTCCATTCTTTATCTTCGCAGGGTCCAATCTCAAGGAACATCGCGATGAGGCAGTGCGGCGAGGCGCACAGGGTTCGACTAATAGCGCCAACGAACTTTTCATGAGCGTCACTAAGGTCGCGCTTGGTACTTGATCGCCTCGGTCCACAGCCCCCCTGAGGGGGGCTTCCACCGGCCCGAACATCGCGCTATAAAGCCCTCACATCGTCCGTCAGCGCTGCTAGCGCTTTCGAGCGGCGGCCCGAAAGGCTGCCGCTTTTTCTTTGGCTGTTTGGCGCCCGCGCCCGATGGCCCCCAGTTTCGAGTAGAGAACAGCCCGTGCGCGGCAAGACGCAGGAAGACAAGGATCTGATCGAGCTGCTCGATCCCGTGGCGCAATCCGTGGGGTACGAGATCGTCCGCCTGCGCCTGATGGGCGGGGCCGAGACGCGGCGTCTTCAGATCATGGGTGAACGTCCCCTCCTCGAGGACGGGACCGGCGGCGACATGAACGTCGAGGATTGCGCCAAGCTGTCGCGTGCGATCTCCGAAGTGATGGATGCAGCCGACCCGATCACCGGCGAATATACGCTGGAGGTCTCCAGCCCCGGCGTCGACCGTCCGCTGACCCGCCTGAAGGACTTCGACACCTATGCCGGCCTTGAGGTCCGCATCGAACTGGACCGCGTGGCCGAGGGCCGCAAGCGGTTCAAGGGCGAGCTGGCCGGCGTTGAGGATGGCCAGGTGGGCCTCAACCTTGAGGGCGAGGACGACACCACCGTCTATTTCCCGTTCGAGTGGCTGGTCGAGGCCAAGCTGGTCCTGACCGACGCCCTGATGAAGCGCGGTGCCGACCAGCGCGCCGCCCGGGTTGCGGCGGACGGCGAAGGCGCTGACCAAGACGAAGACGATTTCGGCGACGACGCCGAAGACGAAGATTTTGACCTGTCCGAAAGTGAAGAGGACTGACCATGGCCATCGGCATTTCAGCCAACCGGCTCGAGCTGCTGCAGATCGCTGATGCGGTCGCGCGCGAAAAAGGCATCGAGAAGGAAGTCGTCATCGAGGCGATCGAGGACGCCCTGCAGAAGGCGGCTCGCGCCCGTTACGGCGCCGAGCACGACATCCGGGTGAAGATCGACCCCAAGACCGGTGAGACCTCGCAAAAGCGCATCATCACCGTGGTCGGCGACGACCAGGAGATCGAAGGCGAAATCGGCCAGGTCCAGCTGTCGATCGCCAAGCGCACCTGGCGCGACGCCGAGATCGGCAAGGTCTATGAAGAAGACCTGCCGCCGTTCGAGATCGGCCGCGTCCAGACCCAGATGGCCCGTCAGGTCGTCATGCACAAGGTTCGCGAAGCCGAGCGCGAGCGCCAGTACGACGAGTACAAGGATCGCGCCGGCGAGATCATCAACGGCAGCGTCAAGCGCGTCGAATACGGCAATGTCATCGTCGACCTGGGCCGTGGCGAAGGCATCATGCGCCGCGACCAGTCGATCCCGCGCGAGAACTTCAACGTCGGCGACCGCATCCGCGCCTATATCTACGACGTGCGTCGCGAGACCAAGGGCCCGCAGATCATGCTGTCGCGCGCCCACGGCGGCTTCATGGCCAAGCTGTTCGCGCAGGAAGTGCCGGAAGTCTATGACGGCGTCATCGAGATCCGCGCCGTGGCGCGCGACCCGGGCTCGCGCGCCAAGATGGCCGTGATCTCCAATGACGGCAGCATCGACCCCGTCGGCGCCTGCGTCGGCATGCGCGGCTCGCGCGTGCAGGCGGTGGTGGCCGAACTGCAGGGCGAAAAGATCGACATCATCCAGTGGTCCGAGGACGAGGCGACCTTCATCGTCAACGCCCTGGCCCCGGCCGAGGTCTCCAAAGTCGTCATGGACGAGGAAGACGAGCGCGTCGAAGTCGTGGTGCCCGATGAGCAGCTGTCGCTGGCCATCGGCCGTCGCGGCCAGAACGTCCGCCTGGCTTCCCAGCTGACCGGCTGGCAGATCGACATCATGACGGAAAGCCAGGAGAGCGAGCGCCGTCAGAAGCAGTTCACCGAGACCACGGCCCTGTTCCAGGAAGCCCTGGACGTGGACGAGGTCATCGCCCAGCTGCTGGTCACCGAAGGCTTCGCCGCCGTGGAAGACGTGGCCTATGTCGAGCCGCACGAGATCGCGGCCATCGAGGGCTTCGACGACGAGACCGCCGAGGAACTGCAGGCCCGCGCCCGCGAATTCCTCGACAAGGAAGCCGCCGCCCTGGACGCCAAGCGCGTCGAACTGGGCGTCGAGGACAGCGTGCTCGAGATCGAAGGCGTCACCCTGGCCATGGCTGTCGCCCTGGGCGAAGGCGATGTGAAGACCGTCGAGGATCTGGCCGGTCTGGTGCCTGACGACATGCGCGGCTGGTTTGAAACCAAGGACGGTGCCCGCGTTCGCGAGCCGGGCATCCTGGAAAGCTTCAACCTGTCGCCCGAAGACGCCGAAGCGCTGATCATGCGCGCCCGGATCGTCATGGGCTGGGTCGAGGCCCCGCCGGAACCGGAATACGAAGAGGTCGAGGAAGAGGCCGAATTTGTCGAGGGTGAAGCCGAGGCGGATGCCGAAGCCGAGCCTGACGCCGAAACGCCGGCCCAACCGGCCGAAGAGACGCAGGACTAAGAGACGCTTCGGCCCTTCCGGCATTCCGGGAGGGCCGAGGTCTTTCAGAGCCTCATGAACCAAGAGCCCCTCGATACACCCGCTGATGGGGTCGACGTTCCCGTCGATCTGCCCATCGACCCCAATGCGCCCAAAACCCATGCCGAGGCTTCGCGCCGACGCAAGGACGTGGTGCTGGGCGAAGCGACCGACGAGGCGCGGCTGATCCGCTTCGTCGAGGGCCCGGGCGGGATCGTGGTTCCAGACCTGGCGCGCAAGCTGCCGGGGCGCGGCATCTGGGTCGGTGCCGACCGGGACTCGATCACGACAGCGGCCAAGAAGGGCCTGTTTTCACGCTCGGCCAAGACCAAGCTGACGGCCCCCGGCGACCTTGCCGACCAGGTCGAGACCTTGCTCGTCAGGCGGGTCCTGGACGGCCTGGGCCTTGCACGGCGGTCGGGAAGCATTATCTCGGGCTTTGAGAAAGTGGTCGCCGCGCTCAATTCCGGCAAGACCGCCTGGTTGATCGAGGCGTCGGACGGCGCCGACGACGGTCGCCGAAAGATGCTTACCGCTGTCTACAAGGCCCCGAACACACCAAGAATCTTCGGGATGTTCACTTCCGACGAATTGGGTTTGGCCTTGGGCGGGGAGAATGTGATACACACGGCGCTTCTTGCCGGTCGCGGCACTGATCGCTGGACTTTGGACGTCGAGCGGTTATCAGGCTTTCGCCCGCTCTTCCCTCCGACCTGGTCGGCGAGTTGGCGCGCGGAGCGCTAGGGTCTTTCGATTGAACCGGTTTGGCCGGTCTGATCGCAAGGCTCTAGAATCTTTGAGGTGGAGCGCGACCTTCGGGTCGGGCCCGTGAGTGAAGGGTCGGGAAACGCGCTGTCTTCGTGACAGTACGTCCAGGCCCCTTTCTCACATGGACGAACGGTTTTTGGCCGGGCATCGCCTGGCGGAAGTACAAGCGAGCGCATGAGCGACGAGAACGATAACGGTCGGCCCGGCACCCCAGGTGGGCGCGCGCCCATCACACTGAAGCCCCGCCAGGGCTCGGTGAGCGCCGGCGTGGTGAAGCAAAGCTTCAGCCACGGTCGCACCAAGACGGTAGTGGTCGAAACCAAGCGGACACGCCCCCACGCGGCGCCTTCGGGCAATATGGCGGCGCCGTCTTCGGCCGAGCGCCGTTACAGCAACGATCCGCGCCCTTCCCAGGGCTCGGGTGGTGGCGGTTCCGCCGGCGGCCTGTCGCAGGACGAGATGCGTGCGCGTCAGCGCGCCATCGAGGCCGCTCGCGAAACCCAAGGCCGCCAGGCTGCGGATCGCGCCGCCGCCGCCGAGGCCGCCGCTCGCGCGGCTGAGGCTGCCGCCCGCGAAGCCGCCGCCAAGGCTGCCGCTGCCGCAAATGCTGCGGCTGCCGCAAAGGCCGCTGCCGAGCCTCCGCCCGCTCAAACCCCTGCGCCCGTCGCGCCGGTGGCTCAGGTGCCGGTCGCACCGACGCCTGTCGCCCCCGTGGCGGCTGCGCCTGCGCCGCAAGCGCCCGTCGCGCCCCCGGCCCCCGTGGCTCCGCCCGTCGCCGCTGCGCCCGTCGCGCCGCGCGCCGAAGCGCCGCGTCAGGACGGTCCGCGTCCTGCGCCGGGCAACCAGACCCGGACCTACGAGCCCAGCCGCGACCGTCGCGATGATCGCTCGTCGACCACCACCTATCGGCCGCCGGCCGGCGAGCGTCCGCCCCAGGGCGAACGTCCACAAGGTGATCGTCCGCAGCCTGACCGTCCGTTCAACCAGCGCGCTCCGCGCCAGGACGGCCCCTACAATCAGCGCGCCCCGCGTCCGGAAGGTGCCGGTGGTCCGCCGCGCGGTCCCCGTCCCGAGGGCGGCTTCCGCAACGACCGCCCGCAAGGCGACCGTCCCCAGGGCGATCGGCCCCAGGGTGATCGTCCGCAAGGCGACCGCAATCAGGGCGACCGCCCCACCCAGACCGTCCGCTATTCGGCGCTTGCGCCGCGTCCGGCTCCCGGTGCCCGTCCAGGCCCCGGTGGTCCGCCGCGCGGTCCGCGCCCCGGCGCTCCGGCCGCCGCTCCGGCGACCCCGGAAGTCCAGCGCGCCATGCGCTCGGCCCCGCGTCCCGGCGGCGAAGTCAGCCGCAGGCCCGATGACGAGGACGATCGCCGCAAGGCCGCCGCCCCCGGCAAGGCCGTGTCGCGCGCCAAGGGTGCTCCGGTGCGCCGCGAAGGCCGCCTGACCATCCAGACCGTGGCCGGCGACGGAGACTCCGCCGACCGCATGCGTTCGCTGGCCTCGGTTCGCCGGGCCCGCGAGCGTGAAAAGGAAAAGCGCCGCGGCGGTCCCGCCGAGGTCGTCAAGGTCGCCCGCGAAGTCGTCATCCCCGACGTCATCACCGTGCAGGAGCTATCCAACCGGATGGCCGTGCGCGGCGTCGAGATCATCAAGTTCCTGATGCGTCAGGGCGTGATGCTGAAGATCAACGACGTCATCGACAATGACACCGCCGAGCTGGTGGCGACCGAGTTTGGTCACACTGTGCGCCGCGTGTCGGAAGCCGACGTCGAAGAGGGCTTCATCGGCGCCGAGGACATCGACGATCACCTGGAGTCGCGGCCCCCGGTGGTCACGGTCATGGGTCACGTCGACCACGGCAAGACCAGCCTGCTGGACGCGCTGCGCAAGGCCGATGTGGCCAGCGGCGAGCACGGCGGCATCACCCAGCACATCGGCGCCTACCAGGTTCGCCTGGAAAGCGGCGACAAGGTCACCTTCCTTGACACCCCCGGCCACGCCGCCTTCTCGCAAATGCGGGCTCGCGGCGCCAACATCACCGACCTGGTGATCCTGGTCGTGGCCGGCGACGACGGCGTGATGCCCCAGACGGTTGAGGCGATCAAACACGCCCGCGCCGCCAACGTGCCGATCATCGTTGCCGTCAACAAGATGGACAAGCCGGGCTCGGACTCGACCCGCGTGACCAACGAACTGCTGCAACACGAGATCGTTGTGGAAAGCCTGGGCGGCGAAACCCAGATCGTCGAAGTCTCGGCCAAGACCGGCCAGGGCCTGGACGAACTGATCGAGCGCATCCTGCTGCTGGCCGAGGTCATGGACCTGAAGGCCAACCCCGACCGCACCGCCGACGGCGTGGTGATCGAGGCCAAGCTCGACAAGGGTCGCGGCGCGGTCTCCACCGTGCTGGTCAATCGCGGTACGCTCAAGCGCGGCGACATCGTCGTGGCCGGCAGCCAGTTTGGCCGGGTTCGCGCCCTGCTCAACGAGCGTAACGAGCAACTCACCGAGGCTGGCCCCGCCACTCCGGTCGAGATCCTCGGCCTGGACGGCGTTCCCTCGCCCGGCGACACCTTCGCCGTCGTGGAAAACGAAGCCCGCGCTCGCGAGCTGACCGAGTACCGTATCCGCCAGAAGCGCGAGAAATCGATGCATCCGGTCGGCGCGGGCGCCACCAGCATGGCCGACATGATGGCCAAGCTGCAGGACAAGAAGTTCCGCGAACTGCCGCTGGTCATCAAGGCCGACGTGCAGGGTTCGGCCGAGGCGATCATCGGCTCGCTGGACAAGATGAGCACCGACGAGGTCCGCGCGCGGATCATCCTGTCGGGCGCCGGCGCGATCAGCGAAAGCGACGTCATGCTGGCCAAGGGGGCCGGCGCGCCCCTGATCGGCTTCAACGTCCGGGCCTCGGCCCAGGCGCGGGCGCTGGCCGAGCGCGAGGGTGTCGAGATCCGCTACTACGCGATCATCTACGACCTGCTGGACGACATCAAAGGCGTGCTCTCGGGCATGCTGGCGCCAATCCAGCGCGAAACCTTCCTGGGCAATGCCGAAGTGCTGCAAGCCTTCGACATCTCCAAGGTCGGCAAGGTCGCCGGTTGCCGCGTCACCGAAGGTGTCGTGCGCAAGGGCGCCAAGGTCCGGATCATCCGTCAGGACATCGTGGTGCTCGAACTGGGCACCCTGCAGACGCTCAAGCGCTTCAAGGACGAGGTCAACGAAGTCCCGTCCGGCCAGGAGTGCGGCATGATGTTCGCCGGCTTCCAGGACATCAAGGTCGGCGACACCATCGAGTGCTTCACCGTCGAAGAGATCAAGCGCCAGCTCGACTAGGGCTTGCGGCTTGACCTAAACTATCGGAAGGGCGCGGATCGCAAGGTCCGCGCCTTTTTCGTTTGGGGGGATGATCGTGGATAGCGAGATCGTCGGCCATCAGCTGCAGGAACGACAGCCGATCCCTGGTCTATCTGGGCCGTGGCCGCGCTGGGGGTCGTGACCTGTATCGTAGGGGCGTCCAGTTTCGTCTGGCTGACTGGCGCGTTGCTGCTCGGGATCGCAGGATGGTTTCTGTTTCTTTTAGTCGCAGGGCCTGATCAGCTACGTTTGTCCTTCACACGCTTATCTAAAGGCGGATCCGGCATCCGCGAACCACAAGCGATCTAATGAAAGGTGGGGTTATCGCTACGCACCTTGTGAAAGGTCATATGTCGAATCGCGTTTCATAAATGGCAAGGACACGCTAGACTCGTTTCACTGGAACGAGTCCTGTCATGTCACCCTGCATCCCTGACGAACTGCCGCTCACGAACCTGAACTGGCGCGCGCTGTTGCCGCTCATCGGCAAGGCCAACGGTGCCTTGGCCCGATACGACGGGATGTTGCAGACCCTGCCCAACCCGGCCGTGCTGCTGTCGCCGATCACCGTCAACGAAGCCGTGCTGTCATCTCGGATCGAAGGCACCCAGGCGACTCTTGATGAGGTTCTGGAGTTCGACGCGGGGCTCCGTGCCGACGACGCCCGGCTGGGCGATATTGAGGAAGTCTCCAACTACCGGGTCGCGGTCCAGGTGGCCGAACAGGCGCTGACCGAGCGCCCGCTGTCGTTGTCCCTGATCAAGGGCGTCCACCAGCGGCTAATGCAAGGCGTGCGAGGCCGCGATAAGGAGCCCGGCGCGTTCCGCACGGATCAGAATTGGATCGGCCGCCATGGCGACCCCATGGAGCGTGCGCGATTTATACCGCCAAGCCCGCTTGTCCTTCCTCAGGCGCTGGAGGCCTGGGCGGCCTATCTGCGTTCGGATGACGAGGACCCGATCCTGCAAGTGGCCATCGCCCACGCACAATTCGAGATCCTTCACCCTTTCAAGGACGGCAACGGGCGCATAGGACGCATGCTTATTCCGCTGCTGCTCTTTCAGCGCCGGGCGCTGTCGCGGCCGATGTTCTACCTGTCGGAATACCTAGAGGCGAACAGAGACGGCTATTATGACCGGCTCCTCGCCATCACCAATGACGGCGACTGGCACGGCTGGCTGGAGTTCTTCGTCGGTGCCCTAATCTCGCAGGCGGAAGCCAATCTGGAGAAGGTGAAGGCCATCCGCGACCTCTACGAAGAGATGCGACGGCGCTTTATCGATGCCACGCGTTCGCAGTTTGCAATGAGCGCCGTGGACGCCTTCTTCATGCGCCCGGTCATTCCTGGGCCGGACTTTGAGCGCATCGCCGGCTTCAACAATCGGATCACCGCCAACGGCATGCTTCGTCAACTCGAAGCCGAAGGGCTGATTACACGGATCAGAGAAGGTATGGGCCGAACCCCCTCCGTCTATGCGATGCCTCGCCTGATCAACATCACTGAGGGAAGAGCCGTCCTCTAGGAGCTGTGGACTCTAGGGATTCCCGAAGGGTGCGAAGCGTGATTCAAGACTGTCTTTTGGGAGGCGGTCTTGGGTGTGATGGATCGTTTGGTGCTGAGTGACGCTGATTGGGACCGGATGTCTGGCCTGATCATCGGGCGTCCTGACCAGAAGGGCTCGACCGGCCGCGACAACCGGATGTTCGTCGAGGGCGTGTTGTGGATCGTGAGGACGGGCTCGCCCTGGCGCGATCTGCCCGAGGTGTTCGGCGATTGGAATAGCGCCTTCCGGCGGTTCAGTCGCTGGAGCCAGAAGGGCGTCTGGCGGCGGATCTTCGAGGCGATGTCGGGCGATCCAGACTTCGAATACCTGATCATAGACTCCACCATCGTCCGCGCCCACCAGCACGCTAGCGGGGCCAAAAAGGGGGGTCTGAAGATCAAGCCCTTGGACGCTCGCGCGGCGGACTGAGCACCAAGGTCCACATGGCCGTGCGAGGCCTGGGCCAACCAGTCCGGTTCATTCTCACGGCCGGGCAACGGGGAGACGCACCTCAAGCGGGTCCGTTGATCGAAGGCTTGCCGGCCAAGGTCGTCATGGCCGACACCGCCTACGATGCAGATCATCTGCGTCAGGCGATCACCGCCAAGGGCGCCGTCGCCGTCATCCCCAACAATCCTTCACGCGCTCAGAAATATACGCTCGACCCGCACCTCTACGCCCAGCGCCACCTCGTCGAGTGCTGCTTCAGTCGCCTCAAGCAGTTCCGCCGTGTCGCCACCCGCTTCGAGAAGACGGCGAGAAACTACCTCGCCGTCCTGCACCTCGCTGCCGCAATACTCTGGATGCGATAAGTGTCCACAGCCCCTAGGGCGTGTTCCGAAAAGTGGGAACCGGTTTTCGGAATGAAACGCGCGTGAAAACAAGAGACTAGAGCGGGCCTCGTGTCGGTATCCAGTTGGGTCAGAGATCCAACGATTGATCGACGACTCCCGCCACCCCGCGCCGTGAGCGCTGATCGCGACCCGTTTGGGAAACGAGCCTTCGCTGATCTTCCGATTGAGGGTCGATCGGCTCAGGCCCGTCCGTGCAACCACGGTCTTGAGGCGGACTATTCGGTCGAGGTCGGCCATCGCTACAAGCTCCACACACTGGGATCTCACCCTCTCCGCCGCCACGACTGAAAGGCCTAGCAACCCCACATCCGACCTGCGGACGCGGGCCACCTGCTCCCGCAAGGGGAGAAGGATCAGGCCCGGACTGGAAATCGCCCGATTTCGGCTCTACGCCTTAGACCATGCGTATCAGAACCCTGCTCGCCCTCACCCTCGCGGCCGCGTCCTTGAGCGCCTGCGCGACGGCTGACCGCTATGATGCGGCCGGCGATATCCATGCCCTGCTGACGGCGATCCGGGATCGTGACCGGGCCGCCTTCGATGCGCGGGTCGACCGTCAGGCCCTGAAGGGGCAGATCGAGGCGCGGCTGATGGCCGAGGCCCGCAACCGCAAGGCCGACAACAGCCTGATGGCCGTGGCCGCCGTGCTGGCCGGGCCCGTGGCCGATGTGGCGGGTGAGGCCCTGATCCGGCCCGAGACCTTTCGCGCCGCCGCCAACTATTACGGCTACACGCCCGACAAGCCCCTGCCCGGCCGCATCGCCATCGCCGCCGCCCTGCGCCCGGCCGGCGACGGCAAGGTCTGCGCGGCCAAGAAGGACGGCCCCTGCCTGCTGACCTTCACCCGCGAAGGCTCGGTCTGGCGGCTGAGCGGCTTTGACGCCTCGGCCGCGACCCTGAATTTCAAGCGATGAGGCCGGCGGTTCTCGTCGCCCTGGCGGCCTGCGTCCTGGCCCCGGCCACCGCCCAGGCCGAGCGGCGGATGTTCTCGTATGACCCGATCTCGCCCGACGCCAAGCGCCTGACCGGGGCGGGGCTGACGGTCCTGTTCGAGCAGGGCCTGCTGGGCGGCGGCAAGCCCATCAAGGTGCTGGCCACCGGGGTTCCCGCCCAGGGCCTGCTGATGAAGGCCCGCGACAGGGACCTGGGTCCCCGGGGCCTGGCGGGCCTGGCCGGTGTCGACGCCGACGCGGCGCTTTACGAAATCGACCCCAAGGCCGAGCAGGGCCGGATCTATGTCCGCGCCTTCTGCCCCGGCGCCACCCGCCTGTGGCTAAGCTTCAGCCCCATCGCCCTGCGCCGCGACCTGCGGGTACAGGCGCTGGGCGATGATCCCAAGTCCCCCGGCCAGGTCCGCGTCTGCGGCACGCTGGACTTCTCCTGGCGCGGCGAGTGGAAACTGCCCGGCGGCAACCGTCCCGATCCGCTGGAAGACTGGACCGACACGCTAAACGGGGTGCGGTAGGGGGCCCTTTAAATCTTGTCATCCCGGAAGCCTCGCAGAGGCTATCCGGGACCCAGGGGCAACCGCAGTGATGGCGGCCCCTGGGTCCCGGCTCTCCCCCCGGCTTTCGCCGGGGTCCGGCCGGGATGACAAGTTGGGCGGCGGAGGCTTGTCGATGGCCCGTTCGACAGCCAAGCTCGCCTCAACAAAAAAGGGGGCGAAACATGACCGACGCGCTGGAGGGTTTCACCCGCTTCGAGTTCGACGACGGCCGCTGGACGCGCGAGGTCTACCGGATGGGCACCGGCCCCGCCGTCATCGTCATTCACGAGATGCCCGGCCTGCACCCCGGTGTTCTGGCCTTCGCCCGCGACGTGGCCGCCGCCGGCATGACGGTCTTCTGCCCCAGCCTGTTCGGCGCGCCCGCGAAACCGCTCAGCCTCGGCTATGCCCTCGGCGAGATCGCCAAGACCCTGTGCGTACGCCGCGAGTTCACCGCCTGGGCCACTGACCGTTCCAGCCCGATCGTCGACTGGCTGCGGGCCCTGGCCCGTCAGGCGCACCAGGAGTGCGGCGGCAAGGGCGTCGGGGCGGTGGGCATGTGCTTCACCGGCGGTTTTGCCCTGGCCATGATGACCGAGCCTTCGGTGGTGGCGCCGGTGATGTCGCAGCCCTCACTGCCGTTCGGCGGCAAGGGCAAGGGATCGCTGGCCTGCTCGGCGGCCGAGATCGCCTGCGCCCGCACCCGGTTCGAAACCGAAGACCTCTCGCTGATGGCCCTGAGGTTTACCTCCGACAAGCTGGTGCCCGACGCCCGCTTCGAGACCCTGGAGCGCGAGTTCGGCGACCGCGTCGAGATTGTCGAGCTGGCCGACGCCGACGCGGCCCAGGGCGTGCCGATGGCCCCGCACTCGGTGTTGACCCTGCACCTGAACCGCGCCGATCCGCTGGGGCCGACCATGCAGACCCGCGACAGGGTGATCGCGTTTTTCAAGGCGCGAACGGGGGCGTGAGCAGAAGATGCTCCCCCTCTGGGGGAGCTGTCGGCAAAGCCGACTGAGGGGGCCATCCTGGCCGATACCGCGCTGCCCCCTCCGGCCCTTCGGGCCACCTCCCCCAAAGGGGAGGATCACTGCCGCTCTGGACTTATCCCCCCCACAGGCCTAGACACCGCGCCTTGCATTTTTCCCCGCGCTCCGGTGTTCGATCCGCCGGCCGGGCCTTAAGGACTTCGCGCCATGAAGCGCCATACCGACAAGTCACCCAAGGCGGCGCCGACGGGGCCGTCGCAACGCCAGCTGCGCGCCGGCGAACTGATCCGCCACGCCCTGGTCGAGATCCTTCGCGAGGAGGACCTGCAGGACCCGGCCCTGCTCAACATCTCGGTGACCGTCACCGAGGTGCGGATGACACCCGACCTGCGCCACGCGGTCTGTTTCGTCGAGCCCCTGGGGGCCGGCATCGCGCCCAAGATCAACCGCGAAGCCTCGTCGGCGTCGCGGATCGCCGTCGAATATGGCAGCCCCGAAGTGGTGGTCGCCGGCCTCAACCGCGTGGCCAAGTTCCTGCGCGGCCGGCTGGGCAAGACCATCGACATGAAGTTCACGCCCGACCTGAAGTTCATCCACGACGAGAGCTTCAACTCGGCCGCCTATATGGACCGCCTGTTCGACAACCCGGTGGTGCAGCAGGACCTGCGTCGCCTGTCCGACGTCGTGGGCGACGAGGACTGAGCATGGCCCGCCGCAAGAAGGGCGACGCCATTTCGGGCTGGATCTGCCTGGACAAGCCCTATGACCTGACCTCGACCAGCGCCGTCTCGCGCGTGCGCCGGGCGTTCAACGCCCAGAAGGGTGGTCACGCCGGCACGCTGGATCCTCTGGCCACCGGCATCCTGCCCATCGCCCTGGGCGAAGCCACCAAGACGGTTCCGTTCCTGATGGATGCCGACAAGGCCTATCGCTTCACGATCCAGTGGGGCCGCAACACCACCACGCTGGACCGTGAGGGCGAGACGACCGGCACGTCGGACGTGCGTCCGACCCGCGAGCAGGTCGAGGCCGCCCTGCCCGCCTTCATCGGCGAGGTCGACCAGATCCCGCCCAACTTCTCGGCCATCAAGGTGGATGGCGAGCGGGCCTATGACCTGGCCCGCGACGGGGTTGAGTTCGAGCTGGCGACCCGCAAGGTCAATATCCACGCCCTGCGCGTGGTCGAGGTGATCGACGCCGATCACATCGTGCTGGAGATGGACTGCGGCAAGGGCACCTATGTCCGCGCCGTGGCCCGCGACCTGGCGGCGATGCTGGGAACCTGCGGCCATGTCGACCAGCTGCGCCGCACGCGGGTGGGCCGGTTTGCCGAGGATGCGGCGATATCGCTGGAAACTCTTGAGAATTTGAGCTATGAGGCCCGCCTGTCGGAGGCATTACTTCCGGTCGAGACCGCGCTGGACGACATCCCGGCGCTGGCCGTGACCGATGAAGACGCCTTCCGGCTTGCGCAGGGACGCGCCATCGTTCTGCTCCCAAGGCAGGTTGAAACGCTGAAAACCGAGCTCGCGCCCGGTGATCGAACCGTTTCCGCCATGTCGGGAGAGAGGTTGGTGGCCCTGTGCGAGATGCGCGCCGGACGGCTCAATCCGGTGCGGGTCTTCCAACTCACCTGAGCGGAGACAACCCGATGTCGATCACTGCCGAGCGCAAGACCGCTCTTATCGCCGAACACGCCCGCACCGAGGGTGACACCGGCAGCGCCGAAGTCCAGGTCGCGATCCTCTCCGAGCGCATCGCCAACCTGACCGAGCACTTCAAGACCCACAAGAAGGACAACCACAGCCGTCGTGGTCTGTTGATGATGGTTTCCCAGCGTCGCAGCCTCCTCGACCACCTGAAGAAGTCCGATGTTGGTCGTTATACGACCCTCATCGAAAAGCTGGGTCTGCGCCGCTAGTTTTGGCGCAGTCGGCCGCCTCGCTCACGCGGGGCGGCCGAACGCTTTTATGGAGCGTGACAGTCGAAAGTGGATTCCGGTTTCGACGCCCGTCACGCGACCAAGTTTAGAGGCTCTCGTTTCAAGACAGGCTGAGACGAGAGTTGCTGCTGATCCGCCTCGCGCGGGTCTGGATGGTAAGCCGGGGATCCATATTCCCGGACGCCTGTCGAACTGGATGAGGAAATCTCGGGACCGCCCTTTGGCCGCCCGCCCCTGTCCGTCCTGAAGGAAATGGGTCCTTCGGAACCGAAAGAAGCAAAAATGTTCGAAATCATGCGCAAGACGATCGAGTGGGGCGGCAAGACGCTGGTCCTCGAAACCGGTCGCATCGCCCGTCAGGCTGACGGTGCCGTTCTGGCCACCATGGGCGAAACCGTCGTCCTGGCCACCGCCGTGTTCGCCAAGAAAGCCAAGCCCGGCCAGGACTTCTTCCCCCTGACCGTCAACTACATCGAGAAGACCTATGCTGCGGGCAAGATCCCGGGCGGCTTCTTCAAGCGCGAAGGCCGTCCGTCGGAAAAGGAAACCCTGGTTTCCCGCCTGATCGACCGTCCGATCCGCCCCCTGTTCGTCAAGGGCTTCAAGAACGAAGTCCAGGTCGTCTGCACCGTGCTGCAGCATGACCTTGAGAACGATCCCGACATCGTCGCCATGGTCGCCGCCTCGGCCGCCCTGGTGATCTCCGGCGCCCCGTTCATGGGCCCGATCGGCGGCTGCCGCGTAGGCTACGTCAACGGCGAATACATCCTGAACCCGACGCTCGACGAGCTGAAGGAAAGCAAGATGGACCTGGTCGTGGCCGGCACCGCCGACGCCGTGATGATGGTTGAATCCGAAATCCAGGAACTCTCGGAAGAGATCGTCCTGGGCGGCGTCACCTTCGCCCACAAGTCGATCCAGCCCGTCATCAACGGCATCATCGAACTGGCCGAACACGCCGCCAAGGAACCCTTCGACTTCCAGCCGGAAGACACCGACGCCCTGAAGGCCGAAGTGAAGAAGGCCGTCGGCGCCGACCTGGCCGACGCCTACACCATCCGCGCCAAGGGCGACCGCGTCGCGGCCCTCTCGGCCGCCAAGGCCAAGGCCGTCGACACGTTTGCCAAGAGCGACACCAACCCGGCCGGCATCGATCCGCTGAAGCTGATCTCGGTGTTCAAGGAACTGGAAGCCGACATCGTTCGTCGCTCCATCCTCGACACCGGCATCCGCATCGACGGCCGCACCGTCGACAAGGTCCGTCCGATCCTGGGTGAAGTCGGCATCCTGCCGCGCACCCACGGCTCGGCCCTGTTCACGCGCGGCGAAACGCAAGCGATCGTCGTGGCGACCCTGGGCACCGGCGACGACGAGCAGTTCATCGACGCCCTGGAAGGCACCTACAAGGAATCCTTCCTGCTGCACTACAACTTCCCTCCCTTCTCGGTCGGTGAGACCGGTCGGATGGGCAGCCCCGGCCGCCGCGAAATCGGCCACGGCAAGCTGGCCTGGCGCGCCCTGCGCCCGATGCTGCCAGCCAAGGAAGACTTCCCCTACACCATCCGCCTGGTCTCCGAGATCACCGAGTCGAACGGCTCGTCCTCGATGGCCACGGTCTGCGGCGCCTCCCTGGCCATGATGGACGCGGGCGTGCCGCTGATCCGTCCGGTCTCGGGCATCGCCATGGGCCTGATCCTCGAGAGCGACGGCTTTGCCGTTCTGTCCGACATCCTGGGCGACGAAGATCACCTGGGCGACATGGACTTCAAGGTGGCCGGCACCAGCGAGGGTCTCACCTCGCTGCAGATGGACATCAAGATCGCCGGCATCACCGAAGAGATCATGAAGCAAGCGCTGGCCCAGGCTAAGGGCGGTCGCGAGCACATCCTCGGCGAGATGAACAAGGCGATGGATGCGCCGCGCGAAGAAGTCGGCGACTACGCGCCGAAGATCGAAACCATCACCATCCCGACCGACAAGATCCGGGAAGTGATCGGCACCGGCGGCAAGGTGATCCGCGAGATCGTCGCCACCACCGGCGCCAAGGTCGACATCAACGACGAAGGCACGGTCAAGGTTTCGGCCTCGGACGGCGCCAAGATCAAGGCCGCCATCGACTGGATCAAGTCGATCACGCAGGAAGCTGAAGTCGGCGCGATCTATGACGGCAAGGTCGTCAAAGTCGTCGATTTCGGCGCCTTCGTGAACTTCTTCGGCGCCAAGGACGGCCTCGTCCACGTCAGCCAGATCAGCAACGAACGCGTCGCCAAGCCGTCGGACGTGCTGAAGGAAGGCCAGATCGTCAAGGTCAAGCTTCTCGGCTTCGACGATCGCGGCAAGACCAAGCTGTCGATGAAGGTTGTCGACCAGGAAACTGGCGAAGACCTGACCAAGAAGGAAGCGGCGGCCGAAGAGGCGTAAGCCTTTTCAGCCCGGTTTTTCCGGACGGAATGCAGCGGGCGGCTCCGAAAGGGGCCGCCCGTTTTGCGTTTGGGGATTAGCGACGCTAGGTTTGAAGCGCATTTTTGGGGGACGTGAGCGTGATCGCGCGAGACCAGATGTTCGAGCCAATGTTGGCGGCCAATCCCTCGTTTCGAACGACATGGGATGAGTTTGTTGAAGAGTAGCGGGACGAATTGGAGCTTCCCCAATATCTCCTGCTGTCCGCCTTGGCCCGAGATCTAATCGCCAAGCTAGAAGGTGGAGATACCGCAGCTTTCCCAGCCATCTTCGCCGTCGTCGAGCGATGGCATGTCGAAGGCGACGACTATGTTCGCGAGGCTGCGGCGATTGGCCTTCTCGAGGGCCTGCAGAACCTGAATCTGCATACGCGGACCAAGCCGGAGCAGTTCGTTCCGTGGATGGAGCCGGTCAGCCGTCGCTACTGGGCCAAGGTGGAGGCGTTTTGGAAAGATGGCATCCTGATCCGCCACGACGACGTAATCATTCGGGTTCGCCAAAAGGCCAGAAAGGGCTTCTTCGGATGAGCATCCGCTCGGGATGCTTTCCCACCCTAAAACCCTTGGTGGAATTGGAGCTCTGGGGTCAGACCGTGTCAACGACGGCCCGGAGGGCTGCCCGTCTTGCGTTTGGGAGGGAGTGGGCTTGGCTGACTAGCGCAGATGCCCGGGGCTTGGCATGCTAAAGCGATGAAGATCGCCGGTACTGTCTCTCTTCAAGAACTTCGAAAGTTGGGATGGGCTCTGTGGGATCCACTAGGCTTAGACAGCATGGCGCCCATCGATGAGTACGACAGCTATTTGATGGGACTTGTCAGTCGGTTGCGACATGGGGCGAGCGATGAAGAAGCAAGCGCTTACCTGGTTAAGGTAGAGGCAGACCTTATGGGCATCGCCCCATCACCGGCAGTTGAAGCTGCACCACCGATTGTTGACGCGGTCAGAAGCTATCTGGAACAGTTCCCGCCAGGGCCGTTGAAGTTCCGTTGAGCGTCGCCCGCCGACCTCCAGGGTCGGTGCGATCCTTAGATCTCTTGGAGGCTGTAGCGTGCCGAGGCGTACAGGTCTGTCAAGGACGGCCCTCCGGGCCGCCGCGGCGCGGCGACGCGTGCGCGTCGTCCTTGAGAGACCTGTACGCCTCGGCGATCGTCTCGCCGTGAGATGTAAGGATGGCTGCGCCCGGGAGGGCGTGGGGGTGAGCGCCAAATCCCTCTTCCATAGGGAGAGGGAGGGGCCCGCCGCCGGAGGCGGTGGGAGGGTGAGGGGTTTCAGCGATTGCCGGATGGACCGGAATCCATGGGCGGTGGGCTCAGTTGACGGGGCTTTTTCGGGGCCTCTGCTTCGATCCTACCCTGTCCGGACACGGTGAAACCCCTCACCCTCCCACCGCTTCGCGGCGGGCCCCGCCCTCTCCCTTTGGAAGAGGGAAATTCGCGCTATCCCCGTTCTCGTATGGGCATAACGCCACCCCAAACCCAGCAAATTCAACGCCCTGACCCGCACCACCACCGTCACGATCAAAAATCGACGCACACCCCCGCAAACCGCCCCCATACTGCTTCTCGCCCCGCCACGGGGGAGGCCGTCCAGCTGGCGACCTGACGGGTGGCGGGGAGGGTCGAGCGGGAAGTGTCCCGTCGGCCGTCGTTTGAAGGCCCGGCAGGGTCTGGCGGAGCAGGACAGCCCAACGGGGCGCTGTGTTGAGGCCAGGCCGGGACCGCCGGGAACTCCCTTTGGCGACGCCCGCGAGACGCGACAGGTCCGGGCTGAAATCGCCTGGACGGCCCGGGGAGCGCCATCTCCCCGCCCGCCGGAGGCCTCTTTGGAAGCGGGTTAAAACCCCGCGCCCCGAAGGCTTTCGTCCACCGATCCTGCGGAGCGCTCCGGCCCAGGCCGAAACGGTACTCCACTACAAACACACTTCCGGGTTTGGCCCGGACGCTCCGCCGCCTCCCCACACTCTCCGGTGAAATTCCGGCGAGGGCGCGAACCTGCGTCGCGATGCTCTCGTGGCGGATCATAATCATTTTTGCGAATGATTATCATTGCGTCCGGATTGCAGCGTCGCTAAGAACGCCTCGCAATATCAGAAGGGGCGCGAGGGATCGTCGCCCGGCTGGGACAGGATTTTTCATGCGTAACCTCAAGACCACCGGCGTCGTCAGCCGCCCCCGTCGCGCCCTGGGCGCCGCCGCCGTGGCCGGCCTGGCCGGCCTGACCCTGGGCGGTGGCCTGGCCCATGCCGCCCCCGAGGCCGACGCCCCGATGGCGACCGCCGCCATGGCTGCGGCGATGCCGGACGACAGCACCGAGGTCTCCAGCGTCAAGATCGACGGCAAGAAGACCGCGCTGGACTCGCCCAAATACACCGCCAAGCCCCTGAACACCCCGCAGACCGTGACCGTCGTCTCGCGCGGCGTGATCGAGGCGCAGAACCTGCTGTCGTTGCGCGACATCCTGTCAACCGTGCCGGGCATCACCTTCGGGGCCGGCGAGGGCGGCGGCGGTTTTGGCGACAGCATCAACCTGCGCGGCTATTCGGCCAACAACGACCTGACCATCGACGGCGTGCGCGACAGCGCCCAGTACAGCCGCTCAGACCCGTTCAACCTGGAACAGCTGGAAGTCACCAACGGCGCCAACGGCGTCTATTCGGGCTCCGGCTCGGTGGGCGGCACCATCAACATGGTGACCAAGCGTCCCTCCCGCCGGGACTCGACCACCGTGACCGGCGGCGTCGGCACGGACGGCTATCTGCGCGCCACCATCGACGCCAACCATCTGGTCACCGACGACATTGCCGTGCGCCTGAACGCCATGGCCCACCAGAACGACGCGCCGGGTCGCGATGTCGAAAGCTTCGAGCGCTGGGGCATCGCCCCGTCGGTGACCTTCGGCGTCACCGGCCCGACCCAGTTCACGGTGCTCTATACCCACCAGGAAGACACCAATACGCCCCAGTACGGCGTGCCGTTCTTTAACGGACGCGCCCTGCCCGGCGTCGATCCGGCCAACTACTACGGCTACAGCAACCTCGATACCCAGGAGCAGACCCTGGATGTCCTGACGGGCATCATCGACCATGAGTTCAGCGAAAATTTCTCGGTGCGCAACCTGTCGCGCTACCAGAAGGTCAGCCAACTGATCGTTGTGGACGCGCCGCAGGGGACCTACTGCCTGGCCAACGGCCAGAAGCCCGTCGCCTGGAGCGCCACCAACACCACCGGTTTCACCGCCTGCCTGGCCAGCGATCCGGCCCCCGGCTTCTATCTGCCCAGCGGTCCGCGCGGCCGGCTGCGGGATTCTGAAAACACCCTGCTCTACAATCAGACCGATGCGACCCTGACCTTCGCGACCGGCGCCTTCAAGCACAGGCTGGTGGTCGGGGCGTCCTTCCTGGCCGAGGACTATCACCTGGACACGGGTGATATCACCCGAAACGCCAATGGGACGGCCGTCGCCCTGCCGGCCATGAACATAGCCGACCCCAACACCGTCTATGCGGGTCCGATCAACTATATCCGCTCCGGCATCCAGGACGGCCAGCGTCAGAACCAGGCGGTCTATGTCTTCGACAATGTCGAATTCAACGACAAGGTCTCGCTGAACTTTGGCCTGCGTTATGAACACAACGAGGGCGAGAACCGCACCGATGCCTATGCGACCACATCGACGGCGACCGTCGCCCTGGGCACGGTAACTCCCGGCGTCACCTTCCGCAACGACGAGGAACTGTTCTCCTATCGCTTCGGCCTGGTCTACAAGCCGGTGCCCAACGCCAGTCTCTATGTCGCCTATGGCAACGCACAGACCCCGTCGCAGGCTACGGTCAACGGCTCGGGTGCCTGCACCCTGGCCACCTGCACCGTCGATCCCGAAGAGGCCGAAAACATCGAACTGGGCGCCAAGTGGGACATCTATGGCGGTCGCCTGTCGCTGACCGGCTCGGTGTTCCGCAATGATCGCACCAACTACAAGGTCGCCTCGGGCGATCCGACGGTTCCCGACCAGCAACTGGACGGCAGCGCCCGCGTCGACGGCGTGGCCCTGGGTGCCTCGGGACGCCTGACCGCCAAGTGGTCGGTATTTGCCAACTACACCTATCTGGACAGCAAGGTTCTGCAGGGGGTTTCGGACCTCAGCGCCGCCCAGGGCCTGGACTACACCAAGGGCGACCCGCTCACGAGCGTGCCCGACCACGCCTTCAGCCTGTTCACGACCTATGACCTGCCGCGCGATATCCAGGTGGGTTACGGCCTGACCTATCAGGGCGAATACTATCTGACCCAGCATGTGGCCGGTGCCTCGGCAGGGGTGCGCAGCACCTTCCCGCTGGTCACGGCGCAGGACTATTGGGTGCATCGCGCCACGGTGTCCTGGAACGTGAACCGCGCTCTGGAACTGCGCCTCAACGTCAACAACCTGCTGGATGAAGAATATTACAGCCGCGGCCGCAACAATGGCTGGGCGACCCCTGGCGATCGTCGCAACGCCACGATCACCGCCAACTATCGGTTCTGATCCTCCCCCGTGTCAGATCGATAGCGCCCCGTTCGAGCCTGGAGGCTCGGGCGGGGCTTCGTCTTTTCCGTCGCCGCCGGCGGGTGCTAGCGACTTGAAACCAATGCCGCTTTATGGGCTTGAAACGATCCCGGTCGAGGCGGACGGGCTCTGGAGACCGCGACGATGATGCTGCAGATCCCGCAAGTTCTGACCAAGGACCAGGTGGCGCAGTGCCGGGCGATCATGGACGCCGCGCCCTGGGTCGACGGCAACAGGACCTCTGGCTTTCAGGCGGCCCTGGCCAAGCAGAACCAGCAACTGCCGCAGGAGGGCGAGGCGGCCCGCACGGTGGGGGCGGTGATCCTCAAGGCGCTGGAGAGCCATCCGCTGTTCATCTCGGCCGCCCTGCCGCGCACCACCCTCTCGCCGATGTTCAACCGCTATGGCCAGGGCATGGGCTTTGGCGACCACATCGACAATTCGGTGCGCCGCGATCCGGTGACCGGCCAGACCCTGCGCACCGACCTGTCGGCAACGCTGTTCCTGAGCGAACCGGACGACTATGACGGCGGCGAACTGGTGGTCGATGACCTCTATGGCAGCCATACCGTCAAGCTTGGGGCCGGCGACCTGATTCTCTATCCGGCCTCAAGCCTGCACCATGTGACGCCGGTGACGCGCGGCGTTCGGACAGCCAGTTTCTTCTGGATCCAGAGCCTTGTGCGCGAGGACGCCCGGCGCGCTCTGCTGCTGGACATGGACATGGCCATCCAGCGCCTGTCCCAGGCCGTAGGCCCGACCGATCCTTCGATCCTGACCCTGACCGGGACCTACCACAACCTGCTGCGCCAGTGGGCCGAGGTCTGAGGCCCGCTTTCCGAGCACCGCGATCGGCGAACATTGATACGGAACGACAACCGGAAGTTTACTCTTGGGCCCCACCATCCGTCGCGAAACCGACCGGAGTCTGAATGTCCGCTGCGCAGCCTTCCGACGCGACCCTGATCGCGCCGTCGCCGTTTGGCGAGGCGGAGGCCGCGCGCTGGTTCTTCGAGAACGCCAACGACCTGTTCGCGGTGATCTCCCCGCAGGGGCGATTCGTCAGCGCCAATCCGGCCTGGACCACCCTGACCGGCTGGACGCAGGATGAGCTGATCGGCCGCCAATGCGCCGACTTCGTCCATCCCGACAGCCACGCCGAGCTGATCGAGACCGGCCGCCGCATTCGCGACGAAGGCTCAGCCATCAACCGGCTGCGGGTGCTGTGCAAGGACGGCTGCTCGGTCTGGCTGGAAGGGCGCTCACGGCGCGGCCCCCAGGGCGAGATGGTGGGAACCCTGCATGACGTCTCGGCCCGGATCACGGCAGACCGCACCCGGGAGATGCTGGCCGAGGCGGCCGGCATCGGGGTCTGGAGCTATGATCCCCGCACCGAGACCCTCGACTGGTCGCCCGACGCCCTGACCCTGGCTGGCCTGCAGCCCGCCGAGGTCGCCACGGCGGACCAGATGCTGGAACGCCTGCCCGCCGACCAGCGCGATGCGTTCAGGGCGCAGATCCATAATGCCGTACGGTCGGGACAGCCTGGCGTGGTCGAGTTTCGCCTGCGCGGCGCCGACGACGGCTGGTTCACCTTCCGCTCGACCTTCCGGGCCGAACCGCTGGGCTGTGGGCTGTTCATGCTCAAGGGCATTTCCCAGAACATCACCGACGTGGCCCGCAGCCGCGACGCGGCCCTGTGGGGCGAGCGCCATGCCCGGCAGCTGGTCGAGGAAGCCCCCTTTGCCGTGGCGGTCTATGATCTGGACCTGAAGCTGCGGGTGGCCAGCCCGCGCTTCCTGAAGATCTTCAAGGCCCATGAGACGGAGATCATCGGCCGCTCGCTGCATGAGCTAACCCGAGGCATGCGCCAGCGTTTTGTCTCGGCTGTCACCCGGGCCCTCTCGGGCGAGGTCGTCACCCGTCGCGAGGATCGCCTGGAGGACTCCGAAGGCGTCGAGCATTCCCTGCGGTGGGAAGGTCGCCCCTGGCGCAATGCCGAAGGCGAGATCGTCGGCGTGATCACCTATCTGGACGACGTCACCGCTCTGGCGACGGCGCGGCGCGAGGCGCGGGCCAACGCCCGGCGGCTGAAGATCGCCCTGGGGGCGGCGCGGGCCGGGGTTTATGAGATCGACCATGCCGGCCGGGCCTTGTGGGGCTCACCCGAGTTCCACCGCATGCTGGGCCGCAAGGTCACCTATGACGACGTTCGCGAAGCTGTCTGGCCGATGATCCATCCCGAGGATCGCGCGACGATCCTCGCCTCGACCGACGCCTGGAAGCGTACCGGGGCCTGGGACGCGTCGTCGATCGATGCGCGGCTGGTCTCGCCCTCGGGCGAAGAACGCTGGATGCGGATCTTTCACCAGGTGCGCAGCGACGCCGGCGGCCGGGTTCGCAAGGCCTTTGGCCTGATCCTCGACATCGACGAAAAGAAGCGCGCCGAACTGGCCCTGGTCGAAGCCGAGCGCGCCGCCCAGGCCGCCAGCGAGGCCAAGGCCCAGTTCCTGGCCAATATGAGCCACGAGATCCGCACGCCGATGAACGGCGTACTGGGCGTCTTGCACCTGCTCAAACGCCAGGCGCTGCCGGCCGACGCCAGTGGCCTGCTGGACGAGGCCCTGGCCTGCGGCAAGATGCTGTCGACCCTGCTGGACGACGTCATCGACATCTCGCGTATCGAAGCCGGCAGGCTGGAGATCCATCGCGAGCCGGTCGATCCGCGTGAACTGCTGGGCAGTGTGGCCCGCCTGCTGTCGAGCCAGGTCGAGCACAAGGGTCTGACGCTGAAGATCGACGCCCCGGACATGGGCTGGATCGATACGGATCCCACCCGCCTTCGCCAGGCGCTTTTCAACCTGATCGGCAATGCTGTGAAGTTCACCCTGAAGGGCTCGGTGATCGTTCGCGCCCGCCGTATCGAACGCCCGACCGGGCCGCAGATCACCTTCGAAGTGATCGACACCGGGGTGGGCGTGCCTATGGCGGCCCAGACGCGCCTGTTCGATCGCTTCGAGCAGGGCGACGCCAGCACCACCCGGCGCTTCGGCGGCTCGGGCCTGGGCCTGGCCATCACGCGGCGTCTGGCCGAAATGCTGGGCGGTGGGGTTTCCTTCCTGTCCGAGCCGAATGTCGGCTCGTGTTTCACCCTGACCATCGCCGCCCCGCCGGTCGCGCCTGTTCAGGCCGTCCAGCCCGCGGCCGACGAGATCCTGTCGGGTCTGCGCATCCTGCTGGTCGAGGACAATCCCACCAACCAGATGGTCGCCTCGCGCATCCTGCAGCAACTGGGCGCCGTGATTTGCACCGCCGACGACGGCCTGGCCGGAGTCGAGGCCGCCAGCATGGCCCCGTTCGACCTCGTACTGATGGATGTCCAGATGCCCGGTATCGACGGGCTGGAGGCCGCGCGCCGCATCCGGGCCCTGCCTGGGCCGGCCAGCCGAACGCCGATCATCGCCCTGACCGCCAATGTCATGGTCCACCAGCAGGCGAGCTATCGCGCCGCCGGCATGGACGGGGTGGCCGCCAAGCCCATCGTGCCGGCCGCCCTGATCGCCGAGATCCTGCGCCTGGCCGATCTCGAGCCGGATACCGCCGTCGCCTGAGTTTCCCCCGCCGTCGAACCGCGCTAAAGCTGGCGCGAAAAATCGGGGGAAACACGCATGACCGACCAGACAACCGAAAAAGAAGGCGCGTCCATGCGCACGGTAGTGTCGGCCTCGTCGGCCGGCACGGCGTTCGAATGGTATGACTTCTTCATCTTCGGCAGCCTGGCCCAGGTCATTTCCAAGACCTTCTTCACCGGCCTGACCGACACAGCCGGCTATATCGCTGCCCTGGCCCTGTTTGGCGTGGGCTTCGCCTTCCGGCCGCTAGGCGCGCTGGTGTTTGGCAAGATCGGCGACCAGGCCGGACGCAAGGGCGCGTTCCTGGCCACGGTGCTGCTGATGGGCGGCGCCACGTTCGCCATCGCCTTCCTGCCGACCTACGAACAGGCCGGGATCATCGCGCCGATCCTGCTGATCATCCTGCGCTGTGTTCAGGGCTTTGCCCTGGGCGGAGAATATGGCGGGGCCGCGATCTACGTCGCCGAGCACTCCCCCCCGAACAAACGCGGCTGGTCCACCTCGTGGGTGCAGACCTCGGCGGCGTTCGGCCTGTTCGGTGCCCTGCTGGTGATCATGGGAACCCGCGCCGCCGTCGGCATCGAGGCCTTCGACGCCTGGGGCTGGCGGATTCCGTTCGCCGTCTCGATCGGCCTGCTGGGCATTTCGGTGTGGATGCGCCTGAAGCTGACCGAAAGCCCCGCCTTCGCCAAGATGAAGGCCGACGGCGAAGCCTCCAAGGCGCCCTATGCCGAAGCCTTCGGCCAGTGGAAGAACATGAAGCTGGTGATCCTGGCCTTCCTGTCGATGATGTGCGCCCAGGGTGCGGTCTGGTACACCAGCTTCTTCTATAGCCAGACCTTCATGGAGAAGTTCCTCAAGGTCGATCCGGTCACCATCAACGCCCTGATGATGACCGCCACGGCCGTCAGCGCGGTGTTCTACGTCGTGTTCGGCTGGCTGTCGGACAAGGTGGGCCGCAAGCCGGTGATGCTGGGCGGCATGACCCTGGCCCTGGCCTTCTACTTCCCGGGCTTCCACCTGTTGGAACGGGCGGCCAATCCGGCCCTGGCCGAGGCCTCGGCCCGGTCGCCCGTCGTGGTGATCGCCGATCCGGCCGATTGCGCCCTGCAGTTCGATCCCGTCGGCAAGGCGGCTTTTGTCTCGTCCTGCGACATCGTCAAGAGCGCCCTGGCCAATGCCGGGGTCTCCTACGCCAACCAGAAAGCTCCGGCGGGAGCCCAGGCGGTGATGAAGGTGGGCGCTGTCGAGATCGCCTCGCCCAGCGCGACGGGCCTCTCAAAAGACCAGACCAAGGCCGTCAAGGCCAAGACCGAAGCCGCCATCAAGGCCGCCCTGACCACCGCCGGCTATCCGGCCAAGGCCGATCCGGCCCGCATGAACCTGCTGGGCATGTTCGGCGTGCTGTTCGTCTTCGTGATCGCCGCTACCGCGCTGTTCGGACCCTTGGCCGCCTGCCTGGTTGAGCTGTTCCCAACGAGGGTGCGCTATACCGCCCTGTCGCTGCCCTATCACATCGGCACCGGCTGGGTCGGCGGCTTCGTGCCGTTCTTCGCCTTCGCCATCGTGGCGGCGGTGGGCAACATCTATGCCGGTCTCTGGTATCCGGTGGCCTTCACCCTGATCAGCGTGCTGGTCACGCTGTTCCTGCTGCCGGAGACCAACGGGCGACCGCTGGACGAGGTCTGAAGGCGGTTTAGCCGGTCGGGGCCGACAGCAGGACCTCGACCGCCACGCCGGCGGCGGTCAGGGCGTGGATGGTCGCCGGCTCGACCGGCCCGGTGATCAGGCGCACGATCTGCCGGCCCTCCGCCGCCAACTGGATCAGATGAGCTGCATCAGCGTCCTGAGGCGCGACCCGCTCGGCGTCGCGGCGCGCCATGGTCATCACCTGCGGATCTGCGTCGGCGTCGGCCACCAGAACATCAGCGGCCGACAGGGCGCGCAGCGCCCGCAGGGTCAACAGGTCGGAAGGCCCCCTGCCGGCGACAAAACGGACGCGGCCCTTGCGCGCCGAGCCCTTGGCCAGGGCCTCGCGGAACAGGCGTCCTGCCGTCTCCATGTCGCCGGCCATCGCGGCCTCGGCAGCCGCGCCGGTGGCGGCGTCGCGCAGGAACATGCGTCGCTCGTGCATCACCGGCAGGGTCTTGCGCACCTCTTCCTGGAACCGCCGCAGCATGGCGGCCACCCGGCCGGCCCCCTCGGGCACCTGGGCCTCGATATCGCTACGCAGCATGGTGGCCAGGACCGGGGCCGAGCCGCCGGTGCCAACAGCCGCCACCACCTCGCCCCGGTCGATCACGGCAGGTGTGTTGAAGTCGCACAGGGCCGGCTTGTCGACCACATTGACCAGCACCCTGGCGGCCCGAGCGGCGCTGGCAGCCGCCTGCACGAAGACGTCGTCTTCGCTGGAGATAAAGGCGAGCACGGCTCCGGAATAGGAGCCGGGCAGGAAGGCGTCATGGCCCTCGAGACGGACCACCGTGGCGGGCGAACCCTCAAACAGGCGAGCCTTGTTGTCGGCGCCGTCACCGGATCCGGCGATCACCACCTTGCGGCCGGCCAGGGGGAAAAAGGCGGGGAAGGAATCCAAGATCGTATCCTCAGTGAGCCAGGCAATCGACATAGGGGCCGCCCGGGAAGCCCTTGAGCCGAGCACTGTCGCCCTTGCCCCAAAGTTCGAACTGGCCCCTGGCGTAGCGCGCTCCGGACGCAGAGCGGGCCAGGGGCAGGGTCTTGCTCAGGCCACCGGCTGAAACGACGACCCGGTCACCCTTGGCAGGGTAGGTCGCCGTGAAGCGCTTTGCGGCCTTGCAGCCATAGGTCACCGGCGTCGTCACCGCCTGGGTCGGCGCGACCGTGGCGCAGGCCGACAGGGTCAGCAGCACGACAGCGGAGGCGAGCAGCAGGCGGCGCAAGAGAACTCCTGAACAGGGGTGCCGTCATGGGCAGGTGGCGGCGAAGCAAGCATAGCCGGTTTCGACAGGACGGCGCGCTTCCCTCTTCGCCCGGCGACTCTTTTCGGGCGACTGCTTTCAACCCGGCAGGGAAACCAGGGGTTATGGGCCCGCAAAAAATTGCTGGTCCTGGCCGGTGTGAACGATGTTAGGATTGACCCAGCAGAGCCGCGTCCCCGGCCCCTGCCTTCGTTGGGAGGCGAAGATCCATGACTGCAACTCTGGACGTAAACGGCAAGACGATGTCGGTGCAGGCCGACCCCGCGACACCCCTGCTCTGGGTCCTGCGCGACGAGCTGGGCCTGACGGGAACCAAGTTCGGCTGTGGCGTGGCCCAGTGCGGCGCCTGCACGGTCCATATCGACGGCCAACCCGTCCGCTCTTGCGTTACCCCCATCGAGGGTCTTTCCGGCGTCAAGATCACCACCATCGAGGGCCTCGGCGGTGCCCACCCGCTGCAACAGGCCTGGGTCAAGCATGACGTGCCGCAATGCGGCTATTGCCAGTCGGGGCAGATCATGTCGGCCGCCGCCCTGATCGCCCAGAACAAGGCCCCCTCCGACGACGACATCGACGAGGCCATGAGCGGCAATATCTGTCGCTGCGGGACCTATCAGCGCATCCGCGCGGCCATCAAGGACGCAGCCGGCGGCAAGCTCGCCGTCGCGACGGCCGGCTCGACCCTTGAGGAAACCGCTGAGGAAATGGCCGCTTCGGCTGGCGCGACCAGCCGTGGAGCCGGCCGATGAACGCCCCCTTCAACAAGCTGCTCGGCCGCGCCGAGGTCAGCCGTCGCGACGTCGTCGTGGGTTCGGCCCTGGTCGGCGGTGCCCTGCTGGTCGGCTGCTCGCCCGCCGATATCATGAGCGCCGGCTCCAAGGTCGAGGTCGGTGCCTTTGGGCCCTTCATCAAGATCGCGCCCGATGGCCTGGTGACCGTGATCTCCAAGCATATCGAGTTTGGCCAGGGCAATCACGCGGGCCTGGCGGCCATCGTGGCAGAAGAGCTCGACGCCGACTGGACACGGGTTGTGGTCGAGCAGGCCCCCGCCAATGCCAAGCTCTACGGCAACGGGGCAATGGGCGCGCAGCTGACCGGCGGCTCGTCGGCAATCTCCAATTCCTGGACCCAGCTGCGCACCGCCGGCGCCGCGACCCGGGCGATGTTCATCCAGGCCGCCGCCGCCAGGTGGAGCGTTCCGGCCAGCGAGATCACGGTCAAGGACAGCGTCCTGAGCCATGCATCAGGCAAGACCGCCGGCTTTGGCGAACTGCTGGCCGAGGCCGCCAAGATCACCCCGCCGGCCAGCCCGGCCCTGAAGGATCCCAAGGCCTTCACCCTGATCGGCACCGACCGGGTCAGGCGCAAGGACTCCCAGGCCAAGAGCGACGGCACCGCGCGCTTCACCCAGGACGTTCGCTTGCCCGACATGCTGACGGCCATGGTCGCCCATGCGCCGCGCTTTGGCGGCACGGTGAAGAGCTTCGACGCCACCGAGGCGAAAAAGGTCCCGGGCGTTGTCGAGGTCTATGAGATCCCGTCAGGCGTGGCCGTGGTGGCCCAATCCACCTATGCCGCCCGCATGGGCCGCGAAGCCCTGAAGATCGAGTGGAACGAGGACAAGGCCGAAAAGCGCGGCTCGGCGGCCATTGCCGCGTCGTTCCGAGACATCGCCGCCGACAAGGGCCCCGCCGACCTGAAGTGGGAGAGCTTTGAATCCAAGGGCGACGCCGCCGCGATCAACACCGCCAAGGCCGGCCCGCGTGTGCTGGAGGCGACCTACGAGTTTCCCTATCTGGCCCATGCCACCATGGAGCCGATGAACTGCGTAGCCGCAGTGGACGGCAACAAGGTCAAGCTGACCTTCGGCTCGCAGGGTCAGACCCTGGATCAGTTGAACGCCGCCAAGATTGTCGGGACCCTGCCGGGGTCGGTCGAGATCGAGACCCTGTTCGCCGGCGGCTCGTTTGGCCGTCGCGCGACCTTCACCTCGGACTATGCGGCCGAGTGCGTCCACATCGCCAAGAAGGTCGGCAAGGGCCGGCCGGTCAAGCTGGTCTGGACCCGCGAGGACGATATGCGCGCCGGCTATTTCCGGCCGCTGGTGATCCATGGGGTTCGCATCAGCCTCGACAAGGACGGCTATCCGGCCGCCTGGCGTCACCGGATCGTCAGCCAGTCGATCATGAAAGACTCGCCGATGGGCTCGAAGGGCCCGGACCCGTCCTCGACCGAGGGCACGTTGGGCTCGCCCTATCTGAAGGCGACGCCGATCGTGGACGCTCAGCTGGCAAGCCCCGAGGCGGGCGTTCCGGTCCTGTGGTGGCGCTCGGTGGGGGCCACTCACACGGCCTTCGTCATGGAACACACCATCGACCAGCTGGCCCGCAAGGCCGGCAAGGATCCCGTCGACTATCGCCGGGCGCTCTACGCCAAGGCGGGGGCGGATCGGCACTTGGCCGTGCTGAACCTCGCCGTCGAGAAGGCCGGTCCGACAGCGACCGCCGGCTGGAGCCGGGGCGTGGCGGTGCATGAGAGCTTCGGCTCGGTCGTCGCCCAGGTTGCCGAGGTCAAGCTGGTGGAGGGCGTTCCCAAGGTGGGCCGCGTGGTCACCGCCATCGACTGCGGCGTGGCCATTTCGCCCGACCAGATCGCGGCCCAGATGGAAGGCGGGACCTGCTATGGCCTGTCGGCCGCGCTGTTTGGCGAGATCACCCTGACCGACGGCGCTGTCGACCAGGGCAATTTCGACACCTACCGCGTGCTGCGCATGAACGAGGCCCCAAAGGTCGAGACCCATATCGTGCCGTCGGGCAATCCGCCCAGTGGCGTGGGCGAGCCCGGCACACCCGTGATCGCCGCCGCTGTGGCCAATGCGATCCTCGCGGCCACCGCCAAAGCCACCTCGCGCCTGCCCTTCTCGGGTCAGGCCGCCTAAAGCAAGGCGCGCGATTTCGGAATCGCGCGCCTTGCTCCAGCTTTTTGTTTGCGCATCGCTTTGCGGAAAACCGGCGGCCACTTTTCCGCGCGATGCTCTAGCTTTGAGACGCTCCGCGTCGGCTGAAGCTGGACGCGGAGCGAACCTCGCCCCATGCTAGCGGTATGGTGGAACCATACGACAGTCAGGGTTTCGAACGCCTCACGCCCCGTGAGCGTGAGATCCTGCGCCTCATCGCCAGCCATCTGCAGTCCAAGGAAATCGCCCGCCTGCTCAGCCTGTCGCCCAAGACGGTCGAGATGCACGTGCTCAGCGCCCGGCGACGATTGTCGGGCATGAGCCGCCGTGACGCGGCCCTGGCCTTCATGGCCTGGGAAACCGACCCCGGTAATGACTACCGTAGGCAATCGGGCGACCTAGCCCTGGCCCCGTCGCCGGTCTCTTCTCGCTCCAAAGGCGGGAACAACCATGAACGACAACCAGACCCGGAACCCGGCGCGCAATCGCTCCGAGACCTCGGGCTTCTTCATCGCCAGCTGGCAGTCCCTGGAAGAGAGCCTGGTGCTGCTGGCGGGGACCCCGGAACGCGGCCAACTGGTCTCGGAGACGGTGTCGGCCCTGAAGAAGTCGCAGGCAGCGGGCGATCCGCCCTCCAAGCTGCTGCTCCGCGTGCTGGCGGCGACGGCCTTCCTGGCCGACGACCGACCGCTGCGGACCGAACAGGGAGGCGTTGGCTCGATGACCTGACGCCCCTGCAATGGCTGGGTCTGATCGTGGCGACTGCGGTGCTGAGCGGACTTCTGCTCGGTGCCCTGACCACCGGGGCCCATGACTTCCTCTTCGCCCTCCAGCGGTTCCGCGAGGGCTGGAGCCCACCGCCCGTCCGCTAGAGCCCTTTCCGACCTGATGGCTTCATCAGGGCCGGGCGAAAAGGGCTCTAAATCAAAAGTTTAGAGCATTTTTCGATCCGATAACCGTTCCGCACTTATCGGAAAATGCTCTAGGGACAGGCTAGCAACCCGACAATTCGGAAGACCTAAACGTGCGGGCAAGCCCCGTGCGACAGGGAGAGTCTGGCATGAAACGGATCGATGCGGCCCGCGCTGGGGCGCAGAAACTGATGCGCGCCGAGGCGGCGATCGACGCCGCTCTGCGCGAAACGGCCGAACTGATGGGCCTGCTGCCGAGCCTGCGCCTGGAAGCCAATCTGTCAGCGGTACTGGGTCAGGACGCTGCCGACGAGGTCGGCGAGACCCTGCGCCATATCCTGGCGGCCCGGCGCACCATTATCCGCGCCCACGCCGACCTGCAGATGGTGCGCGAACAGATCGGCTGCCGCACGGTGTCTGTCGGCGAGATGGACAAGCCGCCTGAGGTGCCTCGTACACGCGGGCTCCAGGCTGTCGAGGGAGGCCGCGCCGCATGACGACGGCCTTTTACAAGCGTCAGGCTTCCGGCATGGTCGCGCGCCGATTCGCGCCGGGACCATGCCGTGTACCATTCCCTGACTCCCTGGATTTCCCTGAGTGTGGCGGTGCTGATCTGCGGCTTCGCGATCTGGAAGGGCGACCGCTGGGCGCGCTTTGTTGCGGTGGTCTATCTGGCAGGATGGATCGCCACACCGCTGCTGGCGGTGGGCGATCCGCTGCAGCCCGAATGGGCCGTGATGGGCGTGGACGTCGTGGTGATGCTGCTGCTGGTCTGGGCCTCGCTGAAGGCCCGGCGGCTGTGGAGCGTGTTCGCCGCCGCCTGCCAGATGATGGCCGTGGCCTCGCACGTGGTGTCGATCATCGACCTGCGAATCTACATGGTCACCGTAGTCGTCGGCCTGACCGTGCTCAGCTACGGTGTTCTCGTCGCCCTGCTGGTCGCCACCCTGTCGGCCATCAAGACCCGGCGGGTGGCGCATGAGCGGGACATCGACCCTCGTCCATGACGTCTCCGCCGAGGAGATCGCCGAGTTTCGCCGTGGTCTCAACGCCCTGGGACCCCTGCACCGGCGCATCCTGGCCCTGCTGATCCCGCAGCTGATCGCCTTGGAGGAGCGTGGCGACACCGACGGTGCCATTCGCGTCGTCGATGAGATCCGCCTGATCCTTTGGGAAGGCCGCGACACCCGTCACTGACCCCTACGTCGCTAAAGCATCGCGCGGAAAAGTGGCCGCCGGTTTTCCGCAAAAGCGCGTGAAAACAAAAGACTAGAGCGGGTGATCTGATTCCATCCGATCACCCGCTCTAGCGGCCGGCCTCGAGATCCTCGGGCCGGTCGATGTCGAACAGCACGCCGGGGTCATCGGTCTCGACAAGCCGCAAACGGTCCCCGGCCTGCCGGATCAGCGCCTGGGCACCGACGTCGCCGTCGAGGTCTCGCAGTGCCGGGATCCACGCGCCGCCAAACAGCACCGGATGACCACGCTTGCCGTCATGAACCGGAGCCACGACGCCGTCGGGACGGTTCAAGGCCCCGGCGAGGGCCGGGGCCTCCTCACGCCCGATCAACGGCATGTCGCCCAGAAAGACGAAGACGCCGTCGGTGTCGGCCGGAACGGCGCGCGCCGCCGCCGCCAGGGAAGCGCCCAGGCCCTGGGCCGGGTCGCTGATCCTGACCAGAAGCACGCTCGGCGCGAACGTCGAGACCACCGCCTCCAGAGCCGGATCGTCGCTGATCGCCACAATGACCGAGGTGACCGGCGTGGCCAGGGCCGTGTCCAGCGCCCCGGCGATCAGGGGCCTTCCCCGGAACGGCGCGGTCAGCTTGCCACCGCCAAAGCGGGTGCCCAGACCCGCCGCCAGGACGATCGTCGCCAAACGCATGCTTTTGCTTTCCGCCATGTCGCCCAGCGCCTATCCTCAGTTCCAGACATGACGCCCTATGACGACAGCCCTGCGCAAGCGGCCATGACCGCGCCCCGTCTGATCGACGGGTTCGGCCGTGCCGTCACCTATCTTCGCGTGTCGGTCACAGACCGCTGCGACCTGCGCTGCGTCTATTGCATGGCCGAGCACATGACCTTCCTGCCCAAGGCGCAGGTGCTGACACTGGAGGAGCTGGATCGCCTGGCCTCGACCTTCGTAGGTCTGGGGGTGCGCAAGCTGCGCCTGACCGGCGGCGAGCCTCTGGTGCGCAAGGGCTTCATGGAGCTGGTCGGCGGCCTGTCGCGCCATCTGCGGTCGGGGGCGCTGGACGAGCTGACCCTGACGACCAACGGCACCCAGCTGGCGAAATATGCCGAGGATCTGGCCGGGCACGGCGTGCGCCGGATCAATGTGTCGCTCGACACCCTCAAGCCCGACCTGTTCCGGCGGCTGACCCGGGGCGGCGACGTGGATCAGGTGATCGGCGGGATCGACGCGGCCCTGGCGGCGGGGATCGCCGTCAAGATCAACGCTGTGGCCCTCAAGCATGACAATGCCGCCGAGCTGCCGGACCTGATCACCTGGGCCCATCATCGCGGCTGCGACATGACCCTGATCGAGACCATGCCGCTGGGCGAAATCGACGAGGATCGCACCGATCAGTACCTGTCGCTGACGAACGTGCGCCGGGACCTGGCCTCGTTCTGGACGCTGCAGGACGAGCACGGCTACGCCACCGGCGGTCCGGCCCGCTATGTCCGCGTCGCTGAGACCGGCGGACGCCTGGGCTTCATCACCCCGCTCAGTCACAATTTCTGCGAGGCCTGCAACCGGGTCCGCCTGACCTGCACGGGCACCCTGCACACCTGCCTTGGCCGCGACGACGCGTCCGACCTGCGGGCCGTGATCCGGGCCGGCGCAACGGACGGCGAGCTGGAACAGGCGATCTTCGCCGCCATCGGGTCCAAGCCGCAGGGCCATGACTTCCAGATCGCCGGCGCGAGGCCCGCCGTGGCGCGGCACATGTCGACGACGGGCGGCTGAGATGGCGCGGGTGCTGCTGTTTGGGCGCCTGGCCGACCAGGCCGGCTGGCGCGACCGGAATGTCGAGGCGACCTCGCTGGCCGCCCTGCGCGCATCGATCGCCAACGATGATCCTGACCTGGCCGAAGCCCTTGGCGGCCCTGGCGTGCAGGTCGCTGTCGACAAGGCCCTGGTCAGGGGCGAGGCGACCCTGACCGCCGCCACCGAAGTGGCCTTCCTGCCGCCGATGAGCGGCGGATGATCACCCTCACCTCCGAGCCGTTCGAGCCCGGCGCCCTGCTGACCGCCTTTTGCGCGGGGCGTGAGGAGACCGGCGCGGTCGCCAGCTTCACCGGCCTGGCGCGGTCCGAGCAGGGCCAGGCCGCCGCGCTGGAGCTGGAAGCCTATCCCGGCTTCACCGACACGGCGATCAGCCAGTTCGCACAGGCCGCCAAGGCCCGCTTTCATCTGCACGACTACCGCATCGTCCACCGCACCGGCGTCATCGCGCCGGGCGAGGCCATCGTCTTCGTGGCCACCGCCGCCGGACACCGCCGCGAGGCCTTCGAGGCCTGCGATTTCCTGATGGACTGGCTGAAAAGCCGCGCCCCGTTCTGGAAGAAGGAGCATGGCCCGGCCGGCGCCCGCTGGATCGAACCGACGGACCGCGATAGGACCGACGCATCGCATTGGGATCAGGAGTAGATCATGTCTGCAGCAGGCCTCACCCCCGGCGGCGGGATCAAGCCCGACCTTCCGTTCACCCCGGTGCGGGTGGCGATCCTGACCATTTCCGACACCCGCGACGAGGAAAGCGACACCTCGGGCCAGGTGCTGGTCGATCGCGTCAAGGCCGCCGGCCATGAGCTGGGCGGCCGCGCGGTGGTGCGTGACGACATCGGCCAGATCCGCGACCAGGTTCGCGCCTGGATCGCCAGCGGCCAGGTGGACGCCATCGTCACCACCGGCGGCACCGGCCTGACTGGTCGCGACGTGACGGTCGAGGCTCTGGAGCCGCTGTTCAACAAGAAGATCGACGGCTTTTCGGTGGTCTTCCACATGGTCAGCTACGCCTCGGTCGGCCTGTCGACCCTGCAGTCGCGGGCCACGGCGGGCCTGATCGACGGGGTGTTCGTGTTCTGCCTGCCGGGCAGCAACGGCGCGGTGCGCGACGGCTGGGACAAGGTCATTTCCGCCCAGCTCGACAGCCGCCACAAGCCCTGCAACATGGTCGAGCTGATGCCGAGGCTTCTGGAGCAGTGAGCAAGCTCACCCACATCGATGACCAGGGCCGGGCCCGCATGGTCGATGTCTCGGGCAAACCCGAGACGGCCCGCGAGGCGGTGGCCGTCGGCTTCGTGCGGATGAGCCCTGAGACCCTGGCGCTCGCCGTCTCCGGAACCGGCCGCAAGGGCGATGTCCGCGCCGTGGCCGAGATCGCCGGCGTCATGGCCGCCAAGAAAACCTCCGACCTGATCCCTCTGTGCCACCCTTTGGCCCTGAGCAAGGTGGTGGTCGAGGTCGAGCCGGGCGAGGGAGGCCTCGCCGTCACCGCCCGGGTCAAGACCACAGGCCCGACCGGGGTCGAGATGGAAGCCCTGACCGCCGTCTCGGTGGCCTGCCTGACGATCTACGACATGCTGAAGGCCGCCGAGAAGGGCATGGTCATCGAGGCCGTGCGCCTGATCGAGAAGACCGGCGGCAAGTCGGGCGACTGGCGCGGCGAATAGGCCAGAGCGGGCGCGCCGAGGCGGCCAAACTGCTCTATGGGCGTCGTACTCCCCAGCCGAGGCCCGCCCATGCCCCAAGCCGATACCTGGATCGCCTTCGCCCTGCTGTGCCTGGGCATGGCCCTGACTCCGGGGCCCAACATGCTGTACCTGGTCAGCCGGGCGATCAGCCAGGGACCGATGGCGGGGATCGTCTCGCTGATCGGCACGGCTGCGGGCTTCGTGGTGTTTCTCGCCTGCACGGCCCTGGGCATCACCGCCCTGTTGATGGCTGCCCCCATCGCCTATGACATCCTGCGGTTCGGCGGCGCGCTGTATCTGCTGTGGCTAGCCTGGCAGGCGATCCGGCCGGGTGGCGCCGCGCCGTTCCAGGTGCGCGAGCTGCCCAAGGATACCCCGGTCCGGTTGATGACGATGGGTTTCCTGACCAATATCCTCAATCCCAAGGCGGCGATGCTGTACCTGTCATTGCTGCCGCAGTTCATCGATCCGGCGCGGGGTCAGGTGCTGGGCCAGTCCCTGGCCCTCGGCGGAACCCAGATCGTCATCAGCCTGACGATCAACGGCCTGATCTGCCTGGCGGCAGGCCGGATCGCCCTGTTCCTGGCCGGGAGTCCGGCCTGGGTTCTGATCCAGCGCTGGCTGATGGCCACGGTGCTGGGCGGGCTGGCGGTCCGCATGGCCACCGAGGCGCGGCGCTGACCCCGGCTTGACGGAGGGGCCGGCGGGCGCCCCTATCGCGCCCTGATTTCGGAGCCCGACATGAAGACCCAGCCTGCTCTCGCACTCGCCGTCGCCCTGGCCCTGGCCCTGGCCGGCGCGGCCCAGGCTGACGGTCTGAAATCCTGCGTCATTCCCCGCGATATCGTCCCGGCCCCGGCCGAGACTCCGCCTGCCGACCAGATCCAGGCCGAGATCCCGACCGCCGCCTATCTGCTGGCCCTCTACTGGTCGCCCGAGGCGTGCCGGTCGAACATTCCGGAATCGGACAAGGCGATCCAGTGCCAGGCCAACAGCTTCGGCTTCACCGTTCACGGCCTGTGGCCTAACGGCCCCGCCCGGGTGCATCCGCGCTATTGCAAGCCCAGCCCGCCGATGGCCCTAAAGACGGTGAAGGCCAATCTGTGCATGACCCCCTCGCCCTGGCTGCTGCAGCACGAATGGCAGGCCCATGGCACCTGCGAATGGCCCACGCCCGAGGCCTATTTCAAAAAGACCCGCCAGGTGCGCGACCGCCTCAATGTGCCCGACCTAAAGCCCGGTCCCGACGAGATGATGACCGCCGGCGAGATCCGCCAGGCCTTCATCACCCGCAATCGCGGCATGACCAGCGATGGCCTCAACGTGCGGGTCAACAAGCAAAACCGGCTGAGCGAGGTGTGGGTCTGCATGGACCTGAAGTTCAAACTGGCCGCCTGTCGCGGTGGCAACGGCACGCCCGATCACGTCGCCATCCGGGTGACGCCCAGGCGGTAGACGCAGGTTCGCAGCCTCGCCGGAAATTCACCGGCAAGTGTGGGGAGGCGGCGGAGCGTCCGGGCCAAACCCGGATGTGTGTTTGTAGAGGAGTACCGTTTCGGCCTGGGCCGGAGCGCTCCGCAGGATCGGTGGACGAAAGCCTTCGGGGCGCGGGGTTTTAACCCGCTTCCAAAGAGGCCTCCGGCGGGCGGGGAGATGGCGCTCCCCGGACCGTCCAGGCGATTTCAGCCCGGACCTGTCGCGCCTCGCGGGCGTCGCCAAAGGGTGTTCCCGGCGGTCCCGGCCTGGCCTCAACGCAGCGCCCCTGTGGGCTGTCCTGCTCCGCCAGACCCTGCCGGGCCTTCAAACGACGGCCGACGGACACTTCCCGCTCGACCCTCCCCACCACCCGTCAGGTCGCCAGCTGGACGGCCTCCCCCGTGGCGGGGCGAAGAGAACTATGCGGCCGGTTTGCGGGGGGGTCGTGTCCCGGGACGTGGTGTAGCTCGTTGGCGATAGCGTAGCCGCTCGCGACGCGCGCCTTCCCCATGGCGCCGTAGCGAGCGAGCGGCGTAGCGGTGGTCATCCACGATCTTCGGTAGGGTTGGGTTGCGAAGCTCAACCTGAACCAAGGACCGAAGATGACCGAAGACACAATCGCCCTTCGCGGGCTGATGGAGAAGAGCGGCGACAGCGATTTTCTACGCGAGATGATCGGGTTCGCCGCCCAACGCCTTATGGAGCTGGAGGTGGGCGGCCTGACTGGGGCTGCGCACGGCGAGAAGAGCCCCGAGCGGCTGGCGCAGCGCAACGGCTACCGCGATCGCGACTGGGAGACGCGGGCGGGCACGGTGGAACTGCGGATCCCAAAGCTTCGCAAGGGCTCCTACTTTCCGGGCTTCTTGGAGCCGCGGCGGCTGGCCGAGAAGGCACTGACCGCGGTGATCCAGGAGGCCTACATCCAGGGGATCTCGACCCGCTCGGTGGATGACCTGGTCAAGGCGATGGGCATGAGCGGCATCTCCAAGAGCCAGGTCTCGCGGCTCTGCGAGGAGATCGACGAGCGCGTCCAGGCCTTCCTGACCCGGCCGATCGAGGGCGACTGGCCCTACCTGTGGATCGACGCCACCTATGTGAAAGACCGCACCGCCGGGCGTATCGTGTCCAAGGCCGTCATCGTCGCCGTGGGCGTCAACGCCGATGGCCGGCGCGAGGTGCTGGGCCTGGCGGTGGGCCCTTCCGAGGCCGAGACGTTCTGGACGGACTTCCTCAGAAGCCTGGCCCGGCGCGGCCTGCGGGGCGTCAAGCTGGTGACCTCCGACGCCCACGAGGGTATCAAGGCGTCGGTCTCCAAAATCATGAACTGCACTTGGCAGCGTTGCCGCGTCCACTTCATGCGCAATGTCATGGCTCACGCCGGCAAGAGCGGTCGCGCCATGGTCTCGGCCTTCATCGGCACGGCCTTCGCCCAGGACGACGCCCAGGCCGCCAAGACCCAATGGCGCGGCGTCGCCGACCAACTGCGGCCCAAACTCCCCAAGCTGGCCGGCTTCCTCGACCAGGCCGAGACCGATGTCCTGGCCTACATGACCTTCCCCGCCGCCCACCGCACCAAGTTGCACTCCACAAACTCCCTGGAGCGGCTCAATGGCGAGATCAAACGCCGGACAGAGGTCGTAGGCATCTTCCCCAACGAGGCCGCCATCATCCGGCTCGTCGGCGCCATTCTGCTCGAGCAGAACGACGAATGGGCCGTCCAACGATGCCGCTACATGACCCTGGAAAGTGTCGCTCCCTTGAGCGATGATCCCATCGTCAGCCTGCCCATCATGGCGGCCTGACCAATCCGGCTCAGCCGGAGAGCGCGGTGATCACGCCGACGCAGTTACACCACGCGATGGGACACGACCTTGCGGGGGTGTGCGTCGATTTTTGATCGTGACGGTGGTGGCGGGTGTCAGGGCGTTGAATTTGCTGGGGTCTACGCGGGTCTATCCCCGTGCGACAACGGGGATAGCGCTCGCTCAGGCACCCAAAGCCCGCCGGAGCGTCAGATTGATCCGCCCGCCGCCGGGCACCAGGCTGGACGAGCCGGCAATCACCCGGTCCACGCCATGAAAGGCCAGACGCGCGGGCCCTGACAGGCGGCAGACATCGCCAGAGGTCAGTTTCAGGCTGCGGGTGGGGTCTTTGCGCGATGTCCCGCCGATGCGGAACACCGCCGTGTCGCCCAGTGAGATCGACAGCACCGGAAAGCGCGGATCAGCCTCGTCGCGGTCCTGGTGCAGACCCATGCGGGCGTCGCCGCGATAGAGATTGACCAGGCAGGCGTCGGGCGGCACGTCCGGGTCGCCCAGGTCGGCCCACAGGTCGAACAGGGCCTGGGGCATGGCCGGCCACGGCGCGCCCGTTCCCGGATGCCGGGCGGCATAACGATAGCCTTGCGCGTCGCTGACCCAGCCCAGCGGGCCAAGGCTGGTCATGCCCACACTCATCGCCTTGCCATAGGCGGTGGCGTAATGGCCGAACGGCGCGGCGGCGCTCGCCGCCAGAACGCTGTCCAGCAAGTTGCGCTGGGCGTCGGGGGTCAGCAGGCCCGGCCAGAGGTCGAAACCCGGGCTAACGCAAAGGGGCTGGATCATGAGGGCGTTATAGGCCCGAAATCTGGTCCTTGCGCCGCGCCCGGCGAAGGGGTCGGAACATTGTTCAGTCACAGGGCTATTTGCGGCGCGTGAGGCAGAGAAGGCCAAGGCCAGCGTCACCCACCGCCTCAATGTGCGCGAAACCCGGCTGCCGGCGATCACCGCCTGGGTGGCCAAGGCGGGCGGCTGAACGCAAATGACCCGGCATAACCACCGGTCGCGCCCGCTCGGTGCAGCGGTTTTTCCGTGCGCGAAGGCAGATTCCCCTTCACGGAATGAGGGAATGGGCTTGCGAGCGGCTGGCTATCCCCCATATCCGGCGTCGAGCGGGGTTGACGGGCTCGTCAACTTCGAAGAACCCATTCTGCCCGCACGGCCTTGGCCGCGTCGGAATGAATTTGGATCAACCGTTAGAGAGTCCGACCAGACGGGGACGGAGCGAGAAAAACCGGGGCGCTTGACCGTGAGGCCCTTGTCACCGCCGTCCGCCAACAGGAGCGACAGGTTCGTAAGATGAGCAAGATTATTGGTATCGACCTTGGCACCACCAATTCGTGTGTGGCCATCATGGACGGCAAGACGCCAAAGGTGATCGAAAACGCCGAGGGCGCTCGCACCACCCCGTCGGTGGTTGCGTTCCTCGAGGATGGCGAGCGCCTGGTTGGCCAGCCCGCCAAGCGTCAGGCCGTGACCAACCCGACCAACACCCTTTTCGCGATCAAGCGCCTGATCGGCCGCAATGCCTCCGACCCGGTGGTCGAGAAGGACAAGGCCATGGTGCCCTACGAGATCGTCAAGGGCCCGACCGGCGACGCCTGGGTGAAGGCCCAGGGCAAGGACTATTCCCCGCAGGAAGTCTCCGCCTTCATCCTGCAAAAGATGAAGGAAGCGGCCGAGACCCATCTGGGCGAGACCGTGACCAAGGCCGTGATCACGGTTCCGGCCTATTTCAACGACGCCCAGCGTCAGGCCACCAAGGACGCCGGCAAGATCGCCGGTCTGGAAGTGCTGCGCATCATCAACGAGCCGACCGCGGCTGCCCTGGCCTACGGCCTGGACAAGAACGACGGCAAGAAGATCGCCGTCTATGACCTGGGCGGCGGCACCTTCGACGTCTCGGTCCTGGAAATCGGCGACGGCGTCTTCGAGGTGAAGTCGACCAACGGCGACACCTTCCTGGGCGGCGAAGACTTCGACCTGCGGATCGTCGACTACCTGGCTGACGAGTTCAAGAAGGAGCAGGGCGTCGACCTGCGCAAGGACAAGCTGGCCCTGCAGCGCCTGCGCGAAGAAGCGGAAAAGGCCAAGAAGGAGCTGTCCTCGACGGCCCAGTACGAGGTCAACCTGCCCTTCATCTCGATGAACGCGTCGGGCCCGCTGCACCTGAACATCAAGCTGTCGCGCTCCAAGCTGGAAGCCCTGGTCGAAGACCTGATCGCCCGCACCATCGGTCCGTGCGAACAGGCCCTCAAGGACGCCGGCCTCAAGAAGAGCGACATCGACGAAGTGATCCTGGTCGGCGGCATGAGCCGCATGCCCAAGGTTCAGCAGGCGGTGCAGGACTTCTTCGGCCGCGAGCCGCACAAGGGTGTGAACCCTGACGAAGTCGTGGCCCTGGGCGCCGCCGTTCAGGCCGGCGTTCTGCAAGGCGACGTCAAGGACGTACTGCTGCTGGACGTGACCCCCCTGACCCTGGGCATCGAGACCCTGGGCGGCGTGTTCACCCCGCTGATCGAGCGCAACACCACCATCCCGACCAAGCGCTCGCAGACCTTCTCGACCGCTGACGACAACCAGTCGGCCGTGACGATCCGCGCCTTCCAGGGCGAGCGTCCGATGGCCGTCGACAACAAGTTCCTGGGTCAGTTCGACCTGCAGGGCATTCCCCCGGCACCGCGCGGCGTGCCGCAGATCGAGGTCACCTTCGACATCGACGCCAACGGCATCGTCAATGTTCACGCCAAGGACAAGGCGACCAACAAGGAGCACTCGATCCGCATCCAGGCCAATGGCGGCCTTTCCGACGCGGACATCGAGCGCATGGTCAAGGAAGCCGAGGCCAACAAGGCCGGCGACGAAAAGAAGAAGGCTCTGGTCGAGGCCAAGAACCAGGGCGAGGCCACCGTGCACGCCACGGAAAAGGCCATGGCCGAGCACGGCGACAAGGTCGCCGGCGACGACAAGGCGGCCATCGAGACCGGTCTCACCGATCTGAAGACCGCGCTGGAAGGCGACGACGTCGAGCTGATCAAGGCCAAGACCGACGCCCTGCGTCAGGCCTCGATGAAGCTGGGCGAGGCGATGTACGCCTCGCAACAAGGCTCGGCCGGCGACGAAGCTGCGGCGGACGACGGCGTTGTCGACGCCGAGTTCGAGGAAGTCGACGACACCAAGCCGGCGTCCTAACCCTCGCCATGCGCGCGCCGCGAAACGTTCCTGTCCTGATCGTTTCGCGGCGCGACCGCACGGCCTTGCGCGGATTTGACGCCTTGCGCCGAGCGCCGCGCGATCCCACCTCCCTTCACATCAACGCCTCTCCCGTGGGCCTTTTGGGCGCCAGACGCTGACGATGCGCGACTATTACGAAGTTCTCGGCGTGACCCGGACCTGCGATGACGCGGGCCTCAAGTCCGCATTCCGCAAGCTGGCGATGGAGCACCATCCCGACCGCAACGGCGGTTGCGAGGATGCGTCCGGCCGGTTCAAGGAAATCAACGAGGCCTATTCGATCCTGTCGGATCCGCAGAAGCGCGCGGCCTATGACCGTTTCGGCCATGCCGGGGTCAATGGCCCGCAAGGCGGAGGCGGCGGACGCGGCAGCGACCCCAACGACATCTTCAGCGACGTGTTCGGCGACGTGTTCGGCGAGATGTTCGGGGGCGGTCGCCGTCCCTCGAACGGCCCGCAGCGCGGCCAGGACCTGCGCTATGATCTGGAGATCACCCTGGAGCAGGCCTATGCCGGTGCCGAGGTCGAGATCAAGGTTCCTGCCGCCATCACCTGCGAGGTCTGCGACGGCTCGGGCGCGAAGCCGGGCACCAGCCCGACGGTCTGCGGCACCTGCGGCGGCGCGGGCCGGGTGCGTGCCACCCAGGGCTTCTTCGCCGTCGAGCGCGGCTGCCCGCGCTGTGGCGGTTCGGGCCGGCTGGTGCTGGACCCCTGCGTCAGCTGCAACGGCCATGGCCAGGTGCGCCGCGAGCGCATCCTGTCGGTCCGCATCCCGGCCGGCGTCGATGACGGTGCCCGCATCCGCCTGTCGGGCGAAGGCGACGCCGGGGCCCGCAGCGGCCCGCGCGGCGACCTCTACATCTTCCTGTCGGTGATCCCGCACGAGCTGTTCGAGCGCGATGGTCTCGACCTGCTCTGCACCGTACCGGTGCCGATGACCGTGGCCGCGCTGGGCGGCGAGATCGAAGCCCCCTGCCTGATGGGCGGCGAGGCCTGCGACGGCGCCTGCAAGATCACCGTCAAGGTTCCCGAAGGGTCGCAGACCGGCAAGACCGTCCGCCTCAAGGGCAAGGGCATGCCGTCCCTGCGCAGCCGCCAGCGCGGCGACCTGCTGGTGGAACTGTTCGTGGAAACCCCGACCCACCTGTCGGCTCGCCAGAAAGAGCTCCTCAAGGAGCTGGCCGGCCTCTGCGACGACAAGCAGAACCCCAAGTCTGCCAACTTCGTCGGCAAGGCCAGGCGGTTCTGGGACGAGGTCACGGGGAGCTAGGGGCGCGTTCCGAAAAGTGGGAACCGGTTTTCGGAATGAAACGCGCGTCAAAACAAAAGCCTAGAGCAAACGCCGTGATTCAATCGTGGCAATCCTTGCTCTAGCCAAAAAGCTCGCTGTGAGACCCTAGTCGCAGAAGCTCGATCGCTGTCTTGGTCTTGCGATAGATCATGACCAGATCGGGCTTGAGGTGGCAGTCGCGGCACCCTTTCCATTCGCCCCTGAGCGGGTGATCCTTGTTGGCAACCGGCAGTGGCGTCTCGCTGACGAGCAACGCCGTCACCGTCTTGAAAACGGCGTCCAGGTCCGCGTGCCTCCCCGCCTTCTCGCGCTTGTAGTCACGCTTGAACTGACCGGTGATCTCCAGCCCCAGCATTCTGCGTCTCCGATGGTAACGGCCAGGCGCGACGGATTCAGATTGACGATCGCCTCTCCGTAGCTACATTGTAGCTACAATCTGCCCCTTGAAGGACCAACCCGCATGGCCGCTCTGGACACCGTTAGAGCGCGGATCGATGCGGACCTGAAAAGGGACGCGACGGCGGCGCTGGCCGATATGGGCCTCACGATCTCGGACGCCATCCGCCTCATGCTGGTTCGGGTCGCCGCCGAAAAGGCTCTGCCGTTTGATGTCAGGACACCGAACGCCACGACGCGCGCCGCCATCGAGGCGGCTGATCGGGGCGAACTTGTTCGCTTCGCGACCGTCGATGCGGCCCTGGCTGACCTCAACGACTGAAGCTTCGTCCAGACGCTCCGCCCGCCTGAGCGCCGCTGTCATGGATTCCCTGACAGCTGAGTTCGCCATCCCCCCTTGGTTCATGCCGCCCCGCTCGCCAGCCGCATAAAGTGTCGGCACAAAACATGAACATTATACATGATGCTTCTGCGAAGCAGCGTCAAACGTTAAGTCATGGCGTCATGAACGCCCCCGCCGCTCCGACCATCCAGACCTATGACGCCACCGGCGCGACGCCGGTGATGCAGCAGTTCTTCGAGATGAAGGCGCGGCAGCCCGATGCCCTGATCTTTTTCCGGATGGGCGATTTCTACGAGCTGTTCTTTGACGACGCGATCCGTGCGGCGGCGGCGCTGGGCATCAGCCAGACCTTTCGTGGCACCCATGCCGGCCAGCCGATCCCGATGGCGGGGGTGCCCCAGCACGCGGCCGAGGCCTATCTGTCCAAGCTGATCCGGCTGGGGTTCAAGGTCGCCGTCTGCGAGCAGATGGAAGACCCGGCCGAAGCCAAGAAGCGTGGCTCCAAATCCATCGTCCGCCGCGACATCGTGCGGGTGGTTACGCCGGGTACGCTCACCGAGGATGGGCTGCTGGACGCGCGAGGCGCCAACCGCCTGGCCGCCGTGGCCGTGCGGGCCGGACAGGCGGCGGTGGCGGCGGTGGAGCTGTCGACCGGCGAGGTCGAGGTGTTTTCGGTCAGCAAGGATGGCGTCGCCGCGATCCTGGCCGCCCTGGCCCCATCCGAGACCCTGGTGGCCGACCGGCTGCTGTCGGACGACTCCATTTCCCAGACCCTGAAGATCTGCGGCGGGCTGGTCCAGCCGATGCCGTCTGCCCTGTCGGAGCCCCTGGCGTCCGAGGCGCGGGTCAAGCGCCTCTATGGCGTCGACACGCTGGACGGCTTTGGCGGGCTGTCGCCGGCCGAGATCGGGGCGCTTGGCCTGATCGCCGCCCATCTGGAAATGACCCAGGCGGGCAAGCTGCCGGCCCTGCGGGCACCGCGCCGGGCGGCCGACGCCGATGTCATGGCCATCGATCCGGCCACGCGCGGCAGCCTGGAGATCGACCGCACCCAGGGCGGCGACCGCAACGGCTCGCTGCTGGCCGCCATCGACCGCACAGTCAGCGCCGGCGGGGCCCGGCTGCTGGCCTCGCGCCTGGCCCGGCCGCTGCTGGACGTGGCCGCGATCGACCAGCGCCTGGACGCGATCCAGTGGTTCGTTGAGCACCGGCCCCTGCGTCAAAAGCTGCGGGAAATTCTGAAGGGCTCGGGCGACATGGCCCGCGCCCTGTCGCGCCTGGCCCTGGGCCGGGGCGGACCGCGTGACCTGGGCTGCATCCGCGACACCCTGAAGATCGGCGAGCAACTGGCCGCCCTGGTAGCCGGCTCGGGCGACGCCCTGTCTTCGCCACCGTTCGAGCTGGAGCACGCCTTTCGCGCCCTGACCCCAGCCCTGAATGCGGATCTGGCGCGGTTCCTGGCCACCTTGGAGGCGGGGCTTGGTCCTGACCTGCCGGCCCTGGCCCGCGACGGCGGCTTTGTCGCCGCCGGGGTGCTGGCCGAGCTGGATGAGGCCCGGGCCCTGCGCGACAACAGCCGCAAGGTGATCATCGCCCTCGAGGCCCAGCTGGTGATGGACAGCGGCGTGCCGCTGAAGATTCGCCACAACGGCGTTCTGGGCTATTTCGTCGAGGCCACGGCCGGCAAGGCCGACCCGCTGTTCCAGCCGCCCCTGAACGCCACCTTCATCCATCGCCAGACCCTGGCCAATCAGGTGCGCTTCACCACCGTGGAGCTGGCAGACCTCGACGCCCGTATCGCCCAGGCCGCCGAGCGCGTGCTGGCCATGGAGGTCGCCGCCTTCGAGACCTGGCGCGAGGTAGCCCGCCTGCTGGCCGACGCCATCCAGATCGCCGCCGAGGCGCTGGCCAGGCTCGACGTGGCCGCAGCCCTGGCCGAGTGGGCCGAAGACTCCGGCGCGACCCGGCCCGTCGTCGACCGGTCCCTGGCCTTCGACGCCCGCGCGGCCCGACATCCTGTGGTCGAGGCGGCCGTCAAGCGGGCCGGCGATCCCTATACGCCCAATGACTGCCGCCTGGACGCCTCCGGCGAGACCGCCGCGCGGTTGTCGATCGTCACCGGACCGAACATGGCCGGTAAGTCGACCTTTCTGCGCCAGAACGCCCTGCTAACCATCCTGGCCCAGTCGGGCTGCTATGTGCCGGCCGCCAGCTTCCGGTTGGGCGTGGTGGATCGCCTGTTCAGCCGGGTCGGGGCCGGGGATGACCTGGCCCGGGGCCGCTCGACCTTCATGATGGAAATGGTCGAGACCGCCGCCATCCTGACCCAGGCCACGCCGCGCAGCCTGGTGATCCTGGACGAGATCGGCCGGGGCACGGCCACCTATGACGGTCTGGCCATCGCCTGGGCCTGCGCCGAGGCCCTGCACGACACCAACCAAAGCCGCGCCCTGTTCGCCACCCACTATCACGAGCTGGCGACGCTGGAGGCGCGGCTGGACCACGTGTCCAACCTCTCGCTGCGCGCCAAGGAGTGGAACGGCGACCTGGTGTTCCTGCACGAGGCCGCCTCCGGGCCAGCCGATCGTTCCTACGGCGTGCAGGTGGCCAAGCTGGCGGGCGTGCCCGGCCCCGTGGTGGCCCGGGCCCGCGAGGTGCTGGACCGGCTGGAGAGCAAGGACCAGTCACCGGCCCGCCTCGACGACCTGCCGCTGTTTGCGATGAGCCAGGCCGCAGCGGCCCCCGCCCAGGCCCCGCCCAGTGCGGTGGAGGCCGGCCTGAAAGATCTCGATGTTGACGGAATGTCGCCCCGCGAAGCGCTCGAAGCCCTATATCGCCTTAAGGGTCTCCTCAGGACCTAGCCGGTAAACTGTAAGCATCATGCCCCGTCGCCTTCGCCCCACCCCGCTGGAACATGTCGTCGACGGCCACGCCCTGCGTGCGCGTCTGTCGGCCGCCGCCCTGGATTGTCTCGGCGACGAGGCCGCCCAGCGCGCCCGCGCCATCGAGATCCTCAAACAGGCGCTGTTTCGCGGCCGGATGATCGCCAAGGAGCGGCTGGAGAATGGCGCAGGGGGCCTTGAGACCTCGCGCCTGCTCAGCGGCGTTACCGACGAGGTGATCACCGCCCTCTATGACTTCACGACGGTTCACGTGTTCCGGGCCCGCAACCCGACAGAGGGCGAGCGCCTGTGCCTGCTGGCCGTCGGCGGCTATGGCCGGCGCACCCTGGCCCCCTATTCCGATATCGATCTGCTGTTCCTGCGCCCCTACAAGACCACGCCCCACGCCGAGAGCGTGATCGAGTTCATGCTCTATGCGTTGTGGGACCTGGGCTTCAAGGTCGGCCACGCCTCGCGCACGGTCGAGGAATGCGTGCGCCTGTCGCGCGAGGACTTCACGATCCGCACCACCATCCTGGAGGCCCGCCGGCTGACGGGTGACGAGCGCCTGGCCGCCGACCTGAAGAAACGCTTCCAGGACGATGTGATGAAGGGCACCGGTGCCCAGTTCGTGGCCGCCAAGCTCAAGGAACGCGACGATCGCCAGGCCCGGGCCGGGGCCAGCCGCTACATGGTCGAGCCCAATGTCAAAGAGGGCAAGGGCGGCCTGCGCGACCTGCACACCCTGATGTGGATCGCCGAGTATCTGCACCCCGTGGATCGCCCCGAAGACGTCTTCAAGCTGGAAGTGTTCGACCGGCGCGAGGCGAAAGCCTTCATCCGCGCCTTCGACTTCCTGCACGCCGTGCGCGCCCACCTGCACTTCGCCACCGGCCGGCCGGAAGAGCGCCTGACCTTTGACCTGCAGCCCGAGATCGCCCGCCGCATGGGCTATGGCGACCGGGGCGACGCCCCGGCGGTCGAGCGCTTCATGCGCCGCTACTTCCTGATCGCCAAGGAAGTGGGCGCCCTGACCCGCGCCTTCTCGGCCAAGCTGGAAGCCGAGCATTTCAAGAACGAGCCCAAGGGCATTTCTCGCTTTCTTCCGGGCGGCGGGCGGCCCAAGCGCAAGGCACTGGATGTCGACGGCTTCTACGAGGACGGCGGCCGCCTGAACATCGACGGCCCCGAAGTGTTCGAGGCCGATCCGGTCAATCTGATCCGCCTGTTCAAGATCGCCGACGAACGCGACCTGGACCTGCACCCCGACGCCTTTACGGCCGTGACCCGGTCGCTGGCCCTGATCACCTCGCGCGTGCGGCGCGACGAGGACGCCTGCCATGCCTTCCTCGACCTTCTGGCCCGGGGCAAGCGCAGCTATCGCACCCTGACCCTGATGAACGACGCCGGGGTGCTGGGCCGGTTCATCCCCGAATTTGGCCGCATCGTCGCCCAGATGCAGTTCAACATGTACCACTCCTATACGGTGGACGAGCATACCCTGCGGGCCGTGGGCGTGATCGGCGACATCGCCGCCGGGCGCCTGGCCGACGACCATCCGCTGGCCGTCTCCATCATGCCGTTGATCGAGGACCGCGAGGCCTTGTTCCTGACCATGCTGCTGCACGACACCGGCAAGGGCGGGGTGGGCGGCCAGGAGAAGGCCGGGGCCCGCAGCGCCCGCAGCGCCTGCGAGCGCCTGGGCGTCGACCGCGCCAAGGTCGAGCTGGTCGCCTGGCTGGTCGAGCACCATCTGGTGATGAGCGATTTCGCCCAGAAGCGCGATGTCTCCGACCCCGGCACGGTGGCCGCCTTCGCCCGCATCGTCGAGAATCCCGAGCGCCTGCGCCTCTTGCTGGTCATCACCGTCGCCGACATTCGCGCCGTGGGGCCGGGCGTCTGGAACGGCTGGAAGGGCCAGCTGCTGCGCGAGCTCTACAACGCCACCGAGGCCGTGTTCCGGGGCGGACGGGGCTCAGATGCCGCCGCCAGCATCCAACGGCATCAGGAGGCCGCCGCGGAGGCGGCGCGCGAGGCCCTGGTCGCTGACGATCCCGCCGCCAAGGGCTGGGCCTGCGCCATGGAGGCCGCCTATTTCGGGGCCTTCCCGGCCCAGGACCTCAAGGACCATGCCGCCCTGGCTCGCCGCGCCGCCATCCAGGGCGGGGCCGCCGCCGAGGGCCGAGTCACGCCCGGGGCCAACGCCGCCGAGGTGGTGGTGGCCGCCAAGGACCGGCGCGGCCTGTTCGCTGACCTGGCTTTGGCCATCTCGTCGCTGGGCGGCAATGTGGTGGGCGCGCGGGTCTTCACCTCGCGCCAGGGCCAGGCCCTGGACGTGTTCCATGTGCAGGACATCACCGGCGCGCCGCTGGGCTGTGAAAACCCCCGGGCCCTGCGCCGCCTGGCTGACGCCCTGGAGGCCGCCAGTCGCGGCGAGACCCTCAGCTTTGAGCCCCGTCGCACCACTGAAGCCTCGCGCACGGCGGCCTTTACCATCGCGCCCAGCGTGGTGATCGACAATGAGTCGTCTGATGACGCCACGGTGGTCGAGGCTTCGGGCCGCGACCGCCCGGGGCTGTTGCACGCCCTGGCCCAGACCCTGGCCCAGAACGGCCTGTCCATCCAGTCAGCCCATATTGACGGCTATGGCGAGCGCGCGGTCGACGCCTTCTATGTCCAGACCGCCGAGGGCGGAAAACTGGCCGACACCCGCAGGATCACGGCGCTGAAAGGCGACCTGCTGGCGGCGCTGGAAGCCAATGAGGCCGGCGCGCCCAATACCCGCCCGGGACTCAAGCGTGCGCGGGCCAGCGTAGCGCGGTAGTCTGGCTAAAGCCGATCTGGGGACAATCGATGAAGCCGCCCATCAAACGCCTGAGCGATCTGAAACCCGCCGCCGCTCCGGCCGGGGCCTATGCCCGGCCAACGCCCAAGGTGGTCCGGCGCAAGAGCGCCAAGACCCTGACGGAAGCCGAACGCGCGGCGTTACTGGCCTCGCGGCCCGACCTGTCGTCCAAGTCGTGAGCAGGCCGGCTAATACCAACCGCCGCTGAGCTTGACTCCTTGAGCTCTATATCTTCGTCACCCCGGGACTTGTTCCCGGGGCCCATCGTTCCACCGCAGGTGCGGCGACGAATAGAACTTTCACGGTGAAGCTGACCCATGGGCCCCGGGAACAAGTCCCGGGGTGACGGGGTGTTTTCAGATCTGGACCCTCTGAGGTCAGTATCAACGGCTGTTGGTATGAGGCCGTGCGATAGAACGGGGCCGCCCACCAGACGGCCCCTGTTCGTCATTCCACCCCAGATCAGCCCCGCAGCTTGCGGGTCAGCACTTCCAGGTCCTGGTTGAGGGCGTTGTCCTCGATCCGCAGGGCCTCGATGCGGCGCACGGCGTGCAGGACGGTGGTGTGGTCGCGACCGCCGAAGCGCCGGCCGATGTCGGGCAGCGAACGGGTGGTCAGCTGCTTGGCCAGCCACATGGCCGCCTGGCGCGGACGGGCGATGGCGCGGTTGCGGCGCTCGGACAGCAGGTCGGCCTGTTTCATGCCGTAGTGCTCGGCGGTGGCCTTCTGGATGTCGTCGATGGTGATGCGCTTCTCGCCGGTGCGCAGGTGCGGGCGCAGGATGGCCTGCACCTCGTCGAGCGTCAGGCGCGAGAGGCCCTCGCCGGCCCGGGCCGACAGGGTGTTGAGCGCGCCTTCCAGCTCGCGGACGCTGTCGGTGAAACGGTCGGCCAGGAACTGCAGAACTTCCGGGCGCATGGTCGGCTCAAAGCCGTGCGCGCCCGACAGGGTCTGGATCTTGCGCTCCAGGATGCCCAGGCGCAGCGAGCGGTCGGCCGGCTCCAGGCCGCAGACCAGGCCCGCCGACAGGTGCGAGCGCAGGTGGGCGTCCATCTCGGTCATGGCCGACGGCGGACGGTCCGACGAGAAGACGACGCGGCGGCCCTCTTCGACCAGCGCTGTCAGGGTGTGGAACAGCTCTTCCTGGGTGGACTGCTTGCCGGCGATGAAATGCACGTCGTCAATGATCAGCAGGTCGGCAGCACGCAGCTCTTCCTTGAAGGCGGCCGTCTGGCGATCCATCACGGCGCGCACGAAGGTCGACAGGAAGCGCTCGGCGGTCAGATAGACCACGCGCTTGGTCGGGGCCTGACGCATGGCCTCCCAGGCCAGGGCGTTGAGCAGGTGGGTTTTGCCAAAGCCGTAGGGGCCGTGGAACAGCACCGGGTTGAAATGGCCGTCGGCCCAGTTGGCGATCCGGCGCGCCACAGCGTGGGCGAACTCGTTGGCCGGACCCGGAACGAAGGTATCGAAGGAGAAGCGCTCCTGCAGGCCCTGGGTGCGCGAGGGCTTGCCGGTCGGCACCGGGGCCAACGAGGGCGCATCGGTCGACACGGGCAGCACGATCTCGATGGGTTCAGCCTTGGCGCCGTCGCCACAGGCGCCGACCGAGGCTTCAAACTCCTGGCGCGACATCAGTTCGATGCGACGGGCCGCGGGATCGTTGGCGGTCCACAGCTCGCCGATGCGGCGCCAGGCGCTGCGACGGATCCAGTCGCGAGCGATGCCGGTCGGGGTGACCAGGACCACTTCGCCGGACGGGCCTTCGCGCAGAACCGCAGGCGCGATCCACGAGCCAAAGGACGCGTCGCCCAGCTCGCGCTTCAGCGCCACGCAGGCCTTGTGCCAGACGCCACCGGCCGGCTCACAGGCAACCGCAGGAATCGCAGCCGAAAACGCCTGGCTCGCTACCCCACCCTTGATTGTCATCAGTCCACCGCCTCGCACAAAAACAACCGTCCGAACGCCAGCCGCCGCCCCCCATGGCGAACGATTGGTTTCTCCCCCAGCACACACAGGTTCTCGACCGGCGACCCGAGGGTCTCCGCCATTACCGTTTCATCCATGAGCTGGAAGAGCGCTGAGATCCTTAAACTAGCCAGCAGCCCCTGCTGGTCAAACGGAAAACTTGCGTCCGATCGCGGATATTTCTGTTGACTCGCGAGCGCCCCTCGCCCGGCAAGGGAATAGTTAAGTCCACTAATTTTCGGACGTTGTTATTTCGCCGATGCGTGCATTTCAACGCAAAGCAAAAGCCGGCTGGATCGCTCCAGCCGGCTCCTGTAACCACTTGAAACTATTGAACGAACCGAGTTCGTCCAGAGTTTTGACTAGGCGGCGGCCTTGTCCAGCTTCTTCAGCCGGGCGGCCAGGCGCGACACCTTGCGCGAGCCCGTGTTCGGATGAACCACGCCCTTGGAAACGGCGCGCATCAGTTCCGATTGAGCCTCGATAAAGGCAGCCTTGGCGACGGCGACATCACCGGCCGAGACGGCGTCTTCGAACTTGCGGAGGAAGGTGCGCACGCGCGAACGACGCGCGGTGTTGACCTCGGTGCGACGAGCGATCTTGCGGATCGCCTTCTTGGCGCCGGGATTGTTGGCCATGGAGTTGGACCTCGAAACGGACAGCCGCGCGGGACAGCCGCGAAGCAGGGAAAATCTTGAGCGCGCGGATATACGGGAACCCTGGCCCCGGGTCAACGGGCTGGTGAAACCAATCTCGCGCAGGTGCGACCAGAAGCCGCATCCGGATATCAGCGGCCCTTGAAGTCGGGTTTACGCTTCTCGACGAAGGCGGCCATGCCCTCCTTCTGATCCTCGAAGGCGAACAGCGAGTGGAACAGGCGCCGCTCCAGGGCCACCCCGGTGGTCAGGGTTGTCTCATAGGCGGCGTTGACCAGCTCCTTGTTCATGGCCACGGCCAGGGGCGACTGGGCGGCGATCTTGCCGGCGACGGCCAGGGTTTCGGCCAGCAAGGTGTCGGCCGGGAAGATGCGGCTGACCAGACCCGAGCGCTCGGCCTCCTCGGCGCCCATCATCCGGCCGGTCAGGATCATGTCCATGGCCTTGGACTTGCCGACAAAGCGGGTCAGGCGCTGGGTGCCGCCGATGCCGGGCGCGACGCCCAGATTGATCTCGGGCTGGCCGAACTTGGCCGTATCCGAGGCGAAGATGAAGTCGCACATCATGGCCAGCTCGCAGCCACCGCCCAGGGCATAGCCCGACACCGCCGCGATGATCGGCTTGCGGCACTGCTCGATGGCGCGGGCCCCGGCCGTGAAGAAGTCGGCCTTGAACATCTGGGCATACGACTTTTCCGACATCTCCTTGATATCGGCGCCCGCCGCGAAGGCCTTGGCTGAGCCCGTCAGCACGATGCAGCCCACGGTCTCGTCAGCCTGGGCCGCCTCCAGCGCCTGGGCCAGCTCGCCCAGCAGGGCCGCGTTCAGGGCGTTCAGCGCCTCGGGCCGGTTCAGCCGGATCAGGACGACGCCGGCGGCGCCTTCCGGGGCGGTTTCGACGATCAGGGTTTCGTAGGCCACGCGCGCGCTCCTTGAGGATGTGGCATGTTTATAGAGCGGTGCGCGGCGAAGGGGAGGGGCCTGGATGGTTTGCCCGTCCATCGCCCTTCCAATTCTCGTCATTCCCGCCCTTGTGGCGGGAACCCCTCTATCCACCGCAGTGTTTGGACCGGGGACATCCGTGACAGGTGTTCGGAGACATCCGTGACACATTTTCCGATCTCAGAGGGAGGTCGGGATGCCGTTCACGGGGGTGTCTGCGATGGATCGCAAACGGGAGTTTGTACGGCTGGCCTTGGTTGAAGGCTGTAACAGGCGGGAGCTTTGCCGGCGGTTCGGGGTCAGCGCGACGCTGGGCTACCGGCTCATGGCGCGCTATCGGGAGCAAGGCGATGCGGGCCTTGAGGCGCGATCTCGCCGACCGCGGACCTCGCCCCGGCGCACGGAGACGGCGGTTGAGGATGCGACGCTTCAGGTCCGTGCGGAGCATCCGGCCTGGGGTGGCCGCAAGATCGCGGCGGTGCTGCGGCGTGAGGGGCTTGAGGCTCCAGCCCCCTCGACGGTAACCCAGATCCTGCGCCGGGGTGGTGTGGCGCTGGGCGGTGAAGGCGGCGGCGCTCAGCCTTTCATCCGCTTCGAGCATCCCCAGCCCAACGATCTGTGGCAGATGGACTTCAAGGGCCACGTGGCCCTGGGCTCAGGGCGACTGCATCCCCTGACGGTGCTGGACGACCACTCGAGGTTTGCCGTGGTCTTGGCCGCCTGCGCCAACCAGAAGACCCAGACCGTCAAGGATCAACTGATCCAGGCCTTTACGCGCTATGGTCTGCCCTGGCGCATCGCCACCGACAACGGCTCGCCCTGGGGCAACGGCCCCGGCGATCCCTACACCCCGCTGGGCGTGTGGCTGATCGAGCTGGGCGTGCGCATCAGCCACTCCCGGCCCTATCATCCCCAGACCTTGGGCAAGGACGAGCGCTTCCATCGCACCCTAAAGGCCGAGGCCCTGAGCACCCCCTTCGAGACCCTCGACCATGCGGCCCGCGCGCTCGATCACTGGCGCGACATCTACAATCTGGTCCGGCCTCACCAGGCCCTGGACATGGCGGTTCCCGTCGATCGCTACCGACACAGTCCAAGGCCCTACCAGCCCGTCATCCCGCCCTTCGAGTACGGACCCGACGACCAGGTTCGCCGGGTCCAGCAAGGGGGCCATCTCAGTTTTGCCAACCGTCCGCTCAAGGTCCCAAAAGCCTTCGCTGGAAAAGCTGTCGCCCTGCGAGCCACCCAGACCGATGGCGTCTTCGACGTCTTCTTCCAGACCCAACGTCTCAAAACCATCGACCTGAGGACCGCAAAATAGCATCCTCAACCTGTCACGGATGTCTCCGAACACCTGTCACGGATGTCCCCGGTCCAAACACGCAGGGGCGGGAGGGGCGGGGTGCGCGCGCACCCCGCTGGCGCTTCACGTGACGGCTGAACCAGGGGTTCCCGCCACAAGGGCGGGAATGACGGTGCTTTATTGGAGATGTGCCCCGCCCGCCTTCGCGCCGAAGGGAGCCCTCCTTAAATCTCACGGCGAGACGATCGCCGGTCTGTCCAGGTCACTCAAGGACGGCCCTCCGGGCCGCCGCCGCGCGGCTGGCCTGCAAGGCCAGTCCTTGACTGACCTGGACAGACCGGCACGCTGCAGCCTCCAGGAGATTTAAGGATGAGCGGGACGCGGGGCGTCCGACTTGTTGGATTGAATAGCAAGCATCACCACGGGACATGTCAAAGGTTCACGATGACGACTTGGATGCGCATTGCCGACCCCGACCAAAGCAAGGAAGCATGGACCGGGACAGTGACACCCCCGGCCAAGCCGGGTGACTGCTGGAGGTTCGAGTTAGCCCGGCAGCGCAAATCGCTTACCGAATTTTATGATCAAACGCCGTTTGAATGGGATCAGCCTGTCGTCGGCCTAGTCAACTTTGAACGCGACTGCACGCTCGTCCGCCCTAGAGTGCTGCAGGTCAAGGCTGGCTCCCTTGGCATAAAGACAAGAGGCACGCCCACGATCATCTCTGGTGAGTTCGACGGCTTGCTCAGCGACCTTGCCATCCCGGATCTGGAAGTCCCCACCATCGCTGGCTTTGCCTTCGAATGCGAGGCACTCGGCGTTTGGCTTGGCCATGATACGATAAACACCGACCGATCCACCGAAGGCGTCGTATCGATTTCGACCAATCGGCCGGAAGAAGAATACGTCGGCCTGCCGGGCGGCGGCGAACTGACCGTCAAGTCGCAAGTTAGTGATGCTGGCTCCCGCCGCTCACTGTCCTACAGGCCTAGAACCTTCGTACAGATCAAGTTTCCCAATTTGTCATCGCTCAATGATGTGATGACACTTTTCGTTGATCTGCACCGACTATTCGGCTTCCTCATCGGCCACCAAAGCCGCTTGCCTCCGCTACGGCTTTGGATTGCGGACAGTTACAAGGTCGACGGGCATGAGTTTCCGAAGGATGGGGAATTGGAGCTCAGCGGATACGAATGGCGTGAACGCAGCCTGCCTTACCGTCACGAATGTCTGAGCCTGCGGCAGGAAGATCTAACGCTGAACAACATTCTTGGCCGATTCTTTGCTGCGCGTGAGGATTTGACTGCCCGCATCCATGCTGCAGAGTTCGCCCGCTTGCGTTCTACGAATCTGAACGACAGGTTCTCGATAGTGATGCCGATCTTGGAGCGTTATCTCCAAACACGCTACGCCACCGAGGAGGAGACCTCGTTCTTGGCCCACCAATCGAAGTTTTTCGCTTGGATCGACAGCGCTGAAGACCCAAGTATCCTGCAATTTTCCAACAAGCACATTAGGGTCGTCGATCAAAAGTCACCTGCTTTGCGAAATCTCCTCGACCGGGCAATTCTACACATTAATAGTCGCGGCTTCCGAACTCCGGGCGAAATGGCCAAACGCATTCAGAAACGGCGAGCCAGCCTTTTCCACGCCGCATTTGATCGTGCGATCAATGATGGCGCTGCGTTCGTCGCTGAAGAGGGGGTAGCGACTGCTTTGTTGCTTCTGCACACGCTCGAAGATCTTGGCGTGGATGTTACCCGTTTGGCGGCCGATCCACACCCGATCCGCGATCTCGCACGTTTTCTAGTCCCTTCCGGCGATGCAAGTGTGCCCTGAACCCTGATAAGATCGCCCCTCCTAAACCTGACACACCGGACAGAAAAACGTCGACCGCCCCGCCTGGACCTCCCGCGCGATCACGCCCTTGCACCCGGCCGTCGGGCAAGCCTCGCCCTCGCGGTCGTAAACCCGGAAGCGGTGCTGGAAATAGCCCAGCGCGCCGTCGGCGGCGGCGAAGTCTTTCAGGGTCGAGCCGCCCACCGCGACGGCCTCTGCCAGGACCTCCTTGATGATCGTGGTCAGCGGCCCCAGCCGTTTGCCGGCGATCAGGCCTGAGGGCTTGAACGGAGAGATGCCCGCCCGGTGCAGGGCCTCGCAGACATAGATATTGCCCAGGCCCGCCACGGTGCGCTGGTCGAGCAGCAGGGTCTTGGGGCCCTGTTTGCGACCGGCGAAGGCCTTGATCAGGGTCTGGGCGGTGAAGCCCTCGCCCAGGGGCTCGGGACCCATGGTGGCAAACCACGGGTGCTGTTCGACGGCGTCGGTGGCGATCAGGTCCATAAAGCCGAAGCGCCGGGGGTCATGATAGGTGACCACCGCGCCCTCTTCCGTTTCGAAGACGATGTGGGCGTGCTTGTCGTCGGGCTTGACCTCGCGGGCGAAGTCGCCGGGGCGGATGGTTCCCTCAGGGGCGGCGATCTCGAACCGCCCGGTCATCCCTAAGTGCATCACCAGGGTGTCGCCGCGATCCAGCGGAGCCAGCAGATATTTGGCCCGCCGGTCCAGCCGCAGGATCCGGGCCCCCGTCAGCCGCTGGACGAAGCCCTCGGGCAGGGGGAAGCGCAGGTCGGGGCGGTTGGCGCGCACGCGGCTGAGGCGCGCGCCGCTGAGGGTGGGCTCCAGGCCGCGCCGGACGGTCTCGACTTCGGGCAATTCGGGCAACGGACGACCTCAAGAGGATGACGTGACGCAGGGAGCGGTCTAATAGCGGACGACCCTATATAGAGCCTGGCCGAAAGACGTCATGAGCAAGCCCGCAGCCACATTCGGTTTCAAGGACGTTGATCCTTCGGTGAAGGCCGGCCTGGTGCGGGGGGTCTTCGACCGCGTCGCCAAGAACTACGACCTGATGAACGACCTGATGAGTGGTGGCGTCCACCGCCTCTGGAAGGACGCCGTCGCCGCGCGCCTCAACCCGCAGCCGGGCGAGGTGATCGTCGATTGCGCCGGCGGCACGGGCGACATGGCCCGGCGGTTTGCGAAAATGGCCCGCAAGGCGCAGGAGCGTCGCGGCGGCCCCGACGCGCTGATCAATATCATCGACTACAATGCCGAGATGATCGCGGCCGGCATCGAAAAGGGCGGCGAGCCGGAGATCACCTGGACGGTGGGCGACGCCCAGCGCCTGCCCCTGCCCGACGCCTATGCCGACGCCTATGTCATCTCGTTCGGGATCCGCAATGTCACCGATATCGACGCGGCCCTGCGCGAGGCGCGCCGGGTGCTCAAGCCCGGCGGCCGCTTCATCTGCCTGGAGTTTTCGCGGCCGGTGACCGAGGCGCTGGCGAAAGCCTATGACGCCTACAGCTTCAAGGTCATCCCCCAGGTTGGCGAGTGGGTGGCCAAGGATCGCGAGGCCTATCAGTATCTGGTCGAAAGCATCCGCCGCTTCCCCGATCAGCGCACCTTTGCGTCGATGATGGAAAAGGCCGGATTCAAGCGGGTGACCATCACCAACTTCACCGGCGGCGTCGCGGCCATGCACCAGGGCTGGGCGCTCTAACCCATGAGCCGTTTCTCCGCGTTCCGGCGCCTGATCGGCGCGGGCTGGGTGCTGGTCCGGGCCGATGCCCTGATCCCGCGCGAGATCGACCCCGTCCTGCCGCCCTCGGCGCGGCTGGCGGCGCGAACCCTGCGCCTCTTTGCCGGGCCCCGCGCCCGGCTAGGCCGGCCCGGTCAGCGTCTGGCCACTGCCCTGGAGGGCCTGGGTCCCGCCGCGATCAAGATGGGCCAGTTCCTGTCGACGCGGGCCGACATCTTCGGCACGCCGTTCGCCGACGACCTGTCGCGCCTGAAGGACCGCCTGCCGCCCTTCCCGCTCATCGAGGCCCGCGCCGAGATCGAGCGTAATCTGGGCCGGCCGATCGAGAGCCTGTTTTCACAGCTGGACGAGCCCGTCGCCGCCGCCTCCCTCGCCCAGGCCCATCCGGCCCGGCTGCTGGACGGTACGCCTGTGGCCGTGAAGGTGCTGCGCCCCGGCATCGAACGCCAGGTGGCGCAGGACAGCGCCGTGCTGCGCCTGGCCGCGTCCCTGGCCGAGCGGCTGGTGCCGCAGGCCCGCCGCCTGAAGCCGACCGACTTCGTCGAGGTGGTGATCCGGGCGCTGGACCTGGAGATGGACCTGCGCTTCGAGGCCGCCGGCTGCGCCGAGCTGGGCGAGGTGATGGCCCGCGACGCCTATATGACCGCCCCGGCGGTGATCTGGGACGGAGTCGGCAAGCGGGTCCTGACCCTCACCTGGGCCAATGGCGTTGCCCTGTCAGATCCTCAGTCGCTCGACCTGCCGGGTCTGGACCGCAAGGCCCTGGCCGACAATGTCACCCGCGGCTTCCTGGCCCAGGCCCTGGACCACGGCCTGTTTCACGCCGACCTGCACGAGGGCAATCTGTTCGTCGCAGCCCCCGCCCAGCTGGTGGCCATCGACTATGGCATCATCGGCCGCCTGGGGCCGGGCGAGCGCAAGTATCTGGCCGAGATCCTGTACGGCTTTCTGAACCGCGACTATGCGCGGATCGCCCGCATCCATTTCGACGCCGGCTATGTGCCGGCGCATCACGACGTCGATGCCTTCGCCCAGGCCCTGCGGGCGGTGGGCGAGCCGATCTTCGGCCGCGACGCCCGCGAGGTGTCGATGGGCAAGCTGCTGGCCCAGCTGTTCGAGATCACCGCCCTGTTCGAAATGGCCCTGCGGCCCGAACTGGTGCTGTTGCAAAAGACCATGGTCACGGTCGAGGGCGTGGCCCGCCGCATCGACCCGGCCCACGACATCTGGGCCGCCGCCGATCCGGTGGTCCGCCGCTGGATCACCCGCGAGCTTTCCCCCGCCGCCAAGGTGCGTGACCTTGCCGAAGAGGCCCTGAAAGCCCTGCGCGCCATGGTCCGCCTGGCCGAGACGCCGCCGGTGGCCGTCGCGCCGCCTCAGAAGACGGGGAGCCCTCTGCTGTGGTTTGCGGCCGGGGCCGTGATGGCGGCGCTGGCCTTCACGGCCGGGGCGCTGGCGGTGGGGTAAGCGGGAACAGGATTCCTGCAAAACGCATGGAAAACAAGATGATAGGGCTCTAGGCCTGCTCGGCCAGCCTTTGGCGCCAATAGTTCAGCAGGCCTCGCAACGTATGCTGCAGCGGCGTGCTGGGGGCCCAACCGGTTGCCGCGCAAAGCGCCGCGTTCGAACCGCAGGCCCGCGCAATTGCCGATGGCCTTAGCCGCGCAGGATCGACCTCCACAACGACATTCGCCTCCGTCATCGCCAGAAGCTCATCGAGCACCGACCTGACCGAACGCGTCTGGCCAGAGCAGATATTGAAGGTGGAGTTGCTATCCAGATCACCCGCCCTGCCCAACAGACGCGCGAGTGCATCGATCATGTCGTCGATATCGCAGAAATCCCGTTCTGCCGACAGATCGCCCACCATCAAACTGGCCGGCCCATCGCCCCGCTCGATGCGCGCCAACTGCGCGGCGAAAGACGAGGTGACGAACCGCTCATCCTGACCGGCCCCGATCTGGTTGAACAGACGCAGAATGATGTAGGGGCCTTTGTGGACGTCTCGTATCAGATATTCAGATGATGACTTGGATCGCCCATAGGCATTGTTGGGCTGAAGCGGGGCATCTTCAGCAACGCACATGTTGGTTATAAACGTGTTGCCATAGCACTCGCCACTACTCGCAAACACCAAAAGGGCGTCTTTGGCGTGAAGGCTTAGCCCTTCAACAAGATTGTAAGTCGCCTGGAAATTCCCGCGCCACATCGCCAGCTGATCCGTAGAAGCCAGATGGACACTCGCCTGGGCCGCGAGATGAATCACAATAGTAGGCTTGAACTGCTCAATGATCGGCGTGATCGCCCCCGGCGAGCACAGGTCGACACTTACGGACCTGACGCGATCGCAGACGTCGATCATGCCGCCACCGCGGGTCGTGGCCAGAAACTGCGCCTGCGGCCACAGGACCTTCAACTTTGCGAGCAAGGCGCGACCGATAAAGCCGCCACCTCCTGTCACCAGAACCCGTTGATCTTCTGTCTTAGTCACGCGTCTATCCCAGCCACCATTTACAGCAAAGCACACGGGGAAGCGCCGCCCCGGGGACCTTGCCCTTTGGGCGTAACGAAACCTATGCCTTGCGGTCAACCGCTGCGCCGACCACCGGTCAACCCGCTCAGGCAAACCGCCAGCCACTGCTCGTATCGCATCAATGATCAAGGCGCATCGACAAATTAGGGCGCGCTGGATCAATGTCACGACCCTGGCGAGCATCGCATGCGCTGCATCCAAGCTAACCAAAATCATCGCGCGGACCGGCGCGAAAGATCACAATGAGGGCGTGCTGGCGACGAACGGCCACGCCCTAAACTAGCAATTCCTGTCGGCGGTTAGCCTCTTGGACACCAAGAGCGTTTATAGACACGCGCGTGCAGCCGGTCCGATATCCTCGGGTCGCCGGTTGACCACGCAGGGCGTCGGAAAGGATTTCTGCGCCCCCGGCCGGATCAGTTTCGTTAACGGGAGATGGCACTCTTGGCTCAGGTTACAGGCACAAGCGCCGCCAATTTACTTCTCGGGACCTCCGGTGACGATACGATCTCCGGCCTGGCCGGAAACGACACCCTTGCTGGTTTGGGGGGCGCCGACGACCTTGACGGGGGCACCGGAGAGGACACGATCACCTACCAGGCGGCGATGTCGCATGTGCACGTCTATCTTTCCGGCGTGCCCAGCCAGAACGTCGGCGACGCCTTTGGCGATAAGTTTACCTCCATTGAAAACGTCATTGGTACGAACTTCGATGACGCCATCTATGGGAATGACGGCGACAACAAGCTCTACGGCCTTGCGGGCAGCGACACCCTGTACGGAGGCCCGGGCGTAAACCATCTGGTCGGCGGCGCAGGCGACGACAATCTGGTCGGCGGCTCGGGTGTGGACCATTTCGACGGCGGCGATCACGACGATATTGCGAGCTACCAGCTCGCAACGGGCGCCGTCATAGCGTCCCTCGCCGATATCTCGATCAACACCGGCTGGGCGTCCGGCGACACCTATAGCGCTGACCTCGAGAACCTTACCGGCTCGGACTACAACGACGCGCTGTACGGCAACGAGAAGCCCAATCAGCTCTGGGGACTGGCGGGCGCCGATACGCTGATCGGCGGCGGCGGCTATGACGTGATCATTGGCGACGCCGGCGCAGACTCGATGGATGGGGGCGAGGGCGGCAACTATCTCGACTATGAGACCTCGCCTGTCGGCCTGACCGTTTCCCTGAAAGACCCATCAATCAACACCGGCCACGCCGCCGGTGATGTCTATGTCAACTTCCGTGATCTCGCCGGTTCGTTTTTCAGCAACGACCGCCTCTATGGCGACGACAAGAGCAACAACATTCTGGGTCTGTCAGGCGACGACTTCCTGTACGGCGAGGGCGGCGACGACATCCTCTCGGGAATGGCCGGCGCCGACTTCATGGACGGCGGGGCAGGTTTCGACTGGGTTTCCTATGCCAGGGTGACCCCGGCCGCCGCCCTGGCCGTGACGGTGCTCCTTGACAACCCAGGGCTGAACACCGGCGATGCTGCGGGCGACACCTATGCCAATATCGAAGGCATTCTGGGCAGCGGCTTCGACGATACGCTGGGCGGCAGCGCCAGGGGCACAGTCATCCAGGCCGGCGACGGCGCCGACAAGCTTTACGGCCTTGGCGGTTACGACACGTTCCTCGGCCAGAATGGTGACGACCTTATCGAAGGCGGCGGCGGCGGCGACAATCTCGATGGCGGGCTCGGCTCGGACACGGCCAGCTTCCGACGCGCGACGACGGGCGTCTATGTGGACTTCAACAATCTGGCGTTCAACACGGGCGACGCCAGGGGCGACACCTACACGTCGATCGAGAACCTCGCGGGCTCGGACTTCGCTGACGTGCTGCGGGGCGACGGCGAGTCCAACATCCTCAGCGGCTACGATGGAAGAGACACCCTGTTCGGCGGCGACGGCGCGGATCGGTTCGTGTTCAACCGGCCGGGCGATGCAGTGGATGCGATCCTCGACTTCCAAACGGGAACCGACAAGATCGTTCTGGATCACACCGGCTTCGGTGTGGCCGGGCCTGGTGGCCTGGCGGCTTCGGGCATAGCCTATGTGGTCGGCTCAGCGGCGACCAGCACCGCCCCGACCGTAATCTACACCGCCTCGACGGGCGCGCTGTTGTGGGACGCCGACGGCTCAGGCTCCGGAGCCGCCGTACAGTTCGCGCGGCTCGGTTCGGCCACCCTGCGCGTGGCCGAGACCAATGTTCAAACCTCGCGCTCCATCGGAAGCGATGCGCCCGCGACCCGCGGTCAAGGCTGGAAGGTTGCTGCCACCGGTGACTTCAACAAGGACGGCCATGACGATACCCTGTGGCTCAACACCACGTCGGGCGAGTTGGATCTCTGGCTGATCAACGGGCTGGAGTGGCGGCGCTCGACCAATCCTGGAAACCACGGTGCCAACTGGGACGTCTTGGCGACCAGCGACTTCAACAAGGACGGCACCAGCGACCTCCTGTGGCGCAACAGCAGCACCGGTGAGACCGATATCTGGTTCCTCAATAACGGCGCCTGGGCCGGATCGGTCAATCCGGGCAACCATGGCGCAGGCTGGACAATCGCGGCGGCCACCGACTTCAACAATGACGGTGCCGCCGACATTCTGTGGCGTAACGCCACCACAGGCGCGCTCGATGGCTGGCTGATGAACAACGGCGTCTTCCTCGCCAACTTCAATCCAGGCGACAGCAAGGGGACCGACTGGAAGCTGGCCGGAACCGGGGACTTTAACGGCGACAACAACGCCGACCTGATCTGGCACAACACCTCCAATGGCCAGGTCGAGGCCTGGCTGATGACCAATGGCGTCAAGACCAGTTCATTCATTCCCGGCGCCTACAGCGTGGACTGGAACGTCCAGGGCGTGGGCGACTTCAATAACGACGGGGTCGATGATGTGCTTTGGCGCAATCCCACCACCGGCAAGGTCGATGGCTGGATGCTGAAGAATGGAGCCTGGGCAGGATCATTTTCGCCGGGCTTCTACAACACCGACTGGCAGATAGGCGGGGTTGGCGACTATAATGGTGATGGCAACAGCGACGTGCTGTGGCGCAACGCCGCGACCGGCCAGACCGATGCCTGGCGCCTGCGCAGTGGAAACTGGACGGGCTCCTACGACCCCAAGACCCATGGCTCGGACTGGTCGTTGGCGGCGACCGGCGACTTCAATGGCGACGGCACCCAGGATGTGATCTGGCGCAACAACTATTCCGGCGCGACCGACGGATGGTACATGCGCAACGGCCTGCAGTCGGCCAGTTTCAGCCCGGGCGGACACGGCCTGTTCGAGGTGGTGGCGGTCGGTGACTTCAATGGCGACCGCACCGACGACATCCTCTGGCGAGATCCGGAAACCGGGGCCCTGGATGGCTGGTACATTGCAGCAGGGGGCTATGCCGGCCAGTTCACACCGGCTTCGCCCGGGGCCGAATGGAAGCTGTTTGGGGCCGGCGACTTCAATGCCGACGGTACCAGCGACCTACTGTGGCGTCATCAGACCACCGGCGTCACCCAGGCAACCCTGATCAGCAACGGCCAGCAGACCGGCTCCTATATCCTGGGCGCCTACAATCTCGAGTGGCAAGTGCAGGGGATCGGAGACTTCAACGGTGACGGCACGGCCGATGTCTTGTGGCGCAATCCGCAAACGGGCCAAGTCGACCTTTGGCTGCTGAAAAACGGCACCTGGGCGGGCTCCACCGCGCCGGGATTCTATAATACGGACTGGCAGTTCGCTGGCGTTGGCGACTTCAACGGCGACGCCACCGACGACATCCTGTGGCGTGAGCAGTTCACCGGGCAGATGGATCTCTGGCTGCTCAAGGACGGAAACTGGGCGGGATCGTTCGATCCGGGATCGATGCCGGCCGGCTGGACCGTGGCAGGCGTCGGCGACTTTAATCAGGATGACGTCGACGACGTGATGTGGCTCAACCCCTCCAATGGCGCCGTCACCGAGTGGATCATCTCGGCACCGACCAAACCGCCCACAATCGACGATTTCGCGCTGATCTAGAGCGGGTTGCGATCTGATGGAATCCGATCACCCGCTCTAGCCTCTTGTTTTCACGCGCGTTTCATTCCGAAAACCGGTTCCCACTTTTCGGAACGCGCTCTAGACACCCGCCTCGGGACCCGTGTCCGCACAGGCGTACCGGGAACGGGCGGGTGGATCAAAACTGCGCCCGAGGCGTTGGCGCTTCATGCCTCACGGAAACAAGTTCGACGACCTGCGGTCTCGTCACCCTCATTGGTGGATCATTCTTCTGATCGCCGGCATCACGCTCTGCGTGGCGGGGTGGGTCAGGCTTTATGGCCACCCCGCTCAGGACATGTCGAAATCAGGCCTGGCGCCTCCGGAGAGACATCGCGAAATCACGCGATAGACGACGGGAGACCCGGCGCTGCGGAGGGCGTGGCGAGAGCCTGGGCCAAGGCCTTGGGTCTGGCTGTTGCGCCCACAATGGTGATAGTGGTCAAGGCACGCAGGGAGCGCCCTGGTGGTGCGCAGGAGTGTGGTATGCGTTTGGGAATTGCGTTAGCGGCCCTTGTCGCCCTGACCGCAGTCACGGCCTGCGAAGAGCCCATCAACGTTCCGACCTCGCCAGATAACCTGCCGGCCCCGCCCGCCTGGTCCGCGACGATGATCGGCAAGCCGGTACAGGATCGGTTCTCCGTCGGACTGGACTGCAACGGCTTCATCGATGTCGTGCGCGTCCTCTACCAAGGCGAGCGCCCAGGCACCGGGCTGGAAGGCTGGGGCTGGGATGGCGCAGGCAAGCGCCGCATGGACCACGTGCTCGTGGTTGACAGCAAGGGTATCGTGGTTGGAGCCGGCGAAGGCGGGCGATCAAGGGTGGATGTACCCAAGAACATGCCCACGGTCACGGCGACCGATACAGGGTGGTTCGCAACCAGCCCGATCACGCGCGGCGCAGTTGAAGTCTGGGGACTTCAGAACGGCGACACGCAAGTATGTAAACTTGCAACATTTCGCATCTAGAACGCAAAAATAGCGTTTCGGAGCTAGGGCTGATGAAACTGGGCGCTTCAAACGCATCTCGGTCATTTTGACCGCTGCGGCGGCGAGGTTCAGGCTTGGAATTTTGGCCCGCCTCTTGTAAGCGCTCATCAACACAGAGCTATTCTGCATCGTAAGGGGCTAGTATGAAAACGGCTTTGGTTACCGGGATCACCGGACAAGATGGTGCGTATCTGACCCGGCTCTTGCTGCAGCGAGGCTACAAGGTCTTTGGCACCTATCGCCGGGGCAGCTCCGTGAACTTTTGGCGCCTTTCCGAACTCGGCGTTCTGGACTCCGAAAATCTAGAGCTTGTTGAATACGACTTGCTCGATATCGGTGCCGCGTTCCGTCTGATTGAAAAGTGCAAGCCTGACGAGGTGTACAATCTCGCGGCCCAGAGCTTCGTCGGCGTGTCTTTCGACCAACCGGTTGCGACGGCTCAAATGACCGGCGTCGGCCCGCTCAACCTGCTCGAAGCCATCCGGATGGTCGATCACAAGATCAAATTCTACCAGGCTTCCAGTTCCGAGATCTACGGCCTGGTTCAGGCCGTGCCGCAGAACGAAGACACTCCGTTCTACCCGCGCAGCCCCTATGCCGCCGCAAAACTGTTCGCCCACTGGCTGACGGTGAACTATCGCGAATCCTACGATATGTTCGCCTCGAGCGGCATCCTTTTCAATCACGAGTCCCCCCTGCGTGGACAAGAGTTTGTGACGCGCAAGATCACCAACACCGCTGTAAAGATGGTCTTGGGTCAAGTTGACGTTCTCGAACTTGGCAATCTCGACGCCAAGCGCGACTGGGGCTACGCTGAAGAATACTGCGCTGGCATGCACCTGATGCTGCAGCACGACAAGGCCGACACTTTCGTTCTGGCGACCAACCGTACGGAAACCGTTCGCAGCTTCGTCGAAATGACCTTCAAGGCGCTCGACATTGCGATCGTCTGGAAGGGCGAAGGCATCGACGAGATCGGCGTCGACAGCAAGACCGGCAAAACGCTCATCACGATCAACCCCAAGTTCTTCCGTCCTGCGGAAGTGGAGCTGCTGCTGGGCGACGCCACCAAGGCCCGGGCGACCCTGGGTTGGGAACCCAAGACCACGCTTGAAGAACTGTGCCGCCTGATGGTGGAAGCTGATATGCGCCGCAACAAGGTTGGCGTGTCGTTCTAGTCGATTTGCCCGGTCCCTGGCCCCATAGCGGGCCAGGGACCGGCGCATTGGCTGGCCTAAGCACAAGCGCCCAGAGGGCGCGCAGCTGGGACTGGCATCCCTATTACCGAGCGTGGATGCAAAGCCTGGAGCAGCAGGAGATCTACTCCGTCAGCTGCTACCGGAAAGCCAAGAAAATCAATTGGTAAAGGCCCAGCTTGAACTACTTTTTTGATCTCTCGACTGCGGCGCGCTGGGCGGGCCATGCCGTTGGCATCGTCCGCGTCGAGCGCGAACTGGCCCGACGCGCGGCCCTGATCGACCCCTCGCTTAAATTCTGCGTCTACGTGCCTCGCGAAAACGCGTTCCGTCAGCTGCGGCCGGAAATCATCGACGACATTCTGTCCGGACGCCTGAGCCTGGAGTTCAACGCCGGACCACCCGCACTCCTTCCCGCTGCGCCGCGTACGGCGCGCTATCGGATGCGCGAGGCCGTAATGGCCCATCCTCGACTCTACCAGCTCGTTCAGCGCCTGAAGGGCCGGTCCTTCACCTTGGGGCAGATCGCAGAGATCAAGCGCGACGAGGCCGCCCGCCGCCAGGCCCCCGCAGCGGAGCCAACGGTTGCAAAACAATCCCTATCGGACGCTTCGACCGGTCAGATTGCCCTAGGCCCTGACATCACGATCATCTCCGGCGGTCTTGATTGGGAGTACAAGGATCTACGGGCGATCTACGATCTCAAGCAAACCTACAAGTTTCGCTACGCCGCTGTTGTCTATGATCTCATTCCACAGATGTTCCCACATTTTGTGGTGCCGTCTTACGTCGGCTTGCTGAAGGATTACTTCGGCGAACTTTTCTGGACCGCCGATATATGCATGTGCATTTCGGAATCTACGCGCCGCGACATGCTGGCCTACTGCGCTGAGAATGGCGTTACCCCTCCGCGCTCTGCAGCATTCCCCCTGGGCTGCGACATTCCCGACACCGACACCGACATTGGCACCTTGCCGCTGGAACTGGTCGGCAAACGCTATGCGATTTTCGTCTCGACGATCGAGCCTCGAAAGAACCACCGGACGCTCTATTCGGCCTGGGCGCGCTGCATAGAGCAGGGCCTTGTGGATCCGGATCAATGCCGGCTGGTCTTCGTCGGTCGCACAGGATGGGCCACAGGCGACCTGTTGCAGGAGATCGAGAACAACCCGTTGGTCCAGGACACCATCGTGCGGCTCTCGAACATCTCGGATGCTGATCTCAACGCGCTCTATCGCGGCGCCGCGTTTGGCCTGTTTCCTTCATTTTACGAAGGCTATGGGCTGCCGCTGGCCGAGATGCTCAATCACGGCAAGGCCTGCATCTCCAGCCGTTCCGGGTCGCTGGAAGAGGTTGGCGGCACGTTTGTCGAATATGTCGATCCCATCGACACGATCGCCTGGAGTGCGCAATTGGCGCGCTATTTCAATGATCAGGCGGCGCGGGCCGATCTCGAAAATCGCGTTGCGACGACCTATCGTCCCGTCACCTGGGATGACGCGGCGTCGTTGTTCTTCACGCGACTCAAGGCGCTGAACTAGCCATGCCCCGCATTCTAAGCCTCTCGACCTATCCTATTGTAAAGCCGGTTCACGGCGGTCAGCGGCGGATCAGTGCCTTTGGCGAGCAACTTCAGGCCCAGGGCTGGGAGTTCCACTACGCGTCGGTCTTCGAGGCTCCGCACTATCCCAAGGCTCTCACCACAAAGAACGACATTCCGTTGCACTACATCGGTTCGGAATGGCGAGACATTCCACTGATCGGGGATTTGCAGTCGGGAGCCTTCGCCGCGACTGCGCCCAACGCCTATGAACACTTCATGGCGATCTTCAAGTCGGTCGCTCCAGATGTCATCCAGCTTGAGCAGCCGTTCCTGTGGCCCCTGGTCAAGGCCATTCAGAAAGCCGGCGTCGCGACCACCACGCCGGTGATCTATTCATCGCAAAACTGGGAGCCGCCCCTCAAGTACGACATGCTGAGGAAAAGTGGCGTGTCGGAAGCTTGCGCCCGCAAGGTTCGAGATCATATCGCCGATCTGGAAGCTGAACTGGCCGCCGCTTCGGTCGCTGTCGTGGCGGTTTCGGCCTCTGACGCCACCCACTACAAGGCCTACGCCAAAGGCGCGCCCGTCTTCGTCGTACCCAACGGCGTGGCGCGTCCCACGACGCCCAGCGCCGAAGATGAGCAGACCGTTGCCGATGTCTACAAGGGCGCGAAGTATCTGTTCTTCGTCGGCAGCGCCTATCCGCCCAATATCGATGGCTTCCTGAATCTCGTCTTGAAGAAGGGGCTGTTTTTCCGCCCACCGACCAAGAGTCTGGCGATCTGCGGCGGCGTCTCGCACGGGATCTTCAATTCGTCGCAATACCAGGCGCACATTCACGCCAACAGCCGCAGGGTCCAGTTTTACCCTGAAATCTCCGACGGGGGGCTAGAAGCCCTCAAGCGCGGTGCCCACGCGATAATCCTCCCCATCGAATTCGGCGGCGGAAGCAACCTGAAGACCGCGGAGGCCCTCGCCTCGGGCAAGTGGGTCGTCGCGACCTCCGTCGCCATGCGCGGCTTTGAGCAATTTTTGGATCAGCCTGGCGTGATCATCGCCGATACGCCCGACACGTTTCGCGCCGCCATCATCAAGGTTCTTGCAGAAAAGCCCCTCAAGCTCACCAAATCCGCCGCAAAGCTGCGAGAAGCCGTGTATTGGGATCGTAGTTTCCGGGACAGCGGGTATCTCGAGTTCATTCGCGGCCATGCAAAAGTCTAATATAAATCAAATTCTTAGGCTCTGCGCCAGCGATCGTCCGCCAATGTGGGGGCGTTGATATCGCCATGCCCTTGCCCACCTCCCGCCGCGCTTCGTTCGTCGCGGAATATAGCGCCATTGTCAGGGAACTTGTCGCGCAGCGCACCTACCCGTTGCCAGACGGATTCCTGCACGGGGTAATGGCGGGCTATGATCGAAGCGAGGAGTACGAAACGGCCATCACCTCCGTGCCCATAGATATGGGCCGGCGGGCCATGGAGATCGGCGCGACCGAAAGCTTCTTCAGCCTCTATGCCAGCGCATTCTACCTGGACTTCAAGGTCGTGGATGGCCGGTCAGCGGACAACAGTGGCGACCCCGAGGTGCGGGCGCGCTGGCTGGATGCCTTGCGACAGTTTCCTGACCGGATTGACGTCTTGCCGTCGCTCGAAGCAGCGCCCGACGCCGGCCCGGGAGGAACAGATGTCGTCTTCGCGTTCAGAGTGCTGGAAAACATCCGCGACGACATGGCGGCCGCTGCCCAGATCCGCCGGTTGATCGCCCATGACGGCCATCTGGCGCTTTCGCTTTCCTATTCCCACGGCGGTCCGTTCGAATTTGATGAGGGCGCGGGCTTTCGGGTCTATGACGAGGCACGGGTCCTCAGCCTTCTTGAGGGGTTCGAGATAACCTCATGGCGCCCCTTGGAAAGCGCCGCCGAGGTTGCTAACTCGCCTCGACCGTTCGACCTGACGACGCTGCATGTCAGCGCCAGACGGGCATGATGTTCGCGCTGATGCATATGTTTGAGTATTCGAGCTCCGATAACGGGCTCGCTGGAGGTTAAATGATCGGCGCTGGCCCATACATCCGCTTCAAGAACGGCCTAGCGGATCTGTTTGCAGTTCCCGCAGATCTTCGCGCCATTTTTATAATGGCCTGGGATGATGTTACCGCGAAGTACAAGCGGACCATTCTTGGTCCCTGGTGGCTGGCCCTGGCTCATCTCGTCATGATGCTTGGGATCGGGTTTCTTCTAGGAGCTGTATTCAAACGTCCGTTCCTTGAATACTGTGTCTATGTGGGTCTTGGAATAACAATGTTCACGCCGGTCGTCGGCGCAATCGCCGATGGCCCCAACGTCTTCCTGCGTTACAAGACGTGGATCCTGGGCAGCAGCTTTCCGCTGGCGTCCTATATCCTCAGAAGCATCCTCAACATGCTGGTGACCATGCTTCACCAGTTGCCCGCGATCATGCTGTTCTGGATCCTGGCCAAGTTGCCGATCCACCCCCAGAGCCTGTTGGTGATCCCTGGCCTGGCCTTGATGCTGCTCTTTTCCGCCGGCGTCATGCTGTGTCTTGCGCCCCTGGGTGTGCGCTATCGCGACCTTGCGCCTGCGACCCAGGCCCTGACATCCGTTCTGACGATCCTGACGCCGATCTACTGGGACAAGGGTTCGCTCTCGAGCAGCCCGTTGCTGTTGGTCAATCCCGGCTACCACCTTCTGCAGTTGGTCAGGGGCCCGCTTCTGGGCGACCCCCCCACCATGATCAACTGGGTCATTGGCGGTACATCGGCGGTCGTACTGTTCGTTCTCGGAACCATCATCTTCAACAAGTCCTACTGGCGCATATCGGTCTCGCTCTAGGCTGGCCGATACGACAGGGCGTCCGCGAGTTCGCGCGTCACAGGGAACGACAGAGCATGGGCTCACTGCCAGAAGCCATCTATCGCGAAGACGCGTTTCACGACGCTGCTTTGCGATTGCAGGACGAGCTCATTCAGGGCTCAGAGGCGGCTGTCACCGAACAGCCCAACTACCCCTTTGACGGTCAGGACCTGTGGGACACCTATTTCGTGCGCCAGGCTCTCAGTTGTCTTGATAGCCCGCGCCGACGGATCCTCCTGCACGCACGCCCGAACGTGCCCCTGCGCACCATTCTGGCGAAGACAGGGGCTGAAGTCGTTGACTATGCTCCGGCAATTCCTGGCCGGCTTCTGAGCGTCCTTCCGAAACGCTGGAGTCGCGCTGCGGGCGATATGGTTCTGAGCGCTCGAATCGGTCGGGTCCATCGCGACGATACGGTCGTCATTGATAGCCTGATCAATGAGGTGGCCGACCCCATCGGAGCCCTGCGTGATTTCGGCGAACAGATCGGTCCGGACGGCGCCGTGATTGCGGTGATGCGGCTGGGCATCGACGACGGCCACGATCACTTCGAGGAACTGGGCTTCGTCATTCCGCCAGCTTCTGAAATTCGCAAGCTCCATACAGCGGGTTTCCGCGTGGAAATGGTCCCGAAAACCCGGTTGGATAACGACAACCACACCTGGCCCAGCTTCAAGCTGATGGGCGTGCTCTTGAGGCGTGCCTCGTGATTATCGACGCGGTCACCTTCTACAACGAAATCGGCATGCTCAAGCTACGCATGGCGACCCTGGCTGAATCCGTCGATCAATTCGTCGTCGTGGAGATGGGCGTCACCCACTCAGGCGTCCGCAAGGGCTTTGTCCTTGAGGACCATCTTCACGAAATGCCGGTGGCGCGCGACCGGATCCACTATGTCAAGCTCTGCGACTGGCCGCGCGTGGATCCTCGCCACGAGGCCAACAGGTGGATCCTCGAGAACTTCCAGCGCAATGCGATAACGCGAGGCCTCAAGGCCGCCGGAGCGACCCCCGACGATATGGTCATCATCTCGGACGTGGATGAAATCCCCGACCCTGGGGCTATCCCCGTCGCGCAGCAGGCCCTGCGCTCGAAACCTTTCGCGGTGTTCAGCCAGGTCTATCGGAAGCACTTCCTCAACGGCCTGCCCCGCGACTACGTCAATACCCCACTCTGGCTGGGGTCGGTCGCCTGCAAGGTCGGTGTGCTGGCGACTCTGGACGCGACGGCCTGTCGCCGGGGCGACGGCGACCGGGCTGCGTTTGTGTGGACAAACGGCGCGCTGCGTAGCGACACGGCCTATATCACCCGCGGCGGGTGGCACCTGACCTATCTGGGCGGCCTCGACGCGGTTCGCGTCAAGGCCGAGAGCATCGCCGAAGGCCTCAGCGCCCACGAGCCTTCAGCCTTCTTTGTCCCCCAAAGAAGCCGCCATAACTTCAGCGACGGAAGGACGCCACAGGTCGAGGCCTGGGTCGCTGGAGCGGACATCATAATCGTCCCGCGAAGACCCTTGTGCACGCCTGAATTGGAATACATACCGGCCCCCATCAAGTCGGATCCTGACGAGTGGGAATGGCTTTGGTGGTATTCGGACGTTATCGACTCGTGGCCGGCCTGACCCGGTCGAGAAAATTTTGAGGTAGAATCTTGTCTATCGGAATTAGAGCTCACGGCCTTGAGGTGACGTTTCCTGTCTACGCTTCTGGGCGGGAAATGTCTCTATTCTACACGCTGGCGCGCTCGGGAGCCCAGAGATTCAAGAAAGAGCGCGGGCAGGGCCCGGTTCTTGTCGAAGGTCTGAAGCGTATCTCTTTTTCCCTCGCACAAGGTGATCGTCTCGGCATCATCGGTCGCAATGGCTCGGGCAAGTCCACCTTGCTGCGGACGGCTGCGGGTTATCTGAAGCCCTCGGGTGGACGTCTTGAGGTCGAAGGTAGCGTTGGCACGCTCATCGACCTCGGTATCGGCGTGAACGGCGAGCGCAGCGCCAAGGAAAACGTCCATTTCACAGGCAAGCTGGCCGGTCTGACCAAGGCGGAAATTCAGGCGTTCGACGATGACGTCCAGGAATTCGCCGACATCGGTGCCTTCTACCACCTGCCCTTCGACACCTATTCGTCGGGCATGAAGTTGCGGGTGATGTTCGCCATGATCACTCATTTCAAGCGTGACATTCTGATTGTCGACGAGGTCTTTGGGGTGGGCGACACCCACTTTGCCGAGCGCGCCTATCAACGGATGACGGGCTTCGTGCACACCTCCAAGACCATGATGCTGGCAACCCACTCGGAGTCACTGCTCAAGCAGTTCTGCAACAAGTGCATGTGGCTTGAGGACGGACAGATCCGGGCCCTGGGCGATCCGGACGAAGTGCTGGCGGCTTACCACAAGGGATAGTTTCCGGCGGTCTGTCCGCAAGGATCGTCGCCGTCGGAAGAATTCCAGATCTGAGAGTCACGTCCTGGCACCGGGTGCCCGGTTGGGCTGGACTCTGAAAGAGGTTCGACCTTGGCGAACACCACGGCAGGCAAGCAACCCCTCAGGGCACGTTTCAAACCCTGGCTTGGCGGGCTGTTGAGTCAGGGCCGGACGCGCATCGCCCTTATGGGCCGGAGCCGGCCTTCGCCGACGATCTCGGCGAGGGCCAGCCCGATCGTCGTCTCGATCTTCGTGGGGGGAGCCTTCGGCATAGCGCGCGCTGGCCTGCTGACCGTCCAGGCCCTCAGGCGCGCCGGCTTCGAGGTCCTGGTTCATGATCTCACACCCGTCCTTGGCGCGCCTCTGACGTTCTCCATGGATCTGCCGGGCGAACCCGACAGCCTCTGGATCATCCATTGCAATGCGCCGGAAGCAGAAGCCACCCTGGCGCGAATTCCCCGCCGCCAATGGAAACGTCGCTTCATCATCGGATACTGGGCTTGGGAGCTCCCCAAGGCACCCCCCGCGTGGCTGCGCGCCTCGCGTCATTTCCACGAAATCTGGACGCCCAGCCAGTTTACCCGTGAAAGCCTCGCGGCGGCCAGGACCACCGTTAGGGTCATGGCCCATCCTGTGGCCGTCCCACTCTCGCCTCGCTCAGAAAACCACGCGCGCTTTGGGCTCGACCGGAACCAGCTGCACGTTCTGGCCATGGCTGATTTCAATTCCACTCTGGAACGAAAAAATCCGGCGGGCGCGCTGCACGCCTTCCTGACCCTGTTTCCAGAGCCCCAGTCGAAATGCCGTTTGATCCTCAAGATCCTGTCGTCGGAGATCGCGGCCCCAGCCCTGGTCAAGCTTCGTGAGACGCTGTCCGCCCGTGCCGACATTGCCCTCCTGGAGTCCCGACTGGACGACGACGCCATGGCCAGCCTGGTCGCGACCTGCGATGTCACCATCAGCCTGCATCGCTCGGAAGGCTTTGGTCTCGTCGCCGCCGAGGCTTTGGCGGCCGGCAGGCCCGCGCTCTGCACAGGCTGGTCCGGCGTCATGGACTTCATGAGCGATCTGCCCGAACTGCTGGTCAATTATCGCCTGACGCCGGTGGCCGCATCGGTGCCTTTCTATGGCGACAAGCGCGCGGAGTGGGCCGATCCGGATACCGACGACGCGGCGTCGAAGCTTGGCCTGCTCCTGGCCAGCCAAGGCCTGAGGGACCGACTGGGAGACGCTGGCCGGGAAGCCATCTTCGCCCTGGGTCAGGCCTGGAGCGCCGCCAGACTGCTGGAAAAGCCAGGGTTCGACAGGGCTGCACGCACACCGTCACCCCAGCTTCCGACACCTTCGCCGATCAAGGGCTAAGGGCCACCGTCAGCCGTCTGCGACATCAAGGGTTGCGGCCATTGGAGGCTAGAGGTTACGTGCGCGCATGACCGTCGACATCAACACCATCCGCGCCGCCGCCACTCGCCTTGCCGGCCACATTGAACGGACGCCGTGCCGCTATTCGCGCACCCTCTCGAAGATCACTGGCGCCGAGGTGTGGGTGAAGTTCGAGAACCTGCAGTTCACGGCCGCCTACAAAGAGCGCGGCGCGCTCAACAAGCTGATGCTGCTGTCCGATGTCGAGAAGGCGCGGGGCGTCATCGCGGCCAGCGCCGGCAACCATGCCCAGGGTCTGGCCTACCACGCCGCCCGGCTGGGCGTGCCCGCCACCATCGTCATGCCCAAGACCACCCCCTTCGTGAAGGTGCAGCACACCCGCGACTTCGGGGCCAATGTGGTGATCGAGGGCGAGACCTATGACGACGCCAACGCCCATGCGCGCAAGCTGTGCGACGAACAGGGCCTGACCTTCGTCCATCCGTTCGACGACTACGACATCATGGCGGGCCAGGGCACCATCGCCCTGGAAATGCTGGAAGACGCCCCGGACCTGGAAATCCTGCCGGTGCCGATCGGCGGCGGCGGCCTGATCAGCGGCGTCGCCACGGCGGCCAAGGCGATCAATCCCGACATCCGGATCATCGGCTGCGAGCCGGCCATGTACCCGTCCTTCACGGCCAAGATGCGGGGCATCACCGCCCATTGCGGCGGCCAGACGATTGCCGAAGGCGTGGCGGTCAAGCAGGTGGGCGAGCTGACCTATGGCGTGGCCCGGCCGCTGATCGAGGACGTGCTGCTGCTGGAAGAGCCCCATATCGAACAGGCTGTGGCGCTGTACTGCAATGTCGAGAAGACCATTGCCGAAGGCGCGGGTGCGGCCTCGCTGGCGGCGCTGCTGGCCTATCCCGAGCGTTTCCGGGGCAAGAAGTGCGGTCTGATCCTTTGTGGGGGCAATATCGACACGCGACTTCTGGCTTCGGTGCTGACCCGCGAACTGGTGCGGGCCCAGCGCCTGGTCAGCCTGCGCATCGTCGGCGACGACCGTCCCGGCCTGCTGTCGACCGTCGCCAATGTGATCGGCGTCATGGGCGCCAATATCATCGAGGTGAACCACAACCGTCTGGCGCTCGACGTGCCGGCCAAGGGGGCGGAGTTCGATATCACCATCGAGACCCGCGACGCCCAGCACACCCAGGAGATCATCGACGCCCTGCGCGAGAAGGGCTATCCGCCCCGCGCCGTCTGATAGCGCTCTGCACCCCCGGGACGACCCAAGACGGGCCCCGAAAACAGCGACACCCAAGACCCTGATACGATCATGGATCACAGAGGCGGGCGCGATCTGACAAGGCCGCGTTGCCTTCGCCTGGAGCGCGTTCCGAAAAGTGGGAACCGGTTTTCGGAACGCGCGTGAAAACAGAAGACTAGAGCGGGTGATCTGATTCCCTCAGATCGCAACCCGCTCCTAGTCCGCGCCAAGTTTAAGTGTACGCTGTCGACCCGCCCGGGCGCGCTCTAAGTGTTTAAGGATAGAGCCTTTTTAGACGCCTCACATGCTTCCATGTGAGGTTAAAAGGCTCTGGAGGGCGGCGCGGAGCCTTGTCGGCCTCGCCATGCATTGTCCTACCCGCTGGTCGAAGACTCCCGCTCCTGCGCCGCCGTGGTGCGGCGGGCTTCGCGGGCTTTTTGTACGTCCCAATAGGCCTCGCCGTCGTCGGGCTTGAACAGGGCTCTGGGCACGCCTTCTTTTGAGACCACCGCGAAGACGTTGCCTTTCGGGTCGTAGATCAGCGTGTCGCCATTGGCGCGCTTCAGCGTCTCTGCGCCCTTGGGCGGGGCCGTGGTGAAGCGGTGGGCGACGGCGACATAGTCATCCACCGTGGCCGCGCCAAAGGCTTGGCCGTTGCGATCGAAGGCGCGCTGGGCGTTCTCTTCGGCGGTCCGGGTGCGGTTGGCCGCCCAGAACGGTTTGCCCGCCACCAGCCTGACCGGGGCGTCACGCGGATCGGCGCGGCCCGTATCAGCGGCGACAGGCGGCGCGGTGGTGTCGGCCGTTGCGGCGCGATCTCCCGCCTTGGGCGCGCGAACCGCAGACGCACCGCCGTCGCAGGCGGCCAGGGCCAGCGCTCCGGCGACGAGAAGTGACGCCGTCGCGGCGCGAAAAAGCTTCAACCCCATGATCCCATTGCCTCATTCTTTCAACCTTGACGATTGATGAACGAAAACGGAACAGGAGTCGAGTCCCTTCGACAAGGTTCGGCTTTGGCGGATCGCCGCGCATGGGCCATAAGGACTTCAGGACAGGCGGAGACCACCACCGTGAGCGACAAGCGGGTTCTTCTGATCGTCGGCGGCGGGATCGCCGCCTACAAGGCGCTGGAGCTGACGCGCCTGCTGCGCAAGGCCGGCGTCGGCGTGCGGCCGATCCTGACCCGGGCGGGCTCGGAGTTTGTCACGCCGCTGTCGCTGGGCGGACTGGCCGGCGACAAGGTCTATCAGGAGCTGTTCGACCTGACCGACGAGGCCGAGATGGGTCACATCCAGCTGTCGCGCTCGGCCGACCTGGTGGTGGTGGCGCCGGCGACGGCGGACCTGATCGCCAAGGCCGCCCATGGCCTGGCCGGCGACCTGGCGTCCACCACGCTGCTGGCCACGGACAAGCCGGTGATGATGGCCCCGGCCATGAATGTGCGGATGTGGCAGCACCCGGCCGTGCAGCGCAATGTCGCCGCCCTGAAGGCCGATGGCGTAACCTTTGTCGGCCCCGACGAGGGCGCCATGGCCTGCGGCGAGTTCGGCCCCGGCAGGCTGGCCGAGCCCGAAGTGATCTTTGCCGCGATCATGGAAGCGCTTGACGGCAAGGCTGCCCGGCCGCTGGCCGGAAAACGCGCCCTGGTTACCGCCGGTCCGACATTCGAACCCATCGATCCGGTGCGCGGCATCACCAATCGCTCCAGCGGCAAGCAGGGCTTTGCGATCGCCGGGGCCCTGGCCGAACTGGGCGCGGAGGTTACCCTGATCGCGGGACCGGTGGCGCTGAGCACGCCGCCCGGTGTCACACGGGTCGATGTCGAGACCGCACGCCAGATGCTGGCCGCCAGCCAGGCCGCCCTGCCCGCCGACGTGGGCGTGTTCGTGGCCGCCGTCGCCGACTGGCGCGTGGACGAGGCGTTCGGCACCAAGCTCAAGAAGGAAAAGGGCGGCCCGCCGGCCCTGACCTTCGTCGAGAACCCCGACATCCTGGCCACCGTCTCGGCTACCGGCCCGCTGCGGCCCCGGCTGGTGGTCGGCTTCGCCGCCGAAACCAATGATGTCGAGGCCCATGCCCGGGCCAAGCTGTCGCGCAAGGGGTGCGACTGGATCATCGCCAATGACGTTACAGAGCCCGGCGTGATGGGCGGTGAGGACAATGCCGTGCTGCTGGTCACCCGCGACCAGACCGAGCGCTGGGACCGCGCGCCCAAGGACGCGGTGGCCCGGGCCATTGCCCTGCGCATCGCGCAAGCCCTGGCCTGAAGCGCCCGACTTTCGCGGGGCGGACGAACAGGCTAAAGGCGGCGCGACCCGCCAGACGTGACCAGGATCCTGTTCCATGACCGCCAACGCAGAAACCCGCGCGATCCTGTTCAAGCGCTGGGAAGGCAATGCCGACCTGCCGGTTCCCACCTACGCCACGGCCGGGGCGGCGGGTTTCGACCTGCGGGCCCATGTGCCGGATGACCAGCCGATGGTGCTCAAGCCCGGAGCCCGGGGCATGGTCCCCACCGGCTTCTCGGTGGCGATTCCCGACGGCTACGAGATGCAGGTGCGGCCGCGCTCGGGCCTGGCCGCCAAGAACGGCGTGACCGTCACCAATGCGCCGGGCACAGTCGACAGCGACTATCGCGGCCAGGTCTGCGTGCTGCTGGTCAATCTGGGCGAGGAAGACTTCACGATCCGGCGCGGCGACCGGATCGCCCAGGGCGTGATCGCGGCGGCTCCTCAGTGGGCGCTGGTCGAGACCGACGACCTTTCAGCGACGGATCGCGGCACAGGCGGCTTCGGCTCGACCGGGGTCTGATCAGTTTCCGGCGGCGCGCAGGCCGATCAGCAGATAGCCGCCAAAGCCCACGGCGAAAGCCACGGCGGCAAGCCACAGCACGGGCCGGAACATCCCCAGAGGCGACTGTCCAAGCGGGGGTTGAACGGTCATCGGCGCATCCCTTCAGCGCGGGCTTGGCAAGGGCGACAAACGCTCGCCTGGTACAAATACGCGGACACCGGGACATCGGTTGCGGTGGGGAACGGCTTTTAGTCTCTATCCCCATCCGCGCAAGACGAAATTGCGACGGGTTGTCACACCGCGCCGAGCGCCTTTTGGCCGGGCAAGGCCACATTGACCGACACTGCGACGCCGCCCGGCCCGCCGGGCCGCTCAACAGCGTCTTGCCGACCCGTTCGTGAATGGCGTGTTGATTTTTGGACGAATGCGTCCATTTATCACTTGCCGAGCGCCCCAGTCCCTTCTATCGGGCGCGTCGACGTCTTTCGATTAGCCGGGGTTTGGTCATGGCCGCACCACAAAACAAGAAGCTCGTCCCGATGCTGGTCGGCGGGGTCGCCGCCATCGCCATCGTGGTGGGCGGGACGCTGTGGTTCATCGACAAGCAGCGCTTTGAGGCCACCGACAACGCCTTCGTCCAGGCCGACACCGTGCAGGTCAGCCCGCAGGTCTCGGGCAGCATTGTCGAGGTTCTGGTCGCCGACAACCAGCGGGTCGAGCCCGGCCAGGTGCTGGCCCGCATCGATCCGGCCACCTTCCAGGCGAGACTGGACCAGGCCATCGCCAACGCCCAGGCCCTGGACGCCGCGATCAACGCCGTGGATGACAAGGCCAGCCTGGAACAGGCCCTGATCGCCCAGAAGGCGGCCGGCGTCTCCAGCGCCCAGGCCGACGCCGGCCGCGCCAAGGCCGATCTGGACCGCTATGACAGCCTGGCCCACCAGGGCTGGGTCTCGCAGCAGAAGGTCCAGACCACCCGCGCCGCCGCCACCCAGTCGGCCGCCGCCGTGACCAGCGCCCAGGCCGCCCTCGAGGCCGAGCGCCGCGCCGCCCAGTCGCTGGGCTCGGCCAAGGCCCAGACCATCGCCCAGGCCGCCGCCGCCCATGCCGCCGTGGCCCAGGCCCGGCTGGACCTGGACCGCACTGTGATCCGCGCGCCGGTCGCCGGTGTCGTGGGCGCCCGCGCCGTACGGCCTGGCCAACTGGTTCAGCCCGGCGTCTCGCTGATGTCGGTGGTGCCGCTGGGCCAGAGCTATGTGGTGGCCAACTTCAAGGAAACCCAGGTCGCGCGCCTGCGCGTGGGCCAGCCGGTCGAGATCAAGGCCGACGCCTTTGGCAAGCAAGTCATCCATGGCAAGGTCGACAGCTTTGCCCCCGCCACCGGTCAGGAATTTGCCCTGATCCCCGTCGAGAATGCGGTGGGCAACTTTACCAAGATCACCCAGCGCCTGCCGGTCAAGATCGCCGTCGATAGCTCGCCGCTGGGCGCGGCCCTGCGGCCGGGCCTGTCGGTAGAGGTCAAGGTCGATGTACGCGACCGGTCGGGCCCTTCGTTCGCCGAAGCCGGTCAGGCCTCGCCGCAGGTCGCCCGTCAGGGCGCAGCGCGCTAAGGCGCCGGGGCCATGACCGCCGCAGCTCCACCCGCCAGCAGCGCCGCCAAGACCATGAGCCAGGCCGACTGGAACAAGCTGTTCCTGGGTTTCGGCGCCATGGTGATCGGCCAGTTCATGGCCATTCTCGACATCCAGATCGTCGCGGCCTCGCTGCCGCAGATCCAGGCCGGGGTGGGCGCCAGCGCCGATCAGGTCAGCTGGATCCAGACCGCCTATCTGATCCCTGAAGTCGTGATGATCCCGCTGTCGGGATACCTGTCGCGCCTGTGGGGCACACAGCGCCTGTTCCTGGCCTCGTGCACCGGATTTATCGTGATGAGCGTGCTGACGGGCCTCAGCTCGTCCATCGACATGATGATCCTGACCCGGGCCCTGCAGGGCTTCATCGGCGGCGCGATGATCCCGACGGTGTTCGCCGTGGCCTTCACCGCCTTCCCGCCCGAGCGCCGGATCACCGCCAGCGTCATCATGGGCCTGATCGTCACCCTGGCCCCGACGGTGGGTCCAACCCTGGGCGGACACCTGACCGAATGGCTCAGCTGGCGCTGGCTGTTCTTCATCAATGTGCCCACCGGCCTGATCGTGCTGTTCGGCGTGGCCCGCTGGGGCAAGTTCGATGAGGGCGACCCCAGTCTGTCCAAGGGCTTTGACTGGTTTGGCCTGGCGGTGATGGCCACCTTCCTGATGAGCCTGCAGTTCGTGCTGGAAGAGGGTGCCAAGAACAGCTGGTTCCAGGACGACATCATCCTGGGCCTGGCCGTGCTGGCGGTGGTGACCGGCGTCGTCTTCATCTGGCGACAGCTGACCTATCGCAACCCCATCGTCGAGCTGAAGGCCTTTGCCAACCGCAACTTCTCGATCGGCGTGCTGATGACGGCCGTGTCGGGCGCCAGCCTGTTTGGCGGCACCTTCCTGCTGCCGCAGTTCCTGGGGCGGGTGCGTCACTATTCGGCGTCGGAGGTAGGCACCACCATGGTCATCTCCGGCCTGTCGATGTTTCTGACCGGTCCCATCGCCGGCCGCCTCGTGCGCAAGACCGACCCGCGCATTCCGATGTTCATCGGCTTCCTTCTGGCCGGCTGGGGCATGTACATGGCCCACGGCGTGACCAAGGAGTGGGGATTCTGGGAATTCGCGGGGGTTCAGGCTTGCCGCGGCGTCGGCGTCATGATCGCGATGATCGCAACCCAGCAAATCACGATGAGCACCTTGCCGCCGCACATGGTCAAGAACGCCTCCGGCCTCGTGAATCTCTCGCGCAACACCGGCGGAGCCATGGGCCTGGCCCTGCTCGCCACCAGCATCACCCAGCAGACGGCGCTCTATTACGCCGACCTGTCTTCGCGGATCGCCAGCAGCAACGTCGCGGCCCAGGGCATGATGGCGGGCCTGGCCGAACGCATGACCATGCTGGGCCTGTCCGACCCTGAAGGCGCAGCCCGCAAGGCCTTTTCAGGCATGCTGCAGCAGGAAGCCACGGTGCTGGCCTTCGGCGACAGCTTCACCCTGCTGGCCTATGGCTGCTTCGCCGCTGCGGTGATCTCCCTGCTGGCCAAGCCGGCCAAGAATGCGCCCCCACCGCCCTCGGACGCCCACTGATGCCCAGGATCGCCGGACAGATCGACGTCGCCAAGACCGAAGCCATACTGGACGCCGCCATCGAGGTGATCGGTGAACGCGGCCTGGCCGCGCCGATGGAGGCCATCGCCCGCCGGGCCGGCGTCTCCAAGCAGACCGTCTATAACCACTATGGCTCCAAGGCCGAGCTGGTCACCGCCCTGATCGAGCGGCGGGTGGACAGCATCACCGCCTCGCTGCGCGACCCCAGCGCGGCCGACAATCCCCAGCAGACCCTGGAGGCCTTCGCCCGCTCGATGCTGGAGACCGTCGTCTCGGCCAACGGCTATTCGATCATGCGGGTGATTGTTCAGGGCGCCGGCGAGATGCCGGACGTGGCCCATGACGTGTTCGAGGCCGGCCCGCGCCAGACCCGGGCCCAGCTGGCGGCCTTCCTGCGGACCGAGACCCGGCTGGGCCGGCTGCGGGTCGAGGATTTCGACCAGGCCGCAGAGATCTTTTCGGGCATGGTCATGGGCCAGAGCCAGCTGCGCGCCCTGCTGCGCCTGCCGTCAGACAAGACACCCGCCCAGTTCGACGCGATGGCCAGGGAAGTGGCCAGCCGCTTCCTGCGCGCCTACGCGCCCTGAGGTCAGGGCGCGTAGGTAGGGCCTAGGCTTCAGCTTCGTCAGGCATGCCCATCATGTGGAAGCCGGCGTCCACGTGGACGACTTCGCCGGTGGTCGAGCGCCCAAGGTCCGAGACCAGCCACAGGGCTGCGCCGGCGACGCCTTCCATCGAGGTATCTTCCTTCAGGGCGCTGAACGCCCGGCCCTGGGCGATCATGCCCCGGCCGCCGGCGATGCCGGCCAGGGCCAGGGTGCGCATGGCGCCGGCCGAGATGGCATTGCAGCGAATGCCCTTGGGACCCAGGTCGCGGGCGATATAGCGCGTCGCCGCTTCCAGGGCGGCCTTGGCCACGCCCATGGTGTTGTAGTTGGGGATGGTCCGCTCCGACCCCAGATAGGTCATGGTGATCAGCGACCCGCCATTGGGCATGATCTTCGCGGCGCGCTTGGCCACGTCCACGAAGCTGTAGGCCGAGATGTTCATGGCCAGCAGGAAACCCTCGCGGGTGGTGTTGTCGACGAACGAGCCCTTCAGCTCGTCCTTATTGGCGAAGGCCACCGAGTGGACCACGAAGTCCAGCGTGCCGAACTTGGCTTCGATGGCGGCGAAGGCAGCGTCCATCGAGGCGTCGTCAGTGACGTCGGCCGGGATCAGGGTATCGACCCCGATGCTCTCGGCCAGCGGCCGCACGCGGCGCTCCAGCGTCTCGCCCTGATAGGTGAAAGCCATTTCTGCGCCCTGGGCGGCCAGCTGGCTGGCGATGCCCCAGGCGATGGAGTTGTGATTGGCCACGCCCATGACGAGGCCCTTCTTGCCCCGCATCAGCTCGCCCTTGGGGAATGCGTAATCGTCGGCCATGGGTTGGCTCTCCTGGAATCCTTGAGCGCTGGTTAGCAGGCCCGTCGCCTGTGCGGAACCCTCACGACGCTTTGACCCTGCCTAGTAGGTGGGGCTGTGGCGGGTCAGACGATAGTAGATCGCCGCCGCAAACTGCTTGAACGGCACCGTTACCCGCCGCCCCGCCCGACGCGGCCAGGTCCAGCCGCCCGTAGCAATATTGGCCGGCAGGCGGCGCGCCTGGCGGTCGGGGCGCGACAACATCGGCGTGAAATAGACGCAGTCGTCGAAATAGTAGTGCAGCACCAGCGAGCGTCGGGTGGACTGCGGTTCGAGGATCGGCGAGCCGCCATGGGCCAGATTGGCCGCCCAGACGGCGATCTGCCCTTTCTTGAGCACAGCATGGGTCGGCGTCAGACCGGCCGCGTCCAGTTGTCTCAAGACCGCAGGGCCATAAAGGTCGTTATAGTTGACGGCCGTGGTGGCGCCCGGCGCCGCGCCGGCGGCCTCCATGGTCATCACCGGCAAGCGATGGCTGCCCGGATAGTAGCAAAGGGGGCCCGAGCCCGGCGTCACGTCCTCCAGCGCCAGCCACACCCCGCACATGAAGCCCGCCGGCTCGGCGTGAAAATGCAGGGTGTCGGCGTGGATATCCTGCTGACTGCCGCGCAGGAAGTTCAGGCTCTGGAACGGGAACGGCTTGCGCCCATAGGCCAGCTCAAGGCGCGACAGGATCTCGGGATGGGTCGCAACGGCCCTGATGGCGTCGGAGCGCCGCCAGGCGTCGTGCACCCGCGTCACGCCGGCCTCGAAATGGTGCTCGGTCTCGCGATTGATGCGGTCGCAAAGCCCGACCAGCCCCTCCCCCAGGTCGATGATCGCCAGGCCGTCGCGCGCCAGGTCCCGGGCAAAGGTCTTGTGGGCCTCATCAGCGCCGCTGGCCGCCAGTCGGGCTTCCAGAGCCCCGGACTCGACCCAGGGCGTTTCGGGCCTGGACGAAAGGGCCGGATCGGCCGGCAAAGCGCTCACGGGCATGACGCTGATGGAATCCGTCTGCTGTGCGGCTGGATCATTCGAGGATCGGCCAGAGCTGGTCAAGCGCGGTGCGGCGCGCGGCGTGGAAGTCCAGATGATGGTCACGGCCCGCAGCCTTGCCCCGCCATCGGGTGTGCAGCACGCCCCCGGTGCCCAGATAGGGCGTGAAGTCGTCTCCCCAGCCAAAGCCCTTTTCAGAGACGGCCGCCTGCAGCCGCGCATTCACGGCGGCGTGCAGGGCCGTGCGTTGCGCCAGGTTGGGGATTTCCAGCCGCTCGAGCCGCGCGGTCAGGCCGACGGTATCGGCCGGGCCGTGCACGGCCACCATGTGTGCATTGAGATAGCCAATCCGCCATGCGGCATCGGACAGGGCCGGTGGAAACAACGACATCACCCGCACCCGGCTTCGCTGGGCAAGCGGAACGACCTGCGCCAGAAAGGCGACATACAGCTGGATGGTTTCATCGGCGAAGGCGTCGAAAGCCGGCAGGTCGAACCCGGCCTGTTCCGCCGCCAACCGCTTGAAGACCTGCACGAACTCAATGTCGACCTGTCCGAATTTCAACAGGATCGGCAGGCCCGCAATACCCAGCAGGCGCTCGAGATCGGCCCGAATTCGCAGCCCCGCGCCGGAGCGGCCATCGGATCGACCCAGGCCTCGCGCAGAAGCGCTGCTGGTCAGGGTGGCGATCGGTGCCAGCCAGGCACCGTTGCGGCGGTCGCGACGGATCAGATGGCGGCCATGGCTGTCGCCCAGAACGCCATAGGGCAAAGCGCCGAGGCGCCGGAGGCCCTCCACGCGCTGTTCGAGGGCAGATCCCGGTTCAAGGGCAGCGCGGGCTACATAGGTCCATAGACCCTCCAGCGGACGAACGCCCGCTGACGGGGGGGCTCCGCCCAGTCCTGCCAGGACCGCAAGACCCGCCATGGCCGGCGTCTGTTCCGCCCAGGGAAGTCGGGCAGCGGCCTCGACCAGGGCGAGACTGCGGGCCGAGAGCAGCCTAGTCGGCCTTGCTGATGATCAACGTGCCGTTGGTGCCGCCAAAGCCGAAGCTGTTGGACATCACCGTGGTCATCGGCTTGTCCGAGCGCTGCAGCAGGATCGGCAGGTCGGCGAACTCGGGGTCGAGAGTCTCGATATTGGCGCTCTGGGCGGCAAAATCGTTGTTGAGCATCAGGATCGAATAGATCGCCTCCTGCGCGCCGGCGGCGCCCAGGCTGTGGCCGGTCAACGACTTGGTCGAGGAGATCAGCGGGGCCTTGTCGCCGAACACCTCGCGCACCGCGCCCATCTCCTTGCTGTCGCCGACCGGTGTCGAGGTGCCGTGCGGGTTCAGATAGTCGATGGTCCGGTCGCCGGCCTGGGCCATGGCCAGACGCATGCAGCGGGCCGCGCCCTCGCCCGACGGAGCGACCATGTCGAAACCGTCGGAATTGGCGGCATAGCCGACCACTTCGCCATAGATCTTCGCGCCGCGCGCCTTGGCGTGCTCGTACTCTTCCAGCACCACGATACCGGCGCCGCCGGCGATCACGAAGCCGTCGCGATCCTTGTCATAGGCGCGGCTGGCCACCGTGGGGCGGTCGTTGAAGTTGCTGCTCATCGCGCCCATGGCGTCGAACAGGTTGGACAGGGTCCAGTCCAGTTCTTCGCAGCCGCCGGCGAAGACGATGTCCTGCTTGCCCATCTGGATCTGTTCGGCACCCGCGCCGATACAGTGGGCGCTGGTCGCGCAGGCCGAGCTGATCGAATAGTTGATCCCGCGGATCTTGAACCAGGTCGACAGCACAGCCGAGGGGCCCGAGCTCATGGCCTTGGGCACGGCGAACGGACCGATCCGCTTGGGGCCCTTTTCGCGGGTCGTGGCGGCAGCCTCGACGATCACACGGGTCGATGGGCCGCCCGAACCGACGATCAGGCCGGTGCGCTCATTGGAGATATCGCCCTCTTCCAGCCCGGAATCGGCGATGGCCTGCTCCATGGCGATATGGGCATAGGCCGTGCCGGGCGCGAGAAAGCGCGCCGCACGGCGGTCGACCAGCGACTCCCACGACTCCAGCTTGACGGTGGCGTGCACCTGGCAGCGGAATCCCAGTTCGGCATATTCCGGCGCGGAAACCACGCCCGACTTGGCTTCACGCAGTGAGGCAAGCACCTCATTGGCGTTGTTGCCGATGGACGAGACGATCCCAAGTCCGGTGACGACGACGCGACGCATGAACAATCCTCTTTCTTCCCCACGATCCAGAAGGGGGCGGCTCTGAGCGGCCACCCTACGGCTGGATCACGACGCCATTTGTTCTGCGGTGAACAGGCCGACCTTCAGGTCCTTGGTCTCGTAGATGACCTTGCCGTCAGCTTCCAGAACCCCGTCGGCGATACCCATGACCAGCTTGCGCATGATCACCCGCTTCAGATCGATCTTGTAGGTCACCTTCTTGATGTCCTGGGTGACCTGGCCGGTGAACTTCACTTCGCCGACGCCCAGGGCGCGGCCGCGGCCGGGACCACCCGACCAGCCCAGGAAGAAGCCGACCAGCTGCCACATGGCGTCCAGGCCCAGGCAACCGGGCATGACCGGGTCGCCGATGAAGTGGCAGCCGAAGAACCAGAGGTCGGGATGGATGTCGAACTCGGCCTCGACATAACCCTTGCCGTACTTGCCGCCTTCGGCCTCGATCCGGACGATGCGGTCGAACATCAGCATCGGCGGGGCCGGCAGCTGGGCGTTGCCGGGACCAAACATTTCGCCCCGACCGCAGGCCAGGAGTTCGTCGAAGGTGTAGGAGCTTTGTTGCATGCGCACGCCCTAGCACGACGCAGGGGCGGGCCTCAATGTTACTTTCAGTAACGCTTGTGAACACCCAAGGCTCGCCGGGGCGACGGGCCCGGCGTCACGACTTGCACTGGACGGCCGACGACGCGCCCCAGATCTCGGTTTCCCGCGCCCAGCCCCGCGATCCTTCGGCCTTCAGCCGGCACCAGCCCTTGTCGCACTTGTCGAGATTGGCAGTGGAACGGCTGCGCAGCCAGGCCGTGACCCGCGCACCGTCCTTTGGGCTGGCCAGAAGGGCGAGGGGGGTGGGCTGCACCCGCATGACGGTGCGCCGCCCGTCGGTCACCCGTTTGTGAACCCAGGCCAGACCCCCTTCGGGATCGCAGATCCGCCGCCATTCGCGGGTTTCGGCCACCACCTGCACCGGCATGCCCTTGGCGCGATACACCCAAAGCAGCCGGTGGGCCTCATCGGGGCCGTTGCGGGCGTTGATCTTGGCATATTTCAGCGAGACGTAGCGCGGCACCTCCAGGCCTGACGGTGTGACACGCGGCGCATCGGCAGCTGTCGCCTGCGTGGCGAAGGTGCCGACCATCACGGCGATCACCAGCCCGAGCGCCGATTCCATTGAACGATGTTTGCAATTCGACGGCATCTTGCTTGGCCCCACCGGGCCCCTTTGCTACAGCTTTTCAAACGCCCGTCAGAGAGAGCTTTTCAAACCGCCCATGGCAGCCCGCAAGCTCAAAGTCATCGTCACCCGCAAACTCCCCGATCCGGTGGAGACGCGCATGTGCGAACTGTTCGACACCGAACTCAACGTCACCGACAAACCGTTGACGGCGGATGAACTTGTCGACGCCATGGGTCGGGCCGATGTGCTCGTGCCGACGATCACCGACCGGATCGACTCGCGTCTTCTGTCGCGATCCGGCGACCGGCTCAAGCTCATCGCCAATTTCGGGGCCGGCGTCGACAATATCGACGTGGCCACCGCCAATGCCCGGGGCATCATCGTCACCAATACGCCGGGCGTGCTCACCGAAGACACCGCCGACCTGACCATGACCCTGATCATGGCCACCTCGCGTCGCGTCGTCGAGGGCGCAGAGGTGGTCAAGTCGGGCGGCTTCCATGGCTGGTCGCCGACCTGGATGCTGGGTCGCCGCCTTTGGGGCAAGCGCCTGGGCATCATCGGCATGGGCCGCATCGGCCAGGCCGTGGCCCGCCGCGCCAAGGCCTTCGGCATGCAGGTGCACTATCACAACCGCAAGCCCGTCAGCCCGCGCATCGCCGAAGAACTGGGCTGCACCTACTGGGAAAGCCTGGACCAGATGCTGGCCCGGATGGACTTCGTCTCGGTCAACTGCCCGCACACGCCGGCCACCTATCACCTGCTGTCGGCCCGCCGCCTCAAGCTGCTGCGACCCCAGGCGATCATCGTCAACACCGCGCGGGGCGAGGTGATCGACGAAGGGGCTTTGGCCAACATGCTGGCCCGCGGCGACCTGGCCGGCGCCGGCCTGGACGTCTACGAGCACGAGCCGGCGATCAATCCCAAGCTCTTGAAGCTGCCCAATGTCGTGCTGCTGCCCCACATGGGCTCGGCCACGGTCGAGGGTCGCATCGACATGGGCGAGAAGGTCATCGTCAACGTGAAGACCTTCATGGACGGCCACAGGCCCCCGGACCGGGTCATCCCGTCGATGCTCTAAACCGAGCCCTCGTTTATGCGTTTGTCACTGCAGTTCGGCGGGGGGGCAGACAGGGACATGTGATGGAAATGTGGGCTTAGGACGACGACCGGCTCATTGAGCAAGCCCATCGCCCAGGCCTTCAGCGCATAGCCGGCAGTGGCGTCGGCGCCGCAGGAGGATAGACGCTCGCGGTCAGCCAGGCCTTCAGGTCGGCGGCCGAGCGCTGGGGGATCTGCTCCATCGGCGCATGGCCGACCTGGGGATAGACGATCAGTTTGGCACCCGGAATGGCGTCGGCGAAGCGCTTGCCGTCGGTGGCGGGGATCAGCTTGTCCTGCTCGCCAAACATCACCAGGGTGGGCGTACGGATCTTCGCAAGGCGCGTCGCCGTGGCCTCGTCGCGACGCCCGGTCTGCAGGCCCAGAAGAATGTCGCGATGGCCCGGTGCCCGGGCCAGTTCGGTGTAGCGGTCGATCAGCGCCGGGGTGACCAGGGCGGGATCCAGGTAGCCGGCTTCCAGACCCTGTTTCACCAGCGGCCGGGTTTCGATGTTCTTGAGCACCGCCCGGCCGACCGGGTTCTTCAGGATCGTGAAGATCAGGGCCTCGTTCTTACCCGCAGACGGCCAGCCGGCGGCATCGACCAGCACCAAGCCGTCCAGGCGGTCGGGATGCTTGAGGGCGTAACGCCAGGCGACGCCGCCGCCCATGGAATTGCCGCCCAGGGTGAAGCGCGCAACGCCCAGGCGACGGGTGACCGTGTCGACCACCGCCTCAAAGCCGCCGGGACCCACCTGATAGCCGGCCGGGGCGCTGGTCAGGCCATGGCCAGGGAGGTCCAGAGTGATGATCCGGTAGTCGGACGAGAGGGCTTTCACCCAGGGCTCCCAGGCGTGGAGCGAAGCCGAAAAGCCATGGACCAGCACCAGGGCCGGCGCATCCCGCCGCCCCTCGTCACGATAATGCACGCGCACCCCGTCGGGCAGGTCCATGTATTGCGAGGCCGGGCTGGCATAGCGAACGGCCAGATCCTCGTAGGGGATGTCGGGCCGCTGCATCAGGATCCAGGCGATGCCCAGGATCGCTGCGACCACGGCGACGCCGGTCAGCGGATGGCTCTTCCTGCGCTTCATGCGCTCTCCCCGAACTTTTCTTGTTTCACGACAGCAAATGACGCGACGAGCGCGCGGTCAAGCTGGGCTTTCAGTCCCGTCCGCAGGCCGGGCAGGCCGGATCGGCGCCGATCCGCACGGTGCGGGTCTCGGCCGACAGGGCATCATAGATCAGCAGGCGGCCCGCAAGAGACTGGCCCGCCCCGGTGAGCACCTTCACAGCCTCCAGCGCCATCATCGAGCCGATCACCCCGGCCAGGGCCCCGACGACACCCACCAGGGCGCAGGTGTCGGCGTCGGGCGGAACCTCGGGCACCAGGCAGCGATAGCAGGGCTGGCCCTGGAACACCCCGACCTGACCCGTCCAGCGGCCCAGGGCGCCGCTGACCAGCGCCTTGCCATGAGCCACGCAGGCGTCGCTGACGGCAAAGCGGGTGGAAAAGTCGTCGGTGCCGTCCAGGATCAGGTCGTACCGGGAAACCAGGTCGCCGGCATTGGCGGCGCCCAGCCATACCGGATGGGTTTCGACGACGACGTGCGGGTTGATCGCCATCAGCCGCTCGGCCGCCACCTCGACCTTCGGCCGGCCCACATCGGCGGTCTGGTACAGAACCTGGCGCTGCAGGTTGGACAGCGAGACGGTGTCGGCGTCGGCCAGGCCCAGGGTTCCGACCCCGGCAGCCGCCAGGTAGAGCGCGGCCGGGGCGCCCAGTCCGCCCAGTCCGACCAGCAGAACGCGGGCCGCCTTCAGCCTCTGCTGACCGGACCCGCCCACCTCGCGCAGCACCAGATGGCGGGCGTAGCGTTCGACCTCGCCGTCCGAAAAACTCATGGCGCTTGATCTCCGCAGTCAGCCTCGCCACATGCGAGACATGCAAAACAGCAATTCATTCCCAGACTGGCACGGCACAACCATTCTGGCGGTGCGCAAAAACGGACAGACCGTGATCGCCGGCGACGGACAGGTCTCCATGGGGCCAACCGTCGTCAAGGGCAATGCCCGCAAGGTGCGGCGCCTGGCCGGCGGCAAGGTGGTGGCCGGTTTCGCCGGAGCCACGGCCGACGCCTTCACGCTCATTGAGCGCTTGGAAGCGAAACTGGAACAGTATCCCGACCAGCTGGCCCGCGCCTGCGTCGATCTGGCCAAGGACTGGCGTACCGACCGCTATCTGCGCCGGCTGGAAGCCATGCTGCTCGTGGCCGACGCCACCGCCATCTACACCGTCACCGGCGTGGGCGACGTGCTGGAGCCGGGCGAAAGCGCCGGTGGCGGCTCGGTGGCGGCCATCGGCTCGGGCGGCAACTATGCGCTGGCCGCCGCCAAGGCCCTGATCGACCTGGACCTGACCGCCGAGGAGATTGCCCGCAAGGCCATGGCGATCGCCGCCGAGATCTGCGTCTACACCAACGGCAATCTGACGGTTGAAAGCCTGTAAATGACCGAGTTTTCCCCCCGCGAGATCGTCTCCGAACTCGACCGCTACATCGTCGGCCATACCGAGGCCAAGAAGGCCGTCGCCGTGGCCTTGCGCAACCGCTGGCGCCGCCGCCGCGTGCCCGCCGACCTGCGCGACGAGGTGACGCCCAAGAACATCCTGCTGATCGGCCCCACCGGCGTCGGCAAGACCGAGATCGCCCGCCGCCTGGCCAAGCTGGCCCAGGCCCCGTTCCTGAAGGTGGAAGCCACCAAGTTCACCGAGGTCGGCTATGTCGGCCGCGACGTCGACCAGATCGTCCGCGACCTGGTGGAAAGCGCCTTGGGCATGGTGCGCGACAGGCGCCGGGCCGGGGTGCGGGCCCGCGCCGAGGCTGCCGCCGAGGAGCGCATCCTCGACGCCCTGACCGGCCCCGGCTCGACCGCCGCCCGCGAAAGCTTCCGCAAGAAGCTGCGGGCCGGCGAGCTGGACGACAAGGAAGTCGAGCTGCAACTGGCCGACACCGGTGGCGGCGGCATGTTCGAGATCCCCGGCCAGCCCGGTGCCTCGATGCTGAACCTGTCGGAGATGATGAAGTCGTTCGGCGGCGGGCGCACCAAGACCCACAAGACCACCGTGGCCGGTGCCCATGCGCCGCTGATCGCCGAGGAAAGCGACAAGCTGCTGGATCAGGAGGCCCTGACCCAGGAAGCCCTGGAACTGGCCGAGAACCACGGCATCGTCTTCCTCGACGAGATCGACAAGGTGGCCTCGTCGAGCCAGCGGGGCGGGGCCGATGTGTCGCGCGAAGGCGTGCAGCGCGACCTGCTGCCGCTGATCGAGGGTACGACGGTCTCGACCAAGCACGGCCCGGTGAAAACCGACCACATCCTGTTCATCGCCTCGGGCGCGTTCCACGTGGCCAAGCCGTCGGACCTGCTGCCCGAACTGCAGGGCCGCCTGCCGATCCGGGTAGAGCTGAAGGGTCTGACCCGCGACGACCTGCGGCGCATCCTGACCGAGCCGGAGGCCAATCTGATCCGCCAGCATCAGGCCCTGCTGCTCACCGAGGGCGTCACGGTGATCTTCACCGACGATGCCATCGACGCCCTGGCCGACGCGGCCGTGGCGGTGAACAATTCGGTCGAGAACATCGGCGCGCGGCGGCTGCAGACCATCCTGGAAAAGGTGGTCGAGGAGATCAGCTTCTCGGCGGCCGATCGCTCGGGCGAGACCGTGACCATCGACGCGGCCTATGTCGCCGACCGGATCGGCGCCCTGGCGGCCAATGCCGATCTGAGCCGCTTTATTCTCTGAAGTCATCCGCGCGTGAGTGCGAACTCGCGCGCTCAGAACGCCCCCTCCGTCACGCTGCATATCTGCAGCGCGCACCTCCCCCGTACGCTTCGCTACAGGGTAGGAGAGTTCGGCTGCTTCTTCTCCTGCCCCGTGAAACGGGGGAGGTGGCGCGGCGCGGATACGCGACGTGACGGAGGGGGCCCCGAGCGTTGACCGGGCCATCTGGGCCCCGCCCTTGACGCCCTCCCCGGCGCGTCGCAGAAGCCGCAGGTGACCCAAACCGCGCCCCCGCCGTCCGCCCAGCCCGCATCCTCGCCCGAGGTGCCGCCGAAAAAGGCGCCCGGCATGATCCGCTCGTCGGCGATCTATTCGGGCCTGACCCTGGTCAGCCGGCTGATGGGCTTCGTGCGTGATCTGGTGATCTCGTACTTCCTGGGGGCCAGCGCCAATTTCGCGGCCGACGCCTTCAATACCGCCCAGATGTTCCCCAACCTGTTCCGGCGAATCTTCGCCGAAGGGGCCTTCGCGGCGGCCTTCGTGCCGGCCTATTCCAAGACCCTGGACCGCGACGGGGCCGAGGTGGCCGACAAGCTGGCGGCCGACGCCATGGCCACCATCGCTGCCTTCACGGTCGGCCTGACCCTGATCGCCCAGGCGGCCATGCCGTGGCTGATGATGGTGATCAGCCCGGGCTTCGGCTTTGGCACCGACAAGTACAAGCTGGCCGTGATCCTGACCCAGATCACCATGCCCTATCTGCCCTGTATGGCCATTGTGGCCCTGCTGTCGGGGGTGCTGAACGCCCGGGGCAAGTTCATCGTCTCGGCCGCCGCGCCAATTCTGCTCAACCTGGTGACCCTGATCGCGGTGATCCCGACCCGCAATGCCCACGATGCGGCAGTGGCGGCCTCATGGGGCATTCTGGCCGCCGGGATCGCGCAGGTGCTGCTGCTGGTCTGGGCGGTGCGCAAGGCCGGGGCGACGATCCGCTGGCGGCTTCCGCGCCTGACGCCCGAGATCAAGGGCCTGATCGCCCTGGCCATACCCGGCGCCATCGCCGCCAGCGCCAGCCAGATCAACATCACCATCTCGGGCGTGCTGGCCAGCCATGTAAACGGCGCGCGCACCTGGCTGGCCTATGCCGACCGCCTGTACCAGCTGCCGCTGGGCCTGGTGGGCGTGGCCATCGGGGTGGCTCTGCTGCCGCGCCTGTCGCGGGCCGTGGTGGCCGAGGATCGCCGCGAGGCCCAGACCGCCATGGACCAGGCCATCGTCTTTGCCCTGGCCCTGACCCTGCCGGCCGCCGTGGCGCTGTTCAGCATTCCGTTCTTCCTGATCGACGGCCTGTTCACCCGCGGCGAGTTCACGGTGTTCGATGCCCGTCAGACCGCAAACGCCCTGCTGCACTATGGCTGGGGCACTCCGGCCTTCGTGCTGGCCCGCATCCTGTCGCCGGCCTTCTTCGCCCGGGGCGACACCAAGAGCCCGATGCGCTTCGCCCTGGTTTCGGTGGCCGTGAACATCGGGCTGGGTCTGGCCCTGTTTCCGTTCATGGGCGTACCGGGTCTGGCGGCCGCGACCAGCGCCGCCTCATGGATCAATGTGCTGCAGATGGTGCTGACCCTGGGCAAGCGTGGCGACTACACCCCCAGCACAGCCGCCTGGGGCAAGATCATCCGGGTTCTGGCGGCCAGCGTGGCCCTGGGCATGATCCTGGCGGCGATGTCGCACTGGCGCGCCGCTCTCGAGGCGCCGATCCTGGCCATGGGCCTGGGCTCAGCCAAGGAACTGGCCATCCTGGCGACCTGCGCTGTAGCAGCGGGGCTCTATCCGCTGCTGCTGCTGCTGTCCGGCGGGGTGACGATCGCCGAGGCCAAGACCGTGCTGCGACGCGGGGCGGGCCGCTGAGCCGGCTTGCCCTGGGCTGCGTGGAGCGCTAACCAGCGCTCATGGCCTTGATCGGACCCTTCGCGCCGCGATGGCGCGGCTCCTGCTGACCCTGATCGCCGCGTCTCCGGATGCGGTTTGCGCTACCGCGCTCGCCATTCCAAGTTTCGAGATCCAAGGCTGAAGCCATGACCGACCAAGCTCCCGTCGTCGCCTATGCGGGTCCCGCCCGTGTGCTCTCCGGCGTGCAACCCTCCGGCGCCCTGCATCTGGGCAACTATCTGGGCGCGCTGGTGAAGTTCGCCCGCCTGCAGCACGAGATCGACACCTTCATCTTCGTGGCCGACCTGCATGCCATCACGGTGTGGCAGGAGCCGGCGGCCCTGGCCCAGCAGACCCGCGAGATCGCTGCCGCCTATCTGGCCGCCGGCCTCGACCCGGCCAAGGCGACCATCTTCCCGCAGTCGGCCGTGCCCGAGCATGCCGAACTGGCCTGGATCTTCCAGTGCGTGGCCCGCCTGGGCTGGCTGGACCGGATGACCCAGTTCAAGGAAAAGAGCGGCAAGAACAAGGAGCGCAGTTCGGTCGGGCTCTACACCTATCCGGTGCTGCAGGCCGCCGACATCCTGATCTACAAGGCCACCCACGTGCCGGTCGGCGAGGACCAGAAGCAGCATCTGGAACTGACCCGCGACATCGCCGCCAAGTTCAACCACGACTTTGCCGCGCCGAACTTCTTCCCGCAGCCCGACCCGCTGATCCAGGGCCCCGGCGCGCGGATCATGAGCCTGCGCGACGGCTCGGCCAAGATGAGCAAGTCCGATCCGTCGGACTACAGCCGCATCAACCTGACCGACGACGCCGACGCCATCGCCACCAAGGTGAAAAAGGCCCGCACCGATCCCGAGCCCCTGCCCGAGACCCTGGAAGAGCTGGCCACCCGCCCCGAGGCCGACAACCTGGTCGGCATCTTCGCGGCGCTGGACGGTCGGACCAAGGCGGAAGTCCTGGCCGACTATGCCGGCAAGGGCTTTGGAACCTTCAAGCCGGTCCTGGCCGAGCTGGCGGTGGAAAAGCTGGCCCCGGTCGGCGAGCGCATGCGCTCACTGCTGGCCGACCCGGCCGAGATCGACCGGATTCTCACCAAGGGCGCGGAGCGGGCCCGCGAAGTGGCGGCCCCGACCGTGGCCGAGGTCAAGAAGCTGGTCGGTTTTTGGGGGGCTTAGGAGGCATCCCTCTCCCATAGGGAGAGGGCGGGGCCCATGCGAAGCATGGGAGGGTGAGGGGTTAAGGCGTCTGACGGCGTGCCGGCACTCCGGCTGCCGCTGTAACCCCTCATCCTCCCACGCCTTTCGGCGCGGGCCCCTCCTTCTCCCTATGGGAGAAGGTAATCAGACCCGCTCCGGGATCCTTACCGTCAGGGTCTCGTAGCCCTTCACGAAGCTGGAGAACACGCGGCGCGGTTCGTCCAGCACTTCGATCTTCGGGAAGCGCTTGAGGATCTCTTCCCAGACGATCTTCAGCTGCATTTCCGCCAAGCGGTTGCCCACGCAGCGGTGAATGCCGAAGCCGAACGACAGGTGGCGGCGGGGGTTTTCGCGGTCGATGATGAAGCTGTCGGCGTCTTCGATCACCGTATCGTCGCGGTTGCCCGAGACGTACCACATGATGACCTTGTCACCCTTCTTGATGGTCTTGCCGGCCAGTTCCACGTCTTCGAGCGCCGTGCGGCGCATATGGGCCAGGGGCGTCTGCCAGCGGATGATCTCGGACACCATCGAGGGGATCAGGGCCGGATTGGCGCGCAGCTTGGCTTCCTGCTCCGGGTTCTTGGACAGGGCGTAGAGGCCGCCGGTCAGCGAATTGCGGGTGGTGTCATTGCCGCCGACGATCAGCAGGATGACATTGCCCAGATATTCCATGGGCGGCATGTCGCGCGTGGCCTCGCCATGGGCCAGCATCGAGATCAGGTCGCTGCCCGGCTCGGTGCTGTTGACCCGCTCGTTCCACAGGCCGGTGAAATAGGTCAGGCATTCCAGCAGTTCGGCCCGGCGGGCGTCCTCGCTCTCGACGATACCGCTCTCGGGCGAGGCGGTTGCGACGTCGGACCAGCGGGTCAGCTTGCGGCGCTCTTCCCAGGGGAAGTCGAACAGGGTGGCCAGCATCTGGGTGGTCAGTTCGATCGATACCCGGTCAACCCAGTCGAAGGGCTCCCCGATGGGCAGGCCGTCCAGGATCAGCCCGGCCCGCTCGCGGATCACGCCCTCCAGCTTGGCCAGATTCATCGGCGAGACGATCGGGCTGACCGTCTTGCGCTGGATGTCGTGCTTGGGCGGGTCCATGGCGATGAACATCGGCAGGACGAAGTCCTCGTCGAAGTCGCGAATGGTGATGCCGCCCAGGTGAGCGTCTGACGAGAACACCTGGTGGTTGGTGTCGACGGCCATGATGTCGTTGAAGCGCGTGACTGACCAGTAAGGGCCGGTCTCTTCATTGCCCCTGGACAGATGGACCGGGTCTTCCTTCCGCAGGCGCTCGAAATAGGGCCACATCTCGTCGGCCTGGAACAGCGCCGGATCGGCGACGTGATAGTCTTCGAGCGGTGTCGACCAGGCCCTGGCGCGCGCGTCGGCGCGCAGGTCGGCTCTGCTCAGGTCAGTTGCCCCGTCACTCATGGAGACCCTCCCACGGATCGTTGTTTTCCGCATCACGCCAGAAAATGACGCCTGTGTCACCTTTCTTTCTCAGCGACCTCGCATCTTGCGCCGAAGGGCGCCCGGGTCCATTTGTCGGGCATGTTCATCCAGACCGAAACCACGCCCAATCCCGAGGTGCTGAAGTTCCTGCCCGGCCGTGAAGTGCTCGGCGAAGGCGCACGGGAATTCAAGACGGCAGACGAGGCCGAGTCCTCGCCCCTGGCCCAGGCCCTGTTCAGGCTGGGCGACGTGACCCGGGTGTTCTTTGGCCCCGATTTCCTGACCGTAACCAAGGACCCGGACGCCGAGTGGCCACACCTGAAGGCGCCGATCCTGGCGGCGATCATGGACCACTTCACCAGCGGCCGCGCCCTGCTGCTGGACCAGGTCGAAAGCGGCCATGACGACGACGGCGTCTATGACGCGGAAGCGACCCAGATCGTCGCCGAGATCAAGGAACTGCTCGATACCCGCATCCGCCCGGCCGTAGCCCAGGACGGCGGCGACATCGTGTTTTCGAAGTTCGAGCCCGCGACGGGCGTCGTCTGGCTGCACATGCGCGGCGCCTGCTCGGGCTGTCCATCCTCGTCGGCGACCCTGAAGTCCGGCGTCGAGAACATGCTCAAGCACTATGTGCCTGAAGTGACGCGGGTCGAGCAGACGCTGTAGGGCGTCGCGCAAGGAAAAAGGGCCGCGCCAGGCGCGGCCCTTCCCGTGTCTCAGGCTGTGCTGATCACCAGCGCTTGCTGACGCTGAACAGCACCCTGCGTTCGGCCTTCAGACCCGAAATCCCCTTGGTCTGGGCCTGCCGCTCCTCCAGCAGGTTCTGACCGGCCAGGGCCAGGGTCACGCCGGACTTCATGTCGTAGCCCACACGTCCGGCGACCGTGGTGTAGCCCTTCACCGGTTCCAGGGTCTGGGTCGCGGTGTAGGAATTGAACTTCGACACCGAGCGGACATAGGTGTCTGCGGTCCAGCGGCCATCGGTCCAGCCCAGGCTCAGATTGCTTCTCCATTTCGGCGAGGTGTCCCCGAAGGCGATCAATCGACGAACGGCGCTGTAGCCGGGGATCGTGGTGTCGGTGATGTCGACATAGGTCGTGTCGGCGCTCCAGCGGAAGCCTTTGCCGAACTTGCCGGCTCCCGACACCTCGACACCCTTCATCTCCGACTTGCCGATGTTGAAATAGGTCAAGGCAGCATAGGTCGTGGCCGTGGCCGGGATATCAATCTGCAGCCTCGAGACGCCGCTCTTCACGTCTTCGGTGCGCTGGGCCATGAGCTTGACGGCCATGCTAGCGCCCAGCTGGGGAATGGCACGCTCATAGGCGATCTCGTAGCTGGTGATCATCGCAGGCTTCAGATCGGGATTGGCCAGGGTGGCGATGCCGACCGGCGGAGCTGTGGCCGGGATGACCTGGCGAGACCCCAGTTCGACAAGGGTCGGAGCCTGCACGCCGCGCGCCGCGATCAGGCGGACGGTGTCGAGATCCGTGGCGCTGATCACCGCGCCCAGATTGACGCTGACCTTCCTGATCGAGCGGTCCCAGTCGCTGTTCTGGTTTCGGGTGACGCCAGCCGGGAACGAACCTGTCCGGCTAAGCTCCAGACTGTCCAGACGAGCGGCGGCCGTCAGCGCGACCTTTTCCGAGGTCTGCCAGTTCCACATCGCAGACGGCGCCAGCACGCGATAGCGCACCATGGCGCCCTTGACCGGGGTCGTGTTGACCTCGTTGTCGCGATATTCGAGCGCGACGCGCAAGGTATGGTCCGAGCCGATCTTGATCAGGTCCTGCACCTTGGCGACCATGATCTTGTTTTGATAGTGCAGGGGCAGGGCGGTGGAATCGAGCTGGTTGACATAGATCTGGGCCTGGATGGCACCAAAGCGGGTGTCTGAATCCAGCGTCGCCTTGATCGAGTCAGTCTTCACCTTGTGGCCGACATAGGTGTAGCCCGACAGCATTTCGGACTGACCCGAGTTTGACCATGAGGCCTCGACCCGAAGGTCTGTGGTCGGCGACAGCGCCGCCACCGCGTCGATCGCGGCATGCACCTTCCAGGGATCGGCCAACAGCGAAGAGGCCACCGTTGTGCCGGTATTGCTCCATTCGTCCTGCTGGTCTGCGCTAAGCGACAGTCGGGCTTTCACCGGTCCAAGGCTCATGGTGTTGACCAGGGTCGCGGAGGCATAGCCCAGGCCGCCGGCCTGGACGGTGACGCTGTTGGTCTTGTCGTACTTGGGGTTGAACGTGATGATGTTGATCACGCCCGAGACGGCGTTGAAGCCGAACAGGGCGCTGTTGGGGCCCCGCACCAGTTCGATCTGGCGGATTTCCTCAAGGGCCACCGGCAGGGTGTGCCAGTCGGTATAGCCGAAGTGGTCCAGATAGACCTGACGACCGTTGATCAGCACCAGCATCCGCGGCGAACGCGCCTGATTGTAGCCGCGCACGCTGAGTTCGGCCGCGCCTGCGGCGAAGGGCAGGATATCGACGCCGGCGCTTCGGGACAGGATGGTTGGAATATCCGTCGCGCCTGATCGACGGATGTCCTCAGCCGTGATGATGGTCATGTCGACCGGCGCCTGGGATGCGCGCTGCGGCGAGCCAGTGGCCGATGTGGTGACGGGCTCGTTGAACATCGCTTCCAGCGAGCCATAGTCGATCGATTGGGCGTGGGCGCTGCTTGTGGCGAACGCCAGTCCAGCAGCCGCCATCAGGATGGATTTTTTCATGGCTTTGTCCTCCAGGGGGCTGACCTAGATCTCGCGGATCATCATGCGGAAGGCGGCCTTGAAGGTCGCCCCGACCGCCGCGGCGGCGGCGCGATTGACGACGATCTCGACCTTGGGATCCGCCGACACGCTGATGGCGCAGCCGCCAGAGGTGGCGCACGCGGTGTCCGAGCCGATAGTGATCAGGTTCTTGCTCTTGGCGGCCGCCCCGACGGCGCCATAGGCGACACCGGTCGTCACGAAGAGCGCGGTAACGCCTGAAGCCGAGCCGACGGAGCCGGCTTCGATCGCCTTACCCGTAACGGTCAGGCCGCCGGCGCTATAGCCACCGCCGATGGCGGCCATCACGGCGTTCTTTTCCGCCACCGAGCCTGGCTTTGAGGGGTCAAACACGACGCCCATAACCGCTGTTCCGCTTGGGGCCTTTTCCAGAAAGGTCAGGGCGCGGACCGCGATTTGCAGATCCTTCTGCGTGTCCGCGTGGGCGACAAACGGCGCCGCCAGCACCGCCAGCGCGGCGATAGCCGCAGGGGGCGCATTCCGTATTCTGGTCATATATCCCTCCAAGCCCCTTGTTGCGGCGGGGTTGTGGGGATGTTCGCGAATTTTAGAATGTTTAGTATCAGTCAAATTGTCGCAGCGTTAATGGCCCTTTTGTAAAACAAAGATCAAATATACGACCTGGCCATACAATGAAAAAATCCGGTAATACCATAGACTAAGAAAGCCATACCATTATCACAGATCGCATTAAGACGAAATTTTGTCACTCTATATTTGAAGTATAGAGACAAGTTTTGTGATACAACGATTGCATGGCTTGTGTATGTATCGGCAGTACCGGACGGTGCTATTGAACGAAACCTGAGCTGCGCGGAGCGATCCAAGACCAGGACATCACTTGTCTTTCCGCCCGGCGACGCCGCTGCACCTTGCATTGACGTGGCGCACCGCCATATTGCAACCCATCATGTTGCGGTTTTCGAAGGTTTAGAACCATGACCAAACTGTCCGCCCAGGCGCTCGCCCAGCTGTTCACCGACGCCCGTACCCGCAATGGCTGGAAGACCGACCCACTTCCCGAAAGCCTGCTGCGCGAACTTTATGACCTGGTGAAGTTTGGCCCGACGGCGGCCAACTCGACCCCGGCGCGCTTTGTCTTCGTGACCAGCGATGACGCCAAGGCCAGGCTGGCGGCCCTGTCTTCCGGCTCGAACGGTCCCAAGATCCTGCAGGCCCCGGCCACCGTCATCATCGGCTACGACCTGGACTTCCCCGAAACCCTCGACAAGCTGTTCCCCCACGCCCCCGGCGCCAAAAACTGGTTCGGCGATCCCGTGGCCAAGGAACAGGGCGCGTTCCGCAACAGCTCGCTGCAGGGCGGCTATTTCATCCTGGCGGCGCGGGCCCTGGGCCTGGACGTCGGGGCGATGTCGGGCTTCGACAATGCCGGCGTCGATGCCGCCTTCTTCGAGGGCACGAACATCAAGTCCAACTTCATCGCGTCGATCGGTTACGGCACCGACGAGGGGCTTTTCCCGCGCAGCCCGCGCCTGGACTTCGAAGAAGCCGCCAGCATCGTCTGAGGCTTCAGCCCCAGAGCTCGACATCTGACATCCCGTGATCGTCATCCCGGGACTTGTTCCCGGGACCCATCTGTCCGCCGCAGGTGCGGAACAGAACGGTATTGATCCGTAGAGCTGAACGATGAGCCCCGGGAACAAGTCCCGGGGTGACGAGCTATTTTCAGGTCAGGCATAGTTGAGGTAAGGAGCCAAAACGGCCCACCTGAGGCTTCAGCCCGCCAGCCCCGACCCGGTTTCGACCGGGTCGGACAGGGTGGCGACCATCGCACACACCAGCCCTGCCGGCCGATAGTCCATGCTGGCTGCGCCCTTCAGTTCGCCCCGCAGGCTGCGCTCAATCAGGCGGGAGCCGAAACCGCGTCGGGTAGGCGGCGAAACCGGCGGCCCGCCCTGCTCGGTCCAGGTCAGGCTCAAGATCCGGCCCGCTGTGTCATAGGTCCAGACCAGGGCCACATGCCCCTCTTGAGTCGAAAGCGCGCCGTATTTCAGCGCATTGGTCGCCAGTTCGTGGAAGATCAGCGCCATGGTCAGGGCCCCGCCGGGCGCCAGCCAGACCGGCGGACCGTCAATGGTCATCCGGCCCGCCGCCACGGTGAAGGGTGCCAGGGCCCGCTCGGCGACGTCGCGCAGCCCTGCCCCGTGCCAGCTTTCCCGGGTCAGCACGTCATGGACCTGCGAAAGCCCGAGCAGCCTTGCCTCGAACTTCTCGTAGGCGACGGCGGGATCGGGTTCGGTCTTCAGGGTCTGGGCCGCCATCGACTGTACGGTGGCCAGGGTGTTCTTCACCCGGTGGTTCAGTTCGTTGATCAGCAGCCGCAGCTGGCCCTGATAGTGCCGTTGATCGGCCTCCACCTGCTTGCGAGCGGTGATGTCAGAGATGATCATCACCAGATAGGGCGGCTCGCCGCCCAGTTCCACCCGCGAGGCGGTCAGGTGGATCCAGACCACGCCCTCGCACCCGGCGACGATGCGACGCTCCACTGAATAGGTCTCGACAGCCCCTGACAGCAGGGCCCGGGCCTGAACCATGGCCGCCGCAACGTCATCAGGCTGGACCAGATCGCGAAACCGCCCGGCCAGCAGCCTCTCGCGGCTGGCTCGAACAATGGCGCAGAAGCGGTCGTTCATCTCCAGGAAGCGCCCTTCCAGCGAGACCCTGGCCACGCCCATGGCCGCCTGGTTGAACACGGCTCGATAGCGCGCCTCAGCGGCCTCCAGGCTCGTCCGCGCCGCAACGGCATCAGTCACCACCTCGGTATAGAGCACCAGCCCGGCCACGGCTCCGTCGTCGGCGCGCCACGGCGCCATCGACCAGCGGATCCAGTGAACCTTGCCGTTGCGGTCGACAAAGCGATCACCCTCGCCGCTGCGCAGTTCGACACCCTCCGCCAGCACGCGGGCGTGCAGGTCGCGCCAGTGCTGGGGAACCTCGGGGAACACCTCATAGTGCAGCCGCCCGATCAGCGGGGTGTCGGCCGAAAGGTCCTGGTCGGTCAGATACTGGTTCGACGCGGCCAGATAGCGCATCTGGAGGTCAAATATGGCGATGCCCAACGGCGCATGCCGCAGCGCCGTGGCGATGCTGGGCGACGCCGACCGGAAGGCAGCCCCGTCAGTCATGCTCCCTCGTCGGGACGGCGTGCGCCCATGGCTTGATCATCCATCTTCCGATGCCGGACAAACGCCAGCCCCAGACCTCATGCTGACGGTACGCCCAGGAAGCAAACGAGTCATGACCTGGCAGTCTGGCCGGGGATCACGTCCGCGTTTCGGCTGCGCCGAAGCCTCAGCTTCGTCCGGTTACGTCGGCAATGGCCCGTGCGATCTGGTGCACATTGTAGGGCTTGCGGACGATGGGCGCATCAAAGCCCATCGGCGCGGCCTTGTCGGCATAGCCGGTAGCAAACACGAACGGACGACCCTCGCGGCGCAGCATCTCGGCCACAGGAGCCACCGACTGGCCGTTGAGATCGGCGTCCAGTACCGCGACATCGAACGTCAGTCCCAGCATCGAGAGCGCCTCGCCCAGCTCTGCGGCGCAGCCCACTACCTCGACCCCGGCGTCCTCCAGACCCGCTTCCAGTTCCAGCGCCAGCAAAAGAGAGTCTTCGACGATCAGCACCTTCAGGCCGGCGATGGCGCCGGGGCGGATGGTCTCGTCGGCGGCGATCAGGGTCTCTACGATGCGCTGGGGCGTCGCGGCGGGCTCGGGCTCGGGCGGCGGACCAATGGCCAGGGCCTCGGGCGCGGCCTGGATCAGGGCGCTGAGGCCCCCGCGACGATAGTCCATACGGGCCTTGCCGCCCAGTTCGCGGCCCACCACGTCCTCGATCAGGGTCGCGCCAAAGCCCCGGCGGGTCGGCGGAGAGGCCGGCGGGCCGCCGGTTTCCAGCCATTCCAGCGAAAAGCCGCCATCGGCGCTACGCCGCCAGACCACCTCAACCTTGCCGCTTTCGACCGACAGCGAGCCATACTTGACCGCATTGACCGCCAGTTCGTGCAAGGTTAGCGACAGGGCCGACGCCGCGCGCGGGGTCAGGAACAGCTCAGGGCCATCCCAGCGGGTCTGGGTTGGAGCCAGACCGCCCAGTTCGGCAGCCGCGATCCGCGCCAGGGTGGCGCCGCGCCAGCGGGCGGCGCTGAGCAGGTCATGCGCCGAGCTCATCGATTTGAGCCGCGCCGCGAAGGTCTTGAGGAAAACGTCCAGCGACGAGGATTTGCGGGCTGACTGGGCGGCCACCGACTGAACCACCGCCAGCAGGTTCTTGATCCGGTGATCCAGTTCGGCCAGCAGGCTTTCGCGCTGCTCGTCCTGCTGCTTTCGCCCGGTGATGTCCTGCACCACGCCGATCATCCACGACGGGGCTCTGGCCTCGTCCAGGACCATCACCCCGGCGGCGCGGTTCCACTGGTTGGCCCCCTCGGCTGTGGTCGCACGCCGATATTCCACCTCGTAACGGCCACGCGCCTTGAGCTGGGCCAGGACCGAGGCATGGACCGCATCACGCTCCTCGGGGTGGACAAAGGCATAGAGCGCCATGCCCTTCTCGGCAGGGATCTCGCCCTCGGGCACCCCGGCGATCTTCGCCATGCGCGGGCTGATGCGAAATGTGTCGCCCGCCACGTCCCATTCGAACTCGCCCAGGCTGGCCGCGCCGATCGCGAGGGCCAGGCGTTCGCTTTCGAGATTTCGCGGCGCGCTCTTGCGGCGCTCGCGACCCGACCGTTGCAGCAGGATCGTCATGGCCATGGCGGCCAGATCAGCCAGGGCCTCCTGATCGACGGGATCGACCAGCGCCCGGGGCGCGGGATCCTGCACCAGGAGCAGACCCACCACGTAGCCGGCCGGATCAACCAGCGGAGCACAGGCCAGGAAACGGGCTCCGGGCGGAGCGAGCCCCTTCAGGCAATTGTCATGGGTCACGTCGCCGCACGCCAGCGACTGTCCCGAGGTGATCAGCAGATCAGCAACACTGCCGGCGCGAGGCATTGAGGCCGGCCCCGGTTCGGTTCCGGCCCTTCGACGCAGGGTGTCGCTGTCGATCAGCAGAAGATCCGCGCGCGCAGCGCCGAACAACCGCGCGGCCATGCGCAACAGCCGCAGGGTGGGCGGATCGTCGATCGGCCCGTCAAACGCCTTCAGCGCGTTGCCTGCGCGCAGTCGGTCGGTCTCCTTGTCAGCGTCTCGCGCGGAACGGGAATCCTGCATGTGACGGACCATAGACTCGCTTCCCGCCAGACGCGAGTGCAGATCACGATTCCGCTGTGGTGAAGCTGCAAGGCCCGCGCTATCATGGAACCGGATCTGGAGCCCTTGCGTTGACGGGGCTCAAGCCCAATTGCCCAACCCTGTTGGCTGCGCTGCGAACCGGAGATAACCATGCCCGCAAATGTTCTGAAGACCGCCGCCAAGGACGCCGAGATGGTCAAGGCCGCAGCGGAAACCGTCGTCGATCATGCCGAACACAGCTTCGTCGAAGCTGCGGCTGCCGCAAAGGCCTCGCTCGCCGACGCCGCCAAGCGGGTCGAAAAGTCGGTCGCCGAGGGCCTTGAAACCCTGCGCGCCCAGAGCCGCACCTATACCGACACCGCCGGCCAGCAACTGGACGACGCCCAGCGCTACGTTTCGGAACGGGTTCGCGAACGCCCGCTGACCGCCACCCTCGCCGGTCTCGGCGTCGGGGTGCTGCTGGGCCTGCTGATCGCCGGCAGCCGTAAAAGCGACCGGTGATCTTCGAACGAACCCTGATGACGCTCGCGGCGGCGGCGGCCATAGCGGCCGCGGCCGCCGTTGGCGTATTCGCCGCCGCCTTCGCGCTCTATGCCGTTCTTGAAGCCCATATCGGAGCCGCAGGCGCTGCGGCTGTGGTGGCGGGCGTCGCCGCGCTGATCGTGGCCATCGCCGGCCTTCTGGCCGCTCGCAAGGCCGAGAGCCGCCAGGCGCCCAGCGCCAGCGCTGCTCCGGATTCGTTCGGGCTGGCCGAAAAGCTGGTCGGCGTCGTGCGCGATCGTCCCTTGCTGTCCCTGGGTGCCGCCCTGGCGGCCGGTGTCTTCGCGCTGAAAAATCCGACCTTCACGGCGGCCATGGCCAAAGCCTTCATGGAATCCCGGCAACCGCCGCGCTAAAGCCCAACCGTTCGCGCGTTCCCTCCTCCTCCCTGGGAGCGCCAGTCCAGGAGTCACCATGCCGTACGTTCTCACCGACCTGCCCTACGCGTATGACGCGCTGGAGCCGACCGTGTCGGCCAACACCCTGCACTTCCACCATGACAAGCACCACGCCGCCTATGTCACGGCCCTCAATGGCCTGCTGAACGGCGACGACCAGGGCTCGCTGGAGGCCGTGATCAAGAGCGCCGCGCCCGGCAAGGTGTTCAACAACGCCGCCCAGGCCTGGAACCACGCCTTTTTCTGGGATTGCATGAGCCCGGAAAAGACCGCGCCCGGCACCGATCTGGCCGCCGCGATTACCGAAGCGTTCGGCGATATGGCCGCCCTGAAGGCCGCCTTTGTCACCGAAGGCGTCGGCCACTTTGCCTCGGGCTGGGTGTGGCTGGTCGTCGAAGGTGGCAAGTTGAAGGTGATCTCGACCCACGACGCGGCCACCACCGTCACCCAGGACGGTGTCACGCCGCTGCTGGTCTGCGACGTCTGGGAGCACGCCTATTATCTGGACCACCAGAACAACCGCAAAGGCTTCCTGGAAGCCTGGTTCGACGCCCTGCCCAACTGGACCCTGGCCGACGCTCAGTTCGCCGCCGCCAAGGGCACCGGCGAGGGCTGGTCCTACCCCGCCCCCACCTGATCACCGCATTCCCGGAACGCCTTTATCCAAAGGACGTTGACCTTGGACGGAGCCTGAGCTCCGCCCAAGGCAACCGGGAGACTTCCATGCTCAGATGGGCTCTGATTTTTCTTGTCGTGGCGCTCGCCACCGGCATGCTGGGTTTCACCGGCATTGCTGGGGCCGCCATCGGGATCGCCAAGATCCTGTTCTATGTGTTCGTGGTCCTGTTCCTGGTCTCGATGGTCATACACCTGTTGCGGGCTCGACCGACCTGACGGCGCGACCCCGGTCGCGCCGTTTTCGTTTCGGCTTCAGCCTGCTGAGCGACGCTCGAACGCCCAGCTGCGCCAAACCTGAAACGCGGTGCGCTCCAGCGCCATGGCGGTCACCCGGATGTCAGCGCCGTCGATCTCGATGACATTGAAGCTGGGCGGCACGCCGCGCTCGCGGACCGAAAGCGTGCCCGATCCGACCGCCACTGTCCGGCCGTCGCCGAACGGATAGGGGGCCACGAACGGCGTGTGGATATGGCCCGACAACACCAGATCGGCCCCCGCTTCGACCAGGGTCTCGGCCGCCAGGGTTCCGCCGCGCACCCGGGCGGTCATGGGTCCGCCTGTGATCTCGACCAGAGGGTGGTGGCAAACGACGATGCGGACGTCTCCGGGCGCGGCCGTGCCCAGCCGCCGCTTCAGCCGCCGCGACTGCCCGCTCGATACGGCACCCTTGGACCAGTTCCAGCGGATCTGGGCCCCGCGCGCGGTGTTGAGCGTGAAGGCCGCCGCGCCCGGACCGCGCCAGTCGACACCGTCGGCCGGGCCGAAGCGGGCCTCGTAGCGCCGCCACGGATGCAGCAGCCGCTCGAACAGTTCCAGCGGTCCCATATAGGGGGTGTCATGATTGCCCGGTGCCACCAACTGGGGGCGCGGGGCGCGGTCCAGCCAGGCCCTGGCGGCGTCGAACTCGGGTACAGCGCCATCCCTGGTCAGGTCGCCGGCAGCGATCACCAGGTCGGGCTTCTCCCGGTGGAAGCACTCCAGCGCCGCTTCGGTGGCGAGGGCGTTCTCTCCCCCGAAATGGATGTCCGAGACCTGGATGATCTTCACGCGCCGAGTCTTTCTGGCAGGGCCAGCGCGCGGAACGCCTTGGGCCGGAAGCGGATCTGCACCTCGGGCTCCAGCCGCATGGGCTCGCCGTCGAGGATGGCGGGAATCCGTCCGCCGGCCCAGACCCGGCCCACCCGGCAACGGCCCATGCTGACCGAAGGATCGTCGCGCCATGATCCCGTCAGCGCGCTGACGCCCAGGCGGAACACGTCAATGGCGTTGGCCGGGTCCAGGGCCGCAGCTTCCAGGGCGCGCTCGTCCTCATGCAGGGCGCCGGACACCAGCGGGCACATCAGGGTCAGGGCCTCGGTCTTCTGTCTGGGCCGGCCGTCCAGCGAGAACCGGAGACGACGGGAAAAGGCCTGACGGAAGGCACGTCGGGCCCGCAGGATGGTCAGCTCAAGCTTGCCGGCCCGGGCGGCTTCCCGCGCATCGGCCCACAGGGCGGGGCTTCCGAGAATGGCCGCGACGAAGAACAGCCTGCCCGAGATCTCGCCGCCGGAGACCATTCTGGGCTGACCCTCATCGAGACAGGCGGCCATGGCTTCGGGCCAGCTGCGCTCGCCATAGAGGGCACGGGGCAGCATGTTCATGGTCCCGCCCGGCAGGGGGGCGATGGGCGGGCCATCGGGCCCAGACATCTCGGCGGCCGCCCTGGCGGTGCCATCACCGGCGATCACGAACACCGCGTCGGGGGCCGAGTCGATGAGCGATCGCAGCGTCTTTTCCAGCTGACCGTCACCCGGCGTGTGAACGCTTCCCGAAACGCCATGCTCGGCCAGAAGGCGCTGGGCGATAGCCGGAGCATCGGGTCCGACCGAGCCCGAAGCAATGTTGGCGATGATCTCGACGCGCCGCACTGGCGTTTCCTTCCGTATGGTCCCGACCAGCCAAACGGCGAAGCTTGGCAGGAGTTCCGCCCGGAACCTTGCTGAGATCCTACCCGTTAGTCGAGCGGGACATCGCGATGGGAAGACCACAATGAACAAGATGATGATCGCCCTGCTGGGCGCGGGGCTTTTGGCCTCGGCCTGCACGACAACGGGCAATGTCGAGCGCAACGCCGCAGGCGGCGCGGCCCTGGGCGCCCTGGCCGGCGCGGTGATCGGCAACAATGTCGGCGGCGGCGATGCGGGCGCAGGCGCTGCGGTCGGCGCGGCCATCGGTGCCACCGCCGGCGCCGTCAAGGGCTGTCGGGAAGACGGCGGCTGCGGCGCGACAAACCTCAACCGCCGCCAGTATTATGACGAACGCGCCGGGCGGTACTACTATTACGACGCCCCGAGCGGCCGCTACTTCTGGGAAGACGGCCGCCCGCGCTAAAGCGGTTTCAGGCACCTGAACCACGGGGCGGCGGGCCAGTGTCAGCCGCCCCTTTTCCAACTCCGCGATGCCATGAGGCCACGCCATGCGACGTTCGACTTGGATAGCCGTGGGACTGGTTGCGCTAGGCCTGGCCGGCTGTGCCTCGATCGCCGACCGTGGCCCGCGTGGCATTGTGGCCGCGCCACGCGCCTGTTCAGACTTCAAGGTGTCGATCTATTTCAACCTCCATGAAGACAGGCTGACCCGCGAGGCCCAGGCGGTGCTCAGGAGCGCGGGGGCGATGTCGGAGGGCTGCGCGGTGCTCAAGGCGCGGGTCGTTGGCCTGTCCGACGCCGTGGGAGCCGCCGACGCCAATCTGGACTTGTCCAAGCGACGCGCCGCCGTCGTCACCCGGGCCCTGGGCAAGGTGGGCTTTGAACAGGTCGAGTTCGATGTCGCTGCGGTGGGCGAGGCGGGCTCGGTCAATGCCGAGGGCGAGACTGCGCCGATGCGCCGGCGCGCCGACATCTTCCTGCACCTGGCGGCACCCCGCGCCAGGCCCTGAAGCCGGCTCGCCCGCACGGAACGCGCAGCAAGGCCAAAACACGGCCTGAGCGACTGAAAGAAAGGGGGGTGCGGAGACGGCAGGCTGGTTTGCACCAGCCTCAAGTCGGGGGGGCGTCGCCGCCTCCGCACTCAGTAAACGCGAACCCTGAAACCCGGTTCCAGACCTGAAGAGATTTCTTGGCGAGCGTCCTCAGGCTTCCGGATCGGGGAACACGCCCCCGCCGCAGACGTTGATCTGTGGACGGTCAGGCCGGCCGTCTTCAACCGCGGGGACGCCGACATGGTCAAGACAGAACAGATCAAACCGGGTCAGGCCCTGACTTCAGGCCGCAGCGCTTTCCGGGCCCGGAACCGGCTTCTGGCCCTGATGGCGATAGCCGCTGTCGCGGCGTCAGCCGGTGTCGTCCAGTCGTTCCAGACGCGGCCGCCATCCACAATCGTCCTGACGTCGGGACCCGCAACCCCCTGAAGGAGAGCACCATGCCCGCCGACATTCCTCATCCCCCGAAACGCCTGAACGCCACCCGCGCCCGCCAGGGGCGTTGGGGCCAGCATATTTTCTGGATCCTGGTTGTCTCGACCGTTCTGGCCGCCGTCGCCCTGTTCGGTGCCTGGGGTTTTCGCGCCAACGACCTGGCGGCCGTCGAACACAACAATGGCGTCAAGACCCCTGCCGAAGCGGGCCGCTACGACACCCGGCAAACCCCCGTCCGCCAGACCGCGCCGCCGGCCAGCTGAAACGCCGGACCTTGCGCCCAAGAAAAGGGCCGCCCTTGCCAGGGCGGCCCTGCTCATTTTCATCCGACTGTTTGTCTCAGGCCGCCTGGCGCGTGCGCCGGGGATGGAAGAACAGCGCCTGACCGATCGCCGCCTTGACCGTTTCCGGCTGGAAAGGCTTGGTGATCAGGAAGGTCGGCTCCGGACGCTCGCCGGTCAGCAGGCGCTCGGGGAAGGCGGTGATGAAGATCACCGGCACATCGAGACGCGCCAGGATGTCCTTCACCGCATCGATACCCGACGAGCCGTCGGCCAGCTGGATATCGGCCAGCACCAGGCCAGGCGTACGACGGGCCACGGCCTCAAGGGCCTCGCCGCGCGTGGCGGCGATGTCGGTAACCTCATGACCCAGTTCGCGAACCAGCGCTTCGATATCGGCCGCGATCACCGGTTCGTCCTCGATGATGAGCACGGTGGTGGCCAGTTCGGCGTCGATCTCGGTCTGGGCCTCGGAGATCAGGCGTTCGATATCGCCGAACTCACAATCGAGGATCTGGGCCGCCTCGGTCGGGGTGAACCCTTCCAGGGCGGTCAGCAGGAACGCCTGGCGAGAACGGGGGGCGATCCGCATCAACCTCTGGGAAGCGTCATCGGCAGCGGTGTTGCTGTCATCTCGGCGCGCCTCCAGCTGGGCGCCCGAGGACAGCCAGATGGCGTGAAACACGCGATACAGCGCCACGCGCGGCGAAAGACTGGCGTCCAGCGATCGTTCGCCGGCGGCCAGGGCCTCCAGCGCCACGCGGACATAGTGGTCTCCGGTGTTCTGATCCCCGGTTAGGGCGCGGGCGTAGCGGCGAATATAGGGCAGATGCGGCGCCAGCCGGGCAAGAAGACTCATGACCCCTCCCGATGCGGTGTCTTCGTGAAAAGTACGCGATCCAACAGTCAAGCTAGGCTGTTCAACCAACGTCATAAACGCTGTTTCACGAAGGCGGTTCCGTCGTTGGCAGAATTTTGCCATCCTAAGCTCAAGCTTCGGGAACCGGATACGGAAAACGGCGTTGTCGTCTGGCAGACAAAACATCGGCCAAAGGGGGCGGGCGTCGCGATTCATCGGCGTCGAGGACATGATCGAACACGTACCCATGGAAGATCACCGCAAGGGCGCCGCAGCGCTCGACGAAGCCCGGCTGCGTCAGCAAGCCATCGGCGTGAAACTTCGCCAGATGTTCGACGAGGTCGTCAACGAAGCGGTCCCCGACGAGTTCCTGGACATCCTGCGCAAGGCCGACCGGCCTGCGGGAGACAAATGAGCATGACGGAGACCCAGGTCGGCCGTTCACCGTTCGACCCGCCCCGCGACGATGCTTTCAAGAAAGAGCTCGTCACGCTGATCCCGCACCTGCGCGCCTTTGCCCGAACCCTGACCGGCGACGCCACGGCGGCCGACGATCTGGCGCAGGACGCGATGATGAAGGCCTGGGACGCCCGCGCCAGCTTCCAGCTGGGCACCAATATGAAGGCCTGGACCTTCATGATCCTGCGCAATCAGTTCTATTCCGAAAAACGCCGGTCCTGGCGCCAGAGCCAGCTGGACCAGGAGGCCGCCGAGCGGACCCTGGTCGCGGTCGACAATCCCGAAGCGCCGGTGGCGCTGGACGAGCTTCGCCTGAGCCTGGGCATGTTGCCGGCCGAACAGCGCGAGGCCCTGATCCTGGTCGGCGCGGGCGGCTTTGCCTATGAAGAAGCCGCCGAGATCTGCGGCTGCGCCGTCGGCACCGTCAAGAGCCGGGTCAGCCGCGCCCGTCGCGCCCTGCAGGCCATCCTTGAGGCCGGCTCCTACGACCGGGACGGAGGCTCGGCAGGTGACGCCATGGGATCGATCCTGGCCGACGCGGAGCGCCTGAGCTCGCTGCGGTGAGACCTTTTGCGGGCCAGGGCCCGACCGTCGCCAACTCGATCCGCGTGCGTCTGGCCGCTGCGCTGAGCGTGGCGCTGCTGCCGGTGTTGATCCTGGGTGTGCTGCAATCGGTCTTCGCCTTCCGGGCCGAGGCGGACTCGCGTCGCCAGAGCCTGGAGCTGGCGGCCGGCCGCAGCGCCGCCATCGCCCGGGCGCGGATCGAGTCGGCCGGCGTCCTGCTTCAGACCCTGGGTCCCGGCTCGGTGGGCCTGGAATGCGCCCAGCGCCTGGGCGACGTACGCGAGCGGCTGCCCGGCTATGCCAATCTGATCCGCTTCGACGCGCGGGGTCGGGTTTCCTGCGCCGCTGCCACCACGCCGGCCGACCCTGGCCGGGCCGGCCGGACCTGGTTCCGCGAGCTGGCGGCCGGCCAGAAGCTTGTCGTGGCCAGTACGCCGGGCGTGGTCTATGCCAACGAGCCGGCCATCCTGGCCGCCGTGCGGGCCGAGGGCCCCAACCGGCGTTTCGCGGGTGCCATGGTCGCGGTCCTGACCCTGCGCAGCCTGCGGCTGGAGACCGCCAACCGTTTCATGCCCGAAGGGGCTGAGATCGCGCTCGCCGACTCGTACGGAAAGGTCTTCGCGGCCACCGAGCCCGGGGCCTTCGCCACCCCACCCGCCGGCTGGCGTGAACGAGCCAATGTCCGGGGGGCGGTGCTGTGGTCCGGTGAAGACAGCCTGAAGCGAAAGCGCGCCTATTCAGCGGCACCCCTCGTTGATGACAGGGTGTTCCTGATCCTCTCGGCCCCGGCCCCTGGCCTGATGTCCTGGGCGTGGATCAATCCGATCTCGCGCCTGGTGCTGCCGCTTCTGGCTTTTGGCCTGGCCCTGGGCGCGGTGTTGTATGCGGCCGAGCGGGCCGTGATCCGCTGGATCGTCTATCTGCAGCGGGTCGCGGCGATCTACGCCAAGGGTCGTTTCACCGTGCGGCCCCTGCAGGCCGAGCGCGCGCCCCCGGAAATCCGCGAACTGGCCGCCACCCTCGACGACATGGCCGGCGCCATCGTGGCGCGCGACGCTTCGCTGATGGAATCCCTGGCGGAAAAGGACGCGCTGATGCGCGAGATCCACCACCGCGTGAAGAACAACCTGCAGATCATCACCTCGCTGATCAACATGCAGCAGCGCGCCCTGACCGATCCAGCAGCCAAGGCGGCGATGAATGACACCCGCCAGCGCATCACCGCACTGGCCCAGATCTATCGCGCCCTCTACCAGGGTCCCGACCTGAAACGGGTGGACCTGCGCCCCTTTCTGGAAGAGCTGACCGCCCTGCTGCTGGTCGGCGACATGTCGGGAAACAGCGCTGTGCGAACCGAGGTCCATGCCGACCCCCTGGTTATCGATCCTGACCGCCTTGCCCCCATCGCCCTGTTCGCCGTCGAGGCGATCACCAACGCCCAGAAGCACGCCTTTGGGGCCCGGGGAGGGGTATTGTCGGTCAATTTCTCGGTGCGCGGCGAGGAAGCCGAACTATCGATCGGCGATGATGGCCCCGGCGCCTCCACCGGCCCCGGCGACGGGGTGGGTCGCACCCTGATGAATGCCTTCGCCCGCCAGTTGCGCGGAAAGCTGTTTTTCGAAACCCCGCCCGCCGGCCACGGACTTCTGGTGCGACTTGTGTTTCCAACCCCCCAGGCACCCGGAACCTAGCTTCGCCGGGGGCGTTCTCCTCCCGCACGCTTTCATGCCCATTCGGGCCACGTTCCGGAGAACCTCACATGCGCAAGCTCATCGTCCTGGCCGTCCTGGCCGCCACACTGTCCGTCGCCGCCTGCAATACCGTGGAAGGTGCCGGCAAGGACGTCTCGTCGGCCGGCAAGGCCGTCACCGACACAGCCAAGGACGCCAAGAACTAGGCCCTTTCTTCATGAAGAGAACAGCCCGCTGGCGTCTCGTCAGCGGGCTTTTTCTTGCACGCCCACGACGCTCCGTTGCGAGACTATAGGTATTTTGCGGCTGGAAATGGCATCCCTGCAATACTGTGTCCAACCCGGAAAGGTTTGCTCGATCGCGTAATACAATCTGAGATAAGCCTGACAATCAGCGTCCGGATAATCCGACCTCCCGCCTGCCGGAGGTCGCCGCATGTCATCACCATTCCCCCCCACGGTCTTCGTCCATAGCGGTTGGCGCTGTTCCAGCACCTATGTCTGGACCTGCTTTCGCAAGCTGGCCGGCGTGCGGGCCTATTACGAGCCCTGGCACGAACAACTCGCGCGACTGGATCCGGCGATGATCGCCAGCCAGACCCCCGCCGGAAATGGCCTGCGCCATCCGGGCGGCGCAGAGCCCTATCTCAGCGAGTTTGCCCCCCTGCTCGACCCTGCCGGCGGGGTCAGGGGCTACAAGACCCGCTTTGCCCTGGATGACTATCTGCTCGACGCCGCCGACGACGACCCCGCCCAGCAGGCCTATGTGGCCGACCTGATCGACACGGCCCGCCAGGCGGGCGAGGCCCCGGTGCTGGCCTGCTGTCGTACCCTGGGCCGGATCGACTGGCTAAGGCGCCGGTTCGATGGCTTTCACATCGTGCTGATCCGCAACCCGGTGCAGCAGTGGCTGTCGTTTCACACCCTCCGCAAGCGCCCGCGCCCTACCTATTTCGAGCTTTGCCAGTATGTGATCCTGTCCGAGTTGCCGAGTAGTCGGGGCGTGGCCGAGGCCTTGCTGGGTCATCGGCTGAACGGCGGCGGGAGCCTGGCGCAACGGATCGCCGCCGCGCGCCGCCAGCTGAAGCGCGCGCCCATCGCCGTCTCGTTCGCGGCCTTCATGGCGGTCTATCTGGTGTCGTATCTCCGGGCCCTGCCTCAGGCCGACCTGGTGATCGATGTTGATCGGCTGGCGCGCGACGCCGCCTATGCCCGCTGGGTGGAGGCGGCGGTGCAGGCCGGAAGCGGGCTGTCGCCCGACTTCTCCGGGTGCCGGACACCAGCCCCCCACGCGTGCAGGGCGCAAATCCTCTTTCGCCCGGTCGCGCGCAAGGCGGTGGCTGCCCTGGACAACCTCGCGGAGATCATGGGGCCAGGCGGTCGCCTGCTGCACGCCAAGCTCTCGGAGGCCTTCGAAGGTCTGCCGCTGGACGAACCGCCCGGACGGCTGGCAAGGCTGGCCGCCTGGTGCGCGGGCCTGATGCGAAGCCGTGGACCGCTGGTTCCCAGCCGGACCTAGAGCCTCACGTGAAAAGGGCATGCCGGGTTTCCGCAAAACGACGCGAAAACAATAATCTAGAGCGAAAAATACTCTAAACTTTTGATTTAGAGCCCTTTTTGTCCGACCCTGATGAATCCATCAGGTCGGAAAGGGCTCTAGGCGACGGCGCGCCGCAGTTCGGCGCTTGGCGCGAAGACGCCGGGGCGGCCGTCGACGGCGACCAGGGCGTCGGTCACCTCTTCGGGGCGGTCGCCGGGGCTCAGCACCAGCAATCCGTCGTCGAGCAGGCGCGCGGCCAGGTTCTCGAGGATGCGGCCGTGCAGCGACGGGTCCAGACCATCCAGCACGTGCCGCAGAAGGATCACGTCAAAGCGACCCAACGGCGACAGGTCGCTGAGCAGGTTGATCCGCTTCCACCGCACGCTCTGGCGAATGCGCGGCGAGATTTCCCAGGTTTCATCCTGGTTGGCGAAATGCTTGACCAGCAGCCGGATCGGCAGGCCGCGCTGCACCTCGAACTGGGTGTAGAGGCCGCTCTGGGCCTTTTCCAGGCAACGTTCCGACAGGTCGGAGCCGAAGAACTCAAACCGCGTCCCCGCCTCGATGTCGCGCCCCTCGGCGGCGGTCATGGCCAGGGAATAGACCTCCTGACCGGTTGAGCAGGCGGCGCTCCAGATGCGCACGGGCTGATCGCGACGAAGTCGTGAAACGGCGGGCAGCACCTGGTCGCGCAGGTGGGCGAACACCTCGCGGTCGCGGAAGAAGCGGGTCTCGCTTGAGGTCAGGGCTTCAACGACGGCCCAGATCAGCCGCTCCTCGCGCTTGGCGCGCAGAACCACCAGCATGGCCTCGATCGACTCGAAACCTTCGCGCCGGGCCAGAGGGCCCAGACGGCTTTCAACCAGATAGGTTTTCTCGACCTCGACCTTCAGGCCGGCGCGGGCGCGGGCGAGGGCGGCCAGCAGATCCATGTCTTCGGGGGTCAAAGCAGGCCCGCCTCGGCGAACTTCGCCGCGATGATCTCGCCGTCAAACGGCTTCATGATGTATTCGTCGGCGCCGGCGTCGAGCGCCAAGCGGATGCGGTCGATGCTGTTCTCGGCGGTGCAGAACACCACCACAGGCTCGCTACCGCCGGGCTCGGTCCGCAGCTGGCGCAGGAATTCGATCCCGTCCATCACCGGCATGTTCCAGTCCAGCAGTACGGCGTCGGGCATGGCCGCCCGGCACCAGGCGAGCGCCTCCATGCCGTCGCCGGCCTCGGCAATCTCAAAGCCGATGTCTTCGAGGACGCGGCGTGCGACCTTGCGGATCACCCGGCTGTCATCGACTACGAGGCAGGTCTTCACGGCACGCTCCCATCCAGGCCCCTATCGTCGGGCCCCGAGGTTAAGGAGCGATGACGTCGGGCGGCGAGGCGAGCCTTTTTAACCCGGATCGGGTCAGGCCGGAACCCAGACGGCCAGGCTGACCCGGTCTTCGACGATCTCGACACCCACCTGCCCGCCTGCGGCGCGCACCAGGGCGTGAAGATAGGCGGCCTGCACCCAGGGTCCGCCAAGGCCCTCGACCAGGGGTTCGCCCTTAAGCCCGGCCAGCACTTCAGGCCGCAGGCGGGCCCGGGGCCCGACCGAGTCGGCGGTGATGCAGAAACGGCCATCCGCCGTAACACCCTTCAGGGTCGCCACGCCACCGGCCGGCAGGGCGCTGGCGGCCAGCTGGGCGATGTTGAGTATGGCCCGGGCCGAGGGCTTGTTCATCGCCTGAGCGGGGATATCCCAGACCATCTTGGGCCGAACATGATCGAACACGCCCTGGGCCAGCTTTTCCAGCTCGCGGGAGTCGAAGGCTTCGGCCGAGGCCGAGGCGCCGAAGGCCACGCGGCAGAACTGCAGCAGATCGGCCAGCTTACGCGCCGATGAGGCGATCAGCCCCATGGCGTCCTCGCGCATGTCCTGGGCGGCGGGATCCTCCAGCAGGTCGAGGCCCGAAACGATGGCGCTGGCCGGACTGATGAAGTCGTGACAGAGGCGCGCGGCCAGCATGGCGGCGAAGTCAGGCCCGTTGACGTCCACTGCGGGAGCGACGGCGGCGGAGGTGGTGGCGGAAACGTCGGTCTCGGTCATGACTGAACTCTGGCGTGATTTGAGGCTTTGGCAAACTGGACGGTACGCCTATCAGAAGCGGATTATGGATCCGTTTCTCGAGCCTGGCGTCCTGGTGCGCCATCCCGACCAACCCGACTGGGGTCTGGGTCAGGTGCAGTCCGTGATCGGCCATCGCGTCACCGTCACTTTCGAGGACGCTGGCAAGCAGACCATCGACGCCCGGCGCGTAAGACTGGTCTTTGTCGGCGACGATCCGAGGGGATCGTAAAATGGAGTTCCTGATGAGCGTTTCCGACCTGCCCGTATCCGAATGGGGCCGCGCCCTGGCCGCGATCACAGAAGAGGCCGCCGTGGTCATCCTTCCATTCTGGCGCACCGAGCTGGACGTCACCCAGAAGGCCGACGCCAGCCCCGTCACCGAGGCCGACCGGGCCGGAGAGCGCCTGATCCTGCAGCGGCTTTCGGCGATGTTTCCCGACGTCCCGACCGTCTCGGAGGAATATGCCAGCGAGTTTGGCGCGCCCGAGGATATCGGACCGCGCTTCTTCCTGGTCGACCCGGTGGACGGCACCAAGGCCTTCGTGCGCGGCGATCCCAATTTCACGGTCAATATCGGCCTGATCGACAACGGCGTTCCGGTGGCCGGCGCCATCTGCGCCCCCGCGACCGGGGAAGTCTGGTTCACCACGGCCGACGGCGTGCTCAAGCGTACCGGTCCGGACGGCGCAGAGGCCCCGGTGAGCGCGCGCGCCTGGCCCAAGGGCGAGGCCGTCGCCCTGATCAGCCACACGATGAAGGAAGAGCGCGCTACCGAGCTGGCGACCGAATACGGCTTTGACCTGCGCACCCCGATGGACAGCTCCATCAAGATGTGCCGGATCGCCGAAGGCTCGGCCGACATCTATCCGCGCCATGGCCCGACCATGGAATGGGACACCGCCGCCGGTCACGCCATCCTGATCGCCGCCGGTGGACGCTTCACCCAGCCTGATGGCGGTGCCTTCACCTATGGCAAGGCCGACCAGGGGTTCCGCAACGGCTGGTTCGTGGCCCGGGGGGCCTGAGGTCCCCGCTACGGAACGACCTCGCCGGCCGTTTCCGCAGGTGTCGTCAGGATCGTGCCCGCCGACGCCGCGATGATGGCGGCGATGGCCAGCCATTGCAGGGGTGCCAGCCGCTCGCCCAGCACCAGCAGGCCCGCCAGCGCGCCGGCGGCGGGTTCGGCGCTGAGCATGACCCCGAAACTGCGCTTGGGAATGCCCTTCAGGGCGATCATCTCCAGGGAATAGGGGATGGCGCTGGACAGCATCGCCACCACCAGACCCAGGGCCAGCAGCTTGGGCTGGAACAGGGCCGCGCCGGCCGACACCAGGCCAAACGGCACCACGATCACGGCGGCCACGCTCATGCCCAGCGCCACCGAACGGCCGGCGTGCAGGTGTCCGGTCCGCTTGCCCAGAACGATATAGAGCGCCCACAGCAGGGCGGCGACGCAGGCAAAGCCCACCCCGACCGGGTCAAGCCCGTGGGCGCCGCCCCGCAGCGGCAACAACAGGACAAGCCCCAGAGCCGCCAGGCCGATCCAGACGAAATGGATCGGCTTGCGCGCATGGATCAGGCCCAGGCCCAGCGGCCCCATGAACTCGATGGCGATGGCCGGGCCCAGCGGAATGGTCCGCAGAGACATGTAGAAGCACAGGTTCATCAGCCCCATGACCGCGCCGTACAGGGCCACGGCGGTCAGGTCGGCGCGGCCCAGCCGATACCGCCAGGGCCGCCAGACCAGCAGCAGCACCAGGGCTGAAAATCCCACGCGATAGGCGGTCGTGCCCTGGGCCCCGACCAGGGGAAACAGCTGCTTGGCGAAGGAGGTCCCCACGCACAGCGTGACGATGGCCGCCAGCAGAGCGCCATAGGGGGTGAGGGACGCCAGGGAAACAGGAGCGCGCGGAGAAGCCATGGTCTCTCCATGACCTCAGGCGGCGCGCGGCATCAAGGGCGATATAAGGTCAGGCGACCCAGCGACGGGGGTCAAGCGCCACCGGATCATCGATGGCCATCTCGTCCCAGTCCAGATCCGGCGGCGGGCTGGAGGCGGCGGCGACCACCGCCGACAGCTCGGCAGCCGAGGTGACGCCCACCAGGACAGCGCTGGCCTCAGGGCGCGACAGAGCGAAACCCAGGGCGGCTTGAAGCGGATCGGAACGGCCCTCGGCGATCATCCGACGCACGCGCGACAGACGGCCCGAGGCCCCCTTCAACTGGGCCGGCACGCGGTCGGGCGGCAGGAACAGCAGGCCGTTGAGGAAGATCGAGCGCAGCTGCACCTCGACGCCCAGGCCGGCGATGCGGGCCAGGGAGCCGTCGGCCAGCAGGCGCTGGTCCAGCAGGCTGGCAGGGGCCTGGAGAATATCGGGCTTGAAGCGGCGGGCCACGCCCACCGGGTCGTCGCTGGCATGGGCCGAGACGCCGATCTTGGCGAACAGACCCTCGTCGCGCAGCTTGCTCAGGCGATCCCACAGGGCGGCGCCATGCGGGCCGAACAGCTCGGACGGCGATTGCACGATGATCGCGTCGGCACGCTCGACGCCCAGGCGGCGCAGCGAGGCACGAGCTTCGGACTCGACGAAATCAGCGCCCCGGTCGGCGCGCGCCGATGACAGGGTGACGCGGAACGGGACGGGACGCGGAATCAGGTCGCCCACGATGGACTCGGCGCGACCATAGACGCCAGAAACGTCCAGAACCGACAGGCTGGAACGGGCGGCAATGTTCAGGATATCGCGGGCTTCGGCTTCAGGCGAGCGCCCGCGCGGCGACGACGTCATACCGTCGAGACCGAACTGGGCGGCCGAAAGGCCAAGCTTTGAAACCGATAAAGGCATGGGAGTCCGTGCCGGCTAAACATCAACTGTCCGGGGACTCTACGCGCCAAGGTTTGAAGAAGGCGTTTCTGGAACCTTGCCGAGGGGTTAATATCGCCGATGATGGAAAGCTTTCGCACGGCCACCGATTGGCCCCTCTACGGCATGGCCGACGACGTCCGACCAGCCCTGCGCGCGGCCCTGCGCAAGGGCCCGGCGGCCCTGGCGACCATCGTCGCCCTGGGCGGCGGCGGGCCAAGGCCGGTGGGAACCCAGATGGTGTTCGGCGAAGATCTGGTCGCTGGATTTCTGTCGGGTGGCTGCATCGAGTCTGACGTCGAAAGTCACGCCCTGGCCTGTCTTGCCGACGGCCAGCCCCGCCGGCTGGTCTATGGCGAGGGCAGTCCCTGGCCCGATATCCGCCTGCTGTGCGGCGCCCGCATCGAGATCCTGGTCGAGCGCCTGGCACAGGATGATCCGGCGGCGGCGACCCTGCTGGCCCTGACCGATGCGCGCTCGCCGTCCTACTGGGTCACGGACGGCCATCGGCGGCACTGCGGCGCCGAGGGGCCGGCCGGCTGGAGCGGTGCCATGACGCGCGCCTATGACCCCATCCCGCGGCTGATCGTACTGGGCTCCGATCCGGTGGCCCTGGCCATTGCCGGACTGGGCGCCCAGAGCGGGTTTGAGACCACCCTGGTGCGCCCCAAGGGCCCGGAGACGGCCCCGCCCCTGGCCGGTGTCGCCTATCGTCGGGACGCGGCGGATATCGCGCTGGCCGGGATCGGTCTGGACGCCTGGACCGCCGTGGCGATCTGCGGTCACGACCTGGACCTGGACCATGCCGGCCTGCTGGCCGCCCTGCCCTCGCCTGCGCCCTATGTGGGCCTGCTGGGCGCGCGACGACGCCTGGGCGAGCGCGTGGAGCGGCTGAAGGCCGCCGGCCTGACGGATCGCGACCTGGCCAAGCTGCGCGCGCCGATCGGCCTGGACCTGGGCGGCAAGGCGCCGTTCGAGGTGGCGGTGGCGGTGATCGGCGAGATCATGGCCACCCGCCACGGCCAGCCCGCCCTGGCGCGCCGGACGGCGGCCGAAAAGATCGACTAAAGCACCTTGCGGGTCCGCAGCCCGGCGATGGCCTCGTCGGTATAGCCGGCGACGTCGCGCAGCACCTCGTCGGTGTGCTCCCCCAGGGTCGGACCCGTCCAGCGGACCCCGCCGGGGGTTTCCGACAGGCGCGGAAAAGCGTTCTGCATCTTCACCTGGCCAAACACCGGATGGGGCACGCTGACGATCGACTGGCGGGCGATGAACTGCGGATCGGTCAGCATGTCGGGCGCGCGATAGATGCGACCCGTGGCGATGCCGGCCTCTTCCAGGCGGGGCAGCAGGTCCTCGATCAGATGGTCGGCGGTCCAGGCGGCGATACGGGCGTCCAGCTCGCCCTGGTGCGCGCCCCGGGCGGCGTGGTCACAATAGCGCGCGTCATCGGCCAGGTCGGGGCGGCCCATCAACTCGCAAAGCCGCCGGAACAGGGTGTCCTGATTGGCGCCGATCAGGACAAGCTCGCCGCTCTTGGTCGGATAGACGTTCGACGGCGCGATGCCGGGCAGCACCGCCCCCGACCGCTCGCGCACATAGCCGGTCAGGTCGTATTCGGTGATCAGGTTCTCCATCACCGTCAGCACGCTTTCATAGATGGCCGTATCGACCACCTGGCCGCGGCCGGTGTGCTGGCGGGCATGCAGGGCCATCATGACGCCCAGCGCCGCGTTCAGGCCCGACAGGCTGTCGCCGATCGAGATTCCGGCCCGGGCGGGGTTGCGGTCGGGTTCGCCTGTGATGTGGCGCAGGCCGCCCATGGCCTCGCCGACCAGGGCATAGCCGGCCCGGTGCGAATAGGGGCCCGTCTGGCCAAAGCCCGAGACCCGGGCCATCACCAGACCCGGATTGAGCTTTGACAGGGCCTCATAGCCCAGGCCCCAGCCCTCCAGCGTGCCGGGGCGAAAGTTCTCGACGACCACATCGGCCTTGGCGATCAGGGCGCGGGCCAGGTCGCGGCCCTCGTCGGTACGCAGATCGACCGTGACGGATTTCTTGTTGCGACCGATCACCGGCCACCAGGGCGACAGGCCCTGGGGCTTGGAGCGCCCCCACTGGCGCATGGGGTCACCGGCCCTGGGATCTTCCAGCTTGATGACCTCGGCGCCGAAGTCGCCCAACACCTGACCGCAGAAGGGCCCGGCGATCAGCGAGCCCATTTCGATCACGCGCAGTCCGGCCAAGGGCGCTGTCGCCATCTGGTTATTCTCCCTGCTGCACGGAACCGTTCACGGCCCCGTGATGTTCTTCTCGGCACGACGGCGAACCGCGGCGCCGGAGCTTTACCCACCCCTACAAAAAAACATCCAGGGAAAGACAGCCATGACCCGTCAGATCCTCATCATCGGCGCGGCATTCGCCGCGCTGAGCCTCGCCGCTTGCGGCGAAAAGACCGAAACCAAGGGTGCCGCCACGCCCACCGAGCAGGCGATGACTCCCGACGCCAACCCCGCCGCCACCGTTCCGACCCTGGCCGACGAGACCAAGGCCGACGTCTTCGCCATGAAGGCCGCCGATATCGACATGTTCCAGATCGAAGCCGCCAAGCTGGCCGCCACGCGCTCGACCAATGTCCAGGTCAAGGCCTTCGCCAAGACTATGGAAGCGGCCCACACCAAGACCGGTGAAAGCCTGCAGGCCGCCATCACCGCATCAGGCGCCGCGATCAGCCTGCCGATGACCCTGTCCAAGGACATGCAGGACGATCTGGACGCGCTGACCAAGGCCAGCAACGAAGACTTCGACAAGAAGTACGCCGACAGCCAGGTCGACGCGCATCAGGCGATGTTGAACCTGCTGCAGCGCTACGCCCAGGACGGCGATACGCCGGCGATCAAGACCTTCGCCGCCGCCACAGCCCCGACCGTTCAGGAGCACCTGAACATGGCTGAGGGTCTCAAGAAGGGCTTCGTGAACTAGCCACTAGAGCGCGTTCCGAAAAGTGGAAACCGGTTTTCGGAACGAAACGCGCGTGAAAACAGAAGACTAGAGCGGGTGATCTGATTCCATCAGATCGCAACCCGCTCTAGACCTTCGTCCTCGCCACGAGCCCCGCCGCCCCGGTCACACCGGAGCGGTGGGGTTTTGCGTATCAGGGAATGGCGTAAGCGACCGTCGCCTTGGCGGCGGCCCGCTCGCGCGATTCCGTCCACATCAGGATATCGGCCGTCGCAATGCGGCGGCCAAGCTTGAGCAGGGTCGCCTCGGCGTAAAGGTCGCCCGGTTTGCAGCCCCGCAGGAAATGGATCGTCAGCGACGTCGTGACCGCCAGCGGCACCTCACCGATATGGGTCAGGATCACCGCATAGGTGGCGGTGTCGGCCATGGCCATCAAGGTCGGCCCCGAAATCACGCCCCCAGGACGAAGCTGCCGCGGCGAGAAGGCCTGACGCAGCAGGACGCGCCCCTCCGAAACCTCGGTTACCTCGGGCAGCGAAGCTGGGTCGTTGTCGGGGAAGGCGCCCTTCAGGAAGGTGTTGAACCCCGCCGCATCCAGCTTCAGCCAACCCTCGCTCATCCGCCGACTTTCAGCGTGTTGTCATCGCCATTGCGGTCGATGACGGTGTTGTAGGGATCCACCCCCGCAAACTTCGGCGCCCTGGTCACGATGAAGGTCAGGGTCTGCACGCCCGAGCGGATCGCACGGCGCTCGTACAGCAGCACATTGTCGGCCTTGAAGCCCTTCTTGCCCGGCTCGGCGGTGAACAGGCCGATGTCCATGGCCTCGTTCAGGGGAGCGGCCGTTTCCTTGCCCTTGCCGTCGGCATACATCTTCTTGGCCTCGACCGTCAGGGTCACGTCGAACCGGCCGTCGGCCCGCTTCTTGACCGTCGCGGACTTGGTCTTGAGGTCATAGAGGGTGATTTTCTCGAACAGGTCGGTGATCAGGGCCTGCTTGTCGGCCGGCGCCTCGGCCCGGATCGCTGTCATGAAGTCCAGCGTCGTGGGATAGGGCGCGCCCTTGAAGGCGTAGGCCTTGATCAGCCTGCGCAGGGCCCGGTTGACCGCCGCCTCGCCGATCTCGTCCTGCAGCCGGTACATGACCAGCGAGCCCTTGTTGTAATGAATATAGGGCTGGTTCTCGACCTTGTAGAGCGGCTGCTCGTCCAGGGCGTCGCCGCCGCGCGAGCGCAGATAGCGGTCCAGCTCGAACTTCAGGAACTTGCGGATCTGGCTCTCGCCGTGCATCCGCTTCATCACCATCAGGGCCGAATACTGGGCGAAGGTTTCGCTCAGCATCGTGCTGCCCTGCTGGTTTGCGCCGATCACCTGGTACGCCCACCACTGGTGGCCGATCTCGTGCGCCCCGACATAGGTGACCATGTCGATCTTCTCGGGATTACGGTAGTCGGCGATGAAGAACAGGCCCTCTGACCACGGCATGGTCCCGGCATAGGCCTGGGCGAACTGGGCGTAGTCGGGGAACTCCTGGAAGCGCAGCTGGCGGAATTGATAGGGGCTGAATTCGGTCCCCATATAGTCCAGCGAGGCCTTCATCGCCCCCTTCATGCGCGCGATGTTCCAGGGGTGCTGGGCGTCGTAATAGACCTCCAGGTCGACGCCCTTGTAGGTTTCGCGCGCGATCTGGTAGCGGGCCGACTGGATCGACATGAAGGCCTGGACCGGCGCCTCGGTGACGAAGCGGGCGGTGCGTCGGTCTCCGGCGCCCTGCACGGGCCCCTTCAGATCCGCGCTCTGGAACCAGGTCTTGTCGGACACCTTGCGGCCGGGCGCGATGGGCGTCTGGTCGGCGTCAGTGGTGACGGTGATGTCGGACGTCACCCAGTCAGCGTCTTTGCGCAGACCGTTGAACTGCCGCGACGGGCCATCGCCCAGCCTGGCCATCCGAAGTTCGGGCGGCAGGCCGTATTTGCGACGCTTGGCCCGGTCGACCAGCAGGCCGTCGCGCGCCATGCCCAGGATCGGCGCGATCTCGAGATTGTTGATGAAGGTCCCGTTGTCGACGACGCGGCTTTCCGCCCCGCTGTTGGGGAAGCCCTTTTGAGCGCGCTCGGTGATGAAGCTCATCTTGCGGCGCTCGCCCGGCGCCATCGGCGTGTCGAAGGCGAAGATCCGGTAGTTGAACCGGTCATAGGTCCTGGTCGAGCGCCCGCCCTCAATGGACAGGCCCTTGACCTCCAGGTCGCGGTCAAAACGCACATGGATCTCGCGCAGCGGCGCGCCCGTGCGGTTCTCCAGAACGTAGGAGCCCTTGGTGCTCACGCGCGGCTGATGCGGATAGAGGTCCACATCCAGCATCATCGAGACGATCTTGGGCTGGGGGGTGTTTTCAAACGGAAGCAGGGTCTTTTCGTAATCGGCCTGCCATTTCTCGCCGTCGATCCTGGTCCGGTAGTCGTTCCAAATGTTGGTATTGACGTAGATGAACGCTCCCGAGGCGGCAAAGACCGTCAGGGCCACCGCCAGGGTCGCGCCGGCCTTGCCGGTCATGCGACGCGGCAGGCGCTTGAGGCGCGGCCAAAGGCGCGTCTCGGTTCCGCGCCGCCACAGGCCATAGGCCAGCAGCACCAGCACGACGGCAAAGGCGCTCCAGTACAGGCGCAGCCACCAGGCCCCGATCCAGAACTTGCCCTGGCCGTTCATGTCGGAGAACGGCGTTTCCGTTACAGCTCTATAGAGATAGAGCCGGTGTTCGAAGCCGAGGCTCGACAGCGTGATGGTGGCGACCAGATAGATCACCATCAGGCCCCAACCGATGAACTTGTGCGGGCTGATCGCCTGCAGGAACACGGCCAGGACCGCCAGCAGGATCCAGCTAACGGACTGGGGCAGCACATACCACAGCAGGTACTTGCCCAGTTCCAGATGGGTATAGCCGTGGGCCAGCTGGCTGATGATGGCGGCCAGGACGCTGACCAGCAGGGTCGAGATCAGAACCAGCGCAATGGCCAGGGTCTTGGGCGCAACAAAGGCCCAGTCCGGCACGGGGGTGGCGTCGATGATCTCGTGGGTCTTGCGCTCGCGTTCGCGCCAGACCAGTTCGCCGGAATAGTAGATTGCGATGATCATCGGGATCAGGCCGAACGACCCCATCAGCGGCATCAGCAGGACCCGGGTTACGGGATAGATCACCCCGCCATAGCCGGCGGCCTCGGTCGCGAACCATAACGACCCCCCGGCATTGAACAGGCCCAGGGCCAGCAGAACGAAATAGGCCGGGCTCTTGAACACCTGACCCATGTCGAGGCGGGTCCGGGCCACCAGCTGGGCCCAGGCGGCCTGACCATCATGGCGCGGCGTGGGCAGGGGCACCGTCAGCACCGGCGGCGGGTCAGACTCGGCCGCACTGCCCTTCAGGGCCTTGGCCTTCTTGTTTCCGGCCAGTTCCGCCGATTGGCGCTCGAACAGCCAGTAGGCGGCCGCCAGGAAAACAGCGCCCAGCGCCAGGCAGAAGACCCGGTTGAACAGCAGGACGCCGGCCAGGGGAGGGGTCAGGGTGTTACGCTCGCTCGCCGTCCAGTATTTGGTGGCCAGGCTGAAAGCACCCGTGCCCAGGGGCTCCCACAAGGCCGCAGCCTGCTCGAACCCCGGGCGGTCCAGGGCGATGCCGGCGATGATCCAGATAACCAGGAAGGCGATGACGCCGACATAGGTCCACATCATCGAACGGGTGACGGTTGCCAGGGCAAAGAAGATCGCCGAGGTCAGGAAGATCGCCGGCAGGGCCAGGGCGAAATACGAGAAGAGATAGGTCTGGAGGATGTTCGGGCCGAGCCGCTCAGGGTCGATCCAGGGCATGAACGACCCGATGAAGATCGCCAGCGGAACCACCAGGAACGAGATCGACGCCGCCAGGAAGGCCCCGACGAACCGCCCGTAGAGATAGTCGAACTTGCGGATCCGGGTGGAGCGCAGGATCGGGCCAAAGCCGGTCTCGTCGTCACGGACCACCACATTGGCCACAAAGGCCGTGGTCACGAACATGTAGAAGATCGACAGGACCAGATGGGTCTGGGCGATGGCGAACGGGGCGTTCTTGTGGATCGAGCCCCCGCCGCCGATGGAGATCTGGTCAACCGTGGCCGCCCCGAAGGTCAGCAGGAAAAACACCACCGCCACCACCCAGAACACGGGCGACTTCAGCTGGTAGCGGAGCTCGAAGCCCGCGATCTTGGCAAACATCCGGCTGCCCTCCCTACGCCGCGCGGCGGGTGGTGGACAGGGTCGAGAAATAGACATCCTCCAGCCCGCCCTCGACGGCGGCGAAGCCGTCGCCCGGATCGCTGTCGCAGAGGATGTGGATCACCGTGCGGCCGCCCAGCAGGCGGGTGGAGATGACCTGATACTGGCCCTTGGCGGCGTCGAGATCAGCCTTGTCGATGGTCTTGCGCCAGATGCGACCGCCCAGTTGGGTGACAAAGTCGCCCGGCGCGCCTTCCTTGACGATGCGGCCGTCGCAGATGATCGCCATGGCCGGGCACAGGTCCGAAACGTCCTCGACGATATGGGTCGAGAGGATCACCACCACGTTCTCGCCGATCTCGGCCAGCAGGTTGAGAAAACGATTGCGTTCTTCGGGGTCAAGACCGGCGGTAGGCTCGTCGACAATGATCAGGCGCGGATCGCCGATCAGGGCCTGGGCGATGCCGAAGCGCTGGCGCATGCCGCCCGAGAAGCCGGCGATGGCCTTCTTGCGCACGTTCCACAGATTGACCTGGGCCAGCAGGCTCTCGACGGTTTCCTTGCGCTCTTTCGCGCCGGAAATGCCCTTGAGCACCGCCATGTGGTCGAGCATGTCGTAGGCCGAGACGCGCGGATAGACGCCGAAGTCCTGCGGCAGATAGCCCAGGGTCCGGCGCAGAAGTTCCGGCGTCTTGAGCACGTCGATGCCGTCGAAACGGATATGGCCCGAGGTCGGGGCCTGCAGGGTGGCGATGGTCCGCATCAGGGTTGACTTGCCCGCGCCATTGGGCCCCAGCAGGCCATACATGCCGCGCGGTATGGTCAGGCTGACCTCGTCAAGGGCGCGAACGCCGTTGCCGTAGACGTGAGTCAGGTTCTCGATGATCAACATTCGCGCGCTCACAGCCCCCGCATGAAAAGACGCCCAAAAAAATCCACAATCGTCATGGCCCGACGCGGCGCCTGTGGGCAAGTGAAAGAACGTTTAGGCCTGACATGTCGTCCCTTTGTGTCCAACGCGCGATAAGCGGGGCGGGGTGCTTTCGACGCCGACGGTTTGGCGCTAATCAGGCGGTATGACATCGTTTGCCGTTCCCCCGCCCGCCCTTCCCACGGTCCCGGTCGAGGGATCATCCGCTGTTTTTCCGGTCCGCCGGATCCTGTGCGTGGGGCGAAACTATGCCGCCCACGCCCGCGAAATGGGCGCGGACACCCGCGATCCACCCTTCTTTTTCGCCAAGCCGGCCGACGCCGTGGCTCCCCTGGCGACCGCCGTGCCCTATCCGCCGGCGACATCGGATCTGCACTACGAGATCGAACTGGTGGCGGCCCTGAAGGGCGGCGGCCAGAACCTGACCCCCGAACAGGCCATCGACCTGGTGTTCGGCTACGCGGTCGGCGTCGATCTGACCCGGCGCGACCTGCAAAACGCCGCCAAGGCCAAGGGCCACCCCTGGGAGGCCGGCAAGGCCTTCGACGCCAGTGCCCCGATCAGCGCCATCCGCCCGATGAGCGGCCTGCCGCCTGAGGGCGCGATCTTCCTGAGCGTCAACGGCGCCGAAAAGCAGCGCGGCCAGATCGCCGACATGATCTGGAACGTCGCCGAGGTGATCGCCCAGGCCAGCCAGCTGTGGAGGCTGGAAGCCGGCGACCTGATCTTCACCGGCACGCCCGAAGGCGTGGGCCCCATCGTCCGTGGCGACCTGATCGAGGGCGAGGTCGAGGGCGTGGGCAAACTGTCCTTCACCCTGGTCTAGGAGCCGCCCCATGAAACTGACCCTGCACAGCGCCTGGCGGGCCAGCGCGCCCTATCGGGTGCGCATCGGCCTGAACCTCAAGGGCCTGGACTATGACATCGCGCCGGTGGACCTGGTCACGAGCCAGCATCACGGCGAGGCCTATCGCGCCCTCAATGCCCAGGCGCTGGTGCCGACCCTGGAGGTCGCCATGGCAGGAGAAGCGGGTCGAAAGCTGACCCAGAGCCTGGCCATCCTGGAATGGCTGGACGAAACGGTTCCAGAGCCGCGTCTGCTGCCCGCTGATCCGTTCGACCGGGCGGTGGTCCGGGCCATGGCCGAGGTCGTCGCCTGCGACATCCATCCGGTGAACAATCTGCGCATCCTGCGCGCCCTGACCGGCCTGGGCGTCGATCAGGACGGCCGCGACGCCTGGGCCCAGCGCTGGATCGGTGAAGGCTTCGCCGCGCTTGAACCGATGATCGCCGAACACGGCAAGGGCTATGCCTTTGGCGATACGCCGGGCCTGGCCGATTGCTGTCTGGTGCCACAAGTCTATAACGCCGCCCGGTTCCACGTGGACATGGCACCGTTCCCTGCGATCCGCGCCGCCGTGGCGCAGGCGCTGGAGCATCCCGCCATCGCCGCCGCCCACCCCAACCTTCAACCGGACGCCCAAAAGGCGTGAGGAAAAAGCATGCTTGAAGATTTGAAGGCCAACAACGCCGCCTGGTCCAAGGGCAAGACCCAGGTCGATCCCAACTTCTTCAAGCGGCTCGAGAACCAGCAGAGCCCGGAATATCTCTGGATCGGCTGCAGCGACAGCCGCGTGCCGGCCAATGAGATCGTGGGCCTGGATCCCGGCGAGCTGTTCGTCCACCGCAATGTCGCCAATCTCGCCCCGCCACAGGACGCCAACTATCTGAGCGTGCTGCAGTTCGCGATCGACGTGATCAAGGTCAAGCATGTGATGGTCGTCGGCCACTATGGCTGTGGCGGCGTGGCGGCGGCGATCGACGGCAAACGGCGCGGCCTCGTCGATCACTGGCTGCACCCGATCCGCGAAGTGCATGCCGAGCACCGCCACGAACTGGACGCCCTGCCCAGCGAGAAGGAAAAACTCAATCGCCTGTGCGAGCTGAACGTCATCCGCCAGGTGCGCAACGTGGCCTCCGACGTCTTCGTGCAGGACGCCTGGGCGCGCGGCCAGTCGCTGGCCGTGCATGGCTGGGTCTATTCGCTGGCCAACGGGCTGGTGAACGACCTCAATGTCGGGATTTCGTGCCTGGAAGACTATGAGCGGGTGGCCGGCGGAACGGTTTAGATCCTCCATAAAGTTTGTCATCCCGGCCGGACCCCGGCGAAGGCCGGGGGGAGAGCCGGGACCCAGGGGCCAAGGCAGTGCGGTCGCCCCTGGGTCCCGGATAGCCTCTGCAAGGCTTCCGGGATGACAAGGTTTGGTGAGCCCTACCCGCCCCGGATCCGCACCCGAGCCGTGACCTTGCGGCCCTGCCCGTCCACCACTGACAGGCGATAGAACCCAGGCGCGGCAGGCTTCCACACCACCCGGCCGCTCACCGGATCCGCCGCCAGCGGCGTCCCGCCGACATACCAGGTCAGGTCCTCGCCACCGGCCGCCAGCACCAGCCCCCGCGACTTGGGCCCAAGCGCCTCGACCTGCACCGCCGCACCATCGGGCGGGAAGATCAGGCGCGGACCCGCATCGACAGCCTCCAGCCGCTGCAGCGCCTGGGGCGCGGCCTTCGGCGCAAGCGGACGCGGCGCGGCGGCCGGAGCGCCCACCACGTCGGCGACATCAAACAGCAGCGGCAGGGCGGCGTCGCGACCGGTCAGGCCGCCGCGCGCGCCGCCGTCGGCCCGGCCCGTCCAGACGATGATCGCATAGCCCCCGACCACCCCGGCCGCCACCGCGTCGCGAAAGCCGTAGGACGTGCCGGTCTTGAAGGCCATGGCCGGTCCGCCCCGGGTCAGGGCCGAGGGCGCGCGCCCGCGCGGCGCGGGGGCCTCTCGCAGGATGTCCAGCACCTGCCCGGCCGCCTCGGGCCGGACCAGCCGGGTCCCGCCGGAGCTTTCCCGCAGCTTCGCGTCAGCCTCCGTCCAGGCCAGCGGTTTGGCGAGGCCGCCATCGCCGAGAGCGGCATAGAGCAGGGCCAGGTCGCGCAGGGTAATCCCCTCCCCGCCCAGGGCCAGGGCCAGACCGGCCGGCTTCAACTGCGACTTGGGCCGCGCCAGATGGGCACCGGCCGCCTCGATCCGACCGGCGAAGGCTTCGGGACCCAGCCGCTCCAGTGTGGCGACGGCGGGCACGTTCAGAGAGTGCGACAGGGCCTCGCGCACCGTGACCTTGTCGTGAAACACCCGGTCGAAATTTTCGGGCTGATAGTCGGCAAAGCGGGTGGCCGAGTCGGTCAGCTGGGTGTCGGCGGCGACCAGGCCGTCATCCATGGCCATGGCATAGATGAACGGCTTCAGGGCTGAGCCGGGCGAGCGCAGGGCGCGCGTCATGTCCACCCAGCCGCCGGCCCGCTCGCGGCCGGCCGAGCCGACGGCGGCGCGCACCGCCCGGCCCTTGATTTCCACCACCAGGATCGCAGCGGTGGCATCAGCCCCCTGCGAAGCGGCGATGGCGGCGGCCATCGGCTCCAGCCGCGCCTGCAAGCCCGCATCGAGCGTGGTGACGACGCTGGCCTGCTTGACCGGCGCAGAACGAGCCAGCTGGCCGGCGGCGTGCCAGGCCAGGGCCGGAAAGGGCGCCCGAGGCGGCAGGGCTTCAGCCTCGGCTTCCAGGGCGGCGGCTTCGGTCAGGGTTCCAGTCCGGACCAGCTTGTCCAGCACCGCTCGCCGGGCCAGCCGCGCCGCCTCGGGCCGCCGGTCCGGCCGCCGGGCCTCGGGCGCCTGCGGCAGGGCGATCAGCAGGGCCTGTTCGGCGTCGGTCAGGCTGCTCGGCTCGTGGCCGAAATAGGCCAGGCTGGCGGCCCGCACCCCCTCCAGATTGCCGCCATAGGGGGCCAGGGTCAGGTAGAGAGCCAGGATCTCGTCCTTGGTCAGCCGCGATTCCAGCTGGGCGGCCCGGACCATCTCGATCAGCTTTGCGCCAAGGGTGCGGGGACGCGGCTCCAGCAGCCTTGCGGTCTGCATGGTCAGGGTCGAGGCCCCGGAGGTGGCCCGGCCATGGATCACCGCCGAGCCGAACGCCCGGACCACCGCCAGCGGATCAACGCCCAGATGGCTATGGAACCGCCCGTCCTCGACCGCGATCAGCCGGCGCTGGAAGGTCGCGTCAGTCCGATCCAGGTCCGCGCGGATCCGCCAGCGCCCGTCCTCAACCGGCAGGGCCCGCAACCAAGCGCCGCGCCGGTCCAGTGCCACCGGCGACGACTGCCGGGCGCGGGTCATGTCCGGCGGGAAGACAGCGCTGAGGGTTGCGAGGATGACCTGGACGCCCAGCAGAGCGACGAGGGCCTTGGTCAGACGGGGGACGTACTTGCCTCGCCCTTCCCCCAAAAAACTCAATCTTGTCATCCCGACCGCAGCGAAGCGGAGAGCCGGGACCCAGGGGCAACCGCAGTGCGCCGGCCCCTGGGTCCCGGGTCGGCCGAAGGCCGCCCGGGATGACAAGATATGTTACTCGAGACCATCTTAGCTCACGGCCCCGGCGCGATCACCGCGCGGCCGGCGTCCGAGCGGGCGGTGATGGCCGGGCGATACATGTCCTTGGCCACCGCGCCGGGCAGGAAAAACTCGCCCGGCGTCACGGCCCGCGCCACATAGGCCAGGGCGAAGGGCTTGTTGCCCTCCAGGTCCATGGCCGCGATGAAGCGGTCGTCGCGGCTCTCCTGCACGTCGGCGCCGGTCAGTTCGCCCAGGAACCTGTAAGGCCCGTTCTGGGCGTCGTCAGCGCCCAGCGTCGCCTCGATCTCGAAGCCGGCCGGCAGGGCGTCGTCGACCACCAGGGCGGTCGAGCGGGCCTGCATCGAGCGACCGGAAACCAGAACGATGATCCGGTCGCCCTGGCGGATCGTGGCCGGGTCAACCGCGCCGCCGCTCATCGACAGCAGGCGCTTGCTGACAAACAGACCGCTGGACACCGCCCCCGGCGCCGCCGTCGGGGTGCCGCGGACGCTGACCGTCCGCCACAGCACGCCCTTGCCGGTGTTGGTGAAGCGGCTGTCGGCCAGCTTGCCCACGGCCCAGCGCGGCGCGCCGCCGGCCGGCGGCAGGGCCGTGGCCCCCTGGGCGTCGATCGAGATCGGACCGGCCGCCTTCAGCAAGGCATAGGCGGCGTGCAGGACGGCCGCCTGTTCCTGGGTGTTGAGGGCGTCAGGGTCCTTGACCACATTTTCCAGCCGGCTCTGCAGCTGGCGGGCAATGTCACCCTGGCCAGACTCGACCGCCAGGGCCGTCAGTCCCGCCACGTCGCGCAGCGGGCTCTGGTACCAGTCCTGCTCATCACGATAGCCCAGCGATTTCACCGCCTGGCGCATGGCCGAGCGGGCCCGGGCCTGGTCGCCCATCCGGGCCAGACCGGCCGCGACATAGGCCTTGGCCATCGGCTGGTCCTCGTCCTTCATCTGCACGTCGTGCCACCAGCGCAGGCGAGCCAGATCACCCTTGCCCCCCTTGGCCATCACATAGAGAGCATAGGCGCTGGCCCGGCGGCGCATGCGCTGGGTGGCCTTGGTCGACAGCTCCGGCGTCTGGGCCCACCACTGCGGATATTCCATGCGATAGGCCACGGAAGCCCAACCGTCGGGGCGGCTGATCTGGCGCATGGCGTTCATGGCCTTGTCGATGGCGGCGTCGGGTACCGGGATGCCCTGGGCCCTGGCCTCCAGCAGGAAGTCGGTGGCATAGGCCCCCAGCCACGGATCGGCCTCGCCGTCACCCACCCGCCACAGACCGAAGGCCCCGTCCAGGGTCTGGCGATCCAGCAGCTTGCCCACCGCGCCGGCCAGGGCAGCCGGGGTGCGTTTGAGCTTGGGATCACTGCTCAGGCTCTGGGCGTAGAGCAGCGGATAGGCGGTCGAGACCAGCTGTTCGGTGCAGCCATAGGGATAGCGTTGCAGGGCCACCGCAATGGCCGCCGGGTCAAAGCCCTTGAACGGCGAATAGCTGACCTGCAGCGTCACATCCCCCGCTGCCAGCCCCGACATCAGGCCGTAGGACGGGGTGTAGCTCTGCCCCGGCAGCTGTTGCTCGGTGGTGGTGCGCACCACATCGCCCCAGCCCAGCCGGGTCTGGATCGGATAGTCCTTGGCTGTCGCAAAGCCGGGGCCGGCCACCTTGAAGCCGATCTTGCCGATGCCGGTGACCTCCGGCGCCAGGAAGGGGATCTTTTCGGCGATGCGCTGACCCAGGATCAGCTGGAACACCTTGCGGAAGGTCACCTTCAGGCCATTGGTCGAGAAGGCCTCGGCGGTATAGGCGCCGGGCTTGCCCTCGACATTGTGCAGTTCCAGCGTCGCCATGGCCTTGTCGCCCGGTGCCAGGAAGCGCGGCAGGTTGAGGTCGGCCACCATCGGCTGGCGCACGGTCAGGGGCTTGGAGCCCGAGCCGACGGCGGTGTCGGTCCAGGCCACAGCCATCAGGCGCAACTCGCCATTGAAGTCGGCGGCCGGCAGCTTGACCACCGCCTTGCCATCCAGCCCCGTCTCGACGATGCCCGACCACAGGGCCACAGTCTTGATCGGCGTCACCGTCAGGCCCTCGCCGCCGATCTCGTCGCCGCCGAAATTGACATTGGCCGGCGCGCCCAGATTGGGATCCAGCAGACGGCCATAGTCGTCGCGATAGTCGACGCCCAGGGCGCGCTTGCCGAAGTACCACTTCACCGGATCAGGACTGTCCTGGCGGGTCAGACGCAAAATGCCCTCGTCGACGGCCGCAATAGTCACCTTGGCCCTCTGGCCAAAGCCCAGCCCCTTGACCGTCACCGGGATCTCGACCGGCGCCTTGGAGTCGATCTTTTTGGCCGTGCCCAGATCCACCGTCAGCTTGCGGTCCTTCGGGTCCAGCGGAACATAGACCAGACCCAGGGCCCGGCGCGGCTTGGGCGAGGCGACCGGATCGCGAGGTTGGATGACACTGACCATCACATAGGCCCCGCCACCCCAGGCGGCCGAGGTCTTCAGACGGACCGTCGTGCCCTTCTCGCCGACAGAAACGGTCTTCAGGTCGATCAGGCGGTCGGTGGCCACGGCCACCTGGGCCTGGCCGGCATAGGGCGGCTTGATCGTGATCTCGACGGTGTCGCCCTGGCTGTAGGCCTTGGTCCCGGCGCTGACCCGCACGAAGTCGGGTGCCTCGGCGTCCTTGGCGGGCGAGCCCCAGCCGGCGGCGAAGCGGATAACGGTGCGCGACCCGTCCGCCCCCTCGACCAGCAGGCGATAATCGCCCCAGCCCAGGCGGCGGGTGAAGCGGGCGGGCAGAACCGCGCCGATGTTCACCGTGGCCTTGGCCACCACCGCGTCGCGGCTGGTGCGCCGCCACTGCCAGCGGCCGTCCTGCTGGAACCAGTCATAGTTCCAGTTCTCACTGATCAGGGTGTAGGTGGCGGTCGCCCCCACCCGCTTGCCGGCGGCGTTGACGGCGATCATCTCCAGACTGATCGGCGGATCGCCCCTGGCGCTGTCGCCCTGATCGATCTTGACTCCGAAATACAGCGGCTTGGCGCGGACTTTGAGGTCGAGACCCTCGCGCACCGGTCGGCCGCCGGGCTCGAACACCGAGGTCGTCACGGCGGCCAGCAGGGGCTGGGCCGTGTCGCCGGCCAGATCGGTTCCCACCGACAGCACCGCACGGCCTTCGCCGTCGGTGATCGTGGTCCCCAGATCCAGATACTTTTCGTCGAACGGCTTGTCGGCGTCGCCCCAGCGATAGTCCTTGAAGGCGGGGAAGGGATCGGGGTCGGCACGCAGCCGCGCCTCGCCTTGAGTCTGCAGACCCGAACCCGGCGCGCCATAAAGGAAGCGGGCCGAGACATCGACCTTGCGGGTCTCGCCCACGCCCAGCGGCACGGCTTCCTGGCCCGTGGTGGTGACGGCCAGGCGTTGCGGCGCGAAGTCCTCAACGCTGAAACTGAGCGTGCCGGACGCCGCCTCGACGCCCTCGATCTTCAGCTCGGCGGTCCAGCGGCCACGGGGGGCCGAGCGCGGCAGGGCGATCTGCGTCAGCACGGCACCGGCGTCGGCGCGGCTGAACGGATAGCGCTTGAACTCGACGCCAGACGGCCGCTTGACCACGATCTCGCCCTTGCGATCGTTGACGGCTTTGGCCATCCGGTCGCGGACCATGGCCGTCAGATGCACGGTTTCACCGGGCCGGTAGATCCCCCGGTCGGCATAGAGATAGCCGTCAATATCGGTGCGGGTGGTACGGCCGGCCGTGGCGTCCTCACGCCCGCCGACGCCCTGTTTCGACAGATCCACCGGCGAGCGGTCCAGATCCAGCACCGCCAGGTCGCCCTGGGGTCCATAGGCCATGACCATCTTGGCGCGCTCGGACCCTTCGCCCTCCAGCAGGGGACGCAGGAACCGCACCCGGCCGTCGGCGTCGCTTTTCGCCTCGGCCAGATCTTCGCCGTCGCGGGCGACCAGCGCCACGCGCACGCCCGACAGGGTCTTGGCCGTTTTCAGCGAGCGGACGACAACGTCGAGGGATTCCGAGCCGTCATAGGCCAGCATGGCCATGTCAGTGAACACGATCCAGCGGCGAGCCTGGGCGGGGGGCGTGTCGCCTTCAGTATCCGGATCACGGCCGCCCGAGGCGTCGCGCGCCTTGATCAGATAGCCGCCGGCCTTCATGTCCTTCAGCACCGCGCCCAGCGGGAAGACGGTGGTCGCCTTCTGGCCAGTGGCCGAGCCCGTGACCTGCACGACACCCTTCCAGACCCGGCGGCCATCCTCACCGGCGCTGTCTTCGCCATAGTCGCCGGCCCAGTCGCCCTCGCCGGTCGGATCGGGCGCACTGATCGACTTGCGCACCAGATTGCGATCCGACACCCGCCAGACCTCGACGGCCAGGGTCTGGACATTGATGGTCTCGATGCCCACGCCGTCGGCGTCCTCGCGCGGCAGGATCACGCCGTCGCCGGCGAAACCGACGTAAGGAGGCTTTTCCCCGAACGTGAAATCGACATCGGCATTGGCGCCGAGCGTCTCGCCGCCCTTGGCGGGCAGACCCTTGAGCAGGGTGACGCGGTGGTCGGTGAAGCCCACCCCGCCGACGCAGATCTCGTCGCCCTTGACCCGGATGGCCGGCTGGCGGCCGAGATCGGGCGAGAGCAGCACATAGTCGGCATAGGGCTTCGACGGATCGAGCGCCCGGCTCATCTGGACGCAGGCCATCGGGTCGGGGCCGCTGCTGTCGATCCGGCTCTGCCAGACCGCAAAACCCTCGGGCTTGGGGATGCCGCGCCGGGGCGCCTTGGCCGAACGGGGCTTGCCAAACAGCGACCAGGCCTCGCCCTTGGCCGGGGCGGCGGCCGTCGCCGTCGATGCGCCGCCCAGCTGGATAACGTCCGAGACCTTGCCGGCCACGACCCCGCCGCCGAAGCCGACGACCAGGGCTCCCACCGCGACAGCGATCAGGCGGGTACGTGGATCCTGAGGCAGGCGTTCGCGCAGCCGCTCAAGCCATGGGAAACGCGCAGTCGGTTGATCCGCGCTGCCGTCCGGCTGCGTCCCGTCCGTGGACATGCCGCGTCCCTTCCCACTCGACCTCAAGGTGATCGATGTGAGCCGATGCGGGGTCTGCGGTCAACGGCCAGACCATGAAGGTTTTCAAAGTTCTGCGGCGGTAGCCTCACGCCGCCGCCGCCGGGGCTCAGCCCATGAATTCCACCTGGCCGGTCTGCAGGCTGTAGACGGCCGAAACCACCTTGAGCCGACCGGCGGCAATGCGGCTGCTGAAGGCCTCATCGGCGGTCTTCAGGCGCTGGGCGATATTGATGGCATTGCGGCGGATTGCGGCGTCCTGCAGGTCGGCAGGCTGACTATCCTGGGCCTCGAGTACCGCCGGGACGATCGGCAGGGCCATGTCGAACAGGGCGCCGTGCAGGTGGGCGTGCTTGGTGGCGACATCCACGGCCGCGCCGACAGCGCCGCACTTGGTGTGACCCAGCACCACGATCAGCGGCGCGCCCAGATGCTCGACGGCATAGAGGATCGAGCCCAGGCCCTCGCGGCTGACCGTTGAACCCGCCGTGCGGACCACGAACAGCTCGCCCAGGGTGCAGTCAAAAACCAGCTCCGGCGGCACGCGGCTGTCGGAGCAGCCCACGACGATGGCGAAGGGCTTCTGACCGTTGGAGAGCTCATTGATCCTCGCCCAGCTGGGCAGGGCCATGCTGGCGCCCCCACGGGCGAAGATGGCGTTGCCATGCTTGAGGCGACCCAGGGCTTCGTCGGGATTGATCAAGACTTCGGGCGCATGGGTTTCAGCGGGCTTGGGATATTCAGCGACCGTCGAACGCACCGGCGCGGGCGCGGCTTGCACAGGTGCGGCGGCCCGCGGCCTTGGCGCCGCCTTGCGCGGCGCGGGCGCGTGATGATCGTCGCCCTCGGCCAAGGCCGCCAGCGGCACGCTGGCCAGTCCCGACGCCAGGGCGCCCAGCAGAATTCGTCTCGAAACCATGTCGTCCCCCGACGCGGATTGTATGTCAGGCCACAGGACTAGAGAGACAAGGTTAACCGACAGTAGGTTTTGCCGCTGTCGTCACAGCGGCAATTCAGCGCGCTTGACCACGGTGCGCATGGCGATGCTGGAGCTGACCCGCACCACGCCGGGGATGCGGGTCAGTTCCTGGGCATGGACCCGCTCCAGATCATCGACATCCCGCACCACCAGCCGCAGCAGATAGTCGGAGCCGCCGGTCATCAGGTAGCACTCTGCCACCTCGCGGACATTGGCCACCGCCTTCTCAAAGGCGCTGAGCGTCGCCTCGGCCTGGGACGACAGGGTGACCGTGACAAAAACGCTGAGCGGCAGGCCGGCGATGCGCTCGTCGATGACGGCGGCATAGCGGGCAATGACGCCGGTTTCCTCCAGGGCCCGAACCCGTCGCAGGCAGGCCGACTCCGAAAGATTCACGGCCTGGGCCAGCTCGACATAGCTGGACCGGCCCCGCCTTTGCAGCAGGTTGAGAAGCTTCCGGTCGAAGCTGTCAAGCTGGACGACGGGTTTCTTCACGGATCACTCTCCAGACGCAGGAATCCTGCATAACACGGTTCCAGACACATGAAATAGCCCGGGAACTTGCGAAAGGAGAGGCGCAGACTGGCGTCAAAATCCCCTTGGAGGAAATCATCATGCGCGTCGGCGTCCCTTCAGAGATCAAACCGGGCGAACACCGCGTGGGCCTGACGCCCACCGCCGTCCGCGAATATGTCGGACACGGTCACAGCGTTCTGGTTCAGACCGGCGCGGGCCTCGGGGCCGGCCATGCCGACGAGGCCTATGTGAAGGCCGGTGCCACCATCGCCCCGGACGCGGCGGCCGTCTTCGCCGGCGCCGACATGATCATCAAGGTCAAGGAACCCCAGAAGGTCGAGTGGGAAAAGCTGGAACCCCGCCACATCCTGTTCACCTATCTGCACCTGGCCCCTGATCCCGCCCAGACCGAAGGCCTGCTGAACAGCGGCTGCGCGGCCATCGCCTATGAGACCGTCACCGACGCACGCGGCGGCCTGCCGCTGCTGGCTCCGATGTCGGAAGTCGCCGGCCGGATCGCCGTGTTCTCGGCGGCCGAGAGCCTGCTCAAGCACAAGGGCGGCATGGGCCTTTTGCTGTGCGGCGTGCCCGGCGTGCCCCCGGCCCGCGTGGTGGTGCTGGGCGGCGGCGTCGTCGGCTCTAACGCCGCGCGCATGGCCGCCGGCCTCGGGGCCGAGGTCGTGGTCCTGGAACGCTCGATCCCGCGCATGCGCGAGCTGGACGACCTCTATCAGGGACGCATCCTGACCCGCTACTCGACCTTCGCGGCCGTCGAAGAAGAGATCCTGAAAGCCGACGTGATCATCGGCGCCGTGCTGACCGCCGGGGCCGCCGCGCCCAAGCTGGTGCGTCGCGAGCATCTTTCACAGATGAAGCCGGGCTCGGTGCTGGTCGACGTGTCGATCGACCAGGGCGGCTGTTTCGAGACCAGCAAGCCGACCACCCACGCCGAGCCGACCTATACCGTTGACGGCGTGGTTCACTATTGCGTGGCCAACATGCCGGGGGCCGCGCCGCGCACCTCGTCCGAAGCCCTGGGCAACGCCACCCTGCCGTTCGGCCTGGCCCTGGCCGACCATGGCCTGGACGCCCTGAAGACCAATGTCCATCTGGCGCGTGGGCTCAACGTGCTGAACGGCGAACTGACCCATCCGGCCGTCGCCCAGGCCCTGGGCAAGGCCTCGGTGGATCCCTACGGGGCCTGGAAGTAGCTTTCTTACCCGCTCTCCCCGGCGAAAGCCGGGGTCCAGATGCGAAAGCGCCCGCGTTCCGGAAGGGATCGCGGGCGTCTTTGCATGCGCCTCACAACTTTACGATCTGGGTCCCGGCGTTGGCTTCGCCGCCCTTCGGGTCGCCGGGAAGAGCGGATTGAGATGCTAGGCCGCGAACCGCGCCAGGTCCTGGCGGTTCTCGACCAGGTCGAGCACGTCGTTCATGCAGAAATCGGGATCGGCCGGGTGCAGGGCGTCATAGATCGACCGGGCAAAGGCCAGGTCAGCGGCGGTCTTCACCCGCCAGTCCAGCCGCGACCAGTCGCGAGGGGCGGTGAGGTTGGCCTGACTGAAACGCACTGGATCGTTGCGGATGGCGGCCGTGGGCGAGATGCGCTCCATTGGGTCGCGGACCTCGGCAGCCGCAACACGCAGGGCGTTGGCGGTGATGACCTCGACCTCCAGGCCAGCCGGGAAAGTGCGGGGCGTGCGGTTTGAGGTATAGGCCGCGCCGCTGAGCTGAGCCAGGCGCACGGCTTCGTCCACGATGCCGGCGTCGACAAAGGGCGCGTCGCCCTTGATGCGCACCACATGGGTGACGGCGCTGATCGCCTCAGCGCAGCGGGCGATGCGGTCCAGAATGTCGGAGCCCGCCCCGCGATGCACGGCATAGCCGCGCGAGACCAGGAAGCCGGCCAGGGCATCATCGGAAGCGTCGGTGCTGGTGGAGACGATGATCTTGTCCAGCCGCCGCGCGCCGCGCAGGCGCTCCAGCTGGCGAACGATCATCGGCTCGCCACGAAGCGTGGCCATCGCCTTGCCGGGAAGGCGGCCGGCGGCCATGCGGGCCTGCAGCACGGCGAGGATCATGGCGTTCTTCCCTTGGCGTCTATCGTTGCCGTCACCCTGCGGGAGAAACATCAAAGGCCGATGAATCAAACCCTTACGAGCCGTAAACGCCGCGCTCCCAAGCGGGAGCGCGGCGCGACGTCGCTACTTCTTCATCCAGCCGCCATCCAGCGGCTTCCAGTACTGGCCGGGTGCCAGGCGCGCATAAAGCTGCTTGGCAGTGGCCTGGCCTGCGGCTTCAGGCGTCACGCCGGTCTTGGCGGCGATGTCCTTGTAGACGGCCGCGCGGCCGGTGTTGATCTCGGCGACCGAAGCGCGCAGGTCGGCGTCGCCTCCAGCCACGATGCCCAGGAAGCCGTCGGCCTGTTCGCCCACGGTCCCGGCGACCTTGGCGGCGTCGACGGCGGCCTTGGCGGCGGCCGTCTGGGCATAGGCGGCACCCGCGCCGGCGGCGGCCAGGGAAAGGCCCAGGGCGAGAACGGTTATCGTCTTGCGAAACATGTCGGAGCCTTTCCTTAGAAGAGGTTGGGGTTTTGCTGGATCAGCGTCTGGACTTCCTTGTCCAGCCGCACGCGGACGTCGGCGTCCAGCTTGGCGTAGATGTTGATCGGATCCACCTTCACGCGGATCGTCGGGGTGCAGGCTCCCAGCGCTCCCATCGCGACTAGGGCGGTCAAAAGGGCGCGCTTTCTCATGCGGGTCTCTCCAGTTGGGGGAAATAGTGGGCGGTCACGGCTGAACCGGAGCTGAACGCGCCTCGACTTGGCTCTGGGCCTTGTAGGCGTTGCGCCAGGCGGCCAGAAGCTCGTCGAAGTTCAGAGAGGTGTCCAGGGTCAGGTCGACCGGGGTCTTGGCGGGCAGGGCGATGCGCTTGTTGAAGGCCTTGCCCCGGATCAGGTCCAGCAAACCGATACGGGCCTTTTCGGCCACCTTGGGATCGTGCTCGCCCTTGATGTGGAACAGGATGGCCAGGCGGCCCTGGTCGGTACTGTTGACGCCGGCCTCCAGCGTGTCGAACGACAGGTTTTCCATGGCCTGATAGGCGAAGTCCTGGATGGCGTTGACCGGCGCATCGGGACCAGCGGTCGGAGCGGGCGCGCCGGGACTATCGCTGTCAGCCCCCTGCACCCCGGCCTGCACGCCCGTCAGGGCCGCGCGCGAAATCGCCAGCCGCCCGGGCTGGATGGCCCGGACCTTGCCGTCCAGGAACCGGAAACCCTTGGCGCTCAGCTCGAACGGCAGGCGACCGTCAACCACCGCCTGCAGCTGGATCTTCTCGACCAGCGACGAGGCGGCGATCAGCTCACCCAGGTCCAGGTGCTCGACCACGATGACGCCCCGGATCGGCTTTTCCGGATCGAACGACACATCGGTGGGTTCGATGGAGACGCGGCCCTTGGCGGCCTCGAAGGCAGCGGACGAGATGTGCAGACGATCGGCACCCAGATTGAACAGCGCCGCGAAGGCCTGCAGCGGCACGATGGAATCGATCCGCGTGATCTTCAGGCTCTGGTCCGGCGCGCTGACCACGGGCGTCAGGCTGGTAAAGTCGATGGTCCCGTCCAGGGTGGCGACAAAACCGATCGGGCTGGTGAAGTCGATCCGCTCGGCCGCCAGCCGGCCCTTGCTGGTCATGCCGTCGGCGTCCCAGGCGAAGAGACCGGTAAAGCCGGCGGGTCCTGACGCGTTCTTGGCGAAGGCGGCCATCGGCGACAGATCTGCGGGTTGCAGCCCCCCGTCCTTGGCGAAGACCAGTTTCGAGGCGTCGATCTCGGCCCGGCCGCGGGCGCGGGCCACGTCATGGCGTAGCACGATGCGGCCCAGCGGCTGACCGGCCGGAGTGGCGGCGTCGAGGGTCCCGGTCCAGATCCCGCCCGACAGGGCCAGGCGGCCGCTGGTCTTGACCGGGTTGAAGCGGCGGGTTTCGGCGGCGTCGGTCAGGGTTCCCTGCTCAAGGGTCACCTGGGCCCGGTCGAGGCCGCCCGCGCCGCCGGCCGTCAGCAGGCCCGACACCCCGGCGATCCTGGCTTGCGCCTCATCAAGACCCGAGCTGAGATCGCGGAAGCGGGCCGAGGCGCTCCAGCCTTCTTCGCCGGAGACGAAAAGCGGCGCGGGACCCGGGCAAAGGCTCAGCGCCTGGCCGCTGAGCGGGGTCTCGCCGACCAGCACGCGGCGCGCGGTCAGGGGCGTGCAACCGCTCAGGACAAAACGGGAGCCAGAGGCCGAGGCCGTCGCGACACCCTCGATCCGGCCTTTCAATCCCTCCAGCGGCGGCAGGTCGATCGCTTCGCCCGCCACAGCCAGGCGGCTGGTCAGAACACCGCCGGCCATGCGCCAGTCGGGCGCATCAAGCCGCAGCGCCGGCAGGCCGCCGCCTGACAGGTTGGCGGTCAGCCCGCCGCGCGCCAGGCCGTCAGCCGCCAGATCGGCCAGCAGCCCGCCCCGCGCCGCGACCTGGGCCTTCACGCCATTGGCGGCCGACAGGCTCAGGGGCTCGGGCAGGGTCAGGACGGTGCGGCCGTCGCGCAGCGCCAGACGCAGGGCGGGGACACGCAGGTCGAAGCCTTGCAGGGCCTGGCTAGCGGCCCTGGCATAGGCGGGATTGGGCAGGACGGCGGCCAGGCGATCGGCATCGGGCTGGGCAATACCGCTGTCGGCCCCGGCCGATCCGTCCAGCGTCAGGGCGGGACGAGCCATGGGTCCCGACACTCGCCCCTGGGCCTTGGCGGCCAGGCTGGTCAGGGCCAGGGCGCCGCTGGCCAGTCGCCCGGCACCCAGCTGAATTGACAGGGGGCCGGAGACCGACCCCCCGGCGCTGTCGGTCGACAGGATCAGGCCGGCGGACTCGACCCGGCCCGACACGTCGCGCAGGGCCGCGCCGCCCGCCAGGGCCTGATCCAGACTGGCAGAGACCTCGCCGCCTGCGCTCAGGGCCAGCCGGTCGTCCTGCAGGGCGGCGGTCAGCCGGGGCAGATCAAGATCCAGGCCCAGGCCCCGCGCTTTGAGACCCGGCGCCTCCAGCCCCTCGCCGGTGGCACGGCCCGAAAGGTGTCCGTCGAAACGGGCCCGGGACAGGACCCCGTCCAGCCGACCGGCCAGGGTGAAGGCGGCGGCGGCGTCCGTGGCGCGGCTGTCGCCCAGCCTGAACCCGGCGGCCTTCAGGGCCAGACGCAGTTGCGCCGGGCCGGGCGCGGCCAGCTTGGCGAGGTCAGGATAGGCGAGCTCGGCGTCGATCTCGCCCTGGACGTCTTCCAGCTCCAGGTCCTGACCGACCAGGGCGGCCAAATCAAACCGCGCCACCACCGTCAGACGCTCGCCGCGCTTGCGGGCCGAAACTAGGGCGCCGCGCGCCTCGACCACCAGGTCGGCCGTGTCATAGCGCATCCGCGCCAGCCGACCGTCGAAGCGCAGCAGCTTGCCGTCGTCCAGGCTGGCGTCGCCCGTGATCCGGGCCAGGCCGCCGGGCGTGCGCAGGTCGAGCCGCGCATTCTCGACCAGGATCGCCGGCCCGATGGCCTTGGGATCGCCCGGCGACGCCATCGCCTGGTCGATCAGGGGCTGGAGGGCGCCGAAATCCAGACCCTTGTCGGTCAGGCTGGCCTTCAGGCGCGGACGAACCAGCCGCACGGCGCGGGTGTCGATGGCGAAGGGCCCCCCCGACCCCATCTGGCTTGTCCACGGTGCCTGGAGGTCATAAGCCACCTCGATGCGGTCGGCCGCGAAGATCGGATCGGATTTGGGCCCCAGCCGGATCGCGCCGGAAAAGCCGCTGGCGTCCAGGTCGTCGACCTCGACCACCGCATCGATGCCGCGCTCGGACAACCAGGCCTGGGCCAGCTCGCGGCTGATCTCGCGGCGGCCGCAATAGACCAGCAGACCCGTCGCAACGAAGGCCAGCATCGACAGCGAGACTGCTTCCAGCCCGATCTGCGCCAACCGCTCGCGGCGGCGCGCGGCGCGCGGCGTGGCCTGGCGTTCAGGGTTTTGGGGCACGGAATCGGGCGTCGGCTCGGCCATCAGGTCCTAGGTCTAGCGGCAAGCCCCCCGGCTTTGCTATTTTGTAGTTTGCGCCGTTCAGCCGCGAAAGCCCAGAACGTCCTGCATGTCATAGAGGCCCGGCGGCCGGCCCACGGCCCAGATCGCCGCTGCGACGGCGCCGCGCGCGAACAGGCCGCGATCGGTTGCCGAGTGCGACAGCGTCAGAACCTCTTCCTCGCCGGCAAAGATCACACTGTGCTCGCCGATGATGCCGCCGCCGCGCACCACTGAAAAGCCGATGGAGCCTTCGCGCCGGGCACCAGTGACACCGTCGCGGGCCCGCTCTTCGACGTCGGACAGCGCCACGCCGCGCCCGTCGGCGGCGGCCTGACCCAGCATCAGGGCCGTGCCTGACGGCGCATCGATCTTGCGCTTGTGGTGGGCCTCGAAGACCTCGATGTCCCACTCAGCCGCCGGCAGGGCGGCGGCGGCCTGTTTCACCAGCCCCATCAGCATGTTGACGCCCAGCGAATAGTTGCCCGACCGGACGATGGCGACCCTGGTCGCCGCCGCGTCGATGCGGGCGATCTGCTCGGCGGAAAAGCCGGTGGAGCCGATCACCACGGCGGGGCCACCGGTGCCCTCGGCCTGGAGCGCCGCGCAGGCCTCGGCCAGCAGAACGGACGCCTCGGGCAGGGTGAAATCGATCACCGCATCGGCCTCGCCCAACGCCACGTCGCGCTCGACCAGGCCCTCGCCCGTCGCGCCCGGACGGTCAAAACGGGCGACAGCCTGCGCGCCCGCATGGCCGTCCAGCGTGCGGGCCACGGCCTGACCCATGCGGCCCAGGGCGCCGGCTATGGCGATCTTCACGGTGGCGGTCATGGTGATCTCCGGCCTGCGACAGGCGTCCTAGTCGCCCATTGAGCGGCGCAGGGTCAATGGCCGATGATCCCGAACAGCGGTCGTCGGATTGACGCAACGCCAAGCCAAACAAGCGTTTGCGGGGATTTTATCGAATCGGCGAGGTTGTGAGCGCCACGCCCCGCCGCTACGGTGAGCGCATATAAGGGCGCGTCGCATTGTCCGGCTCGCCCCATCAACTTGCACGCAGGACGGGGAACGCCAGCATGAGCGACTCTGAGAAGAAGACCTTCACCGACGCCGAGGCCCTGGCTTTTCACCGCTATCCGACGCCCGGCAAGATCGCCATCGTCCCCACCAAGCCGATGGCCACCCAGCGCGACCTGTCGCTGGCCTACTCGCCCGGCGTCGCCGTGCCGGTCCATGCGATCGCCGCCGATCCCGACATGGCTTACGAGTACACCTCCAAGGGCAACCTGGTGGCGGTGATCAGCAACGGCACCGCCATTCTTGGTTTAGGTGATCTCGGCGCGCTGGCCTCCAAGCCGGTGATGGAAGGCAAGAGCGTCCTCTTCAAGCGCTTCGGCGACGTCGACAGCATCGACATCGAGATCAGCTCCAAGGACGCCGACGAGATCATCACGGTGGTCAAGAACATCGGCGTCACCTTCGGCGGCATCAATCTGGAAGACATCAAGAGCCCCGAGTGTTTCCGCATCGAGACCGAGCTGCAGGAGCTGCTCGACATCCCGGTGTTCCACGACGACCAGCACGGCACGGCGATCATCTGCGCCGCCGGCCTGATCAATGCCTGCTTCATCACCGGCAAGAAGCTGGAAGACGTCAAGGTGGTGCTCAACGGCCCCGGCGCGGCGGGCATCGCCTCGATGGAGCTGATCAAGGCCATGGGCGTGAAGGCCGAGAACGTCATCGCGGTCGACTCCAAGGGCGTGCTCTATCGCGGCCGCACAGAGGGCATGAACCAGTGGAAGAGCGCCCACGCGGTCGACACTGACAAAAGGACGCTCGCTGAAGCCGTGGCCGGCGCCGACGTGCTTCTCGGACTCTCAGCCAAGGGGGCGTTCACGCCCGAGATGATTGCCAGCATGGCGCCCAATCCCGTCATCTTCGCCATGGCCAATCCCGACCCGGAGATCACGCCCGAAGAGGTCCATGCCGTGCGCAAGGACGCCATCATGGGCACCGGCCGCAGCGACTATCCCAACCAGGTCAACAACGTCCTGGGCTTCCCCTATATCTTCCGCGGCGCGCTGGATGTGCGGGCCCGCCGCGTGAACCATGAGATGAAGATCGCCTGCGCCAACGCCCTGGCCATGCTGGCCCGCGAGGACGTGCCCGACGAGGTCGCCGCCGCCTATCACGGCCGCCAGCTGAAGTTTGGCCCGCAATACATCATCCCCTCGGCCTTCGATCCGCGCCTGATCTGGTACGTGCCGCCCTTCGTCGCCCAGGCGGCGATGGACACCGGCGTGGCCCGCAAGCCCATCGAAGACATGGATGCCTATCGCGCCGGCCTGGCCCAGCGCCTGGATCCCACCGCCGGCTTCCTGCAAAAGGTCTCGGGCGCGGTGCTGGCCAATCCCAAGAGCATCGTCTTTGCTGAAGGCGAGGACCCCAGCGTCATCCGCGCCGCCTATGCCTATCAGACCGGCGGCTACGGCAAGGCCATCCTGTGCGGCCGCGAAAACCTGGTCACCGAGAACATGCGCGTCGTTGGCCTTGACCCCGACACGGCGGGCCTGGAAATCATCAATGCCCGCCTCAGCGACCGCAATCCCGACTATGTCGACACTCTCTATATGCGCCTGCAGCGCCAGGGCTATCTGAAGCGCGACGTTCAGCGGCTGATCAACCAGGACCGCAACAGCTTCGCCGCCTCGATGGTCACCCTGGGCGAGGCCGACGGCATGGTCACCGGCGTTACCCGCAGCTTCGACCAGGCCCTGGAAGAGGTGCTGCGCGTCGTCGATCCCGCCCCCGGTGGCCGGATCATGGGCATGTCGGTGGTGCTGGCCAAGGGCCGGACCATCTTCGTGGCCGACACCAATGTCACCGAGCTGCCCGAGGCCGACGAGCTGGTCGAGATCGCCTGCGAAGCCGCCCGCGCCGTCGCCCGCCTGGGCTTCAAGCCCCGCGTCGCCTTCATGAGCTATTCCACCTTCGGCAACCCGATGGGCCTGCGTTCGGAAAAGGTCCGCGAAGCCGTGGCCATGCTCGACGAGATGGACGTCGACTTCGAATATGAGGGCGAAATGCCGCCCGAACTGGCGCTGGACCCCGAAAAGCGCGCCAACTACCCCTTCATGCGCCTGACCGACAGCGCCAACATCCTGATCATGCCGGCCATCCACGCCGCCTCGATCTCGACCAAGCTGGTCCAGAGCCTGGGCGGGGCGACGGTGATTGGGCCGGTGCTGCTGGGCTTGAGCAAGCCGGTGCAGATCGCGCCGTTGAGCGCGTCGGTGTCGCGGATTCTGAATATGGCGCTGATGGCGGCTTATGACGGGACGGTGGAGGGGTAACCCTCCACCCGCGTAGCAAGCCCGGCGGGCGTCCATTCTCAGCCCCCCTCTCAACCGTCATTCCCGCCCTTGTGGCGGGAACCCCTCTGTCCGCCGCAGGTGCATGAGGGGCGAAGTGCGCGCGCACTTCGCTGGCGCGTCACGTAGCAGCTGAACCAGGGGTTCCCGCCACAAGGGCGGGAATGACGGAAGGTTTCTGTTCTGGTATTGTTCCAAATATCGAGATGGAGCAAAACCATGGTTCCGCGCGAGGCCTGGATCGCCGTCTACATCATGACCGACCAATACCGGGGCACGCTCTACACCGGCGTCACGGGGCAGTTCTTCTCGAGGATCGTGCAGCATCGCGAAGGACAGCTGCCCGGGTTCACCCGGACTTACGGCCTCAAGCGTCTGGTCTGGTACGAGATCCACGACCTGATGACCGAAGCTATCCAGCGTGAAACCTCGATCAAGCGCTGGCCGCGACAGTGGAAGATCAACCTGATCGAGCGTGACAATCCGCGCTGGGATGATCTCTATTCCGGAGTCTTCGAGTGGACGCCTGTTCAGCGTCAGGTTTGAAGCCGTCGCTAGTGAAACTCCGTCATTCCCGCCCTTGTGGCGGGAACCCCTGTTTCAGCGGGCATGTGAGACCTAAGCGAAGGGCGCGCGCCCTTCGCCCCTACCGCACATGCGGCGGTACGAGGGGTTCCCGCCACAAGGGCGGGAATGACGAACGATTTTGAGGTGGCGCGAAAGGGTGCCCCCCTACCCCGCCGCCGCGACCGCCTCCATGCCCAGCATCGCCGCCTTGCGCGCCAACCCCCAGTGATATCCGGTCAGCCGGCCGTCCTTGGCGATGGCGCGGTGGCAGGGGATGAGCAGGGAGATGGGGTTGGCGCCGATGGCGCCGCCGGTGGCCTGGTAGGCGCGGGGCTTGCCGGCCCAGTCGGCGACCTGGCCATAGGTGCTGGTCGACCCGGCCGGGATGCGCAGCAGGGCCTTCCAGACCTGGATGTGGAACGGCGAGCCGATCAGCACGATGGGCAAGGGCCCCTGCCCGCCCGCAAAGGCGTGGACGGCCATGGCGGCGGCGGCCTCGTCGTCGGCCAGCCAGTCGGCGGCGGGAAAGCGGCGGTGCATGTCGGCGAAGGTCGCCGCGTCCTCGCCGTCGGAAAAGGCCAGGCCCGCCAGGCCGCGCGGGGCCATCACGAACAGTCCCCGGCCAAACGGGGTGGGCGCCCAGCCGTAACGCAGGGTCATGCCGGCCCCGCGACGGCGCACCTCTCCCGGCGTGGCGGCCTCCTGGGCGATGAACAGGTCATGCAGGCGCGAGGGGCCAGACAGGCCGGCGTCATAGGCGGCGTCGAGCACGCTGGCCCCGGCCTCCAGCGACCGCCGGGCCTCGGCATGGGCGATGGCTGCGACGAAGGTCTTGGGGCTGACCCCGGCCCAGCGCGTGAAGACCCGCTGGAAGTGGAACGGCGACAGGCCGACAGCTTCGGCGGCTTCGTCCAGCGAGGGCCGCGTCTGCCAGCGCTGGGCCAGCCAGTCGAGGGCCACCGCCATGCGGTGATAGTCGGCCGAGCGTTCGGTCAGCCGGGCGAGGTTTTGCGAGGGGTGCAGGTCGAGGGCCATGACCAGACCCTAGGCCCGCGCCGGCAGACTGTCCGCCCGGTTCTTGCTCAAGAATAGCGCTCGGCCCGGGCGGCGCGGATCGCCTGGCGCAGGGCGTCGGCGAACTGCACCCGCTCGGGCGGACTGAGCGCCCGGCCCAGGGTCAGGCGCTTGCGATGGATGCGCAGCCGCACCCGCGCCTCGTGCTCGCCGGGCTGGTCGACATCGACGCCGGTAAAGGCGGTGGGCGAGGTCCAGACGATGCGCGTCCCGGCCTCGTCCTCGCGGCTGACGGTGACGGCCTCAGCGCTGACCCGCACCCGCTCCTTGCGCTCGGCGGCGCGGAAGCTTGCGCGCAGGGCCAGCCAGATGGCCAGGACGTCCAGCCCCAGGAACGGCAGCACCGGCGGCGCGCCCAGCACCAGCAGGAAGACGGCGATCAGCAGGTTGAAGGCGATCACCACGCCCAGCACGATGTGCAGGCCCTGCCGGCTCAGCGACCGGTTGGGGGTGATCACGGCATCCATGTAGAGCGGCGCGGCCATGTCGGCCATTTAGGCACGCCTTTCTGGTTTGGCGAGGGGGCGGCTTGGCGCGGGGAACGCATCACGCCATGGTCGTCGATCATGGCCCTGCTGAAAAAACCCACCCGCAAACGCCCCGCCGCCAAGCGGATCTCGCCCGCCGAGCGCCAGCGCGTGGCCGTGCTGTTCGACCGCTTCGAGAGCCTGGACCTGCATCCCAAGACCGAGCTGCACTATTCCAACCCCTATACCCTGGTCACCGCCGTGGCCCTGTCGGCCCAGGCCACCGATGTGCAGGTCAACAAGGCCACCGGGCCGCTGTTCGCCGTGGCCGACAGCGCGGAAAAGATGCTTGAGTTGGGCGAGGCGGAGCTGACCCGCTACATCAGCTCCATCGGCCTGTTCCGCAGCAAGGCCAGGAACGTGATGGCGGCCGCGAAGATCCTGGTCGAGCAGCATGGCGGCCAGGTGCCCCTGAACCGCGCCGATCTGGAAAACCTGCCGGGCGTGGGTCGCAAGACCGCCAGCGTGGTGCTCAACGAACTGGACATCGAACCGGCCATCGCCGTCGACACCCATGTGTTCCGGGTCGCCCACCGCCTGAAACTGTCGGCCGGCAAGGTGCCTGACCGGGTCGAGGAAGACCTGATGCGCATCGTCCCCGGCCCCTATCAGACCCGGGCTCACCACTGGATGATCCTGCACGGCCGCTATGTCTGCCTGGCGCGCCGGCCCAAGTGCGAGATCTGCAAGATCGCTGACCTCTGCCCCTCGCGGGAGTTGTTTGTCGGGGGTTAGGCCACCCGCTCGGCGATCACCCGCGCGCCGTCGTGGCCGGTGACGCGGAAGGCCAGGATCTGGCCGGAGGGCGCCTCGCCGGCAAAGGCGATCTCGGTGAAATCCTCGGCCCGGGCCACGCCGTCGCGCTCGACCAGGCCCGACAGCACCCGGCCGATCTGACGCTGCAGATGGCGTTCAAGACCCGCCTGCCCCGCTTCGCGCAGACGGCGGGCGCGGTCCTTGATCACGCCGCCTTTGACCGGCGGCATCCGCGCGGCCGGCGTGCCGGGGCGGGCGCTGTAGGGGAAGACGTGCAGGAAGGCCAGGCCCGCTTCTTCCACCAGCTTCAGGGTGTTTTCGAAGGCCTCTTCGGTCTCGGTCGGGAAGCCGGCGATCAGGTCGGCGCCGAAGGCGGTGTCGGGGCGCACGCGGCGCACCTCGGCCACCAGCTTCAGGGCGTCCTCGCGGCTATGGCGGCGCTTCATGCGCTTGAGGATCATGTTGTCGCCGGCCTGCAACGACAGATGCAGATAGGGCATCAGGCGCGGCTCGGTTTCCAGCAGCTTGAACAGGTCCGGATCGATCTCGGCCGCGTCGATCGACGACAGGCGCAGGCGGGGCAGGTCGGGCACCAGCTTGAGGATCCGGCCCACGAGCTGGCCAAGCGTCGGTTGGCCCGGCAGGTCGGTGCCCCACGAGGTGACGTCCACCCCGGTCAGCACCACCTCGTTATAGCCTTCGGCCGCCAGGCGGCGGATCTGCTCGACCACCTCGCCGGCCGGCGCCGAGCGCGAATTGCCGCGTCCGAACGGGATGATGCAGAAGGTGCAGCGGTGGTCGCAGCCGTTCTGGACCTCGACATAGGCCCGGGCGCGGTCCTTGAGGCCGGCGATCAGGTGACCGGCGGTCTCCTTGATCGACATGATGTCATTGACCCGCACGCGGGTGGAGGTGTCGAGCAGGGCTCCCGGCGCGGCCTTCTCGGCATTGCCCAGCACCAGATCGACTTCCGGCATGGCGGCGAAGGCGGCGGGATCGATCTGGGCGGCGCAGCCAGTGACGATCAGCCGGGCGTCGGGCCGCTCGCGCCGCGCCTTGCGGATCGCCTGCCGGGCCTGACGCACGGCCTCATTGGTGACGGCGCAGGTGTTGAACACCACTGCGTCCGAAAGGCCGTCAGCGGAAGCGCGGGCCCGGATGGCCTCGGACTCATAGGCGTTCAGCCGGCAGCCGAAGGTGACGACGTCGACGCCGTCGGGGCCGGAGGAGACCACAGCTGGTCCGCCTTCCTCGCCAATGGCTGGAGATTTCGGCTTTGACGCTATGACGGTGTAGGTCGTCACGGCTTTTCGACGAACGCCGCGAAGGCGTCCTTCCAGTCGGGGTGCCAGCGCGACAGGGCCGGGCGGTTCTCGATGATGTCGCCCATGGCCCAGGCCATGCGCTTTTCGTCGACGGCGCGGGTGACGTCGTTGTCGGGGCACAGGATGTAGAAGTCGCCGGCCTCGATGCGGGCCAGCATGAAGTGCACGACCTGCTCGGGCGTCCAGGCCGCGTCGGGCTTGCCGCCCGGACCGCGCTTGGTCATGCCGGTAAAGGTGTAGCCGGGGATCAGCAGGTGGGCGGTGACCTGGCAGTCTTCCGTCTGACGCAGGGTGTGGGCCAGGCCCTCGGTCAGAGCCTTCACCGCCGACTTTGACACGTTATAGGCCGTGTCGCCGGGCGGCTGGGTGATGCCCTGCTTGCTGCCGGTATTGATGATCAGGCCGGGACGACCCGACAGGGCCATCTCTTCGCCGAACACCTGGACGCCATTGATCACGCCCCACAGATTGACGTCGAGGATGCGGCTCCAGGCGTCGTCACCGGCAAAGGCGTCGCCACCACCGCCGACCCCGGCATTGTTCATCAGCACATCGACCGCACCGAACTTTTCCAGGGCGAGCGCCTTCAGGGCCTCGACGGCCGCGCGGTCGGCCACGTCGGTGGGCACGGCAAGGGCACCGATGGCCTCGGCCTCTTGCTTGAGCTTGCGGCCGGTGACGTCGGCCATGACCACATTGAGGCCCAGCGCGCGGAAGATCTTCGCGGCGGCCAGGCCGATGCCGTCGGCGGCGCCGGTGATGACGGCGGTCTTGCCGGCTTCAAGCGCGGGGTGAAGGCTCATGCGGCGGTCCTTTCCGGCAGCTTGCCGGCATAGTCCATGGTGATGGGGCCGGTCATGATCACGTGACCGTCGGCCTCGCGCCATTCGATGACCAGAGAGCCGCTCTCGAACTCGACGGTGGCGACCCGGTCGGTCAGGCCCCGGCGCACGGCCGCCACCTGGGCCGCGCAGGCGCCGGTGCCGCAGGCCAGGGTCAGGCCCGCGCCGCGCTCCCAGACCTTCAGCTGGATGTGATCGCGCGCCGCGATGTGCGCAAAGCCGACATTGACGCCCTCCGGGAACAGCGGGTGATGCTCGACCAGCGAACCGGTCCCGGTGGCGAAGGCGTCGCTGACCGGCGCATCGACGAAGAACACCACATGCGGATTGCCCATCGAGACGCAGACCGGCGTGTGGACCAGCGGCGCGTCGATGGGGCCGACCTGCAGCTCGACCCGCTCGGTGTTCATCTCTTCGGACAGCGGGATCTCTTTCCAGTCCAGGCCCGGCCGGCCCATGTCGACCGTGACCCGCTTGTCGCCGGCCATCTGGCCCGACAGGCGGCCGCCGTCGGTGTCGAAGGCCACGCTGTCCTTGCCGGCCGACTGCATCAGCAGCCAAGCCACGCAGCGCGTGCCGTTGCCACAGGCCCCGACGGCGTCGCCATCGGAATTCCAGAACCGCACATAGGCCGACGCGCCTTCGCTGCGCGGCGGATCGATGGCGATGACCTGATCGCAGCCAATCCCACCATCCCGTTTAGCGATGGCACGGATCTCCTCGGGCGTGGGCTCGAAGGACTGGCTGGCGGTCTCGATCACGACGAAGTCGTTGCCGAGGCCGTTCATCTTGAGAAAGGTGCGGCTCATGGTGGGGTTTATATAGGGGAAAAGTGGCGATAGCGTCAGGGGATGCGGCATTTGGCGAGTGGCGCCAGGCTACAGGTCTCAACCTGGTTGAATATCAAGTCAAAGCTCGGCATGGCTGTGGGGTAGAGCGAGGTGGACCTTGGACGTTTCTCATTTCTCAATGGTCGGCTTCGGGCTCGATATTCGCAGCGAAGCCAAAATGATGAAATCAGCGAGCGCCTTTCTCGCCGATTGCCCCCTTACCGAGCTTGGGCCGACGGATTCCCTCTGCCTGATCAAGGACAAATCCGGCGGTGAGCTAAGGCTGGCCCTGCGAAAAACGGCGGCCGGACCCTCTGAACTTGTCACACTGAATCCCGGCTTCGATGGCGAGGGCCGGGTAGACGTCGATCTCGTGGCTGACGCTTCCGACCCCGACTGGAAACCGTTCGAGATCGCGATCTCGGCAAGGTTCGCGGGCGAGGAAACGCCCCTGGTCTTTGATCTGGCCGATCCCGCCGAGGCCGCCCGCCTGAAGCCTGGCGGCAAGGTCACGATGGAAATCGCCGCATTCAGTTACGAACCAACGGTGCACCCTGACGAGGCCGCCTACTATAGGGCTCAGGAGGGCAGCCAAGTCCGGTACGCTGCGAACTTCTTCATCCCAAGCGGGTTGTTCAAAGCTAGCATGGGCGGCGTTATCCCTGAAAACTCCAACCTGCCCCAAGCCTATGCCGATTTCGCCGGGACGGTTTTGAAGTCCGAGTTCCGAATGAACGGCGTCGGCAAGGGGCGTTTCTGGTGGGCGCTGGTCCGCACCTATGGCGGCGCAACGTTTGATGTCGTCATTGATCCCAAGACAATTCGTGGCGAGCTCAAGGCCGGATCCATTGTCAGTGGGCGCTTCTGGTTGAGCGCGCGTCTGGCGCCGGCGCGCTGACCCCCAGGCTGAGGGCGCTGGATGGTCTTCGCAGAGACCTTCTGATTATTCGCGCCAACGGGGTATGAAACTACCTTTCAAGCTCTGGCGCAGGTCGGTTTTTCCGATACCGTCCCGGCCCATGATGTTGCTTCGCACCTGCTCCGCCGGGGCCCTGGCCCTCTCCCTGCTCGCCCACGGCGCCGTCCTGGCGCAGGACAGCGATCCGCATCTGGCGCTGGAGGCGGTAGAAAGCCCTGACAGCCTGGCCTGGGTGAAGGCGGAGAACGCCGGGACCCTGCCTTTGCTGTCGGGCGATCCGCGTTTCGCCGGGCTGCAGGCGCAGGCCCTGACCATCCTGTCGGCGAAAGACCGCATCGCTGCGCCCAATTTCATCGGCACCGACGTCTTCAACTTCTGGCAGGACGCCACCCATGTGCGCGGCATCTGGCGGCGCACCTCTCTGGCCTCCTACAAGACCGCGACGCCGGTCTGGGAGACGGTGCTGGATCTGGACGCGCTCGCGAAAGCCGAGGGCAAGAACTGGATCTGGAAGGGCGCCGACTGCCGGCCGAAAACCCATGATCGCTGCCTGATCAACCTGTCGAACGGCGGCAAGGACGCCGTCGAGGTTCGCGAGTTCGACCTGGCGACCAGGACCTTCGTGGAGGGTGGCTTTGTCCTGCCGGAGGGCAAGCAGACCGTCGAGTGGCTGGATGCCGACACCCTGATCCTGACCCGCGACTGGGGCCCGGGCACCACCACCGACAGCGGCTATGGCATGGTCATCAAGACCCTGAAGCGTGGCCAGGCGCTGAGCGACGCGGTCGAAGTGTTCCGGGGTCAGAAGAGCGACGTCTCGGCCCGGCCCAATGTACTGCGCGACGCGGCCGGCAACCGGGTGGTGTTGATCTCGCGGGCCACCGACTTTTTCCATGACGAGACCTATCTCTGGGACGGCGGCAAGGTCGTTCCCCTGCCCCTGCCCCAGAAGCTGAGCGTGCGCGGCCTTCTGGCCGGCAAGCTGATCATCAAGACCGAAGAGTCCTGGACCCTCACGGTGGCCAACACGCCCCGAACCTATCCGGCCGGTTCGATTGTCGCCGTGTCACTGCAGACGCTTGATCCGCCAGCCGGCAACCCGCTGACGATCAGCAATGACTGCGACCCCTGCCAGCTGCTGGCCCCCGGACCGCGCCAGTCGATCGACCAGGTGGCCGTGACCGACAACCGCGTCGTCGCCGTGGTCTATGACAATGTGCGCGGCAGCCTGGTCAGCCTGCGGCTGCGCGGCGAATTCGGCGTCACCTCCCAGGCCCTGCCGGTGGTCGCCAACGGCTCGGTCTCCCTGGGCTCGACCGCCGACGAGGGCGACCAGATCTTCTACAGCGTCGAGGGTTTCACCACCCCGACCCAGCTGAAACTGGCCGACGCGGCCAGCGGCACGGCCGAGACCGTCAAGGCCCTGCCCGCCCAGTTTGACGCCGGCAATCTGGAGGTCGAACAGAAGGTGGCCACCAGCAAGGACGGGACCAAGGTTCCCTACTTCCTGATCCATCCCAAGGGCCACAAGCACGACGGCAGCAACCCGACGCTGCTGCATGCCTATGGCGGCTTCAACCTGTCGAAACTGCCGGTCTATGATCCGCTGATCGGCAAGCTGTGGCTGGAGAAGGGCGGCAGCTATGCGGTGGCCAATATCCGCGGCGGCGGCGAGTTTGGTCCCGGCTGGCATGAGGCGGCGCTGAAGGCCAACCGCCAGAGGGCCTTTGACGACTATTACGCCGTGGCTGAGGACATGATCGCCAAGAAGATCACCTCGCCCCGCCATCTGGGGGCCTATGGCCGGTCGAACGGTGGTTTGCTGATGGGCGTGGCCCTGACCCAGCGGCCCGACCTGTGGAACGCGGTGGTGGTGGAAAGCCCGTTGCTGGACATGATCCGCTATACCAAGCTGCCGGCCGGGGCCTCGTGGATCGGCGAGTATGGCGACCCCGACATCCCCGCCGAACGGGCCTGGATCGAGGCCTATTCGCCCTATCAGAACCTGAAGGCCGGGGTGAAATACCCGCTGGCCTATATCACCACCTCGACCAAGGATGACCGGGTCCACCCCGGCCATGCCCGAAAATTCGCCGCAAAGCTCGACGATCTGAAAGTCGACAACCTCTATTTCGAAAATACCGACGGCGGCCACGCCAATGGCGCGGACCCCAGGTCCAATGCCCGCCGGTGGGCCCTGCACTACACCTACCTGTCGCGCCAGCTGATGGATCACTAACTGATGCGTAGCCTTGTCCTCGCCCTCATCGCCTCCACGAGCCTCATGACCGCTTCCCACGCCGCCCAACCCGCCGCCCCGGCCACCGAGGTGCGCACGCCGCTGTCGGAGCTGGGCAAGTCCGATCCCTATCTGTGGATGGAAGAGATCGAGGGGACCCGGGCCATGGACTGGGCCAAGGCCCGCAACGCCAAGACGATGCCCGTCCTGCAGGGCGACGCTCGCTATGCCGGTCTGGAAAGCCAGGCCCTGGCCATCCTCAATGCCAAGGACCGGGTGCCGGGCGTGTCGTTCGCCGGCGACGGCAGCTTGCGCAACTTCTGGCAGGACGCCACCCATGTGCGCGGGCTGTGGCGCAAGACCACGCTGGAGAGCTATCGCACCGCCGAGCCGGTCTGGGAGACCATTCTCGACATCGACGCCCTGACCAAGGCCGAGAACGCCAACTGGGTGTTCAAGGGGGCCAACTGCCTGCCGCCGGAAGACACCCGCTGCCTGATCACGCTGTCGAACGGCGGCAAGGACGCCGTCACGGTCCGCGAGTTCGACACCACGACCAAGAGCTTCGTGGATTCAAAGAACGGGGGTGGCTTCGAACTGCCGGAAGGCAAGCAGAACTATAGCTGGCTGGACAAGGACACCCTGCTGGTGGCCCGCGAGTGGGAACCGGGCCAGGTGACCAAGTCGGGCTATGCCTATGTGCTGAAGACCGTCAAACGCGGCCAACCGCTGAGCGCGGCCACTGAGCTCTATCGCGGCACCGAGACCGACGTATCGGTCAGCCCGTTCGTGCTGCGCGACGCCGACGGCAAGACCGTGGCGGTGATGGCCGCGCGAGGCGTGACCTTCTTCGAGAGCGAGTACTACCTCCTGTCCGACAAGGGTCCGGTGAAGCTCGATTTGCCGCTGAAGGCCTCGATCCAGGGCTATGTCGCCGGCCAGATGGTCGTGCTGATGGAGCAGGACTGGCCGGAAAAGGGCTTCAAGACAGGTGACCTGATCAGCTTTGACCTCGCCGCCCTCAAGGCCGCGCCGGCGACGGCCAAGGCCACGCTCGTGCTGCGCCCCACCGCCCGCCAGTCGGTCGAGAGCGTCATCACCACCCGCACCAAGCTGGTCGTGGCCCTGCTGGACAACGTCAAGGGCGCGGCCCGGGTGCTGACCCACAGCGCCAAGGGCTGGACGTCACAGGATCTGGCCCTGCCGGCCAATTCCAGCATCAGCCTGGGCTCGACCTCGGAAAAGGACGAGCGGCTGTTCGTCACTGTCACCGGCTATCTGACGCCCTCGACCTTCTGGCTGGCCGATGCCGGCTCGCTGAAGCTGGAACAGGTCAAGGCCTCGCCGGCCCGCTTTGACGCCTCCACCCATGTGGTCGAACAGTTCGAGGCGACCAGCACCGACGGCGTGAAGATCCCCTACTTCGTCGTGCGCCCCAAGGGCCTGAAGTATGACGGCTCCAACCCGACCCTGCTCTATGCCTATGGCGGCTTCCAGGTGCCGATGACCCCGGGCTATTCGGGCGTGATGGGCAAGCTGTGGCTGGAGCGCGGCGGCACCTATGTGGTGGCCAATATCCGTGGCGGCGGCGAGTTTGGTCCGGCCTGGCACACGGCCGGCCTGAAAGAGAACCGCCAGAAGGTCTATGACGACTTCTTCGCGGTCAGCCAGGACCTGATCACCCGCAAGATCACCTCGCCCCGCCGGCTGGGCATCATGGGCGGGTCAAACGGCGGCCTGCTGATGGGCGTGGCCCTGACCCAGCGGCCCGAGCTCTACAATGCCATCGTCGTGCAGGTGCCGCTGTTCGACATGATCCGTTACAGCCAGATCGGAGCCGGGGCCTCGTGGGTGGGCGAGTACGGCGACCCGGCCATACCGTCCGAGCGGGCCGTGATCGAGAAGTACGACCCCTATTCCAACCTCAAGGCCGGCCAGAAGTATCCCGAGGTGTTCATCGAGACCTCGACCAAGGATGACCGCGTCCACCCCGCCCACGCCCGCAAGGCCGCCGCGCGGCTCGAGGAACTGGGCTATCCGGTGCTCTTTTACGAGAACATCGACGGGGGTCACGCTGGGGCCGCCAATCTGGCCGAAACCGCCCGGCGGCAGGCGATGGAATACATCTACCTGTCGCGCAAGCTGATGGATTGATCCAGACGATCGCTGTTACCCGGAGTTGATCGGCGTCAACACTGGGGAAATCTATCTGGGCGAGGATCGCGGCTGCTTAAGCCCTCCATGATCCTCGCCCAGAGCACCCTGCCTTGAAGATCGATGTCGTTTCCGCGCTGGAACTGGCCCCTGCCGACGCCGACCGCTGGTCGCGTCTGCAGGCGGGGGTTGCGCGCCTGGACTCGCCCTTCCTGTCACCGCTGTGGACCACCACCGTCGCCCGCGCCCGCGCGGCGACCGGCGAGGATCCCCGGGACATCAAGGTGGCCATCCTGCGCAGCGATGACGGCTGCGCCATCGGCTTTCTGCCCGTCCGCCTGCGCCAGGGCGTGGCCATGCCGGTGGGCGCGCCGATGTGCGACTATCAGGCCCTGGTTGGTGCCGCCGGCGTAGCCATCGATCCGCGCAAGCTATTGTCGGCGCTGGGGGTTTCGCGCCTGGACTTCTGCCACATGCAGGCCGACGACGAGACCCTGGCCCGCCACGGCCGGGGCCATACCGACTCCTGGATCGTCGAGGTTCCGGACGGCTACGCCGCCTATGAAGCCCAGCGCAAGGCGGCCGGGTCAGGCGTCCTCAAGGATATCGACAAGAAGCGCCGCAAGGCCGAGCGCGAGGTCGGCCCCGCCGTCTTCACCGCGCTGTCGAACGACCGCGCCGCCTTCGACCAGCTGATCGCCTGGAAGCGCGCCCAGCTGATCGCCACCGGCCAGACCGACTATTTCAAGACGCCCTGGGTGATGAAACTGGTCGAGGACCTGTTTGCCACGCGCGATCCGTTGTTCGGCGGGGGGCTCTACACCCTGCATCTGGGCGGCCAGCTGGTTGCCGTCCACCTGCACCTGCGGGGCGTGCATACGATCCATGGCTGGCTGATCGCCCACAACCCCGCCTTCGAGCGCTATTCCCCCGGCCTGATGCTGTTCCAGGACATCCTGAAAAGCATGGACGGCGGGCCCTATACGCATCTGGACCTCGGGGCCGGCGACTACAGGTTCAAGCGCGAGCTCTCCAATGCCCGCCAGACCGTGGTGTTCGGCTTCTTCGGCTCACCCTCGCCGGCCACCTTCGTGCGTAGCGCCGCCTATGGCGTGCGCCAAATGGCCGAGGCCCTGCCGCTGGGCCGGGTTTCCGAACTGCCCGGCAAGGCCATGCGCCGCATCGACCTGCTGCGTGGCCTGCACTGAGTTCGATTGCTGATTTTTGAAGCCGCTCTCCCCGGCGAAAGCCGGGGCCCAGATTCAGCCTGAGCGTCTGGGGATGACGCGCCTTCCGACCTAGCCAAACCGATATCCGCTCTGGGTTCGATCTAGACCCCGGCTTTCGCCGGGGAGAGCGGAAGAGGGCACCGGCCACGTCGTCCAGGGCCTTGGCGATCTGTTCGACCGCTCGCCCAGCCCTGACGCCGCGATCAGGCCGCCCGCAGGGTCTCAGCGAGCAGCCGCCCCTCGGGCGCGCGGGTCGAGCCGGCCCGCCAGGCGACGACAATCTCGCGGCTGGATTGCTCGGAGGCCAGGGGTCGCACCGTAACGGCGGCGTTGTCGGTCAGGCCCGCCTGCACGGCCATGGCCGGCAGGAACGAGACGCCCAGACCCGAGCCGATCATCTGCACCAGGGTGGGCAAGGAGGTGGCTGCGAAGCTCTCCTCATCGCCGACCCCTCTGGGGGGTTCCAGCCCGCAGGCGGCCAGGGCGTGGTCGCGCAGGCAGTGGCCGTCCTCCAGCAGGATCAGGTCGTCGCCCTTCAGGCTGTCGGGATCGACCCGGGCGAAGGCCGACATCGGATGGTTGGCCGGCGCGGCGGCCAGCAGTTCGTCATCCTCGACATGGGCCCAGTCCAGGCCGGTCATGTCGTAGGGCAGAGCGATCAAGGCCGCGTCCAGCGCGCCGGCCTTCAGCGAGGCGATCAGGCGCTGGGTCAGGTCCTCGCGCAGGAACAGCCGCAGCTTGGGGAAGCGGTCGCGCAGCAGCGGCAGGGCCCGGGGCAGCAGATAGGGCGCCACGGTCGGGATCACCCCCAGCCGGAACCGGCCCGCCAGCGGCAGGCCCGCCCCGCGCGCCGCCTGCACCAGGTCTTCGGTCCGGGTCAGAATGTCCTGGGCGCGGCGCACGGCTTCCTGGCCGGCGGCGGTGAGGATCACACCCGAACGGGCCCGGTCCACAACCGGCGCGCCGAGAATCTTCTCCAGCTCCTGGATGCCGGCCGACAGGGTGGGCTGGGTGACGTGGGCGCTCTCGGCCGCCCGGCTGAACGAGCCGTGTTCGGACAGAAGCTTCAGATATTGCAGCTGGCGCAGGGTGGGGAGCATGGGCGTCCTATAGCGGCGAACGCGGCCGACGTATAGATCCAGCCTATTCACAGGAATGATTTAATCGATTGGACCTATCGACCGCCACTGCGTAGAGGTGCGCACACCTTTTACGGGAGCCCCTCATGGCCTTGATCAACACCACCATCAAACCCTTCACCGCCACGGCCTTCAAGGCCGGCAAGTTCATCGAGGTCAGCGACGCCGACCTGAAGGGCAAGTGGTCCGTCGTGTTCTTCTACCCCGCCGACTTCACCTTCGTCTGCCCGACGGAGCTTGAAGATCTGGCCGACAACTATCCCGAGCTGCAGAAGATGGGCGTGGAGGTCTATTCGGTCTCGACCGACACCCACTTCTCGCACAAGGCCTGGCACGACAGCTCGCCGGCCATCGGCAAGATCCAGTACACCATGATCGGCGACCCGTCGGGCCTGGTGACCAACAACTTCGAAGTCATGCGCGAAGGCGTGGGCCTGGCCGACCGCGGCACCTTCCTGGTCGACCCGCAAGGCGTGATCCAGTTCATGGAAATCACCGCCGAAGGCATCGGCCGCAACGCCGCCGAGCTGCTGCGCAAGATCAAGGCCGCCCAGTACGTCGCCGCTCACCCCGGCGAAGTCTGCCCGGCCAAGTGGGAAGAAGGCGAAAAGACCCTGGCGCCGTCGCTCGACCTCGTCGGCAAGATCTAAGCTCTTAGTCTACCCGCTAGCCCGTCAGGGTTGGTGATACGGCGCCGTCGCCCGCTGACCGTCTCCCCACGGAGCCGGCGGCGGCGCCACCTCCCCAAAATTTCGCGCGTTTCCTGATCACAGGACAATTGCGCCTCGCATTCGGAGCCCGCCATGTTGGACGAAGGTCTGAAGACCCAGCTGAAAGCCTATCTGCAGAACCTGCGCCAGCCGATCACGCTGGTGGCGTCGCTGGACGACAGCGCCGGCGCCCAGGAGATGCGGGCCCTGCTGGAAGACGTGGCCGGGACCTCTGACAAGGTCAGCCTCCGCTTGGACGGCACCGACGCCCGCAAGCCGTCCTTCGCCATCACCCGTGCGGCGGGCGACGCTGACGTGCGCTTCGCCGGCCTGCCGCTGGGCCACGAGTTCACCTCACTGGTGCTGGCCCTGCTGCATGTGGGCGGCCACCCACCCAAGGTCGACGCCGAGGTGCTGGACCAGGCCCGCGCCCTGGAGGGTCCGTTCCACTTCGAGACCTATTTCTCCCAGAGCTGCCAGAACTGCCCGGACGTGGTCCAGGCGCTCAACACCATGGCCGCCCTGAACCCCAACATCACCCACGTCGCCATCGACGGTGCCCTGTTCAAGGACGAGGTCGAGCAGCGCCAGGTCATGGCCGTGCCGACCGTCCTGCTGAACGGCCAGCCCTTCGGCCAGGGCCGCATGGAGATGGAACAGATCCTCGCCAAGCTGGACACCGGGGCCGTCGCCCGCGCCGCCGAGAAGATCAAGACCAAGGACGCCTTCGATGTTCTGGTGATCGGTGGCGGTCCGGCCGGCGCGGCCGCAGCCATCTATGCCGCCCGCAAGGGCATCCGGACGGGCGTCGCCGCCGAGCGCTTCGGCGGCCAGGTCCTGGACACCATGGCCATCGAGAACTTCATCTCGGTCTCGCACACCGAAGGCCCCAAGCTGGTTTCGGGCCTGGAACAGCACGTCAAGGACTACGACGTCGACATCATGAACCTGCAAAAGGCCGTGGGCCTGGTTCCGGCCCAGGTTCCTGGCGGCCTGATCGAAGTGAAACTCGAGAACGGCGCCAGCCTGAAGTCGCGCACGGTGATCCTGTCCACCGGGGCCCGCTGGCGCAATGTCAACGTGCCCGGCGAGAACGAATACAAGAACCGGGGCGTGGCCTATTGCCCGCACTGCGACGGCCCGCTCTACAAGGGCAAGCGCGTGGCGGTGATCGGCGGCGGCAACAGCGGCGTCGAGGCGGCTATCGACCTGGCGGGCATCGTGGCCCATGTCACCCTGATCGAGTTTGACAGCCAGCTGCGCGCTGACGCCGTTCTGCAACGCAAGCTGGCCAGCCTGCCAAACGTCAGGATCATCACCTCGGCCATGACAACCGAGATCCACGGCGACGGGGCCAAGGTGAACGGCCTGTCCTACAAGGACCGCAATCACGACACGACCCACCGCGTCGATCTGGAAGGGGTGTTCGTGCAGATCGGCCTGGTGCCCAATACCGAGTGGCTGAAGGACAGCGGTGTGGCCCTTTCCGGCCGTGGCGAGATCGAGGTCGACTATCGCGGCGAGACCTCGCTGCCCGGCGTGTTCGCGGCCGGCGACGCCACCACCACGCCCTACAAGCAGATCATCATCGCCATGGGCGAGGGCTCGAAAGCTTCGCTTTCGGCCTTCGATTACCTGATCCGGCTGGAGCCGGCGCTGCCTGCCGCGCAAGCCGCAGCCTAAGTCGTTCTGTAGACTGGAAAAGCCGTCGTGTTCGCCTCACCGGGGCCTGCGCGGCGGCTTTTGGCTGCCGCCACTGCGGCAATGCGCCCTCGCCGATCACGCGATCTTCGCCTCGACAGCAATCTTCGGCACACGCTATTCTATTAACGAATGGTAAATTGATTCTGCGTGGCCGCGAGGCCGAAACGGCGCGCCGGGCGCCGCGTGCGCGGATCAACAAAGGGTGGGCGAGATGAGGCTGCTGTCCAAGAACGTCCGTGACGACAAGTCCAAGGCCCCCAAGCCGGCCATGCTGGTCGAAGGCGTAGGTCGCTCCGAAAGCGCCGAGCGTCTGATCGAATCCACCCAGGCGATCGGCGTTCGCTACGAAACCATCCATGGCGGCCTCGACAGCATCGCCCGCGTCGTCGAGCACCTGCGCGCCATCGAACCGCTGCTGTCGGAAATCCGCCAGCCGGTCGCCGAAGAGTTTGAAGCCCGCCGCGCCGAGCACGCCGAGCTGATCGCCCTGCGGGCCAATTGCGAGCAGGCCCTGCGCCAGGCCGCCGCGGCCCAGGCCGAAGAACGCGAACTGGCCGCCCGTCTGGGCCAGACCGAAACCGCCCTGGGCGAGGCCGAGGCCCGCAACCAGGCCCAGGACACGGCCCTGGAAGACAACGCTCTCGAGATCGACCGCCTGCGCAACGGCCTGCTGCAATCGGACCTCAAGGTGGGCAGCCTTGACGCCTCGCTGCGCGACGCCACGGCCCGCATCGAGCATCTGGTCCAGGACGTCGACACCCTGCGCACCCAGAGCCAGGACATCGACTCGCGTCGCGGTGAGGCCGAGGCCTCGCTGGCCCGCGTGCAGCAGCAGAACGCCCTGCTGTCCGAAGAGGTCGCCACCCTGAAGAAGCGCCTGGACCAGTCCGGCCTCGACGTGGCCCGCCTGTCGCGGGTCGAGACCGACCTGGAAGCCCAGGTTGCCGCCGAACGCGCCCGTATCCAGGCCGCCGAAAACGCCCTGGCCGTCCACCAGACCGACAGCGCCCGCACCATTCGCGGCCTGGAAAGCCAGGTCGAGACCAGCCGCGCCGAGATCTCGGCCCTGCAGACCCGTCTGGAAACCGCCAGCGGCCGCGCCGACAAGCTGGAAGAGATGAACGGCCAGATCGCCGCGCGTCTCGCCGACTCCAGCGCCCAGCAACAGGCCGTCGAGCGCCGCGCCGGCGACCTGAACGTGGCTCTGGAACGTGCCCTGGAACGCATCCGCAGCCTGGAGGACGAGGCCGAGGGCCTGCGTCAGCGCCATGCCGGCGTCGACACCGCCCGCGCCGCCGCCATCGAACGGGCCGACCAGCTGGCCAAGGCTGCCGTGGCCCACGAAAAGACCCTCAAGCGTTCCGAAGAGCGCGCCACCCAGTTGCGCACCCGCCTGGACGCCGCCCAGGAAGTCCAGGACGATGCCCGTCGCCAGCACGAGGACAAGGTTGCCGAGCTCCAGGCCCAGATCGATCGCCTGACCTCGGAAGCCGCCCTGGCCGAAGGCGCCCTGGAAGCCGCCCGCCGCGACCGCTCGCGCCTACAAATGGCCCTGCTCGGCGCGACCGAGGACGATCTGGCCCAGGCGGGCTGATCTCGCCGGGCCAGAACCTGATGGAAAAGGCGATCCTTACGGGTCGCCTTTTTTGTATCTAACCCGCCTTCCCCGTCTCCACCTGCGCCTTCAGCCGCGCGACCTGCTGGCCCAGCACGCCGTCGACGGGCGCGGCGATCCTGTCGAGACCGCCCTTCATATAGCCGCCCACATCATAGGTGAGGGTCACGGTGGTCTTGCCGTCCTTTTCGGACAGCACGAAGGCCAGGTGGCCGGCCGCGCCGGTGCTCTGCAGCGGGCCGAGCGCGCCAAACAGGATCAGCTTGGCGTTTGGCGCGGCATGCATGGTGCTCAGGTGAACCACCGAACCGCCGCCCGGCAGGCGCTCGCAGAAACAACCGCCCGAGGCCGCCGCCAGCGACAGGTTGGCGGCCGAGCCTGACCAGGTATGGCTCGAGTCCCACCACAGGGCGGGCTGGACAAGACTGGCCCACACCCTGGACGCAGGCGCGGCGATCTCGACCGACTGACGCACCTGAAAGCCGCCAGGCGTGGCGTCAATGACCTCGGCCCTTGCTGCCGTGGTCAGGGTCATGGCCAGAACAGCGGCCGATAGCCAGATCTTCATGAGCAGTTCCCCCTTGATGATGATCTCTATTCCGGCGGCGAGGTCACGGTCGCGCCGCCGGCCTTCAGCCGGTCCAGCACGCCATTGCCCGGCAACAGGAAGGCCAGATCGACCACCGCCACCGTCACGCCGCCCCGGCCGAGCGCTTCCGACAGAGCCTGGGCCGACTGGCCGATCTGGTCGTCCAGCAGGGCACTGCCGCCCGGCGCGCGGGCCAGGCAACGCTGTGCGGCGCTGGCCGAATAGCGGGCGCGGACGCTGGCCAGGTCGCCCTGGGCCCAGTCGGTGCCGATGCTGGTGGGACGGGCGCCCTCATATTCCAGTTCGTCCAGGGCGTCGCGCAGGCAGGCCAGCTGGCCGTCGGCCGAAAGCTTGCCGACACTATTGAGCACCGGCCCCAGCCGGTACTGGCCCATGGCCTTGATCTTGACCTTCCTGGCCCTGGCCAGACGCTCGATGGTGCTGACGGGTTTGGCTTCAGACAGGCCCGCCGCCTGGCGGAAATCCGACAGCAGGATGAAGCCCGCCACGGCCGGCTTCCAGTTCTTGTAGGGCACATGGCTGCGATTGGCCCGCAGCCGGGCCGAGATGAAGCGAGCCTTCAGGTCGGGGGGCAGTTTGTCTTCCAGGCTTGAGCCAAAGCCCTGGCGCAGGCCCGCCCCGCCCTTCAGCACAAAGCCGGCGATCTGGCCTGGCCCCACTGAGGCTTCCGGCGGAGCCAGCAGAACGTCGGCCTGGTCCAGGGCCCGCTCGAGACGCGGACTGCGCCAGGCCATCTGGTGGGGCAGGGGCGCGGCCGAGCCGACCACATAGAGTTTCGCGCCGCCCTTCTCGACCAGCCACAGGGCCGGACCCGGCGGCCGGGCCACCACGGTCAGTTCCGAAACCACCGCGCTGCCAGGATCGGCAGGCGTCAGCTCGACGGTCTGGGCGTGGGGGGGCGTAGTCGTGAGAGCGAAGAGCGCGATCGCGGCCAAGGTGGTTTTCACAAACGTCATGACGCCTCCGGGTTTGATCCTCGCCTGAACCCACAGGTCCTCACGCCAACTTCTATCTTGTCATCCCGGCCGGACCCCGGCGAACGCCGGGGGGAGAGCCGGGACCCAGGGGCCAACGCCGTGCGGCTGCTCCTGGGTCCCGGATAGCCTCTGCGAGGCTTCCGGGATGACAAGTTTTTGAGCTTTAAGTCGTCTCTAGAGCAACGCGCGCGAAATCAAACTCGCTCGCCTTGCTCTAGCTTTTTGTTTTCGCATCGTTTTCGCGAAAAACCGGCGTCCACTTTTCCGCACGATGCTCTAAGCCCCCGGCGGAACCGGGAAGCCACGGTCGCGCATCAGGGCACCGATCTTGACGTCACGGCCGCGGAAGGCCCGGAACTGATCGACCGGATCGACCGAATTGCCCTTCGACATGATGGTGTCGATCAGGCGCTGGCCGGTCGGCTTGTCGTAGAAGCCGCCGGGGGCCTCCTTGAAGGCCTCGGCCACATCGGCGGTCAGGGTGTCGGCCCACAGATAGCTGTAATAGCCGGCCGAATAGCCGTCGCCCGAGAACACGTGCCCGAACTGCGGCGTGCGGTGCCGCATGACGATCTCCTTGGGCATGTTCAGCTTCGTCAGTTCCGTGCGCTCAAAGGCATCGGGATCGATATCAACGTCGCCGGCCAGATGCAGCTTCATGTCGATCAGGGCACTGGCCAGGTATTCGGTGGTGTCGAAGCCCTGGTTGAAGGTGCCCGCCGCCTTGATCTTGTCGACCAGGGCCTGGGGGATCGGCTCGCCGGTCTTGTAGTGGACGCAGAACTTGCTCAGCACTTCCTTGGTCGGCAGCCAGTGCTCGTTCAGCTGGCTGGGGAACTCCACATAGTCGCGGGCCACATTGGTGCCCGACACCGACGGATAGGTCGCGTTGGCGTTCAGGCCATGGATGGCGTGACCAAACTCGTGGAACAGGGTGGTGGCGTCATCCCACGAGATCAGCACCGGCTCGCCGGGCGCGCCCTTGATGAAGTTGGAGTTGTTGGAGACGATCGTGGTGATCTCGCCCTTGAAGCGCTCCTGGGTGCGATAGGCGTTCATCCAGGCGCCCGAGCGCTTGCCCTCGCGGGCATAGGGATCGAAGTACCACAGACCCACATGCTTGCCGGCCCGGGTCACCTCATAGACGGTGATGTCCTCGTGATAGACCGGCAGGCCTTCGACCTTCTTGTATTCAAAGCCGTAGACCTGGCCCGAGGCCCAGAACATGCCCTCGCGCAGCTTGTCCAGCTGCATGTACGGCTTCACCTCGTTCATATCGAGGTCGTACTTGGCCTTGCGAACCTTCTCGGCATAGAAGCGATAGTCCCAGGGCTCGATCTTGAAGCCGCCGCCTTCCTGGTCGACGATGCCCTGCATGGCCGCCACGTCGATGGCCACTTGGGCGATGGCCGGCTTCCACACCGCCTCCATCAGGGCCATGGCGCTTTCGGGCGTCTTGGCCATGGCGTTTTCGAGGCGCCAGTGGGCATGGGTCTTGTAGCCCAGCAGCTTGGCGCGCTCGACGCGCAGCTTCAGGATCTTGGCGATCAGGGCGTTGTTGTCAGTGGCCCCGCCGCCGTCGCCGCGATTGACGAAGGCCTTCCAGACCTTCTCGCGGGTGGCCCGCACCGGCGAATAGGTCAGGTAGGGGTCAACGCTGGAGCGGGTGTTGACGATGATGAACTTGCCGTCGAGCTTGCGCTGGGCGGCGCTGGAGGCGGCATTGGCCTTCAGCGAGTCGGGCAGGCCGACCAGGTCAGCCTCGCTCAGCTCGATATAGGTGTTCTCGTCAGCCAGCAGGTTTTGGCTGAACTTGGTGAAATAGCCGGCCATCTCGGTGTTGATCGCCGCGACCCGGGCCTTGGCCTTGGGGTCCAGCTTGGCGCCGGCCCGCACGAAGTTGGTGTAGTAGATCCACAGGACGCGCTGCTGCTCGGGCGTCAGCTTGGCCTTGTCGGGCGAGGTGTAGACCGCCTCGATGCGTTTGAAGAGGCCGGCGTTCTGGGTGATCTTGTCGCCGAGGCCGGCGAACTTTGTGTCCAGCTCCTCCTCGACCGTCTGAAACTCGGGCGAGCTCAGATTGCCGCCCCAGATGCCATAGTAGCAATAGAAGTCCGACAGGGCCCGGCCGCTGTCTTCCAGGGCGGCGATGGTGTTCTCGAAGGTCGGCGGCGCAGGATTGGCGACAATGGCGTCGATCTCGGCCAGGTTCTTGGCCATGGCCACCTCGGCGGCCGGCTTGAAGTCGGCGACCTTGACCTTGTCAAAGGCGGGCACGCCGCCATAGGGGCCGGTCCACTTGGCCAGCAGGGGATTGGTCTCGGCGGCCATGGTCAAGCTCGGATTGAGGGTCGCGGCAACGCCGGTAGCGGCGGCTGATGCGAGGAAGGTACGACGTTGCACGGATGATCTCCGGTGAAGGTGTTGACCGCGACCCTAGGCCCGTCGCCGCGCCGCGTCACATGACAGGACCGTAACCTTTGACTTCGGCCGTAAAGCGGCAACGCGGCGGCGTGGACGAAATGCGCGGGCAAGGCTAAACCCCCTTTCATGTCCATCGGTGTCTTTGACTCAGGGGTTGGCGGCCTGTCCGTCCACCGCGCGCTCGTGCAACGCCTGCCGCAGGCGGATTTCACCTATCTGGCCGACCAGGCCAACGCGCCCTATGGCGGCCGGACCGGCGAGGAGATCGTGGATCTCACCCGCGCCGGATGCGAGCGCCTGTTCGAGACCGGCGCAAACCTTGTGGTCCTGGCCTGCAACACCGCCAGCGCCATCGCCCTGCGCCGCCTGCAGCAGACCTGGCTGCCGGGCTATCGCAAGTCGCTGGGCCGCCCCGTCAACATCCTGGGCATCATCGTGCCGACCATCGAGGCCGCCACCGGCCTGCCCTGGGAGCACGAGGCCGAGCGACGCGGCGACAAGATCGAGCAGCTGGACGTGCTGGGCGTGTTCTCCACCCCCGGCACGGCTAAGTCGCGGGTCTATGAGATCGAGATCGACAAGCGCAAACAGGACCTGGCAGTGTTCTCCGAGCCTTGCCCTAACCTGGCCCGGATGATCGAGGCCGATGCCGGCGCGGTCGAGCTTGCCCAGGAAATCGACGGCCACGTTAAGGCCCTGAAGACCCGCATCGGCCGCTATCCCGACCGCGTGGTGCTGGGCTGCACCCACTACGAGATCGTCGCCGACATCTTCCGCGCCGCCCTGCCGGCCGGCACCCCGCTGATCCAGCAGCCCCAGGCCACCGCCGACGCTCTGGAGCTCTATCTGCAGCGCCATCCCGAGCTGGATCCCGGAACCGGCGGCTCGCGCACCTTCCTGACCACCGGCACGCCCGGCCCGCAGAACGGCCTGGTCGAAAGCTTCTGGGGCGGCCCGTTGCGGTTCGAAGCGGCGTAGAGCCGCGACGTTCTGAATCAGATCGTAACCAACGTCGTAAACGCCCCTTAACCCTCTTGCGGCACAACATGGCGGTTCGACCTGCTTAGGCGGGGCCGCAAGATGTTGAGTTCGGAGAGTTTCATGGCGCGAGCCGCGCAGCGTTCCACGGCGGAGCTCCTGATGGATGCGATCGCCTATGGCTGGGCCCAGCCCTGGTCGGCGCGGTTCCGGGGCGGCGTCGTCACGGTGATCGGCGCGGGCCTGCTGCTGGCCGTCGCCACCTATAACGCCACCGATCCCAGCCTGAACGCCGCCACCGCCACGCCGGCCACCAACGCTTTGGGCGGGGCCGGCGCAGCGCTGGCCGATATCGTCATCCAGTCGCTGGGCCTGGCGGGCTGGGGCGCCGCCCTGCTGATGCTGGTGTTTGGCGTCACCCGCGCCTCCCAGGCCGATCCACTGGCCGGGCGGCGCGACCTTCGCCAGCGCGCCGGCGTCGGGACCCTGGGCCTGCTGGCCCTGTCGGGGCTGCTGTCGGCTGCGCCGCGCCCGGCGGCCTGGCCGCTGGAAAAGAGCCTGGGCGGGTTCTGGGGCGATGGCCTGCTGGGGCTGATCGCCGGGATTCTCGACTTCGCCCACATCCCCGCCGCCCGCCCGATAGCGGCGGTGCTGCTGACCATCGCGGCGGCCATCGCCCTGGGCTACGCCATCGGCTTCCGCCGCTTTGACCCCGAGGCCATCGCCCATGCGGTGAGCGGCGCGCTGCAACCGCGCCAACGCCATGAGCCCGAACCCGCTCCGGCCCCCGCGCCCAAGCCGGCCCGCGCTCGCAAGGCCCCGGCCGAGACCCCGATCCCGCCGCGCCGCCCGGCCCGCCCGGACGTCGAACCGCCCGAACAGGCCTACACCCCGCCCGCGCCGCCGATCATCGCCGACGAAGACGACGACTTCCCGGACTCCGCGCACGCCCGCCCCCTGGCCATCGCCAAGCCTAAGGCCCTGCCCAAGGAATCCAGCCGCGAGCAGCGCGAACAGCAGAAGGCATTCGACTTCTCCGACGAGGGCGGTTTCCAGCTGCCCGAGCTGGCCATGCTGGCCAAGGCCAAGCCGCGCTCGTCCGACGTCGACGCCGCCGCCCTGCGCCAGAACGCCCGCCTGCTGGAAAGCGTGCTGGCCGAGTTCGGGGTCAAGGGCCAGATCGACCAGATCCGCCCCGGCCCGGTGGTCACCATGTACGAGCTGGTGCCCGCCCCTGGCGTCAAGACCGCCCGGGTCGTGGCCCTGGCCGACGACATCGCCCGCTCGATGAGCGTCATCTCGTGCCGGGTGGCCGTGGCCCAGGGCCGCAACGCCATCGGCATTGAAATGCCCAATTCGCGGCGCGAGACCGTCTATCTGCGCGACCTGCTGTCCAGCACCGACTACGACAAGGCCAGCTCGATCCTGCCCATGGCGCTCGGCGAAACCATCGGCGGCGAGCCCTATATCGCCGACCTGGCCAAGATGCCCCACCTGCTGATCGCCGGCACCACCGGCTCGGGCAAGTCGGTCGGCGTCAACGCCATGATCCTGTCGATCCTCTACAAGCTGCCGCCCGAGAAGTGCCGCTTCATCATGATCGACCCCAAGATGCTGGAACTGTCGGTCTATGACGGCATCCCGCACCTGCTGGCCCCGGTCGTGACCGATCCGAAAAAGGCCATCGTCGCCCTGAAATGGACCGTGCGCGAGATGGAGGACCGCTATCGGCGGATGTCCAAGATCGGCGTGCGCAATATCGGCGGCTTCAATGAGAAGGCCAATGAAGCCCTGGAAAAGGGCGAGCATTTCGAGCGTACCGTGCAGACGGGGTTCGACGACGCCGGCCGCCCGATCTACGAGACCGAGCAGATCCGCCCCGAGGCCATGCCCTATCTGGTCGTGGTCATCGACGAGGTCGCCGACCTGATGATGGTGGCCGGCAAGGACATCGAAGGCGCCGTGCAGCGCCTGGCCCAGATGGCCCGCGCCGCCGGCATCCACCTGATCATGGCCACCCAGCGCCCGTCGGTCGACGTCATCACCGGCACCATCAAGGCCAATTTCCCGACCCGGATCAGCTTCCAGGTCACCTCGAAGATCGACGCCCGCACCATCCTGGGCGAGCAGGGTGCCGAGCAGCTGCTGGGCCAGGGCGACATGCTCTACATGGCCGGCGGCGGGCGGGTGACGCGCCTGCACGGTCCGTTCGTCAGCGACGGCGAGGTCGAGGCCGTGGCCAAGTTCCTGCGCGACCAGGGCACGCCCAACTACCTCGAAGAAGTCACCGCCGGTGGCGACGAGGAGCAGGAAGAGGCCATCGAAGGCGCCTTCGCCGGCGAGGGCGGGGCCAACGACCTCTATGACCACGCCGTGGCCGTGGTCACCCGCGACCGCAAGGCCTCGACCAGCTACATCCAGCGCCGCCTGCAGATCGGCTACAACCGGGCCGCATCCTTGATGGAGCGGATGGAAAAGGAAGGCGTGGTCGGCGCGGCCAACCACGCGGGCAAGCGCGAGATCCTGGCGCCGCCGCCGCCGGCACTCTAGGCGGCGCTTGACCGCTTTCTCCAGCAACCCCAGCCGGTAAACGAGGGAAAGCTTTAGACTTCAACCCGCCAGGTCAAGCGTCAGAAACTGGTTGTAGGGACTGGCCTGATAGTCGGCAAATGGGCCGCAGGACATAAAGCCGGCGCTGCGGTAGAGCGAAACGGCGGGTTCATGCAGCTTTGCCGTGCCCGTTTCCAGACTCAGGCGCGCATAGCCCCGTTTCCGCGATTCCGCGATGATGTGGCTCAGCATCGCGCGCCCGACGCCGGAGCCGCGCGCAGCCGGCGCGACGCGCATGGACTTTACTTCTCCGTGAGCGCTGCCCAACGCCTTGAGAGCGCCAAATCCCAACAGCGTGTCGTCTTGCCAAGCCGTCCAGAACGTAACGCTGGCCGCCGAAAGCCCCGTAGCGTCAAGCGCGAACGAGAACTGGGCCATCTCGCCCTGCAACTCCTTGAGGTGATAGGCGAGCAAGTCGGCGACATGGTTCGCCGTCGGATCATCCTGTCTTATGTCCACGTGGAGCCTTTCTGCTGCGGCGAGCGCTTGGGCGCGCAGCGCCCACCTGACCTCTATCGAACTGCTGGAAGGTTTGGCAGGTCATTGCGCTGGATATTCTCGATCAGAACGCCGTCAGGGTCGACAAACACGGTGGCGAAACCGGGGGCTTGTTTACTCTCCGAGAATTTCGCATTCTGCGCCGGTTTACGTCCCGTGGGACGGAGCCATCCTTACATCTCACGGCGAGACAATCGCCGGACTGGACAGGTCTCTCAAGGACGACGCTCCGCGTCGCCGCGACGCGGCCGCCGGAGGCGGTGTCGGCGGACAGACCTGTCCAGTCCGGCACGCTGCAGCCTCCAAGAGATTTAAGGATCGGACCGACCCAGGTCGGTTTGCGGACGAATGGGAGACATTGGACCCGTGAAAATATCGGACTTGAGGGCGTGAAGGCTACGCATGGCAGCGAATAGCAAACCGACTGTGGTGCGGATCATAGCTGTTCCCAAAGGCGAGGCGCCTGATTGGGTCCGGGAAAAATGGGTGGGACTTGAGCTCCCGACCTTCGAGCATATCAAAGGTCCACACACCCTGACTGGATGGGGCGTCGTCACAGGGCCGCCGCCAACTTCCATTGAGCAATTCGACGCCGGCTATCGCGGACGGCTCCAGGTAATGAGCGGTTTCTGTGTGAAGACCACGGACGCGATCGCCATCCTAAATAGTGCAAGCCCAGACGCGGCGGCTTGGTGGCGTGAGAACTTCCTAAAGTCAGGTGCCTCCAACGACTTTCTGATGTTTGAAAAAGAATGCTGCCTAGCCCTGATATGATCGCTTGGGTCTATCTTCCCCATCTCAGACCCCCACGGGGCTCGCTCCCAAGCTAGCCGCGTGCAACGCCCCCCCTCCTCCCGCGTTCCCGTCACCCCCAACCTGAACGGCCCTTCATCCCGCCGCCGTCAAATGGCCCCGGATCAGCCTTTCGCTCGTCGCCTGGTCAGGGCAAAGGTTGCGGCCAAGGAGTTCGCATGACCCAGACCACTCGCCGTTCCCTGATCGCCGCCGGCGCCGCCGGACTGGCCGTCGCTGCGTTCAGCGCGCCGGTATTCGCCCAGTCCAAGGCCCCGACCGCCGCCGCCCTGACCCCCGACCAGCAGGCCCTGGTCGACAAGGCCACCGGCTATATCCAGGGCCTGGGCTCGGCCAAGGGCCGCTTTGTCCAGACCGATCAGCGCGGCACGGTCACGCAAGGCACGCTGTGGCTGCAACGCCCGGGCAAGGCGCGGTTCGCCTATGACGGCCCCAACGGCCTGCTGGTCGTGAGCAACGGCAATAACGTCAACATCTTCGACAGCCGCCTGAAGACCTTCGAGAGCTATCCGCTCAGCCGCACGCCCCTGGCCCTGCTGCTGGCGCGTGAGGTGCGGCTGGATCGTGGCGTGGCGATCACCGACGTGCGCAGGCTGGCTGACGGTTTCACCATCGTGGCCCAGGACGCCAAGCGCCAGACCCTGGGCCGGATCAGCCTGGACTTCAGCGAGGGCCCCACCACCCTGATGGGCTGGACGGTTAGTGACGTAAAGGGCGGCCAGATCCGGGTTCGGCTTGCAGACCTTGAAGAGACGGGTGCGCTTGACCCCAAGCTGTTCGTTTTGACCGATCCGCGCCGCCGCGTCGGCAAACCGTGAATGTGACATTCACACAACAGGCAAGAATCAACACGATCTACTCTTGACTATAAATTTCGCAGTGGCATATTTAACACGCATGGCGACGAGCGTCCGACCCGCTCTTCGCAAACCGTACCGGATCCTATCCCCTCCCGGTCGCGGCATGAGAGACAGACTTTTGCCCGGACGCGCATGCGTCCGGGCGTTTTTCGTTCTCGCGCCTAGAAATTCACGTTAGGGAACGGCATGCGCCTCCGTATCGCCACCTGGAACGTCAATTCCGTCCGCCTGCGCGCCGAGCAGGTCGCCCGCTTCGTCGACGAGCAGGCCCCCGATGTGCTGTGCCTGCAGGAGATCAAGTGCCAGGAGGGCGAGTTTCCGCGCGAGGCCTTCGAGGTCGCCGGTCTGCCGTACCTGAAGATCGCCGGGCAAAAGGGCTGGCACGGCGTGGCCATCGCCTCGCGCCTGCCGTTCGAGGATGTCTCCACCCTGATGACCTGCCGCGAAGGCCATGCCCGCTGCGTGGCGGTCAAGGTGGCCGGGGTCGATATCCAGAACTTCTATATCCCGGCCGGCGGCGACACGCCCGACCGGATCGGCAATCCGAAGTTCGATCACAAGCTGGACTTCTACGAGACCCTGACCGCCGCCCTGAAAAAGCGTGACCCGAAAGACCCGCTGATCGTGACCGGCGACCTCAATATCGCGCCCGGCGAGAACGACGTCTGGAGCCACCGCCAGATGTTGAAGGTGGTCAGCCACACACCGGTCGAGCTGGAGGCCTTCGACGCGATGATCAAGTCGATGGGCCTGCTGGACCTGCCGCGCCTGGCGGTACCGGAACCCGAAAAGCTGTTTTCCTGGTGGAGCTATCGCGCCGCCGACTTCCGCAAGTCCAATCGTGGCCTGCGCCTGGACCACATCCTGGCCAGCCCCGGCCTGCGCGACGCGGCCATCATCGACGGCAAGGTCTCATCGAAGGTGCATGACACCGTACGCGAATGGGAACGCCCCAGCGACCATGCGCCGGTGACGGCGGATCTGCGGGTTTAACGGAAGGCGTTGCGATCAGCTGGAGAGGTAGATCCGCCAGCGCCGCTGGCCCCCACCTGACCGGCTTTGCCGGTCGTCCGCCCCCAACGGGGGCGGATGAGATCATCTTCCCCCTCTGGGGGAAGACGGTCGCGAAGCGACCCGTAGGGGGCAAGTACGGGGATAGAGCCCCCTCCATCCCCTGCGTATCGCCGACAAACCCCAGCCACTTCAACGCCCTGCAAAAATCTCGCACCGCGCCATCAGACGCGCTCAAAACCACCCCCATAATCGTCGCTGTCCCCGTCGCAGGGGGAGGGCGCTTGGTACCGGCCCGAAGCGGCGATGGGGATGAAGCTGAGCGGGGCCGCGCGGTCACGCGGGCAAGACGGAAAGTGGCCTGTTCGTTGGATTGATCCGGGGCCACCGGAGGTCTTGCTTTCGAGACAGCGCGGAACGACAGGGCGGTGATCGTAAAGCCGTCTATCGCGACCCGTCGGACCCCTCACGGATGCACCGCAGGGGTTGGGCGCGCCCGTCCGGGGGACAATTGGGGGCCAGAGCTGAAACAGCGCTCGCGAGCTTGCCATCCTCACGGTCAGAACAGCTTCTGCGAAGCGGAAGAGACGAGCCGAAACGCACACACTACCCATCACGGTCCCCGGGTTCGCCCCGGCCGCTTCGCGCCTCCCCACGAAAACTCAGCGACTGTTCGCGTGAGGCGGAGAGCTCGTGCGCTGACCAAAAAGGCCTGACCTGAACCTAGCCCGAGATTTCCACCAGCCCCAGCTTCACCCAGACGGCCTTGTCCTTCAGCGTGGCGCTGATCCACTCGGCATGGACGGCGCGTTCGGCGTCGGTAGAGCGCGGGGCCAGGGGGCGGGGGCGTTGGCCATAGGCGCCGGCGGTCAGCTGGGCGGTCATGCTGGCGGTGACCACCGCCGTCAGTTCCAGCGCCCGCTCCTTGCCGCCCTGCAGTTCCAGATAGACCTCGGCCAGCAGGTGGGCGTCGATCAGGGCCCCGTGCTTGTCGCGGCTGTCGAGGCTGATCTTGTAGCGTTTGCACAGCGCGTCGAGCGAGTTGTACATGCCCGGGAAGCGCTTCTTGGCCATGGCCAGGGTATCGACCCAGCGGGCTTCGGGCAGGGGCGGGCGACCGCACTTTTCCAGCTCGAAATTGACGAAGCTGCGGTCAAAGGCCGCGTTGTGGGCCACGACCACACTGTCACCGACAAACTCCAGAAAACGGTCGGCAATGGCCTCGAAGCGGGGTTTGCCGGTCAGAAAAGCGCTGGAGAGGCCGTGAACCTTCTCGGCCTCGGCCGGCATGTCGCGCAGAGGGTCGCAATATTCGTGGAACGACTGGCCGGTCGGCATGAAGTCGACCACCTCGATGCAGCCGATTTCGACCAGGCGGTCGCCGGTCTTCGGATCAAAACCGGTGGTTTCGGTGTCGAGGATGATTTCCCGGGCCATGGCGATTCAATGGGCCGGTTCGGCGGCCCCTTCAAGTCATGCAGGTTGTCGCAGGGCCGCCAGGATCTGACGAACCTGTTGATGGGCAGATTCCAGGCCCTGGCTGGTGTCGATCACGAAGTCGGCGCGGGCCCGCTTTTCGGCGTCTGGCGTCTGGCGCGCCAGGATGGCCTCGAACTTGGCCGCGTCCATGCCCGGCCGGGCCAGGACCCGAACGCGCTGCACGTCGGCCGGGGCGGAGACCACCACCACCTTGTGGACCTTCTTGTCGCCGCCGGTCTCGTAGAGCAAGGGCACGTCCAGCACGACGATATCCTTGCCCTCGGCGGCCGCCTTTTCGAAGAAACCGATGCGGTCAGCGCCGACCAGGGGATGAACGATCGTCTCCAGCGCCTTCAGGGCCTCAGGCTTGCCGACCACCCGGGCGCTGAGCAAGGTGCGGTCGATGGCGCCGTCGACGACCACACCCGGAAACGCCGCCTCGACCGGGGCCACGGCTGCGCCGCCCACGGCGTAAAGCGCATGGACGGCGGCGTCGCTGTCGTAGACGGGAACACCCTCGGCCTCGAACATGGCCGAAGTCGTGGATTTGCCCATGCCGATGGAACCGGTCAGGCCCAGGATGATCATGGCTCAGGCCTCTCCCAGTTGGCGCAGGGCGATGGCCCGCACATCGACATCAGACGGCGGTGGCTGTCCATAGAAGGCCTGGAACGACGGAACCGCCTGACGCAGCAGCATTTCCAGCCCGTCCACCGTGCGCCGGCCAAGACCTTCAGCTCGTCGCAGGAATTGCGTCCGCAGCGGCTTGTAGACCATGTCCATCACCACCGCCGCGGCGGGCGTCCGGGCCAGGTCGGCGACCGGACCCTCGCCACCGCCGAGACCCAGCGCGGTGGCGTTGATCACCAGGCCCGCATCGGCCAGCAGATCGGGCAGGGCGGTCTCGTCGGCGGCGATGACGCGATCGCCCAGGGCCTGCGCCAGGGCCTGGGCCCGCGCCAGGGTGCGGTTGATGACCCGCACCTGCGGCGCGCCGGCCAGCAGCAGGGCCGCCACCGCGCCCCGCGCCGCGCCGCCCGCGCCCAGCACCACCACCGGGGCCGATGTGACATCGAAACCCTGAGCCTGGACAGCGACAGCGCCCAGCAGGCCGGGACCATCGGTATTGTCAGCGAAGATCGAGCCGTCTTCCGCAAAGATCAGCAGGTTGGCCGCTCCGGCCATCCTGGCCAGGTCACTGGCGTCATCGGCCAGGGCCAGGGCCCGCTCCTTGAACGGGATGGTGACGTTCAGGCCCCGGATCGCCCCGCCGCGCAGGCCGCCGATGAAGGTCTCGAACCGCTCTTCGCTTGGCGCGAAGGGCACATAGGCCGCGTCGAGGCCGGCGGCGGCGATCCAGGCATTGTGGATCAGGGGGCTCATCGAATGACGGATCGGCGCGCCGCAGACGCCGGCGACGATCGCCGCGCCGGTCAGGGTCGAACTCATGCCTGGAGCGCTCCATGCAGACGCAGGAAGTCCAGCAGTCCGATCATCGGCAGGCCCAGGACGGTGAAATAGTCGCCATGGACACCATCGAACAGTTGCACGCCCTCGCTCTCCAGCTCATAGCAGCCGACGCAGTGCAGGATGTGTTCCCCGCGCCGCTCCAGATAGCCGTCGAGCCAGGCCTCGCTGAACGGACGCACCGACAGCTTGGCGCTGTCGACCACCCGCCAGATCGGCCGACCGTCGCGGGCCACGACCACGGCCGAGTGCAGCTTGTGGGTCTGGCCACGCAGCTCCAGCAGCAGGGCGCGGGCCTCATCCAGGGTCGCGACCTTGTCGATCAGCCGGCCGGCGAAATCCAGGGTCTGGTCGGCACCGATCACCAGGCCGGGCCGCTTGGTCGAGACCTTGACGGCCTTCATCTCGGCCAGGGCGTCGGCCACCTCACGCGGCGAGGCCCCTTCGGCCAGCAGGCCAGCCTTGGTCGCGTCTTCATCGACGCCCGCCACCACCGCTTCAAAGACAACGCCGGCGTTCTTCAGGAGGCTCTGGCGGGCGCTGCTTTTCGACGCCAGGGTGACCGGTGTTAAGGTCTGCGACGTCATCCCAGAACCTCGACCTGCCCCCGGCCGCCCGACAGCAGGTTGATGATCGCCGCCGCTGTTTCTTCCACCGAACGGCGGGTGACGTCGATGATCGGCCAGCCCATCCTCTCGAACAGGCGGCGGGCGGCGATGATCTCGGCGCGCACGGCATCGGCGTCGATATAGTCGCTCTCGCGGCTTTCCTTCAGCGACAGCAGGCGGTTGCGGCGGATCGAGATCAGCCGGTCGGGCGAGGTCATCAGCCCGACGATCAGGGTGTTTTTCAGCTCGAACAGTTGGGCCGGTGGCGGCGAGGTCGGCACCAAAGGCACATTGGCGGCGCGCACCCCCCGATGGGCCAGATAGATGCAGGTCGGGGTCTTGGAGGTGCGCGACACGCCCACCAGGATCACGTCCGCCTTGCTCAGATCCTGGCCGCCCTGACCGTCATCATGGGCAATGGCGTAGTCCAGCGCGTCGATGCGGTCAAAATAGTCATTGTTCAGCGTGTGCTGCGCCCCGACCCGGGTGGAGATCCGCGCGCCCAGATAGCGCGACATGGCGCTGACCACGGGATCCAGCGCGGCGATGCAGGGCATCTCCAGCCGCCGGCAGCCTTCTTCCAGCGCCGTGCGCAGATTGGGATCGATGATGGTGTGCATCACCACGCCCGGAGCCCCGGCGATCTCTTCCAGTGCTCGGTCCAACTGCCGGGTGGACCGCACCAGGGCATAGATGTGTTCAATGGGCAGGATGTCGGTGAAGCGCGCGCAGACCGCGCGGGCCATGGCGTTGAGGGTCTCGCCGGTAGAGTCGGAAACGAGGTGGATATGGAAATAGGTCGCGAACCGGGGTGCCGGTCGCTCGCTTTCACCGGTGCTTGCCGAAACGTCCTGTGGATCATCCGTTAACGGTTGCTTAACCACTTGCCCTGCCTCTGGGGATGCGTGGGCGCCAAAGTCGCCCCGAACCGCCTTGTCATGTCGCCGCTGTGATCAACGGCCATACTGACCGCGTAACATCCCCAAGCTCGCCCTGCATCCCTGGAGTTCGGGATAGCGCTCGTCACATATCCGGGACGAAAAGGTTAACGCTTCGTTAGCGCCCAAGCCGGCGTTAAGAGTTCATTAAGGAATAGAAGGCCCTGTCCATCCATCCCCAAGATTAACAGGGCGCTGCCCACATGTGCGGAATCCCGGGCGCCGATTGGGACGGCCTGTGCATGAGGCGAGGAACAGCCGGGTTTTCCCCAGTTCCCACTTGCCCTTCTCCTCCTACTGTCAAACTTAAGATCTTATTAAGAAATGAAGATTGGCCTTCGGGCTTGAGCCCGGACGCGTGAAGGGATTTAACGCCCTGCATGACGCTCGTGACGCCCAAACTCCTTTCGGTCCTGTCGGGACAATCCTTTGAACGCCCTCCGGTCTGGTTCATGCGCCAGGCAGGACGGTACCTGCCGGAGTACCGCGCCGTGCGGGCCACGGCGCCTGACTTCATCGCCTTCTGCTTTGATCCGGAGAAGGCCGCCGAGGTCACGCTGCAGCCCATGCGGCGTTTTCCCTACGACGCGGCGATTGTCTTTGCCGATATCCTGCTGATCCCCGGAGCCCTAGGGCAGAAGGTCTGGTTCGAGGCCGGAGAGGGCCCCCGGCTGGGCGAGATGCCGTCGATTGAGAGCATGGCCGAAAAGGCCAGCGAGGCGGGCAAGGCCCTGTCGCTGATCGGCGAGACCCTGAGCCGGGTTCGCGCCGCGCTTGATCCGGAAAAGGCGCTGATCGGTTTTGCCGGCGCGCCCTGGACTGTGGCGACCTACATGATCGAGGGCGGGTCCAGCGACCGCACTGGTGCGCGGACCTATGCCTATCAGAACCCCGAAAAGCTGGACGCCCTGATCGCCATACTGGTCGAGGCGACCATCGACTATCTGGTCATGCAGGTGAACGCCGGCGCCCAGGCCGTGAAGCTGTTCGAGAGCTGGGCCGAGGGTCTGTCCGAACCCCAGTTCGAGCGTCTGGTGATCCGGCCGCACATCGCCATCGTCGAGGGCCTGCGGGCCCGGGGCGTGACCGTGCCGGTGATCGGCTTTCCGCGCGGCGCCGGAGCTTTGGTCGAAAACTACGCGGCAGTCGTTCCCGTCCAGGGCGTGGCGCTCGACACCCAGGTCAGCGCAGTCATGGGTCAGCGCATCCAGAAGACCAAGCCCATCCAGGGCGCGCTGGATCCCTTGCTGCTGCGGGCCGGCGGCGATGAACTGCTGCGCCGCGTCGACCAGATGCTGGAGCAGTGGGGGCAGGGCCCTTATATCTTCAATCTGGGCCACGGCATTCTGCCTGACACCCCCATCGCTCATGTCGAGCAGGTTCTGGCGCGGGTTACCGGCAAATGAGCGGGAAAAAGATCGCTGTCGTCCTGTTCAATCTGGGCGGCCCCGATGGTCCGGACGCGGTTCGGCCGTTCCTGTTCAACCTGTTTCGCGACAAGGCGATCATCGGTGCCCCGGCGATCATCCGTTATCCGATCGCGGCCCTGATCTCGACCACCCGCGAAAAGAGCGCCAAGGCCAACTATGCGATCATGGGCGGTGGCTCGCCGCTACTGCCGGAAACGCAAAAACAGGCCACGGCTCTGGAAGCCGATCTGGCTCAGCGCCTGCCCGGTGACGAGGTGCGTTGCTTCATCGCCATGCGCTACTGGAAGCCCCTGACCGACGAGACCGCCAGGGCCGTCAAGGCGTTTGCGCCTGACGAGGTGGTGCTGCTGCCGCTGTATCCGCAGTTCTCGACCACCACGACCGGCTCATCCGTCAAGGCATGGAGCAAGGCCTATAAGGGACCCGGTCGGGTCTCGACCGTGTGTTGCTATCCGACGGCCGACGGGCTGATCCAGGCCCATGCCGATCTGATCGCCAAGGCCTATGAGGCTGCCGGTCGTCCTGGTCCGGCGCGCCTGCTGTTCTCGGCCCACGGCTTGCCGGAAAAGGTCATTGAGGGCGGCGATCCCTACCAGACCCAGATCGAGGCCACGGCCGCCGCTGTCGCCGCCAGGCTGGGCGAGGGCTGGGACTGGCGAGTCACCTATCAAAGCCGGGTGGGTCCGCTGAAATGGATCGGACCCTCGACAGACGACGAGATCCGCGCCGCCAGTGAGGCGGGTCTGGCCTTGGTGGTTACGCCCATCGCCTTCGTTTCCGAACATATCGAGACCCTGGTCGAGTTGGATCATGAATACCGCGAACTGGCGGTCGAGCATGGCTGCCCGGCCTATGTAAGGGTTCCGGCCCTGGGCGTGACGCCGGGCTTCATCGCTGATCTGGGCGGCATGGTCACTGGAGCCCTCGCGGCGGCCGACAGGCTTACCACCGCCTGCGCCTGGCGTTGCGGCGGCGACCGCAGCCAATGCCCCAACAAGGCCGGAGCCCGGATGTGACCGACTTTCTGGTCCAGAACTTCAATCTGATCCGGGGCCTGCACATCCTGGCCGTGATCGCCTGGATGGCGGGGATGCTGATGCTGCCGCGCATCTTCGTCTATCACATGAGCGCCGAGCCAGGCTCGAAGATGGACGCCGTGTTCAAGTTGGCGGAACTGCGCATCCTGCGGATCATCATCAATCCAGCCATGATCCTGGCCCTGGTCTTTGGCCTGGCGCTGGTCATGGCCGACGGTGCCATTCGCGGCTGGGACTTCCTGCTCAAGCCCTGGATGCTCACCAAGATCACGGCGCTGGTGTTCCTGTTCGCCTGGCACGGGTTCATGGCCAGGGCGCGTCGCAAGTTCGCCAACGACCAGAACACCCGCCCGGAAAAGTTCTGGCGGATGACCAACGAACTGCCCTTCATTGCGGCCATCATCATCGTGATCTCGGTGACCACCAAGTTCCTGAACGGCTAGTTCTGGGGCTCGGGCCAGCGTTGCGCTTGACCCACTCCCCCGCATGTGGTTCCCATCCCACAGGGTCTGACGCCGCGCGTCTGGCCTGACCTCCTTCACGGACCGGCGCCCGTCCTGGCGCGCCCCCCGAGGCCAAGGCCTCGAAGGTCCGTTCCCCAAACGATCCGCGCCGTCGTTCCCTGGCGCGCTCGCCGTGTCTTCGATGCGGCGCGAGAATTGAAATCCTTCCGGCCGGATCTGCGTCTCGCGGTCCGCGCCCACCCTTGAGTCTGCTCATGACCGAAGACACCGAAAACGAAGTTTCCACCGACCTGGAAACCGTCATCGACACCACCACCCCTGCCGAGGCTCCCGGCGCTCGTGACGCCGAGGACAACGGCGACGCTGAAGACACCGGCATCGCCGACGCCGTCGCGGCCCTGGGCCTGAAGACCATGTCGCTGCAGGAGCTGAAGGAGAAATCCCCGGCTGACCTGCTGGCCTTCGCCGAGACCTTTGAGGTCGAGAACGCCAACTCCATGCGCAAGCAGGACATGATGTTCGCGATCCTCAAGACCCTCGCCGAAGAAGGCGTGGAGATCTCGGGCTCGGGCACCATGGAAGTGCTGCAGGACGGCTTTGGCTTCCTGCGCTCGCCGGAAGCCAACTATCTGCCGGGTCCGGACGATATCTATGTCTCGCCCTCGCAGATCCGCAAGTATGGCCTGCGCACCGGCGACACCGTGGACGGGGCTATCCGCTCACCGCGCGAAGGCGAGCGCTACTTCGCCCTGACCGGCGTGGCCAAGATCAATTTCGAGGCCCCCGACAACGTCAAGCACAAGATCCACTTCGACAACCTGACGCCGCTCTATCCCGAAGAGCGCCTGAACATGGAACTGCCCGATCCGACCGTGAAGGATCGCTCGGGCCGGATCATCGACATCGTCGCTCCGCTCGGCAAGGGCCAACGCTGCCTGATCGTCGCCCCGCCTCGCGTGGGTAAGACTGTCATGCTGCAGAACATTGCCAAGTCGATCGAGACCAACCATCCGGAAATCTACCTGATCGTCCTGCTGATCGACGAGCGTCCGGAAGAAGTCACCGACATGCAGCGCACCGTGAAGGGCGAGGTGATCGCCTCGACCTTCGACGAGCCCGCGACCCGCCACGTGCAGGTGGCCGAGATGGTCATCGAGAAGGCCAAGCGTCTGGTCGAGCACAAGCGCGACGTCGTCATCCTGCTGGACTCGGTCACCCGTCTGGGCCGCGCCTACAACACCACGGTCCCGTCGTCGGGCAAGGTGCTGACCGGCGGTGTCGACGCCAACGCCCTGCAGCGCCCCAAGCGCTTCTTCGGCGCGGCGCGCAATGTGGAGGAGGGCGGTTCGCTGACCATCATCGCCACTGCTCTGATCGATACCGGCAGCCGCATGGACGAAGTGATCTTCGAAGAGTTCAAGGGCACCGGTAACTCGGAAATCATCCTGGACCGCAAGGTTGCCGACAAGCGCATCTTCCCGGCCATCGACGTGCTGAAGTCCGGCACCCGCAAGGAAGAGCTGATCACCCCGCGCGACCAGCTGCAGAAGACCTATGTGCTGCGCCGTATCCTCAACCCGATGGGCGCTTCGGACGCCATCGAGTTCCTGCTCGAGAAGATGCGCCAGTCCAAGACCAACGGCGATTTCTTCCAGTCGATGAACACCTGAGTCTAGCCGGACTCACGGCCATACGGAAAAGCCCCGGGGATGACCCGGGGCTTTTTTGTAGGGTCTGGCCGGTACGGCTCCTACGGGATCAGCAAGGTGGCCCCGGTAGTCTGGCGACCCTCCAGAGCTTCATGCGCTGCCTTGGCTTCAGCCAGGGGGAAGGTCTGGCCTATGTCGATCTTGACCGCGCCGGACGCCAGCACCGCGAACAGGGCCTGGGCGCTTTCGTCCAGTTCCTGCGTTGTAACGATGTAGTCGAACAGGCGAGGGCGGGTGACAAACAGGGACTTGCCCGCCAGTTCGAGCGGCGAGAACGCTGGGACCGGCCCTGAAGCATTGCCGAAGGTGGCCAGAACGCCACGCCGGGCCAGGCTCTTGAGGCTGGCGACAAAGGTGTCCTTCCCGACCCCGTCATAGACCACGGCCACGCCCTGACCGTTTGTGATCTGGGCCACCCGCGCCGCGACATCTTCTGTGTCGTACAGGACCACATGATCTGCGCCGAGGTCGCGGGCTATGGCGGCCTTGGCCTCCGTCCCGACCGTGGCGATCACGGTGCCACCGAGCGCCTTGCACCACTGCACCAGGATCTGGCCCACGCCGCCGGCCGCTGCATGGACCAGAACGATGTCGCCAGGTTTCACGTGGAAACATCGCCGGACCAGGAACTCGGCCGTCATGCCCTTGAGCAGCACGGCCGCAGCCGTCTCCAGGCTGACGGCATCGGGAACCTTCACGGCGCGATCTGCCGGCACCACGGCCGCCTCCGCATAGGCCCCCATCGTGCCGTTATAGGCGACGCGGTCACCCAGGGCGAAACGGGTGACGCCCTCACCCAGGGCCTCGACAACGCCCGAGGCTTCCAGGCCCAGCACAGCCGGCATCTTCAGGGGATAAAGGCCGGAGCGGTGATAGGTGTCGATGAAGTTCAGGCCCACCGCGTGGTGCCGAACCAGAATCTGACCGGGACCCGGCGAGGGCAGGGGGATATCGACGACCTCGAGCACCTCGGGGCCGCCCGCCTTGACAGCTTGAATGGCCAGCATTGGGTCAGGCCAGATGGGTCTTGAAGAAGGCCAGGCTGCGGCCGTTGGCCTTGGCCGCGTCGGCGGCATCGAAATGTGCGCCGCCTTCCCGTGCAAACGCGTGGTCGCGGTCGGCATAGAGATGGATCGCGATCTGCGGATGATCCTTCAGGGCTGCCAGGATCACCTGCTGCGCCTCGGGCGGCACGAACTGGTCCTTTTCGGCGATATGCATCAGCAGGGGCCGCGCCAGCTTGTCGGCTTCGCCCACGTGCTTTTCCAGGCCCACGCCATAGTAGGAGATGCTGGCATCGGCGTCGGTCCGGGTGGCGGTGAGAAAGGCCAGCAGGCCGCCAAGGCAGTAACCCACGGCTCCGACCTTGCCTGACACGCCGTTTAGCTGACGCACGGCCGCGATGGTGGCGGCGATGTCGCTGACGCCGGCGTCAACGTCGAAGGCGTTGAACAGCTCGAAGGCCCGCTTCCATTCGGCTTCCGACTGGTCGGTGATGTCGATGCCGGGTTCGATCCGCCAGAACAGGTCTGGGCAGACAGCGACGAAGCCCTGGGCTGCCAGCCCGTCGCAGATGTCGCGCATCACCTTGTTGACGCCGAAGATTTCCTGGATCACGACCACGGCCGGGGCTTCGCCCGCTGCCTGAGGTCGCGCCACATAGGCTGAAAAGGCGCCGTCGGGCGTGGTGATGGTGAGGGTCTCGCTCATCGGGGGCTCTCCGTCTGTGCTGGTCGATGTGACTTTCGACCAAAGCGCTCTAACGTGCCGCGTCGGGCCTGGCCCATAACAATATCGTGCCCTGACCTGAGGGAACCGCCATGAAGATGACCATCGAGATCGACTGCACGCCTGTGGAGGCGCGCGCCTTCCTGGGCCTGCCCGACGTGACGCCGCTCAATGACCACCTGGTCAAGGAAATGCAGGCGCGCATGGACAACAATATCGCCATGCTGGCACCCGAAGAGCTGATGAAAAACTGGATGGCCTTTGGGGCAGGCGCCCAGGACCAGTTCCGCAAGCTGATGACGGCAGCGGCGGGCGCGGCCGTAGGCAAGCGCGACTGATGATCCCGACGATCTTCGCTCTGGCCACGGCGGCCGGGCGAGCCGCAGTGGCTGTCGTTCGGGTTTCGGGCCCTGGTACGCGCGAGGCTGTCGCCGCCTTGGCCGGTATGGTTCCGCCGCCGCGTATGGCCGGCCTGCGTCGCCTGCGGCATGACGGCGTAGAGCTGGACGAGGCGTTGGTGCTCTTCTTCCAGGGTCCTGCCAGCTATACCGGGGAAGACGCCGCCGAGTTCCACGTGCATGGCGGTCGAGCCGTGGTGGAGGCCTTGCTGCAAGCCCTGGCCGAACTGGGCCTGCGACTGGCCGAGCCCGGCGAGTTCACCCGGCGGGCCTTCGAGAACGGCAAGCTGGATCTGGCCCAGGCCGAAGGCGTGGGGGACCTGATCGACGCCGAAACCGAAGGGCAGCGGCGGCAGGCCCTGGGCCAACTGGGCGGCGCCCTGAGTGATCGCTACGATCGCTGGCGCGAGATCCTGGTCCATGCCCTGGCCATGCTGGAAGCGGCGGTCGATTTTCCCGATGAGGATCTACCCGAGGAGGTCGCCGCCCGTGCCCGGCCGGGGCTGGAGGTCCTGGCGTCCGAGATCGATGCGGCCCTGGCTGATGTGGCCCGCGGACGCCGCGTGCGCGATGGCTATCGTATCGCCTTGGTCGGCGTGCCCAACGCCGGCAAGAGCACCCTGCTCAACGCTCTGTCCGAGCGTGACGCGGCCATCGTCACCGATACACCGGGCACCACGCGCGACATCATTGAAGTGCCTCTGGTGCTGGGTGGCTATCGCGTGCTGCTCGCCGACACCGCCGGCCTGCGCGAGACGCTCGACGATATTGAGGCCGAGGGTGTCCGTCGTGCTCGTGCCTGGGCTCAGGACGCTGACCTGCGCCTCTGGGTCATCGACGGGTTTCACGTGAAACAGTCGGAGGATGCGGGTGGGGCTGTGGTTGCGCCCGGCGACTGGGCCATTATCAACAAAACCGATATCGGCGACGAGGCCGAGATCCGGGCGGTCACTGATCGTCTGGAGGGTCGTGGCCTGGCTGTGCAGAGGGTCACGGCGCGGTCTCCCGAAGCGGTCACCCAGCTGCGCCAGGCCCTGACGCTCCACGTGACTGCCGCCTTGTCGGGCTCGGAGTTTCCGGCGGCCACGCGGCTCCGCCACGCTGAACGATTGCGCGAGGCGAGGGGCTTTCTGGGGCGGGCGCTTTCCGATGTGGGCTTTGAGGTCGAGCTGGCGGCGGAGGATGTACGGCTGGCGGCGCGTGCCCTAGCCAAGATCACCGGGCGGATCGATCCGGAGGATGTGCTGGAGAAGGTCTTCTCGAGCTTCTGTATAGGGAAGTAGTGACGACGCAGGAGCCCCGTCACACAAGGTATGGCCTGTGTCGATCGCGGCTCACTTCAGTGGCGGATGTCGTTGAGTGACTCTGGGGCTCTCTTCTGGCTTATCCACATATTGATCACAGCACCGCTCACCGGTGTTTCACGTGAAACCTCCCGGAGTCACGTCGACCTTTTTAGTCGGACGGCGTATAGGAGAGGTCAGCGCCCCCGCCAGACCCGGGGGCGTTCGCATTGAGGCGCCTACCTTGTCCAAAATCTGGGATGTCATTGTCATCGGCGGCGGCCACGCCGGCTGCGAGGCGGCCAGCGCCGCTGCGCGTGCGGGTGGTCGCACCTTGCTGCTGACCCACAAGCTGGACACCATTGGCGAGATGTCCTGCAATCCGGCCATCGGCGGCCTGGGCAAGGGCCACCTGGTCCGCGAGATCGACGCGCTGGACGGGGTGATGGGCCGCATGGCCGACAAGGCCGGCATTCAGTACCGGATGCTGAACCGCTCCAAGGGCCCCGCCGTGCGCGGGCCGCGCTCGCAGATCGACCGCAAGCTCTATCGCGAGGCGATGCAGGCCGAGCTGAACGCCACGTGTAACCTCGACATCATCGCGGCGGCGGCCGAGGACCTGATCGTCGAAGATGGTGCGGTGGCCGGTGTAATCGATGGGGCAGGGATCTCGTACCGCGCCGGGCGAGTGGTTCTGACCACCGGCACCTTTCTGAAGGGCCTGATCCATCTGGGCGAGACCCGGACCCCGGCAGGCCGTGTTGGCGATGCACCGTCCATAGGCCTGTCTGATCGGCTCTATGGTCTCGACTTCCACATGGGGCGTCTGAAGACCGGCACGCCGGCCCGGCTGGATGGCGCGACCATCGCCTGGGACCGTCTGGAGATGCAGGCGGCCGACGAAGAACCCGTGCCGTTCTCGTTCCTGACCGACAAGATCGAGGTGCCGCAGATCCAGTGCGGCATCACCTATACGACCGCGCAGACCCACCAGATCATTGCTGATCGTCTCGGCGAGTCGGCCGTCTATGGCGGCCGCGCCACGGGGATCGGTCCGCGCTACTGCCCTTCGATCGAGGACAAGGTCGTGCGTTTCGCCGACAAGACCAGCCACCAGGTGTTCCTGGAGCCGGAAGGTCTGGACGACACCACCGTCTATCCGAACGGCATCTCGACCTCGGTCTCCGAAGAGACCCAGCTGATGTTCCTGCGTACCATTCCGGGGCTGGAGCAGGTCGAGGTCAAGCGCTTCGGTTACGCCATCGAATATGACTATGTCGATCCGCGGGAGCTCTATGCCACGCTGGAGACCAAGCGCCTGCCGGGTCTTTACCTGGCCGGCCAGATCAACGGCACCACCGGCTATGAAGAGGCTGGAGCCCAGGGCTTGGTGGCGGGTCTGAACGCCGCGCTGGCGGCGCAGGGTCGGGAGCCGGCGACGTTTGCGCGGGACGAGGCCTATATCGGGGTGATGATCGACGACCTCGTCACCCGTGGCGTCACCGAGCCCTATCGCATGTTCACCAGCCGGGCCGAGTTTCGCCTCACCCTGCGGGCCGACAATGCCGACCAGAGGCTGACGGATCGCGGCATCGTCCTGGGCGTTGTTGGGTCCGCTCGCGCCGAGGCCTGGGGCGCAAAGAAGGCCAGGCTGGATGAGGCGCGCGCCTTTGCCCGCTCGGTCAGCCTGACCCCGCCTGAAGCCATTCGCGCCGGGTTCAAGGTCAATGCTGACGGTCAGCGTCGCGACGTCTTCGCCATGCTGGCCTATCCCGACGTGACCCTGGATCGACTGGCTGAGGTGTGGCCCGAGGTTTCCACGTGGAACACTGCCGTGCGCGAGCAGATCGAGATCGAGGCCGCCTATGCCGGCTATCTGGATCGGCAGCGCGCCGATGCCGAATCCCTGCGCCGCGACGAGGATCTTCGTCTGCCGGCCGATCTGGATTATCGCGACATCGGCAGTCTTTCCAATGAGGTGCGTGAGAAGCTGATCCGCGTCCGGCCCCTGACCCTGGGCCAGGCGGCCCGCATCGAAGGCGTGACCCCGGGTGCCCTGACGGCTCTTCTTGCCCACGTGCGTCGCCATGCAGCCTGAACTGATGCTTGAAACCCCGACTTCCGCCGAACCCGTGCTCGACGCCGCCGGCTATCAGGCCCTGACTGGGGTCAGCGACAGCCAGTTGGCTGACCTGGCCCGCTATCAGGACCTGCTGGCCGAATGGAATGCGGTGATGAACCTGGTCGGCCCCGCCACCATCGCCACCTACTGGACGCGCCACGTGCTCGACAGCTCGCAGCTGCTGGCCTTGGCACCGGAGGCCAGGGTCTGGGCTGATCTGGGGGCAGGGGCCGGTCTGCCCGGCATCGTCCTGGCCATACTTCTGAAAGACACGCCGGGCGCCAAGGTTCACCTCGTTGAGAGCATGGCCAAGCGTTGTCGGTTCCTTTCGGCGGTGTGCTCGGCGCTGGCGTTGCCGGCCCAGGTTCACAATGCCCGGGCCGAAGAGCTGAATCTCAAGGTCGAGGTGGTCACCGCCAGGGCCTGCGCACCGATGACCAGGCTGCTGGGCTTTTCCGCGCCCTATCTGCAGCGCGGTGCTCTGGGCCTGTTCCTGAAGGGGCAGGATGTCGCAATCGAGCTTTCCGAAGCTCGCGACGCTTGGAAATTCGACGCCGAACTCCGACCTAGTCAGAGCGATCCCCGTGGTCGCATCGTTCAAGTCAAAGGGCTGTCCCGTGTCCGTTAAACCCGTTCAGCCGCTTCGCGTTCTCGCTGTCGCCAACCAGAAGGGCGGGGTGGGCAAGACCACGACCGCGATCAATCTGGGCACGGCCCTTGCCGCCTGCGGCGAGCGGGTTCTGCTTATCGACGCCGACCCGCAGGGCAACTGCTCCACCGGCCTGGGCATCACCCGCCAGCAGCGCCGCACCACGCTCTATGATGTGCTGATGGGCGAAGCCCCGGTCGCCGATGCCGCCGTGGCCACCAGCCTGCCGGGTCTGGACGTCATACCGGCCGACGCCGACCTGTCGGGTGTGGAGCTCGAACTGGGTCAGACCGCGCGCCGGTCCTACCGTCTGCAGGACGCTCTGGAGCCGCTGCGTACCAATGGCAGCTACACCTATGTGCTGATCGACTGCCCGCCGTCGCTGAACGTCCTGACCGTCAACGCCATGACCGCTGCAGACGCGGTGTTCGTGCCACTGCAGTGCGAGTTTTTTGCGCTGGAGGGCCTGACCCAGCTGATCCGCACCATCGAGCGGGTGCGCGGCAGCCTCAATCCGCGCCTGGAGATCCAGGGCGTGGTCCTGACCATGTACGACAAGCGCAACAGCCTGTCGGAGCAGGTGGCCAAGGACGTGCGGGCCCACTTCGGCGACAAGGTCTATGACGCGGTGATCCCGCGCAATGTGCGGGTGTCCGAGGCCCCGTCGTTCGGAAAGCCAGTGCTGCTTTATGACCTGAAATGCGCCGGCAGCCAGGCCTATCTGAAGCTGGCGCGCGAGGTGATCAGCCGCGAGCGCGCCCGTCTGGCCCAGGCTGCCTGACGTTCCTAAGCCAAACCAAGAAGTCGATACGCGTTGAAGATGGAGTCCGTTGTGGTGGGAGAGCCGGGTATGGCCGAAGGGCGTAGGGGTTTGGGTCGCGGTCTGTCCGCCCTGCTGGGCGAGGTCGAGTCCGCGCCGGCCCAGGCGCCGGGCGAACGCCTGGGCGGGGCCAATGAGGCGCCGATCGAGTTGCTGCGCCGCAATCCCGACCAGCCCCGCCGCACCTTCCGCGAGGAAGACCTTGTCGAGCTGTCAGACTCGATCCGCGAGAAGGGCATCCTGCAGCCCATCCTGGTGCGCCCTGCGCCCGGCGCGGCCGGTGAATATCAGATCGTCGCGGGCGAGCGGCGCTGGCGAGCAGCCCAGCGGGCGGGCCTGCGCAGCGTGCCGATCCTGGTACGTGAGTTGGACGACCTGGCGGTGCTGGAAATCGGCATCATCGAAAACGTCCAGCGATCAGACCTCAACATCCTGGAAGAGGCGCTGTCCTATCGCGTGCTGATGGACAAGTTTGATCGCACTCAGGACAACATCGCCCAGACCATCGGCAAGAGCCGCAGCCACGTGGCCAACACCCTGCGTCTGCTGGCCCTACCTGACGAGGTGCAGCAACACCTGGTCAGCGGCGAACTGACTGCCGGTCATGCCCGTGCCATTGCCGCCGCCCAGGATCCCGCCGCCCTGGCCCGCGAGATCATCGGCAAGGGTCTGTCGGTGCGCGACACCGAAGCCCTGGCCCGCAAAACCCCCGACGCTCGCCCGGCGCGCAACAAGGGTGGCCGTCCGGCTCGCGTCAAGGACACCGACACCCAGGCGCTGGAGTCCGACCTGTCGTCGGTGCTTGGCCTGGAGGTGACCATCGACCACCGCGGCAATGCGGGTCAGTTGACCATCAGCTATTCGACACTCGAGCAACTGGATGACCTCTGCAATCGCCTGACGCGCGGGGTCTGATCGAATGCACTGATTGCGGCTTTGGAAGGTGTGATTTCACGCTTTTTCAGCCTCGTCTGTCGCGCACAGAGCGGCGCCTCACCGTACTCCGGGAGGCGCCGTTTTCGTGAGGCGAGGTCAATTTTCGCGATTTCTGCTGCAAAGCGCTGTGCTGTAAGAGCTTTTCAAAAGCTGTCCACAGGCGAGCAAAGGGCTGATTTTGGGCCTACAGGCCCAACCGCCGCGCTCGGCCGGCGATCATCAGGGCCAGTCGCTCGGAGATCAGCTGGTCGGGCGACCCAGACGTCTTGCAGGCCCGGTCGGCGTTGAGAATCTCGCCCTGGATGTCGAGCAGGGTCTCCAGCGTCCAGGCCCGCGCCTGACGCAGGAACTCGCGCTCCTGTTTCCAGAACACGCCCGAGGCCTTGGCGGCCTGAGCCAGATCGATGCCGTTCTTGTGCAGGGTCAGTGTGCGGCGCAGGCGACCCAGATAATAGCCCATGGCCCGCACGGCAGCCGGTCCGCCTTCGCCTTCCGCCGCCGCGCGGCGCAGGCCGGCCTGGGCAGGACCCAGGCGACCCCCGAAGGCGTCGGCTGCGGCGTCGCTGAGCGAGGCCTCGGGCTCAACGCCCAGGAAGTCGGTCAGGTCGGCCGCTGTGGCGTTAACGCCGCTGCCCGGGCCCAGGAACAGGGCCAGGCGTTCGATCTCCATCCGCGCCACGCCGCGTTCCTTGGGCAGGCGTGAAACAAAGAGATCGAGGGCCTCGCTGTTGAGACTGACCTTGTCTCGGGCCAGGGTCTCGCGGGCCAGACGCGCCATGTCGCCGGCCTCGTCTTCGTAGCAGGGGATGACGGCGCAGCCGCCGGCCTTCTCGCCGACCTTGCGCAGGGTCGACTCGCGGCCCAGCGCCCCGGCCTCGACGATGAAGAAGGCGTCCGGATTGAGCTGGCCCTCGACATGACGGGTCAGGGCCTCGGCCGTGGCCTTGTCCGGCCCGGCCTTTTCGCCGGTCAGGCGCAGACGCACCAGGCGCCGGCCGCCCATCATCGACAGGGCCGAAAGCTCTTCTTCCAGCTTGCCGGGGCTGGACTCGACGTCACTCTCGGTCAGCTGGGCGGTGTCGAAGGGATCATCGGGCCTTGCAAACAGCTTCTTGGCCAGCTGGTCGGCCCGGTCGCGCACCACGCCGCGATCCTTGCCATAGATCACCACGGCCCGGATCTCCGGGGCCGGATCCTTCAGGAAGCGTTCGACATCCGGCCGCTTGGACAGGATCACGGGGTCAGGCCGGGGCCTTGCCCGCCAGCCAGGTGGCCAGATCGAGCTGGATCTTGCGGGCCACCTCGGTGGCGGCTCGCTCCTGGCCGTCGTTCTGGGCGGCGATGGCGGCATAGGGCTGGTCGGCCGAGTCGTAGGTCACTGCGGCTTCGGTCTCGCCCTTGCGGACCTCGGCGCCGGTGCGGGCGTCAGCCAGCTTCCATTTCACCTTCAGGCGCAGCTCATAGCGGTTGGCCACGTTGTCGACCCGCACGCCGCGGGCATAGCGCTTCTCGTCGACCGTCAGGGTCAGGCGATGCGAGGCCGCAACATTGACGTTGCGCGCCAGGGCGTCGTCCAGTTGCTCGCGCAGCAGGAAGCCGGCCCGACCGGCCGGAGCCACCGTCTCGATCGCCGCCAGGCCGGGCGTGACCCCGGAGGTCCCGTACAGGGGCGTGAACCCGCAGGCGGACACCGCCAGGGTGGTCAGGGCCAGAGCGCCGGTCAGGAGAATGCGGTTCATCGGTCAGTTGGCCACGATGTTGACGATACGGTCCTTGACCACGATCACCTTGCGGACCGTGACCCCCTCAAGGTGGGCCAGAACAGCGAGATCGGCTAGCGCGATCTTCTCGACCTCGGCTTCGGCGAGACCCGCCTTAACTTTGATCTCGCCGCGGCGCTTGCCGTTGATCTGGATCGGCAGCACGCGCTCGTCGTCGGCGGCCAGGGCAGGGTCAGCCTTGGGCCAGGGCGCGTCGACCACCATGCCTTCGCCGCCCAGGCTGGCCCAGGCCTCCTCGGCCAGGTGAGGCGTGAACGGGGCCACCAGGCGCGCCAGGATGTGCAGGGCCTCCTTGCGGGCCGCCAGGACGCCTTGCGAGGCTCCTTCAGCAGGCGCCGCCTTCAGGGCGTTCAGGAACTCGTACAGGCGCGCCACGCCGCTGTTGAAGCGGAAGCCCTCGATGCTGTCGGTAACGAAGCCGATCAGCTTGTGGGCCGACTTGCGCAGAGCCACGGCGGTTTCGTCAGCCTCGTCATGGGTGAAGTCGCCGGCCGGCTGGCTGTCGAACTCGTTCCACAGCCGGTGGGTGAAGCGCCAGGAGCCTTCAACGCCGCTGTTGGTCCACTGCACGTCGCGTTCGGGCGGGCTGTCGCTCATCACGAACAGGCGCGCGGCATCGACGCCATAGGCCTCGAAGATGTCCTCGGGGGCGACGACGTTCTTCTTCGACTTCGACATCTTCTCGATGTCGCCGATGGTGATCGGCTCACCGGTCGTCGCATGCTTTGCGGTGCGGCTATTGCCTTCGGCCGTGATGACGACGTCGGAGGGTTCGACCCACTCGCCGGCCATGGTCTTGTAGGCCTCGTGCGTGACCATGCCCTGGGTGAACAGGCCCGCGAACGGCTCTTCGACCGACAGCAGGCCCTCGTCCTTCAGCGCCTTCGTGATGAAGCGGGCATAGAGCAGGTGCAGGATCGCGTGCTCGACGCCGCCGATATACTGGTCCACCGGCATCCAGTGGTCGGCGGCGGCCTTATCGATGCATTCGGCCGCGTCGGGATTGGCGAAGCGGGCGAAGTACCAGCTGCTGTCCATGAAGGTGTCGAGCGTATCGGTTTCGCGCTCGGCAGCGCCGCCGCACGACGGGCAGGTGGTGTGCTTCCAGGTCGGGTGCCGCACCAGCGGATTGCCCGGCTTGTCGGCCTCGAAGGTGACGTCGTCGGGCAGCACCACCGGCAACTGGTCTTGCGGCACCGGCACAGGGCCGCACGAAGGGCAGTGGATGATCGGGATCGGGCAACCCCAGTAGCGCTGGCGCGAAACGCCCCAGTCGCGCAGGCGATAGACCGTTGCGCCCTGGCCCTGGTCCTGGGCTTCGATGCGGGCGATCGCCTCGGATTTGGCAGTCTCGATGTCCATCCCGTCCAGGAACTGGGATTTGAAGATAGAGCCGGGGCCGACATAAGCCTCCTTGCCGATCTCGAAGCTCGCCGGGTCCTCGCCGGGCGGCAAAACCACAGGCAGAACCGGCAGGTCGTACTTGCGGGCAAAGTCCAGGTCGCGCTGGTCATGGGCCGGGCAGGCGAAGATCGCGCCCGTGCCGTAGTCCATCAGGATGAAGTTGGCGATCCAGACGGGCAGGGTGATCGTGGGGTCCAGAGGGTGGACGACGCGCAGACCGGTGTCGCGACCCAGCTTCTCGGCGCCCTCGATATCGGCTTCCGAGGTGCCGCCCTTGCGGCATTCGGCGATGAAGGCCTGCAGCTCGGGATTGCCCGCCGCCAGCTGCTCGGCCAGCGGATGTTCGGGCGCGATCCCCACGAAACTGGCCCCGAACAGGGTGTCGGGACGGGTGGTGTAGACTTCCAAGCCAGCGTCATGGCCAGCGGGCGCGGCACCGTCAAACTTGAACGTGAAGCGCAGGCCCTTGGACCGGCCGATCCAGTTCTCCTGCATGATGCGGACTTTTTCAGGCCAGCGATCCAGGGTCTTGAGGCCATCGATCAGGGCGTCGGCATAGTCGGTGATGCGCAGGAACCACTGGGTCAGCTTGCGCTTCTCGACCGGGGCGCCCGAGCGCCAGCCCTTGCCGTCGATGACCTGCTCGTTGGCCAGGACGGTCATGTCGACCGGGTCCCAGTTGACCGAGGCTTCCTTGCGATAGACCAGACCGCGATCCAGCAGCTTCAGGAACCAGGCCTGCTGCTTGCCGTAATATTCCGGGTCACAGGTGGCGAACTCGCGCGACCAGTCGATCGACAGGCCCAGGGCCTTCAGCTGCTCGCGCATGGCGGCGATGTTGTCATAGGTCCAGCCCTTGGGGTGGACGCCGCGCTCCATGGCCGCGTTTTCGGCCGGCATGCCGAACGCGTCCCAGCCCATCGGGTGCAGCACCGAAAAGCCCTGGGCGCGCTTGTAGCGGGCCACGACGTCGCCCATGGCGTAGTTGCGCACATGGCCCATGTGGATGCGGCCCGACGGATACGGGAACATCTCGAGCACATAGTATTTTGGACGGCCGTCAGTGATCTCCGCCGTCTTGAAGACGTCGGCCTTGTCCCAGGCGCTGCGCCATTTGGGCTCGGTGTCTTTGGGATTGTAGCGGGCCATCGAAAAACCAGTGTCTTGATGTGCGAAAGCGCCCCGGAGGGCGCATCAGGCGAAAGTGCGTGCGGTCTCGCCGCCCGAACGCGCCCCAACTCGAAAACGTTTCGGGCGCGTCCGCCAGACAGTAAGCGGTTTCGCGGCCGGAGCGCGCAGAAAGTGCGAGGATCAGGGCCTTCGCCGACCAGCAGCGAAGGCTCTTGAGACGCCTATTTGATGTTGGAAAGCCGAAGCTGACGCGCGCGGGTCAGGATGGCGTTCTCGATGTCGGTCGCGGTCTGGTCGGCGGTGGCCGTGTCGGTCCAGGTTCCGCCCATGTTCACCTGCTTGAACACATTGACGTTCAGGCCGTCGGCGCGCAGGCGGGTGTCGAGGATGTAGACGGTCGCCTTGAAGCGCTCGTCGGGCTTTTCCGGGTTCACAAACCAGTCGGTGACGATCACGCCGCCGTAGGGATCGGCCGAGGCCAGGGGCATGAAGGCCAGCGTGTCCAGGGTCGCGCGCCACAGATAGCCGTTCACGCCGATCGAGCCCTCGCTGGCCGGCGCCTTTGCACCGCCACCGCCCAGGCCCTTGAAGGGATTGAAGCCGCCGCCGTCGTCCTCGACGGTGGAGAAAACCTTGGGACCCTTGGTGCTGCCGCAGGCGGACACGCCCAGAACTGACAGCGCCAGTACGCCAGCGGCGACGCCGCGCAACACCGACCCACGCTCAAACGCCATAGTAACTCGCTCCAATGTCTCGCCGGCGCGATCGCGCACCCTGGCGCGCCCCCGCAGCCGGGAGCCGGTCTATAGCATGGCCGCGCCGCCTCAAAACAGGAATCGCGTGACCGGTGCGCCACAGGCGCCGGTTGAATCGGGTCTGGCCATGCCGGCTGCGACCAAAGGTCGGTTGACCGCGTTCATTACAAGCCTTTAATCAGCAACAGGGTGCCAGTTCCTGTACGGAGCGGGCAGGGGTTTTGGGAATAGGTCACGAGTAGCGATGGTCGCGACGCGTTTCATGATGGCTGCGGCTTCGGCATTGATCCTTACGGGATCGGCCACGATTGCGCACGCCCAGACCAAGCCCCGTTCGGTGACGCCTGACTTCACCGTGAAGAACGACTTCACCAGCAACCCGCAGGGTGTGCAGTTTGGCCCGCAGTCGGCCAAGAAGACCCTGCAATGGGACACCGACAAGGGTCGCTGGGGCCTGAAGCTTGACCTCGACCAGCCTGTCGGCCGCGACTTGCAGCTCAAAGACGTCGAGGCTGGTGCCTACTACAAGGTCACCCCGTCGATCCGCGTCGGCGGCGCTGTGGCCCTGGGCGACAACAATCCTGCCCTGGCTGCCCGCAAGGCCGAGCCCCGCGAACCGGCGCCGCGCGTTCGGCTGGAAACCGCCTTCAAGTTCTAGGGTTCTCGCTCGCCAGCGCTTCGACGGCCGCGAGGCCGACGATTCCTGTGTTTTCCAAGCCTTGCACCGTTTCAGGCCGCAGTCCGCCCAGGGCGTAGACCGGCTTGTCTGTGGCCGTGACCAGCGCGCTCAGGCCTTCCAGCCCCAACGGCGCGCCCGCCGAGGGGCTGTTGCTGGCAAAAACCGGCGAGACGATCAGCGCATCCACGTCCAGAGCTTTAGCCGCCTCGACCGCCGCCGGGCTGTGGGCCGCCAGCGTGATCAGACGGTTGGGCTGCTTGAGACGCAGGGCCGCAGCCTGATCGCGCAGACGTTCGGGCAGGTGAACGCCGTCCGCCCCGATGATCTCGGCCAGGGCAATATCGGCGCCGACCAGCAGGATCAGCCCGCGTGCCGTCGTGATCGCCCGCAGCCTCAGCCCCTGTTCGACGGCGTCAACGGCGCCAAAGGCGCGAAACACCACCCCAGCCCCGCGTGGAAGGCGCATCGCCACCGCCTCGGGGTCGGCCACCCGCGCCGGATCGGTGAAGAAAAGCAGCGCCGGCAGCACGATTCCACGCACCGTCCTTGGCGCGCACAGGGCGGCCGTCCTAGACAGGACCTCCAGCGCCGTTTCAGCCGTCAAGAAAACCCCCGCATGTCAGACGCCCTCGCCAGGATCCGCGCCCGCATTGACGCCGCAACAGAGGCGGCGGGTCGCCCCGCCGGATCGGTCACCCTGGTGGCGGTGTCGAAGACCCAGCCCTGGGACCATATCGCCCCGGTTCTGGCCGCTGGCCAGAGCGTGTTTGGCGAAAACCGCGTGCAGGAGGCGATGGAGCGCTGGACCCCGCACCGCGCGGGCCTGGAACTGCGCCTGATCGGCCCCCTGCAGACCAACAAGGCCCGCGAGGCCGTCGGCTTTTTCGATGTGATCGAAACCCTCGACCGCGAAAAGCTGGCCCGTGTGCTGGCCGACGAGATCCAGCGCCAGGGGCGGACGGTGGGTCTCTATGTGCAGGTCAATATCGGCGAAGAACCCCAGAAGGCCGGGATCGCCCCCGCGCAGGCCGACGCCTTCATTGCCGCCTGTCGCGGCCCCTATGGCCTGTCGGTCGAGGGCTTGATGTGCATCCCGCCGGCCGAGGATGACCCCGCGCCGCATTTCGCCGCCTTGCGCGAGATTGCCGCGCGTAATGGCGTCGGGAAGCTGTCCATGGGCATGAGTGACGACTTCGAGATTGCCATCGCCCAGGGCGCGACCTCGGTGCGGGTGGGTTCGGCGATCTTTGGGGGACGGAGCGCCCCGGTCCTGGGCGTTTCCCCTCCTCAAGAGAAAAAATGACGCTAGGCTTCTGCGTCGCTGCCGGAAAACCTCGTGATGAACGTCTTTCCCCAAGGAACAGTCCACGAAGTCGCCGAAGATCTGCAGTCGGCGCTGCAATCGGATCCGGACATTCTCGGGCTCTGGGAACGTCTGACGCCGCTCGGGCGCAATGAATTCATCTGCTGGGTCGAGGACGCCAAACAGCCGACAACACGCGGGCGTCGTATCCAGAGAACCCTCGAAGAGTTGCTGGAAGGCAAGAAACGACCCTGTTGCTGGGCAGGCTGCATCCACCGCACCGACAAGGCCCCGAGCCGCTGGCAGCAGGCGGTCCTGATCGATGGGAAGGCCAAGAGCGGTCTATAGGCCGGGTCTAGGGCGCGATCCCCACCGCATCCCCCGGCTTGGCCACCGCCAGCAGCGCTTCCAGGTCCGCCCGCGCCAGGGCCACGCAGCCTTCGGTGCCGGAATAGTCCTCGCGGGCGAGATGCAGGAAGATCGCCGAGCCCATGCCCGGAACCGGCGGATCATCGTTGTGGGCCAGGATGCCGATCAGGTCATAGACGTGATCGTCGCGCCACAGGCGCTCGGCGCTGGCGGGGTAGGGCAGTTTGATGGGGCGGTTGTAGGCCGGGTCGCCCGGGGCGTCGCACCAGCCGTCGACGGGGGCGATGGGGCGAACGGGCAGGGCGGTGGTCGGGCCGTTGGGGTAGACGTCAGGCCTGTAGAGGATCTCGCGGATCATCCAGACGCCGACGGGGCTTTTGTTGTCGCCCTCGCGCTTGTCGGCGGCGGCGATGACGCCGGCCTTGCCCAGGGCGCAGCGCACAAGCCGGTCGCCCAGCGTGATATGGCCGTCAGCCTGAGCCCTGAAGATCATTGTCGGCTTCTCCGCGCCCGAGGGTTGTCGCAGGCCCCCGCAGCGGTGCATGTTCGCATCCATGGCGCAACGCAAGACCCTCCTGCTGATCGACGATGATGACGACCTGCGCGGCGCGCTGGCCGAGCAACTGGCGCTCCATGAGGAGTTCGCGGTGGCTGAGGCCGCCACGGCGGGCGAGGGCGTGCGCATGGCGCGCGAGATCAAGCCCGACCTTGTCCTGCTGGATGTTGATTTGCCCGACATGGACGGCCGCGAGGCCTGCCGGTTGATGCGCAAGAACGGGGTGATGTCTCCCGTCATCATGCTGACGGCGGCGGCCAGCGACTCCGACACCATCTTGGGCCTGGAATCGGGCGCCAATGACTATGTCACCAAGCCCTTCCGCTTCGGCGTGCTGCTGGCCCGCATCCGCGCCCAGCTGCGCAGCTATGAGGCCTCGGAAGACGCCCTGTTCCGCATCGGTCCGTATGAGTTCCGGCCGTCGGCCAAGCTGCTGGTCGACGAGAAGCAGAAGAAGGTGCGGTTGACCGAGAAGGAAACCAACATCCTCAAATACCTCTATCGCGCCGGCTCAAAGCCGGTGTCGCGCGAGGAGCTGCTGACCGAGGTCTGGGGCTATAACGCCGGGGTCACCACCCACACCCTGGAAACCCACGTCTATCGCTTGCGCCAGAAGATTGAACCCGACCCCACCGTGGCCAAGATTCTGATCACCGAAATGGGCGGCTATCGGCTGCAGCCTTAGTTCCTACAAACTGTCATCCCGGGCGTACCCCGGCGAAGGCCGGGGGAAGACCCGGGACCACGGCATGCGCCAGCGTTTCCGGCGGTACCGGCTCGGCGCGCTTCGCGCTTGGCCGGGATGACAGATTGAAACGCCAAAAAGAAAAACCCCGGCTGTTTCCAACCGGGGTTTCTCAAATCTCGAAAATCGACTGAACGCTTAAGCGTTGCCGATCACCTGGCCTTCGGCCTGGGCCTTGCGGGCCGCATAGACGCCGGCGAAGTCGATCGGGTCGATCAGGAAGGGCGGGAAGCCGCCTTCGCTGGTGATGTCGGCGATCAGGCGACGGGCGAAGGGGAACAGGAAGCGGGGGCACTCGATCAGCAGCACCGGCTCCAGGTCTTCTTCCGAAACCCCGCCGATGTGGAACAGGCCGCCATAGACCACTTCGACGTGGAAAACCGGCTGGTCTTCGCGCGTGGCGCGGGCCGACAGCTTCAGGTCCACCTCGAACAGGCCGTCAGTGCGACCGCGAGCGTTCATCTCAACGCCCATGTCGATGGCCGGCTGGGCCGCGCCGGCGCGCAGGCTGTCGGGAGCGTGCGGGCTCTCGAACGAGAAATCGCGCACGAACTGGGCGATGATGCGGATACCCGATTGCGCAGCCGCATTATCGTCGGCAATCCCTTCGGGGGCGGCGGTTGTGTCGGTCATTAGGACTAAATCCGTACTCGGCGTCTAAAAAAGCCGCCAGGAGAGAGCGGCGCTGCTAACACGGGGGCGGCTCGGGTGCAACGCCGGGGCGCCTGACGAACGCCCTTGCCTCGCCTATATAGACAAAGCGCCAGCCTGCCCAAGCAACCGCGGATAGCCACGTGTTCATACAAATTCTCGTTCTTGCGGTCATCGCCGCTGTCGTTCTCTACCAGCTCTATGCGACGCTGGGGCGTCGGGCGGGGCGTCAGCCTGAAGATGCGGCGCTTGCCGTCAAGCCCGCCGCGCCGGTCCTGGCACCGCTGGAAGCTGAGGCCGGTGCCCGCCTTGAAGGCGTCGCCGCCCTGCGGGCGCGCCAGCCCGACTTCGACACCGGCCACTTTCTGGGCGGTGCCCGGGCGGCCTACGAGATGATCGTCAAGGCCTTTGCGACGGGCGACCGCGAAACGCTTCAGTCCCTGCTGGCCCCTGAGGTCATGGCCAATTTCGAGGCGGCCATGGTCGCTCGCGAGGCCGAGGGGCGCACGGAAAAGATCGAGATCATGACGCCGCCGCGCGTCGACCTGGAGTCGGTCAATGTCGACGGTGACACCGCCCGGGCGGTGGTGCGCATCCTGGCCGAGGTTCGCGCCCGTTCGACCAGCGCCGAGGGCGAGGCGGTCGATGATCGCCGCACCGCCGAGCTGTGGACGTTCGAGCGCGACCTGACCTCGTCCAACCCCAACTGGGCCCTGGCCCACGTCGCTGCTGCGGAAGCCTGATGCGCCTTGGTCTGATCGCGGCGCTCGCCGCCCTGACCCTGGCGGGCTGCGCGACCCAGACACCGCCGGCGGCTCCCGTGCCAGTCGCCCCGAACGCGCCGCCGCCGCCGGTTTCGTCACTGCCGCCCGCTTCGACGGATGCCCCGACCCTGGGGTTTGCCACCTTGGCCGGTTGGCCTGACGAGGACCACCTGGCTGCGCTGGAGGCTTTCCGCGCGGGCTGCGGTGTGTCGCGAGACCCCGACCTGGCGCGTGTCTGCCAACTGGCGCGCAGCGGCACGCAGCGCGACGAGCCTGCCGCCCGTCTGTTTCTGGAGGCCAATTTCCGGCCCCAGGCTGTGGGCGACCAGGGCCTCCTGACCGCCTATTTCGCCCCGCAATATGATGCCCGCCTGTCTCGCTCGGCCGAGTTCAGCGCCCCGGTGCGCGGCCTGCCCGCCGATCTGGTGGTGCTGGATCTGGGGGCCTTCGAGGCCAGTCTCGCAGGCAAGAAGGTCACCGGCCGGGTCGCCGGCGGCAAGTTCGAGCCCTATCCCGACCGCGCTGCCATCGAGACCGCGCCGCTCGACAAGCCCCTGGCCTGGATGCGGCCCGAAGAGCTGTTCTTCCTGCAAATTCAGGGCTCTGGCATTCTGGTCCTGCCCGACGGCCGCCGCGTGCGGGCCGCCTTTGCGGGCTCAAATGGCAAACCCTTCGTCGGCATCGCCACCGCGATGCGCGACCGGGGTCTGCTGGCCGACAACAATACCTCGGGCGATGCCATCCGCGCCTGGCTGGCCGACAATCGCGGCCCAAAGGCCGATGAGGTCATGCGGCTGAACCCGCGCTATGTGTTCTTCAAGCTGTCGGAGGACGACGGCAAGGAAGCTGTTGGCGCGGCGGGCGTGCCGCTGCCGGCGGGCCGGGCCATCGCCGTGGATCCCAGCCGTCATGCGATGGGTGGTCTCTACTGGCTGGACGCCAGCGCGCCGAAGCTGGCAGGCGCCTTCCCGGCCTATCGCCGTCTGGCCGTCGCGCTGGACGTCGGCGGGGCGATCAAGGGCGAGGTTCGCGCCGATCTCTATACGGGCTCGGGTGCCGTCGCGGGGGCCGAGGCAGGCCGGGTGCGCCACGAGCTGCGCCTCTACCGCCTCGTACCGATCCCCAAGTCCTAGACCGATGAAGCGGCCGCCCCGTCCGGAAGAGCTGCGCCTGTGGGGCATGGTGGCCGATACCGTCCGGGCCAGTCCGGGCGACAAGCCGCTGAAACTGCGGGCCAAGGTCAAGATCAAGCCGATCAGGGCCCCCAAGGCCGAGAAGGTTCAGCCCACCTACCTGGCCTCGATCGCGCCGCTGCGGATCGATCCGTCGGAGATCAGGCCGGCGCCTGCGCGCACGCCCAAGTCCGCGCCCGAGCACATCGAACCCAATCGCCGTCGTCGGCTGATCAAGGAGCACGACCCGATCGGCGCGCGCCTCGACCTGCACGGCTTTGACCAGGATCAGGCCCGGCCAGCCCTGGAGGGCTTCATTCGTCGCGCCTATGCCGACGGCCACCGCGCCGTGCTGGTCATCACCGGCAAGGGCAAGGTCGGCCACGGGGTGCTGAAGAAACGCACGCCGGAATGGCTGGCGGCTCCGGCCCTGCGCGAGATGATCGCGGGGGTGTCACAGGCCGATCAGCGGCATGGCGGCGAGGGCGCGCTCTATGTGGCGCTGAAGCGGCGGGGCTAAACCTAGCGACCGCAGGTCGAGGCTATCCGCCTAAGCGGCTCTGCTTGGCCTACGAACCAAACGCCGTATTCCTGATCTGGCGCGACGATTTCGACCTCCGGATCAAGGTGCGTCACCTTGGTAAGGTTCCGCCGCATCGCTGACGTCATCCGCACACGGCCCACCAGCGATTTCCCGACAGTCTGTGTGTTGAACACGATACGCCTCCCGCCGATGTGCATCGCCAGGGGCTGTTTCCAGGCAGAGGCCGGCGCTTCGACATTTTCGCCCTGGAATTCCAGCAGAAGCTCGCCCGTTGTCGGAACGCAGGTGGCGCGAAAGAGAACCGACGCCTGATTCCAGCTCAAAAAAACAGCCGTCGCTCTTGAAGAGCCATCCCAGGTCTCTTGCCGAAGCACCCATTGATCGTCGCGTGACTGCGCCTGCGCGACGCCCGACGACAAAATCGATGCTGCGGCAAGGGCCGCGATCAGACAATGCATCCTGCACTCCAGCGTGGTGCCGGATTGGAACACGCGCAAAGCTCGCGTGGAAGCAGGTAACTTAGCCGCCGCGCGAAGCCTTCTCGGCGATCCCCGAAGTCCCCTCACGGGCCGCCAGCTTGTCGGCCACCGCGTCGAGCGAGACGTCCGAGGCCACCATCAGGACCAGCCAGTGATAGAGCAGGTCGGCGCTCTCGCCGGCGATCTCATCGGGCCCCTGGGCCACGGCGGCGATCACCGTCTCGACGGCTTCCTCGCCCAGCTTCTTGGCGGCCAGTTTCGGGTCGGCCAGCAGTTTGGCGGTATAGGACGCGGCCGGATCTCCGCCCTTGCGGGTCTCGATCGTGGCGGCCAGGCGCTCCAGCGTCGCAAACAGCTTGCTCATGCCGCGCCCTTCAGATCGTCCAGGCGCACGGGGATCCCGGCGTCAGCCATGGCCCGTTTGGCCTGCCCGATGCTGATTTCGCCGAAGTGGAAGATCGAGGCGGCCAGCACGGCGGCGGCGTGGCCGTCGCGGGCGGCTTCGACCAGGTGCTCGGTCTTGCCGGCCCCGCCCGAGGCGATCACCGGCACGGAAACCGCGCCGGTCACGGCCTTGAGCAGGGGAATGTCATAGCCGATCTTGGCGCCGTCGCGGTCCATCGAGGTCAGCAGGATCTCGCCCGCGCCGCGTTCCACCACCCTGGCCGCCCAGTCGACGACGTCGAGGCCGGTGTCTTTGCGACCGCCATAGGTCCAGACGTTCCAGCCCGAGCCGTCCTCGCGCAGCTTGGCGTCGATGGCCACGACGATGCACTGGGCGCCGAAAGCATCGGCCCCGGCGGCGATCAGGTCAGGGTTTTCGACAGCGGCCGTATTGGTCGAGACCTTGTCGGCCCCGGCCAGCAGCAGGCGGCGCATGTCGGCCACCTCGCGCACGCCGCCACCGACCGAGACCGGCATGAAACAGACCTCAGCGGTGCGGGAAATCACATCCAGCAGCAGGCCGCGCTTTTCGCTGGAGGCGGTGATGTCGAGGAACATCAGCTCGTCGGCCCCGGCCGCGTCATAGGCGCGGGCCTGCTCCACCGGATCGCCGGCGTCGCGCAGGGCCACGAAGTTGACGCCCTTGACCACCCGCCCGTCCTTCACGTCGAGGCAGGGAATGATCCGGGTCTTCAGCATCAGGCGGCCGCCACCGTCAGGGCCTGGGCCGGCTGGATGGTTCCGGCATAGAGCGATCGGCCCAGGATGGCTCCGGCGATCTTGACGCCCTGGCGAGCCTTCAGGCGTTCGATGTCGGCCACGGCCGCCACCCCGCCCGAGGCGATCACGGGGATCGAAACCGCGTCGGCCAGTTCGCCCACGCCCTCGACGTTCACGCCCGTAAGGGCACCGTCGCGGCTGATGTCGGTGATGATCAGGGCCGCCACGCCGGCGTCCTCGAAGCGGCGCGACAGGTCGATGGCGGAGAGTTCGGACAGACCGGTCCAGCCGTCGATCGCCACCTTGCCGTCGCGCACATCGACGGCCACGGCGATCTGCTCGGGCCACAGGCGGGCGGCCTTCTTGACCAGTTCGGGATCATGCACGGCGATGGTGCCCAGGATGACGCGGCTGACGCCGGCCTCGATCCAGGCCTCGATACCCTCCAGCGTGCGGATGCCGCCGCCCAGTTGTACGGGGATCGAGATCGATTCCAGGATCGACTGTACGGCGGCCGTATTGACCGACTTGCCCTCAATGGCGCCGTTCAGGTCAACGACGTGCAGCCATGAGAAGCCGTCCTTCACAAAGCGCTCGGCCTGGTCGGCGGGGCTGTTGTTGAAGACCGTGGCCTTGTCCATGTCGCCGTGCAGCAGGCGCACGCACTGGCCGTCCTTCAGGTCGATGGCGGGATAGAGGATCATGGGCGCCATTCCAGAAAGTTGGCGAGCAGGGAAAGACCTGCGGCTTGAGATTTCTCGGGGTGAAACTGTACGCCGGCCACGTTGTCCTTGACCACCGCCGCCGTGAACGGGCCGCCGTGGTCAGTGGTCGCCAGGACATCGGCCGGATCGGTCGGCGTCAGGGCGAAGGAGTTGGCGTAGTACATGTGGGCGCCGTCGGCGACGCCGGAAAACAATGGGTGATCACGTGTCAGTTTAATCGCATTCCAGCCCATGTGCGGAATGGTCAGGGCCGGGTCGCTGGGTGCAAGTTTCCTGACCTCTCCGGCGATCCAGTCCAGGCCCGGCGTAACGCCGAACTCCAGGCCGCGGGTGGCCAGAAGCTGGTGGCCGACGCAGATGCCCAGGAAGGGCGCGCCCTTGCCGTGGACAGCCTGGTTCATCGCCTCATAGACGCCCGAGGCGTCCAGGCCCGCTCGGCATGAGGCAAAGGCCCCGACGCCGGGCAGCACCACGCGGTCGGCGGCGGCCACGATGTCGGGCTGGGCCGTGACAACGATGTCAGCAGCGATCCCGTGGCGGCGGGCCGCCTCACGCAGGGCTTTCTCGGCCGAGCGCAGGTTGCCCGACCCGTAATCGATCAGGGCGACGGTCTGCATGAAATCAGCTTCCTACAGCACGCCCTTGGTGGAGGGGGCCTGGCCGCCGGTCTTGGGGTCGATCTCGACCGCCTGACGCAGCGCCCGGGCCAGGGCCTTGAACCCGCTCTCAGCGACGTGGTGGGTGTTGTCGCCGTACAGGGTCTCCAGATGGACGCAGGCCCCGCAGTTCATGGCGAAGGCGTGGTGGAACTCCTTGAAGAGCTCGGTGTCCATCTCGCCGACCTTGGGTCGCTTGAAATCGACCTTCCAGATCAGATAGGGCCGGTTCGAGAGATCGATGGCGCAGCGCGTCAGGGTCTCGTCCATCGGGATATAGGCGTGGCCGAAGCGCCGGATGCCCTTGAAGCCTTCCAGCGCCTTGTTAACGGCCAGGCCCAGCACGATTCCGGTGTCTTCCACCGTGTGGTGCATGTCGATGTGCAGGTCGCCCTTGGTCTCGACCTTCAGGTCGAAGCCGCCATGGCGCGCGAAGCTCTCCAGCATATGGTCGTAAAAACCAATGCCGGTGGAGATCGTCGAGACGCCGGTCCCGTCGAGATCGATCCAGACCCGGATCTGGGTCTCCTTCGTCTCGCGGACCACTTCAGCGGTGCGGGCCATGGTTGTTCCTTACAGGCCGTTTTGGGTCGCGAGATCCCGCAGATTGACCTGCGGACGCGGCCCGTAGTGGGCGATGACCTCGGCGGCGGCCAGGGAGCCCAGCTGGCCACAGACCGGCAGAGGGCGGCCCTGGGACAGGCCGTAGAGGAAACCCGCCGCGTATTGGTCGCCCGCGCCGGTCGTGTCCACGACTTTTTCGACAGGGTAGGCCGAGATTTCGTGGATCTGACCGCCTGCGACCACGACCGAGCCGTGTTCGCTGCGGGTGACGGCGGCGATGGTGACGCGCTCCGACAGGGCCTTCACGGCGGCATCGAAATCGTCGGTCTCGAACATCGCGCAGACTTCAGAAGCGTTGGCGAAGACGATGTCGCACTGGGTCTCGACGAAGCCCAGCAGGGCGGCGCGGTGACGCTCGACGACGAAGCTGTCGCTCAGGGTGATGGCGATCTGGCGGCCGGCACCGTGGGCCAGGGCGGCGGCCTTGGCGAAGGCGCGGCGGGCCTCGGGCGGATCGAACAGATAACCTTCCAGATAGGAATAGCGCGCCGCCTCGATGATCGCCGGATCGACGTCGGCGCTGGTCAGCTCCACGCAGGCACCCAGATAGGTGCTCATGGTGCGCTGGGCGTCGGCGGTGACATTGATCAGGCTCTGGGCCGTTGCCGGGCCTTCGGCCAGGGGCGGGGTGGTGAAGGTGGCGCCGATGGCGCGCATGTCGTGGGTGAAGACGCGGCCCAACTGGTCGTCGGCGACCTTGCCGATAAAGGCGGCTCGACCGCCGAAGCTGGCCACACCGGCGACGGTATTGCCCGCCGAACCGCCGGAGGCCTCGATACCCGAGGCCATCACGTCATACAGGGTGGAAGCGCGCGCTACGTCGATCAGGGCCATGGAGCCCTTCACCAGGCCTTCGCGAGCCAGGAAGGCGTCGTCGCACTGGGCGATCACGTCGACGATGGCGTTGCCGATGGCGGCGACGTCGTAGAGTGCGGTCATGGAGGTCTGCAAGCCTTTGAAAGAGCAGGGCGCGGAACAGGTTCGAAGGGCGGCAAGTAAAGGATGCGGGCGATCAAGGCAATGTGAGCCTTGCCGACCCGTGTGCGGCATTCTACCCCCAAGGCTATGACCGATATCCTTATTCTGGCCCCGGCGGCCGATGAGCCCAGGTTCGCCTCAAGCTGGGACCCTCTGTTTCAGCGGCTGGCCGGCCCCTTGCGGGCCCATGGCCTGACGGTTGAGGCCCAGGCCTGGACCAACGCCGTTGATCCAGGTTGCGCGGCCTTGGTCCTGCCGCTGATCGCCTGGGGCTATCACCTGCGTCAGACCGACTGGTTTGCCCAGCTGGACGCCTGGGAGACCGATGAGGTGCCGGTGCTCAATCCGGTCCCGACCCTGCGCTGGAACACCACCAAGACCTATCTGATCGAACTGGAAGGCAAGGGCGCGCCGGTGGTTCCCACCCACGCGCATGATTGTCTCACCGAAGAGGCCATCGCCGCCGCCTTCGACGCCTTCGGGGTCGACGAACTGGTGGTCAAGCCGCAGGTCTCGGGGGGCTCGCAGGACACGGTGCGGGTGAAACGTCACGGCGTGCTGCAGGGCGGGCCCGTGGGTCCGGCCCTGATCCAGCCCTTCCTGCCGGCGGTCGGCGAGGAGGGCGAGCTGTCGCTGTTCTATTTCGACGGGGCGTTCAGTCACGCCGTGGCCAAGGTGGCCAAGCCTGGTGATTTCCGGGTTCAGCCGCAGTTTGGCGGCCAGGTCAGCGGCGTTGCGCCCGAGCCTGAGGCCCTGCGCGCAGCCCAGATGGTTCTGGAGGCCGCTGACAAGCCGCTGACCTATGCCCGCATCGACCTGATCCGGGGCCTGGACCATACGCCGCAGCTGATGGAGCTGGAGGTGATCGAGCCAGACCTGTTCCTCGAACACGCCCACGACCACGGGGCGGCCTTTGCGGCGGCGATCAAGGCCCGGCTTTGAAGGCGGGGGTCTGGCGAACTGGCTCGGCCGTCCCATCTGTCATGTAACCGCAGGAGTTGCTGATGACTGACCTTTCCGCCTTCCCGATCACGACCCGCTGGCCTGCCAGCCATGCTGACCGCCTGCAGCTCTATTCGCTGCCCACGCCCAACGGCGTGAAGGTGTCGATCATGCTGGAGGAGATCGGCCTGCCGTATGAGCCGCATCTGATCAATATCGGCGCCAACGAGACCTGGATCCCGGAATATCTTGCCCTGAACCCCAACGGCAAGATCCCGGCGATCATTGATCCGCATGGGCCGGGCGGCCAGCCCCTGGGGCTGTGGGAGTCGGGTGCGATCCTGCTCTATCTGGCTGAAAAGACCGGCAAGCTGCTCCCGGTCGATCCGGTGGCGCGGATCGAGACCATACAATGGGTCTTTTTCCAGATGGCCGCAGTGGGCCCGATGTTCGGCCAGATGGGCTACTTCTACAAGTTTGCGGGCAAGGACATTGAGGACAAGCGCCCGCGTGACCGCTACGCCGCCGAAAGCAAGCGCCTGCTGGGCGTGCTCGAAGGCCGCTTGCAGGACCGTGACTTCCTCATGGGCGAGGATTTCACCATCGCCGATGTTTCGATGATCGGCTGGGTGCGTGCCGTGGTCAGCTTCTATGAGGCCGGCGAGCTGGTCGACTATGCCAGCCTGAAGGCCGTTCCGGCCTGGCTGGAACGCTGCCTGGCGCGACCGGCCGTACAGCGGGGCCTCAACATTCCCGCCAGACCTTAATCTCTGGTTTCGGGCGGCGGCTCCTCGCCGCCCGCAAAACCCGGGAGGCTCCAGCCCAGCTTGATGGCGCAGGCCCGCAGGCCGAACGCCGAAGCGAAACCCGCCAGCCCGGCCGGCCAGAAGGCCATGCCCAGCAGCTGCAGCACTGCAAATACCCCTGCGCCCAGCAGGGCGGCGGTGATGTAGATCTCGCGGCGCAGCAGCAGGTTGGGCTCTTCGGCCAGCACATCGCGGATCACGCCGCCAAAGGCGGTGGTCAGCACGCCCATCACGACGGCGGTAAAGGGATGCACGCCCAGGCTCAGGGCCTTGGCCGTGCCGACCACGGCGTAGGCGGCCATGCCCAGGGCGTCCAGCCACAGCAGGGCCCGGAAGCGCCAGCCGCGCTTGCCCAGCAGCCAGACCACGGTCGCGGCAGCCAGGCACGCCAGGATGTAGCCGGGCCGCTGGATCCAGAACACCGGCGCACCGATCAGCAGATCGCGCAGCGTGCCGCCCCCCACGCCGGTGATCGCCGCAAAGAAGCCGAAGGTGATGATGTCGTGCTTGCGCCGCGCCGCCGCCAGGGCTCCGGTGGCCCCGAATACGGCCACGGCGGCATAGTCCAGCCAGAACAGGGCGGTTGAAAGGGGGTTGGCCAGGGGGTCGGAAATCGCGTCCATCCGCGTTCATGCCACGACGTCGCGGAGCAGGGCAGCGGCTTGCACGGTAATATCTGATTTACACTTTCGCCCGTTCCCCTAAAGGAGCGCGGATGAGCGATACCCCCGAGCAGAAAAAGGGCTGGTTCCAGCGCCTGACCTCCGGCCTGGCCCGGTCGTCCAGGGCGGTGACCGAACAGGTCGCCGGGACCTTTACGCGCAAGCCGCTCGACCAGGAGCAGCTTGACGCCCTGGAGGAGATGCTGATCGAGGCCGATCTGGGCCCGCAGATCGCCGCCCGTATCGCCGACGCTTTCGGCAAGGCGCGTTTTGGCAAGTCGTCGACCGAGCGCGAGGTCAAGGAAGCTCTCGCCGAACTGGTCGCCGCCGAGCTGGCCGATCGCGAAGGCCGTTTCGACCCGCTGTCGGGGCCTCGCCCCTATGTGGTGCTGTTCATCGGCGTCAACGGCTCGGGCAAGACCACCACCCTGGGCAAGATCGCCGCCGACCTGACCGAAAAGGGCGCCCGCGTCCTGATCGCCGCCGGCGACACCTTCCGTGCCGCCGCCGTTGAGCAGCTGAAGGTCTGGGCCGACCGGGCAGGGGCCGACTTCATGTCCAAGCCCACGGGCTCCGACGCCGCCGCCCTGGCCTATGAGGCCGTCGAGCGGGCCAAGGAAGAGGGCTACGACGTCGTCCTGATCGACACTGCCGGCCGGCTGCAGAACAAGCAGGGCCTGATGGACGAGCTGCTCAAGGTCATCCGCGTGGTCAAGAAGGTCGATCCTGACTATCCGCATGAGACCCTGCTGGTGCTGGACGCCACGGTGGGTCGCAACGCCCTGGCGCAGGAAAAGATCTTCGGCAACCAGGTCGGGGTGTCCGGGATTGTCATGACCAAGCTGGACGGCACCGCGCGCGGCGGGGTGCTGGTGCCGGTGGCCCGCGCCAGTGACAGCCCGATCAAGCTGATCGGGGTGGGCGAGGGGGTCGAGGACCTGCAACCCTTCGACGCCCGCGCCTTCTCGCGCTCGCTGGTCGGGCTGGAGGACGAGGCGTGAGCCAGACACCGGTCAAGAAGAACGCGGCCTGGGTCCGCACCGCCGTCGATTATGGCGCGCCGATCGCCTTCGGTATCGCCTATTTCACCACCAAGAACTTCCAGACCGCCACCTGGGTGCTGGTCGCCGCCTCAGCCGTGGCCCTGGGCGTCGGTTATGCGGTCGAGCGACGGGTCGCTCTGCTGCCGCTGTTTTCGGGCGTGATGGCCCTGATCTTCGGCGCCCTGGGCCTGATCTTCCACAGCGACGTGTTCGTGAAGATCAAGGTCACGGTGGTCAATGGCGCTTTGGCGGCCGCCATGATCGGCGGTGTGCTGATGAAGCGCGCCCCGCTCAAGGTGCTGATGGGCGAGGCCATTCAGATGTCGGACGCGGCCTGGCGGACCCTGACCCTGCGCTATGGGGCCTATTTCGCGTCGGCCGCCGTGCTCAACGAGATCGTCCGCCTCACCCAGGACACCCCCACCTGGGTCAAGTTCCGGGTCGCCCTGTTGCCTTTGGCCATCATCTTCTCCCTGACCCAGCTGCCTTTCATGATGAAGCACATGGCCAAGGGTGAAGAGCCCCAGGCTCCGGAGCCGCCTGACGCGGGCTTCTGAGGCCCTGCCGGCGGGGCTTTGGCCGTCCACGGAACATTGTCGTCAAAACGACGCGTAACGATGATACTTCCCTCTCCGTCGGCGGACCAGACGAGGGTGGGACCATGGCCAAGACCAGGAACGACAAGGGCGGCCTTCTGGCGCGTTCGCCCAGCCACCTTTTGCACCGGGTGCTGCAACTGGCGCTCGACATCTATGCCGAGGAATGTGGCGCGGCAGGGGTCACCCAGCGCCAGTTCGCCGTGCTGTCAGCTGTCTCCGAGAACGAGGGCGTCACCCAGACGGCCCTGGTCAAGGCCACCGGCATCGACCGCTCCACCCTGGCCGACATGGTGGCTCGAATGATCGCCAAGGGCCATCTGGAGCGTCAGCGCTCCGACCATGACGCCCGCGCCAACAGCGTTCGCCTGTCGCCCTCAGGCCGGGCCATGCTGGAAGAGATCGCCCCTATGGTCACCATGGCCGATGCTCGCATCCTGGCCCTGCTCAAGCCTGGCAAGCGCGAAGGATTCCTGGACCTGCTGTCCGATATGGCCGGCGCGGATCTGCATCCGACCGAGGTCGAGCCGGCCAAGGTCAAGAAGCCGAAGGCCGACAAGCCCAAGAAAGACAAGAAGCCCAAGAAGGACAAGGCCGCCAAGAAGGCAGCCTGAATTGAAGTCCTTGGCCGCTAGAGCGGGTTGCGATCTGATGGAATCAGATCACCCGCTCTAGTCTTCTGTTTTCACGCGCATTTCATTCCGAAAACCGGTTCCCACTTTTCGGAACGCGCTCTAGAACGCGGTGCTGAAGATCGAGCTGTCCGGGGCGGCAACGCTGGCGATGGCTGCGGCGGCGCACGGGCCGGGCCATGAACACGGTCCCTACGAAGGTGAAACCGCTGAGCCGATGCAGCGTTTGGCGGCCCTGCCTCGGTTCACTGCGATAGGGTTCCGAACCTGACGGTCAGTGACAAGACGGCGGGCAACCCTGCTCTTGGCGCATCTCCCTAGTCCCCCTCCCCCTCCTCCTCGTCATAGCCCACCAGCCGCAGTGCTCGGGCGGTCAGGCCTTCCAGTTCACACCAGCGCAGCAAGGCCTCCTCGCGGCCATGCGTGATCCACACTTCGCCAGGATGCAACTCGCTCAGGGTACCGGTCAGTTCGTCCCAGTCGGCGTGGTCCGACAGGATCAGCGGCAGTTCGACACCGCGCTGGCGGGCCCTGGCCCGTACCCGCATCCAGCCGGACGCGAAGCAGTCGACGGGGTCAGCGAAGCGGCGCGACCAGCGGTCGGCGATGGCCGCGGGCGGGGCGATGACAACCTGGCCGGCGAAGGCCGACCTGGACTGCTCTGTGGTGGCGGGCAGCAGGGGGCCCAGATCGACGCCGTGATCCTCATAGAGGGCGTTCAGCCGCTCCAGCGCGCCATGCACATAGATCGGCTGCTCCCAGCCGCCCTTACGCAGAAGCTTGATCACCCGCTGGGCCTTGCCCAGGGCGTAGGCGCCGACAAGGTGAGTGCGGTCGGGAAACTGGGTGACGCTGGCCAGCAGGTTGCGGATTTCGCCCGCATCGTCGGGGTGGCGGAAGACCGGCAGGCCGAAGGTGGCCTCGGTGATGAACACGTCGCAGGGCACGGGTTCGAACAGGGCGCAGGTCGGGTCGCGGCGGCGCTTGTAGTCGCCCGACACCACCATGGTCAGGCCCTTCCAGCGCACCACCGCCTGGGCCGAGCCCAGTACGTGGCCGGCCGGGACCAGGGTGACCTCGACGCCATTGTGGGTGAAGGGCTGGCCATAGTGGGCGGCCTGCTGTCGGCCGGTGAAGTTCTCGCCATAGCGCGTGGCCATGATCGCCAGGGTTTCGGGCGTGGCGGCCACGGCACCGTGGCCGGCGCGGGCATGGTCGGCATGGCCATGGGTGATCACCGCCCGGTCCACCGGGCGGACCGGATCGACATAGAAGTCCCCTGGCGGGCAATACAGCCCGTCCGGGCGGGGACAGAGAAGGTCTTCGGGCTTGATCACGCTGGATATGACAATGCGCGGACTGCTAATCCTTTCCAATGAGCGAAACGAACGAACAGAGCCGACTGATCGCCACGGCGATGAACGAGGGCAGCCCGCAGGCGCGGGCCCTGGGCTTCACCACCCTGCAGATTGGTGACAGCGTGGCCCTTCTCAAGGTGCCCTACCGGCCCGAGATTGTCGGCGATCCCGAGACGGGCGTGATCGCCGGCGGCGTGATGACCACCCTGCTGGACCATGCCAGCGGCCAGGCGGTGCATGCGGCCATGGCGACCTGGACCTCCATCGCCACCCTGGACCTGCGGATCGACTATATGCGTCCTGCCATTCCGGGGCGCGACGTCCTGGCCAGAGCCCATTGCTACAAGATCACCCGCTCGGTCGCCTTCGTGCGAGCCGTGGCCTATGAGGACGATCCCGAAGACCCGGTGGCCACTGCCCAGGCCACCTTCATGCTCGACAGCAGCGCCGGCAAGAAGGCGGGCGCCAACCTGAAGCCTTCCAAGTCCGGTGTAACGGGCGCCAATCCGGGAGCCGCCCAATGAGCGAGGCCGACAACCGCCTGGTGGCCGTGCTGGGCTCGATTCCCTATGCCCGTTTCCTGGGGATCACCGCCGAACTGGCCGGCGACGAGATGACGGCCGTCCTGCCCTTCGCTGACCATATCGTCGGCAATCCGATGTTGCCGGCCATCCATGGCGGGGTGCTGGGTGCCTTTATGGAGATGACCGCCCTGGCCCAGCTGTCGGTGGCTGCGCCATTGAAACGCCAGCCGCGCACGGTGGACGTCTCCATCGAATATCTGCGCTCGGGCCGGCCCCTGACCACCTATGCCCGGGCCACGATCAAGAAGCTGGGCCGCCGGGTGGCCAATGTCCATGTCGAGGCCTGGCAGGAGACCCGCAGCGCGCCCATCGCCACCTTGCGCGGCATCTTCCTGGTCGCGCCGACCGAGGATTAGGGCGTGCCGCGCACCGGACACGGGAACGGCGGAAAGGCTGTCCGCAAGGGCGACCTGCCGTCCAAGCCCTGCCTGACCTGCGGGCGGCCCTTCACCTGGCGCAAGAAGTGGGAGAAGGTCTGGGACGAAGTGAAATATTGCTCAGACCGGTGCAGAAGCCAGAAAATTACACCGCCGTAATGCAGGTTATCAGCGTCAATGTTTCTTAAAAGCGCGTCATGAAGCAAGAGTAACGTGTTTTTCGAACTCGACGCTCCTATACCCCTTTTCACCGGACGCGGACATCGCGGCGGCCAACACAAAAGGGATCAAGACCATGACCATCAAGTCCAACAGCTTCGGCGGCTTCGCTACCCTCGTCCTCGCGGTTCTGCCGCTCGTCGTGATCGCCGGCTCGCTCGTTCCGAGCTTCTAAGTGATCGCCGCGTCGCTTCGCCGGGCGGCTGTCCCCGGGGCCTGAGGCCTCCGAGACTGCCCCGGCGGAGCCTGAGCGCGGCACCGAAAGTGGAAGCCGGTTTTGGCGGAAACGACGCTCTAAATTCCTGATTCAAGAGCTTTTTTGTCTCCCGGACCCGATTGCGGTTTCGAGAGAAAGGCTGCAGGCGCTCCTCCTCTCAGGCCGCCGCCGCCATCCGATGCAGGATCGCGTGACGGTCCGCCAGCCGGTTGATATCGGCGTCATAGCCACCCCCGATCACGCCGGCCACCGGCAGGTCGCGGGCTGCGCAGGTTCCCAAAACATAGGCCTCGCGCCGCCTCAGGCCCGCATCAGTCAGGGACAACCGTCCCAGCTTGTCGTCGGCATGAGGATCCACGCCGGCGTTGAAGAACACGATATCGGGCGCCACCCTGTCGATCAGGGCCGGCAGCAGCTCGGCAAGGGTTGCCAGATAGACCGCGTCGCCGGTCCCGTCGGCCAGTTCGATGTCGAGATCGCTCACCGCCTTGCGGGCCGGAAAGTTCTTCTCGGCGTGCATCGAAAAGGTGAAGACCGACGGGTCGTCCTCGAAAATCCGCGCTGTGCCGTCGCCCTGATGGACGTCAAGGTCGACGACCAGAGCCTTGCCGATCCGCCCTTCGGCCAGCAGGCGTCGCGCTGCGACCGCCACGTCGTTGAACACGCAGAACCCGGCCCCGCTTTCCGCCGAGGCATGATGGCTGCCGCCCGCCGTGTTGCAGGCGATCCCATGCTCCAGCGCCAGGCGCGCCGCCAGCAGGGTGCCGCCGGTCGCCGCGCAGGCCCGGGCGGCGACAGAAGCGCTGTTGGGCATGCCAATCCGGCGAACCACATCAGCAGGCAAGGAAAGCTCGAGCACGCCGCGCACATAGTCGTGTGTATGCACCAACTGCAGGGTTTCGATGTCCACGGGTTTGGGGCGATGGAAACCGCCAGGCCCCGCAAGACCCTCGAACTCCAGCAGGGCGGCAAGGCGCGAGAACTTGTCCATCGGGAACCGGTGGCCTTCGGGCATCTCGGCGCGGAAGGCAGGATGGTGGACTATGGGCGGCGACATGGCCAAACGATGGGGCTGGGGACGGCTTGACGCAAGGTCGCGACTTGCCCCGGCGACGCTTGCGGAATAACCCATCACCATGCAGACGCCAGAGAACCTCGCCGAAATCCTCGACCTCGAAGCCATCGAGGTGAACCTGTTTCGAGGCGTGAGCCCCAATGACGGCTTTCCGCGCATCTTTGGCGGCCTTGTCATCGCCCAGGCCCTGATGGCCGCGTACAAGACGGTGCCCGACCGGGTCTGCCACTCGCTGCACGCCTATTTCATCCGGCCTGGCGATGTGAACATCCCCGTCCTCTATGAGGTGGAGCGCGCCCGCGACGGCGGCACCTTCACCACGCGCCGGGTTGCCGCCATCCAGAACGGCGAGCAGATCTTTAACCTGGCCTGCTCGTTCCAGACGCCGGAGGAAGGCTTCGAACATCAGGCACCGATGCCTGCCGCGCCGGCTCCTGAAGATGTTCAGACCGAAGGCGACTTCCTGCGCAGCCTGGGCGACCAGGTTCATCCCAAGATGCTGCGGTTCCTCGACAAGCCGCGCCCGATCGACATCCGCTGGGTCGATCCACAAAACCCGGTCAAGCCGGAGAAGAAATCAGGCACCAAGGAAGTCTGGATGCGGGCTCGCGCCCCTATCGGCGACGACGTCAAGATGCAGCAGGCGGCCCTGGCCTATGCCTCGGACATGGCTTTCATGGAAAGCGCTCTGCGACCCCACGGCCTGATCTGGACAACGCCCGGCCTGCAGTCGGCCAGTCTGGACCACGCCATGTGGTTCCACCGGCCCTTCAACTTCAATGACTGGACCCTGTTTGCGCAGGACAGCCCCAGCGCGTCACAGGGGCGCGGCATGGTGCGCGGCCAGATGTTCAGCCGGGACGGCACGCTGCTGGCCTCGGTGGCTCAGGAATGCCTGATGCGGATCAAGAAGTAGGGCCTCTAACCGCCTAGTCGTTCCAGGACGCCGACGAACCGTTCTATATCGCCCCCGGTCATCGCGCGCTCGGCTTCGATCACCAGCTGGAGCTAGCGCGCCAGGACACGCAATTCGATTTCGCCGGCCTCGGCTTGGGTCTTGGCGGCGGTCGCCTTGCTGGCCTCGGCCTCCGCCAGAAGCTTGGTCGCCCGGGCTGCAAGTTCCTCATTTTCCAGACCGGCGCGTGATAGCCGATCCTTCAGATGGGCGATGGAGCGGTCCAGCAGGTCCTGCGCCTCCTCCTGGACGGAGGTTCCGTGACGCTGGTTCACCACCGAATCCAGCACTGCCGCTATCGCCTGGGTCAGTCTGGGAATCAGGCCGTTTCCAGCACTCACGCCGTTGGTGATTTGCGCTGAGGCGTCCTGTCTTCGACGCGCACTGACGAAGACTTCGACGACCATTTTCATCGCGGCGATGGCGGAATCGGACTTCAGAACCGTCGCAGCCATAACCACGCCGTGTTCTGTAAAAGCCCAGGGATGCTTGCGCCGGCCGCCCCAGGAACTTGATGTCGCATTTTGCGATATCAAGTTGGCGAACTCGCTCGCAGTCAGTTGGAAGGCATAGCCCTCGAACCGTGCGGCGTTGCGGCGGATCTGTTCGTTGAGGCGCCGGGTCTCGACACCGAACAGAGCGGCGATCGTGTCGTCGAGAACGACACTCTGGCCCCGGATCTGATGGATATGTGCAAACGCCCTGTCGGCGGCGGGTAGATCGACGGGCATGGGGCTGGAAATCGCTTTGAGAGTGTCGATTGAAACACTCTCTCTTTGATTGATTTCGAGATCAATCCTCCTGCGCCGACTCTTCGGCCAAGCTCATCGGCTCGTTGGTATAGGTCGCGCAGAAAGGCCTGATGCGGATCAAGACTTAGGCGGGTTCGCCAGGCTGATTGACGCCACACCGGCCTGAGCGAGGCCGCGCAGCAACGAGGCGACCTGCATCCCTACCGTCATCTCGCCGGCCAGGGCCATGCGCAACGCCTCGGCGGCCGGGACCCACAGCCGTTCGATCCGTTCGGTTGGGTCATCGACAGGCTCTGATACCTGAACCACATCGCGGGCCAGCACGATGTGGATCCGGTTGGAGTGGGTGCCGGCATTGGGCCGCGTCTCGCCGATCAGGGTCATCACACCTCGGCAGCCCGCTTCCTCCAGCAGTTCACGAGTCGCGGCGGCGATCGGATCGGTTTCGGTCGGATCCATGCCGCCGGCCGGCAGTTCGATGGAAAAGTCGCCCAGGCCATGCCGGTACTGGCGCACCAGCAGCACCTGGTTTTCCGCGTCCAGCGCGACGACTTCAACCCAATCCGGATAGTCCAGCACATAGAAGGGAGCGACCACAGCGCCTTCGTCGGTGACGCAATCGTCGGCGCGAAGGCTGATCCAGCGATCCTTGTGAACATAGCGCGAGGCGGTGACCCGCCACTTCCCGTCGGACGCCATGTCCTCAAACTCCCAAAACTGATCTTGGCCTAAAGAATGGGATCGTTCAGTCGTAGTTTCGCTCGACGTCGTCACCGTCACCGCGCTTTTCGACAGGCCCTTCGGGCTCGCCGACCAGGGCGGGTGGGTCAGCCAGGATCAGACGCTCTGCGATCTTGACCTCGGGCACGGCGGCGCGGGTGAAGGGCAGGTACCAGGTCTGGCCACCCAGGGCGGGCTGGATCTCGAGCAGGTCGCCGGCCCCGAAGTTCTGCACGCTCTTCACGGAGCCCAGCAGGGCGTTGTCGGTGATATGGCGCACGGGCAGGCCGACCAGATCGGTCAGGTAGAACTCGTCCTCGTCCGGCTCGGGAAGGGCCTCACGGGGAACATAGAGGCGCAGGCCGCGCAGGGCGTCGGCGGCGTCCTTGGTCTCGATCCCCTTGCAGCGGGTGACGAGGCCTTCTTTGGCCACGCGGGCCGAGATGATGGTCAGGGCGAGCGAGCCATCCTGGCGCAGCAGCGCCTTGAAGTCGGCAAGGCTCTTGGGATCTTCGGTGTAGGTGGCGATCTTGACCTCGCCGCGCACGCCAAAGCCGCCGGCGACACGGCCGACAAGGATCAGATTGGCGGAGGGCGGCGTGCTCATCGCAAAGCTCGCATCATCGCCCCGATCCGAAGACCGGGGCGACAACGCAAAAGGCCTTAGCCTTCGGTCTTTTCAGCTTCGGCGGCCGGGGCTTCTTCAGCGGCAGCTTCGACAGGCGCTTCTTCAGCGACCGGCTCAGGAGCCGGGGCGGCAGCGGCTTCAGCAGCGGCAGCAGCGGCGGCTTCAGCAGCGGCCTTGGCGTCTTCGGCGGCCTGGGCAGCGGCGGCGGCGGCCTCTTCAGCGGCCTTCACGTCAGCGGCCTTGCGGTCTTCTTCGCGTTGAGCGCGCTCGGCGATGCGTTCCTGGGCCTTCTTGCCCGGCGCGCCCTTTTCGGGGTTGTTGCCGTGGGTCCAGGCGCCGATGCCCTGAGCGGCCAGGAAGCGCGCGACGCGGTCGGTCGGCTGGGCGCCCTTGGCCAGCCAGCCCTGGATCGACTCGATCTTCAGGGTCACGCGGGCCGGGTCGTCCTTCTTGAGCAGCGGGTTGTAGGCACCGACCTTTTCGATGAAGCGGCCATCGCGGGGCGAGTGGCTGTCGGCAACGACGATCGAGTAGTAAGGGCGCTTCTTGGCGCCGCCACGGGCGAGACGGATCTTCAGCATATCGGTAGTCCTTGAGCTCGAGTTCTATTTCTTGAACGGGTTGAAACCGGGCGGCAGGCCGCCGCCCAGGCCGGAAAGGAGGTTCGGCTTGGCGTCGCCGCCACCGCCGAGACCGGGAAGACCCGGCAGGCCTCCCGCGGAATTCTGTTGATCGGGCGCGGCCTGCTTGCCGCCGCCCATGGCTTTCAGGCGCGACATGTCGCCGCCGCCCATCATGCCGGCCATCCGGGCCAGGCTCTTGCCGCCGTCCTTGGACATGGCCTTGAACATGTCGGCCATCTGGCGGTGCTGTTTCAGCAGGCGGTTGACCTCGGCCACGTCCACCCCGGCGCCGGCCGCGATGCGGCGCTTGCGCGAGGCGGCCAGGATGTCGGGCTTTCTGCGCTCCAGCTTGGTCATCGAGCTGATGATCGCCTGCTGACGCAGGAAGACCTTGTCGTCGATGCCGCTCTCGGCGATCTGCTTCTTGGCTTTCTGGACGCCTGGCAGCAGGCCCATGATGCCCTGCATGCCGCCCATCTTCTGCATCTGCGACAGCTGGGCCGACAGATCATTGAGGTCGAACTGGCCCTTGGCCAGCTTCTTGGCCATGCGCTCGGCTTCGGCATGGTCCAGATCGGCGGCGGCGCGCTCGACCAAAGCCACGACGTCACCTTGCCCCAGGATGCGGCCGGCCACCCGGCGAGCGTCGAACACGTCCAGCGCGTCGATCTTCTCGCCGGCCCCGAGGAACTTGATCGGCAGGCCCGTGACATGGCGCATCGACAGCGCCGCGCCGCCCCGGCCATCGCCGTCGGCGCGGGTCAGGATCAGGCCCGTCAGCGGCAGGCGTTCATGGAAAGCCTTGGCGGTGCGGACCGCGTCCTGGCCGGTCAGGCTGTCGGCGACCAGCAGGGTTTCGGTCGGCTGGGCGATGCGGGCAATTTCCGCCGCTTCGCTCATCATCGCCTCGTCCAGCGTGGTGCGGCCGGCGGTGTCGAGGATCAGAACGTCATAGCCGCCCAGCTTGGCGGCGCTCATGGCCCGCTTGGCGATGTCGACGGCGCTCTGGCCGGCGACGATCGGCAGGCTCTCGACCTCGACCTGCTTGGCCAGCAGGGCCAGCTGTTCCATGGCCGCCGGACGGCGGGTGTCGAGCGAGGCGACCAGCACCTTCTTGCGCTCGGTCTTGCTCAGGCGCAGGGCCAGCTTGCCGGTGGTGGTGGTCTTGCCCGAGCCCTGCAGACCGGTCATCAGGATCACCGACGGCGGGTTCAAAGCCAGGTTCAGGCCGGTCGGCTCCTCGCCGCCCAGCATATCGACCAGACCGTCATAGACGATCTTGACCACCTGATCGGCCGGCTTGACCGAGCGGATGACCGCCTCACCGGACGCCAGTTCCTTGGCCTTGCTGATGAAGTCCTTGACCACTGGCAGGGCGACATCGGCTTCCAGCAGGGCGACGCGGACCTCGCGCAGCGCCTCGTCGATGTCCTTTTCGGACAGCACGCCGCGACCGCCGAGGCGGTCGAAGACGCTTGAGAGCCGCTCTGTAAGGCCGTCGAACATGCCGAACCCTGATCCAACCAAAGAACCAAACGCAATCAGCCCCCGTGGACGATCACGTCGACGGGGGTCCTCACCGGCCTCGTCCAGATGGATCCCGCGCTAGCGGGCTGGGGTCGTGACGGTAGAGGCGCTGCTGATGAAGCGCCGGAAGGGGGCGCTTATGCACAGAAAGATGGAAAGAGTCAAAGGGCGGCCGTCTTGCGCGGCCGCCCACTCGGGAATCAGGCCGCGCCCAGATAGTCGCGCTTGCCGACCTCGACGCCGTTGTGGCGCAGGATCGCGTAGGTGGTGGTCAGATGGAAGAAGAAGTTCGGCTGGGCCTGGGTCTGGAAATAGGCCAACCCCTTGACCACGCTGGTCTCACCCCGACGGGTCAGGGTGATGTCGCGATCTTCGGCGCCGGCAAAGGCGGCCGGGTCCAGACCCTCGACATAGCCGATGGCGCGGTCGATGCGGGCGATCAGGTCGGCAAAGCTGGTCTCGGTATCGTCCCAGGCCGGAACCTCCTGGCCGGCGAGACGTGCGCAGCAGCCCTTGGCGAAGTCGGTGGCGATCTGCGCCTGGCGCAGCAGCGGGAACATGTCGGGATAGAGCCGCGCCTTCAGCAGGGCGTCAGCGTCCCAGCCCTTGGTCTCGACCTGGGCGGCCGCCTTGGTCAGCACGCCCTTCAGACCCTTCAGGCCCTGGACGAAAACGGGGACACTGGCCTGGTGCATGGAAAGGGTCATGGAAGCTCCGCTTGAAGATGTGGCGCACAGATAGGGCGGCGGAGGCCCGACGGGAAGCGTTCGGCCCAGGGCCCACGAAAAAGGGCGGCTCCGCTGGGAGCCGCCCTTCGACGTTTCAGACGATCGCCAGCCTTTAGACCAGCGAGCTGTCGATGGCCTTGCAGGCTTCCATCAGGCCCTTAACCGAGGCGACCGAGGCGGCGAACATCGCCTTTTCCTCATCGTTGGTTTCGAACTCGACGATCTTTTCAGCGCCGCCGGCACCGATGACGACAGGCACGCCGACATAGAGGCCGTCCAGACCGTACTGGCCGGTCAGGAAGGTGGCGCAGGGCAGGACGCGCTTCTTGTCCTTCAGGTACGACGTCGCCATGGCGATGGCGCTTTCAGCCGGGGCGTAGAAGGCCGAGCCGGTCTTCAGCAGGGCGACGATCTCGCCGCCGCCGCCACGGGTGCGCTTGACGATGCCGTCGAGCTCTTCCTGGGTCATCCAGCCTTGCTTGACCAGTTCCGGCAGCGGCAGGCCGCCGACGGTGGAGTGACGCACCATCGGCACCATGTCGTCGCCGTGGCCGCCCAGGGTCCAGGCGTGGATGTCTTCGACCGACACGCCGGTCTTTTCGGCCAGGAAGTAGGCGAAGCGCGCCGAGTCCAGGACCCCGGCCATGCCGATGACCTTTTCCTTGGGCAGGCCCGAGAACTGCTGCAGCGCCCAGACCATCGCGTCGAGCGGGTTGGTGATGCAGATGACGAAGGCGTTGGGGGCGTGAGCCTTGATGCCTTCACCGACGGCCTTCATGACCTTCAGGTTGATGCCCAGCAGGTCGTCGCGGCTCATGCCCGGCTTGCGCGGCACGCCGGCGGTCACGATGCAGACGTCGGCGCCGGCGATGTCGGCATAGTCATTGGCGCCCTTCAGGGCGACGTCCTTGCCGAACACGGCCGAGGCTTCGGCGATGTCGAGGGCCTTGCCCTGCGGCGTGCCTTCGCTGATGTCGAACAGGACGATGTCGCCCAGCTCTTCGCGAGCGGCGATGTGGGCCAGGGTGCCGCCGATCATGCCGGCGCCGATAAGGGCGATCTTCGCGCGAGCCATAGGGTCTCCGTCAGGACTGTGGATGGAAATTCTCGCGGCGGTCTAGACCCATGACGCTCAAGCCTCAAGCCCCCTTCCCCGTTTCGCTGCACTGCGGCAAAACAGTCGCAACAACAATAAGGACACGCAGGGATGAGCAAGACCGATCCGGGGAACTATTTCGAGGACTTCAGGCTGGGCCAGGTGCTGGTCCACGCCACGCCGCGCACCGTCACGGCGGGGGATGTCGCGCTCTATACGGCCTTCTACGGTCCGCGTTTTGCGCTGTTTTCCTCGGACGAATTTGCGCGCCGCAGCGGGCTTTCCGCCGCGCCCGTCGACCCTCTGGTGGCCTTCCATGTGGTGTTCGGCAAGACGGTGCCCGACATCAGCCTGAACGCCGTGGCCAATCTGGGCTATGCCGAGGGCCGGTTCCTGGTCCCGGTCTATCCGGGCGACACCCTGGCGGCGACCTCCGAGGTGATCGGGCTGAAGGAGAACTCCAACCGCAAGACCGGCGTCGTCTATGTGCGCACCACCGGGACCAACCAGCGCGGTGAGGCGGTGCTCAGCTATGTGCGCTGGGTGATGGTGCGCAAGCGCAGCGCGGAAGCCGAGGTCGCCGAGCAGGCGACGCCGAAGCTGGCTGAAGCGGTCGCCGCCGCCGATCTGGTGATCCCGGCCGGCCTGGATTTCTCGGCCTATGACTACGCCCTGGCCGGCGCGCCCCACGCTTTCGAGGACTATGCGATCGGCGAGCGGATCGACCATGTCGACGGCATGGCGATCGAGGAGGCCGAGCACGCCATGGCCACCCGGCTGTGGCAGAACACCGCCAAGGTCCACTTCAACCAGTTCGAGCGGTCGAAAGACCCGTCGGGCCGGCGCCTGGTCTATGGCGGGGTGATTATCTCGACCGCCAAGGCCCTGTCGTTCAACGGCCTGCAGAACGCCGGCCTGATCCTGGCGATCAATGGTGGCCGGCATGTGAGCCCCTATTTCGCCGGCGGCACGGTGTTCGCCTGGAGCGAGGTGCTGGACAAGGCTGACCTCGGATCGGCCGGAGCCCTGCGCCTGCGGCTGGTGGCCACGGTCGACCGCCCCTGCGCCGACTTCCCCGGCAAGGATGAGGCCGGAGCCTATGAACCGGGCGTGATCCTCGATTTCGACTATTGGGCGGCGGTCCCGAAGCGAGTGACAGCGCGTGGCTGAGTTCGAGATCGACCCGGCCTTCATCGCCACCTCGGCGACCCTGGGCGACCTGCCCCTGTGCCACGCCCGGCTGCAGCTGGACGCCCGCTATCCGTGGATCGTGCTGATCCCCCGCCAGGCCGGTCTTCGCGAGATCGAGGACCTGTCGGCGGGGGACAGGATCGCCCTGATCGAGGAGACGGTGCTGGCCGGGGCCGCCGTGCGGGCGGTGGCAGAGGTGTTGGGCCTGGCGGTCGACAAGCTGAATGTCGGGGCCCTGGGCAATGTCACGCCGCAGCTTCATGTGCATGTGCTGGGTCGCCGGGTCGGCGATCCGGCCTGGCCGGGGCCGGTCTGGGGGCATAGCCCGGCCGAGCCTTTCGGGGGCGAGGCCCTCACGGCAGCGATTGCGGAGGCTTGGAGTGTGTTGTCGTCATAAGCCACTAGGGTGTTCTGAAAGCCAGTCGGCATGACGAATCGACAGCGTTTCGACCTGTGATCTGTCGGGAAGAAACAGATCCACACCGCCGTCATAAGGCGCGAAAATTGATCCCGTGGAGGTCGACATCCAAAGTGTTGGCGCCGCCCTTTCATCCGCTATTTCCTGAAGTAATTGATCGAAACCGCCTTCCTCCCAGACGACCGGAGCCGCATTTACGTCCCAGTCAACGGCGAACTCGTCATCTTCTTCGTCGTCCACTCGGAAGCGGAACGCGAATGGCAGGTGATGCTCCCGCGTCACGCGGAATGGATCTCGACCATCACCGATGTCTGTGACGCCCTCAGGCGTCCGCCAGCAGGCCTGAACCAACCAACATGACGCTTTGTTGCCAAGCACGGCCTCGGCCAAAGCATTCTGACGTTGGAGCAGAATGCGCCGTTCCTCATCCGTTTCAGCATAGCGCTTCGACAAAGGGAGCGAGTGAAACCGGATCCAGTTAGCGGCCCCGGCTTCGCGGAGGCGATAACCGATTGGGTCGCATCCCGGATACTTCTGTAGCCAAAAGTCTTCGAAAGGGCTCATGCTCTGCTTTAGCGCCTCTTCTTTTTCCTTGAGGTCGTCGCCTTGGCCTTCGAGCCCTTCTTGCCCTTGGCCACGGCCTTGCCCTTGCCGCTCTTCTTGGCGAGGGCCGCGCAGCGGGCCTTGGCGGCTTTCAGCGCCTTGCCGGTCTTGCCTCTGGTCGAGCAGACCGGCTTGGCGGCCGGACGACTGGGCGCTGCAGCGGCGCGCGGCGGCCAGACCACGGGGCCACGGGTCCTGACCACATAGCCCGGCGGCAGGCTGGGCGGGGCCTGCTGCTCGGCCGTCACGGCACGGCTGACGCCGTCTTCCAGCAGGTCGCCGCTCCAGCGCATCTCGTCGGTCGGGTTGAGGGTCAGGACGGTCGACTGCCCGGCCCTGGGGCTGAAGCGCAGGATGACGGCGTCACCGGCCCGCTCGATCGTCTCGACCAGCCCGGTCGAGCCCACCGAGCCCGGCCGACGCATGTCGCGCCAGGCGCCTTCCAGCGGACCGTTTCCACTGGCCGGATCAACCAGTTGCAGGGCGTAGAGCGCCGCGCCGTCGGCGGCCTGCACCGTCCAGCCGCCGTCCAGCGGGCCTTGCAGACCCTGGGCCGCCGCGATCGAGCCCTTGATCCGCAGCTCATAGACCTGCTCGGCCGGCACATAGGTTCCCTGGGGTATGGCCATGCCCGGCGTCGGGGCCGGCGGCTCGGGCGGCGGGATCGGCAGCAGGGTGGGCTTGTGGTGCGGAACCGGCGTGGTCGGCGCGGTCTCTTCCTCGTCGGTGGTCTGGGGCGAGGTCTGGTCGATCAGGTCGCCCAGCGGATCGATGGCCTCGGGCACGGGATCGGCGACCGGCGCCACCGCCGGGGCCACGGCAGGCTCAGCCTGTGTCTGGACGGGCGGCGTCTGGACCGCCGCCGGCGCGGTGACGACAGGCGCGGTCGCCGGCGCTTCCTGGCCCACAACCGGGCCGGCGACGAGGCTCAGACAGACGAGGAGAGCAGACGCCCGCATGACTGCCCTTAAGCCGCGCGCTCGGCGATGGCGGCCGCCACCGCGACCAGCCGCTCAGCCTGGGCCAGATGCAGCCGCTCGGCCATCTTGCCCTCGACCCGCAGCGCGCCCTTGCCGGCGTTTTCCGGGTCGGCGAAGGCGGCGATCACCGCCCGGCTCCAGGTGATCTCGTCATCCGAGGGCGAGAACACCCGGTTACAGATTTCCAGATGCTTGGGATGGATCAGGGTCTTGCCGTCAAAGCCGAAATCAACGCCCTGCACGCAGACCGCCTCCAGCGCTTCCAGGTTCTCGATGTCGTTGTGAACGCCGTCGAGAATGGTCAGGCCATGGGCCCGGGCGGCGGCCACCGACAGGGTCAGCAGCGGCAGGAACGGCGCGCGGTCGGGCGTCTGGCGGGCCCGCATTTCCTTGGCGAAGTCGTTGACGCCCATCACCCAGGCCGACAGGCGGGTGGTCTGGCTGGCGGCGGCGATCTCCCACAGGTGGAAGGCGGCCTTGCCGGTCTCGATCATGGTCCACAGCCGGGTGTCCGCCGGCGCGGCCTGCAGGGCGGCGTGATAGGCGTGGACGTCGGCGGCGTCATTGACCTTGGGCACCAGCACCGCGTCGGGGCCGGCCTCGGCCGCAGCCTTCAGGTCATCGGCGCCCCAGGGGGTGTCGAGGCCATTGGTGCGGATGACGATCTCGCGCGGGCCAAAGCCGCCGGCCTTGACCGCCGCCACGGCCGCCTCGCGGGCCGCGACCTTCATTTCGGGCGCCACGGCGTCCTCGAGATCCAGGATGATCACGTCGGCGTCCAGGGTGCGCGCCTTGTCCACCGCCTTGGCGTTGGAGGCGGGCATATAGAGGGCGCTGCGGCGCGGTCTGGCGATCTTCGACATCAAAACTCCCCTGCGGTCTTTTCTGTTTTCTGGCTACTTCTTTAGCATCGCCGCGCCGCAGCAAAAGCCATGACGACACAGGCGATGGATTGTTGGTCAAGGATGGCGCGAAACGGTCTAGGATGGCGTCATGACCACGCGCTACGACGACAAGGCCCGCAACGTGCTGGGCGGTGAGCTGAAGCCCTGTTCGCTGGACCCGGTGACCGGCTTTTATCGCAACGGCTGCTGCGAGACCGGACCCCACGACCTGGGCCTGCACACCGTCTGCGCCATAATGACCGACGAATTCCTGGCCTTCTCCAAGGCCACGGGCAACGACCTTTCCACCCCCCGTCCCGAATTCGCGTTTGCGGGCCTGAAGGCCGGCGACCGCTGGTGCCTGTGCGCCGGTCGCTGGAAGGAAGCCCTCGACGCCGGCATGGCCCCGCAGGTGGTGCTTGAGGCCAGCCACGAAGAGATGCTGGCCATCGTGACCCTGGGGGTTCTGAAGGATCACGCGGCGGTCTGAACGCTCTAGGCACGGGCTCTCCGCCCCACGCGGTCTGACCGCTGAAGGTGTGGGAAGGGCTGCAGAGCGCCCGGGCCTCGCCCGGATGAGAGATAGAGATTACCGTTTCGACGAAGATCAGACGCTCCGCGCAGCCGTTCTTTCAGAAGCCTGCGACGCTTGAGCCCTGTTTGGGCCTCGCCGCCTTGAAGCCTCCGACGGGCGGACCGGGGAGCGACCCCGTCCCGGACTGCCGGTTCTCCCGAACCGGCCTGCTGCTCGCCCGACCCCTGACGTGACGTCGTTTTAGTGTTCCACGGCCGACCGCCGCCAGACACGAAAGGGTTGGCGGTTCTGACCCGCCATCGTTTGAGCTTCCCGCTCGACCACCCCCCGCCGCCGCTTCGGTCGCTGGCCGTGCGCCCTTCCCCTGCGACGAGGTGGGATGATTATGCGGGGGGATTTGAGCGCGTCTGACGGCGCGGTGCGAGATTTTTGCAGGGCGTTGATTCTATTGAACTTTATCGCCGATGCGCCGGGGATGGAGCGGGCTGGATCCCCGTAAATCCTCCCCCTGAAGGGGGAGGCGGCCGTCAGGCCGGAGGGGGAAGACGGCACCGAGTCAGCAGCCACTACCCCCTCCGTCTCCCCCGCCTTCGCGGGGGCGACACCTCCCCCTTCAGGGGGAGGATCTGTTGCGTGCCGCCCGCTCCGCCCACCGGAGCCCTCCGTAAATCCCACGCTGGCCTGCGTGAGATTTAAGGATGAGCACGACGCTGGGCGTCTGGTTTGGGGAAAGAAGCCAGGGGCGTGCCTTCGACCCGTTACCGACGTTAGATAGTCAGGCTATCTTGGCGATATGAATGCTGACCTATCTGCTCGTTTCGCCGCCCTAACGGCTACCAGTCAGGCGAAGGTTCTGACGCTGCTGATCCACATGGAAACAATACATGTCAGGTCGGCCTATATCGATGATCCGAGCGATACCAAAAGCCTCTATGCCTCAAGCGAGTTTATCCATCGCTTGTCAGGCTTCGTCCTCACCGCTTTGAGTACTGATAGGCCATCCGGGCGCGAAATAGGGATGATCGACACCATCCTGCGTTCAGTGGAGCCGCGAGGTTCGTACTATGTCGATCGGTTAGTCGAATGGATCGCTACGGAAACCGACCCGAATGGCTGCTAACCACCCCAAACCGCCCTTCCCAACATCCGTTATCGACCACAGCCGAGGCCCTACCCGCCCCCCACCACCTTGAACGTCGCATGGGCCCGCGCCACCGGCTTGCCGTCGGCCTGCACCATGCAGTCGGCGTAGCACAGCGACTTGCCGGGCTTGATGAAGTTGGTGTCGAACTCCAGCCACTGGCCAAGGCCGGCTGCGCCCAGATAGTCGAGGCTGAGCGACACCGTCACCAGGCCGCTGGAGGCGATGTTCAGGCTCTTCAGCACCACGCCGCACGACAGGCCCATGGCGTTGTCGGCCAGGGCGGCGATCAGGCCGCCGTGCAGGGCGCCGCGCGAATTGGTGTGGGGCTCGCGGATCTCGATCCCCAGCACCCAGCGGTCGGCGCGGATGTCGGCATAGAGCGGTTCCCACGGCGTGGTCAGCGGGCTCTTGCGGGGATGCAGGGTGAAGGGTTCGGGCGGCTGGAAGGTCATGATCGCGCTCCGTGGAGCTCAATTCAAACACATGTTTGAATGTGCGGCAATAACCCGGCCCGTGCCAGAGTGCGCCTCGAACCGGGGGGTATCGGAAGGTCAAGGCAAGTGGCGCAGGCCAGCTTGATGCGGCCAGCTGGACCAGACGCGTTCGGGGTAGCCGGGTTCTTGCTGGCGAATTCAGGACACGAGGTCTGGTCCTGAACCGGGTCGCGTGCCGGATTTGGCCTTGGCGCCAAACAGTTTTCGGGCCCAGTTTGCGACAGCGGCAAAGCCCGCGATGATCAGCACGATCCCCTTCTTGGCGAAGACCGCAAGGAGCGCCAGAAGCCCCACCTTCTTGGCGGCGGCGACGCCCACGCCTACGGCGATCAGCCCGGCGACGCCATATTCGGCGACCTTGTCCTGGCCCTTCTGATAGTCGCCATAGCGCGATCCCGGTTCGAACTGGGCCTGGCTGGCGACGCTGTCTGCAGCAGCCCTGACCTGCGGCAGGTCGCTGAGCGCTGAGACGACATTGAGGCTCAGCACGCCCCGTCGCCCAAGCAGCCGGATATCGTAGTTCAGGGTGTGCTGCTCCGCGCCGCCGAACTGCAGGTCCTGGGCCCAGATCACCACGTGCTTTTGGGGATCATAGTTCGGCGGCTCGGCCCAGCCTGCCAGGTGGATGCTTTCGTAGCCGGCCTTCTGGCGCTCGGCGTTGCTGGCGTCCTCATTCTTGCGCAGACCCTCCAGCAATTTCTCGGGATTGGTCTTGCTGGCGTCCTTGTCAGACACATAGCCGGTGTCTTCGTAGCTGATCACGGCGCCCCACGACGCCTTTTCGAGCGGCTTGAAACGCGCGGGAAAGATCATCCCGAGCACGCCGTCGGCAGCGGCCGGCGGGTTTCCCCACCCTTCAACCAGCACCCGGCGGCTGTCGGCCGGATTGAGGAAATAGTAGTCAGGACCCAGATTGAGGCGCGCCGCGCCGCCTGACAGCACGATCACGCCGGTTTGCTTGTCCAGCCTGTCCTGCCAGCTAAGGTCAGGCGCGGCTGGAGCGGGCGCGGCGGCTTGCGCATGCGCTATTGAAGCGGCGCACAGGGCCACCGCCATCACCAGTCCGGAAAAATAACGCATAGATTGTCGTCCCCCGACACACATCCCCAAGGCAGGGTTTCAACAATGCTCAAGCTTGGCAAGCTATTCGTTGCTGGCGGATTGCTGCTGTTGCGCGTTCACTAGCGCATGCGCGCCTTCGCCCACCTGCTGGACCGGCTGTCCCTGACCGCTTCGCGCAACGCCAAGCTGACCCTGATCGCCGACTTCCTGCGGATGCAGCCTGATCCCGACCGGGGGTTTGCCCTGGCGGCCCTGACCGGGGCCCTGTCGTTCTCGGCTGCCAAGCCGGCCTTCATCCGCAAGGCCATCGAGGCGCGGATGGACCCGCAGCTGTTCGCCTGGTCCTACGACTATGTCGGCGACCTGGCCGAGACGGTGGCGTTGGCCTGGCCCTCCCCCTCTTCAAGACAATGGCCAGGCGCCAATCGCGAGCCGGAGCTGTCCGAGGTGGTCGAGGCCCTGCGCACGGCCTCGCGCGGCGAGGTGCAGCGGCTGATCGAGGGCTGGCTGGACGCCCTGGACGCCGATGGCCGCTGGGCGCTGCTGAAACTGATGACCGGGGGTCTGCGGGTGGGGGTCTCGGCGCGGCTGGCCAAGCAGGCCTGCGCCAATCTGGGCGCCAATCTGGTTGGGGGGGTCGAGATCGGCGAGATCGAAGAGGTCTGGCACGCGTTGGAGCCGCCCTATGGCGATCTTTTCGCCTGGCTGGAGGGACGTGCGGAGCGGCCTTCGCCCGATGCGCCGGGGCGTTTCCGGCCGGTGATGCTGGCCCAGGCCCTGGACGAGGCGGTGGATTTCGCAAGGCTCGATCCGGCTGACCATGTGGCCGAATGGAAGTGGGACGGCATCCGCATCCAGGCGGTTTCGGAGCGCGGCGAGCGGCGGCTCTATACCCGCACCGGCGACGACATCTCGGCCACCTTTCCCGACGTGCTGGCGGCGCTGGATTTCGAGGGCGCGATCGACGGCGAGCTGCTGGTGATCCGCGACGGAGCGCTGGCCCCGTTCGGCGACCTGCAGCAGCGCCTGAACCGCAAGACCGTTGATGCCAAACAGCTGGCGGCCTTTCCTGCCGCCATCCGCGCCTATGACCTGCTGATGGACGGCGAGACCGATGTGCGGGGCCTGACCTTTGTCGAGCGCCGGGCGCGGCTGGAGGCCTTTGTGGCCAGGGTCGCCAGCCCGCGTATCGACCTGTCGCCGCTGCAGCCTTTCGAGAGCTGGGACGCCCTGGCCACCCTGCGCGGCGAACCGCCCGACGGGGATGCCCAGCTGGCTGAAGGCCTGATGCTGAAGCGGCGCGACAGCATCTATGAGCCCGGCCGGCCCAAGGGGCCGTGGTTCAAGTGGAAGCGTGATCCCAAGCTGATCGACGCGGTGCTGATGTATGCCCAGCGGGGTCACGGCCGGCGCTCCAGCCTCTATTCCGACTATACGTTCGGGGTCTGGCGCGAGGATGGGCTGGGAAGCCGGGCCCTGACCCCGGTGGGCAAGGCCTATTTCGGCTTTACCGACGAAGAGCTGAAACAGATCGACAAGTTCGTGCGCGACAACACCGTCGAGCGGTTCGGGCCGGTGCGCTCGGTGCGGGCGGACCTTGATTTTGGCCTGGTGTTCGAGGTGGCGTTCGAGGGGCTGCAGCGCTCGACCCGGCACAAGTCGGGCGTGGCCATGCGCTTTCCCCGCATCAACCGCATCCGCTGGGACAAGCCGTCGCGCGAGGCCGATGAACTGCCGACCCTGGAGGCGATGCTCTGAACGGCATCCGGGGAGGCCCTGTCGCGCCGGCGGTGATCAGTGAAGCGCGGGGGCGTCGGCGCTCTTGGGGCCGGCGCCGCTCTGGAACAGCTTGCCCCGCTCGGTGATCAGGACCACGAGCAGACTGCCCACACCCAGGGCGGCGAAGCCCAGGGTCAGGGGTACGGCGGTGCCGTCAAAGTGCTGTCCGATCCAAAATCCCAGCAGGGCCCCGCCGATCGTGGTGATGAAGCCCTGCACCGAAGCCGCCGTCCCGGCCAGGTGCCCGAGGGGCTCCATGGCGATGGCGCCGAAGTTCGACATGGTCAGGCCAAAGCAGAACAGCACGCCCGCCATCATCAGGGAAAAGCTGAGCAAGGTCTCGTGGCCGGACAGGGCGATCAGGGCGTGGGCTCCGGCCAGCACGATATAGCCGCACAGCGAGACGTGAGAGACCAGCCGCATGCCGAGCTTTTCGACGATGATGGAATTGAGCAGCGAGGCCAGGGCAATGCCGGCGGCGATGGCTGCGAACAGCAGGGTGAAGAGCTTGCCCGCGCCCAGAACCTCGACAAACACCTGCTGGGCCGAGTTGATGAAGCCGAACAGGCCCCCCAGGATCAAGGCAGAGGCCAGGGTGTAGCCGATGGCGACCCGGTTGGTCAGGCAGTCCCTGAAGGCCGACAGCACCGGCCCGGCGGCCAATGGAACGCGATCCTGCGGGTGCAGGGTCTCGGGCAGCTTGGCGACGGACCAGGCCATGACGGTCAGACCAAAGATCGCCAGAACCCCGAAGATCCACGGCCAGGGCGCGACCAGAACGATGGCCTGACCCAGCGAAGGGGCAATGATCGGCACCGCCAGGAAGACGATGAACGACAGCGACATCACCCTGGCCATCTGGCGGCCGCTGTAGCAGTCGCGGACAATCGACACCGACAGCACCCGGGTCGCAGCGGCCCCGACGCCGCACAGGGCGCGGGCGATCAGCAGTATCTCGAAACTCGGCGCGAAGGCGCAGGCCGCAGCGAAGATCACATAGATCGCCAGGCCGGCGACCAGCACCGGCTTGCGTCCATAGCGGTCGGCCAAAGAGCCGTAGGCCAGCTGGGCGACACCAAAGCCCAGCAGATAGGCAGTGATGACCCACTGGCGCTGGTTATGGCTGGCGACGCCGAGGGCATCGCCGATCTGCGGCAGGGCCGGCAGCATGGAATCTATGGCCAGGGCATTGGTGGCCATCATCATCGCGATCAGGGCGACGAACTGCTTGAAGCCCATGCCGGGATGCGGCGAGGCGGCGGATGAGGTAGGGGCGGGCATGGCGACACTCGTCTGGAAGACGCCCGACCAGACGGCGTGACGCACAGTGGGTTCTATAGCGGCCGGATGTTACGACCGCCAACCACCCCTAGCCGTTAAACGACCGGATTGCGTCGATGATCACCTGCTGGTCAGCTTCGCCCAGATAGGGATGCATCGGCAGGGCCAGAACCGTCTGCGCCTTGGCCTGCGTCACCGGCAGGCCGCCGGCCCCGCGCGGGAAGTCGGCATAGGGGGCCTGGATGTGCATCGGCACCGGATAATAGACCGCCGTGGGCACGCCGTGCGCCTTCAGGTGGGCGGCCAGGCCGTCGCGGTTCGCGTGCTCGATCACATATTGCGCCCAGACCGAAACGCCGCCGGCGATGACGCCGGGCGTCGATAGCACCGCGCCCTTCAGGCCCTGCGCATAGCGGTCGGCTACGACCTGACGCAGGGCGATCTCCTCGGCGAAGATGGCCAGCTTCTCGATCAGGATCGCCGCCTGGATCGTGTCCAGCCGCGAGTTCATGCCGATCCGGGTGTTGAGGTACTTGGTGTCGTGCTCGAAGGTGCGGCCCACCAGGTCGGGGGCGACGGCCTTGCCGTGCACGCGGTAGCTGTCCATCAGGTCCCACAGCACCGGATCGTTGGTCAGCACCGCGCCGCCGTCGCCGTAGCAGCCCAGGGGCTTGGCCGGGAAGAAGCTGGTGGTGGCCACGTCGGCCCAGTGCAGGGGATGCTTGCCGTCCAGCGTGCAGCCAAAGCCCTGGGCGCTGTCGGCGATCAGTTTGAGACCTTCCCGCTCGCAGATGGCCTTGAGGGCCGGATAGTCGGCGGGCTGGCCAAACAGGTCGACGGCGATGACCACCTTGGGCGTCAGCTTGCCGTCGGCCTTCACGCCGGCGATGGCCGCTTCCAGCTTGGCGGGATCGATGTTGAAGGTGTCGCTCAGCACATCGACGAACACCGGCGTGGCCCCCACCCACGGCACGACTTCGGGCGTGGCGGCGAAGGTGAAGGACGGGCAGAACACCGCGTCCCCCGGTCCGATCCCCCAGGCCATCAGCGGCAGGGCGATGGCGTCGGTGCCGTTGGCGCAGGACAGGGCCAGCCTGGCCTCGCCGAACGCGGCCAGCTTGGCCTCGAACTCGCGGACCTGTGGGCCCATCACATAGGCGCCGCTGTCGAGTACGCCGGCAATGGCGGCGTCGATCTTGTCGCGGATCCGGCGCTGCTGCGCGGCGAGGTCGATGAAGGGCATGCTCATGGACGGCGCTCATAGAGGCGGATGGCGGTCAGGTGTAGCCAATTGATGTAACCGACTGTTTCCTGACGACGAAGCCAAACCGGAGAAGGGTCGCGCGTGCAACGGTTTGCGCACGCAACACGGGGCGGCGCCTGTGCGTTGACCCGCCGGCGCGGGGGCGCCATCGAGTGAGCCATGATCCAGACGACCCAAGCCCTGCCCAGATCCCTGCCGTCCCTGGCCAACGTCAAGGCCGACGAGACCATGCTGGGCCATTTCCTCGACTGGCTGGGCCAGGCGGCGGTCAATCTGGTGGTGGCCGCCATAATCCTGATCCTGACCTTCTGGGTGGCGGGTTGGCTGGCCGGCGTGGTGCGTCGGGCCCTGGCGCGCGTGCATCGGGCCAATCCCGACCCGACCCTGCAGACCTTCGGGTCGTCCCTGGTGCGCTATGCCGTGATCGCCGTCGGGCTGGTGGCGGTGCTGCAGCAACTGGGCGTGCAGGCCACCTCGATCATCGCGGTGCTGGGCGCGGCCTCGCTGGCCATCGGCCTGGCCCTGCAAGGTGCCCTGTCGAACGTGGCGGCCGGGGTGATGATCCTGCTGTTTCGGCCCTATCGCGTGGGCGACACCATCGAGACGGTCACCCGGGTGGGCACGGTGAAGTCGCTGGACCTGCTGTTCACCGAGATCGCCACCTTCGACAACGTCAAGGTGATGATCCCCAATAGCAAGGTGTTCGGCGACGTGATCCTGAATTACTCGGCCCACCGCACCCGGCGGGTGGACGTGCTGTTCAAGGTGCCGCTGAGGACCGATCTGGTGGCGGTGCTCAAGCGCCTGCGCGAGCGGGCCGAGGGCGATCCGCGTATCCGCAAGGAACCGGCGGTGCAGATCGAGGTCACCGACCTGTCTGAGGCCTTTGCCCAGGCCGCTATCCGCGCCTGGACCGCAAAGGAGGATTTCGCGGCGGTGAAGACCGACCTGATGCTGACCGCCCATTTGCTGTCGGAAGATCCGACCCGCCAGGACCTTCCGACGCCGCGGCCCTCCAAGGCCGTCGATCCTTCACCGGCCATGCCGGGCGAAGGCGAGCATCATCTGTTCGGACTGAAGGCACCGCGCCGGGCGCGCAAGGCGAAGGCGGCGGTCGTGGCGGACAAGCCCAAGGCCTGACAGGGGTCCGTTGGCGGCAAAGGCCGTTACGCCTGACCCAGAACCCCTCGGCGCCGCACCCATTCGCTGGCGAACTTGCGGCCGATCCCGGCGTCCTCGAACAACACCCGGCGGCTTGAGCCAGAAATCTGGGGCGCGTTGTGGATGATGACGAACGGAAAGTCGTTGGCCGACAGGAAGCTCTGGATGAAATCGGTGAAGCTTTCGGCTTCGTCGGAGTCTGCCAGACGGACTTCGGTGGCGGCGACGCTCGGGACCATGGCGGTCTCCCCAGTGGTGATCTCACCCTAACGCACCAGGCCGCATTTGCGAACACTGTTCGCACCCGCAAAATAACGCTTGATCATAGGACGGGCACCCATGCGGCGCGGGCGCCCGTCAAAAGCACGGAATCCTAGAGCGGGTTGCGATCTGATGGAAACAGATCACCCGCTCTAGTCTTTTGTTTCCAAGCGCGTTTCGTTCCGAAAACCGGTTCCTACTTTTCGGAACGCGCTCTAGGAGCTGTGGACACTTATCGCATCCAGAGTATTGCGGCAGCGAGGTGCAGGACGGCGAGGTAGTTTCTCGCCGTCTTCTCGAAGCGGGTGGCGACACGGCGGAACTGCTTGAGGCGACTGAAGCAGCACTCGACGAGGTGGCGCTGGGCGTAGAGGTGCGGGTCGAGCGTATATTTCTGAGCGCGTGAAGGATTGTTGGGGATGACGGCGACGGCGCCCTTGGCGGTGATCGCCTGACGCAGATGATCTGCATCGTAGGCGGTGTCGGCCATGACGACCTTGGCCGGCAAGCCTTCGATCAACGGACCCGCTTGAGGTGCGTCTCCCCGTTGCCCGGCCGTGAGAATGAACCGGACTGGTTGGCCCAGGCCTCGCACGGCCATGTGGACCTTGGTGCTCAGTCCGCCGCGCGAGCGTCCAAGGGCTTGATCTTCAGACCCCCCTTTTTGGCCCCGCTAGCGTGCTGGTGGGCGCGGACGATGGTGGAGTCTATGATCAGGTATTCGAAGTCTGGATCGCCCGACATCGCCTCGAAGATCCGCCGCCAGACGCCCTTCTGGCTCCAGCGACTGAACCGCCGGAAGGCGCTATTCCAATCGCCGAACACCTCGGGCAGATCGCGCCAGGGCGAGCCCGTCCTCACGATCCACAACACGCCCTCGACGAACATCCGGTTGTCGCGGCCGGTCGAGCCCTTCTGGTCAGGACGCCCGATGATCAGGCCAGACATCCGGTCCCAATCAGCGTCACTCAGCACCAAACGATCCATCACACCCAAGACCGCCTCCCAAAAGACAGTCTTGAATCACGCTTCGCACCCTTCGGGAATCCCTAGAGTCCACAGCTCCTAGAGGATCGACTGACCCGTACCGGCCCAGTCCTTCAGGAACTGCTCCAGGCCCTTGTCGGTCAGGGGATGCTTGAAGAGGTCGGCGAACACCGCCGGTGGGATGGTGACGACATCGGCGCCGACCAGGGCGGCTTCCTTGACGTGGGCGACATGGCGCACCGAGGCGGCCAGGATCTCGGTCTCGTAGCCGTAGTTATCGTAGATCGTGCGGATGTCGCGGATCAGGTCCATGCCGTCGAAGCCGTAGTCGTCCAGCCGGCCGATGAAGGGCGAGATGAAGGTGGCGCCGGCCTTGGCGGCCAGCAGGGCCTGGGTCGGCGAGAAGCACAGGGTGACGTTGGTCGAGACGCCCTCGCTGGCGAAGGCGGCGCAGGCGATCAGGCCATCGCGCGTCAGGGGCAGCTTGATCACCACATTGGGGGCGATCGAGGCCAGCTTGTTGCCCTCGGCGATCATGGCCTCGGCGGTGGTGGCGGCCACTTCGGCGCTGATCGGGCCGGGCACCAGGTCGCAGATCTCGGCGATCACTTCCAGCATCGGCCGACCCGACTTGGCGATCAGGGTGGGATTGGTGGTGACGCCATCGACCAGGCCGGTGGAGGCGAGGTCGGCGATGACCTTGGTATCGGTGCTGTCGAGGAAGATTTGCATGGGGCCTGCGCGCCTTGAGGAAGTGTGTTGATCTGGGTTTTTGAACCCTCGTCTACAGACTGCGCGAGGACCTCGCCAGTCCTAGAGTACGCCAGGGTTCAGTGTACGCGGTCACCCCGCCCGGGCGCGCTCCGCACTTTAAGCGTTTAAAGAAAGAGCCTTTTTAGACGCCTCGCATCATTCCATGTGAGTCTGAAAGACTTTAGCCTTCACCGTCCGCAAGGCGCTTAAGATAGTGATGGTAGCCTGTCTTGGGGGCGTCTCCTGCCAGTCGCCTAAGCTGATCGGCGTCTATCAGGCCCGTGTTGAAAGCGGCTTCCTCGATACAGCCCGGGCGAAAGCCCTGGCGTTGCTCGATGGCGCGCACGTACTCGCCCGCTTCCATCAGGGATTCATGGGTCCCGGTATCGAACCAGGCGAAGCCCCGGCTCAATCGCTCGACAGTCAGGGCGCCGGCGTCCATATAGGCACGGTTGACATCCGTAATCTCCAGTTCGCCTCGCGCCGACGGCTTGAGGCCGCGTGCGATCCCGGGCGCCTGCTCGTCGTAGAAATAGAGGCCGGTCACGGCGATGCGCGACCTGGGATTTTCGGGCTTTTCCTCGATGCTCAGCGCGCGCCCGTCAGGGCCGACTTCGACCACGCCGTACCGCTGGGGATCGGCGACAGGATAGCCGAACACGGTCGCCCCTGTGCGGCGGGCGGCGGCCCGGCGCAGGGTTTCGGTGAAGCCTGCTCCAAAGAAAATATTGTCGCCCAGGACGACAACACTGGGAGCACCGTCCAGAAACCGCTCACCCAGGATCAGCGCCTGGGCGATGCCGTCCGGGGTTGGCTGGGCCTTGTATTCGATGCGCAGGCCCAGTTGAGAGCCGTCGCCCAGCAGGCGTCGAAACGCCGCCTCGTCGTGCGGATTGGTCACAATCATGACCTCGCTCACGCCGGCCAGGATCAGGACCGAGAGCGGATAGTAGATCATCGGCTTGTCATAGACCGGCAGCAATTGCTTGCTCACCGCCAGGGTAAGCGGCGCAAGACGGCTGCCGGCCCCGCCGGCCAGGATGATTCCGCGCCTCATGAGTTCAGTCCTTCAGCGAGAATCTGATCGACGGCGTCTTCCACGGCGGGGCGCCAGGCTGACGGCGTCCAGCCGAACACGTCCGTCAGCCTTGCGCAATCGAGACGGCCGTTCAGCGGGCGGGCGGCGGGTTCTGGAAAGTCGCGCTTGGCGATGGGAAGGATCCTGGCCTGGGTCAGCGGATCGCGCGCCAGAGCCGCTTGCGCCAGTCCGTGACGCGAAGTTGAGCCCAGGTTGGTAAAGTGGAAACAGTCAAAGGCGCGGTCGCCGGCGGAGGCCGTGGCCCAGCGCGGCGCGGTCGCCAGGATGAACCGCGCCAGTTCGCAGGCATCGGTGGGATTGCCGTATTGGTCTGCGACGATGTTCAGGACCTCCCGGGTGCGTCCCAGTTCCAGCATGGTTCGAATGAAGTTCCGGCCAAACCGTGAAAACACCCATGAAATGCGGAGGACGACGCCCTTTTCCCAGGCCAGGACGGCGTTTTCGCCCTCCAGCTTGCTGTGCCCATAGACGGACAGGGGGATTGCCGGATCGGTCTCGCGATAGGGGCGGTCCAGTTGGCCGTCAAACACGCAGTCGGTCGAGAGATGCACGAGCGGCAGGTTGCGCGCGGCGCAGGCCTGGGCCATGGCGGCCGGCGCCAGGGCGTTGGCCGCCATGGCGGCTTCGCGCTCCGTCTCGGCCTTGTCGACAAGGGTGAACCCGGCGCAGTTCAACACCAGATCGCAATCAGCCTCGGAAATCACGCGGCCGATCGCTGTGATGTCGGCCAGATCGACGTCCTGGCGTGACAGGGCGGTCAGTTCCACAGGGCCGGTGGCCGCCTCGGCGACCATGGCTCGGGAGACCTGACCTGTCTGCCCGAACTGCAGAATCCTCATGCTCTATATCCCGCCGCCAAGGCGCTCGCCGGTAAAGCCTCGCGCGTGGATTGTCCGCCACCAGTCTTCATTGTCGAGATACCAGCGGACCGTCTGTTCGAGGCCTGACTCGAAGCGGGTCGAAGGTCTCCAGCCCAGGTCGTCGCGAAGCTTCGCCGCATTGATCGCATAGCGCCGGTCGTGGCCGGGCCGATCGCGTACATGGGTGATCAGGCCGTCGCGCGGTGCATTGGCGGGAACGAGGCGGTCCAGAATCTCACAGATGCCCGTGACCAGGTCCAGGTTGGTCCGCTCGGCCTCGCCACCGATGAGATAGGTCTCGCCGGGAATGCCGATATCCAGAACCCGCAGCAAAGCCTGGGCATGGTCTTCTACGTACAGCCAGTCGCGCACCTGCTGGCCGTCGCCATAGACAGGAATGGGCTGACCGGCGAGGGCGTTGAGAATGACGGTCGGGATCAGCTTCTCGGGAAACTGCCGAGGTCCGTAGTTGTTGGAACAGGACGTCACCACCACCGGCAGGCCATAGGTGCGCTGCCAGGCACGGGCCAGGATGTCTGAGGACGCCTTGCTGGCCGAGTAGGGCGACGTTGGATCCAGCGGCGAGCGTTCGTCGAAGGGCGGGTCTTCGGGCTCCAGCGCGCCATAGACCTCGTCGGTCGAGACGTGAACGAAGCGGAAGGCTGCGGCGCGCTCAGACGGCAGGGCTCGCCACCAGGTTCTGGCGGCTTCCAGAAGCACAGCCGTGCCCATCACATTGGTTCGAACGAAAGCCAGCGGTCCGTCAATCGAGCGATCAACATGAGACTCGGCGGCCAGGTGCAGGACAGCGTCCGGCGCGTGGCGGGCGAAAATGGCTGCGGCCGCAGCCTGATCGGCGATGTCGCCTTGCTCGAAGGCGTAGGCCGAATGGGCGGCCACCTCGGCAAGGTTGGCCAGGTCACCCGCATAGGTCAGGGCGTCAAGATTGACGACGGCGTGGCCTGCGGCCAGGGCGGCGCGGACCAGGGCCGATCCAATGAAGCCTGCGCCGCCGGTGATCAGGATTTTCAAGACACCGCCTCGCCCAGGGCGGAAATTCGGCTTCCCAGGGCGGCGCGGACGAAGGCCAGAAGGTCGCCACCCTTAAACAGAAAGCCCTCCATGCCGGCGCGACGCGCGGCCTCCAGGTCGGAGAGATTGTCGCCGATCAGCACGCAGTCGCCGGCGTCCAGATCCGCCTCGGCCAGGCCACGCAGGATCATGCCGGGGTTGGGCTTGCGGTCCGGATGGTCGGCATGGCGGTAGGCCTCGACGGTCGCATCCTTGTGAAAAGGGCAGTGGTAGAAGGTCTCGATGTGGCCGCCCAGGCGCTGGAATTCCGCCTGCATCGCTGCATGCAGGGTATGGACCGCAGCCTCGTCGTAATAGCCTCTCGCTACGCCGGACTGGTTGGTGACGACGATGAGCCGCACACCAGCCTTTGTCAGGGCGGCCACCGCCTCGCGCGCGCCGGGTGTCCATTCCAGGCTGGCGAAGTCGTGAACATAGCCGTGATCGACGTTCAGCACGCCATCGCGGTCCAGGAAAACAGCCTTCAGCGGCGATGTGCTTGACATGGGCTGACGGATTAAGCGAGTGGGCGCCTCGCCACAAGAGGAGAGCCTGCCGACAGGATCGGTCGGCAATCTCGCCTGGAGGGGTGCCCCTGCGGGCGCCGGGCTTCCAGGACCGTGGCGAAGCGCTGGAGAACTTTCAATGACCCACGCCGATGCCGATCTGGTTGCCCTGCGCGACAGGCTCAAGACCTGGGCGCTCGATCTGGCCTTTCCGCTGTGGTGGTCGGTCGGCGCCGATCACGACAAGGGCGGTTTCTTCGAGAAGATCGGTCACGACGGTGTCGCGGTCGAGGCGCCGCGCCGGGCCCGGGTGCAGCCGCGCCAGATCTATTCCTATGCCGTCGCCGGCCTGCTGGGCTGGGACGGCCCGTGGCGCGAGGCCCTGACCCACGGCCTGGACTTCTATCTGTCGCGCTATCGCCGCCCTGACGGCTTCATGCGTACCCTGGTGGCCAGCGACGGGTCGCCGCTGGATGACAAGGTCGACCTCTACGACCAGGCGTTCGGCCTGTTTGGCCTCGCTATGGCCGCCCAGGTCCTGCCCGAGCGCGCGGACCTGCCGGCCCTGGCCGTGGACCTGCGTGGCAAGCTCTATGCGACGCTGAAGCACCCCGTGGCGGGTTTCGAGGAAAGCCAGCCGCGAACCGTGCCGCTGCTCTCTAACCCTCACATGCACCTGTTCGAGGCCAGCCTGGCCTGGATCGAGGCCGGCGGTGATCCGCAGTGGCGCGTCATGGCCGACGAGATCGCGCATCTGGCCCTCTCCAAGTTCATCGACCCGGTCAGCGGCGGTCTGCGCGAATATTATGACGGCGACTGGAACCCGGCCCCGGGCGTTTCGGGCCGCATCGTCGAGCCGGGCCATCAGTTCGAGTGGGCCTGGCTGCTGCTGCGCTGGAGCCAGCTGGCGGAGCGGCCCGACGTCGTTCCCGCGGCGCTGCGCATGATCGAGATTGGCGACGGGCCCGGCGTCGACCCCGCCCGGGGCGTGGCGATCTTCGCCCTGCTGGACGACATGAGCGTGCATGACGACGTCGCCCGGCTGTGGGCCCAGACCGAGCGGATCAAGGCCGGCGTGCTGGCCCTGCAGGTCACGGGCGATCCGCGTTGGCGGTCCACCATCATCGGCGGCGCCGAGGGCCTGCTGTCGTACCTGCGCACCCCCGTGCCGGGCCTGTGGCGCGACAAGATGCTGGCCGATGGCAGCTTCGTCGACGAGCCCGCGCCCGCCAGCTCGTTCTACCACATCGTCTGCGCCATCCTGGAGCTGGACCGGGCGATTGATCGTGGCGTTCCAGAATCCTGCAAGGTGCCCTGATCAAGGCGCTTGCCAGGGTATATTTCCGCAGCCAGGGCTTTGATCTTGCCGAAGCTTCCGAAAAATGTTGAGACAACTTCGTCTGAGCGCGCAAAGTGTCGAAACGCGTCTGCTCCGACTCGCTTAACCTGAAAGATCGAAGGGCGTGGATGGACAGCAGTGGACCAGCCAGCACGAATCTAGTGCCCACAGAACGCCCCGAGGCTATCGGAGGCGCTGATGGCCAGCCTCGGCAAAAAGGTCGTTCGGGAACCTCACAGGCCGACATGGTGCGCCGCCTCACTCTTGAGCTGGAGGCTTACCAACAAGAGCTGTTCGAAAGTGAGCGGCACAATGCCTGGTTGGCCGCCGAGCGACAGGGCCTCTTGGGCCAAGTCGCTTATCTTGAGGCGCTTCCGAGGCCCGGTGAGCCTCTGACCGACATTCAGACCCGTCTTGCGGAGCTTGAGAAGAGCGCCGAACTGAACGCTTCGTATATAAGATCTCTGGAAAGCTGGGTCAGCCGCGCTGAAGAGCGTGCGGCGGCTGCTGAAGCCGAAATTGAACGACTACGGGCAGAAGCCAAAACATAGTATATTCCCTACTCCGCCATGTAACATATGCACTTCTTGGGTTCGGAATGGTCCAGCAGAGTAATTTGAATGCGCCGATTTGTGTTGTCGGCCGCTGCTGGTTTGAGACGGGAATCGGGTCTCAGACCTATGCCTATTGCGAAACACTGGCGCGCAATTTCCCCATTTGTATTTTTCCGACTGAGCCCGAGCTGCGCGGCCTTGATGAGATAAAACTTCCTAGCGGGCGTGTTATACCGGTGTGGAAGGGGCAGCCCCTCAAGGCTTCGATCTTTGTAGATGTTCTGTGGAACGGCGCGTACGATACAAACTATCAACGGATTCCGCCGTCTGATCTTCGGATCGCGGTTGTTGTATTCGATTCTGATATTCTGCCACCGGAATGTACCAGAATTCTCAACGAGCGCTTCGATGTCGCTGTTTGTTGCAGCCCCCACATAGCCGATCTGCTCAGCAAGAACGGTGTCGAGATCCCCACTGCGGTGGTGCCAATACCGCTGGACCTTGAGCCCCTGCTGCGGAGAAGTCTGCGTCCTCGCAGGAAAAATATCCGGATCGGATCCGTAGCGGCATTCCATCCCAGGAAGGGCGCTGAAGTTCTCGTTTCAGCTTTCGCGGAAGCGTTCCGATCGCGACAAGACATAGAGCTCATACTCCATTCAAATCTAACATTCTCAAAAACTGTCGATCAGTTGAAGAGATTGGCATCTGATCTTGATCTTGATAACATCACCATTACGACAGATAATCTATCTGCTGAAGAAAAAGGCGATTTGATTTCATCGTTCGATGTATTTGCCAACTTCTCACGGGGCGAAGCCTATTCGATAGGGACGCGTGAGGCCCTGGCGCTGGGGAAGGTCCTGGCGATTTCGGACGTCGGCGGACATGCCGACCTTGCAGCCTGTCCCGGTGTGTTTCTTGCTCCGGCGCGTCTCCGGCTGCCTGCACGCTACGTCGAGATCGACAATCGTGTTTTCGGCGAGCAGCGGGGCGTCATGATCGAAGACGCGGTAGAAACGCTACAAAAAGCTGTTGCCTACCTTGAGGCACCCGAGGATCTGGAGGCACCCAGGCTCCGCAGATCGTTCGCGGGACAGTTGTCGTTTTCACGAATGTCCACAACGGTCGCCGAGCTCCTGGAGCCGAACATCCGAAGCTTTCGTCGTGACGCCCCCGTTGCCGCCCATGCGAGCGTTCCCACCAAATTCAAGTCGCGCGTTCGGGAGCGACTGGCGCTGAGTGGCGGCTTTACCCATAAGCGAACCCGGGTAATCCAAGCTCACGACGGCGGCTTTTTCTCCCTTTTCAACACCTATTTCAGTCACCTGGCCTGGGACCTGAAAGATCAGCGCTGCCACAGGACCTTGCCCGACTGGGACGCCGGCCGGTTCATCGCGAGGCAAAACGGGGCGCCTGCAACCAGTTTTTGCTATGGTCGTCCTGAAGATGGCAACGCATGGACCCAACTGTTTGAGCCACTCTTTGACCTGACCGTCGAGGAGATGAGCGATCAAGAGGTTCTATATGCAGGCTCCGTCGGTCCTGACTATCCGTTCAACGAGGCCCGCGAGCCTACCCTGACCTATGTCAATGCCTATCGGCTCTACAACACCCCGCCGTTCAAAAACTTTCGGCGCCACTACAATCGGGTCTATCGCGACCACATTCGTTTGCATCCGGACCTGGATGCGGAAATCAATCGCTTTGCTTCCAGGCTGCCGCACGATGGGGTCATATTGGGCGCGCACGTTCGACATCCGAGCCACGCGATCGAGCAACCGGGCGAGGCCATGGCCCATACGGACAGCTATATCGAAGCCTTGAAGGGTCAGATCAAAAGCAAGGGCCTGGACAAGCGGGGCGCACCCGATTGGCGGATTTTCCTGGCCACGGACCAGCAGAGCGTTGTTCGTCGCTTTGAGAAGGAGTTCGGCGACAAGGCCTGTTGGTTCGAGGGCGTCGAGCGCACCCTAGAAGTCGATGATGAAGCTTTTTCGAATGGCGATCCCGCCTTGCAGCGCATTCAGGGGCACCAGGTTCAGCATATCATGGCCGCATCGACAGATACCTGGTCATCATCTCTGGCACGGCAAGTGATCCGTGACGCCGTTATGCTGTCGCGGTGCCATTCAATGCTGCATGTCGTGAGTAACGTCTCTACGGCAGTTTCATACATGAACCCTGATTGCGAGCTCATTTTCTGTCGGCCGGGGCAGACGATCTCAACGCAGTCTGGGGAACAGGATTAACTGCGAGGCTCTGTCACTTGGGCCCCATACGAGCAAGCGCCTGTCGTCGTGGGGTGAAGCGGACGGTTCATGCAGCGACCCTGCTGCCCCGTTTACTATGCGAGAAGCCTCGTCCATAAACTGACAGCCAAGCGATTTGGGGCAAGCTGGGCTCGGGGTCTCGTCATCGTCAGATGCCTTTGTGATCATCGACAAGCCTGTCGAGGGCGCAGCTTTGCCCGTGGGGCTGCGTCCATATCGAATAGGGTTTTGGGTTAAATTGATGAACGATAAGTCGGAAGTATCTCTGAAGTCCTTTTTCAATAAATCTTCACGAGCCAAGCTCGTTGTGACCATTGTAGGAAAAGGAAATTCTTATACGGGCATTGGCCGCCAGGCGCACTCATGGCTCGCCACCCTGTCAGGAATGCCCGATATTTCCCTTCGATTTCTGAATAGCTCGCCCGAGCTGGGCGACGACGTTTACTATGATGGTGTTGAGAAGATCACGGAGGAGCAGGGCCATGCTTCTCCAGGCGACATCGCAATTTTCACTGATGTTGTTTGGAATGGTGTAGGCGACCGAAACTTCGAAAAATGCCCATCCGCGAAGATGAAATATTGTTGTCCAGTATTCGACTCGACACAAATTCCACCCGAGTGGGTAAAAATAATAAATGGCCACTTCGACGCAGCGCTTGTCCCTGCAACATTTCTGCGCGACGTCCTTTTGCAGTGCGGCGTTGCCAAGCCTGTATTCTTCTTGCCGATAGCCCTCGATCTCACTGCATTCCTATCCGAACCCCCGAAGCCTGTAGCAGGACCTTACGTCTTTGGCGTGATCGGGGCCTATGATTTTCGGAAGAATGTACACCTCATAGCTGAGTGCTTTGAGGCCGCCTTCGGCCTCGACAATCCCGCAGTGGTTCTGCGGATGAAGTTGACCTATAATCTTCTCCCTGAAGAAGAAGCTGCAGCATTCGCGCAGAAATACCGAGGCACCAATATCGAGGTGGTCCGAGGTAAGATGGACGATGCGTCCTATATGAAATTCATTACAGACATTGACTGTATGGTGAATGTCTCGCGTGGCGAGGGATATTCAATTCCTGTGCGCGAAGCGGTTGCTTTGGGTAAGCCGTTAATTATATCTGATAACTTCGCTCACAAAGACATTTCAGGAATAGACTCTATTTCGTTTGTCCGGGCGGAGATACCTGTTCCTGCGCTATATCCGCAGATCAATGAGCGGTATTTCGGTCTCCAGTACATTCCTCACGGCATCGACGTCAAATTAGCCTTCCAGTCTGTTTATGAAGACCGTCACGCCCTTGCTTCCAAGGCCGTCGCGAACCGTGAGGCCGCCCAAGCCTGGTCCGTCGAGGCGCTGCGCGCCCTGCACCTCGCTGCCGTGGCCCCGGCGAATATCAGCGTCAGAGGGGGTGGCGATGTCCTGTCGCCCATCGGTCTGGCGACGCCGGACTCGTACTTCTATCAGCGGGCGCATGGCGTCTATGGCGATGGCGTTTGCCGGTCGGCACGCAATCCCGATCTGGTGAACCAAGGCGCAGGCAAGGTTGTCGTAATCGGCAATGACGGCGGCTTCTTCTCCCTGTTCAATAGGTACGCATCCTATCTGGTCTGGGAGAAGGATACAGATCCCTCGAAGTTAGTCCTGCCAGACTGGCGGGCGTCATCTATTCAGGAATATTTCGGGCTTTCTGGGTTTACGAGCTTTTGCTATGCGTCCCGCGAAGAGGGAAATGGATGGCTTCAACTCTTCGAGCCTTCTCCAGATGTTGAAGACGTATCAATCTACAACGATACGGCGGCGCTCTATGAAGGAGCCCACATCGCGGACGACTTTAACGAAAAGCGTGAGCCGTGGCTCACCTACACGCACGCGTACCAGCTTTACCAGATGCCGGAATTCCAGCGCTGGCGACGCTGGTACAATTTCCGCGTGGCCGAGCACATCCGGCCGGTAGCGTCGATCCAGGCCCGCATCGATAGAAATATGGCCATGCTGGCGGATGGCTATCGGATTGCGGTTCACATTCGCCACCCAAGCCACGCGATCGAGCAGCCTGGAGCAAAGCTCTCTCACATCGAGACCTATGTGAGGGCTATCAACGAGTATATTCGTCAAAATAACATCCAGAACCCACAGGTGTTTCTGGCCACCGACCAGGAATCGACCATCGAGGAAATGCGAAAGCATTTCGGAGAAAATCTACACTACGATACAGATGTAAAGCGCACGACGATTGCAGAGGATGAGTGGTTTTCGAGCCTCACCGCTGAAGAGAAGATGCGTGAGGGGCATCAAATTCAGCATCTGACGGCAGCAGATCCCAAAAACTGGTCTTCGGTCATGGCCGCAGAGGTTATTGCGGACTGTTACTCGCTCGCGGCTTGTAATGTTCTGTTCCACATAGTCAGTAATATTTCCACGGCTGCGAGCTACATCAATCCTGATCTGGAAATGATGTTCGTGGGGCAGCGTCATGATTAAGCCCGCCGATCCAACTCTGGATGAGGCAGATCTTGATCGGCTCATCGCCGAGGGAGGCCAGGGGGGTGATGATTCACAAACCTTGCGCTTGCTCCGGGCCGAGCTGGAGGCATCCGTCTCTCAGCTTGAAGTCGCGACAGAGGCTGCGGTTCTGGCCATCACTGCCCAGACCGCCCTGCGGGAAGAGCTGGAAGGGCTGCGGGCCTCAACCCAGTCGGAGATCGTTGAACTCCGCGCGCAGCTTAACGCGGCCACGCATCGTGCAACCGTCGCTGAGACCCGTTTGACAGACCTGTCTTCGGCCACGAGCGAGGCCCTTGAAAGTGAGAAGGCGCTGCGTGCGAGCCAGGACATCCGCATTCAGGCCGCGCTCGCCGAGGTCGCCGATCTGGAACCGAAGCTTGCGCTATCCAATCAACGATTGGAGCGGGCTGAGGCCAAGCGCGTGCAGCTGGAGGCCAAGATCCGCGACATGATTGCGGTTTCGCAGGCGGAAATTGCGAAGGTTGTCAGCCATACAGAACGCTTTCAGGACCTGCGTTTCGCGGATCGCGAGATCGACGGTTTGAACCACCAGTTGGCCGAGGTCACGGCTTCACGCGATGGCTGCCTCGCCGTTCTGGACGATGAGCGGCGACTGAGCGCCGAGCTTCGAGAGAGCCTTGCCGGCACCCAGGCTCACCGGGATCTGCTGGAGCACAAGATCCGGGGACTGCTCGACACCATGCGCGGTGAGGCGCAGAAAATCGTGGATCATACCGAGCGTCAGCAGGCGGCAATTGCGGCTCGCGGCCCCGGTGAAGACCGACTGTCCCTGGCCGAGTCTGAAATCGCCGCCCTTAGCGTGGAGCTCGCGGCTGCCCAGGAATCCGCCGCAGCCTCCGCTCGCGAGGCCCTGGAGAGGGTTGCCGAGGTTGAGGCGCATCACCGTGAGGACCGCCTGCGCTTGCTTGGCGAGATTCATGAGTCCACCTCATGGCGTATCACCAAGCCCATGAGGGCGGTGGTCAGTCTGTTCAAGCGCGTTTGAACCCGTCTACGGATTGCGTCAGGCCCAACGCCATCCGCTTCCAAGATCTGCACCTGCGACGCTTCCGCGTTGTAACGCCCTGAAGTGGCGAAGGAGAATTCGAGTGAGAGCATTGGTTACCGGCGGAGCCGGTTTCGTTGGCCGTCATCTTTGCCATGCGCTGCTGGAGCGCGGTTGGGACGTTGTTTGCGTAGACCCCATCGTGCCCCGCACGGGAGGGCTTCGTCCGGAGGCCTGGCCGCTCTACGATCCGAGAACCTACAAGGGGTTCACCTGGATCGAGCAGGATTGCCGGGAATACTTCAGGAAGGACGAGCATTTCGACTACGCCTTCCATCTTGCGGCGATGGTCGGCGGGCGCCTCATGATCGAGTACGATCCCCTGGCCGTCGCTGAAGATCTGGCGATTGATGCGGACTTTTTCCGCTGGGCGCTTCGCACGCGTCCGAAAAAGAACGTCTTCTTCTCGTCATCTGCGGCCTATCCGATCTCGCTCCAAACGCGAGACAACCAGCAGATCCTGTCTGAAGACATGATTGATTTCGATACAAAGCTTGGAATGCCGGACCTGTCCTATGGATGGGCCAAGCTTACGGGCGAGTATCTCGCCCGTTTGGCCCATAAAAGCTACGACATGGACATGGTTTGCTATCGGCCATTCTCTGGATATGGCGAAGACCAGGACCTGACCTACCCCTTCCCGAGTGTCTGCAAGCGCGCGCTTGAGTTCCGTGGCCAAGAAACCCTGACTGTCTGGGGGACCGGCGATCAGTCGCGGGACTTCATCCACATCAGCGACGCTATCCGCTTTGTCCTGGAATCCATGGACCTGGTCGGCAATGGCGATGCCATAAATCTCTCGACCGCGAGAAAGACGACCTTCAAGGAGTTCGCCAAGATCGCCGCCAATGCTGCCGGCTATGACCCTGTCGTTATCGGTACATCCGACAAGCCTGAAGGCGTCTTTGCCCGGGTCGGGGATACGACGTTGCAGACCAAGCTTGGGCTAAAGCCCTCCGTCACGTTCGAGGAAGGTGTAAGCAGGGGCGTTGCCTATCAGGCAAGGTTGCTTGGCCTGTAGAAGGTTCGGGCGATAGCCCCAAGCAGCCACTGGCTCGGTCTGAAGGTTTCACCTTTGGACCGAGCTGGGCCGTCCTTCACAACGCTGCCCGCTCCAATCTTCTGGCTTCACGCGCGTTTCATTCTGAAAACCGGTCCCCACCTTTCGGAACGCGGTCTAGAACGCCAGGCCCCAGGCCCCAGGCCCCAGGCCCCAGGCCTACAGGCGGCGTGCCGATTTCCTCGGTGCTGGTAGGCCTGTTGCCGGTCGGGCGGGAGCGACCCTAAGGCTTTGCCGACCGCTTGATCGTGTAGCCGAAGACCTTGACGGTGGCATTGACCGCTTCGATCCTCACCTCAAACGCTGGCAGGGCAACATTGCTCTGGAAGCTCACGGATGCGACGGACCAGCCGATGAGCGGCAAGGCGTGGTCTTCTATCGCTTTGATCTCGCCATAGTTGGCCACAACGCTCAGGAAGGCGGCACCTTCTGTCGATCCGGGGAGCGCTGTCGCTTCATAGGTCAATGCCAGTTCATACTGACCGGCAGGCAACTCCCAATGGGGACCAAAAGCCACGAGCGAGCGCTCGGCGCGCGATGTGCTAATGGCAAGCGCAGATGTGGCCGGGTCGCGCCTCAGGGCGGCGCCTGGGGCGACATACATCGCACGCGCTTCAACGCGTAGAAAATCGTCGTCGTCGCCTGTATTCCTGTGCGGCACCGTCAAGAGCATGGGCGGCGGGCTGTACTCTCCAAAGAATGGCTCGGAGAGTGTGGAAGGTGGGATTTCAGGGCGTTCGCCTGGATTCAGGGCCGCGATCATCTCCATGGGCGAGTATTGCTCGAAGGGACCTGTCAGGGTCAGCCGTTCTGCAGCGACAGCCTCTTGCTCCAAGGAGTCTTCCAGGAAGCGCGTGGCCGAAGGCTTTAGGGTCAGGGAACGAGCATGACCGGCGTGCCAGAGGCAGTAGTCGGCCAGGGCTTCAATACGCTTGAATCTTTCTTCAAGAGCGGGAAGTTGGCCAATCTTGGAGGCCCGGACCCTCGTAAGATCTAGTTCAAATTTATAATCAGACATGAAATTGTTGAGGCCGATGACTTTGTCGGCTGGCGCGTTTATCGAAAACACCGCGTCGGAAGCTTCAAGTGAATGGCGGAATTGTCTTTTCCACAAATAACTATGAATAAAATAGAGCTGGAATATGCTTAAGCTCGCAGCAAGCTCAATGTAGTAAAGCCGCTCTTCACCCAGATTGGCGCTGTTAAACGCCTTCAGCTTAACAAGCTTGGAAGCAAGCTCGCTATCGAATACGGATATGTTTTTTGCGAAAATCTCGCAAATAACAGACAGGAAGTAGAAATTGCCATTCTCGGCATTCCACATGTAAGAACGAAACTGATCAACGCACCGTCGAACTATGGACAGGTGTGCGCCTCCGCAGGCCTGCCGTATCCAGCCAATCCTGCCCTGGGTGCGGACATAGTTCAAAACCGGGCGCATGTTGCGCCCGCGGGCCATAAGTTCCAACGAGTTCAAGTACGCAAGAAGGCGACTATTCGGCTCATTTGCGCTTGCAAAATACTGCTCGTACGAAAACGACTTGCGAAATCCTTTGACACCATTCATAGGGCTAATCATCGAACGAAAACATTCGAATAGATTGTCACCCTTGCTGAGGCCCATATCCTTATTTATGCTATCATCGACTGCATGTATAATCTTCTCGCTAATATTGCCGAGATCTTCATGCAAAGGTTCGTAGAATGCCGAGTTTTGGCTTCCATCCTTGACCGCTGCCCACACCACGGTACTGCCAGTGCGAAAGCCACCGTGGATATGAATTGTGGGTAGATAACTCATAAATTTGTCTCTTACGCACACGGAGTCAAAAAACCTTCTTAATATTAACTATCAAAGCCCGCTCGCGACCACAAGCGCGCCCGCGCCGCCGCGCTCTCCCCTGCGTGAGTTCGCCGCGTTGGAGACGTGCAGGTTGATCCCCCGACGGTATGGGGTATGAGACAGGGGTCTGGCCTCGCTGCCCTTGGGCGTGGTCGCGGTCGTAGCGACGCCGACGGGCAGTCTGAATCTGAGTGTGACGAAGGTCGAAGTTCCTATGAAGAATCGTCGCTCGACTCCAGAAGACGTTCTTAACTGTTATCGACTGCTGCTGGGCAGGGAGCCTGAGCAGCCACAGGTCCTGGTCGATCGGGCCTTGGCCTACCCCTCGCAGCTCGGTCTTGTCTGCAGCTTCCTGCAAACGCCCGAGTTTCAATTCAGGTATGGCGGTGCGCTCGACGCCTCGTTCGATATTGGTCTGCTCTCGGAATATGCCACGCCTGGTCTCACTGGCGTTGCTGGCTTTGTGACAGACTTCATGGGCGGCCTGACGCGGACGGACACCATTGCCTGGGCGCATGATAAGGGCGCTCAGGTTGAGATGTTGCCAGTCCTGGGGAACCTGTTTGGGACGCTGGCGGAGTGGCTGGCGGCACTCGGCGCTGTCCAGCATGCTCTGGCACACGGGCGTGAGCGCTTTGTTGCTGTCGAGGTCGGCGCAGGCTGGGGCCCCTGGCTTGCAGTGACCGGCCGGGGGGCCAGGGCAAGGGGCATTGATTCGCTGCGGCTGATTGGCATCGAGCCTGCGCCTGAACTTTGCCACACGATGGAAAGGCACCTGGCGGACAATGGCTTTGGCGGCGAGCAGGTTAGCGTCTTAGGCGGAGCCGTCATCCCTGGGGCCCAAGCGGCTGAACACCCTATTCTGGCTCACCCGTCGATCGAATTTGGTCATAGGGCATTGGCGCGGATGCAGGGCTCTGCTCCTCAGCCCGGCTGGCGTGAGTGCGAAACAGTGGCGCTGGACGAGGTCCTGTCGAGCGAACCCGTTATTGATTTTCTTGCCCTAACAACCGGCGGGCAAGAGTGCGATATATTGCAGAGCATTGACCTTAGGGCGACGAATATCCGAACCCTGATGCTCTCCACCTGTTCGAAGCGCGACGATCTGGTGAGCTGGGAGCTGCTTGCTGCAGCAGGCTGGAGGAACCGGATTTCACAGCCCTGCCTGATGCGTCAAGACGAAGCCGATGCCTCCATTCTTCACATCCAACGGGATGGCTGCCAATTCTGGATCAAGCCCGAGGCTTGATCCAGCACGCAAGCCCCATGGTCGTCAGGGGCCAGGTGGCGCTCCTTCATTTTCGACTCATCGACAAGGCCAGTCGATGGCGTATCTGTACCTTGGACAGCAAGTCGAGAAGCGCGTCTTTCTGATCAATAACTTCCCGACGCTGCGATAGTAAATTCGAGATCCTGCTTTGATCGCGAACCTGTCTTTCGCCCAGCGCCATGAGCGTACAGCGCTCATCTGCAAGGACCTCCGCAACCTGGCCCATGAGTGACGCTAGAATTTGAATCTTGGAATTGGCGTCATTGGCGTGACTTAGTTGTAGCCTGCTGTCCCCAGGCTTTGAATCCAGATCCCTTTGGGATAACTCCGCGTCGATCTCGGCAAACACCGAACAAATGGCATCGACGCTCGAGTTGATTCTTTCATTGAAATTGGCCTCTCGCGCCAATTCCAATTCAAGGGAGGAAATCTTGAACGCAAGACCTTCTGCATCCTGCGCGTTCGTTTTCGCCTCTTGCCTCAACAGAGCTATCTCGTCTGCACACTCCGCTATCGAAATTTGATTTCGATTTGCGGCGTCGCTAACTAATTTTTGGGCTGCATTCCGAACATTCTCGAGCTCAGTTTCTAGCTCCTTGATTTTTGTGCTCGAATTCGTCTCCGCCGCATTGACCGGAAGAGGGGGCGGCGAAAGCGCGCCCTGAAGAATGGAGCGTGTGTAGAATGTATACCGGCGTTGCTCATCCCACAGCTCGTCGACCACCTTTTCGACGAAAGCCACAGCTTCTGCGGTTGGCTTGAGATCCTCAATAGCTTGCCGCAAAAAAGTATCGATCTTGACTGCCACGCCTTCGGGATCGCTGATCGGCTTCAGCGGGGCTTCGATGGTCGTCATTGCACTGGAGAGATCTATTTCCAGACCTGCCAGGGACCCAACTTTCTGTTCTATGTCTGTACGATACTCGGGATCTTTGGCTAGTCTGTTAATGTCCACAATGACATCTGCAACGCCAAAAACTGCGAGGTATAGATACAAATGCATCGCGACAAATCCAACGAATATATCGTCGTAGCTGCAGCGATCTAGCCAATCACGCTTATCGATATCGGGACGAAGGACCAGAAAGTCCTTAAGATTCTTAAAGAATCGTACGTGCTCTGAGTGTTCTATTGAAAACTTTATCGTATCTACGAAATATCTGTTTCCGTCTCTATGTTGAGCAGAATAAGAATTCCATTGCTGGAACAGATTCCTGTAAGCAAATACATGCGTCCCAGAAAACGCCTTCTTTAGAGCAATTGCTCGCCCAAGCGTCCGGTTGTCTGTAAGTACAGGAACCCGATTGCTACCCAAAGCGGCGTCTATCAGGGAGCTGACATAGTCCAGTTCTGACGCATTCAGTGATCCGTTTATGCCTACTTCTGGAATGAAGGACTTGAAAGGCATATCGGCCGAAAAGCCGTTCGCGCCACCTGAAGCTTTCAGGAGGTCGGCGAACTCGATGAAATAGGGTGCACTCTCTGGATGCCTGGACCGCCATGCGGATGGCAAAATTCTGGGTATCTCCTCGACATTGAGTGTCTCCAGAATCTCATGGAATATTTCACAATAAGCATGGGCAGCCTGATTCTGCCGAAACCTCAGCCAAAGCCAAGTGCTACCCGTCCTGAAACTGGTGTGCACAAATACTGGCGCTCCAGTCCGGGCCGATTCTCCTGAATTCGCTTCAGAATCGCCGGTCGTCGCGATCGGAGCCACATTCTTTGAAGTGGGCGAAACGCGCCGCGGCGGTCGCGGAATCTTAGAGACTTTCCTGAGTGTCATGCCCCTCTTTTCCCGCGCCGTAGTTCTTGATGCAAGTGAATCGAATGCGCCTTCTGCGAGAACCCGCGACAGGCGTTCCGTGCCTCGGGCCTGACCGCAGCGGGCTTCATCCCGTGGCGGATTGAAAACGGCTCCTCGGTCCCTTCCGGCCCGGCAGGGGGCCGAAACGGTGGCAGGATTGAGCGCTGGGGTATGCAGACGCAGGTTCGTTCTCGATCCAGGCGTAGCCCTGCCCGGATCGGCTTTGGACTGGGCGCCGGGGAGCGCCCAGGTCCTCATAGGCTGGGCACGCGTTCCACACTTGCGTCCCGGGCGCTCTAGCCAAGGCCTTCAGGCCAATCCAGGCCTTTTGAGCTGTCCGGCACGAAACGAGACAGAGCCACCTGAAGCCATGGGTCGAACCGCATTCATCCCCAGCCGCATCATCTCCCGACGCCGGCCACAGCAAAGGACAACAGGTGGGCGACCCTGGCGTGCCGGGTCGCGGCGCCTATCCCGCCGCCGCCACGGCCTCAGCCGTAATCCCGAACTCCTTGTACAGGCGCTCGAACGGCGCTGAGGCGCCAAAGCCGGTCATGCCGACAAACTGGCCGGTCTCGCCGATGAAGCGCTCCCAGCCCTGGCGCACGCCGGCTTCGACGGCGATGCGGACCGGGGCCTGGCCGAGGACCTGGGCCTGGTAGGCGGCCGGCTGCTGGTCGAACAGTTCCCAGCAGGGCACCGAGACCACGCGGGTGGGCTTGCCCTGGCCTTGCAGGAGGTCGCGGGCGGCTACAGCCACCCCGACCTCGGTGCCGGTGGCGAAGATTGTCACGGCCGCCTCGCCGCCCTCGGCCGCCAGCAGCTCATAGGCCCCCTTGGCCGACAGGTTTTCGCTGCCGGTGGTGCGCACGGCCGGGGTCTTCTGGCGCGACAGGGCCATGATCGACGGTGTGGCGGTGTGTTCCAGGGCCAGCTTCCAGCACTCGGCGGCTTCCACCGCGTCGGCTGGACGGAAGACCAGCAGGTTGGGTATGGCCCGCAGGCTGGCCAGGTGTTCCACCGGCTGGTGGGTCGGTCCGTCTTCGCCCAGGCCGATGCTGTCGTGGGTCATCACGTGAATGACCCGCACGCCCATCAGGGCCCCCAGGCGGATGGCCGGGCGGCTATAGTCCGCAAAGGCCATGAAGGTGCCGGAATAGGGAATGACGCCGCCGTGCAGGGCCATGCCGTTCATGGCCGCCGCCATGCCGAACTCGCGCACGCCATAGTGCACATAGCGACCGGCATAGTCGGGGGCGTCGAACGCCTTCATGCCCTTGACGAAGGTGTTGTTGGAGCCGGTCAGGTCGGCCGAGCCGCCGATCATTTCCGGGATGGCCGGGATCAGGTGCTCGAGGGCCGAGCCCGAATGCACCCGCGTGGCATTGACCGGCTTGCCGGCGGCGGCAGAAGCGATGTGCGCGTCGACAGCCTCGAAGGCGGCGGCGGGCAGGTCGCCCTTCATGGCCCGGGTGAAGTCCGCGCCCTGGGCCGAGGCCTTGACGCCGGCTTCCCAGGCCTTGCGGACCCGCGCGCCGCGACGGCCCACGCTCTTCCAGGCCCTGGCGATGTCGTCGGGCACGGTAAAGGGCGCCGCGTCCCAGCCCATGGCGACGCGCGAAGCGGCGATCTCGGGGTCGAACAGGGTATAGCCGTGGCTGTGGGGGTCGCCTTCTTTCGGGCCCGCGCCCTTGGAGATCAGCGTCTTGCACGCGATCATCGAGGGGCGGTCCTGCTTGGTGGCCCAGCGCAGGGCGGCGGCGATCTTGCCGTGGTCATGGCCGTCGACGACCTTGACCGCCCAGCCGGCGGCCTTGAAGCGCGCGATCTGGTCACCGGTCTCGGCGATGGTGGCGACGCCGTCGATGGTGGTGTTGTTGTCGTCAAACAGCACGGTCAGCTTGGACAGCTTCAGGCGGCCGGCGATGCTGATGGCTTCGTGGCTGACGCCCTCCATCAGGCAGCCGTCGCCGGCGATCACCCAGGTGCGGTGATCGACCAGATCCTTGCCGAACCGGGCCGACAGGTGAGCCTCGGCCATGGCCATGCCGACCGAGGTGGCCAGGCCCTGGCCCAGCGGGCCGGTGGTGCATTCGACCCCGGGCGTGTGGTGCACTTCAGGGTGGCCGGGGGTCAGCGAGCCCCATTGCCGGAAATTCTCGATCTCCTTCATCGTCATGGCCTTGTAGCCGGTCAGGTGAAGCAGGGAGTAGAGCAGCATCGAGCCGTGGCCGGCCGACAGCACGAAGCGGTCGCGGTCGGCCCAGTCGGGCTTTGAGGCGTCAAACTTGAGGAACTTGCTCCACAGCACGGTCGCCACATCGGCCATGCCCATCGGCATACCCTGGTGTCCGGACTTGGCCTTGTGGACCGCTTCCATGGAAAGGACGCGGATCGCGTCGGCCATCTTGATGGGCGAAACGGGCATGGGTTCGACTTATTTCTTTATGTTTTGCAGAGCTGCGCGAGGCGCGAGGTCGCACGACGCCCCCCGTGGGTCAAGACGCGGGGCGCTGGTCAAGCCGTTCGCGACGCGTTATAGCTTGGCCCAGACTTATGCTCACTTTTAGCATAACCTCGAAAGGTCAGCCTGTTGGGTAGCCCGTCGTTCTTCTCGCCCTGGTCTCACGGCTTTGTCCGGGTGGGGACCGCCGTCCCCAAGGTGAAACTGGCCGATCCCGCCGCCAATGCCGCCAGCGTGCTGGACCTGGTGCGTCAGGCGCAGGACCAGGGCGTGGCCGTTCTGGTGTTCCCCGAACTGGGCCTGACCGGCTATTCCATCGATGACCTGTTGCAGCAGGACGCCCTGCTGGACGCCGTCGAGGCGGCCATCGCGACCCTGGCCCAGGCCAGCGAAACCCTTTCGCCCCTGTTCGTGGTCGGGGCGCCCCTGCGTGACGGCGGACGGCTCTACAACACCGCCGTGGCCATCCAGGGTGGCCGAGTGCGGGGTGTGGTCCCCAAGAGCTTCCTGCCCAACTACCGTGAATTCTATGAGCGCCGCTGGTTCACGCCGGGCGTCGGGGTGGTCGGCAAGACCCTGACCCTGGCGGGTCAGACCGTCCCGTTCGGAACCGACATCCTGCTTCGCGCCAGCGGCCCGACACCCTTCACGATAGGCATCGAGGTCTGCGAGGACGTCTGGACGCCCACCCCGCCCAGCACCGCCCAGGCCCTGGCCGGGGCCGAGATCCTGCTGAACCTGTCGGCCAGCAACATCACCATCGGCAAGTCCCAGACCCGCCGCCTGCTTTGCGCCAGCCAGTCGGCCCGGGCCATTGCGGCCTATGTCTATTCGGCCGCTGGAGCGGGCGAGAGCTCGACCGACGTGGCCTGGGATGGCCATGCCGACATCCACGAGATGGGCGCCCTGCTGGCTGAAACCCGGCGCTTTGCGACCGGCGCGGTGATGACCTTCGCCGATGTCGATGTCGAGCGCATCCGCCAGGAGCGCATGCGGGTGGTCAGCTTCGGCGACGCCGCCAAGGAAAACCCGCCCGCGACACCGTTCCGCATCGCGCCGTTCGAGGTTTCGCCGCCCGCCGGCGATCTGGCCCTGGCGCGGCCCATCGAGCGCTTCCCGTTCACGCCGTCCGACCCGGCCCAACTGGCCGAGAACTGCTATGAGGCCTACAATATCCAGGTCCAGGGCCTGGCGCGGCGGGTCGAGGCCTCGGGTCTGAGCAAGCTGGTGATCGGCATTTCAGGGGGGCTGGATTCCACCCACGCCCTGATCGTGGCGGCCAGGGCGATGGATCAGCTGGGCCTGCCGCGCGGCAATATCCTGGCCTATACCCTGCCCGGCTTTGCGACCTCGGACCGCACCAAGTCCAACGCCTGGGCCCTGATGCGCGCCATGGGTGTCACCGCCGCCGAGATCGACATCCGTCCGGCCGCCGAACAGATGCTCAAGGACCTGGATCACCCCTATTCCCGGGGCGAAGCGGTCTATGACGTGACCTTCGAGAACGTCCAGGCCGGTCTGCGCACCGACTACCTGTTCCGCCTGGCCAACCATAATGGCGGCCTCGTCGTCGGGACCGGCGACCTGTCGGAACTGGCGCTCGGCTGGTGCACCTATGGCGTCGGCGACCAGATGAGCCACTACAACCCCAATAGCGGGGTCTCCAAGACGCTGATCCAGCACCTGATCCGCTTCGTGGCCCACTCCGGCGACGTCGATGCGGCCACCACCGCCCTGCTGGAAGACATTCTGGCCACCGAGATCTCGCCCGAACTGGTGCCGGGCGCGGCCGTGCAGGCCACCGAAAGCTTCGTGGGTCCCTATGCCCTGCAGGATTTCAATCTCTACTATTTCAGCCGCTACGGCATGGCCCCGTCCAAGATCGCCTTCCTGGCCTGGAGCGCCTGGCACGATGCCACGACGGGCGCATGGCCGGTGGGTACGCCCGACAGCGCCCGCAGGGCCTATGACCTGGCCGAAATCAAGCGCTGGCTGGAGCTGTTCCTGAAGCGGTTCTTCGCCAACCAGTTCAAGCGCTCGGCCATGCCCAACGGGCCCAAGATCTCGTCCGGCGGGGCCCTGTCGCCGCGCGGCGACTGGCGGATGCCGTCGGACGCCAAGGCCGATGTCTGGCTGGCCGAGCTGGCCGCCAATAGCTGAGGCCCTTGAAGCGCAGGGCTTGCGCCCCGTCCGTGTGCCCTGTCCGTGCGACTTGCCGTCAGACCACGATATTGAGCAGCGAGCCCGGGCGCAGGATCTTCTGCGGCTGGGCGTCGGTCTGCACGAAGGGCCGCGCAGGCGGCTGGCGTTGCGGCTGAGCCTGGGTCTGGGCCTGCATCTGAACCGCAGCCGATGCCTGGGCCGGACGCGCCGCCGCGGCATCGCCCAGCGCCGCCTGGAAGAAGGCCGAACGCGTCGCCGCCCCGCCGCCGGAAGCGGGCGTCGAGGTCGTCCTGGCCGGAACATTGGGCCAGCCTGAGGGGCGAACAGTGCTCATGACTCGACGTCTAACATGGTTAACGTAGAGTCTGCGAGCATGGTCAATGACAGGTTAACGCCAAGCGCCCGCGACCTGTTAGCGCAGGGCTATCGCGCCTTTGCCAGCAGGTCTTCGGCCGCATCCGGCGTGAGGGGGCCGGTGTGCTTGGCCAGGATCATGCCGTCTGAGCCCACCAGATAGGTCTCGGGCACGCCGGTGACGCCAAATTCCAGCCCGGCCCGGCCATCGCGGTCGACGAGGCGGGCGGCGAAGGGGTCGCCCAGGCGCGTCAGGAAGGCTTGCGTATTGGGCGGGGCGTCCTTGTAGGCCACGCCGATGATCGTCACGCCCTGGGCCTTCAGGGCCATCAGTTGCGGATGCTCTATTTCGCAGGGCGCGCACCAGGAGGCGAAGAAATTGACCAGCACCGGGCCCTGAGCGGCGTCGGCCAGCGACACGGCCTGGCCGGTGGCCAGGTCTGGCAGGGTCAGGGCCGGCATCGGCTTGCCGACCATGGCGCTGGGCGAGACCTTGGGATCACGCTTGAGGGCGTAGCCGGCGAACAGCACCGCCAGCAGGGCCAGCACGATCAGCGGCGCAAAGGCCAGCCAGCGCTTCACGCCTGCGGCTCCCGCGAAGCGGTGTCCTGTGCCTGCAACCGCTCCAGCTCGCGTTTCCAGCGGCGGGCCTGGGCCAGGCTGTCGGCGATCATCCAGGCGAAGGCGATGGCCGTGATCCCGAAGGCCGGCCACATGTAGACGGCGTATTTTCCGGCGTCGAAATCCAGGTGCATCTCAGTTTTCCGCCGCGCGAAGGGCCAGGGCCCGGGCCTTGCGCCGCCAGACCAGGGCGCGGATCCGTACCAGCCACAGCGATCCGAAGGCCGACAGATAGGCCAGGCTCATCAGGGCCCAGGGCCACAGATACACCGCCGGCAGGCGATCCCCGGGCTGGGCGAACAGGGTCGACGACCCTTGATGCAGGGTGTTCCACCACTCAACCGAGAACTTGACGATGGGCAGGTTGATCAGGCCGACCAGGGCCAGGATGGCGGCAGCGCGGGCGGCCTTCTGTTCGTCTTCCAGGGCCGAGCGCAGGGCCAGATAGCCCAGATAGAACAGGAACAGCACCAGCACCGAGGTCATGCGGGCGTCCCACTGCCACCAGGTCCCCCACATCGGCCGGCCCCACAGCGAGCCGGTGATCAGGGCCAGGGCCGTGAACACCGCGCCCAGCGGCGCGCAGGCGCGGGCGGCGGCGTCGGCCAGGGCGTGACGGAAGATCAGGGCCAGCAGGCTGGCAATGCCCAGGAACAGATAGATCAGCATGCTCATCACGGCCGCCGGCACATGGATAAACATCATCCGGACGGTGTCGTGCTGCTGGTAGTCCTCGGGCGCAGCGAAGGTCAGGACCAGACCGATAAGGCCCAGCACGCCGGCGATCACCCCGAACATCGGCGCAGCCCAGCGCGAGAACGCCATGAAGCGTTCCGGATTGGTCAGGAAATCAAGCGGGTGTCGGGCGTCCATGAAAGCTGATTAGAGCTCCGCACGAACGCCCGCAATGCGTATCAAGTCTGATCTGGTCAGCTTGCCTTGCGCTTCATGATGATGGTGCGCTCTTCCTTGCGCCCCGGGCCGGCTCCGCGCTCATGCCGGGTCTCGAAGCGCTGGACGATCATGCGCGGCTCGCCGGCCTCGGGGCCCAGGGCGTCGAAGGCCTTTTGCTGGCTGGGCGACAGGGCGGCATAGAAGGCCTTGGTTGCAGTGGCGCGTTTCTGGAAAGTCTCGGCCATCCCGGTCATGTGGGCGGCCTGTCGGTCGAGACGCTCGGGCGTGGTCAGGGGCGCCCTGTCAGCGTCCTTGCTCTCCCACTTCATCGTCTCGGCCATTTTCTGCGGCGCCGTGGCTTCCAGATAGGCCTTCAGGGCGCCGTCCTGGTCGGGGCGCAGCTGCAGCACGTCGCGCAGGCGTTTGGCGTGGACTTCCGGATCGGCCGGCTTGCCGCGATGCATCAGCATCATGTCGTGACCGCCCATCATCATGGCGTCCATCGGCGGAAGGGGCGGAAGGGGCGGAGCGGGCGGTGGCGGCGGCGGAACCTGGGCATTGGCGACGCCGGCACCGGCGAGGGTCAGAACTGCGCCGGCCGCGAGGGCCAGGCGGCGCATGGAGGTACGCATGATGGGGGCTCCCTGATGAACTGTGCAGAGAGCTTGACCAGCGCATATGGCGTGAAAATGTCAGTTTGAATGAACAATGTTTCACGAATGACGTGAAGAGGTGAGCACGCCCCCGCTGTCATCCCGGCCCGACCCAGGCGGTCCCGCATAGCCCCTGCGCGGTTTGCGGGATGCCAAGAGTCAATCAGTCCAGCGCGTTGCGACAGGCTGCGGCCATGGCCAAGGGGCTCAAGCCCACCGCCGCCGCGCAATAGGCCAGCATCAGCCAAAGGCCCGCCGTCCACGGCAGGCCGCCGGCCAGGGCGTCCAGCGCGCCGGCCCCGAAGATCACCGGCGGCACATAGAGCGGCAACACGATCACCGCCACCAGCAGGCCGCCCCGGCGACTGCCGAGCGCCAGGCTGGCCCCGAGGCCGCCGAGGAAAGCGAAGGCCAGGCCCCCGGCCAGGGCGCACAGCATCAGGAGCGGGATGATCTTTGGATCGGCCCCCAGGGCCAGGGCGGCCAGCGGCGCGGCCAGGGCCAGGGGCGCGCCCGAGGCCAGCCACTGGGCCAGGCACTTGGCCACGGCCACAGCTTCAAGTGAGGCGGGCCCCAGGGCCAGCAGGTCCAGCGCCCCGTCCTCGAAATCACGTTCGAACAGACGCTCCAGCGACAGCAGGGCCGCCAGGGCCAGGGCCAGCCAGGCGATGCCCGGCGCAATGGCGACCAGGCGTTCGGGCGCACGGCCCGTTGCCATCGGCAGCAGGGTGACGACCCCGGCATAGAAGGCCAGGGCCAGCAGCGGTCCGCCGCCCTTGCCCCAGGCCAGGGCCAGTTCGCGGCGCAGTAGGATCAGGAAGGCCTTCATCCGCCCACCTCAATCACGCGAGCCGGGACGGGCAGGGGATCATGCACGGCCGCCAGGATCATGCCGCCGCCGGCCAGATGGCGGGCCATCACCGCGCCGAACGCCTCGCGATGGCCGGCGTCCAGCGGGGCCATCGGCTCGTCCAGCAGCCACAGGCTGCGCGGGCTGGCCACCAGCCGCGCCAGGGCCAGGCGGCGGCGCTGGCCGGCTGACAGGCGCCGCACCTCCAGCTCCAGCAGGCGGTTCAGGTCCATGGTCCTGGCCGCCTCGCGGGCCCCGGCCTCGGTTCCGCCTGTCCACAGGGTCTGGAAGCGCAGTTCCTCCCAGGCGGTGCGGGTGGATTTGAGGCCGTCCTGATGGCCGACCATGTGCAGATGCTCGGCCCGGGCGGTTTCGGCCTCGAGGTCTTCAAACGTGATCTGTCCGGCGTCGGGGCGCAGCAGGCCGGCGACCGCGCGCAGAAGGCTGGTCTTGCCCGCGCCGTTGCGGCCCGTCAGGGCCACGGCATCGCCCGCCCGAGCCGTCAGGTCGAGCCCGGAAAACAGGCGCCGCTCGCCGCGCGAGATCGCCAATTCCTTTATGAGAACAGCTCTCAACATGCCAAGTCCCTGCCGCGCGCATGGACGTTGAACACGAGCAGCGCTAAGAAGCCCTCGGCCGTCCCCCTCCAACTTGTCAGGGGCGTACGCGGCGCGGGGATGGACGCTGTGGGTCCGCCTCGATCGCGCGATCCCGGGAGTGGTTTTCGGGCGGCCGTGGACAGAGAAGGGATCTCCCGAAATGGCGTCTGTAGACAGCCTTAAAGCCCGCCGCGAGCTTGTCGTCGGCGGCAAGACCTACGTCTATTACAGCCTTCGCGCCGCTGAGGAAGCCGGTCTGACCGGTGTTTCGTCGCTGCCGGTGTCGATGAAGGTGCTTCTGGAAAATCTGCTGCGCAACGAAGACGGTGTTTCGGTCAACGAAGCCGACCTCAAGGCCGTGGCCGCCTGGACCGCCAACAAGGGTTCGGTCGAGCACGAAATCAGCTTCCGCCCGGCGCGGGTGCTGATGCAGGACTTCACCGGCGTGCCCGCCGTCGTCGACCTGGCCGCCATGCGCGACGCCATGGTGGCGCTGGGCGCCGACCCGGCCAAGATCAACCCGCTCAACCCCGTCGACCTGGTCATCGACCACTCGGTGATGGTCGACAATTTCGGCGACGCCAAGGCCTATGACGCCAACGTCGCCCGCGAATATGAGCGCAACATCGAGCGTTACCGCTTCCTGCGCTGGGGCTCGTCGGCCTTCAACAACTTCCGCGTCGTGCCCCCCGGCACCGGCATCTGCCACCAGGTGAACCTGGAATATCTGGCGCAAACCGTCTGGACCAATGATGTCGAAGGCGAAACCGTCGCCTATCCCGACACCGTCGTCGGCACCGACAGCCACACCACCATGGTCAATGGCCTGGCCGTTCTGGGCTGGGGCGTGGGCGGCATCGAGGCTGAAGCGGCCATGCTGGGCCAGCCGATCCCGATGCTGATCCCGGAAGTCATCGGCTTCAAGCTGACCGGCGCCATGCCCGAAGGCGCGACGGCCACCGACCTGGTGCTGACCGTCACCCAGATGCTGCGCAAGAAGGGCGTGGTCGGCAAGTTCGTCGAATTCTACGGCGACGCCCTGGCCAGCCTGACCCTGGAAGACCAGGCGACCATCGCCAACATGGCTCCGGAATATGGCGCCACCTGCGGCTTCTTCCCGATCTCGGCCGCTACCGTGGCCTATCTGAAGGGCACCGGCCGTTCGGCCGAGCGCGTCGCCCTGGTCGAAGCCTATGCCAAGGAACAGGGTCTGTGGTGGGAGCCGGGCACGCCCGAGCCGACCTTCACGGACGGCCTGGAGCTGGACCTGTCGACGGTTCTGCCGTCGCTGGCCGGCCCCAAGCGCCCGCAAGACCGGGTTCTGCTGACCGACGCCGCCTCCAAGTTCGCCGAGTCGCTGGCCGGTGAATTCGGCAAGGCCGAGAACCCCGAGCTGCGCGCCCCGGTCGAAGGCGAAAACTTCGACGTCGGTCACGGCGACGTGGTCATCGCGGCCATCACCTCGTGCACCAACACCTCCAACCCCTCGGTCCTGATCGCCGCCGGCCTGCTGGCCAAGAACGCGGTCGCCAAGGGTCTGAAGGTCAAGCCGTGGGTGAAGACCTCCCTGGCCCCCGGCTCGCAGGTGGTCACCGACTATCTGCTCAAGGCCGGCCTGACCAAGCACCTCGACGCCCTGGGCTTCAACCTGGTGGGTTATGGCTGCACCACCTGCATCGGCAATTCGGGCCCGCTGCCGGAAGCCATCAGCAAGACGATCAGCGACAACGACCTGGTCGCCTGTAGCGTGCTGTCGGGCAACCGCAACTTCGAAGGCCGGGTGAACCCCGACGTTCGCGCCAACTACCTGGCCTCGCCGCCGCTGGTGGTGGCCTATGCCCTGGCCGGTTCGATGAAGATCGACCTGGCGACCCAGCCGCTGGGCCAGGACAAGAAGGGCAACGACGTCTTCCTGAAGGACATCTGGCCCTCGAACGAAGACATCGCCGTTCTGCAGCGCAAGTCGGTCACCGAAAAGATGTTCGCCAGCCGTTACGGCGACGTCTTCAAGGGCGACAAGAACTGGCAGGGCATCAAGATCACCGGCGGCCAGACCTATGCCTGGGAAGGTGACTCGACCTACGTTCAGAACCCGCCCTACTTCCCCAACATGTCGATGACCCCGACCCCGGTCACCGACATCGTGGAAGCCCGCGTCCTGGCCGTGTTCGGCGACTCGATCACCACCGACCACATCAGCCCGGCCGGTTCGATCAAGGCCTCCAGCCCGGCCGGTCAGTACCTGATCGACAACGGCGTGCAGCCCATCGACTTCAACGGTTACGGCGCGCGTCGCGGCAACCACCAGGTCATGATGCGCGGCACCTTCGCCAACATCCGCATCCGCAACCGCATCACCCCGGACATCGAAGGGGGCGTGACCAAGCACTTCCCGTCGGGCCAGACGATGTCGATCTACGACGCGGCCATGAAGTACCAGGAAGAGGGTCGCCCCTCGGTGGTCTTCGCCGGCAAGGAATACGGCACCGGCTCGTCGCGTGACTGGGCCGCCAAGGGCACCAAGCTGCTGGGCGTCCGCGCGGTGATCACCGAAAGCTTCGAGCGCATTCACCGCAGCAACCTGGTCGGCATGGGCGTGCTGCCGCTGCAGTTCATCCAGGACGGCTGGCAGAAGCTGGAACTGACCGGCGAAGAAATCGTCTCGATCCGTGGCCTGACGGACCTGGCGCCGCGCAAGCAGCTGATCGTCGAGCTCTATCGCCCGTCGGACGGCCGCATCGCCCGCTTCCCGGTTCGCTGCCGCATCGACACCCCCACCGAGCTTGAATATTTCAAGAACGGCGGCGTGCTGAACTACGTGCTGCGCAACCTGGCCAAGGCCGACTAAGCCTTCTCCTGTTGATCGAAAAAGCTCGGCCCGCCGGATCCTCTCCGGCGGGCCGAGTTCGTTTTTGGAAAGAACCCCGCCCTTCACGGCCTCGTGAACGGCTATCCGGGGCGTTCTTGGCTTAAGTGACCCATAATGCGTAAGGCCGCCCTTTCCCTGTTCTGTCTGGCTCTCTCGGGCCTCGCCACGACGTCCGCCTGGGCTGCAAAGCCCCCGGCCAAGCCGCCCGTGGTCGTCGAGCTGTTCACCGCCCAGGGCTGCTCGTCCTGTGGCAAGGCCAACCAGGTTGCGGCCGATCTGGCTGACCGCGAGGGCGTTCTGGCCCTGACCTATTCGGTCGACTACTGGGACTATCTGGGCTGGAAGGACACCTTCGCCAAGCCGGTCTTCGCCGACCGCCAGCGGGCCTATGTCAAGAAATTCGCCCTGCGCGACGTGCCCACGCCCCAGGTGGTGGTCGGCGGTCGCGTTCAGGCGTCGGGTGCCAAGGCCGAGGCGGTCGAGGACCTGCTCAAGACGGCCGCCAAGGCCCCGTCCAATCCGCCGGACATGGAATTTGTCGGCCAGACCCGCGTCGCCGTGGGCTCGGGCCCCGCCCCGCGTGGCGGCGGCGAGGTGTGGCTGGTGCGCTTTGACCCGCGTCAGCAGGACATTGCGGTCAAGCGCGGCGACAACAGGGGCCAGACCCTGGTTCACCGCAATGTGGTGCGCGAACTGGTCCGACTGGGCTCCTGGTCTGGTCGTCCCCGGCTGTACCGTCTGCCGAAGCCGGCCTATGACGGTCTGGATTCGGTGATCATCGTGCAGGGCGCCAAGGGCGGCCGTATCATCGGCGTGCTGCAAACCCCCAAGACCTGATCCGGCGATCGCGCCAGCCGCAGGACGCAAAAAACCCGCGCGACCGGGGGATGGATCGCGCGGGCTCATTTTGCACAGTCCAGATTTGAGGGCTCTGGATCGTCAGGCGGCCGGTCCCGAAACCGGGGCGGGCTGGGGGGGCTGTTCAGGATCCGCGATCCCGGGCCGACCGGCTGACCCTTGCTTTATGACGGGCCAAACAGGCGGTCACGCGTCCGGATAAAGGTCGTTTCGCGGCCGGTTGCGGCGCGGATGTGACCCATGGACAAGCTCGAGACGAAGGCGCTTCAAACGCCAAAAAAGCCCGCGCGGCTGGGGGGAAAACCGCGCGGGCCTCATAGGGGAGGGGATACTGAAGTCTGTCGGCTGACCGGCCCGCAATCGAGGGGGGCTGGGGGGGCTGTTCAGGGTCCAGGACCGCGAGATGTCCGATCAGCCGACACTGAATTTATGGCGGCGCAAACAGGCGGCCGAAGGTCGAAATTAAGGTCCTTTCAGGGCCGCTCATGACTGGCCTGTAGCATTCTCCTGCGGCGTGGCGCTGCGGCCACGCTCGCCAGCGCAGGTGATTTGGGTTTAGGATTCGTCCGATGACGCTGGAGTCTCATCCCCCGTCCGCCTCTTCGCCCGGTGGCGTGACCTTTTTCGAGCGGCGCGAGCTGGATCAGCTGATGCGTCTGTACGGCCGAATGGTCGCGGCCGGCGAGTGGCGCGACTATGGCATTGCCGGCCTGGCCGACTACGCGGTGTTCTCGATCTTCCGCCACGCCGCCGAGGCTCCGCTCTATCGCGTCGAGAAGCGCCCGGCCCTGGCCCGCAAGCAGGGTGCCTGGGCGGTGATCGGCCAGGGCGGCATGATCCTCAAGCGCGGCCACGAGCTGGCCCAGGTGCTGAAGGTGTTCGAGAAGGGCAAGTTCTCGGTGGTCGACTGAGGGTTTGCCTGGCCCACGAAAAAGCCCCGGCGGTTTCCCGCCGGGGCTTCTGTCGTCTGGACTGCTTCAGGCTTTAGCGGCGAGCGCCGAACAGGCTGAGCAGGAACTGGAACATGTTGATGAAGTTCAGATACAGGTTCAGAGCGCCGTAGTTGGTGGCCACCGCCATCGAGTTCTGGTCGCCGCCCATCTGATAGTAGCTCATCTTCAGGTTCTGGGTGTCGTAGGCCGTCAGGCCCGCGAAGATCAGCACGCCCAGCACGCTGATGATGAAGCTGAGACCCGGCAGGTTCAGGAACATCTGGGCCAGCGAGGCCAGAACCAGGCCGATCACGCCCATGATCAGGAAGCTGCCGAAACCCGTCAGGTCCTTCTTGGTGGTGTAACCGAACAGGCTGAGACCGCCGAACGCAATGGCGGTGATCAGGAAGGTCGAGGCCACCGAGGCGCCGGTATAGACCAGCAGCCAGACGCCGGCACCCGCGCCGATCGAAGCGACCAGCGCCCAGTAGAGCGCGCCGGACGACCGGGCAGTGGGGTTCTTCATGGCGAACATCGCCACCAGCATCATGGCCAGCGGGGCGAAGCGCACGATGGTGCCGGCCATGGTGAAGCCGGCCAGACGGCCGTCCGGGGTCAGCACATAGAGCAGGCTGGCCACCGGCTGGTAGGCGCTGGTCAGGAAGGCGAGGCCGGCGGACAGCAGGAGACCCAGGGCCACCTTGTTGTAGACGCCGAGCATGAAGCTGCGCAGGCCGGCGTCAACCGACATGTCGGCGCGATCCGCCGGGATCGCACGCGCATAGCCGCGGTTGAGGTCGTTCATCGAGGGAAAACCCTTTGATTGCATCACGCCCGAAATGGACGCCTGACGAATATCGTTATCTGTTGGCCTTCGCGCAAGGGATGGCTGTTGAGGCGCGCGCCAGACCGCCTAAATAGGTTCAATTGAAAACGAGAAACGGGCAGGGGCGGAATGGATTATTCGGAACTGGGACGTACCGGCGTGAAGGTTTCGCGCTGCTGCCTGGGCACCATGACCTGGGGTTCGCAGAACAGCGAGGCCGAGGCTCATGCCCAGATGGACTATGCGCTGGAGCGCGGCGTCACCTTCTGGGACACGGCCGAGATGTACGCCAGCCCGCCCAGTCCGGGAACCCAGGGTTCGACCGAACGCCATATCGGCTCGTGGCTGAAGAAGACGGGCAAGCGCGACCAGATCGTGCTGGCCTCCAAGGTGGCCGGTCGCGGCAGCGCGTTTGGCGGCCTGACCTGGATGCGCGGCGACGGATCGTCCACCCGCCACACCCGGGCCCAGATCGACGAGGCGGTGGAAAATTCGCTGGAGCGCCTGAACACCGACTATCTGGACCTCTACCAGCTGCACTGGCCCGACCGCCCTGTGCGGGTGTTCGGCGGCCAGACCTTCAAGGACTATGAGCAGGACTACGAGACCTTCGGCGACATTCTCGAGTCGCTCGACAGGCACGTGAAGAAGGGGACGATCCGCGCCGTCGGGGTCTCCAACGAGTTTCCCTGGGGCGTAATGCGCTTCCTGGCCGAGGGCGAGAGCAGGGGTTTGCCCCGCATCGCCTCGATCCAGAACGCCTATCACCTGGCCAACCGCACCTTTGAATACGGCCTGGCCGAGATCGCCATGCGCGAACAGGTGGGCCTGCTGGCCTATTCGCCGCTGGCTCAGGGTGCCCTGACCGGCAAATATCTGGACGGTGCCCTGCCCGCTGGCTCGCGCAAGGCGCTCTATAACCGCATGCAGCGCTATGAGGGCCCCGGTGCCGAGGCCGCGATCCGGGGTTATGTCGATCTGGCCCGCCAGCACGGCCTGGATCCGGCTACCCTGGCCCTGAAGTTCTGCGACACGCGTCCGTTCGTCACCTCGACGATCATCGGCGCCACCTCGATGGACCAGCTCAGGGTCGCCATCGACGCCTTTGACCTGACCTGGACCGACGACCTGGAAAAGGCCGTCAACGCCCTGCACGCCGCCCAGCCCAATCCCTGTCCGTAAACGCGCCCTGACCAAGATGATCCGCCTGTTCACCGCCATCGCCGTCCCCGCCGAAATCGGCCGGGGTCTCCTGTCCCGTCAGCACGGTATCGATGGCGCGCGCTGGCGGCCGCTGGAGGCCTTGCACATCACCCTGAAGTTCATCGGCGATGTGCAGGAGCCGGTGGCGGCCGAGCTGGACGAGGCCCTGGCCCAGATCGAGGCCCCGGCCTTTGATCTTGAATTGTCGGGTGCCGGTCATTTCGGCGAGGGCGTGGATATCCATGCCGTCTGGGCCGGAGTGGCCGAAAATCCCGCCCTGCGCCGTCTGGCCAAGGCCCATGAGCGGGCGGCCCGAGAGGTCGGCCTCAAGCCCGAGGCGCGGCTCTACACGCCGCACGTCACCCTGGCCTATCTGAAACGGGCGGCGGTGCCTGAGGTCGGAGCCTGGATCCAGGCCAACAACCTGCTGTCCTCGCCCGCCTTCTCCGTCGACCGTTTCGGCCTCTATTCCAGCTGGCAGACCTCTGAGGGGTCGGCCTATCGGCTGGAGCGGGAGTATCCGCTGGGGTGAGGCGAGAGCAAATGCCGGGTGTTGACGGGACGGGTTCTGCGTCCCTGTTCAATCACCCGGCAATCGCCCGCCGCCGTCAGGCGCGCCCTACAGCAGGGCCGTGATCGCCGCGCGGGCGGCTTCGCCCAGGTCAGGGCGCTTGAGGGCCAGGGCGACATTGGCGCGCAGCAGGCCGATCTTGTCGCCGCAGTCGTGGGTGACGCCCTCATACATATAGGCGTGGAAAGCCTGCTGGGTCAGCAGGGTGGCCATGGAGTCGGTCAGCTGGATCTCGTTGCCGGCACCCTTTTCCTGGGCGGCCAGCAGACCGAAGATCTCGGGCTGCAGGATGTAGCGACCGGCGATCGACCAGTTCGAAGGCGCCGTGCCCTTGGCGGGCTTCTCGACCATGCCGCTCATCGTGGCCAGGCGGCCTTCGATCTTGCTGGGGGCGACGATGCCGTATTTGTGGGTGTCGGCCTCGGGCACTTCCTCGACGCCGACCAGATTGCCGCCGACCGTGTTGTAGGCGTCGACCAGCTGGCCCAGGGCCGAGCGCTCGGCGTCGATGATCACATCGGGCAGCATCACGGCAAAGGGCTCGTCGCCGATGATGTCGCGGGCGCACCAGACGGCGTGTCCCAGGCCCAGCGGGGCCATCTGGCGCACGAAGCTCATCTCGCCCGGCTTGGGCAGTTCGGCGCGCAGCTGGGCCAGGATGTCCAGCTTGCCCTTGGCTTCCAGCTGGTATTCCAGTTCGATCTGGTGATCGAAATAGTCCTCGATGGCACCCTTGCCGCGCCCGGTTACGAAGACGAAGTGCTCGATGCCCGCCGCCCGGCCTTCCTCGACGACATAGGACAGGATGGGCCGGTCCACGACATTGAGAAGTTCTTTCGGCGTCGTCTTGGTGCCCGGCAGTACGCGGGTGCCGAGACCGGCGACGGGAAGGACGGCCTTGCGAACAGGTTTCATGAAGCGCCTCTAAGCTTGATCTCAAAGTGGTCTAGGCGAGACCGGGCCCGCGCTCCACCACTGTTCGGTGAAAAATGCCCGATACGGCTGCACCGATCCTTAACGCGGCGATGATTTCCCGGCGACGCGAAATAGTCTAGCACTCCCGCACCCTCCGTTCGGAAGCTTCCCCATGTTTCGCGCTCTCGGCATCGTCATCGCCCTCCTCGCCACCCTCGGCCTTGCGGGCTGCGGGCCCAGCGAGAAGATGAAGGCCCGCGCCGCCAATCTGACGGCGGCCGAAGCCTTCCTGGCCAAGAATGCCAAGCTTCCGGGCGTGGTCACTCTACCCAGCGGCCTGCAATACAAGGTCGTGCGCTCGGGACCCGCCGAAGGCCGCAAGCCCACCCGCGCCGACGAGGTGAAGGTGCACTATGAGGGCAAGCTGCTGAACGGCGAGGTGTTCGACAGTTCCTACGAGCGCGGCGCGCCGGCCTCGTTCCCGCTGGACGGCCTGATCACGGCCTGGATCGAAGCCTTGCAACTGATGCGTCCGGGCGATGAATGGACACTCTATGTGCCGCCGGGCCTGGGCTATGGCGAGCGCGACAAGGGCCCGATCCCCGGCAACAGCGTGATGATCTTCCGCATCGAGCTGCTGGATGTGCTGCGCGCGACGCCGACGCCCAAGTAGGTGGCGGCCTAGTCGGTAAAGACGACGGTCTTGCGGCCGTTCAGCAAGACGCGGTCTTCCAGGCGATAGCGCAGGGCGCGGGCCAGCACCCGGCGCTCGATGTCGCGGCCCTTGCGGATCAGATCCTCGGGGGTATCGCGGTGGCTGATGCGCTCGACGTCCTGCTCGATGATCGGGCCTTCATCGAGATCGCCGGTCACATAGTGGGCGCTGGCCCCGATCACCTTCACGCCACGCGCATGGGCCTGATGATAGGGCTTGGCGCCCTTGAAGCCGGGCAGGAACGAGTGGTGGATGTTGATGCAGCGTCCGGCCAGCTTGGCTGAGAGGCCGTCCGACAATACCTGCATGTAGCGCGCCAGCACGACGATGTCGGTCTTTGTGTCCTGGATCAGCTTCCAGAGCGCGGCTTCTTGCTCGAACTTGGTCTCCTTGGTCACCGGCAGGTGATGGAACGGCAGGCCCGTCAGATCGACATTGGCGTAGGTCTCGGCCGGGTGGTTGGCCACGACGGCGGCGATCTCCATCGGCAGTTCGCCGATCTTCCAGCGATAGACCAGGTCGGCCAGGCAGTGGTCGAACTTGCTGGCCAGGATCATCACCCGGTAGCGGTCCGAGCGGTCGCGCAGGGTCCACTTCATCGACAGGGCGGTCGCCACCACCGTGAAGTCGGCGCGCAGGGCGACATGGTCGGCGTCGTCGGCGTCGAACACCACCCGCATGAAGAACTGACCGGTCTCCTGGTCGTCGAACTGCTGTGCGTCGAGAATGTTGCAGCCGCGCTCGAACAGGAAGGCGGAAACCTTGGCGACGATGCCGCGCTGGTCGGGACAGGAAAGGGTCAGGATCATGGTCCGCCTCGTCTAGAGGCTTGGCCGGTGGAAGAAAAGCGCCTCGCCACGCGCTCCGCGCATGAAATCGCTCTGAGACGGCAGAAATCCACCGGGTTTAGGCACGTTCGTGCCTTCCGCCTCGCCCGGCCGGACGATCTCCAGGGGGCCATCTAGGCGAGGCCGGGAAAACGGCGCTAGGCTGGGGTCATGGCATCCTCTTCCGAAGCGCTTTCCGCGCGCGCGATCGACATTCTGGCCAGGCTGGTGGCGTTCGACACCACCTCGCGCCTGTCCAACCTGGCCCTGATCGAATGGGTCGAGGCCTATCTGTCTGCTCTGGGCGTGGCCTCGCGGCGGGTGCCCAATGTCGATGGGACCAAGAGCAACCTGATCGCCACCATCGGCCCGGCGGTTCCGGGCGGGGTGGTGCTGTCGGGCCATACCGACGTGGTGCCGGTTGATGGACAGCCCTGGTCCACCGATCCGTTTGTGCTGACCGAGAAGGACGGCCGGCTCTATGGCCGGGGAACCTGCGACATGAAGGGCTTCCTGGCCCTGGCCCTGGCCGCCGCGCCGGACCTGGCGGCCGCGACGCTGAGCAAACCCGTTCACCTGGCCCTGTCCTATGACGAGGAGGTCGGCTGCCTGGGCGCGCCGGACATGATCGCAGTGATCGCCCGCGACCTGCCGCGTCCTGCCCTTGTGGTCGTGGGCGAACCCACCGACATGGTCGCCGTCAACGGCCACAAGGGCATAGCCAGTTTCCGCGTCACCGTTTCGGGCCGCGAGGCCCATTCCAGCCTGACCCATCTGGGCGTGTCGGCCAATATGGCGGCGATCAAGCTGATGGCCGGGCTGGTTGAGCTTTCGGAAAAACTGGCCCGCGAGGCCGATCCCGCCTCGCCGTTCACCCCCAAGGGCGCGACCCTGACCATCGGTCAGGTCAATGGCGGCACGGCGGTCAATATCCTGGCCCGCGAATGCGTGTTCATCTTCGACCTGCGGACACCGCCTGGGCTGGATCCCGTGGCGATCCTGGCCGGGTTCTTCGCGGCGGCGACGGCGATGGACGCCGAGCTGAAGGCCCGCGCGCCCGAGGCGGGGGTTAGGGTCGAGCGCCGCTCGCTGACGCCGTCCTTTGCACCCGAGACTGACGGCGCCGCCGAGGCCTTCGCCCGCCGCATGGCCGGCGACAACGGCCCGTCCCGCGTCGTGCCCTATGCCGCCGAGGCGGGGCAGTTCCAGGGGGCAGGCTTCTCCACCGTGATCTGCGGTCCTGGCTCCATCGACCAGGCCCACCAGCCCGACGAGTTTGTCGAGATCAGTCAGATGCAGCGCGGCGCGGCCTTCATGGCGCGGTTGGTCGAGGATCTTTCGGCTTACGGATGATGAACCGTCGCCCGATGAAGGCGGCCGGATCAATCGACATCACCCGCAAAATGGCCAGCGAGCCGACCCTGCGGGTCGCCTGCACGGCGCGGCGGTCGGCCAGCACGGCGGCCAGGGCGTTGCGCTCAAGCGCCGCGCCAATGCCCCGCACCACCGGCGCGGCGTCGCCCCGGCGCAGGTGCAGAAGCAGCAGCGCCGCGGTCACCGCCACGTGCAGCGGCGTGGTCAGCCACAGCAACACCGGCGGGGTGTTCTTCACGAAGGTCCAGACCCGATTGCGTGAGCCGTGGAAGATGGCGAACTCCGAGCGCACCCCGGTGCTGGCCGAGCCGACATGGGCCACGCGGGCCTTGGGCAAGAGCCGGGTCTGCCGGCCGGTCAGGCGCAGGCGGTAGCCCAGATCGACGTCCTCGCAATAGCAGAAGAACCGCGCATCGAAGCCGCCCAGCGCCAGGAACAGGGCCCTGTCGATGAACATCGCCGCGCCACAGGCCGAGAACACCTCACCCTCGCGCAACGACGATGGAAGGCGGCGCCGATAGCCGCCCCGGAACGGGATGCCCGCCGAAGTCATGTTGTCACCGGCCCCGTCCAGCAGTCCGGGGTCCTCGACCGTGGTCTGCAACGAGGCGAAGCTCTCCACGCCAGGGTGGCGCGCCGCGCCATCGACCAGGGCCGCCAGCCAGTCCGGCTCGGGATAGGCGTCGGGATTGAGCAAGGCCAGCCAGCGACCTCGCGCCCGTCCCGCCGCCAGGTTGTTGCCCACTGCAAAGCCGAGATTCTCGCCCGGCTCGATGAAGATCAGGGAGGGGTCTGCGGCCGCCGCCGCCTGCGCTGCCCCATCGGTCGAGGCGTTGTCGATCAGGATGACCTCGAAGTCGCTGAAGGTCTGGGCCTTCAGCCCGGCCAGACAACGCTCCAGAGTCGGGCCGCTCTGGTACGCGACGATGATCACACTGACCGTCGGGACGGGCTTGTCATCCTGCGTCACAGGCGGCATCGGTGGTCGGCTCATTCCAGCAGGGTTCCCGTCATGAAAATCACGCCCCTGGCGATTCCCGAGGTCCTGCTTATCACGCCCGCCCGTCATGGCGACGAGCGCGGCTGGTTTTCGGAGACCTTCCGCCAGTCGGCCCTGGACGAAGCCGGATTCACGGGCGGCCAGTTCGTGCAGGACAACCACGTGCGTTCGACCAGGCGGGGCATCCAGCGTGGCCTGCACTTTCAGCGTCCGCCCAAGGCCCAGGACAAGCTGCTGCGCTGCACGGTCGGCGCGATCTATGACGTGGCGGTCGATATCCGCAAGGGCTCGCCGACCTACGGTCAATGGGTGGGGGCAGAACTGTCGGCTGAGAACCACCAGCAGCTGCTGGTGCCCAAGGGCTTCGCCCACGGCTACACGACCCTGACCGACGCGTGCGAGGTGCTCTACAAGGTCACCGACTACTACGCGCCCGAGTTTGAAGGCGCAGTGCGCTGGAACGATCCGGCCATCGGCATCGACTGGACACTCCCCAATAGCGAGATCGGCGCCAATGCGCGCGACGAGGCGGCCACCCTGCTGGGCGATCTCGATTCACCCTTCACCTACGGCATGCGATGACCGGCTTCACCGACCTCTACTGGACCTCGGGCGAAGGCCTGCCGCTGCACGCCCGGGACTACGCGCCAATTGGCGAAGCGACGGGTCTGCCGGTGATCTGCATTCACGGCCTGACCCGCAACGCCCGGGATTTCGAGGACCTGGCGCCGCTGATCGCGGCCAGGGGGCGGCGGGTTCTGGCGGTGGATGTGCGCGGTCGGGGCCTGTCGGCGCGCGATCCGCAACCGCTGAACTATCATCCGGGAACCTATGCCGGCGACATCAGCGCCCTGCTGGACGCGACGGGGATTGATCGCGCCGTCTTCATCGGCACCAGCATGGGCGGGCTGATCACCCTGGTCCTGGCCGCTTTCAGGCCGCAGGCGATCGCCGGCGCCGTGCTCAATGACGTCGGGCCCGAACTCTCGCCTGTGGGTCTGGCCCGCATCGCCGCCTATGCCGGCGGCGCCAGCCGGTTCGAGACCTGGGCCGAGGCGGTCGGCTATGCCCGCGCGATCAATGAAGCGGCCTTCCCCGCCTATGGCGACGCCGACTGGGACCGCTTCACCCGCCGCCTGTTCGACGAGACCGACGGCGGCTTCGTGCTGGCCTGTGACCCGGACATCTCGGCACCGATCAAGGCCGCCGCCGCCGCCCAGAAGGACGGCGCCTCGGCCCTGCCACCCGACATGTATCCGCTGTTTCGCGCCCTGACCAAGGACCGCCCGGTGCTGCTGGTGCGTGGCGCGATCTCCGACCTGGTCGATCTGCCGATTGTCGAGCGTATGCAGGCGGTCGCGCCGGAGATGACGGTGGCCGAGGTTCCGGGCGTGGGCCATGCGCCGATGCTGACCGAACCCGAGGCCTGGGCGGCTATCGCCGACCTGCTGGACAGCGCGCCCTAGGGCGTTGCCCACTCGGCCAGGACCCCGGGATCGGTCTCTGGAAAGCTCGCCCGCAGGCTCTCGATCCGCTCGGGCACCAGCTGCCGCACCGCCCACACCGCTGCGCCCCGTACGACCGGCGAAGGATCGGCCAGCAGCGGCTCGACCACGTCCATCAGGCCCACCTCACCGCTGTTGCCGATGGCGTAGAGCACGTTGCGGACAAAGCGGTCGCGGCCGATGCGCTTGATCGGGCTTTTCGAGAACAGGGCGCGGAACGCAGGGTCGTCCAGCTGCGCCAGATCCGCCAGCCGCGGGCTTTTCAGGCTGTCGCGGGCGTGAAACTTCACTTCGCCGGACACCTGGGCGAACTTGTTCCACGGGCATACGGCCAGGCAGTCGTCGCAGCCATAGATGCGGTTGCCCAGGGCGGGGCGGAACTCGACCGGGATCGGGCCGGCCAGCTCGATGGTCAGGTAAGAGATGCAGCGCCGCGCATCCAGCCGGTGGGGGGCCGGAAAGGCGTTGGTCGGACAGATGTCCAGGCAGGCGCGGCACGAGCCGCAATGATCCACCTCGGCGGCGTCGGGCGGCAGGGGCAGGGTGGTCAGCACCGAACCGAGAAAGAACCACGAGCCCAGAGACCGCGAGACCAGGTTGGTGTGCTTGCCCTGCCAGCCCAGACCGGCGCGCTGGGCCAGGGGCTTTTCCATCAGGGGGGCGGTATCGACGAACACCTTCACCTCGTGACCGAAGCGGCGGTGCATCCAGCCGGCCAGCAGCTTCAGCCGCTTCTTGACCACCTCGTGATAGTCGTCGCCCTGGGCATAGACCGAGATGGCGGCCCGGTCCGTGTGCTCCAGGGCGGCCAGCGGGTCGTGCTCGGGGCCATAGTTCAGGCCCAGCACCACAGCCGATTTCGCGTCGGTCCACATGGCGGTGGGATGGCTGCGACGCTCCAGGGTCTCTTCCATCCAGCCCATCTCGCCGTGGAAGCCCTCGGCCACGAAATCGGCCAGCCAGGCGCTGTTGGGCCAGGCGGCGGCCGCGTCGGCAAAGCCGCAGGACGAGAAGCCCAGGCGCAGGGCCTCGGCGCGGATCTCTGCCTTCAGGCTTTCGGGGGAGGTGTCAGAAATCGAGGTCGTCATAGTGGCCGGCCGGCGCGAGGCCGGGCCAGCGGTCGGCCAGGATCGGCCGGAAGCACGGCCTCGACTTCAGCTTCATGTACCAGGTCTTGGCCGCCGGGAAGTCCTTCCACGGCACGTCGCCGAAATAGTCGATCACCGACAGGTGGGCGGCGGCGGCGAAGTCGGCCAGGCTCATGCGGCGGCCGGCCAGCCAGTCGCGGGTCTGCAGCAGGCTGTCGACATAGGCCATGTGCTGGCGCAGGGCGTCGCGGCCGCGCCGCAGGGCCGAGAGGTCCGGTGCGCCCAGCCGCAGCAGGCGCTTCTCCATCTTCTCGTGCAGCAGGAAGCCATTGACCTCGTTGTCGAACTTGCGGTCGAACCATTGCAGCAGCCGGCGGGCCTCGGCGCGGTCGCCGGCCTCACGGCCCAGCAGGGCCGGTTCGGGCTCCTGTTCCTCGATATGCTCGAGGATGGCGCGGGTCTCGCAGACGATGGTCTTGCGCTCGTTGCGGATCTCGACCAGTACCGGGGTCACGCCCGACGGGTTGAGGGCCAGGAATTCCGGCGCGCCTTCCCAATAGCGAACCTGAACCTCGGTGAAGGCCAGACGCTTTTCGCCCAAGGCCAGGCGCACCTGCCGCGAGGCGGGGTCCAGGGGGAAATGGTGAAGGGTTCGCTCGACGCTCATGCCCACGCGCATTCAGGCTGCATCATCAGATCGATGCGCCGGTTTGTTTAACAAGAGATTGCTGAACGCTGGTCACACTGGGGAGACCGGGCCCGGCGCGACGTTTTGGCCGGGTTCGACGGCTATTGCGTGGCGTTCATCCGACCTATCAGGGCGGTGGTGCTCTGGCCCGCCTTCAGATCGGCCAGCACGACCCGGCCGCCATAGCCCAGCACGAGGTCGGCGCCGACCACAGTCTCGACCGTATAGTCGGCGCCCTTGACCAGCACGTCGGGCCGGAAGGCCTCGATCAGGTTCAGAGGCGTGTCCTCGCCAAACAGCACCACCAGATCCACCGACGACAGCGAGGCCAGCACCGTGGCGCGGCCGGTTTCCTTTTGCACGGGGCGGGTGGGGCCTTTCAGCTTGGAGACCGAGGCGTCGGTATTGAGGCCGACGATCAGCCGGTCGCAGGCGGCCCTGGCCTGATCCAGCAGCGAGACGTGGCCGGGGTGCAGCAGGTCAAAGCAGCCGTTGGTGAAGCCCACTTTCAGGCCACGCGCTCGCCAGCCGGCGACGATGTCGCGGGCCTGATCGAGACCCGCGACCTTGACCTCGGCCGGCTGGCCGGCGGCAGAGCGGGCCAGGGCGGTCAGTTCGGCGGCGGTGACCACATCGGTGCCCAGCTTAGCCACGACGAGGCCGGCCGCCAGATTGGCCAGTCGCGCGGCGTTGCTGAGCGAGGCACCGGCCGCCAGGGCCAGGGCCAGGGTCGCGGCCACGGTGTCGCCGGCCCCGGAGACGTCGAACACCTCCACGGCGGTGGCCGGCAGGTGGACCGGCGCCTCGCCGCGCACGTTCAGCGTCATGCCCGCCCCGCCCCGGGTGATCAGGGCGGCAGCCAGGCCGGGGGCCTGGGCCAGGATGGCGGCCCCGGCCTCTTCGGAGGCTTCGTCGCTGGCACCGCTGACGCCCGTCGCCTCGGCGGCTTCCTTGCGATTGGGCTTGACCAGGGTCGCGCCGTCATAGCGGGCCAGGTCGCGGCTCTTGGGGTCGACGATGACGGGCTTGCCGGCGGCGCGGGCCGCATCGATGGCGGCGCGGGTCACGGCGTCGGTCAGCACGCCCTTGGCATAGTCGGACAGCACCACGACGTCGGCAGCCGCCAGGCGGCGGTTGAAGGCGGTCAGTAAGGCACCGGGCTCGGCAGGGCCGCGATCCTCGCGGTCCACCCGCAGCATCTGGTGCGAGCCGGAAATGTAGCGGACCTTTTCGGTGGTGCGGCGCGCGGGATCGATGACGAGCTCGGCGTCCAGCCCGGCTTCGTCCTGCAGCATGGCGGTCAGGGCGCGGCCGGCGTCGTCGTTGCCGATCAGGCCGATCAGCACAGCCCGGCCCCCCAGGGCCGCGACATTGCGTGCCACATTGCCGGCCCCGCCCAGCATGGCCATCTCGCGCTCGACGGCGATCACCGGCACCGGCGCCTCGGGCGAGATCCGCTCGACCGCGCCATAGATGAAGCGGTCCAGCATCACGTCACCCAGCACCAGCACGGTCTTGCCGGCGAAGGCGTGGGGCAGTTGGGCCAGGGTGTCGTCCATGAAGCGGCGGCTCGTGTCTGAGAAGGTCCGGCGCTTACTAGCCGTGATGGGCTTCTGCGAACAGCCCGCCATGGCTCTCGGCCTTGCCGCGCGGGTCGGGGTGAATGATGATATCGGCGGCCGGAAAGGCTTCCAGCAGCCGGTTTTCGGCTGCCACCATGATCGCATGGGCCTCGGCCAGCGAGATGCCGGCCTCCAGGTCGGCATGCATCTGCATGTGCACATAGGGGCCTGAGGCGCGGGTGCGCAGCTGGTGGATCCCCAGCAGGCGTGGGTCTTCGCTTGCCAGGGCAATGATCCGCCGGCGGTCTTCTTCGGGCAGTTCGCGGTCCATCAGCTGGTGCGAGGCCTCGCGGAACACGCCGATCGCGCCCCAGATCAGCCACAGGGCGACGATCAGACCCGCGGCGGCGTCGATCCAGTAGAGACCCAGCCACGAGGCCGCGCCGATCCCGATCAGGGCCACGGCGTTGGAGCCGAGGTCGGCGGCGTAGTGGGCCCGGTCGCCGGAGACGGCGATCGAGCCGGTCGATTTCAGCACCTTCGACTGGGCGATGATCAGGCCCAGGGTCAAGACGATGGAGACCCCCATCACCGCCATGGCGATCAGGCCCTGCTCGACCGGGCGAGGGTTCAGCATGGCGCGGATGGCTTCCTGACCGATCAGGGCCCCGGAAGCGAACACCAGGCCGCCCTGCATCAAGCTTGAGAAAGCCTCGGCCTTGCCGTGCCCGAAGCGGTGCTCGGCATCCGGCGGCTCGGCCGCGTAGCGCACCGCGAAGAAGGTGATCAGCGAGGCGACCAGATCCAGGCCCGAGTCCGACAGTGAGGCCAGCATCGCCACCGAGCCGCTGGCCAGCCAGGCCAGGGTCTTGACCACGATCAGCACCGCCGCCACCGCCACCGACAGGGCGGTGACGCGGCGGGTCAGGGCCTGGGTTTCGGGCGAGAGGGCGGACAGGGTCATGGCGCTTCCTTAACAAGCGGAGGCGCCTCGCCCCAGCGAGAACGACTCGCGCGAGTCGTTCTCGAAGGTGTCGAGCGTCAGGCCGCTTCCCGCACCCCCGGTCCGACATAGACCGACTGCGGCCGGATCAGCTTGCCGCCGGCCACTTGCTCGCGGGCATGGGCGATCCAGCCGGCCGTGCGACCCATGGCGAAGATGCAGGTGAAGCTGAACGGGGGCAGGCCCAGGGCTTCCAGCAGCAGGGCGGTGTAGAACTCGACATTGGTGTCCAGCGGCCGGTCGGGCTTGCGCTCGCGCAGGATCTGCAGGGCCGCCTGCTCGACGGCCTCGGCGAAGGCGACCCGGCCGGGCAGGGCTCCGGCGGCGTCCGACAGCCGGCGCACGGCAGCCTTCAGGGCGTCGGCGCGGGGATCGCGGACGCGATAGATGCGGTGGCCAAAACCCATCAGCCGGTCGCCGCGCGCCAGGGCTTTTTCAAGCCAGGGGCGAGCATTTTCCGGGGTTCCAATGGCGTCCAGCATGTCGATTACCGGACCCGGCGCGCCGCCGTGCAGCGGGCCCTTCAGGGCCGACAGCCCGCCCAGCACCGCCGAGGTCAGGCCCGCGCGGGTCGAGGCGATGACCCGGGCTGCGAAGGTCGAGGCGTTGAGGCCATGGTCGCAGACGGTGACGAGATAGGCGTCCAGCGCCCGGGTTTCTGCGTCGCTGGCCGGCTGGCTCCGGGTCATCCGCAGGATGTCGGCGGCGTGCGACAGGGCCGGATCGGGGGCGACCGGCGCCTGTCCGGCGGCGACGCGCAGCACGGCGGGGGTGAAGACGGCCGGGGCGGCCAGCAGCAGCAGGGCGGTGGCCAGGTCATCGCCGTCGGGCAGACGGGCCAGCAGGGCGCGCATCGCCTCGACCGGATCGCGCTTGGCCAGGCCCTCGTCCAGCGCCCCGACCTGCGCGAACACCTCGACCCGGGCCGCGCCCAGGGCCGGGGCCAGATCGGCCGGCAGGTCATCGAAGAAGCCGTCGAACAGCAGGTGAGCGGCGTCCTCGAAGCGGACGGCGCCGGCCAGATCCTCGACGGCATAGCCGCGAATGACCAGCCGGCCGTGGGCGCCATCGACATCGGACAGAACGGTATGGGCGGCGATCACGCCTTCCAGCCCCTGGGCAAGACCTTGCGACATTGGAGGTCTCCTTTCGCCGGGCAATTCGCGCTGCCAAACCTTGATCGTCAATCTTGATCAATATAATCAATCTATATGGCGAGTGACTGGCTGGATGCGGAACAGGTGCTGGAACGGCTGGGGATCCGGCCCCAGACCCTCTACGCCTATGTCAGCCGGGGCCGGATCGAGGCCGCCGCCCATCCGCACGACCCGCGCCGCAGCCTCTATCGCGCCTCTGACGTGGCGGCCCTGGCCCAGCGCAAGGCGAGGGGTCGGCGCGCCGCCGATGTTGCCGCCGAGGCCATCGCCTGGGGCGAGCCGGTGCTGGCCTCGGCCATCACCACTGTGGCGGGCGGCCGGCTCTGGTATCGCGGCCGCGACGCAGCGGTGCTGGCGAGGGATCACACGCTGGAGCAGACGGCGCGGCTGCTGCGTGGCGGTCACGGCGCGGCCCTGAAAGGGGCGCGGACCGGCGCGGTGGTGGCCGGAGACACGGCGCGGGCCCGGCTGTTCACGACCCTAGCCCTCCGGGCCGGTCAGGAAGCTCCGGCCCGGGGCCGTGCGCCGCTCGCCCTGGCCCTGGAAGCGGCGGCCCTACTGGACCAGGTGGTCGATGCGGCGGCGGGCGCGAACACCGAAGGGCCGGCGCATCAGCGTCTGGCCAGGGCCTGGGGCGTCGATGCAGCGGGTGCTGACGTGCTGCGCATGGCGCTGGTGCTGCTGGCCGATCACGAGCTGAACGCCTCGACCTTCGCGGCGCGGGTCGCGGCCTCGACGGGGGCGTCGCTGTCGGCGGCGGCTTTGGCGGGGCTTTGCGCCCTTTCGGGACCGCTGCACGGCGGTATGGCTGCGCGGGTCGAGGCCTTCGTCGCCGAGGCCGATCGGACGGGCGCCGCCAAGGCCGTGAGCGCGCGCCTGGCGCAGGGATCATCGATGCCGGGCTTTGGGCATCCGCTCTATCCGGACGGCGATCCGAGGGCGCGGGCCTTGCTGGGGGCGTTCACGCCGCCGGCGCTGCTGGTCGATCTGCGACGGGAGACCGAGGCCGCGACCGGTCTCCTGCCCAATATCGATCTGGCCCTGGTTGGCCTGTCGCGGGCGCTCACCCTGCCGGCCGACGCCCCCTTCATCCTGTTCGCCGTGGCCCGCACGGCGGGGTGGCTGGCCCATGCGATTGAGCAGGGTCAGACGGGGCGCCTGATCCGGCCGAGGGCGCGGTATGTGGGCGAGGCGCTGGTGGTAGAGGGCGGCGGGGGTTGAGGTTGGGATTGAAGACGGCGGGGGTGGGGATGCAAAGGGTGAAGGCGCCGAAAGCGGACGGGCTGAAGATCTGAGAAGGGTGGGAAGCTGCCGGTACGCGGAGCGACCGGCCAACTAAGCTCGCATCGCGACTAGCGCTCTCGGTAGGCTCTAAACTTTCCTTTGTTCTTTACGGAGGCGCGCCCCGCATCGGCATCTACCACTATGTTGCGGCAGGAGCAGGCGGTTGCGTTTTCAGGCCGCGATGGCACGCTGTCGCCGCAAACCCCGCACTCGTAGAGGATGTTTGAGGCCGCCGGATACCCGAACAGCATCTCGATGGTCAGATAACGTCTCGACACGGCAAGCCCCCGAACAGGTTCAACTTTCGCCCGAGGTCGACGCGAGATCAATGTCAGCTCAGGGTGGGTTTCCACAAAGTGATCGAAGGGAGTGCGGCACGATGGCAAAAATATTCTCTGGCTTCGGGATCGACATTTTTCTGGAAGGTGGAAGGTTCTTTATCGAGTTCGATGATGGGCGTTCGGCAAGCCGTACCAGACGGATTGAGGTGAGCGATGCTGAAGCACAACGAGCACGCCTGGGTCGTGTCCCGGGACGTGGTGTAGCTCGTTGGCGATAGCGTAGCCGCTCGCGACGCGCGCCTTCCCCATGGCGCCGTAGCGAGCGAGCGGCGTAGCGGTGGTCATCCACGATCTTCGGTAGGGTTGGGTTGCGAAGCTCAACCTGAACCAAGGACCGAAGATGACCGAAGACACAATCGCCCTTCGCGGGCTGATGGAGAAGAGCGGCGACAGCGATTTTCTACGCGAGATGATCGGGTTCGCCGCCCAACGCCTTATGGAGCTGGAGGTGGGCGGCCTGACTGGGGCTGCGCACGGCGAGAAGAGCCCCGAGCGGCTGGCGCAGCGCAACGGCTACCGCGATCGCGACTGGGAGACGCGGGCGGGCACGGTGGAACTACGGATCCCAAAGCTTCGCAAGGGCTCCTACTTTCCGGGCTTCTTGGAGCCGCGGCGGCTGGCCGAGAAGGCACTGACCGCGGTGATCCAGGAGGCCTACATCCAGGGGATCTCGACCCGCTCGGTGGATGACCTGGTCAAGGCGATGGGCATGAGCGGCATCTCCAAGAGCCAGGTCTCGCGGCTCTGCGAGGAGATCGACGAGCGCGTCCAGGCCTTCCTGACCCGGCCGATCGAGGGCGACTGGCCCTACCTGTGGATCGACGCCACCTATGTGAAAGACCGCACCGCCGGGCGTATCGTGTCCAAGGCCGTCATCGTCGCCGTGGGCGTCAACGCCGATGGCCGGCGCGAGGTGCTGGGCCTGGCGGTGGGCCCTTCCGAGGCCGAGACGTTCTGGACGGACTTCCTCAGAAGCCTGGCCCGGCGCGGCCTGCGGGGCGTCAAGCTGGTGACCTCCGACGCCCACGAGGGTATCAAGGCGTCGGTCTCCAAAATCATGAACTGCACTTGGCAGCGTTGCCGCGTCCACTTCATGCGCAATGTCATGGCTCACGCCGGCAAGAGCGGTCGCGCCATGGTCTCGGCCTTCATCGGCACGGCCTTCGCCCAGGACGACGCCCAGGCCGCCAAGACCCAATGGCGCGGCGTCGCCGACCAACTGCGGCCCAAACTCCCCAAGCTGGCCGGCTTCCTCGACCAGGCCGAGACCGATGTCCTGGCCTACATGACCTTCCCCGCCGCCCACCGCACCAAGTTGCACTCCACAAACTCCCTGGAGCGGCTCAATGGCGAGATCAAACGCCGGACAGAGGTCGTAGGCATCTTCCCCAACGAGGCCGCCATCATCCGGCTCGTCGGCGCCATTCTGCTCGAGCAGAACGACGAATGGGCCGTCCAACGATGCCGCTACATGACCCTGGAAAGTGTCGCTCCCTTGAGCGATGATCCCATCGTCAGCCTGCCCATCATGGCGGCCTGACCAATCCGGCTCAGCCGGAGAGCGCGGTGATCACGCCGACGCAGTTACACCACGCGATGGGACACGACCCACGCCTGAGCGAACGCGATGCCTACGAAGTCCTGTTGGGCAGAACCCGAAGGTCCGACTAGGGTGTGAAAGCATGCTTTGCCTTCCCTCCGACAAACGGACGCACAGCGTCCCGCTCATCCCTAAATCTCTTGGAGGCTGCAGCGTGCTGGTCTGGAAAGGTCAGTCCGCCGACACCGCCTTCGGCGGCCGCGTCGCGGCGACGCGCAGCGTCGTGCTTGAGTGACCTTTCCAGACCAGCGATCGTCTCGCCGTGAGATTTAAGGATGGCTCCCTTCGGCGCGAAGGGGGGGCGGGACGCGCGCTCCCAAGTCCTCCCCCTGAAGGGGGAGGCGGCCGGAGGCCGGTGGGGGAAGACCGCAAGGCGTCAGCAGCACTTCCCCCTCCGTCGGCCCGAAGGGGCCGACACCTCCCCCGCTAGGGGGAGGACTTGAGGGGATTGAACGCCCTCCATCCCCGTTCTTCCCAGAACAAACCCCAGCCTAATCAATAACCTGTAAAAAACTTGATCGCGCCAATCCTCGGCGCTCAAACCACCCCCATACTCAATCTCACCTGACAGCACGGGAAGGGCGCACGTACGGCGACCGTTGCGGCTGTCAGGGGTGGTCGAGCGGGAAGCGCCCGTCGGCCGTCGTCTGAAGGCCCGGCAGGGTCTGGTGGAGCGGATCGGTCCTTGCGGGGGCCGGACGCGTTGAAGCCGGACCGGGACCGCCGGGAACGCTCTTTGGCGACGCCCGCACGATGCGCAACAGGCATGGGCTGAAATCGCCCATGCGGTCTGGACGGGGTCGCTATCCCCTCCACCCGTCGGGGGCCTAACGTCGGAAGCGGGTTAAAACCCCGCGCCCCGAGGGCTCACCGGATAACGGCTGCGCGGAGCGTTCGTCTTCGTCGAAACGGTATTCAACTATCCTATCCTCCGGGCGAGGCCCGGACGCTCCGCGACCCTTCCCACACCTTCAGCGGCGATCCGCGTGAGGCGGCGAAGCCGTGTCCGCCAGACTTGCCCCCTACGGACCGCTATAGCGGTCGTCTTCCCCCGGAGGGGGAAGATGGGATCCGCGCCTCTTCATCTTCCCCCTCCGGGGGAGGAGCGCGAAGCGCGGAGGGGGCCAGTCCTCCGCGCTCACGAGTGCCTAGGCCGCGACCTCTTCCGCCACCAGCGGCTGCGGCAGACGGCTGACCATCTCCTTGGGGCACACCTGCCAGAACAGGTCGCGCACCCGGTCCCAGTCGCGCAGCAAGGACCCTGCGAAGGCCGAGTCGGTTTCGCGAGCATGTTCGGCGACCAGCGACCTCAGCACGCCTTCCCAATAGGGCGAGGCCAGGCGCTGGACGACGATGCTCTCGGGGTTGATCCGCGCCTCGAACCGGCTGTGCTGGTCGAGGACGAAGGCCATTCCACCGGTCATGCCGGCCCCGAAGTTGCCGCCCGTCGGGCCCAGGATCACCACCTGGCCGCCGGTCATGTATTCGCAGCCATTGGCACCGCAGCCCTCGACCACCGTGGTGGCGCCCGAGTTACGGACCGCGAAGCGCTCACCGGCCTGCCCTGCCGCGAACAGTCGGCCCGAGGTGGCGCCGAACAGCACGGTGTTGCCCAAGAGGGCGTTGCTTTCCGGGGCCGCCAGATGGCGCGAGGGCTTGATGACGATGGTGGCACCCGACAGGCCCTTGCCGACATAGTCATTGGCCTCGCCGGTCAGTTCGATGCGCAGGCCCTGGACCGCGAAGGCCCCCAGGCTCTGGCCGGCCGAACCCTTGAGCTGAACGGTCAGGTGGCCGGCGGGCAGGCCCTTCATGCCGAACTTGCGCACGATATGGCTGGAGGTGCGCGAGCCGATCGAGCGGGCGGTGCTGCGAACCGTATAGGTCAGCTGCATCTTCTCGCCGCGTTCCAGCAGGGGCGCGGCGTCGCGGACGATCTGGGCGTCGAGTGTGTCGGGCACTTCATTGCGGCCGACCACGGTGTTGTAGGGCTTGTTCTGGCCGGGATCGGCGCGAACCAGCAGGGGGTTGAGGTCGAGGTCGTCGAGGTGCTCGCCGCCCCGGCTGACCTGGGCCAGCAGGTCGGTGCGGCCGACGATTTCCTGCAGGCTCTTGAAGCCCAGCCCGGCCAGGATCTCGCGGACCTCTTCAGCGATGAAGCTGAACAGGTTGATGACCTTTTCCGGCGTGCCGGTGAACTTGGCGCGCAGGGCCTCGTCCTGGGTGCAGACCCCCACCGGGCAGGTGTTGGAATGGCACTGGCGCACCATGATGCAGCCCATGGCCACCAGGGAGGCAGTGCCGATGCCGAACTCCTCGGCCCCCAGCATGGCGGCGATGACGATGTCACGACCCGTGCGCATGCCGCCGTCGGCCCGCAGGACGACAGAGTGGCGCAGGTTGTTGAGTGTCAGGACCTGGTTGGCCTCCGACAGGCCCATTTCCCACGGACCGCCGGCATATTTCACCGAGGTCTGGGGCGAGGCGCCCGTGCCGCCGACGCCGCCGGCGACCAGGATCACGTCGGCTTTCGCCTTCGCAACGCCGGCCGCGATGGCGCCGATACCGGTCATGGCCACCAGCTTGACCGTCACCCGGGCGACCGGGTTGATCTGCTTGAGGTCATAGATCAGCTGGGCCAGGTCTTCGATCGAGTAGATATCGTGGTGCGGCGGCGGGCTGATCAGCATGACGCCGGGGGTCGCGTGGCGCAGCCTTGCGATCATCTCGGTGACCTTGAAGCCGGGCAGCTGGCCGCCCTCGCCGGGCTTGGCGCCCTGGGCGACCTTGATCTCCAGCTCGACGCACTGGTTCAGATATTCAGCGGTGACGCCAAACCGACCCGAGGCCACCTGCTTGATGGCGCTGTTGGGGTTGTCGCCGTTGGGCAGGGGCTTGTAGCGGGCGCTGTCCTCGCCGCCCTCGCCGGAGACCGACTTGGCCCCGATGCGGTTCATGGCGATGTTCAGCATGCCGTGGGCTTCTGGGCCGAGGGCCCCGAGGCTCATGCCGGGCGTGACGAAGCGCTTGCGGATCTCGTTGACGCTCTCGACGTCGTCGGTCGAGATCGGGTTGCGGTCCGAGCGCCAGTCCAGCAGGTCGCGCAGCTGGATCGGCTTCTGGGTGCGCAGGCCGTTGGACCAGCGGCGATAGAGTTCATAGTCGCCAGTGTCGCAGGCGCTCTGCAGGGTGTGGATCAGGCGGGCTTCAAAGGCGTGGGCCTCGCCCGACTTGCGCAGCTTGTAGAGACCGCCGACCGGCAGGGTGACGGCGGCGCTGTCCCAGGCCTTGCGGTGCAGCTCGACGGCCTTGCTCTCGATGCCGGCCAGGCCGATGCCCGAGATGCGCGAGGGCATGCCGGGGAAGAACTCGGCGGCCAGGGCCCGCGACAGGCCGACGGCTTCGAAATTGTAGCCGCCGCGATAGGACGAGATGACGCTGATGCCCATCTTGGAGATGATCTTCAGCAGGCCCGCCTCGATGGCACCCTTGAAGTTCAGGCACACGTCACGCAGCGTCTTGTCGCCGATCAGGCCGCGCTCGAGGCGATCCTGGAAGGTTTCCTGGGCCAGATAGGCGTTGACCGCCGTGGCCCCCACCCCGACCAGCACCGCGAAATAGTGGGTGTCGAGGCACTCGGCCGAGCGGACGATGATCGAGACGTAGGAGCGCAGGCCCTTGCCGACCAGGTGGGCGTGAACGCCGCCGGTGGCCAGGATCATCGGCAGGGCGACGCGGCCCTCATTGCTGGCCTCGTCGGTCAGGACGATGGCGCCGCAGCCGCGCAGGACGGCGTCCTCGGCCTCGGCCCGGATGCGGTCGAGGTTGGCGCGCAGGGCGTCGCCGGCCCGGGCCTCGGGGGCGGGCAGGGGCATGGTGCAGTCGATGACCGCGACGTTCTTCTCGCCCAGCAGCTCGTGGATGCGCACATACATGCCGGTGGTCAGCACCGGGCTCTGCAGCACATACACATCCGCTTGCGCGGCATCCTGGGCCAGAATGTTGCCCAGGTTCTTGAACCTGGTTTTCAGGCTCATGACGTTGGTTTCCCGCAGCGGATCGATCGGCGGGTTGGTCACCTGGCTGAAGTTCTGGCGGAAGAAGTGGCTGAGCGGGCGATACTTTTCCGACAGCACGGCCAGCGGGCTGTCATCGCCCATCGAGCCGACAGCTTCCTTGCCGTCCTCGACCATGGGGGCGAGGATCATTTCCAGGTCTTCGAGGCTGAAGCCCGCGGCGGCCTGGCGGCGGGTCAGTTCCTCGCGGCCATAGGCGCGGGGTTCGGGACCGGGGGCGATCTCCTTTTCGAGATCGACCATGTTGCCCAGCCATTCCGTATAGGGATGGCGGCCGGCCAGTTCGTCGATGATCTCGTCTTCGCCATAGAGGCGGCCTTCCAGCAGGTCGATGGCGATCATCCGGCCCGGCGCGATGGCCAGCTTGCGGGTGATGCGGCTCTCGGCGACGCCGCACATGCCGGCTTCCGAACCCATGATCACCAGGCCATCGTCGGTATAGGTCACGCGCAGCGGACGCAGGCCCGAGCGGTCCTTGCCGGCCACGACCCAGCGGCCGTCGGTGGCGCACAGGGCGGCGGGGCCGTCCCACGGCTCCATCACGGCGTTGCAATAGCTGTAGAGCGCCTGGTGCGAGGCGCTCAGGCTGGGACCCGAGGCTTCCGGCGCCAGCAGGGCCTTGGCCATCGGCGCGTCGCGACCGGCGCGGACCAGCACCTCGAAGGTGTTGTCCAGCGAGGCCGAGTCGGACCCGCCCGGCTGGATCACGGGCTTCACGTCATCCCCGAACTCGCCGAAGGCCTGGGCGGCCATCTTGATCTCGTGGGACTTCATCCAGTTGATGTTGCCCTTGATGGTGTTGATCTCGCCATTGTGAGCCAGCATCCGGAACGGCTGGGCCAGACGCCATTCGGGGAAGGTGTTGGTCGAATAGCGCTGGTGGAAGATCGCCACATTGGCAGCGAAGCGCTCGTCCTTGAGGTCGGGATAGAATTCGTCGATGGCCTCGGCCAGGAACATGCCCTTGTAGATCAGCGACTTGGCCGACAGCGAGCAGATATAGAAGCCCGACAGGTTCTGGGCGTGGACGCGCTTTTCGATCCGCTTGCGGCACAGGAACAGGGCGCGCTCCAGCGCCTCGCCTTCCAGGCCGGCCGGGGCGGCCAGCATGATCTGCTCGATTTCCGGACGGGTGGCATTGGCCTTCTCGCCGATCACGGCGGTGTTCACCGGCACCTGGCGCCAGCCATAGATGTAGAAGCCGAAACGCAGGGCCTCGGCCTCGACGATCGTGCGGCAGGCCTCCTGGGCCCCGAGATCGGTGCGCGGCAGGAAGATCTGGCCGACAGCGATGGCCCCGGCCCGCAGGGCGTGGCCGGTGCGGCGCACCTGGTCGGTGAAGAAGTCCTGCGGGACCGACAGCAGGATGCCGGCGCCGTCGCCGGTCTTGCCGTCGGCGTCGACCGCGCCGCGGTGCCAGAGGGCCTTCAGGGCCTTGATCGCCAGTTCGACCACTTCGCGGCGCGGTGTGCCGTCGATGGCGCAGACCAGGCCCACGCCGCAGGCGTCGCGCTCGGTGGTCGGGTCATAGGCGTGACCGTCGATCAGGGCCTGGCGGTTCTTCAGATAGAGGTCGATCTGGCTCATCGTCTGGTCTCTCGTTCCTTCCCCCCATGCGGGAGAAGGTGGCGCGAAGCGCCGGATGAGGGGTCGAAAATCCGATCGGATAAGCCGGTGTGACCCCTCACCCGGCTGCTCCGCAGCCACCCTCTCCCACAGGGGGAGAGGGGTTTATTCCGCCGCGATCAGGGTCGCGGAAACCTTGGCCGCCAGATAGCGGTGGATGGCGTCGGCGGCGTCGCGGCCGTCCTTGATCGCCCAGACCACCAGGGAGGCGCCGCGCACGATGTCACCGGCGGCGAACACGCCGTCCAGATTGGTCATCTGGTTGCGGACATCGGCCTTCACCGTGCCCCAGCGGGTGGTCTTCAGGTCGGGGGCCGACCAGCTTTCCGGCAGGTTCTCGGGCTCAAAGCCCAGGGCCTTGACCACCAGTTGGGCCGGACGGTCGAAATCCCCGCCCTCGATTTCTTCGGGGCTCTGACGGCCCGAGGCGTCCGGGGCGCCCAGGCGCATGCGGATGGCCCGCACGCCCGTAGCGCCGCCGGCCTCGCCCATGACGGCGCGCGGGGCGGCCAGCCATTCGAAGGTCACGCCCTCTTCCTCGGCATTGGCCACTTCGCGCAGCGAGCCGGGCATGTTGGCCTTGTCGCGACGATAGAGGCAGGTGACCGAGGTCGCGCCCTGGCGGATGGCGGTGCGCACGCAGTCCATGGCGGTGTCGCCGCCACCGACCACGACCACGTCCTTGCCCGACGCGTTCAGAACACCACTCTCATAGTCCGGTACGCTGTCGCCCAGGCTCGTGCGGTTCGACGCGATCAGATAGTCGAGGGCCGGAACCACGCCCTGGTTGCCCGATCCGGGCACCACCAGGTCGCGGGCTGCATAGACGCCGACGGCGATCAGAACCGCGTCGTGCTGGTCGCGCAACTCCTGCAGGCTGGCATCGCGGCCGACCTCGAAGCCGAGTTTGAACACCACGCCGCCGTCGGCGAGGCGCGAGGTGCGCCGCTCGACGACGTCCTTTTCCAGCTTGAAGCCGGGGATGCCGTAGATCAGCAGGCCGCCGGCCCGGTCGTGGCGATCATAGACGGTGACGTCGTAGCCGGCTTCGCGCAGCATCTCGGCGGCGGCCAGGCCTGCCGGGCCCGCGCCGATCACGCCGACCGACTGACCGCGCGCCGCGCCGGCCACCAGCGGCTTGACCCAGCCCATCTCCCAGGCCTTGTCAGTCAGGTAGCGTTCGACCGAGCCGATCGTCACGGTGCCGTGACCCGACTGCTCTATGACGCAGTTGCCTTCGCACAGTCGGTCCTGGGGGCAGATTCTACCGCACACCTCCGGCATGGAATTGGTGGCTTGCGACAGCTGGTAGGCTTCTTCCAGACGGCCCTCGGCGGTCATCCGCAGCCAGTCGGGAATGTTGTTTTGCAGGGGGCAGTGGGTTTGGCAGAACGGGACGCCGCATTGCGAGCAACGCGAGGCCTGCTCGGTCGCTTTGGCATCGATGAAGTCGGCGTAGATCTCGTGGAAGTCGCCGCTGCGAGCGTCCGCCGCCCGCTTTTCAGGCGTGCGACGCGCGACCGTCGTGAATTTCAGCATGCGCTCGGCCATGCGACTTCCCTCGTTCCCGCACTTGGGGGAAAAATTGCGTATAGCGGGCTCATAAGGACTCTTTTCCGCAAGAAGAATGCGGTGGTCCTAAAAATAGACAAATATATACAGGATGCGGTGCCTGCTCTTGCGAGCGGATCGCAGTGCGTCGGCTATATGGTCCACTTTGTGGATGAACTTGGTATTTACCGTGTCGAGCGCACCCGAGTGGGCTGCGCTACAGAGGGATTACGATGTCGGACTGGCTGATCGCGATCATATTGGGCCTGATCGAGGGCCTGACGGAATTCATTCCCGTCTCCTCGACCGGCCACCTGCTGCTGGTGGGCCATTTCCTGGGCTTCCACAGCCCGGGCAACACCTTTCAGGTGCTGATCCAGCTGGGCGCGATCCTGGCGATCACCGGGGCCTATTTCGGGCGACTCTGGAACCTGCTGACCACGGCACCGAGCAGTCCGGCGTCACGGCGGTTCATCCTGGGGGTCTTCCTGGCCTTCCTGCCGGCGGTTGCCGTGGGCGTGCTGGCCCACGATTTCATCAAGACGGTGCTCTACGAGTCGCCGCTTCTGGTCTGCACCACCCTGATCCTCGGCGGCTTCGCCCTGCTGGCCCTGGACCGCATGAAGCTTGAGCCCCGCTACACCGACGTGGCCGATTATCCGCTGAAGACCGCCTTCATCATCGGCCTCTTCCAGTGCCTGGCCCTGGTGCCCGGCGTCTCGCGCTCGGGCGCAACCATCGCCGGCGCCCTGCTGCTGAAGTGCGACAAGCGCTCGGCCGCCGAGTTCAGCTTCTTCCTGGCCATGCCGACCATGGCCGGCGCCTTCGCCTACGACCTCTACAAGAACATCGACAAGCTCAGCACCAACGACCTGGGCCTGATCGGCCTGGGCTTCGTGGCGGCCCTGATCTCGGGCGTCTTCGTGGTCAAGACGGTGCTGGACTTCATCAGCAAGCACGGTTTCGCGCCGTTCGCCTGGTGGCGCATCGCCGTCGGTGTAGTGGGCCTCGGGCTGCTCTACATCCCGCGCTGATCACCCGGCGCTCGGTCAAAAAAGAAGGGGCGGACGCTGCGGCGTCCGCCCCTTTTTCGTCGGAGTGACAGGAGCGCTAGAACGCCCCCGCCGGGGTCGGGGCGTACTGGCCGCCCTTGCGGTAGCGGTAGAGGTAGGACGGCACGATCGCCTCGATGCTGGTCGGCACGATCCCGGCCTGCGCCAGGCCCGGCAGGCCATGGTCGGCGACGTTGTCGCTCTTCAGCATCTCGACCTGGTCGGTGGTCAGCGGCGGGGCGATGGGCAGGATGCCTGCCATCAGGTCGCCGACCTGGCCGATCAGCGAGGCGGCGAACCACGGCACCGGCAGCAGCAGGCGGTCGCGGCCGGTCTCGGTCAGGATCAGCTGCAGGATTTCGCGCATCGTATAGACGCCAGGGCCGCCCAGTTCATAGGTCACGCCCTCGGCCGCCGGGCTGCTGGCCGCCTGGGCGATCAGGGCGGCCACGTCGCCGACAAACACCGGCTGAAACCGCGTGTCGGCACCGACCAGCGGCAGGGCCGGGCTGATCGCGGCCATCTGGCCAAACTTGTTGAAGAAATTGTCCTCGGGACCAAACACCACCGACGGGCGGACGATCACGGCGCCGGGGAATACGGCGCGAACCGCCTCTTCGCCCTCGGCCTTGGTGCGGGCGTACTTGGCTTCGGACGCCACGTCGGCGCCGATGGCGCTGATCTGCACGAAGCGGGTGACGCCGGCCACCTTGGCGCGCTCGGCGATGGTCCTGGCGCCCATCACATGGACGGCCTGGAATTTCTGCCGGCCCGACTCGTAGAGAAGCCCCACCAGGTTGACGCAGGCCTCGGCGCCTTCCAGCGCCCGCGTCACCGAGGCGACGTTGCGGACATTGGCCTGGACCACCTCGATCTGGCCGACATCGCCCAGCATCCGCATCTTGTAGGCGAGGTTGGGCTGGCGCACAGCCACGCGAACGCGGTGGCCCGCCTTGGCGAGCTGCCGCACGACCTGGCTGCCGACGAAGCCGGAGCCGCCGAACACCGTGACCAGACCTTGCATCTTCAATCCCCGTCGCTTGCGATGACGCGGGGGATAGACGACCACGAGGGGCTTCGCAACGAAATGCGCAATTAGTCCGTATTTGTCGATTGACGAGGTCAGAAGCTTTCCCTAAACGTCCCGGCCTCGCGGCGATCTACGGATTGCTCTGCGGGCCCAGGTGGCGGAATTGGTAGACGCGCTGGCTTCAGGTGCCAGTGACTGAAAGGTCGTGGAGGTTCGAGTCCTCTCCTGGGCACCACCCCTTACCAACCCTCGAAAGAGGTGCGGGGTGGAGCCGATACTTCCTTCCGATAGAATTCTGTTTCATCGTGACTATAGTGTCGCGCGCCCTGACGGGTGCGCCGGCCTGACCGGCGTCTGTCGCGGTTTCGCGCTGCCGGAGAGCTCAGAAGACCTTGGCCAATTTTGTTCATGAGGGCGACCTGCCCGACGGCGTTTTCGCCGGCGCCGATGCCATCGCCATCGATTCGGAGACCATGGGCCTGCGCCTGGGTCGTGACCCCCTGTGCGTGGTGCAGCTGTCGGACGGCAAGGGCGACGCCCATCTGGTCAAGCTGGACCGGGCGACCTACGACGCGCCCAATCTCAAGCGGGTGCTGACCGATCCGGCGATCCTGAAGCTGTTCCACTTCGGCCGCTTTGATATCGCCATGTTCCTGCTGCACCTGGGGGTGATGACCGCCCCCGTCTATTGCACCAAGATCGCCTCGAAGCTGGCCCGCACCTATACCGACCGGCACGGTCTCAAGGACGTGACCCGCGAATTGATGGGCGTGGAGCTGTCCAAGGTCCAGCAGAGCTCTGACTGGGGCGCGGCCAGCCTCAGTCCCGACCAGGTGGCCTATGCCGCTTCGGACGTGCTGCACCTGCATGGCCTGCGCCTGAAGCTGAACGCCATGCTGGAACGCGAGGGCCGCATGGCCCTGGCCCAGGCCTCCTTCGATTTTCTACCCCACCGCGCCGCCCTCGACCTGGCCGGCTGGGAAGATGTCGATATCTTCGCTCACAGCTAGGATCCTCCGATGGTCGCGGCCGCAGCCACCACCGGACGTCACGTCGCCCGGGACCTGCAGAAATGGCGGCGGCGCTCGCGGCTGATCCATCTGCTGCGCGTCGTGTTGCCGGCCGGGGTGGCAGCCATCCTGCTGGGCGTGGCCGGCCAGGTGGCCTGGCGCTCGATCGAAGCGGCCAAGCGCGCGCCAGCCGAGTCGCCCACCCAGATCCGCATGATCGCGCCGCGCTTCTATGGCCAGTCCAGCGATGGGCGCAGCTTCATGATCACCGCCCGCGCAGCTGTGCGCGACGACAAGGACCTGATGAAGGTCTATCTGGAGTCGCCGACCCTGACCCTGGGCATCGACGAGCCCCAGCCCACCCGGGTGACGGCCAAGACCGGGATCTATCGCGAAGACACGCTGAAACTCTCGCTCAAGGGCGATGTTCGGCTGGACGACGGTGGCGGCTATCGCTTCGCGTCCGACCAGGCGCTGGTCGATACCATGACCGGTAACATCACCGGCGAGACCAGTCTGACGGGCGAAGGGCCAAAGGGGCAGGTGCAATCCAACGCCTACTCCGTATATGACAAGGGCGACCGGATCGTTTTCAGGGGTGGGGTTCGCACCCGGATTGATCGGCAGTAAGAGTACCCCCGACCAGGGTCGCTGCGGCGACAGATGAGGACTTCGACTTGATGCAGCGTTGGATGGCGGCGGCGGTGACCGCACTGATCCTGGTGAGCGGGGCGGCCCATGCCCAGATCGCCAACGACTCCAGCGCGCCCGTAGATGTGTCTGCGGACGAGCAGGAAGTCATCAACAGCCAGTGCAAGCAGATCTTCCGCGGCAATGTCGAGGTGCTGCAGGACAAGGCGCGCCTGCGTGCGGCGGTCATCAATGTCTATAACAAGCGCAAGCCTGGCGCGGGCGCGGGCGCATGCGGCGAAGTCGAGCGCCTGGAGGCCGACGGCGATGTATTCTACGTCACCGCCGATCAGACCGTGCGCGGTGACCATGCGGTCTATACCTATGTCAATGAAACGATCGTGATCACCGGCGATGTCATCGTGGTGCGCGGCCAGGACGTGGCCCGGGGCGACAAGATGACCGTCCTGACCAAGACCAACGACGTCAAGCTGGAGTCCAACGCCAAGGGCCGCGGCAAGACCGGCCGGGTGCGATCGGTGATCTATCCCGAAGAGTCCAAGACGCCCGCCGAACCCAAGCGCTAGGCCCAGCCCGATGAAGATGACGCCCCTCGGCAGCTATGCGGCTCCCGATTCAGACGGCCTGATGGTCGATTCCATCGGCAAGTCGTTTGGCGACCGTCCGGTGGTCAAGAGTGTCTCCCTGCGCCTCAAGCGTGGCGAGGTCGCCGGTCTGCTGGGCCCGAACGGGGCCGGCAAGACCACCTGTTTCTACATGATCACCGGCCTGATCGCCGCTGACTATGGCTCGATCTATCTGGACGGCGAGGACATCACGGCCCAGCCCATGTTCCAGCGCGCCCGGCTTGGCGTAGGCTATCTGCCGCAGGAAGCCTCGATCTTCCGGGGCATGACGGTCGAGCAAAACGTGATGGCCGTGGTCGAGATGCGCGAGAAGAACCAGCGCAAGGCCAATGAGGCTGTGACCAGCATCCTCGAAGAGCTGCACATCACCCATATTCGCAAGTCGCCGGCCGTGGCCCTCTCCGGCGGCGAGCGTCGGCGGGTGGAAATTGCCCGCGCCCTGGCCAGCGAACCCTCGTTCATGCTGCTGGACGAGCCCTTCGCCGGCATCGACCCGCTGGCCATCGCCGATATTCGCGAGGTGATCGGCTATCTGAAAAAGCGCGGCATCGGCATCCTGATCACCGACCACAATGTTCGCGAGACGCTGGATATCATTGATCGGGCATCAATCATTCATGCGGGCGAGGTGCTGTTCGAGGGCTCGCCGCAAGAGATCATCGATGATCCCGAAGTGCGTCGCGTCTATCTGGGCGACTATTTCGTCGAGCGAGCCTGACGGAAACTACAGTCTATTCAAAGGTTTGAAGGCTGGCCCATGGCCGAGGCCTTCGTCTTTGCGCGTCGCGAGTGTGGACGGAAAGTCGCACCGGCCCGTTTATTGCAGGCGTTGGCGAGCCGTTAACCAGCCCTACCGTTCAATGGTGGTCGAAGCTTCGTTCGATTTGCCAGGAGGGCGCATTGGCGCTCAGCCACAGACTAGAGCTCCGGCAGGGCCAGGGTCTCGTCATAACCCCGCAGTTGCAGCAGGCGATCAAGCTGCTGCAACTGTCCAACATCGAGCTGGACGCCTTTGTCGAGGCCGAGCTGGAGCGTAACCCGCTCCTGCAGCGCGACGAGGGTGAGAGCGAGGCTGCGCCCGAAATCGACCGTGAACCGGCGACCAGCGATGTGGGCGTCGATGCGGTGCAGGATTCATCGGCCAGCCGTGAGATGGACGCCACGCCCGACGACGTGTCGCCCGGCGAGCGCGCCTCGGGCGACGGCGAGCAGGCCGAGCAGGCCGGTGGTCAGATCGACTGGTCGCGGGCGGGCGGCGGCGGCTCATTCGAGGGCGACGAGGGTTATGAGAGCGCCTTGACGGCGGTTCCCACCCTGGCTGAACACCTCACCCGCCAGTTGGCCCAGGCCGGGCTGCCGGCAAGCGAACAACTGATCGCCAATGTGCTGATCGACGGCGTGGATGCCGGCGGCTATCTGCGCCTGGATCTCCCCGAAACCGCCGAGCGACTGGGCTGCGACCTGGCCCTGGTTGAGCGTGTGCTGGGCGTGGTGCAGGGCTTCGAGCCCACCGGCGTAGCGGCCCGCGACGTCGCCGAATGCCTGGCCCTGCAGCTTAAGGATCAAAATCGCTACGATCCTGCCATGGCTGCCCTGCTGGCCAATCTGGACATGCTGGCGCGTCGTGACATGGCCGGCCTGCGCCGCCTGTGCGGTGTGGACGAGGAAGACCTCAAGGAGATGGTCGCCGAGATCCGCGCGCTTACGCCGCGTCCCGGCGCGGCGTTCCATACCGAACCGGCCGAGACCCTGGTGCCCGATGTCCATGTCCGCGAGGGTCTGGGCGGCATGTGGCATGTCGAGCTGAACACCGACACCCTGCCCAGGGTTCTGGTCGACCAGCGCTACCACGCCCGGGTGTCGGGCGGCGCGCGCGGCGATCAGGAAAAGACGTTTGTCTCCGACTGCCTGGCCTCGGCCAACTGGCTGGTGAAAAGCCTGGACCAGCGCGCCAAGACCATCCTGAAGGTCTCCAGCGAGATCGTGCGTCAGCAGGACGGCTTCCTGGCCTATGGCGTCGAGCATCTGCGCCCGCTGAACCTGAAGACCGTCGCCGACGCCATCGGCATGCACGAGAGCACCGTCAGCCGGGTCACCTCCAACAAGTACGTCGCCACGCCGCGCGGGGTATTTGAGCTGAAGTTCTTCTTCACCTCGGCCATCCAGTCGTCCGAGGGCGGAGAGGCCCACTCGGCCGCCAGCGTCCGTCACAAGATCAAGGGTTTGGTCGAGGCCGAGCGTAGCGGGGCCGACGTGCATTCCGACGACGCCATCGTCGAGATCCTGAAAGGGGCCGGTGTCGATATCGCCCGTCGCACCGTGGCCAAATATCGCGAGGCCATGCGTATTCCGTCGTCTGTGGAACGTCGGCGGTTGATCAAGGAAACCTGCTGATCAATTCCACCTTCTGACACGGTCTTAACGACCTCTAAGCCCGCTCTGGCGTTATAGGATCGTCGACGAGGAGCGTGCATGACGACCAAAAGCCTGTCCGACGTGATTGCGGGGTTCGGCGAAGACGCACGTCCCAGTCTGACCGTCGGCCAGATGCTGGAATCGTTCGACAGCCGTGCCTTCGGTGCGACGCTGTTCATTTTCGGCCTGCTCAACACCCTGCCCCTGCCGCCGGGCTCCTCGACCCTGCTCAGCCTGCCCATCCTTTTGCTGGCCCCGCAGATCGCCTGGGGCGCAGACACGCCGTGGCTGCCGCGCAAGATGGTCGATCGACCCCTGAAACGGGACGACCTGAGGGGGCTGTTTCGCAAGCTGACCCCCATCGTAAAGCGCATGGAACTTGTCACCCGGCCGCGTCTGACCTGGATCTTCATGCCGCTGGGCGAGCGCATGATCGGCGTGGTCTGCACCTTGCTGGCGCTGGTGCTGGTTTTGCCGATCCCGCTGGGGAATATCGCCCCCGGTGCGACCGTGGCGATCCTGTCCCTGGCCCTGCTGCAGCGGGACGGTCTGCTGGCCCTGCTGGGCTATCTGATGGCCGCGCTCAGTGTTGGTCTGCTCTTCGTCAGTGCGGGCGTTGTAACGGCCGCCCTGAGCCGGCTGGTCTCGTTTTTTTCAACACTTTTTTGAGCATATTGAGGCGCTTGACACCGGCCTCGGACGGGCGCGTTGTAAGGGCATGCAAGTCCAAATCTCCGGCAAGCATGTCGACGTTGGCGAGGCTCTGCGAGCGCGAGTCTCCGACGAAATCACCCTGAGCATCGGCAAGTATTTTGACCGCGGCGGCAACGCCGACGTGGTCATCAGCAAGGAGGGCCATGCCTTCCGGGCCGACTGTTCGGTAAAGCTGGCTTCGGGTCAGCAACTGATCAGCCATGGAGCGGGGAATGACGCCCACGCGGCGTTTGACGCAGCCCTGGCCAAGATCGAGACGAGGATCAGGCGCTACAAGCGACGACTGAAAAGTCACTCTATCGCGGCCAGCGCCAAGCAGGCCGAAAACGCGGCGATGTACGTGCTTCGCGCACCGGAAAATGACGAACGCGAAGAGGACGACTGGGGAATTGAGGACGACCACCCCGCCGGTGCCCCTTCAGCGATGATCATCGCCGAGGGTGAAGCTTCCTTGAAGATTATGACCGTTTCGATGGCGGTCATGGAACTGGACTTGACCGAGTCCCAGGCAATCGTGTTTAGGAACGCCGCCCACGACGGATTGTCCGTGGTGTACCGGCGACCAGACGGAAATATCGGCTGGATCGACCCCGAACGCACGAAGTCGCTGAACGGGAACGGGTCAACCGGACGCTAACGGGATCATGTCATGATCCCGAACGCTAAGGCGGACCTGCAGCGACGGTGTTGCGGCGGCCGATAGCGAGCGAGCGTTGAAGTCCATGACCATCGCCGATCTTCTGGATCCCGCAGCGGTGACGCTTCGCGTCAGTGCGCCGGGCAAGCGCCAGGTTCTGAGCGTTATCGCCGACGTCGCCGCCCGCGTGCTGGGCGTCGACGCCGATGCGGTTCTGGACGGTCTTATGGAGCGCGAAGCGGCCGGCTCCACTGGAGTCGGCCACGGCGTGGCTATCCCCCACGCCCGGATTGACGGTATCGAGCGGGTGCGGGCCATTTTCGTGCGGCTGGAGACGCCGGTCGCCTTCGGATCGGTCGATGACAAGCCTGTCGATCTGCTGGTGGCCCTGCTGGCCCCGCGCGACGCCAGCGCCCAGCATCTGCGGGCCCTGGCGCGTGTGTCGCGGATGATGCGTCAGCCCGAGCTTCGCGAGCAGTTGCGCCAGGCCCGCTCGGCCGATGCGGTCAACGTGCTGCTGGCCCACGAAGTGACCAGCTCGGCCGCTTGAGGCCTTCAGGGCGGCGGAGGCCGCCCTGTTTCTGAATCAGTGAACGGAGACCGGCGCCAGCTCGTGGGCGATGGCGGCGGCAATGGCGGTGTCGCGGTCGACCATCACGGCCAGACGGGCGCCGTCAGCGCGGCATACCGCATACAGGGTCTGCTCGGGGCGCAGGTCGAACTCGATCACGTCCGAAGGCGCGTCCGCGAGAATTTCCTCGGCCTTGATCGGACGGACATAGACCAGGTCAGGCCCGCCGAGGGCCGCGAAGGCCTCTGCCGTGAAGGTCGGGGTACGGGGGTTGGGTGTCATGTTGAGCACCTCCTTCTTGAACAGGGAACGCGCCGGATGCGGCCCGGTTCAGCGAATCTACGGTCGCCGGGGCCTCAAGGACGCGATGGAAATTGTAAATGCCGCCTGGTCAGGCGATCGAGCGTATCGGAATGCGCTTGATCGACCGCTCGGGCTTTGGGCGCGCCAGATCGATGTGGAGGAGGCCATGCTCCAGCGTCGCGGTGCTGACCTCGATGCCCTCAGCTAGCACAAAGGTGCGAACGAAGCCCCGCGCCGCGATGCCGCGGTGAAGAAAGGCGCGATCAGTTTCTGACCGGGTTTCAGGTTCCCGCTTTCCCGCAACCACCAGCTGGCCGCCCTCGACCGTCACCTGCAGCTGGTCGGGCGAAAAGCCGGCCACCGCCAGGGTGATCCGAACCCCGCCCTCTTCGCCCTGTTCGACATTGTAGGGCGGATAGCCTTCGGACGCGGCCTTTGCCGCACGCTCGATCAGGTCTCGTGTGTGTTCGAAGCCCAGCAGGAAGGGGCTATCGAACAGTAGGGTTCGGGTCATCGCGAAGTCCTTCGCAAAAGCGACTTCGTTCGCGCCATCAGCCCCTGCAACGGCAACCAATGGAGCAACGCGAGGCTTAGGTGGAGATTTTGGCGGGGTCTTCAAGGGCTAAGGCCATGTTCGTCGAGCAGGCATCCGCCCAGAATGTCACAGCGCCATGTTACAACCGGCTCGACTTGGTTGCCGACCTCGCGGTAAGGCGGACGGCAGAGGTTTCAGAGGGCTTGGGCTTGGCGACTTATCCGGTAATCATGTGTGGCGGCTCGGGCACGCGCCTTTGGCCCGCCTCTCGTCCGTCCAGGCCCAAGCAATTCATTCCGCTGCTCGGACCGCTTTCCAGTTTCCAGCAAACCATTCTGCGCCTGACGGGCGTCGAGAACGCCAGCCAACCCGTGATCGTCGCCGGCCAGATTCACGCCGCCGCCATCCGGGCGCAGTTGGCCGCCTTGGGCGTCGAGGCGACCCTGTTGCTGGAGCCCGAGGCCCGCGACTCCGCACCGGCCATGGCCGCCGCCGCGGCCTGGGTCGCTGACCAGGACCCCGAAGGCGTCATGGTGGTCTGCGCCTCGGATCATCACGTGCCGGACGCCGAAGCTTTCCGCGCTGCCGTCAATGTCGCCGCCCGCGCCGCCGCGGATGACGGACTGATCGTCACCCTGGGCGTTCGCCCCAGCGCCCCGTCCAGCGCCTACGGCTATATCCAGCCCGGCGAAGGGGTCCAAGCCGTCAAGCCTGTCGCCGCCTTTGTCGAAAAGCCCGGCGAGGCCCTGGCCAAGACCTATGTCGAGGCCGGCTATCTCTGGAACAGCGGGAACTTCGTGGTTTCGGCCAAGACCCTGCTGGCGGAACTGGACGCCTTTGCGCCCGCCGTATCCGACGCCGCGCGCCTTGCCGTCAGCCAGGCGGCCCCCAAGGGCGGTGGCCTGCTGATGGGTCCGGGCTTCTCGGGCGCTACCAAGATTTCAATCGACTATGCCGTGATGGAAAAGACCGGGCGGGCCGCCGTGCTGCCGGTCGATTTCGAATGGTCGGACCTTGGTGCGTGGGATGCCATCCAGGCCGCCGCCGCCAGCGCCGAGGGCGACGCTTCCGGCAACGCCGTCAGTCCGGGCGTCATCGTCCAGGGCGCGAGCAACTGCCTGGTGCGCAACAACGGGTCCAGCCAGGTGGTGGCCCTGATCGGGGTTTCCGACCTTGCCGTCGTCATCGAGAACGACGCCATCCTGGTCTGCGGCCTGCAGGCCGCTCAGGACGTCAAGGGCGCAGTCGATCAGCTGAAGGCCCTGCGCCACGGCGCTGTTGATATCGCTTCGGCCGGGGATCTTAGAGCCCTCGCCGATCGTCTTACCAACTGGATGATGACCCAGGCCCTGCCGGTGTGGTGGACGCTGGGCGCCGACCATGGCGACGGCGGTTTCGTCGAAGCCATCGGACAGGACGGCGCGCCGCTGTCCATCCCGCGGCGTGGCCGGCTGAACGGCCGTCAGGCCTATTCCTTCGCGACGGCGGGTCGGCTGGGCTGGGCTGGACCCTGGCGTCAGGCGGCCCTGCACGGGCTGGACGCGGCCCGTGCGCGGTACAAGCGCCCCGATGGCCAGTTCCGCACCCTGGTGGGCGCTGACGGGGCTGTGCTGGACGACGCTGCGTTCCTCTATGACCAGGCCTTCTTCCTGCTGGGCACGGCGTCGCTGCAAGCCGCGACCGGCGGTGAGATCGCGCTTGAGGCTGAGGCTCTCGCCCTACTGGACCTGATCGAGACCCGCCGGGGTCCGGCCGGCGGCTTCATCGAGACCGGCGACGACCCCAATCTGTCAAACCCGCTGATGCACCTGTTCGAGGCCGCCCTGGCCTGGGGCGAGACGGGCGCCAGCCCGCGCTGGGCCGGGATTGCCGACGAGATCGCCGAACTGGCCCTCAACAAGATGATCGACAGCGGCAGCGGCGCGATCCGTGAATATTTCGATCCGGCCTGGGCTCCTGCGCCGGGTGACGCTGGCCGTCGCATTGAGCCGGGTCATCAGTTCGAATGGGCTTGGCTACTGACCCGCTGGGGTCTGGCGCGCCAGAACGAAACGGCCCTGGTCGCCGCCCGCCGCATGTATGCTGCGGGCCGACGTGGCGTGGATCTGTCGCGCGGCGTGGCCATCGACGCCCAGTTCGACGATTTCTCGGTTCTGAGCCAGCAAGCGCGCCTGTGGCCGCAGACCGAATGGCTGAAGGCGTCGCTGATTCTGGCCGATACGGCGGGCGAGGCCGACCGTGGCGACTATCTGTCCGACGCCCGCTCGGCGGCTATCGCCCTGTCGCGCTATCTGGACACGCCGACGCCGGGCCTGTGGCGCGACAAGCTGACCCCAGAGGGCCAGTTTATCGACGAGGCCGCTCCGGCCAGTTCGCTTTACCACCTGGTGGCGGCGATCCAGGAGTTGCAGCGCGCCCGTACCTGACGGCGCGCGAGGCTCTTTCAGCGACGGTGACGAATGGCATCCGCGCCCCCTTCGACGGGGCGCGGACCGGCCTGCCCATGCATGGCGTGGCTTGACGCGTGTCTGGCTGAATATCTGGGGGGAGGGCAGACATGGAAACGGCCGCTCCCTTTAGGGAAGCGGCCGTCTTGGTGGAGCTTAGCGGAGTCGAACCGCTGACCTCTTGCATGCCATGCAAGCGCTCTACCAGCTGAGCTAAAGCCCCAGGTCCTTGGTTTCCCAAGAGAACCTTGGTGTTTCTCGTCGTCTCCGAACGGGTCGGCTCCGGCGAGGCGCGATGTCTATGCCGGGAGGATTTTTGGATCAACCCTCCCGGCGAACTTTTTTCGAAGAATTTTCCGAACGTCGTTCTGGGTCTTAGCGATCGTCGTCGTCAGCGCCCGGAAGGCCTTCGATTTCGTCGTCGAGAACGTCTTCATCCTCGTCTTCGAGGAAGGGCACGTCATCGGCTTCGTCTTCGGTCAGGTCTTCGTCCTCGGCGAAATCAACGCCCAGGTCATCACCGCCCGCAGGGGTCGGCGCGCCGGGATCGGAGTCTTCGTCGTCGGCCTCGATGACGTCCGGCTCGACCTTGTCGATTTCCGGGGTCTCATCGACCTCGTCCTCGAAGCCGTCCTGTTCCTCCTTGACGGCGGTGACGGGTTTTTCGTCCTCGGCGTCATAGTCGGGAGTCACGGCCCGGGCGCGGACGCGGCGCGATTTCAGCGCCTCTTCCGGGTCGAACGACTCGCCGCACTTGGGGCATAGAGCCGGGCGACGGCCCAGGTCATAGAATTTCGATTGGCAGTTGGGGCAAATTTGTTTTGCACCCAGTTCGGGATTGGCCAAGAGGCGACCCTTCGATCCAGATGGGAAAAGCGGCCGGTCACTTGCCATGGCCAAGGGCCGCTGTCAAAAGCAATCCCCTTCGCGAACCCCACCATGAATACGGAGCCGGTTACGGCATGACGGCGGCTGGACTGAAAAGCGGACCCAGCGGAGCCCTTCGCGGGACCGTGAGGGCGCCGGGCGACAAGTCGATTTCCCATCGCTCGATGATCCTGGGCGCCCTGGCGACCGGGACGACGACGGTCGAGGGGCTACTCGAGGGCGACGACGTTCTGGCCACGGCCCGGGCCATGCAGGCCTTCGGCGCGCGTATCGAGCAGGAGGGTGGCGGTCGCTGGCGCATCGAAGGCAACGGCGGTTTCTCCGAGCCGTCGGACGTCATCGACTGCGGCAATGCCGGCACGGGCGTGCGTCTGATCATGGGCGCGGCGGCCGGATTTGCCCTTTGCGCCACCTTCACCGGCGACGCCTCGCTGCGCGGTCGGCCGATGGGCCGGGTGCTGGATCCTCTGGCCCGCATGGGCGCAACCTGGCTGGGTCGCGACAAGGGGCGGCTGCCGCTGACCCTCAAGGGCGGCAACCTGCGCGGCATGAGCTACCGTCTGCCCATGGCCTCGGCCCAGGTGAAATCAGCCGTGCTGCTGGCCGGCCTGCATGCCGAGGGCGGCGTCGAGGTGATCGAGCCGGAAGCCACCCGCGACCATACCGAGCGCATGCTGCGCGGCTTCGGCGCCGAAGTGATCGTCGAGGACCAGGACGGCGTACGCCACATCCGTCTGCCCGAGGGCCAGAAGCTGAGTGGAACCCATGTGGCGGTGCCCGGTGATCCGTCTTCGGCGGCCTTTCCGCTGGTGGCCGGGCTGATCGTGCCGGGCTCGGACGTCACGGTCGAGGGCGTGATGCTCAATGAACTGCGCACCGGCCTGTTCACGACCCTGCAGGAGATGGGCGCCGATCTGGTGATCTCGAACGTCCGCATGGCCAGCGGCGAGGAGGTCGGCGACATCACCGCCCGCTATTCGCAGCTCAAGGGCGTCGTGGTGCCGCCGGAACGCGCGCCCTCGATGATTGATGAGTATCCCATCCTGGCCATCGCGGCGGCCTTCGCCGACGGCGAGACGGTGATGCGTGGCGTGGGCGAGATGCGGGTCAAGGAAAGCGACCGCATCAGCCTGACCGCCAACGGCCTGATCGCGTGCGGTGTCCAGGTGGTCGAAGAACCAGAGGGTTTCATCGTCACCGGAACGGGCCAGGCCCCGCGCGGCGGCGGCACGGTGACCACCCACGGCGATCACCGCATCGCCATGAGCCACCTGATCCTCGGCATGGCCGCCCAGCAGGGCGTGGCTGTCGACGAGCCGGGCATGATCGCCACGAGTTTCCCCGGCTTTGCCGACCTGATGCGTGGCCTCGGCGCCGATCTGTCGGAAGCCTAGGCCGTGCCGTTCGTGATCGCCGTCGACGGTCCGGCCGCCTCGGGCAAGGGTACGGTCGCCAGCCGGCTGGCGTCGCTCTACGGCTACGCCATGCTGGACACCGGCCTGCTGTATCGCGCCGTCGGGGTGCGCCTGCTGACGGCCGGCGGTGATCTGGACGACCCGGTCGCCGCCGAGGCTGCAGCCAGGGGCCTGGATCTGGCCGAGCTGGAAAGCGCCCAGGTGCGCACCCGCGTCGCCGGTGAGGCCGCCAGCCGGGTGGCGGTGCATCCCGGCGTGCGCGCCGCCCTGTTCACGCTGCAGCGGGACTTCACGATGCGCGAGCCCGGCAGCGTGATCGACGGCCGCGACATCGGCACCGTCATCGCCCCAGAGGCACCGGCCAAGCTCTACGTCACCGCCAGCCCCGAAATCCGCGCCGAGCGCCGCTGGAAACAACTGTCGGGACAGGGCGAAAGCGTAGCCTTCGAAGACGTGCTGGCCGACATCCGCAGGCGCGACGAACGCGACGGCGGCCGGGCCAGCGCGCCCATGACCCAGGCGCACGACGCCGTCTTGCTCGATACGTCGGAAATGACTATAGAGCAGGCCTTCGATGCGGCCCGCCGCATTGTCGAGACGGCGCGCGCCCGGTCGGGAAACCTCCCGGGCTAATCCAACCGCCCGCCTCGCCGCCGCTTAGGAAGCTGCGGATCGCATCAAAAATCACCCAACCCGGAATCCCCAGAACCGTCATCCGACGGCCTTCACCAATGGGGCCTCCCTCAACACGAGACTAAACATCAGCATGGCTGACGATATGAGCTTCAACCCGACGCGCGACGATTTCGAAGCGCTGCTGAACGATTCCATGGGCGGCCGCGACTTTGCCGAAGGCACCGTCGTCAAGGGCATCGTTGTCGGGATTGAAAAGGACTTCGCGATCATCGACGTCGGTCTGAAGACCGAAGGTCGCGTTCCCCAGAAGGAATTCGGCGTTGATGACGCCGGCAAGCCCACCATCAAGGTCGGCGACCACGTCGAAGTCTTCCTGGAGCGCCTCGAAAACGCCCTGGGCGAAGCGGTCATCAGCCGCGAAAAGGCCAAGCGCGAAGAAGCCTGGACCCGTCTGGAAGGCGTTTACGCCCAGAACGTTCCGGTGCTCGGCGCCATCGTCGGTCGCGTCAAGGGCGGCTTCACCGTCGACCTGGGCGGCGCCTCGGCGTTCCTGCCCGGTTCGCAGGTCGACATCCGCCCCGTGCGCGACGTCGGCCCGCTCATGGGCAAGGAACAGCCCTTCGCCATCCTCAAGATGGACCGTCCGCGCGGCAACATCGTCGTCTCGCGTCGCGCCATCCTGGAAGAAGCCCGCGCCGAGCAGCGCACCGAACTGGTGTCGCAGCTGCAAGAGGGTGAAATCCGCGAAGGCGTCGTCAAGAACATCACCGACTATGGTGCGTTCGTTGACCTGGGCGGCATCGATGGCCTGCTGCACGTCACCGACATGAGCTGGAAGCGCGTCAACCACCCGTCGCAAGTCCTGGCCGTTGGCGACACCGTCAAGGTCCAGATCGTCAAGATCAACCCGGACACCCAGCGCATCAGCCTCGGCATGAAGCAGCTGCAGTCGGATCCGTGGGATGGTGTCGAAGCCAAGTACCCGGTCGGCGCCAAGTTCACGGGCCGCATCACCAACATCACCGACTATGGCGCGTTTGTTGAGCTGGAAGCCGGCGTTGAAGGCCTGGTCCACGTCTCGGAAATGTCCTGGACCAAGAAGAACGTCCACCCCGGCAAGATCGTCTCGACCTCGCAAGAAGTCGACGTGGTCGTGCTGGACGTCGATCCGTCCAAGCGTCGCGTGTCGCTGGGCCTGAAGCAGGCTCTGGCCAACCCGTGGGATTCGTTCCTCGAAACCCACCCGGTCGGCTCGACCGTCGAAGGCGAAGTCAAGAACGCGACCGAGTTTGGTCTGTTCATCGGCCTCGACAACGACATCGACGGCATGGTGCACCTGTCGGACATCGACTGGAGCGCGTCGGGCGAAGAAGCCATGGCTCGCTACAAGAAGGGCGACATGGTCAAGGCGAAGGTTCTCGACGTTGACGTCGAGAAGGAACGCATCTCGCTGGGCATCAAGCAGCTGGGCGGCGATCCGATGTCGGGCGACACCTATCGCAAGGGTCAGACCGTCACCGTGACCGTGACCGAAGTGACCACCGGCGGCATCGAAGTTCGCTTCGGTGAAGACGACGCCCTGATGACCGCCTTCATCCGCAAGTCGGACCTGTCGCGCGATCGTCAAGAGCAACGTCCGGAACGCTTCGCCGTCAACGACCGCATCGACGCCCAGATCACCAACATCGACAAGGCGGCTCGCCGCGTTTCGATGTCGATCAAGTCGCTGGAAATGGCCGAAGAGAAGGAAGCCATCGAGCAGTTCGGCTCGTCGGACTCCGGCGCTTCGCTGGGCGACATTCTGGGTGCCGCCCTGCGCGAGCGGGCCACCCCGAAGGAATAGTCTTCGCTCTCACTTGAGAGATTGAAGTCAGCGGCGGCCGGGGAAACCCGGCCGCCGTTTTCTTTTTCGGTTGAACGCTTTGCTGACGTCCTTAGGTTGTGACGCCTGGGTTCGGCGTTGGGGGGTGCGTGGTGTTCAAGACTTTGGCGGCTCTCGTCGCGATCCCGGTGATGGCGCTAGCCCTGGCCGCTCCCATCGCCGCCCGGGCCGACGAAAAGCCCCGTTACGCACCGCCGGCCAAGTGGGTGCAGGTCGCCGAGATTCCGGTCGTCCCCGATGATCCGCAGGCCCCGGCCATCCAGGCCTTGCTCGACGACAACCAGTCGCTGCACGAGGCCGACGGCTCGGCCAACTACAATCGCCGCGTGGCTCGGGTGGTGAAGACCGAGGGCCTGGCCAACGCCGGCTCGCGCACCCTGACCTGGGACCCCCTTCGCGAGCGGGTCACGATCCACGCCTTGGCGATCGTTCGAAGCGGTCAACGCATCGATGTGCTGCAGGGCGGCAAGGACGTGCTGGTCCTGCGCCGCGAGAAGAACATGGAACGGGCCATGCTGGACGGGCGCATGAGCGCCAGCATCCAGATCAAGGACCTGCAGGTTGGCGACCTGATCGACTGGTCCTACACCCAGGAACGCCGCGACCCGGTGGTCGGCGGCCGCACCAGCGATTTCGAGCGCATGGGCTGGGCGGGCAAGATCGGCCGCTATCGCTCGCGCCTGCTGTGGGACGAGAACGTGCCCCTGGCCTGGAAGGCCTCGACGGGCTTTCCCGAGCCGAAGATCAGCAAGAGCGGCAAGATCAACGAACTGCTGGTCGACGTCTCGGGCGTATCGACGCCCAAGCCGCCGGTCGGCGCCCCGGTCCGCTTCCAGCGCCTGGGCGAGCTGCAGGCCACCACCTATCGCGGCTGGGACGACGTCTCGGCGCGCATGGCGCCGCTCTATGCCAAGGGCGCGACCCTGGCCCCCGACTCGCCGATCCGCGCCGAGGCCGCCGCGATCGCCGCCGCCTCGACCGATCCCAAGGTCCGGGCGTTCGCGGCCCTGCGGCTGGTCGAGGACAAGACCCGTTACCTGTTCCTGGGCATGGGCGACGGCGGCTACAAGCCCGCTCCGGCCGACGAGACCTGGTCGCGGCGTTTCGGCGACTGCAAGGGCAAGACGGTCCTGCTGCTGGCCCTGTTGCGGGAGCTGGGCATCGAGGCCGAGCCGGTCCTGGTGATGGCCGGCCCCGGTGCCGACGGCCTGGATCAGCGCGTGCCGGCCGCCGCCCAGTTCAACCACGTGCTGGTCCGCGCCCGCATCGCCGGCAAGGCCTATTGGCTGGACGGCACCCGCAGCGGCGATAAGGGCGTTCTGGATGATCTCGAGCCGCCGCCCTTCCGCTGGGGCCTGCCGGTCCGCGAGACCGGCGCGACGCTGGAGCCGATCGTTCAGGAGCCGCTGGCCAAGGCCAATCGCGAAATGACCCTGCGACTGGACGCTTCGGCCGGCCTCGACAAGCCTGCCGCCGCTACCCTGACCTTGCTGATGCGCAAAGACTCGGCGCGAAGCCTGGCGCGGTCGATCGAGAGCACGCCCAAGGCGGACCTGGAACGTAGTCTCAAGCAGAGCCTGTCCAGCTCGATGAGCTGGATCAATTTCGACCGCATCGACTGGAAGGTCGCCGCGGACGGCGATGTCACGGTCACGCTCGAAGGTCAGGCTGATCTGGACTGGCGGATGAACGACGACCTGGGCGTTCGCGAGTTTCGCTTGCCCGGTTCGGGCGACGGCAAGGTCACGACCTTCCCGCGACGGGAGCCCGGCCCCAACAGCGACGCGCCCTTCGTCATCAATTTTCCAAGCTTCACCCACACCATCACCGAGGTCGTGCTGCCCGCCAAGGGCGCGGGATATGTCGTGAAGGGACCAAATCTGGAGTCGATGATCGCCGGAGCGCAAGTTCGCCATTCGAGCGGAATCGTCGATGGCGTGGCGCGGTTCGACCGCAGTACGCGCAGCATGGCGCAAGAAATTCCCTTTTCTGACGCTGAAGAGGCAAACAAGACCCTTAGACGGTTAGCGGGCGAGGCTCAGATCGTGCGCGCGCCAAAAGGGGTCTGAAATTGAATCGCAATCGGCCTCTTGAAGACTCAAGCCTCGTTGGGCAAAGGTCCGATCGCGCCAGTTCCTCCCACGGCGCCGGGGATATCGATGATCAAGTCTGAACTCATCGCCAGGCTCGCGAATGAAAATCCGCACCTGACGCAGAAGGACGTCGAGCGCGTGGTCAGTGTCATCCTGGAGCGCATGATCGGCGCCCTCGAAGATGGCGGTCGCGTCGAGCTCCGGGGCTTCGGTGCCCTGTCAGTGCGCTCACGCCCGGCGCGCTCAGGCCGCAATCCGCGCACCGGCGAAACCGTCGATGTTCGCGCCAAGCACGTGCCGTTTTTCAAGAGCGGCAAGGAACTGCGCGCCCGCCTCAACGCCGACGAGTAAGCGTAGCCGGTCTTGACCGGCACAGGCGAACGCCTTCACCTCTGCGCCGTCAGTCCTGGCGCCGAGGAGCCCCATTATGAGCATTATCAAGGAATTTCGCGAGTTCATCGCGCGCGGCAATGTGATCGACCTCGCCGTGGGCGTGATCATCGGCGCGGCCTTCAACGGCATCGTCAAGAGCCTGGTCGACCAGGTGATCATGCCCCCCATCGGCCTGCTGACCGGCGGGCTCGACTTTTCCAAGCTGGAATGGGTGCTCAAGCCCGAAAATCCCGCCACCGAGGCGGTTGAAAAGGTGGCCATCCAGTACGGCGCCTTCATCAACACCCTGATCCAGTTCGTGATCGTGGCGGCGGTGGTGTTCCTTCTGGTCAAGGTGGTCAACGGCATTCGCCGCGCCGATGCCGCCGAACCCGCGCCCGAGGCCCCGGCGGCTCCGACGCCGCAGGAAACCCTGTTGACCGAGATCCGCGACCTGCTGGCCGCAGCGCCCAAGGCTGCTGCGAAGACTCCGGCGAAGCCGAAGCCCGAGGCCTGAAGCTGAAACTCTTCCTCCCGGCTGAGCGTGAAGCGCGCCGAGCCGGGAGGAAAAGATTGACGTTTTATTCCCCCGTCAGGGTCGGGCTGTCGAGGTCCAGCTTGGCGGCGGGGATCACCGATACGCCCGGCAGGACCTTGGCCAGGGCTTCGCCCATCGCCTTGGCGTCACCGGCCACGATAACGCTGGCCTGGGTCGGGTCCAGATAGGTCTTGGCGAAGGTCTGGACGTCTGCGGCGCTGACCGCCTCGACCTTGGACGCATAGCTCTGGATCTCGGTCAGCGGCACGCCATAGATCGCCAGATTGCCCAGCACGTCTGCCAGGCCGCTGGAGGTGCCCAGGTCGCGGCCAAAGCCGCCGACCAGCACCGACTTTCGGGCCGTCAGTTCGGCGGCTGAGGCAGGCTCGGCCGCCAGGCGGGTCAGTTCAGAGCGCAAAAGGCTGATCACCTCGGCGGCCGACGGGTTCTTGGTCTGCACCCGGGCCGAGAAGCCACCGAAGGCGCCCTGCGGGGTCAGGCTGGAGCTCGCACCATAGGACAGGCCGCGCTTGATGCGGATTTCCTGGTTCAGGCGCGAAGAATAGCCCACGCCCAGCACGGCATTGGTCACCAGGCCCGAATAGTAGCTGGGATCGGCGCGGGTGATGGCCGGCTTGGCCAGGGTCACGGCCGCCTGGCCCGTGCCCGGCAGGTCGATGACCACATTGCGGGGCTTGTAGTCCTTGGGCGCGGCGGTTGCGGCCGGCGGCGGCGTTGCGGGTTTCTTCCAGCCGCCAAAGGCGCTTTGCGCGAGGGCAAAGCCCGCCTCTGGCGTCAGGTTTCCGGTCAGGACCAGAACGGCATTGTCGGGACGCCAGGCGGCGGCGTGCAGCTTGACCAGGTCCTCGCGCTTGATCTTGGTCAAGGAGCCGGGGGTGCCGCCGGCCACATGGCCATAGGCTGAGCCGGCATAGAGCACCGGGGCGGTGGCATAGGCCGCCAGGCTGCCCGGACGCTGATAGGCCACCGACAGTCCATCCAGGGTCTCGGCCCGCACACGGTCCAGTTCCTCGGTCTTGAAAGCAGGGTTCTGGGCCACGTCGGCCATGATGGCCATGGCGGGTGCCGCCTTGTCAGCGGTGACGTTCAGGGTCAGGGAGGAGGCCTCCCAGCCCGAACCGGCCGCCAGATTGGCGCCCAGGGCTTCGGTCTGGCGGGCGATGTCGACGGCGCCGCGGGTCTTGGTACCCTCTGTCAGAAGGTCGGCGGTCAGGCTGGAGGTCCCGGCCAGGCCGGCTGGATCGGAACTGGCGCCGCCACGCACGGTCAGGTCGGCGGTGATCAGCGGCAGGTCGCTGGAGCGGGCGACGATCACCCGCAGGCCGTTGGCCAGGGTCTTTTCCACCGGCGAGGGCATGACGGCGGCGACGGGGGCTGCGATCGCCGGAATCGGCTGACGCTCGCCTTCAGGGGCCAGCGTGACGACCACGCCGTCGAACTTCACCGAGGCCACCTTGGGCGGCAGGGGGGTGTTGTCCTTCTCGCCGGCCGGACGAGCGCTTTCGGGCAGGTAGCGGATGGCGGTCCGGCGATTGTCGGCCAGCCATTTTTTCGCAACGCGCTGCACGTCGGCGGCGGTCACTGCCTGAAGCTCCGCCAGGTTGGTGTTGGCGCGGGCCGCGTCGCCGTCGGTCAGCAGGGCATAGCCGATGGCGAAGGCGCGACCATCGATCTCTTCACGGCGGCGCACGGCGTCGGCCAGCAGGCCGGTCTTGGCCTCGGCCAGCTCGGCCTGGGTCGGCGGGGCGTCGCGCAGGCGCGCCACCTGGGCCAGCAGGGCCGCTTCGCCCTGCTCAACCGTCTTGCCGCCCGCCATCACGGCACCGACATAGAAGAGGCCCGGCTGGGCGTTGGTGGGGCCCGACGAGAAGGTCGATTGGGCGATCTTCTGCTCATAGACCAGGCTGTCATACAGGCGCGAAGACTTGCCGGCCGTCAGGATGGCGTCCAGCACGGTCAGGGCCGGGGCGTCCTTGTCGGACGCGGCCGGGGCCAGCCAGGTGATCGCCAGGGCCGGCAGCGGCACATTGGGGCCATAGGTGTTGACGGTCTTTGGTCCGGTGCGCGGCGGTTCGACCACCGTGACCTTGGGCAGGGGCGTCGCGGGAGCTTTCAGCGGGCCGAAGTATTTGTCGGTCAGGGCCGCCAGCTGGGCCTCGTCGAAATTGCCGGCCACGATCAGGGCGGCGTTGTCGGGCCGATAATAGGTGGCATGGAAGGCGCGCACGTCGTCGACCGTGGCGGCGTCCAGCTCTTCGATCGAACCGATGCCCGGGCGCTTGTAGGGATGGGTCGTGAACGACTGCTGCGGCACATAGAGGCCGAAAAAGCGGCCATAGGGGTCGGCCAGGATCCGCTGGCGAAGCTCTTCCTTGACCACGTCGCGTTCGGAATTGAAGGCCGCCTCGTCAATGACCAGCGAGCCCATGCGATCGGCCTCAGCCCAGATCAGGCGCTCCAGATGGTTGGCCGGGACCACCTCGAAATAGTTGGTGAAGTCGTCATAGGTGGAGGCGTTGTTGAAGCCGCCCACATCCTCGGTCAGCCGGTCCAGCGTCTCGTTGGGCATGTTGCGCGTGGCCTTGAACATCATGTGTTCGAACAGGTGCGCAAAGCCCGAGCGGCCCTCGGGGTCGTCCTTGGAGCCGACGCCGTACCAGACCTGGACCGAGACGTTGGGCGTGGTGGTGTCGCGGGCTGTGAACACCTTCAGGCCATTGGCCAGAATGCGTTCCTTGTAGACGATCGGCGGGACCGCCACCGACGCGCCGGCAGCGGGTGCCGCGAAGGCCATGGGCGAGAGAGCGGTGGTCGAGAGGGCCAGCGCCACAAGGGCAGCCTTGGCGGCGGGACGGATCATGCGGAAAGCTCCAGGCAACGCGATGGCCGCGACCCTAGCACCGCCGTGGAGAAGCGAAACCTTACCGTCCTGTCATGAACGGTCGCCCGGCGGCTCGAGGATGAAGCGGGCGCGTACGGCAGGGGTGGGAACCATACAGACCGCCTTCTTGCCCATCAGGCGGTAGCGGTTGGCGGCGATCCAGTCATAAGCGGCGTCCATCGGGCGGCGCGGCAGGTGGTCGATGAAGGCCAGCCAGCGCCAGGGGGCGTTTAGCCGGCGCAGCAGGGCGCCGATGGCCGCAGTCTTCTCCATCGGTGTTCCCCGGTCGAAGAACACGAAGCTGGCCGGATCCTCGGGGTCGATGCCGTGGGCGGCGGCCAGCTGGCGGCCATAGGGCGACTGGATCGGGGTGAAGTGCACCACGCCCTCGCGGTCCAGCTTCAACACCAGGGCCACTGAGCCCGAACAGAAATTGCAGACGCCGTCGAACAGCCACAGCGCGTCCAGAGGGTCGGGAGTCTGTGAGGTCATCCGGGCGTCATGCACTCGCGGCGCAGAGCCCGCAAGGCATCGGGCACGTCGCGGCGCATCAGGCCGCTGAGCACGGCGGTCGGCACGGCAAACGGCGCGGCCGCCGACATCTGGTAGGTGACCCGTGTGCCGCTCCCGCCCTGGATCGGTTCCAGTGTCCAGCTCCCCTCGCACGCCCGGATATCGCCGCCGACGCAGGTGAACCGGATGGAGCGCTGGGGGTCGTACTCCACTCGCGAGGTCGAGTGCAGGCTGGGCAGGAAGAAGCTCCACTTGACCAGATGCTCGCGCAGTTCAGAGCGGCCGTCAGGCGCGCGCGAGATCACTCGGCAGCGCTTGACGCCGGGCGTCATGCGGGCGGCGCGCTCGCAATCGAGGATGGTGCGCCAGACGACGGCCGGCGGGGCGGCGATGTCGATGGCCGCCTTGACCATGCCGCGCCCCTGCATGTCGGCATGGGCCTCGATGGGGATCTCGCCTGCGCGCAGGCGGTCGGCCCAGCCGGCCTCGGCCAGGGCCGGTCCCGCCAGGGCGAGCAGGACGAAAAGAGGGGCGAGCCGGCGCATCATGCTGAGGCTAACGCGCCGGCGAGGTTTCGGTTAGGCCCCCGCTCTATTTTTAACCAGATCATCGACCACTGACGGATCGGCCAGGGTCGAGGTGTCACCCAGGCTGGAGAGTTCGTTCTCGGCGATCTTGCGCAGGATGCGGCGCATGATCTTGCCCGAGCGGGTCTTGGGCAGGCCGGGGGCGAACTGGATGACGTCCGGCGCGGCGAAGGGGCCGATCTCGTGACGAACCCACAGCACTAGGGCCTTGCGCAGCTCGTCGCTGGGGGTCTGGTCGGCATTGAGGGTCACATAGGCATAGACGCCCTGGCCCTTGATGTCGTGCGGGTAGCCGACCACGGCCGCCTCGGCGACGGTTTCGTGGGCGACAAGGGCGCTCTCGATCTCGGCCGTGCCCAGGCGGTGGCCCGAGACATTGATCACGTCGTCCACCCGGCCGGTGATCCAGTAATAGCCGTCGGCGTCGCGGCGGCAGCCGTCACCGGTGAAGTACTTGCCGGGATAGGTCGAGAAATAGGTCTCGAAGAAACGCTGGTGGTCGCCATAGACCGTCCGCATCTGGCCGGGCCAGCTGTCGGTGATCACCAGATTGCCCTCGGTGGCACCGTCCAGGACCTGGCCCTCGGCGTCGACCAGCTGCGGCTTGACGCCGGGTAGCGGCTTGGACGCCGAGCCCGGCTTCAGGGCCGTGGCCCCGGGCAGGGGGGTGATCAGCATGCCGCCGGTCTCGGTCTGCCACCAGGTGTCGACGATCGGCAGTTTCGCCTTGCCGACCACGCGGTGGTACCAGAGCCAGGCTTCCGGATTGATCGGCTCACCGACGCTGCCGAGCAGGCGCAGGCTGGACAGGTCGTTCTTGGTGACGTGCTCGTCACCCTCGCGCATCAGGGCCCGCAGGGCCGTGGGGGCGGTATAGAAGATGTTGACCTGGTGCTTGTCGATCACCTCCCAGAAGCGGCTGGGGGTCGGATAGTTGGGCACGCCTTCAAAGATCAGGCTGGTGCCGCCATTGGCCAGCGGGCCATAGACGACATAGGAGTGGCCGGTGACCCAGCCGACATCTGCGGTGCACCAGAAGACCTCGCCGGGTTTGTAATCAAATACCGCCCAGAAGGTCCACGAGGCCCAGGCCAGGTAGCCGCCGGTGGTGTGCAGCACGCCCTTGGGCTTGCCGGTCGAGCCCGAGGTATAGAGGATGAACAGCGGATCTTCGGCGTTCATCGGCTCGGGCGGGCAGTCGGGGGCCACGGCGTCGCGGACGTCCTGCCAGACGATGTCGCGGTTCTTGACGATGGGCACATCGGCCCCGGTCCAACGGATCATCAGCACCTTGCCCACCCACGGGCAGTGCTTCAGGGCCTCGTCGACATTGGCCTTCAGCGGCACGCGCTTGCCGCCGCGCTTTCCCTCGTCGGCGGTGATCACGAAGTGCGAGGCGCAGTCCTGGATGCGGCCGGCGATGCTGTCGGGCGAGAAGCCGCCGAACACCACCGAATGCACCGCCCCGATACGGGCGCAGGCCAGCATGGCCACGGCGGCCAGCGGGATCATCGGCAGATAGATCGTCACCCGGTCACCCTTGCGGACGCCCTGCACCTTCAGGACGTTGGCCATGCGGCAAACCTCCTCGTACAGCTGGCCGTAGGTCAGGGTTTCCGAGGTGCCGGGCTCGTCGCCTTCGAACACCAGGGCCACCTCGTCCTTCTTGTGCGGCAGGTGACGGTCGATGCAGTTGGCGCTGACGTTCAGCACCCCGTCGGCGTACCAGCGGATGCGGAAATCGTCCTTGTTGAACGAGACGTCCTTGATCTCGGTGGGGGCCTTGATCCACTCCAGCCGGGCGGCGATGTCGCGCCAGTAGCCTTCTGGGTCGGCCTCGATGCGGGCGACAGCGGCGTCATAGGCGGCGGCGTCGATATGCGCCTCGCGCGCCAGGGCTTCTGGAACCGGGAAAACCTGTCCTTCGCTCACGCCGTCTACTCCCTTTGGTTCTTGTCGTTGAGATAGGCGAAGCTCAACGCACGGCGCAAGAAGACCCCTGATCTTTCTCGTCGGCGTTTCGGGCAGAGCTTCGAAAAAGGCTCGCTCCGGCCTGGGGCGGAGCGAGCCTGTCGTCGTCAGAAGAAGCCGACAGCCTTGGGGCTGTAGCTGACCAGCATGTTCTTGGTCTGCTGGTAGTGGTCGAGCATCATCTTGTGGGTCTCGCGGCCGACGCCCGACTGCTTGTAGCCGCCGAAAGCCGCGTGGGCGGGATAGGCGTGGTAGCAGTTGGTCCAGACCCGGCCGGCCTGGATGCCGCGGCCGAAGCGGTAGCAGCGGTTGGCGTCGCGGCTCCAGACCCCGGCCCCGAGACCAAAGGCGGTGTCATTGGCGATTTCCATCGCCTCGGCCTCGTCCTTGAAGGTGGTCACGGCCAGGACCGGGCCGAAGATCTCCTCCTGGAAGATCCGCATCTTGTTGTGACCCTCGAACACCGTCGGCTCGACATAGTAGCCGTCGGCCAGCAGGCCCGGCAGGATCTTGCGCTTGCCGCCGGCCAGCAGCCTGGCCCCCTCGTCACGGCCGACGTCCATATAGCCGAGGATCTTGTTCATCTGCTCTTCGGAGGCCTGGGCCCCGATCATGGTGGCCGGATCCAGCGGGCTGCCCTGCACGACGGCGTTCACCCGCTTCAGCGCCCGCTCCATGAACCGCTCATAGATCGACTCCTGGACCAGCGCCCGGCTAGGGCAGGTGCAGACCTCGCCCTGATTGAGGGCGAACATGGTGAAGCCCTCCAGGGCCTTGTCGAAATAGTCGTCGTCCTCGCGGGCCACGTCGTCGAAGAAGATGTTGGGCGACTTGCCGCCCAGCTCCAGGGTCACCGGGATCAGGTTCTGGCTGGCATACTGCATGATCAGCCGGCCGGTGCTGGTCTCGCCGGTGAAGGCGATCTTGGCGATGCGCGGGCTGGAGGCCAGCGGCTTGCCGGCCTCGACGCCGAAGCCGTTGACGATGTTCAGAACCCCGGGCGGCAGCAGGTCACCGATCAGTTCGGCCAGGACCATGATGCTGGCCGGGGTCTGTTCGGCGGGCTTGAGCACCACGCAGTTGCCGGCCGCGATTGCCGGGGCCAGCTTCCAGCAGGCCATCAGCAGCGGGAAGTTCCAGGGGATGATCTGGCCGACCACGCCGAGCGGCTCGTGGAAGTGATAGGCGATGGTGTCGTGGTCGATCTCGCTGATCGAGCCTTCCTGGCTGCGGATGCAGCCGGCGAAGTAGCGGAAGTGGTCGATGGCCAGCGGCAGGTCGGCGGCCATGGTCTCGCGGATCGGCTTGCCGTTGTCCCAGGTCTCAGCCGTGGCCAGGGTCTCGAGATTGGCCTCCATGCGGTCGGCGATGCGCAGCAGGATCAGCGAGCGCTCGGCCGCGCTGGCCTTGCCCCAGGCGTCCTTGGCGGCATGGGCGGCATCAAGGGCGCGCTCGATGTCCTCGGCCTGGGAGCGGGCGATCTCGCAGATCTTGCGACCATGGATCGGCGAGGAATTGTCGAAATAGCGGCCGTCGGCCGGGGCTACCCACTGGCCGCCGATGAAGTTGTCGTAGCGGGCCTTGAAGGGCGGACGCGCGAGCGAGTCGATGAACTCGGGCTTGGTCATGGTTTCCTCCTATGCGCCGTGATCGGCGTTCTAAAGGAAAGGCTAGGCGCGGATCGGGGGCCTGTGAGCCGGGGCGGCGCGCGGGGCCGGGCTCACCTGTCGCAGGAATGCGACAGATTCAGGCCTCTCTCGACGGCCGGTGCAGGTCCAGACGGTTCATCTTGCGGTGCAGGGTGGCGCGGCTGATACCCAGGGCCCGGGCGGCGCCCGAGACGCTGCCGCCAGCCTGGCTGAGCGCGCGTCGCAGGGACGCCCGCTCGGCCTCGACCACCTGCGGCCCTTCCGGACCGGCCAGCAGGTCGGCGGCGGGCGCGCCCCACTGGATCATCTGGTCGGTCAGGCGGGCCACCTTGCGGGCGGCATGGGTGGCCCCGATCACCATGTCGTCGCGGTCGACGGCGACCAGCGGGGTGCTCGAGCGGGCCCCGGCCTCGCCCAGCACCATGACCCGGGCATTGGCGAAGGTCTGGCGGAAGGCCTCGGCCTCGATGCGACGGGCCGCGTCCAGCACGGCCGAGCGCAGCAGGTCCACCATGTCGCCCAGGCCCGGGCGACAGGACGAGACGTCCAGCGCCCCGGCCAACTGGCCCCAAGGGTCGTAGATCGGGGCCACGGTGCAGGACAGGCCGATGTTCTTGGTGTGGAAGTGCTCGTCACGATGAATGGTCAGAGGGCGCTGTTCGGCCAGGCACGTGCCGACCCCGTTTGTGCCCTCGCTTGCCTCGCTCCAGACTACCCCGGTCCACAGGCCCCAGCGCCGGAAGGTGTCGTCATCGGCCGCCCCGCCCCGGCGATCGACCGGCGCGCCGCTGGCATCGGTCAGCAGGACGCAGCAGCCGGCATGGCCCACGGCCCGGAACAGGCTGTCCAGGCTGGACTGGGCGGCCGGCAGGATGACGCCGAGGCTGTCACGGGCCTGGCCCAGCTCGGCATCTGACAGGACATGCGGCGAGACCCGACGTTCGGGGTCGAGGCCGTGCACAGTGACACAGCGTCGCCATGAGGCGGCGACAGTCGACAGCGCGGCCTGCGAACTGTCGAGGCTTGCCAGCACGCGGTGGGCGTGGCCCTGGGGTGCCATGGGGATCCTCCCGGCATTTTGGCGCATCCTGCGACCCGGAATGGGCCAAAAGCAAGACACGTACTGCCCCTTACCCCCGGGACGGGTTCACGTTATGCCGTGAGCTCTGCTTGTCCGGAGGCCCTCCATGCTGCTCGCCCTTTCCACCTGGTCCGAGATCGAGACCTTCCTGAAGACCAGCAAGACCGTCGTCGTGCCCATCGGTTCCAACGAACAGCACGGTCCGACGGGCCTGCTCGGCACCGACTGGCTGTGCCCGGAAATCATCGCCCACGAGGCCCAGAAGCAATCGGACAGCGTGCTGGTGGCCCCGACCTTCAATATTGGTATGGCCCAGCATCACCTGGCCTTTCCGGGCACCATCTTCCTGCGGCCCTCGACCTTCATCGCCGCCATCGGCGACTGGGTGCGCTCGCTGGGCGCGCACGGCTTTGAGCGGATCTATTTCCTCAACGGCCACGGCGGCAATGTCGCCTCGATCGAGGCGGCGTTCTCGGAGATCTATGCCGATTACAGCTTTCGCGGCGCGCGGGCGCCGTTTGCGCTGAAGCTGAAGAACTGGTGGGACCTGGCCGGGGTCAACGCCCTGGCCAACCGGCAGTTTCCAGTGGGTCACGGCAGCCATGCCACCCCATCCGAGATTGCGGTGACCCAGTGGGCCTATCCCGAAACCATCAAGACGGCGGCCTATGAACCGCAGATCGCGCCCACCGGCCCGATCCGCGAGGCCCTGGACTTCCGGGCCCGTTATGCGGACGGCCGCATGGGGTCTGACCCGGCCCAGGCCAGCCCGGAAAAAGGCGGCGAACTGGTGGCCCTGGCGGCCAAGGCGCTGATCGAGGACCTGACGGCCTTCTCGGCGGAACGGGCGCCGGCCTAAGCCGCCTGACGCCGGGCCGGGCTGTTGCGGTCGATCCGCAGCTCGCCCATCCGCTCGGCCAGACGCGTAGCCTCCTGGGCCAGAGCGTGACTGGCGGCGGTGGTTTCCTCGACCATGGCCGCGTTCTGCTGGGTCACCTGATCCATCTGGTTCATGGTGGTGTTGACCTCGGCCAGGCCACGGGCCTGTTCCTGCGCCGAGGCCGCCATCGCGCTGATCAGGGTGTCAATCTCGTCCACTTCGTCGGCGATAGCGCGCAGGGCGTCGCCGGCCCGGCCGACATATTCGACTCCCTGGCCGACCTCGGCCGCGCTGTTGGCGATCAGGGTCTTGATCTCCTTGGCGGCGTCGGCCGAGCGCTGAGCCAGGGCCCGCACTTCCTGGGCGACGACCGCAAAGCCACGACCGGCCTCACCGGCCCGCGCCGCTTCAACGCCGGCGTTCAGGGCCAAAAGGTTGGTCTGGAAGGCGATTTCGTCGATCACACCGATGATCTGGCCGATCTGGCTGGAGGACTTTTCGATCGCCCCCATGGCGCTGACGGCCTGGTCGACGATGGCGCCGCTGGCACCGGCCGCGCTGCGGGCCCGCTCGACGACCTTGCGGGTCTTGGTGGTCCCCTCGGCGGTTTGGCGGACCGTGCTGGTGATCTCGTCCAGGGCGGCGGCGGCCTCTTCCAGGCTGGCGGCCTGGTGCTCGGTGCGGCGCGACAGGTCGTCGGCGGCCTCGGTGATCTCGGCTGTGCCGCCATGGATCATCGAGACGGCCTCCAGCGAGGCGGCGATAACCCGCGACAGCTTTTCGACGGCGGCATTGTAGTCATCGCGCAGGCGCTCATACCCCTCGGGGAAGCGCTGCTCGATCCGGTGCGACAGGTCGCCGTCGGACAAACAGCCCAGGGCCTCGCCAAGACTGCCCACGATGATCTTCTGGGCCGCGTCCTGTTTATCCCGGCGTTGTTCGGCCGCCGCCCGTTCGGCTTCCAGGGCATGACGCACATCCGAAGCCTCCAGTTCTTTCTGGCGGGCCTCGACGGCGTCGCGGAAGGCATGCAGGGCCGCGGTCATCTCGCCCAGCTCGTCATCATGCCGGCTCTTCGGGATCTGGGTGGTCAGGTCGCCCTTTGACAGGCGGCGCAAGCAGGCGGTGATCAGGTTCAGTGGCGAGATCAGGGCCTTCTGGGCTGCGACCATCAGGCTTATCGCCAGCAGGGCGGCGCTGAGCAAAAGGGCTCCCATGGCGTACTGCCCGGTACGGCTCAGCGACTCGGCGGCGCTGGCATCGCGTGTCGAAGCCTGCTCGATCTTTTCGGACGCTGACTCCATCGCCCCTTCAAGGGCCTCGAACTGGGTCATGAAGCCCGGAAGCTTGGCGCGGGTGGCGACCGGATCGGCATCGGCCACGGCGACCAGGTCCTGGGCGGAGGCGATATAGGCCTTGAGCGGCGCATCGACCTCGGCGAGAGCGGCCCTGACAGCCGGGTCGCGGGCGATGGCCTGGCCCTCGTGGATGGAATTGTTGAAGGCGGAGACGTGCTCGGCCATCGCGGCACGGACATCGGCGATACTGATGCCCAGGCTGGGATCACTGGACATGATCGCCTGGCTGACATCAGATTTCAGGGTGTCGTGCATCATGTCGGCATGCATGTGCAGCCGCATGTTGCGGGTGGAGATCTCCGCGCGATCGAGGGCTGAGCCGAGGCTCAGGGCGACCCACAGGCCTGTACCGGCGGTAGCGGCGCACAGCAGGGCCGCTCCTGCGCTGGCGCCCATGATCTTTTGACCGAGTGACGCCACAACAACCCTCCCTAGCAGACGCGGGAGGGTGGCGGCGGCATCGTTAACGCCGGTTTACCTGGAGCTACCCACGGGGGAGCGACCGATTGTCGCGGCGCTCTGGGGTTGTGTGCGGTTGCACATCAAGCGGTTCGAACGCTGTCGCCGTCCACGATGACTGGCCACGGCGTCAGGCGCTGGCCCGGGCAGGGACCGGCCACGCAGACCCCGTCCTCGATCCGGAACAAGGCGGCGTGGCCGCCGCACAGGATCAGGTCGTTCTCGCGGGTGAGATAGCGCCCGGCGAAACCGGCCAGGGGCCAGCCGGCGTGCGGGCAGCTGTCGACATAGCCCACGATGGTCTCGCCATGGCGCACGACGAAGCCGGCGAACAGGGCGTCGTCCTGGCGGAAGCGGAACCCCTTGGCACCGGGCGAAGGAATCTCGTCCAGGGCGCAGAGGACCGCGCCGGGCGCGGGGCGGGCGGGATTGTCGGGATCAGTGCGCATGCTCAGGCCCTGTCATCCCGGCTCTTGGCTGTGCAACGGCCGGGATGACAGGCCATGCTCAGAGCGCGCCGATGGCCAGACGCCAGGGGCGGACCTCGACGCTCTCGAACACGCCGGCGGCGGTGAAGGGGTCATTGTCGGCCTGGGCCTGGGCAGCGGCAATATCTTCGGCCTCGACGATCAGCAGCGAGCCGATCGGATTGCCGTCTTCGCCCAGCAGGGCGCCGGCCAGCTTCAGGCCCGGCGAGTCCTTCAGATAGTCCAGATGGACGGGCCGGGTGGCCAGACGGGTGTCCAGCGCGCCGGGCTTGTCCTTGCAGGTGATGGCGAAGAGGGGCATCGGCGTTCCTTGTTGGCGTGTGGATTCAGGCTTCGGATTTGAGCGGGCGTGACAGCAGGCCCAGAATGGCGGCGTCGACCTCGACTTCGCCGGCCAGGATGGCGGCCACGGTCTGGCAGATCGGCATTTCGACGCCGAGCCGATTGGCCAGGGCGCGCACGGCCGGCGCCGAGGCGACGCCTTCTGCTACCGACAGTTTGCCGGCCAGGGCTTCGGTCAGGGTCATGCCGCTGCCCAGGGCCAGGCCTACGCTCATATTGCGTGATTGCGGGCTCGAGCAGGTCAGCACCAGGTCGCCCAGGCCGCACAGGCCCGCGACCGTTTCGGCCCTTGCGCCCAGGGCCACGGCCAGGCGGGTCAGTTCGGCGAAGCCCCGGGTGATCAAGGCGGCGTGGGCGCTGCGGCCGAGACCTTTGCCCTCGACGATGCCGCAGGCGATGGCCAGCACGTTCTTGACCGCGCCGCCGGCCTCGGCCCCGATCATGTCGGCCGCCAGATAGGGGCGGAAGGTCGGGGTGGCGATGGCCCCGGCGATGGCCCGGCCCAGGGCCTCGTCCTCGCAGGCCAGGGTGACGGCGGTGGGCAGGCTGCGGGCCACTTCTCCGGCGAAGCTGGGCCCTGACAGCACAGCCAGCGGCGCGCCCGGCAGGGTCTCGGCAGCGACCTCGGTCATCAGCTTCAGGGTGCCCTGCTCGACGCCCTTTGAGCACAGCACCACAGGCACGCCGGGGCGCAGGTGCGGACCCAGGGCCTTGAGGGCCGAGCGCAGATGCTGGGCGGGCGCGACGGCCAGGATCAGGTCGCAGTCGGCCAGGCCGGCCATGTCGGCCACGGCGGCGATCTCGGGCTCCAGGGCGATGCCCGGCAGAAACAGGCTGTTCTCGCGCTTTGCGGCGATGCTTTCGACGACCTCGGTCTCGCGCGCCTGCAGGGTGACCTGCAGACCCGCGCGGGCGCAGACCTGGGCCAGGGCTGTGCCCCAGGCGCCGGCACCGATGACGCCTGCGTGCTTAAAGGTCATGCCTTGGCTCCCTTGCGACCGAAACTGTTGCTCGGATTGGATAACGCTGCGGCCTCGTCCAGCGGCCAGCGCGGACGGGCGACGGCGTCGAGATCATCGCTGATGCCCAGGGCCAGCCGCTCGGCACCGGCCAGGGCGATCATCGCCGCATTGTCGGTGCAATAGGCCAGGGGCGGGGCGTCGAACGAAAAGCCGTTGTCGTCGCAGTTCTTGCGCAGCGCCGCCTTGACCGCGCCATTGGCCGCCACCCCGCCGGCCACCACGAAGCGCAGGGGCTGGTCTGGGTGGCTCTCTCTATAAAGCTTCATCGCCCGGTCAGTGCGCTCCGACAGCTGGCGGGCTATGGCGGCCTGGACGGCGGCGGCCAGGTCGGCCCGCGACGGCTCATCCGTGATCTTCTCGGCCTGTCGCGCGGCGGCGGTCTTCAGTCCCGAGAACGAGAAGTCGCAGTCCTTGCGACCCAGCAGGGCGCGGGGCAGCTCGAACTTGGACGCATCGCCGGTGGTCGCCAGCTTTTCCAGTGCCGGACCGCCCGGATAGGGCAGGCCCAGAGACTTGGCGATCTTGTCGAAGGCCTCGCCGGCCGCGTCATCGATGGTGGTGCCCAGGCGCGTGCAGGCCCCGACGCCGGCCACCTCCAGCAGCTGGCAGTGGCCGCCCGAGACCAGCAGCAGCAGGAAGGGATAGGGAATGTCGGCCCCCAGCCGGGCCGAAACGGCGTGGCCTTCCAGGTGATTGACCGCCACCAGCGGTACGCCGCGAGCCAAAGCGACGGCCTTGCCGAAAGCCAGCCCAACCATCACGCCGCCCACCAGGCCCGGCCCTGCCGTGGCGGCGACGCCGTCGATGGCATCAAAGCCGATCCCGGCCACACGCATCGCCTCGGCGGCGATGGCGTCAATGGCCTCGACATGGGCGCGGGCGGCGATTTCCGGCACCACCCCGCCGAACGGGGCGTGCTGTTCGAACTGCGTGCCGATGATCGAGGACAGCACGCTGACCGTCCCGTCGTCCGCGCGGCGCACGACCGAGGCCGCAGTCTCGTCGCAGCTGGTCTCCAGGCCAAGGATCGTCAGAGTGGTCATTATGTTGCGGGCTTTCCGCCGGTCCTGTAGCAGCAGGGCTTCAAATCGTGTCCCCGCAGGTAACGTTCAGACCGTGTCCCGGCAACCTCCCATCCGCATCGGCGCCCGTGGCTCCAAGCTGTCCCTGGCCCAGTCTGGCCTTATGCAGGCCCGGATCGCGGCCGCCCTGGGTGGCAAGCCTGGCGAGGAAGAGGCCTATGCGCCGCTGATTCCCATTGTCACCACCGGCGACCGTATCCAGGATCGTCGCCTGATGGAGATCGGCGGCAAGGGCCTCTTCACCAAAGAGATCGAGGAAGCCCTGCTGGACGGCCGCATCGACTGCGCCATCCATTCGCTGAAAGACATGCCCGCCGAGCTGCCGCCCGGCCTGATCCTGGCGGCAACGCCCGAACGCGAAGATCCCCGCGACGCGTTTATCAGCAACCTCTGCGACCGGCTTGAAGACCTGCCCCACGGCGCGCGACTGGGCACGGCCTCGCTGCGTCGTCAGGCCCAGGCCCTGCATGTGCGGCCCGACCTGCAGATCGTCATGCTGCGCGGCAATGTCGACACGCGTCTGGCCAAGCTGGAGCGGGGCGAGGCCGACGCCATCCTGCTGGCCCAGTCGGGCCTGAACCGTTTGGGCCTTGGCCATCTTCCCAAGAGCTGGCTGGATCCGGTCGCGGCCCCGCCGGCCCCGGGGCAGGGCGCGCTGGTCATCGAGACCCGGCTTGAAGACGTCAACGCCGACTGGCTGGAGGCCGTCCGCTGCCGGCCAACTACCCTTGCCGTCGCGGCTGAGCGCGGGGCGCTCTATGCGCTGGAAGGCTCGTGCCGTACCGCCGTCGGGGCCCATGCCGTGATCAACGGCGACCGCCTGACGATGATCGTCGAGGCCCTGACACCTGACGGCGCCCAGCGTTTCCGCCGCGAGGGCGAGATCAGGCTGGACGGCGCAGATGACATCACCGCCGCCCGCGACCTGGGCCTGAACCTGGGTGCCCAGGTTCGCCTCGAGGGCGGCGACGCCCTGATCCTGCCGGACTAGAGCCCGTGGCCTCGCGCGGGACAGTCTGGATCACCCGCGCCCAGCCCGGTGCCTCGGCCACAGCCCGTCGCGTCGAGGCCCTGGGCTTCACCGCCCTGATCGACCCCCTGCTCGAGATTGCGGCCCTGTCGCCGGACATTGATCTGGCCGGCGTCGAGGCCCTGGCCTTCACCAGCGCCAATGGGGTGGAGGCCTTCGCGGCCCTGTGCCCGGCGCGCAATCTGCCCGTATTCACGGTAGGCGACAGCACTGCCCGCGCCGCCCAGGCGGCGGGCTTTGCCGATCCGCTCAGCGCCGACGGGGATGTCGAGGCCCTGGCCGACCTGCTGGCCCGTAAGTGGCCGGGTGATCTTCTGTGTCCCGGGGCCGCCGAGCCTGCAGCGGATCTGCCGGCCCTCTTGGCTTCACGGGGTTTGAGTGCTCGCTCAGTGGCCGTCTATGCAGCCCGCGAGCATGCGCCATCGTCCGAAACCCTGGCGCTATTGCCCGGTCTGGACGCGGTGCTTCTGCACTCGCCCCGCGCCGCCCGCGCCTTCGCTGAAGCTTTGGCGATGCGCCCGGCACCCGGATTGCGCGTGCTGTGTCTGTCGCCGGCAGTTGCTGCTGTGTTCGACGCGGTCGTCGCCCGTGGCCTGTTGGGGGCTGTGGCCTTTGCGTCGCGCCCGCGTGAAACTGATCTGCTCGATCTGCTCGCGTCATAGCTTCAAGATTGCGCAGCGGTGCGGCGTGGGGCACGAATGGACGCATGACCGCCGCTCCTGACCCCGCTGAAATCATCGCGCCGAGCGATCCCGCGCTTTATGCCCGCCGCCGCCCCCTTTTGGGCGTTGGGTTCTGGGCCATGGTCGTGCTTTGCGCGGTCTGTGTCGCAGCGGGCGCGATGGTGGCGCGGTTCGGTTCTGACTGGTTTCCGCTGACCCGCAAGGCGGCCCAGGTCGAGCTGCAAGCCCTGGCAAGCCCGACGCCGCCGTCGGCGCGCCTGCCAGTGGGCTCGCCCTTGCCCGTCGAACCCGAGCCCCCCCTGGTCGCAACGCCTTCTGCCGACATTGGCCGGCTGGAAGCGCGACTGGCTGCTCTGGAAGCCGACCAGAAGGGCGTGCTTGACGCCGCCGCCGCCGCGATTGCCGCCGCCGCCCTGGCCGAAGCCGCCCAGACCTCGGCCCCGTTCGGCAAGGAACTGGCCAGCCTCGAACGCGTCCTGCCGATGTCGCCGGAACTGCGGGCCCTGACCCGCCTGGCCCAGACCGGCGCCCCGACCCGCGCCGGACTTGCCGCCCAGTTCGAAAGCCTGGCGGGCCGGGCCGCCACCGCCGCGCGCGACCCGGGCGAAGGTGCCGACCTGCTGGCCCGGATCCGCTACGCCCTGTCCAGCATTGTTTCGATTCGCCAGGTAGGCTCCACGCGCGGTTCCAGTCCTGACGCCAAGCTGGCCCTGGCCCAACGACTGCTTGACGGCGGCGACATCGAGGGCGCGATCCAGGCGCTCGACACCCTGCCGGACCCGGCGCGGGCGGTGCTGATTCCCTGGCTGGACGGGGCCGAGCGTCGGATCGAGCTTGATCGCCATGTCGCCGCCCTGCGCGCCGACGCCCTGGCGGGTCTGGCTCAGGTTTCGCGGGCCGCGCCATGATCCGGGCCGCGATAATTCTGTTCCTGGTGGCCGCCGCCGCCGTTGCCGCCGTTGCCGCCGTTGCCCTGACCGGTGAGCCGGGCCGCGCCCATCTGGAATGGATGGGCTGGCGGGTCGAGATGACCGCCGCCACGGCCGCTCTCCTGACCCTGTTTTCGGCCCTGTTGGCCACCATCCTGTGGCGGGGCCTGATCTGGGTGATCGAAGCCCCTCGTCGCGCCGCCCAGGCTCGCGCCGAGAACCGGCGCCAGCAAGGCGTAGAGGCCCTGTCGCGCGGCTTTCTGGCTGTGGCCGCCGGCGACGGCTCTGAAGCGCGCCGTCTGGCCCACAAGGCCAGTGACCTGGCCCAGGACACGCCCGCCCTGGTGCGGGTTCTGGCTGCCCAGGCTGCCGAAACCGCCGGCGACCATGCCGCCGCCAAGGCCGCCTATAACGCCATGCTGGGCTTTCCCGAGATGCGCCTGGCCGGCCTGCGGGGCCTGATGCAGACCGCCCTGGCAGAGGGCGACCGCCTGGCCGCCGTACGCCACGCCGAAACGGCCTATGGCCTGGCCAAGACCGCGCGCTGGGCCTGGCGCGCCCTGCTGGATTCGCGCCTGGAAGCCGGGGATTGGGCCGCCGCCCTCGACCTCGCCCAGGGCGCCCTCGACCGCAAGATCGTGCCGCCCCTGGTGGCCGAGCGCGCCCGCGCCGCGCTGTTGTCGGCCTGCGCCGCCAGCCTTGACGTGGCCGACGACCCGCGCAAGCGCGCCCAGGCCCTTGATCTGGCCAGCCAGGCCGTCAAGCTCAAGCCCGACTTCGCTCCCGGCGTGGTGATGGCCGCCCGCCTGCTGGCCGCCGACGGCAAGGTGGCCAAGGCCGGCCAGCTGATCGAGACCGCCTGGAAAAGCGCGCCGCATCCGGCCCTTTGGCTGGCCTATCGCGACCTGAAGACCAACGAGACGCCCAAGGTCCGCGCCGCGCGCCTGGCCGCCCTGGCGGCGATGAAGCCCGAGGCCCGCGAAAGCCGCATGCTGCGCGTCGAGAGCGGCCTGATCGGCGGCGATCCCGTGGCCGCCCGCGCCGCCGCCCGCCTGCTGGACGACGAGACCCCCACCGCCCGCTTTGCCGGCCTGATGTCGCGCGTCGCCTTCGCCAATGGCCAGCCCGATGAGGCCCGCGCCTGGATCGCGCGGGGCGCAGCCGCCCCGCAGGAAGCCGACTGGTCCGACCTTGACCCCGAGGGGCGCGCCTTCGCCTATGCCCGCGAGGACTGGGCCCGCCTGGCCGTCAGCTATGCCGAGACCGGCGAGCTGATCCATCCGCGCTTTGAGCGGCGCGAGCGCACCATGAACGACCTGCCGGAGCTGCCTTCGGCCTATGCCGAATCGACGCCGTTCGTCCGCGCGGCCGAGGTCGGAGGCCCGCTGATGCCCATCCCCGATGACCCCGGCGTGTTCGACGCCCCGTCGCTTCCGGAGCCTTCGGGCGAGGGTCCGGCACCCCGTCGCAATTCAGGCGCACGCAGACGCTTGGCAAGCGGCCCGCGCGCCGCTAAATAGGCCCCTCTTCGCGTTCGGGCCTCGCCCGCAACGGCGTTGGCCGCTTTAGCTCAGCTGGTAGAGCACATCATTCGTAATGATGGGGTCAGGTGTTCGAGTCACCTAAGCGGCACCACCACCCTGTTCGTCACGTTTCGGCGGTGGGCGGGAAAAATCAACAAAATCAAGGATATTTTGGCGTCATCGACCGCTGGCGTTCGCCCGCAGTTGCGGCTCATTGGGGGTACTTCGGGCTCTTGGCCGGGCGCAGCCAAAGCGAGCGGGTGCGAGGATCTGAAAGCACCGGAGGCTTCTCTTTAAGGCGCGGCCGATTAAGGGGCGGCCGATTTGAGAAGGGGGCTTTTTGGGCACCCGGAATTTCTCTGACGGACTTTTTGAATCCAAGCGGCTTGCGGTGCTGATTCTACACGCTATGAGCGAAAAGGTGTGTCGGCTTGGTGTGCCCGCCGCTATGAAGGTGCCGTGAAGCGTAGTTTGCGCACATGAGTGGCGCTCGATGCGTTGAAGTCCGACTGGCAGGAATGCGGCAATGGTAAAGATCGTCGGTAGCGCCGGTGCGGATACGCTTTCAGGAACAGACTTTCCTGATGAAATCTACGGAAATGGCGGCGCCGACGATATAAATGGCGGCTATGGCAAGGACACATTGTATGGGGGTGACGGCAATGACACCCTGAACGGCCATTACAGCATGGACGGCGACATAATCTATGGTGGAGCCGGAGATGACTATATTTATAAAGCGACCCAGGCATACGGCGGTACTGGCAACGACCTGTACAATCTACTAAGCGCAACTACCCCCATTGAATATGCTGGAGAAGGCGTAGATTCCATTGTGACTTCTGGAAAAAATGTATCGCTATCATTTTTTCCAAATATAGAAAATTTGTTTCTTTCTGTTATGCCGTTTGGAAGTGAATATTTCAATCACCATGATCGGCAAAGCGGTTACAATTTCCTCAGCCACTGGGCCGGAAGCCTTTTCGAAATCGGTGGTGGGGCTGTCGGCACGGGAAACGCGCTCGACAATCTCATCGAGGGCACCAGCTATTCCGATACGCTCTTTGGTGCCGAGGGAGCTGACGTCCTCTTCGGCGAGTCTGGATCAGACTCCCTCACCGGCGGTTCCGGTGATGATCGCCTCTACGGCTACACAGGTGCCGATACCCTTCAGGGCGGCGCGGGTGATGACACGCTGGAGGGCGGACTGGATTTCGATACCGTCATCCTGGAGGGACCGCGCTCCCGTTACGCTTGGAGTAGCGACGGAGCGGGCGGGGTCTCGATCGTAGACAGTCTGACGGGCGGCGATGGACGCGATACGCTCAGAAACGTCGAGTATCTCAGGTTCTCAGACGCGACGGTTTCGCTCTTCACGACCGCCAGCATCCTGTCGGTGACAGCGGTAGAGGGGGCCCAGTTTGAGTCATCGTCCGCCTCGACCTTCTTCACCTTCAAGGTGACGCGGACCGGCGACCTCTCCGCGCTCACCACGGTGGACTACCGCTTTGTCCTCGGGACGGCCGGCCTGGGTGATCTCGCGGGGACGCTCAGCGGGGCGCTGACCTTTACGGGTGGTGTCGCCGAGATTTCCGTGACTCTCCGGGCCACTGCGGACTCTCTGGTCGAGAGCGATGAAACCTTTTCGTTGGTGATCGACAATCCATCTGCAGGAAGCACAATTCTTCAGGGATCAGCCGACGCCCTGATCCTGGATATCGACACCCCCGTCGAGGTTCGCGGCACGGAAGACGGCGATACGCTTGTGAGTACGCCGCGCCGCGAGCGGATTTTGGGGCTGGGCGGGGATGACCATTTGAGCGGGTCGTCGGAGGATACGCTTTCTGGCGGCGAGGGCGACGATACGCTCTCCGTGCTGACGGCCGGGCAGAGCCTTGACGGCGGCGATGGTCTCGACACGATCAGTTTCGCGCGTGCGACCCGGAGCGTCGTGGACGCCCTGACCAACCCTGCCTATGCGAGCATCGAGAATGTCGCCGGCTCCCAGTATGATGATGTTTTGCTGGGCGATGCGGGGGCGAACCGGCTTGATGGCGGAGCAGGCTCCGACCGTCTGGAGGGCGGCGCCGGTGCCGATACGCTTGTTTCGTCGGAGGGCTATGACACCCTGGACGGCGGCGATGGTGATGACCTCATTCGCCTGGATGCCGTTCGCCATTACGCGACGGTGATCCTGGGCGAGGGGCGGGACACTGTCAGTTTCTCTGGCCTTTCCGCCTATGCGGCCAGTTATGCCACGATATCCATAAGAGATTTTGCGGTCGGCGACGCGGGCGACAGGCTGGAGCTGTTCACCGATCTGGAGGGTGTCGGCTTTGAGGGGCTGGCGCCGGGCGCCAATCCCTTCAAAACGGGTTATGCCCGACTTGAGCACTATTTTGTCAGTGGTTATGCCAATTACACGACCCTCCTGATCGACGTCGATGGGCCGGGAACCCTGCACGCGTTTCGCCCACTCCTCGTGCTCAATAATGTGACCGCCGCTCAGCTTACGGTCTACAATCTGGGCGGGTACGTCTCCAACCTGGTGCTGACCGGCACTGACGGCAGGGACGTTCTGATCGGTGTTGCCGACAGCGAGATCATTGACGGCGGCGCAGGAAACGACAGCCTGACCGGCAGCGGCGGCGACGACAGCCTTAAGGGCGGCGCAGGCATCGACACTATGGTCGGGGGATTGGGCAATGACGTCTATGAGGTCGACGTCTCGACTGATGTCGTCACCGAAAGACTAGGTGAGGGTTTCGACAAAATCCTGACCTCGGCGACCTACGCGCTCGCTTCAGGCGCTTCGATCGAGGTTCTTGAGGCGCTCGGAACGCGCTCTCTGAACCTGACGGGCAACAGCGAGGCCCAGACGCTGATCGGCAACGCCGCTATCAATACGCTTGACGGCAAGGCCGGTGCCGACACGATGATAGGGGGAGCCGGCAACGATACCTATCTGGTCGATGCCCCGGGCGATGTAATCGTCGAGTTGGCGGGCGAAGGGTACGACACGGTCCGGACCACAGCGCCCTCCTATGCTTTGTCGGGTCATCTGGAGGTGCTTACCTATCTGGGGAGCGCGCCGTTCAGGGGCACGGGCAACGATCTGGCCAACATTATCACGGGCGGCGCAGGTATCGACCAGCTGGATGGGGGCGCTGGCCCCGACCGGCTGATCGGCCTCGGTGGAAATGACACTTACATCGTCGATCACCTTGGGGATGTGGTCATCGAGGCGGCTGATCAGGGTCTGGACATCGTCAAGACCGAGTTCTCGGCCTATCTGCTGGGCGCCAACATCGAGAACCTCACCTATACGGGCCTAGGCCGGTTCCAGGGCTTCGGCAATGATCTCGCTAATGTCATCACAGGGGGGATCGGCAACGACACCCTGGATGGCAAGGGCGGAGCCGACCGCCTGATCGGCGGACTGGGCGATGACGTCTATTATGTCGACAACGTCAATGACATCGTCTCGGAGGCGCAGGGGCAGGGCCTGGATCGCATGCTCACGGCCCTCAACAGCGCCAAGGCCGCCTCGAATGTCGAGACTTTGATCTTCATCGGTGTCGGCAACTTCCAGGGTTTCGCCAATGGCCTGGGCTCATCGGTATTCGGCGGCGCGGGCAATGACACGCTGGTCGGCGGTGCCGGCGCGGACATGCTGGCCGGCATGGCGGGTAATGACACGCTGACGGGTAATGGCGGGTCGGACCTGTTCTATTTCGACGGCGCGCTGGTCAGCCATGGCGTTGACCGGATCACTGACTTCACCCCGGGCGTCGATCATATCCAGCTGCGCGCCAATGGTTTCGGCGTCAGCAGCCTTGCTGATCTTGGCTTTGTTTCGGGTGCGGCTCCTGTCTCAGCTGATAGCAAGCCGACCCTGCTCTATGACACGGCCACGGGCGGTCTTTGGTTCGACGCCACCGGCGGCGACAATGCCGACCAGGTCCAGATCGCCATCCTGACCGGCAAGCCTGCCCTGACGCTCGCGGATCTGCTGGTCGTCTAGCCCCGTTGGTCGCACCATTTTTCAGCAGGGCCCCTAAACAGGCGATGGTCTTCTTCAGGCCGGCCTCAAGACCGGTTTGGGCTGTGAGGCCGGTCTTTGAGCAGAGCGCGTTCCGAAAAGTGGGAACCGGTTTTCGGAATGAAACGCGCGTGAAAACAAAAGACTAGAGCGGGTGATCTGAACCCATCAGATCGCAAGCCGCTCTAGAAGCCAGCCTTGAACCGCAGCGTGGCGATCAGGGCATTCCGGGCGTCGCGGTCACCTGCGGGGCGGATCACAGATTGCAAGTCAGGCTGGATCGTCAGGGCCCCGACGGTGTCTGCATAGGTCGCCTCAAGCGCCGTCTCGGTGCGGCTGACAGTGAGGCCGGCGTCCACGCCATTGGCGCGCTCACGGCGCGAAATGAAGCCCTGATTGATCCCAAGGGAGGCCTGGCTGTCGGGACGACTGACGAAAGGCTGTTCAATCAGCAAGCTGGCCTGCCAACCGCCCCTGAAAGGGCTGGTCAGGCCGTCGGAGATGCCCGCGCGCGCAAATAGGGTGACGCGACCCAGCTCGTCCTTGCCGCTCCAGCCCGTTTCGACAATGGCCAACACGCTATCCTGAAAACTGAAGTCCGCGCCCCCGGGGTCGCCAGGTACGCCGGCGTGGGCGTTGATCGCTGCGGCCTGGATGTAGCCGTCGCTCTTGGTCTTCCATCGCAAGCGCAGGGCCAGGGCCGTAGAAGGAAATATCGAGGGGCCGTTGGCTCGTGTCGCCGCCAGTTCCGAGCCGAAAACCCTCTCAAGGTCGATGTCGGTCGAAATCTTGAGGTCATCCAGAACCCGCGCCTTGTGTGTTGCGCCGCCCCGGACAACGCCAGCGACGTCTGCGATATAGCCCAGCTTGAGGGCCACGGCTTTACCGGCGCGCGAGGGCGTTCCGGCGGCAAGCGCGCGCGTCGTCGCCACCAGGGCAGCGCCGGCAGCGACCGCACAGCTTGTCCATGGGCATCAAAATCTTCCCTGAGATCTCATCGATCCCTGCAGGAAAGAAGCTTCGCAGAATGCGGTTGGCTTTAAGTTAAAATATTGAAAAACATAAATATTTCTCGAAAGATCGCCAGATCTAGGCCGCCGCCCGTTCAGCCGAACGAGCTTGCGGCTCCAGGCGGAACTCTCCAATGCGTTCGGCAAGCTCCAGAGCCTCCGTGCGCAAGGAGTGGGTCGCTGCGGTGGTCTCCTCGACCATGGCTGCATTCTGCTGTGTGACCTGATCCATGTGATTGACCGCCGTATTCACCTGACGAAGTCCCACGGCCTGCTCGTCAGAGGAACGGGCTATGGCATTGACCAGGCCATGAACGCGCAACACCTCTTCCACGATACGCTGGAGGGTTTCGCCGGTGCGGCCGACCAGTTCGACACCCGATTGGACCTGTGATCCGGATTCGCTGATCAGCGCCTTGATCTCCTTGGCTGCATCAGCAGAGCGTTGGGCAAGAGCACGGACTTCCTGGGCGACAACCGCGAAGCCACGGCCGCTTTCACCCGCACGGGCGGCCTCAACCCCTGCATTCAGGGCAAGAAGGTTGGTCTGGAAGGCGATTTCGTCGATCACCCCGATGATCTGGCCAATTTTCTCGGATGATTTCTGAATCGCGCCCATGGCGGCCACAGCCTGGGTCACGACGACGCTCGACTGCTCAGCCTCAGCCTTGGCCTGGGTCACCACTGCAGCGGCCTGGCGCGCCCCTTCATTGGCGCGCCCGACGGTCGCAGAGATCTGGTCGAGGGCGGCGGCGGTTTCTTCCAGGCTTGCGGCCTGCTGCTCTGTGCGGCGGGACAGATCGTCAGCGGCGCTGGCGATTTCCTCCGAACCCGCGCGCATGGTCCTGGCCCCGTGGGCGATGGCGGCCATGGTTGTGGAGAGCCGGGCGATGGCGGCGTTGAAATCGGTGCGCAGCGCTTCGTAGTCGCCCGGGAATGGGGCGTCGATGCCCGATGCCAGGTCGCCGTCCGCCAGGCGGATGAGGGCCTGGGCCAGTTGACTCACGACCTTCTGCCGCTCGGCCTCGGCTTGGCTCCGCGCCTGCTCGTTGGCGCTTCGCTCTGCTTCGGCCTGATGGCGGGCGGCGTCCTGATCCAGCCTGGACTGCCGGCGCTCCAGCGCCGCATCTCGGAAGACCGCGATTGAACTGGCCATAGCGCCCAATTCGTCCTGGCGGCTGCGGAAGGGGGGCTCTTGGTCATAGTCGCCGTGGGCGAGCCGCCCCATGTAGGACGTGATGATCGAGAGGGGGCGCAGCAGTCGGGTGCGAGTCAGGAAGATCGTCAGGCCACCCAGCGCGCAAGCGATCAGGATCACGACGCCGAACATAGCCTGAGCCGCCAACTGATGATCGCGCAAGCTCTTCTCGACGACCTTGTCGTGCTCCGCCTGCGCGTGTTCCAGTGTGCTCAAGGCCTGCTGCGCCGCATCCATCCTCCCGGCCAGCGTCTTGCTGGTCGCGTCGAATTCGCCCATCAACGTGTTTCCACCCTCGGCGCCGTTCTCGACATAGCGCTGCGCCATCTTCTGGCCCGTGGCATAGTATGCGGGAAAGGCCTCCTCGACCGAGGCAAGCGCCCGGCCAAGCTCCGGGGCCTGGAGCTGCTCAGCCAATACGCGCGCGCGTTGGACGTCGGTCTTGAATGCTGCGGCATTCTTGGCGGCCTCTTGCCAGCCATCGTCCAGCCCATTCTGGCCGCGCGTCGCTGAAACGTCGGTCAGGAACTGCTGGACCTGTACGATATCCAGCTGGATCTGCTTGGCCAGGACAATCAATTCAAGCTTGTCACGGTTTGCAGCCTCGACAAGAGCGGACGTCTCGATACGAGCCGTTCGCTGGATCTCCATCGACACAACGCCGCCAATTGAAGCCAAAACGCAAAACAGCGACAGACCGCCGATCAACAAGGTGATGAAGCGCTCGATCTTTCCGCCGGAAGCTGGGGCCACAGAGGCCGTGGCGAAAACCTGGTTTGTACGCATGGACCGTTTCCGCGACGAGGCGATTGGAATCTTGGCCAGCGAACATCCGCTCAAAGCTCTAAGAAGCCGTCTGCCTTAGTTGCCTAGGTAATTTTACCTATCGCCATGGATGGACGCCCGGTCTCCAGGAGGCCCGGCGCCGGCTATGCGGTCTACCGCATCACGTCTGTCGCACACGCCTCTCCAGCTCCGAAAAGCGGGCATGGGTCATTACGAAGCGCGGGAGGATCATCCCAGCTCGGCGATGACCTCGGCCGCCTCGGTGAAGGCGGTGTTGGCGGCGGGCACGCCGGCATAGATCGCCGTCTGCATCAGCACTTCTTTCAGGTCGTCCTGGGTGAAGCCGCCCTGTTCCAGACCGGCCTTCACGTGCAGGCGGAACTCTTCCCAGCGCGCCAGAGAGGCGCAGATGGCCAGCACCAGCAGGCGACGGGTCCGGTGGTCCAGCCCCGGTCGGCCCCAGACCTCGTTCCAGGCATAGCGGGTGATCATGGCCTGATAGTCGGCCGTGAAGGCCGTGCGCTTGGCCAGCGAGCGGTCGACCCAGGCGTCGCCCAGCACCTTGCGGCGATTGACCAGTCCCGCCTCGAACAGCACTTCGGCCGCCTCGCTGACCGTGGGCCCATTGCGGGTTCTGGCCAGGAAGCCGCGCACGGCTCCGGCGAAGGCGGTGGGGTCTTCCAGACTGGGCAGGTGGGCGGTGTCGAGCATGGCGACGGCGGCACCCGGAATGGCGGCGACGATCCTGTCGCCGTGACCCTCGAACGGGGTAGAGACATCCTTCAGCCCGCCGATGACCAAGGTGGGGGCGGTGATGGCGGAGAGGCGCGATAGCAGATCCATGTCGCGGATCGCGGCACCACAGCCGCTGTAGCCGTCGGGGCTCATGGCCAGCAGGCCGGCGCGCACGGTTTCGACCGTGGCGGCGTGCTGGCTGCGGAAGGGCTCGGAGAAGAACCGGCCCAGGGCCATGTCGGCGATGGCCGCCAGGCCCTCGGCGCGGACGGTGGCGATGCGGGCGCTCCAGGCAGCGACGTCCATGGCCGGCGAGGTACAGGCCAGAACGAGGCCCTCGACCCGCTCGGGCGCTTTCAGGGCCAGTTCCATGGCGATCATGCCGCCCAGCGAGGTGCCGCAGACGCTGGCCGTCGCGATGCCCGCCGCGTCCATTGTCGCCAGCACGTCGCCGGCCAGTCCGTCCAGCGTGTAGTCAGCGGCCGGGGCGTCGGATGCGCCGTGGCCGCGCGTGTCGATCCGCAGCAGGCGGAAATCGGCCAGCAGCAGCGGTGCGGCGGCGTCATACAGGCCCATGTCTGTGCCGATTGAGGTCAGCAGCACCAGGGCCGGTTTGTCGGCTGCACCGTCCAGCCGCCAGTAGATCCGCGCGCCGTCATGGGTGGCGAAGGCCATCAGCGATCCTTTTCAAGGCTGGCGAGGGCGCGGGCCACAAGGGCCTGCGACTCGCCGGTGTCGGTCCCGACGCCGGCGGCGGCGAGGTTGGTGGCCATGCGACCGGTATCGACCTCCAGGCCCTCGATGACGGGCGCCATGGCCGCCAGGGCACCGTGGGTGAGCTGGAACAGGTCGGCCAGAACGGGGCCCTCGGCCTGCCAGCCGCCCAGGCCGCGCTCATGCTGCTGGGGCAGGGCCGAGACGATTGTAGCGGCCAGATGCGGCGCGCGGATCGCCGCGCTGAGCGCTGTCTGGCAGCCAGTGGGATTGCGTTTGTGAGCCATGGCCGAGGAGCCGCCCCGGCCCGCGACCCGGGGTTCGAAGGCCTCTGCCACCTCGTTCTGGGCCAGAAGGGCAATGTCGCCGGCGATCTTGCCCACCGTCCCGGTCAGGATCGCCAGGGCCGATGCCAGTCCCGCCAGCCCTTCGCGCCGGGCATGCCACGGCGTGACAGGGGCCGGAAGGTCGAGGATCGCCGCCAGGCGTTCGGTAACCTCGATGGCCTTGCCGTCCAGGCCCGACAGAGACCCGGTCGCCCCGCCCAGCTGAAGCTGAATGCCGGCGGTCTCGGCCTCGAAGCGGGTGAGAGCGCCGGCCACGCCCTGCAGCCAGCCGGCAGTCTTCAGGCCAAAGGTGATCGTCAGGGCGCCCTGCAGCAGGGTGCGGCCCAGCATCGGCGTTGCGGCATGAGCTCGGGTGAGGGCGGTCAGCGCCGCGATCAGCCGTTCGGCCTCCGCGCGGACAAGGGCCGCTCCGGCCTGGGCTTGCAGCATCAGGGCCGTGTCGGCCAGATCCTGGCTGGTCGCGCCCTTGTGCAGCGCTGCGGCCGCGCGGGGCGCGCTGGCCACCAGCCGCTCGCGCAGCAGGGCGACCAGCGGAATGGCCAGGGTGCCGGCGTGGGCCGCCGCATCGGCAAGATCCGCAATGTCGGGGAGATCAACGCAGGCCGCTGCAATGGCCTCGGCGTCTTCCGCCGCGATCAACCCAGCCTCAGCCTGCGCCCGCGCCAGCCCCGCCTCGAACCGCAGGGCCGCGCGCAGCAGGGCCTCGTCGCCGAAGGCCGCCAGCATGGCGTCGGTGGATCCCGCGCGGTCGCGGATCAGACGTGACAAGGGCGACTCCTTCGCAAACCGTCAGATGTCGAAGAAGACGGTTTCGGCCTCGCCTTGCAAGGCGATGTCGAAGCGCCAGACGTCTCCGTCGGGTTTGGCGATCAGGGTTTCGCGTCGCTCGGTCGGCACCAGGGCCAGGATCGGGTCGGCGGCATTGGCGGGATCACCCTCGAAATAGGCCCTTGTCACCAGACGCTTGAGCAGGCCACGACCAAACACGCCGACGGCGATATGCGGAGCCTGGGCCCCGTCCACCCGGCCCGGACGGATCGTTCGAAAGCGATAGACGCCGTTTTCGTCGGTCGAGGACCGGCCAAAGCCGATGAAGCCGGTGTTGCTGCTGTCATCGGCGTAGTGTCCGGCGGCGTCAGCCTGCCAGATCTCGATCATGGCATCGACAATGGGCGCGCCGGCGGCGTCCAGCACTGCGCCCTCCAGCGTGATGACCTCACCCTCAACCGCGCCCTTGGGCGAGGGCTGGTTCAGGACATAGTGGTCTTCGGGGAACAGTTCCGGCCGCGCGCCGATCTCGGACGTGCCGACCAGATCCGCGCCACCCTTCCAGGCCAGGCCGTAGTGGAAGAAGGGGCCCACGGTCTGCCAGGGCGTCTGGCCAAACAGGCCCTCGTCCTGGTTGTCGAGGCGCGGGGCGGGATTGATCTGCTCAGTCATGGTGGTCGTCTTCCATCGGCGTGGCGTCGGGGCCGCGCAGGACTACGTCGAACAGATAGCCCAGCGCCCAGTTGGGCCGGGTGGTCTCTATGTCGAACCGCGAGACCATGCGTTGGCGGAAGGGCATGGGCACGGCGTTGGCGATTGGGTCGATCTCGATCAGCGGATCGTCCGGGAAGTACATCTGGGTGACAAGGCGGGTGGCAAAGGCCGGACCCAGCAGCGACAGGTGGATGTGGGCGGGCCGCCAGGCATTGTGATGGTTGCCCCACGGATAGGCACCGGGACGGACGGTGACGTACTGATAGCGACCCTCGGCGTCGGTGATCACCCGGCCCGCGCCCGTGAAATTGGGATCGTGCGGGGCGTCCCACTGGTCCTTCTTGTGAATGTAGCGACCGGCGGCATTGGCCTGCCAGATCTCCATCACGGTGTTGGGAACCGGGCGTCCGGCCTCGTCCAGCACGCGGCCGGAGACGATGATCCGCTGGCCCTGGGGCATGGCCTTGTGCTGGGTGGTCAGGTCGGCCAGCGACCCGCCCATCAGTCGGTCCCAGTTTCCACCCGGACCGGTGGCCTCGGTCAGGGTCTGGGGAATCTTGACCAGGGGCTGGCGCGGCGAGCGGGCGACGGTCGAGGCGTAGCCGGGAGAGAGAGACGGGGGCTGGCCCTCATCCTCGCGTGCGAAACCGATCAAAGCGGTCATTGCGGTCTCCTAGATCCGTTCGAGGGCCAGGGCCGCGCCCTGGCCTACGCCGATGCACAGGGTGGCCAGGGCGCGCCTTCCGCCGGTGGCTTCCAGCTGACGCAGGGCGGTCAGGGCCAGGCGGGCGCCGGATGCGCCCAGCGGATGGCCCAGGGCGATGGCCCCGCCATTGGGGTTCACATGGGCTCCGTCATCGGCCAGGCCCAGTTGGCGCAAGACCGCCAGGCCCTGGGCCGCAAAGGCTTCGTTGAGCTCGACCACATCGAAGTCGCTGATCGAGAGGCCGGTGCGGGCCATCAGGCGCTGGGTGGCGGGCACCGGGCCGATGCCCATGACGCGCGGCGCGACCCCGGCCGTGGCATAGCCCAGGATCCGGGCACGCGGCGTCAGGCCGTGGCGCTGGACAGCCTCTTCCGAGGCGATCAGCAGGGCGGCAGAGCCGTCATTGACGCCCGAGGCGTTGCCGGCGGTCACCGTGCCGTCCGGTCGGACGACCGGCTTCAGCTTGGCCAGGGTCTCCAGCGTGGTCTCGCGCGGGTGCTCGTCGCGGTCGACGATGGTGGGGCCGGCCTTGCCGGGGATCTCGACCGGGGTGATCTCGCCGTCGAAGAAGCCGGCCTTGATGGCGGCGGCGGCGCGCTGCTGGCTGCGCAGGGCGAAGGCGTCCTGGTCGGCGCGGCTGACCGTGAAGTCGGCGGCGACGTTCTCGGCCGTCTCGGGCATGGAGTCGACGCCGTAGGCCTTCTGCATGGCCGGATTGACGAAGCGCCAGCCGATGGTGGTGTCCTCGATCTTCGCCGCGCGCGAGAAGGCGCTGTCAGCCTTGCCCATCACGAAGGGGGCGCGGCTCATGCTCTCGACCCCGCCGGCGATGACCAGATCGGCCTGGCCCGACAGAACCGCGCGCGCGGCGTAGCCGAGGGCTTCCAGGCCCGAGGCGCAAAGACGGTTGACGGTGACACCCGGCACGCTGTCGGGCAGCCCGGCCAGCAGGGCGGCCATGCGGGCGACATTGCGGTTGTCCTCGCCGGCCTGGTTGGCGCAGCCCAGCACCACCTCGTCCACCGCGCTCCAGTCGAGACCGGGATTGCGGGCCATCAGGGCCTTGATCGGGATGGCCGCCAGGTCGTCGGCCCGCACCTTGGCCAGGCCCCCGCCGTAGCGGCCGATGGGCGTGCGGATGCCGTCACAGATATAGGCGCTGGTCATGTGAAGGCTCCGGCGTTGAAATCGGCGTCCGTCTTGGCCTTGACCTCATCGAGGGAAACGCCCGGCGCCAGCTCGATCAGGGTCAGTCCGCCGCCTTTTCGATCCAGGTCGAAGACGCACAGGTCGGTGATCACCATGTCGACGCAGGCGGCGCCGGTCAGGGGCAGGGCGCAGCGCTTGAGAACCTTGCTCTCGCCGGCCTTGTTGGCGTGGTCCATCACCACGATCACCCGCTTGACCCCGGCGACCAGATCCATGGCGCCGCCCATGCCCTTGACCATCTTGCCGGGGATCGTCCAGTTGGCGATGTCGCCGTTCTGAGCCACTTCCATGGCGCCCAGAACCGTCAGGTCGACGTGGCCGCCGCGGATCATCGCAAAGCTCTGGGCGCTGTCGAAGAAGCTGGAGGTCGGCAGCTGGGTGATGGTCTGCTTGCCGGCGTTGATCAGGTCGGGGTCGGCCTCGCCCTCATAGGGGAAGGGGCCCATGCCCAGCATGCCGTTCTCGGACTGCAGGGTGACGTGCACGCCCTCGGGAATATGGTTGGCCACCAGGGTCGGAATGCCGATGCCCAGATTGACGTAAAAGCCGTCCTGCAGTTCGCGGGCGGCGCGGGCCGCCATCTCGTCTCGGGTCCAGGCCATCAGACGGTCTCCTTCTGACGTGTGGTCAGCTTCTCGATGCGCTTTTCGTTGATGGTGCTGAGGACGATGCGGTCGATATAGATGCCCGGCGTGTGGATCGTGTTGGCGTCCAGCGCTCCGGCCTCAACGAGTTCCTCGACTTCCACAATGGTGACCTTGCCGGCCGTGGCCATCACCGGGTTGAAGTTCCGGGCCGTCATCCGGAACATCAGGTTGCCCTCGGGGTCGGCTTTCCACGCCTTGATGATGGCGACATCGGCCCGCAGCCAGGTCTCGCGGACATAGGCCTCGCCCTCGAAGGTCTCGACGGGCTTCCCCTCGGCCACCACCGTGCCGACGCCGGTCTTGGTGTAGAAGGCCGGGATACCCGCCCCACCGGCCCGGATGCGCTCGGCCAGGGTGCCCTGCGGGTTCAGTTCCAGCTCCAGTTCGCCGGACAGATAGAGCTGCTCGAACAGCTTGTTCTCGCCGACATAGCTCGAGATCATCTTGCGGATCTGGCCGTTGTTCAGCAGTTGCCAGAGGCCAAATCCGTCGGCCCCGCAGTTGTTGCTGATCACCGTCAGGCCCTTGACGCCCGTGTCCTTGATCGCCGGGATCAGGCTTTCGGGGTTGCCCGACAGGCCAAAGCCGCCCGACATCAGGGTCATGCCGTCAAAGACGACGCCGTCCAGCGCTTCGGCAGGGCTGCCGTAAATCTTGCTTTTCATGGAGAGCTCCGGGGCCTTCTAGACGAGCGGAAGGCCGACATAGTTTTCGGCGAGGGTGACCTGGGCGGCCCGCGAGCCCTTGATGTAGGCCAGCTCTGCCACCTGCATCTTGCGGTCGAAACCGTCGCGGTCGGGGAAGCGGTGGGTCAGGCTTGTGAACCACCAGGAAAAGCGTTCGGCCTTCCAGACCCGGGCCAGGGCGCGGGCCGAGTAGCCATCGATGCCGACGGTCGAGCCCTCCTGGTAGTGTTCGACCAGGGCCTCGGACAGCATGACCACATCAGACACCGCCAGATTCATGCCCTTGGCGCCGGTGGGCGGCACGATATGGGCCGCGTCTCCGGCCAGGAACAGGCGTCCGTGGCGCATGGGCTCGGCGACGAAGCTGCGCAGAGGGGCGATGGACTTCTCAAAAGACGGGCCGCGGGTGACCCGGGAGGCCGCGTCGGGTCCCAGGCGCAGGCACAGTTCGTCCCAGAACCGCTCGTCGCTCCAGTCCTCGATGCGCTCGTCGAGGGCGCACTGAATGTAGTAGCGGCTGCGGGTCGGTGAGCGCATCGAGGCCAGGGCGAAGCCGCGCTCGTGATTGGAATAGATCAGTTCGTGATCACACGGCGGCACCTCGGCCAGTATGCCCAGCCAGCCGAAGGGGTAGACCCGCTCAAAGGTCTTGAGGACGTTCGCCGGAATGGCCGCACGGCTGACCCCGTGATACCCGTCACAGCCGGCGATGAAGTCGCAGTCCAGGCGCTGCTCGACGCCATTCTTGCGCCAGGTCACAAAAGGTCTTGAGTCGTCGATGTCGTGCAGGGCCACATCATCGGCGTCGAAGACAATCTGGACGTCGCGAGCCTCTGCTGCGTCGAACAGGTCCTTCATCACCTCCTGCTGGCCATAGACCATGACGGTGGAGCCGCCGGTCAGTTCGGCCATGTCGATGCGGAAGACGTCGCCGTCGCTGGCCAGATTGGTCCCGCCATGGACGAGGCCCTCGCGGTGCATTCGGTCCGCCAGACCCAGCCGCTCAAGCAGATCGACTGTGACCTGTTCCAGAACGCCGGCCCGCACACGGCCTTCGACATAGCTGCGGTCCTTGCGCTCGATGATGACGGCGTCAACGCCGGCCTGTTTGAGCAGATGGCCCAGGAACAGACCCGCAGGTCCCGCGCCGATAATGGCGACCTGTGTACGCATTTTTGGGTCTCCGCCCTCGCGCCGCTATGGGCCACTTGCGACCAGACTGAGCGCTCACGCCGAACTTGGGGATGGACAGAGCATCACAAAAGTTGGACTTTTCTTACGTCGTGTTCTGGGCGTGTCGAAAGAGGGGCTGGATCAAATTCCTAATATTCCTAGCTTTTTCCTGTTCGGGGAGCCGCTCAGGACGGTTGAAGGCAAGTTCCTCCATCTGGAAGACTTGGACGATCGTTCTCGCCCCAACGACTGGAATATCCGCCCTCATGCCCATGCCGACCTCAACCACGTCTTTCTGATTGCGGAGGGGTCTGGCGTCATGCGTGCCGAGGGCGAGACGATCGCCTTTCGTGCTCCGTGCCTGTTGCTGATCCCCGCCGGCGTGGTCCACGGCTTCATCTACGAGGCCGACAGCGCCGGCTCGGTTCTGACCATTGCCGACAGCTATCTGCGTGACCTGGTTGGCCGTGAACCGGGGTTTGCGAGCCTGTTCCGTGCCGCCTGTCAGCTCCCCCTGCCGTTCGATTCCAGGTTGGCCGAGGCCCTCGCCCGGCTGGGTCGCGAGCTGGTCTGGACCGCGCCCGGGCGCGCTGCCGCCGTGGAAGCCCAGTTGCTGACCCTGCTGGTCGAGGCCTTGCGTCTGCTGGTCCAGGCTGATGCCGCCGGACCGTCTGTGCAGGGGGGGCAGGCCCGGCTGGTGGCGCGCTATCGGGAACTGATCGAGGCTCATTTCCGGGATGGGCAGTCTCTGGAGTTCTACGCTGAGCGGCTGGGCTGCACGGTTTCGCGCCTGCGGACATCCTGTCTGAAGGTTTCTGGCGTTGCGCCGCTGCGATTGGTGCGTGACCGCATGCTGCTCGAGGCGAAGCGAGCCCTGATCTATTCAAACATGACCGTGGCTGAGGTCGGCTACCAGCTCGGCTTTGAGGATCCGGCCTATTTCTCCCGGTTCTTCAGCAAGGCCGAGGGGTGCTCCCCGCGCCGCTACCGCGCCGAGCGCGCCTTGGACGAAACCGCCTAGAGCGGGTTGCGATCTGATGGATTCAGATCACCCGCTCTAGTCTTCTGTTTTCACGCGCGTTTCATTCCGAAAACCGGTTCCCACTTTTCGGAACGCGCTCTAGCGCATCGATCGGAGGGGGCGAAGCAACAGCCTCTTGCGCATATTGTTCGCTTGGCATACAGATTGCCCGGCATACAAATGACCGTCCAATGGCGGCACGCAGGCGCAAGGGAAGGAACACCATGAGCTCGACCCAGGCTGTCTTTGAACGTCTAAACCCCGTGACAGGCGCTGTGGCCACGACGGCCGCCGCCATGACTGCCGACCAGGCCCGCGCCGCAGTCGACACGGCTGCGGCCGCCCTGCCAGCCTGGAGCACGCTGGGCCCCAATGCCCGCCGCGCCCTGCTGTCCAAGGCAGCCGCTGCGCTGGAGGCGCGGGTCGACGAATTTGTCGTGGCAATGATGGGCGAAATCGGAGCCACCGAGGGCTGGGCCCGGTTCAACCTGATGCTGGCTGCGTCCATCGTCCGTGAGGCCGCCGCCCTGACGACCCAGGTCAGCGGTGAGGTCATCCCCTCTGACAAGCCGGGCTGTCTGGCGATGGCGGTGCGCGAGCCGGTCGGGGTCATCCTCGGTATCGCGCCCTGGAACGCGCCGATCATCCTGGGTGTTCGCGCCGTCGCTACCCCCCTGGCCTGTGGCAACACCGTGGTGCTGAAAGCGTCCGAAAGCTGTCCCCGGACTCATGAGCTGATCGCTGAGGCTTTCGCCGCCGCCGGTTTGCCGGCAGGCGCGTTGACGATCGTCACCAATGCGCCAGCCGACGCTGCTGAGGTCGTTGGGGCGCTGATTGACCACCCTGCCGTGCGGCGGATCAACTTCACCGGCTCGACCGCAGTCGGCAAGATCATTGCCAAGCGTGCAGCCGAGCACCTGAAGCCGGTTCTGCTTGAGCTGGGCGGCAAGGCCCCGATGATTGTCCTCGACGACGCCGACCTCGACGAAGCCGTCAAGGCCGCTGCCTTCGGGGCCTTCATGAACCAGGGCCAGATCTGCATGTCGACCGAGCGGATCATTGTGGTCGACGCCGTCGCGGATGCCTTCGTCGAGAAATTCGCCGCCAAGGCCGCCAGCCTGGCGGTGGGCGATCCGCGCGAAGGCAAGACGCCGCTGGGCGCGGTCGTCGATCTCAAGACGGTGCAGCACGTAGAGGGACTGGTGGCCGAGGCCGTGGCTGCCGGCGCGGTCCGGGTGGCCGGCGGCGAGTCTCATGGTGTGCTGATGCCCGCCACGGTCGTCGACGGGGTCACCGCCGACATGCGCCTGTTCCGCGAGGAGAGCTTTGGTCCGGTCGTTGGGGTCATCCGCGCTCGTGACGAGGAGCATGCGATAGCCCTGGCCAATGACACCGAATACGGCCTGTCGGCCTCGGTCTTCACCCGCGACATCGCCCGTGGCCTCAAGGTTGCTCGCCGCATCCAGTCGGGCATCTGCCACGTCAATGGGCCCACTGTGCATGACGAGGCGCAGATGCCGTTCGGCGGGGTCAAGGCCTCGGGCTATGGCCGCTTCGGTGGCAAGACCGGAATCGACGCCTTCACCGAACTGCGCTGGATCACTGTCGAGACCCAGCCCGGCCACTTCCCGATCTGACGCGCGGCCGCACTCGGCCGATCGCATCATGCCCCCGATCCACAAGGACAGACCATGACCACGACCAACGAGACCGCGACCTTCGTGGTTGAGAACCGCATTGCGTGGGTGAAGTTCAATCGCCCCGAAAAGCGCAACTGCATGAGCCCGGCCCTGAACCGGCGCATGATGGAGGTCCTCGACGAGCTTGAGCACCGTGACGACGTCGGTGTGCTGGTGCTGACAGGCGAGGGCACGGCCTGGTCGGCGGGCATGGATCTCAAGGAATACTTCCGGGAGACCGAGGCCCTGGGTCTGGGTGCGACCCGCAAGGCCCAGCGGGAGTCCTACGGCTGGTGGCGGCGCCTGCGCTGGTACCAGAAGCCGACCATCGCCATGGTCAATGGCTGGTGCTTCGGCGGCGGCTATGGTCCGCTTTACTCCTGCGACCTCGCCATCGCCGCTGATGAGGCTCAGTTCGCGCTGTCCGAGATCAACTGGGGCATTCTGCCGGGTGGCGGCGCCACCAAGGTTGTGGTCGACCTGATCCCGATGCGGGATGCGATGTACCACGCCATGACGGGCGAGCTGATCGACGGCCAGAAGGCTGCGGCCTGGCGACTGGTCAATGAAAGCGTGCCGCTGGAGCGCCTTGAGGCCCGCGTTCGGGAGCTGGCCGAGGTGCTGCTGAAGAAGAACGCCGTGGCCCTGAAGGCGACCAAGGACGCCGTTCGTCGGGTCAAGGAGATGACCTATGACAGCGCCGAAGACTATCTTGTCCGCGCCCAGGAAGCCGCCAACTTCCACGACAACAGCGGGCGCAAGGAAGGGATCAAGCAGTTCATCGACGACAAGACCTACAAGCCGGGCCTGGGCAGCTACGACCTGTCCAAACAGGCCTGATCTGAGTTCGGACCACCACGCGGGAGGAAGGAGCAGTCGATGACCCAGACGGATCACGTCGCCGTCCAGGCGCGACTGCGGCCGTCCCGCCTGGCGGCCGAGGACCTGGCGACCGGCCGCTGCTGGACCTATGCCCAGCTGGATGACAGCGTCGCCCGGGCCGCCGGTGTGCTGCGCCGGCGCGGCCTTGTCGAGGGTGACCGCCTTGCGGTGCTGGCCCGCAACCGGGTGCTGCTGGCCGTATTGCATCTGGCCTGCGCGCGCATCGGCGCGATTTTCACGCCCCTGAACTGGCGCCTGTCGCCGGTTGAGATCGCTGCCCTCGTCGCCGACTTCGAGCCGGCTCTCGTGGTCGGCGACGCCCAACTGGCCGCCGCCGGACTTGCGGGCCTTGATCTTGACGCGCTGCAGGTCGAGGTGGACAGGGCCGCACCCGAGGCTACGGCTCCGGTTGATCGGGACCGGCCGTCGTTGATCCTCTATACCTCGGGCACGTCTGGCCGACCCAAGGGTGTGCTGCTGTCGGAGCGCAACCTGGACCAGACTGCGATCAATTTCGGCCGTCTGGGCCAGGTCACCGGCGACAGTGTCTTCCTGATCGACTCGCCGATGTTCCACATCATCGGCCTCGTGACTTCGGTGCGTCCCGCCCTGATGCATGGCGGTACGGTGCGGGTATCTGATGGCTTCGAGCCGGGCCGTACCCTGGCGCGCCTGGGCGATCCAGCTCTTGGCGTTACGCACTATTTCTGCGTTCCACAGATGGCGGCGATGCTGCGGGCGCAGCCAGGCTTTGAGCCGGCGGCCTTGCGCGGCCTGACCGCGCTGTTTACCGGAGGCGCGCCAAACCCGGCCGCTGATATCCGCAGCTGGCTGGCCGATGGCATCCCGGTGGTCGACGGCTACGGCATGAGCGAGGCGGGTACGGTGTTCGGCATGCCGCCCGATCCGGCCCTGATCGATCCGCGGGCCGGCTCGGCGGGTCTGGCCATGCCTTCGATCGCGACGCGCGTCGTGGACGAGCAGGACAACGACTGTCCGCCCGGTGTCGCCGGCGAACTTCTGCTGAAGGGCGACAACGTCTTTCTGGGCTACTGGCGGCGCGACGAGGAGACCGCCCGTGCCTTTACGGCCGATGGCTGGTTCCGGACCGGCGACATCGCCCGCGCCGACGCCGAGGGCTATCACTGGCTGGTCGACCGCAAGAAGGACATGTTCATCTCGGGCGGCGAGAACGTCTATCCGGCCGAGATCGAGGCGGCCCTGGCCGATCATGAGGCGATCGCAGAATGCGCCGTCGTCGGGATACCGGACCCACGCTGGGGTGAAATCGGCCATCTGGTTGTCACCTGCCGAGAGGGCGCGGTTCTGGACCTGGCCAACATCCTGAAACATCTCGAAAATCGGCTGGCGCGTTATAAGCTGCCCAAGGCGCTTACCCAGGTCGTGGCTCTGCCGCGAACGGCCTCGGGCAAGGTCCAGAAAACGGTCCTGCGCGAGCAACTGCTCTCTGGGGATCCAAGAAACGGAAAGCCGGCGGACTCCTAGGAGAGCGACCGGACTGCCTGACGGAGGATGAAATGGTGTCCAGTCTCGACGAGAATGGCGGCGCGATCCCGGGTCGGGTCGGGCTTGATACCTGGAATGCAATGGTTGCATCGACCTTCGACAACCTTGTCGTGGACGCCGACCGCGCGGACTTCGAAGGCAGGCTGGATGTACGCGATCTGGGCGGGATGAGCCTGTCGCGGGTTGCGTCGAGCGCGGCGGTGGTGCGGCGTGGACGTTCGTCCCTGGCGCAGCGGCCCTATTTCAAGCTGCATGTCCAGGACGTGGGCCGTAGCCTGAATCTTCAGGATGGTCGCGAGGCGGTGCTGGACGAGGGCGATCTCATGCTCTGCGATCCGGCGAGGCCCTATACCATCCGTTTCGACGATGCCAACCGCATGCTGGTGCTCCGGATTCCGTCTGAAAGCCTTGCGGGACGGATGGTTGATCCTGAGGCCCTGTGCGGTCGCCGGCTGGCCGGCGACAGTCTGACTGGAGCGTTGCTGACGTCCTTCATCCGCACGCTCTGGGCCAATGGCGATCGGGACGCAGCCCCCGTGGGTGATGCTGTACAGGAGGCGGCCTTGTCCCTGCTGTCTGCGGCGGTGTGGGAAGGCGGCGGCAGCGAGACCCGCAATTGCGAGGGCGGCCAGGGCGCAGGCGCTCGCATCAAGCGCTTCATCGACGAGAATCTGTGCGACCCTGACCTCAGCGTCAGTCGCGTCGCCGGGGCCATGGGCATGTCGCCGCGCTATCTGCAGATGGTTTTTGCGGGCATGGCGACCACGCCCCTGGCCTATATCCGGCGGAAGCGTTTGGAACGTGCGGCCAGGGCCCTGCGCGAGTCCCGCGGAACCTGCAACATAACCGAACTTTCGTTCAGCCTAGGCTTCAACGACCTTTCGCATTTCAGTCGCGCATTCAAGGCCTTCTATGGTGTTGGGCCGCGCGAATATCGGACCAGCTGAACTTTCGTAACCCGGCGTTCTCGAAAACGTCGTCGGGCTTCGCATCCGTGAAAGTCGCCTTCGCGCCTAGCCAAGTCTGAGCGCGCCACCCGTGCTCCTCTGTCGACAACGACATAAAATGGGAGGTTCGGGTCATGGTGCGTAAGCTCTGGCTTTATCAGGTGTTTGGGGCGGCGTCGGTACTGGCGCTGGGGGTGGCCGGCGTCGCGCAGGCACAGGTCGTCGAGGAAGTCGTCGTCACCGCGCAGAAGCGTGTCGAGAACGTCCAGGACGTGCCGATCGCCATTTCGGCCTTCTCGGCCAATGCGCTGCAGGAGCGTGCGGTCGGCAACGTCGCCCAACTCTCCAATCTGGCGCCCAATGTCACCCTGGACGGTGGTACGCCGTTCTCGGGCTCGCCGTCGGTGCTGTCGGCCTATGTGCGTGGTATCGGTTCGGACGACTTCGCCTTCAACATCGATCCCGGCGTCGGCATCTATGTCGATGGCGTCTATCTGGCCCGCACCGTCGGCGCCAACCAGGACCTGCTGGACGTCGAGCGCATCGAAATCCTCAAGGGCCCGCAAGGCACGCTGTTTGGCCGTAACACGATCGGCGGCGCGATCTCGATCGTGACGCGCGATCCGGGCGACACCTTCAAGTTCAAGGGCGACGTTACCACCGGCAGCCACAAGCTGATGCAGGCGCGCGGCAGCGCCGATCTGCCGCTGACCGAGTCGCTGTCATCTTCGATCACCTTCGGGATCAAGAGCCGGGAAGGCTATGTCGAGCGCATTCCGTTCCCCGATGCGCGCGCGCGCAACACCACCTCCTATACCGCCTTCCCGTCTTCGGACTACGACACTGCGGCGCGTGAAGGCGGCGAGAACAGCTGGAACCTGCGCGGCAAGCTCAAGTGGAAGGGCGAACTGACCAAGGTCGTGCTGTCGGCCGACTATACCCGCGAGGATGGCGGCGGTCTGGCCAACACCCTGCTCGCTACAACGGAAAGGGTTCCGGGCAACTTCGCCGGGACGAGCAACCTGCCGGGCACCGCCTTTGACCCGACGGGGACAACGGGCTTCCTGTTCGCGGGGCTCTACAACTTCTGCATCGGTGCGACGCCGACGCAGATCGCCGCGCGCAACGCCCAGGCCCTCTGCGGTGTTCGTGGCACCCAGTTCAGCCGTAACCTGAGTGTGGCTCCACTGGCCGGCGTCAATGTCGACGCCGATCCGACCAACGACCGACTGCCCTTTGACAGCCGGTTCGTCAGCAAGGACATCGACAAGAGCTACGCCACCGGCAACAGCTTCTCCAACATGGTCAACTGGGGCCTGGGCAGCACTGTCGAGCACAGCCTCTCCGACGAAGTGGCGGTCAAGTCGATCACCGCCTACCGCAAGCTGCTGTGGAAGAGCGGCACGGACGCAGACGGTTCGCCGCTGAACGTCGGCCAACTCAGCTTCAACATGAAGCAGTGGCAGATCAGCCAGGAACTTCAGCTTCTGGGCTCGGCCTTCGACAAGAAGCTGAACTATGTGCTGGGCGGCTACTACTTCAAGGAAAAGGGCTCACTGCACGACTACGTCACCTTCGATGAAGGTCTGCTGCAGGTCGACGGCCCCAATCAGCTGGAGACCGAGAACTATGCAGCGTTCGGTCAGGTCGACTGGCGGCTGTCCGATCTGGTCGGGGTCACCATCGGTGCTCGATACACCAAGGAAAGCAAGCTGTTCGAAGGTGGGCAGCAGGACCTGAACGGTTTCAACTACAAGCTGTTCGGCTGTTCGGACGCCAACGGCAACATCCGGCCGAGCGGGGCGTTCCCCTTGGCGCCGATCCCCTGCCAGGTCGGCCTCAGCTACCCCGATCCCAGCAATCCGGTGCGGGTCTATGCGCCGGGCGTCAACGAGCAGGAATTCACCAATTTCTCGCCGAAGGTCGGGGTGCAACTGCATCCGGCTGAAGACGTGATGACCTATGTCAGCTGGTCCAAGGGCTACAAGACCGGCGGCTGGACAACCCGTCTGACCAATCCCCAGCTCCTGGCCCAGCCGTTCGGCGAAGAGGTCGCCACCACCTGGGAGGCGGGCTTCAAGTCCAAGCTGCTGGACCGCCGCCTGCAGTTGAACGGCTCGGTGTTCCAGACCGAGTATGACGGCATCCAGCTGAACTTCCAGCAAGGCACCTCGCCGACCATCCGCAACGCCGGCGATGCCAAGATCAAGGGTGTCGAGCTGGAAGCCGTGGCCGTGCCGCTGGAGGGCCTGACCCTCAACGCCTCGGTGGGTTATCTGCACGCCCGCTATACCGACGTGCTGGCCGGCGTGCAGGCGGTTAGCGGTCCCAACGTCTTCCAGGCGGGCACCTTTGTCGGCGCGCCGCTGCCCAAGACGCCCACGTGGAAGATCAACTTCAGCCCGCGCTACGAGGTCAAGCTGGGCAACGGCGGATCGGTCACGGCCATTGCCGACTGGACCTACACCTCCAGCATCTGGAACAACGCCCAGCGCACCTACCTGCTCAAGCGTCCTGCGGTCCAGGTGGTTAACGCCAGCGTCGCCTATGATGATCCGGGCGGTGCCTGGAGCGTCACGGTCGGCGGCACGAACCTGACCGACAAGCGCTACCTGACGACCGGCAACGAGAACATCGCCGCCGGCGCCATCTTCGGCACCTACAGCCGCCCGCGCGAGGCCTATATCCGCCTCGGCGTCACCTTCTAGTCAGAGGAGCCTGACCGCCATGAACGACATGAGCGCAGGGGCCACCCGAATGATGCGTGAACCTCTGCTTTCGCCCGACCAGTGGACCGAGCGACTGTTCTCTGACGGCTGGGTCAAGTCCAGCGGCGGGGTGATCGCGGTCCAGGAGCCCGCGACGGAGACCGTGCTGACCCAGGTCGGCCGTGCCGACCGGTCCGATGTGGCGCGCGCCGCCGCCTCGGCCAAGGCCGCTCAGCCGGCCTGGGCGGCGCTCACGGCCGACGCGCGGCAGGCGATCCTGCTGCGCGCTGCCGACCTGCTGGTCGAACACGCCCCCGACCTCGCACCTTGGATCATGCGCGAGAGCGGTTCGGTGGGGGCCAAGGCCGCCGTCGAACTGGAGCACGCCGCCGGCTTCGTACGCCAGGCCGGCGCGATGGCGACTGAAGGCGCCGGTCTGGTCTTGCCCTCCTCCCCGGGCAAGACCAGCATCGCCCGGCGCGTCCCGCTCGGCGTGGTCGCGGTGATCTCGCCGTTCAACTTCCCGCTGGTCCTGTCGATCCGGGCGGTCGCGCCCGCCCTGGCGGCGGGCAACGCCGTAGTGCTCAAGCCCGATCCGCGCACGCCGGTCAGCGGCGGCTTCCTGATCGCCCGGGTGTTTGAGGCCGCCGGCCTGCCGGCCGGTCTGCTTCACGTCCTGCCCGGTGACGCCGAGGCCGGCGACGCGCTGTGCCGTGATCCCAACATCGCCATGATCGCCTTTACCGGCTCGACGGGTGCCGGCCGCAAGGTGGGCGAGGTCGCAGGGGCTCATCTGAAGAAGGTGGCGCTGGAACTGGGCGGCAAGAACCCGCTGATCATCCTCGACGACGCTGATCCGGATGTGGCCGCCTCGAACGCCGCTTGGGGGGCCTGGCTTCACCAGGGGCAAGTCTGCATGACCGCCGGCCGTCTGCTGGTCCAGCGCGGCATTCATGACGCGGTGGTCGAGCGCCTGGCCGCCAAGGCCGCGCATCTGCCGGTGGGCGATCCGATGCGCGGTGATGTGGCCCTGGGCCCGCTGATCAGCCGCGGACAGTTGGACCGTGTCCACGCCATCGTCTCCGACACGGTCGCGGCCGGTGCGACGCTGGTGGCCGGCGGGACCCATCAGGGCCTCTGCTATGCGCCGACCGTGCTGACGGGCGTCACGCCAGGCATGCGGGCCTTCGAAGAGGAAATCTTCGGTCCGGTGGCTGCGATCACCGTATTTGACGATCTGGACGAGGCCGTGCGTCTGGCCAATGATGGCCCCTACGGCCTCTCGGCCGGCATCATCACGGGCTCGGTGGGGCGTGGCATGGGTCTGGGTAGTGCGCTGGAGGTGGGTCACCTGCACATCAATGATCAGACCGTGGACGCCGGGCCGCATTCGCCGTTCGGCGGCATGAAGGCGTCCGGCAACGGCACCCGTATCAGCGGACCGGCCAATCTTGACGAGTTCACCACCTGGCGGTGGGAGACCGTCAAGGCCGTCGCCACGGCCTATCCCTTCTAGAGCAAAGGTCGTCATGATTGAATCATGCCGTTTGCTCTAGATTCTTGTTTTGACGCGTTATTTCGGCGGCGAACCGGTATCCAATTTGCCGAATAACGCTCTAGGAGTGCTTTCGCATGCAGATCACCGCAGCCGTAACCCGCAGCCCGACCGGTCCGTTCAGTCTGGAGTCCCTCGAGATCGAACCGCCGCGCGCCGGTGAGGTCCTGGTTCGGGTTGTGGCCACCGGTGTTTGTCACACGGACATGGTCATGCGTGACCAGCACCTGCCGACGCCCCAGCCCGTGGTTCTCGGCCACGAGGGGGCCGGTGTTGTTGAGCGCGTTGGGCCCGGCGTGACCAAGGTGGCTGTCGGTGATCACGTCGTCATGACCTTCAATTCGTGCGGCCTTTGTCCCTCCTGTTCGGATCACGCGCCGACCTATTGCCACGAGTTCTTCCCGCGCAATTTTATGGGCGTGCGGGAAGACGGATCGTCTGGTCTTTCCAAGGGCGATGAGGTCATCCACGCCAACATCTTTGGCCAGTCGTCGTTCGCGACCTACGCGCTTTGCCACGAGCGCAACGCGATCAAGGTCGACAAGGCTGCGCCGCTTGAGCGGCTGGGTCCCCTCGGCTGTGGGGTGATGACCGGTGCCGGAGCGGTGATGAATGCCCTGAAGGTTCCCGCCGGCCGCTCGCTGGTGGTTTTCGGGGCCGGTGCGGTGGGGCTTTCGGCGGTTCTGGCGGCCAAGGCGATTGGCGCCGGGCCGATCATTGCAGTCGACATCAATCCCGAGCGCCTGGCTCTGGCGCTCGAGCTCGGTGCCGACCATGCGCTGAACGGCACAGAGGGCGGGATCGTTGAGAAGATCCAGGCCATCACCGGCACGGGTGCTCACTTCTCGATCGACACGACGGCCAATCTGAAGGTGATGCGCCAGGCGGTCGACTGTCTTGGCCCGCGCGGGGCCTGCGGCCTGGTCGGTGCATCCAAGATGGGCGACGAGCTGCCGCTGGACGCCGTGTCGGTCATGAGCGGTGGCAAGGTCGTGCGTGGCGTTGTCGAGGGCGACGCCGATCCCGACACCTTCATTCCCGAACTGATCGCCCTGCATCTGGCCGGCCGCTTCCCGTTCGACCGCCTGATCCAGTTCTATCCGCTGGCGGACGTCAACCAGGCCGTGGCGGACGGCGAGGCCGGGCGGGTCATCAAGCCTGTGGTCCGGATGACCTGACCCTGTTCAACGACCCGTTGCGGTGAGAAATGCCAATGACTGACCAATGGATCTCCGTAGACGGCGTCCGGATTCGCTATGTCGATACCGGGGGGGAGGGGATCCCCGTCCTGCTCCTTTCCGGCATCGGCGGCTCACTGGAGTTCTGGTCCAATCAGCTTGACGCCCTGGGCAAGAGCCTGCGGCTCATTGCGTTGGACTATCCGGGTCATGGCCTGTCGGACGGGGATGGCCAGGCTCACGACCCTGACAGCTATGCGGCCTTTACCCTGGCTGTGCTGACGGCCCTGGGGCTTGAGCGTGTTGTGGCTGTCGGCAACTCCCTTGGGGGGGCGATCGCCCTTCGGCTGGCCGGACTCGCCCCGGACCGCATCGCCGGCATGGTGCTGGCTTCGCCGGCGATGATGGGCCCCGAGGTTTTTCTGCCGTTTCGCCTGATGAGCCTTCCCTTGCTCGGCGAGCTCATGACCAAGCCCGGCAAACTCTCGGTCGAGCAACAGATTGCGGCCCTGTTCCACGATCCTTCGGTGGTGAACGAGACCCTGCGGGGCGTTATCTGGCGCAATGTTCACAAGGATGGAGCGTCACAGTCGCTGCTGGCGACAATGCGCAAGACCCTCTGGATCGGAGGCGTTCGCAAGGCCTACTGGGCGCAGAGCCGCTCGCTCGTGGGCTCAGCGAACTGCCCGATCCTGTTCCTTCATGGGCGGCAGGACGTCGTCCTTCCCTTTCAGCAGTCCATTGATTGCGCGCGGCTCAATCCGCGCGCCGTGGTGAAAGTGATCGAAAACTGTGGCCATACGCCCCAGATCGAGGCCCATCAGCGGGTCAACCACGAGGTTCTGGCCTTTGTGCACGCCTTGGATGCGGATTCCCTGGCGCGCTACTAGCCAAGGGGCACCGCCTGACGGGAGACCTGAGCCGGGCCCTGGCGGCTCAGAGGTCCAGTACGAGACGTGGCGAGCTGGCGCGTGAACAGCAGGGCGTGAACTGGTCGTTTGCCGCCCGTTCGTCGTCCGTCTGGAAAGCGTCACGGTGGTCAGGCTCGCCCTCGATCACGCGGGTCAGGCACGTGCCGCAGACACCCTGCTCACAGGAGACAGGCACAAAGACGCCTGCCGCTTCCAGCGCCTGAGCCGCGGTCTGCTCGGCGGTGACTTTCACGATCTGGCCTGAGCTGGCGATCATCAGCTCGAACGGCTGGTCCTGGCCTTCGGAGGCGGGCGCAGCCGCGAAGTGCTCCTTACGGATCTCGTCCGACGACCAGCCCCGCGCCAGGGCACCATCAATCACATGGGTCATGAAACCGCCAGGACCGCAGACATAGAGACGGCGACCCGGCGCAGGGTCGGCAAGAACCCGGTCGAGATCCAGTCGGGTGGCCGGTTCTGCATCGAAGGACAGCCGAACCTGGTCGGCGAAGGGCGCGGTCGCAAGTTCGTCCAGGAACGCGGCGCGAGATCGCTCGCGGGCGCAGTAGTGAAAGACGAAGGGCTGGCCCAGCGCCCACAGCCGGCGGGCCATGGCCAGGATGGGGGTTACACCAACCCCGCCGGCAAACAGCAGGTGAGCCTGCGCCGTCTCGTCCAGGGCAAAGAGGTTGCGGGGCGGGCTGATGTCCAGCGTCGCGCCCTCGGTCAGGCTGTCATGAACATAGGCCGAACCACCACGCGATGCAGGTTCCCTCAGAACGGCGATCCTGTAGTGGCTGCGCACGGCGGGGTCGCTGCATAGCGAGTACTGCCTGATCAGTCCGTTCCCCAGATGCAGATCCACATGGGCCCCCGCCTCGAACGGCGGCAGGTCGCGGCCCTCCGGGCAAACCAGGTCGAGGCTGACGATGCCTTCGGCGACAAGGGCGCGGGACGCCACCCGAACCCTGATCATCCGGCGTGCATCGCCACAGGGGCGGCTTCGGCGGCGATCGCCTTGTCGATGGCCATGCGCGAGCGCACCCCGCCGGCGTCGATGTTGAGCTTCAGCAGCTTGCGGTCGGGATAGGCCAGCAGGTTCTTTTGCTGGCGCTCCAGCATGTCCAGGTCCTCGGAGAAGATCTTGCCCTGACCCTCGCGAATGGTGTCGGTCAGGGCGGCGTCCGAAACGGCAAAGCTGCGGGCCATGCCCCAGAAGTACCAGTGCGAGGTCTCGGTCTCGGGCGTGATGAAGTCGACCACCACACTGGAAACCTTCTTGTCGGCCGGGGCGTGATAGCCCCCGTGTCCGGCCAGAGCCACGCCCACCTCGATCATCACGTGGCTGGGGAGTGAAAAGCGACAGATCTGCCAGCGGTCGACCAAGGCGTCCTCGGGCAGACCCGCGCCGCGCAGGGCCATTTGCCAGAACGGCGGGGCATGGATCCCCTCCATGAAGCGGCTGGTCACCACCTCATCGCCTTCAAGGCGTGTGGTCACCGGTGCCTCGTCGATCTCCTTCTGGCCGATGCTCGTGGCATGGACATAGGTCTCGTGCGTCAGGTCCATCAGGTTGTCGACCATCAGGCGGTAGTCGCATTCAATATGAAAAAGGCCGCCGCCATAGGCCCAGTCGGGACTATCGGCCCAGAACAGCGGGTGCAGCTTCTCCGGCGCGGCCAGGGCCGGATCGCCGGGCCAGACCCAGATGAAGCCATGGCGTTCCAGCACCGGAAAGGCGCGGATCGCGGGGAAGGCGGCGACGCGCTGGCCGGGCATGGATGTGGCCCGTCCTTCGCAGCCCATGGTCAGGCCGTGATAGCCGCAGACCAGCTCACCGTCGCGGACGAAGCCCAGCGACAGGGGGGCACCACGATGGGGGCAGAAGTCCTCGAGGGCGACGACCTGTCCTGCCTTGCCCCGGTGGAAGACCATGGCCTGGCCACAGATGCGGCGACCCAGGGGTTTATCCGCGATCTCCTGGGGCGTGCAGGCCACGTACCAGGCATCACGCGGCCAGGGCGAGGGGGTTTCGGCGGGCATGTCGCTTCCTCACATCTTGTTTATTGGATCCAATATCAGGGTAAAACCGCCCCGACGTCAATCATTGGATCCAATAATTCAGGATCAACGGCCATATGGGCTTTCATTGGATCCCATTTCAGGGGTGGCGGGTTGTGAAGGCGGGGTGCAGAAGGCTAGGATCGCGCCATGGAGTCCACGCCAGTAAAGCCGGGCCAGCGCGTGATCGTGGCGCTGCGCAAGATGATCGCCTCGGGCGAGATCCGTGGCGGCGAGCGCATCGGTGAGATCTCGACCGCCGCAGCGCTCGGCGTCTCGCGCATGCCGGTCCGCACGGCGCTGAGGGCGCTAGAGCACGAGGGGCTAGTCGAGCGCCTGGGTGGACGCGGCTATGCGGCGCGGAGCATGTCCAGCGTCCGAATCCGGGACGCCATTGAGGTTCGTGGCGTGCTTGAGGGTTTCGCGGCGCGTCGTCTTGCCGAGCGCGGCATGACACCCGAGCTGCGCGAGCGACTTTCTGCACTGCTGGAGACGGGTGAGGCGCTGTTTTCGGCCGGGCGCCTGGTCGCCGAGGACCTGGATCGCTACGCCGACTATAATCTGGCTTTCCACGATGCCCTGGTGTCTGGAGCGGGCAACAGTGCGATTGAAGCCGCGCTGGCGCGCAACAATTTCGAACCCTTCGCGGGTGCAGGCGCCTTGGCCCTGGATCTGACGGATCTGGACGTCGAATACGAGCATCTGCTTTCTGCGCACCGGCAGCACCGGTCGGTTTTCGATGCGATTGAACGGGGCGATGTCGTGACCGCAGAGCGGATCATGCGGGACCACGCCCTGGAAGCGATCCGCAACGCCAAGGTCTTCGAGACAGCGACCGGCGCAAACCTGCCGGTGAACGTCACGTGGACTATTCGGGCAGACTGACCTTCAGGTGATTTCAAGGACCGGGCGATCGGTATACGGTTTGCCTGGCATACTAGTTGGAGCTTGATGGTCATGGAGGAGGTCGGCGCTCTTGGCGTTCTCGGCGAGCGGTTGGGGCTCAAGTTGCACTATGCCGATGTGCGCACCATGGCAGGCCTAAGGGTGCGGCTGGCCCCACTGGGCGTTACCCCGGCGCGCGCAACAGCGATGGTCTATATTGCTCTCAATGCGGGCTGTGATCAGATGTCACTGGGCCGATCGCTCGGGATCAATCGCGCCAGTACGGTCAAGGTCGTCAACGAACTGGAAGCGCTGGGTGTGATCGAGCGGCGTCCCGGCCGCGACCGGCGTGCCAACGCCCTCTATCTTACAGCCGCCGGCGTGACGCTGCGCGAACGCATAGAACTGGAAACGCTGGAGCATGACCGCCTGGCGTTCTCGGGACTGTCAGCAGCCGAAAAGGCCCAGCTCAGCCAATTGCTGGGCAAGATCTCGTCCGGCGATGTCGCTGCGTAGGCCGTAGCATTGAGCGGGAATTCAGATCAGTTCCTCTGCTTCAGTATCGGCGATCAGACCTGGTCTTCGAAGATCGCTACGGCGCGAGTCCAGCCGGCCGAGGCTCCGCGGATCTTGTGCGGAAAGCATGACACCGTGAAGCCATGGCCTGGCAGGGCTTCCAGATTGTGCATCTTTTCAAGGTGGCAGTAGCCGATATCTCGCCCGGCCTTGTGGCCTTCCCAGATCAGGGAGGTGTCGCCCGTCTCCTCGACCTTCCTGGCGGTGTAGCTGAAGGGCGCATCCCACGACCAGGCATCGGTTCCGGTGACGCGAACGCCACGCTCCAATAGATACATGGTGGCCTCATAGCCCATGCCGCAGCCGATATTGACGTAGTCCGGATTGCCAATCGCTCCGCCTGCTGCGGTGTTGATCAGCACAATGTCCAGCGGCTGGAGGTCATGTCCGATGCGCTTCAGCTCGGTTTCGACGTCGGCGGCCGTGACAACATAGCCATTCGCAAAACCTCTGAAGTCCAGTTTCACACCCGGTGCGAAGCACCACTCCAGCGGCACCTCGTCGATCGTTATTGCGCGCTCGCCGCCGTCCATGGTGGGGTGATAGTGCCAGGGGGCGTCCAGATGAGTGCCATTGTGTGTGGTCAGGGTCACCCATTCAGCTGCCGCGAAACCCTCGCCCCCCGGAAAGTCGCTGGCCGTGATGTCCTTGAAGAAGAAGGCCGCCTCGGCAACGGTTTCGGCATGGCTCTGATAGGTGATCTTGGGCCGCAGGAAGGGCGGATCGGTGATCACGTCATTTTCCAGATAGATGGACAGATCGACAAAACGGCGGGCCATGGCAGTCTTCCTTGGGATCGGGAGGCGAGGCGAACGGGCGTCAGGACGCCGTGCGGCCGCCGAGAGTTTCGGCAAACCAGTCGGCGATATAGTCACGGCCGAAGGCCATGTTGTCGGCTCCGACATGCTCCACGCCACCCTCCCGGTCGGTGAAGATCTTCAGCTCGCGCCGAAGACTGCCCGTCAGTTGGTCGTAGCTCTGATGGGCGTATTCCAGGCCGATCTGCCGGTCCTTCTCGCCATGGGTGACGAGGAAGGGAACCTTGATTTTCTCCATGACGCCGTTCAGCGTCATGGCCTGTGTCTTGGCATGGAAGTCGTCCATGTCGCGGGCTCCGAACACCCACATCACATGGCCCCAGTAATGGGGTACGGGGTTCTCGCCCTCGCGGCGAAGACGCTTTTGCTGGACCTCGGCCCAATTGTGATTGGCTCCCCAGACCGCGCCGCTGGCGAAGCGCGGCTCGAAGGCGACCGCGCGGGGCGCGTAGTGGCCGCCGAGCGAGATGCCGGTCATGCCAATGCGGTCCGGATCGACGTCGTCCTGGGTCAGCAACCAGTCCAGGGCCGGAGTCGCCCATTTTTCGGAATAGGGCGTGGCCGGCAGATTCTTCAGGCGCAGGGCCTCGCCCGTACCGGGCTGATCAACCAGCAGGGTTGAGATACCCCGCTTAGCCAGGGCCTGGTGCAGTCGCGACCAGTAGAGCAGCTCCTTGGAGCTATCCAGGCCGTTGCAATAGACCACGACCGGTTTGCGGCCAGGGCCCGGAGCCCTGCAATAGAGCGCCGGGTAGGCGCTGTCGCCGTAGGCGATCTCGACCCGCTCGACGGGCTGGTCGCCAAGCCGCATGGCCTTTCGAAAGGCTGATTGCGCCTTGGCGAACGTGGCCTCCCGGCCGGGGTGACCATGGCCCTGCATGCGTTCAGCTGACAACAGATAGAGCGCCGCGCGCTCAAGCTTGGTCGCTGCGGAGAAGCAGCGTCCGAGCGCCTCGTCCTCGTCGGCCAAGCCGATCAGCTTGTCGGCCATGCCGGCCCATTGCTCGGCAAACTGCAGTGTGCCGGCGTCTTCGCCATTCGCTGCAGCGTCGCGAATAGGTTTGCACATGTCCACGATCTCGCCGATCTGAGCGCCGCTCTCGATGGCGATTGAAACCGACAGGTTCCAGACATAGTTCGGGAAGTATTCGAACAGGGCCATGCGTTCAGACTCCGACCGGGTTGAACAGACCGCTGTCGGCCTCGGGATGAGGCATGGTCTGGGGGCCTCCGACGCCGATGCCCCATTGATCCATGGTCTGCGCGGTTGGCTTGTGGACCTGGGCCACCCAGGTGTCCTCATCGACCTTTTCCAGCTCGGAGGTGTATTCGACTGCAAAGCCACCCGGCGTGACAAAGTAGCTGAAGGTATTATTGCCGGCCGTGTGTCGGCCGGGACCCCAGCGGATATCAATCTCGTTCTGCTTCAGCCGATGGATGCCGCGCATCATGTCGTCCACGCCCAGCATGTCAAAGGCGACGTGGTTCAGGCAGGGCGGGCCAGGGAGGAAGGCCAGGCGGTGATGCCATGCGTTGCAGCGCAGGAAGCACATGAAGTCGCCCAGCCAGTCGCTGACCCGGAACCCCAGGACGTCAGTAAAGAAGGCCACGGCGGCCCGATGGTCCGGCGAGTGAAGGACGATGTGGCTGATCTTCAGGGGAATACCCTCCCATCGCGCCAGCTCACGCGACGGCCCGCGGGCGACGTCGCTGGAGATCTCGAACGGCAGGCCATCGGGGCTGAAGAAGCGGAAGCCATAGCCGCCGCCAAGGCTGTCCAGTTCGCGCGGAGCGAAGATCACCTTGCAGCCGTGCGCTGCGACACGAGCGTGCAGGTCGTCGACATCGCTGCGGCTGTCGGTCGCCAGGGCTATGATGTCGATGCGCTTCTCGTCAGTCTGGCGCAGGCGAACGACATAGAGTTCGTCATGTCCAGCGGCGGCGAAATAGGCCATGCCGTCGCCTTCGGCGATCTCCTGAAGGCCCCAGGTATTGCCATAGAAGGCGCGTTCCGCCGCGAAATCGGTTACGCCGTAGCCGACATATCGGATGTCAGTCACTCTTGCCATCTGTGTCTTCCTTGAGATCTACGCTGGTTCAAATGGGTTCGGCGACGACGTTGAACATGTCGCGGGCGGCCGCGGCCTGCTCGACCGGCGGACCCTTGCCGAGTTGGCTGTCGCAGAGCGCTTTCGATTTTTCGACGATGTATCGGCAGCGTTCAAAGCGCCGCGCGCGATAGGCCCTGAACGCCGTTTCCGGGGCGGTTGATCGCGCCAGTTCCTCGGCCAGGACGATGGCATCTTCGATCGCCATGCCGGCCCCCTGGCCCAGATGAGGCGTAGTGGCGTGGATGGCGTCTCCCAGCAGGACAATCCGCCCCTTGTGCCAATCGCCGGTCAGGAAAACCCATTCCAGCGGTTTGTAGACGACCTCGTCATTGGCCGTGATCTGGTCGCGCAAGGCGGCGATGGCGGGCGAGGGTATGGCGGCCAGCTTGGCGCGCATGGCCTGCGCCAGGGTGTCTCGCTCGTAGCGCGGGTTTCCCGGCTCCGGTGTCGTCACGTACATATACATGAGCGTTTCAGACAGCGGGACGAGGCCGACACCGGTGGCACCTTCATAGGCGCAAAGCCCTGTCACCTCAGAGGTGCGATCAAAGTTGTAGCGCCACACTGCCTGGCCGGTGAAGGCTGGCTGCGGTGCGTCCGGGAAGATCTGGCGGCGGGTCGTCGAATAGAGGCCATCGGCGCCGATGACGATGTCGTATCGGCCCGACGTCCCGTCGCTGAACTGCACATCGACGCCGCTCCCGTCGTCTTCGAGACTCTCGGCGGTCACGCCCAGTCTGATTGCCGCGCCTGACTTGATGGCCCTGTCGCCCAGCACCTTGTGCAGGGCGCGGCGGCCGATCCCGACATTGGAGGCATAGCCCTCAACGAGTTTCGGCGTGGGGATGGTCGCAACCTTCTGGCCCGTCGGAATGAAGACCTCGACATGGTCAAAGCCGAACCCCGCTTCGATATAGTCATCGATCAAGCCGAGTTGGGTCATGGCGCGCACCACGTTGCCCTGCTGGATGATGCCGACGCCGTAGACCGACCAGCTGGGATCGCGCTCGATCACTTCGGTCTTGAGGCCCTTCTGCGCCAGGGCGATTGCGGTCGTGAGGCCGCCGATTCCGCCGCCGATGATCAGGATTTTCGGATAGGTCAATACGCTCTCCTTGGCGTTTGCGACACGCTCTGCGCACGGGGGCCATTTTCACGGCGCAACCGCGAGACCGGTAGTTCCCGGGCCAAGACGACGAAGCTTGCGTCAGCGTTCAGGCAAGGTTTGAAGCCGGCCACGGCCTGGAGCAGAGGGCCGTTCAGAAAACTCACGGCCAGGGTCCTTGTCGCGAACCACAAGGACCAGATGCCGTCGACAAAGGCCGGGGGTGTTGCGGGGGCTGCCAGCGGCACGTTCGCAGCCTGTGCCATGCATAGCCTCGCGACGGCCTCGCGCGCCGTGGACCAGCCGCGCTCGAAAGCCGGCAGATCGCCAGTGGCCTTCAGGTAGACGAAGATCTTCCAGGCGGTGTCTCCGACCACAAGGCCCTCACGATGTTCCGTGACGACGAGCGGCATGACTGAAGCCTGATCAACGAAGCGGGATTCGTCGGGCCTCAGGACGGTCTGGTAGTAGGGTGTCCGAGTTGCGGCCCGCAGATGGTCGAGGTCGTCGAAGGCGAGTTCGGTCACCAGATCACGGTCCCAGGCCCAGTTCGCCAGCGCATCAGGCAGGGCCAGGGCGTCGTCGACATGGTTCTGGACATAGAGCGTCGGCATTGCGCCAGCATCGTCTGGTGCGTCGTAGACGAGCGGACCGTGGACGGATTTCAGATGATCCAGGGCTTGCCAGCGTGGTCGGGCCGGCGCAGTGCGCGCCGAGATCATCAGCTTGATCATGGGCGTGCGCCATCGGCGGACGAGTGAGCGCCCCTTGCACGGGCCTTGGCCGCCTCATCATGTTTCACGGCGAGAGCGGCCACCAAGGCACCGCCGAGGGCGAGCCCGCCGGCCAGCATGACCGCCCATGACACCCCGCCCAGTCCCTTGGCGGCGATTGTAATCAGCAGGGGGCTGATGAACTGGCCAATGAAGATCGACGCTGTCCACAGTCCGATACCGCGACCTCGCCACGCCGCCGGGAGACTGCCCATGGCCCAGGCCAGAAGGGTTGGCAGGATGATGCCGCAGCCCAGCTGATTGATCAGAACGCCAACCATGGTCAGCTTGAAGTCGCGGCTGACGCCCATGATCAAGAGGCCAATGCCGGCCAGCAGAAACGCACCGCCCAGCATCGTGCGCGCGTCGACCCCGGACAGCCGCCGGAAGATCAGCGACCCGAGTGGAACCACGAGAGCGCCAAATGCGGCTGATCCGCCGATCAGGGCCGGATTTGTCATGCCCAGCTCGCCGAGCACCAGGCTCAGCTGTACAGGCACGATGTAGAAGATCATCCCACCCAGGAGGGAGGCACCGTAGATCAGCGCCATCTTTTGCGTTGGAAATGCCGGTTTGGGTGCAAGGGCGCTGCTCGTGTCATGCGAGTCGCGCGGTGTTTCCCAGGTCAGCAGCAGAGTAGCGATCGCCAGGGCCCATGCCGTCAGATAGACGGCGAAGGGTGCGCGCCAGTCGATGGTGCCGAGCAAGCCGCCGACCAGCAGCAGGACCACCGCCGAAATCGATGAAACGCCCACCTGCCAGGCCAGCCAGGTCTCGCGCTTGGGGCTTTTGAAATAGTCGCCGATGAGGGTGGTTGAGGCCGTCATGATCACCGCCTCGGCCAGCCCCACGCCGATCCGGCTAGCCAGAATGGCCCACAGGCTGTCCAGAAACAGGGGTGCTGCACCAAGCGGCGCATAGATCGCCATGGCGGCGATCAGTAGCCGTCGCCGACCCAGTCGGTCCGTGAGCCAGCCGGCAAAGGGCGAGAACAGCGCAATACAGACTGCCGGCGCCGTCAGGATGATCGGGCCCAGGAAGGTGATCCCCGGAACGTCGGCGAAGTGCTGCATCAGTTGGGGTAGAATGGGCGAGATCACCAGCACGCCCATCACCGCCAGTGTGGCGGCAAGGATCAGGACCACGCCCTGCGCGCTGCCGGCGTCACGCGGCAAGTCGCGCGTAGCAAGTTGCTCCCCAAGCTGCATTCGAGCCTCCCGCTGTCCCCCTTTGGCGAGAGATCAGGACGGTAGAACTACGATCGCAGGTCGATTGTGGACAAATCGATTGATTGGATAAAACCTATCGCCATTTCCGATAGGTCCTCAGATCTCCTTGGCGCAGGCATGGATGGTGTCGATCAGCCATCGCAGCCCGCCGTCGGTTTGGCGGGCGCGGTGGTACTGGATCACTTCGGTCAGGATCGGCAAATCGAAGGGCGGATCGAATAGCTGTATGGGCATGATTTCGACGCTCATCCTCGCCAGTCGGCCATGGACGAGCGCAATGCGCTGGGTGCCGACCAGCAGCCGGGGCACATGCATGAAAGCCGGAACGATCATCTCGATCCGGCGGTCGGGGACGCGTGAATCCAGCCAGGTCTCGGCCAAGGAGCTGGCGCGTACCCGCGCAAACCGGGCCACCACATGGCCAAGCGTTCTGAACCGCTCCAGGTCCAGACGGCCATCGGCCAGCAGGGTATTGCCCGTCCAGGCCGCGATCAGGTGGTCTTCGTCATAGAGCTTTTCGCTGGGATGGTTCTGGGCGCGATAGGTCTCCGGGGTGATGAGAATATCGATATCGCCGGCATCCAGTGACGACGCCGGATCATTGCCGGGTGCCGTCACGTCGATGATCATCCCGGGCGCATTCAGGGCCAGTTTCGGGGTCAGCTTACTGATCACCACCTCGGTGATGTAGTCCGAGCAGCCGATCCTGAAGAGCCGTTTGGTTGTCAGTGGGTCGAACGCCTGACCGGGGCTCACCGTGGCGTCGATCTGTAGCATCAGGGCGCGGAGGGGTTCGATCAGGTCCTGGGCGAACGGCGATGGAACCATCTTTCTCCCGACCGGGATCAGCAGTTCGTCGCAAAAGTGCTCGCGCAGGCGGGCGAGCGCCCCGCTCGTCGCCGACTGGCTGAGGAACAGTCTCTTGCCCGCCGCCGAAACACTGCCCTCTTCCAGCAGCACGTCGAGTGCCACCAGGAGGTTCAGGTCCAGACCTTTGAAGCGCATGGAGTGGTTTCCTCGTATCGGAATCGCCGATGCATTTAATCCAATAAAGCGATTTTACAGCTTGGAATATTCATGGTCCGTCTGCTGTCAGCCGGCTGACCAACAAGCCGGGCAGCATTTGAGAGCGCCTCGCTGGAGCGCCGCAAGCCACCCCCCAAATGGGAAGGTTTGTCGTGCGCTGGTCTAGGGCGACGGGAGGAAACCAAGATGAATCGCCTACTTATGGTGTCTACGGCGATGTTTGCCGTTTCGATGGCGACACACGCCCATGCGCTTGAGCAGGAGCAAAAGCCCGTCGAGTCCGCATCCGTCAGCCTTGAAGAGGTCATTGTCACAGCGCAGCGGCGAAGCGAGAATCTGCAGAAGGCCGCCGTGGCAGTTTCGGCCGTGACCGGTCAGGCGCTGGTCGCCGCCGGCGTCAGCGATACGGCAGGGCTGACCCGCATGGTTCCGGCGCTTGTCGTCCAGCCGGCAGGCGGAAACACGACATTCTACCTACGCGGCGTTGGTACTCTGAGTGGCAATGCCTACGGCGAAAACGCCATCGCCTACAATGTCGGCGGTGTCTACTACGGGCGGCCGTCCGCACCGAATGGCAGTTTCTATGACCTGGACCGGGTGGAGGTCGTCAAGGGCCCTCAAGGAACGCTCTATGGTCGCAACGCCACGGGCGGCTCCATCAACGTTCTTCCCAACCGGCCCAAGCTCGGGACGCTGGCAGCCGAGCTAACCGGAGAAATCGGCGACTACTCGCACCGCAAACTGGGCGGCATGGTCAATGTGCCGGTGGGGGAAGACGTGGCGCTGCGCCTCGCTGCCCAGACGGTCGCGCACGATGGCTATATGTCGGACGGCTATGACGATGAGGATAGCACCTCGGCGCGGGCTTCGGTGTTGTGGGTGCCCAATGACGCTTGGTCAGCCCTCATCACGGGCGACTACTTCAAGCAGGGCGGCAAGGGGCCCGGCAGCGTCACTGTCCCCAGTTCCTTCTATTCGCGCGGTCCGGCTGTGGCCGATCGAATCGGCGGCTCGGATTCTCGCAGCATCGCGGCGCTGGCGACCCAGTTTGGACCCCTGGTCAATTCCGGACTTGTCGCGCCTCCCAAGAGCTCCGGCTTCTTCAATAGCGAATTCTGGGGAGTCTCGGCCGTTATCGAGGGCGATCTGGGCTTTGGCACGCTGACCCTCACACCTGCCTATCGCAACAGTAAACCCGACCTGCGCTTCTATGTGACCGGCTTCGAAGGCAATATCGTCGAAGACGTCGATCAGGCTTCACTGGAGGCGCGTCTATCCTCAAAGGGGGACGGACCGCTACAGTATGTGGTCGGCGCCTTCCTGTTCGACGAGAAGCAGCAGGCCGTTAACAGCTTCGTGCAGGGTCTGCTTTCCACCACCTATTTCGCTCCCCGTCTCGAAACCCAAAGCCGGGCAGTGTTCGGTCAGGGCACCTACGCCCTGAATGACAGGTTCCGGCTTGTCGCGGGTGTGCGCTATACCAAGGAGGATAAAAGTCAGAGGACCCAGTTCCGACAGTATAGTGGTCCGGTCGCCAATGGCCCGATCATTCCGATCGCGGGGGATTTAAGTTTCGACAGCATAACCTACAAGACTGGCGTTGAATTCGATGTCCGTCCGGCCTCACTGCTCTATGCAAATGTCGCAACGGGTTTCAAAGCTGGCGGCTTCTTCCCCTCGGTGCGGGATAACACCTTTGATCCCGAAAAACTGACCGCGTACACAATTGGCTCCAAAAACCGGTTCCTGGATAACCGCCTCCAGCTGAACGCTGAAGTCTTCTACTGGAAGTACAAGGATCAGCAGATCAGCTACCTTGGCCCGATCCAAGCCAGTAGTGCGAGCCTCTATACCCAGGCCAACATTACCACCAATGTCGGCAATGCCACCATAAAGGGCGCTGAGGTAGAGGGCCGGTTCCAGGTCGTCGAGGGCGGCGCGATCAACGCCAATATCCAGTATCTCGACGCCACCTACGACTCCTTCGTCTACAATGCCTTTTCGCCGAACGGTGCGCCTCCTCGGGTGGCGTGCCCCGCGACCCGCAATTCGACCCTGCCAGTGTCGGCGCCTGCCGCCATTTACCAGGTCGACTGCTCGGGTCGACCTGCGGTGAATGCGCCCAAATGGTCGATGAATCTGGGCTATGATCAGACGTTCGACCTGCCGCACGATCTCGAACTCACGGCCGGTTTCCGCACCAGGCTCGAGTCCAGCCGCTACCTGTCGATCGAGTATCTCGCTGAGGAGCTGCAATCCTCCTACACGATGTCGGATGCTTACCTGACCCTGGCCACTTCAACCGGTCACCTCAGCGCGACGGCCTTCGTCAACAACATTGGTGACGAGACGGTCTATTCGACCAGCTCGCCAAGGCCAATTCTGGGTGTCGTCTACAACGGCCTGCGCCCGCCGCGGACCATCGGGCTGCGCCTGACGGCCCGTTACTGAGTTGCTCAACCTCCGCCAGTCCGCCGTCCCTGGGCGCCGGACTGGCCTTCTTTTGGCAGCATTGAATGACATCCAGCTTCAGACGGATCGTTACGGCGCATGACCGGGCTGGCCTGTCGGTCGTGCGGTCTGACGAGGCTCTGACACCGAGAGGTCGTCGCGCTGCAAGCAGGGGATATCGTGGTCCAGCAGGCCACCAATCACCTTTGGCGCAATCCCTCGACGGACACCGTTTGCCGCATCGCCTTCATCCTGATCGAAGCCACTCCGATCCACGTCAACGGACGCGTGCTTCCTGGCTCGGCGGATCAATCTGGTCAGTGACGCTGCCGGGTTCATCACCGGACACAATCTCGTCGCCGACGGCGCGACGACGATTTCAGACGGTAGCTAGAGCATTTTCCGATAATTGTGAAACGGTTATCGGATCGAAAAATGCTCTAAACTTTTGATTCATAGCCCTTTTCGCCCGACCCTGATGAAGCCATCAGGTCGGAAAGGGCTCTAGGAGACTGCATCATGAAGCTGTCCACTTTGGCCGGCGATGGCAGGGATGGCCGCCTCGTCGTCGTCTCGACGGATCTGACTCGGGCGGTCGCTGCGGATGACATTGCCCCAACGCTTCAGGCGGCCCTGGAGGCCTGGTCCCATGTCGAGCCTGCCTTGCGGGCGCGTGCCGAGGGCCTGGCGTCCGGGCGTGCTGTCGGTGCGTTTGACTTTGCTCAGGCTCAAGCCCTGGCACCGTTGCCGCGCGCCTGGCAGTGGTTGGACGGCTCGGCCTACGAAAGCCATGGGGCGTTGATGCAGAAGGCTTTCAACATGGAGCCGACCCCGAAGGGACGGCCTCTGATGTACCAGGGAGTTTCGGACAGGTTTTATAGCGCCGTTCAGGACGTTCCCCTTCCCAGTGAAGACGATGGCATCGACTTCGAGGGGGAGTTCGGCGTTATCCTTGATGAGACGCCCATGGGCGTCGGGGCCGATCAGGCCGCCGGCCATATCCGGCTGATCGTCCAGATCAATGACTGGTCGTTGCGGACCCTTGCCCCGATCGAGATGAAGACCGGCTTTGGCTGGATCCAGGCCAAGCCCCCCTGCAGCATGGCGCCGGTGGCGGTCACCCCAGATGAACTGGGCGCGTCATGGCGTGATGGCCGGATTGATCTGCCCCTGACTGTCGACTGGAACGCTCAGCGATTCGGGGCCGCTGAAGGCTATCCCATGGCTTTCTCGTTCCCGGAGCTTGTAGCCCATGCCGCCCGGACCAGAACGCTTTGCGCGGGAACGGTGATTGGCTCGGGCACGGTGTCGAACTCAAACTATCGCGAGGTCGGCTCCTCGTGCATCGCCGAGCGCCGCGGGATTGAGATCGTTGATGACGGCGTGCCGCGCACCGGCTTCATGCGGTTTGGGGATCGAGTGCGGATGGAAGCCCGGATGCCAGACGGTAGCCCACTGTTTGGCGCCATAGATCAGCGCGTCATCGAAGCCATCGTCGGATCCACCTGACTTCAGCCTCAGGGCTCATCCGGGCTCAGGCGGCGCCGGAAATCCGGACAGGCGGCGCAATCAGACTTTAAGGCCGCGACGCGACCAGGCCGAGACTCTGGTTCGTGCCGGATGAAGGATCAGGGGCCAGTCACATGGCCATTGCCGAGAGAGAGTCTGGGTGGCCGAACACTGCCGGCTCGCCTATGAAGTCTTACCCCCGATCTTTACGTCAGAGGCGCCCAGCGTGAAGCCGCTCTTTTCGACACGACTGACCGTCGCGCTCGTTCTCATGGCCTCGCTGGCCCTCGCCCAGGGGGGGCTGGCGGCCTGGATCGCCAACCGTGCCGAGCACCAGGTTCTGCGTGGTCGGATCGCCGGGGACTTGCAAAGCGGCTTCTGGGAGCTTTCCGCGACCAAACAGAGACTGAGGGCCTGGTCGCTGCGGGCCCTGATCGGAGCGACCCATGCGCCCGACGACGGAGAAATGCTGCGTCAGAAGATGGCCTCGACCATCGTGCGCTTGCAGGGCCTTAGCCAGACGGCCGAACGCATGGACAATGCGGCGAGTTCACCGTCTCCGGAAGCGCGCCGCCGCGACGATACGCTGGGTCTGCTGGCCCAGAGCGTGGTGGCTCTGCGCGAGCCCATTGCAGAGATCAATCGTCGGGGACCGACCCAGAATGCCAAGACGGCCTGGGCGGAGATCGAGACGGTTTTCGACGAGGGGGCAGGTCGCGACCTTCGCGAAATGCTCAACGAGAGCATCCGCACCGAAGCCGAAATCCTCAGACGCAAGCGCGAGACCGCAGATCTCTATCTCGAGCGAGTGAAGTTCCTGTCCTGGTCGGCCGCCGCTGTTCTGGGTCTGACGGCGATCGTTCTCGCGGTCTACTTTGCCCGGGCCCTTCGCCGCCCGCTTTCGGCCATTTCTGACGGTGCCAAGGCCTTTGAGCGGGGGCAACTGTCGCACCGGATGCCGGTTGGCGGCTTTGAAGAATTTTCGCGCTTCGGCACCAGCATCAATCACATGGCTGAAGAGCTGTTTGCTCGGAGGGAACAGGAAGCCGAGCTGCGCAATAATCTGGAAATCCAGGTCGCCTCCCGGACGCGCGAACTTGAGGTCGCCCTAGGCGAGCTGCGACAGGCAGAGGCCCGGCGCCGCCAGTTGCTGGGCGATATCAGCCATGAACTGCGCACTCCCTTGACGGCCATTCGGGGTGAGGCGGAGGTCTCGCTTCGCGGCAGCAAGACGATCGAGGATCACCGGGAGGCTCTTCAGAGGATCACTCAGGCCTCGCGCCAGATGACGGCCCTGATCGAAGACCTGCTGATGATGGCGCGCAGCGACGCCGAGGTTCTGCAGCTGAATCTCGCCGACATCGACCCGCTCAAGGCGCTGGAAGATGCCGTCGCGACCCTGTCGCCTGTCGCTCTCGAGCGGGGCCTCAGGCTAGACCTCAACGTGGAGCCCACCGAGGTTCAAGTCTGTGCTGATCCGCAGCGGCTCCAGCAGATCATGGCGCTTCTGCTCGACAATGCGATCCGCTATTCGCATCGCGACGGGGTCATCAGTGTGCATGCCGGCCTGGTCCCTGGCGAGACCATGGCCTGGAGACTTGAGATCGCCGACCAGGGCATAGGCATTGGCGAGCAGGACCTGCATCGCGTTTTCGAGCGCGGGTACAGGACAGCAAGCGCGAGGGCGCATCGAGCGGACGGCACAGGGCTGGGCCTGCCGATCGCCAAGACGCTGACGGAACGCCAGGGCGGCAGGCTCACCCTGGGGAGTGAGCCCGGGCACGGCACTAAAGCCGTTCTGGTTCTTCCGCTGACAGACAGCCTTGCTTCTCAGGACCAAGTTTAGATGCACATTCTCGTCGTCGAGGACGATGCTCGCGTTTCCGATTTCGTCGAGCGCGGCCTCAAGGCCGAAGGCTACAAGGTCCGGGTCGCCAGGGACGGTGAGGCGGGGCTGGAGGCGGCGCGAGACCTGGATCGCATGCTGCGCGAACTGGACCAGAGCGGTGTAATCTTGCTGGACCTTATGTTGCCCAAGATGACCGGCATGGAGGTCTGCCAGGCCCTGCGGGTCGGCGGTGTCATGACACCGATCCTGATGCTGACCGCGCTGGGCGCTGTCGAGGACCGGGTGCAGGGCCTGAGAACGGGCGCCGATGACTATCTGGTCAAGCCGTTTGCCTTCGACGAGCTTCTGGCCCGGATCGAGGCACTGCTGCGGCGACCGCGCGACCAGCGTACCCCGGTCAACAGGACCCTGACGGTCGGCGGACTTGAGCTGGATCGCTCCACCATGCGGGTGATGCGCGATGGCGACGAAGTCACGCTGACAGCCCGTGAACTGGCCCTGCTGGAGCTGTTCATGACGTCGCCGGGGCGGGTCCTGAGCCGCGAACGGATTTTGTCCAATGTCTGGGGTGTGGACGAGGACCCCCTGACCAATGTCGTGGATGTCTATGTCCGGCGGCTAAGGTCGAAGGTCGATCCGGTTGACGGGGTCTCCTACATCTCGACCCTTCGTGGCCTGGGCTATCGGCTTGATACCCCGCCAAGGTCCCGCCCCACCGGGGGCTGAACAGGCTTGCCCCCAAAAAAGAGGCCCCCGTTCCGAAGAACGGGGGCTCAAGTCTAAGGGGGAGGGGGACTCCTCGCCTACTTGGCGGGGGCGTAGGGCAGCGAGGAGTGATGGCCAACGATGCGGATCATGCCGTCATCGGTCTTCTTGAAGGTCCAGGTCTTGTCGACGATGGTCACCTTGCCGTTCTTGTCGGTCATGATGACGTTGCCGGTGGTGCTGGCCACATCGCCGTGGATCTGAACGGCGGCGTTCTTGATTTCGACCGAGCGCCAGCCCTGCAGGGCAAAGCCCTTGTCATTGGGATAGCTCGGCTCGCCACCGACGAAATAGGCCAGAGCGCCTTCCTTCGTGGTCCGGAACGTCTGCGGCGACGTCGTCAGGGTCGGCTTGAACAGCACTGGGCCGAGATTGTAGCCATAGGCCTTGTCGAGAACGGTGCTGGCCAGGGCCTTGGCCTTGGCATGGCCATTGGCTTCATGTTCACGGGAGATGGCGACCAGCGCCTCACCCCAAGCCTTTTGCGCCGCGAGAACCTCGGCTTCCGTGAGGCTGCCGTTATAGGTCGAGCTCGCCCACGCAGCCGGCGAGGCCGCGACAGCAGCCAGCAGGGCACCGGCAGCGAGGATGGAGCGGGGGTTCATTCTGTCTTCTCCTGTTGTCGTGGCGTTCATCGCCTCCCCCACAGGCTTAAGACCCGCCCGTGAACCCAAACTGTCGCCAGGATGAACCGCAGATTACAGGGCGGAGCCGGCTCAGGAGCGCCGGCCAAAACGCCAGAAGGGCTGCACCTGCAGGAGGTACAGCCCTTGAGCCGTGCGCACAGAAAGATCCAACCCGACCCCGGGAGCCTGACCAGCAGGCCCCCGGGCGCTGGATGCTTTAGCGCTTCCAGCTTTCGACGGCGCTCACCAGGCCGGCGACTTCAGACGGCGCTATGGCGACCGTGATGTCCTGCCCGCGGTCATCCTTGAACCGCACGGGCCACGGCGTCCGGTCTCCGGGCCTGTAGGCCGTGGCGATCTCGCGAATGGTCTGTTCGGGCAGGTTGAACTCGACGGTCAAGTGCTGACCGCAGGTGACGCCATTGTCCGTGCATTCATCCGACCAGCGCCGAACATTCGAAGGCTCGATCTTCAGCAGCTTTCCACTTGACCGGATGTGGACCAGGCTCACGTCGCGGCGAGGACCGAAATAGGTGAGGTGATGGCTCACCCGCCACTGGGTTGCGGTGTTGTCACGTGATTTGAAGGCCTGAACATAGCCGTCATGGATGGAGACGCCGTCCTTGTGGCTGCCCTTGCGAATGACCGGCCGGGTGCTGAAGGTGACGTGATCTTCCAACGGATCGTCACGGACCTCGACGCGCTCGGCCACCTGCGACGGCGTCATCTTGGCCAGAGCCTGGGGCACTTCAAGGGCGGCTGCGCTCTGGGCGGTACCGGCCGCCAGGGCCGCGGCGAGGGCACCCGCAGCCAGGATCGCATTGCGCGACGGGCGGCGGTCAGAAGAGGTTTTCGGGGAAAGGGTCTTGAGGGTCATGGTTCTTTTGGCTCCGATTAGAATTGCAGATTGAAAGTGACTGAAGCGGCGTGGGTGACGGCATCGACACCTGGCCGGAAGGCGCGCTGGTGCAGGTAGCCCGGCTCGATCGCGACGGTTTTTGAGACGGGTACCGAGACGCCGGCGAAGCTGCGCCAGAGATGCACGCCGTCACGCTGGCCCCAGCTGGTCTCGTTCAGGCCGACAAAGGGTTCAGTCCAGGCGACGACCCGGACCTTGTCCTGCAGGGGGGCGGTGAACCGCACCTGCTGCCGGACACGCCAGCCGGTTCCGTCCCGGTCCTCGATCCAGCGCTGCTCCAGCCGGGTGCGGCCCGTCAGGGTCGGGCCCTTGCCGTTGCCGGCGAGCCGGAAAGTCAGCTGTTCCCAACTGCGGTGCTCGTGGGTCGTAGCCCGGCCGAGCGCGCTGGTCCGGATATAGGCGTAGCCCGCCGAAACGACCCTGGTGTCGTCCAGTCTCCAGCCGACCGAGGGTCGAATGATCACCTGGCCGAGACGGCTGGCGTCCTCGTTGAACCGGGTCTGGACATCGACCGTCAGGAGCGTGCGCTTTGAGAGCGCCTTGGTCGCCTGGACGGTCGACCATGCCTGCAGGTCCTCATCGGCCGCATGGGCCTGGCCAGCCGTCAACAGTCCCGTGCACATCAAGACCGCAGCCGCCAAGCTGGACGGCCTGGCGTTCAGGGTCAGAAGCGCCATGACAGGCCTGCGCTCAGAACCCACGGATCCAGCTGGTGCTCGGACTGCAGTACCAGGGTATCGCGCGCATGGAACCGTGCGGTCGTGTCGACGAAGTAGCGCTTGGCATCCAGGCTGAGCCCGAAGTTGCGGCCCGGGAGCGGGATGTCCACGCCGGCCTGGATCGCGGCCCCCAATTCACTGGAGAGACGGGCCCGGGTCGCGCCGAGGCTGCGGGCTCCAGCGCCCAGGTCTTCCCCGAAAATCATGAAGTAGGCCGGCCCGGCGCCGACATAGGGCTTGATGCCGTTGTCGAGGGGGAAGTGATACTTCAGGGTCACTGTTGCCGGGATGACCTCGGCCTTGTCGATCAGGGCAGCGCCCTGGATCTTGCCGCTGCCGGTTACGTCGTGTTGAGTCACACAGCAGATGGTCTCGATCGACAGGCGCGGGGTCACGAAGTACTCGGCGGCGATCGTCGGGACCCAGGTATCACTGGCCCGAGTATCCGAGCCCGCCGGCAGAGGGATGGCATCGCGCTTGACGCTGTTGATCGCGCCATCCACCGCAACGCGGGATGCGAAGGCCTTGATCTGAAAGCGGCCTTCCTCGGCCGAGGCGGTGGCGGGCACCAGGGCCGCTAGGGCCAGGGCGGATGCTGCAAGGGCTGCGGATTTCAAGTTACGGGTGTCCTCTTGTTACGACGGCAGGCCTGTTGGCCTTCGGAACAAGAGTTGCGGGTGTGCGGTGAACCTCGTCTGTCGTCAGAATGAACGGCGCATTACAGCCCTGCGTCGGATGGCTCAGGTGATGCCTCAGCGGTCCCTTCAGGACGGCAAGCCTTGGGCGCATCCTTCGGGGAGGGCTATCCGGAGGCCCCGCCCAGGCCGGACCAGAGCCTTGGCATGGCTTGGCTGTACGGCGCGGGCTGAGCACCCGATTGAGCTGCGGAAGTCCCGCATTGCGCAGCCGGTCGGCCCGTTGGGTTCAGTTTCGCGGCTGAGGCCACAGGGGGCGGGACTTATGTTTCGTCTGAATCCGGAGCTTCGCGGATGGTCAGGTCCAGAGCGGCAACGAGTTCGGAAAGCTTTTCGTCGGCCACCGGCTGATCCCGGGTGAGGTCATCGTCAATATTGCCGGCCAGGGTGCTCAGTGAGGCGTGTCCGAAGCTGCCGGCTATGCCGGCTATGCCGTGAACCACTATGCGCAGAGGCTCACGCCGATTGATGGCGTCCTGGTTCAGAAGCGAGCGGAGCGTTGCAATGTCCTCAACGCACCTTTGCCTGAAACGAGCCCTCAGGCGGGCAAGCGGATCATCGCTCATGGCGGCTCGCAAGCGCAGTGCGTACGTCCTGGGCCAGAGACGTCGGATCGAATGGCTTGGTAATGACGTCGAGGGCTCCCAGTTCGAGAAGTTGACGACGCTCGTCAGGCAGGGCCCTGGCTGTCACGAAAATGACCGGTGGATTGGCCCCGTTTTCCGCGCGCAGTGTTGCGAGAACCGCCGGTCCGTCCATCTTCGGCATCATAACATCCAGCAGCACAACATCGACGGCCGTTCGGCGCAGATGGTCCAGGGCTGCGGGGCCTGAAGCCGCAGTCGTCACTCGCATCAGGGGGTCCAGCTCTAGTGAAAGCTGCGCAAGTTCGCGCAGATCGCTTTCGTCGTCGACGTACAGAATGTTCACAGGCAGAGCTCACCTTTTCGGCCATTCGGGCCCCCGCGCTCGCATGAAAAATTGTCGAGCGTTGCGCGGACTGTTCTGGATATTGTTCCGGGCGTTACGGGCTTTTGCAGGAATGGCAGCCCTTCGATGGCGTTGCCTGTAGCCATGACTTGCTCGCGACGCCGGCCTGTCAGCAGAATGAAGGGCAGTTCAAGTGCGCAAGGCAGGGCTCTGGCTTGTCGCAAAAACTCCAGGCCATCCATGATCGGCATGTCGATGTCAGTCAGGACCAGGTCAAATTTCCGGCGCGTGAGTTTGTCCAAGCCGTCTTCGCCATTATACGCAGCGACTACCGAATGACCGTCTTGAGCCAGCACATCGTGAATGAATTCACTGAAAAGTATGTCATCGTCTAAAGTGAGGATTGTAGACATAGGTTGTTCTCGTGGGCGGTATCCCCCGCCTCACTTGAATGACGAAAGATGATCTCGCACAATTGCCGGTTGTTGCTAGGTAATTGTACCGATAGGCTAGACAAATAGCGGGGTGTATCTGCGCGCTCCGCTGGCCGTAGCACCAAACGGAGAAATGTGGCGGACCGTGTTCTGGCGCTCCAAAACCCTGATAGAGTAAGCGGATGACGAACCCGGAAGGCCGGCGGCGCGTATATGTTGTCGACGACGACGCGCTGATGCGCGACGCCATTGCTGCCCATTTCCCGCCGGCGGAGTTTTCCGTGGAAACCTTCGGCGCGGCGCGTGACCTTTTGACGCGGCTGCCCGCCGACGCGGTCGGATGCGTCATAACCGATGTACGCATGTCGCCCATGGACGGCGTGGCCTTGACGGAGGCCCTGCGCGCACATGCCCCCAAGATCATGGTGGTTGTCATTACAGCTCATGCCGACGTGGCGCTGGCTGTTAGCGCCATGAAGGCTGGTGCGAGCGATTTCTTTGAAAAAACCGAAGACCTTGCTCGCCTGGTCGAGATCGTTCGTGCGCTCCACGAGCCGTCACAGGAAGACCCGGCAACAGCCACCGAGCGAGACAGGGTCAGGCAGCGGCTCAAAAGCCTGACCGCCAGAGAGTTGGAAATCCTCGTCGAGATAGGCCAGGGACAGACCGGACGCCAGATCTCGGATGGACTGGGTATCAGCGTGCGCACTGTGGAAGCCCACCGCAGGGCGCTCATGCTGAAAATGGGGGCGGCAAGGCTCGGCCATCTGGTGCGAATGGCAACCCTGAGCGGTTTGGATTCACGACCTGCTGGCACCTGAGGCGGCAGCATTTTTGCGACAAGCCCGCTGATGTCCAGGGCGCGGGTCGGCTGCTCAATATTCATGTCCCATCGACGCCTATGGCGGCGTCGTGACCGGCCGGAACACTCCTGGCGGCGACGCGCTGTTTACCTGTAGCTTTCCCCTCAACGAGCAAGGCGCGCCCCCGGCTCCCTGGCCCGTCGCCTCGTTCGCCCTTGAAGGACGTCCCGCATGAGCCGCCTGCACAGTGAACGCCACCTGGTGGCCCGGATCGGCTGGCTGCGCGCTGCGGTGCTGGGCGCCAATGATGGTATCGTCTCGACGGCCAGCCTGATCGTCGGTGTCGCCGCCGCCAACCCTGAAAAGTCGGCGATCCTGTTGGCCGGCGCGGCGGGGCTGGTTGCGGGCGCGATGTCGATGGCGGCAGGCGAATATGTCTCGGTCTCTTCCCAGTCCGACACCGAAAAGGCCGACCTGGCCCGGGAAAGCGCCGAACTGGCCACCGACCCGGACGCCGAGTTGGACGAACTGGCGGGTCTCTATGAGGTTCGAGGCGTCGAGGCAGGAGTCGCGCGGCAGGTCGCCGAGCAACTCATGGCCCGGGATGCGATCGGCGCCCATGCTCGGGACGAACTGGGCATTTCCGCCCACACGACGGCCCGCCCGATCCAGGCGGCCCTGACCTCGGCGGCGACCTTCACGGTAGGAGCAGCCCTGCCGCTGGCTGTCGTGCTGCTGGTTCCTGCCGCCTGGCTGACAGTCGGCGTCGCGCTGGCTGCGCTGTCGTGCCTGGCGGTGCTCGGCGCCGTTGGCGCAGGGGCCGGCGGCGCCGGTGTCTGGCGGTCTGTTGTACGGGTGACGTTCTGGGGCGCGGCGGCGATGGCCCTGACTTCGGGCATTGGTCGGCTGTTCGGCGCCACGCTTTAGTGGCCCCTTATGCGGCTCCGCTTTTCAGCAAGGCGTCGAAATAGGCGATGGTCTTGTTGAGACCGGCTTCCAGGGCGATGGTCGGCTCCCAGCCGTCGAGGGTTTCCTTGGCCAGGCTGATGTCGGGGCGGCGCTGGCGGGGGTCGTCGGAGGGCAGGGGCTGGTAGGTGATGGTCGAGCGCGAGCCGGTCTGGGCCACTACCATTTCGGCCAGGGCACGAATGGTGAACTCGCCCGGATTGCCCAGATTGATCGGGCCCGTGACCGCATCGTCGGTGTTCATCAGGCGGATGAAGGCCTCGACCATGTCGTCGACATAGCAGAACGAGCGGGTCTGCAGCCCCTCGCCATAAAGAGTGATGGGTTCGCCCTTCAGGGCCTGGACGATGAAGTTGGACACCACGCGCCCGTCGTTGGGGTGCATGCGCGGGCCATAGGTGTTGAAGATCCGGGCCACCTTGATGCGCACGCCATTCTGGCGGTGATAGTCGAAAAACAGGGTCTCGGCGCAGCGCTTGCCCTCGTCGTAGCAGGAGCGGATGCCGATCGGGTTCACATTGCCCCAGTAGTCCTCGACCTGGGGGTGGATGGCCGGGTCGCCATAGACCTCGCTGGTCGAGGCCTGGAAGATTTTGGCGCGCCGGCGCTTGGCCAGGCCCAGCATGTTGATTGCCCCGTGCACCGAGGTCTTGGTCGTCTGCACCGGGTCGTGCTGGTAGTGGATGGGCGAGGCAGGGCAGGCCAGGTTGTAGATCTCGTCGACCTCGACAAAGAGCGGAAAGGTCACGTCGTGGCGCATCAGCTCGAAATTGGGATTGCTCAGCAGGTGGGCCACATTGCGCCGGGCGCCGGTGTAGAAGTTGTCGACGCACAGCACTTCATGGCCTGCATCGAGCAGGCGCTCGCACAGGTGCGAGCCGAGAAAGCCGGCACCGCCGGTGACCAGGATGCGCGTCATGTCGGTTCCTCACAGCGGGCTTGCACCCCCACCCTAGCGTGAGTCTGCGGCGCGTCGAATCGCGTCGCTCGCAAGCTGGCCCGTCCCTTGCGTCGCATCACCCCAACATCCCGGAAAGGGACGGGGGGAAGCCATGGTCGCGCTCGACAGGAATATTGCTCCGCGCCGTATCGGTCGCATGGCCCGCATTGAGCGGGGACCGACGACGCGGTGGTGGCAGCGCCATCCCGAGGTGGGCCTTATGGTCGGCTGGGCAGTGATCCTCAGTTGCGCCGCAGCACTCTGGCAGGTGCTCTGATTCCAGCCCGTCGCTCTACCTGCCCAATCCGGGTAGGTCTGGGGGCGTCGTCAGTTGTTTCAGGCCCAAAACAGGCGCATCGCGGAGCGTCGGTGCTTGTTGCCCATGTGCCCGACAAAGCCGACCGGGTCGCCGCAACCAAGGCCCGGTCGGCGCCCTTGCCGTAAGGTAAGTAATTTGCTCCCTATGGTAGAGCTTGGTCATTTTGGCGTAACCTTTGCGGGATATCGTGGTGTTGCTCGCGTTTCGCACGCGCGAGCATGGCCGGCCTTGGACCCACCCCCGAACTTCCGAGGTCGGCCGCCCCGTTCCCCAAAAATCGGCTGCCATATGCAGTGTTGAGCGCCCTCAGACGGGCTGCGTTAAACGGCGCACGCTTGATGACGCTCAGTTTTGGCGACGATCTTGCCTCTGCGACAAAATGCCCACCTTGTGTCTTCGCTGCGCCAATGATGCGTCTTCGGCCGCTGCACGCCGTTGCCGTTGCTGGCCATACCGCGACGATAGACATAAATTTTGCGGACTAATCCATAACCACACATCAATATAGATGGCGTTGAGACGTGCCGATTCATGAACTAAAGAGTCGGAATATTGATTTTTTATAAAATATATCTTTCCTGAGCGACGGTATGGCTAGATTTTTTACTTTAAGAAGCTAACAGTATATTGGTCGGTAACGGCGTTACGCCGATTGCGGTTACTATCTATTTACCAGCCAGGGCCGACATCACGCTTCAGAAAGCCCGATAGACCACGGGCTGGGGAGCAATAGAAATGTCGAACAAGATCAAGCCCGGCGTGCTTGTGCTGAGCGCTCTTGCGCTCGCCGCCGCGCCCCTCGCCGCCCACGCTGACGCCGCCAAGGACCTGCAGGTCGCCGGCCGGGCCCTGACCTTCCTCGAGAACGGCCCGACCGGCAAAGCCACGCTGGGCGTTGTCTTCGATCCGTCCAAGCCGGCATCGGTCGCCGAAAAGAACGCCATCATGGCCGCCATCGGCGGCGGGCTCAGCGCCGGCGCCCTCACCCTGGTCGGCAAGCCGGTTGAGGCCGGCGACGTCGCCGGCGTCTCGGGCGTTGCCGCGCTCTACATCACGACCGGCGTCGCCTCCGGCCCGGTCGGGGCCGCCGCCAAGGGCAAGAAGATCATCACCATCGGCTCAGACATGTCCTGCGTCACCAGCGGGGCCTGCGTGATGAGCGCTTCGGCTGATCCCAAGGTGGAGATCGTGGTCAATCGCTCGGCCGCCGCAGCGGTCGGCGCGGTGTTCAAGGCCGCCTTCCGCATGATGATCCGCGAAGTCTGATCAAAGCCATCGAAAGAGACATGACGATGAAAACCACTCTCTTCGCCGGCGCTTCGGTCGGCCTGATCATCCTGGCTTCGGCCACTGCTGCCTCGGCCCAGTCGATCGACTATGGCGCGATGGAGCAGCTGTTCAACGAACCCGTCACCACCTCGGCCACGGGCTCGCCGCAACGCTCCACCGAGGCCCCGGTCGCGATGGACATCATCTCGGCCGCTGACATCGCGCGCTCTGGCGCCACCGACCTGCCGACCATCCTCAGCCGCGTCGCCGGCATGGATGTGCTGAGCTGGGGCGCAGCCAGCGCCGACATCAGTGTCCGGGGCTATAATCAAGCGCTTTCGCCGCGCCTGCTGGTGCTGATCAACGGTCGTCAGGTCTATCTCGACCACTACGGCTTCACGGCCTGGGCGACCCTGCCGGTACAGCTGGAAGAGATCCGCCAGATCGAAGTCGTGAAGGGGCCCAACAGCGCCCTGTTCGGCTTCAACGCCGTGGGCGGCGTCGTCAACATCATCACCTTCAATCCGAAGTTCGACGATGTGGGCTCGGTGACGGTTCGCGCCGGCACAGGCGGCCATGCCGAGGTTTCGGCCGTCAAGACCGTGAAGCTGGGCGACAAGGTCTCCGCTCGCCTCTCGGCCGGCGGCGTGCAGATGGACGAATGGAAGAACGACGGCCGTTACAGCAATAGCCTGTTGACCGATCCGGCCCGGGTCTCAGCCAACATTGATACGGTTGCCCAGCTCAGCGACAAGACCGAACTGCGGGTCGAGGGCAGCTGGTCTAATGTCAAGATTAGCGAAAGCGTCATCGGGGCCTATTCGCCGACCAAATATGTCACCACCTCGATCAAGGGGGGGCTGACGTCCGAGACCAAGCTGGGCACGCTGAGCCTGAGTGCCTATCGGAACGGTTTGTCGGCAAAGTTGAAGGCCCTTGGCCAGGCCCTGAATTTCGACAACGAAATCAGTGTCCTGAGCGCCCAGAACCTGTTCAAGGTCGGCGCGCGCCATACCTTCCGGGTCGGCGGCGAGTATCGCAAGAACAAGGTCAATACCGCTCCGATCGCCGGCGGCGAGCTGTCCTATGACGTGATGGCCGTGTCGGGCATGTGGAACTGGGCTGTCACCGACAAGCTCTCGACCACGCTGGCCGTGCGACACGATACGCTGGACCTGAAGCGCACGGGCACCTTCCCCGTGGGCTATCCGACGACCCTGTCCAACGCGGCCTGGGACCGGTCGATCAAGGAAATGAGCTACAACGCCGGTGTCGTCTATCGCCCGAGCGACTTCGACACAGTGCGCCTGACGGCCGCAAAGGGCGTGCAGGTTCCGACCCTGATCGACCTGGGCGCCCTGCAACTGGTCACGCGGGTCGGGGCCTTCTCGCTCGGCGCGATCGGCAATCCCGCACTGAAGCCTTCGATCGTCACCAACTACGAGCTGGGCTATGACCGCGCGCTTCCGGCTCTGAACGCCAAGATCGGCGGCTCGGTGTTCATCCAGAAGACCGAGGACGTCAAAGGCAACCCGACAACGATGCAGTTCGACCTGCCGCCGACGGCCACCAGCGTGCCGCTGATCAGCTATCGCAATATCGGCGAATCCAAGATGTCGGGTGTCGAGCTCAAGGCCTCTGGCGAGATCACCGGTGGCTATCACTGGGGCGCGAACTACATCTGGACGGATATTGAGGACAAGCCGGTGACCGGCTTCTCAACCCTCACACGCCGGGCCGCCTATGAGCAGACCACGCCATCCTACCGGGCCAATGCCGAGCTGGGCTGGAAGAACGACGCCTGGGCTGTTGACGGCTATCTGGGTCTGGTCGGCAAATCCAACGCCAACCTGACTGGGGCCGCTTTCGTGCCGATCGACGCCTACGCCACCCTTGGCGGTCGGGTCGCTCGCACCTTCGGCAAGGACTACACCCTCGCCGTCAGCGGCCAGAACCTGCTTGAGGACGGCCAGGATCAGACCGGCATGCTGAGGGCCGAGCGTCGCGTCTACCTGACCCTGACCAAGGCCTGGTAAGCACGACGCGCTGCTGCAAGCCGTGCTGAAGACCAAGGGCCCCGCTGCATGGCGGGGTCCTTTTTCTTTCAGCCTCAGTCCCAGCCCTTGATCTTCTTCTTTCGCCCAAGGGCTATCAGCCCCGGATAGGGGCCCTTGCCGGTGCGATAGAGGCACCAGTCGTCGTCCTTCTTGCAGGTCCCGTCGAAGGCGGCCTTCTTGTCGGGATCGATCACCGCATAGAGGGCCGGGCCGTTCTTGTGCTTCTCGCCCAGGGTCTCGTCGCAAGCGGCGCGCTCGGCTCGGGTCAGGGCCAGCAGGTCGGCATTGCGGCAGCCGATGCCGCTGCGGGCGGCTTCTCTCAGGGCCTCACCACCACCGGTCAGGCCGCGGGCCTTGAAGCCGGGCGGCGCAACGGCGTCGGTCGGGGCCGCCGGATCGGTCGGCGAGGCGGGCATGGCCGAGGGAAGGACTGCCGTCCGCGCTTTCGGCGGAGTCACAGCTGGCCGGCGTTCGTCTGGCGAGGGTCGGTGCTGAGCCGGTTGAACCCGGGAGGTCACCGGCGCTGCGGGATCAATCAGCTCGACGCTCAAGGTGGGAGGCTCGACCCGCTGGGGCATGATGTCGGCGCCGGCGACCAGCCCCGCTAGGGCCAGCAGGTGCACGCCCAGCGAGGCCAGCACGATCCACGGACCCCGGTTTAGGCGTCGTCGCCTCAAGGTAACCGGCCCTTCAGCCATCAAGGCGAGAGCCGCCGCCATCCGTTTGCCGTCTCACCCGTTGTGTCCGACCTTCGGCTTAGGGACGCGGTGGGGCCGAAGCATGACGGGAACATGGCCAGGCTGAAATGAACGGCACCGGGCTGAGCGGGTTGGCCATGGAAAAGGGCCCGGCGTTGCCACCGGGCCCTCCCATCTTTCAGCGGTGGCGCAGCGTTTACGCCGCCGCCTTCGTCTTGACGCCGAAGCGGCTGTAGAAGGTTTCACCCTTCTCGGCCATTTCACGCAGAAGGGCCGGCGGCGCAAAGCGCTTGCCGAACTTCTGGGCCAGGGCGTCGCAGCCCTCGACGAAGGCCTTCAGGCCGATGCCGTCGATGAAGCTGACGGGACCGCCGGTCCAGGGCGCGAAGCCCCAGCCCAGGATGGCGCCGACATCGGCTTCGCGCGGATCGGTGATGACCCCTTCCTCGAAGCAGCGAGCGGCTTCCACGGCCTGACGATAGAGCAGCCGCGTGCGGATCTCGTCGATCAGGGCCTTGTCGGCGTCGGCGATCTTCACCGGGGCGAGGTCTGACAGACCCTTCCACAGGGTCTTGGGACCCGACTCCGGATAGTCGTAGAAGCCCTTGCCGTTCTTGCGGCCGAAACGGCCCAGCTCGACCACCATCTTTTCGATGATCGGGGCGAACGGACGGTCCTCGAACTTGTCGCCGAGGTCCTTCTTGGTCTGCTGGGTGACCTTGTAGCCAAGGTCCAGAGCGACATCGTCGTTCATTTCCAGCGGACCGCGCGGCATGCCGGTGGCGCGACCGACATTGTCGATGATCGCCGGGGCGATGCCGTCGGCCAGCATTTCCAGGCCTTCCTGCACGAAGGTGCCGAAGCAGCGCGAGGTATAGAAGCCACGGCTGTCATTGACGACGATCGGGGTCTTCTTGATCTTCAGGACGTAGTCGATCGACTTGGCCAGAGCTTCCTGGCTGGTCTCTTCGCCCATGATGATCTCGACCAGGCCCATCTTGTCGACTGGCGAGAAGAAGTGGATGCCGATGAACGAGGCCGGACGCACCGAGGCCTTGGCCAGGCCGGTGATCGGCAGGGTCGAGGTGTTGGAGCCGAAGATGGCGGTGTCGGCCAGCTGGGCTTCGGCCTTCTTGGTGACGTCGGCCTTCACTTCGCGGTTTTCGAACACCGCTTCCACGACCAGATCCGAACCCGCAACCAGCGCATAGTCCGTGGTCGGGGTGATCAGGGCGAGGATCTTCTCGCCCTTTTCGACGGTCATCTTGCCGCGCGAGACGGCCTTCTTGACCAGGGCTTCGGCGTAACCCTTGCCCTTGTCGGCGGCTTCTTGCGTTTGGTCGATCAGCACGCTTTCGATGCCGGCCATGGCCTGTACATAGGCGATGCCCGCGCCCATCATGCCGGCACCGAGGACGGCGACCTTCTTGACGTCATAGTGCGGCACGCCGGCCGGACGGCCCGAGCCCTTGCCCAGCTCCTGCAGCGAGAGGAACAGGGTGCGGATCATGCCCTTGGCCTGGGGCGTCATCATGGTCTTGAGGAAGTAGCGGGTCTCGATCCGCAGGGCGGCGTCGAAGGGCACCTGGGTGCCCTCATAGACCGCCTTGAGGATATTCAGCTGGGCCGGATAGTTGCCATAGGTCTGCTTGCGCAGCATGGCATTGCCCATCACGAACACCTGGCTGCCGGTGGGGGTGTAGGGACCACCGCCGGGCAGCTTGAAGTCCTTCTTGTCCCACGGCGCGACCGGGTCGCCCTTGGTCTTGACCCAGGTCTTGGCGGCCTCGACCACCTGATCGGCGGCCACGACTTCATGCACGACCTTGGCGGCGAGCGCCTCGGCCGGCTTCATCGACTTGCCTTCCAGCAGGTAGGGCGCGGCGTTCATCACGCCCATCAGGCGCGGCAGACGCTGGGTGCCGCCGGCGCCGGGCAGCAGGCCGACCTTGGCTTCCGGCAGGGCCAGTTGGATCTTCGGGTTGTCGGCCACGACGCGATAGTGGCAGGCCAGGGCGATCTCGAGACCGCCGCCCATGGCCAGGCCGTTGATGGCGGCCGCCACCGGCTTGCCGCAGGTTTCCAGGGCGCGGAACGCCTTGTTCAGCGCAAAGCCGGCCTCGAAAGCCGCCTTCAGGCCTTCTTCGCCCGCGCCGCCGCCGCCGATCCCGCCGCTGCCGCCCAGTTCGCCCAGGTCAGCGCCGGCGCAGAAGCCGGTGGTCTTGCCCGAGGTGATGACGGCGCCCTTGATGTTGGCGTCGCTCTTGATGGTCTCGACCACCTCGCCGATTTCCTTGATCACCGAAGCGGTCAGGGTGTTCATCGTCCGGCCGGGCACGTCGAAGGTGACCAGGGCCACGCCGTCGGAATCGACCTCGATCTTGAAGTTTTCCATGTTCGTTCTCCAAATCCTCCCCCCAGAGGGGGAGGGGGACCGCGAAGCGGTGGAGGGGGAAGTGGCTGCCCGATAGGCGCTTACTCCCCCTCAGTCGCTCCGCGACAGCTCCCCCTTCAGGGGGAGCACCGGGTTGCTATCAGACGCGTTCGATGACGGTGGCGGTGCCCATACCGGCGCCGACGCACAGGGTGATCAGGGCGGTTTCCTTGTCGGAGCGCTCCAGCTCGTCGAGCATGGTGCCCAGGATCATCGCGCCGGTCGCGCCCAGGGGGTGGCCCATGGCGATGGCGCCGCCGTTCACGTTCATCTTGTCGTGCGAGATGTTCAGCGCCTGCATCATGCGCATGACCACGGCGGCGAAGGCTTCGTTCAGCTCATAGAGGTCGATGTCATTGACCTCCATCTTCAGCTTCTTCAGCAGTTTCTCGGTGACCAGCGAGGGCCCCGTGAGCATGATCGAGGGTTCGCTGCCGATCGAGGCGGCACCCTTGATGCGGCCACGCGCCTTCAGGCCCAGGGCCTCGCCCATTTCCTTGGTGCCGATCAGCACGCCGGCGGCGCCGTCGACGATGCCCGAGCTGTTGCCGGCGTGGTGGACGTGATTGATCTTCTCGACCTGCGGATAGCGCTGGGTGACCACGGCGTCGAAGGCCATCTCGCCCATGCCCGTGAACGACGGGTTCAGCGAGGCCAGGGTCTGCATGGTCGTCGAGCCGCGCACGGTCTCGTCGTGATCCAGGATGGTGATGCCCAGCTGGTCCTTGACGCCGATGACGGACTTCTTGAAGCGACCGTCGGCCCACGAGGCGGCGGCGCGGCGCTGGCTTTCGACGGCATAGGCGTCGACGTCATCGCGGCTGAAGCCGTACAGCGAGGCGATCAGGTCGGCCGAGACGCCCTGCGGGGCGAAATAGGTCTTGAAGGCCGAGGACGGGTCGGTGGGCCAGGCGCCGCCGTCGCTGCCCATGGGCACGCGGCTCATGCTTTCGACGCCGCCGCCGATGGCCAGCTGGGCCTCGCCGGACGCGACCTTGGCGGCCGCCATGTTTACGGCTTCCAGGCCCGAGGCGCAGAAGCGGTTGATCTGCACGCCGGCCACGCTCTCGGCATAGTCGGCCGTCAGAACCGCGGTGCGGGCGATGTCAGAGCCCTGCTCGCCGACGGGGGCGACACAGCCGAGCACGACGTCGTCGACATAGGACGTGTCGAGATTGTTGCGGTCCCGGAGAGCCTCCAGAACCTGGGTGGCCAGGGACAGCGAGGTGATCTCGTGCAGAGATCCATCCTTCTTGCCCTTGCCGCGCGGGGTGCGCACGGCGTCGAAGATATAAGCGTCGGCCATTTGATGGCTCCTTCCTGCGTATCTTTTTAAGCGGGGTGTAAGGCGTTCGCCGGCTCGACCCGCACATCCGTACGAACCGAATTGGCGATGAAACAGGCGTGGTGGGCGGCCTCGTGCAGGGCCGTTTCGGCGGCCATGTCGGGGGCGGCACCCTGCCAGGTGATCACGGGGCGCAGCGTCACGGCGCTGACCCAGTGCGCGCCATGGTCATTCTTCGTCATCACGCCTTCGGCGGTGTCGGCATAGGCGGTGATGTAGAAACCGGCCCGGCGGGCCAGATCCAGAAAGGTCAGCATGTGGCAAGACGACAGGGCCGCCACGAACATCTCTTCCGGATCGACGCCGGCCGGATCGGACCAGGGCAGGGGCACTACTGAGGGCGAGGCTGAGCCCAGCGCCGTCACCCCGCCGTCGAACGCCAGGGTGTGGGCGCGGCTGTAGCGGCCCTTGGGAAAGTCCTCGTCCGGCTTCAGCGCCCAGCGGATGGTGGCGGTGTGGACGGACATTATTTCCAGGTCCCGATCGGCGACTTGGCGATCTGGGCGCATTGCAGGCCGCGCGCCCCGGCCTTGGCGCTGTAGGTCACCCGCTGGCCAAACTCCGGCGCGGGCAGGACGCAGGGCGTGAAGCCCGAGGTGGTGACCTCCAGCGACCAGGTCGCGATCTTGGAGCGCAGCAGGGTGTTACAGACGTCGCTACCCGGCGTCAGCGGCAGCTTGAAGGCTCCCGGCTGCGGACGCTTGCCCACCAGGGTTCCGTTGAAGCTCAGGGGCCGGCGACCGCCGGGGGCCGCGCGAACGCAGACCACGGCGGCGCGCGCGTCGGGCGCGGGGGGCTTGGAGGCCGCCGTAGCGGCCTGGGCCAAAAGGGCGAGCGTCAGGATCACAGGGTCCTCGCGATCAGGATCTTCATCACCTCGTTGGTGCCGCCATAGATCCGCTGGACGCGGCTGTCGCGGTACATCCGGGCGATCGGATATTCGTTCATGAAGCCATAGCCGCCGAACAGCTGCAGGCAGCGGTCGACGATCTTGTTCTCCAGGTCGCTGACCCAGTACTTGGCCATCGAGGCGGTCGAGGCGTCCAGCTTGCCGGCCAGATGCTGCTCGATGCAGTGATTGGTGAAGACACGGGCGACAGTCGCCTCGGTCTTGCACTCGGCCAGCACGAACTGGGTGTTCTGGAAGTCGATGATCGCCTTGCCGAACGCCTTGCGCTCCTTGACATAGGCGATGGTCAGCTCAAGGGCCCGCTCGATGGTGGCCATGCCCTGGACGGCGATGTTCAGCCGCTCCTGGGGCAGCTGGCCCATCAGCTGGAAGAAGCCCCGGCCTTCGTCCGTGCCCAGCAGGTTCTCGGTCGGAACCTTGACGTCGTTGAAGAACAGTTCCGACGTGTCCTGAGCTTCCTGGCCCAGCTTGTCGAGGTTGCGGCCGCGCTCGAAGCCTTCCGCGCCATCGGTCTCGACAATGATCAGGGACGTGCCGCGCGCGCCGGCGTCCACGTCGGTCTTGGCGACCACGATGATCAGATTGGCGGTCTGGCCATTGGTGATGAAGGTCTTCGAACCGTTGATGACATACTGATTGCCGACCTTCTTGGCCGTCGTCCTGATGCCCTGGAGGTCCGACCCCGCGCCGGGCTCGGTCATGGCGATGGCGCCGACCAGTTCGCCAGTCGCCAGCCTGGGCAACCAGCGACGCTTCTGCTCCTCGGTCCCGTAGTGGACGAAGTAGGGCATGATGATCGCGTTGTGCAGGCTGATGCCGAAGCCGTCGACGCCCTTCAGGCCCAGCTGTTCCATCAGCACGACCTCGTGGCGATAGTCGCCGCCGGCCCCGCCATATTCTTCCGGCGTGGAGAGGCCCAGCAAGCCGGCCTCTCCTGCCTTGGTCCACATTGAACGGTCGACGCAGTGGTTCTTGCGCCACTGGGCGACCGTCGCTTCAGGCGCGTGCTCGTCGAAGAACTTGCCCACCGCGTCTTCAAAGATCGCGATGTCTTCCTCAGCCATGAAAGCCGGTTTTGCGACGTCGAGCACGCTCATGATCAGAAAGCCTCCGCGGGCAGCGCCATCAGGGTCGCCGAACCCGTCTTGAGTTTGGTCAGATGCGCCCCTGCGTCAGGCAAGATGCGCTCGATGAAATATTGCGCCGTGACGACCTTGGTCGAATAGAACGGGTCGGACGAGCCGGCCGCGATCTTGGCCTGGGCCGCCTTGACCTGCAGGGCCCACATATAGGCCAGGCCCGTCAGGCCGAAGAGGTGCATGTAGTCGGTCGAGGCCGCGCCGGCATTGTCGGGGTTCTGCAGGCCGTTCTGCATCAGCCACATCGTGCCGTCCTGCAGCTGGGCCTTCACCTCGGCCAGGGCCGTGACGAACGGCTTCAGCGCCGCATCGCTGTCGTTCTCGCCGATGAACTGGTCGATTTCCTGGAAGAAGGTCATCACCGCGCGGCCGCCCTTGGAGGCCAGCTTGCGGCCGACCAGATCCAGGGCCTGGATGCCGTTGGTGCCCTCATAGATCAGGGCGATGCGGCAATCGCGCATGAACTGGCTGACCGGGAAGTGCTCGGTAAAGCCGCTGCCGCCGTGCACCTGCACCGCGTCGGAGCAGATCTTGAAGCCCTTGTCGGTCAGGTAGCCTTTCAGCACCGGGGTCATCAGGCCCATATAGTCCTCGGCCTTTTCGCGCACCTTCTCGTCGGGGTGGGCATGGGCCAGGTCGCCGTGCAGGGCGGTCCAGAACAGAAAGGCGCGACCGCCTTCGATTAGGGCCTTGCTCTCCAGCAGCATGCGACGCACGTCCGGATGGACGATGATCGGATCGGCCGGGCCGTCGGCGTTCTTGGGGCCGGTCAGCGAGCGGCCCTGCAGGCGATCCTTGGCGAAGGCAACGGCGGCCTGATAGGCGGCCTCGCCCTGGGCCACGCCCTGCATGCCGACGCCCAGGCGGGCCTCGTTCATCATCACGAACATGATCTTCAGGCCGGCGTTCTCGCCGCCGATCAGCCAGCCCTTGGCGTCTTCATACTGCATCACGCAGGTGGCGTTGCCGTGGATGCCCATCTTCTCTTCAAGGCCCACGCACTTGGCGCCGACATTGCGCTCGCCGACGCTGCCGTCTTCCTTCGGCAGGAACTTGGGCACGATGAACAGGCTGATGCCCTTGACGCCGGCCGGGGCACCTTCGATGCGGGCCAGAACCAGGTGGACGATGTTGTCGGCCATGTCATGCTCGCCGGCGCTGATCCAGATCTTCTGGCCGGTGATGCGGTACGTGCCGTCAGCCTGCGGAACCGCCTTGGTGCGCAGCAAACCGAGGTCGGTGCCGCAGTGCGGCTCGGTCAGGTTCATGGTGCCGGTCCATTCGCCGGTCACCATCTTGGGCAGGTACAGCTCTTTCTGTTCGTCGGTGCCGCCGGTGTGGATGGCCGAATAGGCGCCGTGGGCCAGGCCCGGATACATCGAGAACGCCATGTTGGCCGAGCTCGACATCTCGCTGAAGGCCAGGTTGACGACATGCGGCAGACCCTGGCCGCCATAGGCGGGGTCGGAGCCCAGTCCCGTCCAGCCGCCCTCGCACAGCTGCTTGTAGGCTTCCTTGAATCCCGGAGGCGTGGTGACCTCGTTGGTGTCCTTGTTCAGCACGCAGCCGGTCTTGTCGCCGACGGTGTTCAACGGAGCCAGGACCTCGCCGGTGAACTGGGCGGCGGCTTCCAGGATCTGTTCGACGGTGTCGAACGAGGCGTCGGCGAAGGCCGGCAGCTGGCCATGCTGATCGATATTCAGCATGTCGCGCAGGATGAAGACGTGATCGCGAACGGGCGCCTGGTAGGTCATGGAAGGTCCTGGAAGAGAGAGGCTCGTGGAGGATGAAGCCGGCGCGGCTCGCTATCGGGAAACCCGACGGCACACCGCGCAGGTGTCTTACTTGCCCAATGCAGCGTCGGCGTGACCGTCCAGCCGGGCGCGCAGCACCTGGTCGTAGTCGGCGGCACGGGGCAGCAGGTCGGGGCGGATTTCGGTGAGGCGTTTCTCGAGGCGGGCGCAGGCCTGGTGCAGCTCGATCAGGGCACCGTCGATGTCCTCGCGCTGTTGCTCCAGCGCCAGGGCGCGTTCGCGGAACTTCTTGAGCGAGCGTGCCATCTGGGCTGCGCCGTCGTCGTTCTCGTCATAGAGGTCCAACAGTTCGCGGATTTCTGACAGCGACAGGCCCACCCGCTTGCCGCGCAGGATCAGCTGCAGGCGGACGCGGTCCTTGTGGGAATAGACGCGGTTGAGGCCTTCCCGGGCCGGGCACAGCAGACCCTTGTCTTCATAGAAGCGCAGCGCGCGGGGCGTGGCTTTGAATTCGTTGCACAATTGTCGAATGGTGAAGGTGCGCTCGGGGCGACGCAGATCAGCCAACATGTAACCTCCCAGGAGGAATGGCCCAGCTACGCGGCTGGGCCGCTTTATTATCGTTGATCACCGTAACCCCGGCCTCCGTTGACGTCAACGTTTACGTAAACGTCAAGCTTCAGGAATTGCTTAGGTTTACATTCCTAGTGGTGAGGCTTATTTTCCTGTGGCCTGCCACCCGCTGGACTCCACGCCATGACGGCCCTCTCTCACACCGAAATCTGGACCGCGATTGACGCGCTGGCCAAGCGTTTCGACATGAGCCCATCGGCCATGGCCAGGATGGCGGGCCTGGACCCAACCAGCTTCAATCGCTCCAAGCGGATGTCGGCCGACGCTGAGGCGCGGCCACGCTGGCCCTCCACCGAGAGCCTCGCCAAGGTTCTGGAAGCAACGGGCGTGGGCTTTTCCGAGTTTGCCGCCCTGACCGAAAACGCCAAGCGCCCCGTGGCGCGGGGCGTGCCGCTGCTGGGCTTCGCTCAGGCGGGGTCAGACGGCTTTTTCGACGACGCGGGTTTTCCTGCCGGGCAGGGCTGGGACGAGATCGCCTTTCCCGGTCTGCAGGAAGACGGCGTCTATGCGCTGGAGATTTCGGGAGACTCGATGGTCCCGGTGTTTCGCGACGGCGACCGGATCCTGGTTTCGCCGTCGATCGAACCGCGCCGGGGCGACCGCGTCGTGGTCAAAACCAACGCCGGCGAGGTGATGGCCAAGGAACTGGCCCGGGTCACGGCCCGGACCATCGAACTGTCATCCCTCAACCGCGACTATGAGGATCGCGTGCTCGACCGGGGCGAGGTGGCCTGGATCGCGCGGATCCTCTGGGCCAGCCAGTAGCCGCCGGTCAGCAGTTTCAGGTGCGCGGGCAGCCGGCGTGCTTGCCGACCCAGGCGACCAGATCGCCTTCGAGCGGCGCATCGCACGACACGTCCAGGCGATAGGATCCCCAGATATCGTTGTGCGCGGCTTCCACGTGGGCGGCCGGGAACTGGGTGTTCAGCTCGCCGAGCAACGAGTCGAACTGCGAGCGATCTGAGGGGCGAAGGGTGAAAGAAGCCATGGGACTAACCTTGGTGTTGATCCCGGCAGTCTAGACTCGCAAGTGCGGACAGACCCTTAACGGCCCATTCAGACTTGGTTCACCATGCACGACAAGGTGTCGCAGGCGTCGGCTTCCGTCAGCGCTTCAGCGTCAGGGCCCCATTGGCATGCCAGGCCCAGGCGTGATCGATGATCTGTTGCAGGTCGTAGCGAGGCGACCAGCCCAGGCCGATCCGCGCCTTGTCGTTATTGGCCACCAGGCTGGGGGCATCCCCGGCCCGCCGTTCAGCCGGGATCAACGGGAAGGGCGTATTGGAGCGCCGCTCGATCGCCCCGACCAGTTCGCGCACCGTGGTGCCCTCACCGGTGCCGAGGTTGAAGGCCGTGCTTTCGCCGCCGTTCAGCAGCCATTTCAGCGCCAGCACGTGGGCGTCGGCCAGGTCGAGCACGTGGATATAGTCGCGCACGCAGGTGCCATCGCGGGTGTCGTAGTCGCTGCCGAACAGGGTGAAGGCGTCGCGCTCGCCGCGCGCGGCGGCGATGGCCAGCGGGATGGCGTGGGTTTCGGGCTCGTGCTTCTCGCCGATGCGGCCCTCGGGATCGGCGCCGGCGGCGTTGAAATAGCGCAGCACGACTGACCGGAAGGCCTTGTACTGGTCCAGGTCGGCAAGGATCTGCTCGACCATCAGCTTGCTGCGGCCATAGGGATTGAGCGGCGCCTGCGGGTGCTTCTCGTCCATCGGTACATAGACCGGCGCGCCATAGGTGGCGCAGGTCGAGGAGAAGACCAGCTTGTCGATTCCGGCGCGGCGGGCGGCCTCGACCAGGGTGATCGTACCGCCCACATTGTTGGCGTAGAAGGCGCCCGGCTCGGCGACCGAAAAGCCGACCTCGATGAAGGCGGCGAAGTGGATGATGGCGGCCGGCTTGTGTTTGGCCAAAACCGCGTCCAGCCGGGCGGCGTCATTGATGTCGCCCACCTCCAGCGGTCCCCACTGGACGAACGACTCCCAGCCATTGCTGAGATTGTCGTAGACGATCGGCAGGAAGCCGGCCTCGTGCAGCCTCAGGCAGGTGTGGGATCCGATATAGCCTGCGCCGCCGGCGACTAGGATCGGTGTGCGGTCGGTCATGGTCGTCCCGTCGTAGGCAAGGTCAGGGTCAGGGTCAGCGAGGAGTCTGCCAGAGCCCCCGCCCGGCGTCGCCGGGAATGTGGTCTGGAGCAACCGCCCGGCCAAGTCCGGTCATCCTGGAGGCAGGACCCGGGCGCGGCACGTCCCCGGAACGGGGGATGGCGTTGCAGGGCGGATCAGCTCTTGTGGAAGGTCGGCCACCAGGCGGCGAAGCGGGCCAGGCCCTCGTCCAGCGCCACCTTGGCCTTGTAGCCGGTCAGAGCGGTTAGTTTCGAAATGTCGGCGTAGGTGGCAGTTACGTCCCCCGGCTGCATCGGGCGCATGATCTTCACCGCTTCACGGCCTATGGCCCGCTCCAGCGTCGTGATCATCTCCATCAGACCGACCGGGCTGCTACCGCCGATGTTATAGATTTCGTGGCCGCCCTGGGCCGGCGGATTGTCGAGCACTCCAATGATCCCATCGACGATATCGTCCACAAAGGTGAAGTCGCGGGCCATCTTGCCCTCGCCATAGACCTCGATGGCCTCGCCCCTGAGGATCTTCTGGGTAAAGTCGTAGTAGGCCATGTCGGGCCGGCCCCACGGACCATAGACCGTGAAGAACCGCAGGCCCGCCTGTGGAAAGCCATACAGCCGCACATAGCTGGCGCTGATCAGCTCACACGACCGCTTGGTAGCGGCATACAGCGACACCGGGGCGTCCACCGGATCCGTCTCCTTGAAACCACCGCCCATGATCGGCCGGTCGCCATAGACGCTGCTGGACGAGGCATAGACGAGGCTCTCGACGCCCGCATGACGGCAGGCCTCCAGCACGGCCAGATGGCCGGCCAGGTTGGAGCGCTCATAGGCGAAGGGATTGTCGATGGAGTAGCGAACGCCCGCCTGGGCGGCGAGATGCACGATCCGCTTGGCGCCGCTGGTCTTGACCAGCTCCAGCAGGGTCTCGTGCTCGGCAATGTCCAGACGGACCATCGAAAAGCCCGGTCGGCCCTCCAGCCGCGCAGCGCGCGCAGCCTTCAGGCGGGGGTCGTAATAGTCGTTGAAGACATCGATCCCTACGACCACCTCGCCGCGATCCAGCAGTCGCTCGACCACGTGCATGCCGATGAAGCCGGCGGCGCCGGTAACGATGACGGGCCCGGAGGCGATCATGCGCGCCCGATGGAGGTATAGGTGAATCCGGCGCGGACCATGTCGGCGGGCTTGTAGACATTGCGCAGGTCGACGACGACGGGGGCCTTGAGGGCGGACTTGAGGCGCTCCAGGTCGAGCGCCCGGAACTGGTCCCATTCGGTGAGGATCAGCAGGACGTCAGCACCTTCGGCGGCCTCATAGGGGCCGGCGGCGAAGGTCACGCCCGGCAGCATCTTGACCGCCTCGTGGCCGCCTTCGGGGTCGAAGGCCTGGACGCTGGCGCCCATGGCCTGCAGGGCCGGCAGGATGTCCAGGCTGGGGGCGTCGCGCATGTCGTCGGTATTGGGCTTGAAGGTCACGCCCAGCACACCGACGGTCTTGCCCGACAGATCCTGCGAGCCCAGGGCGGCGGCGACCTTGGTGGCCATGGCCTTCTTGCGGGCGTCATTGATCTCGACCGTGGCCTCGATCAGCCGGGTCGGGGCACCATAGTCCTGGGCGGTCTTGACCAGAGCGATGGTGTCCTTGGGGAAGCACGAGCCGCCATAGCCGGGACCGGCATTGAGGAACTTGCCGCCGATGCGCTTGTCCAGGCCGATGCCCTTGGCCACCTGCTGCACGTCGGCCCCGACCTTTTCGCACAGGTCGGCCATCTCGTTGATGAAGGTGATCTTCATGGCGAGGAAGGCGTTGGCGGCGTACTTGATCAGCTCGCTGGTGCGACGGCCGGTGAAGACGATCGGCGTCTCGTTCAGGCTCAGCGGGCGATAGAGCTCGCGCATCACCGCCTGGGCGCGCTCGTCCTCGGTGCCGACGACCACGCGGTCGGGACGCTTGAAGTCCTCGATGGCGGCGCCTTCGCGCAGGAACTCGGGGTTGGAGACCACGGCGAACTGGGCGTCGGGGCGCACGCGCTTGGTGATGGCCTCGACCTCGTCGCCGGTGCCGACCGGCACGGTCGACTTGGTGACGATGACGGTGAAGCCCTCGATCAGGCCGGCGATCTCTTCGGCGGCGGCATAGACATAGGACAGGTCGGCATGGCCGTCGCCGCGCCGGGTGGGGGTGCCCACGGCGATGAACACCGCGTCGGCTTCCTTGATGGCGGCTGCGCCTTCGAGCGTGAAGGACAGGCGGCCCTCGCGCACATTGCGCGCCACCAGATCATCCAGCCCCGGTTCGAAGATCGGGATCTCGCCCCGCTCCAGCCGCTCGATCTTGCTCGGATCCTTGTCCACGCAAGTCACCACGTGACCAAAGTCCGCGAAACACGCCCCGGACACCAGTCCGACATAGCCCGTGCCGATCATCACTACGCGCAAGTCGATCTCCTTGTGAAAGGTCGAGACCCTACTAGGAGGCCTCCGGTGCGGATGCACGAAGAGATTGCGCAGTGGGAGTTAAAATTGAACTTCCGACGCGCTTCGTTAACGAATATTAGCAATTTAGCGACAGAAATGCTGCACGAACACCTTTGCGGGCCGGCAAACAAGCATGGCTGGACGCCTGAGGATTGAAGTCCGTCCTTGATAGGGTATCAAGGATAACAAGATGCGCAGTCTGTTGCGCGACAAACGATAGGGTCTGTTGATGCGATCAGGTTTGTTGGGGTGTGTGTCCGCCCTCGCGCTGGCGACTCTGGCCTCCGGCGCCCAGGCGCAGGCCTATCGCGTTCCCGGCGACCAGACGGCCGACTTCGGTGTGGCCATGGGCGACCGGACGGGACTGTTCGCGCGAGGCCGCAATGTCGGCGTGGTGCAGCGGCCAAGGCCCGAATGGGACGCCAGGGGGCTGCGCTGGCAGAGCCTGATGGTGCGGCCGACCGTGTCGTTGGGCGTCACCAGCGACGACAACATTTTCGCCAAGGCGATTGAGCAGGCGGACGCCATCATCAGTGTGCGGCCCGCCGTACTGCTCGAGAGTGACTGGGCTCTGCATGCCGTGTCGGCCTTCGCGCGACTCGACAGCCGCAGCTATCTGGACCACCCGCGTGAAGACGCTGTCGACTGGGCGCTGGGCGCAAATGGCCGCTTTGACGCCAGTCGTGGATCGTCGCTTCAGGGCGGCGCTTCCTATGAGCAGGCCACCGAGCCGCGCACCTCTGTTTCGGCACCGGCCAGCGCGGCCGAACCTGTGCGCTACAAGGTCGGCAAGGTGTATTTCGGGGGCGTCAAGGATTTCAGCCGCGTGCGGGTCAGCACCGCGCTTGATGTGCGCGACGTCGACTATGCCAGCGTCGACGCCATCGGTGGCGGCAAGGTTGTCGGCCCGGATCGCGACCGGGTTAGCACCACCCTGGGCGGCCGCGCCGAATATGCGATCAGCGGCGCCACCTCGGTGTTCGTCGCCGCCGCGGGCAATGTACGCAACTACAAGAGCGGAGCCGGGCTGGATTCGCGCGACTCGCAGGGTGTCGATGTGTCGTTCGGTGCCAGCTTTGACCTCACCAGCCTGATCCGGGGCGATTTGGCCGTTGGCTATTCACGCCAGACCTATGACTCTTCGGCATTCAAAGACGTCAATGGTGCCTCGGTTCGCGGCAAGGTCGAATATTTCCCGATGCCGCTGCTGACGATCTCCGCCACCGCCGCCCAGAGCATTGAGGAGACCGATTTCGCCGGGGCTGCCGGTTTCCTGCTCACTTCGGGCCAACTTCGCGCCGACTATGAGTTCAGGCGCAACATCCTGCTCAACGGCCGTGTTGGATACCAGGAGAACGACTTCAAGGGCGCTATAAACCGCAAGGACAAGCGCCCTTCGGCTGGCCTAGGCGTAAACTACCTTCTTAATCGGTCTGTAGGACTGGAGGGCGGTTATGAGTGGATCAAGCAGGCTTCGTCGGGCTCCGAGCAGGGCACCGACTTCTCTTCCGACCGCTTCTATCTGACGACGACCTACAAATTCTAACGTCTCTAACGTCTCGCTAACCAGAGCCGGCCTAGCTTAGCGCCAACGCGCTCTGATTGAGAACTCGTAAATTGAGCTGTTCGACGCGAACCAGCACTCAATAGCGGCGATTGAACTGAGGATCTGAGTATGGACGCTCGAACGCCCAAGGCCGGTATCAACGACTCGAACAACGAGATCGGTCTGCCGAAGATCGATCTTCGTCGGTACCTGGCGATGTTCCGCCGTCGGGCGAGGGCCTTCTGGGCCGCCGCCCTGGTGGTGTTCGGCCTGGCCATCCTGCTGACTCTGCAGGCCACGCCGCAATACACCTCGAACGCCCAGGTCATGCTGGACTCGCGCAAGCAGAACGTCCTGGACATGCAGCAGGTGATGTCGAGCCTGACGGCCGACACCAGCGTCGTCGATACCGAGGTCGAGGTGCTGCGCTCGCGCGCCCTCGCCGAGAAGGTGGTCAGCGAGCAGGGCCTGGACCGCGATCCCGAGTTCAACGCCCGCCTGCGCAAGCCCGGGATGATGGCTTCGCTGAATGGTCTGTTGGGCAAGACCGAAAAGGCTCCGGCCAGCGCTGACGACAAGCAGCGCGAGCACGAGCTGGTGGTCGACAACGTCCTGCGCCATCTCAAGGTCAGCCGTTCTGGCCTGACCTATGTGATCAATATCGAGTTCGCCTCCGAGCGCCCCGAAATGGCCGCGCGCATCGCCAACGCCTTCGCCGACCGCTATGTCTTTGAACAGCTGGACAGCAAGTTCAAGGCGACCAGCGGCGCCAGCGAATGGCTGGACAAGCGCCTCAATGGCCTGCGTGCGCAGGTCGAACAGGCCGAGGCCCAGGTGCAGCAGTACAAGGCCGCCAATGGCCTGCTGAGCGCCGAGGGCAATACGCTCACCGAGCAGGAAATCTCCAACCTCAACACCCGCCTGGCCGAATCCCGCGCCGAAGCGGCTGCCCAGGCCTCGCAGTACAACACCGCCCGCGCCCAGCTGGCGCGCGGTTCGTCGGGTGACGACGTCGGTGGTGCGCTTGACTCGCCGGTCGTGCAGCAGCTGCGCAGCCAGCGCGCCGAGATCAGCCGCGAAGTCGCCGAGATGCAGGGCCGCTATGGCCCGCGCTATCCGGCGCTCCAGAAGGCCCAGGCCCAGCTGAACGACATCGACACCCAGATCCAGGCCGAAATCCGCCGGATCATCTCCAACCTGCAGGCCAAGGCCCAGGCCGCCCAGGGGCAGGTCAGCTCGCTTGAGGCCAGCCTGGGTCGCTCGCGCGGCACTCTGGCTTCGAATAACGCCGCCTCGGTCCGCCTCAACGAGCTTGAACGCAACGCCGAGTCGGTCCGCACGCTGTATCAATCGTTCCTCGACCGCTTCAAGCAGACGACCGCCCAGCAGGGCATTGAACAATCGGACGCCCGGGTCCTGTCGCGCGCCAAGGCACCATCGGTTCCCAGCTCGCCCAATGTTCCGGTGATCCTGCTGCTGGGCTTTATGGCCGCTATCGTGGCGGGCCTGGCGCTGCTGATCATTCTGGAACTGCTCGACACCGGCTTCTCGACCTCGTCGGATATCGAACAGCGCCTGGAACTGCCCAACTTGGGTTCGCTGCCGCTGCTGTCTTCCACCATCGGCAGCGAGGCGGGCCGCAAGGCTTCGCCGACCCGCTACATCGTCGACAAGCCGCTGTCGGCTTTCGCCGAAGGTTTCCGCAACCTGCGCACCTCGTTGATGGCCACTGTCCCGGGCGAAGGGTCGCGGGTGATCACCATCACCTCGTCGCTGCCCCGCGAAGGCAAGACCACGACCAGTGTCTGCCTGGCGCGGACCATGGCCCTGGCCGGGGACTCGGTGGTCGTGGTCGACTGCGACCTGCGCCGCCGCAACCTGCACCGCGTGTCGCAGCACGAGCCGACTGTCGGCCTGCTGGAAGCGCTTTCCGGCAAGGTGCCGCTGGATCGCTGCCTGATGCGCGACGATCTGACCAGCGCCGTGTTCCTGCCCATCGCCAAGGGTGACCCCGTCGTGCAGGATCTGTTCGGCTCGGCTGCCATGGATGAACTGATCGAGGCCCTGCGCCAGCGCTTCCGCTATGTGCTGCTCGACACGGCCCCGGTGCTGGCCATCGCCGACACCCGGATCCTGGCGCCCAAGAGCGACGGCGTGCTGTATCTGACCCGCTGGCGCCACACTCACCGCAATGCGGTGCTGAACGGCCTGCGCCTGCTGCAGTCAGTCGGTGCCCGCGTCACGGGCGTGGCCCTGACGCAGGTCAATGTGCGCGAGCAGGCCCGTTCGGGCTATGGCGACGCCGGCTACTATTATGGTTCGTACAAGAGCTACTACACCAACAACTAGCGGATTCCTGCCGGACGGACGCCCGTATCGCGTCCGTCCGCTGTCCGCCCCCAGCGCCTGCTCGCGGCGCATGACAGCCGAGGGTGGACCGTCAGTAGGCGGAGCATCCAAACGCGACGCCCTCAGGCGACGATGCCGACCGGAGGACTTTCGACATGGCGCTGCTAGACCTGTTCAAGCGGCCCAAGATGACCAAGGACTCGGCGATCCCCTCGGGCTGGGTGGTCTATGCCGTCGGCGACATCCATGGGCGCCTCGACTTGTTCAACATGCTGATCGAGGCGATCCGCAACGACCATGCCCGGTGCGTGCCGCGCCAGCGCGGCCTGGTTGTCCTGCTTGGCGATTATATTGACCGGGGTCCCGCCTCGGCCGGCGTCATCGACGCCATCCTCAATTTCGAGACCTCGACCGGCCTGACGCTGCGTCCGTTGAAGGGCAATCACGAACAGGCGCTGCTGGCCTTTCTGAATGACCCGATCGCAGGGGCGCCGTGGCTGTCGCACGGCGGGATCGAGGCGCTGGCCTCCTACGGTGTTACAGTGCCTCGAAATCCGCCCCAGGCCGACCTTACGCAGATCCGCAACCAACTGGCGGCCGTCCTGCCGGCCGCGCATCTGACCTTCCTGCGCGGTCTCAAGACCCTGCTGGTGTTTGGCGACTACATCTTTGTCCACGCCGGTCTGCGTCCTGGTCGTCCGATCGAGGAGCAGACGGAAGACGATCTGCTGTGGATCCGTGACGACTTCCTGCGCAAACCCTGGCTGGACAATAGCGTGGTGGTGCACGGCCACACGCCGATCAGCGACGTGGAACTGCAAAGCAACAAGATCGGCATCGACACGGGCGCGTTCGCGACCGGGGTGCTGACCGCCTTGCGACTGCAAGCCACGCAGCGTGAACTGCTCCAGGTTTCTGTCGGCGGCCCGGTTGCGGCTCCGCCGGACGATGTCGAGCTCTAGCGCAAGTTGGCCCTGAAATGACGAAACATCGTGATGAGTTCTGCGGTGTGAAGCGAATTCAGCTTCCGTTCAGTTCCCGGCTGATATTATGCGTTATAGGTCATGAAACGGCCTTGGGCCTATAAATGATCGTGTCTGCGTCTTGGTCGCCTCATGATGACTGCGCCGTCCACGAATGAAACAGGGGGACATGAATGTTCTTGTCGTTGAAGCCAATCGTGACTCTCGGACTGGGCCTGGCCGCTTTGGTCGCTGCGCCCGTGATGGTCATGACGCCGACCGCCGTTCAGGCGCAGGCACAGGGTCAGATGGCCTCGGCCGTTACGGGCAGCTATCGCCTCGGCGCGGGCGACAAGATTCGCCTGATCACCTATGGCGAGGAATCGCTGTCGGGTGATTTCGAGGTTTCGGGCGCCGGCACCATCGCTTTGCCGCTGATCGGCGAGATCAAGGCCATGGGCCTGACGCCCAGCGAACTGCAGGCCAGCATCTCCAACGCCCTGCGCGGTGGCTATCTGAAGGATCCACGCGTCAGCGTTGAGGTCTCGACCTATCGGCCGTTCTACATCCTGGGCGAGGTCAACAAGCCTGGCGAGTATCCCTACGCCAATGGGCTGACCGTGATGAACGCTGTGGCCATGGCCAACGGCTTCACCTATCGGGCCAACACCCGCAAGGTGATCGTCCGCCATGGCGAGGAAAGCGCGGACAAGGAATACCCGCTGAACAGCTCGATCCCCGTGGCGCCGGGTGACACGATCCGGATCAAGGAACGGCTATTCTAGAGCATTTTCCGATAAGTGTGAAACGGTTATCGGATCGAAAAATGCTCTAAAATTTTTGATTTAGAGCCCTTTTTGCCCGACCTTGATGAAGCCATCAGGTCGGAAAGGGCTCTAGGCTTTTTCAGCTCTATGAAACGACCAGGGGCGGGGGCTTTAGGGCCCCCGCCCTTTTTTCGGCCAATCTGACCCGACAAGTCCGTGTCACAGACCCGTCAACCGGGCGTGTCATTATGGGAAAAGGGTGGAGCAGGGGTTGGTCGCAAACGAAAACAGGGGCCGCTAGGGCCCCTGTCTTGCTGAATTTCAATGGGGGCCGGCCTGGGAAAGCCGAACGCGAGAGAGCCAAAAGTGTGAGCGGTTTTGGCGGCTATACCGCTCTAAATGTTTGATTTAGAGCCCTTTTAGATGTCTCGCATGGCGTTGTGCGAGGCTGTGGGGCCCTAGGTCAGCAGGCGCGATACGCCGGTGGCTATAGCGCTCCAGGCGACGAGGTTGAAGGTGACGACAAAGGCCGCCGAGCGGCGTGCGGACCAACGGGTGTGGTCGTCATTGAAGGCGGTGACGATGCTGTCCTGCAACATCCGGGCGGGACTGGACTGCGGTGCGTCGGCTGCAGCCGCGGGGCGAATGAACGTATCGTTCGCGCGCGGAGTGATCATGTCCGCCTTAAATTTTGGCTGAGCCATAAGCGAGTCTCCTTCTTCCCCGCCAATGTAAATTTAAAGGCTGTTCAAAGTTCTACCGGGCATGGTTTATTGGAAGTAATATTTGCCGGCGCTGGGCGTTTTGTTCAGGGGCGTCGTGCGACTGGTTGTAAACGCTGCTTTCACCATGTTTGGGCGCAACCTGTTGTAGAATTTTGGGCAATGAATTCGCCCGGCTCGCGCGCGGGCCCAACATACCTCTGGGCCTGGTACTTGGCTCAGGCGGTGCCTTGTGCGAGTGAGAGCGAATAACGTCGTTCGATCTGGCGCGCATTCTACGTTCGGGCGTTGTGCGTTGAAGCGCCGCGTGAACGACAGGCGGACCGTTCCAAAGCGAGCGGCACAGAGTTTGCTAGGTGTGATTTGGTTGAAACAGATCTTGGAGGGGTTCAGTCATGTACGGGATTGAAACACCCATTGATGCCGGTAAACTCGTGACGGCTATGGGAACGAATACGAAGGTTCCATCCAAGAGGATGAAGGTCGAGCTATCCACGGTGGTGGACTTGATGATCGCGACTGTGGCTCTGGTGTTCCTGGCCCCGCTGATGCTTCTGGTCGCTGTGGCGATCAAGCTTCAGGATGGTGGGCCGATCATGTTCGGTCACGTGCGGATCGGTCGCCACGGCGAGAAGTTCCGCTGTCTGAAATTCCGCAGCATGGTCGTTGATTCCAACGAACGTCTGGCCGCACTGCTGGCGCGCGACGAGAATGCGCGTCGCGAATGGGCCGCTGACCACAAGCTGCGCAACGATCCCCGCATCACCCCACTGGGTGCCTTCCTGCGCAAATCCAGCCTCGACGAACTGCCCCAGCTTCTGAACGTCTTGCGCGGCGAGATGAGCCTGGTCGGGCCGCGCCCGATCGTGGACTCCGAGGTGGTTCGCTATGGTCGCGCTTTCCCGCGCTACTGCTCGGTCCTCCCGGGCGTGACCGGCCTGTGGCAGGTCAGTGGTCGCAACAACGTCTCCTACCGCCGCCGCGTGGCGCTGGACGTGCTGTACGCCAAGCGCAAGTCGTTCTCGCTCTACTGCTATATCCTGCTCAAGACCCTTCCTGCGGTTCTGCTCCGCGAGGGTTCGTATTGATGCAAATCGGGGCGGGTTCCTGGAGGAACCCGCCCCGACCGCTTCAAGCCCTTAGACCCGAACCCTAGACCAGCCAGAAATCGCTCAGACTGACAGCGGCCTTGTTGCTCAAGGTGGCGATCTGCACCTTGTCGGCACCGTCGCCGCCTGTGGCGTCGAAAAAGAGCCCCCCGGTGCTGGTGTCGTAAAGCAGCGTGGCGTGGCTATCGACGGCCTGGGGCGCGATGCCGCTGACGAAGGACAGATCAGACAGGGTGGCGACGCCGAAGGCTGTGGCCTTCAGGGCGAAGTGGTCGACCCCGACCTGGAAGTCGGAAATCCTGTCCACGCCCTGGCCGATCGAGTCGAAGCGGAAAATGTCCGCTCCCGCACCGCCCGACAGGACGTCTGCGCCCGCACCGCCGATCAGCACATCAGAACCGGCGCCGCCGACCAGGGTGTCGATCCCCCCGCCGCCCGTAATCGCCGTTCCGCCGGCGTTGGCATAGCCGGCAAAAGCGGCGGATCCGCTATAGGTCAAGGCTTCGATATTGGCCGCAGCTATGGCGCTGGAGGCGCTGGTGACCTGGGTGTCGTACCCCTCGCCAGCCAGCTCCACGACCACGTCGCCCGTACTGTCGAGGATATAGAGATCGTCGCCGGCCCCGCCGACCAGGCGGTCGCCGCCAGCCCCGCCGTTCAGGGTGTCGTTCCCTGTTCCGCCCGTGATGACATTGGTCAGGGCGTTACCCGTGCCGGCAAAACCACCAGTTCCCAGGAAGGTCAGGTTCTCGATATTGTCGCCCAGGACGTAGGCGGACGCCGTGGCTCTGACCTGGTCATAACCGCCGTTCGCGGCCTCGATCACCACGTCGCCGATGTTGTCCACCAGATAGGTGTCGCTGCCGACGCCACCGGTCAGGGTGTCGGCGCCCGCGCCGCCGTCGAGCACATTGTTGCCGACCCCGCCAACGATCTGGTTGGCCAGTGCATTGCCCGTCGCCTTCAGGCTGCTGGCACCGGTATAGATCAGGTTCTCGATATTCGCGCCGAGGGAGAATGTTCCCAGGGCGGTGCGGATGGTGTCGATCCCTTCATTGGCCGCCTCGACGACGACGTCGCCGACATTGTCCAGCAGATAGACATCGTCGCCTGCGCCGCCGAGTAGGCGATCCGTGCCCAGCCCGCCGTCAAGGGTGTCCGCCCCGCCGGCACCCGAAAGCGTATCTGCATTGGCACCGCCAGTCAGTTGGTTGGCCAGAGCGTTGCCGGTTCCGGTGAAGACCATCGAGCCTGTATAGGCCAGGGCCTCGACTTCATTGGGGAGCGTGTAGCCGGACAGCGTGGTGCGCACCGTATCGTTCCCGCCGCCGGCGGCTTCGATCACCCGATCGCCGGCGTTGTCGACAACAAAGATGTCGTTGCCTGCCCCGCCGTTCATCAGGTCGGTCCCGGCCCCGCCGTTCAGGACGTCGGCGCCGGCTGCGCCAAACAGGGTGTCGGCGCCGATCCCGCCGGTAATCGCCGTGCCCGAGGCGCCGGCGAAGCCGGTGAAGGCCAGGGCGCCGCTGTACTTCAGGGCTTCGACATTGAGCGCAGCCTTGGCGCTGGTCAGGGCAGTGATCTGGGTATCGTAGCCCCCACCGGCCAGTTCGACCACGGCGTCGCTGGCGCTGTCGACATAGTAGGTGTCGTCGCCCATACCACCGACCAGCCGATCGGCTCCAAGTCCCCCGTCAAGGGTGTCATTGCCGGTCCCGCCGGTGATGACGTTGGACAGGCTGTTGCCCCAGCCCGAAAAGGCGCCCGTTCCGGTGAAGGTCAGGTTCTCGATGTTGGCGCCGAGGGCATAGGCCGAGGCTGTGGACCTCACCAGGTCGTGGCCGCCGTTTGCGGCCTCCACCACCACGTCCGAGGTGCTGTCGACGATATAGGTGTCGTTGCCCGCGCCGCCGGTCAGGGTGTCGATACCCTTGCCGCCATCCAGCACGTCGTTGCCCGTGCCGCCGCTGATCTTGTTGGCCAGATCATTGCCATTGCCCTTGAAGGCTCCAGCTCCGGTATAGGCCAGATGGTTGTCGGTCGCGGTCAGGGTATAGGTGGCCGAGCCCGTGCTGATGGTGACGCCGGGCTCCGCCGTTCCAGCGCCCGACGACGCACCGTCGATGACCGGCGGCTTGGGGACCGCCGAGGTTTCGGTGATGCTGTAGGCGCGCACATAGTCGACCTGGAAGCCGCTTGGCATGTTGGCCGGATCTGGCGTCGACGCCCAGCCGCCGACAGCCTGGTTCAGCAGGATGTACATAGGCCCGTGCATGTTGGCCGGGGTCGCCAGCGAATACACGGCTACGCCGTCGATATAGTAGGTCAGGGTTTCGGCGGTCCACATCAGGCCATAGGTGTGGAAGGCGGTCTGGCTGTCGGTCAGATAGGACGAGCCGCCGACCATGCCGGTCGAGTACGACTTGTCATGTACCGTCATATTGATCTGGTTGGGCTTCTCGCTGATCACCTCGAAGATATCGAGTTCCTGGGTGCCGGCCGGTGAGAACAGCCAGAAGGCGGGCCAGGCGCCGGTGCCCGTGGGCATCATGGCGCGCATCTCGAAATAGCCGTAGGTCTGCTGGAACGAGGTGCGCGTGGTCAGCAGGCCCGAGGAGAACTCCAGGCCATAGAGCGCTGCCTTCTGCTCGGCCGTGTTGGCGGTCGCAGTGATGGTCAGGACGCCGTTGTTCAGCGAAAAGGGATTGATGCCCAGGGCCGTCGTGCCCGTGCCCGCATAGGTGGGATCGACATAGATCTGATCTTCGCCGGTCGAGTCCCCGATATAGTGGCTGACCTTTGAGCCCCAGCCGGCGAAGCCGTATTCGGTGGCCCAAACGCCCGTGCCGGCCTGACCCATGGTCTGGACGCTCAGGGTGTTGAACTGGTCCTCGAAGGTCAGGGTCAGCTTGCTGAAATCAAGCGCCAGCTTGAAGTTGTCGCTGGTGAAGGCGTTGATGGTGGTGTTGCGGAAGGTGACGGCGTCTCCGGTCCCAAGTGACAGGACGACGTCGGCGCCGACCTGGCTCATGGCCGACTTGACCTGCTCGAAGGTCGTCAGGCCGAAGTCCTGGATGCGAAGGGTGTCCGAACCGGTTCCCACACCGGCCGTGAAGTCGACGATAACGTCGCGTCCGTCGCCCCGTCCGAAGACGAAGGTGTCGGAGCCACCGTTGCCGACCAGAACGTCGTCGCCCTTCAGGCCGTTTATGGTCTGGCGGTTGGCGTCGCCGATGATCAGATTGTTGAGCGCATTTCCCAGGCCAGTGAAGCCGCTGCGCGAGCCCTGGCCGTACATGACCAGGTTCTCCACATTCTCGGGGAGCACATAGTCCATCGTCACCTTTACGGTGTCGATCCCGGCATTGGCCGCCTCGATGACCTTTGTGGCGCTGTTCTGGACGACATAGATGTCGTCGCCGGCCCCGCCGGCCAAGGTATCGCTCCCCAGATTACCGATGAAAGCTTCGTTCAGGTCTGTTCCGACGAAATTGTCGGCCGCCGCTGTTCCAGTATAGGTGCGCTTGGATCCTCCGGATTGCGGTGCGAGGGCGCCAGTAGAATTGAAATAATCCATCGTGCGAGCCATGTGGTTGCAAGGCCGTGGGGTCGGCCGTTACTGCTAAGATGGCGTTCAATGGATAATGTTGGGCTAATAGAAATGCAGCGCGACATTATGTCGTTCAAATCTATTGTTGGTTATTGAGTGGTTAATTTGCCTATTACATCAATATCGCCGGTATTCTATGTATTATATTGTTACACTCTGAGGCTAATCGTGGTTTCTGCAGCTTAACCGTACCGGCTATTCTTGATGCGGAAGGCGTGAGAGATCGCCGGGCCTGACGGCCCGGATGAGTGAGCAGCGTCGCCAATTTGCCTTCTGCGACAAGGCTATAGGCTGTCTTGTGGGAGCTGGAACTGCAGCCGGCTGCTGGGCGCGGCGGGCGGCGGACAGGCTTGAGGCCTATCCGCCGTATGGATCAGAGCAGAAGGATATCTGCGTGCGTCAGGCCCGGCGCGTTCGCGAGGACTGCCAGTTGCACGGGGCCAGCGTCACCAGGTGCGTCAAAATAAAGCGCCCCGGTGCTGGTGTTGTACAGCAGGGTCGGCCGATCATCCGTGGCCACGGGGGCGGCGCTGCGGACGAAGTTGAAATCGGCGACGGTCGAAACGCCGAAGGCCGAGGCCAGCAGGCCGATGTGGTCCGACACGACCGAGAAGTCGCTGATGCGGTCCACGCCGTCCGAGACGCTGGTGAAGCCGAAGACGTCCTCACCGGTGCTGCCGATCAGGGTGTCGGCTCCGGCCCCGCCGATCAGGGTGTCGTTGCCGGCTCCGCCCTGGAGCGAGTTGGCCAGATCGTTGCCGATACCCAGGAAGTTTCCCGTGCCGGTGAAGCGCAGGGACTCCACATTCTCGGTCAAGGTATAGCCTGACAGGGCGGTCATGACCGTGTCGAAGCCCTCGTTCAGCGCCTCGACCACCAGGGCGTCGGCGTTGCTGACATAGTAGGTATCCTTGCCATTGCCGCCGCGCATCGTGGTGGCTGCGCCGCCATCATAGAGATTGTTGACCCCGCTGTTGCCGATCAGCTCCATGGCAAAGCTGTTGCCGGTCAGGTGGATGGTGGTGGTGCCGGGATTGGCCGCCAGATGCTCGATGTAGGAGCCCGGGGTCGCCGTCCAGGAGACCGTGGTGACGACGGTGTCATCGCCTTCGCCGAGGGCTTCCACGACCACGTCGCGGCTGTTGTCGACCCGGTACTGGTCGTGGCCGGTCAGACCGACCATCCGGTCGCGTCCGCTGCCGCCGTTCAGCGTATCGGCTCCCGCCGAGCCGGTCAGGGTCTGGTTACTGGAATTGCCGACGATAGAAACGCCCCGCGCGACATCGGCCGCCGCGACCGTCTGGTCGGCAAACTTCAGCTGCTCGACGTCGACCAGGGTGTCCAGGCCCTCGGTGCCTTCCAGGTCACGAACCCGGAACACCGCACCTTCCGCCCAGATTTCATAGCGGCTGAGAGGACCGGCATAGGCAGCGGTGTCCACGCCTTCGCCGGCGTTGAACGTATCGGCGCCCCCGCCCCCGGTGAAGGTGTCGTCGCCGGCCCCACCCTGGGCGACGTCATCGCCCAGAAGGCCAAACATCTGGTCGCCGCCGGCGCTGCCCTCAATGGTGTCGGCCTCATCGGTCGCGACAGCGCGGACGCCGGTTGAGGCTGACGCCACGGCGAGGGTCTGGTCTGCAAACTGGAGGGCTTCGTTGTCGAACAGCCGGTCCATGCCCTCGCCATTGACCAGGTCGATCACGAAGTAGGAAGAGCCGCCGTCGCTGAGCACCAGATAGTTGCTGCGCGGGCCATCGAACACGGCGGTGTCGAATGCGTCGCCGCCATGCAGGGTGTCGTCGCCCAGCCCGCCGCGCAGGGTGTCATAGCCATAGGTGCCGTAAAGCTCCTCAGAAGCGTCCGTGCCCTTGACATAGATCCCCGTGGCGACCGCCGCCTCGACAGTCCTGTCCGAGAATTTCAGGAATTCGACATTGGTCAGATGGTCGAAGCCGTCGGGCAGGCCATCGGCCAGATCGACGATGTTCAGTCCGCCGAAGCCGTCGTCATAGATCGCGTACTGGCTGCGCGGATTGTAGAAGATGACCGTATCTTCGCCGTCGCCGCCGTCCATGTCGTCATTGCCGGTGCCGCCGGCGAGCGTGTCGGACCCGGCCTCACCCATGAGGGTGTCGTTGCCGCCGTACGAAATGACCAGGTCATCGCCCGCGCCGCTCTTGTGCAGTTCCGAGAAGCGCGATCCCTGCAGGTAAATGCCCTGGCTGAGCTCCGCTGCAGTGTGCCGGGAGTCGGAGAAGACGATCTCCTCGACAGCGGAAAGGTGGTCGGCGCCGCCCATGCCCGCCTTGTCGACGACGAAATAGCCGCCGTGGCCGTCGACAAAAACCGAGTACTGCTCGCGCAGGCCGCTATAGACCACCTGATCATGGCCCAGGCGGGCGTAGTAATCGCTGTTGACGCCGAAGGCCAGGGTCGCGCCGACGCCGCCCATGATGGTGTCGTCGCCCTGTCCGCCGACCAGTGTGGTGGTGGCCGTGCCGTCGATCAGCAGTCCGGCGACAGGGTCGCTGATCGTCACGCCGTCGATGGCATAGGCCCGGACATAGTCGATCTGGTAGCCGGTGGCCGCCAGGGCCGCATCATTGACGACACCGCCGAAGGTGCCGCCGACGGCCAGATTGACCAGCATGTACATCGGCTGGTTCATGTCTGCCGGGGTCGGTGCGCGGAAGACCTCGCCGCCGTCGATGTACCAGATCAGGAAGCTGGCATCCCAGCGCAGGCCATAGGTGTGGAACTCGGTCGCCGCATTGGCCGTGAAGGACACATCGCTGACGGACTTGCCTGGCAGGGAGGCGTTGTGCAGCGTCAGGAAGGTGTTGTTGGGATCGCCGCCCTTGGTCTCCAGGATGTCGGCCTCGGGCGGGTTGTTGCCGCTGGTGGGCAACAGCCAGAAGGCCGGCCAGGCGCCGCCGGCATCCGGCAGCTTGGCGCGCATCTCGAAATAGCCATAGGTCTGGGCGAAGGAGGTCTGGGTGGTGAGCAGGCCGCTGACATAGTCGGCGCCGTACAGCAATGCCTTCTGGGCCTCAGTGGTGCGCGAGGCGCGGATCGTCAGCACGCCGCTGTCGAGCGAGAAAGGATCCAGGCCCAGGGGCGTGTCGCCCGAGCCGCCATAGGCGGCGTCGACATAAAACTGCTTTTCGCCGGTGGCCTGCAGGGTGTGGCTGCTGATCGGCCCGGCACCGCGATAGCCATAGGTCGTCTGCCAGACGCCTGTCTCACCATTGGTCAGCGACAGGGTGTTGAACTCGTCGGCGAACGCCAGGGTCAGGTCTGTGGTGTCCAGCGTGACGCGGAAGTTGTCTGCGGTGAACGCGTCCACCGTCACATTGCGGAACAGCACCGAGTCGCCGTTGGTCAGGTCCAGCAGCACGTCGGCACCGACCTGGCTCATGTTCGCCTTGATGGTCGCCAGATCGATGAAGCCGGGAATCTGGACCCGTACCTTGTCGCCGCCGGTGCCCGCGGTGAAGTCGGTGATCACATCCTGGCCCGAGCCGGGCGCAACGACAAACTCGTCCACGCCGCCACCGCCGGTCAGGGTATCAGCGCCGCCGCCCCCGATCAGGACCTGGGCGTTGATGTCGCCCGTCAGGGTGTTGGCCAGGTTGTTGCCCACGCCGGTCAGGCGCGCGCCGTTGGGGCCGGTGCCGAAGAGACGCAGGGTCTCGATATTGTCGGCCAGCTGGTGGCTGACGGTGGCGACCACGCCGTCGATGCCCGCGCCTGCGGCCTCGACGATCCTGGTCTTGGCGTTGACGATCACATAGGTGTCGTTACCGGCTCCGCCTTCCAGCGTATCGGCGCTGGACCCTGCGGTCAGGACGTTGGCCAAAGCGTTGCCGTAGCCGTGGAACGGGCCCGAACCGACGAAGGTCAGGTTTTCCAGCGTGTCGGCCAGTGAATAGGTCAGCAAGGTGGTGCGAACGGTGTCGACGCCACCGCCAGCCAGCTCGACGATGGTGTCTCCGGCGTTGTCGACCACGTAGATGTCGTTGCCCCGGCCGCCGGTCAGGGTGTCTGCTCCTGCGCCGCCGTCGAGTGAGTTGTTTCCGTCGTTGCCCGTCAGGCTGTTTGCGACGCTGTTACCCGTACCGTTGACGTTGGCGATGCCCAGTAGCACCAGCGCTTCGATATTGGAGACCGTGTTCAGGTTGAAGCTGATGGTGGAGCGCACCGTGTCGAAGCCGGCCCCGGCCTGCTCGACGATCACATCGCCCACATTGTCGACGAGATAGACGTCGTTGCCCGCGCCGCCCGTCAGGGAGTCGGCTCCGGCCGCGCCGTCCAGGGTGTCGGCCCCCTGGGCTCCGATGATCGTATTGGCGTTGGCGTCGCCCGTCAGCAGCGCGCCTTGCGCCAGGGCGTCGGGCGTCGACAGGCCGTCGCTGAAGCTCAGCGTCTCAATGCCCACCAGGCGATCGACACCGTCGCCGCCGGCCAGGGTATCGGTGACGTAGAAGCCGCCTGAACCATCCGGTGTCACCACATAGCGGGCGCGGGCCCCGGCATAGATCGCCGTGTCGACGCCGGTGCCGCCGTCCAGATAGTCGTTGCCGCCATTGCCGGTAAGATTGTCATCGCCCTGGCCGCCGACCAGCGTATCGGACGCGGTCGCACCCAGCAGGGTGTCCGCCCCGCTGCCCCCGGTGACGATGGTGCCGGTGCTGCTGGCCGTGCCCGTAAAGGCCCCGGCACCGATAAAGGTCAGGGCCTCGACATTGGCGGCGGCCTTGACGTTGGTCAGGGTGGTCAGTTGGGTGTCGTAGCCCTCGCCAGCGTTTTCAACGACGATGTCGCCAGCGTTGTCGGTGACATAGGTGTCGTCGCCCAGGCCGCCGGTCAGGGTGTCTGCCCCCGCGCCGCCGTCGAGCCAGTTGTTTCCGCCGTTACCCGTCAGGCTGTTGGCAACGCTGTTACCCGTGCCGTTGATGTTGGCGACGCCCAGCAGCACCAATGCTTCGAGATTGGGCCCAGTGTCGAGGTTGTAGGTGATGCTGCTGCGCACTGTGTCGAAGCCGGCACCGGCCTGCTCGACGATCACATCGCCCAGGTTGTCGACGAAATAGACGTCATTACCCGCGCCGCCCGTCAGGGAGTCGGCTCCGGCCGCGCCGTCCAGGGTATCGGCGCCTTGAGCTCCGATGATGGTGTTGGCGTTGGCGTCGCCGGTCAGTAGCGCGCCTTGCGCCATGACATCGGGTGTCGACTGGCTGTCGCTGAAGCCCAGCGCCTCGATGCCCACCAGGCGATCGACTCCGTCGCCGCCCGCTAGGGTATCGGTGACGTAAAAGCCACCCGAGCCATCCGGTGTCACGACATAGCGGGCGCGAACCCCGGCATAGATCGCCTTGTCGAAGCCGGCACCGCCGTCCAGATAGTCGTTGCCGCCATTGCCGGTCAGATTGTCATTGCCCAGACCGCCGACCAGCGTGTCGGACGCAGTCGAGCCCAGCAGTGTGTCAGCGCTGCTGCCGCCGGTAACGATCGTACCCGTGCTGTTGGCCAGGCCTGTGAAAGCCGCGGAGCCGATATAGGTCAGGGCCTCGACATTGGCGCCAGCCTTGACGTTGGTCGCGGTGGTCAGCTGGGTATCGTAGCCCTCGCCGGCATTCTCGACGACCGTGTCGCTGACGTTGTCGGTGACATAGGTGTCGTCGCCCAGGCCGCCGACCAGTCGGTCTGACCCCAGTCCGCCATCCAGGGTATCGGCCCCGGCTCCGCCGGTCAGCGCATTGACCTGGGCGTTGCCCGTGGCGTTGAACGCGCCGGTCCCGGTAAAGGTCAGGGTCTCGACATAGTCGGGCAGGATGTAGGTGTTGAGGCTGGTTCTGACAGAGTCGTAGTCGGACCCCGCTGCCTCGAATACGATCGTTCCGGCATTGCTGACGATGTAGGTGTCGTTGCCGGCTCCGCCGCGCAGAGTGGATGCGCCGCCGCCGTCATCCAGCGTGTTGATTCCGCTGTTGCCGACCAGCTCCATGGCCAGGGCGTTGCCCCTGAGGTTGAAGTTGCCCGCCGCATTCATCACAACGCGTTCTATCGCCGAGTTGCTGGTCGCAACCCAAGATGTCGACACGTAAACAATGTCGTAACCATTGCCGGGGATTTCAAAAACCTGATCGCCGCTGTGATCGACATAATAAATGTCGTCCTCGGGGCCGCCCGCGAGGTAATCTGCCTTTGTCGTGCCGTAGAATACAGCCATATTGGACCTCGCAAAGGCAGATATAGGTTACTGGTTAACTATAGTAATCTTGTGACTAACGGTCTTGCGATTGCGGCGCCGCGAAGTAACAGACTGTGGACATTCTGCTGGAGCAGTTCCCGGATACACCTTAACGCGTAAAACCGTTGCGGGAGGCGGGATTCTCCAGTGGGGCGAATTGGTAACTATATTGCCGTAACATAGTCACGTGACGTCCATCCCCGTCCGAGAATGTCACCGGCGCGACCTAGAATCTGCCTGAGCGGCGGATATTGCGTCGCCTTTGACGCGCTGCGCTCGATTCTTCGCCGTCGTCGCCTCTGGGCCGACTCTGGGCCGCCTATGGGTTGAGCTGGTGGCCCGCGCTTCCCTGAAGATCGCGGGCGTCTCGACGCGCGTGCGCGAAGCCGAACATCAAGTCCGGAGGCCGACCATGGCAAGCGACTTCGCGCCATGGCCCCCTTCGTTTTGAATATATGTCAATTTGTTGGCTCCATTGCGGCAGTATAAAGCGTCTGAAGCTTGACTATAAATTGCGCTAGTTTGACGCATGTCTCTAATTTTGGCGGCAATGGCGTGTACGAATATTGTTTATCGTCGTAAATGCGCACATTGATTGCGGCCGGCGTACCTTACCTGGCGTTCCAATGTGGAGGATTTATCCATGGTTGCCACGGTGTACCGTGACTATGCAGGCGCGATCATTGCGCAAAGCACGGGACCTCTGGTTCTGGTGCTGGGCACTACCGCCAGCGACTACCTGGTCGGCGGGATCAAGGCTGACGCCTTTCAGGCTTCAGCGGGGATCGACACCCTGGTCGGCGGGATGGGCGACGACACCTATATAGTCCAGAATAGCGCCGCGACTGTGATCGAGGCTGCAGGCGGCGGCATCGACACCGTCAAGACTACCACTCACTACGTGCTGCCCGACCATGTCGAGAACCTCTATATCTGGGGCTTTACGCCCAAGACCGGCAATGCCGGCTTCGGCAACAGCAAGGCCAATCTGATTGTCGGCGACGCCAACGCCCAGACCATCGCCGGTCTCGGCGGCCATGACGTGCTGGTCGGTGGCGGTGGGTCGGACATGTTCGTGTTCGGCACGGGCTCGGGCCATGATGTCATCACCGACTTTACGCCAGGCTCAGGTTCCGGCTCCGGCCTCGATGCCGTGCGCCTGCAGGGCTACGGCCTGAACACCTTTGAAGAGGTCCGGGCCGCCATGACCCAGGTCGGCGCGGACGTGGTGCTGACGCTGTCGGCCAGCGATTCCGTTACCTTCCGCTCGACGACGGTTTCCAGCTTTATGGCCGACAATTTCAGGCTTCCGATCGACCTGGGGCAGTTCAGGCTGACTTTCGCCGACGAGTTCAACACCCTGCGACTCCAGACCCTGGGCGATCCCTCGACGGGAACCTGGGCCCCCGAGTTCGGCTTTGGCGGCTTCGGCACCAAGGCCAGTCACTACATCGGCTATTACACCGGCGAAGAGCAGATGTTCGTCGCACCAGAATTCAAGGGCAGCACCAACGCCGCCCTGGGCATCGACCCGTTTGAGGTCAATAACGGCGTGCTCTCGATCCAGGCTCGCGCCTCGACCGCAGCCGAGAAGGCCGGCATGTGGCCAACGGCGACCGACACCTTCGACTATGTGTCGGGCATGATCTCCAGCGTCAGCTCGTTCAGCCAGACCTATGGCTATTTCGAGATGAGCGCCAAGCTGCCGGCGGGCCAGGGCGCATGGCCCTGCTTCTGGCTGCTGTCGACCAAGCCGGGCGACAAGAACGAGATCGACATCGTCGAAGCGCGCGGGCAGCTGGCCGAGATCAACAACACCAGCCTGCACCACAATTCCCTACCGGACGGGCAACTCACCTCATCGGTCTACACGCCCGGCGCCGCGACCTCGTTCCACACCTACGGCTTGCTGTGGGATCAGGACTATCTGGTCTGGTACATGGACGGGGCCGAGATCTATCGCCTGCCGACGCCGGCCGACATGAATGTGCCGATGTATCTGGTGGTGACTCTGGCCGTGGGCGCCTGGGCCGGTACGCCGGACGCCGCCTCGCTGGCCGCCTCCACTTTCGATGTGGACTATGTTCGCGCCTATGCCCTGGCTGCAGCCGGCGAACGGGTGAACGGGACCAAGGGCAACGACCTGCTGGAGGGCTCGACCGGCGCGGATACCCTGATCGGCGGGCTGGGCAACGACACCTATGTCATCGACAATAAGGGTGACGTGGTCATGGAGGCGCTGAGTGGCGGCTATGATGTGGTCAAGACGCCGCTTCTGTCGCATGTGCTGGCCGCCAATGTCGAAAACCTGACCTATGCCGGGCTCTCGGGCTTCGCCGGCACAGGCAACGCCCTGGCCAATGTGATCACCGGCGGCGGCGGCGGCGATACGCTGGACGGTGGCCTGGGCGCAGACCGGCTTATCGGAGGCCTGGGCAACGACACCTATGTGGTCGACAACGCCTGGGACGCGGTGGTCGAGTTTGCCGGCGGTGGTTACGACACCCAGATCACCAGCCTGACCAAGGCCATGGCGGCGGCCAATGTCGAAGCCCTGATCTATAATGGCAGCCTGGCCTTCACCGGTTACGCCCGGGCCGAGGGCACCGCCATCACCGGCGGCGCAGCCAACGACACCCTGATCGGCGGCGGTGGGGTCGATGTCTTCAATGGCAAGGCCGGATCCGATGTCATGACGGGCGGCGGCGGAGCCGATGTCTTCCGGTTTGAGAACCTGGGGCAGGGCGTAGACCGCATCACCGATTTCCAGACCGGCGTCGATCACATCAGTCTGCAGGCTTCATCGTTCGGCGTGGCCACCCTGGCGGACCTGACCTTCGTCAGCGGAACCGCGCCGCAGGCGGCAGTCGGCCAAGCCGCCCTGCTCTACAACACCGGCACCGGCGCTCTCCTCTATGACGCCAATGGCGGCGCTTCGACGGATGGCGTGCAGATCGCCGTCATCGGCAACAAGGCCGCCCTGTCGCTGGGCGATTTCTGGGTGGTCTGAGGCCGGTCCATGGCCTGTCGGGGCGGGTTGAACAATCCGCCCCGCCCATGATCTGCGCGAATGGCGCCGCTGATCGCGATAGTGTCGTCGTTTCGTCTCGATTAAGCGCGCTTGAAGCCCTAAGATATTTGCAACCTTCTGGGGTCTAGACCTTAAGTGACGGCGACATCGGCTTTCTGCCGACTGCACGAGGGCAAAAGCGTTTGATGCTCCTAACCCTTCTCGGACTGACCTATTTCCTGGGCGCCGCGACCTGGCCGTTCATCGGCAGGATGCTGCGCCGCATATGGCGGCGCCTTCGCGGCGAACGTCATCCTGGCTGGAGCGACTATTTCGAGGGCTGAGGCCCCGCGCCTGCGGCTGCCCCCTGTGTGCAGGGGCAGGGCTTGCAAGAAAGCTGTCTGGCGCGTGCGGCATTCGCCGGGCGCGCCTTTCGCTTGTCTGAAGTCACGGTCGTTAGGGCTTGGCCGTCCGGATGGCGATCGACGGCAGCGGGGCCGAGGCCTGGGCTGCGGTCGGGGTCGGCAGAAGCGGCAGGCCCATGGGGCCGGCGGCGGGACGCAGATCCGTCAGGTCTGACGGGGCCGGTTTGGTGACGGGCTTGAGGCCGATGCTGTCGATCCCCTGCAACAGCGTCGTCCACGGCAGAGCGCCCTTGCGCTGGACGCTGCGCAGATACAGGTCGGGCTGATAGGCGTTGGCCCTGGGGTCGATGCTTGCGGCGTTCAGTCGGCCGGTCGCCGCCAGCAGGGCGGCGCGGGCGACATATTCGTCATAGCGGGCATTGACCAGCTGCAGTTGAGCCGACTGCAGTTCCTGTTCAGCGTTCAGGACTTCGATGCGGCTGCGAAGGCCGAACGGCTCCTCGCGGCGCACGCCCTCATAGGCCAGCAGGAACACGCGGGCCTGGGCCTCGAACGCCGCCAGGCCGCTGCGGGCGGCATAGAGCTGGTTCCAGGCCTGGACCACATTCTGCAAGGCGGTGCGGCGGGTCAGTTCGATGGTCATGTCATCGACGCCGTTCTGGGCGATGCTTTGACGGACCGCCGAGGTCAGGCTGCCGCTCTGGAACAGCGGGATACGGACGACGACATTAGCGGACAGCGAGTCCAGCGATTGTTCGGTGCGTCGCTGGGCTTCGGTGAGGCCCGTGCCGGCACCGGTATACGAACTGATATTGCCATAGCCATACTGCACATTGGCCGTCACGGTCGGGCGTAGCGCGCCCTTGGCTTGCTGGATACGGGCCCGTGAGACCTGCTCGGCATATTTGGCGCGGCCAAGTTCGGGGTTGGCGGCCTCTGCGGCCTCGAATGCCTCTTCCAGGGTCGCGGGCATATCCAGCAGGGCGGGTACCGGTTCCAGCTGCCCAGGCGCATGGCCGACCACGCGGGTATACTGGCCCGCAGAGATTGCCAGTTGCGCTTGATAGGAGGCCAGTTGCGCCTGGGCGCCGAACAGTCGGCCCTCGGATTGGGCCACATCGGTCAGCGTCACCTGGCGTACGTCGAAACGGGCGCGGGCTTCGGTCAGCTCGGCTTGCAGGGCGGCGAGGTTCTCGCGCGAGACCTTGACCCGGTCCTGGTCGCGCAAAACGGCCGAATAGGCCGAGACGACATCATAGATGAGTTGGCTCTCGACCAGCCGCAGATACTCTCTGCCGGCCAGGATCTGGGCGCGGGCCGCATTGACGGCCGCGCCGGAGCGCCCACCATTGTAAAGGGATTGGTCCAGGCGAAGCGACCACTCCGTGGTGTCGCTCTTGTCATTATAAAGCGAGCGCTCGTCCTTGTCGTCGATGTGCTTGAACGAGTCACTCATCTGACCCGTCAAGCCAAGCGTCGGCCCGAAGGTGGCGCGGGCCTGGACATAGTCTTCGTCAAAGGTGCGCTGGCGGGCCCGTTCGGCCCCCAGGCTGGGGTTGGTGGCGTAGGCCGCCCCGACCGCGTCGGCCAGGGTCTCGGCCTGGGATGCGCCACCCATAGCCGCCAGGACCAGGGCCAGGCCGGCGCCGCCGCTTACCAGCGGGTTCAGGAGCGAGCCGAGCAGCTTGCGGCGCATCAATCAGCGCTCCCTGAAGCTGCGGTTGAGTTGCTCGGACAGCGGCTTCATCAGATAGGACAGCACGGTCCGGTCGGCGGTCTTGATATAGGTCTCGACCGGCATGCCGGGCACCAGCTTCACATTGCCCAGTCGCGCAACCTGGGACCGGGGCAGGGCCAGGCGAACCACGTAATAGCTGACGCCGGTGCGACGATCTTCGACCAGGTCGGCACCGATCCGGCTGACCGTACCCTCGACCTGGGGGACGGTGCGGTCCAGACCCACAAACTTCACGCCGGCCTTCTGGCCGATCGTAAGCTGGGTGATGTATTGCGGGGCGACCTGGGTTTCGACCGTCAGGCTGTCGTCGGTCGGCACGATCAGCATGATCGGCTCACCGGTGCCCACCACGCCGCCGATGGTGTGGGCTTCCAGTTCGTGGACAATGCCGGCCTGCGGCGCGCGGATTTCCAGACGATTCAGCTGGTCGACCTGGGCGGCTTCCTTCTCGATCAGTTCGGGAAGTCGGGCCTCAACGTCGCGCAGGTCGGTCAGCACCTCGGACAGGTGCTGGGCGTCGATCTGCAGGGCCTGAAGACGCAGCTCGGCAACCTTGTTGCTGACCTGGGCCGACAGGGCGGTGAACTGGCCCCGCTCGCCCGCCAGGTTCTCGGCCTGCCGTTCCAGCGCCTTGAGCGTGCTCATCGGCGCATAGCCTTCTTTGTAGAGCTTGCGAACGCCGGCCAGCTCTTCGTTGACCAGGCCCATCTGGTTCTCGCGCGAGCGGCCCTCGGCCTTCAGGCCCTCGGCCTGCTGGTACTCGCCGGCCACCTGCTCGCTCAGTTGGGACTTCTGGCGCTGGCGCAGGGCTCGGCGCGCCTCCATCAGGCGACGCTCTTCGGCCAGCTGGGCGACCATTTCGGGCGAGTGGCCCTGGGCCATGAAGCTGGCGGGCATAGCGCCGCCGGTGGCGGCGGCCTGCTCGGCCAACAACCGGGCCTGACGGGCGCGCAGTTGCAGGATGTTGCTGCGGGTGATGGCCAGGGCGGCGCGCACCTGAACGTCGTCGAGGCGGATCAGCAGTTGTCCGGCCTGGACCGGCTGGCCCTCCTGGACCTTGATTTCGCGCACTGTTCCGCCGGTCGGGTGCTGGATCTTCTTGACGTAGCTGGCATTGACCAGCGAGCCGCGCGAGATGACGGCTTCGGACACCTTGGTCATGGCGGCCCAGCCGCCGATCACGAAGACGAGCACTGCGCTCATGATCGCGATCAGCCGCAGATGCTTGCGGATCGAGGGGCGTTCGGTGGACTTTGCGACGGTCATTGGGGCGTTCTTGCCGGAGCGGCGGGTTTCATCAGTTGGGCGAGGATTTCATCGCGAGGCCCGAAGGCCTGCTGACGTCCGTCGCGCATCACCAGGACGACATCGATCGTCGCCAGCACATTAGGCCTGTGGGCGACGATGATCACGACGCCTCCACGCTTTCGAACACCGGAAATGGCTATATTCAAGGCCTCTTCGCCTTCGGCGTCGAGATTGGCGTTTGGCTCGTCCAGCACCACCAGGAAGGGGTTGCCAAACAATGCGCGGGCCAAGCCGATGCGCTGGCGCTGGCCGGCCGACAGGGCCGTGCCGCCTTCGCCGATCTGGGTGTCGTAGCCGTCGGACAGCCGCAGAATCAGTTCGTGGACATTGGCCGCGCGCGCTGCCTCGATGATCTTGGCCGGGTCGGGGTCGGTCAGGAAGCGGCAGATGTTTTCGGCGATCGTGCCGTCAAACAGTTCTACGTCCTGGGGAAGATAGCCGATGGCGTCGCCCAGCACGGCGGGGTCCCAGCTTTCCAGTTCGGCGCCGTCCAGGCGCACGTCGCCGCGCACAGGCTGCCACACGCCGACGATGGCGCGGATCAGGGACGACTTGCCCGAGGCGCTGGGGCCGATGACGCCCAGGCCCTGGCCGGCCAGCAGGTTGAAGTTGACGCCGTCCACCACCACGCGTTTTTCGCCGGGCGGGACAACGGTGACATTGGCCACGGCCAGGGTCTTGTTGGGCAGGGGCAGGGCCAGTTGCTCGGCGCGAGCCGGCATGAAGGCCAGCATCTCGCTCAGGCGGCGCCAGGCGTCGCGGGCCGCGACAAAGCCGCGCCAGTTGGCGATGGACAGCTCCACCGGAGCCAGGGCGCGCGACATCATGATCGAGCTGGCGAACATCACGCCGCCAGAGGCCTTCTGCTCAATGACCAGCCAGGCCCCTACGCCCAGCATCGCCGATTGCAAGACAACCCGCAGGACGCGCGAAACGCTCGACAGGCTACCGCCCACGTCGCTGACCTGCTGCTGCTTGGCTCCGTACTCAGTGTTGGCGTCGCCCCAGCGTTTGCCCAGGCGATGGCGGAAGCCCATGGCCTGCAGCACCTCGGCGTTGCGACGGCTGGCCTCCGCCAGGCGGCCACGCCGGCCCAGCATGCGGGCGGCTTCCTCGACGGGCGTCTTGGAAAGCCACTCGGTCATGGCCGTCAGCGCGATCAGGATGAGCGCCCCGATCGTTGCGACTATACCGATGAGCGGGTGGAACATGAAACAGATGCCCAGATACAGCGGGATCCAGGGCAGGTCGAACAGGGCCGTCAGGCCCGGCCCGGCGATAAAGCCGCGCATCTGGTCGAGGTCGCGTAGGGGCGAGACCGAATCATTGGCCAGCTTGGCGCGCAGCGGCAGGCGCGCCAGGATGTCGTAGATCCGCTCGCTGATGCTCTGGTCCAGAGCTCCGCCGATGCGGACCAGAAGGCGCGATCGGACCACTTCCAGCACGCCCTGGAAGGCGTAGAGCGTGATCGCCAGCAACGCCAGTGCCAGCAGGGTGGGGATGCTGCCGCTGGGAATGACCCGGTCATACACCTGCAGCATGAAGATCGAACTGGTCAGGGCCAGCACATTGATCAGGCCGCTGGCCAGGCCGACGCCCCAGACGGCCGAGCGCAGGACGCCCAGCGCCGCCGACAGCTCGGACTTGGCGCCACTGATTTGCTGGGAACCGCCCGCCACGCCCGCCAATGACTTCTCCTGAAAAATGGCCCGCAACTGACGCTGGCCGCGTTCCGTCGCACAATCTGTTAGTCGCGTTTACAAAGCGATAACAATGAATGACAGCTTAACTATTTTGACCCGATAGCCTTCAAAAGCTCGATAAGGAGGGGCTTTATACTGCTGGGCGGAAGATTGACTCGCACCGGCGTGCCCATTTCATCAAGAAGCGAGAGGCTGATCGTGCCGTCGTCGCCTTTCCTGGCCTTGAAGCCGACGGCCGTCGGTGAGTATTTCTCAAGCGCGCCGCTGGATCCGGGATAGTTCTGTTCGAGCAGATCCTCCGCACTGGCCCCGAAGCGGCGCAGGCCAAGGATAAAGGTGTCTAACTGGTGCAGATAGATCTGAAGTTCCTGGCGCACGCCATCTTCCGTTTCAATCGCGAACCAGACGTCGCGACCTGAATTGCCGCCGCCGCCGTTGGGAAGATTGGTGATCCGCTGGACGCTCAATGGCGATCCCCCTGTTTCAGCCTCGACCAAGTCTAGCGTGGGCAACCCTTGGCGTCGGCCTGGGCTAATGCCTTGTCCATGCCCTTGAGCTTGAAAGTCCTGGCCTTGCGGGCATAGCGCGGGCGGATTGCCACGTCAGCGGCCCCAACGAGATCGGCGGCGGGAACGACCACTCGGCCCTGGCTGGGGTTCTCCAGGCGGGCGAGGTTGGTGTTCATGAAGGTGTCCAGGGGCGCCACGGCCGTCATGACTGGGCCGCCCGCGATCCGGTAGGTGGCCCGCGATGTGTCGGTCGAGGGCGAGAACTGAAAGGCGACCTTGCCGCTCTCGTAGGCGATCCTCGACTTGTAAAGCCGGCAACTCGTGACGCCGGTGAAGGAATCCTTGTAGACGACCAGGTTCCAGCCTGCGACGCGCTTCTGGCGGGCCTTGACGTCGCTTAGGCTCATGTCCGGTATTTCAATGGTCTTGGGCAGACGCGGCAGCGGCAAATGCGGCAGTTTGAACCCGCCGCTGGCAGCGGCGGCCAGTGCGATCAACACGATGCTCATGTCCGATACTCCGAACCGCTTGGAACCGATCGACGTCGACCCGCAGAATGAACCTTGGATTGCGATGAAGTCCCGGCCTCGTCAATGGAATTTCAGCCCCAGGTCAGCCCTTTCTCGGGGGGGCGGACGCTTCATGTCGGTAGGGTTTCGGATGTTTCCGGCGCTGTTTCTTTCGGTGATTTCCATCGCCGCCGCTCCGCCCGTCACCGTGGCTTCGGCCGATAGCGTCCTGCGCCTGGTCGAGCGGACCCCCGGCGAGGTGCCGGGCCAATGGCGTGTTTCCTTCCGCGACCGGGGTGCCCGCGCCAGCTATGCCGAGCGGATGGGCGTCGGCGCGGTCGACGGCGCCGCCCGGGTGGACTGCACGGCGCGACGCTTCCAACTCGAGGAACTGGTGCTCTTTGCCGAACCGCGGGGCGGCGAGCCGTTGGCGCGGATCGGTCCGCGGGCCGAATGGCGGGCGGCTGCGGAAGACACCCTGCTGGCTCGCGTGGTCGAGGCCACCTGCGCGCCGGGAGGCACCAAGGCCTCGCAGGTTGGGGCCAAAGAGCTTCCAGTCGTGTCCGCGCCTGCGCCCGCGCCCGCGCGCCCGACGGCCGCCACGCCGCCGTCTTCCGCCCAGGTGACCCCTGCAAGGGTCCAGCTAGGAGCCTTCACCACGCCACAGCAGGCGCTGCAGGAGTGGGGCAAGCTGCGCGCGGTCGGTGGTCTGGATCTTGCTGGTCTGTCGCCTCAGGTCGAGACGGCCGCTGTTGGAGGCAAGACTTATAATCGATTGCTGGTCGGTGGCTTTGCATCGCGCGATGCGGCCCGCGATCTTTGCCGGCGCCTGACCGTTTTGGGACGCCCGTGCTTCCTGCGCGGTTAGGTCGCGTGCCAGGCTGGAACACTGCGCATGTCGCAAAGCCTTGAGCTGTCCTGGTTTGGGGCAATGCTGACGGTGCTTAGGTGCCAAAATCGCACATGCCAGAAATCCTGTCGCGACGCTCGCCTGGAAGGTTAATCAGCCTTGAACCATGTTGCGCGGCAGGTGAAAACTTTCGATTGAGTTTATGCGGCGCGAATAGACCTTTCCAACCCGGCTGGCGCTCTCCTTTCAGGAGAGTCTGTGGCCAATGAGTACCGGGTTTGTGGCAAAGTCCGTCCAATGCATCCGATGCGCCCTTCGCGCGTATTTTGGTTTATAAAGCGTGAACTCAGGTCGTCAGGCGTTTGATGTCTATGGCATAACGCTTGCTGTCTGCGGCTAGCGGATAGTGATCGGTCTGTCCGAAGTTGGGTTGGGAGTTTGCTCCTGGCCGCGGGGATATAGATGAGCAATTTGGTGGGCACCGCTGGCGTTGATACCCTCACGGGGACTTCGGCCAACGAAACGCTGGACGGCGGGGCGGGTGCCGATTCGCTGCTCGGTGGCCTGGGCGATGATCTCTATATCGTTGACAATGCTGGCGACGCCGTCGTGGAAGCGGCTGGCGAGGGCTACGACACCGTTCAGACCTCCAAGACCTGGGCCGCCACCGCCGGGTCCTCGATCGAACGCATCATCCTGACGGGTACGGCCAGCCTGAACGCGACCGGCAACCTGGGCGCCATGCTGATCGAGGGCAATTCCGCGATCAACACCCTCGACGACGGCGGCGGCGCCGATACGCTGAAGGCCATGGCCGGCAACGACACCTATGTGGTGCGCAACGCTGCGACCCTGGTCATTGAGAACGCTGGCGAAGGCACCGATCTGGTCAGGACCACCCTGGCCTCCTACGGCCTCACCGCCAATGTCGAGAATCTGACCTTCATCGGCACGGGCGGCTTCTTCGGAACCGGCAATGCCTTGGCCAATGTCATCACGGGCGCGTCGGGCAACGACACCCTGGACGGCGGTGCCGGCGCTGATCGCCTGATCGGCGGCCTGGGCAATGACGTCTACTATGTCGACAGCGCCAGCGATTCGATCGTCGAGGTCGCGGGCGAAGGCTACGACACCCAGATTACCACCCTGGTCAGCGCCATCGCAGCGACCAATGTCGAGGCCCTGGTTTATAGCGGCGCGGCCGCCTTCACCGGGTATGCCAATGCGGCGGGAACCCTCGTCACCGGCAATGTCGGCGCCGACAGGCTGTTTGGTGGAGCGGGGGCTGATACGCTGGATGGCGGCGTGGGGGCCGATACCCTCACCGGTGCCGGCGGCGACGACGTTTTCATCGTCGACAATGTCGGCGACCGGGTCACTGAAAGCGCCAATGGCGGCTTCGACACCGTCCGCACCGCCCTTGCCAGCTATACCCTCGGGGCCGAGGTCGAGGCCCTGGTCTATACCGGCGGCGCGACCTTCGCCGGGACCGGGAACACTCTGGCCAACAGGATCACCGGCGGCGTGAACGCCGACTCCCTGGTCGGCGGCGCAGGCGACGACACCCTGGACGGCGGTCTTGGCGACGACACCCTGGTCGGCGGCACCGGCAATGATGTGTTTCTGGTCGACAGCGTCAGCGACGTCGTGGTCGAGGCCGCCGGCGGCGGCACCGACCTTGTCCGGACCACGCTCGCGACCTACGGCCTGGGCTCGGAGGTCGAGTCCGTCACCTATGTGGGCTCCGGCGCCTTCACCGGCACGGGCAACGCCCTGGCCAACGTCCTGACCGGTGGCGCAGCGGCTGACCTTCTGCTGGGCCTTGACGGTGCCGACACCCTGAACGGTGGCTTGGGCGACGATACTCTTGAGGGTGGCCTGGGCGAAGACGTGGCCGTCTATGCCGGCGTTCGCGCTCGTTATGTCGTCACCCCCGACGGCGTCGGCGGCTTCTTTGTCCACGACACGCAGGTCCCGGGCAGCGACGGCAATGACCGCCTGATCGGCGTCGAGCGCTTGCAGTTTTCCGACGGCCTGGTGGCCATCGGCGAGGCCGCGACGGGCGCGTTCCTGCTGGGCTCGAGCGGCGCTGATACCCTGATCGGCGGCTCGGCCGCCGACGAGTTCCGGGGTCTGGGCGGCGATGATGTGATTCAGGGCGGCGCGGGCGATGACCTGGCTGTCTACACCGGCGCGCGGGCGGACTATGCCGTCTATGGCGACGGTGCTGGCGGCTTCTATGTGGTCGATCACCGGGCCGGCGCCGCCAATGAGGGCCGCGACTACCTGACGTCGGTCGAGTTTCTGCAATTCTCCGACAGCACCTTCGGTCCGGCCGCGACAGCGACCGGGCTTTTGCTGCTTTCGACCGCGGCCGCCGATGGTCTGACGGGTACGGCCGGCGAAGACCTGCTGATCGGGGCCGGCGGCGACGATACGCTGAATGGCGGCGACGGCGCCGACATTGCCGCCTATGCCGGCGAAGCCTCGCGCTACAACGTCTATAGTGACGGCGTAGGCGGCTACTATGTCGACGACCAGACCGGCGTCGAGGGTCGCGACCACCTGATCTCCATCGAGACCCTGCAGTTTGCCGACCAGAGCGGCCAGGTCCAGAACTATGTTCAAGGCCTGATGCGGGTGGGCGGTCCTTTGGCTGACGTCCTGACCGGGTCGTCGGGCGACGACGTGCTGGTGGGTGGCCTTGGGGCCGATACGCTGGAGGGCGGCGACGGCCTGGACATCGCGATCTATGTGGGCGCGGCGTCGCGCTACACGATCTACAGCGCCGGCGCGGTCTACTACGTCCGCGATTCCGCGACGTCGGGTAATACGGGCGTCGATCAAGTGTCGGGCGTCGAGACCCTGGGCTTCTCCGACGGCAAATATGCGGTCGAAAGTCTGGTCGGCGGAACCGCTCTGGTCGGTAGCGCGGGTGCCGATGCCCTGACAGCGACCGGTGGTTCCAATCTCCTTATTGGCCGAGATGGCGACGACACTCTGACCGGTGGCTCGGGCCTTGATGTGGCCCTCTATGCCGGGCCGGCCTCGCGCTACACCGTTCGCCCCGACGGCGCGGGCGGCTACTATGTCGAAGACAATCTGCTGGGTGCCGGCAGTGAGGGCCGCGATCGTCTGACCGGCGTCGAGTTTCTTCAGTTCTCCGACGGCGTCTTTGATCCCCGCGCCCTGGTGGCGGCGGGAACGATCGTGGGCGGTCTTGGGGATGACACCCTGATCGGCTCAGCCGGTAACGACTCGATCAATGGCCAGACCGGCAACGACACTGCGGTCTATGGCGGCGCGCGCGGGCGCTACACGGTTACGCCGGACGGCGCTGGTGGCTTCCGGGTGGTCGACACCCTGGCGGGTTTCACCGGCGACGGCAGCGATGCCCTGACCTCGGTCGAGTGGCTGGCCTTCGCCGACGGCGTGGTCTCGGCCAATGCGACCGCCCAGGGCGCGTCCCTGGCCGGCACCGCAGGCAATGACAGCCTGATTGGCGCGGGTGGCGGCGATACCCTCGACGGCGGGGCCGGCGAAGACAGCATGGCCGGCGGCCTGGGTGCCGATCTCTATATCGTCGACAACGCGGCCGACCGGGTCGTGGAACTGACCGGCGAAGGCTTTGACGAGATCCGCGCCTCGATCAGCTACGCCCTGGCGGCCGGCGTCGAGGTCGAGCAGCTGACCCTCACGGGTGTCAGCAACCTGTCCCTGACCGGCAACGCCCTGGCCAATCGCCTGGTCGGCAATGACGGTGCCAACACCCTGGATGGCGGCGCGGGCGCCGACACCCTGGTCGGCGGCAGGGGCAACGACGTCTATATCGTTGACAGCGTCAGCGACGTCGTGACCGAACTGGCCGGGCAGGGTGCCGATACGGTGCGCACCAATCTGGCCAGCTACACGCTCGGGGCCAACCTCGAAAACCTGACCTTCACAGGCACCGGCCCCTTCAACGGCGTCGGCAACGACCTGGGCAACGTCCTGACCGGCGGTAGCGGGATCGACACCCTGACGGGTGGCCTGGGCGACGACACCTATGTGATCCTTAACAGCAACGTCCGGATCGTCGAGCAGGCGGGCCAGGGTACGGACACGGTCGTCGCGACGGTCACTCACGTTCTGGCCGACAATGTCGAAAACCTGAGGATGTTCGGGGCCGGCAGCAACGGCGCGCGTTTGACCGGCGTGGGCAATGCCCTGGCCAATTCCATCATCGGTGACGCCAATGCGCAGGTGATGTTCGGCCTGGCCGGCAATGACACCCTTACCGGCGGCGGCGGTGCCGACGAGTTCGTGTTTGGCCCGGGCTCGGGCTATGACGTGATCACCGACTTCACCACCGGCGCGGGCGGCGACAAGCTGCGCATCCAGGGCTCGGAACTGACCTCGCTGGACGCGGTCAAGGCGCACATGCAGCAGGTCGGTTCGGACGTGCTGCTGACCCTTACGGGCACAGACCAGGTGCTGCTGCGCAACACCACGATCGAAGCCTTCACCGCCCAGAATTTCAGCCTGTCACTGGACCGTAGCGGTCTTGTCCTGGCGTTCGACGACAATTTCGACAGCCTCAGCCTGACCGACGGCGTTACCGGCAACTGGCAGACGAGCTACGGCTATCGCGGCGCTGGTCCTTTGACCAGCCGCACCCTGCAGGCCACCGGCGAACAGCAACTGTATGTCGACGCCGCCTATGCTGGCACCAGCGACGCGCCTCTGGGGCTGAACCCGTTCTCCATCAACAACGGCGTGCTCAGCATTACCGGCAGCGTCACGCCCGAGGCCCTGAAGTCCGATCTCTATAACTTCAACTATCTCTCGGGCCTGCTGACGACCCAGGCCTCGTTCAGCCAGACCTATGGCTATTACGAAATGCGGGCCAAGTTGCCGGCGGCGTCGGGGGCGTGGCCCGCCTTCTGGCTGCTGCCCACCAGCGGCAGCAACCCGCCCGAGATCGATATTCTTGAGGCGCGGGGCGCCGATCCCAACAGCAGCTATCTGACGCTGCACAACATCAACATCCCCGGCGGCAAGACCGCCGACATCGCCTATACGGCGGGCGCGGCCACCGAATTCCACACCTACGGCCTGCTTTGGGACGCCAGTTTCATCGTCTGGTATATCGACGGCGCTGAGGTCTATCGCGTCGCCACCCCGGCCGATCTGCACCAGCCGATGTACATGCTGGTCAACCTGGCGCTGGGCGGCAATTTCGGCGGCACGAACAACCCGATTGACGACGCGGCCCTGGCCTCGAACCCGTTCGATATCGACTTCATCAAGGCCTATTCGATCCCGGGCGTCACCATCGCCAACCCGTCTACGGGCGTGGTGGTCGATGCCACAGTCAGCACGGGCGCCTTCGGCGGTGCCGGCAATGACACCATCATCGGTGGCGCGGGCTTCAACCTGTCGCTGGGCGGCAATGGCGATATCTTCGGCGGCAACGGCGTCGACACCGTGGTCTACACCGGCGTGCGCGGCGACTATTCGGTGCTCAGCGACGGCCACGACGGCTATTTCATCATCAGCCACCAGCTGACCGGCGGCGCAGACCACCTGTCGGCGGTCGAACAGATCCAGTTCCTCGACCAGGCCGGCGTCCTGGCCGACATCAGCTCGGGGCTCTACATCCAGGGCTCGAAGCTTGAAGAAACCGTCTCGGGCGGCGCCCAGGACGACATGGTGTTCGGCTATGGCGCCAACGACCTTGTTCTTGGCGGCGCGGGTGCTGACACCCTGGTCGGCGGCGCGGGCAATGACACCATCGACGGCGGCGACGGCGAAGACGTCGCTTTCTACTATGGCGAGCGCGCGTCCTACACGATCTATGGCGACGACGCCGGTGGCTTCTATATCGGCAATGTGGTCACCAGTTCGGTCGACGGCTTCGACCACGTGACCAATGTCGAGTCCTTCCGTTTCAGCGATCGCACCGTCTCGGCGGCCGACGCTCCGGGATCTTACCGGGGCGGCACCATCGAGGGCGAAAACCTGTCGGGCACGTATGGCCACGACACCCTGTTCGGCGGTGGCGGAAACGACACCCTCTATGGCGGCGACGGCGTCGATATCGCGGTCTATTCGGGCGCGGCGTCTGACTACTCGGTCTATCGTAGCGGCCTGGGCGGCTACTATGTGATCGACAACCGGGTCGCCACCCCTCCGGTCGAGGGTGAGCCCGCGATCGTGCTCGACGGCTATGATCACGTGTTCGCGGTCGAGAAGGGCAAGTTCTCGGATATCACTGCGGATCTCGAGAGCCTGGCTATCGGCAATATCGCTGACGGCGGCGCCTTCGAAGACAGTCTGGAAGGCTCTGAGGGCGGCGATATCTTCGCGGGCCTGGCCGGCGCAGACACCCTGCTGGGCTTTGGCGGCGGCGATCTGCTGCGCGGTGGCTCTGGCAATGACCTGATCGACGGTGGCGCGGGCCTGGATACGGCCGTCTATGCCGGGCCTCGCTCGGCCTATGGTGTCTATTCTGACGGGGTCGGCGGCTACTATGTTCGCGATCTGTCCAGCGGTGCCGATGAGGGCCTGGACCATGTGACCGGCGTCGAGACCCTGCTGTTCTCGGATGGCCCTGTGGATCCGGCAGCGACGGCGACCGGTCTCTGGCTGACGGGTAGCGCCGGCGATGACACCCTGACCGGCGATGCCGGCGACGACCTGCTGACCGGCGCCCAGGGCGACGATCTGCTCGGCGGCGGCGCGGGCGCGGATACGGCGCTCTATTCGGGCCTGGCCGCTGATCATGCGATCTATGGCGACGGCGCGGGCGGCTTCTATGTCAGCGGCGCTGAAGGTTTTGACCACCTTCAGGGTGTCGAGAGCGCCGGCTTCGCCGACCAGACCCTGGACCTGGCGACTGCGGCAACCGGCTTGTGGCTGGTGGGCACGGCCGACGCGGATACCCTGACGGGCAGCGCGGGCAATGATGTCCTGACCGGCGCGGCGGGCGATGACCTGATCGACGGCGGGGCCGGTGCCGATACGGCGATCTATGCCGGCCAGCGCGCCGCCTATGTGGTGATGGGCGACGGCGCGGGCGGCGTCTATGTCATCGGCGCCAATGGTCTTGATCATCTGCTGGCAGTCGAGACGCTGCGCTTCGCCGACGGCGATGTCGATTCGGCCGCGACGGCCACGGGCCTGTGGCTGACCGGTACGACCGGCGATGACACCCTGACCGGCGGCGCGGGCGATGATCGCCTGAACGGTCTGGCGGGCGATGATCTGATCGAGGGCGGCGCGGGCACCGACACGGTGGTCTATGCCGGTCCGGCCGGCGACTATGTAATCCTCGGCGATGGCCGGGGCGGCTACTTCGTCAGCGGCGCCGAGGGCACCGACCGCCTGACGTCGGTTGAATATCTACAGTTCACGGACGGCGTCTTCGACCTGGGCTCGTCAGTGTTGCCGATCTCCCTGACGGGCTCGGCGGCGGCTGAAACCCTGGCAGGCGGCGCGGGCGCCGATACCCTGACCGGCCTGGGCGGCGACGACGTTCTGAACGGCGGCGCGGGCCAGGATACGGCCGTCTATGCCGGTCAGTCGACCGACTACACGGTCTATGGCGATGGCGTCGGCGGCTTTGTGGTGCGCGGCGCCGAGGGGCTGGATCGCCTGACCGGGATCGAGGCGCTGCGCTTCGCCGACCAGACTCTTGACCCGGCGGCCCTGGCTTCGGGCCTGTGGCTGGCTGGCGCAGCTGGCGCCGACACCCTGACCGGCGAGGCGGGCGGCGACGTTCTGACCGGCGGCCTGGGCGATGACAGCCTGGTCGGTGGCGATGGTGCCGATACGGCGGTCTATGCCGGCGCGCGCGCCGACTACGCCGTCTATGATGACGGCGTCGGCGGTCTCTATGTGCAGGGCCCCGAAGGGCTGGATCGCCTGCAGGGCGTCGAAAGCCTGGCCTTCGCCGACCAGACGGTGGATGCGGCAACGGCGGCGACCGGTCTGTGGCTGACGGGCACGGCTGCGGCCGAGACCCTCAGCGGCGATGTCGGGTCCGACGTGCTGACCGGTGGTCTCGGCGACGACACCCTGGTGGGCGGCGACGGTGCCGACGCGGCGGCCTATGCGGGCCAACGCGCCGACTACGCGGTCTATGACGACGGTGCCGGTGGTCTCTATGTGAGCGGTGCCGAGGGCTTTGATCACCTGCAAGGCGTCGAAAGCCTGCGCTTCGCCGACCAGACGGTGGATGCGGCAACGGCCGCGACGGGCCTGTGGCTGACGGGAACGACGGCCGCTGACACCCTGACCGGCGGTGCTGGCGGCGACGTGCTGACAGGCGGTGCGGGCGATGACCTGATCGAGGGCGGCGCTGGCAGTGACCAGTCGCGCTACGCCGGTGATCGGGCGCGCTACACCGTCTATGCGGGTGCCAATGGCGACTATTTCATCAAGGACGCCGCCGACGGCGGCGCCGGGACCGACCATCTGGTCGGCATCGAGACCTTGGGCTTCGCCGACCAGACGGTCGCCGTGGCTGACGCCGTCACCGCGCAGTGGCTGATCGGCGACGCTGCGGCCCAGACCCTGACGGGCGGGGCCGGCGACGACATCCTGATCGGCGCGGGCGAGAATGATCTTCTCGACGGCGGCGCCGGCGACGATGTGGCGGGCTATGATGGCCTGCGCTCGCGCTACGCTGTCTATTCGGACGGGGCGGGCGGCTATTCCGTGCGCGACACCCTGGGCACCGACGGCAATGACCAGTTGGTCTCCATCGAGCACCTGAAATTTGCTGATGGCGAGGTCGCGATCGCCGACGCCGTCACCGGCCTGTTGCTGACCGGCACGGCCGGCGCCGACACCCTGACGGGCGGCGCGGGCGATGACATCCTGACCGGTGCCGGCGGCGACGACGTCCTGGACGGCGGCCTTGGCTTCGATGTCGCTGTCTATGCCGACGCTCGCGCGGCCTACACGGTCTATAGCGATGGCCTCGGCGGCTTCTATGTGAACAGCGCCGCTGAGGGTCTCGACAGCCTGGTCGGGATCGAGACCGTGCGGTTCGCCGACGGCGCCGTTGCTCTGGCCTCGGCCGTTAGCGGGCTGTGGCTTGTTGGCACGAACGCAGCCGACACGCTGACGGGCGGTTCTGGCGATGACGCGCTGACGGGCGGCCTGGGCGATGACGCCCTTGTGGGCGGCACCGGCGCGGATACGGCCCGCTTTGCCGGCCAGCGCGCCGACTATGTGGTCTATGGCGACGGCGTCGGCGGTCTGTATGTGGTCGGGGCCGAGGGCTTTGATCACCTGCAAGAGATCGAGAGCCTGGCCTTCGCCGACCAGACGGTGGATGCGGCAACGGCGGCGACCGGTCTTTGGCTGACGGGTACGGCCAGCGCCGACACCCTGACCGGCGGCGCGGGCGATGACGTTCTGATCGGCGGCCTGGGCGATGACAGCCTGGTGGGCGGCGACGGCGTCGATACCGTGCGTTTCGCCAGCCAGCGTGCTGACTACGTCATCTATGGCGACGGCGCGGGCGGCTTCTATGTCAGCGGCGCCGACGGATCTGATCGCCTGCAGGCCGTCGAACACCTGAGCTTCAGCGACGTCAGCGTCGATGCGGCCTTCGCTGCGACGGCCGTGTGGCTGACGGGCACGGCCAGCGCCGACACCCTGACGGGCGACGCGGGCGACGACATCCTGATCGGCGGCCTGGGCGATGACGCCCTTGTGGGCGGCGATGGAACGGACACGGCCAGGTTCGCAGGCGCGCGCGCCGACTACACGGTCTATGGCGACGGCGCGGGCGGTCTCTATGTCAGCGGCGCAGACGGCTTTGATCGCCTGCATGGCGTCGAGCACCTGGCTTTCGCCGACCAGACGGTCGATGCCGCTACAGCGGCCACTGCCCTGTGGCTGACGGGCACCAACGCAGCCGACACCCTGACGGGCAGCGCGGGCGATGACATCCTGAACGGTGGCCTGGGCGATGACAGCCTGGTCGGCGGCGCGGGCGCTGATACGGCTCGCTTTGCTGGTGCACGCGCGGACTACACGATCTATGGCGACGGCGCGGGCGGTCTCATTGTCAGCGGCGCTGAGGGTTTTGATCGTCTGCAGGACGTCGAGTCGCTCGGCTTCAGCGACCAGACGGTCGATGCCGCCACGGCGGCTACGGCCCTTTGGCTGACGGGCACGGCCAGCGCCGACACGCTGACGGGCGGCGCGGGCGATGACATCCTGATCGGCGGCCTGGGCGATGACGCCCTGGTGGGCGGCGACGGTGCTGACACGGCCCGTTTCGCCGGCCAGCGCGCCGACTACACGATCTATGGCGACGGTGTCGGCGGTCTGTATGTCGTCGGGGCCGAAGGCTTCGACAGGCTGCAAGGCGTCGAGCAACTGGCCTTTGCCGACCTGACGGTCGATGCCGCTACAGCGGCCTCGGCCCTGTGGCTGACGGGCACCAACGCAGCCGACACCCTGACGGGCAGCGCGGGCGATGACATCCTGAACGGCGGCCTGGGCGATGACAGCCTGGTCGGCGGCGCGGGCGCTGATACGGCTCGCTTTGCTGGTGCACGCGCGGACTACACGATCTATGGCGACGGCGCGGGCGGTCTCATTGTCAGCGGCGCTGAGGGTTTTGATCGTCTGCAGGACGTCGAGTCGCTCGGCTTCAGCGACCAGACGGTCGATGCCGCCACGGCGGCTACGGCCCTTTGGCTGACGGGCACCAACGCAGCCGACACCCTGACGGGCGGCGCGGGTGCCGACATCCTGATCGGCGGCCTGGGCGATGACGCCCTGGTGGGCGGCGACGGTGCTGACACGGCCCGTTTCGCCGGCCAGCGCGCCGACTACACGATCTATGGCGACGGTGTCGGCGGTCTGTATGTCGTCGGGGCCGAAGGCTTCGACAGGCTGCAAGGCGTCGAGCAGCTGGCCTTCGCCGACCAGACGGTCGATGCCGCTACAGCGGCCACGGCCGTATGGCTGACGGGCACTAACGCAGTCGACACGCTGACGGGCGGCGCGGGCGATGACGTCCTGATCGGCGGCCTGGGCGATGACAGCCTGGTGGGCGGCGACGGTACCGACACGGCTCGCTTTGCCGGCCAGCGCGCCGACTACACGATCTATGGCGACGGTGTCGGCGGTCTGTATGTCGTCGGGGCCGAAGGCTTCGACAGGCTGCAAGGCGTCGAGCAACTGGCCTTTGCCGACCTGACGGTCGATGCCGCTACAGCGGCCACTGCCCTGTGGCTGACGGGCACGAACGCAGCCGAGACTCTGACGGGCGGCGCGGGCGACGACATCCTGATCGGCGGCCTGGGCGATGACAGCCTGGTGGGCGGCGACGGCACCGACATGGCCCGCTTTGCCGGCCAGCGTGCCGACCATGCGATCTATGGCGACGGCGCGGGCGGCCTCTATGTCAGCGGCGCAGACGGCTTTGATCGCCTGCAAGGCGTCGAGCAACTGGCCTTCGCCGACCAGACGGTCGATGCCGCTACAGCGGCCTCGGCCCTGTGGCTGACGGGCACCAACGCAGCCGACACCCTGACGGGCAGCGCGGGCGATGACATCCTGATCGGTGGCCTGGGCGATGACAGCCTGGTCGGCGGCGCGGGCGCTGATACGGCTCGCTTTGCTGGTGCACGCGCCGACTACACGATCTATGGCGACGGTGTCGGCGGTCTGTATGTCGTCGGGGCCGAAGGCTTCGACAGGCTGCAAGGCGTCGAGCAACTGGCCTTTGCCGACCTGACGGTCGATGCCGCTACAGCGGCCACTGCCCTGTGGCTGACGGGCACGAACGCAGCCGAGACTCTGACGGGCGGCGCGGGCGACGACATCCTGATCGGCGGCCTGGGCGATGACAGCCTGGTGGGCGGCGACGGCACCGACATGGCCCGCTTTGCCGGCCAGCGTGCCGACCATGCGATCTATGGCGACGGCGCGGGCGGCCTCTATGTCAGCGGCGCAGACGGCTTTGATCGCCTGCAAGGCGTCGAGCAACTGGCCTTCGCCGACCAGACGGTCGATGCCGCTACAGCGGCCTCGGCCCTGTGGCTGACGGGCACCAACGCAGCCGACACCCTGACGGGCGGCGCGGGTGCCGACATCCTGATCGGCGGCCTGGGCGATGACGCCCTTGTGGGCGGCGACGGAACGGACACGGCCAGGTTCACTGGCCAGCGCGCCGACTACACGATCTATGGCGACGGCGTCGGTGGCCTCTACGTCAGCGGCGCTGAGGGCTTTGATCGTCTGCAGGACGTCGAGTCGCTGGGCTTCAGCGACCAGACAGTCGACGCCTCCACGGCCGCTACGGCCCTGTGGCTGATGGGCACCAACGCAGCCGACACCCTGACGGGCGGCGCGGGCGATGACATCCTGATCGGTGGCCTGGGCGACGACAGCCTGGTCGGCGGCGCTGGAACGGATACGGTTCGCTTCGCCAGCCAGCGTGCTGACTACGTCATCTATGGCGACGGCGCGGGCGGCTTCTATGTGAGCGGGGCAGACGGCTTTGATCGCCTGCAAGGCGTCGAGCAACTGGTCTTCTCTGACCAGACGGTCGATGCCGCTACAGCGGCCACGGCCCTTTGGCTGACGGGCACCAACGCAGCCGACACCCTGACGGGCGGCGCGGGTGCCGACATCCTGATCGGCGGCCTGGGCGATGACAGCCTGGTGGGCGGTGCGGGAACGGATACGGCTCGCTTTGCCGGTGCTCGCGCGGCCTACACGGTCTATGGCGATGGTGTCGGTGGCCTCTATGTGAGCGGGGCCGAGGGCCTGGACCGTCTGCAAGGCGTCGAGCAGCTGGCCTTCAGCGACCAGACGGTCGATGCAACCACTGCAGCGACGGGCCTGTGGCTGACGGGCACGACGGGCACCGATGCGCTGACCGGCGGCGCAGGCGCGGACGCGCTGAGCGGCGGGCTTGGCAATGACACCCTGACGGGTGGTGCGGGCATCGATGCGGCGGTCTTTGTCGGCGATCGCGCGCGCTATGTGGTCACACCGACGGGCACGGGCGCCTTTACGGTGCGCGACACCCTGGTCAGCGGCGGTGAAGGAACCGACTGGCTGGTTGGGGTCGAGCAGCTCTGGTTTGCCGACCAGAGGGTTTCGACTGACGCAGCGGCTGTCTCGGTGCTGCTGACGGGCGGCACCTCGGCCGACACCCTGATCGGTGCCGGCGGCGCGGACACGCTGGATGGCGGAGCGGGCATTGACTCCCTGGTCGGCGGCGCGGGCAATGACCTCTATGTCGTCGAAAACAGTTCTGACGCTGTGGTTGAGCTTGCCGGTGAGGGCTTTGACACGGTCTGGGTCTCCAGAAACTGGACCGTGACAGCCGGTGCCCAGGTCGAGCGCGTGATCCTGACCGGGACCTCCGCGCTGAACCTGACCGGTAACCTTTTTGCCATGACGCTCGAAGGTAACTCGGCGATCAACACCCTGGATGACGGCGGCGGGGCCGATACGCTGCGGGGGGCTGGCGGCAACGACACCTATATCGTGCGGGATGCCGGAACCGTTGTAATCGAGGCCGCAAACGAAGGTTTTGATCAGGTCAGGACGGCCCTGTCGGCCTATGTCCTGACCGACAATGTCGAGAACCTGACCTTTACCGGTTCAGGCGCCTTCACCGGCACGGGCAACGCCCTAGTCAATGTCATCACCGGCGGCGCTGGCAATGACACCCTGGACGGTGGCCTCGGTGCGGACCGACTGGTCGGTGGCCTGGGTGACGACACCTATGTCTTCAACGGCGACGCGATCATTGAAAACGCCGGCGAAGGCTATGACACCCAGATCACCCAGGTCAGCAACGTCATCGCTGCGGCCAATATCGAAGTGCTGATGTTCGGTGGGGCCGGCAATTTCGTCGGCTACGCCAGTGCCCAGGGCACGGTCGTGATCGGCGGGGCTGGAACCGATTCGCTGGTCGGCGGCGCCGGGATCGATGTGCTGGTCGGCGGCCTCGGGGCCGACACGCTCAGCGGCGGCGGCGGCGCGGACGTGTTCCGTTTCGACAGCATCGGCCACGGCGTGGACCGGATCAGCGACTTCCAGGTCGGCGTCGATCATATCGGGCTCAAGGCCACGGCCTTCGGCGTGGTCAGCCTGGCGGACATCTCGTTCGTCAGTGGCGTCGCTCCGGCCCCGACCTCGGCGCAAGCCACGCTGCTCTATGACACCGCCAGCGGCGCCCTGTTCTATGACGCCAACGGTGGCGATGGTGCCGACAAGGTCCAGATCGCCACGCTGTCGAACAAGGCGGCCATCACGCTGAACGACTTCTGGCTGGTCTAGGGCGCGTTCCGAAAAGTAGGAACCGGTTTTCGGAATGAAACGCGCGTGAAAACAAAAGACTAGAGCGGGTTGCGATCTGATTCCATCAGATCGCAACCCGCTCTAGAACGTATGGCCGGGCGTCTGCCGAGAAGCAGGCGCCCGGCTACTGCATTTCGAACACGAACTGGCGGTCGTCGCTGGCGTCAATTTCGCGCAGCTTCCGCGCCGGGAAACCGGCCAGGACGCAGGACGATTCCGTCAGGCGGCTGACGACCACCGAGCCGATGCCCAGGATGCAATTGTCGCCGATCGCCGCGCCGGGGGCGAAGCGCACCGCCGAGCCCAGATAGCAGCCGGCCCCGATGTGGATGTCGCGGTCGATGACGCTGGCCCCGTGGGTCCAGAACTGGCTGTCGACTCCGGCCACCCAGGTTCCGGCGCCGATGCTGATCTCGCCATAGACATCGAAATAGTGCGCGTCGTTGATCAGCGCCTTGTCGCCGACCACCAACCGCAGGGCATAGCCCATATGCGCCTTGGACGGATCGCCCGCCATCGCTCCCGCCGTAAAGCGATTGAAGCGGCCGATAATGACATTGTCGCCGATTTCGGCCCGGAACGGACCGATGAAGCGATTGTCTCGCCCGACATGGGTTTTCGCCCCGATGCTAAAGGCCGCGCAGGTGATCACCGTGCCCAGGCCCAAGCCCGAACCGGGCCCGAACCGGTAGCCGAACAAGGCCTTGTAGAATGCCTTGCGCAGGCTGTTGGTCGGCAGATAGGCGACGATCAGCGCCGTCAACGTCCGCAGCCGGGAGGTCGGTGTGAGCATTTTCATGGGCTAGAAGTCCTGGCTCGGAAGATCAGCGACACGCTTTCTGGGGATCGCGCCCATATTCGGCATAGAGCGATCCAAACTGGGCGGCCAGACGGCCCCGGACCTTTTCGAATTCCAGGAACCAGGCCAGAAACAGCGGTCCGCGCCATTTGCCCAGCAGCGGGAACAGCGGCAACCGGACCACCGCCGCCAGGGTCTTCAGCTTGGGATTGATGTCGCTCGGGGTCGGGAACTCGGTCTCCCAGCGATAGGCCACGTTGCCGGCGCGATAGCGGCGCTGGCGAAGCCACTTGATGCTGGCGCGGTTGTCCGGGATCTCTTCATAGATGAAGGCCTCTTCGGACCAGGCCATTTCGTTTCCACGCAGGGCCAGGGTGCGGAAGAACACCGTGTCGCCGCCGCCGGTCAGGCCATAGGCGTGGTCGAAGGGCTCCTCGCCCAGCGGCTCGACAATGGCCATGTCGAGCATGAAGTTACAGGTGCAGAAGACAAAGGGCTTGCCCCCCAGATAGTCGCGCTCGACCGACCACAGGGTGGCGTGCTTGGCCAGGTCCTGACGGTTCTCGGAGAAGACGGGGCGGACAGGACCACCGACGATCACCGCCGCAGTTTCCGCCTGGGTCTTGAGCAATTCCGAGAGCCAGGCCTCCGTCACCCACTCATCGTCATCGACCATGGCGATCTTTTCGGCGCCGATGGCGCGGGCCTTGGCGAACGCGGCGTTGCGGGCGGCCGAGATCCCGGCCTTGGTCTCGACGACCAGATGCAGGGTCTTGCCGCTGCGGTCGCGGAAGTCCTGCGCTACGCGCTCGACCTCAGGGTCAGATCCGTCGTTGTCGACGATCACGAACTCGACGTCGGCGGGCGTCTTGATCAGCATGAAGCTGTCAAGCAAACGGGCCAATTGGTCGGGCCGCTTATAGGTGCAGGCTGAAACAGCGATCATCCACGCCTCGCGCGTCGTTGAGAAACAAGAAATCGAACCTGATCTTCAGGCGCAACCGTCATAGCGGAGCCTCAAGACCATAACGCGAAGCCTTGAGGCTGGCGCGCTGTATCCCCGGCGTTTGGCGTTCGCGGCGCGTTTTGCATGGTCTGCCGCTCAACTGTTCGCCCTCTGCCTCGGCGAGGCTCGTTGCCGGGCAAACTGGGATCTTTAGGTTTATATTTTCATAACGCGGCATTCGGGTTTGGATAATCTTGCGGTAATCAATAATGAAAATAAAGTACGATCGAATACTTTTGGTGTACTGCCAATTAACTAGTGTTATTGAATGGCTCTTTACATCTCCCTGTCAGATTACTCGTGACCAAGGGGGCTTTCATGGCAACTGTCACTTATCTCCGTTACGATGGTGTCGCGATCCAGCAGAGTGCAGGCGCGCTCAAGCTGATTAACGGCACGGCCGCTGCTGAAACGCTGACGGGATCTACTGCAAATGATGCCCTGTCTGGTAATGGCGGCGCCGATACACTGATCGGCGGGGCTGGCGATGACACCTATGTCATCCAAAATGGCATAACGACTGTCATCGAGGCTGCCGGAGGCGGTATCGATACGGTCAAGGCAACGACCAACTACATTCTGGGCGCGAATGTCGAAAACCTCTTGCTTATGGGCTTCACGTCCAAGGGCAATATGACCGGTGTCGGCAACAGCCTGAACAACCTGATCATTGGCGATATCAACAACCAGACCCTGATGGGTATGGGTGGACACGACGTTCTGGTGGGTGGCGGGGGCGTTGACGCCTTCGCTTTCGACGCCAATTCCGGTCGTGATGTCATCACGGACTTCACGGCCGGCGTGGGGACGGGCGCTGACTCCGTCCGCCTGACCGGTGTGTCGTTCACCAGCTTCGCCCAGGTCAAGGCCGCCATGACCCAGGTCGGTGCCGATGTGGTGCTGAAGACCTCGGCGACATCGGACATTACCTTCCGCAATGTCACGGTCGACGCCTTTACGGCTGACAATTTCAAGCTTCCGATCGATCTGTCCAAGTACACCCAGACGTTCGGCGAAGATTTCAATACGCTGAGCCTGCAGACCAACGGCCTGGCCTCGACCGGCATCTGGTCGGCCGAGTACGGCTTCGGCGGCTATGGCAGCAAGGCCAGCCACTTCATCGGCTACTATACCGGCGAAGATCAGATCTATGTCGATCCCAGCTTCAAGGGTTCGGGTACAACGGCCCTGGGCCTCAATCCGTTCGCGCTGGACAAGGGCATCCTGTCGATCAACGCCTCGATCAACTCCGAGGCCGTTCAGACTTCGCTCTGGGGCTTTGACTATTCGTCCGGCCTGCTGACCACCAAGACGACCTTCACCCAGCTGTACGGCTATTTCGAAATCCGCGCCGAGATGCCAACCGGCTCGGGCGGATGGCCGGCCTTCTGGCTGCTGTCGCCCACCAGCACCAATGAAATTGACGTCTTTGAAGTCAATTCCAGCAGCCCGAACGTCATCAACATGACGGTTCACGACAAGTCTCTGGCCAACAAGTCGGTTAGCTCGGCGGCCTATCTGCCCGACGCAGCGACCGGCTTCCACAATTACGGCGTCCTCTGGACCGCCGAGACCATCACCTTCTATCTCGACGGTGTTGCGGTCTATCAGATCCCGACCCCTGACAAGATGCATGAGCCGATGTACATGCTGGTCAACCTGGCGGTTGGCGGCTGGGCCGGCGATGTGGACAACAGCAATCTCACCACGGCCCTGAAGGTCGACTATATCCGCGCCTACAGCCTGGACGCCCCGAAGGGCGCCCTGCCTGACGCGGCAAAGGCCCCCGACAAGGCCGCTGCGGTCGTGCTCGATCCGGCCACGGTGATCAATGCGGCGTCTTCGGATTTCCGTATCTATGCCGGCACTGACGGCGGCTACCAGCTGGTCAACATCAAGACCGGTGCGGTTCAGTATCTGGGCTCGACCGCCCAGCTGCAGTTCACAGATGTGCTCGACGCTGCCTCGGATCTGTCAATTGGCTCCAGCAAGGTCGGCGGGGCCGGGAACGACGTGTTCAGCCTGACCAGCAGCGGCCTGCTGATCGGCGGCGGCGGCAATGACCAGCTGAACGGCAGCGACGGCAAGGATGTCCTGTTCGGCGGTCTCGGTGCCGATACCCTGACGGGTGGCGGTGGTGACGACGTGATGTTTGGCGGCGCCGGCGACGACACCTATGTGGTGGGCGCAGGCGACACCATTCTCGAACTGGGTAATGAGGGGACCGACACCGTCCGCACCACGCTCGACGGCTACACCCTTGGCTGGAACTTCGAGAACCTGGCCTATGACGGGTCCAAGGCCTTCGTCGGCACGGGTAACACGGTCAACAACGTGATCACCGGCGGGGCGGGCAATGACAGCCTGTCTGGGCTGCTGGGCGCTGACACCCTGAACGGCGGCGCTGGCAACGACACCCTGGACGGCGGCGTGGGCGCTGACCTGATGGTCGGCGGCGCAGGCGACGATCTCTATGTGGTCGACAACAGGGGCGACATGATCACCGAGACCGCCGGCGGCGGCTTCGACACCGTCAATGTGGTGTCGGGCTACACCCTGCCCAGCGCGGTCGAGATCGAGCGGGTCGTCATGGCCGCCGGCTCCACCGCCATGAACGTGGTCGGCAACGAGTTTGCCCAGACGATCGTCGGCAACGCCGGCATCAACCTGCTGGACGGCGGCGGCGGAGCCGACACCCTGATCGGCGGCGCGGGCAACGACACCTATATCGTCGACCATGTCAGAGAGGTGGTCATCGAAGAGGTCGGCGGCGGCCTTGACCTGGTCAGGACCAGCCTGTCGAGCCATACCCTCGCGGCCAATGTCGAGAACCTCACCTTTACCGGCGCTGGTAACTTTGCCGGCACGGGTAACGGCCTGGTCAATGTGATCACTGGCGGTGCGGGCAATGACACCCTTGACGGCGGCGCCGGTGGCGACCGTCTGGTCGGCGGCGCGGGTAACGACACCTATGTGATCGATAGCGCCTCCGATGCGATCGTCGAAGCGGTGGGTGGCGGCTACGACACCCAGGTCACCAGCCTGACCAACGCCATGGCCCGCGCGAATATCGAGGCCCTCAGCTATAGCGGTTCGGGCAACTTCGTCGGCTACGCCAATGCGACAGGCACGGTCATCACGGGCGGCGTCGGCAACGACACCCTGGTCGGCGGCGTCGGCGTCGATGTGCTGGACGGCGGCGCGGGCGGCAACGACCTTCTGACCGGCGGGGCGGGCGCAGACGTCTTCCGCTTCGAAAACCTTGGCCAGGGCGTGGACAGGATCTCCGACTTCAAGGCCGGCGTCGACCACATCGCCCTGAAGGCCACGGCGTTCGGCGTCACCACCCTGTCGGACCTGTCGTTCGTCAGCGGCGTCGCCCCAACCGCCGCCGACGGCCACGCCTCGCTGCTCTATGACACCAAGACCGGTGGTCTGTATTTCGACGCCACCGGCGGCGACAACAGCGACCAGGTCCAGATCGCTACCCTGACCAACAAGGCCGGGATCTCGCTGAGCGACTTCTGGCTGGTCTGACACGCAAGCCCGACCGGCTCGACGCCCCCGACGATGCAGATCGTCGGGGGTGTTTTGCTGTTCGTCAGCAAACAGAAACGGTTTGGCCTCATAGCTTCGCATGAACAGGCTTGCGGCCCACCGTGCGGTGACAGCACGATACCGCTCGCCTATAGCTCGTCGGCCCCGGGGGATCTGAGACTTGACGCCTGAGAGTTCAAAAGCCGCGTCCTCCGCCCCGGCGCAGCACTATCTGACCCTGGACGGTCTGCGCGGTGTGGCTGCCCTGGCCGTCATGGCCATGCACTGCGGTCCCTGGTTCAATCCGGACGGGATCTTCGCCCGCGCCTATCTGGCGGTGGATTTCTTCTTCCTGCTGAGCGGCTTCGTGGTCGCCCACGCGTATCAGCCCCGGCTGGATCAGGGCCGGCTCTCGCGCGGCCGGTTCGTGGTCGCGCGTGTGGTGCGGCTCTATCCGCTGATCTTGTTGGGCATGCTGATCTCGGGCGCGTTTCTGGCCCTGCGCTGGATGTCAGGGCGTCGCGACCTGCCTCTGGACATGATCATCGACGCCTTCGCCCGGGGTGTGGCGCTGATCCCGACCCTGACCCCCAATCCCGTGGGACCGGAAGAAGCCTATCCCCTGGACGGACCGCTCTGGTCGCTGTTCTTCGAGTTGGTGGTCAATATCATCTATGGCGTGGCGTTCCGCTGGATGACGACGCGGGTGCTGGTCGCGTTGGTGCTGGCCGGCCTGGCCGGCCTGGTCGCGGCGGTTCTGGTGCATGGCCATCTGGACGTCGGGGTTTCGCCTCACACCTTCTTCTGGGGTGTCGCCCGGGTCACGTTCGGCTTTTTCGGCGGCGTCCTGATCCATCGGCTCATTACGGGCAAGCACCTGGCCCTGCCGGCTCTGGGTCCGCTGACCGCCACCATCCTGCTGGTCCTGCTGTTTTGCATGCCGCGCGAATGGCCGTGGCGCGGCGTGGTGGATCTGGCCTGTGCGGTTCTGGTGTTCCCGCTGGTTTTGCTGTTCAGCCTGGGCAGCACGCCCGGCCCTGTGGTCAGCCGACTTTGCCGGGTCAGCGGCGACCTGTCCTACCCGATCTATGTGCTGCAGCGGCCGTTGTTCTGGTGGATCGGTAGTGTCTATCTGGCCTTCGACATCACCGACTGGCCCGCGCCGATCCCGGGTCTGATCGCCGTCGTTGTGGTGGTTATTGGGTCGTGGATCGCGCTGAAGGTCTGGGACGAGCCTGTCCGCAAGGCCCTGGCGCCGCTGACCCGACCACGCCCGCGCCCACCGGGGCCAGTATCCTGAACCCGGACATGGTCGGTCCAAGACGTGCGGGCGGGGCCGCAGCCCCGCCCCAACGGTTCTAGACCAGCCAGAAGTCGTTCAGCGTGATGGCCGCCTTGTTGGCCAGGGTGGCGATCTGGACCTTGTCGGATCCATCGCCGCCATTGGCGTCATAGAACAGCGCGCCGGTGGCGGTGTCATACAGCAGGGTGGCGCTGCTGTCGGCCGGTTGGGGCGCGACGCCGCTGATGAAAGTGATGTCCGACAGGGTCACCACGCCGAAGGCCGTGGCCTTCAGCCCGATGTGGTCGACGCCGACCTGGAAGTCGCTGATCCGGTCCACACCGGAGCCAATCGTGTCGAACTGGAACACGTCCGCGCCGCCGCCGCCGCTGAGGGTGTCGGCCCCGAGGCCGCCGTTCAGCACATCAATCCCGGCACCGCCGACCAGCGAGTCGGTCCCGGCCCCGCCGATCACGACCGTGCCCTGGGCGTTGGCGTAGCCGACGAAATTGCCGACCCCACCGAATGTCAGGACCTCGACATTGGCCGCCGCGATCACGCCGCTGATGCTGCTGATCTGGGTGTCGTAGCCTTCGCCGGCGTTTTCGACGATCGCGTCGCCGTTGAAGACATAGGTGTCGTCACCCAGGCCGCCGATCAGGCGGTCAGAGCCGGCGCCGCCGTCCAGGGTGTCATTGCCGGCGCCGCCCGTGATGACATTGACCAGGGCGTTGCCCGTGCCGGTGAAGGCACCTGCGCCGGTAAAGGTCAGGTTCTCGACATTGTCGGTCAGGACATAGGCCGACAGGGCGGTCCTGACGAGGTCGGTCCCGGCTCCGGCCGCTTCGACCACGACGGTTGCGGCGTTGCGGACCACATAGGTGTCGTTGCCGGCCAGGCCTTGCAGGCTGCTGGCACCGCCGCCGTCATCCAGGGTGTTGATGGCCGAGTTGCCTTCAAGCGTCATCGCCCGGAGGTTGCCGGTCACGTTGAGGGCGGTGGTTCCGGTCAGGACGATGCGTTCGATCGCCGAGTCCGCCGTCGCCACCCAGGTCCTGGAGGTCTGAACCGTATCAAACCCGCCACCGACGGCCTCGATCACCACATCGCCGGCATTGTCGAGGATGTAGAGATCATCGCCCGCGCCGCCGGTCAGGGTGTCTGCCCCGGCTGCGCCGTCCAGGGTGTCGCTCGAGGCGGTGCCCGTCAGGGCGTCAGCGGCGGCTGTGCCCAGCAATGACACACCCGGCAGGGGGCCGCTGAGGCTGACCACGCCGTCGGAGAACTGAAGGCTCTCCATGTTGACCAGGAAGTCGACACCGGCGCTCAGGGTGTCCTGGACGAAGAAGCCGCCTGCACCGTTGCTGGTGACCACATAGCGCGAGGTCGCGCCAGCATAGATGGCTACGTCATTGCCCGCGCCGCCGTCCAGGGTATCGGCCCCGAAGCCGCCGTCGAGGGTGTCGTCGCCCACGCCGCCGCTCAGCGAGTCGGCATTGGCACCGCCCGTGATCCGGTTGGCCGAGCCGTTGCCGGTTCCGGTGAAGGTTGCGCCGCCGGTATAGACCAGGGCCTCGACTTCGGCGCCCAGCGTAAAGGTCGAGAGGGTGGTGCGCACGGTGTCGAAGCCGCCATTGGCCGCCTCGGTGATCCTGTCGCCGGTGTTGTCGATGATGAAGACGTCGTCGCCGGCGCCGCCGGTCAGGGTGTCAGCCCCCGCGCCACCGTCGAGCGTGTCGGCGCTGACTCCGCCGATCAGCCGGTCCGCTCCGACATTGCCGGTGACGTAAGTGCCTGTGGCGTTGGCGTAGCCGGTAAAGGCGGCGGAACCGCTGTAGGTCAGGGCTTCGATATTGGCCGCCGCGATCACGCCGCTGACGCTGCTGATCTGGGTGTCGTAGCCTTCGCCGGCAAGCTCCACCAGAACGTCGCTGGTGCTGTCCATGAAATAGGTGTCGTTGCCCTGGCCACCGACCAGACGGTCGCCGCCGGCTCCGCCGTTCAGGGTGTCGTTGCCCGTCCCGCCGGTGATGACATTGATCAGGGCGTTGCCGGTGCCGGCAAAGCCGCCGGTGCCGTTGAAGGTCAGGTTCTCGACATTGTCGGTCAGGGCGTATGAGGCCAGGGCCGTGCGGACAGTGTCTGTACCCTGGCCTGCGGCTTCGACCACGACGGTTCCGGCGTTGCGGACCACATAGATGTCGTTACCAACCAGGCCCTTGAGCAGATCGGCACCGCCGCCGTCGTCCAGCGTGTTGTGGCCGGAATTGCCTTCCAGAACCATCGAGAACAGGTTGCCGGTCAGGTTGAGGCTGGCGGTCCCCGTCAAGGTGACGCGTTCGATCTCGGACCCTGCGGTCGCCGTCCAGGGACGGGCGGTCATGACGGTGTCGAAGCCGCCGCCGACCGCTTCGACGACCACGTCGTCGACGTTTTCGATGAAGTAGAGGTCGTCGCCGCCGCCACCGATCATGGTGTCAGGACCCCAGGCACCGTCCAGGGTGTCGTTGGACCCGCCGCCGATCAGGACGTCGGCGTCATCGCCGCCCACCAGGGAGACGCCGGCGACCGCGACGGCCGCCGGGGACACCATGCCGTCGCTGAAGCGCAGGGTCTCGACACCGGAGATGCGGTCGCGGCCTTCGTTACCGGCACCCGACAGCTCGTCCTGAACATAGTAACCGCCAGCGCCATCGACGGTGATCGTGTAGCGCGAACGGGGGCCGGAATAGATGGCGATGTCGTCGCCGTCGCCGCCGACGATCGTGTCGTCGCCGCCGCCGCCGATGAACAGGTCGTTGCCCGCCGCGCCGCTCAGGTTGTCAGCAGCCGCGCCGCCAATCGCACCGGTGCCGCCCATGGCGGGAGCCAAGGCGAAGGTTCCGTCCGAGAAGCGGACGTTCTCGATGGCGGTCAGGCGGTCGAGGCCTTCGTTCGCGGGGCCGGCCAGGGTGTCGAGGACATAATAGGCGCCGTCCGTACCGGCGAAGATCCGGTACTGGGCGCGCGGCCCGGCATAGATCGCCGCGTCAGTGCCCGTGCCGCCATCCAGGCTGTCATCGCCCAGACCGCCGGTCAGCAGATCCGCGCCGGTCCCGGTCGCCAGGGTGTCGGCGGCGGTTCCGCCGCGCAGCCACAGGCCGGTTGCGGCCGTTGCGGGCGTGACAATGCCGCCCGAGAACTGCAGCGACTCGATGTTGGTCAGGTGATCAAGACCTTCGCTGGTCGAGCCGACCGCTGTGTCCTGGACATAGTAGCCGCCGGCGCCGTCGTCATAAACGACATAGGTAGACCGGGCGCGGGTATAGACTGCGGTATCGTTGCCGGCACCGCCGTCGAGTTCGTCATTGCCGCCTGCGCCGATCAGCACGTCGGCACCGGTGGACCCTGTCAGGGTTTCAGCGCCGGCCACGCCTTGCAGCCACAAGGCGCTGGGCGTGGTGGGCAGGTTCACGGCCTGGCCGGCGAAGGTGGCGCGCTCGATCCCGATCAGGCGGTCCAGACCTTCGTTGCTGGTGCTGGACCTGGCGTAGAAACCGCCCGTGCCGTCGCCGTAGATAATGAAGGTGTTGAAGGCCCCGCTGAAGGCAGCCGTGTCCACGCCCTCGCCGCCGTCGAGATAGTCATTGCCGCCACCGCCGTTGAGGGTGTCGTTGCCGCCGTTGCTGTAGATGTAGTCGGAGCTTTCGTAGCCGAACATCACGTCGCCGCCCGCGCCGCCGTACAGCACGTCGAAGCTGGCGCTGCCCTGGACATAGAGGCCCGTGAACAGGGTCTTCGGATCCAGGATGCCGGTATCGGCGAACTGGATCTGCTCAATGCCGGTCAGGTGGGTGGTGCCGCCGGTCTTGGCGATCACGAAATAGCCGTCGCTGCTGTCGCTGTAGATGAAGTAGCTGGCCTGGGTCTTGTTGTAGACGACGGTGTCGATGCCGTTACGGCCGTCCAGCTCCTTGACCTTGCCGTTTGCGGCACCAGTCTCGCCGGCGATCACGTCGTCGGCCGTCGTGCCGATATAGGTCTCGGAATAGGACGTGGACCCGGTCAGGGTCAGGCTGCTGAAATCGCCGATCGTTACGCCCGGGATCGCATAAGATCGCACATAGTCGATCTGGTAGGCCGAATCCGAGATCGTCGCAGGGTTGATGTTGGGGTCGATACCACCGATGGCCAAGTTTAGCACGATATACATCGGCTGGTTCATGTCGGCGGGTGTAGCGATCCGATAGACCGCGTCACCGTCGATGTACCAGGTGATGAACTCGGGGGTCCAGAGCAGGGCGTAGGTGTGGAATTCCGTGCCCGCGCCCGGCAGGTAGGTGCGGTTATTGGCCGTGCCGCCCGGAAGGCCGACGTCGTGCGCCACCTGCTTGACGTTGTCGACATTGGAGCCGGCCGCCTCAAGAATGTCGATTTCCGGCGGATTGGAGCCGCTGGCCGGGATCAGCCAGAAGGCCGGCCATGCGCCCGCATTGGTCGGCAGCTGGGCGCGCATCTCATAATAGCCGTAGGTCTGGATCGCCGTCGGCTCGGAGGTCAGCAGGCCCGAATAATAGTTGTAATTGAACAGGACGGGCTTGCTCTCGGTAGGGATCAGGCCCGCCTTGATCGACAGGACACCGTCCTTGATCGAGAACGGGTCCAGGCCCAGGGGCGTGGTGCCCGTGCCGGCATAGGTCGGATCGACATACAGCTGCTTTTCGCCGGTGCCCTGCAGGGTATGGCTGCTGATCTGGCCGGCACCGTTGAAGCCGTAGGTGGTGCTCCACTTGCCGGTGATGCCGTTCGAAATGCTGAGCGTGTCGAACTCGTCGGCGAACGACAGAACCAGACCGGTCAGGTCGAGCGGCAGCTGGAAGCTGTTGGCCGTGAACATCGACAGTGTCGTGTTCTTGAACAGCACCGAGCTGTCGGCGTTGAGCGACAACAGCACATCTGACCCAACCTGGGACATCAGGCTGGATACGGCGGCGAAGTTGGTCAGGCCAAACTCGAGGCTCAGGCGCACCGTGGTGGTGGCGCTCCAGCCGTTGATCACGTCATGACCCGAAGCCGGGCCGTCGAAGATGAAGATGTCGGCGCCGCCGCCGCTGGTGATGGTGTCGTTGCCCGCGCCGCCGTTCAGGCGCTGGGTACCGGCATCGGCGATGAAGACGTTGTTCATCGTGTTGCCGATCAGCGTCAGGTTGCCGCTTTGACCGTTTCCGAAGATGTAGGCGTTCTGCACGCCTTCCGACATCTTGTAGCTCAGGTTGGTCGAGATCGTATAAACGCCGGCGTTGGCCGGGGCGATGATCGTGGTGTTGGCGTTCTTGATGATAAAGGTGTCGTTGCCCGTGCCGCCGACCAGTGTCGTGGCGCCCAGCGAGCCGTGGAGCACGACATTGCTGCCGTTGTTGGACACGCCATAGAAGCTGCCCGTGCCGGTATAGACGAGCTGTTCGACGTTTTCGGGCAGCACATAGTAGGAAAGCGCGGTCCTGATGGTGTCGAAGCCGCTGTTGACCAGCTCGACGACGACATCGCCGGCGTCATTGATCACATAGGTGTCGTTGTTGCCGCCGCCGACAAGGGTGTCCACGCCGGTCGCCGAGGTCAGGGAGTCGATGCCTGCGGCGCCGATCAGCGACGTTCCAGCGCCGGTCGAGGTCAGGGTGGCACCGCTGGCCGTCGCGTCGGCGCTGAGGATTCCGTCCGAGAACTGAAGTTGCTCTATGCCGGTCAGGCGGTCGCGCCCTTCGTTCGCAGCCGCGTCCGCCAGGTTGTCCTTGACGTAGAAGCCGCCGGCACCGTCGGGAGTGACGAGGTAGCGCGAGCGTGCTCCGGCATAGACCGCCACATCCGCGCCTGCGCCGCCGATCAGGGTGTCGTCACCCAAGCCGCCCGTGAGGATGTCGTCTTCGATACCGCCGGTCAGCGTATCGACGCCCACGGTTCCAGAAATTACGGCCACGCCTCTACCCCAGTCCTGTTAACACCCCGGCAACCTTTAGCCCACATTCATGACGTTCGCAGCCATGTTTGTGCAATCTCGAGGTCCAGGCCTCAGCGATCGCAAGAGTCATGCCATCTTAAAACGTCTCTGTGACTAGTGTTCGCGCACCGCGCGAGCCAGTCGATTGGCGGGTCACTGCTCTCGCGCCAGCCAATCGTCAAAGCTTGGCCGTACAGACACTTTCCCACTGTATTAACTTCGTTGGCGTAGAGCCTCTGGATGCATGGGGTGCAAAATTCAGGAGCCGGGCGCTCGCATTTGAGCGCGCGGCGGCAAGAGCGGCCTTCAAGGGAATGTCTTCCTTGACGACTACATTCAACTTCCGGCCTAACGGTTGGATCAGATCGGTGACCTGGGGCATGTGGCATTGACCTTCGCGGCGAGACTTTTTTGGGTGCCGAACTGTCGTCGGGGGCCTGATCGTCAGGGGCGGGTGCAATGATCGAACCTCGGGTTCAAGACCTCAGCCGATTTGTCCTGCCGGCGGGTTTTCGCGGACGCTCGGCGATCACGACCCAGCTCTGGTGGATTGTTCAGTCGACGCTGTTCGCCTGTTCGCCACAGTTCCTCTATGGCTGGCGTAACTGGCTGCTGCGCTGTTTCGGGGCGCGGATCGGCAAGGATGTGCTGGTGCGGCCGTCGGTCCGGATCACCTATCCCTGGAAGGTCTCGATCGGCGACCGCAGCTGGGTTGGCGACTATGCCGAGCTCTATTCCTTGGGCGAGATCGAGATCGGCGCCGACGCGGTGGTCTCGCAATATGCCTATCTGTGCACGGGGTCGCATGATCACCGCGCGATTGGCTTCGACATCTACGCCAAGCCGATCCGGGTTGAGGACGAGGCCTGGGTGGCCTCCGGCGTGCTGGTCCATCCCGGGGTGACCATTGGCCGTGGCTCAGTCGTCGCCGCACGCTCGGTGGTGATGCGCGATACCGAACCCTTCAAGATCTATGCAGGCTCGCCCGCCGTCATCCGGGGCGACCGAACTTTGCGAGAGGCCAAGGCGTGACTTCAGCGACTTCGTCCGACACCGTCGAGCGCCGCCCCCGCTATCTGATCGTTCGACCCGCGCCCGCCGCCGGCGGCGCCAATGGCGGCGACGAGGTGATCTACAAGCGCTCGATCGCCTATCTGAAGCGCGATGCCGACACCGAACTGTTCGAACTGCAGCCGGTCGGAAAGGTGCGTCAGATCCTCGAGATCTTTCGTGGTGCCCCGCCCGAGGCTACCCGGTTCACCGGCGGCGACAATGCCGAACGCCTGGCCGCCGTCCTGGCCGGATCGCAGTTCGACGTGGTGTGCCTGTTCAATGAAGTGACCTTTTCCTATACGGGCCAGGTCAAGGCGGCGGGTCTGCCTGTCGTGCTGATTGCCCAGAACGTTCATTCTCTGGTGGCCGCCACTGATCCTTCGGCTGTGGCGCGTCTGCTGCGGCCGATGGCCGTGGCCTTCGAACGCCGCTTCTACGCCGACCCACAGATCGCCCTGGTCTGCATCTCGCGCGCCGATGTCGCGGGTCTCAAGGCCGCAGGCATCGAGCGCACGAAGGATCTCTGGATCGCCCCCGCCGGCGCACCGCCGGCCAAGCCGCTTTCGCCTGACGCGCCGATCCTGCGCGAGGCCGTCCTGACCGGCTCCTACGGCTGGTGGCGCAAGCGTCGCGACCTCAAGAGTTTCGCAGCCGGCGAGGCCCTGGGCGCGCCCGTGCTGGCCTCTGACCCCCTGGCCCTGGAGATCCTCGGCGAGGAGGGCCGCAAGGTCGAGGCGTCTGAAGTCGACTGGTCGGCCGGGCTGCGCTTTGGCCTGATCACCGACGCCTTTGTCGGTGGCTTCAAGCTGAAGTCCCTCGAATACATCGCCAACAACTGCATCGTCCTGAGCATGTCGGACATCGCCATCGAATACGAAGGCATTCCGCACGCGGAGGAATTCATGCGCATCACCCCGACCAAGGCCGAGGCGCGCAAGGTGATTGAGGAAATCCTCGCCCAGCCTCAGCAGGGCGTTGTCGAACGATTCCTGGAATTCAAGGCCGCCTGCATGGCGCGCTACGAGTGGGAATCCTGTCTCCAGCCGCTTGGCGACGCCGTCACCAGCCGCCTGACCGCGACGGGCCTGATGGAGAACGTGGCGTGACGCGGGCCCTCGTCTGTGGCGTCTCCGGTCAGGACGGTGCCTATCTTTCGAAGTTGCTGGTCGACAAGGGCTATGAGGTCATCGGCGTTTCGCGGGACGCGGAGATGTCGCGGTTCGAGCATCTGGCTCGGCTGGGCGTTCGCGACAAGATGACCTTCCGGTCCATGACGCTGAACGATTTCCGCAGCGTGCTACAGGTCCTGGCCGAGGTCGCGCCCGACGAGATCTACAATCTGGCGGGCCAAAGCTCTGTGGGGCTGTCGTTCAACCAGCCCGTCGAGACGATGGAGAGCATCGCGGTCGGCACGCTGAACCTGCTTGAGGCCATGCGTTTCCTGAAGTTGCCGGGGCGTCTCTACAATGCCGCGTCCGGCGACTGCTTCGGCCAGACGACGGCAGATGCGCCGGCCACTGAAGACTCGCCGCTGCGGCCGCGCAGCCCGTATGGCGTGGCCAAGTCAGCCGCCTTCTGGGAAGTGGCCAACTACCGGGAAGCCTATGGCCTGTTCGCCTGTTCGGGCCTGCTGTTCAACCACGAGTCCCCGCTGCGCCCCGCGCGCTTCGTGACCCGCAAGGTGGTCCGCACCGCCTGCCGGATCGCCCAGGGTTCCGGCGAGCGCCTGCAGATCGGCGACGTCCGGGTTGTACGCGACTGGGGGTGGGCCCCGGAATATGTCGACGCGATGTGGCGGATGCTGCAGAGCGACACGCCCCGTGACTATGTGATCGCCACAGGCGAGAGCTGCCGTCTGGAAGACTTCATCGCCGCCGCCTTCGCCGAAAACGGACTGGACTGGAAAGACCATGCCGATGTCGACGAAAGTCTGTTCCGGACCACCGACATCATGACCAGCTATGCGGACCCCAGTCGGGCCGAGCGCGAACTGGGCTGGGTTGCCCAGACCCGCGTACCGCAGATGGTCAAGGAACTGGTGCGCGTCGAGCGCGAGGTCGGACTCTAGCGGGTCTGGTTGGCATGTCTGTTCATCGTTCAGGTTATTGAAGGTCCCGATGACCGTTTCGCCCGAAATGCGCACAGTGGTGGGCGTGCCCACCTACAAGCGACCGGCCAGGCTCAAGGCGCTTCTGGAGTCGCTGGAGCCGTCGCTGCGCGCCTTTGACGCCGAAGTGGTGGTGGCCGACAATGCCTGCGCCGCGGAAAGCGAGGCCGTGGTTGAGGCCTTCCGGGCGCGCTGGCCCAGGACAACCTATGTGCCGGTGCCCGAACGGGGCATCAGCGCTGTGCGCAACGCCCTGATCGCCAGTTTCGAGACGCGCGATGCGGCCTGGTTGGCCATGGTCGACGATGATCTGACGGTAAAGCCCGACTGGCTGGAGCGCATGACGGCGGCGGGCGCGACCTATGGCGGCGACATTGTCGGCGGGCCCTATGCCTGCAAGCCAGAGCAGGGACTGAGCTTCATCGTCGCCAACAGCATCTTCGTGAAGCGGCCGCGCCGCGACACGGGTCCCTGTCCGCCCATCGGCGGCACCGGCAACACCCTGATCCGCCGTAGCCTGCTGGACAAGATCGCCGCCCCGCACTTTCAGAGCCGTTATGGCCTGTCGGGTGGCGAGGACTACGAGTTCTTCCGGCGCGCCTCCAAGGTCGGGGCGCAGTTCGTCTGGGCCGACGACGCCGATGCGGTGGAGGATGTCGAGCTTGATCGCCTGTCGCCGGGCGCGGTATTTCACCGTTATTATTCAACCGGCAACTACATGGCCCTTATCGATCGCGAGCACGACGGCCTGGGGCCGGCGCTGCGTTCGCATGGCGGAAACTTCGTCAAGGCCCTGATTGGGGTGGCTGCGTCCGCGTTGAGGTTCAACAAGGTTAAGCTGCTGACCAGTGTCTTCCGCCTGTGCTTCGCGGCCGGCGCCATGAGCAGCTTCCTGGGGCGGAGGATCTATCGCTATGGCTGACTCTCAAGGCGGGCCGTCAAGAAGTCTTCGGTTGAATTCAGGTGCGATGGCACGACTTAAGCATGCCTGGATCAGGTCGTGTCGTTTGGCGCCAAAGCGGGGCATTTCCGAGAGAGATTTGATGTTTTGGCCCGACAAGCTCGCCACGCTCATTGTGAAGCGTTAGTGAGAGATCTTGGATCTGGATGATGGGGATAACGTGCCTATGTTTGGAATGGGCACATCCTCTCTGGTAATTTCGACGGCGCGTGTTTGTCAGGGCGTCGTCGCAAAATGCGTCGGCGACATCCGGCGGGATTGAAAAACTGTGCGCTGAGAGGGCCGCGGGTGGCCTGATCACGGTAGTAAAGGAGCAGTGGGCTAATGGTTAATGACGTTGTCTATTCGCTCGCGGGCAAGCGGGTTTGGGTCGCTGGTCATCGTGGCATGGTCGGCTCCGCCTTGGTGCGCCGTTTGGCGCAGGAAGACTGCGAAATTCTGACGGCCGCCCGGGCCGACGTTGATCTGAAGCGTCAGGACCAGACCGAGCAGTGGGTGGCCGAGAACAAGCCTGATGCCGTGTTCCTCGCTGCGGCGAAGGTTGGCGGCATCATGGCCAACAACACCTACCCCGCTGATTTTCTTTATGACAACCTGTCGATTGGCTCGAACATTATCGACGCCTCTTACCGGCAGGGCGTCGAAAAGCTGCTGTTCCTCGGATCCAGCTGTATCTATCCGCGCCTCGCGCCGCAGCCGATCAGCGAGGACTCCCTGCTGACCGGGCCGCTTGAAGCGACAAACGAGTGGTACGCGATCGCCAAGATCGCCGGCATCAAGATGACGCAAGCCTATCGTCGCCAATATGGCGTGGACTACATCTCCGCCATGCCGACCAACATGTATGGGCCCGGGGACAACTTCAATCTGCAGTCCAGCCACGTGTTGCCCGCGCTTATGCGAAAGGCCCACGACGCCAAGATCGCTGGTGCCGACGAGATGATGATCTGGGGCACGGGCAGCCCGCGTCGCGAGTTCCTGCACGTTGATGACTGCGCCGATGCGCTGGTCCACCTGATGAAGACCTATTCCAGCGACAATCACGTCAATGTCGGCTCGGGCGAAGACCTGACGATCCTGGAGCTCGCCACCCTGGTGGCCGAGGTTGTCGGCTTCAAGGGCAAGATCGTCACCGATCCTTCCAAGCCCGATGGTACGCCGCGCAAGCTGATGAGCGCGGATCGCCTGCGCAGCGAGGGCTGGGCGCCGACGATCGAGCTGCGGGACGGCATCGCGGCGACCTATGCGTGGTTCCTCGACAACGCGCCTTCGGTCGAAAATGGCCGATAGCACTCAAGCGGTCGCAGGCCGCGAGCGTCTGCTGCTGGCCACGCGCCACTACGCCCCCGAGCCCACCGGTAGCGCTCCGGTCCTGCAACAACTGGCCGAGTGGCTCGCGGGGGCGGGTTATGCGGTCGAGGCCGTGACGGTGCGGCCCAGCTATCCCGAAGCCCACATTTTTCCGGGCTACGAACTGGGCCAGAAGGACAATGTGGTCGAGAACGGCGTGCAGGTCAGCCGCCTGCCGACCACGGCCGTTGGCTCCAAGGGCATGCTGGCCCGGGCGATTCCCGAGTCGCGCTTCATGATCGACCTGTTCCTGGGTCGCCTGACCGGGTCCATCAAGCCCAGCCGGCTTGTGGTCTCGCTGTGCCCGTCGATCCTGACGGTGACCGGCGCCCTGGCCCTGCGCGCCAGGGGTGGCCGCCATGTGGCCATCGTCCATGACATTCAGTCTGGCCTGGGCGCGGCTCTTGGCCTGGGCGGCGGCGGGGCGATCATCCGCCTGCTGCGCAAGGTCGAGGCCTGGACCCTGAACCGCGTCGATTCCGTCGTGGTGCTGTCGGACGACATGGGTCGCATCCTCAAGGAAATCGGCGTCACCACGCCGATGCTGGTGCTGCCGCCACATGTCGACGCCTCGAGCGTCCGACCCATGCCCAAGCCGGAAGGCGCGCCGCCGACCCTGATGTACAGTGGCAATCTGGGCCGCAAGCAGGGCCTGGATCAGCTGCTCGACATGGCTGCCGAGCTCAAGGCGATGGACCCTGCCGTCCGCATCGTCGTGCGGGGCGACGGCGCCACCAAGGACACCCTGGTCGCGCGCGCCCAGGCCGAGGGTCTGACCAATGTGGTCTTCGAGCCCCTGGTCGACCGCGCCAAGGTCTGCGAGTCCATGGCCGAGGGCGATGTCCACCTGGTGCCGCAGTTGCCTGGTGGCCAGGAATTCGCCGTGCCCAGCAAGGCTTTCACGATCATGGCCGCCGGCCGGCCGTTCGTGGCCACGGCCGAGGCCGGTTCGCCCCTGGCCCAGCTGGCCGAGCGAAGCGGGGCGTTTGTCTGCGTGCCGCCGGGCGACGCAAAGGCCTTCGCCGAGGCGTGCCTCGATCTGCTGTCCAACCCTGACAAGCGTCAGGCCATGGGCGCAGCCGGCCGCGATTTCGTCGAACGCGAGGTCGATACGCCGGTGGTCATGGAACGCTTCCGCCAACTGCTGGTCTAGGGTCACGGGATGAGCGGCGTCCGGGCGCGCAAACAGGCGCTGTTCATTCACAACAACTTTCCCGGACAGTTCGGCTTTCTGGCCGAGGCCATGAGTGCCGACGGCTGGACCTGCGCCGCCATCGGGTCGGAAACTGCCTCGCCGGTGGCCAACCTGCCCATGGCCCGCTGGCGTACGGCGCGCGGCTCGACCCCGGGAATCTATGGCCCCGCCACCCGGGCCGAAGCTGACCTTATCCGGGGGCGAGCCGCCGCCGAATGCGCCTTGGTGCTGAAGAACAAGGGCCTCAAGCCCGATCTGGTCATCGGCCATCCAGGCTGGGGCGAGACCCTGTTCATGGAAGAGATCTTCCCTGAGGCCCGCCAGATCCTGCACGGCGAATTCTATTATCGCGCCAAGGGCGGGGACGTCGGCTTCGATCCCGAATTTGGCGACCTGGACCAGGACGAGCGCTTTCGCGTCCATGCCAAGAACGCGACCCTGGGCCTGGCCTATCTCAGCGCCGACAGGCTGGTCTGCCCCACGCGGTTCCAGGCCAGCGTATTCCCCGAATCCCTGAAACCGCGCATCTCGATCATTCACGAGGGCGTCGACACCCAGGCTATCGCCCCGCGCGACACCGCCAGTTTCATCCTGCCCGATGGTCGGGTGCTGGATCGCTCGATGCCGGTAATCACCTTCATCAACCGGCGTTTCGAGCCCCTGCGCGGATTCCATGTCTTCATGCGCGCCCTGCCGGCCTTGCTTAAGGCTGTGCCGGAGGTGCAGATCGTGCTGATCGGCTCAGAAGACGGCTCGGGCTATGGCCGCACCCCGCCAGAGGGCAAGACCTGGAAGTCCGTGGTGCTGGAGGAACTGGCCGGTCAGATGGACCTGGACCGGGTGCACTTCGTCGGCCGGCTGCCTCATGCCCGGATGCTGGACGCCTTGGCCATCTCGGCGGCCCACATCTATTACACCTATCCGTTCGTGCTCTCCTGGTCGCTTCTCGAGGCCCTGGCCTCGGGGTGCCTGGTCATCGGGTCAGACACGGCCCCGGTGCGCGACGCCATCGTGTCGGGCGAGAGCGGCATCCTGCTGGACTTCTTCGACGTCGACGCCCTGTCGAACGCCATGATCTCGGCCTGCCGCGAACCGGAACGCTATGGGCAGATGCGCAAGGCCGCGCGGGCGGCGGTGACGGCCGAATTTGACCGTCGCCTCACCTGCCTGCCGCGCTGGCGCGCCCTGATCGACGAAACCGTGGCCCTGGGGCCGCGAAGCTGATCTCGAGCGTTTTGTTTTAACGTATTTTCTGACGATGAACCGGCGTCCACCGCGTCGGAACGCGCTCTAGAGCAAAGGTCGCCATGATTGCATCATGTCGTTTGCTCTAGATTCTTGTTTTGACGCGATATTTCGGCGGCGAACCGGTATCCACTTCGCCGACTAACGCTCTAGTCTTCTCTTTTCACGCGCGTTTCATTCCGAAAACCGGTTCCCACTTTTCGGAACGCGCTCTAGCTCTGGGCCGAGAAGCGGTCGACGGCGCTGGCCGCCACGACCGGCTTGCGCCGGGCGCGCTTGCGGCGGTCGTTGGCGGCCAGGTCGCTGAAGGTGCTGTAGGTGTGCTTTCGCGCCATGTGCCGCATCTGCTCCAGCATGCTCGGCGCATAAAGGGCGGCGACGCCCGCGACGGCGGCCAGCCAGTCGCCGATCCGGGCGCTTCCGCCGGTGGCCAGCTGAACCAGCTCGATCAGCCCGCCCATCACCACCGAAACCCCGGCCATGTCGGAGCGTCGCAGGCGAGGGAAGGCCACGAAGGCCACGGCTGTGACGCCGTAGAAGATCGCGGCATACGCCACGCCGTTTCCGACGTTCAGCATCGGCGGCAAGGATGAAACCGGCGCCAGGAACAGGATCACAGCCGCAGGCGCCGACACCAGGAGCGTCGCACGGGCCAGGGTCACGATGTTGCTGGGCATAAGGTTCATGTCGCCACTCCGATTACGAGCGCAACAGTAGAGGCGGGCGTTCAATTCGCGATTAAAAACCGTGGTAAAACATGAGTTAAGATTTCGGAATCCGAAAATTCCAAATGTTACTGACCCGTTGATGCTTCAAACAGCGGCCTTGTTGCTATAGGCTGAAAGTCGTTTCCCGCAATTGTGACAACGATTTATTCGCACGTTCATCATAGCGTGTCCCGTGAGAGCTTCGGGGAGTTGCGTGTGCTGAAAGTTATCGCCTGTTTGACGACAGAGCACGACTTGCGCCTCGTATCCATCGCCGGGCTTGTCTGTTTTGCCGCCTGCTTCACGGCGTTCCGTCTCTATTCCCGCATGCGCGGCGCCAAGGGCGTCGTGCGCGCCGCCTGGCTGCTGCTGACGGGTCTGGTCGCCGGCTCGGGCGTTTGGGCAACCCACTTCATTGGCATGGTGGCCTATTCGCCGGGTCTGAAGACCGGCTACAGCCCGAGCGGCACCCTGCTGTCGCTGATGATCGCGGTGTTGTTCATCGGCACCGGATTCGTCGTCGCCTCGGCCCAGCGCACGCGTACCAATGATGTGGCGGGCGGCCTGATGCTGGGCATGGGCATTGCCGCCATGCACTATACCGGGATGAGCGCCTTCCTGACCCAGGGCTATGTGGCCTGGGAGAAGGCCACGGTGGCCGCTTCGGTCCTTCTGGGCGTGGCGGGGGCCACTGCCGCGCTGATGGTCGCCGGTCGTGCGCGCAGCACCAGCCGCCAGGCCATTGGCGGCGGCGTTCTGACCGTCGCGGTTTGCGCCATGCATTTCACCGGCATGGGCGCGATCACCATCATCCCTGATTCCGCCGTGATCGTGCCCGAGCAAATGCTTTCGGGCGGTGTCCTGACCCTGGCGGTCCTGTGTATCACCAGCCTGATCATACTGGGCGGCCTGGGTGCTGTAGCCATCGAGTCCCAGACCTCGCGCTCGGCCCTGGAGCGTATTCGCCGCATGGCCAACGCCGCCTATGAAGGCATTGTCGTGGTGCAGGATGGACGCATCAACGACGCCAACGCCGCCTTCTGCGACCTGGTCGGGGCCACGCTGGAAGACATCAGGGGCTTGCCCCTGTGCGGCGACATGCTGACCTACTACGACACCGTCGCCTCGACCGACGGTGCCCGTCGCGAAGGCCTGCTGCGGCCTTTGGTCGGCGGCCGTGAGATTCCCGTCGAGGTGTTTTCGCGCCTGATGGACGACGGCGCCCGTACCGAGACCTCTGGCCTGACCGTCCTGGCGGTGCGCGACCTGCGCGAGCGCCGCTCGGCCGAGGAAAAGATCCGCTATCTGGCCGAGCACGACGGCCTGACCGGCCTGCCCAACCGAAACTCCCTGCAAGCGCGCCTGACGGCGGCCATCGAGCGGGTCGAGGCCTCGAACGAAAGCCTGTCGGTGATCTGCATCGACCTGGACCATTTCAAGGAAGCCAACGACCAGCACGGTCACCTGGCGGGCGACGCCCTGCTGGTGGAGACCGCGCGCCGCCTGCAGGACGCCGTCGTTGCGCCGTCCTTCGCTGCGCGACTGGGCGGGGACGAGTTCATCGTGGTTCAGGTCGCCGGCGGCGACCAGCCTGCCGCAGCGGCCGAGCTGTCGGGGCGGCTTCTGGAAATTCTGGCGGTTCCCGTGCCCTCTGACGGCCAGGATATCCTGATCGGTGCCAGCCTTGGCGTCAGCCTGTATCCCGACGACGGCCGCACGACCGAGGCCCTGATGGCCAATGCCGACATGGCCCTCCATCGCGCCAAGGAAAGCGGCCGGGGCGCCTATCGGTTCTTCAAGCGCGAGATGGACGAGTCGATCCGCGAGCGCCGCACCCTGGCCCGCGACCTACGCCAGGGCATCACCGACGGCGAACTGGTAGTGCACTATCAGCCCCTGGCCCGCGCCAGCGACGGCGAGGTCTGCGGGTTCGAGGCGCTGGTGCGCTGGCGCCACCCGACCCGGGGCATGATCCCGCCGCTGGACTTCATTCCCATCGCCGAAGAGAGCGGCCTGATCGCGCCGCTGGGCGAGTGGGTCCTGCGCCGGGCCTGCGCCGATGCCGCCGCCTGGGACAAGCCCCTGCGCATTGCGGTGAACCTGTCGCCGCTTCAGCTGAATAATCCGGCCTTGCCGACCCTCGTCCACGAGGTGCTGATCGAGACCGGGCTTTCGCCGCATCGGCTGGAACTGGAAGTTACCGAGAGCGCCCTGTTCAAGGACTATCAGCGTGCGCTCGACAATCTGCGCCGTCTGAAGGCCCTTGGCGTTCGCATCGCCATGGACGACTTCGGCACCGGTTTCTCGTCGCTCTCGACCCTGCAGTCGTTCCCGTTCGACAAGATCAAGATCGATAAGAGCTTCGTCGAGAGCATCAACCGTCATGACCGAGCCACGGTCATCGTGAGGGCGGTTCTGGGCCTGGGCCGCAGTCTGGAAATCCCGGTCGTCGCCGAAGGCGTCGAGACAGAGGAACAGATCAGCTTCCTGCGCGGCGAGAATTGCGCCGAATTGCAAGGCTATGCCATCGGCCGACCCACCCCGCTGGACGGCATCGGCGGCTGGACCCGGTCCGCGCCGCCGGCCGCGGTGATCAAGCGCAAGCGCCGTTCGGCTGCCTGAAGCCTTCCGATAAGTGCGAAGCGGGCGACGGATCGAAAAAAGGCTCCAAATCTCTGATTTAGAGCCTTTTTCGTCCGACCCTGATGAAGCTGCCAGGTCGGAAAGGGTCCTAGCGCCCGCGCCGCTTCAACCCGCCCAGCAGACCCCGCATGATCTCGCGGCCGGCCTGGCTGGCGACGGTGCGCAGCAGCGACTTGGCGAAGGTCTCGGCCATGCCCTGGCGGCTGGAGGCGCGGGCGCGCGGCGCTGTTCGGCTTTCGCGGGCCTCGCGGGCCTCTTCGCGTTCGCGCACCTTCTCTTCGGCGGCGCGGGTCTTTTCAGCCTCGGCCTGGGCCTGGGCGGCCTCGGATTCGCGCAGGGCGCTCTGGGCGCGCCCCTGCAGCACCTCATAGGCTGAATCCCGGTCCTGGGCGGTGTCGTAGAGGCCCGCTACGGGGCTTTTGGCGATCAGGGCATTGCGTTCTTCGGGGGTCAGCGGACCCAGCCGGGAGACGGGCGGCCGGATCAGGGTCTTCTGGACCACGCAGGGGGCACCCTTGGCATCCAGGGTCGAGACCAGGGCCTCGCCCACACCCAGGGCCTGGATGGTCTCGGCGGTGTCGAAGCCGGGATTGACCCGGAACGACTGGGCTGCGGCCCGCAAGCCCTTCTGGTCGGCCGGGGTGTAGGCGCGCAGGGCGTGCTGGATGCGCGCGCCCAGCTGGCCCAGCACCGAGTCGGGAATGTCGGCCGGGTTCTGGGTGACGAAATAGATGCCCACCCCCTTGGAGCGGATCAGGCGCACGACCTGCTCGATCTTCTCCAGCAGCGGCTTTTCCGCATCGTTGAACAGCAGGTGGGCCTCGTCGAAGAAGAAGACCAGCCTTGGCTTTTCCGGGTCGCCCACCTCGGGCAGTTCCTCGAACAGCTCAGACAGCAGCCACAGCAGGAAGGTCGAATAGAGCTTGGGCGACTGGATCAGCTTGTCGGCGGCCAGCAGGTTCACATAGCCGCGCCCGGCGACGTCGGTGCGCATGATGTCGGCCAGGTTCAGGGCCGGTTCGCCGAAGAAGTTCTCGGCCCCCTGGGTTTGCAGGGTCAGCAGCTTGCGCTGGATCGCGCCGACCGTGGCGGGCGAGACATTGCCGTAAAGGGTGCCGATCTCGGCGGCGTGGTCGGCGACATATTTCAGCGCCGCTTGCAGGTCCTTGAGGTCCAGCAGCAGCAGGCCGTCCTTGTCGGCGACGTGGAAGACGATCGTGAGCACGCCTTCCTGCACGTCGTTCAGTTCCAGCAGCCGGGCCAGCAGCACCGGACCCATCTCCGAGATGGTGGTGCGGATCGGGTGGCCCTTGAGGCCAAACAGGTCCCAGAAGATGGTCGGCGGCGCGGCCGGGGTCAGGGTCAGGTCCATGGAGGCCGCGCGGGCCAGCATCTTTTCGTTGGGCGCGCCGGGCACGGCGATGCCCGAGAGGTCGCCCTTCACATCGGCGGCGAACACGGGCACCCCGGCGTCAGAGAAGGCCTGGGCCATGATCTGCAGGGTCACGGTCTTGCCCGTGCCGGTCGCGCCCGCCACCACGCCGTGGCGATTGGAGCGGTCAAGCCTCTGAGTGACCGGGCCTTCGCCCAAACCGACGAGGATTTCGCCTTCACCAATCGACAGCGTCATATGCAACGTTCCCTAGATCGAAGCAGCAAGCCTAGAGCCTTTTAGCCTCACATGGAATCATGTGAGGCGTACAAAAAGGCTCTATCTCTAAACACTTAGAGCGCGCCCGGGCGGGTTAACCGCTTACACTTAACCCTGGCGCGCTCTAGCCGGACCCTTGCGCCACGCCAATCGCGACGGGCAAAGTCGTTTCACCTTTCAGGAGCCTATCGATGAGCGTCTCGACTTCCGCCGCCACCCGCAACGCCGTGGTGTTCCTGGCGGTGATCGCCGGGGGCGCGGCATTGCTGTGGATGCGCGACATCCTCACCCCCCTGGCCCTGGCGATGTTCCTGGCGGTGATGATCGACAGCTTCGCCCGGGTGATGATGGCCCGCATCCCCAAGCTGTCGCAGCGCGTGGCCCTGCCCACTGCGGTGGTGTTCTCCATCCTGCTGTTTGGCCTTTCGGTCTGGGTGGTGGCCGAGAACAGCGCCGGGTTCGTTGACCAGCTCAAGGACTATGCACCCCGGCTCAATGACGTGATCGCCAAGATCGCCCACGCCGTCGGCATCCATGTGGCCCCGACCCTGGGTGAGCTGGTTACCCAGCTCAATCCCTCCCGCTATGTCGGCGCTGCGGCCCAGAGCCTGCAGAACTTTGCCGCCAGCGCCGTGCTGGTCCTGATCTATCTGGGCTTCATCATCGCCTCGCGCCGGGGCTTCAGTCGCAAGATCGTCGCCCTGTTCCCGCAGAATGGCGAGCGGGACAAGGCCATGGCGCTGTTCCACCGGATTCGCGACGGGGTGGAGCAGTACCTTTGGATCCAGACGGTCACCGGCCTGATGATCGCCATCGGTGCCTGGGTGGTGATGGCGCTGCTGGGCCTGGACAACGCTTTCTTCTGGGCCTTCCTGATTTTCCTGGCCAGCTACATCCCGATCCTGGGCGGGGCGATCGGCTGCTTCCTGCCGCCGCTGTTCGCCATCGTGCAGTTCCCAGACAGCTTCGTGCCGGCCATCGTGCTGTTTGTGGCTCTGCAGGGCATCTATTTCGTGGTCGGCAATATCGTTCTGCCGCGCATGCAGGGCGACAGCCTGAACATGGATCCCACGGTGGTCCTGTTGTCCCTGGCGGTCTGGGGCGCGCTATGGGGCGTGCCGGGCATGTTCCTGTCCACGCCTCTGACCGTGGCGTTCATGGTCATCCTGGCGCAGTTCGACGGGTCGCGCTGGATCGCCATCCTGCTGTCCGAAGACGGCGATCCCCAGGGAGCCGAGGGGGCCCCATCGGACGAAACCTCCAAGGGCGCGCCGGCAAAATAGGTCGCCCGACGGAAAGTCGCCAAGGGGGACTTAAAATCCTGAGACCGGTGCCTATCTCTGTTCTGTCCGGCATCCCCCAGCCGCACACCCGCGCGACGCAGCCTGCTTTTCCTGGCGCGTCCCAAGCGGATGACACCCGCCGCCCCCCCCTGGCGGGTCTGCGCCGCCGGTCCCCCCACCGGCGGCGCTTCCGTTTTCAACGGCCGGGGCGTCGCTGCCTGTGATGAGCCTGTTTTGCGGGGCCGGATCGGCAAACGGCCGATGGGTAAGGACGTGCGTGTACTGTTTACGAATTTGGGCTATTTTTAGCGAAAAATCTTCGTGAGACGAACATGAATAGCGCCGTAATCCACCTCGAAGGCACATTGGCGGCGGCATATTCGAGAATTCGAGGCAAAACGCTACAGGCGCTACCCCTGGCCGAACGGGACTTTCTGGCCCAGGTCGATGCTGACTGGGCCGTCGAAGACGCCCCCGTCCTGGCTGCGGCTTCAGCAGCCCAGGCTCTTTCCGATTTCTGGACCTTTGCGTCCGAGATCACCGGCGATACGCCGGTCGTGCGCCTGCGTCCGTCGCTGAACGCGGCCGGTGCTGCCCTGGGGCGCGATCTTCTGGAAATCGTCCAACCGGACCGGCCGTTTCTGGTCGACAGCGTCATGGGCGAAATCAGCGAGTCAGGCTTTCGCGTCCGCGCGATGTTTCACCCCGTGGTCGAGATCGGCGGCGTGCGGCGCTCGCTGATCCAGGTGCACCTTGACCCGGTGGGGGAGGACCGCGCCGAGGGCTTGATCGAGCAGGTGCGCGAAACCCTGGCCGATGTGCGTCGGGCGGTCGGCGATTTCCAGGCGATGCGCGAGTTGATGCACAGGGCCGCAGGCGAACTGTCGGCCACCCACGGAGTCGGCAGCGAAGAAGGCCGCCAGGAGGATATCGCCTTCCTGCGCTGGCTTGAGGACGACAACTTCGTGTTCCTCGGGGCCCGGGTCTATGACTATCCCCGGTCGGCCGACGGCGGCTATGCCGCCGAAGAGCCTCTGTACGAGGCAGAAGACAGCCTGGGTGTACTGCGCGACTCCAGTCGCGCCGTGTTGCGCCGCGCCAATGAGCCGGCCCTGCTCTCCCAGCAACTGCGGCGTCAGCTGGAGACCGGCGCGCCGGTCGTGGTCGCCAAGTCCAACCTGCGTTCCCGCGTACACCGTCGCGGCTTCATGGATTATGTCGGGGTTCGCCGCTACGGCCCTGACGGCAAGCCTTCGGGCGAGGTGCGGTTTGTCGGTCTCTTTACGGCCGAAGCCTATGAAACGCCGGCCCATGCAGTACCGCTGATCCGCCGGCGGGTATCACGGATCATGCGTCGCGCGGCCAAGGCCCCCGGCAGCCACAACGAAAAGCGTCTGCGCAATATCCTCGAAACCTGGCCGCGCGACGAGCTGTTTCAGACCCACGAAGACGATCTGCTGAGCATGGCGCTGGGGGTCCTGCACCTCATCGATCGCCCGCGCGTGCGGCTGTTCACCCGGATTGACCCGTTCGACCGCTTTGTTTCGGTGCTGGTCTATATTCCCCGCGAACGCTTCGATACCGAGGTGTGCGAGCGGGCCGGCGCGATCCTCGCCGACGCCTATGACGGGTCGGTCCTGGAATACTATCCCGAGATTTCCGACTCTCCGCTGGCGCGCGCGCAGTACATTATCGAGGTTCTTCCTGGCGACCATCCCGACCCTGATCTGGGCGCCATCGAAGCGCGGATCGCCGATACGGCCCTGACCTGGGAAGACCGGTTCGAGACCGTGGTTCGGGCCGGTGGCGCGCCGGCCGGCGGCGTTCGGGCGCTTCTGAGCCGCTACGGCCGCGGGTTTCCGCCCGGCTATCGTGATCAGTACGACGCCATCGAAGCCCTGGCCGACATTGATGTCATCGAGCAGATTGAGGAAGGGGGGAGGCCCCGGGTTCGCGCCTTCCGTCGCCCTGAAGACGGTCCCCGCACCTTCCGTTTCAAGCTCTATCTGCGCAACCAGGCGGCCCCGCTGGCCGAGGTCCTGCCGATCCTTGAACGGATGGGCCTCAAGGCGCTGATCGAGGATGGATTCCGGCTCAGCCTCAAGGAAGCCGACGGCCCGCATCTGGTCTGGGTTCACGAATTTGTCCTCGATGACCCCAACGGCGAACAGCTGGTGTTCGACGAGATCCGTGAAGCGTTCGAAGACTCGTTCATCGCCATCTGGACGGGCCGGGCCGAGAATGACGGCTTCAACCGGATCGTGCTGGAGCTGGGCGTCACCTGGCGCGAGGCCGCGCTGCTGCGCGCCCTGGCGCGCTATCGTCAGCAATCGGGCCTGGATCCCAGCCAGCAGGTGCAGGAAGCCGCCCTCAGCGAGCATTCCGGCGTCGCCCGGCTGATCCTTGACCTGTTCCAGACCAAGTTCCACCCGGCTGTCGCCGCCGACCTCAAGACTCGCCAGGAGCAGGCCAGGTCGGTCGAGGCCCGGATCAACGAGGCCTTGCAGGCCGTTGAAAGTCTCGATGCCGACCGCGTCCTGCGCCGCATCGCCGCCCTCGTCGGGGCCATCCAGCGGACCAACTTCTACCAGCCCGGCGCGGACGGTCAGCCCAAGTCCTATATCAGCTTCAAGATCGTCTCTCGCGACCTGGAAGACCTGCCGGCCCCCAAGCCCTATCGCGAGATCTTCATCTCGGCCCCGCATGTCGAGGGCGTTCACCTTCGCTTTGGCCCGGTGGCGCGCGGCGGCCTGCGGTGGTCCGATCGTCGCGACGATTTCCGCACCGAGGTCCTGGGCCTGGTCAAGGCCCAGCAGGTCAAGAACGCGGTGATCGTGCCGGTCGGCAGCAAGGGGGGCTTCTATCCCAAGCAGCTGCCGCGCGGCGGCGATCGCGATGCGATCCAGGCCGAGGCGATCCGGGCCTACAAGACCTTCCTGTCGGGCCTGCTGGACATCACCGACAATATCGACGCCGACAACAAGGTTGTGCCGCCGCCTTCGGTCGTCGTGCATGACGGCGAGGACCCCTATCTGGTCGTCGCCGCCGACAAGGGCACGGCCACCTTCTCCGACATCGCCAACGGCGTGGCCGAGGACTACGGCTTCTGGCTGGGCGACGCCTTCGCCTCGGGCGGCTCGGTGGGCTATGACCACAAGGTCATGGGCATCACCGCGCGCGGCGCGTGGGAGGCGGTCAAGCGCCACTTCCGGGAACTGGGCAAGGATATCCAGAACCAGCCCTTCACCGTGGTCGGCGTGGGCGACATGAGCGGCGACGTGTTCGGCAACGGCATGCTGCTGTCCAAGCAGACGAAACTGCTGGCCGCCTTCGACCATCGCCACATCTTCCTCGATCCCGATCCGGACGCCGCCGTCTCCTGGGCCGAGCGGGACCGGATGTTCAAGCTGCCGCGTTCCTCGTGGGACGACTACGACAAGAGCAAGATCTCGGCGGGCGGCGGCGTGTTCCCGCGCACACTCAAGAGCATCTCGTTGTCGGCCGAGGTCCGCGCCCTTTTCGAGATCAAGGCCGAGGCCGTCTCGCCCGCCGAGCTGATGACCGCGATCCTGAAATCGAAGGCCGAGCTGCTCTATCTGGGCGGCATCGGCACCTATGTGAAGGCCCGCGGCGAGAGCAACGGCGACGCCGGCGACAAGGCCAATGACGCCATCCGCGTGAACGGCGCCGACCTGCGGGTCAAGGTGGTGGGCGAGGGCGCCAATCTGGGCCTGACCCAGGCCGGCCGCATCGAGTTCGCGTCCGCTGGCGGCCACATCAATACTGACGCCATCGACAACTCGGCCGGCGTCGACAGCTCCGACCACGAGGTCAATATCAAGATCCTCACCGGTCTTCTGGAGCGTTCGGGCCTGCTGACACGGGAAGCCCGCAACCAGTTGCTGCCGACCATGACCGACGACGTCGCCAGCCACGTGCTGGAAGACAACTACGACCAGACCCTGGCCCTGACCCTGCTGGAAAGCGACGCGGTGTCCGAGGTCGACAGTCACGCCCGTTACATGACCGATCTGGAAAACCGTGGGCGTCTGGACCGCAAGGTTGAGGGGCTGCCGGGCAACACCGTGCTGCTGGAGCGCGCGGCGTCGGGCAAGGGTCTGACCCGGCCCGAGCTGGCCGTGCTGCTGGCCTATGGCAAGATTGACCTGTTCGACGACATCGTCGCCTCGCAGGCTCCCGACGATCCCTGGTTCGAGGCCACCCTGCGCGGCTATTTCCCGCCGGCCCTCGATCGCTATGCCGACCAGATGCAGAAGCACCGCCTGAAGCGCGAGATCATCGCCACGTTGGTCTGCAACCAGATGGTCAATATGTGCGGGCCGACCTTCGCCTCGCGGCTCAAGGCCGCTGCGGGCTGCGACGCTGACGCCCTGGTCACCGGCTTCACCGCCGCCCGCCAGATTCTGGGGATCGATCCCCTGTGGGATCAGGTCTCGGCCCTCGACGGCCAGGCTTCGGCCGCCGGTCAGACGGCGCTTTACAAGGCGCTCAGCTATGCCCTGCGCAGCCTGACCTTCTGGCTGGCGCGCCGGGCCCAGCGTGACAAGGCCTCGGTCAAGAGCCTGATCGACAGCTACGGCCCGTCCGTGGCGCAACTGCGGACCCTGACCCCCGCGGTACTGTCCAGCTTCGAGCAGAAGGCTGTGGCCAAGCGGGTCAAGGCCTATGTCGCCGACGGCGCGCCGCAGGCCCTGGCTCAGGCTGTTGCCGCCCTGCAGCCCCTGACCACAGCGGCTGACCTTGTCGATCTGGCCAACGCCTCCAGTTGGAGCGTGCAGAACGTGGCGCGACTCTATCATCAGGCGGGCGCGGCCTTCGGGTTTGACCGCCTGCGCGGCGCGGCCGGCGCCTTTGTCGGCGGCGACGCTTTCGAGCGGCTGGCCGTGCGCCGCCTGATCGAGGACCTGCTCAGCGAGCAGACGGCGATCACCCAGACGGTGCTGAAGTTCTCGGCCAACGCCCAGGCCGGCGAAGACGAGCTTTCGGCCAAGGCGGCGGTGACCTCGTGGTCGGCGCTGCGCATGGAGCGCGTCCGCGCCGCCAAGCGCACGGTGGAAGATATTGAGCAGGCCGGCGGTGGCTGGACCTTCGCCAAGCTGACCATCGCCAATGCGGCGTTGCGGGAACTGGCGAGCGCAGGTTAGGGCTGACTCTTGCGCGTCCTCCCCCGTGGGAGGACGAGGCGGGGGCGCAGATGAACCAGGGTGATCGGCAACGGGCGGCGTGGACGGCCTATGAATGGGCCCAGCAGCCCTATTGGGCGCTGATCGCGACCTTCATCTTCACGCCCTATTTCGCTGCCGGCTTTGTCGGCGATGCGGCGCGGGGCCAGAGCCTGCTGGGCTATGCCGGCGCGATCTCCGGCCTGGCCATCGCCGTCTTCAGTCCACTGGTCGGAGCGGCGGTGGATGCGCAGCGCAATCCCCGTGCCTGGCTGATCGGCCTGGCGGTTCCGTTCGTGATCGCCAGCGCCGGCCTGTGGTGGGCGGTGCCGGGCGAGACCTCCCGCATCATCCCCATCCTGGCCTGCCTGGTCGTGGCCGGGGTGACGGCCGAGCTGGGGGGCTCGGTGATGAACGCCCTGCTGCCCATCGTGGCAAAGGAAGGGCAGGTGGGGCGTCTGTCAGGCACCGCCTGGGCCCTGGCCTATGTCGGGGCGCTGATCTCGCTGTTCATCGTGCTGTTCGCCTTCTCCCTGCCTGAAAAGCCGTGGCTGGGTCTGTCCAAGGCCCTGCATGAGCCTGACCGCATCGTGGGGCCCATGGTGGCCCTGTGGTTCCTGCTGTTCAGCTGGCCCCTGATGCTCAGCGCGCCCAAGCCGCCACCGGCCAGCGGGACAAGGCCCCTGGCTGAGCTGTGGGCGACGATCAGAACCCTGCCGGCCAAGCCGCACATGCTGAAGTTCCTGATCGGGCGGATGCTGCTGGGCGACGGCATTTCCAGCTTCATCGCCTTTGGCGGGGTGCTGGCGGCCGGTCTGTTCGGCTGGACCACCACCCAGCTTGGCCTCTACGCCATCGCCCTGTCGGTGATGGCCGGGATCGGCACCTTCATCGGCGGCCGCATCGACCAGAAGATCGGCAGCAAGACCACGGTGCTGATCGCCGTGGCGGTTGTGCTGTTCGGCGCGGCCGGCGTCGGCTGCGTGGGCAAGGATACGCTGTTCTTCGTCCTGCCGGTCGATCCGGCGGTTCCCGGCGGGGCGCTGTTCTCCAGCACGCCCGAGCGGGCCTTCCTGTTCTTCAGCCTGTTCGTGGGCCTGACCTTCGGTCCGGCCCAGGCGTCGCTGCGGGCCTGGATGGCGGAACTGGCCCCGGCGGGCGAGACCGGGCGGTGGTTTGGGCTCTACGCCCTGTCGGGCAAGGCCACGGCCTTCATGGCCCCGCTGGTGATCGCCTTCGGCACCAGCCTGATCGGCGACCAGCGGATCGCCGTGGCGGTCTCGGCCCTGTTCATGATCGCGGGCGCGGCGGTGCTGATCAAGGTTCCCGAACGGGCGCCGCCGGGCGACTGACGCTTCGGCACAAACTTGTCGTTGTAGGCGCAGGCTCCCGGGGACTAGGCTCGACGCTCAACGCCGGGGGGCTTGCATGACCAAGACGCGTATCACCCTGCTCGACTCCCTGCGGGGGTTGGGCGTTCTGGGTATCCTGATCTGCAATGCGCCTGACTTTGCGGTCTCGCCCGGCCTGGCCGAATCGGTGCGGCACTGGCCGCACGGCACGGGCGCCGACACCGTTTCGGTGTGGTTCGCCACTCAATGGCTGTTCCAGCGCAAGTTCGTCACCCTGTTTGCGATGCTGTTCGGGATCTCGATCTTTCTGGTCGGCGGCGAGCGGTCGGACACCGGGAAAGGCGCGATCCTGCGCAAGCGGTTGATGTGGATGGTCGCCTTTGGCCTGCTGCACGGCTTCGCCATCTGGTTTGGCGACGTGTTGCTCAGCTACGCCCTGGCCGGATTTGCGATCCTGCTCGTGCGATCCTGGACCCCAAAGCGCCTGCTCACGGTAGGGATCAGCATCTGGAGCCTGTTCTCGGCCCTGATCATCGTCGGCTTCGCGTTTGCAGTCCTGGGACCCGACGATGCGGCCAAGCAGGCGGCGGGGCTGGCCGAGTTCAAGGCCAAGGCCAATCTCGCCGAGATCCAGTATGGCGGCACATTCCTGCAGTCCCTGATCCAGAACGCCCGCGACCGGCTGGAGCTTCTGCCGGGAGAACTGATCATCATCTTCATGACCACCAGCCTGATGATGGTCGGCCTCGGCTGTTTCAAGGCCGGCGTGTTCAAAGGGGAGGCCTCCACGCCCACCTATGTCGTGCTGACGGTCGTGGGTCTGCTGGCCCTGGCCGGGACCGGAGCGCTGCTGACGGCCTCGGTCGCCACCGGCCTGTCGCGCGATTTCCTTCAGGCCACCGAGGCCTTCCAGATGGCCAGCGCGCCCCTGACCACCCTGGCCTATGTCAGCCTGATGGTCTTTGCGGCTCGCGGGGCCGGGTTCTGGAGCGCTATCCCCCGGGTGCTGGCCCCGGTGGGCCAGATGGCCTTCACCAACTACCTGACCCAGTCGCTGATCATGACGGCGATCTTCTATGGCGGCCGGGGCTTTGGCCTGCACGGCAAGGTCGATCGTCCTGGCCTGGCCCTGATCGTCGTGGCCATCTGGATCGCGCAGATCCTTTGGTCGAAGTGGTGGATGGACCGCTTCACCATGGGGCCGCTGGAGTGGGCCTGGCGGCGGCTCTATCGGGGCCCGAGCCCGATCCGGCGCAGGGCCGAGACGGCGGCGGTCGCCTAGCCCTTCAGGGCTTCGCCCAGCGCCCTGGCGAAGTAGTCGCGGGTCTGGCCAAACAGGTCAGGACGATACTTGGCGCGCGGGTCATTGGCCTTGTTGTCGTCATAGGCATGGGTGGCGTCGGGCAGAAAGACGGTATCGACTGAGAGTCCGTCGCGGGCCAGCCGCTCCAGCGCCTTCTTGGGGTTCTTCCAGCCGACCACCTGGTCCTTGCCGCCCAGCACTGACCATACGCGCGGCCCCGGTCCGCCCCAGCCCCGGCTGGAGGTCAGGGACGGATAGCTGGCATAGGGATAGACCAGCAGGGCGCCCTTGACGCTGGCCCGCAGTCTGGCCGGATCGGCGTCGGCCAGGCCCGTGGCCCGCGCCGCGTTTTCGCCGATGGCGTAGCCGTCCATGATCGTCCAGCCGCCATGGCTCCAGCCGGCCAGGAACACCCGCGAGGGATCGGCCCAGCCCTGCGTGTCCAGCCAGGCCAGCATGGCGAACAGGTCGGCCGAGCGCTTGAGGCCCTGCAGCGCCACGCCGGTGCAGACGAACAGCTTGGCGTCCAGGGTCGACATGCCGCGCGGCTTGAGGGAATCGACCACCACGGCCGCATAGCCGGCCTGAACCGCCACCTGGGCATAGTCCTCGAGGAACGGCGTCTTGCCGCCGCAGCCGTGCAGGATCAGCGCCACCGGAAAGGGACCCGGCCCGGAAGGCTTGAACACCTTCGAGGCGGAAGCCAGCTTGGCTCCCCAGGTAGCGCTGTCCATGTCGGGCTCTCGCTTTGGTGGCCTAGTGGCGGAACACTCGCACGCCCGTGAAGGCCATTGTAAGGCCCAGCTTGTTGGCGGCTTCGATCACCTCGCCGTCGCGCATCGAGCCGCCCGGCTGGATGATGGCGGTGGCACCGGCTTCTGCGGCCTGGATCAGGCCGTCGGCGAACGGGAAGAAGGCTTCCGACGCGCAGGCGCAACCCTTCAGGTCCAGGCCGAAATCGGCCGCGCGCAGGGCTGCGATCCGGGCCGAGTCCTTGCGGTTCATCTGGCCGGCGCCGACGCCCAGGGTCTGGCCGTCGCGGGCATAGACGATGGCGTTGGACTTGACGTGCTTGCCCACGGTGAAGGCGAACAGCATGTCGCGCACCTCGGTCTCGGTCGGCTGGCGGTCAGTGACGATCTTAAGGTCGCTCGCCTTGATGCGCGCGTCATCACGGGACTGAACCAGGAAGCCGCCGGCCACGCTCTTGAAGGTGTCGCCGGTCGACAGCGCGTCGGGCAGGCCGCCGGTGACCAGCAGGCGCAGGTTCTTCTTGGCGGCGAACACGGCGATGGCGTCGTCGTCAGCTTCGGGGGCGATCACCACCTCGGTGAAGATCTCGACCATCGCAAGGGCGGCCTCGCGGGTCAGGCGGCTGTTGACCGCCACGATGCCGCCGAAGGCCGAGGTCGGGTCGCAGGCCAGGGCCCGCTCATAGGCCTCGCGCTGGGAGCCGCCCACGGCCACGCCGCAGGGATTGGCGTGCTTGATGATCGCCACGGCCGGGCCGTTGGCGGGATCGAACTCGGCGATCAGCTCGAAGGCCGCGTCGGTGTCGTTGATGTTGTTGTAGCTCAGTTCCTTGCCCTGCAGCTGGGTGGCCGTGGCCACGCCGACGCGGGGATTGGAGAACGCATAGAAGGCCGCTTTCTGGTGCGGGTTCTCGCCATAGCGCATCACCTGACGCAGTTCGCCGGCGATGGCCTTGCGGGCCGGGAAGTCCTGGCCCAGAGCGGCCGCGAACCAGGCCGAGATGGCCGCGTCATAGGCCGCCGTGCGGGCATAGGCGCGGGCCGCCAGGGTCTGACGCAGGGCCAGGGTGGTGCCGCCGGCCTTCAGGGCTTCGAGCACTTCGGCCACGTCCGACGGGTCGGTGCAGACCGCGACATAGCCGTGGTTCTTGGCCGCCGAGCGGATCATGGCCGGGCCGCCGATGTCGATGTTCTCGACGCATTCGGCGTAGGACCCGCCCTTGGCGACCGTGGCCTCGAACGGATAGAGGTTCACATACAGGATATCGATGCCGCCGATGCCGTGGTCGGCCATGGCCTGGGCGTGCTCGGGGGCGTCGCGCACGCCCAGCAGCCCGCCGTGGACGATGGGGTGCAGGGTCTTGACCCGGCCGTCCATCATTTCGGGAAAGCCCGTCAGGTCCGACACATCTTTCACCGGCAGGCCGGCCGCCGCGATGGCCGCCTTGGTGCCGCCGGTCGAGACCAGCTCGACGCCGGCTTCGTGCAGCACCTTCGCTGCCTCGACCAGACCGGTCTTGTCGGAGACCGACAGGAGGGCGCGTTTGGGGGCGACGAGATCGGGGGCGGACGGATAGTCGGGGGCGGCGGGCACGGCGGGACTCCGGGTCTGATGGAAAGACGGTCAAGGAGCCCAGGCGCGCGGCGAAAAATGTTGCGGGCTCCCCGGTGGTTGCCCACCTCCAGCGCCAGTCACCCGAACGCGGCGGAAAATACGGGGGAAGCCGGGCGAGTCAATGCGGCGCGAGGTTTCGCACCCCTACTTGGCGATGCGCAGGTTCTGGATCGAGCCGGCGATCGCGTCGAACACGGCCGACAGCTGGGCCGAGTTGGTGACGTCATAATATTTGTCGGCCGAGGTGGCGCAGGTCTGGAGGATGGCCTTGGAGTGGGTCGAGACGCCCACCCCGATGCTGTAGATGATCACGCCCTTGGCCTTGGCGTTGGCGCAGGTCTTCTTCTGGCGACTGTCCATGGCGTCGCGCCTCTGGGTCGCGGTCGCGCCAGACTCCAGCGATATGTTCGAGGCGTTCTTCAGGCGTTTCTGCCAGACATAGCCATAGCCGCTATAGGTCGAGTCGTTAGGGTTTCCGGTCTCGCTCATGACGTTGTCGCCGTCGGTCAGCAGTACGATCACCTTGCTGACATTCTTGGCTCCATAGGCTGAGCCGTCGGCGAACGGGGCGTTGGGCGAGATCATGTGCCAGCCCCACACCGCGCCCATGGCGACGTTGGTGTTGCCGGTGGCCACCATGTCGTCGAGCTTGTCCTTGACCGTCGTGGCGCCGGCGCTGGTGCGTACATTGGTCATCCGCAGGACGCTGGCGATGCCGCAACCGTCATTGGGTCCGTAATTGGTGCCGGTCTTGGCGTCGTTGATTACCTTGGACTTGTTATTTGAAGCATACTTCGCCACTTCACCCTGGCGAGTGAACCAGTCAACCGAACTGGATTTGTCGTCGGTGATCCAATTGTTGTAAATTTCGCCGTTATTTCGGGTTCTGGCGTCGCGGTATTTCGACGTAGAGGACGGGTAGTTTACGGTATTGTCGTCAGGTTCGTCGGGCGCGAAGAAGGGTATGAACATGGACGCCGGCGCCGAGGCCAGGGGTGCGTCGTCGACAGTGTCATACGGATCTGGCCGGCTCTCGATGCAACCCGCCCAGGTGGTTCCGGTTTGGGTCATCATCGTGAAGCGGTTTTGCGGCGTCGCGAACACGTCCGGGCCGTAGTAGCTGGATGCCGGCATGGTCCCGCTGATCCAGTTCGCCGACGAATAGGTCGAGCCCACATTCACGGTCATTGAGAACGGCACCACGGCGATCTTCACCGCGTCGGATTCCGAGGCACGGGCGGCGGCGGCGTAGAGCGTGTCGACCATGTTCTTGGAGGCAGCGATCAGGGCGTTGATCTTGGTGCCGCCACTGCCCAGGTTGCTGGCCATCGAGCCCGTGTTGTCCAGTACCAGGGCGACTTCCAGCTTATTGACCGAGCGCACCACTTCGGCTCTCGCCGTCACCGGCATGTCGGTCTGGGTCCAGAGGTTGGTGATGATCGGCTTGATCATCACCGACACCGTGCCGATCACCTTGTTGTCGGTGCCGACCATGAAGGTCGAGTTTGTGCCGGTCAGGGTCACTCCCAGGCCGCCCATCTCTGCCTGGAACGCCGCGTCGCCCACCGTATCGAGGGCCGTGTCGGTCACGGCGGTGGAGCGGGCCGCGATCAGGGTCGCGGCGTCCAGGGCGTCCTGCAGTTGGCGGCGCTGCAGACTGACCCGGTTCATGTCCAGCAGGCCAAAAGACAGGATGGCGATGGGCAGGGCAACAAAGGCGAACTGCACGGCCACCGCGCCGCGCTCGTCGGCCGCTGCGACGCCAAGTCGGGCCTTGGCGATGGAAAGCAGACGCCGCACCTTGATCACTGTTTACGCCCCTTGCTCGTCCCTCAACCTAACTTCCGAGCCTGACCAATTCGGAAATAGGGATGAACAATGGGCCGTAAACCAATTTTAGATGAAATTTGCCTCTATCGCGCGATGTATAGATTTCGCAGGGCGTCGGCGATGTTCTGGAAAGCGTTGAGAAGGCCTGCTGTATCTGTGGCGTCGAAATAGTGACTGTCGTCGCTAGCGCAGCCCTTTAGAATGGTCTTGATCTTGGTATCCGTTACATTAAATGCGACGGTAAAAACCTCGATGTTCTTGGCCTTGATGTTGGCGCACAGCTCGGCCGTATAGGTATTGGCCTGGGTGGCGGGGCTGTCCAGGGTCGGCGTCGGATTGACGTCATGCCGGCCGTTGCCGGCGTTCATCAGCTTGGAATTGGCGCCGTCGGTCATCAGCACCATGGCCTTGCGCGGCTTTCGATTGAGGCCGCTGGGGTCATAGATGGCCGCATCCGTCAGGGGTTGGGCCGAGGACAGCATGTTGAAGCCCCAGGCCAGGCCCGACGGGATATAGGTGTCCCCCGTGGCGGTCAGGGCCGTGATCGCCGCCTTGGTCGTGGCGACCGTTTTGGTTAGGGGTGTAATGGCCGTGGCGCAGGTCTGGTTCATGAACCCGGGATAGACCCGCGTGGAATCGCTGTCGGACACGTTCTTGGGATAGGCGGGCGAGCCGACGCAGCCGGAGAACTTGAAGGTGTTGGTTGTGATCTTGTCGGCGGTGCAGGTCGTCACCGGCGTGATCGGCGTGGTGACGCAATTGATCGAACGGCTGCAGGTCGAGGCATAGGCCACACCGTCGGTATATTTGGTGCAGGCATAGGTCTGGGTCTGACAGGTGGTCTTGGTCGAGACCGTCGTGCAGGTGCCCTTGGTGGTCGTCGTGGTCGTATAATCGTCCGGGACGCTGATCCAGCTCTGTTTGCGATTGGCGACGCCGACATTGACGTACTGGGCGAAGGGGACGACGCCGATCTTCACATTGGCGGTGCCGCCCACTGTCAGCTTGTCGATCAGGGAGGTCGCAGCGGTCTTCAGGGTGGTCAGTTTGGTGCCGGCCATCGAGCCGGTCGTGTCCAGCACCATCACCAACTCCACCGGGGCGTCCTGCCCCCGCTTGACGGTGGTCAGGGCGGTCACCGTCACGTCGGCATTGGTCCAGAGGTTGGAGATGATCGGCTTCAGATCGGTCTTGACCGAGGCGACCACCGAATTGTCCGGCCCGGACTTGAAGGTCGATGACGCGGAGCTCACCGATATGTTCAGGCCAAGCAGTTCGGCTGCGAGGGCCGCGTCGCCCGCGGCGTCGATTTCGGCGTCGGTCTTTGCCGTCGAGCGGGCGGCGATCAGCGCGGCCGCGTCCAGGCCGTCCTGCAGTTGCCGGCGCTGCAGGCTGACCCGGTTCATGTCCAGCAGGCCAAAGCACAGCAGGGCGATGGGCAGGGCCAGGAACGCGAACTGCACCGCGACCGCGCCGGTCTGGTCGCCGCCTAGCCGTCGCACCAGGGCGTTGAAGGCGTTGCGCGGCGGCTTCAGAAGGCGGCGGAGCGCGTGCATGGTGTCGTCCGTATTGGTTTCTGACGCTTTCTATGCCGCAAGGATGGTGAACAAGCCGCCAACGCGGCGGGCCCATGTCGCCCGCCCGGCTTCGACAATCCGCGCGGCGGGCGCTAAAGAGCCCTCATGCCGTTCACCGCTACCGTCATGACCATGTTCCCCGAGGCCTTTCCCGGCCCGCTCGGTGTCTCAATGATCGGGACCGCCTGGCGCGAGCAGGACCTGTGGCGTTTGGAAACACTGGACATTCGGGGCTTTTCCAAGGATAAGCGCGGCTTCCTCGACGACACCCCTGCGGGCGGCGGCGCGGGAGCGGTACTCAAAGCGGACGTCATCGCCTCTGCGCTCGACAGCGTGGACGTCGGTGGGCGGCCGCTTTTGTACATGAGCGCCCGGGGTCGGCCCCTGACCCAGGCGCGTGTTCGGCAATGGAGCGAGGCACCCGGGATCATCGTCCTGTGCGGCCGTTTCGAGGGGGTGGACCAGCGGGTGCTCGACGCCCGGGGGTTCGAGGAGGTCTCGGTCGGAGACGCGGTTCTTGCCGGTGGCGAGGCCGCAGCGATGGTCGTGATCGAGGCGTGCGTTCGACTTGCCCCGGGTGTGCTGGGGAACATCGAGAGCACGCTGGAAGAAAGCTTCGAGGACGGCCTCCTCGAGCATCCGCAATATACGCGACCGCGGACGTTCGAAGGACTGGATATCCCCGAGGTGCTGCTGTCGGGCGACCACAAGCGGGTCGCGCAATGGCGGTCCAGTATGCGTGAAGAAACCACCCGCGAGCGGCGCCCCGATCTCTGGTCAGCGCATCTCGCCAATCAACAGGCAAAAGGCGGCCCGACAAAGGGTAAGCCCAAAGGAGACTGAAGACATGGCGATCAACATCATCAAGCAACTCGAGCAGGAAGAATCTGCGCGTCTGCTGGCCGTCCGGGCGATCCCCGACTTCCAGGCCGGCGACACCCTGCGCGTCAACGTGAAGATCAAGGAAGGCGAGCGCGAACGCGTTCAGGCCTACGAGGGCGTCTGCATCGCCCGCGCCGGCGCCGGCATCCATGAGAGCTTCACCGTCCGCAAGATCTCGTTCGGCGAAGGCGTGGAGCGTCTGTTCCCGCTGCTGTCGCCCAACATCGAAAGCATCGAAGTGAAGCGTCGCGGCGTCGTCCGTCGCGCCAAGCTCTACTATCTGCGCGACCGTCGCGGTAAGTCGGCCCGTATCGCCGAGCGCCAGACCGTCCGCAAGGAAAAGGGCGCCGCTGAATAAGCAGCCCTTCCTGGCGATTGAACGAGGCCCTGGCGGAAACGCCGGGGCCTTTTTCTTTGTCCGCTCCGCCCAATCCGGGCGAAATCGCCCTTTCGTGCGTATGCACGCTTCTTGACAGGCGGCGGGGTCGGGCAGAGGCTTGGTTCACCCCCGCCGCTCCGGCGACGGGCTTCCAGACCGCTCTCTTTCAAGAGGGTGGCCCGCTTCGGGCGGAGCCCATCGGCCCCCGAACGTAAGAAACGATGCAAGGGCGCGCTCTTCCGGGTGCGCCCTTAGTCGTCCGGGCTCCCGGCCACGGCTCGCTTCGGGCAAGAATCTGTCGCGAGGCGGGGGCAGGGCTGGATTTCCACGCATGATCCGCCCTATATCCCCGCCATGTCCGGCCAACCCTCCCCCCAATCCGCGCCCAGAACCCTGTACGACAAGATCTGGGACGCTCATCTCGTCAGCGAAACCGGCGGCGAGGTGATCCTCTATATCGACCTGCACCTGATCCATGAGGTGACCACGCCCCAGGCCTTCGCCGGCCTGCGCGCGGCGGGTCGCAAGGTGCGCCGTCCCGACCGCACCCTGGCCGTGGCCGACCACAATATCCCGACCGAAGGCCAGGGCCTGGGGATCGACGCTGTGGCCGACGAAGAGGCCCGGCTGCAGCTGAAGACCCTGGCTCGCAATGTCGCCGACAACGGCATCGAATTCTTCCCGATGGGCGATATCCGCAACGGCATCGTCCATGTGGTCGGGCCCGAGCAGGGCCGCACCCAGCCGGGCATGACCATTGTCTGCGGCGACAGCCACACCTCGACCCATGGGGCCTTCGGGGCCCTGGCCCACGGCATCGGCACTTCTGAAGTCGAGCACGTCCTGGCCACCCAGACCCTGCGCCAGAAGAAGTCGAAGAACATGCTGGTCCGCGTCGACGGCTCGCTGGCCCCAGGCGTCACCGGCAAGGACATCGCCCTGGCCGTGATCGGCGAGATCGGCACCGCCGGCGGCACCGGCTATGTCATCGAGTTCGCCGGCCAGGCCGTACGCGAACTGTCGATGGAAGGCCGCATGACCCTGTGCAACCTGACCATCGAGGGCGGGGCCAAGGCGGGGCTGATCGCGCCCGACGACAAGACCTATGCCTATATCCAGGGCAAGCCCGCCGCCCCCAAGGGCGCGGCCTGGGAGATGGCCCTGAGCCACTGGAAGAGCTTCTCCACCGACGACGGCGCGGTGTTCGACCGCACCGTGGTCATCGACGGCGCAGCCCTGGTTCCCATGGTCACCTGGGGCACCAGCCCTGAGGACGTCATTCCGGTGACCGGCAATGTGCCCGACCCCGAAAGCTTCGCCACGCCCGACAAGCGCGCCGCCGCCCATCGGGCGCTGGACTATATGGGCCTGACCGCCGGTCAGCCGATCTCGGAAGCCCGCATCGACCGGGTGTTCATCGGCTCGTGCACCAACAGCCGGATTGAGGACATGCGCGCCGCCGCCGCCGTGGTGCAGGAAGCCTTCCTGCACGGCCGTCTGGTGGCTGACCACGTCAAGGCGATGGTCGTGCCGGGCTCGGGCCTGGTGAAGGAACAGGCCGAGGAAGAGGGGCTGGACGCCATCTTCAAGGCCGCCGGCTTTGACTGGCGCGAACCGGGCTGCTCGATGTGCCTGGCCATGAACCCCGACAAGCTGGCCCCGGGCGAGCGTTGCGCCTCGACCAGCAACCGCAACTTCGAAGGCCGTCAGGGCCGCGGCGGCCGCACGCACCTGGTCTCCCCCGCCATGGCGGCGGCGGCGGCGATCGCGGGGCATCTGGTGGATGTGCGGACCTTCCTTGAGGAGACTGTCTGATGCAGGCCTTCACCCGCCTCGACGGCCGCGCCGTCCCCCTGTCGCTGGCCAATATCGACACCGACCAGATCATCCCCAAGCAGTTCCTCAAGACCGTCGAGCGCGAGGGTCTGGCCAAGGGGCTGTTCTACGATTTCCGCTTCGACGGCGAAGGCCAGGAGATCAGCGACTTCGTGCTCAACCGGCCCGAATACAAGGGTGCCAGCGTGCTGATCGCCGGCGACAATTTCGGCTGCGGCTCGTCGCGCGAGCATGCGCCCTGGGCCCTGATGGATTTTGGGATCATGGCCGTGATCTCGACCAGCTTCGCCGACATCTTCAACAACAACTGCTTCAGCAACGGCCTGTTGCCCGTGGTGCTGGCCCCCGAGGAGGTCGCCCAGCTGATGGACGAGGCCAAGGGCGGCAACCACATGGTCAGCATCGACCTGGAAGCCCAGACGGTGATCTCGCCCTCGGGCAAGACCTTCAGCTTCCAGATCGACCCCCAGCGCAAGGACAAGATGCTGCGCGGCCTGGACGCCATCGGCGAGACCCTGCTGCAAGGTGGCGACATCGACCTGTTCGAGAGCAAGCGGGCGCTGGACCGGCCCTGGCTGGAAGCTTAGGTCAAAAACATATTGTCATCCCGGACGCGCCGCAGGCGTGATCCGGGACCCAGGGGTCGGCGCATCGCGGTTGCCCCTGGGTCCCGGCTCTCCGCTGCGCTGAGTTTACCCTTGGGCGCGCGCTTCGCGCGACCCGAGGGGCCGGGATGACAAGCTTTTAGGGCGGAAACCCATGACCATCATCCTCGCCGGCACCATCCGTATCGCGCCCGAGCGCCTGGCCGCGTTGCGTCCCCACCTGCGGGCCCAGGTCGAGGGCACCCGGGGCGAGCCGGGCTGCCTGGACTATGCCCTGACCGAAGACCCCCTCGATCCGGGCCTGATCCGGGTCTATGAGCACTTCGTCGATGAGGACGCCCTGGCGTTCCATCGGGCCAGTCTGCACATGGCCGCCTGGCGCGCCGCCTGTGCGGACCTGGGCACCTTTGACCGCAACCTGTCGTCCTTCGACGTTTCCAACTACCGCAAGATCTGAAGAGAGCCTTCCATGTCCACGCTTCTCCTCCTGCCGGGTGACGGCATCGGTCCCGAGGTCTGCGGCCAGGTGCGTCGCGTCGCGGCGGCCCTTACCCCGGACCTGGTGGTCGAGGAGGCCATCTATGGCGGGGCCAGCTATGACGCCCACGGCACGCCCCTGACCGACGAGGTCCGTGATCGGGCCCTGGCCAGCGGCGCGGTGCTGATGGGGGCCGTCGGTGGGCCAAAGTGGAAGGACGCCCCGCGCCATCTGCGCCCGGAAGCCGGCCTGCTGAACCTGCGCAAGGCCATGGACGTCTATGCCAACCTGCGCCCGGCCTATTGTTTCGAAGCCCTGGCCGGAGCCTCCAGCCTGAAGACCGAGCTGGTCTCGGGCCTCGACATCATGTTCGTCCGCGAACTGGTCGGCGGCGTCTATTTCGGCCAGCCGCGCGGCATCGAGGACCTGCCGGACGGCCAGAAGAAGGGCTTCGACACAGCCGTCTACACGACCAGCGAGATCGAGCGCGTCGGACGCGTGGCCTTCGAACTGGCCCGGGGTCGCACCAACAAGGTCCACTCGGCCGAGAAGTCCAACGTCATGGAATCGGGCCTGCTGTGGAAGCAGGTGATCACCGACCTGCACGCCCGCGAGTATCCGGACGTCCAACTGGAGCACATCCTGGCCGACAACTGCGCCATGCAGCTGGTGCGCGCCCCCAAGCAGTTCGACGTCATCGTCACCGACAACCTGTTTGGCGACATCCTGTCGGACGCGGCCGCCATGCTGACCGGCTCGCTGGGCATGCTGCCCTCGGCGGCGCTCGGCGCAGCCGGCAAGCCGGGCCTGTACGAGCCCATCCACGGCTCGGCCCCCGACATCGCCGGCCAGGGCGTGGCCAATCCGCTGGCCGCCATCCTCTCGTTCGAGATGGCCCTGCGCTGGTCGCTGGGCCGGGCCCCCGCCGCCGACGCCCTGCTGGCCGCCGTCAAGGCCGCCCTGGACACCGGGGCTCGCACCCGCGATCTGGGCGGGTCGCTATCGACCGTGGAAATGGGCGACGCGGTGCTCAAGGCGCTCTGATCAAGATCCTCCCCCTCTGGGGGAGGTGGCCCGGAGGGCCGGAGGGGGCAGCGCGGCCGAAGCCGAGAAGCCCCCTCAGTCGCTCCGCGACAGCTCCCCCAGAGGGGGAGCATCTATCGCTTCAACCCCTTCCCCAACCCCCATCCCTCGCCCTACGCTCCTCCCAACCATAAAAAGGGGAGCGCCGCGCATGACACCGGGCCTGATGCAGACCACGCCGCTGATGATCAGCGGGATTCTCACCTATGCGCAGCAGGCCCATGGCGCGCGTGAGGTCGTCTCCAAGCTGATCGACGAGCCGGTCTGGCGCTACGACTATGCGGGTCTGGCCCGGCGCTCGGCTCAGCTGGCCCATGCGCTGCTGCGGCTGGGCGTCCAGCCCGGCGACCGGGTCACCTCGCTGGCCTGGAACACCCACCGGCATCTGGAGCTGTTCTATGCCGTGCCTGGGATCGGCGCGGTGCTGCACACGGCCAATCCCCGCCTGTTCGACGAGCAGATCATCTACACGATCAACCATGCGGAAAGCGGGGTGCTGTTCTTCGACCGCAATTTCGCGGCCCTGGTCGAGCGGATCGCGCCGCAGCTGACCACTGTGAAGACCTTCGTCATGCTGTCGGACGAAGAGCGCACCATCCCCGGCACGGTCGGGGCGCTCAGCTATGAGCGCCTGATCGCCGGCGAGGCTGATGCCATCGACTGGCCCAGCTTCGACGAAAATACCGGGGCCTTCCTCTGCTACACCTCGGGCACCACGGGTGATCCCAAGGGGGTGCTGTATTCGCACCGGGCGGTGGTGCTGCACGCCATGGCCGGCGGCCTCAACAGCGCCTTCGGTTTCACCGCCTTCGACGTGGTGATGCCGTGCTCCAGCCTCTATCACGCCACCGCCTGGGGCCTGCCGTTCAGCGCCCCGATCTGCGGGACCAAGCTGGTCCTGCCCGCCGACAAGATGGACGGGGCCTCGCTGCATGCCCTGATCGAGGGTGAGGGCGTCACCTTCACCGGCGGCGTGCCGACCATCTGGACCATGTATCTGACCTGGCTGGACCAGACCGGCCAGCGGCCGGACAGTCTCAAGAGGGTCGTGATCGGCGGCAGCGCCGTGCCGCGCGCCATGGCCGAGACTTTCAAGCGCCTCTATGGCGTCTCGGTGCTGCAGATCTGGGGCATGACCGAGACCTGCCCGATCGGGGTAGTCGCCACCCCGACCCCGTCCCTGGCGGCCCTGGGGGAAGAGGCCATGGACGAGGCCATCTGGACCCGCCAGGGCCGACTGCAGTTCGGCATTGAGCTGAAGGTCGAGGCCGAGGACGGCTCTGATGCCCCGCGCGACGGCGAGAGCTCCGGCGCGCTGAAGGTGCGCGGGCCCTGGGTGGTGAAGCGCTATTTCCGCCAGGAGGCCGATGCCGCCGAGGCTGACGGCTGGTTCGACACCGGCGACATCGCCACCCTGGATGAGCACGGCTTCATGCGCATCACTGACCGCCAGAAGGACGTCATCAAGTCCGGCGGCGAGTGGATCAGCTCCATCGATCTGGAGAATGTCGCGGTGGGTTGTCCGGGGGTGAAGATCGCCGCCGTGATCGGCGTGCCGCATCCCAAGTGGGAAGAGCGGCCACTACTGGTCATCGAGACCCACGAGGGTGTCGCGCTCACGAGGGCCCAGGTGCTCGACTATCTGGTCCCGCGCATCGTCAAGTGGTGGACGCCGGATGACGTGGTGTTCGCCGCCGTGCCCCTGACCGCGACCGGCAAGATCGACAAGAAGGTTCTGCGCTCCGCATGGCGGGCGCACCTGCTCGGCGAGGCCCCGGCCGGTTCTTGACGAACGGCGGTTTTCCAAGCCTGATCGCGCCGGCTGGACAGTGAGGGGGACACGCCATGCGACAGGTCTTGTTGGCCTTGGGTCTGAGTATGGCTGTGACTCTGCCGGCCCTGGCGCAGCAGCCGCCGGCCGCCCCGGTCCGCCCCGTCACGGATGTCTATTTCGGTGAGTCCGTCGTTGACGGCTATCGCTGGATGGAGACACGCTCGCCCGAGTTCGAGGCCTGGATGAAGGCCCAGGACACGGTCACCCGCAGCGAGATCGCTGCCCTGCCAGGCCGCAAGGCCCTCGGGGACGAGATCGCCGCGATCAGCGCCGCCGCCGTGGTGCCGTCGGTGCCGGGCCTGAACGGCGACCAGCTCTACTTCCAGAAACGTCCGGCCGGGGCGTCGGTGAACCGGCTCTATGTGCGCAATATCGCCGGGGGACCGGTCCGCGAGCTGATCGCGCCCGACAGGCTGTCGGACGAGGGCGGCGCGGCCAGCCTGTCCAACTATTCGCCGTCACCTGACAACCGCTATCTGGCCTATACCATCGCCCGGGGTGGCTCGGAGGATGCGGTCCTCCACGTCATGGATCTCTCCACCGGCAAGGTGCTGGCCGAAGCCATCGACCGGGCCCGGTTTGCCATCCCGGTATGGGCCCCCGACAGCAAGAGCTTCTACTATGCCCGGCTCAAGGCCCCCAAGCCCGGCGACGATCCCGAGGATCGCTTCAAGGACCAGGCTCTTTGGCGGCATGTGGTCGGCGAGGATGCTGCCCGCGACCAGCTGGTGTTTGAGGCCAGCCGCCCCGACAGTACGCTGGGCCGCGACGGCGGTCCCATTCTTTACTGGCCGGACCGTTCGGACTGGGTGTTTGCCGTCATCGTGGACGGTGTCTCGCCCTATGCCCTGGCCTGGGTCTCGCCGGCCAAGGCGGTCCTGGCCGGCAAGCCGGTCTGGCGCAAGATCGCAGGCGCTGAAGACCGACTGATGCTGCTGGGTCTGGCGGGGCAGTTGACGGCCCTGCCGGTGGTGAAGGGCGACAAGGCCTGGGTTGGGACGACTCTGAAGGCCCCGCTGGGCCGGCTGATCGAGATTGACCTTAAGGCTCCGGACTTTGCAGAGGCCCCGGAGATTCCGTCTGGCGACGGCGGGGCCCTGGTCGGCATGACCGCAGCCGCTGACGGCCTCTATCTCATGCGCGCCGAGGGCGGGGCCTACGGCCTCCAGCGGCTGGGCTGGGACCGCTCGCTCTCGCGCCTGGCCCTGCCCTATCCCGGCAGTATCGGCTACACCACTGCAAGCTTGGACCGGCCCGGCCTGATCATGGGCCTGGAGTCCTGGGCCCGGCCGTCGGAGCTCTTCCAGATCAGTGGCGCGACTCCGGCAACCAGCCTGGCGCTCGCCGAGCCGATGCCGGTTGACCTGTCCGACATCATTGTCGAGCGGATCGAGGGCAAGGCCGCCGACGGCACCCGCATTCTGGTCGACATCATGCGGCTAAAGTCGCTGAAGCTGGACGGCCGGGCCCCGACCATGCTGGAGGGCTATGGGGCCTATGGCATCGCCAGCGATCCGATCTTCTCGGCCCGCCTGATCCCGTTTGTGAAGCGGGGCGGGATCTATGCTTCGGCCGTGGTGCGGGGCGGCGGCGAATATGGCGAGGCCTGGCACCTGGCCGGCAAGGAAGCCAACAAACCCAACACCTGGCGCGACTTCATCGCCGCCGCCGAGGCCCTGATCGACAAGGGCTACACCTCCAAAGACCGCCTGGCCGGATCGGGGACCAGCGCCGGCGGCATTCTGATCGGCCGGGCCGTCACCGAGCGTCCGGACCTGTTTGCCGCCGCCTTTATGGGCGTGCCTATCGCCGATACGCTTCGGTTCGAGACCACGCCCGGCGGCCCGGCCAATGTCGCCGAGTTCGGCTCCGTCGCCACGCCGGAGGGCTATCGCGCCCTGAAGGTCATGAGCCCCCTTGCCAATGTGGTCGACGGTGTCCGCTATCCCCCGATTCTGATCACCGCCGGTATGAACGACGGCCGCGTACCCGCCTGGGTTCCCGCCAAGATGGCGGCCAGGCTGCAGGCTGCCAGCACCGGTGGACCTGTGCGCCTGCGGGTCGATTTCGACGCCGGCCACGGCATCGGCTCGACCAAGGCCCAGCGCGACGCCCTGGCCGCCGACGTGCAGGCCTTCCTGCTGCAGGCCCTTGGCGAGCCGGGGTTCCAGCCGAAACGGCCCTAGGGCGCGGTGAAAAATTGCCGCACCCGGCGGGTTCTATAGGCTCCCATAGAAACCCTTGCCTTGCTTCCCGCCCCCCCTAGGCGTAACGGGACCCTTCCCGCCACTATGGGTCGGGGAAGACGAATTGGAGACCGCTATGGGTTACCGGGTCGCCGTGGTCGGCGCCACGGGCAATGTTGGCCGTGAGATGTTCAATATCCTCGAGGAAGTGAAATTCCCCGTCGATAAGATGCACGCCATCGCCAGCCGCAAATCCATCGGCGTCGAGGTCTCGTTCGGCAACCAGATCCTGCGTTGCGAGGACCTGGCCCAGTTCGACTTCAGCACGGTCGACATCGTGCTGATGAGCGCTGGCGGCGCGATCTCCAAGGAATGGGGCGAGAAGATCGGCCGGGCCGGCGCGATCGTCATCGACAATTCCAGCCACTTCCGGATGGATCCGGACGTGCCGCTGGTGGTGCCGGAAGTGAACCCGGACGCCGTGCTGAACATGCCCAAGAACATCATCGCCAACCCCAACTGCTCGACCGCGCAGCTGGTGGTGGTGCTCAAGCCCCTGCACGACGAAGCCAAGATCAAGCGCGTGGTCGTCTCGACCTACCAGTCGGTGTCGGGCGCGGGCAAGGAGGGCATGGACGAGCTTTGGGAGCAGACCAAGGGCGTGTTCGTCCTGGGCGCCCCGCCGCCCAAGAAGTTCACCAAGCAGATCGCCTTCAACGTGATCCCCCACATCGACAGCTTCATGGAGGACGGCTTCACGAAGGAAGAGTGGAAGATGATGGCGGAGACCAAGAAGATCCTGGATCCGTCGATCAAGCTGGTCGCCACCTGCGTGCGCGTGCCGGTCATGGTGGGCCATGCCGAGGCGGTGAATATCGAGTTCGAAACCCCGCTCGACGAGGACGATGTCCGCGAGATCCTGCGCGACGCCGATGGCGTGGAAGTCATCGATAAGCGCGAGGACGGCGGCTATATGACGCCCAAGGAAAGCGCCGGCGAGTTCCCGGTCTATGTCTCGCGCATCCGCACCGACCCCACCGTGGAAAACGGCATCGTGCTGTGGTGCGTGGCCGACAACCTGCGCAAGGGCGCGGCTCTGAACGCCGTACAGATCGCGCAGCTGCTGCATGAGAAGGGTCTCATCAAGCAGAAGATCCCGGCCTAAACCGCCCTCCGCAACAAGCGGGTGGACGTTTCAGGGGCTCCCGGGACCTAAGGTTCCGGGAGCCCTTTTCGATTCTGACCGAAGGACGACGCCATGTCGGCGGATGTGACCAAGACCCCGGACGAGACCAGGGCCGCGCTGCTGGCGGCTGTGGGGTGCTACACCCTGTGGGGCTTCCTGCCGCTCTACTTCCACGCCCTGGCCCTGCTGGGCGTCGGCGCGTGGGAGATGATCGCGCATCGCACCCTGTGGGCCGCGCCGTGGGCGTTTCTGGCCGTGCTGCTGGCCCGCCAGGCGGGGCAGGTGGCGGCCGTGCTGCGCCAGCCCAAAACCCTGCTGATCCTGGCCTGCTCGACGGCGGCGATCTTCATCAACTGGTCGATCTATGTGTTTGCGGTCAATGCCGGCCACGTGATCGAGGCCAGCCTGGGCTATTATATCAACCCGCTGATGACCATGGCGGCCGGGGCGCTGCTGTTTCGGGAACGCATCAGCCGCGAGGGCGCGATCGCTATCGGCCTGGCGGTGATCGGGGTGGCGATCCAGACGGTGGCCTTGGGCCATCTGCCGGTGGTTGCTCTGGGCCTGGCCCTGACCTTTTGCCTCTATGGCGTCCTGCGCAAGCGGGTGCAGGCCGACGCCCAGACGGGCCTGTTCATCGAGTGCGCCTATCTGGCCGTGCCGGGTCTGATCTATGTGTTGCACCTGCAATCGACCGGTGCGGGCCATTTTGGAGCGGGCGCCGGGGTCAGCAGCCTGCTGCTGCTGGCCGGGCCGGTCACGGTGGTGCCCCTGGCCCTGTTCGCCTGGTCGGCGCGCCGCATGCCGCTCAGCGCCATGGGCTTTCTGCAGTTCATCGGTCCGACCCTGCAGTTTGGCATCGGCATAGCGCTCGGCGAGGCCTTCACCCCGCTGCGCGCCCTGTCCTTCACGTTCATCTGGGCCGGGGTGGCGGTGTTTGCCTACGGGGCCTGGAAGCGGACGCGGGTGGTGTGACCGCTTACAAAGAAGCGTAAGCCGCCTCGATCAGCCGCACGGCGCGGGGATCGCCGATCAGGGCATTGCCCTGCCGGTTCATCACATAGGCCCCCGACACCCCCGTGGCCGGATCGGCGAAGGCGCACGAGCCACCCCAGCCGGAATGGCCGAAGGTCTCGGGATTGGGGCCATAGAACATGTTGGGCGTGTTGCGCATGAAGCCCGCGCCCCAGCTGATCACATAGGGCAAAACCAGGTCCTGGCCGACGATCCGCTCGGCGGTCGCCGCCCGGATGCCGGCCGGGGTGATGATCGAGCGACCGTCCAGCGTCCCGTTGCCGGCCAGAGCCCCCATCAGCCGCGCCAGGGCCGGGGCGGTGGCGTGGCCATTGGCCGAGGGGATCTCGGCGCGTCGCCAGTCGCCCGTGCCGCGTCCGCCCGGCGCCGCCCAGGGCGTCAGGAAGGCGGCCTTCACCGCATCGTTCAGCTCGCCGAACTTGGGCAGGGCGCTGGGCCGCATCAGCTCGGCGCAGCGCTCGTGCTCGCTGTCAGGCAGGCCGATCCACAGGTCCAGATCCAGGGGCGCGCAGATGTCCTCGCGCAGGGCCGTCCCCAGCGTGCGACCGTCCACCCGGCGAAAGATCTCGCCGGCCAGATAGCCGTAGGTCACCGGGTGATAGCCGCTGGCCGAGCCGATCGGGAACAGCGGGGCCATGGCCGCCAGCTTGGCGCAGGTGGCGTCCCAGTCGAACCAGATGGCCGGGTCGGTCTCGTCGGGAAACCCTGACAGGCCCGCCTGGTGCGACAGGGCCTGCTCGACCGTGACCTCGCCCTTGCCGTTCTGCGCGAATTCCGGCCACACATCGGCGACGGGCTGGTCATAGGCCAGCCGTCCTTCGTCAACGAGCCGGGCCACCATCAGGGCCGCGACGGCCTTGGTGGTTGAAAACAGCGGAGTGAGGGTGTCGGGACCGAAGGCCAACGTGCGCTTGCGGTCGGCATGGCCGCCCATCAGGTCGACCACCACCTCGCCGTCGATGGCAAAGGCAAAGCGGGCACCCAGCTCGCCGGGCTCAACGAAATTGGCGGCGAAGGCCTCGCGCACGGCGGAAAAGCGGTCTGGGCAAAAGCCGGTGATGTCGACGGTCATGGGCAGAGGTCTAGCGCAGGGGGCTTCCTGTTGTCATCCACCCCCTCCCGCTCGTCACCCCGGGACTTGTTCCCGGGGCCCAGGGTTCAGCCGACGGTGAAGCAAAATGGCGCGCCAGCGCGCCATACAGCCGCCCCTGCGACGGATAGATGGGTCCCGGGCACGAGGCCCGGGATGACGGTTGAAAAGTGGGGCTTTTAAGCCAGCCGCTCGATCCGCACGGTCGGCGAGGTCTGCTTGATCCGGGCCCCCATGGCCACGATGGGCAGTTCGGGGGCGTTCCAGATATTGGCGGCGGTGACCGTCTCGGCCACCCCGCCCACGGCGCGGGCCAGGCCGTAGGACAGGGTCTGGCCTTCCAGGATCGAGGCGGCGTAGAGGGCCGTCAGCAGGTCGCCGGTGCCGTTGGGGGCGCGCGCGGCCTTGGCGTGGGCGGCCAGCCAGGCCTCCTTGCGGTCGGCCAGCACCACGCCGATTTCCGTCCCGCGATGCACCGACGAGACCAGGGTGGTCTTGTTCAGCAGGCGCGCGGCGCGCATGGCCGACAGCGGATCGCGGGCGTCGGCGCCGGTCAGGCGCTGCAGCTCCCAGGCGTTGCAGGCCACCACGTCGGCGCGGGGGATCAGCTCGTCGGTAATGGCCTGCGCCACCTCGGTCGAGACATACAGGCCCTTGCCGGCGTCGCCCATGGTGGGATCGACGATCACCGTGGGCCGGCGGGCGCTGGCCCCCTCGCGCGGGGCCTCGCGCACGGCGTCGATGGCCCGGGCGGCGGCGCGCACCTGGGCACCGGTCGCGAAATAGCCGGTGATCACCAGGTCGGTCAGGCCAAACAGGCCATTGGCCTCAATGCCGTCCAGCATGCCCTCGATCACCTCGATGGGCGCCGGCGCCCCTCCGGGCAGGCCCCATCCGGGATGACGGCCAAACAGCACGGTCGGCACGACCATCGAGTCGATCTTGAACTGCACCAGGGCCGCCGACTGGGCCGACGCGCCGACCTGGCTGCCGGCGACATGGCTGGAGATGATCAAAGCTAAAGGCATGCCAAGCGGCTTAGCGGACCCTCGCGACCTTGAACAGGGCGTCATCTCCTGAAACGAAAAAGGCCCGCCGCGTTTCCGCGAGCGGGCCTGATCCGTTCACCGTGAGGCGATCCTAGAGCAAGGTGCGCGATGCAGGAATCGCACGCCTTGCCCTAGCTTTTTGTTTGCGCATCGCTTTTGCGGAAAACCGGCGGCCACTTTTCCGCGAGATGCACTAGTAGCGGTAGTGATCCGGCTTGAACGGGCCGTTTTCCGGAACGTTGATATACTCGGCCTGATCGGGACGCAGCTTCGACAGCTTGGCGCCCAGCTTTTCCAGGTGCAGCAGGGCGACCTTTTCGTCCAGGTGCTTGGGCAGGGTGTAGACCTGGTTCTGGTAGGCCGACCGGTTGGTCCACAGTTCGATCTGGGCCAGGGTCTGGTTGGTGAAGCTGGCCGACATCACGAACGAGGGGTGACCCGTGGCGTTGCCCAGGTTCACCAGGCGGCCTTCCGACAGCAGGATGATCTTCTTGCCGTCCGGGAATTCGATGTGGTGGACCTGCGGCTTGATCTCGTCCCACTTGAAGTTCTTCAGGCCGGCGACCTGAATTTCCGAGTCGAAGTGGCCGATGTTGCAGACGATGGCGTTGTTGCGCATCGCCCGCATGTGATCGACCGTGATCACGTCCTTGTTGCCCGTGGCGGTCACGAAGATGTCGGCGCGGCCGGCGCAGTCGTCCAGGGTCTGGACTTCATAGCCTTCCATCGCCGCCTGCAGGGCGCAGATCGGGTCAATTTCGGTGACGATCACGCGAGCGCCGCCCTGACGCAGCGAAGCGGCCGAGCCCTTGCCCACGTCGCCATAGCCGCAAACCACAGCGACCTTGCCCGACAGCATCACGTCGGTACCGCGACGGATGGCGTCGACCAGGCTTTCGCGGCAGCCGTACAGGTTGTCGAACTTGGACTTGGTGACGCTGTCATTGACGTTGATGGCCGGGAACGGCAGGTCGCCCTTGGCGGCCATCTGGTACAGGCGGTGGACGCCCGTGGTGGTTTCTTCCGACACGCCGCCGATGGCGTTGCGGATGGCGGTGTAGAAGCCCGGCTTTTCAGCCAGGTACTTCTTCATCACGGCATAGAGGGCTTCTTCTTCGTCGTTCTGCGGATTGTTGAGGATCGAGGGGTCCTTCTCGGCCTTGGGGCCCAGAACGCACAGCAGGGTGGCGTCGCCGCCGTCATCGAGGATCAGGTTGGGATAGCCGCCGTCATGCCACTCGAAGATCTTGTGGGCATATTCCCAGTACTCGACCAGGTTCTCGCCCTTGAAGGCGAAAACCGGCACGCCCGAGGCGGCGATGGCCGCGGCGGCGTGGTCCTGGGTCGAGAAGATGTTGCACGACGCCCAGCGCACTTCGGCGCCGAGAGCGGTGAGAGTTTCGATCAGCACGCCGGTCTGGATGGTCATGTGCAGGCTGCCGGCGATGCGGGCACCCTTCAGCACCTGGGCCGGGCCGTATTCGGCGCGGGTCGCCATCAGACCGGGCATTTCGGTCTCGGCGATGGCGAGTTCCTTGCGGCCGTAATCGGCGAGCGAGATGTCCTTGACGATGTAGTCGGCCACGGTCGGCTCCTGGGATCGATGAATGTCTTGCGGGGCTTATACCGTGACTGTCCCTTCGGCGCAATTAACGCATAAAGATATCTTTATGTCATGGCCAGGAGGGCTCTGCAGCCGCCAGGGCGTCCAGGGTCTTGCTGGCTGCGCGCAGGTCCCGCGCCGTCTGGTCGGGCAGGGCGGCGGTCAGCTGGCCGGCCGCAAAGGCCGCTCCGGCGTCGCCGTGCGTCAGTGCGACCTCCTGCGCCAGGGCACCGGCCCTGGCCTGGTCGTTCAGGGCACCCAGCGCATCCTGTAAGGCCTTCACGGCCTCCAGCAGTCGCGCGGTTCGTTTGGGATGATCGGGAAACAGCCCGCCGAGGTCTTCAACGGCGTAGCGCAGCACCTTGGCTTTCAGGCGCAGGCGATGACGCGCGGCGGGGTCCATCGTTTCCAGGGACGCGCCGCGCTTGAGCACGACATGCAGGCGATGATCCAGCAGGGCCGAGGCAAAGGCGGCGGCCGAGCCCTTGCGCAATGCCGCCAGCGCCGGATCGCTTGACCAGGGGCCGGCCTCCAGCCAGGCGGCGGCCTCCAGCAGCAGGGCGCGGGCGGCCCGGCCCTCCAGGGCCGCCTCCATGCGCAGATAGGCTTTTGCCTGGGCCGCCAGCAGCGCGCGGCCGAAGGCGGCCATGGCGGGCGAAGCCTCGGCCTCGCTGGCCGGACGCCAGATCTCGGCGATGAAGACGTCAAGCTCGCGGGCCGCGTCCAGCTCGGCGGCCAGGGCGTCCAGGGCGGCGTCCAGGGCGCGCGCCTCGGGGTCGCCCGCCAGAGCCTTGAACGTCTTGAGCAGGGCCCGAAGCCGCCGGATCGCCACGCGCAACTGATGCACGCCTTCAGGGCCTGGCCGCTCTCGCAGCGCCTCGACCGCAGCGCAGAGATGCGACAGGTCTTCGCGCCCGATGGCCTGAAGCGCCTGCTCCACGGTCATGTCGGGGTTCAGCGCCGCTGCGGTGCGCCGCGGCGCGCCGGCTTCGACCGGCGCAACCAGGCCGTAACCCCGCTCTGCCTTGCTGACCAGCGACAGGCGCAGGGGCACACAGTCGCCCAGCTGGCGGGCCAGATCGAACAGGGCCGACGGCGGGCCGGACTTGAGTTCCAGCTCCAGTTCGCACACGGCGGCGCTGCGGCCCTGGGCGATCAGTTCGCCCCGGTCGACGACCGCTTCGATAAGGCTGTCACCCTGGCGGATCATTCGCACGATGCGCTCTACCTTGGTGGTGAACACCGGCGTCAGGGCCTGACCGTTCAGCAGTCCGGCGGCGGGGGTGGCGGCCAGGGCCGCGTCGTCGGGACCGGGGCCGGCGATGGCCGTCTCCCATTCGCCCCGCGCAAAGACGCCGCCGGCCGAGGCCGATTTCAGGGTCTGCTTGCGGCCGCCCTCGCCGTCGCGCACCCGCAGGCCAAAGCCCGCTCGGCGCAGGGCGTGGTCAGCGGTGTCGAAGTAGGTGGCGCCCAGATGGCGAATCGCCTCCTCGCCCTGCAGGTGCGACAGGATCTCGTCGGCCGTCTCCGGCGCGATCAGGAACTTGAGCTCGATCTCGCGATCCATCATCCAACCCTAACCGCTCGCGCGCCGTTTGGCTCCAAGGCCTATGCGGTCTGCGCCTTGACTTGCCAAGCGTCATGCTGGGAGCGTCCGCGTTGATTTGGTGGTCCCCAACGGTCGCCATGCTCTGGTTTCAACAGTACGGGCCTGTTTTTCCGCTTCGGATAATTCCATTTGAAACGGACAGGCTCAGGGTTCAAACGTTCGCGCCATGACTCAGATCAATACCGCCCAGCCCCGCCACGACTGGACCCTGCCCCAGGTGGAGGCCCTGTTCGACCTGCCCTTCATGGAACTGGTTTACCAGGCCGCCAGCGTCCATCGGACCTGGTTTGACCCCAGCGAGCTGCAGCTTTCGCAACTGCTGTCGGTCAAGACCGGCGGCTGCGCCGAGAACTGCGGCTATTGCAGCCAGAGCGCTCACTTCAAGACCGGCCTGAAGGCCGAGAAGCTGATGGAGGCCGACGAGGTCATCGCCCGGGCCCGCGCGGCGCGCGACGGCGGGGCCCAGCGCTTCTGCATGGGCGCGGCCTGGCGTGAGCTGAAGGACCGCGACCTGCCCCGCCTGGCCGCCATGATCGGCGGCGTCAAGGCGCTGGGCCTCGAGACCTGCGCCACCCTGGGCATGCTGACCGCCGACCAGGCCAGGCAGCTGAAGGACGCCGGCCTGGACTATTACAACCACAACCTCGACACCGGCCCCGAATACTATGCCGACGTCGTCTCCACCCGCACCTATGACGAGCGGCTGGAGACCCTCAGCCACGTGCGCGACGCGGGCATGAGCACCTGCTGCGGCGGCATTGTCGGCATGGGCGAGACGCGCCGCGACCGGGCCAGCCTGCTGCACCAGCTGGCCACCCTGCCCAGCCATCCCGACAGCCTGCCCGTCAATGCGCTGGTGCCGGTGGCCGGTACGCCGCTGGGCGACAAGGTGAAACGCGACGGCGAGATCGATCCGATCGAGTTCGTGCGCACCGTGGCCGTGGCCCGTCTCGTCTGCCCGCGCTCGATGGTGCGCCTGTCGGCCGGCCGCGACGACATGAGCCGCGAAATGCAGGCCCTGTGCTTCCTGGCCGGCGCCAATTCGATCTTCGTGGGCGGCAAGCTGCTCACCACGCCCCTGCCGGGCCAGGACGAGGACAGCCAGCTGATGGCCGACCTGGATATGCGGCCGATGGGCTCGCGCCAGGCAGAGGCTGTGGCGGCGGAGTAGGGATTCTGGGGGCGGGGTCACTCGCCCCCACCTGACCGCTGCGCGGTCGTCCGCCCCCTTAGGGGGCGGATGAATTCATCTTCCCCCTATGGGGGAGGAGGGCCGCAGGCCCGGAGGGGGCCAGTTAAGCCGCCCGACGCGCCTTCTTGACCTTGGTGATGGCCCGGTCGCGGCGCAGGCGCGACAGGTGGTCGATGAACAGCACGCCTTCCAGGTGGTCCATCTCGTGCTGGATGCAGACGGCATACATGCCCTCGGCCTCGTCCACCACGGTCTCGCCCTGATAGTTCAGATAGCGCAGCGTCACCTTCGAGGGGCGCACGACGTCGTCATAATAGTCGGGCACCGACAGGCAGCCCTCTTCGTAGCCTTGCGTCTCTTCCGAGGCCGACAGGATCTCGGGATTGACGAAATAGCGCGGGGCCGGCTCTTCGCCTTCGCGGGCCAGGTCCATGACGATCACCCGGATCGGCTCGCCGATCTGCACGGCCGCCAGGCCGATGCCGGGCGCGTCGTACATGGTCTCCAGCATCTCATCCATCAGATGGCGCAGGTCGTCTGTCACCGCCTCGACGGGGGTGGAGATCTTCTTGAGCGTCGCCAGATCGGCGGCGTTATCGACGGTGAGGATGCGACGGATGGCCATGATAGGTGTCAGGTAAGGGTCTCATTTCCCAGCGTCAAGGTGGGGGATTGTCCCGGCCCCGCCTGGGGGGACAGCTTGTTCAGGGCCCGAACGCCCGATTCCACCGGTACGAGTTCCGGAATGTCCTTGCCCTCATGGTCGACGGAAAGATCCTCGAACCGGCGGGCCTGGGTCAGGACCTGGCTCTCCAGTGAGCCGACGAACTGGTTGTACTTGCCCACCGCCGACTCCAGCGCCTTGCCGACGGCCCCGGCATGGGCCCCCATCACGGCCACGCGCTTGTAGAGTTCGCGGCCCACGGCGACGATATTGGCGGCGTTCCTGGCCTGGTCTTCCACGCGCCAGCCGTAAGCCACCGCCTTGCACAGGGCGAACAGGGTGGTGGGCGTCACCAGCAGCACCCGCTTGTCCATGGCCTCGGTCATCAGGTCGGGCAGGCGCTCCAGCGCGGCGGCCAGGAAGCTGTCGCCGGGCACGAACATGGCCACGAAGTCGGGCGAGCCTTCCGAGGCGAACTGATCCCAGTAGGACTTGGCCGACAGGCTGGTCATGTGGGCCCGCACGCTCTGGGCGTGGCGCAGCAGGGCCGCCTCGCGCGGCAGGTCCTCGGTCAGTTCCTGGGCTTCCAGGAAGGCGTTCAGCGAGCACTTGGCGTCGATCACGAACACCGCCCCGCCGGGCATCCGCACCTTGACGTCAGGCCGGCGGCGGCCCTCGTCGGTGTCGACGCTGAACTGCTCCTCAAAGTCGAAGCGCTTGTTGAGGCCGGCGGCCTCCAGAACGTTGCGCAGGGTCTGCTCGCCCCAGCGGCCCTGCACGCCCGCCCCGCGCCGCAGGGCGGCCGACAGCTTGCGGGCCTCGAACTGGGTGGCGGCCGAGGCCTCCATCAGGGCGGTGATCTGGGCCTTCAGTCCGCCGGTTTCCTCGGCGCGGGCCTTTTCGACGGCGGTGACCTGGGCCTCGAACTTGGCCAGCGTCTCGGCCACGGGCTTGAGCTGGGCTTCCAGCCGCTGCTGCGACAGCAACTCGCGGCTCTTGAAGTTCTCTTCCGTGCGCTTGATCAGGGCCTCGGCCACGGTATTGGCCGTCATGGTCGCCTGCTTGTCGGCCTGGGCGCGGATCAGCTCGGCCTGGGTGGTGGTCTGGTCCTCCAGCAGCCGGGCCCGCTCGTCGGCCTGGACCAGCCGTGCGTTCAGCTCCCAGGCCCGGGCGTCGGCGGCGGTTGCGCGCTTCGAGGCGGCCAGGGCCCAGAGGGCGGCCGCCAGCGACAGCAGCGCAAACACGAGGGTCAGGATCAGGAACGGATCTGCGAGGTTCATGCTCCGTTCGTAGTCGGAATCGCCGCCCCGCGAAAGCCGGCTTACGGTCGCGCCAAGCTGGGCGGCGACCGCTTCTGACGCCGCCTTACTTGCTTTCGGCGTAGGGGGCCTTGGCGTCCTGGCGCACCAGGCCGCGCGTGGCGTCGGCGACGCCGACCATCACGAACTGCACCGCCAGGGCGCAGAGGATCAGGCCCAGCACCCGCACCACGATGCTCATGCCGATCCGGCCCAGAACCTTGCTGATCAGGGGCGATGCCCAGAAGGTCAGGACGGTCACCAGCGACACCGCCGCGATCACGCTGACGCCCAGGGCCATGCCGGAGGCGCCGAACGGCTTGGCCTCGGCGGCATAGATGATCACCGTCGAGATCGAGCCGGGCCCGATCAGCAGCGGCATGGCGAACGGCACGATCAGGCGCTCGAAGCGGGCCTTGGCATAGACGCGCGGCGACTGGCCCTCGATGCCCTCGGCCGCGTCGGCGAACATGGTGGTGAAGTCGTCGCGCACCATGTCCAGCCCCAGGATGAACAGGATGATGCCGCCGGCAATGCGGAAGGCCGGCATCGAGATGCCGAAAAAGGCCAGCAGGCCCACGCCGCTGAAATAGAAGAACACTAGGAAGGCGGCCATGAACAGGCCGATATAGACCGCCACCATCCGGCGTCCCGCAGCGGCCGCGCCCAGGGTGGCGGCGGCGAACAGCGGCACATTGCCGATCGGGTCGATCAGGGCGAACAGGGCGACGAAGAAGTTGACGGCAAGATTGGCCTCGGTCATTCGACGTCCTTACCTTTTCAACGCGCCCGATGCTGCCTGTCTTAAGGTGAAGCGTGGCCGCGCGCCAACCCCCGGGAACCGCCCATGACTGCCGATCCGCGCCTGATCGTTCCGCTGGACCTGCCCACTGTCGACGAGGCCCGGGCCATGGTCGAGCGGCTGGGCGACACGGTCAGCTTCTACAAGATCGGGCTGGAACTGCTGGCCACCGGCGGCATGGGCCTGGCCGGCGAGCTGAAGGCCCAGGGCAAACAGGTGTTCCTCGACTGGAAACTGCACGACATCGGCGCGACGGTCGAACGCTCGGCCCGGGTGCTGGCCGGGGCGGGCTGTGACCTGCTGACCGTCCATGCCGAGCCCCAGGTGATGCGGGCGGCGGTGCAGGCGCGCGGCGGTTCCGACCTCAAGATCCTGGCGGTGACGGTGCTGACCAGCCTGACCGACGCTGACCTCAACGAGATGGGTTATGCTTTCGGGGCCCGCGATCTGGTCGAGCGGCGCATCCGCCAGGCTCTGGACTGCGGCGTCGACGGGGTGGTGAGCAGCCCGCACGAGGCGGCCCTGGCCCGCGAGATTGCCGGCCCTGGCTTCCTGGTCGTCACCCCCGGCGTTCGCCCCTTCTGGTCGGCCAAGAACGACCAGGCTCGCGCCGCCACCCCCGAAGCGGCCCTGCGCGCCGGTGCCAGCCATCTGGTCTGCGGTCGTCCGATCACCTCGGCCAATGATCCGCGCGAAGCGGCGCTGAAGGTGATCGCCGAGATGGCCGGGGTCTGATCCTCCGGCGCCCGGCGAGCAGGCAATTGCGGGCTTGTCGCCAAGATCGCCCCGGCCGTCGCTAAACGCCTATGCCGGACGCCCCCCTTCGCCTCATATCCCGGCGGGCCACTGCGCCCACTGAAGGATGACGCGATGATCGACCGGCGCACGTTTCTGAATGTCTCGGCCGGCGGGGCCCTGGCCGCCGCCGCCAGTCCGTCGGTGGCCGCGCCGGCCGTCGTCAGTGGCCTGGCCGATGTCGTGGTGGTCGGGGCCGGGGCGTTTGGCGGCTGGAGCGCCTTGTCGATGCGCGAGCGCGGCTTGCGGGTGATCAATCTCGATGCCTATGGCCCGGTCAGCCCGCGCGCCTCGTCCTCGGGCGAGACCCGCTCGATCCGGGCCGGCTATGGTGCCCAGGGCTTCTATTCGGACTGGTCGCTCAAGGCCCTGGCCCTTTGGAAGAAGCGCGAGGCCGAGTTTGGCCGCAAGCTGCTCTATGCCAATGACCGCATCGAACTGGCAAACGCCTGGCTGCCGGCCATGCTGGCCCAGCGCAAGATCTTCGAGGATCTGAAACTGCCCTATGCGGTCCTGACCCGTGACGAGCTGCGGCGGGCCTATCCGCAGATGGCCTTTGATGATGTGGACTTCGCCTTCGTCGAGACCTCGGCCAGCGCGGCGGTGATCAAGGCCCGCGAGAGCATGCTGGTGGTCTCTGACGTGTTCCAGAAAAAGGGCGGCTCGGCGCGGATCGCCCGGGCAATGCCCGGCGCCGCGAGCGGTCGTCGCCTGGACGCCCTGACTCTGAACGACGGCGAGACCCTGGCCGCCGGACAGTTCGTCTTCGCCTGTGGTCCGTGGACCCCGAAGCTGTTCCCGGCCCTGGCCCGCCCTAGGGTCGATGTCTGGCGCAGCGAGTATTTCTACTGGGGCCCGCCGGCCGGGGATGCGCGGTTCTCGTGGCCCAACCAGCCCGCCTGGCATGACCATGTGCGCGGCGGCTATGGTTTCGGCAGTCTGGAGCGCGGCCTGAAATACTCGCCCGAGGCCGACGGCCGGGTGCGCATGGACCCCGACAGTGCCGAACGTCTGGCCACGGACTATCTGCTGAAAAAGGGCCGCGACTATATCGGCGCCCGCTTCCCCGCGATGCGCGACGCCCCGATCCTGGAGACCCGCGTCTGCCAGGTGGACAACACCGCCAACAGCCATTTCATCCTCGACCGGCATCCCGACTACGACAATGTCTGGCTGGCCTTCGGCGGCGGTGGCCACGGCTTCAAGCACGGGCCGATGGTCGGCGACTACATGGCCGACCGCGTCCTGGGCCGCCCGGCCGACCCGGCCCTGGAGGCGGTGTTCAAGCTGTCCGGGCATGGGGCGGTTTGAGGCCAATCCTCCCCCTGAAGGGGGAGGTGTCGCCCCCGCGAAGGCGGGGGAGACGGAGGGGGTGGTGCTGCCGGCCCCGAGGGGACTTCCCCCTCCGGCCTGACGGCCGCCTCCCCCTTCAGGGGGAGGATCTACGGGGATCCAGCCTCCTCCATCCCCGGCGCATAACCCGCAAACCCCAGCAATTTCAGCGCCCTGAAAAAAGAACGAGCGCGCCCATCAGACGCGCTCAAAACGCCCCCCATACTGATCCCACCTGACAGCACGGGAAGGGCGTCCGGCCGGCGACTGCGACGGCTGTCAGGGGTGGTCGAGCGGGAAGCGCCCGTCGGCCGTCGTTTGAAGGCCCGGTGGGGTCTGGCGGAGCAGGTGTCCATTGAGGGCGCTGCGTCGAGGCCGGGCCCGGACCACCGGGAACACCCTTTGGCGACGCCCGACATGCGCAACAGGTCCGGGCTGAAATCGCCTGGACGGTCTGGACGGGGTCGCTTTCCCCTCCACCCGCCGGGGGCCGAACGTCGGGAGCGGGTTAAAACCCCGCGCCCTGGAGGCTCACCGGAAATCGGACTACGCGGAGCGCTCGTCTTCGTCGAAACGGTACTCAACTACACAATCCTCCGGGCGAGGCCCGGGCGCTCCGCGACCCTTCCCATCACCATCGCAGCGAAAGCGCGAGGCAGCGCAGCCGTGCGCAAAGTTCACATCCCACAGGCGGGCATCTTGGCAGTATGCCTCAGGGTTGCGCGAGGGCACCGATGCGGGCCTATTCGATGTTGTAGGGATGGAGTACCAGATGCGAATTGCCGGACTGGGAATGGTCGCAGTTCTGGCCTTGGGCGCGACGAGCAATGCCCAGGCGACCACCTGCACGGCCTCTCCTTTGCTTGTGATGGACAGCCACTGGCCCGCCTATTTCGGCGAGCAATTTCAACATGCCGAGGGCGTCTATCTGGTCCGGGCGAAGTCATCCAAAGCGCGTCTGCAGGCCTTCCTCGGCGACATGCCCTGCGACTATGGGAAGGCCGGACCGCCGCCGCCGGCCCCAGGGGAGGCTTCGGCGAAATTCATGGCGGCCTACATGGCAGACAAGCGCGCCGCTGAGCTGGAAAATCAAGCCTGCAGCAGTTCGGCGGTCGAGTTCGAGGTTCTTGAGACCTTGAAGGGCAAGCCCCGCAATCGTTGGGTCGACACGGGCGGCGCGTTTGACATTCGAAGTGGTCCGCCAACCGAGCCCGCCTATGGACCACCAATGGCTGCGTATGCCCACTTCGCCAAAGCGGACAGCTCGCAGTTCTGTCCTGAGGTCGGCCTTCGGCGCCTCAGCCACGGTGCGACCTACATTGTCTTCATGAGCAATCACGGGACCCAGAAGCACCCGGCGCTTAAGGTCGTTCACGCCTTCCTGGCGGACGGCACGCCTTTCCTGAAGGAAGCGCGCCGGCTTTCCGCGCGTGCCGGAGGGCGCAAGACCGCCCCCTAATGCCCCTCCGCCCGCACCAGCTTCCAGCGGATCTTGGCGCCGACCTCCGGCCGCACCTGGCTCTTGAGCACGATCTGGCCGGCCTTGCGGGCCTGGCCGTGGTCGAAATGGGCCGAGGAAGCGATCTCGACGTCGACGGCGTCGTTGCGCAGCCACCAGCCGACATTCGAGGGCCCCCGGATCAGCACGCTCTTGCGGTCCCGAGCGATGGAGGCGTTGGCGTCGGGGTGCAGGTGGAAGCGGACCGCAAAGGGCAGGTAGCGGCGCGGGCCGGCGGCGTCGCCTTGCACGAGGGGGATCAGGCTGTCCTCGCCGCGCAGCTCGTCGGCGACGGCGTCGAGGAACAGGCGGCGGGCGTGGGTCAGGCCCAGGCGCCGCCAGCCGTCATGGCTGATGTCCAGCCACACCCCGCCCTCGGCGTCGTGACGCTTGGCCTGAACGTCGGTGGCGCCGTCGACCAGCCAGGGGCCCAGGGCCTTGGCCCGAAAGCCCGACAGCGGCCGGCCGGCCGAGCCGTCGCCCACCGAGACCGTCGAGGCCGCGTCAGACAGGCGAAAGGCGTGGGCGCCGGTCGCCTCGGGGCTCCAGCCGCAGCTGGTGACCAGCCGGTCCTTGCCGCAGACGATCTCGATGGCGGCGGGCTGGGCGCAGGCGGCGCGGCTGAGCTGTCCTGTCGGCGGCGGACCGGTGTCGGCCATCACCTGGATGGTGCCGCCCTGCATCCGCTGGAAGCCGCTGTGGCGGGCGGCGTCCGGCGGGCGGGGACCGGCGTCGTCATGGGCCAGGGCGGCGGCGATCCGGCTTGCGGGCAGGGCCTCGCCGCCATGAAAGGCCGCCAGATGGCCATCGGCCAGGGTGAAGAACCGGGCCGCCGAAGACAGGCGGTCGATGGCCCGCGACACCGCCTCGGGCGAGGGGCGGCCGCGCTGGCCCAGGGCGTCGTCGAGGGTCAGCAGGTCGAACAGGAGCTCGACCCCGGCCTCTGGCGAGCGGTTGGCATGGCCGCCGTCGGGCCGGACGATGGCCTCCATGTCGCGCTCGACGATCTTGAGGCCCGCCGTGATCAACCGCTCGCCCGGCGGCCCGTCCAGCACGCAGCCGGCGATGGCCACGGTGACGGCGCGCTCGAAATTGCGGTCCGGGGCGTCAGAGGCCTTCAGCAATTGCCGCGCGCCCCGGGCCAGATCCATCGACAGGTCGGCGATCTCGGCGTCGGAGGCTTCGGCCGCCAGGCTGCGGGCGGCGCAGGCCAGGTGGAACACCCGCCGCTCCAGGCACTCGCCGCTCCAGGAAAAGCCGTTCCAGCGGCCAAACACCCGGCGCCAGTCGTCGATCAGCCGAAGGGCGCGGCGAGCGCCCCCCGGCCCGGCGGCGACCAGGTCGGCGAGCCAGTCGAAACGGTGCAAGGCCAGGGCGAAGCGGCGCGAGGGGCTGGGGGTGTTGAACGGGTCGCCCGCCTCGCCGATCCGCAGGGCGTCGCCCGACAGGGTCAGGACCCCGGCGAGGATCTTGCGGCCATGCTCGGCATCGACCGGCCGGGGGTCATGCGGGTGGGCCGCCAGTCCCCGGGGGCGGGGCAGGGACAGGGCCAGGCGGTGCGGCGGCGAACCGAACCACTCGCGCTCCAGATGGTTTCGGGCCTCGGCGCCGATCGCTCGCAGAAGGACGCCGCCACGGGGAAGGGCGGGAAGTCCGGGCAGGCCGCGAGCGATGCGTTCGAGGACCATCGAAGAGGATCAGCCTCCCTTGAGGGCGCGGATGTTGCCGGCATAGGCCTCGGGCCCGCCCTTGAACACCGCCGAGCCCGCGACCAGGGCCGTGGCCCCGGCGGCCACGCACTGCGGGGCGGTGGCCGGGGTAACGCCGCCGTCGACCTCGATGATGATGTCGAGGCCGGCCTTGTCGACCATGTTGCGCAGGGCTTCCACCTTGCGCAGCTGGCCGGGAATGAAGCTCTGGCCGCCAAAGCCCGGGTTCACCGACATGACCAGCAACAGGTCCACATCCTCCAGGATCCATTCGACATGGTCGATGCTGGTCGAGGGATTGAACACCACCCCGGCCTTGGCCCCCAGTTCGCGGATGCGTTTGAGCGAGCGATGCAGGTGGGGACCCGCCTCGGGGTGGATGCTGATGATATCGGCCCCGGCGGCGCGGAACGCCTCCAGATAAGGGTCGGCCGGGCTGATCATCAGGTGCACGTCGAACGGGATGCTGGCATGCGGCCGGATGGCTTTGACGATGTCGGGGCCCAGCGTGATGTTGGGCACGAAATGGCCGTCCATCACATCGACATGCACCCAGTCGGCGCCGGCCGCCTCAATGGCGGCGACTTCAGCGCCCAGCTTGGCGAAGTCAGAGGCAAGGATGGACGGGGCGATCAGCGGTGCGGCGGTCATGCCCTTGGCTTAACCGGGGTCGCGGCGTCGGACAAGGCGGGGTTGTTGCCTCGCAACCCCGTTTCAATCCCGCTCTCCCCGGCGAAAGCCGGGTCTCTGAGCCAGCCAAGCTGGCGCTCTGGGTTCGGTCTGGGTCCCGGCCTTCGCCGGGAAGAACGGATTTAGGGGATCCTGATGAACCGCGCCGCGAAGAAACCGTCCTGGCCGCCGTCGAGGTGATGGGGCAACAGGCGCAGGGTGCCACGGGGCGTCAGGCTGGCGGCCGGGGCCCCGGCCTCGCCGGACGCGATGGGGTCCAGCCGCATGTCGGGGCGGCGCGCCAGGAAGGCCTCGACCTGGGCCTCGCCCTCTTCGGGCTCCAGCGAGCAGACGCAATAGACGAGGTGCCCGCCGACTTTGGTCCTGTCGGCGGCGGCGTCCAGCAGGCGGGCCTGGACATTGGCCAGGCTGGCTACATCGCCTGGCCGGGCGGCCCACAGCACGTCGGGGTGGCGGCGGAAGGTGCCAGTGGCCGAGCAGGGGGCATCCAGCAGCACCGCATCGAAGGTACGGCTATCGTCCCAGGCTCCGGCGTCGGCGACCACGACTTCGGCGGTCAGGTCCATGCGCCTGAAATTGTCGGTCAGGCGCTCCAGCCGGGCGGCCGAGCGGTCGACGGCGGTGACGACGGCCCCGGCAGCGGCCAGTTGCAGCGACTTGCCGCCGGGCGCGGCGCACAGGTCGACGGCGGTCTCGCCGGGCTTCACGTTCAGCAAGCGGGCCGGAATGGCGGCAGCGGCATCCTGCACCCACCAACCCCCTTCCTCGAAGCCGGGCCAGGCGGCCACGTCGCCCTTGCGAGCCAGGCGCAGCGTCCCGCCGGGCAGGACCTCGCCCTCAAGTCTTTCAGCCCAGGAGGCGGCCAGGGCCGGGTCCTTCAGCGACAGGTCGGTGGCCGGTTCATTGGCGATCTGTGCGGCGACGGCGCGGGCGGTCTCCTGACCCCAGGCGCTGGTCCAGCGCGAGATCAGCCAGGGCGGGGCCAGGTGCTCGGGATCATCCGAAGGCGGGCCATCGCGCAGCAGACCGCGCAGTACGGCATTGACCAGGCCCTTGAACGGCCGGCTGGCCTTGTTGGCCCCAGCCATCTCGACGCTGGTGGCGACGGCGGCGAAGGCCGGCACCTCCAGATAGAAGGCCTGCACGGCGCCCAGGCGCAGCAGATTGCGCACCCGGGGCGGCGGCTCCTTGGCCAGCTTGGCCGACAGGGCGCGGTCGATCGGTCCCAGGCGGCGCAGGGCGGCCATGGCCAGGGCGCGGGCAAAGGCCCGCTCGCGCGGCTCCAGGAACCGGAAGCCGTGGGCCGATGCGGCTTCGTCGAGGCCGCCGCGACGCGACAGGGCCGCGTCCATGAGGGTAAGCGCGGCTTCCCGGGCGGGCAGGCCGTCATTGAGTTCTTGAGTCACGCCCCCGCCGTGCCCTGCGAAGGGGCTGAACGCAAGTGTCTTGGATGGTTGCTCACGGGTCTTGTGCTATGAAAGGGTCATGTCAGAGATCGAAAATCCGCCCGAGGGCGCTGCGCCCGACAAGGTTCTGTCGCCGGCGGCGCTGCGCGCCCTGGCTGAGGCCGCTGCCCGGCGGGCCGAGGCCGAAGCCACCGCCCTCGCGCTTGCAGAGGAACGCGGCGGCCGCGACGGTCCCGAGCCGACGCGCTACGGCGACTGGGAACGCAAGGGCGTGGCGGTGGACTTCTAGAGCGGGCGATCTGACGGAATCAGATCACCCGCTCTAGCCTTTTGTTTTCACGCGCGTTTCATTCCGAAAACCGGTTCCCACTTTTCGGAACGCGCTCTAGGTCCCAGCCAGCTCCACGATCAGGCCAGCTTGATCTCGCGCAGACGCTGCTGAAGGAACTCATCGGCGGTGATCGATTCCGGATAGCGGTCCGGATTGTCCGGCGTGATGCAGCCCGGCAGGGTCTTGATCTCGTAGTCCGACGCAAAATGCAGGAAGAACGGCGTCGAATAGCGCGGGATGTGGCGACGCTCCGGCGGCGGGTTCTGTACGCGGTGGACCGTCGAGGGCAGGACGTGATTGGTCAGGCGCTCCAGCATGTCGCCGATATTGATCACGATGCAGCCGGGCGGCGGGTTGATCGGCAGCCAGTCGCCGTTGCGGTCCAGCAGTTCAAGCCCGCCTTCCTCGGCCCCCATCAGCAGGGTGATGGTGTTGATGTCGCCGTGGGCTCCGGCCCGGACGCCTGTGGCGTCCAGGGGAATGGGCGGATAGTGCAGCAGGCGCAGGACGCTGTTGCCGTTCTCGATGGTGGGGGCAAAGAAATAGCGGTCCAGCTTCAGATAGGTGGCGATGGCCTCCAGAACCTTGCCGCCCATACTGTCGAGCGCGTTGTAGAACCAGCTGACATCATGCTTGAAGGCCGGGATTTCGGCCGGCCAGACATTGTCGGCCATGGTGGCGCGGAAGCGGTGGCCGGGCGGCAGGTCGCGGCCCATGTGCCAGAATTCCTTCAGGTCGTGATGGGTGGCGCCCTTGGCGGTCTCGACCCCGAACGGGATGTAGCCCCGGGCCCCGCCCTTGATCCCGGCATACTGCTTTTTGGTGTCGACCGGCAGGGCGAAGAAGGCCTTGGCGTCGGAGATCGCCGCATCGATCCGGTCCTGGTCCATGTCGTATTCCGACAATACCGCGAAGCCATATCGCTCGAACGAAGCGCCCAGCGCCTGGGCGAAGCCGGCGAAATCCTTGTGGTACAGCGTGAACGAGACCGGTTCGATTGCAGAGGTGGACACGGGACGAAGCCTCAATAGGTCGGGCGGGAATTAGTAAGTTCAGGCTTACTACACCGGGAAGGCGCTTCAGCGAAGGGCCGTTCATCGCGGGGTCATGTTGCGTCGTGGAACTTGACCATGGAGCAGGCGTTTGCCTTCTCAAGGATCCAGGCGTGATGACACGCACCAAAAGACACGGAAATCGGCCATGATGAAGAAAACCGCGATCGCAGCACTGTTCCTGGGCGCCGCCGCCCTGACGGCCTGCACCACCACCGATCCGTATACCGGCATGCCCGTGCGCAACAACACCGGAACAGGCGCGCTCGGCGGTGCGGCCGCCGGGGCCCTGTTGGGCTATCTGACCAACACCAATTCAGGCGAGCAGGGCCGCAAGAACGCCCTGATCGGCGCGGGTATCGGCGCCCTGGCCGGCGGCGCGGCCGGCAACTATATGGACCGTCAGCAGGCCGACTTCCGCCGCAGCCTGGAAGGTTCGGGCGTCGCCATCCGCCGCAACGGCGACCAGATCGTGCTGGTCATGCCCAGCGACGTCACCTTCGCGGTCGACAAGTCCGAGGTGCAGCCGCAGTTCCTGAAGGTGCTGGACGATGTGGCCCGCACGCTGAACGCCTATCCCCAGACCACCATCGACGTGGTCGGCCACGCCGATAGCAGCGGTCCGGACGACTACAACCAGATTCTCTCGGAGCGCCGCGCCAGCTCGGTGGCCAGCTATCTGGTCAGCAATGGCCGCGTGCTGGGCGACCGCGTCTTTGTGGCCGGCATGGGCGAACGCCAGCCGATCGCCGACAACGCCACCGCCGAAGGCCGCAGCCAGAACCGCCGGGTCGAAATCGTCCTGCGGCCGGTCACTTAGGCGGTTGCAGGTGGCTGCTCCCCCTCTGGGGGAGCTGTCGCGGAGCGACTGAGGGGGCCTTCTGGGCTTAGGCCGTGCTGGCCCCCTCCGGCCCTCTGGGCCACCTCCCCCAGAGGGGGAGGATCTTGTTCGCTCTACTCCGCCCCTTCTTTTTCCGCCCGCTCGCGCAGCTCCTGTTCCAGACTGGCGGTGTCCCAGGCACCGCCCGCGTCGCCGGGACGCATGCGTGAGAGGTCTGCGGCCAGCAGCCTGTCCATGGTCTTGGCGGCATCGCGCGAGGCCAGGATATAGGCCTCTTCCTGGCCCCACATCGGACGCAGCTCCTCGAAGCTGCGGCGGTCGTGGCGGCGGAAGAACGAGGCGGCGCGGTGCGCGCGGTGGGCCCGGAAGCCCAGCTTCTGCAGGGCGGTGGTTCCCAGCGACAGGGCTGACTCGAAGGTCTCGCGCTCGACGGCGTCAGCGCCATTGGCCAGCAGGTCATAGGCGTGGCGTCGATCCCAGGCTCGCGCCAGGATCACCAGGTCGGGGAAGGCCTTGCGCGCCGTCTCGACCAGTTCGACGGTCTTTTCCCGATCATCCAAGGCGACGATCAGCATCCGGGCCCGCTCGATGCCGGCGGCCCGCAGCAGGTCCATTCGCGTGGCGTCGCCATAGTGAACCCGGCGGCCAAAGCGGCGCAGCAGGTCGATCTGCTCGATATCGCTGTCCAGTACGGTAGAGCGAAAGCCGTTGGCGGTCAGCAGACGCCCGGTGATCTGCCCGAAGCGGCCAAAGCCGGCGATGATGATGTCGGGCTCGCCGTCCTCGAAGTCGCCGGTGTCGGGGACCACGGCGGGGATGGCCGCATCGACGGCGGCGGCGATGCGTTCATAGAGCATCATGGCCAGGGGGGTGAGGGCCATGGAGACGGCGACGGCGGCGGTCAGCAGGGCCGCCAGGGGCGCGCCGATCACGCCGGCCCCGACGGTGAAGGTCAGCAGCACGAAGGCGAACTCTCCGCCCTGGGCCAGAGCCGTCGCGACTGCGGCGGCTCCGCGCAGCGGCGCGCCGAACAGCCGGGCCAGGCCCAGCATGACCAGGAACTTCAACACCATCAGGCCCAGAACCAGGCCGATCAGGGTCAGGGGCTGGGTGGCGATCAGCGGCAGGTCGACGCCGGCCCCGACGGTGATGAAAAAGAGCCCCAGCAGCAGGCCCCGGAAGGGCTCGATGTCGGTTTCCAGCTCGCGACGAAACTCGCTCTCGGCCAGCACCACGCCGGCCAGGAAGGCACCGAGCGCCGGGGAGAGGCCGACCATCTGCATCAGGCTGGCCACGCCCACCACGATCAACAGGGCGGCGGCGGTGAAGATCTCGCGCAGGCGGCTCTCGGCGATGAACCGGAACAAGGGCCGCACCAGATAGCGCCCGCCCCCCACTACGGCGGCCACGGCGGCGAACACCGACAGGATCTGGGCCCAGACGGGCAGGTTGGCCACAAGACTGGCACCATGACCGCCGGCCTCGGCATGGGCGCTGGGCGCGATGGTGGCCAAAAGGGGCAGCAGGGCGAACATCGGGATCACCGCCAGGTCCTGCAACAGCAGAACCCCGAACGCGGCGCGGCCCACCGGGCCCTGGCGGAGGCCTTTTTCATCCAGGGTCTGGAGCACGATGGCGGTGGACGACATGGCCAGCACCAGCCCGACGGCCAGGGCCGTCTGCCAGGGCAGGCCCAGCAGGACCGACACACCGGCGACCGCCAGGGTGGTTCCCGCCACCTGGGCGCCGCCCAGGCCGAAGATCGCCTTGCGCATGTCCCACAGGGTGGAGGGCTGCACCTCCAGCCCGATCAGGAACAGCAGGATGACGACGCCGAACTCGGCGAACTTCATCACGTCGGCCTGGGCGCCGATCAGCGAGAGGGCGTAGGGGCCGATCAGCACGCCGGCGATCAGATAGCCCAGCACCGAGCCCAGCCCCAGCCGCTTGGCGATGGGCACCGAGATCACGGCCGCGCCGAGATAGACGAGGGTCTGGGTGAGGAAGGATTCCACCGGTCAGGCTCCTGTTTCAATCGGCAGCAGCGAGGCGATTCGGGCCTTGTAGCGTTCAGCTTCGGCCTTCAGCGCGTCGTCGTCCTTGACCGCCGCGCCGTGCACCACGAACGGCGTCTCCCAGACCATGCCGCACAGATGGGCCGTCTGCTCCAGCGGCCGCAGGAACTCGTCCATCGTAAAGCGGTTGTAGCCGTGGGCGTGATAGGCCTTGGCGCCGGCCCCTGTGGTGCAGGCCACGAACAGGCGCTTGCCCTGCAGGGCCACGCCCTCGGGGCCATAGGCGAAGCCGTGCAGCCACACCAGGTCCAGCCACTCCTTCATCAGGGCCGGGGTCGAGTACCAGTAGAGCGGGAACTGCAGGGCAATGACGTCATGGGCGACCAGGGCGGACTGCTCGGCCTCGATGTCGATCGCGAAGTCGGGATAGGTCTCGTACAGGTCACGGAAGGTGACGCCGGAAAGGCCCTTCGCGGCCTTGGCCATGGCCCGATTGGCGCGAGACCGTTCAAGCGCGGGATGGGCCAGGGTCAACAGCACGCCCGAGGTGGCGGGCGTCACGCCACCAGTGTTAGCCTTGTTCGTCAAACGCGCTCTCCCCGCATCGAAAATCTATTCATCAACGGTTGAATTTTTTCGGCGCTCGGGCGAGACCCTTCGTCGAACACCGGATCGCCAACCGGACACGGAGGACCCATGGTCGACAAGACAAGCAAGGATGCCGCTTCGGCCCTGTCGGGGCTGCTGTTCGACGGCATGACCATCATGGCCGGGGGCTTTGGCCTGTGCGGCATTCCGGAAAACCTGATCGCGGCGATCCGCGAGACGGGCGTCAAGGATCTCACGGTCGTCTCCAACAATTGCGGTGTCGATGGCTTCGGCCTGGGCATCCTGCTGGAGAACCGCCAGATCAAGAAGATGATCAGCTCCTATGTGGGGGAGAACAAGCTGTTCGAACAGCTTTACCTCTCCGGCGAACTGGAACTGGAGTTCAATCCGCAGGGCACGCTGGCTGAACGCATCCGCGCCGGCGGGGCAGGCATCCCTGCCTTCTTTACCCGCACCGGGGTCGGCACCCTGGTGGCCGAGGGCAAGGAAGTGCGCGAGTTTGACGGCGAGCTCTATGTGATGGAGCGGGGCCTGGTGGCCGATCTGGCCATCGTCAAGGCCTGGAAGGCCGATGCCGAGGGCAACCTGATCTATCGAAAGACCGCCCGGAACTTCAATCCGATGATGGCCACGGCCGGCAAGGCCACGGTCGCCGAGGTCGAGGAGGTCGTCGCCGTCGGCGCGCTCGACAAGGACAACATCCACACCCCCGGCATCTATGTCGACCGCGTGCTGAAGGGGGCCAAGTTCGAAAAGCGCATCGAGCGGGTCACTACCCGTCCGCGCGAGACCGCCAAGGAGCAAGCCTGATGGCCTGGACCCGCGACGACGTCGCCGCCCGTGCTGCCCGGGAGCTGCAGGACGGCTTCTATGTGAACCTCGGCATCGGCATTCCTACCCTGGTGGCCAACCACATCCCCGAGGGCATGCACGTGACGCTGCAGAGCGAGAACGGCATGCTGGGCATGGGCCCCTTCCCCTATGAGGGTGAAGAGGACGCCGACCTGATCAATGCCGGCAAGCAGACCATCACTGAGCTGGACAGCAGCTCGTACTTCTCCAGCGCCGACAGCTTCGCCATGATCCGCGGTGGCCATATCGCCCTGTCGATCCTGGGCGGCATGCAGGTCTCGGAAAAGGGCGACCTGGCCAACTGGATGGTGCCCGGCAAGATGGTCAAGGGCATGGGCGGGGCCATGGATCTGGTGGCCGGCGTCAAGCGCGTGGTGGTCGTGATGGATCACTGCGAAAAGTCCGGAGCCCCCAAGCTGCTGAAAGCCTGTTCCCTGCCGCTGACCGGCGCGGGCGTGGTGGATCTGCTGATCACCGAGCTGGGCGTCTTCGAGATCAATCGCGGCAAGACCCCGGTGCGGCTGATCGAGCTGGCCCCCGGCGTGACCGTGGACGAGATCACGGCCAAGACCGAGGCAGCGTTCGAGGTGGCGGTTTAGGGCGCTCTGGATGCTCCCCCTCTGGGGGAGCTGTCGCGGAGCGACTGAGGGGGCCATCTGGGCCTAGGCAGCGCCTGCCCCCTCCGGCCCTTCGGGCCACCTCCCCCAAAAGGGGAGGATCGTCTACTCGGCCGCCGCCTTCGGCTTGGGCGGCAGCCCCGTCACCGGGTCGCGCGGCACGGGCTGGAAGCCTTCGGCGATGAACAGGTCGGTGCGGCGCACGTGCTTGCGATCCAGCCGCACCCGCACGATTTCCAGGCCCGAGGTCCTGGCGAAGTCCTGCTCGATCTCGGGCCGGTACTCGCCCTCGACGCTGGCGATCAGGGCGCGGCGGCCCAGGGCGGCGTTCAGCGGGGCCTCGGTCTCGGCCTGATTCTGGGGCCGGGCCTCGTGGACCCACATCTTCAGCGGCGGCGCGCCGTTCTTGCCGAAATAGTCGCGGCCGTAATAGGCGGCGACATTGAACAGGAAGCGGTCGTCCATGGCCACGGCGGTTACGCCGCCCCGGGCCTGCTCCTCGCGGGTCCGGGCGATGATGGCCTGCACACCCTGTTCCCAGCCCCGCACCCGCTTGAAGCTGTTGGACAGGCCCAGCGCGTCGGCGGCGCGGGGATTGACCATGCAGACCATGAACACCGCCGCAAACACCGCCTGGATGGCGAGGGCGGCGATCAGCCAGCGGCGGGCGTTCCAGCGCACCAGCCAGGCGGCTGCCAGGATCGCCCCGGCCACATAGGACACGCCCGCCCAGTTGGCGTTGGCACGCGAGACGAAGGCCTGGGCGCTGACCGTCAGCAGGGGCGGCAGGGCCAGGCACAGCAGCAGCATGTCGGCCGGCTGCAGCCGCCCTCGCACCGACAAAAGGATCGTTCCGCCCACCAGCACCCCGAACGGGATAGGGCCGAACACGCCGAACTGCGAGCCGACAAATTCCATCAGCTCACGGAGGTTGAACAGCGACCTGGCGCTCCAGTTGGCGTTGGAGGCGGTGTGCTCGACGGTGGCGAACTGGTGATTGAGGTTCCACAGCACATTGGGCGCAAAGACCACTAGCAGGGCGGCGAGGGCCGCCAGGACTGTGGCCGGCGTCCAGGCGCTGCGGGCGGTCTTCGAAGCGGCCAGATGGGCACCCAGCCCGGCCAGCACATAGATCGCCGCATATTTTGACAGGAAGGCCGCTCCCAGCGCCGCGCCCAGACCAGCAGCGACCAGCACCTTGCGTCGCCCGCTCACACCCGGCAGGGCCACATAGGCCCAGATCGTCAGAGCCAGGAAAAACAGCAGCGGCGCGTCGGTGGTGATGACGCCTGACGACAGCTGGATGCCCGGCATCAGGGCGTAAAGAGCGCAGGCCGCCAGGCCGGTCGTTGGATTATACAGCCGCCGGGCGATGCGAAACAGGATCAGGGCGGTGCCGGCGTGCAGGCACGGCGCCGCGATCCTCACCCACGGCTCGGCGTCGCCGCCGACTGACGTGGTCGCCCAGATCAGCCAGGCAATCATCGGCGGTTTGGAGAAATAGCCGAAGTCCAGCGTGCGCGACCACAACCAGTACTGAGCCTCGTCCGGATAGAGCTCGAACGGCGTGGCGAACAACGCCACCAGCCGCAGGATCGTCAGTACGCCCACCAGAGTCAGCGCCATGCGCCAGGCGCGGCTGAGGTCAGGGTCGCTATCGCGGTCGAGGGGCGGGGGCGTGTTTAGGGGCGCGGTCATGATCCCCTAGTTAGCCAAGTAAGAGAAAACTGACCAATTCTTCCGCATGCAGCGACAATTATGACACTTTGGGGGAGGGCGTGTCGTTTCCGTCACCAAACCTTCGAAATGAATCGCTACAGAACCCCTAACATGCGGCGCGATGTGTCCCTTCTGTGTCAGGGGCGCGCCTAGAATGAGGGGATATCCAATGATTTCGAGAAAGATTGCCTGCTTTGCCACGAGCGCCCTGGTGGGCGGCCTGCTCGTCGCCGGCAGCGCCATGGCTCAATCGACCGGTTCGCAGCTGAACGAAGTCGAGGGCGTTATCGTGACCGCCGCCGGCCAAAAGGCTGTTGCCGGCATCATCGCCGAAACGCTGCCCAAGACGCGTTCGTCGATCAACGAGGAATTCATCGCCACCCAGACGACCGGTCAGACGATCCTGCAATCGCTGAACCTGGTCCCTGGCATGAGCTTCACCAACAACGACGCCTACGGCTCGTCGGGCGGTAACATCCGTCTGCGCGGCTTCGACGGCAACCGCGTTTCGGTGACCTTCGACGGCATCCCGCTGAACGACACCGGCAACTACGCTGTCTATCCCAACCAGATGCTCGACGGCGAACTGATCACCCGCGCCAGCGTCAATCAGGGCACGACCGATGTCGACAGCCCGACGGCCTCGGCAACCGGCGGCACGATCAACTACACCACCCGCAAGCCGTCCGAGGAAATGGGCGCGATCTTCACCGCCGGCATCGGCGAGTCGAACTTCCGGCGCTTCTTCGCCCTGGCCAACACCGGCGAATTCGGCCCCTGGGGCACCACCGCTTGGTTCGCGATGTCGGACCAGAAGTACGACAAGTGGAAGGGCTTCGGCGAATTCGAGAAGAAGCAGTACAATGCTCGCCTGTATCAGGACCTGGGCAATGGCGACTTCCTCAGCCTGGCCGTGCACTATAACGAGAACCGCAACAGCAACATCCGCCAGATGACGCTGCCCGAATATCGCGCCTTCGGTCGCGATCTCGACTTCACCGAGTCGTGCGTCACCCGCACCATCAATGCCGCGACCGCGACGATCACCACCGTCGCGCCGACCATTCCCGGCAACTGCGCCGACTTCTACGGCCGTCAGGTCAACCCGTCGAACACCGGCAACATCCGTGGTTCGGGCAGCTTCCACCTGGCCGACAACCTGCGCCTGACCGTTGACCCCTCGTTCCAGTACACCCTGGCCGATGGCGGCAGCCAGCTTGGCACCATCTCGGAAACCGACGGCCGGGTTCGCGGCACCTCGACCGTGGCGGGCCTGGACCTGAACGGCGACGGCGATACCGCCGATACCGTGGCCTTCTTCACGCCCAGCGTGACCAACACCCGTCGCTACGGCCTGACCAGCTCGCTGATCTGGGACCTGAACGACAACCATCGCATTCGCGCCGCCTATACGGCCGACTTCGGCAAGCACCGTCAGACCGGCGAATTCGCGCGCCTGAACGCCGACGGTACCCCGACCAACGTGTTCGGTGGCAAGGAGGGCGAAGGCGTCAAGGTTTCGACCGCCGACGGCAGCTTCCTGCGCGCTCGTGACCGCGCCTCTGTCGCCCAGCTCAACCAGGTCGCCGCCGACTATCGCGGTCGCTTCATGGACAGCAAGCTGGTCGTCAACCTCGGTCTGCGTGCGCCCTTCTTCAAGCGCGAGCTGAACCAGTTCTGCTACACTCAGAACGCGTCGAACATCACGGGCGTGGTTTCGGGCTTCAACGTGTCCTGCACCACCCAGGTTCCGAACGCTGCCGCCGCTGACGGCTCGGTGACCTTCGGCACCTCGACCACCAAGTTCATCAAGCCCTACAGCGCTGAAGTGAAGTACGACGACATTCTTCCCAATGTCGGCGTCAGCTACGAGCTGAACGAAAACTCCACCATCTACACCAGCTATGCCGAGGGCTTCTCGTCGCCGCGGACCGACAGCCTGTACACCGCTACCCTGCGGAACGGCGTGGGCACCCCGGCCGATGTCGAGCCGGAAACCACCCAGACCATCGACCTGGGCTATCGCTTCAGCATGCCGGACGTGGTGGCCTCGGTCGCCGTGTGGAACACCAAGTTCCAGAACCGCATCGTTCAGTCCTTCGACCAGGACCTGGGCATCAGCATCGACCGCAACGTCGGTGACGTGAAGGCCTTCGGTCTGGACGCCCAGGCCGCCTGGCGTCTGGAAGACTATCTGACGGTTTCGGCCTCGTTCTCATACAACAACAGCGAACTGCAGCAGGACCTGCGCACCGGCACGGCCGCCACGGCGATCCTGCCGCTGGCCGGCAAGAAGGTTGTCGAGACGCCGGAATACACCTGGTCGGGCCGCGTTGACTGGTCGATCACCGAGAAGCTGCAGTTCGGCGTCCAGGCCAAGTACACGGGCGACCGTTTCTCGACCGACGTGAACGACGAAGTGGCGCCGGGCTATACCCGCATCGACATGGACCTGCGTTACGACCTGCCCTTCGCCAAGCGCACCTATGTCCAGCTGAACCTGGACAACGTGTTCGACGAAGATCACTTCGGTTCGATCAGCTCGCGTACGAACGCCGTGACCATCACCGGCGTTTCGAACGGCTCGGCCCCGACCTATCACATCGGCGCGCCGCGTAACCTGCAACTGACCCTGCGCACCGAGTTCTAAACCCCTCGCTCCGCATGACGAACAGGAAGGGCGGCCCCGCAATGGGCCGCCCTTTTTGTTTTGTCGCAGGCATTTGCTAGAACCCATCCTTGACCCCCGGTTCGCCAGGGGCCATTTGCGCCTCCCGTTCTGATCCAGGTTCTGACCATGACCCCGACCGTTCCCGCCGAGTGGGCTCCGCATCGCGCGATGTGGGTGGGCTTTCCCAGCCACGCCGAGCTTTGGCGGGAGGATCTGCCCGTCGCCCAGAAGGAAGTGGCTGACCTGGCCCGCGCCCTTGCCGGCCCCGGTGCCGAGCGCGTGCGGCTGATGGTGGTGGGCGACGAGGCTGAGGCCGCCGCCCGCGCCCTGTTATCGGACACCGCCGTCGAGATCGTGCGCGGCACGTTCGGCGACATCTGGCTGCGCGACACCGGCCCGATCTTCGTCGAGACCGCAAAAGGCCCGATCGCCGCCGGCTTCGAATTCAACGGCTGGGGCGGCAAGTTCGAGATGGAGGGCGATGACCTCGTCGCCGAGCAGATCGCAGCGGCCTCGGGCACGCCCCTGGCTCGCAACGGCTTTGTGCTGGAAGGCGGCTCGCTGGATCATGACGGCCTGGGTACTGTGCTCTCGACCCGCCAGTGCCTGCTCAACGAGAACCGCAACGGCGACTTCGACGAGGCCAAGGCCTTCGCGGCGCTTTCGAAGGCGCTGGGCGTCAAGAAGGTGCTGTGGCTGGGCGATGGTCTGCTGAACGATCACACCGACGGCCATATCGACAACCTGGCCCGCTTCGTCGCGCCTGGCGTGGTGGCCTGCCCGATGGCCTTCGGAGCCGACGATCCCAATGCCGAGGTCTATGCCGAGACCGCTCGCACCCTGGCCGGCATGACCGACAGCCGCGGCTCGCCGCTGCAGGTGGTCCGCGTTCCTTCGCCGGGCAAGATCCTCGACGCCGACGGCGAGATCATCCCGGCCTCGCACATGAACTTTCTGATCGCCAACGAGGCGGTGATCGTGCCGATCTACGCGCAGGAGTCGGGCGCCTTCGCCGTCGAGGTGATCCAGGGCTTGTTCCCCGAGCGCGAGGTCATCGGCCTGCCGTCCACCGCCATCCTGACCGGCGGCGGCTCGTTCCACTGCATCAGCCAGCAGGAGCCCGCATGACCCGCACCCTGAACGTCGCCGCGATCCAGACCTCGTACGGGATGGATCTGCAGGCCAATATCAAGAAGACCGAAGGCTTCATCCGCGAGGCCGCCGCCAGGGGCGCCCAGGTGATCCTGCCGTCCGAGCTGTTCCAGGGGCCGTATTTCTGCGTCACCCAGGAAGAGAAGTGGTTCGCGGAAGCTCATCCGTGGCGGGAGCATCCGGTGGTCAAGGCCATCGCCCCCCTGGCCGGCGAGCTGGGTGTGGTGATCCCGATCTCGATCTTCGAGCGCGAGGGCCCGCACTATTTCAACAGTCTGGTCATGGCTGACGCCGACGGCGCGATGCTGGGCCTCTATCGCAAGAGCCACATCCCTGATGGCCCCGGCTATCAGGAGAAGTACTATTTCAAGCCCGGCGATACGGGCTTCAAGGTCTGGGACACCCGCTTTGGCCGGGTCGGCGTCGGCATCTGCTGGGACCAGTGGTACCCCGAGGCGGCGCGCGCCATGACCCTGCTGGGGGCCGAGGTTCTGCTGTACCCCACCGCTATCGGCAGTGAACCGCATGACGCTACGCTCAACACCACCCTGCCGTGGCAGCGGGCCATGCAGGGCCATGCCGTCAGCAATGTGATCCCGGTGGTGGGTGCCAACCGCATCGGTTTCGAGCCGTGGGAGAACTATCCCAATGGTGGCCAGTCCTTCTACGGCTCCAGCTTCATCGCCGACCATCGCGGCGACCTGGTCAGCGAACTGGGGCTAGACGACGAGGGTCTGGTGCAGGCCAGTTTCGATCTGGACTTCCTCCAGACCCACCGCGCCGCCTGGGGCTTCTTCCGCGACCGCCGGCCCGAGCTTTATGGCGCGCTGGCCAGTCCGCGTCCGGCCTGACCAAAGCCTTCCCCCCTTCGAGGGGGAAGGGGGCCCTATCCAGCACACCCGGCCGGCGGGCCGTTGGCCCGTGACGCCGCCACCTCGGCCCTTGCCGTAGCCAGATCCGCCTGGAAAGCGGCATCGTTGTGCAGCTGCGAGACCAGAGCCGAGCCCAGATAGCGGCCGGCCTCGACATCGCTCTGGAAATGGACGCCGCAGATCAGACGGCTGTCGCCGAACGCGCGCCCCCGCGCCAGGACCTGGCTGGCCCGTTCGGGCGCGACTTCGGAAATCACCAGGGCCCAGGACCAACCGATCAGGCCGTGACCTGACGGATAGGAGCCGTCGGTAGCAATCCAGGGCTCGCGCGGTACACAGATCGGCTTGGTGTTGCCTACCGGCGGGCGAGGGCGTTGATAGGCGGCCTTGGCGGGGCGGTAGACGGTGGCGGCGTCATCGGTCATCCGCAGCAGCATCCGCACCAGGGTCGGGGTCGCCTCCGGACTGAGGGTCACCCCCGCCGCACAGGAAAAACTCTTCATGCCCTCCTTGCCCGACAGGTCCGCGTCAGCAATTGCCTGGGTCCAGACCGGCGTGCCCGCCAGCTTGCGCGAGGCATTGAACTGAGCGCGGTCGGCCTTGCCGCGCGGCGAGTCGGGGCTCGGCGGTGGCCCGATAATGGCCGCGCCGTCCAGCGCGCCCTGGCTTCCCAGATAGCCCTTGGGCGGTGCCACCCAGGCCGATGAGCCAGCTGCCTGGGTCAAGGGCGTTCTAACGGGTGGCTGCAGGGCCGAGCAGCCGGCGATGAATAGTCCGCCGACGGCAGCGGCCACCAGGGCGTTACGGGGCATCCTGGGTCTCCGTCTGATCAGAAGGCCACAGTGCGAGCCAGAAAGGAGTCGTCAAGCATCAACCGGCTTGACGATAAGATATGTTATTTCATAACAGTGACAGACGAGGCCGCTCCCCCGGCCAAACTCAAGGTTCCTGCCATGTCGCGTCGCGCCATTTTTTCCGCCGTCAGCCTGCTGGCCCTCGCCGCCGCCCAGTCCGCGCATGCCGCCGACGCTCCGGCCGCCGACACCGAGGTGTCCAAGGTCATCATCACCGCCGCGCCTTATCAGGTGTCGGCCGACGCCCTGACCGCCAGCGTGGCGGTGGTGGATCGTACCGACCTGGACCTGGCTCCCCCGACCGGCCTGGGTGATTTGCTGAACGGCATGCCGGGCGTGCGCTCGACCGCCTTCGGGGCGGGGGCCAGCCGCCCCGTGGTGCGCGGCCTGGCCGGCCCGCGTGTGCAGGTGCTGACCAATGGCGTCGGCCAGATCGACGCCAGCGCCCTGTCGCCCGACCACCAGGTGGCCACCGATCCCGGCGAGGCCGAGCGGATCGAGGTGCTGCGCGGCCCCGCCGCCCTGGCCTATGGCGGTTCGGCCATCGGCGGGGTGATCAACATCATCGACGACCGCATCGCCAGCCGCGCCCCGGAAGGCGGCTATAGCGGCCGCCTGCTGGCCTCGGGCGCAACGGGCGACGACAGCTATGCCGTCTCCGGCGCGATCCACGCCGCCGTCGGTCCGCTGGTGTTGACCCTGGACGGCATGAAGCGCGAAGCCGACGACTACGAGATCCCGGTCTATCCGGAGTCCGCGCGCCAGTTGGCCTCGGAAGGCGAGACCGCCGAAGGCGGCGGCGGCAAGCTGGCCAACAGCGCCGTCGACCTGAAGGCCTATGGCGCGGGCGTCTCTTATATTGGCGACAAGGGCTTTATCGGCGTGTCGGTCAAGACCACCGACACGACCTATGGCGTGCCCGGCCACGCCCATGAGGAAGAAGGCGCCGCAGAAGAAGGCCCCGTCACCATCGGCCTGACCCAGACCCGCATCGACCTGCGCGGCGAATATGAGGGCGACCTTGGCCCCTTCGCCAAGCTGCGCTTTTCGGGTGGTCATGCCGACTATGAGCACACCGAGTTCGAGGGCGATGCGGTGGGCACGAAGTTCATGTCGGACGGCTATGAGGGCCGGCTGGAGCTGGTCCAGACCGAGCGCAATGGCTGGAAGGGCGCGGTCGGCGTTCAGGCCCTGCGCCGCAACTTCGACGCCAAGGGCGACGAGGCCTATGTGCCCAAGACCAAGATCACCGAGTACGGCGCCTTCACCCAGCAGCGGGTCGAGAAGGACGGCTGGGGCTATGAGGGCGGCCTGCGGATCGACTATCGCGAGCTGGACAGCCTGAAGGGCGCTGCGGATTTCACCAATCTCTCGGGCTCGGTCGGGGTCTTTGCCCGCCCGTCGGAGACGACCTTCTTCGGCATCGCTCTGTCGCGCAACAGCCGCGCTCCCACCGAGTCGGAGCTGTTTGCCGAGGGGCCGCACGTGGCCACACGGGGCTTCGAGATCGGCAATGCGAGCCTGGATGAGGAAACCGCCTGGTCGGTCGAGGCCACGGCCCACTATTCGGGCGAGCGCCTGAGCGCCGACCTGCACCTGTTCACGGCCCGCTATAACGGCTTCATCGACCTGCGCCCGACCGGCGATGAGGAAGATGGCCTGGCGGTCTATCGCTACCTCCAGACCGACGCCGACTTCCGGGGCTTTGAGGCGGAGCTCAGCTACAAGGCCTGGAGCGCCGGTGACCAGAGCCTGACCCTGGAAGGTTCTGCTGACTTCGTGCGCGGGGCCACGGACCTGGGTCCGCCGGCCCGCATCCCGCCCTACGCGATCTCGACCAAGGCCGTCTATGACGCTCGCTACTGGACGGCCAGCGCCGAGGCCCGCCATGTGGGCGAGCAGGACCGGGTCGCCGAGGGCGAACTGCCCACCGACGCCTATACGACCCTGAACGCCATGGTCGCCTGGAAGCCCCGGGGCAATGGCAGTCTTCGCCTGTTCCTCGACGGTCGCAACCTGACCGACGAGGAGGTGCGCGAGCATGCCTCGTTCCTGAAGGACATCGCTCCTTCGCCCGGACGGTCGCTGCGCGCGGGGCTTGCCTTGCGGTTCTGATCGCCCCCTGAAAGACGCGCCCGGCTCGCCCTGTGATGGAAAGGTCGGGCGCTTTCTCCCCCGTCTGGAAGGGTCGATTGCCGCAACCCCCGGGATCGGCTAGAAGCGCCAGGCCTTTGCGGGCGCAGTCCGTCTTGCGCGTCCGTCCTTTCAGCCCTTTGTAGAGCTATCAATGGAATCGACCCAGTCCACCGGCGGCATCACCGGCAACGTTCTGTTCTACGTCTCTCCCGAGCCGCTGAACCGCGAGCAACATGCCAAGCTCGCGCTCGTCCATAACGACAAGCCGTACGGCTTCGCCGCCACCGGCAGCGCCGTGCCGCTGACCGTGACCGAATTCGCCCCGGCCGCCCTGTCGTTCCCGGTGATCTTCGCCGGCGAGGACCGCGTTCCCCTGGCCGTCATGGGCCTGAACAACGGCGAGAACCTGTTCGTCAACGCCGACGGCTCAATCGACCCGGGCGTCTATATCCCGGCCTATATCCGCCGCTATCCGTTCGTGCTGGCCAATGACGACACCCAGGACCGCCTGATCGTCTGCATCGACAAGGGCTCGAGCCTGCTGTCGGAAACCGGCCAGACTGCCCTGTTCGACGAGAAGGGCGAGCCGACCGAATACACCCAGAACTGCATCAAGTTCTGCGACGACTTCGAAGCCGAACGCCGCCGCACCGACTCGTTCGTGCAGTTGCTGAAGGAACTGGACCTCTTCGAACTGAAGACGGCCACCTTCACCCCGACCGACGCCAACGGCCAGCCTGGCCAGGCCCAGACCGTCGCCGAATATTACGGCGTGTCGGAAGAGAAGCTGAACGCCCTGCCGGTCGAGAAGCTGCGCGACCTGCAGACCAACGGCGCCCTGGCCCAGATCTATGCGCACCTGGTGTCGCTGGTCGGCTGGGACCGCCTGATCGCTGTGGCCATGATGCGTCAGCAAGCGGCCGGCGTGGCTGTGAACTAAGCCAGGCTTCCTTCGGGAGGTTCGAAATTGGGCGGCGGGGCTTCGGCTTCGCCGCCTTTTTTGTTGGGCTGGGGTTGGGGACTGCTTCAAGCCGCGGCCAAGGCCCAACGGACATGGATCACCTGAAGGGGGAGATCTGGCGCGGCTCACGCCGTCCGCTATGGCAGCATGACTTAAGCCAAATGGCCTCCGGCAACCCCGGCGCGGTTAACCCGAGACGATCCCCCCGGCCATTGGCCGAACTTAAGGGTCCGTCGCTTCGATCCCTCCTCTTTCGACCGCCCGCTCGGTCAGGATGGCGCTTGCTAGGATATGGAGAAGATGATCGGCGCGCGGTGCGAATGGGGGAAGATCGACTAGCCAGCCGAGCGCTGACATCAAACCGAAAAGATCGTCCCCGGTGATGTCGGCGCGCGCAACGCCGTCGGCCTGGGCGCGAAGGAGCAGCCGCGCGCTCGCCGCGTGCACGGCCGCACAGGCCGCGTAAAGCGCAGAGTCCGGATTGGTGTGGGCGGTCGCCATCATGGCGACAGCACCCCTGTGTACGAGGGCGAACGCCACCCATTCGCGGAGCCAGCACAAGAGCGCTTCGTCGGGTTTTGTTGACGCCTCAAGCTCGTCAGCCCTCTGCGTCAGCTTATCCAGGTTGGCGCGGAGCAGCGCCTCAAACAGCGCTTCCCGCGTCGGGAAGTGGCGTAGCAGCGTCGCAAGCCCGACCCCGGCCTGGCGGGCGATATCTCGCATCGAGACGTCCGGGCCGTCCTCTGCAACGGCGGCGCGCGCGACCGCGAGAACGTGGTCGTAGTTCTTTTTCGCGTCGGATCTCATCGTCAGCCATTGAAAATGGATCGCTGATCCATATATCTGGATCACTGAACCGATTATCGATTCGGATCACTGATCCAGTAGATAGTCGGTCCGGCCCAAATGGCAACACCGGCGTCTCGAAGAGTCCGGTGTTAAGCGAAACTGGCGAGGCGTGACCCTGTCTCACCAAGACCAAGAAGGACGACATGCACGTATTCGTCACCGGCGGGACCGGCCATATCGGTTCCTACATCATCCCCGAACTGATCGCCGCCGGCCACCAGGTCACCGGCCTGGCCCGCTCAGACGCGTCAGCTGACGCAGTCACCGCGCTCGGCGCCACAGCGCGCCGCGGCGATATCTCCGACCTCGAAGGGCTCAAGGCTGCGGCTGCGGAAGCTGACGGCGTGATCCACGTCGCGCACCGGCAGGATCTCCTTCCGACCGGCGGGCTCGATGCGGTGGCTGCGGCCGAACTCCAGATCATGCAGGTCTATGGCGAGGCGTTGGTGGGATCTGGAAAGCCGCTGGTCGTGTCAGCGAGCATTGGCTCGCCTGGGTGGGAAAACTTGGGTCGGCCGGCCACGGAGAACGACACGGCGCTCCCCGGCGGCGACGCACACAAGGGCGCCCTGCGGGTCCGCAACGTCGTTGAGCTGGCTGTGATCGGCTTGGCGGAGCAGGGCGTTCGCTCGTCGGTCATCCGGATCCCTCCGATCGCGCACAGCACGACCGACGCCGGCTTCCTTCCGCTGCTGATCGGACTCGCCAAGGAGAAGGGTGTCGTCGGCTACCCGGGAGATGGCGCGAACGTCTGGCCGGCGATCCATGCCCGCGATCTCGCAAGACTCTTTCGCCTGGCGCTGGAGAAAAGCCCGGCCGGCAAAAGCTGGCACGGGGTCGAGGGCGACAGCATCCCGTTCCGTGAGATCGCCGAGGCCATCGGCCGGCGTATGGGCGTGCCCGCCGTGCCCATTCCCGCCGACGTCCTGATGTTGCCGGGCTTCTTCGGCTTTCTTGCCAACCTCGTCACCCTGGACCTGCCGGCGTCCAACCGCATCACCCGCGAGACCCTCGGCTGGGAGCCCGTCCAACCCGGCCTGATCGCCGATCTGGATAACGGCCACTATTTCCCGGCGCTCCATAACGCCATTGCCTGACCGGTGAAACGACCGGACGTCCCTGCGTCCGGAGATGACCAGACGAACTTTCATTCAACAGGAGACTGAACATGAGCACCATCAGCATCATCGGCGCCGGCGCCATGGCCACCGCCATCGCGACCCGGACCGCCCGGGCCGGACACCTCGTCGAGGTCATCAGCCGCGATCCGGCGAAGTCTAAAGCCCTGGCCGGCCAACTGCCGGGCGGCGCGACCACGGGGGCCTACGGCGCCGCGCCTGCAGGCGACATCGTCATCCTCGCCGTCCCCTACAGCGCCGCCGCGTCGACGATCGCCGACTTCGGTGAGGCGCTCGGGGGCAAGGTCGTCATCGACGTCGCCAATCCGGTTAAAGCCGACCTCTCGGGCCTCGACACACCGGCCGGAAGTTCCGGTGCGCTGGAGACCGCGAAGGGTCTTCCCGCCGGCACGCCTCTCGTGAAGGCGTTCAACACGGTCTTTGGGCACGTCCTCGCCAAGGGGGGCGAGCTCGACGCCTTCTTCGCGGCGGACGATGCGGAGGCCAAGGCGACCGTCTCCACCTTCCTCAAAAGTCTCGGACTGCGTCCGCTCGACGTGGGCGGTCTTCAGATGGCCCAAACGCTTGAGGCGCTCGGCCTGATGATGATCGGCTTAGCAAAGAATGGCACCGGTACTTGGGACATCGCCATGAAGGTCGATATCAGCTGAGCCGAAGGCGTCATGCCACAATCCAGAGGCCAAAACGCTTCCCCAATTGCATTCGATACCCGGCCAGAAGTTATTGTAAGCTTGCCGTATATCGACCGCCGCGTTTCAAGTTGCCCATGCGGCGCTTTGAAACGCGGTCCGTAGGCCCGACTTGCGTCGGGCCTCGGCATTGGATGGCTCGGAATGAAGGTCCGGAGTCTGGAGCTGCTCCAGGGAGCGCTCTTGGCGCCGCCTAGCCGTTCAGGCCCCCCCCCCTACCGCGCGAAAATGCTCCGGGTCAGGCACGAAAACACCAGCCGCCCCGCCTCGTCGAGCAGATCGTGCTGGGCGATGATGATGCCCTTGCCTTCGCCGACCGGGTCCTTGCCCATCACCGTCATGCGGCCGCGCAGCAGTTCGCCGACGGGCGGGTTGCGCATCCAGCGCAGGGCGTCGACGCCTACGCGCTTGGTCTGGGGCCAGGCGGCGCTGGATTCGCTGTCCAGCCGCGACCAGATGGCGAAGGTCATGGCATCGGGCGCGCCGTTCTCGACCGGCCAGCCCGGGGTGAAGGCGGCGATGAAGGCCTCCAGTGACCGGCCGTCCACCGCCCGGGTTCCCAGGGAAACAACCTGGCCAATCTCGATTTCGTCAAAGGCGGCGGGCATGGGCGATCTCACGCTGAAATGGTCAGGGACTGTCCATGCTCACCGGGTGCTTGTCGAGAGCGCCTGTCCGGGCCATGTGTCGTTCCCCGTCTTTGCCCTGAGCACGCTCCGATGTTGATCAAACGACTTGTCGCCACCCTGCAGGGCGTGCTGCTGGCGGGGCTGATGTCCGGCTTCGCCCTGGCGGCCGGACCGGTCCAGACCGGCCATATCGAGGTCGAGCTGGTCGCTCAGGAGGCCGCCGCCGTGCCGGGCGGCACGATCTACGTGGCCCTGCGCCACAAGATCCAGCCCGGCTGGCACACCTATTGGCGTAATCCCGGCGATGCGGGCGACGCCACCAAGATCGTCTGGACCTTGCCCGCAGGGTGGAGCGCGGGCGATATCGTGTGGCCGACGCCGGAAAAGAAGCGGGTCGGACCGCTGCTTGACTATGCCTATACGGGCCAGGTGCTGCTGCCCGTGCCGATTGCCGTGCCGGCCGACGCCAGGCCCGGTTCGACCGTCACGCTGAAAGCCGCCGCCGCCTTCCTGGTCTGCGAAGAGATCTGCATTCCCGAGGACGCGGTGGTCACCCTGGACCTGCCCGTGGTGGCCGGAACGCCTTCGGCCGATCCCAAATGGGGCGCGGTCGTCGCCCAGACCCTGGCCAAGGCCCCCAAGCCTTCTGGCCTCAAGGCCGTGTTCGCCCTCAAGGACGGCGTGCTGAAACTGGCGGTGACCGGCGCGCCGCTGAAGGGCGCCGACATGGCGGGTGCCTATTTCTATCCCTATTCGGCCAAGGTGCTGGACCACGCCGCCGTGCAGGCCATCGAGCGTGGTGCCGAGGGCCTGACCCTGAGCGTGGCGCCGGGCTATGACTTCACCTCAGGCACGGCCCCGGAGCAGGTATCGGGCGTGCTGTCGCTGCCCGGCCAGGCGTTCGAGATCACCGCCACGCCGGGCGCGCCGCCCGCCGGCGCCATGGGGCTTGGCCCGCCGCCCGCCGCCAAGGGCGGCGCTGGTTTGATCGGCCTGGCCGCCGCCCTGCTGTTTGCCTTTCTGGGCGGACTGATCCTCAACCTGATGCCCTGCGTTTTTCCGGTGCTGTCGATGAAGGCCGCCAGCCTGGCCGGCCACGCCCATGACGCCGGCAAGACCCGCCTGCAGGGCCTGGCCTTCCTGGCCGGGGTGGTCGCAACCTTCCTGGCCCTGGCCGGGTTGCTGATCGCGGTGCGGGCCGGCGGAGCGGCCGTGGGCTGGGGCTTCCAGCTGCAATCGCCCGTGGTGGTCGGGGCCCTGGCCCTGGTGATGCTGCTGGTCGCGCTGAACATGTCGGGGGTCTTCGAGTTCGGAACCTCGGTCCAGGGCGTGGGCGCTGGCGTATCGAGCAAGGACGGCGCAGCCGGGGCCTTCTTCACCGGCGCGCTCGCCGTCGTGGTGGCCGCGCCCTGCACGGCGCCGTTCATGGCCGGCGCGCTGGGCTTTGCCCTGACCCAGCCGCCGCTGGTCTCGCTCGCGGTGTTCCTGGCCCTTGCTTTGGGCTTTGCCGCGCCGTTCGTGCTGCTGGCCTTCGCCCCCGCCTTGCTGAGGCGCCTGCCGCGTCCCGGCCCATGGATGGACATGCTGAAAAAGGGCCTAGCCTTCCCGATGTACGGCACGGCCGCCTGGCTGGTCTGGGTCTATAGCCAGCAGACCGACGCCATCGCCCTGGGCCAGATCCTGGCTGCCGCCGTGCTGACAGCGTTTTCGGCCTGGCTCTATGGTCACGCGCAGGGTCGCCGCGTCGCGGGCAAGCCAGCGCCTGTGGCCCTGGTTCTGGCCCTGCTGTCGCTTGCCGGTGCCGTGGGCCTGATCGCTCTGACCTTGAAAGCCCCGCCGCCGGTGGCCGCCGCCGCGTCCGGCGCCGCCGCACCGGCTGGTCCCGGCCTCGCTTCCGAGCCCTGGTCGCCGGAAAAGCTGGCCGCCCTGCGCGCCGAGGGTCGCCCTGTGCTGGTCGATTTCACCGCCGCCTGGTGCGTCACCTGCAAGGTCAATGAGAAGGTCGCCATGTCGGGCCCCGCCGTGGCCCAGGCCTTCAAGGACCAGAACGCTGTGCTGCTGAAAGCCGACTGGACCAACCGCGACGCCACCATCGCCGCTGCCCTGGCCGAGCATGGCCGGGCGGGGGTGCCGCTGTACCTGGTCTATCCGGCCAAGGGCGGTGATCCGGTGATCCTGCCGCAGCTGCTGACCGAGGGCATGGTGATCGAGGCCATCGAGAAGGCGGCCCTGTAAGGGGCTTTTCAGATCACGGCGTGCTGTGACAAGCTGACGAGGCGAGGGGGAACTCTGCCATCAAGGAGCTCGCCATGTCTGCTTCACGTCATCTGGTTACCCGCCGCCTTTTGGTCGCCGGCCTGCCGCTGGTTGCGGTCGCCGCGCCCGGCCTGGTGCACGCCGCCCCGGCGCCGGCCTTCACCGCCCGCGACATGGACGGGAAGACGCGATCCCTGGCTGAATTTCGGGGGAAGACCGTGGTCCTGGAATGGGTCAACGAGGGCTGCCCCTTTGTGAAGAAGCACTATTCGGGCAACATGCAGGGACTGCAGCAGGCCGCTGCGGCCGATGGCGTGGTGTGGCTGACCATCGCCTCGTCGGCCCCGGGCAAACAGGGCTATTTCGCCGACGGCGCTGCGGCCAAAAGCTGGATGACCGCCAAGGGTGCCAAGCCCACCACCGTGCTGCTCGACGCCGACGGGACCGTGGCCACCGCCTACAAGGCCAAGACCACCCCGCACATGTTCGTCATCGATAGAACCGGGAGCGTGGTCTATGAGGGTGCCATCGATGACAAGCCCAGCTCGAAGGTCGAGGACCTGAAGACGGCGAAGAACCTGGTCGCCGCCGCCCTCGGCGATCTCAAGGCCGGCCGCAAGGTGGCGACGCCCTATGTGGCCCCCTATGGCTGCGCGGTGAAGTACAAGGACGCTTAGTGGGGGGACGCTTAGTGGGGGGACGCTTAGTGGGGGAACGCCCGATCGCCGCCTACTTCTTCTTCCCGTCGCCCGGCCAGGGCAGCTTGTTCTTGATCTCGTCCAGCGGGGTCTTGGTCACCACCACGGGCGGCGGGACGTAGACGGTGGGCGCCTTGATCGGATAGGCGCGCCAGCCAGTCTGGATCAGGGCCCCGAAGCCCTGGCACTTGGGCATCACCCGCACTGCGCCGGTGCGCGGCTTGGCGAAGGGCTGGGGCTGGCGAACCTCTTGCCGCTTGGGGTCGATGAACATCCAGTCGCCCGGCAGGCCATAGCCCTTCTCGCCGCCCGTGCGCACGGCCTGATAGGCGATATTGGCCTGGAAGCTGGGCACGCCATAGCGCAGCATGGCCCGCAGGAAGATGGCGTCGGCCTCTTCGCGTTTGCCCGGCTCGCCGATGGCATAGAGCCAGTCGTGGATGATGGCGGCGCGGGCGGTCGGACCCTGCGGATCGATGAAGCTCTGGCCGTACCAGGGGACGCTGGCGAAGTCGGTGACATACCAGCGCGGCACGACGATGACCTTCCCGGTCTCGACGTCGCAATAGGGGAACTCGGCGTCCAGGGTGAACAGCTTGCGCCCGGCCTTGGTCTGGTTGAACAGCACCACCGGCTGCGGCGTCAGGGAGCTGGGCGGGGTTGGGGCGACGACCGGAATATAGACCGTCTCATGGGTCGAGGTCGTGCAGCCGGCCAGGGCCAGGGTCAGGGCCACAGCGGCGGAGGCGGGGAGCAGGGTCGGCGAGCGCGGGGCCATGGTCTCGAAGGGGCTGGGGCGAGGATGCCGGCAGCTATAGCAAGATTTGGGGCAGGGTGATGGCCTTATGCTCAAGCTTGAGCGTCGCGAGGCCTCAGGCGGGCGGCGTCGGCGGGGCGGTGATCACCTCGACATTGTCATTGAGCAGATAGACCATGTCGCGCAGGGCCAGATCCTGGGCCTTGACGGTTGTAGCCGCCCGCATGGCCGCCAGCTTGTCGGGCAGGTCCTGACTGATGCCGCGCAGGATGCATTTGAGGTCATCGACCGCGCCGCGCTCCTTCAGGGTGACGTGGCCTTTCATGTCGAGCGCCGACAGCTCGCCGATCCGGGCGCCGAACCCCTCCAGGTCGTTCAGGGGCATGGCCGGGGCGGCGGGGTCAGTCCCCAGTTGGCGGCGATAGGCCTCGGTCTGGGCTTTCAGCTGCTTCGCGCGGCGGATGATGTCGGCGAACAGGGGCTCGGCCGCGACCGAGGCCGGCGCGGTGGCGGCCGGCGGCGCGGCCTGCAGGGGCGCACTGCTGCCCGAAGCGAGCCAGAGCATGGCGGAAACGGCGACGGCACTGCAGGACATGACATTCTCCCCGCGAAAACATCATTGGTCTTCATGACGCTGCGGTATCCGTTTGGTAAGCCCCTGCGGGTAAACGCCGATTTACCAAGACCGGAAGGACGCTCGCATGGCCGACATCGAAATCGCCTGGACCCGCCTGGAAGCCGCAGCCAAGGCCGCCGGCGACAAGCGCATCGTGGAGCTGTTCGACGCCGAGCCTGGAAGGCTCGAGGCGCTGACGCTCAATGTGGCGGGCCTGCACCTTGACCTCTCCAAGCAGGCCTGGGACGAGGCGGGCCTGGAAGCCGCCCTCGACCTGGCCCACGCCGCCGACGTGGAAGGCGCGCGGGCCCGGATGTTCGGGGGTGAGGCGATCAACAGCTCCGAGGGCCGGGCCGTGCTGCACACCGCCCTGCGCGCGCCAGCGGAAGCCGATTTCAAGGCCGCCGGCGTTCCGGTGATGGCCGAGGTCGAGGCCGTCCGCCAGCGGATGAAGACCTTCAGCGAGGCGGTTCGCTCCGGCGCGATCGTCGGGGCCACCGGCAAGCCGTTCAGGGCCATCCTGCATATCGGCATCGGCGGCAGCGATCTGGGCCCCCGCCTGCTGTGGGACGCCCTGCGGCCGGTACGGCCAGATATCGACCTGCGCTTTGTGGCCAATGTCGACGGGGCCGAGTTCGCCCTGACCACGGCGGACATGGATCCCGAAGGGACCCTGGTCATCATCGTCTCCAAGACCTTCACCACCCAGGAGACCCTGTCCAACGCCACCGCGGCTCGCGCCTGGCTGGTTGAGGCCCTCGGCGAGTCTGGGGCCAACCTGCACCTGGCCGCCATCTCAACGGCGCTGGACAAGACCGCGGCCTTCGGCGTGGCCGATGACCGTGTGTTCGGCTTCTGGGACTGGGTGGGCGGTCGCTATTCACTGTGGTCGTCGGTCAGCCTCTCGGTGGCCGTGGCCTGCGGCTGGGACGCCTTCCAGGGCTTCCTGGACGGCGGCGCGGCCATGGACGAGCATTTCCGCACCGCCTCGCTCGAGAAGAACGCCCCGGTGCTGGTCGCCTTGGCCCAGATCTTCAACCGCAACGGCCTGGACCGCCGCGCCCGCTCGGTCGTGCCCTATTCGCACCGCCTGCGCCGCCTGGCCTCGTTCCTCCAGCAGCTGGAGATGGAGAGCAACGGCAAGTCGGTCGGGCCCGACGGCCGGCCGGCCAAGCGCGGCACCGCCACGGTGGTGTTCGGCGACGAAGGCACCAACGTCCAGCACGCCTATTTCCAGTGCATGCACCAGGGGACCGACATCACGCCCATGGAGCTGATCGGCCTGGCCAAATCCGACGAAGGCCCGGCCGGCATGCACGAAAAGCTGCTGTCCAACCTGCTGGCCCAGGCCGAGGCCTTCATGGTCGGGCGAACGACGGACGACGTGGTGGCCGAGCTGACGGCCAAGGGCGTGTCTGAAGCCGAGATCGCCACCCTGGCCCCGCAGCGCACCTTCGCCGGCAACCGGCCCTCGACCTTGCTGCTGCTGGAGCGCCTGACGCCGCAGACCTTCGGGGCCCTGATCGCCCTCTATGAGCACAAGACCTTCGTCGAGGGCGTGATCTGGGGCATCAACAGCTTCGACCAGTGGGGCGTTGAGCTGGGCAAGGTGATGGCCGGCCGTATCCTGCCGGAGCTGGAGAGCGGGGCCGTGGGCAGCCACGATCCCTCGACCAGCGCGCTGATCGGGCGGTTGAAGGTCTAGGGTTCAAGGGCGGGTCATCGAATTGATGACCCGCTCTGGACACCCCCGCGCCTGCGGCCCATATCCGGGGCATGCGCACGCACGACGCCGATGTGATCATCGCGGGAGCCGGCATGGCCGGGTCCACACTGGCCCTGGCCCTGGCCTCAGGCGGCTTGCGGCCGCTACTGGTCGATCCCCAGCCGTTCGAGGCCCAGCTGGCCCCGACCTTCGACGGCCGTTCCTCGGCCATCGCCTATTCCAGCTTTCGCCAGTGGCGCACGATCGGGGCCGGCGAGGCGCTTGAGCCCCATGCCCAGCGGATCGAGCAGATCCTGGTCACCGACGGCCGCACGCCCAGCGCCAGCGCGCGCGGCGCGTCGCCCGCCTTCCTGCGCTTCGACTCCAGCGAGATCGCCGACCGTTCGGACGGCGAGCCGCTCGGCTATCTGATCGAGAACCGCCAGATCCGCGCGGCGCTCTCAAAGGCCGTCACCGACAAGGCCATTCCCGTGATCGCGCCGATGGCGGCAACCAATCTGGCGGTCGATGCCACCGGCGCGCGGCTGACCCTGGCTGACGGCCGGGTGCTGTCCGCACCTCTGGCCGTCAGCGCCGAGGGACGGGGCTCGGTCCTGCGCAAGGCGGCCGGCATCGGCGAGATCGGCTGGGGCTATGGCCAGAGCGGGGTGGTGGCCACCGTGAAGATGGAGCGCCCGCACGAGGGCGTGGCCCACGAATATTTCCTGCCCAGCGGCCCGTTCGCCATCCTGCCCCTGACCGGTAACCGCGCCAGCCTGGTCTGGACCGAGAGCACGGAGCGGGCCGAAGCCCTGCGCGGGGCCCGGCCCGAGGCCTTCCAGGCCCATTTGATGCGGCGGTTCGGCGAGTTCCTCGGCGCGGTCGAGATCGTCGGGCCGATCTTTGTCTATCCGCTGTCGCTGCAACTGGCCGAACGGCTGGTCGCGCCGCGCCTCGCCTTGATCGGCGACGCCGCCCACGGCGTGCACCCGATCGCCGGACAGGGGCTCAATCTCGGCCTCAAGGATGCGGCCGCCCTGGCCGAGGTGCTGGTCGAGGCCCTGCGAGGCGGCGAGGATATCGGCAGTGACGTGGTGCTGGAGCGCTATGCCCGCTGGCGGCGGTTCGACACCGTGACCAACGCCCTGGCCTTCGACGCCTTCGTCCGCCTGTTCTCCAACGACAATCCCGTTCTGCGCGCCGCGCGCGGCGTCGGCCTGGCGGTGGTCAACCGCATCGCCCCGGCCCGGCGCTTCTTCATGCACGAGGCCGGCGGCGCGGTCGGCGACCTGCCGAGATTGCTGCGCGGACAGACGCTGTAGGAGGCGGGCAGCTCACTGGCCCCCTCCGGATGCTGCGCATCCTCCTCCCCCAAAGGGGGAAGACGGGATCATCTGCCCCCTCTGGGGGCGGACGACCTGCGCAGCAGGTCAGGTGGGGGCAAGTGCGAGCCACAAAAAAGGCCCCCTCGACGGCGTCGAAGGGACCTTTCTGTTTCAGGCCTGAGCCGTCGGGCCTTACTTGCCGAACAGCTTGTTCCAGCGCGGACGCTCGCGGCCCTTCCAGGCTTCGCGGTGATAGGCGTCCGAGGCGATCAGCGGCACCACGGTGGTGGCTTCGGCAAAGACCATCTGCTCATGGGTGGTGTTGACCTTGCCCCAGCTGGCGGCCTCTTTCAGGGTCGAGGACGAGCAGGCGCCGTCGCGCACGTCGGCGACGGTGATCTGGATGGCGTACTTGTGCATGTCGGCTTCGACGCCGAGGATCTCGGCGCAGACCACGGTGTCCTGGGCGAAGTTCTTGGGAACGCCGCCGCCCACCATGAACAGACCCGTCGTGCCGGCCGCAATCTTGATGTCGGTCAGTTCGCGGAAGTCGGCGACCGCGTCGATCATCAGATAGGGCTGCTTGGCGGCGATGCGCTCCTTCTGGTGCTTGACCAGGCCAAAGCCGGCCGAGCTGTCGACGAAGGCCGGGCAGAAGATCGGCACGCCCTGCTCATAGGCGGTCTGGATCAGCGAGCCGGGCTTCTTGGCGTTGCCCTCAGACAGCCACTTGCCCATTTCCCAGATGAACTCGCGGCTGGAATAGGCGCGCGGCTCCAGGCGATTGCAGATCTCCAGGATCGTGTGATCGCAGTTCTGGAGCTCTTCCTCGTCGATATAGGTATCGTAGATGCGGTCGATATAGTTGTCGCGCAGCACATTGTCGTCGACCGGGCCGGCGGCCTGATAGTGCTTGAAGCCCAGGGCCTCGAAGAAATCCATGTCGACGATGCTGGCACCCGTGGCGACCACGGCGTCGATCATGCCGTTCTGCACCATGTCGCGATAGACGTGCATGCAGCCGCCGGCCGAGGTCGAACCGGCCAGGATCAGCCACGGCGAGCAGGACTGGTCTTCCAGGGCCATGTTGAAGATGTCAGCGGCGCGGGCGGTGTCGCGGCTGGAGAAGCTCATCTTGCGCATGGCGTCGATGATCGGGCGGGCGTCGAAGGACGTGATGTCGATGTGCTCGACCACGTTCTGGAGCAGTTCGGCTTTTGTATTCGGAACGGGAGCGTTCATCGCTTCGGTTTCCCTGACTTTGGACGCCCGTCGTTGGTCGAAACCCTTCGCCGGGACGGAGCAACCGGCGGGGGAAACAGGTTTTGCGCCGTGACGGCCCCCTCCGGCCCTCCAGGCCACCTCCCCGAAGGGAGAGGTGGCCCGCAGTGACTGGGGAGGTCCTCACGGCGCTTGAACGTCTAAACGCCTAACACGTCAAATCAACGACGACGCTTGCGCTTGCCGGCCGCGCCCTTGGGACGCGAGAACCGCACGACCTTGCGCTCTTCCGACTCCGGCTTGTGGGTCGGGATCGAGCGCTTGGCCAGGCCGTACATCGAGGCCATCGGCGCGTCCTGGACCTCGACGGTCTCGTTCTCGCCAAAGCCGTTGAAGCGGGTCGACATGGCCACGCCGTATGCGCCCAGCATGCCGATCTCGATATAGTCGCCTTCGTCCACGCTTTCGGGCAGGTAGAAGGGGCCGGGCATGTGGTCGACGCTGTCGCAGGTGGGTCCATAGAAGCGGAAGGGCTTGAGGCCGTCTTCCACCACTTCGCCGTTCTTGCGATAGGCCTTGACCGGGAAGGGCCACTTCATGTGCGCCGCATCGAACAGCGAGCCGTATGACCCGTCGTTCAGATAGAGCGCGTCGCCCTTCTTCAGCTCGACCTTGACCAGCAGCGACGAGGCTTCGGCCACCAGGGCCCGGCCGGGTTCGCACCACAGCTGGGTCGACTCGTGGACCATCATTTCGGCAAAACCGCGGTCGATGGCGGCCAGGTACTCGGACATGTCCGGGGGCACCATGCCGGGATAGATCGACGGGAAACCGCCGCCCACGTCCACGACATCAGCCAGCACGCCGGCCCGCACCAGGGCGCGCGAGGCCTGGGCCATCGCCGCCTGATAGGCGGTGGGACGCATGCACTGGCTGCCGACGTGGAACGATACGCCCATCAGATCCTGGGTGGCGCGGCGGGCGGCCAGCAGCAGGGCCGGGGCGTTGTGCGGCTCGACGCCGAACTTGCCCGACAGGCTGTAGGCCGCGCCCTCGGCCTGCACGCCCATGCGGACGATCAGGTTGAGGTCCTTGGCGTTACCGGTCGCGTCGAGGATCTTGGCCAGCTCTTCATGGGTGTCGAACGAGAAGGTCCGCACGCCGTGATCGAAATAGGCGGCCGAGATCGCAACCCGGCTCTTGACCGGATGCATGAAGGCCATGCGCGAACCCGGGGCGTGTTCGCCCACCAGCTCGATCTCGTTGAGCGATGCGACGTCGAATGACCGCACGCCGGCCTTGACCAGCTCGTGGATCACCCACGGCGAAGGGTTGGCCTTCACCGCGTAAAAGACATCGCCTTTAAATTCAGCCTGGAACCAGCGCGCCGCTACCGACACCGCGTCCGGTCGCACAAGTGCGACAGGACGTTCCGGTGACCGCTCGCGGACCAGGTCCAGGGGTTCATGGTACGTGTGCAATTCACGTAGACCCCTGCAAAAGTTAAACCTAGCCGGCGTTAGCAGCGCTTATGAGGACTTCGGGTCCGCCGGAGCCGTGCGAAATAGGGGTATAGCCCCCCGATGTAAAGTCCCTTTCGGACCCGGTCTCCGAGGCGAATTGATCCATCGATTGTCACAAATCCATTGCGGAGTGCGGCCAAAGCGGTGAACGGATTTTACACAGCCTGAAACCACGTTAAGGATTCGCCCCGACCATGACGTCGGACCCAGTTCTCTCGATCCGCGCCGCCTCCAAGACCTTCGGGTCTCGTCGGGCGCTGGACTCCGTTTCGCTCGACGTTTGTCGCGGCGAGATGATCGCGCTCATCGGCCCTTCGGGCTCGGGCAAATCCACTCTGCTGCGCTCTATCGACGGTCTTCAGACCATTGATGAAGGGCAAAAGGGCGAAGAGGGCGGCGTGATCACCGCCTTTGGCGGCCCGGTCCAGGCCAGGGGCAAGGTCAGCGATCAGGTCCGCAAGGCCCGGGTGCGCATCGGCTTCATCGCCCAGCAGTTCAACCTGGTCGGCCGGCTTTCGCTGTTCAGCAATGTGGCGCTCGGCTCGCTGGGTCGCATCCCGTTCTGGCGCGGCGTGTTCGGTACCTGGCCTGAAGAGACCAGGACCGCGACCATGGCCGCCCTGCACCGGGTGGGGGTCTCAGACTACGCCGCCCAGCGCGCCAACACCCTGTCGGGTGGTCAGCAGCAGCGCGGGGCCATTGCCCGCGCCCTGGTCCAGAAGGCCAAGATCATCCTGGCCGACGAGCCCGTCGCCTCGCTGGATCCGGTCTCGGCCCGCAAGGTCATGGAAATCCTGCGCGACCTGAACAAGTCCGACGGCCTCACGGTGGTCGTCACCCTGCACCAGGTCGATTACGCCCTGCGCTATTGCGACCGGGTGGTGGCCCTGAAGGCCGGCAAGAAGGTCTATGACGGCCCGGCCGACGGCCTGAAACGCGAACAACTCATCGACATCTACGGCCCGGAATTCGAGGACGTATTCTGGGAAGGAGCTCCACAATGATCCGCCGCAGCCTGTTCATCGCCGCCGCAGCCGCCATGGCCTTGTCGGCCTGCTCGCCCAAGCCCGTCGCCGAGGGTCCCAAGGACACTGTCGTGTTCTCGATCCTCTCGACCGAGTCGGCCCAGAACATGGAGAGCTACTGGAAGCCCATCCTGGCCGACATGGAAAAGCAGACCGGCCTGAAGGTGAAGCCGTTCTTCTCGTCCAACTATTCGTCGCTGATCGTGGCCATGGGCGCCGACCAGACCGATGTGGGCTGGTTCTCCAACCAGTCGGGCCTGGAGGCCGTGCGCCGCTCGGGCGGCGAGGTCTTCGCCCGCACCTTCGATCCGTCGGGCACCGACGGCTACAAGTCGGTGATCATCGTGCCAGCCGACAGCAAGCTGACCCTCGCCGACCTGCTGAAGTGCGACAAGACGCTGAACTTTGGCATCGGCGACAAGAAGTCGACCTCGGGCACGCTGGCCCCGATGACCTATGTGTTCATCCCGGCCGGCAAGAAGCCCGACACCTGCTTCAAGACCGTGCTCAGCGCCAGCCATGACGCCAACCTGTTCGCGGTGGCCAACAAGAAGCTGGACGCGGCCACCAACAACACCACGGCCCTGCGGCTGAACGGTGATCGCGGCGCGGCCCAGTTGAACAAGGTCAAGGTGATCTGGGAATCGCCGACCCTGCCCGAAGATCCGATCGTCTGGCGCAAGAAGCTTGACCCCGTGGTCAAGGAAAAGGTCCGCCAGTTCTTCCTGACCTATGGTCAGGGCGACACCCCGGTCGCGGCCCAGCAGCGCGCCAACCTGGCCAAGTTGTCGATGGGTGGCTTCCTGCCCGCCGACAACACCCACCTGCTGGTGGTACGCGAGATGGAAGCCCTGGAGCAGTTTGGTCTGGCCAAGGAGTCGGGCGACCCCGCAAAGATCGCCGCCGCCGAGAAGACGCTCGACGAGGTCAAGGCCGAGCGCGTCGCCGCCGAGGGCAAGGCCGGCGTTACCGCGCCGGCCAACTGAGACGCGTCATGATCAGCGACACCATTCCCCAGCCGCCGAAGAGGTCGGCCTCGGCCCTGGCCTTCGACATCCTGCTGTGGGGCGGGGTGATCGGCCTGCTGATCGTCAGTTTCCGTCCGGCCGAGATCGACAAGTTCCCGCAGCTGTTCACCGAAGCGGGCCGGATGCGCGAGTTCGCCACCGGCTTCTTCGCGCCGTTTGGCGATCCCAAGCTGTTCATGGAAATGGACTGGCCGACCTATATCGGCAAGATGTGGCAGACTATCCAGATGGCGTTGTGGGGCACGGCCCTGGCCATCATCGTCGCCATCCCGCTGGGACTGCTGGGCGCGAGCAACATCACGCCGGTGTGGATCCAGCAGCCGGTGCGCCGGGCGCTGGACCTGATCCGCTCGCTGCCCGACCTGGTGGTCGCCCTAATCTTCATCACCGCGGTGGGCCTTGGCCCGTTCGCCGGCGTCATGGCCCTGATGTTCAACACCGGCGGCGTGCTGGCCAAGCTGTTCGCCGAGGCCGTCGAGTCGATCGACAAGGGGCCGGTCGAGGGCGTGCGCGCCACCGGCGCCGTGCCCCTGCAGGAGATCGTCTGGGGCGTGATCCCGCAGGTCGCGCCGCTATGGACCAGCTACGCTCTCTACCGGTTTGAATCCAGCAGCCGCTCGGCCACCGTGCTGGGCCTGATCGGTGCCGGCGGCATCGGCCAGGTGCTGCTCGAATCCGTCAACGGATTTCAGTACGACCAGACCGGCTGCATCGTGCTGGTCATCGTGGTGGCGGTGTCGATGATCGACCTGCTGTCGCAGATAATTCGTACGCGGCTGCTGTAAGGCGCGGTTCAACCTCCTGGATATATGTCGGTAGGCGGATAGTTCGGCTCTCGCTTGGCCGGCAACGCGTGGCCGCTTTGCCACAGGTTAACCTCTTGAAAACCCTTGTCGCCAGGCTGTCATAAATCGGTGCCTGAACCGTCATGGCTCCCCGGTAAGCCGCTGGCATCCTGATCCCGCGCCTCAAAGGTGATGAGAGGTCAGGGCCAGACCTAAGGGGAACACTACAATGCGGAACAAGACCTCGCTGATCGGCGGGTCGGCGCTGGGCGTGATGCTCGCGCTCGGCCTTGGCGTCTCGGCCCAAGCGCAAGACACCACCACCACCTGGCGCGGCGCGCCGCAATTCGCCAACGACACCCTGACCTTCAAGGTCCGTGGCCGCGTCTATGAAGACGTCGTCTATCAAAGCGTCGATCGCACCGGCGCGGGCGTCGACTTCAAGGCCTGGAACACCCGCCTGCGCACGGCGCGCCTGGGCGTTGAAGGCACCTGGAACGGCAACTGGGCCTATAAGGCCGAGGCCAGCCTCTCCAGCGGCGGCGGCACCACCCAGTGGGAAGACCTGACCCTGGAATACAAGCCGACCGAGACCAGCTCGATCATCGTTGGTAACTTCAAGACCGTGTCGCTCGAGGACATCACCTCGTCGCGCTACAACACGATGATGGAACGCGGCGCGTTCAACGACTTCATCAACGCCGGCCGCGTGATGAACATCCAGTACAAGATGAACGGCCAGAACTGGACGGCGGGCGTTGCGCTTTCGGGCGACAGCCTGAACAACGCTGACGTCTCCACCAACAGCGCGACCGGCTCGAAGGAAACCTTCGGCTACAACGGCCGCTTCACCTATGCGCCGATCGTCACCGACTTCACCACCGTCCACCTGGGCGTCTGGGGTCGTTACCGCGATCGCGGTGATCAGGCCAACTTCACCTATCAGGTGCGGAACAACACCAACTACGGCGCGCGTTACACCTCGTCGGGCGCCGTCGGCGTCCACGACAAGACGATCGGCCTGGAAGCCGTCCTGCTGCACAAGCAGTTCTCGCTGCAGTCGGAATATGCTCGCATCACCGCCGACCGCACCGGCACGGCCTCTGATGTTGAACTCGACTCCTTCTACGTCACCGGCAGCTTCTTCCTGACCGGCGAAACCCGCCGTTACGAAGCCGCCCGCGGCGAGTTCAACCGCACCCGCATCCTGTCGCCGATGACCGCCGGCGGCATGGGCGCCTGGGAAGCCGCCCTGCGTTATGACTCGGTCGACCTGACCGATCTGAAGGGCGTCGCGACGGCTGGTAAGTACACCGCTCTGACTGCGGGTCTGAACTGGTATCCCCACCCCTATGTCCGTTTCCAGGCCAACTATACCAAGGCCAAGAACGACAACCCGACCCTGACGACGGGCACCAACCGCGAACTGAACGATGTCGATGTCGACACGTTCCAGATGCGCGCCCAGTTCGACTTCTAAGACTGCGACCCGGGGCCGCTCCATCGGGGCGGTCCCGACCCTTTTTTCAAGCTCTCGAGACTTCCAGGAGTTCTCCATGAAAAAGCTGCTTTCCTGCGCGGCCGCCGCTGTCGCCCTGTCGGGCCTCGCCGCCGTTCCCGCTCACGCCGCCCGCGACTATGTCTGGGCCGCCGGTTCCTCGACCGTGTTCCCCTTCTCGACCCGCGTGGCCGAGAACTATGCCAAGAAGACCGGCAAGAAGGCCCCCAAGGTCGAGTCGCTGGGCACCGGCGGCGGCATCAAGCTGTTCTGCTCGGGCACGGGCGAAGGCTTCCCCGACATCGCCAACGCTTCGCGTCCGATGAAGAAGTCCGAGTTCGACGCCTGCGCCGCCAAGGGCGTCAAGGACATCATCCAGATCAAGATCGGCTTTGACGGCATCGTTGTCGCCACCGACAAGGACGGTGCCGACTACAACTTCAAGACCGAGCACCTGTATCTGGGCCTGTCGGCCCAGATCATGAAGGGCGGCCAGTTCGTCAAGAACCCCAACAACAGCTGGGATGACGTCGGCAACGGCCTGCCGGGCAACCGCATCCAGGTCTATGGCCCGCCGCCCACCTCGGGCACCCGCGACGCCTTCGTGGAACTGGCCATCGAGGCCGGCGCCCGCAAGTTCCCCACCGTCGAAGAACTGCGCTCCAACAACGAGAAGCTCTTCAAGGCCAAGGTTGACCCGCTGCGTAATGACGGTTGGATCGACGCGGGCGAGAACGACAACGCCATCGTCGGCACCCTGACCAAGACCCCCGGCGCCCTGGGCGTGTTCGGCTTCTCGTTCTACGAAGAGAACATGGACAAGGTGAAGGTCGCCAGCGTCAACGGCATCCGCCCCAGCCCGCAGACCATCTCGGACGGCTCCTATCCGCTGGCCCGCTCGCTCTACATCTATGTCAAGAAGTCCAGCGTCGGCGTGACGCCGGGCCTGGCCGAGTTCCTCTCGGAGTTCACCTCTGACGCGGCCACTGGTCGTGGCGGCTATCTGCAAGGCCGTGGCCTGATCCCGCTGCCTCCCGGCCAGCACGAAGCCCAGAAGAACGTCGTCAAGAACAAGGTCTCGATGGCCCGTCCGGCCTCGTAATCAGGCTATTTCCTCCCCAAACAGACTTCCTGCGCCGTGGCCCTATGGGCCACGGCGTTTTCTTTTGTATAGTGTTCCCCACGGTTCGCCCTCGCCGCGTCAAGGAAGCAGGGGCCGCAGTCGCCGACCGGCGACCGCGTCATTGACCCCAAAGGGCCATGATACTTCTCGCGCTCGCCGTCGTTTTCCTCCTCGTTCTGCTGAACGGGGTTTTCTCCATGTCCGAACTGGCGGTGGTCTCCGCCCGCCGTGCCAGGCTCCAGACCTATGCCGATCGCGGCGACAAGGGCGCGAAGCTCGCCCTGGCCATGGCCGAGCATCCGACCCGGTTCCTGTCAGCCGTGCAGGTGGGCATCACCCTGATCGGCATTTTGGCCGGTGCCTATGGCCAGGCCACTATCGCAGGCGCCCTGGACCTGTGGCTCGAGCCCTTCCCGGTGATCGGGCCCCATTCGGAGATCATCGCCACCATCGTGGTGGTCATCGGCCTGACCTATGTCTCGGTGATCCTGGGCGAGCTGGTGCCCAAGCGCCTGGCCCTGTTGTTCCCAGACGCCATAGCCCGCCGCATGGCCCCGTTCCTGGCCATCGTGGCCATGGTTCTGCGCCCCTTCGTGACCGTGCTGACTGTTTCGACTGCCGCCATCCTGAAGCTGATGGGCGTGCGTGACGAGCGCACCAATGACATGACCGCCGAAGAGGTCGAGACCGTGCTGGCCGAGGGTGCCGATGCGGGCCTGATCGAGCCCGAAGAGCGCTCGATGATCCAGGAAGTGCTGCGCCTGGGCGACCGGCCGGTGCGCGTGGCCATGACCCCGCGCCGCGACCTGTTCTGGATCTCTCTGGCCGACACCCCCGAAGAGATCCTGGCCGAAATCCGCAGCTGCCGCTATTCGCGCATCGTGGTCGCCACCGATGATGATCTGGACGGCGATATCGGCGTGGTCCTGAAGAAGGATCTGCTCGACGCGGCCCTCTCCGGTGGCCCGATCGACGTGCTTGCCCACGTCCAGCAGCCGATCGCCATTCCCGAAACCATGTCGCTGCTGCGCGCCATGGCCCTGTTCAAGCAAACCCCGCTGCACATGGCCCTGGTGGTCGACGAGTTTGGCTCGGTTCAGGGGGTGATCACCCCCATCGACCTGCTGGAAATGATCGCCGGCGACTTCCCCGAGAGCCATGATGATACCGAGACTCGCATCCTGCGTCGCGAGGACGGCTCGTGGCTGGTCGATGCCCGCCTCGACATCCAGGAGCTCAACGACGCCCTGGGCGAGGCCTTCGAGGCCGAGGGCGGCTATCACACCGTGGCCGGGCTGATCCTCGACCGCCTGGGCCGCATCCCCCGCGAGGGCGAGGTCCTGGAGCTGGGCCCCTTCGACGTCGAGATCGTCGACATGGACGCCTCGCGCATCGACAAGGTCATCCTCAAGCCCAGCAAGCGCAAGGGCGACGAGGCGTAGGGGGCCGCTCTCCCTACCCTCGAAACTCCCGCAGGCCCCTGTTGGCCAGCTCGTCGGCTCGCTCGTTCAGGGGGTGACCGGCGTGGCCCTTGACCCAGCGCCAGTCGACCTCGTGGCGATTGCGGGCGGCGTCGAGGCGTTTCCACAGGTCGTCATTCTTGACCGGGCTCTTGTCAGCGGTTTTCCAGCCCCGGGCCTTCCAGCCGTGGATCCACTGGGTGACGCCCTTCATCACATACTGGCTGTCGGTATGCAGCTCGACCTTGCAGGGCTTGGTCAGGGTTTCCAGCGCCATGATGGCGCCCATCAGCTCCATGCGGTTGTTGGTCGTGTGACCCTCGCCGCCGCAGATTTCCTTTTTCTTCTCGCCATAGAACAGGATCGCGCCCCAGCCGCCTGGGCCGGGATTCCCCTTGCAGGCGCCGTCGGTATAGACCGTGACCTTGGGCGTCATGCGAACAGCACCAGGCCTTCGCGATGGACGGCCAGCTTGCGCTCGTATTCCAGCGGATCCTTCGGCTTGACCAGCGCCCCGGCGGGCGTCGCGCCCCAGTCGGCCAGGCGGGTCAGAAAGAAACGCATGGCCGCGCCGCGTGCCAGGATCGGCAGGGCCTCCTTCTCGGCCGGGCTCAACGGTCGGCGGCGCTGATAGCCGGCCAGCAGGGCCTGAGCGGCGGTGACGTTGAAGCTGCCGTCAGCCTCAAAGCACCAGGCGTTCAGGGTCACCGCCACGTCATAGGCATAGGCGTCATCGCAGGCGAAATAGAAGTCGATGGCGGCGGCGAACTTGCCGTCCGGCTTGAAGAAGACGTTGTCGGGGAAATAGTCGGCGTGGATCGTGCCCGTCGGCAGGTTGCGCGGCCACATCAGGGCCAGCTGCGCCAGATCCTTGTCGATGGCCGTCGCCAGACCGGGTTTGAGGCCCTCGGCGTCCTGGCGATGTTTGGCGAACAGCGGCGACCAGGCGGGCTGGCCCAGGTCGTTGGAGCGCCGGCCGGCATAGCCTTCGCCGGCCAGGTGCAGGTGGGCCAGGCCCTCGCCCGCCTCGCGACAATGGGCGACGGTAGGCCGGCGCACCGACAGGCCGGGCAGAAACTCGACCAGAGCTGCGGGCTTGCCGCGAAGGGTCTTCAGCGTCGCGCCCTTGCGGTCGGCGACAGCCCGCGCGCTGGGATAGCCGCGGTCGGCCAGCCAGGTCATCAGATTGAGGAAATAGGGCAGGTCCTCGGGCGCAGCGCGCTTTTCATAGACCGTCAGGATGAACCGGCCGCCTTCGGTCTCCAGCAGGAAGTTGGAGTTCTCCACCCCCTCGGCAATACCCTTGAACGCCAGCGCCTGCCCCAGGTCGAAATCGGCCAGGAAGGCGGACAGTTCTTCGTCGGTGATGTCGGTATAGACGGCCATGATCGGGGGATGCGGGAGCGGGAGCGGGCGGTCAAGAGGGCGAAGGTAAAGTGAGTGGCCAGCGGTGCCTTGCAACGTTCCTGCCGAACTGGAGGTCGTCCGGATGTACAGGGGGCGACTAGCCGTCGACATCTCTCAAGAGAAGCATGTCCAAGATGCGATGTTCTCTATCGCCGGCAAAGCCGCACTCAACACTCTCTTCGCGAGGGTTCTTCCATGTCCCGAAAAATATATCCCAAATTGGAAGCCCGTAATTATTGGCGTGCACCCCACGTTCGTGATGAACGCGGTGCATTTCGGGCCGTTGGACCAGAAATCCCAACCACCAAGGGGATTTGAGATCTGCATGAGCGACTAAATTAAAGAGCGTCACATAGATCAGCGCCAACGCCGCTGAAAATCCACTTACTCCCAAGAGACCGTAGGCCACCAACGCATTGAGTAGCGCGGCCTGAAGCGCGTCGAACGGATGGATGTAGAACGCGGTTAGAGCCTCGATGCGCTTAGGGCTGTGATGCAACTGGTGCACCCAACGCCATTAGCGGTTCGAGGCGTGCAAGAGTCTATGACCCCAATAGGCTATTAAGCTAGCAACCAGAAAGCAAATGACGCTGGCAGTAATGTCATCCAGTCGCTCGCCAAGTCGGAAGAGAGAATGCTCGACTATCCATCCCTGAAATAGAAAGCCAGCCGCACAGACTACCACCAAGTTGGCCGCGTTGAGCGATCCTGCATAGATTCGCCAGCGTTTATCACAACTTGCGTTAGATGCTGGAGCGATAACCTCTCTGGTGAAAATCAAAACGAAGACAGCAAACGTCGTGAAATAGACAATTAGAAGCAAGGCACCCTCCCGTGCGAGAACGGTCGCGATATTTCATACCGCTGCATGGCCCACTTGCCTTCTTAACTTCTATATCTGCGCCTGATGCAGTGTTTGCCCACTATCCTAAACCGTCAGCAGCCTCGGCAGCTTGAACGTCACCGTCTCGCGGGCCTCGACCAAGTCTTCAACCGTGACGTCGAACCGCGCGGCGATGGCGTCGATGACGCCTTGCACCAGATCCTCGGGCGCCGAAGCCCCGGCGGTCAGGCCGACGCGGGAGATGCCCTCGAACCACGACCAGTCCAGGCCCGAGGCATCGTCGATCAGGCGGGCGTCGCGGGCCCCGGCCTTCAGGCCGACCTCGGCCAGGCGCACCGAGTTGGACGAGTTTTGCGAACCGACCACCAGAACCAGCTCCGACGCCGTGGCCAGGGTCTTGACCGCGTCCTGCCGGTTGGTGGTAGCGTAGCAGATGTCTTCCTTGTGCGGCGCGGCGATGCCGGGGAAGCGGGCCTTCAGCAGGTCAACCATCTCGGCGGTGTCATCGACCGACAGGGTGGTCTGGGTCAGGAAGGCCACGTTGGAGGCGTCCTTCGGAACCCAGGCGCGGGCGTCCTCGATATGTTCGATCAGGGTGACGCTGCCTGCGGGCAGCTGGCCCATGGTGCCGACCACTTCGGGATGGCCGGCATGGCCGATCAGCACGATCTCACGGCCGGCGTCGAAATGTTTCTGGGCCTCGACATGCACCTTGGAGACCAGCGGGCAGGTGGCGTCCAGATAGATCATCTGCCGGGCCTTGGCCTCGGCCGGCACCGACTTGGGCACGCCGTGGGCCGAAAAGACGATGGGGCGGTCGTCGGGGGCTTCGCTGAGCTCCTCGATGAAGATGGCGCCCAGGGCCTTCAGGCGATCGACCACGTGGCGGTTGTGGACGATCTCGTGGCGCACATAGACCGGCGCGCCGAATTTCTCGATGGCGCGCTCGACGATCTGGATGGCGCGATCCACTCCCGCGCAGAAGCCCCGGGGGCTGGCGAGCACGATGGTGAGCGGCGGACGAACCGGGGCATGGGCGTTCATGGGGCTGAACCTAAGCGTTCGCGGATCGTGACGCCAGCGTGCGCACGCCAAGTCAGCACATTGCGACGTCACGCATATGCCTTTATCAGGCTGCATGACGCCGCCTGGGGCATGCGCCCCGACTGGCTCTTCATTTTCTGACCGGACGTTTCATGCGCCGCACTTTCTCGCTCGCCCTCAGCGCCCTGATGGCCGTCTCGCTCGCCGCGACGGCGATGAGCGCCCATGCCCAATCGCGCGGTCGTGGCGACCAGGGTCAGGGCCAGGGCGAGGACGACCAGGCGGGAAAGAAGAAGAAGCGCGACGAAGAGTGGAACCAGCCCAAGGCGCCGCTGCCGCAACTGCGCAACGCCGGTCCATGCCCCTATGTGAAGGTGCTGTACGACGCCAGCCGCTATGTCGAGTTCAAGGACGGCCGCGAGAGCCCCGCTGCGGTGGCCTATACCGGCGAGATCCAGGGCATTTCCTCGGGCTGCGCCTATAAGAGCGACGATCCGATCAACATGCGCGTCGAGGTGCTGTTCCAGCTGGGCCGCGGCCCCGAGGCGACCGAGGCGCGCCGCAACTATCGCTACTGGGTGGCGATCACTGAGCGCAACCAGGCCGTGATCGCCAAGGAATATTTCGACCTGCCGGTTACCTTCCCGGCCGGTCAGGACCGCGTCTTCGCGACCGAGGTCCTCAACACCATCACCATCCCGCGCGCCGACGCCAAGGTCAGCGGTGGCAATTTCGAGGTGCTCGTCGGCTTCGACGTGACGCCGGAAATGGCCGCCTTCAACCGTGACGGCAAGCGCTTCCGGGTCAATGCCGGCCAGACGACGGCGCAAGCAGGGACGTCCACCAAGCAATGAGCGATTTGAAGCGGTCCCTGAGTGAAGCGGCCGCGGCCGCTTTCCAGGCCGCCGGACTGTCTCCCGACTTCGGGCGCGTCACGGCGTCCGACCGGCCCGACCTGGCCGATTTCCAGTGCAACGGAGCGCTTGCAGCCGCCAAGAGCGCCAAGCGCAATCCCCGCGAAATCGCCGTGCAGGTGGTCGAGCACCTGAAGGGTGACCCGCGCCTGGCCTCGGTGGAAATCGCCGGCGTCGGCTTCATCAACATGCGCGTCAGCGCCGAGGCCCTGTCGGCTCGCACGCGGGAGATCGCCGCCGATCCCCGCACCGGCGCGGTTCTGCTGGACCAGCCGCGTCGCGTGCTGATCGACTATGCCGGCCCCAATGTGGCCAAGCCGATGCATGTGGGCCACCTGCGCGCCTCGATCATCGGCGAGTCGATCAAGCGCCTGTACCGCTTCCGGGGCGACGAGGTGGTGGGCGACGCCCATTTCGGCGACTGGGGCTTCCAGATGGGCCTGCTGATCAGCGCCATCATGGAGGAAGACGCCTTTATCGGTGCCCTGCTGGAACGACTGGTCGAGGCCCCGCGCGGCTTCGCCAAGGCCGACGAAGACAAGGTCATGGCCGAGTTCGCCCAGCGCGTGACCCTGGCCGATCTTGATCGCATCTATCCCAGCGCCTCGGTCCGCCAGAAAGAAGACCCCGAGTTCAAGGAGCGGGCCCGCAAGGCGACCGCCGAGCTGCAGAACGGCCGCTTCGGCTACCGCCTGCTGTGGCGCCACTTCGTGGTTATCAGCCGCGTGGCCCTGGAGCGCGAGTTCACCGCCCTGGGCGTCGACTTCGACCTGTGGAAGGGCGAGAGCGATGTTCAGGACCTGATCCCGCCGATGGTCCGCCAGTTGGAAGACAAGGGCCTGCTGGTCGATGACCAGGGTGCCCGGATCGTCCGCGTGGCCCGTCCCGGCGAGACCAAGAAGAAGAAGCTGACCGACGGCACGGTGGTCGAGGTCGAGAGCCCCGATCCCCTGCTGGTGGTGTCGTCGGAAGGCTCGGCCATGTACGGCACGACCGACCTGGCCACCATTCTCGACCGCCGCCAGTCGTTCGACCCGCACCTGATCCTCTATTGCGTGGACCAGCGTCAGGCCGACCATTTCGAGCAGGTGTTCCGCGCCGCCTATCTGGCCGACTACGCCCAGCCGGGCAGCCTGGAGCACATCGGCTTTGGCACCATGAACGGCAGCGACGGCAAGCCGTTCAAGACCCGCGCGGGTGGGGTGCTGAAGCTGCACGACCTGATCGAGATGGCCCGCGAAAAGGCTCGCGAGCGCCTGCGTGAAGCCGGCCTCGGCGCCGAACTGTCGGAAGAGGCCTTCGAGGAGACCGCCCACAAGGTGGGGATCGCGGCCCTGAAGTTCGCCGACCTGCAGAACTTCCGCGGCACGTCCTACGTCTTCGATCTCGACCGTTTCACCAGCTTCGAGGGCAAGACCGGGCCTTACCTGCTGTACCAGTCGGTGCGGATCAAGAGCGTGCTGCGCAAGGCTGCCGACGCCGGCGTCCTGGCCGGTCGGATCGAGATCGGCGAGCCGGCCGAGCGGGACCTGGCCATGCTGCTGGACGCCTTCGAGGGCGCCCTGTCGGAGGCCTATGACAAGAAGGCCCCCAACTTCGTGGCCGAGCATGCCTACAAGCTGGCCCAGACCTTCTCGAAGTTCTATGCGGCCTGCCCGATCATGGGCGCTGACGATGAGGCCACTAGGGCCTCGCGCCTGGCCCTGGCCCAGACCACCCTGCGCCAGCTGGAGCAGTCACTGGATCTGCTGGGCATCGAAGCACCGGAACGGATGTAGGATGGCTCTTGGCGATGCAAAAAAGGCAGCGCAGTATGGGCCTATGAGCGATGCAGCCTATCATGTTGCGGCGGAATGGGACGCTGAGGCGGGCGTTTGGACGTCGTCCAGCAACATCCCTGGGCTTGTCGTGGAGGCGGAAAGCCTTCCTGAATTCGTCGAATTGGTGCGTGCGTTGGCGCCGGAACTTTTGGCCGAGAACCTCGGAATTCACGGCAAGGTGCCGCTGGAGTTACGAGCGCATGGCCTTATCGAACTGGCGGTCGCATAGGCAAACCCAGTGACGTTCCACAAGAACGTATGTGGAACGCTGACCGCGCTATAGAAAACGTGGGTATCATACTCCTGATCGGCCAACGTGATCGTGAGTCGCATGCCCAAGGATTTCTATCCTGATCTTTCCCGTCTCCTGCTCGCCGCTGGATGGGAACGCACGTCTGGCGGCAAGGGCAGCCATGAGAAGTGGCGGGATGAACGATCCGGGCAGGTGATCATCGTGCCGAGATCCAAGAGCCGCCACACCGCCAACGAAGTCTTGAAGCAAGCCGGTCTTCCAAAGGCCTTCTAGGGGTACGGATCGCCTCGATCAGCCCCGGCAGCTTAGCACTGCCTCCCGCTGCCCGCCTCGACCGGTTTTTGAGATCACAATCTGTGATCTCAAGCCTGGACTGTTCTTGAAATGTTCGCAATCGTCAGTTGATCTTGGCTCTGCCCCGTTGACTCCCCGCATCGCCTCGCTCAAAGACCCATCGACCCTCGCGGGAGACATCGGGATTCGTCCCGAGGCCGAAGGCGCAACCGCCCCGGAAACGCTCAGGCAAACGGACCGCGCGGGTTTTAGGAACGCTGGAAAGAGGCAATCTGCCCTCCCTGAGCCAGGGAAGATGGATTGCCCGCCGAAGGAGCAAGGTCGTCCCCTTTTCACTTTGAAGGGCGGCCGAAATCTCTCAGGTCAAAGGGACAGCGGGGGCGCGACCGTCTGGCGAAAGCCGGGCTAGCAGCGCCGTCCCCGTTTGGAGCCCCCGCGTGTCTGACCAAGATCTTAAGAAGACGCCCCTGTTCGACGCCCATGTGGCGCTCGGTGCCCGCATGGTGCCGTTCGCGGGCTATGCCATGCCGGTGCAATACAAGGACGGGGTGCTGAAAGAGCATCTGTGGACCCGCGAGCATGCAGGCCTATTCGACGTTTCGCACATGGGGCAGGCGCGTATTCGCGGCACCGATCCGGCCAAGAGCTTCGAAAAGGTTGTCTCGGCCGACTATCAGGGCCTCAAGCCGGGCAAGCAGCGCTATGGCGTGCTGCTGAACGACCAGGGCGGCATCATCGACGACCTGATGACGGCGCGCCCCGACGATGACGGCCTGTTCGTGGTGGTCAACGGGGCCTGCAAGGATAACGACTACGCGATCATTGCCGCAGCCCTTGAGGGCGAGGCCACGGTCGAGCGGCTTGAGGATCGCGCCCTGCTGGCCCTGCAGGGCCCCGAGGCCGCCGCCGTGCTGGCCAGCCACGTTCCGGCCGCCGCCGACATGGTGTTCATGGACACCGCTGCCATGAACGCGTTCGGCGTCGATGCGATCATCTCCCGCTCGGGCTATACCGGCGAGGACGGTTACGAGATCTCGGTGCCCGCCGCCGACGCGGCGCGCATCTGGAACACCCTGCTGGAAGACGAACGCGTCAAGCCGATCGGCCTGGGTGCCCGCGACAGCCTGCGCCTTGAAGCCGGTCTGCCGCTGTATGGCCACGACCTGGACGAGACCGTCTCGCCCATCGAGGCGGGCCTGAACTTCGCCATCGGCAAGCGCCGCCGCGAGGCCGCTGACTTCCCCGGCGCGGCCCGGATCGGTGCCGAGCTGGCGGGCGACCTGTCGCGTGTCCGCGTCAATCTGAAGGTGCTGGAAGGCGCCCCGGCCCGCGAGGGCGCACAGATTGCCGATGCGACCGGCGCCGTGATCGGCGTGGTCACCAGCGGCGGCTTTGGCCCCAGCTTCGGCGGCGCCATCGCCATCGGCTTCGTGCCGCCCGCCTTCGCAACGCTGGGCGAGACGCTCAGCGTCATCGTGCGCGGCAAGTCGCAGGCGGCGCAGGTCGTGGCCTCGCCGTTCGTTCCCAATCGTTACGTTCGCAAGATCTAAGCGCGACAGCCAAAAGTGGATGCCGGTTTTGGCGTCTGTCGCGCGGCAACAAAAAAGAAGGGCCCAGACTAATGCGTTTCACCAAGGATCATGAGTGGGTCGTCGTCGAAGGCGACGTAGCCACCGTCGGCATCAGCGCCTACGCCGCCGACCAACTGGGCGACGTCGTGTTCGTCGAGGTTCCCGAGGTCGGCAAGACCGTGAAGCAGGGCGACGGCCTGGCCGTGGTCGAGAGCGTCAAGGCGGCCTCCGACGTCTATGCCCCGGTGTCGGGCGAGGTGGTCGAGGCCAATACCGGCCTGGGCGACAGCCCCGAAACGGTCAATGCCGTGCCGGAAGCGGGCGGCTGGTTTGCCAAGATCAAGCTGTCCAAGCCGTCGGAAGTCGAAGGCCTGATGGACCGCGACGCCTACGAAGCCTTCCTGGCCACTCTGTAGGTATGAGTTTCGACATCTACCTTATTGGTTCGAGCACGAGTCCGCCTTCAGGCGAGTTCGAAGCGCGAGTCAATGCGGCGCTACGGGCCCTCGACGCTGTCGGGAGCGTCGAAAGCGAAGACATCTGCACTCACGATGGCTGGGGCTTCGAACTCTACGCTTCAGGAGGCGGCGGCGCGATGTTCTCCCTTCGCGGCTTCTCCCCCTCGATCGCTCAAATTGTCTTTGCTGTCGCGGAGGTAACCTCCTGTTTCGTCCTATCCCCTGAGGAAGAACTGAAGGCGTTTCGTACGCCCTCAAATCTCGGTGCACCACCGGCGCTAGAGGACGGGCCTTCTCCGGTCATTTTGCCAGTCTTGAATGACGAGGAGTTGGCTCGGTTCCTGGCATTTGGCTTTGACAGCTGGGCGGATTTTCGCGACCGGTCGGTCTTGGCTGCTGACGCCGCCCGACGCGTGTCGACTGACGGCTCGACTGAAGAAACGCCTTCTACGGCTCACCCTTCTCGCAAGACTCAATCGTTCGCAGCCCGTCTTTGGGCTCGGCTTTTCGGATCGCACTAACCCATGCGCTACTTGCCCCTTACCCCCGAAGATCGCGCCCAGATGCTCGGCGTCATCGGCGTGGACTCCATCGACGCCCTGTTCGTCGACGTGCCCGGCGTCGCCCAGCGCACAGAGCCGGTCGATCTGCCTTTCCACGCCGGCGAACTGGAAGTCGAGCGCGAGATGGCCGCCCTGGCCAAGCGCAACCGCGCGGCAGGGGAGGGGCCGTTCTTCTGCGGGGCCGGGGCCTATCGCCACCATGTGCCGGCTACGGTCGACCACATCATCCAGCGGTCGGAGTTCCTGACCAGCTACACGCCCTACCAGCCGGAAATCGCCCAGGGCACCCTGCAGGTGCTGTTCGAGTTCCAGACCCAGGTCGCGGCCCTGACCGGCATGGAGGTGGCCAATGCCTCGCTCTATGACGGCTCCACCGCCGCCGCCGAGGCGGTGATGATGGCCACCCGCGTGACCCGCCGCAACAAGGCGGTGATGTCGGGCGGCGTGCATCCCCACTATGTCGAGACGGTCGAAACCCTGGCCCACGCGGCCGGGGTTGCCACCCAGCGTCTGCCGGCGGCCATCGACGCCGAGGACGCGGTGATCGCCGCCATCGACAAGGACACCGCCTGTGTCGTGGTCCAGACCCCCAATGTGTTCGGCACGGCCACCGATGTGAGCAAGATCGCCGCCGCCGCCCAGGCCGCCGGTGCCTTGCTGATCGTGGTGACGACCGAGGTGGTGTCGCTGGGCCTTCTGAAGTCGCCCGGCGAGATGGGTGCCGACATCGTCGTGGCCGAGGGCCAGTCGATCGGCAACGGGCTGAACTTCGGCGGTCCCTATGTGGGCCTGTTCGCCTGCAAGGAAAAATACATCCGGCAGGCGCCGGGCCGTCTCTGCGGCGAGACGGTGGACGCCGACGGCCGTCGCGGCTTTGTCCTGACCCTCTCGACGCGCGAGCAGCATATCCGCCGCGACAAGGCGACGTCCAACATCTGCACCAACAGCGGCCTGTGCGCCCTGGCCTTCAGCATCCATATGAGCCTGCTGGGCGAGGTGGGGCTGCGTCAGCTGGCCTCCATCAACCACGCCAAGGCCCGCGCCCTGCGTGACGCCCTGTCCGCCGTCCCCGGCGTCGAGATCCTGACGACGCGCTTTTTCAACGAGTTCGCCATCCGCGTGCCCGGCAAGGCCGCCGAGCTAGTCGAGACCCTGGCGGGTCACGGCATCATCGCCGGCGTGCCGTTCTCGCGCCTGGACGCCTCAGCCGGCCTCGACGACGTGCTGCTGGTCGCGGCCACCGAGACGACGCTGGATATCGACATCACCTTCTTCTCGAAGGTCCTGGCCAAGGTCATCGCCCAATGAGCATGAACACCGTCGGACGGCCGACCCGTCCCGAAACCGCCGCCAATGACTATCTGCACCCGACCCTGACTGGCGCGCGCGGCCTGTTGCAGGACGAAGCCCTGATCTTCGAACTGGGTGGCTGGGATAAGACCGGCGTCGATCTGCCGGAGGCCTCGGCCCCGTCGGACGACCTGGATGGCCTGCTGCGCAGCGCGCCGATCGGCCTGCCGGGCCTGTCGGAGCCCGAGACCGTGCGTCACTATGTGCGCCTGTCGCAGAAGAACCACGCCATCGACCTGGCGCTGTATCCGCTGGGCTCGTGCACGATGAAGCACAACCCGCGCCTGAACGAGAAGATGGCGCGCCTGCCGGGCTTCTCCGACATCCATCCGCTGCAACCGCAATCCACCGTGCAAGGCGCGCTTGCGCTGATGGACCGGCTGGCCCACTGGCTGAAGACCCTGACCGGCATGCCGGCCGTGGCCCTGACCCCCAAAGCCGGCGCCCATGGCGAGATGTGCGGCATGCTGGCCATCCGCTCGGCGCATGAAGCCGCCGGCCAGGGCCATCGCAAGACCGTGCTGGCCCCGACCAGCGCCCACGGCACCAACCCCGCCACGGCGGCCTTCGTCGGCTATACCGTGGTCGAGATCGCCCAGACGGCCGATGGTCGAGTTGACATGGCTGACCTGGCGTCGAAGCTGGGCGACCACGTTGCCGCCATCATGGTCACCAACCCCAACACCTGCGGCCTGTTCGAGCGCGACATCGTCGAGATCGCCCGCCTGACCCATGCGGCGGGGGCCTATTTCTATTGCGACGGCGCCAATTTCAACGCCATCGTCGGCCGGGTTCGCCCGGGCGACCTGGGCGTGGATGCCATGCACATCAACCTGCACAAGACCTTCTCGACGCCTCATGGCGGCGGTGGTCCGGGTGCCGGTCCGGTGGTGCTGAGCGCGGCGCTGGCGCCGTTTGCCCCCACCCCCTGGCTGACCCACGGCGATGACGGCTTTGCCCTGGTCGAGCATGCCGGCGAAGAGGGCGCGGAAACCGCCTTTGGCCGCATGAGCGCCTTCCACGGCCAGATGGGCATGTATGTGCGCGCCTATGCCTACATGCTCAGCCACGGCGCCGACGGCCTGCGTCAGGTGGCACAGGACGCCGTGCTGAACGCCAACTACCTCAAGGCCTGCCTGTCCGACGTGATGAGCCCGGCCTTCCCCGAAGGGCCGTGCATGCATGAGGCCCTGTTCGACGACAGCTGGCTGGAAGGTACCGGCGTGACCACGCTCGACTTCGCCAAGGCGATGATCGACGAGGGCTTCCACCCGATGACCATGTATTTCCCGCTGGTCGTCCACGGCGCCATGCTGATCGAGCCAACCGAAACCGAGAGCAAGCAGGAGCTGGACCGGTTCGTGGCAGCGCTGCGCGCCCTGGCCGGCGCGGCGAAAGCCGGCGATGTCGAACGCTTCAAGGGCGCGCCGTTCCATGCGCCGCTGCGTCGTCTCGACGAAACCCTGGCGGCCCGCAAGCCCCGGTTGAGGTGGCGCCCTGTGGCCGAAGCGCCACTTGCGGCTGAATAGAGCCACGGTATTTCAACACGCGTCGAAAGGGCGCCTTTACGGCGCCCTTATCGGTCCACATATCAGGCTTGCGTGTCGGGCCGACTGGGATCTTCCAGGGGGTTAACGGGGCGTGGTCCCCGTTAGCTTCCATGACTGTGTCTGTCGCCCTAGCCATGCCTCGCGCGCGCTTTTCCCCTGCCGATGACCTGGCCCGCGAGATCGTGGCGCGTATCCTGCGCATCGTCCTGGTGGTGCTGGGTCTGTTGCTGATCCTGGGCGGAGCCCTGATCGCGCCGCTGCCCGGCCCTCTGGGCCTGCCGCTGACGGTGGTGGGGCTGATGCTGGTGCTGCGCAACTCGTTCAAGGCCCGCAAGCAGTTCGTGCGCTTCCAGCACGCCCATCCCAAGCTGATCTTTCCGATCCGCCGCCTGCTGCGGCGTGAGCCTGAAGTGGTGCTGGTAGCCTGGCAACAGGCCCTGCGTATTGAGCGCCTGATCGTGCCCCGCCGCTGGCGGGTGGCTGTGCGCTGGCGCAAGTCGCTCAAGCGGCGTTGAGCCCCTCCACCCTCACGCTCGACATCCGGAAAAAGGTTCGTCGCCGTGCGCGGCTAGCCCGGCTGCTGCGCGAGACTGCGGCCCGCGCCTTCCGGATCGCCGCCATCGGCTTTGGCGGGCTGGTCATCCTGGCCGGCGCGATCCTGACGCCCCTGCCGGGCCATATCGGCCTGCCCATGCTGGTGCTGGGCCTGATGGTCGTGCTGCGCTACTCGTTTCAGGCCCGCAAGCAGTTCATCCGCCTGCAACGGCGCCACCCCAAGCTGGTCTTCCCCATCCGCCGCCTGATGCGTCGTGAGCCCGAGGTGCTGCTGGTGGTCTGGCAGCAGCTGCTGCGGACGGAAAAGATGGTACTGCGTCGCCCGCACTGGCGGGTGCTCAAGCGCGGCCGCAAGCGGGCGCGCGGCTATATCGCGCGGAAGATGGCGAAGTAGGTCTGAGCGAAATGGCCGAGCTATGTTTCGAGATATGGCGGTTCGAGGAGAATGAAGGCGCGGCATGCTCGATGATGTTGGTGCATCCACAGAACGACAAGCTTCGTGCTGCGATTTCCCCCACAGCGACACTGGCCCACAGCTTCACTGCCACCTCGATGTTTGAGGCTTTCCGGTACAACAACGCCTGGAACGGATTTGAGCCCTGGGATCCGAGCGAAGACCTCAGCGATCACTCGTTCACCGACGAAGAAGCCGCCGCGCAGCAGGACTATTTGAGCTCCCGGATCTGTCCCTAATGGCACTCAAGAAAAAGGGCGCGAACCGGAAAGGTTCGCGCCCTGATCTTTTCGTCCGAGAACCGAAAGCTATTGCAGCTTGGCGCTCATCTGACCGATGGCCGCATCGACCAGCGGATCGCTCTTCAAGCCCGAAAGGCGCGCGGTGAGCACGGCTTCGGCGGCCTGGGCGGCGAGGTCGACAGCGGCGGCCTTGACGTCCGCAGCGGCCTGGGCCTCGGCCTGGGCGATCTTGCGTTCGGCCATTTCGGCGCGGCGCTTGATCTGCTCTTCCAGCTTTTCCTTGGCTTCCACCGCCATGCGGGCGGCGTCGGCCTTGGCGGCCTCGATCATGCCGGCAGCCTGACGTTCGGCGTCCTCGCGCTGGGCCTTCACGTCTGCAAGAAGGGCCTGGGCCTCTTCGCGCAGTTGCTGGGCTTCGTCGAGTTCAGCCTTGATCTTGGCGGCATAGCCGTCGATGGCCCCGAAAAGGGCACCGGGCAGGACCTTGAGCACGACCAGCAGGCCGAAGAACAGGACCAGCGCGACCAGCACCCAGAACTCGGGGTTGGAGAGGCTCAGCAGGGACTCGTGTTCCATCGTCGTCTCTCCCTAGGCCAGAGCCGCTTTGAGCTCGGCGGCCGAAGCCGTCTTGCCCGTCAGCTTCTCGACGATGGCGGCGGCCGTTTCCGAAGCCACGGCGGCGACATGGCTCATGGCCTGGTCGCGGGCAGCCTGGATGTCGGCTTCGGCGGCGGCCAGCTTTTCAGCCAGCACCGCGTCTTCCGTCGCCTGACGCTCGGCCGACTCGGCCGAAGCCTTGGCCTTGGCGTCCGCCGCCGTCTTCTGGGCCTTGGCGCGAGCCTCGGCGACCTCGGTGGCGGCCGCACGGGCCTGCACCTCGGCTTCGTCCTTCAGACGACGGGCGTCGGCGATGTCGCCGGCGATCTTGGCGCCGCGTTCCTCGATGGCACCGCTGACCTTGGGCAAAAGCGCCTTGGACAGCACCGCATAGAGAACCGCGAAGATGAGCAGCAGCCAGACGATCTGACCGCCCCAGTGCTCGAATTGCAGTTGCGGAAGACCGCCGCCACCTTCGTGCGCTGGGGCTTCAGTCGTCTCGACCGTGCCGTGAGTTTCCGTCGCCATGGGCGAAGACGCCTCTTTAGCTAAGGTTTAGGAGAAGAGGATCAGGAAGGCGACGACCAGGGCGAAGATGCCCAGGGCTTCGGTCAGCGCCATGCCCAGGAACAGCATCGGACGCTCTTGAGCGGCGGCGGTAGGGTTGCGCAGGGCGCCCTGGAAATAGTTACCGAACATCACGCCCAGGCCGATGCCTGCGCCGATCATGCCCAGCATCGCCAGACCAGCGCCGATGTACTTCGCGGCTTCAGCTTCCATTGTGAGACTCCTAAAGATCGAAAGGTTGGAAAGAAAAAAGGGTGATCAGTGGCTGTCGAGGTGCACGACGTCGTTCAGATAGACGCAGGCGAGCACCGCAAACACGAAGGCCTGAAGGAAGGCCACCATGAACTCTAGAGCCGTCAGGGCGACGACGGAGGTCAGGGCCAGCGCCGCGCCGGCCCAGCCGAGCGCGCCAAGGCCGCCCAGGGCGATGACGAAGCCGGCGAAGATCTTCAGAACCACGTGACCGCCGACCATGTTGCCGAACAGTCGCAGGGCCAGGGTCAGGGGGCGCACCAGGAACGAGACGATCTCGATCAGCACCACCAGCGGCAGGATCCAGCCGGGCACGCCCGAGGGGGCGAACAGCTTGAAGAACTTGATGCCGTTCTTGGCAAAGCCCACGGCGACCACGGTCAGGATGACCAGCAGGCCCAGGGTCAGGGTCACGGCCAACTGCGAGGTGGCGGTGAACACCAGGAACATGCCCTGCAGGTTCATGAACAGCACGAAGGCAAACAGCGTGAAGACGAAGGGCAGGAACTTCTTGCCTTCGTGACCGATGATCGATTCCGCCAGGCCATCGACCAGACCGTAGAGCATCTCGCCCACCGTCTGGAGGCGACCGGGTATCACCGCCTGCTTGGCCGAGGCCAGGGCGTAGAAGACGATGACGAGCGTTGCGGCCAGCAGCATGGCGGCCACGGAATTGGTGATCGACAGATCGATCGGCAGGCCCAACACGGTCACGGTCGGCAGTTCCACGATCTTGCTGACCTGGAACTGGTGCATCGGATCGGCCATTGGCCCTAGTCTCTCTTCTGCTTGGGGGCGGTAGACCCGCCTCCCGTGTCTTCGCCGGCCTGCCCCTTGGGAGCCTCTGCCGACGCCTGCGCGCTCATTTGCATCGCCTTGCGGACGACGCCGAAGATCGACGCCCCCATGCCGATCAGCAGACCGCCGACCATGCCCCAGGGCGCCGTTCCGACGAACCGGTCGAGAAGCCAGCCAAAGCCGAGCCCCACCAGAACGCCGCCGATCAAATCCGCCAAGAGCCGATAGCCGTCCTGGGACGATTTCTCGTTCTCGGCGCGAACCGGCTTTTCCGCCGCCTTCTTGGCCTCGAAAGCGCCGAGCCGAGCGTCGAGGCTTTGGAAAGCCTTGTCGTTCGGTTCGTCGGCCTTGGGCATGGGAGCGGTCAGGTCCGAAAACGCCTGCGGACACGCCAAAAAGTGGCGTATTTCCGGCCGGCTTGATCGCGGCGGAACCTATAGGGCTCGCTGCGGTGCGTCAAGGTTGCCTGAGTCATGTGCAAGCGACTGTATAATATGGCCTTTTACGCTACGGTGCCGTGCGGTGGGCAAATCCTTGCGGCGGCGCCGTCGTGGTCGCGCCACCTTGGCGGAAAGCCGGGCCGTCCAGGGCTTTGGGGGCAAGATTGTCGCGGGCCGCGGGGGTCGGGCCCCGCCCGGGTGGCCCTCTGCGACCCAGCTGAGCGACAAATAGATCGCTCCGGGCGCATTCCGTGACGCGCGCACGGGATGACGCATTGCTTTTTTCGCGATTTTGAGGTTTGAGAGCCCCGACTTTCCCTTAGCCAGAAGATTCATGTCGCATCTGAAGAACACCGGTTTCTCCGATCGTATCTCCGCCGCAGCCGAGGCCAAGAAGGCCATGCTCGCGAAGCTTAAGCCCAAGCCCACTGTGACCGACCCCAACTTCGACAAGCGCGAAGAGCTTCGCGCCGCCGAACTGGAAGCGGTGCGCGCGGCCCGGGCCGAAGCCCGCGAGCTGGTTCGCCTCGAGCAGCAAGCCAAGCAGGAGCTGATCCTGGCGGCCAAGCGCGCCGAGCGTAAGGAACGCAAGTCCGACGCGGCCGCCGAGCAGAAGATGCGCAAGGAAGAAAAGGCCGCTCAACGCGAGCAGCTGCGTTCCCTGGGCCGCAACACCAAGAGCGCCCGCGCTCACGAATGGGGCAACCTGATCGGTTGATCGGGCGGGAAGGGGCCTTGCGGCCCCTTTTCTTTGCTTAAAGCCCGGACTCGACCGCATGGTCCTGGCGCTCGCCAGTCCATGCGGGAGAGACCCCCGTGCCGTTTCTTGATCCGCAATTGCTGGCGACGATGTTCGCCGTGGCTGCCCTGGCCGGTGCCTTCGACGCCATTGCCGGCGGCGGTGGTCTGCTGACCCTGCCTGCCCTGCTGCTGGCCGGTCTCAATCCTGTCGCGGCCCTGGCCACCAACAAGCTGCAAGGGGCCTTCGGGTCGGTGTCCTCGACGATCGCCTTTGCGCGTCGCGGCCTGATCGACTGGAAGAGCGCCATTCCCGTGGCCCTCGCCGCCGGCCTGGCCGGCCTGTGCGGGGCCCTGTGCGCCAGCCTCCTGTCACCGCTTTTCCTGAAGGCCCTGGTGCCGGTCCTGCTGATCGCCATCGCTCTCTATTTCGCCCTGTCCAAGGCGCTGAAAGCCGAAGACGGCCCGCCGCGCCTGGCCCTGCCGGCCTTTGCGGGCTTCGTCGCGCCACTGGTCGGCTTTTATGACGGTATCTTCGGCCCCGGGGCGGGAGCCTTCTACATGGTGGCCATCGTCACCCTGCTGGGCTATGGCGCGCTGAAGGCCACGGCTCACACCAAGCTGGCCAATGCCGCCAGCAATCTGGGCAGCCTGCTGCTGTTCATCCTCAAGGGTGCGGTCGTCTGGCCCGTCGGCCTGGCGATGGCGGCCGGGGCCTTTATCGGCGCCCAGATCGGGTCGAGGCTGGCCATGCGCTTTGGTCCCCGGCTGATCCGCCCCCTGCTGGTGACCATGTCCTGCGCTATGGCCATCAAGCTGTTGGCCGATCCGGCCAATCCGCTGCGGCAGATGCTGGCGGGATGGCTGGGCAGCTGAGCGTCTGCCGCTGATGATGAACCCGGTGGAGACGAGCCATCAGGGCTCTCGACTTTTTCCCCAACCCCCTGTCGAATCCTGCCGACCTCGCACGTCTCTGCCCTGAAGGGAGCGCGGCGTGCGCTTGCCGGATGGGAGAGCCGACATGAAATACATGCTGTTGATCTACGAGAAGGAAGCCGAGTACGCCGGTGAAGCAGGCGAGACGCTCGGGGCCCAGATCATCGCCGGGCACATGGCGCTGATCGAAGAGTTGGCGGCGTCGGGGATCGAGTGGAGCGGGTCTGAATTGGCCCCGACCATCACCGCCGCGACGGTGACCCGGGACGGCGTTGTTCACGATGGTCCGTTCGCCGAGACCCACGAGCAGCTGGGCGGATACTACGTGGTCGACGTGCCCGACCGCGAGGCGGCTATAGCCTGGGCCCGCAAGATTCCGCTGTCGCCCGGCGGCAAGGTCGAGGTGCGTCCGCCCGGAGAGCACAGTTAGGTTTGGTGGCCGGCGGCTTGCTGGACCAGACCGCACGGGAGGTCGGAGGGCGGATCATTGCGGCCCTGGCCGCCAGCTTCCGCGACCTGGATCTGGCCGAGGAGGCCTTTGCCGAGGCCTGCGCCCGCGCTGCGGCAGTCTGGCCGTCCCGGCCGCCCAACGACCCGGCCGCATGGCTGTACGCCACGGCCCGCCGCGCGGCCCTGGACGCCGTGCGGCGGCGCAGCGTGCGACGACGTCTCACGCCCGAGCCGCCAGAACCGACGCGCAGCGTGGAGGAGGCCATGACTTCCGATGAGGCCCTGATCCCCGATGAGCGGTTAAGGCTGATCTTTGTCTGCTGCCACCCTGTCGTGCCGGCGGAGGTGCGAGCGCCCCTGACCCTGCGGCTGGTCTGCGGTCTCAGCGTGCGCGAGATCGCCCGCGCCTTTCTGGTGGCCGAGCCGGCCATGTTCCAGCGCCTGACCCGGGCCAAGCGCCGAATCGCCCAGTCGGGTGAACCGTTCGAGATCCCCGGACCCGAGGCCTGGAACACGCGGCTTTCAGCGGTGCTCTCCACCCTGGAGGTGGCCTATGCCAAGGCCCATGAGGATGCGGCGGGGGGGAGCGTCCACGCCGGCTTCGCCCGCGAGATGCTGGAGCTGACGGCGACGCTGGTCGCGCTTTTGCCGGATGAGCCCGAATGCTTGGGCTTGGCGGCGCTCGTCCGCTACGCCGAGGCCCGCCGCCCGGCCCGACTGGACGAGACCGGCGCCATGGTCCCCCTCTCGGAGCAGGACCCGACCCTGTGGCGCAAGCCCTTGATGACCGAGGCCGAGCGGCTGCTGCGCCGCGCCGCCGACCTGGACCGTCCCGGTCCGCGCCAGTTGCAGGCGGCGATTCACGCTGTCTGGTGCGGCCGCAAGAGCCTTGCCGAGCCGCCGCGCTGGGGCGCCGTGCTGCGCCTGTACGACGCCCTGCTGGCTTGGCGCGACGATGCCGTGGTGCGTCTGAACCGCGCGGTCGCCCTGGCCGAGGTGGCCGGTCCGGCCGTGGCCCTGGCGCAGGTCGAAGGGCTTAACCCGGCCGGCTTGACTGAATTTGCACCCTTCCACGCCCTGCGCGCCGACCTGCTGGCGCGACTGGGACGGGTGGGCGAGGCGCGCGTGGCCTATGACCACGCCCTGGCGCTGGACCCCGGCCCTGCGGAGCGGATGTGGCTTGAACGCCGACGAACATCGCTCGCTACGGATTGAACAACCCCAAGGAGCGCGGGATAAGGGGCGATGGACGGATCATCCCTCGCTACCGCGCCCTTTCGCGACGCCCGCTATGCCCCGCGCGCGCTTGATATCGAACAGCGCGGCGAGGCGCTGATCCTTCGCAACCCCATGCCCTATTCCGATGCGGTACAGACGGTGACCGAGCCGCTGGCCCGCTGGGCGGTCGAGGCGCCTGACCGCGTGTGGCTAGCTGAACGCGCTAATGAGCGTGGGAGCGAGGGTTGGCGGACGGTGACCTATGGGCAGGCAAAGTCCCGGATCGAGGCCCTGGCCGGTGGCCTCCGGGATCTGGGCCTGGGTCCGGAGAAGCCGCTGCTGATCCTGGCCCGCAACGGCATCGACCATGCCCTGATCGGCTATGCTGCCATGAGCCTGGGCGCGCCGATCGCGCCGGTCTCGCCGCAATATGGCCTGGCGGGCGCAGACCTTTCGCGGCTGGCTTTCGCGGTCGAGCGGCTGAAGCCGGCAGTGGTCTATGCTGACGATGCAGCAGCCTTCGGCGGCGCCTTGGCCGCGCCGTTCCTGGCGGGCTTGCCGGTCGTCGCGAGTTTGAACGCGCGCGTAGGCGATATCGGCTTTGCCGACCTCCTGAAATCGCCACCGGCTGCGCCCCTGTGCCAGCCCGACCACGTGGCCAAGCTACTGCTGACCTCCGGCTCGACCGGCAAGCCCAAGGCGGTGATCTGCACCCACGCCAATATTGCGCTCAACGCCGCCCAGATCGAGGCCTGTTACGCCGATCCCGAACCGCCGGTGCTGGTCAATTCCGCCCCCTGGAGCCACAGCCTGGGCGCCAACGCCATCCTGCACATGGTGCTGCACCGGGGCGGGACGCTGTATATCGACGCGGGTCAGCCGACCCCGACGCGCTTTGCCGAAACCCTGCGCAATCTGCGCGAGGTCTCGCCCACCTATCACAACATGGTCCCGGCCGGCTGGGGCCTGCTGATCGGCGAGCTGGAGCGGGACGAGGCCCTGGCCCGCCGGTTCTTCGAAAAGGTTCGGGTGCTGCAATATGGCGGCGCGTCCATGGCCCAGTCGATCCTCGACCGGGTCCAGGCCGTGGCGGTGCGCACCATCGGCGAGCGGGTGACCTTCGCGGCCGGCTATGGCGCCACCGAGACGGGGCCGACCGCCTGCAACATCCACTGGCTGAACGCTCGCTCGGGCATGGTCGGCCTTCCGACGCCAGGGACGGCGGTGAAGCTCGTCCCCTCCGGCGACAAGTTCGAGATCCGCGTGAAGGGGCCGCAGGTCTCGCCCGGCTACCTGGACCAGCCCGAAGCCACCCGCGACGCCTTTGACGAGGACGGCTTCTATCGCCTGGGCGACGCCGCACGGCTGGCCGATCCTGAAGACCCGGCGGCCGGGCTCGTGTTCGACGGGCGGCTGGTCGAGAACTTCAAGCTGGCCAGCGGCACATTCGTTGCGGCCGGCGCCCTGCGGGTGGCTGCGGTCTCGGCGATCGGCGGGGTCGTCTCCGACGCCGTGGTCTGCGGCGAGGGTCAGGACGGAGTCGGGCTGATGCTCTTTATCGATCCCACCGCCGCCGCGCGGCTGGGTGACGCTTCCGCCGCACGCGCCGCCATCGTCGAGGGCCTGACCCGGATGAACGCCTCGGCCAAGGGTGGCGGCAAGGTGGCCCGCGCCCTGATCCTCGACGGCGCTCCTGACGCGGGTTCGGGCGAACTGACCGACAAGGGCTATATCAACCAGGCCCTGGCGCGCGACCGGCGGCCCCGAGAACTGGAGCGACTGTTCGCCCAGGCTCCGGATAGCGACATCATCGTGCTTTAAGGCTGGCATCCCGGACCAAGACCCGGGACCGCGACAGGCGCCGGCGCATCCGGTGGTCCCGGCCCGGCGCGCCTCGCGCTTGGCCGGGATGGTAAGAAGACTAGGGAAAGAAACCAGAATGAACGGCGCCGACGCCCTGATCACCACCTTGGCCGACAACGGCGTCACCGCCTGTTTCGCCAATCCCGGCACCAGCGAGATGCAGTTTGTCGCCGCCCTGGACCGCGAGCCGCGCATGCGTTCGATCCTGTGCCTGTTCGAGGGCGTGGCCACCGGTGCGGCTGACGGCTATGGGCGCATGACAGGCAAGCCGGCCTGCACCCTGCTGCACCTGGGTCCCGGCTACGCCAATGGCGCGGCCAATCTGCACAATGCGCGGCGGGCCTATACGCCGATCGTCAATGTGATCGGCGACCACGCCACCGACCATCGCCAGTATGACGCGCCGCTCAATTCCGACATTGCGGCCCTGGCCGCGCCCAACTCGATCTGGGTCAAGTCGGCCGAGTCCGCTGACGAGGTCGGGGCCCTGGCCGCGCAGGCCGTGGCCGCCAGTTTCGGCGCGCCGGGCGGCAATGCCTGCCTGATCCTGCCCGCCGACAGCGCCTGGAACGAGACGAACGCTGCCGGGCCGGTGATCGAGGCTCCGCGTCCCGCCGCGCCCAACGCCTCAGCCGTCGCCGCCGTTGCCGCAGCGATCAAGGCCGCCGACAAGCCCGTGGTTCTGCTGGGCTCCAGCGGATGTGGCGAGGCGGGCATCGCCGCCGCCGGGCGTCTGGCCGCCGTCGGGGTTCGGGTGCTGACCGACACCTTCACCGCCCGCCAGTCGCGGGGCGAGGGTCGCTTCAGACCCGACAAGATGATGTATTTCGGCGAACAGGCCCTCAAGGACCTGACCGGGGTTGATCTGATTGTCCTGGCCGGAACCAGCCAACCCGTAGCCTTCTTCGCCTATCCCGACCGGCCCAGCGTTCTGGTCCCAGAGGGCTGCGCGCTTGAGACCCTGTGCGGCCGGGAGGTCGATGCGCCTGCCGCCCTCAACGCCCTGGCCGACGCCCTGGGTGCCCCCGCGCAGGGAACTGCCGAGGCCTATGTCCCGCCTGCCGCGCCCGGCGAAAAGTTCGATGCCTGGGCCATGGGCGCGTCCATCGCCCGGCACATGCCGACGGGCGGGATCATCTCGGACGACGCCGTGACTGCCGGTCTGCCGATCTTCACCCAGACCCGCAATGCCCGCGCCCATGACTGGCTGAGCCTGACCGGCGGCGCCATCGGCCAGGGCATCCCCGTCGCCATCGGCGCGGCGGTGGCCTGTCCTGACCGCAAGGTGCTGAGCTTGAACGGCGATGGCGCGGGCATGTACACGGTGCAGGGCCTGTGGACCATCGCCCGCGAAAAGCTGGACGTCACCGTGGTGATCTTCGCCAACGGCGCCTATCGCATCCTGGGCATCGAGATGGGCCGCACCGGCGGCGGCGAACCGGGTCCCAAGGCCTCGCGCCTGCTGGACCTGGGCGATCCGCGTATCGACTGGGTGGCGCTGGCCAGCGGCCTTGGCCTGCCGGCGCAGCGGGTCGAGACGGCGCAGGCGTTCGATGCGGCGATGGAAAAGGCGATGACGACGCCGGGGCCGCATTTCATCGAAGCGGCGATGAAATAGGTCCTCCTCCTCAAGGGGGAGGCGGCCGTCAGGCCGGCGGGGGAAGACCGCAATGAGTCAGCAGCACTTCCCCCTCCGTCGCCTGCGGCGACACCTCCCCCGCTAGGGGGAGGATTAAAAAAGCCCGCCGGGAGCGATCCCGGCGGGCTTTGCTTTTCAGGTCGCGAAGGACCCGATCAGCTCTTCTTGACGTTGGTCGGCAGCTTGCAGCCGCCGCCGATACCCTTGGCCTGCGAGCAGGACAGGATTTCCTTGGACTTCGGGTTGGGCGTGTTGACCGGATAGCTCATCACCCAGCCCGGCAGGCCGTCGGAGCAGGCGACCTCGACATAGCCTTCGGTGTCATTGCGACCCACCAGGCGAACGCTGGAAACCTCGCATGAACCCTTGCCATAGGCCTTAAGGTCGGCCGACAGGCGCGGGAACGCGGTGTCCGACTTGGAGAAGCTGCAGCGATAGCCGTTCAGTTCAGAGGTCAGGCAGTCATAGACCACCGCCGGACCGGCCGAGAAGATTGCGATCGCACCGTCGGGACGGTTCTTGCACTTCAGCTCGACGACTTCCTTCCTGTTATCTTCGCTGGGCAGCATGCCGTACTTCTCGACCTGACAGTCGAAGCCGGCCTTGGTGGCCAGCTTGCTGTACAGACCGGCCTGTTCGGTCAAGGCTGCGGTGGCGTCTGTCAGCGTGCAGCCGCCGCCGACGAAGCTGGCCTGGGTGCAGTCAATGGTGCGGGCCAGAGCGCCGCCGGCCACAGTCTGCTGCAGCATGTAGCCCTTGCCGTCGGCGCAGGCGACTTCGAAGTAGTTGTCGGCCTTGGTGCTGAGGACGTAGCGCTTGTCCTTGACCGTGCAGTTCTTGCCCGAGGCTGCGGCCAGGGTGTCGACGATGGCCAGCTGGGCGGCCTTGTCGGTCAGCTTGCAGCTGACATTGGCACCCTCTTCGTAAAGCAGGCAGCTGTTGGCGACGACTTCACCGGCCACATTGACCGGGCTGACGGTCTGGACGATGTAGCCCGAGTTGCCCTTGCAGGCGACTTCGAAGTACGAATTCTTGGCCCCCGAACCGATGGCGCGGGCGTTTTCGATGTCGCAGGTCACGCCGGCCTTGGCGATGAACGGCTTGAGGCCGGCCTTCTGGTCGGCGTTGCCCGGCAGAAGGCAGAGCAGGCCGCCGGGCTTTCCATCCGGCCCGGGAACGGCGGTTTCAAGGCAGCTGAACGCCTGGGGCGCAGTGTCCTTCTTGGCGACGAGCGCAAAGCCCATGCTGTCCTGGCAGGCGACTTCGTAATAGCTGGTCGCCGACTTCTTGTCGGCCCCGATCAGGCGCGCGTCAGCGACGGTGCAGCCCAAGCCGATCGCCTGGACGATAGGGGGCGCTTCCTTCATGCCCGTTTCGCGCGCCTTGGCGTCGATAGCGGGCTTGTCCTTGCTCTCTTTCGGCGCCGAAATGACGGCGGCGGGGATAAGCGCGCCGAGCGCGAGGGCGGCGGCCAAGCCGATCGCGAGTGGCCTCATGGGGAACATCTCCTGGGTCGATTCCTCGCGCGGACATAAGCGCGCGCTTGCGTTGGGGGTCAAGATGTCCTCCGAGGTGAGCGAAAACATGGCGACAGCCTGAACGGAGGGGATCAGCCGATGCGTGACGGGATCGAAGAAGAGGCGGTTGAGCCTCGCCGGCCCAAGCTGGTCTATCCGTTCGAGACGGTTCCCGAGCAGGGCACAGGCGACGCCGTCGAGGTCGCGCCAGGCGTTCTGTGGCTCAGGCAGCCTCTGGGTGGGTCGCTACAGTTCATCAATGTCTGGGCCATAGCCGACGGCGAGGGCTGGGCGATCGTCGATACCGGTGTCCAGACCAAGGAGACCAGCCAGGCCTGGCGGGCGGCCTTTGCCGGAGCGCTGGGCGGCAAGCCGATCACACGGGTGATCTGCACCCACCTGCATCCTGACCATGTGGGCCTGGCCGGCTGGATCGTGCGCAAGTTCGACTGTCGGCTGTGGATGACCCGCCTGGAATATTTCCAGTGCCGGATGCTGGTAGCCGACACCGGCCGCGAGGCACCCGAGGACGGGGTGCGGTTCTTCAAGGCCGCCGGCTGGGACGAGGACGCCATCGAGAACTACAAGGCCCGCTTCGGCGGCTTCGGAAAGGCGATCTACGCCCTTCCCGACAGCTATCGCCGCCTGTCGGACGGCGAGGATTTCGACATCGGCGGCAAGACCTGGCGTGTGGTGACGGGGCAGGGCCATTCACCTGACCACGCTTGCCTGTGGTGCCCGGAACTGGATGTGCTGATCAGCGGCGATCAGGTGCTGCCGCGCATCTCGTCCAATGTCTCGGTGTTTCCGACTGAGGCCGAAGCTGACCCCCTGACCGACTGGCTGACTTCGCTGGCCAAGGTCAAGGCGACCGTGCCTGACAGCGTGCTGGTGCTGCCGGCCCACAATGATCCGTTCCATGGGCTGCACGCGCGGATCGACCATCTGATCGGCGGCCACGAGCGGGGCCTGTCGCGACTGCAAAAGAAGATTGCGGAACCCCGGCGGGTGATCGACGTTTTCGGAGCCCTGTTCGCCCGGCCGATCGGTCCGGACCTCTTGGGCATGGCGACGGGCGAGGCGCTGGCTCACCTCAACTGCCTGATCGGCCGGGGCCTGGTAACGCGCCAGGCCGACGCCGAGGGGGTCGCCTGGTACCGCTCGAGCAGGGGGCCTGAAACATCTGTTTGATTTTCTCGCGCGGCGTATAGGCTCGGCCTGCGCCCGCTTGCAAACCAAGTTCCCCAACGGAGATCCCGCATGACCGAGCAAGTGAAGGTTGAGATCGACGCCGGTGTGATGACCATCACCCTGTCGCGTCCGGAAAAGAAGAACGCCCTGTCCAACGCCATGTATGGCGTGCTGGCCGACAGCCTGGAGCAGGCCGAGACCGACCCCGCCGTGCGGGTGGTGCTGTTCCAGGCCGATGGCGACGCCTTCACGGCCGGCAATGACCTGGCCGACTTCACCGCCCAGGCCACCGGCGCGTTCAGCGGCGAGCGGCATGTCGGGCGGTTCCTCAAGGCCCTGGCCAACGCCACCCGGCCGCTGGTCGCCGCCGTGCATGGCCAGGCCGTGGGTGTAGGTACAACCATGCTGCTGCATTGCGACCTGGTATTCACCAGCCCCGACGCGCGCCTGACCACGCCCTTCGTCAACCTGGCCCTGGTGCCCGAAGCCGCCTCCAGCTGGCTGCTGCCGGCCCGCATCGGCCACGCTCGCGCCTATGCGATGTTCGCGCTCGGCGAAGCGGTGGACGGCACGACTGCGGCTGCCTGGGGTCTGTCAAATGCGGTGGTGCCGCTGGACGAGCTGCGCGCCCGGGCCCGCGCTTCGGCCGACCAGTTGGCCAAGCGGCCGCTGGGGGCCCTGACCACCACCAAGCGCCTGATGCGCGACGCCGAGAAGATCGCCGCCCTGATGGACACCGAAGGCACCCTGTTCGCCGAGCGCCTGCAGACCGCCGAAGCCCGCGAGGCCTTCATGGCTTTCGCCGAGCGTCGTCCGGCCGACTTCAGCAAGGTCGCCTAAGCCCTCCTTTTGTTGTCATCCCGGACGCGCCGCAGGCGCGATCCGGGACCCAGGGGCGGCCGCAGTGCATTGGCCCCTGGGTCCCGGCTCTACGCTCCGCTCCGGCCGGGATGACAAGATTTATGGCAATAAAAACAATAGAACATCGGGAGAGAACGACATGGCCGACCGCATCACCTCGGGCTTCAGCCCCTATACCCCGGCCCGCGACGTGGTCGCCGGCCATGACCTGACCGGCAAGGTGGCCATCGTCACCGGTGCCGCCACGGGTATCGGCGTCGAGACCGCCCGCGCCCTGGCCGAAGCCGGGGCGGAAGTCGTTATCGCGGTCCGCAAGCCCGACCTGGCCGAGGCCGCCGTTGCCGAGGTCAACAAGACCGCGAGAGGCGCGAAAGCCTCCTGGTCGATGCTGGATCTGTCCAGCTTCAAGTCGATCCGCGCCTTTGCCGAGCGCTGGGGCGACAAGCCGCTGAACATCCTGATCAACAACGCCGGCGTCATGGCCTGCCCGCTCGCCTATACCGAGGACGGTCTGGAGATGCAGATCGGCACCAACCATTTCGGCCACTATCTGCTGTCGGTGTTGCTGGCCCCGAACCTGATCGCCGGCGCCAAACAGTCGGGCAAGACCTCGCGGCTGGTGTCGCTGTCGTCGATCGGCCACCGCCGCGCGGGGGTGAATTTCGATGACCTGCACTACAGGGGCCGCGACTACGACAAGTGGGAAAGCTACGGCCAGGCCAAGTCGGCCAATGCCCTGTTCGCAGTCGGCTTCAATGCGCGGTTCAAGGACCAGGGCGTGTTCGCCAATGCCGTGATGCCGGGCGGCATCATGACCCCGCTGCAGCGCCACCTGCCCATCGAGGAGCAGATCGCCCTGGGCTGGATCGACGACAAGGGCAATGTCCGCGACGGCTTCAAGACGACCGAAGAAGGCGCATCGACCAGCGTCTGGGCTGCCGTCGGTGACGAGCTTGAAGGCGTGGGCGGGCTCTATCTGGAAGATCTGGCGCAGGCGCAGCCGTGGACCAAGGACAAACCCTGGGCCGGCGTCCTGCCGCATGCCCTAGATCCCGAGGCGGCCGAGCGCCTGTGGGCCCTGTCGGTCGAAACCACGGGGGCTGGATGAACCTGGCCAGCAGCGGGCCCAAGCCAATCCACATTCAACGGGAGTTTCTCTGATGTCGCTTCAAGGCAAGACCCTGTTCATCACCGGTGCCTCGCGCGGCATCGGCTTGGCCATCGCGCTGAGAGCCGCGCGAGACGGGGCAGATATCGTCATCGCCGCCAAGACTGCGGAGGCCCACCCCAAGCTGCCCGGCACCATCTATTCGGCGGCGGCGCAGATCGAGGCCGTCGGCGGCAAGGCGCTGCCGCTGATCGTCGACGTGCGCGAGGAAGCCAGCGTCTATGAAGCCGTCGAGAAGGCCGTGGCGACGTTCGGCGGCATCGACATCTGCGTGAACAACGCCTCGGCCATCTCGCTCACCGGCACGCTGTCGACCGACATGAAGCGCTATGACCTGATGCACCAGGTCAATACGCGCGGCACGTTCCTGACCTCCAAGGCCTGTATCCCGCACCTGAAGAAGGCGGAAAATCCGCACGTGCTGATGCTGTCGCCGCCGCTGGACATGGCACCGCACTGGTTCGGCAGCCACGTCGCCTACACCATGGCCAAGTTCGGCATGTCGATGTGCGTGCTGGGCATGGCCGAAGAGTTCAAAGGTGACGGGATCGCCTTCAACGCCCTGTGGCCGCGCACCGGCATCGCCACCGCCGCCATCCAGTTCGCCCTGGCCGGCGAGGAAGGCCTGCGCCACTGCCGGACCGTGGAGATCATGGCCGACGCGGCCCATGCGATCTTTGAGAAACCGTCGCGCGCATTTTCCGGCAATTTCCTGATCGACGACACGTTCCTCTACGGCGAGGGCGTCACCGACTTCACGCCCTACAGCGTCGATCCGACCGCCAGCCTGATGCCAGATTTCTTCGTGCCCGCCGACAGCGTCGCCCCTCCAGGCGTCAAGATCGGCTAGACGGACCAGACTTTCGCCAAAGCCCAGGGCTCCATGACCACCATCGTTCGTCCCGCCACGCCTGCCGACAGCGCGTTGATCCTGTCGTTCATCCGCGATCTGGCCGAGTATGAGAAGCTGCTCGACTCGGTTGAGGCGACCGAAGCCCACATCGCCGCTGCCCTGTTCGGTGAAAACCCCCGCGCCTTCGCCGACATCGCCGAGCTGGACGGCGAGCCGGTGGGCTTTGCCCTGTGGTTCTACAACTTCTCGACCTTCGTGGGCCGGCACGGGATCTATCTGGAGGACCTGTTCGTGCGGCCTTCCGCGCGCGGCGCCGGCGCAGGCAAGGCCCTGCTGGCCAATCTCGCCCGACGCTGCATCGAGGAGAATCTGGGACGGCTGGAATGGAGCGTGCTGGACTGGAACGCCCCGTCCATCGCCTTCTATGACAGCCTGGGCGCGGCCTCGATGGACGAATGGGTCATCCGGCGCATGACCGGCGACGCCCTGCGCAGGCTGGCGGGCGTTTGAAGCTATTCTCCTGCCCCGCATAGCGGGGGAGGTGGCGCGGCGCGGATACGCGACGTGACGGAGGGGGCGTCCAACCTTTCCGACAAGCCGTGTTTTGACGAGGGTGCCGCCCGATGCCCCCTCCGTCACGACGCCGATGGCGTCGCGCCACCTCCCCCGTTTCACGGGGCAGGAGAAGCTAGTCCAGCCGGTCGGCCTTGCGCAGTTCCGGGAACAGCCAGGCCCACAGGCCGGTCACGCCCATGGCTCCGATTCCGCCGAACACCGCCGCGCCGACGGGGCCCAGGAACCAGGCCGCGACGCCGCTCTCGGCCTCGCCCAGTTCGTTGGAGGCGCTGATGAATACGCCCGAGACCGCCGAGACCCGGCCGCGCATGGCGTCGGGGGTGACGATCTGCACCAGGGTCTGGCGAACATAGACGCTGAGCATGTCGGCCCCGCCCAGTAGGGCCAGGGCGCCGACCGACAGCCAGAGCAATTGCGAAAGCCCAAAGACCACGGTCGCCGCGCCGAATACGGCCACGCCCGCGAACATGATCCGGCCGGCATGGCGGCGGATCGGATTGGCCGCCAGATAGATGGCGACCAGGCAGGCTCCGATGGCCGGCGAGGCGCGCAGCAGACCAAAACCGCCAGGGCCGATATGCAGCACGTCCTTGGCGAACACCGGCAGCAGGGCCGTGGCACCGCCCAGGATCACCGCGAACAGGTCCAGCGAGATCGAGCCGAACACGATCTTGTTGTTCCAGACGTAAGACAGGCCTTCCTTGATCAGCTCAAGGCGCGACCCTGGCTGTGTCTCGGGCCGGGTGCTGTGGCGGATCATCAGGGCCATCACCGCCGCCGTCAGGTACAGAACCACTGACGCCCCGAAGGCCAGACCTGGGGAGTGGATCAGCAGCAGGCCGCCCAAGGCGGGACCGACGATCGAGCCGCTCTGCCAGGACAGCGAGTTCCAGGCTATGGCGCGGGGCAGCAGGGCGCGCGGCACCAGCATGGGCCCCAGGGCGGTGCTGGCCGGCGACATGAACGAGCGACTGGCCCCGAACAGCACCGAGACCGCGAAGATCGGCCACAGGGCGTGCGAGCCCGTCAGGGCCAGGAACAGCAGGACGCTGGCGCTGACCGCGTCGATCGCCAGGGTGATGGCGACAATATATTTGCGGGTCTGCCGGTCTGCCGTCTCGCCGGCGATCAGGGTCAGCAGCAGCAGCGGCAGGAACTGGGCCAGGCCGATCATGCTGACCAGGAAGGCTGACTCGCCGACCGAGTGGGTCAGACGCGCTATGGCGTAGACCTGCCAGCCCAGGGCCACCGACTGGATCTGCACCCCCAGCGTCGAGAGGAAGCGCTCGGCCCAGAACAGCATGAAGTCACGTTCCCGCAACAGGGCGCGGGTAGAGGTGTCTGGGACAGGTTCGGCGGACGCGGTGGGGAGGTCGGACATTGCGTTGCAGCATAGAGGCAGGACCCGGTATCGCAACGATGTTGACCTCGCAGAGCCTTGGCCCTAAAGCGCCCGCGAGCTTCCGGAGGTTGGGTGATGCGACGCCAACGACGAATGACGCGCGAACGCGCCACGATCTGACGCCCTCCCGCGCCTTCGCGTCGGGAGTTCCCGACGCCCTTTCGCATTCCGAAGGCCGATGACCTCCCTTTCCAAAGCCTCTACCCCATCCCTGTCCGCGCCCGTGCTGGTCCTTGAGACGCCGGCGATGGAGCGCGCCGTCACCACCCTGATCGACCGGGTGTTTGGCCCCGGCCGCTTCGCCAAGGTTTCCGAGCGCCTGCGCGAGGGCAACGCCCTGCTGGCCGACTGCTCCTATGTCGCGATGCGCGAGGGCCGCCCCGTGGGCTGCGTGCGCCTTTGGCCGGTGACCGTGGGCGGCGCGCCCGTCGCCTTCCTCGGGCCCCTGGCTGTCGATCCCGACGAGCGCAGCGCGGGCCTTGGCCAGACCCTGGTCGAAAGCGCCTGCGCCGCCGCGAAGGCGGCCGGCTGGAAGGCCGTGCTGCTGGTCGGCGACGCGCCCTATTTCACGCGCGCCGGCTTTTCTTCGGCCCACACGGCGGGCGTGGTCATGCCCGGGCCGGTGGATCAACGGCGGGTGCTGCTGAAAGCCCTGGTCGAGGGCGGTGACCTTGGCCTTTCGGGTCTGGTCGCTATCCCCTGAGGCGACATCGCCTTGAGTAGGGCGGCGGCATGGCCTACCTGAAAGCCATGACCGTCGATGCGCCCAAGGCCGGACTCGAAGGCGTCGCTGCGGCCGCCAAGGTCGCCGGCGCGCGCGGCCTGCCGCCGGTGCATTTATGGAACCCGCCCCATTGCGGCGAGATCGACATCCGCATCCGCAAGGACGGCGTCTGGTTCCATGAAGGCACGCCGATCGGCCGCGAGGCGCTGGTGCGGCTGTTCTCGACCGTGCTGCGGCTGGACCCCGACGGCTATCATCTCGTCACGCCCGCCGAGAAGATGAAGATCAGTGTCGAGGACGCGCCATTCATCGCCGTGCGGGTGGACCGGGATGGCGAGGTCCTGCGCTTCACGACCAATGTCGGCGACGAGGTCGAGGCTGGGCCCGACAACCCCATCCGCGTCGAGACCGATCCGGTCACCGGCGAGCCGCGCCCCTATGTGCATGTGCGCCGGGGGCTGGAAGCGCTGATCGCCCGGCCGGTCTTCTATGAATTGGCCGAGATGGCCCAGCCGCGTCCGACGCAGACCGGCGAAGAGTTCGGCGTGACCTCGAACGGGGCCTGGTTTCCCATCGCCCCGGCCGGGACGGTGGTCGCGTGACCCCGCAGGAACGCCGCGACTGGATCACCAGTCGACTGGACCCCATCGACCTTTACGACCCAAGCCTGGCCGATCCGGTGCGCTCGGACTTCGACCTCAATCCCGGCCTGACGTTTGATAACCCCCACGCCCTGCGGCCCGCCGCGGTGCTGGTGGGGCTCATCGAGCGTGAGGAGGGCCTGACCGTGCTGCTGACCCGACGGTCAGACACGATGCGCAGCCATACGGGCCAGATCGCCTTTCCCGGCGGCCGCTGCGATCCGGGCGAGACGCCCTGGGTCACTGCCCTGCGCGAGGCTCAGGAAGAAGTCGGGCTGGACCCCGGTTTCGTCAGCCTGGCGGGGCTGTTGCAGGGCTATCAGACGGTGACGGGGTTTCATGTCACGCCGGTGGTCGGCTTCATCGATCCGGCCGCCCAGCTGGTCGCCAGCCCCGAAGAGGTGGCCGACGTCTTTGAGACGCCGTTCGACTTCCTGATGAACGCCGACAATCACCAGCGCCAGCATCGCGAAACCCCCACCGGCGAGCGGCGACACTTCTACGCCATGCCATGGAACGATCGGTTCATCTGGGGCGCGACGGCGGGCATGTTGCGGGCGCTCTATGATCGCCTGCACCCCGAGACCAATGCCTGACCTAGAGCCCTTTCCGACCTGATGGCTTCATCAGGGTCGGGCGAAAAGGGCTCTAAATCAAAAGTTTAGAGCATTTTTCGATCCGATAACCGTTTCACACTTATCGGAAAATGCTCTAGCGGCACGCATTTCACCGCTAGCGAACGACGGAGGTCATGGCCTAACACTGTCGCCCGCGCCAGGGCATGACGGTTAGGGTTGGAGTTTGACGTTGCAGGGTGAATCGATCGGCATACCGCCCTGGATGGCGCTGCCCGAGACACGCGCCGTGATCGCTGCCCTGGAAGCCCAGGGTTTCCCTGGCTGCGCCCGTTTCGTCGGCGGCTGCGTGCGCAATACCCTGATGGGCAAACCCATCGACGACATCGACATCGCCACCACCCTGACCCCCGACCAGGTGATCGACGCCCTGTCGCGGGCCGGGCTGCGGGCCATTCCCACCGGGGTCGACCACGGTACCGTCACGGCTTTGTCGGGCGGAAAGCCCTATGAGATCACTACCCTGCGCCGCGACGTGTCCACCGACGGCCGCCGCGCCGTGGTGGCCTTCAGCCTGGACTGGGACCAGGACGCCCAGCGTCGCGACTTCCGCTTCAACGCCCTCTATGCCGACGCCGAGGGGCGGGTCTATGACCCGACCGGCGAGGGCCTGGCCGACGCGAGGGCCGGGCGCGTGGTGTTCGTCGGCGACCCCATGACCCGCATCCGCGAGGACTATCTGCGTATCCTGCGCTTCTTCCGGTTCCACGCCTGGTACGGCAAGGGCGAGGCCGACCAGAAGGCCCTGGCCGCCTGCAAGGCGCTCAAGGGCATGGTCTCGGGCCGCGCCGCCGAGCGCACCCAGAAGGAGCTGATGAAGCTGCTGGCGGCCGAGGACCCCCGTCCGGCCCTGCGGCTGATGGCGGCGACCGGCGTGCTGGGCTCGACCCTGCCCTTCGTCAAGTCGCTGGCCTGTTTCGACAGCCTGGTCAGTATCGAGACCGAGCAGCTGTTCGAGAATGATCCCGACCTGCGCCTGGCCTCGCTGATCCCTGGCGATCCGGCAGTAGCCGGCCAGATGGCCGAGCGCCTGCGCCTGGCCAATAATGTCCGCGACCGGTTGATTGATGCGGTGGGCGCCTCGCCGCGCATCGTCAGTTGGATGAGCCCGCGTGAGGCGCGCCGGGCGGTCTATGCCCTGGGCCTGCGCACCTTCTGCGACCGGGTGAAGCTGGCCTGGGCGGCTTCGGGGCGGCCGGTCACCGCGCCGCAGTGGCGGGCCCTGCTGGCCCTGGCCGAGACCTGGGCCCCGCCGACCTTCCCCTTGTCGGGCGAAGAGGTGATGAAGGCCGGCGTGCCCAAGGGGCCGATGGTGGGCGAGGTGATGCGCGAGATCGAGATCTGGTGGATCGACCAGGACTTCATCGAGGACAAGTTCAGCGCCATCGAGCGGCTGAAGGCGGTCGCCCAGGGCATGGTCTATTGATGCGGGTCGGTCTGCTGGAAACCGGCGAGCCGCCGGAAGCGCTGCAAGCGAGCTTCGGGCGCTATGGCGGGATGTTCCAGACCCTGCTGGGTCCGGCTCACAGCTATCGTGCCTATGATGTCCAGGCCGGCCATCTGCCGCAGGCGGCGGACGAGCAGGACGCCTGGATCATCACCGGCTCTTCAGTGGGCGTCTATGATCCCCTGCCGTGGATCGAACCGCTGTCGGACTTCCTGCGCGCCGCCAAGGGCCGGGTCCCGCTGGTCGGGGTGTGTTTCGGTCACCAGATCATGGCCCAGGCGTTCGGCGGCCAGGTGGTCAAGTCCGACAAGGGCTGGGGCGTGGGGCTGCATCGCTATGATGTCGCCGCCGCCGCGCCCTGGATGGATGGGGCGGCGCCTATCGCTATCCCCGCTTCGCATCAGGACCAGGTGGTGGCCTTGCCGCCCGGCGCGCAGGTGTTGGCGGGCAGCGCCTTCACCCCGTTCGGCGTGCTGGCCTATGACACAACAGCCATCTCGATGCAGGTCCATCCCGAGTTCGACCCCGCCTATGCGGCAGCCCTGATCGAGGCGCGGCGCGGCACGCGCTATACCGACGCCCAGGCCGACGCCGCCATCGCCACCCTGCAGGCACCCAACGACCGCGCTCGCGTTGCCGGGTGGATCGGCCGGTTCCTGCAGCAGGCGACCGAATCCTAGTCAAGCCTTATGACGTGCAGTTGAAGCTGCAATGCAATCCAACATTGAAATGGGCCGCATTTTGAGATAACGCTGTTCCTTCACTGTCCTCGGGTGGGTGCAATGGAATCCCTGAATCTGGTGATCGCCTTCATCGGCGCGACGGGAGCATTTGGCCTGACGGCCATGAGTCTGGTGGACGCCCTCAAGACCCTGCCCTTTGGTGGCGTGTCCTGGATCGGCTTTCCCTTTGTGGCCAAGGTGGTCGACAATCTGAAAGCGCCCCTGGCCGTGGCCATGGGGGGAGACTGGCGCAAGATCATTCTGGCCCACTGGATCAATGGGCGCCCACGTGGCGAGCAGATCGGCGTGATCCGCTCGATGATCCGCCTGGGGCTGAATGCGGAGACGGCCCCGGGGCTCGCCCACTACGGCGGTGTGAATGAGACAAGCTTGAAGGCGGTGGCCGAGAAGCTTGCGACGGGCGAGGAGCTTGAGCAGGTCGACGTAAACCTGATCGGCCGCCTTGAAGCCTCGATCGAGGCCCGTCTGGACGGCGCCTTTGACCGGGCCGATCAGGCCTATCGCAACTGGTCGCGACTGCTGGCCGGGGTACTGGCCGTGATCCTGGCGGTCGCGGTCCAGAAGATCATGGAGGATTCAGGCGTGGCCAAGGGCGACTTCGGGACATTCCTGCAATCAGACCAGGCAGGCTGTGCGGCGGTCGTGGTCGGCCTTCTGGCCGTGCCGGTCGCGCCGATCGCCAAGGATCTGGTCTCGGCCCTGACGGCGGCCTCCAAGGCCCTGCAGACTGCCCGCCGGCCGTGACGGGTCTGGCCTGATGACTCTCTATCTGAACCTTCGGCAGGGCGCTCTGGGCTACGGGCTGCGTGACGTTCCCGATCCCCTGGAGGGGGACGGGCTGGTCGCCAAGCCGACCCTGAAGCTTCTCAAGGACGCGGACTTCGCCGGGCGTCTGGACAACAAGTCCGTGGTCTTCGCGGTTCATGGCTTCAACGTCTCCTACGAGCGGGGCCTGCGTTCGGTCGCGCGACTGGAAGCGGCGCTCAAGCCCTTGCTGCCCAGTGATTTCGTTGTCGTGGGCGTGCTTTGGCCGGGCGACTTTCTGATCCCGGCGATCAACTATCCCGGCGAATGGCGCGATGCGGTCAATGGCGGTCGCCATCTGGCGCGCTATGCCGACACCTGGCTGCGACGGGCGCGGGATATCCATTTTCTGTCGCATAGCCTAGGTGGCCGCCTTGCACTGGAGGCGACGGCGAGGCTGGACCGCAAGGCAGGTAGGGTTTGTCTCACGGCGCCGGCCACCGACGACGACTGCCTGGAATGCCCCTATGACGCCAGCGTCAGCAACGCCCAGGGACTCACCTATCTGGCCTCAAAGCGGGACATGGTTCTGAAGGCCGCCTATCGCATCGGGGACTGGGCCGGCGACCTGTTCTTCGGCGATGACGACGCGGCATCCCGCGGTGCCTTGGGCTGGCATGGCGCACGATGGCCGCGCTCAGAGCAGGCTACGATCCGGGGCGAGCAGATCGACAAGACCGACAACTACGGCCACGGCTCATACTTTCCGCCAGGCAAGATGGCCGAAGTCCCCACCCCGCAGCACGCCCGCGTCGCGACCTATGCCGCGCAGTTTCTGCAGGGCGGCCCGGCGCACTGGTGAAAAAGGGCCCTAAGGCCACTTCACCGCCGGCGGCATTGAGCTGAGGATCGACTCGACATTGCCTCCGGTCTTCAGCCCGAACATCGTGCCCCGGTCGTAGAGCAGGTTGAACTCCACATACCGCCCGCGCTGGACCAGTTGCTGCTCGCGCTCGTCGGCGGTCCAGGCCTCGCCCATTCGGCGACGCACCAGGGTGGGGTAGATTTCCAGGAACGCCCTGCCCACGTCCTGGGTGAAGGCGAAGTCACGGTCCCAGTCGCCGCTGTTGTGATGGTCATAGAAGATGCCGCCGATGCCGCGCGGCTCATTGCGATGCGGCAGGAAGAAATACTCGTCGCACCAGGCCTTGTACTTGGCGTGCCAGTCGGGGTGGTGGGCGTCGCAGGCGCGCTGATAGGCGGCGTGAAAGTCGATGGCGTCGGGGAAGTCCTGCTGACGCTGATAGCCCAGCAACGGTGTCAGATCACCGCCACCGCCAAACCAGGTTTTCGTCGTGGCGATGAAGCGCGTGTTCATGTGCACGGCCGGTACGCGCGGATTGGTCATGTGGGCGATCAGGCTGATGCCGGTGGCGAAGAAGCGCGGGTCCTCGTCGGCGCCCGGCATGCCCTTGGCCATTTCCGGCGTGAAGGTCCCGAACACCGTCGAGACATGGACGCCGACCTTCTCGAACAGGCGCCCGTTCATCATCGACATGACGCCGCCGCCGCCGGCCGCCCGGTCCCAGGGCGTACGCACGAAACGGCCCGGATCGCCGGGATAGAGGTCGGCGGGCGCTTCATCCTCGAGAGTCTCGAAGGCGGCGCAGATCTGGTCGCGCAGGGTTTCAAACCAGACCCGGGCGCGGGCCTTCTTGTCGTCGAGATCGGCGGTGGTGCTCATGGAAAGCCGATTAGTCGCATCGCGGGCGAGGTGCAAATCCGCAGCGGCGCCTAAGGGCTTTTGCGGAGGGCAGCCTCGCATTCCCAGGCCCGGCAAATCCGCTTAAAGAACCGCCCATGCGCACTGGTCCTGACATGTCCCTCGAACTGGCCTGTGGCCATTGCCTGGTCTGCGGTGTCGACGAGGCGGGACGGGGCCCCTGGGCCGGACCGGTCAGCGCCGGGGCCGTAATCCTCGATCCAAACCGCATCCCCAAAGGCCTCAACGACTCCAAGAAGCTCACCGCCCGGGCCCGGGCGGCGCTGGAGCTGGAGATCCAGGAGGCCGCCATCGCCTGGGGCGTGGGTCTTGCCAGCGTCGAGGAGATCGACGCGACCAACATCCTCAAGGCCACGGGCCTGGCCATGCGCCGCGCGGTGCAGGCCCTGGCGGTGACCCCGGCCTTCGCCCTGGTCGACGGCAACTACCGGTTCGACCTGCCGTGCCCGATCCAGACCGTGGTCAAGGGCGACGCCCTGTCGTGCTCGATCGCCGCAGCCTCGATCCTGGCCAAGGAGGCCCGCGACCGGATCATGGTCGAGATGGACGCTGTCCATCCCGGCTACGGCTTCGCCGGCCACAAGGGCTATCACGCCGCCGTCCATGTCGCGGCCCTTCAGCGGCTCGGCCCCTCGCCGATCCACCGGTTGAGCTGGGCTCCGATCAAGGCCCTGCTCGCCCAGAGCTAGCCGCCCGCTCAGATCCCCATCTGCCGCGCGGCCAGGTCGCGCATGATCTCTTCCGAACCGCCGCCGATGGCGTTGACCCGCACCTCGCGATAGATGCGCTCGACCCGGCTGCCGCGCATATAGCCGGCCCCGCCCATCACCTGCATCGCTTCGCGGGCGCAGTATTCCAGGGTCTCGGTGGCCTGGACCTTGAGCAGGGCGATCTCGGCAATCGGCTGCTCGCCCTGCTGGATCCGCCAGGCCAGGGTCTCGAGCCAGGCCTGGGTGACGCTGATACGCTTGTACATGTCGGCCAGCTTGTGGCGGATCACCTGGTGGTCGGCGAGGCGCTTGCCGAAGGTCTTGCGCTCGCGGGCCCAGGTGATGGCGTCTTCCAGACAGACCCGCGAGAAGCCGACGGCCCCGGCTGTCATGCCGATCCGCTCGCTGTTGAAGTTGCGCATGATCCCGGCAAAGCCCTGGTTCTCGGCCCCGATCAGGTTTTCGACCGGCACGCGCACATTATCGAAATAGAGGGTGGCGGTGTCAGACGCCCACCAGCCCTGCTTCTTCAGCGGCGTGCGGCCAAAGCCCTCGCGGTCGCGCTCGATCAGCAGCAGCGAGATACCGCCCGCGCCTTCGCCACCGGTCCGCACCGCCACGGTGTAGAAATCGGCCCGCATGCCGCTGGTGATGTAGGTCTTGCCGCCGTTGACCACATAGTCGTCGCCGTCGCGGCGGGCCGTGGTGGTCAGGGCGGCCACGTCCGATCCGCCCGACGGCTCGGTGATGGCCAGGGCCGAGATCTTCTCGCCGGCCAGTACGGGCGGAATGACCCGCGCCTTCATGGCCTCAGAGCCCAGGGTGCGGATCGGCGGCAGGCCGATGCCGTGGCTCATCAGGCTGGCATTGACGCCGCCCGCGCCGTGGCGGGCCATCTCCTGACTGGTGATGATCGACATGAACGGGTCGGACGGTGAGCCGCCGTATTCCTCGGGCCATCCCAGCCCCAGCAGGCCGATCTCCGAGGCCTTGCGATAGAGTTCGCGGGGAAAGCTCTCGGCCTCGTCCCAGGCGTCGACGAAGGGGGTGATCTCCCGCGCCACCCAGCGGCGCAGGGTGTCGCGCCAGGCGAGATGATGATCCTGGTAAAAGGGGCTGAGACGGCTGGCATCCAGCCGGTCGAGCGGGCTTTCCATGGCATTCTCCCGGATCGCGCGGCCCGTCTGTCGCGGGCCTGGCGCCTGAACCGGGAGCATCGGGCGGGCGACGCTAGGGAAGTAAACAGCCCTCAGGCGGCTCTTAATCTCTCGCTAACCACATATTTCAATGAGCCGTTTACCAGGAAGACTCATGATTCCGCTCTACTTCTTGAGGACGCGACATGACCTTCGGGCCGGAAACCATCATCCAGGGCGACTGCATCGAGGCGATGAACGCCCTGCCCGAGAAGTCGGTCGACCTGATCTTTGCCGATCCGCCCTATAACCTGCAGCTGGGCGGGGATCTGCTGCGTCCCGACAATTCCAAGGTCGACGCGGTCGATGACCACTGGGACCAGTTCGAGAGCTTTGCGGCCTATGACAAGTTCACCCGCGAATGGCTGAAGGCCGCCCGCCGAGTGCTGAAGGACGACGGCGCCATCTGGGTGATCGGCAGCTATCACAACATCTTCCGCGTCGGCGTGGCCGTGCAGGACCTGGGCTTCTGGATCCTCAACGACGTCATCTGGCGCAAGTCCAACCCGATGCCCAACTTCAAGGGCACCCGTTTCGCCAACGCCCACGAGACCCTGATCTGGGCCTCCAAGAGCCAGGCCGCCAAGCGCTACACCTTCAACTACGACGCCCTGAAGATGGCCAATGACGAGGTGCAGATGCGCTCGGACTGGACCATCCCGCTGTGCACCGGCGAGGAGCGCATCAAGGGCGCCGACGGCAACAAGGCCCACCCGACCCAGAAGCCGGAAGCCCTGCTTTACCGGGTGATCATGTCGACCACCAAGCCGGGCGACGTGATCCTGGATCCGTTCTTCGGGGTCGGCACCACCGGCGCGGCCGCCAAGCGCCTGGGCCGCCGCTTCGTGGGCATCGAGCGCGAGGCAGAGTATATCGAGCACGCCAAGGCCCGCATCGCCAAGGTCATCCCGATCGCCCCGGAAGATCTGGACGTCATGGGCTCCAAGCGCAGCGAGCCGCGCGTGCCGTTCGGCACCATCGTCGAGAGCGGCCTTCTGAGTCCCGGCGACACCCTGTTCTGCTCCAAGGGCGCCCATGCGGCCAAGATTCGCGCCGATGGCTCGATCACGGTCGGCGACCTGTCGGGCTCGATTCACAAGATCGGCGCTCTGGTGCAATCGGCCCCGGCCTGCAACGGCTGGACCTATTGGCACTTCAAGACCGACGCGGGTCTGGCCCCGATCGACGTACTGCGGGCCCAGGTCCGGGCGGGGATGAACTAGAGGTCTTATTTTCGCGCCCTCACCTTGCGCAATCCCGCGCGAAGTGAGAGCGTTCACCTTATGATCCGGATTGGAAAACTCTTCGGCGAAAAGGCGGTCGTCAGCCCCGTCGCCTTCCAGGATGCCCGCAACGGCAGTGTCCTGCGGACGATTAAACGTCCGGATGGCAGCAAGGTCGTCAGCCTGAGCCGCGACGCCCATGAGCGAGCCTTATCGCGGGCCAAGTCCGTGCTGGCTGGCCGGTAGGTCGGGGTCTTTGGCGGCCAGCAACTACAATCCGGTCTTCGACCAGTTGGTCCGCGCATCAGACGACATTCAAGGCTTTATCGCCTACGGGCTCTACAAGCAGGCGAAGCGCGAATGGCTTCAGGGTCATGAGGCCCGAGAAGGGCGCGCGCCGACGGCGACCGAACTGCGAAGCTTTTCCCGCCAGTGGACGCCGACGACGCTCAAGGCCTTTCGCGAAACCGCCGATAGCGCCTTGTCGGGCTATGCCCAAAGCGTGCTGGAAGATGAGACGCCAGCTATAGAACGCGACGCTCTGGCGCGTGGACGCCCTCTTTGGAAGGACGTGATGATCGGCGTCGTGTCGGCTCTGACCTACTCCGTGATCTTGGTGATCGCCGCCTTCTTGCTGAAGATTTTCGGCAACGACTTCCTTGATGCTTTGGCCGCGTTCGCACGTCGCTAGATCAGCCGCTCGCCCGCCAACGCCGCCTTCAGGAACACGCTGGGCAAAGCGCTCAGCCCCTCGGGCGTTGTCCAGACGAAGTCGCCGTCGCCCTCCGCGGCGAACACCCGCAGGGTCAGCGAGAAGTGCGTGAAGACGTGCTCGACCGCGCCCCGGTCGCGCCAGGTGCCTACCACCGGCGCGACAGCCAGCGCCTCCTCATCCGACCACGGAGCGTTGCGCCAGTCGCTGGTCGGCAGGCCCAGCATGCCGCCTAGCAGGCCCTTAGGCGGGCGGCGAACCAGAGCGACCTCGTCGCCGCGCGTCAGTAGCCAGGCCACGCCATAGCGCCGGGGGCGCTCAGCCTTTTTGGTCTTGCGCGGATAGGTCCCTGGCGCGCCGGTCTTGAGGCCTTCGCACCAGGCCGAGATCGGGCACAGATCGCACAGCGGCGACCTGGGTCGGCAGACGGTTGCGCCAAGGTCCATCAGGGCCTGGGCCCAGTCGCCGGGACGGTCAGCCGTGACCAGGTCGCCCGCCAGCGCCTTCAGTTCCGGCTTGGCGTCGGGCACGGGGGTCTCGACCGCAAACAGCCGCGCCATCACCCGCTCGACATTGCCGTCGACGACATTGGCCGGCCGGTCAAAGGCGATGGCCGCCACGGCCGCCGCCGTATAGGCGCCGACGCCGGGCAGGGCGCGTAGGCCCTCCTCGGTATCAGGAAAGACGCCGCCATGATCGACCGTCACCGCACGCGCGCAGGCCAGCAGGTTGCGGGCACGGGCGTAGTAGCCGAGCCCCGCCCAGGCTCCCATCAGCTCGCCATCCTCGACCGCCGCGAGGTCCGAGACGGTCGGCCAGCGCTGGGTGAAGCTGAGGAAATAGGGCGTGGCGTGCGGCACGGTGGTCTGTTGCAGCATCACCTCCGACAGCCAGACCCGGTAGGGATCGCCGCGCACGCCCTCGCGCCGGTCGGCGGGGCCCACCCGCCAGGCCAGGTCGCGCGCCTGTCGGTCGTACCAGGACAGCAGGGCGCTGCGGAGGGCGTCGCGATCTTTCATGCGCCTCGCCTACCGCAAGCGATGGGCCTCGTGCTAGCCTGACCTGATGGCCCGCCGCCCCCTGCCCACCGCCGAAGAAGCCATTGCGATCCTCACGCGGCGTCGCACCCGGCCGCCGATGCGGCCGCCGCCGCCGGCCGGCAAGAACCTGGCCCCGCTGCTCAAGGCACTGGAGGCCAAGCATGGCCAGGGTCCCAGCGCCCTGCAGACCCGCTGGAAGGAAATCGTCGGCGAGCCCCTGGCCCGCCGCACCGAGCCCGTCCGCATCATCAAGGGTCGCAATGGCGAGGGCGGAGCCCTGGAACTGCGCGTTGATGGCCCGGTCGCCTCGCTGATCCAGCACCAGGCGCCGCAGATCACCGCCCGGCTCGACATGTTGCTGGGCAAGGGCGTGGTCACCCGGCTGCGCATCGTGCAGGGCCCGCTGAAGAACACCGCTGCGCCCGTCGTCCAGAAGCCGCGCCGCAAGCCGCCGCTCGACGCCGCCCGGGAACGCCAGCTCAGCGACAGCCTTTCGGCCCAGCCCGAGGGCAGCCTGAAGGACGCCCTGCTGAAACTGGGGCGCGCGGTGCTGCGCAACGAACCGCCATGAGCCTGTCTTGCTCACCGATTGACAACCCCGCCGTGATTGCGCTCATGCCAAGGCCTTATGCCCGCCGCTTTCGCGCGGCCTAAAGAATCGCGCTTTACTTCACTGCTCTTGCTTCAAGGAACACCGATCATGCGTCCGCTGACCCGCCGGCTCCTGACCGCCGCCGCCCTTACCGCCACCCTGGGCGTCGCGCTCGCCGGCTGCGCCAAGAAGGATACAGTCACCGCCGAAGACATGAGCCTGGGCGATCCCAAGTCCAAGATCACGGTCATCGAGTACGCCTCGGCCTCGTGCAGCCACTGTGCCCGCTGGAACGAGGAGGTCTATCCCGACTTCAAGAAGAAGTACGTCGATACCGGCAAGGTCAATTACGTCTATCGCGAGGTCCTGACCCCGCCCAACGAAGTGGCCGCCGCCGCCTTCCTGCTGGCCCGTTGCTCGGGCAAGGACAAGTATTTCCAGGTGGTGGACTCGGTCTATCGCAGCCAGGAAGAGATGTTCACCACCGGCCAGTACCGCGAAGTTCTGCTGCGCGTAGCCCAGGCCGCCGGCATGGACGAGGCCAAGTTCAACGCCTGCGTCACCGACGAAAAGGCGCTCAAGGCCATGAACGACCGCATCGAAAAATACAGCCGCGAACAGGACATCCAGGGCACCCCCACCTTCGTCGTCAACGGCAAGAAGGTGGGCGCGGCCGAGGGCGGCGAACGCAGCCTGGCCGAGCTAGACGTCGCCATTGCTGAAGCCTCCAAGTAGGGGCGGGCCGCTTTGACTTTCGACCGTCGCGCGCTGATCGCTTCTGGCCTGGCCCTTGCGGCCGCGCCGGTGGCGTCGGCGCGCGCTGCGCCCTTGCCGGCCGCGCCGGGCGACATGCTGATGGGCTCGCCCAAGGCCCCGGCCCAGCTGGTGGTTTTCGCCTCGCCCTCCTGCCCCGGCTGTGGTCACTGGTGGACTCATGACCTGCCGGCGATCCGCAAGACCTATATCGACACCGGCAAGGTGCGACTGGTGTTCCGCGAGTTCCTGACCGGGCCGGTCGAGTTCGCGGCGGCGGCCTTTTTGCTGGCCCGCCGGGTGGGGGCGGCGCGCTATTTCGCCGTGCTCGACATGGTGTTCGCTCGGCAGTCGGCCATCTTCCAGAGCGGTGAGCTTTGGGAGGGCCTGCTCGCGATCGGCAAGACATTTGGCCTGACCGAGGCCCAGTTCACCGCCGCGCTTCAGGACCAGGCCGCCCTGGCCGAGCTGAACAAGCGGGTCGAGACCGCGGCCCTGCGCGATGGCGTGCAGGGCACCCCGACCTTCATCCTGGATGGCCGTCGTCTGCAGGGCGAGGTCACGATCGACGTTCTGAAAAAGGCCCTGGCCGTTCCGGCCAAGGGCTGAGGCGGGAGGGGCCGCCTCCGTGCAGTTTCAGCGCCTTCGCCTTACGGGCTTCAAGTCCTTCGTCGAGCCGACCGAGTTTCGGATTGAGCCTGGCCTGACGGGCATTGTCGGTCCCAATGGTTGTGGCAAGTCCAACCTGCTGGAAGCCCTGCGCTGGGTGATGGGGGCCAATTCGGCCAAGGCCATGCGGGCCGGCGGCATGGACGACGTGATCTTCGCCGGCAGTGGCAATCGCCCCGCCCGCAACCACGCCGACGTCACCCTGACCATCGACAATGCCGACCGCACCGCGCCGGCCCAGTTCAATGACGATCCCGTGCTGGAGGTGGTGCGCCGCATCGACCGGGGCGAGGGCTCGACCTATCGCATCAATGGCCGCGAGGTGCGGGCTCGCGACGTTCAGCTGCTGTTCGCCGACGCCTCGACCGGGGCCAATTCACCTGCCCTGGTGCGTCAGGGTCAGATCAGCGAGCTGATCGGCGCCAAGCCCCAGAACCGCCGCCGCATCCTGGAAGAGGCCGCCGGGGTCTCGGGCTTGCACACCCGTCGCCATGAGGCGGAGCTGCGCCTGCGGGCCGCCGAGACCAATCTGTCGCGACTTGAGGACGTAGCGCGCGAGCTGGAGACGGCGCTGAACCGGTTGCGGCGCGAAGCGCGGCAGGCTGAAAAATACAAGCGTCTGTCGTCCGAGATCCGCGCTGTGCAGGGCGCGGTACTGTTCGCCCGCTGGAGCGAGGCCCGCGATACGCTTAATCGCACGCAAGGTGAGGCCACTGAGGCTGCGCGAACTGTCGAAGACACAGCCCGCGCCGCCGCCGCCGCCCAGGTGGAGATCACGCGGGCCGAGGCCGCCATGCCGCCGCTGCGCGAAGAGGCCGCCATCGCCCAGGCGGTGCTGGGCCAGCTGGCCATCCAGAAGGACCGGGCCGAGCGCGAGGCCGACGCCGCCGTCGCCGAATTCCAGCGCCTTTCGGCCGACCTGGCCCGCATTGACGATGACCGGACCCGCGAGGCCCAGGCCCGTGACGATGCTGTGGCCGCCCTGGCGCGCATCGAGCCCGAACTGGCCGAGATCAAGGCTCTGGTCGCCGCCGCGCCGGAACGGGGTCCCGAACTGGCCGCCGCCGCCAGGGCGGCCGAAGAGGCCCGCGCCGACGCGGAAGCCGTGGTCGAACAGCTGGCCGCACGCGCCGCCGCCGAGGAGGCCAGGGCCCGCGCCGCCGCCGCTCGCCTGGCGGATGCTGAAGGGCGCTTGGCCCGCACCGTGCGGGCGCTGGATCAGGCGAAGGCCGAGCGCGCGGCCCTTGGGCCCGAGACCGATCCAGCCGCCGCCGACGCCCGCCAGCGGCTGGACAATGCTCAGGCCGCCCTGACCGCCGCCCGCGCCGCGCTTGAGACCGCCGAAGCCGAACGCGGCAAGGCGGCCGAGCAGGAGGCGATGGCCCGCCAGCTGGCCCGCAGCCTTGAGGATCAACTGGGCCGACTGAAGACCGAGGCCCGGGGCCTGGCCCAGCTGACCGCGCCGCGCGGCAAGAGCGGCCATGCCCCGGCCCTGGACGCCGTCTCGCCCGACAAGGGCTATGGGGCCGCCCTGGCTGCGGCCCTGGGCGATGACCTTGACGCGGCGCTCGATGCCCGCGCCCTGTCCTATTGGGGCGGCGCGGATGCGGCGGCACCGATGTGGCCTGAAGGCGCCCAGCCTCTGGCCCCGCTGGTCAAGGCCCCGCCGGAACTGGCGGCGCGCCTGGCCTTCGTGGCGGTGGTCGAGCGGGCCGATGGCGAGCGCCTGCAAAAGGCCCTGCAGCCGGGCATGCGGCTGGTCTCCCGCGAGGGCGACCTGTGGCGCTGGGACGGCTTTGTGGCCCGGGCCGATGCGCCTCGGCCGGCTGCGGTGCGGCTGGAGCAGCGCACCCGCCTGGCTGAGGTCGAGGCCGAGATCGACATCACCGCCCCGCGCGCCGAGGCCACGGCGGCCGCCCTGAAGTCGGCGTCCGACCGGCTGCGGGCCGCCGAAGACGCCCTTCGCGACAGGCGCCGGGGACCGCCGGACGCCGAGCGCCTGCTGGCCGGGGCCCGTGACGCGGTGGCCCAGTTCGAGCGCGCCGCCGCCCTGCGGGCCGCCCGGGCCCAGTCGCTGGACGAGACCATAGCCCGTTTCCAGGCCGAACATGCCGAGGTCGAGGCGGCCCTTACCGCCGTTCGCGCCGAGCAGGCCGGTATGGGCGGCGCGGCTGATCTGGCCCCGCAGTTGACGCAGGCCCGCCAGGCCGCCGCCGCCGCTCGCGAAGCGGCCGGCGCGGCCCGCACCGCTCTGGATGTTGAAACCCGCGAGCGGGCCGGCCGACAGCGCCGGCTGGAGGGCTTGGAGCGGGATCGCGGCGACTGGGCCAGGCGCGCCGACGGCGCGGCCAAGCGCTCCGAAGCCCTCGATGCCGACCGCGTCAAGGCCGCCGCCGCCCTGGAGGCCGCCCGCGAGGCACCCGACGCCCTCAAGCAGAAACTGCTGGTCCTTCTAGACGAGTTCGCCGCCGCCGAGGCCCGGCGCGCCAGGGCCAGCGATGCCCTGGAGGCCGCCGAGACCGCTCGCCTGCACGCCGACCGCGCCGCCCGCGCCGCCGACCAGGCCGCCGGCGAGGCCCGCGAGCGCCGTGCCGCCCTGGTGGCCCATCTGGACGGGGCCCGCGCCCGCTTTGCCGAGATCGCCGGCTCGATCCGCGAGTCGGTACGGATGGAGCCCGAGGAGCTGGGCCGCCACGTGGCCGGCGAGGCCGTGGCCGTGCCCAAGGACGCCGCCGGCGTCGAGGCCCACCTGCTGGCCCTGGAACGCGAACGCGACGCCATCGGCCCGGTTAATCTGCGGGCCGAGGAGGAGGCCCAGGAATATGCCGCGCGCCTTGAGGTCATGCGCACCGAGCGGGCCGACCTGTCGGGCGCCGTGGGCAAGCTGCGGGCCGGGATCGAAGAGCTGAACGCCGAGGGGCGCGAGCGCCTGCTGGCCGCCTTCGAAGTGATCAACGGCCACTTCCAGACCCTGTTCCAGGCCCTGTTCGGCGGCGGGCAGGCCGAGCTGCGGCTGGTCGAGAACGACGATCCGCTGGAGGCCGGTCTGGAGATCTATGCCTGCCCGCCCGGCAAGCGCATGGCCTCGATGAGCCTGATGAGCGGCGGCGAGCAGGCCCTGACCGCCAGCGCCCTGATCTTTGGCGTCTTCCTGGCCAACCCCGCCCCGATCTGCGTGCTGGACGAGGTGGACGCGCCGCTGGATGACGCCAATGTCGACCGCTACTGCAACATGCTCGACGAAATGCGCCGCCGCACCCAGACGCGGTTCATCGCCATCACCCACAATCCGGTGACCATGAGCCGTATGGACCGGCTGTTCGGCGTGACCATGGGGGAGCGCGGCGTGAGTCAGCTGGTCAGCGTCGACCTGTCGACGGCCGAGCAGCTGGTGGCGACGCAATAGGCGGCTGGCTTCGGCGCAATCTGGGCGGCGTGGTCGCTGACCACCTCGCCACCACGCCCTGTCAGGTTGACGGTCTGGGTGATGGGATCGCTCCTACGATTGGCGCGATCCATGATCCCGGCCGGTGATCGGCAACCGTTGCGGTTGACCTCAAGGCGCGGGGGGTGGCCTTTTCAGGTCGAAGGCGACGCGGAACAGGCGACCGGGGCGCGACAGTTCATAGGTGAAGACGCCGTCGCTCGCGCCCAGGGACCAGACATTGGTGTTGGACACCGCACGGTCAAGGCGGGTGAACAGCGCCTGTGACTCAGCGTCCACGGGGAAGCGCTGAAGGGTGTCTGAGCCGGGCTCGGTGGTCTCGCCGCCATATTGCGAGAGGGCGTCTTCGGTCCCGTCGGCGTGCCGGTGATCGTGCTTGAGGCGAAGCCGCCCGTCGTCCAGCCGGGTGATGACCCAGGTGCGAGAGCGATCTTCGCCCACTTGGAACGGGATGCGGATCTCGCGTGCGTCGCAGCGCGCAACCGTCATGACCAGCCGGGCCTTGCGGAACGCATCGTCAACGGCGTCGCCTGCGACCACCTGGCCGGTAAAGGTCTGGCCGCAGATTTGGCTGAGGCGGGCGAAGAACTGGTCGGCGGGGGTCTGGGCGACCGCTGCAGCGGGGGCCGCCGCCAGGCTCAGCAGGGCGCACAGCGCCAGGATCGGCTTCATGGGTGTTGCCTTTGTCGCAGAGGGTCAGGTCAGGTCGAGCGGGGCGGCGTCCTCGACGGGGTCGGTCGGCTCCGCCGGGGCGTCGGGACCCTTTGCCGTCTCGGCCTTCCCTGCCCATGCTTCCGCCAAAAGCGCCTTGGCCGCCTTGACCACGGTCGTGACGGGCAGGTCGCTCATGTGCCGGATGGCTTGAGAAAAGTCGGGATCGACAGCGCGGAACTGCTCAAGGGTGCGCGGCCCCCGCACCGACCGGGTCAGCGGTCCCCAGGGGGCGTAGCGACGCTCATCAGAGGGACCGAACAGGCCGACGGTGGGCGTCCCGGCGGCGGCGGCGATGTGCATCAGGCCGCTGTCATTGCCGATGAACAGGTCGGCGCGTTTCAGGCAGGCATAGGCGGTCAGCAGATCGACCTTGCCGGTCAGATCCACGCAGCGGCCGCGCGCGCTGGCCATGCGCAGTTCCTCGACCATGCGGGTGTCCTCCGGCCCGCCTAGGATCAGCAGGCGGCCACCGGCCATCGGGCCGTCTGGTCCCAGGAGCTGGCCGGCTGTCTGGGCGAAGCGCTCGATGGGCCAGACCTTGCCCACCCAGTTGGCGGCAGGACCCATGGCCAGCAGCGGACCTGCAATCTCGCCCTTTCGCGGGGCCAGCATCTGGTCGGCCAGGGCCTGGACCTCGGGCGTGATGTAGAGATGCGGCGCGGGAGGATCGCCCTCCAGCTTCAGCACGCGAGCCGCGTCGATCACCTTGTGAACGATCTCGCCGGGCGTCTTTTTCCAGATGGCCCGCTTGTCGCGGCGCAGGAAATAGGCGGTCGCGCTGCCGCGCAGATCGACCACCAGGCTCCACTTCTTGTGGCGCACCTGGTTCCACAGCTTGAACCAGTGACCCTTGCCCTTGCCTTTTTCCATTACGATCACCCGGTCAAGGCCGGGCACGTGGGCGAATAGCGGCGCGGCCAAGGGACCAGCCACGATCGTGAAGCGGGCATTGGGGATTTCGTCGGCCAGCATGCGGATAAGGCCGGACGAGAGCACGGCGTCGCCGATCCGCGTGGCGGTGATGAAGAGAATCGGGAAGGCCCGCTGTGTCATCCGTCCTTGTATAGGGCAGGCGGCGCGTCGGCGCATCCCGCGATGACTGCTCAAGTTTCCGTAAACTTCCCCTCTGGCGCGACACGCTGTCGCACGCCACATGGACGTCATGACCCAGACCCTGATCGCTCCCCTGACCAGCCGCGCCGTCATCGCCGTCAGCGGCCCTGACTGGCGCACCTTCCTGCAGGGCCTGATCACCCAGGATGTCGAGACCCTGATGGTGGGCAAGCTGCGGTTTGGCGCGATCCTCACGCCTCAGGGCCGGTTGCTGTATGACCTTTTTATCGCGGGGGTCGAGGGCGGCGCCCTGCTGGACGTGGCGGCCGAGCACCGCGACGCCATCCTGACGCGCCTGACGATGTATCGCCTGCGGGCCAAGGTGGAGCTGACCGCCAGCGACCTTTCGGTGGTCGCGGTCTTTCCGTCCGATAAGGCCCAGACGGCGGACGAGGGCTTCTATCGCGACCCGCGACTGACGGCCCTGGGATCGCGAGCCTATGGCGTCGCGGTCGCGGCAAACGCCGACGAAGACACCTATGACGCTCACCGCCTGGCGCTGGGCGTGCCCGGCCCCGCCGACTGGCTTAGCGACAAGACCTATCCCATCGAGGCCAATTTCGATCTGCTGAACGGCATCGACTTCAAGAAGGGCTGTTTTGTCGGCCAGGAGACCACCAGCCGCATGAAACGGCGCGGGACGATCAAGACCCGCATGCTGCCGATCATCTTCGACGGCCCGCCGCCAGCCTTCGGCGCCGAGATCCTGGCGGGCGAGCTCCGCGCCGGCGAGGTGCTCTCGGGGCGCGGGGGCAGGGCGATGGCGGCGCTGCGGCTGGACCGCATTGAGGGTGCGGGATTAGCCGTCGACGGTCGTCCGGTCAGTGTTGATCGCCCGTTCTGGATGGCTGAAGGCTAAGGCTTGCAGTTTACGCAAAAGTACTTTATATTTTAAAGTATGGGGGCGGTATGGTCCCGATTTGGTGGAGCGGGCCTGCAATGAACCGTCGTGACATCCTGGGCCGCGGTGCCTTGATCGCTGCCCTGCTGGCGGCCGGCCCGATCCTGGGTGCCGGTCCGGCCCTGGCCCAGACCGACGCTGCCCGGTTCACCGTCCAGGTGCGCGGCCAGGGACCGGACGTGATCCTGATCCCGGGCCTGTCGTCTTCGGCCGAGATCTGGGCGCCCACCGCCCGGGCGCTGGAGGGCCGCTTTCGCGTCCACGTCGTACAGGTGGCAGGCTTTGCAGGCGCGCCGGTGGCCGGCAACGCCACCGGCGAGGTGGTGGCCGGCGTCGCCGAAGGCCTGGCCGGCTATATCCAGGCCAAGGGGCTGAACAGGCCCGCTGTGATCGGTCACTCGATGGGCGGCACGATCGGTATGATGCTGGCCGCCCGTCACCCCGGCCGAGTGGGCCGGCTGATGGTCGTCGACATGTTCCCCAAGCTGGCCGTAGCCTATTTCGGCCCGACCGCGACGGCCGAGACCGTGGCCAAGCAGGCGGCGGCCATTCGCGATCGGATCACCAACGCCCCCACCGATCAGTTCGTCGCCCAGCAGAACCAGGTCATCGTTACGATGGTAATGACGCAATCTGCCCGCAAGACGCTGGTCGATCAGTCGTTGGCCAGCGACCGCGACGTGGCCGGCCGGTCAATGGAGGAGCTCCTCATCACCGATCTGACGCCCGAACTCGGAAAGATCAGCGCGCCAACCACGGTCCTCTACGCCGTCAACAAGACCCTGCCGGTCCCGGCGTCCGCCTTCGACGGCTGGTACGCCGCCGCCTACGCCCCGCTGAAGGGCGTAAAGCTGGTCCGTATCGACGACACGGCCCACTTCATCATGGTCGACCAGCCGGTCAGGTTCCAGGCCGAGGTCGAGACCTTTCTGGCGGGGTAGAACTCCCCTTCGAACCTGAGGTCAAAGCCCCGGCAGCCTCCCAGAGGCTGTCCGGGTGGCGGGTGCCGAAACGGACCGTTACGGTCTGTTCACGAAAAGTTCTGGAAATCGCCGATCCAATCAGCCAAGCTCCATCCCATGAGCGAGATCCAACGTTGCACATGGCGGGGCATGGCGGGTGACCCCGTCTATGAGGCCTATCACGACACCGAATGGGGCGTGCCGGAGTACGACTCCCGCGCCCTGTGGGAAAAGCTGGTGCTCGACGGGTTCCAGGCCGGCCTGTCGTGGATCACCATCCTGCGCAAGCGCGACGGCTTCCGCGCCGCCTTCGCCGATTTCGATCCCGAAAAGGTGGCGCGCTTTGGCGAGGCGGATCGCGCCCGGCTTATGGCCGACGCCGGCATTATCCGCTCCAACGCCAAGATCGACGCGGCGATCAACGGGGCGCGGATCTATCTGGACATGCGCGAGCGGGGCGAAGACCTGGGCGACCTGCTCTGGGGCATGGTCGGCGGGGCGCCGATCCAGAACGCCTGGGAGGTCGGTGCCCAGGTTCCAGCCCAGACGCCCTTGGCCGTCGACATGGCCAAGGCCCTGAAGGCGCGGGGCTTCAAGTTCTGCGGCCCGGTGATCGTCTATGCCTTCATGCAAGCCACCGGCCTGGTCAATGACCACCTGGTGACCTGCTTCCGGCACGAAGCGTGCCGGGCCATGGCGGCGAAGGCTTAGGGCTGGATCAGGGCAGATCAACCTTGGGCAGGCTGTCGCGGGTCTCGCAGGCCAGCTTGCCGGCTCCGCCGACCGCGCCGCTGATGTCCTCGATCTTGTCTTCGTTGCGCCAGCCCTTGCCGAGACTCTTGTCGCCGGTGAAGTCCATGCCCAGGTCCATCCAGCGGTTGGCGGCGCAGTCGAGGGCGAAGATCATGATCGGCCCCTTGCTGGCGGGCCATCCGCTGTAGGGGCCGTCGGGTTTGCCCTCGGCGATGCGCACGACGACCAGGCCCGACTTGGCGTCGACCCGCAGGAAGTCCTGATCGTAATAGGTCTTGGTCTCGCCCGGCGCGAGTTTCCAGGTCTCGGCCCGGGCGGCGGTCGCCGTAGTCAGGGCCGTTACGCTAAGCACACACAGCACGAGTCGATGGAACATCGCGTCGCCTCCCGTATCTTATCGTTACGGTGACGCTATGCCCGTCGCGCCGGGCCCGCAATATGTTGATCAGACTCCGCGCGCGGCCAGGCCTTTGGCAATGGCGGCGTTCAGCGCCGCGACCGCGGCGTCCGGTCCTTGCGGATAGGCCCAGACCCCGGCCGAGACGGCCAGGAAATCCGCGCCGGCCGTCGCCAGCGGCGCGGCGTTGTCAGCCGTGATCCCGCCGATGGCCACCGAGGGGATCTCCATCGTTTCCTGCCAGATCGACAGGATCTCGGGATCGGCGGTGGTCGGGGCGTCCTTGGTCGTGGTCGGATAGAAGGCCCCGAAGGCTACATAGTCCGCGCCCGCCTCGGCGGCTTCCATGGCCAGGTGGCGGCTGTCATGGCAGGTGACGCCGATCATCCGGTCCTTGCCCATCAGCTTGCGGGCCGCGGCGCAGGTCATGTCGCCCTGGCCCACATGCACGCCGTCGCAGTCCAGCCGCGCGGCCAGATCGGGGCGGTCATTGAGGATCAGGGCCACGTCGCGCGCCCGGGCGATCGGCGCCAGCGCCGCCACCGCCGCTGCGACGGCGTCGTCGGACGCGTCCTTGAGTCTGACCTGCAAGGCGGCCACGTCGCCGCCTTCCAGGGCCCGGGCCAGGTCGCGGCAGAAGGCGTCGAGGTCGGCGAGCGCCGGCGGGGTGATCAGATAGAGGCGGCAATCGAGAGTCATGCTGGCGGTTTAGGACAAATCCTCGCCCAGACAAACCTTGGCTTTGTCAGATGCTGTCGCCGGAGGTATCGATCCGGGCCTGGGTGCCGGTTCCGGGCTTGCCGCAGGCGGGATGACGACTCGCCGGACGCGACACCGTCGATGGTGCGCCCTATGTTGGGGGCAAGACCCTCCAGCCTGCTGCGTTGGCGAGGCTGCATTCACAGCGGCCGGACTTGCCGCCGGGGCGCATCTGCGGGAGGACGTCATGATGCGAAGTATCGTTCTGTTCGCGGCCCTGGCCGCCCTGTCGCCGAGTCTCGCCATGTCCCAGACCCCTCCGCCCGCCAAAGCCCCTTGGGACGAAGCTTTTCTGCCGCCGGCCCCGTCCTGGCAGGGCGCCAGCCAGGCGTTGATCCGCGACAGGGCCGATCCCTGGGTGACGGCGTTCGAGGCGGATCCGGGCCATGATTTCAGCCCCAACTATGTCGACACCCGCCAGTGGTTCGACCGGCTGGACGCCGCCAGTCCCCTGATCCGCATCGAGCCCTTCGGCGTCTCGCCCGAGGGGCGCGAGATCTATGCGGTGATCGCCAGCAAGGACGGCGCAAAGCTCGATCCCCGGAAGCCTTTGCTGCTGGCCCAGGCCGGCATCCATCCGGGCGAGATCGACGGCAAGGACGCGGGCATGATGCTGCTGCGCGACATCGCCTTCAACGGCAAGGGCGGCCTGCTCGACAAGGTCAACCTGATCCTGATCCCGATCCTCAGCGTCGACGGCCATGAACGCGCATCGGCCTATAGCCGTCCCAACCAGCGCGGACCTCGCATCCAGGGCTGGCGCAACACCGCGACCAACCAGAACCTCAATCGCGACTTTCTCAAGCTGGATCAGCCGGAGATGCAGGCTCTGAAGGCCCTGCACGCGAAATACCGGCCCGACCTCTATGTCGATATCCACGTCACTGACGGCATGGATTACCAGTACGACGTGACCTACGGCTTCAATGGCGAGGACGGCGTCTGGTCGCGCTCGCCGGCCATCGCCCGCTGGCTGGACGCCACGTTCAAGCCGGCGATGAACAAGAGCCTTGAGGCCGAGGGCCACATCCCGGGCGAGCTGGTGTTCGGTATCGACGAGCACGATCCCAAGGCGGGTCTGTCGGACGGCGGCCTGGGCGAGCGCTATTCGAACGGCTGGGGCGCGGCGGCCCATATCCCGACCATCCTGATCGAAAACCATAGCCTCAAGCCCCATGCCCAGCGGGTGCTGGGAACCTATGTGTTCCTCGAAACGGCGCTGAAACTGCTGGCCGACAAGGGAACGTCCCTGCGCGCCGCCATTGATGAGGACCGCGCCTTGCGCCCGGCGCAGGTGCTGGCCAATTTTGTCGCCGACGACAAGCCGACCGCCACCCGCGCCTTCAAGGGCATCCTCTACGAGACCTATGACAGCCCCGCCTCGGGCCGCTCCGAGGTGCGCTGGCTGGGCAAGGCCGATCCCAAGCCCTGGGCCTTGCCCTTCTATGGGTCGCACCCGACCCTGACCCTGAAGCGGCCGACCGCCTATTATGTGCCGAGCTATCGCAAGGACCTCATTGACCGGCTGAAGCTGCACGGGATTGCCGTGGAGCCTCTCGCCTCAACCCAGACCCTGCCCGTCGAGATGCTGCGCCTGACCGATCCCAAGCTGGCTGGTCGCGCCAATGAGGGCCATGTTCAGATCACGGTCACCCAGGTGAAGACCGAGGCCCGCGACTGGACCTTCCCGGTCGGCTCGGTGCGGGTGCCGACGGACCAGCCGCTGGGCGACCTGGCGATCCTGCTGCTGGAACCGCAGTCGAGCGAGAGCTTTTTCGCCTGGGGCATGATCCCCGAAGTGCTCAGCCGCGTCGAATATATCGAGCCCTACGCCATCGCGCCCCTGGCCGAGAAGATGCTGGCGGCCGATCCCGCGCTGAAGGCCGCGTTCGAGGCCAAGCTGGCCGCCGAGCCGAAGTTCGCCGCCGATCCCGAGGCGCGCCTGGCCTGGTTCTATCGTCGCACGCCCTTTTACGATGATCGCCACCTGCTGTATCCGATCGCTCGGGGAAAGTAGATCGAAGGGCGGCTTTGTCGCCTGGCCGACGATAGCGGTTGCCAGACCGGCGCAAGACTGGCCCATATGCGGCTCGTCTTGCCGCTCTGAAGGGTATCCATGGACACCATCGCCTCTGGTCACGCCGCCGCTCTCTGGGTTGGTCTGCATGTTTTTCTGATGCTGACCCTGTCGCTGCTGGTCGTGCGCCTGCGCCAGAAGCACAAGGTCGCTCTGGGCGACGAGGGCATTCCAGAGCTGGCCCGGGCCATCCGCGCCTTTGGCAACGCCAGTGAATATGTGCCGGCGGGTCTGGCGGCCATCATGGTTCTGGCCCTGGTCGGCGCGGCACCCCTGGCGATTCATGTGGTGGGGCTGCTGCTGTTCGCCGGCCGATTGACCCACGCGATCGGCCTGTCCAACAGCGGCGGTGCCTCGATCCCGCGCGCCGCCGGTATGATCTGCACCTGGCTGGCCTATGTGTTCGGCGGCGTGGCGCTGCTGTTCTACGCGATCGGGTAAGCGGCTCTCAGAATCCCTTCAGCTCGCCCCAGGCCTCGAAATCGTCCCGGCGTGAGCGCCAGTTGTTCACCGGGGCGGTCTCGTCGCGATAGCCCAGGGCCATGCCGCAAAACAGCATGTGGCCTTCGGGCAGGCCGATGTGGTCGTGGACGATCTGGTGATAGTGGGCCCAGAACTCCTGGGCGCAGGTGTCCAGGCCCTTCTCGACCGCCAGCAGCATCAGGGTCTGCATGAACATGCCGATGTCGCTCCATTGCGGCGGGCCGCAGCGGCGGTCGACCGAGAAGAACAGCAGCACCGGGGCGCCAAACCCGTCGCCGTTGCGGGCGAACTGCATCAGGCGGGCGGGCTTGTCCTCGCGGGGGATGCCCAGGGCACCATAAAGATCCTCGCCGACCTGATAGCGGCGGGTGCGCAGCGGGTCCCACAGATTGGCCGGATAGATGTCATATTCGGGGGTGTCGGGCGCGCCCAGGCGGCTGGCCATGGTGGCCTTCAGCGCTGCCAGGGGCTCGCCGGCAATGGCCTGCACCCGCCAGGGCTGGAGATTGCCGCCTGACGGGGCGCGGGCCGAGGTTTCGAGCAGCTCGCGTAGCAGGCCGGCGTCCACCGGATCGGGCTTGAAGGCGCGCACCGACAGGCGGCGATTGACGGCGTCGACAACGTTCATGTTGCGCTCCTTGGCCCAGGCCTTAAGTCCCGCGACAGATGCGGTTCCTGTGGTTAGCATCTGCACGTTGGGTCAAGACAAGTCGGTTTTGGCTGTTTGGGGGCGATCCGTGCGGCTGTTGCGCAACATCTTTCTGGCCCTGTTCATCGTGCTGGTGGCCGGGCCCATCGTGGCGGTGCTGGTGTTCCGTTTCGTGCCGCCGCCGGTGACGCCGCTGATGCTGATCCGCGCCGCTGAGGGCAAGGGGCTGGACCATCGCTGGCGGCCGATCGACGATGTCTCGCCCGCCCTGCCGCGCGCCCTGATCGCCGCCGAGGACGCCAAGTTCTGCGACCACCACGGCTTTGACTTCGATGCCCTGCAGAAGGCTTATGAGAACAACGAGAAGGGCGGCAAGGTCCGCGGTGGGTCGACCATCAGCCAGCAGACCGCCAAGAACGTCTTCCTGTGGCCGGGCCGCTCCTATGTCCGCAAGGGCCTGGAGGCCTGGTTCACGGTGCTGATCGAAATCGGCTGGGGCAAGAAGCGGATCATGGAGGTCTATCTGAACTCCATCGAGTTTGGGCCGGGCCTGTACGGCGCGGAATCGGCTTCCCGGCGATATTTCGGAGTCGGGGCCGACAAGCTGACCGGACCCCAGGCCGCCCGCCTGGCCGCCATCCTGCCCAGCCCCCTTAAGTGGAAGGTGGTCAAGCCGGGCAAGTATGTGAAAAAACGGGCCCGCAAGATCGGCGCTGCTTCGGGGACCGTCCGTCGCGACGGCCTCGCGGCCTGTGTTCTGTAGAGGGAGGATCCGAGATGGCTGTTGCCCCTGGACCGGTTCTGGAAACCGCCCGCCTGATCCTGCGCCCGACCGCCAGCGAAGACCTGGATGGCTGGGCGCAGATGATGGCCGACGCCGACACCGCCCGCTTCATCGGCGGCGTGCAGCCGCGATCCAGCGCCTGGCGGGGCATGGCCTCGATGGCCGGCTCGTGGGCGATCAACGGCTTTGGCATGTTCTCGCTGATCGAAAAGGACAGCGGCCGTTGGCTGGGCCGGGTCGGACCCTGGCAGCCGGAGGACTGGCCGGGAACCGAGGTCGGCTGGGGCCTGACCCGCGACGCCTGGGGCAAAGGCTATGCCGTCGAGGCCGCTGCAGCGACCATCGACTGGGCCTTTGACGTGCTGGGCTGGGACGAGGTGATCCACTGTATCGACCCGGACAACACGCCCTCGCAGAAGGTGGCCGAGCGGCTGGGCTCGATCAATCGCGGACCTGGCCGGATGCCGGCGCCCTATGAGGATCACCCCATCGACATCTGGGGTCAGACGCGGGCGCAGTGGATGGCGCGGCGGGGCTAGGGCGGGTGATCTGATGGAATCAGCTCACCCGCTCTAGACTCTTGTTTTCACGCGCGTTTCATTCCGAAAACCGGTTCCCACTTTTCGGAACGCGCTCTAGGAGCTGTGGACTCTAGGGATTCCCGAAGGGTGCGAAGCGTGATTCAAGACTGTCTTTTGGGAGGCGGTCTTGGGTGTGATGGATCGTTTGGTGCTGAGTGACGCTGATTGGGACCGGATGTCTGGCCTGATCATCGGGCGTCCTGACCAGAAGGGCTCGACCGGCCGCGACAACCGGATGTTCGTCGAGGGCGTGTTGTGGATCGTGAGGACGGGCTCGCCCTGGCGCGATCTGCCCGAGGTGTTCGGCGATTGGAATAGCGCCTTCCGGCGGTTCAGTCGCTGGAGCCAGAAGGGCGTCTGGCGGCGGATCTTCGAGGCGATGTCGGGCGATCCAGACTTCGAATACCTGATCATAGACTCCACCATCGTCCGCGCCCACCAGCACGCTAGCGGGGCCAAAAAGGGGGGTCTGAAGATCAAGCCCTTGGACGCTCGCGCGGCGGACTGAGCACCAAGGTCCACATGGCCGTGCGAGGCCTGGGCCAACCAGTCCGGTTCATTCTCACGGCCGGGCAACGGGGAGACGCACCTCAAGCGGGTCCGTTGATCGAAGGCTTGCCGGCCAAGGTCGTCATGGCCGACACCGCCTACGATGCAGATCATCTGCGTCAGGCGATCACCGCCAAGGGCGCCGTCGCCGTCATCCCCAACAATCCTTCACGCGCTCAGAAATATACGCTCGACCCGCACCTCTACGCCCAGCGCCACCTCGTCGAGTGCTGCTTCAGTCGCCTCAAGCAGTTCCGCCGTGTCGCCACCCGCTTCGAGAAGACGGCGAGAAACTACCTCGCCGTCCTGCACCTCGCTGCCGCAATACTCTGGATGCGATAAGTGTCCACAGCTCCTAGAACCACCCCGCCTCGCGCAAGGCCTTGGCATAGGCGCGGCTGACCGGGGCTTCGACCCCGCCGGTCAGGGTCAGGACGGCCCGGCCGTCGGTGCGGCGCGCGTCCTCGACGGCCCCCTTGGCCACCCACCAGGAGCGGTGGGTCTGGGCACCTTCGATGCCCTCCAGTTCGGCCACGGCGTCGGAGAGCCGCAACAGGATCAGGTCTTCGCCCTTCGAGGTGTGCAGGCGCAGATAGTGGTCCTGGGCCTCCACCGCATGGATCGTTGCGCCACGCAGCCGGGGGGGCAGGCGGTCGAGGAAGCGCGGCGCCGGGGCCCCGGACGGTGCGGGCATGGGTCTCGGGCGGCTTGCGCTGGATCAGGACATTCAGGGCGGTCATGCCGGCGGTGATCGTGAAGACCGGACCCAGATAGTGGGGCAGGGCGGCCAGGCGTGGCGTGCCCTCGAACAGCAGCTCGGTCACCAGCCAGACCACACCGGTAAAGGGCACGGTGATGCCGATGCACAGCAGGCTGCCGTAAATCCAGGGATGGGCATCGGCCCGGCCGTCGCGGCCGAGCACCTGGCTGAGCCCGGTTCCCACGACGCTGCCGGTCAGGCAGAGTCCGACCCAGTAGGCCAGTCGCACGGGCAGAGGCACGGCATTCATGCCCAGGGCGGCGATCAGGGCCAGGAAGACCCCGGCGGCCGTCGAGACGGCAAAGCCCTGCAGCGCCTCGCGGGAGGTCAGCGCCATTCGCGAAGCGTGAACAACATCGGCCAGCCGTTCACGAAACCGGGGCGGCGACTGGCGTAACGGCGATTGAGACACAGGGAAGGCCGCTCCAGGACTGAGGCACCGGCGAAACACGCTGACCGCCGATACGCAGGAGATGAAGATGGCCGACCAAAACATGTCAATGCAGCGCAGGGCCCTGAGCAGCCGTTTCGCCGTTCCGACTGCCCTGGCCGTCGTCACCCTGGCGATCATCGCCGTGAGCCCCGGCGTACGCGCCGCGCCGATGCGCTTTCTGGAGGGGCTGGGCTTCCATCCCCATGCGCCGGATCTGTCGCTGCTGGCGGCCGCGCCCCTGGCCATCCAGTTGCATGTGGCCGGGGCGGTCACGGCCTTCCTGATCGGCTCGGTGCTGCTGGCCGGGGTCAAGGGCAGTGGCCTGCACAAGCGCCTGGGCTGGACCTGGGTTCTCGCCATGGCCCTGACGGCGATCAGCTCGCTGTTCATCCGCACGATCAATCCCGGTCATTTCAGCTTCATCCACCTGCTCAGCGGCTGGACCCTGATCGCCCTGCCCATGGCCATCGTGGCCATCAAGCGCGGCAAGGTTCGCCAGCATGCGCGCAACATGACCGGTATGTTCGTCGGCGGACTGCTGGTCGCCGGCCTGTTCACCTTCCTGCCGGGCCGCCTGATGTGGCGCGTCTTCCTCGGCTGAACCGTCCTTTCAAACCCCACCTCAATCGGAGACCTGACATGACCAAGATCAAGACCCTCGCCCTGTGCCTGGCTCTGAGCCTTCCCGCCGGCGCCGCCCTGGCCCAGGATCCGGCCCCGGCCCCGGCCCCGGCCCCAGCGCCCGCCGCTGCCTCCGGCCCCGCGAGCCTGGCCCTGGCCTTTCCCGACCTGAAGCAGAAGAGCGGCGTCATCATGATCGCCGTCTATGACGGCCTTGAAGGCTGGAAGAGCGGCAAGCCCGCCAGGGTGGCCCTGGCCGCCGCCGCCGACCCCGAACCGGTCGCCCGGCTGGAAGGCCTGCCCGAAGGAACCTACGCCGCCCGCGTCTTCCAGGACCTCGACGGCGACGGAAAGATGGACGTCAACCCGTTCGGCCTGCCCACCGAGCCCTACGGCTTCTCCAACGGGGCCAAGGTGAATATGGGCCCGCCCAGCTTTCAGGAGGCCAGCTTCGCCGTCGCGGCCGGCGAAAATCGCCAGACCATCGCCCTGAAATAGACCGATCAAGCCGGAGTTGCTGCCATGAACCGTCGAGACATCCTGCGCGGAGCCGCCCTTCTCGGCGGTGCCACCCTGCTGAGCCCCGAGGCCGTCTGGGCCGCTGCCGCCGGCGACTGGACCCAGGGCTTTGCCGATGTCGAGGCTGACATCGCCCCCACCGGTCTGCAGCGGATCCACGGTCGGGCGCCGGTTGCCCTGGAGGGGACGCTGTTTCGCAACGGCCCGGCCCGCTTCCGCCGTCCCGGCGGCTCGGTCGGGCACTGGTTCGACGGCGACGGCCTGATCCGCCGGTTCTCGATCGGCGACGGCAAGGCCAGCCTCGCGGCCCGCTTCGCTGATACCCCCAAGCGCCGGGCCGATACGGCCGCCAACGCCGTGATCACCCCGGGCTTCGGCACGGCCGCCGGTCCGGGATCGGCCCTGTCGGGGCCCGATGACGCCAATGCCGCCAACACCTCGGTGATCCTGGCGGGCGGCGAACTGTGGGCTCTGTGGGAGGCGGGCTCGCCTCTGGCGATGGATCCGCAGACCCTCGAAACCCGTGACTTCAAGACCCTGCGGCCCGACCTGAAGGGCATGCCGTTCCTGGCCCACCCCCGCATCGAACCTGATGGAACGATCTGGAACCTGGGCCTGGCCGGCAAGCAGGCGGTGGTCTGGCGGCTGGGTCCCGACGGGGCCCTGCAGGACGCCCAGGTCATCGCCCTGCCGCGCGCCAGCTACATGCACGACTTCACGGCCACCGAGCGGCATCTGGTGATCCTGCTGCAGCCCTGGATCCAGGACAGCTTCCGCATGCCCTATGCCAGCAGCATGGTGTGGCGGCCCGAGCTGGGGACCCAGGTCCTGGTCATCGACAAGGCCGACCTGACCCGGCGTCGGGTGTTCGAGCTGGATCCGTTCTTCTTCTTCCACCTGGGCGACGCCTGGGAGGAGGCCGACGGAACCATCCGCTTCGACGCCTGCATCGACGACAATGCCGATGGCGTGGCCAAGAGCAGCCTGATGCTGCTGAAAGGCCAGGCCATGACCGAGGTCGCCCCGCCGCGCCTGGCCCAGATCGTCCTGCGGGCCGACGGCCGGGCCACGATGACCCGGCTGACCCGTACGGCCGAGTTCCCGCGTTCCGACCCCCGGTTCGCAGGCCGCAGGCGGGCCTTCACGGCGTACGCCACCAACCAACGCCCCGACCGGCCGCTGTTCCAGGGCGTGGCGGTGCGCGACTGGACCCGAGACCGCGAGCAGGTCTTCGACTTCGGGGCCGATCATCTGGTCGAAGAGATGGTCTTCGTGCCGCGCAAGGGCTCCGGCGCCGAGTTCGACGGCTGGCTGGTGGGGACCAGCGTCAATCTGAAGGCGCGCGCGACCGAACTGCATGTGTTTGACGCCCGGCGGGTGGAGGCCGGCCCGCTGGTCAGCTGGCGGGCACCGGTGGCCCTGCCGGTGACCTTCCATGGGTGTTTCCAGCAGGCCTAGACCGGGCGATCTGATGGAATTAGATCGCCCGCTCTAGTCCTTTGTTTTCACGCGCGTTTCATTCCGAAAACCGGTTCCCACTTTTCGGAACGCGCTCTTGAGCCGAGGGGACACGGCTTCGCCGCCTCACGCGGTTTGACCGCTGAAGGGTTGGGAAGGGTCGCGGAGCGCCCGGGCCTCGCCCGGATGTAGGTTTGTAGAAGTACCGTTTCGACGAAGATCAGACGCTCCGCGTAGTCCGATTTCCGGTGAGCCTGCGGGGCGCGGGGTTTTAACCCGCTCCCGACGTTCGGCCCCCGGCGGGTGGAGGGGAAAGCGACCCCGTCCAGACCGTCCAGGCGATTTCAGCCCGGACCTGTTGCGCATATCGGGCGTCGCCAAAGGGTGTTCCCGGTGGTCCGGGCCCGGCCTCAACGCAGCGCCCTCAATGGACACCTGCTCCGCCAGACCCCACCGGGCCTTCAAAACGACGGCCGACGGCGCTTCCCGCTCGACCACCCCTGACAGCCGCCTCAGTCGCCGGCCGGACGCCCTTCCCGTGCTGTCAGGTGGGATCAGTATGGGGGGCGTTTTGAGCGCGTCTGACGGCGCACTGCGAGATTTTTTCAGGGCTTTGAATTTGCTGGGGTTTGTGGGCGATGCGTCGGGGATGGAGGGGGCTGTATCCCCGTAGTCACGACACTCACAACGCACAAACCGTTGTCATCCCGGACGCGCGAAGCGCGATCCGGGACCCAGGGGCCGCCTCTCTGCCGGTTGCCCCTGGGTCCCGGCTCTCCGCTACGCTGCGGCCGGGATGACAAGCAAAAGCGGTTGATCGGCGCTCAAATCCTGCCCCCGTGGGCGTTGATGCTCCCCCTCTGGGGGAGCTGTCGCGGAGCGACTGAGGGGGTCTTCGCGGTGACCGCCCAGATGGCCCCCTCCGGCCCTCTGGGCCACCTCCCCCAAAGGGGGAGGATCTGGCGACGTCCACTCATCCATACCGCCGCGCCCCCTCATCCGTCTTGCCACGCTCCGCCGGATGCGCCATCCGGGGTCCTACAATCACGGCCGGCGAGAGAGTCGAATGACCGCAGCCAAGCCCCCCGTCCGGTCCCTCACCCATAGTGGCGGGCGGGGGAGACCGTCCAAGGCCAAGGGCCTGGACCTGAAGGAAACCATCCTCGACGCCGCCGAGGGCCTGTTTGCGCGCCATGGCTTCTATGGGGTGACCACCCGCCAGGTGGCCGCCGAGGCCGGCGTCGACACCGCCCTGATCCACTATTATTTCGGGGCCAAGCGCGAGCTGTTCGACGCGGTGTTCCTGCGCCGGGCCGAGATCCTCAACCAGGCGCGGGTCGCCTCGATGGACCTCTATCTGAAGACCCATGCCGGGGCGATGACAGTGGAGGGGGTGATCGGCTCGTTCATTGACCCGCTGCTGCGCATCTCGCAGGAGGGCGGGCCGGGCTGGAAGAGCTATTTCGTGCTGGTCGCCCAGGTCAACAACACCCCGGCCTGGGGCGGCGAGACCATGGCGCGGTTCTTCGATCCGGTGGTGCATCGTCTGGTCGAGACCCTGAAGGCGGCGCGGCCGGACGCCGACTATTCCGACCTCTACTGGTGCTACCAGTTCCTGACCGGCTCGATGATGCTGGCCCTTTCGGAGACCGGCCGCATCGACTCGCTGTCGGAGGGCCAGTGCCATTCCAGCGACCTGGAAGCGGTGCGCAAGCGCCTGTTTGCCTATTGCGCGGCCGGCTTCGAGAGCGTGATCGCGCGGGCCGGTGCGGCTTCCGCCCTGGGGGCACTGCCGCGCAGCGACTGAGGCGGCAGCGCCGGCCTGGGCCACGCCTGGCGCGGTCTGGGTTTGGCGCCGAGCCGCCCCCTCCGACCCTCCGGGCCACCGCCCCGGCGGGTGAGGCGTTTCCATTTCATCACCTGATGAAAAAAGACTGGCGCGATCCCGTCGTCTGGGTGAGAGTAGGGTTAATTCGCCGTTTGATGAACGGGCGAACCCCGAGCACGCGTCCGCCAAAAGGACCGGCTCGGCTGGGCGGAACGGACAAGGGAGGGGAAACCCGATGACTTCGATGTGGAAAGCTGCACTGCTGGCCGGCGCAGCATGGAGCGCGGCCGTTACAGCGGTTTCAGCGCAAGAGGCTCCGGCCGCCGATGCGGGCCTGGCTGTCGAGCAGGTGGTCGTCACCGCCCGCCGTCGCGAAGAAAGCCTCAAGGACGTACCCGTGGCCGTCTCGGCCTATAGTAGCGAGACCCTGGCCCGCCAGGGCGGTGCCGATATCACGGTGCTGCAGCAGACCACCCCCAACATCACGGTTCAGACCGCGCGCGGTTCGAACTCGACCCTGATCTCCTACATCCGTGGCATCGGCCAGCAGGATCCGCTGTGGGGCTATGAGCCCGGCGTCGGTCTCTATATCGACGATGTCTATGTCCACCGCCCGCAGGGCGCGGTGCTGGACGTGTTCGACATCGAGCGCATCGAAGTGCTGCGCGGCCCTCAGGGCACGCTGTATGGCCGCAACACCATCGGCGGCGCCATCAAGTATGTGACCAAGCGCCTCGGCGACGAGGCTCACGCCAAGCTGCGCGGGACCTATGGCAGCTACAACCAGACCGACCTGCTGGTCTCGGGCCAGACGCCGGTCGGCGGCGGTCTGTCGGTGGGCGGCGCCTATGCGCTCTACAAGCGCGATGGTTTCGGCAAGAACCTGACCACCGGGGCCGAGCACTACAACAAGGACGTCCAGGCTATCCGCCTCAGTGCGGAATACGCCCCGACCGAAGACCTGTTCTTCCGCCTGGCCTATGACAAGGTGCAGGACGACTCCAACCCCCGCCACGGTCACCGCGAACTGCCGGCCCTTGTCGGCGGCTACAAGGTGCTCGACATCTATGACACCCAGGCGGGCCTGGGCGATGACAACACGGTCGAAACTGAAGGCCTGTCGCTGACCGGCCAGTATGATGCGACCGAGAACCTGACCTTCAAGTCGATCACGGCCGGCCGCAAGGGTCACACCACGACGGTCATCGACTTTGACGGCACGCCGATGCCGACCCTGGATATCCCGGCCACCTATGACGACCGCTCGTTCTCGCAGGAACTGCAGGCGGTCTATTCGGACGAGAACGTCCAGGGCGTGTTTGGCCTCTATTACATGAACAGCCAGGCCTCGGGCGAGTTCGACACCATCGCCGGCAATCTGGGCCTGGCCATCGCCAACGGCGGCAAGGTCAATACCCAGAGCTTCGCGGCCTTCTTCGACTTCAGCGCCAATCTCAGCGAAAAGTTCAAGGTCTCGCTGGGCGCCCGCGCCACCCGCGACCACAAGCGCAGCAACAGCTATCGCTTCTTCTATCTGGGTGCCACGCGCACCCCCTATCAGGGCGGTACGCCGCGTCCGATCCTGCAGACCCGCACCAACTACAGCGCCGAAAAGACCTTCTCGCAGTTCACGCCGCGCATCTCGGCCTCCTATGAGCTGACCGACGATCTGAGCACCTATGTGTCCTATTCCAAGGGCTTCAAGTCCGGCGGCTGGGATATGCGCGGCGACGCCCTGATCACCCCCCAGACCGTCAACGGCTACAAGCCCGAAGTGGTCGATGCCTATGAGGTGGGCCTGAAGGGCTACATGTTCGACCGCCGGGTCTCGTTCGCCTCGGCCGCCTTCCTGTCGAAATATGAGGACCAGCAGGTCTCGACCCAGGTGGTGGTGCCCAGCGGCATTGCCAGCTCGATCGACAATGCCGGGTCCTCGACCCTGTACGGCGTCGAGTTCGAGGCCAAGGCCCGCCTGACCGCCAGCCTGTCGGCCAATGTCGCCCTCGGCTATATCCACGCGAAGTACGATACCTTCAGCCGCTTCGTGCCGGCTGGTGCGCCCAACCCGCTGAATCCGTCCCAGACCCTGGCCACCGGCCAGGTGGTCAATGTGGCCGATCTGTACGGCTTCCAGAACACCCCGGAATGGACCGGCAATGTCAGCCTGACCTGGGTGGGCGATGTGGCCGGCGGCACCCTGGCCGTCACCCCGATGGTCAGCTATCGCGACAGCTACCAGCAGTTCGAACAGCCTCTGCCCCTGCTGGACCAGAAGGCCTTCACCCTGGTGGACCTGACCGCGATCTGGACGGCGCCGGGCGGTGGCTACAAGCTGGCCCTCACCGGCAAGAACCTGACCGACGAGGTCTATCGTACCGGCGGCTATAATTTCGGCGTGCCGACCTATAATAACTCGGTTATCGGCTTCTACGGCCCGCCGCGCACCGTCTCGGCAAGCCTCGAAATCGCATTCTGATCTAGGTAAAACCTGGCGTCGGCGCGCTGCAACGCGTCGACGCCATTTCTCTGTCTGCAGCCTGAATCCAGTGGGACGAGCATGAGCGACGGCCAGATCAAGCCACCCGGTGCGCGGTATCGCTACGTCGTTCTGGCGATGCTGATCCTCGCCTATACGTTCAATTTCCTGGATCGGCAGATCCTCGGCATCCTGGCCGGATCGATCAAGGCCGACCTGCACCTGACCGACACCCAGCTGGGTCTGATGGGCGGGGTGGCGTTTGCGGCGCTCTACACCACCCTGGGCGTGCCCCTGGCCTGGCTGGCCGACCGGGTCAGCCGCACCTGGATCATGACCGTCGCCCTGACGGTGTGGAGCGGCTTTACCGTGGCCTGCGGCTTTGCCGGCGGCTTCTGGAGCCTGTTTCTGTCGCGCATGGGCGTGGGCGTCGGCGAGGCGGGCGGCGTGGCCCCGGCCTATTCCCTGATCGCCGACTATTTCCCCAAGGACCAGCGGGCCCGCGCCCTGGCGGTCTATTCGTTCGGCATCCCGCTGGGCACGGCGCTTGGCGTGCTGTTTGGCGGCCTGATCGCCGCCTATGTGAACTGGCGCGTCGCCTTCATCGTGGTGGGCCTGGCCGGCGTGGCCCTGGCCCCGATCTTCAAGTGGGTGGTCAAGGACCCCGAGCGCGGCGGCATGGACCGCGAGCCCGGTCAACTTGCCCCGCTGGTTGCCCCCAAGGCACCGGCCTTCAAGGCGGTGCTGGCCACCATCCTGCCCAAGCCCAGCTTCTGGCTGCTGTCGTTCGGCGCGGCCTGTTCGTCGATCTGCGGCTATGGCGTGGCCTTCTGGCTGCCCACCTTCTTCCAGCGCAGTTTCGGCCTGACCCTGCCCGAACGGGCGATGTTCTACAGCGCCCTGTCGCTGATCGGCGGCGTGGCCGGCATCTGGCTGGGCGGAGTCCTGGCCGACAAGTTCGGGGCCAAGAACAAGGGCGCTTACGCCCTGGCCCCCGCTGTCTGCTTCCTGGTGGCCCTGCCGTGCTTCCTGCTGGCCATGAACGTCGAGTCGATGGTCCTGGCCTTCCTGCTGTTCCTGATCCCCACCGGCCTGAACCTGGCCTGGCTGGGCCCCATCGTCGCGGCGGTGCAACATCTTGCCCCCGCCTCGATGCGAACGACCACCTCGGCCCTGTTCCTGCTGATCAACAATCTGCTGGGTCTGGCGGTGGGACTCTGGTTCTTCGGCTATGTCTCCGACCTGCTGGCCCCGCGCTATGGGGCCGAGTCGATGCGCCATGCGCTTTACTTCGGGTTGGGCTTCTATGTGATCAGCGCGGCCCTGCTGATCGTCGCCTCACGCCGCCTGAAACGCGACTGGGTGGACTGAGGCCCCGACAGACCGTCACCGGTGAACCTGGACCGCCTGCGGGCGGGCCGTTCTGCAGGCGTGAAAGCCCCCAAATTGACTATCACTTTGGGGCGTGGTGAAGAATTGCAACCTGGGCGTTAGGTAAGCGTTGTCATATGACACCGGGGGCAATCCGGTGATCTGTATTATAAATGTTACCGGTAACTCTTCCGCAGGGACAATGGTTTCCCATGCTCCGGGTGCCCAAACCCGCGCCGTGGACAGCCCGGTGGACGAGATAAGCGCGCAAGCCTTCACCTTATCGCCCGGGTGTGGTTGCGCCTGCGAAATCACGCTCCTATAAACCGGCCACATTTCAGAAAAGCCGTCGTCGAGACCAGGCACTCATGAACATCCACGAACATCAAGCCAAAGCCGTACTCGCCGAGTTCGGCGCCCCCGTGCCGCGCGGCTTTGCCGTCTTCACGCCGCAGGAGGCCTTCGAGGCCGCCGAAAAGCTGGGCACGCCGGTTTTCGTCGTCAAAAGCCAGATCCACGCCGGTGGCCGTGGCAAGGGCACGTTCGAGGGCCTGGGCCCCGACGCCAAGGGCGGCGTCCGCGTCGTCAAGTCGGCTGAAGACGTCAAGACCAACGCCGCCGAGATGCTCGGCCGCGTGCTGGTGACGCACCAGACCGGCCCCAAGGGCAAGCAGGTCAATCGCCTCTACATCGAAGAAGGCGCGGCGATCGCCAAGGAATTCTACCTGTCGCTGCTGGTCGACCGCGAGACCTCGATGGTTTCGGTGGTCGCCTCGACCGAAGGCGGCATGGACATTGAGGACGTGGCCCACGCCACCCCGGAAAAGATCCACAGCTTCTCGATCGACCCCGCCACCGGCGTGTGGCCGACCCACCAGCGCGCGCTGGCCAAGGCCCTGGGCCTGACCGGCGGCCTGGCCAAGGAAGCCGCCGTGCTGCTGACCCAGCTCTATACGGCGTTCCTGGCCAAGGACATGGCCATGCTGGAGATCAACCCGCTGATCGTCACCGCGGATGATCACCTGAAGGTTCTCGACGCCAAGCTGTCGTTCGACGGCAACAGCCTGTTCCGTCACCCGGACATCAAGGCTCTGCGCGACGAGAGCGAAGAAGACCCCAAGGAAATCGAAGCCTCGAAGTTTGACCTGGCCTATATCGCCCTGGACGGCGAAATCGGCTGCATGGTCAACGGCGCGGGCCTGGCCATGGCCACCATGGACATCATCAAGCTGTACGGCGCCGAGCCGGCCAACTTCCTCGATGTCGGCGGCGGCGCCAACAAGGAGAAGGTCACCGCGGCCTTCAAGATCATCACCGCTGACCCTGCCGTGAAGGGCATTCTGGTCAACATCTTCGGCGGCATCATGCGCTGCGACATCATCGCGGAAGGCGTCATCGCCGCCGTGAAGGAAGTCGGCCTGCAGGTTCCGCTGGTGGTGCGCCTGGAAGGCACCAACGTCGAACTCGGCAAGAAAATCATCTCGGAAAGCGGCCTGAACGTCATCGCCGCCAACGACCTGTCTGACGGCGCCGAAAAGATCGTCGCAGCCGTGAAGGGTGCTCGCTAAATGTCGATCCTCATCGGTTCTGAAACCAAGGTCATCTGCCAGGGCATCACCGGCGCCCAGGGCACGTTCCACTCCGAACAGGCCATCGCCTACGGCACCAAGATGGTCGGCGGCGTCACCCCCGGCAAGGGCGGCCAGACGCATATCGGCCTGCCCGTGTTCGACACGGTCGGCGAAGCCAAGGAAGCCACCGGCGCCGACGCCTCGGTGATCTACGTGCCGCCCCCCTTCGCGGCTGACTCGATCCTGGAAGCCATCGACGCCCAGATCGGCCTGATCATCTGCATCACCGAAGGCATTCCGGTGCTGGACATGGTGCGCGTGAAGAAGGCGCTGCAGGGCTCCAAGTCGCGCCTGATCGGCCCCAACTGCCCCGGCGTCCTGACGCCCAACCAGTGTAAGATCGGCATCATGCCGGGCGGCATCTTCTCGGAAGGCTCGGTCGGCGTCGTGTCGCGTTCGGGCACCCTGACCTATGAAGCCGTGTTCCAGACCACCAATGCGGGCCTGGGCCAGACCACGGCTGTCGGCATCGGCGGCGACCCGGTCAAGGGCACCGAGTTCATCGACATCCTCGAACTCTTCCTCGCCGACGAAGCCACCAAGTCGATCGTCATGATCGGCGAGATCGGCGGCTCGGCCGAAGAAGAAGCCGCCCAGTTCCTGGCGGACGAAGCCCGTCGTGGCCGCAAGAAGCCCATGGTCGGCTTCATCGCCGGTCGTACGGCTCCTCCTGGCCGTCACATGGGCCATGCCGGCGCGATCATCTCGGGCGGCAAGGGCGGCGCGGAAGACAAGATCGCCGCGATGGAAGCTGCGGGCATCCGCGTCTCGCCGTCGCCGGCCAAGCTGGGCGAAACCCTGCTTGAGGTCCTCAAGGGCTAAGACGACACCGAAACCCCGCCCTCGCGGGGCCCAGGTTTTTTGCGACCGCCAGTCGACGATGCGAAAAAATCACCTGGGCCCCCGCTGAAAGCGGGCGCCGAGGTGATTGAGACACTATCTTTACGGGCCTGGGTTACCGGTCCTGTAGACCGACGGATCTAAGGCAAAGAACCATGGCGGACGACGCAGGCATCATCAATCAGGTCTTGACCGAGACCTCGTTCCTCTACGGCGCCAATGCGGCGTTTGTTGAGGACCTGTACGCCCGCTGGGCGAGCGATCCGGCCTCGGTCGAGCCCTCGTGGAACGCCTTCTTCGCCACGCTTCAGGAGCAGGCCGACGAGGTCAAGCGCGCCGCGCAGGATCCGGCCTGGACCCCGCGCCAGGCGCCCACCCTTCGCCCTGACTGGCTTTCGGCCCTCGACGGCCAGTGGCCGTCGGTCGCTCCGGCCGTCGAAGCCAAGATGACCAAGGCGATTGAAGGCAAGGCACCCGGCGCCTCGTCGGAAGCCGTCCGCGCCGCCACGCTGGACAGCCTGCGCGCCATCATGATGATCCGGGCCTACCGGATGCGCGGCCACCTGGCCGCCAATCTCGACCCGCTGGGTCTTGAGCCGCCGAAGGCTGCTCCCGAGCTCGACCCCGCCACCTACGGCTTCGCCGAAGCCGACTATGACCGTCCGATCTTCCTGGACTTCGTGCTGGGCATGGAGACCTCGACGATCCGCGAGATCCTGTCGATCCTGCGCCGCACCTATGCCGGCAATGTCGGCGTGCAGTACATGCACATCTCCGACCCGCACGAGAAGGCCTGGCTGCAGGAGCGGATTGAGGGTCGCGACAAGGAAATCGTGTTCTCGAAAGAGGGCAAGGTCGCCATCCTAAAGAAGCTGATCGAGACCGAGGGTTTCGAGCGCTTCCTGCACAAGCGTTTCCCCGGCACCAAGCGGTTCGGCATCGACGGCGGCGAGGCCATGGTCCCGGCGCTGGAGCAGATCATCAAGCGCGGCGGCTCGCTGGGCGTGAAGGACATCGTGCTGGGCATGCCCCACCGGGGCCGCCTGAACGTGCTGGCCGCCGTGATGGGCAAGCCCTATCACGTCATTTTCCACGAGTTCCAGGGCGGCACGTCCTTGCCCTCGGACGTCGAGGGCTCGGGCGACGTCAAGTATCACATGGGCGCCTCGTCGGACCGTGAGTTCGACGACAACAAGGTCCACCTGTCGCTGACCGCCAACCCGTCGCACCTGGAAATCGTCAATCCTGTCGTCATCGGCAAGGCCCGCGCCAAGCAGGCCTTCACCCTGCGCGAACAGCCCGACGCCGGTCGCGGCCACGTGCTGCCGCTGCTGCTGCACGGCGACGCGGCCTTTGCCGGTCAGGGCGTGGTGGCTGAGTGCTTCACCCTGTCGGGCCTGAAGGGCTACCGCACGGGCGGCACCATCCACTTCATCGTCAACAACCAGATCGGCTTCACCACCAGCCCGCGCTATTCGCGCAGCTCGCCCTATCCCTCGGATGTGGCGCTGATGGTCGAGGCCCCGATCTTCCACGTCAACGGCGACGATCCCGAAGCCGTGGTCTATGCGGCAAAGGTCGCCACCGAATATCGCCAGATGTTCGGCAAGGACGTCGTGGTCGACATGTTCTGCTATCGCCGGTTCGGTCACAACGAAGGTGACGACCCGACGATGACCTCGCCGCTGATGTACGCCAAGATCAAGGGCCACATCTCGACCCGCGAGCTTTACTCCAACCGCCTGATCGCCGAAGGCGTCATCACCCAGGGCGAGGCCGACGGCTGGATCAACGACTTCGAGACCTTCCTCGACAAGGAATTCGACGCCGGCAAGACCTACAAGGCCAACAAGGCCGACTGGCTGGACGGCAAGTGGGCCGGCCTGGCCGCGCCTGCCGACGAAGAGCGTCGTGGCTCCACCGCCTTCCCGCGCACCCGCCTGCTGGAAATCGGCCGTCAGATCACGACGATCCCGGAACGCATCGACGCCCACAAGACCGTCAAGCGCGTCATCGAGAACCGTCGCGAAGCCATCGAAAAGGGCGAGGGCCTGGACTGGGGCACCGCCGAGCATCTGGCCTTCGCCACCCTGCTCGACGAAGGCTTCCCGGTCCGCCTGTCGGGCCAGGACTCGGTTCGCGGCACCTTCACCCAGCGCCATTCGGACGTCATCGACCAGTCGACCGAAGAGCACTACACCCCGCTCAACAACATCCGCGCCGGCCAGGCCCACTATGAAGTGATCGACTCGGCCCTGTCGGAAGAGGCGGTGCTGGGCTTCGAATACGGCTTCTCGCTGGCTGATCCGAACACGCTCACCCTGTGGGAAGGCCAGTTCGGCGACTTCGTGAACGGCGCCCAGGTGGTGATCGACCAGTTCATCAGCTCGGGCGAGCGCAAGTGGCTGCGGATGAGCGGCCTGGTGATGCTGCTGCCGCACGGCTATGAGGGCCAGGGTCCCGAGCACAGCTCGGCCCGCCTCGAGCGCTTCCTGCAGTCGTGCGCCGAAGACAACATGCAGGTGCTCAACTGCACCACCCCGGCCAACTATTTCCACGCCCTGCGTCGCCAGATGCACCGCGAGTATCGCAAGCCGCTGGTGGTCATGACCCCCAAGAGCCTGCTGCGCCACAAGCGCGCCGTCTCCAACATCGCCGATCTGGCCGAGGGGTCCTCGTTCCACCGCGTGATGGTTGACGGGGCCGAGGCCGGCTGCGACGTGGGCGGCGTGACCCTGAAGCCCGACGCCGAGATCAAGCGTGTCGTGATCTGCTCGGGCAAGGTCTATTTCGACCTCGTCGACGCCCGCGCCAAGAGCGGCCGCGACGACATCTATCTGCTGCGCCTGGAGCAGTTCTATCCGTGGCCGATGAAGTCGCTTTTGGGCGTGCTGGGCCGCTTCAAGAACGCCGAACTGGTCTGGGTTCAGGAAGAGCCCAAGAACATGGGCGGTTGGACCTTCGTCGACCCGTGGATCGAACTGACGCTCGCCAAGCTGGACATCAAGGCCAAGCGCGCGCGCTATATCGGTCGTCCGGCCAGCGCCTCGACGGCGGCGGGTCTGATGAGCCGCCACATGAAGGAACTCCAGGCCTTCCTCGACGAGACCTTCGCCTAGACCCTATCAATATGGCCCCGTCCTGGTGACGGGGCCGTTTTCACACCGACCGGCATAAACGAGAGACATCGGAACCCCCATGGCCGACATCATGACCCCCGCCCTCGGCGAATCCGTCACCGAAGCGACGGTGGCGCGCTGGACCAAGAAGGTCGGCGAGGCGGTAAAGAAGGACGAGATCCTCATCGAGCTCGAAACCGACAAGGTCAGCCTGGAGGTGGCCTCGCCCGCCGACGGCGTGCTGACCGGCATCGGCGCTGAAGAGGGCGCAACCGTTGTTCCTGGCACCGTCCTGGGTGTTGTGACCGAAGGCGCGACCGCCTCGGCCGCGCCTGCCGCCGCTGCTCCGAAGGCCGCTGCTCCGGCTCCCGTGCCCGCTCCGGTCGCTGCCGCGGCTCCGGCCCCCGCTGCCGTTGCCGCCGCCGCACCGGTCAGCCCGGCCCCGGCCCGCATCGCCGCCGAAAACAACCTCGACCTGTCCAAGGTGGCCGGCACCGGCAAGGACGGCCGCGTCACCAAGGGCGACGCCCTGGCCGCCCTCGAAGCCCGCGCCTCGGCCCCGGCGCCGGTCGCCGCGCCTTCGGCGCCGCGTCCGATCCATGAGCGCGAAGAGCGCGTGAAGATGACGCGCCTGCGTCAGACGATCGCCCGCCGCCTGAAGGAAGCCCAGAACAACGCCGCCATGCTGACGACCTTCAACGAGGTCGACATGAGCGCGGTGATGGCCCTGCGCAATTCGTACAAGGACATCTTCGAAAAGAAGCACGGCGTGAAGCTGGGCTTCATGTCGTTCTTCACCAAGGCCGTCGTCGCCGCCCTCAAGGCCGTGCCGGACGTCAATGCCGAGATCGACGGCACCGACATCGTCTACAAGAACCACTATGACATCGGCGTCGCCGTCGGCACCGACAAGGGCCTGGTCGTTCCGGTCGTGCGCGACGCTGACGCCATGAGCCTGGCCGAGATCGAAAAGGCCATCGGCGCCCTGGGCAAGAAGGCCCGCGACGGCCAGCTGGCCATCGACGACATGCAGGGCGGCACCTTCACGATCACCAATGGCGGCATCTATGGCTCGCTGATGTCGACCCCGATCCTGAATGCTCCGCAGTCGGGCATCCTGGGCATGCACGCGATCAAGGAACGCGCCATGGTCGTCAACGCCAAGATCGAGATCCGCCCGATGATGTATCTGGCCCTCAGCTACGACCACCGCGTGGTCGACGGCCAGGGCGCCGTGACCTTCCTGGTCAAGGTCAAGGAAGCGCTGGAAGATCCCCAGCGCCTGCTGCTGGAACTCTAGTTCCAGGCATCAGGCACGAACCGGAAGGGGCCGCGAAAGCGGCCCCTTTTGCGTTCCGGGGCCTCATTGATCCCCGAAATCAACATCCCGGCGCGCCGCCACGATGGTGACGATAAAGCCGGCCAGCACGTCCAGCAGCACCATCACCGTGATCAGGAAGAAGATCGAGGTAGCGAAGGCCGGGGCCAGCAGGAACTCGACCAGGCAGCCGATGAACAGCACCATCGACAGCGAGTGATTGATGATCGCGATCTTGCGGCTGGTCGTGGATTTCAGCAGCTCGACGAACAGCACCACCAGCGAGCCTGCCAGCAGCAGGTCGCCCAGGCTGACCGCCCAGTCGATCTGCGAGGTCATGTGGATGGTGAACAGGGTTTCGGTCAGGCGCGCGTGGGCGTCGATCGACTGGAAGCCGCCCGTCAGGGTCAGGGCCACCAGGTTGTAGATCAGCACGGGCAAGATCAGCAGCGGAACCGCAGCGAACATCGAAAGCCTCTCCCCCAGGATCGTGGCCCTAGGGCCACGCTCTAGGCGTAGCCGGATTTTCAGGCCTCGTCGACGCCGCCCGGATTGCGGGCGCGGGTCTGCAGCCACATCACGCCCAGCAGGTCGGACACCGAGGCCTTCAGCCGGCCGAAATTGGTGTATTTCGACACCCCCGTCTCGCGGTGACGGTGGTTCACCGGCTGGAACGTCACCTCATAACCCTCGCGCAGCAGCAGGGCAGGGATGTAGCGGTGGATGTGGTCGAAATAGGGAAGCCGCAGGAAGGCCTCGCGGCGGAAGGCCTTCAGGCCGCAGCCCGTGTCGTTGGCGGTGTCTTTCAGCAGGCGTTTGCGCACCCCGTTGCCAAACCGCGAGGCGAAGCGTTTGGCGCTGCTGTCCTGGCGCTTGACCCGCTCGCCGCCGACCAAAGCCAGGCTGGCGGGGGCGGCCGCCAGGGCCTTGGCCAGGCGCGGGGCGTCGGCCGGATCGTTCTGGCCGTCGCCGTCCAGGGTGACGATGATCGGGCCCCGGGCGGCCAGGATGCCGGTGCGCACGGCGCGGCTCTGGCCCGAGTTCTTGTGGTGTGACAGCACCCGCAGTTGCGGGATCTCGGCCTTGAGGGCGATCAGCAGGGCGCGGGTGTCGTCACGGCTGGCGTCGTCGACGAACAGGATCTCGTGGCTTTCGCCGGCAAAGGCGGCGGCGATCTCACGGGCCAGGGCCGGCGCGGCACCGCCCTCGTCGAAGACGGGCACGACGATGGAGAAATCAGGCGCGGGGGCGGAGGCGGCGATCATTCGCCTCTAATAGCGCAAAACTGCCGTTGAGCCTGTCATTTTCAAATGACGTCATTTGAAAATGACAAACAGGCTCAATTTCAAGAGGTTAGAGCGCGATAGCCGCCGAAACCGGCCTCCACTTTCGGCTATCGCGCTCTAGCGAAAGGATCGTGCTATGCCATGGCGCATGACGCTTGAATCTCGCCTCGATGCGTGGAGCCGCGGATGGCGCGGCCCCCTGCTTGCCGCCCTGCTGGCCCTGTTGGCCGGCCTGCCGGGCCTTTTGGCCATGCCGCCGCTGGATCGCGACGAGTCGCGCTTTGCCCAGGCCACCGCCCAGATGCTGGAAACCGACGACCTGGTGGTCATCAAGTTCCAGGACCAGCCGCGCTTCAAGAAGCCGGTCGGCATCCACTGGCTGCAGGCGGCCAGCGTGTCGCTGGTCTCGGCGGCCGAGGACCGGGGTATCTGGGCCTACCGGATCCCGTCCCTGCTGGGGGCCATGCTGGCGGCGGCAGCCTGCGCCTGGGCGGCGGCGGCGCTGTTTGACCCGCGTACCGGCCTGCTGGCCGGCGCGATCCTGGGGGCCACCTTCCTGCTGTCGAGCGAGGCCTTCATCGCCAAGACCGACGCGGCCCTGTGCGGCTTCACCACCCTGGCCATGGCGGCCATGGCCAAGGTCTATGCCGAGCATCTGGCGGGGCGAAAACCGGGGGTCTGGACCAAGCTGGCCTTCTGGATCGGCCTGGCCATGGCGGCCCTGATCAAGGGGCCGGTGGGTCTGCTGACCGTGATCTTTGCCGCCCTGGCCTTGTGGGCGTGGGACCGCAAGGCCGTCTGGCTGAAGGACCTGGGCTGGAGCTGGGGGCTGATCCTGTTCGCCGCCGTCGTCCTGCCCTGGGCGATGATGATCACCGTGGCCACCGACGGTGCCTTCTGGGGCGTGGCCATCGCCGGCGACCTGGCGCCCAAGATGGTGGGCGGACAGGAGGGGCATTCGGGCCCGTTCGGCTATCACGCCCTGCTGACGCCACTGCTGGTCTATCCGGCCACCCTGCTGCTGCCGGCGGGCCTGATCCTGATCTGGAAGGACCGCGCCGAGCCCGGCGTGCGTTTCGCCGCCTGCTGGCTGATCCCGACCTGGCTGATGTTCGAGATCCTGCCCACCAAGCTGGCCCACTACACCCTGCCGGCCATGGGCGGCATGGCCATGCTGCTGGCTGCCGCCGTGCGCGCTCCGCTGGGCGGCCTGGCGCGCTGGATCGGGGCGGGGCTGACCGTGCTGGTCAGCCTGCTGCTGTGCGCCGTCGCCGTCTACGGCATGGTGACCTTCGGCCAGGGGACCGACCTGATCTGGACGGTTTTGACCGTGGCCCTGCTGCTGGCGGCGGGGGGAAGCGGCGCGGCGCTGCTGCTCAAGCGCCAGTCAGCGCGGGCCCTGATCGTCTCGGGCGCCTTCGGGATCGCCGCCCACGCGGCCCTGGTCGGCGGGCTGATGCCGCATCTGGAGCCGCTGTTCCTGTCCAAGGATATCGCCGACGCGCTGGACAGGGCGAAACTCTCGCCCCGTTCCGGCGCCCTGGGACCTGTGGCCGTGACCGGCTATTCAGAGCCCAGCCTGGTCTTCCTGCTCGGCACGGCCACGCAGCTGACTGACGGGCAAAGCGCGGCCAGGGCCATCGCCGAGGGCCGCCCCGCCGTGGTCGAGGCTCGCGAGGAGGCCGTGTTCCGCAAGGCCCTGGCCGCCGAGGGCCTGACGCCCCGCCCGGTGCAGGTGATCGAAGGCCAGAACTATTCCGACGGCGACGAGGAGCGCCTGACCCTCTATCGCGGTGAGCCCCAGGCACCGGTCGCCGCTCCGCCGCCGCCGTCGCCGCCGTCGCCGGAGGATCGCCCGTGAGCCGCTTCATCGAGATCGTCGAGGTCGGGCCGCGCGATGGCCTGCAGAACGAGAAGATCGCCCTGCCGGTCGCCGAACGCCTGGACCTGATCCGCCGGCTCGAGGCCTGCGGCGCGCGGCGCATGGAGGTGGTCTCGTTCGTCAACCCCAACCGCGTGCCGCAGATGGCCGGCGCCGAGGAGATCATGGCGGCCCTTGTTCCGCTTGAGGGGCCGACCGATCTGACCCATTCGCGCATCGGCCTGGTGCTGAACATGCGCGGCTGGGAGCGTTGCGTGGCTGCCCAGTGCGACGAGGCCAATGTGGTGGTCTGCGCCTCCGACGGCTTTGGAACCCGCAACCAGGGCTCGACGGTCAACCAGCAGCTGGATGTCCTGGCCGGCATCGTCGAGCGCCAGGCGGTGGAGGGCGGCCCGCCCATCACCATGACCCTGTCCGTGGCCTTCGGCTGCCCCTTTGACGGCGAGGTGAGCGAGGACCAGGTGGTGGCCATCGTCCGCGAGGCCGCCGCCCTGCGCGTGCCCGAGATCGCCATTGCCGACACCATCGGGGTCGCTGATCCCTGGACCGTGCGCCGCCGGGTCGAGGCCGTTCGCGCGGCGGCGCCGGACGCAAAACTGCGCCTGCACTTCCACGACACCCGCAACACGGGTCTGGCCAACGCCTTTGCGGGCGTCGAGGCGGGGGTCGACGTGCTGGATGCCTCGGTCGGCGGCCTGGGCGGCTGCCCCTTCGCGCCCAACGCCACAGGCAATATCGGCACCGAGGATCTGGTCTACATGCTGGAACGCGCCGGGTTTGAGACGGGCTATGACCTCAGCGCCCTCATCGAAACCGGCCGGTCGATCAGTGAGCGGCTGGGCAAGGCCCCGGCCTCGTCGCTGGCGCGAGCGGGCGGATTTCCGGCATGACGCGGGCTCTGCTCGCCGCTGCGGCTGCTCTGACGCTGCTGGCTGCCTGCGCGAGCACGGCGCAGACGCCCATGACCTGCGACGTCACCCTGAAGTTCGGCAGCTACGGCATGGGCATCGATGGGCCGCTGGCCCAGGCGGTGGACGCCCGGACCAAGGCCGACCGCGACCTGGCCCATGTGGCGCGCAAGCCGTGGGGCCGCGAGGGGGAGTATGATCTGTGCCTGTCTGCCAGGTCTGGTCGGAGTGCGCGGGCGATGCTGCCTGTCAAGGGGCTGGCGGCGCCGACGTCGATCACGGGGCCAGACGGGCTGATGTATGAGACGAGCGCGCCGATGTAGTTGCGGGCTCAGGCTTTGTGTCTGCGGATCGCGCTCGCGGAAAACCGGCGGCACTCCCTGACCCGGGTCGCCTGACCTCATACCAAGCGCCGCTGAGCTCGGCGCCTTGCGCTCTATTTGCATCGTCAACCCGGGAACAAGTCCCGGGGTGACAGGATACTTTTCAGATTTGGGCCCTCTGAGGTCAGGATCAACGGCCGTGGGTATCATTCGGGCCTTGGCCCTGGCCACACCGTTCGGAAAGCCTGCAGCGCGGCCGGATGATAGATGGTGCTGTGATGCAGCGTGGGCATCGGGTCATAACGCCAGGTCAAGGCCTTGGGCGGGGCGGCCCTCAGGGCGGCCACGACCCTGTCGACCCCCTCTTGCATGGCCTCGCCCTCGTCGGCGATGGTCAGGTACAGCTTGCGCGGGCCGGCCGGCCAGCGGGCCAGGTCGTCGGCGGCGCCCCGGGCCAGGGCCTGGTCGTTCCACCACAGGCTGGGGCTGGCGGCGATATAGGCGTCGAACAGGGCCGGTTCCTTCAGGAAGGTCTCGACCACGAACAGCCCGGCCAGGCTCTCGCCGATCAGGGCCGTCTCGCCGCTGACCCGAAAGCGCTGATCGACCCACGGACGCAACTCGTCGCCGAGGAACCGCCGGAAGGCCGCAGAGCCGCCGCTGGTGGGGGCCAGCTTGCGGTCGTCGACATTGTTTGAGGGCGCGGTCATGTCACGCTTGCGGTCCGTGCCCTCGATCCCGACCACGATCATCTCGCGATAGGTCCAGGACAGCTCGCCCAGTTGGGCCAGGCCGACGATGTGGGGAAAGTCCTCCTGCTCGCCGCCGTCCAGCAGATACAGCACCGGATAGCGACGCTCGGGATGGTCGGCGTAGCCGGCCGGCAGATGCACATTGATCCGCCGCGTCTCCTTCAGGCCCGCCGAAGGCAGGGTGAAGGACTGGCCGATGACGATGGGGCGGCCGGCCGGTTCGGGCGCGGTCTGGGCGAGGGCCGGCGTGGCGGCCAGCAAGGCCAGGGCCAGCAAGACGGACTTGAACACGCATAAACTCCGTAAACGCAGGCCCTCGAGTTTACGGCAATCCACGCCCGGCACAGCCAAAAAGCGCTGGCTCATCTGATGAAGTTGACGCGACCCCTTGCATGTTCAGTGCACGAACCATTTCGGAGACCAGTCGCGCGGCGTCCAGCGGCTTGGCGACCAGGCCGTCGAACAGGCCGGCCGGCAGGTCGGGCGTGACGTCGGCCGAGAAGGCGATGATCGGGGTGTCAGCATTGGGGCCGCCGCCCTGGCGGATCAGCCGGGTGGCGGCCTCGCCGCCGATCCCCGGCATGCGCAGGTCCATCAGTATGACGTCGAAGGGCTGGCTGGCGGCCAGCTGAACTGCGGCTTCGCCCTGTTGGGCCTCGGTCACGTCAGCGCCGAGCGCCCGCAGCACCACGCCGACCAGATCGCGATTGACGGCGTTGTCGTCGGTGACCAGAACGCGGCAATCCTCGGGCAGGCCCAGGGCGGCGTCGGTGGTGTGATCGGCGACACGCACCACCACAGGGGCGGGGAGGCTGAACCAGAAGCGCGATCCCTGGCCCTCGCGGCTCTCGACGCCGATCTCACCGCCCATGGCCTCGGCCAGGCCCTTGCAGATCGCCAGACCCAGGCCCGTACCGCCATGCTTGCGGGTGGACGAGCCGTCGATCTGGGAGAAGCGCTTGAACAGCTTGTTCAGCCGGTCGGCCGGAATGCCGGCGCCGCTGTCGGTGACCGAGACCCGCAGGGTGGCGGTCCCTGCATCATGGCTGGCGTCCAGCGTGACGCTTCCCTGATCGGTGAACTTCACGGCATTGCCCACGAGGTTCAGCAGGATCTGCCGGATGCGATCCGGCGCCAGATCCAGGCTGGCAGGCAGGTGCTCCAGACCGGTGATGTCCAGCGCCAGGCCCTTCTCCTGGGCCTGGACGGCGAACAGGTCCAGGGCGTCGGTCAGCACCTGGCGCGGATCGCAGGGGGCGGTGGTGATCTCGAACTGGCCGGCCTCCAGCTTGGAGAAGTCCAGGATGTCGTTGACCGTCGACAGCAGGGCCTTGCCGGCGTTGGAGACGCGGTCCACGAAGCGCCGCGTGGTCGGCGACAGGTCGGGCTGGTCCTCGATCAGGCGCGAGAAACCCAGCACCGCCGTCAGGGGCGTGCGCAGCTCATGGCTCATGTTCGAGAGGAATTCCGACTTCACATCGGCCACGGCCTCGGCGTCCTTGCGCGCCTGGTCGAGCGCGATCTCCAGCGACTTGCGGGCCGTGACGTCGCGTACGACATCCTGGATACCGGTCAGGTGCCCGGTATCGGCGTCGAAGAACAGTTTGGGCTGGCCCTCCAGCCAGACCCAGTCACCGTTCTTGTGCAGACCGCGATACTGGAAGGGTTCAGCGATCGCCGTCGGTCCCCTGGCGATAAGCGCCTCATAGTAGCCCACCAGCTGGGCCTTGTCGTCGGGGTGGGTCATGTCGAGGATCCGCCGCCCCACCAACTCCTCAGGCAAATAGCCCATCACCTGCAGACAGCCGGGCGAGACGAACAGAACATCGCCCTTCGGTCCGAACTGGGCGATCATGTCGCGGGCGTTCTCGGCCAGCAGCCGGTAGCGCGCCTCGCTGCGCGCCAGCTCCAGCTGCGCGGTCTGTTCGTCGGTGATGTCGCGCACGGTGCCTACGATCACCAACGGCGCACCGTCGGGGCCGGTCTCGACGATGGAACTGCCCGAGATGCAGCGCTCCTCGCCATTGGGCCGCACGATCCGGGTCATGACGTTGAAGTCGGGCTCGCCGCTTTCCAGGCGCTGCTTCAGACGTTTCAGGGCCCAGCCCCGGTCGTCGGGATGGATGCGGGCGTTGAACATGCCGATACGCGGCGTATCAACCGGCTCCAGGCCATAGATCTCGAACATCTTGGGCGAGATCAACAGGTTGCGGGTCGCCAGTTCGTAGCGCCAGTAGCCGACGCCGGCGATGTCTTCGGCCAGCAACGCCCGCTGGGCCTGCTCGCGGGCGGCGTCGCGGGCAGCCAGGGTCTCCATTTCCATGGCCTTGCGCTCGGAGATGTCGCGCGAGACGCAGATGATCTCCAGCGGCGCGCCATCTTCGTCGCGCACCAGCTTAAGACTGGTCTCCAGCCAGAGATAGCGTCCGTCCTCATGCCGCGTACGGTGCTGGATGGTGCTTTGCGACAGGCCGCGCGACATGTCCTCGAATACGGCTCTTATCTTGGGCAGGTCGTCGGGGTGTATCGAGCCGATCAGGCCACGGGCGGCGCTGGGGGGATAGCCCAGCAGTCGTTCGATGGCGGGCGACACGTAGAGACAGTCGCCCGACAGGTCGTGCCGGGCGATCACGTCGCCCGCCTCTTCGGTCAGCAGGCGATAGCGCTCTGTGCTCTCGCGCAGGGCGGCGACGGTCTCGACGGTGTCGGTGATGTCCTGGAAAAGTCCGAGGATGGCCGTGGGCTCGCCGCGCTCGTCCAGTTCGCACACGCCTCTGGAGGCCACGTGCCGCAGGGCACCGTCGGCGCGCAAGAGGCGCAGGTTGAAGTCGAAGCCGGTCTTGCTGGCGACCGCCGCGCGGATATGGCGCGACACCGCCTTGCGATCATCGGGATGATAGAAGCGGAGGGTGTCGTCCCGCGCGGGATCGAACGTGTCGCGGTTGAGGCCGTGTATGGCATAGACGGTGTCCGACCAGGACGGCGTGTTGGTGGCCAGGTCCAGCCGCCAGTGACCCACGCCCGCCATGCCTTCGGCGATCTCCAGCAGTCGCCGCTTTTCGCGGGCCTTCCGGCTGGACTGGGCCAGTTCGAACTCGTCCACGACGATGCGGGCCAGCAGCTTCAGGCGCTCCAGCTCCTGGTCGCTGGGACGCGGGCGCGGCTTGTCGTCGATTACGCACAGGGTGCCCAGATTGAGCCCGTCGCGCGTGGTCAGGGTGGCGCCGGCATAGAAGCGGATGTCGGGCGCGCCGGTGACCAGTGGGTTTTCGGCAAAGCGCGGATCGCGGGTGGCGTCCTCGACCACCATCACCTCATGGGGACCGATCTCGATGGCATGGGCGCAGAAGGCCTGGTCGCGGGGCGTCGATTGGGCGTCCAGTCCCAGCTTGGCCTTGAACCACTGCCGGTCCGTATCGACCAGGGAAACAAGGCAGATCGGCGTGTCGAACAGGCTGCCCGCCAGGCTCACCAGCCGGTCCATCGCAGGGCTGGCCGGGGTGTCGAGGATCTGCAGCGCCTTGAGCGCCGCTATCCTCTGCGTTTCCGCGTAGTCCATTATTTGCCCCGATACCCGCCCGCGCCACGCTGCTGGATAGGGCCCCCGCGCCCGAGCCTGGCCTTCAAGCGTAAACGATTGACTTAAGCGGTGCAGCTGAGATCCCCAAAACGGGGCGTGACAAACCGTCCCAAGCCCTTCCCGTCATGAACTTGCCCGGGCAGAGGGCCCTAAAACAGGGGTTTTGCGTGGCTTTGGGTTGATCCCCCCGCCGGCTGCGTTAGGAGTACGCGCGATTGCCCTTCCGTGCGGGAACTCCCGTCGGAGCGGGTTCATCTCGGTCCGGCGCCGTTCGCAGGCGCGTCTCAAGGCGAAGATCCATGGCTCAATACGACGTCGTCATCATCGGGGGCGGCCCCGGCGGCTACAATGGCGCGATCCGCGCCGGTCAGCTGGGCCTGAAGGTCGCCATCATCGAAGGTCGCGGCAAGCTGGGCGGCACCTGTCTGAACGTCGGCTGCATGCCGTCCAAGGCTCTGCTGCACGCTTCGGAACTGTATGACTCGGCAACCAATGGCGAGTTCGCCAAGCTGGGCATCGAGGTAAAGCCCAAGCTGAACCTGCCGCAGATGATGGCCCAGAAGGCCGAGAGCGTCGAAGCCCTGACCAAGGGCGTCGAGTTCCTGATGAAGAAGAACAAGGTCGACTACATCAAGGGCTGGGGCCGTATCGCCGGCCCCGGGAAAGTGGTCGTGAAGGCCGAGGACGGTTCGGAAACCACCCTCGAAGCGAAGAACATCGTCATCGCCACGGGCTCTGAGCCCACGCCTCTGCCGGGCGTGACCGTCGACAACAAGCGCATCGTCGACTCGACTGGCGCCCTGACCCTGCCCGAAGTGCCCAAGAGCCTGGTTGTCATCGGGGCCGGCGTGATTGGCCTGGAGCTGGGCTCGGTCTGGCGTCGCCTGGGCGCCGAAGTCACCGTGGTCGAGTATCTGGGCCGCATCTGCCCTGGCCTGGACGACGACACCGCCAAGGTGTTCCAGCGCAGCCTGACCAAGCAGGGCTTCAAGTTCCAGCTGGGGGCCAAGGTCACCGGTGCCAAGGCCTCGGCCAAGGGCGTGGACCTGACGTTCGAGCCGGTCGCCGGCGGCGAGGCCCAGACGATTTCGGCCGACTATGTGCTGGTGGCCATCGGCCGCCGCCCGTTCACCGAAGGCCTGGGCCTGGACACGGTGGGCATCGTTCCCGACAAGCGCGGCGTGATCGCCAACGACCACTTCAAGACCACGGCTCCTGGCGTGTGGGTGATCGGCGACGTGACCACAGGTCCGATGCTGGCCCACAAGGCCGAGGACGAGGGCGTGGCCTGTATCGAACTGATCGCGGGCAAGGCCGGTCACGTGAACTATGACCTGATCCCGGGCGTGATCTACACCAAGCCCGAAGTGGCCACGGTGGGCAAGACCGAGGAAGAGCTGAAGGCCGCAGGCATCGCCTACAAGGTCGGCAAGTTCCCCTTCACCGCCAATAGCCGCGCCAAGATCAACCACGAGGGCGAAGGCCAGGTGAAGGTTCTGGCCGACGCCGCGACCGACCGCATCCTGGGCGTCCACATGGTGGGCCCCAATGTCGGCGACATGATCGGCGAATACTGCGTGGCCATGGAGTTTGGCGGCGCGTCGGAAGACGTGGCCCGCACTTGCCACCCGCACCCCACCCGCTCGGAAGCCCTGCGCCAGGCGGCCATGGGCGTCGAAGGCTGGACCATGCAGGCCTAGGCCTGTCTGAAATTTAATAACCACGTTCGATCAATCGCACGTAGAGTGGCGGGGTTTCGGTATCGGAGCCCCGCCATGCTTTTGTCTGCTCTCCTGCTCGCCGCTGCTGTCCAGGCCGCGCCCGAACCGCCCGCGCCGCCCCAGATGCTGCAGCCGCCCGGTGTCGTCCATGGCCGGATCATGCGGCCCGCGCGACGGACCTGCGACGTCCTGAAGTCCATACCGGCCGGTCAGCCGGATGACGGCGACGCCCGCCCTCTGGGTCAGGAGCGCCCTGGCGGTTTGCAGTATGCGGTGATGCGCTCGATCGGCGGCTGTCCCGTGCCGACCCCGATCCGTCAGGTCCGCCCCGCGCGCTAGAGCGGTTGATCTGATGGACTCTGATCAACCGCTCTAGTCTTTTGTTTTCGCGCGCGTTTCATTCCGAAAACCGGTTCCCACTTTTCGGAGCGCCCGCTAGGCCTGCCAAAGAAAAGACCCCGCCGGTTGTCCGGCAGGGCCTGAAGGGTTTGGGTCGGGCGCTCCGCGCGCTCAGCTTGTCTTGCGGGACTCGCGCGCCAGATTCTCGGCTTCTCGCTCCATCTCGTCGGCCTGCGCGGGCATTTGCGCCGCCACGGCGCGCAGCTCGGCGTCGGTGACCACATTGCCCCGGGCGCGGTTCTCGGTGATCTGCCGGGCGCGATAGGCGGGATCGCGCAGGCGCGCCGCTTCGGTCCGCAGCTGCCGCGCGCCCTGGCGGATCTGTTCGGCGCCCAGGGCCATCTGGGCGCGGGCCTCGACCATGTGCGTCGCCGCCTCCTGGCGGGCGCGTTCGCCGATCATGCGGGCCTGTTCGCCCTCAAGCCGGGCCTGATCGGCGCGGACGTCTGCGGCCGAGCGACGCGACTCGGCGGCGATCTGCCTCTCTGTCGGCGCGGGAGGAGGTGGCGGTGGAGGCGGAGGCGGAGGCGGCGGCGGCGGCGGCGGCAACTCCGGCAACTCCGGCGGCGGCGGTGGCGGTGGCGGCAGCTCCGGGGGCGGGGGCGGGGGCTCTGGCAGCTCCGGCAGCGCAGGCGGGGCCGGCGGGGCCGGCGGCGTGGCCGGCGCGACCTGATCCTGACGGGTCAGGCCCAGGGCGGCCAGCGGCGTGGCGACCATGGTCAGGGCGGCGATGGTCAGGGCGATGGTGAGTGGGCGGCGGCGAGCGGGCGTGTCGGTCATGATGCAGGCGATCCTTGTCTTCAGCGTGCGGGCGTCGGCGGCCATGGCAGTGGCGGCGCGGGGGGCGCTCAGGTGAGGGGTCGGGTGGGCGGCGAGGCGGACCAGGGCTCTGGCGTAGAGGGTGCGGTCGACGGTCTGCAGCGCGGCGGCGTCGGCGGCCTCTTCCGACCGGTCAGCGAGCTGCGCGTGCAGGTGCCAGACCAGCGGATTGAACCAGAACAGGGCCAGGGCCAGACGGGAGAGCACCAGGAAGATCCAGTCATGGCGCTGCAGATGGGCCATCTCATGGGCCAGGATGGCGGGGGCGGCATGACGCTCTGCCAGGCTGCCCGGATCGATCAGGATGAAGCCGGGCGCCACGCCCCAGCTGAGCGGACTGGTCAGGCGCTCGCTGGAGACCAGACGGGGGCGGTCGACCGGCGGCAGGTGTTCCAGTGGCGCCGACCATGCGGGGCAGGTCACCAGGCGACCCTGACGCGTCCAGCGGTGAAGGGTCAGCAGGCCCAGATGCAGTCGGCCGGCCACGGCGATGACGCCGAGCAGCCACAGGCCGCCGACCACCTGGATGGAGGAAGGCCACGACAGCACGGGCGCGGCCACCTCGTCGGTCAGGACCGGCGCCAGCGGAACGGCCATGTCCGGCGACGCCGGCGGCAACAGCGCCAGGTCCATCGCCGGCAGCACGTTCATGATGACCGGCAGGGCCAGCAACAGGCAGACCGTGGCGCGCAGGATGTCCACCTGATCGACGGGGCGCTGAGCCAGGAAGCGGGCGCAGGTCAGACCGGCGACGGAGACAAGGCTGGACTTGACCAGCAGCGACAGGAGCAGGCCCGCGGTCATGAGCGGGGCTCCACCGCCCGGTCGATCACCTGCTCCAGGGCGGCGGCTTCCTCGGGCGTCAGTCGCTGGCCCAGGCCCAGCAGGGCGGTGGCAGCGCTGGCGGCCGAGCCGGCGAAGAAGGTGTCGATCATGCGCCGCAGGGCGCTGGCGGCGACGGCCTCGGTCTGCTGCACAGGCCTGAACACGAAGCCGGCGGGGCCGTTGGACCGCTCGACCAGGCCCTTGGCCTCCAGGCGCGAGAGCATGGTGCGGACGGCCGAATCGCTCAGTGGGTCGGACAGCGCGCCGCGCACCTCGGCGGCCGTGCTGGCCTCCAGGCGGCAGAGGGTCTCGAAGACCTCGCGTTCTCGGCGGGGCAGGGATTCGATCATGGCGGCCTCCACGACAGTCGCGTCACTACATGTGTAGCGCTACACTTGTAGTGACGCTAGTCGTCGTGACGGCGATCCGGATGAAATCGCGGTAATCCGCGCGCCTGCCCGCCGGCCGCTGGCCGTCTGGGCCAGAAAAAAGCCCCGCCAGTTTCCCGGCGGGGCTCGAGTTGTTTTTTCAGGGGAGGAACGCCCCGAGGGGGTGGGGCGCTTACGCGGCACTAAAACTCAGAATTCTTCCCAGTCGTCGGCCGAGGCGGCGGGCTTGGCCGAGCCGGCGAAGGCGGCCAGCTTGGCCTGGGCAGCGCGGACCGGATTGGCACCCGGACGGCTGTGGGCCGAGGCGGGCTGCAGGGTCGGCCGCGAGACCGGGGCCGGCGCAGCGGGGCGACGGGTGACGCGGGTCGAGGCCACAGCGTCGGAGCCGCCGACCCGGAAGCGCGAGATCATCTGCATCAGGTTGCCGGCCTCGCCCTTCAGCGAGTGGCTGGCGGCAGTCGATTGCTCGACCATGGCGGCGTTCTGCTGAACGGTCTGGTCCATCTGGTTGACGGCGGCGTTGACCTCGTTGAGGCCCGTGGCCTGTTCGGCACCGCCGGCGGCGATCTCGCTGACCAGGGCGTCGATCTCGCTGACCTTGGCGACGATGGCCTGCAGGGCCTCGCCGGTCTGGCCGACCATCGACACGCCCTGACCCACTTGCTGGGTCGAGGTCGAGATCAGGGTCTTGATTTCCTTGGCGGCGTCGGCCGAGCGTTGGGCCAGAGCCCGCACTTCCTGGGCGACGACGGCGAAGCCGCGACCGGCTTCACCGGCCCGTGCCGCTTCAACGCCGGCGTTCAGGGCCAAGAGGTTGGTCTGGAAGGCGATCTCGTCGATGACGCCGATGATCTGGCTGATCGACTGCGACGACTTCTCGATCTGGTTCATGGCGTCGACGGCGCTGCGAACCACGACGCTGGAGCGTTCGGCGTCCGAACGGGTCGAACCCACAACCCGCGAGGCTTCCACTGCGCCGGCCGAAGAACGCTTCACCGTCGCGGTGATTTCGTCCAGGGCAGCGGCGGTTTCTTCCAGGCTGGCGGCTTGCTGCTCGCTGCGGCGCGACAGGTCGTCGGAGGCCGAGGCGATTTCGTCGGCACCGGCGCCGATGCTGCTGGCGGCGTGGACGATGGTGCGCATCGCCTCTTCCATCTGGGCGATCGACTCGTTGAAGTCCGATTGCAGGCGCTTGTAGGCTTCGGGGAAGTCCTGATCGACGCGGTAGGTCAGGTCGCCTTCGGCCAGCTTGTTGAGGCCCATGGCGAGGTTTTCCATGACGAAGGCCTGCTCGCGGGCGGCGGCCTCGGCCGCTTCCTGGTTGCGGCGGCGTTCGGCTTCGGTCTCAGCCGACAGGCGCTGCTGGTTGGCCTCGGCGGTGCGCAGGGCCAGAGCATTGTCCTTGAACACCTGGACCGAGCGGGCCATGGCGCCGACCTCGTCCTTGCGCTGGGCGCCGACCACGTCGACATCCACCGAGCCCTGGGCCAGGGTTTCCATGGTTTTGGACAGGTTGTTCAGCGGCGCAGAGATCTTGGAACGGCCGATCCAGATGGCGAACACCAGAGCAGCGCCGGCCGAGACAAGGCCAAAGAGAATGCTGAACAGGGTGGTAGCATTGGCCTGGGTTTCGATATCCTTGATCATCACGTCCGTTTCGGCGGCGTGGCTGTCGGTGAATTTGGCGACGGAGGTGCTGAGGCTGGCAATATCGGGGTCGATCACGGCCATGACCATGATCGCGGCTTCGTCGGCGTCCATCATGGCCAGGTCAGCGCCCTGGCGAGCGCTGGAATAGATTTTTTCCAGACGATTGCCGAATTCGGCCGTGGTCTTGGCGGCGGTCGGATCGGCTTTCTTGATTTTGGCCAGGAGGTCCTTGCTGTCCTTGTAGGCCGCGTCCAGGTCGGCGCTGGCCGCTGCGGCTTCGGCAGACGTTCCGGCGTTTGCAACCGTGCGATAGCTCGCATAGCCGATCGTCATGATGCGGCGGTTGAAGCGCGCGGCGTTGAGCTCAGCCGGGGCGCGCTCTTCAACCAGCATCTGGGTCGAGGCCTGCGCCTTCTTGGCCTGCCATGCTCCCATACCGACAATGGCCAGGGCCACCATGGTCAGGATTACGGCCGGTAAGGCCACCTTGGTCGAAATCTTGAGATCGTCGAATTTCATCGCTAGCCCCATGTCCGGCGCGCCCGCTCGGCAGGCGAGCGTCGGTTCTTGGTTTCCAGAAGCGCCATCCGCAGTAAAAACGCAGTTAATTCGCGGAGCAGGCTGGAAAAATCGCGACACTAAGCCGCATTGCGCTACCCGCTGTGGGGGTGTGCCCGGCTGTAGGCGGCCATCAGACCGGCCGCGTCGACCTGGGTATAGCGCTGGGTGGTCGACAGTGAGGCGTGGCCCAGCAGGTCCTGGATTGACCTCAGGTCGGCTCCGGCCCCCAGAAGATGGGTGGCGAAGGCGTGGCGCAGGGCGTGGGGCGTCACCCGATCCGACAGGCCAAGCCGGCCGCGCAGGATCTGCACCGTCGCCTGGACGTGACGGGGCGACAGCGGTCCTCCACGCCGGGCTCGAAACAGCGGCTCGTCCGGTCCCAGGACGAAGGGCAGGGCGGCGACATAGGCGTCGATGGCGGCTCGCACGGCGTCCAGCACCGGCACGATACGGGTCTTGCCGCCCTTACCGGTGATGCGCAGGCTCTCGCCCAGTGGCGCGTCGCGGCGGATCAGGGACAGGCCCTCGCTGATCCGCAGACCACAGCCCCACAGCAGGGTCAGCACCGCCTCGTCGCGGGCCACCTCCCAGTCTTCGCGGTCGGGATCGGCACCGACCTCGTCCAGCAGGTCATGGGCCTGGGTCTCGGTGACCGGTCGCGGCAGGCCCACGGTCAGCCGCGGGCCGCGCACCAGGTCGATGGCGGCGTTGGGCGTCGAGAAGCGCAGGTCCAGAAAGCGGTGGAAGGCCTTGATCGACGACAGGCTCTGCGACAGCGAGCGCGGCGCCAGCGCCTGTTCGCCCTGCCGGCGAAAGGCCAGATAGGCGCGCAGGTCGGCGGCTGACAGCGATCCCAGGTGGGCCAGGGAGACGGCCTCGCCCTGATGGCGTTCCAGGAAGTTCAGATAGGCGAGCACGTTGTCGCCATAGGCCCGCACGGTGCGCGGCGAGGCGCGGCGCTCGTGGGTCAGGTGGTCCAGCCAGGCCGCCAGGGCGTCCCGGCCGCCGGTGCTCACAGGATGGGCCAGCGCTCGGCGGTGCGCTCGACCACGCGGGCCAGGAAGGCCACCAGGTCCGAGCCCATGTCGGGCGTAAAGGCTTCGGGATCGGACGAGCCGAAGGCGAGAATGCCCTGACGCGAGGGCTCCCACAGCGCCAGGCGAACGATGGCCATGCTGCGGATCAGGTCCAGCTTGTCGCCGAACAGGCCCAGGGCCGGGGCATAGAAGCCCATGCGCGCCACGGCGTGCTCGCCCATCAGCATGTCGACCTGACCCTCGATCAGGCCATGCCAGCCGGCGGGAACGCGCCCGGGGCCTTCCAGCACGATCACGCCGGTGGTCAGCGAGAAGCGCAGCGCGGCCATCTCGTCGACCCGGCGGGCCAGATCCGAATGGTTGCGCGAATCCAGCAGGTCGATGACCGCCGCATGGGTCTGGGCCTGGGCCGAGAAATTGGCGCGGGCGGTGTCCTCGATCTCGCGGCGCACCACGGCCTCGCGCTTGTGGGCGGCGGCGGCGCGGGCCAGGGCGGCGGGACCAAAGTCGATGACATTGCCGCCATCGACCCGCAGGCCCAGCTCGCCCAGAAGGCGGCTGTCATCGCGCAGGAAGTCGGGCTCGTCGCGCAGGAAGGCGCGGACGACTTCGGGGTCGACGGGCCGGATCATCGCTTGCGTCGCATCGCTCATCGTGGGTCCACTCCGCCTGCGGAAAAATCGACTTAGGCGACGCATCAAGCCCCAAGGCGGTTAACAGCGACTTGATGCGCGTGACGATGACGCATCTCGACCCTGACGCGCTTTCGCGGCAGAAGCTGGTTCCCATGCCCCGCATCGCCTCTGTCCTCCTGCCCATGCCGCTGCCGGAGGCGTTCGACTATGCCGAGCCCGAGGGACTGGGTCTGACGGTGGGAGACCACGTGACCGTGCCGCTGGGGCCGCGCGTGATTCGCGGCGTGGTCACCGCCCTGCGCGACGGGACCGGCGGAAACCGGCCGCTGAAGCCGGTGCTGGAGCGGCTGGACGATCCGGCCCTGCCGCCGGGCGTCCTGACCTTCATCGACTGGGCGGCGCGCTATTCGGTGGACGTGCCCGGCTGGCCCCTGGCCATGGCCCTGCGCGGCCTGCGCCATCCGCCCCCCAAGCCCGACAAGGTGCTGGTGCTGAGCGGATCGCAGCCGACCCGGATGACGCCGGCGCGGCTCAAGGTGCTGGCCGCCGCCCAGGGCGGGCCGATGTCCGGCGCGGCGCTGGCCAATCTGGCCGGCGTCTCGGCGGGTGTGGTCAAGGGGCTGGTCGAGGAGGGCGCGCTGGCCCTTCAACTGGTCGAGGCCGACAACAGCTTTCCAGCGCCCGACCTGTCGCTACCGCCCCAGACCCTGAACCCCAGCCAGCAGGCCTGCGCCGACGTGCTGGGCGAGATGCTCGGCCTGGGCGGTTTTCAGGCCGCGCTGCTGGACGGGGTGACCGGCTCGGGCAAGACCGAGGTCTATCTGGAGGCCGTGGCCGCCGCCCTGGCCGAAGACCCCGACAGCCAGGTGCTGATCCTGTTGCCCGAGATCGCCCTGACCCAGGCGGTGATGGCCCGGTTCGAGGCGCGGTTCGGTGCCGTTCCCGCCGAGTGGCACTCAGGCGTCGCGCCGCCCCGGCGTCGCAAGGTCTGGGAGGGCGTGGCCAGCGGCCGGGCGCGGATCGTGGTGGGCGCCCGCTCAGCCCTGTTCCTGCCCTTCCGCAAGCTGCGCCTGGTGGTGGTCGACGAAGAACATGACGGCTCGTTCAAGCAGGAAGAGGGCTTTATCTATCAGGCCCGCGACCTGGCCGTGGTCCGCGCCAAGATCGAGGGCGCGCTGGTGGTGCTGGCCTCGGCCACGCCCTCGCTGGAGAGCCTGTGGAACGCCCAGAGCGGCCGCTATCGCTGGCTGCGGCTGAGCGCCCGGCACGGGGCGGCGCAACTGCCCGATATCGGCCTGATCGACATGCGCGAAACCCCGCCGGAGGCCGGCCGCTGGCTGTCGCCGCCGCTGGTCAAGGCGATGAGCGTGACCCTGGCGCGGGGCGAACAGTCGATGCTGTTCCTCAATCGCCGGGGCTATGCGCCGCTGGTGCTGTGCAAGGCCTGCGGCGAGAAGATGAAGTCGCCCGACACCGACAGCTGGCTGGTCGAGCATCGCTATACGGGGCGGCTGGTCTGTCACCTGACCGGCTTTTCGATGAAGAAGCCCGAGGCCTGTCCGTCATGCGGGGCCAAGGACAGCCTGGTCTCGATCGGCCCCGGCGTGGAGCGGGTCGAGGAGGAGGCGCGGTACCTGTTCCCCACCGCGCGCATTGCGGTGTTTTCCTCCGACACGGTGATGGACGCGGCCGGGGCGCGGGCCCTGGTCGAGACCATGGCGGCGGGCGAGATCGACATCCTGGTCGCCACCCAGGCCGCCGCCAAGGGCCACAACTTTCCCAACCTGACCCTGGTGGGGGTGGTCGATGCCGACCTCAGCTTGCGCGGCGGCGACCTGCGGGCCGGGGAGCGAACCTTCCAGTTGCTGGCCCAGGCGGCCGGCCGCGCGGGGCGGCACGAGAAGCCGGGTCGGGCCCTGTTGCAGACCTATACCCCCGACCACGCCGTGCTGCTGGCGCTCAAGGCCCAGGACCGCGACGCCTTCGTCGAGGCCGAGATGCGGATGCGCGAGGAGGCGGGCCTGCCGCCGTTCGGCCGGCTGGCGGCGGTGATCGCCTCAGGCCCCGATGCAGCGGCGCTGGAGGCCTATGTCGAGGCCCTGGCGGCGGTGATCCCCAATGCCGAGGGGGTCGAGGTGTTCGGCCCCGCCGACGCGCCGCTGGGTCTCGTGCGCGGTCGCCGGCGCAAGCGCTTTCTGGTCCGGGCCGACCGCACGGTGGACCTGCAGGGCTTCATGGCGGCGTGGCGGGCGCGGGCCAAGGTCCCCAATTCGGTGCGGGTCGTGATCGACATCGACCCCTACAGCTTCCTCTGAAAACCAAAACGCCCCGGACCTTGCGATCCGGGGCGCTTTTCGTCGCAGCAGGCTGGGCGTTTATTCCCCGGCGGCGGCTTTCTTCTCGGCGGCCCGGCGCGAGAGCATGTTGAGGCCCTCGACCACGCCCGAGAACAACATGGCCACGTAGATGTAGCCCTTGGGAACGTGCATGCCGAAGGACTCGGCGATCAGCACGGTGCCGATCATCAGCAGGAAGCCCAGGGCCAGCATCACCACGGTCGGGTTGTTGTTGATGAAGTTGGCCAGAGGATCGGCGGCCAGCAGCATCACCGTCACGGCGGCCAGGACGGCGATGACCATGATCGGCAGGTGCTCGGTCATGCCCACGGCGGTCAGGATCGAGTCGATCGAGAACACCAGGTCCAGCAGGATGATCTGGAAGATCGCCGACCCGACATTCGAAATGGCCGCGCCGGTCTTGTCGAGAACGTCATGGCTCTCCTGCTTGGGGTCGACCGTGTGGTGGATTTCCTTGGTGGCCTTCCAGATCAGGAACAGGCCGCCGGCCAGCAGGATAAGGTCGCGCCAGGAGAAGGCGGTTTCGAAGGTCGGTTCGCCATGCGAGCCCAGCGGGCCGACGATGCCCAGGTCGAAGACCGGATGCACCAGGCCGACGATGAAGGCGATGGTCGACAGCAGCACCAGGCGCATGATCAGGGCCAGGGAAATGCCGATGCGGCGGACCCTCTGGCGGTGCTCGGGAGCCAGCTTGTTCGACAGGATCGAGATGAAGACCAGGTTGTCGATGCCCAGCACCACTTCCATGATCACCAGAGTCACGAGGGCCGCCCAGGCCGCGGGGTCGGTGGCGAGTTGAAGGAGTTCGTTCATCGGTCTCGTCTTAGATGCTGTGGGGTTGAAGTCGTCATAGCGCGCCCGTCACTGAAGTGACAGGCCTGGAAGGCGCCCAGGGCACGGCATGCGCCCAGGCGCACCTCGAGACAGGGACAGTGCAGATGATGTTGGACGCCGCACATATCAAGCCGCTGACCTCACTTCGCTTTTTTGCGGCCTTCTGGGTGGTGCTGTTTCACTATTGGCCCAACCTGTCGGTCGGCTTTACCCCAGCTCTTGCGACCAAGGGCTATCTGGGGGTCGAGGCCTTCTTCACCCTGTCGGGTTTCATCCTGTGCCACGTCTATCTCAGTGGGTTTGGCGGGGGGCGCTTTCGCTATGGCGACTTCCTGTGGAACCGCATGGCCAGGGTCTATCCGCTGCATCTGGCCACCCTGGTCGGCGTGGGGCTGATGGCCGCCGCCGCCGGTGTGGCGGGGATCGTGGTCGACAAGAACATGCTGGCCTGGTCCGCCCTGCCGGCCAATCTGCTGCTGGTCCATGCCTGGGGCTTTGCGCCCGTGGCAGGCTGGAACCACGCCTCCTGGTCGATCTCGGCCGAGTGGTTCGCCTATCTGACCTTTCCCGCCTTCGCCTTCGCCGCCTGGACGCTGCGGGCCCGGCCCCTGCTGGCCGTCGGTCTGGCCCTGGGCCTGATCGCGATCCTGTATCCCAGCTTCGAGCGGCTGGCGGGCTTTCCCCTGACGGAGGCGACCATCAAGTGGGGCGCGCTGCGCATCGTGCCGTGCTTCGCCTATGGCTGCGCCCTGCATGCCCTGTGGCGCTCGAACCTGATTCCCGCGCGCTGGGCGGCCCCGGGTGCCGCCATAATGGGCGCCGTGGTCCTGGCCACCGTGCAACTGGGGGCACCGGACCCGGTCATCGTCGCGGCTCTGGGAGGGCTGATCCTGATGCTGGCCTGCCTGGCCGCCAGCGGCTCTGCATTCGGCAGTCAGAGCATCTTCGTGTATCTGGGCGAGATCAGCTATTCGACCTACATGATCTGCATCCCGTGGAAGATCGTCGCGGTCAATCTAGCCGCCAAGCTCCTGCACATCGAAGGTCAGCAATTGCCGCTCCTGATCTGGCTGCTGATCGTCGCGAGTCTCATTCCGCTGTCGGCGGCCTCGTATCATCTGATCGAAAAGCCGGCCCGGGAGCGCCTGAAATCTCTGGGGAAAACCTGGGGACAGCGACGCCCTGTCGCGGTCGGCGCCTAAGAAACACTCTTTTCACAGGTCGCTGGCAAGGTTACTGCTTGGTTCAGTGACGCGGGGGAGTGCCCACAGCATGACGAAACGGACGAGAACCCTCTGGGGTTCCATCGCCGCTGCCGCCATGATCAGCCTGATGCCGGTGTCCGGCGCGGTCGCTGACGGGTACTGGCAGTGCGTTCCGTTTGCGCGTCTGATGTCGGGTATCCAGATCTTCGGCGACGCCCGCACCTGGTGGAGCCAGGCCGCCGGCAAGTACGACACCGGCACGACTCCCAAGATCGGTTCGGTTCTCTCGTTCAAGCCGACCGGCCGCATGAACCTCGGACACGTCGCTTTCGTCAGCCAGGTGCTGACCGACCGCGTCATCCAGGTGACCCACGCCAACTGGTCGGTGATGAACGGTGCCCGCGGCCAGGTCGAGCAGGACGTGACCGTGGTCGACGTCTCGCCCGACGGTGACTGGAGCCAGGTCAAGGTCTGGTACGACCCGATCCGCGACCTGGGCACCACGGTCTATCCGACCCACGGCTTCATCTATCAGAACGCCCAGGCCACGACGATCGCCGCCGCGACCAGCAAGCTGGCCCTGGCCCAGAACGCCGCCGTGTCGCTGGCCAAGTCCGCCGCCAACCAGGTGGCCGCCTCGGTTCGCGCCTCGCCGCTGGACATCATCAACCAGGCCGCCGACTCCACCGACCGGATCGCTGCCCTGCTCGCGGCCGCTTCTGGTCAGCCTGAAGACGACAAGCCCGCCGCCCCACGCTGAACCGCGCGTTGACGGACGGCGCGCGCTGGGTCATTCCCGGCGCGTGACGAGGCTCGCCGACCCATGCTGAGAATTCTGCGACACGGTGCGCCGGGCTTCGAAGCCGGTGGCACCACGCCCGACTGGCGACTGCCCGACGACGCGGTCTGGGTCGAGCTGGTCGATCCCTCGCGCGCCGAGGAGGTGGCCGTCGAGCAGTCGATCGGCCTGCTGCTGCCCACCCGCGAGGAGATGGCCGAGATCGAGGCCTCCTCGCGTCTCTACCAGGAGGACGGCGGCACGTTCATGACCGCCACCGTGCTGGTCAATGCTGACGGCGACCTGCCGACCGCCGCGCCGGTCACCTTCGTGCTGATGGGGCAGCGGCTGGTCACCATCCGCTATGTCGAGCCGCGGGCCTTTTCGCTGTTCGCCGCCCAGGCCGAGCGCCAGCCCAGCCTGTGCCCCAACGGTCCGCAGACCTTCCTGGGTCTGCTGGACGCCATCGTCGACCGCACCGCCGACATTCTCGAGCGCACCGCCGGCGAGGTCGAGGCCCAGTCGCGCGCCATCTTCAACCGGCCGCGCGGCGGGGCCTTCGAGCAGATCCTCAACCGCCTGGGCCGGGCTCAGAACGTCAATGCCAAGGCCCGCGACAGCCTGGTCAGCCTGGCCCGCCTGCTCAGCTTCGCCTCCCTGGCCGAGCAGTTCGAGGGCGATCGCGACCTGCGCGACCACCTCAAATCCCTGCAGCGCGACGTGCAGTCGATCACCGACCATTCCAGCTATGTGTCGGGCAACATCACCTTCCTGCTGGATGCGGCCCTGGGCCTGATCAACATCGAGCAGAACGCCATCTTCAAGATTTTCTCGGTGTTCTCGGCCGTCTTCCTGCCGCCCACCCTGATCGCCGGGGTCTATGGCATGAACTTCGAGCACATGCCCGAGTTGCGCTGGATGGAGGGCTATCCCATGGCCCTGGCCCTCATGTTCGCGGCCGCCGTGGGGCCGCTGATCTGGTTCAAGCGCAAGGGTTGGCTTTAGGGACGCGAAAAGCAGGATTCAGGGCCCGCCCAAGCTTCGCCTGCACCTTTCCTTAAAGCGGCTGTGCGATGGTTCGGCAACCTGAAGGACCCCCTGCCAGCGCATGTCCGCCGCCCTACGACCCAGCCTGATCCGCATCCTGCACCCCTCTGTCGTCCGGCAGATGCTGGAGGCGCATGGGCGTTATCTGAAGGGCGTGCCGGGCGGGCGACGGGCCTGCCTGACCTACGTCAATCTCAACCACTACAATTTCGAAGGCGCCGACCTGTCGGAGGCCGACCTGACCGGTGCCCTGCTGGGCGGGGCCCTGATGGCCAAGGTCAAGCTGGCCCGCGCCACGCTCTACGGCGCTGACCTGCGCGACGCCGATCTGCGCGAGGCCGACCTGTCGCGCACCGACATGCGCGGCGCCTGCCTGCGCGGGGCCAACCTCTCGGGCGCGGACCTGTCGGCCGCCGATCTGCGTGAGGGCGTCACCGCGCTGCAGGACTCGACCGAGGGCTTTCGCATCCTCGAACATTCCAAACGTCCGGGCGAGCTGGACTACGCCACCCTGACAGGGGCCAACCTGGCGGGTGCCCAGCTGGGCGGCGAGCTGGCCCGCACCGCCGACTTCACCGACGCCGATCTGTCGGGCGTGTCGCTGCAGGGCGCGCGGCTGTCGAATGCCCGCATGGACGGCGCCGACCTGTCGGGCGCCAACCTGTTCAACGCCGACATGGCCGGGGTCTCGCTGAGGCGGGCCGTGATGGTCGGAACCGACCTGTCTGGCGTCAATCTGGCCGGCGCTGACATGGCCGGCGTGCTGCGCGCCCCGCCGCCGCTGATCTATATCGACGACATGCCACTGTGGGACGTTGTGGACGCCCACGAACTGTATTGCCGCAGCGAGGGACGCGAGGGCGCGACAGCCAAGGCCCAGGGCGTCGACTTCCGCCCGCTAAGGCGCCTCAAGGGGCGGGTCCTGACGGGGCTGTCGGCTCCGGGCGGCGTGTTTTTCGGCATGGACCTGGAAGGCGCCCAGCTGCAGGGGGCCAACCTGGCCGGGGCCGACCTGCGCGGCGTCAAGCTGAAGGGTGCCGACCTGCGCGGTGCCCGGCTGATCGACGCGCAGATGGCGCGCGCCGACCTCAGCGGCGCCCAGCTGGGCCCGCTGCAGATCGCGCAGGACCGCTTCCTGCGCACCGACCTGACCCGCGCCGTCCTGCGCTGCGCCAACCTGAATGGCGCCAGCGCCCAGCGCGCCCGCTTCATGGAGGCCGACCTGACCCAGGCCCGCCTCGATGATTGCGACCTCACCGGCGCCGAGCTGCCCGCTACATCCGCTTCTTGAGCGGCAAGAGATCGGGGAAGCTGGCCGGCCGCTTCTGGGCCTTGGCCGTGAAGGCCTCGGCCATGTGCGAGCCGGCCAACATGCCCGTCTGCCAGACGGCGATATAGTCCAGGCTGTCGGCGATCGAGTGGTCGCGGGCATAGTTGATCATCACCTTGCTGCCGGTGACGGCCAGGGGCGACTTCTCGGCGATCTCGCGGGCGGTGGCCAGGGCGTGGGCGACCACCTCATCGTGGGTGTCGAAGGTCTCGTTGACCAAGCCGATGGCCATGGCCTTGCCGGCCGGCAGGCGGCGACCCGTATAGGCCAGCTCGCGCACCCAGCCTTCGGGGATCAGCTTGCACAGGCGCGGGAAGGTGCCGACATCGGCGGTCATGCCGATATTGATTTCCTGGATGCAGAAGAAGGCATCATTGGTCGAATAGCGGATGTCGCAGGCGCTGATGAAGTCCACCGCCCCGCCGATGCAGCCGCCCTGGATGGCGACGATCACCGGCATGCGGGCCCGGTCCAGGCAGCTGAAGCTGTCCTGCAGATAGTGGACGTGATGGCGGAAGCTTTCGCCGGCCACGTGGCGGTCGCCGCCGCGTTCCTCGGTCACGCCCTCGCCGTCGGTGAATACCGAAAGCTCCATGCCGGCGCAGAAATGCTTGCCGGTCGAGGAGATGACGATGCAGCGCGCCAGGGCGTTGTCGTTGATGTGATTGACGATGGCCGGAAGCTCGTTCCAGAAGGCCCGTGTCATGGTGTTCATGGCCTCGGGACGTTTCAGCTGGATGTGCGCCACACCCGCCTCGATCTCGACCTTGAAACAGCTATAGTCCACGTCACTGTGGATGCTCATGCCGTCCTCCCTTATCGTTGATAAGACACTATCTCGCGGACAGGACGCGGCGCCAACACTGCCTCTACGGAATATGGCCGGATCCCCCGCCGGCCCAGCAAGGGAACTGCTTCGATGAAGACGACAAAAGCCTCAACCGCCCTGGTGATCGCCGCCCTGGTCGCCGCCGGCGCCGCTGCTGCCCCCGCGCCCGTCCTGGCCCAGTCCAAGCCGCTGGCCGGCCTGTTCTCGTGCGAGGGCTCGGGCAAGAAGCAGGAAGGCGGGGCCCTGATCGGCGCCGCCGCCGGGGCCTTCCTCGGCAGCAAGCTCGCCAAGAACGAAAAGACCCTCGGTGCCCTGGTCGGCGCTGCGGCCGGCGCGGCGGCCGGCTCCTATATCGGCTGCCGCATGCAGTCGACCGACACCGCCCTGGCCCAGCAGGCCACCAAGAAGGCCCTGGAAACCGGCCAGTCGCAGACCTGGTCCAACAGCCGCACCGGCGCCTCGGGCCGCATCGAGGTGGTCTCCTCCACCTATGGCCCGCCGGTCGACAGCCGCAACCTGCGCTTCGCCGCCGGCGTGCAGGCCCTGCCCAGCTATGACGCCCTGGGCGGCCAGTATGTGGCCAGCGGCGCGGCCAACCTGCGCGGCGGTCCCTCGACCAAGGCCAAGGTGGTGGGCAAGCTGGCTGCGGGCCAGGCCTTCGACGCCCTGGGCTCGGTTCCGGCCGGCGGCTGGGTGCTGGTGGGCCAGAACGGTTCTGCAGTCGGCTATGCCGCCAATTCGCTGGTGCGTCCGCTTCAGACCGCCGACGCCTCGTGCCGCCTGATCGACGCCTCGATCTCGACCTCGGGTTCGGGCCCGACCCGCGAACGCTACAGCGCCTGCCGCGACAACGGCGGCGAATGGCAGCTGACGCAAGCTTAAACCCCGTAGAGCAAAGGTCGCCATGATTGCATCATGTCGTTTGCTCTAGATTCTTGTTTTGACGCGTTATTTCGGCGGCGAACCGGTATCCACTTCGCCGAATAACGCTCTAGAAGGAGCGCCGTCGATGGACGCAGCCGTTTTCCGAGCGCCGCGAAGACGCCTGATCGCCATCGACGGCGCCACCGGCCCCGGCGAGATCGCCGCCCTGGAGTTCGGCCCCCAGGATCGGCCCATTGACGTGGTCTTCGTCCACGCCAACGGGTTCAACGCCCAGACCTATGCCACCCTGCTGGCGCCGCTGGCGGCGGGGCTGCGGGTGCTGGCCATCGACCAGCGCGGCCACGGCGCCACGCCCCTTCCGACCCGGACCGAGGGGCGGCGTTCGTGGATCGACCTGCGCGATGACCTGCTGGCCCTGCTCAAGGCGCTGGACGGCCCGCCCGTGGTGCTGGCCGGCCACTCGATGGGGGGCACAGTCAGCCTGCTGGCCGCCGGGGCCCGGCCCGCTGCGGTCAAGGGGCTGGTGCTGCTCGATCCCGTGATCATGCCGCGCCTGGTGGCCCTTTATGCCCTTGCGCCCTGGACCTCGGGCGCGCTGTGGAAAAAGATGCCGATCGCGCAGGCCGCCCTGCGCCGACGGTCCGTGTTCGACGATCGTGAGGCGGTGGTGGCGGCCTATACCGGGCGCGGGGCCTTCAAGACCTGGCCCGAGGTCATGCTGGTGGACTATGTCGACGGCGGCTTCATCGACCGCGACGACGGCAAGGTGGAACTGGCCTGTGCCCCGGCCTGGGAGGCCTCCAACTATTCCGCCCAGGGCCACGATCCCTGGCGGGCCATCCGCCATGTGACGGGGCCGGTCCGCATCCTGCGGGCCGAGAAGGGCTCCACCTGCCGGGCCAACAACAACTTCACACAACGCGGCAAGGACGTGGTCATCGAGACGGTGGCCGGGACCAGCCACTTCCTGCCGATGGAGCGGCCCGACCTGGCCCGCGACGCGATCTTCGCGATGGCGACGGGGTGATTTCGGGCTGACTGCTTACCTTCTCCCGCAAGGGGAGAAGGAGCAGCGCGCCCTAGCTCAACCCCGCCTGCGCCTTGAGCCGCAGCACAATGTCCATCGACAGATAGCCGTCCGCCGGCAGCTGGCGGTTCTGCTGCCAGGCGCGCAGGGCCTTGCGGGTGCCGGCGCCGATGACGCCGTCGGGGGCGCCGGGGTCAAAGCCCAGGCGGGCCAGGGCGATCTGGGCGGCCATGCGGTCGGCCAGCGACAGGGGCGCCTCGACCGGCCAGGCGGCGACCAGCGGGCCTTCGCCGGCGAAGCGGTCGGCCAGCAGGCCGATGCCCAGGGCGTAGGAGGTGGAGTTGTTGTATTTGCGGATGGCAAAATGGTTGGGCAGGGCCAGGAAGGCCGGGCCACCCGCGCCGGCGGGCAGGATCAGGCCGGCGGGCGAGGCGGCGTCAGCGGCGGTCCAGGGCAGGCCATCGGCGCGCCGGACGCCCTTGGCCTCCCACCAGGCCGGAACCTCGCGCGGGCCTTCGGTGAGGCCATAGTCGAAGCCGGCCGGCAGGATCACTTCCCGGGCCCAGCCCACGCCCGGCTTCCAGCCGCCCTTGGCCAACAGGTTGGCGGCCGAGGCCAGGGAGTCGGCGTCCGAGCCCCAGATGTCGCGCTTGCCGTCGCCGTCGGCGTCCACGGCGGTGGAGCGATAGTTGCTGGGCAGGAACTGGGTCTGGCCCATGGCTCCGGCCCACGAGCCCTTCAGCTGGCTGCGCGGGACTTCGCCCGAATCGATGATCTTCAGCGCCGCGATCAGCTCGCCCTCGGCCCAGCCGCGCCGGCGGCCGTCGGCGGCCAGGCTGACCATCGAGCGGACCACGTCGAAATTGCCCTGCAGCTTGCCGAAAGCCGATTCCATCGCCCAGACGGCCAGCAGGATGTCGCGCGGCACGCCGTAGCGGCTCTCGATATCAGGCATGAAGGCCAGGCTGTCGCGCTTGGCGCGGCCCACGGCGATGCGATCGTCGCTGATCACGCCTTTGATATAGTCGCCGACCGGCTTGGAGAATTCCGGCTGACGGCCGTCCAGGCTGATGACCCTGGGGTCTGGGGTCACCCCGCCCAGCTCGCGGTCCAGCAACTGCGGGGTCAGACCCGCCGCCAGGGCGCGGCCCCTGAAATCGGCCAGCCAGGCCTCGAAGCCCAGTTCGCCCGGCGGGGTCGGCGTGGCGGTGACGGGCACCTGGCCGGGTCCCGGCGGCGGGGCGACCGGTGCGGGCATGGCGGGCGCCAGGGGTGTCAGCGGTCCCTGCGGCGAGGTGTCCGCGCAACCGGCGAGGAGAAGAACGAGAAAGAAGCGACGATCCATGGATGCTAGGCTACTGGAATCCGGGCGAACTCTTCAATCACAAGCCCGACAGAGCGGTGAAGTTCCCGCGACAGGCGTTCTGGCAATTGACTCCGGCGCCTGCCTTGCCTATACGCCCTCCCTCCTAACACCCCGGATGTTCCGGTCGCATTTTTCGCGCGCCCGAACCTCTCCGCCGAAGTACAGAGACGGTCATGAAGGTTCGTAGCTCGCTGAAGTCGCTGAAGTCGCGTCACCGCGACTGCAAGATGGTTCGCCGCAAGGGCGTCATCTACATCATCAACAAGACCGACCCGCGCTTCAAAGCCAAGCAGGGCTGATGCCGAAGCCTTCCCTGACAGGGAAGGCGTCTTCTTTGAGGAGAAGAGCGTGACGGGCGCCGAAACCGGCTTCCACTTTCAGCTGTCACGCTCTGCCGCGCCTCCCCGGGCTTTGCTCTGGGATGTCGGCAATGTCATCGTGCGCTGGAATCCGCGCACGCTCTTTGCAAAGATCTTCAAGGAACCCGCCGAACTCGACGGGTTCCTTTTGCATGTCTGCACCATGGACTGGCACGGCGAGACCGACCGGGGCGTGGCCTTCGCCGACAACATCGCGCGGCTGACGCCGCTGTATCCCCAATATGCCGAGCAGATCGCCGCCTGGTGGGATCGCTGGCCCGAAATGTTCTCGGGCGCCATCCCTGAAACCGAAGGCGTGATGGACGAACTGGCCGCGCGGGGCGTGCCGCAGTTCGGGCTGACCAACATGTCGCTGGAAGCCTGGCCCGACGTTCAGGCCATGAGCCCCGCCTTCCGCCACTTCCAGGACGTGATCGTCTCGGCCGAGGAAGGCACGATCAAGCCCGAGCGGCGGATCTACGAGATCGCCCTGGAGCGCACCGGCCTGGCCCCTGCCGACCTGCTGTTCGTCGATGACAACGCCGCCAATATCGCGGCGGCCCGGGACATGGGCTTTCATGTCCACCATTTCGTCGATCCGGCGACCCTGCGGCCGATGATTCAGGTGCACGGCCTGTTGTGACGGGAGGGTCTCGAGACTATGGTCCGCGACCCAATTCCACCCCCGACCTGAAGAGCTTTCCGTCATGGCCGACGACGCCGCCCACGCCGACGTTTTGAACTCCACCGCCCAAGGCCAGCTGAAGAGCATCATCGAGCGCATCGAGCGCCTCGAGGTCGAAAAGGCCGAGATCTCCGAGCAGATCAAGGAAGTCTACAACGAAGCCAAGGGCAACGGCTTCGACGTCAAGATCCTGCGCAAGGTGGTCCGCATCCTCAAGCAGGACCGCGCCAAGCGCCAGGAAGAGGACGCCATCCTCGACCTCTATCTGTCGGCCGTCGGCGCCATCTAAACTGATCGTTTTTGCGGGGTGCGGTTTGGCGCGGCTTGGGGAATAGTTCCCGTCGATGCGCGCCAAGCCCCCCGATCCTCGTGCTCAGGCCAAGCGCTCGGCCTTGAAGGCGATCAAGCGCGCCCAGCGGGCCGCCGCACAGACCGGGGTTGAGCTTTCCGACTGGGAAGGTGAGTTCCTGGGCTCGGTCACCCAGCGCATCGAGACCTATGGCCGCGCCTTCGCCGACCCGGAAAAGGGCGGCCGCGATCAGGCCCTGTCGGTCAACCAGTCCATCAAGCTGAAAGAAATCGCCGCCAAGGCCAAGGGCGAGAAGACGCCCATGAAGCGCGGCAAGGGCTTTGGCCGCCGCGGGTCGCCGCCGCGCGAGACTTCGGAAACCGAAGACTGAACTTCAGGCCATCACCCCCTGGTTCGGGGGCTTGCGCGCCATTTCCTCCATGAAATCAGTCCTGAAATCTTACCAGAAACTCTCGGTCTGCGAGAGTAATTAGGATTTCGGTAACCAAGGGGGAGGACACTTGGGCGTCCCGGTTACTGACATGATTGAACAATGGAACGTTTCACTCGGTTTAGGTGACGTTCGGCTCTAGCGCATGCGGATCAGGGATCTGCGTCGGCGCCAGAATAACGCTGATAATTACGGATGAGCGCGATGGCCAGCACGTACGAATATTTGCTAAAAAGAAAGGCGGATCTCGAGGTCCGTATGGTCGAAGCTCAGAAACGGGCCCAGGCGCCTTTCGAGGGCGAGCTGAAAGCTATCGGCCTGGCCCTGGGCGCGATCGAGCGCGCGGGCCTGGTCGAGGGGCGCGTGGCGGCCGAGACGGCCTCTTTCGCGCCGGCATCGGTGCCCAGCCGCCGGGGACGCCGCAGCCGCTCGACTGGCGACATGATCCTGATGGCGCTGCAACGCGGCGGGGCCGGTGTGGCCGCGACAGAGATCGTCCAGCAGCTGGAGCGACGCTGGAGCCGCACCCTGCCGGTGTCGGTGATCCTGCAGGAACTGCAGCACCTGGAATCCGAGGGCGCAGCGGCGCGCGGTGCTTCAGGCTGGCACCGGTTGCGCGGCACGGTGGATCTCAGCGACGCCGAGACGGTCGACATCACCCGCGTCGCCTGACCCTTGAGCGCGCCAGGGTTAAGTGTAAGCGGTTAACCCGCCCGGGCGCGCTCCAAGTGTTTTTGGATAGGGCCTCAGGCCGACGGGCTGGCGGGCTTCGCCGGCCTGACCGCCGGGCGGATCAGGGTCTTGAGCCGTTGTTCGCGCGGCACGGGACGCAGGACCAGGGCCATCAGCTGGCCTCCTTCATGTCGACGTCGATGCCCTGCTCGCGCACCTTGCGATAGAGGGTCGAACGGCCGATTCCGAGGCGACGGGCCACCTCGCTCATGTGGCCGGCATAGACCTCGATGGCATGCTGGATCAGGTCGCGCTCGATCTCTTCCAGGGTCCGCAAGTGGCCCCGGTCATCGAGGATGCGCACCGGCGCGTCGCCCGGGGCGCTGGCCATGGCGGCGTGAGCGGCCTGCAGCACGGCGGGCAGGTCGGGCTGGCCCGCAAGGACCGCCGCCGGGGCGGTCTCTTCGGGCGGCGGCGCCTGGATCCCCGAAATGGCCGGGAAATCATAGGGCTGCAGATAGGGGGCGTCGGCCAGGACGATGGCGCGATAGACCGTATTTTCCAGCTGGCGCACATTGCCGGGCCAGTCGAAGGCGGTCAGCAGGTCCAGCGTCTCGGGCGCGGCGCCGATGACGCGCTTGCCCTCTTCCACATTGAACCGGCGGATAAAGGCCTCGACCAGGGCCGGGATGTCGGTGCGCCGCTCGCGCAGGGACGGGGCCTCGATCGGGAAGACATTGAGGCGATAATAGAGGTCTTCGCGGAACCGGCCCTGGGCCACGGCGCTGGCGACGTCGCGATTGGTGGCCGAGACGATGCGTACGTCCACCTTCTGCGAGCGCTTGGAGCCGATCGGGTCGATCTCGCCCTCCTGCAGGGCGCGCAGCAGCTTGACCTGGATGTCCAGCGGCAGTTCGCCCACCTCGTCCAGGAACAGGGTGCCGCCGTCGGCCTCCTTGAACTTGCCCAGGTGCTTGTCGGTGGCGCCGGTGAAGCTGCCCTTCTCGTGGCCGAACAGGATCGATTCCACCAGGTTTTCGGGGATGGCGCCGCAGTTGACCGCCACAAAGGGCTTGCCGGCCCGCTCGGAGCTGCCGTGCACGGCGCGGGCGATCAGCTCCTTGCCGACGCCGCTTTCGCCGGTGATCAGGATGGGGATGGCGCTCTTGGCGGCGCGCTCGCCCATTCGCTTGACCTGGCTCATGGCTGGGGACGCGCCGATCAGGTCGGCGAAGGTGGTGCGGCCGGTGACGCGCTTGGACAGACGCTCGACCTCGCCCTTCAGGTCGCCCATCGACAGGGCGTTGCGGATCGAGACCGTGATGCGTTCAGGGCTGGCGGGCTTGATGAAGAAGTCGGTGGCCCCGGCCTGCATGGCCTTGACCACGGTATCGACGCCGCCAGAGGCGGTCAGGACGATCACGGGCTGCGCAAAGCCCCGGGCGCGCATTTCCTTGAGGGCGTCCTGGCCGTTGAGGCCGGGCATCACCAGGTCCAGCAGGATGACGTCGGTGGCCGCACCGGAAGCCAGGTGCGCCATGGCCGCGTCGCCGCTTTCGGCGTGCGAGACCGCGAAGCCATCGCGCTCAAGCACGGCCTGGATCAGTCGGCGCTGGGTCGGATCGTCATCGACGACGAGGACCGTCTTGGACATAGGAAAACACCCACCATAACCGGCCACGCCCGACATGGGGCAGGGCTCTTGTTGCATCGAACTGATACACACAGGGGGTAAAGGGCGAGTTTCGGAGAGGTGTCCGGGAGGTTAACGGAAGGGATTAACAAGATCTGACCAGAACAGCCCAAGTTGTCGTGGTCCGGGTTGCGGATATCCTTGTTCCAGTGACAAATGTTGCAGCATGGTCGATCTTTTCACCCTTCGCGCCCTGGCGCTGGACTTGCCGCAGGCCCACGACGACTCAGGCCCGGCGGGTCCGGCATTTTCCGTTGAGGGCAAAAGCTTCGCCTGGCCCTATCTGGCGCGCGCCACGCCGCGCGGTCGGCGCGAGCCGGTGGCGGGGGTGCTGGCCGTGCGCTGCGCCCTCGACACCAAGGCCATGCTGATCGAGGCCGCGCCTGACCGCTTCTTCGACGACGACCACTATCGCGGCTACCCGGCGGTGCTGGTGCGGCTGGACGCGATCGAGGCCGATGAGTTGGCGGGCCTGCTGCGCACAGGGTGGCGGCTGGTGGCGCCGAAGGCGCTGGTGCGGCGGTATGGGGCTTGAGGGGGCGGCTGGTGTGGGCTGCTTGGCGGCGGACGCTGGGAAGGACGGTTCAGGCGTGGGAAGCGGACCTGGAGAACGGTGCCTAACGTCCGCGCTATGGCAAGCTAGGCCGGGAGGCGGCAAGAAGTTCATCGACAGCTGAAAGCGCGTCATCATCCACCGAGATTTCCGCTCGCATGTACGGAAGTAGTGGCGCGACAGCATTGTCCATTGCGCGCTCGAACGCATCCTGCCCACACAGATTTAGTGTCGACTCCATCTGATCGACCTTCTCCCAAAACTCGAGGAGCACTTCGTCGGCGCAATGCGCTTTCAGCCGCCGCAAAACGCCTAAATTTCCTATGACATTATTGAAATCGGAGTCGCCCGACCCCGCACGCCGGACAACTTCCAAATAGCCAATCAGCGCATAGGCAATGAACCGCTGGTGGTGATCTTGGACGAGTTTGGATTCGGTCATTTGCTGACGGCCAATGGCCGCGAATTCGAGACGGGCATAGTCATAGCAGGAGATTTAAGGGCCGTAACCCAACCTGCCCGATGTCCGAGGTGGGTCGAAGCACGCCCTGGCTTCTTTCCCCAAACCAGACGCCCCGCGTCGCGCTTATCCTTAAATCTCACGCAGGCCAGCGTGCCGGACAGGACAGGTCAGTCAAGGACGGCCCTTCGGGCCGCCGCGGCGCGGCGACGCGTGCGCGTCGTCCTTGAGAGACCTGTCCTGTCTGGCGATCGTCTCGCCGTGGGATTTAGGGATGGCTCCCGCCGGTGGGGCGGGTTTTTTTTGTACAGATACAAAAAACTTGTCATCCCGGCCGCAGCGTAGCGGAGAGCCGGGACCCAGGGGCAACCGGCAGAGAGGCGGCCCCTGGGTCCCGGCTCTCCCGCCCTCACGGGCGTCCGGCCGGGATGACAAGCTTTTTTGGCTTGGAGAACGGGGATAGAGCCCCCTCCATCCCAGGCGTATCGCCCACGACATCCAACGAAATCAAAGCCCTGAAAATATCTCGCACCGCGCCATCAGACGCGCTCAAAACCACCCCCATAATCACAGCTGTCCCCGTCGCAGGGGGAGGGCGCTTGGTACCGGCCCGAAGCGGCGATGGGGATGAAGCTGAGCGGGGCCGCGCGGTCACGCAGCGAGGATGAAAGTGGCCTGTTCGTTGGATTGATCCGGGGCCACCGGAGGTCTTGCTTGCCAGACAGCGCGGAACGACAGGGCGGTGATCGTAAAGCCGTCTATCGCGACCCGTCGGACCCCTCACGGATACACCGCAGGGGTTGGGCGTGCCCGTCCGGGGGACAATTGGGGGCCAGAGCTGAAACAGCGCTCGCGAGCTCGCCATCCTCACGGTCAGAACAGCTTCTGCGAAGCGGAAGAGACGAGCCGAAACGCACACTAACCACATCACGGTCCCCGGGTTCGCCCCGGCCGCTTCGCGCCTCCCCACTGAAACTCAGCGACTGTTCGCGTGAGGCGGGAAACTTGTGGCTGCCAAATAGATGCTCCCCCTCTGGGGGAGCTGTCCCGGAGGGACTGAGGGGGTCATCTGGGCTTATGCCGCGCTGCCCCCTCCGGCGCTTCGCGCCACCTCCCCCGAGAGGGGAGGATCTCACCCGGCCTCACCGAATCTCCGCCCCATTGCCCACCCCGCCGTTGCGTCGGACCCCGTACGCGCCATATCCCTGTGATCATGAACGCGCCTTTCAAGACCGACACCCTTCCCGAGTGGAACCTCGCCGACCTCTATGCCGGTCGCGACGATCCGCGCATCGAGGTTGATCTCGCCGCCGCCAAGGCGTCGAACGACGAACTGGCCAGCCTGGAGGGCCTGTTTCTGCAGGCGCGGGGCGAGCCCGAGCGGCTGGGCGTGCTGATCGATCGCGGCATCAAACTGTACGAGCAGGCCACCAACAGCCTGTGGAGCGTGGGGGCCTATGCGGGCCTGGCCTCGTCGGTGGCCAAGGATGATCCGGCCTGGGCCAAGTTCGAGGGCGACCTGCGGGCCCGCTCGGCCACCATCGCCGCCGACAGCCTGTTCTTCACCCTGGAACTGAACCAGCTGGAAGACGCCGAGATCGAGGCCGCGCTTCACGCCTACCCGCCGGGCGTCCGCTGGGCGCCGTGGCTGCGCCGGGTGCGCCTGTCGCGGCCGCACGAGCTTTCCGCCGAGCTGGAACGCTTCATCGTCGACAAGAGCCCGGCCGCCGCCAACTGGGTGCGCCTTTATGACGAGACCCTGTCGAAGCTGCGCGCCCAGGTCGGCGACGAGGCCCTGACCCTGCCGCAGGTGCTCAACCGCCTGTCGGACGCCGATGTGACCCGCCGCAAGGCCGCCGCCGAGGGTCTGGCCGCTGCTCTGGAAGAGGCCGCCTCGACCCAGGCCCTGGCGCTCAACACCCTGGCCTTCGAGAAGCAGGTCGAGGACCGCTGGCGCCACTACGACCATCCGGCCCAGTCGCGCCACCTGGCCAATGAGGTCGACGCCGATGCGGTGGACGCCCTGGAAGCGGCCGTGGTCGAGGCCTATCCGCGCCTGTCGCATCGCTATTATGCGCTGAAGGCCAAATTGATGGGCGTCGAGGCGCTGGACTACTGGGACCGCAATGCCCCGCTGGATGCCGCCGCGCCCCGCGCCTATGGCTGGGCCGAGGCGCAGGATCTGGTGCTGGACAGCTTCCAGACCCTGGCCCCCAAGTTCGCCGATGCGGCCCGCACCTTTTTCACCCAGCCGTGGATCGACGCGCGGCCCCGGGCCGGCAAGCAGTCGGGCGCCTTCGCCCATCCGGTGACAGCGCAGCGCCACCCCTATGTGTTCATGAACTTCATGGGCGAGCGGCGCGACGTGCTGACCCTGGCCCACGAGCTGGGCCATGCCGTGCACCAGACCCTGTGCCAGCCGCTGGGCACCTTGCTGGCCGACACGCCCCTGACCCTGGCCGAGACGGCCTCGATCTTCGGCGAGGGGCTGGTGTTCGACCGGCTACTCGCCGAGGCGACGCCTGAGGATCGCAAGAAGCTGCTGGCCGGCAAGATCGAGGACGGCCTCAACACCGTGGTCCGCCAGATCGCCTTCCACCGCTTCGAGCGCCGCTTCCACGAAGCGCGTCAGGCCGGCGAGCTGTCGGCCGAGCAGATCGGCGCGCTGTGGCTGGAGGTGATGGGCGAGAGCCTGGGCCCGGCCGTGAGGCTCAATCCCGGCTATGAGCACTACTGGGCCTATGTCAGCCACTTCTGCCACGCGCCGTTCTACGTCTATGCCTATGCCTTCGGCGATCTGCTGGTGCGGGCCCTGATGGAAAAGCGCCGCGAGGATCCCGAAGGCTTTGCGCCGCTCTATGAAGAGCTGCTCGCGGCCGGCGGGACGAAAACCTATGTCGAGGCGCTTAAGCCGTTTGGCCTGAACCCGCGCGAAAAAGCGTTCTGGGCGGCGGGCTGTTCGCAGCTGGAGCGGCTGGTGGACGAGTTCGAGGCCTTGGTTGAAAACTAAATTTCACTTGTCATCCCGGCCGCAGCGAAGCGGAGAGCCGGGACCCAGGGGCCACCGCATCGGGCTTTGCCCCTGGGTCCCGGGTCGGCCTTTGGCCGCCCGGGATGACAAGAAAATTGAGTGTTTGCACCATGGCTGACGATATCAAAGACCCCGAGCGCGACCGCCTGGCCGGTCGCCTGACGCGCTTTGCCAAGGTCGGGGCGGGGCTGTCGGGCGCGGCGGTCAGCTACGGCGCCAACAGCCTGTTTGGCGGCGACAGCGCCGATGCCCGCAACGCCAAGGCGCTGAAGGCGGCGCTGGGTGGGCTGAAGGGGCCGTTGATGAAGGCGGCGCAGATGTTCGCCACCGTGCCCGACCTTTTGCCGCCCGAGTTCGCGGCTGAACTGGCGGAGCTGCAGACCAACGCCCCGGCCATGGGCTGGCCCTTCGTGCGCCGCCGGATGGCCGCCGAGCTGGGCCCCGACTGGCAGGGCCGCTTCCAGAGCTTTGAGCATGAGGCCGCCGCCGCCGCCTCGCTGGGACAGGTGCACCGCGCGCTCGCCCCCGACGGCCGGGCCATCGCCGTGAAGCTGCAATATCCCGACATGCAGAGCGCTGTTGAGAGCGACCTTGGTCAGCTGCGCTCGCTGTTTTCGCTGTTCAAGCGGATGGACGGCTCGATCGACCCGACCCAGATGATCGAGGAGATCGGCGATCGCCTGCGCGAGGAGCTGGACTATGAGCGCGAAGCCAGGCTGATGGCGCTGTATGGCGGCTTCTTTTCGGGCCGCGACGCGATCCGGGTGCCAGAGCCCTTGCCGGCCCTGTCGACCAAGCGCCTGCTCAGCATGACCTGGCTGGAGGGCCAGGGCCTGATGGCCTTCAAGGACGCGCCGCAGGAGACCCGAGACCGCATCGCCGCCCTGCTGTTTGAGGCCTGGTGGAGCCCGATGACCCAGCTGGGCATCATCCATGGCGACCCGCACCTGGGCAACTACACCTTCGGCGGACCGGCGGGCGGGGACGGCGCCGCGCACCTCAACCTGCTGGATTTCGGCTGTATCCGCATCTTCCCGCCCCGCTTCGTGGCCGGCGTGGTGCGGCTCTATCGCGGCCTGCTGGCCGATGACCGCGAGCAGCAGATCGAGGCCTATCGCAGCTGGGGCTTCTCCAATCTCAATGACGATCTGGTCGATGTGCTGAACGTCTGGGCGCGGTTCATCTATGGCCCGCTGCTGGACGACCGGGTGCGCACGGTCGCCGACGACACCCCGCCGGGCGAATATGGTCGCCGCGAGGCCTTCAAGGTGCGCCAGGCCCTGAAGGAAAAGGGGCCCATCACCATTCCGCGCGAGTTCGTGTTCATGGACCGCGCCGCCATCGGTCTGGGCGCGGCCTTCCTGCACCTGGGGGCTCGCCAGAACTGGCGGGCCATGTTCGAGGCCTCGCTGGAAGGCTTCTCGGAAGAAGGCCTGGCCAAGCGACAATCGGCCGTGCTGGCGGCGGCGGGTATCGTCTAGGTTTTTTCCAGCTCCCGTTTCAGTCGCGCCAGCAAGCCGACCGCCTCTCTGGCGTAGGGAGAAATCCAGCGCTCGTGGATATCGGCGAAGGGCGCGGCGTTCAAATGGTTCCAGCGTACGCGGCCCTCGCGTTGCGCGATGATCAGCTCGGCTTTCTCCAGAACGCCCAGGTGTTGCATAACCGTGCAGCGGTCCAGCGTGTCGGCGAAGTGCCGGCAGAGGTCACCCGTTGTGCGCGGGGCAGCTTTCAACAGGTCCAGGATCTCGCGCCGTCGCCGGTCGGCGAGGGCCTTGAACAGCAGATCGTCCTGGTCGGCGCTTGACATGTTATACATCTATAACAGATAAAATCGATCCGACGCAACGGAGGTCCAGGCCATGGAACTGAAATTTCAGGTTCAGCTGAAGATCCGCAAACCGGCGGCCCAAGTGTTCGACGCCGTCGTCGATCCCAAGAAGCTCAGCGGCTATTTCATCCAGACCTCAACCGGCCCGCTGGTTCCTGGTGTCACGGTGATGTGGAAGTTCCCCGAGTTCGACGAGAGCTTTCCGGTCACCGCCCGCGAGGTGATCAAGGACGAGCGCATCGTATTCGAGTGGGGTTCGGCGGTCGGTGAAGGTGTCAACACCGTGGAGATCGTGTTCAAGCCTCTGGACGGCGGCAACACCCTGGTCCAGATCAGCGAAGCCGGCTGGCCGGAAACCCAGGCCGGAATCACGGCCTCGCAGGGCAACGCCGGCGGCTGGATGCATATGCTGGCGGCCATGAAGGGCTCGCTCGAATACGGGATCAACCTGCGCGCCGGCGGGGCCTTCTAGCCTTCGTACTCGGCCAGCAGCGCCTCCAGTCGCTTCTGCTCGGGCTTCAGCACCCTGAAATAGCGACCGGTGTTCCAGGCCACGCTGGCGCCGAGCGCCACGCCGAACACCAGCAGCATCTGTCCCATGTCACGGTCGGTGGTCTTGCCTACGTCGTTCAACTGGCCGACGGCGAACAGCATGGGGACCATGAAGACCGGCAGGCTCATCCAGAAGATCCTGCAATTGGCCCGGGCCGAGCGGTTGGAGGCCAGCATGGCGGCCAGGGTCTCGCGCACCGGCGATCCGCCGGCCTTGCCGCGCCGCCGCATCAGCATGCCGACGACCATCACGGCCGCCAGCACGACCCAGCAGACGGCGATCATGCCCATCGCGCCCCATTCTTGGCCGATATCCGTGTTGCCGATCAGGATCGACCGCACGGCTATGATGGTGAACAGGGTCATGGCGGCGGTCGGGATCGCCAGCAGCAGCATTTCCCCGCGACGGCGGGCTTTCAAAGTGTGCATCAGTTCCTCCATCAGATAGGCGTGGGCTTTGGCGTCGGGGGTGTTGGCCTCCGAGCGCCAGGCCTGTTCGAGACGGTCAAAGTCCATCGGAGTGCTCCTCCACGAGGGCGGCGATCCGCTGCCGCACGCGGGTCAGGCGGGCGCCGACATTGGTTTCGGAAAGGCCGTGCAGCCGGGCGATCTCGGCATAGGCCAAGCCGTCCAGCGACATCAGGATCAGCGACCGATCCACCGGCGGCAGGGTCCTGATGGCCGTGTAGAGCCGGTCCAGCAGGCTGGCCTCGGGCTCGGCTGCCTCGTGCTCGACGCGCAGCGCCATCTCGGCCTCAATCGCCTCGCGCCGCCGCCGGCGACGGGTCTCACCGCGCTTCCAGGTCAGGGCGGTGTTATGCGCCACCCGATAGACGAAGGTCGCCGCCGCGCTGCGGTCCTGGAAGCGGGGGCGGGCGCTCCACACCGCCAGCATCAGCTCCTGCATCAGGTCATGCTGATCGGCCGGCTCGGCGAAGGCGCGGCTGATCCGGCGTAAGTCCGCCAGATGCGGCGCCAGCCAGTCGGCGAAAGCCTCGTCCCTGTTGCGATCCGCGCCCATGGCCCATCCCGTGTTCGAAGAGGTTAGACGCCGCTCGACGCCTTGTCCTTACACGGCCGTCGGGGAAGGGTTCCGCTTTGTTCAAACGGTCGTTAGGATTTGTCCCATGTCCGACGATCTTACCGACGCCCAGACCGCCGCCATCCCCGATGGCTATTCCCAGCTCAACTGGTCGCGCGGCTTTGGCCGCCAGATCGGGCCGCTGTTCGAGCAGCGCTCGGGTCCCGGTGAGGCCAACCTGGGCTTTCGCGTCGAGGAGCACCACACCAACGGCCTGGGCAATTGTCACGGCGGCATGCTGATGAGCTTCGCCGACATGGCCTGGGGGCGGATCATCTCGCTGCAGAAGTCCTACAGCTGGGTGACGGTGCGGCTGATGTGCGACTTCCTGTCGGGCGCCAAGCTGGGCGACTGGGTGGAAGGGCAGGGCGAGCTGATCGCCGAGGAGGACATGGTCTTCACCGTGCGCGGCCGGATCTGGTCGGGCGAGCGCACCCTGATCACCGGCACGGGCGTCTTCAAGGCCCTGTCGTCGCGCAAGCCTCGCCCCGGCGAAGCCGCCTACAAGGGCGAGGGCTGAGCATGGCTGACGATCAGGAACAACTGGCCCGCGCCGTGCCGCCGATGCCTGCCCCCCTGGAGGCCTTCGCCGGTGAGGTTCCGCCCGCCCCGGCCTGGTTCGAGGACGCCCTGGCCATGGCCCCCGAGCGCTCGACGGTCATGGTCGACGGCGCCGCGATCGAGATGCTGACCTGGGGCGAGATCGGCAAGCCGGGCCTGCTGTTCCTGCACGGCAACGGGGCCCACGCCGACTGGTGGAGCTTCATCGCCCCGTTCTTCGCCAAGGACTGGCGGATCGCGGCGATTTCGTGGGCCGGCATGGGCGGATCGGACTGGCGCGAGGCCTATTCGGCCCAGTCGTTCGCCGCCGAGGCCTTTGCGGCGGTCGAGGCGGCGCAGTTGGAGGCCGGCGGGGTCAAGCCGATCTTCGTGGGCCATTCGTTCGGTGGCTTTCCCACCCTCTATTGCGGCGTCGAGCATGCCGACCGGCTGCGCGGCATCATCATGGTCGACAGCAGCATCCAGCCGCCGGAAAAGCGCTGGAAGGGACCGCCAAACCGCCCCGGCTTTGGCAGCAAGGTCTATCCGACTCTGGTCGAGGCCCTGGCCCGCTTCCGCCTGGCCCCGCCCCAGGCCTGCGAGAACCTCTATATCGCTGACTACATCGCCCGCCGCTCGCTGAAGGACGTGGAGGGCGGCTGGACCTGGAAGTTCGATCCGGCCATCTGGCAGCGCTTCCGCATGCCTGATCTGGGGCTTCTGCTGTCGCAGATCGCCTGCCCGGCCGCCCTGATGTGGGGCGAGCGATCCAACCTTATGCATGCCGAGACCTTGGACTATATGATCGGGGAAATGCCCAAGGACGTTCTGCTCGTGCCCATTCCCGACGCCGACCACCATGTGATGATCGACCAGCCCCTGGCCTTCGTGGCCGGGCTGCGCGGGCTGTTGTCGGCTTGGGCCTGAGGTGACCGGTCCGGTCCTGGTCTATGCGCCTGATCGCGGGATCGGGGACCTGATGTGGCATCTGCCGACCCTTCGCGCCATCGCTGCGACCACCCCGGAGGGGCAGGTTCTGCTGGTGGCCAGGCCCTCCAGCCGCGCGGCCGAGGTCCTCAAGGTCGAGCCCGCCGTCTCCCGCGTGCTCTACGCCCCGCACTACAGGGGCAAGCTGAAGGGGGTGCGCGAGGTCATCGACTTCCACCGCATCTGCAGGACCGAGCGGCCGCGTGCGGTCTGGATTCTGGGGAAGATCGACCGCCCGGCCCTTGCGGCCTTTCTGGCCGGCGTGCCCGAGCGGCGCGGCTTTGGCCTGGGCCATGGCCAGGAGCGGTTCCTGAACCGGGGGCCCTATCTGCCCCGCTCAATGCGGCCGGCCCACCGGATCGACAAGCTGGGGGCCTTCGAGACGGCCCACGGCCTGGCTGTCGAGAGCCGCGAGCCTGCGCTGAAGCTGGATCCCGAGGCGCTCGCCGCGGTCAGGGCGCGCTATGCTGACCGGCCCGGTCCATGGCTGTGCCTGGGCATCGGTGCCAGCGAGCCGGCCCGCACCTGGCCGGCCGAACGTTTCGCGCAAAGCGCCCGCCGGCTGGCGGACCTGTTCCCCACGGTCTTCTGGGTCGGTGGCCCGCACGAGGCAGACGGCGCGCGCTCGGCGATCGGCGACCTGCCCGGCAATGTCGTCGCCTGCGACCTGGCGCTGGACCAGTCGGCGGCGCTGATCGCCCTGTCTGCCGGGTTCCTGGGCAACGACTCAGGCGCGCTGAATGTCGCCGCCGCCGTGGGGACACCGTGCGTGGGGCTGATGGGCTCGGCCCCGGTGCCGGCCTATTCGCGCTGGCTGACGCGGCTGGACGGCGGCGAGGGGCGAATCGCCGACATCACCGTTGAGCAGGCCGTCGCGGCCGTGCGCGGACGTTTCGTCGCGGAGGGCTGGGCCGGCCGGAACGCATCCACAGCTTGAGCCCGCGCCCTGCGCGTTGTAATCGGCCTTTCGAGGCTTTTCTTTGATCAGGACAAGACGACCATGGCCGGACCGGCTCACGACTATCACCGCGGTGAAATGGACATCCAGGAACAGGCCGCGACCTATACGGCGTTCGGCGCGATGACCAAGTGGGGCTCGCTGGCGATCTCGGTGCTGCTGCTGATGATCACCATCTGGTTCTGCACCCCGATGGGCTTTCTCGGCGGTCTGATTCCCGGCGTCCTGCTGGCCGTGCTGGGCGTGGTGTTCCTGCGCGAAAAGCCGGGTTCGTCGCACTGACACCGGTAGACATCGGCATATTTTCTCCCTGACGCGCACGTCATGCCTCGACAAGAGGCAAGACTATCCCCTAAAGAGCAGCGCAAGTTGCTTGGGTGAACAGCGCTCTGGGAGGGGTATGCCGATGGCCGTCATCGCCGTGACGAAAGAGACTCGCGCGGGTGAAACGCGGGTTGCCGCCACACCCGAGACGGTCAAGAAACTGACCGCCGCCGGCTTCTCGCTGGTGGTTCAGGCGGGCGCGGGCGTCGCCGCCGCCTATCCCGACGCCGACTACGAGGCGGCCGGCGCCAAGCTGGTCGTCACCGCCGCCGAGGCGATCAAGGACGCTGATGTCCTGTTCAAGGTCCGCGCGCCCGAAGCCGCCGAGATCGCGGCCCTGAAGAGCGGGGCCATCGTCGCCGCCGCCCTCAATCCGCACCAGGACAAGGACACACTGAACGCCCTGGCCAAGGCCGGGGCCAGCGCGATCGCCATGGAATTCATCCCGCGCATCACGCGGGCTCAGGTCATGGACATGCTGTCCAGCCAGGCCAACCTCGCCGGCTACCGCGCCGTGATCGAGGGGGCCGAGGCCTATGGCAAGGCCCTGCCGATGATGATGACCGCCGCCGGCACCGTCGCTGCGGCCAAGGTGTTCATCATGGGCGTCGGCGTTGCCGGCCTGCAGGCCATCGCCACGGCTCGCCGGCTGGGCGCGGTGGTCACCGCCACCGACGTTCGCCCCGCCACCAAGGAACAGGTCGAGTCGCTCGGCGCCAAGTTCCTGGCTGTCGAGGACGACGAATTCAAGAACGCCCAGACCGCCGGCGGCTACGCCAAGGAAATGTCGGCCGAATATCAGGCCAAACAGGCGGCGCTGGTCTCCAGCCACATCGCCAAGCAGGACATCGTCATCACCACGGCCCTGATCCCCGGCCGGCCGGCTCCCAAGCTGGTCAGCGCCGAGCAGGTGGCCTCGATGCGCGCCGGTTCGGTGCTGGTCGACCTGGCCATCGAGCAGGGCGGCAATGTCGTCGGTGCCAAGCTGAACGAAACCGTGGTCACGGAAAACGGTGCCAAGATCCTCGGTGCCGCCAACCTGCCCGGCCGCATCGCCACCGACGCCAGCGCGCTCTATTCGCGCAACCTCTTTGCCCTGTCGGGTCTGTTCCTCAACAAGGAAGGGGCTTTCGCTCCTAACTTCGAGGACGAGATCCTGAAGGCCGCCCTGGTCACCCAGGGGGGCGCAGTGGTGCATCCGAGCCTGCAGGGATGAAGGTACCGGCGCGTCTTCTTCCCCCTTCCCCCTCGATGGGGGAAGGGTCGGGGATGGGGGTGTTTGCTCAGCCCGTCCGGAAGGTCTCGCGAGGTGCCGCGCCCTGCGGTTCTCTTCGCTTGAACGCCGCGCCAACACCCCCAACCCTGCCCTTCCCCCATCGAGGGGGAAGGGTCATGATTTTCCGGGACCGTTCGCGGTCGTCCCAATCCGCCCGAAAGGGGAGCTAAAAACCATGGAAGCCGTCGACCCCACCGTGTTTCGCCTGGCGATCTTCGTGCTCGCCATTTTCGTGGGCTATTACGTCGTGTGGAGCGTTACGCCCGCCCTGCACACGCCGCTGATGGCCGTGACCAATGCCATTTCCTCGGTGATCATCGTCGGGGCCCTGCTGGCCGCCGCCGCCCATGGCGGCGCGGGCGAGGCCGCCACGGGCTCGGTGTGGATCTCCAAGGGAGCCGGTGCCCTGGCCGCAGCCTTCGCGGCGGTCAACATCTTCGGTGGCTTCCTGGTCACCAACCGGATGCTGGCCATGTACAAGAAGAAGGACAAGGCCAAGTGAGCGGCTTCGCCACTCTGACCCTGGCGGCCCTGATCATCCTGATCATCGCCGCCGGCGTCTCGATGGTGTTGCCCCGCAAGAAGGCGACCGGCAACGGCGCAGCCTTCGCGCCGGCTTTTGTCCTGATCGCCATCGGTCTTAGCGCCAACGCCATCGGCCTGCAGGCCGGGGCCAGCGGCGGTGCCGACATCCTTCGCTGGCTCTCGCCCTTTGCCGTCGGCATGGGCGTGGCTTTGCTGCTTGCCAATCTGCGCGCCGAAAAGGCGCCGCCGCCGTCCGGGGGGACCTCCGAATGAACGCCAATATCGCCGCCATCCTCTATATCGTCTCCGGGGTGCTGTTCATCCTGGCCCTGCGCGGGCTATCGAGCCCGGTGACCAGCCAGGCGGGTAACCGCAACGGCATGATCGGCATGGCCATCGCCGTGGGCACCACCCTGGCCACCCTGTGGAGCCAGGGCGCGCTGGACCTCATCACCCTGGGCCTGATCCTCGGCGGCGTTGCCGTCGGCGGCGGCGTGGGCGCGGTGATCGCCCGCAAGGTGCCGATGACCTCGATGCCTCAGCTGGTCGCCGCCTTCCACTCGCTGGTCGGCATGGCCGCCTGTCTGGTCGCCGTGGCCGCTATCTACACCCCGGCCGCCTACGGCATCGTCGGCGAGGATGGCCACATCCATCTCAACAGCCTGATCGAGCTGTCGCTGGGCCTGGCGATCGGCGCGATCACCTTCACCGGCTCGGTCATCGCGTTCGCCAAGCTGAACGGCAATATGGGCGGCGCGCCGATCATGCTGCCGGCCCGCCACCTGCTGAACATCGCCCTGGGCCTTGGCATTGTTGCCCTGATCGTGGTGCTGGTGATCTCGGGCGGCGCGGCGATCTGGGCCTTCTGGGGCATCTTCGCCCTGGCCCTGATCATCGGGATCACCCTGATCATCCCCATCGGCGGCGCCGACATGCCGGTCGTGGTCTCGATGCTCAACAGCTATTCGGGCTGGGCGGCAGCGGCCCTGGGCTTCACGCTCGAGAACACCACCCTGATCATCACCGGTGCCCTGGTGGGGTCGTCGGGCGCGATCCTGTCCTACATCATGTGCAAAGCGATGAACCGCTCGTTCGTCTCGGTGATCCTCGGCGGCTTCGGCGCCGCCGACGCCGTGGCGGGCCCCGGTGGCAAGGTCGAGAGCCGTCCGGTCAAGCAGGGATCGGCCGACGATGCGGCCTTCATCATGAAGAACGCGTCCAAGGTCATCATCGTCCCCGGCTACGGCATGGCCGTCTCCCAGGCCCAGCACATCCTGCGCGAGATGTGCGACAAGCTGAAGGAAGAGGGCGTCGAGGTGAAATACGCCATCCACCCCGTCGCCGGCCGCATGCCGGGCCACATGAACGTGCTGCTGGCCGAAGCCAATGTCCCGTATGACGAGGTGTTCGAGCTGGAAGACATCAACAGCGAGTTCTCGACGGCCGACGTGGCCTTCGTGATCGGCGCTAATGACGTCACCAATCCGGCCGCCAAGACCGATCCGACCAGCGCCATCTACGGCATGCCGATCCTGGATGTCGAAAAGGCCCGCACGGTACTGTTCATCAAGCGCGGCATGGCCTCGGGCTATGCCGGGGTCGAGAACGAACTGTTCTTCCGCGACAACACCATGATGCTGTTCGGGGACGCCAAGAAGATGGTCGAGGGGATCGTGAAGGGGCTGTGATCCTTCACGCCTGTCATTCCAGATAAAGCAAAGGCCTCAGGTTCCCCTGAGGCCTTTGTCGTTTTCGGGTGTCGCCTGGGCTGCGATCACTGGGCGGCCATTTCAACCGTCTTGGCGCGGGCGGCGAACTGCAGGTCCCGGCGCTGCTTGCTGGACAGTTGACGGCTGACGTCGCGGCGGACGGCGGCGCGGCAGTCGTTGAACGACATGTCCAGGGTGTTGGCGCGGGCCTTGGCGCGGCACAGAGCTTCGGCACCGGCATCGATGCGGGCCTTGAACACGGCGGCTTGGGCGGGGTTGGTCAGGTTCAGGTCGCCGACCGAGATGCGGGCTACCGGCTCGGCAGCGTTGGCAGCTTGGGTCAGGCCCAGAACCGGAATGGCGGCCAGGCTCAGGGCGGCGACGGTGGAAAGGCTGGTCATGAACTTGCGCATTGAAGTGATCCCTCTGTGTTGGTTTGTGTCCGGCGCTTGTCTGCGCCCCCATGTCCAGAGGTTTACTTGCCGGTTCTGATGAAGTCTCGTTACGTCTCATTCATGACGTGTAATTTAAAGAATTACACCTAATTCATTGAATAAAACTTCTGTAATCTTTCACGAGCCTGTCGTGCTTGTGGTGCGGGCGCCCGGGCACACGCGACAGGGTGTCGCATCGCTCGGGGCGGGCGGCGGCTCCCGATCTCGCGCCGTCCTTCAGGTTGTCAGGCCGGGACGGGATTTGGTGGCAGCTCCAGAGTTCGCCATCGCCGGCGTCAAGCGCTTCTGAGGCGTCATGATGAATTCCGGCGTATAGAAATACAGTATTATCCTTGGAGAGTCGAAATTTAGCAGATCTATATTTTCATATAGTCAGTGCCGTATGGTCATGTCGCGGCTAAATACACGAGTATGTATTTGTGTGTAGATCGTCTGGCGTGAGAATTTTATTAAGAGGCGGTTAAGCTACGCCTCGCTTTCGCCCCAGAGAGTCGGCATCCAGCCCGCGATTCATCATCACGAAAGAAGGATGTGCGACCAAGAGCGGGTTGCGCGGTCCCATAGCCAGACCGATCGTCTGACAGGAAAGCGGATTTGACGTCACAAACCCTCGCCGGCCCGCCACCCTATTCGCGAGTCACGTTCCTTGCTCTGGTGGGCATGATCGCGACCGTGGGGGTGCTGAACGCGGGCACGGCCTTGCGCGCCTTTGCAGCCGAGCCAGTGCCCGTCATTGTGGCCCCGACCGTCGTCGAGGTGGTCCAGCCACCAACCCCTCCGCCGCCGGCCTTCGTGTTCGACACGCCCTTGCCCGGCCAGGTGGTCAATTCGCCATTCGGCCTACGCCAACTGCCGTGGGAAGAAAACGGACGTCTGCATGAGGGCGTGGACATCGCCGCCCCAACGGGATCGGCTATTGTGGCGGCTACCGATGGGATCGTGGTGCGGACGGGCGTCAACGGTTCCTATGGACGCTATGTGGAGATGGCTCACAAGGACGGCTTTCGCACGCTCTACGCCCATCTGGGTGCCACGGCGCGGGGCGTGAAGGCGGGCCACTATGCTCGGCGCGGCCAGACGATCGCCTATGTTGGCAGCAGCGGCCGCTCGACCGGCGCGCACCTGCATTTCGAGTTGCGCCGCAAGGGCAGGCCTCTGAACCCGGCGTTCTTCCTGGGCCGTACCTTCGCTGAGGCCGATGACCTGCCCCTCAAGGCCGCCGCCCGCGTGTCGCGCAAGGTGCGGCTGGCCACGGTGTCCAACTGGCCTGACAGCGTGAAGGCCGCCAAGGCCAAGTCCGGGCGGGTTCAGGCGCGCCTCGACTCAGGCGATAGCTGAACAAGGCGGCTCGACGCCTCCTGATCGCGCGCTATTGTGGGGCTTATGTTCAAGGTCCTTGGTCGCGGTTTCGCCGGTGTCGCCCTTTTCGCTGTCGCCTACATCGGGTTTGGGGGCGTAATGAGCGCCGCCAGCGCGCCGCGTCCCCGCGGGCAGATGGTCCAGATCGAGCCGGGCCGCAGCCTGCGCCTGGTCTGCGAAGGTCCTGTCAGCGCCCGGCCTGTGGTCTGGCTGGAGGCCGGTGCCTTTGGCTTCTCCGCCGACTTCGGCGCCACCCAGGCGGCCCTGGTTGCTGACGGCTGGCGCACCTGTTCCTATGACCGCGCGGGCATGGGCTATTCCGACCCCGGTCCCCAGCCGCGCGACGGCCTGGCCATCGTGTCGGACTTCGAAAAGCTGGTCGAAAAGTCCGGCGAGCCGGGGCCCTATATCCTGGTCGGGCACTCAATGGCCGGCCTTCGGCTGCGCGAATATGCCGGCCGGAATCCCGACAAGATTGTCGGCCTTGTGCTGGTCGATGCCGCCACGGCCGAGGCCGCTGACAATCCGCGCCTGCAGGGCTTCATCAAGGCCTTCGCCTCGGCCTCGCGCTGGGCGGCGCGGGGCGCATCGATCGGACTTTACAAGCCCCTGACGCGCACGACGCTGGGCGACAAGATCGGTCTGCCGCCCCAGGCCGGGGCCGAGAAGCGCTGGGCCTTCGCCAATGGTCGCCACAACCGAACGGCGGCCGACGAGGTGGAAATGTGGGCCCAGTCCTCTGCCCAGGCCGCCGCCCAGCCCCCTTTCGATCCCAGCTGGCCGGTGGCGGTAGTCACCGCAGGCCCGGTGAAGGGGCGCGAGGACTGGAAAAGGATTCAGGCCAAGCCCGCCCGCGACGCACGCCACGGCCTGATCGACAATGTCGAGGCGGCCACCCACACCCGCCTGCTGGGTAAGGACTTCGCCGACCACATCGTCAGGGCAGTGGCTTTTGTGGCGGATCCGACCAAGACTGATACAACCAAAAAGAGCGATTGATTCAAGGAGCGCGCATGTCGACCGCCCTGCGTCTGGACGGCGTCAGCAAACGCTATGGCGACTTCCACGCCGTGCGCGACGTCAGCTTTTCAGTCCCGGCGGGGCGGATCTGCGGTTTCCTGGGGCCCAATGGCGCGGGAAAAACCTCGACCATCCGCATGGCGCTCGGCCTGATTGCGCCCTCCGCGGGTCAGATCACCGTGCTGGGCAGCGACGACGCCCGCAAGGTGCGCGACCGCATCGGCTTCCTGCCTGAGGAGCGTGGCCTCTACAAGCGCATGACCCCCATCGACGCCATCGCCTTCTTTGCGGGGTTGAAGGGCGTGGCGGACGGCGAGGCGCGCAAGCGGGCGAAAGTGATGCTGGAGGGCCAGGGACTTGGCCCCTTCATGACCAAGCCGATCCAGTCCCTGTCCAAGGGCATGGCCCAGAAGGTCCAGCTGTTGTCAGCCCTGGCCCATGATCCCGACCTGGTGGTGCTGGACGAGCCGTTCTCGGGCCTGGATCCCGTCAACCAGCAGGCGCTGGAGGGCATGATCCGCGACATCGCCGCGCGCGGGGCCACGGTGCTGTTCTCCACTCACGTGATGCAGCACGCCGAGCGCCTGTGCGACCGGGTGGTGCTGATGGCCAAGGGGCGCAAGGTGTTCGACGGCGACGTGGCCCAGGCCCGCGGCGCGGCGCCCCGCGCGCTGGTTCTGGAGGGCGACCTGACGGCGCAAGAGGTCGCGGCCCTGCCGGGGATCGGCGCCGTCACCTGCGAAGCCCTGCCTGACGGTAGTCAGCGCCACGTTGCGACGCTGGAGGCTGGCGCGGACGGGCAGGCGGCGCTGAAGGCCGCCTTTGCTCGCGATCTGGCGCTCAAGCGCTTCGAGATCCGCGAACCCAGCCTGCACGACGCCTTCATCGTCCTGACCGGAGGCCAGGCATGAGCCGCCTGCTGCACATCGCTCGCCGCGAATACCTGGCCTATGTCCGCACGGCGGGCTTCTGGCTGTCGATCCTGGCCCTGCCGCTGGTCATGGGCGTCAGCATCGGGGCTCCGATCCTGATGATGCGCTCGGCCCAACCCGAACGTCTGGCCATTGTCGATCTCACGGGGCAGGGGCTGGGTCAGGCCGTGACCCGGGCGCTGGACGACGAGCAGGCCCGGGATGTCGGCCGCGCCCTGCGCGCCGCCGCCACCGTCGCCGGCGGGCCCAAGGCCGGCGAGACGATCCGAAAGGCCCAGGAGCAGGGCGGCGAGGCTCAGGCCCGTCAGGCGCTGGCGACGCTCAACCCCGCCGTCGCCGAGCGCTTCAAGGCACCCAGGGCCGCGTCGGTCCGCCAGCCGGCGCCGGCCCAGGCGACCGCTGCGAGCGATCCCAGGGCGGCGGGCGTCATCCTGCGGCGCGAGATCGCCGAAGGGCGGCTGGACACCGGCCTGATCCTCAGCGGCCGCGACGACGCCATCGTCATGGACCTGTGGAGCCGCAACCTGGCCGCCCCGGCGCTGGAGAGCGAACTGCGCCGGCATGTGACCGACATCATGCGTGAGCGGGCCCTGATGCGCTCGGGCGTGGCTCCGGCTACGCTGAAGGCCGCTGACGCGCTGAAGCCCACCCTCAACAGCCTGTCGCCCAAGGCCGCCTCGGGCGAGAAGGTCTCGCTGCGCGACCGCCTGCCCACTTATGTCGGTCTGGCCATGGGCTTTCTGCTCTGGTCGATGGTGATGACCGGGGCCGGCATCCTGCTCAACAGCGTGATCGAGGAGAAATCGACCAAGATCCTTGAAGTCCTGCTGTCGTCGGCCTCGGTTCCCGAGATCATGGGCGGCAAGATCCTGGGCGTGGCCGGCCTGACCGGCACGGTGATCGGCGTCTGGGGCCTGGCGGGGGCAGCGGCGCTGATGGCCTTTGCGCCGGGCCTGGCAGGCGACCTCGGTGCCGTGTTGATGGGCAAGGGCCTGATCTTCTACTTCGCCGCCTATCTGGTCGGCGGCTACCTGATGTACGCCAGCCTGTTCGCCGGCATCGGGGCCTTCTGCGAGAGCCAGCGCGACGCCCAGACCTTGCTGGGGCCGATCATGCTGGTGATGAGCATTCCGATCATCTTCATGAGCCAGGCAATCCGGACGCCCGACTCGCCCGTGCTCAACGTGCTGTCCTGGATCCCGCCGTTTACGCCGTTCCTGATGCCGGCGCGGATCGCGGGGGACCCGTCGATGGTCCAGGTGGTCGGCACGACAGTGCTGATGGTGGTGACGACAATCGTGATCGTCTGGATCTCGACCAAGGCCTTCCGCGCCGGGGCGCTGGCGACGGGCAAGGTGGATCTGAAAGGGCTGGTGGGGCGGATGTTCAAGCCCGCGCCTCCCCGCCACAGCGGCGACCCGAGCTGAGTCAGCAAGCCCAGAAACGACGAAAGCCGCGCGGATCGCCGCGCGGCTTTCGATAGTCTTCGACAGTGAGGCTAAAGCCTACCGTGCGCCGACCGGCTTCTTCGGCATCGGGATCAGGCCCTCGCGCTGGGCGCGCTTGCGGGCCAGCTTGCGGGCGCGGCGAACCGCTTCGGCCTTTTGACGGGCGCGCTTTTCCGACGGCTTCTCATAGTGCACGTGCCGCTTCATTTCGCGGAACGAGCCTTCGCGTTGCATCTTCTTCTTCAGGGCCTTGAGGGCCTGATCGACGTTGTTGTCGCGGACGAAAATCTGGACCAGGGGTCTCTCTCCATTCGACGGCCCGACCAATGTCCCGAGTCCCTCTCAGGGGCCGGGCGGGCGAACAAAACCTGACTACCCGGAAGGGGGGCTTCCGGGAAACGAGGGGCGGCAGATAGCAGAGTGAATGGCTGCTGTCCATGCGCGACGCGGCCTAAACACCGGTGTAGACTCGGATTCATGAGCAAAACCGCACAGACGCAAAGCAGCTGGGCCGACGCGGCCGAACAGCGCGTGCTGGACGAAGCCGTGCGGCTGGCGCCCGCCGCCGGCTGGAACGCCCGGCTGACCGAGCGCGCCGCCCAGGCGGCAGGCCTGTCGCCCGGCGAGACCCAGTTGCTGCTGCCCGAAGGGGCGCGAGATCTGGCCGCCCTGCTGTCGCGACGCCATGACGCGGCCGCCCTTGCGCGACTGGAAAGTCTCGACCCGGCCAGCCTCAAGATCCGCCAGAAGATCCGCGAGGGGGTGGTCGCGCGGCTGGACGCTGCCATGGTCGATGCTGAGGTTCTGCGGCCCCTGGCGGCCTTCCTGGCCTTTCCCACCAACCTGGCCCTGGCCCTGCGCCTGACCTGGGAAAGCGCCGATCAGCTGTGGCGCTGGGCGGGCGATACGGCCACCGACGAGAATCATTACTCCAAGCGCGCCATCCTCTCGGGCATTCTGGTCTCGACCCTGGCGGTGGACATGGCGTCTGGCCGTGAGTCGGCCCTGGCCCATCTGGACGCCCGGATCGACAACGTCATGGCGTTCGAGAAGTGGAAGGCCGGCCTCAAGCCCATGGACCTGGCCAGTGAGCTGGTCGCGGCCCTGGCGAAGATGCGTTACGGGCGGACGAAGTGAGTTCTGGTCCTTTCCGTCGTCACCCCGGGACTTGTTCCCGGGGCCCATGGTTCAGCTTCATCGTGAGAGCTTTTCTCGCTCCGCATCAGCGGCGGACAAATGGGTCCCGGGAACAAGTCCCGGGATGACGAGACCTGAGATTCACAGGTAACGGCCAGCGAGCGGCCACCCAAAGAAAAAGCCCGGAAGCTTTCGCCGCCGGGCCTCTTCAAATTCTCAGGATCGAACCGAGCCTACAGGCCCGGCAGCTTGATCCGGCTCTGCTTTTCGCGGCTGATCACCACCTTGCCGGGACCCATCAGGGCCTTGAGGCGGGCTTCCTCGGCGGCGGCGTCGATGGCGAGCGGGGCATTGGCGCCGGTCTCGGTGGCGGTGGCGGCAACCTCGGTCGCCTTGTCCTTCTTCCAGAACATCACCTTGCTGGCAAAGCTCTCGTCCTTGTGGGCCAGGTCGCCGGTCTCGTCATCGACCACGAAGCGGATCAGCGGGTCGGCTTTGTCGACGCCGGCGCGGGCGACCAGCAGCTTTTCACCGTCCGAGCGGCCGGCGGCCATGCTCTGGCCGATCAGGGCCTGACGGGCGGCGCTTTCAGGCTGCAGTTCCTGCGGGCGGGGCTCGCCGGGGGCGGGCGGACGCAGGGCATAGTCGGGCGGAACGACCAGGGGAGCCTTGGTGACGACGCGGAACTCGTCGGGGACCACCTTGCTCATGCCCAGAGCCTTGGAGGCCGATTGGCAGCCCGCGAGGCCCGTGGCGGCGACAGCGGCCAGAACGCTCAGGGTCGCGACCCGATTGAAACTCATGAACAAGTGCTCCAGCACGCCCCGGCGGGCCAAAATTTCGAGCGCTCTCGATACGACATCATCGCGCGGGTGCCAATGTCTCTCGCGATTACGGCCTTATTCGGTCTGGTGAGCCAGTTTTTCCTCACCGTTGAGGAAGCTGTCCAGCAGCAGGAACGCCACCCCCACCGAGATGCCGGCGTCGGCGACGTTGAAGATCCAGGGGAAGTAGAGATCGCGCACGTCGATGAAGTCGGCCACCGCGCCATAGATCACCCGGTCGATCAGGTTGTTGCCGATGGCCCCGCCGATGATCAGGCCCAGGCCGATGGCCATCAGCGGCTTGACTGCCTTGCGCGCCCAGATCGCCAGGGCCACGACCACGACCGTCGAAAACCCGGTCAGCAGCCAGCGGGCCCAGTCGGCGTGGCCGCTGAGCAGGCCAAAGCTCATGCCCTGGTTCCAGACCATGGTCAGGTCGACGGGGCCGGGCAGGGGGATCGTCTGGCGGGTCGGCAGGTCCAGGCCGTGCAGGATCCACAGCTTGGACGCCTGGTCGAGCGCCACGGTCAGGGCGGCGATGGCATAGGCGATCCAGCCTTGGCGGGTGATGGTCGGGAGTGTCGTCACTTTGGTGGCCGCTCCTCGTGAAGCTTGGACGTCTATCTGAAATCCTCTCCCAGAGGGAGAGGAGGGGCCCGCCGCGTAGCGGTGGGAGGTGAGGGGTTACATCGCTAGCCGGAGTGCCGGCACGCCGTCCTGCTCCGTAACCCCTCACCCTCCCACGCAAGCGTGGGTCCCTCCCTCTCCCTCTGGGAGAGGGCTGAAATCAGGCCCTCTGGCTATCCCACCACGCCACGGCGTCGGCATCGCGAAGGCTAAGCTCGGGATAGCGCGGATCGGTTCCGACCTCGGTCAGGATACGCCACGAGCGGGCGCATTTGTGACCCTCGGCAAGCTTCGGATCCACCGACACGCTCTTGACCTCGTCGGTCGTGAATGCGCCGCCCTCACCGGCTACCAGGGTGGCCGACGAGGTACGGAACACCTCGGCGGCGTCCAGGCCGTCAAAGGCGGCCAGCAGGTCAGGCTCGCTGACATGCACCACCGGAGCCGCCTCCAGCGCCGAGCCGATGCGCTTTTCGCGGCGTTCGACCTCCAGCGCCCCGGTCACGACCGACATCACCGTCTCGACCTTGGCCCAGCGCGCCGCCTCGGCGTCGTTGCGCCACATCGCCGGCGTCTCCGGGATCACCCGCAGGCTGTTGGACCCCGCGTCGGGGAAGCGCGTCATCCACGCCTCTTCCATGGTGAAGCTGGTCAGGGGCGAGAGCCAGATGGTCAGGCGCTCGAAGACGTAGTCCAGCACCGTGCGATAGGCCCGGCGGCGCAGTTCCGTCGGCTTGTCGCAATAGAGGCTGTCCTTGCGGATGTCGAAGAACAGGGTCGACAGGTCGCCCTGGCAGAACTCGATCAACGGCCGCGTCACGTCGGCGAAGCGATAGGCCTCATAGGCGGCGCGGACCTGGCCATCCAGCTCCCACAGGCGGTGCAGGATGAACTTCTCCAGCGGCGGGAACTGATCGTAGTCGGTCACCCGCTCGGCCTCGTCGAAGCCGGCCAGGGCGCCCAGCAGGTAGCGCGTGGTGTTGCGCAGCTTGCGATAGGCGTCGGTGGTGGTGGCCAGGATGGTCTTGCCGATCCGCTGGTCTTCCGAATAGTCGACCATCGCCGCCCACAGCCGCAGGATCTCGGCGCCGCTTTCCTTGGTGACGGTCTGCGGCTCGACGGTGTTGCCCTTGGACTTGGACATCTTCTCGCCGTTCTCATCCTGGGTGAACCCGTGGGTGAGCACCGCCTTGTAGGGCGCGCGGCCGCGGGTGCCGCAGCCTTCCAGCAGGGACGACTGGAACCAGCCGCGATGCTGGTCGGAGCCTTCCAGATAGAGGTCGGCCGGCCAGTGGCTGTCGGCCCGGCCCTCGATCGTGAAGGCGTGGGTGCAGCCGGAGTCGAACCAGACGTCGAGAATGTCGGCGACCTTCTCGTATTGAGCCGCGTCATAGGCCTCGCCGAGGAACTCAGCATCGGGACGGGTGAACCAGGCGTCGGCGCCGCCTTCGCGGATGGCCGCCAGGATGCGAGCATTGACCGCCTCGTCCATCAGCGGCTGGCCGGTGGTCTTGTCGACGAACATGGCCAGCGGCGTGCCCCAGGCGCGCTGACGGCTGACCAGCCAGTCGGGACGGCTTTCCACCATCGAGCCGATGCGGTTGCGACCGGCGTCAGGGTGGAAGGCGGTGTCGGCTATGGCCTGGAGGGCCAGCTGCCGCAAGGTTCTCCCTTCCCCCTCGATGGGGGAAGGGTCGGGGATGGGGGTGTTGGCAGGGCTTGTCGGAGGTGCCGCGTTCGGCGCCGATCCTGAATCCTCCGGCAAGGTCGCGTCAGCACCCCCATCCCCACCCTTCCCCCATCGAGGGGGAAGGGCTTTCAAGGGCTGATCCATGCGGATGAACCACTGCGGGGTGTTGCGGAAGATGATCGGCGCCTTCGAGCGCCAGCTGTGCGGATAGCTGTGCTCGACGCGGCCGCGCGCCAGCAGGTTTCCGGCCTCGATCAGCTTGTCCATAACGGCTGCGTTCGCCGGACCGAACTTGCCGGCCTTCTTGCCCTCGGTCTCGATGACCTTGAGCCCTGCGAACAGCGGCACGTGCGGGAAATAGGCGCCGTCGGGATCGACGGTGTCGGGGATGGAGTCGAGCGCATAGCCGCTCTTGAGCCAGACCAGATAGTCGTCCGCGCCGTGGCCGGGTGCAGTGTGGACAAAGCCGGTGCCGGCGTCGTCGGTGACGTGGTCGCCGGCCAGCAGGGGCACGTCGAAGCCGAAGCCCTCATCGAATTGGGCCAGCGGATGGGCGAGTTTGAAGCCCTCCATGTTCAGCGTGGTGAGCTTGCGCCACTTGCTGACCTTGGCTGCTTTGAAGACCTCATCGGCCAGCTTTTCGGCCACGATCAGGCGATCGCCAGGCTTGGACCAAGGCGCGAATTCCAAACCTTCCTCGATCGCTTGAACCTCGTAGGCAGCGTAGGCGATGTTTGGATTGTAAGAGACCGCGCGGTTTGCGGGGATCGTCCAAGGCGTCGTCGTCCAGATGACGACAGAAGCGCCACGGTAATCGTCATTTGGCATCGAGCCGGGCACGAGGTCGAAAGCCTTGCCTTCGGGTTGATATGTGACCGGGAACTTTACCCAAACCGTCGGGCTGGTGTGGTTGTGGTACTCGATCTCCGCATCCGCCAGGGCCGTGCGCTCGACCGGGCTCCACATCACCGGCTTGGAGCCGCGATAGAGCTGGCCGCTGGCGGCGAACTTGTGGAACTCGGCCACGATGGTGGCTTCCGACGAGAAGTCCATGGTGGCGTAGCGGTTCCACCAGTCGCCCAGTATGCCCAGGCGCTGGAACTCGACCTTCTGGGCTTCGATCCAGCCGCCGGCATAGTCGCGGCAGCGGGTGCGGAATTCCTCGGCCGGGACCTCGTCCTTGCGGCGGCCCTTGGCGCGGAACTCTTCCTCGATCTTCCACTCGATCGGCAGGCCGTGGCAGTCCCAGCCGGGCACGTAGTCGACGTCGTAGCCCAAGGCAAAGCGCGAACGGACCACGAAGTCCTTCAGCGTCTTGTTCAGGGCGTGGCCGATGTGGATCGCGCCGTTGGCATAGGGCGGGCCGTCATGCAGCACGAAGAGCTTACGCTCTTCGACTGGAAGATGGGCTTGATCGGCCTGGCGCTTGGCGCGGATCGCGCCGTACAGGCCCTTGGGCGACAGGGCGGCCCAGCCCTCCAGGATCTCGGGTTCCTTCTTGGGCAGACCGCCGCGCATCGGGAACGGGGTGTCGGGAAGGAAGACGGTGTCGCGATAGTCGCGGGCGGGCGTGGCGTCGTCGGCCATGGGAAAGCGATCCAGCTTGGAAGTTCGGGGTTCCCGGCACGGCCTGCGCGGCTACGCCGCTTCGTTGGCCGGGAATGACGGATTTAGAAGGACCCGACGCGCGCGCATGCCTGACTGGCGGCGTCACGCCGGGCGGATAATTCGCGGGATTTTCCGAACGAACGTCATGGGCTTGGGGATAGCAGAGGGTTGCGGGCAAGGCCAGTACGATGCTCCCCCTTGGGGGCGCTGCCAGCGAAGCGGGCTGTTCGCATAGGGTATGGAAGACTTGCCGCTCCTGAGGATGTTCAAGACCTCTGTCTTCCTGGGCCCTGTGCCCAGGACCCATGGTGCCAGGAACAGCTGAGCTGGACCCGAGACCCGGGCTCTTCGGCTGCAACAATCCTTAATTTCAGAGCCTGCCACCGGCTATGGATCCTGGGCACAGGGCCCAGGAAGACAGAAATTTCATAAGCGAGGGACTTGGCGGACTGAGGGAGCTCTAACGCCGGCGTTGCTGCCGCTCGGCGATCAGCCGGTCCAGAACCGGGGTTGTGCTGGGCCGGCGCAGGTCGGCGCGCCCCTCGTCGATGGTCTGGCGAAAGTCGGCCAGCTGCTTGTGGAAGATCACCTGCTCTTCCGGCGGTGCGTCGGCCAGGCAGGGCTCTGCATGCTTCAGGATGCGACCCATCTCCTGTTCCAGCAGATCATAGAAGCACAGGGCCTTGCGCTCGGCGCGCCCGGCATGGCGCAGGGCGCGGCGGCGGCGAGGGGGCTTGGATTTGGGCATGGCGGGGGCTCCTGACGGGTCTTGGGGTGACAGGACGGAAGGCGCAGGCTCTCCGCCTCACGCGAACAGTCGCTGAGTTTTCGTGGGGAGGCGCGAAGCGGCCGGGGCGAACCCGGGGACCGTGATGGGTTTAGTGTGCGTTTCGGCTCGTCTCTTCCGCTTCGCAGAAGCTGTTCTGACCGTGAGGATGGCAAGCTCGCGAGCGCTGTTTCAGCTCTGGCCCCCAATTGTCCCCCGGACGGGCGCGCCCAACCCCTGCGGTGTGTCCGTGAGGGGTCCGACGGGTCGCGATAGACGGCTTTACGATCACCGCCCTGTCGTTCCGCGCTGTCTGACAAGCAAGACCTCCGGTGGCCCCGGATCAATCCAACGAACAGGCCACTTTCAGTCTTGCTGCGTGACCGCGCGGCCCCGCTCAGCTTCATCCCCATCGCCGCTTCGGGCCGGTACCAAGCGCCCTCCCCCTGCGACGGGGACAGCTGTGACTATGGGGGTGGTTTTGAGCGCGTCTGATGGCGCGGTGCGAGATTTTTGCAGGGCGTTGATTTGGCTGGGGTTTGTGGGCGATGCGCCGGGGATGGAGGACGCTGTATCCCCATAAATCCTCCCCCTGAAGGGGGAGGAGGCCGTCAGGCCGGAGGGGGAAGACCGCACCGAGTCAGCAGCCACTACCCCCTCCGTCGCCTGCGGCGACACCTCCCCCTTGAGGGGGAGGATCTGTTCCCGCCCGCCTAACCGGCGGGGAGCCCTCCCTAAATCCCACAGCGAGACGATCACAGGACAGCGTTAGACTTTATCCCCGGACTTGCCCCCTCCGGCCCTCCGGGCCACCTCCCCCCTGAAGGGCCGGATCCCTAGCTCCGCTTGCGCACCTTGGGCGTGATGCTGACCGTCATCAGCCTGCCTTCGCGGATCAGGGTGAACGGGGTGATCTTGTCGATGCTGTGGTGGTCCAGCGCCCGCAGCAGGTCGTCCAGGCCGGTCAGGGGCTGGTCGCCGGCGCTGAGCAGCAGGTCGCCTTCCTTGACGCCGGCCTTGGCGGCCGGACCGCCGGGATCCACATGGGCCACGAAGACGCCGTAGGCCTGGGTGACGCCGGTGGCCCTGGCCAGGGCGGCGGGGATCGGGGCCTGCTGGGCCACCAGGCCGATGGAGCCGCGCCGCACGAAGCCGTGGGTCAGCAGTTCGGCCATCACGAAGGTGGCGGTGTTGACCGCGACGGCAAAGCACAGACCCTGATAGCCGGCGATGATGGCGGTGGCGATGCCCACCACCTCGCCGCGCGAGCTGACCAGCGGGCCGCCGCTGTTGCCCGGATTGAGGGCGGCGTCGGTCTGGATCAGGTCCTCGATCAGCCGGCCGCGCTCGCCGCGCAGGCTGCGGCCCAGGGCCGAGACCACGCCGGTGGTCACGGTGGCCTCAAAGCCCAGAGGCGCGCCGATGGCGATCACCAGCTGGCCGCGCCGCAGCAGCTTGGAATTGCCCAGGGTGACGACCGGCAGGTTGACGCCCTGGTCGATCTTCAGCAGGGCCAGGTCGGTGTCGGGGTCATCGCCGATGCAGCGCGCCGTCAGGCTGCGGCCCTCGGCGGTGATGATCACAAAGCGGCTGGCACCCTGCACCACGTGGCTGTTGGTCAGGATCACCCCGCCCTCGGCCACCGCAAAGCCCGAGCCGACGCCCTGGATGCGGGGGTCCTCCAGCATGGGATGCACGCGTACCACCGACGGCCCCACGGCCTCGACGGCGCGGACCACGGCGTTGGAATAGGCGTCCAGCAGGCCATCGTCGGGCGGGATGCAATAGGCCCCGCCGGCCTGGGGAACCTCGCCGGGATCGAAGACGAACTGGGCGGCGTCGGGCCAGGCCAGGATCTCGTGCCGCCGACGCGGCGTCGGGCGCCGCGCCTGCGCGAAGCTCTGGTACTTGCGCCCCTTCAACATGCCCGCCCCCGCAGCCCTGGCGAAGGTTAACAGCAGCAGCGCTGCGGGCGATAGGGGGATGAACTATGGGATCGCATCAAACGGCGGTCATCCCGGATCTGCGCCCGGCTTGTGCAGGGCTTGTCCGGGAAAACAGGCTGTTTCGGGATCAGAATCCCGGCGACACGATGGCCCGCGCGGCGGTCTCGTCGCGGCGGATCTGTTCGACCATCAGTTCGATGCTGTCGAACTTCAGTTCCGGGCGCAGGAAGGCGATCAGCTGGGTCTCGATCACCTGGCCATAGAGGTCTTCGTCGAAGTCGAACAGCCAGGTCTCAAGTCGGGTCTCGACCGTGCCGGTGGTGGGGTTGTTGCCCAGATTGGCCACGCCGGGCACCTGCCGGCCGTCGGGCAGGCGGGTGCGGGTGGCGTAGACGCCCAGCTTGGGCACCACATAGTCGACGATCTCGACATTGGCGGTGGGGAAGCCCAGCTGCCGGCCCAGCTGCTGGCCGCGTCGCACCACGCCCTCGATGGCGAAGGGGCGGCCCAGGATGCGCGAGGCCTCCTCAGGTTGGCCGTCGCGCAGGGCGTCGCGGACGCTGGTCGACGAGAACTTGTCGCCGGCCTTGCCCGCCACCGGCGATGCAATGGAGACGCCAAAGCCCTGCTGGTCGCCATAGGCGCGGAGGGCCTCGGGGCTGCCGGTGCGGCCTTTGCCGAACGAGATGTCAAACCCTGCCGCCACGTGCTTCACGCCCAGACCGTCAACCAGAACCTGCTCGACAAATTCCTTGTCCGAGAAGCTCGCCATCTGGAAGTCGAACGGCAGCAGATAGAGGATATCCACCCCCATTCCGCCCAAAATCCGGGCTTGCTGCTCGATGGTCATCAGGCGGAAGGCCGGTTCGGTGGGGCGAAACAGTCGGCGCGGGTGCGGATCGAAGGTGATCACCCCCAGGGGCGCCTTCAGCGCGCTGGCGGCTCTTGCGGCCTCGGCGATCACCTGCTGGTGGCCACGATGCACGCCGTCGAAATTGCCGAGCGCGGCGGCTGCGCCCCGATCGGCGGCAGCCAGATCCTTCCAGCCCTGAACGATCTTCAATTTCATCAGGCGGCCTTGCGCGGAACCATGATCACCGCCTCGCCCTCGACCACCGGCTTGCCGTTCACGAGGCAGACCGTGGTCAGGGTGACGCGGGCCTTGGCCGTGTCGATTTCGGTGATGGTGGCCCGCGCGGTGACCGCGTCGCCGATCTTGACCGGCCGCTTGAAGCGCAGGGCCTGGGACAGATAGATCGCGCCGGGGCCGGGCAGCTGGGTGCCGATCACGGCCGAGATATAGCCCGCCGACAGCATGCCGTGGGCGATACGCTCGCCAAAGCTGGTGGTGGCGGCATAGTCAGCGTCGAGGTGGACGGGATTGTTGTCGCCGGTCACGGCGGCGAAGGCGATGATGTCGGCCTCGCCGACGGTGCGAACCAGATCGGCGCTCTGACCGATGCTGAGATCTTCAAGATACAAACCCTGCATGACGCGTTCCCCTGCGGTTTCTTATTGTGCGTTGCAGCGCAATCTAACCGCTGATCCTCAATTCACCAGACCAGATCGCCTACGGCGTGTGTGGCACCGGTCTTGTCGGCGGCCAGCAGGGCCAGAACGGCCTCGGGGTTCAGCAGGCCGTCGGGGCCGATCGCGGCCTCGCCATGGATGCCCTTGGCGATGAACAGGCAGGCCAACTTCTGGTTCTCTGCGCCCAGCACGTCGGTGATCACGCCGTCGCCGATGCACAGCACGCGGGCACGGTCCACGGGCTTGCCGGTCAGCCTTTCGGCTTCGGCGAGGGCCAGGTCGTAGATCGGGGCGAAGGGCTTGCCGGCCATGATCACCTCGCCGCCGAGGCTTTCATAGAGGTCTGCCAGGGCCCCGGCGCAGAAGATCAGCCTGTCGCCGCGCTGCACCACCCGGTCGGGATTGGCGCAGATGAAGGTCAGGCCGCGCTGGGCGGCCAGAGTCAGGCGCTCGCGATAGTCTTCCGCAACCTCGGTCTCGTCGTCGAACAGGCCCGTGCAAGAGATGAAATCGGCGTCCTCGCAAGAGGCGCTGGTCAGGTCCAGGCCGGCATAGAGCGGGGCGTCGCGGTCCGGACCGATCCGCCACACCTTGCCCGGCGCGCGCTGGGCCAGCAGGGCTCTGGTGGCGTCGCCGGAGGTGACAAAGCCGCCCCACGCCGCGCGTGGCACGTCCAGGCTGTCCAGTTGCGAGACAACATCGGCCGAGGGGCGCGGCGCATTGGAGATCAGCACCACCGGCCCGACCTTGGCACCCCATTGGGTCAGGGCCTCGCAGGCCTGCGGAAAGCTCTCCACCCCATTGTGGATCACGCCCCAGACATCGCACAGGACGATGTCATAGCGGTCGGACAGGGCGGACAGGCCGGCGGGAAAGTCGATCATGACAGGGCGGGTAACCGTCGGGGGCGGAGGCGTCAACGCCGGGAGCAAGCTTAGGTGTCGGCGCGGTGGTCAAATTCAAGGGCACGCCCTTTCGGATAACAATGTTCCATGGCTATCTGATCGGCAAAATAAAGACGGAGGGGTTGATGATGATTCTGGTCCTGGGACTGGTCCTGTTTCTGGGCGTGCACAGCGTGCGCATCGTGGCGGGACCGTTTCGCGACGCCCAGGTGGCGAGCCATCCCGGACGCTGGAAGGGGCTCTATTCGCTGGTTTCAGCCGCAGGGCTGGGCCTGATCATCTGGGGCTGGACGCTATATCGGCCTGCAGCGCCGCAACTGTATGATCCGCCGGCCTGGGGACGGCATGTGGCCCTGCTTCTGGTCTGGCCGGCCTTCATCCTGTTGGCGGGCGCCAACGGTCCGGTGGGGCGGATCAAGGCGACCGTGCGCCATCCCATGCTGATCGGGATCATCCTGTGGTCGGCGGCTCACCTGCTGGCCAATGGCGACCTGGCTTCGGTGCTGCTGTTCGGCGGATTTCTGGTGTTCGGTGTCGCCGACCTGATCTCGGCCCTCGGGCGAAACGAGCCGGCGCCGGTGGCCAGCAAGCCCGTCGCCGACGTGATCATGGTGGTGGCCGGCACCGCCTTCTACGCCCTGTTCCTGCTGGTGCTGCACAAGATGCTGTTCGGGGTTTCGCCGCTGGGGTGAGCGTTAGGCTTTTGTTTTGGCGCGTTATTTCGGCGGCGAACCGGTATCCACTTCGCCGAATAACGCTCTACGACGCATCGTGGAAGATCACCCCCAGGGTTCGCCGCCGGCCGCTGCGCACTTCGCTGACGCCGTGTCTCAGTATCCGTCGATGGACGCCGCGCGCGCCGTCGGCGGGGCGTTCGCGTACGGCGAAGATCACCGCCTCGCCCTGCTGGAGGGGCACGACCTGGGGCGCTGACTGCTGGCGTGGCCGCTGCTCGACCAGCACGAACTCGCCGCCTTCGAAATCACGGCCCGGGGCGTCGAGCAGGAAAGCGGCCTGCAGCGGAAAGACGTGCTCGCCATAGAGGTCCTGGTGCAGACAGTTATAGTCGCCAGGGCCGTAGGTCAGCATCAGGGGCGTCGGCCGCAGCTGACCGCCCGCGTGGCAGCGTTCCAGCATCTGTTCCAGGCCGGCGGGATAGCGCCGGTCCTCGCCCAGCCGCTCGGCCCAGCCATTGGCCACGGTCGCCAGCGGCGGATACAGGGTCTCGCGCAGGGTCTGGACGGGGCCGGGCAGGGGATAGCGGAAATACTGGTACTCGCCGCGCCCATAGCCGTGGCGGGCCATCACCACCCGGCTGCGAAACAGCGCCTCCTGCGCATAGAGGGCGGTCAGGTCCTGGCAGGCCTGCGGCGTCAGCAAGGGACCGGTGAGGGCCCAGCCCCGGGCGTCCAGATCGGCGGCGATCCGCGTCCAGTCCGGGGTCATTTCGCGCTCCGCAGGGCGTCGGGCTTGCAGCGCTTGCAGGCGCGAAAGCCTGCGGCCACGGCGCTGGCGGCATTGTCATGGAAGACGACGTTCTTGCGCAGCGGCCGGGCCGGGCATGCCGGCCGGCAATAGATCCCCGTGGTGCGCACGGCGATGAAAAAGGCACCGTCAGCGGCGGCATCGCGCCTCTGACACGCGGCCCAGCGGGCCTCTTCATCGCGGTAGGTGGGCAGGGTCATGGCGAAAACTCCCTTCAGAAAGAGAGTCTGCGCCCTTGTCGCTTTCAGGTCATTCCGAAGCTTGCGGTCCGGCTACCAGTTGGCCGTCCGGCGCCGCAGGGCACCGCGCAGGAAGTCCTGCGGTGGCTCGGCCTCGGCCAGGACGGCGTCGCGGATGGCGCGGGGCTCGCCGAACAGGTGGCCCTGGCCGTAGCCGATGTCGAGATCGAGAATATCGACGATCTGGCGCTCGGCCTCGACCTTCTCGACGATCACCTCGATGCCGTAGCGGCGGGTCAGGCCGGCGAAGTCAGCGGCGTTCAGGTCGGGCAGGCTGTCGATGACCAGCTTGCCGTCCTGCTCGCGCAACTGGTCCAGCAGCATCTGGGCGCCGATCTTCAGGAACTTGACGTCGGCGCGTGACAGGTCCTGGAAGTCGAGGTCCAGGTCGGTGACCTTGTCGATCGAGAACTGGAAGCCCAGGGCCGCCAGACGGGCCATGTGGCGCGACTCGACAGGGCCGCGCTGATCGAAGGCGGCCTGGCCCAGCTCGAAGAACACCGCCCCGGCCAGGTCCTTGTTGGCCTGCATGAATTCGAGGAACTGCGGGAAAAAGCTCTCATCGGCCAGGCTGGCCAGCGAGATGTTGCAGAAGATCCCGACCTTGCGGTCCTGCTTGGCCAGACGGCGGACGATCTGCACGCAGCGAAACAGCAGCAGGTTGTCGATGGCGGTCATCAGGCCTTCGGGCTCGGCGACGGCCAGATATTCGGCGGGCATCATCACCCGGCCGGTCTCGTCGCGCAGGCGCGAGAAGCTCTCGTAGAACACGGTCCGGCGCTGGGGCAGGCTGACGATGGGTTGCAGGTAGAGGTCGACCCGGTTCTCGGCCAGGGCGTCCTGCACCACTTCGAGCATGATGTTGGACTGCGGGGTGCGGCCGCGCACCTCCACCCGGGCCGCGGCCACCTGGTGGGTCAGCTGGTGCTCCAGCCGGGCGTTCATGTCCTGGATCAGGTCTTCCAGCTGGTGGACCTCGGTGGACAGTTCGTCTGACCGGCGCTGGGCATCGATCGTGACCGTTTCGACCAGTTCGGTCATGCGTGCGTCGAGCTTGAGGACCTGGTCCAGCAGGATGGCGTGGGCCTCGCGCACGGTCTCGATATCCATGCGGGTGCGGACAGATTCGAAAGCCGAGCCGATCAGGCCATGAAAGGCGAAGCACAGGCCCAGCGTGCCGATGAAGGCCGAGAGGCCGACAGCCGGCGCCGCCCCCGTGCGCCAGAGCAGCAGGGAGACGATCAAGGCCAGACAAAGATAGGCGCCGGTCAGTAGCGCCAGCTTCAGCCTTCGCATTATTCCGTCCACTCGAATCGTTACTGTCTTATCAGACCGGTCCAGGCCTCAAGAGTCGAACAGATTAACGCGCCTGCGCCATTCCGCCTCGCCTCTGCCACAGGCTGTGCGCGCCCTTCGGCTGCACGCTGCGATCGGCGCAGCGGCACCATAACGCAAGCCGGCGAGAACGCCGCATCGACAGAGCGCCCTTGCACTGATAATCACTCGCAAGTTTTCGCGGAGCCCCGGATGTCCGACGGTCTTGCCCTTGTTTCCGGCCTCGACGCCGCCCCTGACGCCGCCCTTGCCGATACCGCCGGCGAGCGCTCGCTGAGCCTCGCCTCTCGCGGCGATCGCGGCGTGATCGTCAAGGTCACCGGCGTGACCGGCGCTGACGAGTCCGTGGCCGTTGACGAGCTTGAACGACGCCTGCTGGAGATGGGCTTTGTTGAGGGCGCGCGGATCGAGGTCCTGCATGAGGGCTTGTTCGGTCGCGACCCCATCGCCGTGCGCGTGGACGACACCCGCGTGGCTCTGCGCCGCCGCGAGGCCGGCGCCGTGACCGTGAAGTTTGACGGGATCCAGTCTTGAACACTGAAGCCGCTACTCTGAGCCCGGCGCGTATCGCCCTGGTCGGCAATCCCAATTCCGGCAAGACCGCCCTGTTCAATGCCCTGACCGGCAGCCGCCAGAAGGTGGCCAACTATGCCGGCGTCACCGTCGAGCGGAAGGAAGGCGTGCTGACCACGCCCGGCGGGCGGACCCTGCGCATTCTCGATCTGCCCGGCACCTATTCCCTGCGCGCCCGCAGTCCCGACGAGGTGGTGACCCGAGACGCGATCCTCGGTCGCTTGGCCGGCGAGGCCGCGCCGGACGTGCTGATCTGCGTGGCCGACGCCACCAATCTGCGACTGGTGCTGCGTCTTGCCCTGGAGCTCAAGCAGGTGGGCCGCCCGTTCGTGCTGGCGCTCAACATGTTCGACATCGCCCAGCGCCAGGGCCTGCGCATCGACCTGGAGCAACTGGCGCGTGAGGTCGGCGCGCCGATCGTCACCACGGTGGCCACCCGCAAGCGCGGCCTGGACGAACTGATCGCCAAGGCCGAGATGCTGACCGTCACCCATTCGGGGGGCGGGACCAATGTCTGGCGCGAGCCTGATGCCGGCGAAATCCGCGCTGCCCACGCCGAGGCCCAGCGCATCTTCCGCTCGTGCGTGAAGCCGCCCGAGCGGCCCGACACCATCACCGGCAAGATCGACGACGTGCTGCTGAACCCCGCGGCGGGGCTGCTGATCCTGGCGACCCTGCTGTTTGTGATGTTCCAGGCGGTGTTCACCTGGGCCACGCCGGCCATGGACCTGATCGACGGCGGGTTTGCCGCCCTGGCCGGCTGGGTGGGCGCGCATCTGCCGCAGGGCCTGCTGGGCAGCTTCATCGCCGACGGGCTCATCGCTGGTGTCGGCAGCGTGCTGGTGTTCCTGCCGCAGATCCTGATCCTGTTCTTCTTCATCCTGCTGCTGGAAGACAGCGGCTACATGGCCCGCGCAGCCTTCCTGATGGACAAGATCATGGGCGGGGCCGGGCTGCACGGCCGCGCCTTCATTCCGCTGCTGTCGAGCTTTGCCTGCGCCATCCCCGGCATCATGTCGACGCGGGTGATCGATAACCGGCAGGACCGGCTGACCACGATCCTGGTGGCGCCGCTGATGACCTGCTCGGCGCGGATCCCGGTCTATACGCTGATCATCGGTGCCTTCATTCCCCAGACCACGGTGTGGGGCTTCCTGTCGCTGCAGGGGCTGGTGATGTTTGGTCTCTACGCCAGCGGCATCGTCAGCGCGCTTCTGGTCTCGTTCGTGATCCGCAAGGTGTTCTGGCGCGGCACGGTCGAGCCGTTCATGATGGAGCTGCCGACCTATCGCTGGCCCGAGCCGCGCAACGTGCTGCTGAACCTGTGGACGCGGGCCAAGATCTTCATCACCCGGGCGGGCAAGATCATCCTGCCGCTTATGGTGCTGATCTGGGTGCTGGCCACCTTCCCCTATCCGCCGGAGGGCGCGACCGGCCCGGCCATCGACTACAGCTTCGCCGGCATACTGGGCGGCTGGATCGAGCCCCTGCTGCGCCCGATCGGCTTCAACTGGCAGATGTCGATCGCCCTGATCCCCGGCATGGCGGCGCGCGAAGTGGCCGTCGCCACCCTGGGCACCGTTTACGCCGTCAGCGATCCGGACGGCGCGACCACGGCCCTGTCGGCGACCCTGTCGAGCCAGTGGTCACTGGCCTCGGCGCTGTCGTTCCTGGCCTGGTATGTCTTCGCGCCGCAGTGCGCTCCGACCCTGGGCGTGGTCAAGCGCGAGACCAACAGCTGGCTGTGGCCGACGGTGATGTTCGTCTACATGGTCGCCCTGGCCTATCTGGCGGCGTTTGCGACGTACCACATCGCCGTGGCGCTGGGGGCCGGGTAGGGCGGATTGGTTGGCCAGCACGTCTTGTGCTAGGCTTAGACCATGACGATCCGGGTAGACATCGCCAAGCAGGATGCTTTGGCCGAGTTGATCGCTCATATTCGAGCCGGCGAAGAGGTTGTGCTGACCTCTGACGGAGAGGCCGTGGCAATCGCCAATCCCCCGCCGCCAGAGACGAAGGCCGTCGACAAGGGCCGCCGAACGTTGGGTGTGTGGAATCATCTCAACCTCGACATTCCGGATGACCTGTTCATCGGTCCTGATCCGGAAATCGAGGCGGAAATGGACAATCCCATTTTCCCCAAGGACTAATCGCATCCCAAAATCCCTTGCGCGCAGAATTCAATTGATGCTCCTATAGGTAGAATTTGAAGCGTTTGGATGCGGCTTCTCCTCGACACGCATGCGTTCATCTGGAGCGTGATTGATGAGGCAAGATTATCGAAGACAGCCTTCGAAGCGATCTCGGCGAGGAGCAACGAAGTCCTCGTAAGTCCCGTTTCCGCCTACGAGATCGAGTATAAACGCGCCCGCGACGCCGAACTTCAGCGTATGCCGCCCGACCTGGACAACGCTGTGCAGGCGCAGGGCTTGGCATGGATAAGTCTGCAATGGCAGGACGCTCGTAACGCGGGACGGCTGCCATCGGTGCATCGCGATCCATGGGATCGTCTGCTGATCGCTCAAGCCAGCCGCAACGACGCGATCCTCGTCACCCGAGATCGGATGATCGAAGACTACGGCGTCCCGACCCTCTGGTAAGCTCTATCCCGCCCGCGCCAGTCCCTGGCCGTAGGCGAGCCGACGCCAGACCCACTCCAGCGGTCCCATCGAGAACTTCGACAGCCACAGCGGCGACCAGATCAACTGCACCACCCAGATGGCGATGACGATCATCCAGAGGTCCACGCGATTGGCCTCGCCATAGAGGCCAAGGCCGCGGCCGCCCCAGAAGATCGTGGTCATGATGATCGACTGGCTGATGTAGTTGGTGAAGGCCATCTGGCCCAGCCGCGCCAGAGGGTTCAGCAGCTTGCGGGCGACATCCAGCTTCAGCAGCAGGATGGCCAGGGAGGCATAGCCCAGGGTGATGGGCAGGGTCAGGAACTCGAAGCCCAGTTGCAGGGCCCCGCTGGATCGCGGCTGGGCGAAATCGATGAGCAGCTTCTCGCGGGACTCCATGCCGGTCACCCAAAGGCCGACCGCCCCGAAGGCGACCAGGAGGCCATAGACCCAGGTCGGAGCGCGCCCCGTCAGGAAGCCCCACTTGTAGAGCGCCATGCCCAGCATCATCAGGGCTCCGGTCCGCCAGATGACGACCAGCAGGCTGACCGGCTGCAGGAACGACCAGGCCTTGAAATTGACGCTCATGGCCCCGGCCAGGCCGGACTTGACGGTGGCGATGGCGGCGGCGACCTCGGCCGGGCTGCCCTGGCTCATCTGCTTGACCACATCGGCGCGGACCTCGGCCGGGGCGAAGTCCAGGGCCATGATCGGCAGGACTGCCATGGCCGAGCCCAGCAGAATGATCGTGATGGCCACGATGAACAGGGTGAGCGGCTTCCAGGAGCGGAACAGCAGCGCCCCGAAGCCGGTCACGGCATAGAGCAGCAGAATATCGCCGTACCAGATCAGCAGGCCGTGGATCAGGCCAAACAGCAGCAGCCAGCTCAGGCGCCGGCGCAGCAGGGCTCCGCGCGGCTTGTCACTGCGCTCGCCCCCCACCAGCAGGATCGAGACGCCGAACAGCATCGAGAACAGGGTGACGAACTTGAAGTGGAAAAAGGTCTGGACCACCCACCAGGCGTCGCCCTCTGCCCCGGTCAGGGGGAAGGGCGAGAGCCTGGGCGTCATATAGACGTCCATCGGCAGGGCGAAGGCCACGGCGTTGACCGCCAGGATACCCATCACGCCCAGGCCCCGCAGGACATCCAGGCTCATATGGCGATCCCCGGCCGCGACGGGCCGCAAGGTCTGTGTGTCGGTCATCGGCTTCCCCCATCGGAGACGCCGCGCCCCTAGCGCGTGGGAACCGGCGTCTCGCCCCGATAGTCATAGAACCCGCGTCCGGCCTTTTTGCCAAGCCAGCCGGCCTCAACATATTTCACCAGCAGGGGGCAGGGGCGGTATTTGCTGTCGGCCAGGCCTTCGTGCAGCACGTTCATGATGCTCAGCACCGTGTCCAGGCCGATGAAGTCGCCCAGCTCCAGCGGGCCCATCGGATGGTTGGCGCCCAGCTTCATGGCGGTGTCGATGGCGTCGACCGTGCCCACGCCCTCGTACAGGGTGTAGATCGCCTCGTTGATCATCGGCACCAGCACGCGGTTGACGATGAAGGCGGGGAAGTCTTCGGCGTTGCTGGTGATCTTGCCCAGCGACTGGGTGAAGACCACGGCCCGCTCATAGGTGGGGACGTCGGTGGCGATGCCGCGAATGATCTCGACCAGCTTCATCAGCGGGACCGGGTTCATGAAGTGCAGGCCGATGAACCGCTCGGGACGGTCGGTGGCGCTGGCCAGCCGGGTGATCGAGATCGACGAGGTGTTGGAGGCCAGCAGTGTGTCGGGCTTGAGATAGGGCTGCAGGCTGCGGAAGATGGCCTTTTTGGTCGCTTCGTTCTCGGTAGCGGCTTCGATGGCGAGATCCGACTGGCCGACCGCCTCCAGGCCCTCCGAGCCCGTGATGCGCGCCAAGGCGGCGGTCATGGCCGCCTCGTCGATGATGCCGCGGCTAACCTGGCGGGTCAGGTTCTTTTCGATCAGGGCGAGACCCGCGTCGATCCGCTCCTTGGAGACGTCGTGCAGCACCACGTCGTAGCCTGCCAGCGCGCAGACATGCGCGATGCCCGAGCCCATCTGGCCTGCACCGATCACGCCGACCGTTTTGATTTCACTCATGAACGCCAAGCCTTCGCTTGAAACGGCGCAGGGACCTTCGTCCGCACCCGAAATTGTGGCGCTGTTTCTAGCACGAGAAACCACGGCCTCGTCCAGACTTTGCTGCGACGCAGCGCGGATCGGTCGCGCTATCCGACGGGCGGGTAGGGGTGGGTCTGGCCTTGAGGATCCTCCACCGCACCCTTGTCCAGATATACCGGTCCCACCGGAACCTTGCCGTGGCCGCCGGGGATGTCGAGGATGTAGGTCGGCTGGGCCAGACCCGAGACGTTGCCGCGCAGGGCCTTCATCAGATCCTGGCCGGTCGCGAGGCTGGTGCGCAGGTGGCTGGTGCCGGGCGCATGGTCGTGGTGGTGCAGGTAGTAGGGCTTGATCCGCGTCTCGACGAAGGCCCGCATCAGGGCGCCCAGCGTCTCGGCGTCGTCGTTGATCCCGGCCAGCAGCACCGTCTGGCTGATCATCGGAACGCCCGCATCGACGATCCTGGCGCAGGCGGCGCGGGCGGCAGGGGTCAGTTCGCGGGCGTGGTTGGCGTGCAGGGCCACATAGACCGCCTTGCCGCTGGCCTTCAGCGCCTCGACCATCTCGGCAGTGATCAGCGCGGGATCAACGGCCGGCACGCGGGTGTGGAAGCGCACGACCTTCACATGGTCGATCCTGGCCAGCCGCTCGCCGAGGTCGCGGATGCGGCGGGGCGACAGAACCAGTGGATCGCCGCCGGTGACGATCACTTCCCAGACCTCCGGTCGCCCGGCGATATAGGCGAAGGCGGCGTCCAGCTCGGCGGGAGACAGGGTCTTGAGGCCCTCGGGTCCCACCATCTCGCGGCGGAAGCAGAACCGGCAATAGACCGCGCAGGTGTGGGTGGGTTTCAGCAGCACCCGGTCGGGATAGCGGTGGACGATCCCCTCGACCGGGCTGTGGGTCAGGTCGCCGATCGGGTCGGGATCCTCGCCGGGCGCGGAGACCAGCTCTGCCGTCTGCGGCACGAACTGTCGGGCGATGGGGTCAGCCTCGTTGGCCGGCTCGATCAGGGCGGCCATGTCGGCGGTGATCGCCACCGCATACTGCGCCGCCACGCGCTCCAGCGCCGGCAGACGCTCGGGAGCGATCAGGCCGGCGTCGGCCAGGGCGGCCGCGCTGCGGAGGGTGTTGGCGGGGGGCATGAGGGGCGGGGATATGAGGCAAAAGGGGTTTGGAAGCAATGTCTGGGGCCGTTGAAGACCCCCTCCGACCCTCCGGGCCACCTCCCCCAAGGGGGGAGGATCTAAACGCACCGAGCCATTCTAGATGCTCCCCCTTTGGGGGAGCTGTCGCGGAGCGACTGAGGGGGTCCTCAACAGCCTCAGGCCACAGGCACCCACATCACCTGGTCCACCCGGCTGGCCCCTGTGGCCAGCATCACCAGCCGGTCAAAGCCCAGAGCCGAACCCGAGGCCTCGGGCATGATCTCCAGCGCCGCCAGGAAGTCCTCGTCGATCGGGTAGCGCTCGCCATAAATGCGCTGCTTCTCGTCCATCTCGCCGACGAAGCGGCGACGCTGTTCGGCCGGGTCAGTGAGTTCTCCGAAGGCATTGGCCAGTTCCACCCCGCAGGCATAGAGCTCGAAGCGTTCGGCCACGCGCGGATCGCCGGGCTTGAGCCGCGCCAGGGCGGCCTCGGCGGTCGGGTATTCGCACAGGATCGTGGCCCGGCCCTGGCCGAGGTTCGGCTCGACCTTCTCGACGATGATCCGGCTGAAGACATCGGCCCAGCTGTCGTCCTGCGCCACCCGGATCCCTGCCGCCCTCGCCGAGGCGGCCAGAACGTCGCGGTCGGTCTCGCCGCCGGTGCCCAGGCTGGCGAGCAGATCGACGCCGGCGTGGCGCGCGAAGGCTTCCGCCACGCTCAGGCGCTCGGGCGGAGCGAAGGGGTCGCAGTCGATACCCCGGAAGGAAAAGCGCCGCGTGCCCGCCGTCTCGGCGGCGATGGCCAGCAGCGTCGCGCAGTCGTCCATCAGGGTCTGGTAGGGCGCGGCCGTTCGGTACCATTCCAGCATCACGAACTCGGGGTGATGCAGCGGCCCGCGCTCGCGATTGCGCCACACGCGGGCGAAGTCGAAGATCTTGGCTTCGCCCGCCGCCAGCAGCTTCTTGCAGGCAAATTCCGGCGAGGTGTGCAGGTGGAAGGTCTGGTCCGGCTCACCGGTCAGGCTCAGCATCGTGGTGGTGAAGGCGTGCAGATGGGCCTCGTTGCCGGGCGACACCTGCAGGGCGGCGGCCTCCACCTCGATAAAGCCTTCGCCCTCGAACCAGCCGCGCACCGCGCGGGTGATGGCGTTGCGGGCCAGCAGGAACGGGCGGCGATCCTGATGCCGTTCGGGCGTCCACCAAGGCGATGCTGGGGGCGACATTTGCGGCGACCCTGGCGGAGCGGAAGACTGGGCGGACATCTGAGCTTTCGCGGCGGGGACTGGCGATCTTGCCGCGTTCGCTATAGGAGGGCGGTCACAGGATCTCTACTCCATTCGCGCGGCCGCCTAAGGGCAGCGCCCGGAAAGCCCAAGGACTGAAGAAGTGAAGGTAGCCGCCAGCTCGCTCCGCAAGGGCGCCGTCGTCGATATGGACGGCAAGCTCTATGTCGTTCTGACCGTCGACAACATCCACCCCGGCAAGGGCACCCCGGTGACCCAGCTGAACATGCGCCGCATCAGCGACGGCGTGAAGGTGTCGGAACGCTACCGCACCACCGAGCAGGTCGAGCGCGCCTTTGTCGACCAGCGCGACCACACCTTCCTGTACCAGGATGGTGAGGGCTTCCACTTCATGAACCCGGAAAACTACGACCAGGTCGTGGCCACCCCCGACGTGATCGGTGACGCCGCGCCCTATCTGCAAGAGAACATGACGGTCCAGCTGTCGACTCACAACGACATCCCGATCGCCATCGAACTGCCGCGCACCATGATCCTGGAAGTCGTCGACACCGAACCGTCGGTGAAGGGCCAGACCGCCAGCTCGTCGTACAAGCCGGCCCTGCTCAGCAACGGCATCAAGACCACCGTTCCCCCCTATATCGCCGTGGGCGTGCGGGTGGTGATCCTGACCGAAGACAACAGCTATCAGGAACGCGCCAAGGACTGAGCCGTCGGTTCAGGCTTGAAAGATCAGAAGGCCCGGCGTCGAAGCGCCGGGCCTTTTTTTGTGGCGCGCCAGAACCTGTGGGCGACCGCCCTGTCCGTGCGAAAATCCCTCGCCAACCTGCAGCCGGTTTGCAAAGTGCGCCGATGAAAGTCGTCGGCTATTACCGCCTGCCGCCCGTTCGCGGGGTCTTCTTCAGTCCGTTACAGGAGGAGCGTCTGCTGCTGCTGGGCTGCGAGGAGGTGTTCAGCGACCGCTGCCTGGCCGGCGGGGTGGTTCGGACCGGGCTGGACCGGGCGCTGGCGGCTCTGGAGCCGGGCGGGGTGCTGGCCGTGCCCAGCCTGCACGCCCTGGCCGGGGCGATGGTCGACCTGCTGGACGTCGTGGGCCGGCTGAAGGCACTGGACCTGCATCTGGTGGTCGTGCAGCCGGCTATCGACACGCGCGTCGATTCCGGATTCTTCGAGACCTGCCAGGCCCTGGCGACCTTTAACGGCGAGCGCAGCCTGATCCGCGCCGGGGAGGCCGCCATGATCGCCCGGGGCTCTCCCAGGCTCGAGCGAGGTGCGACGACGCCGGCCGAAACCGGCGACGCCGCGCCTGATCTCAGCTCTTCAGACGATAGCCCGTCCTGAAGATCCACCAGACCGCCGTCAGGCAGATGGCCAGGAACACGCAGGTCATGGCCAGGCTGACCCCGACCCCGACGTCGGAGACGCCGTAGAAGCTCCAGCGAAAGCCGCTGACCAGATAGACCACCGGGTTGAACAGGGTGATCTTCTGCCAGACCTCGGGCAGCATGTTGATCGAATAGAAGCTGCCGCCCAGGAAGGTGAGCGGCGTGATGATCAGGGCCGGCACGATCTGCAGTTTCTGGAAGTTGTCGGCCCAGACGCCGATCACGAAGCCGAACAGGCTGAAGGTCACGGCCGTCAGCACCAGGAACAGCGCCATCACGAAGGGGTGGGCGATCTCGAACGGCACGAAGATCCGCGCCGTGGCCAGGATCAGCAGGCCCAGCAGTACGGACTTGGTCGCCGCTGCGCCGACATAACCGATCACCGTCTCGATCCACGAGACCGGCGCGCTGAGCAGCTCATAGATCGTGCCGGCCCATTTGGGCATGTAGATGCCGAAGGCGGCGTTGGAGATGCTCTCGCTGAGCAGGGACAGCATCACCAGGCCCGGAATGATGAAGGCGCCATAGCTGACGCCGTCGATCGACTGCATCCGCGAGCCGATGGCCGAGCCGAACACCACGAAATAGAGCGAGGTCGAGATCACCGGGGCCAGGATGCTCTGGGCCAGGGTACGAAACCACCGCGCCAGCTCGAACTTGTAGATGGCCTGAATGGCGTGGATGTTCATGCGGCGTCCCTCACCAGGCTCACGAAGATGTCTTCCAGCGAGCTCTGGCTGGTATGCAGGTCCTTGAAATCTACGCCCTCGGCGGCCAGGCGGCGCAGCAGGTCGGCGATGCCGGTCTCCTCGGCCTGGGCGTCGAAGGTGTAGATCAGCTCGTTGCCGTCGGCGGCCAGCTCAAGCGGATAGGCCGACAGCGTCTCGGGGATGGCGGCCAGCGGGCTCTGCAATTGCAGGGTCAGCTGCTTCTTGCCCAGCTTGCGCATGAGCACGTCCTTGTCCTCGACCAGGATGATCTCGCCCTTGCTGATCACCCCGATCCGGTCGGCCATCTCCTCGGCCTCCTCGATATAGTGGGTGGTCAGGATGATGGTGACGCCGCTGGCTCGCAGGGCCCGGACCATCTCCCACATGTCGCGGCGCAGCTCGACATCGACCCCGGCGGTGGGCTCGTCGAGGAACAGGATCGTGGGTTCGTGGCTCAGCGCCTTGGCGATCATCACCCGGCGCTTCATGCCGCCCGACAGGGCCAGGATCTTGCTGTCCTTCTTGTCCCACAGCGACAGGTCGCGAAGGATCTTCTCGATGAGGGCGTCATTGGGCGGCTTGCCGAACAGGCCGCGCGAGAAGCGAACGGTGGCCCACACCGTCTCGAACGAGTCGGTGTGCAGCTCCTGCGGCACCAGGCCGATCTTGCGGCGGGCGGCGCGATAGTCCTTCACCACGTCATGGCCATCGGCCAGAACCACGCCGGTACTGGGATTGACGATGCCGCAGATGATGCTGATCAGCGTGGTCTTGCCCGCCCCGTTGGGGCCCAGCAGAGCGAAGATCTCGCCCTGGCGAATGTCGAGATCAATCGACCTGAGGGCCTGATGGCCGGAAGCATAGGTCTTGGTCAGACCTGAAACAGAGATGATGGACGTCACGAAACCCCCTCGCATCGCCCAGCAAGTGGCGCGCGTGTCCCGGCCAGATGGGGACGCCAGTCCCCCGGCGCCAGACACGCGCCGGTTAATCCTTGTTGACGACGCGCCTTAGACCAGCCCGCAGCGCCGAGGGCTCAGCCCGCTCGCACGGTCAGGGTGGCGCCGTCCAGGGCGATCACCTCGATCCGCTGGCCCGGTGAGGGGGCCTCGCCGTCGAGGCGGGCCTGCCATTCCTTGCCGTCGACGAACACCCGGCCCACGCCGTTTTCGAACGGTGCCAGCACCTCGCCGTCGCGGCCCAGCAGGCGGGTCAGCGGGTCGTTGAGGTCCGGCGCGTCGCCGTCCAGCACCGGCTTGAGAAACCGGCGGGCCAGCACGGTGGTGGCGATGGTCAGCAAGGCGAACAGGGCCACCTCGACCGGCGCGCTCAGCGGCGCGACCAGGCTGATCACCCCGACCAGTGCCGCCGATGCCGCAGGCCACAGCAGCCAGCCGCTGCCGGTGGCGACCTCAACGGCCAGGAAGATCGCCGCCACGGCCAGCCACACCCAGAAGGGGTGGGTCGCATGGAAGCTCGCCAGCAGATCCATCGATCAGCCTCCCCTTGCGCCGCCGGTCGGCGTGTTGGTGCGCGGCGCGGGCGGCGTCGGTCGGTCGGTGTCGGGCGCGCCCAGGGTCTTGATCAGCTGGGCCACCCCGGCCACCGTTCCGGTCAGGCCGGCGAAATCGGCGGGCACGATGACCGTCTTGGCGTTGGGCGAGCGGGCCAGGTCGCCGAAGGCTTCGACATATTTCTGGGCGATGAAGTAGTTGATGGCGTTGACGTCGCCCTTCGAGATGGCTTCCGACACGAAGGCCGTCGCCTTGGCCTCGGCCTCGGCTTCCCGCTCGCGGGCCTCGGAGTCGCGGAAGGCGGCTTCCTTGCGACCTTCGGCCTGGAGGATGGCCGACTGCTTCTGACCTTCGGCGCGGGCGATGGCGGCCTGCTTCTCGCCCTCGGCCTCGGTAATCACGGCGCGACGCTCGCGCTCGGCCTTCATCTGGCGGGCCATGGCGTTGGTGATGTCGGCCGGCGGCGTCAGGTCCTTGATCTCGATACGGGCGATCTTGACGCCCCACGGCCCGGTGGCGTGGTCGATGGTCGAGAGCAGGCGGGTGTTGATCTGGTCGCGCTGGCTCAGCACCTCGTCCAGCTCCATCGAGCCCACGACGGTGCGCAGGTTGGTCTGGGCCAGCTGGGTGATGGCGTACATCAGGTTGTCGACCTTGTAGGCCGCCTGGGCCGCATCCATCACCTGGATGAAGACGATGGCGTCGACCTTCACCGAGACGTTGTCCTTGGTGATGACCTCCTGCTGGGGCACGTCGAGGACCTGCTCCATCATGTTGACCCGCCGGCCGATGGTTTCGACGAAGGGCGTCAGGATGCTGATGCCGGGCTTGAGCGTGCGGGTATAGCGGCCGAACCGCTCGACCGTGAACTCGCGCCCCTGGGGCACGATCTTGATGACGCTGATGACGAGAAAGGCCGCCAGAACCAGAAGGACCAGCGGAACGAGAATTGAGGCCAAGTGAATGCTCCCTGCACAACCGACAGGCGTAGCCTACCTCGCCGCGTCGAGCTCCGCCATGGAATCCGGAACGGCGTTCGCTTCGGACGTCGGCCGCATGGCGCGCGACAGTTTCAGGGCCAGGGCCTGACCCTTGCGGGCCGACTGCTGCTCGGCCTTGCGGCTGGCCATATCGCACAGCGGAAACTCGCCCTGGCGCGCCGCAAAACCGGTGTTGAACCGCTCGCGCAACTGGGCGTCGAAGGCCTGATCGGCCTGCTCCACGCCGGTCAGGCGCACCATGCGTGAGCGCCAGAACTGGTCGCCGACGCCTTCGCAGGTCTGGCGCAGGGCGTGGCTCTCGCCCAGCGTATAGGCCAGGTCCAGCAGGGACTGGCGCTCGTCGGGCGCACGGTCCTGGGCCCAGACCGGAGCGGCGGCGCAGGCGAGGATCAGGGCGGCGGCGGCGAGGCGAAGCATGGCGCGACTATGCCCCTTGCGAGGGGCCGCTGTCACGATCCCGCGCCCCCAGGCGAGTCGATGGCTCGGTCCTGACCTATTGCGCCTTGTGATCGCCATGGATCGGCGCAAGGGTGATTTCGCTGCAAGGAGGTCGATCATGACTGAAGTGCATTACGGCGTCGTACGCGTTGGCGATCACTGGGCCATCGTCGGGGATAATCTCCGCTTTGGCCACTATTCCACGCGCTTTGAAGCCAGCGACGCGGCCCTGCGCCTGGCCGAACAGTCCACCGGCGTGGGCGTGCCGGTTCGATTGCATGTGCAGGAAGACGACTTCACCCTGCCCAGTCCCACCTTGCTCAGCTGATCGGCCTCAGGCCTGGTCAGCGGTTCCTGACACCGTGGATCCTGGGCACAGGGCCCAGGAAGACAGTCGTTTTTGGGTCTTTTCCATAGGCGATAGCCCTGCTCGCCGGGGCGGATGTCACCGGTTGAGGGCGGCGATCCGGCTGATTGAGGCCTGGGCCTCGCTGACCAGCCGGGCAACGATCTCGCCGGCCGGCAGCACCTCGTGGATCCCCCCCGCGCTCTGACCCATGGCGAAGCACGACTTGTCGTTGTCGAGCCCCTCGATCTGACCACCGATGCCGCCCATGGCACCGTTGCGGATCGAGACCATGGCCTGCTGCGGAAAGCCCTGGATTTCGGCCGGGCGGGATTCCCAGTCCTCGACATAGGGGTTCTTGCGCACCCGCATCGGCTTGCCCGAATAGCAGCGGGTGCGGACCGTATCCTCGTCGGCGGCGTCGACCACGGCCTGGCGATAGAGGTCGCCGGCATGGGCCTCGGTCGAGGCAATAAAGCGCGTGCCCATCCAGACGCCCTGGGCGCCCAGGGCCAGGGCTGCGGCCAGGCCGCGACCATCATGCAGGCCGCCCGCCGCGACCACGGGGATCTTCACCGCCTCGACCGCCTGGGCCACCAGCGGCAGGGTGCCCACCAGGCCGGTATGGCCCCCGCCTTCACCGCCCTGGCAGATCACGGCGTCACAGCCGGCCTGCTGCGCCTTCACCGCATGCTTGACGGCTCCGCAGACCACCATGACCTTCAGACCCGCAGCCTTCAGCCGGGCGATGATCGGCATCGGCACGCCCAGGCCGGCGATGAAGCTGCTGGCACCCTCCTCGATGATCACCTCGACACTGTCAGTCAGGGCGTCGGGCGTGGCGGCCAGCAGATCAACGCCGAACGGCCTGTCGGTCAGGGCGCGGACCTGTCGCATCTGCTGGCGGATGAAGTCGGGCGTGGTCCCGGCCATGCCCAGCACGCCATAGCCGCCCGCGTTCGAGACGGCGGCGGCCAGGGGCGCATAGGAGACCCCGCCCATGCCGGCCAGCAGGATCGGATGCTCGATGTGCAGAAGATCGCAAAGGGGCGTGTGCAGCGCCATGGAACCCGTCCTCCCGTTGTTTTCCGGCAGGATGGGCGTCGGGGCGGCGCGCTAGCAAGCGTGCCGCGAGGGCAGCGGGATCAGACCCGGTCGGAGCGGACGGCTTCGGTTGTGGCTTCGGTCGTGAAGAAGCAGGCGGCCATGGCGGTCAGCATCATGGCGATCAGGGCCAGCATGCCGCGCGGTGGAGTCAGGCTGACGACGTCTTGCGGGGTCATGGTTTCGTTTCCTCGAACGGCGCCCGGATCTGATGTCCAGGCTGCCTGCCGAAGAAGCTTCTCACCAAGGTCGAAGGTCCGCAAGACCCTTATTTCTCTAGGGTTTCTTCGACTCTTCGGTCCAGAAATCAATCGTGACCCTGAGGATCAGAAAATCGAATAGCCGCCGTCGATGATCAGGGTGTCACCCGAATGATAGCTGGAGGCGTCCGAGGCCAGATAGACGGCCATGCCGCCAAAATCGGCCGGCTCGCCCCAGCGGCGGGCCGGAACCCGCGGGATGACCTTTTCGGCGAAGGCCGCGTTGCCCTGGGCGCCGGCCGTCATGTCGGTGGCGATCCAGCCGGGCAGGATGGCGTTGGCGCGGACGCCATAGCGGGCATGCTCCACGGCCACCGACTTGATCATCGAGATCACCGCGCCCTTGGTGGCGGCATAGGCTTCGTTGCGCGCCGCGCCCTCGATGGCGGCCAGTGAGGCGATGCCGACCAGCGAACCGCCCGGATCTCCGCTTTTGGCCCGGTCAACCATGTGCCGGCAGGCCTCGCGCAGGGTGAAGAACACGCCGTCCAGATTGACCGCCAGCACCTTGCGATAGGTCTCGGTGGTCATGTCCACAAAGGACGGTGAGCCAAAGCCCACGCCGGCATTGGCGAACACCGAGTCGATCCGGCCCATGGCTGTCACCGCCTCGACCATGGCTTCGGCCACCTGGGTCTCGTCGGAGACATCAACCGTCTGGGCCTTGACCCGCACGCCGTGCTTCAGCAGTTCGCCCTCGGCGGCCTGGTTGCGATCGGCGTTGGAGCCCCAGATGACGATGTCGGCGCCCGCCTGGGCCATTGCGCTGGCCATGCCAAGGCCGATGCCGCGATTGCCGCCGGTGACCAGCGCAACCTTGCCGGCCAGATTGAAGGGCGCATAGGCCATGACGTTTCTCCCCAAGCTTTGAACGCTTGTTTGAAGGAGAGGCGGTCAGGGCGCGAAGGTCAAGGCTGCCCGAACGTCACTTCCAAAAGTGGAAGGCGTCCCAGCCGCCGCCCATGGCTTCGGCGGGCACGCCCAGCAGGGCGGCGATCAGGAAGGCCAGGCCCAGGATGACTCCGCTGACGCCCGGTACGAAGAAGATCAGGCCAAACAGAACCAGGAAGCTGATCGGCTCGAAGCGCGCCAGCGCGTTGCGAACGCCTTCGGGCAGATAGGGCCGGATCACGCCATAGCCGTCCAGTCCCGGAAAGGGCAGCAGGTTCAGGATCAGGGCGCTGGCCTGCAGAAAGGCGAGCAGGGCGAGGGCTTGATGCAGAGCCGGCGCGCCTGCGGCCAGCGGCGTCATCAGGGCGATGACAACCAGCACGATCAGGGTCCCAACCGGCCCGGCCAGCGAGGCCAGGGACCGCCAGCGCCGACTGCGCATCAGATCTTCGCGCAGATAGACCGCTCCGCCGGGAAAACCGATCCCGCCCAGCGCCAGGGCGATCAGGGGCAGGATCAGCGTGGTCGACAGGTCGGTATATTTCAGCGGGTCGAGGGTCAGATAGCCCTTGCCGACAATGGTGGTGTCGCCGGCCTTGTGCGCCACGAAGGCATGGCCGAACTCGTGGATGCCGACGCTCAGCACCCAGGCCAGGGCCACGAAGGCGAAGGTCAGGAACCCGGTCAGGCTGGTCTCGATGGTCAGAGTCCAGCCCAGGGCCAGCACCGAGCCGAGCAGGATCAGGGCGTTGGGGCTGATGGCGGTGCGCGGCGGCGGCGCGTCGATCACGCTCATGCGGCGAAACGCTCGTAGGTTTCGGTGATCATTCGGCGGGTCTCGTCCCATTCAACCAGCGCCATGGCCTGATCGCGCGAGACGAAGCGGGCCTCGGCCGCATCGTCGCCGGCGACCGGCTCGCCCGCCGTCCAGCGGGCCGCATAGTCGATCAGCACATAGTGACGGGTGATCTCGCCACCCGGTCTGGCGGGAAACACCCCGTCGATCACGTCGATCAAGCCCAGCAACTCGGCGTCTACGCCGGTCTCTTCCTTCAGCTCGCGCAGGGCGGTGGTCATGGTGGTCTCGCCCCATTCCATGCGGCCGCCCGGCAGGCTCCATTGGCCCAGGCGTGGCGGCGTGCCGCGCTTGATCAGCAGCACCTCGTCGCCGCGCAGGCAGACGACGCCAACCGTGGGCACGGGAACGTTCATGGAAAGCCGACCTTCAGATCAACGCTGGATTTCACGCCGATGCAGTCACCGCTGTCGGTCAGCCAGGCTTGCGCGGCTGTGCGGCCGCGTTCCTTCAGGTCGGACAGAAAGCTCCACTCGGTGTTGAACTTGGTCGACAGCGAAAGATCGGCCAGCGGGCCGTCGGCGGTGATGGCGTGGACCAGCATCCTGCGATAGCGACCCTTGGCGGTGTCTTTCAGCAGGCCCTCGTCCAGCAACTTTTGCACAAAGCCGATGGCCCGCAGCTCTGCGGCCAGCGAGGCATTGAAAGTGATCTCGTTGAGCCGGTCCATGATCTCGCCCGGCGATTTGGGTGTCTCTTCGCGCACAAACGGATTGAGACTGACCACCAGGATGTCGTCTGGCGTGTCGTCATAGAACAGCGGCCATAGCGGCGGATTGGCCAGGAAACCGCCGTCCCAATAGGGCTCGCCGTCGATCTCGACGGCCTGGAACACCTGGGGAAGGCAGGCGCTGGCCATGATGTGCTTGGCCGTCAGCTCGGTCTCGCGGAAGATCTTGGCCTTGCTCTGCCGCACAGCCGTGGCGGCGATGTAGAGTTTGATCGGCGAGCGCTCGCGGATCGCCTCGAAGTTCACCGTCGCCTCCAGCACGTCGTGCAGGGGGTTGAGGTTGAACGGATTGAACTCGTAGGGGCTCATCGACATGGCGATGGTCTCGGCCATGCGCCAGCCGGGGGTGTTCTTCAGCCAGTCAGGGCCGGAAAACGCCTTGGTCCAGATGCTGCTGTCACCAAATACGTTCTGCCCGCCGGCCTTGTTGGTTTCGCGCCAGAAGGCGTCCAGCGCTTCGCGGGCTCCGTCGCGGCCGCCAGCGATCAGGCCATGGGCCAGGCTGACCGCATTCATCGCCCCGGCCGAGGCGGCGGTCACCGCCTTGATCTCGATGTCGTCCTCTTCCAGCAGGCGGTCGAGGATGCCCCACTCGAAGGCACCATGGGATCCACCGCCCTGCAGGGCCAGGCTCAGGCCGCGCGGGCCGGCGGGCTTCTTCTTGAACGGGCCGATGGGCATGACCCGCTCCCTGGCTATTGCGCGGTCCAGCCGCCGTCGATCTGGAAGGCCGAGCCATTGGCCGAGGCCCCGGCGTCAGAGACCAGATAGAGCAGCATGCCTGAAAGCTGGTCAAAGGTGACAAATTGCTTGGTCGGCTGGCTGGCCAGGATGACATCCCGCATGACCGCTTCCTCGCTGATGCCGCGCGCCTTGGCCTGGTCGGCGATCTGGGCCTCGACCAGGGGGGTCTTCACGAAGCCTGGGCAGATGGCGTTGCAGGTGATGCCGTGCTGGGCGACTTCCAGGGCGACCGTCTTGGTCAGTCCCAGAACCCCGTGCTTGGCGGCCACATAGGCGGCCTTGAACGGCGAGGCGATCAGGGCGTGGGCCGAGGCGATGTTGATGATACGGCCGCGCCCCTGCGCCTTCATGATCGGCACGGCGGCCTTGGTGGCGTGGAAGGCCGAGGTCAGGTTGATGGCGATGATCTGGTCCCACTTGTCGGTGGGGAAGTCCTCGATCGGGGCCACGTGCTGGACGCCGGCATTGTTGATCAGGATATCCAGCTCGCCGAATTCGGCCTTGGCGGCCTTGACCATGTCGGCGATCTGGTCGGGCTTGGTCATGTCGGCGCCGTTGTACAGCACCTCGACGCCGTGCTTTTCCGCCAGCTCGGACCGGGTGCGCTCGATGGCGGTCATCTCGCCCAGGCCGTTGAGCACGATGTTGACGCCCTGGGCCGCCAGGGCCTCGGCGAGCGCGTGACCGATGCCGCTGGTCGAGCCCGTGACGATGGCGACCTGCCCTTGCAAACCGAAGTCCACGGCCATTCGGCGCGCTCCCTGCTACTGCGACCCTAACGATGCTGCATTGCAGCATATAGCCCGCTCCGACGAAGGGCGAGCGCTTATAAATTCATCGATAGGTGAAATTAAGGCTGGGGGCGAGCAAAAACCCAATCGGTGTCGGTCGATAGGGCGGGGCGGAAGGCATAGCCGTCCAGGTCGAAGCCCTTCAGATCCTTGGCCTGATCGACACGGTTGTCGATGATATAGCGCGCCATCCGGCCCCGGGCCTTCTTGGCGAAAAAGCCCAGCACCTTAAGCGCGCCGGCCTTCTCTTCCTTGAAGTGGCAGGTGACGACCGGCAGTTTCAGGGCCTTGGCGTCGACGGCACCGAAATATTCCTGGCTGGCCAGATTGACCAGGGTCTTGTCGGCATGGCCCTGGGTGGCGTCATTGAGGGTCTTGGCGATGGTTTCGCCCCAGAAGTCATAAAGATTATTGCCGCGCTTGGTCTTCAGCCGCGTGCCCATCTCCAGCCGATAGGGCTGCAGGGCGTCCAGCGGCCGCAGCACGCCATACAGGCCTGACAGGATCCGCAGGTGGTCCTGGGCCCAGTCCAGCGCCGGGCGGTCCAGTTCACGCGCCGCCAGCCCGCCATAGACGTCGCCATTGAAGGCGATCACGGCCTGCAGGCCCTCTTCCACCTCGGGATCGAAATGCTGGAAGCGCTCGCGGTTCAGCACCGCCAGCTTCTCGGAAATGTGCATCAGGCGGCGCAGGTCGGCGACCGTCAGCTTGTGCGTTACCTTGGCCAGTTCGGCGATCTTGCCCTTCAGTTCGGGCGTGGTCAGGGGCAGCACCTGATCGGGCGCGGTGAAGTCCAGTGACTTGGCGGGGGAGATGACCATCAACATGGGGCGGGAAATAGGGCGTCCCGTCGGGGTACGCCAGTGCGCGTTTGGCGATTGATGCCCGCTTGGCGAACCTGTCTCCAAGCGTCTGGATCCGGTCGGCCTTGGCCGGCGCAAAAAAAGGCCCGGAGTCGCCTCCGGGCCTTTTCTGCATCGGTGTGAAACCGAAGCCTTACTTTCCGGCTGCCGCGAGGGCGTCCATCAGTTCAGGCACGGCGGTCTTGTAGTCGGCGACCAGGCCGAAATCGGCGACCTGGAAGATCGGCGCGTCGCTGTCCTTGTTGATGGCGACGATGATCTTTGAGTCCTTCATGCCGGCCAGGTGCTGGATGGCGCCCGAGATGCCGATGGCCACGTACAGGGCCGGAGCCACGACCTTGCCGGTCTGACCGACCTGGTAGTCGTTGGGGGCGTAGCCCGCATCGACCGCCGCGCGCGAGGCGCCGACAGCGGCACCCAGCTTGTCGGCCAGGGGCTCGATCACCCGCTGGAACTCTTCAGCCGAACCCATGGCCCGGCCGCCGGAGACGACGATCTTGGCTGCCGCCAGTTCCGGACGATCCGACTTGACCATTTCTTCGCTGACGAAGCGGGTCTTGGCGGCATCGCTGCCCGAGACGGTCTCGACCGGAGCCGAGCCGCCTTCTTCCGCCGCTGCGAAGGCGGTGGGGCGCACGGTGATCACCTTCTTGGCGTCCGACGACTGGACGGTTTCGAGGGCGTTGCCGGCATAGATCGGACGCACGAAGGTGTCGGCCGAGACGACTTCCACGATCTCGCTGATCGGGGCGACGTCCAGCTTGGCGGCGACGCGCGGCGCGAAGTTCTTGCCGCCCGAAGTGGCCGGCACGAGGATCGCGTCATAGTTCCCGGCCAGGGCCAGAACAGCGTCGGCTTGGGCTTCGGCTACGCCATGGCCCAGGGCTTCGCTGTCGGCCAGCAGCACCTTGCGGACGCCGCTGATCTTGGCGGCCGCATCAGCCACGGCCTTGGCGCCATGGCCCAGGACCAGAACGTCCACGTCACCCGAAAGCTTCAGGGCGGCGGTGACCGTCTTGTGGGTGCCGTCGCGCAGCACCAGGTTGTCATTATCGGCGACGACGAGAACGGCCATCTAGAGCACTCCCGCGAGGTTGAGCTTGGCCACCAGGTCGGCGGCGGTTTCCACCTTGATGCCGGCCGAACGCTTGGCCGGTTCGGCGACCTTGAGCACCGTCAGGCGCGGCGCGATATCGACGCCGTAGTCGGCGACCGTCTTGCTGACGATCTCCTTCTTCTTGGCCTTCATGATGTTGGGCAGGCTGGCATAGCGCGGCTCGTTGAGGCGCAGGTCGGCGGTGATCACCGCCGGCAGGTCCACGTCCAGGGTCTGCAGGCCGCCGTCGACTTCGCGGGTGACCTTGGCGGTCGAACCGGAAATTTCGATGGCCGAGGCGTAGGTGGCCTGGGGCCAGCCTGTCAGGGCCGACAGCATCTGGCCGACGGCATTGTTGTCGCCGTCGATGGCTTGCTTGCCCATCAGGACGAGGCCCGGCTGCTCTTCGGCGATCACGGCCGCCAGCAGCTTGGCCACGGCCAGGGGTTCGGGATCGGCGTCGGTGACGACCAGCACGCCGCGGTCGCCGCCCATGGCCAGGGCCGTGCGGATGGTTTCCTGGGCCTGGGCCGGGCCGATGCTGACGATGACGATCTCGGTCGCCACGCCTTTTTCCTTGAGACGCACGGCTTCTTCGACCGCGATCTCGCAAAAGGGATTCATCGACATTTTGACGTTCGCCAGATCGACGCCCGTCTGGTCCGCTTTGACGCGAACCTTCACGTTGTAATCAATAACCCGTTTAACCGGGACAAGGACCTTCATCGGGTTTCTGCGCCTCCAGGCTACGTTTTCTCCTGCGTGGGCACGGGATTACCCTTTTTGCACCGCAACGCAAGTTTCCCTTTGCGTAAGCGTAAGGTGGTTCTACGCCGCAAGTTCAAACAAGTGTACGATACTTTGTCTGTGTCGTCCGGCCGCTCTAACGCCCCTGGAGGCAAAGCGGCGCGCAAAAGGGCTGGTCAGGCTTTCGGGCGGCCACTAAACAGCCGGGCCATGAACCGCACCATCGAACGCCTGAAGTACATTTTCGTCGGCCTGTTCCTGGTCAGCAACCTGGGCGTGTTCGGCTATCACTACCTGTGGGTCTGGCCCAAGGAGCGCTGCGAGGCGCGCGGCGGGGCCTGGGCGGGCAAGTGGATGAAGTGCGCCACGATCTATCCGATCGAGACCCTGACGCGTCGTCCGCTGAATGTGCCACCGATTAATGGCGAGGCCGCGACGCCGCCCGCCGCCGCGCCGGCCCCTGCGGCCCCGACGCCCGCCAAGAAGTAGTGGCCGCGACCCGCCGCGAGGCGGGCCGCAGCACTCTCCTAGTCCTTCATCCGCCAGGTGGCGCCGGCCGGTCCGTCCATGACCACCACGCCCAGGGCGTCCAGCTCGGCGCGGATGGCGTCAGCGGCGGTCCAGTCCTTGGCGGCCCGGGCCTCGACACGGCGCTTGAGCAGATCCTCGACCTGGGCCTTCAGGTCGTCGGAGGCGTCGCCCTCGAACCAGCTGTCCGGGTCAGCCTGCAGGAAGCCCAGCAGGGCGCCGGCCTCGATCAGGCGAGCCTTGTTGGCGGCGATGGCGACGGTGTCCCCGGCCGTCACCGCCCGCTCGATGGCGCTGGAAACCTCAAAGAAGCACGAGATTGCCTGGGGCGTGTTGAGATCATCCTCAAGCGCGGCGATCACGTCTTGCGGGGCCTCCATCGCCTGGTCCATCGGCACGTCCTTGGCACGGCGCAGAGCGCCGTACAGGCGGTCGAGCGCCTTCTTGGACTGCTCCAGCAGGTCGGGCGTCCAGTCCAGCGGCTGGCGGTAATGGGCGCTGAGCAGCGCCCAGCGGATCACCTCGCCCGGCGTCGTCTTCAGCAGCTCATGGGGCAGGATCACGTTGCCCAGGCTCTTGGACATCTTCTCGCCGGACATATCCAGGAAGCCGTTGTGCAGCCAGTAATTGGCCAGAACCGGGGCGTCATGGGCGCAGCGGCTCTGGGCCACTTCGTTTTCGTGGTGCGGGAAGGCCAGATCAATGCCGCCGCCATGGATGTCGATGGTCTGGCCCAGCTGCTTGTCGATCATGGCCGAGCACTCGATGTGCCAGCCCGGACGGCCCGCGCCCCAGGGGCTGTCCCACACCGGCTCGTTTTCCTTCGAGGGCTTCCACAGCACGAAGTCGGCGGGGTGACGCTTGTAGGGCGCGACCTCGACCCGGGCCCCGGCGATCATGTCGTCCATGTTGCGACCCGACAGCTGGCCATAGTCGTCGAAGGCCTGGGTGTCGAACAGCACATGGCCCTCGGCCGCATAGGCCTTGCCGTTCTGGACCAGCTTCTCGATCATCGCGATGATCTCGCCGATATGCTCGGTGGCCTTGGGTTCCAGGGTCGGCGGCAGGGTCAGCAGGCCGGCTGCATCGGCGTGATAGGCAGCCAGGTAGCGGTCGGTGATCGTCTTGATCGGCACGCCCTCGTCGAAGGCCTTCTTATTGATCTTGTCGTCCACGTCGGTGACGTTGCGGGCATAGATCACCGCGTCTTCGCCATAGATATGGCGCAGCATCCGGAACAGGACGTCGAACACCACCACCGGCCGGAAGTTGCCGATATGGGCGTGGTTATAGACCGTGGGCCCGCAGACATACATCGTCACCCGGTCCGGATCGGCGGGGACAAAGACGCGCTTTTCGCGCGTCAGGGTGTCGTGGAGCTTCAGGGTCATGAGAAAACTGGTCTGCCTGACGTAACGGGAGGGTGTTGCGGAGGAATGAGCGGGTCCCATATAGCTATCGGACACGCGGACGACACGTCATCTTTTGGCGAGTTTGGCCGTAGCTGTGAATCGGGTGGCACGCGTCATTCCGGAGCGAGAGGCGCTCCGGCGCAACTCAGCCCGTGGAAAGACCCTTCCGACATGGACGCTGTCACGCCGAAGACCGCTCTGGCCGAGCCTTGCGCCTGCGCCGCCGACGACCTCCAGCACGGCCTGCAAGGCCGCCCGTCGCGCGATGAAGCGCTGGCGGCGGTGCGCACCCTGCTGGCCTGGGCCGGAGACAATCCCCAGCGTGAGGGCCTGCTCGACACGCCCCAGCGCGTGGTCGATGCCTATGGCGAGTGGTTCGCCGGCTATGAGGGCGACCCGGCCAAGGAGCTGAGCCGCACCTTCGAGGACGTGCAGGGCTATGACGACATGGTCATGCTGCGCGGCATCGATGTGCAGAGCCATTGCGAGCACCACATGGCCCCGTTCCTGGGCAAGGCCTGGATCGCCTATATGCCGACCGGCAAGGTGGTGGGCCTGTCCAAGCTGGCGCGGCTGGTCGAGATCTACGCCAAGCGTCTCCAGACCCAGGAGACCATGACCATGCAGATCGCCGACGCCATCGAAGACCACCTGTCGGCGGCCGGGGTCGCCGTGCTGATCGACGCCGAGCACCAGTGCATGAGCACCCGCGGCGTTCGCCACCACGACGTCTCGACCATCACCACCCAGTTCCGCGGCGTCTTCAAGACCGACAAGGTGCTGCAGCAGCGGTTCATGGATCTGGTGGTGCGGAAGTAACGATCCTCCCCCAAGAGGGGGAGGTGTCGGCGAAGCCGACGGAGGGGGAAGTGACCGCTGACTCATTGCGGTCTTCCCCCTCCGGCCTACGGCCGCCTCCCCCTTCAGGGGGAGGATTTTAGGCTAAGCCGCCGCCTTGATCCCCTGCCGGATCTTCGCCACGCAGGCGTCGACCGGACGGTGGACCAGCGAGACCAGGACGAAGCTGATCAGCATCAGCAGGTACCAGGCCCCGATCTTCTCGATCGACACCATCGACCAGCCGTTCTTCTGGCTGGGATAGATCCAGGCCCCGGCCAGGGTGCCCAGGTTCTCGGCCAGCCAGATGAACAGGGCCACCAGCAGCAGGCCCACGATCATCGGCATGCGGCGGGGCTTTTCGTCGGGCGTGAACACGAACCAGGTGCGGCCAAACATTACTGCCGACAGGGCGAACAGGCCGATGCGGATGTCGGGCCCGTAGTGATGGGTGAAAAAGTTCAGATAGGTCAGGCCCGCCAGGATCCAGGTGGTCCAGAACGGCGGATAGCGGATGAAGGTGATGTCGAACAACCGCCAGGCCCGGGCGATATAGCTGCCGACGCAGGCATACATGAAGCCCGTGAACAGCGGCACACCGCCGATCCGCAGCAGGCTGGGCTCGGGATAGATCCACGAGCCCTGGGCGGTCTTGAAGACCTCCATCACCGTGCCGACCAGGTGGAAGATGAAGATCACCGCCGCCTCGTCCCAGTGCTCCAGTTTCAAGCCCAGCAGGGCGACCTGGATCAGCAGGGCGGCGATGACGAGAAAATCGTAGCGCGCCAGCGGCGCGTCCTTGGGCCAGAACAGAAAGGTGCCGACCAGCAGGGCCAGCATCAGGCCGCCGAAGAGGCAGGCCCAGGCCTGCTTGAGGCCAAACAGCAGGAACTCATAGGCGCGGCCATGCCAGGGCGAACGCGCCGCCCAGGGCCGAGCCCGGACGTCCAGCGTGGCGACCGCCGCCTTGATGCGATCCTTGAGACTCATGAGTTCTCCCTGGATCAGAGACTAAAGCATCGTGCGGAAAAGTGGGAACCGGTTTTCCGCAAAAACGATGCGAAAACAGAAAGCTAGGGCAAAGGCAGGATTCCTAAATCGCGCTTTTTGCCCTAGCCGAAATGGCCCCAAGGGCGCCATATGCCACGCCATGAGCGCTTCCCTGTTCCCGACCGCCCCCGACAAACATGCCCTGGAGCGCGGCGAGGCCCTGGCCCCGCGCTTCAACGCCGACGGCCTGGTGGTCGCCATCGCCCAGCACGCCGACACCGGCGAGATCCTGATGCTGGCCTGGATGAACGACGAGGCGCTCAAGCTCACCGTCGAGACCGGGATCGCCCACTATTTCAGCCGTTCGCGCCATGAACTCTGGAAGAAGGGCGAGACCAGCGGCCAGCTGCAGATCGTCTCAGAACTGCGGGTCGACTGCGACCAGGACGCCGTGCTGATCAAGGTTCGGCCCCAGGGCGACGGCGGCGCCTGCCATGTGGGCTTTCGCTCGTGCTTCTACCGCGTCTGGGAAGAGGGTCGGCTGGTCGAGCGCGAGGATGGTGCAGGGTCCTGACATGACCACACTACAGGCCCTGCTGGCGTTCGGCTTCGCCGCCTTCCTGCTGACCATCACGCCGGGGCTCGACACGGCTCTCGTCCTGCGTACTGCAGCGACAGACGGACCCCGCCGGGCCTTCGCGGCAGCGCTGGGCATCGGGATCGGCTGCATGGTCTGGGGCGTGGCCGCCGCCTGCGGGGCCGGGGCCCTGCTGACCGCCTCGGAAACCGCCTATACTGCGCTCAAGTGGGCCGGCGCGGCCTATCTGGTCTGGGTCGGCGGCAGGATGCTGATGAAGCCCCGCGACAGCTTCGAGCCCGGTGCCATAGTCCCCACCGGCGGCGGGGCCTTGGCATCCCTGCGACGCGGCCTGCTGACCAACCTGCTCAATCCCAAGGTCGGGGTGTTCTATATCTCGTTCCTGCCCCAGTTCGTGCCGCCAGGCGCCGATCCGGCCAGCTTCGGCATACTGCTGGCGGCGCTGCATGTGGTGATGGGCCTGATCTGGGCCGGGCTGCTGATCGCCGCCACCGCGCCCCTGGCCGGCCTGCTGCGCGAGGCCGCCGTGATCCGCTGGCTGGACCGGATCACCGGCGGCGTCTTCATCGCCTTTGGCCTGCGCCTGGCGCTGGAGCGGCGTTAGAAGCGCCGGCCGGTTCATCCCTGGCGCAGACAAGGAGAAACACGATGCGCCGAACAAAGCTTCTTCTAGCGATTGTTGCGGCCTTGATGTTGCCCCTGTCGAAGGGGGCCGCAGCGACTCTAACCGCACCGGTGACTTACGAAATCTCACCGAAATTCGAAGCCGGGATCCTTACAGACCTCGAGGTGAAGCTGCAATTCGAGGCCGATGCGAGTGGCGTCACGACACTGGAATTGCCCAGCGCCTCCATGGGGCAAAAGGCGCTCTGGCGCGGCCTGCTGGACCTGAGGGCTGAGGGGGCGGACATCGAAGGCGACGGCCCGACCCGAACTTTGAAGTCGAAACCCGGCAAGAGCATAGCCATCCGCTATCGCATCTCGACGACCATCGACCATGAGCCCACCGATGCGGACGGCTATCCCAGCACACCCTGGATCCGTCCTTCCTGGTTCTTCGTCGATGGGCCGAGCGCCTTGGTGATCGTGGCGGACCGACCCGATGCACCCGTCGTGTTGAAGTGGAGCGGCTGGCCTAAAGGCTTCACACTCGCGTCCAGCCTGGAGCACTTCAAACCGACGCACCCGAAAAACAGCTTTTTCATCGGTGGCCGTGATCTGCGGATCGTCCAAAACGGGCCGCTGCGCCTGGCGATCCGAGGGCAATATCCGCTTACAGACGCTGAAATCGCGGCGGATCTGGCCAAGATCCTGAAAGCCGAGCGCGAGTTCTTCGCGGATGACGCAGATGCCCCCTATCTCGTCGCTGCTTCCAGCCTTGAGACCGGCCCGATCAAATCTTTCAGGGGTGCCTGGAAAGAGGGCGGCTTCGCGATGGTCGCCTCGGCAAGCCTGACGCAGGAGGACCTGCGGCCCTTCCTGGCGCACGAACTGTTCCATGCGTGGAATCCCGCTCGGCTGGGCATGCCGATCGGTCCACGCGGATATTGGTTCAGCGAAGGCTTCACAGACTTCTATGCGCGGCGTCTCCTCCAGCGGGCGCGCCTGCTTTCACCGACCGCGTTCGCAGACGCCTGGAACGAGACGCTTCGCGGCTACGGCGTTTCCCCGGCGAAGACGATGCCGGGTGCGCAAGCCGCTGAAGCGTTCTGGACCGACCCCGACGCGGAGAAGATCGCCTATCAGCGCGGCGCGATGCTGGCGGTTCTCTGGGATTGGCGTCTGCGCCAGCGCGGTCAAAGTCTCGACGCCGTGGTGCGCGCGCAGGCGCAGGCCTTTCGGGAAAGTCCGGATGCCGCTGTGACCGACCTGTTCGTCGCGGCGATGGCCAGGGCCGGCGTCGATGTCGGCGCGGATCTGGACGCCTATATCAACAGAGGCGCACCCATCGTATTGCCTGAAGAGGCTTTCGCACCTTGTGGCAAGCTGGAGCGCGTCGAAGCTGCAAGCTTCGAGCTCGGATTTGAGCCCGTTCCGACCCCGGATGGTCATCTCGCGATTGCCCGAATGAAGCCCGGGAGCGCCGCCTACCGCTCTGGCTTGCGAGACGGAATGATCATCTTGCGCAAGGTATCAGGGACCAACGGGGACTCGACCCAACCTTACGAACTGCAGGTGCAATCGCCCGACGGCACGACCAAGGCTGTGCGCTTCTTTCCGCAGGGTGCGGGGAGCGTTCTGTATCAGCAATTGCGGCTCGATCAGGCTACCGCAGACAGGCCGGAAGTCTGCGACTTTCCCTGAGGGTTCTGAACGCGCTCGCGAAGAACGGGGAGAAGGAGTGCTGAGAGGGATACTCTCAGCCTTCCCTCAACCCCTCAACACCCCCGCCCGGCGTCGGCGTCACCACGAAGCGCTTGAGCACCCGGGTCGTGTAGGCCGGCTCCACGATGGTCGAGACGGCGATCATCTCGCTGGTCGCCTTGCCATGCTCCAGGGTCAGCAGCACGAAGCCCTTGGCCCCCGGATCGGCGAACTTGACCTCGGTGTTGCGCGCCGCGAAGGCCTCGCCCAAGGGAACGCCGGGCAGGATGTCGCCATAGCCCGGCGAGGTGACCCCGGTGGCCCCGAACTCGACGGCCACCCGCTCGGCACCCCCCGCATCGAACAGCTCATTGGCCCAGAACGAATGGCTGTCGCCCGACAGCACGATCGGATGGGCGCCGGCGCTCTTGAACAGGTCGTACAGCCGCTCGCGGTCAGCCGGATAACCGTCCCAGGCGTCGAGATTATAGGGCAGGCCCAGGGCCGACAGGGCCACGCCCTGGCGGATGCGCTCGCGGACATAGGGCGGCAGCTTGGCCAGCATGGGCTCGAACCTGTCGCCCAGCAGGGTCTGCAGGTTGGGCCCGGCGACGCGGGCCATGACGATCTGGTTGCCCAGCACCTGCCAGGCGCTGCCGGCCTTGACCGAGGCGTTGACCTGACCCGCCAGCCATTGGCGCTGGGCCTCGCCCAGAAGCCGATGGTCGGGATCCTTCCACTTGGCCGAGAAGGCGGCCACATCGGGCTTGCCGTCGACCATCGGCAGATCGGTGGCATAGTCCAGCTGTTCGGTCCTGGCGGTCAGGCGCGTCTCGGTCATCAGCAGGGTGGCCACATCGCCGAACTGGAACCCGCGCCAGCTGGCTTCTGGCAGGGTGCCGGCGGCCGGCTCGCGGATCGGCATCCACTCGTAATAGGCCTTGAGCGCCACGGCCTTGCGCGCGGCCCAGTCGCCTTCGCCCTTTTCCGGGTTGTGGTTCTGGGCCCCACCCTGCCAGCTGTCATTGGTGGTCTCGTGATCGTCCCACACCACGATCCACGGCGCGCGGGCATGGGCAGCCTGCAGATGGGGATCAGTCTTGTAACGGGCGTGCCGGCGGCGATAGTCGTCGAGGGTGACGATCTCGTGCATCGGGTCAGGCATCCGCTGCGCGGCGACCGGCGAATTCATGCCGTAGTCGGTGGGCGCGCCGCCGTACTCGTAGATATAGTCGCCCAGATGCAAAACGGCGTCGACGCGCGGAAGCTTGGCGATGGCGTCATAGGCGTTAAAAAAGCCGTTCGAATAGAGCGAGCACGAGGCCACCGCCAGGACGACATCCCTGGTCGGCCCGGCCGGCAGGGTGCGGGTGCGGCCCACCGGTGAGGTCACGCCGTTGGCGACGAACCGGTACCAGTACTCGGTTCCCGGCTTCAGCCCCCGGCCGTCCAGGTCATGCTTGACGGTCCAGTCGCGGCCGGCGTGGGCGCGCAGGCCCTTGCTGGCGCTGACGATGGACTTGAAGTTCGCATCGGCGGCCACCTGCAGATCAACCAGGATATCGCCTGAATTCGCAGCCGTGGGGGTGACTCTGGTCCAGAAGACCACGCTGGTCGGCCCCGGATCGCCACTGGCGACGCCGTGCTCGAACGCTACCGCGCCCTTGTTGAGAGGCTGCGCGCAGACCGCGCTGCCGGCCCCGGCTGCACCGCCCAGGCCGAGGAATGCGAGAGCTCTGCGGCGATCGATGTTCATGGGGGTTCTTTCCTGGGTCCACGGCGCCGCTTGCGCGTCTCGTGCGTTAGTCCCGCAGCACAACAGGATGATGACGCATGTCCAGCGAAGGCCTTCACGTTCCCCGTGAGAAGCTCAGTCAAAAGACCCTCAACCGCCACTAAAGCGTTATTCGGCGAAGTGGATGCCGGTTCGCCGCCGAAATAACGCGTCAAAACAAGAATCTAGAGCAAACGACATGATTCAATCATGACGACCTTTGCTCTAGGTCATCACCTCGCTGATCGAGGAGTTCGAGGCGGTTGACTGGTATCGTCAGCGTGCCGACGACTGTGACGATATCGAGCTGAAGAAGATCCTGCTGCACAACGCCCGCGAGGAGCTGGAGCACGCGGCCATGGTGCTGGAATGGCTGCGCCGCGACGATCCCGAGACCGACGCGCTGCTGCGCCAATACCTGTTCAAGGACGGCTCCATCGCCGGCCATGAAGAGGCGGCGACGGAGGGGTAGGCGCTTTCTTAGAGACCCTTGGCGACGCCTTCGCGCCGGGGGTCTGCTCCGCCCTCCATCACGCCACCGGGACGCACGATCACCCCGTGCAGGCCCGAGGTCTCGTACTGGCCGGTCTTGACCAGCACGCCGCGGGCATTCAGCGCTGCGACCATCTCGGGTCCGAACTTCTCGGCGTCGCCGGAGAAATTGTCGCCGCGCGAGACCAGGTTGGGCAGGTTGATCGCGTCCTGCATCGACAGGCCCCAATAGAATACGCCGACCATCGCCTTGAGATTATAGGACAGGATGGCGTTGCCGCCCGGCGAACCGACGGCGGCCAGGAACTTGCCCTTGCTGTCCAGCACGATGATCGGGGCCATCGAGGAGCGCGGCCGCTTGCCCGCCGCCACGGCGTTGGCCGCCGGGGCACCGTCCTTCTCGACGGGCGAGAACGAGAAGTCGGTCATCTGGTTGTTGAGGAAGAAGCCGCCCACCATCCGGCCCGAGCCGAAGATGCTTTCGACCGTGGTGGTCATCGACACCACATTGCCCGCCGGATCGACGATGACGAAATGGGTGGTGCCGGAGGGCTCCTTGGTGGCGTCGATCCCGACCTTGGGCGCGCCCTTGGGCAGGCCGAACGCGGGCGCCGGGCCGGCGGTGTCCTTGATCAGCCGGGCGCGCTGGGCGACATAGGCTGGATCCAGCAGGCCCTCGACAGGAACCTTCACAAAGGCAGGGTCGCCCATATAGCGGTCGCGGTCAGCATACATGACGCGCTCGGCTTCGGCCAGCAGGGTCCAGGCCACAGGGTCCTTGGGACCGCGCGTGGCGATGTCGGTATGCTCCAGCATCATCAGGGCCTGGATAACCGCAAGGCCGCTCGACGAAGGGTTGGGCACGCAGACCGTATAGACCCTCCAGGGCCGGCACAGGGCGTCGGACGATCGCGGGCGATAGGTCTTCAGGTCCGACAGGCTGATGCTGCCGGGCAGGGCTCCTTCGCGCACCTTGTCGACGATGGCCTGGGCGATGGGGCCCTCATAGAGGGCGCTGGGCCCCTCTGCGGCTAGGCGCTTGAGTGTCGTGGCATAGGCCGGGTTCTTCAGGGTGTCGCCGGCCTGGTAGCGGGTTCCGTCGGGCTTGGTGAAATAGGCGATGACGTCGCTCGCACCGTTCTGCGGAACGCGCGAACTATTGATCATGCCCGCCAGACGCGGGCTGACCGTGAAGCCCTCGCTGGCCAGGCGCTCGGCGTCGGCGAACAGCGTGTTCCACCGGGCCTTGCCATGCGCCTTCTGCGCCTGGGCCAGCATGGCCACCGCGCCGGGCACCCCCGTCGAGCGGCCCGACAGCAGCGCGGTCACGAAGGGCAGGGGCTTGCCGTCCGGCCCCATGAACATGTCCGGTCCCGCGCCGCTGGGCGCTTTTTCCCGACCGTCATAGGCCGTGACCTTGCCGCTCCTGGCATCGTAGTAGGTCATGAAGGCACCGCCGCCCAGGCCCGAGCTCTGCGGCTCGACCAGGCTCAGCACCGCCTGGATCGCGACGGCCGCATCAGCCGCGCTCCCGCCATCGCGCAGCACCCGCAAGCCCGCCTCGACCGCCAGGGGATTGGCCGCCGCGACGAAGCCACGCGGGGCTGCGGCAGCCGGTGGCGCCGCTAGCGGCGCCGTCGGCGTGGCGGGCGTCAGGGCGGTCTGGGCGCAGGCCGACAGGGCCAGGAGGCAAACCAGGGAAAGCGGAGCGAAGCGACGCATGCGTACAGGTTCCGTTGGATCGGCGCCGCGACCCAGGGGCGGGCGATGAGGCTCTCATGGACAACAAACACCGCCGCCTGTCACGCCTCGACGTCGCCCATCGATCCCGAAACCCCCTTCACGCCCCGATCCGCGCGCCCGGCGCCCGGCCCCGAAGCGTTTGCGACAAAATCTTTTCGCCGATCCTCCAAACGGCGCTTGCGCCCCGCAATTGAACGGGCTATCTCCCCCGCCTCGCCGAAAGGCAATGCGCGCCCGTAGCTCAGCTGGATAGAGCATCAGACTACGAATCTGAGGGTCGGACGTTCGAATCGTTCCGGGCGCGCCATTTCTCCAAGCATCGTTGAAATGATTACGGTTCCACCGTCTGGGGGACCGTCTTCGGACGATTGCTACACAAACCTGCTACACAATCTCGACCACGATCAGGGCCTAAGTGTCTCAGAACGCTCGGGAAAGCCCGCGCGCGACTGCTACACAAACCGTCTACACAAAGTTCGAACGCACTTCGTCCGAAGAGCCGGTCGTCTCTACTATCGGCGGCGTGTCCCAGAGGCCTTGCAGGGCATTGTCGGGAAGCGAGAAGTTTGGAGATCGTTGGGGACGGACAGCCCCACGGTGGCCCTGCGTCGCTCCCACCAAATTGCCGCCCAGATCGAGCGCGACTTCGAAGCAGCGCGTTCGGCGATTGGGCGAAAAGTCGATCAGACGATTCTGCGTTGCTCGGATCGTGACGGGCGAAATCTGACCGCCGAAAAGGCCAGCGATGCTCCTTCAGCCGCCACAGTTGAGGACGGCGGTCCCACGCTCGGCCAAGTCTACGATGCCTACATGGGCGACCCGACGCGAGACTGGTCGCCTCGGACGCGGCTGGCTTATGAGACCACTCGAAGGATGGTGGTGGCGGTGCTGGGGGAGACCACGCCTGTCCGGTCCATCACCCGCGCTCGATGCCGGGATTTGATCGAGACGTTACGATGGCTACCGCGTCACGCTGGAAAGCTCTATCCGGGCCTCGACGCGGCCGAGATCGCCGCAAGGTCCAAGGAGGCGGGGCGCGGCGATCTGGTAAGTGCCAGCAACATCAACAGTTACCTCAACAAGATGGGTGGGGTCTTCAACTGGGCCGTCAAAGAGGAGTTGATGGACCGGAACCCGGCTCAAGGGCTGAGAATGCCGGATGCGACGTTGAGGCGTGACAAGCGGCTCCCTTTCTCAAAGGTCCAGCTTCGAGCCATTTTCAACGCGCCGCTTTACACGGGCTGCCGCGATGACGGGCATGGCTACGCCGTGCCCGGCGACGACCGTCCGCGCAACGCCCGCTTCTGGATTCCGCTCATCGCTCTATTCTGTGGTCTTCGCTTGAACGAGGCATGCCAACTTGATGTCGCGGATGTCAGGCCGGTGGATGGCGTCGCTTGTTTCGCGATCACCGAGGCGTCACAGGCCGACGAAACTGACAAGCGGCTAAAGACGGCTTCCAGCGCGAGATTGGTCCCAGTTCATCCGCAGCTTCTCGCGCTCGGGTTCATGGAATTCGTTGCTGCGCGCCGACGTGCTCGCGAGATCAAACTGTTTGGCGAGGTTGGGCTCGGAGCAACGGGTTATCGTTCTACCACCTTCTCGGCTTGGTTCACCCGGTTCAGCGGAAAGGCCGGAGTTCGATCCAGCAAGACCTGTTTTCACAGTTTCCGTCACACCTTCCGAGACGCGCTTCGCGAGGCTCGGGTGGAGCGGGACATTGCTCTTGCGCTAGGAGGCTGGTCGGCTCCCGGTGGCTCGGGCTCGTCAGCTTCGGTGTCGGATGCCTATGGCAGCGGCTATGCGACTGCGACCCTGTTCGAAGCAATCAGTCGGGTTCGCTATCCCGACCTAGACCTGTCGCATCTATGAGATCGAAATCTCGGAGCGCGACTATTGTACTACGTCTCCGTGACCTTCGGTCGGCTTGATTTTGGCCGCCTTCTGGCGGCCGGGGCCGAAGTCCTCTCGCACCTTCGCCGCAGCTTCTTCGGTTGCAATCGCCGAGTTGAGGCGCAGCAAGCTACGGAGTCCCGCGAGCATTGGCAGCAGACGATAAGCCACTTGAGTCCCTGAGAATCCCAATATGAGGTTCGCAAGCGGCACGAGAGATAGTTGAACCGCATTCATTCGAACGCGATCAAATGTTATCGAAGGTATGTACATTTTATAAGGGTCGCCATTATTCCATAGCAACTTAGAAAGTGTGATTGCTATGCAGGCCATCAAAGCCCAAATGAATAATCCGAACCAGAATGACAACTGAGTGTCTAGCGCGTTGGCATACTCGCCAACGCGCTTGGGCGTAAACGCTCCCGCCCGAAGGATGGTCGCAGTCAAGATCATCGTCGGTAGAGCACCGGCGAGCAAAAGTCCGAACAGGGCGATTAGTTCTTGAGAAACAAGCGTGACGGCGCCCGGCGACACGAGGCTGAACAGTATCGCGACCACGCTAGAGATAAGCCAAGGTTTCCAATGGCCAAGATCGAGCTTAAACAGCATGTCCGATCTTACCCTTTGTGACCCAGAATTCGTAGGATTCCCAGAGCACGCGAACGGCATCCGTCATGTCTATGATCGAGCCGTTTAAGGCTACAGACGTTTCGCGGAAAAGTGCCGTCATCTTTCCAACCGTCTTTCCGTCTTTGCCTTTCAGTTCAATCGAGTCGTTGTCCATATTTCGGAACATCTGCCGGGCTGAAGCTGCGGCGGGTTGAACAGCGTCTTTCTTCCTGCCCTTCTTGAACAGAAGAGACAGACGGAGTTGGACGTCGCCATCGGATGGCACTTCGCCCATCAATTGGTCGATGTCCGCCTCGGTGTTTCCCATCAATTCGAGAATTTGGCGGGCCACATCCGCCCGCGTGGTGTCTCTAGCATCCCGCTGCTCCATCGCATCAGGAATGGGGCGACCCTCCCCCTCCTTCAGGCTGATTGGCCTGATAGAGACTTCGCGGATGTCCGAAATTTCCGCCCCGCCCATCGTCGAGATTTCGAACTCTGTTTCGAGGAGGACGTGTGACCCATTGGGGATAGAGCCCGCGCGCTCTTTCAATAGCCAAGTCAGATATTCTTCGAGGCGGCTGGTCCGCAATCCGCCGCTCTCGATTAGGATGACGTCGTTGCCCACGATCATGAATTGCAGAACGCCAAGGAGGGCTTCGCGGCCCGCACCCGGTATCTGTTGGCCGATCACGAGGGCACCGGGGTTCGTCGGGGTTCCCCAGCAAAGTGGAATGTTCGCTCCTTTTTCAAAGCGAGCAAGCTCACCGAAAAAGAACTCATCCTCGATTTTTGGGTCCGCCAGAACAAAGGTATCGGTAGTGTGCGAAAGGTTGGCGCATTCTCGAAGGACGTAGTTGGCCTTCAATTTCTGCCCAGAGAACTCGCTTTGCATCGCCTCCGATACAGCTTCCTGAAGCGTGATGGATGCTGACGAGAATGGGCTCGTTGCGAGCCTTCTGTACCTTGCTACTACTGGCTTGGTTTTTTGTTTAGCCATTGGCCCCCGCCCCTCTTGAGGCGAGTGTAGGTGGCTATTGCTCGTTATGCTAGATGGCAGGGCGGGTGTGCGACCGAACCTGTCGTGAGCAGTCGCGCGCGGGCTTTCCCGAGCGTTCTGAGACACTTAGGCCCTGATCGTGGTCGAGATTGTGTAGCAGGTTTGTGTAGCAATCGTCCGAAGACGGTCCCCCAGACGGTGGAACCGTAATCATTTCAACGATGCTTGGAGAAATGGCGCGCCCGGAACGAGACGGCTGATGGCCGCTTGGCCGGTCGTGATCCGGCTCGATGGCGGCGGTGATTTTGCTGTCGCTGGGCATGCGCTGTGCTCGATAGACTCGGGTCTACGAGGCTTCCGATCTGCGACCCTAATCGTCAACACGCAGTCTCGGTGAGGCTCGTGCGCGGAGCCGCTTGGGCGTCACCTGAGCCTTCAGGAGTTCGTCCATGGACTTGGCCACGGGCGCGGGGAACAGGCCTTCGAGCCCTTCCTCGCACCGCAGAGCGATAGCCGCCTTCACGAGGTCTTCGACAGAGGCGTAGCCCTCGGTTTCCAGCCGTCGCCACGTCCGATAGGCGACACCGGCGCGCGTGGCGGCGTCACGCTGGGTCAGTCCAAGCCCGAGGCGCCGAGCCCTGATGCGCTGACCCAGTTCCACCTGCAATTCGCTGCCGGTCTTAAACGTCCACATACGGCCGCTTGCACCTCGATCTGGTCATCTACTGTCCAACCGTGGACGCTTCGACGGTGGCCGCCATGGTCTGCTTGACCCGCTGGACGGTGGCGGTCGAGACGCCTGTCGCTTTCGCTACCGCCCGTATGGACTGACCGGCGCGAAGGCCTTGCTCGACCTTCTTCAACCGGATCGGCGGGATGGGCGGACGACCGAGCCGGACGCCTTTGGCACGACACCGATCCAGCGACGCTGAGATTCTGGCCTTGATGATCGACCGCTCGAACTCGGCGAAGACGCCGAGCATCTGGAACATCATCCGCCCAGACGGGGTGCTGGTGTCGATGGCCTGCTGGTGGAGATAGAGGTCGCAGCCCTTGGTCTGGACGTCGGTCAGGAATGCCACCAGATCGTTCAGGGAGCGTCCTAGACGGTCCACCGACCACGCGGCCACGATGTCCACTTCACGCCTCGCCACGGCCTTCAGGAGGCCGTCATAGCCCGGCCGCTTGTCTCTGCCCTTGGCGCCGCTGATGCCCTCGTCGGAGAAGGTCTGCACTACGGTCCACCCCGACCGGTGGGCGACCTCGGTCAGGGCCATGATCTGGTTCTCGACGGTCTGCTGATCGGTCGAGACGCGGACGTAGAGTGCAGCGCGCTTCAGGCGGGTTCTCCGTGGTGATTGGTGGGCTGGATCAGATGCTCATGGCTCGGCGGAGGGGCAAGCCAACGGTCGCTTCCGACCGCGTGACAAAACCCCCTCTATAAACGGCGGCTAGAATCCGTTGCCGGGCCTCGATCTGGCGCCCTCGGAATGGCGTGCTGGAAAGCATCTGATTGAGTCACGGCCCCAGCCGCCGATGGCGCAATAGGGTCAATCGCGATCCGGCCGCGAGCCGCACACGTGCTCGGCGCCGGTGGGAAACCCATTCGCGCGTGCTTAGCCGGGGCTGCGCCCCAATCCAAAATTTGACCTTCCGGGGGCAAGGCCATCGAAAAGACGGCGGCCGAGGAAGAGACGGCGCGCATGCGCGGTCGGTCCTCGGTTCGCTACGACGCCGGGCGCCGAAGGCGAGCGGCTCGTCCCTCATTGTCAGCCACCCTGTTGCTCAGATCGGCGGTCAAGCGGGAGGCGGTCACCTGTCGGTGCCCACCTGTCGGCGAGGACAGATCGCCAACGCCTCCGGTCCTCACCTCGCTCTGCTCGGCTCCGGTCCTCGGCACCGATCTGGCCTCGCCGCCTTCGTCACGTCGTATGAAAGAGGTCAGGCCGGAAACCCACTCTCACCTTACTCTTAAGAAGCACGCGCGAGTGGGTTTTGCCCAGTCCCGGTCACGCTTCCCTCGACCGTCCCATCACCATGGCGATCATATTGGCGCAAACGACGCACAGGGGCGGGCTGCTAGAAGCGCACGTCAGGTGGAATCGTCCGATGGGCTTCTTCGGCCTTCCGTCGAAGCCTCGCTAGGAGCCATGCCCTCTTGGCCTCCAGATAGCTGGGCGGAAGGGTGACCGAAGGATCACGCTGCCCGTCAGCCATGCCCCATATCCTCTCGTCCCAAAGATCATCGTCGTCGGGCGGCGTCATCGCTCTACACCCCATAGGATCAGCCATGCGACGCGAGCCGCGAGGATGTAGTGACGCTCGTCCCACAGGCGCCGGAAGAGGTTGATCAGGGCGCGCTCGGAGGGGCCGCGAGCACCGCGCAGACAGGCGTAGTTCGGGGCCATTCCGAGGTAGTCGCTGGAGTAGGCTCTCATACTCGCTATGCAGCCCATTCGGGCCAACTGGCGGTAGATTTTCTGATCGGCGTTCATGGCACCGGTATTTATCCGGGGCGCCGAGAGGCGGGATCGCTAGGCGCGAATGCCCATCAGATCGAGAATCCGGTAAGCGGCTTCGGGATTGGGAACGGTCGCAAGTACTCGAATGCCCTTGGATGCCGGGTCGTCGCTGGTCTCATAAAGGTAGAGGCCGCTTTGGTCGCCGCTCAACCCGTTGTCGGCGAGAGTCTGCTCGGACAACTCCGACATGTATACTGCGGTGTCCAACTGAGTCGTCCCAACGATCAGGAACTCGTCCATGGCCTTGCCTCCTACGCGCGTTCATCCACGGCTATCGGCCTCGCAATTGGCCGATTACCTCGTTGCACCTTCTCCGCTTGCGCAGATGAACGTGCTGCGACAGGCGAAAAACCCGTCGCAAAACAGACCCCTCATCATCCAGTACCAGCACGCACGGCGAGGGATTGCCGCATGCCTCATATCGCCGGGCGACATCAACCGCATCGTCGCTGCCGCCGTTGTCGCCTTGGAGCAACGTCGCGACGATCCGGTCAGCACACCACTCGTCCATGACGATGCGATCCGATCTATAGAGGTCATTGAGACCTTTCAAAGGTCGGTTAACGCTCTGGGTCTTTCTGGCCCCCGGTACGTGGCTGCGCCCAAACCATCCCAGTCTCTGATAATCTCGGGTGTTGAGGTGTCCGTATCTGCTGATGCGGTTGCCCGCGTTGCAGCGCGCGGCGGGCGAGACCGGGTCGGGGAAGTTTTCATCAGGTGTGCGATTGGTCCGGCGGGCGACGCCGCAGAAAACCGCCGCGCTGACGCCAACGGCCATCTCGCGACCATCGCCCACATGCACGCTGTCGAGTACCTTGGTGGTCTGGGCGACCCGCATGCGCAGGCGTCAATGGTCATCGACGTGCCGCGCGGCGTAGTCGTGCGCGGTCCCGCCAGCACCACGCGCCGAGTGGCCAACATTACAGCCGCTTGCAGCATGATCGCCGCGATCTGGCCGACGATCTAAGCGGCCCATTAAAGGCTGACCTTGACCGGCCTGCCTCTGAGCGATTCAACAGTCCCACGCGCGCTGAGAGTGTGGAGCGCACAGGGGCGATACGTGGCGAAACTGACTCAAGCCGAGCTTGAACGGCATCTATGGCAAGCGGCCGACATCCTGCGCGGCACCGTAGATGCGGGGGACTACAAGCAGTACATATTCGGCCTGCTTTTCTATAAGCGGCTGTGCGATGTGTGGGACGAGGAGTTCGAGGCCCTGCTGGCGGAAACCGGCGACCGCGACGAGGCTGCCGCCCCCGACGAACACCGCTTCCACATCCCAGCCGAGCACCGCTGGGATCAGGTGCGCAAGCAATCCACCCAGATCGGCCAACGACTGAACAACGCCTTCGCCGCCATCGAAGACGCGAACTTGCGGCTGCGCGGCGTCTTCGGCGCAGTGGACTTCGCAAGGCAGGAACAGTTCCCCGACGCCCTGCTCGAAAAGCTATTGTCTCACTTCGAGAAGATCGAACTGCGGAACGCCGACGTGCCTGCCGACGTGCTGGGCGACGCCTACCTCTACCTCATTACAATGTTCGCCGAGGGCGCGGGCAAGAGGGGCGGCGAGTTCTACACGCCCCGGCAGGTCGTCCGCCTGATCGTGGAGTGCCTTGATCCGCAGCCCGGCATGTCGATTTACGACCCAACCTGCGGCTCGGCCGGGATGCTGCTTGAAGCCGTCCAGCACCTCAAAGACCGAGGCGAGAACCCGCGCAGCTTGTCGCTCTATGGTCAGGAGAAGAACCTCGCCACTTGGGCCATCGCCCAGATGAACCTATTTCTGCACGACATCGACGACGCCTTCATCGCCAAGGGCGACACGATCCTCGATCCGAAGCGATACGATCCCAAGGCCAAGGAGTTCGTCGCAGGCGTTGGCGCCTACGACCGGGTGATGGCCAATCCGCCATTCTCGGAGAAGGTTTGGGGCTACGAGGTCTGGGCGAACGGCGACCCCTTTGGCCGCGACAAGTATGGCTGCCCGCCCAAGAGCTACGGTGATCTCGCATTCGTCCAGCACATGCTCGCCTCGCTGAAGGACGATGGGATGCTGGCGGTAGTCGTGCCCCATGGCGTTCTCTACCGTGGCAAGGCAGAGGGGCGGATCAGGGAGGCCATGCTGACTGCCGACGTGATCGAGGCAGTGGTGGGGCTTGCTCCCAACTTGTTTTACGGAGCGGGTATCCCTGCCGCCCTGCTGATCTGTCGCAAGAAGAAACCTGCCGACCGCCGGGGCAAGGTGTTGATCGTCAACGGCGACGCCACCTTCCAGCCCGGCAAGGCGCAGAACTTCCTGACCGGCGATCACGTCCGAACGCTTGTAGGTGCCGTCCACGGCTTTGCCGACATCGGCAAGCTGGCCCGCGTCGTTCCGGTAGCGGAGATCGCTGCAAACGGACACAACCTCAATATCAGTCGTTACGTACAGACCGGTGCGGATGCCGAAGTTATAGATATTGGGGGAAAGGTCGGGAAGATCAGTGAGGTGATGACTGTCCGCAACAATTTTGAGGTGCGGATGATGGGCCACTTGCAGCACCTTGGCTATACCGGACCTAACAGTATCGACCCTGCCGGAATAGCTTCTCAGGGGGCTTCCAGATTTCAGCGCGTGCGGAAACGATACCATTTGGGCGATCTGTTTTCAGAGCGCACAGAGTCGGGAATTGCGGGACTTCCTATAGCGTCCGTGAGCATTGAGCACGGATTGGTAGCACGGAGCTTCCTCGAACGGCGGGTGGAGAGCAATCTTGCGCCCGAAGACCACAAGCTCGTTAGAACCGGCGACATCGCTTACAATATGATGCGGATGTGGCAGGGGGCCTGCGGGCTGGCGGCGGCGGATTGTTGTATCAGCCCAGCCTATGTCGTCATGATCCCGAATAGTCTGATTGATCCGGGCTTCGCATTTCACATGCTGCGATCTGCCCCTATGATCAAACTGCTTCACGGTTATTCGCAGGGCGTTGCCGATGACAGGCTGCGACTGTACCCGCAGGACTTTTTCCAGATACCCGTCGAGCTTCCGTCGTTGGACGAGCAGCGGGAAATTGCCCAAACGCTTGACAGTATCCGGTGTGCGGTGAAGGCGGCAAAGGAAGCAGTGCAAGAGATAGATAAGGTGGGCAGCCTGCTTCTTGATGACCTCGTTGCGGGTCGCGGTCAGCCAGCGTGAGCGAGTACCGCCTCGCAGAGAAGCCGACGCTCGATGCCCTGACCGGGCTCGGCTACCGACTGATTTCGGCCGAGGCGGCCATGGCGATGCGGCAGGAAGAGAACCGCGTTATCCTGAAGCCGGTGATGGTCGAAGCGTTGCAAGCCCTAAACGGGATCGGCGCGGCCGACGCTGAGGCGATCTACGGCGAGCTATCCACGCTGTCGGACAACGAGGAATGGCAGCGCAAACTGCGCGGTGCCTATTCACGCCGATTGATCGGTGAAGCTCGTGACCGGCCGGTCACCCTGATCGACTTCAAGCACCCTGATAGAAACCGCTACCATGTCGTCCGCCAGTTCCGCGTCGCTGCCCAGCGCGCGCGCATCGCTGACATTGTGGTGTTCGTGAACGGCATCCCGCTGGTCGTGATCGAGGCCAAGTCGCCATTGAAGGCGACGGCGCGGGCCGAGGAGGCGTTCGAGCAGATCAAACAGTACGAGCGCGACATCCCACGGCTGTTCGCGTCCAACGCCTTCAATGTAGTGACGGACGGGATGACGACGCTCTACGGCGCCACCGCCAGCCCGGCGCAGTTCTACGCACCATGGCCAGATGCGTGGCCGCGCAGCCGCGACGAGTTCGCCGACGATCTGTCCAAAGACCTTTGGTGCCTGCTGGAGCCGTCACGGCTTCTCGATCTGCTGGCTCACTTCATCATCTTTGAGACCGACCCGGAGAGCGGCCGCAAGGTCAAGAAGGTCTGCCGCTACCAGCAGTTTCGCGCGGTCAACAAAGCGGTCGCCCGCGTGGCCGAGGGCAAGCTGAAGAAGGGGCTGATCTGGCACACGCAAGGCTCTGGCAAGAGCCTGACCATGGTGTTCCTTGCCCTGAAGCTGAAGACCCACCTGACGCTGGACGCGACCACGCTTCAAAATCCCAACATCCTCGTCCTGACCGACCGCATCGACCTCGACGACCAGATTTCCAAGACCTTCGTCGCCTGCGGCCTGCCCAATCCCAAGCAAGCGGCGTCGGTCGGCGAACTGCGCGAGGCCGTGGCGCGTGGCGGCAACGGTCAGATTTTGATGTCCACGATCTTCAAGTTCGCCGGTTCGAAAGACCCGATCCCGAACTCGGACAATTGGATCGTACTGGTGGATGAATGCCACCGCACGCAGGAGAAAGACCTCGGCGCCTTCCTGTCGGCCACGCTGCCGGACGCCCGGTTTTTCGGCCTCACCGGCACACCGATCAAGAGTACCGATAAGGACACCTACGCGCGTTTCAGCGAGCCCGGCGAAGGCTATCTCGATAAGTATGGGATCGACGACGCAGTGCGCGACGGCGCCACCGTGCCGATCCTTTACGAGGGTCGGAAAACCGACTGGTCGATCAATGAGGCCGAACTCGACATCCTGTTCGACCGGTGGTTCGTCGATCTGCCCGATGACAAGCGCGAGAAGCTGAAGTCCAAAGGGCTCACGCTGGCCACCCTCGCCAAGCACCCGGAACGGGTGCGGCTGGTCGCCTTGGACATCTGGGAGCACTTCAAGCAGGTCTGCCGACCAGACGGCTTCAAGGCGCAGATCGTCGTCGTGGATCGCGAGGCGGTCGTTCTTTACCGCATGGCGTTGGCGCATGTGATCGCCGCCGACCTGATAAAGGGTGGCATGGGCGAGGCCGATGCGAAGTCCGAGGCTGACGCCATGATCGCCTGCGTCTTTTCCAAGTCGCAGGAGGACAACAAACCGTCAGAAGACCCAGATGTTGCCGCTGTGCGGGCTGAGCTTGAGGGCTGGTATCTCGACGATGCGGCGGAGAAGGACGCCAAAAAACGGTTCAAGGCGTTCGGCGAAGAACCCAGTTTCCTGATCGTCTGCGACAAGCTGCTGACCGGCTTCGACGCCCCCATCGAGGCGGTCATGTACCTCGACAAGCCGTTGAAGGAACACGGCCTGCTTCAGGCTATCGCCCGAACCAACCGCACCTGTTCGCTTAAGCGACCGGACGGCGTGGAGATCGAGAAGCCCCACGGTCGGATCGTGGACTACATCGGGGTCACCAACCACCTCGATGATGCTCTCGCCTCCTACCGCGCCGAGGATGTGCAGAACGCCCTGCGCGACATCGCCGTCCTGCGGAATGATCTGAAGGAGGCCCATGCTCGCTACGCACGCCAGAAACGTCTGATGGGGCTCGATGGCATGGACGAGAAGACGGCGGCCTACGCAGTCGGCAAGCTCGCGGCCGAGGGGCGTGAAGACGATTGGTTCGAGCTTCAGCGGCTCGCCCGCAATTTCGTGCGCGTCTACGGCGACCTGTCGCCCGATCCGGCGATCTTGGATTTCACCGCTGACGTGAAGTGGGCGGCGGCGTTCCTGCGGCTGGCAACGCAGGTGATCTCGAAAGACGAAAGCCTCGATCACCGGAGCTACACCGGCAAGATCAGGGACATGCTGGAAGAGCACGTCCATGCCACCGGCCTTTCCACCACGATCCGCCTGCGCTCGATCACCGATCCCAATTTCGCCGACGACTTCGAGGTCGAGGAAAAGACCGAGGAGGAGATTCAGGAGGCCTTCGTCAGGAAGTCGGCCGAGCTTCGCCGCGTCACCCGCGAACTGGTGGACAAGAACCCTTCCCAGTACGGTCGCTTCTCCGAACGGGTGCTGGAAATCATCCGCCGGTTCGAGGAAGGCCAGATCGCCGCCGCCGAGGGCCTGCGGGACTTCGAAGACCTGACCGGCGGCATCAACGCCGAACAGGGCGCCCACGCCGATCTGGGCATGGACGAGCGGGCGTTCTCGATCCTACGGATCATGGAAACCATCGCGCCCGACATGGATCATCCGACCTTGCAGGCGGTCGCTATCGAGGTGGGGAAGGTATACGCCGAGGCCCAACGCGAGCAGCCTGCGTGGTACTTCATGGACGCCTACAAGCAGGAACTGCGGAAGCAGGTGCGCCGGATTCTGCGCGCCAAGATGATGCCTGAAGCAGGGAAGATCAGCGAGGAGGTCGAGGGCTTCGCCATCCACGCCTATGCAGGATCGCACTGATGCCTGTCGTTCGCGTCGGCCAGACCGAAATCACCTACGAGCTTCGGCGAACCGCGACGATCTCTGAGCGGCGGATCACGGTGACGCCGGGCTGCGTCGAGGTGCTGGCCCTGACCACGGACGATGACGCGGCTATCGAGGACTTCCTTGGCCGCAAGCGGCAATGGCTTTTCGATACCGTACGGGAGTTGGAGGAGCAGGTCGCCTCGCACCACGCCGTGCCCCGCTTTATGACTGGCTCGAAAATCCCGTTCCGGGGGCGGATGTCGTCCCTGACCGTCCGGCGCCATGACGGCGCGGGCGTCGAGGTGGCGCACAAGACGGGCTTCCTCGTGGACCTGCCGTCATGGGTTGAGCCCGAGGCTGCGGACGCCATTGTCGCCATGCACATCAAGTTGTGGCTCAAGCGGCAGGTCCGGCAAGACGTGCAGGCCATCGCCGCCGCCTACCAGAAGCGTCACGGGCTGAAGCCACGGGCGATCCGGGTCGCCGACATGAAATCCGGCTGGGGATCGTGCGGCGCGGAGGGCACAGTCCACATCAACTGGCATCTCGTCTTCGCGCCCAAGCGAGTGCTGGAGTACGTCGTCGTTCACGAACTGGCGCACCTCAAGCACCGGTCGCATGGCGAGGCGTTCTGGGGGTTTTTGGCGTCGATCCTTCCCGACTACCAGCGGGCGAAGGCTTGGCTCGATGGGCATCAGTCATCGCTGGACGCGAGTTTCCTAATGCCAGCGCGCCACTCGATGTGTGGCCAGTCAGGGGCGGCCTAGCATGATGCAATCTCCCGACATCAATCCACGGTTTCGGTGGACAACTCTCCATCGCGCGCTGGATGTCTTGGTGCTCCACAGCACCAACGCGGCGATGAAATCGGTAATCGAGGAAGTCGGCTGTGGCCCCGCTCTGGACGGAACTCCGTTGCCGGATCAGACGACGCCGAAACTCAAGAATCTACTGTCGAAGGCGTGTCGCCAAATACCGCCGCGTTTCGATCCCGAAGGTGACCTTCTGCTCAATCGGATAGTGCGAGAAGCCGCGAGCAAGTTGCCTGAGCAGCAGAGCCCTCGGTCGTGGATGTCAGGGCCGTCCCCACCTCATCCCGTAGACGACGCCTTTCTGCGCAGCCTCGCTCTTGACGGATGGATGGTCCGCGACGGCGTGCTTGCGCCAACGTCCCCTGTCGAGATCGAGCAGGTAAGGTCTGGCCTCCGAACATCGCTTGAATCACGGCGCGCAGCCGAGGCGATCAGTCGGCTCGATCAGTTTGAACGCGGCCTCGATGAAGGGCATTGGGAATCCGCAAATGGAGACGCTCGCGGATTTTTGGCTTCAGTTTTTGACGTTATTGCGATTGAGGGGCTGGGAGGTGCCGAACGCGACGGTGCTGCGCGAGCCGCCCTTAAAACTGCGGGCTTTTTCCGTCCTGATCCGCGAGATGCGGGAAAATCGCTTGAGAGCAGTTTTGTGGCTTCGCTGTTCAGCATGCTGGGATCGGAAGGGGCGCATACCGGCACGACGGATCAGCCGACGGCCGTCTATCGCTATTTTCTTTGCGTGTTGACGGCAGAGTATTTTCTCGACCGCTCCACCGGGATGTTGAGGCGATAGCTACAACCCGCTCTTCTGTAGCAGTCGGCACATCTGGCTGATCGCAGGTCGGCGGTCGTGGTCGATGTACGGGATGCCCAGTTCGCGGCATTTCGCTTCCGCAACCGCCCGCACGTCGGCGGGGACCAAAGCGTTTCCCGCGACATGCACGTCTTCCAAAATCCAGCCGAAGCCATTCGCCAGCGGCCGGAACTCCAAGATCATGTCTCTGTATTCGGCATAGGCCGCACGGCCGACTAGCGCGTCTGCGATCCGGTCCCGCAGGCAGTTGCGATAGCTGAGGCCCACGCGAACGAAATGATCCGCCGTCAGGATCGGCCGAACTTCTGCGTCGCCTTGGATTGGATGCGGCGGAAACCGATCTGCTCGCGCCGTGAACCGGGTCACGAGATCGGCCAGCGATTTTCCGGGCGGCAGGCGGGCGATAGCTTGGGCTACCACCTCGTCCGTGGCGGTCGAGCATGCCGACTGGACAAGGGCGATGGCGGCATTGAATTCCGAGGCGGCGAACCGGGAGCCAAGCCGTCCCAGCACGCCCGGTAGCCGCCAGCGTGGATCAAGCGTGTCGAGCACGGCCAACGTGGTCTCGCTGACGGTACCGGTTCGCGTAAGGACTTCCGCATCCGGGCGGCGGCGTGGGTCCGTGAAGATGGCGTGCAGCTTCGTGTAGCCCCCGGCAGTAGGCATGGGCGCCGAGTCCACCCGCTCCAAGACGCCGAGCCAGCCGGGTGGTACGTCGCCAAATGCATAGGCTAGAATCTCACGCGCTCGCTCACGCCTCAATACGTCGGCAAGCGCATGATCGTCGGCCAAATCGGCTGGTTCTCCCGCGCCAGACGCCCGGCTCGCGACCACGGTGAAGATCGCTTGGCGGCGGCGCGGTGAGGTCGTCAGCACACGTCCGATCAGGCCGGGCGCCATGGTGTCGAGATGGATCAGGTCGGCCGTCGCCCAGCCAAGTGAGCGGGGCACCTCAGGCATGCAGGGCGCGATCTGGCATGCGCTCCCACGGAAAGTCGCCACGGCCGCTCGGGTGCGGGTGGGCCTGAAATGCGACCCATCGCCACTGCCGTAGTTCGACGTCGGCAATCACGTCAGCGAGGATGACCCGTTGGTGATTGATGTCTGCGGCCTGTACGCGGAGAGCGGCATCTTGCGGGCATACGACGGGCACGGTCAGAGCACCGGGTCGCAATGTCACCGGCGGTGCTCGAAACAGCCAGTGCTGAATCATCAGCCACTGGTGCGGCCCGGCCGCGTCGTCGAGAAATTCGATCAGTTCCGCGCTGTCGATCTCGCCGGTGAGGAAGCGGCGCGCACGCAGCGCGAGGCAGTAGACTGGTGGCTCGACGTTCGACAAAGGCCCTCCCAAAGCTGGACGGGAGTATCTCACAGAAATGCCGATTGGTCTACTAAGTGGACTTTCTTGGGCGCCCGCTTTTGCCGGGTGCTCGACCGGCGGCGATAGCTAGTGCCGCTCTCTTGGCCTTTTGTCTTTCCGAAGCTTTCTTGTTGCGCTCACTCACCGACTGGCCTCGCCGCTTAGGAGCTTCCGGCACCGAGTTCATGATGCCCGCTCCAATCTCCGGTACGAGGTTGATCGACGAACCAACACCACTACGCGCAAGCTGCACCATCAGCCTTTCGGCCTGCCGAAGGCTGTAGAGATAAATGTCATAGTCCTCGGCGAAGTACGGCCTTCGGATTGCGCCGCGCATTGCGAATTGAAGAATATCCTCGTCCTCGCGCGCCGTGCGAATTTGTTCGCCCGTGATCCCGAACAAGGTCTTGATCGGTTCGTCGGCGTCTGTTGGCTTCGCGCTGTAAATGAAGGCGCAACTGGCCCGGTCATCGTAGGCGTTAATCCCTGCGACTTTCGGATCAATTGGTCCTCCGTGGACACGATGGTCCATAAGCTTTTGCACCTCCTTGTTGCCCGACCAAAAGCCGAGATTGGGTTCAACTTGGGCGAGGTGGTCGCAGAGCTTGACGATCATTTCCCGGCCGGGCGACGATTCCCACAGATGGCTGGTGCCCTCGTGACCCTGAGTGAAGTAGTGAACCCGAATGTTGGGCTGGCCAGTTCGTGTGGCCGTCAAAGGCCTTTCGATGAACTGAACTTCTGCGCTCTGCCAGTTTCGAACGATCAGGGCGCCGAGGCTGGACAGATAGGCGGCGCCAGCGATCTGCACGCTTTGGAAATGAGCGAGAGCGATAGGGCTCCAGACCGAACACCATCCAAATTTCTTCTTGGACCAGTCCAAGCTATCGACGAAGGCGCCTGACGGTCTGGCGGCCTGCTTCATAAAATCGGGCAGGTTCTTGAGTAGAGCGTCGTCTTTCTGATCGCGCCAACCCTCGTCTCCCTCGGTACGCTCGATCTCTGCCCAACCTTTGGTCGCAGGCTTCAGGTTGAAATTGGCGCAGAAGAAATCACGGGTCTTGGCCGACTGCACATTCACGATGCCGCTTTGCACGGCGTTGGGCGCCTCATCTATCCGCGCGTGCCAGCCGCTAAAGCCTGAAAGGTCATTACCCATCAACGCCTCGTGAGTGATCAGCACGATGGCATGCTGAACACCTTCTTGGGCGATCCGGGCGGCAGAATCCGTAAGGCGTTTTGCAACTGAGCCTTGTCTCCGATTTCTACACTTCCAATGGACCTCGGTCACATCGACACGGACATTTTGCTGGGCCGCATCCTCTCGGAACGCTTCTGCCTGCTCTTGGATCAGGGCGATTGTGGGCATTGCGAAGAGGTAAAGTCCCGGCGTCGCTAGGGCCTCATTGCGCATCGTGGTACTCTTTCCGCAGCCGGGGACGCCCGTAAGCACCTCGACTTTCATGCCTACCTGACCCTGTTTGCAAATGGTGCAAATGGCCCGCGCGCCGTCATCGGCCGCCCCCTTTCCGCCGACTACGCCGGGCTTTGACAGCATCCTTTCGCCGGGCTCGCCGGTCAGCCAACACCTTTGCTGTGACCGGGGCGGGCTGGAGCACTTCGGCTTGCGTAGGCTCTCGACCGTGTTGCATGATTTTCTGCACCCGAGCTTCGAGATCGTCGATGGCGAGGTCCGGGTGCTGAGCCTGCAAGTCGGCGCGCACCTTTTTCTCAGCGGACGCCATAGACACTTCGCGACGTTCCCGAAGGTTGCTCCGGCGCATCTCGTCGAGCTTTTTCCGCAAGCGTGAGCCAGTTCCGCGTCGGCGCGGGCTCCTGTATATTTTTTTGGACATTGGATTTCTCGTGAGGGCGCACGGGGGCGCCAAGGCGCACTGGAGTGAGCCGTTGCCAGAGTGGGAGAGCTTTTTGCTAGGGTTGGCCCGGCCTGGCCGGGCCAGTACGCATACGCGAGAGGCGCAGTGTCTCAGCCGGGCTTACGCGGCGGCGGCATCCTAGTTGTCGGTGGCGAACGCTGCGCTGAAGGCTTCAGCGGCTTTCTTGTCCTCGAACCGGAAGACAATTTCATCAGGTGCGCCGTAGATGTCGGGCATGAACTGGTAGGCTTGGACGCTCAGCTTCCGCTCGTTGATCCATCTGGTGATCTCGGCATGCTTCGTCTGAAAATACTCGGACCAGAACAGGAACCGTACATCTGCGGTCGTGAATTCGATCATCGTCGATGGCGCATATTGTCGCCAGACGATGCCCAGTTGGTTGGAAACCTCGTACAGCCATCCGCGTTCGCGGTTTGCGGTGGCAGCGGTGGCTTGTGCGCCGGTCGTCATTCGTCTGGTCCTTTCGAGGCGCGCGTCATCCTTCCCCGCCAGCCCTGACCCCTGAAATGGGCGGTGCTGACGTCGTGATCGCGGGCATGTTTTTTAAGGAGGCGGTACGAGCCTCCCGCAATCGGAAGGCCCAAGGTTTTGATCGTAGCAGCCCATGACCGCGAATTGCGGAGGGCGACTGTGATCTCGCACGATGTCAGTCCCGCGCTAGTCGCTCTTCAATCCAGCGAGTGACGCGGATTTCAGCGTGTTCAAGCACATCGTATGGGTCGGTAAGCTCGTAAAACTCGACGAACCACGTATGGAATGTGACGTCGATTACTTCGGTAATCCGGTCCCATTTTACGTCGATGCCCCACCATTTGGGATCATCGAATGCGACGGCGACGAAATCTTCGTTCGCGATTGCGGTGATGCTCATCGGGTCCGTCTCGTCCGTGAGTTCGATTGCGATGGAAACCCATGCGTGGGCGAAGTTGTCGTATTGCCCTGCATCGACTGCATTCACCGCAGCCTCAGCGATCTTCACGCACAGCGTCGCTGTCAACAACTCGACGCGGTTGATCGCATTTTGCATTTCCTCCGCTAATCGGAACGACTTAATACTCAATAACACTCTGTAACCTCCGAAATTCCGACATAACGTTGCGTCTCGTCGTCTCTGATGACTGAGTGTTAAATCGAAAAAGCGGGATTTACAATCGTTTTTACCGAATTTGCACCGAAGTATATTCAAATTTTAGATTTATAGTTAGAGCTTTGACTATATTTTTATAGAAAGCTTAGTCGGCGACATCGGATCAACTAAGCTTTCAATTGGCACTATAGATGGCAGTCTATTTTCGTGGGCGGCGGCTAAAAAAAGTTTGTACTACGAGCCCGAAATGGCAAAATAAAATGTTATATATCAATCGCTTAAGAAATTTTTGGCGAGCCCGCCCCTGTGCGTCGTTTGCGCCAATATGATCGCCATGGTGATGGGACGGTCGAGGGAAGCGTGACCGGGACTGGGCAAAACCCACTCGCGCGTGCTTCTTAAGAGTAAGGTGAGAGTGGGTTTCCGGCCTGACCTCTTTCATACGACGTGACGAAGGCGGCGAGGCCAGATCGGTGCCGAGGACCGGAGCCGAGCAGAGCGAGGTGAGGACCGGAGGCGTTGGCGATCTGTCCTCGCCGACAGGTGGGCACCGACAGGTGACCGCCTCCCGCTTGACCGCCGATCTGAGCAACAGGGTGGCTGACAATGAGGGACGAGCCGCTCGCCTTCGGCGCCCGGCGTCGTAGCGAACCGAGGACCGACCGCGCATGCGCGCCGTCTCTTCCTCGGCCGCCGTCTTTTCGATGGCCTTGCCCCCGGAAGGTCAAATTTTGGATTGGGGCGCAGCCCCGGCTAAGCACGCGCGAATGGGTTTCCCACCGGCGCCGAGCACGTGTGCGGCTCGCGGCCGGATCGCGATTGACCCTATTGCGCCATCGGCGGCTGGGGCCGTGACTCAATCAGATGCTTTCCAGCACGCCATTCCGAGGGCGCCAGATCGAGGCCCGGCAACGGATTCTAGCCGCCGTTTATAGAGGGGGTTTTGTCACGCGGTCGGAAGCGACCGTTGGCTTGCCCCTCCGCCGAGCCATGAGCATCTGATCCAGCCCACCAATCACCACGGAGAACCCGCCTGAAGCGCGCTGCACTCTACGTCCGCGTCTCGACCGATCAGCAGACCGTCGAGAACCAGATCATGGCCCTGACCGAGGTCGCCCACCGGTCGGGGTGGACCGTAGTGCAGACCTTCTCCGACGAGGGCATCAGCGGCGCCAAGGGCAGAGACAAGCGGCCGGGCTATGACGGCCTCCTGAAGGCCGTGGCGAGGCGTGAAGTGGACATCGTGGCCGCGTGGTCGGTGGACCGTCTAGGACGCTCCCTGAACGATCTGGTGGCATTCCTGACCGACGTCCAGACCAAGGGCTGCGACCTCTATCTCCACCAGCAGGCCATCGACACCAGCACCCCGTCTGGGCGGATGATGTTCCAGATGCTCGGCGTCTTCGCCGAGTTCGAGCGGTCGATCATCAAGGCCAGAATCTCAGCGTCGCTGGATCGGTGTCGTGCCAAAGGCGTCCGGCTCGGTCGTCCGCCCATCCCGCCGATCCGGTTGAAGAAGGTCGAGCAAGGCCTTCGCGCCGGTCAGTCCATACGGGCGGTAGCGAAAGCGACAGGCGTCTCGACCGCCACCGTCCAGCGGGTCAAGCAGACCATGGCGGCCACCGTCGAAGCGTCCACGGTTGGACAGTAGATGACCAGATCGAGGTGCAAGCGGCCGTATGTGGACGTTTAAGACCGGCAGCGAATTGCAGGTGGAACTGGGTCAGCGCATCAGGGCTCGGCGCCTCGGGCTTGGACTGACCCAGCGTGACGCCGCCACGCGCGCCGGTGTCGCCTATCGGACGTGGCGACGGCTGGAAACCGAGGGCTACGCCTCTGTCGAAGACCTCGTGAAGGCGGCTATCGCTCTGCGGTGCGAGGAAGGGCTCGAAGGCCTGTTCCCCGCGCCCGTGGCCAAGTCCATGGACGAACTCCTGAAGGCTCAGGTGACGCCCAAGCGGCTCCGCGCACGAGCCTCACCGAGACTGCGTGTTGACGATTAGGGTCGCAGATCGGAAGCCTCGTAGACCCGAGTCTATCGAGCACAGCGCATGCCCAGCGACAGCAAAATCACCGCCGCCATCGAGCCGGATCACGACCGGCCAAGCGGCCATCAGCCGTCTCGTTCCGGGCGCGCCATTTTCTTCAATCACTTAGCCGAATATGGCTCCGCCGATTTCCGTTCCAGGACGGTGATTGGGACGGTGGTTGCGATTTGGTGCAGGGGGCGCTGCGCCTTCCTCGATCAGCAAAAAATCGCATAGGCCCCGCTTTGATTGCTGCGGGCATAAATCCGGCCGTCTGGACGGTTGAGAGCCGTTGGTTCGAATCGTATCTGCGCACCTAGGCGAGATGTTCAGTCGCGGACCTTGATGGGCTCACCTCAAGGCTTCGACCAAAGTCGTGCTCTCCAACTGCGCCGCAGGCTGCCACCATCCGGCCTCGCGGCGAGATGCCGGAATGAATGAGAGCCGTGCAAAGCGGCGAGGCCCTGGGAGGACATGATATGGTTGACGATGCCGCGATATCGTCTGGCGCAAAGGACGGAAAGGTCGTTGGCCGCAAGGACGGAATGGTCATCGGCGCGGCGTCGGTGGGCACGGTTTTCGAGTGGTACGACTTCTACCTCTATGGCTCTCTGGCCACCTACATCACCCACCACTTCTTCTCGGGCGTGAACGAGACGACGGGCTACATCTTCGCCCTGCTGGCCTTCGCGGCCGGGTTTGCGGTGCGTCCGTTCGGCGCTCTGGTCTTTGGTCGCCTGGGCGACCTGTGGGGCCGCAAGAACACCTTCCTGGTCACCATGCTGCTGATGGGGCTATCGACCTTCGTGGTCGGCCTCTTGCCCAGCTATGAGCAGATCGGCATCATCGCGCCCATCGCCCTTGTGGCGATGCGCCTGATCCAGGGCCTGGCCCTGGGCGGCGAGTACGGCGGGGCTGCCACCTATGTGGCCGAACATGCACCGGCCAACCGGCGCGGCTTCTACACCAGCTTCATCCAGGTGACGGCGACCTTCGGCCTGTTCCTGAGCCTGATCGTCATTCTGGCTACCCGCAACGTGATCGGCGAAGACGCCTTCAAGGAGTATGGCTGGCGCATTCCCTTCCTGATCTCGGTGCTGCTGCTGGGCGTGTCGCTGTGGATCCGCCTGCAACTTTCCGAAAGCCCGTCGTTCCAGAAAATGGTCGATGAGGGCAAGGGCAGCAAGAAGCCGCTGGCCGACAGCTTCGCCAAGTGGGGCAATCTGAAGATCGTCATCCTGGCGCTGGTGGGCCTCACCGCCGGCCAGGCGGTGGTCTGGTACACCGGTCAGTTCTACGCCCTGTTCTTCCTGGAAAAGATGCTCAAGGTCGATGGTGGGCTGACCAACGGCCTGGTGGCGATCTCGCTGCTGATCGGCACGCCCTTCTTCATCTTCTTCGGCTGGCTGTCGGACAAGATCGGTCGCAAGTGGATCATCATGGTCGGCTGCGTCCTGGCCTGCCTGACCTATTTCCCGCTGTTCAAGACCCTGACCGTGGCGGCCAATCCGCAACTGGCTGCCGCCGTCGCCACCTCGCCGGTGATCGTGGTCGCCGATCCGGCGGACTGCTCGTTCCAGTTCGATCCGATCGGCAAGACGGTGTTCAACACCTCCTGCGACCTGGCCAAGTCCTATCTGGCCAAGGCCGGCGTCACCTACACCAACGCCGCTGCCCCAGCCGGCACCCTGGCACAGGTGAAGATCGGCCAAACCGTCCTGCCGTCCTTCGCGGGCGACACGCTGGACAAGGCCGCGTTCAAGGATCGCAAGAAAGCCTGGGAAGCCGAGCTTGGCGCGGCGCTCAAGACGGCCGGCTATCCCGCCAAGGCCGACAGCGCGCTGGTCAACAAGCCGCTGGTGGTCGCCATCCTGGCCATCCTGGTGATCTATGTGACGATGGTCTACGGGCCGATCGCGGCCATGCTGGTCGAGATGTTCCCGACCAATATCCGCTACACCTCGATGAGCCTGCCCTATCACATCGGCAACGGCTGGTTCGGTGGCTTCCTGCCGACCACAGCCTTCGCCATGGTCGCCGCAACGGGCAATATCTACTACGGCCTGTGGTACCCGATCGTGGTGGCGGGGGTGACCGCGGTGGTCGGTATCCTGTTCCTCAAGGAAACCAAGGACGTCGACATCGAGGCCTGAGCCCGTCAGGATTCGTGTGCCATGGATCTGGAGCGGCCCGCGTGGTCGCTCCAGATCTGTTTTATGATCGCCCCGTCTGACGGGCGACCTTGGGAGGGCGTCCTTGGCGGATCCGATCATCCTTGGTCTGGTGGCCCTCTACATGGCGATCCTGTTCGCCGTGGCCTGGCGGGCCGACCGCAGGGAAGTCCGTAGCCGCCACCTGAGGGCCCTGATCTACGCCCTGTCCCTGGCGATCTACTGCACCTCCTGGACCTATTTCGGGGCGGTGGGCACGGCCGCGAGGTCGGGGTGGGAGTATCTGCCGATCTATCTGGGGCCGATGATCGCCCTGACGGTCCTCTTTCCCCTCTGGCGGCGGATCGGCGCTGCGGCCAAGCGGGAAAATGTCGGTTCCATCGCCGACTTCCTGTCTGCGCGCTACGGCAAGAGCAAGACGCTGGGCGCCCTTGTGGCGGTCGTCGCGATCGTGGGCTCGGTGCCCTATATCGCCCTGCAGCTCAAATCGCTGGCCATGAGCTGGACTCTGCTGACCGGTCGGCCGGACGCTGACCCGGTAAGCGGCAGCGTCTTTGTGATCGCCGGCCTGCTCGCGGGCTTTGCGATCCTGTTCGGCGCCCGGCGCACCGACCTGACCGAGCAGAACCGGGGCCTGGTTCACGCCGTGGCCTTTGAGTCGGTGATGAAGCTGGCGGCGTTGGTCGCCGTGGCCCTGCTGGCGGTCTATCTGTTGTGGAAGCGTGGTGAGCCCCTTGCGGCGGTGACGCTGACGGGGTCACTGGGCCAGCCGCCGCTGATCAATGCGCGGTTTGTCACCATCACCTTGCTGGCGACCGCAGCGACCTTCTGCATTCCACGTCAGTTCCACATCGGGTTCGTGGAGTCGCCTGGCGAGAGCGGCGGCGTCACCGCGCGTTGGGTGTTTCCGCTGTATCTGGCCCTGACCAGTCTGGCGGTTCTGCCGATCGTGGCGGTGGGGCGTCTGTTGCTGCCCGCCCCGATCGATCCGGACCTGTACGTTCTCGATTTGCCGCTTCTGTTCGGCTTTCCCGGAATGGCGGCCCTGGCCTTTCTCGGCGGCTTTTCCGCCGCCACGGCCATGGTCATTGTCGAGACCGTGGCGCTTTCGGCCATGGCGTCCAACGCCCTCGTGCTGCCGTTGCTGGTGCGCGGTCGCTGGACCGAAATGGCGCACCTGTCGAAAACCATCCTCACTGTCAGGCGAGCGGCGATTGTCGCCGTCCTTGCCCTGGCCTGCCTCTATTATCTGCAGATCGACAAGTCGGCTGATCTGGCGTCGATCGGTCTGATCTCGTTCGCCGCCGCCGCCCAGTTGGCGCCCATGCTGATCGGCGCCGTGATCTGGCGTCGCGGCCACACGCGCGGCGCGATCAGCGGCCTGTGCGCCGGCTTCTTGGTCTGGGGCTACACCCTGGCTGCGCCGCAGGTTCTGGGACCCTTCCACGGACCCGAGTGGCTTGATCCCCATGCCCTGTTTGGCCTTCATGGCCTGGATCCCCTGACCCACGGGGTGATGTGGAGCCTGGGGCTCAATCTCAGCCTCTATCTGGGCCTGTCCCTGACCGCGCACTGGCGCCTGATCGATCGCATCCAGGCCCAGGCGTTCGTCGAGCCGGACGGCCGTCCGATGCGCAAGAACGATGACACCACGCTGGGCGGGACTGCCGGTGATCTGAAGGTTCTGGTCGCCCAGTTCCTGGGCGAGAGCCGGGCGCAAAGTGGCTTTGAGGCCCTCGAACGGTCCCGAGATCGCAAGGTCCGCGACGGTGACACGGTCGATCCCGCCCTGGCGAGAGCCGCTGAACGCATGCTGGCCGGCGCCATCGGCGCCTCGTCGGCCCGCACCGTCATCGCCACCGCCTTGTCCGGGGGCACCCGTGACCCTGACGAGGTCATCCGCCTGCTCGACGAAGCGGCCCAGGCGGTGCAGTTCAACCGCGGACTGCTGCAGGCCACGCTCGACAATATCAGCCAGGGCGTCAGCGTGGTTGATCAGGATCTTCGCCTGGTGGCCTGGAATACCCGCTATCTCGAGCTTTTCGATCTCCCCAGCGGCTTCATCAAGGTCGGACTGCCCATCGCCGACGTCATCCGCTTCAACGCCCTGCGTGGCGAATGCGGCTCCGGCGAGGTTGACGCCCTGGTCGCGCGGCGCCTGGAGCATCTGCATCGCCGCAAGGTCCATAGCTATGAGCGTATCAGGCCCGATGGCCGGGTTCTGCGCTCGACCGGTGCGCCCATGCCGGGTGGCGGCTATGTCACCAGTTTCAACGACATCACCGAACTGCGTCAGGCTGCCGAGGCCCTGGAAGAGTCACGCGCCGAGCTCGAGATCAGGGTCGAGCAACGCACCCGCGAACTGGCGGCGGCCAAGGCCCAGGCCGAACAGGCCACAGCCTCGAAGACCCGTTTCCTGGCCGCCGCCAGCCATGACCTGCTGCAGCCGCTCAATGCGGCTCGCCTGTTCATCGGCGCCCTGGCCGAAGACCTGAGTCAGGCTTCGCCAGAGATGCAGCGCTGGGCGGCCAATGCCGATCAGTCGATCGCCAGCGCCCATCGTCTGCTGCTGGCCTTGCTGAACCTTTCGAAGCTTGAAGCCGGTGGCGTGCGGCCCACCGTCCAGCCGTTCGCCGCCGGCCCCCTGCTGGCTGAGCTGCGGGTCGAGTTCGCGCCCCTGGCGGCCGAGAAGGGCCTGAAGCTGACCGTCGCGCCGACATCGCTCTGGGTGGAGTCAGACCGCGATCTCCTGCGCTCGGTGCTGCAGAACCTGATCGGCAACGCCCTGCGATACACTGACCAAGGCGGTGTCGTCGTCGGGTGCCGCAAGCAGGGCGGCGCCGTGCGTTTCGAGATACTCGACACCGGTCGGGGCATCGCGGCCGCCGACCGCGAGGTGATCTTCCGCGAGTTCGAGCGGCTTGACCCCGGCTCTGACAGCGATCCGGGCGTGGGACTGGGTCTGGCGATCGTCGACCGGGTCAGCCGCCTGCTGGACCATCCGGTGGAACTGAGTTCCGTGCCGGGGCGGGGCACGCGGTTTACGGTGCGGGTTCCCCGTGCGGCGCCGCGACAGTCGCTCGCCACAGCCGCTGCGCCGTCTGGAGCCCCCCTGGAGGGGCTTCGCGTTCTGTGCATCGACAACGAGAGCGCCATTCTCGAGAGCCTGCAGGCGCTGCTGGGCCGATGGGGCGTTGCGATCACGGTGGCCGGCAGCGCCGAAGCCGCCCTGGCCCTGCAGGGCGAGTGGGACGCGGCGCTGATCGACTATCACCTGGGCAGCCTCGACGGCCTGGCGCTGGCTGCAAGCCTGGGTCGCCGTGTCGGGCGCGTGGCCCTGGTCACGGCCGACACCTCTTCAGACCTGGGCGCTCGGGCTGCCAGTATCGGCGCGACCCTGATCGCCAAGCCCGCGCGGCCGGCGGTGTTGAAGGCCTTCCTGGCCAGCGCCCGATCGGGTTCGCCCGACCGCGGAGACGTGGCCCCCTAAGCTTCGGAGGCGACCTGAAGCGACTGGGCGACGATGACGGCCTGGGTGCGGTTGTGCACGCCCAGTTTGCGAAAGATGGCCGTCAGATGCGCCTTGATGGTCGCTTCGGTGACGCCCATCTCGAAGGCGATCTGCTTGTTCAGGCAGCCGCGTTGCAGGCCGATCAGGATCCGCAACTGGGCCGGGGTCAGGGCCGAGAAGCTGTGTTCGGCGGAGGCCGGAACATCGATGTGATGGGGAACCCAGGCGTGACCCTCCAGGATCAGGACCAGCGCCTCGACCATCTCGGCCAGGGGTGTCGACTTGGGTATGAAGCCGGCGGCGCCCATGGCCATGGCCCGGCGAATGGTTTCCGCATCCTCGCTGGCCGAGACGATCACGACAGGCGCGGCGGGAAACTCGGCCCGCAAGGCCAGCAGGCCGACGAAGCCATCGCAGTCGGGCATCTTGAGATCGAGCAGCACCAGGTCTGCAGGCGCCTCGCGAAGGGCCGACTGCGCCGCCGCCAGACTCGCGCACGCCGTCAAGGCCGCGCCGGGAACAGCGCGCAGGACAGCCGCCCTCAGCGCCTCGCGCAATAGCGGATGATCGTCTGCGATGACGACGCGACCCATGGAATCCCCTGCCAGACCTTGTCGTGCGGCCTTTTGCCAATTGTCTTCGGGATCTGTCCTCGCGTCGAGCCCAGACTTCGACTTTGGTCGAGACTCGACCAACGGCTAATGGCGCTCAGCCAGCCGACGGCCTCTTGTCTGCCTCAACCCACGACAGATGGGCAGGGAGCAGACGCGATGCGCATGACGGGCTTGATGGTCGGGACAGCTCCGGCCGGCGTTTTGCTGAATCTCGGGCTCAACTTCGGCAACGACGCCGTTGTCGACGCGACCGGCGGTCCTGAGACCATTCCGCTCACCGCCGGCTTCTGATCCTCCGCCTTCCCAAGACCTCTTTTCCAGGACCTGGATCCGCATCATGCCCGACACGCTGGCCAAGCTCTCGCCCGCTGCGACCCCGACGACCTATCCGGTTCCTGAAGACTGGGCCGTCAGGGCCCATATGGACGCCGCCGCCTATGAGGCGGCCCTGGCCCGCGTCGAGGCCGATCCGGAGGGCTATTGGCGTGACATGGCCGCACGCCTGGACTGGATCAAGGCTCCCACCCAGATCAAGGACGTGTCGTTCGCCAAGGATGACTTCCGCATCCGCTGGTTCGCCGACGGGGTGCTGAACGTCAGCGTCAACTGCCTGGATCGCCACCTGCCGCACCGCAAGGACGAGGTGGCGTTGATCTTCGAGGGGGACGAGCCCGGGGTTTCCTCGACCCTGACCTATGGCCAGCTTCACGAGCAGGTCTGCCGTATGGCCAACGTCCTCAAGGTGCAGGGCGTGCGCAGGGGCGACCGGGTGACGATCTACCTGCCGATGATCCCGATCGCGGCTGTCGCCATGCTGGCCTGCGCCCGGATCGGCGCCGTCCACTCGGTGGTGTTCGGCGGTTTCTCGCCCGACGCCATCGCCGGGCGCATCCAGGATTGCGCCTCGCACTTCGTGATCACCGCCGACGAGGGCAAGCGCGGCGGCAAGCGCGTGCCGCTGAAGGCCAATATCGACAAGGCGCTTGAGCACTGTCCCTGGGTGAGCAAGGTCCTGATGGTGCGCTGGACCGGCGCCGACGTGCCGCTGATGCGTCACCGCGACGTGGTCTGGGACGATGTCATGGACAGCGTCTCGTCCACCTGCGAGCCCGAGCCGATGAACGCTGAAGACCCGCTGTTCATCCTCTATACCTCAGGCTCGACCGGCAAGCCCAAGGGGGTGCTGCACACCACCGGCGGCTATCTGACCTGGGCCGCCTGGACGCATGAGGTGATCTTCGACTACCGGGCCTCCTCTTCAGGAAAGAAGGGCGAGGTGTTCTGGTGCACCGCCGATGTGGGCTGGGTCACCGGCCACAGCTATGTGGTCTATGGGCCGCTGGCCAATGGCGGGACCAGCCTGATCTTCGAGGGCGTGCCGAACTATCCGACCCCCAGCCGCTTCTGGGAGGTGATCGACAAGCACAGGGTCGAGATCTTCTACACCGCCCCCACCGCCCTGCGGGCCCTGATGCGCGAGGGCGACGAGCACGTCCTGAAGAACGACCTGTCCAGCCTGCGGCTGCTGGGCAGCGTCGGCGAACCGATCAATCCCGAGGCCTGGCTCTGGTATCACCGCGTGGTCGGCAAGGAGAAACTTCCGATCGTCGACACCTGGTGGCAGACCGAAACCGGTGCCGCCCTGATCTCGCCCCTGCCGGGCGCGACGGCGCTGAAGCCCGGCTCGGCCACCAAGCCCCTGCCTGGCGTGAAGCTGCAACTGGTCGATGCCGAGGGGGCTATTCTGGACGGCGCGACCGAGGGCAACCTGCTGATCACCGATGGCTGGCCGGGCATGATGCGCACCGTCTATGGCGACCACGGACGCTTCTTCGAGACCTATTTCAGCGCCTATCCGGGCAAGTATTTTACCGGCGACGGCTGCCGCCGCGACGAGGACGGTTACTACTGGATCACCGGCCGGGTCGATGACGTGATCAATGTCTCGGGTCACCGCCTGGGCACGGCCGAGATCGAGAGCGCCCTGGTGGCCCACCCCACCGTCGCCGAGGCCGCCGTGGTCGGCTATCCGCACGACATCAAGGGTCAGGGTGTCTATGCCTATGTCACCCTGAACGCCGACCAGACGCCCAGCGAAGAGTTGCGCAAGGCCCTGATCCTCTGGGTGCGACAGGAGATCGGTCCGTTCGCGGCCCCCGATGTCCTGCAATGGGCGCCGGCCCTGCCCAAGACCCGATCCGGCAAGATCATGCGCCGCATCCTGCGCAAGATCGCCGAGAACGAACTCTCCAGCCTGGGCGACACCTCGACCCTGGCCGATCCGTCAGTGGTCGATGACCTGCTGAAGAACAGGGCCGCTGTCTGACCGGGTTTAAGGCCGATCACTGGCACGGGTCTTTACAGAGCGGGCGTGGCACTCCGGCGAGCGATCGCCGGGCACGCCCGTCGCCGTCCCCACTCAGGCTTCCATCGCCGCCTTGACCTGGTCGACCTCGTTGGCCGAGCCCAGCACCACCGGCACGCGCTCGTGCAGCTTGGTGGGTTGCAGGTCGAGGATTGGGGTCGTGCCCGTGGTCGACTTGCCGCCCGCCCGTTCGACGATCAGCGACATCGGGTTGGCCTCATAGAGCAGGCGCAGCTTGCCGGCGCGGTCGGGTTCGCGAGCGTCCCACGGATAGAGGAAAATGCCGCCGCGCATCAGAATGCGGTGGACGTCGGCCACCATCGAGGCGACCCAGCGCATGTTGAAGTTCTTGCCGCGCGGGCCGTCCTTGCCCTGCACGCAGCCTTGCACATAGCCCTGAATGGACGGTGCCCAGTGGCGCTGGTTGGACATGTTGATCGCGAACTCGGCCGTATCGGCGCTGATGGCGAGGGTCTCGTGGGTCAGCAGCCAGGCACCGTCGGCGTCAAGCGTGAAGCCGACCACCTTTTCCGAAAGCGTGACCACCAGCATGGTCTGCGGGCCATAGACGGCGTAGCCGGCCGCGACCTGATTGCGGCCGGGCTGCAGGAAGTCGGCCTCGGTCGGGATACCGGCGGCGGGCGCGGGCAGCACCGAGAAGATCGTGCCCACCGAGACGTTGACGTCGATATTGCTGGAGCCGTCCAGCGGATCGAAGGTGACCAGATAGCCGCCCGAACGGCCGGTGGTTTCGATCTCGTCCAGCTCTTCGGAGGCGAGGCCGGCCACGGCGGGGCAGGCCTTGAGCACGTCGCGCAGCATGTCGTTGGTGATGATATCGAGCTTCTTCTGCTCTTCGTCCTGCACATTGACCTGGCCGGCGGCACCCAGGCTGCCGCTGATCGCGCCCGACGCCACGACCTTGCTGATCTGACCGCACGAGCCGGCGATCACGGTGATCAGGTCCTTGAGGGCGGCGTCGGCGGGTTCTGCGGCCAGAAAGCCGGCAAGGTCGATCAGCTTGGTCATCAAGGTCTCGGTCGGGTTGAGGATGGTGGCGCGACCTTAGCCAGTCCGACCGTCCGGGCCAACCGCCAGCGGCGATCAACCCGGACTTTGGACGGGTTTGGCCGGTCAGGCCTCGTTTTCGTCCACCCCCTCGACCAGGGCGCGCAGATAGTCGACGTGGCGGCGGAAGGCGCGGCGGCCCTCCAGCGTCAGGGCCACCCGGGTTCGCGGGCGCTTGCCGACGAAGTCCTTCTCCAGGGTGACATAGCCGGCCTTTTCCAGGGTGGTCAGGTGGCTGCCCAGATTGCCGTCGGTGGCCTGGCTGATGGCCTTGAGGCGCGGGAAGTCCAGCGGCTCGACATCGCGCTCGGCATAGAGGGCGGCCATGATCTTCAGCCGCAGGGGCTGGTGCAGCAGGTCTTCGGACTCGGCCATGCTCACGCCTTCCTCAGCCACAGGCCGCTGACGAACAGGGCGATGCTGGCCGAGGCCATCCAGAAGGCGAGCCAGGGCTTGAAGGCGAAGAAGCCGACGAGGGTCAGGACGAACATCACAGCCCCGATGACGATGTAGCGGGGCGCCACCCAGCAGCCGATCAAGGCATAGATCACGCCGATCAAGAGCCCGGGAAAGGCCATGAATACGGCGGGGTCTGTCGGCTGGAACACCGAAAAGACAGCCGTGATGAAGGCCAGCGTGGCGGCCATGCCGCCCAGCATCCGCCAGGCCATGGTCTTGTTGCCTTGGGTGCCCAGGGCGCTGGGCGGCGCGCTGCGCGACAGCAGGATGCTGCCGACGATGCCCACAACGTCCAGCGGAAGCCAGACCAGGCCGCCATACTGGGGCGGCAGCAGCCCCATCGACAGATAGCCGATGGCCCAGATGACCGACCACATCATCAGGATGGGGCCGCCGATGCGGTAGCCGCGCAGGGTCATGCCCCGGCGCGTGGTGGTTTCAATATCCGACAGCGCAGCGGCTGCCTCGGTAGGGGTCATAGCCATGGGGCTCTCCTGTTGCAGAAATCAGAGCGCTCTGCATTTCAGAGTTAGCGCCTATGAGTAAGCTCTGTCAAGCAGAGTTCTCTGGTCGGGAAGTCAGCGGGTGGGCAGGAACCTCGGGACCCGCGCCTCAAGCAACCGGATCAGCTCCGGGTCCATGAAATCGTAGTCGTCCGGGATATCCAGGCAGATGACGCGAGCCGATTTCAGCTGGGCCCGAAAGCGGCGCCCCAGCTTGTTGCGATGGGCCTTTTCCATCACGAAAATGATGTCGGCCTGCGCGACCATCTCGCCGGTGAGCGGCTCGACGGCGTCATTGTTGAGGCCTGCGGAGGAGACCTCAATCCCCTCCCAGGTCGAGAAGACCTGCTCGGCAGTCGGACTGCGCAACTTGTTCTGACTGCAGACGAACAGGACCCGCTTCATGCCTTCATCCGAGCTTGGGGGCCTTAAGGCGGCGCTTGTTGACGTGGTGGCTGGGGGCCTCGGCCTTCACCTCTTCAGGATATTCGCCCTTGAAGTAGAACCGCTGCCAGGCCTCCTTGGTGGCCTCGGGATCGCGCTTGAAGATCAGGCTGTTGAACTCGCTGCGCTTCTCGGCCCACACATCGTACTGGCGGCGCAGGTCCAGATTGCTGTTCATCGAGCGGATCACCGGCTGGACGTTGTCCATCTGCTTGTCCTGCATCAGCATGATGAAGCAGAACGGCTCGCCCTTTTCGAAGCGCACCGTGCCGGGGCGCGTGAACAGCCAGTTCATCGTGAAGGGGAAGGGCAGCCAGTCGGTCTCGACCAGGCCCGCCAGGGGCTGGATGCCGTCCTTGATGTGGTTGGGTGGCCCCATGGTCAGGATCGACCAGCCCGGCGGGGTGCGGAACAGATAGCCGGTATGGAAGGTGACGGTGCCGCGCGAGAAGTGCGACTTCACAAAATCCGTAAAGCCCGGATAGGGGTGGTCGGGCTGGAACTTTATGCAGTCCTGATGCGCGCCGCCGTCCCAGCTCATCGAGAAGCCGACCGGACATAGAATTTCCCAACCCGAGGTGTTGGCCATCGACAGGGGCAGGCAGCGATAGGGGTGGCGGTCGGCGAAATGGTCCATCCAGGCCCGCTGCGGACGGCCCGGCACGATTTCCGGCGGGCGGTTCTCGGTGGGATAGCACTCCAGTTCCATGCCGCTCTCGTCTTCCTGTTTTCCTAGACCCTAGGCTCAGGTCTAGCGCCGTGAAGGTCCGCGCGTCCAGCGCCCCATGCCCCCACCCGCTCTCCCCGGCGAAAGCCGGGGCCCAGATTCATCCGGAGAGGTTTAAGTGATCGCGCCAGCCGGCCTGGCCTTAGCCCCCTCGGCTCGTGGCTCGATCTGGGCCCCGGCTTTCGCCGGGGAGAGCGATGTCAGGGTTGGAGGCGGAAGTGCATGCCCCTAAAAGCCTTCGCATGAAGACCAGAGCCGACCTTTTCGCCTTCCTCGACACCCACGGCATCGCCCATGCCACGCTCGATCATCCGCCGGTGTTCCGGGTGGAAGAGGGGCTGGACATCAAGGCGGCCATGCCCGGCGGCCACACCAAGAACCTGTTCCTCAAGGACGCCAAGGGCCAGCTCTGGCTGATCTCGGCCCTGGGCGAGACGGTGATTGATCTCAAGCGCCTGCATACGGTGATCGGCTCGGCCCGGCTGTCGTTCGGGTCGGAAGCCCTGATGGTCGAGACCCTGGGCGTGACGCCGGGTTCGGTCACGGCTCTTGGCCTGATCAACGACATCGACCATCGCGTGCGCTTCGTGCTGGATGCGGCCCTGGCCGAGGCCGACCCGGTCAACTTCCACCCCCTGGCCAACAACGCCACCACGGCGCTCAGCCAGGCAGGCTTGCGCGCGTTCCTGGCCGCGCTGGGCGTGACGCCGATGATCGTGGATTTCGCGGCGATGGCGGTGGTGGAATAGCGAGACCGGCGATTGCGGTTGTCGCCTCAAGGGACCATCTTGCCGGTGAACGCGTTGCGACCTGTATGAGAGACTTCCGATGAGCCTGATCGGCGAAAAGCCCGCCCCCATTCAAGCCGGTGGAAAAAGCGCGCACATCAAGGATGGCACGGACGCCAGCTTCATGGCCGATGTCATCGAGGCGTCCAAGACCCAGCCCGTTATCGTCGACTTCTGGGCCACATGGTGCGGCCCGTGCCGGCAGCTGACCCCGGCCCTGGAAAAGGCGGTCGCCGCAGCGGGCGGCGCGGTCAAGCTGGTCAAGATCGATGTCGACAAGAACCCGGGCTATTCGGGCCAACTGCGCGTGCAGTCGATCCCTACGGTCTATGCCTTCGTCAACGGCCAGCCGGTCGACGGCTTTCAGGGCGCTCTGCCCGAGAGCGAGATCAAGGCCTTCATCGCCCGCGTCTCCGGCCCTCCGGCCCAAAGCGAGATGGACGCCCTGCTGGCCATGGGACGCGAGTCGCTGGACCTGGGCGATATCGGCGGCGCGGCCCAGGCCTTCGCCCAGGCCCTGCAACTGGACCCGACGAACGTGAAGGCCATCGGCGGCATGGCCCGCTGCTATCTCGACAGCGGAGACCTGGAACACGCCGCCGAGATCGCCGCCATGGCCCCCGACAACGCCAAGGATCCAGACCTGGAAAGCGTTCGCGCCGCCCTGGCCCTGGCCGCCGACGCGCCATCGGAGACCGCGCCGTTCGAGGCGCGCCTGGCCGCCGATCCGGACGATCACGAGGCCCGGTTCGAGCTGGCCAAGGCCCTGGCCGGTGCCGGTCACCTGCAGGAGGCTTCGGACCATCTGCTGGTCATCATCGCCCGCGACCGGACCTGGAATGACGATGCGGCGCGCAAGCAGCTGCTGACGGTGTTCGAGGCGGCAGGCGCGATGTCGGACGTCGCCAAGGCCGGACGCAAGCGCCTGTCCTCCATCCTGTTCAGCTAGGAGCTCCCGATGCCGGGCGTCTTTCGCAAGGTCAGCGACCTGCCGTTGGTGATCCCGGTGTTCCCGCTGGACGGGGTGCTGCTGCTGCCCGGCGGGCAGCTCCCGCTCAATATCTTCGAGCCGCGCTATCTCAACATGCTGGATGACGCCATGTCCGGCGAGCGGGTCATCGGCATCATCCAGACGCGCGGGCTTTACGTCGAGGGCAACGAGCACAATCCTGCCCTGGCGCCGATCGGCTGCGCGGGGCGGATCACGAGCTTTGCGGAGACCAGCGATGGCCGTTATCTGATCACCCTGAGCGGCCTGTGCCGGTTCCGGGCCGGGGCCGAACTGCCGGTGCGTACGCCCTATCGTCAGGTGCGGGCCGATTTCGCACCGTTCAAGGCTGACCTGCGCGACGACCTGGGTGGCTCTACCGGTGGAGCCGATCCGGCGCCCCTGCTGGCGGCCCTGCGGCGCTATCTGGAGCATCGGGGCCTGGCCATCGACTGGACCAGCGCCGAGAACGCGCCCTCCGACGCCCTGATCAACAGCCTGTCCATGGCCCTGCCGTTCGACGCCATGGAGAAGCAGGCGCTGCTGGAGGCCCCGACCATCGCCGACCGGCGCGCCACCCTGGTGGCCTTGCTCGAGATCGACGCCGCCGGCGGGGACGACGATGAGCCGGCCTCTATTCAATAGCGATGCCTGCGGCTAAGGAGTTTTCATGACCACAGCTCCCGCTCCGCCGCCTGTCGATATCGATCCGCGCCTGCTGGAGGTGCTGGTCTGCCCGGTTACCCGCGCCCCGCTGGACTACAACCGCGCCCGGGGCGAGCTGGTCAGCCGCACGGCCAAGCTGGCCTATCCGATCCGTGACGGCGTGCCGATCATGTTGCCCGAGGAAGCCCGCACCCTCGAGGACGGCGAATAGGCCATGGCCTTTGATGCGGGGATCACCCGGCCACCCCGGCTGGCCTCGCTGGATGTCCTGCGCGGCCTGACCATCGTCGGCATGATCCTCGTCAACAGCGCCGCCTATGTTCACTATGTCAGCGGCTACGACGTCTTTCCGGTCCTGATGCACGCCCGCTGGGCCGGCTTCACCCTGGCCGATGCGGTGTTTCCCGCCTTTATCGTGATGACCGGGGTCTCGATCCCCCTGGCCACGCCGGTCGCCGAGCGCGCTCTGAATGCGGCGGGGCTGCGCCGGCTGCTGGTGCGCGCGGGCCGCCTGATCCTGCTGGGCCTGCTGGTCAGCAACCTCTACTGGCTGGCGACGCCGGGCAGCGTGGACTTCCGCCCGATGGGCGTATTGCAACGCATTGCCCTGGCCTTTCTGGCCGCCGCCATCCTGTATCGAACCGCCGGCCCGCGCACGCGCCTGGCCATCGCCGCCGGCCTGCTGCTGCTCTACTGGCCGCTGTGCCTGCTGCCCTCGCCGGACGGTGCCGCCAGCCTGGCCACGCCGGGTGCCAGCCTGGTGGCCTGGCTGGATCGCGCGGTGCTGGGCGTCCACAACTACGTCAAGGGGCCGATGGGCTACGATCCCGAAGGCCTGCTGGGAACCTTGCCGGCCATTGCCCAGGCCCTGATCGGCGTGGCGGCCGGCGAATGGCTGGCCGCCCGGCGCGGTGCCCGCGGCCTGGCCCTGGCCGGGCTGGGACTTCTGATTGCGGGCCTGGCCTGGGCGGTGGTGTTTCCGGTGATCAAGGACCTGTGGACCAGCAGCTATGTGCTGGTCTCCACCGGCGCGACCCTGTTGCTCCTGGCCGGCCTGCACCAGATGCTGGACGTGAAGGCGTGGAAGGTCCCCGGCACCGCGTTCATGACCGACTTCGGGGTCAATGCGATCTTCGCCTATGTGCTGCACCAGCTGGCGTCGATCATGCTGACCGCGCAGATCCTGAAAATCCCCTATGACGCCGCCGCGCCGATCATCGGGACCAGGACCGCTGCTTTTATCCCTGTGGCGGTGTTCATCGCCCTGCTGTGGGCGGTGCTGGCCTATATGCACAAGCGGCGCTGGATCGTGAAGGTCTGAGGGCGCCGCCGCGCCGGAAGCATTTTGCAGGCCGTGCCCGGCGGCTTATGGTCGGGCCATGACCGATATCGCCGCGCCCGATTCCGAAGCCGTCTCCGCTCGCCCCTCGACAGAGGGCACCGCCGTGCGCCTCTTTCTGATCGATGGTTCGGCCTATCTGTTCCGCGCCTACCACGCCTTGCCGCCGCTGACCCGCAAGAGCGACGGCCTGCCGGTGGGTGCGGTGCAGGGCTTTTGCAACATGCTGTGGAAGCTGCTGCGCGACATGCAGGGCGATGCGCCAACCCATCTGGCGGTGATCTGGGACCATTCGGAAAAGACGTTCCGAAACAAACTCTATGACCAGTACAAGGCCCATCGTCCGCCGGCCCCGGAAGACCTGATCCCGCAGTTTCCGCTGGTGCGCGAGGCGACCCTGGCCTTTGGCGTCCCGGCCATCGAACTGGCCGGCTACGAGGCCGATGACCTGATCGCCGCCTATGCCTGCCGCATGCGCGAACAGGGCGGCGAGACGGTGATCGTCAGCTCCGACAAGGACTTGATGCAGCTCGTCGGTGACGGGGTGTCGATGTACGACCCCATGAAGGGCGTGCGTATCGACCGCGAACAGGTGTTCGAGAAGTTCGGCGTCTATCCGGAAAAGGTCGTCGACGTTCAGGCCCTGTGCGGCGACAGCGTCGACAACGTGCCCGGCGCGCCCGGCATCGGCATCAAGACCGCCTCAGCCCTGATCAACGAGTATGGCGACCTGGATACGCTGCTGGCCCGGGCCGGCGAGATCAAGCAGCCCAAGCGCCGCGAGACTCTGATCGAATTCGCCGACCAGATCCGGCTGTCGCGCCAGCTGGTGCAGCTGGACTGCGATACGCCGCTGCCCGAACCGATCAGCGACCTGACCGTGCGCGAGCCGGACAAGGCCGTGCTGGCGGCGTTCCTGGAGCAGATGGAGTTCCGCTCCCTGGCCCGCCGGGTGGGCGACGGCAATGCCTCGGCCTCGCCGCGCAGCCTGGACCGTCCGCCCTCGGCTGCCCCCAGCGCGCCGGTCTCGAGTGTCTCTTATATGGGTGCGGCTGCGCGGGCGGCGGCCAATCCGGTGGCCGCGCCCGTGGCGATCGACACGACCGCCTATGCCTGCGTCCGCGACCTCGACACCCTCACGGCCTGGATCGCCAAGGCCAAGGCCAAGGGCGTCGTCGCCTTCGACACCGAGACCGACGCCCTGGGTTCGGCCACGGCCGGCCTGGTCGGCGTGTCGCTGGCCCTTGCGCCGGGCGAGGCCTGCTACATTCCGCTGGCCCACGAGGAGAAGGCCGAGGGCCTGGCCTTCGAGACCGCCGCCAGCCTGGAGCAGATCCCGCTGGACGCCGCCATCGCCGCGCTGAAGCCGATGCTGGAAGACCCGGCGGTGCTGAAAGTGGCCCAGAACGGCAAGTACGACCTCGCCGTCCTGTCGCGCTACGGGGTGCAGGTCGGGCCGGTCGATGACACCATGCTGATCAGCTATGTGCTGGAGGCCGGTCTGCACGGCCACGGCATGGATGAGCTGTCGGAGCTGTGGCTGGGCCACAAGCCGATCCCGTTCAAGCAGGTGGCGGGCACGGGCAAGAGCCAGATCAGCTTCAAGCATGTGGGCCTGACGGAAGCCACGGCCTATGCCGCCGAGGACGCCGACGTCACCCTGCGGCTCTACAATGTTCTCAAGCCCCAGCTGGCGGCCAAGGGGCTGCTGACGGTCTATGAGACGCTGGAGCGCCCGCTACCGCCGGTGCTGGCCCAGATGGAAAACGAAGGCATCCGTGTCGATCCCGAGACCCTTCGCCGGCTTTCCAACGAGTTCTCGCTGCGCATGGCCGATTTCGAGGCCAAGGCGCAGCAACTGGTCGGCCACCCGTTCAACCTGGGCAGCCCCAAGCAGGTGGGTGACGTCCTCTTTGGCGAAATGGCCCTGAAGGGCGGCAAGAAGACCGCCACCGGCCAATGGTCCACCGACAGCGATGTGCTGGAAGCCCTGGCCCTGGAGCACGAGCTGCCGCGCGTGCTGCTGGACTGGCGCCAGCTGTCCAAGCTCAAGGGCACCTATACCGACAACCTGATCGCCGCCATCGCGCCCTCGACCGGGCGGGTCCATACCTCCTACGCCCTGGCGGCGACCACGACGGGGCGGCTGTCGTCGTCGGATCCCAACCTGCAGAACATCCCGATCCGCACCGAGGAAGGCCGCAAGATCCGCAAGGCCTTCGTGGCCGCGCCGGGCAAGGTGCTGATCAGCGCCGACTACAGCCAGATCGAACTGCGTCTGCTGGCCCATATCGGCGACATCCCTCAGCTGAAGAAGGCCTTCCAGGAGGGTCTCGACATCCACGCCATGACGGCGTCGGAAATGTTCGGGGTGCCCATCGAGGGCATGCCCAGCGACGTGCGTCGCCGGGCCAAGGCGATCAATTTCGGCATCGTCTATGGCATCTCGGCTTTCGGCCTGGCCAACCAGCTGGGTATCGGCCAGGGCGAGGCCGGGGCCTATATCAAGACCTATTTCGAGCGCTTTCCCGGCATCCAGGCCTATATGGACGCCACCAAGGCCTTCGTGCGCGAGCATGGCTATGTGACCACGATCTTCGGCCGCAAGATCAACATCCCCGAAGTCCATTCCAAGTCGGCGGCCCAGCGGCAGTTTTCGGAACGCGCGGCCATCAATGCTCCGATCCAGGGCGCGGCGGCTGATGTGATGCGCCGGGCGATGGTGCGGATGCCTGATGCCCTGAAGGCGGCGGGTCTGAGTTCGAAGATGCTGCTTCAGGTCCACGACGAACTGGTCTTCGAGGCCCTGGAAGCCGAGGCCGAGGCGACCTGCGCCGTGGCCCGCCAAGTGATGGAAAACGCCGCCGCACCCGCCGTCGCCATCGCAGTTCCCCTCACGGTAGAGGCGCGGGCGGCCTGCAATTGGGATGAGGCCCACTGAGCAAAAAAGAGGCTGAAAGGTCGAAAATGCGACACTCTGCCACAATGCAGTTAATGGGTTGGAAGGGGCTGGAGCGGCACAGCTAGGCCGAGCGCGCGCCTTGGCTCTTCAGGTTAACTACCTGCGTTACTTAAGGTTTCGGCGCTGCGCAGTTAAACTCTGGAGAGTGGCCGTGTCGTTTGGCGACCTGAAAATCCCGCATAAATTGATGGCCGTCTTCGCCGTCATGCTCGCGACCATCATGCTCATGGGCGGCGCGCTCTATGCCAACAAGGCGGGTTTTGAAGAGTCGGTTTCCAGGACCGGGCGGGCCTACGAGTCGCTTCGCGCGGCCGATACGGCTGCTTTCCGCCTGACGCGGCAGGAGAACTCGCTGCGCGGCTTCCTGCTTTCGGGCGATGACTACTACGTCAAGCGCCTCGAAGAGGCTCACAAGCCCAAGTTCCTGGCGGCCCTGCAGGAGCTCAAGACCCTGGCCGACGGCGACAAGGCCAGCCTGGATCGCATCGCCGCCGTTGAGGCCGCCTACGCCGATTTCCGCAAGCAGGCCATTGAGCCGGGCGAGATCCTCGGCGCTGATCCCGCGACCCGGCCTCAGGCGGTCGAGTTGGTCAAGCATGACGGCGTCGCCGACAAGGCCGTGGAGCCTGTCGAAAACGCTATTGAAGCCATTGTGAAGGATGCTGAAGGCGTTCTCGCCGCCGAGGCGGCCGCTCAGGAAAAGGCCTCGGCGGCCTCGACCCTGACCCTGGCCATCGGCATCCTGATCACGGTGGCCATCGCCATCGGCGGCGGACTGCTGCTGAGTGGTGGCATCGCTGCGCCGGTCGCCGCCATGACCGCCGCCATGCGCCGCCTGGCCTCGGGCGACCACACGGTCGACGTGCCTGCTGCGGGCCGCCGGGACGAAATCGGCCAGATGGCTGCCGCCGTCACCACCTTCAAGGAAGCCGCCATCGCCAAGGAACGCCTGGAGTCTGACTCGGCTCACCAGCGCGCCCAGGCCGAGCGTGAGCGGGCCGAGCACGAGGCTGACAAGGCTACCGACGCACAGGCCGACGCTGTGACCATCGGTGCCCTGGCCGAAGCCCTGGATCGTCTGGCCAGCGGCGACCTGACTCATCGCATCAGCGTGGCTTTCGCACCCAAGGCCCAGCAACTGAAGACCGACTTCAACGCCGCTGCCAGCCGTCTGCAGGATGCGATGAAGAGCATCTCCAGCACCACCGGCGGCGTCAGCGCCGGGGCCGACGAGATCGCCCAGGCTTCCGATGACCTGTCGCGCCGGACCGAGCAACAGGCCGCCAGCCTGGAAGAGACCGCTGCGGCGCTGGACGAGATCACCGCCACGGTCCGCAAGACCGCCGCCGGTGCCAAGGAAGCCTCACAGGTTGTGGCCGCCGCGCGCGGCGACGCCCAGCGCTCGGGCGAGATCGTCAGCCAGGCTGTCTCGGCCATGACCGAGATCGAGGGCTCTTCGCAGAAGGTCGGCAACATCATCGGCGTCATCGATGAGATCGCCTTCCAGACCAACCTTTTGGCCCTGAACGCCGGCGTTGAGGCGGCCCGTGCGGGTGAGGCCGGTCGCGGCTTCGCCGTCGTCGCCCAGGAAGTGCGGGCCCTGGCCCAGCGCTCTGCCGACGCCGCCAAGGAAATCAAGATCCTGATCTCGACCTCGACCCAACAGGTCGGCGCGGGCGTCAATCTGGTCGGTCAGACCGGCGAAGCCCTGCAACGGATTGTGGATCAGGTCGCTTCGATCGACACCCTGGTCAATGCGATCGCCGCCTCGGCCAACGAGCAGTCCACGGGCCTGCAAGAGGTCAATATCGCGGTGAATCAGATGGACCAGGTGGTGCAACAGAACGCCGCCATGGTCGAGCAGGCCACCGCTGCGACCCACGCCCTGAAGGGCGAAGCCAGTGAACTGGCCAGTCTGGTCGGTCGCTTCAAGGTGGATGAAGGCGTTTCGGCGACGGTGAGGGTGCCGGCTGCGCCAGTGCAGCGCTCACGCCCGGTCACCGCCGTTCGACCAGGCCGCAGTTCGGCTGCCGTCGCGGTCAAGGAAGACTGGGAAGAGTTCTGATCTTCGGCTCAGGCCTAACCGACAAGGGCTCTCCGGGTGACCGGGGAGCCCTTTTCCGTTTCAGGCCATGCGGGCGATCAGGCGACCCAGCCGCGCTACGCCGTCCTCGATCTGCTCGTCGCCGGGCAGGGAGTAGCTGAGGCGAATGGCGTTGGCGGTGGGAACCTCGGCGAAGAACGGCTCGCCCGGCACAAAGGCCACGCGCTCCTCAGCCAGGGCCCGTTCCAGCAGCACCTTGCCGTCCATGCCCTCGGGCAGGCGCACCCAGACGAACATGCCGCCCTGCGGGGTTGTCCAGCTGACGCCCTTGGGCATGTGCCGCTCCAGGGCCGACAACAGGGTGCGCGCGCGCGCCGCATAGGTGTTGCGCAGCAGGCCCAGGTGCTGTTCGTAGCCTTCCGAGACAGCGCGGTAGGCGACCATCTGGTTGATGGTCGAGACGTGCAGATCGGCACCCTGTTTCAGCAGGACCAGCTTCTCGATCACCGCGCTTGGCCCGCAGACCCAGCCGATCCGCAGGGCGGGGGTCAGGGTCTTGGACAGCGTGCCGCAGAACACCGTCCGCGCCGCCTCGATGGAGCCCGAGCGGGCGATATCCAGCGCCAGAAGGGTGGGCAGGGCCTGGTCGGTGAAGCGCAGTTCGCGATAGGCGCCGTCCTCGATCAGGGTCATGTCCAGCTGTTCGGCCAGGTCCAGCAGGGCTTCGCGCTCGGCCAGGGTCAGGCTCTGGCCGGTGGGGTTGGCGAAGTCGGGCACGAAATAGCCCAGGGCGCCTTGTTCCATCGAGGGAAGGTGGAGCGAGCTAGGATCTTCCAGAGCACCCTCTGGCAGATCCAAGTAATCGGGCTCATAGCCGTTGAAGGCCTGAAGAGCCCCCAGATAGGTGGGCCGGGCCACCATCACCGTATCGCCCTGGCTGAGGAACAGCTTGCCCAGCAGGTCCAGCGCCTGCTGCGAGCCGGCCGTCAGCATGATGTTGTTCGCATCGCACGGCACGCCGTCGCGGGTCATGCGTTCTGCGATCCACTGGCGCAGGGGCAGATAGCCCTCGCTGACCGAATACTGCAGGGCCTGCGCCGCCTGCACGGGGTCGGACAGGATGGCGTCATAGCTGGCCTGGACCCGTTCGGTGGGGAACAGCATCGGGTTGGGAATGCCGCCCGCGAAAGACAGGATGTCGGGCTGGTCCAGCAGCTTCAGCAGCTCGCGGATCTCGCTGGCGCGGACGCGGCTCATGCGCTGGCTGAAACGCTGGGCCCAATCGGGTGTGGTGGTGGTCATGAAGGATGTTCCGTGAAAGTCGCCGACGGCCGCAGCCGTTCAATCGCCGCATGCGCGGCTGCTCGCCCGATCAAGTCAGGAGCGTCATACAGAACAGGTGGGGCCCAGGGTCCGACGGAGCCAGAAGCGCCGCCGCCCGCATTCGGTCGTGGTCATATGCCAGTCGTAGCGGCATCGGCGAAGGAAGGAAACAGCTCCGACGTCGCTCGCGCGTTATTGTGGCAGTTGTTCAGAAACCGAAGCTGATCCGCAGGGCGGCGATCACGGCGTGACCGATGGCGGCGTCGCCGGCCGGGTCGATCACATACTGCAGGTCCGGCTGCACGGTGACCGGACCGAAGGTGTCGGCATAGGTCAGCTCGAAAGCGGTCTCTGCCCGCTTCAGGCTCCCGCCCGCGTCAAGCACATTGGCGCGGGCCTTGTCGGAGAAGTACGCCTGGTTCATCCCGAACGAGAGCGCGCTGTCGGGACGGCCGGCGAACAGCTGCTCGACCAGAACGCCGGCCTGCCAGCCGCCGGCGAAATCGGTCGTGTCGCCGTCCGACACGCCCAGGCGTGCGAAGGCGGTGGCGCGGCGGGGCCCGTCCGGGCTTCCGGCGACGGGATGCTCGGCCAACAGATAGAAGCCCTGGGCGTCGCGATGGGCGGGGGCCCCCGCAAGGTCCACCTTACGGATGTCGTCCTGCTGGCGGGTATAGCGCCATGCGCCGGCGGCGATCTTGCCCGCGCCGCTCCAGCCCGCCTCGGCGATCAGCAGGGCGCCGTCGTGGAACGAGGTGTCGATGCCGTCCGGGTCGCCCAGCACGCCGGCCGAGGCGTTCAAAGCGGCGGCCTGGACATAGAGATCCTCGCGCGGCGACCACTTCAGCCGCACGGCCAGGGCGGTGGACGGGAAGATCGACGGGCCGTTGGCTCCGGTGGCGGCCAGCTCCGAGCCGATCCCGAAGGCCGGCGCGATCAGCAGGCCGGCGCTGTCATTGGCATAAAACTCGCTGTTGAGGTCATAGAGCCCGGCCCGAACCGACGCGGCCGCGCCGGCGAAGTCCTGCTGCACCCAGGCCTCGAACAGGCGCGTACGGTGGCGCGAGACCTCGATATTGTCGACGCCCTGGGCTGTGCCGGCATCGTCATTGGGCATGCCACCGCTGTTGTTGAGCAACAGCATGTGGGCCGTCGCCCCCGTCCAGCCGAACGCCTTGTCCAGGTCCAGGTCCGCGCCAATTTCAAGATTGTCCAGCAGACGACCGCGCCGGGCCAGGCCGCCATCGACAACGCCCGTCAGGTCGGCGGTGTAGCCTATGCTCAGGTCCAGAGCCGGGGTGGCGGACTCTTCGGCCAAGGCCGGGCCCGACATCGCCAGAGCAGACAGGCCGGCCAGAAGTCCAGCCACGCGCCCTGCCATGCGAAGGGCTGGAGCGTGATTAAGGGTGGTGTGCATTCTCGCCATCCCGCGCAGCGAATTTCTGTCGAACGCTTGCGGCGACAATGGGCGCGGAAGCCGGAAATCCCGTTAACGGTGAAGGGGCTTTGCTGCGGCGTGACGTCGCGGGCCGCGTGAGGCGGCTCAATCTGCCAGCTGCGTCAGAATGACGCGCTGCTGATCTGCCGAGGCATGAACTTGCGCGACGAACGCCATAGCAGGCCGTCTGCGGCAACCGCACGAACAGTATGGGCCTGAGTTTGGAAGAGGTCCTTGGTGGAGCCGAGGGGAATCGAACCCCTGACCTCCTCATTGCGAACGAGGCGCTCTACCATCTGAGCTACGGCCCCAAGGAAGCGCGGGAATAAGGCGGGGCGTGGCCCGCGTCAAGCCGGCGCGTTGAGCTTCGCTTGCCAGCGGGCCCAAGGCGCGGCAAGAAGCGAAGGACTCGGACGGGAAACCCATGGCCGCTATCATCTTCTTTGTCTTCTTCATCGTGATTTCTCTCCTCAAGTTGTTGTGGTGGGCAGTCATCATCTCTGCGGTCCTCAGCTGGTTGGTGGCCTTTGAGGTGATCAACCTGCGCAACCCGGCCGCCTATCAGGTGGTGAGTTTCTTGGATCGGGTTACGGCGCCTGTATTGCGACCCTTCCAGCGTTTGATCCCACCGCTAGGCGGCGTCGATATCAGCGCGATTATCGTGCTGTTGATCATCACCGGGCTGACGGACAGAGGTAACGGATTGCTACCGGTGCTTCAGAGGTACCTTCAGAATCTCTTTAGCTGATCCATGCTTCTGGCCGTCCGCCTGACCCCGCGCGGCGGGCGAGACGGCGCGGACGGCTGGGCGCTGGACTCTGATGGCCGGCCCTATCTGAAGGTCCGGGTCAGCAGCGCACCGGTCGAGGGCGAGGCCAACGCCGCCCTGATCGCTTTTCTCGCCAAGACCTTGAAGGTTCCTCGCTCGGCGATCCGCCTGGCGGCGGGTGCGACCGCCCGCCTCAAGCGCTTGGAGATCGACGGTGTGGACGCGGCCGATCTTGACCGCGCCTTTGGCCCGCGTCCCTGACGCCAGTCGCCAACGGGCACGTTCCACCCTTCAGGCCTTCTGTGGGGGATGATTTTACCACGAAATTGGCTCTCCGCCCGTCTGTGTCGCGACGGGGTGCCCATTGACGGAACGGCATTCTTTCATATCATCCTAATCCTTCGGCGGCTTGACTGTCCGACCAGGACAAGAACACGCGGTCAGCCGGGGGACAGTCGCCGATGCAGGCGAACCAATCGCAGAGGGATTTTGCGCGCGCAGCCGTGTTGCGGCGGAGCAACATCTATCTGCGCCTGGGGTCCGCCGCGATGATCGCGGTTATTCTTGATGTCTTCATTCATATGGAATGGGTCTGGGTGTGGGCGGTGCTCTACGCCGTGGCCCAAGGGATCGAGCTATGGGTTTCGCAGCCGTTTGCAGCCAATCCAGATGTGTCGCAGCCGCGCTGGCGACGTGTTGCGATGGCGGTGACGCCGTTCATCGCCTCGGCGATCTTCGGAGCCCTGGCTCTGCCACTGTTCGCCTCGCACCAGCGGTTCGCGCCCAGTCTCGGCGCGATGCTGCTGGCCGGGGCCCTGCTGAACGTCATCGTCGTCAATGGCAGTCTGAGGTCGGCCACCGTGGCGGCGGCGGCGCCGCACGTGATCTATCTGATGATCGTGCCGTTTATCGGCAGGGCGGCCAATCCCGACTCTCCCCTGGCCAACGCCCTATGGTTCGGGGCGCTGCTGCTGGTGGCCTCGGTCGCCGTGGCGAGCCGAACCCTTGCAGCCGCACTCAAGGCCGAGGCCGACGCCAAGCGCGAGGCTGAACAGCGCCGCCACGAAGCCGAGGAAGCCGTCGCCGCCAAGTCCGCCTTCGTCGCGATGATCAGTCATGAGCTGCGCACGCCGATCAGCGCTATCCTGGCCGGCGCCGCCCGCCTGCACAGCGAGGTTCCCGAGGCCAGTTCCAAGGTCCACGCCCAGCTGATCACCGATGCGGGCGGTCTGATGCGGACCCTGCTCAATGACCTGCTGGACTTCTCTCGCCTTGAGGCGGGGCGCATGGTGGTTGAAAAGGCCCCGTTCAATCTGCGCCAGACCCTGGCCGACACCCTGCGCCTGTGGCGACCCGAGGCGGCCCGCAAGGGCCTGAGGCTGCGGGTCGAGGGCGTCGCCAACATGCCGCGCTGGGTGGCCGGCGACGGCATGCGACTGCGTCAGGTGCTCAACAATCTGCTGTCCAACGCCGTCAAGTTCACCCGGCAGGGCGACGTGACCGTGCGCCTGCTCTGCGACAGCGACGGCTTGACCGCTCGGCTGAGCGTGGCGGTGGTCGATACCGGTCCAGGCATCCCGCCGGCCTTGCTGCCGCGCCTGTTCACGCCCTTCGAGCAACTGGACGCCTCCATCGTGCGCCAGCACGGCGGCTCGGGCCTTGGTCTGGTGATCAGCCGACAGTTCGCCCGGATGATGGGCGGCGACCTGACAGCGGTCAGCGCGCCGGGCGAGGGAGCGACCTTCACCCTGACCCTGACCCTGGATATGGCCGAGGCCCCTGGGCCTGTCGCGGAAGCCAGCTCCATCGCAGGCGCGCGGGTACTGGTGGTCGACGACCATGTGGTCAATCGCCGGGCCATCGAACTGGTCCTGCAGCCGTTTGGGATCGAGGCCACCCTGGCCGAGTCCGGCGAGGAAGCCCTCGAGCTTCTCCACACAGAGGTGTTCGACGCGGTCCTGATGGACCTCTACATGCCCGGCATGGACGGGCGCGACGTTACGAGGGCGCTGCGCGCGAACGCCGGTCCCAATTGCAATACGCCGGTGATCGCCGTCACAGCCTCGGCCACGTCGAAGGATTGGGACTCATGCCTCGCCGTCGGCATGAACGCTCATGTGGCCAAGCCGATCGATCCTTTGGAGCTTCACGCCGCGCTCAGTCAGGTGCTGCCCGAAGTCGCGCGCTCGGCGGCCGCCTGATCCAGCGCTATCGCCAGTCGCGCCTGCAATGCCGAGCGCCTGGCCGTGTCATGGACATCGGTGATCATGGGACGTTAGCGGCGTCGCTCCGCCTTCGGAGGCGACGCCGCGCAAGGCTTAAAGCCCTTCGAACAGGGCCGTGGACAGGTAGCGTTCGGCGAAGCTGGGGATGATCGCCACGATCAGTTTGCCGGCATAGTCGTCACGCAGGGCCAGGTCGAAGGCGGCGGTCAGGGCCGCGCCCGAGCTGATACCGACCGGCAGGCCCTCGACGGCGGCCGAGCGGCGAGCCATGGCGAAGGCGTCGTCATTGCTGACCTGAACGATGTCGTCGATCACCCCACGATCCAGGATGCCGGGCACGAAGCCGGCCCCGATGCCCTGGATCTTGTGCGGGCCAGGCGCGCCGCCCGACAGCACGGCCGAGGCTTCCGGCTCGACCGCGACCATCTTCAGGCCGGGCTTGCGGGCCTTCAGCACCTGGCCGACGCCGGAAATGGTGCCGCCGGTGCCGACGCCCGAGACCACGGCGTCCACTGCGCCGGCAGTGTCATTCCAGATCTCTTCGGCCGTCGAGACACGGTGGATCAGCGGGTTGGCGCCGTTCTCGAACTGTTGCGGCATCACCGCGCCGGGGGTGGCCTCGATGATCTCCTGGGCGCGGGCGACAGCGCCGCGCATGCCCTTTTCGGCCGGGGTCAGTTCCAGCTTGGCACCCAGCAGCAGCAGCATCTTGCGGCGCTCGATCGACATGCTCTCGGGCATGACCAGGATCAGCTTGTAGCCCTTGGCGGCGGCCACGAAGGCCAGGGCGATGCCGGTGTTGCCGCTGGTGGGCTCGACGATGGTGGCACCCGGCTGGATCAGGCCCTGGGCTTCCAGGCTCTCGATCAGCGACACGCCGATCCGGTCCTTGACCGACGACAGCGGGTTGAAGAACTCCAGCTTGGCCACGACCTCGCCCTTGGGCTGGATCTGCGCCGACAGGCGCGGAAGCCGGATCAGCGGGGTGTCGCCGATGGTGTCCAGGATCGAGTCATAGATCTTGCCGCGTCCTGCGCGCTTGTAGCGAGCCGCATCATAGGGGGCGTTGGCTTCGGCCATGGGAAGATCTCGCTTCAGGTTGGCGTGTTTAAACTCACCTTAGGCCGTGGGGTTTTGCCTGTCAGCGGGTCATTCGGCGGCGAGGCTTGCAGATTTGCTATCGACCAGGGGCTCCAGCAGGCGCTCTGCCAGCCAGCGCACCACGGGCGGCGCGACGCCATCGCCGATCACGTGCAGGCCGGCCGTCTGGCTGCCGGGCAGGGCATAGCCGTCGGGCAGGCCCATCAGTCTTGCGCCCTCGCGCGGGCTGATCAGGCGCGAGCGAACCTCGCCACCGTCAATCACCAGCAGGGTCTGGCGCGAGGAGCCGCCGCGCGGTGTGCGCAGGCAACCGGCCAGGCCGTCGAACCGCACCTCGGCCCGCTGCTCGCCATTGCGCATCCGCTTGAACACCGCCCCGACCGCGCGCTCGCCGCTGTGGATGCGGACCTCGACGGCGGCCCGGTGGGCCGGCGCCATCAGGGCCAGCAGGGCTGCGGTCCGCTGCGGCGGACTCCAGCGGGCGGTGATGTCGGGTTCCAGCAGGGCGGCAAGGTCGGTGTTGCGGGCGGGCGGCGCATCAAGTCCCCACCAGATCCAACTGGTCTTCAGCGCATCAGGCAGGCGCTCATGGGCTGCCTTGACGGCGCGGGTCTGGAAAGGGCTAGGGCCGCCCAGGCTCTCGACCGGCTTGCGGGTGGCGATCACGAACACGCGGGGCCGCGATTGCGGGGTAAAGCGCGCCGCATCGATCTCCAGAGCCCCGAACCGATAGCCTTCGTCGGCCAGGGCCTGGCAGAGCGCGGTGAAGTCGCGTCCGTCGTGCGAGGTCAGCAGTCCGACGACGTTCTCGACGACCAGCGTGTCAGGGCCGCGCCCCTGCGCATTCAGGGCCTGCATCAGCTTCCAGAAGCCGAAAAAGGCCGAGGACCGCCCGCCGCTCAGCCCCGCCCGCGCCCCGGCCAGGCTGAAGTCCTGGCAGGGACTGGAGGCCCAGGCCAGGTCCGCAGTGGGCAGAGCATCGGGGGCCATGGCCCAGACGTCACCCTCATGAAAGTGCTCTTCTGCGTCGGCGAAATTGGCGCGGTAGGTGGCTGCCTTCACCGGGTCGAAATCATTGGCGAAGGCGCATGACCAGCCTTCCCCTAGGCCGATGCGGGCCATACCGCCGCCAGCGAAGAATTCCAGGAAGGTGCGGGTGGCTTTCCGAGTCATGCTGGCTGAGTCTAGCCTCTCCGACACCGACCGGGATAGCCGCTCCATGTTTCGCACCGCCGCCATGCTTGCTCTCGCCCTCACCCTGGCGGCTTGCGGGCAGGGGCCGATGGGGGCCTCGGAAGAGGCCGCCGCCCCGGCCGATGCGCCGGCTTCGGCGGCGCCCGACTATGCAGGCGACTTCGATGTCATCGGAACCGAGCCGTTCTGGAGCGTGAAGATCCGCGCCGCAGGCCTTGCCCTGACCCGCCCGGACCATCCCGAGATCAGCAACCCCAATCCGGGCGTGCGGCTGGACGGCGAGCAGGGTGTCTGGGAGTCCGACGCCGGCCGGCTGGTGGTGCGCCTGACGCCTGGTGCCTGCTCGGACGGCATGTCCGACCGCGACTATGGCTATTTCGCGCAGGTGTCGGTCGCCGGCGAGACCCTGAAGGGCTGCGCCGAGCGGACGGAAATTCTGGCCGCCCAGCCGAAACCCTAGATCAGGCCCCAAATCAGGCCCCAAATCAGGCCAAAGCTCAGGGCAGGGGCCGCGATTTGCGGTTGTCGTCGATGGCCACGAAGGTGAAGACGCCCTCGGTCACCTTGTGGGCCTGCTCGCCGTCGCGACGGCGGCGCCAGGCCTCGACCTGCACCTTCAGCGAGGTGCGGCCGGTATGGACGACGCGCGCAAACAGGCTGACCTCGTCGCCGACGAACACCGGGCTGATGAAGGTCATGCCGTCGATGGCGATGGTGGCACAGCGGCCCGCCGCGCGGTGAAAGGCGATGGACGCCGCCGCCAGGTCCATCTGCGACAGCAGCCAGCCGCCGAAGATGTCGCCTTCCGGATTGGTGTCGGACGGCATGGCGATGGCGCGCAGCACCGGCGCCTCATGCGGCCATTGCGCCGCCGCCCAGGCCTCGGCCAGGCTGGCGGCACGATTGGAGGGTGCGCTGTCGTCGGTCACGACCTAGTGGCCGCCGGCGCCTTCATAGACGCCCGGCGCGAGCTGCTCGTGCTCGTCGTGGCCTGCCGCCGTGGCCGCCACGAAGCGGCGGTCGCAATAGGGGCAGTCGACAAAGCCGGCCTCGCCCAGTTCCAGCCAGACGCGCGGATGGCCCAGGGCCCCGCCGACGCCGTCGCAGGCGATGCGGTGCGAGCGGACCATGATGGTCTCCGGCGCGGGACCTGCGCCCACGGCGGTCACGGTGACGTCCAGGGCGGTCGGAGTTATCGTGGTTTCGGTCTTGGCCTTGCGCGCCATGTTGGAAAAACCCTTGAAATCTGGACGCGGCCTTGGCGTGGCGGCGATGCAGGCATACCTATGCGACCTGTCGCGCCGCCGTCAATTCAAGCCGCGCGCTCTCCCTGCCGTATTGTCCCGCCTGGGACCTGTCTGGACGTTCCATGGACCTGCCCGCCTACGCCATCGAAGCCGAAGGGCTGTTCAAGACCTACGCCGCCACCAAGACCTCTGCGGAAAAGCGCGCCCTGAACGGGATCGACCTGAAGGTGCCGCGCGGCTCGATCTTCGGCCTGCTGGGGCCCAATGGCGCCGGCAAGTCGACCTTCATCAACATCCTGGCCGGCCTGACCCGCAAGACCAGCGGCACGGTGCGGATCTGGGGCCGCGACATCGACCAGCGCCCGCGCGACGCCCGCGCCGCCATTGGGGTGGTGCCCCAGGAACTGGCCACCGACGTGTTCTTCACGCCCCGCGAATCGCTGGACGTGCAGGCCGGCATGTATGGCGTGCCCAAGAGCGAGCGCCGCACCGATGAACTGCTCAGCGCGCTGGGCCTGTCGGACAAGGCCAATGCCTATGTGCGTCAGCTGTCTGGCGGCATGAAGCGCCGTCTGATGGTGGCCAAGGCCATGGTCCACCAGCCGCCGGTGCTGATCCTTGACGAGCCCACTGCCGGGGTCGATGTCGAACTGCGCCGTCAGCTGTGGGCCTATGTAAAAGGCCTCAACGAGCTGGGCGTCACCATTGTGCTGACCACCCATTACCTCGAAGAAGCCCAGGAGCTGTGCGACCAGATCGCCATCGTCAATCGCGGCGAGGTGGTGGCCTGCGAGCCGACCGCGACGCTGCTCAAGCGCATGGACAGCCGTAACGTGGTGGTCACGCCCGAGGAGCCGGTAAGCGTCGCGCCTGTCCTGGCCGGCTTCGACACAAAGATCCGGGCCGGCGGCGCATTCGCGGTCTCGTATCGCACCGGCCAGTCCAGCGTCGAACAGGTGCTGGCCGCCGTGCGCGCCACGGGCCTGCGCATCAAGGACATCGCTACCGAAGACCCCGACCTGGAAGACGTCTTCGTCTCCCTGACCTATGGCGATCCGAACGCGGCTGATCCGACCAAGGACTAGGCGCGGAGCCACCCTGGGGGCGACCCTGGGACCTCAAGCCTCGCCAAGCCTTGCCTTCGCTGCAGCGGCCCGCCAACACTCCGACGGTAAAGCGGGGGTTGGCGTATGGGTTTTCTGGAAAAGCAGTTCGGCCTGAAGGCCCATGGCACGAGCCTGCGCACCGAAGCGCTGGCCGGGCTGACGACCTTCCTGACCATGGCCTATATCGTCATCGTCAACCCGGCGATCCTGGGCGAGGCGGGCATGCCGGTGGCCGCCGTGGCCGCCGCCACCTGCCTGGCGGCCGGCATCGGCTGCATCCTGATGGGGCTGATCGCCAACTATCCCATCGCCCTGGCCCCCGGCATGGGGTTGAACGCCTATTTCACCTACACCGTCGTGATCGGCATGGGGGTGCCCTGGCAGACGGCCCTGGGCTGCGTGTTCCTGTCCGGCGTCGCCTTCCTGGTGCTGACCGTCGCGGGCATCCGCCAACTGATCGTCGGGGCCATTCCCCGGCCGCTGTTCTCGGCCGTGGCGGCGGGGGTTGGTCTGTTCATCGCCTTCATCGGCCTGAAGGAGGCCGGCGTCATCGTCGCCAATCCCGCCACCCTGGTGGGCCTGGGCGATCTGACCAAGCCCACAGCCGTGCTGGCCCTCGTGGGTCTGGTGATCATCGGTGCCCTGATGGCCTGGCGGGTCAAGGGCGCGATCCTGATCGGCATCCTGCTGGTCGCCGCCCTGGGCTGGCTCATGGGCCTGTCGAAGATCGCGCCCGGCGGCTACAGCCTGGCCGAACTGTCGGCCACCGCCTTCCAGCTCGATATTCCGGCCGCCCTGAATCTGGGCGGTGGAAAAGGCGGGGTGGCGATGGCCATGACCCTGGCCGAGATCATCTTCGTCTTCCTGTTCGTCGACCTGTTCGACAATGTCGGCACGCTGGTGGCGGTCACCAAGAAGGCGGGCCTCGTCGAGCCCGACGGCTCGATCCCGCGCCTCAACCGCATCCTGACCGCCGATTCGGTGGCCACCATCGCCGGCTCGCTGGCCGGCACCAGCACCGTGGTCAGCTATATCGAGAGCGCATCGGGCGTGCAGGCCGGCGGCCGCACCGGCCTGACGGCTGTCGTGGTGGGCCTGCTGTTCCTGCTGACCCTGTTCTTCGCGCCCCTGGTCCAGGCCATTCCGACGGCGGCCACCGCCCCGGCCCTGATCCTGGTCGGTGCCATGATGATCGGCGCGCTGAAGGAGGTGGACTGGGAAGACCCGACGGTGGCCATCCCGGCCTTCCTGACCGTGATCACCATCCCCCTGACCTTCTCGATCGCCAACGGCCTGGCCTTCGGCATCACCAGCTATGCGGCGCTGAAACTGGTGCGCGGTCAGGCGCGGGCCAGCGACTGGCTGCTTTACGTTCTGGCCGCCCTGTTCATCGCCCGCTTCATCTATATGGGTGCAGAATGATCATCGGCGCATAAGCCCGTTTGCGCCGGCCGCGCCTTTCGGCTAAGACGCCGTTCCCCGCAAGGTGGAAGCACCCGTAGCTCAGCTGGATAGAGCGTTGCCCTCCGAAGGCAAAGGTCACACGTTCGAATCGTGTCGGGTGCGCCAGCTTCTTGAGCTTCTCCGCAGTTTTCCGGAGATGCCGATTGTATCCCGCAGAAACCCCGAAGAACGCTGGCGTGACACGGCACCGCCGAGTGTTTGTTGCAATTTGCAACATCAAGCCCTATGGCTGGCTCGACGGCGGTGGCGCAGGAAGCGGTTTCTTCGGACTCAACGGTCGCGGGTTCGAATCCCGCCAGTGGACGAGAGTTCACTGTAGCTCAGGTGGATAGAGCTTTGAGCATGTCCGCTTCCGAACATTCCCCGCCGTCGCCTATCACCCAATTTCTTGTTGCACGGCGCAACGACCGTCGTTATACGACCGCTCCCGGCGTTTCGGCGTCGGGGCCGATGGTGGTGCAGGGAGCGGGTTCATCGCTCATAACGAGGTGGTCGGAGGTTCGAATCCTCCCGTGTGACGAAAGTCGCACGTAGCTCAGTCTGGTAGAGCACCTTCCGCTTCCGATTTTCCCCGTCGGGTCTTCTAAAGTCCGCCAGTGGCGCAGCATTTCGGGTTCTTCGGGTGACGGTATGCGGGCGAAAGCCAGGCGCCGTTGTCTCCGCGAGGAGACAGTCCGAAATGCGATTTTCCCTGGCGGGTCGTCGGCGGCGGCGACAGGTATCGGGTCCTTCGTCACCTGCACAAAGGGCGGCCGGAGTGAAAGCTCAACTGGGTCTGGACGCTGACACGTCCGGCGGAAGCGCCCTCCCGATCCGCTCATTCCCCGCCGACAACTTTTTCCATCCGTCTTGTTGCATTATGCAACAAGACGGATTAGAGAACCCCGGTCTTCGACAGGTGGCGCTGATGGTGCCGGCTGGACGAAGATCCGATTTGGTGAAGACGAGACCCTGACTTCGATGATGAAGCCATACCGTCCAGAGGGTTTGAAACCCTAAGCCCCGACGCCGCCTGGCGATCGGGGTTCTGGACGTCTCGTCCCGCTCCGATCGGCCCCGCAACACGACGTCAGGAAGGAGGCGCGCCATGCGCTTCAACATCTTCGCCAAGCGCCCCGACGTCACCTTCGAGGGCGCCCCGGCCATCAAGCTCAACGCGGAGCAGTCGCTGCGCCGGTCTGTGCTCTCATGCCTCCTGTGGGAGGACGAGTTCTACGAGGACGGCCTGGCCATCGCCGACCGCATCGCCGCCCTGGCCACCGAGGTCGCGCCGAGCGTCGTCGCCGAACTGGCGATCGAGGCCCGTGAGCGGTTCAACCTGCGCCACGCGCCGCTGATGCTGCTCTGCGCCCTGGCGCGGACCGGGTCGGGCACGTCGCTGGTCTCGGAGACCATCGCGCGGGTCATCCAGCGGGCCGACGAGCTGAGTGAGTTCCTGAGCCTCTACTGGCGCCACGGCCGCAAGCCGTTGAGCAAGCAGATGAAGAAGGGTCTCGCCACCGCTTTTAGCAAGTTCGACGCCTATCAGTTGGCCAAGTATGACCGCGACGGGCCGGTGAAACTGCGCGACGTCCTGTTCCTGGTTCACGCCAAGCCCAAGGACGAAGCCCAGGCCGCCTTGTGGAAGCAGGTGGCCGAGCGGTCCTTGCCGTCTCCGGATACCTGGGAGGTCGCCCTCTCGGGCGGGGCCGACAAGAAGGCCAGCTTCGAACGCCTGCTGGTCGAGCGCAAGCTCGGCTACCTGGCCCTGCTCCGGAACCTCCGGAACATGGATCAGGCGGGCGTCGACGAGGTGCTGGTCAAGGACGCCATCCTGGCGCGGCGCGGCGCGGAACGGGTTCTGCCCTTCCGCTACGTGGCCGCGGCCCGGGCGGCACCGCGGTTCGAGCCGTGGCTCGATCAGGCTTTGGCCGAGACCGTGCTGGAAGCCCCGGTGTTCGAGGGGCGCACCCTCGTCCTGGTCGACGTCTCCGGTTCGATGGACTGGAAGCTGTCGGCCAAGTCGGACCTGACCCGGATGGATGCGGCCGCCACCCTGGCCTCGATCATCCCGGGCGACGTGCGGGTCTTCACCTTCTCCCAGGAGGTGGTGGAGGTTCCGCCCCGTCGGGGCATGGCCGGGGTCGACGCAGTGATCCGCTCGCAGGCGCACGGGGGCACGCTCCTGGGCGCGGCGATCAAGCGGATCAATGGCGTCCCGCACGACCGGCTGATCGTCATCACCGACGAGCAGTCGGCCGACAAGGTCCCGGACCCGAAGGCGGCCAAGGCCTACATGGTCAATGTCGCCAGCGCCCGGAACGGAGTCGGTTACTCCGACGGTTCTGGGGGCCGTTGGACGCACATTGACGGCTTCTCCGAGGCGGTCCTGGGCTTTATGCGTGAGCACGAACAGCTCATGAGCGAGGCCCGATAGGATGACCCCGGAGGTCCTTCGGCAGGCGGCGATCACGCTCTTCGGAGAACGGGGCTGGATGTCCCGGCTCTCCGAGGCCCTGGGTGTGGACCGGTCATCGGTGTCGCGCTGGTTCGCGGGATTGCCGGTGCCCGGTCCAGTCGCCGCCGCCGTCGAGGCCTGGCTGGTGATCTACAGACTGACCGGTCGTCGGCCGGGCGAGTTCGAAGAACTTGGCCCGGCCGCAGATCCCTTCAACGATCTCTCCGACGACGCCTGACACTCCGCCACCGCGTTCTCCTCGCGAAAGCTTTCCATGTACCTGTCCATCGCGACCACGCATCAGCCGGCGACCGATCTGGGCTTCCTGCTGCACAAGCACCCCGGCCGCACCCATGAGACCGAGCTGCCGTTCGGCAAGGCGCACGTCTTCTATCCGGAAGTGTCCGAGGCGCGCTGCGAGGCAGCGCTGGTTCTGGATATCGACCCCGTGGCGCTGGTGCGCGGCAAGGGCCGCGCCGACGGCCTGCTAGACCAGTATGTCAACGACCGCCCCTATGCCGCGTCGTCCTTCCTGTCGGTCGCCATGGCCCGGGCTCTGCGCACCGCCATGGCCGGAACCTCGCGCGAGCGGCCAGAGCTGGCCGAACAGGCGATCCCGCTGGAAGTCGTCGTCACACCACTGCCGGCTCGCGGCGGCGGAGCCGTGCTCGTGCGGACGCTGTTCGAGCCCCTGGGCTGGGCCGTCGATATCGATCCCGTTCCTGGCGTCGACGCTGACACCTCGCGTTATGTCACGCTTCGACTGACCGGAACCGCGCGACTGCGCGACCTGCTCAACCACCTCTATGTGCTGATCCCGGTGCTGGACGACGACAAGCACTACTGGGTCGGCGAGGACGAAATTACCAAGCTGATGAAGCGTGGTGAGGGCTGGCTGGAGGGGCATCCCTCTCGTGACCTGATCGTCCAACGCTACCTGATCCACCGCCGAGCCCTGGCGCGCGACGCGCTGGAACGCTTGGCGCCCGAGACCCGTGACGAGGCTGTCGAGCCCGCCGCGCGCAAGCCCGCGCCCGAAGATGCGCTGGAGGCGCCGCTGCGCCTGAACGACGAGCGGATGGTCGCCGTGGTCGACGCCCTGCGCGCCAGCGGCGCCAAGGCGATCGCCGACCTGGGTTGCGGCGAGGGCAAGCTGCTGGCCCGGCTGCTCAAGGAGCGCTTGGTCGAGCGCCTGATCGGCGTCGACGCCGCCGCCCGCGATCTGGAATGGGCGGCCATGCGGCTGAAGCTGCACATGGTCGGCGGCCCCCCCGAAGGTCGCGTCACCCTGCTGCACGGCTCGGTCACCTATCGCGACCGGCGCTGGGAAGAGGTGGACGCCGCCGCCCTGGTGGAGGTGATCGAGCACCTGGACCTGGATCGCCTGCCGGCCCTGGAAAAGGTGGTGTTCGGTGCCGCGCGTCCGGCCACGGTGGTCGTGACCACGCCGAACGCCGAATACAACGCGCTGTTTCCCAACCTCGCGGCCGGCGCCTTCCGCCATCCCGATCACCGCTTCGAGTGGACGCGCGAACAGTTCCGCGCCTGGGCGGCGGCGGTTGAATCCGCCTGGAGCTACACCGCCGTGTTCGACGGCATCGGCAAGACGGACGAGACGCTGGGCGCGCCGACCCAGATGGCGATCTTTACCCGAGACCAAGCATGACGACCCTCGAAATCCCCGACTTCGCCCTGGTCGTGCTGATCGGTGCCTCGGGGTCCGGCAAGTCGACCTTTGCCGCCAAGCACTTTGCGCCGACCGAGGTGATCTCGTCGGACCATTGCCGCGCCCTGGTCTCCGACGACGAAACCGATCAGTCGGTCAGCGCCGACGCCTTCGACCTGGTCAAGGCGATCGCCGAGAAGCGGCTCAAGCACCGCAAGCTGACGGTAATTGACGCCACCAATGTCCGCATGCCCGACCGCAAGGCCTGGGTGGAGCTGGCCCGCCGCTGGCACGCCCTGCCGATCGCCGTGGTCGTCGATCCGGGTATCGACGTCTGCGTCGAGCGCAACCGCGCGCGACCCGACCGGCCGTTCGGTGCCAACGTCGTCCAGCGCATGGTCTCGGAGATCCGAAAGGGCCAGGGCGGCCTGCAGCGCGAGGGTTTCCGCCATGTGTGGAAGCTGACCAGCGCGGAACAGATCGACGCCGCTACCGTCGAGCGCAAGCCGCTATGGACCGACAAGCGCGACGACCACGGGCCATTCGACATCATCGGCGACGTGCACGGCTGCGCGGCCGAGCTGGAACAGCTGCTGACCGTTCTGGGCTACCAGGTGACCTGGGGCGATGTGCTGGGCGAGCGGTCGGTGACGGTGACGCCTCCAGAGGGCCGCAAGGCGATCTTCCTCGGTGACCTGGTCGATCGCGGTCCCAGCTCGCCCGACGCCCTGCGGATCGCCATGAGCATGGTTGCGGCCGGCACGGGCTATTGCGTGCAGGGCAACCACGAGCGCAAGCTGGGTCGCTGGCTGGAGGGCCGTAAGGTCACCATCGCCCATGGCCTGCAGCAGACCATCGACCAGTTGGACGGCGTCGATCGCGGCTTCAAGGCGGCCCTGCCGGCTTTTCTCGACGATCTGCGCAGCCACCTCTGGCTGGACGGCGGCCGCCTGGCTGTTGCCCATGCCGGCCTAAAGGCCGAGATGATCGGCCGGGGCTCGGGCGCGGTGCGCGAGTTCGCGCTCTATGGCGAGACGACCGGCGAAATCGACGAGTTCGGCCTGCCCGTGCGCGCCGACTGGGCCGCGTCCTATCGCGGCGATACGGCGGTCATCTACGGCCACACGCCCATGCCCCAAGCCCAGTGGGTCAACAACACGCTGTGCATCGACACCGGCTGCGTGTTCGGTGGCAAGCTGACGGCTCTGCGTTGGCCCGAAAAGACCCTGGTCGAGGTTCCCGCCCGTCAGGTGTGGTGCGAGCCCGTGCGCCCGCTGGCCCCGGCCGATGGCGGTCGCTCCAACCAGGCCCTGGCCGACGATCTGCTCGACATGGAGGACGTCAGCGGTCGCCGCTGGATCGACACCGAGTTCCGGGGCCGCGTGGTCGTGGCCGAGGAGAACGCTTCGGCGGCCATCGAAGTGATGAGCCGCTTTGCCTTGGCACCCAAGTGGCTGGCCTATCTGCCGCCGACCATGTCGCCCAGCGAGACCAGCACCCAGGCCGGTTGGCTGGAGCGCCCCGAGGAGGCCTTTGCCCACTATCGCGAGCGCGGCGTCGCCAGCGTGGTCTGTCAGGAGAAGCATATGGGCTCGCGGGCGGTGATCGCCCTGTGCCGCGACCAAGCCGCAGCCCAGGCGAGGTTCGATGCCTCAGCCGGCGAAACCGGTGCGATCTGGACCCGTACGGGCCGCTCCTTCTTCAACGACGCCGCCACGACCGAAGGGCTGCTGGCCCGGCTGCGCGGCGCCGTAGATGCGGCGGGCCTGTGGGACGAGCTGTCCACCGACTGGCTGTTGCTGGACGCCGAGATCATGCCGTGGTCGGCCAAGGCCGGCGCGCTGATCGACGCTCAGTACGCGCCCGTCGCGGCCTCGGCCAAGGCGGGGCTCTCGGCCGCGTCGGACGCCCTGGCGCGCGCGGCGGCCCATGGCGCGCCGGTCAGCGACCTGCTGGCCCGCTTCCAGGATCGCGGCGCCCGGGCCGACCTCTACGCCCACGCCTGGGAGCCCTATGTCTGGCCGGTCTCAAGCGTCGACGACCTGAAGGTCGCGCCGTTCCACCTGCTGGCCAGCGAGGGCCGGGTCTGGTTCGATCGCGACCACCTCTGGCACATGGGCCTGGCCGACCGGCTGGGCGCGACGGGCGACGCGGTGATCGCGCCGACCCGCTGGCGCGAGGTGGATCTCGCCGACGAATCCGCCTGCGCCGATGCGGCCCTGTGGTGGGAAACCCTCACGACCGCCGGTGGCGAGGGCATGGTCGTCAAGCCGCGCGACTTCGTGGTGCGCGGCAAGAAAGGCCTGATCCAGCCCGCCCTCAAGGTGCGCGGCCGCGAATATCTGCGGATCATCTACGGGCCGGAATACGACGCGCCCGAGCACCTGGAACGCCTGCGCGAGCGCGGCCTGGCCGGTAAGCGCAATTTGGCTCTGCGCGAGTTCGCCCTCGGCCACGAGGGCCTCAAGCGCTTCGTCGCCCGCGAGCCGCTGCGCCGGGTGCATGAATGCGTCTTCGCCGTCCTGGCTTTGGAGAGCGAGCCGATCGATCCAAGGCTGTAGGTGTTTGAAACCACTGAAGTCTGCCCAGGAGCGGAGGTGGCCCCAATTGGAAGGAGGGCTGGACGGAATTCGCTGGATTCCGCCCAGCCCGTTTGGGTTCAGGTCGCCGCTTTCGGCGTGAAGCGGACCCCCGCGTAAGTTCTGACCGGATTGCCGCGCTCAAGTTGCTGGTTGCGGCTCCATTGCGATCGGCGGGCCTGGTCGCGTGACGCACCCCGTTGTTCTTCGATCATCATGGCGAGTTTCAACCGCACCAACTTGCGGTTGGCGTGCTGCGAGCGCTGCTCTTGCGCGGTGGCGACCAGACCGGTGGGACGGTGGGTGGCGCGCACGGCGCTATCGGTCTTGTTGACATGCTGGCCGCCCGGACCGCTGGCGCGCAGGGTCTGGTAATCGATGTCCTCGGCCTTCAAATCAGGGACAAGGTCAGGCTCTGGCGCGAGGGCGACACCCACGAACCAGTTTCTGCGGTTATGGCCAGGCCGAAACGGACTGTCGCCGGTCCACAGGACCGTGCCGATCCGCCCTGCGACGAATGCCTGCGCCTGGTCGCCGCCGACACGCATCAGCAGCGATGAGGGATATTCCTCACAGCTCTCCAGGATCTCGCAGACGACGCCATAGGCTTCAGCTTCGCGGGCGTAGGCGGCCGCGAGTTGAGCGACAACCCACCGACATTCCTGCGGTCCCTGCCCGGACGTCAGGTGCAAAATGATCTCACTCAAGACGCCGCCCTTGTCTTGTAGCTGAGCAAGGGGCGCAGCCGCGCGATGACGCGCACCAGGCCAGCGTGCTCAAGGTCTGCCACGACCCGCTGGATGTCCTTGTAAGCCTCGGGCGCTTCCTCATAGATCAACCGGCGATCCTCGCAGATGACATGGCTGCCCAGCGACGTGCGTTGAAGATCGGCGATGCGGAAACGCGCGGACAGCCTGGCGTGCGCGTCCGAGCGGCTCCACTTGCGGCCAGCGCCGTGGGCGAGCGAGCTAAGGGCCGTGTCAGCGCCGTCGGCGATGGGTTCGACCAGGTAGCTGAAATCGCCGCGCGATCCCGGGATGGCGACCAGCCCGCGATCGGCCGGGGCTGCGCCCTTGCGGTGTAGCCATCCGCCAAGGTGGGGCGTTACGCAGTTGTGGCAGATGTCGAGCACAGGCCGTCCCTCGGCGCCGATGGCGTCGCAGAAGCGTTGCGCGATGATCCGCCGGTTCAGCACGGCCCAGGCCTGAGCCTGATCATGCTCGGCCAGATAGGCTTGCCCCGCAGGGCTGGCCGCGAGCATCCCGGCGCTGACGGGCTCCGTCTTGTGCGCCTGAAGAACAGCTTGGCCCAATCCCCGCGATCCGCTGTGAACCATCATCCACACACGATCCACCTGCAGGCCCAGTGTCTCGAAGCGCTCGCCGTCGACGACCTCCTCGACCCGCTGGAATTCCACGAAGTGGTTGCCACCGCCAATCGTGCCCAGGGCGGAGCCGGCCAAGTTCGGCGGTAGACCGAAACCCGCCACGGCGGCCAGGCTGTCGCCCGACCAAGCCTCGTCGAGGCCGTGGAGCTTGCGCTCCACGGATCCCAGCTTGAACTTGCGCAAGGGGCTGCTCAGTTCCCACAGGCCTATGCCGCAACCGATGTCGCCGCCCACAAGATGCGGCCAGATCCGATCCGGCGACCAGAACGCGGCGCCCACCGCGATCCCCGCGCCGACATGCAGATCGGGCAGGCCGACGACGCGCTCGATCCCGTCATAGCGGGACGACGTCTCGAGCTGGTCGACGGCGGCCAGATCCAGGCGGGACGGGTCTGCCGAGATCAGCGTGATTTTGGGAGACAGGCTCACAGCGCACCGCCTTTCCCGCCGCAATTGGCTGCGGGCAGGCATTGGGCGAGGCCCTTGCTGTCCTTGAGGATCCCATCACGCGGATCGACGAAGAATGCCCGTCGGCGACGCCATCGGTCCTCGCGCCCGAGCACCTCGCCCTCGAACATCCACTCGCCGCGCCGACCGACCGAGATGCGTGTCAGGACATAGTCCTCGATGTGCTCGCGCACATGCATCTTGATCGTGCTGCCGGTGTCGAGGGTGGCGCAGATCTCGCTGAATACGCTGTCCCACGGCCGCCCTCTGCGGCTTCGCAAAAATCGCACGAGAGGTGCGAGGTTTTCGTTGAGCGATTTTGAATAGGGCGCGGCGATGTGAGCGTGACGTTTCAGGCCAATATATTGGATGTTCGGATCAGGTGTCCTTTTCAGTTTCGGTGATGGCGCATGCCCGGCGCCCCACCGTGGTCGCTCGACGACGACTTTGAACATGTCAGCGCGCATGACGGCCCTCCCGGGAAACGGAAACCGGCGGCGTCTGGCTGAACAGCGGATATTTGGAGATACGGCGAGGTGTTTTCACCCTGCCGAAAGGGGTCAGGCGAGTGACATCGCCCGACAGCGAATTGCCCATGCAATCTGTTCCTGAAGAGTCTGGATTATGAGGAGGTTTCCTTGACGGGCTGAAGTCGCTCGCATGATGTTCTCCTTTCCAGGTTCAGAAACAGGCCGGGCTTGGCTGAGGCGCTCATTATGGCATCTTGAATTCAAATTCAAGATGCTGGCTTTCGTCGGGGTGAGCTTCCGTCTAGGGGCACATTAGCCGACCGATCTACTTGCGCTTTGGGTCGGGACCGGTATCCGCGCCTGCGGCGGATTCGGACTGGGCAAATGTGAGATGCCCGGCCTGGTGCTGATGGCAAGGATCGCCCCTAGGCCGACTGACATGACGGCTGGTTCGCGACTTGCCTTCTGGTGTTCGCGGATAGTCGTCAGTGGCGCCCGGCTTGTGCATCACGCGGCGGCGGCCACTCGCAGTTCTCCAGAGCATCCGTATCTGCGCGCCTATGTCAGGCGTTTCCTGGAGCTTCCCGGAGGTGCCGATTGTTTCCCGTACGCCCCGAAAGCGGACGTCGCCAAGGGCGGGGTAAGGGGGGCGACCTTAGCCTTTTAGACCGGAACGGTAGCGTCACGCCACCTCTGGGCTCAGGGGCTGCGGGCCCGGAATGTCCGCTTTGCGGCGGGGGACTGATTTCCCCTTCCGACCTCGGACAGAACATCGGCAAGTCTGCTTGCGCCGCCGGCGAGCGATCTTGCCAGTGTCGGCGCATCGCCTCATTTCAGGGCGTGTGTTCATCAGAACCGACAGTTCCTGGCAGTGGCGATCTGAAGGTCAGTTTGCAGGCTGGATATCCAAGGTGAATTTCCAGCCTGCCCCGACTGCGGATCGGGCGGAGCTCAGCGGTCGGCACCCCGCTGTATGACGGCCTGCGCATCCGGCGACGCCGGACGGCCGGTGAGAATCCAACTGGCCAGCAGGTCGAACAGACCAGGAGGATAGGCCGCCGTCTCACCCGTCGGCCCCTGGAATTTCTCGAGCAGTCCGTGATCGGCCCGCGGGAAGACGATCAGGTCCAGGTCGGCCCGGCTGCGTTGGATGTCTTGCAGCACCTGGATCGTGCCGGCGCTGGGTGTCTGCGGATCCTGGCCACCCAGGAGCCAGAGCTGGCGCGATTTGATCGTCTCGATGATCGGGCGCGGCTCATGGTTGAAGGTCAGGCCCTGCGACAGCGTTGGCCCAAACTGCCGCACCTCGGCGGTCGGCATGCGCAGCAGAACGCCCGTGTAGGAGCGGGGCTGGATCGCGGCGAGCCAGGGTTCTGCGCGATATTTCGATTTTAGCGCTTCCAGGGCTTCGAACCCCTGCGAGAAGTTCGACAGGACCACCTGTTCCGTGGCTGCGGTGACCTCTCGCGCCTGGCTTAGGGCCACGTCGCCAAAGCCGGCCCGGCGCAACTGACTCTCCACGACCGCCCGGTCTTGCGCGGGCGGGCCTTCGGCCATGGCGAAGGCGGGAACGACGAAGTCCAGAGGCGTCAATGTCGCCACGAGGGGCGCCACCCAACCGCCCTGGCTGGCCCCGATAACGCCGAATTTTTGGGCGTGCGGCGCCAGACGCCGGGCCTCCTGGACGGCGGCGGCGGTATCGGCGGCGCGAACATGGAAGTCGGCCGTGAGGTCGCCCCCCGAGGCTCCGGTCCCTCGCTTGTCATAGACGAAGAATCCGACCCCGCGCCGCGCCAGCTCGAACTGCCAGCTTGCATCGTCGGTGTCGGGATCGTTGTTGGACCCGCCGATCCAGACAGCGACGGCTTTTGTGCTCGCCTCACCGCCGGGCGGCAGCACGAGCTTGCCGTGCAGCGCGATGCCTGCGCTGTGGAAAGTCGTTTCACGTACGACCAGCGGCGCACGGCGGCCAAGCTGCACGCCGGTGCCGGTTTCCATATGCACCCGCCCAGACTCGCAAGACTCGAAGCGCAGTGTCAGCCTGGCCGAGGTCGATGTGGCATAGGTGCCGTCCGCCTGTTCGACGAGCTTGCCCAGACCGCCTTCGGAGCGTCCGTACCGCAGGTTACGGGGATCTCCGTCGCTGCCGGTGATGGAGAGGAACCGCCCGTCCGGGAAGGCGTAGGCGCCGAGCCGGCAGCGCAGGCTCGGGTCCAACCGGGTTGTGATGGTCTGGTCCAGACCTGTGGGCGGTGTCGCGGCGATCAGCGCGGCGACGGCGAGATTGGCGGCCAGGGTGAGCATATCGGTCCTTCAGATCAACGATGAGACCACCCCCGACGGGATGGCCTCCGAGCCATGGCGGTTGTCCCTCCACACGGCGTGTGGAGGTCCTCGCAGGTCGTTCGGCCGAAGGTCGTTGCGGGACGGGCGGCGGCTCGCTAGGCCTGGCTTCGCGAACGGCGCCAAAGTTGCGCGAACGGGACGACATGGACGGCAAGGCGAGCGCACAGAGCGCGGCGACGACCGCGCGACGATGGGGAATCGACCTGGCCATCCTGGTCGCCATCGGATTGCTGATGGGATTCCTGGGACCGTTCGATACTGATCGGCTGCCCAAGGTGGAGCGCTATCTCTACTGGATGATCTGCGTGGTGGGCGGAGGGGTGATCGGGGTTGTGGCGGATGAAGGGTTGAGCCGACGCATGGCCGCGACCTGGCGACGGGTTGCAGTCGTCTCGGTGCTGATGACGCCGCCGGTGACGCTTCTGGTGCTGGCGGCCCAGGGCCTTCTCCTGAACCAGGCGCTCAACTGGCCAAGCTACCTGGGACTACTCTGGCAGGTGTGGCCCATCATGCTGCCGTTGATGTTGGTGCGAACCCTGGCCTGGCGGCGATCACCCGCGCAGGTCGAGACCAGAACCGTCATCGCCGCGCCGCTGCCCGAGGCCGAGGCCGCCTTCAGGCGACGACTTTCGGCGAAACGTCGCGGAGCCCGGCTGCTCGCGATCGAGGCGCACGACCACTATCTGAAGGTTCATATGGACGCTGGCGCGGAGCTGATCACCCTCCGGTTCGCCGATGCTCTGGATGAGTTGGCGCAAGCCCATGGCTGGCGTGTTCACCGCTCTTGGTGGGTTGCGGCCGACGCGGTCGAGAGCGTGCGCTGGCGCCGTGGCGCGGGAGAGATGCGTCTTCGCGGTGGCCTAATGGCGCCGGTGAGCCGCACCTACGCTCCGATCTTGAAGGAAGCGGGCTGGTTCTAGGTGTCTGTCGACTCTAACCCCAACCGAGCGTCGGCAGTCCGCTCTCGGCGCCGGCGGCCGGCTTTGTCGGTAACGGTCTAACCCCGTCATTTCAGGGCGGGAGGCGTGAAGCGGGGGTCGTGTCCCGGGACGTGGTGTAGCTCGTTGGCGATAGCGTAGCCGCTCGCGACGCGCGCCTTCCCCATGGCGCCGTAGCGAGCGAGCGGCGTAGCGGTGGTCATCCACGATCTTCGGTAGGGTTGGGTTGCGAAGCTCAACCTGAACCAAGGACCGAAGATGACCGAAGACACAATCGCCCTTCGCGGGCTGATGGAGAAGAGCGGCGACAGCGATTTTCTACGCGAGATGATCGGGTTCGCCGCCCAACGCCTTATGGAGCTGGAGGTGGGCGGCCTGACTGGGGCTGCGCACGGCGAGAAGAGCCCCGAGCGGCTGGCGCAGCGCAACGGCTACCGCGATCGCGACTGGGAGACGCGGGCGGGCACGGTGGAACTGCGGATCCCAAAGCTTCGCAAGGGCTCCTACTTTCCGGGCTTCTTGGAGCCGCGGCGGCTGGCCGAGAAGGCACTGACCGCGGTGATCCAGGAGGCCTACATCCAGGGGATCTCGACCCGCTCGGTGGATGACCTGGTCAAGGCGATGGGCATGAGCGGCATCTCCAAGAGCCAGGTCTCGCGGCTCTGCGAGGAGATCGACGAGCGCGTCCAGGCCTTCCTGACCCGGCCGATCGAGGGCGACTGGCCCTACCTGTGGATCGACGCCACCTATGTGAAAGACCGCACCGCCGGGCGTATCGTGTCCAAGGCCGTCATCGTCGCCGTGGGCGTCAACGCCGATGGCCGGCGCGAGGTGCTGGGCCTGGCGGTGGGCCCTTCCGAGGCCGAGACGTTCTGGACGGACTTCCTCAGAAGCCTGGCCCGGCGCGGCCTGCGGGGCGTCAAGCTGGTGACCTCCGACGCCCACGAGGGTATCAAGGCGTCGGTCTCCAAAATCATGAACTGCACTTGGCAGCGTTGCCGCGTCCACTTCATGCGCAATGTCATGGCTCACGCCGGCAAGAGCGGTCGCGCCATGGTCTCGGCCTTCATCGGCACGGCCTTCGCCCAGGACGACGCCCAGGCCGCCAAGACCCAATGGCGCGGCGTCGCCGACCAACTGCGGCCCAAACTCCCCAAGCTGGCCGGCTTCCTCGACCAGGCCGAGACCGATGTCCTGGCCTACATGACCTTCCCCGCCGCCCACCGCACCAAGTTGCACTCCACAAACTCCCTGGAGCGGCTCAATGGCGAGATCAAACGCCGGACAGAGGTCGTAGGCATCTTCCCCAACGAGGCCGCCATCATCCGGCTCGTCGGCGCCATTCTGCTCGAGCAGAACGACGAATGGGCCGTCCAACGATGCCGCTACATGACCCTGGAAAGTGTCGCTCCCTTGAGCGATGATCCCATCGTCAGCCTGCCCATCATGGCGGCCTGACCAATCCGGCTCAGCCGGAGAGCGCGGTGATCACGCCGACGCAGTTACACCACGCGATGGGACACGACCTGAAGCGGGGGCCCTAACCCCTACGGCTTTGCCGATGGCTGGAAAAACGAACGCTCCTCTGCATCAACGTAGGGCTCTCCTCGGTCTCCAGCTTCAGCGCGGTTTAGCACCTTGTCTTCGTACGCTCGGGCGACGTTGACCCGGACGCCTCTGTAGCGAATGCCATGAAGGATGTTCGTGCAGGCGGCGCTCCCTGCCGGGAGGCGGAAGTAGGCGTCGGCCGAAAGGATGATCGCGCCGGGGAGTAGGCTTGTATCGCCCTTGTCTGCAGCCTCCTGGGCCATGATGTCAAAAAGGTGCTCGATGTCTTCAAGTGTCATGTTCCCCGCGTAGGGTGATTCATCCGACCGAACCGACGTCGGCTCGAACGCGTCACAGGAACTGGCAGATCATCCCCAAGGTCGTGGGAGGCCCGTTACCCCAGGAAGAAGTCCCGTCGCTCACTGCGGACCAATGTGCGGATGGGTCGCGGACGTCCGTTTCGGTCGATGCTGATTGCCGCCTTTGGCATCCGACTTGCGCCTCAGATCGCCAGCGGCCACTCATTGTTCTCCGCAGCATCCGTATCTGCGCACTATTTCTCAAAATATCACCGATCTGCCACGGGCAAGCCGGCCACCTGGAAGGCGCGGCAAAAAGGCCCCTTAACTTTGGGTGAGATTCAATTCACGGTCGCACCCGTTAACCATAAAGCAGCCTCTGTGAGCGCCGCGCGGTTCTAAGGGGAGACGGGTCATGCGTTCGCCAGCTGACATGGACATTGTCCAGATCGACATCAGCACCAAGTGCCACCTGAACTGCTCCAACTGCACGCGCCTGATCGCGCATCAGCCCTCGCGCGACGACATGGCGCTGCAGACCTTCGAGACGGCCGTCAACAGCATGCAGGGCTGGAACGCCCCCAACAAGGTGCTGGGCATCATCGCCGGCGAGCCGACCCTGCACACCAATTTCGAGAAGATTTCGCTGCGCTTCGCCGAGCTGTGGGGCGGCCCCACCTCGAACGAAGGCAAGATGCCGATCCGCGACTTCAACGAGTTCGCGACCCAGCGGCTGTTTGACCGCGGCAATGGCCGGGGGCTGTGGACCAGCCTGGGAGCCGGCTTCGCCAAGCACTACGAAACCATCATGTCGGTCTATGGGCACTGGAACACCAACACCCACGAGTCGGCCGGCTATCATCAGGCCCTGCTGGTTTCGCGCGCCGACTATATCAAGGCCACCGGCATGTCCGAGGAGCTTTGGGTCCAGAACCGCGACGACTGCTGGGTTCAGAAGCTGTGGTCGGCCTCGATCAACGACAAGGGCGCCTATTTCTGCGAAGTCGCGGCGGCGATCGATCGTCTCTATTTCGGCGGCAAGCATGCCTGGCCGGTGGAGCAAGGCTGGTGGCAGCGCAAGCCCGAGGACTTCGGCTCGCAGCTGGATCTCTGCAACTATTGCGGCCTGGCCCAGCCGGGCCCCTCGCAGCTGGACCTGCTTGAGCGTGACATCATCTCCGAGGAGCACCTGGCCCTGCTGAAGAAGATCGGCAGCCCGGCGATCAAGAAGGACAAGTACGAGCTGTTCAACCGCATCGACCACGTCGAGGAACGCAAGGTCGATACCCGCGACAACTATATCGGCGGGGGCGGCGCGGGGCGCCGGGTGGGCATCGGCCACAAGTCGACCAAGCCCAAGAAGCTGTCCTGCGTGCTGGTCTCGGTCGGCTATGGCGATGATCTGGCCGAAACCCTGCCGCGCAATATCGGCCTGTTCGACGAGATGGTGGTCGTCACCTCCAGCACCGACGAGAAGACCCAGGCCCTGGTCAAGGAACACGGCGCCAAGCTGGTGATCTCGGATCGCTGCTTTGATGAGGACCACGCCTTCAACAAGGGGCGGATGCTCAATGACGGCCTGGCGGCCCTGACCAGCCCCGACTGGATCATCCTGACCGACGCCGACATCATTCTCAATCCCGACACCCGCGACCTGATCTTCACCCACTCGTGGAACCCCGGCTGCCTGTATTTCACCGAACGGATGGACCGGACCGTGACCGAAGGGCAGTCGCCGTCGGTGAACATGGAGCCCAACGGCTATTTCCAGATGTTCAATCCGCGCGCCATGGCGATCCGTGACCGTTGGCCCCAGGTGATGAGCGAAGACTTCTGCTCGGCCGGCGGCATCGACACCTGGTTCTGCCAGCAGTGGAAGCGCGAAAACCTGATCGGCGTGAAGGACTTCGCGGTCGAGCATCTTTCCAGCCGCTTCCTGGGCGAAAACTGGAACGGCGTAGTCGAGCAGGGCGTGGCACCCCAGCCGGGCAAGTGGCGTCAGCTGGGCATCCTGACCACCAGCGGCTTCTCGACCTTCCTGAAGATGACCACCCTGCCGGACGTCATCAAGCTGACCGACACCCTGTATGGCCAGACCAAGGTCATCGAGACCAAGGACGTCAACGAGCACGTCCATGTGCTGGCCGATGGCCTGGAGTTTATGGGCAAGTCTCTGGGCCGCAGCCACATCCATGTGGCCTACCGCGACTGATCATCAGGCGCGGGGGACCAGGGTCTGGGCCTGGGCGTAGCTCTCGGGCACGCCGATATCGATGAAGTCGCCTTCATAGATCCGGCCACCCAGACGCCCTTGGGCGCACAGGTCCGGCAGGATGTCGTTTTCCAGCGACAGGAAGGCGATCCTGCTCGGCACCAGGGCGCGGTCAAGGCGATAGGCCCCGCCATTGATCAGGCCGGGCAGGGTGGGCTGAAGGCCGCGTGGCTGGAAGGCGCTCACGCGCTCGCCCTGCAGCACGATGGTCTCGTAGCGGTCAGCCAGAGGGATCTGGCGCAGGGCCAGGGTGGCGGGCCAGGCGTCGCTGGCGGCCAGGTCGGCCCAGTCGAAATCGAACCAGGTGTCGCCATTGACCAGCAGGAAGGTCTCGTCCAGCTGCTCACGCGCCCTCGCCAGGGCTCCGGCGGTGCCCAGGGGCTGGTCCTCGACCGAGACGGCGATCTCCAGGCCATGGTGCTGGTCGGCGTTGAGGCCCACAACATAGTCGGCGATCACGTCAGCGCGGAAGCCGGCCAGCAGCAGCACGCGCTCGAAGCCGTGGCGATGGGCCTTGTCCAGCAGGTGCTGCAGGAACGGACGGCCGGCCACGGGCAGCATCGGCTTGGGAACGTCGCGGGTCAGGGAGCCAAGGCGCGAGCCGGCACCGCCGACCAGAATGGCGCACTGGCGGGGACGGCTCATCGTGGCACGCTCCAGGCTTCGGCCCCCTCGAACGTGACCTTCACCGAGCTGGCCCGGCCGCCTGCGGCGTTCAGGGCCGAGATCAGGTGATAGCGGTTTTCGGGGTCGGTGCAGAACATCAGGAAGCCGCCGCCGCCGGCGCCCGACACCTTGCCGCCCCAGGCACCCTCGGTCATGGCCAGGTCGAACAGGCGGTTGACGGCGTCGGTGGCGATGCCCTTGGCGGTGCGCTTCTTGGCTTCCCACGAGCGCATCAGGATCGCCGACAGGTCGCGCATGTCGCCGCGCAGCAGGGCCTCGCGCATCACTGCCGCGTCGGCCTTCAGCTGGTGCATGCTGTCGATCGTTTCGGTGTTCAGGGCGCGCAGGCCGTCGATCTGCTCCTGGATAATGCCTTCCGAACGGCGCGACTGGCCGGTGAAACAGATGACCAATGAGGATTCGAACTCGTTGAGATAGGCGCGCGGTACCCGCAGGGGGCTGACCATTACGCGGTCCTCGGCCAGAAACTCGATGAAGTTCACCCCACCGAACGCGGCGGCATAGTGGTCCTGGCGGCCACCGGCCAGACCCAGCTTGCGGCGCTCCAGCTCGAAGGCCAGGCGGGCCACGTCGCCGGGGCCCAGCGGCAGCTCCAGCGCCACCCGGAAGGCCTCGATCAGGGCCACGACCAGGGCCGAGGACGAGCCCAGGCCCGATCCGGCCGGGGCGTCGATGGTCGTAGAGACCGTCAGGGCGGGGCGCTGGCCATCCAGATAGGTCTCGACCATGTGGTCATAGACGGCCTTGTGCAGCACCAGGCCCTGATCCAGCGTTATCGGCGCGCCAGGTTCAAGCCGCTCGTCGGCCCCGATGTCGCGGGCCCGGAATACGGTCTCGCCATCGGGATTGTGCATGATGTGCGCGAAGGCGAAGCGGTCGATCGTGGCGTTCAGCACCGCCCCGCCGAACTGGTCGCAATACGGCGACAGGTCGGTGCCGCCGCCGGCCAGGCCCAGCCGCAGCGGGGCCCGGGCGCGAACGTCGAACGGGCGAAGGACGCGACCTTTGGACATGCTCATACCTGGAAACTGCGGGCGTCGGCGCGGCCTGGCGACCTGGCCGCCTGTGATAGCGACATTGGCGCCGTCGTGGCCACAAGCTTGACCACGATAATCGGACGTAGAGCGCAATGCGACATGGGACCGGCGCTGGACCTGCATCAAAAGGATACGGCGAGACCGCCGCAACCCTTGCCATGCAAGGCCCAAACCAAGGCCGCTGTCTTCAGGCGGCGGCTGCGGTCCTGGCCACAGGCATCGGCGAGGCGAGCTGCTGGGTCTGGACCAGGCAGCCGTACCACCCCAGGCCCTTGTAGGTTTCATAGCCCGGGGTCAGGGCATAGCCCACGGTCGTGTCGCCTTGCGCATAGCTGCCCATGGCACCGCCCGAAGTGTCCAGTGCAAAGGTCTCGGTCAGCACGCCGCAGCCGTCCGAAGCAGCCAGGACGCGGCCCTTGCCGTCAAGCAGCATGACCCGTGAGCGCGTGCGCTCCTCGGTGGTCAGGCGCACGCCGTCCATGACGGCCTGAGCCTGGGGCTGCCAATCAAAATGCACGCCCAGTACGCCCAGGATCCTGCCGTTGCTGAGGCCGCCTTCACGGATCGCCGTGGCGTAGGTGGCTACGGGAGCATCGTTCAGAGCCTGGACCCGTTCGATGTCACAGGCGATGAAGTCGTCGCCGGTACGGGTCTTCATCGCTTCGCGAAACCAGGTGGTGTTGGCCGCCGAGATGTTCCGGGTGCCGGGATAGCGGTCTGGCCGGCCGGTGGCGATCACCTTGCCGCGCGTGTCGCAGATCCACAGGTCCAGATAGACGGTATAGGCGTCGAGAATGACACCCAGGCGCTGGCTGGCATGGCGGGCGATCTGGGGCGAGGTGTCGGCCAGGCAGGCGACCACGGCCGAGTCGGTGGCCCACCAGCGCACGTCGCATGTGCGCTCATAGAGGTTGCGGTCGACGATCTCGATGGCGTTGAGGGCCAGGTCAACGAGGCGCTGGCCGCGCATATGGCCCAGGATTGCGCCGCCGATGCCTGTGAGCTCGTTGAGGTCGGCCCGCACCTGGCTTTCGAGAGCGGCGGCGACAGCGTCGATTTCGATCGAGATGGTCTTGAATTCCTCGGCGACGATGGCGAATCCCTTGCCTGCCTCGCCGGCCCTGGCTGCAACAATCAGGGCGTTGATCGCCAGCATCTTCGCAGCGCGGTTGACCCGAGCGATCTCGCCGATCTTTTCGCCGGCTACGGCGCTAAGTCGCTGCGAAAGCTCGATGATGCGCTCAGGCCGCAAGGACTCGCCCGCTTCACTCATGCACCAATGCTCCACCCCCAGCGACGAATCGTCGCAGGGGGTGAGATAAGCATTTCTGCCCTGATCCCGAGCGGGTGCCGAGACAATAGTCCGCGAAACGCAACTCAATATGGGTAGATGTGACCCAGCTCGTCCTGGAAGCAGGCAGGGCCTGCCTACAATATTATCAGTAGTGGCCGACCCTAGACGTCGACCTCGGCGTCGAGCGCGTTTTCCTGGATGAATTCACGGCGCGGTTCGACCAGATCGCCCATCAGACGGCTGAACATGTCGTCGGCATTGTCGGCATGTTGCACCTTGACCTGCAGCAGGGTGCGGGCCTCGACGTCGAGGGTGGTCTCCCACAGCTGGTCGGGGTTCATCTCGCCCAGACCCTTGTAGCGCTGGATCGACAGGCCCTTGCGACCGGCGTCCATCACCGCGCCCACCAGATCCATCGGTCCACGGACGATGGTCGACTTGTCCTTGCGGCGGAACACCGCGCGGCCCGAGAAGATCTCGGCCAGGGCCCCGGCGCGCTCGGCCAGACGGCGGGCGTCGGCGGCGTGCAGCAGGCCATCGTCGAGCACCACGCTCTCGGTGACGCCGCGTCGTACGCGCTTGAACACATAGGCGGTGTCGCCGCGTTCGCCGGTCCAGGGGCCGTCGCCTTCCTCGGCATAGAGGTCCAGGCGACGGGCGGCGGCGGTGATGTCCGGGGTCTCGCCCAGCAGGCCGGCCAGGGCCGTCTGTTCCACGGCGAAGGCCGGGGCGCGGGCAGCGAGGCGGTCGATATTGCCCTTGGCCTGACGGCACAGCTGGATCAGGGCCAGAAGGTCCTGGCCCGTGCGGCGCTCGCCCGACGGCAGGTCGAGCTCGGCCCCATCGACGCCTTCGTCGATCAGGAAGGCGTCCATCTCGCTATCGTCCTTGAGGTAGCGCGAGGACTTGCCCTTGGCGGCCTTATAGAGCGGCGGCTGGGCGATGTAGATGTAACCGCGCTCGATCAGCTCGGGCATCTGCCGATAGAAGAAGGTCAGCAGCAGGGTGCGGATGTGGGCGCCGTCGACGTCGGCGTCGGTCATCAGCACGATCTTGTGGTAGCGCACCTTGTCGGCGTTGAAGTCGTCGCGGCCGATGCCGGCCCCCAGGGCCGTGATCAGGGTACCGATCTGGTCTGACGACAGCATCTTGTCGAAACGGGCCCGCTCGACGTTCAGGATCTTGCCGCGCAGGGGCAGCACCGCCTGGTTGTCGCGGTTGCGGGCCTGCTTGGCCGAACCACCGGCCGAGTCACCCTCGACGATGAAGATTTCGGACTTGGCCGGATCGCGCTCGGCGCAGTCGGCCAGCTTGCCGGGCAGGGAGGTGATGTCGAGCGCGCTCTTGCGGCGGGTCAGCTCGCGGGCCTTGCGGGCGGCTTCACGGGCGGCGGCGGCTTCGGCGATCTTCGAGACGATGGCCTTGGCTTCGGTCGGATGCTCCTCGAACCAGCTGGCCAGGCCTTCCTGCACCAGGTTTTCGACGGCCGGGCGCACCTCGGACGAGACCAGCTTGTCCTTGGTCTGCGAGCTGAACTTGGGGTCCGGCACCTTGACCGACAGCACGCAGGTCAGGCCTTCGCGGGCGTCCTCGCCCCCGACACTGACCTTTTCCTTTTTCGTGATGCCCGAGCTCTCGGCGTAGTTGGTGATGATCCGGGTCAGGGCCCCGCGGAAGGCCGACAGGTGGGTGCCACCGTCCCGCTGGGGGATGTTGTTGGTGAAGCACAGCATGTGCTCGTGGTAGCTGTCGTTCCACCACAGGGCCAGGTCGATCTCGACCTTGTCCTTGCGGCCGCGAATGACGATCGGCGTCTTCAGCAGCGGGGTCTTGGCCTTGTCCAGGTGGCGCACGAAGGCTTCGATGCCGCCCTCATAGTGCAGCTTTTCTTCCCACGGCGCGGCGTCACGCAGGTCGCGGAAATAGATGGTCACGCCCGAGTTCAGGAAGGCCAGCTCGCGCAGGCGGTGTTCAAGCGTCTTGCGGTCAAATTCGATGAACGCAAAGGTGTCCTTTGACGGGAAGAAGGTGACTTCCGTGCCGGTCAGGGTGGTGCCGGCCTTGGGGCCTTCCGAGCGCACCGGCGAGTCGCCGGTCTGGGCCAGCGAGGTCACGGCGTCGCCGCGCTCGAAGCGCATCTGATAGCTGTGGCCGTTGCGGTGGATCTTCAGCTCCAGCCAGTCGCTGAGCGCGTTGACCACCGAGACGCCAACCCCGTGCAGACCGCCGGACACCTTGTAGCTGTTCTGGTCGAACTTACCGCCGGCGTGCAGCTGGGTCATGATGACCTCGGCCGCCGAGACGCCCTCGCCTTCGTGGATATCGACCGGGATGCCGCGACCGTCATCGGTGACCGTCACCGAGCCGTCGGCATTGAGGATCACCTCGACCTTGGTGGCGTGACCGGCCAGGGCCTCGTCGATGGCGTTGTCGACCACCTCATAGACCATGTGGTGCAGGCCCGAGCCGTCATCGGTGTCGCCGATATACATGCCGGGGCGCTTGCGCACCGCGTCCAGGCCCTTGAGCACCTTGATCGAGTCGGCGTCATATTCGCCGCCCATCACTTCGGGCGCCGCCATCTGCGAGCCGTCTGCGGTGGTCAGTCGATCGCCGGAAGTGTCTTCAGCCGGGCCTTTGGTCTCGTCGGTCATACGTCTTCCAATGCAGTCAGGCCGAGTTCGCTGACGCGAACCCCCAAAGCCCGACCCTTCAGGTGGTCGAACAGCGACTCGTCCGTGCCGGTAAGGAAGGCCTGGAGCTTGAGCGCCGTGATTTCGTCGGCCAGAGCGGCTCGCCTTGTGAGGTCGAGATGCGCGGCGACTTCGTCGAGCAACACTATAGGATTCGGCGCGGATTCCGCACGCGAAAGTCGCGCCGCCTGGGCCAGAACCAGGTTCAGAATCAGCGCTTTCTGCTCTCCCGTCGAACATTCCGCAGCAGGACGGTCCTTCTCGACGTGCAGGATCGCCAGATCGCCGCGATGGGGCCCGGTCAGGGCCCGTCCGGCGGCCCCGTCGCGGCCGCGCGCAGCGGCCAGGGCGGTGGCCAGGCGTAGCTCGATCTCGGCGAAGTCTGCGCCGTCCAGGGCCATCTTCTCCCACTCTCCGGTCAGCGACAGGCGGGCCTGGGGAAAGGGGCGGTCGCCTCGGCCGTCGATCTCGGTCTGCAGGGCCATCAGGGTCCGGGCGCGGGCCTGGGCCATCAGGGCTCCGGCCTGCGCCAACCGCGCCTCCAGCGCTGTCAGCCACACCGCGTCGGCCGGCGCGCCGGCCTCGGCGGCGTCGGTCAACAGGCGCATCCGTTCGCGCTGGGCTTTGTCATAGGCGTTGGCATGGCTGGCATGGGCGGGCTCGCCGGCGAAGACCAGCCGGTCGAAGAAGCGCCGGCGCTCCGAGGCGGCCTCCAGGAACAGGCGGTCTTGGGCGGGGGTCAGCCAGATGGGGCGGATATGATCGGTCAGCCGGCCAGGCGGCACGGTCTCGCCGTCGATCCTCACGAGCCGGCGAGTGGCACCGCCTACCTCGACGCCGGCGCCCAGCTGCACGGGCTCATCCTGTCCCGACTCGACCAGCGCCGCCACGGCCCAGGCCCGCCCGGTCGCCTCGCCCGGCATCCGCCGGCCCACCTCGGCCAGGCTGGAGCCGCGCAGGCCCCGCCCCGGCGAGAGCAAGGAGATGGCCTCCAGCAGGTTGGTCTTGCCCGCCCCATTGGCCCCGAACAGATAGACGCTGGCCCCGCCCGTCTCGAGACGGGCGTGGGCATAGGACCTGAAGTCGGTCAGGGTCAGGGTGTTGATCGCGGCCGACGCCATGGGGCTGTCATAAGGTAGGTCGCCGTTGGCGTCACGGGCTTCGCGCGTCGGGCCCCCTGGCGATCACCGTGCTTGCGCCGCGCAGCTCACGCACTAAACTCGCCGCAATTCAAACAATCGTTGGGGAGAAGCGCGCATGGCCGAAGCCGCCGAACAGACCGCACAGGACCTGAACTCAGGCACCAAGGCGGTCGATCCGCGCCATGCGATCGACGAGGCCAGGCTGGCGTCGTGGCTCCAGGCGAATGTCGAGGGCTATGCCGGTCCGCTGGAGGTGCGCCAGTTCAAGGGCGGCCAGTCCAACCCGACCTATCAACTGGTCACGCCCGGCAAGAAGTACGTCCTGCGTCGCAAGCCGCCGGGCAAGCTGCTGCCCAGCGCCCACGCTGTTGATCGCGAGTTCAGGGTGATCTCGGGCCTGAACAAGGCCAGCTTCCCCGTCGCCAAGGCCTATGCCCTGTGCATGGACGAGGATGTGATCGGCACGATCTTCTACGTGATGGACAATGTCGAAGGCCGCATCCTCTGGGACGGCACGCTGCCCGACTATCAGCCGGCCGAGCGCCGGGCGATCTATGAGGCCGAGATCGACACCCTGGCCGCCCTGCACATGGTGGACTACGCCGCCGTTGGCCTGGCCGACTATGGCAAGCCGGGCAACTACTTCACGCGCCAGATCGACCGCTGGACCAAGCAGTACAAGGCCAGCGAGACCACCGACCTGACTGACATGAACAGGCTGATGGCCTGGCTGCCGACCTCGGCCCCGGAAGATGACCGCACCTCGATCGTCCATGGCGACTATCGCCTCGACAACATGATCCTGCATGCCACCGAGCCGAAGGTGGTGGCGGTGCTGGACTGGGAGTTGTCGACCCTGGGCAATCCCCTGGCCGACTTCAGCTATTTCCTGATGAACTGGGTGATGCCGTCTGACCAGCGCGGTGGCCTGTCGGACATCGAGGATCTGACCGCCTATGGCGTGCCGACCATCGAGGAGGCGGTGGCCCGCTACTGCAAGCAGACCGGCCGCGACGGTCTGCCCAATCTGGACTGGTACTTCAGCTACAACCTCTTCAGACTGGCCGGCATCTGCCAGGGCATTGTCGGCCGCGTCCGGGATGGCACCGCCGCCAGCGCCCATGCGCAGACGATGGAAGCGCGCGTGCCGGTTCTGGCCAGAGGGGCCTGGGCCTTCGCGCAGAAGGCGGGGGCCTGAGACCTGAATGCGTAAGCTGTTCGCGGGCGTCTGCGCCCTGGCCTTCACCGGGGCGCTGTCTGGCGCTGCCTGTGCCCAGACCCTGTTCGTCCAGGCCGGCAAGCTGCTGGCTGACCCGGCCACGGGCAAGGTCGAGACGGCCAGGACTGTGGTCATTGAAGGCGGCAAGGTCGTCCGCATTGTCGATGGCTATGTCTCCGAACCCGGCGGCAAGGTGCTGGACCTGAAGGACAGCTTTGTTCTGCCCGGCCTGATCGACAGCCATGTCCATCTGACGGGCGAGCAGAATCCGAACGGCCGTCTGCAGGCGGTGACGCGTTCCTCGTCTGACAGTGCCATGGTCGGGGCCGGCTTCGCCCGCAAGACCCTGATGGCCGGCTTCACCACCGTGGCCAATCTGGGTGCCGACCGCGAGGCCATCTTCGCCCTGCGTGAAGGGATCAAGCGCGGCGACGTGATCGGCCCGCGCATCATCGCCTCGGGCGCTTCGGTGGCCGTGCATGGCGGCCATGCTGACATCAACGGCTACAGCGAAGAAGTCATGCACGCCCTGCGGCCGGAATCGGTCTGCTCGGGCGCCGACGACTGCCGCCGGGCCGTGCGCGAGCAGATCTGGTTGGGCGCCGACCTGATCAAGATCACCGCCACCGGCGGCGTGCTGTCCAACACCGCTGCGGGCCTGGCCAAGTAGTTCTCTGACGCCGAACTGGCCGCCATCGTCGAGGCCGCCCACAGCATGGGCCGCAAGGTCACCGCCCACGCCCACGGCGTCGACGGCATCAACGCCTTCCTGAGGGCCGGCGGCGACTCGATCGAACACGGCACCTATCTCGACAACGAAAGCATGGCTCTGCTGAAGAAGAACGGCGGTTATCTGATCCCGACCCTGATGGCGGGCGACTATGTCTTTCGGGTCGCCTCGGGGCCGAACAACTATTTCACTCCGGCCCAGACCGCCAAGGCCCTCGACGCCGGCCCCAAGATGCTGGCCATGGCCCGCCGCGCCCACGAAGGCGGGGTCAAGATCGCGTTCGGCACCGATAGCGGCGTCTCGGCCCACGGCGACAATGCCGGCGAGTTTGCCCTGCTGGTCAAGGCCGGCCTGACTCCGCTGGAAGCCATTCAGACCGCCACCGTCAACGCCGCCGCCCATTTTGACCTCTCGGCCGAGATCGGCTCGCTGGCTCCGGGCAAGACCGCCGACCTGATCGCCGTAAAGGGCGATCCGCTGGCGGATGTGACGGTGCTCAAGAGCGTGACGTCGGTGGTGAAGTCTGGCGTGGTGGTGAAGTAGAAGATGCTCCCCCTATGGGGGAGCTGTCGCGGAGCGACTGAGGGGGCCATCTGGACTTAGGCCGCGCTGGCCCCCTCCGGCCCTCCGGGCCACCTCCCCCAGGAGGGGAGGAGCTTTGAGCTACAGCCCCACCGCCGTCAGCAACGTCTCCAGCGCTGCCTCGTCTTCGAACCGCGCCCGCACTGGCCAGGGTGTGACCTTGGCCCGCCATTCGGGCGACAGCCGCACCCAGTCCTTTTCGGTGGTCACCAGGCCAGCGTCGTACAGCTTGGCGCGGTCGGCCAGCATCGTCAGGGTGGCGTTGTCATAGAGCCCGTGGTCGGGGAAGGGCGCAAAGTCGACCAGGCTGCAGCCGGCGGCCAGCAGGGCGCGTTCGACCTTCCAGGGCTTGCCGACCCCGGCGAACCCCATCTGGGGCCCCTTGGGAACCGGCGAGGCGGCCTCGAGGCGAGCGATCAGCACGGGCGTCTGGCCAAACATCGCCAGCAGGGCCGGATCGGCCGAGGGCAGGTCGGCAGGCAGCAGCAGGATCACCGCGTCGGCGCGGGCCAGGCCCGCCTTCAGCGGCTCGCGCATCGGCCCGGCGGGGAACACCTTGCCGTCGCCGAACGGCCATTCATCGCCGCGCGTCTCGCCGTCGACCACCACCAGCGACAGGGTCTTGCGGACAGTCGGGTTCTGGTGGCCGTCGTCCATGACCACCACGCCGGCCCCGGCCCGGGCGGCGGCGAGGGCGCCTTCGGCCCGGTCGCGGGCCACCCAGATCGGGAAATCCTGGGCCAGCATCAGCGGCTCGTCCCCGACATCAGCGGCGGTGTGGCGACCGGGCTCGACGCGGGTGGGGCCCTTGCGACTGCCGCCATAGCCGCGCGCCAGCCCGTGGGCCGCGAGGCCGCGCCGGGTCAGGGTCAGGAGAAGCTCCCGAACGATCGGGGTCTTGCCCGTGCCGCCGACAGTGATGTTGCCCACGCAGATCACCGGCACACCCGGCTCGCGCGGCGTTGTCCGGGCCAGGCGGCGGGCGGTGGAAGCCGCCCAGATCCACGACAGCGGCGTCAGCAGGGCGCGGGTGACGGGCGAGGGCGCGCCGGATTTCACGTACCACCAGCGGGGTGTCGACAGCTTCATGGGACCAGCTCGAGGATTCGGGTCAGGCCGGCGCGGGCCTCGGCGTCGCGGGTCTCGACAAAGGCGGCGGCCCGCGTGGCACGGTCGCGGGCGGCAGCGGGATCGGCCAGGGCCTGGGTCAGTCTCGCCGCCAGCACGACAGCGTCGGACAGGATCAGGCCTTCGACCGCCGACAGCTCCGCATAGGCCGTCAGCCAGTTCTCGACATGGGGGCCTGAGACGATGGGACAGTCCAGTCGCGCGGGCTCCAGCGGATTATGGCCGCCGATACCGGGAACGAGGCTGCCGGCGACGATGCCCAGGTCGGCCAGCCGGAACCACAGGCCAAGCTCGCCCAGGGTGTCGGCGATCAGCACCTCGGCAGGCGCGGCGTCGGGATCGGCGCTGCGCAGCGACACCGCCAGACCCCGCGCTCTGGCCAGGTCGGCGATGGCCCCGCCGCGCTCGATATGGCGGGGGGCGATCACCAGTCGGGGGCGGTCGGTCGTCGGCAGGGCCGCGAAAGCGTCCAGCACGATCTCGTCCTCGCCCGGATGGGTGCTGGCAGCCAGCAGCACTCGGCGACTGGCGAACTTCGCTTTCAGATGCGCCAGGGCGGCGTCATCGGCCGGCAGGGGGGCGGCTCCGAATTTCAGGTCGGCCTCGCCGGCCACCGCTCCGCCCAGCGCGGTGAAGCGCTCGGCGGCCCGGGCGTCTTGCGCCAGGATCAGGTCGAAGTTCGAAAACAGCAGATGGGCCGCGAAGGGCCGCATGCGCCAGCCGTCATAGCTCTTGTCCGACAGCTTGGCCGAGACCAGGGCCAGACGCGTTCCGGCCGCCTTGGCGGCCAGCAGCAGGTTGGGCCAAAGCTCGCTCTCGACGAACACTGCCAGGTCTGGCCGCCAGTGGGCCAGGAAGCGCCGGGCGCCGCCGGGGGTATCCAACGGAACATATTGATGGATCACGCCGCCGGGCAGGCGCTGGGCCAGCAACTGGGCCGAGGTCACCGTGCCCGAGGTAACCAGCACCGCCACCTCGGGATGCTCGGCCCGCAGGCGTTGAACCAACGGCAGGATCGACAGGCTCTCGCCGACGCTGGCACCGTGCAGCCAGACCAGCCGGCCGTCGGGTCTCGGCGTGCGCGGCCGCCCCAGCCGCTCGTTCAGGCGCGCGGCGTCTTCCTTGCCCCGGGCGGCGCGGCGTTTCAGCAGCAGGGGGGCGACAGGGTCCAGCGCCGCCGTGGCGAGCCGGTACAGGGTCAAGGACAGTGGCAGGCTCACACGACATCCGCAGGGGCCAGGCGGCAGGCGTGGCCGTCGCCCTGTTCGACCTGCAGCGTGGCGTGGCCGATCTTGAAGCGGCTGGCCAGCTCGGCGCAGGTCTCGTGCAGAAAGTGGTCATGATCCGTCGCGCCCGGCCGGACCACATGGGCGGTCAGGGCGGTCTCGGTGGTGCTCATCGCCCAGATGTGCAGGTCATGGACCTCGGTAACGCCCGGCTGGTGGCTCAGCCACTCGCGCACCTTGGCCGCGTCAATGCCGCGGGGCACGGCGTCCAGGGCCATGTCCAGCGAGTCGCGCAGCAGGCCCCAGGTGCCCAGCACGATCACCGCGACGATCAGCAGGCTGGTGACTGAGTCGAGCCACAGCCAGCCGGTCAGCATCATGCCAAATGCCGCGACCACCACCCCGGCCGAAACCCCCGCATCGGCGGCCATGTGCAGGAAGGCCCCCCGGGCGTTGAGGTCGTCCTTGGAGCCGCGCATGAACATCAGGGCCGTGGCGGTATTGATGACGATCCCGATGGCCGCGACGATCATCACCGGGCCGCTCTGCACCTGGGCGGGCTCGGCAAAGCGGCGCACGGCTTCCCAGGCGATGGCGCCGGTGGCCACCAGCAGCAGGGCGGCATTGCCCAGCGAGGCCAGGATGGTGCCCTTGCGCAGGCCATAGGTACGCCGACCGCTGGGCGCGCGCTTGGCCAGGGTCGCCGCGCCCCAGGCCAGGATCAGGCCCAGAACGTCCGACAGGTTGTGGCCGGCGTCGGCCAGCAGGGCCAGGGAATGGGTCAGCAGTCCGGCCCCGAACTCGACCAGGACGAAGCCCAGGTTCAGGGCCGTGCCGATGGCGAAGGCGCGGCCGAAGTCCTTGGGCACATGATGGTGATGGCCGTGGTGCCCATGGTCATGCCCGTGCCCATGCCCATGGTCATGATGATCATGGTCGTGGTGATCGTGCGCGTGTCCGGAGTGATCGTGCGGCATGGGGTCTACATCCCACCAAGGGCGGGTCGGATCAATGGCGGACCCTTCCAATCCCGTTCTTCCCGGCGAAAGCCGGGACCCAGATCCATCCGGGGAGTTTGGGGCTGATGCGCCTTCTGCCTGAGCCGAATTGCCGGCGCTCGGGGTTTGATCTGGGCCCCGGCTTTCGCCGGGGAGAGCGGGTCAGAGGGAGTTCTGAGGAGTTCCATCGCCCTCGCCCACCAACGCCTCGGCCCGGCGCGACACGGCCGACAGCCGTGCTTCCCAGTCGGGCGCCAGGGCGTCGGGGTCATCGCTGCGGCCGGCCTGGACCGGACCGTCCCAGACCATGGCTGCCTTGGCGAAGGGCAGGGGGATGATCGTGCGGTCCCAGGTCTTCAGGCGGATACAGGGCTGCATGGCCACCCCGACGAACAGCACCGGCGCGCCGCTGACCCGCGCCAGGGCCACGGCGCCCTTCTGAAGCACCTCGACCGGACCGCGCGGGCCGTCAGGGGTGATGGCCATGGCTCCGCCGTCCTTGACCCACTTGACCATGTCGCGAAAGGCCTGCTCGCCGCCCTTGTTCTTGGCGGTGTCGGTCTTCTTCAGGGACGAGCCGCGAATGGACGGCAGGCCCAGCTTGGCGATGACGCGGGCGATGAACTCGCCGTCGCGCGACTGGCTGACCAGCACCCGGATTTCCGGCTTGTCAGGCCCCTGTGGCCAGGTGACCGGTCCGACCGGCACGCGGCTGTGCCACAGGGCCAGAATCGCCCCGGACTTTGAAGCCTGGCTCTGCGCCCAGACGCCCTGGGCGATCTCCTGCCCCTCGCGCGTCCAGCGAAGGGTGCGATAGGTCAGGGCCAGATAGCCCGACATCAGTCGCACCAGCAGGCTCATGACCAGGGGCGAGCGCAGCGGCTTCATGCGGCGTCTTCCGGCAGGTGATCCAGGTCCTGGGCCTTGGCCAGCCGGGCATAGAGGCCCTGCTGGCGAACCAGTTGCGCATGGGTTCCGGTCTCGACCACCTGGCCGTTGTCGATGACATAGATGCGGTCGGCGCCCTTCACGGTCGACAGGCGGTGGGCGATCAGGATGGTGGTACGGCCGGCCATCAGCCGTTCCAGCGCCGCCTGGACCTGGGCCTCGCTTTCGGTATCCAGGGCGCTGGTCGCCTCGTCCAGCAACAGGATCGGGGCGTCCTTCAGGAAGGCGCGGGCGATGGCGATGCGCTGGCGCTGGCCGCCCGACAGCCGCGCGCCGGCCTCGCCGACGCGGGTGTCATAGCCGTCCGGCAGGGCGCTGATGAAGCCATGGGCGGCAGCCTGCTCGGCAGCGGCCATGATTTCAGCCTCGCTCGCTTCTGGCCGGGCATAGGCGATATTGGCGCGGATGGTGTCGTCGAACAGGAACGGCTCCTGGGTGACCAGGGCGATGCTGTCGCGCAGTGAGGCGATGGTCACTGACCGAACGTCGTGCCCGTCGATCGTCACCGCGCCACCGGTCACGTCATAGAAGCGGGGGATCAGGTTGAGGATCGAGCTTTTGCCGCCGCCCGAGGGGCCGACCAGGGCCACGGTCTCGCCGCGCCGGGCGGTCAGCGACACCTCGGTCAGTGCCGCGACGTCGCCGCCGTAGGAGAAGCTCACGTTTCCCAGGGCGATGGCGCTGTCGCCAGCGGGTAGCGGCTTGGCGTCGGCGGGATCGATGATGGTGGGCTGCACGTCCAGGGCCGAAAACAGCCGCCGGGCGGCGGTCAGCCCCTCGCTGAACACCGTCTGCAGGTTGGCGACCTGGCGCAGGGACTGTCCGGCGCCAAGAAGCGCGGTCAGAAAACCGAAAAACACGCCGGGGGTGATCGCGCCGGATTTGGCGCGCCATCCGGCATAGGCGAAGAGCAGAGCCACCAGCAGGGTCGTGATGGTTTCTGTCGCCGGCGTCGCGCGGGCCTTGGCGTCCGAGCCCTTGATCAGATGCGCTTGGCGGCGATGGATCACGGCCGCGACGCGGGCCTCCTCGTCGGCTTCGCGGTTCTCCAGTTTGACGATCTTGACCCCGTCCAGGCTCTCCATGATCGCAGTGGACAGGGCCGAGGTCTCGCCCATGGCACCCTTGGCCGCCTTGGTCGTGCGCTTTGAGAAGCTGCGCATGACGGCATTGACCACGGGGGCAATGGTCAGAACGCCCAAGGCCAGCCAGGGGTCGTAGGTGAACATCACGTAGAGCAGACTGACCACGGTCAGACCTTCACGCACATAGTTCACCACGCCCGTCGTCGCGGCTTCGCGGATCAGGCCCGCGTCATAGAGCATCGAGGCCACATAGGAGCCGGAGTGAGCGCCTCGCAAGCTCGCCAAGTCGGCGCGCATCAGGCGTCCGAACAGTTGGATCTGAACGTCGCCGACCACGCCGTTGCCGATCCGGTTGATGAAGGTCGATTGCAGCACCTGGAACAGGCCGCGGCCAATGGCCAAGGCGGTGATGGTCAGGGGGATCCACACGATCGCGCCGGGCGTCTGGCGCGTGATCAGTTCATCGATCGCCGGCTGGATCATCTTGAACAGCTTGGCGTTCAGCGCCGCCACGATCACCGCGCTGAGCAGTGACACGGTCAGGCCCTTCCAGCGGGGCTTGAGATAGTCACGCCAGATCCGCGCGGCGAGGGCGCGGTTGGAAGGCTGCAGCATGTCCGTATCGGTCATGGGCGAGGGGTCGGATTTCGAGGGCGGGCTGTCAAGGACGCCAGCGCATCACCTCGTCAGTAAACGACCATCCGTTTTGCATTGCGCGGCGGTCTATCCTACCTAGGCGCGGCAATTCCAGAGGATCGCCCGTTTGGCCCAGTTCGACCTGACCACGCCTTGGGGGCGCCTGAAGACCTATCTCCACTATCTGTGGAACGACCATGCCTATCTGCGCCTGGGCTTTTCCAACGCCCACTGGGTCAGCCCCGAACTGGTGCGGGCCAACCAGCCCTGGCCCTTCCAGCTGGCCTGGTGGAAGGCGCGCGGCATCAAGACCATCGTCAACCTGCGTGGCGGGTTCGACGGCAGCTTCTATGCGCTGGAAAAGGACGCCTGCGAGCGGCTGGGCCTGACCCTGGTCGACTTCACGATCACCTCGCGCGAGGTGCCGATTCGCGAACGGGTGCGCGGGGCCAAGGAACTGTTCGAGACCATCGAATATCCGGCCCTGATCCACTGCAAGTCCGGCGCGGACCGGGCCGGGATCATGAGCGTGCTCTACGCCCACTATCGCCTGGGCCTGCCGATCCGCGAGGCGATGAAGGAGCTGTCCCTGCGCTACCTCCACATCAAGGAGGGCAATACCGGCGTGCTGGACTATGTGTTCGAGCAGTATCTGGAGCGCGGCGAGCCCCAGGGTCTGACCTTCAGCGAGTGGGTCGAGAGCGACGAGTACGATCCGGTCGCCATGAAGAAGACCTTCCGCGCGGGCATGCTGGGCAAGGCGATCACCGACAAGATCCTGCGCCGGGAATAGTCGCCTAAAGCACCGAGCGATGTTCTGATCTCAGGGCCTCGATCTTCAAACAATGTACCGTCACCCCGGGACTTGTTCCCGGGGCCCATGGTTCAGCTTCACGGTTGGATGACGGCCTGCCGCGCACTTGCGGTGGAAAAATGGGCCCCGGGAACAAGTCCCGGGGTGACGATAGGTTGAGGGGCCGGAGGCCTCTGTCGCCTAAAGCACCGAGCAGTTGGTCAGCTGGGCGAAGGCTTCCAGCGCCGCCGCCCCGACCACCGAGGTGCCGAAGCGGTCCAGTTCGGGCGACCAGACCGTGACGACGGCCTTGCCGGGCACGACGGCGACGATGCCGCCGCCGACCCCGCTCTTGGCCGGCAGGCCGACCCGGTAGGCGAAGCTGCCGACGCTGTCATAGATCCCGCAGGTCAGCAGCAGGGCGTTCAGCCGCCGGGTCAGCCGCTCGGGAAAAATCGTTTCCTGGATGATCGGCGAAAAGCCGCCGGCCGCCAGCGGCAGCATGGCGCGGGCCAGCTGACGACAGCTCATGGACAGGGCGCACTGGCGGCAATAGGCGGCGACCACGGCCTCGGCATCGTGGGTGATCGTGCCCTTGCCGCGCATCAGATTGGCGATGGCGCGGTTCTGGTGGGCGGTGGCCAGTTCCGAAGCCGCTACAGCCTCGTCGATCACCACCGCCTCGCCGGCCAGAAAGCCGGCGAAGCCGCGCACCAGGGCGGCGGGGTCCTTCACCGTGTCCAGCAACTGATCGGTGATCGACAGGGCCCCGGCATTGATGAAGGGGTTGCGGGGCACACCGCCTTCGGCTTCCAGCTGCGACAGGTAATTGAAGGGCGTGCCCGAGGGCTCCTTGCCGACCCGGGTCCAGACCTCGTCGCCGAAGCGGTTCAGGGCCAGGCCCAGGGCGAAGACCTTGGTGATGCTCTGGACCGAGAAGCCCTCGTCGGCGTCGCCGATCACGTGCTCTTCGCCGTCAAGCGTGCGCACCGCCATGCCGAACTTGTGGCCCGGCACATCGGCCAGCTGCGGGATGTAGTCGGCGGGACGGCCCTTGCCGAAGTGCGGCCTCACCAGCACGGCCACCTCGGCCAGCACCTGATCGATCGAGAAGTCGTCCATCGCCAGGGCTCCGTACGGCCTAAGCGGCGAAGGCCGCGAAATAGCGCCGGATCAGCGCCTCATAGGCCCGGGTCAGGTCGCGGACCTCCTGCACCGGAACCCGCTCGTCCACCTGGTGCATGGTCGAGCCGACCAGGCCAAACTCCACCACCGGGCACAGGCTGCGGATGAAGCGGGCGTCGCTGGTGCCGCCGGTGGTCGATAGCTCCGGCGCGCGGCCAGTGGCCTCCTCGACGGCGGCGGCGATCACCTCGGTGAAGGGGCCGGGCTCGGTCAGGAACGCCTCGCCGCTGATCTTGCACAGCACATCGGCCTTGCCGTCGAAGCCTTCAGCGGCCGCCGCGCACTCGCCGTCGATCCAGGCGGCCAGGTCCTTGCCCCTGTGGGCCGGGTTGAAGCGGATATTGACCCGCGCCCGCGCCGTCGCCGGGATGACGTTGGTGGCAGTGTTGCCCACATCGATGGTGGTGACTTCCAGGTTGGACGGCTGGAAGCCCGTATAGCCGTCATCCAGCACCCGGCCCTGCAGGCGGCTGAGGATGTCGACCAGCACCGGGATCGGATTGGCGGCGCGGTGCGGATAGGCCACATGACCCTGCCGGCCCTCGACCGTGATCCAGGCATTGATGCTGCCGCGCCGGCCGATCTTGACCATGTCGCCAAACACGCTGGCCGAGGTGGGCTCGCCGACGATGCAGTGGTCGATGATCTCGCCTTCAGCCGCCAGGGCCTCGACCACCTTGACGGTGCCGTCCTCGGCCACGCCCTCCTCGTCGCCGGTGATCAGGAAGCTGATCGAGCCGGGGGGGTGCGGCAGGGCCGAGACGGCGGACACGAAGGCGGCGATGGCGCTCTTCATGTCGACCGCGCCCCGGCCATAGAGCACGCCGTCCTTGATCTCCGCCTCGAACGGCCCCTGCGTCCAGGCCGCATCGTCGCCCACCGGCACCACATCGGTATGGCCGGCGAAGCACAGGTTGGGGCGGGCCGTTCCGCGCCGGGCATAGAGGTTCTCGATCTCGCCGAATTTCATGCGCCGGCAGTCAAAGCCGAGGGACTCCAGCTGGCGCTGCAGGATGTCCATGGCTCCGGCATCGGCGGGCGTCACGGACGGCCTGCGGATCAGGGCCTGGGCGAGGTCGATGGGGTCGATGCTGACGGAAGCGGGCGCGGGGCTGGTCATGATGCTGGCTTTAAGCTTCCCTCCGGCCTGACGCAAACCACGCAAGCCTGTTCCAAGGTTGACCATGCCCAAGATCGACATCGACGCCGCGCCCACCCGTTTCGGCACGGCCTATCCGGCTCCGTTCGATGTGCCGTGTCAGGGGCGGCAGCGCTGGAAGCTGGGGGATGCGGCGGGGCTGACCCAGTTCGGGGTCAATCTGATGCGCCTGCCGCCCGGCCAGTGGACCAGCCAGCGCCATTGGCACACGGCCGAGGACGAGTTCACCTGGGTGCTCGAAGGCGAGGTCGTGCTGGTCGAAGATGAGGGCGAAACGATCCTGCGGGCCGGCGACTGCGCGGGCTTCAAGGCCGGGGTCGCCAACGGCCACCACATCCAGAACCGTTCCGACACGGTGGCCGTGCTGCTGGAGATGGGCTCGCGAAACCCCGCCGAGGACGGCTGCGACTATCCCGACATCGACCTGATCCTGCGCGAAGGCGAAGAGACCTACCGGCATCGCGACGGAACGCCCTACGACGTTGAGGGCGGCCGCAAGCGCTGAGGTGGCCTACTTCGCGGCCGCTGTCTCGATCAGGCGCTGATAGAACCGCACCATGCGCTCCACATTGGCGACGGTGATGTGCTCGTCGGTGCCGTGGATCATCTTGGTGTCGTTGACCGACAGACGCAGGGGCTGAAAGCGGTAGACGTCGGTCGCCACCGGGGCGAGATAGCGGCTGTCGGTGCCGGCGGTGACCAGGCCCGGCACGACCGGCGCCTGGCTTTCGACGGCGGCGAGACCTGCCAGCGTCTTCCAGGCGTCGGAGTCGGTCGAAGACACCCGAGACGGCTCGTCGGGGGTCTTGGTCCAGGACAGCTCCACCGGAAGGTCGCCCACCGCAGCCTTGGCCTGGGCCATCACCTTGGCCGAGCTGTCGCCGGGGGCGATGCGATAATTGATCCAGGCGGTGGCGTCCTGCGGCAGGACGTTTTCCTTGGGCGAGCCCTTCAGCATGGTGGGGGCGATGGTCGTGTGCAGCATGGCCGCCCCGGCCGGGGTCTTGGCGGTGACCTTGATCAGCAACGGCGAGAACAGCCAGGTGTTGGCGGCGGCCACCTTGACCGCCGGCGAGGCGTGCGGAGCCAGGGCCTTCAGCATGTCGGCCCCGGGGCCGCTGAACTTCATCGGGAAGGGCTTGTCTGAAATGGCCAGCACGGCGCGCGACAGGGTGGCCACGCCCGTCTGGGGCGGCGGGGCCGAGCTGTGTCCGCCCACAGCCGGGGCCACGACCTTCAGGGTCGCATAGCCCTTTTCGGCGGTGCCGATGATGGCGGTGGGCTTGCCGGTGACGGGATGGTCCTCGACCACGACCATGCCCTCGTCGAGCACGAACTGGGCCTTCACGCCCCGCGCCTTCAGCAGGTCGGCCGCCGCGCGCGCGCCGATGCCGCGCACCTCCTCGTCATGGCCGCTGACGATGATGACCGTGCGAGTCGGCTTGAAGCCGCCGGCCGCCACGCTTTCCAGCGCCTCGAACAGGGTGACCAACGAGCCCTTGTCGTCGATGGAGCCCCGACCCCAGACGGCCCCGTCGGCGACGACCCCGTCGAACGGCGGATGGGTCCAGTCCGCTTCGCTGCCGGGCGTGACCGGCACCACATCCTGGTGGGCCATCAGCACGATGGGGGCCAGGGCGGGGTTCGAACCGGTCCAGGTGTAGACCAGGGTGTGGCCGGCAATCACCTCGCGGGTCATGGCCGCATGGGCGGCGGGATAGGTCGTCTGCATCCAGGCGTGCAGCCTGTCCCATTCGGCGGGCTGGTCGTCGGCCCGGTCCTGATGGCTGATGGTCTGGAAGCGGACGGCCTGGGCCAGATTGGCCGTGGCCCGGTTCACATCGACCGGACGGGCCGAGGCCAGACTGACGCTGGCCGGATCGACGACAGCGGGGGCCTTGAAGGTGGCGGTCCGCACCGCGACCACGCCGCCCAGCACGACCACCACGCCGCCGGCCGCCAGGGCCGCCTTGCTCAAGAATCCCATGACGCCACTCCCCCAAACAGGTGTTGGGCGCGACTGTGCGGCGGACCGCGAGCCTTGCCAATGGGGTCCTGCGTGTCAGGCCGCGTAGCCGAGGTCTGCGATGGCCCCCTCCCGCGCGCCGCCGACGGGGTGGGGCGGTGGTGTCGCTCTGCGGATCAGGCGTTGCGCCGGAAAAGGTGCAGTGATCCGTCGATGACCGCCCGGCCCTCCTGACGCAGGGCGATCGTCTGGTGGTCCAGCAGCGCAAATCCTGGCTGCGCCACCTGTGTCACATAGCTATGGGCATGGGCGAAGCGACCGGAGCTGCGGAAGATCCAGCCTTCGGCGGCAAGTTCGGTGCTCAGGGCCAGCAAGCCGCCGGGACGTAGGGCGCGATGGGCCGTGCGGAAGAGTTCGGTCAGGTCGCCCAGATAGATGACGACATCGGCCGCGAACACCAGATCGAAGGCGTCAGGATTTTCATCGAGAAAGGCCGTGGCGTCTGCCTGCACCAGCCGGTCATAGCCGCCGCGCGCCCGGGCCTTGTCCAGCATGCCTTGCGAGAGATCCACGCCGGTCAGTCGGCCGCCGAACCGCGCCAGGGGCGGGGCGGCCAGACCGGTGCCGCATCCCAGATCGAGGATTTCGGCAAACCTGTCGGCGTGGGCCGCCACCATCGCGGCCATCGTCTCGGGCGCGTTATAGTTCAGGCTCTCGACCAGTTGCTGGTCGAAGCTGTCGGCATAGCGGTCGAAATGCGCCTGGACATAGCTGGCCGGCGCCCTGTCGACCGCTTCGCCGCTTACGGCCTTTTGAAGATAGGCCTGGACGGGGTCTTCAGGATTGCGCGCCAGCCGCCACGCGCCCACGGCGGCTGCGGCCTGCTCATGGCCAAAGACGCCCAGCACGGCGAAAGCCTCGCGGGCGATGGCGTCCAGGTCTTCGGCCTCGTCGCCGGCCAGGTCCAGATACTGGGCCATGGCCGTCTCGACCGAGCCGTCGATCAGGGTGGCCAGGGCGCGCGCCCGGGCGTGGGTCAGCCGGGCGTTCGTGCTGGGCGCCTCCAGCGCGGCGGCGACCTCGAAGACCCCTGCGGCGGCGGCGAATTCTCCGCTCATATAGAGGGCCTGAGCCAGGCAGCCATGCCAGATCGCCGGTGCCTGCGGCGTCGCGGCCGCCTGGCGCAGGGCCGTCACGGCGGCGGGGAAGTCGCGCAGGGCCATGCAACTCAGGCCCAGGCCAAGCATGGCCTCGGGCTGGTCGGGGTCCAGGGCGAGAGCCTGGGTGAAGGCCTCTCGAGCCTGCTCATGGCGGCCCTCGTTGCTGGCCAGCACCGCCTGCTGAAGCCGTTCGTCGGCGCTGGTCTGGTCGGCCACGGATCCCCCCGGCGGCGCCTGCGCGGCGCGATGACTTGCGGGCGACAGCCTATCGCGCGCTGGTCCTGGGGGGCAATTGTTTCAGCTCGACCCGCGTGGCTCTGCCGACCGTCTTGCGACCGCCACGCAGAATTAGGCTTGATTTATAATATCAATGAGATGATTTTGCCGGCCAGTTCATCGACCCGGAAACGCGGGCACGGCGGGGAAAACGACATGCAAGGCAAGCGTCATTTCACGATCATCGGCCTGGCCTCGACCCTGCTGCTGGCCGGAGCGGCCCAGGCCCAGACGCCGCCGACCTATCTGGGCATCGACATCTCTTACGCCAACGAGATGGACGACTGCGGCGCGGTCTACAAGTCGGGCGGCCAGCAGGTCGACCAGTACGCGTTCTTCAAGTCGGCCGGCTCGAACGTGGCGCGGATCCGTCTGTGGAACAATCCGGACTGGACCAACTATTCCAACCTCGCCGATGTGAAAAAGAGCATCGCCCGGGCCCGCAAGGCCGGCATGCAGGTGCTGCTGGACTTCCACTATTCCGACGACTGGGCCGACGGCGAAAAGCAGCTGGCCCCCAAGGCCTGGGCCAAGCTCTCGACGGATGATCAGGCCAAGGCGCTGTACGCCTTTACCCGCGACACCCTGGCAGAACTGGATCGCGAAGGCCTGATGCCCGAGCTGGTGCAGGTGGGCAACGAGACCAACGGCGAGATCGTCTCGACCCTGGCCAAGGCCAAGGAACCGATCAACTGGACGCGAAACGCCCTGCTGTTCAATGCGGGGATCAAGGCCGTGCGCGACGCCGGCGCGACCTCAAGGATCAAGCCCCGGGTGATGCTGCACATCGCCCAGCCCGAATATGTCGAGCCCTGGTTCGCGGCGGCCGCCAAGGCCGGGGTCACCGATTTCGACATGATCGGGATCAGCTATTACAGCAAGTGGTCCAAGCGCACGATGGCGCAGCTGGGCCAGACCATCAACCGCATGCGTCACCTGTACGGCGCTGACATCGTGGTGGTCGAGACGGCCTATCCGTTCACCAATGAGGGCGCTGACAGCGCGCCCAATCTGTTGGGACAGGATTCGCTGATCGCCGGCTATCCGGCCACGCCCGCCGGCCAGAAGAAGTACCTGACCGACCTGACCCAGCTTGTCTTCGCCAATGGCGGCGTCGGCGTCGTCTATTGGGAGCCGGCGTGGCTGGCGACGAAATGCAAGACCCGCTGGGGCACCGGCTCGAACTGGGAAAACGCCGCACTGTTCGACTTCAAGGGCGAGGCCCTGGAAGGCGTCCAGTGGCTGACCACGCCCTATGTCCACCCCGTCGAGGTGACCTTCAAGGTCGCCGCCGGGGGCGAGCCCGCGCGCTTCATCGACGGTGACTTCCTGGGCGGGGTGGGGCCTTTGCCCATGCTGCGCGAGGGCGACAGCTGGACCCTGCGCACCCGCCTGATGCCCGGCACTCCGGTGACCGTCGCTACAGCTTTCACGGCCGAAACGGTCGCTGATGCGCCGGCCTTGAGCGCTTCCATCGGCAAGGGTCCCAGCGTGATTCCACTGAACTGAGGACAGCTCGCTTGTCATATGTGATTGATATGATAAATAGCAGTCCAGCGCGGGTGCCAGCCCGACGCTGAAGCGCCCGACAGAGGCGCAGCGCACCCTTCGGCGTGGTCTTCCGCGCCTCACTAATCCAGCGGGTGTCGCGCTGGCCCTTCAGCAAAAACCACAAAGCAGCCGCGTCCGAAGAGTCGCCGCGCATCCGTACTTGGGGGAATCCATGACTCGTCATTCCATTCTGCTCGCCGCCGCCAGCGGCCTTACCCTGATCGCCGCAACCGGCGCTCACGCCCAGACCGCGCCGGCTGCCGACTCGGCCCAGGTCGAGGAAGTCGTCGTCGTCGGCGTGCGCAAGAGCCTGCGCGACGCCCTGGCCGTGAAGCAGGGTTCCGACAAGGTGGTCGAGGCCATCTCTGCCAAGGACATCGGCGTTCTGCCCGATGTGACCATCGCCGAGTCCATCGCCCGCCTGCCGGGCGTCAACGCCACCCGCGACAGGGGCAATGACAGCCAGGCCGTCGTGCGCGGCCTGGGCGCGCGCCTGGTGCTGGGCACCATCAACAACCGCGAAGTCGCCTCGACGGAACCGGACCGCAATGTGCGCTGGGAGATCTATCCCTCGGAAGTCGTTTCGGGCGTGCAGGTCTACAAGTCGCAATCGGCCGACCTGATCGCCGGCGGCGTGGCCGCCAGCATCAATATCTCGACCATCGACCCCCTGGACTACAAGGGGCCCAGCTTCGTGGGCCGCGCCGGCCCGGTCTATTATGACGGCGGCGAGGACATCCCCAACTATGACCGCGTCGGCTATCGCGCCAGCGGTTCGTTGGTGCACAAGTTCAATGATGACCTGGCCATCGTCATCGGCCTGACCGGCCAGCAGCAGAAGAACGGCTATCCGTCGTTCACGGGCTGGGGCTACAACGACCATCTGGCCCGCCCGCCGGCCGGTGCCAGCGATTTCACCGGCGATCTGAACGGCGACGGCAAGCTGGACGCTACCCCCTGGGGCGCGCAGCTGTCGGTCAGCCGCATCGACCAGAAGCGCACGGGCCTGTCGACCGGCCTGCAATGGAAGCCCACCGACCGCTTCGAGCTGAAGGGCGACATGCTCTACTCGAAGATCAAGATCGACGAGCGTCAGGACCAGACCGTCTGGGGCCGCAACAACTGGGGCAACTGGAACAACGGCAACTGGGGCGACTACAACGGCACGGGCGCGTCCTACACCATCGTCGATGGTTCGGTCGTTGCCGCGACCATTCCCTGGAGTTCGGTGACGACGGTGCTGTCGCACTATACCGAAGACAAGGAACTGCTGGTCGGCGGCCTGAACGGCAAGTGGACGGCTGACCTCTGGACTGTCACTGGCGACGTCTCCTACTCCAAGGCCGAGCGTAGCAACACCTGGAAGGCCGTGCGCGTCGAGGCCTATCCCAGCTCGACCCGCTTCGACACCCGCGCTGGCAAGACCCCGACCATCACCACCAGCCAGGCCTCTTCGACCCTGGCCCAGTTCGCCAACCAGTGGGGCTCGCACGACGGTCCCGAGCACCTGAATGACGAACTGAAGGCTGCGGCCTTCGATGTGGGTCGCGATCTGGGTGAAGGCGCGCTCAAGAGCCTCAAGTTCGGTGGCCGGATCTCGGACCGCACCAAGGACCACGACCGCTTCAGCTTCTCGACCGCCCCGAGCGGTGCGACGGTGCCGGGCAATCTGTTCACCAGCTACACGGTGTCCAGCGTCAACGCGCCGGCCGTGCTGACGGGTGACTTCGACAAGATCGCCGCCATCGCCTATGGCGCCAACGCCTTCAAGGCGTCTAACGCCACCGAAGAACTGGCCCAGCGCTGGAGCGTCAACGAGAAGGTCGCTGAAGGCTACGCCATGGTGAACTTCGCCTCGGACGGCCTGGCGGGTTCGTGGATGAGCGGCAATTTCGGTGTCCGCGTGGTCCACACCAAGACCAGCAGCGACGGCTATCAGCAGGCCACGGGCTCAAGCCCCCTGGCGGCCGTGACGGTCGAAAACGACTATACCGACGTCCTGCCCAGCGCGAACGTGAAGTTCGACTTCGACGAAGGCCGCATCATTCGTCTGGGCCTGGCCCAGGTGGTGGCACGTCCGCCGCTCGACGAGCTGCGCGCCAGCCGCACCCTGACCAGCTGGGCACCCTTCACGGGCAGCGCCGGTAACCCGAAACTGGACCCCTTCAAGGCCATCCAGTTCGACGCGACCGCTGAGTGGTACTTCCGTCCCGAAGCCCTGATCGCCGCGTCCTACTATTACAAGGACGTCGACTCCTACATCGGCTGGAAGCAGAGCCCGGTGGCGTTTGGCGGCACCACCTATGCCGTTTCCAGCCCGACCAATGGCGGCTCGGGCTATATCCAGGGCGTCGAACTGGCCTTCCAGACGCCGTTCTTCTTCGCGCCGGGCATCCTCAGCAAGTTCGGGATCTATTCGAACTACGCCTATGTCGACTCCGACCTGAAGGAGTTCTCGCCGGCCAACAACCCGCTCGACATGACGGGTCTGGCCAAGCACACGGCGACGCTGGACCTGTGGTACTCCAACGGTCCGGTGGAAGCCCGCCTGGGCTACAAGTACCACAGCCCAATGACCGTGATTTACGGCTGGAGCGGCGCAGACCTGCAGACCCTGGAGACCGAGAAGACCCTCGACTTCAGCTCGTCCTGGCAGATCAACGAGACCATCGGCGTGCGCTTCCAGGTCAACAACCTGACCAATGAGGCCCTGCGCATGTACCGCGACAACAAGCCAGACCGCATCGGCCGCTACGACGTCTATGGCCGTCGCTACCTGATGGACGTGACGGTGAAGTTCTAGTCCTTCATTCCTTCCCGAAGATCCCTGTGCCGGGGAGGGGGCCCGCGTGGTCTCCTCCCCTTTTTTTTGATGTCGTGAGAGGCTTCCCCATGGTCGAGATCAATCGTCGTCAGGCCCTGGCCGCCACGGCCGGCGTCGCCGCCCTGGCCCATGCGCCGTCAGCCCTGGCTCAGCCTGCATCCGTGGCCGTGATCGACCTGGCCCCGCGCGAGCGCCTCTCTCTGGATTTCGACTGGAAGTTCAAGCTGGGCCACGCCCAGGACCCGGCCCGGGACTTCGGCTTCGGTGCCAATCAGCGCACCTTTGCCAAGGCTGGGGCCACTTCCGCCAACTGGCGTGTCGCCGATGCCGCCCAGGCTGATTTCAATGATAGCGCCTGGGCGCCGGTCACCCTGCCGCACGACTGGGCCGTCGAACTGCCGTTCGTGAACAACCCCGACTACAAGCCCAGCGGCAAGCCCGACGACGAGGACCTGCGCGCCGCCCACGGTTACAAGCCGCTGGGCCGCGAGTTCCCCGACACCAGCGTCGGCTGGTATCGCAAGACCTTTGCCTTGCCGGCTGCCGACGCCGGCAAGCGCCTGTCCATCGCGTTCGACGGGGCCTTCCGCGACACGACGGTGATGGTCAACGGCTATATCCTCGAGCGCGAGGACAGCGGCTATAGCCCCTTCCGCGTCGACATCACCGACATCGCCAATGTCGGCGGCGACAACATCCTGGCCGTCCGCGTCGATGCCAGCCTGGGCGAGGGCTGGTTCTATGAGGGGGCGGGCCTCTATCGTCACGTCTGGCTGGTCAAGACCGCGCCGGTCCATGTGCCCCAGTGGGGCGTCTTCGTCCGCGCCCGGACCGACGGCACGGTCGAGATCGACACTGATCTGGTCAATGAGGGCGCCGCGCCGGCTGCGTTTGAACTGAGTCACACAGTGCTGGACGCGGCGGGCAAGCCTGTCCTGGCCGTGGCGCCGGCCACGGGTCGCCTGCCGGCCTGGCAGCGCCAGAGCCTGTCCCAGACCGTGACCCTGGCCGCGCCGGTCCTGTGGTCGCTGGAAAACCCGCACCTTTATAGCCTCGTCACCGAGGTGAAGGTCGGCGGGGCGGTGGTTGACCGGTTCGTCACGCGGTTTGGCGTGCGGGCGGTACGGTTCGATCCGGACCTGGGCTTTTTCCTCAATGACAAGCCGGTCAAGCTGAAGGGCAGCTGCAACCACCAGGACCATGCCGGGGTCGGCGCGGCCATTCCCGACGCCTTGCAGGTCTGGCGGCTGGAGCAGCTGAAGGCCATGGGCTGCAACGCCTATCGCGCCTCGCACAATCCGCCGACGGTCGAGCTGCTTGAGGCCTGCGACCGGTTGGGCATGGTCGTGATCGACGAGACCCGGCGGATGTCCAGCGACCCGACCTCGATGGACGAGCTGGAACGGCTGGTGCGCCGCGACCGCAACCACCCCTCGGTAATCCTCTGGTCGATCGGCAACGAGGAGCCCCAGCAGGGCACGGCGCGCGGTGCCCGCGTCGCCAACACCATGAAGCGGCTGGTCAATCGCCTGGACCCTACGCGCGGGGTCACCGCCGCCCTCGACTCCGGCTTCGGCGAAGGCATCACTGAGGCGCTGGATGTCATCGGCTTCAACTATCGCCACGAGAAGATGGACGACTTCCACGCCCGCTTCCCCAAGCTGCCGATCATCGGCAGCGAGAGCGGCAGCGTGGTGACCACGCGCGGCGAATATGCTCGCGATGAGGCCAGGAGCTATGTCCCGGCCTATGACACCGATCACCCCTGGTGGGCGACCACGGCCGAGAAGTGGTGGAGCCACGCGGCTGACCGCCCCTGGATGGCCGGCGGCTTCATCTGGACGGGCTTTGACTATCGCGGCGAACCCACACCGTTCAACCGCTGGCCCAGCATCAGCTCGCACTTCGGCGCGCTCGACACCTGCGGCTTCCCGAAGGACAACTACTATTACTACCGCGCCTGGTGGCGGTCAGAGCCGCTGCTGCACCTGCTGCCGCACTGGAACTGGGAAGGCCGCGAGGGCCAGCCGATCAGCGTCTGGGCCCACAGCAACTGCGACAAGGTCGAGCTCTTCCTGAACGGCAAGAGCCAGGGCGTTCGGGCGGTGGTGCGCAATCATCACGTCGAGTGGTCGGTGCCCTATGCGCCGGGTGTGATCGAGGCCCATGGCTTCAAAAACGGCAAGGTCATCCTGCGGGCGCGGCGCGAAACCGCCGGTCCCGCCGCCGCCCTGCGCCTGACTGCCGCGCGCCCGGAGCTGAAAGCCGACGGCCAGGACGTGGCGATCCTCAAGGTCGAGGTTCTGGACGCCAAGGGCCGCCCGGTTCCGCGCGCCGACAGCCTCATTTCGTTCGAGGTCGCCGGACCGGGACAGGTGATCGGCGTCGGCAATGGCAACCCCACCAGCCACGAGTCCGACGTCGCCAGCCAGCGCAAGGCCTTCAACGGTCTGGCCCAGGCCATTGTCCGCACCCGTCGCGGCCAGGCCGGCGAGCTGCGGATCACCGCCGCCGCGCCGGGCCTGAAGGCGTCGAGCGTGGTGCTGCGGGCGGAGCCGCAGGGCTAGAGGGGGCAAGGCGCACGAGGCAATGCGCTGGCCCCCAAACGCAAAGCGCCCCGGCTTTCACCGGGGCGCTCTGACGTCGATTCCGGCTATGGCTTAGAGCCCTTTCCGACCTGATGGCTTCATCAGGGTCGGACGAAAAGGGCTCTAAATCAGAAGTTTAGAGCGTTTTTCGATCCGATAACCGTTTCACACTTATCGGGAAACGCCCTAGCGGCGATAGCGGTACTCGTAGTGGCACTTCTTCTTCTTGGCGATCTGGTTGCCGGCCACCGCGCCGACCACGCCGCCCAGGATGGCGCCTTCGGTCTTGGCGCCATTGCCGGCGACGGCGGCGCCCAGCGTGCCGCCGGTCAGACCGCCGATGACCGTGCCCTTCTTGCCCTTGGTCTTTTCACAGACCTTGATGCGATAGCGTTCGCCGCGCGGTTGCGCCTCTGCGGCGCTGACGGCCACGGTCGAGGCGGTGAAACCCAGGGTGAGGGCGATGAGGATGGCTTTGGTGTGGGCGCGCATGGCGTGCTCCTTGTAGATTTTGTGGATGTCCCTGACGCAGTAACGCCCTTGGCGGCCGTTGGTTCGCGTCAGGTTTAACAGTCGGCTTGAGGTGTCTGGTCGGTTCCGCTCGGGGCCCGATCAGCCCTCGATCCGGAACCGGCCTTCGGCATCGGGGCAGACGCGAACGTAACGGGTTTCGGTGCGGCCGTTATATTCGGTCGGGGCCGGGGCCAGGCGGCATCGCTCTTCGCGGGCGCTGTAGGTGCGGCCGTCAGCGCGGCCGTCGCGGTAAGCTTCGGTTTCGTCATAGGTCCAGTAAGCGCCGCGTGTGTCGCATTTGGATTTCGCGGTTGAATTGCCCACCGCCGCGCCGATGCCGGCCCCGACCAGGGCGCCCAGTACGGTGCCTTCGGGCCTGGCGTTACGGGCAGCGGCGTTGGAGCCGACCACCCCGCCGGCCAGGGCCCCGATCACGCCGCCGATCAGGGCGTTTTTCTTGGCGTCCTGGCGGCACGGGTCGCTGGTATGGGCGACATTGCCGCTGTTGACGCCGCCGGCATAGGGCGCGCCAAAGCGCCCGGCATATTGCGGATTGCGCCGGTCATAGGCACCGCCGCCGTAGCGACGGTCATAGTCGGTGCGAGCCCGCTCATAGTCGGCGCGGTCGCGTTCCCACTGTACCCGCTGGGCGGCATAGGTGTTGTCGATCCGGAAGCGTGCGGCGGTCTGCGGGTTGCGGCGGTCATAGGCCCCCTCGCCGCGACGCCGGTCATAGGTGCGGCGATTGCGCTCATAGGTCTGGCGGGCGCGCTGGAAGGCGGCCGACTCGGCGCGATAGGGGCCTTGCGTGAACCGCGTCGCATATTCGGGATAGCGACGGTCATAGGCCCCGGCCCCGTAGCGGCGGTCATAGTCGCGGCGGGCCTGCTCGTACTGAGCGAGGTCGGCCTCATAGGCCCGCTGCTGCGCGCTGTAGTCGGCGACCTGACCGTTATAGGTGGCGCGCTGGTCGCGGTAGGTTTCCAGGCGGTCCTGGTAGGTGGCCTGGGCGGCGGGAGTTTGGGCGAAGGCGGGCGCGGCGGCACCGCAGACGACGCTGGCGGCCATCAGGATGGCGGTGGTCTTGCTGGTCATGGAATCTCTCCGTTCGTGGAACGGATCGACGTCCTTGCCCCGACGGGCCGCCAATCCTGCACAGTGTCCCTGTGGTGAGCATAAGCCCCCGGGACGGCGCAGGTTCCTTGGCGGGGCTCAGTCGCTCAGCCACTCGACCTGGAACTTGGTACCCGTCCACAGGACCGCCGCTCCCGATGACTCTTCAAAGCCGAACAGCAGATCACCTTTCGCCAGATCGACATCGTTGCGCGTGCATTTCCCGCTTTCCGGGCCGTAATAGCCCTTGCCGCAAGCCGTCTTGTAGCGGCCGGGCTTGTCCACGACCGCCAGATAGTCGGGTACCTTGTCCAATCGGAGGGGCAGTAGAACCGGTGTATCCGGCTTCACCCCGCGCTTGATGCTCAGCACCACGCCATTCGGGGACTGCCGAAACGTCGCGATATCCGGTCGTCCATCGTGGTCGAAGTCACCGGCGAACGGCGGCCGGGCCAGCGTGGCCAAGGCCAGGAGCAGGGTGATGAGCATAGGTCGCCTTCGGCCTTCGACAACCCAAGGTAGCTCAGTCCCGCGTTACGGTCATCATGTAGTTGATGTCGCTGTCGGCCGAGCGGCTCCAGCGGCCGGTCAGGGGATTGTAGGTCACGCCGAACGGGCCGTGCATCTGCACCGGCTCACCGGCCAGGAAGGCGCGCAGCTCTTCGGGCTTCAGGAACTGCTTCCAGTCGTGGGTGCCGGCCGGCACCCAACGCAGCACATATTCGGCACCGATCTTGGCCAGGGCCAGGGCCTTGAGCGTGCGATTGAGGGTGGCCACGATCATCAGGCCACCGGGTTTCAGCAACTGCGAACAGGTGCGCAGAAACTGCCCCGGATCGGCGACGTGTTCGATGACCTCCATGGTCAGGACCACGTCGAACGGCCCGGCGCCCTCGGCCAGCAGCTGTTCGGCCGTGGCGGGGCGGTAGGTTATCTCCAGACCCTGCTCGGACGCGTGGGTGGCGGCGGTCTTGATGTTCTTTTCCGAGGCGTCGATGGCGGTCACGTCAAAACCCAGTCGGGCCATCGGTTCGCTGAGCAGGCCGCCGCCGCAGCCGATGTCGAGCAGGGTGAGCCCTTCGAACGGCGCGCGCGCATTGTTGTCGCGGTCGAACCGGTCCAGCGCCTGCTCGCGGATGAAGGCCAGCCGGCAGGGGTTGAACACGTGCAGCGGCGCGAACTTGCCCTTGGGGTCCCACCACTCGGCGGCGATGGCCGAGAACCGCGCCACGTCGGCGGGGTCGATGGACCAGGAGGCGGGCGGGGCGGTGTCGGGTGAGGCGGCTTGGCTCATGTCGCCACTATATCACGCCGGGCGCCTCGCGGCGTCGCATCCGAAAAAAGACAGCAGCGCGACATTGCCGTTGCGCCATTGCGCCGCTAGAAGGCCGGGGCTTGCGCGACGGGGAGTGATCCAGTCGGGTGGGCGCAAGAAAAAACCGCTATCGCTTGAGGGTTTGAAGACGTGTCTCGTCTGGTGATGAAGTTCGGCGGCACCTCCGTGGCCGATCTGGAGCGCATCGCGCGGGTGGGCCGTCTGGTCGCCGCCGAGGTCGCGACCGGCAAGTCGGTGGCTGTCGTGGTCTCGGCCATGTCGGGCAAGACCAATGAGCTGGTCGCCTGGACTGACGGTGCCGGCCGCGCCGCGCCGGGCCTGCCCGAGTCGGACGACGAATACGACGCCATCGTCGCGTCGGGCGAGCAGGTCACCGCCGGCCTGCTGGCCATGACCCTGCGCCACATGGGCCTGAACGCGCGCTCGTTCCTGGGCTGGCAGGTGCCGATCATCACCGATGAGGCCCATGGCCGCGCTCGCATCGAAGATATTCCCGCAGCCAATCTGGAAGCCTGTTTCGCGGCCGGCCAGATCGCCGTGATCGCCGGCTTCCAGGGCGTCACCGCCGGCGGCCGCATCACCACGCTTGGCCGGGGCGGTTCGGACACCAGCGCCGTAGCCATCGCGGCGGCCGTCAAGGGCTCGTGCGACATCTATACCGACGTGGACGGCGTCTACACGACCGACCCCCGGATCGAGCGCAAGGCCCGCCGCCTGGCCAAGATCTCATACGAAGAAATGCTGGAAATGGCCTCGCTGGGGGCCAAGGTGCTGCAGACCCGCTCGGTCGAGATGGCCATGGCCCATCGCGTCCCCGTGCGGGTGCTGTCGAGTTTCGTCGAGCCGGGTGAAGCGCCCGGACAAGGTACGATCGTCTGCGACGAGGAAGAAATCATGGAAAAGCGCATCGTCTCGGGCGTCGCCTATAGCCGCGACGAGGCCAAGATCACCCTGCTGGGCCTGCCCGACCATCCGGGCGTTTCCTCGCAGATCTTCGGCCGCCTCGCCGACGCCAATGTGAATGTCGACATGATCGTGCAGTCGCGCGCCCGCAGCGCCGACACCGCCAACATGGAGTTCACGGTCGGCAAGCGCGACGCCCAGCGCGCCGTCGAGATCGTCACTGCCGCCCAGAAAGAGATCGGCTTCGAGGCCGTGGCCATCGACGAGGATGTCTCGAAGGTCTCGGTGATCGGGGTGGGCATGCGGAGCCACGCCGGCGTCGCCCAGTCGATGTTCCAGGCCCTGGCCGAAAAGAACATCAACATCCAGGTCATCTCGACCTCGGAGATCAAGATCAGCGTCCTGATCGACGCGGCCTATACCGAACTGGCCGTGCGCGCCCTGCACGCGGTGTATGGGCTGGACCAGCTGTAAGCACCGACGCGCGGACGCCCCCTCCGTCACGCTGCGTATTCGCAGCGCGCCACCTCCCCCGCAAGCGGGGCAGGACGGTGAAGCTGTTCTTCTCCTGCCCCGTAGCGAAGCGTGCGGGGGAGGTGGCGCGGCGCGAAGCGGCGTGACGGAGGGGGCGTCCGGCAGTTGACGGCCTTGGCTCGAAACGTCATCGAGTCACGCTAACACTCGGTCAGCCTGACCACGAGACCCCCATGCCTGACGTCTTCAAGTTCGACCCCGCCGCCAAGACCGTCACCTTCGAGGGCGATGAGGGCCTGGAGCTGCTCTACGACCTGCTGCTGCGCGCCAAGTTCGGTGACGGCTATGAAAAGCCGCTGCTGGTTAGTCCGTGGCTGGCGGCCCTGCTCAAGCGGCTCGACCAGGCCCTGCCCGACGACGGCCAGTGGTTCCCGGAAAAGCCCGGCCAGCCGATCTTTGATACCGACGACCTGCTGGCCATGGGCGACGCGGTGATCGAGGAAGGTCACACGGTCGGCTGGTGGACCATGAGCGAACTGGAAAAGCGGGTCTATCTGCGCGAAACCATCGCCGCGCCGCACCCGCTGACCGACCTTGAGGTCGAGTTCATCGAGGCCGACATCGACGCCGCCCTCGAACAGGCCCGACGCCTGGTGCAGGACGCCGACGAACCCCTGGCGATGCCGGGGCACGGCTAGGGGGGCTACTCCCGCCGATACCGCGACACGAAGGCCCAGAGGGCGTCATTGTCGGCCAGCCAGGTGTGGGTGCCGCCGACCGTCATGCGGCCCACCACGTCGGCCTCGCCCCTGCAGCCGGTATAGCGCTCTTCATAGACGCCGGGTGAGACCCAGGCGGTGGTCGGGGCGGTCTGGCAGCCGTTCAGGGCGGCCCAGCGCTGCTCGGCGGCGTGCATCGTATACTGCCAGTAGCCCGCGCCCCCGCCTTGGGTGGGATTGGTCGTGTCGTTGTCGCCGGCAAAGGCGATGACCGGCATGGGCCGTGACGGCGTGCAGGTGGCCGGATCGGGCTCTTGCGGATTGTCTGCTTTCGGATTGCCGGCCCTCAGCCCCACCACCGGGGCGATGGCGGCGTAGCGGCCGGCCTCGACGCAGCCCAGCCACGAGGCCATGCGGCCTCCGCCCGACAACCCCGTGACATAGACCCGGGCGCGGTCGACGCAGCCGTCGGCGGCGAGGCTGTCGACCACTTTTGCCAGATAGGCCACGTCATCGGCGTCCGAGGCGTCAGGGATCTTGCCCGTTACGGTCGGCACGCCGGGAATGTTCCAGGCAAAGCCTGAGCGGGCGGCGATAGCCGCGTCTGGCGCAATGACGATGAAGCCCGCGCGGTCGGCGGTGGCCTCCAGCTTCGACGCCGCCAGCATCTGGGCCCCGGTGCCGCCGCTGCCGTGCAGCAGGATCAGCAGCGGGGCAGGTGAGGCCGGGTCCGCCGAGGCCGGGCGATGCAGCAGCAGGGGGCGACCCGCCTGGCCGATTTCGACCCGCGCGGTGACACCCGGCGCGCCCACCGGGCAGGCGGCGAGGGCCTGGGCGCTCCAGCCCAGCACGGCCAGCGGCGCACACACCCGCAGCAGCCAGCGGCTCAAGGCAAACTTCGGCATCAATATCCCTCGCGTCCTGTCGGGCGAGTTTAGAGCCTGGCCAGTCTGAGTAAACCGGTGGCGGGTGCTGGCGGGGAGGCGGGCAGCCCCCGGCGTGGCGGCCTCTTTACACGCTTTGGCCAAGCCAAGCCTTGTACCGCCTGCTAATTCGCCTGCATGACCAACCCCCGCAACCTTGTCCTCGGCCTGCTGTGTGGCCTGATCGCCGGGGCGTTCTGGGGCGGGGTATTTCTGGCGCCTTTGCTGCTGGAGGCCTTCACCCCGCTGCAGATGACCGCCGGGCGCTATGTCGCCTATGGCCTGGCTTCGCTGGTGCTGCTGGCCCCCACGGCGCGGGCGGTGTTCGGCCGGATGACGGGCAGGGACTGGCGCGACCTGGCCCTGCTGAGCCTGCTGGGCAACCTGATCTATTATGTCGGCCTGGCCGTGGCGGTGCAGAACGCCGGGGTTGCGGCGGCCTCGCTGATTATCGGCCTGCTGCCGGTCACGGTCACCCTGGTCGGGGCCAGACCCGGTGAAGGCGTGCCGCTACGCCGGCTGGCGGCGCCCCTGGCCCTGCTGGCGGCCGGGGTGGTCTGCATCAATGTGGACGTGTTCCGCAGCGGGGAGGGGGCGCCCGCGCCGCGCCTGATCCTGGGCGTGCTGGGGGCGGTGCTGGCCCTGGCGGTGTGGACGCTCTACGCCGTCTGGAATGCCCGACGGCTGGCGGTGACGACGACTTTCAACAGCCATGAGTGGTCACTGCTGACCGGGGTGGTCACCGGCGGCCTGTCGCTGGCCCTGGTGATCCCGGCCTTCCTGCTGCCCGGCGCAGCCCATCTGCCGGCGGCCTGGGGCCTGTTCTGGGGCGTCAGCCTGGCGGTGGCCCTGGGCGCCTCGGTGATCGGCAACGGCCTGTGGAACGCGGCCAGCAAACTCTTGCCGCTCAGCCTGTCGGGCCAGTTGATCGTGTTCGAGACCCTGTTTGCCCTGCTCTACGGCTTCCTGCACGAAGGCCGCTGGCCGCGCCCGTTGGAGGGATTGGCCATCGCCCTGATGCTGGCCGGGGTGCTGTGGTCGGTGTCGCTGCACCGGCCGAGGGCGGTGGCGGTTGTGGGCTGATCAGCCAGTTCTGGCCGCAACCCGCAGCAGGCGCTGCCGGAGCCACCACACGCCAACCGGCGGATAAAAACATAGCAAAGCCGTACCCAGGATCTTGCCCGATGAAGCGGGCGTGGGGCCGGGATCGGCGGCTTCCAGCGCACTGGCTGTTTGGTAGAGGCAAAAAACAACGGTTACGAGCAGTAGGACAGCCAGGAGCATGTTTCCGGACGGATAGACAGAAAGCGCTCCGTATGCCGAAAGCAGGGGAGGAGCGGCGAAAGTCCACTCGATCCATGCCGGGCGGACCTGATCGTTCGTGGCCGCTGCTGAGACCCGATATATCGACCACATCCATCCGACGGTGATCGAGAAGCTCAGCCATCCCAGCCACATCACCTCCTGAACGGATTGCGGCGCGCTGATTGCGACCCGGATGGCGGTCGGGAGAATGCTGGGGCCAACAATAAGGATAGTGAGGATCAATGGCGGCAGCGTCATCACTTTCTTCGCTACAGCCAGTCCGGGTGTCACGCGGCTACTCCATCCCTGCACCAACATCGCCACTTGGGTTGCGGCGAGATTGTCCGTCAAGCCTTGCCATGCCTTCCCACCAACATGACCGGAACCTGAACACCCCCGTTCAGATCGGGTTCAAGCGCTGGTCCCTAAAACGGAGATCAACAGCGCCGCACCGGACATCTCCCGGATCTGGCGACGCTTCTCGCAAGGAGAACCGCCATGAAGACCCTGACCAAGACCCTGATCGCCGGCGCCGTTGCGGCCGCCATGATCGTTCCCGCCTCGGGCGCCCTGGCCGGCGAGAAGACCAACAAGGCCATACTGGGTGCCGTGATCGGCGGCCTGGCCGGCGCGGCCCTGGGTGACGGCGACAGGGGCGCCATCGCGGTCGGTGCGGTGGCCGGCGCGGCCATCGGTGCCTCCAGCGCTCGCGACAACCGCGACCAGCGCCATGGCTACGGCTATCAGAGCCGCCCCGACTACCGCGGCTACAGCAATGGCTACAGCAACGGCTATCAGGTCCGCGACAGCTACGGCGACCAGCGCCGGGACACCTATCGCCGCGACGATTATCGCCGCGACCGGGACCACGACTACAGCCGCGACCGCGACCGCCGCGAGGCTCGCTACGACCGCGACCGGCGTGATGACCGCGACTATCGCCGCTAGGTCCTGATCCCGGGCCGACGCGACGAAGACTGGCGCTGCTTCCTGTTGGGGAGCAGCGTCTTTTTTCGTGTCTGGGGCGAGACAATCTTCGCGTCAGGCGGCACCAGGCGCTGTGCGCTGCGCGAAATCTGCTATAGCGCCCTTGAGGGGCGAAGCGGCTTCTTAACCCCTGCGGGTTTGAGTCGGGCTTTACCGCTTCGGACCATAATGAGAGCGCAAGGACGTCATGGTGACATCCGGCATCGCCGTTCGAGGACCCCGCAGTCTGCTTCGGCAGATTCGCGAGGCCATGGCTGGGGCAGGCCCCGCCCAGGGCAAGCTCGACATGGTGGTGCGCACCATCGCCATCTCGATGGTCGCCGAGGTGTGCTCGATCTATCTGCGCCGCGCCTCCAACGATCTTGAACTGTTCGCCACCGAGGGCCTGGCCCCCGAAGCCGTCCACGTCACCCGGCTCAAGCCCGGCGAGGGCCTGGTCGGCGAGACCATGCGGATCGGCCGGCCGCTGAACCTGTCGGACGCGCCCAACCATCCCGCCTTCGCCTATCGTCCGGAAACCGGTGAAGACCCCTATCACGCCTTCCTGGCCGTGCCGCTGCTGCGCGGCGGGCGCTCGATCGGGGTGCTGGTGGTCCAGAACCGCACCGAGCGGGTCTATGGCGAGGAAGAGGTCGAAGACCTTCAGATCATTGCCATGGTGCTGGCCGAGATGGTCAGTTCCAGCGAACTGCTGGGCCAGGGCGAACTGAAGGACGTCGAGATCGCGCCCCACAAGCCCGAGCGGCTGAAGGGCGCGCGGTTCGCCGAGGGGCTGGCCTATGGCGTGGCGGTGCTGCACGAACAGCCGGTGGCCCCCGAGCAACTGCTGTCCGACGACTCCGCCGCCGAGGAAATTCGCCTGAAGGCGGCCGTCAGCGCCCTGCAGAGCCAGATCGACGAGATGCTGGAAGGGCAGGGCGGGCTGGTGGGCGCGTCCTACGAGGTGCTCGACACCTATCGCCTGTTCGCCCACGACAGGGGTTGGAACCGGGGCCTGGAAGAGGCCGTGCGCTCGGGCCTGACCGCCGAGGCGGCGGTGGAGCGGGTGCGCTCGGAGCATCGCGCCCGTCTGGGCCAGGCTCGCGATCCCTATCTGCGCGAGCGGCTGCACGACCTGGAAGACCTCAATGACCGCCTGCTGCGCCACCTTTCAGGTGACGTCCATGCGGTGCGCAAACTGCCCGACGACGCCATCCTGATCGCCCGCAACCTCGGTCCCGCCGACCTGCTGGAATATGACCGCACCAAGCTGAAGGGCATCCTGCTGGAGGAGGGCTCTGCGGCCAGCCACGCCGGGATCGTGGCCCGGGCGCTGGATATTCCGTGCGTGGGTCGCCTGGCCGGCCTGCGTGACCGGGTCAGCGAGGGTGACCCGGTGGTGGTCGACGCCGAGACCGCCGAGGCCTGGCTTCGTCCACGTCCGGACGTGGTCAAGTCCCTGCGGGCCCGGATGGAAGTGCGCGCCCAGCGCAAGGCCGAGTTCGCCCGCCTGCGCGATACGCCTGCCTTCACCAAGGACGGCGACAAGATCACCCTGCTGATGAACGCCGGCCTGGCCGTCGATCTGGATATCCTGGGCGAGACCGGGGCTGAGGGCATCGGCCTGTTCCGCACCGAGTTCCAGTTCATGGTCGCCGAGGAAATGCCCCGGCTGGAGGCCCAGACCGCGCTCTATGAAAAGGTGCTGGAAGCCGCCAACGGCATGCCGGTCACCTTCCGCACCCTGGATCTGGGGGGCGACAAGCTGCTGCCCTATATGGAGATGGAGCGCGAGGACAATCCGGCCCTGGGCTGGCGCGCCATCCGCATGGGCCTGGACCGGCCCGCCCTGCTGCGCATGCAGATCCGCGCCCTGATCAAGGCCGCCAACGGCCGGGCCCTGAGGATCATGTTCCCGCTGGTGGCCAGCGTCGACGAGTTCCGCGCCGCCCGCGCCTTTGTCGATCAGGAAGTGGCCTGGGCGCTGAAGCGCGGCCGACCGGCCCCTGCGCGCCTCGATGTCGGGGCGATGATCGAGGCACCGTCGTTGCTTTGGCACCTGGATGCCCTGCTGCCGATGACTGATTTCGTCTCGGTCGGCACCAATGACCTGATGCAGTACCTGTTCGCAGCCGATCGGGGCAATCCGCGCATGGCCGACCGCTATGACACCCTGTCGCCGGCCGCGCTGCGGGCGCTCAAGACCATCCAGCAGGCCTGCGCCGACACCGGTACGCCGGTGTCCGTCTGCGGAGAGATGGCGGGGCGGCCGCTGGAAGCCTTCGCCCTGGTGGCCCTGGGCTTTGACCGGCTGTCCATGCCGCCGGCCGGCATCGGCCCGGTCAAGCAGATGGTGCTGTCCTGCGACCGCGAGGCCGCCCGCCGCAATGTCGAGGCCCTGCTCAAGGGGTCGGGCGGTTCGCTCCGTGGTGAGATTGAAACCCTTGCGCGCAAGCTCTACGTCGCTGTCTGATTTGCAGGCAGTTAACCATGCTGGGCAGTTTAGTGCATTGAATACCGTAACTTAGTTTGATATCCACACAGGACTGTTAAGGCCTTCGTGCAGGACGAAGTGGGGGTGGGGCGTTGGGCTCGCGCACCGCATTTATTTTGGGGTGATGTGGCCGCCATGCCGCTGGACACGGGCAGTGTGAGGCATCTGAATCTGGTCTCCGACGCCGATCGCGACGAGGGGTTCGTCGCCATGGGCCAGCCGTCGGTCGACGAGGGTGTCGATATCGGCGCTGCGCTGCGCGCCGCCCGCCTGTTCCGCGGCATGACCACCCGGGACGTGGCCGACGCCACCCGCATCCGCCAAAGCTATATTGAGGGTCTCGAAGACCTGCGGCTCGACGAGCTGCCGTCGCGGCCGTTCATGATCGGCTATGTCCGGGCCTACGCCAATCTGCTGGGACTGGATGGCGAAGCCGCTGTCAGTCGCTTCAAGAACGATGTTCCCGACGACAGCGAACCGCTACGGGCACCCATAGGCGTGCGCAGCCAGAGCGACCCGCGCATGGGCCTGATCCTGGTGGGCGGCCTGCTGGTGGTGGGCGCCATCGGCCTGTGGAACGTGGCCCAGCGGGCCATGTCCAAGGACACGCCTTCCGCTCAGGTGGCCCAGACGGCACCCCGCGCGCCTGCAGGCTCGGGCAGTGGCAATGGCTCGGTGTCGCTGGGCGCGCCCCTGCCGGCCCCGGTCGAAAGCACGACGCCCGAACCCTACAAGACCCCTGGCCTGGACGATGCCGCCGCCAACGGCGGTTCGGCCGACGCCGCCTCGGCTGCCTCCAAGGCCCGCGCTACGGCCCTGGCCGAGTCAGGCGGGGTGATCGACGCCGCCCATGTCGCCGCTCTGGGCAGTCCGTTCAAGTCGCGGGGTGTCATTCACGGCGCGGCCGCTGCCGACAGTTCGGGCCTGATCCTGCTGGCGCGAAAGCCGGCCTCGCTGACGGTGCGCGGCGCTGACGGCTCGATCTATTTCAGCCGCTGGATGGCGGCGGGCGAGGCCTTCCGTGCGCCCCGCTCGGCCGGCCTGACCGCCGATGTGTCCGACCCGACGCTGTTTGACGTCTATACCGGCGGTGTGCTGACCGGCCGCCTCACCGCCTCCCAGACGGCGCTGGGCAAGCTGCTGGTCAAGCCTGTGGGATAGAGCCAATCGCGGCCTTGGGTTCCGCCCGCAAAAGTCCTAGATTGTCGTCATGGCTGCAGATCACACCCACGTCCGTCCCTGGCGCGCGATCGAGCGTCGCAAGTCGCGCAAGATCCGCGTCGGCTCCGTCGAGGTCGGGGGCGACGCGCCCATCACCGTCCAGTCGATGACCAATACGCTGACCAGCGACGCCGCCGCGACGCTGGAGCAGATCCGCCAGCTGGAAGAGGCCGGCGCCGATATCGTGCGGGTCAGCTGCCCTGATACCGACAGCACGGCGGCCTTCAAGACCATCGCCCGCGAGAGCCGTGTGCCGCTGGTGGCCGACATCCACTTTCACTACAAGCGCGGCATCGAGGCGGCGCAAAACGGCGCGGCCTGCCTGCGGATCAATCCGGGCAATATCGGTTCGCCCGACCGCGTGCGTGACGTCATCCAGGCGGCCCGCGATCACGGCTGCTCGATGCGGATCGGCGTCAATGCCGGCTCACTGGAGCGCGAACTGCTCGAAAAATACGGCGAGCCCTGCCCCGACGCCATGGTCGAGAGCGCGCTCAACCACGCCCGCATCCTGCAGGACCACGACTTCCACGAGTTCAAGATCAGCGTTAAGGCGTCCGACCCGTTCATGACGGTGGCGGCCTATTATCAGCTGGCCGAGCGCATCGACTGCCCCTTGCACCTGGGCGTCACCGAGGCCGGGGCCCTGCGCACCGGCACGGTCAAATCGTCGATCGGCATCGGCTCAATGCTGTGGGCCGGCATCGGCGACACCATCCGTGTGTCCCTGGCCGCCGATCCGGTGGAAGAGATCAAGGTCGGCTTCGATATCCTCAAGTCGCTGGGCCTGCGCCACCGTGGCGTCAACATCATCGCCTGCCCCTCCTGCGCCCGTCAGGGCTTCAACGTCATCAAGACGGTAGAGGCCCTGGAAGAACGCCTGGCCCACATCAGCCAGCCGATGTCGCTGTCGATCATCGGCTGCGTGGTCAATGGTCCCGGTGAGGCCCTGATGACCGACCTGGGTTTCACCGGCGGCGGCGCGGGCTCGGGCATGGTCTATATGGCCGGCAAGCCCGACCACAAGCAGTCCAATGACGGCATGATCGACCATATCGTCGAACTGGTGGAACAGCGCGCAGCGGAACTGAAGGCCCGCGAGGCCGAGGCGCTGGCGGCGGAGTAGGGGGGGGGGGAGCCTTCCAGCGTCATGTGAATTCACATGACGTGTGCACTATGGTTCTGAATCATAGGCTTGGCGCTTGATTGCCGGCTGAAGCCGCGCAATCTTTCGGCCTCCGCGCTAGTCTTTTGTTTTTATGCGCGTTTCATTCCGAAAACCGGTTCTCACTTTTCGGAACGCGCTTTAAATCGCGGCGATTCGCTCCAGGGCAGCCAGCATCCGGCCCTGATCCAGATCGCCCAGGGCTTCTACGACCTTACGATCGTGTGCGGCGTGAGCAATTTTGGCCTCCCGCAGCAAAGCCTCGCCTGCAGGGGTCAGCGAAACGGCATAGGATCGGCGGTCACCCGGCACAGGGCCCCGGCGCAAGAGGCCTTTTGCCTGCAACTGGTCGAGAATGATCACCAGATTGGGGCGCTGAATTCGCAGTGCGCGGCCTATCACGTGTTGCTGCAGGCCTGGCGTCGCGTCGACGACCATCAGAACCGAAAGATCGGTGACCCGCAGATCGAACGGTTTGAGCGCGGCGAGCAGATCCTTGAACACCGCCACCTGAGCCAGACGCAGCAGGAAGCCCACCGTTGTCTCCAGTCCGCCCATCGAGAGCGGGGTGGCGTCGGCCTTGTCTTCCACAATGTCGATCATCGCTGCTTCGCCCACACCGTTTTTATTCCGCACCTTATGTGGGATTCGCGCAAGCGCCGGGAATAATAGCGACACCCGCTTATAGTTATGCAACGTATCTATTATCGCACCGGAGAGTGCGGCAGGAAACACCGGGAGGCTCCGTGACCCTTCGTAATGATGCAGAGACTCGCAGTCCCCTTCGATTGGCCGCTGTTGCGGTCTGTTGCCTTCTGGCGATCTTCGAAGGTTTCGATCTGCAGTCGGCGGGCGTGGCGGCGCCGCGTCTTAAGCCCGATCTTGGCCTTTCGGCTGATGATCTGGGCTGGTTTTTCAGCGTCAGCACCTTTGGCCTGATGTTCGGCGCGGCCATCGGCGGACGCCTTTCAGATCTTCTGGGACGCAAGACGACGCTACTGATCTCGGTGGCGTTGTTCGGGCTGCTGTCGATCGCAACGGGCCTGGCGACCGATCTCAACAGCTTGCTTATCGCTCGGTTCCTCACCGGCGTCGGCCTGGGCGGCGCCTTGCCCAACCTGATCGCGATCGTGGCCGAAAGCGTTTCGCCCCGGCAGCGAAGCCTTGCCGTCGGCGTTCTGTATGCGGGCCTGCCCTTCGGCGGCGCCCTCGCCAGCCTGGTGAGCCTGGCCGGTGCGGATCCATCCGACTGGCGGATGATTTTCTACGTCGGTGGGGTCGGGCCCCTGCTGGCCCTGGCGGTCGCCATTCCGCTGCTGCCGAACTCGCCCAAAGCGCCGCGCGAACAGGGTGTCGACCAGAAGGCGGGCTTTGTCGAAGCTGCCGTGGGCGGCGGACGCGCTTTGACAACCCTTCTTCTCTGGCTCGCGTTCTTCGTGGCCCTGCTGGTCATGTATCTGCTGCTCAGCTGGCTGCCCTCCCTGCTGATCGCCAAGGGCCTGAGCCGACCCGACGCCGGGCTGGTGCAAATGGTCTTTAACCTGGCCGGGGCCGTGGGCAGCGTGGCTACGGGCTGGCTGATGGACAGCCCGCGTCGCCGCCCCTTGACCATCCTCATGGTGTTCAGCGCCTCGGCTGCCGCCCTGGCGGTCGCGGCCGGCGCGCCGGCCTCCCTGGCTGTATTCCTGATCGTGGGGGCAGGGCTGGGCGCGACCGTCTCCGGGGTGCAGTCCATCGTCTACGGCTTGGCCCCGAGCTTCTATCCGACCCGCCTGCGCGGCACCGGTGTCGGCGCAGCGGTTGTGATGGGACGTCTGGGTTCCGCAGCGGGCCCGCTCCTTGCGGCCGTCCTCCTCGGTGCCGGTCAGCAATCCAGTCAGGTCCTGCTGGCGCTCCTGCCGATCCTGGCGCTTGGCGGGGCAATCTGCCTCTGGCTTGGCAGCCGGCCCACAGCCTCCGACCACTGAGCGAACCCGTCGAGAGACGGCCGGCGACTTCGAGGCCGCAATCAGGACCCGGCTTCGATGTCGGCGGTCACGGCTGCCGGTCAGGTGCGCTGTAAGTGATTGAAGCTAGGGGATTTTTCGCCGCCTCAGCTGATTCCATGTGGGGCTGGAGGGCGCTGAGGACGCCTGCACGTGGCTGTGGCGCAACATTGTTATCGGAATTCTACCGCCTCCCAAGAGCCCGATTGTGTCCGGCATACAATTATGATCTGAAATAGTTAGTACGCATAACAAACAAAGTTCGAGAGCGCCTTCGCTCATCGGATCTGGACGACTAGGGAGAAAACCGATGCCCAGGATTGGGAAAGTCTCCGGCCGCTTGCGGGCCGGGGGGCTGCTGGCTTGCGCCGCTGCCGCCGGAGTTCAAACCATCTCGACGGCGGCCTACGCCCAGGTCACGTCCCCGGAAAACGCCACGGCCCAGATCGAAGAGGTCGTCGTTACTGCACGTCGCCGCGAGGAGCGGCTGCAGGACGCGCCCGTGGCCGTCACGGCCCTCGGGGGCGAAGCCTTGCAAAACCGGGGGGTCGAAAGCGTCGATCAGATCGCCAAGTTCGCGCCCAGCATCCGTTTCGACGGCGCGGCGGCCCTGAGCGGCGGCAACTACAACGCCACGGTCTTCATCCGCGGCGTCGGTCAGAACGACTTTGCCATCTTCAGCGACCCCGGCGTGGGCGTCTATGTCGACGGCGTCTACTATGCCCGCTCGATCGGCGGCACGATGGATGCCTTCGACGTCAGCCGGATTGAGGTGCTGCGCGGCCCGCAAGGCACGCTGTTTGGCAAGAACACCATCGGCGGCGCGGTCGTGATCTCGACGGCCCAGCCGGGCAAAGACTTCGGCGGCAAGGTCGAGGGCACGATCGGCAGCCTGGATCGCCGCGATATCAAGGGTCATGTCGACATCCCCTTGAGCGACAAGGTCGCTGTGCGTGTGTCAGCGGCCCGACTGACGCGCGACGGCTATGGCAAGCGCCTGCTGACCGGTGAAGACCTGGGTGATCGCAACGCCACTGCCGCCCGCGCCCAGCTGCGCTGGCAAGCCTCGGACAACGTCACCGTCGACCTGTCGGCGGACTACACCCGCGCCCGCGAAAACTCGGCGCCGCAGAAGCTGCTGGTGATCGGCGCTGTTCCCGGTTTCGCGGTCGGGCCGTTCATGGCCAACTTCAATACCTTCGTCGCGCCGGGCCTGGGGATCACTGCGCCCAACGGCGCCAGGACCCTCAACACCTCGTTCCTGACCAATGATCCGTATACGACCTATGGCACGGGTCCCAATGTCAACGACCTGGACCTGTGGGGTGCCTCGGCGACCGTGAACTGGGACCTGGGCACCGTCGGGTTCAAGAGCATCACCGCCGTGCGTGGCCTGAAGGCGACCTTCGCCCGTGACGGCGACAATACGCCGTTCACCTTCCGCGAGACCTTCAACCATGACGTCCAGGCCCAATACAGCCAGGAGTTCCAGTTCAATGGCGAGGCCTTTGATGACAAACTGACCTGGGTGGCCGGGGCCTATGCCTTCCAGGAACGCGGCACCGACTCCGGCTATGCCAAACTGGCCCTGGGACTGGCGGCCGGTGTATCGCCCCCGCCCTTCAGTCCCTCAGCGGCCGTCTATACCAAGGTCACCAGCACCACCTATGCCCTGTTCGCCCAGGGCAGCTACAGCCTCACAGAGCGGCTCAGCGCCACGGTCGGGGTGCGGGCCAACCGCGACGAGAAGGACTATGTTCTCGACCATCGCCGCATCCGCGACGGCGTCATCATCGCCCAGCTAACCCGGGGCGGTTCGTGGGATTCCTTTACGCCCAAGGTGGGCGTCGAGTTCAAGGCCACGCCGGACGTGTTGTTCTACGCTTCGGCCGGCAAGGGCTTCAAAAGCGGCGGCTTCAACGCCCGGCCGCTCAATGACGCCTCCGAGGTCACCGAGTACCAGCCCGAGACCCTGCTGACCTACGAGCTGGGGGCCAAGACCGCCTGGTTCGACCGCCGCCTGATCCTGAACCTGGCCGGCTATTTCAGCGACTATCAGGACATCCAGGTGACGGTGAACCAGACGCCGCGCAACTTCGTGGCCAACGCCGCGGCGGGCGAGGTCCGGGGCGTCGAGCTGGAATTGCAGGCCCGCCCCACGGTCAACTGGGGCTTCAACCTCGGTATCGGCCACATGGACGCCAAATATACCGAGGTTGGTTCAGGCCTGGCTGCCGGCCAGCTGCTGCCGATCACGCTGGCGACCCACTTCGTCAAGGCGCCGGAATGGACCGCCAATGGTGGGATCGAGTATTCCCGCGAACTGTCGGTCGGCGGACGGATCGTCGCCCGCGTCGACTGGACCCACTACAGCACCGTCTATAACGACGTGGCCAATGACCGAGACCTGACCCAACCGGCCTATGACCTCTACGGCGCGCGGCTTGGCTACACCTCGGCTGACCAGCTCTGGCAGGTGGCGGTGTTCGGCTCCAATCTCTCGGACGAGCGCTACATGGTGTCAGGCAACGCTTCCAGCGGCTTTGGCCTGAAGGAAGCCAGCTTTGGCCGACCGCGCGAATGGGGCCTGAGCCTGAGCCGGAAGTTCTAGAGCCAAGGCCGAAGGGTTCGGAATCGAACACCGACTCCGCATTTCCCCGCGTAAGCAGGATCCAAGCCGAGTGTCCGGCAAAGGCTCGGTTAGCTCAGCTTGGGTCCCCGCTTGCGCGGGGAAGTGCGGCTTTGAAGAGGGTTCCGAGAGGAGCCATCACCCCCGCTAGATCACCCCCCGCGACCGCTCGTCTGTCCCGGCCGCTGCAGCTGCGACGATCCGCAGGGCCCGCTCCAACTCGTCCCGATCCCGCGCCGCGCCCAGGCACAGGCGCACGCCGCTTTCGAGGCCTGGTTCGACCACCGGGGCGCCGGGCGGGGTGAGTTCGACGCCGGAGCGTAGCGCGCGGCCGGCCAGCCGTTCGGCGTCCAGTTCGGGCATCGGCAGCCACAGGTGCGGGGCGCTGGGGCCGGCGGGAGTCTCCATCACCGGGTCGAGGATCTGGCGGGCCAGGGTCATGCGGGCGGTGATCTCGTCGCGGATCTCGGCGGCGATCTGGTCGGCGGTGCCGTCCTCGATCCACTGGGTGGCGATCAGGCCGCCAAGGCCCGGCGGCGCATAGGCCAGGGCGCGGACCGCGCGTAGCACCCGCTTCAGAGCCTCACCCGGCGGGACCAGCAGGAAGCCGGCCCGCAGGCCGGGAGCCAGGGATTTCGATACGCCCGAGACGTAAAAGGTGCGCTCGGGAGCCAGCACCGCGAACGGCGGCGGGGCGTCAGGCGCGTAGATCCCATAGACGTGGTCTTCGATCAGCCACAGGTCATGCTTGCGGGCCACGGCGGTGATCTGGTCACGGCGCGTGGTGCCCATGATCCGGCCGGTGGGGTTTTGCAGGGTGGGCAGCAGGAACACTGCCCTGGCACCGGTTTCGCGCACGGCCGCCTCCAGCGCCTCGGGGATCAGGCCCTGGCTGTCCATGGCCACGCCCTTGAGCCGATAGCCCATGTGCTCGGCCAGGGCGCGGGCGCCATGAAAGGTCGAGGCCTCGCACAGCACCGTGTCGCCGGGCCGGGCCACCGCGCCGAAGGCCAGCACCAGGCCCTGCTGGGCACCGGCGCAGCAGACCAGACGGGTCCAATCAGCGCCTGCAAGGCCGCCCGTGCGCTCCAGCCAGGCTGCGCCCGCCTGGCGCTGGCGCTCGAACCCGGCGGCGGGGGCATAGTCCAGCACGTCAGCCAGATCATTGCGCCGACGCAGCTTGCCCAGGGTTTCGGACAGGCGCTGGGCGGCCGGTCCCGACGGGGCGATGTTCTGCGAGAGGTTGATCGGCCCAGCGTCGTCGAGCGCGGAGCGTTCGCCGGCTGCGCCGCGCACAAAGCTGCCGCGTCCGACATGGGCCGCAACCAGGCCCGCCTTCTCGGCCTCGACATAGGCGCGGGTGACGGTGCCCAGCCCCACGCCCAGGCGGTGAGCCAGGTCGCGCTGCGGCGGCAGGCGCTGGCCGGCGGCCAGGGCACCCGAGGCGATGTCGGACCGCAGGGCCTCGACCAGCCGCTCATAGATCGGCGCGTCGCCCTGGGGCAGGGCGGGGGACCAGGAGGTCATGGTGGCTCCGTAATTGTCACCATGACAATACTTGTTTTGACTCATGGAGCAATCGGGAACATCACGGTGACATTCTCCAACCTGGAGCGTCGCCATGACCCCCGACCTGCTGCTCGCCTTTGTCCTGTTCGCCTTCGCCACCGCCGGCACGCCCGGCCCCAACAATATGATGCTGCTGGCCTCGGGCGCGAACTTCGGCTTTCGCGCCACGATCCTGCATATCCTGGGGATCAGCGTCGGCCTGGCGGTGATGGTGGTGGCCATGGGCTGGGGGTTGTCTGGGCTGTTTCGGGCGGTGCCGGTGCTGCACGACATCCTCAAATGGGCGGGGGCGGCCTATATGCTGTGGCTGGCCTGGAAGATCGGCACCGCCAGGGGCGTGACCGACAAGAGCGCCGGCGGCCGGCCCATGACCTTCCTGCAGGCCGCCGGCTTCCAGTGGCTGAACCCCAAGGCCTGGGCCATGGCCCTGGGCGCGGTGACCACCTATACGCCCGAAGGCGGTGGCACACTGGCGGTGCTGGTGGTGGCCGGAACCTTCATGCTGGTGGGTATGCCGTGTAGCGCCGCCTGGGCCGGCTTTGGTCAGGGACTGCGGCCTTTCCTCGACAAGCCCGCCGCCCTGCGCGCTTTCAACGTGACCATGGCCGTGCTGCTGGTGGCGTCGCTCTATCCGCTGCTCCACCAGTTCAAGCCGGGGTGACAGCAGCGTGCGAGGGCGCCACCCTGACGCCATGCGCACCCTCCTTGCCCTGACCCTCGCCGCCGCGACCCTGATCGCCGCTCCCGCCCTGGCCCAGGACCTGAAGGTCACGGTGGCGGGGCGAGACTCGGTGGTCCTGACGCCTGCCGAGATCAAGGCCCTGCCGCGTGCCACGGCGACCATCACCGTCAAGGGTGCCAAGGTCGTCTACGAAGGCGCGCTCCTGCACGAGGCCCTGCTGAAGGCCGGCGTGGTCTCGGGCGAGCGGCTGATGGGTCGCTATCTGAACCAGGTGGTGGTGATCCGCGCCGCTGACGGCTTTTCCAGCATCCTCTCGATCGCCGAAACCGACCCCGTCTATCGCGCCAATCCGGTGATCCTGGCCGACACCGTGAGCGGCAAGCCGCTGGATGCCCGCGAGGGACCCTACCGCGTGGTGGTCGACGGTGATTTGCGCCCCTCGCGCTCGCCACGTGCCGTGGTGTCGGTCGAGGTGAAGGCGGGATTCTAGAGCGCGTTCCGAAAAGTGGGAACCGGTTTTCGGAATGAAACGCGCGTGAAAACAGAAGACTAGAGCGGGTGATCTGATCCCATCAGATCACCCGCTCTAGAAAACTCAGCAGGCCGCCGTCGCCACGCCATAGCGGGCGTGAACCGTGCGCGGCGGGGCCGTGCCGTTCAGGGTCAGCACCGTCATCTGGTCGTATTCGCAATCGCTGGGGGCCTTTGGCGCGGTGTCGCCCAGAGCGGCGGCGATGCCGGCGACCGTGTTGCTGTGGCCCACGATCAGCACGGTGGCGTCGGCCGGGGCCTTGCGGGCAAGGTCTGCGACGCGCTGGGCGTGAGCGGCGTCACCGCCGTCGAAGACGACCTGAATCACGGGCAGTCCGGCGACCTGGGCGGCGGGTGTGGCGGTCTGCTGCGTGCGTTTCAGCGGTGTGGCCAGGATCAGGGCCAGCCTGGTGCCCGCGAGACTCTGGGCCAGGGCCTGGGCGCGGGCCAGGCCGGCCACCGACAGGTCGACATCGCCGCTGGGACCGGTCTTCTCGCCGTGCCGGACGATGACCACCGTCTGGGCCAGGACCGGCGAGGCCATGAGGGCGAGCGACAGGGCGGTGGCGGTGAGGCGACGGATCATGGGCCGACGGTAGCGGTGGGGCCGCGACTGGACAAGCCGGCGCTAGTCTTCCGCCCGGGCCTTGCGGGGGTCGGCCTTGGGGGCCGGCGCCAGGCGCAGCACTTCGGCCTGATAGCGCTCGTCATCGCCGGCGGCGGCGAAGGGCAGGGCGTCGGTGATGGCGTCCAGCATTGGGTCCAGCCACTGGTGCTCGACCTTGTGAAAATCGCCCAGGACGTAGGGCATGACCATCGACTTGTCGCCAGGATGGCCTACGCCGATGCGGCCCCGCCGGAAGGTATCGCCGATCTGGCTGGTTACAGATCGGATGCCGTTATTGCCGGCCGCCCCGCCGCCCGATTTCATGCGGAAACGCCCGGGTGCCAGGTCGATCTCGTCATGGAACGTGATGACGTCGGTCGGTGAGAGCTTGAAGAACTTCATCGCCTCGCCCACGGCGCGGCCGCTCTCGTTGTAATAGGTCTTGGGCTTCAGCAGCAGCAGCTTCACGGCCCCGCCGGGGGTGGTCACCTGACCCTCGCAGGCCAGGCCCTGGAAGCGGGCGCGCCACGGGCCGGTCGACCACTTGCGGGCGATGGCGTCCATGGCCATGAACCCGACATTGTGGCGGTTCTTCTCGTATTTGGGCTCGGGATTGCCGAAGCCGGCGAGGATCAGCATGGCGGCAGTCCTGGTGGTTTTGCGGGGGTGGGCCCCCAAACGAAAACGGGCGGACCCGAAAGTCCGCCCGTCTCGATATCAGATCGGCTGACCGACCAGGACCCTTAGGCCGTGGTGTCGCCTTCGTCCGATTGCGACGCGGCCGAGGCCTTCAGGTTGGCGATCACGAAGTCGCGGTCCTGGGCGGGCTTCACGCCTTCCGGAAGCTTCACTTCCGAGATGCGGATGACGTCGCCGATGTCGTGGCCGGCCAGGTCGATGACCAGTTCTTCGGGGATCTTGTCGGCCGGGCAGGCCAGCTCGACGGTGTGACGGATGACTTCCAGCGTGCCGCCCTTCTTCAGGCCGACCGAGGTTTCCTGGTTCTTGAAGTGAACCGGAACTTCGATCTTGATCAGCTGGTGCTCGTCGACGCGATACAGGTCGAAGTGGACCGGCTCGTCGGTGACGGCGTGGAATTGCACGGCCTTGGCGATGACCGATTGCTTCTCTTCGCCATATTGCAGGGTCACCAGGTGGCCCAGCAGCTTGCCGGTGTAGAGCGCCTTGCGGAATTCGTTGCTCTTGACCGCGATGTTCACGGGAGCCTTGCCGCCGCCGTACAGAACACCGGGGACCTTGCCGGCGCGGCGGGTTTCGCGGGCACCGCCGGTGCCGGCGCGGGCGCGGATTTCGACGTTCAGAATGATGTCAGCCATGGTCGTTCTCTCCGGAGAGCCCTTGCTCTCCAACAGGTGATCGCCGCACAGGACCGGATTGCCCCGCTCGGACGACGTTTTGGAAGGGGCGGTCCATACACGGAAGGGGCAGCCTATGCAATCTTTGCCCCGTCGCAGTCCCGATTACTTCTTGGCGGGAGCCTTGCGGACGGTGGCGGCGGCCTTGGCCTTCTTGGAATTGCGGCCCGCGCCGCCGTTCGAGATCTTGGTCTTTTCTACCACCGGTCGCGGCGGGGGCGGAGGCTCCACCGGCATGGGCGCACCCGAGGCCTTGATCACGCACTGGCCGGTGTCCATCAGCACATGCTGGCCCAGGCAGAAGACGTCCTCATAGTGCGGCTTGGAGACCGCCAGGCACTGATAGAGGTTCAGCTTGGCCATGCTCAGGCACGAGGTCGAGCCGGACTCGGCCATCACGGCCTCGATCGTCGGCAGGTCGGCGTCGCCGGCCGCGCCCAGGGCGGCCAGGGCGGCCACGGCCAGGCCGCGCACGACCAGGGGCTGGTAGGGCGGCGGCGCGGCGCGGTTCGCCTGGGGCTGGGGCGTCGGGAGCGTTGACGTGTCGGTCGGTAGTGCCGGAGCCGGGGGCACCGGGATCGGGGGCGGGGCCGGGCGAGGCAGGTTCAGGGGCTGGGCCCCGATCGAGGCCTGGTGCAACAGGGCGACGTCTGCGGTCTCACCCAGGGCTGGGATGGCCGACTGGGTCTTGGCATAGGCCAGGCGAGCGTCGCGGTCGGCGACCACGGCCTTGGACCAGGGCGAGCGCTGCACGTCATAGGCCGCCTGCTTGACCGCCTTGCCGGCGGTGAGCACCCGCAGGCCCTCGGCCCCCAGGGTGTCGATGATCAGGCCGGCGGCGGTGTCGGAGCCCTTGAACCCGACGGCGTAGGCGGGGTTGGCGATCAGCTGGGCAATCAGCTGCTGGCGCTGGGCCGGATCGGCGGCAAAGCTGCGCACGTCGCTGACGAAGACAGGATCCTGCAGGGCGATCACGGCGGCATAGGCGGTGGCCCCCTGCAGCAGGCCCTTTGGCTCATAGGCGACGGCGACCTTCAGCGAGGTCTGGATCTGGTCGCCATTCTCGAAATTGGGCGTGATCGCGCCGGCCCGGGCCATATAGCCGCGAAAGGCGCTGGCCCGCTCGACCAGGGTGCTGGACAGGTTGATCGGCGGCGCAACCGGCGGGGCGACGACGACGGGCGGCGGCGGAGGGGGCGGCGGCGTGCTGCAGCCGGCCAGGATTGTAGTGGCCACGATCACGGCCAGGAACGACGCCTTCAGGCCATGGCTCATGACCTGTGGCGCGCGGTTTGCGCGCGGAACAATAAGCATCCGTCGACTATCCAGATTGAGGCAATGATGGCGTCGCTATACGCGTCGCCGGACAACAATGTGGCGGTTAGCCCATTAACCGGTCGTTTACGAGCGTGGCCGTGGGTTCGTTCAGTGGGCGGCCGGGGGCGCAGCCAGGGTCGTTGCCGCGGGCGCGGGGGCAGAGCCGCCGAACTCCTTCACCAGGCACTGGCCGGTGTCGATGATCAGGTGCTGGCCCAGGCAGAAGACATCTTCATAGCGCGGCCCGGCCACGGCCAGGCACTGGAACAGGTTCAGCTTGGCCATCCGCAGGCACTGGTCGCTGTCGGGCTCGGCCATGGCGTAGGTCAGAAGGTCGAGGTTCTCGTCCCTGGACGATCCAAGTGCGGTCATGGCGGCCACCGACAGCGCCCTCTGGGTCAGCCGCGAATAGGTGCGGGGACCGCCGGCGGTGGGCGAAGCCGCTGGGGCAGGGGCCTCCAGCAGCAGCCGGAAGGCGGCGATCTCCTCGGGCGTGGCCTTGCGCGCGGTTTCCGACAGGGTGCGGGCGGTCTTCAGCAGTTCGGGGTGATGGGGCGAGACCTCCTTGGACCACGCCTGTTTCTGCATGTCGTAGGCCGACTGCTTGACGGCCGCGCCGTTGCTGGCCAGCCGCGCGGCAGGACCGCCCACGGCCAGGTCGACCCGGGCCGCAGCGGCGGGCGCCCCGGCCAGGCTGACGACGATCCAGGGGTTGCGAGCGATCATGTCGGCCAGGATGGCGCGACGGTCGGCGGGAATGGCCCGCAGGCCTTCCACAAAGCTGGGCTCGCCCAGGGCCGCCACGGCGCCGGCGACGACTGCGCCGCGCATCAGCTGTTCGTGATGATAGCCGCCGGCGACCTCGAGGGCCTTTTCGACCTCGGCCCCGTTCTTGAAGGCCAGAGGGATGGTCTGGGCCTGCGTCATATAGCTCTGGAACGCAGCGGCCTCGGCCAGCAGCGGCTCGGGCAGGGTTGGGCGAAAGGGCTCGTCGGCCCCCGCCGAACCTGCGACCAGCGCCAGCAGCGCCAGCCCGAACGTTCTGAAAACCCTACCCCGCACAGCGCTTCCCCAAGCGTGGTTCCTGGCCGGAACACGCCGAACGCTAGCCCAGCGGGCGTTAAGAAGCCATCATTGATCGGCCGGCGTCATGTCGCAGCACCGATACCGCAGGATCAGTCGAACAGCTTGGAGACCGATTCCTCGTTGGCGATCCGGCGGATGGCCTCGCCGATCAGCGGCGCGCACGAGACATAGCGGATCTTGGCGCAGGCCTTGGTGGTGTCGGACGCCTCGATGGAGTCGGTAACGACCAGCTCGGTCAGCACCGAATTTGCCACGCGCTCGGCGGCCGCGCCCGACAGCACGCCGTGCGTCACATAGGCGCTGACCGAGGTGGCGCCATTGGCGACCAGGGCGGCGGCGGCGTTGCACAGGGTGCCGGCCGAGTCGGCGATGTCGTCGAACAGAATGCAGCGACGGCCCGAGACGTCACCGATGATGTTCATCACCTCAGACTGGCCGGGGCCCGAGCGGCGCTTGTCGACAATGGCCAGATCCGCGTCGCCCAGCCGCTTGGCCAGGGCGCGGGCCCGCACCACGCCGCCGACATCGGGCGAGACGATCATCAGGTCTTCGCCGACCTTGTAGGTGCGGCGGATGTCCTCGGCCAGCAGGCGCGAGGGCAGCAGGTTGTCGGTCGGGATGTCGAAGAAGCCCTGGATCTGGCCAGCGTGCAGATCCATGGTCAGAACCCGGTCAGCGCCCGAGCGGGTGATCAGATTGGCCACCAGCTTGGCCGAGATCGGCGTGCGGCCGCCGGTCTTGCGGTCCTGACGGGCATAGCCGAAATAGGGCAGCACGGCCGTGATCCGCTTGCCCGACGCGCGCTTCAGGGCGTCGATGCAGATCAGCAGCTCCATTAGGTTGTCATTGGCCGGATAGCTGGTCGACTGGATGACGAAGACGTCCTCGCCCCGCACGTTCTCGTCGATGGTGACGAAAACCTCCAGATCGGCGAACCGGCGCACCTGGGCGCGGGTCAGCGGCATGTCGAGATACTCCGCGATCGACTGGGACAGCGGGCGGTTCGAGTTGCCGGACAGCAGCTTCATGGGGGCGCTCGGGCTGAGGGGTGTCGCGTTGCGGGGCTTCTAGCAGCGATCGGCCCCGGGGCAAGACCTTAACGGCCCGTATGACGGAACTGCGACGGTTTGTGGCTTTCGGGTTTGGCGATCAGCGGCTGGTTCTGGCGGTTGCAGGTGAAGGCTGGGTTGCCGGCGGGGTGCTTGGGGTGTGTTTCGAGCCTTGGCGACACTACCAACGCGCTTGTGGCCTATTCTTCGAATAACCCCTGCTGAGGGTCGACCGGCGGCAAAGGCATCGACCAACTGGGCACAACCTGAATCCCGACGTTTTCCGCGAACTTCGCGAGCCCCTCATCGTCGGAATAGATCGTTGTCGCGCCTCGGGTTCGTGCGATTGCGATAATCTGGCGGTCGATCTTGACCTTTTGCCAAGGAGACTCTGAGCCGCCCTTTTTGTCGCCGGCACGCTTGGCTTCACGGGTCATTGCCGCCAACTCGACGGCCGCCATTGTATCGAAATCTGCAATCTTGAACCGCGAGGACCGGCTCAGCCGCTCGATCACGGCAGGACCGGCGTCTTCTAACCCAACGAGGACTTCCGCCAGCGCCGGCGCTGGAATGAGGATTGTTTCGCCGGAGCGCTGTATCTCTTGCTCTAAGAACGCATACCGTTCGCGCACCTGACTCACAGGTGCTCCAGTTTGGGGATCTGTTGAAGGCTTGGCGTCTGGATGCACCAGAAGCATGAAGGCAGTCGCGTCGAGGACGATCAATGAATTTCGCCCTCGTCAACCCGCAAGGCTATTAGCTCGTCATAGGCGTTCTTGCCCGTAGGGCTGCCGCCCGGGATCGACCGGATATCAGCGAGGACATCCCCCAAAGGGGCATCATCAAGTACCTCGTAGCGATCAACATTGAACGCCAAGAGCTTCCAAGCGCCCTCGGGGTGACGCTCCCATCGCCCGCTACCGAAGAGACGGACTTTCGTTCCGTAGAGGTGCTTTGCCAAGTCTCGCGCCACATCGCGGTTCAGGTCGATGTTGGTGTAGGTGAGCCTATCGTCCTGCAGCGTTACATGAGCGGTTTTATCACGCCCTCCGATGCTGACGATCTGCCCGTCTATCGAGCCATCCTGCCGGAACGCGGGGAAGGTCAGCGCCTTTGGACGTGTTCGGCCCGGAAACGGAATGATGACCGCACCCTCCGGTCCGATGACTTCACCCACGGCATTGTCTTCGGCAAGCATGTCGTCGAGGGCTTTGAAAGCCTTCGCCGTGCCTTGAGGCGGGTTGGTGCTCGTCACAGCCTCAAGGCGGCGCTGCACCTTCGGCGCGTCTTGCTCTTCGACCCGACTGATAAGGCGAGCGCTGCCCTCATCTATCCGCGCGAAATGTGTGCCTTCCTTGTGCCCAATCAGATCAGCGAGAGCCGCCATATATTCGGCTAGGCGCGCCATTGGCAGGGTGTCCGGCGTGAACACGTCGATCCGGAAGGTGTACTCGTTGCTCGACATGATGACCCTCCTTTTCTCCAAGTCTAGGCTATTTAGTCGCGCGAAGAGTAAACAGCCTAGGTTGCGCTCCGGCCTATGTCCACGTGGTGTTGCCCCCTGGACCTCCAGATTCGGAATGCCCTACCGCCCTCACCCCTCCAGGCAGATCGCCGATAGCAGCCGGCCATAGTCACCCTCGCCGTTCAGGAAGGCGCGGCGGTTGGAGAAGAACAGGGCTTCCTCGGTGCGGGTGTCGTGGCCCACCCATTCGCGTTGCTCGATCCCCGCCGTGCGCAGACGGTCCAGCACGAAGGCGGGCAGGTCAAACAGGCGCTTGTCGTCGCCGGCGCCGGGGCGGAAAAAGTGGCCCGAGCCGGGGCAATCGGCCTCGAAGCGGTGCAGGAACTCAAGCCCCACCTCATAGGACTCAGGGCCGATGCATGGGCCGACGGCGGCGATCATGCGGGCCGGATCGCCGCCCAGCTCGACCATGGCGTCGACGGCACCCTGCACCACCCCGTCCAGCGCGCCGCGCCAGCCGGCATGGGCCGAGGCGACGATGCGCGCCTGCGGATCGACGATCAGCACCGGCGCGCAGTCGGCCGACAGGGCCCCGCAGATCACGCCCGGGGTCTTGGTCACCACGGCGTCGCCTTGCGGCCGCACGTCGCCCCACGAGCCGTCGGCCGTGATCGCGATGGTCGAATGGATCTGGTAGCAGGTGTTGAGGTCTTGGGGATCGACCCCGAACCAGCGGGCGGCCCGCGCCCGGTTCTCGATCACGTCGGCCGGCTCGTCCTGGCTGCCGCGTCCGACGTTCAGGCTGTCATAGATCCCCGTCGAGACCCCGCCCTTTCGCGTGAAGAAGGCGTGGCGCACGCCCGGTACGGCGGCCAGCAGTGGCGACTGGATGGTGGGCAGGTCGATTTTCGTCATGTCGCGTCCTCGAAGAGGGGGGGCGAAAGGCCGGGCGCGCTGAGGCAGACGGCCTTGAACAAGCCGCCCATCTGCGCCTCTCCGGTCAGGCGATCAAGCTGTCTTGCGATCTGCTCGGCGCGCTCGGGCCTGGCTGTGGCCAGGGCGGCGGCGCGGGCCTGGATGCCCAGTCCGGCCAGGAAGGCCGCTTGCGTCAGGATCGGCCCCGTCTGGGCCCCGGCCGCGCGGGCGGCGTCCAGCACGGCGGGAAAGTCGGCCCAGACGGTCAGGTCGGCCTGGCCGGGAGTCTCCAGAGGATCGACCTTCCTGTGGCCTTGGATCGCCTGCAGCGTGTCGCCGGGGCCGGGCGTGTCGCGGCCATAGTCGATCAGCAGGGCCGCGCCGCCGTCGGTGGCGAGGCGGTGGCCGATCTCGGCGGCCAGGGACTGCTGGGCGGGGGAGGATTCGAGGATCTGGCCGGGTGATAGGTCCTCCCCCTGAAGGGGGAGGTGGCCCCCCCGGGTCGCGCGAAGCGCGCGCCCGAGGACAGGCTCCGGGCCGGAGGGGGAAGTGTCCAGCGCCCGCTGACTTCCCCCTCCGTCCGCTGCGCGGCCACCTCCCCCTATGGGGGGAGGATTTAGACCCCGCAGCCCAAACGCCAGATCCCCCGCCTCATCCAGCCCCACCACCCGCTCGGCCCAGCCCTTGTCGGTGCGCACGAACTGCCGGGCGGGCAGGCAATCCAGCACCTCATTGGCGATCAGGATCATTGGGGCACCGCCGGGCACGGCCTCCAGCCGGTCGGCCCATTGCGGCGTCAGGGGCGCGCCCGTCAGCCGCTCCGCCTGAAGCGCGCGCAGGGGCGGGGACACCTCGACCAGCCACAGGTCGGCGGCGGCCAGGAAATCCGGCGCCAGGCGGGCGGCGCGCAGCAGGTCGCTGATCAGGGTCCCGTCGCCTGGACCCATCTCGACCAGCCGGAACGGCGAGGGCCGGCCCATGCGGGTCCAGGTTTCCACCGCCCACAGGCCGATCAGCTCGCCGAACATCTGGCTGACCAGCGGGGCGGTGATGAAGTCGCCGCCGGCCCCCAGATCAGGCCGCGTGGCGTAATAGCCGTCCTGCGGGTCGTGCAGGCAGCGGGTGAAGTATTCGGGAACGCCGATCGGTCCGTCCTGGGCGATCTGCGCCTTCAGACGCTCAAGCAGGCTCATGGGCCTCGACGACCGGTTCGCGCAGGGCCTTCCAGAGCAGCCACAGGCCCACCAGCAGCATGGGGATCGACAGGATCATCCCCATGGTCAGGCCGAAGGGGAAGTCGGGCATGCCCTGGTCGGGGTTGCGGACGTTTTCCAGCAGGGCCCGGAACAGGCCATAGCCGACCAGGAAGGTTCCGGTCAGGGCTCCGCGTCGTTGCAGCCATTTGAGCTTGTGCGAGGCCAGCCACAGGATGGCGAACAGGGCCGCGCCCTCCAGCGCCGCCTCGTACAGCTGGCTGGGATGGCGGGGATAGGGGCCGGCCGGGCACGAGCCGCGATTGGCTTCCTGGATCGTCTGGTTACAGAAGATCACCCCGAACGGGTGGTCGGTCATCCGGCCCCAAAGCTCACCATTGATGTAGTTGGCGATCCGCCCGAAGAACAGGCCGATCGGCGCGACCGGGGCGATCAGGTCGCCCAGTCGCAGGATGTCGATCTTCTGCTGGCGGGCGAACAGGGCAATCGCCGCGCAGACGCCCAGGAAGCCGCCATGGAACGACATGCCGCCTTCCCAGATCTTGAAGGCCTCAAGCGGGTGGGCCATCAGCCCGGCCCGCTGGTCGGGATTGATCAGCATGTAAAAGAAGATGTAGCCCAGCCGGCCGCCCAGGATGATGCCCAGGGTGATCCACAGCACCAGGTCGTCGATCTGCAGGGGTGTCGCCACCGGGCCGCGCGCGCCCCACAGGGGCGTGTTGCGGACCAGCCGCACGGCATAGCGCCAGCCCAGCAGGATGCCCGCCACATAGGCCAGGGCGTACCAGCGGATCGCTAGAGGACCGATCTGCAGGGGGATGGAGCCCAGGTGAACGACGGGGTCGATATCGGGAAAGATCACGCCGGCAGGCTCCCTCGGGAATGGGTGGTGGCAGGCATAACGCGCTTCCTCTTCGCTTTCATCCCCTGCATCCCATATAAGAGTCTCAGACAAGATCGCCGCGCACCGGACCCGCCATGCACAGCCAGAACCCCTTCCTCGACGAATTCGCCAAGCTGACCCAGGCGGCCATGGGTATCGCCCAGACGGCCGGCGAGGAGGCCAAGACCGCCATGCGCTCGCAGGCCGACCGTCTGGCCGCCGAGTTCGACCTGATCCGCCGCGACGATTTCGAGGCCCTCAAGGCCGAGGTCGCGGCGCTGCGCGAGGAAGTCGCCGCCCTGAAGGCGAAAAAAACGCCCGTCGCCAAAAAGGCTGCCGGAACAGCTGAATAGGCGACTACCCGCTCGCTCTCGACGTGAAGGGGCTGTGACGACGGCCTCGAAGCAGACTAGACTCCCTCAGGCGTGAGCGATTCACGGCGGGTCTCACGCCCGCCCTCGCTTACGGGACGCGCAGGATTCCCATGGACACCCAACCGGAAGACGACGACGTCCTGATGGCTATGGACCCTCTCGAAGTGGTCGAACACGTCCTTTCCGCCGAGAATCTCACCTTTGATCGCACCGAAGACGGCGATCTGGCCTTCGCCCTGACCGGTGACTGGAAGGACTATGAACTGTGGTTCGCCTGGCGTCCCGAGGCCGACTGCTTGCAGCTGTGCCTGTCGCTGGACCTGCGCGCGCCCAAGCCCAAGCGGGCCAATGCCTATGAGCTTCTGGCCATGATCAACCAGCGCGTCTGGCTGGGCCATTTCGAGGTCTGGACCGACGACGGCGAGGTCGTCTTCCGCCACGCCCTGGCCCTGCCCTCGGGCGAGCGCCCGACCATGGCCCAGGCCGCCTCGATGATCGACGCCGCCGTAGAAGCCGCCGACCGCTTCTACCCGGCCTTCGACTTCCTGATCCAGGGTGCCAAGACCCCGGACGAAGCCATGGCCGCCTGCATGTTCGAGACGGTCGGGCAGGCATAGACCTTTAAATCCTTCTCCCCTTGCGGGAGAAGGTGTCGCGAAGCGACGGATGAGGGGTTGCGCTGGCGACTCCGAGAAACCCCTCATCCGACCTGCTGTCGCAGGCCACCTTCTCCCGCAAGGGGAGAAGGCTAGAGAGCGGGAAAACCAGATGACCCCCATCCTCCTCCTCGGCGCGGGCCGCATGGGCGGTGCTCTGATCCAGGGCTGGCACGAAGCCGGCGCTTTTGCCGCCGCCGACCTGATCGTTCGTGATCCCAATGTCGACGCCGCCGCCTTCGCTGGCGCGCTGGTCAATCCGCCGCTGGACGCCCTGTCTGCCGCGAAGACGGTGCTGCTGGCGGTCAAGCCGCAGATCTGGCGCGAGGCGGTTCGGGACGTTGTTCCTCACCTGCACCCCGACGCCGTGATCATCTCCATCGCTGCCGGGGTGCGGGCGGCTGACATCTCCGAGGCCTTCGGTGGCCGCGCCGTCGCCCGGGTGATGCCGACCACGGCCGTGGCCATCGGCCGGGGCACGGCCAGCGTCCACGCCGAAGATCCCGCCGCCCGCGCCGCCGCCCACGCCCTGTTCGCGCCGGTCGCCACGGTGGTCGATCTGGACAGCGAAGACCTGCTGCACGCCGCCACCGCCGTCTCGGGCTCGGCCCCGGCCTATCTCTACGCCTTCGTCGAGGCGCTGGAGGCGGCCGGCGCGGGCCTGGGCCTCGATCCGGCCGCCTCGGCCAGGCTGGCCCGCGCCACCATCATCGGCGCTGCGGCCCTGATGGAGACCGGCGGCGAGGAGCCCTCCGAACTGCGCAAACAGGTCACCTCGCCGGGCGGCACCACGGCGGCGGCCCTGGCCGTGCTGCTGGGTGAGGGCGGCTTTGGCGACCTGCTGCCCAAGGCCCTGGCGGCAGCGGTGGCGCGGTCGGTGGAGCTGGGCGGGTAGGGACGGGGCGAGCCCCCTCAGTCCCTCCGGGACAGCTCCCCCAGAGGGGGAGCATCCTACTTTCTCAGATCCTCCCCTTTTGGGGGAGGTGGCCCAGAGGGCCGGAGGGGGCAGCGCCGGCGTCGGCGGGCTTGCCTTCGACGCCCTACAACGCCATCTCAACAGCATGACCGCTGCTGAAGACACCCTCGACCGCGCCGCCGCCGCCGCCCTGGCCCTGGCGGCTGACCGCCCGTGGCACGACATCACCCTGCGCGACATCGCCCTGAAGGCCGAGCTGTCGTTCGCCGAGCTCTACGCCCTGGCCAGCGGCAAGGGCGGGGTGCTGGCCCATCTGTCGACGCGCTTCGACCGCGCCGCCCTGGGCACCGTCTCGGCCGATGCCGCCTCGACCCATGACCGCCTGTTCGACGCCGCCATGGCCCGGCTGGAGGCGATGGAACCCCACCGCTTCGCCCTGATCGCCATCGGTCGCTCCGAAGGCGTGGTCGTTTCAGCCCTGCGTTTCCCAAAGACTGCCCGCGCCATCCTCGAAGCGGGGGGCGTCGAGGCGACGCCCGTGCGTCTGGCCGCCATGACGGCGGTCTGGGCCCGCACGGTCCAGGTCTGGCGCGACGACGAAGGTGCCCTGAACCGGACGATGGCCGAGCTCGACAAGCGTTTGAAGCAGATGGCTGAACAGCTGTCGAAGATCGGGGCGGGATTTTAGCCGAAAGATCCTCCCCCTGAAGGGGGAGGTGTCGGCGCAGCCGACGGAGGGGGAAGTGCTTTCTGGCCTCGGGGGTCTTCCCCCTCCGGCCTGACGGCCACCTCCCCCTTCAGGGGGAGGATCATTACCCCGGCAACCGCATCACCGCCCGCAGGCCGCCCATTGGCGAGCGCTCGAGCAGGAGGTCGCCGCCCAGCCCGCGCGCCATGTCGCGGGCGATGGCCAGGCCAAGGCCGACGCCTTTCTCATTCTGGTTTCGCGACTCATCCAGCCGGTTGAACGGCTTGAAGGCCTCCTCATAGCGATCTTCGGGAATGCCGGGACCGTCGTCGTCGACCAGGATCTCGACTCCGCCGGTCAGGCGCGCGGCGGCGCTGACCCGTACATGGTCGCCATGGGCGGCGGCGTTGTCGATCAGGTTGGCCAGGGCGCGCTTGAAGGCGTTGGGGCGCAGCTGGGCGGTCAGGGCGTCGGCCACCTGGGTCTCGACCAGGGCACCGGCCCGGGCCGCATCGGCGACGATGGCGGCGATCAGCTCTGACAGGTCGGTCTCGACGGCCGTCTCCCCGCCCTCGCCGCGGGCAAAGGCCAGATACTCGTCGATCATGTGCTCCATTTCGGAGAGATCGCCCTTCATGGCTTCCAACTGCTCGCTGGGCTCGGAAAGGGCCATTTCCAGCTTCAGCCGGGTCAGCGGCGTGCGCAGGTCGTGGCTGACACTGGCCAGCAGGGCCGTGCGCTGCTCGATATGGCGCTGGATACGGGCCTTCATGGCCAGGAAGGCGAGGGCGGCCTGGCGCACCTCGCGCGCGCCGTGCGGCTTGAAGTCCACCTCGCCGCCGCGTCCGAAGGCGTCGGCCGCGTCGGCCAGCCGTTCGATGGCCCGCACCTGGTTGCGGATGAACAGGATCGCCACGCCGGTCAGCAGCAGGGTGGCCACCACCATCCACAGGATGAAGATATGGCCCTGGGTGGCGAAGGCCCGGTCGCGCAGGGCGTAGATCTGCAGGACGCCGCCGTCCACCTGCACGCGGATGTCGATATAGGCGGTGTAGCGGGTGGTATCGAACCAGAAGGGCGCATCCAGCCGGTCGGCCAGGGCCTCTTGCAGCGAGCGGTCCAGCGAGGGCAGCAGCGAGGGGCGCCGGCCCGTGGGCAGCTTCTTGCCCTTCTGGAAGGCGATCGACAGGGCCAGGGACTGCTCGGCCCGGTCGGCCAGCTTTTCAACCGCCGCTGGGCGCGGATCGTCCTGATAGCTGGCCACGGCCCAGGCCACATCGCCGGCCAGGCCCTCGGACAGGCGACTGTTCACCGTCTGCCAGTGAGCGTCGAAAAAGGCCCAGGTCACGGCGATCTGCATCACCGCCACCGGCAGCACGATGATCAGCAGCGATCGCCCGAACAGCGAGGTCGGCAGCAGGCGCTTGATGACGCGCGGGACATAGAGCTTGGCGCGCAGGCGCATCTAGATCCTCCCCCCAGAGGGGGAGGTGGTCCGAAGGACCGGAGGGGGAAGTGATCCCCTTCGCCAGCCGACTTCCCCCTCCGTCCGCTTCGCGGACACCTCCCCCTTCAGGGGGAGGATCTTTGGCGGCAATCCCATCAATCCGGTACCAGCCGATAGCCGATGCCCCGTACGGTCTGCAGGTAGCGCGGGTTCTTGGGGTCGGGTTCGATCTTGCGACGCAGGCGGGTGACCTGGACATCGACCGCGCGGCCGGTGGCATCTGCGGTGTCGCGGGCCAGTTCCAGGCGGTCGACGGGTTCATGCGCCGCGCGAGCCAGGCGGCGCATCAGGGCGACCTCGGCCTCGGTCAGGCGGATCGGCTCGCCATCGCGGGTCAGTTCGCCGCGCTCGGGCTCGAAGGCGCAGCGGCCCAGCACCAGCTCGCGCGGGCCCACCGGCTTGGCCGACGAGCGGCGAAGGATGGCCTCGATGCGCAGCAACAGTTCCTGGGGCTCGAACGGCTTGCCCAGATAGTCGTCGACGCCGTGGGTCAGGCCCTCGATGCGGTCGGCGGCCTGGTCGCGGGCGGTCAGCATCAGGATCGGCGTGCGCCCTGTCTCGCCGCCCTTGGCCCGCAGGCGCCTGGTGAAGGCAAAGCCGTCCTCGCCGGGCATCATCACGTCCAGCACCATCAGATCAAAGTCCAGCGCCTCGCACAGGCGGTCGGCGCTGGCGGCGTCGCGGGCTACGCTGACGCGAAAGCCGGCGCGGACCAGAAACTCCTTGAGCAGCTTGCGGATGCGGTCGTCGTCATCGACCACCAGCAGGTGGCGCTCGCGCCGTTCGTCAGGCGTCATGCCACCACCCGGCGCGTCGGGCCGACGCCCTGTCTGGGACCGGCCAGAGCCGCCAGGATGCGCCGCGCCCCGGCCACGCCGTCCAGGCCGCCGGTGCGATAGGCGCGGGCCAGCAGGGCGCGCAGACGCTCGGCGGTGCGGGCCTCGAAGGCCACGCCCTCGGGCGTCAGCACGGCGGGCTTGCGCCGGCCGTCCAGGTCGCCCGAGCCGCGCTCGACCAGCCCCGCCTTGGTCAGGTCGGACAGGGTGCGGCTGGCGGCCTGTTTCGACAGGCTGGTCAGTTTCGACAGGTCCTGCACCCCGATGCCGGGCCGGCGGCGCAGCAGGAAGGTCGCGCGCCAGTGCGAACGGCCCAGGCCGAGAGGCTCGGCCTCCAGGGTCGCGTCCACCGCCGCCCACAGGGCCGCCTCGGCCAGCAGGATCAGCTCCAGGCCGCTATCCAGTTCCTCGTCGCGCAGGATCAGCCGCGGATCGGCTATGCTTGGCTGGAGCGGGGCTATCATCGCCTTAAGTCCATTTTATTTGACGTCCGAAGTCGCGAGGCGTCTAAGAACCCCGTCTCAAATAAGGAGGTCTGCGACCGATGTCTCTCGTTCCCTTCGACGATCGCGATGGATGGATCTGGATGGATGGCCAGTTCGTAGCCTGGCGGGACGCGAAGGTGCACGTACTGACCCACGGTCTGCACTACGCCTCGTCGGTGTTCGAGGGCGAACGCATGTACGGGGGCGAGATCTTCAAGCTGACCGAGCATACCGAGCGGCTTTTCAAGTCCGCCGAGATCCTCGATTTCGCCATCCCCTACACGGTGGAGCAGATCGACGAGGCCTGCAAGGCAACGGCCGCCAAGAACAACCTCAAAGACTGTTATGTGCGTCCGATCGCCTGGCGCGGCAGCGAAATGATCGGTGTTTCGGCGCAGCAGACCAAGATCCACGTGGCCATCGCCGTGTGGGAGTGGCCCAGCTATTTCGATCCGGCCACCAAGGCCAAGGGCATCCGCCTGACCTGGGCCAAGTATCAGCGCCCCGACCCCAGGACCGCTCCGGTCGCGGCCAAGGCGGCTGGCCTCTACATGATCTGCACCATCTCCAAGCACGCCGCCGAGAAGGACGGTTATGCCGACGCGATGATGCTGGACTATCGCGGCTATGTGGCCGAGGCGACCGGCGCCAATGTGTTCTTCGTCAAGGACGGGGTGATCCACACGCCCGACCCCGACTGCTTCCTGAACGGCATCACCCGCCGCACGGTGATCGATCTGGCCAGGGCGCGCGGCCTGAGCGTGGTCGAGCGCCACATCCAGAAGGATGAACTGGCCGACTTCACCGAGTGCTTCATCGTCGGTACCGCCGCCGAGGTGACGCCGGTCTCGGAAGTGGGCGAGTTCAAGTTCACCCCCGGCCAGATCTCGCTGTCGCTGATGGACGAATATGCCCGCCTGGTGCGCGGCGAGGTTCTTACCCCGGCGTAAGGCGGCGGTTCTGGACCTATGAAATCGAGCCGCCCGGGAGCGATCCCGGGCGGCTTTTTCGTATGCGATCGGTACGGCTTTGCGCGTCGTTGACGATATGTTCTGAAATGCATATGTCTTTTAAGACATGTCGGCCCTTGGCGATCGCTTCGAGGAGTTTCTGCGCCGGATGATGGCGGCGCAAGCCTGCCCGTCTTTCGAGGCGGCGTTCGACCTGCTGGCCGAAACGCTCAATGCGGTCGAGAACGAACAGTCTGGAAAGCCTTATGATCCGGCCTACCCGCGCGACGATGGTCGCATGTACCCGCCCATGGCTGATGCCTATCGCGTCGTGCAAGGCCGGGATGATCTGCGGCGTTATCGCAGCCGCCAGCACAGCACCTATTTCAGCGATGGCGGCGCCATCCTGATCGTCGATTTGCAGATGAACGTCGTTCTGGACAAGCCCGATCTGGTCGGCAGGAGCATCAAGCTATGAACGAGCCCATCAAGGCCTTTGTCGATGCGCTGCGACTGGAGGCCGCCGTCGCTGTCGAGATCGACGCGCCGGCCGATCCTGACCGCGACTGGTGGATTGATCTGGAAATCGACGGCCTGCGAAGCCAGGTGCTCTGGAAAGGCGCGCTGGGCTTTGGCGTCTATACCGGCGAGGTCGGCTATGGCGGCAGGCCGCAGGAAATCTACCGCAACGCCCCCGAGGCTGCGGCGCGGATTCTGCAGTTGGCGGCCCATTGGCGAAGGGATTCGCAATTACAGGTTCTGGGACTTCGGGAACTGAGACATCTGGTCGGTGAGACCCAGTTCGATGTCGCCGAAGCGCTGGGCGCCGATCAGGCTCGGGTTTCCCGAATGGAAAAGGGCGGCGACATGAAGTTGAGCACGCTCATCGGCTATCTCAACGCCTTGGGCGGCACTCTGGAACTCAGGGTGCGCTTTCCCACGTTCGAGGCGCCGATCCAGCCTCTTGGTCCGGCTTCGGCCAAGGGGCGCAAGCATGCAGCTTAATCTGCTCGTGCTCCGGGCACGCGATCCTCGCGCCCTGGCCGATTTCTACGGATTGCTTGGACTGAGCTTCTCACTGGAAAAGCACGGGTCCGGACCTGACCACATGGCCTGCGTCACGGACGGCGGCGTCTTCGAGATCTACCCGCTGGCGGACCGGCAGGCCGGCACAGGCGCGGTGCGACTGGGTTTCCGGGTCGATGACCTCGACAGCTGCTGGGAGGCGGTCGGCGATAGCCTGGGCAAGCGAGTTCGTCAGCCGCACCCAACACCCTGGGGGCGTCGAGCGACGGTTCAGGATCCGGAGGGGCACATGATCGATCTGTCCGAGAGGTAAGGCACGGCTCTAGCCTTCTGTTTTCACGCGCGCTTCAGTCCGCCCCGTCCCGCCATTTCAGCGTCAGGGTCTGCCCCCGGGCCTCGAAGGATTCCAGCCGGCCCAGGAAGCTCATGCCCAGCAGCGAGGTGCTCATCGGGGCCTTGTTGATGGTCATGGGGAAGGCGTCCAGGCGGATGTCGCCGACGTCCAGGCGGTCGGCCGACCAGCCGGCGCCGTAGCCCAGGCCGTTGGCGGTTTCGGACTGGCGGTCGAAGCTCAGATTGTCGACGTCCACGCCCAGGCGACGGGCGTCGTCGGGGCTGAGCACGGTTTCGGTTGCGCCGGTGTCGACAAGGAACCGCACGCGCTGGCCGTTGACGCGGGCGATAACCGTGAAGCTTCCGCTCTCGTCGCGGGGAATGGCCAGCTCATGTTCACGCAGGCTGACCGGATCGCCGCCGCTGAACGCCAGTTGCAGGCGCTGGCCCACGCCGGCCACGTCGCCGCGATAGGCATAGCCCAGGGCCAGCACCGCGATGATCACGGTCCAGATCGCCGCATGGCGCAGGTGTTGCGACAGCGGTCCCTGCAGGGCGCGAAAGCTGCCGGCGCAGACCAGCACCACAATGCCCAGCCGATAGGCCACGTCGGTCCAGTCGTCGGGCGTGCGCATCGCTTCGGGAAAGGCCCGGTGCAGGGCCAGCACCATCACGGCCAGGGCGACGACAAAGACTATGGCCGGCCAGCGTGCGCCCGGGGCCGGCTCAGGTTCCGGGCCCGGATCCGTTGATGGACGCTGGACCTTCCAGGGGTCACCTTCCTGCGACATGCGATCCGTCCCCGAATACGACCAGGGGCGCCTGCGCCGCCCTTCCTGCGATAAGCCCTCAACTTGAAGACTATGGCCGCGCCGTCAACCGGTGACGATCAAACCCCGACCTTGGCTTCGAGTTCGGCGAGCCTTTGCCGGGTCAGGGCCAGGTCGGGGCCAAAGCGGGCGGGGTCGGCGGCGGCCAGGCGCGCGGCCACGTCATAGCTTTCCCGATACAGGTCCAGGGCCCGCATCCGGTGGCCGCGATCCTCGCGCAGGTCAGCCAGACGCTCCAGCGACACTGACAGGGCGCGCTGTGCGGCCGGGTCGTGGGCCTCGCGGCCGCCTTGCGAGCGGCGAAGAGCCAGGGATTCTTCGAAGGCCGCCAGGGCGGCGTCCAGCCGGCCCTCCGATTCGGCCGCATCGCCCACTCCGGCCAGGGCGCCGGCCAGCAGTTCCAGGGTCGCCTCGTCATGCGGTGCGGCGCGGCGCGCGTCGCGGGCGTAGGAGACGGCAGTCTCATAGGCCTCGGCGGCGTCGTCCATCCGGCCCTGGCCGCGCGCGAAGTCGCCCACGTCGCGATAGGCCACGGCCTTTTCGTGATCGCCCCGGGCGGCGGCCTTCATGGCGATCAGCGCCCGCGCGGCCTGGGCCCACTCGCCCGCATGGCTCAGCGCCACCATGCGCTCGCGCATCTGGGCGAAGGTTTCGGGGGGCGGGTTTTCGGGCTGTAGGGCTTCTGGTTCGGGGTGCTGGGGCTCCGCACTGTGCAGCAGACCGGTTTCAGGCTCGGGCGCAGACGCAGCAACCTGGGTGGCGATGGGCGCGACCTCTTGGGCGATCAGGGGCTCAGCGGCGGGAGATTCCAGCGCCGGGGCACCGGCCTCCGGGGCCGCCTGCGGCGCGACGGTCTCTGTCTGATGAAGGACTGGAGCCGCCATCGGCTCGCCCAGGTCTGTGGTCCAGACCACAGTGCGGCTGCGCGGCCGGGGCTTGCGTCGCGGCGTCAGGGCGGCGACGATCAGTACTCCCCCGAGTATCGCCGCCGCCCCGCCCGCAAATGATCGATGCGGCTCGAACGGGCCGAGGTCGAGATGAGCGGCCCAGCCCCCCAGCCGGCCCCATCCCGCAACCACGTACCCCGACGTCGCGAGGATCAGCCCCAGGACGATCCCGACGATTCGAGCCAGCATGCCGTCTCCCCCAAGACGCTCATTCACAAGGAGCGACAGGTCATCCGAGAGGCCATGTCAGGTCGAGGCGTCTCAACTGACAAGGGAAGGCGTTGTGCGGTGAAGCTTCGTTGCGGGCACCAGGCCCGGTCCGGCGCCTCTAAATCAACCATGTCCGGGGGCGGGGATAGGGCAGGCCCTGGGCGAGATAATAGATGCCCATGCCGCAGCGCACGGCGAACCACACGCCGACCGCGCCCATGATGAATATGCCGGCGGCCACCACGGGGATTCCGACCAGCAGCAGCGACAGCGGCAGGCCCAGAATGAACATCAAGAGGCCGATCATGAACCAGCCGATGGTCAGCCAGAAGCTGCGGATGGCGAAGGTATAGTGGCTTTCGTTGATCGGGCCGGCGGTGCCGCGATTGGCATAGGCCACGATCAGGCCGACCACGGTGGTGGCGGCGCAGCTGGCGAAGCCCAGCAGATACAGGCCATAAACGACAGCGGGCAGGACCTTGTCTTCTTCAGCGCGCGCGATGGGGGCGGAAACGTCGGTCACGGTCAGAGCATCCAGTTGTTGGGGGTGGGATAGGCCTGGCCCTTGAGCAGCCACGACAGGCCCATGATGCAGCGCACGGCGATCCAGACACCCAGGGCGGCCAGGATCACGAACCCGATGCCGACGACGGTGAGCAGGCCACCGATCAGGCCAAACAGCAGTGACAGCCAGAAGGTGCGGATCTGGAACAGGTAGTGGCTCTGCAGCCATTCCGGCGCAGCCTTGCGACTGACATAGGCCAGGATCACCGCGATCAGGCTGGTCAGACCGCCGGTCACGATGCCTGCCAGGGTCAGGGCATAGGCCACTGCGGGCAGGGTCTTGTCATCCTGCAGGGCCTGCGGGACGGCGGGGTCGGATGAAGGTTCAGGCGGGCTCACGGGCGGTTGCTTTCAGGTAACGTCGATGTCTGATCGTCGCCCTGATCGACTTTCGATGCAAATGAAGGTCGTGTAATTCGGAGCGGGTCTGATCCTGACCTCAGCGGGTTCGGCTCTGAAATAGCCCGTCACCCCGGGACTTGTTCCCGGGGCCCATGGTTCAGCAGCACGGTTCGATGTCGTTCTGCTGTGCACCTGCGGCGGACAAATGGGTCCCGGGAACAAGTCCCGGGATGACGGCCGCTTTGGCATACCTGGTAGCCACGCACCCAGCCGCCACCCCTCAGGGCAACAAGTCTCTCGGCGGATCGCGCGGGTCAAAGGCGTCGCCGGCCGACAGCCAGGGCAGGGCGGCCGTCAGCAGGATCAGCACGAAGGCCATGCGCGCGGCCAGGTCGATCCCGACGCCGGTCATGCCCGCGCTCAGCGACGAAGCCAGCAGCGCCAGGGTGCCCAGGCCCAGCAGGCCGATGGCGCCGGTCAGGGCGGGGCGGGCCTCGATCCGGGCCAGGGAGAAGCGCGCGGCGGGGGCGCTGTCGACCGCTTGCCGGGCCACGGCGCGGGCGAAGGCCGAGAAGCTGTCCAGCCGGTCTTCCACCCGGCCTGGTCCCAGATAGCTCTGGGCGATGACGATGATCTTCTGGCGGCCAAAGCTCAGTTGCAGGACGCGGCGGCGGCCGCCCCTGGGCGCGGCGGCCAGGCGATAGCCGGTCAGATCGCTCAGGGCAAAGCCGCGCACCTTCAGTCCGCGCGTCTCCACCAGCGTACCGTCCCGCAACATCCAGACCGTCTCGGGCTGAAAAGGTGCGAGGCGGGCGCCGTGGGTGATCATCTCAAGCCCGGACGGCGGTGATTTCCACGCCGGCGGCGGCGGCGTGCGGGGCCAGGGCCAGGGGCTTTTCCACCCGAACCCGGGCGCGGGTGACCCGGCTGTCGGCGAAACAGGCCTGGGCCAGGCGCTCGGCGAAGGTCTCGACCAGGTCGATATGGCCCTCGGCGGCGATGGCGCGGGCCGATTCGCCGACGGTCTCGTAGTTGACGGTGTCGCCCAGGCGCTCGCAGTGGCTGGCCGCGACGTCCAGCTCGACATCGACGATCAGAGGCTGGAAGCGGCCATGCTCGTGGTCATAGACGCCGATCTGGGCGTCCACCTTGAGGCCGCGCACAAAGACCTTGGTCACGATGATGCGGGCGACGGGGGCCGCGTCGGCGGCGCGATTTTCGACGAGGGGGGAGGCGGCCAAGCGGTTCGCCTTTCTTGCGTGGGCAGCGATTGGGGCAGTGATTAGAAGACGGCGATCAGGGGGCGACGATATCGGGCGTGCGCCAGCCCAGATGCTGACCCGCGTCCACCGCGATCATCTGGCCCGTGACCGCTCTGGCGTCAATCAGATAGCGCAGGGCGGCGGCGACGTCGCCTGGGGTGGCGCGGCGCTGCAACAGGGTGCCGGCGGCCTCGGCCTCGAACTCACCGGGGGCCTGATGCACATTGGCCAGGGTGGGGCCGGGGCCGATGGCATTGACCCGAATGCGCGGGGCCAGGGCCTGGGCCAGGGTCTGGGTCGCCCACCACAGCCCCGCCTTGCTGAGGCTGTAGCTGAAGAACTGCGGATTGGGCCGCCAGACGCGCTGGTCAATCAGGTTGACGATCAGGCCCTCGACATCGTCCGGCAGGGCGGCGGCGAAGGCCTGGGCCAGCACGACCGGCGCGCGCAGGTTGGTGTCCAGATGGCTGTCCCACAGGGCGCGGTCCAGCGAGCCCACCCGGTCGTCCTGAAACGTGGAAGCGCTGTTGACCAGCAGGGTCACGGGCCCCAGCGGCGCGGCCTGGGCGATCAGGCCGCTTACCTGCGCCTCGTCGGCCAGATCGGCGCAGACGGCCAGGGCGCGGCGGCCCAGGGCCTGCACGGCGGCGATCGTCTCGCCTGCCTCATCGGCCGATCCACGATGATGGACGGCCACGTCATAGCCGGCGCGGGCGGCCTCGATGGCCAGGGCCTGGCCGATCCGACGCCCCGCGCCGGTGACCAGGGCCGCGCCGCGCGAAGTCATGGTCTTAATCGACGCGGCCGAACTCGATCAGGTTCAGGGCGAAAATGACGCCGAGGAAGATGGCGATGATCAGGATCGCGAGCATGGGCGCGGCTCCGCTGGAGGACGTATGAGACTTCGGGCTTTAACGGCCTGGGGGACTGACCGCAAGGCCAAGCCGGGCTAGACTTTCGCCCATGCCCTGGCGCCGTCGCATTGAACCTTTCGCCCGTCCCTTCGTCTTCGCCTGGTTCCGGCTGAGCCGGGGCCTGACCCTGGGGGTGCGGGGACTGGTGTTCGATGATGAGGGCCGGGTGCTGCTGATCCAGCACACCTATGTGCCCGGCTGGTACATGCCCGGCGGCGGGGTCGAGCGCGGCGAGACGGCTGAAACCGCTCTGGCGCGCGAGATGCAGGAAGAGGCCGGCGTGCGGGTGCTGGGCCGGCCGGTGCTGCTGTCAGTGCACAGCAACGAGGCGCGCCACCCCGGCGACCATGTGCTGGTCTATCGCATCGACGCCTGGGAGCCCTGCGCCGCCAGCGCTCAGGGCGAGATTCACGAGGTCGCCTGGTTCTCGCCGGATGCCCTGCCCGATGACATCACCCCCGCAACCCGCCAGCGGATCGTCGAGGCGCTGGAGGGGGTTGAGGTGGATCCAATGTGGTGAAGGGGCCGCTTCAGGTCCCGTAGCAGACGTCGAGCATCAGAAGGACCGCTGTCCGCCGGTCTTTGGCCGGTGAAGCTTTAGACGGCAGCAAACGGACTGCGGACTCGCCGACCATGTCGTCATGGCAGATTGCGGCGCGCTGCGGTCGGCCATCAATCGTCATCAGGCAGACCCCTCCAAAGATCACACCGGCGTGGTGGCTGGCCATGCTGGTCGGCATGCTGACCACGGCTTCGCATTCGTCTACCCTATCGGGCGACTTGTTGAAGACCTGCCCCGACTGCAGCTTTGCGGCACCCTCCGCCAACTGGTCCGACTGATACCAGGTCAGTGGGAATGTAAAGTGCATGGTCCTGTGGCGCGCCGTTTCCAGGTTCCGGGCCAGCTTGAAATACAGGGCATCGGCCGCCACGGCCGTCGTGGTGCTGGCCAGGGCGAGGAGGCAACCCGCGCCAACGGCTTTCAGAGAGTCGCGCATGCCTTTGCTCCCAAGCGGGCCACAGATTCGACCATGGAATTCCTATCCGGTCGAAGCAGGGGCTTCCACACTGAACGCCGATCACTAGAATGGGCGTTTGAAGAAGGGCCGCCGCGTCCCACATGAGAGCGGACCTCGAATCCACAAAGGGCAGGAGCACGACATGCGCGACTACACCAAGTTCTATATCGACGGGGCCTGGGTCGATCCGGTCGAGGCCAAGCGGCTCGACGTGATCAACCCCGCCACCGAAGAGGTCGCCGGCGTGATCTCGATGGGCGGCGTCGCCGATGTCGACAGGGCGGTCATGGCCGCCCGCAAGGCCTTTGCCAGCTTCAGCCTGACCAGCCGCGAAGAGCGCATCGACATTCTCGAGCGCATCGTCGCCGAATACATGAAGCGCTTCGAAGACATGGCCAAGGCCATCACCGAAGAGATGGGCGCCCCTGCCTGGCTGGCCCAGCGCGCCCAGGCCGCCATGGGCATCGGCCACGTCCAGACGGCCATTGCCGTGCTCAAGGACTATAAATTCGAGGAAGATCGCGGCACCACCCGCATCGTCAAAGAGCCGATCGGCGTCTGCGCCTTCATCACGCCGTGGAACTGGCCGGTCAACCAGATCGCCTGCAAGGTGGCCCCGGCCATCGCCACCGGCTGCACCATGGTGCTGAAGCCTTCGGAAATCGCCCCCTTCTCGGGCTATATCTGGACCGAGGTCCTGCATGCCGCCGGCGTTCCGGCCGGGGTGTTCAACCTGGTCAATGGCGACGGCCCCGTGGTCGGTGCCGCCCTGTCCAGCCATCCTGAAGTCGACATGGTGTCTTTCACCGGCTCGACCCGGGCCGGCATCGAGGTGGCCCGCAACGCCGCCCCCACCGTCAAGCGCGTGCACCAGGAGCTGGGCGGCAAGAGCCCCAACATCATCCTCGAAGACGCCGACTTCCAGCGCGCCGTCACCGGCGGCGTCGCCTCGGTGATGATGAACTCGGGCCAGTCGTGCAACGCCCCCACCCGCATGCTGGTGCCGGGCAAGAAGATGGACGAGGTCATCGCCATCGCCCGCGCCGCCGCCGAGGCCCACACCGTGGGCGACCCCAACGGCAATTCCAAGATGGGCCCCGTCGTCTCCGACGTGCAGTGGAACAAGATCCAGGGCCTGATCCAGAAGGGCATCGACGAGGGCGCCACCCTGGTCAGCGGCGGCGTCGGCCTGCCCGAGGGGCTGGACAAGGGCTACTACGTCAAGCCCACCGTCTTCGCCAATGTCACCAACGACATGACCATCGCCAAGGAAGAGATCTTCGGCCCGGTCGTCGCCATCATCGGCTACGACACGGTCGACGAGGCCGTGAAGGTCGGCAACGACACCGAATACGGCCTGGCGGCCTATATCTCGGGCAACAACCCCGAAGAGGTCCGCAAGGTGGCCTCGCAACTGCGGGCCGGCCAGGTGAACCTGAACGGCGCCGCCCCCGACATGATGGCCCCGTTCGGCGGCTACAAGATGAGCGGCAACGGCCGCGAATGGGGCGACCACGCGTTCGGCGAGTTCCTCGAGACCAAGGCGATCCTCGGGTTCTCGCCGAAGGTGGCGGCGGAGTAGGGGTTACCTGCTGAGGTTTGAGTTTGAGGGGGGGCGGGGCTGAGAGGCTCCGCCCTTTTTCTTTGGCTAGTGTTTTCTGAAATCATATCTCGGGGGCGTACGTGACGGACAACACAAACGATGACGGCCCGAAACACCTGTACAAATACCGGGCTCTGCGAAACGAAACCGACATGCAGCGAGTCGTGCAAATTCTGGATGGCGAGTTGTTCGCTGCCGGTCGTGAGCTTTTCAATGATCCGTTCGACTGTTTCCCTGTCGCTAAATTTAACGGGTCGAAAGCCGATGTTGAAGTATACATAAAGCAGCTTGCAAAAAAGCACGTCCCCGGAAACCGTCTAACAAGACGTCAGCAGGAAGCTAAAGCCAGAAGACGTTTAAAAGATCATGGAAATCAAGGTGTACGCGATGCGGTTGATAGCGTTGTAGATAGCTCGGGAATAATCTCCTTCTCAGCAAAGCCAGACCACCTCCTTATGTGGGGACACTACGGCAGTGAACATACTGGCGTATGTCTACAATTCAGACGTAGCTTGGGTTCGCGCTTTCTAGGCGAGGCATTCGAGGTCATCTACAGTGATCGGCGACCAATTGCGCAAATGCCGATAAAAGATGCCGTAAATAGTTTTAATGACGTCTTTCTCACTAAAGACTCTTGTTGGTCATATGAGGAAGAATGGCGGGTGATCGCGAGGAACGCGAGGGGTAAATGGGTCTTTGATCGCGCAGATCTAGATGCGGTAATATTCGGGGCCAGATGCACCGAGGCCAATATCAGTAGAATTCGGAAGCATGTTGAAGTGCAACCAAATAGGGAGATCCGCTTTTTTCGCGCGCAACTTGCCGCTGAAGAATTCAGAATCGAAGTCGCTCCGGTCTGACGCTTCGCGTCCCACCAAGCCCTTCATCTCTTGGAGGCAGTAGCGTGCCGGTCTGGACAGGTCAGTCCACCGACCTCGGTCTGCGACCGACCGCGTCGCGGCGACGCGGAGCGTCGGCCTTGAGTGACCTGTCCAGACCGGCGATCGTCTCGCCGTGAGATGAAGGCTTGGCTCCCTTCGGCGCGAAGGGGCGGCAGGCCGCGCAACAAAAGCTTGTCATCCCGGCCCCTCGGGTCGCGCGGAGCGCGCGCCCAAGGGTAAACTCAGCGCAGCGGAGAGCCGGGACCCAGGGGCAACCGCAGTGCGCCGGTCCCTGGGTCCCGGGTCGGCTGCGCCGCCCGGGATGACAAGGTGTTTGGGCTTGGAAGGGTCCTACCCCGCCCAGCCCTTCAGCGCCCCAGTCGCCAGGAGGTAGACCACCCCCGCCAGCAGCACGGCCGTGGTCGCCACGCTGGCCTCGGGGCCGAAGGCGCCGCCGGTCAGCCACCAGGGGGCGCCGGCCACGGGGGCCAGGTCGACGACCAGGCTCTGCACCGCCACCCGGCTGCCGCTGACCTCCAGGCCAAAGCCCACGCCCAGCAGGGTGTTCCAGGCGCTGTGCCAGGCGCAGACGCCCCACAGCGAGCCTTCCTTGATCGCATAGAGGCTGATCATCACGGCAAACAGCAGCAGGTTGGCCAGGGCCAGGACCAGTTCCATCGACGGCTTGATATTGCCGCCGTGCAGCAGGGCGAACAGCAGCGCATTGATCACGATGGCCAGGACCAGGCCGTGGCGAGAGGCCACCAGCTGCATCAGCCAGCCGCGCATCAGCAGCTCTTCAGTCCCGCCCTGAATCATGAAGCCCGCAAAGATGGCCAGCAGGGGCAGGAACAGCACGGGCGAGGGCGCCGTCCAGACGCCCAGGCCCTCGACGCGATAGCCGCCCGCGATCCAGATCAGGCCGATCGTGCCGGCCAGGAAGCCCGCCCCGACCAGCAGGCCGCGCCCGTAGCGGACCAGCGCCCTGCCGTTCAGGCCCAGGGTGGCGGGCGAGCGGCGCTCGAACACCCACACCCAGGCCAGCAGCAGCAGGGCCGTAAAGCCAAAGCCCAGCAGCTGGATCGTCAGCGGCGCCCACTGGGTTTCCAGGTCGGCCTGACGAAAGCCCATCGGCTTGAGTACGCCGAAGATGGTCGCCAACTGGCCGACAATGATGAACAGCACGATCAGCACAATGGCCGCCGCCGTCCAGGTGCGGCGATGCGAGGATGCGCGCGGCGCAAAGAGTTCGATCTTGGTCATGCTACAATGCTGGCGATCAACTCGCCTTACCAATCTGTAATGATTATTTCCAGTCTTGGTATTGGCGGCATAATTGCGGCGATGTGTACTTAAACTTTTTTCATGGTGAAGGTTGGGTTGTAGGCAAAGATCCTCCCCCTGAAGGGGGAGGTGTCGCCCCCGCGAAGGCGGGGGAGACGGAGGGGGTAGTGGCTGCTGACTCGGTGCGGTCTTCCCCCTCCGGCCTGACGGCCGCCTCCCCCTTCAGGGGGAGGATTTACGGGGATACAGCGCTCTCCATCCCCGGCGCATCGCCTGCAAACCCCCGCAACTTCAACACCCTGCAAAAATCTCGCACCGCGCCGTCAGACGCGCTCAAAACGTCCCCCATACTGATCTCACCCAGAGGCAAGGGAAGGGACGTCGGCCGGCGACCTGATGGGCCTTTGGGGGTGGTCGAGCGGGTAGCGTCCCGGCGGCCGTCACCTGGGGCCTCAAGCGCCCGGCTTGCGAGACGTGGTCTGTCCCTCCAGGGAAGGCGGGCGTTTCGGATCGGGGTTTGGGATCAGTTCCTCAGGCGACGTTCCGGCGGAAACGCAGCAGGTCCGGGCTGAAATCGCCTGGACGGTCCGGAGGATGCCAATCCTCCGCCCGCCGGGGGCCTCATTGGGAGCGGGTTAAGACCCCGCGCCCCCAAGGCTCACCGGAAAACGGACTACGCGGAGCGCTCGTCTTCGTCGAAACGGTACTCACGACTAACCTACATCCGGGCGAGGCCCGGGCGCTCCGCGACCCTTCCCAACCCTTCAGCGGTCAGACCGCGTGAGGCGGCGAAGCCGTGCGTCCGCTTTAGTCTTTTGTGTTCACGCGCGTTTCATTCCGAAAACCGGTTCCCACTTTTCGGAACGCGCTCTACAGCGCCTCGAACACCACCACCCCGTCCACCACGGTCAGCACGGCCCTGGCCTTGAGGATCTGCGCCGGGGGGATGGTCATCAGGTCCTGCGAGAAGACGGTCAGATCGGCCTTCTTGCCCGCTTCCAGCGTGCCGCGCTGCGTCTCGGCGAAGGCGGCATAGGCGGGGGCCAGGGTCAGCATCTTCAGGGCCTGCCGGCGGCTGACGGCCTCTTCCAGGTGCCAGTCGGCATTGGAGAAGCCGTCCAGGCTGTGGCGATAGACGGCAGCATAGAACTCGATGCGCGGGTCGCCGACCTCGACCGGGGCGTCCGAGCCGGCGGCGACAACCGCGCCGCTGTCGAGCATGCCCTTCCAGGCATAGGCGCCCTTCAGGCGGTCCTTGCCCAGGCGGGCAGGGGCGAAATAGAGGTCGCCGATGGCGTGGCTGGGCTGCATCGAGGCGATGACCCCCATCCGGGCAAAGCGCGGCATGTCGGCAGGCGAGACCACCTGGGCGTGCTCGATGCGCCAGCGGCGGCCGGTGTCCGAGCCGAGCGTCTCGCCAAACCAGTCCAGCACCATGCGGTTGCCGCGATCGCCGATGGCATGCATGGCCACCTGGGCGTTGACGGCCCGGGCCCGCTGCATCAGGGCCAGGCCCTGGGCGTGCTCGGTCAGGATCAGGCCCTTGCCCTCGGCGTCGCTATAGGGCTCCAGCAGGGCCGCGCCGCGCGAGCCCAGGGCCCCGTCCATATAGAGCTTGATCCCCTGCACCCGGATCAGGCCGGTGGCGTCCTCGAACGGGCCCTTGGCCAGCACCTCGTCGGCGCCGCTGGGGTCCATGTAATTGTCGACCCGCAGGTGAAACTTCCGCTCGGCCGCCAGGCCGTTCAGCAGGGCCAGGTCGGGTGCCGCGACACTGACATTGCCCAGCCCCGTCCAGCCGCGCGAGGCATAGAGGGCGCCGGCCTTCTGCAGGGCCTCGCGCTTGGTGGCGTCCGAAGGCGGGGGGATGACGTCGCGCACCAGGGCCTGGGCGTGGTCGATCATCATGCCGTCGGGCGCGCCGTCGGGACCTTTCAGGATCTGGCCGCCGGCCGGATCGGGGGTGGTGGCGCTGACCCCGGCCTTGGCCAGGGCCGCGCTGCTGGCCACCATGGCGTGGCCGTCGGACCGTTGCAGCACCACGATCCGGCCCGGGGCGGCGGCGTCCAGATCGGCGCGGTTGGGAAAGCGCTTTTCGGGCCAGTGGGTCTCGATCCAGCCCCGGCCATAGATCGCCCCGTCGGGATTGGCGAGGGCGTAAGCCTTCACCGCCGCCACCAGCTCGGCGACCGAGGCGGTCTGGTCCAGATTGAGGGTCATCTCGCGCAGGCCGATGCCGGTCAGGTGGGCATGGGCGTCGACAAAGCCGGGAAAGGCCGCCGCGCCCTTCAGGTCGATATCGCGGGCGTCCTTGGCCGCCCTGGCCCTGGCAGTCTTCAGGTCGCCGACATAGAGGATTGCCTTGTCGCGGATCAGCACCGCCTGGGCGCTGGGCGCGGCATCCACGCCGGTATGGATCGGCCCGCCATGGATCAGGAGGTCGCCGGCCTGGGCCGTGGTCAGGCCGGTGGCGGCCAGCAGGGCAGCGAGGAGGATGCGGCGCATGGGGAAACTCCGGAAGCAGGCAGGACATCCGCAGCCTAGGGCACCCTTGCCGAAGATGGGAAGCTATGGCGTGCTTAAGCCTGAAAGTGACGTGACTTTCACCGGGGCCGGGCGTTCGACCCCTAGCCTGGCGCTGAGGAGCTGATCATGGAGCCAGGCAACACCAGGAGCCGGGTCGCGCGATGGACCCTGGTTTTTCTGGGGCTGTATCTTTTGTCAGCCGTCACCCTGAGTCTCGCCTTGGGCCCCTATCGGCCTTTCGCGGTCTGGCTTGCGGGAGGCTTGTGCTGGCTGGGGGCTGTGCTTCTGAACTCCGGTTCGGGCTTCCTGGAGCTCTTTCGAGGGGAGGAGCCGCCTCCGCCGCCTTCGCCTTCGGGGCCGGCCCGCGTCGAGGCTCTGCGTTGGGCGCTGTGTGGCCTGTTGCTCGCAAACGCTGCCTTGCAGGTCTGGCGCAGCTTTTTCCCGGGAGACTCGGCAATCCGGGTCGCAGGCGTGGCGATCAGCCTTTTCCCGCTGGATTTCCGCCTGACCCACTCAGGGTTTGATCCCCTGGCGGCGGCGATCGGCGTCATTCTGGGCTTCATCGGCCTAGCCGAGCTGCGACTACGCCTTGCCGTTCAGCCAACCCCGCCGGTCGAGAACCTGCCGCCGCCTTGAATTGGCTCCCAGCTCCCTCGAAAGCCGCAACAGGGCTGCTATGATGGCGGCATGACCGGCCAGGCTTTCGCGCTTTTCGACACCGTCATCGGGCGTTGCGGCATCGCCTGGGGGCAGGCGGGCCTGATCGGCATGCAGTTGCCGCAGGCGACGCCCGTCGCCGCCTGGGCAAGGCTGCGCCAACGGTTCCCCGAGGCCGTCGAGGTCCCGCCGCCCCCCGAGGTCGAACGCGTGGTCGAGCGGGTGCTGGGTCTGCTGGCCGGCGTCCGCGACGACCTGGCCGATGTGGCGCTGGACGTGTCGGGCGTCTCGCCCTTCAACCTGCGGGTCTACGAGATCGCCCGGTCCATCGCGCCGGGCCAGACCTGCACCTATGGCCAGGTGGCGCGGGCCATGGGTGAGCCTGGCGCGGCGCGGGCGGTGGGCAAGGCTCTGGGCGAAAACCCCTGGCCCATCGTGGTGCCCTGCCACCGGGTGCTGGCCGCTTCGGGTGGAATGGGCGGCTTTACGGCCGATGGCGGGGTCTCGACCAAGGCGCGGCTGTTGACGCTGGAGCGAGCCACGACCAGCGCGGTTCCGACCCTGTTTGACCTGGAATTTTCGGTGGCACCGGCCAGGCGCGGCTGACGCTCGCAACGGGCGTTAACGGCGAACGCCGTTCTGGCGAACAGGGGCGAAACGAATCATGACCGAATCAGCGACGTCCGCGAATTCGACCTTTGTTCCCTACAAGCTATTGTAGCTTAACTCCGATTAACCACAAACGGGTCTCTGGCCCGGCTAGTTTTCAGCAGGCGGGCAGGTGGCGCTGATCCGCCTGGCGCTGAGCGAGGCGGCCATGGGCAGGCCGGTTACGGTCTTGCCGCTGACGTCGAGCTTGAAGCTCTCGGGCGTATAGGAGCCCTTGGCCGTGACGGGCGCGCTGCGGCCCTTCTTGTCGGTCCAGACGCCCTTGAGCGCGATCTTGCCGTCACGGACCACGCGGGTGTCATAGGCGCAGGTGTAGCGCTTGAGGCAGATGCCGCGGTTGAAGTTCTCGACGTCCTTGGCGGTCAGGCAGCGGCGGTCGCTGTCGACGGGAATCGGTCCGATCCGGGTCTTGTATTCCCACTGGCCCGTCAGGATCGTGGTCGCAGCCCGGGCGTCGCCGTTCTGGGGCGCGGCCAGGGCGAGCGCGCCGCCGGCGACCAGCAAACCGCAGGCAGCGACGGCGGACGCAGCGACGGGGACGAGCAAACGCATGGGATTCCTTCTCCTAAGCATGGGCCCTATATAGAGAGCGCAGATGAACCGCGCCTGATAGCGATGTTTGGGCGCGGTAAACGGCGGCGCGGCTTGACTCGGCAAGCCCCCTTCGCCTATATCGCCCGCTCTCGCGCGGCGGTCCGCCGTTCGCGCCGAATTCATATTGCGGAGCCGTTGGCTTCGCCCAGCCAAGGTAACGTCATGTCGCGCCGCTGCGAACTCACCGGTATCGGTCCGATGGTCGGCCACAATGTGAGCCACTCGAACATCAAGACCAAGCGCCGCTTCCTGCCGGCCCTGTCGCCCGCCACCCTGGCGTCCGACTCGCTGGGTCAGACCTTCAAGCTGCGCATCAGCAACGCCGCCCTGCGCACCCTGGACTTCAAGGGTGGCCTGGACGTGTTCCTGCTGAACGCCAAGGACGAGCAGCTGTCGCCGCGCGCCCTGAAGATCAAGTCGCAGGTCAAGGCCAAGGCCAAGGCCGCCGCCGTGGCTGTCGCCGCCTAAGGCTTTCAGCCTTTCGAATCGGGAAAGCCCGTGAGGAGAAATCCTCGCGGGCTTTTTCACGTCTGGTGCCTGAGCTGGCCGGCGGGGTCCAGACAAGCAAAACCCGGCGCGACTGAGCCGCGCCGGGTTTGAAAGCTTGGTACTGAGAAGAGAGACGGGTCGGCTTAGCGCGCCGCGACCATCGCGCCCGACGAGACCGGCTGGGCGGTGTTATAGGCGGTCAGGGCCGGGCTGTTGATCTTGGCGACGGCTTCGTTGACCGAGGCACGAACGCAGGCGGGGTACAGGTAGCCGGCGAGGGCTTCGCCGCGAACGTCCTGCCAGCAGACGGTGCTGGCGGCCTTGACGATGTCGGTACGGATCTGTTCGGCCGACTTGCCGGCGACCTTGACGCGCAGTTCAGAGGCCGAGGCGGGGGCAGCGATGGTCAGGGCGATGGCCGAAACGGCCAGAGCGATGGTACGGATCATGTGATTTAGTCCACGAAAGGGGGTTGGGTTCAACCTCCTCCCGACGCGTTCCTCTGACGGTCCGTCCGGTCTCGCCGCTTGTCCGTCGAAGAAAAGCCATAGCGTTGCTTTTTTGACTGATCAACGGTTATGTTGCGATGCACACAAGATTGTGGCCGGCGCCCACAAACCGGGCGGTGCGTCGCCCACGGCCCTGCATGGCCTGGTGAATGATCCGGAAAGCTGGATTCTCTAAGCGGCGCTAGAGCGCGTTCCGAGAAGTGGGAACCGGTTTTCGGAATGAAACGCGCGTGAAAACAAAAGACTAGAGCGGATGATCTGATTCCATCAGATCGCAACCCGCTCTAGCGCTTGCGAACCGGCTTCTTGGCCTTGGGCGGAGCAGGCGGCGGCGGTGGCGGCGGGGTCCAGTCGAAGGCCATCAGCAGGGTCCGCCCGCCGGGCAGGGCACCGTCATCAGACAGCAGATAGACCCGGGTGGCGCCCGACGGCGCGCTGCTCAGCACGACGCCCTCGAAATTGTCGCGGGTGGTCGAGCCATCGATATGCAGACTGGCGATCTGGACCTGCCGGTTGGCCGGTGCCGTGGGATCGGCAACGAACCGCAGGATCGCCCGCCAGCCCCGGATCGGGTCGAAGCCCCGGTGCAGGGTGGCCACAGCCTTGCCGTTGAAGGCGGTCATGGCGGTCAGGCCCCAGGTGAAGTCGGGGCCCGACTGCGGCGCGATGGGCTGGCAGGTGGCCGCGAGTCGGCAAAGCCAGGCCTCGCCTTCCTCGCCGCCCACCAGATAGGCGTCGGGTCCGGCTACGGGATAGGCGGCCAGCGCCTCCATGCCTTCGTTGTTGGGGAAGACCGTCGCGGGGGCCGGTGCCCGGCGCGGAACGCCCCAGCCGCCGCCGGGCAGGGCGGGATAAAGCCAGATGCGGTGGTCGCGCTCGAAACTGACCAGCCGGTCGCCGTTGGCCAGGATCGCGATCCCCTCGGCGTCGGCCTGCTCCTTGCCTTGCAAGGCCTGGCCGTCCAGGCCGCGCAGAGGCTCCAGCTTGCCGTCGGTCAGGCCGACCAGACGGCCGGCCTCATCCAGCTTGATGCGGGCTTCGACGCGGTCGCCGTTATCAGTGATCGCCACCAGGGTTCCGTCGGGCGCGATGGCCATGTCCGACAGTCCATGCAGGCCCTCCGTATCAGGGCTGGTGATCGCTATCCCGCCGGCGAAGGTGAAGCCCTCCAGTACGGTCTTGCCGGGATTGCCGGCGTCCAGCGGCACGGGAACGGCCTGCAGGGTGATCTGCGGTCCCGCCTTGACCGGTGCGACCGGCAGGGCCGGCGGCGGCGCGGGCTTGGGCGCGCAGGCGGCCAGCGTCGCCAGAGACAGCGCCAGGGCGGTCAGCGACCGGACGTGGATCACGCGGGAACCTTGCGTGCCGCCTTCGGGGCGGAGGGCTGCACGGTGGGCAAAGGCGCCAGCAGGCCGCGCGCCTTCTTCATCGCGCGGGGCTCTTCCTCGAACAGCGCCGCCAGCTGCTCGACCAGAACGCCGCCAAGCTGCTCGACATCGACGATGGTGACCGCGCGGCGATAATAGCGCGTGACGTCGTGGCCGATGCCGATGGCGATCAACTCGACAGGGCTCTTGCCCTCGATCTCGGCGATGACCTGACGCAAGTGGCGCTCCAGATAGTGGCCCGAATTGACGCTGAGGGTGGAGTCATCCACCGGCGCGCCATCAGAGATCACCATCAGAATGCGGCGAGCTTCGGGCCGGCCGATCAGGCGCTGGTGGGCCCACATCAGGGCCTCGCCGTCGATGTTTTCCTTCAGCAGCCCCTCGCGCATCATCAGGCCGAGGTTCTTGCGCGCCCGCCGCCAGGGCGAGTCGGCGGCCTTGTAGATGATGTGGCGCAGGTCGTTCAGGCGACCCGGCGCAGGAGGCTTGCCCGACTTGACCCACTCGTCACGACTGGTCCCGCCCTTCCAGGCCCGCGTGGTAAAGCCCAGCACCTCGGTCTTGACGCCGCAGCGTTCCAGGGTGCGGGCCAGGATGTCGGCGCAGACGGCAGCGACCATGATTGGCCGGCCGCGCATCGAGCCGGAGTTGTCGATCAGCAGGGTCACCACGGTGTCGCGGAACTCCTGGTCCTCTTCCTGCTTGAACGACAGAGGCGCGGTGGGGTCGATGATCACCCGGGTCAGGCGCGCGACGTCCAACATTCCTTCTTCCAGATCGAAGGTCCAGGCGCGGTTCTGCTGGGCCAGCAGGCGGCGCTGCAGCTTGTTGGCCAGTCGCGAGACGACGCTGGAGAGGGCGCTGAGCTGCTGGTCCAGATAGGCCCGCAGCCGGGTCAGTTCCTCGGCGTCGCAGAGCTCCTCGGCCGGCACCACCTCGTCATAGGCGTTGGTGAAGATCTTGTAGGCCGGTTCGCCGGGCTGGGCGGGGCCGGTGTCCGGACGAGCGGGCTTGGCACCGTCGCCCATTTCGGGCGCTTCGTCGGTGTCTTCGGCCTCGCCCTCCTGCTCGGACTGGACCATCTCCTCGTCGCCGGCCTGGGTCTCGCGGTCGGAGGATTCGGTTTCCTGGGGGGCGGAGCCTTCGGACTGCTCGCCTTCGCCCTCACCCTCATCGTCGTCCGAGGATTCAGTCGGCTGGTCCTGCTCGCCGTCGTCCTCGTCGCTGCTCTCGGTGGCCTCGGACATCTCTTCGCCCAGGTCCAGATCGCGCAGGATCTCGCGGGTCACCCGGGCAAAGGCGGCCTGATCGTCGATGGTGGCGGCCAGACGATCCAGGTCCTTGCCGGCCTTCATCTCGATATCGTTGCGCAGGATGTCGACCAGGGCCCTGGCACCCTCAGGCGGGGCATCGCCGGTCAGGCGCTCGCGCACCAGCAGACCCAGGATCTCGGCCATGGGCGCTGACTGGCGGTCCATCGCCACATTGCGGGTCAAGCCCTGCTTTTCGAGGCGCGCTTCGAGGGCGGCGGTGAGGTTGCCGCGCACCCCGCCCATGGCATTGGCGCCGATGGCTTCCAGTCGTGCCTGCTCGATGGACTCGAACGCCGCCTGGCCGTCGGGCGAGGTGGGGCGGGCCCGGGCATGGGCGACGGCGTCGTGGTGGGCCAGGCGCAGGGCCATCTGGTCGGCCAGGCCCCGGATGCGCGCGGCCTCTTTGCTGTTGAGGTCGCGCGGCGGGTGCGGCAGCACGGCGCGCTTGCCCATCAGCACAGGGCCGTCGCCCGAGAACACGACCTCTAGGTCGGGCATTTCGGCAAGCGAACGCGCAGCGTGCGCCAGGGCGCGCTTGAAGGGTTCGGTCGGGCTTTCGGGCTTGGAGGCCATGCTTACGGGTTACCGGCGGAAGGCGGCGAAGACAAGGAACGCAGCGCGTTCTGGCGGGTTGTTTTCTCAGAAGCGCTGCTGGCTTCCCAAACAAGGAAACGCGCCATGCTGAAGTGGGCCATCATTCTCGCCGTCGTCGCCCTGATCGCCGGGGCGCTTGGCTTTTCGGGCATCGCCGGCGCTGCCGCCGGTGTCGCCAAGATCCTGTTCTTCCTGTTCGTGATCGGTTTTTTGATCGTGCTGCTGCTGGGCGCGACCGTGTTCAGGACCGTGGCGAAGTAGCTCAGGATTTGCGACCTCCCCGGCCTTGGCCGGGGAGGGGCCGGTTCAGCGCGCGGCCGCATAGGCCTTTGACTGCTCGCCCACCAGGGTGACCAGATCGCCCATCGTCAGGTTCACGTCGATCAGGTGCAGGCCCCAGTCCTTCAGGGGCTGGCCGAAGACCAGGATGTCGCCGGTGATGTCGTCGACGCGCGGATCGGCCGGGTCAGCGTTCACATCCACCGACAGATAGGTGAAGTCGCCCGCGCTGACGCAGCGGCCCGACACCAGGCCCGGCGCAGAAACAAACGGCGTCGTCACCTTCAGGTTCTTGGCCCACGGCTTGGGCGTGGCGGCCGAGGAGCCCATGCCCTCAGCGCTGAAATAGGCCTGTAGGGGCACGGCGTCTGACTGGGTCTTGCCGGCGACGAGGGCGGCGGGATTGACGCAGGCCGAGCGCAGGCCTTGCGGATCGGTCTTGCCAAAGCGGCTTGTAGCCGGCGGCGGCGAGGCGCTGCGGAACGACACATAGGACACCACGCAGCCGGTCTGGTCAGCGCTGGCGCAGGACGGGATCGAGCCGTACTTGCCTGCCGCATCGACCGGCGTGTTCATCCCCAGGACCAGGGCCGAGACCATCTGCTTCTGGGCGGGCTTGCCGTCGATCTCTTCGGTCAGCAGCTGCAGCAGCATACGCGAACCCTGGCTGTGACCGATCAGGACGACGCCACGGCCCTTGTTTTCCTTGGTCAGATAGTGGTTCCAGGCGTCGCGGACATCGCCATAGGCCAGGGCGGCATCGCCCCCCTGACCACCCATCATCACCTTGCGCAGGGACGCCAGGGTGATCTGGCGATACATCGGTGCATAGAGTTTGCACTGGCTGGCGAACCTCGCCAGCTGCTGATCGACCACCGAGCGCTCGGCTTCGTCGATGGTCATGTCGCTGTTGGCGCCGGGGTCGGTCGACACGGTCGGATAGACATAGAAGCAGTCGATGGCCGGTGCGACGGCGGGCTTGAAGGCCTCGGTCGTGGTCTTGCCGTCGGCCGCCACGATCGTGGTGGTCTGGTCGGCGGCGCAGGCATCGTTGCGGCCGGGCAGGCACAGCCAGTTCTCGCTCCTGGCGTAGTCATTGGCGGGCGCGGCCGGCGTCTGGGCGCAGGCGGCGCTGCCCAGCAGCAGGCCGGCCGTCAGACCCAGGGTGGCCAGAGTGATCTTTGACATCGTTTCCCCACTTCGCACTCAAACGCTTGTTTGGGGTGAGGATGCGGGAAAGCGGGGTGAGCGCCAATCCCCAAAACACCGGGCAGACGCTAAGGCCAGGCGGCCATCGCCGGCCTTGGCCCGAAGCTTGCGGCGCCGGGGGCCTGTCGTCTCACAGCGGCACAGTCCTGCTTTCCAGAACGACCCAAGGCGTGACCATGACCTTCAAGACCCTTCTGTTCGTTGGTGCCATGGCCGCCGTGGCCGGTGTCGCCGCGCCTGTCGCGATCACGCCGGCTCTGGCTGACGGCTATCCCGCCTGCCAGTGCAAGCCCGCCAAGCCGGTCGCCAAGGCCACGGTCAAGCGCAAGGCGGTCAAGCGCCGTCCCGCGCCCGTGAAGATCGTCTATGTCGACCGCCCGGTGGACCGTGTGGTCGAGAAGGTGGTCGAGCACCGCGTCGAGGTGCCCGTAGATCGGGTGGTGGAAAAGATCGTCGAGAAGCCGGTCGAGCGCATTGTCGAGAAGCGTGTCTATGTGGATCGCCCCGTAGATCGTCCGGTGGATCGCATCGTCGAGAAGGTGGTTGAACGCCGGGTCGAGGTTCCCGTCGATCGCGTGGTCGAAAAGATTGTCCGCGTCCCGGTGGACCGGGTCGTTGAAAAGGTCGTTGAGCGCCGTGTCGAGGTGCCGGTGGACCGGATCGTCGAGAAGGTGATCCGGGTTCCGGTCGAACGCATCGTCGAGCGTCCGGTCTATGTGGATCGCGTGATTGATCGCCCCGTCTATATCGAGCGCCCCGCGCCCGAGCCCGAGCCGCGCCGCGTCTATGTCGAGCGCGTCCGGCCGATGCCGGTCCATGACTGCCATTGCGAGGTCCGCGCCCCAGATGAGCGTTTTCATGACGAGCGCTCCTATGACGAGCGGTCTTATGGCGGCAGCCAGACGACCTACGAGAGCAGCGCCGTTTCCGAGAGCGCCTCTTACGAGTCCAGCCACAGCGGTTACGGCTATCAGGGTGGCACCTCGTATGGCGGCGCGTCCTATGGCTATGACAACGGCGTCGGCGGCGGCTTCTACGGCTCCAACGCCCGCTACGGCGTGGGCGGCGGCTGGCGTCCGCAGGGCGGCCCCGTTGTGCCGGTGTCGGGATATGACCTGCCGCAGGGCCATGGCATGGGCGTCAACGGCATGACCAGCGGCGCGTCCTCGTCCAGCTGGTCCGCGTCGGGCGAAAGCTCGGCCCGTCGCGGCGACCGTTACGGTCACTAGCCTCGCAGGGCCTCAGACCGGCAGCCAGCGGCGGGGAAACTTGTCGCCCAGGGCGCGGGTCTCCCCCGGCTTGAGGCCCAGCTCGACCATCCGGTAGGCGACGATTTCGCGCAGGGCCTCGACCGGTTCGACGCCCCGGAACGGGCTGGATGCCACGGCCCCGGCCTCCAGGGCCCGGTCCACGGCCGACCACTCGGCCTGGGCACGGTCGGCCTTGCCGACCCCGAAATAGTGGCGGACTGGATAGGGCTCGCCTGCGACCTCGACCATCACGCCGACGACCCAGCCTTGAACGATCAGATCGGCATCGGGGCGCTGGCGGAACATGGCTGCTGCTTGGCCGGGTGCGGGGGCGGCGTCAACCGGCATGGCAGAAAGCAGGAGCTCACGGGTGTTGTTTCAGGTCTTGTGCGCGCCTAGGCTGCATTTGGTCCTGAGGGGGCGTTATGCGATCTGTCATTCTATCGTTTCTGCTGGCGACCCTGGCGGTGGAACCCGCCTTCGCCCAGCGCTACCAGCCTCCGGCTAGTCCACTCTATCAACCGCTGAAGCCGGCGACGGAGCGCGCTTTGACCCGTGCCCGGCACCTCGACCACGACAAGGCCCATGCGGCCGCCATCGTCGAATATGACAAGGTCCTGGCGCTCCAGCCGCAATTCGCCCGGGCATTGGCTGAACGCGCGTTCGTAAAGGAGAGCCTTGGCGACTACGAAGGCGCGATGCGGGATCATGACGAGGTTCTTCGTCTGGCGCCGGACCGCCCCAACTCCTGGAGCCATGCGGGCTGGATACGCGCCCTGCGGAATGTCGAGCTTGATGAGGCGCTGGCCTATTCGCAAAAGGCGGTGGCGCTGGAACCTGGCGACGATCCCGTCGATACGCGTGGCTTCGTGCGTTTTCGCCGGGGCGAATGGAAAGAGGCTCTCGCCGACTACGACGCCGTTCTGAAGGCCTATCCTAAGTCTGCCACCACGCTGTACATGCGCGGTGTCGTCAAGGCTCGCATGGGCGATGCGGCGGCCAGTGAAGTTGATCTCCAGCGAGCCCGTAAGCTCGACAAGAACATCGAAGCTGTATGGCTGCGGCGCGGCGTGACGCCCTGAACGTGCTGGACGCCACCTCGACCATCACGCCGACGACCCAGCCTTGAACGATCAGATCGGCATCGGGGCGCTGGCGGACAATGGCCGTCGCCTCACGCCACACTGACCAAAGAAAAAGGGCGGAACCTTGCGGTTCCGCCCTTCTCTTGTTGGTTCAGCGAGCGCTGACCGGATTTCTTAGAAATCCATGTCGCCCATGCCGCCCATGCCGCCGCCCGGAGGGCCACCGGCGCCGGCGCCCTTCTTGGGGGCCTCGACGATGGCGGCTTCCGTGGTGATCAGCAGGCCGGCCACCGAAGCGGCGTCTTGCAGAGCGGTGCGGACAACCTTGGCCGGGTCGATGACGCCGTCGGCGACCAGGTCGACATACTGCTCGGTCTGGGCGTTAAAGCCGAACGAGGCGCTGGTGCTTTCCAGGACCTTGCCGACCACGATCGAGCCTTCGACGCCGGCGTTTTCGGCGATCTGACGGATCGGAGCCTGCAGGGCGCGACGGACGATGGCGATGCCGGCGGTCTGGTCGGCGTTGTCGCCGGTCAGGCCCACCAGGGCTTGCGAGGCCTTCAGCAGGGCGGTGCCGCCACCGGGGACGATGCCTTCGTCGGCGGCCGCGCGGGTCGCGTTGAGGGCGTCGTCAACGCGGTCCTTCTTTTCCTTCACTTCGACTTCGGTCGAGCCGCCGACGCGGATCACGGCAACACCGCCGGCCAGCTTGGCCAGACGCTCTTGCAGCTTTTCCTTGTCGTAGTCCGACGTGGTGTCTTCGATCTGGCGCTTGATCTGGGCGATACGGGCTTCGATCGCGTCCTTCTCACCGATACCGTCGACGATGGTGGTGTCGTCCTTGGTGATCGAGACCTTCTTGGCCTTGCCGAGCATTTCGAGCGAAACGTTCTCGAGCTTGATGCCCAGGTCTTCCGACACGACTTGCGCGCCGGTCAGGATGGCGATGTCTTCCAGCATGGCCTTGCGGCGGTCGCCGAAGCCCGGAGCCTTGACGGCGGCGACGCGCAGGCCACCGCGCAGCTTGTTGACCACCAGGGTGGCCAGGGCTTCGCCCTCGACGTCCTCGGCGATGATCACCAGCGGACGGCCCGACTGGACGACGGCTTCCAGCACCGGCAGCAGCGGCTGCAGCGAGGAGAGCTTCTTTTCGAACAGCAGGATGAGCGGCTCTTCGAGCTGCACTTCCATCTTGTCGGGGTTGGTGATGAAGTAGGGCGACAGGTAGCCGCGGTCGAACTGCATGCCTTCGACGACGTCGAGTTCGGTCTCGGCGGTCTTGGCTTCTTCGACGGTGATGACGCCTTCGTTGCCGACCTTGTCCATGGCCTTGGCGATCATGTCGCCAACTTCCTTGTCGCCGTTGGCCGAGATGGTGCCGACCTGGGCGATTTCAGCGTTGGTGGTGACCTTCTTCGACGACGCCTTGATCTCGGCGACGACGATGGCGACGGCCTTGTCGATGCCGCGCTTCAGGTCCATCGGGTTCATGCCGGCGGCGACCGACTTGAGGCCTTCCTGAACGATGGCTTGCGCCAGAACGGTGGCGGTGGTGGTGCCGTCGCCGGCCTTGTCGTTGGTCTTGCTGGCGACTTCGCGGATCATCTGCGCGCCGAGGTTCTCGAAGCGGTCAGCCAGTTCGATTTCCTTGGCGACCGAGACGCCGTCCTTGGTCGAGCGCGGGGCGCCGAAGGACTTTTCGATCACGACGTTACGACCCTTGGGGCCGAGGGTCACCTTCACCGCGTTGGCGAGGATGTTGACGCCGCGCAGCATCTTGTCGCGCGCGTCCGAGGAGAAATAAACGTCTTTAGCGGCCATGTGTATGAGCCCTTCTTAAAGAGAAATTGGAGTTGGAAAGCTTGGTCGGACGGAGGAGGGCTTAGGCCTCGACCACGCCCAGAACGTCGCTTTCCTTCATGATCAGCAGGTCTTGACCATCGACCTTCACTTCGGTGCCCGACCACTTGCCGAACAGGATGCGATCGCCGGCCTTCACGTCCAGAGCGACGACGTCGCCCTTGTCGTTACGGGCGCCGGGGCCGACGGCGACGACTTCGCCTTCTTGCGGCTTTTCCTTGGCGGTGTCGGGGATGATGATCCCGCCCTTGGTCTTGGTTTCTTCTTCGACGCGCTTCACGAGGACGCGGTCGCCCAGGGGACGAAATTTCATGGTTGTTCTCCGTCGGGACGGTTATCGATAAAGGGGGCGTTGGCGGTGGAAACGCTGCTGTTAGCAGTCCGTACCGTCGAGTGCCAACGCGGTGCTTGAGTTAGGTCCGCCCCCCGGGGGAGTCAAGGACGAGCTCGGCGAACTTTTTGCGATGACGGTTAAGAAGGGGCGGGAAATGGCCCCCTGTCCGGGCTCCGATTCGGGGTTGGCGGGGCGGAATGCGGCGGCGCGCCCGGACTTCGCCTATATTGTCTTCCAGCCTAGTATGGCGCGGTCGTGGTCGGCCCTGACGGGTTTTGCCGTCGGGGATGTCCGTCGCATGCCGGGCTGACCGGATCCTGAGGAGCGCCCTGCGCATGTCGAACTACGCCCTGTCACTGCTGATGGCCGTCGTCGCCTGTGTGATCGGCGGGGTCTTCGGCGGCATGGCCCTGGCCCGGCCGCTGCCCGATGGCGGCATGCAGGACGCGGTCGTCCCGAACAACCGGGTCCAGGCGCGGGCGTTCGGCGGGCTGCTGGTGCTGGCGCACGGTGGGGCCGCGCTCTATCTCGGCTACCAGCCGTCGGTCGGGGCGGCGATGGCCTTTGCCCTGGCCCTGGCCTGGTTCGGCTCTGCTCTGGGGCGGGTGGTTGCCATTCGCCGGGACGGCGTGCCGGCGCGGACCGAGGCGGGCAACCTGGCCTTCGAGATCCTGATCGGCCTGACCCTGTCCTTGCCCTTCTTCAATGCCGGCCGGCTGGTGCTGCGCGGCGGGATGATCGCCTAGGGTTTGACCCCCTCATGCCGTAGCAGCCAAGCCTTGCGCTCCAATCCGCCGGCATAGCCGGTCAATGCGCCTGTCGCGCCGATCAACCGATGGCAGGGCACGAGGATGGCTATGGGATTGGCGCCGTTGGCCGCGCCGACAGCCCGCACGCTGGTGGGCCTGCCGATCCGCGCCGCGAGGGCGGCGTAGGTCGAGGTCTGGCCCGGCGCAATGGCGGTGAGAGCCGTCCAGACCTGCCGCTGAAACGCCGTGCCGCCGGTGGCCCAGGGGATGGCGGCGAGGGCCGCAAGCTCGCCCTCGAAATAGGCCGTCAGGTCCAGGCGGATGGTCGCTGGCGCGGGGCGCTCGTCCAGGGGCTGCTCGCCATAGTGCAGGCGCAGCAGCCGCATCATGCGCGGCGCGTAGTCGTGGAAATCCAGCGCGCGCACCGCGCCGGCTCCATCGGTGACGAGCAGGATTTCGCCGAGGGGCGAGGGGAGGCGGTCGAGGGTGAGGCGGGTGGGCATCTGGCGACTATCCGAGATCCAACACCTTCTGTCCGCCCGGACCTTGCGACCTTGCTCCCTTCCCCCATCAAGGGGGAAGGGAGAGGATAACCTATTAGAAACAAATGGCGAACATTTGCCTTAAGGCGGGAAGGGCTTCTTAGGATCTAGCGAATGCCCGGCACGTGCAGGGCCGCTTCTTTCTCGGCCTTTTGCTTGTAAACGAGGTCGCCGTACTTGCCGTATTCCATGCGGGCGATGGTGCGCTGGTGCACTTCGTCGGGGCCGTCGGCCAGGCGCAGGGTGCGGATGCCGGCATAGGCCTTGGCCAGACCGAAATCGGTGGTCACGCCGCCGCCGCCGTGGGCCTGGATGGCGTCGTCGATGATCTTCAGGGCCAGGCGCGGGGCCGCGACCTTGATCATGGCGATCTCCAGACGGGCCGACTTGTTGCCGGCCTTGTCCATCATGTCGGCGGCCTTCAGGCACAGCAGGCGGCACATCTCGATGTCGATGCGGGCATCGGCGACGCGCTCTTCCCAGACCGAGTGGTCCGAGACGTACTTGCCGAACGCCTTGCGGCTCATCAGGCGCTTGCACATCTTTTCCAGCGCGACTTCCGCCGTGCCGATGGTGCGCATGCAGTGGTGGATGCGGCCGGGGCCCAGGCGGCCTTGCGCGATTTCGAAGCCACGGCCTTCGCCCAGCAGCAGGGCGTCCTCGATCGGCACGCGAACGTTGCGCAGGATCACCTCGGCGTGGCCGTGCGGGGCGTCGTCATAGCCGAACACCGGCAGCATGCGGACAATCTCGACGCCCGGGGCGTCCAGCGGCACCAGGACCTGGCTTTGCTGGGCGTGGCGGCTGGCATTGTCGGGGTCGGTCTTGCCCATGACGATGGCGACCTTGCAGCGCGGATCACCCACGCCCGAGGACCACCACTTGCGGCCGTTGATCACATAGTGGTCGCCGTCGCGCTCGATGCGGGTCTCGATATTGGTGGCGTCCGAGGAGGCGACGTCCGGTTCGGTCATCAGGAAGGCGCTGCGGATCTCGCCGTTCATCAGGGGGCGCAGCCAGCGCTCCTTCTGCTCCAGCGTGCCGTAGCGCATCAGCACTTCCATATTGCCGGTATCGGGCGCCGAGCAGTTGAAGACTTCCGAGGCGAAACCGACCTTGCCCAGCTCTTCGGCGATCAGGCTGTATTCCAGGTTGGTGAGCTGCACGCCCTCGAACTGGAAGGTATCGTCGACATGGGTCTGGCCGCTGTGCGGCGGCATGAAGAAGTTCCAGAGACCGGCGGCCTTGGCCTTGGCCTTCAGTTCCTCGACCACCTGAACGACTTTCCAGCGCTCGGCGCCGATGACGCTCATCTCGGCCTCATAGACCGGGATGGCCGGATAGACGTGCTCGTGCATGAACGCCACGACGCGATCGAGGAACTGACGTTGCTTCGGTGAGATGTCGAAATCCATGGCGCTTCCCAATCCCTGTCTTCAAACGCTTGTTTGAAGCGTTTGTAGCATCGAGTTAACGCGGGCGGCAAGCGGGGTTGCGAGGGCACCCTGTGAGACGGCAAACTGCGCCGCATGAACATTCAGAGTCTCCCCCTCGAAGGCCGCTATGTCCGGCTCGAACCCATCACCGCCGACCTGCGGGCCGAACTGAAGGCCGCCATCGACTGCGACCCCGAAAGCTGGGAGATCATGTCGACCAACGGCTGTGGCGAAGGCTTTGAGGACTGGTGGGGCGCACTGAAGGGCGAGACCGAGCGCGGTGAGCGCATCGGCTTTGCCATCCGCCGCCTGTCGGACAACCGGATCGTCGGCACGTCCAGCTTCCTGAACATCCGCAAGCTGCACAAGGGTCTGGAGATTGGCTCGACCTTCCTGCACCCCGACGCCCGTTCGGGGCCGGTCAATGCGGAGTCCAAGCGGCTGATGCTGACCCACGCCTTTGGCGCCGGGGCCATCCGGATCGAGTTCATGATCGATGTGCGCAACGCCCGTAGCCAGGCCGCCGTCGAGAAGTTGGGCGCCGACAAGGATGGCGTGCTGCGCAATCACAAGATCACCTGGACCGGCCATGTGCGCGATACGGCGGTGTTCTCGATCACTGATGCCGACTGGCCGGGCGTCAAGCAGCGCCTCGACTTCCGGCTGACAGAGACCTTCAACTAAGGGCTCGCGCGGAGAGCGGGTGTTTTCCCAGGCAGCACCACCGCAGGTGAGCGGCCCGGCGGGATCGGCAGCTCGCCTGACGCGCACTTCGCGGCGCTTTCCCCTAAGCGCATGGACTTGCGTGGTTTTTCCCCGTCGGCCAAGATTTTGGTAACGACCTCTCTGGCCTTCTACCGCGCATGGGTGGAATGGCATGTCTGAGAATCTGCATCGAGCACGGTGCGCGCGCGACCTCGGTCGAGGGCGTGACGCCCGGTCGTATCGACAGGACCGCCGCCCTTTACATCGAGAGCCGCTGGCCGTCACCGCGCCGCTTCGGCCAGGTGGCCCCGGGGGCTTATGTGCTGATCGATCCCAACGCCGACGCTCTGGACGGTGAGGAGCTGAAGCAGATCGCGGCCGAACTCCAGGTCCGGCTGTTTGGCACCGACGGCCGCGATGATCTTTGCATGCTGACCTATGAGGGCGACGAGGCCGAGGTGCTGCGCTTCTCGTGCCTGGCGGAAGCCGAGCTGCTGGCCATGCGGGGCGGCGAGCCGCCGCCACCGGTGGGACGGACGCGCGTCGTTACCCGCGACGGCGTTCAGGAACTCGCGCCGTGGGGATCGACGCCGCGCCATGCCAGCCGGGCCGAGGTCGGGGCCGGTGACGGACCACGCCTGGCCTGGCGTGGGGTCTATAATCCCGTCAGCGAGCGCTTCGAGACCAGCCAACCCCAGCGCCTGGCCCGGGAACCCGTCAGAACGGTGCTCGAGGACGGCGACTACATGAAGGCTGACCTCGCCATGCTGGACACGGTGGTGGCGACCCTCGACGGACAGCCGGGCGTGCGGCTGCAGACGGATTTTCGCATGTGGAGCCTGGTCAGGAGCGGCCTGCGCGACACCTATCAGGCCCGCCTCTCGACCCTGAGCCGCGCAGTGGCGGGCCGGCTTTGCGCCCAGGTCTATGACGTGCCGCGCGACCTGCCGTTCCTGGCGATCGCGCCGATGCGCGAGCTGCTCCGGCCGGTGTTCTCGCGGATCGAGGTCCGGGTGCAGGACCCGGGCTTCAACATCCGGGCGGTCCCGGCCAACCTGATCGACGGCGTCGTGCTAGAGCTTTCAGGAGCCGACGAGGTGCAGCGGCTTCTGGTCCTGCGCAAGTTCCTGTCCGGGCGGCGGCAATATCTGGATCTGAAGCTGCGACAAGGCGTCGCGGGGCTGCGGACCAGACGCGAACTGGACCTCTGCCGTGAGCTGAGACTGTCGGCCATCAGTGGCCCCGCAGTCAGTGCGCCGCTGGAAGAACCCTTGCCGGACATGGCTTTGCCGCACGCGGAGCTGCCGTTCAGGCCTGAGGCGCTCAAGGGCTGATCGCCTACGGCGCGGGCCGTTCCGCGCCCCGCCTGCACCTGCGTCCTCTAACCAATTGGCGATCTATTGCGGGTATCCCAAATCTCATGACCGCCATTGCCTGTCTTCGATTGCTGAAGGGGGAGGACGCCTTTCCCGCCGTCCAGGCGCAGGCGGAGGCTGAAAGCTATCTGGGCGCGCGCTGGATGGCGCCGCGACGCTACGGTGCCGTCGCCCCCCTGGCCTTCGTCCTGGCCGATCATCGCGCCAGCCAGATCGACCCGGTCGAGGTCCAGACCATGGCCGCCGAGCTTGAGGCCCTGCTGTTTCCCGAGCGTTGCGGCGGCAAGGTCTGTCTGATGACTTTCGAGGGCGACGAGACCGCTGTCCTGAAGTTTGCCACCCTGACCCAGGCCGAACTGGCGGGTCTCTATCGCGGCGAAGGCTCGGCTGGGCCGGCGGGGCGGGTGCAGGCCATCACCGCCGAGGAGATCCGCGCCGTCCCCAGCACCCGCGAGGAAGCGGCCGTGGCGCGGGCTACGGCCCCGCCAGCCCCGCGACCGGTGCCGGCCGCAGCCAAGGCCCAACCGAAGTCAGCGACCGGCTGGTGGGGGCTCTATGACCTGGCGGAGGGGGGCTTCTGCGGCTCGATACTGGGCTTGCGTACCGACCTTGAGGGGCCGCCGCCGGTCGACGATGAGAAGCTGCTGGTTCGTGACCTGGCCGGGCTGAACGACGCCCAGCCGTTGCTGCAGGCGGCGGCCTTCGGCGATCTCTACCTGCCGCTGGGCTTCTGGAACCTGACCACCCCTGCCTCGCAGGAGTCCTACAAGCGCCGCCTGTCGCGGTATCCGGCAGACCTGCAGCCCCGCCTGGGTGCCAGCGTCTATGGCACGCCGCGTGAGGCCTCGCTGGGTCTGCTCAGCCAGATTCGCGCCCTGCTGAAGTCCAGCTTTGCCTTCCTCGATCTGAACGTTCAGGACCCGACCTTCCCGGTGCACAACCTGCCCCAGGAACTGATCAACAGTGTCACCTTCGCCCTTCCGGAGGGCGACGAACGCCAGCGCCTCGCCGCCATTCAGACCTTCCTCGAGCGCCAGTCGACCTATCGCATCAAGGCCGTCCTGCAGGGGGTGGCCGGCGTGCGAACCGCCGGCGAGCTGGAGGCCTGTCGCGAGGGCGGCATCGCCCGGGTCAGCGGCCCGGCCATCACCGTCTTCCACGACCGCCCCGTTGAAGCCGCCGAAGGCACGCCCTGCGGCGAGGCCAGCCAAGCGGCAGCCTGAGCCGTCCCGAGAATTTCCCTTCGCCCGTGGCTTGACCCTCACGTTGCGGCAGACCCCAGTGATCCCGCCATCGGGAGGGAAGGGTCCTTGACGACATATACGGTCAAACAGATGGCGCGCCTGTCAGGTGTTTCGGTGCGAACCCTGCACCACTATGACGCCCTGGGACTGCTGCGACCCAGCTTTGTGGGACGCAACGGCTATCGCCACTACAGCCGGGACGACCTGCTGCGCCTGCAGCAGATCCTGTTCTATCGCGAGCTGGAGACGCCCCTGCGCGACATCCAGACCGCCCTGGACGATCCGGGCTTCGACACGGCCGCCGCCCTGCGCGCGCACCGGGTCCGGCTGGCTGCCCAGGCCCGCCACTATGACCGGCTTGTCCATGTCATCGACCAGACCCTCGAAACCCTGACCGGAGACGAGACGATGGATGAGAAGACGATGTTCCAGGGGTTCTCCCCTGAAAAGCAGGCCGCCCACGAGGCCTGGCTGGTGGAGACCTATGGCCATGACATGGCCGGGCGGATCGCTGAGTCGAAAGAGGGCATGAGAGCCTGGTCGGCGCGCGACGGGGCTGACTTTCAGGATGAGGCGAAGGCGATCGAGCAGGATCTGGCCCGCGCCCTGACCCAGGGCTTGCCGGCCGATTCCGTAGGGGTCCAGGCGATCATGCAGCGCCACTGGGCCTGGGTCGGTCGGGGATGGAACAGGACCCCCGATGCGCAGTGCTTCGCCGGGCTGGGGCGGCTCTATCTGGAGGTGCCCGAGTTCACCGCCCGCTACGAGGCGGTCGCTCCCGACCTGACCGAATATCTGGCCGAGGCGATGCGGGTGTTTGCGATCGGGCGGTCGTAGGGCCGCGCAGCGTCTCGCCCGGTGGCGGAAAGTTATCCACAGGGCGGGGCGGGCGCTTTTGGTGAGGGCGCTGTCGATTCACCGTCCTGTCTTCCTGGGCACAAGGCCCAGGAAGACAGAGGGTTTTGCGGTCCTTGCAACGACCGACGGACCCCCTCTATCCCCGTAGTTTTCCAGACAGACTTCAGTGAATACAAAAGCTTGCGCGAAAACGCACGTTTTCTATCCCCACCTCTGGAAACGGCCGCAGACTTCTGGTCATGACCCAAACCGACATCCCAACCTGGTGCCTGAACCTGCAGATCAAGCTGATGGCCGCCCTCGACGCGGCCTGGGCGATCGTCGAAAGCGCCGAGGACCCCGCCGCCATAGCCCGGGCTCGCGAAAAGGCCCGCGCCGCCGGCGAGATCGCCGCCATGGTCCGCAAGGTGGCCCTGGCCGCACCGGCCGATCGTCCGGCCCTGACCCGGCAGGTCGCCGCAGGTCTTGCCGCCACCAAGGCGATAACCGACCTCAAGATGGCCGTCTCCGCCGCCGCCCCGGTCGCTGCGCCCATCGCTGCACAAGTCGAACCGGCACGCCGGGCGCTTGACAAGCTCAAGGGTGGCCGGCGGGGGCGGCTGTAGCCCTCTTTCCGTCTTTCAAGAGAGGGGGGCGACGGTCTGGATCGTTCCCCGCCCGCTGCGCCGAGGTCGCGCCTCTGGAAACGGCCTGTGGCCTGGAGGCGAAGAAGACCTCCCGGACGCTTGCGTCTGCGCCTCGAAAAGGTTGGCGACCTTAAGGTAGAGCAGCTTTCCTCCCACCCGCTGAGCGAACGGCGGTCGTTCAGCATGGGGGCAAGATCGCGCAAAACCTGAGGCAGATTGCGCACAGTCACGGCGCCCAGCCAGACTCCGTGGCGTCTTGCGCCTGCCTGCCGTCGCAAAGCCCGCCACCCGTGCGCACCATGTGCATGACTGTCCGGGGGGTCTTAGTCAGTGTCAGATCAGCAAAGCCGACGGGAGATCATTGTCTGGGTCGGGGCCCAGGTCCTGCCCCATGAAGCGGACGCCCGCGCCTGGCTTTACCGCCTGGGCACCGCACGCCACGAGGTCGATGACATCGTCCAGGAGGCCTATTGTCGTCTCGCGGCGCTCGGTTCGGTCGCCCACATCGCCAATGGCCGAGCCTACTTTTTCCAGACCTTGCGCAACATCGCGCTGGAAAACCTGCGTCGCGCCCGCATCGTCCGTCTCGACCTGATGACGGAAATCGAGGTGGCGAACATCGTTGATCATGAGCCTAGCCCCGAGCGCATTGTCGCCGGACGCGAGGAGCTCAGACGGATTGAACAGATCATCGAAGCGCTGCCTCACCGATGCAGGGAAATTTTCAGGCTCCGCAGAATTCAGGGCATCTCCCAAAAGGAGATTGCCCGACGGCTGAACGTGACCGAAAACGTCGTCGAAATGCAGATGCGGCGAGCGCTGCAGCTCATCCTCATGGCGCTGGAGGAGCATGGCGTCTCCAAGCCGTCACCAGCGCGGGAAACGCTCGATGACAAGCGGTCAAACCGCAAAGGAGATCGATGAGGACGCCGCTGGATGGGCCCTGCGGCTTGACGACTCTGTCGATCCCGCTGTCCTGGAGAGCGATCTTCAAGCCTGGATCGCCGGCGACGCGCGGCGCAATGGCGCACTGTTGCGAGCCCAGGCGGCCTTAAGCCTCACCGATCGCGCCCGGGCCTTGCCATCCGTCCCGCAGGATTCTCTGAAAGCGGCCAAACCCGATGCCTCGCGCCGGTGGCTTCTGGCGGCGGGCGGCATTGCGACAGCCGCGGGCGTCGCGGCGCTGCTGGGTCCCCTGGGGCCGCGCCCGGACCGGATTCAGACCCGGCGGGGCGAGCAGCGGCGCGTTCCCTTGGCTGACGGATCGGTCGCTGACATCAATACCGACACCGCTTTGACCGTCCTCTATACCCGGCATCGACGCCGTATCGAGATGGAGCGCGGCGAGGCCTGGTTCTCGGTCGCCCGGGATCATCAGCGCCCGTTTCTGGTCGAAACGCCGGGCCTCAACATTCAAGCCGTCGGCACCGCATTTTCCGTCAACCTCGCAGCAGCGCGGCGTCAGGTGCTCGTGACGGAGGGCGTGGTGGAGGCCTGGCTCACCGATCATCCTGACAGGCGGGTGCGGGTCGAGGCGAACTCGCGCCTGACCATGGGGGCTGACGGCCTGTTTGAGGTCGCCTCGTCGGTCGGCGATATCGCGCGCGATCTGGCGTGGCGCTCGGGGCAGATCGATCTTGCCGGACGCACGGTTTCGCAGGCGATTGAAGAGTTCAACCGGTATGCGCCCCGCCCGCTGATCCTGGACGATCCAGCGCTTGGCGATGAGGTGCTGGTGGGTCTGTTCAACACCAACGATGCTGAAAGCTTCGCGCAGGCGGTCTCTGCGGCCCTCGGCGCGTCGGTGCGCGCGACCCCGACGGCAATTCACCTTGGTCAAAAGGTGCCCCAAAATTAGGCCGTGACGGCGTCGCTCTGCCGAGAATTGCAACACAGGGTGACATAGCGAGCAGTCAATATCGCTCTGCAGACGGAAAAAATCCCCCCTCGCATCGCTTCAAGCGGGACCTGCCAATATTGGCTGAGTTGTCCCTCTGGAGGGGATAATGAAATCGGCCGGATTTTCGCTCAGCCGAGCGATGCTTTTGGGCGCAGTCGCAACGGTGGCGCTGAGCAGTGCGGCGAATGCTGCCGGTGGTAGCTTCAACATTAGAGAGCAACCTGCGCAGACGGGGATTTCTGAATTCGCTCGCCAGGCGGGCATCCAGATCCTGGCCACGGCCGATGCGACCGCCGGCAAGCGCACGAATGCCGTGGTGGGTGTCCTGCCTGTCGAACAGGCCCTGCTTCGCCTGATCGAGGGTTCGGATCTTTCGATCGCTTCCAGCGACGGCCGCACCTTCATCCTGACGGCGCGACGTCGGCCGATCCTTCAGAAGGCGGCCTACGCGGCTCCCTCGCCGCCCCTTGGCGCAGACGCCGTCGAGACCGTCGCAGAACCGGCGGTGGCGACCGAGGTTGAAAGCGTGGTGATCACCGGCACCCGCCTCACCGTCGCCGGCTTCACGGCGCCCACCCCCGTAACCGTGATCGGCGGCGCTGAAGTCCAGGCTCGCGGAGCGGCCTCGGTGGCCGAATTCACCAACTCTATCCCGGCCTTCCGCAGCGCGGTCGGCGCGAGCCAGAACTCCAATGGGGCCCAGAGCGCCGGCAAGGCCACCCTGGCCCTCCGGGGTCTGGGAGCCAGCCGCACCCTGACCCTGGTCAATGGTCGCCGCCACGTCCCCGACGGCACCGGCAACGTCTTCGACTCCAACCTTATTCCCACCAGCATGGTCGACCGCGTCGACGTGGTTACGGGTGGCGCATCGGCCGCCTACGGCTCGGATGCGATCGCCGGGGCGGTGAACCTGATCCTCAAGAACCGGTTCGAGGGGGCACAGCTCGATTTGCGCTACGGCGTCAGCCAGCGCGGCGACGGCATCGAGATCAATCCATCCTTCATCGTCGGCAAGTCGTTTTTCAACGACCGACTGCATGTGGTGGTCGGCGGCGACTATGTTGACCAGCGCGGTACGGGCACGATGTACGTGCGCAAATGGGGTCAGAAAGAGCCGGGGATCCTGACCATCTCCGCCTCGGCCATGCCCAACCGGGTGGCGCGCGGCCTGCCGGCCAACATCATCTCCAACTATGTCGAGACCAGCGCCTACAATGATCAGGGGATGATCACCGGCGGGCCGCTGAGGGGCATCGTCTTCAATGACGGTGGCCTGACCTCGACCTTCAACTACGGAACGATCAACGGCGGGACCGAGATGATCAATCCGGCCCAGACCAACTATGGCAGTGTCGAGAACCCCGACGGGTTCCTGCGGCAGCCCTATCAGCGCCAGGCCTATATGGGCCGCGCCGAGTTCGAGTTCACCTCGGACATCGTCGGCTTTGCGCAGTTGCAATATGCCGAATTCCTGCCCGAGGGACGCTCGTTCGGGGCCCGGGTGCCGAACTTCTCGAACTATCCGGTGCAGATCACCAACCCGTTCCTGCCCGCCAGTGTCGTGGCCGCGATGAGGGCGGCCAACATCACCCAGTTCACCTATGGCGCCACGCGCCATACCGATCTGGGCTCCATCAAGTCGCGCAACCGCACCGATACCATGCAGTTCGACACCGGGCTGAACGGCAAGATTTTCGGCGACTGGGACTGGGATATCGGCGCGGGCATCGGCAAGTCCAATTTCGTGCCCAAGCTGATCGATACCCCGCGCACGGCTGACTTCTATCATTCGGCCTATGTCGTGGCGGGTCCAAATGGAACGCCTGTCTGCGGACCGGTCGAGACCGACCCCTATTTCAACGCGCAGAACCCGATCACCAAGGCGTTGCTGATCGCCAACCTGTCGCCCAACTGCGTGCCCTTCAACATCTTCGGCTCCAATGTCGACTATAACCAGGCAGCCAAGCGCTACTGGAATTCGGCCTCCAACGCCGACTTCGAATTCTGGCTTTACGACGTCACGGCCAATCTCTCGGGTTCGCCGTTCAGCCTGCCGGCCGGCCCTGCGGCCCTGGCTGTCGGCATCGAGTGGCGCAAGGACACGCTAAGCAGCCTCAATTCCCTGGATGGTCAGCGCGGCGCGCTGATGAACCAGAACTATTCGCTGTTCGACGGCGCGGTGAACGTTCGCGAGGCCTATGCGGAAATCGGAGCCCCGCTGCTGGCGGACCTTCCGTTCGCCAAGGCGCTGGACCTGAACGCGGCGGTGCGGCGTACCGACTACTCGACCTCGGGCGCGGTGACGACCTGGAAGGCCGGCCTGACCTGGGATTTGAACGACGCCCTGCGCTTCCGGGCCACCCGGTCGCGTGACATCCGCGCGCCGAACATCAATGAGCTTTTCAACCCCGGCTCGGAAGGCAATCCCAACGTCGTCAACCGTCTGAACAACGCCTCGGGATTCATCAAAAGCAACACGGTCGGCAACCCCAACCTGGACCCCGAAAAGGGCGACACCAATACCGTCGGCGTCGTGTTCCAGCCTGACTGGAACTGGGCCAGGGGCTTGCGCCTCTCGGTCGACTGGTATGACATCAAGCTGAAGGGCGCGATCGCCACCCTGAGCGCCCAGGAGATCCTCGACGATCTGCTGGTTCGCAAGAACACGGCCTGGGAAGCGTTCGTGGTGCGCGACAGCACCAACCTGGGCTTCTCGCGCGTGAACGCCACCCAGTTGAACCTCAATGCCCAGCGGACCAACGGCGTTGATATCGAGATTGCCTATGCCGTGCCGCTGGACTCGATGCCGCTCAAGATCCCCGGCACCCTGAACCTGAGGGCGCTCGGTAGCTGGACCGATGACGCGCGCACCATCACCAGTTCCGGCGTTGATACCGACGTCGCCGGAACCATCACCAATCCCGAATGGTCCTGGGTGGGGTCGGCCAACTACACGCTCGACAAGCTGACCGCCGGTTTGCAGGCCCGCTATGTCAACAGGGTCAAATACAGCGCGACCCTCAAGGGGCCAGATGATCCCGACTACAACATCGCCGCCAGCAACAGCATCAACCGCAACCTCTGGCCCGAAGCCCTGCTGTTCTACGCCAACGCCGCCTACACGCTGCGCGACGATGGCAACCGCCAGATCCGTGTCTATGGCAACATCGACAACCTTCTGGACAAGGATCCGCCCATCGTCGCGATCACGAGCCAGGGGGCCTACGACCTGATGGGTCGGGCGTTCAAGCTCGGCGTGCGCATGACCTACTGATCGCCCGGCGGCCGCCCAGCGGTCGCCGAGACCCTTTCCCCCTCTTCAAGTCGCTCCCTCGAAAGGACACGCCCCATGGCGAAGACTTCTCCGCGCGCACTTGCCTGCGCCTTGGCGCTTTGCGCTGGACTATCCGCTGCCCCGAGCCTGGCGCAAACCGTGTCACTGCCGTCACGTCCGGAAACGGTGATCCGGGGCGAAATCAATAACTTCCGCGCCCCGGTGCTCCGCATCAAGTCCGGCCAGACCGTCGTCATCGACACCATCTCCCACGCGGGCGCGGTGGCTGACGCGGTCGGCTACTTCAAGGCCGGCGGTATTCCTGCTGAACAGGTTCTGCAGGACGTCATCGACATCGGTAAGGTGTCGGCCCAAGCGGGCTTTGGCGGACACGTCCTTACGGGTCCGATCTATGTCGAGGGGGCCGAACCGGGCGACCTGCTCGAGGTCAAGATCATCCAGATCAAGCCGCGTGTCCCCTATGGCGTGAACACCCCGGGCCCGAGCGGGGTCGCTCCCACGCTGGTGAAGGAACGCACACCGAAAATCATCAAGTTCGACCTGGCCCGAAAGGTCGCTCTGTTCTCGCCCGAGATCGAGGTGCCCCTGGCGCCCTTCATGGGGATCATGGCAGTGGCTCCGAGCGCCGACCTGGGCGGCAAGGTCGGCTCCCGCGCACCGGGTCCGTTCGGCGGCAATATGGACCTGAGCCGCCTCACGGACGGCTCGACCGTTTACCTGCCGGTCTTCAACACCGGCGCGCTGTTCTATACTGGCGACTCCCACGCGGCGCAGGGCGACGGCGAGGTGGCCGGCAACGCGATTGAAGCTTCGATGACCGCGACCCTGCAGTTCACGGTCCACAAGGGCGCCGGGTCAGTGCTCAAGTGGCCTGTGGCCGAGGACAAGAACAACTTCTACATCATGGGCATGGACACAGATCTGGACGTGGCGCTGCGCGCTGCGGTCGAGGAGACTGTCGGCTTCCTGCAGCGCCGGGCCAATCTGTCCGTCACCGACGCCTACTCGCTGTCCAGCATCGGCGTGGACTTCAGCATCGCTGAAGCGGTGGACCATAACCTTCTCGTCTACGGCATCGTGCGCAAGTCGCTGTTCAAGACCAAGGTCAGCGTCAAGTAGCGCGCAGGGCAGCAGCTCATAGGTCAGACGACGGCGGGTCGGCACTCGGCCCGCCGTCGCTCGGGGCGGCGGATACAGGCGCCAGGAGCGAAATCTGGCGCCCTTCCGCGTTGCGGACCGGCGGTCATTGTCAGGGTCGGGACGATCAGCGGGCCGGTCAGACCGCCTTCTTCGACGACGACAACGGCCTTCGGGCCGCCGGCATCCAAGCGCGGCAACCGGCCGGCTTCGGCGTGCAGCTCTGCGGCTCGCCGTGGTGGCTGAGGGTGACTATCGTGACGTTATAACATAACTTCACGACTTGATCGCCAGCCGGGATCTGGCTATTGATGTTATACTATAACATCATGAGGCCTCTGCGTGTCCCAAGCGTCAAGGATTGATCGCCGCCTGCCGGTGACCGTGCTCTCGGGTTTCCTGGGGGCGGGCAAGACCACCCTGCTCAACCATGTCCTGAACAACCGCGAGGGCAAGAAGGTCGCGGTGATCGTCAACGACATGAGCGAGGTCAATATCGACGCCGCCCTGGTGGCCGAAGGCGGCGCGGACCTGTCGCGCACCGACGAGACCCTGGTGGAGATGTCCAACGGCTGCATCTGCTGCACCCTGCGCGATGACCTGTTGCAGGAGGTGCGCCGCCTGGCCGCCGAGCGCCGCTTCGACTATCTGCTGATCGAGTCGACCGGCATTTCCGAGCCCATGCCGATCGCCGCCACCTTCGACTTTCGCGATGAGGCCGACCAGAGCCTGTCGGACGTGGCGCGGCTGGACACCATGGTCACGGTGGTCGACGCCTTCAACTTTCTGCGTGACTACGCCTCGCGCGACAGCCTGGCCCAGCGCGGCGAGACGGCGGGCGAGGGCGACGTGCGCACCGTGGTCGACCTGCTGGTCGAGCAGATCGAGTTCGCCGACGTCATCGTGCTCAACAAGACCGATCTGGTTTCAGAAGACGATCTGGGCCGGCTGGCCGGGATCATCGCCACCTTCAATCCGGGGGCCCGGATCCTCCGTTCCGAACGCGGCGCGGTGGCCCTGGACGACGTGATGGGCACCCGCCTGTTCGACTATACCAAGGCCGAGGGCGCGGCCGGCTGGCAAAAGGCCCTGATGGGCGAGGTCTTGCCCGAGACCGAGGAATATGGCGTCAGCCACTTCGTCTATCGCGCCTCCAGGCCCTTTCACCCTGGCAAGCTCAAGGCCTGGCTGGAAAGCGAGTGGCCGGGCGTGATCCGCTCCAAGGGCTTCTTCTGGCTGGCCACGCGCTATGACCGGGTCGGCGGCTGGAGTCAGGCCGGGGCGGTCACCCAGCACGGCCCGCATGGCCGCTGGTGGGCGACGGCGCCGCAGGACCAGTGGCCCGACGATCCGGCCTGGCGGGCGACCATCGAAAAGGTCTGGACGCCGCCGCATGGCGACCGTCGCCAGGAGATCGTGCTGATCGGTATCGACATGGATCAGCCCGCGCTCAAAAAGGGCTTTGACGACTGCCTGCTGTCGGATCTGCAATATCGCTTTGGCCCCAGGGCGTGGACCAAGCTGCCCGACCCGTTCCCCAAATGGGGCTAGAGCCGCCGCCCCTGGGCGACGGCGAGCCCACCGTTGCCTGGGTTTCGGCCACCCTCGGCATCGACCACGATGAGGCAGAGTGGTTGCTGGTGCTGTATCGCTTCCTGCCGGCGGAGGGGAAGGAGCGGCCCTACCGGGTCTATGTGTGCGAGGCGCTGTAGGGGGCTATCGCCTCCCAAACAGCCTCTCGATATCCGCCAGCTTCAGTTCCACATAGGTCGGCCGGCCGTGGTTGCACTGGCCTCGCTGGCCGACCGACCGGCTCTGACCCGGCAGGTCGCGGCAGGCCTGGCCACCACCAAGGCGATCACCGATCTCAAGATGACCGCCGCCGCCGCGCCCGCGGCGGCTCAGGTTGAACCCGCGTGCCGGGCGCTGGACAAGCTCAAGGGCGGACGGCGGCGGGAGGTTGTGAGGTGGCGCACGCCGCTCATACAACTCCGTCATTCCCGCCCTTGTGGCGGGAACCTCTCTGTCGGTCGCAGGTGCAGTAGAGTGGCGCGCCGGCGCGCCAACGCGCTTCACCGTCGGCTGAGCCAGGGGTTCCCGCCACAAGGGCGGGAATGACGGTAATAGGGGGAGAGGCCCAGCCCCTCCCACCCCCGCCCGCAGCCGCGAGGCCGCGCCTTGAAACCTTGGCTGCCAGCGTGCTCTGGAGCCTGACCGAGTCAAGGACCGCCTTAGGCGGCCGCGTCGCGGCGGCGCGGCGCGCCGTCCTTGACTCGGTCAGTCCCCAGAGCTTCGATCCACCAAGGGTTTAGGGCGGGGTGCCGCCCGGCGGAGCGGTTGGAGTTTGGTCGAAAGGGGTGGGCAATGGATGACGAGTCGTTTTCATCTTGGCGTAGTTTCTGGCGGTTCCAGCAAGAAGTCGCCAGAGGCTGGCGTTACGTCCGTTCGCCGGAAACTGAGCAGTTCCTACGCCTGCTGCTAAGGCAAAGTCGCGACCGAGTTCACACATTCTCTGTCGGGCGGCATTTCTACCGCGCCCAGGTTGCTCACAACGATGTCTTCGAACCTGACCTTGAGGACTATGTGCCTAGTCCCGCCTTGCCTGACCGGATGACACCGCTTGCAAACCGCGCAAGTGAAGGCAGGGTCAATTCGAAGGGGATTCCATGCTTTTACATGGCCGGCGACAAGCACACCGCCATGGCTGAAGTGCGACCCTGGATCGGCTCGCTGGTTTCAGTAGGAACGTTTGGGCTTCGTCGTGATGTCCGAGTTGTCGATTGCACACGCGATATTGATAAGCTCAACATTTATCTGGACGAAGACGAGCCTTCAGCCGACGAGCGATCAAAGGCGGTCTGGGGGCATTTGGCACGTGCTTTTAGGGCGCCGGTCACGCGCGACGATAATCGCGCGGACTATGCTGCCACCCAAGTGATCGCCGAGATGTTTCGGGCCGAAGGGTTCGATGGAGTAGCCTATCGCACGGCGTTCGGCGCGGACCGTTTCAACATTGCCTTGTTCGATTTGGAAGCTGCTGAACTTCTGACCTGCGGTCTCCATGAAATCCGGGACGTCACGCTAGACGCTCGTGAGACAACTAACCCTTACTATGTCCAGATCGACGAGCGCGGTGTCAAATCGCTAGTCAAAAACGTCATCGTCGAGGTGTCGCCGAAATGGGCCGCCGAGGAGTAGTGAGAGAGCCATGGAACGCTGTCTATTCTGCAAGGCCAATTCTGCGGGGAGCAGAAGCGTCGAGCACATTTTGCCCGAAAGTCTCGGCAACCGAAACCGTGTCCTAGCACCGGGTACTGTATGCGATCCCTGCAACAACTATTTCGCCCGCAAGGTTGAGGCGCCGATCCTAGAGCACGAGTCGTTCCGAAATCTTCGCGCACGGTGGCAGATCCCAAACAAGCGAGGGGATATGCCTTACTGGCGAGGCGAGCTTTTAGGGTCGAGTATTCCGATTGGGCTGCGGCTCTCACCTAATGGCACGCCCGAGATAAAGCTGGAGCGATTCAGCGATCGCGAGCGGGCTGACACCTTCGTCGCCACGGCGTTAAAAGCGGACCCAGGCCCGGTTCTCGTTTTTAGCGAGACCTTCAAACCACCCAAACGCGAGATGTCTCGCTTCCTAGCCAAGATGGCCTTTGAGGCTCTGGCGCAGCGTCAGTTCTGGGGGGGCGATACCGCAATCGACAATCTGGTCGATCACCCCCACTGGGATGCGATCCGCACCTGGGCGCGGCGCGGAACCTGTGTTTCCGGTCAATGGCCTTTTGCCGAGCGCGTGATCGCTCCTGAACTTACCTATATGCACCTCCCCGAGAGCGACACTTGGGTGCAAGCAGGCTTCAGTTACGACATCTTCGGCACTAGGCAGGGTGAGCACTACTTCGCGCTCTCGTTTCGTGGCTACGAATGGGTGATCAATCTGGGCGGGCCAGCGATCAAGGGTTACGAGCGTTGGCTAGTCGACAACGATAACATTAGTCCGCTTGTCGAAAGGGTAGGCATGAAGGTCATTCAACGAGCTGGTCCACACGGTGTCGCCCACTACCTAGACGGCGAGGGCGACTGGCATGCCGGCGTAGCCTTCGACGCTGACCAAATTCGGCGTTGGACCGGCATCGGCTAGTTTCGCATCCCCCTACCGTCTGCCGAACAGCCGCTCAATATCGGCCAGCTTCAGCTCCACATAGGTGGGGCGGCCGTGGTTGCACTGGCCGGAATGTGGCGTGGCCTCCATCTCGCGCAGCAGGGCGTTCATCTCGGCACCGTTCAGGCGGCGGCCGGCGCGGACGCTGCCGTGGCAGGCCATGGTGGAGCACACCTCTTCCAGTCGCTCCTTCAGCGCCAGGGCCTGGCCGTTCTCGGCCAGGTCGTCGGCGATGTCGCGCACCAGACCCGCCGCGTCGGTCTTGCCCAGCAGGGCGGGGGTCTCGCGCACCAGTACCGCGCCGGGGCCGAAGCTCTCGATGACCAGGCCCAGGGCCGCCAGCTCCTCGGCGCGGGCGATGACCCGCTCGGCCTCGGCTGGGTCCAGATCGACCACCTCGGGCAGCAGCAGGGTCTGGCGGGCCACGCCGCCGGCCTCCATCTCGTGCTTCATCCGCTCATAAACCAGGCGCTCGTGGGCGGCGTGCTGGTCGACAATGACCATGCCGTCGCGGGTCTGAGCGACGATATAGGTCTCGTGCACCTGAGCCCGCGCAGCGCCCAGCGGGAAGTCGACCGGGTCGAAGGGCGCCTGAGTGGCATATCCATCCGCAGGCTGATGATATGAACCGTCGCTGCGTTCATAGACGCCGCGCACCGCGTCGGCCAGTCCATCGCCCAACCCCGGCTCGACCCGCGCCGAGACGTCCGAGAGCCCCGGCAGCACCTGCGGACGCGGCGGTGCCCAGCCGCCCTCGCGCCAGGCCGAGAAGCCGCTCGCAGACGGGCCAGGCTGGAAGCTCTGGGGCCGGTAGCCGCCCAGGAGGCTGCCGCCTTGCTCGGCGCGCAGGCTGTCCAGCGCCTGGGTCGCTACCGTGGTCGAGGCCCGGTGGCCGGCCCCGGCCAGGGCGTGACGCAGGGCCCCGACGATCAGGCCGCGCACCAGGGCCGGATCGCGAAACCGCACCTCGGCCTTGGCGGGGTGGACGTTGACGTCGACCTCGGTGGTTTCCAGCGACACATAGAGGGCCGCCGTCGGGTGGCGGTCACGGGCGAGAAAGTCGGCATAGGCGGCGCGCAGGGCGCCCTGCAGCAGCCGGTCGCGCACGGGTCGTCCGTTCACGAACAGATACTGGTGGGCGGCGTTGCCACGGTTATAGGTCGGCAGGCCCGCAAAGCCGGTCAGGCGCACGCCGTCGCGGGTCTGGTCGATCTCGATGGCGTTGTCCTGGAAGTCGCGGCCCAGCACGGCGGCCAGACGCGCCAGGCGCCCTTGCGGTCCCGGATGCTCGGGTGGCAGGCGTAAGGTTCGGCGGCCGTCGATGTCCAGCGAGAAGCCGACCGCCTCATGGGCCATGGCCTGGCGCTTGATCTCCTCGGTGATCGCCAGGGCCTCGGAGCGCTCGGACTTCATGAACTTCAGCCGGGCGGGGGTGGCGTAGAACAGGTCGCGCACCTCGATCCGGGCCCCGTGCGGGCCGGGGAAGGCGGCGGGGGTCACCTCGCCCACCTGCCCGCCCTCGACCAGGATGGCGTGGGCCTCGCTGGCACCCTTGGCGCGCGAGCTGATCGACAGGCGCGCCACCGAGCCGATCGAGGGCAGGGCCTCGCCCCGAAAGCCCATGGTGTGGATGGCCAGCAGGTCCCACAGGCCCTGCGCGTCGGGGGCCAGTTTGGAGGTGGCGTGACGCTCGATGGCCACCGGCAGCTCTTCGGCCGAAAGGCCGCAGCCGTCATCGGCCACCAGGATGCGGGTCAGGCCGCCGCCATGGGCCTCCACCTCGATGCGCGTGGCACCGGCGTCGATGGCGTTGTCGACCAGTTCCTTGATGGCGCTGGCGGGCCGCTCCACCACCTCGCCGGCGGCGATGCGGTTGACGGTCTCGGGCGGCAGGCGGCGGATGGGCATGGTCGGAACTCTCGTCGGACCAGGGCCCGCATTGCGTCATCGTAATTTGACCGACCCCGCTTGGCCCGGTCCAACTGGAAACGACGGGCGATCCTAGATCGATTCCGCCCGCCTTCGAGGACCCTACATAGTGACGACCGGACGTTTCGCCGCCTTCGCCGCCGCCGCCAGCCTGGCGCTTGTGACTGCTCCCCCTGCCTTCGCCCAGCAGGCCGTGGACGCTTCGGGGCCCATCGACCTCAAACGGGTCGATCCCGAGGCCAATCTGGTCGAGGAACTGGTCGTCAACGCCCGTCTGCCCGGCCCGGCCTGGTGGAAGGTCTCCGACGCAGACACCACCGTCTATGTGCTGGGCGTTCCGGCCATGACCCCGTCGAAGCTTGAGGTCGACGAGTCTGTGCTCAAGCGCCGGCTGGACGGGGCCAATGTGCTGATCATGGGCCAGGAGGCCGATATCAGCGTGGTGCGGATCATTGCCCTGGCGGTGGGCGGCCGCAAGCTTTTCATCATGGACCAGCCGATGCGCCAGACCCTGCCGCCCGAGCTGCGGGCGCGGCTGGAGGCGCGGCTGGCGACCATGAAGGAGAAGCCCGAAAGCATGGACGAGATCAAGCCGGCGTTCGCGGGTTTCCTGGTCGCCAACGCCCAGGACGGCGGCAATGTTTCGATCAGCCTGGGCGGCGTCACCGAGCGGATCCGCGACATCGCCAAGGACAGCTCGCTGGCCAAGCGCCCCCGCATCCAGAAATTGCCGGACTATAGCCTGGTCGGCGCCGTGAAGAGCCTGGCCCAGGCGCCCGAGCCGTTGCAGCAGCTGTGCCTGGATGCGGGCCTTCGCCAGGCCGAGAACGGCGATGGCGGGATCAAGCGCCTGGCAGAGGCCTGGGCTCGGGGCGAGGTGCGCACGGTGGTTTCCGCCGATCGAGGCTTTCAGCGCTGCCTGGCCTCGACCCCGTCGATCGCCCGCGAACTGCGCGATGGCCGCGACGACGCGGTCAAGGCCATCGGTGCTGCGCTGAAGACCCCCGGCAAGGCGGTGGCCGTGATCGAACTGCGCTCTCTGCTCGCGCAAGACGGCGTTCTGGAGCAGTTGCGCGTCAGGGGCTTTACGGTCACCACGCCGGGGGATCCGGCGCCATGATCCTTCACAGGGTCATCCCGGCCAAGCTTTCGCCGCAAGGATCACGCCACGGTGCGCGCATGAAACGTCTCTGCCTGATCGCCGCCCTCACGGTGGCTCCGCTCGCCGCCCACGCCCAGGTCGTCGAGGATCCCGAGGCCAATGTGGTCGAGGAACTGGTCGTCAACGCCCGCCTGCCCGGCCCGGCCTGGTGGAAGGTGTCGGACGCCGACACCACGATCTATGTTCTGGGCACGCTGGCCGCGATGCCCAAGGGCATGGCCTGGGACAGTTCGGTGCTGGATCGACGTCTGAACGGCGCCTTTGCGCTGATCATGCCGCCGGTCGGCAAGGCGGGCCTCACCGACATTCCCGCCCTGCTGCGGTTGTTTGGCAAGCTGAAGTCCGACGTGCCGCTTGATCAGATCGCGCCGGAGCTGGCACCCCGCCTGGCCAGGGTCCGCACGCAGCTGGGCAAGGCGCCTGACAGCTATAGCGAATGGAGCCCGCTGGGCGCGGGCATGATGATCGGCATCGACTACCAGAAGAAGTCCGGCCTGGACGGCGGCGAACCGGAGCGCACGATCGAGCGCCTGGCCCGCAAGCGCAAGGTCAAGTCGCGCCCCGCCGGGGTCTACAAGGCCATGCCGATGGTCAAGACCGTGGTGCGCGAGCACTCTGCCGAGGCGGGCAAGCTGTGCCTGGAGGGCATGCTCAGCGAAGTCGAGGCCGGAACTGCCGCCACCCAGGCTGCCGCCCGCGCCTGGGCGCAGGGCGATGTGCGCGGCGCCATCGTCGGGCCGCGCAACTTCCAGCGCTGCATGCGGTCGATGCCGGGCATGGCCGACATGCAACAACGCAGTCTCAATGACGAGGTCAACGCCCTGAGCGAGGCCATGAAGACACCGGGCCATGCGGTGGCGCTGTTCTCGATCCGTGGACTGGTCGCCGAAGACGGCGTTCTGGACCGGCTTCGCGCCCGGGGCTTCAAGGTGACGACGCCCGGCGATCCGTCGAGTTAGGGCGTGTCTTGCAGCGCCCGGTCGACGGCCGCCATCGCATGCAGGGTGGTGGTGTCGAACAGGGGCACAGCGCTGTCGGCCTGCGAGACCAGCAGCATGATCTCTGTGCAGCCCAGGATGATCGCCTGGGCCCCGCGTTCGACCAGCCGGGCGATTACGCCGCGATAGATCTCGCGTGACGTCTCCAGCACCTGGCCGGCCACCAGCTCGTTGTAGATGATGTCGTGGACGGCCTTGCGGTCGTCGGCCTCGGGGACCAGCACCTCCAGCCCGTGGCGCTTTTCCAGCCGGCCGCGATAGAAGTCCTGCTCCATTGTAAACGCCGTGCCCAGCAGGCCCACGCGGGTCAGGCCGGCGGCCTTGATCGCCTCGGCGGTCGGGTCGGCGATGTGCAGCAGGGGAATGTGGACGGCGGCCTCGATGGTGTCGGCCTCGCGGTGCATGGTGTTGGTGCACAGCACCAGAAAGTCGGCCCCGCCGGCCTCCAGGGCCCGCGCCGCGTCGGCCAGGCGTCGCGACAGCTCCGGCCAGCGGCCCTGATGCTGCAGGGCCTCGATCTCGGCGAAGTCGAACGACCACATCAGGGTACGGGCCGAGGCCACGCCGCCCAGCCGCGCGCGCACCGCCTCGTTGATCAGCCGGTAGTACTGGGCCGAGCTTTCCCAGCTCATACCGCCTATGAGGCCGATCAGGGCTTGGTCGGTCATGCTTGCTCCACGTCGCCGACTAACGCTCTAGCAGGCCGGCGCGGCCTTACAAAACCTCGCGCCGCGCCAGATGGACGATGGCCAGGATCAGGACCACCAGGCCCAGACCTCCGCCCAGGGACAGGGCCGTGGTCACGCGCCAGGTCTGGTCCGCCATCATGTTGAACGGCATCTGCCAGGGGAAGTAGACGCCCGCCTTGGCCGCCGTGGCGACCACCGAGAAGAAGGTCCCGCCGATGCCGAGCGCCAGGGCCGGCACGAAGCTGGGGAAGCGCAGGGCCGTCCACAGCTGAAGCGCGATCATCAGGAGCGAGGCGGCCATCATCTTGGCCAGCACCAACGCCCAGCGTGCCACGTCGGGCGTGCCGGTGGCGGCGGCGTCCGGCTTCAGCGCTCCGGCGACAGTGACCGCCCCGGCCGAGAGCAGAAGGTTCAGCACACTCATCGCCGCGACGATGGCGATGACGCAGATCGCCTTGGCCGCGTGGATCTGCCAGCGCGGGACCGGCAGGGCGCGCAGGTGATCCCAGGCGCGCGGGCCATGCTCCATATGGGCGATCAGGGCGGTCAGGGCGGTGACGCTCATGGGCAGCATGAAGAACGCCCAGACCCCGGCCGAGCCCTGCAGCAGGTAGTCCCAGGGCACGCCGCGCTTGGCCCTCAAGACGTTGAAGAACAGAAAGATCGCGATCAGGCTGGGCGCCGCCAGGGCCAGCACCAGGGCCAGAGAGCGGTTCAGCTTGCGGATTTCGACGGACAGGGTCGCGAGCATCAGGCGGCCTCGGCTTGAGCGGCAGGGGAGGTGGCGACGCGGTGGTAGATGTCCTCCAGCGATCGCGGCCGAGGCCCGATCGCGAAGACGGCCGCACCGCTCTCGACGAGGATCCGGGCCAGCTCAGCCACGGCCTGGTCGGGATCCTGACCCGCGCGCACGGCCACCGACAGGCCGCCCTCGGCGGCGACGGGCGCATAGCCTCGCGCCAGCAGCAGTGGGACGACGCGCGTGTCATCGCCGGTGCGCAACAGGATCTCGGGCGCGAGGTCGGCCTTCAGCCGCGCCAATTCGCCCTCCAGGACCAGGCGCCCGGCGTTGACGATGCCCACATGGGTGACGGTCTGCTCGATCTCGCCCAGCAGATGGCTGGACAGCAGCACCGTGGCCCCGGTCCGCTCGGGCAGGCTCTTGAGGAAGCGGCGCATGTCGGCAATGCCGTCGGGATCCAGGCCATTGGTCGGCTCGTCCAGCACCAGCACCGGCGGTGCGCCCAGCATGGCCCGCGCCAGGCCCAGCCGCTGGCGCATACCCAGCGAATAGCCCGCGACCTTGCGCCCGGCGTCGGGACGCATCTCGACCACCTCCAGCACCCGATCAATCTCGCTCGTCGGCAGGCCCAGCAGGGAGACGGTCAAGGCCAGGTTCTCGCGCCCCGTCAGATTGGCGTAGAGGCCGTGCGCCTCCAGCAGCGCCCCGACCTTGCGCGCCGCCGTAAGGCGGTCCCGGGCGACGTCGACGCCACAGATCCGCGCGTGTCCCGCCGTTGGCCGGATCAGGCCCAAAACCATCTTCAAGGTCGTGGTCTTGCCCGCGCCGTTGCGGCCCAGAAAGCCGTATACGGCCCGCTCGGGCACGGTCAGGGTCACGCCATCGACGGCCAGATGGCGGCCGAAGCGGCGAGTCAGGCCTTCGGTTTCAATGGCGGCGGGCATCAGCGTCGGCCTCGTTTCGTTTAACTCTAAGATAAAGTTGCGGAGTGCGCGTCTTTAAGTCAAGATTAAAGACACGTCACAATCCGCGCCCCAGGAGAGGCCTCTTGAGTCAGAGCGACATCGACCATTTCCGCCGCCGCTGCGGGCAGTTCCGCGGCCTGGCGATCTTCATGGTCGTCAGCGTCGGCGCCCTGCTGGCGCTGATGGCCTGGATCTTCCCGCTGTTGATGGTGCTGCTGCACAAGCGCTGGCCGGGGCCCGGCGCCGTCGTGGCCTCGACGATCACGAGCCTGCCTGCCGTCTGCTATCTGTTCGGCGTCTGGTCGATCGGCCGGGCGATGGGCGATCTTTCCAAGGGCCGGCTGATCCAGGCCACCCTGCCCCCGGCCCTGCGCCGCGTCGGCCTGGCCCTGGGGATCGGCGGCCTGGCCAGCGTGTTCGTCGTCAGCAACCTCGTCAGGCTGGTCGGCCAGGCCAAGGGCGGCTATCTGCACTTCGACGTGCCCGGCATGACGCTGGGCATGATCGGTGGCGCGCTGTTCCTGCTGGGCCGGGTCATGGACCAGGCGCTGGCGGCCCAGGCTGAACTCGACGAGATGATTTGATGCCTGTCCGCGTCACCCTGGACGCCCTGATCATCTCCAAGGGCCTGAAGGCCCGGGATCTGGCGACCGAGGTCGGCCTCAGCGAGACCCAGCTGTCGTTGTTCCGCTCCGGCAAGGTCAAGGGTATCCGCTTCCGCACCCTGGCCCGCCTCTGCGCGGCCCTGGACTGCCGGCCGGGCGACCTCCTGGACTACGCCTTCGACGCAGAGGACCTGGCGGGACCGGACGAGGCGGAGTGAGGTCAGGAATCGGGGCAGCTCCGGCCAGCGGCCCTGATGCTGCAGGGCCTCGATCTCGGCGAAGTCGAACGACCACATCAGGGTGGCGCGGAGGCCACCCCGCCCAGCCGGGCGCGCACCGCCTCATTGATCAGCCGGTCGTACTGGGGCGAGCTTTCCCAGCTCATGCCGCCGATCAGGCCGATGATCGCTTGTTGGGACGTGAGGGGCTCCTCAGTATCTTCCTTCTCCCCTTGCGGGAGAAGGTGGCCGCGCAGCGGACGGATGAGGGGTTGAAAGGCCTGTCGGAAAGGCCCGAGCGACCCCTCACCCGGCCCTGCGGGCCATCCTCTCCCGCTGTTTGGACCGGGGACATCCGTGACAGGTGTTCGGAGACATCCGTGACAGGTTGAGGATGCTATTTTGCGGTCCTCAGGTCGATGGTTTTGAGACGTTGGGTCTGGAAGAAGACGTCGAAGACGCCATCGGTCTGGGTGGCTCGCAGGGCGACAGCTTTTCCAGCGAAGGCTTTTGGGACCTTGAGCGGACGGTTGGCAAAACTGAGATGGCCCCCTTGCTGGACCCGGCGAACCTGGTCGTCGGGTCCGTACTCGAAGGGCGGGATGACGGGCTGGTAGGGCCTTGGACTGTGTCGGTAGCGATCGACGGGAACCGCCATGTCCAGGGCCTGGTGAGGCCGGACCAGATTGTAGATGTCGCGCCAGTGATCGAGCGCGCGGGCCGCATGGTCGAGGGTCTCGAAGGGCGCGCTCAGGGCCTCGGCCTTTAGGGTGCGATGGAAGCGCTCGTCCTTGCCCAAGGTCTGGGGATGATAGGGCCGGGAGTGGCTGATGCGCACGCCCAGCTCGATCAGCCACACGCCCAGCGGGGTGTAGGGATCGCCGGGGCCGTTGCCCCAGGGCGAGCCGTTGTCGGTGGCGATGCGCCAGGGCAGACCATAGCGCGTAAAGGCCTGGATCAGTTGATCCTTGACGGTCTGGGTCTTCTGGTTGGCGCAGGCGGCCAAGACCACGGCAAACCTCGAGTGGTCGTCCAGCACCGTCAGGGGATGCAGTCGCCCTGAGCCCAGGGCCACATGGCCCTTGAAGTCCATCTGCCACAGATCGTTGGGCTGGGGATGCTCGAAGCGGATGAAAGGCTGAGCGCCGCCGCCTTCACCGCCCAGCGCCACACCACCCCGGCGCAGGATCTGGGTCACCGTCGAGGGGGCCGGAGCCTCAAGCCCCTCACGCCGCAGCACCGCCGCGATCTTGCGGCCACCCCAGGCCGGATGCTCCGCACGGACCTGAAGCGTCGCATCCTCAACCGCCGTCTCCGTGCGCCGGGGCGAGGTCCGCGGTCGGCGAGATCGCGCCTCAAGACCCGCATCGCCTTGCTCCCGATAGCGCGCCAGGAGCCGGTAGCCCAGTGTCGCGCTGACCCCGAACCGCCGGCAAAGCTCCCGCCTGTTACAGCCTTCAACCAAGGCTAGCCGTACAAACTCCCGTTTGCGATCCATCGCAGACACCCCCGTGAACGGCATCCCGACCTCCCTCTGAGATCGGAAAATGTGTCACGGATGTCTCCGAACACCTGTCACGGATGTCTCCGGTCCAAACACCCGCAAGGGGAGAGGGATTTCTAGTCCTTCAGCCCGCGCAACCTATTCACATGCCCCATCTTGCGACCCGGGCGGGCCTCGCCCTTGCCGTAGAGGTGAACGCGGGTCTCGGGCTCGCCGGCCAGCTTCTTCCAGGCCTCGACGTCAGCACCCAGCAGGTTGGTCATCTCGACATGGGCCAGGGGCTGGGTCGGGCCCAGAGGCCAGCCGGCCACGGCGCGGATATGCTGCTCGAACTGGTCGACTTCGCAGCCGTCCTGGGTCCAGTGGCCTGTATTGTGGACGCGAGGGGCGAACTCGTTGACCAGCAGCTTGCCGCCGGCCAGTTCGAACAGTTCCACGCCAATCACGCCGACATAGTCCAGAGCGGTCAGGATCTTTGCGGCTATGGCCTCGCCCTGGTCGCGGGTCTGGGGCGTCACCCGGGCCGGGGCGACGGTGCGACGCAGGACGCCGCCCTCGTGGTGATTTTCCGACAGCGGATAGCAGGCAATCTCGCCGTCGCGGCCACGGGCGGCGATGACGGACAGCTCGCGCCCAAAGTCGGCCGGTGCCTCCAGGATCGCCGACTGGCGGCCGATCTTGTCGAACGAAGCCTCGGCGTCGCCGGCCCGCTGGATCCAGGCCTGGCCCTTGCCGTCATAGCCCTCGCGGCGGGTTTTCAGCAGGGACGGTGCGCCGATCTTGCCGACGGCGGCGGCAAGCGTCTCGCTGTCCTGGACGGCGGCGAAGGCCACGGTGGGCACGCCGATCTCGGCCAGGAAGCTCTTTTCCACGACCCGGTCCTGAGCGGCGGCCAGGGCCTTGGCCCCCGGTGCCACGACGCAGCCCAGGGCGGTCAGCTCGGCCACGGTGTCGGCCGGCACGTTCTCGAACTCGTAGGTGACCACGTCGCAGGCCTCGGCCAGGCGTTTCAGCGCCCAGCGGTCGTCATAGGCGGCGACGATCTGGCGGGCGGCGACCCGGCCGGCGGGGCTGTTTTCCTCGGGGTCCAGAATCACCACGTCGAAGCCGAGGCGTGCGGCGGCCAGGGCCAGCATGCGGCCCAGCTGTCCGCCGCCCAGGATGCCGATGGTCGAGCCCGGAACGAGGGGGAAGGCCCCCTTGCCTGGATTTGCGTCACTCATGTGCGGATCAGTCCTCGACGCTTTCGGCGACGCTGTCGGTCTGGGCCTGGCGCGAGGCGGCCAGTCGCCCGGCCAGGTCGGGGTCGGACAGGGCCAGGATCTGGGCGGCAAGCAGGCCGGCGTTCTTGGCCCCCGCCTCGCCGATGGCCAGGGTGGCGACCGGCACGCCGCCCGGCATCTGGACGATGGACAGCAGGGAATCCAGGCCGCTGAGGGCCTTGGACTGCACTGGCACGCCCAGCACCGGCAGGTTGGTCATCGAGGCCGCCATGCCGGGCAGGTGCGCCGCGCCGCCGGCCCCCGCGATCACCACCTTGAAGCCGGCAGCCTGCGCGCCCGTGGCGAAGTCGAACAGGCGCTGGGGCGTCCGGTGGGCCGAGATAACCTTGGCCTCATAGGCCACGCCCAGGCTGTCCAGTGCGTCGGCGGCGCCCTTCATGGTGGGCCAGTCGGAGCGGCTGCCCATGATAATGGCGACGGGAGGCGAGAGGGGCGGCGAGGTGGTTGGCATCTGCGTCGAGGTCCCCTTGACGGCGGCGGAGCCTGAAAAGCCGCCCCGTATGCGCGTCCATGACGCCAGTGCAAGTCCAAAACGCGCCTACGCCCGGGAATCGGGCACAGCCCCGGCCATGGGGCCGCGCGCCTGCGGCGAAAACGCAGCCCGATTGCGCCGAACGCCGTTCCCGTTAAGAATTAACCATAACTGCACAATGGACGATTCCCCCTGGTCATGAAAATTTCCGGCGCCCGGACAGAACCCTTCGCCGCCATCCGCAAGCGGGCCCTGGCCCGTGCGGGGGCCCAGGTCGCGGTGCGCGAGACCACTTCCACCGACAGCGCCGCCTTTCTGGGCCTGACGGCCGCCGATCTGACCCCACAGGTCCAGGAAGCCCTGTCGACCCTGATGACCGAGATCGACGATCTGCGGGGCGAGGTCTCGCGCCTCAAGTTGCGCCTCAACGAGGCCCAGGGGCTGGCCGATCAGGACGTGCTGACCCCGGTGCTCAATCGCCGGGCCTTCCTGCGCGAAATGAAGCGGGTGGCGGCTTTCGCCCAGCGCTATGGCTCGCCCGCCAGCGTCGTGTTCTTCGACCTGGACGGCTTCAAGACCGTCAATGACCGCTTCGGCCATGCGGCCGGCGACGCCGCCCTGCAGGCCGTGGCCAGTCGCCTTCTGGCCAATGTGCGCGAGAGCGACATTGTGGGCCGGATGGGGGGCGACGAGTTTGCCGTGCTGCTGGCCCAGGCCGACAGGGACACTGCCCTGTCCAAGGCTGCCAGCCTGGCCGCCGCCGTGCAGGACACGCCTGTGCAGTTTGGTGAGTGGTCTGCGCCGCTGCACATCTCGTGGGGCGTGCGTGAGATCCAGCCTGGCTCTGATCCCGAGGTCGCATTGGCCGAAGCTGATGCGGCGATGTTTCTCAGCAAGCGCCGCCAGGCCTGAGCCCCTGATCCGACAGCAAGGTCAGCGGCGCCACCTCTGGTCTTCTGCGACATTTCGCACGGGGACTCTCGCACCCCTGCAAGCTACGCAATTCATCATCTATTAAGCCAATTAGCTTGGTCTAGAGGCCTGGAGCGCCTGGGGGGGAGGATGCAGCGTATTTTGATCGCCGAAGACGATCCGCTTCTGGCGACGATCTACGAGATCACGCTGACCGAGGCCGGATTCGAGGTTCTGCTGTGCCGGGACGGCGTAGAGGCGCTGGCCCACCTGGACAGCTTCGAGCCGGATCTGGTGATCACCGACTTCTACATGCCCCACATGACCGGCGGCGAGCTGATCCGGGCCGTGCGCGAGCGGCGTGGCGCGCTGACTGCGACCCTGCTGGCCTCGGCCATCGATCCTTCGCGGATGCGCGACGACGAGCGGGCGGACGCCCGTCTCGAAAAGCCGATTACCCCGGCCCGCCTGCTGAACGGCGTGCGGGCGCTTGAGGCCAACCTGGCCGCCTGATCAGGCGATGATGTCAGGCATCAGCAGGTCTTCAAGCCGGCCGATCTTGTCCTTCAGGGCCAGCTTTTTCTTCTTCAACCGGGCGATCTGCAGCATGTCGGGCTGGGTCCGCTCTTCCAGGGCCTGGACGGCGGCGTCCAGATCCTGATGCTCCTCACGCAGCACGGCCAGGCGACGCTCGATGGCGACGTCGGATTCGTCCGACGGTTCGTCGTCGTTCATGGACGTGTCATCGCTCATGGACGCTCCCCACCTGTCTGTCGTCTGTCGTGATAGATAGCAAAGGCTGACCGCTCGTAAAGGTTTTCACGTCAGGGCCTTGGCCAGCCGCTCCAGGGCGCTGGTCCGCGGTGGGTCGCCCGAGGCGGTGGCGGCGCGTTTCAGAGCGTCCAGGCAGTCGACCGGCGCGCCGGGCGGGCCGCACAGGGCCTCCAGACCTTGCATCAGCACGCGTTCGCCCTGCAGTTCGACGCCCTTGATCGCTTCGCGCAGGCCCTCGCGGGCGTCGTCGGCGATCTCGGGGCGAGTCGGCTTCAAGGCCCGGCGCACGCCGCGCAGCGGGGCCCCCACCTCGGCGTCCCAGCGCTTCATCAGCAGGGCTGCGGCCTTGGCGTCGGCCTGCCGGCCCTCGCCGGCCGCCCAGGCCGCCCAAAGCAGGTAGGGCACGTTCTGGCCGTGCGCGTCCTGCAAGCTGAGGCAGGCCTCTGCGACATCCTGACGCGCATAGACGTCCAGGGCCCAGGTCCACAGGTCCATGATCTTAACCCTCACCCTTGTCTGCACCGCCGCCGGTGATGGTGGCGATGTCCTCGCCCCAGCGCTTCACCGGCCGCCAGTTGAGATCGAACAGGTCGAGCACCCGGCCGACCGACTGGTCGACCATTTCGGCGATGCTGGCAGGCTTGGCGTAAAAGGCCGGCAGGGGCGGGGCGATCACCGCGCCCATCTCCGACAGCTTGGTCAGGGTGCGCAGGTGGCCCAGATGCAGGGGTGTTTCGCGCACCATCAGGACCAGGGTCTTGCGTTCCTTCAGCACCACGTCAGCGGCCCGCGTCAGCAGCGAAGACGTTACGCCGCTGGCGATTTCGCTCATGGTCCGCACCGAGCACGGGGCGATCACCATGCCCAGGGTCCGGAACGATCCGGACGCGATGGCCGCGCCCACATCGGCGGCGCGATGCACGACGTCGGCCATGGCGTTGACCTCAGAGACCGCCAGGTCGGTCTCTTGCGACAGGGTGAGGGCGGCCGATTTCGACAGCACCAGATGGCTCTCGACGCCCAGTTCGCGACAGGCGTCCAGGGCGCGCAGGCCATAGACCACCCCCGAGGCGCCGGAGATTCCGACGATCAGTCTGGGGCGGTCGGCGGTCTTGGGAAGGTCCGACATGGTGAATAATCGTCCGGCACGGGATGAAGGGTCGCCACGTCAAGCGGCGCCGCGTGCAACCATATGTGATCTGACAGCGAGGCGCAGCGGGTGTTCACTGCTTTTGCATCAACCAGCAAGGAGCCGACAGCCATGGCCATCGAATCCCGTATCCGCGAGCTTGGAACCCGTCACGAGAGCCTTGATCGCACGATTCAGGAGGAGACCAAGCGTCCCGCCAGTGACGGTACCCGACTTAGGGAACTCAAGCGGCAGAAGCTCAGGTTGAAGGAAGAGATAGAAGGGCTGAGGGCCCGGATACACTAGAGCGGTTGATCTGATGGAATCAGATCAGCCGTTCTAGGCTTTTGTTTTCACGCGCGTTTTATTCCGAAAACCGGTTCCCACTTTTCGGAACGCGCTCTAGACTCGTAATGAAAAGCCCATCCCGTCGGAAACGGGATGGGCTTTTTGCTGACCAGAGGGTCTTTAGTCTTCGTCGTCCTCGTCTTCGTCGTCGGCCACGTAGGTCGACTTGCCGAACACGTCCTCGGCCTTGGGCTCGGCCCGCGACTTGCGGTAAGCGGCCTCTTCGTCCTCCTCGGGAGTCTCGACGACGCCGGTCTCCGAAGCGGGGCGCAGGGTGGGATCTTCCGGCAGGATGCCCTTCTTCAGGTCATCCTTGGCCTTCTTCTCGGCGGCCTTCTTGACCAGGGCGTCCAGCTCCAGCTGGCCGACCAGGCCCAGGGTCACCGGATCGACCGGCTTGATGTTGGCCGCGTTCCAGTGCGAGCGCTGGCGCACCTGGTCGATGGTCGACTTGGTGGTGCCCAGCAGCTTGGAGATCTGGGCGTCGGTCACCTCGGGGTGGTGACGCAGGAACCAGGCGATGGCGTCCGGGCGGTCCTGGCGGCGCGACACGGGCGTGTAGCGCGGAGCCTTTTTCTGCGGCTTCAGCAGTTCGGCATGGCGGCTGACCTGAGCCTTCATGCGGTACAGGTCGTTGGCCTGTGCCTTGTCCAGCTCTTCGCGGGTCAACTGGCCGTTGCCGATCGGATCGGCGCCGCGAATGTCGCGCGCCACTTCGCCGTCGGCGATGCCGCGCACTTCCAGCGGGTGCAGATTACAGAAGTCAGCGATCTGCTCGAAGCTCAACGATGTGTTGTCCACGAGCCAGACGGCCGTCGCCTTGGGCATCAGGATGTCGGACATGCGGTCCTCCAGAAATGACGGCGCCCGACCTTTCGGCCGGGCGGGATGTTCAGCTTGGACCTATAATCCGGTTCGTTCGGAAAGGGAACGGGGGATGGAGAGGGCATCGGCGCCGGCGTCGCAGGGGCCATGCATGGCGCCCGTCGAGCGCCTGTCTTGCCGGCTGTCGTTGATGGCCGTGGTCAGGATCGCGAACAAGGCATGGATGCTGACGGGCTTGGCCAGGTGATAGTCCGCACCGGCGGTCAGGCAGGCCTGCACCTGGTGGGGCATAGCATTGGCGGTCAGGGAAACGATTGGTGTTCTGCGCGCGCTGAGCCGCGCTTCGCGGGCGCGGATCGCGGCGGTGGCGGCCAGGCCGTCCATCACCGGCATCTGGGTGTCCATCAGGACGACGTCGAATTCCTCATCCTCGAAGGCCTCGAGCGCAGCCTGACCATCGGCCGCCACGGTGACTTCGGCGGCATCGGCCAGCATCAGGCGAATAACCTTCTGGTTCGTCGGATGGTCTTCGGCCAACAGGACGCGAAGGCGACGCTCCGGTGCCCAGCTGGCCTCGCTGACGAGCGGTCCTTCGACGTCGGGGCGGCGTCCGACCGACAGCACCGCCTGGAAGGTAAAGGTCGCGCCCTCGCCGGGCACGCCACGGCACACGACATCCCCGCCCATCAGTCGGGCCAGTCGCCGGGCGATCGGCAGGCCAAGGCCCGTGCCGCCCACCTTGCGGGTGACCGAGCCGTCGGCCTGCTGGAAGCGCTCGAACAGCCGGTCTGCGGTGGCCGCGTCGAAGCCGTCGCCACTGTCGCTGACCGTGACGGCCAGCAGAACTCGTCCATCGGCGGTGGGCTGGGTGGTGGCGTGGATTGATACGGCGCCGGCGTCTGTGAACTTGACCGCATTGCTGGTCAGATTGGCGATGATCTGACGGATGCGCAGGGCGTCGCCCTGCGCATGGTCCTGAAAGGCCTCTGCAAAGCTGAGCTGGAAATCCAGCCCCTTGTCCACGGCGACCGCCTGGAAGACGGCCACGGCGGCAGTGACGGCCTCGCGCAAGTCCAGCGGCTCTTCAGTCAACTCCAGAGCGCCTGCCTCGACCTTCGAGAGGTCCAGGATATCGCTCAGCAGAAGGTTCAGCGTGCGGCCTGAATTGAGGATCACCCCCATCATCTCACGCTGGGCGTCGTTGAGCTGGGTTCGGCTGAGCACCTCTGCCATACCCATCACCCCGTTCAGCGGCGTGCGGATCTCGTGGCTCATATTGGCCAGGAACTCGCTCTTGGCGATGCTGGCGGCCTCGGCCTTTTTCAGGGCTTCGGCCAGGGCGGCGGCATTGGCCTTGCGTTCGGTGATCTCCTCGCAGATCACCAGCAGGTGGCGGCGGCCGTCTTCGCCCGGGATGGCGACCTTGCGGGTCTGGAGCCAGCGCCGGCCGCCGTGCGGCGTATCCAGCGGCTCTTCGTCGATGGTGACCACCTCGTCGCTTTCGAGCACCTTGCGGTCGACCTCTGCAAAATAGGCGGCCTGTTCCGGCGGGAAGAAGTGCGCATCGGTCTTTCCCAGAAGCTCGACGCGGGGCGAGCCCAGCAGGTCTTCGGCCGCCCGATTGACCAGCATGAACTGGCCCGTATCACCGTTCTTCACGAACAGCGTCGCCGGGACATTTTCGATCACGGCGTCCAGGAAGCCTTGCGCCGCAAGGGCTTGCGCCTCGCGGCGGCGTAGGTCGGTGATGTCGACGCAGACCGTGACCAGACCACCCGAGGGCGTGCGGCGGGTCTCAAACCGCAGGTTCTCGCCGAATTCTTCGCGGATTTCCTCGATGCGGGCTTCGTCGAGGCGTGCATCGAGGCGGCGCGCCAGTTGCTCGGCGATCCAGGCTTCTGCATCTGCAGCAGCCTCTGGATAGCGTCCCGCCGCCAGTCCCGCCCGCAGCAGGCGTTCAAAGGGCAGATCGCGGGTCAGGGTCACGCCCCAGCGCGCCCAGAGGGAGGCATAGCGAGCGTTCCAGAGTACGCAACGGTCCTGCGCGTCGAAGACGGCAAATCCCTGGGGCACGACATCCAGAGCGGCCTGCAGCCCGGCGTCAAGGTCGCCGCCGTGTTTCAAGCTGTCGCTTGTCATGTTTCCCGCTGATCCTCCGCCTTGGCGACAGGAAACACATCAGGGGTTTAACGACGCTAAAAAGGCGGCGCGGCGCGGACGCGACACTTTGTCTCGCATAACGGCGTTTGAAACAACGCCGCAGCCTGTACCCTGCGCCGTCAAACCACCAGCATCACCTTGCCCACATGCTCGCCCGCCTCCAGGTGGGCGTGGGCCTTGGCCGCGTCTTCCAGCGGGAAGGTGGCGTCCACGACCGGCGTAAGCTTGCCCGCCGCGATCCAGGGCCAGACGAGGCGCTCGATCTCCCCGGCCAGCCGGGCCTTCTCGTCGGCCGAGCGTGGACGCAGGGTCGAGCCGGTGATCGTGGCGCGCTTCTGCATGATGGCCATCACCGGCACGTCCAGCACTGGCCCGGCCAGGGCGGCGATATAGACGATGCGGCCACCCGTCTTGAGCGCGTTGAGGTTCTTGTCGAAATAGGCCGCCCCGACCATGTCGAGCACCACGTCGACGCCGCCGGCCGCCTTGGCGATCTCGGCGAAGTCCTCGGTCTTGGTGTCGACGGCGATGTCGGCACCCAGCGCAAGGGCCGTGGCCTTCTTGTCGGCACCGCGCCCGGTGGCGATGACCGTGGCGCCGGCCGCCTTGGCCATGGCGATGGCCGTTGTTCCGATTCCGGACGTTCCGCCATGCACCAGCAGGGTCTCGCCGGCCTTCAGCGCCCCATGCTCGAACACATTGGCGAAGACGGTGAACACCGTCTCGGGCAGGGCGGCGGCGTGGACCATGTCGAAGCCCTCGGGCACGGGCAGGGCGTGGCGGGCATCGACGACGGCATATTGCGCATAGCCGCCGCCGCCCAGCAGGGCGCAGACCTTGTCGCCGAGGGTCCAGCGCCCGGCACCCTCACCAAGGGCCACCACCTCGCCCGCGACCTCCAGGCCCAAAGTGACCGGCGCGCCGGGGGGCGGGGGGTAGAAACCCATCCGCTGGAGCAGATCGGGACGGTTCACGCCGGCGGCGGCCACCTTGATCAGGATCTGGCCCTGACCCGGAACGGGACGCTCAAGCTCGGTTGCAACCAGGGCGTCGGCCCCGCCCTTGCCGCCTTCGACGGCGATCGCGGTCATCATGTCCGACATGGTCCTGCTCCCTGAAGTCTTGCCTTGGGCCCTTGGTAGGCGTCAGATGATCGGAGGAAAAGGGTCGTTCGTACGCCAGAGGGAGGCCAGCCCATGCTTGAGGAACCTGTCGAGCCCCGTGCTTTCAGCGGTCAGGCGCTGAATGAGACGACGCATGAGGACCTTGATGTCTATGGGGTCGCCGAACTGGAAGTGCGGATTGAGGCCCTGCAGGCCGAGATCAACCGCACCCGGGCCCACCTGGACAAGAAGCGGGCCGGGCGTGACGCGGCCAATGCGCTGTTTGGTCGCCTCGACTAGGAATTCATTTACCTTAGTCAGGATCTAAGGCGTCAGGCTGCCTTGTTTCCGCGTGTTTGGATCGAAGGGGGCGGGTCGCGAAACGGGACGGATTGTCTTGGCATGAGGGTTGCAAGCTCCATCGCCAGGCGAGACGTTCTCGCGGCCTTTCGAAGGGGCATTGAGTACCTATGACCGATCTGAACGCATCCGCGGCGGCCCCTTGGCGCGCGGGGGTCATCCAGGACTTCGCGAAATCCGAGCTGTTCGACCGCACGTTCGAAGAGGGCATGCAGCTGGTCGAGGAGACCGCCGGCTATCTGGACGGCGCGGGCCGCCATGACAGCAAGATCCTCTCGCGCAACGCCGCCCTGGCCTACGCCACCGAAAGCATGCGCCTGACCACCCGCCTGATGCAGGTGGCCTCGTGGCTGCTGGTGCAACGGGCGGTCAAGGAAGGCGAGATGGCCGCCGAGGCCGCCTGCGCCGAAAGCTATCGCCTGTCCGAAGAGGGCGCCGGCGCCGTCGCGGCGGTCGAGGAACTGCCCTACGGCCTGGTCAATCTGCTGCAGCGCTCTGAGCGGCTGTACGAGCGGGTGCGCCACCTGGACAAGCGCATGTATGTCGAGCTCGCCACCGAAGAGGCCCCGCGCCCGGTGCAGGCCCAGTTCGACCGTTTGACGGCGGCGTTCGGGGGGTAACGAACCCCATCGACGCCAACAAAAAGCCCGCCATCTCAAAGCGAGATGGCGGGCTTTTTGTTGTCCAGAATAGCGGACACAGAAAAAGCCGGCCCGCGAGAGCGGAGCCGGCTTTTCGTCGCCCTTGCGGCGAGAAGTGCTTACTTCTTGGTGAAGCCCGCGAACTTGGCGTTGAAGCGCGAGACGCGGCCGCCACGGTCCAGCATGTGGGCGTTGCCGCCGGTCCAGGCGGGGTGAACGCGCGGGTCGATGTCCAGGGCCAGCACAGCGCCTTCTTTCCCGTAGGTCGAACGGGTCGGATAGCTGGTGCCGTCGGTCATGGTGACGGTGATGAAGTGATAGTCGGGGTGAATGTCTTGTTTCATCGGGCGGTCCAACCGACTGGCGGTGTGAAAGTTGGTGAGCGGACGCCCTTGCGGGTGGCCCTCGAAGAGGCGCGGCTATAAAGAACGCACGCGATTTTGGCAAGGGACAGTTGATGACCGACGTGAACGGCGGGGAGATTTCGGTCGAGGGACGCCCCGGCGCCGGGGCGGAACTGGTCCAGGGCATGGCCGAGGCCGCCGCCCGCAGGCCCCGCCGCAAGGACGTGCGGCCCCTGGCCCATCTGCTGCCTTTCGTGCGTGCGCATGTGGGCGACGCCCTGGCCGCCGGCTTCTTCCTGCTGTTCTCCACCGGAGCCACGCTGGGCCTGACGGCGGCGTTCAAGGGCGTGATCGACAAGGGTTTCGCGGCCGGCGCCGCCTCGGCCGTCAACAGCGCCTTCATCGGCCTGGGGGCTGTGGCCCTGGTGCTGGCGGTGGCGACCTCGCTGCGATTCTTCTTCGTCACCCGGCTGGGCGAGCGGGTCGTGGCCGATCTGCGCCGCAAGCTCTATGGCCATACCCTGACCCTTGATCCGGCCTATTTCCTGAAAACCCGCACCGGCGAGGTGCTGTCGCGCCTGACCACCGACGTGACCATTGTCGAGACCCTGGTCGGCTCGTCGGCCTCCATCGCCCTGCGCAACAGCCTCAGCCTGCTGGGCGGCCTGGGCTATATGGCCGTGGTCAGCCCCAAGCTGGCGGGGTTCATCGTGCTGATGGTGCCGGTGGTGCTGGCCCCGATGTTCCTGATCGGCCGCAAGGTGCGCAAGCTGTCGGTGACCGCCCAGGACCGCTTCGCCGACGCCGTGGGCTATGCCGGCGAGAGCCTCGATGCGCTCGATACCGTGCAGGCCTTCGGGCGTGAGGCAAGCTCGACCGGCCGGTTCGGAGCCGCCGTCGAGACGGCCTATCAGGCCTCGATCAAGCGGGTCGGCGCGCGGGCCGGCATGACGGCCGTGGTCATCGTCCTGGCCTTCGGCGGGATCACCCTGCTGCTGTGGACCGGCGCGCATCTGGTGCTGTCGGGCGAGATGACCGCCGGCACCCTGGCCCAGTTCGCCCTGCTGGCGATCATGACGGCCGGCTCGATCGGCGCCCTGGGCGAGGTCTGGGGCGACGTGCAGAAGGCCGCCGGGGCGATGGAGCGCATCTCTGACCTGCTCAACTCGCGACCCGGCATCGCCGCGCCGGAAAAGCCCGCGACCCTACCCGTCCCGGCCTCGGGGGCCATCACCTTCAAGGACGTGGTGTTCGCCTATCCCGGTCGCCCCGACCTGCCGGCCCTCAACGGCTTTGACCTGACCGTCAGGCCCGGCGAGACCGTGGCCCTGGTCGGACCCTCAGGTGCGGGCAAGAGCACCGTCCTGCGGCTGCTGCTACGCTTCTATGACCCGCAGGAGGGCGTCATCCGCCTCGACGGCGTGGATCTGCGCGACGCCGACCCGGCCGAGGTGCGGGCCCGCATGGCCCTGGTGGCCCAGGACTCGCCGCTGTTCTCGGGCACGGCGATGGACAATATCCGCTTCGGCCGCGAGGACGCCACCGAGGACGAGGCCCGCGACGCCGCCGAGGCGGCCCAGGCCACGGGCTTCCTCACCGCCCTGCCGCAGGGCTTCGACACCCCGGTGGGCGAGCGCGCCAAGACCCTGTCGGGCGGCCAGCGCCAGCGCCTGGCCATCGCCCGGGCCCTGGTGCGCCAGGCCCCGATCCTGCTGCTGGACGAGGCCACCAGCGCCCTGGACGCCGAGAACGAGCGCCTGGTCCAGCAGGCCCTGCACGCGGCCATGAGCGGCCGCACCACCCTGGTCATCGCCCACCGCCTGGCCACCGTGCTCAAGGCCGACCGCATCGTGGTCATGGAAAACGGCCGCGTGGTCGAGCAGGGCACCCACACCGAGCTTTCGGCGCGCGGTGGGCTCTATTCACGCCTGGCGCGGCTGCAGTTCGGGGTGGAGGCGGCTTAAATCCTCCCCCTGAAGGGGGAGGCGGCCGAAGGCCGGAGGGGGAAGTCGGCAATGACTCGGCCGAGACTTCCCCCTCCGTCGGCTTCGCCGACACCTCCCCCTTTTGGGGGAGGATCTTACTTCGCCAGATCCGCAGGCGTCGTCGGCTCGCTGATCACCGCCGCCATCGCCTTCCAGCGGGCATCCTGGGTCTTGCCCGCCCGCTCGACATGGGCGCGGACCATGTCCTGGCCGATATTGTAGTTGATCACATAGCTCCGGTTGATCTCGATGAAGCTCAGGCGCTTTTCGGCGCGAGCGACGGAGTTGAGGCCGTATTTGGCCAGGGCCGCGACGGCGGCCTGTTTGTCCATCTTCCCCGACAGATAGGCGTCGGCGATGGTGTTTTCGCTGCTCGCCAGATCGGCCTTGGCGGTCATCAGGGCGTCGTAGGCGTCGGCGGTCGCTGGATCCAGGCCCGCCAGCGGATAGAGATTCTCGCGCTCGAACTTGACCTTCTCCGCCCCGGGGAAGGCCAGGCCGATCCCGTAATTGGCCGAGCCCTCGGCGATCAGCGACTGCGGCGAGAACAGCGGATAGACCGAGAATTCGACCCAGCCCTTGCCCTTGGTCAGCTTCTCTTCCAGCAGGGCGTTGAGCACGTGGTGGCCAGGATAGCCCTCGTGGCAGCCCAGATCGACGGCGCGGCTGATCGGCACAGGCAGGTCGGTATTGATCTCGATCAGGCTGTGGGCCCCGCCCTTGTACCAGTTGTAGCCGCTCCACGGCTTGCCGGTGACGAAGGCCAGGTCGAACTTCTCGCCGGGCGGCAGGGGGATAAAGACCGCCGTGCGCGCCTTGCACGCGGCGATGGCGGCCTTCATCACCGGCTCCAGCCGGTCGGCGGGGATCGTGTATTTCGCCTGGAAGGCGTCGATGCGGGCGGTCAGATCGCCCTGGCCGGGGACCAGCTTGTCGATGCGGGCCAGGATCGGGTCATAGCTCGAAAGCGGCTTGAGCGGCGGGCGCACGCCAAACAGGCCCTCGGCCTCTTCCTGGAAGCTGAACTTCGTGCCTTCCAGCATGGCCAGGCGCGTTTCGGCAGCTTTCAGCTGGCCCAGCAAGAAGGCCTTGCGGCGGCGCTCGTCGGGCGACAGGGCGGTATCGGGGATGGCCTTGGTGGCGGCGGTCAGGCGGATGGCCTCCGCCTTCAGGGCCGGCACGGCGCGGGGCGCGGCCTTGGCGGCCTCAGCCCAGGCCTTGGGGCCATAATAGGCGTCGACATAGCCGGGCTCGCGCTCGCCGGCCTCCAGCGTCAGGGCGACAAACTCTTTGGCGATGGCGTCCAGCTTGCCCGGTTCAGCGGCCAGGGCGGGCGCGGCGGCACCCAGCAGGAGAGCGGCGGTCAGGCCGGCCAGACGGATGATCATGAAGCGCCTCGATACCAGAACGAGGCGGCACTGTTCACATCTGCAAGCCCGGCCGCAAGAGGCCTCAGCGCGCCGCGACTGCCAGGGCGGGGAAGTCGCTGAACACGCCGTCCACCCCGGCGGCATAGAGAGCCTTCAGTACGGTTTCACAGTCGCCGTGGCGGGCCAGGAAATCGGCGGCCGCTGGATCGCCGCGACGCAGGGTCTCGGGCAGGAAGTAGTTTTCGGCCCGCACCGTCCAGGGGTGCACCTGCAGGCCGGCGGCATGGGCGTCGCCGACGAGGCGGGTCGGGGCGCCCAGGGTCTTGCCGTCGGTGGGCACCACCAGCCGCCAGTTGGGCCCCAGGCCGTCGGCATAGGCGGCCACGGCCTTCAAGCCCTCGGCGGTCAGCAGGTCGGCATATTTGACGCCTGGCAGGTCGGGCGGGCCGCCCTCGGCATCGGCCAGCAGCACCAGCCTGGCCCGCGTCTGCGGCCGCAGGGTTTTCAGCGGCGTGACCTCGAAGCATTGCACGAACACCGGAGCGGTGGCCGAGTTGAGGTCATTGCGCTTCAGGGCGTCCAGCACGCGGCCTTCGACGGGCAGGCCGATGGAAGCGAAATAGCTCGGGTGCTTCATCTCCGGATAGACGCCGATGGTCCGGCCGGTGCGCTGGGTGGCAGCCTTGGCGATGGCGACCACCTCGTCGAAGGTCAGGATCTGGGCCTGACCGTCAAAGGCGGCGCTGGCCGGGCGCAGCTGCGGCAGCCGCTCGCGGGCCCGCAGGGTCTTGATCTCGGCCAGGGTGAAGTCTTCGGTGAACCAGCCGGTGACGCTCTCGCCGTCGATGGTCTTGGTCGCCTTGCGGGCGGCGAATTCGGGGCGGGCGGCCACATCGGTGGTGCCGCCGATCTCATTCTCGTGCCGGGCCACCAGGTGGCCGTCCTTGGTCGGCACCAGATCGGGCTCGATATAGTCGCAGCCCTGCTCGATGCCGCGCTCATAGGCCAGGGCCGTATGCTCGGGCCGCTCGCCGCTGCACCCGCGATGGGCGATCACGATGGGCTTTTTGCCCCCGGCACGGGCGAGGCCGGGCAGGAAGGTCCCGGCAAGGGCGGCGGTGGTCAGGGCGCGACGGGTCAGAAGAGTCATGAGCGGAATTTAGCGCCCGGATGTGACGGTTTGGCGAGGGGCTTTTGCCTAACCCCGCACCTTCGCCGCGTCGGCCAGCCAGAGTTCGAGATTGGTCCAGCCCGAGCCGTCCTTGGCCAGGGCCGCGCCGTCGGGCTTGGCGGGGTTGAAGCCCCTGCTGCGTTCCCAGGCGTCGGGCATGCCGTCGCCGTCGGTGTCGGGCGCTGCCTTGCCGGGGGCCAGGACGGGCCAGGCGCCGACCTGCTGCTCGGTGTCGATGATCTTGCCGGTGCGGGTCTTCACGCCCGCAACCACTCGCAGGTCGACGGCGTCGCGGCTGACCGAGGCCCCGGCCTCGGCCAGGATGCGCGCGGCGGCGCTGGCGGCCGGATCGGGGGTGACGGGGGCGATGTCGATCGGCTCGGCCTGCCGCCAGCCTTCGACCTGGACGCCGTTGGTCAGGCTCCAAGGATCGGCCGGGATCTCGCCGTTCAGGCTGTTGCCGGCGAAGAAGGCCTTGGCCAGGCTGTTGCTCTCGTTGAAGGCGATCAGCTTCTTGGTGTCGGGGCCGCTGACATAGGCGTTGTCGACGAAGTTGTAGGCCACCAGGGCGGCCTTGTCGGCGTCATAGCCCGCATGGCTGCCGCCCCAGTTATAGAAGAGGTTGGAGCGAAACTCGATGAAGGCCCCGACAGGGTCCTTGTCCGGCCCCTCATAGTTGCCGGGTCGCGGCATGCGGGCCACGTGGTTGGCCCACAGATTGTGGTGGAAGGTGATTTTCGAGCCGCGCCCGCCGCGCACCAGGCTGCCATAGCCGTGGTCGCCCTTGGCGTGGATCGACTTGGCCAGGCTTTCGCTGATGATCGACCACTGCACGGTCAGGTCATAGAAGCCGTTTTCCGGCGGGTCGAAGCGGGCCGAGGCCGACAGGGTCTCGTCCACCGACCAGCTGGCCGAGACGTGGTCGAGGATGATGCGGCGGCCTTTCGCCACCCAGATCGCGTCGCCCTCGGTCTTGCTCTCAGCGCCCAGGCGCGAGCGGATGAAGCGGATCACGACGTCGTCGGCCGAAACGATCAGGGTCTGGTCGCGCAGGGTGATGCCGCCGCCCGGCGCGGTCTGGCCGGCGAGGGTGATGCGGCCTTCGGAGATCTTCAGCGGCGTCTTCAGCTGGATGGTTCCGGCCACGTCAAACACCACGGTGCGCGGGCCCTTGGCCTCGACGGCGGCGCGCAGGCTGCCGGGGCCGGCGTCGTCGAGGTTGGTCACCCGCAGCACCGCCCCGCCGCGTCCGCCCAGGCTGAAGCGACCGGCACCTTCTGCGCCGGGGAAGGCGACGATTTCCCGGGGCGCGGCGAGGGATGGCGCGGAGGCGCAGGCCGAAAGGCTCAGCGCCAGAACGGCAAGACTGGCGGCGCGGCGCGGGTGGCGCATGGTTTCATCCCCGGGAGCGGCGGCGTCTGGCTGCGCGCCTTCTATAGTGAGGGCTTGAAAATGCCGTTGCCTCGGCGCTTTGTCCACCGGTGTCATTGCGCCCGTACGCCACCGTTGGCGGTCTGCGCCGCGCTGGACTCGCCCCGCCCCACCTGCTACACGCCGCGCCTCGCTCAAGGACTCTGTCCCTGGGCGTGCTCGTCGTTATGGCGGGTTCAAATCCGTGGAAGGGACGCCAAGCCCGCACCACGGCCAACCACTGAAGGCCGTTAGCTCGGTTTTCTTGAGAGGATACAATGGCTAAAAAGATCCTGGGCTATATCAAGCTCCAGGTGAAGGCCGGCTCTGCCACGCCTTCGCCCCCCATCGGCCCCGCACTGGGCCAGCGCGGCGTCAACATCATGGGCTTCTGTAAGGAGTTCAACGCGCGCACCGAGAACGTCGAAAAGGGCACCCCCCTGCCGACCGTGATCACCGTGTACCAAGACAAGTCGTTCACCTTCGTCACCAAGACGCCCCCGGCGACGCACTATCTGAAGCAGATCACCGGCCTGAAGTCCGGCGCCAAGCTGACCGGTCGCGAGACCGTTGGCGAAGTGACCCGCACCCAGCTGCGCGAGATCGCTGAAAAGAAGATGAAGGACCTGAACGCCAACGATCTCGAGGCTGCGGCCAAGATCATCGAAGGCTCCGCCAAGGCCATGGGCCTGAAGATCGTGGAGGCCTAAGACCATGGCCAAGCAACCCAAGCGCATCCAGGCCTGGACCGGCGACCGTGACGCCGTTCACACCGCCGCCGCCGCCATCGCCCTGGTCAAGGCCAACGCCAAGGCCAAGTTCGACGAGTCCATCGAGATCTCGGTGAACCTCGGCGTCGATCCGCGCCACGCCGACCAGCAGGTCCGCGGCGTCGTCAACCTGCCGTCGGGCACCGGCCGCGACGTTCGCGTCGCCGTCTTCGCCAAGGACGCCAAGGCTGCCGAAGCCCTCGCGGCCGGCGCCGAGCACGTCGGTGCCGAAGACCTGTACGAAAAGATCGCCGGCGGCTTCATGGACTTCGACCGCGTCATCGCGTCGCCGGACATGATGGCCCTGGTCGGTCGCCTCGGTAAGGTGCTGGGCCCGCGCGGCCTGATGCCGAACCCGAAGGTCGGCACCGTGACCCCGAACGTCGGTCAGGCCGTGAAGGACGCCAAGGGCGGCGCCGTCGAGTTCCGCGTCGAAAAGGCCGGTATCGTTCACGCCGGCATCGGCAAGGTCTCGTTCACCGACGAAGCCCTGCTGATCAACGTCAAGGCGATGATCGAAGCGCTGAACCGCTCCAAGCCCTCGGGCGCCAAGGGCATCTATGTGAAGCGCATCGGCCTGTCCTCGACGATGGGCCCGGGCTTCAAGGTCGACACCTCGTCGGTCGCCTAAGCCTTTCGAGCTTTTGATTACGCGAACGGGCGCTGGAGTGATCCAGCGCCCGTTTTGCGTTCGGGGACGGGCTTTGGCGAGGGGCCGCCGGATGATAGGGTTTCGCTGTCCATTGCTTGTCGAGGCGCCGCCCATGGCTCTGCATATCGCCAATCCAGAGGTATGCGCCTTGGTGAAGCTCTTCGCTCAAGAGCGTGGCGTTACCCTGAGCCAGGCCGTGAAGATCGCGGTCAAGGAAGCGTTGGCGCGTGAAGCCGCCGGACAGCTGTCGGCGGGCGCGGAAGAATCGCCGGGTGAACAACCCGCGTGATGGCTGATCCCCTGTTAGACGTCGCCGTGATCGGCGGCGGGCCGGCCGGGCTGATGGCCGCCGAGGTGCTCAGCGCCGCCGGGCGGTCGGTGAGCGTGTTCGAGAAGATGCCGACCTTCGGGCGCAAGTTCCTGATGGCCGGGCGCGGGGGGCTGAACCTCACCCACTCGGAAGACTTCGCACGGTTCGCGGGCCGCTATGGCGCGGCGTCCCCGGCCCTGGCCCCGATGCTTGAGGCCTTCACCCCGGCCGACCTGCGGGCCTGGGCCGATGGCCTGGGGGCTGAGACCTTCGTCGGGGCCAGCGGCCGGGTGTTTCCCAAGGTGATGAAGGCCTCGCCCCTGCTGCGGGCCTGGCTGGCGCGGCTGGAGGGGCAGGGCGTCTCCTTGCGTACCCGGACCGAGTGGCGAGGCTGGACGGGGGAGGGCGCGCTGGCGTTCGCGACCCCCGACGGGATGGATACGGCGCGCCCGCGCTTGACCATCCTGGCGCTCGGCGGCGCCAGCTGGGCGCGGCTGGGGTCGGACGGGGCCTGGGCGCCTTTGCTGGCCGCGCGAGGCGCGGGCGTCACGCCGTTCCAGGCCGCCAACTGCGGCTTCGACGTGGACTGGAGCCCGGTGTTTCGCGACCGCTTCGCCGGCGAGCCGCTGAAGAATGTCGCCCTGCGGCTGGGTGAAGCCACCTCACGCGGCGATGCCATGGTCGCGCGCTACGGGCTGGAGGGCGGGGCGGTCTATGCCCTGGGCGCGGCCCCGCGTGAGGCCATCGGGCGTGAGGGGCGGGCGGTGGTGCAGGTCGACTTGCGGCCCGACCTGTCGGTCGAGACCCTGACGGCGCGACTGGCCCGGCCGCGCGCGGGCCAGTCGCTGGCTAATTTTCTGCGCAAGGCCGCGAACCTGTCGCCGGTCGAGGTCAATCTGCTGCGCGAGGCCCATGGTCTGGACCTGCCGGCCGAACCGGCCGCCCTGGCCGCCGCGATCAAGGCCGCGCCGGTCACGCTGACGGGCGTCCAGCCCCTGGACCGGGCCATCTCGTCGGCCGGTGGCCTGACGTTGGAGTCGCTGGACGGGCTGGCGCTGAAAGCAGCGCCGGATATCCTCGTGGCCGGCGAGATGCTGGACTGGGAGGCCCCCACCGGCGGCTACCTGCTGCAGGCCTGTTTCGCCACCGGCGTGGCGGCGGCCCGGCAGGCCCTGGCGAAACTGGAGCAGGAGGAACGACATGGCCGATGACAAGGTGAAGGGGCCGGCGTCCTATTTCCCGTCGATTGAAAAGACCTATGGCCGCCCGATCGCCGACTGGCAGGCCGTGGTCCGCGCAGCCTATCCGGCCCGGCACATGGACCTGGTGGCGATGCTCAAGACCGACCACGGCCTGGGGCATGGTCATGCCAATGCGGTGGTGGCCCATACGCTGGCAGAAGATGGCCTGAAGTAGGTTCAGGTTGGGTGGTCGGCGGTCCAAATAGAGGGCAGTAGGCGAGATGGGTGGGCCGTAACTCCAAACTCGCAGCAACCCTGGAAAGCATATTGCATTTAGCATAATGCTAGAATATTGTTACCCAATAGGTCGGTCTGGAGATCCAAGATGGCAATCTTTTCAACGATGCGTGAAATCAAGGCAGCAATCGAAGGCTCGCCGCGGAACAGCTATATCGCTGAGCTGCACCTACAGGTAATTAAGCACTCAGAGGTGCTCAATAACATAACCGGTCGAGAGTTTTGTGAAGTGCTTGAGATCGGTCCTGCGTTTGGGACTGAGTTCTCGAAAATGAAGAAAATCGCTCCCAGGCTGATCGCTGCGGGACTAGACGTATCAAAGATATGAAGCGAGTATGGGGGGCGCAATATTTATTGTTATAGATCATGTAAGTGGTCAATTGGGTCCATGCTTCACGCTTTTCTTGTCCGCGTGTCTCATGCCTCAACACTGAGATATTGAGCGGGCCGTGTCCGCATTTGTTCGATATTGTTAACATATCAATCCACACCCTTCCTAAAGGTAGCACGTGTAAAGTCGGCACCATGGAAGCCGCACCGCACGTTCAAAGCGACCCCATCGTCGTTTCCCACCTGTTTCCAAACTCCATGCGCCTGATTTTTGGCGGGGTTGGTGTCGTCGGTACGATCATCCTTCTGGTCGAACTGGGCCCGGCCCTCTGGCCGCCGACGTTTCTGACCCTGTTCTTTGGCTTCATCATGCTGGGCGGGCTGTCGGTCACCCTGGCCTTTGCAGCGGGCTCTGCGCTGGCCCCCGACCAGACCTGGGAGATCCGCCCCGGGCATCTGACCATCACCTATCAACTGTTCAGCCAGGCCTCGGTCAAAACCTATGGGCTGGAGGATCTGGACGGGAGCGAGGTGGTCGAGAACGAGGAATACGAGTCCAATAGAAAGACCTATCAGCTGGTATGTTGCCTGCCGCCCGGCGGAACTGTCCAAACGGGCCTCGAAAGCACGCCCTTCCTGATGGGTCTTCTGGCGGTCCTGCGAGACCCGCTCGCCAGCCTGCGCGGGACCAACCCTGTCGACAACCGTCTGAGATCACCCAGCTTCAGTGAGCGCGCCGATGCCGAGAAAGCCCTCGCGCTGCTCCTGACCCGCTAGGGCGGCGGTCCGGCGGAAATAGCCCGTCTGCTGTTTGACGTTAAAGGGTGTGTCCTTGTTTCCGTCTTGTGGCAGCCCGGTTTAAAGTCGTAGCCCAGGATCGACAGGTGCCGCTTGCTCATCAACTTTATCCTCGCTGCGGCTACTTTGCTGCCGGCCGATGGCCCGTTGCAAACGCGGCTCGCCGATCCGCTACCCGCCAGCGCCTATGAGATGAGCGGCGAGCAGGCGCTGAATCGCGCCTATGCCTGGCATAAAATCTCGCTCTGCCCCCTGCAGAGCGTCACCAACCCGAGCGTCGTGCGCGTCCAGGACGTTCTGTGCGTCTCGGGGCCGCTGAACCCCAAGATGGAAGACCTGGTCGGCGCTGACACCCTCACCGGCGTTGAGGCTGTGGTCGTGACTTCGGGAGGGGGCTACTGGATCTCTGCTTTCCACATTGGCGAGCGGTTGCGCGCATCTGGTGTGACACTGATCACCTATCGGACATGCCTATCTGCTTGTACTTCGCTGCTGGTGCCTCTCGCCCAGAAGAAGATCGTCTTTGACTTCACGCAATTGGGCTTTCACGGCGGCATACCGACCCCGGAAGAGTCGGTGGCGTTGCACCCAGAATTTTCCCCTGAACGTAAGGCGACGATGCAGGAGAACCTGCGGCTCATTCGGACAGGCTTGCGGAAATATGGGATCGATCCCGAAATTGGTGCCGATGTTCCAGACGAATACCAGTTGTCGGCGGCGACCGGATCCTACGTGATGTGGATGCCGAAGCGGGAGCTCTATGAGTCCTGGGGGGTAAGCGGGATTCTCTATTACGCACCCACCGGCCGGCCGGAATGACTGCGAGGCCGGCCCGCTCAAGGCGAATCCATCGGGTCAGGTAATACGCCCGGTAAACCAGGAGACGCCCTCTATCGTTAAACAACAAGCTCGAACGATTTAGGCCGCGCCCGCCCAATTCCTCTCCCTCCAAAAGAGGGATAATCGGCCAACGCACACCCCCTGTTGAAATCCCCCCCCAAACCGTCTATACGCCCCGCTTCTCCGTCGGGCTCGCCCGGCGAAGACCTGTTTGTGAACAGCGGGGCGTGGGGTCACCAACGCCGTAAATGAGGAAGAGCCCTTCCTCGCCGTCGGGAGACAGGGATGGACAAGACCACGCAATTCCTCCTGCAAACGGATGGGACGCGCGGCTGACTTTCCTTGGAACAGGCTGATGCAACTCGCGTGCGGGAGCGATCCCTCATGCGCGCGGCATTTGGCTGCCGGAATGGTCCGGCCGCTGTCATTGAGTAGGAGACCGCAATGGACCGCGCTCAAAAGCAGGAGTCGATCGAGGCGCTGAAAAGCGTGTTCGCCGACGCCGGCGCTGTCGTCGTGACCCACTACATGGGCATGACCGTTGCGGAAATGACTGAACTGCGTGCCCGTCTCCGCAAGGAAGACGCCACGTTCCAGGTGGTGAAGAACACCCTGGTCCAGAAGGCCCTCGGTGGCTCGATCGGTGAAGCGGGCGACGCCCTGTTCACCGGCCCGGTCGCCATCGCCTTCGGCAAGGACCCGGTCTCCGCCGCCAAGATCGTCACCCAGTACGCCAAGGAAAACGACAAGCTGAAGCTGGTCGGTGGTATTCTGGGCCAGACGACGGTTCTGGACGAAGCTGCGGTGCGGGCGCTCGCCACGCTGCCGTCGCTCGACCAGGTCCGTGGCAAGCTTATCGGCCTCATCCAGGCTCCCGCGACCAAGATCGCTGGCGTCCTGCAGGCCCCGGCTGGCCAACTTGCTCGCGTCTTCAACGCTTATGCGACCAAAGACGCCGCCTAACGGTCATCTCCGCGTACATCCCTCATTCGTTTTAGGAAACTGAACATGTCCAAGCTCGAAAAGCTGGTTGAAGAACTGTCCACCCTGTCGGTCCTCGAAGCCGCCGATCTGTCGAAGATGCTGGAAGAAAAGTGGGGCGTCTCGGCCGCCGCTCCGGTCGCCGCCGCCGCCGCCGTGGCCGCTGCTCCGGTCGAAGCTGCTGAAGAGCAAACCGAGTTCACCGTTGTTCTGACCGCCGGTGGCGACAAGAAGATCAACGTGATCAAGGAAGTCCGCGGCGTCCGTCCGGACCTCGGCCTGAAGGAAGCCAAGGACCTGGTCGAAGGCGCTCCGCAGAACGTCGTCGAAAACGTCTCCAAGCAAGTCGCCGAAGAAGTCGCCAAGAAGCTGACCGAAGCCGGCGCGACCGTCGTCGTGAAGTAAGACCGCTCGCTTCGGCGAACGGACTTGCCCCGGCCCCGGTCGGGAACCAGACTTCAAGAGCGGGCCCGGAGGGAAACCTCCGGGCCCGTTTTTCATGGCCCGCGAGACGCCGCTGGCGAAACCTTGACCGGACAAAAAAGTCTGCCATGCCTGTTCCGCACGCGTAACTTCCCTCAGCTTCGTCCAGGAGAATCGCTTTGACCCTTGTGGAGAAGCATGCGGTTCAGATCTCAGGCCAGGGCGTGCGCCCGATGGTGTTTTCGCACGGCTTCGGTTGTGACCAGAACATGTGGCGGCTGGTTGCGCCGGCCTTCGCGGCTGACTTCAAGACTGTCGTGTTTGACCATGTCGGCGCGGGGCGTTCGGACCTGTCGGCCTATGATCGCGACAAATACGCGATGCTTGACGGCTATGCGGACGATGTCGTGGCCCTGTGCGACGCGCTGGACCTCAAGGATGTGGTGTTTGTCGGCCATTCGGTCAGCGCGATGATCGGCGTTCTGGCCGCCGCGCGCCGGCCCGGCCTGTTTGGCCACCTGATCATGATCTGTCCGTCGCCCCGCTATATCGACGACGCGGACTATGTCGGCGGCTTCGCCCGCGCCGACATCGACGAACTCCTGGACTTCCTCGACGCCAACCATCTGGGCTGGTCCACGACCATGGCCCCGGTGATCATGGGCAATCCCGACCGGCCGGAGCTGGCGGAAGAGCTGTCGAACAGCTTCTGCACCACCGATCCCGACATCGCCCGGCAGTTTGCTCGCGTCACCTTCCTGTCGGATTCTCGCGAAGACCTGACTGCGGTGGCGACGCCGACCATGATCATTGATTGCCTTGAAGACAGCATCGCCCCGCCCGTTGTGGGGCGCTATGTCCAGGCGGCGATTCCGGGCAGCGTCCTGACCACGCTGGACGCCACCGGCCACTGTCCGCATCTGAGCGCGCCCGAGGCGACGATCGCGGCCATGCGCGCCTATCTGAACGATCTCGGTCCGCGCGCCGGCTAAGGAAACGCGTGCCGCCCCCCCCTACCACTGCCGCTGGCTCAAATCTCGACGCGCTGTTCGACCTGGCCCCCTGCGGGCTGGCCGTGCTGGGGCCGGGCTATGTCCTGACGGCCTGCAATCGCTACTTCAGCGGACTGGTGGGGCGATCAGCCGAGTCGATGATCGGTGCGACGGGGTTTCCTGGCCTGCTGACGGTGGCTGGGCGGATCTACTTCGAGACCCATGTCGCGCCGCTTCTGAGGATGCAGGGGCGGGTGGATGAGGTGGCCTTCGATCTGGTCACGGCCAGCGGCGCTCGGGCGCCGGTCCTCCTCAACGCCGAACTGATCGGCGACCTGGAGCGCGGGCAGGGCGTCATTCGGCTGGCGGTGTTCCCGGCCTCGGATCGCCGGAAGTACGAGGCCGAGATTCTCAAGGCCCGGCGCGAGGCCGAAGCGGCGCGCGAGGCGGCGGAGGCGGCCAGCAAGGCCAAGGACGACTTCCTGGCCAACATGTCGCACGAGATCCGCACGCCGCTCAACGCGGTGGTCGGCGTCGCCGGCGTCCTGGCGACAACGCCTCTGTCCCCCCATCAGCGTGACATGCTGGGGATGATCGAGACCTCCGGCCTGCTCCTGGAGCGGCTGGTTTCCGACGTGCTGGATCTGGCCAAGATCGAATCCGGCCTGATGTCCATCGAGGTCCGGCCTTTCGACCTGGACGCCTGCATCCGGGGCATCGCCAACCTGATGGGGGTTCGCGCCGCCGAGAAGGGCGTGGCCTTCACCCTGCGACTGAGCGAGGCGACACGGGGCCTGTTCCTGGGCGACGGGCTTCGCCTCCAGCAGGTGCTGGCCAACCTTCTGTCCAACGCCATCAAGTTCACGTCCGAGGGCGAGGTGAGCCTGACGGTAGACGTCGAGCCGGACGCGACCTCGTCGGCCTTGAGCCGCCTGCGGGTGGCGGTGCAGGATTCCGGCATCGGCTTTGATGAAAGCCTGGCGGCCAGCCTGTTTGATCGCTTTAGCCAGGCCGACAACAGCATCACCCGGCGGTTCGGCGGCACGGGCATTGGTCTGTCGATCTGCAAGCAGCTGCTGGATCTGATGGGCGGTCAAATCCAGGTGCGATCGCAGCCCGGAGCGGGCAGCACCTTCAGTTTTGATGTTCCGTTGGAGCGGCCCGCCGCTGACGCCAGCACCCCTTCAGGTTCAGCTTCCGCCCCGGTGGAGGCGAAGAGCGAGCCCGAGGCGGCCGGTCTGGCTGCGGGGCCGGCCTTGCGGATCCTGCTGGTGGAGGACAACGACATCAATCAGGAGATCGTCGCCCTGATACTTGCGCCACATCATGTGGAGCTTGAGATCGCGGGCAACGGCCATCTGGGGCTTGAGTGCTTCCAGCGTCAGACCTTTGATCTGGTGCTGATGGACATGCAGATGCCCGTGATGGATGGGCTGACCGCCACCCGCGCCTTCCGCGCGCTGGAAGCCGCCGATCCGGCTCGCGTGCGCACACCGATCGCGCTGCTCAGCGCCAACGCCATGGAGCAGCACCGGGTTCAGGGCGCAGAGGCGGGGGCCGATCTGCACATTTCCAAGCCGATCACCCCCGGAAGCCTGATCGCCGGCGTCCGTCAGGCCCTGCTGGCCGGCGGCGACTGAATCGTTCGTCCCATCGGCTGGTTTCCCTATCCGAAGCGGGCGGCCTCAACCCGATTGTGGCCGCCAGCAGCGCAGGGGCATGAGCCGCCCGGCGGAGGCCGGGAGACGGCCGCGCAACGTCTCGCGCCTCCGGGGGTTACGGTAGCCAGGTTCATGCCCATATCGGCCCCTCCCGTTTCAAAACGCATCGAGTTCCCATGCACATTCTGATGGTTCTGACCTCGCACGATCGTCTCGGCGACACCGGTCACAAGACAGGCTTCTGGCTGGAGGAATTGGCCGCGCCCTACTATGCGCTGAAGGATGCCGGCGCGACCCTGGTCCTGGCCTCGCCCGCCGGCGGACAGCCGCCGCTGGATCCCAAGAGCGACGCCGCCGACGCCCAGACCGACGACACGCGCCGTTTCAAGGCCGATCCGGAGGCCCAGAAGGCCCTGGCCCATACGGTTCCTCTCGCCGGGGTGAAGGCCGCAGACTTTGACGCGGTCTTCTATCCCGGAGGCCACGGCCCGCTGTGGGACCTGGCCACCGACCCGCACTCAATCGCCCTGCTCGAGGCTTTCGCTGCCGCAGGCAAGCCCGTGGCCGCAGTCTGCCATGCCCCCGGCGTTTTGCGCGATGTCCGGCGGCCGGACGGCGAGCCCCTCGTCTCGGGCAAGGCGGTGACCGGCTTTACCAATTCCGAGGAAGAGGCCGTCGGCCTGACCAAGGTCGTGCCCTTCCTGGTCGAGGACATGCTGCAGGCCAAGGGCGGGATCTATGCCAAGGGGCCAGACTGGGGCCCGTTCGTCCAGACCGACGGCCAACTGGTTACCGGCCAGAACCCGGCCTCGTCGCGGCCGGCGGCTGAAGCCCTGCTGGCGTTGCTGAAGGCCTAGATCGCCGCAGGTCCGATTGGGTCTAGGATCATGGCGCACGGGAGCTGAGCCATGATTCTGTCCGACCTGACCCGCCGCGCCGCCCTGACGGGATCGGCGGCGACCCTGATGGCTCCGGGCCTGACCGGGCCGGCGAAGGCCGGCCTGCTGCCTGCCGGCCATATCGAGATGCTCGAGCCGGGCGCGGTCAGCCAGTTGCGCGGTCTCTCGATCGTCCGGCACGGCTACTGGGCCAGCGGGTCGAACGGCGTGCTCTATCAGGGCGGCCGGGGCCGCAGCCTGACCGTGGTCCGGCCGGGTGGTGCCGAGGGGCTGGATTTCCGGGGACTGCACGCCTTTGACCGGAACCATGTGCTGGCGATGAGCGCCGGTCCCGGTCCGGCCTCGCAGCTCTGGCGGACCCGCGACGGCGGGCTGACCTGGGCGGCGGAGATGATCAATGCCAATCCTGCCGGCTTCTGGGATGCCCTGGTCTTCACCCCGGACGGTCGCACCGGCTACATCCTCGGCGATCCGACCGGCGAGGGCTTTACCCTGCTGATCACCCGCGACGGGGGTGCCAGCTGGACCCCGGCACCCCGGGGTCTGATCCCGGCCCCGGCCGCCGGCGAGGCGGCCTTTGCCGCCAGCAACGGCTGCCTGGCTGTCGGCCCCAAGGGGCAGCTGGCCTTCTGTACGGGCGGGGCCGGCCGGGCCCGGGTCTTCCTGTCGCGCGACGGCCATCTGCGGCGGTTCCAGATCTTCGAGACCCCCATCCCCGCCCAGAGCCCCACCCAGGGGGCCTTCGCCCTGACCTTCGGTCCGCATGGCGAGCTCTGGGTGTGCGGCGGGGACTACAAGGCCCCGACGGCCAGGGGCGTCAATCTGGCGTGGCTGGCCCCTGGCGGGGACCAGTTTCAGGCCGTCGATGCGCCGCCCGGCTATCTGTCCTCGATCGCCACGACCGGCGCGACGGTACTGGCCACGGGCCTCTCCGGAACCCTTGCCAGCCGGGACGGAGGCCATTTCGAGCGCCTCACGGCGCAGCCCTATAATGTTGTGCGTCTTATGAACCGGAAGACGGCCGTGCTGGGTGGTCCGGGCGGAACGGTCGGGCTCTGGCGGGCCTGATCAGGCCACGGCGGTGATCGCTATCGCCTGGCCGGGCAGGGTCGGGATAGCCAGGGCGGCCAGGGCCGGCTTGGCCAGCAGGTAGCCCTGCATCAGGTCCACGCCCAGATCGCGCAGAACCTCATATTCGCCCAGGGTCTCTATGCCCTCGCAAAGCGGTGTAACCCCAAGGTCGCGCAGCATGCCCAGGACGCTGCTGACAATGGTCTGCTTGACCGTGCTGGTATCGATGCCGCGGATCAGGTCCATGTCGAGCTTGACGATATCGGGCTGAAACCTTGAGAGCAGGCCCAGTCCCGCATAGCCGGCGCCGAAGTCGTCGATCGCGGTCTTGAAACCCATGGCGCGATAGCTGCGCAGGATGTTGAGGATGTGATCGGTGTCGAGCCGCTCGGCCTCGGTGAACTCAAAGATGATGCGATTGACCGGGAAGCCGGTACGCATCGCCGCCGCGAGGGTCAGCCGGATGCAGGCCCGGGGCTCGTAGACGGCATTGGGCAGGAAGTTGATCGAAAGGTGGGCGCCCTGATCGGCCATCCGTAGTTGGGCGGCCAGTTCGATCGCCGTGACGCGGCAGGTCTGATCGAAGGCGTAGCGGTTGGTTTCCGACACCTGGTCAAGGACGCTCATCGCGCTTTCACCGCCCGCGCCCCGCACCAGGGCTTCGTGGGCGAAAACGGTTCCGGTCTTTACGTCAACGATGGGCTGGAAGGCCATCGTGATCGGGGTGTCAAAGCGGGCACCGTCCTTGCAGCCGTTGCAACCTGTCGCTGACGTCATGCCTGGCTCCTGGCTAGCACTGCCCATTGAAGTCAAAGCGTAAGACGTCACCGGTTAAAATTACGCTTTCTTGCCAGCGACGACTGATCTTGGACTCTGGAACAGGGCTGAAACGACAGGTCTGGCAAATTCCAGGGCGCAGAGACGCTTGGACAGATAACGCGTTATTTGAAAACAACACAAAGCACCGATCATCAGGCCTGGCGCGCCAGGCGGTGAGGGGGACCTTGCAGATTTCCTAACATTTCCTCTTTCCATCCCCCTTGGGCTGGCCTATATCCGCCGGCTCACGAAGATATTCGGCAGAGCGCGCGTGCGCGTGTCTGCAAGTACGCCCCGAGGCGCGGTCAGCCGCCCTCCGACCAGCGCGAAGGGGCGCCCGTCAGGTCTACCGGTCCCGGTCGCCTGGCAGGGGAATTCCAGCGTCCGGCGCTCCCGTTTCAGGCGGGTGCGGCGAGGGTGGACGCAGGATCAAAACGAATTTACGCGCGGATTCCGTATCCGCGCCGCAGGGAAAAAACATGGCGCAATCCTTCACCGGCAAGAAGCGGATCCGGAAGTCTTTCGGCCGCATCCCCGAAGCTGTGCAGATGCCGAACCTCATCGAGGTTCAGCGCTCGTCCTATGAACAGTTCCTTCAGCGCGAGGTCCGTCCGGGCCAGCGCCGCGACGAAGGCATCGAGGCGGTCTTCAAGTCCGTCTTCCCGATCAAGGACTTCAACGAGCGCGCGGTGCTCGAATACGTCTCGTACGAGTTCGAAGAGCCCAAGTACGACGTTGAAGAATGCATCCAGCGCGACATGACCTTCGCGGCGCCGCTGAAGGTCAAGCTGCGCCTGATCGTGTTCGAAACCGAAGAAGAAACCGGCGCCCGGTCCGTCAAGGACATCAAGGAGCAGGACGTCTACATGGGCGATATCCCGCTCATGACCGACAAGGGCACCTTCATCGTCAACGGCACCGAGCGGGTCATCGTCTCGCAGATGCACCGCTCCCCTGGCGTGTTCTTCGACCACGACAAGGGCAAGACCCACGCCTCGGGCAAGCTGCTGTTCGCCGCCCGCGTCATTCCCTATCGCGGATCGTGGCTGGACTTCGAGTTCGACGCCAAGGACGTGGTCTATGTCCGCATCGACCGCCGCCGCAAGCTGCCCGCCACCACCTTCCTCTATGCCCTGGGCATGGACGGCGAAGAGATCCTGACGACGTTCTACGACGTCGTGCCCTTCGAAAAGCGCGAAGGCGGCTGGGCCACCCCCTACAAGCCCGAGCGCTGGCGCGGCGTGAAGCCGGAGTTCGCCCTCGTTGACGGCGACACCGGCGAGGAAGTCGCTCCGGCCGGTACGAAGATCACCGCCCGTCAGGCCAAGAAGCTGGCTGACGCCGGCCTCAAGACCCTGCTGCTGGCGCCCGAGGCCCTGACCGGCCGCTATCTGGCCCGCGACGCCGTCAACTACGAGAACGGCGAGATCTACGCCGAAGCCGGCGACGAGCTGGACGTCACCTCGATCCAGGCCCTGGCCGATCAAGGCTTCAGCACCATCGACGTGCTGGACATCGACCACGTCACGGTCGGTGCCTACATGCGCAACACCCTGCGGGTGGACAAGAACGCCGTCCGCGAGGACGCGCTGTTCGACATTTATCGCGTCATGCGTCCGGGCGAGCCGCCGACCGTCGAAGCTGCCGAAGCGATGTTCAAGTCGCTGTTCTTCGACGCCGAGCGCTACGACCTGTCGGCCGTGGGCCGCGTGAAGATGAACATGCGCCTGGAGCTGGACGCTTCGGACGAGATGCGCGTGCTCCGCAAGGAAGACGTGCTGGCGGTCCTGAAGCTGCTCGTCGGCCTGCGCGACGGTCGCGGCGAAATCGACGACATTGACAACCTGGGCAACCGCCGGGTGCGTTCGGTCGGCGAACTGCTGGAAAACCAGTACCGCGTCGGCCTGCTGCGCATGGAACGCGCCATCAAGGAACGCATGTCGTCGGTCGACATCGACACCGTGATGCCGCACGACCTGATCAACGCCAAGCCGGCTGCGGCCTCGGTGCGGGAATTCTTCGGCTCCTCGCAGCTGTCGCAGTTCATGGACCAGACCAACCCGCTGTCGGAAATCACCCACAAGCGTCGTCTCTCGGCGCTTGGCCCGGGCGGTCTGACCCGCGAGCGCGCCGGCTTCGAAGTCCGCGACGTTCACCCGACCCACTACGGCCGCATCTGCCCGATTGAAACGCCGGAAGGCCCGAACATCGGTCTGATCAACTCGCTGGCCACCCATGCCCGCGTCAACAAGTACGGCTTCATCGAGAGCCCCTACCGTCGCGTCGCCGACGGCAAGCCGCTCGACGAAGTCGTCTACATGTCGGCCATGGAAGAGTCGAAGCACGTCATCGCCCAGTCCAACATCAAGGTGTTGGACGGCGAGATCGTTGACGACCTGGTTCCCGGCCGGATCAACGGCGAACCCACGCTCCTGCAAAAGGAGATGGTCGACCTGATGGACGTGTCGCCGCGTCAGGTGGTTTCGGTGGCCGCGGCCCTGATCCCCTTCCTCGAAAACGATGACGCCAACCGCGCCCTCATGGGCTCGAACATGCAACGTCAGGCCGTGCCCCTGGTGCAATCCGATGCCCCCCTTGTCGGGACAGGCATGGAAGCCGTGGTCGCTCGCGACTCCGGTGCCGTGGTCGTGGCCAAGCGCACGGGTGTGGTCGAGCAGATCGACGGTACGCGTATCGTTGTGCGCGCTACCGAAGAAACCGACGCCGCCCGTTCGGGCGTCGACATCTACCGCCTCAGCAAGTTCCAGCGTTCGAACCAGTCGACCTGCATCAACCAGCGTCCGCTGGTGAAGGTGGGCGACAAGATCAACTCGGGCGACATCATCGCCGACGGTCCCTCGACCGAGCTGGGCGAACTGGCCCTGGGCCGCAACGCGCTCGTCGCGTTCATGCCCTGGAACGGCTACAACTTCGAAGACTCGATCCTGATCTCCGAACGCATCGTCCGTGACGACGTCTTCACCTCGATCCACATCGAGGAATTCGAAGTCATGGCCCGCGACACGAAGCTCGGCCCGGAAGAAATCACCCGCGATATCCCGAACGTCGGCGAGGAAGCCCTGCGCAACCTCGACGAAGCCGGCATCGTGGCCATCGGTGCCGAAGTCCAGCCGGGCGATATCCTGGTCGGCAAGGTCACGCCGAAGGGCGAAAGCCCGATGACGCCGGAAGAAAAGCTCCTGCGCGCCATCTTCGGTGAAAAGGCCTCGGACGTCCGCGACACCAGCCTGCGCCTGCCCCCGGGCGTCGCCGGCACGATCGTCGACGTGCGCGTGTTCAACCGTCACGGCGTCGACAAGGACGAGCGCGCCCTGGCCATCGAACGCTCGGAAATCGACCGTCTGGGCAAGGACCGCGACGACGAATTCGCGATCCTGAACCGCAACATCTCGGGCCGTCTGCGCGAGCTGCTGATCGGCAACGTCGCTCTGTCGGGCCCCAAGGGCCTGTCGCGCGGCGAGATCACCGCTCAAGGCCTGGCTGATGTTCAGCCCGGCCTGTGGTGGCAGATCGCGCTCGAAGACGAGAAGGCGATGGGCGAACTTGAGTCGCTGCGTCGTCTGTTCGACGAGAACCGCAAGCGTCTGGACCGTCGTTTCGAAGACAAGGTCGACAAGCTGCAGCGCGGCGACGAACTGCCCCCCGGCGTGATGAAGATGGTCAAGGTCTTCGTGGCCGTGAAGCGCAAGCTTCAGCCCGGCGACAAGATGGCCGGCCGTCACGGCAACAAGGGCGTCATCTCGCGCATCCTGCCGATCGAGGACATGCCGTTCCTCGCCGATGGTACGCACGTCGACGTCGTTCTGAACCCGCTGGGCGTGCCGTCGCGCATGAACGTCGGCCAGATCTTCGAAACCCACTTGGGTTGGGCCTGCGCCGGTCTCGGCAAGCAGATCACCGCCCTGATGGAAGACTGGCAGGCCGGTGGTCAGAAGGAAGCGCTCATCGAGCGTCTGACCGAGATCTACGGCCCGGACGAAGAACTGCCGGACACCGAAGAAGGCCTGCTGGAACTGGCTCGCAACCTCGGCAAGGGCGTTCCGATCGCGACGCCCGTGTTCGACGGTGCGCGCATCGGCGACATCGAAGACCATCTGCGCATGGCGGGTCTCGACCCTTCGGGCCAGTCGATCCTGTTCGACGGCCAGACGGGCGACCAGTTCAAGCGTCCGGTCACGGTCGGCTACATCTACATGCTGAAGCTGCACCACCTGGTCGACGACAAGATCCACGCCCGTTCGATCGGTCCGTACTCCCTCGTCACGCAACAGCCGCTGGGTGGTAAGGCCCAGTTCGGCGGTCAGCGCTTCGGGGAAATGGAAGTGTGGGCTCTGGAAGCCTACGGCGCGGCCTACACCCTGCAGGAAATGCTGACGGTGAAGTCCGACGACGTGGCCGGCCGCACCAAGGTCTACGAGTCGATCGTCCGTGGCGACGACACGTTCGAAGCCGGTATCCCCGAAAGCTTCAACGTGCTGGTCAAGGAAATGCGCTCGCTCGGCCTGAACGTCGAGCTGGAGAACAGCTGATCCGGATCTCCCTCCTCCACCTAGCGGTGGGGGAGGGGCCTTCGCTCAGCCACGCTCCACTTTGAATTTTCGCGGGACGCTCCCGCAGAAGGAACCAAGATGAACCAGGAAGTCCTGAACATCTTCAATCCGGTCCAGGCCGCTCCGACCTTCGACCAGATCCGTATTTCTCTGGCCTCGCCGGAAAAGATCCGCTCGTGGTCGTTCGGCGAGATCAAGAAGCCCGAGACCATCAACTATCGCACGTTCAAGCCCGAGCGTGACGGCCTGTTCTGCGCCCGTATCTTTGGCCCGACCAAGGATTACGAATGCCTGTGCGGCAAGTACAAGCGCATGAAGTACAAGGGCATCATCTGCGAAAAGTGCGGTGTTGAAGTCACCCTGGCCCGCGTTCGTCGCGAGCGCATGGGCCACATCGAACTGGCCTCGCCGGTCGCCCACATCTGGTTCCTGAAGAGCTTGCCCTCGCGCATCGCCATGATGCTCGACATGCCGCTGAAGGACATCGAACGCGTTCTGTACTTCGAATACTACATCATCACCGAGCCGGGCCTGACCCCGCTGAAGCAGCACCAGCTGCTCAGCGAGGACGACTACATGCGCGCCCAGGAAGAGTACGGCGATGACAGCTTCACTGCCGAGATCGGCGCTGAAGCCATCCAGAACCTGCTGAAGGCGATCGACCTCGACAAGGAAGCCGAACGCCTGCGCGAAGAGCTGGCCGGCACCGTGTCGGACATGAAGCAGAAGAAGTTCAGCAAGCGCCTGAAGATCCTCGAAGCCTTCTCCGAGTCGGGCAACCGCCCCGAGTGGATGGTTCTGACGGTCGTTCCGGTGATCCCGCCGGAACTGCGTCCGCTGGTGCCGCTGGACGGTGGCCGCTTCGCCACCTCCGACCTGAACGACCTCTATCGCCGGGTCATCAACCGTAACAACCGCCTCAAGCGCCTGATCGAGCTGCGCGCGCCCGACATCATCATCCGCAACGAAAAGCGGATGCTGCAGGAGTCGGTCGACGCCCTGTTCGACAACGGCCGTCGCGGTCGCGTCATCACGGGTGCCAACAAGCGCCCGCTGAAGTCGCTGGCCGACATGCTGAAGGGCAAGCAGGGTCGCTTCCGTCAGAACCTGCTGGGCAAGCGCGTCGACTATTCGGGCCGTTCGGTCATCGTGGTCGGTCCCGATCTGAAGCTGCACGAGTGCGGCCTGCCCAAGAAGATGGCTCTGGAGCTGTTCAAGCCGTTCATCTATGCGCGCCTGGACGCCAAGGGCCTGTCGGGCACCGTCAAGCAGTCCAAGCGCATGGTCGAGCGCGAACAGCCCCAGGTGTGGGACATCCTCGAAGAGGTGATCCGCGAACACCCGGTGATGCTGAACCGCGCGCCGACGCTTCACCGTCTGGGCATCCAGGCTTTCGAGCCCAAGCTGATCGAGGGCAAGGCCATCCAGCTGCACCCGCTGGTCTGCGCCGCCTTCAACGCCGACTTCGACGGCGACCAGATGGCTGTCCACGTGCCGCTGTCGCTGGAGGCGCAACTCGAAGCGCGCGTCCTGATGATGTCGACCAACAACATCCTGTCGCCCGCCAACGGTCGCCCGATCATCGTGCCGTCGCAGGACATCGTCCTGGGCCTGTACTATCTGTCGGTCGCTCGCGACGGTGAGCCGGGCGAAGGCAAGATCTTCAGCGACATCGCTGAAATCGAAGCCGCCATGGACGCCGGCGTCGTCAGCCTGCACGCCAAGATCAAGTCGCGCTTCACTGAAGTGGACGCCGATGGCGTGGCCCGTCGCCGCGTGATCGACACCACGCCTGGCCGGATGAAGATCGCCGCCCTGCTGCCGCGTCACCCGCAGGTGGGTCACCGTCTGATCGAGAAGGCTCTGACCAAGAAGGAAATCGGCAATCTGATCGACATCGTCTACCGCCACTGCGGTCAGAAGGCGACGGTGATCTTTGCCGACCAGATCATGGGTCTGGGCTTCAAGGAAGCGGCCAAGGCCGGCATTTCCTTCGGCAAGGACGACATCATCATCCCGAAGCGGAAAGAGGCGATCGTCGCCGAAACCCGCACCCTGGCTGAAGAGTACGAGCAGCAATATGCTGACGGCCTGATCACCAAGGGCGAGAAGTACAACAAGGTCGTTGACGCCTGGGCCAAGGCTACCGACCGCGTCGCCGACGAGATGATGGCCGAGCTCCAGATGAAGCATCTGGACGAGAACGGCCGCGAGAAGGAGATCAACGCCATCTACATGATGGCCCACTCCGGCGCTCGTGGTTCGCAAGCCCAGATGAAGCAGCTGGGCGGCATGCGCGGTCTGATGGCCAAGCCCTCGGGCGAGATCATCGAGACCCCGATCGTCTCGAACTTCAAGGAAGGCCTGACCGTTCAGGAATACTTCAACTCGACCCACGGTGCCCGTAAGGGCCTCGCGGACACCGCGCTGAAGACCGCCAACTCGGGCTATCTGACCCGTCGTCTGGTCGACGTGGCGCAGGACTGCATCATCGTCGAGGAAGACTGCGGCACCACGCGGGGCATCACCCTGCGCGCCGTGGTCGAGGGCGGTGACGTCCTGGTCTCGCTGGGCATGCGCGTCCTGGGCCGCTTCACGGCCGAAGACGTCAAGGATCCGGCAACCGGCGAACTGGTCGTTCCGGCCGACACCTACCTGACCGAGAACATGGCCGACGCGATCGAAGCGGCTGCCGTGCAGTCGGTGAAGGTGCGTTCGGTCCTGACCTGCGAAGCCAAGGTCGGCGTCTGCGGCGCCTGCTACGGCCGCGACCTGGCTCGCGGTACGCCGGTGAACATCGGTGAAGCGGTCGGCGTCATCGCCGCCCAGTCCATCGGCGAGCCCGGCACCCAGCTGACGATGCGGACCTTCCACATCGGCGGTACCGCCCAGGTGGCCGAGCAGTCGTTCTTCGAAAGCAGCAACGACGGTGTGGTCCGCGTGACCGGCGCCACCGTTGTCGGCACCGAAGGCTTCCTGGTCGTCATGAGCCGCAACACGGCCGTCAGCGTCCTGGTCGACGGCAAGGAGCGCGAAAACTACAAGCCGCCGTACGGCGCGCGTCTGAAGATCAAGGACGGCGACAAGGTCAAGCGCGGCCAGCGTCTGGCCGATTGGGACCCCTACACCACCCCGATCATCACCGAAGTGGCCGGCCGCATCCGCGCCGAAGACCTGGTGGACGGCTTCTCCGTCCGCGAGGAAACCGACGAAGCCACCGGTATCGCGCAGCGCGTGATCGCCGACTGGCGGACCTCGGCCCGCGCTTCGGACCTGCGCCCTGCCATGGGCGTTCTGGGCGAAGACGGCTCGTATGTTCGCCTGGCCAACGGCGGTGAGGCCCGCTACCTGATGTCGGTCGGGGCCATTCTGTCCGTCGCTGACGGCGACATGGTCAAGCCGGGCGAGGTCATCGCGCGGATCCCCACCGAAGGCGCCAAGACCCGCGACATCACCGGCGGTCTGCCGCGCGTCGCCGAACTCTTCGAAGCCCGCCGTCCCAAGGACTGCGCGGTCATCGCGGAAATGGACGGTCGTGTCGAATTCGGCAAGGATTACAAGAACAAGCGCCGCATCAAGATCACCCCGGAAGTCGACGCTGACGGCAACCAGGGCGAGCCGGTTGAGTTCCTGATCCCCAAGGGCAAGCACATCGCGGTGCACGATGGCGATTTCATCGCGCGCGGCGAATACATCATCGACGGCAACCCGGATCCGCACGACATCCTGCGCATCCTGGGCGTCGAGGCCCTGGCCAACTTCCTGGTCGACGAAATCCAGGAAGTTTACCGACTGCAAGGCGTGCCGATCAACGACAAGCATATCGAGACGATCGTTCGTCAGATGCTGCAAAAGGTCGAGATCCTCGAGCCGGGCGATACGGGCCTGATCAAGGGCGATCACCTCGACAAGCCCGAGTTCTACATCGAGCAGGACCGCGCGGTTTCGCGTGGCGGCCGTCCGGCCACCACCCAGCCCGTGCTGCTCGGCATCACCAAGGCCTCGCTGCAAACCAAGAGCTTCATCTCGGCCGCGTCGTTCCAGGAAACGACCCGCGTCCTGACCGAAGCCTCGGTGCACGGCAAGACCGACACCCTGGAAGGCCTGAAGGAAAACGTCATCGTGGGTCGCCTGATCCCCGCCGGTACGGGTTCCTATCTGCGCAGCCTGCAGCGCGTCGCCGCCAAGCGCGACGAGCAGCTGGCCCAGCAGCGTGAAGATGCGATGGAGCCTCTGCCCGAGGCCATCGCGCTCGCAGACGCCGAATAGGCGTCTGCGGTCTTCAAGACGGCCGGCGTCGAATAGAGCGTCAGCCTGACAGACGAAACGGAAAGGCCCGGGAGCGATCCCGGGCCTTTTTGTTTGTCGGGGGGCGGCGTTTTCCAGGCGGAGGGCGGCAGCCCGACCGGTGGCCGATAGAGCCTAAACGCATTGATCGATCTCGTGATCGAGAGAAACGCCAGCGGTCTGGGTCATTCTAACTAGGGCCTCGCTGACACAAGATCCAGCCACCGCCTTCACTGCCGCAGCATAGTCCTGTGCCGTCACGCCTTGGCGGCCCCGTTGGTGAGTATGAAGACGGCGCCAAACGGTGAAGAGGCCATCCTGGCCCGCGCCGGATCGACGAATGGACTGATCGATCGCGAGGTTCAGAACCAGGCCGCAAGAATAAGCAGCGCGATAGTTGCCCTTATCGAGCGCGTCGACCAGCGACTGCCGCTCGGTGGCCTCCGCGCAGGTCCGCCGAGCCAGCGCGACTTTTGCATCGATCTGCGGGACCATGGCGGGGTCGAGATCTCGCATGGCGATCGTCGCAAAGGCTTCTGCGGCCCCTTCATGAATCCACGATCCACTCTTATCCGCGCTGGACAGGCCGTGCTGGTAAAGGTGACCGGTCTCGTGGGCGAAGTGCCAGGAGAGATCGAACGCGAAGCCCGGTTTCGACATCTCCGAAGACCAGCGCTCTCCATAGAAATGGGTGAACACCTGGCCCGGCAGGGTGCCGCCCTGGCGACCCCAGCCGTCGGCATGCTTGCTGTCGAACGAGGCAAATAGCACGGGCGGCGACGACAAGGCGCCCAAGCGTGCCGCGTAGAAGGCACCGAAACGGGGGAGGTCGCGATCAAGCTGTGCGGCCACAGTTAGTGGCAAGGACCGGTCGATAATGGCGAGCACGCCGGCGCGTCTGACCGGTCGCATATCGCCTATATAGACATAGGAACCATCATCTTGATCGCGCCATTGCGCCACGCCGCGCGTGATCTGGCCTTTCAGGACAATTGATCGGTCCCGACGTGTGTGCAGAGACATCCGCCATCGAGGATCGTCTGTACATGCGGCGGCGCAGGCAAAGAAGCGTCCCGTGTGGAATAGCATGGACCCATCGCCGAACGGCGCGAACGGCCCATAGTCCTTTGGCAGGTCGCGATAGGCCGGACGCATTCGCATCCGAACGGCCCGGAACGGCCGGCCGTCTTTGCGACGCACTGTTTCGACATCCGCTATGGAAACTATCTCGAAGTCTCGCGGCGCGGTCCAGGTCTGGGTTCGGCTCGCGTCAGGCGACCGGGCGAAGACCAGCGACGAGGCAGGCTTGTGCAGCCTGTAGGTCGCCGTCCATTGCTGATCGTCGGTGGCGCTTATGGAGATCGTCGGCTCGCGCGCAGGCGGCAGCGCCACCGACGCCGGACCAACTGCGCCGGCGACATATAAGAGGGCGGCTAAACCGTGCTGCGCTATCGCCATTTTCCAGATGCCCCCTTACCGCGACCCGACAAGCAAACTCTATTCTAAAGCCCAACGTTCGTCGTCCGCTTGGCCCGGGTCGCCTAGACACGCAATTAGCGCTGCTCGGCTTCTCGCCTGGCCTTGGCGCGCTTGGCCTCGATCTCCTTGGCCTTGCCGAGTAGGTAGCGCTCCTGACCGCGCGCGTCGCGGGGCTTGCCCTCTCCGTCCTGCTCAAGCCCGCCGACGAAGGGGATGTCCTTGGCCCTGCCTGGGCCGTCGCGGCTACGGTGATCCACGCCCACGCCCATGGGACTTTCCCTGTAGGCGCGACGGGATTCCTGGACGAGCGACTGTTGGCGGAAGTCGATCGCCGCCCCGGCGCTGTTCGGGGCGTTGGCATAGACCGGAGCGTTGCGGGCCGCCTCGCCCCAGCGCTCGTCGCAGCGTTCGCGCTCGCGACGGTTCAAGCCGACGGCGGCGGCGTTGGCGCAGCCTACCCCGCTGCCGCGCAAGGCGGTGCGCACATCCCCCCTGGGCCCCTCCGGCAAGGGGGCCGGGTGAGGGGCCGTCCCGGCACCGGCGGCGCGGCTGTAGGGCAGGGCGTTGACCGAAGCCGGCACCGGCAGGCGCGCAGGGCGCGGCTGGACCGCCGAGGGCGCCGCCAGGCGCGGGGTGGCCACTAGGTCCGGCGGCGTCTGCGACCGGTGCGGACGCTCCAGTGTCACGGTCAGGGCGTCCTCGTCATTGGATCGGTCGACAAACAGCGGGCTGGCCGGCAAGGCCAGAAAGCCCAGCACCACCACGTGCGCCGCCAGTGACCCGGCCGCCACGACGCCCCGTTTCAACCGTATGGAGCGCGACGCAGACAGGGCCACCCGGAACTCGACAAGAAGAGAGACGTTGGACCAACCTCTCCACCGGAAGTGGCGAAACCGTGGCCGTTAAGGCCTCATTAACCGGCGCATTCACAGGCGATTGACGCGGATCGACTTCGCGAGTAAATACCGCGCTCTTTTCAGGGTGGGCCTTGCGCCTGTCTCGATAGACGCCCGTCCCTTCACCGACGGATAGCCCGCCGGAACGCTTTCCGCGTCCCGGCGAGTTTCGTGTTTATCGCGTCTCCTCCCGGAACCCTGAAAGCCGGAAGAACAACAACAAGGACCCGAAGCGCTTCGGCCGACAGGCACACGCTTCCATCAGAGCAGAGACTGAATGCCTACCGTCAACCAGCTCATCCGCAAACCGCGCCAGCCCAAGCCGGTCCGGAACAAGGTGCCCGCCCTGAAGGGCTGCCCTCAACGTCGCGGCGTTTGCACCCGCGTCTACACGACGACCCCGAAGAAGCCGAACTCGGCTCTGCGTAAGGTCGCCAAGGTCCGTCTGACCACCGGCATCGAAGCCGTTTGCTACATCCCGGGCGAAGGCCACAACCTGCAGGAGCACTCGGTGGTGCTCATCCGCGGCGGCCGCGTCAAGGACTTGCCCGGCGTCCGCTATCACATCCTGCGCGGCGTCCTCGACACCCAAGGTGTCAAGGATCGTAAGCAGCGTCGTTCGCTCTACGGCGCCAAGCGTCCGAAGTAAGGAAAAAGAAGAATGTCACGCCGCCGTCGCGCCGAGAAACGCCAAGTTCTGCCGGACCCGAAGTTCGGAGACCTGATCGTTACCAAATTCATGAACTACGTGATGTACGAGGGCAAAAAAGCCGTCGCCGAAAACATCATCTATGGTGCTTTCGACATCATCGAGACCAAGCGCAAGGACCAGGGTCCCCTGGAAACCTTCCACTCTGCCCTGGACAACGTCGCCCCGGCGATCGAAGTCCGGTCGCGTCGCGTCGGCGGCGCCACCTATCAGGTGCCGGTGGAAGTGCGTCCGGACCGTCGTCGCGCCCTGGCTATCCGTTGGCTGGTGACCGCAGCGCGCAAGCGCGGCGAGAACACCATGACGGAAAAGCTGGCCGGTGAGCTCCTCGACGCTTCCAACAACCGCGGCACCGCGGTGAAGAAGCGCGAAGACACCCACAAGATGGCTGAAGCCAACCGGGCGTTCTCGCACTACCGCTGGTAACCTTTCTTACCAGCACTCTTTCAGGCGCGGGCGGTTTGAGATAAACCGCCCGCGCCGCACGTTTAAATGTCCCTGCCCAACGGCAGCGCTACTCAGAGCTCGACCATGGCCCGCCAGCATAAAATCGAAGACTACCGCAACTTCGGAATCATGGCGCATATCGACGCCGGGAAGACGACGACGACCGAGCGGATCCTGTATTACACCGGTAAGTCGCACAAGATCGGCGAAGTCCACGACGGCGCCGCGACCATGGACTGGATGGACCAGGAGCAGGAGCGCGGCATCACGATCACGTCGGCCGCGACGACCGCTTTCTGGAAGGAAAAGCGCCTCAACATCATCGACACCCCCGGGCACGTCGACTTCACCATTGAAGTCGAGCGTTCGCTCCGCGTGCTCGACGGCGCCGTCGCCGTTCTGGACGGCAATGCCGGTGTTGAGCCCCAGACCGAAACCGTCTGGCGCCAGGCCGACAAGTACAACGTTCCGCGCATCGTGTTCGTCAACAAGATGGACAAGATCGGTGCCGACTTCGACAAGTCGGTCGAGTCGATCCGCGACCGTCTGGGCGCCAAGGCCGTTCCGATCCAGTTCCCGATCGGTTCGGAAAACACCCTGAGCGGCCTGGTTGACCTGGTCCGCATGAAGGCCGTTGTCTGGGACAACGACGCCCTGGGTGCCAACTTCCGCGACGAAGAAATCCCCGCCGACCTGCTGGCCAAGGCCGTTGAGGCTCACGCCTATCTGGTCGAAGCCGCCGTCGAAATGGACGACGAGGCGATGGAAGCCTATCTGGGCGGCGAAGAGCCCTCGGAAGCCGTGCTGAAGAAGTGCATCCGCAAGGCCGTGCTGACCGGCGCCTTCTATCCGATCCTCTGCGGCTCGGCCTTCAAGAACAAGGGCGTGCAAACGCTCCTGGACGCCGTTGTCGACTACCTGCCCTCGCCGCTGGACATCCCGCCGACCAAGGGCATCGACTTCAAGACCGAAGAAGAGATCGTGCGTCATGCTTCGGACGACGAGCCGCTTTCGGTTCTGGCGTTCAAGATCATGGACGACCCCTTCGTCGGTTCGCTGACCTTCTGCCGCATCTATTCGGGCAAGCTCGAAACCGGCATGGGCCTGCTGAACGCCTCGCGCGACAAGAAGGAACGCGTCGGCCGCATGCTGCTGATGCACTCCAACAACCGCGAAGACATCAAGGAAGCCTATGCCGGCGACATCGTCGCCCTGGCCGGCCTCAAGGACACCCGCACCGGTGACACCCTGTGCGACCCGACCAAGTCGCCGGTGATCCTGGAGCGCATGGTTTTCCCGGCGCCCGTCATCGAAATCGCCGTTGAGCCCAAGTCGAAGGCCGACCAGGAGAAGCTGGGCGTCGCCCTGCAGAAGCTGGCCGCCGAAGATCCGTCCTTCACCGTTTCGACCGACTTCGAAAGCGGTCAGACGATCCTGAAGGGCATGGGCGAACTGCACCTGGACATCAAGATCGACATCCTGAAGCGGACCTACAAGGTCGAAGCCAATATCGGCGCGCCGCAGGTTGCCTATCGCGAAAGCCTGGGTCGTACGGTCGACATCGACTACACCCACAAGAAGCAGACCGGTGGTACGGGCCAGTTCGCCCGCGTCATGATCACGTTTGAACCGGGTGAACCCGGCTCGGGCTTCGTTTTCGAAAGCGCCATCGTCGGCGGCGCGGTGCCCAAGGAATACATCCCGGGCGTCGAAAAGGGCCTGATGTCGGTCAAGGACAACGGCCTGCTGGCCGGCTTCCCGCTGATCGACTTCAAGGCCACCCTGACGGACGGCAAGTATCACGACGTCGACTCCAGCGTGCTGGCGTTCGAAATCGCGTCGCGCGCCGCCTTCAAGGAACTGCGTGAAAAGGGCGCTCCCAAGCTGCTCGAGCCGATCATGGCCGTCGAGGTCGTGACCCCGGAAGAGTATCTGGGTTCGGTCATCGGTGACCTGAACAGCCGTCGCGGCATGATCCAGGGTCAGGACATGCGCGGCAACGCCACGGTCGTGAACGCTTTCGTGCCGCTGGCCAACATGTTCGGCTATGTGAACACGCTGCGTGGCATGAGCCAGGGCCGCGCCCAGTTCACCATGCAGTACGACCACTACGAGCAGGTGCCGCAACACGTCGCCGACGAAGTGATCAAGAAGTACGCGTAGGCTTTTCCCCCGGGAAAAGCGTACAAGAAAGAACAGGGTGGGTTCGGAAGAACCCACCCGTCTACACCCCAGAAATCCCATTAATTGCAGGCCCCCCCACTTTCTGAGGGGTTTCGGGTCCCAAGGTAGAGAAAAATGGCCAAGGAAAAGTTCGAACGTAACAAGCCGCACTGCAACATCGGCACCATCGGTCACGTTGACCATGGCAAGACGACGCTGACGGCTGCGATCACCATCACGCTGGCCAAGGTCGGCGGCGGCAAGGCGATGAACTACGCCGACATCGACGCTGCGCCGGAAGAAAAGGCCCGCGGCATCACGATCAACACCGCCCACGTGGAATATGAGACGGCCAACCGTCACTATGCCCACGTCGACTGCCCCGGCCACGCCGACTATGTGAAGAACATGATCACCGGCGCCGCGCAGATGGACGGCGCTATCCTGGTGGTTTCGGCCGCTGACGGCCCGATGCCCCAGACCCGCGAGCACATCCTGCTGGCCCGTCAGGTCGGCGTGCCCGCCCTGGTCGTCTACATGAACAAGGTCGACCTGGTCGACGACGAAGAGCTGCTCGAGCTGGTCGAGATGGAAGTGCGCGAGCTGCTTTCGTCGTATGACTTCCCCGGCGACGACATTCCGATCACCAAGGGCTCGGCCAAGGTCGCCATCGACGGTGGCAACCCCAAGATCGGCGAAGAGTCGATCCTGGCGCTGATGCAGACGGTTGACGACTACATCCCGCAGCCGGCGCGTCCGCTGGACCTGCCCTTCCTGATGCCGGTCGAAGACGTGTTCTCGATCTCGGGCCGCGGCACCGTGGTCACGGGCCGTATCGAAAAGGGCATCGTCAAGGTCGGCGAAGAAGTCGAAATCGTCGGCATCCGTCCGGTTCAGAAGACGACCTGCACGGGCGTCGAAATGTTCCGCAAGCTGCTCGACCAGGGTCAAGCCGGTGACAACGTCGGCGTTCTGCTGCGCGGCACCAAGCGCGAAGACGTCGAGCGCGGTCAGGTTCTCTGCAAGCCCGGCTCGATCACCCCGCACACCAAGTTCGTGGCCGAGGCCTATATCCTGACCAAGGAAGAAGGCGGCCGTCACACCCCGTTCTTCACCAACTATCGCCCGCAGTTCTACTTCCGCACCACCGACGTGACCGGGATCATCAAGCTGCGCGAAGGCGTGGAAATGATCATGCCGGGCGACAACGCCGAGCTGGACGTCGAGCTGATCACCCCGATCGCCATGGACCAGGGTCTGCGCTTCGCCATTCGCGAAGGCGGCCGTACGGTCGGCGCTGGCGTCGTCGCGAAAATCGTCGAGTAGTCGACCGATCTTCAGCGACAAGCTGATCTGATTGCGAAGGCCCCGGCGGAAACGCCGGGGCCTTTTGCTTTGGGATCAGGCCCCCTGTCGGCTGGCGACTTGACGTGGCCGTTCATTGGGGGGAGTGCCTAGTTAGCGTTTTGGGGGAACGGATGATGGACTGGCGAGGTCTCCGCGAAATGCGGGTATCGCAGTATGGTCTCGCCGCTGGGGCCGCGCTGCTGGCATTTGTGGTGCGCCTGGCGATCAACGACTGGCTCCCCCCCGGGTTTCCCTATGTAACCTTCTTCCCGGCCGTGGTCATCACGGCCTATTTTGCCGGCTCGCGCCCGGCGATCCTGTGCGCTGCCCTATCGATGGTCGGAGCGGGCTATTTCTTCTCGCCGCCCTATAACGGGTTCCAGTTCACCCTGGCGACGGGCGTCGCTCTGCTGTTTTACGGCTTCGTGGTGGCGGTCGACATCTTCTTCATCGACGGCATGCGCACGGCGATGCGGCAGCTTTCGGACGAGCGCGAGCGCTATGAGCGCCTCGCTGAAAGCAAGGAGCTGCTTTATCGCGAATTGCATCATCGGGTGAGCAACAACATCCAGGTCGTCGGCGCCCTGCTGCGGCTACAGGCCGCGGGCGTCAAGGACGGCGACGCGCGTCACGCCCTGACCGAGGCCGGTGGCCGGATTGAAACCATCGCCCGCATCCAGCGCGAACTTCACAATCAGGTCGGCGACCCCATTCCGTTCAGAGATTTCGCAATCAGCCTGCTGGACGACGCCAACCTTGCCGCCGGCGGCCAGGCGCGGATCGAGCTGGAAGGCGGCGCACTTCCCCTGCATCCCGACCAATCGACGCCGGTCACCCTGGTGATGCTGGAATGCTTCAACAACGCCCTTGAGCATGCCTTCGCCGGCGGTCGGCAGGGCTGCGTTGCCGTGCGGCTGGACCAGGCCGGACCCGAACACGTCCTGACCATCCGCGACGACGGCGACGGGCCCCCTCAGGGTTTTGACCCCGCCAAGTCCCAGAGCCTTGGCCTGCGCATCGTCAGGGCCATGGCCGGTCAGCTGGGCGGTCGCTTCGAGATGAAGCGCGAAGGAGCCTGGACGGTTTGCCGCCTGACCTACGTCGCCAAGGTCGATTAAGAAATGACTGGCGGCTTCCCGGGAGCCTCTCGCGGCGTGGTCCAGCGCGCCAGCTTGGGCTTGAGCCAGTTTTCGAAGTCATCGACGATCTCATAGACCACGGGCACCAGGACCAGCGACAGTACGGTCGAGGTGATTAGCCCACCGATCACCGCCACGGCCATGGGCTGGCGAAACTCCGAGCCCTTGCCGATGCCCAGGGCGGTAGGCAGCATGCCGGCCATCATCGCCAGGGTCGTCATGATGATCGGTCGGGCGCGCTCGCGACAGGCTTCAAGGATGGCGTCGCGCTGAGCCTTGCCGGCCCGTTCCTCCTCGATGGCATAGTCGACCAGCAGGATCGAGTTCTTGGCGGCCAGGCCCATCAGCATCAGCAGGCCGATCAATGACGGGACCGACATGCTCATCCCGCACACCAGCAGGCCGGCAAAGGCGCCGCCGATGGCGAGCGGCAGGGCCGACATGATGGTGATCGGTTTGAAGAAACTGCCAAACAACAGGGCCATGACCCCGAACACCAGGAAGATGGCCGACAGCAGGGCGATAGCGAAGCCGCCGAACAGCTCGCCCATCGCCTCCTCGGTGCCGCCCGTGGCCTTTTCGACCCCGGCGGGCAGGTTCTTCATGATCGGCAGGCTGTCGACCTCGGCGGTGGCCGATCCCAGCACGACGCCGGGCTGCAGGTCGGCTTCTGTGGTCAGCTGGCGCTTGCGGCCATAACGCTCGATCTTGGCGGGCCCGGCCTGGAACTCGACATCGGCCACGGCGTCAAGACGCGTATAGCCGCCGGACGCGGTGGGGAGCTGCAGGGCCTTGATCTGGGCCAGGTCGCCGCGAATGCTGTCGGGCAGGCGCACCCGGATCGGCAGGCGGCGCTCGCCGTCGGTCAGCTTGGCGACATTGGCGTCGATGTCTCCCACCGTGGCCACGCGGGCGACGGCGGCGATGTCGGCGGCCGAGACGCCCAGGCGGGCGGCTTCGTCAGCGCGCGGGCGGATGATGATTTCGGGGCCGCTGGGCGGAGAGGCTGGACGCGGATCGGCGATGGTCTTCAAGCCGCGCATCTGGCGTTCCAGCGCCAGGGCGGCCCGTTCCAGCGCCGTGCCGTCTTCGCTGGTCAGGATGGTGGAGACCTCGGCCGAACCATCGTCGCTGAGCAGGTTGACCCGGACATCCGGCAGATCCAGCAGCTTGTCGCGCATCAGGGCCTTGATCTCGGGGACCCGCAGTTCGCGCTCGTCATGCAGCACGATGGTCACCGTGCCGTCGCGCAGGTCGCTGCCGCCCGACCCGCCGCCGGGACCGCTGGCGGCGATGACCGACCCGATCTGGGCGAAGACGTGAGCCGTCTCGGGACGGGCCTTGAACAGCTTGGTGATCGACTGGACGGCCCGGTCCATATCGGCCGCCGTAGCGCCGGGCGGCCCCTGGACCTTGAGGTAGTAATAGTTGTTGTTGGCCGGCGGCTGGAAGCCGGCAGGCAGGTTGCTGGCCATGAAGATCGAGAAGGCGAAGATCACGCCGCCGATGATGCAGGCGACAATCCGGTGATCCAGGGCCCATTCCAGCACGTTGCGGTACAGGCCCTTGAACGGCTTGCGCGGGTGCGGGTTGGAGGCCGGCTTGAGGAAGTAGGCGGCCAGCAGCGGCGTCAGCAGACGCGCGACGACCAGCGAGAACAGCACCGCCACCGCGACGGTGAGGCCAAACTCGCGGAAGAACTGGCCGGGAATGCCGGGCATGAAGGCCACCGGCGCGAACACGGCGACGATGGTGAAGGTGGTTGCCACGACCGCGAGCCCGATCGCATCGGCGCCGACCATGGCCGCCGCATAGGGGCGCTCGCCGGCGGCAATGCGTTTCTCGATATTCTCGATCTCGACGATGGCGTCGTCGACCAGGATGCCGATCACCAGGGTCAGGCCCAGCAGGGTCACGACATTGAGCGAAAAGCCCATGATCGCCATGAAGATGAAGGTTGGGATCAGCGACATCGGCATGGCGATGGCGGTGATCAGGGTGGCGCGCCATTCGCGCAGGAACAGAAACACGACCAGGGCCGCGAGCAGCATGCCCTCGAGAAGGGTGGTCCGTGTGGCCTCGAAGCTGGCGCGCGTGTCGTCCACGATCGAATAGATCTTGGTGAAGGTGACGTCGGGGTGGGCCTCGACCAGCTTTTCGATAGCGATCTTGATGCCGTCCTCGACGCGCACATCGCTGGCGTCCTTGGTCTTGCTGACCTGGAAGGCGACCACCGGGCGGCCATCCAGGCGGGCGAAGGCGCGTGCCTCGCCAGCGCCGTCGCCCACCTCGGCCACGTCGGTCAGGCGCACGAAGCGCCCGCTGCTGGTGGGGATGGTCACGGCCCGCAGTTGTTCCACCGTCCGGGCTGCCGCCAGGACGCGGACGGTCTGCTCGCGCGCGCCGATCGCCAGTCGGCCACCCGGGGCGTCGAGACTGAAACTGGCCAGGGCCGCATTCAGCTGCGGCGCGGTCAGGCCAGCCGCAGCCATCCGGTCCGGATCGATGACGATATTGATCTCGCGATCCACGCCGCCGACCCGGGCGACCTGGGCGACGCCCTTTTCGCCCTGAAGGCTGCGGCTGATCGTGTCGTCGACAAACCAGGACAGCTCGCTGATTGTCATTGAGGGCGATGAGACGGCATAGGTAATGATCGGCAGTGAATCCAGGTCGACACGCTGGACGATAGGCTCGTCGATCTCACGCGGCAGCAGGGCCCGCGACTGGTCGATCTTGGAGCGCACCTCGTCGGTGGCCTTCTGCAGGTCCTCGCCGATCTCGAACTCGATCGAGGTGGTCGAAACGCCCTGCACGACCGATGAGCGGATGCTCTTGACGTTGGAGATCCCGGCCAGGGCGTCTTCGACCTGACGGGTGATCTGGGTTTCCATCTCGCCGGCGGCTGCGCCGCTCTGGGTGATGGTCACCGCCACCAGAGGAAACGAGACGTTGGGATACTGCTTGATGGGCAGCATCATGTAGCTGGCGACGCCTGCCAGGATCAGGGCGATGAACAGAACCGCGACCGGGATCGGGTTCTTGATCGACCAGGCGGATATGCGGACGCCGGCCATCAGCGAGCGGCCTTGCCACTGGCGTCGGTCGGCTTAACCAGATCGCCGTCGAGGGTGAAGGCCGAGCCACCGAGCAGCACGCGCGAGCCGACGGGCGGGCCATCGAGCAGTTCAACCCAGCCTCCGCCCCGCTGGCCGGTGCGGACCGGCGTCTGACGGGCGCGGTTTGACGCGTCAACCGTGACCAGGGACGAGCCTTCGGCGTCATAGCGGATGGCGGTTTCGGGCGCGGCCCTCACCTTGCGGCCCGAGGGGGCGAAGGTGGCGCGGCCAAAGCCGCCGGGCCGCAGATCGGAATCCGCAGGCAGGCGCACCCTGACCTTGCCCAGGCGCGTCGCGGCGTCGATCCGTGGACTGATCAGGCGCACGACCCCGGAGATCGCGCGGCCATTGGGCAGCAACACCTGTGCCGACTGGCCGATGGCCAGGGCCGAAAGCTCGGCGTCGCCGACCTCGGCGTCCAGCTCAACGAGGCCGTCGCGGGCGATGCGGAACCAGGGCGTGGTTGCGCCGCCCGAGATTTCGCCAGGGCGCACCGTGCGTTCCAGGACCCGGCCGCTGACCGGGGCGGTGATGGTCATGCGGCTGGAGCGGGTCCGCAGCTCGCCTAGCGCGGCCTCTTGCGCCTTGGCGGCGTAGCGCCGGCTCTCGATCTGCTCTTGAGACAGCACGCCCTGGCCGTCGAGGCCGGCGACGCGCGCGGCCTCGGCCTGGGCCTGGGCGGTGAGCGCCGCCTGCTGGGCGATCTGGGCGCGCAGCAGGGTGTCGTCCAGCTGGACCAGGGGCTGGCCGGCGCGGACATAGGCCCCTTCCTCGACGAAGACGCGGGCGACGCGATAGCCGGCCAGTTCGGAGCCGACGGCAGCTTCCTCGCGCGGCACCAGCTGGCCCGAGGCCTCGAAACCGGCGCCCAGCGGACGGCTTTCGACCCGGCCGACGGTGACGGCGCGGGCCGGGCTGGCGGCAGACGCCTTGGCGGGTTTGGCCTCGTCCGTCTTGCCGCAGGCGGCCAGGCCCAGGGCCGTGGTCAGGAGCAGTGTGGCGATCAGGGGGCGGGTCATCGGAGCGGATCTCATCGCGAGGAGGCTTTGTCGGGAACAGCTTGGGGCGACCAGCCGCCGCCCAGCGCCTTGTAGGCCTGAACGGCGCGCAGCAGGGCCTGGCCTCGGGCGCCGGTCAGGGCGGTGCGGGCGGTGCGCCAGGACTGTTCGGCCTGCAAAGTGGCGGTCAGGTCGTTCAGGCCGGCGGCATAGCCCTTGCGGCTGGCGGCATAGGCCGAGGCCGCGCGGGCCTCGCCAGCCGTCAGCAGATCAACGCGGCGCTGGTCGGCGGCCAATTGCAGCAAGGCACCCTCGGCTTCGCCGAACGCTGTCTGCACGGTCTTTTCATAGCTGATGGCCGCCTGCTCGGTGCGGGCGTCCTGGGCGTCGATATCAGCCAGCAGCTTGGGGATGTTCAGCACCGGGATCGACAGGTTCAGGCCGACTGACCAGTTGGAGCTGGTGGTCGATGTGGTGGCACCCTCTTGGAGGAAGCTGGGCGAGATCGCCTTGGTCAGGCCTACGCCCGGGGCGAGGCTGAAGGTGGGGAACACTGCCAGCTCGTTGACGCGCAGATTGGCCGAGGCCGAGGCCAGTCGGGCCTGCGCCTCGCGCACGTCGGGCCGGCGGGCCAGCAGCTGGCCAGGGATGGCGGCCGGGGCGGGCGGCGGCGTCGCCAGGCTGGCTGTCACCGGTAGGCTGGCCAAGGGATCGACGCCCTGGCCGGTCAGGATCAGCAGGCTGCGGCGGGCGACCTGAAGCTGGGCTTCAAGTTGGGCGACCTGGGCCTGGGCCTGGGCGCGGTCGGCCGCAATGCGATCGGTGTCGGAGACGGGCGCAAGGCCCAGCCGGCTCTTGGTCGAAGCGGTGTCGAACAGGGACCCGCTGATCCGCGCGGTCTCGCGCGCGTCGTCCAGTTGGACGGCGAGAACGCGGGCCTCGAAATAGGACTGGGCGACATTGGCTGCCAGCGCGGCGCGGGCCCCCTCATAGGCGAACCGGGCGGCGGCCAGATCGTTGTCGACCACGCCCCGGGCGGCCCGGCGGCGGCCGATCAGGTCAAGCTCCCAGCTGACGTCGAAGCTGGCGCTGTAGGTCTCGCTGTCCCCGCCCTGGGTGAAGCCGCGAACTTCGCTCTGCTTGATGATGTCGGTCGAGCTGCGGCTGGCGCTGCCGGTCAGGGGTGTGGAGGGGATGTAGAGCTGGCGGATCTGGCCGCCGCGTACCGCGCGGGCCTCCTCTAGCCGTGCGGCGGCCAGGCGGGCGTCGGGGCTTTTGGCCAGGGCATCCTCGACCAGCCGGGTCAGGTCTGGATCGGCAAAAGTCGTCCACCAGCGATCCAGCGCCTGGTCGGGCAGGGCGCCGCCGGGGGGCACTTCATAGGCGGCAGGCAGGCGGGTGTCGGCTGTCCTCGGCGTGGAGGCGCACGCCGAAAGAACCAGCGTCGCCAGGCCCAGTGCCGCCCAACCCCGTGCGGCCCAACCCCGTGCGGTGAGGGCGCGGGCGTTCGAGAGCGCTGGGCGAGCGTGCCTGGCGGCGTCCGTCGCAACGAAACTCATGAAGTCCAACCTGATTGGCGGCCCGCAGCCCTGAGAGCCGTCCAGACCAACTGCTGTACGCTTAAGGCTGTCTAGTCCCGCGCGAAAGCCCCTGCTGATCATTGATAGGTGAACCATGACGCCGGCGCGACGATCTTGCCGCAGGCTGTTGCCAGAAGGTGTCAGCAGAGATGCCGCGCCTTGGTGCGCCTCGCCCTGGCGCGTGTTGCGGTTGACGTGGGATCAAAACATACCGCATCATCGAAACAGGTGTTCGGATCGAGAATCCCGACCCCGCTTCGCGCAGCGTCGAGAAGCAGTATGCGTGAGTTTCCAAGTGCAGGATCAGGGGAGGTCCACGACTTGTCGGCTATGAGCGGCGCATCATCACGTTTCGAAAATGCTGCAACCGCGCACATGTGCGCGGCCCGTGGCCAGGCGCGCGTGATGCGACGCCCCGACGGTTGAGGCCGGCCTCGGTCCCCCAATAAGCGTCCAAAAAAGCAAACGAGGGAGGGAATTATAATGAAAAGAACCGTGTTCCTGCGCGGCGGCTCATCACTGGTCCTGGCCATGGCCCTGTCCACCGGTATCGCCCAAGCTCAGACAAAGCCCGATACGCCCACTGAAGTCGAAGAAGTCGTCGTCACCGGCTCGTTCATCCGCGGCACGCCGGAAGACGCCGCCCTGCCGGTGGACGTGATCGGGGCCGAAGAGCTGCAAAAACGCGGTTCGCCCTCAACCGTCGAACTGCTCAAGGGCCTTTCGGTCTCCAGCGGCGTGCTGGGCGACACCAACCAGTTCGACAGCCGCGCCCAGGGCTCGGAAGGCTCCGGCTCGGTCAATCTGCGCGGTCTGGGCTCGCAGCGCACCCTGGTGCTGCTGAACGGCCGCCGCCTGGCGATCAACCCCTTCGGCCAGGCCGGCGCGGGCATTGTCGACACCAATATCATCCCCGCGGCCGCCATCGGTCGTCTTGAAGTGCTCAAGGACGGCGCCGCCGCGACCTATGGCTCGGACGCCATCGCCGGGGTCGTCAACTTCATCACCAAGAAGAATTTCAGCGGCCTGGAAGTGGGCGGTGACTATCGGGTCATCGACGGCTCGGACGGCGACTACAGTCTCAACGCCACCTTCGGCAAGATCTGGGACAACGGCAATGTGCTGCTCAGCGCCGGCTGGCAGCATCGCTCCAAGCTCAGCGTCGCCGAGCGCGACTGGGCCAACCAGCCCTATCTGTCCAACCCCGAGGCGGGCTGGTCGGCGGCGGGCAATCCCTCGACCTTCATTCCCCTGGCCAGCAGCACCAATGCCATGCGCGATCCGTCGTGTTCGGGCCTGGGCGGCTATGCCGGCTTCAGCGGCCAGACCCCGGTCTGCTACTGGCACTACACGCCGTTCGACAATCTCGTCGAAAAGTCCGACGCCTTCCAACTGTACGGCGAGGTCAATGCCGACCTTTCCGACACCACCAAATTCCATGTCGAGGTGCTGTATTCCCAGACCGAGGTGCCCGACTGGAACACCTCGCCGTCCTATGCTGCCCTGGCGACGCCTACGGCTGAAGCCTCGGCCATTCCGGGGCGCTATGTGGTGCCGGCCACCAATCCGGGCCTGATCGCCTTCATGGCCGCCAATCCGACGGTCAATCTCTACAGCCTGAACCCCGCGACTCCCTTCGCCATGACCACGGTGCCAAGCTCGGTGTTCGGCTTCGGCGCGCTGAACGTCGCCAACCGGCCGTTCGGCATCGGCGGCAATCCGCTGTTTGACTACGGCCCGTCGGTCGGCAAGCGCGAGTTCGACGCCTTCCGTGTCTCGGGTGACCTGAAGGGCGAGTTCGACAACGGCATCGGCTGGGAAGTGGCCCTGACCTATTCGCAGCAAGTGGCCGTTCGGACAGGCTATGACACCCTGGTCAACCGCTTCGCCCTGGCCCTTCAGGGCCTCGGCGGGCCCAACTGCGACTCCGCCCCGGCCACGCCTGGCATCCAGGGTACGGCCGGCGTCGGCGGCTGCATGTATTACAACCCCTTCTCCAGCGCGATCCCGGGCGACGCCATCGTCGGCACCGCCAATCCCGGCTACAGCTCGAGCCTGGCCAACAGCAAGGAACTGGTCGGCTGGTTCTTCCAGAAGCTGTCGACCAAGCAGTCCTCGCGCCTGTTTGTCGGCGAGGCGGTGCTGAACGGCAGGACCGAGATTTCCCTGCCCGGCGGCGACATCGCCTGGGCTGCGGGCGTCCAGTACCGCCGCAGCTACTTCAAGGCCGACTACAACGACATCAGCAACGCGGCGGTCAATCCGTGCGTCAACACGCCTGACTTCGGCGTCACGACCTGCACGGGCTCGCAACGCAACGGCCCCTTCATGTTCCTGGGCGTGGGCAACGAAGCCGACAACCAGTCCGACGTGATGGCCGCGTTCGGCGAACTGTCGTTGCCGGTCTCTGACTCCTTCCAGGTGCAACTGGCCGCCCGCTTTGAGGACTATGGCGGCGCGGTGGGCGACACCTTCAACCCCAAGGTCTCGGCGCGCTGGCAGGCTCTGCCCTGGCTGGCCGTGCGCGGCTCTGCCGGCTCGACCTTCCGCGGGCCGCCGGACCCTGTGACCACCACCACCTCGGTGACATCGCTCCAGGGCATCCTGGGCGTGTTCCGGGCCGTGGACATCTTCGGCAATCCCAACCTGCAGCCTGAAAAAGCCAACACCTACAATGCGGGCCTGATCTTCAACGCCGGCAACTTCAAGGCCAGCATCGACTACTTCCAGTTTGACTTCAAAAACCCGATCGTCACCGAGCCTGTGGCCGGCATGGTTTCGGCCCTGTATCCGAACGGGGCCGGCGGCGCCAACAACTGCGCCAACGCGGCCTATGCCGGCCTGGTAGCGCGGTTCACCTACAACGGTTCGTGCTCGACCCCGACCACCAGCATCGCTCGCCTGAAGACCAACTATATCAACGGCGCGGCGGTGAAGAACTCTGGCTTCGACTTCTCGGCCGACTACCGGTTCGATGAGGTCATGGGCGGCGAGCTGTCCCTGGGTGCCAACGCCACCTACATCCAGGAATACAAGGTCGGCGCCACGACAGTGGAAGGCGTTGTGGTCGAAAAGGCCTTCGACGCCGTGGGCCTCCTCAACTATCAGACCACCGTCGTGCCGATCCCGCAGTGGAAAGGCAGCGTGTTTGCCGAGTGGAGCACCGGTCCGCACAATGTGCGCCTGGGCGTCAACTATATCGGATCCTATGAGGATCAGCGCACTGCGCCCTTCGCGACCAACGCCTACAAGAACACCACAGGCGCCGGCGTCACGGTGGCCGCGGGCAAGACGATCGACGAGCAGATCCTGACCGACCTGGCCTATCGCGTGTTCCTGCCCTGGGACACCACGGTCACGGCGGCGATCACCAACCTGTTCGACAAGGATCCGTCCTACGCACGCCTCGACCTCGGCTATGACCCCTTCACGGGCGAACCGCTGGGCCGGACCTACAAGGTGGGCATCCGCAAGAAGTTCTAGGATCTGTTCTGGATCCAAAGACGGGGAAAGGGGCGGCTTTGGCCGCCCCTTTTTCGTTGCCGCAGCTATTTGGCGAAAACGCCCATCAGCAGTGGCCGCGCGAACAGCTGTGCAGCTTCGTCGCGCCCGACGTCGGGCAACCAGGTTCCCAGCGATGCGGCGGCATTCAGCATGGAATTGATCATGTGAGCGGCGATGATCGCATCGACCGGGCGGACCGAGCCGTCGGCTATACCGTCCGAGATCATGGCCGCGAACCGGCGTGATCCCAGATCATAGCCCTCGGTCATTTCGTGGCGAATTTCCGTGGGCAGGGCGCCCAGCGACGATGCCCGCAACAGAGGTCCGTGATCCGACAGCTGATAGGCGACCAGGGCGGCGGTCGCCGATGACAGCTGGCCCCAGGAGGTTTGCGCCAGGGCTCGGGCGTCGACCTGCGACTTGCGGGTGACCGCAAAGGTTCGCTGGAAGCACTCGACCACCAGGGCGTCCTTGTCCTCGTGGTGGTGATAGAACGAGCCCTTGGTGACGTTCAGGGCCGCCGAGATGTCTTCTACCGAAGCGCCGCGATAGCCGCGCTGGTTGATCAGTCGGGTGGCGGCGACCAGGAAGGTCTCGCGCGATTCCAGTTCCTCGCCGCCGCCGGGCGTCGGGTCGGGAAGGGGCGCGGGTGCCCAGGCCTGTCCGGGCGCGGCGAGGCCACCCACCAGGATGTCGAAGATCTTGTCGCGGACCCGGTCATAGTCGTCCAGGTCATAGCGACGCAGCCAGGTGCCCGACCAGAACACCTGTTCCAGCAGCAGGTGGGTGCGGGCGTTGCGCTCTCGCTTTTCGAGGCCGTCGAACTCCGGACCTTCGAAGAAGCCGCGAACCCGGCGAAACAGATCGTTGAAGGCTTCGGTCACCGAGCTGCGCATCGGCTCTTTCAGCGCCTTGATCTCGGTGAAGCTGATCAGCGGCGTAGCCTCGCCCAGCCGTACCCTGCGGTTCAGGTCCAGATAGAGCTCGATGAAGCGACGCAGGCGGGCAGGGGGATCGGGCTCGGCGGCGGCCTGGCCGATCATGACGTCAAAGCGCTCAAGCCCGCGCATGAAGCAGGCGGCGGCCAGATCGTCCTTCTTGCGGTAGTAATAGGTGACGCTGGTGGTGATCAGCCCCACCTTGGCGGCGACGTCGGCCAGGGTCATGCCGCGCACGCCCTGACGGTTCAGGATCGCGGTCGCGGCAGCCAGAATGGCTTCCTTCTTGCGGGCATAGCGCGTGGTGGCTGCGCCTCCGATCCGACCGTCATCCATCAAGCAGGTTCCCGAAACAACGGCGCGCCGGAACTGGACTATCGGGTCCAGTTTAGACGCTGTGTATTTAGGCGTCCTGCTGGCCAAGGCAAAGGCCGCGCGCCTGGATCTTCGCACGATCGCGATGATCGCCCATCAAAGCGCGACTGTTTTTCAGTTTTGTTTCAGGACGCTCGCAAGATGGGCGGCTTGGAGATCCAAGTGCTTGCCCATCGGCGTTCCCTCGTTTTCAATCAGTCTGCGCGGGACGGTGAAGGTAGCGTTGCATCACAACGCCTTGCCCAAGCCATACCGGACCCGCGCCAATGACAATGCCGATGGACACCATCGGTCGCAGGGGAGACTTCGATCATGAGCACGCCAGAGGCCGTTGGCCTGTCGTCCGAGCGCCTGAAGCGCATCGAGACCTTCATCCAGAGCCGCTATATCGATACGGGCAAGCTGCCCTGCGCCCTGACCCAGGTGTGGCGACGCGGCCAACTGGCCTATACCGCCGTCCAGGGGCTGGCCGACCGTGAGCGCGGAACGCCCCTCAAGGCCGACAGCCTGTTTCGCATCTATTCGATGACCAAGCCGGTCACCAGCGTCGCCTTCATGATGCTGGTCGAGGAGGGGCTGGTGTCGCTGGATGATCCGGTGCACCGCTTCATCCCGGCGTGGCGCGATGTTGGGGTCTTCAACGGCGGCGTTCTGGGCAGCTTCCTGACCAAGCGCGTCAATGAGCCCATGCGGATGATCGACCTGCTGCGGCATACAGCCGGCCTCACCTATGGCTTCCAGCAGCAGACCAATGTCGATGCGGCCTATCGCAAGCTGAAGCTGGACGGCATCGACAGCGAAGGCGGCCTGCAGGAGTTTGTCGATCGCCTCGGCACGGTGCCTTTGGAGTTCTCGCCCGGCGAGTCGTGGAACTATTCGGTGGCCACCGATGTGCTGGGCTATCTGGTGGAGAAGATCTCCGGCCAGCCGTTCGATGCCTTCCTGAAGACCCGGATCTTCGATCCGCTGAAGATGGTCGATACGGGCTTTTTCGTGCCCGAAAGCCAGCGCGCCCGCTTCACCGCCTGCTACGCCCTGACCCCGACAGGCAAGGTGATGCTGCAGGACGATCCGGAGACGAGCCGCTTTCTCGGCGATCCGTCAGTCAAGTCCGGCGGCGGTGGTCTGGTCTCGACGGCCGACGACTACATGCGTTTTTGCCGGATGTTGCTGAACGGCGGCGAGCTGGACGGCGCGCGCCTGCTCAGCCCCAAGACCATCAAGCTGATGACCATGAACCACCTGCCCGGCGGCAAGGAGCTGACCGAGCTGTCCAAGTCGCTGTTCAGTGAGGCGGTATTCGAGGGGCTGGGCTTTGGCCTGGGCTTTGCGATGACCGTCGACCAGGCCCGCACCAAGAACATCGGCTCGCATGGCGAATATTTCTGGGGCGGCATGGCCTCGACCGCCTTCTGGATCGATCCGGTCGAGGACCTGGCGGTGGTGTTCATGACCCAGCTGATGCCGTCCTCGGCCTATCCGATCCGGCGCGAGCTGCGGACGCTGGTCTATTCGGCCTTCACGGAGTCAGCGGCCTAACGATGAGATCCTCCCCTTTTGGGGGAGGTGGCCCGCAGGGCCGGAGGGGGCTAGCTCGGACGCGTCCGCGAAGACCCCCTCAGTCGCTCTGCGACAGCTCCCCCAAAAGGGGAGCATCTATTTAGCCCAAAGAAAGCGGCGCGGAAGCCGAGGGCTTCCGCGCCGAAGTGGGCTCTATCCTAGTTCGACGCATTGGCCACAACGCGCCGCGCCCGCGCAAATTCCACGACTTCGAAACAGTGGGACGCTTGCAAGTCGCGCCCCAAGCCCCAGCTTCCACGCGTACGCCCTCCCCCAGCACGGATCGTTCTCATTGATCGAAGGGGCAAATTGGTCGCGTTCATCGCGCCATCCGCCCCCGCAGACCATCTCGGCTGAAATCACTGTTTAGAAGTTGGAGTATGTAGAGAGCCGCGTCAACGGCGGGTGCCCGCAAATCGGGCACCGTTGCGGAGGGTCTGGACATCCGCGCGCGACCGTGCAGGTTTTGTCTTCAAACAACCGTTCAAACATAAGAGCAGGGGTGGAAACCGCCATGACCGCAATCAACGCCGTCACCGATTTTTCCGTCGAAGGCGATATCGGGATCGTCACGCTGAATTCACCGCCGGTGAACGCCCTCTCGGCCGCCGTGCGCGAGGGACTGGCCGGCGGCTTTGATGCCGCCATTGCCGATCCGGCCGTCAAGGCGATCGTGCTGATCTGCGACGGCAAGACCTTCATCGCCGGGGCCGACATCACTGAGTTCGGCAAGGCCATGACCGGCCCGTCCCTCCAGGACGTGCAGGCCACGATCGAGAACTCGCCCAAGCCGGTGATCGCCGCGATCCATGGCACGGTTCTGGGCGGTGGCCTGGAAGTGGCCCTCGTGGCCCACTATCGCGTGGCGGTTCCGTCCGCCAAGGGCGGACTGCCCGAGGTCAATATCGGTCTGCTGCCCGGAGCCGGCGGCACCCAGCGCCTGCCCCGTATCGTCGGCGTCGAAAAGGCCCTGGAGATGGTCACCAGCGGCCAGCACGTGCCGGCCAAGGCCGCGCTAGCGATGGGTCTGTTCGACGAGCTGGTCGAGGAGGGCAACCTCCGCGCCGGGGCCATCGCCTTCGCCCAGAAGGTGCTGGCCGAGAAGCGCCCCCTGGCCAAGGTTCGTGAGCTGAACGCCAAGGTCGAGGCCGCTCGCGGCAAGCCCGAGATCTTCGCCGCCTTCCGCGCCGCCAATGCCAAGAAGTTCCGCGGCTTCAAGGCCCCGGAAAGCAACATCCAGTGCATTGAAGCGGCCGTGAACCTGCCCTTCGAAGAGGGCCTGAAGGCCGAACGCAAGCTGTTCATGGAACTGATGACCGGCAGCCAGTCGGCCGCCCAGCGCTATGTGTTCTTCGCCGAACGCCAGGCCGCCAAGATCCCGGATGTTCCGGACGACACCCCGACGATCCCCGTCAAGAAGGTTGGCGTGATCGGTGCCGGCACCATGGGCGGCGGCATTTCGATGAACTTCCTCAATGCCGGCATCCCGGTGACCATCGTCGAGATGAAGCAGGAGAATCTGGATCGCGGCGTGGCCACGATCCGCAAGAACTATGAGAACACCGCCAAGAAGGGCCGCCTGACCCAGGACGACGTCGAAAAGCGCATGGCGCTGCTGACGCCCTCGATGAATCTTGAGGACCTGGCCGACTGCGACCTGATTATCGAGGCCGTGTTCGAGCTGATGGAGATCAAGAAGGATATCTTCGGCAAGCTGGACGCGATCTGCAAGCCGGGCGCGATCCTGGCCACCAATACCTCGTACCTGAACGTCGACGAGATCGCCGCCTGTACCCAGCGTCCGGAAAGCGTGATCGGCCTGCACTTCTTCTCGCCGGCCAATGTCATGCGCCTGCTTGAAATCGTGCGCGGCGAAAAAACCGACAAGTCGGTGATCGCCACCTCGATGAAGCTGTCCAAGGTGATCGGCAAGATCGGCGTGCTGGTCGGGGTCTGTTACGGCTTTGTCGGCAACCGCATGCTGGCCCAGCGCCAGCGCGAGGCCCAGAAGCTGATCCTGGAAGGGGCCATGCCCTGGGATGTGGACCGCGTACTGTACGACTTTGGCCTGCCGATGGGCCCCTTCGCGATGAGCGATCTGGCCGGTCTCGACATCGGATGGGACGCCAGCAAGACCAGCTCGTCCACCGTTCGCGAAGTGCTGTGCGAGATGGACCGTCGCGGCCAGAAGAACGGCAAGGGCTTCTATGACTATGACGAAAACCGCGTCGCCAACCCCTCGGCCATCGTCGAGGAGGTGATCCGCGACTTCGCCGAGAAGCGTCAGATCCAGCGCCGCCAGATCACCGACCAGGAGATCCTGGAGCGCTGCCTCTATCCGATGGTCAATGAGGGCGCGAAGATCCTCGAAGAGGGCAAGGCCATCCGGGCGTCCGACATCGATATCGTGTGGATCAACGGCTACGGCTGGCCGGTCTATAGCGGCGGCCCGATGTTCTGGGGCGAGCTGGTGGGGCTCGACAAGGTCCTGGCCAAGATGAGGGAATTCCACGCGGCCCATGGCGACGACTTCAAGCCGTCGGCCCTGCTGGAACGCCTGGTCGCCGAGGGCAAGGGGTTCAAGGACGCATAGCGTCCGGCAACATCCAAGAAGCTTGTCATCCCGGCCGCAGCGAAGCGGAGAGCCGGGACCCAGGGGCAGCCGCACTGCGCTTGGCCTCTGGGTCCCGGGTCGGCTTCGCCGCCCGGGATGACAAGAGTTTGTGTTTCAGGAACAAGCCCATGACCAGCCTCGCCGACATGATGACCGCCGACTATGGCGTGATGGGCGACATCCTGCGGCTGCGGGCGCAGGAAAACCCCGACCATCCGGCCATCGTCATGGAGACCGGCGAGGCCGTGACCTATGGCCAGTTCGACGTCCTGGTCGACCGGGTGGCGGCTGCCTTGCAGCGGGACGGCATCCAGCCCGGCGAGGCGGTGGCGGTCTGCGCCTTGTCCTCCATCCCCTATACGGCGCTCTTCCTGGGCGGCCTGCGCGCCGGGGTCGCCGTGGCCCCGCTGGCCCCGTCGTCCACGCCGCAGGCGATTGCCGGCATGGTGGCCGACTGCGGCGCAAAGCTGTTCTTCGTGGACGCGGGTGTGGCCGAAGCCCAGGCCTCGGCCCCCGTGCCGGTCAGGACCCTTGCGCTTGACGGCGCGGCCGCCGGCGAGGCGTTCGAGGCCTGGCTGGCGCCGGAAGGGGCCGTGCCGTCGCCCGTCGAGATCGCGTCCGGCCATCCCTTCAACATCATCTATTCCAGCGGCACCACGGGCACGCCCAAGGGCATCGTCCAGTCGCATGGCATGCGCTGGAAGCATGTCTTCCGGGGCGACGCGGTCGGCTATGCGCCGGGCGCGGTGACGGTGCTCTCGACACCCCTCTATTCGAACACCACCCTGGTCTGCTTCTTCCCCACCCTGGCTGGCGGCGGCACGGTGGTGCTGATGAAGAAGTTCGACGCCGGCAAATATCTGGAGCTGGCCCAGCAGCACCGCATGACCCACACCATGCTGGTGCCCGTGCAGTACCGCCGCCTGATGGAGAGGCCAGACTTCGACCGTTACGACCTGTCCACCACCCACCTGAAATTCTGCACCAGCGCCCCGTTCTCGGCCGAGCTGAAGGCCGACGTGCTCAAGCGCTGGCCCGGCGGGCTGGTTGAGTATTTCGGCATGACCGAGGGCGGGGGCACCTGCATCCTGATGTGCCACGAGCACCCCGACAAGCTGCACACGGTGGGCAGGCCGGCTCCTGGCCACGACATTCGCCTGATCGATGAGGACGGCGTACAGGTCGGTCCCGGCGTGGTCGGCGAAATCGTCGGCCGCTCGCAGGGCATGATGAACGGCTATCACGGCCAGCCGGGCAAGACCGCCGAGGCGACCTGGATCTCGCCCGAGGGCTGGAACTTCATTCGAACCGGCGATGTGGGTCGGTTCGATGAGGAAGGCTTCCTCACGCTGATGGACCGCAAGAAGGACATGATCATCAGCGGCGGCTTCAACATCTACCCAAGCGACCTTGAAGCCGAGATCGTGCAGCATCCGGCCGTGGCCGAGGCGGCGGTGGTGGGCGTGCCTTCTGACGCCTGGGGCGAGACTCCGGTGGCCTTCGTGGCTTTGAAGACGGGCGAGACGGCCGAGGCCGAAGCGATCCGCGCCTTCGTCAACGGCAAGGTCGGCAAGACCCAGAGACTGGCCGAACTGCACCTGGTGGACGCCCTGCCGCGCAGCCACATCGGCAAGGTTTTGAAGCGCGAACTGCGCGACTCCTGGACGGCCAAGCTTACGGCCTAGGCATTTGTCCCGCGACCCCGCGCCGCAGAGGGGCTGATGGAATCGCTCGATACGGTTGCTTAACCATACGGTGACGCCAATGGGTCTCACCGGCTCTTCGTGGAAGCGTCCGTACCATGCGTTCTTCGTCCGCCCCCGCACCGACCCTCAAGCCAGACAGCGCCGAACCGCGCGCGTCGTTTATCGCCCCGTCTGGCATCGACCCGTCTGGCGCGGTCGATTTCGATGCGGTGGCCAGGGCGCTCAACGCCGCAGGTCACGGCCCTGGTCAGGAAGCCGGCCTGATGGCGCGGTTCTGCCGTCCTGTGGCGGTGCGCGTGATGGCCGACCATGCCGCCGCTGTCGCCGCCAGCCTGACCGCTCTGGGCGTTCGTTCCGGTGGCTATTGCGTGGTTCCGGCCCTGGCGTCGGCCGAGACCCTGGCCGGCATCGCCCTGGCGGGACTGAAGCCCTGGCTGGTTGATGTCGATCCCTTCAGCTGGATGTTCGATCCCGCCCATCTTCGTGAGCGTCTTGCCGAGGCCCCCGGGCCGCTGGAAGCCATACTGCCCATCGGTGCCCACGGCCGCGCGCCCGACCTGCGCGCCTGGGCCGCCTTTCGCGACGAGGTCGGTCTGCCGATCCTGGTCGAGGCCGTCGAGGCCTTTGACGTGATCCAGAGCGCCCCGGTTCCGGTCATCGTCGGCTTGCCCAGCGGCCAGGGCGTGTTCATCGCCTGCGAGGACGCCATCCCTGTCGCCGCCATCGAGGCCCCGATGTTCGACGGCGAGGCGGGTCTTGAACTGTGGCCCCGCAAGCGCCCGCGACTGGCCACCGCAGCCCAGCGCCTGCGCGTGCTTCTGCTGGACGCCCCGGTCGGCTTCCAACCCGGCTGGGGCATGAGCTGGATCTCGGATGTCTGCGCCCTCAGCGTGCCCGAAGACACTGCTCCGGCCGTACTGGCTCGCCTGGCGCAGGCGGGCGTGGAGGCGGGCGGCGTCTGTGTCGGTGCCCGCATCGCGGCGAGCGATGAAACCCCGGTCGCCGACCGCCTGGCCAAGTCCGTGGTCGTGGTCCGCATCGACCCGGATCTGGACATCACCGGCCTGGACGACCTGGCTGCCGCCCTGCGCAGCGCCGTGGCGGGGTAAGCCGCCTGCGAGCCGCCATCCGGGCTTGACCCCCGCCGCGACGCGCCATGGTCTGGGCGGCACAGCTTCCCGGACTCTTGCGCATGACTGATTCCACGCCCGCCCCACCTGCTCGAAAGTCGCCGCTGGCCTGGTGGTTCGCGATCCCGCTGTACCAGCGCATCCTCGGAGCCCTGGTGCTGGGCGCGCTGGTCGGTCTGGCGTGGGGCGAGGGGGCGGCCAGCCTGAAGATCGTCGGTGAGGTATTTATCCGGCTGATCCGCATGCTGGTGGCCCCGCTGGTCTTCGTGATCATCGCCACGGGCGTGGCCGAACTGGGCGCCCCCAAACGACTGGGCGGCATCGGCCTGAAGACCATCGGCATGTACTTCCTGACCGTCTTCCTGGCGGTGGTGGTCGGCCTGGTCTGCGCCAGCCTGTTCCAGCCGGGGATCGGTGCTGATCTGGCCCATGTGGCACCCCAGGCGGTTGGGACGCCCAAGTCGCCGGCCGAGATCTTCATCGGCATCGTCCCGCTCAATCCCATCAAGGCCCTGGCCGAGGGTGAGACCCTGGCGATCATCTTCTTTGCCGTGATGATCGGGGCCGGCGTGATCGTGGCCGGCGAGGCGGGTGAGCCGGTGGCCCGGCTGCTGAAATCGGGCACGGCGGTGATGTTGAAACTGGTCGGTTTTGTGATGGAGACTGCCCCGATCGGCGTCTTTGCCCTGATCGCCGTAGTCATGGGCACCAACGGGCCAGAGACCTTCGTCAATGTGGCGCGGCTGGCGCTGTGCGTGGTGGTGGGCTCGGCCTTCCAGACCCTGGTTGTCCACGGTGCCATTGTGCGGCTGCTGGCCTGGCTGCCGGTGGTTCCGTTCTTCAGGGGGATCATCGACGCCATGCTGGTAGGGCTGTCGACGGCCTCCAGTTCGGCCAGCCTGCCGGTGGCGATCCGCGTGGCGGAAGACAACCTCGGCATCAAGCCGCCGGTCACCTCTACCGTCCTGCCGCTGGGCGCGACCATCGGCATGGACGGCACGGCGATGTACGTGGCGATGTTGACGCTGTTTGCGGTCCAGGCCTTCGGCGTGCATCTGGAACCGGCGCAGTATGTGATGATCGCCGTGACCACCACCATCGTCGCCATGGGCGTGGCGCCGGTGCCGTCGGGCTCACTGTTCATCCTGGCCGCCGTGCTGGGCTCCATCGGCGTCGGCCCCGAACAGACCGCCCTGATCGTCGGCTTCATCCTGCCGTTTGACCGTGTGCTGGACATGATCCGCACCGTGCCCAATGTCACCGCCGACCTCGCCGTCGCCACCGCCATCGGGCGCTGGGAGAAGGAGATCGATGTGGAGGTCTATCTGGGCCGCAAGGACGTTTAGCCCCTCACGCCATCCGCGTGGTCTTGACGTCCACAGCGCCTTCGCATGCCCCGCAGCGCACCACCGGAACCAGCCTCGCCCCGCAGCTGTGGGTCAGGATTTCAGGCGGACCGGCCTCGCCGGACAGCCATCGGTCGCCCCAGGCCATCAGGGCGGCGATCAACGGGAAGAAGTCCCGGCCTTCCTGGGTCAGCCGATACTCCCAACGCTCGGGACGGGTCTGGTAGAGGTGCCGTTCCAGCATGCCGCGCTCGACCAGCCGCGTCAGGCGGTCAGTGAGGATGTTCGTGGCCACTTTCAGGTGGGACTGCAGGTCCTTGAACCGCGTCAGACCATAGAAGCTGGCGGCCACCAGGTGGGCGGTCCAGCGGTCGCCCAGCACCTCGATGGAGCGCTCGAGCATCGGATGCAGGGGCACGCCGCCAACCCCTTCCGTTCCCGGAGCATCGCTGGCGCGGCGGGAGTGACGGGCGCGAGGCGCAGGCTCAAGTCCCGCTCCGGGTCCGGGCGACAGGACGATGTCGCGCACCTTCACCGGCCCGGCGCAGGCCTGGCAGGCCAGGACGGGTCGTAAAGGTTGCCCACAGGGGCTGTGGATAATCTGGTGTGACGGGCACGCCGGATCCAGCCGCCAGCGCATCTCCCAGCCCAGCAGCATCAGGGCTGAATCGTAGAGGTCCTTGCCCATGGCGGTCAGGTGATATTCGTGGCGGGCGGGCCGGGTCTGGTAGGGGCGACGCTCCAGCACGCTGGCCGCTTCCAGCCGCCCCAGCCGGTCGACGAGCAGCGAGCGGGCCATGCCGGTGAGGGCAATGAAGCCATCGAACCGGTTCACGCCCATGAAGGCCGCATACAGCGCCAGCAGGGTCCAACGGTCGCCGATCAGGTTCAGCGCGCGCGCGGCCGAACTGTTCGGGACAAGGGTTGGAGCCTTTGGCTGGACCATAGGGCTTGGTGGGGCGCCTCGCGCCGGACTGTCAATGCGAGCGATGGACTCTGCGAGGGTCGCTTGTATAGTCGGACTAACGAAAAGGCCGTCGGGGAGGTCGCAGTGGTCTATGTGTTGGGCGGATGGCAGAGCGATTTCGCCGCCAACTGGAGCCGGCAGGGCCGCGACCTGGCCGATGCCTTCGGCGAAGCCCTCGGGGAGGGCCTGGCAGCCGTCGACCTGGATCCCGAGGAGGTCGAAACCGGTCATGTCGGCAATTTTGCCGGTGAGCTCTTCGCGGGGCAGGGTTTGCTGGGCGGGATGTTTGGCCAGGTTCATCCGGCCTTCGATGGCCTTCCGACCACCCGCCACGAGGCGGCTTGTGCTTCCGGCAGCGTCGCCATCCTGGCGGCTACGGCCGAGCTCGAGGCCGGACGCTACGACCTGGCCTGTGTCGTCGGCATCGAGCTGATGCGTAATGTTCCTGGCCAGAAGGCCGCGGAAAATCTCGGCAGTGCCGCCTGGGCCGGGCACGAATTCCAGGACGCCCGTTTCTTGTGGCCCCGGGCCTTCTCCGACCTCGCCGACGAATATGACCGCCGCTATGGCCTGAAGTACGAACATCTGATGGCGATCGCCGAGATCAATTTCGCCAACGGCCGGCGCAATCCCAACGCCCAGACCCGTGACTGGCGGTTCGGACCCGAGGCCTTCACCGAGAACGACGAGACCAATCCCGTGGTCGAGGGCCGCACCCGCAAGCAGGACTGCGGCCAGGTCACGGATGGCGCGGCGGTGGTGTTTCTGGCCACGCCGGCGCGGGCAAAAGCCTATGCCGACAAGCGGGGCATCGCGCTGTCCAGGCTTCCGCAAATCAAGGGCTGGGGCCATCGCTCGGCCCCGATCAGCTATGCCCGCAAGATCGAGACCAGCCGTGACCAGGACTACGTCTTCCCGCAGGTGCGCCGGGCGATCGTGGACGCCCGCGCCCGAGCCGGGATCGGCGACGACGTGTCGGGTATCGATGCGGTCGAGACACATGACTGCTTCACCGCCACCGAATACATGGCCATCGACCATCTGGGCCTGACCGCGCCGGGCGAAAGCTGGAAGGCGGTTGAGGCCGGCGATATCGCCATGGGCGGCAGGCTGCCGATCAACCCGTCTGGCGGCCTGATCGGGACCGGTCATCCCGTGGGTGCCACCGGCGTGCGCATGATGCTGGACGCCTTCAAGCAAACCACCGGAAGCGCCGGCGATTATCAGGTCGAGGGCGCGAAAACGGTGCAGACCCTGAACATCGGCGGTTCGACCACGACGACGGTGAGTTTCGTGGTGGGGGTCTAGACCAGCGGAAGATCCTCCCCCCTTTGGGGGAGGTGGCCCGGAGGGCCGGAGGGGGACATCTGGAAATAGGCCGAGAAGGCCCCCTCAGTCGCTCCGCGACAGCTCCCCCGGAAGGGGAGCATCTCGTTAGTAAATGCCTTCGTACCTGTTCCAAGCCATATCGGACGCTCATGCCGCCTCTTCTCCAACTCCTCGTCGTTAACGCCGCCGTTTCGGCGGTCGCCTTTATCGCCCTGTGGCTGATCAGTCTGCGCCTGAAAGACGTCAGCTTCATCGATGCCTGGTGGGGCGTGGGCATGGCCCTCATCGCCTGGACCGCGCTGCTGCAGGTCGGGCCGACGCCGCACGGGGTGCTGCTGGTCGGGCTCTGCACCGTCTGGGCGCTGCGGCTGGGCGGCTATCTGTTCTGGCGCTGGCGCAAGAACGGCCCGGATCGCCGCTATGTGACCATGATGGCCCATGCCGAGAGCGAGCGGAAATGGAGCTTCGCCAAGGCCTCCCTGCTGCTGGTCTTCGCCCTGCAATACGCCCTGCAGTTCGTGATCGCCCTGCCGGTGCAACTGGGCCACGGCTCGGCCGCGCCGCTGGGCACCCTCGCCTTTGTCGGCGCCGCCATCGCGGTGGTCGGGATCGCCTTCGAGACGATCGGTGATGCGCAACTGGCGGCCTTCAAGGCCAAGGCCGAGAACGCCGGCAAGGTCATGGACCAGGGCCTGTGGCGCTACACCCGCCACCCCAACTATTTCGGCGACGCCTGCGTCTGGTGGGGCCTCTATCTGATCGCCGCCGGCACAGGCCTTGGTGCCTGGACCTTGCCGGCTCCAGTGTTGATGACCTTCCTGCTGACTAAGTGGAGCGGCGTGCCCACCGTCGAGGGCCGCATGCGTCGCAAGCGGCCTGACTATGAGGCCTATGTGCAGCGGACCTCGGGATTCGTGCCGTGGTTTCCGAAGAAGGTCTGAAATAGATCCTCCCCCCTGTTTGGACCGGGGACATCCGTGACAGGTGTTCGGAGACATCCGTGACACATTTTCCGATCTCAGAGGGAGGTCGGGATGCCGTTCACGGGGGTGTCTGCGATGGATCGCAAACGGGAGTTTGTACGGCTGGCCTTGGTTGAAGGCTGTAACAGGCGGGAGCTTTGCCGGCGGTTCGGGGTCAGCGCGACGCTGGGCTACCGGCTCATGGCGCGCTATCGGGAGCAAGGCGATGCGGGCCTTGAGGCGCGATCTCGCCGACCGCGGACCTCGCCCCGGCGCACGGAGACGGCGGTTGAGGATGCGACGCTTCAGGTCCGTGCGGAGCATCCGGCCTGGGGTGGCCGCAAGATCGCGGCGGTGCTGCGGCGTGAGGGGCTTGAGGCTCCAGCCCCCTCGACGGTAACCCAGATCCTGCGCCGGGGTGGTGTGGCGCTGGGCGGTGAAGGCGGCGGCGCTCAGCCTTTCATCCGCTTCGAGCATCCCCAGCCCAACGATCTGTGGCAGATGGACTTCAAGGGCCACGTGGCCCTGGGCTCAGGGCGACTGCATCCCCTGACGGTGCTGGACGACCACTCGAGGTTTGCCGTGGTCTTGGCCGCCTGCGCCAACCAGAAGACCCAGACCGTCAAGGATCAACTGATCCAGGCCTTTACGCGCTATGGTCTGCCCTGGCGCATCGCCACCGACAACGGCTCGCCCTGGGGCAACGGCCCCGGCGATCCCTACACCCCGCTGGGCGTGTGGCTGATCGAGCTGGGCGTGCGCATCAGCCACTCCCGGCCCTATCATCCCCAGACCTTGGGCAAGGACGAGCGCTTCCATCGCACCCTAAAGGCCGAGGCCCTGAGCACCCCCTTCGAGACCCTCGACCATGCGGCCCGCGCGCTCGATCACTGGCGCGACATCTACAATCTGGTCCGGCCTCACCAGGCCCTGGACATGGCGGTTCCCGTCGATCGCTACCGACACAGTCCAAGGCCCTACCAGCCCGTCATCCCGCCCTTCGAGTACGGACCCGACGACCAGGTTCGCCGGGTCCAGCAAGGGGGCCATCTCAGTTTTGCCAACCGTCCGCTCAAGGTCCCAAAAGCCTTCGCTGGAAAAGCTGTCGCCCTGCGAGCCACCCAGACCGATGGCGTCTTCGACGTCTTCTTCCAGACCCAACGTCTCAAAACCATCGACCTGAGGACCGCAAAATAGCATCCTCAACCTGTCACGGATGTCTCCGAACACCTGTCACGGATGTCCCCGGTCCAAACACCCCCAGAGGGGGAGGTGGCGCGAAGCGCCGGAGGGGGAAGTGGTCTCCAAGGCCGGCCAGACTTCCCCCTCCGTCGGCTACGCCGACACCTCCCCCTTCAGGGGGAGGATTTCAATCGCGCAGACGCTCCCGCCCCGCCCACACGCTATGCGTCCCGCTGCTCAGCTTGTGCGGCAGGGCCAGGCGGCAGACGGTCTCGAAGCGTTTGGCGTCGACGATCAGGCACTCTGAGGTGCCCCGGTTCTCGTCGATGATGAAGCTGACCAGATAGCCGTCGTCCTCGTCCACCGCCCCGACGCGCGGCGCGAACGGCGCTTCGCTGGCATAGCGGCCCTCGGGCAGCTGGATCGACCAGCTTTCACCGGTTTCCAGGTCGTGCTTGACGAAGCCGTTGAACAGGAACCAGCCCGGCTTGGCGGTGGTGGAATAGGCATAGCGATAGGGCTTGCCGGCCACCTGCTGGTTGAACATCCCGAACTCGAGGACGCGCTCGTCCAGATGGGCCTCGGTGGTCTCACCGGTGACGAAGTTGAAGCGCCAACGATGCAGCTTGGGACGGAAGCTGTGCTCGTCCAGATAGGCCATCAGATGGCCGTGACCCTCGGGCGCGTCCTCCAGCGGGCGTGGCGTGGGATTTTCCTGGAAATAGCCGTCCAGCACCACCTCGTCGCCGTCCTCATAGGCGTTGAGCCAATGCAGCACATAGGTCGGCGCGGCCTCGAACCACTTCACCTCGCCGCCATGGCGGGGGACCAGGCCAAAGCGAGACGGCACGCCCTTATGCAGGCGCACGGCGTGGATGTCGCGCTCCAGCAGGTTCTGGTCCCAGAACACCGGCAGGTCGTTGAGGATCGACCAGTTCTTGGTGAAGGCCATGTCGTGCGGCAGGCGCGGACCGGGCAGGTCGATGGCCTGATAGACCGTGCGCTTGCCCGAAGCGTCGACCACGCCATAGTGCATGTAGGGCGCGTGCTTGGAGTAGTTGAAGAACAGCAGTTCTTCGGTCTCTTCGTCCACCTTGGGGTGGGCCGACACGCCGTCCAGCGGCGCCCAGGCCGCGACGCCGAGGTTCTCAAGGGTCAGCGGATCCAGCCGATAGGCCTCGCCGCACTGGTAGAAGGTGGCTATCGCCTCGCCGCCATGGACGACGATGTCAGTGCTGGCGGTGTCCTTCAGGCCGCCATGCGCGCCAAATCCCGGGCGCTTGGACGTGCCTGGGCCGTCGGCCAGGCCGCCCCACAGGCTCTCCCCGGCCTCCTGCTCGGCCTCGAAGCCGCGTGTACGGATGAAGCGGTTGCGATAGGTGGCCTGTCCGCCCCTGAACTCGATCTGGTGGACCATGCCGTCGCCGTCGAACGGGTGATAGCGGCCCAGCGGCGCGTGCACCGGGTTTTCGGTGTTGCGCAGATAGACGCCGTCCAGATCGGTCGGTATCGCGCCCTCCAGCACCTCCAGGTCCCAGGCGTTGACCTCCTCGTGCAGCGGCGTCCAGGCCCCGGTCATGTAGGGGTGGTTGGTGCGGCCCAGCGAGGTGCGGACAGGCGGCAGGCGTTCGATCTTCATGGCGGATCTCACAGAGGTCTGCGCGATCTTACGGTCAGTCAGTCTCGCTGTGCAAGTTGCCCATAGGGTCAGCCGGCGGGACTGACCCGCCAGATCACATTGCCCACATCGTCGGCGACCAGCAGTGATCCGGCCTTGTCGACCACCACGCCCACGGGGCGTCCCTGGGCCTCGCCCTTGGCGTTGAGGAAGCCGGTCAGGATGTCTTCCGGCGGGCCGGCGGGCTTGCCGCCCGCGAAGGGTACGAACACCACCTTGTAGCCCGACTGCGGCTTGCGGTTCCAAGAGCCGTGCTGGCCGATGAACACCCCGTCCCTGTAACGAGCGGGGAAGGCGGCGGCCTCATAAAAGGTCAGGCCCAGGGAGGCCGTATGGGCGCCCAGGGCGTAGTCGGGCTTGATGGCTTTGGCGACGAGGTCGGGCCGGGGTGGCTTGACCCGCGTATCGACCGTCTGGCCGTAATAGCTGTAGGGCCAGCCATAGAACCCGCCGTCCTTCACCGAGGTCATGTAGTCGGGCACCAGATCATTGCCGATCTCGTCGCGCTCGTTGACGGCGGTCCAGAGCTGGCCGGTGACGGGGTTCCAGCCGATGCCGACGGGGTTGCGGATGCCCGAGGCGAAGACGCGGCTGGCGCCGGTGGCGATGTCGATCTCCAGGATGCCCGCGCGACGTTCCTCGGCCGCCATGCCGTTCTCGCCGACATTGCTGTTGGAGCCGACGCCCACATAGAGTCTGGTTCCGTCGCGGCTGGCGATCAGGCTCTTGGTCCAGTGGTGGTTCAGGGGGCCGGCGGGAAGCTCGGCCAGCTTGCGGCCCGGCACGGTGATCTGGGTGGCACCCGTCGCATAGGGGAAGGAGACGACCGCGTCGGTATTGGCGACATAGAGCGTGTCGCCGACCAGGGCCATGCCGAACGGCGAGTTCAGGCCGGTCAGGAACGGTGTCTTCAACTCGGCCACGCCGTCGCCGTCAGCGTCGCGCAACAGGCTGATGCGGTTGGCGCTGGGCACGGTGGCGCCGGCCTTGCCCATGATCTGGTTCTCGGCCCAAACCCGGATATCGAAGCCCTTGGTCTTCTTCGGCGGCCGGTTGGCCTCGGCCACCAGCACGTCGCCATTCGGCAGCACCAGTAGCCAGCGGGGATGGTCGAGGCCCGAGGCGAAGGCCTTGACCGCGAAACCGGCGGCGGGCGTCGGCGTCGCGCCATTGGTCCAGCGGCTGACCGGGGCGACCTTGACGGTCGGCAGCAGGGTCTTGGTCGGGGCCGGCAGGGCCGGATCGGGGCCATAGCCTGCCGCAGGCGTCTGGGACTCGCCGGGGCTGCAGGCGGCCAGGGCCGAAAGGGCGATCAGCGTCAGGGCGGCGGGGTGACGAAGGCGCGGCATGAAGATCTCCCAGAGGTCGTCCCGTAACGCGTGGAAGCGTCCCGCCTTCGTTGGCGCGGAGGATCAACGACGCTGGAGGTTAAACCAATGCGCAGCGCCGTCGAGCTTCCCCACCGTCAGTCGGCCCGCAGCACCGGCGCCGGCCTCCGTGACAGGGCCTGGGCCGCCGCCAGCAGGCCGCCGACTGCCGACAGGCCCGCTGCGCCGCCCAGCAGGGCCGCAACGCCGGCCCAGTCGATGCTCCACTGCGCCTTGAACACCAGAACCACGACGGGCCAGGCCGCCGCGACGCCCAGCAGCACGCCGGCCGCCCCGGCGATCAGGCCGACAGCGCCATACTCGACCAGATAGGCCGAGAGAATCTGGGTGCGGGTGCCGCCCAGAACCTTCAGGGTCGCGGCCTCGCGGGCCCGGGCTCGCGCCCCGGCGGCGATGGCTCCGGCCAGGACCAGGAGACCCGCCAGACCGGCGACAGCCGCAGCCCCGCGAATGGCCAGGGCCAGGCGGTCGAACAGGCCGGCGGCCGACTCCAGCTGCTCGCGCACGCTGATGACGTTCACGGCGGGAAAGCTCTGGCCCAGGGCGCGGGTGACGCGGGCCTCGGCAGCGCGGTCCATCTTGGCGATGGCGATGTTGCGCAGCACCGCGCCTTCCAGGCTTTTCGGATCGAGAACCACGGAGAAGTTGGGGCCAAAGGCGCCGAACTCGACCTCGCGCAGCACGGCGACCGTGGCCTCCAGGTCACGACCCAGGACAGAGATGGTGATCTTGTCGCCCGCCTTGAGGCCCGCGCCGCGCGCCAGATCCACTTCCAGCGCCACCTGCGGCGGACCACTATAGCCGGCCGGCCACCAGCGGCCCTCGACCACCTTGTCGCCCTTGGGCCCTGCGGCCAGGATCGACAGGTTGACGTCGTTGTCGAAAGCCCAGCGTTCCGAGGGCTTGATCGCCTCGATGTTCACAGGTTGGCCCTTGAGGGCGATGATGCGGCCAGTGGCGAAGGGCAGGCGCAGCCAGGTCTCTGGCGTCAGGGGTGTCCCGGCTGCGCTGGCAACGGCGGCGTCGAAGGCGGCAGCCTGATCGCCGGGGATCTCAGTGAACACCATGGCCGGGGCGCTTTTGGGCGCCACGTCGCGGACCTGGGCCAGCAGGGACGACTGGATCAGCACCACACAGGCCAGTAGGGCCACGCCCAGACCGATGGCGGGCGTGGCCGTGCGGGCCGCAGAGCGGGGGCCGGCCAGGTTGGCCAGGCCGATGCGGATCGGACCGCGCGCCAGGCCCCTCAGCCTGCCCGCCAGCCAGGCGGCGGCAAGGCCCAGCGCCCAGAGGGCGGCGAAGGATACGACGACGCCGGCGATCATGACTCCGGCCGCGATGGGGGTCGGGGCGGTGACGATCGCCAAGGCCGCCAGACCGATGCCGCTGAGACCGGCGACGATGGTCTCCAGCCCGAACGGCGCACGCACGCCAAGGGCGCGGCGAAACAGGGCCGAGGGCGGGGTGGCGCGGGCGCGGGCCAGGGGGATCAGCGAAAATGCCGCCGCCGCCAGCAGACCAAAGACGCCGGCCTTGATCAGCGGCTCGGGATAGACTGCGAACAGGGCGGGGATGGGCAGGTCGTTGCCCGCGATCTGGCCGATCAGCAGAGGGATAGCCGCGCCGACGCCCAGGCCGATGACGACGCCCAGGCTGGCCAGAAGGCCGATCTGAATCAGGTAGAGGTTGCGGATCAGGGCCCCATCAGCGCCCAGCGCTTTCAGCACCGCGATCGAGGGCTCGCGCGTGGCCAGATAGGCCGAGACCGCGCCGGCCACGCCCAGACCGCCGGCGACCAGCGAGGCCAGGCCGATGAAGCCGAGGAAATATTCCAGCTGGTCGATCAGGCGCTTGGCGCCCGAGGCGGCGTTGGTGCGATCGCGCACCTCCAGGCCGTCCTTGCCGAAGGTCTTTTCCAGCCGCTTGCCGGCGGCCACAGGATCGGAGGCGGCCGGCATGGCGATGCGCGCTGCCTGGCCAGACGGCAGGCCCGGCGCCAGCAGGCCGGTGGGGTCCAGAAGCTCGCGGCGCACCACCACGCGCGGGCCCAGCACGAAGCCGCGCGAGACGCTGTCGGGCTGGCGGATCATGGCGGCCCGGACCACCAGGGTCAGAGGACCGGCCTCGAAGGTGTCGCCGATCTTCAGGCCCAGACGGTCCAGCAGGGCCGGCTCGACCGCCGCCCCGGGCAGGCCGTCGCGCGTCGCCAGGGCTTGCGCCAGACTGGCCGCGCCCTCCAGTTCGACCTTGCCGGCCAGGGGGTAGGCGGCGTCGGCGCCGCGCAGGTCGACCAGCCGCCGGTCGCCCGACGGGGCCTGGGCCATCACCCGCACGCGGGCCGTGTAGGAGACCTTGCCCAAGCTGGCGAAGGCAGCGCGCTCGGCGGCGGTGAAGTCGCGGTTCTCGACCGAGACGGCCAGATCGCCGCCCAGGATCTCACGCGATTGCGAGGCCAGGCCCTGACGAAAGGCCTCGGCCGTGGAACCGGCTGCGGCAATGGCGGCCACCCCAAGCGCCAGGCAGGCCAGGAAGATGCCAAAGCCCCTGACGCCCGAACGCAGCTCGCGGGCGGCGAGGCGGAAGGAGAGCGGGCTCACGCGGTGGCCTCGACCACCTTACCGTCGGCCATGCGCACGATGCGGTCGGCGCGCTCGGCCAGCACCGGATCGTGGGTGACCATCACCAGGGCCGCGCCACATTCGGCGAGCAGCTCGAACATCAGATCCACCACCGAGCCGGCGTTGCGGCTGTCGAGATTGCCGGTCGGCTCGTCGGCGAACAGCAGGACCGGCCGGGCGGCCAGGGCGCGGGCCAGGGCCACGCGCTGCTGCTCGCCGCCCGACAGCTGGTGGGGATAGTGGGTCAGGCGCGAGGACAGCCCCACCTTGCCCAGCCAGTCGCGGGCCGTGGGCAGAGCATTGGGAAGCCGGGCGATCTCCAGCGGGGCGGAGACGTTTTCCTCGGCGGTCATGTTGGGCAGCAGGTGGAAGCTCTGGAACACCAGGGCGGCGCGGCCCCGGCGCAGGCGCGCCCGGCCGTCCTCGTCCAGTTTCGCCAGGTCCTGGCCAAACAGGCTGACGGTCCCCGAGGTGGGACGCTCAAGCCCGGCCGCGACCGAGATCAGCGACGACTTGCCCGATCCCGACGGCCCGATGATCGCTACGCGCTCACCTGCGGCGACGTGCAGGTCCACGCCGCGTAGGATGTTCACCGGCCCGGCGGTCGAGGGCAAGGTCAGGGTCACCGATGACAGGGAAAGCGGAGCAAGCTCAGCGGACATGAAGTTTCCTTGATAGGGGCTTATTCTGACGGGGCTGAACACCAGATAGGAACGCATGAGCCTGATCACACTCCCAACCCCCACCCGGCGCGCACTCATCTTGGGTCTTGGCGCGACGCTCGTCGGTCTTGAGGCTGTGGCTGCACCGCCCAAGCCGGCCGTCGTGACGATGCTGGGCGACTCGATCACGGCGGGCCTTGGCCTGCCGGCGCGTGACGCCTTGCCGGCCCAACTGCAGGCGACCCTGGAACGCCTTGGCGTCAAGGTGGTGGTACGCGGCGCGGGCGTGTCGGGCGACACCAGCGGCGGAGGCCTGGCGCGGGTCGATTTCAGTGTCGGACCCGACACAACCGTCTGCGTGGTCGCCCTGGGCGGCAACGACCTGCTGCAGGGGGCTGACCCGGCGCGCACCAAGGCCAATCTGCGCCGTATCATCGACAGGTTGAAGGCGCGCGGCATCAAGGTGGTGCTGGCCGGGGTTCGGGCACCGCCCCTGATCGGCGCATCCTATGCCCGCGAGTTCACCAACCTGTACCCGGCCCTGGCGCGCGAAACGGGCGTGTCCTACCACCCCGACTTCGTCACCGGGGTGGTGGGCGTGCCCCGCCTGATGCAGCGTGACGGCATTCATCCCAACGCGGCCGGCGCGCGCATTGTCGCCGAGCGACTGGCCCCCACGGTGGCGGCGGCGCTTCGGAGATAGGCCGCCGGCACGCCCGTCTATTTCTCGATCAGCGTCGATGCGTGAGCGGGCGTCACCGCCGTGTGAGCGTGGCCGCCGAACACCCGGCCCATGCGCTTTTCCGCCCGGGCCTTGAGGCCATCCATCAGGATGAACACCACCGGCACATAGAGCAGCGACAGCAGGGTCGAGGTGATCAGGCCGCCGATCACTGCGATCGCCATCGGGGCGCGGAACTCGACATCGGCGCCGAAGCCGACCGCGACGGGCAACATGCCCACGCCCATGGCGACTGTCGTCATCAGGATCGGCCGGGCCCGCTTGTGGGCGGCGTCGACAATGGCCTCGCGCTTGGTCATGCCGTGTTCCTTCATGGCCATGATCGCGTACTCGACCAGCAGGATCGAGTTCTTGGCCGCGATCCCCATCAGCATCAGGATGCCGATCAGGGTTGAGACCGAGAAGCTCGACTTGGCCAGCACCAGCAGGCCAAACGCGCCGCCGATCGCCAGGGGCAGGGCGACCATGATGGTGATCGGGTGGGCGAAGCTGCGGAACAGCAGCACCAGCACGACATACATCAGCAGGATGCCGGTGATCAGTGCGGCTGCGAAGCCGACGATCATCTCCTGAATGAACTCGATGTCGCCCGCTGCGACTTCGCTGACCCCGGCCGGCAGGTTCTTGACCGACGAGAGCTCGTGGACCCGTTTGCTGGCTTCGCCCACGACGATGCCGTCAAGTTCGGCGGTGATGGTGGCGACGCGCGAGCGGTCCTGGCGGCTGATCTGCGAGGGGCCGGCACCAAAGCGCACGTCCGCCACGGCGTTCAGGGGCACCGGGCCGTTCGAGGTCGGCACTTGCAGGGTCTGGAGCACGGCCAGGTTTTCGCGGGCGTTCTGGGTCAGGCGCAGGCGGATCGGCACCTGGCGGTCGCCCAGATTGTACTTGGGCAGGTTCTGGTCGACGTCGCCGATGGTGGCCACTCGGACCGCCTGGGACAGGGCACCCGCCGAGACGCCGGCCCTGGCCGCCTGGTCGGGCTTGGGCGTGACCACGATCTCGGGACGGGCGATGGCGGCGGTATTGACCACATGCGCCAAGCCGGGCACGCCGCGCATCTGGGCTTCCACCTTTCGCGCCGCAGCCTCCAGCGCAGGTCCGTTGTCGCTTACGAGGCTAAGCTGGAAGCTGGTGCCGTCGCTGGGGCCGCCGCCGCTGTTGGAGCCTGCGCCGATCCGCGCGCCGGGGATGGCGGCGAACTGATCGACCATCAGACGGCTGAATTCCTGCTGGCCCATGCGCTCGCCCTTGGGGACCAGATCGGCGTTCAGGGTGGCGGTGTTGACGGCGTTGTTGCCGCCGATCGCCGCATAGACTCCCACCACTTCAGGGCGGGCCCGCAATTCGCGGGTCATGCGCTGCACGATAGCGTCGGTCTCGTCCAGGGTCGCGCCCGGCGGCAGTTGCACCGAGAACGGCGCGCGGCCACGGTCAGCCGCCGGCGAGAACTCGAACGGCAAGGCCTTGGCCAGGAGGACCGATCCGACGATCATCGGAATGCCCATCGCCAGGACTTTCCAGCGATTGTCGAGCGACCAGTTGAGGCTGCGAAGATAGGGACCCATCCACGAGGGGTCCTTGTCCTCGTGCTTGGTGCTGGCCTTGAGCATGTAGGCGCCCATCAGAGGCGTCAGCAGGCGAGCGACGACCAGCGAAAACAGCACCGAAATACAGGCCGCAAGGGCGAAGGCCTTGAAGAACTGGCCGATGATGCCCGGCATGAAGCCCACGGGGGCGAACACCGCCACGATGGTGAAGGTGGTGGCCACGACGGCCAGGCCGATCTCGTCGGCCGCCTCCATCGCCGCCGCATAGGGCGTTTTGCCGCCCCGCATGTGGCGGACCATGTTCTCGATCTCGACGATGGCGTCGTCGACGAGGATGCCGACCGTCAGCGACAGGGCCAGCAGGGTGATGCTGTTGAGCGACTGGTTCAGCGGGGCCATGATGGCGAAGGTCGGCAGCAGCGACATCGGGATGGCCACGGCGGCCAGGAAGGTCGCACGCCAGTCGCGCAGGAATAGCAGCACCACCAGTACGGCCAGCACCGCGCCCAGGATCAGCGCCTCCATCGAGGCCAGATAGCTGTCCTCGATGTATTTCACCTCAGAGGTGATCTCCTCGATCTCGACTTCCGGATGGGCCGCGTCGAGCTTGAGAACAGCCTTGCGGACTTTCTCCGCCGTCTGAACTTCACTGGCCCCGCGCGAGCGGACCATGTTGAAGGTCACCACTTCCTGGCCGTCATAGCGGGCGCGCGAGCGGGGTTCGGCCCAGCGATCCTCGACCGTGCCCAGATCGGCCAGACGCACCGTGCCGCCTGCGCTCAGCGGAATTCGGGTCTCGCGGAGCTGGTCGATGGAGCCGGCCGCGCCGAGGGTGCGGATGGCTCTTTCCGATCCCGAAATGGTCACCCGGCCGCCGGGCAGGTCGGCGTTGGAGGACACCAGGGCCTGGCTGACCTGTGCGGCGGTGACACCGCGCGCGGCCAGGCGGTCCGGATCCAGGGCCACCTCTATCTCGCGATCGACACCGCCCCGGCGGTTGACCTCGCCGACGCCCTTGAGGGCCAGAAGGCTGCGGCTGACCTCGTTGTCGACAAACCAGCTGCGCTGTTCGGGCGTCAGGGTTGGAGCCTTGACCACATAGGTGATCAGAGGATCGCCCGAGATGTCGATCCGGGTGACGTTGGGCTCCTGCATGTCCTGGGGCAGGTCGCCGCGCAGGCCCGACATCGCGTTACGCACGTCGTTGGTGACGCGCTCGTGGTCCACGCCCAGCTCGAACTCGATGAAGGTCGTGGACGCGCCGTCGGTGATGGTGGAGTTGATGTGGCGAACCTGGCCCAGGCCCGCGATCGAGTCTTCGATCAGGCGCGTGACCTGGGTTTCAAGTTCGCTGGGCGCCGCGCCGGGCCGAATGGCCGTGACCACCACGAAGGGCAGATCGACGTCAGGGTTGTTGTTGATCCGCATGCTGCGGAACCCCGCCACACCGGCGATGGTCAGCAGCAGGAACAGCAGGATGACGGGGATCGGGTTCTTGATCGCCCAGGACGAGATGTTGCCCATCGCGCGGCGCTCCTAGCGGGCCGACTTGGCGGCGGCGGATGTGGTGGGCACGGCGCTGGCGATGCGGACCACATCACCCTCGCCCAGGAAGCCTGCGCCCTCGACCACAACCTTCTCGCCGGCGGTCAGGCCGCTGGCGGCGATCTTGTCGGCGGTGGTGGCCAGGATGACGATGCGGCGGAAGCGGACCTGGTTGAGGCCATCGACCACGAACACACCCGGGCGGTTTTCGCGATACAGCACGGCAGCGCTGGGCACGGTCAGGGCGGGCTGGTCTCCGGCCTGGATGGTGGCGCGGGCGAACATCCCGGGTCGGAAGCCGCCCATGGTGGTCAGGGCGACGCGGGCCACGCCCAGGCGGGTGGTGCTGTTGACCTCGGACGTGACGATGCGGACGCGGCCGGAGGTCTCGCCAAGACGCTCGGAGACGATGGTGGCCGGCATGCCGGGCTTGACCAGCAGCAGGTCGGTCTCGGGGATCTCGGCGTCCAGTTCCAGGCGGCTGTCGCGGACGATACGGAAGACTTCCGCGCCGGTGCTGACGATTTGGCCCTTGGTGACGCTGCGGCGGCTGATCAGCCCGCTCACGGGCGCGCGGATGGCGGTCTGGGCCAGGCGGGCGGCGGTCTCGCCGCGCGCGGCCTCTGCGGCGGCGACCTGGGCGCTGGCGGTCTGCTGGCGCGCCAGGCTGGTCTCGAGCGAGGCCTGCGAGAGATAGCCCTTGGCCTGAAGTTCGCGCGAGCGGCGCAGGGCCGCCTCGGCCTCGGCCAGGGTGGCTTTTGCGCTGGCGACGCTGGCGTCCTGCTGCCGCAGCTGGGCGCTGAGCAGGGTGTCGTTGAGCTTGACCAGCACCTGGCCGGCCTGAACCGTCTGGCCCTCGTCGGCATTGACCGAGATGGCCGTCAGGCCGCCGGTTTCGGCCCCGACCGGGACCTCTTCCCAGGGCGAGATGGTGCCGGTGGCGTTGATAATGCGCGGAACGGCCTGGGTGCTGACGATCGCCACGCCCACGGTCTGGGCCGAGGCCGGCCTGGTCTTGGTGTCCTTGGCTTTCTTCTCGCCGCCCTGGCATCCCGTCAGCGCCAGAACGCTCACACCGAGAACCGCCACTAGCGCGCCGGTATGCCTGACGCGCGTCTTGTTCCCGTTGTGCACGATCGTCCCCGATGTCCCAGAAAGCCTCTCTGGCCTTCTAGCCGACAAACCTCAGGTCGCTCAGTTAAATGATCGTAAGACGATATGGCCGGGGCGGATCAGAACGACGGTTTGCCTGCCGATTGGGCCCGTTGCGCGCGCTGGAAGCTGTCTCGCGCCTGCATTCTGGCCCAGTAGGCGGCGACCGCCGGTGAAAACTCGCCGGAAAGCCCCAGCGAACTGGCCAGCAGCAGGGCGTAGGCGATGGAGATGTCGGCGCCCGTGAACTGCTCGCCGGCGGCATGGTCGCGGGTCTGCAGGATCTGGTCCAGGCCCTTCAGGCGCGACAGGAACCAGCGGGCATAGTCCTGCGCCACCTGCGGGTTTCGGCGCTCTTCGGGCTCCAGGCGCGAATAGCGCAGCACAAGGGTCTGGGGGAAGGTGAGGGTGGCCTCACCGAAATGCAGGCCGTTCAGATAGGCGCCATAGGCGGGGGCGTCGGGCTTCACCGACAGCGCCCCGCCGCCGTGGCGCATCGACAGATACTCGATCATCGCCGCCGACTCGGTCATCCGCGTCTCGCCATCGACCAGCAAGAGGATGGTGCCCAGCGGGTTCTCGGCCAGATATTCGCGCGCCAGAAAACGCGGCGGGAACGGCAGGAGTTTCAGCTCATAGGCCAGGCCCAGCTCTTCCAGCGCCCAGAGGGGCCGGAAAGAGCGGGCGTCGCGGCAGTGATAGAGGGTGATCATCGCGCGACTAGAGCCGCTCGATGATCGTCACATTGGCCAGGCCGCCACCCTCGCACATGGTCTGCAGGCCATAGCGGCCGCCAGACGCGCGCAGGGCGTGGACCAGGGTGGTCATCAGCTTGGCACCCGAACCGCCCAGCGGATGGCCCAGCGCGATGGCACCGCCATTGACGTTCAGGCGATCAGGATCGGCGCCCAGCACCTGAAGCCAGGCCGTCGGCACCGAGGCGAAGGCCTCATTGACCTCATAGAGGTCGATGTCGTCGATCTTCAGACCGGCCCGTTGCAGGGCCTTCTGGGTGGCGGGGATCGGCGCCTCCAGCATGATCACCGGGTCGTGGCCGATGACGGTCATGTGGTGGATGCGGGCAAGGGGCTCGACGCCCAGGGCCTTGAGGCCCCGTTCGTTGACCACCATGACCCCGGCGGCGCCGTCGCAGATCTGGCTGGAGGTGGCGGCGGTCAGACGGCCGTCCTCCTGCAGCAGCTTGACCCCGCCGATCGACTCCAGCGTCGCCTCGTAGCGGATGCCTTCATCAGTGGTGTGGCGCTCGGCGCTTCCATCGGCCAGGGTGATGTCCAGGGGCACGATCTCGGCGTCGAACTTGCCGCCCCTGGTCGCGGCGATGGCGCGCTGGTGGCTGGTCAGGGCAAAGGCATCCAGGGCTTCGCGGCTGAGGCCATACTTCTTGGCGATCATCTCGGCGCCGGCGAACTGGCTGAACTGGATGTCGGGATATCGCGCCTGAATCTTCGGGCTCATATAGCTGCCGAAGCCGTTCTTGTAGGGCAAGGTCGAGGGCAGGCCCATCGGCACGCGGCTCATGCTCTCGACGCCCGCAGCGATCACCACATCCATGGCGCCGGACATGACGGTGGCGGCGGCGAAGTGCAGGGCCTGCTGCGACGAGCCGCACTGGCGGTCGACCGAGGTGGCCGGAACGCTTTCGGGCAGGCTGGAGGCCAGAACGGCGTTGCGGGCGATATTGACCGACTGCTCGCCCGCCTGACCGACGCAGCCCATGATGACATCCTCGATCAGGGCGGGGTCTGCGCCGCTGCGCGCGACCAGGGCGTCGAGCACCGCAGCCCCCAGATCGGCTGGATGCCAGCCCGAAAGCCGTCCGCCCCTGCGGCCGCCGGCGGTGCGCGCGGCGGCGACGATATAGGCCTGCCCCATGATGTCTCTCCCTGCTTTTGCAGCAACGGATCAGAAAACGCAAGGCCTGTCTTCTATGACGCGGCGTCAGTTCGCCTGGGTCGCCAGCGCCCCATGGCGCCGATGAACAGCGCGCCCATGACCAGATAGCTGAAAGCGTTGCCGGCGACGAAATAGGCCCGGCCCCAGATCTTGGGGTCGGCCATCACGGCCAGATGCAGCACCACGCTGAGCGCATGGAAGCCGCAGGCCCACAGCGGCCACCATCGATTGGACCGCAGGGCGATGAACAGCAAAACCGCCAGCAGCAGCACGTCGATGATCATCACGCCCCATTGAGGGCCCCACAACTGGGTGCCGTTCAGCGAAAGGGCGGTGGCCAGCCAGGCGGCCAGCATGGCGCTCGCCCCCAGGCGTTCAGGCCAGCGCCCCAGCCAGAGCCCGGCTCCGACCGAAACGACCAGCGCCAGGAAGCTGGCCCATTGATACAGTGAGTGAAAGATCATCGACCGCAGGGTGACCTGATCGGTTGAAAAAGCCAACGCCCCGCCGGTTCGACCCGACGGGGCTTGCTTGGCCGTCAGGCGACGTGGCGCTCTATGGAGGTCAGGTGTCCCGTCAGACCCGGGGTCGGAGGCTTGTCGCCGCCGCCTCCGAACGAGACCGCCGACAGGCCGATATCGTGCTGGGCTATGGTCAGGTGCCTGTGGGTGACCACGATGTTCTCGCGGGCATGGCCCAGGGCCTGCATCGTCTGGATCGCCGACATCAGGGCGTCCTGGCCGACCATGGCCGACAGATTGGCTTCCTGCCGGGTGGTCGGCATCAGGCCGGCCAGATTGGCCGTGCTGGCGATGGCGGCGTCGATCGCCTTCTCGGCGGCGAACAGGGCTTCGGCGACCGTATCGGCGGCCAGGCGGCGTTGCTTGAGCATGAGAAGTCTCCTCGCGCCAGGCGAGCCCGGCGCGTTGTGAAGGGATGACGAGGGTTTGAAAGGTCCGCTGCGGCGCGGACTCAGACGTTCTGGAACATCGCTTCCAGGGCGTGCAGGCCGGCCAGGATCGATCCGAACGCCAGGGCGGTCACGATCATCACGGCGACGATGAAGGCCAGGCGATGCAGGACTGTCAGGCCATTGGGTCCTCCTCCGAATCCGGGGAGGTGGAACTCTCGGGGTCGCGATCCGAGGGAAAGGTCTCGTCCATCACCGCGCAGGCGATGCTCAGGATCTCGCGCAGGACCATCTCGGTCGGCTTGAACGGCGCCTGCTTGCGCGTGGCGCTGATCAGGTCGGGAACCATGGCTGCGTTGGCCGGGTTGGCCGACAGGCTGGAAAGCTGTCTGGTCAACTGGCTCCAGCTGAACTGGGGCGCCATGTCGTGGATCGAATTCAGCGTCGGCCAGTCGCGCTGAAAGCGGCGGATGTCTTCCTGCAGATGGGCCACCCGGCTCACTGCGTCTTTCTGATGCGGGTTCAACTCGGTCACTGAACGCTCCTCCCTCAATGCAGTCAGCTGACTGCAATGAAGGCGCGTCGCCCAGCCGGGCCGTGTGGGGCCCTGATCCGATCGGAGGGGGGGTATCAGAGGAGGGGAGGGGCTCCGAACGGTCGAAGGCCAGACGCGCGGCGGCGTATCGGTCTGCCGCGCCCAGGCGCTTGCGAGCCTTGTCCAGATGCCAGTCGACGGTGTGCTTGGAGAGGCCCAGTTCGCGGGCGATCTCCTTGGAGCTCATGTGGCGATCAACCAGCCGGAGGCATTCGCGCTCACGCTCGGTGAGCCGATCAAGGCCGCTTGACGCCTCGGCCACGTGGCTCGCCCCCTTGTCCATGGTCTGATCTTAAGCTTGGCAGAACGGCAGGCAAGCTTGGGGCTGCAAAGATCTGGCGATCATCGCGGCGCAAAGGTCTGACTTAGAGGGTTGAAGACACCTTCCACAGGTCGATGCCGCCTTCGGAGGCGTGCTGATCGATCCGCGCCAGTTCATCGGCCGTGAAGGCCAGATTGTTCAGGGCCGCCAGCGAATCCTCCAGCTGGGCCACCGTGCGTGCGCCGATCAGGGCAGAGGTCACGCGCGGATCGCGCAGTACCCAGGCCAGGGCCAGCTGGGCCAGGGTCTGGCCGCGCGCCTTGGCGATGGCGTTCAGGGCCTTGATCCGCTCGATGTTGTCGGCAGTCAGCAACTGGCCGCTGAACGAGCCTTCCTTCGAGACGCGCGAGTCGGTGGGCACGCCGTTCAGGTACTTGCTGGTCAGCAGGCCCTGGGCCAGGGGAGAGAAGGCGATACAGCCCACCCCCAGGGCTTCCAGTTCATCCAGCAGGGCGTCCTCGATCCAGCGGTTCAGCATCGAATAGGACGGCTGATGGATCAGCAGGGGCACACCCTCGGCCTTCAGGATCGCGTGGGCCTGGCGGGTCAGTTCGGGCGAGTAGGACGAGATGCCGACATACAGCGCCTTGCCCTGGCGATGCAGGTGGGCCAGCGCGCCCATGGTTTCTTCCAGCGGCGTCGTTGGATCCACGCGGTGCGAATAGAAGATGTCGACATAGTCCAGGCCCATGCGCTTGAGGCTCTGGTCGCAGCTGGCGATCAGATACTTGCGCGAGCCGCCGATGCCGCCATAGGGGCCCGGCCACATGTCCCAGCCGGCCTTGGTGGAGATGACCAGCTCATCGCGATGGGCCTTGAAATCGGCGGCCATCACCCGGCCGAAGTTCTCCTCCGCCGAGCCGTAGGGAGGGCCGTAGTTATTGGCCAGGTCGAAATGGGTTACGCCCAGATCGAAGGCGCGCTGCAGGATCGCCCGGCCGGTCTCGAAGACGTCGGTACCGCCGAAGTTCTGCCACAGGCCCAGAGAGATCGCCGGCAGGTCCAGGCCGCTGCGGCCCGTACGGCGATAGGGCATGGCGTCATAGCGATTCGTGGCGGCGACATAGGCCATGGCGAGCCTCCCTGGTGCGAGCCGGATCAGGCCGGCGCGTCAATTTATGACAACGTTGTCAATCTATCGTCAGAATGACGGCTGGCAAGGGGGAGGCGTCAGGCCTCGCGGCGGGCGGCTTCGGACTCGGTCGAGGGCGACGCGGCGCGGATCAGTTCCAGAACGTCGACGATGATCAGCCGCATCGCGGTGGCGGCCTTGTCGGCGTCGCGAGCGATGATCGCTTCAGCCACGTCCTCATGCGAGGGGATCGAGGCGGTTCGGCCCTTGATGCGGTTGGTGAACCGGATCGAGATGCGCAGGGCGGTGTTCACCAGCTCATCCAGTTCGCGATAGAACGGGTTCTTGGTCGCGTTCAGGATCGAGATGTGGAAGGCGATGTCGGCCGAGAGGGGGTCATCCTCGCCGTCAGCGGCGGCCTTCATGCGGCGCAACCCCTTGCGGATCTCTTCCAGGCCGGCTTCGTCGGCGTTGCGGGCGGCAAGAGCGGCGGCGGCGGGTTCGATGCCAAGCCGCATCTCGGTGAACTCGGCCAGCAGGCGAAGGCTGAACTTGCGCTCCAGCAGCCAGCGCAGCACGTCAGGGTCCAGCAGATTCCATTCGCCCTCGGGCTCAACCACCGTGCCGTGGCGAGGCCGGGCGCTGAGCAGGCCCTTGGCAGTCAGCATCTTGACCGCTTCGCGGGTTACGGTGCGACTGGCACCAAACTGCTTGGACAGTTCCCCCTCGGTCGGAAAGCCGACGGCGACATAGTCGCCTGTGACGATGGCCTGACCGAGCGCCTCGACAAGACCATAGGTCAGACTGACGCCGGGCTGGGTTCGCATCGACTGTTCTTCTTTCCTACGCAACCGGCGCGCCGTGAATCACCTACGTGTAGCCTTGTTCGGTGAAGCTCGGAATATCGACCTTGCACAGGTCTACATCGCCGGAACATGGTTGTCTGACCTTTCCGCATCGCGCCAGAAGCACGGAAGGCCGGAACGCCACAAGGTATGGGCCGGACGCAGGACTGCGCCCGGCCTGCTCAAATCACCACCAGGTGGCGTAGAGGGCGATCAGGATCAGGATCACGCCCAGACCCGCGATGTTGAAGCCGTTGGTGGTCTTGTAGCTGACCCCTTCCAGGCTCACGATATTGACCTCTTTCTTCTGCGGCGCGACCAGCGACACGAGGACGGCCGCCCCAAGGGCCAGCAGGAAGACCAGACCCACGCGGTTCATGAACGGCATGGCGGGCAGGGCGAACTTCAGGGCCAGGGACAGGATCACCGAGCCAGCCGTTGCCACCAGGGCGCTGGCGGTGGTGGCCTTTTTCCAGAACAGGCCCAGCATGAAGATCACCACGATGCCCGGCGTGAAGAAGCCGGTATATTCCTGGATCAGCTGGAACACCTGATCGGCACCGCCCAGCAGGGGCTTGGCGGCCAGGATTCCGACGATCACGGCGACAACGGCGGTGACCCGGCCTACCAGAACCAGATGCTGCTCGGAGGCGTCCTTCTTGGCCTTGGCATAGAGGTCCAGGGTGAAGATGGTGGCGATCGAGTTGATCTTGGCGGCCAGCGAGGCGACGATGGCGGCCACCAGGGCGGCGAACACCAGGCCTAGCAGGCCGGGCGGCAGCAGTTTCATCATCTCGGGATAGGCCTGGTCCGGCTTGGCCAGATCAGGCGCCAGGATCAGGGCGGCCAGGCCCGGCACCACCACGATCACCGGCATCAAAAGCTTGAGATAGGCGGCGAAGGCGATGCCTTTCTGGGCCTCGGCCAGGTCCTTGGCACCAAGGGCGCGCTGGATGATGTACTGGTTGAAGCCCCAGTACGACACGTTCATCACCCACAGGCCGCCGAACAGCACGGCCAAGCCCGGCAGTTCCTTGTAGTGCGGATTGTCCTTGCTGAGGATCATGTCGAACTTTTCGGGGAACTGGTTCATCAGGGTGCTGAAGCCCGCTAGCACACCCTGGCCATCGCCGATCTTGTTCAGCGACAGGAAGACGATGATCAGGCCGCCGGTGATCAGCAGGGCCACCTGAACGATGTCGGTCAGGGCCACGGCCTTCAAGCCGCCCCAAAGCTGATAGGCCAGGGCGAAGACGCCGATGGCGATCAGGGCGGTCATCTGATCCACCCCGGCCACGGTGTGGACGGCGATTGAGCCCAGCCACAGGATCGAGGTCAGGTTCACGAACACATAGAGTCCCAGCCAGAACACGGCCATCAGGGTGCGAACGCTGGGTCCGTACCGCTGCTCCAGGAACTGGGGCATGGTGCTGATGTTGTTCTTCAGGAAGATCGGCAGGAAGTACTTGCCGACGATCAGCAGGGTCAGGGCCGCCATCCATTCGTAGGACGCGATGGCAAGGCCCAGGGCGTAGCCCGAGCCACTCATGCCGATGATCTGCTCGGCCGAGATGTTGGCGGCGATCAGCGAGGCACCGATCGCCCACCAGGGCAGGGCCTTGCTGGCCAGGAAATAGTCGTTCGAGGTCTTCTTGTGGCCGCCCTTGTCGCGGGAAACCCACTGGGCCAGGCCGAAGATGGCGACGGCGTAAATCGCCAGAATGACGAAATCGATGGTTTGCACGTGGTTCCCCCCAGGGACGGTAGGCTGTGACTTGTTGTTCTTGGCTGCGATCTAGGCGGTCTGGGTAGTCCAGGCGGCAACCAGGGCGGCGGCGCGCTGGCCAACCTCCTCGGCGGTGTAGCCTGGCCGATAGAGTTCGCCGCCCACGCCGATGCCGGCGACTCCGGCCGTCAGCCAGGGCTCGAGATTGGCCGCGCCCACGCCGCCGACGGCATAGACCAGGATGTCCTTGGGCAGCACGTCCTTGACCGCCTTGATGTGGCTGGGGCCAAAGCTGCTGGCCGGGTAAAGCTTCAAGGCCCGGGCCCCGGCCTTAACGCCGGCGAAGGCTTCGGAGGGCGTGGCAAAGCCCGGCATGGCGGTCAGGCCAAGGGCGACGGCGCGGGCGATGACTTCAGGATCGGTGTTGGGCGTGACAATCAGCTTGCCGCCGACCGCCGCGACGTCATCGACGGCCTGGGGCGTCAGCACCGTGCCCGCGCCGCACAGGGCCACGTCGCCATAGGCCTCGCAGAGGCGCCGGATGCTTTCTAGCGGCTCGGGAGAGTTCAGCGGCACCTCCATGGCGCGCACGCCGGCCTCGACCAGGGCCTTGGCTATGGCCACGACCTCGTCGGGCTTCACGCCCCGCAGAATGGCCACGATGGGTGGGGGACGAGGGGTGCTGGCTTCAGGCGAGGACATGGAAATCACTGTTCTTTCGAGGCGACAACGTTGTCAATCCGGCCAGAACCGCGCTGTCGCCGTCGATAGCGGTAACAGCGCCGCCCTGGCTGGCTATGGCTTGGCCGTAAAAATGGTTCAGCGCCGGAGCGCCGATCAGGGCCACCTGGCCCAGGTCGCCGAACCACTGCCGGGCGGCGGCCGCGTCGGCCCCGATCAGCAGGCCCGACAGGAAGCCCATGGCGTCGGCGGCGGGCAAAGCGTCCAGAAGCTGACGGGCGCGGGTCTCGAACAACAGGTGCGGCAGCAGGGCAGGGCCGTGCTCGACAAGGCGCGATAGGCCCATCGCAAAGCCTGTGTCCGAGCCCTGGACGTCAGCGGCGACGCCGGCCGCCAGGGTTGAATGCTGGCGCAGCAGGGCGAAGGTCTCGCCGATCGGCGCGGTGATGAAACCGGTAATCGCGCCGTCCTCGACCACGGTCCACTTGCTGTGTGTGCCGGGCAAAACCAGCAGGTGGCGACCCTGCTTGAGGGCGGGATCCAGTTCGAGGGCGCCCAGGATCTGGGTCTCCTCGCCACGCATCACGTCGGGGCCGCCCAGGGGATTGATGCAGGACAGGCCCGGAACGATCGCCACGGGCAGGCCGTCGGCGTCGAAGCGCAGCATCCGCTCGCGCAGGTCGGCGGGGCCGGCCGGGCAGGGGGCGTAGGCCGCCTCTTTCCAGCCGATGCGTGAACCGACCATGCCGCACAGGATGGCACCGGACGGGCCAGCCTCGCGCCAGTCGCCGACCAGGTCCAGGAAGGTCTGCTCCGGCGACGTGACCAGCGCGCTGACGCCGGGACCGTCGCGCCGGTCCAGCACGCTTTTGCCCTGGCGCAGATACAGCCGCAGTCGCGATGTGCCCCAGTCGCCGAAGATCGTGATCGACGGGTCCATCAGTGGCTTTCGCGTGTGACGACCGAGCCGGACGAGCCGACCAGGAAGTCGAGGTCAGCGCCCTTGTCGGCGCCCAGCACGTGGTCGACATAGAGCTTGGCATAGCCGCGTGTCGCCTTGGGCGGTGGCGGATCGGCGCGCCAGGCGGCCAGGCGGGCTTCCATCTCCTCATCCGAGATGGCGAGGCTCAGGGCGCGGGTCGGGCCGTCCAGGGTGATCAGGTCGCCGTTGCGCACGATGGCCAGGGGGCCGCCGGCGTCCGACTCGGGCGAGACGTGCAGGATGACGGTGCCAAAGGCTGTGCCGCTCATGCGCGCATCGCTGATGCGGACCATGTCCTTGACGCCCTTTTCCAGGATCTTGCGCGGAAGCGGCATGTTGCCGACTTCGGGCATGCCCGGATAGCCCTTGGGGCCGCAGCCCTTGAGAACCAGGATCGAGGTCTCATCGACGTCCAGGTCGGGGTCGTCGATGCGGGCGCGGAAGTCTTCGATGGTCTCGAACACCACGGCCTTGCCGGTGTGGCTGCACAGCTCGGGGCTGGCCGCGCTGGGCTTCATCACCGCGCCGCCGGGCGCCAGGTTGCCGCGCAGCACCCAGATGCCGCTGTCGGGCTTTACCGGGTTGTCGAGGGGGCGGATGACTTCGGTATTGTAGACCTCGGCCTTCTCATACTGGGCCCCGATGGGCGCGCCGGTCACGGTCAGGGCCGTGGGGTCCAGGAACGGGGCCAGCGCCTTCATCACGGCGGGCACGCCGCCCGCATAGTGCAGGTCTTCCATCAGGAAGCGGCCCGAGGGTTGCAGATCCACCAGCAGCGGCACGTCGCGCGACAGCACGTCGAAATCTTCCAGGGTCAACTCGACCCCCAGCCGGCCCGCCAGGGCCAGCAGGTGGACCACGGCATTGGTCGAGCCGCCGATGGCGGCATGGACGCGCAGGGCGTTCTCGAACGACGCGCGGGTCACGACCTGAGACATGGTCCGGCCCTCATTGACCATCCGCACGATGGCGCGACCGGTCTCGTGCGACATGGCCTTGCGACGGGCGTCCACGGCCGGGATGGTGGCGTTGAAAGGCAGGCTCATGCCCATGGCTTCGACGATGCTGGCCATGGTCGAGGCGGTGCCCATGGTCATGCAGGTGCCGGGCGAGCGGCTCATGCCACTCTCGGCCGACATGAATTCGGGCAGGGTCATCTCGCCGGCCCGGACCGCTTCCGAGAACTTCCACACGTCAGTGCCCGAGCCGATGTCCTTGCCGCGGAACTTGCCGTTCAGCATGGGTCCCGAGCTGATGACGATGGTCGGCAGGTCGACGCTGGCCGCGCCCATCATCTGGCCCGGCGTGGTCTTGTCGCAGCCGCCCAGCAGCACGACGCCGTCGATCGGATTGCCCCGGATCGACTCCTCGACGTCCATCGCAAGCAGGTTACGAAACAGCATGGCGGTGGGCCGCATCTGGGTCTCGCCCAGGCTGATGGCGGGGAACTCCAGTGGCAGGCCGCCGGCTTCCCAGACGCCGCGCTTGACGTGTTCGGCGATGTCGCGAAGGCCGGCGTTGCAGGGGGTAATCTCGGACCAGGTGTTGCAGATGCCGATCACGGGGCGGCCGTCGAACACGTCGTCGGGCAGGCCCTGGCTCTTCATCCAGCTGCGGTGGATAAAGCCGTCCCGGTCGAGCTTGCCGTAAGATCCACTGCTGCGCAGGCCCTTGCCTGCGGTCTTGTCACTCATATCCGCCCCTATCGCCGGCCTGTTCCGGCCGCCCAAGCTCTTCGATCGCATTTATAGTATTATTTGGGCACCTGCAATCGAAGCCGCTTCCAGCGCAATCGCTGGATCGTTCAGGGGCCGCAAGAGGTGTGGCAAGAAAACCCCGTTCACCTGTGAAATGATAGCGCTATCATAAATGTCTTGATGATACCAATTATACGACTATAGAGATCCCCCTAGATCGTGCGGCGTTCGCACGTCACCGGCGCCAAGAAGGCCGGGGCGGATCAACTAAAACGGGGGAAGGAACCGGGCATGAAGAGCCTCAATCACTCGCATCGCAATCTCATGATGATGGGCGCCTCGGCGCTGGTCCTGAGCCTCGCCGCGCCATCGCTGGCCCAGGCCCAGGCGCCGGCTCAAGACGTTGCCGTCGTTGACGAGATCGTCGTCACCGGCCAGCGCGCGGCCATCCAGTCGGCGCAGAAGCTGAAGCAGAACGCCGAACAACTCGTCGACTCGATCACCTCGACCGATATCGGCGCGCTTCCTGACCGTAGTGTCACCGAGGCCCTGCAGCGGGTCGCCGGCGTGACCATTGGCCGGACCTCGGACGGTCGCGATGCCGACCGGATCTCGGTCGAAGGTTCGGGCGTCCAGGTGCGCGGCCTTTCGTGGGTCCGCGGCGAACTGAACGGTCGCGACAGCTTCGCGGCCAAGAGCGGCCGTTCGCTGAGCTTCGAAGACATCCCGCCCGAGCTGATGGCCGGTGTGGACGTTTACAAGAACCCCTCGGCTGACATCGTCGAAGGCGGCGTCGGCGGCACCGTAAACCTGCGCACGCGCCTGCCCTTCGACAGCAAAAAGCGCATCCTGGCCTTCTCCGCCGACATGAGCATCGGCGACATGGCCAAGACGTGGCAGCCCACGGGCTCGGTGCTCTACAGCGACCGCTGGGACACCAATGTCGGCGAATTGGGCTTCCTGCTCAGCCTTTCGGACTCGCAACTGAACAGCCGTACCGACACGATCTCGGTTGATCCCTACAACGCCCGCACCGACCTGGTGCCCGGCAAGACGGTCTATGTCCCGGGCGGCTTCGGCTATCGCAGCCTGGACTTTGAACGCGAGCGCAAGGGCATTGCTTCGGCACTGCAATGGCGCCCGAACGATCAGTGGGACGCCAGCCTGCAGTTCATTCGCTCGTCGGCCAATCAGGCTTCGACCGAACGCGCCATCGGCTTCAACCCCGGTTCGGGCGCAGGTCCGGCCAAGGGCACGACCTTCACCTACGACGCGAACGGCCATTTCGTGAAGGGCACGCTGGCCAACGCGAAGGACGGCGAGAGCCTGGGCACTTCGCTGATCGACACGCGTTTTGCTGAGCGCAGCTCGGTCACCTCCGACTATGCGCTGAAGGTCAACTACAACCCGAACGACAAGTGGGCCTTGTCGGCGGACGTTCAGTACATCTACGCCAAGACCAAGACCGTCGACTTCACGGCCTTCCACTCGCTTGGCGCGGACAGCGCTCCCGCCAGCCTGGACCTGACCGGCGACCTGCCTTCCGTCACCGTGAACAACAACACGGCCTACACTTCGAACCCGTCCAGCTACTACCTCAACGCGGCGATGGATCACCATGATCGCAACGACGCCAGCGAGTGGGCGCAGCGGCTCGACGGTGCCTACACCTTCGACGACGGCGGCTGGCTGAAGTCGTTCCGCTTCGGGGTCCGCAACACCTATCGCGAATCCACGACCCGCGAGACGAACTACAACTGGGGTGCCGTGGCGCCCAGCTGGTCGGTGCCGAACCCGACGATCAACACGCTGGCGGCCTACCAGGGCAATTATGCGCTCTTCCCGTTCACCAACTACTTCCGCGGTGACGTCAACCTGCCCGCGACGTTCATCATGCCGAACGCGTCGCTGGTCCAGAACTACGCCCAGGGCGGCGCTCTGCTCGCCAAGCTGGCCTCGACCAATGGCGGCTGGTGGAGCACCTTCAACGGCAACTACGACAACCTGACGGCCGGCGGCAGCCAGGGCGGTGTCAACCGTCAGAAGGAAAAGACCCTGGCCGCCTACGGCCTGCTGCGCTTTGGTCACGATGTGTCGCTGTGGGGCGGCGAGCGTGAGCTCGACGGCAATATCGGCCTGCGGGTGGTGAAGACCGAGAGCGAAGGCAAGGGTATCGAGCTGTTCTCGCAGAACAATACCCGGACCGTTCCGGCTGCTGACCTTGCGTTCGGTAACGGCGCAAAGACCGACATCACCGGTGCTCGCGACTATGTCAGCGTGCTGCCCAGCCTGAACGCGCGCCTGAAGCTCACGCCCGAGATGTTCGTTCGCTTCGCGGCGGGCAAGTCGATCGTGCGCCCGGACTTCGGTCAGCTGCAACCGTTCTTCTCGATCAGCGCGACGAACGGCTTCCTGTCGGGTTCGGTCTGCGGCAGCTCCATCCCGGGCGGCGAGCAGGGCAACTGCGTCTACCAGTACACGGCCAACGGCGGTAACCCGGAGCTGAAGCCCATCCGCTCCAACCAGTACGACCTGGCCTATGAGTGGTACTTCGCGCCGACGGGCAGCGTGACGGCGACCCTGTTCTACAAGGACGTCTATAACTTCGTCACCAACGGCGTCACCAAGACCCCGTTCACCAACAACGGCGTGACCCGCGACGTCCTGGTTTCGCAGCCCTACAATGCCGGCCACGGCACCATTAAGGGCTTTGAAGTCGCCTACCAGCAGTACTACGACTTCCTGCCCGGCGCTCTGAAGGGTCTCGGCGTTCAGGCCAACTTCACCTATGTTGACAGCCAGGGCTCGCGCAACGCCGCGTCCAACCCTTACGACTCGACGCAGGTGTCTGGCATCCTGGCCGGCAAGGCCGACGACCTGCCGCTCGAGGGGCTGTCCAAGAAGAGCTACAACGTCGCCGCCCTGTATGACCTGGGCAAGGTGTCGGCGCGCCTGGCCTACAACTGGCGTGAGCGCTACCTGCTCTCGACGGCGGCCGCCAACATCAACATCCCGGCCTGGTATGGCGACTACGGTCAGCTGGACGGCTCGATCTTCTACTCGATCGATGACAACCTGAAGGTGGGCTTCCAGGCCGTGAACCTGACCAACACCAAGACCAAGATCCTGGTGAGCTACCCGGGCAGCCCGCAAGTCGGTCTGACCGAGCACAACTGGGTTGTGGCCGACCGCCGTTACTCGGTCGTTCTGCGCGGCACCTTCTAAGGTTTCCGCCATCGGTTGACCTGAAGGCCCCTGTCCGCCCGATCCTGGATCGATCGCGGGCAGGGGTCTTTCTGTTTGTGCTCCGGACCTCTAGCTTTCAGTTCCAAGTTTCGAGACCCCCGCCCATGACCGAGCATCCTCCCCGCAAATTCGTCGTCGTCGGCGGTGGAACGGCCGGCTGGATGGCCGCAGCGGCTCTGGTCCACGCGCTCAAGGGGCAGGTGGGAACTGTCGAACTCATAGAATCCGAGGAGATCGGAACGGTTGGGGTCGGCGAAGCGACCATCCCGCCGATTCAGTTCCTCAACAGCCTCCTGGGCATCGACGAATTCGACTTCATCCGGAAGACCCAAGCGACCTTCAAGCTCGGCATCGAGTTTCGGGACTGGACCCGCAAGGGACACAGCTATTTCCACCCGTTCGGTCCGCACGGCACCTCGATCGAGGGCGTATCATTCCATCACTACTGGCTACGTTTGCGCGCCCAGGGCGATACCAGCCTGCTGGACGACTATGCGATGGCGACGGTCGCCGCCCGCATGGGCAAGTTCGCGGTGCCGCCCAAGGAGCTGCCGCCGGGCGTTCCTGGCCTGGGCTATGCCTATCATTTCGACGCCGGACTCTATGCCCGCTACCTGCGGGCTTACGCCGAAGCGCGGGGTGCCCGGCGCACCGAGGGCAAGATCCAGTCTGTCAGGTTGCGGGCGGAAGACGGCTTCGTCGAGGCGCTGGAACTTGAGGACGGGCGCCGGGTCGAGGGCGACTTCTTCATCGACTGTTCCGGCTTTCGTGGCCTGCTCATCGAGGGCGCGCTGCAAACGGGCTACGAAGACTGGTCAGCCTGGCTGCCCTGCGATCGTGCCTTGGCCGTCCCGTGCGAAAGTGTATCGCCGCTGACCCCGTTCACGCGCTCGACGGCGCGAGCGGCCGGATGGCAGTGGCGCATCCCGCTGCAGCATCGGATCGGCAACGGCTATGTCTATTCCAGCGGGTTCATCAGCGACGACGACGCTGCGGCCACCTTGCTGGACAATCTGGACGGAGCCGCTCTGGGTGACCCGCGTCCCCTGCGCTTCACCACCGGTCGGCGCAAGAAGTCCTGGAACAAGAACGTCGTGGCCCTGGGGCTGGCCAGCGGGTTCATGGAGCCTCTTGAGTCGACCAGTATCCATCTGGTCCAGACAGGCGTCATGCGCTTGCTTTCGCTGCTGCCGGTCAAAGACCATGACGAGGCGACCGCGACCGAGTTCAATCGCTTGACCCAGATTGAATACGAGCAGATCCGCGATTTCCTGATCCTGCACTATCACGCCACAGAACGTGATGACTCTCCGCTCTGGAATTACTGCCGGACCATGGCGATCCCCGACAGCCTTCAGCACAAGATTGATCTCTTCCGCAGCCGGGCCCGTGTGGCCCGGTTTGATGACCAGCTCTTTGCCGAGCCCAGCTGGCTTGCCGTTTTTCTGGGGCAGGGCATCGTCCCCAACGGCTATGACCCGCTGGCCGATGCGCCGGCCCTGTCGGATGTCTCGGCCAAGCTCGCGGCCATTCGCGGCGGAATCCACAATCTGGCGTCCCGCTTGCCGTCTCACGAGCAGTTCATAGCGGCGACCTGCCGGGCCGGGAACTAGGCCGAGGTTCGAGATGATAGCGCTATCAATTTTCTTGCTGGTCTGAATTATATGACTATAGTTCAGATCTCTGACGCTGATGGTTCCTGCGAGCCTATCAGCTCCGCTGCGAGGCCTGAGAGGGTCTTGGAGCGCCTCGCGTGGGATCAATCTCCCCGAAACCGCGCGACTTTCTCACCGCGCATCGTCTCCTGCGGCGATGCGCGGATTTTTTTGCCTAAAAGGATGATAAGTCGCTGCGCAATCGCGATTGCCTTTCGCGAGCGACCCAGTAATTATCCGACAAATATTACTGTTAGCGGTAACAAGATCGAGGCCCTCCCCCTGACGGACGGCACCCTGATCGACCGTCAAGGGATGAGGCGATGACCCGGTTGAAGACCCTTCGATCCGTCCTGTTTGGCGCAGCCCTCCTGGCTTCGACAGCCCTGGGCGGGATGGCCGGCGCAGCCGAGCGCGATATTCCCAGACTCGTCGAGAAAGAGGGCCGTCACGCCCTGATGGTGGACGGCGCGCCTTTCCTGATGCTGGCCGCCCAGGTCAACAATTCCAGCGCCTGGCCCTCGCAGATGGACAAGGTCTGGCCGGCCGTCCAGCAAATGCACGCCAACACCGTCCAGGTCCCCATCGCCTGGGAGCAGATCGAACCGGTCGAGGGCAGGTTCGACTTCAGCTATCTCGACCTGCTGCTGAAACAGGCCCGCGAGAACAAGGTGCGCCTTGTTCTGCTGTGGTTCGGCACCTGGAAGAACTCCTCGCCCTCCTATGCGCCCGAGTGGGTCAAGCTGGATGACAAGCGGTTCCCCCGCCTGGTCAAGAAGGATGGTCAGCGAAGCTATTCGATGTCGCCGCTGGCCCAGTCGACGCTGGACGCCGACCGCAAGGCCTTCGTGGCGCTGATGACCCACCTGAAGGCGGCGGATCCCGACAACACCGTCATCATGGTGCAGGTCGAGAACGAGACCGGCACCTATGGCAGCGTGCGTGACTATTCGCCGGCCGCCCAGAAGGTGTTCAACGGCCCCGCGCCTTCCGATCTGGTCAAGGCCATGAAGGCCAAGCCGGGCACGTGGGCCCAGGCCTTCGGCAAGGACGCCGACGAGTATTTCCACGCCTGGTATATCGCCCGCTTCGTCGAGCAGGTCACGGTCGCCGGCAAGGCGGTCAAGCCCTTGCCTATGTACGTGAATGCCGCCTTGCGTGATCCGATTAACGACCAGGATCCGATCACCTATTCGGCCGGCGGTCCTACCCACAATGTGCTGGATGTCTGGGAGGCCGGCGCGCCGTCGATCGACCTGATCGCGCCCGACATCTACATGCCTGAGTCGGTGAAGTATTCTGCGGTGCTGGGCCACTATGATCGCCCCGGCAACGCCCTGTTCGTGGCCGAGACCGGCAATGCGCCGCCCTATGCCCGCTATGTGTTCGACACCCTGGGCCGTCAGGGTATCGGCTTTTCGCCCTTCGGCATGGATTTCACGGGCTACGCCAACTATCCGCTCGGCGCAGCCAAGCTGGACCCCGCCACGGTCGAGGCCTTCGCCGCCAACTACCGCATCTTTGCCCCCATGGCCCGCGAGTGGGCCAAGCTCTCGTTTGAGAAGCCCGTCTGGGGAGGTTCAGAGCCTGACGATCGCGCCCCCCAGTCGACCACCCTGGGCGACTGGACGGTACATCTGCGCTACGGCAAGTGGCAGTTTGGGGCCTCGGACTGGGCCTGGTTGAAGGACCGCCCGGCCGATCCCGCCGGCCCGAGCGGCGGCGGCGTGGTCGCCCAGCTGTCGCCCAACGAGTTCCTGGTCACCGGCCGCAATGTCCGGATCGAGTTCGGCCGCGCCGCCAAGGACGGCAAGCCGTTCATGATGGCGCGGGTCGAGGAAGGCCATTTCGAGAACGGCCAGTGGGTGTTCGACCGCCTCTGGAACGGCGACCAGACCGACTACGGCCTCAACTTCGCCGCCGGCCCGCAGGTGCTGCGGGTCAAGCTCGCCACCTACTGAAACCCAGATCAAGAACAAGCCCAATCCTACGGGGAGCCCCAGTGATGCGCGCCTTTCGACTGACACCCACCGCCTTGGCCCTGGCCCTGGCCCTAACCGCCTCGACCTCGGTGCTAGCCCTCGAGGCCGGCTTTGAGAAGACTCCTGACGGCGTGATCGTCAGCCCCTCGGCCGGCCCTGCCAAAAAGGTCCGGCTGCAGGTGATGAGTGACCGGATCATCCACGTCACGGCCACGCCGACCGACAGCCTGCAGACGCCCGCCAGCCTGATGGTTGTGGCCAAGCCGGCGACGGCGGGCTTCACGGTCACCCAGTCGGGTGACACCGTGGTGCTGAAGGCGGCCAAGGCCTCGGCCACAGTCTCGCTGAAGGACGGCACCGTCGATTTCCGCGATGCGACGGGCAAGCTGGTGCTGAGCGAGCGCGACCGCGGTGCCTTTACCCCGGTCAAGGTCGAAGGCAAGGACTTCTACGAGGTTCGCCAGCAGTTCAATCCGGGCACGGACGAGGCCTTCTATGGTCTGGGCCAGCACCAGAACGGCCAGATGAACTACAATGGCCAGGATGTGGAACTGCTGCAGTACAATCGCGCCGCCGCGGTGCCGATGCTGCTGTCCAGCCGCAACTACGGCCTGCTGTGGGACAACAACTCGATCACCCGGTTCGGCAATCCGGTGCCCTATGGCGTGACGTCCCGTGATCTGAAGATCTTCGACGCCAGCGGCAAGGCCGGCGGCTTCACGGCCAGCTACTATGTCGGCGGCAAGCTGGTGGCCAGCCGGGTCGAGAAGGACATCGACTATCGCTTCCTGAAGGACCTGCCCAACTGGCCGACTGAAGCCGTCGATCCGGCCACTAAGGCCCCGATGCGCGACCAGAAGGTGGTCTGGGAAGGCCAGATCCAGACCGACAAGGCCGGCATCCACACGTTCCAGCTCTATTCCAGCGACTACGCCAAGGTGTTTGTCGACGGCAAGCTGGTGATCGACCGCTGGCGCCAGAACTGGAACCCCTGGTATCACAACTTCACCGCCGCCCTGACGCCGGGCAAGAAGCACAAGGTCCGCGTCGAGTGGAACCCGGACGGCGGCTATATCGGCCTGCTGCACAATAATCCGATGGCCAAGGCCGACCGCCATTCGTTGCAGCTGACCTCCGAGGTCGGCCAGTCGATCGACTATTACTTCATCGGCGGCGAGAACCTCGACCAGGTGGTGTCGGGCTATCGCGACCTGACCGGTGCCTCGGTGATGATGCCGCGCTGGGCCTATGGCTTCTGGCAGAGCCGCCAGCGCTACGAGACCGCCGAACAGATCGTCGGCGTGGTCAAGGAATACCGCAAGCGCAAGCTGCCGCTCGACAACATCGTCATGGACTGGCGCTACTGGAAAGATCCCGAGTGGGGCACCCACAGGTTCGACGAGACGCGCTTCCCCGATCCCAAGGCCATGGTCGACGAGATCCACAGCCTCAACGCGCACTTCATGATCTCGATCTGGCCCAAGTTCTATCCGACGACGGATAACTACAAGGAGCTGGATGCCAAGGGCTTCATGTATCACCGCAACATTGAGCAGAACGCGGTGGACTGGGTGGGACCTGGTTTCAAGAATTCGTTCTACGATCCCTATCCGGCCGAGGCCCGCGCCATCTACTGGCGTCAGGTAAAGGACAATCTGAAGGGCGTGGGCGTCGATGCCTGGTGGATGGACGCGTCCGAGCCGGACCTCCACTCCAATGTCGATGTGCCCGAGCGCACCCTGCGCATGAGCCCGACTGCGCTCGGCCCGGGCGCGGAGTATTTCAACAGCTACGCGCTGGTTCACACCCAGGGCGTCTATGAGGGCGAGCGCGAGCTGAACCCCGACGTGCGTCCGTTCATCCTGACGCGCTCGGGCTTTGCCGGCCTGCAACGCCATGCCTCGGCGGTGTGGAGCGGCGACGTGGTGGCGCGCTGGGACGACTTCCGTGACCAGATCTCGGCGGGCGTGAACCTGTCGATGTCGGGTATCCCCAACTGGACCACCGACATCGGCGGCTTCTCGGTCGAGAAGCGCTACGAGCGCAAGGATCCGGACCACTGGGCCGAGTGGCAGGAGCTGAACCTGCGCTGGTTCCAGTTCGGCGCCTTCAGCCCGCTGTTCCGCAGCCACGGCGAACTGCCCTATCGCGAGATCTACAACCTCGCCGACGAGGGCACTGAGGTCTATCAGTCGCTGGCCTGGTACAACGAGCTGCGCTACCGGCTGATGCCCTATGTCTACACCCTGGCGGCCGATACCTATCACCGCGACGGCAGCCTGATGCGCGGCCTGGTCATGGATTTCCCCAATGACCTGAAGGCCCGCAATATCGACGATCAGTACCTGTTTGGTCGCGAGTTCCTGGTTGCCCCGGTGACCAGCTTCAAGGCCCGTTCGCGCAGCGTCTATCTGCCGGCCGGCGCCACCTGGTACGACTTCGAGACCGGCACCCGCCATGCCGGCGGCCAGACCATCAAGGCCGCTGCACCGCTGTCGCGCATGCCGCTGTTCGTGAAGGCCGGCTCGATCATCCCGACCACGGTCGTTCAGCAATATGTCGGCGAAAAGCCCGACGCGCCGATCACCCTGGTCGTCTATACGGGCAAGGACGGCAAGTTCGAGCTGTATGAGGACGACGGCCTCAGCAACGGCTATGAGCGCGGGGCCTGGAGCCGCATTCCGATCTCGTATGACGACGCCAGTGGCCGCCTGACCATCGGCGCCCGGTCCGGCTCGTTCAAGGGCATGCTCGACAAGCGCGTCGTCAAGGTGCGCTTCATCGGCGGCGGGGCCAAGCCGGTCGACTTCGATACGGTCGACGCCACGGTCGACTATGCCGGCCAGCCGATCGTTGTGATGCGCAAGAAGTAGGGTGCGGCCCTTCAAGGGCTGAAGTTCTGGCCCCGGCGTCGAAAGGCGCCGGGGCCTTTGCGTTTCTAGAGCGCGTTCCGAAAAGTCGGATCCGATTTCGGAATGAAACGCGCGTGAAAACAAAAGACTAGAGCGGGTTGCCGCCTTGCGCCTTCGGGCCATGCTGGCGCCATCGCGCCGCAACACCTGACTTGGGTTAAGCGATCCCTAACGCGCAGTGGCGGCCGGTTTTCAGGTGCTGTCGAGATCGAAGTATTCGCTAGTATTCAATCTCAAGTGGTGGATTTATATTCATCCGTTATCGTTAATAGAATGCTCGGGTGTATTAACCCTGCGGCACTATGTCCTAAACCAAATTGAAAGGTCGCTACTGCATGGTCTTTGCCGGGTAAAATGCCCGCCGGCAGTTAAAACGACGCCGGAGACCTCGAAATGGAGTCATGCTCGTGGCGCTTAACAGTATCAACACGAACAGCGGCGCATTGATTGCGCTACAAAACCTGAACTCGACCAACATGGAGACGGCCAACGTCCAGCAGCGCATCAGCACCGGTAAAAAGGTGGGCAGCGCCAAGGACAATGGGGCCATCTGGGCCACGGCCAAGAACCAGTCGGCTCAAGCCAATTCTCTGAACTCGGTGAAGGACTCGCTGCAACGCGGTCAGTCGACCATCGACGTGGCCCTGGCCGCCGGCGACACCATCACCGACCTGCTGGGCAAGATGAAGGAAAAGGCCCTGGCCGCTTCCGACACCTCGCTGAACACCGCCTCGTTCAGCGCCCTGAAGGCCGACTTTGAGTCCCTGCGCGATCAGGTGACCAAGGCCGCCAGCAACGCCAAGTTCAATGGCGTCAGCATCGCCGACGGCAGCACCACCAAGCTGACCTTCCTGGCCAACAACGACGGTTCGGGCTTCACGGTCAATTCCCAGACCCTGACCCTGGCCGGCATCGGCCTGGCCGCGAACTCGACCTTCGCCACGGCGGCCGCCGCCAAGACCATGATCACCACGGTCAGCACGGCCCTGCAGACGGCGACCAACAAGCTGGCCTCGCTGGGCACCAACTCGACCGGTCTCGACACCCACCTGACCTTCGTCGGCAAGCTGCAAGACAGCCTGGAAGCCGGCGTGGGTAACCTGGTGGATGCCGACCTGGCCAAGGAAAGCGCCAAGCTGCAGTCGCTTCAAACCAAGCAGCAACTGGGTGTCCAGGCCCTGTCGATCGCCAACTCTTCAAGCTCGTCGATCCTGAGCCTGTTCCGCTAAAGACGACAGCCGCGCGGCCGGGTGACTTCGACCCCTGGCCGCAACAACGGCTGCGACCTGAAAGGGGCGGACCTCGTGTCCGCCCCTTTTTTCTTGGGCGGTACGAAGTGAGAGATCCTCCCCCTGAAGGGGGAGGAGCTTCGCACATGGCTTCGCCGCCTTACGCGGATCGCCGCTGAAGGGTTGGGAAGGGTCGCGGAGCGCCCGGGCCTCGCCCGGAATTGAGTGGGTAGTAAGTACCGTTTCGACGAAGACGAGCGCTCCGCGTGGTCTTCGGACGGAAGCCCTGGAGGCGCGGGGTCTTAACCCGCTCCCAATGAGGCCCCCGGCGGGTGGGAGCTTGGCTGCTCCCAGACCGTCCAGGCGATTTCAGCCCGGACCTGTTGCGTTTCCACCGGAACGCCGCCTGGGGGACTGATCCCAAACCCCGATCCGAAACGCCCGCCTTCCCTGGAGGGACAGACCACGTCTCGAAAACCGGGCGCTTGAGGCCCCAGATGACGGCCGCCGGGACGCTACCCGCTCGACCACCCCTGACAGCCGCAACGGTCGCCGTACGTGCGCCCTTCCCGTGCTGTCAGGTGGGATGATTATGCGGGGCGTTTTGAGCGCGTCTGATGGGCCCGCTCGTACTTTTTTAGGGCGTTGATTGGGCTGAGTTTTGTGGGCGATGGGCCGGGGATGGAGGAGGCTGGATCCCCGTACTTGCCCCCTACGGCCTGCTGCGCAGCCGTCTTCCCCCAGAGGGGGAAGATGAAGACATCCGCCCCCATGCTCCCCTTCGGGGGAGCTGTCGGCGAAGCCGACTGAGGGGGGCGGGGGGCGGACGACCGGCGACAGCCGGTCAGGTGGGGGCCTGCGGCGCTGGCCATCTTGCCCATTTCCCAGCCTGCCCCACCGGCGACAGCCCTCCCTGAATCCCACGGCGAGACCCCTCATCCGACTCCGGCCTCCGCAGACTATTCTTCACATCACCTTGAAATGTCCGGGTTCGGACGCCGGCCCGATTTCTGCACCCGAATTCAGGCCGCGAGGAGAACGGTGGCCACGATTTAACTTTTGGTTTTCAGAGATCGCTGCAAGGAGGCTTCACACAGCAGGGGTGAGCGATATGGATATGAAACCGTTTGTGGTCGGCTTGGCGCTGGCAAGCCTGTGCGCGGCTTCCGCCCACGCCGAGACCGCCAAGCCGCCCACGTTCGTTGAGCGCCTGGCGCAAGCGGGGGTGCCGCTGGCCGTCCGGCCGCAGGGCATTTCAGGTCCGGGAGCCGCGATCCTATCAGAGGCGATCGGCGCCAGCCGGTACGTCCTCATCGGCGAGAGCCATCATTCGCGCGAGATCCCCGCCTTCACCACGAACATCTGTCGATTGATGGCACCCGGCGGCCTGACGGCCATGGTCGTCGAGATCGGACCGGAGGCGGCCGGCGTGGTCAACGCACGGCTGAGAGCGCCGGACCGGGAACAGCAGATTTCCGACTTCATGCGCGCTCATCCCGACGCCATGGCCTTCCTCAACGGCCGTGACGAAGGTCAGACGGCCGCCGATTGTGCGGGGGCCGCCGGGCCGGACTTCAAGCTGTGGGGGTTGGACCAGGAATTCTTCGGCGCGAGCGGCTATCTGTTCGAACAGATGCTGGCGGCCGGTCCAGGACCGCTCGCCCGCGCCCAGATCAAGGCCCTGGCCGAACAGGAGCGGGCGGCGACGCAGGCCGCTCTGGCCTCCGGCTCACCCTTCGACCTGTTCCTGCTCAAGGTTACGGATGCGACGCTGGATCAGGCGGGCACAGCCATCGACCAGGACGGCGGCGAACGGGCCAAGGCGTTGTTTGCCGCCTTGCGCGAAACGCGCGCCATCTATCAGGGCTCGCGAACCCGCACCGGCGACTCGAACGGGCGCAGGGCGCGCCTGATGAAGCGGACGCTGACGACGCATTTTGCCGAGGCGCCGCAGGCGCGCCTTCTGATGAAGTTCGGCGCCTACCATCTCTACAAGGGCTATAACCCGCTCGGTCAGCGCGACCTGGGCAATTTCGTCGCTGAACATGCCGATGGAGAGGGCGTGAAGTCCCTTCATATCGTCGTCGCCGGCGCGAAAGGCGCGCTGGGTGGATATGCCGGGGTCGGCCGCCCGGTGACCGTGCAAAACTTCGATACGACCACGGGCAAGGGCAGCGACTGGCCCAAGGATGTGATGCTGGCTCGCCCAGCGGACACGCCGCCGGGCGACTGGTTCCTGGTGGATCTGCGCCAGTTGCGCGGCACCGATCTGGAAGCCCTGACGCCTGAATGGCGCGCGCTGATCCGCGGCTACGACCTGGCCGTTGTGGCCCCGGAACTGTCGGCCTCCACCGTGCTGGGGGCGCATGACGCCCCTAAACCAGCCCCCGCCCGCTGATCTTCAGCACCGGCGTAAACGTCGGCCGGGGTCCCGGCAGGCGCACGGTCAGGCCAGAAGCGTCGCGGGTGAAGGCCAGCGGCTCGCTGGACCCCAGCAGTTCGACCCGCGCCACCTCGCCGGCGCTGGTCGGGCCTGAGGTGGCCAGGCTGGTGATGGTCACGTCGCCCTCAGGCCAGGCCATGGGCAGGGCATAGAGGTCGCCGGCCCTTGTCGTAAAGCGGATGTCGGCGGCCTCGAAGGGCTTGGCGGCGCCTTCGTTCTGCATGCCTTCGACGAAGCGGGTCGGGCCCTCGCCATAGATACGCCAGGGGCGGCTGGCGAAGATCGCGGGGCTGTTGACGGCCATCCAGCCTGCCATGTCGGCCAGCACCTTTTCTTCCTTGTCGTCGATGGAGCCGTCGCCGCGCTGGGGGATCGAGAGCAGCAGGGATCCGTTCTTGCTGACCACGTCGATCAGGCGCTGGATCATGTCGCGGCCGCTCTTGTAGCCGTCCCGGTCATACAGCGGCCGGTCATAGTGCCAGTTGCCGATGCAGGTACAGGTCTGCCACGGCTCGTCGCGCAGCCGGTCGGAGAAGCCGCGTTCCACGTCCTCGACAATCGCCTTGCGCTGGAAGGCCGACAGCTTCTTGCCGGTCACCACCACGTCGGCGACGCCATGGCGGGCGACGGCGCTGTTGTAATAGTGGGCGGTGGCGTCCAGGCCGGCCTGGCCCAGCGGCAGGGTGTAGTTGTCGAAATAGACCATGTCGGGCCGGTAGCGGTCGACCAGGTCGTTCTGGCGCAGCAGCCAGTTTTTGGTAAAGCCCGGATTGTTGGGCGGCGGGGTCTCGATCCACTCGCCGTCGTTCTTGTCGTGCCAGGCATTGGCCGCAGCGATGCTGTCGATCCCGTCGGGGATGACCATGTTGCGGCCGGTATAGAGAGCCTGCGGGTCCAGCCCCTGCCACCACTTGCCCCGGCCGTCGGCCTTGGTCAGGCGGAAGGCATCATAGCGCTGGCCCTTGCGCGGACCTTCGGCGTCATAGCCATAGGCCGTCTGCCACCAGTGCCAGGCGTGGGCGCCATGGTTGGAGACCCCGAACTTCAGGCCATGCTGGCGGGCGACCTTTTCCCAGATGCCGACGATGTCGCGCCGGGGCCCGACCCGGGTGGTGTTCCAGGGTTGGTGGCGGCTGTCGAACATGTCGAGGTTGTCGTGATGGTTGGCCATCGACATGAAGTATTTGGCGCCCGCCGCCACATACTGCTTCATCAGGGCCTGCGGGTCCCAGGCTTGCGCCTTCCAGCGCGGGATGAACTCCATGAAGCCGAAATCGGCCGGATGGCCATAGGTCTTCAGGTGGTGCTCGTAGACATAGTTGCCTTGCTGATACATCTGGCGGCCGTACCAGTCGCCAAACTCGGGCACGCATTGCGGACCCCAGTGCGACCAGATGCCCAGCTTGGCGTCGCGGAACCACTCAGGGGTCTGATAGCCGCCGGCCAGCGAGTCCCAGCTGCCCTGGAAAGGGCCCTTGCTCCTGCCCAGGACCGGCGTGGCCATCGCGGGGGTGGCGGCCAGGCCGGCGACGGCGGTGATGGCAGTGCGGCGGGTCAGGGTCATTGTGCAGGGCTCTGCTGGGCGGGGCTAAGGCGCACGACGCCGCCGCCGCTGGGGGACAGTTTCAGGGTCAGGGCGTCCTTGGCCGAGACCTTGCGCGCGCTCTGGACCAGATCGGTGGGCGTCGCGCCGTCCTGACGGATGTCGGCGTCGAAGCCGCCGGCGCCCAGGAAGCTCAGGGGCACCTTCACGGTGCGGCCGGCCTCGTTGCTCATCGCGCCCACATACCAGTCGGCGCCCTTGCGGCGGGCCATGACGATGAACTGACCGATCTCGCCCGACAGAACGCGGGTCTCGTCCCAGGTGGTGGGCGTGGCGCTGATGAAGTCCAGACCGGCGGGCGAGGCGGCATAGGTCACCGGGCTGTCGGAGACCATGGTCAGGGGGCTGTCATAGACCACATACATGGCCAGGGCCTGGCCGCGCGTGGTCTGCACCACCGGCAGGGTGTTCTGCGACTTGAAGGCTGCGGGCGTCACATTGCGAAAGCCGCCGGGGGTGTAGTCCATCGGCCCCACCAGCATGCGGGTGAAGGGCAGGGTGACATTGTGGGTGGCCGTAATCCGGCTGCTCCACTTGTTGTACTCGGCCCCCAGCACACCTTCCTGGGTCATGTAGTGGGGATAGGTGCGGATCAGGCCCGTGGGGCGATAGGCGCCGTGCAGGTCGACCATCAGCCTGTGCTGGCCGGCCTTGGTCAGCAGGCGGTGATAGTAGTCGACGATCTGCTGGTCGTTGCGGTCCATGAAGTCGACCTTGATGCCCTTGATGCCCAGCGCCTCATAGGCGGCCAGGCCCTCGTCCATCTGGTCGTCCAGCGCCTTCCAGTGCACCCAGACCATGATGCCCACGCCCTTCTGCGCGCCATAGGCGATCAGGCCGGGCAGGTCGATCTCGGGGATCGGGCGGGTGATGTCGGTGCCCGGCAGCACGGCGGGTGCCTGGCCCGAGCCGACATACCAGCCGTCGTCGATCAGCATGTATTCCAGCTTGTTGGCGGCCGCGAAGTCGATGAAGGCCTTCATGGTGGCGGTGTTCATGCCGGGCTTGTCGACCCCGGCCACGACCGATCCGTTCCACCAGTCCCAGGCCGCCTTGCCCGGCTTGATCCAGCGGGTGTCGGTCAGGGCGGTGGGCGGATTGAGGCTGGTCATCAGGTTGGACGAGACCAGATCGCCGGGCGTGTCGCCGACCATCACCACCCGCCAGGACGAGACCGTGTCTGTGCCGATCCGGGTGCGCACGGCGGTCCTGGGATCGTCGAGCCGGGGCGAGAGCTTGCCCTGCAGGCCCAGCCCGCCGTCGCCGCGTCCGGTCAGATAGAGGCCGGCATAGTTTTTCAGGTCGGCCTCGGCGATGGCGAAGCTGGTCCCGCCGTCGGTCTGGCACACCACCGGCAGTTCCAGCAGGTTGTGCTCGCGGAAGCTGGAGGCCTTGACCGGGTCATACTCGCCCTCGTGCGAGGTGCCGAACTTGCCCAGATTCAGCGCCCAGCAGCGATTGTCGGCCGCGAAGTCGAAGCGGGTCTCCTCGTTGCGGATCGCCACGCCGGCCAGGGCCGGCTGGTCGGGCAGCACATAGCGGAAGGCGACGCCGTCATCATAGGCGCGGAACACCACCTTCAGCTTGCGGCCCGCAGCGCCCGGCTCGGCGAAATCGACAGCCAGCTCGTTATAGTGGTCGCGCGCCGTGCGGGTCTTGCCGACCACCAGGTCATAGGTCTGATCGACGCTGGCCGGGGTCGCGCCGGTCAGGGTCACGCCGTAGGAGAGGCGGCCGCCCTGGTCGAGCACCAGGCCAAGGCCCGAAGGTGCCAGGATTGTCTCGCCCTTGCGCGAGACTGCGTAGCGAGCCTGGCCGCCGGTGTCCGAAACCGTGACGACCAGAGACTTGTCGGGCGACATCAGCGTCTGTTCGGCCGCCAGAGACGATCCGCCGCCGATAATTGCTAGCGTTACGCCGGCCATCATGGTTCGTTTGCAAACCGGCATGAATCCTCCCAGATCAGCAATTTATGCGTATTTATCACATAAATAGACTGTGCAGACAGCCCAGTCCAGCGATAGGATACCGGTACCATCAAGTGACCGACCTGCCGGGTCGGAAGAAGAGAAGAATGGGGAGCATGAATACCAGGACTTTCTCGGTCGCCCTTCTGGCGACGACCCTCCTGACGGGCGCCGCCGTCTCGGCCTCTGCCCAGCCCGTGATGGCTCCGACCGGCAAGGCCACGGCCCACCCGTCGATGTGGCCCGCCGCCAAGAGCCAGGGCCTGATCGATCCCCAGACCGAAGCCTTTGTCGATGCGCTGCTGGCCAAGCTGACGCTCGAGGAAAAGGTCGGTCAGATGATTCAGGCCGACACCGGCGCGATCAAGCCTGAAGACCTCAAGACCTATCCGCTGGGCTCGATCCTGGCCGGGGGCAGCTCGCCGCCGCTGGGCGCGCCAGACCGCTCGCCGATCGGTCCGTGGGTCGACACCGTGCGGGCCTTCCGCGCCGGCGCCGAGACGCGCGAAGGCGGCACGAAGATCCCGCTGATGTTCGGCATCGATTCCGTGCACGGCAACGGCAACATGGTCGGCGCGGTGCTGTTCCCGCACAACAGCGCCCTGGGCGCCACGCGGGATCCTGAGCTGATCCGCCGCATCGGTGTTGCTACGGCCAGAGAGACAGCGGTGTCAGGATTTGATTGGGCCTTCGGGCCCACCCTGACCGTGCCCCGCGACGACCGCTGGGGCCGGGCCTATGAGGGCTATTCGGAAGATCCCGAGATCGTCCGCCAGTATGCCGGCGAGATGATCCTGGGCCTGCAGGGCGCGGTCAGCCAGGGCCAGGTTCTGCAGCACGGCCACGTCGCGGCCAGCGCCAAGCACTTCCTGGGCGACGGCGGCACCAAGGACGGCGACGATCAGGGCGACACCCAGATCAGCGAGGCCGAGCTGATCCGTCTGCACGCCCAGGGCTATGTGCCCGCCATCAATGCCGGCGCCATGACCATCATGGCCTCATTCAACAGCTGGAACGGCATCAAGATGCACGGCAATGCCAGCCTGCTGACCGATGTGCTCAAGGGCCGCATGGGCTTTGACGGCTTCGTGGTCGGCGATTGGAACGGCCACGGCCAGGTCGAGGGCTGTACGCCCAAGTCCTGCCCCCAGTCCGCCAATGCGGGTGTAGACATGTATATGGCACCCGACAGCTGGAAGGACCTGTTCCACAACACCGTCGCCCAGGTGAAGTCGGGCCAGATCTCGCAGGCGCGGGTCGACGATGCGGTCCGCCGCATCCTGCGGGTCAAGGTCAAGCTGGGCCTGTTCAAGACTGCTCGCCCCTGGGAAGGTCGCACCGATGTGGCCGGCAATGCCGAGCACCGCGCCCTGGCCCGCGAGGCCGTGCGCAAGTCGCTCGTGCTGCTCAAGAACAACGGCGTGCTGCCGATCAAGAGCTCGGCCAATGTGCTGGTGGCCGGCTCGGGCGCCGACGACATCGGCCGCCAGTCGGGCGGCTGGACCCTGTCGTGGCAGGGCACCGACAACAAGAACAGCGACTTCCCCAATGGCCAGTCGATCTGGTCGGGCCTGAAGGAGGCGGTCGAGGCCGGCGGCGGCAAGGCGACGCTGGACGTGAACGGCAAGTTCGACGCCAAGCCCGACGTGGCCGTGGTGGTGTTCGGCGAATATCCCTATGCCGAGGGCGTGGGCGATCTGGCCACCCTGGAATACCAGCCTGGCGACAAGACCGACCTGGCCCTGCTCAAGCGCCTGAAGGCCGCCGGCGTGCCGGTGGTGGCGGTGTTCCTGACCGGCCGTCCGCTGTGGGTGAACCCCGAGCTCAACGCCTCTGACGCCTTCGTCAACGCCTGGCTGCCGGGCTCGGAAGGTGGCGGGATCGCTGACGTGATCATCGGCGATGGTGCCGGCAAGCCGCGTAACGACTTCCACGGCAAGCTGTCGTTCAGCTGGCCCAAGTCGGCCGCCCAGACGTCGCTCAATCGCGGCGACAAGCGCTATGACCCGCTGTTCGCCTATGGCTACGGCCTGACCTATCGCGACAAGGTGCGGCTGCCCAAGCTCTCGGAAGTCCCGGGCGTGACGGTGGTGGCTGACAACACCAGCAACTACTTCGTGGGCGGCAAGACCGTGGCGCCGTTCAGCTTCCAGCTGCTGCCGACCACGGCGGTACAGATCCGTCCCGTCGATGCCGGCGGCGTGCAGGAGGCCGGTCGCCAGATCGTGTTCTCGGGTGCCGCACCGTCGACGGCGGCCCTGGCCGGCGAAAAGCCGATGGACCTGACCTTCCAGACCAATGCCGAAATGGGTCTGCTGGTCGACTATCGCGTCGATACCAAGCCGACCGCGCCGGTCACCCTGTCGATCGGCTCCGGCAAGGTGGATGTCTCGCCGGTGCTGAACGCCGCGCCGGTGGGCGAGTGGAAAAGCCTGAAGGTTCCGCTCAAGTGCTTCGCGGCTGCTGGAGCCGACGTCACCAAGGTCGTCGAGCCCTTCCTGCTGGGCACGGCAGGGTCGTTGACGATCTCGCTGCAGGGCGTCAAGTTGACCACCGATCCGGCCGGTGCGGTCTGCCCTGCCAAGGCGCAGTAGGCCCTAGCACCCACCGGTCATCCCGGCCGAACCCGGCAAAGCCGAGGGAGAGCCGGGATCGCAACAATTGCTGAGTTTCCTGTCATCCCGGATCGCCACTGCGAGGCGTCCGGGATGATTTGAATCATAGGACACCTTCTCCATGAAACGTCTGCTCCTGATAACGGCTGCCTTCACCGCCCTGGCCGGAGCCGCCTCGGCACAGGCCTTGCTGGCCCCGGTGTTCAGCGACCACGCCGTGCTGCAGCGCGGCCAGCCGATCCGGGTCTGGGGTCAGGCACCGGCCGGGGCCGCTGTCGCGGTCGATCTTTCGGGTCAGAGCGCATCTGCAACGGCCGATGCCGAAGGCCGGTGGTCGGCGTCCCTGCCGGCCCGCGAGCCGGGCGCGCCCCTGACCCTGACCGTCACAGCGGGGCAGCAGACCCAGACCCTGACCGACCTGCTGGTCGGCGATGTCTGGCTGTGCTCTGGCCAGTCGAACATGGAGATGCCGCTGCGGCGTGTCCTGAACGGTGACTATGAGGTGGGCGCAGCCGGCGATCCGAACATCCGCCTGCTGCAAATCGGCCGTATCACCCTGCCGACCCCGACCTCGGCTCTGCCCAAGGAGTCGATCTGGCGGGTTTCGACGCCGCAGAGCGCCCGCGATTTTGCCTCCGCCTGCTTCTTCATGGGCCGCGATATCAAGGAAACGACAGGCGTTCCCGTAGGCCTGATCGACGCCACCTGGGGCGGCTCGGCTATCCAGTTCTGGATCAGCCGCGAGGGGCTGGCAGCGCTGAAGACCTATGACGAGGGGCTCTCGGTTTTGGCCGACTATGCCAAGTCCAAAGAGCTGGGCATGGCGCGCTGGGGCGGCATGCTGGACCGCTGGGCGGCGCGCAGCGAACCGCATGCCAAGGCCTGGAGTCGACCCGACTTCGACGATCACAGCTGGGCGACCCTTCCGGCCGAGAACTTCTGGGAAAAGGCACCGGGCCTGGCCACGTTCGACGGTACGATCTGGCTGCGCGCCGAGGTCACGCTCACGGCCGCCCAGGCCGCGCAGGGGGCTGTGCTGACGCTGGGCCCCATCGACGATATCGACACCACCTTCGTCAACGGCAAGGCGGTCGGCTCGCAGGAGGGCTGGAACACCCCGCGCGACTATCGCCTGGAAAAGGGCGTGCTGAAGGCCGGCCGCAACGTCATCGCCATCCGTGCCATCGATCTGGGCGGCGGCGGCGGCGCCTGGGGGCCGGCGGCGCAGAAGGGCTTCAAGCTGGACGACGGCGGCTTCGTTCCGCTGGGCGCGTCTTGGCGATACAAGGTTTCGACCCAGCTTTCGGCCACCGGCCTGCCGCCCCAGGCGCCGTGGCAGGGCTCCAGCGGTCTGACCACCATGCACAACGGCATGATCGCCCCGCTGCTCCCCTATGGCCTGAAGGGGATCGCCTGGTATCAGGGCGAGGCCAATGCGGCCGAGGCCTCCGAATATGCCCGCTTGATGCCGGCCCTGGTCGCTGACTGGCGGCGGGAGTTCCAGGCGCCGGATCTGCCGTTCCTGATGGTGCAACTGGCCAGTTTCGGGCCCTTTCAGTCCGAGCCGGTTGAATCCGGGTGGGCGTCTCTGCGCGATGTGCAGCGGCGCACCGCTGCGGCCGATCCGAAGGTCGGCATGGCCTCGGCCGTGGATCTGGGCGACATCTACGACATTCACCCCACCAACAAGCAGCAGGTCGGCGCACGCCTGGCCCTGCTGGCCCGCAAGCTGGCCTATGGCGAGACGACCCTGAACGCCGCCGGCCCTGCGCCCTTGGCTGCCAAGCGCGACGGGGACGCTGTGGTGATCAGCTTCGACCAGCCGCTTGTGGTCTTCGGCGGGGCCCGCCCGACGGGTTTTGAACTGTGCGACGCCTCCGCCTGTCGCTTTGTGGATGCGAGCGTTGATGGGGCTACCGTCCGCATCGCGGCCCCTGTGGCTTCGTTGAAGGTGCGCTTCGCCTGGGCCGACAGCCCGCTCCTCAACCTCTACGGCGCCAATCGCCTGCCGGCCTCGCCGTTCGAGCTACAGGTGGAATAGGGGGTCAGCTCCCGCTGAGCTCCGCCGAAATTTCCCGCGCCGCCGCCTTCAGGGCTGCGATGGTTTCCAGGATCGGGATGGCGGTCGGGGTTTCGGCATAGGGGACCGTCAGGGCTGCGGCGACGGCTTCGTGGTCCATGATCGGGGCCGAGAGGTCGACGATCTGCTTGGCCACGGCGCTGTTCGCGCGGACGTGGCCCGCCGTGCGGGCAAGGGTGGCCTGGGCCTCGAACCTATCCCAGGCGTCGGTCTGGACCAGGGATTCCAGTCGGGCGCGCCACACGGTGCGGATGGTGTCGGGCTGAAAGGCGTAGAGCGCCAGGCCCGAGTTCGCCTCGATAATCGGGCAGCGATAGCCGATGCGCACCGAGAAGCCCAGATCGCCCGGCGCTTCGACCCGGGCCACCACCACCACCTGTTCGGCGCTGGCTACGGCCATGTGAACCGACTGGCCGATGCTCATCGACAGCTGGCGCATGCGGGGCAGGGCGGCCTCCAGCAAGTCCTTGGCCGGAGCGCGGGTCATCCCCAGGGCGAACAGCTTGTTGGTCAGCACCAGCCCCTCGCCGGTGGGGGCAGGGCCGACATAGCCGCGAAACTCCAGCACCTGGACCATGCGGAACAGCTCGCTGACCGAGCGATCCAGGGCGGCCGAGATCTGTGACAGGGTCAGCGGCATACCATGGGCCGCCAGCAGTTCCAGAACGTCCAGGCCCTTTTCCAGGGCGGGGGCGCGGTACTTCCGATCGGAGTCTTCGGTCTCGGTCATGAGCTATCTATAGCCGATAGAATCGCTGCGTCGTCTCGCCCAACACTGCAGCCGAGGTGGCCAGGCAGCCCTAAACCGCGACGGTCTTCAGCTTGTCGCGCAGGGCACCAAGCTCGTCCAGCGGCAGGCCCACCTGGCAGAAGATCTGTTCCGGGATCGACAGGGCCTGGTCGCGCAGGGCTAAGCCCCTGTCGGTCAGGGCCACGATTACGCGGCGTTCGTCCTGGGGATCGCGCGTGCGGTCCAGCAGGCCGCCGGCTTCCAGCCGCTTGAGCAGCGGTGTGAGGGTGCTGGAGTCGAGGTCCAGCGCATCGCCCAGCGACCCCACCGTGCGGGGGCTCTGCTCCCACAGGGCCAGCATGGCCAGATACTGCGGATAGGTCAGGCCCAAGGCGTCCAGCAGCGGCCGGTACAGCCGCTGCATGCGATTGGCCGCGCCATACAGGGCAAAGCAGAGCTGCCGGTCGAGGCGCAGGACCTCGACCGGGGCGGTGACGGACGGCGTCGTCTTGGACTGGCTCATTTGGCCTTTACGGTAATGGCGACATCAATGTTGCCGCGCGTGGCGTTGGAATAGGGACAGACCTTGTGCGCCGTCGCAACCAGGGCTTCGGCGTCGGCCTGCGACAGGCCCTCGGTCTCGACGTCCAGGGTCACTTCCAGCTTGAAGCCGACCTCGATGGGCAGAAGGCCGACCACGCCGGTCACCTGCGAGCCGGTCAGGGCGATCTTCTGCTGGCGGGCCACGAAGCCCATCGCGCTCTGGAAACAGGCGGCATAGCCGGCGGCGAACAGCTGCTCGGGATTGGTGCCGTCTTCCTTGCCGCCGAGGGCCTTGGGCATCGACAGCTGAACGTCCAGCAGGCCGTCATCGCTGCGGACATGGCCTTCACGGCCGCCGACGACAGTGGCGCGGGCTTCATACAGGGTGGTCATGGGTCGCTCCTTGCGAAAGAATGATGATAGCGATTTAATCGTGCGCGATATAAATGCAAGGGCTGGGGGTGAAATTAAATCGCGTGCGATGGGATTTCGGATGCTCCCCTTCTGGGGGAGCTGTCGCGGAGCGACTGAGGGGGCAAGCTGGGGGGGCGGCCGTGCAGGCCCCCTCCGGCCCTTTGGGCCACCTCCCCCAAGAGGGGAGGATCTCGTTCCCCCTAGGCCGCCCAGGCCGCCGCAAAGCGCTTGAGCAGCGAGCGGGCGGCGCTTTCGACGCCAGAGCTGACGGCCTCCAGCCGCAGGAAGAGGTCGCCGGCCGCGTGGTGGCCGCGCGCGGGCAGGCCCTGGCCGGGCAGGCGCACCAGGCCGCGCGAGGCCGCCTTGGTCGAGATCCAGGCCAGGCGCGGGCCGAGCGCCGTGTCGACCTTGATCCGGCCGCCTTCGGCCAGGACACGCTTGTCGACCTTGCCGGTCAGCCACAGATCGTCGCCCCGGATCAGGGCGTCCTTGGCGCTGTTGTGGCGCACGACGAAGGTGATGCCGTCGACCCGCACCCTGTCGTCGACCCGCAGGCCCGGCGGCAGGGTCAGGCGCAGGCGACGCCCGTCGATGGCCAGGTCCATGACCCCGCCCGCGACGGCGGTGGCCACGTCGATGTCGAGGCTGGCTTGCTTGAGGGGCGCAGCCGGGGGCGTGCAGGCCGGCGGGAAATGGATCGGTGGGGCCGGCGGCTGGTCCTGCAACAGGCGATAGGCGGCCAGGACGTCGCGGAACAGGGCCGCGTCGCCGCCCGGCCGGTCGGGGTGAGCGCGCTTGGCGGCCTCGCGATAGGCGGCGCGAAGTTCGCGCTCGTCCGCACCGGGCGCGACGCCCAGCAAGGCGCGAGCGGCCGAAAGGGTCAGGGACGAGGGCGTACGAACGGACATCGCCGCGACCCTGCCGCGACTTGGTCAACGGGGCGTTAAGTTAAGACTTTGGCGTGGTGGTGCTGTGCGCCTGGCGGGCCTATATCCTCTGCATGACCGACGCCCCCCTGATCCCCGCCTCGCCCAGCGAGGACGACTATGTCCGCCAGGTGACGGCGGCTCCGCCCTTGCCCCTGCTGCCGGAAAACGATCCCTTCGCCCTGTTCGGCGAATGGCTGGCCGAGGCCGGCAAAAAGGAGCCCAATGACCCCAATGCGGTCGCGGTCTCGACGGTGGACGCTGATGGCCTGCCAGACTCGCGCATGGTGCTGCTGAAGGATTTCGATCAGCGGGGCTTTGTCTTCTATACCAACACCCAGAGCGCCAAGGGCGTGGAGCTCAACGCCCACCCCAAGGCCGCGATGCTGTTTCACTGGAAGTCGCTGCGTCGCCAGGTGCGGATCCGCGGCGAAGTCGAACCGGTGAGCGAGGCCGAGGCCGATGCCTATTTCGCCAGCCGCGCTCGCCACAGCCAGCTGGGCGCGTGGGCCAGCGACCAGTCGCGCCCCTTGCCCGACCGTCTGGCGCTGGAAAAGCGGGTTGCCGAGATGGGCCTGAAATTTGGTCTGGGCAAGGTGCCGCGCCCGCCTCACTGGTCGGGCTATCGCGTCATCCCGCAGGTCATCGAGTTCTGGCGCGATCGCCCGTTCCGCCTGCACGAACGGCTGGTCTACCAGCGCGACGGCGAAAGCTGGGGCACGCTGCGGCTGTTTCCATAGGGAATCAGCCCGCCTTCACCCCGTACCGCGCCAGGAAGGTCTCGACGGCGTCGTCGGCGATGTCATTGAGGGGACGGCGCGGTTGGGCGTCGTCGCCAGCCGAGAGGCCCAGCACCAGGGTGACATGGTCGATCATGCCCATCAGCTGGCCGGCAGCCCAGGAGGGCTTTTCGACGGCGATCTCTCCCGTGGCGATCAGGTCGTTAATCACCGAGATGGCCACGCCGCCCAGTTCGTCGCGGGCGCTTTGCTGGAAGTGTTCGGCCACCTCTTCGAAGCGGCGACGCTCGGCCGTGACCAGCCTGAAGATCGAGCGGGTTATCGGCGTGGCAAAGAAGGCCGTATAGGCGCGGGTGAACGAGACCAGGCGCGTGCGGGCATCACCCTTCACCCGGATGCTCTCACGCACCGGGGCGGCGATATCGCGGACGGTTTCCAGGATCACCACCTGGAACAGGTCGGCCTTGCTGGGGAAATAGGCGTAGAGCGTTGCGGTGGAGACGCTGGCCGCGCGGGCGACCACCTCCATCCCGGCGTCACGATAGCCTTCGCGCAGAAACAGGGCGCGCGCCGCGACCAGGATCTCACTTCGCTTGTGTTCGGCTCTCTTGAGGCCGGCGCCCATCAACATTTGAAAACTCTGTGCTCCACTTGAGTGCAAGTTAATCGAGTGTCGGGTGCTGGCGCAAGCAAGGCGCGAGGACGGCGGCTTCAGATTCGGCTATGGGACGCCAATGCCAGCTTTTAAGCGCGAACCGACAGGATTTTGGGCGTGAACAAGGACATCGAAGCCGCGCGCGAACAGGAAGTGGCGACCTGGTTCCAGGGCCAGGCTGAAAACACCATCGAGACGTCATGCGCCCGCGTCTTTCTGATCGGCGACGCGGCGTTCAAGGTCAAGCGTCCGGTCGATTTCGGCTTTCTGGATTACTCCACGCTGGAGCTGCGGCGCTGGGCGCTGGAGCGCGAACTGGCCTTCAACCGCGCCGCCGCCGCCGATATCTATCGCGCGGTGCGCCGCCTGACCCGCGCCGCCGACGGCGGCCTGGAGATGGACGGGGCCGGGGAGGTTTTCGAATACGCCCTGGAAATGCGTCGCTTCGACGAGCAGGGCGTGCTGGCCACCCAGCCCTGGGCCATCGACGACGCGCTGGAAGACGCCCTGGGCCGCACCGTGGCGCTGTTTCACGCCGGCGCTGCGCCGCGTCCGCAGGGCGGCGGCGTGCACGCCCTGGGCTACACCATCCGCTCAAACGCCAATCTGCTGAGGGGCTTGGCCCCGCGTCTGGGCTCGCTGGCCGTGGAGCGGCTGGTGGCCGAAACCGACCTGGCCCTGGAGCGGCTGGGGCCGCTGCTGGACGGCCGGGCCGGCGAAGGCTTCGCCCGCCACTGTCACGGCGACCTGCACCTGGGCAACATCCTGATCGAGGACGGCAAGCCGATCCTGTTCGACTGCATCGAGTTCAACGACACCCTGTCGGACATTGATATCCAGTACGACCTGGCCTTCCTGCTGATGGATCTGGATTTCCGCCGTCGCCGCGACGCGGCCGGGCGGGTTCTGAACGCCTATCTCGACGAGGCCTCCCGCCATTTCGGCGAGGGTCTGTGGACGGGTCTGGCCGCCCTGCCGCTGATGCTGTCGGTCCGGGCGGCGGTGCGTACCCACGTCTGGGCCTATACCGGCGATGACGAGGCGGCGCGGGCCTATCTGGCCACGGCGCTGGAGCACCTGGCGCCCAAGCCGGTCAGCCTGGTGGCCACTGGTGGCCTGTCGGGATCGGGCAAGTCGACCTTTGCCCGCGTCTGCGCGCCGGGCCTGGGCTCGGCCCCCGGGGCGGTGGTGCTGCGCACCGACGAGATCCGCAAGCGCCTGTCGGGCGTGCCCTCGCTGCAGCGCCTGCCGCGCGAGGCCTATACGCCGGAGATGAGCGCGCGGGTCTATGACCAGCTGTTCGGCGATGCGGCCCTGGCCCTGAAGGCCGGTCGCTCGGTGGTGCTGGACGCTGTGTTCCTGAAGCCCGAAGAACGGGCACGGGCCCTGGCCCTGGCGCTGAGCGCCGACGTCGCCTTCCAGGGCGTCTGGCTGGAGGCCCCGCCGGAGGTCCTGCGCGCCCGCGTCGCTGCCCGCGTCAACGACGCCTCCGACGCCGACGTGGCGGTGCTGGAAACCCAGCTGTCGCGCGACACCGGTCCCATCGACTGGCGCCGCGTCGACACGGTCAGTGCTTTCGAAGACGAGGCCCGCGCCCTGGCCGAGACCATGGGCTAGGCGCGTTCCGAAAAGTGGGAACCGGTTTTCGGAATGAAACGCGCGCGAAAACAAGGCTCTAGAGCCTTGTTTCAGGCAGGTGTGAGACGGCCAATACCAGGCGCCGCTCAGCTCGACGCCTTGCGCTCAAACGACGTCGTCACCCCGGGACTTGTTCCCGGGGCCCATCGTTCCACCGCAGGTGCGGCGCAGAATAGAACGCTCACGATGAAGCTGAACCATGGGCCCCGGGAACAAGTCCCGGGGTGACGGGGTACTTTAAGGTTTTGACCTTCTGAGGTCAGGATCAACGGCCGTTGGTATAGGGGGTCTGAAAGGGCCCAGGCCGCGCGCCGGAAGCTATGTCGAGCTTCGGTGACGCACGACGCGTGAGCGGGTGTGGTGGCCAGATCGGCGCAGGCGAATATCGGCCGCCCCGCTCGCCAGATCGACGCTCTCGATATCGAGGCGATCAACGCCGATCGGCAGTCGGGGATCGGTCAGCCTCACCTGGCTTTTCCAGCCATCGATCGTGACGCCCAGGCAGGCCTGCAGCATCATGAACACCGAGCCGGCGGCCCAGGCCTGGGGCAGGCAGGCGACCGGATAGGCCACCGGCGGCTCGCCGGCCGCCCGGGAGAAGCCGCACAACAGTTCGGGCAGGCGCATCTCGAAATGGACGGCGGTCTCGAACAGCCCCGCCAGCATCCGCACCACGCCCTGACGCTCGCCATAGCGGGCCATGCCCATCACGCACAGGGCGGTGTCGTGAGGCCAGATCGAGCCGTTGTGGTAGGACATCGGATTATAGCGCGGCTCGCCCGACGCGAGGGTACGCAGGCCCCATCCGGCATTGAAGCTTGAGCCCAGCAGGGTGTCGATGACCCGCCTGGCGCGGTCGGGGGTCGGCAGACCGCAAAACAGCAGATGGCCCGGGTTCGAGCCCTTCACTCGGCATGGCTTGCCGGCCCCGTCGATGGCCATGGCGTAGAAGCCCTGATCCTCCATCCAGAAGCGGTCTTCGACCGTCTGGCGCAAGGTCTCGGCCCTCTGCGACCAGCGCTCGGCGTTTGCGGCGTCGCCGCGCCGCGTGGCCAGGGCTGCCATGCCCTTGAACGCTGCAAAGGCATAGCCTTGCACCTCGACGACCGCGATCGGGCCGACGGGAAAACTGCCGTCGGCGTGAAAGACGCTGTCTTCGCTGTCCTTCCAGTTCTGGTTGGACAGGCCGCTGGCTGCGCCGCGCGCATAGTCGATCAGGCCGTCGCCGTCGCTGTCGCCGAACTCTTCGATCCAGCTGACGGCCTTGAGCAGGGTTGGCCAGAGGCCGTCGATAAACGCCATGTCGCCCGTGCGTTCGGCATAGGCGCAGGCCAGGCCCACGAACAGGGGTGTGGTGTCGACCCCGCCGTAGTAGCGACCAAACGGCAGCTCACCCAGGGCCGTCATCTCGCCGCGCCGGGTCTCGTGCATGATCTTGCCTGGAGCGCTGTCCTGGAACGCCGAGATCTCGATCGCCTGATGCTTGGCCAGATAGGACAGCACGCCCCTGGCCAGATCAGGCTGAATCCAGAGCACCTGCCAGGCGGTGATGACAGCGTCGCGGCCGAACGGGGTCGAGAACCAGGGAATGCCGGCATAGGGGTAGGGGCCGGTGTCCAGCTCGGTGGTCAGCAGGGCCAGGTCGGCGCGCGACTTGTCGAGCCACTCGTTGAACAGCCGGCCAGAACTGTGCAGACGTGCGCCACGGCGGATGCGACGGCGCATGCTCAGCTTGGCGCGCGCGGCGGCGTTGCGCCAACGGATCCGCGTCGGCGGGGGACCGGGCGTCGGGCCGATCTCGATATAGAGCTCGAAGCGGTCAGCCGCCGAGAGCATGAACAGGAAGTCGGCGCGCGATGGCGTCAGCCTTCCCGGGGGCTCTGAAAAGCTGACCACGCTCTCGCGCCGCACCCTGTCCAGGCCGACATAGGCGAAGCTGAGCGAGCGGCCTTCAGCTACCGGCAGGCTTCTTTGGCCCTGGGCGCCCCGCTTGGAGCCCCGGACCTCGAACATGTCGTTGAAGTCGGCTTCCATCTCGAGGCTGACCGGCAGCATCACCAGGTCGCGGCTGTAATTGACGAAGGTTATGCGCTCATAGCAGCGCTGGTCCCACAGGAAGCGCTTGCGCTCCAGATGGATCGCGCCGTGCTGCGCGGCGCCCGCGCCCAGCAGGGGAAGGGTCTGGTTGGTGGCGTGGCAGTTGAAAAAGACGTTGTCCTGCGACACCGACGAACTGAGATGTGACGGTGCCTGGCCGCCCAGGGTCAGTCTGTATTTCGAGAGCACGCGGGTGTCGTTGTGGAACATCCCGTCGCCGACCCCGCCGATGTCGCCAAACGCGTCGGCCACGACAAAGGTGTCATCGTCCTTGAGGGCGTAGAGCGGCGAGGGCGGGCGGGGCTCCCCGGTTCTTTCCTCGCTGGCCGGTGTGGGCGCAACGTAAGCGATGTCATCCATGTCGGGGCTCTATCCCCTCAGGCGCTGCGCACGAGGCCAAGGTCTGGGCCGCGCATCTCGACCCGTTGTGCGTAGAGCGCCTGGTAGCGGCGCGCCATGGCCGTGGCCGAGAAGCGCAGGTCGAAGCGGTCGCGGATGGCGCGGCGGCTCAGGCTGCCAAGGCGCGACACGGCATCTGCCGCCTCTTGCTCGCTGTTGACGATGAAACCCGTCAGCCCGTCCTCGATCACCTCGCGCACCGAACCGCGATCATAGGCGATCACGGGGGCACCGGCGGCCATGGCCTCGATCATCACCAGGCCGAAAGGCTCGGGCCAGTCGATGGGGAAGATCAGGGCGTCAGCGCCGCCCAGGAACCGGCCCTTGTCGCGATCACCGATCTCGCCAATGAACTCGACCATGGGATCGGCCAGCAGGGGTTCGACCACCTCGTGGAAATAGGCCCGGTCGGCCTGGTCGATCTTGGCGGCGATCTTCAGGCGGCGACCCGCAGCCCTGGCGATGGCGATGGCGCGATCTGGACCCTTCTCGGGCGAGATGCGACCCAGAAAGGCCAGATAGCCTTCAGCATTGTCTGGGCGCGGCCTGTAGCTGTCGGTGTGAACCCCGTGCAGCACCGTGCCCACCCAGTTGGCGTCCGGTATGGGCTTGCGCTGGGAGTCGGAAATCGAGACCAGACCGAACTGCGGATAGCGGCGATAGAGGTTGGGCAGGTCCTTCATGTCCAGCCGGCCGTGCAGGGTGGTCAAGGTCTTTCCGGCGATGTCGGCGAACAGCCCAAACTGCAGCATGTCGGTGTGGAAGTGGATGATGTCGAACTGGTCGGCGCGATCGCGCACCTCCAGAAGCATGGCCAGATGCGCCGCCAGGTCGGACTTCAGCGGCGCAGGATCCAGGCGGATGGCCTGATCGCGCACGACCACCAGCCTGGCCTTGGTCTGGGCCTCGGCGCTGGCGAACAGGGTGACGTCGTGACCCAGTTCGACCAGGGCGTCGGTCAGATGCGCCACGACACGCTCGGTGCCGCCATAGAGCCGGGGCGGGACGGCCTCATAGAGCGGCGGGACCTGGGCGATGCGCATGGTGGAACCTTCCGCGATCTGGTCAAGACTGTGACCGCTTCATGAAACCACCAGAGGACCGGCTGGTTCCGTCTGAGGTCGGCCCTGCCGTTCGCAGCCCTGCCTGAAACACAAGTGTCGCATTTCGCCGTTAGGGCCTGCCGCATGCACAAGTCCTTCTCCAGCCTTCGATCCACGGTGATCGCGCCCTTCGTCCTGGCCCTGATTGCCGTGCCGGCGCCTTCGGCGACCGCCCATCCCGGCCATGCGGTTGTGCCCGTGGCACCCGAGGGGCGGTCCAGCCGTCCGGTAGACCCCGGGGCGCGACGCTGGCTGGCGGGGGACCACCATGTGCACAGCTGGTTCAGTGTCGGGGTAAAGCCCGCAGCCGATCCCTCTCAGCCGCCCGAATTGATCAAGGCCGGCGACGCCAGCAATCCGATCACGACCAATGCCGCCATGGCCGCCAGGCATGGCCTGTCCTGGATGGTCGCGACCGACCATGGGGGTCCCAACCACGCCAAGCTGAACCGCGACGAGGCCTATCCCGAACTTCTTCGCGCCCGTCGGGCCACGCCTGGCGTGCTGCAGTTCTGGGGCATGGAACTGGACACACCGGCCGCCGAGCATTCCAGCCTGATCCTTCCAAGGAACGCCTCGGAACGCGACGTGCTGTTTGGGATCGAGCGCCAGTACAACCGGCGCGAACCCTGGCCGGCCGATCCCGCGCGCGATCAGGAGGCCTTCATGCTGGAGGCCTTGCGCCACATGCGGGCCCTGCCACAGCCGCCCGTGGTCATTGCCAACCACCCCTCCCGCTCATCGCCCGCAGCTGGGCGCTATGGCCTTGTTTCGCCGTCCGAACTGCGGGCCTGGAACGATACGGCTCCCGAAGTCGCCGTGGGGATGGAGGGCGCGCCCGGACATCAGGCCTCGAGCCTGAAACCGGATGGCTCGATCGATCCCAAGGGCGACCGGGGCGGCTATTCGCGTACGCCGACCATGGGCGGCTTTGATCCGATGACGGCGCGGCTGGGCGGGTTCTGGGACTCGATGCTGGGCGAGGGACGCCGCTGGTGGATCACCTCGACCTCGGACTCGCACCGCCACTATACCGACGGCGGCAGCGATTTCTGGCCCGGCGAATACTCCAAGACCTATGTGAAGGCCGTGCACACCTATGACGACGTGCTGGATGGCCTGCGCAATGGCCGGGTGTTCGTGACCCTGGGCGATCTGGTCTCCGAGGTGGAGGTGACCGCCATCAGCGCTGACGGTGCCCGGCGGGCGGACATCGGCGGGCGGCTTGAGGTGGCGGCCGGCAGCGACGTCACCATCGTCATCCGCGTGCGCGACCCGGCGGGCAAGAATTTCGGCGGATACGCGCCTGATGTGTCCCGGATCGACTTGATCCAGGGCGACGTGACGGGACCGTCGGCGGATCGCCAACTGGACGCGAACCCGACAACCCGCGTTGTCCGCAGCTTCAAGCCCGGGGCCTGGGCGCGGGACGGCGAGCGTCTGTCCATGACCTATGTTCTCAAGGACGTGCGCCGATCCAGCTATGTTCGCATCAGGGGGACAAACGGCACCGAGCTTGAGCCGCAACCCGATCCCTTGGGCGAAGACCCCTGGTCGGACCTGTGGTTCTACGCCAACCCCGTCTTCATCGCCGTGCGGTAGGCCGCCACTACGGAACTGTCACAGACCGATGCTACCCGGCGTCCATGCTGGCCGCGCTGCACGAGATCTCCGTCGCTCGACGACATGACGATGAGACGCGTCGATGAGCGACCTGGCGAGCGTCCGGGCCCAGCGCGCAGACCTGTATCAGTTCATCGTCCAGCGGACGCGCGATCCCGCCGCCGCCGATGATCTGGTGCAGGAGACCTTTGCCCGCCTTCTGGCCTATGAGCGCGCGCGGACCGTGGTTGATCGCGCCGCCCTGGGCTATCGCATCGCGCTCAATCTGGTGCGCGATCATTTCCGAAGCCGAAAGCGGCGGCCGGTCGAGATCCTGAACGACGACATTGCCTGCGAAGCCCCCGCGCCGGAGCAGATCCTGATGCATCGCCAGAAGGTTGAAGTGTTCAGCAAGGTCCTGGACGCCATGCCGCCGCTGCGCCGCGACGTGTTCATTCGCCGCCGCCTGCATGGCCAGACCTGCCGCCAGATTGCGGCTGACCTCGACATGAACGAAGCCGCCGTCGAGAAGCATGTCGTCCGTGCTCTGGAGCAGCTCCAGCGCGAGGTCGCCAAGGCCGAACGTCGCCGTCCGGGAGGCCGGCCATGAGCCGCGTGAGCCAGGACGCCGCGCGCTGGGTAGCGCGCCGCATGGACGCCCCAGGCGCGGACGATGTGGATTTCGAGGCCTGGAAATCGGCCGACCCAGCCCATGCAGCCGCCTATCAGCAACTGTGGAGCACCACCCAGGACCCGGCCCTGGCCGAGGCGCTGACCCGAAGCGTCAGGGCGTGCGCAAGGCCATCGCCACGCCGCTTCGGTAGGGCCGTCGTCGGGGGGCTCAGCCTGGCCGCCTGCGCGGTGGCCGCCGTGCTGATCTGGCCTGACCTGCAACTCTCGATGGTTCGCCCGATCCCGCTGGAGACCGTCGCCGGGCAACAGCGCAATCTTGTCCTGGCCGACGGCACCCGCGTCACCCTGGAAGGCGCAACCCGGCTGGAGGTGCAGTTTGGCGCGCACCGGCGGCGCGTGAAGCTGGTGCGCGGCGAGGCGTTCTTCGATGTCGCTCATGACACCGCCCGGCCGTTCATCGTCAGTGCGCCGGAAGGCTCGGCGCGCGTGCTGGGCACGGCCTTTGATCTGGAGCGTGGCGGCGACCGTCTGGAACTGTCCGTGCACCGGGGCCGGGTGCGGCTGGCGCCGACGGGCCTGATCCATCGCTCGGCCGAACTGACCGCCGGCCAGCGGGCGTTCGCGATCAACGGCCAGCTGTCTGCCATCCGCCCCTTTGATCCCGCCGCCGAGGATTGGCGGACGGGCTGGCTGGAAACCGACGGCGTCACCCTGGAAAGACTGGTCGAGCGGCTCAATCGCGTTGCGGCCACCCCCATCGTCATCGCCGACAAGACTCTGGCCAAGCAGCGTGTGGCCGGGCGCTTCCGGCTCGACGAACCCGAGGTCCTGGTGCGTAACCTGGCCCTGATGCATGGCTTCACGGCGCGCGAGCAGGGCGGCCGGCTGGTCCTGGAGCGGTGAACCGGTTCACGGGCGTCGCTGAAACTTCACAAATATCCCTGTCCGGAAAAGCCGCCGGCCGACGTCTTCCCCGCCGAAGCCGGCGACAGCGCCGTGCGATCTCGGGGATGCATCAATGACCTTCAAGACCTGGACCTGGCGCAGTTCGGCCTCCGCCGTCGCCCTGCTGCTGGCAAGCGCCTGCGTTGTCGCGCCCAGCCTGGCGGTCGCCGCTGCGCCTGCCGTCAAGATCGACGTCACCATCCCCGCCGGCGATCTGGCCTCGGCCCTCCCGGCCTTCTCGCGCGCGACGGGGCTGCAGGTCCTGGCCGATCCGGCGCTGCTGCGGGGCAAGCGCACCGCCGGGATCAAGGGCGCGCTCGACCCCGACCGGGGCCTGAGCCAGCTGCTGCGGGGCACCGGCCTGACCTTTGTGCGCAATGGCGGCAGCGCCATCCTGCGACCCGCCGCCCAGCCGATCTCTACCGCGCCGACCGAGGCGCGCGCCGCCCGCGCCGCGCCGGAGGCCGCCGCTCCGGATGCTCAGGCCTCCGACAACACCACCATCGAAGAGGTCGTGGTCACCGGCGGCTTCGCCAACTCGCTGTCGCGCTCCCTCGCCGAAAAGCGCAAGGCGGCCAATGTCGTCGACGGCATCTCGGCCGAGGATATCGGCAAGTTTCCCTCCAACAACATCGCCGAAGCGCTGCAACGCGTTCCCGGCGTCGCCATCACGCGCGATCGGGGCGAGGGCCTGTTTGTCCGGGTGCGGGGCCTGGGTCCGAACTTTCAGATCGTGACGCTGAACGGCCGCAGCGCCGCCGTGAACGAGAACATGCGCGACAGCGGCCAGAGCGGTCGCCAGTTCCGTTTCGACACCCTGCCGTCCGAACTGGTCGCCGGGGTCGAGGTGGGCAAGACGCCTCTGGCCTCGCTGGATGAAGGCGCGATCGGCGGTATCGTCGATATCAAGACCTTCCGCCCGCTGGACCTTGGGCGCAGCACGGTGGCCCTGTCGGCCACGGCCAGCCGGCCTGAGCTGGCCGGCGAAACAGATCCGCGCGTCTCGGGCCTGGTCAGCTGGAGCAATGAGGCCCAGACCTTCGGCGTCCTCGCCGCTGCGGTCTTCGATCAGCGGACCCTGCGCCAGGACCGTATCACCGGCGTGAGCTGGAGCTATTCGGACCCGACGACCACCCTGGGCAAGAGCCTGATCGCCCAGGGGATCAATCTCTATCCGTCCGCGATCCGCCCGACGCTCGAGCGCGAGGATCGCGAGCGCAAGGGCCTGGTGCTGTCGGCCCAGTATCGCCCGAGCGAAGAGACGGAAGTGAGCTTCGACGCCAGCTACACCAAGCTGGACGATCACTATGACGAACTGACCTATTCGGTGGACCAGACCGTCACGACCCTGGTTCCGGGCTCGGCGGTGATCAAGGACAATGTCCTGGTCGGCGGCACGGTGTCCTCGACCACCCAGATCGGTCGCGAGGTCAGTGACCTGGCGCACGACAATTTCATGCTGGCCGGCAAGATCCGCCAGAAGCTGGAAGACTGGACCCTGACGGCCGACCTGGCCTATGCCCGGGCCTTCTCGGAAACCTCAAACCCGATCACCCGCACGCGTCTGCTGGGACCGATCGGTCAGACGACCTTCGCGATGACGAGGGCCGATGACGAGGCTGTGCCCAGCGTCAAGCTGCTGACCGCTGATCTCAACACCCCGTCCCTGCTGCCGTTCCGGCGGATCGAATGGCGGGTCAATGACTCGACCGACGAAGAAATCGCCCTTCAGTTCGACGCGGAACGTCCGGTGTCCTGGGGGCCGCTGACCCGCATCCAGTTCGGCGTGAAGTATCGCGAGCGCCAGCGTGACTATAATCGCGCCGATATCAACTACACCACCAACCTGGCCAACAAGACCTTCGGTGCCGACTATTTCGACGCCTTCCCCGTCAGCGATTTCCTCGGCGACGTCTCGGGGACCCTGCCGACCACCTGGGCCATGCCTGATCCCGCCGCCTTCTGGACCCTTGCCGACAAGGCCCAGACGGGCACGGCCCGCGCCGACCAGCGCAACTCCTATAACGTCTCCGAAGACATCGCCGCCGCCTATGCCCTGACCGAGATCGACACCACCCTCTTCAGCCTGCCCCTGCGCGGCGAGGTCGGCGTGCGAGCCGCCCAAACCAAGCAGGTCTCGGCCGGTCATGCCGACAACGGTCGCGCGGCGATCCCGGTGCGCTACGAAAAGACCTATAGCGACGTGCTGCCGACCGCGAACTTCGTGCTGGAACTGTCAGACAGCCTGCAAGCCCGCGTGGCCGCCGCCAAGGTGATCACCCGTCCGTCGCTGGCGGATCTGGCACCGCGCCTGACCCTGAACTCGTCGGGCACGGTTTTGACCGCCGTCGGGGGCAATCCCGAACTGCAACCCTTCGAGGCCTGGCAGTATGACGCCACCCTGGAATGGTACTTCGCCCCGGGCAGCGCCCTGATTGCCGGCGCCTTCTACAAGGACATCACCACCTTCGTTTACAGCCAGAAGACCAACATCGTCGTCGACGGCCAGACCTATCTGCTGACCTCGCCGACCAATGGCGGTCAGGCAACGATCAAGGGCGTGGAGCTGGCCTATCAGCATCTGTTCAAGAGCCTGCCGGCTCCGTTCGACGGCCTGGGGTTCCTGGCCAACTATACCTACACCGACACCGAGGCGACCTATTCGCCCACGCTGAAGGACCAGATGGTCAATGTCGCCAAGAACAGCTTCAACCTGACCGGCTTCTACGAGAAGGACCGTTTCGCCGCCCGGGCCAGCTACAGCTGGGTCGATGACGTCCTGCAGGATGTGGGCGGGGCGGGCCTTTCGGCCCTCAACGACAGCGCCTTCGGCTCGCTGGACGCCAGTGTCAGCTACAAGATCACGCCCCGGATTACGGCGGCGATCGAAGCCCAGAACCTGACCGACGCGGCCCAGTGGCAATTCGTCAAGGGCGGCTGGTTTGGCGGCTACACCCACTATGGCCGCACCGTGAGCCTTGGTCTGCGCGCCAAGTTCTAGATCACGGGGCGGCTTTCTTTTCCCCTCGACTGGCCCGCCCGATGATCCGGGCGGGCCTTTTTTATCAAGCGTCGGCGATCCCTGGAGATCTGGCCCCAAACCGGGACGTCGCCAAGCCGTCACCAAGCCTGGCTAACTGGCACACTGGCGATCTCGCGGTTCGACTCTGGTCTGGCCGTCGCAAGGTCGTGAAGGTTCAATTCGGGCCCGCTGTCGGCGCGCCTGGCCTGGGCCTCGACTTTCCCTCACCTTGTGGAGCGCAGATCATGAAACCCTTGCAGGCCGCCCTGATCGCCACGCTGCTCCTGACAGTGGGCACCCTTCCGGCCAAGGCCCAGGAGGCCGGCCTCAACACCCTGCGCTGGCTGGGATCGCACAACAGCTATCGGCCTGATCTTGATCCCGCCGCCCTGGCCCATCAGCGGCAGGTCATGGGCGAGCACTCCGCCGGCGTCGAATATGGCCATCCGGCGATCAGCGATCAGCTCGACCTGGGCGTCCGCCAGTTTGAGTTCGATCCCTATGCGGACACGGCCGGCGGCCGGTTCGCCGCGCCCTATGCCCAGGACGCCGCGCAACTGGCGATCATGCGCCGCCCGGGGGCCAAGGTGCTGCATGTGCCGCTGGTCGATGCGCGGAGCCTTTGCCTGACCCTGGCCGACTGCTTTGGCCAGGTGGCGCGCTGGTCCGACGCCCATCCTGGTCATCAGCTGCTGATCATCTTCGTCAATACCAAGGAAGAGGGGTTCAACACCCCCCTCATTCCCGATCCCGAGCCGTTCACCGAGGCCAGTCTGGCGGCCATCGACGCCGACGCCGTGGCGGCTTTCGGTCGCCAGAGGCTGCTGACGCCCGATGACGTGCGCGGCGACGCGGCGACGCTTCGCGACGCGGTTCGCACGCGCGGCTGGCCTTCGGCCCGGGCCGCCACGGGCAAGGTCCTGCTGGTGCTGGATTCAAACCCTCGCGTCGCCGAGCTCTATCGCAAAGACCATCCGGCGCTGAAGGGCAGGGTGATGTTCGGGCTCTATGGCGAAGCCGAGGCCGAGGCGGCCGTGTTCAATGTTCAGGATCCGGTGGCGGATGAGGCGCGGATCACGGCCCTGGTCGCCCAGGGCTATCTTGTTCGCACGCGCGCGGATGCAGACACGCAGGAGGCTCGCACGGGCAATCTTGACCGGCTGGCCGCCGCCGAGCGCTCCGGCGCCCAGGTGATCAGCACCGACTACTACCCCGGCGCGCCGGATCCGCTGAAGCTGAGGTTTGTCGTTCGGCCGGCGTTCTTTCGCTGAAGGCGCGGCCCCGAAGTCCGTCAGGCGTTCGAAGGGGCCATGGACCTACGGAATGGCCGGGCCGGGCTACGAAAGATTGCCATTTCGGAAGCGGCTGTCAGGGCAGCGATCAGATCTTGCACGCCGATAGTTATGTCGCATCACCAAAGTTCAATGTGTAGTTGCAGCAGTGGGCCAGATAGAGTCGCGTCAAGTTCAATTGATGATTTAAGAGCTGAGGCGGATTGTCGCGCACGGTCTGTGATTACCCGTTTCGGGGGCGCTCTTCTGCGGCATGCTGTCGTTTGAAATTCCGATTAAATTATATTTAGCATTTTGCAGGAAGTCTCGCAGAACGTCGTTCAAGGCGCCGGGAAGATCGCGCTATGCCGTTTTTTAACAAGACCAAAACCAGGCAAGCCGCCGTTGCAGCCGAAATGCGTGAGCTGAAGGCGCAGGTTGCCGCCATGGATCGATCGCAGGCGGTGATCGAGTTCAAGCTCGACGGAACGATCCTGCGGGCGAACACCAATTTCCTGGATGCCCTGGGCTATCGGGCAGAGGAAGTCGTCGGGAAACATCATCGCATCTTCGTCCCGCCGGGCGAAGCGGAAAGCGCCGAGTACCGTGCCTTCTGGGCCGAACTCAACAGCGGAAACTTCATCGCGCGCAAGTTCCTGCGGATTACCAAGGAAGGCTCCGAATGCTGGATCCAGGCCTCCTACAACCCCGTGCTCGATGAAAACGGCAAGCCCTACAAGGTCATCAAGTTTGCCATGGACGTCACGGCTATCGAGCATGAACGCATGCGGTCCGAGGCCGAGCGACAGCGCTCGGCCGAGGAGCAGGCAGACGTCATCGCCAACCTCGCCGAAAGCCTCAAGCGCATGGCGCAAGGTGACCTGACTGCGCGGATCAGCGCGCAGTTTCTCGGTCGCTATGCGCAGATCAAGGACGACTTCAACGCCGCGATCGACAGCCTGCGCGAGGCGATGAGCGGCATTACGGCGACAACGGGCGGTTTGCGCGCCGGTGCCGACGAGATCTCGATGGCTTCGGATGACCTGTCGCGTCGCACTGAGCAGCAGGCCGCCAGCCTGGAGCAGACGGCGGCGGCTCTGGACGAAATCACGGCTACGGTCAGGCGGAGCGCAGAGGGCGCCAAGCAAGCGTCAACCGCCGCCTCCGGCGCCCGAACCGACGCGACCCGTTCGGGCGAAGTCATGCGCGATGCGGTCGCCGCCATGGGCGAGATCGAACAAAGCTCGGGCCAGATCACGCAGATCATCGGCGTCATCGACGAGATCGCCTTCCAGACCAACCTGCTGGCCCTGAACGCCGGCGTTGAAGCCGCGCGCGCCGGGGAGGCCGGTCGGGGCTTTGCGGTTGTGGCTCAAGAAGTCCGGGCCCTGGCCCAGCGTTCGGCCGACGCGGCCAAGGAGATCAAGACCCTGATCGCCAGCAGCACGGCCCAGGTCGAGCGGGGGGTCAGGCTGGTTGGGAATACCGGTCAGGCCCTGACGGGCATCGTCAGCAAGATCGCCGAGATCGACGTACTGATCTCCGAGATCGCGACCTCGTCCCAGGAGCAGGCCACAGGCCTCAATGAGGTCAACACTGCGGTCAATCAGATGGACCAGGTCACGCAGCAGAACGCCGCCATGGTTGAGGAGGCCACCGCTGCGGCCGCGAACCTGAAGATGGAAGCCGCGCAACTGGCGTCGCTGGTCGCTCGCTTTCAGACGGGCTCGGCCACCGCGCAGGGTGAACGTATCCCGGCTGGCCGTCATGCGCCGGCGGCGAAACCCGTGGCGCGAGCCTCGGCTACGATTGCGCCCTTCGCGCGTCCCGGCGGGGCCGCTCAGGCTGCAGCGCAGTCCTGGGAGGAATTCTGATCCCTGCTGGCTGCGACCTTCCGACTCGGGAGGGTGCGCCTTCGGGGTATCCCTATGATCGGCTCGACGGCCGTATCGACTCCAGGATCGTGCTCGCGGCCAGGTCCAGCGTGGCGGGGTCGAGGCGATCCAGGGTGATGCTGGCCAGCAGTGGCTGATCGGACTTTCGCCGCTCCCGCGCATAGGCCAGATCATAGTGGGCGGCCATCAGGGCCTGGGCCAGCTCGATAAAGGCGCCCTGGTCGACCATTTCGTGCCAGGCTGTCAGTCGCCTCAGGCTGGGATGGATCGGCAGCCGCTCCAGGATCGCCAGCAGGGCCTCGCGCCGGGCGGTGATGTCGCCATAGGTCTCGACCAGATAGCGGGCGCGTTCCGCCAGGGGCGCGGTGACCTCGATGCGCGGTGCCTTGCGCATGGCCGCCCACAGCATCGGCGGCAGAACCCGGTTGCCGATCTTGCACGACTCCGCCTCCACCACCACCGGGCGGGTCGGGTCCAGCGCATCGAGGGCCGCGAGGAGCTGGCTCTCGAAGCCCTTCTGATCGGGCTGGGCCTGCCCCGACAGGGCACCGAACAGCGAGCCGCGGTGGCAGGCCAAGCCCTCCAGGTCGACCACCTGAACGCCGCGTTCCGCGAGGCAGGCAAGGATCGCCGTCTTGGCCGAGCCGGTATCGCCATCCAGCAGGATCAGGTCCAGATCGCACGGCGTGTCATACAGCCGGGTCTGAACCCAGCGGCGGTAGGTCCGGTATCCGCCGTCCAGCACGGCGGTCTGCCAGCCCACCCGCTGCAGGATGGTGGCCATGGCGTTGGACCTCTGGCCGCCGCGCCAGCAATAGACCAGCGGCCTGAAGCCCTCTGGCTGGTCAGCGAGTGCGGTTTCCAGGTGATGGGCGATGTTACGGGCCACATGGGCCGCGCCGATGCGGTTGGCGCGCAGGCGCGACTCCTGGACATAGATCGTCCCCACCTCGGCGCGCTGGGCGTCATCCAGCACTGGCAGGTTGACGGCGCCGGGCAGGTGGTCCTGGGCGAACTCGCCGGGGCTGCGCACGTCAATGATCTGGTCGAAGGCCGCCAGGGCGGCGGGGTCGGCGGATGTCAGGACCTGAAGCGGCTTCATGTCCGCTCGGGGGTTCGCCGCAGGTCGCTCGTCATACTGCCGGATCTCGCCTTCGCCGCTTTTCGTCGCCGCGACTATGCGCGAGGCGTCGGGGAATCGTAAGGTCCCCGTGAAGTTCCAGGAGCGCTCTGTGTCAGATTCCCCGCCAGCCCCCGTTCGACTGACCTCCCTGGCCCACGGCGGGGGTTGCGGTTGCAAGCTGTCTCCGGCGGTGTTGCGCGAGATCCTGGCCCAGTCTCCGGCCGCCGGGATGTTTCCCAACCTGATGGTCGGAACCGAGACCTCGGACGACGCTGCCGTCTGGCGGCTGAACGACCAGCAGGCCCTGGTCGCCACCACCGACTTCTTCATGCCCGTGGTCGACGATCCCCATGATTTTGGCCGGATAGCCGCGACCAACGCCCTGTCGGACGTCTACGCCATGGGGGCCACGCCGATCTTTGCCCTGGCCATCGTCGGCATGCCGATCGACAAGCTGCCCGTCGAGACCATCGGCGCGATCCTGGCGGGCGGGGCGTCGGTCTGCGCCGCGGCGGGCGTGCCGATCGCCGGGGGGCACTCGATCGACAGCGTCGAGCCGATCTATGGCCTGGTCGCCCTGGGCCTGGTTCATCCCGATCGCGTGCTGTCCAACCGGAGCGCGCGGGCCGGCGACGTGCTGATCCTGACCAAGGCCCTGGGCGTGGGTGTGCTGAGCGCAGCGTTCAAGCAACAACGCCTTTCCGACGAGGGCTACCGCGCCCTGATCGCCACCACGACCCAGCTCAACACGGTCGGGGCAGGGCTGGGCGAGGTGGCGGGCGTCCACGCCGTCACCGATGTCACCGGCTTTGGCCTGCTGGGTCACCTGCTGGAAATGTGCCGGGGCGCCGGGCTGGCGGCGGAACTGGACGCCGACGCGCCCGTCCTGCTGCCGGAAGTCGCGGCGCTCGCCCAGGCCGGGGTGCGCACCGGAGCGGCGGTGCGCAACTGGGCCAGCTATGGCGCGGCGGTTGAGATGCCCGCAGGGGCGCCAGACTGGCGGCGCGACCTGCTGGCCGACCCGCAGACCAGCGGCGGCCTGCTGATCGCTGTCGCGCCGGAGGCCGCCGACGCGGTTCTGCGCAAGGTGCTGGACGCGGGGTTCGCCGCCGCCCGGGTGGTGGGAACGATGGTCGCCGGAGCGCCCGTTGTGACGGTTCGCAACCTGCACCCTGACTAAGGCCACAAGGGCTGGCTCAGGTCAGGGGGCACGTCACGACGGAGGCCAACACAGTTGCGTTTTGGGACCCGGCCGCGCATGTCAGTCTGGACAGGAAGATGATCTCAGACAGGCCAATGACCGAAGACAACGCAGTTCCCACCCAAGGGCAAACCCTGACGCTTCGGCGCCCTGATGACTGGCACGTCCACCTCCGTGACGGCGACATGCTGGCCTCCGTGGTCAACTACACGGCCCGGCAGTTCGCCCGGGCCATCGTGATGCCCAATCTTGGCCCGCCGGTCACGACGGTCGCGGCCGCCAGGGCCTATCGCGACCGCATCCTCGCCGCTGTCGAGCCCGGCCTGGCCTTCGAGCCGCTGATGACCTGCTACCTCACCGACACCATCGACGCCGGCGAGGTCGAGCGCGGCTTTGTCGAGGGCGTCTTTACGGCCTGCAAGCTGTACCCCGCCCACGCCACGACCAATTCAGCGCACGGCGTTACGGATATCCGCAACATCCATGCCGTGCTCGAGGCCATGCAGCGGATCGGCATGCCGCTGCTGATCCATGGCGAGGTGACAGATCGCCATGTCGACATCTTTGACCGGGAAGCCGTCTTCATCGACCGCATTCTGGGCCAGCTGATCGCTGATTTTCCGGCGCTCAAGGTGGTGTTCGAGCACATCACAACGGCCGATGCCGTGGCTTTCGTCGAGGCGAGCGGCCCCAATCTGGCGGCCACGATCACGCCGCACCATCTGGCGATCAATCGCAACGCCATGTTCGAGGGCGGGATGCGCCCGCACTTCTATTGCCTGCCGATCGTCAAGCGCGAGACCCACCGGCTGGCCCTGCGCCGGGCGGCGACTTCGGGGTCCGCCAAGTTCTTCCTGGGCACGGACTCTGCCCCGCACACGGTCGGCGCCAAGGAATCCGCCTGTGGCTGCGCCGGCGTCTTCAACGCGCCGTTCGCCATCGAAAGCTATGCCAAGACGTTTGAGGAAGAGGGCGCGCTTGACCGCCTGGAAGCCTTTGCGTCGGAAAACGGCCCGCGCTTCTACGGCCTTCCGCTCAATGACGGCGTCATGGTCCTGGAGCGGACCGCCAGCCCTGTTCCTGACCGGATGACCCTGGGATCGGCGGAACTGGTGCCGTTCCATGCCGGTGAGACGCTGGATTGGCGTATTGCGGGTCTATAGCTCATCCAGGCTGCCCAAGCGCACGTAGCTCTCCAAGCGCCGCTGAGGCGGGCCAACATGAGGAGACCGACAGTGGCGCGCACCGGAACTCAAGGCACAAGCCTGACGTTGAGGCGGATAGCTTTGGCCGTGATGCTGGGCGCCACTCTTGTCGGATCGGATGCCATGGCCGTCGAAGAACCAGCCTTCAAAGCCGTTTTCCGTGCGGGCGCTTTCGAGGTTCGTGACTATCCAGCCCTGTTGGTCGCCGAGGTAACTGTCACAGGTGATCAAAAGGAGGCGGCCGGCAAGGGCTTCCGACTGCTCGCCGGCTACATCTTCGGCGGCAACACGCGCCGCCAGAGCATCGCCATGACCGCGCCTGTCGCCCAGGCACCGACGAGTGAAAAGATCGCCATGACCGCGCCGGTCACCCAGATCCAGAGCGCCGGCGAATGGGTGGTGCGCTTCACGATGCCCAGCGCCTATTCGATGAATACGCTGCCTGAACCCAATGATCCCAGGGTAAGGCTGCGGGCGCTTGCCCCGACCCGCTTTGCGGTGCTGCAGTTCTCCGGTCTGGCCGGCAGCGACAACGTCGCCGCCAAGACGGTTGAGCTCGAAAAACTCGCCAGAAAACACAATCTGCGCGCCATCGGCCCGGCCTCACTGGCCCAGTACGATCCCCCGTGGACCCTGTGGTTCATGCGGCGCAATGAAGTGATGCTGCCTGTCGCGCCCTGACTGCGCCAAAGCCGCTCCGGCAAGAGCCACGGCGCGAGTGGCGTGCCCCCTGTTTCTCATCCCGCCCCAACGGCGGTCCCGAGTTGAATTGAAATGGCTGTAAGGCTGGCGTTCTGCTTCCGCCCGCGTTAGCAGACCGCCCATGATCCGCCTCGACAATATCTCCAAGCAGAACGGCCACCAGATCCTGTTCATCGAAGCGTCGATGGGGATCCAGAAGGGTGAAAAGGTCGGGCTTGTCGGCCCCAACGGCGCGGGCAAGACGACGCTGTTCCGCATGATCACCGGTCAGGAGCAACCCGACGACGGGCTGGTTGCGATCGATGCCGGAATGACGATCGGCTATTTCAGCCAGGATGTCGGCGAAATGTCGGGTCAGAGCGCGGTCGCTGCGGTGATGGACGGCGTCGGCCCCGTCAGCGCTCTGGCCGCCGAAATGGCCAGGCTCGAGGCGGCCATGGTCGATCCGGACCAGGCCGACGAGATGGACACCATCCTCGCACGCTATGGCGAGGTGCTGGAACGCTTCCAGGAACTGGACGGCTATGCCCTGGATGCGCGGGCCCGAGAGGTCCTGGCCGGGCTGAGCTTCAGCCAGGAACGCATGGACGGCGATGTCGGTCTGCTGTCTGGCGGCTGGAAGATGCGCGTGGCGCTGGCCCGCATCCTGCTGATGCGGCCTGACGGCATGCTGCTGGACGAACCCAGCAACCACCTGGACCTGGAAAGCCTGATCTGGCTGGAGGCCTTCCTCAAGAACTACGAGGGCGCCCTGCTGATGACCTCGCACGACCGCGCCTTCATGAACCGCATCATCGGCAAGGTGGTGGAGATCGACGCTGGAACCTTGATCAGCTATTCGGGCGATCTGGACTTCTATGACCAGCAACGCGCGCTCGGCGAGGCGCAACGCCAGGCGCAGTACGAGCGCCAGCAGGCCATGCTGGCCAAGGAAATCAACTTCATCGAGAAGTTCAAGGCGCGCGCCTCGCACGCCGCCCAGGTCCAGAGCCGGGTCAAGAAGCTCGACAAGATCGAACGCGTCGAGCCGCCGCGCCGTCGCCAGGCGGTCCAGTTCGAGTTCCAGAGCCCGCCCCGGTCGGGCGACGACGTGATCAACCTGCGCAATATCCACAAAGGCTATGGCGCGCAGCCGATCTATGAGGGGCTCGATTTCCTGGTGCGCCGCAAGGAGCGGTGGTGCGTTCTGGGTGCCAACGGGGCCGGCAAGTCGACCCTGCTGAAGCTGGTGGTGGGCGACACCAAGCCCGACCAGGGTACGGTCAATATCGGTGCCAGCGTCAGGCTGGGCTATTTCGCCCAGCACTCCATGGACCTGCTGGACGGCGAAGAGACGATCTTCGAGTCTCTGGAAAGCTCGTTCCCGCAGGCCGGCCAGGGCGCGCTGCGGACCCTGGCGGGGTGCTTCGGCTTTTCCGGCGACGATGTCGAAAAGCCCTGCCGCGTCCTGTCGGGCGGCGAGAAGGCGCGCCTGGTCATGGCCAAGATGCTGTTCGATCCGCCCAACCTGCTGGTGCTCGACGAGCCGACCAACCACCTGGACATGGCCACCAAGGAGATGCTGGTCGCGGCCCTGGCGGACTTTGAGGGCACCATGCTCTTCGTTTCGCACGATCGCCATTTCCTGGCGGCCCTGAGCAACCGCGTGCTGGAACTCACCCCCGAGGGCGTCCACCAGTACGGCGGCGGCTATACCGAATATGTCACCCGAACAGGCCAGGAAGCGCCGGGCCTGCACCCGGGCGGGTAGCGGCAGGCCTCTGACCAAACCTGTTGCCCCACGCAAGGCCGTGCAGGCATTGATCCCGGGCTGCTCGGTCGAGCAAGAGAGCGGTCGCCGCTACCGACAGCTTGCGCTGAAAACACCCCTGGATTCGCCTGTCAGGGGAAACGCGCTGATTGTTTCTGATCGCCACAAGATTGTGGTTGCAGATGTAACATCCGGTTGCGAGGTTGGCGGCGAGTTCAGAAAAAGAGTGGTTCGTGTCGGTAAGTTTCGCTCGAAATGGTCCTGCGTCACTCAAGCTATCAGGCGACTAGACCATGTTGATTTCGGGTACGGCGGGCAATGACAGCCTGGTGGGTAGCGCTGACGCTGATCTTCTGCAGGGGCTGGACGGCAACGACACCCTGAGCGGCAGCGCGGGTAGCGACACGCTGGAGGGCGGCACCGGGATCGACGTCCTCTTCGGCGATGACTTCGACTACAATGGTGTGGGCCTGTCTGACAGCCTGTCAGGCGGCGATGGTGCCGATTTCCTGGCGGGGGGAGGCGGCGTCGACACCCTGATCGGCGGCGCCGGCGACGACTACCTGATCAGCGGGCTTGCGGGCAACGTCACCGTCTATGACTACGGTACCAGCGTAGGTTTCAGCTTTGGCTGGTACTCGGGGCTCGATGGTGGCGACGACGTTCTCGACGGCGGCGAGGGCAATGATCGTGCTCAGCTCTTCTACGCCCAGCGCACTGCGCCGATCGTTTTCTCCAATGCTGATAGCCAGGCCCTGAACGGAGTTTTCGTGGGTGGCGTCCTGTCAGGCTCCGTGACCCGTGTGGAGAGCGTCGGCGGCTATTTCGGGCTGGGTTCTGACTCGCTCACGGGCGGCGCGGGCGCGGACAGCCTCGAGGGCGGCGGCGGCTCGGACACCGTCCACGGCGGCGCGGGAAACGACTTTCTGTACGATTACGCGGCTTCCGCTACCGACCTTCAGTATGGCGGGGCCGACGATCGTCTTTATGGCGATGACGGTGACGACAGCATCAACGTCTTTCGCTCCGGAACGATCGCAGCGACTCAGGTGCTGCTGGATGGCGGTGCGGGCGATGACTATCTGAGATTCGTCGGCGGTGGCCGCTATCTCGACAGCATCACCCTGGACGGCGGGGATGGTACGGACAACCTGAACGCCGAGGGTGCGGGCACCGTGACGGTTCTGGCGGGCGCAGGTGACGACCGGATCTCGGTCGATGCGCGCGGCGGTGCCTACGACATCACCCTGGGCACCGGCGTTGATACGTTGATCCTGAACTATGGTGCGACGCCGACTACTGTGACCCGTGCGATCGTTGTCGCGGACTACGCCACCGGCGTGTCTGGCGACAAGCTGGATCTGACCGACTATCTGGCCAGCGCCTTGGTCGGCAGTACAGCCGGAACCAACCTGTTCGCGGCCGGCTATCTGCAACTGGCGCAGGTCGGGGCCGACAGCGTTCTTCGGGTTGATCTTGACGGGATCGGGACAAGCTTTGGCCTGACCGATCTGGTGACGTTCAAAAACACCGTCGCATCGACGTTCGTGAACGCGAACCTGGGGAATCTTCAGACGGTCGGCACAGCGGGCAATGACAGCCTGGTGGGTAGCATCAACGCTGACCTTCTGCAGGGGCTGGACGGCAACGACACCCTGGTCGGTGACGCGGGCAGCGATACGCTGGAGGGTGGCGCCGGGATCGACATCCTCCTGGGCGATACCCGTGATTTCTATGCCTCAGGCGGATCAGACAGTCTGACCGGCGGCGACGGGGCCGACTTTCTGGCAGGAGGGCGCGGCGCCGATACCCTGATCGGCGGCGCGGGCGATGACTACCTGCTGGGCGGCGTTGCCGGCAACATCAGCGTCTATGAGTTCGGTACCCTGGTCGGTTTCAATTTTAGCTCGTCCTCGGTCATCGATGGTGGCGACGACATACTCGACGGCGGTGACGGCTTTGATCAGGCCAACCTCGTCTACGCGGATCGCACGGGTGCCATCAGCCTCTCGATCGCTGACCCGGACGCGCTCAATGTCATCACGGTTGGCGGGGTCCTTGCGGGTTCCGTAACCCATGTAGAAGTCCTGTCCTTCTATGGCGGCAGGGGCAATGACACCATCGTCGGTGGGGCGAGCTATGACTTTCTGAACGGCAATGGCGGTGATGACAGTCTGGTCGGCGGTGCGGGCTATGACAATCTCTACGGCAATGACGGCGCGGATATCCTGATCGGCGGCAACGACGGGGATTTCCTCCTTGGCGGGGCCGGAAATGACCTCCTGCTTGGCGAAGCCGGCAATGACTACCTGTACGTTGCTGTCGGTCTCGATACTGCCAATGGCGGCGAGGGGGACGATGTTATCCAGTACGGCTATGGCTTTGCGGGGGACCTGCCGACGATCACCGATACGGTGGCCGATGGCGGAGCCGGCATCGACACGCTGGAACTGGGCCTGATCACGACGGCGCTGACGGTCAATCTGGGCGTGAAGGGTGGCTTCCAGTCGATCGGCTTTGGTCGACTGAACCAGGTCGGGATAGAGAACATCTCCGGCGGCACGGCGTCTGACGTCTTCACCGGTGATGCCCTGGCCAATGTGCTGGCCGGCCGCGAGGGGGCCGACACCCTGGCCGGGAGTGCGGGCGATGACACCCTGCTGGGCGGTCTCGGTGATGACAGCCTGGACGGCGGCGGCGGCATCGATACGGCTTCATATGCCGGTGCAGCGGCCGGCGTGACCGTGTCGCTGGCGCTGACCACGGCCCAGAATACCGGCGGTGACGGGGTCGATACCCTGCGCTCCATCGAGGCGCTGTTTGGATCGACCTTTGCCGACAGCCTGACGGGGGCGGCGACTAACGACAGCCTCAATGGCGGCGGAGGGGCTGACACCCTGGACGGCGGTATCGGTCGAGACACCCTGGTCGGCGGGGCCGGCAACGACCTCTACCGGCTCGACAACAGTCAGGACCTGATCGTCGAGAGCTTCGGCTCCGGGACAGATACGGCCATCACCACGGTGAGCTACGTCCTGGGGGCGGGCGTCTCGGTCGATCGGCTTGAGGCCGACGGTGCCCTGAACCTGAACCTGACGGGCAATGAGTATGCCCAGGTTCTGGTCGGCAATGCCGGGATCAATACCCTGGACGGCAAGGCCGGGGCCGACACCATGATCGGCGGGGCCGGCAACGACACCTATCTGGCGGACTCTACCGCTGACGTCATCACGGAACTGGCTGGAGAGGGCTTCGATACCGTCAAGACCACAGCCCCGGTCTATGGTCTTGGGGTCAACCTGGAGATCCTGACCTACACGGGTACGGCTGCGTTCAAGGGGACCGGCAATGACCTGGCCAACGTGATCACCGGTGGTATCGGTGTCGACCAGCTTGACGGCGGGGCGGGGGCAGACCGTCTGATCGGCCTTGCGGGCAATGACACCTACATCGTCGACAATCTGGCCGACGTGATCGTCGAAGCGGCGGGCGAGGGATTGGACACGGTCAAGACGGCGATCGCAGCCTACGTGCTGGGAGCCAATGTCGAGAACCTGACCTATACGGGCGCGACCGCCTTCCAGGGCTTCGGCAACGGCCTGGCCAATGTCGTGACCGGCGGGGCGGGCAATGACACCCTGGACGGCAAGGCCGGAGCGGACCGACTGGTCGGCGGCCTGGGTGATGACACCTACTTCACCGACAACGTCTCCGACACAGTGGTGGAACTGGCCGGCCAGGGCCTGGACCGGATGCTCACCACCCTGGCCAGCGCCAGGGCGGCCGACAGCATCGAGATCCTGCAGTTTATCGGCGTCGGTGCCTTCCAGGGCTATGCCAACGACACCGGCGCTTCGGTGTTCGGCGGAATCGATAATGACACCCTTGTGGGCGGGGCTGGGGCGGACCTGCTGGCCGGGCAGGGGGGCAGTGACGTCCTGACCGGTGGCGGCGGAGCGGACCTGTTCTACTTCGACAGCCCGCTGGCCAGCCAGGGCGTGGACCGGATCACCGACTTCGTCTCGGGAGTGGATCATATCCAGCTCAGGGCCAATATGTTCGGGGTGACGACGATCGCCGATCTGGGCTTTGTGGCCGGCGCTGCGCCGGTCGCGGCCGACACCCGGCCGACCCTGCTCTACGACACCGCCACCGGTGCCCTGTGGTTCGACGCCACCGGCGGCGACAATAGCGACCAGGTCCAGATCGCCGTCCTGACCGGTAAGCCCGCTCTCACACTGGGGGATGTGTTCCTGGTCTGAGGCGGGGCGGCTCGAACGTCCGCGCCTGGCGCGGGCCGCTCCGATTTTTGCGGGCGGCGACTTGGTCGAAATCGCCGCTGTCGGTGGCGTGGCGGCTGACTGGCGGGGTTGCGGCGCAAGCCTGGCGTGGCGACGCCGTCGCCTTTGGGGTTCTTGAGACATCTGATACCCAAGGCGCGGGAGCCAAACATGTTCTTCAAGACCGACGCAGCCAAGATCAAGCGCTGGCGCGAAGAGCGCCATTGGTCCCAGGAGCACCTCGCCCAACTGGCCGGAGTGGGCCTGCGGACGCTCCAGCGGATCGAGAACGGACAGCAGGCCTCGAGCGAAACCCTCAAGGCGCTGGCCAACGCCTTCAATGTCGATGTGGTGGCCCTTTCCGTCGATCCGGAGATCGAGGCGGCGCAGATTGTCCGGAGCCGGCAGGCGGAGGCTGTGCGGGCGCTGCGTCTATCGTTCCTGATTCATCTGGCCTGCTATGTCGTCGTGGCCGCCGTCTTTCTGACAATCTGCATCGGGCTCGGGGCCTTCGTCATGAAGTGGCCCTTGCTCTGGGTGACCGTGGCGCTGCTTGGCCACGGGGCCGTCCTCGTGGTCGCCGAACTGGTCACGCGCTACGATCAACAGCTCGGCTACAGATCGTGAGCTGATCCGCCGGGGCTGCCGCAGGCTACTCGCCGCAAGCCCGCGCTGCCGTGCAGCAGCTCAACGTGCATAGCTACAGCACCTCGGGCCTGACCGGCGCGCGTGACGCTGCCACGGTGGCAAAGCTGCCGGCTCATCCGGAACGATGATCCCGATACCATGACGGCCCTGGCGCCGAACGGCCGCTATGCCGTGGTCATTCACGTCAATCACGGGGTCTATGCCCGCAAGCTCGATATCTCCACCGAGGGACTTGAGGGCGGGCCGTGGAAGGTGAAGGGTCGTCTGGCCGCGAGAACCCGACGCAACCCTCAGCGTGCCGACGCTGCCGCGCCCGGTCGCCTGGGGTCTGCGCCCCCCAGGAACAGGCCCTTGTCGATCATGATCGACTGGGCGCTGCCCATGGTCTCGTCAGACGTAACCGGATGTCCCATCGCCTTGAGGAGGGCCACGGTGTCGGGATTGAAGTTCGGCTCGACTTCCAGAGTGTCGCTGGCGTTCTGGAAGATGCGCGGCTGATGGGTGGCCTCGGCGATGTTGAGGTCGAAATCCACCACATTGACGATGACCTGCAGCACCGTGTCGATGATCGTGCTGCCGCCCGGGGTGCCGGTGATCAGCCAGGGCTTGCCGTCCTTGAACACCATGGTCGGCATCATGGTCGACAGCACCCGCTTGCCGGGCTCCAGGGCGTTGGGCGGCAAGGGGGCACCCGTCTGCCGGGCCTTCCACGCCGCCTCATGGGCGTAGTTGTTCATCTGGTTGTTGAGCACAAAGCCCGCGCCCGCCACCATCACTCCGGATCCGAAATCAGCGCCCAGGGTATAGGTGTTGCTGACCGCATTGCCCTCGGCGTCGGCGACCGAGAAGTGCGTGGTGTTGGGGCTCTCGAACGCCCACGGATCGCCGGCGCCCAGCGCCTTGGCCGGCTTGGCGCGGGCCGGATCGATCAGCTTGGCGCGCTCGATCCCGTAGGCCTTGGAGGTGAAGCCCTTCAGGGGCACCTTGGCGAAATCGGTGTCGCCCAGATATTTGTAACGGTCGGCATAGCCCAGCTTCATGGCCTCGGCCATCACGTGCAGCGATCTGGCCGAGCCCGCGCCGGTGGCTTTCAGGTCAAACTGCTCAAGAATGTTGAGCATCTCCAGCAGGGTCGCGCCGCCGGCGCTGGCGGGCGGCGAGGTCATCACGGTCAGGCCACGATAGGTCCCCTCCAGTGGCTCGCGCACGACCGGCTTGTAGGCGGCGAGGTCTTCCAGGGTGATCAGGCCGCCATGCGCCTTCATGTCGGCCGCGAAGCGCTTGGCGATCTCGCCGCGATAGAAGGCGTCGGCGCCGTGGTCGGCGATCTGGCGCAGGGACCAGGCCAGGTCTGGCTGTTTCAGGATCTCGCCGGCACCATACAGTGACCCGTCGGGCTTGTAGAACGCGGCCTTGCCGGCGGCGCTGGTCGACAGGCGCTCCTGCCCCCAGTTGAAGACGAAGGCTTCGTCCGGCGTCAGGGCCACACCGTCGGCGGCCAGGCGATAGGCGGGCTCGACCACGGCCTTCCAGGGCAGCTTGCCATAGGTCTTGTGGGCCAGATAGAGCCCCGCGACAGTGCCGGGCACGCTGGGAGCCTTGTAGCCGATCGATGCGACCGCGTTGTTTTCCTTGCCCTTGTCATCAACGAAGGTCTCGAGCCGCGCAGCCTTGGGCGCGATGCCGCGATAGTCGATGAAGACCGTTTTCCCCGTGCCCGCCATGTGAACCAGCATGAAGCCGTCGCCGCCGATATTGCCGGCGCGCGGCAGGGTCACGGCCAGGGCGAAGGCTGTGGCGACGGCCGCGTCCACGGCGTTGCCGCCCTGACGCAGGATCCCGACGCCGACCTCGGTGGCGATGGCGTTCTGGCTGACCACCATGCCGCGTTCGCCCACCACCGGATGGTGGATGCTGGGATATTCCAGCAACTGCTTGCGCTGGGCCCAGCCTGTAGCCGGCAGCAGGGCGGCGGTGGAAAGGGCAAGGGCCGAAAGACCCAGGGCGACCAGTCGGAAGGGTTTCACGCGCGCCTCGTCGGGGAGAGTTGGAAAAGGGGTGCGGGACGACGGGCACGGGGGGCTGAGTCGTCGTCCCGCGAGAACCCGGCCTGGGGGTACGGAAAAGGCCGGGCTCTTGAGCGTGGACTAGAAGCGCTTGCTGGCGTTCAGGTACCAGTAGCGTCCAGTGGCGTTGTGGAGCGCGCCGAGGTAGCCGAAGTTCGAGGACACGATCGGTGGTTCCTTGTCGCCGACGTTGCGAACGCCCAGGCGGATCGTTGAACCGTCAAAGCGGCCGTCCTTGAAGGCGTATTGGCCGTAGAGGCTGACCGTGGTCCAGGCCTTCACGGGGAAGTACTGGCCGGCGACCTGGGCCGGGCCCGTGTCATAGACCTCGCCCACGTGGCTGACGAACATGCCTGCGCCCCAGCCCTTCAGGCGCCAGGTCAGGTTGGCTGTGCCGCGGAATTCCGGGAAGCCATCCATCTTGATCTGGTTGCCGGCCGAAACGATCGTAAATCCGGTCAACCGGCCATTGGCGACGGCCTCAATCAGGGTCGCTTCGACCGTGCTGGGGGACTGGTCGTACTTGGATAGCTTGGCGACGTTCAGCGACAGGCCAAAATCGCCCAGCGGGGTGTCATTCAGGTCGTAGTCCAGGCTGAAGTCGAAGCCCTGAACCATGCGCGGCTGCAGGTTCGAATAGGTGTCGTTGACAGAGTTGATGGCCCCAACGGTGTTGGTCCCCACCGGAGCATCGCGCACGACATTGGGGTTGGAGCTGCCCGACAGGCGCAGCAGCAGGTCATAGTTGATCTGGTTCTGGGCCCCGAGGATGCCGATGACGTTCTTCTCGCGGATCGACCAGAAGTCGGCCGTCAAAACCAGCTTGCCATAGTCGCGCGGGATGAAGGCCGGCTGATAGACGAAGCCGACCGAGGCGTTGTCGGCCTCTTCAGGCTTCAGCTGGTCGTTGCCGCTGCGCACTTCCAGGGTGCTGGAGGCGGCGCAGGTCGTCGCGGCCGGGGTATTGATCCGGCAGGCGGCGAAATCGGAGCGATTGTTCGAGACGGTCGAGCCGGGGCTGTAGAACTGCGGCAGGTTCGGGGCGCGGAAGCTTTGCGAGACCGACCCGCGCAGCGCAAAGCCCTTACCGACAGTCCACAGGACCGCACCCTTGGGCTTCAGCACATTGCCGAAGTCCGAATAGTACTCGTCGCGAACGGCCAGCTGCAGCTGGATCTCCTCGACGAACGGAATGCCCATTTCGGGCGAGATGATCGGCACGGCCAGCTCGGCGAAGGCCGATGAGATCGAGCGGTCAGCCTTGACGTCGACTGAGCCCGAAGCCCCCATGACGTCCGTGCCATAGCTCAGGCCTGTGACGGTGTTGGTATAGGTGATCGTACCGTCCAGGCGGTCGTCGCGGTCGTCGAGAAAGGTCTCGCGACGCCATTCGACGCCCGCCGCGAAGCCGACCGGACCCGCCGGCAGCGAAAACAGGTCGCTGTTGGAGACCTTGAAGTCGCCCATGGCCAGGCTGGTCTTGCTGATGCGGTACACGTCGATGAGGAAGGAGTTCATCGTCGCGGCGCTGTTGGGCGTTTCGTCCTCGCCCGAATAGTTGGTCTGCGAGCCGCCGTTAAACGGGTTGTAGGCGTCGCTGGTCGTCCGGTTCAGCGCCGCCTGGAAGAGCGTATTGCTGATGGCGTTGTGGGTCTTGTCCTTGGTCCGGGCCTCGGAATAGACCAGTGCAGATTCCCACTTCCAGCCGTTCCAGTCACCTTTCACGCCGCCCAGCAGGCGGTAGCTGTCATCGGTGACGGTGTAGCTGCGCGGCCCGGTGTCGACCGGGCGATAGGTGGTGATGTTCATCGCCAGGCCCGTGGTCGGTACGCCGGTCAGGCCCGCCAGTCGGTTGACGCTGCCGACCGGACCAAAGGGGTTCCAGTAGGCGTTGGCCGCGATGCTGATCGGCGCCGACGAAATCGGAGCCGACTGCTCGCGGCTGCCGTTGAACAGGGCGTGATAGTAGCCAAGCTCGCCAAAGACGGTCAGGCCGTTGTCCAGGTCGCGTTCGACGGTGCTGAACAGGTTGGTGCGTTCAAGCCCGCCCTTCAGCGTGCGCTGCGGGTTCTGATTGTAGCGCAGCTCACGGTCGGCCGCGCCGGTGATCGTGCCTGAGCGCAGGCAAAGATTGCCGTTGATCACGGTGCTGCTGCAGCCCGCCGCCGTATTGCTGGTCGGCTCGACGTGGAAAACGCCGCTGGTGGTCAGGGCCACGCCGCTCTGGCGCACAGCCGTCGACGACGGGATCACCGTGAACGACCCCCAGGGGCTGGAGGTCGAACGGTTGTCGAAAGTGGTGTTGCCGACCCAGGGGGTGTCGGCGACCGCAGCGCGGTGATCCTCGCTGGCCGAGTAGTCGCGGTCGGTCGCCATCATGCGCGAGCGGCCGGTATAGCCACCGAAGAAGGTCAGGCGCGTGCCGTCTTCCAGCCGCGTGCCGGCCTTCACGTTGAAGCTGCCTTCGCGATAGCCCGTACCTTCCGAGCCGCCCAGCTGGCTTTCCAGGCGCAGGCCGCGGAAGCGGGTGTCGAGCACGGTGTTGACCACGCCGGCCACGGCGTCGGTGCCGTAGATGGCGGCGGCGCCGTCACGCAGCACCTCGACGCGCTTCACACCGGCCACGGGAAAGGCGTTGGTATTGGGGGTCTGCACCGGAACCAGGTTCTCGGTCTGGGTGCCGGGGTGCATGACCGCGCGGCGGCCGTTCAGCAGCGACAGGGTGTTGCCCGTGCCCAGGTTGCGCAGGTTCAGCGACGAGACGTCGCCTCGTGCGTCGTTCAGGTTGCCGGTGGTGCGGGCTTCCTGGAACTGGACATCCCCAGCCTGCGGGATCGAGCGAAACAGCTCATCACCCGAGACGGCGCCGGTGGCGACGATATCGCTCTCGTCGACCACGGTTACCGGCAAGGCACCGGTGGTCTTGGCACCCTGGATCTGCGAGCCGACGACCACGACGGTCTCGACGACGGCGGCCTCATCATCAGCTTGGCCGCCCATCGCGGCCTGGGGCTGGGGGCGGGCGGCAGACGCCGGACGCAGGGTGATGGTCTGGCCGTTGTCCGAGGCGATCTCGAGGCCGGCGGCCGAGATCAGGCGGGTCAGGGCCTCGCTGTCGGCTATCTCGCCGACCACAGCCGGCGTCTTTCGACCGGATGCCGCTTCAAAGGGAAACAGGACCTGCTTGCCCGACTGTTTGGCGAAGGCCTGCAGGGCCGGGACGGCGTCCTGGGCCGGGATATCGAAGCGGTGGCGGGCCTCTTGCGCCAAAGCCGGTCCGGCCAGAACCAGAACGGCCGCTGAGGTGAGCAGAAGCCCCCGGATGTTCCGGAGACGATTGGAATTGCGCATGGTCTAGCCCTGCCCCTAGCCGCGCCTTGCCCCCTCGACATGGCGTTCTTGTCTAACCCGACGGGCGATCTCGAATGATCCGCCATAGGCGCAATGAAATTTTTGTTTCTCGGCGCCTGGAGGCGGCCTGAGGCGCGAGGTTCAGTCGCGGGCGGTGAGGCGGATCACGCCCTCGGCGTCACGCGTTGCGCGCACCGGGAAGGTGTTGGTCACGGCCGCGACGAAGCTGCCGGGCTCGGTGCTCTGGAAGTAGCCGGCCAGTCTCAGCCCCGAAACGGCCGGATCATCGACCGAAATGCGCTGGCGGTTATAGCGGTTGAACTCGGCGACGGCCTGTTCCAGCGTCTGACCGTTGAGGGCGATGGCACCCTGACGCCAGGCCAGGGCCCGGTCGATTTCCGCCGTTGAAATGCGCTGCACGCGCCCTCCCGCCGGGCCATAGACCGCCGCGATACCGGCAGACTGACGCGAGTCGGCTTCGGTCACCTTCTGGTCGACGGTCACCGAGCCGCTCTTGACCGTGACCGCTGCGGCGTGACCCGCGACCCGCACGGCGAGCTGGACGGCGTCCGACGCTTCCAGGCGCGTGTCGCCCGCGCGAACGATGAAGGGGCGGTCATCGCGCGCCGCCATGAACAGGGCCTCGCCCTTGACCAGCCTGACCTCGCGCGCGCCGTTGCGGTAGCGCACCAGGACCTTGCTGTTGGTGTTGAGCTCGATCCGGCTGTCGTCGCTGAGCACGATCACCCGCCGCTCGCCGATGGCTGTAGCATAGGCGGTCGTGGCGGTGGCCGAGACGACGCCGGCGGCGGCGATTCCAATCGCCCCGACGATGGCTGCGGCACGCGCCCAGACGGTGGGCGTGCTCCAGATCGCCGACCGTGAAGGCGGCGGCGCCAGCAGGTCGGCATTGGCGGCGCCTGTCCCGGGCGCAATGGCGCGCAGCCGCTCCAGGCGTTCCCAGGCGACGGCCTCACGCTCGAAAGCGGCTTCGTACTGCGGCCCCTGATTGCGCCAGGCTTCGAAGGCGAGGCGATCGGACGGGGCGCAGGCGGGGTCGTCCAGCCGGACCACCCACTGGGCGGCGGCCTGCCTTACGGCTTCCCGCTGAGATCCCGCTTCACGCGCCATGAACGCTCTTCCTCGACCTTTCTTGCCCGACCGTCTCCACGGCCCAGTTTATCCGAACAGTACCGCAGCCCCTTTACGAGGTGCTTCTCTACAGTGGAGACGGACAGGCCCAGCCTTTCCGCTATCTCCCTTGGCGAAAGATCATAGACCTTTCGCAGCGTGAAGACCCGGCGGCACTGGGCGGGCAACTCCGCCATGGCCGCGCGCAGTTGCCGCAGTTCGTCGCGGTCGACAAGGGTCTGCTCCTGCGTCGGCGCCTCGTCGGTCAGGGCCATACGCTCGAAATCGGCGACCGCTGTGATGGTCAGAACCTTGCGGCGGCGCAGGGCGTCCAGGGCGATATTGCGCAGGATGCGCGAGGCGAACGCACCGGGATTGAGCACCTCACGCCAGCTCTGGTAGGCGATGGCGCGGGCAAAGGTGTCGTGGACCAGGTCTTCGGGATCGGTCTCGCCGTCCCGGCAGAACCGTCGCGCATAGGCCAGGAGGTCCGCCTCGAGGGGCAGGATCTGTTGCCGAAACCAGGCGCGCCGGTCGTCGTCTTGGTCGTTCATGCCTACCCCCTCGGGCAGCAAAGACCGATCCGCAACCGACAGCAATGGGAACGGGCCCCATTTAGGGGCCGCGCCGCCGAAACAGGCAGCCAGCGCCTCTGACGGGTCGCCCCCGGTGGGTAATCGGCCCTTTCCAGCTTCGCCCGACACGCTGTGGAGTCGATCGGGTGTGGGGTGAATAAGATATTGAATTTATTCAATTGGTTCTTTTTCTGACTTGGTGCTCCCGCTTTCAGGAGCGGGTCATCAGCCGCCCCAGTCATGTGGCCGAGGCCTCACAATTCGGCGCGACCTCCCGCCCATGACGGGGGGAGAGCGCGTCGGCGCCAGACCGATCGCGTCCTCGGAGCGGCTTGCACGCCATGAACCAATAGTATTATATATACCATATAACATGACTTCAGGCTCGATGACGCGGGTTCTGGCGGCGGAGGTGGAAATGAGAAATCCTGTTCGGAAAGGCGTTCTGGCGAGCCTGCTCGTCGTGTGCCTGGGATCGGTTCAATCGACCTCATGGGCAAAACCGGCCGACGCCCGGCCCATCACAAAGGCTTCTGCGGCCACCCAAAGCAGGGTGCTCGATCCGCAGGCCATCCTCGACAAGATGAGCTTTCTCGATAACCGGGACTGGGATTGGTACAGGGCCAATGTGCCGTTTCTCGAGACGCCCGACGCGGAGATAGACGACACCTACTATTATCGCTTCGACATGATGACGAAGCACTTCGTCTACGGGTCGCCCGAGCACGGCTATGCCGTCACAGAGTTCATCGACCGCCCATGGTGGTCGGGCACCTATGGCGCGATTGTTGCCCCGGCGGGTTTGCAGTTCTCAGACATGCGCTGGCTGAAGGATCAGCGCGTCACCCGTGATTATGCCCGCTACTGGTTTCATACGCCGGGCGCTCAACCACGAAATTATAGCAACTGGTTTGGTGCAAGCATGTGGGGTCTCTATGAGACCTGGGGTGACAAGTCGTTCGTCTTGAGCTTGCTTCCTGATATGGTGGAGCAATATAGCGGTTGGGAGCGGGACCGTTACAATGCCGATTTCAAGATGTTCTATCAAACTGGACATCAAGATGGCATGGAAACCAATATTAACTCGCGACAAGTCAAAGACTGGTTTTCAGGGGCACCTGGTTTCCGCCCCACACTGAACAGCTATCTGTATGCGGACGCTGTGGCGATCTCAAATACGGCCGCTTTGGCGGGTGATGCTGACACGGCCAAGCTCTATTCGGCCAAAGCCGCCGATCTGCGGGCTCAAGTCCAAAATCGTTTGTGGGATCCCAAGCGTCAGCATTTCTTCCATATGTTCTCTCAAGACGAGCAGGACGGAATAAAGGCTGGAACGCTTACTTACGAGACGGGTAAGTATGCGGGTAACACGCACGGTCGTGAACTCCTCGGCTTTGTGCCTTGGCAATTCAATCTGCCCGACCCGAAGGCGAAGGTCGACTATGCGGCGGCATGGAAGACGATTATGGACCCAAACGGGTTTTTCGCGCCGTATGGACCGACCACGGTCGAGCGGAACGACCCGCAGTTCAAGATAACGCCTCGTTGCTGCGTCTGGAGCGGCGATTCATGGCCTTACGCCACAGCGCAAACTCTTGAAGCGATGGCCAACCTGCTTAACAACTATGAGCAGGGCTATGTCACTAAGGCCGACTATGTGAAGCTTTTAAAGGTCTATACTCTCACACAGCGCCACGAGGGTAAGCCTTACATCGCGGAAGCGGCTAATCCGGACACCGGTGCATGGCAAATTGTGGATGGCCATAGCGAGCATTATTTCCACTCGTCCTACATCGACCTTGTCATTACCGGACTGGCGGGCTTGCGCCCCCGTGCCGACGACGTGCTGGAGGTCAATCCGCTGTTTCCGGCAGAGTGGGCCTATTTTGCCTTGGAGGACATTTCCTATCACGGTCATAATGTCTCGATCCTGTGGGATCAGGACGGCACCCGCTACAACAAGGGCAAGGGCCTGACCCTTCTGGTGAACGGCCAGGTCGTGGGTCAGTCCGCCACACTCGGCAAGATCGAGGTCAAGCTGCCTCCATCCTCGCCACAGTTCACTCCGCCACGGGCCGTCAATTTCGCGGTCAATAACCAGGGGGCCTATTACCCCAATTTCGTCGCCTCGTTCAGTGATCCGAAAACCGCCGTTCAAAATCTGAACGACGGCGTGGCCTGGTACCTAAATGCGCCACCCAACCGGTGGACTTCCGAAGGCTCGCCTAATGCCAAGGACACGCTGACGATGAACCTGGGTGCGCCCAGGCCGGTCAAGACGCTCAAGCTCTATTTCCTTGATGATGGGAATAGGCTGAAGGCGCCGCAAGACTACGCGATTGAGTACTGGACCGGAACCGGTTGGAACCCCGTGCAGGGGGCTAGGCGTGACCTCCCTACGCCCGAAGGGCACCGCCCCAACACGGTGACCTTTGACACTCCCGTGCTTGCCGAGAAATTCCGCCTGACCTTCACCCATGCGAAGGGTGCCTTCACGGGTCTAAGCGAGGTCGAAGCCTGGGGGGAAGCGGATCTGCCGCTCTCGCCTCCGACTGTGCCCATCGACGATTTGGCCTACAATCCAGGCGACAGGCCGTTCCCAAAGGCGACCGCGTCCTTCACCTCGCCCTTCGACAAGATTGAGGAAGTTAACGACGGCAAGGTGTTCTTCCCTGCGAACTCGCGCAATCGGTGGACCGCATTTGAGTCACCCAACAAGACCGACTGGGTGCAGGTCGACTTTGGTAAAGCCAAGACGGTCGGCCGGATCGAGCTCTACGTGTTCGGCGACAATGCAGGAGTGCGTGCGCCTGCCGCCTACACCCTGTCCTACTGGGACGGAGCCGCGTGGAAGCCGCTCAAAACCCTTTCGGACCCGGTCAGGCCGTTGCAGGCCTCAACGGTAAACAGCATCGCTGTCAAACCGGTCAGGACACAGAAAGTTCGAGTGACCTTCACCCATGCGGCCCCCGCACGGACTGGCCTGACCGAGCTCATGATCTTCGAAAACTAAAGCCAAAGACGCTGATCGAATTTTTTGCGAGGAGTTTGTAGTGAGCACGATCAAGAGGATCGCCTTTTTCTCAGCTCTGACAGAGATGCTGCTCCTGGGCGGCGGCGCCCTTGCACAGGACGCCGCGACGGGGCCGAAGGCCACTGTCGAGTTACGGCCTGAATACAACACCTTGATTGTCGACGGCAGCCGATACTCTGCCGACCCGGCTCCCCTGGTCGTAGGCGACAAGTTCTACATCCTGGCCGGCCGCGATGAAGCGCCTGTGGATGGCGGCGGCTTCAGCATGTTCAACTGGCAGATCTTCGAAACCGGCGACCCTGCCTCAAAGCGCTGGACGCTTCATCCCGACATCCTTCGCCCTGAAAAAATATTCCAGTGGGCCCAGGAGGATGGCGCGTGGGCGTCACAGATCGTCGTGGGGCCGGACAAGCGCTTTTACCTCTACGCGCCAGTGCGGGCCAAGACCTGCGACACCGATGACTGCTTTGGCATAGGCGTCGCCGTCGCCGACAACCCGCTCGGGCCCTTTGTGGACATCCATCCTCAAGGGCCGATCATTTCCCAAGCGGCACCGGTCAGGAACACCATTCACAACATAGATCCGACCGTGCTCCTGGATGATGACGGTCGCGTCTATATTTACTGGGGAACCTTCGGAAGTCTCAAGGGCGTTGAGCTTGAAAGAGACATGAAGACGCCCAAAGGGACCCCGATCGACGTTACCACGCTGAAGGGCTTCTTTGAGGCACCCTGGATTATGAAGCGGAAGGGCGTCTATTACATGGCGTACGCCGCAAACAATGCGGGCCCGACGTCCACCTGTACCGAAGCGGTCTATCATGCCTGTCAGGCCTATGGCACTTCGCCCTCACCGCTAGGCCCCTGGACCTATCGCGGCGTCTATCTTGATCCGGTGACGTCAGCGACTTCCCACGCCGGCATCGTGCCCTTCAAGGATCGTTGGTACCTCGCCTATCACAATGGCGATGCCAAAGACGGCGGCCATTTCCGTCGCAGTGTGGCCGTCGACGAGTTGTTCTGGGACGATACCGTGTCCCCGCCCGCCATCCGCAAAGTGGTTCAGACACGAGCGCCGGTTGATCCCACGCCCACAAGCAATGTGGCCCTGAGCGCCAGCATCACGGCCTCAAACGCGCCAATACCGGTGCAGTATCGTCTGCGAGCGCTCAATGACTTGAAGACCCCGCCCGCGCCGTTGCCGCCGGACATGTGGGCAAACTGGACCGGGCGCAATGATGTCCCGTCAGGTTGGGTGCAGTACCAATGGGACAAGGCCGTGACGGTTGATGGCTCCAGGATCCATTTCTGGGGCGACCAGCCGACGGGAGCCGGCGTGGGTGTGGCCCCTCCGGCCGCTTGGCATATCGAGTACTGGGACGAAAAGGGCTGGAAGCCGGTCGTCCTGAACAAGCCGAATACGACGGACGCTGCGGGCTACGCTCAGACGAGCTTCAAACCCGTCACCACGCGCTGCGTCCGGGCGGTGCTTCAGGCCTCTACCGACGGAAAAACCTACGCAGCCTTTGGTGTTGTTGAGTGGCAGGTCCTGTCTCCGAACAAGATCGTGCCGCCATCGACGCGCTCACCAATTGACGCATCGAGCGACTGCGCCGGCAGATAGTCTGGAGCATCGCGCGGAAAAGTCGCTGCCGGTTTTCCGCAAAAGCGATGCGCAAACAAAAAGCTGGAGCAAGGGGTGCGATCCCCGCATCGCGCGCCTTGCTCCAGGAAACCGGCGGTGCGTCTCGACCTTTGTGGAGATGCTGACGCCGTACGGGCCTGCCCGTCATGTTCACAGCACGGCCCTAAGGCCTGGGGGAAGACGATGAGAATTCAAGTCCTGACCGCGACACTCGCCTTCATGGGCCTTCTTGTCGAAGGCGCCCAGGCGGCCACGCCGACCGGCCTTGATCCGAATCTGCATATGGCTGTCGTTCAGGCGCCTACCCAGGCGTTCTCGTACACCGGGATCGACAACGGCGTGCAGGTGCGTGTCGGCGGCGTGGTCAAGAACATCATCTTCTATGGCCCGAGGACCGTCCGGGTGAACGCGACGCTGGGTGCCAACTACTGGCGTCATCCAAGTCTCGTGGTGATCGACAAGCCGGGTCCGGTCGCCTTCAAGACGCGTGAGGCCTCCGCGACCCTGACGATTGAAAGTCCCTTGCTCCACGTCGTTGTCGACAAGCGGACCGGAGCCCTGACGTTCAGCGAGCCCAACGGGCGGGTCTATACGCAGGAAAGCCAGGCCGCGCCCCAAAGCCTGAAGACGGTCGAGATCTCCGGCGCGCCGACCTACGAGGCGCAAAACACCTTCACCCTCAAGCCGGATGAAGCGATCTATGGGTTCGGCTTTGTCGGGGAAGGGGAGGTCAACCGGCGCGGCAAGGAGTTGCTGCTGGTCCAGACCAATATCGGCATCATCATCCCGGTGATGATGTCGTCCGAGCGCTACGGCATTCTGTGGGACACCTATTCGAAGATGCGCTTCAAGGACTCGGCCGAAGGCGCAAGCCTGTGGGCGGAGAGCGCGCCCGGCGGCGTCGACTACTACTTCATGGCCGGCGAGACCATGGATGCGGTGGTCAGCGGCTATCGCGACCTGACCGGCGATGCGCCCATGTATCCCAAACAGGCCTTCGGTCTTTTCATGAGCAAGGAGCGCTACCGGACGCAGGCGCGATTGCTCGAGGTGGCGCGGACCTTCCGCAAGGAGGCGTTCCCGCTCGATTACATCGTCCAGGATTGGCAGTACTGGGGCAGCGACAGGGACGGCTCCTGGAGCGGCATGATCTGGAACAAGGAGCGGTTCCCCGATCCTAAAGGTGCGATCCAGTCCCTGCACGACATGAACCTCAAGCTTATGGTCTCGATCTGGCCGTCGATAGGCAACGACACGGCGCTGGCCAGGGAGCTGGACGCCAAGACCCTCCGCTTCGAGCCGCTGCACTGGTTTTCGAAAAAGGCCCGCATCTATGACGCCTTCAGCCCCGAGGGGCGGGCGATCTATTTCAAGCACATCAAGTTGGGCCTGCTCGATGTGGGCGTAGACGCCCTTTGGATGGACGGCACCGAGGTCGAGGTCGGAACCGCCGTGCATGACGCCGGCGAGACCGAGCGCGACATCAAGGGGCTGGGGACCAACGCGCTCGGCGACTTCACCCGCTATCTCAATCCCTATTCGCTGATGACGACGATGGGGACCTATGAGGGGCAGCGGGCGGTCAGCAACAACCGCGTCTTTACCCTGACGCGATCGGCCTGGGCCGGGGCACAGCGGACAGCGGCGGCGTCATGGTCAGGCGACACCCAGGCCAGCTGGAAGACGCTTGGCGAACAGATCAACGGCGGTGTCAACGTCACCATTACCGGCACGCCTTACTGGACGCAGGATACCGCCGGCTTCTTCATGAGCAGTGACTTTCCGGGTGGCGATAAGAATGCGTCCTACCGCGAGCTCTACGCCCGGTGGATGCAGTATGCGGCTTTCAATCCGATCATGCGCATCCACGGCACCGACATCGAGCGCGAGCCCTATATCTTCAAGGATGTGGACCCTGAGATGTACAAGTCGCTGCGCGACTCGGTCCATCTGCGCTACCGCCTGCTGCCCTACATCTACAGCCTCAGCTGGCAGGTCACCAACGCCGGCTACACCCTGATGCGCGCTCTGCCGATGGACTTCCCGCAAGACCGGGGCGTGCACAATATCAATGACGCCTTCATGTTCGGGCCGTCGTTCCTGGTTCATCCCGTCACGCGCCAGATGTTCCGGGTGAAGGAGCCGCCGCCGCAAGTTATCCCGGCATCCGCCCTACGCACGCCCGATGGCAGGCCAGGCCTGGCCGGACAGTATTTCGAAGGCTCGAACTTCGAGACGCCGAAAGGCAAGACGATCGACGCCGGGATCGACCTGCAGTGGCCCGGTCCGCCGCTAGTTGACTTCCCGGCGGGGCTGACCAGCCTCGACAACTTCTCCGTCCGCTGGACCGGCAGCATCGTTGCGCCCGAAGATGGCCAGTACGAGCTCGGCGTCGAAGGCGACGACGGCTATCGCCTGACGGTCGATGGCAAGCTTCTGGTCGACGACTGGAAGGATGGTGCCACCCGCTACAAGGGCACCAAGGTGACCCTGGCCAAGGGGCAGAGCGTCCCGATCGTGCTGGAGTACTATCAGGCGATCTATGGCCGTGAGCTTCGCCTGACCTGGCGCACGCCCAGCCAGATCGCCGAGCGCGCAAGGAGCAAGCCCCGGATCGACTCGTCCATGACGACCTACCTGCCGGCGGGCACGGACTGGTACGACTTCTGGACCCACCAACGCTTCGCGGGCGGAAGGAACGTCACCCGAGATGTGGCGCTTGACGTCTTCCCGCTCTATGTCCGTGCCGGTGCCATCGTGCCCATGGGCCCCGTGGTCCAGTACGCGACCGAGCAGCCGGACGCCCCCCATGAGGTGCGCGTCTATCCCGGCGCCGACGGCAGGTTCACCGTCTATGAGGACGACAACGAAACCTTCGATTATGAGAAGGGGGCCTACGCGACCTATGAACTTGTCTGGAACGACGCAGCCAGAACCCTGTCGATCAGCGCGCGCAAGGGCGGATATCCAGGCCTCGTCGCACAACGCAGGCTCGATATCGTCCTGGTGACGCCGGCCAACGCCGCCGCCATTGAGCCGGCCGTCGTGACGAAGTCGGTCAACTATACGGGCCAGGCGGTGGTGCTGAAGTTCTGAGCCTTAGGTCACCGCTCGCGCCAGCATCCAGCGAAGGCCACCCCTTTACTCGCAAACGGTATACCGTATACCTATAGCGCGGATATTTAGTGCAGGACTGGCGCATGGCGAAGATTGCGATCCTTGGGATCTTGGGAACTGCGGCGCTTCTGACGGCGGGCGGGGCTCAGGCAGAAACCTGGACCGCTGCCTCGCCTGACGGTCAGGTGGTGGTGACGGTCGACAAGGCCGACAGGGGCTTGCCGACATACGAGGTTCGCTATCGCGGCGAGCTGGTGATCGCGCCGTCGTACCTTGGCCTGCGCACCGACATTGTCGGTTTCGGCGCCAAGGGGTTCGAAGCGCCTGCCGCCTCCACCCGCCAGGTCCGGGAGACCTACAAAATTGTCGCCGGCAAGGCCGCCAGCGCGCCGGACCACTATAACGAACTGACCCTGAAGTTCGCTGAGACCGAGGGCACGCACGGCGTCAACCTGATCTTCCGGGCCTATGACAACGGTGTGGCGCTGCGCTACGGCCTGAACGAGACGCAGCCGTTCGGCCTCTATGCCGAGAATACCGAGTTCGCCTTTCCTGCCGACTATGATTGCTGGGGCCTCAATCTCGGCAAGCCTCACAACGCGCATGAAGGCGAGTTCGACCCGATAAAAGCCTCGCGCATCCGGGATCACAACCTCTTTGACTCGCCGCTGGTCTGCACCACGGGCAAGGCGGCCTTCGCCCTGGCCGAGTCTGACGTGGCCCACTATCCGTCGGCCTTCTACAACCGCGCGGGCGACAACAAGCTGGGCGTCGGGGTCCAGTTGCCGCAACGTCTCGACTCCAATTCCCTCAAGCCCTACGTGGCCAAACTGCCGGCCGGCGAGGTTTTGACGCCGTGGCGCGTCGTGATGCTGGGTGACAGTCCGCGCAAGCTGGTGGAATCCAACCTGATCGCCACGCTCGGCGCGCCGTCCAAAATCGCTGACACATCCTGGATCAAGCCGGGCAAAAGCGCCTGGGACTGGTGGAATGGCTTCAACGCGCCGGTCGCCAACCCGGGCATCAATACCGCCACCTACAAGGCCTATGTGGATTTCGCCGCCGACCTTGGTCTCGACTACATCCTGATCGACGAGGGCTGGTATCAGGGCTCGTCGACCCGGCCGAGGCCAGGTTCAGACGTCACCAAGCCCATTGCCGCCGTCGATATGCCGGCGATCATTGCTTACGCCAAGGCGCGCAAGGTGCGGGTGATGATCTGGCTGCAGTGGGAGCAGCTCGACTGGCAGATGGACCAGGCCCTGGCGGCCTATGAGCAGTGGGGTGTCGCCGGGATCAAGGTCGATTTCATGGACCGCTCGGACCAGGACATGGTCGACTACTTCCACAAGATCTTGTCGAAGGCCGCGAGCCATCACCTGCTCGTGGACCTTCACGGTGCCTATGCGCCCAACGGTCTGGTGCGCACCTGGCCTAACTACATCACCCAGGAAGGCGTCCTCGGCGCAGAGTACAACAAGTGGACGACGCGGATCACCGCCACCCACAACGTCACCCTGCCGTATACGCGGATGATCCTCGGCCCCATCGATTATACGCCCGGCGGTTTTCGCAATCGCACGCCGCAGACGTTCCAGATCCAGGACAACCAGCCCCAGACCCAGACCACGCGCGGTCAGGCGCTGGCGATGTACGTCGTCTATGACAGCCCTCTGGTCATGGTCTCCGATGCGCCCCAAGCCTACAAGAAGGCGGACGGAACGTGGGAGGACGGTGTCGACTTCCTGCGCGCCGTGCCGACCACCTGGGACGAGACGCGTGTTCTGGCCGGCGACATCGGCCAGTATATCGTCACGGCGCGGCGCAAGGGCGATGCCTGGTATATCGGCGCCATGACCAATGAGGCGGGCAGGGCGGTCGATGTGCCGCTCGACTTCCTCGGCAAGGGCGGGTTTAGCGCCAGGGTGTGGCAGGACGGCGCGACACCGACGACGCTGGGGGCTTCGTCACGCAATGTCGCAGCCTCGGATTCGCTGGCTTTGACCCTGTCTGGGTCAGGCGGCGCCGTGGCAATAATCACCCCGCGCCGCTAGGCTGTAATCGTATAACTTATATTTGACAGTCCAGAACAGAGGTGTTTACCTCGACGTCGGGCAAGGCCGCTTGTGGCGGGTTTGCCGGTTGTGCCTGTTCTGGTCGCGCCAGCATTTCCCCTGCTTTGGCGATCAGTGCGGGTGATGGTTGCGAACCGCCGATCCAGTTTCTGGATCCCTATTGTGCCGATGCGACGCGCCTCCCTCCCAGTGGCGCATGCTAGGCTGGACCGACTAAGGCGTCCGCTGCGGTTTAACCGTGACCCAGCGGACGCTCTTTTTGCTTTTTGAGGCGTTGACTATGCCGACCCGCACCGCTTGCGTCTTTCTGATGGGACTGGCCACTGCGCTGACGGTCGCCGTCTCGCCCGTCCTGGCCCAGACCGCCGAGCGGGCTCCCGCTCCCTGGCATAGTCCTGACGCTCAGGTATCGATCCATGAGACGCCAGACTTCCTGATCTCGCTGCAGAAGACTTCGCAGACCCTCGTCTCGCTGGCCCCCAAGGCGGCGACGGATGGCTTCGACTTTGCGCCGTCGAACCGGTTCGGCGCGCGACTGAAAGACGGCGCCTACCGCCTGGGCGATCTGGACTTGCGTGTCCGTCCCGTCGGCGCACCGGCCTGGCAGGACTACTCCACCGCCTATCGCAGAGCCAAGGTCACGCCGATCGCGGCGCGGGGCGCCTTGGCCAGTGCTGATATCACCGCTTCGCTCGGCAAGGGCTTTCCGCTCAAGGTGACGCGAACCTGGACGATCGACGGCGGCAAGCTCGCCCTGCGTTACGTGATTTCCAACCCGGGCAAGACGGCCATCGAAATCGGCGGCCTGGGCATCCCCATGGTGTTCGACAACATCATCACCGGGCGCGACCTCGATCACGCGCATGAGACGGCGTCGTTCTACGATCCCTATGTGGGCCGCGACGCGGGATATCTCCAGGTTACGCGGCTCAACGGCGCGGGGCCGGCCCTGCTGGTTCTTCCGGAGAAGAACACGCCGTTCGAGCTCTACAAGCCGATCCTCAATGAGCGGAATGAGGACAAGTCGCTGAAGATCTACAGCGATCCCGAACCGCGCAACATGACATTCGAAGGCTTCTACGACTGGATGGTCGTATCGAAGGGCTTCGCCGACACCGAGTGGAAGGGCGTCCAGCAGTGGAACGAACCCACCTCCCTGACCCTCAAGCCGGGCGAGAGCCGCGCTATCGGCCTGCGGTTCGTTCTCGCGCCATCAATTCGCGCCATCGAGCCGACGCTGAAGGCGCAGGGCCGCCCCGTTGCGGTCGGCCTGCCGGGCTATGTGGTCCCCACCGACATCAAGGCCTCGCTGTTCGTCCATGCCGCCTCGGCCATCACCTCGACCGCCGTCTATCCGCTGGGCGCGCTGGATGTCGCCCCCGCTGGCAAGGCCAAGGGCGGGTGGGACCGCTATGCCATCACCGGCAAGACGCCGGGCCGCGCGCGGCTGACGCTGACCTATGCGGACGGTGCCCAGCAGACCGTGCATTACCTCGTCACCAAGCCGGAGGCTGAGGTCGTCGCCGACATGGGCCGGTTCCTGACGACGAAGCAGTGGTACGAGAACCCCGCCGACCCGTTCGGCCGCAGCCCCTCGATCATGGGCTATGATCGTGACAAGAACGCTATCATCACCCAGGACAACCGGGTGTGGATTTCGGGGCTGAGCGACGAGGGCGGTGCGGGCTCCTGGCTCGCGACGATCATGAAGCAGCTCGACAATCCTGTGCCGGCTGAAGTCGCCAAGTTCGAGGCCTTCGCGAGCCAGACCCTGTGGGGCAAGATCCAGACGCCGGACGGCCCGGATCAGTACGGCGTGCGCAAAAGCGTGATGTTCTACGACCCGGAGACCATGCCCGAGGGAACCTATGATCCAGCCCTGAACTGGAAGGTCTGGTCGGCCTGGAATCGCGAGGGAGCCGGCGATCTGGGCCGCTCGTACAACTATCCGCACGTGGCCGCCGCCTGGTGGACCCTCTACCGACTTGGCCGCTACCATGAAGGCCTGGTGACCAAAGAGACCTGGCAGACCTACCTGGCCCGCGCCGCCGGCACGACCAAGGCGATGATGACCAAGGCACCTTACTACACGCAGTTTGGCCAGATGGAGGGCGATGTCTTCGTCTACATCCTGCAGGACCTGAAGCGCGAAGGGCTGACCGAGCAGGCGGCCGAGATCGAAGCCCTGATGAAGGGCCGTGTCGATCACTGGAAGACCCGGAAATACCCGTTCGGCTCGGAGATGCCCTGGGACTCCACCGGTCAGGCCGAGGTCTATATGTGGGCCCGCTATTTCGGCGACGCCAAGATGGCCGACGTCACCCGCGAGGTGATCCTTGCCTATGATCCTGCAATCCCGCACTGGGGTTATAACGGCTCGGCCCGCCGCTTCTGGGACTTCCTCTATGCCGGCAAGCAATCGCGTATCGAGCGGCAACTGCATCACTACGGCTCGTCGCTCAACGCCGTGCCGCTGTTCGACGCCTATCGCGCCGATCCCAAGGATTTCCAACTGCTGCGCGTCGCCTATGGTGGACTGATGGGCTCGCTCACCAATATCGACAGTGAAGGTTTCGGCTCGGCCGCCTTCCACTCCTTCCCTGACGCCATGCGCTGGGACGGGATGAACGGCGACTATGGCATGAGCTTTTTCGGCCACGCGGTGGCGGCGGCATCATACCTCGTCGACCATCCGACCTTTGGCTGGACCGGCTTTGGCGGCAATGTCAGCCAAGCGGGCGATGTCGTCACCTTGACGCCCAAGGACAGCGCCCGCACACGCACCTTCATCGCGCCCGCCGGCCTGTGGTTGACGCTTGATGCCGGCAAGATCGAGGCGGTGAGCTATGAGCCGAAGACTGGCGAGGTCAGCCTGACGCTCGGCACCGCGACCAGCCACACCTCGCAGGCCTGGCTCAAGGTCGAAAGCACGACCCCCGGCGCCAAGACCTACGCTGTAAGCGCACCGACTGAGCGCGGCGGTTACGTCGTCAAGCTGGGCGCCGGACCGACCATCATCAAGCTGGCGCCGAGCGCCGGAAACGAGTAGCGGCTGCGGTCCTTTTGGATCGCAGCCCTTTATTGGGGGATAGATATGGGACTGTTCGGACCGCTGAAGCCTCTTCGCAGGGCGGAAGAAGACGGCAAGACGCTGGCGAAAACGCTGAGCTGGCCGCACCTGATGGCGCTGGGCATCGGCGGCATCATCGGTACGGGGATCTATACCCTGACCGGTGTCGGCGCAGGGTTGGCCGGTCCGGGCGTCATCGTCGCCTTTGCCCTGTGCGGCCTTGTCTGCGCCTGTGCGGCCCTTTGTTACACCGAGATGGCCACCCTGATCCCCACGGCGGGGTCGGCCTACACCTATACCTATTCCTCCATGGGCGAGATTGCCGCCTGGATCATCGGCTGGGCCCTGGTCCTCGAATACTCACTGGCCTGCTCCACCGTCGCCGTCGGCTGGTCGGCGCACCTTGTCGGCTGGCTGGAGCAGGGGATCGGTCTGCAATTGCCGGCCTTCCTGTTGAACGGTCCGTCGGCGGGCGGTCTCGTCAACCTGCCGGCCGTGCTCGTGTCGCTGTCGGTCATGGCGCTTTTGCTGGTCGGGGCCCGTGAAAGCGCCACCATCAACATCGTCCTCGTCATCATCAAGATCGTGGCTCTCGGGGCGTTCGTCATCCTTGGTCTGCCCGCCATCCAGGCCGGCAACTATCAGCCGTTCGCGCCGTTCGGCTTCCTTGCCCACGAGGTGGGCGGCGAGAAGTTCGGCATCATGGCTGCGGCTGCCATCGTCTTCTTCGCGTTCTTTGGTTTCGACGCCGTCTCCACCTCGGCGGAGGAGGCCAAGAACCCGGGCCGCGACCTGACCGTCGGCATCATCGGCTCCATGGCCGTCTCGACCGTGATCTACATGCTGGTGGCCGCCGTCGCGATCGGCGTCGTCCCGTTCGGCGAGATCGCCGCCAGCGGTGAGCCCTTGCCCCATGTCCTGCGCGTCATTGGTCATCCGCTGGTCGCCTCCCTGGTCGGGGGCGCGGCCATCATCGCCTTGCCGTCGGTCATCCTGGTGATGATGTACGGCCAAAGCCGCATCTTCTTCGTCATGGCGCGCGACGGCCTGCTGCCGCCCATTGTCTCGAAGGTCAATGCCAAGGGCTCGCCCGCCCTGATAACCTGGGTCACCGGCATCTTCGTCGCCATCGCCGCCGGCTTCTTCCCGTTGAAGAAGATCGCCGAACTGTCCAACGCCGGCACCCTGATCGCTTTCATCGCGGTGGCGGTGTCGATGCTGATCCTGCGCAAGCGCCTGCCGGATGCGCCCCGCACCTTCCGCACGCCGCTGCACTGGATCGTCGCCCTGATCACCATTGGCGGCTGCGTGTTCATCTTTTCGAGCCTGCCGGTGGTCAGCCAGGGCTTCACCTTCATCTGGATGGCGGTCGGCCTGGTCGTCTACTTCTCCTACGGTTTCTGGAACAGCCGCTTGCGGCGTGAGGCCAAGGTGCTGGCCGGCGCGTCCACATCGCCGCAATAGCGGCAAGCGGTAGGGCAGGGCGCGCCTAGAGCGGGCGATCTGATGGAATTAGATCGCCCGCTCTAGTCTTTTGTTTTCACGCGCGTTTCATTCCGAAAGCCGGTTCCCACTTTTCGGAACGCGCTCCAGGCCATTCCGGGACTCTTGACCCCGGTGGTGACAGGCGCGCCCGTGCTGATCTCTCTGCGGCCCAAGGGAACGGAGAGCCGCCGTCGCCCAGGCCTCTTCGTCGACCGCAGGGCCCATTGCCTCACGGCCGAGCCTGAGGGAGCGCCCGCCGAGTTCCAGTGACGGCAGAAGGCGTTTAGGCGTTCTGTTTTTCGGTGGCGAACTGCGCGCGGAGATCTTCCAGCGTCGTGGCGATGTGCTGGCTCATCAGGGCATAAACTTCGTCTGCATGGCCTGCCGACCACAGCTTGAGCAGGCCCACATGCTCGTTGTGCGCCCGGTCGCCACGGCCCGCAGGTTCGAGATGCTTGCCGACATAGCGCTCGGAGATGATGTTCAGGCGCTCGATGATCTGGGTGGTGACCTGACGGTGCAGCGGGTTGACCAGCGACATGTGGAACGCGCGGTTCAGGCGGCCGACCTGCGTCTTGTCGGTGCGAACGGCGGTGTCGAGGGTATCGAGCGCGGCCTTTGCAGCCTGCTTGTCGGCGGCGGTGGCGATGCTGGACGCCTCGGCCACAGCGTCGGGTTCGATCTTGAGGCGCAGAGCGTAGACTTCTTCGACCTCGTCGGCGTTGAGCGGGCGGACGAAGAAGCCGCGGTTAGCCTGTGACAGCAGCAACCCATCCTGTTCGAGGCGGGCAAAGGCTTCACGCAGTGGGATCTTGCTGACACCCAACTCGGCAGCCAGGACGTCCTGGCGAATTGCGGAGTCGACAGGGATCTTGCCAGAGATGATGCGGTCGCGCACCAGGGTGAAGATCTGCTCGGAAAGGGTCTGCACCATCAGCGTCATAAGGAGCGTCCGCTCTGAGTCAGGACTCTGGCCGAATCCCGGCAGTCAGTCGTTAAAGTAAACTGCACTAAGCGCCGGTTCAGCCCGCCACAAGGGGCAGGTTGGTGCGCGAGCCATGCTCGCGCCGAATCATGGCAACGCGTCAAGGCCACTTTTGGACCTTATGCCGCTAGAGCATCTTCCGATAGGTTAGAAACGGCTATCGGAAAATGCTCTAAACTTTTGTTTTAGCCACCTTTTCTTCCGGCCCAGACTAAGCCATCAGGTCGCAAAGGGCAGTAGCTCGCGAACTCAAATCCGGGCCATCCCGCAAGCTGCGCAGCCGCTGTCCGGGACCTGGGGGCTGGGTGCCGCTTTGGGCTACAGCCTTTGGGTCCCGGCTCTGCGCTTGGCTCCTGGCGGGGTGACTGGTGTGGGTTGCCAGGTCAGGTCTTGATCCAGACCTGCGACTGCAGCCCGGTGGACTGCCGTCTTGGTCCCACCGCTGCGTTCTGCGCTTGGATAGAGCCGGGCGCATAGTTCACATCCCCCGCTCCGATCTCCGCCGCGGCACCGTTGCGGTTCATGCGGGCGTAGTTGGGGATGGCGGTCATGGTCGAGCCGTCGGCCCACTTGCCGGTCAGGGTCATGACGCCGCCCAGCAGGTCGGGTCGCCATTCGGCCTTCAGAGGCGCCTTGCTGAGCGCCAGCTCGATGTTCTTCTGATCGGCCAGTTCGACATTGTAGACCAGCGGGCCATAGCCGAGGGCGACCTTGCCGCGATCGGCCACGATCTTGTCATCGGCGATGATGCGCTGCGCCTCCATCGGCAGCTCAAGTTCGATGTGGTCGCCGGCTTTCCACTCGCGGGTGACAACGGCGTAGCCCTTGACGATCTCTGGCGTGATGGCCTGGCCATTGACCTTGAAGCTCTTGACCCCGCTGACCTTCGGCGTGCTCGTATAGAGCTCGCTGGTCGTGCGGTCCGGTATGCGGACGTGCAGGGCGAAGGTCGCGGCCTTCTTCGGATTGACCGTGATCGAGACCGCGCCACTCCATGGATAATCCGTCTTCTGCACCATCTCCACGTCGGTTCCGGCCACCTTCTCGACGGTGATCGTACTGCCGACGAACATGTTCACATAGAGCCCGGCCTTGTCCTTCACATAGGTCCAGGTCGGGATCATCAGCAGGGTGCGCGGGATATTGGCCACGCAGCAGGGGCAGATGTGCCACAGGGTGCGTTCGGTATTCACCAGGGGATTGGTGTAGCAGAAGCTCTTGCCGTCGAGATCGATGCTGCCCAGCAGGGCGTTGTACATCGTCTGCTCGTAGAGGTCGGCATACTTGGCGTCGTGATAGGCCAGGTTCAGCTTGTACTGGAAGAAGATCAGACCGCAGCTGGAGCAGCTCTCGCAATAGGCGTTGTTGGGCAGCGAATAGTCAGGGCCAAAGCCTTCTGACGTCTCGCCGCTGCCGATGCCGCCGGTGACGTAGTATTTGCGGTTGACCATGTTGTCCCACAGGGACGCCACGGCGCTCTGGTAGTCGACATCGTTGGTCTCGGCGGCGATGTCAGCCATGGCCGAGTAGAAGTAGACGGCGCGCACGGCGTGGCCGACGGCCTCGTACTGCCGGGTCGGCGGCAGGTGGCTCTGGTCATATTCCTGACCGCCACGGCGTGATTCCAGAAGGAAGCGGGCGAGATCGATATAGGCGTCGCCCTTTCCGTCGCCTTCCTCGTCATTGATGAAGCGGCCAAAGCGGACAAGGGCCTGCTCCATCTCCTGGTGGCCGTCGAACCATTCCTTTTTTCCCGGGCCGATATTGGCGACCCAGCAGTCGGCCAGCTTCTTGGCGGCGTTGTAGAGGCGCAGGTCCTGGCCGTTCGTCAGGGTGTAGTGGTTGATGGCCGACTCGATGAAGTAGCCGGCGATGTAGCCTTCGTGGTCGGAGCGGTGGTCGGGCGACCACTTCTCCGGCCAGTCGGCGCGGTCGGCCAGGGTATAGGCCGTTTGCAGATAGCCGTCGGGCTCCTGCGCCGCGAGGATGATGGGGATCCAGCGCTCGAGTGTCGCGCGCATCTTGTCCTGGGCAGCGATGATCTCGGCGTCGCCGCGCGGATCGACCATCAGGGCGATGGCCATGGCCTCCACCGTCTCGACCACCCACGCATTGGAAAAGACATAGCCGATGTGCTTGCCATGCGGTTCGCCGCGATTGGCCTTGCCCGCCTCGATGAAGTTGTCGATGCCGCCGTTGCCGATCGTCAGGTCGGTGCGCTCGCAATAGTCGATGACGTGGGGCAGCCAGTTGACGATCAGCGCCTTGGCGCGGGCGTTCCACAGCGGGCTGTCGATGGTGTAGCGCTTTGTGTAGACCACATCGAGCCGCTCGGGCGGCGGCGCGGCCTGGGCGTGGACGCGCAGTTTCGAGGTCGAGACCTTGCCGCCGGACCTGGCCGCCAGTTCCAGCTCATAGATGCCGGGCGCCGTGAAGGTGGCGGTGGTGTCGGCTGCGGCCGCATTGGCAAAGGCGACGGCACCAGGACCCGAGGCCTTGCGCCACAGGACGCCCGCGTCGGCGGTCGAGGTCAGCCATTCGGCCTTGCCCATCAGGTAGGTCTTGCCGCCGAGGACCACCGAGCGGTCGATGCCCGCCGCCACGGCGGGCGCGAAGGCCGGGACGGGACCCTTGGACCAGACACGCCATTCGAGGACGCCGGTGGAGAGCTTTCCATCGGAGACGATCTCAAGGCGGAACTTGTCGGTGGTGACGGTATCGAAGCTGACGGTGTTGAAGGTGTCCTTGGCCAGGCCATAGGACTTGGCGTTCTTCACCGGCTTGAAGGCCGAGCCGTCCCAGTACAGCAGGCGCCAGCTTTTGGGCAGGCCAATGCCCTGGCCGTCCACCCACCAGTAGACCTCGACCTTGGCTGCAGTGACCGGCTGGCTCCAGTCGTACTGCACCCACTCCGTGCCGGTCTTCGGCCAGTTGCCGTACATGCCCTTTTCCGTCTCGGCCGAGTTGGCGGGGACGGCACCATCGTTGAGGGCCGAGACCTTGCTATCGCCGGAATGAAACGAGGTCGAGGGAACCGCCACCTTGGCAAGGTTGACGGATGTTTCCTGCGCGAGGGTCGCGCCCGGCCAGGCGCTGGCGGCAAAGGCTGCGCCGCCGACTCCGCCGATGAACCAGCGGCGGTCCAGGCCGCAATTGCAGGCGGCGTCGGTGTCGGTGTGGGTCGTGCATTGCAGTCGGGGCATTCTTGGTCCTCTCGACGATTACTGCCGCTCTGGCGGCGTGAGGGAAAGCAAGGCCTGCTGGTGGGCCTGTAAGAGATGGGAGATCGGGGCGCAACACGCCGTGTCGCCGCCGGCCGGTTCTGGAAGGCGTCTTCGCAGGCTTGTGGTTCGGGCTCGGCTCACGGCCGCCAGCTATAGGGCGCGGCGGTGGTGACCTCCGGCGGAGGCGCGGTGAAGTCCGAACCGAGTTTGGGATTGCTCTGAGACGCCTCGTCGACAAAGCCGGAATAGACACCCTTCGCAAGTTTCGGCCCGCCCCGCACTTCGGCGTCGCCGATGATCTGGGCCTTGCCGGACAGGACAGTTCCCTTCTCGAAGGCACCGATGCCCATGAAGGTGGTGCGCACCACTGCGTCGTCCGTCACCGTGACACCGTCGTCGATGATGCTCATGGCCCCGATCACGGCGCGGCCAGAGACCACACCGCCCCGCACCAGCGCGTGGTCTTCGATGCGCGCCTGATCCTTGACCACGCCGCCCAGCACGCGGGCATAGGGGCCGACATAGGCGGTGGCATCGACCTTCGCCGCGTCGGCGACCCAGCCGCCGCCGTTGCGGTGGGCCTTGCCGCCGGTTGCCGGCTTGGTGCCAGGCTGAAGGCCTTCCGGCACCGCGCCCTGAAGCTCGACCATCCAGGGGTAGCGGTAGATCGAGTAATAGGGTTGATCCCACTGGATCTTGTGCTGGACCGACGGCGTGCCGGCGACCACCAGATAGACAGCCCGGTCGGTCGTCTTCAGAGGCACGATCATCTGGCCATCAGCGCCGCCCGCCAGTGGGCTGTAGCGCGGCTCTCCGTCGCTGTCGATGACCACGACCCCCCAGCGCCAGTCGGACGCCGGCGGCGGAATCGACGGCGGGTCTTCGGCCATTCCGACGAGGCTGCCGGCGGCTTGGGTCTGAACGACGCCGCGGAAGTCGACCTTGATGGTCTTGGCCCCGGCATCAGGGATCAGGCGGACAAGATTGTAGCCGAAACGCTGCGGCGCCCAGGCTGAGGGCACGGCGTAGCGTCCCTTGGCACCGTCGAGGGGATCGAGCGCCGTAACCCGCAAGGCCCGAATGCCGCCACGGTCGTCGTAGGAGCCGTACTGGGTGCGATAGACCGCGCCCTGATCATTGCCGGCTTCATCCACATAGTCCCAGGCGACGTTACGCATGGCCCACTCGCCGATCTCGTCGTTGAGTTGGTCGATGGTCCAGTTCTGGTTGCGCATCAGGACGCTGAACGGGTCGTCGTCCATACTGCCAGGCTCGCCCTGTTTCAGCGCCTTGTCCCAGATGTCGTTGACCGCCTGGTAGCCGTACTTGTTCTTCAGGTGTTCAAGGAACTGCCAGTTGCAGTATCGGTCGCGCGTCGAGCCGTAATAGAGATGCGGGAAATTAACGAGCATCTCCGAGCAATGCACATTGCCGCGAAACTCCGGCAACTGATGGGGCATCCAGTTGGCGTGGCTTTCCCACAGCCAGCCGACATATTTGCCGTCGCGGAAACTGCGGGTGGAGCCCTGCAGCGCGTGGGTGAATTCATGCGCCAGACCCCAGCGATCCTTCAGCGCCGAGGGGCCCATCCACATGCCCATGTCCCGCTCGCCAGTCGGACCGCCGGACAGGCCGAAGGTCGGGTCGAGGTTGATGTTGGCCTTGTGCTTGGCAGCGGTGTCGCAATAGGGCTCGGGAAACCTCACCGTGTCGATGAAATAGGCCCAGACACCTTCAAGGTACTTGCCCGCCGCGACCGCGTTTTCCAGGCTGGCGTCTTCGCCTTTCCAGCGGAAGGCGAAGTGGTCGGTCTCGTATCGCACGCCCTGGTCTTCCGGCCCGCCAGAAACCACTGTCCAGGTTCCCGGTTTGCAGTCGGCGAGGGCAGGGGTGGCGGTGAGGCCCAGCAGGAACGCTGTGAGAGTCAGGAGTTTCATGCGGTGGCTCCTGCAGGGGCGGCGGTGAAGAGCAACAAGCCAAAGATCATGCCGGTGGAGCGTCCGCCCACGGGGACCAGCTTGACCGTCACCGAGGTTTTTCCGGCCGTGAAGTCGGCGGGCACAGGGTATTGTTCGTCAAAGAACTCGCCAGGTTTGGGCGCGACCGGGTGCGATACGGTGGTCAGCTTGCGATCGTCGATAAGGATGTCGAACTCGCGCCTGTCGTCGCCCCAATAGCTGGCCTGCAGCACCAGCGGGCCCGGCTTGACCGCCATCTTGAACGACATGAATCCGCCGGACCGGGCGTCGCGGCCGTTGCGACCGCGATAGGTACCGGGCCAGGAGACATCGGAGTCGAGGCCGTGGTCGCGCTCGGCCTGCATTTCGCCCAGGTGCATGACGTCCACGGATCGTGCGGCCAGATCACGCTGACGCGCCTGCTCCGCCGTGAAGGCGGCTTCTTCCACCTTCCAGTCGGCCTCGCTGAAGGCCTTCAGATACAGCGCGCTGCGGCGCTCCCACTGGGAATAGAACGGGACAAAGGTGAGTTCGCCCGGCCGTCCGATGCCGACAGTCTTGTAGTGCGCCTTGTCCGCCGCCACAGGCGCAAAGCCGGACAGCAGATCACCGACCAGCGCCGGATCTGTCGCCTGGTAGTCGTCCTTTACCGGACCCAGGTCGGCGGCGAGCACCATGGGGCCGCGCAGGATGGCGACGACGCCGGGATTGTCGCGGGTTGGCTCGACCCGCAGGTCGAGCGGCAGCGACAGGGCGACAACATCGCCGGCCTGCCACACGCGGTCCAAGATCAGATAGCCATCGCGGCGGCTGGCTTCCACGACGCGGCCGTTGAGCTTGACGGAGGCGGTCGTGGCCCAGGCGGGGGCTCGCAGGGCGAGCTTGAAGCGGGCCGGTCGGCGCAGACTGGTGACGGCGACCCTGATCTCGCCATCATAAGGGTAGCCGGTGTCGAGACGCAGGGCTGCGCCTTTCGCCTTCCATTTGGCGGTAGAGGGGATGAACAGGTTGACGAACAGGGTGTCGGCGCTTTGCCAGTAGATGGAGTCCGCATGCTTGGCGTGGCTCTCCATCCCTGAGCCGTGGCAGCAGGTCCAGTTGTCCACCGGATCGGAGAAGCCGCGCGCCGCGCCCGTGAACAGCGGCGTCATGTAGCTGAACATCCCGGTCTCGGGGTTCTGCTGGGCCAGGATGTGGTTGAGGTGGGCGCGCTCGTAGTAATCGAAATAGCGCGCGTCCGGCGACCAGCGGTACAGGTCGCGGGTCAGTTTCATCATATTGTAGGTGGCGCAGTGCTCGCACGTCGCCTCGGTGATGTGTTTGGAGATGGTGTCGGGGGCGAAGAAGTACTCCCGGTCGCCGTTGCCGCCGATGACGTAGCTGTGGTGACCGGTCACCCGTTCCCAGAAGAAGTCCGAGGCGGTGCGATAGTCCGCCTTGGCGGTGATATCGTAGAGGCGGGCCAGGCCCAGCACCTTGGGGATGTTGGTGTTGGAGTGCAGGTTGGCGAGCTTGTCCTCGCGCACTTTCAGCGGATCAAGCGCGCGATGGTGATAGAGACGCTCGGCCAGCCGCAACCAGCGCTGGTCGCCGGTCCGCTGATAGAGCTCGGCGAAGCTGTCGTTGAGGCCGCCGAACTCGCAGTCCAGCACCTTTTGCACCTGCTCGTCGGTCAGGCGGGCAAACAGGGTGTCGATATACTGGCCCAGCCCGGTGGCCACCAGAATCGCCGCGTCATAGCCGCACAGCGACTGGACGTCGAACAGGCCGCTATAAAGCTTGTGCCAGTTATAGAAGGGCACCCAGCAGCCGTTGAGGTCAAAGCCGGCGGAGCGGATGTCGCCCGAGGCGATCTCCGGGAAGATCTCCTTGCCGTCGACAACCGTGCCATCCTTGCGTTTGCGCAGGAAGCCGGCGACGTAGCCATCGCCGTGCGCGCCCTGGATCAGCGCCAGTTCCCGCACCACATAGATGGCCTGTTCCTTGAGCCGCACATCGCCGGTCTGGGCATACATAAGAGAGATGGCCGACAGATAGTGGCCGAGGCTGTGGCCGGCGATGGTGTCCTTTTCCCAGCCGCCATAGGATTCGCCCTTCGGCGCGAGGCCGGCGCCCTTGCGGAAGTTGTGCAGGAAACGATCCGGCTCCAGCGTCAGCAGATAGGCATGGTTGGCGGCGAGCGCGGTAAGATAGGGCGAGGGCGACAGCCGCACGTCAGCCAGGTCAAGCGCGGTGACAGGCTGGCCTGAAGTCTGCGCCAGCGCCGCAGACGCGGGCAGGGCGCTGAGGCCGGTGAGCACGGCGCTGGATAAGAGGAAGCGGCGGCGGTCGTTATCAAGCAAGGCCATGTGGCTCTCCGTCCAGGCCTTATTTGGTATATAATATACCCTGATGGTCAAGCTGCGAACTGAGCGCCCGGGCCACAGGGGCTAGCGCTGCCCACCGTCATCTCGAATCGGCAGCAAGTCGCCCTAAACGCGAAACTGCGCCTGCTTTGGGCCGATGAACCCGATTTCTAATTGAAATCGTTAGGGAATGTTTTGGCTCAAGCCGGCTTGGGAGCGTTTGCGCACCGATCCGCGACGCTAGCGCGTGTGGCGAAAACGCAACACAAATATGGCATTTCCCGTAAAAAAACGTTGCAATTAGTATATCGTATAAAACATATTTTGACGCGTTCCGAGTTTCATGACCTCCTGAGGTCGCAGATTTTTCATAATGGGGGACTACAAATGCTGAGCGCCACAAGAAGAAAGACGATCCTCCTCACGGCTTCGGGCCTGGCCGTTGCCATGGCCTACTCGCCCGCGATCGCGCAGCAGGCCACTGTCAGTCAGCCGGCCGCCGCCAATCAAACCACCGTTGCGGAAGACAACATAGTCGACGTCGTAGTGGTGAAGGGCCTGAGGAAGAGCCTTGAGTCGGCGGCCAACAAGAAACGCAAATCAGCCCAGATCAGCGACTCGATCATCGCCGAAGACGTCGGCAAGCTGCCGGACAACAACGTCGCCGAAGCGCTTGCTCACGTCCCCGGGATTCAGATCAGCCGCGAACGCGGCGAAGGCGGCAGCGTCCTGATCCGCGGCCAGGCCGACATTCAGACGACGATCAACGGCAATGCGTCCAACAGCGGCGTCGGCCGTTCGCAAAGCCTGAACGACATTCCCGCCGAACTCCTCAAGGCGGTCACCGTCTACAAGACCCGCACCGCCGACCAGGTCGAAGGCGGCATCGCCGGTTCGGTCAACGTCGATCTGCGCCGCCCGCTGGATCTGCCCAAGGGGCCGACCTTCGCCGGCAGCCTGCGCCAAGTTTACGGCAGCGTCGGCGACACCAAGAGCCCCTATGGCAGCGCCCTGATCGCCAACCGTTTTGACACGGCCTGGGGCGAGATGGGCGTGCTGCTGAACGCATCGTACCAGAAAAACAACTACAACGAACAGTTCGTCGAGAGCGAGACTCCGGCCCTGTTCTGGGGTGCGCAGCAAGCCAGCCTGCCGGCGAACCGCCGCGGCGACACCTACAGCGTATACAGGGCGCGGTATGGTCTGGAGAGTGGCACGGTGAAGCGGCCGGCCCTCAACGCCTCCTATCAGTGGCGCGTAAACGACAATCTGGACATCGTGCTCGAAGGCTCAATGTTCAATTCCAAAGAAACGCGCCGCGGCGATGCGCTGGAAGTGCGGGTCAAGGACAGCCCCGCCAACCCGAGCAACATCGTCTATCAGCCCGACGGCAAGATGGTGAAGTCGATGACGCTTATCGACCCGAATCTGACCGACGCTGATCTGCTGCCGGCCGGCCCGCGTGCCCGCGACGACGTCATCGATTCGAAAAACAAACGCATCAACTTCGAAACTCACTGGAACAGCGAAAAGCATACGGCCAATTTCGGTATCTATCGCGACACCAACAAGCTGGACCTGCAATGGTACAATCAGCTGTTGCGCCTCCAGGGCTTGACCGGCGTCAATGTCGATCTCAATTCGCCCAAGGTTCCGACCGGTGGCCCTTACTTCGAGTTTATCGGCGCGGATGTGGGCAACGCCGACCTCTACAACATGTTCGAAATTGAGAACGGCAAGAGCTTCGAAAACAGCGAGGAAATTGTCGCGAGCGCCGACTATAGCTATCGCTTCAGCGAGAAGTCGCTCCTGCGCCGCGCTCAGGTGGGCGTGCGCTTCAGTGATCGCGACGCCGCCCGAGCCTATGGCTACCGCTTCGCCCGGTTTACCGGGGCAAAGACGGTGGCGCTTAAGGCATTCCCCGGCGGGGCCAACCCCGAAGCGGTGCGGGTCGATGTTCCCGGCTTTGACTCGCCGACCTGGTATCGCCTGTCCAACCAGGACTTCGTCAATAGCTTCGACGCCATCCGGGCCTATACGGTGGCCAACGCATCCCTGACGGACGGGTCGGGTGGCTGGGCCGATCCGGTGGTTAGATCTGAGCGCCTGACCAGCACCTTTGAGTCGAATGAGAAGACGGCGGCGATCTTTGGCCAGCTGTTCCTGGGCGGCAATCTGGGTCCGTTCCCGGTCGACGGCATTATCGGCGTTCGCGTGGTGGAGACGTCGGGCGACAGCACGACCGGCAACTTCAACGCCAGAACCGGTACGACCACGACTGTGAAGCGGTCGGGCAAGGGCACCGACACCATGCCGAGCGTCAGCGGCGTGATCCACTGGACCGACAAGCTGCAGATGCGTCTGGCCTATACGGTCAACATCCAGCGCCCGAACTTCCAGGACGCCAGCTCGTTCGTCTTCTACGACACCACCGCCAAGAACGGCTGGGGCGGCAATCCGGAGCTTCGGCCCAACGAAGAGACTGCCTACGATGCGTCGCTGGAATACTATTTTGGCCGCGGTGGCATCGTCTCTCTGGCGACCTATCTGAAAAAGCCCGATGGCTTCGTCGCCTGGGGTAATGAGTGGGTCCCGTACGACGAGGACAACAACCCGGCGACCCCGGACGTCCAATACAACATCAACCGTCCGCAGAACCAGGGTCCTGGCGAATACCAGGGCTATGAGTTCAACGTTCAGGGCTTCTTCGACTTCCTCCCCGCCCCCTGGAACAATGTGGGTGCTCAGTTCAATGCGACCTACAACAGAAAGGGCACGATCAAGTATCGCTACCTTGTTGAGGACGAGAACCTAGGCGAATTCCCCGGCAAGTACGACGCGCCGTTCAATTCGAAGCTGACCTACAATATGGCGCTCTACTACGAGACGCCGCAATACAGCGCGCGGGTGGCCTATAACTTCCGCGACGCATATCGTTACGACCGCGACTATGCCAGCCCGGAGTACTCGCGCTGGAACGAGCCGACCTCGCGTCTTGACGCTGCCTTCAACTACACGCCTATCCGTCAGCTGACCCTCAGCTTGGAAGGCACCAACCTGCTTGAGGACGAGAGCAAGGTCAATTACGGCAAGGAAAACCTGCTTCCCCAGGGTGTCCGTGTCCCGGCCCGTACTGTCCAGCTCAGCGCCCGCTTCCGTTACTAGGGGCGACTGACGGCAAGACGATTTCGGCCCGCTGCGAGAGCAGCGGGCCGAATTTGTTTCAAGCCCCTCTCATCCTCCAGAGGCCTGGCGCCAAGCGCGCGAGGGCACCCTTTCGCGGGATAGTCGGAAGGGTGTGGCTGATATCAACGGCCGTTGGTCCTGACCTCAGAGGGGCCAAATCTGAAAATACCCCGTCACCACGGGACTTGTTCCCGGGGGCCATGGGTCAGCTTCATCGTGAGAGTTTTATTCGGCACCGCACCTGCGGTGGAACAATGGGCCCCGGGAACAAGTCCCGGGGTGACGACACATAACGAGCGCAAGGCGTAGAGCTCAGCGGCGGTTGGTTTAAGCCTGCAAAAACAGGTTGGTCGTCAGGCGCCCGGCGCGCGGATCGGCGCTGTAGGCGAAATCCTCCGGCACATGGGCGGAGTGGAGCAGGGCCCCGGAGTAGATCAGCACACGGTTGAAGCGGCCTTCAAAGAAGCCGATCTGTTCAAAGGTCCGCGTTGATCCGTTCATGAACACTGGCGCAGGCTCGCCCTCCGAGGCGATGTCGGCGAGAATGGCCTGTTCGAAGGCGGTCTTATTGGTCTCGCTGAGCTGCTCGATGCCGGTTTGCGACTGGCGATAAAAGCCCGTGCCGCCCTGCGGCGTGGGGGCCAGGAAGTGGAGCAGGGCGAACCGCGTGGCATTGAGGCTGTCATAGTGCGGCAGTCGGACCAGCGGGTGCATCTCCTGCGGCCGCTTGGTCATCAGCGAAAACGCGGCCTGAACGATGCGAAAGCCTTCGGCGCCGAACACCGAATTCACGATGGGCGAAGCGAGCGCCCTCAAGCTTTCGACATAGGCGCTCTCGGCCGGGTCTCTGGCGCTGAGGTGGCGGCGCAGGCCGGGATAGCTGTTGGTGACCACCTCGGGAAAAGGTTGCCGCGCTGCAAGTTCGATCAGCGCCTCGGGCCCGGCGGCCACATCGTCGATGACCACGACCTTGTGCCGCTCTTGACCAATCTCGTGAACCTCGACCTTGCCCAAGAAAAATCAGACCGTGACGAGAGCGGGTGAGGCGCAGGTGCGAGCGATGAAGGCCTCGTGCGACGGCATGATGTCGGAGCGGCCGCGTGTACCCTGCTGGATCTTGGCCATGCGCCACTGAAACTCGTCGGACGGCATCAGGTCAGCGGAGGGGTGATGCGATCTGGGCAGCAAGCCCTGGCCGGCCAGAACGGCGAACCAGCTCGCTTCGCGGAACATCTCCTCATCACGCACGAGGCTGAGGTTGTGCTGCTCGAAGCTGTCTAGCCGGAACTGCAGACTGTCGGGGATGCTCATGTTCTTGCAGTAGGCCCAGAACGGCGTGTCTTCGCGCTCGGTGACCTTGTAGTGGGCGATCAGGAAGTCCTTCACATTGTCATACTCGGCCAGCAGTTCGCGGTTGAAGCTGGCGCGCAGCAGCTCGCTGATCCCGTCGTTGGGGAAGTATTTCAGCAGTCGGAAGATCGCCACGTGAACGAGATAGATTGAGGTTGATTCCAGCGGCTCCAGGAACCCGCCGGCCAGGCCCATGGCGACGACGTTCTTGTTCCACATCCTGCGGCGGTGGCCGGTGGTGAACTTCAAAATGCGCGGCGAGGCCTGCGCCTTGCCGTCCAGCCGCTGTACCAGCAGGTCGCAAGCTTCCTGCTCGGAGATATAGCTGTCGCAGAACACATAGCCGTTCCCCGTGCGGTGCTGCAGCGGGATGCGCCACTGCCAGCCGGCCTCGCGGGCGGTCGACTGGGTATAGGGCGCTGCCGGCCCGACCTTGTCGCAAGGCACGGCGGCGGCGCGGTTGCAGGGCAGCCAGCGGCTCCAGTCCTCGTAGCCGCTCTTCAGCGTGTCCTCGATCAGCAGGCCACGGAAGCCGGAGCAGTCGATGAACAGGTCGCCCGCCACGGTCGTTCCATTGGCCAGGGTGACAGAGGTGACATCGCCGCTTTCGGGATGCTGGGCGACGCTGATCACCTTGCCTTCCAGACGCACCACGCCCTGCCGCTCGCTGACCTTGCGCAGGAACTTGGCATAGAGGCTGGCGTCAAAGTGGAAGGCGTAGTTGACCACCGGGATACTGGGATTGATGTCCTTGGTGCGCCCGAACCGGCCCTCGCGCGCAGCAAGGGTCTGGGCGTTGAAGAGGCCGAAATCGGGAGAGCCGCCTTCGCGCAGATAGCGCAGCCAGAAGTGCGAGAAGTTGATCCCGCCCATATCGACGCCGAAACTGCCGAAGGGGTGAAAATAGTCGCTACCCGGTGCCTTCCAGTCGACGAAGCGGATGCCGAGTTTGAAGGTGGCGTTGGTCTCGCGGACGAACTCGTTCTCGTCGAGGCCGAGGGCTTCGTTGAAGCCCTGGATGGACGGAACCGTCGCTTCGCCCACGCCGACCGTGCCGATCTCGTCGGATTCGACGAGTGTGATGCTGTATTTCTTCGTACCGAGGATCTTGGATAGGGCCGCCGCGGCCATCCATCCAGCTGTTCCGCCGCCGACCACCACCAGCCTGGTGATTTTCCCGGTGCTCATCAGTTCATCTCTCCGAATAGGCGGGAAGTATGCGTGCGGCGAAGTCCCTGTCAATCAGCGGTATATCGTATAAATTCCGCGCCGCCCTTTGCCAGCGCGTCTGGGCTGATAGGGCGCCGGAGCCGACCTGGCCGATTTTCCGGCACATCGGCCACCGGGGCGCCGGCGACTTCGAACACAAACTGTCCTGTCGTTGGCGCAGGCGGATACGGCGATGAGAAAAACAACGCCTGCGCGTGAGTATATCGTATAAAATATTTGACTTGGGAGTGGTTTCTCCGGACTGTCCGCCATCTCACGGGGGTGACACGGCGGTTACGCCGACGGGAAGGTCATTCCGCCACTATCCAATAGCGAATGATCCATGCGTATCGCAAAATTGTCCTTGCCGTTGAAGCCTTTGGCGATGGCGTTCGTCCTGTTGACGATGTCACCCGCGGTGGCTTTGGCCGCCGAAAGGCCTGACATCGCCGCGCGGTACGCCGCCTCGGATGAGTATCTGCCGGCCAAGATCGACCCCTTGGTCATCGACCTCGACATGTCGGCCAGGTTCGTGAAGGGCGGCGTGCTTTTCCATCGCGGTCCACGCAAGGCGGGCAAGGTCTGGCTCGCCGATCCCGCCACCGGTGCGCAGCGAGAGCTGCCGGATGATCAGGTCCTTGCCGCCAAGGTGATTGCGGCCGGCGCTGCCGCGCCTGACGGGGTCGTCATCGTCCCGCTCGACTTCGACGCGGACAAGGGCGTGCTGACCTTCTCCGCCGGCGGCGCGCGTTGGACCCATGACGCTGCGGGCGTCGTTGCCTTAGTGCCTGCGCCGGCCAAGCTGCCGCCTGGAGTTGTCTCGCCTGACGGCAAGTTCAAGGTCATCCACAAGGGCTATGACCTGTGGCTGGTGGATGTCGCCTCGGGTCGAGAGACACCGCTGACCTATGATGGCAGCGAGCAAGGCCGGTACGGCCAGAGCCTTCCGATGCTGCCCGACATGATCAAGGCGAATTTGGCCGCTCCGCCCATGCCCATTTCCGTGCAGTGGTCGGAGGATTCCAGGCGCATCCTGACCTACAAGCTGGAGCTGAACGGCGCCTATGTCTGGAACACGGTCCAGGCCAGCCCTCCGGGCGCGCAGTTCCCAAAGGCCTTTTCGTTTATCTATCCCAATGCCGGCGCCACCAACCTGCCGCTGGAAAAGCCGCTGGTCATCGATATCGAACCGGTCGCCAAAAACGGCCGCGCGAGCCTCGTCTATATCCAGGCACCGGCGCAGGAGGTGCTCTATCCGGGCGACCCGGCCCTGCAGTGGGAAGACGGCAAGGTCATCTATCAATGGACCGAGCGCGGCTATGGCTCGGTGCAGTTGTTTGAAGCCGATCCGGTGACGGGCGCCGCGCGCGCGCGGGTCATCGAACGGGTCAAGCCGGTGGTCACCGTGACCTCGTCGTCGATATATTCGTCGCCGGCCGTCAAGGGGGATCTCGTCATCTCCGAGCGGACCGGTTGGGCCCAGCTCTACCTGGTGGCCAAGGGCGACAAGCCAGACGGCGGCAAGGCCCTGACCAAGGGCACCTGGGAAGTCACCGAGATCGTGCATGTGGCGCAGGGCGGTCCGATCCTGGTCCTCGGCGTCGGGCGCGAGGCGGGGGTCAATCCCTATTTCGCCATGCTCTATCGTGTCGGGCTTGATGGCTCGATCCGAAACCTGACGCCGGAGCCCCTCGACCACCGCATCGTCGTCTCCGAGGACGGCCGTTACCTTATTGATCGCATGTCGAGCCCAACCTCTCCGACCGAGACCGTGGTGCGCGACGCCGCCGACGGCCGCATCGTGGCGCGCCTGGGCAAGGCCGATCCGACAGCCCTGCTGGCCACCGGCTTTACCGCGCCCGAACCGTTCGAGACCCTGTCCGAGGATGGCAAGGTCAAGCTCTACGGCATGATCTATCGACCGAAGAACTTCGATCCGTCGCGGTCCTATCCCGTCATTGAGAACGTCTACACAGGGCCGACCACTCACCGCTATTCTGACAACTACGACGACAACGTCCGCACCTCGACCAATGCCGTGGCCCAGATCGGGGCCATCGTCGTCACCATTGACGGGCGCGGCACCTCGCAGCGCGGCCAGGCCTTCCGTCTGCCGGCGTTCCAGAACCTTGGTGAGGTCGGTCTCGACGACCACATCTGGGTGCTGAGGCAGATGAAGGCGAAGTACCCCTATTTCGATCTTGACCGAGTGGGCGTGTATGGCGGCTCGGCCGGGGGCTATGACACCGCGCGCTTCCTGCTGCGCCGCCCCGATTTCTTCAAGGTCGGCGTCGCGTCCTCGGGCAACCATGACCTGCGTCTCGACAAGGCCTGGTGGCCAGAGGTGTCGATGGGGATCGCCGACGACGCCACCTGGGAGGCCAGCTCCAACATCCCGGTGGCCAAGAACCTGAAGGGCAAGCTGATGCTCGTTCATGGCGACATCGACGACAATGTGCCGGTGGCCGCGTCGCTGCGGCTGTCCAAGGCTCTGGTCGAAGCGGGCAAGTCACACGAGCTGGTCATCCTGCCCAACACCAACCACGGCGTCAGCCAGCCCTACTACTGGAACAAGCTGCGCGACTTCTTCACCACCAACCTGCTGGGCGAGATCCCGCCGGCAAATGGAGGCGCAAAGTGAAACTGAAGCTTTTCCTAGCGGGTCTGGCCTGCCTGATGGCGCTCGGCTCTGCCCCCGCACACGCTCTGGACAATCCGATCCTCGCGGACGGCAAGCACTACACCACTGATCCGGCGCCACTGGTCGCGGATGGCAAGTTCTACATCCTCACCGGCCGGGATACGGCGCCTGTCGGGGTCAACGACTTCATCATGCCCGAGTGGCAGCTGCTGGAAACCGACGACCCGGGCTCGGGCGTCTGGAAGCACACGCCACATTTCGTTCGGCCGGAAGACGTCTTCAAATGGGCGAGCCCGGAGCGCGCCTATGCCGCCCAGATGGTCAAGGGGCCGGACGGCCGCTTCTATATCTATGCGCCAGTGGTGCAGAAAGGCACGACGGCCAGGGACGCCTTCGGGATCGGCGTGGCTGTGGCCGACCAGCCGCAGGGCCCGTGGACAGACGCCCATCCGGCAGGGCCGATCGTTTCGCAGACCTATCCCCTGGCCAACGACATCCAGAACATCGACCCGACGGTGCTGGTCGACGATGACGGCCGCATCTATCTCTACTGGGGCACCTTCGGTCGGCTGAAAGGCGTCGAACTGGAGCGGGACATGGTCACGTTCAAGGGCCGGCCCGTGGACGTCTCCAGCCTGAAGGGCTTCTTCGAAGCGCCGTGGATCTTCAAGCGCAAGGGCACCTATTACATGATCTATGCCGGCAACACTGCCGGTCCGGATTCAGAGTGTACGGAAGCGGTCTATTACGCCTGCCAGGCCTATGGCACGGCGCCGTCGCCGCTGGGTCCGTGGACCTATCGTGGCGTGCTGCTCGACCCGGTGTCGTCCACCACGTCCCATGCCGGTATCGTCCAGTTCAAGGACAGGTGGTTCATCGCCTATCACAATGCCGATGCCGTCGGCGGGGATCACTTCCGCCGCAGCGTGTCGCTGGACGAGGTAACCTTCGACGACAGCACGACCCCGGCCCTGATCAACATGGTCGAGCCGACGCGTCCGCCCGCCCCGCCGGCCAAGCCGCAACGCAATATCGCGTCGGCCGCGCGCATCGTCGCGTCCAACTCGCCCGTGCCGGTGCAGTACTGGATCCGCGCGCTGAACGACGGCAAGGTGCATGAGAATCCCCTGCCGCCTGATGTCTGGGGCACCTGGACGCCCAACAATCCGGCCCAGCAGTGGGTGGTCTACCAGTGGGAAGACGCGGTTCGGCTGAACGGCGCGCGTATCCGCTTCTGGAATGACCAACCGGCAGGATCCGGTGTCGGTGTGGCCGCGCCCAAGGCCTGGCACCTGGAGTACTGGAACGAGAAGGCCTGGGCTCCGGTGGTTGCCACCTCGGCCTATGGCGTATCGACCGAGGCCTTTAACGACGTCGCCTTCGCCCCCGTGCAGACGCGCTGCCTTCGGGCCGTGTTTGATGCGTCTACTGACGGCAAGACCTTCGCTGCCGTAGCGGCGCAGGAGTTGGAGGCGCTTTATCCGACGCCTGTTCTGGTCGAACCGGCCGATACGCCGATACCGGCGTCTGCCAATTGCGCGGTCGGGACGCAGGTAGCGGCCGCGGCTCGGCCGGCAACGGCGGCAGCCAGCAGCGTGGCGCCTGTTCGCCTGACCGTCACCCAGTCGGCGAACCTGCGGGAACTCGCCGGCCCGGGCGCGGTGAAAGCCGCAGCCTATGAATTCACAGTGCCCAAGGGCGTGGTTGTCGCCGGCAAGGCCGGTGGCGGTATCGGTATCGACACGGGTGTCTGGCCTGCGGGCGTGACCCTGACCCTGACGATCAAGGGCCACGTCTATGGCGGCGGCGGCAATGGCGGGCAGGGCGGCGACGTGCCTGGCGCGACCAACGGCAGCCGGGGCGGCGACGCCCTCTATATCCAGGCACCGTTGACTTTGGTCATCGATACGGGAGCCTCGATCAAGGCCGGCGGCGGCGGCGGTGCCGGTGCCGACGGCGGCGGTAGCGGCGGCGGCGGCGGCTTTCCCAATGGTGAGCGCGGCGAGGGTGGCGCGGCGGCCTTTGACTCCAACTACGATACCGCTCTTGGTTCCGCCGGCCGACCCGGAACGCCAGGCGGGGGCGGCATGGGCGGTCAGCGCGGCGCTGCAGGCGCGTCCGGCGGCAACGCCGCCATGCCGGGCGGTTCTGTGACGCGGTTCGGCGGCCCAGCCGGTCGGGCCATCGTCACAAATGGCCACGAGGTCAAGCTGACCCGGCGCGGCGCCATCTTCGGCGACGTCCTTTAAGCCGGCTTTCCCGGACGGTTTTGCCGGTCTTTGATTATCGACAGGTGTTCGCCGTCAGGGCCTGACGGCGAACATCACCGCGATCGACCTCGCTGCCGCCACGACGGTATCGCCCGAAGTCCGCAACGACGCCCGCCCACGAGAGCGATGGACACCGCAATGAAGCTCGCACGACGTTCGGTTCTGCTCCTGGCTCTGCTGGTCGCCTCGATGGCGCTTGGTGCGGCGGGTGGTCGGCAGGCTGTCGCGGGCGAGCGCGCGATCATTGGTTACAGGATCCACGTTCATGACCTGGCCGGTCAGACCGTGGATGTCGAGGCGAGCTTCCCGGTCAGCCAGCCGCAGGCAACGCTCTACATGCCGGTCTGGACTCCCGGCTACTACGTCAAGGAGGACTACAAGAAGAACGTCCTTCGCCTCCAGGCGTATGACGATGCCGGACGCGAGCTGGCCGTGACCGACGGCGGCCCCAACCGCTGGACAGTGAATACCAGCGGTGCCAAGCGGCTGCTCGTCCGCTATGGGCTTTCGGCAAAGGAACGGTCCGTGTCAACGGACGAGGTGACGTCCACCTACGCGGTGCTCAACGGCTCGGCGACCTACATTACCGTCAAGGGCGGTGAGCATCTTGGCCAGGAGGTCGCTCTCGACCTGCCCAAAGGCTGGGTCAGCGCGACCGGTCTCAAAAGGAACGGGCCGGCCTCGGGGGCGCGTTTCACGGCCGCCAGCTATGAGGAGCTGGTCGATTCCCCGATCATGGCCGGCGACCTTGAGGTCCTCGACTTCACCTCGAAGGGCACGCACCACCAGATCGCCTACAACCGCGGCGCGGTGTCCGTGGACAAGGCGCGGATGGTTTCCGATCTCAAGAGGATGGTGGACGAGACGCGCGGCTTCTGGAACGCGAAGCCCTGGCGGCAGTACGCGTTCCTGATCGCCTTCCGCACCAAGACCGGCGGTGGCCTGGAGCATAGCCATTCGACCTTCGTGAACGTCAATCCCGAGCGGTTCGCCACCGCCCCGGGCTACGACGCCTTCGTGGCCCTGCTCGCCCACGAGTACCAGCACGCGTTCAACGTTAAGCGACTGCGCCCCGTGGAACTGGGTCCCTTCGACTACGAAACAGTCCCGACCGTCTCCACCCTCTGGATCTCGGAGGGCCTGACCTCCTACTACAGCAACCTCATGCTGAGGCGGAGCGGGCTGATCGACGACGATCGCTATCTGGGCATGATGTCAAAGCAGATCACCGCCCTGCAGAACGCCCCGGGCCGGCTGAAGCAGTCGCTGGAACAATCATCAATGGGCGTGTGGTCGAACAGTCTGTCCGGTGTCGGGGCCTCGGACGCGACGGTCAGCTACTACGTCAAGGGCGAGGTCGCGGGCTTCCTGCTGGACGCGCATATCCGCAAGCTGACGGGCGGCAAGGCCAGCCTCGACGACGTGATGCGCAAGGCCTACGCCCAATACTCCGGCAAGACCGGCTTCCGGCCGGAGGACTTCACGGCGGTGGCGGAAATTGTCGCGGGTCAGCCGCTGAAGGCCTGGTTCGCCAGCGTCATCGGCGCTCCGGGAGACGTCGACTACGCCGAGGCGCTCGATCTGTACGGGCTGGAGCTGACGCGGAGCGAAGCGAACGGGGACGACAAATATGTCCTCTCGATCGCAGCGAACGCGACCCGGAGCCAGACCGCCCGGCGGCGGTCCTGGCTTGGGCCCCAATGAGCGAACACCGGCCACCCTCTGGATGCCTTCAGGAAACGGCGCTGGATGAGGGTGTCATCGGCAACGCTCGTGGTGGGACCTTAGTGCCGATCCCGTTGCCTATTGATACGCGTTTGGTCCGCATCAATCGGGTCGTGCAAATCGATCCGTTGATCGCCGTTTTCCCACTGTGATCGGATTGACGGGTGGGAGGGGTGAACCTAAGATCGTATACGGTATTAAGTAGGGGTATATCTGATGGCGACTCGCCGTGACCTGATGCTCACCGCTGCCGCCGCGCTCGCTGGCGCGACAGCCGCCCCGGTCGCCGCCCTTGCCAGGGGCCGGGTGTCGCTACCGACCAAGGCCGCGCCCCTGCCGTTGTCTTCGGTTCGCCTTCTGCCATCGGACTATGCAACGGCGGTAGAGGTCAATCGCACCTATCTGCTGCGGCTCAGCGCCGACCGCTTCCTGCACAATTTCATGCTCTTCGCCGGTCTGCCGGCCAAGGGCGAAATCTATGGCGGTTGGGAGTCCGACACCATCGCCGGCCATACGCTGGGCCATTACCTATCGGCGCTTGTCGTCATGTACCAGCAGACCGGCGACGTCGAATGTCGCCAGCGGGCCGACTACATCGTCAGCGAACTGGCGCGGGCCCAGGCCAAGCGCGGGACCGGCTATGTCGGGGCCCTGCAGCGCAAGCGCAAGGACGGCACGGTCGTTGATGGCGAGGAGATCTTCGGCGAGGTCATGAAGGGCGAGATCCGCTCGGGCGGGTTCGACCTCAACGGTTCCTGGTCGCCGCTCTATACGGTGCACAAGATCTTTGCCGGCCTGCTCGACGTGCACGGCGCCTGGGGCAATCAACAGGCGCTGGACGTGGCCATCGGCCTCGGCGGCTATTTCGAGAAGGTCTTTGCCGCGCTCAATGACGAGCAGCTGCAGACCCTGCTCAACTGCGAATATGGCGGGCTGAACGAGAGCTATGCCGAGCTTTATGCCCGCACCAAGGACCCACGCTGGCTGGTCGTTGCCGAGCGGATCTATGACAAGAGGGTGCTGGATCCCCTGATGGCGCAGCAGGACAAGCTGGCCAATTTCCACGCCAACACCCAGGTGCCCAAGCTGATCGGTCTGGGCCGGCTGTACGAACTTACTGGAAAGCCGCAGAACGCCGTGGCCGCGCGGTTCTTCTGGTCGACCGTTACCGACCACCACAGCTATGTGATCGGTGGCAATGCCGACCGTGAGTATTTCTCGACGCCGGACTCGATCTCCTCGCACATCAGCGAGCAGACCTGTGAGCACTGCAACACCTACAACATGCTCCGGCTGACCCGGCAGATCTATAGCTGGAAACCGGACGGCAAGCTGTTCGACTACTACGAGCGGGCGCACCTCAACCATGTGATGGCGGCGCAAAACCCCAAGACCGGCGGCTTTACCTATATGACGCCGCTGCTGACCGGGGCGGCCCGAGGCTATTCGACCAATAAGGATGAAGAGTTCTGGTGCTGCGTCGGCACGGGCATGGAAAGCCACGCCAAGCACGGGGAGTCGATCTTCTGGGAAGGCGAGGGGGCTCTGCTGGTCAACCTCTATATCCCTGCCGAGGCCCAGTGGGCGGCGCGCGGCGCGACCCTGCGGCTCGACACGCGCTACCCCTATGAACCCGAGTCGCGTCTGACCCTGACCCGCCTGGCAAAGCCCGGACGGTTCACGATCGCCCTGCGCGTACCGGCCTGGGCGGGCGGCACGCCCAAGGTCAGCGTCAATGGCCAGCCGGTCCTGACGGACCTGTCCGGCGGCTACGCCCTTGTCGACCGCAAGTGGAAAGCGGGTGATGTGGTGGCCATCACCCTGCCGCTGGACCTGCGTATCGAGGCCACGCCGGGCGACGAAACCACTGTGGCCGTGGTACGCGGCCCGATGGTGCTGGCCGCCGACCTGGGCCCGGACAGCGAGCCCTGGGAGGGCGTTGATCCGGCTCTGGTGGGCGAAGCGGTTCTCACCGGCTTCCAGCCGACTGCGGTCGAGAAGGCGCTCTATGTGGCCAGGGGCGTCGGCCGGCCCGGCGACCTGACCTTCGTGCCGTTCTACAGCCAGTATGAGCGCCGCAGCGCGGTCTATTTCAAGCGCTTCAACGAAGGCCAGTGGAAGACCGAGGAGGCCGCCTTCCTGGCCGAGCAGGTTCGCCTCAAGGATATCGCCGCCCGCTCGGTCGATGTGATGCATCTGGGCGAAATGCAGCCCGAACGCGACCACAACCTGACCTCCGAGCTGTCCTATCCGGTCGCCTATCGGAACCGTAACGGCCGTGACGCCCGTTCAGGCGGCTTCTTCGAGTTCGAGATGAAGGTGCGGCCGGGCCCGCTGATCCTGCAGGCGACCTATTGGGGCGGCGAGCGCAGCCGGGATTTCGACATCCTGGTCGACACGGTGAAGGTCGCGTCCCAGCACCTGGAATTTGATCATCCCGGCAAGTTCTTCGACGTCGAATACCCGCTGCCTGAAGCCCTCACCAAGGGCAAGACCAAGATCAAGGTTCGGTTCGTGCCGCGCGACCGCAGCACCGCAGGTCCGGTGTTCGGCGTGCAGGTGTTTGCCGCCAAGCCGATCCCCAGCGCATGACCATGGCGGCGGAGGCAAAGGCGGCAGACGAGGTGCGGCTTTCGCTGGACGAGGTGCGTGATCTGGCGCGGAAGGTCCTGAACGCGGTCGGCCTGTCGGCGGGCCATGTCGAGGCCGTAACCGAAACCCTTGTCGCCGGCGAGCGCGACGGTTGTGCGTCCCACGGACTTTACCGTCTGCTGGTGGCGGCCAACAGCATCTCCAGGGGCGTGGTTTCGGTCGATGCAGAACCGGTGCTGGACGAGCCCGCACTGGCCCTGGTGCGGGTCAATGGCGGTGGCGGGTTCGCCCAGCTGGCGTTCGAGCGCGGGCGGCCGGTCCTGGTCGACAAGGCGCGTCGTTTCGGCATCGCTGCCCTGGCCCTGAACAATGTCGTCCACTTCGCGGCCTTGTGGCCCGAGGTCGAGGCCCTGGCGAACGAGGGGCTGGCAGTGCTGGCTTTCACCCCCAGCCATGCCTGGGTAGCACCGGAAGGTGGCACGCGGCCGGTGTTCGGCACCAATCCCATCGCCTTTGGCTGGCCGCGCCCGGGGCGCGAGCCTTTCGTCTTCGACTTCGCCACCAGCGCGGTGGCGCGCGGCGAGATCGAGCTGCACCGGCGCGCCGGCAAGTCCGTGCCCGATCACTGGGGCTATGATGCCGACGGCGCTGCAACGACGGTGGCCGAAGAGGTTCTGGGCGGCGCGATGCGAACCTTCGGCGGTCACAAGGGTTCGGCCCTGGCCGCCATGGTCGAACTGCTGGCCGGGCCGCTGATCGGCGATATGACCAGCCAGGAGTCGCTGAACGCCGACCAAGGTCGCGGCGGTTCGCCGATCGGCGGGGAACTGATCATCGCCCTGGATCCCGCCGGATTCCTGGGCGGGGCTATGGCCGACCATCTGGCGCGGGCCGAAGCACTGTTCGCGGCGATTGAGGGGCAGGGCGCGCGGCTACCGTCGCAACGCCGCTATGCCGCCAGGGCCAAAAGCCTGCAAGAGGGCGTGGCGATTTCCGGCGCGCTATACCGAGACATCATGCTGTTGCTTGAGGGGAAGAACTAGTCATGCGGCAAGCCGGACTTTTCGACACTGCGGTTCTTGGTCTGGCGGTGATTGCGCCACTGCTGGCCGTCGCCCCTGCGATGGCCGCCCCTTCGGCCGTCAAGGCCGGATCTGTGGACCAGCGGTTCGAGGCGATCGCCAATGCTGAATATGCCTGGCGGCTCAAGCAGAGCGGGCCTAGCGAAGACGGCCCCAAGAGCGAGGCTTTCAGCCTGCCCGATGTCGGTCCTGCCATCCAGGCTGCGCGCCTTGAGCGCTGGACCACGGTCTCGCAGCAACTGGCCGCCCTGCCGGTCAGCAAGCTGTCGAAGGTCAACCAGGTCAATTACGCGGTCTATAAGGGCCAGATCGACGCCCTTCTGGCCGAGCAACGCTATCGCCAGTACGAAAAGCCACTGAACGCCGACAGCAGCTTCTGGGGTGATGTCGCCGAGTGGGCGCGGGGCAGCTTCCGCACCGAGGCCGACTATCGCGGCTATATCGCGATGATGCGCGACATGCCGCGCTATTATGACCAGCAGATCGTCAACATGCGCGCGGGCCTGGTGCGAGGTTTCACGCCGGCCCAAATCACGTTGAAGGGTCGCGACGCGGGCGTGGCGCTGGTCGCTGACGTGACCCGCCCCGAAGAGTCGCCGTTCTACGCGCCGTTCAAGACCATGCCGTCGGCCATTCCCGCCGCGACGCAAGAGGCTCTGCGGCGCGAGGCGCTCGATACCATTTCCAAGGCCGTCACCCCGGCCCATGCCAGCTTGCGAACCTTCCTGCGTGACGAATACATCCCCGGCGCGCGCAAGAGCCTGGCCGCCTATGACCTGCCGGACGGCAAGGCGTTCTACCAGTCCAAGGTCCGTGAATTCACCACCACCGACCTGACCCCGGACCAGATCCACAAGACCGGACTGGCCGAGGTGGCCAAGATCCGGGGCCGCATGCTGGCCGTGATGAAGGAGGTCAAGTTCGAGGGCGACCTTCCGGCCTTCCTGACCTTCCTGCGGACCGATCCGCGCTTCTATGCCAAGACGCCGCAGGACCTGCTGGATCGCGCCGCCTGGAACGCCAAGAGCTTTGACGCCAAGGCTTCCCAGTGGTTCGGCCGTTTGCCGCGCAGCCGCTTTGCCATCAAGCCTGTGCCCGACGAGATCGCGCCCTTCTACACCGGCGGGCGTGGTGGTCCGGGCATCTATCTGGTCAACACCTACAACCTGCCGTCCCGGCCGCTCTATTCGCTGATGGCCCTGACCCTGCACGAGAGTGCGCCGGGCCACGCCTTCCAGATGCCGCTGGCCGCCGAGAACAAGGACCTGCCGGCCTATCGTCGCGACACCTATCTGTCGGCCTATGGCGAGGGCTGGGCGCTGTATTCCGAGGCGCTGGGCGAGGACATGGGACTCTATGAGACGCCCTATGACCGGTTCGGCATGCTCAGCTATCAGATGTGGCGGGCGGCGCGCCTGGTGGTCGACACCGGAATTCACACCCAGGGCTGGAGCCGCGAACAGGCCCAGAAGTACCTGCACGACAACACCGCCATGGCCGACCACGAAATTACGACCGAGGTTGACCGCTACATCGCCTGGCCCGGCCAAGCCCTGTCCTACTACATGGGCATGCTGGCCTTTGTGGACGGGCGAAAGCGCGCCGAGCAGGCCCTGGGTCCGAAGTTCAACATCCGCGCCTTCCACGACGCCATGCTGGAGTTGGGGTCTGTCCCACTGCCGGTGATTGACGCGCGCGTGGACCAGTTGATCGCGGATGGCGGCAAGGGCCCCTATCCTGACGAGGAATAGCACGAACGCTAAACCGCGGAGCGCCGCCCTGGTGCTGGCCTTGGCCCGCTGCGCCCCGGCGGCGGCCTGCGACGCCAATCCCTGACATCCTGGTCGTGGCGCTGGTCGCGTTGCGCCAACCCCAAAAATGGAGATCGCGATGTTGCGCGGCCTGATGACGCTGTCCCTTGGGGCTTTGATCCTGACCGCCGCGCCCGCGCTGGCGGAGACGCCGTTGGACGGTGTTTGGCTGTTCGACAAAGCGCCGTCCTATCCCGGTGTCACCATGGTCCAGCTGTCCAGCAAGGGCGGCAAGACGCAGGGGACCGTCACCACGGCCTGGTATGGTCCGATGGAGATGCAGAACCTGGTCATCCAGGGCAACAAGGCGACGTTCGAGCTGCGCAACCTCAATGATCGCGCTCACGCCACGCGCCAATGGACGGCCGTGCTTGAAGGGCAGCAGGTCAAGCTGGTCGGCGACGTCTGGTACGCGCATGTCGAGCAGGTCGGGCGTCAGGGCACGGCCACCGAGGCCAAGGCGCGGACCTTCAAGACCGCCGCCCTGCCACCCCTGGGCAAGCTTTCGCCGGACGGCATGGCCGCCAGGCCGCCGATGGGCTGGAGCAGCTGGAACAAGTTCGCCGAGCACATCGACGACAAGACCATCCGCGCCATGGCCGACGCCCTGGTGGCGACGGGTCTCAAGGACGCCGGCTACATCTATGTCAATATCGACGACGGCTGGCAGGGCACGCGCGGGCCGGACGGGGCGATCCGCCCGAACGACAAGTTCCCCGACATGAAAGGTCTGGCCGACTACGTCCATTCCAAGGGCCTGAAGCTGGGAATCTACAGCTCGCAGGGACCCAGGACCTGTGCCGGTTATGAGGGCAGCTACGGTCACGTCCAGCAGGACGCCCAGACCTTCGCCGACTGGGGGATGGACTATCTGAAGTACGACCTGTGCTCGGGCGAATGGTTCTATAGCGACGCCGATACGGTGCAGCGCAGCTACTACGAGATGGGCGCGGCACTGCGGGCAACGGGGCGACCGATCCTCTATTCCCTATGCGAGTACGGGCGTTTCGATGTCGGTGCGTGGGGCAGGGACGTCGGCGGTCACCTGTGGCGCACGACCGGCGATATCACCGACGACTATCCGACCATGGCCAGGATCGGTTTCGACAAGAACGGCCGCCCCGAGCTGGCCGGCCCTGGCGGCTGGAACGATCCCGACATGCTCGAGATCGGCAATGGGGGCATGACGCACGATGAATACGTCACCCATATGAGCCTGTGGGCCATGTCGGCCGCGCCGCTGATGATGGGCCACGACCTGCGCCAGACCAGCGCCGAGGTGCTGAAGATGCTGGAAAACCGCGAGGTGATCGCCATCGACCAGGATGCCCTGGGCATCCAGGGCAAGGCCGTGCGACGCGAAGGTTCGACCGAGGTCTGGACCAAACGGCTGGCCAATGGCGACGTGGCGGTGGCCTTGTTCAATCGCGGCGAAACGGCTGCGCCGATGACGCTGCTGGCCAGTGATGTTCCTCTCGCCAAGATCACGGGCGTCCGCGACGTCTGGCTTGGGGCTGATCTGGCCGCTGGTCCGCAAGACTTTCAGGTGCCGGCTCGCGGCGCGGTCACGCTGCGTATCAGGGGCAGCTGAAGCCTTCGCCAGCCTCTCGGTCTCGGGCCAGCTTGGAGGGACCTGTCCGGACAAAAAAGAGCCGGCTTTCGCCGACTCTTTCGTGTCAGTTCGCCAGTTGCTGCCGGAGATCCGACAGGGTGCCCCGGATGTGGCCTGCGGTCAGGGCTTCGACGGTCGGGGCGTCACCCCGGGTCCAGGCCTCGAGAATCTCGCGATGCTCCAGGCTGGCCCGTTCGTCACGCCCGAAGGGCTCCAAATGCACTCGGACATAGCGCTCGGAGAGGATCTGCAGGCGTTCCATCAACTGGAAAGTGATGTGTCCGCCAGGGTGCACCAGCGCCAGGTGGAAGGCGCGGTTCAGGCTGACGTGATCGCCATCAGGTTTGGCCAGTGCGGCCTCAAGCGCCGAGAGAGCGTTCGCGGCGGCGGCGTGGTCAGCCGGAGTCGCACTCAGGCAGGCTTCGGCCACTGCCCCAGGCTCCAGCTTCAGGCGCAGGGCGAAGACTTCGCTGGCCTCATCGCTGGACAGGTCGCGGACAACATAGCCGCGGTTGGGATAGGAGCTGAGAAGGCCGTCCTGTTCCAAACGGCCAAGGGCCTCGCGCAGCGGAATCTTGCTGACGCCCAGTTCGGCGGCGATGACGTCCTGCCGTACGGCGGTTCCGGGCTGCATAGCGCCGACGAGGATGCGGCGGCGCACAATTTCATAGGTTTGGTCGGACAGCGTGCGGACAACGATATTCATAAGCGCAGGCTGAACCTCTTGGCGGATCGTCTAGGGCGGAGACCGTGGCAGCGCCAAACCGCCATCGGTGCCGAATACGCCATATCGTATATCAAACTCCGTCGATCGCCGTGAGTCTAGATCACTTGAAAGCCGGCCCAGAATGGGTCGGCGCGGTCAATCCAGAGAATATTGTGGCCGGTGGCGATTGCCGAGCCCTCGACCGAGGGGATGATCGCGGTGCGGTCGCCCAGTTCGACCAGGGCCTCGACGCGGCCGATAAAGCGGCTGCCAATGATGCTCTCATGCACGAAGGCATCGCCGACCTTCAGTTTGCCCTTGGCGGTGAGGTGGGCCAGGCGCGCCGAGGTGCCGGTGCCACAGGGGCTGCGGTCGATGGCGCGGTCGCCGTAGAAGACCGCGTTGCGGCCATCGGCGTCTGGTGCTCGCGGCACGTCGGCCCAGAGCACGTGGCTGACGCCGCGGATAGTCGAGTCGAGGGGGTGGACCGGTTCGAACTTTTCACGGACCAGTGTCCGGACAATCGGGCTGAGGCGCAGGATCTCGGACGCGCCCAGCGCGTCGATGCCGGAATAGGCACCTTGAGGTTCGATGATCGCGTAGAAATTGCCACCGTAGGACACGTCGATCGTCAGGGGGCCAAAGCCCGGCACGTCGATCTTGATCCCTTCTTCGGCCAGATAGGCCGGGACGTTGCGGATCTTGACGGACGTCACCTTGTCGCCCGCAGTCTCAAAAGCGATGTCGATGACGCCTGCGGGGACTTCCAGACGCAACTTGCCCGGCTCGCGCGGGGTAATCAGACCGTTTTCGAGCGCGAAGGTGACGATGCCAATGGTGCCGTGTCCGCACATCGGCAGGCAGCCGCTGGTCTCGATGAACAGGATCCCCGCGTCGCAATCGGGCAAGGTGGGCGGATAGAGGAAGCCGCCCGACATCATGTCGTGGCCGCGAGGCTCGAACATCAGGCCGGTGCGGATCCAATCGAAGCGGGCGAGGAAGTCCTGGCGACGTGCGCTCATCGAGTCGCCGCGTAGCAGCGGCGCGCCGCCGGCCACGAGACGAACCGGATTACCGGCGGTGTGGCCGTCGATGCAGAAGAACGTATGACGCATGGACTTCCTCTAAGGCTTTAGGCCGCTGCGGCCGCCGGGGTCAGGACAGGCCGCGTGGCGGCGGCTTCCTCGACCATCGCGACGACCTGGGCGCGGCGGGCTCCAGCCAGGGGCATGCGGGGCATGCGTACGCGTTCGGAGCCGCGGCCCATGATCTGCTCGGCCAGCTTGATCGACTGCACCAGGTCGTGCTCGGCGTCCAGGTGAAGCAGCGGCATGAACCAGCGATAGATGCGCAGAGCTTCCTCCATGTCGCCGCGATCAAAGGCGGCGACCAGCGCCACTGATTCCTGTGGGAAGGCGCTGGTGAGGCCGGAGATCCAGCCCCGGGCGCCCAGGACCAGGCCTTCCAGGGCCACGTCGTCGAGGCCGGCCATCAGGATGAAGCGGTCGCCGAAGGCGCGGACCAGGTCGGTGAAGCGACGGGTGTCGGGCGCGCTCTCCTTGACGGCCACGATGGTCGGCTCGGCGGCCAGGCGCTTGAGCACCTCCATCGTGATGGAGACGCGATAGGCTGGCGGGTTGTTGTAAAGCATGATCGGCAGGCCAGAGGCCTGGGCGACGGTGCTGAAATGGGCCGCGAGCTCGGCTTCAGTGGGCACATAGACCATAGCCGGCAGGGCCATCAGCGCGTTGGCCCCGATCGTCTCGGCGTCCTTGGCGAAGGCCGCAGCGCGGGCGGTGGTGAACTCCGAAACGCCAACGATGATCGGCACGCGACCGGCGACGACCTCGACGGCGGCCTTAAGCAGACGACGCTTTTCATCGGGCTCCAGCGAGTTATTCTCGCCGCAGGTGCCCAGGACCACCAGGCCATGAACGCCGTCATTCACCAGGGCGTCGAGCACCTGCTGACTTGCATCGATGTCGATCGAAAGGTCGGCGTTGAACTGGGTGGTGGCGGCCGGGAACACGCCCGACCAATTCATGGAACTCATGCGACTTGCACCTCTAACTGCTTCGTCTACAGTATACGAAATTGCGATGCGGAGGTAAAGCCCGGGTGGAGCAGTCGGTTGGAACGTTGGTAATAGGGGGCGGGGTGGTCGGAAAGGCCAGCGCCCTGGCCTTGCGACGCGCCGGCGAGGCCGTTCTGTTGCTTGATCCGCAAAGTTTGTCGCGTTCCGCATCCTATGGCAATGCCGGACACATTGCGATCGAGCAGGTTGAGCCCTTGGCCTCGCCCGCCGCCCTGGCTTCCGCGTTCGGTCGACTGTTTCCGCTAGGAGGGGCGCTGGATTTCCGCCTGGCCGACGTCGCGGCCTGGGGCCCTTGGGCTGCGCGCTTTATAAAGGCGTCGACGCCGGCGGGTGCCGCTCACGGCAAACGCGCGTTGAGCGGACTGCTCAAGGAGGCTTTGCCGGCCTGGCGTCGGCTGGCGACTTCACTGGACCGTCCCGACCTGCTGATTGAACGCGGTCACGTCATTGCCTGGGAGACGCAGAGCGCCGCACGCGCGGGTCAGAACGCCTGGCGGGCCGCTGATATCGGTCAGGCCAAGCTGATTCCCCTGTCTGAAAAACTGGCGCGGAGCTTGGAGCAGTCTGTCGATGTCCCAATCGCCGGTGGGTTGGAATTCGAGAATACCGGACAGGTCCGAGATCCGGCGCTTGTCTCGCAATGGCTGGATGAAGCGTATGACGCCTCGGGCGGCCGACGGCTGATCGGTCGCGCCGCGCGCTTGCAGCAGAATGAAGGGCGCGTCGAGGTCCTACTCGAAGACGGACGGCGGCTGGCGCCGGAGCGTGTTCTGATGGCGGGCGGCGTGGGCTCCGGCGTGCTGATGCGCGGTCTGGGTCATGTCGCGCCGGTGATCGCCGAGCGCGGATATCATCTGGAGGGCGAGGCAAGGCGCTGGGGCGACCTTCCGCCGGTGGTGTTCGAGGAGCGTTCGCTGATTCTGACCCGTTTCGGCGATAGACTGCGTGCTGCCAGCTTCGTGGAGTTCGGCCGCGAATCCTCGCCGCCCGATCCGCGCAAATGGGCGCGCCTGCGCCGGCATCTGTCGGAGCTGGGGGTGCGGATGGAAGGCCCGGTCGCGGAATGGATGGGCGCCCGACCGACCTTGCCTGACTATCTTCCAGCCATCGGCGTCAGCCGGCGGGCTTCAAATCTTTACTACGCCTTCGGTCATCAGCATCTGGGACTGACCTTGGCGGCGGTCACCGGCGAACTGGTCGCGGCCTTGATGGGCGGCGGAAGTCCGGCTGTAGATCTTACCCCTTTCGACCTGGACCGCTTCGCCAGACAGTCCGACCTGCCAAAGAGGAACGCAGCATGACCCTGGGCGTCGGTGGTTCGACCATGGATGTGCAACTGGCGGGCCTGTCGCCCCGTCCCGGGCGGCCAGCGGCGATCAGCGCGCTCGAGTTCGAGGCGCGGCTGGAGCGGGCGCGCGGGCTGACCGCTGCGCTTGGCGCGGACGCTTTGCTGGTCGGGGCAGGCGCCAGCCTTCGCTATTTCACCGGCGTACCCTGGGGCGCGACCGAGCGTTTGGTAGCGATGCTGCTGCCGCGCAACGGACGGCCGATCATGATCTGCCCGGCGTTCGAGCTGGGGTCCCTGCAAGCGGACCTGAAGATCGAGGCCGATATCCGGCTGTGGCAGGAGCATGAGCCGCCCGGTGCCCTGGTGGGCAGGGCCCTGTCCGAGATCGGAGCCGATGTCCTGGCGCTGGATCCGGCCGCGCCGTACTTGCTGTTCTGCGCCCTGCAAGCGGCCGCGCCGTCCTTGCGCGCCGTTGACGCGACCTTCGTCATCGACGGCTGCCGCGCGCTGAAGTCGCCGGCCGAGTTGGCCCTGATGCGCTACGCCAAGGCCATAACCCTGGATGTCCACCGGCGCGCTGCGGCCGTGCTCGCGCCGGGTATCACCGCAAGCGCGGTCAAGCGGTTCATCGACACCGCCCACCGCGCGGCGGGTGCTGACGGCGGTTCAAGCTTCTGCGCCGTACAGTTCGATCGTGCCACGGCCTATCCGCATGGCCTGCCTGGCGACCAGATACTGGGAGAGGGCGAGTTGGTGCTGATCGACACCGGCTGCCAGGTCGAGGGCTATAACGCGGATATCACCCGCACCTATGTGTTCGGCGAACCGGGGGATCAGCATCGGCGGATCTGGGACATCGAGCACGAGGCTCAGGCCGCCGCCTTTGCCGCCGTACGCCCGGGCGTGCCGTGCGAGGCGATCGATGCGGTCGCGCGGCGCGTTCTCGAAGGTCATGGTCTCGGGCCGGACTACGCCCTGCCGGGTCTGCCGCACCGCACTGGCCACGGCATCGGCCTGTCGATCCACGAGGGTCCGTATCTGGTGCGCGGCGACAGCACGCCGCTGGCGCCGGGCATGTGTTTCTCCAACGAGCCGATGATCGTTCTGCCGGATCAGTTCGGCGTGCGTCTCGAAGACCATTTCCATGTCACCGAGGACGGCGCGGCCTGGTTCACTGAGCCTTCGCCCTCGATCGACGCGCCCTTCGGCCCGTCGTGAGGTCCGCTTGGTTCTGTTCTTGGCGCTCGGCGCGCTGCACGACGGGAACAACCTAACACTGATCTTCTCTCGTGATCCTGCCTCGTTGCAGTGGACACCGTGCTAGGAGCTGTGGACTCTAGGGATTCCCGAAGGGTGCGAAGCGTGATTCAAGACTGTCTTTTGGGAGGCGGTCTTGGGTGTGATGGATCGTTTGGTGCTGAGTGACGCTGATTGGGACCGGATGTCTGGCCTGATCATCGGGCGTCCTGACCAGAAGGGCTCGACCGGCCGCGACAACCGGATGTTCGTCGAGGGCGTGTTGTGGATCGTGAGGACGGGCTCGCCCTGGCGCGATCTGCCCGAGGTGTTCGGCGATTGGAATAGCGCCTTCCGGCGGTTCAGTCGCTGGAGCCAGAAGGGCGTCTGGCGGCGGATCTTCGAGGCGATGTCGGGCGATCCAGACTTCGAATACCTGATCATAGACTCCACCATCGTCCGCGCCCACCAGCACGCTAGCGGGGCCAAAAAGGGGGGTCTGAAGATCAAGCCCTTGGACGCTCGCGCGGCGGACTGAGCACCAAGGTCCACATGGCCGTGCGAGGCCTGGGCCAACCAGTCCGGTTCATTCTCACGGCCGGGCAACGGGGAGACGCACCTCAAGCGGGTCCGTTGATCGAAGGCTTGCCGGCCAAGGTCGTCATGGCCGACACCGCCTACGATGCAGATCATCTGCGTCAGGCGATCACCGCCAAGGGCGCCGTCGCCGTCATCCCCAACAATCCTTCACGCGCTCAGAAATATACGCTCGACCCGCACCTCTACGCCCAGCGCCACCTCGTCGAGTGCTGCTTCAGTCGCCTCAAGCAGTTCCGCCGTGTCGCCACCCGCTTCGAGAAGACGGCGAGAAACTACCTCGCCGTCCTGCACCTCGCTGCCGCAATACTCTGGATGCGATAAGTGTCCACAGCTCCTAGAGGGCGTTCCGAAAAGTGGGAACCGGTTTTCGGAATGAAACGCACGTGAAAACAAGAGACTAGAGCATTTTCCGATAAGTGTGAAACGGTTATCGGATCGAAGAATGCTCTAAACATCTGATTTAGAGCCCTTTTCGCCCGACCCTGATGAAGCCATCAGGTCGGAAAGGGCTCTAGAGCGGAAGAGGCGTCTCTGACGCCCGTGAAGCGTCTGGCCTTTCCGGAGGCCTTCAAACGAGAAGCGGTTGACGGTGTCGACAGCAGCGGCCGGTTCGCCGGCCCCGTCGCCGTCTGATCTGGCCGCTGAGCAGCCAGGCTGCAGTGCGAGAGCGGCCTCTCGATCAAGTTCGGGGTTATCGTTGCGCGACACCTTGCATACCCAGGCCCTCCTGGAGGGGCCCGTGCTTAAGTAATCGCCATGGGCAAGCGACGTGTTACGGGGCGAGGGGGCCTGAAGCGAAAGTCAGCCGGGCCGCCTTGCGCCCCACCGGTGGGGTCATACTGCGGTAGAGTTGAAGCAATGCGCGGGTGCGCGGCGGGTTGCGTCCCTGAGGCAAGCTGTTGCAATGCTCTTCAAGCCCGGCGCAGGACCGCGCCGTTTTCGGAGAGTCGCTTGAAATCGAAGAAGCCGACCATTGATGATGTCGCCCGCATTTCCGGGGTGGCGCGCGTGACGGTTTCCCGTGTGCTCAACGGCGGCCCCAACGTCCGCGACGAAGTGCGTGACCGGGTGATGCGGGTCGTCGAGAGCCTGGACTACAAGGTCAATCCGCAGGCCCGCAGTCTGGCTGGGGGAGCCAGCCGGCTGCTCGCCTTTGTCTTCGCTTCTGATCCTGAGAACCAGCCCAATTCCTATTACGAGTCGGCTCTTGAGTTGGGGGCCCTGCGCGCCTGCCTGGCTTTGGGTTACCAGATCCTGATCCAGAACGTGCCCCAGAGCACGGAGGACCGGCAGCAGCAGATTCTAGACCTCATCACGTCGCAACGCTGCGAAGGTCTGATCCTGTCGCCGCCCTACAGCGATGACATGGCCCTGATCGAAGCCGCTCTCGCAAAGGGATGCCGCGTGGTGGCTGTTTCTCCCGGACAGGCGGGGGGAGGCGGTGCCGACGGTGTGGGCATCGACGACGAAGCCGGTGGTTACGACATGGCGCGCGAGTTGCTGAAGATCGGCCACCGGCGTTTCGGTTTCATCGCAGGCCTGGAAGGACACCTTTCGGCGGACCGGCGCCTGGCCGGCTTCAAGCGCGCGTTGCTGGAACAGGGGCTTGGCGATGAAGCCTATGTCGCGGTGAGAGGCGACTTTACCTTCCGGTCCGGGACGAGTCTTGCGCCGGGATTGATGGACCATCCCCTGCGGCCTACGGCCTTGGTCTGTGCCAATGACGACATGGCCGCCGGTGTCCTTTCAGCAGCCCATGCGCGCGGGCTGAACATCCCGGCCGACCTGTCGATTACCGGCTTTGACGACGCGCCCGTCGCTGGGATCGTCTGGCCGCCCCTGACCACCGTGCACCAGCCGGTGAAGGACCTCGGTCAACGCGCCGTCGAGCTCTTGGTGGCCCGTCTTAGTGGGGCCAATGCTGAGCCGGAGCCCGTCTTCCAGCTGCTCGACCATGCCGTCGTGGCTCGGCAGACCACCAAATCGCGTACGGTCTGACTTTCCGCTCTTCGTTTCAAGCTTGACAGACTTCGCGTCGCGACTCTAATTGGAAGCGCTTCCAATATGTATCAGGCGATGCGATTGGACGTGCGCAAGAACAAGTCCCGCGTAACGGGCGAACTTTCAGAGGGGAGAGCTATGCGAAACCGCAACACGCGCCGGGCGCGTTCGTCGATCAATCATTTCTATCTGACGGCTTCAGCCGCTGCGATCACCATGGCCCTGTCCGGGGCGGGCGCCGCCCAGGCACAGGTCGCGGCGCAGTCTCCCGCTTCCGAACCCAATACGGTTGAAGCGGTGGTCGTCACCGGCATCAAGGCCGGCATCCAGAACTCCATCAACATCAAGAAGAACGAGACCTCGATCGTCGAGGCTGTTTCGGCCGAGGATATCGGCAAGCTGCCGGACGTTTCGATCGGCGAGTCGATCGCTCGCCTGCCGGGCCTTGCCGCCCAGCGGGTCAATGGCCGCGCTCAGGTGATCTCGATCCGGGGTCTCGCGCCCGACTTCACCACCACCCTGCTGAATGGACGTCAGCAGGCCAGTTCTGGCGACAACCGGGCCGTCGAGTTCGACCAGTATCCCTCGGAACTGCTGTCCAGCGTCGTCATCTACAAGACCCCCGACGCCCAGGTGTCGGGCATGGGCCTGTCGGGAACGGCGGACCTCCGCACCGTGCGCCCGCTGGAGTTTGGTCGCCGTGCGCTGGCCGTGAACCTGCGTGGCGAAAAGACGGCCGGCAAGAAGCTGAACGACGATGTCAGCAACCAGGGTGGCCGCTTCAGCATCAGCTACGTCAACCAGTTCGCCGACGATACGGTCGGCGTCGCCCTGGGTTATGCGCACCTGGATTCGCCCTCTCAGGTGAAGCACTACAAGGCCTACGGCTATGAGTCCTTCGGCTTTGCGGTCACGCCCGACAGTGCCGACAGCGCGCTGATTCTGAACGGCCAGGAGATCTTCGCGACCTCGCGGATCAACAAGCGCGATGCCTTCATCGGCATCTTTGAGTATGCGCCCAATGACCGCATCCACTCGACCCTGGACCTTTACTACTCGCAGTTCGACCAGGAAGAGACGACGCGCGGGGCGCAGTGGTTCTCGAACGGCTGGGCGGATGGCGCCACCTTCACCAACGTCAAGACCCGGGATCTCGGGGGCTCGACCTTTGCCGAGAGCGGTACCCTCAACAAGGGCGTTCCGCAGCTGCGCAATGACTTCAATACCCGCAAGGACGAGCTGTTCTCCGCCGGACTGAACAACGAGTTCCAGCTGAACGAGACCACCAAGCTGTTTGCCGATCTCTCCTACTCGTCGAACAAGCGTCGCGAGCAGATCATGGAGACCTATGCCGGCTACGGCCGTGGCGTGGGCGGCGTGACGCCGTCGACCGGCGATGTCGGCCGGACCTATGACACGATCGGTTTCCAGGTCGCCGACAAGGGCTTCTCTCAGTACGATGAGGGCCTGAACTATGCCGATGCCACCAAGGTTACCCTGGGCGATCGCGCACCGTGGGGTGGCTGGGGCCATGACGGCGCCATTCGCTTCCCGCATGTGAAGGAAGACGTCTCGGCCCTGGACCTGCGTCTCGAGCACGAGATGGACGGCTTCATCACCGGGATCGACGCCGGGCTGAACTATACCAAGCGCGAAAAGACCAAGACCGTCTCGGATAATGACCTGTTCCTCAAGAACGGTCGCCAGCAGGTCTATGTCGACGCCGGCGATCTGAACTCGCCGACCCAGCTGGGCTTTGCCGGCTTCGGTGGCGTTCTGAGCGTGAAGATCGGCGACGTCTGGCAGAAGTACTACAATTCCGCCCCGATCCTGGATGCCAACTATTTCGACAAGAACTGGGAGATCACCGAGGAGGTCACGACCTTCTTCGCCAAGGCCAATTTCGCGGCCGGTGACCTTCGCGGCAACCTGGGCGTCCAGGTGGTCAAGCAGTCGCAGGAGTCGAGCGGTGTGGTGATCAATGGTCTTGAGCCGGGCCAGCCGATCAAACCGCAAACGATCAAGGCCGGTGCGGACTATACCGACGTGCTACCCAGCCTGAACATGATCTACGATCTGGGGGGCGGGCATCGCCTGCGCCTGGCCCTGTCCAAGACCATGGCCCGTCCGCGCATGGACGACATGCGGGCCAACGTCACGCCGGGCTTCAACTCGATGGTCTGCAGTGGCCAGCCCTGCGCGCCGGGGACGACGGTCAATCCGTGGTCGGCCAGCGGCGGCAATCCCAACCTCAAGCCCTGGATGGCCAAGGCCGCCGACGTTGCCTACGAGTGGTATGTCAGCCCGGCGACCTACCTGTCGGTCGCGGCCTTCTACAAGAAGCTCGACACCTACATCTACCAGCAGAGCGGCAAGTTCGACTTCACGGGTATCCCATTGCCGTCGACGGCTACGGCCATCCCGTCAGGAATTGTCATCAGCAATATCGGCCAGATCACCCTGCCGGCCAACGGCAAGGGCGGCGTGGTCAAGGGGCTGGAATTCAGTGGCGCGGTGGATATCGGCGATCTCGTCGAACCCCTGAAGGGCTTTGGCATGCAGGGCAGCCTGTCCCTGACCGAGTCGAACCTCAACCCGACCACCAACACCGATCCCAAGCAGAAGGTCCGCATCCCCGGCCTGTCGGGCACGGTCTACAACGTCACGGGCTATTATGAGCGCAATGGCTTCCAGGCCCGGATCAGCCAGCGCTACCGCTCGGCCTTCAAGGGTGAGGTGGTGCAGTTGTTCGCCACGCGCGGCTTCACCGAGATCCTGGCTGACAAGCAGGTGGACGCCCAGATCGGCTACACCTTCCAGGACGGTCCGCTCGAGAACCTTGGCCTGCTGCTGCAGGTCAACAACCTGACGGACTCGCCCTACCGCACCCGGCTGGGTCTGGACGGTGGCGGCACCACCACCAAGAACGGCGGCACCCTGCCGGAGACTTATGAGAAGTACGGCCGCCAGATCCTGTTCGGCGTCAACTATCGGTTCTAACCAGGGACAAGGGCCGGTCATTCTCGCAATGGCCGGCCCGCCAGGGAGAAACGATCGAAGGCTCCGCTCGGGCGGGGCCTTCGGCTCAACGGGAGGCGGGTCATGCAACCCCTCAAGAAGATCCTGATCGCCGGTGGCGGTTCGGCAGGCTGGATGACGGCCGCCCTCTGTGTCCGCCTGTTCCAGGGCCTCTACGAGATCGTGCTGGTCGAGTCAGAGGCGATCGGGACGGTGGGCGTGGGCGAAGCGACCATCCCCGCAATCAAGAAGTTCAACGAGCTTCTGGGTCTGGATGAGGACGATTTTCTGCGTGGCACCCAAGGCAGCTTCAAGCTGGGCATCCAGTTCCGGGACTGGGGCCAGAAGGGCGAAAGCTACATCCACGGTTTCGGCGTCATCGGTCAGGATCTCGGCTGGCTGCGCTGCCACCAGTACTGGCTGCGGATGCGCGAGCAGGGGCTCGCGGGGGACTTCGCAAATCTCTCGATCAATACGGCGGCGGCTCTTGAGGACCGGTTCATGCGGGCGCGGCCCGACATGGGGGCCTCGCCGATCGGGCACATCGCCCATGCCTTCCATTTCGACGCCGGACTTTATGCCCGCTACCTCAGCCAGTTTGCCCAGGCGCGCGGCGTGGTCCGGCGCGAGGGCCAGATCGTCGATGTCACCCTGCGCCCCGAGGACGGCTTCGTGCAGTCGGTGACGATGGACGACGGCGAAGTGATCGCCGCCGACTTCTTTGTGGACTGCTCGGGCTTCCGGGGTCTGATCATCGAACAGGCCCTGAAGACGGGCTATGAGGACTGGACCCACTGGTTGCCCTGCGACCGGGCCGTGGCCGTGCCCTGCGACCGCTCCGAGGCGTTTACGCCCTATACCCGTTCGACGGCGCGCGAGGCGGGCTGGCAGTGGCGCATCCCGCTGCAGCATCGCACCGGCAACGGCCATGTCTATTCCAGCCAGTACCTCGATGATGCCGAAGCCGAGCGGGTGCTGCTGGCCAATCTCGACGGGGCCCCGCGTGCCGATCCGCTGCGCATTCGCTTCACGACAGGCAAGCGCCGCAAGACCTGGAACCGCAACTGCGTCGCCATCGGCCTGTCTGCCGGCTTCCTGGAGCCCCTGGAGTCGACCAGCCTGCACCTGATCCAGTCGGCCGCGACCCGTATGGTCCGCCTGCTGCCGGATGCCGGATTCGACCAGGCCGGAATTGACGAGTTCAACCGTCAGACCGACTTTGAATACGAGCGCATCCGCGACTTCGTGATCCTGCACTACAAGGCGACCCGGCGCGACGACACGCCCTTCTGGCGCTATTGCCGCGACATGGAGGTCCCCGCGACGCTGCAGCGGAAGATGGACCTGTTTGCCGCCAACGGCCGGGTCTTCCGCGAGGATGACGAGCTTTTCACCGAGGAGAGCTGGATCCAGGTGCTGCTGGGGCAGGGGATCATTCCGCGCGGCTATGACCCACTGGTCCGTGTCCAGACCGACGAGGCCATCGCGCGCTATCTCGCCAATATCGAGACCGTCATCGGCAAGTGCGTCGACGTCATGCCCAGCCATGCCGAGTTCGTGGCCCGTGCGTGCCTCGCGCCCACCGTCGCGGCGGATCCGTCTCCCATCCCTGTCTAGTAGTTCCTCTTACCGGAGTATCGCCATGCCGACCGCCGCCCAGTCCGTATTCGCCTTGCGGATGCTGTGCCGGACCACAGCCGCCGTTGCGCTGCTCGCCCTGACGCCGGCCAATCCGGTCCTGGCGCAGGTCATGCCGGCAAAGGACAGTGCACCGCTTGCGCCGCGCGCGGGTGACGCGGCCTGGGCCCGGGCTGACGCGCTGGTCAAGCAGATGACCCAGGACGAAAAGATTACCTATCTGCACGGCCTGTTCCCACCGATGACCAAGACGGTGGTGGCCGACATGATCCCTTCGGCCGGCTATGTGCCCGGCGTGCCGCGCCTGAAGATCCCGACCTTGCGTGAAAGCGACGCCAGCCTCGGGGTCGCCAACCAGGTCGAGCAGCGCAAGGGCGATGTCGCTACCGCCCTGCCGTCGGGTCTGGCCCTGGCAGCCACCTTTGAACCTGAACTGGCCTATCAAGGCGGCGCGATGATCGGCGCCGAGGCGCGGGCCAAGACCTTCAACGTCCTGCTGGCCGGCGGCGTCAACCTGACCCGCGACCCGTGGGCGGGCCGCAATTTCGAGTATCTGGGCGAAGATCCGCTGCTGGCCGGCGAGATGGTGGCCGGGCAAATCCGGGGCGTTCAGAGCAACAACATCGTCTCGACGATCAAGCACTTCGCCCTGAACGCCCAGGAGACCGGCCGTCACGTGATGGACGCGCAGATCGACGAAGCAGACCTGCGCGAAAGCGACCTGCTGGCCTTCCAGATCGCGATCGAGAAGAGCAACCCTGCCTCGGTGATGTGTGCCTACAACAAGGTCAATGGCGACTGGGCCTGCCAGAACGATCACCTGCTGAACAAGGTGCTCAAGCGCGACTGGAACTATCCGGGCTGGGTAATGTCGGACTGGGGCGCGGTGCACAGCACAACCAAGGCGGCGCTGGCCGGGCTCGACCAGCAGTCGGGCCAGGAACTGGACAGCCAGATCTTCTTCGGTGACGACCTCAAGGCCGCCGTCGCCAAGGGCGAGGTCAGCCAGGCCCGTGTCGACGACATGGTCCGGCGCATCCTGCACGGGGTGATCTCCTCGGGCCTGATGGACAATCCGACCCCGACGACCGCCCAGCCGATCGACTATGACGCTCACGCCAACGTCGCCCAGGCCGTCGCCGAGCGCGGCTCGGTGCTGCTGAAGAATGACGGAAACTTGCTGCCCCTGGCCAGGACCGCCAAGAAGATCGTGCTGATCGGCGCCCATGCCGATGTGGGCGTGATCTCGGGCGGCGGCTCGTCGCAAGTCCGTTCGGTCGGCGGCGCGCCGGTCGAGATCCCGCTGAACGGCGGCGAAGCGGCCTCGTTCGTCCGCGTCACATGGCACGCGTCTTCGCCGCTGGAGGCCATCCGCGCCGCCGCGCCGAACGCCGAGGTGGTCTATGTTGATGGCAAGGATCCTGCAGCCGCTGCGGCTGCGGCCAAAGATGCCGACGTGGCGATCGTCTTTGCCTGGCACTGGCAGACCGAGGCCCAGGACGCGGCATCCATTGCTCTGCCGGAAAACCAGGATGCCCTGATCGAGGCCGTCGGCGCTGCCAACAAGAACGCCGTGGTGGTGCTCGAGACCGGCGGTCCGGTGCTGATGCCGTGGATCGACCGGGTCGGCGCGGTATTGCAAGCCTGGTATCCGGGCCAACGGGGCGGCCAGGCCATCGCCCGGCTCCTGCTGGGCGAGGTGAACCCGTCGGGCCGCCTGCCGATGACCTTCCCCAAGACCGCCGACCAGGCCCCCCGCGCCAGCGCCCCTGGATTTGCCGAGCAGGCGGCCATTGACGACGCCCGCCGCGCCGGCCAGACGGCTGGCCCGATCAAGAGCTTCCCCGTCAAATACATAGAGGGCGCAGCCGTTGGCTACCGCTGGTACGCCCAGCAGAAGCAGCAACCGCTCTTCCCGTTCGGCTTTGGCCTGTCGTATGCCAGCTTCGACTACGCCAACCTCAAGGTCGAGGACGGCGATAGCCTGAAGGTCAGTTTCGACGTGACCAACACCGGCAAGGTTGGGGGGGCAGATACGCCACAGCTCTATGTCACGGCCGGCGCCCGCCGCCCCATGCTGCGACTGGCGGGCTTCCAGAAGGTGGATCTCGCGCCGGGCGAGACCAAACGCGTTAGCCTGACGGTCGAGCCGCGTATCCTGGCTGACTACGACGAGGCCCAGCCGGGCTGGAGGATCGCGGCCGGTTCCTATGCGCTCTATGTCGGTCGCCACGCCGGCGACCCCGTGCTGAGCGGTAAGGCCCAGCTGAAGTCATGGTCAAGGAAGCCCTGATGTTCCGTGCCGCTGGCCTCCTCGCAGCGGTCGCCCTGACGCTCTGCGGCTGCGCAAACCTGCCGGCGCGCGAGCCCTCCCAGGCTCGCATCTGGGTAACGACGGGTGATCAATCCCTGCTGATGGCGGAGCAGGCACCCCTGGTCACGTCGCGCGCGGAGGACGTCTCGGGTCTTCCGGTGGTCTCGGTCAATGCCGCTGAACGCCACCAGTCGATGGTCGGCTTCGGGGCCTCCATCACCGACGCTTCTGCCTGGCTGATCCAGACCAGGCTGACCCAGGCGCAGCGTGACGGGCTGATGACCGAGCTGTTCGGACGCGGCGACGGCGGCCTGGGCTTCAGCTTCATCCGGCTGACGATCGGGGCGTCGGACTTCTCGCTCGACCACTACAGCCTCGACGACGCGCCGGGGGGCGCGGCCGATCCGGAGCTGAAGCACTTTTCGGTCGAACGTCCGGCGCAGTACGTCTTCCCGACCGTCCGCCAGGCCCTGGCGATCAACCCCGACCTGCAGGTCATGGCCACGCCCTGGAGCGCGCCGGCCTGGATGAAGACCACCAATTCCCTGGTGAAGGGCCAGCTGAAGTCTGAGGCCTATCCCGTCTATGCCAATTTCTTCGCCCGCTACATCAAGGCGGCGGGCAAGGCGGGGGTGCCGACCGACTATCTCAGCATCCAGAACGAGCCGGACTTTGAGCCCGAGAACTATCCGGGCATGCGCTGGCCGGCGGCAGACCGGGCGCGGTTCTACGGCGACCATCTGGGTCCGGTTTTCAAGCGTGAGGCCATCAAGACCCGCGTGCTCGACTGGGACCACAACTGGGACCAGCCTCAGCAGCCCCTCACCGTGTTGGCCGATGCCAAGGCGGCGGCCGTTGTTTCTGGGGTTGCCTGGCACTGCTATGCTGGCGAGGTGTCAGTCCAGGCCCAGGTGGCGGCGGTGCATCCTGACAAGGACGTCTTCTTCACGGAGTGCTCGGGCGGCCAGTGGGCCCCCGGGTTCGACGACAGCTTCAGCTGGATGATGAGCAAGTTGATCATCGGTGCCACTCGGGGCGGGGCGCGGGGCGTTCTGATGTGGAACCTGGCGCTGGACGAGACCTACGGTCCCCACGCCGGCGGCTGCGGCGATTGTCGTGGTGTCGTAACCATCGACAGCCGTACCGGCGCGATACAGAGAAACCAGGAATACTACGCCTTTGGCCACGCCAGCCGGTTCGTGACGCCCGGCGCGGTGCGCATTGGATCTCCCGCCCAACTCGGTGATCTGGAAACGGTGGCTTTCATGAACCGCGACGGCCGGCGCGTCTTGATCGTGCTCAACGCCGGGCAAAAGCCATCCGCATTTGCCATCGCCGACGGGCCTCGGCGCTTCAAGGCGACCATCCCGCCCCGGGCTGCCGCGACCTTCGTCTGGTGAAGTCGCAAGCCTGGCAGGACCGTCATCGCTGACAGCGGCTTGTGCTCGCCACTTGGCCCGTCCCCTGGAGCCGGTCCCCACACAATGTGCGGGGCCAGCCTAACACCGACCGGCTAAGGCTCTGAAATCCCTCAGAAGGGCATTTTGCCAACTTAGAGCGCGTTCCGAAAAGTGGGAACCGGTTTTCGGAATGAAACGCGCGTGAAAACAAAAGACTAGAGCGGGTGATCTGATTCCATCAGATCGCAACCCGCTCTAGCGGTCCCAACCTAAGGCTGGCCGCAAAACGATCAAGCCAACTCAAGACTGACCGCAGCGGATCTCACTCACGCCAAGGTGCCGATGAAAGTGTAGGGATTACTATGGTTTGGCGATTTCATTTTGCCGCCATGACGATGGCGCTGCGTCATCTTTACGCAGATGTGCACAGCGGGTCGTCCAAGCGCTGGTCGTCTAGTCGCTCCTTGCGACCTAGGCCTTGCCGCAAAACGGGAAAATTCTAGCTCAAACCGATCCGGTTTTTCAGGAGCAGGTCACGGCAGCTAAGGCCCCAATTTCACGCGTTGCATGAATGGGTGCAGCTGGCCTTGCTCAGCAAGCATTTCGGCACTGCGCTATCTATCGACTGGCAGAACGCTCTGACCAAACCTCGCGGAAAATGAGGGCCAAGGTGATCGCCGCGCCGATTAACATCCAGAGTCCGCCGGTCAGAAGGCTCTGACTGACGCCGGTAAAGTTTTCGAGAAACTGGCGACCGCCGATGACAATCGGCCAGATTAGATAGAAGCGGACGCGAAAGCCCGCACCTTCCAGGGCCGTTGCGGCGGGCCGGAGGGCCATCACCAGCAGGGTGATCCAGCTAGCCGTCATCAAGGGTAACCCAACGTCGGCGCTTCGAATGTCTTGAGACAAGAGGATCACGCCCACGGCGAAGACAGCCAAAAATCCAGTGAACGCGACAAGCCGTCCTCGGCCGCTGATCTCGCCGCACCAGATCTCGATTAGGGATCCCGAGCCCAATATCGAGACCAGGATGGCCGTGAAGACGGCGAGGCGGATTTCGGACGACATATCGATCGCTGGATCGAAGCCCAGCATCACCCACCAGATGATCATGAAGATTTCGACGATCAGCAATCTCAGCGGCCAGGGAAGCGTGCCCGCACGATTATCAGGCTCACTGGTGATCAGGCACCAAGTCAGAATGACGGCCGCGGTGCCAGCGACCAAGCCCAAACACCAGGGAGAGCGGGGAAGGAGTGGAGCGGCTAACAACAGCGCCCAAGCCGCCGGTGCCCATCCGGCGCGAAGGGCGAGAGGGGAGCGCCAGGCCCAGTTGTCCCGCCACCAGGCCTGAGGGCGGGCGTAGCCGAAGACATAGTACGCGGCGAGGGCGACGACGGTGGCTTGGGTCCCGACCCATGCTCGAAGGACCGCGAATCCGCTTTCCCCTGAGAGCCCATTGCCAAGCGCGATCAGCAACGGGAGGAAAGCCATCGGCCAGATCGCCCAGGCCGGCAGGCTGGGCTTGGCGAGACGTGCGCGCCACCAGTGATAGGCCTCAGGATCCAGATCGGCCACAAGTGTGGCGCGGCGCGTGTCGATCTCGTGAAAAAGCGCCCGCACATCCTGTTCCAGAAATGGAGACAGCCGTGCCCGCCAGCGGGGGACGTGTCCCATCGGCGACGAAAGGGCTTTGTAGGCATCGTGAAGCTGGACGCCAGGAGAGGACAGGCCTTTACGGAAGCCGATGTCGGAATTCCGGTCGAGTACGGCGTCGACGAGATTGTCCCGTCGACTGATGACGCCGCCGCGCGTCCACCCGAACGCCTCGATGGCCGGATGAACAAGCGGGTCCGAACGCGGAATCTCCTCGAGGATTAGCTCCAAAACGCGTCGCTCAACGTCAACCTGGACGGCAATCTCTTGCATGGCGGATGACGCTAGCAGGCCGTCGAGCGCGGCCTCCAGCTCGGCAGCCGATGGTGAGGGCTCTGCCCGCAGCAGCGCCTCCAGTTGAATGAGTAGCGCCCAACTTGAGCTGGACGGACCGTCCTCGGGTGTGGTTCTTCGGCTTGCAGGGGGCGCGTCGGCCAGATCGCGGTCCGGTCTCAGAGCGGTCTCAAGTGGGCCGACAGGAACAGCGTGCGATACGCTTGGCGGATCGTCTTCCCACGCCCAGTCCCAATCAAGCGAGGCGAGCGCCTCTTCATAGGCGGCGCGGAGGAGAGCGAAGGCTTCGGCGTCGTCCTCCGGGTTTGTCACCTTCAGGCGTCGGGCATAGGCGCGGCGGATAGCGTCGCGGTCGCGGACCGGCGCGACGCCAAGAAGGTCCCAGATCTCGCTCACAGCCACGTCTCGCCTTCCAGTGCGTCAAGCCCGTCCGCCAGAGCCTCGCGGGCTTGGTCGGCTTGACGAGGGTCCTGGGCGTCTAGCGCTGTCTCGAAGCGGGCGATGAGGTCGCCAACGTGCGCCCGACGCTCTCCAAGAAAACTTTCGTAGCAACGGCTCGCCCTGGCCAGCGCAGCGCGGTTGGCATCGTGTTCTCGCGGGTGGATCTTTAAGGCCGCCAGCGCCGCGCGACGCTTCTCCAGGTCATCGCCGCCCCGGTCGTCCTCATCGACGATGACCAATTGGCGTCGCTCATTGGTTTCGGGAACGTGGACGTCGATCTCAATCAGGCCGTTGACGTCGTAGGTGAAACGGCACTCGATCGTGACCTCGCCGGCGCGGCGCGGCGGCACGGGGACTTCGACCTGGCCCAACTTAACGTTCTCGGACACCAAGCGGGCCTCGCCTTGGTAGATGCCGAATGCGACGACCTTCTGCCCCGTCTGGGCCGGTGAGAAGGTTTTGGAACGACTGGCCGGAACGACCGTGTTGCGCTCAATGATCGGCGAAAAGATTCCTTGCCGCATTGCCCCGCCCGGGCCCGTCTCCACGACGTCGACGCCAAGCGAGTAGGGGCACACATCGGTAAGAACCACTTCCTTCAAGGCCACGTCGCGCGCCTTGAGGCCAGCCTGGATCGCCGCCCCAACAACGACGGCCTCGTCGGGATGGACGGTGGTCGCCGGGAAGCGACCGAACATCTTGGTGACGGCGCGGCGAACAACAGGCATGCGGGTGGCACCGCCGACCATCACGATCTCTTTGAGACCATCAGCGCGAACCTCACCATCACGTAGAGCGCGCAAGACCGGTTCGCGAAGCCGGCTGAGCAGCTTTTCGGCCTTGGCTTCGAACTCAGCCGCGCTGATGTCCATGGTCCATGTGCGATCGTTCCAGAGCGTCTCCATGGTGGCTTCAGAGCGCTCGGTCAGCGCCCGACGCGCCCTTTCGGCCGCCACCCGCAGACGCTCCCGCAGCTCGGGCGAGCGCGCCTCCGCTCCCCATTCCTTGGCGAAGCGCGAGACCATCAGCTCGATCAGCAGTTCGTTGAAGTCCTCGCCGCCCAACCGGTTGTCACCGGTTGACGAACGCACCTCGATGACGCCCTCGAAGATCTCAAGGACCGAGACGTCGAAGGTTCCGCCCCCTAGGTCGAAGACCAGGAAGCGCGTTTCGTTGTCCAATTCATGGATGCCATAGGCAAGGGCGGCCGCTGTCGGTTCGTTGAGGAGGCGTTCGACCTTCAGCCCGGCCAATTCGCCGGCGCGGCGTGTCGCCTTGCGCTGCTTGTCGTTGAAATAGGCCGGAACGGTGATGATCGCCTCGGTCACGCAGGAGCCCAGATATGCTTCGGCGTCGGCCTTCAATCTCGCCAGAACAAGCGCCGACAGGTCTTCGGGGCGATAGTCGCGATCGCCAAGGCGGGTGGTGCGCGCCGTACCCATGTAGCGCTTGAACGTCGTCGCGGTCAGTTTTGGGTGGGTCGACTGGCGCTCACGCGCCGCCATCCCGACGAGTAGCGAGCCGTCGTCGTCCAGACCGACGGCGGAGGGCGTCAGATTGGCGCCGAGGCTATTAGGAATGAGCTCGACCTTGCCGTCACGCCACACGCCTACCGCGCTATTGGTGGTGCCCAAATCAATCCCAACGATCACGGTCGCCCCCAAACTACTCTTGGCTGTCGGTCTAACTTGACCGCAGCGCGGCGCCTAGATCGTGTGCTCTTGGCATGAACGTGGTGGGCCTGTTGCTTCTACCGTTTTTCGGTTGGGTCGTTCACAACGCCCGTTTTTGCCGTTGAGCTAATGTCTGCACCTGGCGCTAGTCCGACCCTGCTCCACTTGATTTGCAGTCCATGCTTGCAGAGCGTCTTCTGCTGCCGGTAACAGGTTCTTCCTGGAGTTCGCCAGTTCAGCTACCGCTCGGTACCAGCGGCCGACACGCCCCAATAGGGGCGCACAGAGAGGCTCCAGCCTGTTTTGGGTTTAAGGCTGCGTCTCATTTTTGCCAGCGTCAGGTTGTGTCGGGCCAACTTAACGCGGACCGGCTAAGGCATTGAAATCGTTCAATAGCGGATTTTTGCCAACTTGGCAGTCCCAACTTAAGGCTGGCCGCCGAACGACCAATCCAACTTAAGACTGACCACGCCGTTCGCCAGTCAGGGCAAGGGGTGGGTGAAAGCGTAATGATTACGGTGGTTTGGAGATCTACATCTGTCTCATTGTCGATGACCGGGGACATGCACACCCAAGCGGTCGCTCACCCCAAGGTGAGACGCGTTTTTGGTTTCCTGTTGGCCTATTCGGCGGGATCGTGAGCGCGGATTCCATGGGATGATGGGCATGGATTCCAAGGGATTCTCAAACAAGGATGGTAGACCTTGGTCGGCGCTGGCTCGGCTCTGAATGGTTTCAGAGCCGAGACATCAGTCTATCAGGTGTCGGCGGAGGCGAATTGATATCTGATCGAGGGTAACGACCAGGAGAAATATCGCTAGCAAGATAGTCGCAACATGGCCGTAATTGTACATGTCGTACCGACCCTTGAGTTCCTGACCAATGCCGCCGGCACCAACCAAGCCAATGACGGTCGCCATTCGAACATTCCGGTCCAGTACATAAAGTGTATAGGCTATATACTGTGGCGCTACCTGGGGCAGGATTGCATAGACAAGCACCTTGAGGCGGCTCGCGCCGATGGCGCCGAGCGCTTCCTGGGCCCTCGGGTCAGCGTTTTCGATGTCCTCGGCGTAGAATTTTCCCAGAAATCCTGCGGCGTGGAAGGCCAGGGCCAGCACCCCGGCGATTGGGCCAAAGCCATAGGCCAGGACCAGGAACAGCGCGCTGATCAGTTCGGGTACGGATCGCAAGAAGCTGACGATCGTGCGCGCGGCAAAGTAGACCAGAGGGTGCGGCGTCAGGTTGCGGGCACCCAGGATCGCCAGGGGTACAGCGAGAACGATCGCTAGAGCCGTTCCCCAAAGCGCGATCTCGAGAGTCTCGACCAGCTTGAGCGCGACATGTCGCAAATAGCCGAACGGCTCCACGATATAGTGCACGCGTTCGATGGAGCGATCGATCTGGAGCGTGTCCGGGTTGAGCGTTTCGACGGTGCTTTCGACTGTTTCCAGGCGGGCCAAAGCCGGGAGATGGGCGGGGTCGAAATTCTCGATGCGGCTGATTTCGGTGCGCTCGGCGATCACCAGGGGAAACAGTTGCTGTCCGATCGTGGCGAATCCCTTGGCGACCTGGGAATCCTCCTTCAAGCCGACTGCGGCCAGCAGTCCGTCACCTGACAGGACCAGCATTCGGTCGATCTCAACGCGCGCGCCGGTGAACAGCAGCACGAGTATCGCAATCAGGACGATGCCCAGCCCGCGGGCGTTGTAGGGCGGGGGAAACCGCCAGTCCTGCCGCGCGGGCAGCGGAGAGGACGCAGTCACGATACCGGCTCCGGCTGGGCGAGAGCGGGGCGCGCGGGCGCGACGGACAAAGCGATCTCACCATAGATCCGGCCAAGATGTTCGGCCGTCAGCTGATCCGGAGGACCGTCAAACACGACGCGGCCGCCGCCCAGGGCGATGATGCGATCCGAGAACGCGCGCGCCAGGTCGATCTGGTGCAGGCTGCACAGGACAGTGGCTCCGCGCAACTTGGCCTGGTCCTTCAGCAGGCCCAGCACGTCAGCGCTGATCTTCGGATCCAGGCTGGCCACCGGTTCGTCGGCCAAGACGACGCCGGGATCGAGCATGAAGGCGCGCGCGATGCCGACGCGCTGCTGTTGCCCCCCCGACATATCCTTGACCCGGCGCCGCAGATGCTCGGGTTCAAGTCCTACCGCCGCCATCAGGTCACAGGCCTTGCGGCGATAGCTATTGGGAAACAGGCCCAGCACCGCCCGCATCAGAGAAATCGCCGGCAGCGCGCCGCAGACAACATTGGTTGCGGCGGACAACCGATCCACCAGGCCGAAGTGCTGATGGATCATGCCGATCGTAGGTCGCAGGGTCGGCAGGGTCTTTCGCTGCACCTTCAGGCCGCCGATCGCGACCTTGCCTGAGGTCGGGGTGACGAGGCCGTTGACGGTGCGGAGCAGGGTGGACTTGCCCGATCCCGAAGGCCCCAGGACCACACAGAACTGGCCCTGAGGTACCCGGAAGCTGACACCGCCGAGCGCGACGCAGCCGTCGGGATAGCGCACGTGCACGTCTTCGAAATCGATCATGATTGTTAACGCTGCGCCGACTTCTTGAGGATCTCGCCTTTCAGTTCGTCGGTCAGTCGGCTCATCTTCTTGGCCGCCACGTTGAACTTGGCGGCAGGGAAGTCTGAGTCGTACCGGTCAACCTTTCCGCCGCCATAGCCGCGGATCATGTCGGGGGTCACGCCCGGCGCCAGGTGAACGGTCTTGAATGCCAGCTTCAACTTGGCCTTCAGCGGCGCGGCGAGACGGGCGTTCATGATGATCGGCGGATAGGGGATCGCATCGCTGCGCACCACGACCTTGACGCCGTCGGCCTTGACCGCACCTTGACGGACGGCCTTGTCAAAGGAGTCGAACGAGAGCGCGGCGACGTCGACCTGGCCCTGGGTGAGCGCGGCGAGGCTGTTGGCGTGACTACCCGTCATGCGAACGTCCTTCAGATCACGAATGGGGTCCAGGCCCGCATCAAGGATCATGGCCATCGGATAGACGAAGGACGATGTCGAATTCACATCGCCGAACGCCACGCGCTTGCCCTTCAGGTCTTTGATTGACCTGATCGGGGAGTCGGCCTTGGCAAAGAGGCCAGCATAGTAGATCGACTGGCCCTTCTCCACTGCGACAGCCAGCAACTCGGCGCAGCGGCGCTTGTTGGCCTGGATGTAGGTTACGGGTCCGACAAAGGCGATGTCAGCGGTGCCGTTGCACAGCGCCTCGACCACGGCCCCGTAGGACTGGCCTACGCGGATCTCGAACTTAAGACCGCTGGAGCGGGAAATGGCGTTGAACAGCGGTTGATAGTCAGCCTTGGTACCCGCTTCGGTGCCGCCGTCGGCCGGGATCAGGATCACATTCAAAGGACGCTCGACCGCCGCAGCGGCTGCGACCGACGGAGCCAGAACCATTAGAATTAGCGCCAGTATCAAGCGTCGCATGCCAACGTCTCCAAGTTTGCCGAGCTTGGGGAAACTAGCGCCGGCTTGTGACGGCGTTATGAAGGCGTCTCAGGTTTGACCTTTTATAAAATGAGTATATCTCAAACCTTGTCGGCCAAGGCGACAAGGTGGTTGAAGCGCGTCATGGTTCCCGTGCAGGCTGAGCCGGGGCGCCTTGCCCAGGTCGAGTGCTCTGGCCGTGCAAAGTGACCACACCTAATGATCTCGCCCTATAGTGGGCTGAAAGCAGGCGCACGTGTCGGACCAGAGGTCTAATCCAGCAAAGTCGCGGCCGCGGGCCACCGGCCATACGCCTGTGCACAACGTGATCGCGCGTATCCAATCGACCTACAAAACCCTGGGGCCCACCTCTCGCCTCATCGCCGACTTCATCCTCAGCCAGCCAGACGCTGTCATGCGGATGTCGGTGACCGAGCTCTCGGAGCAGACCGGATCAAGCCAGGGGAGTGTCGTCAATTTCTGCCAGAATCTCGGATTGTCGGGATTTCAGCAGCTGAAGCTGTCGCTGGCTCAGGCCGTCGTGCAGCCGGTGCAATACATCCAGGAAGACCTCGCCAGAACCGACGATGTCGAAGCCATCTGCCGCAAGATGTTCCATGCCGGAATCCAGGCCTTGCGCGACTCGATGAGCGTCCTTGATCCCAAATCCGTCGCGGCGGCCGTCGAGGCGATCCGCAAAGCAAAGCGCATCGAGATCTATGGGATCGGGTCTTCCGCTCCCATCGCCGAGGACGCCCATTATCGGATGCTGCGCATTGGTTTGGACGCCAAGGCTGTGACCGACAGCCATATTCAGGCCATCAGCGCGTCGCGCACAGGGCCGGACGTTGCGGTGCTGACCATTTCCCACACAGGTTCGACGCATGAGACCGTGGTGGCGACCCAGTTGGCCAAGGAGGCCGGCGCGACAACAATTGCGCTGACCAACTATGCGCGATCACCGATCCAGTCCCACGCCGACATCACCCTGTTCACCATGGCCCGCGAGACAATGTTTCGCACCGAAGCCATGACCAGCAGAATCGCTCAGCTCTGCGTGATCGATACGCTGATCGCCGCGCTGGCCCTGGCGGACTATGAGCGCGCGACCACCACGCTCCGTGAAACCTTTGACGTGCTGTCGCTCAAGCGGTTTTAATGCAGCGTGTTAGCAGAGATCGCCTAATCCGAGCGCAGAGCCAGGACTGACCAGCAGGGCCGGTATCCCAAGCCGCCGCGCGCCTTCGATATCTGTCAGCGGATTGTCGCCGATCATCAGAACCTGACTGGGTTGAAGCTCCAAAGCTCTGCATGCGATGTGAAACATCTGGGCGTGGGGCTTGCCGATCACGTCGAGCGTAACCTGGTCCAATGGCACGCAGGCGCCGAACGCCGCCAAGAGCGCCCCGGTCTCGGGCACTGTGCTTCCCCTCGGGCCGGGATGCGTCAGATCGGGGTTGGCGACAATCAGGCGCGCGCCACGGGCCAGGGCGTTGGCCCCGAGCTTCAGTCGCGAATAGGTGAATTTGGTGTCGCGCAGCAGGACAATTATGGCTGGGTCGGCGGCCACCTGGTCGATGCCCAGTTGCCGCGCCAGGGCCTTCATGTGCGAATTGCCGAACACCGTGGTCGCCAGCCCGAGGCGTGCGGCGAGCAGGAGGGCATTGTGTCCCGCCAGAACGATCCGTTCGGCGGGTATGGCGATCCCAAGACCCGTCAGGCGGCGCTCGATATCGCTGGGCCACAGGGTTGAGCTGTTGGACAGGATCGCGATCCTGTCGGCATAGCGGCGCAGGAAGGCTACCCCCGCTGAATGGGGCTCGTCATCGTGCGCGACGCACCCGTCCCAGTCCAGCAAGATCCCGGCAGCACTCTCCACCATGGTTCTGGCGTCAGGGGCGGACGGCCCATTCGCGAAAGGCGCGAAGTGAAGGTGGTTTTGGGTCATGGGTCCGCAACGCTCGGATGAGGGATGGCTCACCCTCATACATGTGCGCCGCCAAAATGAAATATGTTCATTAACTTCCCACAAAGTTTTCATCGATCCGTCACTGGCCGCCCGTATGCCTCCAAAAATGAGGGGTCGGCCTGCCGGAAGCGCGCCCTCCATCTCGATTTTCGCAGCGACACTGAAAATATTTCAGAGATGTAAGGGGACACATCATGGCGGGACCAATCGTCAAACTTACCAGGGCGCACTTGCTGCCGTTGCTTCTGCTATCGAGCGCGATGCCTTCGCTGGCGCTGGCCCAGGACGCCGCAGTCGCGAGCGTTGGCGATGCAACGCCGGCTTCGTCGAAGGAAACCCAGGTTTCCGCCGTCACCATCACCAGCGAACGCAAAGCCGCGCAGGCCACGGTTGTCGCTAAGGAGTTGGCGCAGTACGGCACCGACGTGCAGGTCATCAGCGGCGACCGCGTCGAGCAGAGCGGCGCGATCAACTTCGCCGAAGCGGTGCAGTTTCTCGTCAAGGGCGTGAACATCGGCTATTCGCCAGACGAGGGTGAATACACGATCCGTCTCGATGGCGGCGGCGACCGTGACACCCTGGTGGCGGTTGACGGCGTGCCGCTCTATGACCGCGGCCCCGTGCTTGAAAACATCTGGGGTGCCACGACCATCGACAATCACATGGTCGAGAACATCGAAGTGTTCCGGGGCGGCAACAGCCTCTATTTCGGGTCCAACGGCGGCATCGGCGTCGTCAATGTCGTCACCAAGAAGCCCGACGGCACGCGCAAGGGCGACTTCGGGGTATCCTACGGGTCGTTTCAGACCCGGGAAGTCTGGGGCAATTACAGCTTCCCGCTCGACGAAGACGGCAATCATTCGCTGATGGTCTACGGCTCGATGCTGGCCACCGATGGCCCGCGGATCTTTGATCCGACCCTGTTTACCGACAACGTCGCTCTCTCAGGTGGCGTGCAGGACTATCCGCTCAATAAGAACCATGTTGGCGTCAAGTATCTTTGGAAGATCGACGATAATACCGAGTTCCGCGCCAACGCCCTCTACACTGAAAGCTGGTTCCAGGACCCCTTCCCATCTGGCGAATCCTATTCGCCGAATACCCTGCGCTTTCCGATCATGGACGCGTCGTTCAGCAAGCGCTGGAGCGACAATATCCTGACCGAGGCCTCGGCCTACTATTCCAACCCACAGCTCTGGAACGCCGAGCTCTATCCCGTCGTTTGTCGCATCCGGACAGGTTGTCCTGTGGCCAACGTCGTCAACGGCTCTGGAGTGTCGACGCGCCTGGTGCCTCTGGGTGCCTATACGGGCACTGTTGAGCCCGCCTTCGCCCATGGCTTTGGCAAGAGCAACCAGTTCAAGAGCGGCTTTGTCGAAATGGGCAGCACCGCCCGGGCGACGATAAAGTTCAACCGCTATCTGGAGGCCGTCGGCGGTGTTCAGTGGGTGTCCTACAAGGACGACTCAGACGCCCGGTTCGCCGTGCCCAACAACGACTCGTCGACCACTGGCGTGTTCGTCGATCTTCACCCGACCTTGCCCTTCAGCCCCGACACCAAGATCTCGGTCGCTGTACGGACCGACTTCTCTGACGCTTTCGATAGCAAGTCGATCTGGAAGTTTGGCGTCAAGCACCCCTTCCTGACCGACTATTATGTGCGCGCCAACGGCGGCACCTCCTACAGCCTGCCCCAGACCAACGAGCTCTATATCAACAACCCGCGCCCGCCGACGGCAGTGGCAGGGGCGGCCTTCACGGTCGTCGGCAATTCGGCCCTGTTGCCTGAGGAGACGGAAACCTACAACGCCGCGCTCGGTTACTCTCATGACTTCGGCCCTGTCCAGGTGTTTGCCGAGGTCGGGGCGTTCAAGACCGAGGTCACAAATCGCATTTCGACCACGTCGGGTCGCCCGCTGATCGTGACCGACAACGGCGTCAACGTGCCGGTCGATACCTATTTCAACAACAGCGCGATCAACCAGATCAATGGCTGGACGGCCGAGTTCGACCTGCAGCTGGGCGACCAGTGGCACGCCAATATCGGCTATACCAACCAGGACTCGTCGCTGGCTGCTGGTTCGCGCAAGGGCGAGCAGTTGAGTGAAACGCCTGTGTGGTTCGCCACGGCCTCACTCGACTGGACCTCGAAGGACAAGCGCCTGAAGGTTCAGCTGCTGCCGCGCTTCCAGGGCCCTGAGTATGCCACCGGCGGGCCGGCTATTCCGGGTACCACCAGGCCGGCCGTCAATGGTCGTGGCGCTGATACGGGTGTCGCCCGATACCGCTACAACTTCGGCGACTACACGGTTGTCAACGCCACCGTCACCTATCTGCTCGGCGATGAGTTGCAGCACAGGTTGCAGTTCCGCGTCGTCAACCTGCTCGACACCAAGTACGCCGAGCGCTGGGGCTTTGGAAACAACTTCTACGGCTCGGCTTTCAATCGCGGCGAATACACCAACCAGGATGACCGTTACTTCTACGGCTATCCGTTCGAAGGCAAGCCGCGCAGCTTCTACGCTACGGTTGCGACCAAGTTCTAGCTTTAGCCCGGTCCGGGGCGGCGCTGCCGCCCCGGACCATCTGGTTCCTTGAATGGATGGGATCGCTCATGTTCTCGCGTCGTGACTCGCTTTTGGCCCTGATGGCCCTGCCGCTCTTGACGCCGCGCGACGTGTTCGCCGCATCAGGTGCCAACCCGTTCACACTCGGCATTGCCTCGGGCACACCGCGCCCGGACAGCGTGATCCTTTGGACGCGACTGGCGGTGGATCCGCTTCGTGGGGGCGGCATGCCGCGCGGTCGGGCGGAAGTGCGCTGGACGGTCTGGCTGGACGCCGAGCAGCGCCAAGTCTTCCGGGAGGGGCGCGCCTGGACCTCGGACGCCGACGCCCACAGTATCCACGTCAAGCTCGACGGACTGCAGCCAGGCCGCGAATACTGGTACCAGTTCAGCTTCGGTGATGCGCAAAGCACAGTAGGCCGCACCAGAACATCTAGCGCCGCTGATCGCACGGCCAAGCTTGCGCTGGCCAGCTGCAACGCCTGGGAGTCCGGGCACTTTGCCGCCTTTGCGGATATGGCCGAGTGGTCTCCCGACTGCGTCATCCATGTGGGTGACTACATCTATGAAGGTGGTATTGGCCGCCTCGGCGTTAACACGCGCAAGTTTGGCGACCGGGACGTGACATCCGAAACCGTGCGCCTGCACAACAGCCCGGAGATCAAGTCGCTCTGGGATTATCGGAACCGCTACGCTCTGTACAAGGGCGATCCCAGTCTGCAGGCCGCGCACGCAGCGGCTCCGTGGATCGTGGCAATGGACGACCACGAGATCGATAACAACTGGGCCGGGGACATTCCTGAAGACCCGGATCAGCAGACCCTGCTGGAATTCAAGGTCCGCAAGCTGGCCGCGCTGAAGGCCTATTACGAGCATATGCCGATCGACCGGCCTCCGGCGATCCGGGGTATCGAGGCCAGCTTGCCGATGTATGGGGCCTTCCGCTTCGGCCCCGCGCTCGTCCACCTGCTCGACACACGCCAGTTCCGCTCCGACCAGCCGTGTGGTCAGGGCTTCCCCGGCGACGCCGCCTGCGACGCGATGAACGATCCCGCCCTGACCATGACCGGTGCCGCCCAGGAGCGCTGGCTGCTGGACAGCCTCAAGCGTTCCGACGCCGCCTTCAACGTTCTGGCGTCACAGACCTGGTTCGCGCCCTATCGCTACAATGCGCCCCCTGAGGCTCCGAGGGTCAATATGGACCAGTGGGACGGCTATGGCGTGCAGCGCCAGCGGATCATTGACGCCCTGGCCGACGGGGTCTCCAACCCTGTGGTGCTCAGCGGCGACTGGCATGCAGCAGCCGCAATGCGCATCCACCAACGGCCGTTTGATACGCAATCGGCTCGGGTCGGACACAATTTTTGCGGCACGTCAGTGTCGTCCAACTGTCCCTGGGCAGGGGCGCTGGACGACGCGAAATCCTTCAATCCGCACGTCGACTATCTCGACGGGAACAAGCGGGGCTACATCCGATCGACCGTTGGGTCTGGCGACTGGGTCGCCGCTTTCCGAACCGTCGATGCTCCAGCTGACCCGGCCTCGCGCTGCAAGACCGAAATCGAAGTCCGCACCCGCGACCTCTGATCCGCCTGCCACCCGGCCACTACTAGGATGCTCGCCATGCCTGCCTTCAAAATCGTCGTCCTTCTGGCGAGCGCTTCCGTCTTGGCGCTCGGCCTGACCAGCGCGGGCCCCTCAGCCGCCCAGACCTTGGACAAGCCGGTGCGGGCCGTTCAGGACGGAGGGGTCATAACCACCCGTCAGGCCATCACACCGGCCGGCGTGCAGACGGTGTTCACGGGACGGGTGCAAGGCGCGGTGTTCGGTCAGGACGGCGCCCTGTGGGTGCTGTCTCGCACCCATCTCTACCAGCTTGATTGGCTGGGCAACCGCGTGGTGAAGCGCCATGCGTTGGGCGGCGTGGGCGGCATCCGGGGTCTGACACTGGACGGGGCCGGCAAGCCGCTGGTCAGTCTGGTCGAGACCCGCAAGGGTCAGCCGGGCGCTGTGTTCCTGGCCAGGCCCAACACCGACGTTGCGGATGGCGTGGTCAAGCTGGGCGCCAGTCTCGGCGCCCACAATGTCGGGGCGCCCATCGTTCATGGCAAGCGTGCGCTCTCGCCCCTGACGTTCGACAACGCCCTGGCGATCAGCGACCTGGCCACCGGCGAGACCCGTCGCATTCAGGTCGGCGTGGCTCCGGTCGCGGTCGCCGCCCATGGCGATGTCGCCTATGTGGCCAACTGGGGCGGCGAGGCCGCTGCGGCGGGAGTTCTGAGTGCGCCAACCGGCCTCAAGCCCGAAGCCGACCGGGTAGCGATCGACGCTCGCGGCGTCGCCCTGGCCGGCTCAATCCGGGTGGTCGATCTGAAAACGGGCGAGAGCCTGGCGAGTATCGGCGTCGGCCGGCATCCGACGGCCCTGGCGCTCGATGCCCCGCGCGGCTTGCTCTACGTCGCCAACACCAACGACGACAGCATCTCTGTCATCGACTCGCGCACACGCCAGGTGACGCGGACGATCACGTTGCAGCCATTCGCCCAGGCCGTGAAGGGCGTCGCGCCGGCCGGCATGACCTTGGACCGGGCCGGAAAGCGGCTGTTCATCGCCTGCGGCGGGATCAATGCTGTGCTGGTCTATGATCTCGAGGCGGGCCGCATTTCCGGCCTGATCCCGACGGGCTGGTATCCGGTCTCGGTGAGCTTGAACGCCGACGAGACCCAGATGGTCGTGGCGACCTTGCTGGGCGTCGGGTCGGGACAGAACGAAGGGCCCGGGCGCCGCTTTGTGCACGCCAACCGAGGCAGCGCACACGTGGTGGCCATGCCCGATGCGGCCCAACTGGCGAGCTATACTGCCGCCGTCGCCGAGAACAACCGCATGGCCTTCCGTGACGCGGTTGCGCCACAGCCCGATCCCAACGCCGCCCCGCGCGCCATACCCCTGCGGTCGGGCGAGCCGTCGCCCATCGAGCACGTTGTCTACATCATCAAGGAAAATCGCACCTACGACCAACTGTTCGGCGACCTTGAGCGCGGCAATGGCGACCCCAGCCTGGTCATGTTCGGCGAAGACGTCACACCCAACCAGCGTCGCCTTGCCCGGGACTTCACGCTTCTGGACAATTTCTACGCGACCGGTGGCAACAGCGCCAATGGCCACCAGTGGGTCACCCAGGGCAATGAGGTCAGCTACACCTTGTGGCCTGGCTATTCAGGGCGATCCTATCCCTTTGATGGCAGCGACCCGCTCGCCTATTCGTCGGGCGGCTTTATCTGGGACGCCGCCCTGGCCAAGGGCAAAAGCGTCGCCGTATTTGGCGAGTACGCGCCCGGCGCGCTTGAGGAAACGCCAAACCAGCGCGCCACGCTGTTCCAGCGCTGGCAGGCTGGCGACCAGTTTGCCAACACCTTCGACACCCGATCGCCGATTCCGCCCCTGGATCGCTCGCTCGTGCGCAATTTTCCCGCCTACAGCATGAGCATTCCCGATGTCGTTCGCGCGCGGATCTTCATCAACCAGCTGAAGGCGTACGAGGCCAAGGGTTCGATGCCGAACCTGACCGTCATGCTGCTGCCCAGCGATCACACCAGCGGCACGAAGCCCGGCGCCAACACGCCCAAGGCCATGGTGGCGGACAACGACCTGGCCCTCGGGCAAGTGGTTGAGGCGCTGACGGCCTCGAAGTTCTGGCCGAAAATGGCGATCTTCGTCGTCGAGGACGACTCGCAGAATGGCGTCGATCACGTGGACGGCCATCGCACGGTCGCCCTGGCGATCAGCCCCTACATCCGCCGTCAGTCCGTCGATTCGACCATGTACTCACACCAGAGCATGCTGAAGAGCATTGAGCTGATCCTGGGCCTGCCCAGCCTTTCACTCTTCAACCTGATCGCTACGGACATGCGGGCGAGCTTTCAGGACACGCCCGATCTGCGCCCCTTCAAGGCGATCACGCCCAGCCAGAGCATACTGGAACTGAACCCCGCCGCGACGGCCTTGACGGGCCCCCGTCGCGAAGGCGCCTTGGCCTCTGCGCGGATGAACTTCGCCGTCCCTGACGACGTACCGACTGCGGAACTCAACCGCATCGTCTGGCACGATGTCAAAGGCTGGTCGTCGCCCTATCCGCGCCTGACCCAGGCCGCCTTCAGCCCGTTCCAGTTCGAGAACGAGGACGAGGACGAGAAAGACTGAATGGCCGCGCGCAAGCGAGGTGAGGGCAGGATGGCCGGGCAAGAAGGGCTGACAACGTCGATCATGGCTCTGGCCCTGATCGCCTGGCCTGGCGTAGCGGCCGCTCAAGCCGAGGCCGGTGAGACCGAAGCCGTCATCGTCACGGGCGCAATCCTTCGGCCTGACAGTCCCGGCTCCAGCTTCGTGGTCGGACGGGGTGACCTGGACGCCGTAAGGCCGCTCAGCGTCAAGGATGTGCTGCGACTCTCACCGGGCGTGCAGGTCGTGGACGAGGACATTTTCGGGCTGAAACTGAACATCTCCGTGCGCGGTTTGACGCCCAGGCGCTCGGGCCGCACCCTGTTGCTGGAAGACGGGATGCCGATCCAGCCCGCGCCCTATTCCGAGCCTTCGGCCCACTACAGTCCATCCTTGGCCCGGATTGAGCGGATCGAGATCCTGAAGGGCTCTGGCGAGATCCTGGACGGCCCCCAGAGCCTGGGGGGAATGGTCAATTTCGTGACCCGCGCTGTGCCCCGTTCCCGCGCCGCCAGTGCGGAACTGGTTTTCGGGACCCGCGGTTATGAGTCTGCCCAGATCTCGGTAGGCGCGGGATCGGAACGCGGCGGCTTGGTTTTCGATGCGGAGACCAAAAGCGGCGAGGGCATTCGTCAGGGCCATGAGACCCGCTATGGCGAGGCGGCGCTCAAGGGAGAATGGGCGCTTTCCGACCGTCACGGCCTGACGGCCAGGCTCACTCATCACGCCGAGGCCAGCCGTCTCACCGAGGCGGGTCTCGACGCCCGCCGCTATGCCGAAAACCCTTATGGCAATCCGTTCGAGAACGACCGTTTCGAGCTGAGGCGAACAGCCGTCCAGCTCATCCATGACGCCCGTTGGTCGCCATCGTTCCGGACGCGAATTCAACTCTATGACGCCCACACCTTCCGCGCCTCCTATCGGCAAACCGATACCTCGATCGACACCATGATCGCGCGGCCCGAGACAGGCTGCGTCGGCGCGCGGCGACTGGACTATGAGGGCTGGGCCCACCTCTGCGGCAACAAGATGCGCCCGCGCGAGTTCCAGTTTCGCGGCGTGGAAGCCCGCGCCTTCCTTGAGGGCGATCTGTGGAGCGCGCGGCATGAAGCCGTCCTCGGCTTTCGCAAGCATCACGAGGACGTCGATCGCCGACGCTATGACGGGCTGACGCCGACCGCTCGCGAAGGAACGGCTGGGACGCTGCTACGTGACCACAACCTCATCGAAACCGACGCCCTGGCCCTGTACGGGCTCGACACCGTGACGCTGGGATCCGTCGCAGTCAGCGTCGGCCTGAGGTCGGAGTCGATCCAGACCCGGAACACCTCAGTCATCGCCAACTTCACGCCGCGTGGGATGTCGATCTCGAAGGCGCAGACGATCATGCTTCCTGGAGCGGGCCTGACCTGGCGCGTGTCGCCGCGCGCCGAGATCTTCGCCGGGGCTCACAAGGGCTTTGCGCCACCGCGCCCGGATCGCGACGTGGATCCGCTTCTGCCCGCCAATCAGGTGCGCCCGGAAGAGAGCGTCAACACCGAGCTTGGCCTGCGCGCCCGGCCAGGAGCCGGCCTGCGCCTGGAGGCCACCCTGTACGCCATGAACTTCAGCGAGCTCATTGTCTCGGGCCCGCTGCTCGGCCTGCCGAGCGGGTCGGTCGTCAACGCCGGCCGCGCGCGTCACGCGGGCGCGGAACTGTCCATGCACGCCGATTTCGGCAAGGTGCGGGGGTGGGACGACAACCCGTGGGTCAGCGCCTCCCTGACCCTTCTCCCCGAGGCGGTGTTTCTCAGCGACGTTGGAGAGGGCCAGGCCAAGGTCAAGGGCAAGCGCATTCCCTATGCGCCCCGGACGATGGCCGAACTTGGCGCCGGCCTGGAGACTGCGAGCGGCCTGGCCTTGCGAATTGGTCTGACCCACGTGGGGGAGCAGTTCGCCGACGCCGCCAACACTGAGACACCGTCGAGTGATGGTATGGTCGGGCTGGTTCCGGCACACACGACCTACTCGATGGCCATGACCTGGAATCCCGGACACAAGGCCTGGAGCGTGTTCCTGGCTGGCCAGAACCTGGCCGACTCTCGCTTCATCTCGGCCCGGACCGATGGTCTGTTCGCGGGCCAACGGCGACACTTTCAGCTGGGGATCCGCTGGGCTGGCTAGTTGGAGCATTTTTCGCCCGACCCTGATGAAGCCATCAGGTCGGAAAGGGCTCCTGCAAAAACTGTGGGGCCAACTTAACGCCGACCGGATAAGGCTTTGAAATCCCTTAGTAGGGCGTTTTCGACAACTTTGCGGTCCCAACTTAAGACCGGCCGCAGAAAGACCAAACCAACTTAAGATCGTCCGCAGCGCGTTTCGCTCACGTCTAGATTTCGATAAAAGTGTAATGATTTCTGTGGCTTGGTGATTTTGTTTTGGGGTCAGGATGATCGCGCAGCGTCAACGTTGCGCAGGCGTGCAGACCTGGCCGTCTACGCGCTAGTCACCTCGCTGCTGCTGGCTTGCAGCCTTTGCTGCAGAACGAAAAACCCTAGCTCAAACCGTTCCAGGTTCTTAGGGGCAGGTCAGGTCCAGTGCGCGTGTAAGCGCATTCGCGTCGGAGCTGAGCTTGGCTGAGTAGGCCTTGCGCCTTAGGGCCCCGGGCAGAGCCTTGGTGATAAAGATATATTATTTATAAGAGTGCCGGGCGCTTTGCGTGTCCACCCGCTTTGAGCAGGAGATCCAGGGCACCCTGGATCAGATCCCGCATAAGGCGGTTGGCCTTTGCCGGGTCGCCCTCAATGATCGCCGTGGCCACACGCTTGTGATCAATCGCGCTGGCTCGGGATACGCCGGCATAGGCATTGGTCCGGCGAATGCTGAAGCGCAGAGTGCTTTCCGTGAGGTCCTGGAACTGCCGCATGAAGCGGTTGTTGCTGGCTTCCAGGACCGCGACGTGGAAGGCGATATCGGCTTCCAGTGGGTCGTCCTCGCCCCGTTCTGCCGCCATCATGCGTTCAATGGCATGGATGATGTCTCGACGCTGTGGGCCAGTTGAACTGTAAGCAGCCAGGCCGGCGGCGCGGGGTTCGATGGACATGCGGATCTCGGTGAAATCAATCAGCAGATCGATCGAGAACTCGCGCTCAAGAAGCCACTTCAGGACATCCGGGTCCAAAAGGTTCCAGTGCGTCTCGGGCAGGACGACCGTGCCGGCCTTTTGACGCGGACGCAGTAAGCCTTTTGCCGTAAGCATCTTCACCGCTTCGCGCACGACGGGGCGGCTGGCGTTGTACTGTTCGCAGAGCTGCGACTCGAACGGAAAGCCCGTCGCACTGGTGAACTGCTCGGTGACGATGGCCCGGCCAAGGTCGTGCACAATCCTGGCTGTAAGGTTCCGGACCGGCGCGTTTTCCGTTGAATTGGCCGGGGTGGTCGTTTGGTCGTCAGGCTTGCCCATGCCGACAGGAGTAGCGGGAACATCAGGCGAAGTCAGCACGACTTGATTATCCTTAGTGCGCAATTGGGGGCGCTTGAACCGGGAAGGCTATTTGGCCGACCCGGTTCGCCGGGATCAGCCTCGGAAGCGGCTCGGCTCGAGGCCTCGGACCCCGGGATCAACTTCGAACAATGCGCCCGCCGCAGGGTCATCCTCACAGCCCAGGGTGGAAGAGGTGACGAACAGGCGGTCCAGTTCAGGTCCGGCAAAGGCACAGCTCGTGATGTTACGGGCCGGCAGCACGATGGAGCGCATCCATTGGCCGTCAGGCGAAAAGCGGGAAATGCGGGCGCCGTCCCAGTGAGCGATCCAGATGCAGCCTTCCGCATCGGTCGTCATCCCGTCAGGATAGCCCCATTCATCTTCAAACTTCAGCCATACGCGGCGCTCGCCCAGCGAGCCGTCTTCCGTGAAATCAAAGGCGTAGATGGTCCGCGCCGCGCTGTCGGTATGGAGCATGGTCTGGCCGTCAAGACTGAAGGTCGGGCCATTGGTGACGCCGTATCCGTCGTCCATGCGCTGCCAGGCCATGTCTGTGTCGAGGCGGTAAAGCGCGCCCGCCACAACGTTGTCCAGGTCACTTTTGGACCCGGCCCAGATCCTTCCCCGACAGTCAACCTTGGCGTCGTTTAGCCGGTTGCCGATGCGGTCGGGTTCGGGATTGCCAATGGGGATCGAGCGCCCTGTGGCGAGATCCAGCACGGCAAAGCCGCTGGCCAGGCCGACGATATGATCAGCTCGATCCTGCCTTGGAATAATCCAGCCAACCATTTCGTGGACCGACACGCGCGACTGAGTCCCAGTTTCAAGATGCAGCCGGTTGATCGACCCGGCGAGAATATCGACCCACAGCAGCTCGCCCAGGCGGCTGTCCCAAACCGGACCCTCGCCGAGCTGGTCTCGCCCGCTGCTCCTGATCGCCACTGTGTCCATGGTCTAGCTCCTGCAATCCACTCGCTTAAAAATATGATTTATAATTGACCTTCGTCCAGAAAATCTTCTAGGTGTCGCTCAAGTCACAACACCGGTGGCACCGACGAAGGGGTAGGGAAGGCGGCCTTGATGGAAAATCTCCGCAATGGAGCGCATGCGGTCAGTTCGCCGCCGCTGGCGCAGGATCATGCCGCAGGAAGTGGACGGCCCGACCGGATCGCCCGCATCGAATGTCTTCCCGTGCTGCCGCGCTGGCTGTTCGTGCGGATCGAAACCGAACAGGGCGCCGTTGGGTGGGGCGAGGCCACGCTTGAAGGACATGGCGAGGCCGTAGCCGGGGCCCTTGATGCGGCGCGTGACCGTCTGATCGGTCATGACTCTGCGCGCATTGAAGATGCATGGCAGACTCTGCACCGCCTCGGTTTCTATCGGGGCGGGCCGGTCCTGCTATCGGCGATCTCGGGGATCGATCAGGCGCTTTGGGACATCAAGGCCCGCAAGCTGGGTGTCCCCCTCTACGAGCTTCTGGGCGGGCGGGTGCGTGATCGCATCCCCGTCTATGCCTGGATTGGCGGGGACAATCCTCAGGATGTCATCGCCCAGGCCAAGGCGCGGCTGGCTCAGGGCTTCAGCGCCGTGAAGATGAATGCGACCGGAGACATCGGCTGGCTCGACAGCTGGAGCAAGGTTGACGGGCTAGTGGAGCGGCTCGGCGCGATCCGGGCGACAGGCCTGGATGTCGGCATCGATTTCCACGGCCGTGTTCACAAACCGATGGCGCGTCAGATGCTTCGCGCCATCGAGCCTCTGCATCCGCTGTTTGCTGAGGAAGTCCTGCTGTGTGAGCACCCAGCTGCGATCTCCCAACTGGCCGCGCATACCATTGTGCCCCTGGCTATGGGCGAGCGCCTCTATAGCCGCTGGGATTACCGCCCTTTCTTTGAGTCAGGCGCGATCGATATTGCCCAACCGGACCTGGCTCATGCCGGTGGGATCTCTGAATGCCTGCGTATCGCCGCGATGGCGGAGACCTATGACGTGGCCTTCGCGCCCCACTGTCCAATTGGTCCGATCGCCCTGGCCAGTTGCCTCCATCTGGCAGCCGTAACCCCCAACTTCGTCATGCAGGAGATGTCGCTTGGGATTCACTACAACGGCCCATCCCAGGATCTGGTGACCCTGGTGAAGAACCCGGAAATCTTCGCGGTCAGCGACGGCTGTGTTGATATCCCCCAGCGGCCAGGTCTCGGGGTCGAGATCGATGAGGACGCCGTTCGGGAAATGGCCCGCAATCCGCATCGTTGGCGCAATCCGGCATGGCGCGGGCCGCAAGGGGAGCTTCGTGAATGGTAACTCGTAGCGTTCTGATCACGGGCGGGCAGGGCGACATCGGTCTGGCTGTGGCCCGGGCCTTCGCGCAGGAGGGGGTCAAGATCCTCCTCGTCGACAAGCGCAAGGATGACGGTACGGCGACCGAAACTCTTCTGGCGGCCGGCGCGAGCGAGGTTGCATGCCTGTCGCGGGACATCAGTGACGAGCTTGCTGTCGCTGAAGCCGTTGATTTCGCGATGTCGGAATTCGGCGCGCTGGACGTCATCGTCAATGTCGCCGGCATGATGATCTACAGGCCCATCAGCGAGCTTACGGCGGCTGACTGGCGCACTCTGCTGGACGTCAATCTGGTTGGCGCCGCGCTGTTTACCGGACACGCGCTGAGGGTCATGCGCCCCGGTGGCTGTGTGGTGAACGTGGCCTCTGTCCACGCGCACCGCACCTCGGCGCTGGTGGCGCCCTATGCGGCAGCCAAGGCCGGCATGCTCAGCCTGACGCGTTCGGCCTCGATCGAGGGCAAGCCCCTTGGGATCCGGGTCAATGCGGTCCTGCCGGGCGCCGTGGATACCGAAATGCTGCGCGCGAGCCCAAACATCCGGTCGGGGGCCGAAGTCATTGATCCGGCCGATATCGGCCAGCCCGACCAGATCGCTGCGGTCGTGCGGTTCCTCGCGTCCGAGGGTGCCGGGTTCATTACGGGGGAAGGCATCGTCGCGGACGGTGGGCGGATAGGGAAGCTTTAGAATGCATACGATGGATACGGGTTCCCATTCGGGTTCAACAGCCATTCCAGCCGGCGCATCTGGCGCGGTCTGGATCGCCGCGGCGGTCTCAGCCCTGGGCGGCCTTCTCTTTGGCTATGATTGGGTCGTGATCGGCGGTGCCAAGCCGTTCTATGAGTCCTATTTTGCAATCACAGCCCCTACAGACCAGGCTTGGGCTGTCAGTTGCGCCCTGATCGGCTGTCTGGCCGGAGCCATGGTGTCGGGCTATCTGGCTGACTATCTGGGCCGCAAGCGGGCGCTTTTGATTTCGGCCCTGATCTTCACCCTGACCTCGCTCGGAACCGCAGCGGCCCATGACTTCAACAGTTTTGTCCTGTGGCGCATGGCGGGCGGTATCGCGATCGGCATGGCCTCGGGCCTGTCGCCGCTCTACATCGCCGAGATCGCACCCGCCGCAAGCCGCGGGCGCTTGGTCTGCCTCAACCAGATCGCAATCGTTCTTGGGCTTCTCGGAGCGCAGATCGTCAACTGGCTGATCGCAAAGCCTGTCGCCGCCGACGCGACCTTCGCGCAGATCGCCGCGTCCTGGAATGGCCAGTTGGGCTGGCGATGGATGTTCGCCGCAGCGGCCGTGCCGTCGGTGGCCTTTCTACTCGGCTGTCTGTTGATCCCGGAAAGCCCGCGATGGCTGGCCCAACGGGGACGCCTCGACGAGAGCCGCAAGATCCTGCTGCAGTTCGGCGGTCAGGACTATGCCGAAAGCGCGTTGGCCGAAATTGGTCGGGCCCTTGAGGCCGCGCCGGGGCGTGGCCTGTGGGCCACGCTGAAGGAGCCGAAGTTCCGTCGAGTTATCGTCATTGGCGTCGTTCTGGCTGTTCTTCAGCAGTGGTGCGGCATCAATGTGATCTTCAACTACGCCCAGGAGATCTTCGCGTCTGCCGGGTTCGCCGTCTCGGACACACTGTTCAACATCGTGATCACCGGCGTGGTCAACTGTGTCTTCACGCTCGTGGCCCTGGTGACTGTCGAGCGTCTTGGTCGCCGCCGCCTTCTGCTGATCGGCTGCGCCGGCCTGGCGAGCATCTATATGGTGCTGGGCGGGTTCTATGTGACGGGCCACCAGAGCGCGGTGCTCATGCCGCTCGTGATTGCCGCGATCGCCGTCTACGCCATGACGCTTGCGCCGGTTACCTGGGTGGCGCTGTCGGAGATTTTCCCCGGTGAAGCCCGCGGGGCGAGCATGGCCCTGGCGACGACCTCCCTGTGGCTGGCCTGCTTCGTCCTGACCTACACCTTCCCCCTCCTGAATGCAGCGGCGGGGACCGGGCTGACCTTCTGGCTCTACGGTGTGATCTGCGTTGCAGGCTTCCTCTTCATCTTCCGGTCCCTGCCTGAGACCAAGGGCAAGACCCTCGAGGAGATCGAGAAGGGCTGGCAATGAGCGACGCCTTTATCGCGATTGACTGGGGAACCACCAATCGTCGCGTCTACGTCATCGACGGGGGGCGGGTTCTTCACACGGATCGGGATGATTGCGGAGCTCTGCAGGTCAGTGATTTCGCCGGCGAATTGACGAAAATTCGCCGGCGTCTGGGAGAGCTGCCGGTTCTGATGGCGGGAATGGTGGGGTCCACCGCCGGTTGGCGAACGGTGCCCTATGTCGCGGTGCCGGCTGGCCTGCCCGAGCTAGCTGCCAGCCTAAGCCATATCGATCCGTATACGGCCATCGTACCGGGGCTCGCGGTGATTGATGCGGATGGCCGCAGCGACGTCATGCGGGGCGAGGAGATCCAGATCCTCGGAGCCGCTGAGAGCGGTCTTGTTCCGCCTGACGCCGTCGTCTGTCAGCCTGGCACCCATTGCAAATGGGTCTGGATTGAAGGCGGTCGGATCAGTCGCTTTGTGACGGCCATGACCGGGGAGCTCTTCGCACTTTTGCGGACCCACAGCCTTCTAGCGACGACGCTTCAGGCTGGGGTCGAGAACCTGGAAGCGTTTCGCGAGGGCCTGGTCGTTGGCCGCCGCCGGGATCTGGCCGCGAGCCTGTTTTCGGTCCGTTCCGAAACCCTGCTGGGCCGTCGGGCGCAAGGCGATGCGGCTTCGTTTGTCAGTGGCGTCCTCATCGGGGCCGATGTTGCTGCGCGACTGGAGGAAGTCGGGCCGCAGGAGATCCACGTCCTGGCCGATGAGACGATCGGCAAGCTCTACATCACTGCAATCCATGAACTCGGCGGAACAGCCCGCCTTCTGGATAGTCACTCGGCCTTCGTCGCCGGAATTTCTGCCATTCGGATCCGTGCGCAATGAGTCACTTTGACCGCTTCCAGGACCATTTTGAGCACTGTTCACTGATCGCAATTCTGAGGGGAATCCGTCCTGGTGAGGTCGTTGAAGTCGGGGCGGCCCTCTGTGACGCCGGGTTCAATCTGATCGAGGTGCCGCTGAACTCTCCAGATGCTTTGGAGAGTATCGCGCGGTTGGCCGACAGCCTGGGCGAACGCGCAACCATCGGCGCAGGCACGGTCCTGACCGTTGCGCAGGTTGCAGAAGTCGCCCTGGCCGGCGGCACGATGATCATTTCGCCAAACACCGATCTGGATGTGATCCGAGCGACTGTTCATCGGGATCTCGTGTCCTTGCCGGGAGTGTTCACGCCCTCCGAGGCCTTTTGCGCCATCAAGGCGGGTGCAACCGGTCTGAAGCTGTTTCCCGCCGAAGGGGCAACGCCGTCGGTCCTCAAGGCCTGGCGCGCCGTCGTGCCCGCAACCTTTCCCATCATTCCCGTCGGCGGTGTCACGCCGGGCAATATGGCCCAATGGCTAGAGGCCGGGGCCTCGGGATTTGGTATCGGATCTGCGCTCTATTCGGCGGGCATGGACGTCGCCACAGTTTCGGACCGAGGGAAAACTTTTGTCCAGAGTTACCGGCAAGCGATGGTCGATCAGGTGAAGCTACGTTTGGGGTCCTTGTCTGGAAAAATACTTCTGGAGTGGGATTTGCCCGCAGAGAAGTCGATTTCTCGCTGACCTATATATTTCTATTTAAACTGAATGGAGTTTGGTGGTGGCGATGAAAATCAGAACCTGCGGGATAGCTCTTACAGCGGTGATGTGCACCCTGGCTACGCATGCCTCGGCACAAGAGCTCCTCGCATCGGTGTTCAGCGACCACGCCGTAATCCAGCGGGATCAGCCCATCCGGGTCTGGGGGCAGACAAACCCGGCCACGAGCGTGACCGTAGATCTTTCCGGGCAGAGCGTATCGGTCGTTTCGGATAGCCAGGGCAAGTGGCTGGCCACCCTGCCGGCGCGACAGCCGGGCAAGCCTTTGACTTTGAAAGTCCGCGCCGGGTCGCGTTCGCAGACGGTCAACGATCTCCTGGTGGGCGATGTCTGGTTGTGCTCGGGCCAGTCGAACATGGAGTTTCAGGTCATTCAGGGCCTGAACGGTGTTCCTGAGGCTGCTTCAGTCAATGACCCCGATATCCGTCTGCTGAAGACGGGCCATATCAGCCAGTTGCAACCGGCGTCCGACCTGCCGAAAGACGTTGTGTGGCGTCTCGCGCAGCCCAGGGACGCGGCCAGTTTTTCCGCCGCGTGCTTTTTTATGGGGCGGACCCTGAAACAAAGGACGGGCGTGCCGCAAGGGCTGATCGATGCGTCATGGGGCGGTTCCGGCATTCAGTTCTGGCTTAGCACCCCCGCATTGTCCGCACTGAACCTCTACGATGAAACATATCTGCGCCAGACGGACTTCTCTCCCGCCTCGCTCTACTCGGTCTGGCGCACCGGCTTGGAGCAGTGGGCCAGTCGCAACGATCCGGACGGCAAGCAATTCCGCCAACCCGACTTTGATGACCAGCTTTGGGGGTCCATGCCCGCCGAGGGGGTATGGGAACAGACGACGCCTGGAATGGGATCGTTCGACGGCACCGTCTGGCTCCGGGCGGAAATCGTTCTGACGGCTCGCCAGGCGGCGCAGGATGCCCAGCTGAAGCTGGGAACGATTGATGATTTTGACACGACTTACGTGAACGGCACGGAAGTCGGCTCAGTCGAAGGTTGGGCTATCCCAAGGGATTATCACGTCGCCAAGGGCCTTCTGAAAGAGGGGCGCAATGTGATCGCCATCCGGCTGGTTGATACCAGCGGCCTGGGCGGCGCGCCCGGACCGGCAGTGGAAAAGGGTCTCAAGTTGAACGGCGGCGAGTTTGTGCCGCTGGGTAAATCATGGCGCTATAAAGTGGCCAGTAGCATCTGGGATACGGGGCACCCGCCGCATTGGCCGCTGGCTGGCACCAAGGGCCCCGCCAGCATGTACAACGGCATGATCGCGCCGCTTGCCCCTTTCGGGATCAAGGGAGTGGCCTGGTACCAGGGCGAGTCCAACGTCTTCGAGCCCAAGGAGTATGCTCGATTGCTGCCGGCCATGATCGCCGACTGGCGGCAGGCATTCCAGCAGCCCAATCTGCCCTTCATGCTCGTGCAACTGGCCAGCTATGGCGGCTATCGTTCCTGGAACGGAGAGTCGGGCTGGGCTGCAATTCGTGATGTGCAGCGTCGCACCGCCGCGGCCGATCCGCAGGTTGGTCTGGCTTCGGCCCTGGATATTGGCGATATCTTTGAGATTCACCCGGCCAATAAGCAGCAGGTCGGGGCGCGGCTCTCGCTGGTTGCGCGCAAGCTGGCCTATGGTGAGGCCAGCCTCAACGCTTCGGGTCCGGTCCCTGTGACCGCTCGCCGGGATGGGGATGCTGTTGTTGTCAAATTCGATCAGCCATTGGTGATTTTTGGCGCCGCGCGGCCGATCGGCTTTGAACTTTGTGACGCTGCCTCGTGCCGCTTTGTGGATGCGACCGCCGCAGGCTCGGAAGTTAGGATTGCCCTGCCGGCTGGAGCTTCGCCGCGTCTTGTGCGGTTCGCCTGGGCCGACAGCCCCATCCTCAATCTCTATGGGACCAACAGCCTGCCGGCATCGCCGTTTGAGCTTCCCATCGAGGCCGGCAGCTAGAGCCCTTTCCGACCCTGATGAAGCCATCAGGTTGGAAAGGGCTCTAGGCGGCCGCGCTGCTCCGACCGGAGCTCTGACTATGTCTCCCCCTTTGGCCCCACCGACTATGGTCAGTGGGGCTCTTTTTTGCGCTGCGTCTTGGCCGAAGGGCCGAATGCAGACTCTTCCCTGCGGCCACGCCTATGGGGAATCTCGACGCCGTCGAACTGATTGATATTGGAGCCACGTGCGGAATGGCTGAGGGCCGCGCCGCCGGAGCAGACGATCCCGATCAATATCCAAGGGACAGGCTCAGAGCCAGATCATCAGTAGGCCGATGATAACCAGTATAAGGGCCCATCCGACAGCCAGGCCCGCGAAGGGCGCCCTTTGCCACCAGCGCTGTCTGTTGGGTGCCAGAAACATCAAGGTGGGTCCTCCCTGGCAAGGCGGTTTCTGATGGGGCGGACGGATGCGGACAGGTCAAGGCAGGAAGCCGCTTAAGGTACAGGTCCGCCAGGGGCGTCCCGGCCCCGGAGCGGTGAGTCCGGCTATGCAGGCCGCCTTTTCCCTTTAGGGGTCACGTGCGGCCATGCTGCGGACAAAAAAATCGCGCCGGTACAGAATACCGGCGCGATAAGTCGTCTCGCAGGGATCGAAATCAGTAGTAGGCGCGAACAATAAACGAGAAGCGGCGATCATTCAGGCTGCGCTGCAGCGGTTCAGTTGTGCTTCCGATGTAAGTCTTGCCCATCGTGTTGGTCAGATTAACCCCTTCCAACGTCACCGCGATGCGGCTGTTAAGCGTATAGCTGATCGAGCCATCAAGGTTTCCATAGGGCGCTTGATATTGCGGTAGACCCGTCGCGCCACTTCCCACCGTGGTGTTCAGGTAGCGGCTACGCCATGAGTAAGCCAGTCGACCACTCAGCTTGCCCTTTTCGTACAGGCCGACGAGATTGTAGCTATGCTTGGAAAGCTTCTCTAGCGGAACAGACTCGGGAACACTGCTTCCAGCACGCGCAAACGGGTTTTCTACGCTGCTATCAACATAGGTGTAGTTCGCCTGGAGGCCAAGACCGCTCAGAATGCCCGGGAGGAAATCATAGAATTGCTGGTACGCAACTTCAGCGCCCTTGATAGTACCAGCGCCTGAGTTGACCATTGTGGATATGTCGTAATCAATGCCGTTGAACTGACGAACAGCAACACCGGATGCGATAAAGCCGTCGACCTTCTTTTCAAATAGCGCGGCCGTAATTGAGCCGGACTTCGTGAAGTACCATTCCAGAGTTGCGTCGAACGAATCCGACTTCATCGGCTTGAGGAAGGGGTTGCCCGAGTAGCCGGACGGACGGCGCGTGACAGGATCCACGATGGTCGGCAGGCCCAATGTCACGTAGGTCCCCATCTGCCAGAAATCGGGGCGTGTCATGGCCTTCGCATAGGCCAGGCGCATCTGCAGCCGATCCGTCAGGCCGACCCGGATATTGGCGCTTGGCAGTACGAAGTCATAGTCGTTCTTGGCCGAGATAGCCGTCAGGTTTTTTGGATCGGTAGGGTCCACCGGAAGATAGTTCGGGAAGAGATAGCCTTCCGAGCTGGTCTTGGTGTGGATGTAGCGGACGCCAAAAACGCCATCGACCGGCAAGTCCAAAACGTTTGTGGCCAGCTTGCTTGAAACATAGCCCGTGAACGACTGCTCGCTCTGGGGGTTGACCTCTGACGGCCAGAAATCATTGCGCTGTGGGGCGCCGAAGACCAGGTACAAATTCTTGACCTGATCGGCCACGTTGTCGCCGGCCGGCAGGTTCGGATAGATGACCTTGGTGTTGAAGGAGCCGCCGAAGAAACTCGATGAAGGGCCCGTGGTGAGTAGCGGTGCCTTTGCAGCACTGTAAGGCGTGTACGTGTTGCCGTTCGGGAGCCACCAGTTATCGTACCAGAGGCGCTGATTTCCGGTGGTGTAGGTATAGTATTCATCCTGGAGACGACGAATTGTCAGCTTGCTGTCTGCATAGCGGCCACCGGCGGTGATCTTCTTGACGATGCCGTTGTTGACCGTCCACTCCAAATCGGAGCGCAGCGCCAACTGGTCGGAATCGTTGCGTGTGCGATAGTCGCCGATGGCGGAGAAATGCCAGCTGTTGGGATCGCTGAGCGACGATGGGCCGCGGACGCTCCAGGTCGGCTTCTTACCCCGCAGGTCGAAATCGACAATGGTCTTGAACGGCGACGCGGACGGTGCCGCATATCCCGATGCATAGCCAAGGCTACGATCATAAACGCCATCGAACTGGGAAATGCTGAACCCCGACTCGTTGGCGTTGTAGAATGATTTCATATACTGAGCGTCAAATTTGACGAGCAGATCTTCATTGATGTTCCATGCAACATTCAGCGTATAGTTCTGATCGTTCGAGTGCAGGTCCTGGTCGCCGCGCCCGGACGTGAACAGGTTATTGTTGAAGGAACCGCTGGTTACCCGGCCGTCTGACGCATAGGTGAAAGTCGAACCTGGTGTTGCTTTTGGATATTCCGCGCCCCACGAATTGTACAGATACTTGCCCGAGCGGTCGAAATAGTAGTCGGAAAACAGGCCTGTTGCCGTAACCAGCACGTCCGGTGTGGCTTGCCACTGTGCCGCGCCCGACAGCGCAAAGCGCTCGCGGCTACCGCCTTCGTCATAGATCTGGAAACCGTAGGGTACGCGGGCACCTGTAGGTGCGCCCGGCAGCGGCGTGCCCAGTTTCATGTCGTAGAAGGGCTGAACCAGGATAGAATCTTGGCGATAGAACGTTTTATTGTAAACAGGATTGATTAGAAGGCCGATGCGGCCGATTCCGGTCTCCCAGCTATTGCTGTACATTGCCGAAGCTGATCCGCCCGTCTTGCCGGCCAGATCATAGTTGTTTGCGCGGGCGGTAGCGTACATCAGGCGCCAGTTCTGGTCGAACGGCAGCCGGGTCCGCAGATTGACCAGCCCCCCAATGCCGCCTTCGATCATTTCCGCCGAGGGGTTCTTGTAGACATCCATGCCTGCCAGAATTTCCGGTGGGAACGCCTCGACCGCGAGGTTGCGTCCGCCACCCGCAGAATAGGTGTCGCGACCATCGAACAGATAGCGCACTTGGGTAAGGCCACGAATGGCAACAGCGGGCGTGTTTTGCTTGCCCTTGATGGCGACTTCCGCGCCGCCTTCGCCGTAGCGACGCTCGATCTGAACGCCGGCGATGCGCTGCAAGGACTCGACGATGTTGGTGTCCGGGAGCTTGCCGATGTCTTCGGCCTGGATCGAGTCGATGACCTGGTCGCTGGTTCTCTTGCGGTTCTGAGCTGAACTCAGGCTGTTGCGCAGGCCGGTGACGACGATCTCTTCGACCTGCGACGCGGCCGGCGCGTCGCCTTGCTTCTTGGTGCTGGCCTGGGCGTCGGTCGACTGCGCTACAGCAGGACTCGCCACGATCAGGCCGAGAAGCGCCATCGATGAGCACGCCAAAAGTGTGTGCCTCATATTCATTCTATCCTCCCTCATCCCCCGTTTTTCACGAGACTGCCTCATGCATATCGTGAAGATTTCTCGCGTCAATAAATATTACGTAAAACGATCTCCGTAGGCGTTGGGCGCGCTTGCGCAGCGCCGGAACTCAGCCTTAACGCGCCAATGCTGATGGATTTCGCCGTATCCGTGGGCCCAATTGGGCTTGCAACGCGAATTTTGGCTCAATATATATCATACTTATAGGGAGGTGGGTCATGGCCGCGCTTGTCGCGGTATAAGGCCTGCACAAAAGAGGATTGTTTGATGGAAGTTCCCGCCGAGGCGCGCTGCCAGCTCAACCGCCGGCGACTGGTGCAGTCGCTCAGTCTGGTGCCCTTCCTGGGGCTGGTCGGTGGCTCACCGGCCAGGGCCGCCATGTCCGGTGAGGCTGGGGGTGACCTGGATCTCGCGGCGCAATGGCGCAGTGCGATCGACCTCAAGGATGAGGGACTGGCCAAGCAATGGCACAAGGAGGTTCTCGCCTCCAAAGTCGCCCTGCCGGGCAGCTTGGAAGCAAGTCGGATCGGTCAGCCGGTTTCTGCCGCGACCCCTTTCACCGGCGACATCAATGATCGCTCCTGGTTCACGGCACCCGAATACGCGAAGTATCGCAACTCAGCCGACGTGAAGGTGCCCTTCATGCTGCAGCCGGACACCTGGTTCCGGGGCGCGGCCTGGTATCAGCGCGATATTGAGGTTCCGGCCGATTGGTCGGGCAAGCGTATCGAACTGTTCCTCGAGCGGCCCCATTGGGAAACCCAGGTCTGGGTGGATGACGTGGCGCTGGGGCGCAATGACGCGCTGCATCTGCCGCACATCTATGACCTGGGTCAGCTGTCAGCAGGTCGCCATCGGCTGACGATCCGTGTCGACAATCGCATGATCGTCGAGATCGGCCACAACGGTCACGGCGTTACCGACCACACCCAGGGCAACTGGAACGGCATCGCCGGGCGGATCGAGCTTCGGGCCAGCGAACCGGTTTGGATTGAAAGGGTTGATCTTCATCCCGAGTTCGCCACGCGCAAGCTGACTGTGCGCGGAACGCTGCGGCGCATGGATGGCGCCGCGCCCGTCGAAACGGTGAAAATCGAGGCTTTCGGGCGTTCTCTCAGTCAGACTGTCGTTTGGTCGAAAGACGGCAAGCCCGGTTTGACGGGGCAATTTGAGGCGGTCCTTCAGCCTGGCCCGGCCGACGCGGCATCTCGGGCCGCCTGGGATGAATTCGACCCCGTACTTCACGATGTCGCCGTGCATCTGGCCAACGGCTCGGATTGGTCGGGCCGCTTCGGCTGGCGGGAGATCGTGGCGACCCCGAGCGGCTTCCGGATCAATGGGCGGCCGGCGATGTTTCGCGGCGCGCTGGAGTGCTGCATTTTCCCGCTGACCGGCCATCCGCCGACCGATCTGGCAAGCTGGCAGCGGATCATGCGTCGCACGCGGGACTATGGTCTCAATCACCTGCGCTTCCACAGCTATTGCCCGCCCGCTGCGGCTTTTGAAGCGGCCGACGAGGCCGGCGTCTATGTTCAGGTCGAGACCGTTTGGGCCAACCAGTCTGTGCGGATCGGTAGCGGGTTGGCGGTCGACCAATGGGTCTATGCCGAGACCGACCGCATTCTGGCCGCTTACGGCAATCACCCCTCTTTCATGCTGATGACGCATGGCAACGAGCCGGGTGGCGGCACGCCTGACGGGGAAGCCAAGCGCGATGCGTTCCTCGGTGCCTATGTGCGCCACTATCGGGCGCTGGATCCGCGCAGGCTGTGGACGGCCGGTGCGGGCTGGCCCACGATTGATGAGAGCGAGTTCCATGTCACCCCGACGCCCCGCGTTCAGAACTGGGGTGAGGAGCTAAAGTCCCGGATCAACGCCAAGCCACCGGAAACTCACACCGACTATCGCGACTTCGTCGGTCGCTATGCGGTGCCGGTCATCAGCCATGAGATCGGCCAGTGGTGCGTTTACCCCGATCTCAAAGAACGTTCGAAGTATACTGGATACCTGAAGGCCAAGAATTTCGACATCTTTGCCGACCGCCTGAGGGATAATGGACTTCTGGATCGCGCAGATGACTTCCTGCACGCGTCAGGTCGTCTGCAAGTGCTCTGCTACAAGGAAGATATCGAGAGCTCACTGCGGACCCGTGGCATGGGTGGCTTCCAGCTCCTGGGGCTGCAGGACTTCCCTGGGCAGGGCACTGCCCTGGTCGGCGTCGTCGATCCCTTCTGGGACGAGAAGAGCTATGTCACCGCAGCCGAGTACCGGCGGTTCTGTGCGCCTACCGTTCCGCTGGCACGGCTGGAGTCCCGGATAGCTACCTCGGGTGTCGCCTTCCCCTTGACCATTGACGTGGCCCATTTTGGCCGTGCGGCGATTTCCGGGGCCGAGATCGGTTGGCGCATCGTGGCCACCGACGGCGCTGTCCTGGCCAAGGGCGCCTTCCCGAAGCTGACCCTGCCCCTGGGCAATGCCCCCCTTGATCTGAAGGCCGCGCCGGTTCTGTCGACCAGCAAGCCGACGGCGGCACGTCTGATCGTGACCATCCGCGACAGGCGCGGAAAGGTCGCTGAAAACGACTGGGATCTGTGGGTCTATCCGGCCGCAGCCGCGAAGGCGACCGGTCCGGCCAAGGGTGTCCGGCGTGCCGACCGCATTGATCAGGACCTGCTCGACTATATCGCCAAGGGGGGAGATGCGCTGATCGGTCTCCCGCCTCAGAAGATTGCCAACTATCCCGAGAAGCCGGTAAAGCTCGGATTTTCCAGCATTTTCTGGAACACGCTCTGGACGCAGCATCAGGCTCCGACCACCCTGGGCATCGTTTGCGATCCCAAGAATGCCGCGCTGGCCAAGTTCCCGACCGAGAGCCACAGCAACTGGCAGTGGTGGTATCTGCTGCACCGCGCCGGGGCCCTGCGGCTCGACGTCTTGCCGCCTGAGGTGGACCCGTTGGTGCGCGTCATCGACGACTGGTTCACGGCGCGCCCGCTGGCTCTGATGCTCGAGGTGAAGCACGGAAAGGGCAGGGCGATCGTCTGTGGCTTTGCCCTCGACGGGGCCGGCACCGACGATCCCGTCAGCCGACAACTTGTCACGAGCCTCGAGACCTACATGCAGACCAAGAGCTTCCGACCGGCCGTGTCGGTTACAGGCGAACAACTGAGCAAGCTGGTGTCGGCATGAGCGCGCCTCGTCTCGATCAGAAGCGCTCCAGTCGCGCTCATTTTTTCCTGCGCGCTAGCGTCTCTATCTTCCTGTCCCTGTCGATCCCGGCAACGGGATTTGCGGCTCAGGCACCGACGGCTGCCCCTGCCGCGTCGCAGCAGACAGCGGTTGGCCCCACGCAATGCCGTGCCGCAGTGCCGATCACGCTGAAATCGGAGTGGAGCCAGCCTCGAACGGTGTTCCGGGGCTGGGGCACTTCACTGGCATGGTTCGCCAGTACGACAGGCACATGGCCTGACTCGGTGCGCACCCAGCTCGCCGATCTGCTGTTCAGCGACAAGGGGCTGGGCTTCAACCTTGCCCGCTACAACATCGGCGGTGGGCGCAAGCCCGGGACTCCGCCGCTGTCGCGCGCCAATGCCAATATTCCGGGTATGTGGAAGCAACCCCGTGGTGCCGAGGGAAATGACTGGTGGCGCGCCGACGATCCTGAGATGTGGGATTGGGAAGCCGATCCCGGCCAGCAGTGGTGGCTGGCGGCCATCCGCGACAGGGTCCCGCAGGAGCGTCGCGTTCTCGAAGTAGCGGCCTATTCGCCGCCCTGGTTCATGACGGTGAGCGGCGATGTCGCCGGTGCCAAGGAGAAGTACACGCCGAACCTGCGTCCTGGCTTCGAAGGCCAGTTTGCCGAATATCTTGTCCGCGCCATGCAGGGCCTGGAGAAGAAGCACGATGTCCGCTTCCACAGCATTGCACCGCTAAACGAGCCGAACACCCCATACTGGGTCTCCGGCAACCGTCAGGAAGGAAACTTCTTCGATCCTGAAGGGCAATCGCGGATGCTGCTGGCGACTGCAGACGCCCTGCGGACCCACGGCTCTAAGGCGTTGCTTTCTGCGATGGATGAGACCAATCCCGCAATTTTCGTCAAGGACTGGGCGGGCTATTCACCTCAAGCCCGCGCAGCGGTCCAGCAGCTCAATGTGCACAGCTACAGCACAACGGGCCTGAGCGGCGCGCGTGACGTTGCCACGGTGACCAAGCTGCCGCTCTGGATGTCGGAAGTGGATCTTTCGGCTTCCAACACGGTGCAGGACTTCACGGACCCGACTTCTGCTCTGGCGCTCGGCGAGCAGATCGTGCTCGATCTCAAGCGACTGGAGCCTGAAGCCTGGGTCATCTGGCAAGCTATTGAGCCGAGCGCGCTGGCAGGTGATCCTGGTTCCAACTGGGGCCTGATCCGCACGGACATGTCCGTAAAGCGCCCCGAGGACATGAGCTTTCACCTGACCGCCAAGTACTATGCGATGGCCGCTTTCAGCCGTCACCTGAAGCCTGGTTACCGGCTCATCCGGAACGATGATCCCGATACGATTACCGCCTTGGCCCCCAGTGGTCGCTATGCCGTGGTCATTCATGTCAACCACGGGGTTTATGCCCGCAAACTGGATATCTCCACCGAGGGCCTCGAAGGGGGCGCCTGGAAGGTCAAGGGGCTGCTGGTGGATGAGGCCACCGTCAACCCGACCTGTGCAGGCGATAGCCCGACGGTGATTGCGCCGCCGCGCGCGATCACCACGGTCATTCTCGGGCGGCCGGAATAGAAAGCTGAAGGACGACCTGACGCCGCGGACGGGAGGAGGCAGAGGCCTTCTCCCGTTCGCCAAGCCGACATTGACCAGGTGCGGTTCCTTCGAGGGCCAGGGGCTGGGTCTGGCTTGCCACTGGCCTGCTCCTGAAAAGACTGGACCGGATTGAGCTAAAGTTTTCTTGTCTTTGGCCTTGCTCCCGACCTGGTCCAAGGTTGGGGGCAAGGTCAAAATCAACCTATGGCTCTCATGATTGCTGGGCGAGAAATGGGGGTCTCGTCACAACGTCAGCAAATGGCGCTAGTGCGACTCTGCTCCGTTTTATTTGCAGTTTATCCTTGTAGGCGTCTTCTGTTGCAGGTGGCAGAGATGCGGCACTTCCTTCTGGCACTCGCTGATTCAGCTACCGATAAACACCAAGTGCCGAAACGTCCAAAAGGGCGCAAAAGGTAGACCTAGCCCGGCTTTGAGCTGAGAATACGTCGCATTTTTGCCGGCCTTAGGTTGTCAAGTTGCCCGCGTTAGGTGGTCCCCACAGGCTCCGGCAAAAACGCTGGCGGCCCGGAAGGGACTCGAACCCCTGACCTTCGCTTTAGGAAAGCGCTGCTCTATCCTGCTGAGCTACCGGGCCGCGCTGCGCGCGGGCAGGGGTGCATAGCGCAGGACGGCGGGCTTGCGAAGCCCGTGTGGCGTGGGCCGGGCGTCTTCGGGTGCCTCGCGTGCCGGATGAAGCTGCGTCGCCCTGACTTTCGGCAATGTTGGGCATGGCGGCAAGTGGGGTTGCCAGCACGCCGTCGACCCTCGGCCAGTTGCGCCGGGTGGAGCCAGAGTTAGGACAGGGGCCGTGACCTGAACGCATCAGGCCACCTTCGCCAGCACCGCCCGTAGCGTCTCGACCATCCGGTCAATGTGCCCCGTCTCCAGGATCAGCGGCGGCGACAGGGCGATGATGTCGGCGGTCACGCGGATCAGCAGGCCGGCGTCGAAGGCCGCCTCGAACACCTCCATGGCGCGCGCTGTTGGAACCCCGGCGCGGGGCTCCAGCTCGATGCCGCCGATCAGCCCCAGATTGCGGATGTCGATGACGTGGCGGGCGTCCTTCAGGCTGTGCATGGCCTCTTGCCAGTAGCCTTCGATCCCGGCGGCGCGGGCGAACAGATCGTCTTCCTTGTAGGTTTCCAGCGTCGCGATCCCGGCCGCGCAGGCCAGGGGGTGGGCCGAGTAGGTGTAGCCATGGAAGAGCTCTATGGGGGCGTCGGCACCCTCCATCATGGCGTCATAGATCTTGCCGCTGGCGGCGACGGCGCCGCAGGGTACGGCGGCATTGGTCAGGCCCTTGGCCATGCAGATCAGGTCGGGAATGACGCCAAAGCGCTCAGCCGCGAACGGGGCGCCCAGGCGGCCGAAACCCGTGATCACCTCGTCGAAGATCAGCAGGATGTCGTGCCTGTCGCAGATCGCCCGCAGCCTTTGCAGATAGCCGACCGGTGGGATCAGAACGCCGGTCGAGCCGGCCACCGGCTCGACGATCACGGCGGCGATGTTGGAGGCGTCATGCAGCGCGATGATCTTTTCGAGATTGTCAGCCAGGTCGGCACCGTGCTCGGGCTCGCCCTTCGAGAACAGGTTGCCGGCCACGCCGTGAGTGTGGGGCAGGTGGTCGACGCCGGTCAGCAGGGACCCGAAATACATCCGGTTCTTGGGAATGCCGCCCACCGAAATGCCGCCGAAGCCCACGCCGTGATAGCCACGCTCGCGGCCGATCAGCCGGGTCTTGGTGCCTTTGCCGCGGGCGCGCTGATAGGCCAGCGCGATCTTCAGGGCGGTGTCGACCGACTCTGACCCCGAGTTGGTGAAGAAGATCCGGTCCAGCCCCGGCGGCGTGATCTGGGCCAGTTGGCTTGCGAAGGCGAAGGCCAGGGGGTGGCCCATGTTGAAGCAGGGGGCATAGTCCATCTCGGCCGCCTGTTTCTGGATCGCCTCGCGGATGCGGGAGCGGTCGTGGCCGGCATTGACGCACCACAGGCCCGAGGTGGCGTCGAGGATCTCGCGGCCCTCGGGGGTCTTGTAGTGCATGTCTTTCGCGCTGGAGAGCATGCGCGGATGGGCCTTGAACCGCCGGTTGGGCGTGAACGGCATCCAGAAGGCGTCGAGATTGTTGGCGCCGAAATCGGGCATGGCGGAGATCCTTCGCGGGGCCTTGCATTGTGATCGCAATTTAGGGCCTCCTGACAAGCCTCAACGCGCAAAGGCCGCAAGGCGAAGGAGGGAAGGGCGATGACTGAGGCGAAATCTCGCCGTTCCCTGGCCGATTCCACGGCGGTTCACGATCAGGTCTATGACTCCATCCGTCAGGCCCTGATCACCGGCCGGATTGCGCCGGGCGTCGGCGTGTCGCTGCGTAGCCTGGCGGCCGAGCTGGGGGTCAGCCCCATGCCTGTGCGCGACGCGGTGCGCAGGCTGGTCGCTGAGCGGGCGCTGGCGATCAATCCGGTCAACAAACGCCTCAGCGTGCCATCCCTGACCGCCGGCCGCCTGGACCAGCTGTCCCAGGCCCGCCTGTGGATCGAGCCGGAATTGGCGGCGCGCGCTGCGCCGCGTGCGGATGGCGCCCTGATCAGGGCCTTGCAGGCGATCGACGGCGAGATCGACGCCGCCTTGGCTCTGGGCGACGTCGACCGCTACATGACCGCCAATCACAGCTTTCATTTCGCGATCTATGAGCGGGCGGGCGCAGAGGTGCTGACCGCCATGGCGGGCGGGCTATGGCTGCAGATCGGCCCGTTCATGCGGGTGGTGTTCGGGCGGGTGGGTGCCGACGGCCTGGTCGCCGACCGTCATGCCGAGGCGATCACCGCCTTGAAGGCCCGCGACGCCGACGGCGCCCGTCGCGCCATCGCCGCTGACCTGTCCGAAGGCATGGACAAGATGCGCGCCGCTGTCGAGGCCGGGTCGTGAGCGGGCAGCTTGACAGTGGCGCTTGTACCGCAAACTGTGATCACAGTTTCAGGATGCTTCACCCGTGACCTTGCCCGCCGCCACAACCGACGCCCTCGCGCGCCTGCCCCTGCCGGGTCTGGCGGTGATCGACGGGGTGCTGTGTGAGGCGGCTTCGGGCGCGACCTTCCACAATGTTTCGCCGCGCAACGGCCAGGTGCTGAACCGTGTGGCCAGTTGCCAGGCGCAGGACGTGGATCGCGCCGTGGCCAGCGCCCGCTCCGCCTTCGAGGACGGCCGCTGGCGCGATCTTGGCCCTCGCCAGAAGAAGGCCGTCCTGTTCCGCCTCGCCGACCTGATGGAGCGCGACGCCGAGGATCTGGCTCTGCTGGAATGCCTGGATGTCGGCAAGCCGATCCGCGATGCGCGGGCCGTCGATATCCCGCTCGCGATCAATACCTGCCGCTGGTACGCCGAGGCGCTGGACAAGGTGTATGGCGAGGTCGGGGCCTCGCCCGTCGACCGGCTGAGCTACGCGATCCATGAGCCCCTGGGGGTGATCGGGGCCATCGTTCCCTGGAATTTCCCGCTGCACATGGCGATGTGGAAGCTGGCTCCCGCCCTGGCCATGGGCAACAGCGTGGTCCTCAAGCCCGCCGAGCGGTCGCCCCTGACGGCCCTGAAGCTGGGCGAACTGGCGCTGGAGGCGGGCCTGCCGCCGGGCGTGCTGAACGTCGTTCCCGGCCTGGGTTCGACGGCCGGCGAGGCCCTGGCCCTGCATATGGACGTCGACATGATCGCCTTCACCGGCTCGGGCCCCACAGGTCGCCGGCTGATGGAATACTCGGCCCGCAGCAATCTGAAGCGCGTGTCGCTGGAACTGGGCGGCAAGTCGCCCCAGATCGTGTTTGCCGACTGCCCGGATCTGGAAGCCGCCGCCCAGGCTGCCGCATGGGGCGTGTTCTATAATCAGGGCGAGGTCTGTACCGCCGCCTCGCGCCTGCTGGTCGAAGAGCCGATCCGAGAGGCGTTCGTTGAGCGCGTGGTTCAGATCGCGCGCGAGATGGTGGTCGGCGATCCTCTCGATCCCGCCACCCAGTTCGGGGCCATGGTCAGCGAGCGGCAGATGAACACGGCGCTCGACTATATCGCTACTGCCGACAGCCAGGGCGCGCGGCGGGTTTTGGGCGGCGAGCGGGTGCTTAAGGACAGCGGCGGCTTCTATGTGGAGCCCACCATCTTTGACCAGGTGGCCCCCGACAGCACCCTGGCGCGGGAAGAGGTGTTTGGCCCCGTGCTGGGCGTGATGGGCTTTTCCGGCGAGGATGAGGCCATCCATCTGGCCAATGACACCGTCTATGGCCTGGCCGCCGGCCTGTGGACCGCCGACATCAGCCTGGCCCTGCGCGGTGCCCGGCGGCTGAAGGCGGGCCTGGTGTGGATCAACGGCTGGGACGCCTGCGACATCACCATGCCGTTCGGGGGCTTCAAGCAGTCGGGCTTTGGCCGCGACCGCAGCCTTCATGCGTTGCACAAGTACGCCGACCTGAAGTCGGTGTCCGTGACGCTGAGGTGAACCCATGACCCTGATCGAGACCCGTGCCTTTATCGACGGCCTGTGGATAACCTCCGAGGCGACCTTCGAGGTGACCAACCCGGCCGACGGCCTGGTCCTGGCAAACGTGGCCGACCTGGGCGCGGTAGAGACCCGCGACGCCATCACGGCCGCCCATCGCGCCTTCCCGGCCTGGGCCGCACGCACCGCCAAGGATCGCGGCGCGATCCTGCGCAAGTGGAGCGACCTGATCCTGGCCCATGCCGACGATCTGGCCCGGCTGATGACCGCCGAGCAGGGCAAGCCCCTGGCCGAGGCGCGGGGCGAGGTTGTCTACGGCGCAAGCTTCATCGACTGGTTCGCCGAGGAGGCCAAGCGCGGCCACGGCCAGTCGATCCAGACGCCAGACCGCAACAAGCGGATGATGTCGATCAAGCAGCCGGTCGGGGTCTGCGCCGCTATCGCGCCCTGGAACTTTCCCATCGCCATGATCACCCGCAAGGTCGGCCCGGCCCTGGCGGCGGGGTGCACGGTGGTGATCAAGCCGGCGGCCGAGACACCGCTGTGCGCCCTGGCCATCGCCCGGCTGGCGGTCCTGGCCGGCGTGCCGGCCGGTGTGCTCAATGTCGTCACCGGTCGCGACGCCAGCGCCATCGGCAAGGCCCTGTGCGACGACAATCGCGTGCGCAAGCTGTCCTTCACCGGCTCGACCCCGGTGGGCAAGATCCTCTATGCCCAGTGTGCCGGCACGATGAAAAAGCTCAGCCTGGAACTGGGCGGCAATGCGCCGTTCATCGTTTTCGACGACGCCGATCTGGAGGCCGCCGTCGACGGCGCAGTCGCTTCGAAATATCGCAATGCGGGTCAGACCTGCGTCTGCGCCAACCGGCTGATCGTGCAGTCGGGCATCCATGACGCCTTTGCGGCCCGGCTGGCCGAAAGGGTCGCGGCCATGAAGGTCGGACCGGGCACCGGCGAGGGCGTGACCATCGGCCCGCTGATCAACGACAAGGCGCTGATCAAGGTCGACAGCCTGGTGCGCGAAGCCGTCGAGGCCGGGGCCACGGTGTTGACCGGCGGCGACGCCCATGGCCTGGGCGGCCTGTTCTATCAGCCCACCGTGCTGACCGGGGCCACCGCCGCTATGCGGCTGTTCCAGGAAGAGATCTTCGGCCCCGTCGCCCCCATCGTGAAGTTCGACACCGAGGCCGAAGCCATCGCGCTGGCCAATGCCACGCCCTTTGGCCTGGCGGCCTATTTCTACAGCCGCGATGTCGGCCGCTGCTGGCGCGTGGCTGAGGCTATCGAGGCCGGCATGGTCGGGATCAATGAGGGCCTGATCTCGACCGAGGTTGCCCCTTTTGGCGGGGTCAAGGAGTCCGGCCTGGGTCGCGAGGGGGCGTCCGAGGGGCTCGATGAGTATCTGGAGACCAAATATCTGTGCTTTGGCGGGGTGGGATGACGCGTTCGCGCCGCTTTTCCCCCATCTCCCGTCATTCCCGCCCTTGTGGCGGGAACCCCTCTATCCGCCGCAAGTGCAGTGGTGTGGCGGGCCGGCCCGCCATTGCGCTTCCCGTGTCAGCTGAACCAGGGGTTCCCGCCACAAGGGCGGGAATGACGGGAGTATTTTTCGGGGCGGCGGGATGACGGCGGATCTCGCCAACGCTGCCACCCTCGAGGGACTGATGCAGGCCGAAGCCGCCCGCTTCACCGCCGAGCATCCGCGCAGCGTCGCTATGGCCTGGGCCTCGGCGAAGGTTTGGCGCGGGGGCGCGCCGATGCACTGGATGAACGACTGGGCCAGCCCCAGCCCGATCTTTGCGGCCCAGGGCGTGGGCGCCCAGATCACCGATGTTGATGGCAAGCTGTATGACGACTTTTGCCTGGGCGACACGCCGTCGATGTTCGGCCACGGCGATGCCTCGGTCGCCGCCGCCGTCGCCGACCAGATCAAGCGCGGGGCGGGATTCATGCTGCCGACCGCTACCTCGGTGATGGTCGGCCGGCTGCTGGCCGAGCGTTTCGGCCTGCCGCTGTGGCAGGTGGCGACCACGGCCAGCGACGCCAACCGCGCCGCGATCCGCTGGGCCAGGGCGGTCACGCAGCGGCCGGTGATCCTGATCTTCGACGGCTGCTATCACGGCATGGTCGAGGACGCCTTCGTGGTCCTGAAGGACGGGGAAAGCGTCATGAAGCCGGGTCTGCTGGGCCAGGTTCATGACCTGACGGCCACCACCCGCGTCGTGCCGTTCAATGATCTCGCTGCGTTGGAAGCCGCCCTCACGCCCGGCGATGTCGCCGCCGTGCTGGCCGAGCCGGTGATGACCAACTGCGGCATGATCCTGCCCGAAGACGACTTTCACGACGCCCTGCGGTCGCTGACCCGGGCGGCTGGAACCCTGCTGATCCTGGATGAGACCCATACCCTGTCGAGCGGTCCCGGGGGCTATACCCGTCTGCACGCCCTGGAGCCCGACATGTTCGTGGTGGGCAAGGCCATAGCCGGCGGCGTGCCGGCGGCTGTCTGGGGCGTGACCGCACAACTGTCGGAACGGATGGAAGCGGCCAAGGCTCGGATCGGGCCAGGCCAGTCTGGCATCGGCACCACCCTGTCGGGCAACGCCCTGGCCATGGCCGCCATGCGCGCCATGCTGACCGACGTGATGACCGACCCCGCCTATGCGCGGATGCTGGCCGGGGCCGAGCGCCTGGTCGCGGGTCTGAAGGCCGTGATCGCGGCGCGCGGGCTGGCCTGGTCAGTGGTCCATGTCGGGGCGCGGGTCGAGCTGGTCTTCGCCGATCCTCCGCCAAAAAATGCCGCCCAGATGCGCAAGGCGCTGGACCACGACCTGCTGGCCGCGCTTCATCTGTGGCTGATCAACCGGGGCGTCCTGATCGCGCCCTTTCACAACATGATGCTGGTGTCGCCGGTCACCGAAGACGCCGCCATCGACCGACTGGTCGTGGCGGTCGACGGGTTCGCCGCAGAGATCGAGGGCCTTGCTGTATGACGTCTCCCATGGTCGCTGATCCCCAGGAATGCCGCGACTTCCTCGCCGCGCATCCGCAGGTGAAGTTCGTCGATGTGTTCTTCACCAGCATGACCGGCGTGCCGCGCGGCAAGCGGCTGCGGATTCATGAGCTGCAGGCCGTCTATGACTATGGCCGGTTCCTGCCGGGCTCGATCCTGGTGGTCGACACCACCGGGGCTGACTGCGAGGACACCGGCCTGGTCTGGGAAGACGGTGACGCCGACCGCCGCGCGCGGCCGGTGCCGGGCACCCTGACCCTGGCCCCCTGGCTGGGCGACGACATGGCCCAGGTGATGCTGTCGCTGTACGAGCTGGACGGCACCCCCAACGACCTGGACCCCCGCCACGTGTTGCAGCGGGTACTGGACCGCTACGCCGCCGACGGCCTGACCCCGGTCGCTGCCTGCGAGCTGGAATACTATCTGGTCGATCTTGAGCGCACCGCCGACGGCGATCTGCAGCCGCCAAAGTCCCTGCAGACCGGTCGCCGCCCGCATGGCATCGAGGTCTATGGCCTGCCCGAACTGGAGGCCATCGCCCCGTTCCTGCGCGAGTTGTGGGACACTGCCGACGTGATCGGTGTGCCGCTGGAAGGCGCGATCTCGGAATTCGCCCCCAGCCAGGTGGAGCTGACCCTCAAGCACAAGCCCGACGCCCTGCGCGCCTGCGACGACGCCCTGCTGTACAAGCGCATGGCCAAGGGTGTGGCTCTGCGCCATGGCTGCGAAGCCACCTTCATGGCCAAGCCCTGGGCCGACAAGGCCGGCAACGGCTTCCACGTCCATGTCAGCTTCAACGACACCGACGGCAATAACCTGTGCGCTGACGAGGATCCCGAAGGCTCGCCGATGCTGCGTCAGGCCATCGCCGGGATGAAGGCGCTGCTGGGCGAGGGCATGGCGATCCTGGCGCCCAACGCCAATAGCTACCGCCGGTTCAAGGCCAATTCCTATGCGCCGGTGGCGGCCACCTGGGGCGTCAACAATCGCACCGTCAGCCTTCGTATTCCGGCCGGTCCGGCCCCGACCCGCCATGTTGAACATCGCGTCGCCGGCGCCGACGGCAATCCGTATCTGGTCATGGCCGTGCTGCTGGCCAGCGCCCATCACGGCCTGACCCAGAAGCTTGATCCCGGCCCGGCCGTGGTCGGCGATGGCTATGCGGCCGCAGCGAAGGAAAAGTCGCGCCTGCCGTCCAACTGGTTCTCGGCGGTTGACCTCTTTGATCAGTCCACGGTGCTGCGTGACTATCTGGGCGACCGTTTCGTGGACATGTTCGTGTCGGTCAAGCGCACGGAACAGGCGCGCTTCTTCGAGGTGGTCACCTCGCTCGATTTCGATTGGTACCTGCGCAACGCCTGACGACGATGCGCAGCAAGAGCTTGGTTGCACCGCCGACGATCGTCGGCATCGAACGGAACGTACAGGGGAGTTTCGAGACCATGAGCACCATCACGCAACGGGGCATGAATCGCGGGGGCATGAACCGCCGCTCGCTGCTGACCGCGACGGGCGCCGCCGCCATCGGCCTGACCTTCACCGCCTGCAGCCCCAAGGCCGCCGCGCCAGTGGAAGCCGGCGCCGAGGAAGCCAAGCTGAACTTCTACAACTGGGACACCTATATCGGCGAAACCACCCTGGCCGACTTCAAGACGGCCACCGGTGTTGAGGTGAACATGAGCCTGTTCGCCACCAACGACGAACTGTTCGCCAAGCTGAAGGCCGGCAATCCTGGCTTCGACGTGGTCGTGCCGTCCAACGAATTCGTCACCCGCATGGGCCAGGCTGGCCTGCTGGAGGTGCTGGACCACAGCAAGATCCCCAATCTGAAGAACATCGACCCGGCCTTCATGAACCCGGATTTTGACCCGGGGCGCAAATATTCAATGCCCTATACCTGGCTGGTGCTGGGCATCGGCTATCGCAAGAGCAAGGTGCAGGGCGTTCCCGACAGCTGGAAGTATCTGTTCGACAGCAACCAGTACGCCGGCAAGATCGCCCTGCTGTCGGAAAGCGCCGACCTGATCCGCCTGGCCGCCAAGTACAAGGGCCACAGCGTCAACAATATCCCGCCCGAACTGATCAAAGAGATCGAGGCGATGCTGATCAAGCAGAAGCCCTTCATCAAGGCTTTCCACGACGACAACGGCCAGGACATGCTGGCCTCGGGCGAGGTGGATCTGGTCCTCGAGTATAACGGCGACATCGCCCAGTTGATGACGGAAGACGATGACGTCGGCTTCGTGATCCCCAAGGAAGGCAGCCTGATCAACTCCGACACCCTGTGCATTCCCAAGGGCGCGCCGCGTCCGCAGAACGCGCACAAGTTCATCAACTATCTGCTGGACGCCCAGGCCGGAGCCGAGATCTCCAAGACCATCCTCTATCCGACGCCGAATGCGGCAGCCAAGGCGCTGATGCCCGACGCCTACAAGAACAACCCGGCCATTTTCCCGCCACCCGAGATCATGGCCAAGTGCGAATACGGCGCCTTCGAAGGCGCCGAGAAGGCCAGCCAGTATGAGGAAGTCATCACCCGGGTGCGGGCGGCTTAACAGTCGTTCTCCCTTCCCCCTTTGATGGGGGAAGGGTCGGGGATGGGGGTGACACCGTCGGCGGATTTCACGCCGTCAGTACCCCATCCTGAAACGCTTTCACCCCCAACCCCGCCCTTCCCCCATCGAGGGGGAAGGGAGAAGAGGAACGGCCCCATGGAGCAAAGCTGGAAACAGGCAAAAGCGGTGTTCGCCGCTGCGCTGGGCCCGCCGCTGTTCTGGCTGGTGCTGTTCTTCCTCGTGCCCCTGGCCATCGTCTGGGCCTATAGCTTTGGCCATAATGACGGCCTGACCGAAATCGCCATCACAGGCACCTTCAAGAACTACGCTCGTGCCATCGAGCCGCTGTATCTGAAGATCTTCGTCAAGTCGGCCTGGGTGGCGGCGATCACCACGGGCCTGTGTCTTGTGATCGGCTTTCCAGTGGCGCTGGCCATCACCTTTGCGTCCGACAAGGCCAAGACCTGGCTGCTACTGCTGATCATGCTGCCGTTCTGGACGAACCTGCTGATCCGCACCTACGCCCTGATCGCGGTGCTGCGCACCGAAGGCTACGTCAATATGGGCCTGGAGTGGCTGTGGAAGGGCGGAGGGACGCTGGCGGCCCTGCTGGGCCTGCAGCCGTTGGGCGACTTTCAGCCGCTAGAGCTGCTGCACAACAATTTCGCCGTCATCCTGGGCCTGATCTACGTCCATCTGCCGTTCATGGTGCTGCCCCTCTATTCGGCTCTGGACCGGCTGGACAAGTCGTTGCTGGAGGCCAGCCTCGACCTCGGCGCCGGCCACCTGCAGACCCTGTTCAAGGTGGTGGTGCCGCTGGCCCTGCCGGGGATCGCCTCTGGCGTGCTGATCACCTTCATCCCGGCCCTGGGCGCCTATCTGACGCCCGACCTGCTGGGCGGCCCCGACAGCCAGATGATCGCCAATGTCATCGAGCGCCAGTTCAAGCGGGCCAATGACTGGCCGTTCGGCGCGGCCATGTCGTTCCTGCTGATGTACATGACCTTCATCGCGATCGCCCTGCAGGCGGTGCTGTCGCGAAAAAAAGCGCCGGAGGGGAAGTGATGGCCAAACGCTCCGCGCCCGGACCGCTCGAATATCTCCGCCGCTGGCAGATGCAGGCCTGGCTGGGGGCGGTGTTCATCTTCCTCTATGCGCCGCTGATCGCCCTGATGGCCTTCAGCTTCAATGACAGCCGCCGCAACATCGTCTGGAAGGGCTTTACGCTCAAATACTACGAGAAGGCCTTCAACAACGACGGCCTGATCGAGGCGTTCGGCAACAGCCTGACCATTGCGGCAGTATCGACCGTGATCAGCGTGGCGCTTGGCGCGATGGTCGCCCTGGCCCTGTGGCGCTTCCGGTTTCCGGGCAAGACGGCCCTGGACGGTGCCCTGGCCCTGCCGATCGTGGTGCCCGAAATCTGCATGGGCGTGGCGATGCTGGTGTTCTTCGCCAAGGTCCTGCCCTGGCCGCAGGGGCTGGGCTGGCCGCTGAACCTGGGCGCGATCATCATCGCCCACGTCTCGTTCTCGTTCCCGTTCGTGGCGGTGGTGGTGCGTGCCCGCATGGCCAGTTTCAACCGCGAGATGGAGGAGGCGGCGCGTGATCTTGGAGCCGGCGAGTTCCGCACCATCAAGGACGTGATCCTGCCGCACATGGCCCCGTCGCTGGTGGCCGGGGCGCTGCTGGCCTTCACGCTCAGCCTGGACGACTTCGTCATCACCTTCTTCACCGCCGGGCCCGACACCGTGACCTTCCCGGTGAAGGTCTATTCGATGGTGCGGTTCTCGGTGACGCCCGAGGTCAATGCGGCCTCGACCATCCTGATCGTCCTGACCGTGATCCTGACGGCGGCGGCGCTGAAAATGCAGGGCAGTTCGGCGGTGACGGCCGGGCATGGGGGAGAAAAGTCGTGAGCATCATCACCTTCGAGAACGTCACCAAGCGCTTCGGCAAGATGGTGGCCGTCGACAACGTCTCGCTCAGCGTCGAGGAGGGCGAGTTCTTCTCGCTGCTGGGGCCGTCGGGCTGCGGCAAGACCACCCTGCTGCGCATGCTGGCCGGCTTCGAGACCCCGACCGAGGGCCGGATCCTGATCGACGGCAAGGACGTCTCCACCGTGCCGCCCAACAAGCGGCCGGTGAACATGGTGTTCCAGTCCTATGCGGTGTTCCCGCACATGACCGTGGCCGACAATGTCGCCTATGGCCTGAAGGTGGATCGCGTGCTCGCCGCCGAACGCGCCAAGCGGGTCGAGGAGGCGCTTGAGCTGGTGCAACTGGGCGGTCTGGGCGGTCGCAAGCCTGACCAGCTCTCCGGCGGCCAGCGCCAGCGCGTCGCCCTGGCCCGGGCCCTGGTCAAGCGCCCCCGCGTGCTGCTGCTGGACGAGCCGCTGTCGGCGCTGGACGCCAAATTGCGCGAACAGATGCGTACTGAACTTTGTACGCTTCAGGAAAAGGTCGGCATCACCTTCATCATGGTCACTCATGACCAGGACGAGGCCCTGGCCCTGGCCAGCCGCTGCGCGGTGATGAACCGGGGCGTCCTGCAGCAGGTGGCCACGCCCAGCGACCTCTACGAGTTCCCAAACAGCCGCTTCGTGGCCGATTTCATCGGCAGCGTGAACCTGTTCGAGGGCGTGCTGGCGGTGGACGAGCCCAGCCACGCGGTCATCCGTTCGCCCGACATGCCGGTCGACATCTTCCTGGACCATGGCGTTACCGGCCCGCGTGGCGGGACGGCCTGGGCGGCGATCCGGCCCGAGAAGATCGAGCTGCACAAGAAGGACAGCGATGAGACCCCCAACCTGGGCGATGCGCCCAAGGGGACCAATGCCGTGGCCGGGGTGATCACCCACGAAGCCTATCTGGGCGGCTCATCGGTCTATGAGGTGAAGATTGCGGGCGGTCGCCGGGTAAAGGTCCACCGCTCGAACCTGACCCGCTGGGACCAGGAAGACTTCAAGCTCGGCGAGGAGGTCTGGCTGTGCTGGCACGCCTGTTCGCCGGCGGTGTTGCTGTCGTGACCCGCCCCGTCGCCGGGATCATCTGCTGCACCCGCACCGTCGGGATCGAGCCGGCCCAGGCGGTGATGAACCGCTATGTGGCCGGCGCGATGCGCTATGCTGACTCGGCGGCCCTTCTGGTCCCGTCCATGCCCGACCTGATGAAGGCCTCCGAGGTCGCGGCGCGGCTGGACGGCCTGATGCTGACCGGCAGTCCCTCCAATCTGGATCCCGCCTTGTATGGCGAGGAGATCGGCGATGCGCCGGGCCCTTTTGACGCGGCTCGTGACACCATGACCGCCGACCTGATCAAGGCCATGCTCGACCTCGGGCGGCCGGTGTTCGGCATCTGTCGTGGCTTTCAGGAGATCAATGTCGCCTTCGGCGGAAGCCTGCGCCGCGACATGGCGTCGAGCGATGAACTGATCGCTCACCACGCGCCCGACGAGGTCGATTTCAACGGCATGTTCGACCACCTGCACCCGGTCGACCTGACGTCCGGTGGTGTGCTGGCGACCGCGTTCGGTGCCGACCGGGCGGTGGTCAATTCGGTCCACTATCAGGGCGTCGACCGCCTGGGCGAGGGCCTGACGGTCGAGGCCCGCGCCCCTGACGGTGTGGTCGAGGCGGTGTCAGCCACCGTCAATGGCGCGCCGCTGCTGGCGGTGCAGTGGCATCCGGAATGGCAGACCGCCGCCAATGCTCAGTCCCAGACCTTTTTCCAGCTGTTCGGACGCGCACTCAGGGGCGAGCCGATGGCCGAGATATCCCCCTAAACCACTGACCCTCAGCGAAAGCGGGGACCCAAGCCATGCCGGCGGCTGTTGCCCGGCCAGAACAACCAAACACCGCCTGGATCACCGCTTTCGCGGGGATCAGCGGACAAGAAAAGTCCAGGAGTAGCCCAGAATGAACGCCCCCATCCGCAACCACGACATCGCCGAACTCAAGCGTCTGGACCTGGCCCATCACCTGCCGGCCCAGGCCGACCACAAGGTCATCGCAGAACTGGGCGGCAGCCGGATCATCACCCGCGCCGACGGCGTCTATATCCACGATGGCGACGGCCACCAGATCCTCGACGGCATGGCGGGGCTGTGGTGCGTGAACGTGGGCTATGGCCGCAAGGAACTGGCGGAAGCGGCCTATGAGCAGATGCTGGAGCTGCCCTACTACAACACCTTCTTCAAGACCGCGACGCCGCCGCCGATCAAGTTGGCCGCCAAGATCGCCGAGAAGATGGGCGGAGACCTGACCCACGTTTTCTACAATTCGTCGGGGTCCGAGGCCAATGACACGGTATTTCGCCTGGCCCGCCACTACTGGAAACTGAAGGGCCAGCCGCAGCGCACCGCCTTCATCAGCCGCTGGAACGCCTATCACGGCTCGACCGTGGCCGGCGTCTCGCTGGGCGGCATGAAGCACATGCATGTGCAGGGCGACCTGCCGATCCCCGGCGTGCATCACGTGATGCAGCCCTACTGGTTTGGCGAGGGTTTCGGCGAAGACAAGGCCGACTTCTGCGCCCGCGCGGTGCAGGAGATCGAGGACAAGATCCTAGAGGTCGGCCCTGAAAATGTCGCGGCCTTCATCGGCGAGCCGGTGCAGGGGGCGGGCGGGGTGATCATTCCGCCCGACGGCTACTGGCCGGCGGTGGAAGCCCTGTGCCGCAAGTACGGGATCCTGCTGGTCTGCGACGAAGTGATCTGCGGCTATGGGCGCCTGGGCCAGTGGTTCGGTCACCAGCACTACGGGATCAAGCCCGACATGATCGCCATGGCCAAGGGCCTGTCGTCCGGCTACCTGCCGATTTCAGCCGTGGGGGTGGCCGACCACATCGTCGCCGAACTGCGCGAGAAGGGCGGCGACTTCATCCACGGCTTCACCTATTCGGGCCACCCGACCTGCTGCGCCGTGGCCCTGAAGAACATCGAGATCATGGAGCGCGAAGGCCTGGTCGAGCGCACTCGCGACGACACCGGCCCCTATCTGGCCAAGGCCCTGGCCACCCTGAACGATCACCCGCTGGTCGGCGAGACCCGTTCGCTGGGCCTGATCGGCGCCGTCGAGATCGTCCGCGAGAAGGGCACCAACCATCGCTTCCTCGACAAGGAAGGCGAGGCCGGTCCCATCGTTCGCGATATCTGCATCAAGAACGGCCTGATGGTGCGGGCCATCCGCGACAGCCTGGTCTGCTGCCCGCCGCTGATCATCACCCATGCTGAAATCGACGAACTGGTGGGGATCCTGCGCAAGTCGCTGATCGAGGCCGAGCCCGTTCTCCGCGCCCTGAAGCCGGAGGCAGCGTCATGAAGCAGCCCAAGCACAAGAAGACCAAGCCGGACCAGCGGGTGAAGCGTGGTGTGGCCACGCTGGAGGAGGCCCAGGCCTGGTTCACCCGGCAGAACATCGAGGAAATCGAGTGCGTCGTGCCCGACCTGGCCGGCGTGGCGCGCGGCAAGATCATGCCGGTGCGCAAGTTCCTCGGGACCCCGTCGATGAACCTGCCGCTGGCGGTGTTCTACCAGACCATCACCGGCGACTTTCCCGAGTTCGAGGGGGTGGTCAATTCGGTGCAGGCCGACACCGACATCGTGCTGACGCCCGACTTCGCCACCCTGGCCGCCGTGCCCTGGGCCCAGGATCCGACCGCCCAGGTGATCCACGACGCTTTCCATCCCGACGGCCGGCCCGTCGAGGAAAGCCCGCGTCAGGTGCTGCGCCGGGTGCTGGCCCTGTACGCTGAAAAGGGCTGGGTTCCGATCGTGGCCCCGGAGATCGAGTTCTACCTCGTCGACAAGAACACCGACCCTGACTACCCGCTGAAACCGCCCATCGGCCGCTCGGGGCGGCCCGAGACCGGGCGTCAGGGCTATTCGATCAGCGCGGTCAACGAGTTCGATGCGTTGTTCGAGGACATGTACGAATATTCCGAGCGTCAGGGCCTGGAGATCGACACCCTGATCCACGAAAGCGGCGTGGCCCAGATGGAGATCAATCTGCGCCACGGCCATCCGCTGGAGCTGGCCGATCAGGTGTTCATGTTCAAGCGCACCATCCGCGAGGTGGCGCTGGAGCACGAGATCTACGCCACCTTCATGGCCAAGCCGATGGCCAGCGAGCCGGGCAGCGCCATGCACATCCACCAGTCGATCATCGATAAGGATGGCCAGAACCTGTTCTCCCACCCCAAGACCGGGGAAGAGACGGCGCTGTTCCACAACTTCATCGCCGGCCAGCAGAGCTATCTGCCGGCGATCATGGCCATCCTGGCCCCCTATGTGAATTCCTACCGGCGGATCGCCAAGGACTCCGGCGCGCCGGTCAACACCCAGTGGGGCTATGACAACCGCACCTGCGGCCTGCGCGTGCCGCCGTCGAACGCCGCCAACCGCCGGCTGGAAAACCGCATCCCCTCGTCGGACGCCAACCCCTATCTGGCCATCGCGGCGACCCTGGCGGCGGGCTATCTGGGCATGGTCAATGACCTCAAGCCCAGCCCGCCGGTTCTCACCGACGCCAGCCTGCGGGGCATCGAGCTGCCGCGCAGCCTGACCGAATCCCTGAAGCTGTTCGAGGCCTGCCAGGACCTGGTCGACATCCTGGGACCGGTCTTCTGCCAGGCCTATGACCACGTCAAACAGGCCGAGTACGAGACCTTCATGCGTACCATCAGCCCGTGGGAGCGGGAGTTCCTGCTGCTGAATGTTTAGTAGGCTTCCTAGTCCTTCTCCCAGAGGGAGAAGGGGGACCCGCGCCGCAGGCGTGGGGGATGAGGGGTTTCAGCGGTGACGGGCGAAACCCCTCACCCTCCCACCGCTGCGCGGCGGGCCCCTCCCTCTCCCTCTGGGAGAGGGAGCTACTACGCCGCCACCGCCGCGCCTTTTCCTGACCAACCGTCGCTGACCCGCGACGCGACGGCCGACGTCTGCGTGATCGGCGCAGGATTCACGGGCCTCGGTGCGGCGTTGGAACTGGCCCGTCGCGGGGTGTCGGTGATCGTGCTGGAGGCCGGCCGGGTTGGGGCCGCTGCCTCCGGGCTGAACGGCGGCCAGGTCCATACCGGCCAGCGGCGCGATCAGGCCTGGCTGGAAAAGACGGTCGGCCCGGATGATGCGCTGAACCTGTGGCGGCTGGCCGAGGATGCGCGCCACCACCTGCACGCCACCATCGCCGATCACGCCATCGCCTGCGACCTCAAGCCCGGTATGATCCACGCCCGCCATCGCCCGAACGGCGAGAGCGAGGACGCCGCCCATATCGAGCACATGGCCAGGGTCTATGGCTGCGACGCCCTTTCGCTGATCGGAACCGAAGACCTGGCCCACGAACTGGGCACACCCGTCTATCACGGCGGGCTGATCGACCGCGCCGGCGGCCACCTGCATCCCCTGAACCTGGCGCGGGGGATGGCGCGGGCCGCGATCGCTGCCGGCACCGTGATCCACGAGCAGAGCCGCGCCATCGACTGGCGGCGTGAGGCCGGCAAGCTGGTGGTCCAGACCGCGACCGGGCAGGTGACTAGCGACCAGTTGATCGTCTCGGGCGACGGCTCCCTGAACCGCATGGCGCGCAAGGACCGCAAGCGGGTCATGCCGATCAACAACTTCATCCTGACCACCGCGCCGCTGGGCGAGCGAGCGCAGGCGATCATCCGCTCGGACGCGGCGGTGGCCGACAGCCGTTTTGTCGTGAACTATTTCCGCAAGACCCCTGACGGCCGGCTGCTGTTTGGCGGCGGTGAGAACTACCGGCCGGGCTTTCCCGCCGACATCGCCGGGTTTGTGCGTCGCCACATGCTGAAGGTCTATCCGCAGCTCGCCGACGTTCAGATCGCCCACGCATGGGGCGGCACCCTGGGCATCACGATGAACCGCGTCCCGTTCGTCGGAGACGTCGCGCCGGGCGTGCGGGTGGCCTCGGGCTATTCGGGGCAGGGGGTGATGCTGGCTCCCTATGTCGGCAAGCTGCTGGCCGATGCGGCCCTGGGCGAGCCTGGCGGTATCGATCTGCTCTCGCGCCTGCCCACCCCGCCGTTTCCCGGCGGCCGGCTGCTGCGCTGGCCGCTGACCGTGGCGGGGCTGAGCTGGTATGCGATGCGGGATCGGCTTTAGCCGACCGCTGGTTGGGCCGCTGGCCTAATCCGGATGAAAAGCACCCGCGCCGACGGCAAGACCGATCAAATATCCCGACGGCTGAGCGCTTAGGACAGTCCCGACGAAAGACCGGTGGATCTCGTGAGCCTGACCGCAAAAATCATCTGGTATGTCGAGGCCCACCTCGACCAGGACCTGAACCTCAACCGCATTGCCCGCGGCGTGGGGGCCGGTCCGTTTCATGTGGCCCGCGTTTTTGCCCTGACCAGCGCCATGCCGGTCATGGCCTATGTGCGGGCCCGGCGGCTGAGTCTGGCGGCGCGGTTGCTGCGTCCGGAAACGGACATCCTGTCCGTGGCTGTCAGCGCCGGCTACGGCTCGCACGAGGCCTTTTCCCGGGCCTTCCGGGCCCAGTTCGGGATTTCACCCAAGACCTTTCGTCAAACCCAAGACCTGAAAAGCCTTAGCCTGACGGAGCCCCTGACCATGACTACTTCCCACGTTCTGACTGTCCAGATCCCGCGCGTCGTCAAGGTGCCGCCCATGACCTTCGGGGGACTGAACGCCTCGTACAGACTGGCCAATCTGGCCGGGATCCCGGGTCATTGGCAAAGGTTCCGCGCCTGGCAGGGCCAGATCGAAGCCCAGGCGGGAGAGGCCAGCTACGGCATCTCCCACAATTTCGCCGGTGAGGACCGGTTCGACTACATGTGCGCGGTCGAGGTCGGCGACGGCGATCTGCCGGAGGGGTTCACGCGGCTCCGCATCCCGGCCCACACCTATGCGGTCTTTGCGCACGAGGGCCATGTCAGCGGCATCGGTAATACTTGGCACCACATCTACGATTCGTGGCTGCCCGCTGCCGGGCTGAAGCCGGGCAATGCCGCCAGTTTCGAGCGCATGGATGGCCGGTTCGACAGCCGTACCGGCTCAGGGCTGGTCGAGATCTGGGTGCCCGTGGCCTGAGCCCGGCTCCGGCGGCGTGAGAATTGACATCACGTCGCCGGACCCTTCTCTTCGCGGCATGACCACCTCGACCTCGCAAGCCCAGGGCGGCCTCGCCACGGCCCTTGACCACGCCCGACGCCTTCTGGAACGGGACCCGGCCCTGGCCCGGCAGCAGGCCGAAGCGATCCTTGAGGCGGTGCCGCGCCATGCCGACACCACGGTCGTGTTGGCCGCCGCGCTGCGGCTGGGCGGGGATCCGGCCCAGGGCCTCAGCGTCGTCGCGCCCCTGGCCCGGGCCTTGCCGACCATGGCCGGCGCGCAGCTGGAACTGGGCCTGGCTCTGGCGCAGTTGGGTCGTACGGGCGAGGCGGTCGCAGCGTTCCGGCAAGCGGTGGCCATCGATCCACGCGCGGGCGAGGCTTGGCGCGGCTTGGCCGAAAGCCTTGACCTGATGGGCGACAAGGCCGGCGCAGCAGCCGCCCTGGCCCAACAACTGCGCGCCTCCACCCGCGATCCGGCCCTGATCGCCGCCGCAGCAGCGCTGATCGACAACCAGCTGGGCGTGGCCGAGCAGCACCTGCGCGACCATCTGGCCGATCATCCCGCCGATGTCGCCGCCCTGCGGATGCTGGCCGAGACCGGCGCGCGGCTGGGGCGCTATGAGGACGCCGAGCGACTGCTGGTCGGCTGTCTGGAGATCGCGCCGGGTTTTGCCGCCGCGCGGCACAATCTGGCGACCATGCTGTATCGTCAGAACAAGACCATCGAGGCCCGCGCCCAGATCGAGCGCCTGACTGACCAGGACCCGCGCCACCCCGGCTATACCAATCTGAGAGCGGCGATCCTGTCGCGGCTGGGCGAATACGACACTGCCATATCCATCTACGACACCATGCTGGCCCAGTACCCCAACCAGCCCAAGGGCTGGATGAGCTATGGCCATGCGCTCAAGACCGTGGGGCGGCAGGCCGACTGCGTGGCCGCCTATCGCAAGGCCCTGGAGCTGTCGCCGGGTCTGGGCGAGGCCTGGTGGAGTCTCGCCAACCTCAAGACCGTCAAGTTTGGCGAGGCCGACCGCGCCGCCATGGCCACAGGACTTGAGCAGGAGGGCCTGTCGGATGATGATCGGCTTCACCTGCACTACGCCCTGGGCAAGGCGCTGGAGGACGCCGGGCTCTATGCCGACTCCTTCGACCATTATGCCAGGGGGGCGGCGATCCGCCGGGGGCAGGTCGATTACGACCCCGACGAGAACCACGCCGATGTGGCGCGTGTCAGGACGGTGTTCACGCCTGCCCTGCTGGCCGCGACGGCCGGGCAGGGCTGTCCGGCCCCCGATCCGATCTTCGTGGTCGGCCTGCCGCGTTCGGGCTCGACGCTGATCGAGCAGATTCTGGCCAGCCACAGCCAGGTCGAGGGCACGATGGAACTGCCTGACCTGATCGTCATGGCCCGCCGGCTGGGGGGAAAGGCGGTAAGGCGGTCAGACTCCGTCTATCCGGAGAATCTGGCCGGGCTGTCGCCGCAGGCCCTGCTGGAGCTGGGCGAGGAATATCTTGAGCGCACCCGGGTGCAGCGCAAGACCGATCGCCCGTTCTTCATCGACAAGATGCCCAACAACTTCGCCCATGCCGGGCTGATCCACCTGATCCTGCCGAACGCGAAAATCATCGATGCACGCCGTCATCCGCTGGGCTGCTGCTTTTCGGGGTTCAAGCAGCACTTCGCCCGTGGGCAGGCCTTCAGCTACGACCTGACGGACATCGGCCGTTACTATGCCGACTATGTGGCCCTGATGGATCACTTCGACGCCGTGCTGCCGGGGCGCGTGCACCGGGTGATCTACGAGCAGATGATCGAGGATCCCGAAGGCCAGATCCGTGCCCTGCTGGATCACTGTGGCTTGCCCTTCGAGCCGGCCTGCCTGACCTTCCACGAGAACGACCGGGCCGTGCGCACGGCCAGTTCCGAACAGGTCCGGCAACCGATCTTCAAGAGCGCTGTCGAGCATTGGCAGAATTACGAATCATTCCTCCAGCCCTTGAAACAGGCCCTTGGCGAATGTCTCGAAACCTATCCGTGTGCGCCTAGAAACTGACCACGGCGCCGACGCTTTGCCATTTCTGCAACAGTCGGAAGATTAGGCGTTTTTCGACCGTTTCGGTCTTGCCCAGCCCCTGAACGCGGCGGAACATCCTCGCCTTGAAACATGCGGGGAGTGGGCATGGCGTCGACGATTAAGAGCGTGAAACGGGCGGGGCTGTATTCGGCCGCGCTGCTGGCTTCAACCATGCTGACCGGAGTGGCCGCGTACGCGCAGGACAACACGGCGGTCTCGCTGGAAGAGGTGCTGGTCACCGCCCAGAAGCGATCCGAGAATCTGCAGGACGTGCCCGTCAGCATTCAGGCGATGGGGGAAGCCAAGCTTGAGCAGCTGCAGGTCTCGAATTTCGTCGACTATGTGAAGTACCTGCCCAGCGTCTCGTTCACGACCTCAGGCCCAGGCTTTGGTCAGGTCTATATGCGCGGCGTGGCCAGCGGCGGCGACGGCAACCACTCCGGCTCGCTGCCCAGCGTCGGCGTCTATCTGGACGAACAGCCGACCACGACCATTCAGGGCGCGCTGGATCTGCACGTCTATGACGTGGCGCGGGTCGAGGCCCTGGCCGGACCGCAGGGCACGCTGTACGGGGCCAGTTCGCAGGCCGGCACGCTGCGGATCATCACCAACAAGCCCAGCACCGCCGGCTTCTCGGCGGGGGTCGATGTCGAGGTCAACCAGGTCGATGGCGACGCGTTCGGCCATGTCGAGGAGGCCTTCGTCAATATCCCTCTGTCCGACACCATCGCTGTTCGCCTGGTCGGCTGGAACGAGGAAACGGCCGGCTATGTCGACAACGTCAAGGGCACCCGCACCTATGGCCGCGGCACGGCGACCACGTCTGATGATTTGACCATCAGCAACGCCAGTGTCGCCAAGGATAACTATAACAGCTCCGACACCCTGGGCGGCCGTGCCGCCCTGCGGGTCGAACTGGGCGAGAACTGGATCATCACCCCTGCCGTCATGGGCCAGCGCACCAAGTCGCGTGGTCTCTATGCCTTCGACCCCAAGGTTGGAGATCTGAAGGTCACCCACTTCTATCCTGAGGGTTCGAACGACGAGTGGGTCCAGGCGGCCATGACCATCGAGGGCAAGGTCGCCAATCTCGACGTGACCTATGCCGGCTCCTATCTGAAGCGCGATGTCGATACCCGTTCTGACTATACGGACTATTCCTATTTCTATGATCAGATCGGTTACGGCTTCTACTGGACCGATGATGCGGGCGGTCTGACCAATCCGTCGCAATACATCCAGGGCAAGGACGGCTTCACCAAGGAAAGCCATGAGTTCCGCGTCGCCACGCCTGACGACAAGCGCCTGCGCTTCATCGGCGGCGTGTTCTATCAGCGCCAGCAGCACAACATCACCCAGCGCTACAAGATCGACGGCATCGGGTCCGGCATCGAGGTTCCCGGCTATAGCGACACCATCTGGCTTACGGCTCAGCAGCGGATCGACCGCGACTATGCCGGCTTCGGCGAACTCACCTACGACATCACGCCCAAGCTGACCGCCATGGCCGGGGTCCGCTTCTTCAAGTCGGACAACTCGCTGGAAGGCTTCTACGGCTACGGCACCGGCTACGGCGGCACCGGCGAACGGGCCTGTTTCCGCACCGGCGGCGTCAATGGCGCGCCGTGTACGAACCTGGACAAGCGGGTCAAGGAAACCGGCAGCGTTCCCAAGGTCACCGTCACCTACAAGTTCGACGACGACAAGCTGGCCTATGTCACCTACTCGGAAGGCTTCCGTCCGGGCGGCATCAACCGTCGCTCGACCCTGCCGCCCTACCAGGCCGACTATCTGAAGAACTACGAGTTCGGCTGGAAGACCAGCTGGCTGGAAAACCGCTTCCGCTGGAACGGTGCCGTGTTCATGGAAGACTGGAAGAACTTCCAGTTCTCGATCCTGGGTGCCAACGGCCTGACGGAAATCAAGAACGCCAACCAGGCCCGCATCAAGGGCGTTGAAAGCGATGTCACGCTCGCCGTGGCGCGCGGTTTCACGATCAACGCTTCAGCCGCCTATATCGATGCCCAACTGGCGGCCAACTATTGCGGGGTCACGGACGCAGCCGGTAATCCGATTACCAACTGCGCCAGTCCGCAGGCGCCGGACGGCACGTCGCTGCCCGTCACGCCCAAGTTCAAGTCTAATCTGACGGCGCGTTACGAGTTCGATCTGGGGCCTTACCAGTCGTTCGTTCAGGCTGCGGCCGTCTATCAGACCGGCAACTGGGTCAATCTCCGTCTGGCTGACCGTGCCTTTATCGGCCGTCAGCCCAGCTATACGCTGGTCGATCTTTCGGGTGGGCTGAGCAAGGACGAATGGTCTCTGTCGGTCTACATCAAGAACCTGACCGACAAGCGGGCCAGCCTGAACCGCTATGCCGAATGCGCGATCTCTACCTGCGGGCCACAGCCCTATATCGTACCCAATCAACCGCGCACGATCGGTGTGAAGGTTGGTCGCACGTTCTGATGGTGAAGGGGGCGGCTCGCAGGAGCCGCCCTTTTTGCTGTTGGGACTTTCAGGCTCGGCGCGCCGTCGGCAAACTTGTCCGCGCCGGAGGCTGCGCCTCTTCCGCCCCCAGCGGGGACGAATGACCGCGACGCAGTCAGGCGGCGGCGAGTGATTGTGGCTCGACGACCTCTGCGGGAGGGCGGGTCCAGGAGATGTCAAAGTTGAAAACGGTCGAACCCAAGGCCCTGGGCTTCTGGATGTGCGTGGCCCTGGTCGTGGGCAACATGATCGGCTCAGGCGTGTTCATGCTGCCCGCCTCGCTGGCACCCTATGGCTGGAATGCGGTGGTCGGCTGGGTTCTGACTATCGGGGGTGCCCTGTGCCTGGCCTTCGTCTTCGCCCGCCTGGCCAAGGCCTTCCCGCAGGGGGGCGGCCCCTACATCTACACCCAGGAAGCCTTTGGCCCGGCGGCCGGCTTCATGGTGGCCTGGAGCTACTGGATCTCAGTGTGGGTCGGTAATGCCGCTATCGCCGCCGGCACTGTCAGCTATCTCAGCGTCTTCTACCCGGAAATCGCCACCCAGCCGGGCATGCACTGCGCCGTCACCCTGGTGATGATCTGGGGCCTGACGATCATGAACTGCTTTGGCGCGCGCCTGGCAGGTGGGATGCAGGTGATCACCACCGCGCTGAAGCTGCTGCCGCTGATGGGCGTGATCCTGCTGGCGGCCGTGGTGCTGGGCAAGACCGGCGGCTCGACCATCCTTCCGTTCCACGCCCAGGATCTGACGCCGGTCGGGATCACCGCCGCCGCGACCCTGACCCTGTGGGCGCTGCTGGGCATGGAGTCGGCCACTGTGCCGGCCGGCAAGGTCGTCGACCCCGAGCGGACTATTCCGCGCGCCACCCTGGTGGGCACCGCGTTTGCAGGGCTGATCTATCTGGTCGTGTGCTCGGCGGTGGTACTTCTGACCCCGGCCGATCTGCTGAAGACCTCCAACGCGCCCTTCGCCGACTTCGTGGGCCTGCACGGCGGCGGCGACGCGCGGCTGGTGCTGGCCGGCTTTGCGGCGATCAGCGGCTTTGGGGCCCTGAACGGCTGGATGCTGCTGCAGGGCGAGATCCCCTATGCCATGGCCAAGGGCGGGGTGTTTCCAGCCTTCCTGGCCAAGACCTCCAAGCGCGGTGCCCCCGTCCGGGCCCACTTGATTTCCAGCGTCTTCCTGACCGTGCTGGTGACGATGAACTACGCCAAGTCGATGGTTGAGCTCTTCACCTTCATGGCCTTGCTGGCGACGGCCATCTCGCTGTTTGCCTATCTGTTCTGCGCCCTGGCGGCGGTGCGCCTGCAGATGCAGGGCAAGATGCCGCCCTCGACCGGCCTGACCGTGGTGGCCATCGTCGCGACGCTCTATTCGTTCTGGACCCTTTATGGAGCCGGTGCCGCCAGCCTGTGGAGCCTTGCGCTGCTGGTCATCGGCCTGCCGATCCACTGGCTGATCAAGCGGGTCGCTGTCATTCCAGCTCCGGAGTAAGGCTCGTGTCGCATCGCCTCTGCGCCCTGACCGGTGCCCTGCTGCTGGCCCTGGTGCCGCTCGGCGTTCAGGCCCAGACCAGCTATGTCCGCGCCGGCAAGCTGATCGACACCGAAGCCGGCAAGGTGCTGACCGACCAGCTGATCCGCATTGAGGGCGAGCGGGTGGTGTCGGTCACCCCCTGGACCAAGGCGCCGACCGACGGGCCGGTGCGCGACTGGAGCGCCTACACCGTCCTGCCCGGCCTGATGGACATGCACACCCATCTGGTCGACCAGGAGCAGACCGACAACATCGCCGAGCCCCTGCTGACCACGGCCGCCGAGCAGGCCTATATCGGCGCAGCCCATGCCCGCGACACCTTGATGGCGGGCTTCACCAGCGTGCGCGACGTGGGCACCTGGCGCGCGTTCGGCGACGTGGCCCTGCGCGACGCCATCGACAAGGGTCTTGTGCCCGGACCGCGCATGTCGGTCGCCGGGGCCTATATCACCACGCCCGGCGGCGGTGGTGAGATCACCGGCATCGCCGCCGACGTCGGCATCCCGCCCGAGATGCGGCGCGGGGTGGTCGAGGACGTGGCCGACACTCACAGCAAGGCCCGCGCCCTGCTCGTGGGCGGGGCCGATTTCCTCAAGCTGATCGCCACCGGTGCCGTCCTGACCGTCGGCACCGAGCCTGGCCAGCTGGAACTGTCGGAAGACGAGATCAAGGCCGCTGTGGAGGAAGCCGCCAAGCGCGGAACCTACGCCACCGCCCACGCCCACGGCGCCGAGGGCATCAAGGTGGCGGTGCGGGCCGGGGTGCGCTCGATCGAGCACGGCTCGCTGATCGACGATGAGGGTATCGCCCTGATGAAGGCCCGGGGCGCATATCTTGTGGCCGATATCTACAACGGCGACTTCATCGACGCCTATGGCACGGCCCATGGCTGGCCGGCCGAGACCTTGAGGAAGAACCTGGAGACCACAGACGCCCAGCGCGTGGGGTTTCGCAAGGCGGTTAAGGCCGGGGTCAAGATCGCCTATGGCACCGACGCGGGTGTCTTTCCGCACGGCCAGAATGCTCGCCAGATGCCCTATATGGTCAAGTACGGCATGACGCCGATGCAGGCGATCCAGTCAGCCACCACCGTCTCGGCCGCCCTGATGGGCAAGAGCGCCGATGTCGGCGTCATCGCCCCGGGTCGGTATGCCGACATTATCGCCGTGGCTGGTGATCCGCTCACGGACATTGCGGCGCTCTCGGTTGTGGTCAAGGTGATGAAGGGTGGCGTTTTGCTAAAGGAGTAGGATCGAAAGCGCCTCGAAAGCGGGCGCTTCGGGGCTGGCATGGCCCTTGCTTTGTGCGGTGCAAAATAAAAATGCTGCGTCGCAATGACACACCTGTCATCATGGGGCGGCATAGACGATCCTGATCCGGTCCAAGGAGGTCCACCATGACCATCGAAAACATCTACTTCGTCCGTCCGGTTGCAGGCGTCTGGCATGTCACCTGGAATGATGCGCCTGACCTGATCGGCTCGTGGTCGTGCCAGTCGGAAGCCCAGGCCGTGGCCGAGATGATGGCGCGCCACATGCGCGTCCAGGGCCGCAACGCCCGCGTCGAGGTGTCCGAACCCGAAGCCCGCCGCGCCTCGTGGGGCCGCAGCTTCGCCGCCCAGGACGTCGCAGCCTAACCTATAGCGCGTTCCGAAAAGTGGGAACCGGTTTTCGGAATGAAACGCGCGTGAAAACAAAAGGCTAGAGCGGGTTGCGATCTGATTCCATCAGATCGCAACCCGCTCTAGCCAGCTTTCCAGGACCCGCCCGGCGATCGCTTCAGCCTCGCCGGGCGTGAACACCGTGGCGTCGAGACACAGTTCCAGCCACAAGCCGTCGACCATGGCGGTCAGGGCCACGGCGGCCAGCCGGGTTTCCCGCGCGCCGCAATCGGCTAACAGACTTTCCAGCCGCGCCCGATAGGCGGCATAGCCCGCCGCATGGATCGCTCCGATGGCGGGCTTGGTCTTCACCAGGCTCCAGAACGCGATCCAGGTTGCCAGCAGTTGCGGGTCCAGCACGGGCGGCGCGAAGCTGGCGGTCAGATAGGCCGTGATCCGCGCGCGCGGATCGGGTCCCGCCGCGTCGACAGCGGCTTCCAGCGCCGCATCGATCCTTTGGCCCACCGCCTCGTAGGCGGCAGCGACCAGGGCGTCCACCCCGTCGAAATAGTGCCGCAGCAGGCCGGGTGACACCCCGGCTTCGGTGCAGATGCTGCGCACTGATGTTCCCGCAACACCCTCGCGCGCCAGGACCGCTTCAGCGGCGGCGACCAGGGCCTGGCGGCGGACGTCCGGAGATTCGCGGGTGAAGGCAGCGCGCCCCCCTCCGGCCCTCCGGGCCACCTCCCCCAGAGGGGGAGGATCTACCGCTTCTGATGCTCCCCCTCTGGGGGAGCTGTCGCGGAGCGACTGAGGGGGACTTCCCGACCTCACCACCCCGTCGGCGGCCGGTCCAGCCGCGCCTCCGGAATGAGCGCCCGCAGCTTCCGGCCAAAGCTCCGCAGACTGACCTCCGAGGTCGCCAGTGGCCCGGCCGTGAAGCTCCTGGACGCCATGCCCTCCTGGACGCGGGCCACCAGCTCGGTGTCCTCGGCATTGACCTGGCGGTTGATGCGCCAGTTCAGATAGCGCGCCGCCTTCATCTCGCGCCGCTCGTCGGGCAGGGCGTAGGCGATCTCGCGGATCAAGGTCTGGGTGGCCGAAACGGGGATGAACTGCATGAAGTCCACCTGGTCGGGATAGATGTCGAAGGCGAAGTTGGGCCACAGCTTGAAATAGGTCCACAGCCGCTTGCGGTCTGCCGGCAGGTGCGCAACGTCGGGCAGGAGGTCCTGATACAGCCGCTCGGACGGATTGTTCGACGGCTCGTCGATCAGCTGGCCCCACATCTTGTCGACCCAGGTCTGGGCCTCGACCCCATAGCCCTTGCCGAACAGCCGGGTCAGGCCCGGATGGGCGACGGGGATGTGCAGGCCGTCTGAATAGTTGTCGCTGATGTTCTTCCAGTTCACCGCGCGGGGCCGCAGGGTGACGCGGCCGAAGGGCTGGAGGTCCTCGAAGCGGTAGTGGGCCACCTCGTGCTCGTAGGGGGCCATCATCTGCGCGACGCTGGGGCCTTCTCCCTCCAGCCGCACGAAGACAAAGCCGCGCCAGACCTCGATATTGACCTTGACCAGCCCCTGCCTGTCCATGTCCAGCGCCGGATAGGTCTCGCGCAGCGGCACGCCGATCAGGCGGCCGTCCAGGTCATAGGTCCAGGCGTGATAGGGGCAGACGATGCGGTTACCGCCCTTGCCGCAGCTGCCGCTGGTTCCGTCGACCAGCCGCGCCCCGCGATGCCGGCAGACATTGGTGAAGGCTCGCGCCCCGCCGTCCTTGCCGCGCACCACCACGACGCTTTCGCCCAGATAGTCCAGCGTGTGGAAGTCGCCGGCCTTGGGGATGTCGTTCAGATGGCAGACGATCTGCCATGACGGGCGGAAGACGCGATCCTGTTCTTCCTTGAAGAACCGGTCATTGCCATAGGTCCAGCCGGGCAGGCCCCAGTCTGATTGCGGGTCGGTCATCGGACGAGCCCCCAACGGGCTGCTGCGCAGCCCTTTTCCCCCTGAGGGGGAAGATGAATCGCGCTGACCTCATCTTCCCCCTCAGGGGGAAGACGATCGCGAAGCGATCCGTAGGGGGCAAGTGATCCAGCCATCACCGCCCCACCACCGAAAGCTTCAGCGCCGTGACGAAATCCCTGTCGCGCAGGATCTCCCGCGCCGCATTGCGCCCCGGATTGCCCGAGACCCCGCCGCCCGGATGACAGCCGGCCCCGCACATATAGAGCCCCTCCAGCGGCCCGCGATGGCTGGCATGGCCCAGTATCGGTCGCGCCGCCCACAGCTGATCCAGCGACATGTGGCCGTGCATGATGTCGCCGTTGACCAGGCCAAACTTCCGTTCGAGATCCATTGGCGACAGGATCATCCGCCCCACGACTGAGGCCTTGAAGTTCGGCGCCCAGTCATTGACCGTGTCGATGATCAGGTCGGCCGCAGCCTCGCGCTCGTCGTCCCACGAGCGGCCGTCAGGCAGGTCCCAGGCAAACTGCTGGCAGAACAGGCTGGCCACGTGCTGGCCGGGCGGGGCCAGGGTGTCGTCCAGGGTCGAGGGGATCAGCATCTCGACGATGGGCTTCTTGCTGATCCCGAACGCCTTCGCGTCGCGATAGGCCTCGTCCATATAGTCCAGGCTGGGCGAGATCACGATGCCGCACTGGTGGTGCTCGGCCACGGCCTTGCCCGGCAGGCAGGTGAAGTCCGGCAGCTCCGACAGGGCCACGTTCATCCGGAATGTGCCTGAGCCGTTCTTGTAGCCCTTGATCGCCTTGGCGAAGGCCGGGGGCAGGGCCGAGGGCGCGATCAGCTTGCCATACAGCAGGGCCGGATTGAGATTGGACGAGACGATCGGGGCCATGATCTGGCGGCCGTCGACCAGTTGCACGCCCACCGCCTTGGGTCCCTTTTTGCCGGGCTCGATATGGACGGCCTCGACGGGGGCGTCGGTCAGGATCTCGACGCCGAGCGCCTCGCAGGCGCGGGCCATGGCCTGGGTGATCGCGCCCATGCCGCCGATGGCGTGGCCCCAGGCGCCCTTCTTGCCGTTCACCTCGCCGAAGGTGTGGTGCAGCAGCACATAGGCCGAGCCTGGCGAGTCCGGGCTGGCAAAGTTGCCGACTACGGCGTCGAAGCCGAAGCTGGCCTTGACCGCGTCGCTTTCGAACCAGCCGTCCAGGAAGTCGCGGGCGCTCTTGGTGAACAGGTCCAGCAGGTCGCGCTTGCGTTCCTTGCTCAGCAGGGCCAGCCGGGTGCCCTGGCGGGCCCCGCGCAGCAGGCCGTGAATGCCGTCGCCCAGATTGGGCGGGGTCTCGGCGGCCAGATCCCGCAGCACGTCGCCGATCTCGTCGAGCATGGCGTAGTAGGCCGGCAGCACCTCGGCGTCGCGGCGGCTGTACTGGCGGAAGGCCTCCTGGGTGCGTTCCAGCCCGCCGCCCAGCTTCAGGTACTTGTCGTCGCTGATCGGCAGGAAGTTGGAGATCGGCCGCTCGACGATCTTCAGCCCGTGGCCGTGCAGGCCCATGTCAGCGATGACCCGGGGGCTGAGCAGGCTGACCGTGTAGCTGGCCACCGAGTTGCGAAAGCCGGGGTGAAACTCTTCCGTCACCGCCGCCCCGCCGACCACGCCACGAGCCTCGCAGATCGTGACCTTCAGACCCGCCTTGGCCAGGTAGAAGGCGCAGACGAGGCCGTTGTGGCCGCCGCCGATAATGACGGCGTCGCGGGTCTGGGTGGTGGCCATGTGGTGTCGTCCCCGAGTTGAAGGGGAGAGGTTGCTATACGAGTGTATAATAGGCAAGTGGCGTTTGATTGACTCGCCCCCTCCGCGCCTGCGGCGCTCCTCCCCCATAAGGGGAAGACGATCTCATCTGCCCCCTATGGGGGCGGACGACCGCGAAGCGGTCAGGTGGGGGCAAGTGTCCCGCCGCCCCTATGCCCGCTCGTCCCCCCGCGCCGTCAGCCAGTACATCACCGGGGTCGCCACCCGCGACAGCAGGGTGCTGGTCACCAGCCCGCCGATGATCGCAATGGCCAGCGGCGAATAGAGTCCCGACCGTTCCAGGGCCAGGGGCATCAGCCCGCCGATCGCCGTGACGGAGGTGAGCAGCACCGGCAGGAACCGCACCTCGCCGGCCTTTTCGATGGCGTCATGCAGGCCCATGCCCTCGCGGCGCAGTTGCTCGGTGAAGTCGACCAGCAGGATCGAGTTCTTGATCTCGATGCCGATCAGGGCGATCAGGCCGATGGTGGCGGTGAAGCTCAGCGAATTGCCGGTGATGGCCAGGGCCGCCACCGCACCGAAGATCCCGAACGGGATGATGCCGGCGACGACGAGCGCGGTCTTGAACTTCTGGAACTCCAGAACCAGTACCGCCAGGATGCCGAACACCGCGATCAGCACCGCCGCGCCTAGGCCTGCGAAGCTTTCCGACTGGGCCTCGGCCTGGCCGCCCAGCGACAGGCGATAGCCGGGGGGCAGGGGCAGGTCCTTCTCCATCCGCGCTACCGCATCTTCCGTGACCTTGGCGGCCAGGAAGCCGGTGGCGACATAGGCGGTGACCGTCACGGTCCGCTCTCGGTCGAAGCGGTCGATGCGGGCTGGGCTGGACTTCAGGGTCGGGGTGGCCACAGCGTCCAGCGGCGCGGCCAGGCCGTCTGCGGTGGGCACATAGACGCCCTTCAGCGCCGACAGCGGATTGCGCGCCGCCCCGTCGGCCTGCTCCATCGGCAGGCGCACCTTGACGGCATAGTCGTCGCCGTCCGGATCGCGGAACCGGCCGGTCTCCTCGCCCGAGAGCGCCAGCCGCGCCACGCGGCGGGCCGCGCCGGCTGGCACGCCCAGGGCGGCGGCCTTGGCCTCGTCAACGCCCAGGTCCAGGTCGGTGCGGTCCAGGCGGACGGGATTGGTCACATCGCGCGTGCCCGGTGTCGCCTTCAGGATCGCTTCGGCACGGGCGGCCAAGGCCTTCAGTGCGTCCAGGTTCTGGCCGGTCAGGCGGATGGCGATGGGGGCGTCGATGGGCGGGCCGTTCTCGAAGGTCACCACGCTGATCCGCGCGCCGGGGAAGCCGGCGAAGTCGCGCCGCAGGGTGTCCAGCACCTTGTCGCTTTGCCCCGGTTCCCAGCGCTTGAGGCTGACGAACACCTCGGCATAGGTCGTGGCGCTCTCGCGCTGCTGCTGGTTGTAGAAGATCTGCGGATTGCCCCGGCCCAGATTGGCGGCCCGCCAGGTGACTTCGGGCGTCGATTTCAGGCGCTGCTCGACGAACTTCAGCGCGCGGTCGGTACGGGCCAGGGACGAGCCGTCGGGGGTCTCGATGCGCACCAGGAACTGCGGCGTCTCGGCCGGCGGAAACAGGCTGGAGCCGATCAGTTTCAGCATCGGATAGGTGGTCAGGCACAGGGCCAGCATGATCGCCAGCGCCGTCCATGGCCGCGCCAGGGCCCGGTGCAGGACGGGTCGGTAGAAGCGGTGAATGCCGCCATTGACGGCCCGCAGCAGGGGATTGCCCTCGGGGTCGGAGTGCTTGTCCAGAACCCGGCTGGCCAGGAACGGGATGATGGTCATTGAGACCAGTAGCGACGCGGCGATGGTGCACAGCACCGTCACCGGCAGCGACTTGATATAGGCCCCTGATCCGGCCGGCAGGGCCATCAGCGGCAGGAAGGCCAGCATCAGGGTGGCGGTACAGCCGATCACCGCCAGGCCGATCTGGCGGGTGCCGTTGACCGCCGCCAGCGTCCGCTCCTCGCCCTCGCGGATGCGGCGGGCGATGTTCTCGGTGATGACGATACTGTCGTCGACCAGCAGGCCCAGGGCCAGCACGAAGCCCGCGATGGACAGCTGGTTGAGGGTAAAGCCGAAGGCCTGCAGCATCGACAGGCCGATCAGCAAACTCAGCGGGATCGAGACCATCACCACCAGCCCGGCGCGGGGGCCCAAGGGCAACAGGGTGATCAGCACCAGAACCAGGGCGATGCCGAAGTCGCGGAACAGGGCGTTGAGCCGGTGCTTGACGTTGTCGGCCTGCACGAAGCCGCGCTGCAGCTTCACCCCGGCGGGCAGCACCGTTTCATAGTCGTCCAGCACCTGTTCGACGGCCTTGGTGATCTTGGCGACGTCCTGGCCGTCCTTCTGGGTGACGGTCAGGAACACGGCGCGCTGGCCGTTGAAGCGGGCCAGATGGGTGGGCTCGGCCTGGGCCCAGGCCACCTTGGCGACGTCGCGAACCCGGGTCACCTGGCCGCCGACGGCGCGCACGGGCGTGTCGGCCACGGCCTCCAGCGAGCGGAACGCCCCGCCGGACTTGACGTTGAAGCGCCGCTCTCCGGCTTGAACCGCGCCGATGGGCGCCTCGGCCCCGGCCTGGCGCAGGGCGTCGGCGACGGCGGTGGCGGGTAGTTTCAGGGCTGACAGGCGGGCCAGGTCCAGCGTCACCTGCACTTCGGATGAGGGCGCGCCCCAATAGCGGGCCTCGCGCACGCCGGCCACGCGGTCCAGCCGCTCGCGCAGGCGGTCGGCGGTCTTTTCCAGCCGCCGCATGGGCAGGACGTCGCTGGTCAGGGCCACCTGAACGATGGCCACCTCGGTGGTGCGGGCGCGCTGGATGTCCAGCCGGGCGATGCCGGTGGGCAGGCTGCCGCGAATGGCGTTCACCTCGCGCACCACCTGATCGTACTTGCGCTCGGGATCGACATCCCAGGTGAAGTGGACGCGAACCACGGCCGCGCCGTCCAGGCTGGTCGACTCGACCTTGTCGATATTGTCCAGGCCATCGACCGCATCTTCGATGGGATCGACGACCAGTTGCTCCATTTCCGAGGGCTCGGCCCCCGGCAGCACGGCGCGGATCACCACGATGGGGATGGGGAAGTGCGGATCTTCCGAGCGCGGAATGCTGGTGAAGGCGTTGAAGCCCAGCATCACCAGCAGGCCAAAGGCCACCAGGGTGAACTGCCAGCGATGGACGGCCAGTCCGGCCAGATCGAATTTCACGCTAGCGGCCTCCCGCCAGCTTCGCAGGATCGACGACGCGGACCTTCTCGCCGTCGCTGACGAAGCCGGCTCCGGCGGTGATCACTTCGGCACCGTCGGAGAGGCCCGAGACGAGGGCGTCGTCGCCGTCAAAGCCGCCAAAGGCCACGGCCGTGCGGCGGGCCACGCCTTGGTCTAGCCGCAGCACGAAGGCGCGTGGGCCGTCGGCCTCCAGCACGGCTTCTGCGGGGATGCGGGCGAAGGCACCAGACACGCGTGGCGCGGCGCGTACCGACAGCCTGGCACCGGCGATCTGGCCGCTGCGCAGGTCGGGGCGTCCGGCCAGTTCGATCTCGACGCTGACGGCGCCGGTGCGGGTGTCTGCGGCCTCGCCCACGCGGGTGACGGTCCCGTTCAGGGTCTGCGGGCCCAGGTCCTCGACCGTGATCTGGGCGGCGTCGCCGACCCGGACTAGCGCAGCGTCGCGGGCGGCCAGCGGCAGGCGCAGGACCAGCGGGCTGGTCAGGTCGGCGACCCTCAGCACCACCTGGCCCGGCTGCACCACTTCGCCCGCCTGGGCGGCGCGCGACAGCACCACGCCCGAAGCTGGCGAAACCAGTTGCGCCCAGCGCCGGTCGAAGCTGGTGGAGCTATAGGCCGCCTGGGCCGCCTTCAGCGCGCTGAGGCGGTCGTCCAGTCTCTGGCGACTGACATAGCCCTTGTCGAACAGGGCGCGGTCGCGCTCGACGTCGCGGCGGGCGCGCTCCAGGTCGGCGCTGGTTTGCTGCTGACGCGCGTCGAGATTAGCCGGGTCGATGGCGGCCAGCACCTGGCCGGCGCGCACGCTATCGCCGGCCTCGACATCCATGCGGGTCAACACGCCGCCAATGCGGAACGACAGGGCCATCTCACGGCGGCGCTCCAGCGTACCGGTCCCCGATACGGTGCCGGCAGTGTTGGGGGCGGCGACCCGCACGGCCTCGACCGGGGTGGGCAGGGCGGGTGCCTCGGCGTCCTTCGCCTTTCCGCCGCACGCGGCCAGCAGAGGCAGGAGCACAAGCAGGGCCAGACCGTCGCGCGCAGCCTGGGCCTTTGACGGGGAAGGGCGCCGCATGCTCTTGTTCCAGCTCAATCAGTGATAACTTATCAGTGATAGATTGTTGTGCCTTGTCAAGCGCAGCGAGGGGTGGTGAAGGTCACAAGATGATGAAGACGCCCAGCACAAGATCGCCGCGCAAGGCCAAGGGACATGGCAGCGAGCGGCGCGAGGAGATCCTTGACGCGGCTCTCGCCCTGTTCAGCGAGAAAGGCGTCCATGCCGTTTCGACCCGGCAGATCGCCGAACTGGCGGGCATCTCCCAGCCGGCGCTCTATGCCTATTTCGCGACCAAGGACGACATGGCCGCCGAGCTGTGCGTGCGGGCCTTCTCCATCCTGGTCGAACGCATGACCGCCGCCCGCGTGGACCACAAGCCGACGCCGGAAAACTTCGAGCGCGCCCTGCGGGTCTATGTCGATTTCGGGGTCGAGAACCCCAATCCCTACCGTGTGGCCTTCATGATCGAGAAGGGGCAGCACGGCGAGTTTCTGGACAAGACCAACAGCCGGCCGATGATTGCCGGGCTGGAGGCCTTCCAGATGTTCAGCGACATTGTCGGCGAGTACCAGGCCGTCGGCATGACCGTACTGGACGACGTGGAACTGACCACCCAGACCCTGTGGGCCGGGCTGCACGGGCTGGTGTCGCTGCTGGTGGCGCGGCCAGAGTTCCCGTGGGTGGAGCGTGAGACCCTGATCGGTGCCCACATCGTCATGCTGCGGCGAGGCGCGTTGAAGTAGCGACGTGGTAATCGGCGCCGCTCGGGCCTATATCCGCGCCTTGATTTTACCGGAGCCTTCCATGGCCAAGCTTCAGCCCCTCCAGTCGTTCAGCCTGCAAGAGACCGAGGACGGCTATCGCCTGCTGGTCTCGGCCATCGGCGGCGACACCCTGTATGTTTCGATCACCGCCGAGCAGATGGACGACATCATCGACTCGCTGGAGCTGGCGGTCGGCGGCGAGGGTGACGGCGAAAGCGAAGCGGGGTTGGAGGATGACGACTTCTGAGAAGATCATCCCGCCGCTCCTCTCGGGCCTGCGCTGTCGCTGTCCGCGCTGTGGCGAGGGCAAGCTGTTTTCCGGTTACCTGAAGCTGGCCCCGGCCTGCGACCGCTGTGGCCTGAGCTACGCCTTCGCCGACCCTGCCGACGGGCCGGCCTTCTTCGTGATGAGCGGCGTCGGCATCGTGGTGATCGCCGTCTTCGCCTGGGTGGAGATTGTCTATCGCCCGCCGATCTGGGTGCACTTCGTCACCGTCTTCCCCGCTCTGATCGGCGCGTGCCTGGGGACGCTGCGGCCAGTCAAGGCCTGGCTGGTGGCGTCGCAGTACATCCACAAGGCGGAGGAGGGGCGTTTCGAGAGCGTCGGCCGCCACGATTTCGACGAGCGGCGGCTGTAGGCGGGCCGCCGCCACTCGCCGCCTACTTCTTCTCCAGCAGCAGCGTGCCACGGTTCTGAAGCTCGGCTTTGATCTTGCCGGCGATCATGCCCAGCATGCCGGGCAGGACGATATCCAGTTTCACCATGTCGCCCAGCACATCCATGGTGCCGCTGATCGTCTGGCCCATGGCCATGGCCGAGAAGGTCATGGTGTCGCCGTTCCACGACTGATGCACCTGATCAGCCTTGCCGCCCGGGATCTGGGCGGCCAGTTGGGCAAAGCCGGCCTCGACCCGCCGCCGCGCTTCGACCGCGCCAAGCTGGTGGGGGATGGTGATCGTGATCGGCTTGGACATGATGGGTCTCTGTTGATGGTTCGCTGGCAACGTCCCGAAGATAGGAACGGTTGGGCGTTACGGAACCTGCGTCCGTTTCCGACGTAGGTGGGGGCGAGGGTGAGGCATCCCAGGAGGACGCCATGACCGACTACGCCATGCCCCACGCTTTTCAACCCACCCGCCGTCCCGCCCGCCCGGGGCGTCCCACCGGCGTTCTGGGTGCGATCAGCTATGCGGGCGTTCTGCTGGTCTGGCTGGCCCTGTTCGTGGTCGACCGGCCGCTGGCGATGAAGGTGTTTCGCGAGCGCCGCGCCGACTCGCCGATCCGTCGCGACTGGAACTGGTAGGCCTCTCGCCACAGCGCGCGAACAGTGACAAGCCTTGCGCCATGTCGCTGCACCTGACCGCCCGCGCCGTCGATCACCCGCTAAAGGCCCCGTTCCGCATCTCGCGCGGGGTCAAGACCGCCGCCAATGTCGTGGTCGTCGAGGCCCAGGCCGGCGGCTGCACCGGGCGCGGCGAGAGCGTTCCCTATGCTCGCTACGACGAGACGGTCGCGGGCGTTCTGGCCCAGCTGAAGCCGGTGCTCGACGCCCTGGCCTTCGACGCCGATGAAGGTGCAGCCCTGGCGCTGCTGCCGCCCGGCGCGGCCCGCAACGCTCTGGACTGCGCCCTGTGGGACCTGCGGGCCCGTCGGACCGGCGTCAGCGTCGCCGAAGCGACCGGCCTGCCGGCCCCGCCGTCGCTGATCACCGCCGTCACGGTCAGTCTCGACAGCCCCGACGCCATGGGCACCGCCGCCCGTGCCGTGGCCGATGCGCCGCTGATCAAGATCAAGCTGTCGGCCGATGATCCTGCCGCCTGCCTGCGGGCGGTCGCGGCGGCTGCACCCGACAGCCGCTTCATCGTCGATCCGAACGAGGGCTGGACGTTCGAGATCCTGCACGGCCTGCGCAGCCTGCTGGCCGACCTGCCTGTCGCCCTGGTCGAACAGCCCCTGCCGGCCGGGGCCGATCAAGACCTCGACGGCTATGATCCGCCCTATGTCATCTGCGCCGATGAGTCGGTGCATGTCGGCGGCGACCTGGCCGCCCTGCGCGGCCGCTATGGCGCGGTGAACCTGAAGCTCGACAAGACCGGCGGGCTCTCCGAAGCCGTGCGCATGCTGGAGCAGGCCCGCGACCTGGGCTTCCAGTTGATGACCGGCTGCATGGTGGCCTCATCCCTGGGCATCGCCCCGGCCCTGCATCTGGCGGGCGGCTGCCAGTATGCCGATCTCGACGGCCCCTGGTGGCTGGCCGACGACCATCCCGGCGGCCTGCGGGTGGAGCGTGGTCGGATCACGCCCCCGGCGGCCGGGTTCTGGGGCGATGGGGTGAAGGCTGAGGGGCTGTGGCTTTAGGCGGCTAGCGCAGCGCTGGCCCCCTCCGGCCCTCCGGGCCACCTCCCCCAGAGGGGGAGGATCTACCGCCTCAGATGCTCCCCCTTTGGGGGAGCTGTCGCGGAGCGACTGAGGGGGTCAGCGCGACGTCCAGTTGTCAGTTCGCCGCCGCATAGGCGTCCACAGCTGCCACGCGCTGCGCCTTTTCGGCCTCGCTCAGGAACGAACCGGTGAAGCTGTTCCTGGCCAGGGTCACCAGCTCCTCGCGGGTCAGGCCCACGGCGTTGGCGGTGGCCATGTAGTTTTCCAGCAGATAGCCGCCGAAATAGGCCGGATCGTCGGAATTGACCGTGGCCTTCAGGCCAAGCTCCAGCATGCGTTTCAGCGGGTGAACGTCCAGGCTCGCCACGCCGCACAGCTTCAGGTTCGACAGCGGGCAGACGGTCAGGGTGATGCCGTCGCGCACCAGACGCTCGGTCAGGGCCGCGTCTTCCAGCGCCCGGTTGCCGTGGTCGATGCGGTCGACCTTCACCAGGTCGATGGCCTCCCAGACGTATTCCGGCGGGCCTTCCTCGCCGGCATGGGCCACGATCTTCAGGCCAAGCTCGCGGGCCGCCGCGAACACCCGCGCGAACTTGGCCGGCGGATGACCGACCTCCGAGCTGTCCAGCCCGACGCCGGCGATCTTCGACAGCCAGGGCTTGGCCTGTTCCAGGGTGGCGAAGGCCTCGTCTTCCGACAGGTGGCGCAGGAAGCACAGGATCAGCTTGGAGGTGACGCCCAGGGTCTTTTCCGCCTCGTCCATGCCGGCCAGCAGGCCCTGCATCACCGTGTCGAAGGCAATCCCGCGCTCGGTATGGGTCTGGGGGTCAAAGAAGATTTCGGCATGGGTGCCGCCGTCGGCCGCCAGCCGGGTGAAATAGGCCAGGGCCAGGTCCTTGAAGTCCTCAGCCGTGATCAGAACCCCGGCCCCCTGGTAATAGATGTCCAGGAAGTCCTGCAGGTTGGAAAAGGCATAGGCCGCGCGGATCTCGTCCACCGACTTGAACGGCAGGGCGATCCCGTTGCGCTCGGCCAACTGGAACATCAGCTCGGGCTCGAGGCTGCCCTCGATATGCATGTGCAGTTCAGCCTTGGGCAGGCCACGAACGAAGGCGGTGAGATCGGTCATGGGCGGAGTCATCGGGTGAAGGCGCGGCGCGGTCAAGGGTTGGGAAGGGGCGGCCCGCGTGTTGTCTCGGCGCTGGGTTAGGAGTCGGCCTCCGGCAGCTAGCCCACAACTCTATTGGTTGATTCTTTCCGTACCCAGGATTGCTGGAACACCTTTGGAAAAGCGCTGGCAGGCCTTGATACCCCACTGACCGCGCTGCTCGCTCGGAGCGCCTGGATTTACTGCCCAATAGTGGGTGAAACGGGCTCGCTCGGTACCATTGATGATGAGAAGCTCGCCATCTCGATAGAGTCCACGCGCTCTGGCGGGCTCGTCAGAGAAACGAATGAAGACGTTTGCCCAGGTAAGGGTCTCCACGGGACCGACACGGTCCCATGAAAAGCATTTTCCGTCAGGCCGCGCATAGGGCGCTGTGCCGGGCGGGGCATGAAAAGCATTGTAAGCGTTCCAGGCGGCGCATCTTGGATCACCCGCCTCAAACATTTGAAACCTGTAGGTCCCCTCAGGATCGTTCGCTCCCGGGCCGAAGTAAGGGCTGCTTGTGGGGCGCATCTGGACGTAGATGGCGCGCGCCAATCCAGAGAGGAAAAAGCCGTCTTCCACGGAGTATTCCTCATATGGCCTCAGCGAGGTGTGCTGAGGGTCATCCGCTGGATCAAGCGCCATTGTTCCCGGCAGCCACAAGTCGAGTCCCTGAGGTTTTTCCCCGTACCAATGAGTACCCGCGTCTTGGGAACAACGGCGCGTCATCTCGTTCAATACAGCCTGGGGCGGTCGTGCATTGAGATAGACAGCTGTCATGCAGCCTTGGAGGCCAACCGCGATAAGTGTGGCCGACAGAGCCCTGACCAGATGTGTTCGCATCACTGCCTCACTTCCCCGATTAGCCCAACGCCGGCTTAACTCGACCATAGCGTCTGTAATGTGTCGAAGGCTCGCTATGATATCGAGTTCCCTTTTTCAGACGTCGGGTTTGTTGAGATCGAACCGCTTTCCGCCTCGCTCAGGGTCGTGTCCCGGGACGTGGTGTAGCTCGTTGGCGATAGCGTAGCCGCTCGCGACGCGCGCCTTCCCCATGGCGCCGTAGCGAGCGAGCGGCGTAGCGGTGGTCATCCACGATCTTCGGTAGGGTTGGGTTGCGAAGCTCAACCTGAACCAAGGACCGAAGATGACCGAAGACACAATCGCCCTTCGCGGGCTGATGGAGAAGAGCGGCGACAGCGATTTTCTACGCGAGATGATCGGGTTCGCCGCCCAACGCCTTATGGAGCTGGAGGTGGGCGGCCTGACTGGGGCTGCGCACGGCGAGAAGAGCCCCGAGCGGCTGGCGCAGCGCAACGGCTACCGCGATCGCGACTGGGAGACGCGGGCGGGCACGGTGGAACTGCGGATCCCAAAGCTTCGCAAGGGCTCCTACTTTCCGGGCTTCTTGGAGCCGCGGCGGCTGGCCGAGAAGGCACTGACCGCGGTGATCCAGGAGGCCTACATCCAGGGGATCTCGACCCGCTCGGTGGATGACCTGGTCAAGGCGATGGGCATGAGCGGCATCTCCAAGAGCCAGGTCTCGCGGCTCTGCGAGGAGATCGACGAGCGCGTCCAGGCCTTCCTGACCCGGCCGATCGAGGGCGACTGGCCCTACCTGTGGATCGACGCCACCTATGTGAAAGACCGCACCGCCGGGCGTATCGTGTCCAAGGCCGTCATCGTCGCCGTGGGCGTCAACGCCGATGGCCGGCGCGAGGTGCTGGGCCTGGCGGTGGGCCCTTCCGAGGCCGAGACGTTCTGGACGGACTTCCTCAGAAGCCTGGCCCGGCGCGGCCTGCGGGGCGTCAAGCTGGTGACCTCCGACGCCCACGAGGGTATCAAGGCGTCGGTCTCCAAAATCATGAACTGCACTTGGCAGCGTTGCCGCGTCCACTTCATGCGCAATGTCATGGCTCACGCCGGCAAGAGCGGTCGCGCCATGGTCTCGGCCTTCATCGGCACGGCCTTCGCCCAGGACGACGCCCAGGCCGCCAAGACCCAATGGCGCGGCGTCGCCGACCAACTGCGGCCCAAACTCCCCAAGCTGGCCGGCTTCCTCGACCAGGCCGAGACCGATGTCCTGGCCTACATGACCTTCCCCGCCGCCCACCGCACCAAGTTGCACTCCACAAACTCCCTGGAGCGGCTCAATGGCGAGATCAAACGCCGGACAGAGGTCGTAGGCATCTTCCCCAACGAGGCCGCCATCATCCGGCTCGTCGGCGCCATTCTGCTCGAGCAGAACGACGAATGGGCCGTCCAACGATGCCGCTACATGACCCTGGAAAGTGTCGCTCCCTTGAGCGATGATCCCATCGTCAGCCTGCCCATCATGGCGGCCTGACCAATCCGGCTCAGCCGGAGAGCGCGGTGATCACGCCGACGCAGTTACACCACGCGATGGGACACGACCTCGCTCAGCATATCCCTCCATCACATCGTTGCCCAAAACCCCACGCTCATTCGCCCCGCCGCCGGTTCAAGCTTGGCAGGATCGACGGGCGTGTTAGCCCTTTCAGCCTCAGGAATTTTCGGTGTGCGGTGCGGTTATGGCTTTTCAATTCAGGGCGCTGCTGGGCGCAGTGTCGGCGCTGGCGCTTTGCACGGGGCTGCCGGCGGCGGCGGCCGTGACGCCCCTGCCATCCCTGGCCGAGCCGGCCCTGTCGCCGGACGGGGCCGAGATCGCCTTTGTCTCGGGCGGTGACGTCTGGACGGTTCCGGCCAAGGGCGGTCAGGCCCGGTTGCTGGTCACCGATCCGGCCACGGAAAGCCGGCCGCTCTATTCGCCGGATGGCACTCAGCTGGCCTTCGTGTCCAACCGCGCCGGCTTCGCCAATCTGTATGTGCTGACGCTCTCCACCGGCGCGCTGAAACGCATCACCTATGCCGAGACCAATGAGGCCCTGGACGGCTGGTCGCGGGACGGAAAGTGGCTCTACTTCACCTCGGGTGCCAATGACGTGGCGCGGCTGGGCGACGTGTTCCGGGTGGCGGCCGGCGGCGGTACGCCGCTGGAGGTCAGCCGCGAGCGGTTCCTGTCCGAGTTCCACGCTGCGCCCTCGCCCGACGGCCAGTCGGTGGCGATGATGGCCAAGGGCATCGGCAACGGCCAGTGGTGGCGCAACGGACACTCGCATATCGACGAGACCGAGCTGTGGCTGAAGCCGATCGCCGCCAGCGCGCCCTACAGGCGCCTGCTGCCGGCCGGGGCCAAGCAGTTGTGGCCGATGTGGCGGCCTGACGGCGGCGCGCTCTATTACATGAGCGACGAGAGCGGCACCGAGAACCTCTGGAAGCTGCCCCTCAACGGCGGCAAGCCCGAGCAGATCACCCGTTTCACGGATAGCCGGGTGCTGTGGCCGACCATCGGGCTGGACGGCAAGACCATCGTCTTCGAGCGCAACTTTGCAATCTGGTCGCTGGACACCGCCACGGGCAAGGCGTCCCAGACCCCGATCACCCTGCGCGGCGCGCCGGCGGCGGCGGGCGAGAAGCGCCTGAACGAAACCAGCTTCGACAGTCTGTCGCTGTCGCCCGACGGCAAGAAGGCCGCCATCATCGCCCGGGGCGAGCTGTTTGCGGTCTCCACCAAGGACGGCGGCGCGGCCCAGCGGGTGACCCGCACGCCCGGCGTCGAGCACGATCCGGTCTGGTCGGCCGACTCGCGCAAGCTGGTCTATGTGTCCGAGCGCGAGCTGTCGGCCCAGATCTATGAGTACGACTTCGCCAGCGGCGCCGAGCGGGCCCTGACCTCCGGCGAGGGCCGCAACACCGCTCCGGTGGTCTCGCCGGACGGCAAGAAGCTGGCCTATGTCCGTGATGGCAAGCAGCTGCGGGTGATCACCCTGGACGGCGGCAAGGTCAGCAAGGACGCGATGATCTTCGAGGGCGCGCTGAGCGGCTTTGAGGACAGCTTCGCGGTCTGGTCGCCCGACAGCCAGTGGCTGGCCTTCACGCTGACCGACCGCAAGGCCTTCGACAACATCAACGTTATCCCGGCTGAGGGCGGCACGGCGCGACCGGTCAGCTTCCTGGCCAACGGCAATACGGGCGGCAAGATCGCCTGGTCGCCGGACGGCAAGTTCATCCTGGCCGACACCAGCCAGCGCAGCGAAGACGCCAAGATGCTGCGCATCGACCTGCTGCCCAATACGCCCAAGTACCGTGAAGACGCCTTCCGCGACCTGTTCAAGCCCGGCGAGGCACCCGACAAGCCAGGTCCTTCGCAGGAGCGCTCGTCGAAGGACGATGCGCCCAAGGCCGAGGCCGCCAAGACAGGAAGCAAACCCGAACCGGTCAAGGTCGAGGCCAAGGCGGCCCCGGCCAAGCCCAAGGTCGCCCCGGTGAGGATCGTGTTCGAGGGCATCCGCGAGCGCGCCTCGTTCCTGCCCCTGGGCATGGACGTGGCAGACCCGGTGATCAGCCCCGACGGCAAGACCCTGCTGTTCCGCGCCCGTCAGGCCGGGCAGGTCAATTTCTACACCTACAGCCTGGACGAGTTGTCCAAGGAGCCGCCGGTTCCGGTGCAACTGACCTCGACCCGCCGGCCCAAGGGCGACGCGGCCTTTACGCCTGATTCCAAGGAAGTTTTCTTCCTGGAGGGCGGGACCATCGTCTCCAGCCCCATCGATACGCCCAAGCCCAAGCCGCTGGCCGCGAATGCTGAACTGGACACGGACTTCGATGTCGAAAAGGCGGTGGTGTTCGAGCAGGCCTGGGGCATCCTGGATCGCGGCTTCTATGACCCCAAGTTCCACGGCCAGGACTGGGACAGGCTGCGCCAGCAGTGGGGCCCCTATATCGCCGGGGCACGTACCGGCGATGAGCTGCGCCGTAACATCAACCTGCTGATCGGCGAACTGAACGCCTCGCATTCCGGCATCCGCGCGCCCGATCCTTCGGGGCCCCAGCCGGTGCGGGCCGGCGACCTGGGCCTTCGCTTCGAGCGTGAGGCCTATGAAGCCGGCAAGGGTCTGGTGATCCGCGAGGTGGTGGCCCTGGGCCCGGCCGCCATCGAGGGCAGCATCAAGCCGGGCGAGACCCTGCTGGCGGTCAATGGAACGGCGCTGGAGCCCGGCGTGAACCTTGACCTGCTGCTGCGCGGCCAGTCGGGCAAGCGGGTGACGCTCGGCATTGCCGGTGCCGCCGGCGAGCGCGAGGTCGTGGTCCGCCCCGTTCCCGGCACGGTGGCCACGGGCCTGCTCTATCGCCAGTGGGTCAATGACCGGCGGGCCTATGTGGAAAAGGTCAGCGGCGGCAAGCTGGGCTATGTCCACATCGCCGACATGTCGGACGCCTCGTTGGCCCAGCTCTACATCGACCTCGACGCCCAGAACCAGGGCCGCGAGGGTGTGGTTATCGACATCCGCAACAACAACGGCGGCTATGTGAACGGCTATGCGCTGGATGTCTTCACCCGCCGCAACTACCTGATGATGACGGCCCGCGACCGCTTCCCCGTGCCCAGCCGCCAGAACCTGGGCCAGCGGGCCCTGGGCCTGCCCACCGTGCTGGTCACCAACGAGTCGTCGCTGTCGGACGCCGAGGACTTCACCGAAGGCTATCGGGCCCTGGGTCTGGGCAAGGTGGTGGGCAAGCCTACCGCCGGCTGGATCATCTTCACCAGCGCGCGCCAGCTGATCGACGGCTCGTCCGTGCGCCTGCCGTTCATCCGGGTGGACGACCTGCGCGGCCAGAACATGGAGCTCAATCCGCGTCCGGTGGATGTGGATGTGGACCGGCCCCTGGGCGAGAGCCTGACCGGCGGTGACGCGCAACTGGATGCGGCGGTGAAGGTGCTGCTGGGGAAGTAGGGGGCAGATCCTCCCCCGGAAGGGGGAGGTGGCCCGGAGGGTCGGAGGGGGAAGTTTGCTCTGAACCGGCCGGCGACTTCCCCCTCCGTCGCCTCTCCGAGCCGACACCTCCCCCTGCAGGGGGAGGATCGTTAGGTGCTCACTCGCGTTGACACCGCGGGCACAGACTCCGATGGTCCGCGCCTGTTGCCTTGCCCCCGGAGTCCGCCTTGACCAACATCTTGCACGCCATGCTGGGCAAGGGGCTGGGCGGCCTTGAGCAGGTATTTCTGGACTATCAGCCGATCCTTGAAGCGATCGCGGCAAGGCGCGGCGGAACCTGCCAGGGCGTGGTGCGCCAGGGCGGCAAGGTGGCGATCGCGCAGGCCGGGCGCGTCCCGCCGCTGGCGACCATCGCTGCCTTGACCGACTGGGATCCGATCAGCCTTGGCGCGGCCCGCAGGGTGGTGAACTCAGCCGCTCCGGCCCTGATCATCAGTCATGGCCAGCGGCCCGCGCGGTTGTTTGCCAAGGTGGCGGCGGGGCAGGTGGTCCAGGCTGTCTGCGTCCACAAGCCCGCCTTCGATGTGACGCCGGGAACCCATTATCTGTGCGTGGGCCTGCATCTGGCCCGGCTGGCGGTCGAGCGCGGCGCGCCGGCAGACCATGTGCATTTCGTCCCCAACGCCGTGTCGCCGCCTGTGGCTCAGGCGACCCCCTTCGCCCACGAAGGCCAGAGCGTCAGGATCGTCGCCGCCGGCCGCCTGCACCCCAAGAAGGGCTTCGACGTGCTGATCCGCGCCGTCGGCCACCTGCGGGCCTGGGGGCTGGACGCGGAGTGCGAGATTGCCGGCGAAGGCGATGAGCGCGGCCATCTGGAGGCCCTGATCGCCGAACTGGACCTCAGCGGGTGCGTGCGGCTGGTGGGCTGGACGCAGGATGTCCCGGGCTTCCTGGCGACCGGCGACATCTTCGCCTTTCCCTCGCATCAGGAGGGCTTTCCGCTGACCCTGCTGGAGGCCATGGCTGTGGGCCTGCCTGTCGTGGCCTCAGAGATCGACGGTCCCATCGAGATGCTGAAGGACGGCGTCAACGGCCGCCTGGTGCCCGAGGACGATCCAGATCGTTTGGCAGAGGCCCTGGGCGAGTTGATCGCCGACCGTTCCGCCGCCCGGGCCATGGGCGAAGCCGCGCGCGAGGTGGTGTTGTCGCAGTACGGACCCGATCAGTTGGCGGGGCGCCTTGAAGCGGTGGTCGATCTGATGCTTCCGCGGGCTTGAAGCCGGCGCCGCTTGAGCGTATGACGCGCGTCCGCCCTGGCGCGGTTGGGTAGCTCAGATGGTTAGAGCGGTGGATTCATAACCCACAGGTCGGCGGTTCGATCCCGCCTCCAACCACCAGGACGGCGGTTTCCCCCACCCCTGATCACCCCGCCACCGGAAACACCCGGGTCTGCTTGACCACGCCGTAGGCGAAGCTGGTGTCGATCGAGGCAATGCCGGGAATGGCATGCAGGCGGCGGCGGATGAAGTCTTCATAGGCCTCCAGACTCTCGACGATCACCCGCAGCAGATAGTCGTCGCCGCCGGCCAATAGGAAGCAGTCGAGAATCTGGTCGATCCGCGCCACCTGGTCCTCGAAACCCTTCACGACATCCTGGCCGTGGCGGTCCAGCCGCACGCGGATGAAGACGGTGATCGGCAGGCCATAGGCCTTCTGGTCGACCAGGGCGGTGTAGCCAGCGATGACGCCGGTTTCCTCAAGGTTGCGCAGTCGGCGCAGGCAGGGCGAAGGCGACAGGTTCACGCGGTCGGCCAGGTCCTGATTGGTCAGGCGGCCATCCTTTTGCAGCTCGCGGATGATCTGGCGGTCCTTGGCGTCCATGGCGGTGTCCTTGAGCAGAATCTGCCAAACTATGGTGGCTATGGGGCAGGATTAGCAATCTATTGCACTGCAACCCGCGTCAATCTGGTGGCGAACGGGAGTAGACGACATGCGCGACCAGGCGGGTTTTTCGACGCGGGCGATCCATGCGGGCTATGATCCCGCCGACGAGCACGGGGCGCTGACGCCGCCCCTGCACCTGACTTCGACCTTCGCCTTCGATACCGCCGAAGCCGGCGGCGAGATGTTTGCCGGCACGCGGCCAGGCCATTTCTATTCGCGGATCTCCAACCCGACGACGGACCTGCTGGAGCGCCGGATGGCGGGGCTGGAAGGTGGCGAGGCGGCCGTGGCCACAGCGTCTGGCATGGGTGCGATCACGGCGGTGATGTGGAGCTTCCTGCGCGCCGGCGACGAGGTGGTCACCGACCAGACCCTGTATGGCTGCACCTTCGCCTTCATGCGGGACGGGCTTTCTCGGTTCGGGATCACCATCACCCAGGTCGACATGACCGACCCTGAGGCTTTGGCGGCCGTGGTCGGCCAGCGCACCCGGATCATCTATTGCGAGACGCCGGCCAATCCCAACATGCGGCTGGTCGATATCGCCGCCGTCGCCGGCGTAGCCCGGGCCTGCGGGGCGAAACTGGTGGTCGACAACACCTATGCCACGCCCTTGCTGACCCGGCCGCTGGAACTGGGCGCCGATATCGTCGTCCACTCGGCGACCAAGTATCTGGGTGGCCATGGCGACCTGATCGGCGGGATCGCCGTGGGCGGGATCGAGGACATGGCCCGGGTACGGCTGGTGGGGGTCAAGGACATGACCGGGGCGGTGATGTCGCCGTTTACGGCCTTCCTCGTGCTGCGGGGGCTAAAGACCCTGGCCCTGCGGGTGCGGCAGCACTGTGCGGGTGCCCTGGCCGTGGCCCGCTGGCTGGAGGACCATCCGGCGGTGACGCGGGTGTTCTATCCGGGACTGGAGAGCTTTTCCCAGTACGGCCTGGCCTGTCGCCAGATGGCGCTGCCGGGCGGCATGATCGCCTTTGAGCTGGCCGGAGGGCACGAGGCCGGGGTGGCGATGATGAACCGACTGACGATGATCCGCCGGGCCGTGTCGCTGGGCGACGCCGAGACCCTGATCCAGCACCCGGCCAGCATGACCCACTCCACCTATTCGCCGCAGGAGCGCGCAGCGGCGGGCATCGGCGAGGGGCTGGTGCGGTTGTCGGTGGGGCTGGAGGATGAGGCTGACATCCTGGCCGACCTGGAGGCGGCGCTGGCGACGGCCCCCGTGATGGCCCTGTCCCTCAGCAGTCCAGATATTTGACCTCGCTGGCCGCGTAGCGCAGGTCGTTGGGTGAGAACAGGCTGGACAGACCCAGCAGGGTGCAGCGACCGCTGGCCAGATAGACGGGAATGTCCTCCAGATAGGCTCGCATCCGGCCCTTGGCCAGGAAGCGCCGCGAGAAGGCGACCTTGTCCAGATGGCCGTTGATCCGCTCGATCAGCGGGCTGTTCAAATAGACCCCGCCGCGTGCCGCATAGAGCAGGGCGATGTCACCGGCATAGGCCCCCAGCAAGGCGCTGAAGATCGACATGGCCTCAAGCGCCGTCGCGTCGCCAGCCTGGCAGTGCTCTATGATAACGTTGTCATCAAGAGCCAGAAAAGAGTCTTCGCCGGGCGCGGCCAGACAGGCATGGATATCGGACAGGCCCTGCTGGCACAGCAGGTGTTCGGCCGAGACATGGCCGTGACGGGCGTACAGGCGTTCAAAGATCGGCGTCTCACGGGGCTCGTCCGGGGCGAAATTGATGTGGCCGCCCTCGCTGGGCATGGCCACCCAGCCGTCTGAGCGGTGCGGGGCCAGGCCCGCCACGCCGAGGCCCAGATCAGGGCCGATCACGGCGATGGCTCCGGCCTTCGCCGCAACGCCCCCATGGACCGTCGCAAGGGCTTCCGGAGCCAGCTTGGGCGCGCCCAGGGCGCATGCGGTGAAATCATTGACAAGGTGCACGCGCGGGGTTCGCAGAACGCCGCGCAGCCAGACGGTGCTGACGGTAAAGCCCGCGCCGCCCGTCAGGGTGACCCTGCCGTCGATCTCCGGCCCGGCCGCGCAGACCGCGCCGCCGATCAGGTCATCGCCCTCATCGGCCTGGGTCATGGCCTCGCGCAGGGCCGCCTCAAGATCGGCCAGGGAAGCGCAGGGCTGGGTGCGATAGTCCTCCGGCGCGGCACCGGGCCTGGCGAGGGCCAGTGCCAGATCGCGACCATTCAAGTCGGCGAGAAGAACCGAGCCCTGAGCCATTCTAGCGTTTCCTCGTGACTGGTTTTTCCCAGCACTGAATCGTTGCATCACTCATCATCAGTCGGTCCGAAAAATGATCGAACCGGGCATGGCAGGCAAGTGGCGCTCGGCGATATTGCGCGGTCAGACGTTAAATTGAACCCAACACATCCGAAAACTTGGCGACCTTGCCTGAAATGTCCCGACTTCAGGTCGAGGTTATTGGGTGCAAACAGTTGTTCGAATGCTTTGTGGACTTGGTTAGCCTGATGAAATCATATCTCTGCACAGCCGATTAATCGCGTCGTGCGTTTAGTCGGGTATGTCGAAATATGCGTCAGGGCCGGAAAATGACCGGCGGACAGCGCCACGCGTCCAGACGCAGCGGGCCGGAAAGCTGTTGGGCGGAACCTTCGCCTGGGATTGCGTTATCCGGGATGTATCCGACAGCGGCCTGCGTGTGCAGATTCTGGCGGGGGTGACGCCTCCCGCCCGTTCGCAGCTGGTCGATCTGGTGATGGGCGTAGCCTATGACGTCCAGGTGGCCTGGCAGAAAGACCGCGAGTTCGGCTTCCGGGTGCTCAACACCTATGATCTTCGCGGCTTGACGCCGGCTTCCGCGCGTCTGGCCAAGAACATCTGGGCGGCCTCCCAGGGGCGCGCGTCTGCGAGCTGAGCCGGGCGCAAACAAGAACCCCGGCGGTCACCCGCCGGGGTCTTTTTATGCAGTAGGGGTGTCGAGCTTCAGGCGGCGGCGTCGCTGCGGACGGAATCGTCTGCCATGGCGCGGACCAGATCGAGAACCTGGCGCCGCACGCGGCCGCGGCCGATGCGGGGGAAAACCTCGGCCAGTTCCAGGCCTTCGGGTGTGGTCAGGAATTCCTGGACGACGCGTTCGGCGTGGGCGCTGACATCATCAATCTCCGAGCCGCCCATCGGGTCAGCCAGGCCATCGAAGAAAAACGACACCGGCACCTGCAGGGTCTTGGCGATCTCGTACAGCTTGCTGGCACTGACGCGGTTGGCACCGCGCTCGTACTTCTGCACCTGCTGGAAGGTCAGACCCAGGGAATCGGCCAGTTGTTCCTGGCTGACACCCATCAATTTTCGACGCATGCGGACGCGGCCGCCGACGTGCAGATCGACGGGGTTGGGGCGTCGTCCTTCAGTTTCTTCAGTCATCTTTTCGCCTCCAACGGTTGTTCCCTAAACATGACACGACCGGCGCGTCGGCGTAAGTACGGCGCGGCGTTAGGTCGCGCAGGTTGCGGTTTCCACACTCGATATGGGTTTCGTTTCGTCTCTGGATTGATCCGGTCCACGCCTTTGCGCCGATGGCGTGAGCGTCGCTTCCGCAGAGCGCCTGGCTCCGTCTACGGAAGAAGCGAGGCGATTCGTGGAGCCCGTGGAAGGTCCGGCTGGCCAGGGTTGCGTTGCGCCCGAACACCTTGCGCGCCCGAGTCGTGAGGGCGGAGGCCTGATGGTCCTCGCCGCTCGTGATCATGTTGCCACGCTCGATGAAGAGAGCGTTCCGCACCTGCCTAAACACCAGCTTATGGATCACGCCGGCAGGATGGGCAGGTCTTCAGGCCGCGACCTCTTCGGCGTCGTCGCCGCCGAGCAAGGCGCTGAGCACCGTGGCCAGTCGTTCGGGCTTGATCGGCTTTTCGACGACGTCCTGCATCCCGGCGGCCAGATAGGTCTGGACGTCGGCGGGGTCCGCGTTGGCGGTCAGGGCGACGATGGGTGTGATGGCCGGGCGGCCGTTCATTTCGCGGATGGCGCGGGTGGCGGTGACGCCGTCCATGCGCGGCATCTTGATGTCCATCAGGATCAGGTCGAAACGGCCGCTGCGGGCCATCTCGACCGCCTCGATGCCGTCGACCGCCTGTTCAGACGTGCAGTCGAACATGTCGCACAGGGCCTCGGCCACCATGCGGTTGGTGGCGTTGTCGTCGACGATCAGGATGTGGGCGGCACGGGTGTCGAGTTGCGGTTCGCTGGCCGCGACGGCGCCCAGGCGGGCGGCTGGAGCGGTCAGACCAAAGCGCACGGTCAGGCCCGCGCCACGGTTGGCCTCGGCGGTCACCTTGCCGCCCATGCCGTGCATGATGCGGTGGGCCAGGGCCATGCCCACGCCCAGAGCCATTTCTGTGCGGTCTTGCAGACGGGCCGCGCCCAGGGGGCTGAGGACGCGGGCCAGGCGATCTTCGGCCGGGCCCTGCGTGTTGTCGCGGACGCTGCCTTCCAGAGCGACGCCGGCGGCGCCAGAGCGGGCGTGCAGGCAGGCCTCGATCACGCCGCGGCCGCTGGCCAGGGCGCTGTCGATCAGGGCGTCGAACACCTGCAGCATGCGCTCGGCATCGACCTCGACGGCGCATTCAGGATCGCCGTCATAGGAGAACAGCAGGGTTGAGCCGCCCTCGGCGGCGCGTTTGCTCCAGGCAGCCTCAACCGCGTCGGCCAGGTCGCCCAGGCGCACGGGTGAGGGACGCATGGCCAGCAGCCCGTGGCTGGAGCGGTGCAGGTCGATGGCCCGGGCCAGCATGGCGCTCATGTCGCGACTGGTTTCGCCGATGGCGCGCACAAAGGCGCTGGCATCGGGGGTCAGGGGCTGGTTCTCCAGCCGCTCGGTGATGGCCAGCACGCCGTCCAGATGGTGCGTGATGTCAGTGGCAATGCGCTCGACCAGGCCCATGGCGTCCTCGGCCTGGCGCTGTCGCTGGCGGTGCGAGGCGATCAGCGAACCCAGCCCCCCCACACCGGCATAGAGGCCCTGCTCGTCGATTGCGATGAAGGCCGAGCGGAAGACGGGAACCGGGCGGTCGGTCAGGGTGTCGACGAAGGTGTCGGGATCCAGGTCCATCGGGACCAGGCGCGGCGAAGGGTCCATCACATCGTAGATCGGGCGGGCGCTGAGCGTGTCGGCGGCAACCTGCATCATGCCGATCAGAACGTCGCGATAGACCATGCCCAACGGCGCGCCGTTGTCGGCCACCGCGATGGCGAAGGCGTTGAGATCGGCCGTGAAAACCGCCAGCACCTCCTCGCACGAGGAGTCCGGGGTGACCGACGGGCGACGATCAATCAGACGAGATAGCGTTTCCATGCGGTCGCTTCGCTTGGCGTCTCTAGGGCGTTCATCATGGCCCGGTCGCCGTTGCGGAGTCGTTAAGTGATGGAGATTTCTTGAGAACGTGGTTCTTGAAGGGTGAATTCAGGGGCTGTGGGCTGCCGATCGCCAGGGCGCCTGGCCAAGGCCCTCTCAAACAAAAAAGCGGCGGCGGATTGCTCCGCCGCCGCCCAATTTCACCGCCCCCGGAGAGGCGTGTGGCCTACCACTTCTTGGTGATGCTCACGCCGTACAGGCGCGGCTCCTGAGTGATGACGTTGGTGAACAGGCCCGAGGAGTCGTCGCTGGTGTAGGCGTCGATGATCGGAACATCGTTCAGCAGGTTCTTCACATAGGCGTCAATCTCAACGCCCCATTCCGGCTTCTCGACCTTGAGGGTCAGGTTGACGTTTTCCCAGCCCTCGATCTTGTCATAGGCCGTGTTGTAGACGCGGGCATATTGCTCGGTCTGGCGGTAGTAGTCCCCGCGCAGGGTCGCGCCCCAGCCACCGGCCAGGTCCCAGCTGTACTGGGCGCCGACCGAAACGGTCCAGTGCGGCGAGCTGGGCAGCTCGTTGCCGGAAACGTCGGCCGTGGTGCCTTCGATCGAGTAGCCGGCACCATAGGTGTAGAGACCGGTGCCGTTGGCCAGGAAGTTCGCCGTTGGGGCCGGAGCGCCGCGGCTTTGCAGGAAGCCCTGGAAGACGGCTGCGCCACCGCAGGCGAACGGCAGGGCAGCGCCCTGGCCGAGGGAGAGCAGGGTGGCGACGCCGGCCGAGTTGAGCACGCAGTTGGCGCCGGCGCTGGCGTTCGGCAGGCCGGGGCCGACCTTGACCAGGGTATAGGCCGGGTTGTTCTGGGTCCGGTCCATCGTGTCGATCGACTTCACGCCCTCACCGATCTTGGTGTGCAGATAGCCGATGTTGGCATTCAGGCGCAGATTGTAGACCGGCGACCAGATCGACTCGAATTCAAGGCCGTAAACCTCGGCATTGACGTTCTCGTTGACCGAGGTGCGGTTGACGATCTTCGAGATCTGGTAGCCCTGGTAGTCGTAGTAGAACCCGGTGGCGTTCAGCAGCAGGCTGCCGTCCATCAGGGTGTTCTTGGTGCCCAGTTCGAACGCGTTGACGAACTCTGGATCATAGGTTTGCGGGACGTTGACCGAAGTCGCCGGGACGCCCGGGTTGATGCCGCCGCCCTTGTAGCCCTTCGAGTAGAAGGCATAGAGAAGGGTGTCGTTCGTGAAGCCCAGTTCCGGCTTGTAGTCGAAGCCGAAGCGGCCGGTCAGTTCGCTGAACTCGGCGCGTTGCACCGGGGTCACGGGATCGACCGTCAGGCCGATGCCCGGGGCGAGTAGAACGGTCTTGTAGTTGACGACCGACTTTTCGTCCTTGGTCTGACGCAGTCCGAGGGTGAACTTCAGCTTTTCATTGGCCTGCCAGTAGAGTTCACCAAACAGGGCGCTCGACTTGAGTTTGTATGGCGTCTTGTTGTCGTAATAGTTGTGGCCAGAACCGTCCGGCGTAGCCTTGGTGTCGATGCCGATACAGGTGGTCGGCAGGGCCACAGCACTACAGTTCGGATTGCCGGTGTTCTGGAAGTTCAAGCCCAGGGCCGACAGGGTCAGCGAGTTGCCGATGACATAGTAGTCGGTGATGCTTTCGTAGTCGAAGCTGATGCCGCCTAGGTTGAAGTTCAGCGGGCCGTCAAAGTTCGACTGCAGGCGGACTTCATAGCTGGTCTGTTCGGCGTCGTTGGAAGAAATATCCAGCGTCGTGAACTTGTTCGACAGCCCGGTCTGCGGGTCGTTGGTGAAACCGCCGGGCGTCAGGGGCGTGTTGTTGAAGGGCACGGTCGAGACGTTGCGGTTGTAGTCCTGCTTCGAATAGACCGAGTTCTTGCTGGTCGACATCATCGCCGTCAGCGTCAGTTCGTCCGTCAGGTCGTAGTTCAGGGTGAACTGATAGAGGTCCGATTCCGAACGATAGATCGGGTCGAAGGCCGACTCGATCTTGTTCAGGTTGCGGTCGGTGGTGTCGCCGGCGTTCACGTCACCGCTGGTGAATCCGAAGATGTTGCCGAGCATGCCGGTCAGGCTGCCCGAGGTGTTGACCGTGCCGTAGGCGGCGGCATTGTAAAGCGAGGCGTTGGCGCAGCCCTGGGTCAGGAACACGCGGGCCGCACCCGTGGCGACGCCGCCGACCGTGGCCGGGCCGTTGTCCTTGGTGCACAGCTGCTTGCCGGTCCGCGAACGGGCGTCGTCTTCGTTGAAGCGCTCGTAATAGAAGAGGGTGCGCAGCTTCTCGGTCGGGTTGAACATCACCTGGATGCGGCCCGAATACAGGTCACGGTCGTCGACCTTGTTGCCCGTGAAGGTGTTGGTCATGAAGCCGTCGCGCTTCAGATAGGCACCGGACGCGCGGACGGCCAGCTTGTCCTCGTAGATCGGGATGTTGACCATCCCCCGGACCTTTTGCGTGCCGTAGTTGCCGACTTCCGCACGGGCCATGGCCTCAAAGGTGTCGGTCGGCTTGGCGGTGATCAGGTTGACCACGCCGCCGGTGGCGTTGCGGCCGTAAAGCGTGCCTTGCGGACCGCGCAGAACTTCGACGCGCTCCATGTCGTAGAATTCGGCTTCGAACAGGTTGCCCGACTGTTGGGGGGCGTTGTTCAGGTGCACGCCGACGCCCTGGTCAGCCGCGCTGCCCACGGCCCGCGCTCCGATGCCGCGGATCTGGAAGTTGAAGCTGTTGGTGAAGTTGCTCTTGGCGAAGCTGACGTTGGGGATGGCCAGCTGAAGATTAGGACCCCCGTCGATCTTCTGGGCTTCCAGCGTGTCCTGGCTGAAGGCGGACACCGCGATCGGCACGTCCTGAAGGGCTTCTTCCTTCTTCTGGGCCGTAACGACCAGCTCTTCGATGACTGTCGATTGCTGGGTGTTGGACTGCTGGGCGAAAGCGGGGGCGGCGACGGCTGAAAGCACGGCCGCCGAAGCACCCATGGCCAGCAGGCTCCGCAGACGCAGAGATTGCGACATGTAAATTCCCTCCCTGAACGCTGCGGCGCCTTATGGCGGCGCCTGCTCGCGTCGTTGTTTCCTCGGCGCCGTACCATTCGCGCTGCGCGGGCGTACGGCGGACCCATCGCAACATTGGGCGATTGCATACTTGCGATCTGTTGCTGTCAACCGCCGCAATCATATATGATCAGCGATATGTTACAGCATTTCACTTTCCGCCACGTCATCTTCTCCTGTTTGGGGTAAGTTTCGACTGAAATTAGAAAAATGGGTGTGCTCGTGACGTAGCGGAAATCCATGTCAGACCGCTAAAATCCCTTACCCAGCTCGAATAAGACACTGAGACACGTTCGCAAGACTTCGGAAATTCGGTGACTCGGGTATCGTGTCGGGAGGGGCTTTTCGCGCCAACTCCTGAGCCGCACGCCCCTTTCCCGGCATGGGGGGCGGAGCCGGGATCATCAGGCCAGGCCCCACAACCGTTTCGACCCGCCGCCGCCTCGTGTAGAGGAGGGCCATGCCGATCCGCCTTTCCCTTTCAAAACCCCGCGCGTGCCCGGAGATCCTTCGATGAGCGACGCCGCCCTCGTGCTGTTTTCCGGCGGTCAGGACAGCAGCGTCTGTCTGGCCTGGGCGCTGGAGCGCTATGCCCGCGTGGAGACCGTGGGCTTTGACTATGGCCAGCGCCACGTGATCGAGATGGAGGCGCGGGTGGCCGTGCGCCATCAGGTGGCCGCCCGCTTCCCGCACTGGGCCGAGCGCCTGGGCGAAGACCATGTGCTGGACATCCGCAGCTTCGGCGCCGTGGCCCAGAGCGCCCTGACCGACGACCGCGCCATCGAGATGACCGAGCGGGGCCTGCCCTCGACCTTCGTGCCCGGCCGCAATCTGGTGTTTCTGATCTATGCCGCCGCCCTGGCCGACCGCCGGGGTATCGACGCCCTGGTCGGCGGCATGTGCGAGACCGACTTCTCGGGCTATCCCGACTGTCGACGCGACACCCTGGACGCCATGCAGAGCGCCCTGAACCTGGGCATGGATCGTGGCTTCCGCGTCGAGACCCCGCTGATGACCCTGACCAAGGCCCAGACCTGGGCGCTGGCCAAGCAACTGGGCGGCGAGGATCTGGTCGATCTGATCGTTGTCGAGAGCCACACCTGCTACCAGGGCGAGCGCGGCGAACTGCACCCCTGGGGTCATGGCTGCGGCGAATGCCCGGCCTGCGAGTTGCGCCAGCGGGGCTATGAAGAGTGGGACGCGGCCGGGCGCGAGGCGCTGGTCTCGTGACCTACAGCGTCAAGGAAATCTTTCTCACCCTGCAGGGCGAGGGCGGGCAGGCCGGCAAGGCGGCGGTGTTCTGCCGGTTTTCCGGCTGCAACCTGTGGAGCGGCCGCGAACAGGACCGCGCCAAGGCCGTCTGCACCTTCTGCGACACCGATTTTGTGGGCACGGACGGGGAGGGGGGCGGCAAGTTCGCCACGGCCAAGGATCTGGCCGCTGCGGTCGAGGCCGCCTGGACCGGCGGCCCCCGCGATCGCCTGGTGGTCTGCACCGGCGGCGAGCCGCTGCTGCAACTGGATGCGGCCGCCATCGACGCCTTGCATGCACGCGGCTTCATGATCGCGGTCGAGACCAACGGCACGGTTCCGGCGCCGGACGGGATCGACTGGGTCTGCGTCAGCCCCAAGGCCGATGCGCCCGTTGTGCAGACGCGCGGCCAGGAGCTGAAGCTGGTTTTCCCGCAGGCCAAGGCCTTGCCCGAGCGCTTTGCGGGGCTGGATTTCGAGCGCTTCTACCTGCAACCGATGGACGGTCCGGACCGGGAGCAGAACACGCAATTGGCCGTCGCCTATTGCCTTTCACACCCTCAATGGCGTTTAAGCGTCCAAACACACAAATATCTCGGCCTGCCCTGACGGATAAGGCGCTCGATCTGGTGACAGGGTCGTTGCGCTAGAGCCTCCCAGGCCTTGTCAAAAGAAGCCTATGATGATGCCCGTCTTCGAGATCACGAAGGCCGCGACTTTCGACGCGGCCCATTACATCGAGCAAGGTCCCGCCGACCATCGCTACCGCAAGCTGCACGGCCACTCGTTCAAGGTGGAAGCCAGCGTCAAGGGGCCGATGCAGGACGCCGGCTGGGTCGCCGACCTGGAAGGGCTGGACACCGCCCTGAAGGCCGTCGCCACCGAGCTGGACCATGGCCTGCTGAACGACCGCCCCGGCCTGGAAAGCCCGACGCTGGAGCGCCTGTGCCTCTATTTCGCCGACCGCCTGACCCCGGCCTTCCCGGGCCTGTCGCGCGTGGTGATCTCGCGCCCGACGATCGGCGAAAGCTGCGCGCTGAGTTTGTGAGGGGGGGGCTCAGTCCAAGTGCAGCCGGACATCCATGTTCTGGTGCAGAATGCGGACGATCTCCACCACCGTTCCCAAGCGGTAGAAAACGAGATGCGAGCCGACGGGACGTTTTCGATAGTCGGGTCCGATCTCGTCTTGGCGCACCCCCAGATCGGGCCGCTCGGCAACCATCTCAACGGCGTGTCGGATCTGGCGCATGTAGTCGGCTGCTCTTTGTCGGCCCCACTTTCCGACGGAATAGTCCCAGATCTCATCCAGATCGGCTCGTGCCCGAAAAGAGAGACGATAGGCGCTCATTCCTCGTGGAAGCCGACGGGAGCTTCGCCGCCGCTGCGCTTGCCCTCAATGAACGCCTCGAAATCGAAGTTCTCGATAAAGCCGCTTTCCTCACCCTCGATCAGCGCCGCCCGCAGCGCCGCCAGCCTGACCTCGCGATCTTCGAGCATCCGCAGCCCGGCGCGGATCACTTCGCTGGCCGAGCCGTAGCGACCCCCGGCGATCTGGCCCTCGATGAAGCCCCGGAAATGGTCGCCCAGGCTGACGGACGTATTCTTGCTCATTGGAGGGTCTCCGCTGATCGCAAAGTACCAAAATCGGGTACAAATCTCAATCTCGCCCTGACGCTCTCAACGCGCTATCTCACCGACCATGACCCTGACCCTCGTCAAAGCCTGGACCGCCGCCAAGGAGCGTCTGAAGGACGCCGGTATTGATCAGCCCGCCATTGACGCGCGCCTGATGCTGGAGGTGGCCGCCGATGTCACCCGCACCGAGATTGTCACCGACCCCTACCGGATGCTGACGCAAGAGCAGTGGGCGACGCTGGATGAGTATCTGACCCGCCGGGCCCGCCGCGAACCGGTCAGCCACATCATCGGCCGCAAGGGGTTCTGGAAGATCCTGTTGCAGGTGAACAAGAACGTCCTGACCCCGCGCCCCGAGACCGAGGTTATCGTCGACGAGGTGCTCAAGGCCTTCCCCGAGCACATGGCCTTCAGCATGCTGGACCTGGGCGTCGGCTCGGGCACCATTCTGCTGGCGGTGCTGGCCGAGCGGCCGGCCGCCAAGGGGCTGGGCATCGATGCCTCGGAAGAGGCCCTGGCCGTAGCCCGCGAGAACGCCGCCAATCTGGACCTCAACACCCGCGCGGCCCTGCTGCGCGGCGACTGGACGGCGGGGCTGGGCGACGGCGGTTTCGACCTGGTGGTCTCCAATCCCCCCTATATCGCCACCCATGTCATCGAGACGCTGGAGCCGGAGGTTCGCGACCACGAGCCGCGCCTGGCCCTGGATGGCGGCCCCGACGGCCTCGATGCCTATCGCCAGCTGGCCCCGGAGATCCTGCGTGTCCTCAAGCCCGGCGGTCTGTTCGCTGTCGAGATCGGCTATGACCAGTCGCCGGCCGTCGAGGCCCTGTTCCGCCAGGCCGGCGCGCAGGGCGTAAAGACGGTCAAGGATCTCTCCACCCACGACCGCGTTGTCACCGGCACGAAAAATCCCTTGGAAACCCCTGCGTGAGAGGCTAGACGGAAGTGGTCTCCTCCTAAAAAGCCGGGTGACGGGAACAGCGGTCGTCCATGACGGTCGTAAAGCTCCTCCGGTAGGCGCGCACGGTCACAAGCCGGTCGCCGCGCCACAGAAAAGGCGGGGGCTCTACGGAAACCAGTGTCTCGAGAACCCCAGGCGGCCCCACAGGTCCGAATACAGTTCAACAGACCAGCAAGGCCGGCCGTATCCGCAGAGACGGAGCGCCGGACAGGTTCAGAGAGACCATGAAAGATTTCAAGGGCATGAAGCGCCAGCGCGGCCGCAATAATCGCGGCGGCAGCAATACTGGCGGCAAGCCTCAGCAACACAACGCCAACCGGGCCTTCGATTCGAACGGCCCCGAAGGCATCAAGGTTCGCGGTGCGGCCCAGAGCGTGTACGAAAAGTACCAGCAGTTGGCCCGCGATGCGACATCGTCCGGCGACCGGGTTCTGGCCGAGAACTACCTGCAGCACGCCGAGCACTATTTCCGCGTCCTGCGCGCCATTCAGCCCAATCGCGCCGTCAGCGACATCATCGGCAAGGACGCCTATTCGGCCTACGAGATCGATTTCGAAGCCGAGCCCGAGGAAACCCCCGAGGCGACCGAAGCGCCCGCCGACCAGGGCGGCGACAATGACGGCGAGGGCCAGCGCGACGAGCGCCCCCGTGACCGCTTCGAAAATCGCCAGCGCGACGAGCGTCCCCGGGACGACCGTCCTCGCGAGGATCGCCCCCGTGAAGACCGCCAGCGCGATGACCGCCCGCGCGAGCGCTTCGACAATCAGAACAATCAGGGTCAGGGCCAGGGACAGGGCCGCCGCGACCGCTGGCGCGAACGTGACGAGCGCCAGCGCGATGACCGCCCCCGCGACGATCGCCCCCGTGACGATCGCCCCCGTGATGATCGCCCTCGTGATGATCGTCCCCGCGACGACCGCCCCCGTGATGATCGTCCCAGAGATGACCGCCCCAGGGACGAGCGTCCTCGTGACGAGCGTCCGCGCGAAGATCGCTTCCGCGACGAGCGGCCTCGCGAGGATCGATTCCGTGATGAGCGCCCGGCCGTTGCCGCCGCGCCTGTCGCCGCTGCGGCCCTCGAAACGCCTGCCACCGAACAGCCTCAGGCCGAAGCCCGCCGCGAGCGGGCTCCGCGCCGCGAACGCGCCCCCCGTGATCGCAGCGTGAGCGACCGCGATCCGATGGCCGTGATCGAGCCCCAGGCCACCCCGCTGACCAGCGAGGTCTCTTCGGACAGCTCGCCGATGCTGCGCGGTCAGGACGGCGCCGTCAGCCACGCCCCGGCCTTCCTTGGTCGTCCCGCTGCGGCCGCTGCGCCTGTCGAAGCTCCGGCTCCTGCTGCAGATGGTGAAGAGGTCAAGAAGCCCCGCCGCCGTCGCGCGCCACGCAGCTTTGAAGGCGGCGAAGGCGCGCCCGACGTAGCAGGGTCTGAAGAGGCGTAAGTTCGCCCGCTTTCGACCTCAGTCTATCCAAAAGGAGCCGTGCAAGCGGCTCCTTTTTCTTTGGGGGCGCCTTCGGAGCCCTGTAACGTCCCCGTCTTCAGGCGTTCTTTACCACGCTGCTTCACGCTGCCTTTACCCCGTTGGGGGGTTCTAGCGGGGTAGCGAGGACAGATGACGACCCCCACGATCAGCGCAAATGTCAGGCCCTATACCTCTGGCGATTCCGCCGGCGGCTTGGCTGTGGCCGCCGCAGCGCTGAGCGACACCACCGGTGCCGTGGCCCTGGGTCAGAAGCTAACGGCCTATCACACGCTGTCTGCCCGCTGGGCCGGCGCCGATCAGGGCGAGCGGGAGACCCTCGCCTATGCCCTGACCGAGTCGCCCTTCGCCAAGACCGTGCAGTCGGCCCTCAACACCTTTACCCGCGCCGCCTGGGCCGGCGCCGACGCTGTGCCGCCCGCGCCGCAGATCCGGATGAAGGCCGCCTTTGAGGGTCTGTCAGAAACCGACCAGACCATTGTCGCCTCGCTGAACGTGGGGATGCCCAAGGCCTCGCCGGCCTCGGTCGAGGACTATCGCGGCAAGCTGCAGAGTGCGCTGGACGCCGTTCAGCCCGCGCTGCGTCCACAGGACACCGTCACGCTGTCTCCCGAAGCCCGCGCCCGCATGGCCGGCCAGGCCGCGCCCGAACCCGCGCCGCCGCCCACCGCCGCCACACCGGAACTGGGCGCGGCGCTCAGCGCCTACGGCAAGGCGGCCGGGTAGAGGCCAGGCGCTGGCCTGGCGGACCGTCATGTTAGGCGCACCCCCTTGAGCTTTGCTGTCGCCTGATGTGTATCAGGTCCGCAACAATCCTTGCGCGGAGCCGTGTCTTGCGTCGTCTCGTTCTTGCTTCGCTGCTGGCGGTCGGCCTTTCAGCCTGCGCCTACAATGCCGATCTGGGGCGGGACCAGTTGCTGATCGTCAAGGATTCGGGCCTGGCCTCGGCGGGGGAAAAGGCCTGGGCCAAGACGCTACGCACCGGCTACCTGTCCAGCGATCCGGCGCGCAATGCGCGGCTGCAGTCGGTCGGCCAGCGGGTGGTGACGGCGGCGGGGCTGAATAACCGTCCGTGGGACTATGCGGTTTTGATCAACGAGGTTCCCAACGCTTTCGTCCTGCCTGGTGGCCATGTGGGGGTGACCACGGGCCTGCTCGACATGGTCGACAATGACGACCAGCTGGCCGCCGTGATCGGACATGAGGCCGGCCATGTCGTGGCCCAGCACGCCGCCGAACGCTATTCGCAGTCGATGACCTCCAAGCTGGTGCTGGGCCTGGCAGGCGCGGCGGCGGGGAGTTCCAGCGAGCTTGGCCGGGGGCTGAAATCGTATGGCGACGACGCCACCGACTATCTTTTCCTGCTGCCGTTCTCGCGCAAGCACGAGCTGGAGGCTGATCGCCTGGGCGTCGACTACATGCAGCGGGCCGGCTATCGCCCGCGCGAGGCCGTGGTGCTGTGGCGCAAGATGCAGGCCCAGGCGGGCGGCGGCCAGGGCCGTCCCGAAATCGCCTCGACCCACCCTTCGGACGCCACGCGTATCGCGGCGCTGCAGGCGTATCTGAGCAGTAAGGGCTGGTGAGGCCTTGTGTGGCTAAATCGCCACACCTACATCCCCCGTCGGGAGGCGTTGTGCTTGATCAAGGCGGCGCGTCCCATTCCGCCTAGAAGGGGACATCATGAATATCGATCTCTATTCCGACCGCGCCAAGCAGGCCGTGCAGTCGTCCCAGAGCCTGGCTCTGGCGCGCGGCCACCAGCAACTGGGCCCAGAACACCTGCTGAAGGTTCTGCTTGAGGAAAAGGACGGCCTGAGCCGCGCCCTGATCACCAGCGCCGGCGGGCGGGCCGCCGCCGTCGAGACAGCCGTCGAGGCCCTGCTGGCCAAGACCCCCCGGGTCGACGGGGCCGGCGGCCAGCTCTACATGAAGCCCGACACCGCCCGCGTGTTCGCCGAGGCCGAGAAGGGTGCCAAGGCGGCCGGGGACGCCTTCGTCACGACGGAACGTCTGCTGATCGCCCTGGCCAAGGAAGGCGGCGAGGCGGCCAAGATCCTGAAAGATGCCGGGGCCGCGCCCAAGGCGCTGGAAGATGCCGCCAATGCCGTTCGCAAGGGCCGCACCGCCGACAGCGCCAATGCCGAGGAAGGCTATGAGGCCCTCAAGCGCTATGCCCGCGACCTGACGGCGGCCGCCCGCGACGGCAAGCTGGACCCGGTGATCGGCCGCGACGAGGAGATCCGCCGCACGATCCAGGTGCTGAGCCGCCGCACCAAGAACAATCCCGTTCTGATCGGCGAACCGGGCGTCGGCAAGACCGCCATTGTCGAGGGTCTGGCCCTGCGCATCGTCAATGGCGACGTGCCCGAAAGCCTGAAGGACAAGACGCTGATGTCGCTCGACATGGGCAGCCTGATCGCCGGCGCGAAGTATCGCGGCGAGTTCGAGGAGCGGCTCAAGGCGGTGCTGAACGAGGTGACCGCCGCCGAGGGCTCGATCATCCTGTTCATTGACGAGATGCACACTCTGGTCGGGGCCGGCAAGAGCGAGGGGGCGATGGACGCCTCCAACCTGCTCAAACCCGCCCTGGCGCGCGGCGAACTGCACTGTGTGGGCGCTACGACGCTGGAGGAGTACCGCAAGCACGTCGAGAAGGATGCGGCCCTGGCCCGCCGCTTTCAGCCGGTGTTCGTCAGCGAGCCGACGGTGGAAGACACCGTCTCGATCCTGCGCGGCCTGAAGGAGAAGTACGAGGTCCATCACGGCGTACGCATCAGCGACAGCGCCATCGTCGCGGCTGCCACGCTGAGCAACCGCTATATCGCTGACCGCTTCCTGCCCGACAAGGCCATCGACCTGATGGACGAGGCCTCCAGCCGCGTGCGGATGGCCATCGACTCCAAGCCCGAGGAACTCGACGAGATCGACCGCCGCCTGGTGCAGCTGAAGATCGAGCGCGAGGCCCTGTCCAAGGAAACCGACGCAGCCTCTCGCCAGCGGCTGGAAAACCTCGAAACCGAGATCGACGACCTGCAATTTCGGTCCGACGAGATGACCGCCCGCTGGAAGGCCGAGAAGGACAAGGTGGGCGGCGCAGCCCAGGCTCGCGAGGCCCTGGACCGTTTGCGCGCCGATCTGGCCACGGCGCAGCGGGCGGGTGACTTCGCCCGCGCCGGTCAGCTGCAATATGGCGAGATCCCGGCCCTGGAGCGCCGCCTGGCCGCCGCCGAAGAGGGCGACACGGCCGGCAAGTCCCTGACCCCCGAGGTGGTCGACGCCCAGCAGATCGCTGCCGTGGTCAGCCGCTGGACCGGGGTGCCGGTCGAGAAGATGCTGGAGGGCGAGCGCGAGAAGCTCTTGCAGATGGAAGTGGCCCTGCGCGCCCGCGTGGTGGGCCAGGACGAGGCCCTGGAAGCTGTCTCCGACGCCGTGCGCCGCGCGCGGGCCGGGCTGCAGGACCCGTCACGCCCGATCGGCTCGTTCCTGTTCCTGGGCCCAACGGGCGTGGGCAAGACCGAGCTGACCAAGGCCCTGGCCGAGTTCATGTTCGCCGACGAGCACGCCATCACCCGGATGGACATGAGCGAATACATGGAGAAGCACTCGGTCAGCCGTCTGATCGGGGCTCCTCCCGGCTATGTCGGTTACGATGAAGGGGGCGCACTGACCGAAGCCGTGCGTCGGCGGCCCTATCAGGTGGTTCTGTTCGACGAGGTCGAGAAGGCCCACCCCGACGTCTTCAATGTGCTGCTGCAGGTGCTGGACGACGGTCGCCTGACCGATGGTCAGGGGCGAACGGTCGACTTCCGCAACACCCTGATCATCATGACCAGCAACCTCGGCTCCGAATATCTGGCCAACCAGGACGACGGCGAGGATGTGGACGCGGTGCGGCCCCAGGTGATGAACGTGGTGCGCGGCCACTTCCGTCCCGAGTTCCTCAACCGGATCGACGAGATCATCCTGTTCAAGCGGCTGGGCCGGGCGAACATGGCCGACATCGTCCGCATCCAGCTGCAACGGGTGGAAAAGCTGTTGGCCGACCGCCGCATGACCCTGGCCATCGATGCCGAGGGCCTGCTGTGGCTGGGCGAAAAGGGCTACGACCCCGTTTACGGCGCGCGGCCCCTCAAGCGCGTGATCCAGAAGGAACTGGTCGATCCCATCGCCCGGCTTCTGCTGGCTGGCGAACTGGAAGACGGCGGCGTGATCGCGGTCAGCGTCGAGGGCGGCGCGCTGACAGTGGGCAAGGCCGTGTTGCAATAGGACGTAGCGGCCCCCTCCCGATGGGTGGAGGGGGCTAGAGCGGGCGATCTGACGAAATCAGATCGCCCGCTCTAGTCTTTTGTTTTCACGCACGTTTCATTCCGAAAACCGGTTCCCGCTTTTCGGAACGCACTCTAGCTGTCGAAGTCCAGCAGCTTTTGTCCCAGCGCCTGGCGCATGCGCCTTGCGTCCTCGACCGACAGCGCGCCCAGCATGCCTTGCGCCTCTGGCGGCAGATGCGCCACGGCGGCCTCGGCATCGCCGAACACATAGTGCTCGAATAGTGTCTTCCACGCCGCCCGGTGCGAGGCGGGAAGCGCGCGCAGGGCCAGGACGGCGTGCAGAAAGGCGTCATAGGGCAGGCCGCGTCCCTCGGACGGCGGCGACCACCAGTAGTTGGCCAGCACGTTGATCGGCGCCAGCGACCGCACGTGGTGCCACCACAGATAGGGGATGTAGAGCGCGTCGCCGGGACCCAGTTCGGCGACCAGGGCCTGGTCCATCGCATGGGCGAAGCGGGGATGCAGGGCCGGGTCGGGGGCGTCGAACGACACCATGCTGATCGGCGGGCCGCCGGGGGTGCGCTCCAGCGGGCCGATATAGAGGTCGCCGACGCTGCCGGGCGGGAACAGGGTGAAGCGCCGCCGGCCGGCCACGACGCAGGCCAGGTTGTCATAGGGATCCTGATGGGCGGCGATGATCACGCGGTTGCCGATCCACAGGCGCGGCTCGATCGACGGGTCCAGCAGGGGGGTGCTGTTCTCCGCGCTGAACCCGGGCAGGTGGGTGTCGGCGGGGATCGACTGTACGGCCAGGGCGGCGGGGCTGGGCTGGTCACGCTGCGCCAGCAGGAAATCAAAGCTCTTGCGCAGCCGCGCGCCGCCACTGCTGAAATTGAAGCCCGACAGGTCATTGTTATAGAAAAACCGCCCCCCGGCTGCGGGGTCGCTGACCAGGGTGGTGATGATGTTCTGACGATCGAAGCGCGACAGGTGGTCCAGCAGAGCCTCGTCGCCGCGCGCCGCCGAGGCCACCACGGGCCAGTCGGCGGCCAGACCCCGAAAGATCACCGGCTGTGCGGCGGGGACGATTGTGTCGTGAAAGGTCTCGGCGCTGATCGCGCCCATCTCTCGAAGCGTCATGCGTCCGCCATCACCTCTGAACCCCGCCGCGTCAAGGGCGGGCGACCCGGGCTCGACTTCAAAGAACGATGGTTTATGCTGTCGCCCAGCAACGTCTTTTTCCCGGGGGGGGATGATGACCGCCTATTCAACCACGGACATGCCGCCCGCGCGCGGCCCCGTTTTCACGCCGCGCCATCCGTGGGACCGCTGGTTTATCCCGGCCCTGATCGCCGTATTCTGGATCGGGATCGTCATGGGCTTCGGCTCCGATGTGCTGACGCGCGCCAAGGCGGGGCCGCTTTCGTTTCCGATGATCATCCATGTCCACGCCGTGGCCTTTACGGGGTGGCTGGTGTTGCTGACGGTGCAGGCGACCCTGATCCGCAAGGGCCGGGCTGACCTTCACCGGCGGCTTGGTCTGGCAAGTCTGGCCCTGTTTGTGGTGATGCTCATTCTCGGCCCGATGGCGACCTTCACCACCCAGGTGTCACGGTTCGGCAGTCCGGCTGAAGACACCGCCTTCCTTGCGATCCAGCTGGGCGGGTTGGTCAGTTTCGCGGGCCTGGTCGTCGCGGCCATTCTGGCGCGCGAAGACAGCCCCCTGCACAAGCGTCTGATCCTTCTGGCGACCCTGGCCATCGTCGACGCCGGCTTCGCCCGCTGGGTCGGGCCGATCTGGGGACCGTTCCTGGGGCCGCTGCTGAAATCGCCCTTCTGGACGAACTATCTGATCTTTTATGGATCGACGGCGGCCCTGATGCTTGCGATCGGGGCTTATGACCTGGTGACCCGTGGCCGACTGTTGAAGGGCTATGTTCTGGGGCTGGTCTGGGCCTTTAGCTGGCATTTCATCATCATGATCGCCTATCTCAACCCCGGCTGGGGCGTCTTCACCCATGGCCTGATCGGCGCCATGGCGCGATAGCTGCACCGACGTCCTGGGCTGCTGGCTCAGGTGCGCTGGGCGCTGGGCGGCTCGCCGATCAGCAGGGCGCAAGCGGCCTCTGCGGCAGCGGGATCGCGCTGGGCAATGGCCTGCGCCAGGGACCTGTGGAGTTCAACGTCCCGCATCTGGTCCTCCTGCGACTGCTTTTCCATCTGCCAGATCCAGTAGCGGGTCGCGGTGTTTTGCAGGGCGATCACGAACCGGGCCAGGGTGGTGTTGTGGGTGGCGAAGGCCACCGCGCGGTGAAAGCTGTGGTCCATGGCCAGCATGGCGCGGAAGTCGCCGCCGGCAATGGCGGCCTCGGCCTGGTCGAAGGCACCGGTAATGGCCGGCAGATCCTGCGGACGATGATTGCGGGCCGCCAGGGCCGCCGTCCGGCCTTCCAGCATTCGCCGCACTTCAAAGGCGTGCTCGATCTCGGTGATGTCCATCGGCGCGACGACCGTGCCGACGCGGGGACGGCGAACAACCAGCCCTTCGATCGCCAGGCGGCCCAGCGCATCGCGAACCCCCGACACGCCGCCGGCATAGCGCGTCGCCAGCACCTTTTCCTCAAGCACCTGCATGGGCGGCAGCTCGCCCAGAATGATATCCATCAGGATGAGCTCATAGAGCCGCGCCTTCTGGAGCCCCGGAGCCCAGTCGCCATAGGGCTCAACACTGTTGAGCGGGCCCTTCATGGCCGAGCCTGACGGAAACGCTGCATGGTCGAGCTCCTGGAGCGCTTTCCGGCGAAGCGCATGCCGGTTAGTCGCCGAAAAAACGCGTTAAAACAAAAACCTGGAGCAAACGGCATGGCTCAGTCATGGCGACCTTTGCTCTAGAGTCAAAAGTCCTCAAGGTCATTCTATTGGCCTCTAACATGTTACAGTTTCGAAAAAGGATGCGGGCTTGAAGCATGCGGGGCTGCGGCTCTAGCTCTGCGGCATGTCGCCAGAGACCGCCCCGCCGATCCGTTCCGTCTATCAGGGTTTTCGTACCGCCCTGACGCTCGCCGAGGGCTTTGCCGGGGCGACGGCGCCCAACCCGCCGGTCGGCTGCGTCGTGCTGGACGCTGAAGGCGTGCTACTGGCCGCCGCCGCGCATCAACAGGCCGGCGGTCCCCACGCCGAGGCCGCCGCCCTGTCCGCCTGCCGGGAAGCCGGGACTTTTGACCGCATCCATACGCTGCTGGTCACGCTTGAGCCCTGCAATCACCACGGCCGCACGCCGCCGTGCGTTGAGGCCATCCTGGCCAGCCCGGCCCAGGCCATCTGGATCGCCGCCCGTGATCCCAATCCCTCGGTCGCGGGCGGAGGTGCCGCTCGGCTTGCGGCGGCAGGACGCCAGGTCTTTGATCTGCAGATCGTGAACGATCCGCAGGCCGCTGTCCTGGCCCGCCGGGCCCGGCGCCTGATCGCTCCGTTTGCCCTGTGGGCGACCCACGGACGACCCTGGCTGACCCTGAAACAGGCCCTGACCCGGGACGGCGGCATGATCCCGCCACCGGGCGCCAAGACCTTTACGTCCGAAGTGTCCCTGACCCTGGCCCACGGGCTTCGCCGCCGGGCCGACGCGATTGTCACCGGCTCGGGGACGATCCTGGCCGACCAACCCGAGTTCACCGTGCGCCGCGTGCCGGATCCGCGCCAATGCCCCCGACGCCTGGCCATTCTGGACCGTCGCCGCCGGACGCCCGCCGACTACATGCAAGCGGCGCGGTCTAGGGGCCTTGAGCCCAGTCTGCACGACGACATCCCGGCCCTGCTGGCGGATCTCGCTGCGGCCGGCGTGCTGGAAGCCTTGATCGAATGCGGTCCGGTCCTGATGGCGGCCTTCCTGGAGGCCGGCTTGTGGGACGAGCACGTCGTGATCCGCCAGGCCGCTCAAGCCGGCCAGGCCGACCAGGTCGATATTTTCACCCGCATGGCGGCCTGAGGCCCGAGGAGCGCGCATGTTTTCCGGAATTATCGAACAGGTCGGTCGCATCGAGGCCATCGCGCCAGAGGGGGAAGGGGCGTTGCGCCTGACCCTCGGGACGGGCTTCCCCGACCTTGAACTGGGTGAAAGCGTGGCCGTGAACGGCGTCTGCCTGACGGTGGTGCGCCATGACCCGCAAGGCCTGGCCGATTTCTTCGTCAGTCCTGAAACCCTGGCCCGCACCAATCTGGGGCGCGCGGCGGCGGGGGGCGCGGTGAATCTTGAGCGCGCCGTGACCCTGGCCACCCGCCTTTCGGGTCATCTGGTTCAGGGTCATGTCGACGGCCAGGCCTATCTGGTCGAGGTGATTGATGACGGGGGATCATGGCGGATCGGCCTGAGCCTGCCCGCCGCCCTGCATCGCTTCTGCGTCGAGAAGGGCTCGATCGCCCTGAACGGCGTCAGCCTGACCCTCAACAGCGTCTCGCCCTGCGACGCCGATGGCCGGTTCCTGATCGGCCTGACCCTGATCCCCCACACCTGGGCCCATACCAACCTGAAGTCCGCCGCGATCAACGACCCGATCAATGTCGAGGTCGACGTGCTGGCCAAATATGTGGAGCAGCTATGTCACGCCTATCTGAAGCCCTCGAACGCCTGAAGACTGGCGGCATGATCGTCCTGGTCGATGACGAGGATCGCGAGAACGAGGGCGATCTGGTCATGGCCGCCCAGTTCGCCGATGCGGCGGCGATCGCGTTCATGGCGCGCCGGGCCAGCGGCCTGATCTGCCTGACCCTGGAGGCCGAGGCCGTTGATCGGCTGGGCCTGCCGCCGATGGTTTCCGACAATCGCACCAGCCGCCAGACGGCTTTCACCGTCTCGATCGAGGCGGCCGAGGGGGTCGATACGGGCATATCGGCCTTTGACCGGGCGCTGACCATTGCAGCGGCCGTAGCGCCCGACGCCAAGGCGTCAGACCTGGTCTCACCGGGCCATATCTTCCCGTTGCGGGCCCGCCCGGGCGGCGTTCTGGTGCGCGACGGTCACACCGAGGCCTCGGTCGATCTGATGACCCTGGCCGGGCTGCAGCCGGCCGGGGTGATCTGCGAGATCATGAAGGACGACGGGACCATGGCCCGGATGCCCGATCTTGAGGACTTCTGCCGCGAGCATGACCTTCCGCTCCTGACCATTGCCGAGCTGGTGGCCTATCGCAAGGCGACCGAGCTGCTGGTCGACGAGGTGGCCTCCGCCCGCCTGCCCTCCGAACACGGCGGCGCAACCTTCGAGGTGCGCGCCTTCCGCAGCCGGATTGATGGTGTCGAACATCTGGCCATGGTGCGGGGTGCTTTGTCCGGCACACCCCTGGTGCGGGTCCATTCCGAGTGCCTGACCGGCGACGCCCTGGGCTCGCAGCGCTGCGATTGCGGCGCCCAGCTTCAGGAAAGCCTCAGGCAGATCAGCGAAAGCGGCAACGGCGCCCTGCTGTATCTGCGCGGCCACGAGGGGCGGGGCCTGGGCCTGGCCAATAAGATCCGCGCCTATGCCCTCCAGGACGGCGGGCTCGACACGGTGCAGGCCAATCACGCCCTGGGCTTTGCCGCCGACCAGCGGGACTATGGCGTCGCTGCCCAGATGCTTCGGGCGATGGGTGTCGAGCGCGTCAACCTGCTCAGCAACAATCCCCGCAAGGCAGCAGGTCTGCGCGCCAATGGTGTCGCGGTGAGCCGGGAACTGCCGCTGGCCATTCCCGCCAACCCGCACAACGCCGCCTATCTCGACACCAAACGCGAAAAGCTCGGCCACGGCCTGGCCTGCGCCTCCTGATCAGCAAAGAGCGTCCCATGACCAACTCCCCATCTGCGCCACGCATTGCGATCGTCGTCAGCAGCTTCAACCCCGAGGTCACCGGCGGCCTGCTCAAGGGCGCGCTTGACGTGCTGGAGGCGAACGGCGCCCCTGTCGCCGCCGGGGATATCATCCAGGCTCCCGGCGCGTTTGAGCTGCCCCTGATCGCCCAGACCCTGGCGCGCTCGGATCTCTTCGAGGGCGTGGTCTGCCTGGGTTGCGTGATCAAGGGCGACACGGCGCACTTCGAGTTCATCAGCCTGGCCACCAGCCTGGGTCTGATGACCGCCGGACTGGCGACCGAGACCCCGATCACCTTTGGCGTACTCACCACCTATACCGACGAACAGGCCTTGGTGCGCAGTCGCGACGACGCCGAGAACAAGGGGCGAGAGGCTGCCCAGGCCTGCTTCTCCACCCTGCAGACCCTCAAGAAGATTCGTGCGCAGGCCTGGGGTGACTAGGCCGGCTCTTGTCTGCGGAAGAGCAAGGTCGTCAATCGCGAGTTGAAATCCCTGATCGCGCACCCCATCCTTTCTGGACTACAATCGTGCTCTTCGGCACCGGCGAGAGAGGTTTTTCAGCAGGGAACAAAGGTCCGGCTTCGGAGTTCGCGCGCAGTATAGAAGTCTCTGATTTTTATGGCTTAGCTAGGCTCTAAAGTCGCCCAGAACCGGCCCCTTTTTCGCCCATATGAGCTGGCGGGTTCATCGCTCGGACCAACGAGAGAGGCCCCCGACCATGATGCGATCCCTGAAGATGACCGCTGCCTGCGCCCTGGTGATGGGCGGCCTGGCCGTCAGCGGCTGCGCCACCAAGAAGTACGTCAACACCCAGGTCGGCGGCGTCCAGAGCCAGGTTTCCAGCCAGGGTGCCCAGATCGGCGAACTGGACAAGACCTCCCGCGAGGCGCTGCAACGGGCCACGGCGGCCGGCAAGCTGGCGGAGGGCAAGTTCATGTACTCGATGGTACTGAGCGATGACTCGGTGAAGTTCCCGCTCAACGCGGCCGACCTGTCGCCGGAAGCCGAACAGCGTCTGACCGAGTTCGCCGAGAAGCTGAAGGGCGAGAACAAGAACGTCTATCTGGAAATCCAGGGCCACACCGACAATGTCGGCGACCCGACCTACAACGACGGCCTGGGCGAGAAGCGGGCCGAGGCCGTTCGCAAGTTCCTCAGCCGAAACGGCATCGCGCTCAACCGTATGGCCACGATCTCCTATGGCGAGGAAGCCCCGGTGGCACCCAATGACACCCGCGAAAACCGCGCCCAGAACCGCCGCGTGGTGGTGATGGTTCTCTCCTAGAAGACCGCTGCCGACGCGGTTCGTTCCGCGTGAGCGAGGCGAACTGACTTCTTGGGCGAATTCGCGCGCTTGATGACTCAGGATTGCAATTCTGCCCTATTCGAATATCATTGGTATTTCGAATGTAGGGGGGCAGATGACATCTGTGATCAAACGCGCGAGCGTCGCGCACTACCACACGCTTAACTGGACCTTGGGCGCACCGTCGATCGTGATCGAAGCGCGTAGTGCATCGGCCTCTGTCCTGAACGCTTCACTTGAACATCATGACGCTACTGGGGTCGCTACGCAGATCTTGGGCGCGACTTCGCTCAGTACGGCTCTCTGGACCCTTACGCCGGAACAAGGGCCCGCGCTCGGCGTCGCGGGCGGGGTGCAACTCGCCCTGTCGACACCGAAGGCGTTCGTCTTTCGCGCCTTCGGCGTGGGGGCCAGCGCTAACATTGGCGGTGCGCACACGCCGGTCTACGTCACCATCACCCAAGGCGGAATGGTCAAGCAGGGCAGCGTCCTACACAACAACATTCTGATCGGCGTCGACGTCGTTGAGTTAGACACCACCCCGCCCAATCAATGGGCCGACCTCTATCTGAGGATCCGCTGATGAGCCGCCGGTCCATCCTGAGAGGCGCGCTGGCTGTGTTCTGCGTCATCGCGACTCCGCTGTTTGCTGCGGAGACCGCCCAGACCGAAAAGGTCATTCACGAGTATGGCAACGCGCAGAAGTGGGCCTCGCAATATACCTACGACACGCGCGTACCTGCCGCGCCCGCGCTAGGCCTGGTCCAAGGCGCGCCTGAGCTATCGGTGTCCAGTCTCTTCGGAGCCGACAAGAGCAGCGACGTGGTGCTTTCGGGTGATAAGCTCGGGGTCGCCTTCGCCGCGCGCCCGTTCTGGCTAGCCGGCGAAAGCAGGTTTGTTACGCTTGAGGAATATCGGGGCCTTGAGGGGTTCAAGGCGATCTACTCGCGCACTACGGTCAGCTTCGCGGCGGCACCGAAGGTCGAGGAAGGGAAAACTGGCCTAGGTACGGGTCTAGGCGTCAGCGCTGAATTGCTTAAGGGGGCTGACCCGCGGCAAGATCAGGTGCTGGGAACCTGCTTGAAGTCGATCGGCGGGGACTATGAGGTTGAGGTGCGGGCGCTCACCAACGCCTTCTCTGTCGACTCCACGCGACTGGCGCTGGCCAAGGTAAAGGTTAGGGAACTCGTTAGCGCGGCTAACGCTGTCGAACTGGAAGGCAGCGCGCCACAGGCCTTGATTGACGAAGCGGAAAAAGCGACGAACGTGGATAGGATCCAGATGGATCTACCTGCGGCAATCCAAGCTCGCTTCATCGACTGGCGCAAGGCTGAGACCCTCAAGTTCGTGGGCGACGAGGCTCAGAAAGCCGGGGACGGATGGAAAAAGGCCAACGAGCAATGCTTTAAGCGCGCGGGTCTGGCGGCGGAAAATAAACCCAGCTTCCAAGTCGCGGCCGGCCTCGCCGCCGTCGCATCCGAGTTCAAGGTCGAGGACCTAAGTTATGCCGGCGTCTCGGTTTGGGCGGCTTATCGCGTTCCGCTGGGCCGCTTCTCAGCGTGCAGCAATCCGGGCCTGACGAAGGTGCAGATGGAGGCGTCCGACAACACGCCCCGCAGCCTGCAGTGCCTCCCGCCGGCCGGAAGCCTCACCGCCTTTGTCCAAGCTACGGATCGCGGCCAGGCCAATGTCGCTGGAGCCGAGAAGAAGGCCAACATTACCCAGGCAGGCGTCGTACTCAGCCGTAAGTCACGCGCCAACGACTGGTCTGTCGCAGCGTCGGCCGTTTGGGTCCAGCGCAGCTTCGACGACCGTACGCTCAAGGCCCAGGACTTCACCCGCTACGGCTTGGCCTATTCGCGCAAGGTGGAGGATGGCGTCTGGCTGGAAGCCTCATTCGGCGAAACGCGAGGCATGCCGACCGATGAGGAGAGCTACGGACTGGTCCGATTGACCTTCAAGTGAGCCGGGCGGCGAGGGACGAGCGGTTGCCCTTGCCGGAGGCGCTAGGCACAGGCAACTTCCGCGCCCTTGCTCATCCCGGAGTCGCCATGCGCCTGTCCCTCGTTCTCGCCGGCCTGCTCCTGGCCTCTCCTGTGCTGGCTGCGGAGGTCCCCGCGCCGTCTAGCGATCAGCCGGTGTTGCGCACCATCGCTGCCGATGTGGACGCCAAGGCGCTGGAGAGCACCATCAGAGCGCTGGTGGGGTTCGGTACCCGCCACACCCTGTCGGAGACCAAGTCCGAGACCCGGGGCATTGGCGCCGCCCGCCGCTGGACCCAGCGCCGGTTCGAGGCGATCAGCAGGGACTGCGGCGGCTGCCTGACCATCGAGACGCCGTCCGAGGTGGTGACAGGCCGCCGCGTGCCCAATCCCACCGAGGTAATGAACGTCCTGGCCATCCAGAAGGGGACCAGCGATCCGGACCGGGTGATCATCATCGCCGGCCATATCGACAGCCGTGTCTCTGACGTCATGGACTTCACCAGCGACGCTCCGGGTGCCAATGACGACGCCTCGGGCGTGGCGGCCGTGATCGAGGCGGCGCGGGTGCTGAGCAAGCACAAATTCCCTGCCACCCTGGTGTTCGCGGTGCTGTCGGGCGAGGAGCAGGGCCTCTATGGCGGCAAGATCCTGGCCAACCATGCGCGCGCTCATGGCTGGAAGGTCGAGGCAGACCTCAACAACGACATCGTCGGCAACAGCCGGGGCCAGAGCGGGGTGATGAACAACACCCAGGTCCGGGTCTTCTCTGAAGGCACCAAGGCGGTCGAGACGCCCGAGCAGGCCAACAGCCGGCGCTATAACGGCGGTGAGGTCGACAGCCCTTCGCGTAACCTGGCCCGCTACATGGACGGTCTGGCCGATCGCTACCTGACCAATTTCGACGTGGTGATGGTCTATCGCACTGACCGCTATGGGCGGGGCGGCGACCAGGTGCCGCTGCTGGAGGCCGGCTATCCGGCCATACGCGTGACCGAAGCCGCCGAGAACTATGACCGCCAGCACCAGAACCTGCGCACCGAGAACGGCAAGCCCTATGGCGATGTGATCGAGGGCGTGGATTTCGCCTATCTCTCGCAGGTGACGCGGCTGAACCTGGTGACCATGGCCTCGCTCGCCTCGGCGCCGCCGCCGCCGCAGGGCGTCAAGATCGAGGGCGCGGTCAGCCCCGACACCAAGGTTTCATGGTCCGCCACGCCCGGCGCGGCCGGCCATCGCGTGTGGTGGCGGGTGACGACTGAGCCGCAATGGCGCCTGAACCGCTGGGTCACTGCGGCCACGAGCGCCACACTGAAGGACGTGGTGATCGACGACTTCTTCTTCGGCGTCTCGGCGATCAGCGCCGACGGCTGGGAGAGCCCCGTGGTGTTCCCCGGCGCAGCGGGGAGCTTCGAGAGCCCGCCGCCGGTGGTGGTGCCCAAGTAACCCGTGCATCTGCAACCGTCGATGCTTCCCGTGAATCAGCCTACAGGCACAATCTAGGGGAGATCAAACATGACCGGCATTCTGGCACCGATACTGCGTGGCCTGAGCAATCTGGCGCGTTTCTCCGGCCGAGACACCCCGCGTCTGTTCTGGCCTTATGCCTTCTTTGTGGTGGGGTCGGTCTTCGTCATGATAGCGGCGTTCATGCTTCCGATCATGGGCACGACATTTGCCCGTATGCAGCAGTTCGCGTTGGAGCATCCCGACCAGGCGACCGTGACCTCGACCCCCGGTAGCTATTCAATCCAGATTGAAGGTCATCATCCCGAACTCATGCCGGACATGACGCTTATGTTCACGGTGATTGGGGCCGGCATTATTGTGGCTGTAGCGCTACTGGCAGCGGCGGTTGTCCGGAGATTGCATGATCGCGGTCGGCGGGGCTTTTGGGGGCTGGCACCGTTGCCATTTTTAGGGGTCGCGTTGGCCGTGTTTCCCAAGCTGTTCGATGATCTCAGCAACAATGACCCAAAGCCTGAGACGATGAGCCTGTTTTTCGCCCTGTTTTTCAACAACGTACTGTATCTGGCCTCGTTGGCGCTGCTTGTTGTGCTGCTGATAAAAGAGAGCGATGCAGGGTCCAACCGCTTTGGATCGCCGGAAAGCTGAAGCGCGCCAAGAGCGTGTTTCTAGGCGATCAGGTCCGGATCGTTCCGCTTCAGCCATGCCGCCGCGTAGGAGCAGAGCGGCGTGATCCGCAAGCCTTCGCTGCGGGCTGTGCTGGCGACCTGCTCCATGAGCCGCGCCGCTGCGCCCTGGCCGCGCAGGGCGGGGTCGGACTCGACGTGGGGGATCACCAGTCGCTGGCCGGAGCGCTGATAGTCGGCGAAGGCCAGCAGGCCGTCGACTTCCAGCTCGTAGCGGCTCAGTTCGGGGTTGTGTCGGAAGGTTTCGGTCATGGGATGCTCAATGCAGGTGGAGGTAAACTGATCCTCCCCCGCTGGGGGAGGTGGCCCGGAGGGCCGGAGGGGGCATCGCGGCATCGGTTGTTGAGGCCCCCTCAGTCGCTCCGCGACAGCTCCCCCAGGGGGGGAGCACCTTTTTTATCTAAACCAGCTCCACTGCCATGGCCGTGGCCTCGCCGCCGCCGATGCACAACGAGGCCAGGCCCTTCTTGCCGCCGCGCGCCTGCAGGGCGGCGATCAGGGTGCACAGGATGCGCGCGCCGGATGCGCCGATGGGATGGCCCAGGGCGCAGGCACCGCCGTTGACGTTCAGCTTCTCGTCCGGGATGCCCATTTCCTGCCGGGCGATCATGGCGACCACGGCGAAGGCTTCATTGACCTCGAACAGGTCGACATCGGCGATGCTCCAGCCGGCCTTTTGCAGGGCTTTCTGCATGGCCGGCACCGGGGCGGTGGTGAACAGGCCCGGCTCATGGGCGTGGGCGGCGTGGCTGACCACGCGGGCAACGATGGGCAGGCCCAGGCGCTTGGCCACGCTCTCGCGCGTCATCACGAGGGCCGCGGCACCGTCGCTGATCGAGCTGGAATTGGCCGCCGTGATCCCGCCGTCGCGGCTGAAGGCCGGGCGCAGGGTGGGGATCTTGGCCGGATCGGCCTTCAGCGGCTGTTCGTCCTGGGTCACCACTTCGGTCCCCTTGCGGGTGGTGACGGTCACGGGCGTGATCTCGGCCTTGAAGGCACCGCTCTGGATCGCCGCCTTGGCCTTCATCAGGCCCCGGGTGGCGTAGTCGTCCATAGCCTCGCGGCTAAACTGGTAGGTGGCGGCCGAGTCCTCAGCGAAGGCACCCATCAGCTTGCCGGGTTCATAGGCGTCTTCCAGGCCGTCCAGGTACATGCTGTCCCACATCTGGTCGTGGCCGATGCGGGCCCCGCCGCGATGCTTGGTCATCAGGTAAGGCGCGCCGGTCATGCTCTCCATGCCGCCGGCCACGATGATCTCGGCGCTGCCGGCGGCCAGGGCGTCATGGGCCATTATGGCCGCCTGCATGCCGCTGCCGCACATCTTGTTGACAGTGGTGGCCTCGACCGACTTGGGCAGGCCCGCGCCGATGGCGGCTTGGCGGGCCGGGGCCTGGCCCAGGCCGGCGGGCAGCACGCAGCCCATGATGATCTGCTCGACCAGATCGCCCGAGACTCCGGCCCGTTCGATGGCCGCCCTGACCGCCGTCGCGCCCAGCTGCGTGGCCTTCACCGCGCCCAGCGCGCCCTGGAAGCCGCCCATCGGCGTGCGGGCGAACGAAACGATGACGACGGGATCAGACATGACGGTCTCCGGATTGCGGCAAATTCGGGCGGAATAGACCCCGCTGACGCAGGGCGAAGCAAGCGTTCTTGCTCGAAAGGGGAGGCGGCAGGGGCGATGCAGCGCCGCTCGCCGCCTCTCAAGAGCAAGGTGCGCGATGTCGGAATCGCGCGCCTTGCTCTCGCTTTTTTGTTTTCGCATCGCTTTTGCGGAAAACCGGCGGCCACTTTTCCGCGCGCTGCTCTCGGTGCAACCGAGAGAGTCAGTTGTGATTTGAAACGTGCCACTGTTCATCCTCAAACGCAACGCTCTCTTGCTTTCCCGAGCGGAACGCCTCAACCTCACTCGCATGGGCCGCACCGCAGATTATACCAAGGAACGTTGCAGCATCGCCGCCACCCTCGAGGTGGTCGGGGATCCCTGGACCCTGCTGATCCTGCGCGACGCGTTCGCCGGTGTGAAGCGGTTCGAGCAGTGGCAGGAGCGGCTGGGCGTAGCGCGCAACGTGCTGGCCGCGCGGCTCAAGACCCTGGTCGCCCATGGCGTGATGGAGGCCCAGCGCTATTCCGAACGCCCCCCGCGCCAGGAATATGTGCTGACCCCGAAAGGCCGCGATCTCAGCCCCGTGCTGTTGACCATGGCCGAATGGGGTGACCGCCACGTCTATGGCGCGGGCAAGGGCGCAGTGCATTTCGTCCACAAGACCTGCGGCCATGAATTCCACCCCCGCATGGCCTGCGAGGCTTGCGGCGAGGTGATCGAGGGGCGTGACCTCAAGCGCGTGGTCCACGACAATTGCCAGACCGTCGGCGAGGTTCTCGACGCAGTCATGACTGCGGCAAAATAGCGCAGGCCTGCTACAGCCCTCAGATTACGGAATATTTAGCCGTTCAGGCCCTATTGTCAGGTCAACAGGGACGGGCCTGAATGACAATCGCCGGCAAAATAGCCGCAATGTTCGCGATCCGCAAAGAGCGGCCAGAACTTCTCATCGCCCAGGCGAAGGCGTTCTCACGCCAGGTGCCGATGATGTACGTTGTGGTGCTGGTCAATGCTTTCGCCCTGGCCTTCACCCATCTGCAATCGGCCCCCAAGATGCTGACCTTGGGCGGTCCGCTGGTCTTGAGTCTCGCCTGCGGCGCCCGGATTGTGGGCTGGTGGCGGCTTCGGCACCAGGTCATGGACGCCGAGCGGGCACTGACCATGCTGGGCGGCACGGTCAAGGTGGCCAGTGTTCTGGGCTTGGCCTTCACCGGCTGGTCGCTGTCTCTCTATCCCTATGGCGACGCCTATCAAAAGGGCCATGTGGCCTTCTACATGGCCATCACGGTGATCGCCTGCATCTTCTGCCTGATGCATCTGCGCGCTGCCGCCCTGATCGTGACCGCCTGCGTCATGGCTCCGATGGTGCTGTTCTTTGGTTTCAGTGACCATGCGGTGTTCCGCGCCATCGCGGTCAATGTGGCGGTGGTGGCTGCTGTCATGATCGTGATCCTGCTCATCCACTATCGAGAGTTCGCCGATCTGGTGGCGTCCCGCGTCCAGGCCCAGAAGCTCAGCGAGGACAATGACCGCCTGGCCAATCTGGACAGCCTGACGGGCCTGCCCAACCGCCGCCGGTTCTTCCGCGAGGTTGACCTGCAGGTGGCCCGCGCTCGGGAGCAGGGCCGTGGACTGTTCGTGGGCGTGTTGGATCTGGACGGCTTCAAGCCGGTCAATGACGCCTTTGGCCACGCCACTGGCGACCGGCTACTGATCGAGGTCGGCAAGCGGCTGGAGGCTTTCGACGCCGTGCCTCTGTTCGCCGCGCGGCTTGGCGGGGACGAATTTGGCCTGATCGTCGATGCACCCCTGACGACCGACGAAGCCCGGGCCCTTGGTCGCACGCTCTGCGCAGTGCTGCGCCAGCCCTATCGCCTGCCCGGGGTCACTGCCCAGGTGGCAGGCTCCATCGGCCTGTGTCCGTTCCCGGCCGGCGGCGACACCGCCGAGCAACTGTTCGAACGGGCCGACTACGCGCTCTATCATGCCAAGCAGAACCTCAAGGGCTCGGCCGTGCTGTTCGACGAGCGGCATGAGGCCGCCATCCGCGAGCTCGGCCGCGTCGAGCTGGCCCTCCGCCGGGCAGACCTTGCGACCGAACTGCATATCCATTTCCAGCCGATCCTCGACACGGTTGCCCGCCGCACCGTGGCCTTTGAGGCCCTGGCCCGTTGGTCCAGCCCCGAACTGGGCGAAGTGCCGCCCGTTGTGTTCATCAACGCCGCCGAACGCTCGGGCCAGATCGTCGAGATCACCCAGGTGCTGGTCGCCAAGGCCCTGAGCGCCGTGCGCGCCTGGCCCATGGACATGCGGGTTTCGATCAACCTCTCGGCCCGTGACATCGCCTCCATGGAGACTGTCGACCGCATCATCGACATCGTCCGCCAAAGTCAGGTGGCCCCGCACCGTATAGACTTCGAGATCACCGAGACGGCCATTGTCGGCGACTTTGACCAGGCCCGCGCGGCCCTGACCGCCTTCCACGCCCTGGGCGTGCGCACGGCCCTGGACGATTTCGGCATCGGCCATTCCAGCCTCAATCATGTGAGGCTGCTGCCGCTGGACAAGCTGAAGATCGACGCCAGCTTCGTCTCTGACATCGACCACCACCGGCCTAGCGAAGACATCGTCAAGACCATGCTGGAGCTATGCCGCAACCTGCGCATGGACTGTGTGGTCGAGGGCGTCGAAACGGACGTTCAGCGTGACAAGCTGAGCAGCCTGGGCGCGGTCTTCATGCAGGGCTACAATTTCTCCCGCCCGATGCCGGCGGCTGCGGTGCCCGATTGGCTGACCGCCGAGAGCCGTCAGACCCTTCGCTCCCGCAAGGCCCTCACCCTCCCGCGCCGGGCGTGGGAGGATGAGGTGGGACTGCAGGGGCTGGGCTAGGGCGCGCGCGCTCTTCCCTAGACCGCCATCTCCACCCGCACGGTGCTGGCAATGAAGCCGCCGCCCAGCACGCGGTCGGGGTCGGCAGGGTCATACAGCACGCAGGCCTGGCCCGGGGCGACGCCTTCTTCAAAGGTGTCGAACACCACCCGCAGGTCGCCGTCCACCAGCGCAAGGCGCCCCGGAACCGGTTCGCGGGTCGAGCGCACGCGGGCCAGCACCGGCTGGCCAGCCTCAGCGGCCTCCTCCAGGCTGTCCTGGCCGCCCAGCCAATTGCCTTCTTTCAGCACCAGCGACGCCGTCAGCAGGGCCTCGCGCGGGCCGACGATCACTTGACGCTGGTCAGCGTCGAGGCGGACCACGAACAAAGGATCGCCCACAGCGACGTTCAGGCCCCGGCGCTGGCCGATGGTGTAGCGGGTCACGCCCTCGTGACGGCCCAGCACCCGGCCATCCATGTGGACGATGTCGCCGGGCAGAGCGCCGTGCGGCCGGATGCGGTCGATCACCGTGGTGTACTTGCCCTCGGGCACGAAACAGATGTCCTGGCTGTCGGGCTTGTCGGCGATGGCCAGGCCAAGCTCGGCGGCGACACGGCGCACCTCGCTTTTGGGCATGTCGCCCAGCGGGAAGCGCAGGAAGTCCAGCTGGTCGCGCGTGGTGGCGAACAGGAAATAGCTCTGGTCCTTTGAGGGATCGCCGGCCCGGCGCAACTGCGGCCGATTTCCAGACATGCCCCGCTGCACGTAGTGACCTGTCGCCATCGCCTCGGCGCCCAGGTCGCGGGCCACGTCCAGCAGGTCGCGGAACTTGACCGTCTGGTTGCAGCGCACGCAGGGAATGGGCGTTTCGCCACGCAGATAGGCGTCGGCGAATTCCTCGATCACCTGTTCCTTGAAGCGGCTTTCGTAGTCGAGCACGTAGTGCGCGATGCCGATCCGCTCGGCGGCCATGCGGGCGTCCAGGATGTCCTGACCCGCGCAGCAGGCACCCTTTTTCGAGATCGCCGCGCCGTGGTCATAGAGCTGCAGCGTCACGCCGACAACGTCGTAGCCGGCCCTTGCCAGCAGCGCAGCGGTGACGGTGGAGTCCACGCCGCCCGACATCGCCACCACCACCCGCGCGCCGGCGGCCAGACCCACGGCGGCGCGCGCCATCTCGACCGCCCGGTCAGACAGGACGTTGTCGGCGGACTTGTCGGTCAAGGTATCCGTCAGTTTGGTCGTGAGGGCGTCCATCGCCGCCATATAGCCCCTCAGGGCCGGCTTTGCGAGGCGCCGGCCGTCGGGTCCTATTTCAGATAGTTCAGCAAGGATGAGCTTTGCAGGCTGGAAAAGACCTGAGCTGAGGCCTGGACCGCCAGCTTGGCCGCTTCCAGCCGGGTGACGGCGCTGGCCATGTCCACGTCGGTGATACCGCCGACCATGGTCGTCAGGGTGTCAGCCTGATCCTGAAGTTCGACGTGGGCGGTTTCGAAGCGTTTCTGGGTCAGGCCATTCTTGCCCTGGATGGTGACCACGTCCGAATAGGCGCCGTCGAAGGTGGGCAGCATGCTTTTGAGGAAGTCGTTCTGCCCGGTCGTCATCGGATTCGTGAACGGGCCATTGGCTTCGACATAGGCCTGCATCTGCTTGAACGCATCGAACAGTTTTGTCCCCAGGGCGTCGCCCAGCACGCCGGTCTGGGCGCTGGTCTGTTCGTCGACCCGGCTGGTCGAGATGTACTGGTCGTTGTGGAAAAGGTCGGCGGTGGCGGCGGCTGCGGTCAGATCGGCCAGGCTGGTGGCCGAAGTCGGTGGCGTGTCAGTCTGGGCCCCGGCGAAGACGTAGCGGCCATTGGACTTGGTGTTCAGGCCCTGAACGGCGTCGCCGAACGCGGCCTGCAATTGCTGCATCAGGGTGGTGGCGTTGCCCGCCGCCATGGCGTTGGCGATGGCCTCGCGCGAGCTCTTGGCGGCGTCGGCCACCTGGCCGATGCCGCTGTCCTGCATTTCCAGCCGATTGGAGACCAGCTTGGTCTGGTCGATCAGGCCGTCGATCTTGGCCTGGGTGCTACGCATGGCGGTCAGCACTTCGGCGTTCCTCGAGAAGCCCTTGAGGTCGTTGGCTACCTTCTGGCTGGACACCTGCTCGCCCACCGCCCCCTGCGCCAGCTGGGCGCGCATCAGGTTGGTGGTCATGATGTTGAAGTTGGACGAGGTCGAGACACGGGTCATGGCTTAGCCTCAGATGATATTGGTCAGGACATCGAACATGTCCTTGGTGGCCTGGATCAGGCGGGCGGAGGCGTTGAATGCTTGCTGATAGGTGGTGAGATTGATCAGTTCCTCGTCGAGATTGACCCCCTCCTGCGACAGGCGCTGGTTGTCGACCTCGACGGAGACGGCTTCGGCGGCGTCTTTGCGGCTTTCGGCCGAGGCCGCCTTGCGGGCGATCGAGCCGCCGAAATCGGCCGCATAGCGCAGGACGCTGCTGTTGGCCGCTCCTGCGCCGCCGACTGCCGAGAAGGTGGCGGTGGTGTCACCGGCCTTGGCCAGGGCCAGGGCCCCGCGGCCGTCGCCGACCGCCAGGGCCGCCACGCCGACGGCCGCCGACAGGTTCAGCTTGGCGAAGGGCAGCAGGCGAGGGTCCTGGTCCATCTTGGTGTTGACGCTGAAGCGCTCGCCGCGCGTGCTGCGCTCGGCCGGCCCCACCCCGAACAGCTCGGTGATCGAGGGACCGCCAATGCCGCGCTCGGTGTCATCCGACTCGACCGAAAGCGACACCGGCGAGTTCGGGTAGGAGACGAAGTTCATCTGGCCTTTGGCGTCGAGGGTGAAGCTGCCATAGAGGCCCACGCCGCCATTGCGAGCGTTCAGGGAGTTCATCAGGTCCTGCATCGTGCCGCTGGTGGGCACGGCCACCTTGACGTCGCGAATGCGCCCGCCCTCGACGTCGGTCAGGCGCAGGGTGATGACGTCGCCAGGCGTGAACCCATGCGGATCCGTAGGCTTCAGTCCTGTCTCATAGGGCGAGAAGCTGTTGGACCGGACGATGTCGTTGAGGCCGAAGAAGTGGCTGAATGCCTTGCCGGCCTTCAGCGAGGGGTTGGTCGCATCATCGGCGATGGCCACGCCCCTACCGGCCGTGGCCGTCAGGCTGAGCGCGCCGTTGCTGAACGCGGCCGATCCCTGGCCCCCCAGGGCGGTATTGAGCTGGGCGATGAAGTTGGCATTGGTGAAGCTGGGACCGGCCGCGCCATCGACGGTCATGGTCCCGGCGTCGAAATCGACATCGATGCGGCGCTGGATCACGCCGCTGGAGTCGGTCAGGGCTATGGTGGTCTTGCCCGAGAAGCCACTCATGGCGGTGGCTTCGTCCAGGCCGGTGTTTCGGCCCGTCAGGCTTGCTGGCGCCGGGACGGCCGATGAGGCGTTGGCCGCGCGGTTCAGTTCTTCTGCGGCGCGAGAGGCAAATTCGCCCAGCTGGTCCGACAGGTTGGGCAGCTCGACGTTGCGCAGGTCCAGCAGGCCCTTCATTTCGCCGCTCGAGATGTTCAGGGCTACCGGCGTGTCCAGCCCGTTAGCCTGGATCACCTGCAAGAAACCGGTGGCGCTGCTGGACTGCTGGTAGGAGACGACCGCCGCGCCGTCGCCGGCCAGGCTCAGCCCCTCGGTCGAGCGCACGATGACGCCGCCATTGGCGCGCTGGCTGACCTGGATGTTCATCAGGGACGACAGCTCGTCGATCAGCCCGCCCTGGACGTTCTCGGCTCCGGTGGCGTCGGCTCCGGCCACCTTTGCCCGCGTGATGTCGGTGTTGAGGATATTGATGTTCTTGAGCAGGTCGTTGACCCGGTCGACATCGGTGGCGATGCGGTTGTCTGCATCCTTGCGCAGGCCCGAAAGCGCCGCCGTAATCCGGCTGGACTCGCCCAGGAAGTCGTCCAGACGGGTCATGGCCTGGGTGCGCAGGAGGCTTGACGAGGGATCGTCGGACGCCGCCGAAAATGCCGAGTACACGCCGTCCAGCCGCGAGAAGTAGCCGTTGTCGCCGCTGGGGTCGCCAAACAGCTCCTGGGCGCTATTCAGGCTGGTGGCCAGGGCACCGGCGCGGCTGGCGTCGGCGGCGGCGTTCAGGCTGGCCGACTGCAGGAAGCGATCGGTCGCGCGCTTGATGGCGTCGATGCTGACGCCCACACCCATGCCGTTGGAGATCAGGTTCGACTGGCTGATCGTCTTGCGGACGTAGCCGGTCGTATTGACGTTGGCGATGTTGTCGGAAACGACGCGCAGGCCCGTCTGGGCGGCCGCCATGCCCGAGTTCGCCGTGCTCATGATGGCGCTCAACGACATGCGAGTTCTCCTGCGCGCCCGGCAATGACGGAACCGCACGGCGCGCCCTTGCCCGGCGAAAACTGCCGGGCGGGGGAGGGCATGGCGCCCTCGATATGCTTCAAGCCATTGAAATTCATGGCGTTTGGTTCCGATCGCCGACAATCCGGCTAGGGACTATCCGCAAGGAGGGTGCCAAGTGGGGGCGTGACCGTGCGACGCGGCAAGCCCGGCCCTCGCAACGCCATTCGACTCGGCAAAAAGCGCCGCAACCCCACCGGATTCTACCCGTAAACAAGGCATTAACTTCAAAGAAAACAACGCAATAAGTCAAAATCGTGAGTTGGCCCGGCCATTGCTGAGGGAAGCCAGGACAAAGGCGCGTTCATCAGGACACGTCCCACCTCATCAGCTTCGGACCACGCATGACCGTGATCGCCGCCATCGCCGCATCGCCCCTCAGCCCGACCCCGTCGGCTACGGGTCAGGGCGCGCCCAATGGTTTCGACGCCCTGCTAGCGGGCGTTACGCAGGATGAGCCGACGACGGCCGCAGAGACCGCAGCGCCGGCGTTCACCGAAAAGCTTACGGCCAGGTCGGACGACGAGGACGCCGAATCTGCTGCCGCCTCGGCCGATTCCGAGGACGCGCAGGTCGCCGGCCAGTCGGATGCCGCTGCAATGGCCGCCGCAACCCTGGTCGCGGCCATGATCCCGCAGACCCAGCAGACCTTCGCCGCCGCCGGCGACGTTCAAGCTGATCCGGCCCTGCAGGGCGCCGCCGCCGCGCCGGCCCTGCCGACGGGGTCAGAGATCGCTGGTTCCGATGCGACCGTCGACCTGGCTTCTGCCCTTGCCGAACTCGCACCTGACGGCGCAGACAGCGCGCCGGTCGACATGGTCCTGCCGACCTCGACCGCCGAGCTGTCGAGCCAGGCCCTGACCCCGACCACGGCCGCGCCGGCGACGACCAACGCGTCGGCCGTTTCCGCCGCGCCGCAAGCTGCGGCTGCGGTCGTCGATACGCCCGTCCCGCCCTCAGTTCAGGCTACGGTGGCTGAGCCCGCGGCGGCTCAGGTCGCGGCGGCTCCTGCCGTTGCCGCCGAGACGGCCGCCGCGCCTGCCGTTGCTGTATCGACCGCCCAGCCCGCCGCGACGGCCCAGGCTGCTGTCGCCGCCAGCATAGCGTCTGCTGCGGTCGAGGATGTCGCCGTGACCGTGGCTGCCGTGGAGGCCGAGGCCGCAGAGTCGGACGCCGCCGCCACGGCTGATGCTCCGGGCGTCGCCACCCCGGCCCTGGCTCAGGCCGCTGCGCCGGCCCTCAAGGTTGCTGTATCCAATGCCGCCGCCGCTTCTGCGGATGGTGCCGCCGCGCCGGTCGCAGAAGCTGCGCCCGGCGGTGTCGCCGTAGCCCAGGCCTCTGCCCTGTCTGATCAGGCTGGGGCCGATACCGGTCAGGATGGCCAGCAGGGCTCGACTCCGGCGGGCATCGATCTGGTCGCCGCAGCAGTCGCCGATGTAGCCCAAACTCCAGACGCCCCGGTGATCGGCGCGACCTCGACGGCCCCGCTTGCCGCCGGCCCCGAGGCTGCTCCGGCCCTGCGCGCCGAAACGCGCGGTTCGCCCGAGACCGTGGCCCAACTGTCGGCTGACATTCTCAAGAAGCTGGACGCCCAGACCACCCGCTTCGACGTCGCCCTGACGCCGGAGGGCCTTGGCAAGGTGGATGTGCGCATCGAAATCGGCCGCAACGGCGTGCTCACCGCGGCCATGAGTTTCGATACCGCCCAGGCCGCCGCCGAACTGCGCGGCAAGGCTGGCGAGCTTCGCCAGGCCCTTTCTGCGGCCGGGTTCACGGTTGCCGACAACGCCCTGCGTTTCGACGTGTCCAGCCAGGGCGGTGGTCAGAACGGCCAGAACGCCTTCTTCAACGCCCATGGCGGCGACGATGGCCGTCGGGCCTGGTCGGGCACGGCCTTCCAGTCCGCGCAGAACGACGAGCTGCCCATCCTTTCCGCTTCAGACCTGCTGCCCGGCCTTCGCATGGCCGACACCAGCGGTCTGGACATCAGAATTTAAGAGGTCCGACATGGCTACCACGACCGCGACCACGACGGCCTCCACCGCCATTCAGAACAAGATCGCCACGGCCCGCACCTCGCTGGCCAGCAATCAGGAGACCTTCCTGAAGCTGCTGACGACGCAGCTGAAGAACCAGGATCCGCTATCGCCCACCGAGACGACCGAGATGACCAGCCAGATCACCCAGATGACGGGTGTTGAGCAGCAACTGGTCACCAACGACCTGCTGACTGCCCTTGTCGGCATGAACGAGGGTGGCCTGAGCAACGCCCTGGGCATGATGGACAAGCTGGTCACGGCCGAAACCGACAAGTCGGTTCTCAAGAACGGCCAGGCGACCTGGACCTACAACCAGAGCCGCGCCGGAACCTCGGTAAAGGTCGAGGTGTTGGACCAGTATGGCAAGACCATCGCCAGCGTGTTGCCCGAGGACATGGGCAAGGGCGACCACACCTTCACCTGGAACGGCAAGGATACCGCCACAGGCGTCCAGCAACCCAATGGCGGAGCCTACACCCTGCGCGTGACCGCCCTGGATGGCGAGGGCAGCAAGATCACCACATCGTCCAAGGGCCGCGTTGAAGGGATCGTCACCGCGATCACCAACGAGAACGGCGTCAACATGGTGACCATCGGCACCACCAAGGTTCCCGTCGATGCCGTTATCGGCGTCACCAATCCGCCGGCTGCGTGATCGCAGCCTACCCCGAATGATCGGGCGTCAGAATGACGCCGACGCGGCGCCCGAGGGTGCCCAAACGCAAACCGCGCTGAACCCCAACCCAATGAAATTCAACGCAGGATTTTTGTCATGAGCATTAACAGCGCCATGCTTTCGGGCGTCTCGGGCCTGATCGCCAACTCTTCGGCCCTGGCGGCTCTCTCGGACAACATCGCCAACGTCAACACCGTTGGCTTCAAGCGCAGCACGGCCAATTTCTCGACCCTGGTGACGGCGCAGAGCAAGAACGCGACCTATAGCGCCGGTGGCGTGAAGTCCTTGACGCACCAGTTCATCACCCAGCAGGGCTTGACCCAGTCGACGACCTCGAACCTCGATCTCTCGATCGCCGGCAACGGGTTCTTCGTCGCGACGGAAAAGCCCGAGGGCCTGACGGCGACCGATACCCGTTCCTTCACCCGCGCCGGTTCGTTCCAGCTGGACAATCTGGGCTATCTGAAGAACGACGCGGGTCTTTATCTGCAAGGCTGGCTGGCCGATCCGGTGACCGGCACGATCACCCCCGACCCGTCGGACCTGACCCAGCTCGACTCGATCAACGTCGGGACCGTCGGCGGCACGGCCGAAAAGACCACCCGCGCGGCGGTCAACGCCAACCTGCGTTCCGAACAACCCGTCTCGGCCCAGTCCAAGTCGGTGATGACCAAAAACAGCCTGGCCGACAGCACCACTGCGCTGGCCAACTACACAGTCAGCTATGCTGCGACCGGTACGAGCGACGTCTATGATGTGGAAGTGCGCAAGGCCGGCGTGCTGGTGGCCTCGGGTACCAACACCTACAACCCGGCCACCGGCGCCCTGACGGCCACCACCCTTCCGGGCGGCCTGACCAATATCGACGTCAGCGGTTCGGGTGCCGGCACGCCCACCGTCTCGACGGCCGCTTTCGCCATGAGCACCAATACCGAAGCCCTGGGCGGTAATCTTTATGACGCCGCCACCAATTCGATGGCCGACTACGCGCTGAACTCGGCCACGGGCGTGAAGCCCGACTTCGAGATCCAGATCCCGGTGTCGGATTCCAAGGGTGGTCAGCGCACGGTCACCCTGTCGCTCCTGAAGGGCAACGGTCCCAACGAGTGGTTCGCTGAAATGCGCGCCAAGCCGGGTGACCTGGACAATGTCCCCAATGGCCTGATCAGCTCGGGCAAGATCACCTTCACCACTGACGGCAAGCTGGCGTCTGTTGGTGCCCTGTTTGGCGGCACGACGCCGACCGCCCTGACCATCGGGGCCTCGAACCCCGCCGCTGTGACCGCCGCGCCGCGCTGGGCCGACGGCCTGGGCATCGACAGCCAGACCCTGCAGATTGATCTGGCCAACGCCGCCGGCGGCCTGACGCAGTTCAACAGCCAGTCGGTCGTCCAGTCGGTTAACACCAACGGCACTGCGTTCGGCAATCTGACCAACATTGAAGTGGATGACGAGGGTTATGTCTCCGCGATCTTCGACAACGGTGTCACGCGCCGGATCGCCCAAGTGGCCATCGCGACCTTCTCGAACGCCAACGGTCTGAAGGGCGTCAACGGCAACGCTTACCGCGTCACCAATGAGAGCGGTTCCTACAGCCTCAAGACCCCAGGTCAGGGCGGGGCCGGTCAGATTGCTCCGTCTACGCTCGAAGCGTCTACTGTCGACTTGTCGACCGAGTTCACCGGGCTGATCACGACCCAGAGAGCTTACTCTGCATCATCGAAAATCATCACCACCGCTGACCAGATGCTTGAGGAACTCCTGAGCATTAAGCGATAATTATCGGACTCAACTCAGTTTAGTGGCTGTGTTCCACATCGGCACACTAAAGATATCTTGGAGAAGCCTCGTGTTTAGGCCTTTCTTTACTATTGCGATTAAGCCGATGTTATTGCCCGGCGCCTATAGTCACCTTCAACAGTGATGGTTGTGGGAAAGGCGTAAAGCCATGTTGCAGCAGCAGCGCACGAACAGCCGGGGTGAGAAGTACGTGATCGGTCCGACCGGCGCGCCACTAACTCTCTCCGACTTGCCGCCGCCGGAAACCCAGCGTTGGGTGATCCGGCGCAAGGCCGAGGTAGTCGCCGCCGTCCGCGGGGGCCTGCTCTCGCTCGACGAGGCGTGCGATCGGTACAAGCTGACCAATGAGGAGTTCCTCAACTGGCAGCAATCGATTGATCGCCATGGCCTGGCGGGCCTGCGGACGACGCGTCTTCAGCAGTATCGCTGACGGGGCGAAAGATTCTGACATTGGCTTCCCGGCCGCTGCAAGGCGGCCGGAAAGCTCTCGCCAGCGTCCAGCGGCCGCGTCCCACCCGGGCGCGGCCGCGACGTTTTGGCGCTTTGCCCAGCTCATCGCAGGGCCGTTTGTAAACGTCCCGTTTACCTTGAACTGGGTAAATCCTGCCTAGCGACGGTGCCTCCTGGCTGCCGTCGTCCGCCCCAGTTCGGGGCGCTTCTGGGGGATGGGCCTTAAGTGGATAGCTTTCTGGGCGCGATACAGAGGTTCGGCGTCGGCCGGCTCGCCGCTCTGGTGGGCGTGGGCGCTGGCGTCGTTGCTGTTCTGGTCGCTTTGGTCATGTTTATGGGCAAGGAGCCCAGCGAGCTCCTCTATTCCAATCTCGACCTCAAGGAAGCCTCCTCTGTCACCCAGGCCCTCGACCAGGCCGGTGTGAAATATGAGACCAAGGGCGATGGTTCGACCATCATGGTGCCGCGCGACAAGGTCGCCTCGGCCCGCCTTCTGATCGCCGGCAAGGGCCTGGTGACGTCCGGCTCCATCGGCTATGAAATCTTCGACACCAGCAGCGCCCTGGGCCAGACGGACTTCGTTCAGCAGCTGAACCGCCAGCGCGCCCTGCAGGGCGAGCTGGAGCGCACCATCAAGGGCTGGCAGGGCGTCAACAGCGTCCGCGTTCACCTGGTCCTGCCCAAGCGTCAGATCTTCGAGCAAGACGCCGAGCAACCTTCGGCCGCCATCACCATCGGCACGGGTGGTCGCGAAGCGTCAGCCGACATGGTCCGCGCTGTCCAGAACCTGGTCGCCGGCTCGGTTGCGGGCATGAAGCCGGAAAAGGTCAGCGTCATCGACCAGCACGGCAAGACCCTGTCGGCCTCGACCGACGCCAGCCTGGCCGGCCAACTGGCCCAGGACCGCAAGAGCGAGACCGAGGCGCGCATCGCCAAGACGGTCAAGGAGATGATCGACGGCGTGCTGGGCCCGGGCAAGGCCCGCGTTAACGTCACCGCCGAACTCGACCTGAACCGCGTCACCGTTGAGGAAGAGAAATTCGACCCCGAGGGTCAGGTCATCCGGTCGGAAAGCACCAACGAAGCCAATAACCAGGAAACCAAGGGCGACGACACCGGCGGTGTCACCGCGACCCAGAATATCCCGGGCGGCGCGCCGGGCGGCTTCCAGCCCCTGGGCTCCAACAGTCGCAACAACGAAAGCGTCACTAACTACGAGATCTCCAAGTCGGTCCGCAGAGAAGTGACCGAGCCGGGCGCGATCAAGAAGCTGGCCGTGGCCGTGGCCATCGACGGCGTCACGGCTCCTCCTGGCAAGGACGGCAAGCCTGGCGCCTATACGCCCCGAACCGAGGAAGAGCGCGCCCAGCTTGAAGAGCTGGTCAAGACCGCCATCGGCTTTGACGCCGCCCGGGGCGACCAGGTCAGGGTTACGAGTATCCGCTTCCCGCAGCCCGAGGATCAGGGTCTGGAAAAGGCCGGCCTACTGTCGGGCTTCGATAAGAACGACCTGATGCGCATGGGTGAACTGGGCGTGCTGGCAATCGTGGCCATCATGATCCTGATGTTCGCGGTGCGGCCGTTCCTGAAGAGCATGATGACGCCGGGCGCGGGCGGCGGCCAGCTGGCCATCAGCGCCCAGCCGGTGACCCGCCTGGTCACCCTGTCGGACGGCACTACCCAGCAGGTGGTCGTCGACCAGTCAGGCGAATCCATCGCCCTGGCCGGCCCGTCTTCGAACGATATCGACCAGCGCATCGACATCGCCAAGATCGAGGGTCAGGTGAAGGCCTCGTCGATCAAGCGTGTGTCGGAGTTCGTCGACAAGCATCCTGACGAGTCTGTGGCGATCCTCCGCACCTGGCTGCATGAGTCGACCTGATGGCCATGAAAGCCTCCGTAACCGACGTCAGCAAACTGGCCGGTCCTGAAAAGGCCGCCATCGTGCTGCTGTCCTTGGGCGAGGATCACACCCGCATCTGGGAAGCCCTGGATGACGAGGAGATCAAGGAAGTCTCCCAGGCCATGGCCGGGCTGGGCACGGTGTCGGCCAGCGTCGTGGAAGAACTGCTGGTCGAGTTCGTCTCGGGCATGAGCTCGACGGGCGCGATCATGGGCTCCTACGAGCAGACCCAGCGCCTGCTGAACTCGTTCATGCCGCCTGAAAAGGTGGACGCCCTGATGGAGGAGATCCGCGGTCCGGCGGGTCGCACCATGTGGGACAAGCTGGGCAATGTGAACGAGGCGGTGCTCGCCAACTATCTGAAGAACGAATACCCCCAGACCGTGGCCGTGGTGCTGTCCAAGGTGAAGAGCGATCACGCCGCGCGCGTGCTGGCCTCGCTGCCTGAGGACTTCGCCCTGGAATGCGTCACCCGCATGCTGCGGATGGAGCCGGTGCAGCGCGAGATCCTCGACAAGATCGAGCAGACCCTGCGCAACGAGTTCATGTCGAACCTGGCCCGCACCTCCAAGCGCGACAGCCACGAGATGATGGCCGAGATCTTCAACAACTTCGATCGCCAGACCGAGGCGCGCTTCATCGCCGCCCTGGAAGAGCGCAACCGCGAGGCCGCTGAACGTATTCGGGCTTTGATGTTCGTGTTCGAGGATCTGTCGAAGCTGGATCCGGGCGGCGTCCAGACCCTGCTGCGCGCCACCAGCAAGGAGCAGCTGGCCCTGGCCCTGAAGGGGGCTTCGGACAAGCTGCGCGAGATGTTCTTCTCCAACATGTCTGAGCGGGCCAGCAAGATCATGCGCGAAGACATGGACAGCATGGGTCCCGTGCGCCTGAAGGACGTCGATCAGGCCCAGGTCGGGATGGTGCAGGTCGCCAAGGACCTGGCCGCCAAGGGCGAGATCATGCTGGCCGGTGCCGGCTCCGACGACGAGCTGATCTACTGAGGGAGATGGAACAATGACCGACATCCCCCACAAGCGTTTTGCCTTCGACACGGTCTTCGACGATCGCGGCGGTGTGGCCTACACCCCGCCCAAGGTGAAGCGCAGCTTCACCCCCGAGGAACTGGAAGACGCCAAGGCCGAGGCCTATGCCGAGGGCGAAAAGTCTGCCGTGGCCCGCGCCGAGCAGGCCGCCGCCAACGCGCTGCGTGACATCGCCCGTGGCGTGGAAGACGCTTTCGGGACCCTGGCCGCCGTGGCGCACGAGCACCGCACGGGCTCGGCCATGCTGGCCCTGGCCTGCGGCCGCAAGATCGCCGACGCGGCGCTGGAGCACTTCCCCGAGGCGCCGATCAATGCGGCCCTGACTTCGCTGGCCCGCGAGATCGAAGCTCAGCCGCGCATCACGGTGCGTGTCGCCGACCATCTGGTTGAGCGGACCCAGGCCTCACTGGAAGAGACCGCCCAGGCGATCGGCTATCCGGGCCAGATCGTGGCGCGCGGCGACGACAGTCTGGCGCCGGCCGCCTTCACTTTCGACTGGGGTGATGGCCGAGCGGCCTTCGACCCGGACGAGGCGACCCGCCGGGTCGCCGAAGCCCTGGAGGCGGCCATCGCCGCCGAGGGGCTGCATGCCGAATCCCTGCTTCACGCTAGCGAAGGCTGACCATCATGGCCGAAGACAATCTCACTCTGAACGAATTCGGGGGCAATATGCTTGCCTCGGAAATGCCGGTCGAGCTCGGGGACAGGGTCGCTTCGGATCTGGCCCCGGTTTTCGACGTGCCAGTCAATATCTCGGCGGTGCTGGGACGGGCCCATATGTCGGTCGCCCAGTTGCTGCAACTGGGTCAGGGCAGCATCCTGGAGCTGGACCGCAAGGTCGGCGAAGCCATCGACATCTATGTGAACAACCGGCTGGTCGCCCGCGGCGAGGTTGTCGTCGTCGACGAGCGCCTGGGCGTGACCATGACCGAAATCATCAAGGACGGCGATGCGGCGGGCTAAGGCCTGACGCGTCAAGGGGACAAGAACATGCGGCTTCTCGTCGTTGGTAAACTGAACGGACAACTCTCTGTCGCCGTGAAGATGGCGATGAACGCGGGCGCCAAGGTCTCGCATGTCGAGACCATCGAACAGGCGACCCATGCCTTGCGCGCGGGCCAGGGGGCCGACCTGCTGATGGTCGAGTACTCGCTCGACATCGCGGCCCTGATCGCGGCCAACGAGGCCGAGCGGATCCGGGTGCCGGTGGTGGCCTGCGGGGTTGACGCCGATCCGATGCGCGCCGCCGGCGCGATCAAGGCCGGCGCCAAGGAATTCATCCCCTTGCCGCCGGACGCCGAGCTGATCGCGGCGGTGCTTGCCGCGGTCACCGACGACGAGCGCCCGATGATCGTGCGCGATCCGTCGATGGAGAACGTCATTCGCCTGGCCGACCAGGTGGCGCCGTCAGACGCCTCGATCCTGATCACCGGCGAAAGCGGTTCGGGCAAGGAGGTGATGGCCCGGTACCTCCATGGCAAGTCGCGCCGCGCCAAGGCCCCGTTCATCAGCGTCAACTGCGCCGCCATCCCCGAGAACCTGCTGGAAAGCGAGCTGTTCGGCCACGAGAAGGGCGCCTTCACCGGGGCCATGGCCCGACGGATCGGCAAGTTCGAGGAAGCCAACGGCGGCACCCTGCTGCTGGATGAAATCAGCGAGATGGACACCCGCCTGCAGGCCAAGCTGCTGCGCGCCATCCAGGAGCGCGAGATTGACCGCGTCGGCGGTTCCAAGCCCGTGAAGGTCGACATCCGTATCCTGGCGACCAGCAACCGCGACCTGACCGCGGCGGTGAAGGACGGCACGTTCCGCGAAGACCTGCTGTATCGCCTCAACGTCGTGAACCTGCGCCTGCCGCCGCTGCGCGAACGGCCCGCCGACGTGCTGAGCCTGTGCGAGTTCTTCGTGAAGAAGTACTCGGCCGCCAATGGCGTGCAGGAAAAGCCGATCTCGGCCGAGGCCAAGCGTCGCCTGATCGGTCACCGCTGGCCCGGCAATGTGCGGGAGCTGGAAAATGCCATGCACCGCGCGGTGCTGCTGTCGCCGGGGGCCGAGATTGAGGAGTTCGCCATCCGCCTGCCGGACGGCCAGCCCATGGCCCCCAATCCGGACGCCGTCGTCGCCCGTGGCGCCCAGATGGCCGCTGACGCCGTCTCGCGCGCCTTCGTCGGCTCGACAGTGGCCGAGGTCGAGCAACACCTGATCATTGACACCCTGGAGCACTGCCTGGGCAATCGCACCCATGCGGCCAATATCCTGGGCATCTCGATCCGCACCCTGCGCAACAAGCTCAAGGAATATGGCGACGCCGGCATCCCGGTGCCGCCGCCGCAGGGTGGAATGGGCTCCGCCGCCGCCTGAACCCGTGCGGGCGCCGCGACCATCGGTCCGGCGCCTGACATGGCTAATATGAATTAAGGAACTGGCGAGCGCGCGCAAATCGCTTCATGCGCGAAGAGCCTCCCCAAGGGATCGACGCACTGAATGGCTGACGCCGCCCTGCCAAAGACAAGTTCCTCAATGCCCAGCGCCAGTTCGCTGTGGGCTGGGGTTCTGCGCGGCGAAATGGGCCTGGCGGTTGGCGTCGTCGGCATCATCGTCCTGCTGATCCTGCCGGTCCCGCCGATGCTGCTGGACCTGCTGCTGGCGGTGTCGCTGACCGGCTCGGTCCTGATCCTGATGACGGCGGTTCTGATCAAGAAGCCGCTGGAATTCACTTCGTTCCCGACCGTCCTGCTGGTGGCGACCCTCTTTCGCCTGGGTCTGAACATTGCCTCCACGCGCCTGATCCTGGGCCATGGCCACGAAGGCGCTCACGGCGCCGGCGCGGTCATCGAGGCGTTCGGCAACCTGATGATGCAGGGCAATTTCGTCATCGGGGTGATTGTCTTCATCATCCTGGTGGTGGTGAACTTCATGGTCGTCACCAAGGGTTCGGGGCGGATCGCCGAAGTGGCGGCCCGCTTTACCCTGGACGCCATGCCCGGCAAGCAGATGGCCATCGACGCCGATCTGTCGACCGGCCTGATCGACCAGGAAACCGCCAAGCAGCGCCGCAAGGACCTGGAGCAGGAAAGCACCTTCTTCGGGGCCATGGACGGCGCGAGCAAGTTCGTGAAGGGCGACGCCGTCGCCGGTCTGATCATCACCGGCATCAATATCGTCGGCGGCATCCTGATCGGGGTTATCCAGCACAAGATCCCGATCGGTCAGGCTTCGGCCACCTATACGCTGATGACCATCGGCGATGGCCTGGTCAGCCAGATCCCGGCCCTGATCATCTCGATCGCTGCCGGTATGGTCGTTTCCAAGGCCGGCGTCGAAGGCTCGGCAAACGCGGCCCTGACCAAGCAACTGTCGATGAACCCGGTAGCGCTGGGCATGGTCTCGGCCTCGTCGGGCGTCATGGCCCTGATCCCCGGCATGCCGATCATCCCGTTCGCGGCCCTGTCGCTGGGGGCGGGGTTCCTGGCCTATCGTCGCTCGATCAACGCCAAGCTGCCCCAGCCCATTGATCCGGCTATCGCCGAGGCCGCCGCGAGCGAGCCGGAGGAAGAGCCGATCAGCGCCTCGCTGGCCATCGACGACGTCAAGATCGAGCTGGGCTATGGCCTGCTGACCCTGATCAACGACCTGGACGGCCGCCGCCTGACCGATCAGATCCGCGCCCTGCGCAAGACCCTGGCCACTGAGTTCGGCTTCGTCATGCCGCCGGTGCGCATCCTCGACAACATGCGCCTGGCCAACCAGGGCTATGCGATCCGTATCAAGGAAATGGAAGCCGGGGCCGGCGAGGTGCGCCTGGGCATGCTGATGGCCATGGACCCGCGCGGCGGCCAGGTGGAGCTGCCCGGCGAGCATGTGCGCGAACCGGCCTTTGGCCTGCCCGCCACCTGGGTGGCCGACGACCTGCGCGAGGAAGCCACCTTCCGGGGCTACACCATAGTCGATCCGGCCACCGTGCTGACCACGCACCTGACCGAGATCCTCAAGGAGAACATGGCCGACCTTCTGTCCTACTCTGAGGTGCAGAAGCTTCTGAAGGACCTGCCTGAGGGGCAGAAGAAGCTGGTCGATGACCTGATCCCCTCGGTGGCCACGGCCACGACGGTGCAGCGCGTGCTGCAGGCCCTGCTCAAGGAACGGGTCTCGATCCGCGACCTGCCGCAGATCCTGGAAGGCATCGGCGAGGCGGCGCCCCACACCAGCTCGGTCACCCAGCTGGTCGAACAGGTCCGCGCCCGTCTGGCCCGCCAGCTGTGCTGGGCCAATCGCGGCGAAGACGGCGCCTTGCCGATCATCACCCTGTCGGCCGACTGGGAGCAGGCCTTCGCCGAGTCGCTGGTCGGCCCGGGCGATGACAAACAACTGGCCCTGGCCCCCTCCCGCCTGCAGGACTTTATCCGGGGCGTGCGCGAGGCGTTCGAGCGCGCCGCCCTGCAGGGCGAGGCTGCCGTCCTGCTGACCAGCCCCGGCGTCCGGCCCTATGTCCGCTCGATCATTGAGCGCTTCCGGGGCCAGACCGTGGTGATGAGCCAGAACGAGATCCATCCCCGGGCAAGGCTCAAAACGGTGGGCATGGTCTGACGCTGGTCGGAACCGTTGGGACCGGGCTGCGTTAAATCAGCCAGGGCACGGGGCAATACCGACATCGACGGAGCGTCACCATGACTACCAAACTTGCCTACCTCGCCGCCGCATCCCTGACGTTTGCCGGCGCTGCGCTTGCTCAACAGGCACCCAAGACCACCACACCGGCCGCGTCCCCCAGCGCTGACGCTGCGGCCACGCCCAGCTCGGCCACCGTCGCCACCGACTTCAAGGCCGGGACCGAAGTGAAGGACGCCGCCGGCGTGATCGTCGGCACGATCTCGGGAACCAGCGTGGCCGCCGACGGCTCGATCAATGTCGTGATCACCAGCGGCGACGTGAAGTTCGCCCTGCCGTCAGCCAGTCTGGCCACTACGCCCGACGGCGTCACCACGACAGCGACCAAGGCCCAGATCGACGCGACCCTTGCCGGGGCCAAGCCGCAGTAGCGGCTTTTCGACGGCGGACTGTATGGCCCGCTCGGCATTGCCGAGCGGGCTTCGCGCTGATAGCGATGCGCCGGTTAGGGCGGTTCTCGCCGACTTCGGGTGTGTCGTATGTCTTCGGTCAAGAAAGCCAATTCCAGCGGCGGCCTGTTCTGGGACCTGCTGACCTTTGACCGCCTCGTGACGGGTCCGGTGATTCACCTGATCTATTGGGCAGGCCTGGGCGTGGTGGCCCTGTTCGCCTTCTCCGTCATGGGCGCAGCCGTCGGGCTGGCGCTGAAGGAGCCGGGCCTGCAATCGCTGCTGCTGGCCTTCCCCGTGCTGATCGCCGGCCTGCTGGTGGCCGGGGCCATGGTGCTACTTTGGCGGGCGTTCTGCGAATTCTATGTGGCGATCTTCCGCATCAGCGAAGACCTGCGCGCCCTGCGCCAGACCAGCGACGCCGACCACGCCGCGTACCGTTCGCGGGCCCCGCGCGAGGGTTAAGCCCTAACCCGCAAACACCTTCGCCAGCGCCGCCAAGGCCGGCTTGGCGCGGTCCTGGCCGTCGAACAGGTTGGGCGTATCGGCGGCGTTTTCGCGTTTCAGCCAGGACTGGTTGTCGCGCAGGCCCCAAACCGTGAAAGCCCAGCGCTGGCGGGCGGGCAGGGCCATGAAGGCCTCTGCGGTCTCGACATAGGTTTCCAGCTGCCGCCGCTCGAGGTCGGCGCGCGAGGTCATCCAGCCCTTGGCGCGGACGATCGACACATCCAGCTCTGACACATGAACCGGCAGGCCCAGGCTGGCCAGGTCGCGCATCATGGTGGTGATCTGGCCACGCGGGATGTCGGCGGCCACGTGCATCTGGGTTCCCAGCCCTGTCAGCGGCGCGCCCGAGGCCAGCAGCCGCTCGGCCAGCTTCAGGAAGGTGGCGCGCTTCTTGGGATTGTATTCGAGATTGTAGTCATTCAGCAGCAGGGCGGCGTCGGGATCGGCCTGCCGCGCCGTGCGATAGGCCAGGGCGATGTGCTCGAAGTCGCCCAGGCGTTGCGACCACAGGCTGTCGCGCCAGCCTTCGCCGTCTTCGGCCACCGCCTCATTGACCACGTCCCAGCCCACCACCTTGCCGCGATAACGACCGGCGACGGCCAGGATGTAGTTGATATAGGCCTGCTCGAAACTGATCCGGCCCTCATCCAGTTTTGCAAAGGCGTCGGGAACCTGGGCGTACCAGATCAGGGTGTGGCCCAGCAGGCCCAGGCCGTGACTCTGGCACCAGGCCGCAAGACGGTCGGGGGCGTCGAAGCGGAAAGACCCGTCCGGCTGGACGATGTATTCCATCTTCATCTGCCATTCGGGCGTCAGCTGGCCGACCTGGTCCAGGGCAATGGCGGTCCAGGCCGGATCATCCAGATTGACGGCCTGGGCGCAGGTTCCGACGGGAAAGGAGGCCACCGTCTTCAGGGGCGGCGCGTTGACCGGCGCCGGTTGGCTGGCGGCCTTGGGGCCACAGGCGGTCAGGGCCAGGGCCGAGCCCAGGACAGCGCGGCGGTCCAGGCCCGGCAGGGGCATCAGCGGCCGCCCATCGCCGAGCGTCGCAGGCCCAGCTCGTCCAGGGCCGCCGTTTCCAGTTGTCCCGCCTTTTTGCGCTGGGCCACCTTGGCGGCCTGCGCCACATGCTCGTACTTCTTGAGCGCCTCGAAGGCCTGGGAAAGGGCGTCGCGCGCGCCCTGTTCCTCGATCTCGGCCTGCTCGATCTGCACCACCATCTCGGCGCGACGGCGCTTGGAGCCCTCGCGGTAGCCGATCATGTACCAGCCGGAACCCGCGTCGTTCTCGGCCTGACGGGCCTCGGCCTCGGCCTCGGCGTCCAGCATGGCCACGCGCAGTTCGGCGGCCATGCGGCGCTCGACGATGTCGGCCAGCCGCTTTTGCAGGGTCTCGACCTCGTGGGTCGAGATGCGGATCAGGGAGGCGGCCCACTTGGTCATGCGTGGTCACTTTCAAGGATACTGGCCAGGTGTCCGAACGAGTCGTCGAGGCTGGTGGCCTCGTCCTTGTCCTGGCTGAGGAACTCTTCGATGGCGGGGTTCAGGCGAATGGCCCGGTCGACGATCGGGTCGGCCCCCGCGCGATAGGCGCCGATACGGATCAGCTCTTCCATGTTGGCGTAGGCGGCCATGACCTGACGGGCGCCTTTGACGATCTGTCGCTCGTGCTCGTACTGGCAGCCCGGCATGGTGCGGCTGATCGACTTGAGCACATTGATCGCCGGGAAGCGGCCACGCTCGGCGATGGCCCGCTCCATGACGATGTGGCCATCAAGAATACCGCGCGTGGCGTCGGCGATCGGCTCGTTGTGGTCGTCGCCGTCGACCAGCACGGTGAAGAGGGCGGTGATCGGGGCCGCCACAGTGCCGTCAGGCCGGATCGGTCCCGGGCCAGCGCGCTCCAGAAGCTTGGGCAGTTCGGTGAAGACGGTCGGCGTGTAGCCCTTGGTGGTCGGCGGTTCGCCGGCGGCCAGGCCGATCTCGCGCTGGGCCATCGCAAAGCGGGTGACCGAGTCCATCAGGCACAGCACTTCCAGGTCCTGGTCGCGCAAATATTCGCTGACCGCCAGGGTCATGTAGGCGGCCTGGCGGCGGGTCAGAGCCGGCTCGTCCGAGGTGGCGACCACGACGATGGCGCGCTTGAGGCCCTCTTCGCCCAGGGTTTCCTCGATGAATTCGCGCACTTCGCGGCCCCGTTCGCCGATCAGCCCCACCACGACCGCGTCGCAGGTGGCTTCTTTTGCGAGCATGGAGAGCAGCACCGACTTGCCGACGCCGGAACCGGCGAAGATGCCCAGGCGCTGGCCCCGGCAGGTGGTGGTGAAGACATTCATCGACCGCACGCCCAGGTCCAGGCGCTCGCCGACCCGGCCGCGCGCATGGGCCGGTGGAGGCGGGGTCTTCAAGGGGTAGGGCACTTCGCCCTGGGGCAGGGGGCCAAGCCCGTCGATGGGCTCGCCAAAGGCGTTGATGATGCGGCCCAGCCACGCCTTGGTGGGACGCACGCTGGCGCCTTCGGGCTGGATGCGGATCTCGGCGCCGGGGGCTACGCCCTCGACGGGGCCGAACGGCATCAGCAGGGCGCGGGTTTCGCGAAAGCCCACCACTTCAGCGGGCAGGGGCTTGGCACCCAGACGGTCGATCTCGACGCGGGCTCCGATCGCCAGCCGCGTCAGGCCGCCGCGCGCCTCGATCAGGAGGCCGTTTACGGCGGCCACCCGACCCGAGACGGTCAGCGGATCGATACGTTCGACGGCGGCGATCAGGCTACGCAAATCAGCTCTCTAAGGTGAGGTTTCATCCTCGACCGAGTGCGTTAACCAGCTGTGAAATTAGGGATGTGTTAGGGGCAGGTTGGCAGTGAAAAACGTCGTAACCGACGCGTTGAAGGTGTGGTGGAACGCCGCACGGTCAAAGCCTGGGGCGCTGGCGCAGATCGCGGCGGCGGCTGTCTGTCCCTGGGCGTTGCAGGGCGTCAGAAAGTCGAAATGCCCGGCGCCGGCGACAACGTGATACTCGGGCGGTCTGGGTAGGGCGGATTTCACCGCTGAGGCGTAGTCCGGATCGGGAAGGATCTCGTCGTCAGCGGCGCGCCACAGCTGCACGGGCAGGCTCAGCTTGCTCATGTCGCGGAAGGTATAGCCCAGGGCGGGTGCCGCCGAGACCACGGCCTTGATGCGCACATCGTGGGTCCAGGTCGGCAACACGGTGCTGACGGGAGCCGGGCGAGACGCCGTCAGCTTGCAGTCGAAATAGTCGGGATGGACCCGGCAATGTTCCAGGACCCGCGACAGGTCGGGCTTGCCGCCGGCCGCTGCCAGCACTGTGAAGCCACCCGACGAGAACCCGAACGCGCCCACCCGGTTGGGATCAAGGGCGGCTCTCATCGGCCAGTTGGCCGTCATGTAGTCGATGACCAGCGACAGCTGGCGGGGGCGGTTGGCCATGTCGGTGGCCTTGCTCTGGTCCTGATAGTTGTCACCGGTATGGGTCAGGGCCGCGACAACAAAGCCCGCTTCGGCCAGGGCCTGGGCGGTGTCGGCATGGCTGCCGAAGAAGCCGCCATTGCCGTGCGACATCACGATCAGCGGCAGGTGATCGCCCCTCAACGGCGCGCCGGGGGCCACGGTCTGGTTTGCGATGCCAAGGGCCATCGGCTGGGCAGGGGCGTCGGTGGGGTACCAGACGCCGACCGTGATCAAGGCACCCAACGGATCGGCGGCCTGCACGACCATGAAGCCGGCATTGGCCGCCAGGGCTGGCGAAGCGCACAGTCCGGCGGCGAAGGCGAGAGTGGCGAAGGGATGACGAAGCGACATGCAGGTCCTCAATGGCTGTGAGGCCTTGCTGATGCGCTGCACGGCATCCGCTCGCCATCCCACTTTCGCGAACGGGCGAACGGGTTCGCGACCGGGCGAACGGTCGCTATAAGTCGGCCATGTTCGCTGAGATCGAAAAAGCGCCGCTGAGGGGGACCGTCCGGGAATGGGCGACGGATCTTGCCGTGGCCGTTGCGATCGGTGTGCTGCTGGGTCTGATGGGGCCGTTCGGCAGCTATCTGAACGGCGGGCCATGGCTGCGGATCGGTTATTGGACGGGCAGCATCCTCTGCGGGATGCTGTTGTTCGGCGTCCTGACCCGTTTGCTGGTCGGCCAGGCTCGCCGGTTCGGTTCCCCGGACTGGTCGGTGGTTCCTGTCGTGATCCTGCTGGGCTCGCTGATCCAGGGTCCGCTGACGCGCTGGGTCGCGATCGCGATCTGGCCGGACCTGCAGCACCTGGTGTCGGGCTTGCAGTGGTATGGCCAGTGCGTGGCGACCTCGACGCCGATTGTTGTTGGCTACTATCTGCTGCGCGTGAGGCGGCGGGCCGCCGACGGCTCGGGCCAGTCACGCGTGCCGGCCAAGGTTCAGGTCGTCGAGCCGCTGGCCTCGGGCGAGGTGCTGTGCCTGCGGATGGAGGACCACTATGTGCGCATCCACAGTGCGACCGGTTCGCGGCTTGTGGCCGGACCGTTCGAGCGGGTGATCGCGCGTTTTGACGACCGCGAGGGTATGCGGGTCCATCGCTCATGGTGGGTGGCCCGCTCGGCAGTGGTCGGGATCGAGGCCGAGGGGCGCAATCTCCGGCTCCTGCTTGTCAATGGCGTGCGCGCGCCGGTGTCCCGTGCCTCGGTCGCCCGGCTTCGGGAGGTCGGATGGCTGCCGCCGGAGCGATGACCGGCGACCCCCTGTCACGAGCGAAGTCTCACGAGCGCTGTGTCACGGGGCTCTGCCGGGGGGAGCTTGCGGCGGACTACGGGTCTCATCAGAACCTTAGCGACAGAACGCCGCAACAGGGCTTTTTTGCCCGCTTCCGGTCGCGCTCTCGCCAAGGACCTGGCCTGCGGAATAGTCGGCGCAGCGACTGGGTTTGCTGATTTCACGACCCAGCAGAAGCCGCTTTGTCGGGCACCAAAGTTGGGCCCGATGAATTTGCGCTGCGACTCAGCGACAGCTTGCACCCGATTCGCAAATCAGATTAACCATTCAGCCAACGAGATCATTCACCATTAACCAGTCTTAAATTAACTCGCCTGCAAAGTGCAGCCAGGGTTAATCAGGCGGCTTCCGCCAAGACGTCGAATAACGCCACCGAGTGGCGTGGAGGGGCTCATGCGCGTACTGTTGATCGAGGATGACAGCGCAACGGCGCAGACCATCGAACTGATGCTGAAGTCTGAAGGCTTCAACGTCTATACGACGGATCTTGGCGAAGAAGGCGTGGATCTGGGGAAGATCTACGACTACGATCTCATCCTGCTGGACCTGAACCTGCCTGACATGAGCGGCCTGGATGTTCTGCGCACCCTGCGGGTTGCGAAGGTGAACACGCCGATCATGATCCTGTCGGGTTCGTCGGAAATCGACACGAAGGTCAAGACCTTCTCGGGCGGCGCCGACGACTACATGACCAAGCCCTTCCACAAGGACGAGATGATCGCGCGTATCCACGCCGTGGTCCGTCGTTCGAAGGGTCACGCCCAGTCGGTCATCAAGACCGGCGACATCGTGGTCAATCTGGACGCCAAGACGGTGGAAGTGAACAGCAACCGCGTTCACCTGACCGGCAAGGAATACCAGATGCTGGAGCTGCTTTCCCTGCGTAAGGGCACGACCCTGACCAAGGAAATGTTCCTCAACCACCTGTATGGCGGCATGGACGAGCCGGAACTGAAGATCATCGACGTGTTCATCTGCAAGCTGCGCAAGAAGCTGGCGGCTTCGGCCCAGGGCAAGCACCACATCGAAACCGTCTGGGGCCGCGGCTATGTGCTGCGCGACCCGAATGAGCAGGTCAACGCCGCCTAAGGGCGACGAACCCGTCAGACTTCGGAAGACGCCCGCCTCTCAAAGGCGGGCGTTTTTCTTTGTTGGTCATGGGCTTGGCTGATCTGACACCGGCCGTGACAAAAGGCCCGAAGCACCGAATAGTGCTTGCTGTCTGCGGGCTCTGTGGCCATGTTCCGCTCCGATCATGCTGGGGGGCGCCCGGACATGTCGCTTGATCCATCGCGGCATCGAAACCGTAGGGGGACCGATGCAGGAATTTGACCCGCGACGCCGGACGCTCCGTCTGGCGCCCCGGCTTCTGACCGCAGTCGCTGGCCTGGCCGCTCTGGGCCTGGGCTGGAAGCTGACGACAGCCGACGTCCAGACTCCTGAAAAAGCCCCGCTGGACCCCGCCTCGATGGCGGCCTTGCAGCATGTGGCCTTTGCCGGCGCCGAGGCCCAGCCAGGCTTTGACCGTCCCCAGAATATCCCCGTCAAGGTTCGCCCCGGCGAGACCCTGGAAGGCGCCGTGCAGCGCGCCGGCGTCACCGCCAACGACGCCCGCCAGGTGGTGGCCACGCTTCAGGGCGCCATGGACACCGTCAACATCAAGGCCGGCATGGCCTTCGAGGCCGCCATCGCCCAGCGCCGCAGCCAGAGGGGCCCGGCGCGCCTAATCGGCCTGTCGATGCGCACCAGCCCCTCCTCGACCATCACCGTCTCGCGCACCTTCGACGGCGCGCTGAAGCTGCGGGAGTTTGAGGAGGAGGTCCGCGACGAGACCAAGGTGGCCTGCGGCGAAATGGACGGCTCGTTCTATGAGAGCGTGGCCAATGTGGGCGGCACCCCGGCGGTGATCAGCCAGGCGGCCAAGCTGTTTTCGCACAAGATCGACTTCTCGCGCGATATCCATGACGGCGACCGCTTCTGCCTGGTGTTCGGCCGCAAGGTCACCGAAAGCGGCCGCACCATCGAGGCCGGTGACCTGGACTATGCCGAGGTCAAGGGCCAGCGCTTCTACGGTTTCGAGCGCGACGGCAAGCCGCAGTTCTTCGATGAGACCGGCAAGAACATCAAGGGCTTCCTGCTGCGCACCCCGGTGGACGGCGCGCGGATCACCTCGACCTTCGGCGCTCGCCGCCATCCGATCCTGGGCTTCAACCGCGCCCACAAGGGCGTGGACTTCGGCGCGGGCACAGGCACGCCGATCCTGGCGGCCGGCGATGGCGTGGTTGTGGAGGCCCGCCGTTGGGCCGGCTATGGCAACTGGCTGCGCATCCGCCACGCCGGCCAGTGGGACACCGGCTATGCCCACATCTCGCGCTATGCGCCGGGCGTACGGGCCGGAACCCGTGTCCGTCAGGGGCAGGTCGTGGCCTATGTCGGCTCCACCGGCATGTCGACCGGTCCGCACCTGCACTATGAGGTTTGGTTGAACGGTCAGCGGGTCAACCCGATCGGGGCCAAGGTCCCGCAAGGCACGATCCTGACCGGCAGCGAGCTGGCGGCGTTCAGGTCCAAGAAGTCCCAGATCGACCGCATGCTGGCCGACGGCGGCGTGGTCACGGCCAGCGCCGACACGCCCAAGCTGGCCCTGGCCGAGTTGAAGACCGGCGCGGCGCCGAAGCTTCGTTAAGCCGCTGTAGGCGGCCGACCTCAGCTCAGGCTCTGCATGATCGCCGGACCGCCCATCAGGGGATCGGTGAACGAGTCGGCCCCGGTTTCCAGACGACCGGCCAGGCGCCGCAGATAGCCGGCCTCTGCGTCGATGCGTACGGTCAGGTCGTACCATCCGCCTGCCGATGCAAAGGACCAGGCGCGCCGGATGGCCTGACCCGGCTTAAGCTCAGCCTGCCAAACGGTGCCGTCGCCTTGCGAGGTTACGGTCATGCGCCGGGTCAGCGATCCGTCGTTCCGCAGGACCAGGGTCAGCTTGCGCCCGCTGCAGGTGGCCTCGACAACGGGATCGCCTCCTGGCTGGCTGCCGACCAGATGGCGATGGAAGCCGTTGGGCCCCAGCAGCCATAGGTCATAGGCCCCGTCCGGCCAGGCGTCGTTCAGCGGCTTGCCCGGTTCGAGCGTATAGCGGCGCGGCGGCAGGTCGAGGCGCAGACGATCATAGGCATGCAGCACGACGGCCGCCTGACCGTCCGTGCCCAGGGCCAGTCCGAGCGCGCTGTCGCGGACCGTTTCGACCACCGACGGCGCATAGGGCAGGGCGCGCGACAGGCGGACTCCGCTGGCCTGGATGGGAACCTGCGGCAAGGCCGGTGTCGGCGGCGTTGTGCGTCCCGGCAGGGCTCCGGCGCGGCGAGCGTCGTCCAGGGTCGCGGGCAGGCCCTCGACGAAGGGTTTGTCATTGGGGGTACGGAAGTCAAAGGCGCTGGTCAGGTCGCCGCAGACCGCGCGCCGCCACGGCGAAATGTTGGGCTCCATCACCCCGAAGCGCTTTTCCAGGAAGCGGATCACCGAGGTGTGGTCGAACACCTGGCTGTTGACCCAGCCGCCCCGGCTCCAGGGCGAGATCACATACAGCGGCACGCGCGGCCCCAAGCCATAGGGGCGGCCCATCAGGTCGTCGCGCTCGTCCTTGGCCTCGGTGGGATTGCGGACCTGATGATACTCGGCCGCCGTATCGACGGTCGAGCCGCCCAGCACGGCACCGGGCCTGGCCGGATCGTGCGAGGGCGGGGCGGGCGGCGGCACGTGATCGAAAAAGCCGTCGTTCTCGTCGAACATCACCAGCAGCACCGTTCGCGCCCAGACCTTGGGATTGGCGGTCAGGGCGTCCAGCACCCGGGCGGTGTAGTCGGCGCCCTGGGCGGGGCTCGACGGCCCGGGATGCTCGGAATCGGCGGCGGGAGCCACGAGATAGGAAACCTGCGGCAGGGTCCCGTTCAGCACATCCTCGCGCAGGCCGTCCAGCTTGCGGGTCGACAGGCCCAGTTCCGCCAGACGCGGATCCGCGCCGGGAACCTGGGCATGGCTGTCGCGAAAGCGCTGAAAGCCGGCCATCGGGTTGTCGGTGAAGTTGTCGTCCATGTCCTGATAGACGCGCCAGGTGATCCCGGCGGCCAGCAGGCGCTCGGCATAGGTGCTCCAGCGATAGCCCTCGGCCGCGCCGCCCTTGGTGGCGAAATCGTCATGCGAGTTGGAGATCGAAGGCCCGCCGTCGCGGCCGGCCGGATCATTGGTCCCGCTCCACAGGAACAGGCGGTTGGTGTTGGTGCCGGTCTGGGTAGCGCAGTGATAGGCGTCGCAGAGGGTGAAGCCGTCGGCCAGGGCGTACTGGAACGGGATGTCCTCGCGCCGGAAATAGCCCATGGCGTGGGCGTGCTTGCTCTCGGGCCAGCGGTCCATGCGGCCCTGATCCCAGGCATACTGGGCATCAGGCCAGCTGTGGGGCGTGCCCTCCACCCGCATGTGGGCGAAGGTCTGGGCGCTGTTGAGCGGAAAGGGCGAGATCAGCGGCGGGCCATCGGCTGACTTTCCATTGGCCTGGGTCCAGACCGTCTTGCCCTTGCGGCCGGCGATATCGGCGACGGGGATTGGAAAGCGGTCTGCAAAACCCCGAACCCCGTTCAGGCTTCCGAAATAGTGATCGAACGAGCGGTTCTCCTGCATCAGGATCACCACGTGCTCGACATCCTGCAGGGTCCCGCGTCGGACGTCGGCGTCGATCGCCATGGCGCGGGCGATGGCGGGGTGGGCCGCCAGGGCCCCGACCGCCGACAACATCAGATGGCGACGGTCAATCGAGTGCACGGGAAACCTCGGTCCTGCTTGGTCTGGACCAGATACTGCCCCTGTATGGCGCTGGCGTGACAGTCCGCCTCACCCTGAAAATCTAATCCACCCCGGCCACAGCCAGCAGGGCCGCCAGGCCCACCTGCATGCCCTTGAGGCTCTCGGCCTTCTCCACGTCGATCCATTCGTCCAGAGCATGGGCGCGGCCCGCCTTGCCGCCCGAGCCGATGGTCACGGCGGGGATGCCCAGACTCATGGGCAGGTTGGAGTCGGTGGACGAGGCGCCATGCTCGGGCGTGAAGCCCAGCGCCGTGATCGCCGCGCCCGTCAGGCCGACGATGTCGGCCTCGGCCGGAGTCGAGCCGGCTGGACGCTCGCCGATCACCTTGGGATCCAGGGTGATCTTGCCGAATTTGGTGTCGCGGGCCGCGTTTTCGGCCGCTACGGCGGCGTCGAGAATGCCCAGCAGGGTCTTGTCCAGTTTTGCCAGTTCGGCGGCGCTTTCCGAGCGCATGTCGAACTGCATGAACACCTCATTGGGGATCGAATTGACCGAGGTGCCGCCACCCGTGACGCTGGCCGAATAGGTGGTCTTGGGGCTCTTGGGCGTCTCGATCGCATAGAGATCGACCACGCTCCTGGCCATGGCAGCCATCGGATTGACCGTGCCGAACGCGCCGTAGCTGTGGCCGCCCGGGCCCTTGAAGGTGACGTGATAGCGCTTGGAGCCCGTGCCCGCATCGACGATGCGGGCGGGGTCGGAACCGTCCATCGAGAAGAAGGCGGTGATCTGGCCCTTATAGGGGCCCTTGTTGAACAGATAGCGCACGCCGCGCAGGTCGCCGGGGCCTTCCTCGCCCACATTGCCGACAAACAGGATGTCGCTTTTGGTCTTGATGCCGGCCGCGTCCATCGCCCGCACATAGGCCAGCAGGGTGGCCAGCGAGCGGGTGTCGTCGCCGATGCCGGGAGCCATCAGTTTGGTGCCCTCACGCCGAACCTTCACATCCGTGCCTTCGGGAAAGACGGTGTCGAGGTGGGCGGCCATGACCACGAACGGCCCCTTGCCCTTGGTCGCCGTGCCGGGCCGCACGCCCATGACATTGCCCTCGGCGTCCATGGTCACATCGCTCAGGCCGTGGGCCTTGAGCATCTCCAGATAGGCTTTTGCGCGCGCCTCTTCCTTGAACGGCGGGGCGGGGATTTCGGTCAGGGTGACGATGTCGGCCACGGTGCGGTCGAAGTCGGCGTCGAGCTTGGCGACGGCCGCCTTGAAGGGCTTGGAGGCAACGATCCTGCCGACCGTCTTGCCATGGTCGGCCTTGCCCTGGGCGGCGGCGGGCGCGGCCAGGGCGGGGGCTGCGACCAGCGCCGCCGCGACGGCGATCAGCGAAACGGAGCGGCGAAGGAGGTGGGGCATGCGGCGAGAATCCCTGACTGGCGGGAGGAGCCTAAAGCATTTTCAGACGAAGTGGACGCCGGTTCGTCGTCAGAAAATGCGTTAAAACAAAAGACTAGAGCCTTTCACCGATCCAGTCGGATCGGGAAATGCTCTGGGGAGGCCTTCGAAGTGTCATCCTGTGACACCTTGCAGATGCAGTTTCGCATCCTCGCCGGTTTGAGCGGCAAGTTGGGGAGGCGGCGGAGCGTCCGGGCCAGGCCCGGAGGGGTTTGTAGAGGAGTACCGTTTCGGCCTGAGCCGGAGCGCTCCGCGCGGCTGGCGGACGAAAGCCTTCGGGGCGCGGGGTTTTAACCCGCTTCCGATCAGAGGCCCCAAAAATGCGAAGAGAGGGCGGGCAGGCAGGACAGCGATCCCGCCTGGACCGCGCGAGCGATTTCAGCCCGCGCCTGGAGCGCTCGTGCGGGCGTCGCCGAAGGTAACTCCCGGTGGTCCGGGCCTGGCCTCGACACGGACAGCCCCCGCAGGACCGCTCCGCTCCGCCAGACCCCAGCGGGCCCTCGACGACGGCCGACGGGCGCGACCCGCTCAACCGCCCCCACCACCCGTCAGGTCGCCAGCTGGACGGCCTCCCCAGTGGTGGGGCGAGAGTGATTATGCCGGAGGTTCGCGGGGGGCTGCGTCGATTTTCGATCGTGACGCTGGGGGGCGGGGGGAGGGCGTTGAAATCGTTGGGCGCGGGCGGGCCTATCCCCGTGCGGGCACGGGGATAGAGGGTGGTGGCCATGTCGAGTTTGCGCCAACATCAGCAGACTTTGAAATCACACCCGGATCTGTAGGCTGGCCGGACCCAGTCTGGGCATACTCTTGCGGATGAAGTGGCGACGCGATTCTCGTGAGATCCGCGTCGCCTATGCGGCTCGGAACTCAATTCCCCGGCGTGTAGACGGGCAGGTCGACGCCACCCGCCTGGACCCTGGCGAGGGTGTCGCCCAGGTCCTTGCGCTCTTCTTCATTACCGGAGGCGTTGATCAATCCCTTCAGCGCCTCACTATAAGCCGTCCGCATGGCGTCGGACGCGGGCACGGACAGGTTGGGCGTGACCCCCACGTGCTCCCAGTTCGTCTTGGTGACGGGATTGATCGATCGGCGATTGGGAATGAAGGCGACAAAACCTTTGGCGATCAGCTGGAGGTTACCGGGATTGGCACCTCCTCCGGTTGTCTCGCCGACCACGACAGCGCGCTTCTGCGCCTGCAGATCATAGGCGCACTCCTCTCCGCCTGAGAATGTTTCATGCGAGGTCAGAACATAGATCGGACGGGTATAGCGCGGGCTGGCGGAAGGTTCGGTCCAGTAGGTGCGCGTGGATCCATCTCGCCGATCGTAGATATCGTTCAAGTGCCTGGAATCCTGCTCAGCGAAGAAGTGACTGAGCAGGTGGCGTACGCCGTCGGGAAAGCCGCCACGGTTGCGACGCAGGTCTATGATCAGGGCGTCGCTGCCGTCGAGCAGCCGGACGGCGGCGTCGATCGCGGGCGCTGCGAACTCCGCTGGAAAGAAGCCCCGAATGTCGAGATAGCCGACATTCCCCGGGAGCCGCTGTACACGCCGGATGCCGTAGGCGTCCTGAGCCATGGCCGCGCGCGTATCGAAGGCTTCCTGGGCGGTCAGGCCTTGCGACGACGGCGGCGGGGTGAAATCGGGAGCGAACGTCACCTGCAGATGGCGATCGGCCGCGAACTCTCTCACGTCTCGGGTCAGGTGGTCAGCAAAGGCCGCCACTGTGGCGTCACTGGCGTAGGCGCCTTGCGCCAGCCGGTTGAGGAGGCGTTTTTCCGTCGCCCCCGCCACGTCGGGGAAGACATAGCGGGCGCGAAGCTCTCGTCCAAGCGCCTGGACCACGACCTCGCGGTCGGCCGCCGTGACGATGTCTGTCGATGAGGGGGCGGCGGCGGCTGGGAAAGCGAGAGCGCAGATCATGAGTGCGGAAAGGGCATATCTCATCTTGGACCTCCATCTACTAATTGATTAGGACATTGGGGCGTGCAGCGCGGGCCGACGCGGTCTCTCCGTGAGGCCACGTGTTGGCTTGGCTCCCTAAACCTGGCCTGGTGCGGCCGAGGTCGCCTCAGCTAGGCCGCTGAATCGGGTGCTGGGGGCGGCGGGGGAAGGGCTGGAGGCGGAGGCGCCCTTAAGGCAGGAACCGGCGGCGGCGCGGGTGCGGCAAGTGCGGGGATCGGGGGCGGCGCAGGTGCTGCAAAAGCAGAAACTGGTGGCGGCGACGGCGCGGCGAGCACTGGCAGCGATGGCGTTTCCAGCCTGGCGCGGCCTGATCTCGACAGCGTCTTCGTCGGGCGAGTTGCGAGCGTGTAGGATTTTGAACCCGCGATCTCGAGCCCGGGCGAAGCGGCTGGCGGTGGCGCGGCGGAGGTCGCAATCGCCGGCGTCAGATGGAGGGCCAAGACAGCGGCGGCGCTTGCGGCAATCATGACGCCTAGTGGGGCTCGCCACGGCAAGTCGGGCCTTGGGGCGGAGCGCAGCAAGCGAGCCACGCGTCCAAGCGTCTTGCCGCCTCGGGCCGCCAAGGCGAGCGCTGGGATCGGGGCCCGCAGTCTCTCGAGGACGTTGAGCGCTTCGGCGACGATCAAAGCGTCTCCGACCGCCTCGGCCGCGAGATCGTCGCAAGCGTTTTCGCGCTCAATGCGGATGCGTCCGCTCAGCCACCAGACGGCCGGATGATAGAACATCACCGTTTCGACAAACCACTGCAGTTGGCTCCACACCCAATCGAGCCGCCGGATATGCGCCAATTCGTGAGCGAGGACGGCTTCGATCTGCTCGGGCGTCAGGCGGGCGAACAGGGTGACGGGCAGCCAGATCACCGGTCGCAACACCCGCGCCGTGCAGGGAGCCCCCATTGACACCAGGCGGACCGCGATCTCACGGTGAACGCCGAGCGCACGCCTCAACTCTTCGACGCGGCGGCGCCATTCCACGGGCAGGGGCTGAGCGAAACTACGCTCCAAATCCCGCAATCCCAGCCATCCGCCCGCGAGGCGGATCGCATTGAACGCGACGCCGCCAAGCCACAGCCAGCGCAGTTCAACCGGCAATCTTACGCCGGAAAGGGTCAAGCCGCTCGCCGACAGTGCGCCCGGGGGCGCCAAGAGGTTGCAGGCCAGGGTGACGCCAGCCCACAGAGGCATGGCCAGAAGGAAGACGAGCGCGACGGCGTGCCGCGTTCTGGCGCTGCCGCGTTCCAGCGCGGCCAGGGTCGGGGCCGCCAGCAGGGCGATCAAGAGCCCCTGCCAAATGGAAGCCGTCAGAGTCGCCTCCAAGGCGGCCCCCGCATGCGAAAGGTCCCAGATCATGCCTGATCTTTCCTCAGCCGCGCGGACCTTGCGTCGGCGATCATTTCGGCGATCGCATCAAGATCTTCCTCGCTTGCGGTCTCGCTCGCCAGCGCACTTTGAACCAGTTGCACCGCCGAGCCCGAAAAGACGCGCTTCATGAGATCCTTCAACAGCGCGGATTGCACGACCGGTTCTGGATAGACGGCCGCGTAAAGGTGGCGCTTGGCCGACTCGTCCCTGCGTACGAGGCCCTTCTCGGTCATGATCGTCATCATCTTGAGCACCGTCGTATAGGCAGTGTCCTTGGCGTCTGACAAAGCCGCGTGGACCTCGCGGACCGACGTCGGCCGGCGAGCCCGCCACAGCACCCGCAATATCGCCAATTCGCCTTCGGTCGGATGGGGACCTCCCCCTGCGCGCGCGTCCCGCATCCTTGCCGCCGCCCTCAATATCTACTAATTAAGTAGTACTACCTAATTAGTACGAGTCAATCGCTGTTGTCGCCTCGATAGACGAGATAGCGCTCGATTGACCGCCATAGAGCGCTTTACGCCAAGGCCCAGGAGGCGCGAAACGCCATGCTCGGCGCTTGACGATCTAGGCAGTCGCTCAGTCAAACACGATCACCGACCGCGCCAATTCCCCCCGCTTGAGCTCGTCAAATGCCGAGTTGATCTCCTCCAGCTTGATGCGACGCGAGATCATGGCGTCCAGGTTCAGCTTGCCCGACATGTAGAAATCGACCAGACGCGGCATGTCGACCGGGAAGCGGTTGGAGCCCATGAAGCTGCCCTGGATGCGCTTTTCGCCCAGGAAGTCGGAGCCGTTCAGCTCGATCTTCACGCCCACCGGGATCATGCCGATGACATTGGCCGTGCCGCCCCGGCGCAGCATGCGGAAGGCCTGTTCGGCGGTGGCCTTCAGGCCGATGGCCTCGAAGCTGTGATGTACGCCGCCGCCGGTCAGCTCCTGCACCTGTTTGACCACGTCGCCGTCGCTGGCGTCGATAAGGTCTGTCGCCCCGAACTGTTTGGCCAGTTCCAGCTTGGAGGCCATGCGGTCGATGGCGATGATCCGGCCGGCCCCGGCGATGGCTGCGCCATTGACCGCCGCCAGGCCCACCCCGCCGCAGCCGATCACGGCCACGGTCTCGCCTGGGCGAACATTGGAGGTGTGGGTCACGGCGCCCACCCCTGTGAGCACCGAGCAGCCGATCAGGGCGGCGCGGTCGAACGGCATGTCCTTGCGGATGGCGACGCAGGCGTGCTCGTGCACCAGCATCATCTCGGCGAAGGACGACAGGTTCAGGAACTGGGCCATCTTGGTGTCGCCGGCTCCTGAGAGATCCTCGCGGAACAGGCGCGGTTCGTCGGTCTTGGCGCGGCGGGTTTCCGAGCTGATGCACAGGTTCAGGTGCCCGGTCAGGCACACCTCGCAGTGGCCGCAATAGGGGTTGAGGCAGGTGATGACGTGGTCGCCGACCTTGACCGTGCGCACTTCGGAGCCGATGGCCTCGACGATGCCGGCGCTCTCATGGCCCAGCACGGCGGGCAGGGCGTGGGAATAGGAGCCTTCGACGAAGTGCAGGTCGGAATGGCAGACGCCGGCGGCCTTGGTGCGGATCAGCACCTCGCGCGGGCCCGGCTTGCTGATCGACACAGTCTCGATCTGGAGGGGCTTGCCCACCTCGCGCAGTACCGCCGCCTTCATTCGCTCTCTCCCGCTTGTTTTGGCGGGAGACTATCGCCCTGGCCGGGCTAAGCGGAAGGGCTATTTGAACAAATGTTTGCCTTGGTCGTCAGGCGGCCAGCGAGGCCGGGCGCTCGGGGATGATCTGGTCCACCGCCAGCAGCACGGTCATGCCGGTGTCAGAGGTGATCACGGCCAGGACCAGGGGCGAATTGTCTTCGCCCATCGACGGCGGCAGGTTGATCTGGTCGGCATTGACGGTGAAGCTGTCGCAGACGGCGTCGACCAGCAGGCCAGCCACGTCCTTGCCGCTCTCGATGACGATGATCACCTGGCGGGGGCCATCGACGGCGACGCCCTTGCCCAGGCGCTCGGACAGGTCGATGACCGGCATCACCTGGCCGCGCAGATTGATTACGCCGCGCACATAGGGCGGGGCGTCGGGCAGCTGGGTCGGCGGGGTGACGCCGCGAATTTCGCGGACCGAATTGACCGGCACGCAATAGGTCTGGGTCCCGACCTCGAACGACAGGACCTGAAGGGCTTCGCCCAACTTGAACGCCACGCTGGTGGTCATGGAAGTCTCCGCTTGTTGACCGGTCGGATCGCGCTCGCGCGGGGTCCTGACCTTTGCAGCCTGCCCGCAATTGGTGAACAAACCGGCGCCGTCCAGCCCCATGTTTTCGTTCAGGTTCGGTTCAGCCAGCCGGCGTCAAGGTCGGGATCAAGGTTTCAGCGCCCCGTCACCGACGGGGCAGGACAGGGGAAAAGGGCATGGCCCGCAAGATCAGCACCACCATCGGTCGCGTCGCCGCCGGCCTTGCCGCCCTCTCCATGGTGGCCTCAGCCAGCGCTGCCTCGGCCGACCCGCGCGGTCGCCACTATGATCGCCACCACAATCGCCACCATGATCGTGGCAGCGACGTCGCCGGCGCGGCCATCGTCGCCGGGGTCATCGGCCTGGCGATCGGCGCGGCCATCGCCAGTGACGACAGCGACCGCTATGACCGCCCGCGCCGCGTGCGCAGCTACGCCCCGCCGCCGCCGCCCCCGCGTTATGGCTACGGGTATGGTTATGGCTACGACTACGCGCCGCGGCCCTATTACGAAGACTATGGCCGCGACTGCTGGACCACCCGCGACTATGACCGTCGCAGCGGCGCGGTCTATGAGCGCACGGTCTGCCGGTAAGCACCCGCTCAAGTCTCTGATTTCATGAGCTTCTTGCGATCCCTCGGTGAGCGGGTGGTCGCAGGCGGCGGCAGGATTACTGCGGTCCTGTCGTGCGAGGGACGGTCCCCCGGCTGACCCTCGCCAAGGCCCCGGAGCCCCCGCTCCGGGGCTTTTTCATGCGCCGCGCGGACTCCGCTTGCGATGAGAACAAAAAAGGAACATTTTGGAGCTCCCTTCCGGAGGTCCCGCCATGTCTATCGCCAGCCAGCCCGTGCAAACCTCTCGTTCGGCCCTCTCGGGCGCCTTGTCCGGGGGCGGCGAGCATGGCCGGGCGACAGAGGACCGGATGGAGATCGCCGAGGCGGTTCTGGCCGGCGCCTGGCGCACCCTGAGGGCGGCCGGCTTTCGCGAGGCCGAGGTCCAGGCCCTGTTCGACCAGATCGCCGACCGGCCCGAAGACCTGGCGCGACGGCTGCGCAAGATGGCCAATGCCGCAGGCTGAGCGACTTTTCCAACACTGCGACATTTGCGCGCATCCACGCGGGCCGCGGGGCCGTAGCTTTAGTCGAAAGCCTTCGCCTGGGTCCGGATCGTCAACGGTTCGGAAGCAGGCCCAGTCGCCCCCGCCGGACCGTCCCCAAACCAACGGCGGGCAAGCCGCGACGCCCTTCCGCCGTCGTCCCCGCCACGGCGGAGGGACGTCGATGGGCGGCGCGTCGTCCGGTTGTCAGGCCTGGATGATATTGAACGTCGATGGCGCGTCCACCGGTGCCGTCGCGGTGGGCGTGGCGGCGGGTTGAGCGGCGGGGGCCTGGCGCTGGAACTTCAGGCTGCGGCCCTGGAAGTCGGCCCCGGTCTCCATGGCCAGTTGCTCATGGGTGATGTCGCCCTCGACGTGGGCGGTGCCGTAAAGGCGCACGGCCTGGGCTGTCACGGCGCCCTTCACCAGGCCGTGGATCTCGATGGCCTGGGCGGCCACTGCGCCCTCGACCCTGGCGTTGGGGCCAAGGATCAGCTTGCCGACCCGGATATCGCCTACCACCACGCAGTCCAGGTGCAGTTCGCCGTCGCCCAGCACGTTGCCATGGATGGTGACGCCCTGGGCGATCATCGAGGCGGGCTTGGGGCGCGGCGGCGGCGCGGCCGGAGTTGGAGTGGCCAGGGGCAGTGGCGTCGGCGCAGCCTGGGGCAGCGCCGCCATGGCCTGGTGCACGGAGGTGTCTTTTTTCTTGGCGAACATCGGCGGGCGACCTTGTCTCGAAATGGCTCGTCGAGACTCTTGTCAGCAAGATGCGCGCCCTGGGCCTTTGCTCTGGTGGCCTGGGCGTCAGGCCCTGTCACTCACCGTCGCCACGGGCCGGTCGTCGCCTGGTGACAGCTCCTCGCGCCATTGGCCGTTGGCGTCTTCATAGCTGATGCCGGTGGTCTCGCCCGCGACCTGCTGCTCGGCCGCCACGCGCCGGGCGGCGGCCAGGGCGGCGTCGTGGGTGGGATAGGTCTCGGAGAACACCTCGCCCAGCTTATAGGCCCAGCCGCCGTCATGCGCGGCGATGTCATAGGTGATCTGGGTCATGGCGGGGGTTCCTGCTGCGGTGTGGAGGAGGAACGGGGCGAGGGCGGTGGTGGTTCCGGCGGGGGAATATACCTTCGGAGGTGTATTGCGATCTATGCAATCTATGAGAGATTTGGCGCTCCAACCACTCGGGGGCCACCAATGCCGCTATATCTTGACCCGTATAACGTTATGCGTTATGGTTGTTGCTGGTGATCAAGGGTTTTGCCGCCCGTGAAACCGACCGGATCTGGCAAGGCGGTCGCTCTCGCCGACTGCCTTCGGATATCCAGCGGAGCGCGCTCCGCAAGCTTCGTTCGCTGGATTCCGCTGAGTACCTGGAGGATCTTCTCTCGCCTCCCGGCAACAGGCTGGAAAGCCTGTCGGGAGATCGCGAGGGGCAGTATTCGATCCGGATCAACCAGCAATGGCGGATCTGTTTCCGTTGGAGCGATGGGCACGCCTACGATGTCGAAATCTGCGACTATCATTGAAATCGACCCCGCCGACTGGCTGCATAATCCCTCGGCCGGCGATATCCTGCTGGAAGAGTTTCTCAAGCCCATCGGCATGAGCCAGAACGCCCTGGCCCGTGCCATCGGCGTGCCACCGCGCCGGATTAACGAAATCGTGCTGGGCAAGCGGGTCGTCACCGCCGATACCGACCTGCGGCTTACACGCTACTGGGGTCTGTCAGAGGGGTTCTTTCTGCGTTTGCAGAACAGCTACGACCTGATGGAGCAGAAGCGGAAGATGGGCGCCGAGTTGGCGAAGATCACGCCGAGGGCGGCTTAGCGGCTCAACGCTCATCGTTCGCGGTGATCGTAAGTTGTGTGGCCCTGCGATATTCCCCGCGAGACATGGTCGCCGGGAGCGGCAGGGGCTGGCGCGGGTGACCTGAACGTTCGCCCCCAGTGAACGCGGCCGGCTTCGCTTGATGAGCCTGTCGGTCATGCCCCCACGTTTGCTTCAGGGCGCCTATTGCGCAGGCTTACGTTCGGCGCGGACCTTCACGCCGCGCCCCGTCAGGGTCAGCCCGAGTGGATCGAAGGTTACGTCGAGGTCAGCAGTATAGGCGTAGAAGCGGTCAGCGCCGTTCGGCAACCAGTAGACCGCAGGTTGGTCATCCAGTTGGGCTGACAGGTATGTGTCAAATCCCGGCTTGATGGTCAGGGTATGGTCATCGGGCAAGGCATAGGTGCCGACGTAGCGTGCCAGCTTGCTTTGCGACAACGGCGCGTAAGGCAAGTCAACCGGGACAGTGGGCGGGAGCACGAAGCGAAAGCCATCGAGCATCATGTTCGGATAGTAGGAGATGTGGTTCTCGCCCGGATAGGTTTTGGCTTGTAAGCTCACGCTAGGTTTGGCCCTGAACGCTGCGGCCAAGGCCGCGAAGCCTCGCTTCATTTCACGCTTCTCGGCCTCTGTAGTGTCCTCGGCTCCACCAACCGCCAGAAAGACTCTTTGGCCACGCGCCCTGGCCGTCGCCTGGGCGACCAAGTCCACCAGGCCTGGATCTCGCGGAACCACCACGCTGCCAATGATGTAACCGGCGAAGGCGTCGGGATTGCCCGCAAACACGTTTGCGGCGAACACCCCGCCGAGCGAGTGACCGAAGAGCACGGAGCCTGCCGGATCGGCTGGGTACTTCGCTTCGATGAACGGCCTCAGATCCTGAAGCAGAAACGCCTCAAAGGCAGCGCCCCCGCCGCCGGAGGTCTTTCCGTCCATGGTGAAGGGGCGGTGGGTAAAGTCCTCGTTACGGGAGGACGGTTGGCCCGGAGCGGGGCGGAGGCTGATAACGATCGCCGGTGCCATCATGGCCCGCGCGCTGAGAAAGACGCTGTTTGGTCCAGCCAGTCCGTAGCCGCCGTCGAGCGCATAGATCGCCGCCAGCTTCTGTCCAGGTATAGCGACCTTGGCGTTGGGAAGTTGGACAGTTACCTCGTAATTGCGCGCCAGTCGGTCGGAGTGGACGATGAACCGCGTCGCGTTCTGCTCGACGACGGAGGCCTCCGAGACAATTGTCAGGGGATCGGCGACCGCCACCGACGCCAGTGCTGCAACGACGATCGACAAACACGCCGCCAAAATCCGGTTCATAGTCCCTCGCGTATTTCAGAGAGACGCTGGAGGTCCTTGGTGTCCGAAAGGTGGCCGGATAACGATCTAAGCCCCCCTAAACCCCGGCTCCAAAGCAAAACGCCCGCCTCTTGCGAGACGGGCGTTTGGAAATCGCGCTGAGACGAAGCCCCTAAGACACCTTCACCCGCGCCGCTGACTCCGGCAAATCCGTCCCGAACGCGCGCTGGAAGAACTCGGCCACGGTGGGGCGTTCAAGTTCGTCGCACTTGTTGAGGAAGGTCAGGCGGAACGACAGGGCGATGTCGTGGTCGAAGATCTCGGCGTTCTGGGCCCAGGTGATCACGGTGCGGGGGCTCATGACGGTGGAGATGTCGCCGTTCATGAAGGCGTTGCGGGTCATGTCGGCCACGCGGACCATGGCCGAGATCGTGCGCTTGCCCTCTACGGTGTCGTAGGACGGGTTCTTGGCCAGCACGATGGCGGCCTCGACGTCGTGTTCCAGATAGTTGAGCGTCGTGACGATGCTCCAGCGGTCCATCTGGCCTTGATTGATCTGCTGGGTGCCGTGATAGAGGCCGGTGGTGTCGCCCAGACCGATGGTGTTGGTGGTCGAGAACAGCCGGAAATAGGGGTTGGCGCGGATGACGCGGTTCTGGTCCAGCAGGGTCAGCTTGCCGCCGGCCTCGAGCACGCGCTGGATCACGAACATCACGTCGGGACGACCGGCGTCATATTCGTCGAACACCAGGGCCACGGGGCGCTGCAGCGACCATGGCAGGATGCCTTCGCGGAACTCGGTGATCTGCTTGCCTTCTTTGAGGACGATGGCGTCCTTGCCGACCAGGTCGATGCGGCTGATGTGGCTGTCGAGGTTCACCCGCACCAGCGGCCAGTTCAGCCGCGCGGCGATCTGCTCGATGTGGGTCGACTTGCCCGTGCCGTGATAGCCCTGGACCATCACGCGACGGTCATTGGCGAAGCCCGCGCAGACGGCCTTGGTCGTCTGCGGGTCGAACCGGTAGGACGGGTCGATCTCCGGCACGTGGCTGTCGCGGTGGCTGAAGGCTGGAACCTTCATGTCGCTGTCGACGCCGAACGCGTCGCGGAGCGTCACCCACTTGTCGGGGACCAGGGTGATCAGGGGATCGGCGGCGGAGCTGGTTTCGGCGAACTCGGGCATGGCTACCCGATTAGCCGGTTGACGTGGGGGAGGGGAAGAGGGCGTCGCACCGCGACACCCTCTTCCCATCGACTTTTTAGTGATTGGCGATGATCACCGAGGCGATCAGGCCCGTCGCTATGGCCGTCAGCAGGTAGCGGTCGTCAACATGCTGCCAGCGATAGCCGCGCGGCGGGGCGCGCAGGCCGTGGCGGCGATAGTCGCTGACATGGTAGCGTTTGTCGCGATAGCGGGTGTCGAGGCGCTCACCCCGGGCCCAGCGATGATCGTCGCGACGGTCGTTGCGGCGTTCAGCCTGGTACTCACGCCGATCGTCGCGACGATCATCCTGGCGGCTCTGCGCGTTGTGGCCATCGTTGCGATGGTCGTCGTGGCGTTGGGGGGGCGGCATTGGCGGCGGTTCCGGCCAGCAGCGACAGGGCAAGAGCGGTAATGGCAAGACGCTTCATGGCGGTCTCCTTTTCGATGACCACATCCTATGAAAGCCGATGTGGACCCGGTCTGAACGGGCACCGACCGCAACGGTTCATGTTTCAGTTGGGAAATGTCGGGGCCGGCGCCGGCACCAAGCTTGGCCTTCAAGCGTTGGGGGCAGCATGAAGGCTTTGCTGAACCTTGATCCCCGACGCGACCTGCCGGCCCTGCTGACCACCGCGCGCCGCGAGCTGGGGGCGACCGTCGCCCTGCTGGTGCTGGCCCTGGGCGTCCTGGCCTTTCTGGCCATCGCCGACGAGGTGGCCGAGGGCGAGACCCGGGCCATCGACCAGGCCATTCTCGATGCCCTGCGCCGGCCGGGCGAGGGGCGGGAACTGATCGGGCCCGACTGGCTGCACGTGGCGGCGATCGACGTGACCGCTCTGGGCTCGCTGGCGGTGCTGGGTCTGCTGATCCTGCTGGCCTTCAGCGTGCTGGCCTGCCTGCGCCGCTGGGGCGAGGGCGTGTTGCTGCTGGTCGGGGCCGGCGGCGGCCTGTGCATCAGCCAGGGCCTGAAGGCGCTGTTTGGCCGCGAGCGGCCCGACCTGGCCTATCGCGCGGTCGAGGCGGTCAATGCCAGCTTCCCGTCGGGCCACGCCATGATGTCGGCCGTGGTATTCCTGACCCTCGGCGTCCTGGCCGCGCGGTTCGCCGAGCGCCGGCGGCTCAAAGCCCTGGCCCTTGGGTCGGCGGTGTTCCTGTCGCTGCTGGTGGGTCTCAGCCGGATCTATCTGGGCGTCCACTGGGCCAGTGACGTGCTGGCCGGCTGGTGCGTGGGCGCAGCCTGGGCCATGGCCTGCTGGCTGGTGGCGTTCGCCTGGACGCGGCTGCGGCGGCGGTGAGTTACCCGGCCTTGGGCTTGGGCCGCCAGGAGAGTTCGAGCGCGGTCCATAGGGCGCCGGCCAGGTCCAGGGCACCGAGGGCCAGCCAGGGCTTGGGCAGGGCACCGGCCAACACCAGAGCGCCGATGGCCACGGGCGAAGCCAGCCGCAGCGTGACCGAGGCCCGCATATAGGTGCGCGCGCCGGTCCAGCCGGCCACATGATAGGCCAGCGAATAGCCGATCATGATCAGGCCGAACATCCGCGCCCAGGGCTCGGCACCGGGCGGCAGGGCGACGTGCAGCAAGGCAGCGGCCTGGGCCGGGACCAGGGCGAACGCGGCGCCGGCGACCGACAGCAGGCCGCCCCAGAACCAGATGCTCCACGGAATCCCGAACGGGGTCGGGACTACCGGCGTTGGGGCACCGGAAGGGCTGGCGTCCCGGTCTTGGTCGGTCATGGTCGTCATCGTCCCTGCGCGCCTGTCCCCCCGGGGACGCCGGCGGACAATGGCGATAGCCGCGCCACGCCGCAAGGCGCCAAGCCCTCAGGTCGTAAGGCCGGCCTTTTTCAGCGTCTTGTAGGCCTTGATCACGCGCGCCAGCTTGTGCTCGGCGCTGCGGTCGCCGCCATTGACGTCGGGGTGGCAGCGCTTGAGCAATTCCTTGTAGCGCACCTTGATGGCCGCGCTGTCTGCGGCACCGTCCAGATCGAGGTCGCCCAGGGCCTGACGCTCCAGCTTGCCCAGATGACGGTCGGCGGAGGCGCGGTCGGCCTCGGCCTTGCGCTGCTGGGCCCGGAACAGGCCGAACGGGTCGGCGATATGGCGTGCGTCGCGGGCGGCCATGGCGGCGGCCTCGCGCGAGCGGCTGTCAGCCTTGAAGCTCCAGGTCGGACGACCGCCGGTGACCTTCTCGATCTCCTGCTCGGACCGGATCTGGGCCTCGTTCATGCCGGCGAAGAAGTTCCAGTTCTTGTTATATTCGGCCGCGTGCTTCTGGCAGAACCAGTAGTGCTCGTTGGGCATGTTGCGCGCCTTGGGCGCCTTGGCCGATCCGGCCAGGCGACAGTCGGGGTGGTCGCAACGCTTCTCGCCAGGCTTCAGGCCAAGCACGTCCGGCGCCGCGCTCTCACCCTCCTTGGGCGGGCGGACGCGGATGTCGAAAAACTTCGGGCGGTATTCAAACTCACGGCTCATGAGCCCTAGAGTAAGCTACCGCTATTTCCGTTCAAGGATTGACATGCGAGAGAACGCCATGGGCACCGTATCCGACATCATTCGCAGCAAGCTTGAAGCCGCTTTTCAGCCGGTGAGGCTGGAGCTGACCGACGACAGTGACCGCCACCACGGCCATGCCGGCCATACCGGCGCCGGCGAGAGCCACTTCAACCTGGTCATTGAGGCCCAGGCCTTTGCGGGCAAGGGCCGGGTGATGCGCCAGCGCATGGTCTACCAGGTCCTGGCCGCCGAGATGGCGGGCCCTGTCCACGCCCTGTCGATCAGCGCGACGGCACCCGACGAAAGCTGAGCCCGATCCGCGCGGGAGGGCTTGCGCGCCCGGCCCGCGACTGATTGCCTCTGTGCCCGGCGCGATCCTGCCGGATCGATGAGAACAGGCATGAGCGCCGAGATTTCCACGACCAAGGCCATCGAAACCCAGGCGGCAGCGCTCCTGCCGCCCCTGCTGTCGCGCGCCTATGCCCGCTATTCCAACTTCACCGTCGCCGCCGCCGTGATCGACGAGCACGGCACGGTGCATCTGGGCGTCAATGTCGAGAACGCGGCCTATCCCTCGGGCACCTGCGCCGAGCAGACGGCCATCGGGGCCATGATCACGGCCGGCAGCCGGCGAATCGCCACCGTCATGATCGCCGCCGGCTCCAATGCGGTGGTCCAGCCCTGCGGCGCCTGCCGTCAGAGGATTGCGGAATTCGCCTCTGACGCCTGCGAGATCGTCTCGGTGCAGGACGGCGTCGCCACCCGCCGCACGCCCTTCTGGACCCTGCTGCCCGAGAGTTTCGGACCCAGAGACCTGGAATAGGCTCAGGTCTGGGGCCGTCCCACCAGGATCCCGCGTCCGTGCGGCGCGATGTAGAGCACGCCATGCTCCAGGGGATCGCCCGTGATGACGTGCATGGCCCCGAACTGATGGGCGTCGTCGTTGATTCGCGTCCAGGTCTGGCCCTCGTCGTTAGAGCGCCACAGGCCTTCCTGGCCCTTGATCTTGCCGCTCAGATAGACGGACGGATAGCCGTCCTTGACCGCCGGCGCGCCAAAGCCCACCGCCCAGGCCGCGTCCACGCCCTTGACCGAGGCGAATTTCGACTGGGCGTCGCGCGAGTGGATCAGGCCTGAGGGCAGGGCCAGCCACAGGTCACGCATGCGGGTCGGCATCACCGCAATCTGGGCCTGTTCCCAGCCCTGCACCGCCGGCAGACCGGTGGCGATGGGGGTGAAGGTTGCGCCGCCGTCGACGCTGATCAGGATGCGGCCGCCGGTCCGGTCGTGCACATAGAAGACGCCGTTGGCCACCTTGTCGGCGATGGGCGTCAGTTGCCGGTCGCGATCCACAGGCCAGTTGGCGCTGGATGTCCAGGTCTTGCCCTTGTCGGCCGAGAAATAGGCTCCGTCCTTTTCGGGGACCCAAAGCAGGAAGTTGCCCTTGGCTGAAATGGCGATCTGGCCGGGACCGCGCCAGCCCTCACCCTTGCCCGGCGGCTTGTAGGGCGAGGTCGGGAACAGGGTCCAGCTGCCGCCGCCGTCTTCCGAGTAGAAGCCGTGTGTGCCGCTGCTATTGACCGTTCGGGCCAGAAAACCGGGCCGCTGACCGGCATAGTCGATGCTGAAATTGGTTTCGGTCGTCGGATGGAAGAGGCCGGCATTCGGGGTCTTGGTGATATCGTCCCAGGCTCCGCCGCCGATGTCACCGAAGGCGGCCAGCAGGGTCGCTCCGCCGGTGGGCGAGGCCATCTGGATGACGGCCCCCTCCTCAAGGTTTTCGACATTGAAGTCGAACAGCACGGGCTGGCCACTGCCGGCGGCCGTGAGGTTGCGACTGGTCCAGACCCCGCCGCCCGTGCCGTAGGTCAACTCGTCGGCATTGAACGGATTGATCCGGACATCCGACATCCAGTGACCCATGTGGTCTTCGCCCTTCAGGCTGTCGGCGAGCCACGGGTACTTGGAGGCGTCATGCCTGGACTGCTGACCAAGGCCACTCCAGCGGGCGCCGCCGTCGCGGGAGATGAAGACATCGTCGCCGGGCCACCAGCGGTTCAGGGTCGAGACCGCGATCGTACCGTCGGGTCCGATGTCGATGCCGGAATAGCCAAACGCTGCATCCGGGCCGGTCCGCAGGGGCGAGATGTCCCGCCACTTGCCCGACTTGCCATCGCGCTTCCACACGCTGCCGCGCACCGCAAAGCTGGGATTGACCACCGCCGGACCCTCGGCCTGGGCGAAGGTCACATACAGCGAACCGTCGGGCCCATAGACCGCGTGCTGGGGAACCTGGTCCGGGGTTCCGTCCACCCGCTGGAAGCTGGCACCCCGGTCGGTGCTGGCAAACAGCCCGCCCTTGCCGTCGGCGGAACCGACGATCATCTCGCCGCCGGCCGGCGCGAACAGGACGAGCGTCAGGGACTTGCCGGGCGAGGCGCTCGCCCTGGCAAAGCTCTCGCCGCCATTGACGCTTTTCCAGAGACCGTCCTGGTTGGAGCCGTAGAACAGCACGCTCGGCTGGGTCGGATCGACCATCAGCCGGTCGCCGGTCCCGCGACCGTCGGCATTGCCGCCGACCTTGATCGGCAGGGCCGTCTTGCGCCAGGTCGCGCCGCGATCGCTGGAGCGCAGAATGGCCCCGGGCGCGGCCCAGTCCTGCAGATAGAGCCCGCAGGCGGCATAGAGCTTGTCAGGATCTGTCGGATCGATGGCCATGCTCAGCACGCCCATCAGGTGGCTGTCGTCATGACCCAGATGGTCGAGCAGGGGGATCCAGCGCCGGGCTGCGAAGTCGTAGCGATACATGCCGCCGATATCGGTCCGGGCGTAGAGCAGGTCTTTCTGCCGGGGGTGATACAGGAAGCCGTCCACATAGCCGGTCCCGCCATAGGGGACGCTGCGCCAGTCATAGGGCTTTGAGCCCGCTGTCCGGGCCTGGGCCTGCGGCGCGAGGGCCAGGCAGGTGCCCGACAGCGCTGTCCCAAGGGCTGCCCGGCGGCTGAGCGATGTGAAATCCATGGTCCCTCCCGACGCTCCTTGCCGGAGCTGTTCTCAAACCTAGCCGCAAGCTGCGTCAGGCGGATCGGGATTTAGATAGACCAATTAATAATATCAATAGGCGAGGGGGCTCGCTGGGGGTGACCCGCAGCCAAAGAAAAAGGGGCGGTCCGAAGACCGCCCCCTTCCTGTCCATGACGCTTTTGTGCCGGCTTACATCTTGTAGTTGAAGCCGATGAAGAAGCGACGGCCAAACAGGTCGAAGTTGTCCGAGCTGGTGTTGCCCAGCCACGGTGCCGGCGTGGCGTCAAAGGCGTTGACCACGCCGCCACGGACGGTGAAGTCTTCCTTCGGGCTGTACCGCACCGTGAAGTCGTGCTGCACGAACGAGCCCGAGGTGAAGTACTTGCTGTCGTAGATATCGTTGTTGCCGCCCAGCGTGTCGGCGTCGATGATCTCCTGCGACGACTGCCAGTCAGCCGCCCATTGCACCGACAGCTTGTCGTTGATGGTCCAGTTGACCTTGGAGCTGAAGCGCACGCGCGGCAGGCCCAGGGTGGTTTCCCAGTCGGTGTGCTGGTTCGGGTCGGCGATGTTGGTGAAGTCGTGCTGCTCGAACAGGTAGGTGCCGCTCAGACGGTAGTCGAGGCGACCCCAGTCCAGGCCGGTCAGGGTCTCGAAGTCGGTCCGGTACAGGTACTGGAAGTCGACGCCGCGGTTCATCGTGCGGGCATAGTTCACCGAGCCCTGGATGAAGTCGACGATGCCGTAGGCCGGGGTGGTGCCCTGGCCGGCGGCGCCGGTGCGGGTGATCGTGGCGCAGATGCCGGGGTTCAGCACCTCGCCGGCGACGCACTGGTTGGCGGCCGTCTGAGCGGTGATCGAGGCGATCACGTCCTTGATGTCGATTTCATAGTAGTCGACGACGAAGGTCGAGTTTGGCCAGAAACGCGGCGTCACGACCATCGAGATGGTCGAGCTGAACGACTTTTCGGGCTTCAGGAACGGGTTGCCCGAGTTCTTGCCGGCCGGAGTGCTCGGATAGTTGATGACGGTGCCGGTCGGAATGCCCAAGGCCTGGCAGTTCTTGATCCGGTTGGCCTTGATCCGGCTGTCGGTGGTGGCCTGGATGACCGTTTCCGAGCAGGGGTCGCTGATCGACGCGAAGGTCTGCGTCGGCGGGTTGAAGTTCTCGGCCAGCGACGGCACGCGAACCGCCTTACCCGCCGTCGCGCGGAACAGGATGTCCTCGATCGGACGCCATGAGGCATTGAAGTTGTAAGTGTCGGTCTTGCCGACCGTCGTATACTCCGAGCGGCGGAACGCAGCGCCGACTTCCAGCGAATTGGCCAGGAACATGTCCTTCAGAAGCGGCAGGCGGAATTCGCCGAAGGCTTCCTTGGTCTCATAGGACGCGCCCGGCAGGTCAGGGCCGGTGTTCAGGAACAGGAAGCGGTCACCGGTCGAGCTCGAGCGTCCGACGGTCGAGGTTTCCTCCCGACGCCATTCCGCGCCCAGGGCCAGACCGATACGGCCGGCACCCCAGAAGTCCCACAGTTCGCCCGACACATAGCCCAGGGCGTCCAGTTGCTTGTTCTCGTTCTGGACGTTGATCTCGGCGTCGAAATAGTTGCGAGCGGCGGCGCTGTAGCCGTTCTCACCGAACACACGTGAAGGCGCGCACTCGCTGACTTCCTTGTAGGCGGCTGTGCCGGCCTTGTAGGTCAACAAATCCGGCGCGTTGGCCTGGGTTCCCTTGGTCAGGGAGAACTGCGGCGTGCTGCGATAATAATCGACGATGGGTGTGCCGGCAGCGGCCAGAAGCTTAACCCGGCAGACAACTTCGCCGGGCTTGCCATTGACGATACCGGCCGTGTCGACAACAGCGTCAACCGAGTGCTTGAAGCGAATGACGTCGACGGCGCGCTCGTAGTTTTTGTTCTCTAGTTTGCCGCCGGTGAAGCTCAGTTCGTAGGACAGATTCTTGACAAAGCTGAACTCGTCCTTGGTGCCGCGCAGGCCGACCACGAAGCGGCTCAGCTCCTTCTGGTTCAGCTGGCTGCGGCTGGGGCCGAAGATGCTCAGGCGGGCGCGGGCGTCGGTGATCGTGCCGGTCTGGACGCCGGCGGCGTTGATCGTCGGACGCGTGTTGGACAGGATGGCAGCGCGGACACTGGGGTCGAGATAGGCGTTGTCCAGACCGATATTAAAGGCCGAGGTGCCGATCAGCAGGCCGTTGGCCGTGCTGTTGAGGTTGACCAGACCAATGTCGAAGAAGGTCTGCTGACTTTCATCATAGGTTTCTTCCTTGATGAACTTGCCTTCGACGAACAACTGCAGGTCTTCGGTGATATTGAGGTTCAAGCCGCCTTGGAAGCGCTTGTTCTCCGACTCGGGCAGACGGCTGAACTGGCTGAACTCGGTGTTCACGTTCAGGCCGTCACCGCCGACGTTCAGGACGCGCGAACGGCCGACGTTGTTGCGGATAGTGCCGAAATTGGCCAGGCGAGCCTTGCCGGTCGAGTCGAATTGATAGGTCTTGCCGGGCTCCGGAAAGATACAGTTGGCGCTGATCGATCCCAGGCTTCCCGAGGTTCCGGCGCAGATCTGCGAGGCACCTGCCGTGATATTTCGGCTAAGGTCAGGAAGTATATCGTTGACCAGGGTCAGGGTGCCGCCGCGTGAGCGCGAGATGTTGCGGACGTCGCGCAGCAGGACGCTGTCGAAGATGCCGTCGTTGTTGGCGCTTGCCGGGTCGAAGTCGAGCGCGGTCAGGTTCCAGGCGTTCGCCCGCCACTTCATTTCGCTGTCGAGGACTTCGTCGTTCTTTTCGTATTCGGCCGACGCATAGACGTTCAGCTTGCCGTCGAAGAAGTTGTGACCGACCAGGGCCGAGAAGCGGCGGTTCAGGTCGCCGCCGACCTTGGCGCTCTTGTTGATCTGGGCAACGGTGCCGTCGATCTCAACGCCTTCAAAGTCGCGACGCAGGATGAAGTTGACCACGCCCGAGACGGCGTCGGCGCCGTACTGGGCCGAGTTCGCGCCGGTGATGATTTCAACGTTCTGGATCAGCAGACGCGGAATGGTGTCGACGTCGACCGACAGGCCGCCGGAGGACGAGCCGACATGGCGGCGGCCGTCGACCAGGGTCAGGGTGCGGTTGGAGCCCAGGTCGCGCAGGTTCAGCAGCGACAGGCCACCATCGTTCAGACCTGAGCCCGTGGTGTCTTCCGGGACGATCGAGCCCGACAGGGCGGGGATGTCGGCGAGCACGTCGATGACGCTGGCCTGACCGGTCGAAACGACTTCGTCGCGCGAGACCTGGATCAGCGGGGTCGGGGAGTTGGTCGGGTCGCGACGGATCCGCGAGCCGGTAACGACCACTTCTTCGACTGCGGTGTCTTCCTTGGCGGCGGCGGGCGCGGTCTGCGCGAACGTCAAGGTCGGGGCCAGGAGGGCGAGGCTCCCCAGCATCGTCGTCGCCAGGAGAACCTTGGTCTTCAACGCCATTTTTCCGTTGTCCTCAAAACTAAAGACGCCCCCGGTGCGCTTCCTGCGGGGGGGCGAGAGGTTCATTCCTCGGAGAAGACGTTATCGGCTTTGCCGCCGGCCAAAAGGGCGCACTGAAGCGGATTTCCGCTAAGTCGCATTTTAGTTACAAAAAAGTCACGATCTGGGCGGCTTTGTGTCAAGCGGGGTCAAATTTGCCCAAATTGAGGCGCTAACCCGCACGTTAACTACCGGTAACAAAGGGTAATTTTCACCCCTTTCGGCCGCGCGAAGGGCGAAAATCCACAGCTATAGGCTGCGAAAGTGGCCGAGCTAGCCAGATTTCTGGTGAAAAAGGACGCTGAGGAATCCCTGTGGATCTCGGGCCGCGCCCAAAAGCAGGGCGCGATTGCCCATCTGACGGGCAGTGTCTGCGGGGGCGACGCCTCAGGCGATCTGGCTGGCCAGGTCTTCAAGCACGCGGCGCAGGTCGGCCTCGCGGAAGGGCTTTTGCAGGACCAGGGCATCGCGATGGCCTTCCGAGAGGCCCGCCACGCCATAGCCGCTGGCGAAGGCAAAGGGCACGCCGCGCGCTTTCAGGGCATCGGCGACGGGAAAGATCGGGCGTCCGCCCAGATTGACGTCCAGCAGGGCGGCGTCGATATCGCCAGAGGTGGCCAGGCGCAGGGCTTCCTCGATCTCGGCGGCAGGACCCACCACGGTGCAGCCCAGGTCGCTGAGCATGTCCTCGACCAGCATCGAGACCAGGGCCTCGTCTTCGACGACCAGAACTTTCAGGGCGTTCAGCTTGCTCATCGGCAGGGCTCCAGGGCTCGCATCGGAAGCCCCATGCGGCAGATCCGGGCAACGCTAGCATAAGTTGGCGCGACGTCGCCTGACAGTTCTCTGGCCGTCCCTTTTCCAGAAGTGCGCGTCAAAGCCCATGTGGGGCAGAGACGATTGCATATGGCATGCACCAACTGCCGCTCCTGAGGATGTTCAAGAGCTCTGTCTTCCTGGGTCTTGTGCCCAGAACCCGTACCGACAGGGCGTCGTGCCGCTCGGCGTTGGTGGCCAGGCCCCGGGTTCTAGACGCTGACGCCTTCGTCCAGCCGGGCGCTGATCCGCAGCGCCGTGACCTGATTTCTCTGACGGCGCAGGACCTGGAAGCGGTGGTGGTGGAAGATGAAGGTCTGGCCGGGCTCGGGAATGGTCTGGGCTTCGTGGATCACCAGGCCGGCGATGGTCACGGCATCACCCTCGGGCAGGTCCCAGTCCAGGGCCCGGTTCAGGTCGCGCACCGTCACGGCGCCGTCGACGTTCACCGAGCCGTCGGCCTGACGCCGCACGCCGTCCAGGCTGGTGTCGTGCTCGTCGTCGATCTCGCCGACGATCTCTTCAAGGATATCCTCCAGGGTCACCAGGCCCTGCAGGGCACCATATTCATCGACCACCAGGGCAAAGTGGCTCTTGCGCTTGAGGAAGGCGTTGAGCTGGTCCTTCAGGTTGGTGGTGTCGGGAATAAACCACGGCTCGCGCAGGATGGCGGCGATGTCGAGGGCGTCGATACCGCCTTCCGACTCGGCCAGGGCCCGCAGCAGGTCACGCGCGTGCAGAACGCCGATGATGTTGTCGGGATTGTCGCGATACAGCGGGATACGGGTGTGCTGGGCCTCCAGGGCCTCGGCCACCAGCTCGCGCGGCGACAGGTCGGCGTCGCACATCACCATCGACTTGCGGTGGACCATGATCTCGGAGACGTCCATGTCCGACAGGTCCAGCACGCCGCCCAGCATCCGCCGGTCGCCGCTTTCGACCAGGCCTTCGGAGTGGTGGTATTCGACCGCGCCGCGGATCTCCTCGTGGGCGGCCAGCACGTCGACGGCCATGTCCAGCCGCACGCCAAACAGCCGCAGGGTGCGCCGCACGATCCACTGGATCGCATAGATGATCGGGCCAAACAGCCGCACCACCAGCAGGGTCGGCCCCGACAGGAAGCGCGCCACGTCGTCGGAGCGCAGGATGGCCAGGGTCTTGGGCAGCACCTCGGCGAACACCAGAACCAGAACCGTCATGGTCGCGGTGGCCACTGCGACGCCCCACGGGCCGGGAATGGCGGCGGTCAGCACCGTGGTCGCCAGGGCCGAGGCCAGGATGTTGACCAGGTTGTTGCCCAGCAGAACCGCCCCGATCATCGTCTCCTGATCCGACAGCAGCCTGTTGACCCGCCGGGCGGGCCGATCACCCTCGCGCTCCAGCTGATGCATCCGCGCGCGGCTGGCGGCGGTCAGCGAGGTCTCGGCGGCCGAGAACATGGCCGAGATCGCCAGAAGGCCGATGACGATGGGCGCGAGGCCGAGAATGGCGGTCAGGATCATCCGGCTGTTCTACGCCAGAGCGGTCCGATGGGAAACTTAGCTGGTTGGCGAAGTTTTCACTTTTCCAATCAGCCGAAGGTGTAATAGTTAGCTCAATGGCTAAGCATGAACCCGATCTTTCGCGGCGCTTTCACGCGCTGGCTGATCCGACCCGTCGGTTGATCCTGACCCGGCTGGCCGAGGGGCCGGCCAAGGTGACCGATCTGGCCGGCCCCACCGGGCTGCGACTGCCGACCGTGATGCGGCACCTTTCCGTACTGGAGGCGGCCGGGCTGATCGCCACGTCCAAGGGCGGACGGGTCCGGACCTGCGCTTTCGTGCCCGAGGCCCTGGACCCCCTGCGGACCTGGATGGACGAGCAGAGGGCCGGTTGGGAGGCCCGCCTCGACCGTCTGGATGCCTTTGTGATGGCTGTGATGAAGGAGAACGAGACATGACGCAGAACCTTGCGGCCGACGCGACGATCGGCGCAGTGCGGGATGACCGTCAGGGACGCTTCGCCACCCTTGCCTTCGAGCGAGAAGTGGCCGCGCCGGCCTCGGTGCTCTGGAAGGTCTGGACCGACCCGGCGGCGCGGGCCGTATGGGCGCCGCCCGCACCCTCGGTGACGGTGGAGTTCCTGGAGGCCGACACCCGGGTCGGCGGTCGCGAAATCTCGCTGTGCAAGGTTGAGGGTCAGCCCGACATACGCTGCGAGAACGGCTGGCTGGTGCTGCAGCCCGAGACGCGCAGCGTCAACTCCGAGGTCATCTCGTCGGAAGGCGTAACCCTGTCTGCGGCGCTGGTCACGGCCGAGGTGTCCGCCGCCGGCCCGCACAGCCGGCTGAGAGTGACGGTGCAACTCGCCTCGCTGGGCGAGGACATGGAGGCCGGCTACCGTCAGGGGTTCAACGCGGGTCTCGACAATCTGGCCGGCGTGGCCGAGCGGACCATGCTGCTGCAGCGGGTGATCAGGGCACCGCGATCCGTCGTCTGGGGCGCGTGGATGAACCCCGACACCCTGCCGCAATGGTGGGGGCCGGACGGCTTTTCCTGCCGCACCGCGAGGATCGATCTGCGCGCGGGCGGAGAGTGGGTGTTCGACATGATCGCGCCCGACGGCACGGTCTTTCCGAACCACCATCGCTATGTCGCTGTCCAGCCGCAGACACGGATCGGCTATGCGCTGCTGTGGGGCGAAAACGGTCCCAAACACGCCGACGCCTGGGCGACGTTTGAGGATGACGACGGGGCGACGAAGGTCACGCTGGGCATGGTGTTCAGCTCGGTCGCCGAGTTCCAGGCGGCCAAGGGTTTCGGCGCCGTGGAACTTGGTCTGCAAACCCTGGGCAAGCTGGAACGCTTTATCGTCTCGGGCTGAAGGCCGTCATTCAGGCCATGGCCTGACGGGGCGCGATCTCGTCCGCGTCGCCTCAGGCGGCGACGCGGATCGGTATCACCAGACGCCGATTTTCTCGGCCTCGGCGTGGCTGATCGGATGGTGGGCGGCCTTGTGGTCTTCCTCGGCCAGGAAACGCACGGCCTCCAGGGCGGCCATGCAGCCCATGCCGGCGGCGGTGACGGCCTGGCGGTAGATGTCGTCGGTGACGTCGCCGGCCGCATAGACGCCTGCGACGGCCGTCGAGGTCGTGCCCGGCTTGACGGTCAGATAGCCGCCGGCGTGGGTTTCCAGCTGGTCCTTGAACAGCTCCGAGGAGGGGGCGTGGCCGATGGCGATGAACACGCCGTCGCACTTCACCTCGGTAAGGTCGCCGGTCTTGACGTTCTTCAGGCGCACGCCGGTGACGCCCATCGGGTTGGTGTCGCCCAGCACCTCGTTGATGGCGCTGTCCCAGACCACTTCGATCTTGGGATGGGCCAGCAGCCGCTCCTGCAGGATCTTCTCGGCCCGCAGCTCGTCCTTGCGGTGCACCAGGGTGACCTTGCTGGCGAAGCTGGTCAGGAACAGGGCTTCTTCGACAGCCGTATTGCCGCCGCCGACCACCAGAACCTCCTTGTTGCGATAGAAGAAGCCGTCGCAGGTGGCGCAGGCGCTGACGCCAAAGCCCTGGAAACGGCTCTCGCTCTCCAGGCCCAGCCACTTGGCTTGCGCGCCCGTGGCGATGATCACCGTCTCGGCCAGCCAGTCCTGGCCGCTGTCGGTGGTGATGTGGAACGGGCGCTTGGAGAGGTCGGCGCTCAGCACGATGTCGCTGACGAACTCGGTGCCCACATGCTGGGCCTGGGCCTTCATCTGGTCCATCAGCCAGGGGCCCTGGATGACGTCGGCGAAGCCCGGATAGTTCTCGACATCGGTCGTAATGGTCAGCTGGCCGCCCGGCTGGATTCCGGCGATCAGCACCGGCTTGAGCAGGGCGCGCGCGGCATAGATGGCGGCGGTATAGCCGGCGGGACCCGATCCAATGATCAGGCAGCGGGTGTGGCGGGGGGCGGAGGAGGTCGACATGGGCGCAGATATAGTGTCGATTCCGATTCAGCGCGATGGCTGCAAAGTGGGGGACATCATGAAAGCTGGACTGCCGATCGGGATGGGCGTGGGCATTGCCCTTGGGGTTGCCTTCGGGCTGGCCATGGACAACCTGGCGCTTGGCCTCGCCCTGGGCGTCGCCATCGGTGCCGGCTCGGGCGTGGCGATGCAGGCGTCCGGCGAGGCGAAGGAAAAGGACAAGAAAAAGGGTGACGGCGGCGGCAGCGGCGATGGCGGCTTGGTCCACACCGGCTCCTCATCAAAAGGGTCGAAGTCAGACGACGCCGACGGCTCCAGCGATAGTGACGGCGGCGGGGATGGCGGTGGAGATGGTGGGGGCGGCGGCGGCGGGGATTGAGGCTGGCTGGTCGCACTCAGCGATCGGCGCTATACTGCAGCCATGAACCCTCTGCTCGACCGTATCACAATCGAGCCCGGCAAGGCCGGCGGGCGGCCCTGTCTGCGGGGCCTGCGCGTCCGCGTGCAGGATGTTCTGGAAATGCTGGCGGCCGGGATGAGCAGCGCCGAGATCGTCGCCGAGTATCCCTATCTTGAGCCCGACGACATCCGTGCTGCCTTGGCCTACGCGGCTGCTGCCGTGGCCGATACGGCTGTTGTTGCCGCTTGAAGTTCCTCATCGACGCTCAGTTGCCGCCCAGCCTTGCGCAATGGCTAAACTTCAAAGGCCATGAGGCCGATCACGTGATGTCGGTTGCGACATTGGACGCGCCCGATGCGGCGATCTGGGACCTGGCCATCCGAAATGACTATGTAATCGTTACCAAGGATCGAGACTTCGTCGAGTGGGCAAGGAGCCGGCGGCCGAGGGCGCGGATCGTTTGGATAAGGTTGGGCAATATGCGCCGCGACGTCCTTGAGGCGCGCATGGATCAGGCTTGGCCGGATCTGGAAACGGCCCTGGCGAGCGAGGTCTCCGTGATCGAAATCGGGCGCTGACCAGCCGATTGACGCCTCGTCCATGATTTCAGGGTTAAGATGACGGACACCACGTTTCCGGACGCCGTCATGACCGCTTCGCCCTTCATCGAGATCGCCGGCCGCAAGATCGGCACCGACCATTCGCCCTATGTGATCTGCGAGCTGTCGGGCAATCACAACGGCAGCCTGGAGCGGTGCCTGACCATGGTGGACGCCGCCGCCGCCACGGGCTGCGACGCGATCAAGATCCAGACCTATACCGCCGACACCATCACGCTGGATGTCGACCGGCCCGAGTTCAAGATCCACGGCGGGCTGTGGGACGGCCGCACCCTCTACGAACTCTATGAAGAGGCCCACACGCCGTTCGAATGGCATGGCGCGATCTTCGAGCGGGCCCGCCAGCGCGGCGTGACCATCTTCTCCAGCCCGTTCGACGAGACGGCGGTGGACCTGCTCGACAGCCTCGGCGCGCCCGCGTTCAAGATCGCCTCGTTCGAGGCCGTCGACATTCCGCTGATCCGCTACGCCGCCAGCAAGGGCAAGCCGCTGATCATCTCGACAGGCATGGCCAATCTTCAGGAGATTGAGACGGCGCGCGAGGCGGCCCTGAGCGCAGGCGCGGCGGGCGTCCTGCTGTTGCACTGCGTCTCCAGCTATCCGGCCACCTTCGCCGACGCCAATGTGCGGACGGTCGCCGACATGGCCCAGCGCTTCGGCTGCCCGGTGGGCCTGTCAGACCACACGCCCGGCACGGCCGCCTCGGTGGCGGCGGTCTCGGTCGGGGCCTGCGCAGTGGAAAAGCACTTCACCCTGGCGAGAGCCGACGGTGGCCCCGACGCCGCGTTCAGCCTGGAGCCCGTCGAGTTCAAGGCCCTGGTCGACGACTGCAAGAACGCCTGGTCCTCGCTGGGCCGGGCGCATTACGACACGCTGGGCTCCGAGGCGACCTCGTTGCTGTTCCGCCGCTCGCTCTATGTCACCGCCGACGTCAAGTCCGGCGAGCCGCTGACCAAGGCCAATGTCCGCTCGGTCCGCCCCGGCAACGGCCTGCCCCCCGCCGACCTCGACAAGGTGCTGGCCGGCAAGGCGGCGCGCGACCTGACACGCGGCGAGCCGCTGGACTGGTCGATGGTGGGTTAGGGGGTGAGACCACTCGCCCCCACCTGACCGCTGCGCGGTCGTCCGCCCCCATAGGGGGCGGATGACGTCATCTTCCCCCTCTGGGGGAGGAGGGCCGAAGGCCCGGAGGGGGCCAGTTTCCCGCCCCCCTTACCGCTAGCCCCCAAACGACCGCCCGCCGCCGAAGCCGCCGCGGGAGATCACGGCGCTGCGGCTCTGGACGCGGGCAGGGGCCTCGGCGCGCGCGGGCAGGCCGAAGCTTTCCGAGCGCACGCGGGTGCGGCCGGTGACATAGTCACGCGACAGCGGATAGCCGCCGCCGCCGTAGTAGGTCCCGTCGCGATCACGATACATCGGTGCACCGCGATAGCCGCGGCCGCCCATGTTCTCCAGAGCCTGGCCGATGATGAAGCCGGTCAGCAGGGGCGTGAAGAAGCTGCCGCCGCTGCTGTTGGAGCGCGGCACGCACTGGTCGACGCCGTAGCGCTCCTCGCAGCTTTGCTGGTCGCCGAACTTGGGCGCGTTCTCGGCGCTGGCCTTCTGGGCCTCCGCCAGGGTGGTCTCGCACTGCTCTGCAGTGAAGTCGCCCGAGGCCTTGCACTCGTCCAGGCTGGTGAAGGTGCGGGCCTCGACGGCCTTGCCGGCTTCAGCGGCCGGCGGGTCGCCCCACTGGGTGGCGGCCGGCGTGCCGTCACAGGCGGTCACCGATATCGCCGCCCCGGCCATCAGGGTGGTCAGGGTCAGGCTGCGCGAGCGCTTGAGGCGCGAGAGGGGCAGGTCGGTCATCACATGCCTCACGAGGTCATGCAGGCGGCGTTGATCAGGCCGACTGCAACAGAGATGCTGGCCAGATAGACGCCTGATGCCAGTTCGCCCTTTTCGATCCGGGCGGCGACATCCTTCATCACGATCATGCGGATCAGGGTGAAGGCGGCGATCTGGATGACGCCGGCGAGAGCCGCCCAGGCGCAGAACTCGACCAGCGAGACGGTGTGGCTGAGCGCCGAGGCCAGCGGCAGCACATAGCCCACCAGCGCGCCGCCCAGGGCCAGGGCAGCGGCCACATTGCCCTCGCGGATCAGCTTGCCCTCGTTATAGGGCGTGACCCACTGGTAGATGACCTTGAAGGCCGCCGTGAACAGGCCGGCGGCGACGAAGGCTATCAAGAACGCTGTGGCGCTGGCGCCGAACCCCTGAAGATCGAACATGGTCTCTCCGTCTTTCTTCTGGCCGCTCAGGCCTTGAACTCGCCGGCTTCCAGAGGGATGCCCAGCATGATCTCGAATGAGACCTCATGGTCTTCGGTCTCCTGCTCGATGGCGAGCAGTAGTTCGCGCCCCTCCTCGGGAAGGTCGCGGGCGAACAGCATGGAGGTCTGGAAGATGCGGCGATCGGTAATGCCGTCGCGGTCGTCGTGCAGGTCTTCCCAGAAGGTGACCGGGTCCTGGTCCTCGGCCTCGTCGCCGAACCACAGGCGTGGATAGTCGGGCAGGCCTGGCGCGGTAAAGGTGCGGGCCCGCAGGCGTCTCGCCCAGGCGTCGCGGTCGGCGCGGCTGCCCGGATAGGCGCTGTCCCAGGCCATGAACACGGTCACGTCGGTCAGGCGCTGGCCCTCGCGATCATCCGACACGGCCTGAAACATCACGTGGTCGTCAGTGTAGAAGCGATGGACGAAGCCGCCGTCCTTTAGCTCGACCAGGCCCTGGGCGGTGATTTCCAGCGTGTCGCGGTCGAGGGAAAAGCGCGTGTCGGTTCCGAACCGACGCCAGGCCAGGGTGTCCAGCCAGACGGTGCGGCCAAGCGTGACATTGCGGATCGCCGGCAGGGCCGGCGCGGCGATCACGGCGTCCTTGCGTCCGAAAAGCTTGCTGAACATCGATACGGACCCGGTTCTGACTCTCTCAACCTGTACGACGGGGGCGGCTCGCGTAAAAGGGGGCTCGCCATTACCAACTTGTCATGCGCTGCAGGCCCATGACGCTCTCGACGACTGGCGTTCGCTCTCCCATCTTGTATGGAAGACCACGACCTCTGGAGGATCACCACCGATGACGACCCCCGCCTGGACCGTACGCTCGCTGCAGACCGCCCTGTCCGACGGACTCACCGACGCCCTGACGGCCCGCGTCGTCGAAGGCGCCGATCCCATCCTGCTGGTCACCATGCACGAGCAGGGCGACCTGGAGATCTTCGTCAGCGTCAGCGACCAGCAGATCGCCGCCTCGGTCCTGCTGTGGCCGGTCGACGAACAGGAAGACCGCCACGCCTTCAACGAGTTCCTGCTCAAGGCCCAGAAGCTGGTGCCCCTGTCGAACTTCGGCATCGGCACGGTGGGCGACCGCGACTATTATGAACTGTTCGGCGAACTGGCCCCGTCCTCTTCGCTGGACGACATCCTGATCGAGCTGCGTGTGCTGGCCGAGAACGCCATTGAGGCTGCCTCCGACCTGCGCTCGTCCTTCACCCCCGCCTGATCCCGTTTCCGGAGCCTATTCGATGTCCATCTGGCGCAAGCTTTTCACCCTGGGTCGCGCCGGCGCGCACGAGGCTTCGGCCGCCGTCGTCGACGCCAACGCCATCCGCATTCTTGATCAGGAAATCCGCGACGCTGATACGGCTCAGGGCAAGGCCCGGGACGACATGGCCACGCTGGTGGCCCGTCGCCGCATCCTGGAAAAGGAAGTCTCCAGCTTCCGCGAGCAGGTGACCAAGTACGAGGGCTCGGCCCGCGCCGCCGTCGGCAAGGGCGACATGGACCTGGCCCGTCAGGTGGCTCAGCGCATCGCCGACCTCGAGCAGGACATCGCCCTGAAGGAGCCCCAGATCGAGGGCATGCGTCAGGCCGAAGACCAGCTGCACCAGGCCATCACCGCCACCGACCGCCGCATCGAGACCCTGCGTCGCGAGGTCGAGGTCGTGAAGGTCAATGAAAGCGTCCAGAAGGCCCAGGCTTCGGTCGCCGCGCGCGGTGCCGGCGCTGGCTCGTCGCTGGGTTCGGCCGCCGACAGCCTGGCCCGGATCAAGGAAAAGCAGGCCATTCGCGGCGAGCGCATCAAGGCGGCGGGCGAACTGGAAGACCGTCGCACCGGCGCGGACCTGGATGAAAAGCTGCGCCTGGCCGGCATCGGTCCGGGCCAGTCCTCGGCCGACGACATCCTGGCCCGCCTGGCCCCGCCGGCCGCTGCGCCGCTGCAGATCGAGCAGAAGACGGGCGAAGCCTAGCCCCCATGCGTCGCCTTGACCTGACTGCGCGCAGCGACTGGCAGGCCAAGGCCGACGCCGTCGGCTTCGTCTACCACCACACCGACGGCCAGGCGTACTGGGACGAGTCGGTGGCCTATGCCTTCACCCTGGCCCAGGTCGAGGACGACCTGGAGCCGGCGGCGGCTGACGTTCATGAGCTGTGCCTGGACCTCGTCGACGAGGTGGCCGGCAATGAAGCGCTGCTGACCAAACTGGCCATTCCGCCCGAGCACTGGGACTTCGTCAGCGCCTCGTGGCGGGCCAAGGCACCCTCGCTCTACGGCCGGTTCGACTTCGGCTATGACGGTGTCAGCAAGCCCAAGCTCTACGAATACAATGCCGACACCCCGACCAGCGTCTTCGAGGCGGCCACCTTTCAGTGGCTGTGGCTGGAGGAACTGCTGGCCAGCGGGGCCCTGCCGGCCGGGACCGACCAGTTCAACAGCCTGTTCGAGGCCCTGCGCGACCGCTTCAAGCTGCTGTTCCCCACGGGCGGCTTCGTCCACTTCGCCAGCGACGCCCACGCCGTCGAGGATCGCCAGACCGTGCGGTTCCTGGAGGATCTGGCGCTACAGGCGGGGCTGGACCCCAAGTTCGTGGCCATCGACGCCATCGGTGCCAATGCCGAGGGCCAGTTCGTCGATCTGGAGGGCTATGTCCTCCAGGCGGCCTTCAAGCTCTATCCCTGGGAGCAGATGCTGCGCGAGCCCTATGCCGTGCATCTGAAGACGGCGGGCGTGCGCTGGCTGGAGCCGGCCTGGAAGGCGATCCTGTCCAACAAGGGCATCCTGCCCCTGCTGTGGGAGCGCCACCCCGGCCATCCCAACCTGCTGGAAGCCTATTTCGAGGGCGACCCGGCGGCGTCGGCTCTGGGCCCGCGCCACGTGCGCAAGCCGCTGTTCTCGCGCGAGGGGGCCAATATCGAGATTATCGGGGGCGACGAACCCGTCCTCGACCAGGGCTATGGCCAGGAAGGCGCGATCCTCCAGGCCTACAGCCCGCCGCCCGAGTTTTCCGGCAAGCGCCCGGTGATCGGGGCGTGGATGGTCGGCAACGAACCCGCCGGCATCGGCATCCGCGAGGATGACAGCGTGGTGACCAAGAACCTCGCCCGGTTCGTGCCGCATGTGATTATGGAGTAGGGGCCACTGGCCCCCACCTGACCTGCTACGCAGGTCGTCCGCCCCCATAGGGGGCGGATGAGGTCCATCTTCCCCCTATGGGGGAGGAGGATGCGAAGCATCCGGAGGGGGCCAGCGCGGCGCTAACCGCGCACCAGCCCCCGCAACCCGTCCCAGCCCAGATTCATCAGGCCGTCCACAAACCCCATGAACGGCGTGAAGGGCTCGGACCCCTGCGGATAGCTCACCGGCGTGAAGCCCTGGAACCGCACCGGGAAGTCTGCCGCCGCAAACACCCCGTCCTCTTCCATGTAGTCCGCCGACCCCATCGGCGAGACATAGGCGCTGGCCCCCACTGCCCGGCAGATGGCCAGCAGGTGCTCGGACCGCGCGCCGTCCGCCCCCAGGGTCGAGGCCCGCTCGAACCGCGTCGTCAGGCCCAGGCGCTGCGCCGCCGCCACGGCCATGCCGCAGGTCAGGTCGGCCAGGGCTCCGTCGCGATGCGCAGCAAGGTGCTCGGACACGAAGTCAAAGCCCTCGGCAAAGCCCGGTCGCTTGCCATAGGCGTGGCGGATCGCGGCCAGGTGCTTGTCGCGCCAAGGCTGGCTGTCGTCGATCTCGATGGCGTGGATGGGCGTGTCGCGGTCGTGCTTTTTCACCGGCACGGTCAGCATCAGCTCGCCATTGGCCGTGAGGATGCGGTTGCGCGACTGCCACGAGCGGCGGGCGAACTGCACGTCGTCGAGGAACACGAAGACGTCGCTGGCCGCCATCAGCTGGAAATAGCCCAGATACGGCAGATAGGTCGGCTGCATGATCGCCGCCGTGCCCCCGCAAGCCTTGCTCATATGGCTTGAGCCAGCGCCGGTGCGCCCTCCCGCGCGGCCAGCAGGGCGGCATTGACCTCGGCCAGCTTGGCGGCCTTGGCATAGGGCTCCCAGGCCCCGGAGATGAAGGCGGTTCCAAAGCGCTCGGCCAGCCGGCTGCGCAGGGTCTTGAGCCCGGCGATGGCGTCCAGCGAGTGATAGATCCAGCGCGGCTGGATATCGCTGTGCAGCAGGGCGCCGACCTTCAGGGACCCGAACCCTGACAGCAGGGACCGCATCTCGCCGGGCAGGGCGGCCAGATCGGCCTCCTTCACGCACTCGGCCACAGCCAGTTGCTGGCCGCCGCTCTCGTACAGATAGACCCGGAAGGCGCTGCCGGTGGCCGTGAAGTTCTGGACATAGACCGGGCAGGGGCCGTCGAACTCGACCGCGAAGACGTAGGTGGCGAAGCTCTTCTTGATCAGGCCGGGGGTCGGCAGGCCCAGCGGCTTGAACAGCGGCGTGGGATTGGCGGCCCAGACCACGGTCTCGGCGGCATCGGGCGCGGCCAGCAGGGCGCGGGGCGAGACCAGGGCGTTCAGCTCGACCTGCACGCCCAGTCGCTTCAGGGCCGCATGGCAGGTGTCGAACAGGGCCGCAAAGCCGCCGGCCGGCAGGGTGGCGGTCAGGTTGAGCGTCCGGCCGGTCAGGGCGCGGGGAATGGCATAGAGCTCGTCGGCCCAGGGATTGGTCGCCTTGGCGCGCGCCAGCTGGCCCAGATCGGCAGCCGCCGGGAAGACGCGATTGATGGCCAGGGGAATGGCGGCGTCGCCGTGGATCTCGCCTGGATCGGCATCGAGGTGCCAGCGGCAATAGGCCTCGAGCCGCGCGGCGATCGGGCCGGGATAGGCGGCGATGCGTGAGCCCAGGCTGTCGCTGGCCGGCCGGCTGATCGCGGTGGCGGCGCAGTCCACGGCCGGGCCGCCGAAGTCCCAGGTGAAGACCCGGCGGCCGGCGCTGTCCAGACTGACCGACCCGAAGCGGTTGTTGAAGGTCTCGAAGCGGGCACCGTGGGCGGTCAAGGTCTCGACGATGGGATCACCGGGCCCGCCGAAATAGACGCAGCCGTCGCGCATCTCCAGGCCGTGCGCCACCCGGGGGCGGGCCACGCCGCCCAGGGCCTCGAACCGCTCCTGCAGGACGATGTCGCGCCAGCCCAGGCGACGGGCCTCGAAGGCCGCCAGGATACCGGTCAGCCCGCCGCCGACGATGCGAACCCTTTCACTCACGCCACGGCTCCCCAGACGACCAGATCGCTGTTGGGAGCCACCAGAACCCCGTTCTGGACGTTGTCGAACGACACCTTCAGGGCCGTGACCTCGATTAGACCCAGGTCAGCTTCCAGCTGTTCGACCAGGCCCCTGGCCGTATAGAACAGGTTGAACAGGCCCTCTTCGCCGGTCTCGGGCGTGGCCAGCCGCCAGCCGTTGGGCTCTTCTTCGACGCCCTTGCCGCAGCGATAGTCGTCAACCAGCCGGGTACGAACAAACACTTCGGCCCCCGGCGCCAGCCGCGCGCGGGCGGCGGTCAGCACGGCGCTCGCCTGGGCGGCGGTCAGGTAGCACAGCAGGTTGGGGATCAGCAGCACGTCGATGGGCGCGGGGCCAAGATCGGGCAGGCCCTGCGACAGGTCGGCCTGGATCAGGGTGGCGTCCGGTCCCAGGTTCCAGCGGGCGTCGTCCAGCGCCGCCTGCGAATAGTCCACATCGGTCAGCGACCAGCCATAGGCGGCATAGAGCGACAGATTGTTGCCCGTGCCTCCGCCCAGCTCCACCACACGCCCGGCGCGCTGATGCAGGCCACGCTTGAAGAAGTGCCGGGCGACGAACTCGTCCGGATACTTCAGGCCGCGAATGTCGGGCAGGGCAGGCATGGGGCTTGGGGAATCCCGGCAAGGAAGAGCTGGCCGGAGAATCCCGCGAAAGCGCACAACGTTTGGTTAACAGGCGTTAGGTGGTGGGGGGCGGTTTGTCGCAGGGGGGGCTTGGATTCTGCTGTCAGTCGCTCCCGTCTTGAAAGGACGGGATGCGCCGATATTGGCAGGGTTAGCTGGCGGAGCTTCAAGCGGGCTTAGTGATCTCGTGTTCGGGGTGGTTTGCGAATCTATGGACAGGTCGGGAAGTATCGCCCGCTGATGCTGATGATCTCACCGGCGTCGCCGGCTTTCCAGGCCACATCGACATCGTGCTTACAGATCCACTTGGTCCAATGAGCCTTTGCTGTTCTCGCCGGTCGGTCTATCGCGAACCCCTGAGACTGGAGTGTATCCAGGACCACGACCTCGGCGGTGCCTACTGGGAAATTTCGAGCAAGGCGCTCAGGCCATTCCTTGTTCTCGATCGACACGTCGAGGTCTTGTGCAATAGGCGGCGGATTTCGTGGACCGTCACCGCACGAAGTCGTCAGGATGAACGCAGCCAAGCACAGTCTCTTCATCGGGAGACGATCGGTGAAAAACTTAGTGATCGCAATGGCCCGAAGTTAGGATTTGGACCGGACAAAACGCAGACCTCGCTCCCTCTCCCAGAGGGAGAGGGCTGGGGTGAGGGGTTACAGCGTCAGCCGGAGTGCCGGCACGCCGGTTAGCCTCGTAACCCCTCACCCTCCCACCGCTTCGCGCCGGGCCCCTCCCTCTCCCTCTGGGAGAGGGAATGGGCGTCCGGCTGGCGCTTCACGTCCAGACTGAACCAAGGGTGCCGTCAACAAGGCCTAGAATGACGGGTGGGGGCTTGGCCCGCAACGCCCTGCGCGCGCCCGGAGCCATCCTTAGATCTCACGGCGAGAGGATCGCCGGTCTGTAAAGATTGCTCAAGGACGACGCTCGCGCGTCGCCGCGTAGCGGCTGGCCGCAGGCCAGTCCTTGACCAACCTTTCCAGACCGGCACGCTTGCCTCCAAGAGATTTAAGGATGAGCGGGACGCGTGAGCGTCGGGCCTGTTTTCCATCACGCCGTGACCGTGCGTTTGACGCTGTAACCCATAGGGCATTCCTAAAGGGCGGACTCAAAGGAGCCGCCATGACCTTCGACCTTGAACAGTGCCTGCGTATCGCAGCAGATCTCCTTCGCATCGTCTCTACGGCGTTGTCATTCTTCAGTTTAAAGAAGGAATTCTGCGAACCGCGACCGCTTGGATCGCGCCGAGTCAGAAAAGGAAAGATTCGGCAGGCGGTGAGGCGCCGCCGCCGCTGACACCCCCCCCTAAATCACCGACAGAAACGCCCCCGCGACCCTTTGCGCCCCACCGCCGTCGCACACCGTCGCACTCGCCGCCGACAGCGACGCCCGCAACAGCTCGTCCGCCAACAACCGCTCCACCTGCGCCGCGAACGCCGCGTCGAACCCCGGATCGGCGACGTCGAGGCACGGGCTTGCCCCGGCCGCCGCCAAGGCCGTCGCGGCGGCGATCTGGTTGTCGGCCAGGATCAGGGTCAGGGTCGGCAAGGCCAGGATGCAGCGTTCCCAGCTGGTCGAGCCGCCGGCCCCGATGGCCAGATCGGCCTCCAGGGTCAGGCGCGGCATGTCCTGGGTATCGATATGCAGGGTGAGGCGCGGATCGGCCAGGGCGCTCAGGCGCGGCAGGCTGGGGGCGGCGGAGCCCAGCACCACGTCCAGGGCAATGTCGCCGCTCAGGGGCAGCAGCAGGTCCACCACCCGGCCGGTGATGCCGCCCACATCGGTCAGGCCCAGCGAAATGAGGATACGCCGCACGGGGCCGCCAACTGCCCGTCGCGCGAGCGCCGCCTCGCGCAGGGCCGGGAAGGCCAGGCGCACCGGCGCGTGATGCGGGCCCAGCAGCAGCACGGTCTGGGGTGGAACAAGGCCGGCATAGTCTTCCGCCCGCCGCGCGGGCCCGGCGTCCAGCACAAGGTTGGCGGCCAGCGGCCGGTCGGCCAGATCGTCGATGACGAGGGTGGGCCGGCCCCTGGCGCAGGCGCGGTGGTCGGGGGCTGGCAGGCCATAGTGGTCGAAGACCACGGCGTCGAAGGGTTCGGGCCGCGCGGCGCGGCGGGTGTGCGGAGCGAAGGCGTCCAGCACCGCATCGACCGCCGGGGTCGACAGAAAGGCGCAGGACGCGCCCGCCGCCTCCAGCGCGCCGGCCAGGGTCAGGCAGCGCATCACATGGCCGCCGCCGACGTCGGGCCCTGCATTGCAGACAAAGAGGATCTGCGGGCTCATCCGCGCCGGTCGCCGCCGTAGGTGGCAAGGTCTGGCCGCGTGGCGACGAAGGCCTTGATGTCGTCCGACGTAAAGTTGCGGTTTGCCGGATAGAGTTGGTCATAGACCGTGGCGACAAAAGCGTAGTCGTCGGGCCGGTCGACCGTCCAGCGAATCTCGCCCTCGCCGGGCGGGGCGTTTAGCCAGGCGATCTTCCAGCGCAGGGGCTGGTTCCAGACATCCCAGGTGACGTGCTCGCGCGCCTCCTGGCTGTCGGCCTCGGCGGCCGCCCGGCGCAGGCCGGCGGCGGTGATCACCTCGACATCCAGCCCCTTGGCGAAGGCCGCGCCGTCGGGGCTGTTGCTGGCATAGTCGGCGCCGGTCGCCAGATGCAGGTCGATCGTCGCGTCGATCAGCTCGGGGTCGGTCAGCGGGCAGTCGGCGGTCAGGCGCACGACGTGGTCGGCGGGATGGGCGTCCAGCGCCCCGATGAAGCGCTGCAGCACATTGTCGAGCGGCCCGCGATGCACGGCGATGCCTTCGCGCCGCAGGGCGGTCTCCAGCACGTCGTCGCCCGGCTGGTCGCTGGTGGCCACCACCAGTTTGTCGATGTGCCTGGAGCGACTGATCCGCTCGATCTGCCGCACAATCATCGGCTCACGCAGGATCGGCATCAGCACCTTGCCCGGCAGGCGGGTGGAGCTCATGCGGGCCTGGAGGATGGCGAGGATCATGGCTCTAGGTCTAGCGTGGAAATCGCAGCACTGACCAGCCCGTCGGTCAGCCCGCCAGCAGGCGCGCGGCGCGCTCCGGTGGCTGGCTTAGGATCGACTCGATCCAGACAATGGCGGCCGAACAGCGCTCGGTGTCGCTCTGGGTACGCGGTGCGCCGGTGCTGATGGCCTTCATCCATCCCGCATCGCCCTTCCGCCGGGCATACTCGGCGAAGGCGGCGGTGAAATCGTCGGCTGAGGGTTGTTCGCGGGGCGTGGGCGATTTCTCGCCGGCGACGGCCACCTCAAACTGCAGTGAATTGTGATTGTTGAGGTGGGGGGCGGTCTCGCGAGGCGCGCTCATAGCGCCATCCTGACTGGGGCCGCCCAATTCGACATATTCGTAACAGATCCGCGGCGCCATCGGCAGCAGGGTTTTCATCAGCGAGAGCTGTTCCTGGCCAAAGGCTATGAGGTTGGGCGTCGGGGCCTGACGCACATAGGGTGCCATCCGCGTGCGGATCGTCTTCATGAAGGTAAAGGTTCGTGTCTGAACGCCCGCCATGTCGATCCGGCCGTTCTTCAGGTCGCCCAGCAGTTCGGTCTCGAACACCCGGAACTCTTCAGGATAGTGCTTGATCACCAGCGCGAAGGTTTGCCCGCCAGCCGAGTTGCCAAGGCCGGTGCGGAAGTCGGAGCGGTCCTGATCGCTAACCGCCAGAATCGCAGTCGGCGTCTGGGCTACGGCGAGGGAAAACGGCGCGCTCGACAACAGGGCTGCAAGCACAACAGCAAAAAGACGCGACACGACATCCCCCAGGAACCCGACAACTCCAGCGAGCAAGCTAGTGGGTCGTGATCATAAAGGGAATGGGCCAGATCAACCCTTGGGCTTCACCGCAGCCTTCACCCGGGGCTTGCGCACCGGCTTCTTCTTTGGCGCGGCGTCCATCACCTCGGCCACGGGGGCGTCGTCGGGGGCGATCTCGACGCCCATGCGGGTGAGCACCTCGCGGGCCGCGCGGCGGGTTTCGTTGACGGGGGCGTAGGTCCAGCCGTGGAAGGCACCGCCATAGGGGCGGGCGGCGCCCAGGCGTTCCAGTTCCTCGTGGAAGAGGCGGAACTTCAGGCTGTGGCCCTCCATCTTGACGATGAATACCGGCTTGCCCGTCGAGGCCGCCTCGGTGGCCATGTTGGTGGAGTCTTCGGTGACCAGGATGTAGTCGGCGGCCGCCAGGAAGGCGAAATAGGGATTGGGGCCTTCGCCGTTCCAGATGATGCCGGGCAGGTCGCGCAGGCGGGCGGTCAGCAGGGCGCGAGCCGGCTCGGGCGTGCGGCGCGAGAAGGTCATCATCAGCGAGCCGCCCTCCTGCTCAAGCGGCAGCTGGATCTGGTGGGCCATCTGGGCGGCGCGCTCGACGGGCAGGTCGAAGGCCTTGGACTTGCCGCCGATCAGCACCGCCACGCGGGGGCGGGGCAGGGCCTCGATCTGGTCGCGGAAGCGGTCGTATTCGCTCTCCAGCCGTCCAGGCGTCACGCGGTGGGGTGAGCCGGTGATGGGCAGGATGTTGTCGCCGCTCAGGCGGTCATGCCGGGGCGGGATCACGAGGTCGAACATCTGGGGCGGCACGCGCGGGTCCTGGATCTGGACCACGGTGGTCTTGCCGCCCGACCAGCGTTTGGCGCGAATCGACAGCGGCAGGGTGGCGCGGCCGGCGGCGATCCACAGGTCGGGCCAGGGCGGGGCGATATCGCTCTCTGGGGTCAGCCAGCGGCGTGGCAGCCAGTTCAGCCACCAGGGCAGGCGGCCGATGCGACCCTTCCAGCCCACGCGTTTGACCAGGATCGTGGCGGGCGTCTCGCGAGCGATGGCCTCAGCCAGCCCCACGGCCTGGGCCTCGATGCCGGCGCGGCCGTCCGACAGCGCCCAGATGGTCAGAGGGCCGTCGGATCGGGGAAGGGGCGCGGAAGGCTTCAAGAGGAAATCCCGGCGAGCAGAGTCATGCGGAAACAAGGCCGCCCTGAAAGGGCAGCCCTGTTCCATGGCCCAGATTTATGGCGCAGGTTGGACCGCAGGGCGAAGCCCTACAGCCACTCCACTTTCAGAATCTCATAAGCCTTGACGCCGCCGGGGGTATAGACCTCGACGACCTCGCCCACTTCCTTGCCGATCATGGCGCGCGACAGCGGCGAAGACAGCGAGATGCGGCCTTCCTTCACGTCGGCTTCGTGATCGCCAACGATCTGGTAGCGAGCCTCTTCTTCGGTGTCCTCGTCGACCACGCTGACCGTGGCCCCGAACTTCACTTGCTTGCCCGACAGCTTCGACACGTCGATCACCTGCGCGCGGGCGATCTTGTCCTCGATCTCGGCGATACGGCCTTCGATCCAGCCCTGACGTTCCTTGGCCGCGTGGTACTCCGCGTTTTCCGAAAGGTCGCCATGTTGGCGAGCTTCCGAGATCGCGGCGATCACCGCGGGACGCTCGATCGTCTTCAAACGCTTCAGTTCATCGTCGAGGGTTTGATAACCCCCGGCGGTCATCGGCACTTTTTCCATTGCGGATTTTAGCTCGGTTCGCCTTGGGAGGAGTAATCGTCCCGTCGCGGGCGCTCACGACCGGGGGCTGAGAGGATAGGAGGCGCAGTCGCGATAAGCAAGAGGCCGGGGGTGATCGGTTGCGCCTGCGGCCTCATTGTCTTTGGTTTGGTGTTAGCGCCGGGGGCGCTGGGGATCAGAATTCCTGCCAGTCTTCCTTGACGGCGGCCGCTGCGCCACCTCGGCCGGGGCGAACGGCTGCAGTGGTCCGGGGTTGCGGCGCGGATCGTGCCGGGCTCGCGGCGGACTGTCCCTGGGCGACCTTGAAGCGGCCGACCAGTGCCGCCAGTTCGGCCGCCTCGCCCTTCAGTGCGTGGGTGGCGGCGGTGGCCTCTTCGACCATGGCCGCGTTCTGCTGCACCACCTGGTCCATCTGGTTCACGGCGATGTTCACTTCGTGCAGGCCGGTGGACTGCTCATTGGCCGAGGCGGCGATCTGGTTGACGAGGGTGTCGATCGAGGCGACCTGGGAAACAATGCGCTGCAGCGCCTCGCCGGTCTGGCCCACCAGGGCCACACCGGCCCCGACCTGCTGGGTCGAGGTCGAGATCAGGGTCTTGATCTCCCGGGCGGCGTCGGCCGAGCGCTGGGCCAGGGCCCGCACTTCCTGGGCGACGACGGCGAAGCCGCGACCGGCTTCGCCCGCCCGCGCCGCTTCGACGCCGGCATTGAGGGCCAGCAGATTGGTCTGGAAGGCGATCTCGTCGATGACGCCGATGATCTGGCCGACCTGATTCGAGGAGCCTTCGATCTGGGTCATGGCGGCGACCGCCTGGTCGACGATCTGGCCTGAACGCTGGGCGTCGCCACGCGCCGTGGCCACGACGTCCGAGGCTTCCTTGGCACCGGCGGCGGTCTTGCGCACGGTGATGGTGATTTCTTCAAGGGCGGCGGCGGTTTCTTCCAGGCTGGCCGCCTGTTGCTCGGTACGGCGCGAGAGGTCGTCAGAGGCCTGGGCGATCTCATCGGCACCGGCGCTGACGGCGCGGGTCGTCGCCGAAATGTCTTGCATGGCCGCCTGAACGCGCTCGGCGGCGGCGTTGAAGTCAGCCCGTAGCACTTCATAGGCCTGGGCGAACTGGGCCGTCAGGCGGATGGTCAGGTCACCCTTGGCCAGGTGCGACAGGCCGTTGGCGATGGCCGCGACAGCCTCGGTGCGCTGATGCTCGGCAACCGCCTCGGCCTTTGCGGTCTGGCTGCGGTTGGTTTCTTCGGAGCGTCGGGCCCCCTCGGCGGTGTCATTGGCCGCACGCGCCGCCTCGACCGCCAGCTCCGCCTCGGCGCGGGCCTTATTGGCGGTGGCGAACATGCTGTTGATGCTGAAGGTGGTGGCGATCAGCGCGCCGGCCTCAGCGATCAGGATGACGGCGTGGACGACCACCCGGCCCAGGCTGGCCGAGCCAGGGAACACGGCTTGCGGCAGCAGGAAGCTCAGGCTCAGATGGTGCACAGCCACGGTGGCGGCGGCGGCGGCGATGACCTTCCAGTCGCAATAGACCACCAGCAGGGCCAGGGCTGCGAAATAGGCCATGTGCATGTCGATCTGCCAGGCATGCCCGCCGACGGCGGCAACCAGCAGAGATACCTGGGCCATCAGCAGTACCCCGGTCAGGGCGCGACCGGTCGAGCCACTACCCGCCTTGCTGAGCGCAAAGGTAGAAGCAGCGGCAATTGCCAGGGCCGCCAGCGCCAGGGCAGACAATGGCCCTTGCAACATCGCGCGCGTGGCCACCACGATAATGGCCAGCAGCCAGGTCACAGCCACGATCAGCTTGCCGCCGAGTTGGCGTTGGGAGTCGAGACTGGAAACGGCGATGGTCATGACAGGGTCTCCTTGGGAGCGCAGACGCCCGCCAGGTCAGGATCGAGAACCAGCAGGGCCCCGGCCGCGCGGGCGCGATGGCCCAGGTCGGCGGGGTCGCCCCGCAGAATGAAAATGAAGGGCGCGCCGCCGACTGCGGCAATATCGCCGGCCGACCCGGCAGCGCTAATGCTCTGGGCGACGCTCCACCAGGGTGGGAAGATGGCGGCCACCCGCGAGGGGTCACGCGGGGCCGCGTTGACCGACACCGCCGCCAGTAATCCTGCAATGATCGCACCGGCTGTCAGAGCGATCCCGCCAAGGGCTGAGGGTCGCTTGTCCGTAGTGATCGGGGAATCTCGCATGAGCGGGCTCGAAGTGCGGGCTAAGGAAGCCTCGGGCCGGTGGATGCCGGCGGGACCTTCAAAGCCCTACGCCTTACGAGGTTACCCCGGCCTTAACCCTGTCATTGCGCGCCATTCCGCCGCAGGGCCCGATCCAAAGTAGAAGCGACCGAAAGGCGTGTCTTAGCTTGCGTAGTCATAGGGGCCGCCGCGTTGCAGGGCTGCCTGATAGGCCGGTCGCGCGTGGATGCGGGCCAGGAACGCCTTGACGTTGGGCCGGTCGGCGGCTCCGGCGCGCGCCGCGCCGGCCTCCAGCGGGAAGCTCATGGCGATGTCGGCGGCGGTGAAGTCTGGGCCCGCGAACCAGCCGGTGGCCGCCAGTTCAACGTCCCAATAGTCGATATGGGTCTTCAACTGCGGATCGATGAAACCGGTCTGGGCGCCCTTCGCGATGGCCTTGACCAGTCCGCGCAGCAGGGCGGGCGCGCGGGTGGGCAGGGCGGTGAACACCAGCTTGAGCAGCAGCGGCGTCATGGCCGAGCCCTCGGCATAGTGCAGCCAGTAGGTGTAGCGCAGACGCTCGGCTGTTCCCGCCGCCGGGATCAACCGGCCCTGGCCATAGGTGTCGAGGATGTACTCGATGATCGCGCCGGTTTCGGCGATGGTGTGGCCGTTGTCGGTGATAACCGGCGACTTGCCCAGCGGGTGGATGGCCTTCAGTTCGGGCGGAGCCAGCATGGTCTTGGCGTCGCGCTCATAGCGTTTCACCTCGTAGGGAACACCCAGTTCCTCCAGCAGCCAGAGTACCCGCTGGCTGCGGGAATTGTTCAGGTGATGGACGACGACCATGGCGCGGGCTCCGAAACGAGGACGCATGCTGGCACGGCGCCGTGCGGGTCAGTCAAGCCCGACCGCAGCAGGCTTCAGCCAGAACGCGTCAGCACGATCCCTACAGCGATCCCCACGACGACCTGCAGGAAGACGATCAACATCAGCAAGGCGCCGAAGGGCTGTTTGCGGGTCTTGTGGCGCAGGGTGTGACGGGCCAGCAGGGCGGCGGGGCTGCCGCCGAGGGCTGCCAGCAGCAGCAGGGTTCGTTCGGGAATGCGCCGCTCGCCGCGCTGGCGGGCGGCGGCCTTGTCCCAGCCGAAGGCGGCGAACGCCGCCAGGTTGATCGCCAGCAGGGCGACCCCGACAACCGTCGTCAAGGCCGGGCGTCCAGCGGCTTGAGGTCCGGCTCCACCCAGTCCCGCCGCGCTTCAAGGCTGAACAGGCGCTCGCGCGACCAGAAGGTCAGCGGCCAGGCCCTGTCGCCCATCGGTGACGCCAGCAGGCGGGCGGCGGCCTCGCCGTCAGGCAGCGTCGCCGGCAAGGCCGCGACGAAGGCGCGGATCGCGGCCAGATAGGCCTGGGTGAGGGTCTCGTGATAGCCGCTGGTATCGTCATTCACGCCGCCGACCGCGACATTGTAGCGCCGGATGATGTCCGGCAGGTCGCGCTCGAGCCCGGTATTGCGCATGCGCACCAGGCGGAGTGTCGCGGTCAGATGCGCAGCGTGCGTCCACTCCGGCTTGGGCAGGCTGTGATCCAGCAAACGCTCGGCCAGCCGGGCGACCTCGGCGTCTGTGTAGGAGGCTTGTGAGGGCGTTGGAGGCATGCGGGTGGCATAGCCCCTGAGGGGCAAAGCCTCAATCCAGGCAAGGCCCGCAAGGTTGCAAAGGGTTAACCGTGAACTTTTTCAGTTCCTTAGTTTGCCGCTGGCATAAGGGTCATCAACGGCCAATCGCCACAGGGAACCCCTTATGAAGTATCCGATCGCCATCGTCGCCGGCATGGCCTGCAGCCTGTTCGTCGCCCAAACCGCTTCGGCGGCAGGCGGCTTCGAAGATCAAATGGATCGTTGCCTGCAGCAGTTTGCCAATACGCGCGATGCTGCCCAGGTCATGCTTGAGTGCAATGCCGACGGCGGCAAGCTCTCGGCCTGCAAGGTCCTGGACAACAGCGCCGCCGGCAAGGGCTTTGACAAGGCAGCCATGTGCATCGCCGAGAAGCTGCCGATGGGTGCCAAGACCGGCTCCGTGAAGGTTCCGTTCCGCTTCCCCGGCGGCGCGTAAACCTCTCGCTACGAAGGCCTGGCCTTCAAGAGTTTGGAGCGCCGTCGCGCGGATACCGCGCGATGGGTTCCAGCGCCTGCCCCGCAGCAACCGGGTGCGAGGCGGGCCATAAGGCGGTCGATCCCCCGGGGTCGGCCGCCTTTGTGCGTTCAGGCTCTGAGCGTGGATGAAAACGAAAACGCCGCGGCGGCCCGGGCCGTCGCGGCGTTCGTCTGTGTGAGGCCGTAGCGACCCTTTACGGGTAGCTTTGCAGCGGCCGGACTTCCAGGGCCTCGGCCGGCGCGATCGAGATGGCTTGCGCCGCCGCCAGGGCTCCGGCCGAGGTGGTGTAGTAGGGCACCTTCATCATCAGCGCCGTGCGGCGGATGTCGAAGCTGTCTTCCAGGGCCTGCTTGCCTTCGGTGGTGTTGAACACCAGCTGAACGCCGCCGTTCTTCATCACGTCAACGATGTTGGGTCGACCTTCCAGCACCTTCTTGACCAGTTCCACCTGAACGCCCTGCTCGGCGAGGTAGGCGCGGGTGCCTGCGGTCGAGATCACCTTGAAGCCGGCGGCCTGCAGCAGTTTCACCGGCTCGACGATCCAGGGCTTGTCGCTTTCCTTCACCGAGACGAAGGCCGTGCCTTCGCGGGGCAGGGTGACGCCGCCGCCCAGCTGGCTCTTGGCGAAGGCGCGGGCAAAGGCCGGTGCCATGCTGGTTTCGCCCTCGCGCAGCCAGTCCAGGCCCATGACCTCGCCGGTCGAACGCATTTCCGGGCCCAGGATGGTGTCGACCCCGGCAAAGCGCGCGAACGGGAAGACCGCTTCCTTGACCGCGATATGGTCATAGGGCTTGTCGACCAGACCAAAGCTGGCGAGGCTTTCACCGGCCATGATCTTGGCGGCGATGGCGGCCACCGGCTGACCGATGGTCTTGGCCACGAACGGCACCGTGCGCGAGGCGCGCGGGTTCACTTCCAGCACATAGATGCGCGGGGCGGCGCTGTGCGGCTCCTCGATGGCGAACTGCACGTTCATCAGGCCGCGCACATTGAGGGCCAGGGCCATCTTGACGGTCTGGCGCTTGAGCTCTTCGACCGTCTCGGCCGACAGCGAGAAGGGCGGCATCGAACACGCCGAGTCGCCCGAGTGGACGCCGGCTTCCTCGATATGCTCCAGCACGCCGGCCACGAACACGTCGGTGCCGTCGCACAGGGCATCGACGTCCACTTCGGTGGCGCGGCTCAGATAGTGGTCCAGCAGGATCGGGTGCTCGAACGAGATCTCACCGGTGTTGGTGATGTAGCGTTCCAGGTGCTCGTGATCGCGGATGATCTCCATGCCCCGGCCGCCCAGCACGTAGGACGGACGCATCACGAACGGGAAGCCGATCTTGTCGCCTTCGGCCCGGGCCTCGTCCCAAGTGCGGGCGATGGCGTTTTCGGGCTGGGCGATGTCGAGGCCGTTCAGCAGCTGCTGGAAGCGCTCGCGGTCTTCGGCCAGGTCGATGGCGTCGGGGCTGGTGCCCAGGATCGGGATGCCGGCGTCCTGCAGGGCCTGAGCCAGCTTCAGCGGGGTCTGGCCACCAAACTGGACGATGACGCCGGCCAGGGTGCCTTTGGACTTTTCGACGTCCAGCAGTTCCAGCACGTCCTCGGCCGTCAGCGGCTCGAAATACAGGCGGTCGGAGGTGTCGTAGTCGGTCGAGACGGTCTCGGGATTGCAGTTGACCATGATCGACTCGATGCCGATCTGGTCCAGCGCGAAGGCCGCATGGCAACAGCAGTAGTCGAACTCGATGCCCTGGCCGATCCGGTTGGGACCGCCGCCCAGGATCACCGCCTTCTTGCGGTTGGTCGGCAGGCTCTCGCACTCGGGGATCTGGCCCAGCGCGCCGGTCTCATAGGTGGAATACATATAGGGCGTGGTGGCCGCGAACTCGCCGGCGCAGCTGTCGATGCGCTTATAAACCGGGCGGACGTTCAGGGCCTGGCGGGCCGTGCGGACGGCGGTCTCGGTCCCGCCGGTCAGCTTGGCCAAGCGGGCGTCGGAGAAGCCCTGGGCCTTCAGGGCGCGGAAGCCTTGAGCGTCGGTCGGCAGGCCGCCGGCCCGGACCCAGCCTTCCTGGCGGATCAGTTCGGCGATCTGGCGCAGGAACCAGGGCTCGTAGGAACAGGCGGCGTTGACCTCCTCGACGGTCAGACCGTGACGGAAGGCCTGGGCGATCACGCGGATGCGGTCAGGTGTGGGCATGCCCAGGGCGCGGATCACGGCGGCCTTGCCGTTGTCCGGATCGTCGGCACCGGCGATCTCGATCTCGTCAAAGCCGGTCAGGCCGGTTTCCAGGCCGCGCAGGGCCTTCTGGACGCTTTCCTTGAAGGTGCGGCCGATGGCCATCACCTCGCCGACCGACTTCATGGCGGTGGTCAGGTGCGGCTCGCTGCCCGGATATTTCTCGAACGCAAAGCGCGGGATCTTGGTGACGACATAGTCGATGCTGGGCTCGAACGACGCGGGGGTCGCGCCGCCGGTGATGTCGTTCTTCAGCTCGTCCAGCGTGTAGCCGACGGCCAGGCGGGCGGCGACCTTGGCGATCGGGAAGCCGGTGGCCTTGGAGGCCAGGGCGGAAGAGCGCGAGACGCGCGGGTTCATCTCGATCACGACCATGCGGCCGTCGGCCGGATTGACCGCGAACTGGACGTTGGAGCCACCGGTCTCGACGCCGATCTCGCGCAGCACGGCGATGCTCGCCGCGCGCATCCACTGGTATTCCTTGTCCGTCAGGGTCAGGGCCGGAGCGACGGTGATGGAGTCGCCGGTATGGACGCCCATCGGGTCGATGTTCTCGATCGAGCAGACGATGATGCAGTTGTCGGCCGTGTCGCGCACGACCTCCATCTCATATTCTTTCCAGCCCAGGACGCTTTCTTCGATCAGCACCTCGGTGGTGGGCGACAGGTCCAGGCCCCGCAGCACGATTTCCTCGAATTCCTCGAGATTGTAGGCGATGCCGCCGCCGGTGCCGGCCAGGGTGAAGCTGGGGCGGATGATGGCGGGCAGGCCCACAAACGCCAGACCCTCGCGGGCCTCGTCCATGTTGTGGGCGGCCTTGGACTTGGGGCTTTCCAGGCCCAGCTTGTCCATGGCGTCGCGGAATTTCTGGCGGTCTTCGGCCTTGTCGATGACCTCGGCCTTGGCGCCGATCATCTCGACGCCGAACTTGGCCAGGGTGCCATTGGCTTCCAGGGCCAGAGCGGTGTTCAGGGCCGTCTGGCCACCCATGGTCGGCAGCAGGGCGTCGGGGCGTTCCTTCTCGATGATCTTGGCGACCATCTCCGGGGTGATCGGCTCGATATAGGTCGCGTCGGCCACGTCCGGGTCGGTCATGATCGTGGCGGGATTCGAGTTGACCAGGATGATCCGGTAGCCCTCGGCGCGCAGGGCCTTGCAGGCCTGGACGCCTGAGTAGTCGAACTCGCACGCCTGGCCGATGACGATCGGGCCGGCGCCGATGATCAGGATCGAGGAGATGTCTGTTCTTTTAGGCATGGCTACTTCTTCGCGACTTCTGTTTCCCAACCGTCGTAGTCCGTTTTGAAACGGTCAGACCAGTCGATGAAACGGCTATTCAGGATGTTGAGAGTTTTGGCGTCGACCGATGTTTTGAGCGTCAGGACGCTTCCATCGGGATCGCCTTCCGTCTTGCGAACGCCAAAGCCGGCCGCTTTCGCAGCGGCGCGGAGGCCTCGTTGATCGCCACTGTAGAAGAAGAAGTCCACGGTCCTCGACCTTGTCCCGTCGTCGGCGTGCTTGGCGAGGGACTGTCGAACCGTGTCGTCCTTCGAGCCCTGCACTTCCATGCGGGTTGGCTGCCATAGATCGAGAGCATTCGCAGGCAACGACTTGGCCGTGATCTTTACCCCGGCCGGCGGACTGATTGGTCTGAGGGCTGTGATGACCTGATCGGGAGCGCCGGTCATGAGCAGGTAGGTTCGCTGGCGTTGTTGCGGCTCGGTATGCGTTACCGCCAGTTGCGCCGGCGTGTCTTTCAGCAGGTCCCCAAACCGGTCGTCAATGGCAGCGCGGTAGTCCCAAGGCTGAGACCCGTCTTCGAAGGACAGTGTCAGCGCGACTACGGAAAGCTGTTTGGAGGCGTTCGCTTTCGCGGCGTCGTAGTCGAAAATGACAATTGAGGGACGATCCGTCTCACCGTCGCGCACGTAGAGGATAAGGTTGTCGCTGAAATCCTGGAACGATTGCGCCGTCGCTGGCTGCCCGCAGGCACCAACGGTCAGACATAGCGAGGCAGCCAAGCCTCGCACTGTTCTGACAAGGGCGTGTGTCATCATGATCTCGCGCAAAGACACGGTCGCGCACAACTGCGCGCCCGCTGCCGACCATCTTGCAGGTTAAGTCGCCCGTTTAGAGACGGAGTCGGATCGGGGCAACCCCTATCGCTGTCCATGCGGCAGTGAGTCCCCGCATTCGGCCGGAGACATGGGATGGCGCTGAATTCATGTCCGCACGGCTTGACTCGATGTTAGGTTTTTCTTACATAAAGTTTGCATTTACGAACACGAAGGGGCCGGCCATGCCGCACCGTGAGAAACTCGCCTGGATGACGCTGCTGCTGATCGCCGCGACCTACGGGCCCTATTTCGCCCATGTGGCGATTTCGCCGCCGGCACCCGGCGTTCTGCCGAACCTGCCTCAGCTGTGGCTGCTGGCTCTGGCGGCGGGCGGCAACGGTGTGCTGCACATTCTTGGCCGCATCGCCCTGCGGGTTGCGGCACCGGAAGACGCCCGCGCCCCGGCCGACGAGCGCGACCATGACATCCAGCGCCGCTCCAGCATGGTGGCCTACTATGTGATGATGGTCGGCATGATGCTGGTCGGGATGGTCATGCCGTTCACGACGAGCGGCTGGGAGATCGTCAATGCCGGACTGCTGGCGATCGTGCTCGCCGAGATCACCCAGAATGGCCTGGCGGCCTGGAGCTATCGCCGGAGCGCGGCATGAGCGGCGGGATGATTGTCAATCAGATCCGCACCCTGCGTTTCATGGCCGGTGAGATGTCTCAGGCTGAACTTGGAAAGCGGATCGGACTGACCCGTCAGACCGTAGCAGCCATCGAGGCCGGCAAGTACTCGCCCACACTCGAGGCCGCCTTCAGGATCGCCGAAGTCTTCGGCAAGCCGCTCGAAGAGGTGTTTCAGTGGTCCAGCGGAAGCTAAAGCGCGTTCCGAAAAGTGGGAACCGGTTTTCGGATTGAAACGCGCGCAACAAAAAGCTGGAGCAAGGTGTGCGCTTCCGACATCGCGCACCTTGCTCCAGCCCGCATCACGGCACCCTGGTCGGGTCCGTCGGCGCAGCCGGGGCCTGCCATTCTGCGCTCGCCAGCGCCCGCTCATAGCCCAGCTTGAACAGGGCCTCGCGATTGGCGGCCTTGAAATCCAGGCCCGAGGTATCGACCTCGGCGTCGTCGGGGATGGCGGCATAGAGCAACGAGCCGCCGTTACGGCGGGCGAAGGCGGCGCTGGCGGTCAGGTGGGTGCGCATCTGGGCCTTGCTCATGGTGGTCCAGGCGCGGCCGACAATGGCCAGGGCGCTGCCGCCGGTGAAGGCGAAGCCGCCGCCGATCTTGCCATTGACGATCACCCGGATGCGCCCCGGCCGCGCCAGGCCCTGGTTGGGTGTGGTCCACAGCAGCAGGGCCTCGGGCGCGACGATGAAAGGCGTCGAGACCCCGCCGTCGACATGCATTTCCGACAGCCGCCGGCCCTTGCCCTCGACCTCGATCAGGGTGGGCGGGAAGACGCCGGGAATGCTGGCCGAGGCGACCAGAACGTCCTGGAACAGCTTCAGGGCGGTCTCGTCGCCGCGCGCGGCGATGGCACCCATGTCCCAGATCACCGTCTGCTCGGTATCGAGATTGGTGGTGGCGATCAGCAGGCGACGGCCGCGGGCGTGCTCGACCGAAACCGCATACAGAAGGGGCTGGTCGACATAGTTCTCGACCAGCTCGCGCAGCGCGTTGCTGGTGTAGAAGCTGGGCCGGAACAGGATATCCAGGCCCCGGCGATCCAGGATGCGCTCGGCCGCATCACTGGTATAGGCCTCGGTCAGGCGCTTGTCCCAATCAGGGCCCAGGAAGGCGAAGGGGGCGGTCAGGGCGCCGGTCGAAACGCCGGTGACGATGTCGAACTCGGGCCGGTCGCCGGCCTTGGTCCAACCCACCAGAACGCCGGCCCCGAAGGCACCGTTCGAGCCACCCCCGGAGACGGCCAGTACGTCGAAGGTCTTCTGCCCGGCGGCGCGGGTGCGTGCGGCGTCGCCGAACCGGATTCCTGCGGCCGCGTCGCTGGCGTCGAAGCGCACTTCGGACAGACCCTGCGGGGCGCCGCCTTCGATATCGCGCGCCGTGAAGGTGTCGCGGGGCAGGGTGCCGCAAGCGCTCAGCATGAGGCTGGCCAGCAGGACAAGCAGTATCGGGTGCGCGCGCATGGACCTGACCGGGGAGGAGGCAGTCTCAACCTAGACCGCATGGCCCATAACGCAAATAGGCCGGCGCAAGCGCCGGCCTATAGGAAGCTTCGAAAGCGCCGGCGAACCGGAGCCGTCTGACTGGATTAAGCTTGCAGCTGGCCAGCGGACATCTTGCCGCTGCGCTTGTCTTGTTCCAGTTCGTAGGTGATCTTTTGACCTTCGTTCAGCGTGCGCAGACCCGCGCGCTCAACGGCCGAGATGTGCACGAAAACGTCCGAGCCGCCGTCATCCGGTTGGATGAAGCCGAAGCCCTTGGTGCCGTTGAACCACTTAACGGTGCCGGTAGCCATGGTATTATAGTCCTTTGGATAGTAGTCGCCGCCGGAAGCGTTCCGTTCGACGATCAAATTTCGATGGGGATCGGTAGGCGCGTCCGGCGCTTCCTCGAAGGAAGCATGGAATAGCAGGCCGAACGGCAGCGAATTCGATAGCTCATGATGGCGGCTTAGGGCCTCGCCAGCAAGGAGAATCTTGGAAGCTGCTTTTTGGACGCAGCCGAGCTTTTCTTTGTGATCTTCACCATGCGCCTGAAATCGTCTGCACGACGGCGCTGATCACATCATTGCAACACGCTGACAAAACGCCTTGCGGTCGCTGCTGTTGAGAGTCATTCTCAATAACAGCGAAGATCGCGGGAGACGACCATGGTGTTGCGGACCACAGGCGCCAGCTGGCTGACACTGATGATGCGCGCCGAGCGCGCCCGAACCCCAGGTCTGGGCGTCGATACGGAATGGCTGCTGTATGGCCCCACGGACGAGCAGGCCGTAGAGCGCGAAGACGAGCCGGAATGGCCGCTGGCGGCCGAGTAGGGGCCGGGCCTGCCCCCTAGAGCCCTTTCCGACCTGATGGCTTCATCAGGGTCGGACAAAAAGGGCTCTAAATCAAAAGTTTAGAGCATTTTTCGATCCGATAACCGTTTCACACTTATCGGAAAATGCTCTAGGCCAAAGCCTTGCGCGCCGCTTCCCAGTACTGCGCGCCGGTGATCAGGGTGATGATCGCCGCCAGCCACAGCAGGCCATGAATCGCCAGGGTGGCGGGGCCCACGACGTCGGGGGTGTCGGGCAGGCCAAAGGCGGCCCACGAGGCCAGCACCATCTCGGCGCCGATCGCCACCAGCTGCAGGGTGGTTTTCCACTTTGCCAGCATTGTCACGGGCAATTTGATCCCCTTGCCGGCACCCACCTCGCGCAGGGCGCTGACGGCGAATTCGCGAAACAGGATCAGGCCGGCGGGCAGCACGACCATCGGATTGGGACCCAGCGCCATCAGGCCCAGCAGGGCACCGCAGACCAGGATCTTGTCGCCGATGGGGTCCAGGATGGCGCCCCAGACGGTGACCGCATTTAGCTTGCGGGCCAGCCAGCCATCGAAGAAGTCAGTGACGGCGGCGATCACGAAAGCCCAGAAAGCCCAGCGCTCCAGTCGGAACTGATCCTCGACGGTCAGGGTCTCGCTCAGCCAGGGCACCGCGCCCGCAGCGGCCGCCAGGGCCACGAACATGAACAGGGCTATGACCAGACGCGAGGCGGTCAGGATATTGGGCAGGTTCTTCATGCTGGTGTTCTAACGCATGAAGCGGCCCTCGGGCTACGGCTTCGCGCGGCGTGGATCATTTACCGTCGTGCGGATTTTTCCAGAGGCCGGACCGGGCGGGATTCGCTATACGGGTGAGAGAGACTGTCACGGGGTCTCTACAGTTGCGGTGGTCGGCCCGAATGAAGCTGCTGGATCGTGCGGGAGTCTTGGGTCGGCGGAGCCTGAACTCCGTGCGAGGCCGGCTGCTGCTGCTGACGATCAGCCTGCTGGTGCCCGCCCTGCTGAGCATGGCTTTCCTGTTGCTCAGCGCCGACCGGCAGGGGCGCGACCAGATCAATGAACAGATGCTGGCGACAGCGCGGGCGCTGTCCGGGGCAGTGGATCGCCAGGCCGCCGTCGGTATCGCCGTGGCCGAAACCCTGGCGAGCGACCAGGCCCTGCAGGCCGGCGACCTGAAGAGTTTTCACGCCCGGGCCCGGCGCGTGACCGACCAGCGTAGCGGCTGGGTGGCGATCACCGATATTGAAGGTCAGCAGATCGTCAATACGCTGCGCCCCTACGGCACGCCCTTGCCGCGCTCCGTCCGCGCGCCAGAACTGACCAAGGCCCTGAAGGCCGGGCGAAGCGCGGTGTCGGACCTCCGTCAGGGCATCCTGGCCGGTCGCCCGGTGGTCACGGTCGGAACGCCGGTCGATGTGCAGGGCAAGCCCTACCTGCTGTTCTATGTCGTGGAAGCGGCCTCGTTTACCTCGGTGTTTCGCCAGCAGCGCGCGCCGCACGGCTGGACCGCGACCCTGCTGGACAACAATCGCAAGGTCCTGGCGCGCTCGATCGACAATGAAAAATGGACCGGCCATTCCGCTTCGCCGGACATGACCGTAAACCTCGACCAGGCCAATGAGGGCGTCAATCGCAGCCGCTCTCTGGACGGCGTGCTGACCCGGGTGGCCTATACCCGCTCGAGCCAAACCGGCTGGACGCTGGTGGTGGCTATCCCCCGTTCCGACCTGAACCGCACCATCACCAACTCGGTCCTGTCTGCCACCGGCGTGTTCGTGGTGCTGCTGACCCTGGGCCTTTGGCTGGCCCTGTATTTCTCGCGCCGGATCAATTCCGAGATGGGGCGGCTGGTGTCTGACGCGGCCGCTATCGGTCGGGGCGAGGCGATGGCGCCGGCTCGCGAGGACGGGCTGGAAGAGATCGCCGCCGTCCACGCCGCCCTCAGTGCCGCTTCGGCCGAGCTGACGACCCGCGAAGAGCGGCAGGCCTTGATGATCAACGAGCTGAACCACCGGGTGAAGAACACCCTGGCCACGGTTCAGGCCCTGGCGCGTCAGACCTTCGGCAAGGTCGAGGGGAGCAAGGTCGAGCTGTTCACGGAGCGGCTGATTGCACTCTCGGCCGCTCACGACCTCCTGACCCGCAGCGGCTGGCGCGAAGCCGACCTGGGTGAGCTGATGCAGGCCTGTACCCGGGCCCACGGCGAGCAGGTGCAATGCGCGGGGCCCAGGGTCGCGCTCAACCCCCACACCGCCGTAGCCCTGTCGATGGTGTTTCACGAACTGGCCACAAACAGCGCCAAGTACGGCGCTCTTTCGGCGTCCGCCGGACGGGTGGGCGTCGACTGGCGGATCGATCCGGAGACTCATGCCCTGGACATCATCTGGGTCGAGACAGGCGGACCTCCGGTAGCGGCGCCCAGCCAGCCGGGCTTTGGTACGCGTCTGATCGACGGCTCGATCCGCCGGGAACTGAAGGGCTCGCCCCGCTTTGACTTCCGGCCCGAGGGTCTGGTCTTCGAGGCGAGCCTGCCGTTGCCGTCTGCGGACGCGGCGCGCTGGGCCAATCCGTTCTGAGCCGGTGCCCGTCGACACTCACATTGCCGATTTTATCGCCGGGGAGGGTCTGCCACCGGCCTTCGCCGAGCTGGCCGTTCGGCTTCATGCCCCGCTCGCTGCCCGCATCGCCCGTTCCGCCGCCGGGCGGGAAGGTCCGTTGGTGGTCGGCCTTTGCGGTCCGCAAGGCTCTGGCAAGTCAACCCTGACGGCTTTGGTCACGCGGTTGCTGCAGGTTCATGGCCTGACGACCGCCAACCTGTCGCTGGACGATCTCTATCTGACCCGCGCCGAGCGCCTTGCCCTGGGCCAGGCCGTCCATCCCCTGCTGCGCACCCGGGGCGTCCCCGGAACCCATGACATCGGCCTTGGCACGCGTATTCTGGACGATCTTTCGCGTCCGGGCCGCGTGCTGCTGCCCCGTTTCGACAAGGCCGCCGACGATCGGGCCCCTCCCACAGCCTTCGAGCCCGTCGAGGGCCCGGCCCGGGTGATCCTGCTGGAAGGCTGGTGCGTGGGCGCGCGCCCCCAGCCTGACGCCGACCTGGCCGAACCGGTCAACGCCCTGGAGCGCGACGAGGATGCCGCAGCGGTCTGGCGGCGCTACGCCAATTCAGCCCTGGCGGGACCCTATCGCGCCCTGTTCGACAGGATCGACCTTCTGGTCGTGATGTCCGCTCCCGACTTTGCGACGGTGCGCGCCTGGCGGGGCCAGCAAGAGCAGCGCCTTCGCCTGCGGCTGAGCGCGGCGGGACGCGACCCCGCCCAGGCCATGGACGATGCGGCGCTGGACCGCTTTGTCGCCCACTATCAGCGACTGACGGACTGGATCGCCCGCGACCTACCGCCTCGCGCCGACATCGCCATCCGACTGGACGCGAACCGTGAGCCGATTGAGACGCGGGGGCTTTAAAGCACTTTCGAGCGAAGTGGATTCCGGTTCGCGTGAAGAACGTGCGTCAAAACAAGAACTGGAGCTCCGGACTGCCGCAGTCAGGATGGAATGCTCTACTTTTCCGCCGTCCGCACGCCGTCGACGATCCGCACGCTGTAGCAGTGGCGTTTGCCCTGTTCGGTGCCACAGAAGCCGGTCTCTTCCGAGCCTTCGTGCAGCCTGACCCAGCGGTCGCGATTGCACTGGAACCAGGCGTGCTGGAACGCCAGATGGTCGATGTCCTGATGGAAGACCGGGACGTGGTCGACAGAATAGAACCGCACCATCCCGCTCAGACCCCCGAAACTGCCCCGGCCATTGACCAGCCCACAGACGCGGCCGGTGCGGGTGGCCCACACCGCGCCCAGGTCCAGCGGATTGGTCTGGTTCAGGCGGGCCTTCAGGTTGGCGCGGACGTGGCCCCACTCGGCCCGCGCCTTGGGCTTCTCGACCAGCATCTGCTCGGCCGTCGGTGGGGGCAGGCTGGCATTGGCCCGCTCGACCCGCACAAGGTCGAAAACCCAGAGCACCAGGGCGCAGAAGATGCCGGCCACGATCAACCCCGAGAGGATGCGCGGCAGCAGGGGTATGCGCCGCGGCCTGTCCCAGACTGGTGTCGTCATCAGCGTTCTCCCATCCCTGCGGTCGAGAGTGCCCAGCGTCCTCTCATATGACAAGCGTAAAAAATTACGATATTAAACTTAAGGCTCAGGGCGGGTTCCGTCGGCCGCTCCGTCCTCGTCCTCCTCCTCGCGCGCGATGGATTCCGAGCGCGGGGGCGGCGGCGGATCGGCGGTGAAGAAAGCGCCCAACAGCATCAGCATGCCGGCCAACGGGGCCAGGGCCCGCTTGGAACGCTTGGCGTTACGCACGCCCCAGACCGCCAGCGGCGTCAGGACGGAGATGACGGCCAGGGTGACCAGAATAGGGATCAGATCGGACATGGATCTGATTTGGCCCGCCGGAGCCTGGCCGCAAGGCCTGACCTCAGCTTCTGCGGAAGTAGGCGTGGATACGTTCGGCCAGGGCTTGGCTTACGCCCTCGACCTTCAGCAGGTCTTCCACCCCCGCGCGGCCCACGCCCTTGGCCGAGCCGAAGGCGTGCAGCAGGGCTTTCTTGCGGCCGGGTCCCACGCCCTCGATCTCGTCGAGTGGGTTCTTCTTCAGATCCATGCTGCGGCGGGTGCGGTGGGCGCCGATGGCGAAGCGGTGGGCCTCGTCGCGCAGGCGCTGCAGGTAGTAGAGCACCGGCGATTTCGGCTCGAGCATGAACGGCGTCTTGTCGGGCATGAAGAACCGCTCCAGCCCGGCGTCGCGGTCAGGACCCTTGGCGACCCCGACCACGGCGATGTCGTCGACGCCCAGTTCGGTCATGATCTCCAGCGCGGCGTCCAGTTGGCCCTTGCCGCCGTCGACCAGCACAAGGCCTGGCCGGTTGTCGGTGTCGCCCTCGTCCTCTTCCTTGACCAGGCGGGCGAAGCGGCGGCGCAGCACCTCCTTCATCATGCCGTAGTCGTCGCCGGGCGTTAGCTCGGTGCTCTTGATGTTGAACTTGCGGTACTGGCCCTTCATGAAGCCGTCCGGCCCGGCCACGATCATGCCGCCCACGGCATTGGTGCCCTGGATGTGGCTGTTGTCATAGACCTCGATCCGCTCGGGCGGGGCGTCCAGGCCGAAGGCCTCGGCCACCCCGGCCAGCAGCTTGGTCTGGGCCGAGCCCTCGGCCATCTTGCGGCCCAGGGCCTCGCGGGCATTGGTCAGGGCATGCTGCACCAGATCGGCCTTCTCGCCGCGCCTGGGCACGGCGATCTCGACCTTGCGGCCGCTTTTCAGGGCGAAGGCCTCGGCCAGCAGGGCGGCTTCGGCCGGTTCGATATTGGCCAGGATCAGGCGCGGGATCGGCTTGTCGTCGTAAAACTGGCCGAGGAAAGCGGTCATGGCCTGGGCCTCTTCGCTGACCCCTTCCTCTTCCGCCGCGCCGGTGATGCGGGGGAAATAGGCGCGATTGCCCCAGTTCTGGCCGGCCCGGAAGAAGAACACCTGCACGCAGGCCTGGCCGCCCTCGACATGCAGGGCCACCACGTCGGCCTCTTCCACGGTCTCGGGATTGATCTGGCTTTCCTGGGCCACCGAGGAGAGGGCGCGGATGCGGTCGCGCAGCTTGGCGGCGCGTTCGAATTCCAGGTCTTCGGCGGCGGCTTCCATGTCGGCGGCTAGGCTGGCCATGACCGCCCGCGACTTGCCACGGAGGAAGGCCTCGGCCTGGTCGACCAGAGCCTGATAGTCCGGAAGGCTGACCAGGCCCGTGCAGGGCGCCGCGCAGCGCTTGATCTGGTACAGCATGCAGGGCCGGTCGCGGCCCTCATAGACGCTGTCGCTGCACGAGCGCAGCAGGAACGCCTTCTGCAGGGTGTTGAGCGTGCGGTTCACCGCCCAGGTGCTGGCGAACGGCCCGAAATAGTCGCCCTTGATCGCATGGGCCCCGCGATGCTTGCGCAGCTGCGGCGCGGCGTGGTCGCGGCGGATCATGATCTCGGGAAAGCTCTTGTCGTCGCGCAGCAGCACGTTGAAGCGCGGCTTCAGCGACTTGATCAGGTTGATTTCCAGCAGCAGGGCGTCGGCCTCGGTGCGGGTGGTGACGAACACCATGGCTCGGGTGGCGTCCACCATGTGGGCGATGCGGTTGGTGTGGAACCGGCCCTGGGCGTACTGGATCACCCGCTTCTTCAGGCTTTTCGCCTTGCCGACATAGAGCACCTCGTCGCCCTCGCCAATCATCCGGTAGACGCCCGGCCCGTCAGGCAGGCGCGAGGCCTCATCCTTGATCAGGTCGGCGCCGCGCAGGGCGTTTTCGGGAGGCGGAGAGGGGGCGGGCTCGTCGTTCACCGGTGACATATAGGCGAGTCTGGGAGGTTCAGCGACGGGCGCTGGATTTGTTCCTGACACCGAGTGGCGCTATGACGCCCCATGACCCCACGCTCGCTTTTCGTCACCCCGCTCTATGAAGCCAGCCTTTCGGGCGACAAGGGCTTTGAAACCTTCATCGACGACCTGCACGACGCCTGTATCGCCGTGGCCGAGGACGATGAGGCGGGGCAGGCCTGGGCGGAGGCCAAGGGCTATCTGGGCTACACATCCTACGCCTCGCGGGGCGATCTGGCGCAGCGCGACAGCCTGTTCGCCGAGCTCAAGAAGAAGCTCGACAAGCACGCGGCGGCGTTTGCCCGCGACCTTTGCTTTGATCTGGCGGGCAGCAAGCTGGTGATGGACAGTTTCTGGATCAACATCCTGGACCCGGGCGGCCAGCACACCGGCCACATCCATCCCCACAGCGTGATCTCGGGCACGATCTACGTCACCATTCCGCCCGGTGCCTCGGCCCTGAAGTTCGAGGATCCGCGCCTGCCGATGATGATGGCCGCGCCGACCCGGCAGGCCGACGCACCCGAAACCCTGCAGCCCTTCGTCTATGTGCAGCCCCAGCCGGGCACCATCCTGCTGTGGGAAAGCTGGCTGCGCCACGAGGTGACGCCCAACCAGGCCGAAGAACAGCGGATCAGCATCAGCTTCAACTACGCCTGGCGATAAAGCATCGTGCGGAAAAGTGGATGCCGGTTTTCCGCGAATACGATGCGAAAATTGGGGGCTAGAGCGAAGGGCGCGATTCTTACATCGCGCATTTTGCTCTAGGAGCTGTGGACACTTATCGCATCCAGAGTATTGCGGCAGCGAGGTGCAGGACGGCGAGGTAGTTTCTCGCCGTCTTCTCGAAGCGGGTGGCGACACGGCGGAACTGCTTGAGGCGACTGAAGCAGCACTCGACGAGGTGGCGCTGGGCGTAGAGGTGCGGGTCGAGCGTATATTTCTGAGCGCGTGAAGGATTGTTGGGGATGACGGCGACGGCGCCCTTGGCGGTGATCGCCTGACGCAGATGATCTGCATCGTAGGCGGTGTCGGCCATGACGACCTTGGCCGGCAAGCCTTCGATCAACGGACCCGCTTGAGGTGCGTCTCCCCGTTGCCCGGCCGTGAGAATGAACCGGACTGGTTGGCCCAGGCCTCGCACGGCCATGTGGACCTTGGTGCTCAGTCCGCCGCGCGAGCGTCCAAGGGCTTGATCTTCAGACCCCCCTTTTTGGCCCCGCTAGCGTGCTGGTGGGCGCGGACGATGGTGGAGTCTATGATCAGGTATTCGAAGTCTGGATCGCCCGACATCGCCTCGAAGATCCGCCGCCAGACGCCCTTCTGGCTCCAGCGACTGAACCGCCGGAAGGCGCTATTCCAATCGCCGAACACCTCGGGCAGATCGCGCCAGGGCGAGCCCGTCCTCACGATCCACAACACGCCCTCGACGAACATCCGGTTGTCGCGGCCGGTCGAGCCCTTCTGGTCAGGACGCCCGATGATCAGGCCAGACATCCGGTCCCAATCAGCGTCACTCAGCACCAAACGATCCATCACACCCAAGACCGCCTCCCAAAAGACAGTCTTGAATCACGCTTCGCACCCTTCGGGAATCCCTAGAGTCCACAGCTCCTAGGGCTGAAGCCGGGCTCAGCGGCTGGCGAACTGGGCGGGGGCGGCGCGTTCGGCGCGGCGAAGGTCGGTGATCTGTTGGCGGTTCAGCTGGGCCCTGGCGTCGTCGTGGAAGTCCTTGTGACAGGCGTAGATCGACAGGTTGCCAAGGCGCTCGGCATGGGTGCGGGCGGCGCAAACGGTCTCGGCGGCGTCGCTGACCCGGCGATGGAACTCGGCGGCGTCGGCCGGGCGGGCCAGGCGAAGGTCGCCGATGGCGATGCGGGCGACGGGCTGGCTGCGATCCGCAGCATGGGCGGCGGTGGCCAGGCTCGCGATGGGCACGGCGGCCAGGGCCAGGGCGGCGACGGTGCTGAGGCGGGCGATGAACGTGCGCATGAGGAGCTTCCTTTGAAGGTCTGCGGCGCGGCGTGCGCCTTGGCTTGACCTGGAAGCTAGATCGCAACGCACCCGAAAGCCCGTTAAACGCCGTTCATGACGTAGAATTAAGTCTATGAATTGATTGTCATAATTACGTGGAGGGGCGGGGCGTGACTTACCATCCCTGTGGCGCGTATCCCAGCGACGCCCGGCGGACCTTCCCGCCAGGCATCGCTGTTTCGTCGCTTTATCCGAGCATGAGATCGCCAAAGACCAGGGCGGGCTTTCCGGTCAGGACGGCGATCTGGGTCGCCGCGCCTGCGCCCGAGCCGTCCAGATTAAAGACCAGGGTGCCGGTAGCGGTGTCGTAGAGCAGGCTCGGTCCGCTGGTGCCGGCCACGGGCGCTTCTCCGGATACGAAGGTCAGATCCGCCAGGCTGGTGAGCCCGAAGCTGTTGGCGCGCAGCTGGATATGGTCGACGCCCGACTGGAAGTCGGCGATCCGGTCGATGCCAGTATTGGGTCCGTCGAAGTAGAAGATGTCGGCCCCGCCATTGCCGGTCAGGGTGTCGTTTCCGCCCATGCCGCCCAGAAAGTCGGCACCCGCCCCGCCGGTCAGGGAGTCGTTGCCGGCCGCCCCAAAGATCGTCGAGCCGGCGGCGTGGGCGTAGCCCTTGAAGTCGCCCGTACCGATGAAGACCAGCGTTTCGACATTGGCCGCCGCCGCCGCGCTGTTGAGCTTGGTCAGCATGCGGTCATTGCCCTGGCCGGCCAGTTCGACCACCGTGTCGTTGGCGACATCCACGAAATAGACATCGTCGCCCAGACCGCCCACCAGCCGGTCGGCCCCCGCTCCGCCGTTCAGGGTGTCGTTGCCGTCGCCGCCGGCGATCACATTGGCCAGCGCGTTGCCGAAGCCAGCGAAATTGCCGGTCCCGGTGAAGGTCAGGTTCTCGATATTGGCGGCCAAGACGTAGGAGCCTAGCGAGGCTCTCACCGCGTCCAACCCCTCGCCGGCCTTCTCGACCACCACGTCGCCGAGATTGTCGACGACATAGGTGTCGTTGCCCCAGCCGCCGATCAGCCGGTCGGCTCCGGCTCCGCCGTCAAGCAGGTCGATGCCATTCCCGCCGGTGATCACGTTGGCCAGGTCATTGCCCGTGCCCGTGAAGGGCGCGCTGCCCATGAAGCCCGCCGTACCCGTGTAGGTCAGCACCTCCAGATGGGCACCCAACGCGTAGGTCGGGGCCGTCGTCTTGACCGTGTCATAGCCCTCGCCGGAAAGTTCGACGATCCTGTCGCCGGCATTGTCGACCAGATAGGTGTCGTTACCGGCTCCGCCGATCATCGTGTCGGCCCCACCCCTGCCGTCCAGGGTGTTGATCCCGGCATTGCCGATCAGGGTCTGGGCATAGTCATTGCCGGTCAGGTTCAGAGGACCGGTTGCGGCCGCTGCTTGCAGCACTTCGACCGAAACGCCCGCCTCCAGCACGTAGCCGACCGACGTGATGACGGTGTCGTAGCCTCCGCCAACAGCCTCTTGCAAAACGTCCTGGCCGTTGTCGATCCGGAACAGGTCGTCGCCGCCGCCGCCGATCAGCGTGTCCTTGCCAGTCCCGCCGTCCAAGGTGTCATGGCCCAAGCCGCCATTGAGCAGGTCTGCGCCCGTGCCGCCCGTCAGACTGTCGGCATGGATCGAGCCGATCAGCACCTCGATGGCCTTGAGCGTATCGATCCCGTCGCCGCCAGTGTCCTGGGCCGTGGTCAGCGCCAGGCTGATGCGCACCCCTGCGGACGCCCCGGCATAGGACACGGTGTCGAAACCCTGTCCGCCATCCAGGCTGTCATCACCGGTTCCGCCGACCAGCGTGTCGTCGCCGCTGCCGCCCAGCAGGGTGTCGGCGCCGCCCCGGCCGTCCAGCCGGTTGGCGCCGACGTCGCCGGTGAAGCGATCTGCGCCCGTGCCACCGGCCAGGTGCTCCACGCCGGTCTGGTTCAGCCGGCCAAAGCCGATGTTCTGCCATGCCGCCTTGATCGACAGGTCGATGGCGACCGCCTCGTGCAGCAGGCCTAGATCGATGATGTCTATTCCGGCGCCGCCATCGACCAGAGTGTCGACTGCTCGGGCCGGCTCGATCTCGCGGCTGACGCCGTACTGGATCGTGTCATTGCCATAGCCGCCATGTGCCGTGTCGGACCCGTTGGCGACGTGGATCCGGTCGTCGCCGCCGTCGCCGAGCAGCAGGTCGTTGCCCGCCCCGCCGACCAGAGTATCGGCGTTGTCGCCGCCAGAGACGGTATCGGCTCCGCTCCCGCCGTCCAGGCTGTCGTTTCCTCCTTGGCCCTTCAGGATGTCATTGCCATCACCTCCGGAGAGCGTATCGGCGCCGTTCGTTAGATCCTTGACGTAGATACCAGACGCACCGTTGGTAACGCCGGCCACGAGGTTCTTGGCAGTGCTCCAGAACGTCACCTTCGTGCCGTTTGCAGACAAGCTCGGGGGGAACTCCTCATATTCGCCGCCGGAGACTAGGGTGGTGACACCCGTCGTCAGATCCTTGATGAAGAGGTCCCAGGCCTCATTGGTGTCGCCGGCCACGAGGTTGCTGGCAAAACTCATGAACGCCACCTTGGTGCCGTCCGTTGACAGGAACGGGCCGTAGGAACCCTCGTTCGCCCCACTTCCTATACTGCTGCTGGATACGAGGGTGGTGACTCCCGTCGTCAGATCCTTGACGAAGATGTCAGACCTGCCGTTGGTATCGCCCGCCACGAGGTTGCTGGCGTTGCTCTGAAATGCCACCTTCGTGCCGTCCGCAGACAGGACGGGGAAGTAGGAGTTTGAATCGCCACCTACACCGACGCTGTTGCTGGAGACCAGGGTGGTGACACCCGTCGTCAGATCCTTGACGAAGATGTCATCCCTGCCGTTGGTATCGCCGGCTACCAGGTTGGTGGCGTTGCTCTGGAATGCCACCTTCGTACCGTCCGCAGACAGGACCGGGCCAAAGGAGCTCGCGTTCCCCCCACTACCCAAACTGCTGCTGGAAACCAAGGTTGTGACACCCGTCGTCAGATCCTTGACAAAGAGGTCCCTGTCGTTGGTGTCGCCCGCCACGAGGTTGCTGGCATCGCTGCCGAACGCCACCTTTGTGCCGTCCGCAGACAGCACCGCGCCAAATGAGTTTCCATTCCCGACAATGCCCTCGCTGTTGGTTGACACAAGGGTGGTGACACCCGTCGTCAGATCCTGGACGAAGATATCTTGGCGGCTGTTTGTACCGTATACGCGGCTCGTGAACACCACCTTGGTGCCGTCCGCAGATAGGACTGGGTCGTAGGAATCTGAATTGCCACCGACACCGGCGCCGCTGCTGGAGACCAGGGTGGTGACACCCGTCAGCAGATTCGTGACGAAAAATTCAGGCGGTGCATTGACTATGGTGCTGGCGTTGCTCTCGAACAACACCGTCGTGCCATCCGCAGACAGGAATGGGCGATAGTAGCCGTCATTGATCACACTGCCCGAACCCTTGCTGGATACGAGGGTAGTGACACCCGTCGTAAGATCCTTGACGAAGGTGTCCCAGGTCGCGTTGGTATCATCGTCAACGAGGTTGCTGGCATAGCTGATGAACGCCACCTTGGTGCCGTCCGCAGACAGGACCGGGGCATAGGAGTATCCATTCCCGGCAACGCCCGCGCTGCTGGTTGAGACCAGGGCGGTCTCGCCAGTGCCGCCGTCGCGCCCGGTCAGCACATCATCGAACGCCGAGCCGATAATGGCCTCGATGGAGCTCAGGGTATCGGTCCCGTCGCCGCCGGTGTCCTGGGCGGTGGTCAGGGCCAGGCTGACACGCACGCCTGCGGACGCGCCGGCATAGGACACGGTGTCGAAACCCTGTCCGCCGTCCAGGCTGTCGTCACCGTCGCCGCCGAGCAGGGTGTCGTCGCCCGCGCCGCCGACTAGGGTGTCTGCGCCGGCACCGCCATACACGGTATCGGACCCGCTCCCGCCGTCCAGGTTGTCGTCTCCTCCTCGACCATCCAGGATATCATTGCCGTCACCGCCGGAGAGCGTGTCGGCCCCAGTCGTCAGGTCTTTGACGAAGATGTCGGCCAGACCGTTGGTGTCGCCAGCGACCAGGTTGCTGGCGTCGCTATAGAACGCGACCTTCATGCCATCGGCCGAAAAGACGCCTTCTCCGGAACTGCCGTTCCCCTGAAGGCCTGCGCTGCTGGTCGATACGCGGGTGACAGATCCTGTCCTTAGATCTTTGACAAAGACATCCGTCCCTTCGTTCGTGTCGCCAAGTATCAGGTTGCTGGCCTCACTGTAGAACGCCACCTTCATGCCGTCTGCCGACAGGGACGGGAGGTGAGACCCGTAGTTCCCTTGCACGCCGCTAGCGCTATTCGAGACTAGGGTCGTGATCCCTGTTGTGAGGTCCTTGACGAAGATGTCCCAGTCGGCGTTGAGGTCGTTGGCGACAAGGTTGTTGGCCAAACTCCAGAACGCGACCTTCGTGCCATCGGCCGACAGGACGGGGTCGTAGGATTCGTTGTTAGCTTCCGCTCCGGCGCTGCTCGTTGAGACTCGCGTCGTGATGCCTGTGTTTAAATCTTTGACGAAAATATCACCGAAGTTATTATTGTCTTCGCCAACAAGATTATTTGAATAGCTCACAAATGCCACTTTCGTGCCGTCCAAAGATATCATTGGCTTGGAAATATACCCCGTTATTGGATTTGAGGATTCTCCGTTGCCTAGTGTGCCTGCGCTGTTCGTGGAAACTAGAGTAATTTTTCCAGTGGCAATATCTTTCACAAATACATCGAATATATAGAGATTGCTATCGTTCGGGGAAAGATTGCTCGAAGAACTTATAAACGCCACCCTCATGCCGTTCGCGGACAGGCTCGGGAAGTAGGAATTGCCATCCTCAGAAAGGCCTGAGTTGCTTGTTGAGGCCTGCGTGGTGATTCCCGTTGTTAGGTTTTTGATGAATATGCTGTTTTGATACCAACCAAGGCCGCCAGCCACCAAGTTGCTGGACGCGCTCATGAACGCAACCGTCGTGCCGTCTGCCGACAAAGCCGGGGCGAAGGAATTTTCGTTTCCCTGCGCGCCAGCGCTGTTGGTCGATACCAGGGTCGTGATCCCACTCGTCAGGTCCTTGACGAAGACGTCCCATTTCCCGTTGGAGTCGTTGGCCACAAGGTTGTTGGCTAAGCTCCAGAACGCGACTTTCGTGCCATCCGCCGACAAGGCTGCGCTATAGGAGACGTTGTTCGCCTGCACGCCCGCGCTGCTGCTCGAGACCAGTGTGGTTTTGCCATTGCCGCTGTCGCGTCCGGTCAGCACATCGTCGAACGCCGAGCCAATGATGGCCTCGATGGAGCTCAGAGTATCGATCCCGTCGCCGCCCGTGTCCTGGGCCGTGGTTACGCCCAGCTTCACCTTCACGCCGCTGGTCGCGGCGGCATAGGAAACGGTGTCCACCCCGATCCCACCGTCGATCAGGTCATCGTCGGTCGAGGACGCCAGCGTATCGGCACCCGCGCCGCCCGTTATCGTCGCCATGAAACAACTACCCCTGACACCACGCTACATTGCGAAATCGCACCTGCGCCGACGGTCGCTCAACTTGTTCAGAGACGCACGCGACCGCTTGGCGAACCGCTTGGCCCTGTTGGAGGAGGCCCGATCCCGAACCATGCAATAGCGGGCTGCAGCAGGGCTTGCCATCGGGCTTCACCCTGGGCGTGTATTTTTATCGGCGGCTCAACACTTCGCAGCAAAGCTTGCAGGCGCAGCGCCGTTTTCGCCGCGTTGCGGCGCACTTCGAGGGCTTGCCGCCGCTGGTGCGCTCGCAGCGACCAGCCCCCCTAAGCCGCCGCGAAGTCCCTCGCCGCGCCGGTTTCGCTCTGGCGGACGGGCAGGGAGAAGCTGACCACCGTGCCTTCGCCGGGGGTGCTGGTCATGTCGAGTACGCCGTCGTGCATCTCGATCAGTGACTTGGTCAGGGCCAGGCCCAGGCCGGTGCCCTGGGTGGTCTTGGAGAGCTGGCTTTCCACCTGTTCGAAGGGGCGGGCCAGGCGGGCCAGGTCTTCCTTGGCGATGCCGATTCCGGTGTCGGTCACCGAGACGCGCAGACGTTCGCCCAGCGGGTCGCGACGGACCTCGGCGCGGATAGTGACGCTGCCGGCTCGCGGGGTGAACTTGATGGCGTTCGACAGCAGGTTCAGCAGCACCTGTTTCACCGCGCGATAGTCGGCCTCGATCTCGGGCAGTTGCGGGAAGTCGATCTTCAGGGTCAGGCCGGCGGCTTCGGCGCGGTTGCGCACCAGACGCACGGCGTCCTCGGCCACGTCTTCCAGGTGCATCGGCTCGAACTTGAGGTTCATCTTGCCGGCTTCGATCTTCGACATGTCGAGAATGTCGTTGATCAGGGCCAGCAGGTGCTGGCCGCTGTTGTGGATGTCCAGGCAGTAGCCCTTGTAGCGGGCGTCGCCCAGAGCGCCGAACATCTCGTTCATCATGATCTCGGAGAAGCCGTTGATGGCGTTCAGCGGCGTGCGCAGCTCGTGGGACATATTGGCCAGGAACTCGCTCTTGGCCTTGTTGGCACCCTCGGCCTTGACCTTCTCCATCTCGTACTTGCGGGCCAGTTCGGCCAGCTGTTCCTGGCTGCGCTCCAGGCCGGCAACGGCGTACTGGAGCTGTTCCTCGTTGAGGCGACGGGCCTCTTCCTGGTTCTTGATGGCAGTGATGTCGGCGGCGGTCATCACCAGGCCACCTTCAGCGGTGCGGCGCTCGCTGATCTGGATCCAGCGGCCGTCGTTCAGCTCGGCCTCGCGCACGCCCTTGGCGCCGTTCGGACCGGGGTGGTCCTGCTTGATGGCCAGGGCGGCGAAGCGGTTGACCTCGGCGCGCGGCGCGCCGGGCTTCAGCAGCTTGGGCTCCAGATTGAAGACGCTGCGATAGTTGCGGTTGCACATCAGCAGCCGGCCCTGGCGGTCCCACAGCACGAAGGCTTCGGAGACGCTTTCGATGGCGTCGCGCAGGCGGTTCTCGGCCGCCTGGGCGCGGGCCTGGGCGTGGCGCTCCTCGGTGACGTCCAGGGCCACGCCGATGATGCGGACATAGCCGTCTTGCCCCGGCTTGCCAAAGCCCTGGCCGCGGGCGTCGACCCAGATCGTGCGGCCGCCCTGCTGGGTTGCGGGAACCCGAAACGAAACGTCGAAAGCCCCGTAGGTTGCGGCATTGGCCAGGGCCTGACGCACGCGATCGCGCTGGTCTATGGAGACGCGGTCCAGCAGGTCGTGGCCCGAGACGATGCCGCCGCCGCCCCAGCCGAACATCGCCCCCGTGACGTCGGACAGGTACACCTGGTCGGCGGCCAGGTCCCATTCCCAGATGCCGCAGCGGGCGGCCTCGACGGCCAGGCGAAAACGCTGCTCGCTGTCGAAGAACTCGCGGTGGGCGGCCTCAACCTTGCGGCTCTGCATCACCAGCAGCAGGGCCAGGGCGATGCCGACCGCCAGCGGGGCCATCAGGCTGAAGGCCCCGGTCATGTAGGCGCGGTCCAGATTGGCGGTGGTGCGCGAGGGCTGTCCGGCCAGGGCCAGCAGGGCACCCTCGGCCAGGGGCTGGATCGCGACGTCCAGGGCCGAACCGTCGGGGGCCTGGCCGCGCACGGTCGAGGCCTGGGCACCCACCTCCTGGGGATCCAGTCCGAAGGCCTCTGTCAGGCTGGTCGCATTCCGGATCGGCTGGCCCTGGGCGGCCAGCAACGCGCCGTCGGGCAGGACCAGAGCCCGTGCGCCGCCCTTGCCGGGATCGGCGACCAGCCGTGAAGGATCGCCGCTGGAGATGATGAAGCTCCGCACGCCCTGTGCGGTGGCTGGGGCCGGGGTGGCTACGTACAGCCGGGTGGAATCCCCCGCCGCCCCGACCCAGGTCGAGCGGCCCGAGGCTGCGGCAGCGCGGGCAGCAGCCTTCCAGTCGGCGGCCTCGTCGCGTCCGGCTATGCCTTGCACCCCGGTGGGGCTGGCGACGGCAACAGCCACCGCCTCGCCGCCGCTGGCCCGCAGGGCGATCTCGGCGGCGTCCATGATGGCGGCAGGGTCGCGCTGCAGGATGTCGGCGGCGGCGGAAAGCCCCGCGCGCTGGGCCGCCAGATTGGCCTCGACCCGCAAGGCCACCAGCTGGGCCTCGGCGTTCAGGCCCGCGCCCCCGGGCGGGGCCTGGATTTCGCGCTGCAGGCGCTGCACGCCAAAGGCCGTATAGACCGCCAGCAGCAGCATGGCGGCCAGGATGGCGACCCGCACATAGGCCTGCGAAGGGGTGCGCGCGGTCGGAGACCGCACGGCACCCGCCGCGGAAAGCCCGACATCTGCCGGTCTTCCGGGTCTCGCAAACCCAATAGGCAAAACGCGCGGCTCCCCGAGATCCCAAGGCGAGTCACTTCGCCACACCCTGAATCTACCGCACCGCCGACCGCCGCGTCACGAGCCAACGGTCGATTTGGGGACGGATGAGCCCATTGGTCGCAATTGCTGCGGGGCCGGACCTCACCCCAGCGCCTTGGTCGCCAGCTCCAGCACGTTTTTCGACAGGCCCGAATGGCCGGCCACGCCTTGCAGGGCCTGTTTCATCTGGGCACCCAGGGCCGGGGCATAGCGCCGCCAGCCGCCCAGCGCCTCGACCAGCCGGGCGGCGGTCATCGGGTTATAGGCGTCCACGGCCAGGATCTTTTCGGCCAGGAAGCGATAGCCCGCGCCGCTGGCGTCATGGAACCGGGCCGGGTTGAAGTTGGCGAAGGTCGAGACCAGGGCCCGGAAGCGGTTGGGGTTTCCGGCGTCGAAATCCTCGTGCGTGGTCAGGGCGATCACCCGGTCCAGGGCATCGGCCGACGGATCGCGGGCCTGAACGGCGAACCACTTGTCCAGCACCAGCGGCTCGTGCCGCCATTTGGCGTGGAAGGCGGCCAGGGCCGCATCGCGCGGCGCGCCGCCGATCTGCACCAGGGCGCTCAGGGCCCCCATGGCGTCGGTCATGTTGGCGGCGGCCTGGAAGTGGCCGACGATGTGCTCGACATTGATCGCATGCGGATCGGCGGTCAGCAGGTCGGCGCAGGCATTGCGCAGGGCGCGCTTGCCCGCAGCCTCGGCGCTGGCCGAGAACGCGCCGGTTCCCTGAAGCTGCCCATGCAGGTCGCGCAGCAGCTCGCCCAGATGCACGGCGATGCGACTGCGCAGGGCACCGCGCGCCGCGTGCAGGGCGGCCGGATCGGCCGGCTCCATCGCCTGGGCCAGGTCCGGCTCGCTGGGCAGGGCCAGCAGCAGGGCCTTGAAGGCGGGCTCCGATGCGTCGTCCTGCAGGGCCTTGCCGAGCGCTTCGGCAAAGCGCTCCTCGCCCACCTCGTCGGGCTCGCCGGCCGCGCGGGCCAGGATCAGGTCGCGGGCCAGGGTCTGGCCGGCTTCCCAGCGGTTGAACAGGTCGGGGTCAGCGGCGAACAGCACGTAGCGGTCCACGGGCCGCGCATCGGTGGTCAGGTTCACCGGGGCCGAGAAGCCGCGCAGGGCCGAGATCACCGGGGGCGAGGCCACGCCCTCCCAGCGCACGGTCTTGCTAGGCCCGTCCAGCACCACAACCTCGCTGTCGCGGATCGAAGCGCCGTCGGCGTCCAGCAGGCCGATGGTCACCGGGATCGGCAGGGCCTGCTTGGTCGGCTGGCCCGGCGTGGGGGCGGTGGTCTGGGTCAGGGTGATCTCCAGCACGCCCGTCGCCGCATCATGGGCGCTGGCCAGCGACACGGCGGGCGTGCCGGCCTGTTCGTACCAGGCGAAGAAGTCGGTCAGGTCGCGGCCCGAGGCGTCGGCGAAACAGGCGATGAAGGCCTCGACCGTGGTCGCCTGGCCGTCATGGCGCTCGAAATAGAGGTCGCTGCCGGCCCGGAAGGCCTCGTCGCCCACCAGGGTCTTCAGCATGCGGATGATCTCCGCGCCCTTCTCATAGATGGTCGCGGTATAGAAGTTGTCGATCTTCATATAGCTGGACGGCCGCACCGGGTGGGCCAGCGGCCCGCCGTCCTCGGCGAACTGCCGGGCGCGCAGGGCCCGCACGTCCTTGATCCGCTGCACCGCCGCGCCGCGCTGGTCGGCGGAAAAGCTCTGGTCGCGGAAGACGGTAAAGCCCTCCTTCAGGCACAGCTGGAACCAGTCGCGGCAGGTGATGCGGTTGCCGGTCCAGTTGTGGAAATACTCATGGGCCACGACCGCCTCGATGCGCTCATAGTCCATGTCGGTGGCGGTCTCGGGATCGGCCAGCAACAGCGAGCTGTTGAAGATGTTCAGCCCCTTGTTCTCCATCGCCCCGAAATTGAAGTCGCGCACGGCCACGATCATGAACAGGTCCAGATCGTATTCGCGGCCGAAGGCTTCCTCATCCCACTTCATCGAGCGCTTGAGGGCGTCCATCGCATAGGCCCCGCGCGGGGCCTGGCCGGGATCGACAAACACCTTCAGGGCCACGGTGCGGCCGCTCATGGTGACGAAGCTGTCCTCCAGCACGTCCAGCTCGCCCGCCACCAGGGCGAACAGATAGGCCGGCTTGGGGAAGGGGTCGTTCCAGACGGCGTAGTGGCGGCCCTCATCCAGTTCGCCGCCTTCCCACAGATTGCCGTTGCTCAGCAGATAGCCGAGCGCCTCATCGGCCTCGATCCGCACGGTGTAGCGGCTCAGCACATCGGGCCGGTCGGGGAAGTAGGTGATGGTGCGAAAGCCCTCGGCCTCGCACTGGGTGCAGAACCGCCCGCCCGACATATAGAGCCCCATCAGCGCCTTGTTGGCGGCGGGATCGATCTCGACCTGCGTCTCCAGCACGAAGGCGTCGGGCACGTTGGGGATCGTCAGATATTCGGCGTCCAGGCTGTAGTCGCCGGGGCTCAGCGCTTTGCCGTCCAGGCTCGCCGAGACCAGCTTCAGCCGCTCGCCGTTCAGCACCAGCGCCTCGCCGGCCGCGCCCGTGCGGCGGATGGTCAGCGTGGCCGTGACGCGGGTGGCGTTGGGCTGCAGGTCGAAGACCAGCTCGGTGGTCTCGATGTCGAAGGGATAGGGCCGGTAATCGACCAGACGGACGGGCTGGGGAGTCTCTGTGCGCATCCCCGAGATGTAGGGCGGCGAGGGCGGTTCGTCACCTGGGGAGGGGATCTAGAAGAGGGGATATGTCCCTGTTCTCCCCTGTTTGCATTGAGCCCGCCCTGTCCCTGTTCCGCGGAGAAAATTAGGGGTACGCCCCTCATCCCCTCATTCTCTAAGGCATTTTACTAACGACGGAGTATATAAGTTGATTCATCGCTGATGATTTACCGAAATATGTTAGTATATGGTTCCGAGATATCGGCTTCAAAGCTCTTGATCCTATTGCTGATGACCAAGATAGCCAGCTTGACTCACCAGTTTTGAGGTATGTATTTCTAAGGTCGGGTAGACCATATTTATTGCTGCTTATTTCTAGTATCTTCGCCTTAGATACTGGCGTCGAGTTTGGGTGTTCCATCAATGCTGCGACAATTTTGGAAGCGATCTTTGTATCTAGTAGGTATTCTTCCAAAATTTTCGCTAACCAAAAAAGCTGATATTCACCGGTATTAGGCAGTAGGGAAGATTCGAGAACTATGGTCGCAAGTAACTCCTTATCTTTCACTCCGCTCGAAAATATATATACATTCTTAGAAAGTTGGGGGAAGTTTGCCAGTATATATGGAAGTCTGGATTCAAGTTTCGCGGCGTTGTTGCGCATGAGTGTGAGAACTAGTTCTGCATCATCTTCATCTATTGAGTCGCTGTCAAGTATGAGTGAAATGTACGAAAGTTCTTTGTCGCTAAGTGGCGTCTTTAACAGTTTGGTAATTGTCTGAGCATCTTCATCGTATCCATCTATTATTACAATTCTCCGCCGCTTCAAAAGACTCTTCTTGATTCCATCAATTTCTGATTGAATTTTTGTATGAGAAGAATCTCCCCGTACTGTTTTCTTTGGGTTAATGTTTAACCCGCGTTCGCCAATCATTTTCTGTATGGACGAAAAGTCAGCGACAATGTCCTCCTCTTGATCGGAGAACAAATAAAAATCGTCCATAAAACGCAAAAGTTGAGGTGATTTTAGGCGGTGCGAGTCATCTACAAATCTTAAAAAGTCGTTGCCGATCATTTTAGTTGGATAGAGGCCTTGCGGCAGGCAGTCCACGCTTCTTCCGCTGTTGATTTCACGAAGAAACTGTCCAAATCCGATTACATCTGTGTTCTCAGCTCCAAGTGTATCCAGCCATGCAACTAGATCATGATGATATATAGAATTGAAATATGAAGATACGTCGAAACTAATAGAATATGTGTATTGAGCGGTAAATTTTGCGATAGCCTTTCGAAAACCTTCATAGCTTGATGCTGCTGTTATCGGTTTTCCTCCGACAAAGCGATATCCAAAATGAGATCTAGATGTGTTGTAAGAATTACGAAATAATTTTCTATTTCTATACGCCAGATCATAAATAAAATAGTCAGCTACAGGATCTAGCTTGACGGTTCTGCGCAAATGTTGTCCAGGTTTTGCGGCATGGACGCGCTGTTGTGGAAGGAAAGATACCTCAGGGTCATCTGGGTTCAAGCAGCGCTCAATAAGTTGTTTAATCTGCGCTTCCCCATGGCCAATCATTATATGATTTGTCTCAAGCGGAAATAGCGTCCTGGGATGATCTTCTTCGAAGAACATGCGAGTGGAATAATTTGCAGCCATCGATCATCCCCAGGTGTATTATCTACGCTACGGCGCTGCCATGGTTGTGGGAAGCCCGAAAACAGGGGCGCATACCCGTTATCGTTAACGGAAAGCCCTCTGCTGATTAAGATCCCGCGCCAACACCCCCAAGAAAAGCATCCCCTCGGGATGCCTCCCCGCCCTGAAACCCTTGGTGGAATTGGAGCTCTGGGGTCAGGCCGTGTCAATGACCGGCCAGAGGCCGGCCGCGCGCGGCGGCGCGGCGCGCCGTCATTGACACGGCCTGTCCCCAGAGCAAGCTCGCCTCCAAGGTTTTAAGGCGCTGTGTGGGCGGCAGATCGAACCCTTCTCCCAGAGGGAGAAGGAGGGGCCCGCGCCGCAGGCGTGGGAGGATGAGGGGTTTGCGAAGCCCGTCCGGACAGGGCAGAGACTGCCGGTGCGACGAAGGCAGATGGTGTAACCCCTCTCCCTCCCACGCGAGCGTGGGTCCCTCCCTCTCCCTCTGGGAGTGTTTGGACCGGGGACATCCGTGACAGGTGTTCGGAGACATCCGTGACACATTTTCCGATCTCAGAGGGAGGTCGGGATGCCGTTCACGGGGGTGTCTGCGATGGATCGCAAACGGGAGTTTGTACGGCTGGCCTTGGTTGAAGGCTGTAACAGGCGGGAGCTTTGCCGGCGGTTCGGGGTCAGCGCGACGCTGGGCTACCGGCTCATGGCGCGCTATCGGGAGCAAGGCGATGCGGGCCTTGAGGCGCGATCTCGCCGACCGCGGACCTCGCCCCGGCGCACGGAGACGGCGGTTGAGGATGCGACGCTTCAGGTCCGTGCGGAGCATCCGGCCTGGGGTGGCCGCAAGATCGCGGCGGTGCTGCGGCGTGAGGGGCTTGAGGCTCCAGCCCCCTCGACGGTAACCCAGATCCTGCGCCGGGGTGGTGTGGCGCTGGGCGGTGAAGGCGGCGGCGCTCAGCCTTTCATCCGCTTCGAGCATCCCCAGCCCAACGATCTGTGGCAGATGGACTTCAAGGGCCACGTGGCCCTGGGCTCAGGGCGACTGCATCCCCTGACGGTGCTGGACGACCACTCGAGGTTTGCCGTGGTCTTGGCCGCCTGCGCCAACCAGAAGACCCAGACCGTCAAGGATCAACTGATCCAGGCCTTTACGCGCTATGGTCTGCCCTGGCGCATCGCCACCGACAACGGCTCGCCCTGGGGCAACGGCCCCGGCGATCCCTACACCCCGCTGGGCGTGTGGCTGATCGAGCTGGGCGTGCGCATCAGCCACTCCCGGCCCTATCATCCCCAGACCTTGGGCAAGGACGAGCGCTTCCATCGCACCCTAAAGGCCGAGGCCCTGAGCACCCCCTTCGAGACCCTCGACCATGCGGCCCGCGCGCTCGATCACTGGCGCGACATCTACAATCTGGTCCGGCCTCACCAGGCCCTGGACATGGCGGTTCCCGTCGATCGCTACCGACACAGTCCAAGGCCCTACCAGCCCGTCATCCCGCCCTTCGAGTACGGACCCGACGACCAGGTTCGCCGGGTCCAGCAAGGGGGCCATCTCAGTTTTGCCAACCGTCCGCTCAAGGTCCCAAAAGCCTTCGCTGGAAAAGCTGTCGCCCTGCGAGCCACCCAGACCGATGGCGTCTTCGACGTCTTCTTCCAGACCCAACGTCTCAAAACCATCGACCTGAGGACCGCAAAATAGCATCCTCAACCTGTCACGGATGTCTCCGAACACCTGTCACGGATGTCCCCGGTCCAAACAGGGAGAGGGCCGGGTTATGGGGATAGATTGCGCTCCATCCTCGTTCTTTTTCGAACAAAAGCCAGCCAGATCAGTAGCTTGTGAAAAACCTGATCGCGCCCATCAGACGCACTCAAAACCACCCCCATACTCATCACGTCCCCGTCGCAGGGGGAGGGCGCTTGGTACCGGCCCGAAGCGGCGATGGGGATGAAGCTGAGCGGGGCCGCGCGGTCACGCGGGCAAGATTGAAAGTGGCCTGTTCGTTGGATTGATCCGGGGCCACCGGAGGTCTTGCTTTCGAGACAGCGCGGAACGACAGGGCGGTGATCGTAAAGCCGTCTATCGCGACCCGTCGGACCCCTCACGGCTGTACCGCAGGGGTTGGGCGCGCCCGTCCGGGGGACAATTGGAGGCCAGAGCTGAAACAGCGCTCGCGAGCTTGCCATCCTCACGGTCAGAACAGCTTCTGCGAAGCGGAAGAGACGAGCCGAAACGCACACAATACCCATCACGGTCCCCGGGTTCGCCCCGGCCGCTTCGCGCCTCCCCAACCCCTTCAGCGGCCATCGCCGCGTGAGGCGGGAAAACTGTGTCCCGATTGCATCGCCGGGCGGGCCTTTCGACCTCGCCCCGCTAAAAGCCCTCAAAAAAATAAGGGATTTGTTCCGGATCAAACAAGCCCGGCGGGGGCAGGCGCAAACCCCTGCCCAGACGCCGCTCGCGGCGGCTGATGTCACCAAGGGGATAGACCTATGACCACCTCCAAGACCCTGGCCCTGGCGCTTCTCGCCGGCCTCGCTGCAACCAGCGCCGCCCAGGCCCAGATCGCTCCCAAGACCAAGGGCGATATCGTCCTGAATGTGCGCGCCACCGGCGTGCTGCCCGAAGCGGGCGATCCGATCCTGACTGCCGCCGGGGCCGCCAGCGGCCTGCGCGCCGAGGTCAAGGACGACTACAAGCCCACCATCGGTCTCAGCTATTTCCTGACCGACAAGGTCGCCGTCGAGGTGATCGCCGGCACCACCCAGCACACGGTCAAGGCCGTCGGCGGGACCACCAATGTGGAGGTTCACAAGACCTGGGTGCTGCCGCCCGTCGTGTCGGTGCAATACCACCCGTTCCCGGCCGCCAAGTTCAGCCCCTATGTCGGCGCGGGCCTCAACTACATGCTGTTCTACGGCGACAAGGACCTGAACGGCTTCAAGGTGAAGCTGGATGACGGCTTCGGCTACGCCCTGCAAGTGGGCGCTGACGTGCCGCTGAGCGAACGCTACAACCTCAATATCGACGTCAAGAAGGTGTGGTTCGAGACCGACGCCAGCATCAATGGCGGCGCGCTGAAGTCGAAGGTGGCGCTCGATCCCGTGGTGGCCTCGGTCGGCGTCGGCTACCGGTTCTAGTCACTGACCCTGGGCGAGGCTCCGGTCGCTGCGGCGGCCGGGACCTCGTGCAGGAACCGCTCGATGGCGCTGGCCTGCTGGGCCAGGGCGGTCAGGGCCGGCGGCGCGTCTTCTGGATGGTCGGCCACCAGGGCCAGCACCTGCTGGGCCAAGGCATGCAGGCGCGGCGCGCACGAGATCAGCCGGGCCTGGTATTCGATCTTGCGCGGGTCACGGTCATACTCGGCGCCCGGCGTGCGCCAGCCGCCCCAGTCATTGGGATCGGTCACCACCACCGGATAGGTGCCGGGGTAGGGGTGATGAACACAGTCGCTTTCCTGCTGCCACTTGTTGCGCGCCCGCAGGATGCGCCAGTTGGAGACCATGCCGCCGCCCTCGGCATCGATCCTGTCCTCGGGCCTCAGCTCATTGGCCAGGAACTCTCGGCCCAGGCCCACGTCATAGGTCACGCGCACGGGCTCGTCGAAGCCCTTGGCCCAGATGGGCACGATGCGTTCGATGGTCGCCCAGGCGCCGACACTCTCGACCCAGACCTTCTGGTTTCGCTGAAAGACGGTCTTGGCCATGACATTCCAAACGGGCGCGAACGGTTCGACCCTATAAGAACCTGAAATTCTTGACGCCGGGTCAATCTTTCCCTGCGGCTCAAGGTCGGTCAGGGTGTTTTCCAACGCGCCGATCCAGAGCTGCGCAAAGGGAGGCCACCCAGTGGATTTCGACTTTTCCGACGACCAGAAGTTCCTGAAGGACGAGGCGCGCAAGTTCCTCGACGGACGCTGCGGCCCCGCCGTCGTGCGCGGGGTTCTGGATGACGCCGGCCGCGCGTTCGACGAGGGCCTGTGGGCCGCCGTCGCCGAGCAGGGCTGGCTGGGGGCCTGCATCCCCGAGGAATACAACGGCCTGGGCCTTGGCCGGGTCGAGCTGTGCGCCATCGCCGAGGAGCTGGGCCGCGCCGTGGCCCCGATCCCGTTCGCTTCAACCGTCTACATGCTGGCCGAGGGCGTGATGGCATTCGGCAGCAAGGCCCAGAAATCGGCCGTCCTGCCCCGCGTGGCGGCCGGCGAGATGATCGGGTGCCTGGCGACCTCGGAAGGTCCGGGCGTGGTCACGGCCTCGAGCCTGGCCTGCCGGGTCGAGAACGGCAAGCTGACCGGCGTGAAGATCCCCGTCACCGACGGCGACGTGGCCGACATGGCCCTGGTTCTGGCGGCCGAGGGCGGCAAGCCGGGCCTGTTCCTGGTGGACCTGAAGTCGAGCGGCGTGTCGCGCGAGACGCTGAAGAGCCTGGATCCCACCCGCAGCGTGGCCAAGCTGACCTTTGACGGCGTCACCGCCGAGCGGGTGGGCGAGGCCGGCCAGGGGCTGGAAATCGTGCAGTCGATCCTCGACCGCGCCGCCGTGCTGCTGGCCTTCGAGCAGCTGGGCGGGGCCGACAAGTGCCTGGAAATGGCCAAGGACTATGCCCTGGGCCGCTATGCCTTTGGCCGCGTGATCGCCGGCTATCAGGCGATCAAGCACAAGCTGGCCGACATGTATGTCAAGAACGAGGTCGCCCGCTCCAACGCCTATTACGGGGCCTGGGCCCTGAACGTGGATGCGCCGGAACTGCCGATCGCCGCCTCGGCCGCGAGGATTGCCGCCTCTGACGCCTACTGGTTCGCCAGCAAGGAAAGCATCCAGGTGCATGGCGGCATGGGCTTCACCTGGGACGTCGACTGCCACCTTTACTACCGGCGCTCGCGCCAGCTCAGCCTCGTGGCCGGCGCGCCGCGGGTCTGGAAGGAACGGCTGGTCAGCCAGCTTGAACAGAAGAACGCGGCTTAAGGGAGAGACGAGCATGGACTTCAACGATTCACCCGAAGAAGCCGCCTATCGCGAACAGGCTCGCGCCTGGCTGGTTGAAAACGCCGCCGCGCACCGGGCCCAGTTCGGCGACCTGAAACCCAATACCGACGAGCACATGGCCGCCGCCAAGAGCTGGCAGGCCCGCAAGGCGGCCGGCGGCTATGCCTGCATCACCTGGCCGGCGGCGGTCGGCGGCGGCGGTGGCACGCCGATCCAGTCGGTGATCTTCGGCCAGGAAGAGACCAAGGCCGGGGTCGGCTACGGCTATTTCACCATCGGGCTGGGCATGTGCGTGCCCACCGTGATGGCCTTCTCCGACAACGCCACCAAGCAGCGCTTCGTCAGCCCCGCCGTGAAGGGCGAGGAGATCTGGTGCCAGCTGTTCTCCGAACCGGCCGGCGGCTCTGACGTGGCGGCCCTGCGGACCCGGGCCATCAAGGACGGCGACGAGTGGGTGATCAACGGCCAGAAGGTCTGGACCACCGGCGCCCACTATTGCGACTACGGCATCCTGCTGGTTCGCACCGATCCCGACGTGCCCAAGCACAAGGGCCTGACGATGTTCTGGATCGACATGCGCGACGCCGCCGTCGAGTGTCGGCCGATCCACCAGATGTCGGGCGGGCGCGAGTTCAACGAGGTCTATTTCACCGACCTGCGCGTCAAGGACAGCCAGCGTCTGGGCGAGGTCGGCGAGGGCTGGAAAGTGGCCCTGGTCACCCTGATGAACGAGCGCCTGGCCGTGGGCGGCTCGTCGGGTCCCAGCTATCGCGAGATCATGGGCCTGGCCCGCGACCTGACCGGTCCCACCGGCCCGGCGCTGAAGGACAACGCCTTCCGCGAAAAGCTGGCCGACTGGTACGTGCAGTCGGAGGGGCTGAAGTTCACCCGCTTCCGCACCATGACCGCCCTGTCGCGCGGCCAGACGCCGGGACCGGAAAGCTCGATCGGCAAGATTATCGCCGCCAACCAGATGCAGGATCTGGCCAATACCGCTGTCGAGATGGAGGACCAGTACGGCATCCTCGTCGATCCCGATCAGGCTCCCGCCGAGGCGGCGTTCCAGCAGAGCCTGATGTGGGCGCCGGGCCTGCGCATCGCCGGCGGCACCGACGAGATCCTCAAGAACATCATCGCCGAACGCGTTCTGGGCCTGCCCGGCGACGTGCGGGTCGACAAGGATGTGGCCTTCAAGGACATGCCGACGGGACGCTGATCTATCCCTTGCCCGTCACCCTGGGGCCGGTTCCCGGGGTGACGAAGCTTGTTTTCAGAGTCCGGGAGGAACGTCCCGAATCTCCGGCCGTCGGCGCGGCCTCTTCGCGCGACCTGAGTCGGCACCACCGCTCTTCTGGCTTGACCGGACTGCCCTCAGGACGCGCAAACCGCCCTTCAAGAGCCTGTTTTTGCCGACCTAGGGCCTCGCTTGGCGGGTGAACGGGCGGCGCTCGATGAACCTTGTTTGTCAACCTTGACAGCCCGTAACCCCGGGCACATGAGTGCTCGGGTAATCTTGGTTAACGGCGTGCTGGAGGGGGAGCTATGCACGAGGCCAGCGACGCTGTTTCGCGTTATGCGGCGCTTCGGCTCGGCCTCTCCCGCGCGCTTTCGCGGAGAGGCGTCTTGCTGCGGCGACTGCCTGTCGGCGCGCTGGTTGCAGCCGTGGTGATCCCGCTGGTCGGTTGCGACACCGGCCCCAACCTGTGGTTCCAGAAGCGGGCCAGCGCCTGCCCCCGGCCCCAGGCCGCGCAAGGGGTTTCGGGCCAGTTCAACCAGCAGCAACAGGAAATTCGGGCCCTGCGACAGGGCGGTTTCCGCGGCGATTTCTTCGCCCAACTGGAACTGTCGCGCCGCTATGAAGGCCAGCGCGCGGTCGACAAGAACCTGGAAGATCCGGTCGAGGCAGCCGTCTGGTACGCCATGGCCCTGTCAAACGCCGGCGGTTACGCGCCCATCGCGGCCTATGAGCGTCGTGGCAAGGGCGAGGGCGCGGCGGTCTCCCGATTCGACGACTGCCGAGCCTTCGAGCGCCGCAGCGCCTATGGCGCCCTCGACCGTCTTCTGTCGCGCATGTCGACTGAGGAGCGCGAAAAGGTCCGCAACCGGGTGATCTACATCCTGTCCACCCAGGGGGCAGACGGCTATCGCGTGCTGGCCCGCATCCATGACGGCTTCTTTGGCCCCTATGGCGAGCCGTCCGACAATCTGCAGGCCGTGCAGGCCTATGGCACCTCCAGCCAGCCCGGCGCGCCGGCGGCGCTGGACCTGTTCCGCCGCAACGACGTGGACGCCTATCTCTACAACTATCTGGCCGTTCAGACCGGCGACGTCTCGGCCTATGTGATGCTCAAGGACTTTGAGCGCTCCTCGCCGCAGCGGGCTTCGTACGGTGGCTTTGTCGAGACCAAGGCCAAGCGCTGGATCCCGCCCTATGAGTTCTATCCGGCCGAATCCCCGGAATCGGGCGTGCCCCATTCCGATGAGGCTGACCAGTCGGGCGAAGCCAGGGAAGCGGCGCAGGCCCGCCTCAGCGAACTGCCCTTCGTCCATATCGGCGAGTCGCTGGCCTATCTGCGGATCATCCCGTCGCCGATCCTCGACGAGAAGCTGCTGCCGAGCAGCGCGGCCCAGACCTTCCAGGCCTCAATCGGCCGCCCCCCGACCGGTCGCCTGACCCCTGTGGAAAAGGTGCGGGCCATCCAGTATGCGGCGGTCAACGGCTCGTCCAAGGCCCAGCTGGTTCTGGCGGTGATGTACTCCGAAGGCGTGGGCGTGCCGCGCGACTATGCCCGGGCCTATCACTGGTACGAGGAGGCCGAGCGCCAGGGTTCGGCCGAGGCCAAGTACGCCATGTCGACCTTCTTCTCGCTGGGCCTGCAGGGCGTGGCCGATCAGGATCGCGCCCGGGCGGTGGTCTATCAGCTGGACGGCGCCCTGGCCGGCTTCAAGCCCTCGGTCTGGCGGTTGCAGCAACTGCTGGCCCAGGTGTCGCGGCCGCCGCGTCCCGCCGCCGAGCGCGCCGGCCGCCCCTATATCGAAAGGGACTATCGATGAGCCGCCCGAGCCGCCTCCTGGCCCTCGCGGCCTCCCTGGTCCTGGGGGCCTTCGCGCCGCCGCAACTGGCCCTGGCCTCGCCTGACGCCAAGGTCGACCAGCAGATCCGCCCCTGTTTTGGCCTGCTGATCGAGCCCAACCTGTCGCCCGGATGCAAGGCCGCCTATCGCGCCAAGCCGCGGCCCAAGCCCTGTCCGCGCGGAACCTACCGGGCGCGGGGCCGCTGCGAGACTCCCAGTCGTCCGCCGCTGCGCGAGATCGACTGCAGCTACGCCTATCCCGGTCAGGTCAATGACGCCCTGGCGCGGCTCTATGACGGCGACGTCCTGACCCTGGTCTCCTCGCGCGGCGGCGCCTGCGTCGAGAGCCTGAACATCACCCAGTCAGTGACCATCGTCACGCGCGGCTATGAGGCCGCCCTGGATCGCCCGATCCTGGTGGCCCCCGCCGGCCAGCCCTGCATCCGCATCGCGCCGGGCGTCAGCTATGTCGTTCTGGACGGCCTGGGCATTGAGGCCCTGCGTGCCGGCCCCGCCTCATGCATCACCGGCCGCGCCACCGAACTGGCCCTCAAGGATGTGACCGTCCGCTATGACGGTGAGGCCTCGGCCCTGGACATCGGCGACAGTCGCGTCGAGCTGGCGGGCGCTACCTTCATCGGCCGCACCCGCCAGCCGGTCGTGCGGGCCACGGGCCAGCTGACCGCGCAGGATGTCGAGATTGCCGCCACAGCCATCGGCGGCTCGTTCGAGACCTCGGGCGACAGCCGCCTGAGGGACATCCGCATCACCCGACTGGGCGACTGGAGCGGCTCCAGCCGCACCCGCAACTCGGCCGGCTTTGTCTTGTCGGGCATGAACCGGCAACAGCTGGTGCAGATCGAGGGCCTGTATGTCGACGGCTTTTCGCGGGGCATCTATGTCTCGGGCGGCGACGAGACGACCCTGCTGCGTCCGGTGGTTCGCGACAGCGACTGGGCCGTGACCCTGGAAGACGCCGATCTTCGGGTGCTGGACGGTCAACTGGAAGCCGTGGATGTCGGCCTCTATGTCGACTCCGGCACGCTCTATGCGGCCGACAACAAGATCGTCGGCGTGATGCGGGCGGGGCTCTATGCCGAGAAGGGTGCCCAGATCCGGGCCCGCGACAACCGCGTCTTCGCCCGTCCGGGCGGCTGCGAGGCCCTGGTCACCGGCTATTTCGACGGGGCCCTGACCTGCCAGCCCTGGTTCGAGGCCCCGGAATTGTTCCGCACGCCGCGTGACTTGGCCCGGCTGGACTTCGATGCCTATTGGCCGGCTCCGGCCCAATTGCCGCCGGGCGTGTCGGGACAGGGCGCCGGGGCCGTTTCGACCGTGCCGGGGCCTGTTCCCACGGTCTATGAACGCGTCCCGGCCAAGCCCGGCGCGGCCCCGGGACCGCCCGTCTATCGCCCCATCACGCCCCTCGCGGGCGAAGCCAAGCCTGAAGGAGCGCCCAAATGAGCAGGCTCGTCGTCGGACTGGTCGCTGTGCTGATGACTGCGACCCCGCTTTGCGCCGCTCAGGCCCAGGATGCCCGGCGCGGGCCGCCCGGTGGTCGGGGCGCTCCGTGCGGCGGGCCGCTCGTCGGCCAGGCCCCCGACATCATGACCTATGACCGTACCACCGGCACCCAGATCTTCGTCGGGGGCGGGCAGGGCGACACCGAGGTCTCGGCCTTCAACGCCCAGACCCGCTCGGCCGCAGCCCTGAACGGCGACCTCAGCAAGCCCGGTCTGGTCGCTTCCTGCGCGGTCGACGGCTTTAACAACCAGGCCTATGGCGTCACTTCCGACCGTCCGGGCGAGCTGACCGTCAACAGCCGCGACGGACGCGGTGACCGCTGGGCCTTCACCCGCGCCGACGGCAAGGTCGAGATCTGGGATCCGCGCGGCGACAACCGCTGCTTCAAGTCGGGCGTGGGCCTGTTCCGGCTCGGTGAGCGGCTGGCCGGATGCTGAGGGCCGCCCTGATGCTGGCGGCCTGCGCCCTGGCCCTGGCCGCCTGCGCGGGGCGCGGCGGTCCGCCCGCGCCCTATGCCCCATCAGCCAGCAAGGTCACACCGCCGCCACCGCCGATCGAGGCGATCCGGCCGAAGGTTTAGCGCTGGCCCCCACCTGACCTGCTTTGCAGGTCGTCCGCCCCCAAAGGGGGCGGATGTTGTCATCTTCCCCCTCTGGGGGAGGAGCGCGCAGCGCGGAGGGGGCAAGTCTGCCCAGTGTCCCCTACGGCGCAACCGTCGCCCTGAACGTCGGGGCCTTGCGCTTCAGAGTCGCCTGCTCATAGGCATAGCCCAGATTGAGCAGCAGCTTCTCGCTCCAGGCCGGGCCGATGAACGAGATGCCGACCGGCATGCCCGAGACGTCGCCCATCGGCACGGTCAGGTGCGGATAGCCGGCCACGGCGGGCAGGGTCGTGGACGAGCCGCCATAGTTGTCGCCGTTCAGCGGATCGATGGTCCAGGCGGGGCCCGTGGTCGGGGCGATGATGGCCACGGCGCCGGTGTCTTTCAGGATCTTGTCGATGCCCTCAGGGCCGGCCAGACGCTTGGCGTCCGCCGCAGCCTTGATGTAGTCGGGGTCGCTATAGCCTTTGGTCTTTTCGGCCTTTTCGAAGCTCTCCTGGCCAAACCACTCGAACTCCTTGGGGGTCGCCTTGTTGAAGGCGATCAGGTCGGCCAGGGTGCGGCTGGGCACCTTTTTCGGATCGGTCGAGGCCAGGTAGGCGGCCAGATCGACCTTCAGCTCGGTATAGAGCACGATGCCCTCGGCCCGGCCGATGGGGCCTTCATCGAAATCCTTGACGTCAACCAGGGTCGCGCCCTGGGCTTTCAGGTCGGCCAGGGCCTGCTCGAACACCGCGTCGGTCTTGGGCGAATAGCCGGTGTAGAACCGCGCCACCGCCAGGGTCACGCCCTTCAGGGCGGTCTTGTCGAGACCCTTGCCGTAGTCGGTTTTGCGAGCTTTGGCCTCCTTTGTCGCCGGATCGGCGGGGTCGGAGCCGGCGATGGCGGTCAGGATGTCGGCGGCGTCCTGGACCGTCGTGGTCATCGGCCCGGCGGTGTCCTGGCTGTGGCTGATCGGAATGATGTGGGTGCGCGAGACCAGACCCACGGTAGGCTTCAGCCCGACCAGGCCGTTGACCGCCGCCGGGCAGGTGATTGAGCCGTCGGTCTCGGTGCCGATGGCCGCCCAGGCCAAACCCGCTGCCACGGCCACGCCCGAGCCGCTGGACGATCCGCAGGCGCTGCGGTCCAGGGCATAGGGGTTGCGGGCCGTGCCGCCGATCGCGCTCCAGCCGCTGATCGAGTGGTTCGAGCGGATATTGGCCCATTCCGACAGGTTGGCCTTGCCCAGGATCACCGCCCCGGCGTCGCGCAGGCCCTTGACCAGAGGCGCGTCGCGGCCCGTGACATTGTCCTTCAGAGCCAGTGAGCCGGCTGTGGTGGCCAGGCCGTCATTGGCCTCAATGTTGTCCTTCAGCAGGATCGGCAGGCCGTGAATGGCCGAGCGCACCTTGCCGGCCTGCCGCTCGGCGTCGAGCGCCGTCGCCTCGGTCAGGGCGGCGGGGTTCACGGCGATCACCGCGTTCAGGGTGTCGTTACGCGCCTTGATCTGGTCCAGGTAGCCTTGGGTGACCGCGATCGCCGTACGGGGCTGGCTGAGCGCCGATGCGGGGGCGGCCAGCAGGGCGGTGATGGCCGCTCCGGCCAGGAACACGGTCTTGGTCATGCAAATCCCCCGGTGGCCGACTCCAATGGACGACCGCGCAGCAGAAGCATGGCGGCAAACGGCGCCCTGCGCCAAGCCTGTTCGAGGACGTTTTTGCGGTTTGGGTCTTTCCGGCGCACTGGCCCCCTCCGGATGCTGCGCATCCTCCTCCCCCATAGGGGGAAGACGATCTCATCTGCCCCCTATGGGGGCGGACGACCTGCGCAGCAGGTCAGGTGGGGGCGAGTTCACACAAACACCGCCACGTTCTGCCGGGCCGCGATCAGGGGCGCGCCGGCTGCGTCCCACAGCATCATGCCCTGGGTGGAATAGCCCTCGCCGATGGTCTCGGCGGTGCTGCGCAACAGGCGCCAGCCGTCGTCGCCCTCGGCCGGCAGGCCCACAATGTCGATCGACCAGGTCATGGTCGAGATCGGGCCAAACTTCGGGAATTGCGCCATGGCGGGCGGGGGCGGGGTGTCGGCCAGGGCGATCAGGGCTGACAGCGAGGTCGCGGCCGGATCACGGTGGCGGATCCACAGCAGGTATTCCGGCGGCTGGCCCGACAGGGGGCGTGTACCGCCGGCCATCCGCACCTCGAACTGGCCCGAAAAGCCCGGACCCGCGCCGGGAGGAAAGAAGAACTCGCAGTCGGCCGGCGGGGCGACGGCGGGGCAGGGCAGGTCGCTGTAGTTGACGGCCGACTCCCGGGCTGCGCCGAAGGTCAGGATGGCCCGCGTCGCCAGGCCCTGCTCGCCCACCAGATCGACGCCTACGAACACGGTCGACTTGCCCTGGCGCAGCACCTTGGTCTCGATGGCCAGTTCGCCGGCCGCCGGGCCGATGAAGGCGAACTGGCCCGAGCGCAGGGGCGGGGCATCCGGCAGGGTCTTCAGCGCCGCCTCGACGCACAGGGCCGCCGATAGCCCGCCATAGGTGGTGCGCCCCTGCTTCCAGTCGTCAGTGACCTGGGCGAGGTGGCCGGTATCGGTGGCGGTCATGCCGGCAATGAGGTCGGTATAGGCAGTCACGCGGGAAAGCTCCGGGGGATGAGCCTTGAGGTTCGTTTTCTTTCGCTACGGAAGTCAAGAGGCTGATCTGCGCGCCTGGCGCCAGCGGCTGTCAGTAGAGGGCACCCGCCGGGGTGGCGCAGGCGAGGCGAATGGTTCAGTTAGCGGCGATGAACCGTCTCGCCTTCCTCGCCCTGGCCGCCGCCGGGATTCTCTGGGGCCTGGGTTTCCCGTTGGGAAAGCTGGTGCTGAACGAAACCAGCGCCGCGCATATGGTGCTGCTGCGCTTTGCTGTGGCGGCGGTGGTCTCGATCCCGTTCGTCCTGCGCAAGGAAGCCCTGGCCCTGTTTGCTTCGCCCGTGCTGCTGGCCGGTGGGGCGCTGTATGCCGTGGCCTTTCTGGTGCAGTTTGAGGGGCTGGCCCATGTCAGCGTCACCCTTGCGGCCCTGCTGGTCGGGGCCATGCCGGCCCTGATCGCGATCTCGGCCCGCCTGCTGGGCGAGCCGGTCAGCCGCGCTGCCTGGCTGGGCGTGGCGGGCGCGACCCTGGGCGCAGCCCTGATCGCCGGCAAGCCTGATGGAGCCGGATCGCCCCTCGGCGTCGCCCTGTCGCTGGGGGCCCTGCTGCTGTTCCTGGCGTGGATCATCCTGATGCGCCGCGCGCCCAAGCCCGCCGACCCGATGGCCGTGCCGGCGGTGACCGTGATCGTCGCCGCGGTTGTTCTGCTGCCCATCGTGCTGCTGATGCACGGCCCGCCCAGGTTGGACCTTTCTCCCGTCGCCTGGTCGGGGATCATTGCCCAAGGCGGTCTCTCGACCCTGTTCGCCACCGCCGCCTGGCAGTACGGCCTGTCGCGCGTGGGCAGCGCCAGCGCCGGGGTGTTCATCAATATCGAGCCGATGATGGGTGCCGTTCTGGGGGTGATGCTGTTTGGCGATCACCTGACGGCAGCCCTGGCCATCGGCGGCCTGATGATCCTGGCGGGCAGTTTCGTGGTGGTGCTGGGCGACAAGAGCGACGCGCAACCGACGCCGGTGTGAAAGGCCTCAGGCCCTCGCGCGCCGCCGCAGCGCCTGGGGCGGCTGGCCGAATGCCCGGATAAAGGCCCGGCGCATGCGTTCGGCGTCGCCAAAGCCCGTCTCCAGGGCCACGTCTTCGACCTGAAGAGGCTGGCTGTCCAGCAGGGCGCGGGCCGCCTCGACGCGCAGGCGCTCGACCGCCTTGGCCGGGGTGACGCCGGTTTCGGCGGCGAACAGGCGGGCGAAGTTGCGGGGGCTCATGGCGGCCTTTTCGGCCAGTTGTTCGACGGTCAGCGGCTCGGCCAGGTTTTCGCGGGCCCAGGCCAGCAGGGTGTCGAAGCGCTGGGCCTTCAGGTCGATCAGGGCCGAGAACTGCGACTGGCCGCCGGGGCGGCGATGATAGACCACCAGCTGCTGGGCCACTCGGCGGGCCACGGGCTCGCCCTCGTCCGCGCCGATCAGGGCCAGGGACAGGTCGATACCGGCGGTGATGCCGGCCGAACTCCAGATCTTGCCGTCCTGCACGAAGATGCGGTCGGGCTCCAGGCGGATGGCGGGATAGCGCTTCTGGATGTCGCGGGTGCGGCTCCAGTGGGTGGTGGCGCGCTTGCCGTCCAGCAGGCCGGCTTCCGCCAGGACATAGGTTCCCGAACAGACACTGGCGACGCGGCGGGCCGTCTTGGCCGTGTCACGCACATAGGCCAGGGTGACCGGGCAAGAAGCCGGAGCCCGAACGCCGTCACCGCCGGCCACCAGCAGGGTGTCCAGCGGCGGGGCTTCGGCCAGCGCCATGGTCGCTACGGCCATCCCCGATGAGCTGGCGATCATGCCGCCGTCCCGCGACAGGAACACCAGCCGGTAGGCTCCGGGCGAGAAGCGCGAGGCGATCTCGAAGGTGGCGATCGGCCCCGTGGCGTCCAGCAGTTGGAAGTCGGGATAGACGAGGAAGCCGATCGTGCGAGGCATGGCGGGATCCGAGGGAATTATGTCATTTCCGCCAGACGCTAGGCGCGGGATGATGGGGCGTCAAACGGAGATGTCCCCATGGCCGAGCAACAGCCCCTGAGCATCGTCTTCGCCCTGTTTCCGGGCGTCACCCATCTGGATTTCACCGGGCCACACCAGATCCTGTGCCGCCTTCCGGGTGCCAGAGTCACGGTGGCCAGCCTGGCGGGCGGCGAGATCGAGGCCGACGGCCTGATCTTCGCGCACCTGCCGCGCCTGGCTGATCTGGAGTTGTGCGACGTGCTGGTCGTGCCGGGCGGGTTTGGCACGACGGAGGCCATGGCCGACGGCGCCTTCCTTGATGAGATCCGCCGCCTGTCCGCAGGCGCCCGTTATGTAACCTCGGTCTGCACCGGCTCGCTGGTGCTGGGGGCTGCGGGCCTGTTGAAGGGCAAGCGGGCGGCCTGCCACTGGGCCTGGCGCGATCAGTTGGCGCTGTTTGGCGCCATTCCCGACCCGGCCCGTGTGGTGCGCGACGGCAAGATCTTCACCGGTGGCGGGGTGACGGCCGGCATCGATTTTGCCCTGACCATCGCCGCCGAGATCGCCGGGGAGGAGGTCGCCCAGGCCATCCAGCTGGCCGTTGAATACGCGCCCGCCCCGCCGTTCGACGCCGGTCGCCCCGAGACCGCGCCGGCCAGGGTGCTGGAGCGCGTGCAGCGGATTTACGGCTCCGGCATGGCCGAGCGGCTGGCGGCGGCGGAGAAGGCCGGGGCGCTGGTTTGATCTCGAAAATTAGTTTGTCATCCCGGCCGTAGCGTAGCGGAGCGCCGGGACCCAGGGCCAACGCAAAGCGGTCGCCCCTGGGTCCCGGATAGCCTCTGCGGGGCTTCCGGGATGACAAGTTGATGTTGGGCCAGATTCGACATTCCCCCCGCCTCCTCTAGGCTCTCCCCCAAGGCCGGCGAACGATCGGCTTGGGGGAGACGAGTTCATGCGCAAGCCATGGCTGCTGTTGCTGCTGGGTATTGTCCTGGTGCTGGGGGGCGGTGCCCTGGCCGGGAAGGTTCAGACGGCGGGGGGAATCAAGGTCACCGAGGTGACCTTCGCCGGAACCGGCGGAACGGTGATGAGCGGCCTGGTCTACACGCCGCCCAACGCTACAGCCGCCACGCCGGCCCCCGGGGTGCTGGCCGTGCACGGCTATATCAATTCCCGCGAGACCCAGAGCCCGTTCGCCATCGAGTTCGCGAGGCGCGGCTATGTGGTGCTGGCGCTGGACCAGACCGGACACGGCTATAGCGGCGGCGCGGCCTTCTCCAACGGTTTTGGCGGTCCGGACGGCCTGAAGTATCTGCGCAGTCTCAAGACTGTCGATCCGGACAATATCGGTCTGGAAGGGCACAGCATGGGTGGCTGGACGGTGCTGGCCGCCGCCGCCACGATGCCGGACGCCTACAGGTCTGTGGTGCTGGAGGGCTCGTCCACCGGCGCGCCGTTCGCCGCCGAGGGCTCGCCGACCTGGCCGCGCAACCTCGCCCTCGTGTTCAGCCGCTATGACGAGTTCTCCAAGCTGATGTGGGGCGTTGACCGCGCGCAGGACGTGACGGGAAGTCCAAAACTGCAGGCCGTGTTCGGGACCACGTCCGTCGTCGAACCGGGCAAGGTCTATGGCTCGATCGCCGCCGGGACAGCGCGCACCCTGCAGACACCTTCCACCACCCATCCAGGCGACCATCTCTCGCCCGCCGCCGTCGGCCATGCCCTGGACTGGTTCGCCCTGACCCTGAAAGGCGGCACCCCGCGCCCGTCCAGCGATCAGATCTGGATGTGGAAAGAGGCTGGCACGGGCCTGGCTCTGATTGGTGCTGTCGTGCTGCTGCTGGGCATCTTCGAGACGCTGTTGGCCCTGCCGCTATTCGCCCCGTTACGGAACGCGCCGCAGACCACCGTGACGCAACGCGACCGGGGATGGTGGGGCGGGCTGGCCCTGACCGCCATCCTGCCGGCCCTGACCTTCTTTCCGTTCTTTACCCTTGGCATGCTTGCCCTGAAGCCCAATGCGATCCTCAAGCAGGGGATCACCAACCAGGTCCTGACCTGGGCCGTTCTGGGCGCGCTGCTGACCCTGGCGCTCGGCGCGATCGGCAAGCTGGAGAAGCCTGTATTCACCCGCAAGCTGGGCCTTTCGCTGCTGATCGGACTGTTCAGCGTAGCTGCGGTCTATGGGGCGCTGGAGCTGGTCCACCGCCTGTTCCTGGTCGATTTCCGGTTCTGGGTCGTGGCGCTCAAGCGGCTTAGCCCTGACCAGGCGGGACTGGCCCTGATCTATCTGGCGCCCTTTACCCTGGCCTTCGGCGTCACCCTGCGCACTCTGCTGGCGCGGATCCCGGTGGCGGGCGAGGGTGCTGCCGCGCAGTATGCCAGCGCCATCCTGGCGTTGAGCGGCGGCTTCCTGCTGCTGCTGGGCCTGGACTATGGGGCCCTGTTCCTGACCGGCCGCCTGCCGACGGCCTTTGACCCGCTGTCGACAGTGGTGGCCATCCAGTTCCTGCCGCTGACGGCCCTGATCGCCGTAATCGGGGTCTTCACCTGGCGCAGGACCGGCGGCTATCTGGCGGCCAGCGCGATCTGCGGCCTGTCGCTGACCTGGTACATGGTGGGAGGGACGGCGACCCAGGTGGCCTGAGCGGGTTGGTGATCCTATATCCTGTCCAACGCCATTCCTGGAGCCGCGCCCGTGTCCAAGCCCCTCAAGATCGACTTTGTCTCCGACATCTCGTGCCCCTGGTGCATCGTTGGTCTGGGCGGGCTTGAGACAGCGCTTGAGCGGGTGGGCGATCTGGTCGAGGCGGAGATCCACTTCCAGCCCTTCGAGCTCAATCCCGACATGCCGCCCGAAGGCCAGAACATCGTCGAGCATATCGGCGAGAAGTATGGTGCCACCCCCGAGCAGTCAGCGGTCAACCGCAAGGCTATCCATGAGCGGGCGGCCTCGGTGGGGTTCACGATGAAGACCAGCGAGACCAGCCGAATCTACAACACCTTCGATGCCCATCGCCTGCTGCACTGGGCCGGGATCGTCGGAGGGCAGGCGGCTCTGAAACGCGCCCTGTTCGCGGCCTATTTCACCGACGGGCTCAGCCCCGCCGACCATGAGGTTCTGGTCGCGACGGCGGAGAAGGTGGGGCTGGACGGGGCGGCGGCGCGAGCTGTGCTGGAGTCTGGCCAGTATGCCCAGGAGGTTCGCGAGGCCGAGCGTGCCTGGCATGGCGCGGGGATCAGCTCTGTGCCCGCCGTGGTGATCAATGACCGCTATCTGATCTCGGGCGGGCAGCCGGCGGAGTATTTCGAGCGCGCCCTGCGCCAGATTGCGGCTGAAGCTTGACGATTGCGGCGCTTAGGCTCGTGCCTGCAACAATCCGACCGCGAAATGACCCCAGTCGCGCCGTTGCGAAGCCCCGTTCGCCCGCCAATCTATAACTCGACGCGGACAACCCGGCTTCCTCCCCCCGGCCGGCCCCAGCGTCCCCTAAGCGCAACGCCCGTGCTCCCCCCGGCACGGGCGTTGTTCGCGTTTATGGCGTCACCCGATCCTGACGCCCGTCATCGAGATGGCCGCGAATACGTCGTCGGTGAAGAAGCTGACCGGCTCGCCCGGTTGCTGCGCGCCCAGCACATAGAGCAGGGGCAGGTAGTGCTCGGCGCTGTTGATCGACAGGTCGGCGTCGGGGCCCAGGGACTGCCAGTCGATCAGGGCGTCGTGGTCGCCTGACGCGATCAGCGCCTTGGCGGCCTGGTTGAAGCGGTCCGCCCAGAGTGGGGCCTCGGGGCGGCGGAAGTCGGCGGCGCGCAGGTTGTGGACGATGTCGCCGCTGCCGATCAGCAGCACGCCCGCATCGCGCAGGGCCGACAGGCGACGGCCAGCCTCATAGTGCCAGCGATTGTCGCGGCCCCGATCCAGGCTGATCTGCACCACCGGGATGTCGGCCTGCGGATACATCGGCAGCAGCACGCCCCAGGCCCCGTGGTCCAGGCCGCGCGTGGGGTGCTGCACGACCTGGTCGGGCGACAGGATCTGGCCGATCTGCGCCGCCAGGTCGGGATCGCCCGGCGCGCGGTACTGCACATCGAACAGGGCCTGGGGAAAGCCGCCGAAGTCATGGATCGTTTCCGGCGCGGGCGAGGCGCTGACGGCGGTGGCCCCGCGCGTCTCCCAGTGGGCGCTGACCATGGCGATGGCACGCGGCCGGGGCAGGGCGGCGCCGATCTGGTTCCAGGCTCGGCTCCAGGCGTTGTCCTCAATGGCGTTCATCGGCGAGCCGTGGCCGACGAACAGGGCGGGCATGCGGGTCATGGAGGTGTCTCTTCGGAAACAGTAGAGGTTACAGATAGGCGGCGCGCGCCCGTACCGCAAGGTCGAAGCTACGCGGCGGCTTTTCGTGGCGGGCTGGCTTTGTTAAGGCCATGGCCGTGACCGTTTCAGACACGCCCTCAGCTCCCGCGACGCCGGTCCTGGCCCGCACCAAATCCGCCCTGCGGGGCGGCGCGCTGGATTTCCTGCGTTTTCTGGCCTCGCTGTTGATCGTGCTCTACCACTTCGGGGCCGAGGGGCCGCTGCGGATCGAGCGCTTCCATCAGGTGTTCTCGCGCGGCTTCCTGGCCACCGACTTCTTCCTGATCCTGTCGGGCTATGTGCTGGGCCGGGCCTACGGCGCCTCGACCCTTTCGGGCCGCGTCTCGCCCGCGCGGTTCTGGCTGCGCCGCGCCGCCCGCGTCTGGCCGGGGCACCTGATGGTGCTGGCCGCCATGGCCTTGCTGGTGGTGGCGCTGAACGCCATCGGCACCGACGCCCACAAGCCCAGCCGCTTTGCCTGGGACCAGCTACCGATCCAGGCCCTGCTGATCCACGCCTGGGGCTTTCCAAGCGACGGCTGGAACCTGCCCAGCTGGTCGCTGTCGGCCCTGATCGTCTGCTATGCCCTGTTCCCGTTCCTGTGGCGGGCCGCCAACCGGGTGCGCCATCCGGCTCTGTTGCCGCTGATCGGCGCGGCGGCCGTGATCGGTTTCGAGGTGTTGTCGCGTCACCTGTTCGACCAGGCCCTGGCCGACCTGCGCCTGCAGTTTGGCGTGGTGCGAGCCCTGCCGCTGTTCATCCTGGGTCTGTGCCTGGCGCGGGCCGTCGAGATGGACTGGCCGTCGGAAAAGGCCGCCCGCATCCTGCTGTGGGGTGGCGCGGCGCTGCTGGTGGCCTGGCAGGTGCTGGACCGCTATGCCCTGCCCAATGTGCTGATCTTCGACCTGCCCAGCCTGACCTTTATCGCCGCCATCATCCTGGGCGCCGGCCGCCTGCCGGTGAAGCAGCCCCGCGCCTGGATCGAGCAGGGCGCCAAGCTGTCGTTTGCCCTGTTCATCACCCACATCTTCGTCGGCGTGATCTACTGGAGCGCGGTTCACAAGCTGATCGACACCGTGCCCATCGGCATCGGCTGGCAGTGGCTCATGTGGGCGGCCTCGTTCCCGATCGCCTACGGCGCGGCCTGGCTGTTCCACACCTATATCGACCAGCCGGTGCAGGACCGGCTGGCCCCGTGGCTGCGAGGGCGGTAGGGGGCAAACTTGCCCCCTCCGCGCCTGCGGCGCTCCTCCCCCAGAGGGGGAAGATGCTCTCATCCGCCCCCTCTGGGGGCGTACGACCGGCAAAGCCGGTCAGGTGGGGGCGAGTGTCACAAATTCAGCAACGCCGGATCGCCGCCCTGGGCGGTGATGTTGATGCTGACGGCCCGCTCGACGGCGTAGCGGAGCAGGGCGTGGGGGCCGCCGGCCTTGGGGCCGGTGCCCGACAGGCCCTCGCCGCCGAACGGCTGGACGCCGACCACCGCGCCGGTCATCGAGCGGTTCACATAGGTATTGCCGGCCGGGACCAGGCGCTGGACGTCGGCGGCAAAGCTCTCGATCCGTGAGTGGATGCCCAGGGTCAGGCCATAGCGGCGGGCCGCCAGGGCTTCGGCCACCTTTTCCAGATCCTCTGGCCGGTAGCGGACCACGTGCAGGACGGGGCCGAACACCTCGCGTTCGAGGAAGTCAGCGGCGGGGATTTCCGCGAGAACGGGCGCGAAGAAGGTGCCGACGGCCGGGGTCCGCAGGGCGTGCAGCACCTTGGCCTCGCGCTTGAGGCGGTCGAGATGGGTCTCCAGCGCGCTCTTGGCCTCAGCGTCGATCACCGGTCCGACATCGGTGGTCGCTGAGGCCGGATCGCCCAGCACCAGGGCGTCCATTGCCCCCTTCAGGCCCTCAATGATGTGATCGGCGGTGTCGCGGGGCAGGAACAGCAGGCGCAGGGCCGAGCAGCGCTGGCCGGCTGAGCCGAAGGCCGAGACGATGACGTCGTCGATCACCTGCTCGCGCTGGGCGGTGGTGTCGACGAACATGCCGTTCAGCCCGCCGGTCTCGGCGATGAACGGCACGATCGGGCCCTGGCGGGCGGCCAGCGTCTGGTTGATCCGCCAGGCGGTGTCGGTGCCGCCGGTGAAGGCCACGCCGTCCAGGCCCGGATGGGCGGTAAGGGCCGCGCCGACCGTCTCGCCGCGACCCGGCAGCAGGGCCAGCAGGTCGGGGTTCAGGCCGGCCGCGTAATAGAGCTTCACCGCCTCGGCGGCGATCAGCGGGGTCTGCTCGGCGGGCTTGGCCAACACCGCGTTGCCGGCCGCAAGAGCCGCCGCGATCTGGCCGGTGAAGATGGCCAGCGGGAAGTTCCACGGGCTGATGCAGACAAAGACGCCGCGACCGGCCAGCCGCAGGACGTTGGTCTCGCCCACCGGGCCCTTCAGCAGCTCGCCTTCGCCGAACTGGTCCTCGGCCAGCACCGCATAGTAGCGGCAGAAGTCGACCGCCTCGCGCACCTCGGCAATGCCGTCGGCCAGGGTCTTGCCGGCTTCACGCGAGAGGATGGCGATCAGGCGGTCGATATTGGCCTCAAGTGCGTCGCCCATGGCGCGCAGCACGCGGGCGCGCTCGGTCCCGCCGGCCCGGTCCCAGACCGGTTGCGCGGCGCGAGCCAGGGCAAAGGCCTGGTCGATCTGGGGAGTTTGCGCTTCCGACACCGCGCCGACCACGCGGCCGTGATCAGTCGGGCTGACGACCGGCAGCGGCGTGGCCCCGGCGATCAGCTTGCCGCCGATCAGCGGACCGGCCTGCAGGGTCATGCCGTCAAGCGCTGCAACGGCGGCGGACAGGCGCTCGCGTTCGGCCTTGATCGACAGGTCGATACCGGCGGCGTTCTGGCGCCGCTCGCCATAGACCTTGATCGGGGTCGGGATCTTGGCGTGGCGGTCGGGGTGAGCCTCGACCGCGTCGATGGGATCGACGACCACCTTTTCCACGGCCACCCGCTCGTCGAGCAGGGCGTGCACGAAGCTGGTATTGGCCCCGTTCTCCAGCAGGCGGCGGACCAGATAGGGCAGCAGGTCTTCGTGGCCGCCTACCGGGGCATAGGCCCGCAGGGTGATGCCGTCATAGAGGTCGTCTGCGGCCTTGTAGAGCGCCTCTCCCATGCCGTGCAGGCGCTGGTGCTCGATCTTGACGTCGGCGTTCTTGGCCATGCGCACCACGGCCGCCAGGGTGTGGGCGTTGTGGGTGGCGAACTGGGCGTAGAGGTGCGGGGCGGCGTCGATCAGGGTCTTGGCGCAGACCAGGTAGGATAGGTCGGTGGCGGGCTTGGTGGAATAGACCGGATAGTCTGGCCGGCCGGCGACCTGGGCGCGCTTGATCTCGCTGTCCCAATAGGCGCCCTTGACCAGCCGGACCATCAGGCGACGACCGGTCTCCTGCGACAGGGCGGAAAGGCGGGCCACCACCTGGGGGCAGCGCTTCTGATAGGCCTGAACGGCGAGGCCCAGACCCTTCCAGTCGCCCAGCTGCGGCTCACGGCACAGGCGGTCCAGCAGCTTCAGCGACAGGGCCAGGCGGTCGGCTTCTTCGGCGTCGATGGTAAAGTTGATGTCGTATTTCGCCGCGATCAGCGCCAGGCGCAGGACGCGGGGATAGAGCTCGTCCCAGACGCGGGCTTCTTGCGTCGCCTCATAGCGCGGGGTCAGGGCCGACAGCTTGACCGACACTCCGTGGCCGGCCTCGGGACCCACACCGTTCGACAGCTTGCCGACGGTCAGGATGGCGTCGGCATAGGACTTCTCATAGCGCTCGGCGTCGGCGGCGGTGCGGGCCCCTTCGCCCAGCATGTCGAAGCTGCACATGTCGCCGTCGCTGGCGGCGCGCTTGATGGCCGCCTCGATGGTGCGACCCAGCACGAACTGCTCGCCCATGATGCGGATGGCCTGGCCGACGGCGGCGCGGATCACCGGCTCGCCCAGACGGCCGGCGATTTTCTTGATGAAGCCGGGCAGGTTGGTCTGGGCTTCTTCGTCGGGCTCGACGATCTTGCCGGTCAGCATCAGGCCCCAGGTCGAGGCGTTGACGAACAGGCTGTCTGAGCCGCCCAGATGGCTGGCCCAGTCGGCCGAGCCGATCTTCTCGGCGATCAACTTGTCGCGGGTGTCATCGTCTGGCGTGCGCAGCAGGGCCTCGGCCAGGCACATCAGGGCCAGGCCCTCGCGAGTGCCCAGGCTGAACTCCTGCAGGAAGCTTTCGACCACGCCCTGCTTGCGGACGCTGCGGCGGGCACCGCGCACCAGGGCCTCGGCCTCGGCGCGGACGGCGGCGCGGTCCTCGCTGGACAGGGCGTTGGCGGCCAGAAGGTCTGTGATCACGGCCGCTTCGTCGCGATACTTGCCGTCGTCGAGGCTGTCCCAGTCGGTCATGTGCGTCCCTGTCGCTGGCCGTCTTCGCGGGCAGGGCCCGACCTGGCGGCTTGGTCTGTGATCAACGGTATATGTACGCGTGGGCCAAATGTGCTTCGTTTGTATAGCTCTGAAGCCGTATGATCTTCAGTCAAATTGGCGATCTGACCGCCTTTGCTCCAGACGCGCGCGGCGGTGCGCGGGCGGCGCGGTGAAGGTCCAGCATGATCCGGAAAAGGAGAGGTGGGAAGGGACGCGACTTGGGGGGAGGACGCGCGTCCCTTCCGCTCTCGGCGACGCCCTGGGGGAAAGGCGCCGCTGGGATTCCCGCTAGGGCGGGAATAGCCCTTGGCCGGTTTCGGACGCCATCGGGGGGATGATGACGCTACGAAACCGGCTAGGGCGAACAAGGGTGTAGCGCTGCTTTGACTGAATGTGCTTTGCTTTCGGAATCCAATTTCCGAATATTCTTCGACGAAAGGCGCAAATGGCCAGTTCCGCTCTTGATGACACCGATCGCCGCCTGCTCAAGGTTTTGCAGGTCGATGGCCGCATCACCAATGCCGAACTGGCCAAGCAGTGCCACCTGTCGCCCGCCGCTACCTTCGACCGGGTGCGGCGTCTGCGCGAGCGCGGCTTTATCGTCGGCTATGCGGCCTTGCTCGACCCCGCCAAGGTGGACCGTGCCCTGCTGATCTTTGTTGAAGTGGTGCTGGACCGCACGACCGGTGAAGTGTTCGAGGACTTCGCCAAGGCCGTGCGCCGCGCGCCCGAGATCCTGGAATGCCACATGGTGGCAGGCGGCTTCGACTATCTGATCAAGGCCCGCGTACGCGACATGGAGGCCTATCGCGGCTTCCTCGGCGACATCCTGGTCAAGATGCCCGGCGTGCGCGAGACGCGGACCTATGCCGTGCTGGAAGAGGTGAAGAGCACGGTGCAGTTGCCGCTGTAAGGGCGAGCCTGCAGGCTAATCCAAAAGGGGTAGATCTTTACCTCGCCACAGCGGCGCCGCCCTGCGGCAGAACCCGATAGCTCCAGGCTGCCAGGGTCATGACTGTCGTTCCGTTCAGCGTCACCGCCTTGCCGCTGAACGCGTCGGCCTAGACACCGTGACGGTGGGCACCGGTGACGGGGTTGAGCGGATAGAGGATGGCGTTTTTCGACCACTCCGCATGGGCCAGGCTTACAGCTGGACGGGGAGCATAGAGGTCTTCTGCGCGCGCTGCGCTGGCTGTCGCAACGGCGGCGAGGGACAGCAAGGTCGCGAAAATGATCCCGATCCAGGTCAGCGGCTTTTTCATCAAACGTCCTCCCCGGAACGCTTTGCATCGTTCGATTGAGCGAAACTATAATGCAAACGATTGCAAAAGTGAAGCGTACTGTCGGGGGAGGGCTCACAGGTTGATCTGTCTGAATGGGACCTGGCGCGACCAGCCTGGTGACGAGGCACAAAAAAGGGGGGAAGAGGCGCACTCCTGGGTTTGGGGGGAGGAGCGCGCCTCTTCCGTTCGTCGGCGTCGGGGGGGGGGTGACGCCGCGAACACCCCCGACCGTCGCCGGGGGAACTTGCAAAGTCCGTCAGGTGGCGGGGGCGCCGCCGCCGAGGACCCTGTAGAGCGTGACGCGGTTGGTAGCCCGGATCAGGCGTGCGGCGATCAGGCCCTGTTGAGCGCTGTAGAGCGTGCGCTGGGCGTCCAGCAGGGTCAGGCTGGAGTCGATGCCGGCGTCCTTGCGGGCCCTGGCCAGGCGTTGGCTGTCAGCGGCGGCGGCCACCAGCCGTTCCTGGGCAGAGACCCGGTCGGCGATGGTGTCGCGCACCGCCAGGGCGTCGGCCACTTCGCGGAAGGCCGTCTGCACGGTCTTCTCATAGGTGGCCACGGCGATGCCCTGACCCGCCTTGGCGCTGTCCAGCCCGGCCTTGTTGGCACCGCCCGCGAAGATCGGCAGGCTGATGCTGGGCGCAAAGCTCCAGGCACCTGTGCCGTTCTTGAAGAGATTTCCCAGCTCGCCGCTGGCGCTGCCGGTCTGGGCCGTCAGGGCGATGCGCGGGAAAAAGGCCGCGCGGGCCGCGCCGATATTGGCGTCGGCGGCGGCCAGCTGGTGCTCTGCGGCCAGGACGTCAGGGCGACGGGTCAGAACGTCGGAGACGACGCCTGCCGGCAGGTCGGCCAGGATCTGGGCCGTCACCAGTCCGCCGGCCGGAGTCAGGTCGGCGGGAATCTCGGCCCCGACGATCAGGCGCAGGGCGTTCCGGTCCTGGCTCACCTGGGCGACATAGGCGGCCACGTCGGCCCGGGCCTGTTCGGTCAGGGTCTGGGCCTGGCGCAGGTCCAGCGTCGAGGCCGCGCCGGCGTCGACCCGGCTCTGGGTCAGCTTCAGCGAGTCTTCCCGAGCGGCCAGGGTGTCGCGGGCCAACTGCAGCAGGTCCTCGTCGGCCGCCAGGGCCAACCAGGCACCGGCGGTTTCAGCGATCAGGCTGATCTGCGCCGTGCGGGCGTTTTCACGCACCGCCAGCCAGTTCTGTAGCGCCGCCTGGTTGAGGCTGCGCACGCGGCCAAACAGGTCCAGCTCATAGGCCGCAAAGCCGACATTGGCGCTGTACTGGTCGGCCTCAATGGCCGAGCCGGTTTGGCTGACCGAAGCCGGTGTCCGGCTCTGAGAGCCCGATACCGTGCCGTTGATCCCGGGCAGCAAAGCCGCGCGCTGCACGCCGTACCGGGCACGGGCTTGCTCGATGTTGAGCAGGGCCACGCGCAGGTCGCGGTTCTCTTTGAGGGCCAGTTCGATGGTCCCGGCCAGGCGGGGGTCGATAAAGACCTCCCGCCACGCCAGGTCGGCGGCCGAGGCGGCCGTGTCGGCCTGCGGCGTGGGCCAGGACTGGGCCACGGGCAGGGTGGGGCGAACCGTGGTCGGGGCCATGGCGCAGGCGGTCAGGGACGTGGCCGCCAGCAGGGTCAGGGTGAGGTTACGAAGCATATTAGTGGCCCTCGGCCGGGATCGTGGGCGCCTCATCGACGCGCTTGGGCTTGGGTTTGAAGATCGTCTCGACGATCACGAAGAACAGCGGGACGAAGAAGATCGCTAGCAGGGTCGCCGAGATCATGCCGCCGATGACGCCGGTACCGATGGCGTGCTGGCTCCCGGATCCAGCCCCGTTAGAAATCGCAAGGGGCAGAACGCCGAAGATGAAGGCCAGCGAGGTCATGATGATCGGCCGCAACCGGATGCGGACGGCCTCCAGCGTCGCCTCGATCAGGCCCAGGCCCTTTTCGTGCAGGTCCTTGGCGAACTCGACGATCAGGATGGCGTTCTTGGCGGCCAGACCCATGGTCGTCAGCAGTCCGACCTGGAAATAGACGTCGTTGCTGAGGCCGCGCAGCGTGGTGGCCAGCAGGGCGCCGACGACGCCCAGCGGGATGACCATGATCACCGACAGCGGGATTGACCAGCTCTCGTACAGGGCCGCCAGTAGCAGGAAGACGACCAGGATCGACAGGGCGTAGAGGGCGGGCGCCTGGTTGCCCGACTCCCGCTCCTGGGCCGACAGGCCAGTCCACTCGTAGCCGATGCCGGGGGGCAGCTTGGCGGCGATCTCTTCCATGGCGGCCATGGCCGCGCCGGAGCTCTTGCCCGGGGCGGGGGCACCCTGGATGTTGACCGACGACAGGCCGTTATAGCGTTCCAGTCGCGGGGAGCCGAAGGTCCACTGGGTGGTGGCGAAGGCCGAGAAGGGCACCATGGTTCCGCTGTTGTTGCGGACATACCAGCGGTTCAGGTCTTCGGGCTTCATGCGGAACGGCGCGTCGGCCTGGACATAGACCTTCTTGATGCGACCGCGATCGATGAAGTCGTTGACGTAGGATCCGCCGAGGGCCGTGCTCAGCGCCGCGTTGATGTCGGTGGTGGTCAGGCCCATGGCGCCGGCCTTGGCCTGGTCGACGTCGATCCGCAGCTGCGGGGTGTCGTCCTGGCCGTTGGGGCGAACGCCGGCCAGGACCGGGTTCTGGGCGGCCATGCCCAGCATCATGTTGCGGGCGTTGATCAGGGCTTCGTGGCCTACGCCGCCGGTGTCCTGCAGCTGGAAGTCGAAGCCCGAGGCATTACCCAGCTCCTGCACTGCGGGCGGCACGATCGGGAAGACCATGGCGTCGCGGATCTGCGAGAAGGCGCCAAAGGCCCGGCCCGCCACAGCGGCGGCCTTGAGGTCGGCGCTCTTGCGCTCATCGAACGGCTTGAGGCTGATGAAGGCCAGGCCCGCATTCTGCCCGGCGCCGGCGAAGCTGAAGCCGGACACGGTGAAGATCGACTTGACCGCTTCGTCCTTCAGATAGTGGGTCTCCACCTGCTTGAGCACGCCCTGGGTGCGCTCATCAGTGGCACCGGCCGGCAGCTGGACCAGGGTGTAGATGGTGCCCTGGTCTTCTTCGGGCAGGAACGAGGTGGGCATGCGGATGAACAGCACAGCCATGACGGCGATGATGGCACCGTAGACCAGCATCCAGCGACCCCGCTTGCCCAGGATGCCCCGGACCGAGCGCTGGTAGTTGCTGCTGGCGTGATCGAAGCTGCGGTTGAACCAGCCGAAGAAGCCCTTGTCGGCGATGGTATGGCCCTTGGCGACGGGCTTGAGCAGAGTGGCGCACAGCGCCGGTGTCAGGATCAGGGCGACCGCCACCGACAGCAGCATGGCCGAGACGATGGTGATCGAGAACTGGCGGTAGATCACGCCCTGCGACCCGCCGAAGAAGGCCATGGGCACGAAGACGGCCGACAGCACCAGGGCGATGCCGATCAGGGCCCCGCTGATCTCGCTCATCGACTTGCGGGTGGCTTCGACGGGCGACAGCCCCTCTTCGCTCATCACCCGCTCGACGTTCTCGACGACAACGATGGCGTCGTCGACCAGCAGGCCGATGGCCAGCACCACGCCGAACATGGTGAGCGTGTTGATCGAATAGCCGAAGGCCGCCAGAATTCCGAAGGTGCCCAGCAATACGACCGGTACGGCGATGGTCGGGATCAGGGTTGCGCGCCAGTTCTGCAGGAACAGGAACATGACGATGAAGACCAGGATCACCGCTTCGATCAGGGTCTTGACCACTTCGTGGATCGATTGCTCGACAAACGGCGTGGAGTCGTAGGGGACCACATACTCGTAGCCTTCCGGGAAGCTCTTCGACAGCTCGGTCATGCGGGCCTTGACCGCCTCGGCGGTGTCCAGCGCGTTGCCGCCGGGGGCCAGCTTGATGGCCAGGCCCGCTGCGGGCTTGCCGTTGAAGTGGGCGTTGAAGACATAGCTTTCCGCGCCCAGCTCGACACGGGCAACGTCACGCAGGTGGACGATGGCGCCGGCGGTGGTGTTGCGCACGATGATCGCGCCGAACTGCTCGGGGGTCTGCAGGCGCGACTGGGCCGAGATGGTGGCGTTCAGGGCCACGCCGGGCGCGGCGGGCGTGCCACCCAGCTGACCGGCCGAGACCTGGGCGTTCTGGGCCCTGATGGCGGCGGTGACATCGGCCGGGGTCAGCGAGAAGCTGGCCAGCTTGTCGGGGTCCAGCCAGATGCGCATGGCGTATTGCGCGCCGAACAGCTGCACATCGCCCACGCCTTCAACGCGGCTCAGCGGATCCTGGATATTGGCGGCGATGTAGTCGGCCAGGTCGACATTGGTCGTGCCTTTGGCGTCTGAATAGAGGCCCACCACCATCAGGAAGTTGCGGGTCGACTTGACGACGCTGAGGCCCTGTTGCTGGACCTCCTGCGGCAGCAGGGCGGTGGCGGTCTGCAGCTTGTTCTGGACCTGCACCTGGGCGATGTCGATGTCGGTGCCGGCCTTGAAGGTCAGGGTGGTCGTGGCCGAGCCGGAGCTGTCGCTGGTGGACGACATGTATTCTAGGCCGTCCAGGCCCTTCATCTTCTGCTCGATGACCTGGGTGACGCTGTCCTCAACAGTCTTGGCCGAGGCACCGGGATAGGTGGCGCTGACCGCGACCTGGGGCAGGGCGATGGCGGGGTACTGTTCGATCGGCAATGACCGAATGGCGAGCGCCCCGGCCAGCATGATCACGATGGCGACGACCCAGGCGAAGATGGGTCTGTCGATGAAAAAGCGAGAAAGCATGACAGACAGGCCTTAGCGTTGCGCGGTGATGACGGCGGCCTTGACGGGCGCGCCGGGGCGGACCTTCTGCAGGCCCTCGACAATGACTTGGTCGCCGGGTTTCAGGCCTCCGGTCACCAGCCACTTGTCGCCGACGGTCTGGCCCACCGTGATCGGGCGCGGCTCAGCCAGGCCCTTGGCGCCGACCACCATGACGCTGGCAGCGCCCTTGGGGTCACGGGCGACGGCGCCTTGGGGGATCAGCATTCCATTGTTGGACGTGCCGGCGCTTAGGGCCGCCCGGACGTACATGCCGGGCAGCAGCACGCCATTGGGGTTGGCGAAGGTGGCGCGCAGGCCGATCGAGCCGGTGGTCGGGTCAACCGTCACGTCCGAGAATTCCAGCCGGCCGGTGACGGGATAGGTCGAGCCGTCCTCAAGCTTCAAGGTCACCTGGGCCGAGCCGGAGCGACCGACCTGACCGCTGGCCATGTCCCTTTGCAGCTTGAGCAATTCGGCCGAGGACTGGGTCAGGTCGACATAGATCTTCGACAGGTCCTGGACGGTCGCTAGGGCCGCCACCTGGCCGGCGGTGACCAGGGCACCGGGGGTCACCGAGCTCTTGCCGATGCGGCCCGAGATCGGCGCGACCACGCGCGTGTAGTTCAGGTTGATCCGGGCGACGTCAACGGCGGCCTTCTGGGCGGCGACGTTAGCGGCGGCCTGCTGACTGGAGGCCTGGGCGTCGTCATTGTCCTGCTTGGAGACCGCGCCACTTTCAACCAGGGCCTTGTAGCGGTCGGCTTTCAGTTTGGCGGCGGTATAGGTGGCCTGGGCCTGGGCGAGACCTGCTGCGGCGCTGTTGTAGGAAGCCTGATAGGTGGCCGGATCGATCTGGTAGAGGGCCTGTCCGGCGCGGACATAGCCGCCCTCCTCAAACAGGCGGGCCTTGATGATGCCGCTCACCTGGGGACGAACCTCCGAGACGAGCACCGCCGAGGTGCGGCCCGAGAGCTCGGTGGTCAGGCTGACGGGCTCCACCCGGGCGATGACGACGCCGACATTTGCTGGGCCGCCGCCCATGCCGCCAGCGCCTGCGGGGCCCTTGCCCTGACCACAGGCGGCGAGGGAAAGCGAAACGGCGGCGAGCACGACGGCGGTCGCCGTCGAACGATGGAATTGCATATGAGACCCCGGAGAGACAGCACGCCCGCCGGGCTCTTGCCCTTGACGAAGTGTGTGTGGTGAACGATTTGAGAATGAACGTTCATTCTCAAGCGGGCTGGACATAAGAGCCCGGTTGTCGCAAGTCAACACCCGGGCCCGGTAGTTTTGGCTGACCTAACGGAAATGTAATGTCGAACGAGACTTTCAATGGATGAACTGGTGATTCCGGCCCGGCCATCGGTGGAAGCGCGTCGCCAGCAAATCCTGGATGCGGCTTGCGAAAGGGTGCGCCAGTCGGGCTTCCATGGGGCGAGCATGGCCGAGATCGCCAAGGCCGCCGGCCTCAGCGTCGGACAGATCTACCGCTACTTCGAGAACAAGGAGGCGATCATCGCCGCCATCGTGGCCCAGGACCTGGCCGAGATGCGCGAGAAGTTCGCCGAGCTGGAAAGCCAGCCGGGCACGCTGCTGGATGCTCTTGAGGATCACCTGCCGGATGGGGTCGAAAAGTGCTTCGATCCGCGACGCGGGGCCCTGATGCTGGAGGTTCTGGCGGAGGCGGCCCGCAATCCCAAGGTCGCGGCCATCGTCCGGGCCGCCGATGCCCAGGAGCGGACCCTGGCGCGCTCAATGCTGGAACGCAGCCGCAAGCCGGAATGGACCGACGCCGAATTCGAGGCCCGCTGCTCGGCGATCGGTCTGATTTTCGACGGGACAGTGATGCGGGCGATCAATGATCCTGAACTCGATCGCGCGGCGCTGACCAAGGTCATCGGACTGATCATGCGAAGCCTCCTGACCTGAGCCTGGAGCCAAAACCGGCCAGCCGGTAAAAGGTTCCAGCCGGGGTGTCCGCGTTTTGCGACCTTTTGTCACAAGCTCGTCGAGGCGTGGGGAGGCTGACAGCGCGCTAGATCGTTGTTGCGTTGGATGAATCTTGAAAATCTAGGATCGCAATGGAGCTTGTCGCTCTGACGCGCCTGAATATTCTCCCGTCATTAACCACGAACTTTCAGACTGAATAAATTGCCTAGGGAGCTTTCTGCAGGGCGGCAAAATGCCGACCGGTTGTCAAAATGACGCCGGATCTCTCCAAGAAGGATCCTTCGTAATGGCGCTGAACAGCATCAACACGAACAGCGGCGCTCTGATCGCGCTGCAAAACCTGAACACCACCAATTCCGAACTGGCCAACGTCCAGCAACGCATCAACACCGGTAAAAAGGTGGGCAGCGCCAAGGATAACGGGGCCATCTGGGCGACCGCCAAGGTCCAGACCTCGCAAGCCTCGTCGCTGAACTCGGTGAAGGACTCGCTGCAACGCGGTCAGTCGACCATCGACGTGGCCCTGGCCGCCGGCGACACCATCACCGACCTGCTGGGCAAGATGAAGGAAAAGGCCCTGGCCGCTTCCGACACCTCGCTGAACACCGCCTCGTTCAGCGCCCTGAAGGCCGACTTTGAGTCCCTGCGCGATCAGGTGACCAAGGCCGCCAGCAACGCCAAGTTCAATGGCGTCAGCATCGCCGACGGCACCACCACCAAGCTGACCTTCCTGGCCAACAACGACGGTTCGGGCTTCACGGTCGCCGCCAAGACCCTCACCCTCGCGGGTATTGGTCTGACGACGACCTCGTCCTTCACTGACGCCGCCACCGCCAAGACCATGATCACCACGGTCAGCACGGCCCTGCAAACGGCGACCAACAAGCTGGCCTCGCTGGGCACCAACTCGACCGGTCTCGACACCCACCTGACCTTCGTCGGCAAGCTGCAAGACAGCCTGGACGCCGGCGTTGGCAACCTGGTGGACGCAGACCTGGCCAAGGAAAGCGCCAAGCTGCAGTCGCTGCAAACCAAGCAACAGCTGGGTGTGCAGGCGCTGTCGATCGCCAACCAGTCGTCGTCTTCGCTTCTGAGCCTGTTCCGTTAAGCCCAGGCTTTTCGACGCATGGCAAAGGGCGGGTCCTCACGGACCCGCCCTTTTTCTTTGCAGGCTACTGGATCAGCTGGCGACGCAGGGCGGGAACCGCGTCGCCCAGGGCCTTGGCGACCATGGCCGAAAAATAGTCGGCTCCCTCGTAACCCAGGTGGGTGTAGTCGAAGGTCTGCTTGGGCGTTCCCATCGGCTCAGCAGCGGCATTGCTCTGTATCGGTGCGGATACTGGGGGCGGCGCCGGCGGGACCGTGGCTCCGGGAATGGCCGGCTCATAGAACCTGGCCTCGATGGTCGTGCCCGATTTTGCAGCCTCTCGGACGCGCGGGTCAGGCGCGCCCTGCGCGAACGTCATCGCCTCGACCGGCCCCATAGCCTGGACAGCGGCGGTGCTCAGGGCATGCAGGTCGACCAGCGGGGTCTGGGTCTGCGCGGCGACCTTTCGCACGGCGGCGGCCCAGGGGCCCAGGTCGTCGACCAGCTTGCCATCCTTGAACTGCCGACGGGTCAGGGGTGTCAGCAGTACCGGCTTGGCACCGGCTGCGCGGGCTTCGTTGACATAGCGCGCGATGTTGGCCGGGAACTCGGTGGCCAGATCCGTGGAGCGCCCCGGCTTGCCCGGCTGGTCATTGTGTCCGAACTGGATCAGCACATAGGTGTCGGAAAAGCCGCCTGACCGGATCTCGTACATCGCCAAAGCCCAGGAGCCCTCGGCGCGATAGCTGCCGCTGCTGCGGCCGCCGCGCGCCAGATTGATGCAGGCGACGAACGAGGTGACGTGCTTTCCGCAGAAGCTGGGGCCCCAGCCGCCCTGCACGGCGGTGGTGGAATCGCCAATCAGCACGATCTTGGGGGATTTGAACGGTGCCGGTTCGGGGGCGGTCTGAGCGTGAGCGGCGAAGGGCGTCGCCAGCAGAGTGGCAGCGAGGAGGAGGGGCTTCAGGGACATTGTTTCTCGCCTGACTTGATGACAGCTGCTGCGGTTACGCCAGCGCCCGGTACTTGAACCCCTTGAACCGCGCCGAGCCCTTGCCGGCGGCATAGAGGCCTGGCTTCAGCATCAGGAAGCCGCCGCGCACATTGTGGTGGTAGCCGCTGACCTCCATGCCCCGGTCAAAGCGTTTCCAGGTCTGGCCGCCGTCGCCGCTGGTGTGGAAGCTGACGATATGGCGGGTATTGCGCAGCCGCATCAGCATCTTCGATCCGTGCGGATTGGCCGGTCGGCCGCGCTCGATACCGTACTGGTGAGTGACGAAGTTCTTCTGGTCGAAGCCCAGGCCACAGTAGAGCTGGCGATCATAGAACAGGATCAGGCCGGCCCGGGTCTCGGGATCGATCTCGATCTCGCACTCGATCTCATAGGCCTGGTCGCCATTGACGAAGATCAGGGGCGAGCCGCTGGATGGAGCCTCGCCGGCGCCCTTCAGGGTCAGGACGCCGTCCTTGCGGTTGATGCGGTCCTGCTCGCCCGGCTTGGGGTCGAAGAAGTTCCACTGCACGCCGTACTTGTCGGTGCTGAAGTCGTCCGACAGGGCCATGCCGTGCGGTCCGCTCTTGCCGCCTTTGGGCTTGGGCATCGGCGTCGCCAGATCGCCGCCGCCGATGTCGAACCAGCCGTCCCGGGTCCAGGTGACCGGGGCCAGCAGGGTCTGGCGGCCCAGGGTGTAGAAGCCGTTTTCATAGCCGTGATAGACGGTCCACCAGTCGCCGGCCGGACCTTCGACCAGGGTGGCGTGGCCGCGTGACCACCATTTCTCGGTGTTGTCGACGGTGCGGACCAGCGGGTTGCGGGGATGATCTTCCCACGGACCGGCCAGAGACTTGCTGCGCGCCACGATGACCATGTGGCCGGTCGGCGGGCCGGCGGTGCCGCCCACGGCGGTGATCATGTAGTAGTAGTCGCCCTTCTTCATGACCTTGGGGCCTTCGGGCGAAAAGCCCTCCACGTCCCAGTCATCTGGATAGCGCCAGGGATCATAGACATGCTCGGGCTTGCCTACGGTCGACAGACCGTCGGGTGCCAGTTGGATGCGATCACCGCCCGACAGGAACAGCCAGCGCACGCCCTTCTCGTCGACGATGTGGCCGGGGTCGATATAGCGCGGCAGCTTCAGGTCGATCGGTTCGGACCACGGCCCCTCGATCCTGTCGGCCCAGATCACATAGCTGGTGTTGTTGTTGGGGTATTTGGCCGGGATGTAGATGTAGAACCGGCCCTGGTGCTTGCAGATTTCCGGGGCCCAGACCGAGCCGATATTGGTCTTCAGGCTGGCCACGACGGGCACCCAGTTGACCAGGTCGCGGCTGTGCCAGATCAGCAGGCCCGGATAGGCGTCGAACGAGCTGTGGGTCATGTAGTAGTCGTCGCCGTCCTTCAGGATCGACGGGTCGGGCCGGTCGCCGGCCAGGATCGGATTGAGGAACGTCCCGTCCCCCAGGTCGGCCTTGCGCTGGCCCTCGACGCCCTTGGCCCAGGTCAGCGTCCCGGCGGGAGCGGGGCCGGGCAGGGTGCCCATCTGGGCGGCCTGGCCCGCTGTCGGTAGCGCCGATACGGCGGCTCCGGTCAGAAGGGAGCCCAGCGCTCCGCGGCGGCTGATCTGAACCATCGGCGTATCCTTCCCAAGCTTTACAGGGCTGCGCGAACTGAGGCCGCGCTGGCGGTGTTACCGGTCACTAAGCGGCAGGAATCCAGGATTGTCTACCGGTGTCATTGCCGGACCAGTAGCTACTGCTCGGGCGCGAGGCAGCCTACCTCGTTGGGGCGAAGTTGATGGGGACTATTATGCGCCTTCCGCCGACGGGTTCGCCATCCACCGTCTTTGGTTGCATTCTCATGAGCTTGGACATTTTCAGCGCAGCCTCTCCGAAGCCGAACTCAGGTGGGGTTTCGGACAAAACCTTGCAGTCCTCAAGCTCACCTTTGGCGTTGACCACGCACTCTAGCGTCGCTTTGCCACCGACTTTCAGGCTTTTCGCGCGCTCCGGGTACAAGTTCAGTGGTTCAGCAGCGGATGCTTCGTGTGCCGGGGGCTGTGCCTGGGCGGATCCAGCGAGCGCGAAGGCGATTGCCGCGAGGAGCAGTGGTCGAAGCAAACGGCGACTCCATGACGGGTTGAGCTTGGGAGCTATGAACTCTCTTCTGGCTTGCGGCCAATAAAAAACCCTCCCTCGCAAGCGAGGGAGGGCTTTCTGGGGCCTCTAGAGAATCCTTACCCCACCATGTCTTCCAGCTCGGTGCCGCGCGTTTCCTTGATCAGTTTCTGAACGAGGAAGAACGAGACCACGGCGCTGGCGGCATAGAAGCCGTAGGTCGCCGACAGGCTGAGCTTGGCCATGGCCGGGAAGCTGAACGAGATGGCGAAGTTGGCGATCCACTGGGCAAAGCCCGCCACGGCCAGGGCTGAGCCGCGCATCTGGTTGGGGAACATCTCGCCCAGCATGACCCACATGACCGGGCCCCAGGAGAGGTTGAAGAAGATCACGTACAGATTGGCGGCGACCAGCGCGATCGGGCCGACGCTGGCGTCCAGGTGCAGGGCACCGTTGATCGTGGTGGCGGTCGAGAAGCACCAGGTCAGCACACCAAGGGTCACGGCCATGCCGACCGAACCGATCAGCAGCAGCGGCTTGCGGCCGATCTTGTCGATCAGGGCGATGGCCGCCAGACAGGCCACGATCGACAGGGCACCTGACAGGATGTTGATCTTCAGGCTGTCGTCTTCGGTGAAGCCGACCGACTGCCACAGCACAGAGCCGTAGTAGAAGACGATGTTGATGCCGACGAACTGCTGGAAGACCGCCAGGACCAGGCCGGCCCACAGGATCGGGCGGATCTTGCGGCTCACCGGGTCCAGCAGGTCAGAGAACTTGGGCTTGTGGTCGGCGTTCAGCGAGGCGCGGATCTCGGCGACCTTGGCCGCGCCCGTGCCGGCCCCGAACAGGCGCGACAGGATCTTTTCGGCTTCGGCTTCCTTGCCCTTGGCCACAAGGTAGCGCGGGCTTTCCGGAATGGTCAGCAGGGCGAAGAAGAACACGCCGGCCGGAATCACCTGCATCCAGAACATCCAGCGCCAGGCCGGCAGGCCCAGCCAGAACTCTGCGGTCGAGCTGCCGGCGCTGTGGGCCAGCGCATAGTTTGCCACGAACGCGCCGGTCAGACCGGTGATGATCATGATCTGCTGCACGGACGACAGGCGACCGCGAATGTTGGCGGGCGTGACTTCCGAGATATAGACCGGGCACAGCACGCTGGCGGCGCCCACGCCCAGACCGCCGATCAGGCGGAAGATGACGAAGATGGTCGAGGTGTCCGCCGCGCCGGTGCCGATGGCGCTGACCACGAACAGCAGCGCCGAGATGATCATCACGGTGCGACGGCCCCAGACGTCGGCCAGACGGCCGGCGGCAAAGGCCCCGAAGGCGCAGCCGATCAGGATGGCGGCGACGTTCAGGCCGGTGCCGAATTCGGTGAGATTGAAGGCGCTGTTCAGGCCTTCCTGCGTGCCGTTGATGACACCGCTGTCGTAGCCGAACATAAAGCCGCCGATGGTGGCGACGGCGACGATTGCGGCCACGAAGGCCATGTTCACCTTGCCGCCGTCGGCGTTCATGCCGGCGCTCGGCCCGGCGCTGGATACTGATGCCACTGGTGTCCTCCCCATGGCCCGTGGGCCGCGTTTGATCCCTGAGTGATGCTTGCTGGCCCACTCGTTGTGGCGGACCTTAGTGTTACCGGTATCAGCGCGCAAGCGGTGTGCTTACCTCCAGATTCGGACGGAGGGCTGTCGAACCTTAGCCTGAAAAACCGTGGCGCTGGAGACGCAGGTCGCCGGCCAAGCGAAACATTGCCGAAAAGACATTTGATAGCCGTGAGAGGGCGCGGTCTACGCGTGCGATCCCGCACCGGCGCGCCCGCGACGGCGGGCCTGTCGAGGTGCTTGTCTTGCGCTTGAAAGTCTCCCTTCTCGCTGCCGCTGCGATCATCCTGCCTTGCGCGGCCCAGGCGCAAGCCCCAACCCCGGCACCGGCCGCCAAGCCGCCGGTCGCGCCGGCCGGCAAGCCCGAGGCCGCCACCGCCGTCGAGGGTGTGGTGGTGACCAGCGACGCCACAGCCATGCGCACCTCGATCGACCGCCGCAGCTACAGCGTCGCCAATGACCTGTCGGCCCGCACCGGCTCAATCGCTGACGCCCTGCGTAACGTCCCCTCGGTCGAGGTCGACGTGCAGGGCAATGTCAGCCTGCGCGGCGACGCCAATGTCACCATCCTGATCGACGGCAAGCCGTCCGGCATGTTCAACGGCGACGGCAAGGCCGACGCCCTGCAGCAACTGCCCGCCGACCAGATCGACCGGGTCGAGGTGATGACCAACCCTTCCGCCGCTTTCCGTCCTGACGGCTCGGCCGGGATCATCAACTTGATCACCAAGAAGACCAACAAGGCTGGGACCACCGGCTCGGTGCGCCTGAATGTCGGCCCCAATGGACGCTACAACGGCGGGATCAGTGCCAACCGCCGGGCGGGCAAGCTGACCCTGTCGGGCGACGCCGGCTATCGCTATGACACCCAGAAGGGCGTGCAGACGATCGACCGCTCCGCCCTTGATGCGGCCAGCGGCCTGTTCCTGCCCAGCGTTTATGACGCCGCCCAGGAAAACGAGGGCGGCGGCCTGAACCTGCGGGGCGGGGTCGACTATGACCTGGACAAGCAGAACCGCCTGAGTGGCGAGGTCCGTTTCCGCGGCTTCAATTTCGACAGCGACGTCTTGGAGACCTATTCGGCCCGCAACGCCCTGGGCGGCGTCTCGCGCGCCTACAACCGGACCTCGGACGCCAGCCTGGAGCGCAACAACACCGCCGTCAGCGCCGACTGGCGCCGGCAGCTGAAGGGTGCCGACCATCTGCTGACCACGCATCTGGAATATGAGGTCACCGACTTCACGCGCGACGCCAACGCCATCCTGCGCAACACCCCCGGTGCCACGGTCTATGAGGCCCAGGGCTTTGGCCTCGACCAGACGCGCACCAACCTAAAGGTCGATTACAGCAAGCCCCTGCCGGGCGACGTCAAGCTGAAGGCCGGTGTCGATTTCGAGGTCGCCCAGAACGACTATGACAATCGCGGTGCCACGGGCGCGGCGCCCGGCTCACTGATCGTTGATCCCAACCGCACCAACCGCTTCCTTTATGATCAGGACGTCTATGCGGCCTATGTCACCTATGAGCGGCCGTTCGGCGACTTCACGGTGCAGGGCGGTCTGCGGGCCGAGCAGGTGCAGATCGACACCAACCAGCTGACCTCGAAAGAGAAGAACCAGAACGACTATTTCAAGGTCTATCCCAGCCTGCACATGGGCTACACGCTCAACGAGAACAACACGTTGAGCGCCAACTACAGCCGTCGTGTGCAGCGGCCGGGCGCTCAGGACCTCAATCCTTATCGGGTCTATATCGACCCCTATAACTACCGCTCCGGCAATCCGGACCTGAAGCCCCAGCAGACTGACTCCTATGAGCTGGGCTGGCAGTATCGCAAGGCCCAGACCTACTATCTGGCCACGGTCTATGCGCGCCAGAACAAGGAGAGCGTCACCGAGGTGGTGCGCGAACTGGGCGACGGCGTGCTGCTGACCACCAAGGAAAATCTCGGCAAGAACAACAGCGTCGGCCTGGAGCTAGCGGCCAATGGTCGCCTGACACCCAAGCTGACCTACAATCTCAGCAGCAACATCTTCCACAACGAGATTACGGCGACCAATCTGGGCTTTTCGGGTACGCGGTCGGACACCATGGTCTCGGGCCGCGTCAATCTGAATTGGCAGGCCACGCCCAATGACTTCTTCCAGCTCAACGCCTTCGCCTCGGGCAAGCGTCTGACGCCCCAGGGCTATCGCCAGCCCGCGCAGTCGATGAACCTAGGATATCGCCGCAAGGTCAGCGACAAGCTGTCATTCGTGGTCACGGCCCAGGATGTGCTGGACACCCTGAAGGACCGGGTCGTCATCGACACCCCGACCCTCCGTGATCGGACGGAGCGCTCGGCCAATTTCCGCTCTGTGTTCTTCGGCTTCACCTACAGCTTCGGCGGCGGCAAGCCGCGCCCCGAGCAATTCGACTTCAGCACCGGTCAGGTGGGCGGGTGAAATCCCCGCCGGTCGGCTGTGACGTGGGGTGATTTCGTGGCATAGCGCCAACGTCACACGGGATTTGGAGCGTGTATGAGCGTCGTTGCGGCCATCGCCTATGTGGATGGAAAACGGTCCCGCACCCTGGACCTCGATGCGCCTGACGACCTGGTTCCGCGCGAGGGCGAGTTTGTCTGGATCGGGCTGGTCGAGCCGAGCAAGGCCGAGTTGGCCGTGCTGCAGGATCGCTTCGGCCTGCATCCCCTAGCGGTAGAAGACGCCCTGCATGCCCGCCAGACCCCCAAGGTCGATCTCTATGGTGAGCAGCTGTTTGTGGTGGCCAAGACCGCACAGCTGAACGACGGGCGTATCGAGTATGGCGAAACCGACATCTTCGTGGGGCCCCGCCACCTGATCACGGTGCGCCACGGCTCGGCCCGGGCCCATACTGACCTACGCGATCATCTTGAGGCTACGCCCCGTTTGCTGGCCCATGGCGGCGACTATGTGCTGCACGCCGTGCTCGACTTCATCGTCGACGGCTACCTGCCGATCGTTGATGCTATTGACGACGAGATGGCCGACATGGAGCGGCGGGCCCTTGATCACTTCCTCAACCGTTCGGAAGTGGCGCGGATCTTCACCCTGCGCCGCGAGCTGATGCGGTTCCGCAAGCTCTTGGGGCCGATGGAGCAGGTCGCCAGCGAGCTTGAGCATCACGACATGCCGTGCATCGACGCCGAGGTGAAACCCTATTTCCGTGACGTGCGCGACCATATCGGCCGTGTCGCTTCGTTGGTCGAAGGCCTCCGTGACGTGCTGACCTCGGTGTTTGAGGTCAGTTCCCTGCTGGAGCAGCAGCGTCAGGGCGTGATCACCCGGCAACTGGCCGCCTGGGCCGCCATGCTGGCTGTGCCCACCGCCATCGCCGGCATCTACGGCATGAACTTCGAGCACATGCCCGAACTGCGCTGGACCTTCGGCTATCCCCTGGCCGTCGGGGTGATCGTCGGTGTTTGCCTTGTGTTGTACCTTCGATTCAAGCGCGCCAAGTGGCTGTGACGCCCCGGGCACATGCCGCCCGGGACCCCTCCATTATTCGGCCGGCTTCAGCTTGTCGGCCGTGCGCAGCTCGAAGTCGCTGGCGTCGTGGCGCTCGGGCAGCTGGCTTGAAGGCTCGCCGAACACGCGGTTGACCATGCGGCCCCGCTTGACCGCCGGGCGGGCACCCACCAGGTCGGCCCAGCGCTGGACGTGCTTGTAGTCCTGCACCGACAGGAACTCGCCGGCCTCGTACAGCACGCCCTTGGCCATGCCGCCGTACCAGGGCCAGATGGCCATGTCGGCAATGGTGTAGTCTTCGCCGGCCACATAGGTCGTCTCGGCCAGACGGCGGTCGAGCACGTCCATCTGGCGTTTGACCTCCATGGCATAGCGGTCGATGGCATATTCGATCTTCACCGGCGCATAGGCGTAGAAGTGCCCGAAGCCGCCGCCCAGGAAGGGCGCGCTGCCCATCTGCCAGAACAGCCACGACAGGCACTCGGCCCGCGCCGCCGGTTCGGTGGGCAGGAAGGCTCCGAACTTTTCAGCCAGGTGCATCAGGATGGCTCCGGACTCGAAGATCCGGATCGGGGCCTGCCCGCTGTGATCGATCAGGGCCGGGATCTTGGAATTGGGGTTGGCGTCGACAAAGCCGCTGCCAAACTGGTCGCCGGCCCCGATATTGATCAGCCAGGCGTCATACTCGGCGCCTGCGTGGCCCAGGGCCAGCAACTCCTCGAGCATGATCGTGACCTTGACGCCGTTGGGCGTGCCCAGGGAATAGAGTTGCAGCGGATGCTTGCCGATCTGCAGCGGCTTGTCCTGGGTCGGACCGGCGATCGGCCGGTTGATGGCGGCAAAGCGCCCGCCGTTCTCCTTGTTCCAGGTCCAGACCTTGGGCGGGACGTAGTCGGCGGTTTCGGTCATCGGCAGCCTCCGGGCAGAGCGTCTCTGCGCTCCTGATGAACCTCAATGTGGCGGGTTGCGTTGCGCAGCGCCAGAGCGCCCCGCCGAGTGGGTGCAAGTTTCGGGGTGACAGAGCCTGCAAACAAGTGGCATGCTTGTTGTCATATTATTCGCCCGGAACCATCCTGGCGGCTTTTCCTGGAGCCCTCTGATGCAGGTCACCAATGCTCACGGCCCAACCCCGGCCCAGCAACTCGCCGCGTTCCAGCGCGATGACGGCAAGCCAATCTACATGCTCAACCTGCTGAAGTTCCGCGAGCAGGCCGTCTATCCCGACGGGCGCGAGACCACGCTCAGCGGGGCTCAGGCCTATGCCCTCTATGGCCGGGCGGTCAGCAAGATGGTCGCCGAAGCCGGCGGCAAGCTGGTGTTCAGCGCCCAAGTGCGCGGCCTGCTGATCGGTGAGGTCGAGGGGCCGTGGGATTCGGTGGCGGTGATGATGTACCCGTCGTTCAAGGCCATGGCCGAGATCCTCGGATCGCCCGCCTATGCCGAGATCCATGTCCACCGCGATGCCGGGCTCGAGGGCCAGGTGCTGATCGAAACCGTGATGGGCTGAAGGAAGGGCTGCGGCGATGTCGAGCTTCTGGGTCTGGGGCGTCGCCCTCTGTCTCTATGGCCTGTTCCTGGCCTGGTATGTGAACTGGCGCGGCCCGCTGTCGACGGCCGAGGTCGCGGACCTGATCGGCCGGATGAAGGCCGCCAGCGTCGGCCGGGGCGGGCCCGACGAACTGGCGACCCTCGAGCGCTTTCTGTCGGAAGACGACGGGCGCGAGTTCTTCATGCTCAACGTCATTCGCATGGCCGACGGGCCGGTGGCCGATCCGGCGACCGGCGAGCTGAAGCCCGCGCGCCAGGTCATGGAAGGCTATACCCGCATGTTCCTGCCGGCCCTGTTCCGGAAGGGAGGCCATCCGGCCCTGGCGGCGCGCCAGGTCGGCGGCCTCGTTGACACCTGGGGGATCGAGGACTGCCCCAAATGGTCGATGATGGGCTATGTCCGCTATCGCAGCCGCCGCGATCTAGCCCAGCTGGTTTGTGATCCACGCTTTGCCGGGGCCCATGCCTTCAAGCATGCGGCCATGCCCCAGACCTTTAACTTCCCAACCCGGCCGATGATCATGACCCTGGCCGGACCCCGGTTGTGGGTCGGTCTGGTCCTGGCCCTGGCAGCCGCCCTGGCCCAGGTGGGGTTGCTGCTGTCGGCGGCCGGGACCTGAGCCTTGCGGCCGCCGCCGAGGCCTATCGAACGGGTTCCAGGGTCACCAGAACCAGATCGTTTAGACGCATTGTCAGGTCGAAGCTGAAGCCGCCCTTGGCGTCGACCTCCACCACGCGATCAATCTCGGGCGTATCGGCGGTCAGGCCGTTCAGGGTGCTGATCTGGGCCGAGGTCAGGGCCTTGGGCGCGCCCATTTCCAGATAGGCCGTATAGGCGTCATTGGCCTTGAAGCCGGTGCGACGCGCCTGCAGGCGGTAGCGGCCTGGCTTGAGACCGTCCAGGGCCAGAGCCACCGGCGGGGCGGCCGAGGTCGGCTGGACCTTGGTGAAGAACGAGCGGTTGCTGACCGGCTGGACGGGGGTCTCGAAGTTCCAGACCAGGGCCGCGACCCGGCCGCCGTCGACAGCCGCGAGGACCTCGGGATCGCTCCCGGGGATTTCCAGGCCGCGCAGGGCGTTCAGGTACTTGTAGGCAAACCAGGACGGCTTGCGGATGCCCTGCGGGTTCATCAGGCCAAAGCCGCCCTGGAACGGCGCGGTCGGCGGGCCGGGCTCTTCGAACAGGTCGCTATAGGTCCAGTAGCTCATGCCCTGGATCATCCCCTTCACGCCCTTGAGCTTGGAAAGGATGTAGGCGGCGCTGTGATAGCTGTCGTGGACGGAGTCCCGCGGATTGTAGCTGGTGCTCCATTCGGTGAAGTACAGCGGCAGGGTCGGGAAGGCCGAGGCGCTGATCTGCTCGCGCACCCGGCGCACATCGCCGATGACGGCATCCGGATGGGGCGACAGCTTGGTGTCCTGCTCGCCCTTCTCGTCGAGGAAGCCGCCGTCGACGCCGTAGGTATGGGTGGTGACAAAGTCGACGGCGACCTTGTTGACCTGGCAGTAGGCCAGAAGCTCGGGAACCCAGGCCGCGCCCGCCGTCGAGGGCCCGCCGACCTTCAGGGCCGGGTCGATGGCCTTGATGGTCTTTGAGGTCAGGGCAAAAAGGTCGAAATAGACCTTTTGGTCCGCCTTCTCCCAGAAGCCGTCGAGGTTGGGCTCGTTCCAGACCTCGAAGAACCAGGTGCGGACCTCGTCCTGGCCATAGCGGCCGATCAGGTGGCGCGTGAAGGCGTCGATCAGGTCGCGCCACGGGCCAAACTGCGGGTGCGAGGTGTTGCCCTTCCAGTAGAAGATCGTCTGCTCGGAGGTCTTCATCGCCGAGGGCGTGAAGCCCAGCTCGATGAACGGCTTGATCTTCAGGGCCAGCAGACGGTCGTAGAGTTCGTCGATCTTGGTCCAGTTATAGGTGATCTTGCCGTCGGCAGCCTTGTTCACCGTGCCCAGCACGTCGTGGAAGATGTCGTGGAAGCGGATGTAGCGGAAACCCAGCTCGTCCACGGCGGTCTTCAGCTGGTCCAGGCTATCGTCGCGCAGCAGGGTGCCCGGATAGTCCGACCCGATCGAGAGGTCGTAGAACCGGTCCATCGGCACGCTGGCCTTGCGGACATCCAGGCCGATGCGTCGCGGGCCCGGCGTCGCGGCCATGGCGGGGAGGGCGGTCAGCGTGGCAGCGGTGGCCAGCAGATGGCGACGGGTCAGCATGGGCTTCCTCCCTGATGGTCGGCTCCGGCGCTCTGCAGGCGCCTGAAGCCGCGAACTTTCCAGCCGCAACGCTCGCTCTCCCCGGCCTGGGCCGGGAAGAGCGGAGCTACAGTCAGTGGTTGTGACGTGGCAACTTGGCGGCCAGGTCCTGGTACTTGACGGCGAATTCCAGCACGCCGCCGGTTTCCAGCTGGCCGGTATGGGCCCGATAGATCTCCTGCCAGGGGGTCATGGTCTCCGGCACCGCCGGGATACCCTCCTTGCGGCGCTCGGCGATCATCGCCTCGTCCACCAGGGCGTCGCAGCGGCCGGTATTGAGGTCGATGCGGATGGTGTCGCCGGTGCGCAGCCACGACAGCCCGCCGCCGATGGCGCTCTCGGGCGAGGCGTTCAGGATCGAGGGGCTGTCGGCGGTGCCCGACTGGCGGCCGTCGCCCAGGGTGGGCAGGCTCATGATCCCCTTCTTCAGCAGGTGATCCGGCGGCTGCATGTTGACCACCTCGGCCGAGCCGGGCCAGCCGATCGGACCCGCGCCACGGATCACGAGGATGCAGTGCTCGTCGATATTGAGAGCCGGGTCGTTGATGCGGGCGTGATAGTCGCCGGAGCCGTCGAACACGATGGCCCGGGCCTCGAAGATGTCTTCCTTGCCCGGATCGCTCAGATAGCGGGCCCGGAAGTCGGCGCCGATGACGCTGGACTTCATGATCGCGAAGTCGAACAGATTGCCCTTCAGCACCAGGAATCCGGCCTTTTCGGCCAGAGGCTGGGCGTAGGGGAAGATGACCTCGCGGTCCTTGGTCTCTCGACCTTCCAGGTTCTGCGCCATGGTCTTGCCGGTGACGGTCAGCACGTCGCCGTGCAGACGGCCGTTCTGCAGCAGCTCCCACAGCACGGCGGGCGCGCCGCCGGCCCGGTGGAAGCGCTCGCCCAGATACTTGCCGGCCGGCTGCATGTTGACGATCAGCGGAATGTCATAGGCCGCGCGCCAGTCGTCGGCAGTAATCTCCAGGCCCGCATGGCGCGCCATGGCGGCGATGTGTGGCTGGGCATTGGTCGAGCCGCCAGCCGCCGCCACCAGGGCGATGGCGTTTTCGAACGCCTTCTGGGTCAGGATGTCCTTGGGCTTGATGTCTTCATAGGCCATGTCGACGATCCGCTGGCCGGTGCGGTAGGCCATCTGGCCACGCTCGCGATAGGGGGCAGGGATGGCCGCGCAGCCGGTCAGGGACAGACCGAGCGCTTCTGCCACGGCGTTCATGGTCGAGGCCGTGCCCATGGTGTTGCAGTGGCCGGCCGAGGGGGCGCTGTCGGCGGCGCGCTGGATGAACTCGTCCTCGTTGATCTCGCCGGCCGCCAGCTTGCGACGCGAGCGCCAGATCACCGTGCCCGAACCGACCAGCTCGCCGTCGTGCCAGCCGTCCAGCATCGGTCCGCCCGACAGCACGATGGCCGGGATATTGACCGTGGTGGCGGCCATGATGCCGGCCGGGGTGGTCTTGTCGCAGCCGGTGGTCAGGACCACGGCGTCGATCGGATAGCCGTGCAGGGTTTCGACCAGGCCCAGATACGACAGGTTCCGATCCAGGGCCGCCGTCGGGCGACGGCAGTTCTCGAAGATCGGGTGGACCGGAAACTCCATCGGAATGCCGCCAGCGTCGCGGATGCCGTCGCGGATCCGGGTCACCAGGTCCAGGTGGATGCGGTTGCACGGCGAGATGTCGCTGCCGGTCTGGGCGATGCCGATGATCGGCTTGCCGCTGCGCAGCTCTTCCGGCGTGATCCCGTAGTTCATGAACCGCTCCAGATAGAGGGCGGTCATGTCGATATGGTCGGGATTGTCGAACCAGTCGCGCGAGCGGAACCGGCGGGGCGTTCTATTCGGGGCGGTCAAGGCGCACCTCGTATTGGGGCTGGCCGGCGACATCGACGTCGACGGCGAACAGGCCGCCGGCCTGCGGATAGGCGGCGAGGATCTCGTCGCTCAGTCCCTTGCGGGCGGTGGTGAAATAGAGGGTCTTGAGGTTGGGGCCGCCGAAGCACGGCTTGGTCACATTGGGGACGGGCAGGGGGATCTTGTCGACGATCTGGCCCTCTGGCGAGAAGCGCAGCACGCCATAACCGCCCCACAGGGCGGTCCACAGATAGCCTTCGCTGTCGACCACCGAGCCGTCGGGCCAGGCATCCTCGATCTCGACCTGGGCGAAGACGCGCTTGTTCGAGGCCGAGCCGTCTTCGGCCAGGTCGAAGGCCCAGATGGTCTTGGCCAGGGTATCGGTGTGATAGAGGGTCTTGCCGTCCGGGCTCACCGCCGGACCGTTGGTGATGCAGATGCCGTCGTCGATGCGGACGTGCGGGCCTTCGGCGTCCAGGCGGTAGAGGGCCCCGGAGGCGTTCTCCTCGCCGTCATGCATGGTGCCGAACCACAGTCGGCCCTGGGCATCGACCGTCGAGTCATTGGGCCGGTTGTCGAGGTGGGCCGGCTCGATCTCGCCGAAATGGGTGAAGCTGCCGACCTGGGGGTCGAAATAGTGCCAGCCCACCTTCAGGCCGGCCAGGAAGGCGTGATCGTCCTCGATCGGGGCGATGAAGGTCACCTGGTCGGGGGCGTCGAAGGTCTGGGTGGCGCCGGTGGTCGGCTCGTAGCGATGGACCTTGTGGCCCTTGATGTCGACGAACCACAGGGCGTCGCCGTGCCAGATCGGGCCTTCGCCGAGGGTGGCTTTCAGATCCCAGACGCAGGTGGGGGTGGGCATGGAGGTCTCCGCTTAATCACTCACCGTCGGTGTAGCCCCCTCAGTCGCTCCGCGACAGCTCCCCCAGAGGGGGAGCATCTGCTCGGCGTAGATCCTCCCCCTCTGGGGGAGGTGGCCCGGAGGGCCGGAGGGGGCAGCGCCGTCGCCTACCGCCAGCCGGCGTCGATCCAGTATTCGTGACCCGTGCAGAGGCTGGCGTCGTCCGAGGCCAGGAACAGCACGAGCGAGGCGATGTGGTCGGGCACGAGGCGGCCCTTCAGGCACTGTGCCGCGACGATCTGGGCCTCGCCTTCGGGCGTGTACCACTTCTCCTGGCGCTTGGTCTTGACGTTGCCGGGCACCACGCAGGTGACGCGGATGTCGTCGGGACCCAGCTCGCGGGCCAAGGCCCGGGTCATGCCCTCGATGCCGGCCTTGGCGGTTTCATAGAGGACCAGATCCTCCAGGCCCAGGTGCCAGCTGATCGAGCCGAAATTGATGATCGCCCCGCCGCCGCGCTTGGCCATGCCCGGCGCCACGGCCTGGGCCGCAAACAGCATGTGGCGCAGGTTCACGCCGATGCGGTTGTCCCAATAGGCGGGGGTGATGTCGGCCAGCTTGTGGCGGTCGTCATTGCCGGCGTTGTTGACCAGCACGTCGATGTCGCCGATTTCCGCCAGGGTGGCCTTCAGGCCTTCCAGGTCCATCAGGTCGCAGTGCCTGTAGACGGGCGCGATGGCCGCGTTTGGAGTCAGTTCATCGACCAGGGCCATGGAGTCCGTATCGACGATGTCGAGGAAGATCACTTCGGCGCCCTGGCGCACGAAGCCGGCGGTCAGGCCTGCGCCGATGCCGCTGCCGCCGCCGGTGATGACGACGCGTTTGCCCTTCAGGCTGGGATAGATGGCTGACGTCATAGGGCAGGCCTGAATTGTGAGAGTGTCGAAAGGCGAATGGGCAAGGTCATGATCAGAGCAGGCCCCGGCCGGCCAGGTTGCGGATCAGGGCCGAGATGCCGAACGTCCAGGGCTTGGCCTGATCGCAGGTGGTGACCTCGTTCTCGAGCACGCCCAGCTTGGGGGTGGAGACCCGCACGCGGTCGCCGACCTTGTGGGTGAAGCCCTGTCCGGCGGTGTCGCGGTCCTGGATCGGGGCGAACATGGTGCCCAGGAACAGCGCAAAGCCGTCGGGATACTGGTGCTGCTTGCCGAACGCCTGACCGGCCAGAACGGCAGGGTCGCGGCTGATCAGGCTCATATTGGAGTGGCCGTTCAGCACGAAGTTGTCGCGGCCGGTGATTTCCAGCTCGACCTCGGCGCTGCGGACGTCGTCCAGGCTGAAGCCGTCGTCGAACAGGCGGAAGAAGGGGCCGATCGCGCAGCTTGCGTTATTGTCCTTGCCCTTGCTGAGCAGCAGGGCCGAGCGGCCTTCGAAGTCGCGCAGGTTGACGTCGTTGCCCAGGGCCGCGCCGCGGATCTGGCCCGAACCGTCGCACAGCAGCACGACTTCCGGCTCGGGGTTGTTCCAGTGGCTGTCAGAGCGGACGCCGACCTGGTCGCCCCAGCCCATCGACGACAGGGTGGGGCCCTTGGTGAAGATCTCGGCGTCGGGGCCGATGGCCACTTCCAGATATTGCGACCACAGGCCGTCCCGGATCAGGGTCTGCTTCAGGCGCTCGGCACCTTCCGAGCCCGGGTCGACGCTGCGCAGGTCACCGCCCATGCTTTCCGAGAGCTGCTCGCGGATCTTCAGGGCTGCTGCGGCGTCACCGCGTGCGCGTTCTTCGATGACCCGCTCCAGGGTCGAGACGGCGAAGGTCACGCCGGCGGCCTTCAGGCACTGCAGGTCAACGGGAGCCAGAAGCTTCACCGCCGCCTCGCCGGCCGGGTCTTCCCAGACGGCGCGGATGTCGAGGGCTTCCAGTGGGCCCCTGTCTTCGCCGCGCGGGATGGCCGCGCCGGGGCCGTAAGCGTTCATCAGGTCGGCGACGGTGGGGGCGATTTTGCTGACGTCTTCGACACGGCCTTTGCGCACCAGTACGGGCGTCGGTCCGTCGCCGAAGTCGATCCGACCCAGCAGGGTGGATTCGCGCCAGTCTTGCGGAAGGAATTGGGTCACGCCCATGGCGTCATCTCCCTGCTCGAGCGTCTGGCATTCAAACGCGCTCGTTCATGTTAGTGCACTTGTTAGCGCTAACATATGGTGGCGCGCAAGCGGGCGGTGGTGGATTGTCAGACCAATAGAGTTAATCCCTCTACCCTCTGGAAAAAAGGTGCCTATGCCGGCGCCGGGCCGCTGGAGTCGCGCACGATCAGCGTATGCGGATGCATCAGTTGGCGCGGCTCGCCGATACCGTCGCGTTTGCGGCGGATTTCTTCGAGCACCAGATCAACCGCCGCTCGGGCCATGGCCGCGATCGGTTGATGCACGGTGGTCAGCCGAGGCCAGATGTTGGCGGCGATCGAGGTGTCGTCGAAGCCGACGATCGAGATGTCGCCCGGTATATCCAGGCCCAGGCGGTGGGCCAGGCCCGCCGTGGCGGCGGCCATGTCGTCATTGGCCGCGAAGATCGCCGTGGGGCGCACATCACTGGCCAGCAGTTTTTCGGCCGCGTCGAGGCCGGAGCGATAGGTGAAATAGCCCTGCTCGACACGGACATCCTCCATCGGAATTCCTGCGGCCTTCAGGGCGGTCATGAAGCCGTCCAGGCGCTGCTGGCTGACCGTCTGGTTGGGGTGGCCCTTGATGAAGCCAAAACGCTTGTGGCCCAGGGCCAGCAGGTGCTGGGTCAATTCGAAGGCGGCCGCTTCGTTGTCGATACGGATGGTGGCCATGTCAGCGCTGGCCGTGCCGGTAGCCACGCCGACCGCAGCGGCCCCGGCGGCTTTCACCTCGGCCAGCACCTGGGGCGACTCGCACAGGGGCGGGGGCAGGATCAGTCCGTCGACGCCAGTGCGCAGAAGGCGGGTCAGGGTGGCACCCGCCAGTTCCGGTTCGGCGCATTTCTCGATGACCACCTGGGCGCCCGTGCGGCTGCTCTCATCCAGCGCCCCGACCAGGAACTCCGACAGATAGCCCGTCGAGGGGTTGTCATAGAGCAGGCCGATGCGGAACGGGGCCGAGCCTGCCAGGCTGCGTGCAGCAGGGTTGGGCGCGTAGTTCAGGTCGGTAATGGCCTGTTCGACCAGGGCCCGGGTTTCTTCCTTGACGGAGGTCTCGCGATTTATGACCCGCGAGACGGTCATGGGCGACACGCCCGCGCGCGCCGCCACGTCGCGGATTGTCGCGCTCTGGGTCGTACGGCGCCGCTGGCGCTCGATAGGCTCTCTCATGGCAGTTCGTCCCCCTGGCGCAAGAGCCTAGACTGTTTCGGGGCGACGGTGGAAGACTACGGCCGGGCCCACCGGTCAGCGCGCTGCGATGGCTGAATGAGACCGGTAACATTTGGTCTTGAGTGGTCTGACAACTGACTCCATAGTGCAGACCAAGGCGGCGCTCTCAAGCCGGCATCCAATATGCGACCTTCGGGGAAACGAACCAGATGACCCATGCCATTACCCGCCGGCTGTTCGGCGCGAGCCTCGCCGCCATCGCCGCCGCAACGGCGCCCGCCATGGCTTTTGCAGCTCCCAAGGCCGCCGGCGACAAGCCGCTCTACAAGGACCCCGCGCAGCCTATCGATGCCCGCGTCAAGGACCTGATGGGTCGCATGACGCTGGAGGAAAAGGCCGCCCAGTTGGTCGGCATCTGGCTGACCAAGGCTGCGATCCAGACGCCCGAAGGCGATTTCTCGCCGCAGGCCGCCAGCAAGAGTTTCCCCAACGGACTGGGCCAGATCTCGCGTCCCACCGACCGCCGGGGCCTAAAGCCCGTGGCCGTGGTGGGCGCCGCCGCCGGGGCCGAGGACGGCACCCAGGGCCGCACCGCCGCCGAGACCGCCCGCTACATCAACGCCGCCCAGAAATGGTCGATGGAAAACACCCGCCTGGGCATTCCCATGCTCATGCACGACGAAGCCCTGCATGGTTATGTGGCCCGCGACGCCACCAGCTTCCCCCAGGCCATCGCCCTGGCCTCGTCCTTCGACCCGGATCTGGTCGAGAAGATTTTCGCGCTGGCGGCCAAGGAGATGCGCGCCCGGGGTTCGAACATCGCCCTGGCGCCTGTTGTCGACGTGGCTCGCGATCCGCGCTGGGGCCGGATCGAAGAGACTTATGGCGAGGACCCGCACCTGTGCGCCGAGATCGGCCTGGCGGCCATTCGCGGCTTCCAGGGCAAGACCCTGCCGCTGGCTCCGGACAAGGTGTTCGTTACTCTCAAGCACATGACCGGTCACGGCCAGCCGGAGAACGGTACCAATGTCGGTCCGGCCCAGATCGCCGAGCGCACCCTGCGCGAGAACTTCTTCCCGCCGTTCGAGCGGGCGGTGACCGAGCTGCCGGTGCGCTCGGTGATGCCGTCCTATAACGAAATCGACGGGGTGCCCTCTCACGCCAACCGCTGGCTGCTGACCAAGGTCCTGCGCGAGGAGTGGGGCTATCAGGGCTCGGTCCAGAGCGACTATTTCGCCATCAAGGAAATGACTTCGCGCCACCAGCTGACCGACAAGCTGGAAGACACAGCCGTTATGGCCATGCACGCCGGGGTCGATGTGGAGCTGCCCGACGGCGAGGCCTATGCCCTGTTGCCGCAGTTGGTGAGGGCCGGTCGCGTGCCGCTGGCCGAAGTGGACGCTGCCGTTGCGCGCGTCCTGACCATGAAGTTCGAGGGCGGGTTCTTCGAAAACCCCTATGCCGACGAAAAGACCGCCGAGGCGAAAAACAACACCCCCGAAGCCATCGCTCTCGCCCGCGAAGCCGCCCGCAAGGCCGTGGTGCTGCTCAAGAACGACAAGGGCCTGCTGCCGCTGAACGGCAAGGCGTTCAAGCGCATGGCCCTGCTTGGAACCCACGCCAAGGACACCCCCATTGGCGGCTACAGCGACGTTCCCAAGCATGTGGTTTCGATTCACGAAGGCCTCGCTGCCGAAGCCAAGGCTCAAGGCTTTGCGCTGGACTATGCTGAAGCCGTCCGCCTGACCAAGAGCCGGTCCTGGTCGGCTGATGCGGTCGACGCGGTCGATCCGGCCGTCAACGCCAAGCTGATCGCCGAAGCCGTCGAGGTGGCCAAAAAAGCCGACATCGTGGTTATGGTGCTGGGCGACAACGAGCAGACCAGCCGCGAGGCCTGGGCCGACAATCACCTGGGCGACCGCAACAGCCTGGACCTGGTGGGCCAGCAGAACGACCTGGCCAAGGCGATCTTCGACCTGGGCAAGCCGACCATCGTGTTCTTGCTGAACGGCCGCCCGCTGTCGATCAACCTGCTGGCCGAGCGTGCCGATGCCATCGTCGAGGGCTGGTATCTGGGCGAGCAGACCGGAAACGCTGCCGCCGACATTCTGTTTGGCCGTGCCAATCCGGGTGGCAAGCTGCCGGTCAGCATCGCGCGCAATGTCGGCCAGCTACCGGTCTTCTATAATCGCAAGCCTACGGCTCGCCGGGGCTATCTGTTCGACGAGAAGACCAGCCCGCTCTATCCGTTCGGCTTTGGCCTGTCCTACACCAGCTTCGACATCTCGGCCCCGCGCCTGGCCAAGGCCAGCATCGCCCAGGGTGAAAAGGTCAAGGTCGAGGTGGATGTCACCAACACCGGCAAGGTCGCTGGCGATGAGGTTGTACAGCTCTACATCCATGACGTCGCCGCGTCGGTGACCCGTCCGCTGCTGGAGCTGAAACACTTCAAGCGCGTGACCCTCGCGGCGGGGGCCAGGACCACCGTGACCTTCGAGGTGACGCCGGCTGACCTGAGCCTCTGGAACCTCGATATGAAGCGGGTGGTGGAACCCGGCGCCTTCAAGATCATGGTCGGTCCCAACTCGGTGGACCTCAAGACTGCGACGCTGACGGTGGCCTGAGGCTGTCAGCCAGTAACAAGAAAATAGCCGTTCTCCCCGGCGAAGGCCGGGGAGAACGGAGAGCACGCGCGCTGTCCTGAATAGGACGGACAGGGAGTAAAAAGCCATGCGTCGCACCATCACGGGCCTACTCGCCGCCACCGCGCTTGCCAGTCCAGCTGCGGCCCAGGATCTGCTGAACGGCCTGTTTTCGGACCATGCGGTGGTGCAGCGCGACCGCCCGCTGCCGGTGTTCGGAAGCGCCAAGCCGGGCGAAACCGTGACCGTCGCCTTTGCCGGCAAGACGGCTTCAGCCACGACGGGGGCTGACGGGGTCTGGCGAGTCGACCTGCCCGCGACCCCGGCCGGCGGGCCCTATGAGCTCAAGGTCAGCACGCCCACCGCCAGCCAGACGGTGCGCGACGTCCTGACCGGCGATGTCTGGCTGTGCTCGGGTCAGTCGAACATGGAGCTGACCGTCGACCGGGCCAATGACGCCTGGAACCAGGTCAACGGCAGCGCCCCCAACGACACAATCCGCATGGTCATCATCGACAAGGCGGAGGGCCGAGCGCCCAAGTCTACCTTCGGCAAGCCGCCGGTGTGGAAGCCGACTGGTCGCGAGACCGTCGGCCAGTTCTCGGCCGTCTGCCACTATTTCGCGCGCGAGTTGCAGAAGACCCGCAAGGTCCCGCTCGGCCTGGTTAACGCCTCGTGGGGCGGGTCGGGTATCGAGGCCTGGATGAGCCCTTCCGCCCTCAAGGCGGTCGGCGGCTATGATGACGCGGTCGAGACCCTGGCTCTGTCGATCAAGGATCCGGCAGTGGCGAGCCGCCGCTGGGGCGAGACGATCAAGGGCTGGTGGTCGGCCAAGAACCCCACCCAGGCGGCTGTGGCTCCGTGGACTGGGACTGGCGACTGGACAGCTGCGCCGGACGGGCTCGGCGTCTGGGAGCGCTGGGGCCTGCCGGCCCTGGCCGACTTCAACGGCGTGGTCTGGTTCAAGGCCGAGGTGCAGCTGACGGCCGCCCAGGCCAAGCAGGCCGCGACCCTGAACCTCGGCCAGATCGATGACATGGACACCACCTATCTGAACGGCTCGGGCGTCGGGGCCACCTCGGGGGCCTGGCTGGACCGGGCCTATCCGCTGGCGGCCGGTAGCCTGAAGGCTGGGCGCAACACGATCGTGGTCTCGGCCTTTGACGTCTACTCCAACGGCGGGATGTACGGTGATGCCGGCAAGCGCGCCCTGGTGCTGGCCGACGGCACCCGCCTGCCGCTGACGGCCTGGAGCTACCGGATCGAGCCGCGCGACGGCGGTGATCCGCCCCGCGCCCCGTGGGATACCCTGGCTGGCGTCTCGACCCTCTACAACGGCATGCTCGCGCCGATGGGCCCCTTCGCCTATTCGGGCATGGCTTGGTACCAGGGCGAGACCAATGTCGGGCGCGACAAGGCCTATCTGCCGCTTCTGAAGACCTTCATGGCCGAGCGCCGGGCGGGCCAGTCGCCTGACATGCCGGCCCTGGTGGTGCAACTGGCCAACTACGGTGCCTTCGCTGTGACGCCGGGCGGGTCTTCGACCGCCGCCCTGCGAGAAGCCCAGCGCCGCGCCGTCGCGGCCGACCCGCATGCGGGCCTGGCCGTCACCACCGATATTGGCGATCCCACCGACATTCACCCGGGCAACAAGCAGGATGTCGGCAAGCGTCTGGCCCTGGCCGCGCGCCGCCTCGCCGGCGAAGCAGTCACCACCGGTCCGGCCCCGGTCTCGGCCAAGCGGACCGGCGACAGCATCACGGTCAGTTTCGACCAGATCGGCGGCAGTCTGGTGACCCGGGGTTCGGACCGGGTGATTGGCTTCTCGCTGTGCGACACGGCCGGCTGGACCTGCCGCTGGGCCGATGCCCGCATACAGGGCCAAACGGTTGTGGTCAGCATCCCGGCTGGGGCACCGACCGCCAAGCTGCGCTTTGCCTGGGCCGACAGCCCGACCTTCAACCTGTTCGATTCCAGTGGCCTGCCGGCCCAGCCGTTCGAACTCGAGCTGAACTGATCCAATGCGTCGCGCACCCCCTTCTTCACGGCGCGTCTCCGCGCCGCGCAAGGCCTGGCTGGCCCTGCTTCTGGTGGGCGGGCTGACGCTCCCCGCCGCCGCCACCGCCCAGCCGGCCGCAGTTACGGTCAGTGCCGCGCCAGGGGCCTTCCCGCTGATCGCGGGGGGGCGGTCCGCCCGGATCGAGGCGGATGTCACGGACTTCCCCGGCGTACTGCGGGCGGTGCAGGACGTACGCGCCGATCTGGCCAGGCTCTCCGGCACCCAGGCTCCCGGCAAGGACGCCCCGGTCGTCATCATCGGCACGATCGGCAAGAGCGCCGCCATCGACGCCCTGATCGCCGCGGGCAAACTGGACGTCTCGGCCGTGAAGGGCCAGTGGGACGGCTTCGTGCAGCAGGTGATCGAGGATCCCCGCCCGGGCCTGAAACAGGCTCTGGTCATTGCCGGGGCCGACAAGCGCGGCACGATCTACGGGGCCTATGACCTGTCGGAACGGGCGGGCGTGTCCCCGTGGAGCTGGTGGGCCGACGCGCCGGTGATCCGCAGAACGGACGTCTTCGTGGCCCCGGGTGCCAACATCCAGAAGCCCAGGGTCAAGTACCGGGGCATCTTCCTCAATGACGAGAACCCGGCCCTGTACGGCTGGGCCAACAAGACGTTCGGCGGCTTCAATCACGCCTTCTACGAGCGGGTCTATGAGCTGACCTTGCGGCTGAAGGGCAACTATCTGTGGCCGGCCATGTGGGGCAAGGCCCTGTATGACGACGATCCGTTAAACGCGCCCCTGGCCGACGAGATGGGCGTGATCCTCGGCACCTCGCACCACGAGCCGATGATGCGGGCCCATGTCGAGTGGGAGCGCTACGGCAAGGGCCGCTGGGACTACGCGAAAAACCCAGCGGTGCTGCGCGACTTCTGGCGGTCCGGCGTCGAGCGCATGGGCACCAATGAGAGCCTCGTCACGGTGGGCATGCGCGGCGACGGCGATGAGCCGATGAGCGAGGGCACGGCCACCCAGCTGCTGGAGACCATCGTCGCCGATCAGCGCAAGATCATCGGCGAGGTGACGGGCAGGGACCCGGCAAAAACCCCCCAGGTCTGGGCGCTCTACAAGGAAGTGCAGGACTATTACGACGCCGGCATGCGTGTGCCCGAAGACGTGACCCTGCTGTTTGCCGACGACAACTGGGGCAACATTCGCCGCTTGCCGGAACCGGGCAAGACCCGGCTGGGTGGCTATGGCGTCTACTACCACTTCGACTATGTGGGCGGTCCGCGGAACTACAAGTGGCTGAACACCAACCAGATCGAGCGGGTCTGGGAACAGATGAAGCTGGCCGACGACTACGGCGCTGACCGGCTGTGGATCGTCAATGTCGGCGACCTCAAGCCCATGGAGCTGCCCACCGAGTTCTTCCTCGACTACGCTTGGAACCCCGACGCGATCCCGCTGGAGAAGCTGCCCACCTACACGGCCGACTGGGCGGCGGCGCAGTTCGGCGCGGCGCAGGCGGTCGAGATCGCGGCCCTGCTGGACGGCTATACGAAGCTGAATGCCCGGCGCAAACCCGAGCTGATCGACGGCTCGACCTTCAGCCTGGTCAATGACCGCGAGGCCGAACGGATCGAAGCGCAATGGGCCGATCTGGAGCGCCGGGCGGACGCGGTGCGCGCGGCCTTGCCCAAGGACGCTGACGCGGCCTTCTTCCAGCTGGCCTGGTTCCCGATCAAGGCCGCCGCCAACTATAACCGGCTGCAGATCGCGGTGGGCCGCAACCGGCTCTATGCGGCCCAGGGGCGCGTGGCGGCCAATGCCCAGGCCGCCCTGGTCAAGACCCTGTTCGACCGCGACGCCGAGCTGACCCGGCAGCATGACGCGATCAAGGACGGCAAGTGGGTCCACATGATGGACCAGACCCATATCGGCTACACCATCTGGCAGCAGCCGGACGCCAACATCCTGCCGGCCACCACGACGGTGACGCCGGCGGCGGGCGTGAGGCTGGGTGTGGCGGTCGAAGGCCGCGAGGCCGTGGTCGAAGCCTCGGCCGACCTGCCGTTGATCCACCGCTACGGCGTCCAGAGCCGCTGGATCGATGTCTTCGCCGGAGGCGCCACGCCGCTGACCTTTGAGGTCGCCAGCGGTGCGGCCTGGCTGAAGGTGGCGCGTGGACCGGCCGGGCAGGGCGGTGACACGCGCCTGGAGGTCTCCGTTGACTGGAGCCAGGCACCCAAGGGCGTCCATCGCGTTCCGGTCACGATCAAAGGCGCGGGCCAGGCCGTCACGGTGACGGTGGTGGTCGAAAACCCAGCCCGCACGCCGGCCAAGGGGGCCTTTGTCGAGGCCGGCGGTGTGGTGGCCATCGAGGCGCAGCACCATGAGCGGGCCATGGCGGCCGACGGCGTCAGCTGGAAGACCATCCCCAATCTGGGCCGCACCCTGTCGGGCGTGACCAGCTATCCCTCGACCGCGCCATCCAGCGTGCCCGGCAAGGGACCGGTGCTGGACTATCTGGTCGACTTCGAAAAGGCCGGCCCCACTGACCTGACGGTCCATGTTTCGCCAGGCTTGGATTTCAGGGGCGGCAAGGGCCTGAGCTTCGCGGTTTCCATCGACGACGCGCCGCCGGTGGTGGTCAACACCATCCCCGACGGTTCGGAACGCGCCTGGGAGAAGGCGGTGGCCGACAATGTCCGCAAGCTGACCACGCGGCTCGACATTCCCTCGGCCGGCACCCACCGAGTGCGGTTGTGGCGAGTGGATCCCGGCGTCGTGTTCCAGCGGCTGGTGCTGTCGCGCGGTGCGCTGCCGGGCAGCTATCTGGGGCCGGTGGAGAGTGTGCGACGATAGGGGCGTCGGCGGTTTTCTAGTTTCTGACCGCTTTCGCCTTCGCGCCGTTCACATAGAAGGTCAGCCACTGGGGCGGCCCCGATCCCGCCTCGAAGGTGATCCGCGCATCGACGCCGTGAATATAGAACCGGTCCAGCGCCTCGGCATGGATGTTGGTGGCCTCGGAGCCCTCGATCTCCAGCAGCATGCCGTCCTCGTCCTCGCCGATCGTCACCTTGCGGCCGTCCGACAGGCTGTAGGTTCCGAAATAGCGCTGGGTCTGCGCCCGCGTCAGCGTGATCGGCGAGGGCCGCTTCATGGGTGCGGCGCGCGGTAGCAGGAAGGGCAGGGCCGCCGACATGACCAGCGGATAGTAGGAGATATGCTGCTCGCCCTCGAACGCTTTGGTCTTCAGGGTCAGGCGCCCTGGATCGCCCGATATTGCGGCAGAGACCTTCTGCCCTCCCTCGATCATGTGAGGCATTTCAGCCGCGCCCCAAGCGACGAACACCTTGCGGTCCGGGGAGCGTGCGGGAACGGCTTTGAGACGGTCTATCACGCCGGGGTCAGCCCAGAGTGAGGGGCTGGCGATCAGATAGCCAGAAAAGGTCTCGGGTCTGTCGGCCAGCATGTTGGCGGTGAAGATTCCCGACAGCGAATGGCCAAACAGCACGGCGGCCTTGGGATCGAGCGGGTAGCGGGCTTCCATAAGGGGCTTTAGTTCCTCTAGTAGGAAGGCCCGGAACGCTGCGCCGCCGCCACCCTTTGCTACCGTGCCGTCCGGCCGGGTTCCCGGTCCAAACAGCAGGTCTCGTTCCCGGGTCGACGGGCTGCCAGGCGGATAGTCGATGGTGATGACATAGGCCGGGGCGATCGTCCCCGCCCCGCCCAGGAGCGTCCCGGTCGGACCCGCCACGCCGTAACCGCCGTCCAGAACATAGACCGCCGGCGCTGTCTGGCCCGGCAGGATCGGCGGTGTGTAGGGTGGCGTGACCTGGATCCGGAAGTCACGGCCGACGCGCTGGGAATGCACGATCAGTTCGATCGCGTCATCCTGCGCTGCGGGGCCTTCGGACAGGATTTTGAGCGTGGCGGAAAGAGTCTCCGAAGCGAGAGCGGGAGACGTGAGAGCGAAAGCAGCAAGGGCGACCAGCCCGTTTCGAATGCTCATCCAGTCCCCCAATCGCTGACGATGCGGACTATGGATTACATTTGTAATGCATGGTCAAGGATGAAGCGAATGGCCCATCTTCGCAAAGCCGCAGCTATCGCCTAGATCGCCACCCGCTTGGCGATGGCATTGCGCCGCGCGCTGGTTTCCAGCTTGGCCTTCTGGACGGCCTCGGTCTCGGTGGCGTGCAGCAGGTGTTCGATGACTCGTTCCAGGTGGTCGCGCATCGCTTGCCGCGCGGCGTGCGGATCATGGGCCTGGAGAGCTTCGAACACCCGGCGGTGCTCATTGATGCGCGGCTCCAGCCCCATGCCCCGTGCGCGGGTCAGGATGTTGCGGGCCAGCGGCGAGCGGTTGCGCCAGTCCCACAGGTTTTCGATGGTGGCGATGATCGCGCCGTTGCCGGTCGCGCGGGCGATGATCATGTGGAACTCGCGGTCGGCGTCTTCGCCGCCCACTTCGTCCTCTTCGTGCATGCGGACCATTGAGGCTTCAAGCTGCTCAAGCTGGTCGTCGGTGATCGAGGTGGCGGCCAATGCGGCGGCTTCGCCCTCGAACAGGCGGCGGGCCTCGATCAGCTCGAAGGCGCCAACATCGACGTCAATCTCGGCCGAGGGCGCGGCAGGGCGGACATTGCCGGTGACATAGATGCCAAGGCCATGACGCGCCTCGATCATGCCCAGCATTTCCAGAGCGATCATGGCCTCGCGCAGGGTGGGGCGGGAGACGCCGAACTGTTCGGCCAGCTCGCGCTCGGTCGGCAGGCGATCGCCGAGTTTGTACTGGCCCGCCTCGATGGCGTCGGCCACGGTGTCAGCGATGCGGCGGTAGAGCTTGACGTTGTCGGCCATGGGGCGGTTTGGGAATCTCGCGGTGGCGCAGGCGCCGTTTCAGGTCGTGCTGACACCGAGTATCACCCAGATTCTCCCTGCTGGCTCACCTTTTCATTTGCGATGCGATTTTCGCACGTTTGCGCATCACCAGTCGTGCATCGACCCATCCTCGCGCCGGGCGACCGGCAGGTAGGCGCGCTTGTAAGGGTAGGTGGCGGCGAGGTCCTCGTCGATGTCTACGCCCAGACCCGGGGCCTCGCCCGGATGTAACATGCCGTCGGCGAAGGTGTAGGCGTGGGGGAACACCGCATCGGTTTCGGGCGTGTGGCGCATATATTCCTGGACGCCGAAATTGGGGATCGACAGGTCAAAGTGCAGGGCTGCGGCCATGCTGACCGGCGACAGGTCGGTGGCACCGTGGCAGCCGGTGCGGACGCTGTGCATGTCGGCGAAGCTGGCGATCTTCCGCAGATGGGTAATGCCGCCCGCATGCACCACGGTCGCGCGGATGTAGTCGATCAGCTGTTCCTGGATCAGTTGCTTGCAGTCCCAGATCGCATTGAACACCTCGCCCACGGCCAGGGGGGTGGTGGTGTGCTGGCGCACCAGGCGGAAATTGTCCTGGTTTTCGGCCGGGGTGCAGTCTTCCATCCAGAACAGACGATAGGGCTCAAGATCCTTGCCCAGGCGGCCAGCCTCAATCGGGGTCAGCCGGTGGTGGACGTCATGCAGGAGGTGCACGTCCCAGCCCAGCCGCTCGCGCGCGGCCTTGAACAGCTCGGGCGCGACCCGCAGATATTTCTCGGTGGACCACAGGGTTTCGGTGGGCAGGTCGCTGTCGGCCGGTTCGTAGAAGAACTTGTCCTTGGAGACGCCGTAGGTGCCCTTCACGCCGGGCACGCCTGACTGAAGACGGATGGCCTTGTAGCCCTGGGCCACATAGTCAGCAGCGTTGTTGAGGGTCTCGTCGATGGTCTCGCCGTTGGCGTGGCCATAGACCATCACGCCTGAGCGGCAGGCCCCGCCCAGCAGCTGATAGACCGGCAGGCCGGCGACCTTGCCCTTGATGTCCCACAGCGCCATGTCGACGGCGGCGATGGCCGACATCGTCACCGGTCCCCGACGCCAGTAGGCACCCTTGTACAGGTACTGCCAGATGTCCTCGATGCTGTGGGCGTCGCGGCCGATCAGGCAGGGAATCACGTGCTCGGTCAGATAGGCCTCGACCGCCAGTTCGCGGCCGTTCAGCGTGGCGTCGCCGATCCCATAGACCCCGTCTTCGGTGATGATCTTCAGGGTGACGAAGTTGCGTCCCGGGCTGCTCACAATGGTCCTGGCGGCGATGATCTTGGACATGGGACGCTTTCGTGGGTCGAGCCGGCGGGAAGAGGCCAGCGCAGCGTCGAGCGTCGCGGTGAGGCCAGGTTTCCCTTGCCCATCGGTTTAGCGGCCCGACATGGGTTGTCAACCCAGTGGTCAGACCACTAAGTGGGAGATACCTGCCGCCCAGTGGCGGCTGACAGCCCTCTGCAGGCAAGAGCGTGACTTTTCAGAGAGTGAACAGATGCGATTGCTGACTCTAGTCCTTGGCCTGATCCTGCTGGCCCCGCTGCCGGTGCGCGCCGAGGATGGACATGACCTGTGGCTGCGCTACCGCCCGGTCGAGGCCATCGCTGGCTATCGGGTCGCCGCCATCGCGCCGGTCGCCGACACGCCTACGCTGCAACTGGCCAGGGGCGAACTGGAGCGGGGCCTGACGGGGCTGATCGGCGCGCCTTCGTCCAAGTCCGGTTCTGTGATCCTGATCGGCACGCCTGGGTCTTCGCCCGCCATCGCCAAGCTGGATCTGCCGCTCAGGATGCTGGGTGAGGAAGGCTATCTGATCCGCACCGTCAGGCTCGACGGCAAGACGGCCACCGTGATCGCCGCCAACCGTGACATTGGCGTGTTGTATGGCGTGTTTCGCTACCTGGCCCTGATCCAGACCCGGCAGCCTGTTGACCAGCTCGACCTGGCCTCAGCGCCGAAGGTCAAGCTGCGGATGCTCAACCACTGGGACAATCTGGATCGCAGCGTCGAGCGCGGCTATGCGGGGCAATCGATCTGGGACTGGTGGAAGCTGCCCGGCTACAGCGCCGATCCGCGCTATGTCGACTATGCGCGCGCCAACGCCTCGATCGGTATCAACGGCACGGTGCTCAACAACGTCAACGCCAAGTCCGTCAGCCTGACGGCCCCCTGGATCGCCAAGGCCGGCGCCCTGGCCGATGTGTTCCGGCCCTATGGCATCCGGGTCTATCTGACGGCGCGCTTCTCCTCGCCCATCGAGATTGGCGGGCTCAAGACCGCCGACCCGCGCGACCCGGCGGTGAAGGCGTTCTGGAAGGCCAAGGCTGACGAGATCTATGCCGTGATCCCTGACTTCGGCGGCTTTCTGGTCAAGGCCAATTCCGAGGGCCAGCCCGGACCGCAGGACTATGGCGCCACCCATGCCGACGGGGCCAACATGCTGGCCGACGCTGTGGGCTCGCGCGGTGTCGTGATCTGGCGGGCCTTTGTCTATTCGCACGAACAGCCAGATGATCGCGCCAAGCAGGGCTATTCCGAGTTCAAGCCGTTCGACGGCCAGTTCCGCGACAACGTGGTGATCCAGGTCAAGAACGGGGCCATCGACTTCCAGCCGCGCGAACCATTCCATCCGCTGTTCGGGGCCATGCCCAAGAGCAATCTCGGCATGGAGTTCCAGATCACCAAGGAATATCTCGGGTTCGCCACCCACCTGGCCTATCTGGGTCCGATGTACGAGGAGGTCCTGCGGTCCGACACCATGGCCAAGGGCAAGGGCTCGACGGTGGCCAGGGAGATCGACGGCTCGCTGGAGGGGCGCAAGCTGACGGCCATGGCTGGCGTCGCCAATATCGGTTCAGACCGCAATTGGAGCGGTTCGCAGTTTGACCAGGCCAACTGGTACGTCTTTGGCCGTCTGGCCTGGGATCCGGACGCCTCGACCCGCGACATCGCCGCCGACTGGGCGAAGATGACGTTCAGCAACGACAGGCGTTTCGTCGATCCCGTCGTTGGCATGATGATGGGTTCGCGCGAGGCCGTGGTCGACTACATGACGCCGCTGGGCCTGCACCACCAGATGGGCCGCAGCCACCATTATGGCCCGGGTCCCTGGGTGGCCGGCGGCGAGCGCGCCGACTGGACCAGCGTCTACTACGCCAGGGCTGGTGTGGACGGTATCGGCTTTGACCGAACCGCCAAGGGTAGCAACGCCGTCGCCCAATATGCCCCCGAGGTTGGGGCCTGTTTTGCCGACCTCAAATGCGTCGATGAGAAGGACCTGCTGTGGTTCCACCACCTGCCATGGGACCATCGCCTGAAATCGGGCCAGACCCTGTGGGATGGCCTCGTCACCCGCTATTCGCGCGGCGTGGCCGGCGTCAACGCCATGCAGAGCACCTGGAGCGACGTCGCACCCTATGTCGATCCCGAGCGCCATGCCCAGGTGGCGGCGTTCCTGAAGATCCAGCGTTCCGAAGCCCAGTGGTGGCGCGACGCCTCGGTGGCCTACTTCCAGACCTTCGCCAAACGTCCCCTGCCGGCCGGAGAGGCGGCTCCTCCGCTGACACTGGAGCAGTATGAGGCGATGAGCTTTCCCTACGCGCCGGGGATTTAAGCTCAGCCGACTCCAAGTTTCACAGTTGGAGCGTCGCAGCGGAGAGGCTGCGTCCTACTGACCGGTCACGCGCTAGCGGCAACCGGCAGAATCGCCAGGGCAGCGTCGATGCCGCCGTACAGGCTTTCGGGGGTGACCGGCTTGGTGATGAACCCATCGGCACCGGCCTCCAGGGCCTGGCGGCGGTGATCGGCCGAAGCGTTGGCGGTCATCATCACGATGGGCGTCGGACGCCGGCCCTCGGTGGCTTCCCAGCCGCGGATCAGGGCCGTGGCGCTCAGGCCGTCCATCACCGGCATCTGCATGTCCATCAACACCAGGTCGAAGGTCTCGAGCCGGAACCGGTCCACCGCCTCGGCGCCGTTTTCGGCCACGACCAGACTGACATCGAGAGGCTCCAGAAGCAGTTCGACCACGCGCCGGTTCACGGGATGATCTTCGACCAAGAGCACATTCAAGCTGCGGCCGGCGAACACCGCTTGCGGGTCGTTGTCGGCCGTCAGCATGGCCGGCGTGTCGGCGCGGCGCAGGGGGACGTTGAAGAAGAAGGTGCTGCCGCCCTCGGGTCTTGGCCGTGCGCCGATCTGGCCGCCCATCAGCGTGACCAGGTTCTTGCAGATCGCCAGGCCCAGGCCCGTGCCGCCAAAACGCCGGGTGACCGTGTCATCGCCCTGCATGAACCGTTCGAACAGGCGCGGCAGGATCTCCGGGTCCAGGCCGATGCCCGTGTCGTCGATGGTCACCGAGAGGATTCGATCGTCGGAGCCTTCGATCAGCGCATGGACCTGGACGGTCAGGCGTACCTCGCCACGGTCGGTAAACTTTATGGCGTTGGCGGTGAGATTGGCGACGACCTGGCGCAGCCGCAGGGCGTCGCCCAGATAGAAGCCGTCGATATCGGCCGCGAAGTCGATATCGAAGCCCACGCCCTTGCTGTCGGCCTTCAGGCGCATCAGGTCGGTGCAGGTCTGGATCTCGGCGCGCAGGTCGAAGGGCGCGATCTCCAGCTCCATACGCGAAGCCTCGATCTTGGCGATGTCGAGCAGGTCGTTGAGGATCCGCTCCAGCGTCTCGCCGGAATGGACGATGATGTCGACCATCTCGCGCTGGCGGTCGGGCATGGGCTGGCGTGACAGGGCCTTGGCCAGGCCGATCACGCCGTTCAGCGGGGTTCGGATCTCGTGGCTGACATTGGCCAGGAAGGTCGACTTGGCCGCGCTCGCCCGCTCAGCAGTGGCGGCGGCTTCGATCAACTGCACCTCCTGCACCTTGAGCTGGGTGATGTCTGCGAAGGTGGTCAAGGTTTTGGCCGGCGTCGGGTCGTCGCCCTCGAAGATGGGCAGGGCGTTGACGGTCAGCCAGCGGCGCTCGCCCTGGGGCATGTTCACGCCCAGAACAAAGTCCAGCACAGGCTGGCCCGTCGTCAGGCACTGCATGGAGGGCTGTTGCTCGACCGACAGGGGCGCACCATCGGCATCGACCAGGCTCCAGTCCTCGTGGGCGGACGATCGCCCCGTCAACTGGTCGCTGGTCAGGCCCAGCAGCCGTGCGGCGTGGATGTTGTGCTGGACGATAACGCTGGAGCGATCCTGCAGCACCACGCCCTCGCGCATGGCGGCGATGATGGTTCGATACTGCCCGTCGTCCCGCCGCAACTCCTGAATGTGTCGGGCGTGCGAACTGGCGATGTCTGCGCCGATCCGCATCTCGATCATCGTCATCGCCACCCTCGATAGTCGCTGCAGGCAGCGAAGGGCGCGGGGCGACCAGACGCGGGGCTTTGTGTCGATGGCGCAGATCGTGCCGATCCGCAGACCGTCGACGGTGGTGAGGGGCGCCCCGGCATAGGCCCGAACCCCTGGCTGGCCCAAAACCAGGGCGTTTCGGACGAATCGAGGATCTTGGGCTGCGTCCTCAACGACGAACAGGGATGGGGTCAGGATCGTGTGGTTGCAAAACGCGACCTCACGCGGCGTTTCGGTGTCCTGCAGCCCGATCCGGGCCTTGAACCACTGCCGTTCTGAATCGACCAGCGAGATCAGGGAAATGGGCGCGTCACAGGTTTCGGAGACCTCTGCCACCAGGTCATCGAAGCCCGGCTCCTCGGCGGTGTCCAGAATGTTCATCGCCCAGAGCGCAACCAGGCGCCGCTGCTCAAGATCGGCGGCAGGGGCGAGAATATCCATTAGGCGCCGAGCGCGTGTCCTGATTACTCAAAAAACAACCATGCGTCAGAGGGGACAACGCCTCAATCGCGCAGGCGCGCGGCGAAACGACACAGTGTGCGCGTTCAGCCCTGGCTCACCAGCCCAGCCAGCCCTTCCAGACAGGTCGCGAACGCTTTGCGGCCCTGGAAGCTCTTGATGATTTCGCCATAGCCCGCCTCTTCCAGCTTGCGCAGGTGGATCGACAGATTGCTCCGTGCGGCCCGGAGCATCATGATCCAGCCGAGACGATGCCCATCCAGGCGCTATCCCATCGCGTCGCAGTTGGCCTTGATGAACTCGAGGTGCCCCGGCATCACCTCGGCGGACCGGGCGATCACCGACTTGATCTCGGCCATGCGCTTGCGCAGCTCATCTTCACCCATCACCTCGACCATGGGGTCATAGCCCTTGGGCACGAGACCCTGGCCGACCATCACCGCGAACCATGAGGTGTCGTTGAACAGCTCTTCGTTCTCGCGGAAGATCCGGCCGTAGCTCTCGAACACCGCGATCTTGTCGGCCAGATAGTCGGGGACGCTCATTTCACGCAGATAGTCCCAGTAGGGGGTGTCGTTCCGCTGCGTGGCCTTGAAGTGCAGGATCAGAAAGTCGCGGATCTTCTCGTATTCGAAGGCCATCACCCGGTTGTAGCGGTCGATGTCGGGCTGGCGGAAATCGCGGTCGGGGAACATGGCCAACAGGCGGGCGATGCCCACCTGGATCAGGTGGATCGACTGGCTCTCCAGCGGCTCCATGAAACCGGCTGACAGGCCGATGGCGACCACATTGCGGTTCCAGCTCTTTTTGCGCCGGCCGGCGGTAAAGCGGATCTGGTTGGGCGCGGCCAGGGGCTCGCCGTCCAGATGGGCCAGCAGATAGGCGGTGGCCTCGTCTTCGCTAATGTGGGCGCTGGAATAGGCATAGCCGTTGCCCAGGCGATGCTGCAGCGGGATGCGCCATTGCCAGCCGGCCGGCCGGGCCGTGGCGCGGGTGACCGGCGCCATCGAGCCGCCCAGGGCGCAGGGCACGGCCACGGCCCGGTCATTGAGCAGCCACTGTGACCAGTCCTCATAGCCCGTCTGCAGGGCTCCTTCGATCAGCAGTCCCCGGAAGCCCGAGCAGTCGATGAACAGGTCGCCGTCGATGACATCGCCGCTCTCCAGCGTGACCGAGGTGACAAACCCCGTCTCGCCATGCTGCTGCACCGAGGCGATCTTGCCTTCCTGGCGCACGATGCCGCGCGCCTCGGCATAGTCGCGGAGAAACTTCGCATAGAGGCCGGCATCGAACTGGAAGGCGTAGGCGATCGAGCCCAGCGGCGAATTGGGCTGGCCGTTGGGGCGCATGAACCTGAGCTGCCGCGCCGCCAGGGCGTTGAGCGAATAGGCCCCCAGATCGTCTTCTTCGCCCATGGCCTGCAGCTTCAGCCAGTAGGCGTGAAACGACACCGCCTCCATGTCGATGCCATAGGGGCCGAACGGGTGATGATAGCTGTGGCCGATCTGCTTCCAGTCGACGAAGTCGATGCCCAGCTTGAAGGTGGCCTTGGTCTTCCGAACGAAATCGTTCTCATCCACCCCCAGCATGCGGTTGAAGATGTTGATCTGCGGGATGGTCGACTCGCCGACCCCGACCGTGCCGATGGCCTCGGACTCGACCAGGGTGACACTGGTCTGGCCGTCGCGAGTGAGGAAGCGGCCCAGAGCGGCGGCGGTCATCCAGCCGGCGGTTCCGCCGCCAACGATGACGACCTTGCGGAGGCGATTGACGCTGGTCATGAGGCTTTCTCGAAATCGGGCGAGGCGCAGTAGCGGGCAATGAAGGCTTCGTGGGTCGGCAGGGCCTCTGCCGTCTGGCGAACCAGGGCGGCCAGACGCTGCATCTGGCCGCGCACCAAGTGCTCGTCCAGGGTATCGACCAGCGGGTCATAGCCGCGCGGCCGGATGTTCTGACCCAGCATCACGGCGATCCAGGACGGCTCGGCGAACAGGTCATAGTCCGACTGGAACAGGCGGCCGAGTGCGGAAAATAGGTCGATCTTGCGTTGCAGGCTTTCCGGGATCGCCATCTCGCGGGCCTGTTTCCAATATGGCTCTGGCCGCTCGTTGGCCTTGAAGTGCAGGATGATGAAGTCGCGGATCAGCTCGGTCTGCAGGATGGTCAGGCGATTGTATTCGGCGATCTCGGCAGGATCGAAGCCACGATCAGGGAACAGGGCCAGAAGCTTGGTGATGCCGGCCTGGATCAGGTGGATGCTGGTGCTCTCCAGCGGCTCCAGAAAACCCGAGGCCAGGCCGATGGCCACGCAGTTCTTGACCCATATCTGTTTGCGGCGCCCGGCGCGGAACTTGATGAAATTGGGCTCGGCCAGGGCTGGACCATCCAGGGTGGCGCGCAGCCGGGCCACGGCGTCGTCATCGCTGATATGCTGGCTGGAATAGACATAGCCGTTGCCGGTGCGGTGCTGCAGCGCGATGCGCCAGCGCCAGCCCGCCGTATCGGCCGTGGCGCGGGTGTAGGGCGTCAGGCCATCGCCGCCAGTCTGGCAGGGCATCGCCACCGCCCGGTCATTGGGTAACCAGTGGCCCCAGTCCTCGAAGGGCGTGTCCAGCGCCTGATGGATCAGCAGACCCCGGAAGCCCGAGCAGTCGATGAACAGGTCGGCTTCGATCTCCAGTCCGCCGTCCAGGGTGACCGAGCTGATGAAGCCATCCTCGCCGCGCAGGGCAACATCGATTACCCGCCCCTCCTGCCGGACCACCCCGCGGGCTTCGGAATAGGTCCGCAGGAAGCGCGCATAGAGCCCGGCGTCGAAATGGAAGGCGTATTTCAGGCTGGACAGTACCTGGCCCGGGTCCTTGCTGGGCAGCATGAACTTGCCCATCCGCGCCGCTGTTGCCGACAGGTTGAAGTCGTCGATGGGCTGATCCGAGCCCTGGCTCTGGGCCTTCAGCCAGAACTGGTGAAACTTGATGGCCTCGATATCCAGGCCGAAACTGCCGAAGGGATGCAGGTAGCGCGAGCCGGGACGGGTCCAGTCGACGAACTCAATGGCCAGCTTGAAACTGGCCTTGGTGGCCTTCATGAACGCGGCTTCGTCGATGCCCAGCATCTGGTTGAAGGTGGTGATCGGCGGGATCGTTGCCTCGCCCACCCCGACCGTGGAGATGGCGTCACTCTCGATCAACGTGATCTGGACGTTCGTCAGCACCTTGGACAGGGCCGCCGCCGTCATCCAGCCGGCCGTACCACCGCCAACGATCAGCACCTTGCGGATGGGGTTCTGGGTCATCGGGCGGGACTTTCGAACAAGAACTCAGACATCGCCCGCCAGCGCCGATGCATGGGTCGGCAGACTCTCGGCCGTCTGGCGGAAGATCATCCGCATACGCTCCAGCAAAGCGCGCGCCCGGTCCAGCGGCATCCGGTCAGTCAGCGGGTCATAGCGTCGGGGCAGAACGCCATGGCCGATGAAGGTGGCGATCCAGTGGGGCTCCAGGAAGGTTTCCTCGTCATACATCACCACTCGCCCGCGGCTCTCGAACTGGGCCAGGCGATAGGCCAGCTTTTCGGGAACTTCGCCTTCGCGGCCCAGGTCCCAGATCGGCCCGTCGCGCCGCTGGCAAAGGCGATAATGGGCGATAGCCAGATCGCGGACCCGCAGCAGGGTCTCCTCGCCCAGGCGGTTGTATTCGGCCGCCGCCACCGCATGGTCGCCGGGGCGAGGGAACAGGGCGATCAGCCGGGTGACGCCGCTCTGGATCAGGTGCAGGTCGCTGGAGTCCAGGGCCTCGACCCCGCCCGCCGCCGCGCCGATGGCCACGCAGTTGCCGACCATCGATCGCGTCCGCCGGCCGTTGCGGAACGACAGGACCTCGGGCTCGGACAGGTCCTGAATGGGCAGGCCGACCTTGGCCGCGTTCAGCGCGGCCGCATCGCTGGTCAGGTCGCTGCGATAGACAAGGCCGCTATCCAGCCGGTCGCGCAGGGGGATGCGCCAGCGCCAGCCCTCGGCGGCGGCCTCGATCTCGGTCAGCGGCGGTGCGTCGCGGCGAGCCGGGGCGCTGATCCGCACCATCCGGTCGGCCGGCAGCAGGCGGGACCAGTCCTCGAAGGGCTCGGTGCCGATCAGCAGGGCGGCAGGCCCTGTGCAGTCGACGAAGAGATCCGCCTCGATGCGCTCACCGCTGGTCAGCACTACGGCGGCGATGTCACCCGTCTCGGCGCGAGGAGTCTCGGCGACCGCCCCATGCGAGACGGCAACGCCGCGCCGGGTCGCCAGGTCGCGCAGCACCCTCACATAGGCCCTCGCGTCCAGGTGCAGGCCATAGGCCATAGAAGACAGCGGCGAGCGCGGATCGGGGCTAGGCGGTGCAAAACGGCCCAACCGGGCAGCAACGGCGGCCAGGTTGAAATCATCCAGCGGCGGGGCGGAGCCCGACTGGCGCAGGCGCGTCCAGTAGTGGTGAAAGCCCACCCCTTCCAGACTGGCTCCCAGTTCGCCAAAGGCATTGCAGAAGCTTGTTCCCGGCGTCCAGTCGGCGAAGCGCGATCCCAGCTTGAAGGTCGCCTGGGTCGCGGCCATCAAGGCGGCTTCGTCCAGGCCCAGCAGGGCATGGAAGCTGCGCAGCGAGGGCAGGGCCGACAAGGCACCCCTGGGATCAGGACCGGTTTCCACCAGGCGGATCGCCGCCCGGCCGCCCGTCGCGCGGGCCAGGCCTGCTGCCGTCATCCAGCCCTCGACGCCTCCGCCGATGATGGCCACCCGGCCCAGGGGGAAGTTGTCTGCGCTCACGCCACGGCCCTTGCATCGCAGAAGCGTTCGATGAAGGCCTGGTGGGTCGGCATGGCCTGGGCAGTGCGCTCCACGGCGGTCTTCAACTCGGCCAGCAGGCGGGCGGCCTCAAGCGGATCGACGGTGTCGGCCATGGGGTCATAGCCGCTGGGGATCACCCCCTGGCCCAGATAGACCGCAAGCCAGGAGGGCTCCAGAAAGAAGCCGTCGCGGTACTTCACCACCATGCCCCGTTCGCGGAACAGCTCCATCTTGTAGGCCAGACTGTCAGGGATCGGCGCTGCGGCCTTGTCGCGCCAGAACGGCGAGTCGTCGCGCTGGGTGGCGTGGTAGTGCAGCACCAGGAAGTCGCGGATCCGCTCGAACTCCAGGTCCATGACCCGGTTGTATTCGTCCTGATCGGACTGAGCGCAGGCCTTGTCAGGAAATAGCTCCAGCAGGGTGGTGATGGCGACCTGGATCAGGTGGATGCTGGTGCTTTCCAGGGGTTCCAGGAAGCCCGAGGCTAGGCCGATGGCAACGACATTGCGATTCCACTGCTTCTTGCGCCGGCCGGTGGTGAAACGCAGGAAGCGCGGATCGGCCTGGGCCTTGCCGTCCAGCTTCTCCACCAGGGTGCGGGCTGCGTCATCGTCGCTGATATAGCTGCTGCAATAGACATAGCCGTTGCCGACCCGGTGCTGCAGCGGGATACGCCAGCGCCAGCCGGCGTCGTCCGAGGTGGCGCGGGTGTAGGGCGTTGGCGGACCGACCGACTCGCAGGGCACTGCGGCGGCGCGGTCGCACGGCAGCCAGTGGGTCCAGTCCTCATAGCCCGTCTTCAGGGCCTGCTCGATCAGCAGCCCCCGGAACCCTGAGCAGTCGATGAAAAGGTCGCCCTCGATCCGCCGGCCGTCCTCCAGCACTACGGCCTCGACGAAGCCGTCTTCGCCGCGCAGCGCCACGTCCTTGATCCTGCCCTCGGTGCGGGTGACGCCCCGAGCCTCCGAATAGGCGCGCAGATACTGGGCGTAGAGGCCGGCGTCGAACTGGTAGGCGTAGGAAAAGGTCGAAGCCAGCGAGCGCAGGTCGGGGGAGGGCGGGGCGAACTTGCCGGTGCGGGCCGCGATGATGGGCAGGCTGTAGGCCTCGACGTCGGCCGCTTCGCCCCGCTGGCGCGCCCGCAGCCAGTGCTGGTGAAAGGCCACCCCGCCGATGGGCTGACCAAATGCGCCGAAGGGGTGGATGTAGCTGTCGCCCTTCTTGCCCCAATCGCGAAACTCGATGCCCAGCTTGTAGGTCGCCTGGGTCCTGCGCATGAAGTCGGCCTCGTCGAGACCCAGCCTTGCATTGAAGTTGCGGATATGGGGCACGGTGGCCTCGCCCACACCGACAGTGCCGATCTCGGCCGACTCGACCAGTTCGATGGCTACGGACGAGTCGCCCAGCACGGCGCTGAGGCCGGCGGCGGTCATCCACCCGGCGGTTCCCCCGCCGACGATGACGATCCTTCCGATGCGGGCTTTCCCGTCGTCGTCCGTGGCCACGTTTCCTTCACTCCCCAGTTCGTTCTCTGCTGTCTCTACACGGACAGGCTTTTCGGGCGAAATTGCGCATTGTCAGCGTTGTCATCTGTCCAAATCATCGGACCACCGTGCCGTCCTTGAGGTCCGATGTCAGACCAATGTGAGCGCTCCCTCGAGACAATTGTACTATTTATGCACGTTTGTTTGGCTTTTTCCGAGCGATAGCCTGACCGGATGACCATCGGCCGCCCCATCGCTACGTGACCGCCGTCATGAAGGCAACGCTTGACGGCGGAGCGATCCTCCATATGATCTGACCAATAATGGTCACGGTAACATGGCCAATGGTAGCGCTACCTAAGCTACAAAATTTTGGGGAGGTGAATTCTATGGACTCAGTTCGTGGCCTGCGCGTCGAGCGCGGACGCTATTCCTTCATGGCAGGGCTGAAGCATGGCGCTTCGGTTGTGGCCCTGGGCGCGGCGATGTTCGCCGTCCCGGCGTTTGCCCAGACCCCCGCCAAGGCCGATGATTCCCAGGTCGTCGACGAGGTCGTCGTCACCAGCATCCGCCAGAGCCTGAAGAGCTCGCAGGCGCTCAAGCAATCGTCCGAAGTTATCGGTGACTCGATCACCGCTGAAGACATCGGCGCTCTGCCAGACCGTTCGGTCACCGAGGCCCTGTCGCGGGTGCCCGGTGTGTCGATCAACCGCTTCGCCGCCGGCGTCGATCCCGACCACTTCTCGGTCGAAGGCAGCGGCGTGGTCGTGCGCGGTCTGAACTTCGTTCGTTCTGAGCTGAACGGCCGCGACAGCTTCACCGCCAACAACGGCCGCGGCCTCAGCTTTGCCGACGTGCCGTCGGAACTGATGGGCGGCGTCGACGTGTTCAAGAGCCCTTCGGCCGACATGATCGAAGGCGGCATCTCGGGCACCGTCAATCTGCGCACCCGCCTGCCGTTCGACAGCAGCGGCCGCCGGATCGCGGTATCGGCCGAAGCCAGCTATGGCGACATGGCCAAGTCGTGGACGCCGACCTATTCGGCCATGATCAGCGACCGTTTTGAAACCAATATCGGCGAGCTCGGCTTCCTGGTCAGCTATGTCAATTCCGAGCTGGCGACCCGCAGCAATGCGATCCAGGCGTCCAACTTCGGCTGCCGCACCAACCTGGGGGTCTCGCCTGCCGACTGCGGCAACGGGACCAAGGGCGTGTGGTTCCCGCGCGGCGCGGCGATGCGTTCCACCGACAGCGAGCGTACCCGCGAGGGTCAGGCCGCCGCAGTTCAGTGGAAGAGCAATGACGGCACCATGCAGGCCGCCTTCCAGTACCTGCGCTCGGAATCGACCACCAAGTGGACTGAGCACGCGATCGAAATCGCCACCGACAACGTCGCCGGCAATGGTGACTCGCGCCCGGTGGACGGCACCACCTTTACGTTTGACAACAACGGCATCTTCACCAACGGCATCATCACCGGCAACACCGGATGGCGCGCCGACCAGACCGGCTCTGATCCGCGTACGCCGATCAACGGCCTGCAGTCGAACAATGTTCGTCGTGACGAAGACAACACGAACATGACGACGGACTACGGCTTCAACTTCAAGTGGACGCCGAACGACAACTGGGGCTTCCAGTTTGACGCGCAACACGTCGACTCCAAGGTCGATGCGATCAGCATGGGCCTGTGGGGTTCGACCTTCCAGAACGCTTCGATCAAGCTGAATGGAAACGACCTGCCGACGGTGCAGTTCTCGGCCCCCGCCAGCGGTCTGACCCAGTCCAACTGCCTGCCTTTCCGGGGCAATTGTCCGTCCTACGCCCGGGCTGATCACAGCGCCCTGTCTGACCCGTACAACAACTTCTGGCGCTCGGCGATGGACCACATCGAGGCGTCGGAAGGCACCGAAGATGCGGTCAAGTTCGACGTTGAATACAAGTTCAACGACGACAGCTGGTTCGACTCGGTGAAGGCCGGTGTGCGTTGGGCCGAGCGCGATCAGACCACGCGCTTCTCGTCCTATAACTGGGGTGTGCTCAGCGAAGTCTGGGGCAGCGGCGGCCCGGTGTGGATGAGCGACCAGATCAACGGCTCGCCCACCACCAGCGGCGGCAGCGACAGCACCAGCAAGGTCGCGCTGTTCGGCTTCGACAACTTCATGCGTGGCCAGACTCCGCTGCCGACCGGCACCGAGGCTCGCCTGTTCTATACCGGCAATCTCGCGTCCGACTACAAGGCGGCGTCTGACTTCGCCCTGTCGATCGGCGATGAGTGGCGCACGCGCCTTGCAGGGGGCTGCCCGCAGAACTGGGTGCCTCTGGCCCAGCGTTGCGGCGTCGTCGCCGGTACGCCGTATCGCCCGCAGGAAATCAATCCGATCAACGAGGTCACCCAGTCGGCCTATCTGATGACGCGCTTCAAGGGCGACATCGGCGAAGCCCGGGTCACCGGCAATGTCGGCCTGCGCTATACGACCACCACCCGCGAAAGCAGCGGCTTCCTGGCCTTCCCGATCTCTACGGGTCTGGCGACCGAAGCCGACTGTACGAAGGCCTTCACCGACTGGCAGGCCCTGCCCGAACCCAAGGCGGCCTTCAATCCGTCGTCCTTCTGTGGTTTGACGCCGGCTGTCCGCGCCAATGCCAGGTCGTGGGCGAACGGGGCGACCGTTGCCAGCACCATCAAGACCGACTTCGACTACTGGCTGCCCAGCCTGAACGTCAAAGTCGCGATGCCGAACGGCCTGCAATATCGTCTGGGCCTGTCCAAGACGGTTACGCCGCCTGAAATCGGCCTGGTGCGCAACTATCTGAACCTGGCACTGAACACCAACAGCGATGGTATCAGCAACGGCGCGCCCAGCGGTAACGTCGTGGTTGGTAACCCCGCCCTGAAGCCGACCCAGTCGAGCAATATTGACGCGTCCGTTGAGTGGTACTTCGACACCGTCGGGTCGGTGACGCTGGCCATGTTCTACAAAGAACTGACCGACGTGGCCTTCAACAGCACCCGGCGGGTCCCGTACACCAACAACGGTGCCACCTTCGACGTCGTGGTCACCCAACCGGGCAACTCGGACAAGAAGGCTACGGTCAAGGGCTTCGAGATCGGCTATCAGCAGTTCTACGACTTCCTGCCCAAGCCGCTGGACGGGTTCGGCATCAACGCCAACTACAGCTACATCGACAGCAAGGGCGTTCCGCAAAGCACCCTGTCGGCCACCGACCCCGATGTCGGCGCCGGCCGTGTGACGACGGTGGATACCAGCAAGCTGCCGCTGCAGGGCCTGTCCACGCACAACGCCAACTTCGCGGCCATCTACGAGAAGGGCAAGGTCTCGGCCCGTCTGGCCTATAACTGGCGCTCGGACTTCCTGCTGACCGTCCGTGACGTGATCATTCCCTATGCCCCGATCATGAACGAGGCCACCGGCCAACTGGACGGTTCGTTCTTCTACACCGTCAATCCGAAGGTGAAGATCGGCGTCCAGGGCGTGAACCTGCTGAACGAAACCACCAGAACGACCCAGGTCCTCAACAGCAGCCTGCTGAAGACCGGCCGCTCGTGGTTCATGAACGACCGCCGCTACACCTTCGTGATGCGCGCGAGCTTCTAGTTTCGGAAGCGCCGCGCTGGTTTGGGCTCCCCTGAACCGGCGCGGACCTCCGGAAGCGAGCCTGGCCTCCAACGGGCTCGTCGATTTCTGCTGACTTTTCCCCGCGCATCGTCCCCGGCGGTGCGCGGTTTTTCTTGAAAGGCGCTGGGAAGATGATCACCCCCGGACTGACTCGCCGCCAGACCTTCGCCCTGGGCGCTGCCGCGGCGACCCTTGCGGCTACACCGGCCCTGGCGGCCTCATCCTTCCCGACCCCGTCTCTCGCCAGCCTCGCCAAGGCCAAGGGCATCCTGTTCGGCAGCGCCGTGGGTGCCGGCCCGGTGGGCTCGATCACGGGCTCGTTCGAGGATGCACAGTATCGCGCGATCCTGGCCCACGAATGCGGCGTGCTGGTGCCCGAGAACGAGCTGAAGTGGTATGTGATCCGCGCGGCGGGGCCCCAGGCCTTTGACTTTTCGCGGGCCGACCGCATCGCCGCCTTTGCCAAGGCCAACGGCCAGGCGCTACGCGGCCACACCCTGGTCTGGCACCACCCGCAGTGGTTCCCCGGCTGGATCAAGACCCATGATTTTGGACCCCAGCCCAAGGCGGCGGCCCAGGCCATGCTGGTCGAGCATATCGACCGTGTCTGCCAGCACTATCCGCAGATGATCTCGTGGGACGTGGTCAACGAGACAGTCGATCCGGCCGACGGCTCGCTGCGCAAGACCGTCTTCTCCGACATTCTGGGTCAGCACGAGACCCTCGACCTGTGCTTCCACACCGCCCGCGCCGCCGCCCCCAAGGCGCGTCTCGTCTATAACGACTATATGAGCTGGGAAGTCGGCAACGAGAAGCACCGGTATGGCGTGCTCAAGCTGCTCGAGGGCTTCCGCAAGCGCGGCACGCCCATCGACGCCCTGGGCATCCAGGCCCATATCGGCGCGGAAAATGCCGACACCTTCACCGGGTTCGGCAAGCCGCAGGAAAAGGAATGGCAAGCCTTCATCAATGAGGCGACCGGCATGGGCTATGACCTGCTGATCACCGAGTTCGACGTTCACGACAAGGGACTGCCCTATGACTTCGCCGTGCGCGACGCGGCGGTGGCGGCCTATGCCAAGGCCTATCTCGACATGATGCTGTCCTATCGCCAGACCAAGGAGGTCCTGGCCTGGGGCATGGTCGACAAATATTCCTGGCTGCAGAACCAGTGGCTGCGCGAGGACAAGAAGCCCAAGCGCCCGACCCTCTATGACGACAGCTATCAGCCCAAGGCCCTGCGCGAGGCTGTGGCCGCAGCGCTGAAGGCGGCGCCCGCGCGCTAACGGCCGGCGCTGCAGGCCACCTCCTGGCTGCTTCGCAGCCGTCCTCCTCCTCCGGGAGAGGAGCGCGCAGCGCGGAGGGGGAAGTGACAACTCAGTGGAGCTTTCCAATGATCCGCCCGACCCTGACCGCGCTGGCCCTGATCCTGTCCGTAACAGCCGCCAACGCCGCGCCCAAACCTGGCCAGGCCGAGTTCCGCAACTTCACCTATGAAGGTGCCGATCCGGTCGATACGCAGGTCAAGCTCGCTCCCGGCCAGTACCGCAACCCGATCCTGAACGGCTTTTACCCCGACCCCAGCGTCACGCGGGTGGGCAAGGACTACTATCTGGTCAATTCGACCTTTGCGTACTTCCCGGGCATCCCGGTGTGGCATTCCACCGACCTCGTCCATTGGCAGCAGATCGGCAACGCCATCGACCGACCCGGCATGCTGGACTTCAAGCGCCTGGGCGTCTCGCGCGCTGTATTTGCCCCGGCCATTGAGGAGCACGAAGGTACGTTCTACATCCTAAACACCTGCGTCGACTGCCGGGGCAACTTCCTGATAACGGCGAAGGATCCCAAGGGGCCGTGGTCGGATCCGGTGTGGTTGCCCGGCGTGGGCGGCATCGACACCTCGCTGTTCTTCGACGACGACGGCCGTGCATGGATCGTCAACAATGACGCGCCGCCCGGGCCGGTCGAGTACAGCGGCCATCGCGCCATCTGGATCCAGGAATACGACCCCAAGGCCCAGGTGATGATCGGCCCACGGACCGTACTGCTGGACAAGGGCGTCGATCCCTCCACCAAGCCCATCTGGCCCGAGGGGCCGCATATCCTGAAGAAGGACGGCTGGTACTATCTGACCGCCGCCGAGGGCGGAACGGCCGAGGGGCACAGTCAGGTCGCCCTGCGGTCCAGGAGCGTCGCCGGCCCCTATACGCCCTACGCCAGCAACCCGATCCTGACCCAGCGCGGCCTGCCGAAAGACCGCATGCTGCCGATCACCTCGGCGGGGCACGCCGACATCGTCGACACCCCCGACGGCCAGTGGTGGGCCACCTTCCTGGCCGTGCGCCCCTATGGCGACGACCTCTACAACACGGGCCGCGAGACCTTCCTGCTGCCGGTCGAATGGAAGGACGGCTGGCCGGTGATCCTCGAGAACGGCAAGACCATCCCCTATGCGGCGAAGGCCCCGAACCTGCCTGCGCCGAAGGTCCTGCCGCCGCCTACCGCCGGAGCGTTCAAGGCGGCCGAGACCTTCACGGGGCCCGACCTGCCGCTGAACTGGATGACCCTGCGCATTCCCACCGAGCGCTGGTGGTCGGTGAGCAAGGGCGCGCTGACCCTGCGGGCCCGCCCCGACAAGCTGACCGACCAGCCCTCGTTCTGGGGGCGGCGTCAGCAGCATGCGAATGCTTCGGCGCAGGTCACGGTTAGCTTTTCACCCAAGGCCGATGGCGATCGCGCAGGCCTGACGGCCCTGCAGAGCGATGAGTTCTACTATTTCCTGGGTGTGGTCGGCTCTGCCGGCAAGCCCGTTCTACGCCTTGAGCGCAGGGCAGGGGCCAGCGACCCCGTCGATGGCGTGGTGGTGGCGGAAACGCCGTTGGTCGGCGCGGGTCCGGTGGACCTGAAGATCACCGCCCGGGGCGGGGAATACGACTTTGCCTACGCCGTGAAGCCGGGCGACTGGAAGGTCCTGAAGGCCGGCGCGGATGGAACGATGCTCAGCACCCGAAAGGCTGGCGGCTTCGTCGGGGCGATGTTCGGCGTCTATGCGAACGGCAAATGAGAACCCTTCCCCCTTGATGGTGTTTGGACCGGGGACATCCGTGACAGGTGTTCGGAGACATCCGTGACACATTTTCCGATCTCAGAGGGAGGTCGGGATGCCGTTCACGGGGGTGTCTGCGATGGATCGCAAACGGGAGTTTGTACGGCTGGCCTTGGTTGAAGGCTGTAACAGGCGGGAGCTTTGCCGGCGGTTCGGGGTCAGCGCGACGCTGGGCTACCGGCTCATGGCGCGCTATCGGGAGCAAGGCGATGCGGGCCTTGAGGCGCGATCTCGCCGACCGCGGACCTCGCCCCGGCGCACGGAGACGGCGGTTGAGGATGCGACGCTTCAGGTCCGTGCGGAGCATCCGGCCTGGGGTGGCCGCAAGATCGCGGCGGTGCTGCGGCGTGAGGGGCTTGAGGCTCCAGCCCCCTCGACGGTAACCCAGATCCTGCGCCGGGGTGGTGTGGCGCTGGGCGGTGAAGGCGGCGGCGCTCAGCCTTTCATCCGCTTCGAGCATCCCCAGCCCAACGATCTGTGGCAGATGGACTTCAAGGGCCACGTGGCCCTGGGCTCAGGGCGACTGCATCCCCTGACGGTGCTGGACGACCACTCGAGGTTTGCCGTGGTCTTGGCCGCCTGCGCCAACCAGAAGACCCAGACCGTCAAGGATCAACTGATCCAGGCCTTTACGCGCTATGGTCTGCCCTGGCGCATCGCCACCGACAACGGCTCGCCCTGGGGCAACGGCCCCGGCGATCCCTACACCCCGCTGGGCGTGTGGCTGATCGAGCTGGGCGTGCGCATCAGCCACTCCCGGCCCTATCATCCCCAGACCTTGGGCAAGGACGAGCGCTTCCATCGCACCCTAAAGGCCGAGGCCCTGAGCACCCCCTTCGAGACCCTCGACCATGCGGCCCGCGCGCTCGATCACTGGCGCGACATCTACAATCTGGTCCGGCCTCACCAGGCCCTGGACATGGCGGTTCCCGTCGATCGCTACCGACACAGTCCAAGGCCCTACCAGCCCGTCATCCCGCCCTTCGAGTACGGACCCGACGACCAGGTTCGCCGGGTCCAGCAAGGGGGCCATCTCAGTTTTGCCAACCGTCCGCTCAAGGTCCCAAAAGCCTTCGCTGGAAAAGCTGTCGCCCTGCGAGCCACCCAGACCGATGGCGTCTTCGACGTCTTCTTCCAGACCCAACGTCTCAAAACCATCGACCTGAGGACCGCAAAATAGCATCCTCAACCTGTCACGGATGTCTCCGAACACCTGTCACGGATGTCCCCGGTCCAAACAGATGGGGGAAGGGCAGGGATGGGGGTGAACGCGAAGCGTTCAACCGCTGTCGGACGTCGGCGAGGCGGATTGAGGTTGAACCGCCGAGGTCACCCCCATCCCCGACCCTTTCCCCATCAAGGGGGAAGGGAGATCAATACCGATACAGCTTCACCCGCTGCGTCTGGAACCTGCCCGGCTCCAGGCGCACATGGCGGCCCTGGTGGGTTTCGTCGCCGTTCAGCCAGCGGCCCTCGACCCATTTGCCATCAACGAACTGGCCCTCGGTCACCTTTTCCAGCCCCACGCCTTCGCCGAAGGTCAGGGTGACGCCGGCCCCGGCGACCAGGAACTCGTCGGGCGACAGCTGGATCAGCAGACCGCCGTGCGCCGCGTAGGTCTGCTTGTCCTTGGGCGTCCAGGGATCGACGAAGGTGACCTTCACAGGCCAGTCGCCCATCTTCAGATTCTGGGGCGTTTCATCGACAACGCCCTCGAAGCTGACCGGAGGGCGGAAGCCGCGCATGGTGCCCTTGCCCTGGTTGGCCAGGATAATCGGCGTCAACTGCCGCAGCAGGGCATAGGCTCCGGAGAGCGGATTGCGAGCCGGATCCTCGACGTTTTCGATGGAGAAGGGTGAGAAGCCGATCGCGTCGTGCTGGCCGAAGGTCCAGAATGCATTGGCCGGAGCCTCGACCTTTCCGGCCCGGTCGGCTTCGGGAATGAACAGCGGATTGCCCGGCCGGTCATACTGCGCGGCCCAGTGGGTAAAGTCGGGATAGTAGATGTCGGGGGCCTGAAATACCGACGGCGCGGCCGCTTTCCAGATCTCATAGAGGTGGGGCAGGGGGCCGGCGCTGGGATAGCCGCCAGGCGCAACGCCCGGCTTGTTCAGCGCCGCATTGACGTACATTGGCAGCGGGTAGGCCTTCTGGCCGGCGCTGGCCAGGCCCTCGACAAAGCGGCCATAGGTCCAGGCCTGCCAGAGCTCGTCAGTCGCATCGCTCTTGCCGAACACCTGCTCCCAGTTGCCCGTGCCGGTCTTGCCTGTCGCCTTAAGCACTGCGGCGGGAACCGGCTTCTTGAAGTCGGCCTCTGCCAGCGGACCGTGGTCGCGGGCCGAGGGCAGCATGCCGATTTCGTTTTCGATCTGGACCATCAGCACGGTACGCTTTTCGCCATCAACGGCCTTGAGGTGCGTCATCAGGGCGGCAAAAGCGCGGGTATCGGCGGCGAGGGTGGCCGGACTTGAGGCGGACAGGATCTCTTGCACCTTGCCCTGCGCCGAGTAGGCGAGGGGGAAGCGCTTGCCGTCGCGTTTCACCCAGGCCGGGGTGTAGGTCGACATGCTGTTTTTCCAGGCCCCGAACCACAGCAGGACCAGCCGCATATCGTTAGCGCGCGCCTGGGCGATCACACCATCGATCACCGTGAAATCGAACTTGCCCTCGACCGGCTCGATCTGGTCCCACTCGACCGGGGCCAGCACGGTATTGAGGTTCAAGGCTTTCAGGGTCGGCCACTGCCTTTGCAGATTGGGCAGGCTGGAGGCGGTGGAATTGCCCAGTTCGCCCCCCAGGATCAGAAACGGCTTGCCGTCGACCAGCAGTTGGGTCGCGTCGCCTTGGGGAGCCAGGCGGGGAATCTCTTCGGCTTGGGCCGGGGCGAGAAGCAGGGCGGATAGCGCCAGGGCGCTCAAGGTTTGGATCAGGTTTCGCATCGGTGGTCAGATGACTTCATGATGCTTGTAAGATCAATCACGAAGATGGCCCTGGCTGAGGATTTTCTGCCGGTCAGGCAGGTCTTGGCTCAGCGGGGCCCGGCGACGATGGCCGACCATCGCCAGATGCTGGATCACCTGGGTATCAAGCGCCTGCGCCCCGGCGTCGGCGGCAAGAACCAGACTGGGACCATTGGCGTCACCCATGGCGAGGCCAAGGGAGGGCTATCCACTCTTAGCCTGGCAGCAGCATGAGCGCGGCGCTGAGGTGGAGCCTAATCGGCCCAGCTTTCTGCGCTTCGCTGCATAATAGTGGGAGTCCGGAGACCGCCTTCCCCCGCTGGGGAAAGGCGGCTCCATTATAGTCTAGCTGGCTGGCCGCGCCGCCGGCTGGGTCCCCGGCGTCGGGAACGAGAAGAACACCTTGCGGAAGCTGACCCGAACGGTGCGCCCACGCGGGTCGAGATAGTCTTCCTGATAGGTGATCGGGGTGGAGCCGTCGGGCGCACGCACCGTCTGCTTGGCGTCGAAGAGGTTGTCGATCGAGGCGCTGACCCGCGCGCCGCGCCAGAACGGCTTGCCGCGCAGGGCCGGCTGCAGACCCAGATCGGCGAACAGGCGCAGGTTGACGGTGGTCAGACCTGAGAATTCGAGGTCCTGCGATCCCGTCGTGCCGCTGCCGCGCACTGTGGTGCCCTCTTGCCAGCTGGCATTCATCGAAGCCCCCAGGCCATTTCGGCTGAAGTTGGTCTGCAGGTCGATCTGGTTCTTGGGTGTGCCCCCGCTTGAACCCAGGGACGCGCCGTTCAGCAGATCCAGCTTTGCCAGGCCGGGCCGAATGGTGATGTCGTCCTGGAACTTGACGGTGTGATAGAGGCCAATCTGAAGTACGCCGCCACCGGGAGGCGGGCCGCCAAATCCTCGCCCGCCAAATCCGCCTCCCGGACCGCCGGGGCTCTGACCTGCGCCGCTCGCCTCGGGGGGCGGGGTGAAGCCTTCCGGCGGTGGCCCCTGCAAGGCGCTGGTCGTCGGGGCACCCGCCGTTGGGGCTCCGGCCTGACCTGACCGCGCCGCGCCGGCACTCGCTGGATTCGGCGTTGCGCCTGTCTGGCCGGCGGCGGCTGTTTGCTGCTGGCCCTGACCGGTGCGCTGGCTGGGCTGTGGTTGGGGGCCGAAAGACTTGCGGAAGGTAAAGCCCGTCCGCAGTTCCTCGGTATCGCGCCGGTCAAAGTTCACTGGTCGGGCATCGATCTGGATCAGCGCGCCCGAGGCGTTGCGGATGAACCGCTCGGGGAAGGCGTCCTCGATCTGGCTGGTGGCCGTGGGGAAGCTGGAGATCAGGTCGTTGGTGCGCGAGCCGACATAGTTCGTCGACAGCGTCAGGTCATTGGTAGCTTTCAGGTTCAGGCCCAGCTTCAGAACCCGGCTTTCCTTCTCTTTCAGGAATGGGTTGCCGCCGGTCAGGCGCGAGACCACAGCCGCTTCGCCGCGCTTGAAGTCATAGACCTGGACGCCGGGAGTCAGTTGCTCGGGGTCGCCGATCTGCGACAGGCTGGGGGCACCTTCGTCGTGGGTGACCGAGGCGATCAGGCGGATCTTGTCGGTTGGGCCCCAGCTGGCCCCATAGCCCAGGGTGGTGAGCCCGCCGAAGTCGGACAGGTTTTCGGTCGCCAGATTGAAGTTCACCGACAGGTCGCCCAGGGCGGCCAGTACATCATTGCGACGGCTTGTCAGGGGAAGGTCGAGATTGAACCGCGCCTTGGCCGTGTCGCGCGACAGTTCGCCCGAGCGGGCTACGCCCGCCCGCACTGAGTCGCTCTCCAGCTTCAGGGTCTCCAGCCCGCCGGTGACGGTGGTCGAGACAGCGCCGGCCGGGATGCGAAACAGCGTGCCGCTCAGATCGATCTGGGTGTCGGCCGAGGTCGTCAGCGAATTGGAGATGTCACTATAGCCCACCCCGCCGATCACCCGATCGGTGGTGCTGTCGGACTTGGCGCGGTCGGCATTGGCGGTCAGGTTCCAGCGCCAGCCCTTGATCGCACCGACCATGCCGCCGCCGACATGGCCGCTGAGGCTTTCGGCCTGGCGACGCAGAGGGCCGCTGGCCAGGGTGTTGCGGCCTAGCCAACTGGTGGTGTCGGTGCCTTCGATGCTGGCGTTGAGCGTGCCCGACACCCCATTGCCCAGTGGGCGCGAGACGACGGCGTTCAGGGCGCCGGTGGTCTGGCTTGGGATCAGGCTGCGGAAGGCCGCGTCGCTACGCGGCTGGGCGAGGTCGCGCTCGGTCTCCAGCAGCCGGCTCTGGCTGGTCAGCTTGCCGTCGACCAGGAAGCGGTTATTGCCCTGGATGCGCAGCTGATTGATCTTCAGATCGCCGACATCGCCGCCGCCGTCGTCGGTGGAGGCCTTATAGCCGGCTTCGGCGGTGATGGCGTTGAAGCGGCGGCGCAGCACCAGGTTCACCACCTTCTGGTTGGCGCTGTAGCCGTACTTCAGGGCGACTTCCTCGGGCAGGATGTCGACGCGGGCAATGGCTTCGGTGGGCAGGTCGCGTACTTCGGCGAAGCTGGAAATCCGCGCGCCATTGACCAGGATCACCGGTCGGCCGCCGGCCTCGCCGCCGCGTCCTGTCGAGGTCTGGGGTTCAAGGGCGGTGATCAGTTCCGCGACGCTGGACACGCCATAGGCCCGGATGTCGCGCGAGGTCAGCTGCAGTTCGGGCGGGATGTCGCCGATCACCGACCCGGGCTGCTGGCGGCTGGCCGTGACGGTTACGGCTTCGACCTCGACTTCTTCATCCAAGTGATCGGGGGCGCGCGTTTGCGCGGCACGGGTCTCCTGCGCCAGGGCCTGGCCGGCCAACAGCGCAGCCGACACGCCCAGCATCATCGTCAGGCGCCGGCGGTGCGACGTTGGGCACACCAGGTCCCGGCTCTTGTTGGTCTGCAAGAAATAACCTCCACTCGATCCGACCCACTAGTCGAACCTATCCTGTGCCGCCCTTCTCTTTCATGATTGTTGCGTGTCCATTTCGGGGCAGGTGAAGAGTGTTTCGACGATGTCACGCTGTCCATTCCTGTCGCCGGTTGGCCTGATCGCCTCTGCCTTGGCCGGCACGCCCAAACCTTGGCGTGAAGCGGCAATTTCCCCCTGTTTCGGCGAGGCACCTTGAACGATCCCGAGACCACTGTCGTCGTCATTGGCGGCGGCCTGATCGCGACCAACGGAGTGGCCTCGTCCTGGCTGTTTGCCCTGGGCCCCGTTACCCGTCCGGCCTGGTGGGAGATCACCGCTACGCCCGAGATCGTTGTGCAGGTCGACCGGCTCGTGGCCCGGCTTACCGCGCCGACGCCGGTCGACAGCCCTGCGGCGCGCCTGACGGCTGAGGCCTTCCTGGATATCGGGGTGGGAATCTAGAGCGCCAGCCCCCGACAGAGCCGGGACCCAGGCACGAAAAAGCCCGCCTCGGCTTGTGCCGGGGCGGGCTTGATCGTCTGACCTATCAGGCAGTCGCCCGTTCGACCCCGAAGGTTCGAACGGGCTATGCTGCCTAGTAGCGCAGGCGGGCGTTGATGAAGAAGGTGCGGCCCAGCACGTCGTATGTAGCCGGATAGCCACTGTTCGACGGCGAGGCGTTGCCGCCCAGGATCGGATAGGCTTCCTGGGTCAGGTTCTTGACGCCGCCGGTGAAGGCCACGTTGTCGCTGACTTCCCAGTCGCCCGACAGGTCGAAGTAGTTCTTCGCGCCGATACGCTCGACCGTGTAGCGGGTCGCCGGGGCGTCGTCGTTGACGTCGTCCAGGTGGTTCCACACCACGTTAACGCCGAACTGGTTCATCTTCCAGTTGACGGCCGTGCGCAGCTTGTGACGCGGGGTCGGGTTGCCGCAACGCGTGCCGAACTTGTCGGCGCACTTGATCGGCGTCGAGATTTCGTCCGGGGTCGTCGTGCTTTCCCAGGTGTTGGTGTAGAGCGAGCGCACCGAAACCGAGCCCCAATCCGGCAGACCGAGGTCTTCCAGGGTGGTGCGGTAGGTGATGCCGACGTCGAAGCCTTCGGTCTTCACCGTTGCGACGTTCTGGGCCGTCAGCGAGATGAAGTCGATCGAGCCGTTAGACAGGCGGTTGATGGCCTGGCAGTAGGGCGAGTTCGGGTTGCCGTTGACCAGCGCGCCGTAGCAGACGTTCATGACGTTCGAGGCGCTGCCGCCGAAGCTGGCGATGGCGTCGGTGATCTCGATCGAGAAGTAGTCACCCGTGATCGAGAAGTTCGGCAGCCACGACGGGGTGTAGGCGAAGCCGTAGGTGTAGGTCTTGGCTTCTTCCGGACGCAGGTTCGGGTTGCCGCCCGACAGGGTCTGGGTCTGCTGGTTGGCATTGATCACGCCGACCAGGTTCGCCGCGACGCCCGAGTTGATACAGGCCTGACGGGTAGCGGCGTTCGGCGCGGCGCGAGCCGAGCAGTTGTCGGTCGAGGTCGGGAAGCCGTTGCTTTGCGGAGCGTACAGTTCGCCGACCGACGGAGCGCGGATGGCCTTGTTGTACGATGCGCGCAGCATCAGGTCGTCGAAGGGCTTCCAGGTGCCGGCGACCTTGTAGGTCTCAACCGGGTCGGGCTGGGTGGTGTAGTCCGACACGCGGCCGGCCAGTTCCAGGTCCAGCGACTTGACGAACGGCAGGTCCTTCAGGACCGGCACCAGCAGTTCGGCATAGGCTTCATAGACGTCGAAGCGACCGGAAACGGCAGGGCTGGCGTTGAAGCCCGTCAGGTTACCCGTGGCCAGATCCTGGCTGGGGTTGAAGGAGAAGTCTTCAGCGCGATATTCACCGCCGACGGCGAAGCCGATCGGGCCGGCCGGCAGCGAGAACATGTTGGCCGTATCACCGTTGAAGGTGAAGCCGGCGTACAGTTGCTCGTAGTCCTGCGACGAGTTGATGCGGGTCTTGATGAAGTTGGCGGCAGCCGCCGACATCGTGCCCTGGCCGAAGATATTGACCGGAACGCAACCGCCCGACGGATCGAGACAGCCCGTGCCGGCGGCGTTGAGCAGCAGGCCCTGCTGGATACGGACCAGGCTGGTGTCGCCCAGCAGCGAGTTGCTGCCGCCGCTGTTGCCGTATTGGAAGTAGCTGTCAAAGCCGCCGTTGATGGCTTCGATATCGCCCTTCAGGCCCAGCTGGATCTGGAAGCCGGTGAAGTTGAAGCTCGAAACGCGCGGGCCGACGTCGCTGAGGCGCTTGTTGAACACGCCGGTGACGGTGTCGAACAGGCCGTCGCCGTCCGTATCGACGTCCGTGTAGGTGCCGGTGGCCCAGGGGCTGCTGGCCGGGATGCTGTAGGCGGTCGACGAACCCATGCTGTTCAGGGCGGTCTTGGCCGCTGCGGTCAGGAAGGGGTTGTTGTCGAGGCTGAAGCGGAAGATCCGGTTGCCGACCGGGGTCGGAGCCAGCTGGGTGACGACGCGGCTGCTGACAAAGTTACCCTTGGCGTAGGCGGTCAGGCCCGGCTTGATTTCGTAGCTGGCCAGCGAGGTGACCGAGAAACGCTCTTGCGGGGTCTGGACGTAGTTGACCGGGGCAAAGTTGTAGGTGTCGTTCGCCGAGTTGTAGAGGCGGATACCGCCGTCGTTCAGGAAGAAGCCCGAGTTTGCGGCGAGGTTGGCAACGCCCGGCAGGGTGATGAACCGGCCGGCGACGAACGGGTCGACGCGGCCTGGCTCGATGGAGCCCGAGCCCGACGGCACCAGACCGTTACGAGCGGCGTTGTCGCCCCAGGCGCTGCCCAGCATGCCGCCACGTTGGCCCTGGGTCAGGGATTCGCGCTTGTTGTAGCCCAGGCTCAGGACGACGTTGCCCTTGCGGTCAGCGAAGTTGGCGCCGAAGGTGACGTCGCCCGAATAGATCGGGGCTTCGCCGTCATCGGTGGCCTGATAGCCGGCCGAGACTTCCATGCCTTCGAAGTCGTTCTTCAGAATGAAGTTGACCACGCCGGCGACGGCGTCCGAGCCGTAAACGGCCGAGCCGCCGCCCGACACCACTTCGATGCGCTTGATCAGCGCGGGCGGGATCAGGTTCAGGTCGACGCTGCCGGCCTGGGTGGTCGGGGTCTGGCGCTTGCCATCCACCAGCACCAGTGTGCGGTTCGAGCCGAGGCCGCGCAGGTTGACCGTCGCGGTGCCGTTGCTGCCGTTGTTCACCGTCGAGGTGATGCCGGGGACGGCTTGGGGCAGGGTGTTGAGCAGGTTCTCGGTGTTGACGACGCCGGACTGCTCCAGTTCCTTTTCGCCGACCGTGGCGACGGGGCTGGAAGAGACTAGGTCAGGGCGCGCAATGCGCGAGCCGGTGACGACGATTTCCTCGACGGCGACAGCTTCCTGAGCGGCGGTGTCCTGGGCCATGGCAGGCATGGCGGCCATGGCGGGCAGAAGTGCGCCGCAGAACACGGTCGTCGCCAACAGGCGGTTCCGGGTGGACAAGGCGTTCAAAATTAAGACCTCCAACTTTCTCTTGCGCCGTCGTCGGTCAAATGCCGCACATCAGGACGCCCCTGCCCGCGCCGATTGAGCGCCAGGCCAGCGGGAAAGGTGACGTTTCGATGGCAAGGGTCAATCGCTTCCGAACGCTCACGGTAATAATTGGTCAAGGGTGTAACAAAAGAGATGCAGCCGACCGCATTTTGGGCGGCGCGGGGCCATTTTTTGCTTAGGTTTCCAATCAATTGGAAATTGACCTTTATAAGGCACTTTTCAGTATTGCAGATTTGCAACAGCCGCTGGCGCCATGGTTAGCGGCTGCCTGGTGGCCGCTGGTGAATCTTGGGTGCCTCGTTTGGGCCGAGATCTGCTTGCCACGCTGAGGTAAATTCGCGCTTCGGTTCGGTCGAGTTCTCCAGAGTTCGGAAATCTTCATTGTCAAATAGGTCGATTTGCACGGCGCTGCTCTAGCGTGCAGAATTTTGTTTGTGCGGTTCATTATCATTTGCTGTCGGCGCGCCCTTCAGGCTTCGGGTTGAAGCCCAGAGCGCTGGTCTGATACCAGAACGACCTCAAGACTTGCGCCCCATGCCGGGGATTCGCCGTGAACGGTGGGCTTCCATGACGGCTCTGGCCTCGATCAGCATCAATCCGGCCCTGGACCCCGCGCCGTTCGCGCAAGCCTATGCCCGCGACGGGGTGGTGCAGATCCCGGTGTTCCTGCGCCCGGCTGATGCTGAAGCTGTGGCCGGCCATCTGGCGGGCCTGACCTGGAACGTCGTCGCGCCCGACGAAACGTCCGAGACCCTGGTGATCAGCAGCCAGGTGATCCAGAAGTTCGGCGAGGCCCAGGTGCGCCAGTTTCTGCAGGGGGCGATCAAGCGCGCCGCGCGGGGCTTTTCCTTCGTCCACCTGTCCTATGCGCTGCAGGACGAATACGCCCGCGATCCGGCCCCACCGATCCATCGGGCCACAGAGTTCCTGCAAGGCCGAGACTTCCTCGATTTCGGCGCGGCGGTGATCGGCGGACAACAGGTGGACGGTGTGCGGGTCCAGGCCTCGAACTATCGTCCGGGCGATTTCCTGACCCTGCACGACGACAGCCACAAGCGCGACAACCGGCTGGCGGCCTTCACGCTGGGCTTTACGCGCGATTGGCGGCCCGACTGGGGCGGGCAACTGCTGTTCCACGACGCCGACGGCCAGATCGAGCGTGGCTTCACGCCTGGTTTCAATGTGCTGACCCTGTTTCGGGTGCCGCGCGCCCATTCGGTGGCGCCGGTCGCGGCCTATGCTGCGGCCAAGCGTCTGTCCCTGACGGGCTGGCTGGTGGGGGAAAGCGCCTGAACCCCCTTGCGGGCGGCAGGCTTCGCCGCCTTCTATGGCGTCGTTCAATGGGTAGGGTCGCATGAAGATCTGGTTGAGTCTGGTGGCCGTCCTGGCCCTTCCCCTGGCCGCTCAGGCCGCAGAGCCGCCCAAGGCGGCGACGCCTGCGGTGTTGAAAAGCCTGTTCGACTGCCGCGACATCGCCGCCGACGCCCAGCGCTTGGCTTGCTATGACGCTGCCGTGGGCCAGGTGAACGCCGCCGAGAAGACCGGCGAAGTGATCATTGTTGACCGCCAGCAGGCCCGCGCCGCCCGCCGCCAGGCCTTCGGGCTGGACCTCTCGGCTCTGTCGATCCTGGATCGCAGCGAGGAAAAGACCGAGGTTGATCGGGTGATCGGCGAGGTTGCCAGCGCGCGCCAGACATCGGACGGCCGCTGGATGGTGGTGCTGACTGATGGTGCGGTCTGGAAACAGGCCGATGACGCCATGCTGAGCAAGGGACCCCGCAAGGGCTCCAAGGTCGAGATTCGCAAGGCCTCGATGGGCAGCTACTTCATGAACATCGACGGTCAGCGCGCCGTGCGCGCCCGCCGCGCAGACACGCAATAGGTGACGCCCGCCAAAGGGGCGATGCTTCCGGGCACGCGCACGAGGTGGCTCGACGCACTGGCGTTTGCGCCGTGCCGGTGACAGGCTCAGCGCTGCCGGAACGAGCGCGGGAGTCGCCTGCGCCGCCGGCCTGATACCCCGGGGGCGTTCGTCATGCTTGGATCCGTCAGCCGCGCCGCGCTTGTCGCGGCTTTGCTTCTGTCGGCGGCGACGCCGGTGCTGGCCGCAGCAGACAAGGGGCCGCCGCCTTCCGCCTCGGATACGGCCCTGACCGGGACCGTCCGCATGGACGGCCTGCTGCCGGTGCATGTGGACAGGGCCAAGGGCAAGATCCTGATCTCGCTGCCCAAGGCCGACGCCGACGGGGTCAGCGGCCGCTTTCTCTATGTGACGGCCCTGAAGACGGGCCTTGGCTCGGCGCCCGTGGGTCTGGACCGCGCGGCCCTGGGCGACACCCAGGTGCTGGCCTTCCGCCGGATCGGCAAGAAGGTGATCGCCGAGTTCGAGAACCCCAAGTTCGCCGCTGTGGGTGCTCCCGCTGCCGAACAGGCCGCCGCCCGCGAGGCCTTCGCCGTCTCCACCGTCTGGGCGGGCGAGGTTGTGGCCGAGACGCCGGACGGCCGCATCCTGGTTGATATCTCAACCTTCCTGACCCGCGACGTGATCGGCGCCGCCGACGCCCTGAAACAGGCCGGGGAGGCGGGCTTCAAGCTGGTTCCCGACCTGTCGATGGCTGATCCCGGCGCGGTCAAGGTGTTCCCCGAGAACATCGAGTTCGAGGCCCGCCAGACCTTCGCCTCCGACACGCCCGGCCCGGAGACCCGCAATATCGCCCCCGATCCCAAGTTCATCAGCCTGATCGTGCGGCATTCGCTGGTGAAACTGCCCGAGCCGGGCTTTGTGCCCCGCGCTTTTGATCCCCGCGCCGGGACCTGGGGCGTGGTCGGCCTCGACTACGCCGCCCCGCTGGGCGAGGACATCGTAGGGCGCTGGACCCGCCGGTTCCGACTGGAAAAGACCGATCCGACGGCCGCGGTCTCGACCGTCAAGAAGCCCATTATCTTTTATGTGGACCGCGCCGCCCCCGAGCCGATCCGCACCGCTTTGCAAGAGGGCGCGGCCTGGTGGGCCAAGGCCTTTGAGAAGGCCGGCTACAAGGACGCCTATCGCGTCGAGATCCTGCCCGAAGGGATCGACCCGCTGGATATCCGCTACAGCATGATCAACTGGATCGACCGCGCCACGCGCGGCTGGTCCATCGGCCAGTCGGTTTCCGATCCGCGCACGGGCGAGATCCTCAAGGGCTCTGTCTTGCTGGGCGCCCTGCGGGTTCGCCAGGACATGCTGATCTTTGAGGGTCTGGTCGGCGCCGACCAGATCGGGACCGGTGGTGGCAACGACCCTGTGCAGGTCTCGTTGGCCCGGCTACGGCAGCTGTCAGCGCACGAGGTGGGTCACTCGCTGGGCTTTGCCCATAACTTCGCCGCCTCGACCCAGGACCGCGCCTCGGTGATGGACTATCCCGCCCCGCGCGTGAAACTGACCGACGGCAAGATCGACCTGTCAGACGCCTATGGCGTCGGCGTCGGCGCGTGGGACGAGTTCGTGGTCGACTGGCTGTATGCCGATGTTCCTGCCGGGGCGGCGGGCAAGCAGGCCCTGGCCGACAAGGCCGCCCGGAACCCGCTGCGCTACATCACCGACACTGACGCCCGGGGCGCAGGCTCGGGCCAGCCCTGGGGCGCGCTCTGGGATGACGGCGCCGACTCGGTTGTCGAACTGCGCCGGATGATGGCCGTGCGCCGCGTGGCTCTTGACCGCTTTGGCCTGAACGCCCTGAAGCCCGGCGAGGCGGTCGAGACCCTGAAGCGCAAATTTGTGCCGATCTATCTGCTGCTGCATCGCTATCAGGTCGAGGCAGCGGTCAAGCAGGTGGCGGGCGTCGAATACAGTTACGCCGTCAAGGGTGACGTCGGGGCGGTGTCGCCGCCGGTTACGCCCGAACGACAGCGGGCGGCCTTGCTGGCCCTGATGGCGACCCTGGCTCCGACCGAGCTGGATACGCCGCAGGCCCTGATCCCGCTGATGTCCGCCGGGCAGTCGGGCGAGACCGACCGGCAGTACGCCATTGAGGTGTTCGCCGGCATGGGCGGGCCGGTGTTCGACCCACTGGTCGCCGCCGATGTGGCCGCTGGCATCACCCTGGACCCGCTGCTGGCTCCCGATCGCCTGTCGCGCCTGGTCGAGCAGCACCGCCGTGATCCGGTTCAGCCGGGGGTGGGCGAGGTGGTGGATACCCTGCTGGCCACCGTCTTCGCGCCGGCTCAGGGCCGCTCGGCCGAGGTGGCCCGGCGGGTTCGCTGGCGTACGGTGCTGAACCTGGCCGCTGCGGCGCGCGAGGTGAAACGCTCGCCCCAGGCCGCCGCCGCGATCGACCTGAAGCTGGCCGACCTGGCGACGAGGCTGAAAGCCGCTCCCGGCGCCGACCCGGCCGACAAGGCGCTGAACCTGCGTCTCGTCTCGCTGCTGAGGGACGCCGATGCCCTGACCCGCGTGCTGGGCGAGGCCAAGCTTAAACCCGACACCCCGCCGGGCATGCCCATCGGCGACATGGACTGAATGTAAACCCTTGGTGTTTAGCTATGGCTCTCCGACACTTCGGTCGGAGGGATCTGTGACGTGGTGGCAAAGGCGCAACTGACCGAGCGCATCCGGATCCGGCAACCCGAGGCCGACCGGCTGATCGCCGCTCATGCCCACTTCGTCGCCAGACGTCCCGGTGGCCGTCGCATGGTGCTTCGCTTCGCCATTCTGGACGGGGTGGATCTTTCCAATCAGGACCTCTCTGACATCGATCTTACGGGCAGCAGCCTGGTCGGGTGCAAGTTTGACTATTCGCGCCTGACCCGGGCTTGCCTGTTCGGCGTCGACCTGCAGGCGAGCAGCCTGGTCGGCGTCACCCTGGCCCAGGCCGATCTGCGCGGCGCGAAGCTGAAGGGCGCCAATCTTTCGCATGCCAACCTGACCCAGGCGGACCTCCGCGCCGGGCGGATCGCCATTTCGGATGAAGACACCAAGTTCGCGTTGTTGCGCCACAAGGTCCCGGCCGGACAGCTGGACGGGGCCAATGTGTCGGGCGCGGTGTTGGACCGCTCGCGGCTGGACGATGTTTCGGCGGCGGCGGCCGACTTTTCCGAGTGCTCGATGCGCGGTGCCAAGCTGGTCGGGGCCAATCTGAAGAACGCCAATCTGCGCGGCGCGATGATCGACAATGTCGACGTCACCGGAGCCAATCTGGACAGCGCCGATCTGACCGGGGCGGTGCTGACCCGCGTGGACCTGACTATGGCGAAGACCCGGAATGCGGTTCTCCAGGACTGCCTGTGTGATCCTACGCCTGCGGCGGCCGAGCGGGCGGGGCTGATCTTCGTCAAGCTGGCGGCCCATCGCGAATGGGTGACCAGTGGCGGCAAGTCGGGCGAGCCGGCGGTGCTGGACGGCGAAGACCTGCGGCCCATCGCCGGTCTGGCCGGAGCCTTCCTGACGGCCGTCAGCGCCCGCAACGCCTGTTTGGCCGGTATGGATCTGGGTCGCATCGCCTTGCAGGGGGCCATTCTGGAAGGTGCGGATTTTCGCGGCGCCAACCTGCGCCGCGCGGATCTGCGCGGGGCCAATCTGGGGAGCGCCAATCTGAGCCAGGCCGATCTGCGCGAAGCCCAGCTGAGCGGCCTGCCGTTCAAGGTCGACCGCGAGAAGCCTACCTCGCTGGCGGGGGCCAGCCTGCGTTATGCTGATCTGCGCGAGGCCGACCTCCATGGGGTCGATGTTCGTCAAACCGACCTGCACGGGGCCCGGCGCGAAGCGCCGGTAAGCCTGGCGCCCGAGGTCTCGGACGATGACGAGGGTGCATTCGTACTGGATATGTGAGGGGAGGCCCCCAAACAAAAAGGGAGACAGGTGTGAACCCGTCTCCCCCCTTATGCCTTGGCCTTGAAGCCGCCGAGTTTACTTCTTCTTGGCGGCCTGAACTTCGATCTCGACCAGCATGCCGCCGGCCACCAGGCCTGCAACCTGGCTGGTGATGCGCGAAGGCTTGTTGGGCTGTTCGGCGGTGCCGAAATAGGTCTTGTAGGCCTCCATCATGCCGGCGAAGTCCATCTTGCCGCCCTTGGCGGGGTCGCCGACCAGCAGAACGCGCATCATCACCACGTCGCCCATGGTCGCGCCCTGCGTCTTGAGTGCGTCCTCGAGGCGCTTCAGAACACCCATGGTCTGGGTCTTGGTGTCGCCATAGGTGGCGGTCAGAGCCGGGTCACCCTTGGGGTCGAGCATCGGCGGAACCATGCCGCTGACATAGATCGTGTCGAAGCCCGCCGGCACGGTGACGACGCTGGCAATGGCCGACTTTGGGTCGCCGCCGCGAACGATATCTTGCGCTGAAGCGACGCTGGTGAGGCCGGCAGCCAGGACAAGGCCGGCGGCGAGGGTGGCGAAACGGTTCATGGTCTTCTCCTTGAAAGGGTCGATCAGTGAGCTTGCAGGCCACGGGCCTTGGGGGGGGCCTTTCGGGCACGGGCGACATCGGCGGGCGTGACCGCAGTGGCCTTATTGCCCCAGGACGAGCGGATATAGGTGAGGATGCCCGACAGTTCGGCATCGCTGAGGTCGTCCTTGAAGGCGGGCATGCCGGCCCGGCCGTTCAGGACCGTGGACACCAGCACCGGTGCCGGTCCGGTGACCAGCGGTGCAGCGGCCAGGGCCGGGAAGGCCCCCTTGATGCCTTTCCCCGTGACCTGATGGCAGGCCGAGCAATTGTCTTCATAGGCGGCTTTGGGCGGACCCGCAGCCAAGGCGACGCTGGAAACGGTTACCGACGCAATGGCAGCGATCGGCAGCGCGAAACGAAGTACGGAAGTCATCTTTTCCTCTGTCTCAAGCCTGCTGCACGCGGGCGTGGATCTTGGCGATCTGCTGCCAGGCCGACTCGATGGCGCCGGCTTGCCAGCCGCCAAGGTAGCTGAGGTGCTCACCTGCGAGATAGAGCCGACCATCGGGCTGGCAAAGCAAGGGATAGGCGTCGCGACGCCCTTCCTCGTTCCACTCCGCCCAGCCACCGAGGTTGAACTCGGCCAGATGCCAGGCAAAGGAGAAGGCGTTCTCGTAGTTCTCGGCATATTCGGGGAAAATCTTCTGGCCGGCCGCGACGGCGAACGCCGCGCGATCCGCCGGCTTCAGGGCGCTGACCCGGGCCGCCTGTCCGCCAAAGTTGTAGAAGCCCAGCAGAACGCCCTTCTGGCTCTGCCAGCCCGTAGACGGCAGGGTGATCGAGCCGATGCCGGGAATGTCGTTGTGAATATGGCCGCCATAGATGTGGTGGTTCTCTTCCCAGAACCGCGTCTTCATCTGCAGGCCGATCTTGTTGACCGGAGCATAGGACACGCCCGCCATCGCCGCCTTGAACGGGGCCGAAGCGTCCAGGTCGATCTGCTTCAGAACGCTGAGCGGGATGGTGCAGATGCAGTAGTCGGCCTCGATCTCGCCGGTCTTGCCCGCAGCATCCTTGAAGGCCACCTTCACGCCCTTGCCGGTCTGGCTGATCTTCTCGACCACAGTCGAGTAGCGGATCATTGAGCCGACCTGCTTTTCGAAGCCCTTGGCGATCTGGTCCATGCCGCCGATCGGCTGAAGCATGGTGCGCTGCTGCTCATAGCCGGTGACCGAACTCAGGACCTTCCAGGCTCCGGAATCCAGCACGTCCTTGAACGCGAACGGCGGCAGTTCCTTGCCGGGACCCGGATCGACACCGGCGCCGGGATGGACGGAGAAGCCCCGGCCCTCGGTACCCTTATAGGCCAGTTCCTTGGGTGAGAGGCGGCCCTCATTGATCATGTAGGCGATGAACTTTTCGCGGTCGGCTGGGGTCAGGGCTGCATCAAGGTCGCCCTTGCTGGCGGCCTTGGCGATCAGTTCAGCGGCGTAGCCCCGGGCGTCGGCGGCGATCTCGCCCTTGCGGATCGGCTTGGCCCTGAGCGGGCCTTCGCCCTTTTCGAAATAGACATAGGCCGCGTCATTGTCGTTGACGAAGCTCTCGAGCGGAACCCCGAACAGCTTGGTGTAGTGCAGGGTCGAGCGGTGGTGGTACGGGATCCGCCAGGCACCGTGGTTGATATAGAGCCCTTCGTCGAACTCGCAGGTCTGCTTGTTGCCCAGCAGGTCGGTGTGCTGGAAGCCCTTGCGAGAGGTCTGGCAACGACCGCCGGCGAAGGATCGGGCCTCCAGGATCTGCACCTGATAGCCCGCCTTGGTCATTTCGTAGGCGGCGGTCATGCCGGCCAGGCCCGCTCCCAGGATCAGGACCTTGGTGCCCTTGGCCCCGCCGGTCAGCTCTGGAGGCCGCTCGGTGGCTGACGCCATGCCAAAGCCCAGGGCATCGAGCCCGGAGAGCGCCAGAGACATTCCGCCCACGGCCGCAAGGCCTTCAAAGAACCGGCGCCGGGTCAGAACGCCACCGGTCGCCGCGCCACCATTCATGTCCATGAAAAATCCGCCACTCGATAAAGCCGGCGCCCCGGATATGCAGATCGTCTGGACGATACACCTATCCTGCCTCGGTACATCGCGCCCCGCCGAAGTCCTGCGCATCTCGAAATTTAGCCCCCCTTGGCGCAACACTGTTTCAGCCGCCGGACGATCTGACATGTTAGATCAGCACTGGATGCCCCGCCCTTGGGCGCCCAAGGCACCCCCTGTGCGAAGCATGGGCGTGACGTGCGGAAAGCGAGGGGCCTGGCAGGAATCAGGCTTTTGCCTTTCGTGCGACGCAGTCTCAACCGACGGTCCGCAAGCGCGGCAACCTGGACGAAGGAACCCGCATGACATCGGCCCCCACCCCCCTTCGCCTGAGGCTCGCGACCCTTGAGGATGTGCCGGCCCTCACCCTGCTGATGAATTCCGCCATCAGCCAGCTTTTGCAGGATTTCCTGCCGCCGGAGGGCGTACGGGCTTCGTTCGAGGTTATGGGGCTGGACACCCAGCTGATCGTCGACGGCACCTATTTCGTGGTCGAGGACGGGGCCGAGATTGCCGGCTGCGGCGGCTGGAGCCGGCGGGCCACCCTGTTTGGCGGGGATCATTCAGCGGGACGTGATGCGGCCCTGCTCGACCCGTCGGTCGATGCCGCCCGGGTGCGGGCCATGTACACGCACCCCGATCACACGCGGAAAGGCGTGGGCAGGCTGGTGCTGGACGCTTGTGAAGCCGCTGCGGCCGCCGAGGGCTTCACCCGGGCGGAAATGGCCGCGACCATGGGGGGCGTGCCGCTGTACCGCGCCTGCGGCTATCACGATATCGAGCCGTTCACGGCTCCCACCTCGACCGGCTATGCCGTGCCGCTGATCAGGATGGGCAAGGCGCTTTCGCTTTAGGGGCAAACGAAAAAGGGCCAGGCTTTCGCCTGGCCCTCCGTCGTTCTGGATCGAAATCCTAGAAGGTCGCCGAGACCTTGGCGTACCAGAAGCCGCCCTGCCAATCGACGATCGAGTCCGAGCGATAGACCCGGCCGTTGGTGGCCGACTCGCCGGTCTTGTCGGCGTCGGGATAGTTGGAGAACAGGTTCCGGGCGCCGATGGCGATCGAATAGGTGTCGGTTGCCTGATAGCTGAACTCGGTGTCGAAGAAGACTTCCGGATCCCATTTTTGGATCAGATTGGGGAAGCCGACGCTGAACATGTTCTTGTAAGGCCCCCAGATCGTAGCGCGTCCCACGGCCTTGAACTTGCCGATCTCGTGCGAGGCCGACAACACCGACCGCCAGCTGGGCCTGCTGTTTTCGAAGTCATACACACCTTCGGCATCGAAGAACTGGTTCGAGAAAACCTTGTCGACCTTGAACTTGTTGTAGTTGCCGCTGGCCGTGAAGCTGGTGGACTGGCCGTTCTCCCAGTTGGCCCTGTAGGTGGCGACGACGTCCACGCCCGTGGTCGTGGAGTCGAAGGCGTTCTGGTAGAACTGCACCTGGCCGATGGTGTCGGCACCGGGCACGCCAGCCGCCAGCAGGGCGGTGCGGATGACCGGGGTAACGGTGATCGGGGTGGTGGCGTAGAACTGGTCCTCGATCTTGATGCTGTAGGCGTCGACCGTCAGGCTCAGGCCGTCAAACAAGGTCGCAGTAAAGCCTGCGGCCAGGTTGAAAGACTTTTCGGGCTTCAGTTCCTTGGCACCCATGAACTGGGCCACCGGGTTGGTGGCCGGGAACAGGCCCGAGGCGATGATCGCGCCATTTTCCACGCGGGTGGAGACGTTGGTCGTGAACAGCTGGCCCGGGGTGGGGGCGCGGAAGCCGGAGCCAGCCGAGGCGCGAACGCCAAAGGCGTCGGTGATCTGGTACTGGGTGGCGACCTTGCCGTTCCAGGTGCTGCCGAAGTCCGAGAAGTTCTCGCCGCGCACGGCGACGTCGAAGAACCAGGCCTCGGTGACGTTGGCCGAACCTTCCAGATAGCCGGCATAGGAGTCGCGGGTCAGCTTGCCCGAATAGGCTGGCGGCGAGCCCGGTGCACCATTCGAACCGACGGCCAGGGCGTTATAGACCGGGTCGCTGGCCAGGTTGCAGTTGATCGCGGCAGGTGCGCCGGCAGCCTTGGTGCGCGACGCGACGGCGGTCTCGTTCGAGCAGTAGTTAAAGGGATCGGGAACCGCCCAGGTGCCCGCGACATAAGAGGGCACGTCGCCTGCTTCGATCTCGTAGCCTTCCTTGCGGTATTCGCCGCCGAAGTTCAGCGTGATCGGTGTGTGGAAGCCGCCCATGGCCCAGTCATAGGCGAAGTCAGCATTGGCGGCGCTTTCGGTCGAGATCAGCGAGCCGACATAGAATGACTTGGGCGAAGCCGGGCCCATCGACGGGTTCACGGTGTCCCACAGGGTGTAGGACAGTTTGTCGTCACCGTAGCGGCCGCTGAAGTCATATTGCAGACCGTTGGCGAACTTGCCCTTGAGGCCGCCGGTCAGGCTGTAGTCGGTGATGTCGCCACCGAACATTGGGGTGAAACCGGCCGGGAAGATCGAGTTGAACTGGAAGATCGTGCCGTCTTGCAGGCGGATCGGCGTGGCGTTGACCGCATTGCTGACGGGCGGGCGATAGTTGAAGTATTGGGTCGCGCTGCTCTTGGAGTAGTTGGCGAAGGCATATACCGACATGGAGTCGGTAATGTCGTAGCCCGCATTGACGACGCCGCGCAGGGCTTCAGAGTCTGGCTGGCCCCACTTCTGAACGTAGTCATTGATAAGAGCGCCATAGGCGGGATTGCTTGCTGCATAGCTCGTAACGCAAAAACCCCCGTTCGGGATTTGCGGTGGCATTGCTACGTTGCAGTACTGCTTGCCGCGGTTAACCTGGTTCTGGCTAGTATATTCAAACGTACCGTTGACGAAGCCGCTGTCGCCCAGGGGCAGGCCAAGGTTGCCGGTGACCAGCACGTCTTCGCCGTCGCCGAGGAAGAACTGACCATACTGCGCGGTCAGCGAGCCGCCGCTGGGGCTGTCTTTCAGCTGGAAGTCGATAACGCCGGCGATGGCGTCCGAGCCGTATTGCGCGCCGGCACCGTCGCGCAGCACCACCACGTTCTTCAGGGCTGAGGCCGGGATGGTGGCCGCGTCGGGCGCCTGCGCGCCGGTGCCGCCGATGCTGACCAGCGCCGAGCGGTGGCGGCGCTTGGAGTTGACCATGAACAGGGTCTTGTCGGTGGGCAGTCCGCGCAGCGAGGCGGGGCGGATGAAGGTGGCGCCGTCCGAGATCGGCTCACGAGCCAGGGTGTAGGACGGGACCAGCGTCTTCAGGATGTCATTGGTGTCGCTGAAAGCGGCGGATTTCAGATCGGCTTCACTGAACGAGTCCACCGGGACTGCGGAGTCCAGAACCGTCCGTGGCTTGCCGCGCGCGGTAACGACGACGGTTTCGATCTCAGAAGAGGTTTCCACCGCCGGATCGGCAGGGGCACCAGCAGCATATGCCGCTGCAGAATATCCAAAAGTAAAAGTCATCGCAGAAATACCTGCGACCAGAGTCTTTTTCAGATGCCGATTCATAGAGATCCCCCTTAGGTCATTTATCAACGCAAGATAGATTCCTCTTCCACGGCGTTTCTTTCCCGGAGTTTCTTATTTTTTGTACTGACGCAGTTTTTCATTCGGTCTTTGCCGACGATTGCAGCGTGAGATCAAGCGGGGGGCTTGGGCAATGGGAGGGGTGACAAGAAATCATCACAAGCGCCCACTGGAACGCAGGCGCCCCTTTGCGCGGCGTCGTCACCGCATTTTTAGGCAGAACCTTGCTTTTCAATCGCGACCGCGAGGGGGACGGTGCGACATTCTGTCAGGCGACGCGGCGTTCCGTGGCCCGGTCTTGCGTCTCGGTCTCGAAGAGGTCGAACGCATCCTCCCAGGCGGCAAGACGTGAGTCGCGCAGTTCGGCGTCATCGACGATGCGGATGATCTGATCCTCGCGGTCGTTCCACACCACGCCCAGATCGACTACCCGCCGGGCGTCGCGACCCAGCAGCAGGATGACGTCCGCACGGGCGGCGCGCTCATGGCTGATTCGCATCAGGGTGCGACCTGCGCCAAGGTCGCGATGAATGTCGGCAAAGGCCAGCACGGCCGAGATCATCGGGGCGTTGATGGGAGCGATGGCCCAGGCGGGGCAGGCAAAGCGCGACATGGATGTCTCCTTCGTTCGACGAATTCAGCTTTGAACGTGCCATGCGCCAAAATCGGTCGTATGGAGAACGTATGAGGCACGAAAAAGCTGCACGGTTGCTGGATCTGGCCCGCCTGCTGGCGGGTTCGGCCGAGGGCCTGACCCTGGACGAGATGGCGCGGGCGCTGGAGGTGGGCCGGCGCACGGCTGAACGCATGCGCGACGCGGTCTGGGCCGCCTTTCCGCAGATGGAGGTGGTGGACGACCCGCCCACCCGGCGTTTCCGGATTCCCGCCGGGTTGGATGGCCTGTTCCAGACGCCCACCGCCGAGGAACTTGCAGCCCTGCGCACAGCAGCCGACAGCTACAAGGCGTCCGGTGCCGACGGGCGTGCGGCCTCGCTTTATGGACTGGAACGCAAGCTTCACTCGGCCCTGCGCGGCGCGGCGCGACGCAAGGTGGCGCCCGATGTCGAAGCCCTGGTCCAGGCCGAGACCATCGCCGTGCACGCCGGCCCCCGGCCCTATGAGGACGAAACGTCGCTGGCCGCCATCCGCATGGCGATCAAGGGCCTGAGCGCCCTGTCATTCCGCTATGACGGCGGTAGCACCCCGGGACGCACTCGCGAGGTGACCCCCCTGGGCATCCTGTTTGCGCGCAGCAACTATCTGGTGGCGCTGGAGGGCGAAGATTCGCGCCCCCGCTCGTGGCGGCTGGACAAGATGAGCAACCTGGCGGTGCTGGATCGTCCCGCCCCGCCGCCGGAGGACTTCTCGCTGCAGGCCTTCGCCGACGAGAGCTTCGGCATCTACCACGGCGCGGTCGAAGACGTGGTGCTGCGTATTCGGCCCGATCGCGCCGAGGACGCCCTGCGCTGGCGCTTCCACGCCACCCAGACCGTGCGGCCCGAGCCTGACGGCTCGGTCATCGTCGCCTTCCGCGCCGCCGGCATGCTGGAACTGGCCTGGCACCTGTTCACCTGGGGCGACGGGGTCGAGATCGTGGCACCGTCCAGTCTGCGGAAGATGATGGTCGAGGAACTGCAACGCGCCCTGAAGGCGCACGCCTAGAGCGTTATGCGGCGAACTGGTACCGGTTCGTCGCCGAAAATAACGCGTCGAAACAAAAGCCTGGAGCAAATGCCATGATTCAATCATGGCGGCCTTTGCTCCAGGGTTCCGACCAGTCGCAGCAACGCCAGTTCACTGGCCCGGGCCGTGGCCGGCTTGCGCGTCGGCAGTTCGCCCTGCTCATAGGCCTCCAGTACGCGCGGATGGATATAGGCGGCGCGACAGACAGCGGGCGTATTGCCGAGCAGTCCGGCCACCGCCTTGACGCAGATGTTGATCGACCGCTTGGCCAGGGCCGGGCTTTCGGCCGCCGGCAGGATGCGCAGCGCTTCCATCGCTGCCAGCGAGCCGGCCCAAGTGCGGAAATCCTTGGCCGAGAAATCCTCGCCGCAGGCGGCGTGGATGTAGTCGTTGACGTCGCTGGATTCGATGGCCCGACGATGGCCGTCGTCATCGACATACTGGAACAGTCTCTGGCCGCGCAGGTCCTGGCAGGCCCTGACGATCCGCGCCAACCGGCGATCGTGAAAGCCGGTTTTGTGGACCTTGCCGCTCTTGCCGCGAAACTCGAACACCGCCCCGCCGCTGGCCAGGCGCAGATGACGCTTTTGCATCGTGGTCAGGCCAAAGCTCTTGTTTGTCCTCGCATATTCGTCATTGCCGACCCTGATCAGGGTAAGTTCCAGCAGGCGGACCACGGCGGCAAGAACCTTCTCGCGGGGCAGGCCTCGTCGCGGCAGATCAGCCTCTATCCGTTTGCGCAGTCGGGGCAGGGCGCGGCCGAAGGCGGCCATGCGCTGGAACTTTTCCACGTCGCGGTCTGCGCGCCAGTCGGGGTGATAGCAGTACTGCTTGCGGCCCTTCTGGTCGCGGCCGACGGCCTGGATATGGCCCAGCGGATCGGGGCAGATCCACACCTTGGTCCAGGCCGGTGGAATGGCCAGGGCCTTGATGCGCGCCAAGGTCACCCCGTCCTGCAGGTCGCGTCCGTCGGCGTCGATATAGCGAAAGCCCGACGCCGTGCGCCGTCGCTGGATGCCGGTTTCAGACGCGTCGCAATAGGTGAGGGCGCTGTGCGTGCCGGACGGATCCCCGAGGGTGTCGCGGGCCATGCTGAACGACCGATCCTGCGGTTTGGCGCGCCCATCGCGCGTCTCCCCATCTGGCCGCAACGTGATAGAGGAAGCGCCGGTTCCGGGAGCAATGCGCCAGACATGAACTACCGCCACGCCTTTCATGCCGGCAATCTCGCGGACCTGCAGAAGCACGCCATCGTCCTGACCTTGCTGGAGACGCTGAAGGCGCACAGCCCGAGCCTGTCGGTGATCGACACCCATGCCGGGGCCGGCGGCTATGACCTGACCGGCGAGATGGCCCAGCGTTCGGGCGAGGCTGATGCCGGCATCTTCCGTCTGTTGGCGACCGACGATGCGCCGGCCGTGTTCGCGCCGCTGGTGGCGCGGTTCCGGGCGATGAATGGCGGCCAGGACGGGCCGCTCTATCCCGGCTCGCCGCTGCTGATCGCCGGCAGCCTGCGCCGCGAGGACCGCTACATCGCCTGCGAACTGCGCGAGGATGATTTTGACCTGCTGCGCCGCTCGCTGGCACCCTATCCCTTCGCCCAGGCCCTGAAGGCCGACGGCTACGAGACGGCGGCCGCCAAGGCGGGGCGGGGAGGGCGGGCCTTCGTGCTGATCGACCCGCCTTTTGAGCGTCCCGATGACTATGCCCGCATCGTCGCGACGACCCGGGCGGTGCTGGAGCGCGATCCGGCGGCCGTTCTGGCCATCTGGACACCATTGAAGGATCTGGAAACCTTCGACGCCTTTATCCGCGGGCTAGAAACCGTCACGAACGACGCGCTAGTGGCCGAGGTGCGACTTCGCCCCTTGCTGGATCCCATGAAGATGAACGGTAGCGCCATGGTCATGGTCGGGGCTCCGGCCGAGGTCGAGCCCGCCATAGCCGCCGCCACCGCCTGGATCGTCGAGCGGCTGGGGCAGCCGGGCGGCGCCGCCCGGGTCTGGCGCACGACCTCGGCGTGACGTCGCCGGCCCCCAGCTTTGGCGAAGCGCTGCGGGTCTGGCTGAAGGTCGGCTGCCTGGGCTTTGGCGGCCCGGCCGGTCAGATCGCCCTGCTGCACAAGTCGGTGGTCGAGGAAAAAGGCTGGATCGACGAGGCCGGCTTCGCCCACGCCTTGAGCTTCTGCATGCTGCTGCCGGGACCCGAAGCCCAGCAACTGGCGGTCTGGCTGGGCTGGCGGCTGCACGGCGTGAAGGGCGGTGTGGCGGCTGGGCTGTTGTTCGTGCTGCCGGGCCTGTTGGTGATGATGGGTCTCTCGGCGCTCTATCTGGTGCATGGCCGGTCAGAATGGGCGGGGCCGGTGCTGCTGGGGCTGAAGGCGGCGGTGGTCGCCCTTGTCGCCCAGGCGCTTTGGAAGATCGGCGGGCGCACGATCCGCGACGGCGTCGGGCTGGCCGTCGCAATCGCTGCCTTTGCCGCACTCAGCTTCACGATCCTTCCGTTTCCGCTGCTGATCCTGGCGGCCGGGGCCCTAGGCTGGGTCCTGGCAGGCGGCGCGCCGTCCGTCGCCCCTGAAACTCCCGTCGCCCCGACCGCGAGCACGACCCGTACGGCCCTGATCTGCCTGGCGATCTGGCTGGCGCCGGTGCTGCTGGCCCTGGCGGTGGCGCCGCAGTCGACGATCGCACGGATGGGCCTGGTGTTCAGCGGGCTGGCCGTCGTCAGCGTCGGGGGGGCCTATGCGGCCCTGGCCTATCTGGGGCAGGCGGCCTCGGCCTTCGGCTGGCTGACCCCGGCCCAGATGCTGGACGGTCTGGGCCTGGCCGAGACCACGCCGGGGCCTCTGGTGCTGGTCTTCACCTTTGTGGGCTTTGTCGGCGCCTATCAGGCCGCCTCGCCGGAGTGGGCCTGGCTGGCCGGGATTGCGGGCGGGCTGATGGCCGCCTGGACGACGTTCGCGCCTTCGTTCCTGTGGATCTTCGCGGCTGGCCCCTTCGTCGAGCGCCTTCGCGCCCAGGCCAGACCGGCGCGGGCCCTGGCCCTGGTCTCGGCCGCCGCCGTCGGCGTGATCGGCCAACTGGCGGTGTGGTTCGCCGTGCACTTCCTGTTCCGCGCCGGCGACAGCATGCAGGCGGGCCTGTTCAAGGTCTCTATCCCGGTGCCCTCCAGCCTTGATCCGGCGGCTTTGGGCCTAACGGTTCTGGCGCTGGGCCTGACCTTCGCGCTGCGTCTGCCGGTGCTGGCCCTGGTGGCGGCGATGGTCGTCTCAGGCCTGCTGATGCGGCTGATCGGACTAGCTTGACCCTAGGTCATTATTTTCGCACTTGCGAACGAGATTTCTGTGTTATGTTGCGTTGCACAAATCGCGGTTTGCCGGAGCGCGCGCCATGGTTTCTTCCCTGTCCTTCCTGCCCGAATTGAAGACCGACCGGATTGATCCCGGGGCGGCACCCCACATGATGGTCGGCGCAGTGTCGCCGCTCTGGCTGCTCTACGGCAGCGCAGCTGCAGCGGGGGCCACCTGGTGGTGGTGGACGGCGCGCTGGCGCGAGGCGGTCAATCTTGAGGCCTTCGCGGGTCCGGTGCCCGAGCCCATGGCTCCGGTCCTGTCCTCGCTCGAGGTTGTGGCCCTGCCGCCGGTCGCCGTAGAGGCGGTGGTGGACGCTGTGACGGTGCCCGTTGAAGCGGTCGCGGAGACGGCTGAGACCGTGCTGGAGACAGCCACCGAAGCCGTCGAAGAGGGTCTTGAAACCGTAGCGACGTCGGCAGAGGTCGTTGTTGAGGCTGAGCCTGCCGAAGTAGCGCCCCTGATCGAGCCGGCGGCGCAGGCCACCGCCGTGGTCGTCGAGGCCGCCGTCGAAGGCACCACCGCCCTGGCCGACGACCTGACCCGCCTGGTCGGCATCGGCCCCAAACTGGCCGCCGCATTGGGTGAGCTTGGCGTGACTCGTTTCAGCCAGATCGCCGCCTGGACCCCCGACGAGCTCGCGTCTTTCGACCAGTTGCTTGCCCTGAAGGGCCGCGCCGAGCGCGACGCCTGGATCGCTCAGGCCAAACGCTTCTCCACCGACGTTCCGCTCTGAGCCCAGGCGGGGGGTTAGTTCCCCCCGTTGATCCCGCCGGTGCCGCACTCGGTGTTCAGGTACTTCTCGATCTCGACCAGCTGGGTCTCGATCATGGCGGGCTCCATGGTGATAAAGCCATGGCCCATGTCCTTGATTTCCAGATAGCGGTGCGGGAGCCCGGCTGACTTCAGCGCGTCCACGAACTTGCGCGACTGCTTGACCTCGACATTGGTGTCGCGGTCGCCGTGATAGATGAACAGTGGGATCTTGGCTTCGCGCGCCTTTTCCAGCGCGTCGAGGCCACGGATGGTGGGGTTCTGGAACTCACGCTGGAAGCGGTTGTCGAAGGTGGCGCGCTTGAGGCTGGCCAGGTCGCCCGCGCCGGCCCCGGAGATGGCGCAGCGATACAGGCCATTGGGCCGTATGGCGGCCGCCAGGGCGGCATAGCCGCCGTAGGAATAGCCGAACATGGCCACCTTGCCCGGCGCGGCGATCTTCTGGTCGATCATCCATTTGACGCCGTCGTCCTTGTCGTCCTGCATCTTCTGGCCCCATTCGCCGTCGCCGGCGCGCCAGAGCTTCTGGCCCCAGCCTTCCGAGCCACGAAACTGGGGTTGCAGGACGGCGTAGCCGCGGCTGGCAAAATACTGGATCCAGCCGGCCGTATCCCATTCCAGATTGTCGCGCGCCCACGGCCCGCCATGGGGTTCAATCAGGGTGGGGTAGGGGCCAGGGCCGAAGGTCTCGGCCGACGGGGTGGTCAGGAACGCCGGGATCATCAGGCCATCGCGCGCCGCATATTGCACCAGGCTCGTCTTGCCCAGCGACGCGGTGTCGAGGTCGGGACGCTCCTTGCCCAGCAGGGTCAGCTGGCCGCTCGCGTTCAGGAGATAATATTCACCCGGATTGGAGGGGCCCGACTTCAGGACGATCACCTGCTTGAGGCTTTCCGACCAGTCGACGATCGCCGCGTCGGCGCCGTCCGCGACCTGGAATTTTGTGGCGGCACCGTTGCCGGGATCAATCCAGTTCACCGTCGTGGTCTTGATGCCCAGCGCCGTGCGCAAGCTCTTGTTCAGGGCCGAGAGCGTCTCGTCGGTCCAGTAGACCGCCTGGGTGGGGCCCGCATAGGAGAAGCCCAGAACCCGGCCGAAATCCTCGGCCGCGCTTGAGGTGACGATGCCGCCCGCATCGAACAGCTTGTGCTCAAGCAGGGGTTCAACGATCTGCCTTGCCTTGATGTCGTAGACATAGAGGCCCGCCTTGTCTCGGCCCTTGCCAGACGAGATGTAGATGATGTTCGGATCGGGGGTGAAGCCTACGATCGAGACCGGTTCACGGTCCTTGGCGTACCAGCGGAAGTGTTCGGACCACTCGTTGCTGACCGGATCGCGGATCCACTGGGCGAAATAGACGGCTCCCTTGTCGTAGCCGATTTCCTGGCGCGTGCGCACCTCACCCTTGAGGTCCAGTTGGAAGCCGTCAAAACGGTCCGAGCCCCGCATCAGGCGCTCGGTCACGCCCGAATAGATGTCGAGCTTGAGGATATCGCCTCGGGAATTGATACGTTCGTCCTGCACCACGATGTGACGCGGATCATTGGGCAGAAGGCTCAGGACCGTCGCGTCATCGAACTTGTCCAGGAAGGCCTCTGTCGCCGACCGGGCCGGGCCGTCAGGCAGAAGCGTTGTCCAGGACTTGCCTTGCAGGTCCGAAACATACTGGCGGGTCAGGTGGCCCTTGTTCGAACCGGTCGTGAAGGTCTGGATCGTCGTGACCAACAGTCTGTCGTTCTTCAGAAACTGAACGCTGAGGATGCGGACCTTGTTGGCCGAGATCAGCACCGGGGGCTTGTCCAGGCTGTCGGTGGCCCAGACCGAAATTGTTGGGCTCTGGCCGCCCGCCGAGGTGAGGGCCACGATATGTTTGCCGTCCCTCGAGATCTGCACATCGGTTATTGCCGGCGGAGCCGCAAACACCTTGGCGGGCAGGGGCGCAGCAGTCGCCGTGAGGGGCACCGCACCCAGGAACAGGGCCAGGGATACGGCGAGCGGGCGCGGATCAAATCTCACGGAAAGCTCCAGACATCAGGACGAGTCGCGGTCGCAACGACCGCACAGGTTTGCACCACAATAGCGAAGGCTCCCGCGCGGCCAAGCCGCCATGAACAGCCTTAAAGGCGCCTGCAGATGTCGCAACTGCGTGTGGAATGTCACACCGCGTCAGAAATGTGCCAAGAATGCGACAGGAATGTTGTCCCGACGCGGCGGAGCGGCTCTTTTGCAGTGATAGTTTTCCGCTCGCGCCTTTTGGGGTTGCGGGGGATGAAAAAGCCAAGTCGTTCGAATTCACGGAGGCGTTACCTCTAATGTCCATCTATCGTAAGCATCTTCTTGCCTCCACGGTCATTGCCGGGCTGGCCGTAGGCGCGATGGCACCTGCTGCGGCGCTCGCTCAGGCTGCTGCGCCCCTGACCACGACTGCCGACAAGCCGGCCGCTGAGGCGACTGAGGTCGAGGAACTGGTGGTCACCGGGTCGCGCATCAAGCGCAACGCCTTCAACAGCCCCGATCCGATCCAGGTGATTTCGGCTGAAGAAGGCAAGCTGAAGGGCATCTCGACCGCCGCCGGCCTGCTGCAGACCTCGACGATCGCGTCGGGCTCGCCCCAGATCACCTCGGCCATCTCCAGCGCCTTCGTTACCGACGGCGGCCCCGGTTCGGAAACCATTTCGCTGCGTGGCCTCGGTGCCAACCGTACCCTGGTCCTGCTGAACGGCCGTCGCGCCGGTCCGGCCGGCGTTCGCGGCGGCGTCTCGGCTTTCGACCTGAACGTCATTCCCGTGTCGGCGATTGACCGGATCGACATCCTGAAGGACGGCGCGTCGTCGGTTTACGGCTCGGACGCCGTGGCCGGTGTCGTCAACATCATCACCAAGCGCGACACCGACGGCGTCGAAATCGACGCCTTCTTCAGCCAGCCCCAGGACAAGGGTGGCGAGCAGTCGCGCGGCAGCATCAGTTGGGGCAAGACCTTCGATCGCGGCTACTTCAATATGTCGTACGACTATTCGAAGACCTCGGAGCAGACCGTCGGCCAGCGCGAGTTCACCGCTTGCGGTCGCCAGTACATCAAGGACTCCAGCGGCAAGCGTAAGGACACCATTGATCCGCGCACCGGCGCCGTTCAGTGCCGCGACCTGCTGTACGATCAAATCTGGCTGTACGACTTCTCGTTCAGCGGCCTCGCTGGCAAGCTGCAGTATGACTATGACGGCAAGCTGGGCGGCCTGATCCCGCAGATTCCCCCGGGCCAAGGGGCAGACTATCCCGGCGTTCCCGCCGGCTTCTATACGGTCGGCTATAGCGATGATCCGCAGGCCGCCGACATTGGCGTGCTGGACTACAACAGCCCGTTCAACCTGGCCTCGTCGCTGACCCCGCGCACCGAGCGCTCCACGGTCTATGCCCAGGGCTCGTTCGACATCACCGACAGCGTCGAAGCCTATGGCGAGATCCTGCTGAACCGCCGCGCCACCAAGACCAATGGCTATCGTCAGTTCTGGAGCTACTTCTACACTGGTGACTATGACCCGTTCTCGGCCGGCTTCACGGGTGACTTCATCCTGTCGCCGACTCCGGTGACCAACCTCAATCGCGCGGGCCAAAAGGTCGACTACCAGCGCTATGTCGGCGGTCTGCGCGGCGATTTCGGCAAGATCGAGTTCCTGAAGGGCTGGGACTGGGACATCTTCACCCAGTACAGCCACTCCAAGGGCATCTACTCGCAGGACGTGATCCTGAAGGACGCCGTCGACGCCGGTGCGTTCCGTACCGGGTCGTGCGTGGGCACGACCACGCCGGTCAGCAAGAAGTCCTGCGTGGACGTCAGCTGGGTCACTCCGGACTTCCTGGCCGGCAAGTATACGGCCGCCGAGCAGGCTTTCCTGTTCGACACCGAAGCGGGCAAGACCACCTACAAGCAACTGGTGTTCGAAGGTTCGGCCTCGGGCAATCTGTTCAAGCTGCCGGCCGGTGACGTGGGCGCGGCCGTGGGCTTCCACTATCGCAAGGACGAGATCCTCGACACGCCAGGCGACATCACCCTGGCCGGCAACGTGTGGGGCTCCTCCACCGCCGGCATCACCAAGGGCGACGACCTGGCGCGCGAAATCTACGGCGAACTGAGCGTTCCGCTGCTGAAGGGGCTGCCGTTTGCCGAGAATGTCGAACTGTCGCTGTCGGGCCGCCACACCAAGGTCAACAGCTATGGCGAGGACGACACCTACAAGCTGGGTCTGAACTGGCAGATCATCCCGTCGCTGCGCGTGCGCGCCACCAAGGGCACCTCGTTCCGCGCTCCGGCGCTGTTCGAGCTGTACAAGAACGCCGAGACCAGCTTCCTGTCGCAGCGCCGCGTCGATCCCTGCATCCGCTGGGGCCAGAACCTGGCGCAGGGCCTGATCCCGCAGTACGTCGCCAACAACTGCGCTGCAGCCGGCGTGCCCAGCACCCACTCGGGTTCGGGCGCTTCGGCCACCATCACGGCGGCCGGCGGCAAGGGCAATCTTGAGGCTGAAACCTCCAAGGCCGTGACCTATGGCGTGATCTGGACCCCCAGCTTCGCCGACCTCAACGTGGCCGTCGATTACTTCGAAATCGACGTGAACGACGAGATCACCCAGCTGGGCGCGGCTAACATCGTGTCGGGCTGCTATCGCTCGCTGTCGTTCCCGACCGATCCGCTGTGCAGCCTCTTCACCCGCAACACGGGCTCGAAGCTGATCACGAACATCACCAACAACTACATCAACATCGCCGAGCAGGCGAACCGCGGCATCGACCTGACCGTTCGCTACGGCCAGGAACTGCCACTGGACGCCAAGCTGACGGTCGAACTGCAATCGACCTGGCAGCTGGAAGACACCACGGCCCTGTTCGTGGGCAGCTTTGTGGACCGCAACGGCTTCGTCGAAGACCCTGACTGGACCGGCCAGCTGAACTTCCGCCTCGAAAAGGGCGAGTGGACCGGCTTCTGGGGTATCGACATGGTTGGCAAGGCGTCTGACGCCGAAAGCTATGCCGACAAGAACACGGCCGGGACGACCTTCTACAAGATCCACACCGAGTTCACCGCCTATCACAGCCTGTCGCTGCAGAAGAAGTTCGACGACTGGGAACTGCTGGGCGGCGTGGCCAACCTGTTCAACGAGACGCCCCCGGCGCTCTCGCTGGGTCAGGGCCAGTACAGCACGGTCGGATCCTCGGTCCTCTCGTCGCAGTACGACTATCTGGGCCGCCGCCTGTTCCTGAACATCACGGCGCGCTTCTAGTCCTGACGGCTTAGACTAACATGGACGGCGGCGGGGTGACCCGCCGCCGTTTTTTGTATCGAGGAGCGTGCGCGCGTGAACGCCATCATTCGGGGCAAGCCCGACAATCTGGACGAGATCGGTCAGCGCTTCGACCGGGCCAGCCTCACTGCGCCGGTCTATCTCAACAGCGTGCCCAAGGCCGGAACCCACCTGATCCGCAACATCATGCGGATGTTCGTGGCCCCCGATCAGCACTGGCGGCGCGAATACATCCAGCACCTGATCCTGCGGAAGAGCGCGCCCGAGGCCTTTTCTCAGGTCAAGCCAATGATCAGCTGGGGACACATGCTGTTCTCGGACGAGGCGGCGGTGGCGCTGCGCGACGTGCGCCACATCGTGCTGGTGCGCGATCCCTATGACTGGGTGCTGGCGCGCGCGCGCTTTTACCTGTCCGACGAGTTTCAGGGAAACCTGAACCATATCAAGGGCGGCGCGGCCTCGCCCGAGGACGTCATCATGATGATGATCCTGGGCGCACACGGCAAGGTGCCCGACCTGAAGGACATCTTCGCTCTCAACGCCGTGGCCTGGATGGGGTCAAGCGCCGTGATGGTGCGCTATGAGGACATCGTCGACAGTCTCAATGACCTGGGCTCAAAGCGCGCTGAGGCGTTCTTTGGCAAGCTGCTGGCCGACTGCGGCCTGGATCTGCCAACCGACTGGCGCGAGCGGGTCGAGGCCGGTGCAGACCGCCGGGAAAGCCGCACTGCCAGCGAAAACCTGAAGATTACCGCCGACCTGCCCAAGGTGCTGTCGGAGACGCACAGGCGGGTGGTGGACTTCCACGCCCCGGGGCTGAGGGCGTTGCTGGGCTACGTCTAGGGCGGGCGATCTGATGGAATCAGATCGCCCGCCCTAGTCTTTTGTTTTCACGCGCGTTTCATTCCGAAAACCGGTTCCCACTTTTCGGAACGCGCTTTAAAGAACGACCGCTGTACCCGAGACCGAGACCATCATCATCGAGCCGTTTGGCCCCACGGTGTTGTAGTCCAGGTCGACGGCCAGGATGGCGTTGGCGCCCAGCTTCTCGGCTTCCTTGACCAGGTTCTTCAAGGCGTCCTCACGGGCGCGGGCCAGGACCCGTTCGTAGGACTTGGAATGGCCGCCGATGAAGTCGCGGATGGCCGCCATCAGGTCCAGCACCACATTGGCACCCAGGATCGACTGGGCGTAGATCGCGCCCTTGTACTCCTGAACCGGCCGGCCTTCGATGAAGGGCGTGGTCGAGATCAGCATGGATGAACCCCCGGGGCACGTTGCGCGACAACGTGGTTAACTTAGGCGCAAACGCCTGCATTCGCGAGGGGCTCCCCCGAAAGGTGGAGCTTTTCGACGCCGTTCTCGCGCGAGGGGGGAATCTGGCGCTTCTCCACTTCCTGAGCGCCAAGCCTTAAGGCAGATTAACCTTGGTTTTCGCCCCCGGAGCTCCCTGGTGATATTCGCCAAGTCGCATCTCGACCTGCACAACATCCGCAACAATGTCGAGCGGGTGAAAAAGCTGTCCGACAATGTGGTCGGGGTTGGCCCGCTGGGCGTCGGTCTTGATGGCCTTCTGACCTGGATCCCCGGGGCGGGCGAGCTCTACAGCCTGGGGGCCGGTGGCCTGATCCTGATTGACGCCGTGCGTGCGCGGGCTGCGCCGATGATCGTCATCCAGATCGCGGCGATCATCATCATTGATACGGTGGCCGGCGCGCTGCCGGGGGTCGGTAACGTGGCCGACATGCTGTTCACCGGCCACAAATGGTCGGCGGACATGCTGACAAGGCATATGGACGACACCATCTACTTCGAAGGGTCGCGCAAGGACGTGCAGGGCACGGCAGACTATCGCGACCTTCTGGCCCGGATCCAGTCCGGAACGGAAAAGCGACGGGTGGTGTTTCTCGGCTGAAAGTCGAAGGGCCAATGGAGCATTTGCTGAGCATGAGCCTAGAAGACTCGCCGCAGTTCGTTGCCGCCGCCGACAACCGCCGCGCCCGTGCCCACCGCGCCTGGAAGTCGGCCGAGACCATCAAGGGTCTTTCCGACCGCCTGATCGGCATCGGCCCGTTCGGCCTGGGCCTGGACGGCGTGCTGTCCTGGGTGCCGGTCGTCGGCCCGCTCTATAGTCTTGGGGCCGGTGGCCTGCTTCTGGTTCAGGGGGTTTCGGGCGGGGCCTCGGCGGTGACGCTGGTGCGGATGCTGGCCTATGTGGCGATGGACACCGCCACCGACGCCGTGCCGATCGCCGGATCGGTGGTCGACATGATGTTCCCCGGCCACCTGATGGCGGCCAAGGCGCTGCAGAAGGACATCGAGGCGCGCCACGGCTTGCCGGATGATGTGGCTTTGGCGCGGGCCAAGACGAAGCGCGGGCGAGGCGGAAAGCGCTAGTCGGCTCAGTCTACGACCGGCAGATCCCCAACCCTTACCGTGATGGCCGGAAAGGCGAGGGGGACGACTTCGCCGTCGCGATCCACCTGCGTGACCTCGCCATAACCATCTGGTCCGGGCTGACGATGGACGAAGATACGCCGGCCATAGGCGTCGACCACCCAGTAGTCGGTCACGCCGTGACGGGCATAGAGATCGGCCTTGAGACCCAGGTCGCGCAGCAGCGAACTGTCAGCGACCTCGATGAGCAGCAGGACATCGGGGCCGCGCACCTGATCCACCCGCTTTTCGGTCGAATGCAGGAAGATATCCGGCATCGGGCTGACGCCGCGCGCCAGCGATAGAGTTCCCTCGACATGGACATCGACGCCATCGCCGAGCTGCCGGATGAACAGCTTGAGCAACATCTGTTTGGCGTACATGTGCGGAGCATTTTGCGGCGACATGACCAGAAGCTCTCCGTCGATCAGCTCAACTCGCTCATCGGGGTCGAGTGCGCCGATCTCAACCATACGGAGAACATCTTCGAGTGTGAAGCGCACCGGCTCGTGGGTGCGGTGATCGACAAACCGCCCATCGACCAGCGCCAGATCATCCTGCGACGGCAGCAGGCCTGCCGCCTGCAGGATGAGGGTTTCATCGCTGCTGAAGCGGTGCAGGAGCGTCGGCTGCTGGAAGCGGACGGGGGCGTTCATGACTGGAAGATAGCACGAGTGTTGGCGTGCGCTAAGCTTACAGAACCAGCGGCCGGGCTGACTTCACCGGCACAATGGGCTTGGGCAGGCGCGACTGGCGTCCGTAGGCGATGTTCCACACGCACAGACCTGTGACGAGGCCCAGGCCAGCACAGAGTGGGTAGGCGATGGGAGCGTCGGCAAACTTGCCATCCTGAACGCTGAATACTGCCACCGCACTGCCGGTCATCAGGCCGGTCAAGGCCGCTGTCCAAGGGTAGTGCCGGTCCGTCTGATCCAGAAGCGCCCATACTACAGCGGCCACCAGGACATAGGGCCATCCGAGGAAGACACCGAAGATCAGCGATGCCCCGGCGCTGTCGAGCGCATTGGCTAAATTCGTCGGAGTAGACTCGGTCTTGTCGAGCCAGATGAAAGCCTGTCCCAAAATCAGCGAGGGGAGCGCGAACGCCACGACGAGCGCCATGGCCACTCTCAGCCGGGTCGTTCTTTCAGAAGCGCGTCGCACCGATACCCTCAAGACGTTTACACCCTGAGGGTATCGCAATCCGAAATGCGCGCAATGGAGGTTAAGCCGCCTCGCCCTGCGTATAGCCCAGCTTCACGTTCAACTTTTCCAGCACCTCGATAGCCGCTTCGGCGATCACCGTGCCGGGCGGGAAGATGCTGGCGGCGCCGGCGTCGAGCAGGGCCTGGAAGTCCTGGGGCGGGATCACGCCGCCCACAACGACAACCATGTCCTCATGGCCCAGCTTGGCCAGTTCGGCCTTCAGTTCCGGCACCAGGGTCAGGTGTCCTGCCGCCAGCGAAGAGGCACCGACCACGTGCACGCCGGCGTCAATGGCGGCTTGCGCGGCCTCGGCGGGGGTCTGGAACAGCGGGCCGATCTCGACCTTGAAACCCAGGTCGGAGAAGGCGCTGGCGATCACCTTCTGGCCACGGTCGTGGCCGTCCTGGCCCATCTTGGCGACCATGATGCGGGGCGGGCCGCCGTCGGCTTCCTTGAAGGCCGCGACCATGGCGCGGGCCCGGGCGGCCTTGGGATCGGCCCCGGCCTCCTTGCCATAGACGCCTTCGATGGTCTGGATCACAGCGCGATGCCGGCCGAAGACCTTTTCCAGGGCATAGCTGATCTCGCCGACCGTGGCCTTGGCCCGGGCCGCGTCGACGGCCAGGGCCAGCAGGTTGCCGTTGCCGCGCGCGCCGGCTTCGAGGGCGTCCAGCGCCGCCTGGGTCTCGGCCGGGTCACGTTCAGCCTTCAGGCGGGCCAGCTTTTCCAGCTGCTGGCTGCGGACCGAGCTGTTGTCCACCTTCAGCATCGGGATCACATCTTCGATGTCGGGCTTGTAGCGATTGACGCCCACCACGCTCTGGCGATTGGCGTCGATGCGAGCTTGCGTCTTGGCGGCGGCTTCCTCGATGCGCAGCTTGGGGATGCCGCGTTCGATGGCCTTGGCCATGCCGCCGGCCGCCTCGACTTCCTCGATATGGGCCAGGGCCTTGATCGCCAGGTCGTGGGTCAGGCGCTCGACATAGTAGCTGCCACCCCAGGGGTCGGCGACGCGGGTGGTGCCGCTTTCCATCTGCAAAAAGAGCTGGGTGTTGCGGGCGATCCGGGCCGAGAAGTCGGTGGGCAGGGCCAGGGCTTCGTCCAGGGCGTTGGTGTGCAGGCTCTGGGTCTGGCCGTTGACGGCCGCCATGGCTTCGACGCAGGTGCGCGAGACGTTGTTGAACACGTCCTGCGCCGCCAGCGACCAGCCGCTGGTCTGGCTATGGGTGCGAAGGGAAAGGCTGCGGTCGTCCTTGGGGTCGAACTCGCGCTTCATCAGCCGGGCCCACAGCAGGCGGGCCGCGCGCATCTTCGCGACCTCCATGAAGTAGTTCATGCCGATGGCCCAGAAGAAGCTCAGGCGCGGGGCGAAGGTGTCGATGCTCATGCCCGCCGCGACGCCGGCCCGGGCATATTCGACGCCGTCAGCCAGGGTATAGGCCAGCTCCAGGTCGGCCGTCGCCCCGGCCTCCTGCATGTGATAGCCGCTGATCGAGATGGAGTTGAACTTCGGCATATTGGCCGACGTGTATGAAAAGATGTCGGAAATAATCCGCATCGAGGGTGCGGGCGGATAGATGTAGGTGTTGCGGACCATGAACTCCTTGAGGATGTCGTTCTGGATGGTCCCCGACAGCTTGTCGGGCGAAACGCCCTGTTCCTCGGCCGCCACGATATAGAGCGCCAGGATCGGCAGCACCGCGCCGTTCATGGTCATCGACACGCTCATCTTGTCGAGCGGGATGCCGGAAAACAGGGTGCGCATGTCGAGGATCGAGTCGATGGCGACGCCCGCCATGCCGACATCGCCCTTCACCCGCTCGTGGTCGGAATCGTAGCCCCGGTGGGTGGCCAGGTCGAAGGCCACCGACAGACCCATTTGGCCAGCGGCCAAGTTTCGTCTGTAGAAAGCGTTGCTGTCTTCGGCCGTCGAGAAGCCCGCATACTGGCGGACGGTCCACGGGTTGGTCACATACATGGTTGGGTAGGGACCGCGCACGAACGGCGCGACGCCGGGATAGCCGCCGGTGAAGTCCAGACCCTCGACATCAGCGGGCGTGAAGGCGGCGGCCACGTCGACGCCCTCGGGCGTGTTCCACACCGGACCTTCAGGTGCAGCGGCGGTCGCGACTTCGGTGAAGTCGATGGCGGTGAAGTCGGGGAACTTGCTCATGAGCTCAGGCTCCCTCGAAGGCGGCGGCGAAGCGGATCGGCGTCAGGGCCGGGCAGTGGCTGTCGGGTCCGGGCAGGCGGGGGTCTGGCCCCGTGACCGCGCAGGCGGCGGGATCCACGGTCTCGACCTCGGCGGCTTTGTCGTCGGCGTTCGGGAAGACGGTGACGCCCAGGATCTTGCGGCTCTTGTCGGCGAAGGCGGCCTCCTGCGACGTTCGGCTGACGGCGACCGCGTCGGCGACATGGCCGCTCTCCAACGCCTTGACCACACCCCCGGCCGTCTCGATCGCCTGGAAGCCGGCCCAGGCGGCGCGGGCGATCTGGTCGGTCAGGTTGTCGAGATACCAGGAACCCCCGGCCGGATCCGCGACGCGGGCCAGATGGCTCTCTTCCATCAGCACGAGCTGGGTGTTGCGCGACTGGCGACGGGCAAAGGTGGTGGGCAGGCCGATGGCGTCGGTGAAGCCGCCCAGCACGATGGCGTCCGCCCCGCCGACGGCGCCGGCAAAGCCCGCCGAGGTCAGGCGCAGCAGGTTGGTCCAGGCGTCCTTCGTGGTCAGCATCCGGCCGGAAGAGCGGGCCTCGATCGTGGCCGGAACGCTGACGCCGCACGCCTGGGTCAGGCGCGCCCACAGGGTCCGCGCGGCGCGAACCTTGGCCACGCCGGTGAAATACTCGCCGTCCAGGCTGACGCCCAGCACGATCCGGCCGAAAGCCTCGTCCATCGTCAGGCCCGAGCGGACCAGGGCCTTGGCGTAGGTCAGGGCGGCGGCCGTCATCAGGGCCATTTCATCGACGTTTGAGCCGCCGGCCTCATGCGCCGCGCGTCCTGTGGCCAGGAACAGGCTGGCCTTGGCGTAGGTCGTCGCCAGGCGGGTTCCGACATTGGCGGCGTTGAAGATATGGCTCTCGATGGGGCCGGGACTGATGCCTATCTGGGCGAAGGTCGTCAGTGGATCCATGTGGAAGGCCATCGGCGCATTGGGCGCGGCCTTGGCCACAGCGCCCAGCCAGTCGGCGGCCTTGGGGCCCAGATAACCGGCGTCCAGCGCCACGGGGGCTAGATCGATAAGCACGCCGTTCAAGGCCTTGGCCAGATCCTCGACCGAGCCGATGGCCACGCCGTTGGCACCCGCCGGGTCGATGGCCAGCAGCACCGAGGCCGCGCCGTTCTGCAGATCGACCAGAATGTCGCTGGAAGCGCGAACGGGGTCGGGATGGGCGGCGCGCATCCGCAGATCCCAGGGCCGGTCGGCGTCACGCACCCGCAGGTCGCGCGAGACCAGAACCCCGTCCGCAGCCGTATAAAGCGGCTGTATCGTCAGACCGTCCGGTGTTTTAACCGTCAGGGTTTCGTCGAAGCTCTGGCCTTTCAGGGTTTTCTCGACCAGAGCCGTCCAGCGTGCGCGGACGGTCGCGTCGTCAGGCGCTGCGAAATCATCGGCCAGGGGCGTCATCGCCTGAGTCAAAAGCGTCTCTCTCCTGCGGTGCAGCATTTTTCTTTTCGAAGGTGATGCGCCCCTGCCGTTGCGGCCGTCAAGCCTTGCGCCGGACCCGAACGGGCGTTTAAGCTAACGCTGTTTACATGCGCGGCGCGCAACGCCGCCTTCAGGGAGCCGTCCTCCATGGCCTTGCCGCCGATCCTGCGTGACCGTCTTCGACTGCCGGTCATCGCTTCGCCGCTGTTTATCATCAGCAATCCCGATCTGGTGATCGCCCAGTGCAAGGCCGGCATCGTCGGATCCTTTCCGTCACTGAACGCCCGGCCGATCTCCCAGCTCGACGAATGGCTGCATCGCATCACCGAGGAACTGGCGGCACATGACCGCGCCAATCCGGATGCCCCGTCGGCGCCGTTCGCGGTCAACCAGATCGTGCACCGGACCAACAACCGGCTCGAGGAGGACATCGAGCTGTGCGTGAAATACAAGGCCCCGCTGGTGATCACCTCGCTGGGGGCCCGCGAGGACCTCAACGCCGCGATCCACTCGTATGGTGGCATCACCATGCATGATGTCATCAATGACAAGCATGCCCACAAGGCCATCGAAAAGGGCGCTGACGGCCTGATCCCGGTCGCGGCCGGCGCTGGCGGCCATGCCGGCACCCTGTCACCCTTCGCCCTGATCCAGGAAATCCGCCAATGGTTCGACGGGCCGGTGGCCCTGTCGGGTTCGATCGCCTGCGGCCGCTCGATCCTGGCCGCCCAGGCCATGGGCGCTGACCTGGCCTATATCGGCTCGGCCTTTATCGCGACCCAGGAGGCGAATGCGGCGCAAGGCTACAAGGACATGATCGTCGAGAGCCACGCTGACGACATCCTCTATTCCAACCTCTTCACCGGCGTGCACGGCAACTATCTGCGCCCCTCGGTGGTCAAGGCGGGGATGGATCCTGACAACCTGCCGGTCAGCGATCCGTCGGCCATGAACTTCGGTTCGGGCGGCAACCAGGAGGCCAAGGCCTGGCGCGACATCTGGGGCTGCGGCCAGGGTATCGGCGCCATCGATGCGGTGCTGACCGCCGGCGAACTCATCGCCAAGTTCTCTGAAGAGTACGAGCAGGCCAAGGCCGAACTGGCCGCCAAGACCGCCCTTACATCGGGCAAACACCTGGCCTTCGCGGCCGAGTAGCGACCCGCTGCAACGGGGATGGGCAGGGGGATCGGCGAGCGCCGGTCCCCCGTTTTGTTTCAGGGGTGATCCTGAGGGCTGGTTCAACGCCTTCAAAGGTTCCCCATGTTCGATGAAACCACTCCGCGCCTTGGTCTGCCCTATGTGGTCGCCGCCCAGGCCCAGAAGCATATCCCGATCAATGAAAGCCTGGCCCGGCTGGACGGGCTGGTTCAACTGGCTGTCGAAAGCCGTATCGTCGCGGTCCAGCCTGCCAGCCCCCTGGACGGCGGCGTCTGGATCCTCCCGGCCGGCGCCAGCGGCGCAGTCTGGACGGGTCAGGTCGCCGGGACCCTGATGCGTTTCGAGGCCGGGGCCTGGGAAGCCCTGCCGCCCAGCGAAGGCGTCATGGCCTGGCTGAAAGACGAGAACCAGATGGTGGTCTTCGACGGCGCCGCCTGGACCCCTCTATCGGCCTCGTTCAAGAGCACGACCGTCGCCGCCTCGCCGGGCCTGGCCAATACCCGGCTGGAAATCCGCGAGGAGGAGGTGACGCTATCGGGGGCCCTGACCGCGACCACGATCGTGATTCCCAGCCGCTCGGTGGTGCTGGCCGTAACCACCCGCAACACCGTCGCCGTCACGGGCGCGGCCGCCTGGCACTGCGGCGTCAGCGGCGAGAGCACCAAGTTCGGTTCCAGCCTGGGGTTGGCCAAAAACACCAGCAATGTGGGGGTGATCGGCCCCACGGCCTTCTATGCCGATACCCTTGTGGTGCTGACCGCCAGCGGCGGCAGCTTTACCGGCGGCAAGGTACGGGTGGCGATCCACCTGCTGCGCTTTGATGCGCCGGCGGTGGTTTGATTCCTTCCCCCTAAGGAAGAAGGGTCTTTATTGACGACCCTGCTTTCCCCCGCTAAACGCCGCTCACCTTTGGGGAGTAGCCGCCTGCACCGATCAGCAGGCCCCGCCGTCAACACACTTGCTCTTCGGAGCATGGCGCGGGGAGGGAAGCGATGATCCGCTTCCATGGCGAGACCAATGGCGCCGACAACCTCCCGGGCTGGGTGGGCTGTCGACGCTATTGGCATGCGCCCGGCCCGGAAGGTTTCTGATCCCATGGAATCCCTGCTCGTCTCGACTCTGGTCGTGGCCATCGCCGAAATCGGCGACAAGACCCAGCTATTGGCCATCATCCTGGCGACCCGCTTCAAGAAGCCGGTGCCGATTATTCTGGGCATCCTGGTCGCCACCCTGGCCAACCACGCCCTGGCAGCCACCGCAGGCTACTGGGTGGCAGACCTGCTGAGCGGCCAGTGGTTCAAATGGGCCATCGCGCTCTCGTTCATCGCCATGGCCGCCTGGGCCCTGATCCCCGACAAGGCCGATGACGAGGATGGCTCCAAGGCCGGCCGCTATGGCGTGTTCCTGACCACGACTATCGCCTTCTTCCTGGTCGAGATGGGCGACAAGACCCAGATCGCCACCGTGGCTCTGGGCGCCAAGTTCCACTCCATCTTTTGGGTCGCGGCGGGCACCACCTTGGGCATGATGATCGCCAACATCCCGGCGGTCTATCTGGGCGAGGCGGCGACCAGGATCGTGCCGCTGAAATATGTGCGGATCGGCGCGGCGCTGATCTTCCTGGGGCTGGGGATTTGGGCGGTAATCGAGGCAGCGGGGCTCTTCCGATAGAACACCCGCTCTCCCCGGCGAAGGCCGGGGCCCAGATCGAACCCTGGGCGTGGTGGATCTTGTCGAGGCCGATGGCGCGCCCACCCCAAACTCTCTGGATGAATCTGGGTCCCGGCCTTCGCCGGGAAGAGCGGAAGGGGTAAGAGGCTCAGGAGCAACTGGAGCCTCGCCACCCCATGACCGCTGACGATCAGAACCTGCGCGGCTGGGCGTTTTGGATCGACCGGGGCGGCACCTTCACCGACATTGTCGCGCGCCGTCCCGACGGGTCGCTGGTCACCCACAAGCTGCTGTCGGAAAATCCCGAACACTATGCCGACGCCGCTGTAGCGGGGGTGCGCGCCCTGCTGCCGGAGGGCGCATCCATCGAGGCGGTGAAGATGGGGACCACGGTGGCCACCAACGCCCTGCTGGAGCGCAAGGGCGAACCGACCGTGCTGGCGATCACCGCCGGTCACGCCGATGCCCTGCGCATCGGCTACCAGGCGCGGCCGAAGCTGTTTGACCGCCACATCGTCAAGCCCGAAGCCCTCTATGACCGCGTCATCGAGATCGACGAGCGGATGACGGTCGAAGGCGAGGTGCTGCGGCCGCTGGACGAGGCGACGGCGCGGGCAGGTCTGCAGGCCGCTTTCGATGAAGGGTTCCGGGCCATCGCCATCGTGCTGCTGCACGGCTTTCGCTTCACCGATCACGAGGCCCGCGTCGCGGCCATTGCCCGGCAGATCGGCTTCACCCAGGTCTCGGTCAGCCACGAGGTCAGCCCGCTGATGAAGCTGGTCGGGCGCGGCGACACCACCGTGGTCGACGCCTATCTGTCGCCGATCCTGCGCCGCTATGTCGACCGGGTGGCCAGCGAGTTGGGAGAGGATACGCGGCTGCTGTTCATGCAGTCGAACGGCGGCCTGACCGATGCCCGTGCCTTCCGGGGCAAGGACGCCATCCTGTCGGGTCCGGCCGGCGGCGTGGTCGGCATGGCGCGCACGGCGGCCCAGGCGGGTTTTGACCGCGTCATCGGCTTCGACATGGGCGGCACCTCCACAGACGTCTGCCACTATGCGGGCGAGTACGAGCGAGCCTTTGAGACCGTGGTGGCCGGCGTGCGGATGCGCGCCCCGATGATGAACATCCACACCGTGGCGGCCGGCGGCGGCTCGATCTGCAGCTTCGACGGCGCGCGGCTGCGGGTGGGTCCGGCCTCGGCCGGGGCCGTGCCGGGACCGGCGGCTTATCGCCGGGGCGGGCCGCTGACGGTCACCGACTGCAATGTCATGCTGGGCAAGCTGCGGCCGGAATTCTTCCCGGCGGTCTTCGGACCCGGTGCCGACCAGCCGCTGGATGTCGAGGCGGTTGCCGATGGCTTCGACGCCCTGGCCGCCCAGATCCTCGCCGTGACCGGTGAGGCCATGTCTTCGGAAGCCATCGCCGAGGGCTTCATCACCATCGCCGTCGAGAACATGGCCAAGGCGGTGCGGCAGATCTCGATCCAGCGCGGCTATGACGTCACCCGCTATGTGCTGGCCTGTTTCGGTGGAGCGGGCGGGCAGCATGCCTGTCTGGTCGCCGACGCCCTGGGCATGACCAAGGTGATGATCCATCCCTTCGCCGGGGTGCTCAGCGCCTACGGCATGGGGCTGGCCGACCTGCGCCTGATCCGCGAGGCAACGGTGGAGCGGGCCTTGGCCGAAGCCGCAGCCGACCTGAGCGAACAGGCGAGCCGTCTGTCGACCCAAGCCCGCGCGGCGCTTCTGGCCCAGGGCGTGCCCGTGGCCTCGGTCGAAACCCTGGCCACCCTGCGCGTGAAGTATGCCGGAACCGACACGCCCTTGGTCGTGCCGCTGGGCGGTGAGGCCGAAGTTCGCGCTGCGTTTGAAGCGATGCACCAGCGGCGGTTCGGCTTCACTTCGCCGAGCACGGCCCTGGTGGTCGAGACCCTGTCGGTCGAGGCCGTTGGGCACGCCGATAGTGGGGCCGAACCGGCCCTCGGGACCGCTCTGAAGGGCGAGGCCAGGCCCCTGGCCGACGTCGAGGTCCGCATGGCCGGGCAGGTGAGGTCGACGCCGGTCTTTGACCGCGAAGCCCTCGCCGTCGGTGTCGAAATCAAAGGCCCCGCCATCATCCGCGAAGCCACCGGCACGACCGTGATCGAGCTCGGCTGGCGCGCGACAGTTGACGTCCACCTGAACCTGATCCTCGACCGCATCGAAGCCCTGCCGACCCGCCGCGCCATCGGCACGAAGGTCGATCCGGTGATGCTGGAGGTATTCAACAACCTCTTCATGGCCGTGGCCGAGGAGATGGGCTTTGCCCTTCAGAACACCGCCTATTCGGTCAATATCAAGGAGCGGCTGGACTTCTCCTGCGCCCTGTTCGACCGCGATGGAAACCTGATCGCCAACGCCCCGCACATGCCGGTGCATCTGGGCTCGATGGGCGACAGCGTGCGGGCCATCCGCGAGGCGCGCGAGGGGGATGGCCGGGGCATGAAGCCCGGCGACGTCTACATGCTCAACGCGCCCTATAACGGCGGCACCCATCTGCCGGACGTCACGGTGGTCATGCCGGTGTTCGACGCGGCCGGAACCCTGCTGTTCTACGTCGCCGCGCGCGGCCACCAGGGCGATATCGGCGGGATCACGCCGGGCTCGATGCCGCCGGGCAGCCGCACGGTCGAGGAGGAGGGGGTTCTGATCGAGAACTTCCTGCTGGTCGAAGGCGGGCGGTTCCTGGAGGCCCAGACCCGCGCCTTGCTGGCGTCGGGCAAGTGGCCGGCCCGCAATCCGGACCAGAACATCGGCGACCTGAAAGCCCAGATCGCCGCCTGTGCGCGCGGCGCGGAAAGCCTGACCGGGCTGGTCGCCGAGTTCGGCCAGAACGTGGTCGAGGCCTACATGGCCCATGTGCAGGACAATGCCGAAGAGGCGGTCCGCCGGGTGCTGGCGACCCTCAATGACGGCGCGTTCGCCTATGAACTGGACGACGGCAGCGTGGTGAAGGTGGCGATCACGGTGGACCGCGAGGCCCGAACGGCCCGCGTCGACTTTGCCGGCACCAGCGACCAGGTCCCGACCAACTTCAACGCCCCGGCCTCGATCTGCCGGGCGGCGGCCCTTTACGTGTTCCGGACCCTGGTCGACGACGAAATCCCGATGAACGACGGGTGCCTGCGGCCGGTGCAGTTGGTCATTCCCGAAGGCTCGATGCTGCGTCCGCGCTATCCGGCGGCGGTGGTGGCCGGCAATGTCGAGACCAGCCAGGTGGTGGTCGATGCGCTGTACGGCGCGCTGGGCGTGATGGCCGGGGCCCAGGGCACCATGAACAACTTCACCTTCGGCGATGAGCGCCGCCAGTACTACGAGACCATCTGCGGCGGCTCGGGGGCGGGGCCGGACTTCGACGGCACCGATGCCGTCCAGACCCACATGACCAACAGCCGCCTGACTGATCACGAGGTGCTGGAGACCCGCTATCCGGTGCTGGTCGAGGCCTTCTTGATCCGGCGCGGCTCGGGCGGGGCAGGGCAGCATCACGGCGGTGATGGCGTGGTGCGCAGGATCGCCTTCCGCGAGCCGATGACCGCCACCTTGCTCTCCAACCGCCGCCGTGTGCCGCCGTTCGGGCTGGCGGGCGGCCAGCCGGGCGCGGTCGGCAAGGCGCGGGTCGAGCGGGCGGACGGCTCGGTTCAGGCGATGACCGCCACCGATCTCGTTGAGATTGCAGCGGGCGACTCCGTCGTCATCGAGACGCCGGGCGGCGGCGGCTGGGGGCAGGCATGAACAAACCGTCGGTGCTGTTCGTCTGTCTGGGCAACATCTGTCGCTCGCCCTTGGCCGAGGGGGCTTTCCGACATGAAGCCCGGGCCATCGGTCTCGACGTGGTGGCGGACTCGGCCGGGACCGGTGGCTGGCATGCGGGCGAACCGCCCGATCCGCGCGCCATCGCTGCCGCGCGCCGCCAGGGTGTCGATATCAGTGGCCAGCGCGCCCGTCAGGTGACGGCTGAGGACTTCCGCCGCTTCGACCTCATCCTGGCTCTCGATCACGACAATCAGCGCAACCTGCGGGCCTTGATGCCGGCGGAGGGCACAGCGCGTCTCGGCCTGCTGCTCGACTACGGGCCGGGGCTGGAGGGGCGGGCCGTGGCTGATCCCTACTACGGCGACGACGCAGGTTTCGACGTGACCTGGAGCGAGGTGTCGCTGGCCGCGCGCGACCTGGCGCGGCGGTTCCGGCACGGCGAGATCTGACCTTCGGCGCCGGCCAGCCCTGATCGCGAGGCGCCAAGGGGACCGCCCAGCCATCTGTAAAGCTTGCGAGGATTGGCGCTCCGAAACGCCAGATTTCCGCGCCCAACTGTCGGGCAACAAGCCGGACACGCCTCGGCCACCCAGCCTCGCTAGGCCTTCGACCGTTGTCTCGAAGGTCCTTCCATGCTGCGCAAGTTTCTCGTCGCCACCACAGCCGCCGCCCCCTTGCTCGCCTCCGCCGGCGTGGCCTTCGCCGAGGTGGAGGTCACCAGCAGCACTCGTACGACGGCCATCAGCACATCGGCACCGAATGGCGGCGCGGCCGACGATGTGAAGATCACCACCGACGGGGTCATCACCCTCAGCGTGGCGGGCCCCATTGTCACCCTGGACAGCAACAATCTGGTCACCAACAACGGCGGTCTGGCCAGTGTCGGGATCAACGACTCTGTCGGGGTGCTGGTGCTGGGCGGTCGCACGGGCACGCTGCTCAGCGCCGGCTCGATCAGCCTGACCGAGGACTACACCTATGCCGACGACGACAGCGACGGCGACTATGACGGGGCCTGGGCTGAAGGCTCCGGGCGCTATGGCGTCCGGCTGACCGGGACTGACGCCTTCACCGGCGAGATCACCAATGAGGGCACGATCCTTGTCGAGGGCAACGACTCGTACGGGATCAGCCTTGAGACCGGCCTGATCGGTGCCTTGGTCAACGACGGCACGATCAGCGTTACCGGCGACCGCAGCTATGGCGTCCGGGTCAGCGCGCCGGTGACGGGCGATTTGACGATCAACGGCTCGGTCTCGGCCATCGGCGAGGGCGCGACCGGCGTTGCAGTCGACGCCGCCATCGACGGGGCCTTCGTCGTCCAGGGCTCGGTGACGGCCTATGGCTATCGCTATACCAGCCGCATCACTGACCCCGACGACCGAGCCCTGCTGGACGCGGACGATGTGCTGGAGGGCGGCTCGGCCGTCCGGGTGACTGCGGATGTCTCGGGCGGCGTGTTGCTGGACGCGCCCCCTACCGACACCAATGACGACACCAGCGATGACGAGGACGGCGACGGCGTCACTGACAGCGAGGAGGGCACGGCGGCGGTCTCGGTCTATGGCGGCGCTCCGGCCCTGCTGATCGGCTCGAACAGCAACACCGTGACCCTCGGCGCAGTCGGAACGGGCGGCGACGCCTATGGCCTGATCATCAAGGGTTCGGTCGGCGCCTATGGCTCGCTGGATAATGTCGAGACCACGGCCGTGCAGATCGGCGGCGACACGGGCTATTCGACGCTCGTCACCGGCGGGGTACGGCTGGACGGATCGCTGAGCAGTTCATCCTATGAGGCCCAGACCACAGCCCTGCGCCTGAAGGCCGGGGCGGTGGCCGAAACGATCTGGAATACCGGATCGATCAGCGGCTACACGGTCTCGGAGGGTGACTACGCGGCGCGTGGCGTGGTGATCGAGCAGGGGGCCTCGGCGACCAGCCTGATCAACGCCGGAACGATCAGCGCCTCGGTGGCCGGGGAGGCCGGCAGCGCCTACGCCATTCTCGACAATGCCGGGACCCTGACCAGCATCACCAATACCGGGGCCATCGCCGCCTATGTCGCCGCCACTGACGATGACTATGATCTCGATGACGACAATGACGACGCCGACGACGAGACGGTGACCGGCAAGGCCGTGGCCATCGACGTCAGCCGCAACACCACCGGCGTGACCATCATCCAGTCCGGCGTCATTGATGGCGACGACTACGACGATGACGTGGCCGACACCGATACCGACGGCGACGGGGTGGACGACGCCGACGAGCCGTCCATAGTCGGCAAGGTTCTGCTGGGTTCGGGCAACGACAGCCTGCAGATCCTGAACGGGGCGATGCTTGGCGAGATCGCCTTTGGTGTCGGAGCCGACACCTTGGTCGTCGATGGTGGCGCTTCGGTTCTGACCACCCTTTCGGACACTGACGGGCGGCTGGACGTCACGGTGGAAGCCGGCTCGCTGGGCCTGCTCAACACCGGCGACATCAAGGCCACCAGCCTGACCCTTGGGGCAGAGAGCAAGCTGATCTTCAGCGTCGATCCGGATGTGGGGACCGCTACGCGTTTCGTAGTCGAGACCGCCAGCATCACCACCGGCGCCAAGCTGGGTCTGGTGCTCAACAACCTGCTGACCGACGCTTCCACCTATGAGGTGGTTTCGGCCGGCAGCCTGACCGCCGGCACGATCAGCCAGGGCCTGCTGGGCGACGCGCCCTATCTCTATGTCGCCAAGGCCTATGCGGCCGACAACAGCGTCTATGTGGACGTGCGTCGCCGCACGGCGGCCGAGGCCGGCATGACGGTGTCGCAAAGCGCCGCCTATGACGCCGTCTTCGCGGCCCTGTCGGCCGATGACGACATCGCCGGGGCCTTCCTGAACCAGAACACCAGCGACGGCTTTTACAATCTCTACAACCAGATGCTGCCCAGCCAGGGCGAGGGGCTGTTTTCGGCCCTGCAGTCGGTGAACCAGCAGATCTCGGCCGCGACCGCCATCCGTCCCGACAAGGGCGAGCGCTATGGACCCGACAGCGTTTGGGTGCAGCAGATCAACACCCTGGTCCGGCGCGAGAGCAACGATACCCTGGGCTCCGACACCCAGGCCCTGGGTTTCGTGGCGGGCTATGAGGCGATGGGCGACGCTGGCGGCGCGCTGGGCGTGACCCTGGCCCTGGTCACGATCGAGGAGCACGATGTGGTGGCCAAGGTCGGGGAGGGGACCAACTCTTCCTTCGTCCAGGCAGGGGTCTATTGGCGGCGCGCAGTGGGCGGCTGGCGCTTCAACCTGGGCGGCGGCGGCGGCTATGGCTGGCTGACCGGGGATCGCAGCTTCATCAGCGAGGATGTCGACGGCGACGCAACCGCCGACGTCATCCGCACCAACAGCGCCCACTGGACCGGCACCACGGCCAATGCCTTTGCAGGCATATCCTATGAGCAGCCTCTGGGCCGCTTCTATGCCCGTCCCGAGATGCGGCTGGACTATGTGTATTTCAGCGAGGGTCAGCGCGTGGAAAGCGGGGGCGGTGACGGCTTTGACCTGATCGTCGATGCGCGCAAGTTCAGCAATCTCAGCGGCGATGCGGGCGTCGTGCTGGGGGGCAATTTTGGCCAGGACGTCTGGTGGCGGCCCGAGGTTCGCGTCGGCTATCGCCAGACCCTGGCCGGCGATATCGGCGACACGGTGGCTCATTTCCAGGGAGGCACGCCCTTCGTGCTGTCCTCGGTCGATGACAAGCAGGGCGCGGTCACCCTGGGCTTTGCGCTGCGGGCCGGCTCGGCGATGTCGTACCTGGCGCTGGAGGGCGGCGCCGAAGCTTCGCGCAAGCAGACCAGGTACAATCTGCGCTTCTCGGGCCGGGCGATGTTCTAGGAGTCTAGTAGCCGAAAGTGTGAGCGAGTTCGGCGGCCGCTACGCTCCAGAGGTTTGAGCTCAGAGCCCGGTCGCCACATTCCGGCCACCGTTTCAAGCGGGTTTCGTTACAAACCCGTTAGAAATGAAATCCTGCCGCCAAGCTCGGCTGATATCTCTCCGATGTCCAAGGTATCGGAAGTATTTCGGCTGTGCGTCAAAGAATTCTTCTCCTCGATTCCGATCTACAAGCACGCTCTTCGCTGAGCGAATTTTTGACCCGTCACGAATATGAGGTGCTGGTCGCCTCATCCGGACGACAGATGGATCGCATTCTCAGTGAGATCGAGGTCGATGTCGTTGTGCTAGACATCATGCTGCCCGACGAGGGCGGCCTTGCGGTCTGCGGTCGCCTGCGTAACCGCAATCCTTCGCCGGGTGTGGTGGTGGTCAGCGTCTTCGCAGAGGAAAGCGACATCGTGGTGGGGCTGGAGATCGGCGCCGACGATTATCTTGCCAAGCCCTACCGACCGCGCGAGCTTCTGGCCCGAATCCGCTCGGTGCTGCGCCGCCGCCGCGATTGCGGCCGGCCGGGCCAGGATGATGACCGCTCGACGGTCTTTCGTTTCAACGGCTGGCGTCTCAGCGTCGCCACCCATCAGCTATTCGATCCGTTCGGCGGCGTGGTGGATCTGTCGTCCGCCGAGTTCAACTTGCTCTGGACGCTGGTTTCCAAGCCCCAGCAGATCCTGACTCGCGAACAGTTGATGCAGGGGCCCCGGGGCGGCGAGGCGCGCGCCGGCTCCCAGCAGATCAATGTCACCATGAGCCGCCTGAGATCCAAGTTGAGCCACGTCGAGGGCGGCCCGCAATTGATCCGCACCGTGCGCTATGAGGGCTATCTGCTGGCCGCCACGGTTGAGCGCGTCTCCGCCGACTGATTCAGCTCTTGGCGAGTCGGTCCCTCAAGCGTCTTCGAATCGCCTGCGACCCGTGAAATCTGATTCTCGTGGCCCCTACCGTGAATTTGTCTCTCCGACGGGTTCTCCTGTGAGGCGAGTTCCTGCGCATCCCTTCCCAGGCCTGTCGTTTCATTGGCGGGTAGACCCCTTGATATTGAACGCGTTTAGGTGGATTTGATCAGATGCACATTCTTGTCTAGGGCGACAAGAAGGGGCGTCTGCCTCTGCGTCGGGATGTCCCGTTGAAACCTGTTGGAAAGGAAATAAGCTTAACGAAAGATGGACCTGTAATGAGTCTAGTAAGCGCACGCGTTTTCGGTGCGTCCCCGATCCGTTGCATGTGTTTCGCGCCCGCCTGACGCGAACCCTCGACCAGGATAGTTGAATGTCGATCTCGAGCCTCTCCGCCGCACAAATCTCGGCGCTGCCGGCCACCGCCATTCAGGCGTTGTCCACGACCGACATTCAGTCGCTCAGCTCCACCCAGATTGGGGCGATCAGCACCAGCGGCATCGCGGTTCTGGATTCTACCCAGGTCGGAGCCCTTTCGACGACCCAGATTAAGGCTCTGGCGACCACCCAGATCCCGCGCTTTTCGCCGACCGTGGTGTTCGACGTCAGCCAGTTGACGACGCTGAGCGGGCAGCAGGTTCAGGCCCTGACCTCCACCCAGCTGGCCGCGCTCGACACCTCCCACATCGCCGTTCTCAGCGCGACCCAGGTCTCGGTCCTGTCGGCGACCAATTTCTCCGCCCTGGCCGATACCCAGGTGGCGGCGCTCAATGCCACCCAGATCAAGGGGATCAGCGCTTCGCAACTGAAGGGGCTGACCACCACCGATATCGGTGAACTGGCCAACACGCAGGTCGCGGCCCTGACCGCCACCCAGCTGGGCTCGCTGACCGCTGACAGCGTTTCGGCCTTCGACGCCACCCAGGTTGGTGCGCTCACCACCACGCAGATTTCCAGCCTCTCGACCAGCCAGATCCGTGGCCTTACCGCCACGGACATCGGCGAGCTGTCCAGCACCCAGGTCGGCGCCCTGACGGCGACCCAGATCGGGTCCCTGACCACCACGGGCGTCGCCGCTCTGGCCGAAACCCAGGTGGCGGCGCTCAGCACCACCCAGATCAAGGGTCTCGTCGCCTCGCAGCTTGCGGCCCTGACCACGACGGACGTCGGCAAGCTGGCCGGGACCCAGGTCGGTGCGCTGACGACGGTTCAGCTGGCCTCGCTGTCGGCGACCAATGTGTCGGCCCTCGACAGCACCCAGACGGCGGCGCTCTCGACGACCCAGATCAAGACCCTGTCGACCACCCAGGTGAAGGGGCTGAACGCCACCGATATCGGTGAGCTGTCCACGACCCAGGTCGGGGCCCTGACCACGGCCCAGTTCGCGGCGCTGGACACCACCAATCTGAAGGCGCTGTCGACCACCCAGATCACGGCTGTGGCGGCCACCCAGATCGCGGCCCTGAGCGCCACCGGCGTCTCGGCGCTTGAGGGCACCCAGGTCGCGGTACTGGATGCGACCCAGATCAAGGGCCTGACCACCTCGCAACTGGCCGCCCTGACCACCACCGACATCGGCGAGCTGGCCGATACCCAGGTCGGGGCCCTGACAGCCACCCAGATCAGCGCACTTTCGGCCACCAACATCTCGGCCCTGGATGCGACCCAGACGGCGGCTCTCAACACCACCCAGATCAAGGCCCTGACGACCACCCAGTTGAAGGGGCTCAACGCCACCGACATGGGCGAGCTGGACACCACCCAGGTGGGGGCCCTGACCGCGACCCAGATCGGTTCGCTGAGCAATACCAGCCTGTCGGCCCTGGATGAGACCCAGACGGCGGCGCTGTCGGCCACCCAGATCAAGGGGCTGACGACCAGCCAGCTGAAGGGTCTGACGACCACTGACATCGGCGAGCTGTCGACCACCCAGGTCAGCGCCCTGACGGCGGACCAGCTCAAGGCCCTGTCAGAGACCAACATCTCGGCCCTGGCCGATACCCAGGTGGCTGCCCTCAGCACCACCCAGGTTCAGGCCCTGTCCACCACCCAGCTGAAGGGCCTGTCGGTCACCGATATCGGTGAACTGTCCGGCACCCAGGTCAGTGCGCTCAGCGTCGCCCAGGTCGGGGCCCTGTCCTCTACCAACCTGCAGCAGCTGTCGACCACCCAGGTCCAGGCGCTGTCGGCGACCCAGATCGGGGCGATCAGCGCCACCAATGTCACCCTGCTGGCCGACACCCAGTTCGCGGCCCTCAGCTCGACCCAGGTCAAGGGCCTGACGATCTCGCAGCTGTCGGCCCTGACCACCACCAATATCGGCGATCTGGCTGATACCCAGGTGGCGGCCCTGACCGCGACCCAGATCGGTGCCCTGACCGCCACCGGCATTTCAGCCCTCGATGGCACCCAGGTCGCAGCCCTGACCGAGACCCAGATCAAGGGCCTGACCTCCACCCAGCTCAAGGGCTTCAACACCACCGATATCAGCGAGCTGGCCGGGACCCAGGTGGCGGCCCTGACCGCGACCCAGATCGGCGCTCTGTCGAACACCAATGTCTCGGCCCTGGATGCGACCCAGACGGCAGCCCTGACGGCAACCCAGATCAAGGGTCTGACCAACTCGCAGCTGGCGGCCCTGACGACAACCGACATCGGTGAGCTGTCCGGGACCCAGGTCGGGGCCCTGACGGCCGCGCAGCTGACGGCGCTCTCGGCGACCAATGTGTCGGCGCTGGATGCGACCCAGACGGCGGCGCTGAGCACGACGCAGATCAAGGCCCTGTCGACCACCCAGGTGAAGGGCCTGAACGCCACCGACATCGGCGAGCTGTCCGAGACCCAGGTCGGTGCCCTGACGACGGCCCAGTTCGCTGCGCTCGACTCGACCAACATCAAGGCCCTGTCGACCAGCCAGATCGGCGCGGTCAGCGCCACACAGATCGCCGCCCTGTCGGCGACCAATGTCTCGGCGCTTGAAGGCACTCAGGTTGCGGTGCTGAACGCGACCCAGATCAAGGGTCTGACGACCTCGCAACTGGCCGGGCTGACGACGACGGACATCAGCGAACTGGCCGATACCCAGGTCGGAGCGCTGACCGCGACCCAGATCGGGGCCCTCAGCGCGACCGGCGTCTCGGCGCTGGATGCCACCCAGACGGCAGCCCTGGACGCGACCCAGATCAAGGGTCTTACGGCCAATCAGCTCAGGTCGCTGACGACCACCGACATCAGCGAACTGGCCGCGACCCAGATCTCGGCCCTGACGGCGACCCAGCTGACTTCGCTCAGCGCGACCAACGTGTCGGCGCTGGACGCCACCCAGACGGCCGCCCTGTCGACGACCCAGATCAAGGCCCTGACGGCCACCCAGGTGAAGGGCCTTTCGACCACCGACATCAGTGAGCTGTCGACCACCCAGGTCGGCGCTCTGACGGCCGATCAGTTGAAGGCTCTGTCAGAGACCAACATTTCGGCCCTGGCCGACACCCAGGTGGCTGTCCTGAGCAGCACCCAGGTTCAGGCCCTCACATCGACCCAGCTGAAGGGCCTGTCGGTCACCGATATCGGTGAACTGTCCGGGACCCAGGTTGGCGCGCTCAGCGTCGCCCAGGTCAGCGCCCTGTCCTCGACCAACCTGCAACAGTTGTCGACCACCCAGGTCCAGGCCCTGTCGGCAACCCAGATCGGGGCGATCAGCGCCACCAATGTCACGCTGCTGGCTGATACGCAGTTCGCAGCCCTCAGTTCGACCCAGGTCAAGGGTCTGACGACCTCGCAGCTGTCGGCCCTGACCTCCACCAACATCGGTGATCTGGCCGATACCCAGGTGGCGGCCCTGACCGCGACCCAGATCGGATCGCTGTCGGCGACCAATGTCTCGGTCCTTGATGCGACCCAGACGGCGGCCCTGACCACCACCCAGATCAAGGCCCTGACGGCGACCCAGTTGAAGGGCCTGAACGCCACCGATATCGGCGAGCTGGACACCACCCAGGTCGGAGCCCTGACGGCGACCCAGCTGGGTGCGCTGACGGCGACCGGCGTCTCGGCCCTCGACGCGACCCAGACCGGGGCCCTGACGGCCACCCAGATCAAGGGTCTGACTTCAACCCAGCTGAAGGGCCTGTCGGAAACCGACATCGGCGAGCTTTCGACCACCCAGGTCAGCGCCCTGACCGTGGATCAGCTGAAGGCCCTGTCGGAGACCAATATCTCGGCCCTGGCCGATACCCAGGTTGCGGCCCTGTCCACCACGCAGGTCCAGGCCCTCTCGACCACCCAGCTGAAGGGCCTGTCAGTCACCGACATCGGCGAGCTGTCCGGAACCCAGGTCAGTGCGCTCAGCGTCGGCCAGGTCAGCGCCCTGTCCTCGACCAACCTGCAGCAGCTGTCGACCACCCAGGTCCAGGCCCTGTCGGCGACCCAGATCGGGGCGATCAGCGCCACCAATGTCACCCTGCTGGCTGACACCCAGTTCGCAGCCCTCAGCACCACCCAGGTCAAGGGCCTGACGGTCTCGCAACTCACCGCCCTGACCACCACCAATATCGGCGATCTGGCTGATACCCAGGTGGCGGCCCTGACCGCGACCCAGATCGGTGCCCTGACCGCCACGGGCGTTTCGGCGCTTGATGGCGCCCAGGTGGCTGCCCTGACCGAGACCCAGGTCAAGGGCCTGACTTCCACCCAGCTCAAGGGCTTCACCACCACCGATATCAGCGAGCTGGCCGGAACCCAGGTGGCGGCCCTGACCGCGACCCAGATCGGCGCTCTGTCGAACACCAATATCTCGGCCCTGGATGCGACCCAGACAGCGGCCCTGACGGCAACCCAGGTCAAGGGGCTCACGACCTCGCAGCTGGCGGCCCTGACGACGACCGACATCGGTGAGCTGTCCGGGACCCAGGTCGGTGCCCTGACGGCGACCCAGCTGACGGCGCTTTCGGCGACCAATGTCTCGGCGCTGGATGCGACCCAGACGGCGGCGCTGAGCACCAGCCAGATCAAGGCTCTGTCCACCACCCAGGTGAAGGGCCTGAACGCCACCGACATCGGCGAGCTGTCCGAGACCCAGGTCGGTGCCCTGACGACGGCCCAGTTCGCCGCGCTCGACTCGACCAACATCAAGGCCCTGTCGACCAGCCAGATCGGCGCGGTCAGCGCCATACAGATCGCCGCCCTGTCGGCGACCAATGTCTCGGCGCTTGAAGGCACTCAGGTTGCGGTGCTGAACGCGACCCAGATCAAGGGTCTGACGACCTCGCAACTGGCTGGCCTGACGACGACGGATATCAGCGAACTGGCCGATACCCAGGTTGGGGCTCTGACAGCGACCCAGATCGCGGCCCTGTCGGCCACCAACGTCTCGGCGCTCGACGCCACGCAGATGGCGGCCCTGACCACCACCCAGATCAAGGGGCTCACGGCCAGCCAGATCAAGGGTCTGACGACGACCGACGTCGGCGAGCTTTCGACCACCCAGGTCGGCGCCCTGACGGCCGATCAGCTGAAGAACCTGTCCGAGACCAATATCTCGGCCCTGGTCGATACCCAGATCGCGGTGCTGAACAACACCCAGGTCCAGGCGCTGAGCACTACCCAGATCAAGGGTCTGTCGATCACCGACATCGGCGAACTGTCATCGACCCAGGTCGGAGCGCTGAGCTCGGCCCAGGTCGGTGCCCTGACCGCGACCAACGTCCAGCAACTGTCGACGACCCAGATCACGGCCCTGTCCGCGACCCAGATCGCCGGCATCTCGCCCACGAACGTCTCGCTGCTGGCCGATACCCAGTTCGCGGTTCTGAACGCGACCCAGGTCAAGGGCCTGACCGCATCGCAGGTCGCCGGCCTGACCTCGACCAACGTCACCAACCTGGCTGATACCCAGATTGCGGCCCTGACGATCCTGCAACTGGCGGCGCTTTCAGCGACCAATATCTCGACGCTCAACGGCACCCAGGTCGCGGCCCTGGCCGATACCCAGGTCAAGGCCCTGACCAGCACCCAGCTGAAGGCCTTCACCGCCACCGACGTCAGTGAACTGTCGGCGACCCAGATCGGCCAGTTGACGGCGACCCAGATCGGTTCGCTGACGCCGACCGGCATCTCGGCCCTCGACGCGACCCAGACGGCGGCCCTGAATGCGACCCAGATCAAGGCTCTGACCACCTCGCAGATGTCTGCCCTGACGACGACGGACATCAGCGAGCTGGCCGGCACCCAGGTCGGAGCCCTGACGGCGACCCAGCTGACGGCGCTCTCGGCGACCAATGTCTCGGCGCTGGATGCCACCCAGACGGCAGCCCTCAGCGTCAGCCAGATCAAGGCCCTGTCCACCACCCAGGTGAAGGGCCTGAACGCCACCGACATCGGTGAGCTGTCCGAGACCCAGGTCGGTGCCCTGACCACGGCCCAGTTCGCGGCGCTCGACTCGACCAATGTCAGGGCGCTGTCGACAACCCAGATCGGCTCGGTGACCTCGTCCCAGATTGCGGCGCTGTCGACGACCAACTTCTCGGCCCTGGGCGACACCCAGGTGGCGGTGCTGAACGCGACCCAGATCAAGGGCCTGACCACCTCGCAGCTGGCCAGCCTGACGACCACCGATATCGGCGAACTGGCCGATACCCAGGTCTCCGCCCTGACCACCACCCAACTGGCTTCACTGTCTGCCACCAACATCTCGGCCTTCAGCGAAACCCAAACGGCCGCGCTCACCACCACCCAAATCAAGGGCCTGACCGCCACCCAGGTGCGGGGCCTGTCGGAAACCGACTTTGGCGAACTGGCCGGAACGCAGATCTCGGCCCTGACCAGCAGCCAGCTGGGCTCGCTGTCCACGACCGTGATCGGCACCCTGACCACGACCCAGGTCGGATCTTTGCAGGCCACCCAGGTCATTGGCCTGTCGACGACCCAGATCGACTATCTGACCACGACCAGCATCCTGGCCATGACCAGCACTCAGGCCAACGCCCTGACCACCACCCAGGTGCAGAGCCTGAACGGCGACCAGACTGTCGCCTATCTGGATGTGACCTGATCTCACGGACGTTAAGGCGTCGCCGGTTTTCCCCGGCGACGCCGACCTGTGCTGACCCAACCGTGTCTCGCCATTGGTCTGGCGCTCGCGCCATGGCATCGTCTGGCGGCGTGACTCGGCCGCGTTGAAGGCGGCCTCCATTCGAGATGACCATGGCCGAAACCGACGTCCTCGCCGTTCTCGCCAAGATCACGGCCGGCGATTTTTCGCTGAGCCAGTTGATCAACGCCGCCGGGACCTTCGTCGCCGACGGACAGCCCGCACTGGCCGAGCAGATCTACAAGGTCTGGATCCAGTTCAATCCCGATCACCCCCAGCTGTTCATCGCGCACTTCAACTGCGCCACGCTGAACGTCAGTGGGGCCGAGGCCGCGATGGTCCACCTGGAGCGCGCCGTTGCGCTCAACCCCGACTTCCTGCCCGCCTACATCAATCTGGGCGGCCTGCGGGAGCGGGCAGGAAACCTTGAGGCCGCCATCGCCACCTGGAACGACGGCGCCAATCGTCCCATGGCCCTGACCGGGGGCAATGTCGGTTACGCCTTCGGGGCCATGAAGCAGATCGCCCGCGCCCTTCTGGAGGCCCAGCAGAGCAATCGCGCCGAAACGGCCCTTTGGCGTTGCGCCGATCTCGATCCCAGCCAGACCGACACGATCGGCCAACTGGTCGCCGTGCGTCTGAGCCAGTGCAAGTGGCCGCCGATTGCGCCCTGGGAGCGGGTCGACCGCCTTACTCTGCTGCTCGGTTTCCATCCTCTGTCGATGGCCGCCTATACCGATGATCCCTGGCTGCAGCTGGCGGCGGCGACCCGGTTCACGGCCCGAGAGGCGGGGGGCGATCCCGACGCGATCATCGTAGAGCGCCGCGACGCGCCCATCGACCTGGCCGGGCGGCGGCTGAAGGTGGGCTATATCTCCTCGGACCTGCGCGACCACGCCGTCGGCTATCTGATGGCCGAGCTGTTCGAACTGCATGACCGCGAGCGGGTCGAGGTCTTCGCCTATTATTGCGGTCCCGAATCCAGCGACGCCCTCAATGCCCGCACCCGGGCAGCGGTCGAGCACTTCATCGATATCCGCACGATGAGCGACGATGTCGCCGCCCGCCGGATTGCTGACGATCAGATCGACATCCTGGTCGACGTCAACGGCCATACGCGCGACGCTCGCACGGCCGTCTTTGCCCGCCGCCCTGCACCGATCCTGGTCAACTGGCTGGGCTTTCCCGGGACCATGGGCAGCGCCTTCCACCACTATGTCATCGCCGACCCGTGGATCATCCCGCCCGAGGCCGAGCGCTACTATTCGGAAGCCGTTCGCCGCCTGCCCAGCTACCAGCCCAATGATCGCAAGCGGATCGTGGCAGCCGAAACCCCGACCCGCGCCGATGCGGGCCTGCCTGAAGACGCCTTCGTATTCTGCTGCTTCAACGGCACCCAGAAGTTCACGCCGTTCGTCTTTGACCGCTGGATGGAGATCCTGCGCCGGACCCCGAACAGCGTGCTGTGGCTGCTGGACAGCCATCCGGAGACCAACGGCCGGCTGGCTGAGCGGGCCGAACAGGCGGGGATTGACCGGTCACGTCTGGTCTTTGCGCCCAAGCAGCCCAATCCGGTGCATCTGGCCCGCTATCCGCTGGCCGATCTGTTCCTCGACACCGCGCCCTACGGCGCCCACACCACGGCCTCTGACGCCCTCTGGATGGGGGTTCCGGTCCTGACCCTGTCGGGTCGCAGCTTCGCCTCTCGGGTTTGCGGCAGTCTGGTTCGCTCGGCTGGCCTTCCCGAACTCGTCTGTGAGGACGCCGGTCGTTATGTCGAACTGGCCGTCGAGCTCGGCCACGACCGTGCAGCGGCCCGGGCCCTGCGCGAGCGGCTGCAGGCCGGGCGTGACACCTGCGTCCTGTTCGACATGGACCTGCTGACCCGCAGCCTGGAGGACCTATTCCACGACATGGTCGGCGAGTACCAGGCGGGCGCGCGGCCCAGGCCCGATCTGGCCAATCTCGAGGACTATCTTGAGGTCGGACTGGCTGCGGACCATGATGCTCGGGACATGATGGTCGAGCCTGATCTCGACGGCCTCTACCGCCGGGGCCTGGCGCGTCGCCACCAGATGCGCCCGCTGCATCCGGACGGACGGCTCTGGCGCCCCGAGGACGTTGCGGCGGCCGAGGGGCAGGGCGCTTGACCGGGCCCGGGCCCGGCGAGACCGTCCTCGACCTTGCCGACCGGCTTCTGACCGAGGGGCGCGCTGATGATGCCCTGACCCTTTACGGACACCTGCTCACAGGCCAATGCGACCGGACCCGGGCCTGGACAGGCTTCTGTCAGGCCCTGATCGCGCGGGGCGATGTGCTGGGTGGCTTGCGGGCCCTGGACGCCGCCCGCGATGACCTGGGAGATCTGGACGCCCTGACGCTGCAGGTTCAGTCCCTGATCCCCGCCGGGGCCACCGCCTTTAACGCCTGCGTGGCCAAGGGGGATGTGGCGGCGGCCGCGCCCTATGCTTCGGCCTTGGCGATCCTGACGCCGCAGATCGCGCCACGGGTAACCGCCGCCATGGCCTGCCACCAAACCCTCGGCAACACCGAAGAGGCCGTGCGGTTTGCCCGGATCCTGCACGAGCTGGAGCCGGATCACATCACCGCCCTGACCCTGTTGGCCGATCAGGCCCGGGACGACGGTGACGTCGAGACCGAGATCCGCCACCGGGTGACCCTGGGCTTCTCGCCGGACGCCGGGATGCATCCCTTGATGCGCCTGCGGGAACTGCATGACGGCATGAGCCTGCTGCTGTGCCGGCAGCACCTTTCAGACGCCGATCTTGACCTGCTGGCCCGCATGGAAACCGCAGCCCGGGCTTTTCAGGGCTCGGTGCCCGAAGACTCCGAGTGGTGGGGCTGGATCAAGGCCTACAAGCTGCTGACCGACGCCCTCGACATTGGTTCGATCCGCGCCCCCACGCCCGCGCGCCCGGTCGATCCGGTCCAGCTTTATGTCACGGCGACCGGACAGATGCTGGATGATGCCGGCCTTGCCGCCCACTCTGAGCGCCTCGGGGTTCAGGCCGCCTTCTTCGCGGCGGCGGATGAGGCCTATGTCGCCCTCTATGCCCGCTGGTACGCCTTGTCGGTGCTGCGCCACTGCGACGTGCCGTGTCTGGTCGTGATCCATGTGATCGGCGGGGCCGACCGGCTGGCGGCCGCGATCGCAACGGTCGGGATTACTGATGAGCGGGTGGTGTTCGTCGGGGATGATTTCGATCCCGCCGCGGTGACGATCAAGGTCTATGACTCTCCGCCCAAGGGCCTGATCACCCTGCCGGTGGCCCACTACCAGTCGGTGCGCTTCCAGAGGCTCGGCCCGTTACTGGACGTGCTGAACCGCCCGGTCTTCGTTTCCGACATCGATCTGCTGCTGCAGCGCGGGGTGTCCGACCTGCTGGAACAGCATGCCGGGGTCGACGTGGTGTTCAACGAGAACTTCTCGAACACGTCCGTCGCCTCGCGCCTGACGGCCAATCTGGTTCTGGTCCAACCTTCAAAAGGGGCGGCGGTCCTGCTCGACTATCTGCGGACCTATCTCGACCGGCATCTGGTCCGGCCCGAGGTGACGCGCTGGATTGACCAGGTGGCCCTGACGGTGGCCCGCCATCACCTGCGGCGGCACGTTCCCGAGGCGCGCCTGGCCCTGTTCGACACCGCCAGCGACATCAACAATGTGATGTTCGGCAGCTATCAGGAGCACCCGTTCCGGTTCCTGTCGCTCTATCACGGCTTCGACACGTCAAGCCTCGAGCACGATCCCCGGGTTCTGGGCTAAAGCTCGCCCGGCGTCAGGCCCCGATCGCCTCGATCAGGCCTTCGATGGTGGCGGCGCAGCGTCGGCGCTCCTGCAGGGCCTGGGCCAGTACGGCCTTCAGGGCCGCGTCATAGGCGACCGGATCACCGCGGTGGCGCATGACGTCGCGAATGTCGGCGATCGGCACATCGACGCTGCGCAGCAGGGTCACAGCCTCCAGCAGGTCGACGGCGTCGCGGTCGTAGAAGCGGACACTGCGGGTACCCCGGCGGGCCGCCACCAGGCCGATGGCCTCATAGTGGCGCAGGGCCCGGGAGGTGACGCCCAGCCGCTCGGCCAGGACGTTGATCGGGGTCAGGACCGACAGGGCCTCGCCGGTCGAAACCCGGGCGGGCAGCCGAACGGCGTCTGCGGAAGACTGGGCGTGGGTGAAGGTCATCAGTTGAACTCCACAAGGACCTGATCGGCGGCGACGGGGTCCCCACCCTTGGCGTTGACGGCTTTGACGACGCCGTCGCGTTCAGCGCGGATGATGTTCTGCATCTTCATGGCCTCGAGTACGCAGACCACCTCGCCCTCGCGGACCTGCTGACCCACGGCGACGTCCATACTGACCACCAGGCCCGGCATGGGCGACAGGACAAGCTTGGAGGTATCGGCCGCCTGCTTTTCGGGCAGCTTGTCGTGCAGTTCGGCCGAGCGGGGCGACAGCACCAGAACCCGGGCCTTGGCGGCGCGGTGGCGAATGTCGAAGCCCTCGGCAGCGGGAGCGACTTGCACCGTGAACGGCGCGCCGTCCAGCAGGCCCCGGAAGGTCGGCTGGCCGGGACGCCAGGCGATGGCGCTCAGGGTCAGGGTGCGGGCCTCGTCGAGCAACTCGACGTTCAGTTCGGTGTCGCCCGACAGCTTTACGCGGCGCTTGGCGTGGCCGACGGCCACCACCCATTCGTCGCGCACCGGCCCGGAGGCCAGGGCTCCGCCGGACCGTGCTCGTGCGGCATAGACCCGCTGCATGGCCGCGCCGACCGCTGTCAGGATGTCGATCTGGGCCGGCGTCGCTTCAGTGCCCGCAAAGCCGTCGGGGAATTCGTCCTTGATGTAGTTGGTCGACAGCTGACCGGAGCGGAACCGCTCCTGGTCCATCACCGCATTGAGGAACGGGATGTTCTGGCCCAGGCCCTCAATGTGGAAGTCTTCCAGGGCCCGGCCCATGCCGTCGACGGCGGCGATCCGTGTGGGCGCCCAGGTGCAGAGCTTGGAGATCATCGGGTCGTAGAACATCGAGATCTCGTCGCCCTCGCGGACGCCGGCGTCGTTGCGCACCGTGTAGCCGTCACGCTGTCCCTCCTCCGGAGGGGCGTACCGCACCAGCCGCCCGATGCTGGGCAGGAACTTGCGGTAGGGATCCTCGGCATAGATCCGGCTCTCGATGGCCCAGCCGTTGATCTTCAGGTCCTTCTGCTCGAAGGCCAGCTTCTCGCCCCAGGCGCTGCGGATCATCTGCTCGACCAGATCAAGCCCCGTGATCAGTTCGGTCACTGGATGCTCGACCTGCAGGCGGGTGTTCATCTCCAGGAAGAAGAAGCTCTTGTCCTGGCCGGCCACGAACTCGACGGTGCCGGCGCTGTCATAGTTGACGGCCTTGGCCAGGGCCACGGCCTGGGCCCCCATGGCGGCGCGTGTGGCCTCGTCGAGCAGCGGGCTCGGGGCCTCCTCGATGACCTTCTGGTTGCGGCGCTGGATCGAGCATTCGCGCTCGAACAGGTGGACCACATTGCCGTGCTTGTCGCCCAGCACCTGGATCTCGATGTGGCGCGGCGAGACGATGAACTTCTCGATGAAGATGCGGTCATCGCCAAAGCTGGCCTTGGCCTCGGCGCGCACGGCCGGGAAGCCTTCCTCGACGTCCTGCTGCGTCCAGGCCACCCGGATGCCCTTGCCGCCGCCGCCGGCGCTGGCCTTGATCATCACCGGATAGCCGATCTGCTCGGAGATGGTGATGGCGTGGGCCGTGTCGTCGATCTCGCCGATATGGCCCGGCACGCAGGACACGCCCGCCGCCTGGGCGAACTTCTTGCTCTCGATCTTGTCGCCCATGGCGCTGATCGCGCCGGGATTGGGGCCGATGAACACGAGGCCCTCATCGGCGCAGCGCTGGGCAAAGCCGGCGTTCTCCGACAGGAAGCCAAAGCCCGGATGCACGGCCTGGGCCCCGGTCTGCTTGCAGGCGGCGATGATCTTGTCGGCCACCAGATAGCTCTGATTGGCCGGCGACGGCCCGATATGCACCGTCTCGTCGGCCATCTCGACCGCCAGCGACCCCGCATCGGCGTCCGAATAGACCACCACCGTCGCAATCCCCAGCCGGCGGCACGTCTTGATCACCCGAACCGCGATCTCGCCCCGGTTGGCGATCAGGATCTTGGAAAACATCAGCGGAAACTTCCTTGGCAGGCAGAAGGGGGGCAGGCCGGAGCGGTCGTGCGGCGCAGGGCCGACAGGTTCTGGATCTGGCCGAAGCGGTCGATGGACAGGATCTGGCCGTTGACGATGATCGCGTCGTCGCGAACGGCGTGCAGCGAACGGGGGCGGGATGCGCCCTGGGCCCGCAGCCAGCGACCGACGCGCCACAGCTGCGCTGACCGCCCGGGGCTCGGCACGCTTGCGCCGTCAAAGCCGGCGAGCAGGGCGTCGAGATCCTCGCGCCCGGAGTGATCGTCGGAGGGGCTCATAGCGGGATGTTGTCGTGCTTCTTCCAGGGGTTGGAGAGTTCCTTGCCCTTCAGCGATTTCAGCCCCCGGACGATGCGACGGCGGGTGCCGTGGGGCATGATCACGTCGTCGATATAGCCACGGCTGGCGGCGACGAACGGATTGGCGAAGGCGTCCTTGTACTCGGCCTCGCGGGCGGCCAGGGCGACGGGGTCCTTGGCCTCGGCCCGGAAGATGATCTCGACCGCTCCCTTGGCCCCCATGACCGCGATCTCGGCGGTGGGCCAGGCATAGTTGAGGTCGCCGCGCAGATGCTTGGAGCTCATCACGTCATAGGCCCCGCCATAGGCCTTGCGGGTGATGACGGTGATCTTCGGAACCGTGGCCTCGGCATAGGCGAACAATAGCTTGGCCCCGTGCTTGATCAGGCCGCCATACTCCTGCTTGGTCCCCGGCATGAAGCCCGGCACGTCGACCAGGGTGATGATCGGGATGTTGAAGGCGTCGCAGAAGCGCACGAAGCGCGCGGCCTTGCGCGAGGAGTCAATATCCAGCACCCCGGCCAGCACCTGCGGCTGGTTGGCGACAATGCCAACGCTCTCGCCGTCCATGCGGGCAAAGCCGCAGATGATGTTCTTGGCCCACTCGCTGGAGATCTCGAAGAAGTCGGCCTCGTCGACGATCTTCAGGATCAGTTCCTTCATGTCGTAGGGCTTGCCCGGATCGCTGGGGATCAGTGTGTCGAGACTCATTTCCTCGCGCAGGGGCTCATCGAAGCTCATCCGCTCCGGGGCCGGCTCGCGGTTGGACGAGGGCAGGAAGTCGACCAGGCGGCGCACCTGGGTCATGGCCTCCAGGTCGTTCTCGAACGCGCCCTCGGCCACGCCCGACTTGGCCGCATGCACCCGGGCCCCGCCCAGTTCCTCGGCGGTGACCACCTCGTTGGTGACGGTCTTGACCACGTCAGGACCGGTCACGAACATGTAGCTGGTGTCCTTCACCATGAAGATGAAGTCGGTCATGGCGGGCGAATAGACATCGCCGCCGGCGCAGGGGCCCATGATCACGCTGATCTGCGGGATCACGCCCGAGGACAGCACATTCTCCATGAAGATGTCGGCATAGCCGGCCAGGCTGTCGACGCCTTCCTGGATGCGGGCACCGCCGGCGTCGAACAGGCCGATCACCGGCGCGCCGACCTTCATGGCCTGGCGCTGCACCTTGACGATCTTGGCGGCATGGGCGCCCGACAGCGAACCGCCGAACACCGTGAAATCCTTGGAGAACACATAGACGATCTTGCCGTTGATCGTGCCCCAGCCGGTGACCACGCCGTCGCCGGGGATCTTCTGGTCCTGCATGCCGAAATCGGCGCAGCGGTGCTCGACGAACATGTCGAACTCCTCGAACGAACCTTCGTCCAGCAGCAGGTCGATCCGCTCACGGGCCGTCAGCTTGCCCTTGGCGTGCTGCGAGGCCACTCGCTTCTCGCCACCGCCCGCACGAGCCTGCTCGCGACGGCGGTCCAGTTCCTGAAGTATCGACTGCAAGGGCGAGCTCATGATCACAAGGCCAGGGGGAATTGTCACAGTTACACAAAATCGGGAAACTGTGGCGGCTGGCAAGCGTCGCAGACCTTCCATCAAGCCCTGAAGTGTGGATTGTGTGGGTTGAGTTTGTGAAATGGAAAAGTTGTTAAGTGCGCGAAAAGCTCTTCATCGGCCCCAAGGTTCGCAATCTGCGCCAGGCGCGAGGCTGGAAGCTGGAGGTCTGCGCCACCCGCCTGGGCCTGTCGGCCAGCTATCTGTCGCAGATCGAGGCCAACCAGCGGCCGATCACGGCGCGGGTCCTGATCGACATGATGCGGGTGTTCGAGGTCGATGCCTCGGCCCTGGATGCAGCCGACGATCAGCGGCTGATCGCCGACCTGCGCGAAGCCACCGCCGACCAGCTGGACCAGGGGCAGGCCCCGGGGCTCAACGAGCTCAAGCAGGCGGTGGCCAATACGCCCAACCTGGCGCGCTCCTACCTGGCCCTGCACCACGCCTATCGCCGCCTGGACGAACGCCTGAAGGCCACCGAAGAAGCGGTGTCGCTGGACGAGACCGTCGCCGCCAGCGCCCTGCTGCCCTATGAGGAGGTGCGCGACTTCTTTCACTACCGGAACAACTATGTTCACAGCCTCGACGTCGCCGCCGAGGACCTGTCGTCAGGGCTGGGCCTGGAGGCGGGAGGTTCAGCCGAGGCGGCCCTGGAGCGCTACCTCCAGGCCCGACTGGGTATCACGGTCGAGCGCTCGCTGGAGCGCGACCTGTTGCGGCGGTTCGACCGGGGCGAGGGGCGGTTGACCCTGGGCGCGGCGGACTCGGCGGCGACCCGCTGTTTCCAGATGGCCTATCAGATCGTCGCCGAGGTGCTGTCGGAGACCGTCGAGGCCGAGCTGGAGGCGGCGGGCCTGCGCAGCGACAGCGCCGCCAAGGTTTGCCGGACAGCACTCTACAACTATGCGGCCGGAGCGCTGCTGCTGCCCTATGAGCGGTTCCGCGAAGCGGCGCGCACCATGCGTCACGACATTGAGCGCCTGGGCCTGACCTTCCAGACCAGTCTGGAGCAGGTATGCCACCGGCTCAGCACCTTGCAGCGCCCGGGTGCGCGGGGCGTGCCGTTCTACTTCGTGCGCGTGGATCAGGCCGGCAACATCACCAAGCGCCACAGCGCCACCCGATTCCAGTTCGCGCGGTTCGGCGGCACTTGCCCGCTGTGGAACGTTCACGACGCCTTCGCCCGGCCCGACAAGCTGCTGGTGCAACTGGCGGAGATGCCGGACGGCGTACGCTATGTCTGTATCGCGCGCGGCGTGGTCAAGCGGTCGGGCTCCTACCTGCAGCCCGACCGCCGCTATGCCCTGGGCCTGGGCTGCGAGGCGCAATATGCCGACAGCCTGGTCTATGCCGAGGGCCTGGATCTGGGCGGTCCGGCGACGCCCATCGGGGTCAGTTGCCGGATCTGCGAGCGCAACACGTGCCAGCAGCGCGCCTTCCCGCCGGTGGATCGTCTGTTCGACGTGCTGGAAGACGAACGGCGCGTGACGCCGTTTTCGCTGCGCTCGCCCCTTTAGGTCGCTGTCGATGCAGCCTCGGGCAGGGCCTCGGTTATCAGGCCGGTAGATGCGCAGATGCGATCGGCCAGAAGAACGCCCGAGCACCAGGCCGCCTCGACGCCGTCGCCCTGCAGCCAGTCGCCGCAAAGCCCCAGGCCCGCCGCCTCGCGCCAGATCGGTCCGGAGGTTGAGGTGGAGGCGGCAGCCGGACGAGCATAGCGCCAGCGATGGGCTTGCAAGGCAACGACCTGGGGGAGGGGCCGAGGCAGTCGTCGGGCCAGGGCGTCGACCAGGCGGGTAGCGATCAGGGGCGCGGCGGATTCCAGATTGGCCCGCGACCACTCCGGCGTCGCCTGCAAGGTCCAGGCTTCCGGCCCGGAGCGTCCCGGCTTGCTGTTCTCGCAAATCGCCAGTGCCAGGGTTTCGCAGGAGCCAAGCCGGCCCGCATTCAGGACCAAGGGCACGTCGAACACCACCATGGCTGTCCATACTGGCGCCGACAGTGCCTTGGCCGAACAGACGGCGAGGTCGAAGGCGTGCGGGTTCAGGAGCGTTGTGACCTGCTCGGGCGGTATGGCCAGGACCACGGCATCGAAGGGGCCTTCGGGCAGGCCGGGGGGCATGACATCGACCATCCACCCGGCAACCTCTTTTCGCAGTCCGGTGACGTGGGTCGACCAGGCGACGTCCAGATCTTGCGCCATGGCCTTGAGCGGCGCGTTCATGGACGGTCGCCCGACGATGGCCTCGGGTCCCGCTGAGGGCCAGGCCGAGGCGTGGCCGCCCTGTATCCAGCCCTCGACGCAGAGTCGAAAGTCCGGATCACGCGCCACGAAGAACGGCGCGCCGAAATCGAAACACGCCTCGCCTAGCGGGGTCTCGATCCGGCGTGTCGACATTCGCCCGCCAGCGCCCCGGCCCTTGTCCAGCAGGCGCACTGCGACGCCGAAGGCGGTCAGGCGTTGCGCGCAGGCCAGGCCGGCCATGCCGGCACCGATGATCGCCACCCGCTTTGGCTGCGCTGCATTGAGGGGGGTCACCATGCGATAGGCTTTCCGTCCCAGGCGAAGAAGCCGCCGTTATCCTGAGGACCAAGCCCGTCCATAAGCGCGACCAGGGCCGTCGCTGATCGGGTGGGGGTAAAAAGTTTCTGTTCGGCGACGCCCTGCTGGAACAGCTGACTGAGGGGCGTGTCCACTGTGCCCGGATGCAGGGCTACGCACGCCCCCAGCGGCCGCGTGCGTCCATGTTCGATGGCAAGCGTGGCGATCAGCATATTGAGCGCCGCCTTTGAGGCGCGATAGCCGTACCACCCGCCCAGGCGGTTGTCGGAGATGCTGCCCACCCGCGCCGACAAGGCGGCAAAGACGCTGGGACGATCCTTCGGCGTCAGGGGCAAAAGGTGCTTGGCGACCAGGGCGGGTCCAATGGCATTGACCTCAAACACCTTCATCAGGCTGGCCGCATCGAGCGATCGCAGGGTCTTTTCTGGCGTCACACCCTGGCCGTGCAGCAGGCCCGTAGCCACCACGATGCGCTCCAGCGCGCCGTGGGTTCGCAACTCTGTTGCGGCGGCCGCAAGGTCTGGCTCGCTCAGCACATCGGCCTGGAGGAAGGGGCGGCGGGGGTCATCAGGCCACGAGGCCGGGCGGCGTCTCGCCAGGCCGACCACGCGGTCATAGCGGCCTTGGGCGGCCAGGACTTCGGCGAGGGCCGCGCCGACGCCGCCGCCGACGCCGACCACGACCGCCACGCTGGGCGGGCTATCCATGCAGCACCGCCGCGCCGGCGATAAGACCGGTCACTGCGCCCAAGGTCAGCGGCCATCTCAGCCTGCCATACCAGGCGGGCGCGTCGCCCGCGCGGCTGTCCCAGATCGCATGGGTCAGCAGGGCCAGGGCCAGGCCGCCAAGCCGCAAACGGGAGAACTCAGGTGGGACCAGCATCAGCGCCCATCCCACCAGCGGCGGGATCATCGACAGGGAAAGCGTCAAGGTGGCGGGGCGTTGGCCCATCACGCTCATGCCCAGCCGGGTGCCGGCCAGGAAAGACAGGATCACGGCCGCATAGCCCGACAGGGCCAGGGCGGCCAAGGGGATCAGGGACGGGAAGCCAAGTCCCATCAGCGGCGGGGCCCAGAACGGCGCCAGCCCCAGAGCGCCATAGACGCGCAAGGCCAGCGGGATCTCTGGGGCCGACGCAGGAGACACGGCGGTGGCGCGGCTCATCCGCGCGCCTGGCGCACCGTGCCCAGGAACTCCTCACGCGTGCGCGGATCGTCGCGAACCTGGCCCAGAAGGCGGCTGGTGGTCAGCATCGACCCTGGCGTATCGACGCCGCGCAAGGTCATGCAGCTGTGCTCGGCCTCGATGATCACGCCGACGCCGCGCGGTTGCAGAACATCCTCGATCGCGCCGGCGATGTCGGCGGTGAGCTTTTCCTGGATCTGCAGACGGCGCGAAAATCCCGCCACGACCCGCGCCAGCTTGGAGATACCGACCACCCGGGAGCCGGGCAGATAGCCCACATGCGCCCGACCGATCACCGGCAGCATATGGTGCTCGCAACAGCTGACCACGCGGATATTGGACAGCACGATCAGATCGTCATAGCCGCCGACCTCCTGGAAGGTGCGCGCCAGATGCTCGCGCGGGTCTTCCCAATAGCCGCTGAAAAGCTCGGCATAGGATCGTGCAACGCGGGCGGGCGTGTCGATCAGTCCCTCGCGCTCGGGATCGTCGCCGGCCCAGGCGATCAGCAGGCGGACGGCGTCCTCGGCCTGAGCCTGGGTCGGCCGCGAGGCGGGGGTCAGGGCAGGCGCGCTCGCCGACATCGAGAGTGCAGGCATAGGGTTCTCCACGCGACGCGACAGGCGTCGACGAGATTTCTATATCTCAATTGAGATAGAGAAAAGCGCGATTATGCCGTAAGGGATTCAAGGGCGGCCGCACCGGAGACGTACGGTGGAGCGGCAAAGGCCCGAAGGAAGGCCGCGACAACGTCCTCGACCAGATCGTTCATCGCCAGCGGGCTGGTCTGGTGACCGCAAAGCTGGTGCTGATGCAGGCTGGCCAGCAGCAGGGGCGAGGCCAGGACGAGGGCCGCCGCCCGCAGATCGGTAGAGATCATCTCACCGCGCTGAACGTGAAGGGCCAGTCGCGCCTGCAAGGCCTCGATCGTCGGATCGACGATGTGCGACAGAGCGGACGGTCCCAGTTGCGGGTCCAGGAACCCCTCGGCCAGGCTGACGGCGAAAACATCGCCCAGCCGAACGGTCTTGGCGCTCGAGAGGGCGACCATCAGGTCTTGCGCATAGTCGCGGATGGATTGGCTGAAGGGCTGGTCGCTGTGTCGCTGGGCGTCCAGGCCGGGCCGGCCGCGCCGCAGGCATTCGGCCATCACCGCATCGAGGGTCTGACTGCGATCCCCGAAATAGTGCCGAAGCGTCGGGACCGAGACCCCGGCTGCGGCGGCCAGTTCTCGCAGGCTGGCGCGGCCGCCATCGCGGCGGACCATGTGCAGCGTCATCCTGGCCAGCAGGTCCTGGCGTTTGGCCTCATGGCCTGTATCGCGCGAACCCTTGGGTCTGGACACCTGTGATCCTTCGAGAAGCTGTGAGCCGCAGACTTATCGCCTTTTCTGCCGCCAAAAACCATTCCCTATCTCATTCGAGATAGGGAAACTGTTCGATGGGCACCAGCCGATCACCCCGGACGGCTTGCGCCTATTTCACCACCACCTTGGGCAAGGACTTGATGGGCGTCAGCACGATGTCGCGGAAGAAGGCTTCGGCACCTTCTGATTGGAACTGGATCGCGCCGTGGGTGAGGGGCTGGCCGCCGGCCTTGATGTCGCGCACCTCCATGACCGGCACGCCGTTGACCACATGCACGGCGCGGTCGCCCAGCACGTAGAGGTCCAGGGTGTTCCAGGCACCAACGGGCTTCTCGGCGTCGGCATAGGCCTCGACATTCCAGTCGGCCGTGCCGCCCTTCACCACCTTGGCGCGGCCGTCTGGCGCGAACCGCAGCTTGGGATCGATCAGGGCGGGATCGTCGACCACCGTGGTGGCGACACTGATGGCGTCGCCCACAGGCACGATCATGCCGGTCGAGCCGAGCATGATTTCGAACTCCGCCGACTGGCTCCAGGTGCCCCAGACCACGCCGGGCGCGCCGTGCGAATGATAGAGCAGGCCGTTATTGGGTGCCTGCGTCTCGCGCGGTGCCCACCGGCCGTTGCCCCACTTGTATTGCAGGCGCAGGTGATAGTTCTGGAAGTCGCCCTTGTGGACCAGGCTGCCCCAGGTCTTGCCGTTCACATAGAGCGCGGGGCGGCCGTCCTCGACCACCACCTTGAAGATCTCGGCGCTCTGCGGTGTTACCCCCAGCGGCGCGACAGGCGGGCGCTTGTAGGTGAGGCTCGGGTCGGCATAGCCCAGCCAGGCGTCCCAATCCTTGAGGTCCCGGCCATTGAATAAAGCCGTCGCGGGGCCGGCGGGCTTGGGAATCTCGCTCAAGGTCAGGGGCGGGCGCGGGGCGGCGAGCGTCGGCGCGGCGCTGGCCAGGGCCGCGATAACGGCCAGGATCTTGTACATGCGTTCTCCCTCGCCCTCTTGCGTGGCCTTGCCACCCTATCTGACAGCGTTGTCAAGGCAAGCGCCTGGGTGCCCCCATATCCGGCCTCGCATCGGCTAGGCCAACGCATTGGGAGGCGATAGGGTCATGGTGACTGAGGGAGTGAGAGAACATGACGACACCAGATAGGGTTCTCGCAGTCCTGGTCAGCCTCCTGGCCTCATCGGCGGCGATCGCCCAGGACAGGCCTGAGGCCACCGAAGTCTGGACGCCGGCTCCGGCCAAGGTGGAGGCCGCCGTGGTTGCGGGTCAGCCTCCGTCCGACGCCATTGTACTGTTCGACGGTGATGATCTGGATCAGTGGGTTTCGGCCCGGGACAAGTCGCCGGCGGGCTGGACTGTCGAGGGCGGCGTGATGACCGTGAACAAGGCGAAGGGCAATATCGAGACCCGGCGCGCCTTTCGCGACTTTCAACTGCACCTGGAATGGCGCATCCCGGCCGATATCGACGGAACCGGGCAGGGCCGGGGCAATAGCGGCGTGTTCCTGGCCTCCACAGGCCCGGGCGACGAGGGCTACGAGGTGCAGATCCTCGACTCGTATGCGAACGCGACCTACGTCAACGGTCAGGCCGCCAGCGTCTACAAGCAGCATCCGCCGCTCGCCAATGCCAGCCGCAAGCCCGGGGAATGGCAGACCTACGACATCATCTGGCACGCGCCCGGTTTCGGCGCCGAAGGCGCTCTGGCGTCGCCGGCCATGGTGACCGTGATCCACAACGGCGTGCTGGTTCAGGACCGGGCGGTGCTGGCGGGCGAGACGGTCTATATCGGCAAGCCCAGATACCGGGTGCATGGCGCGGTGCCGATCAAGCTGCAGGCCCACGGCGACCCGAGCAAACCCATCAGCTTTCGCAATATCTGGGTGCGCGAGCTTCCGCGACGCCCTTAAGCCGGCGGCGGGGCGGTGCTCGACCGCACGACAAGCCGGTGAGGCAGGGTGACGTTCTGCAAGGCGCTGGCCCGGTCGGCGAGGATATCCAGCAGCAGCCGGACGACCTCGTGGCCGATCTGCTCCATGGGCTGGCTGACCGTGGTCAGCTTGGGGTCCAGATACTGGGCAAAGCGAATGTCGTCGAAACCCACAAGGGAGACGTCGTTCGGGCAGCCCAAGCCGCGCTGGCGCAGGGCCTCCAGCGCGCCCATGGCCATCTCGTCGCTGAAGCAGAAAATCGCCGTCGGACGGCCGGGCTCGTCCAGCAGTTCACCCGTCTGGCGCACGCCCGACTCGATCGAGAAGTCGCCGACCGAGATGCGCAGGGCGCTGGCGCGGCCCTGACGCTGGGCGGCGGCCAGCACGCCGGTCAGGCGATCGCTGCTGATCGGGCTGGCCAGCGGGCCGGTGACGATGCCGATCCGGGTGTGGCCCAGGCCGTACAGATACTCCATCACCTCGGCGGCGGCGCGCTCGTTGTCGATGTGGGCGCTGGAGACCGCCAGGCCGGGACGAAACTCGCAGCCGTTGACGATCGGCGTTCGGGGGCCTTTGGCCGCCACCATCTCGGCCAGAACGTCCGGAAGGCGGTGTCCCAGGAAGATCAGGCCGTCGGCCTCCTTGCGCCGGAACATCACGGCGTACTGCTCCTCGCGCGCCTCTTCATGGCGCGTGTCGCCCAGCAGGACGGAGTAGCCCGCCGCCAGTGCCGCCTCCTCAACCCCCCGGATGACCTGGGAAAAGAAGGGATTGGAGATGTCGGGCACGGTGACCAGGATCTTTTCGGTGCGCAGGGTGCGCAGGCTCTTGGCCGCGAAGTTGGGCTCGTAGCCCAGGCGATTGACCGCCTCCATCACCTTGTTGCGCGTCACCTCCAGCACCAGTTCGGGCGCGCTGAACACGCGCGAAACCGTCGCGGTCGAGACACCCGCGTCGCGCGCAACATCTTGAATGGTGGCCATCGGCGAACACTGGCGACATGCCGGTTGCTTGGCAAGCCGCCGTTGGTGCCGCGCCGGACCTGGCCGATCCGGTTGCCGACTTGACGGACCCCTGTTATCGATGATTTCGATTACATCAGAGCGGACATGATCCAAACGGGTCGAAATGAGCCGCCTATGCTGGTCGGGGAGGGCCGGGATCATGACCACGAGCTTCAGGCTCTTTCTGATGATGGTGCTGCAGCTGGCCATCTGGGGCGCGTGGGCGCCGAAGATCTTCCCCTATATGGGCATGCTGGGTTTTGCGCCGTGGCAGCAGTCGCTGGTCGGCAGTTCCTGGGGCGTGGCCGCCCTGGTCGGCATCTTCTTTTCCAACCAGTTCGCGGACCGCAATTTCGCGGCAGAGCGTTTCCTGGCGGTCAGCCACCTGATCGGTGGTCTGGCCCTGGTGGGGACGGCGTTCGCGACCAGCTTCTGGCCGTTCTTTGCCTGCTACCTGATCTTCAGCCTTGTCTATGTGCCGACCCTGTCGGTGACCAACTCCATCGCCTTCGCCAACCTGCGTAACCCGGCGGCGGATTTTGGCGCGGTGCGTATGGGCGGCACGGTCGGCTGGGTGCTGGTCAGCTGGCCCTTCGTCTTCCTGCTGGGAGCCCACGCCACCGTCGAGCAGATGCGCTGGATCTTCCTGGTCGCGGCGCTAGTCTCGTTTGTCTTTGCCGCCTATTCCCTGACCCTGCCGCACACGCCGGCCCGCAAGGATGCGCCCGGGATAGACAACCTGGCCTGGCGACGTGCTTTCAAGCTGTTGGCCACGCCGTTCGTGCTGGTCCTGTTCATCGTCACCTTCATCGATTCCGTGATCCACAACGGCTACTTCGTGATGGCCGACGCCTTCCTGACCAACCGGGTGGGCATCGCCGGCAATCTCAGCATGGTGGTTCTGAGCCTGGGCCAGGTGGCCGAGATCCTGACCATGTTCCTGCTGGGCCGGGTACTGGCGCGGCTGGGCTGGAAGATCACCCTGATCGTCGGGGTGCTGGGTCACGCCGCGCGCTTTGCGGTGTTCGCCTTCTTTGCCGACAGTCTCCCGGTGATCGTCGCGGTGCAGCTATTGCACGGCATCTGCTATGCCTTCTTCTTCGCCACGGTTTACATCTTCGTCGATGCGGTCTTCCCCAAGGATGTCCGGTCCAGCGCGCAGGGTCTGTTCAACCTGTTGATCCTGGGCGTCGGCAATGTCGCAGCCAGCTTCCTGTTCCCGTCGCTGATCAGCCGCCTGACCCAGACCGGCCCCGACGGCGTTGCGACGGTGGACTACACCAGCCTGTTCATGGTCCCGACCGGTATGGCCCTGGCGGCCGTTTGCCTGCTGGCCCTGTTCTTCAAGCCACCCACTCGCGCGCCGGTCGCCGAGGTTTCTGATGACGCACCGGTCGCGACCGCTACGCCTGCGCAGCCCTGACCCATGCCCCTGCAGAAAAAGGAAAGCCTCATGCGCTCAACTGTTTTCGGAAATGCCGCCGGCGGAACCGACCTGTCGCGGCGGGGCCTGCTGGGCGCCGGAGCGGCGGCCATGGGCATGGCGTGGGGTGGTGTCGCCAGCGCGGCCAGCAAGCCGTTCTTCCAGCGCCACAACCTGCCGGTCGGTATCCAGCTCTATACGCTTGGTCCGGACCTGCAGAAGGAACTGGACGCTCAACTGGCCACCCTGGCCAGGATCGGCTTCAGGTCAGTGGAACTGGCCGGCTATCTGGGGCGAACCCCGGCCGAGCTGCGCGCCGCTTTCGACCGCGCCGGTCTGATCTGTCCCAGCGCCCATATCGCGCCCAAGGGTGCCAACGGTTTCAGCGGTGATCTCGTCAAGCTGGCTGATGAGTTGAGCGTGATCGGGGTGAAGTCGGCGATCATGCCGATCCACTACATCCCCGACCGCATGGGCAGTGCGGATCTGCGCCAGGCCGGCACGCAGATGACGGCCGACGACTGGAAGTGGAACGCCGACTTCCTCAATGAGAAGGCCGCCGTCCTAAAGAAGGCGGGCATCATCAGCGGCTATCACAACCACAATTTCGAGTTCGCGCCCCTGAAGGCAAAGACCGGTGGCGACACCAACGGCATGGAGATCCTGCTGAAGGGCACCGATCCGGGCCTTGTCACCTTCGAGCTGGACGCCGGCTGGGTGACGGCGGCGGGTCATGATCCGATCGCCCTGATGAAGGCGCACCCGGGCCGGTTCACCCAGATGCACGTCAAGGACATCAAGCCCACGACCAAGGCCAATTTCGAGCTTCGCCAGGACCCGACCGAGGTCGGCAGCGGCATGATCGACTGGAAGACGCTGCTGCCGGCCGCCTATGCCGCCGGGATCCGGGGCTTCTACTACGAGCAAGAGCCGCCGTTCGCCCACGCCCGTCTCGAGTCAGCCAGGATCAGCTTTGACTATCTGGCGAAAGTGACGGGCTGATGAGCGCGCCTGCGCCCCTGCGGCTGGCCATGGTGGGCGGTGGTCCCGGCTCGTTCATCGGGCCGGTGCATCGCATGGCCGCCGAGCTGGACGGTCGTATCCGGCTGGTGGCCGGGGTGTTCAGCCGCGATCCGGCCAAGAACGCGGCCGCCGCCGACGGCTGGGGCGTGGCGCGCGACCGGGTCTATCCTGACCATCACGCGATGATCGCGGCCGAGCGGGCGCGGGAGGATGGTGTCGATCTGGTTGCGGTGGTGACGCCCAACCATCTGCACTTCGACGTTTCCGCCGCCGCCCTGCGCGGGGGGCTGCATGTGATCAGCGACAAGCCCGCCACGCTGAACCTGGCGCAGGCGCTGGAACTGGCCGATATCGTCGCCGCGTCCGGCAAGCTGTACGCCCTGACCTACACCTATACCGGCTACCCCATGGTCCGCGAGGCGCGTGAAATCGTGGCGCGCGGCGACCTGGGCGCGGTGCGCAAGGTCGTTGTCGAATACTCGCAAGGCTGGTTGTCGCGTCCGCTGGAGCGGGAAGGCAACAAGCAGGCCGACTGGCGGTCCGACCCGGCGCAGTCGGGCGTCGGCGGCTGCATCGGCGACATCGGCGTCCATGCCTTCAACATCGCCGAGTTCATTACCGGCCGCCGGGTCGAGCGCCTGTGCGCCGACCTCGCCGCAGTCGTGCCTGGGCGGAGCCTGGATGATGACTGCAACGTGCTGCTGCGCTTCGAAGGCGGGGGGCGCGGTGTCCTGATCGCTTCGCAGATCTCGGCGGGCGCGCGCAATGGCCTGAAAATCAGCGTCTATGGCGAGAAGGGCGGTCTGACCTGGAGCCACGAGCGCCACACAGAGTTGACCCTGGACTGGCTGGACGGCCCCAGCCAGGTGCTGCATGCTGGTTCGGCCTATCTGGGCGCGGGTGCCCAGGCCGCGACGCGGATCCCGACCGGCCATCCGGAAGGCTTCATCGAGGCCTTCGCCAACCTCTATCGCGACTTCGCCGATGCAATTCAGGGGCAGGGGGCGGGGCTCGTGCCGGGCATCGCGCAGGGCGTACGCGGCATGGCCTTTGTCGAGCGCGCCGTGGCGACCAGCCGAGACGATGCGGGCTGGGTGGCTCTAGAAGGAGACGGGCGATGAAGACGCTCAAGGGGCCGGCCATCTTCCTGGCCCAGTTCATCGGCAGCGAGCCGCCGTTCGACAGGCTGGAGACCATGGCCGCCTGGGTGGCTGACCTGGGTTATGTCGGCGTGCAGATGCCGACCGGCGGGGCGGACTCGTTCTTCGACCTGGCCCTGGCCGCCGAGAGCCAGACCTATTGCGACGACATCGCCGGGATGCTGGCCGGCCACGGCCTGCAGATCACCGAGCTTTCCACCCACCTGCAGGGTCAGCTGGTCGCCGTGCATCCGGCCTATGACGAGCTGTTCGACGGCTTTGCCCCGCCCGAGCTGCGCGGCAAGCCGGCCGAGCGCCAGGCCTGGGCGGTGGGGCAGGTCAAGGCGGCCGCCGTCGCTAGCCGTCGTCTGGGCCTGAACGCCCATGCGACCTTTTCCGGCGCCCTGGCCTGGCCCTATTTCTATCCCTGGCCGCAGCGTCCGGCGGGCCTGGTCGAGGAGGCCTTCGCCGAGCTGGGGCGTCGCTGGAAGCCGATTCTAGACGCCTTCGACAACGAGGGTGTGGACGTCTGCTACGAGATTCATCCGGGCGAAGACCTGCACGACGGCGCGACCTTCGAGCGGTTTCTGGACGAGGTCGGCGGCCATCGGCGTGCCAATATCCTGTATGATCCCAGCCACTTCGTGCTGCAGCAGCTGGACTACCTCGGCTACATCGATCGCTATCACGAGCGGATCAAGGCCTTCCACGTCAAGGACGCCGAGTTCCGGCCCTCGGCCCGGTCGGGTGTCTATGGCGGCTATCAGGGCTGGGCCGAGCGTCCGGGCCGGTTCCGCTCGCTGGGGGATGGCCAGGTGGACTTCAAGGCGATCTTCTCCAAGCTGGCCCAGTACGACTATGCCGGCTGGGCGGTGCTGGAATGGGAGTGCGCGCTGAAGCACCCCGAGCAAGGCGCCCGCGAAGGTGCGCCGTTTATCCGCGACCACATTATCCAGGTGACGGACCGGGCGTTCGACGACTTCGCCGGCAGCGCCCCTGACGCCGGCCGCAACCGGCGGCTACTGGGCCTGTAGACCAAACTTTCGAGGAAACGTGCTGATGAAGTTCCCGCTTATGCTCGCCGCTGTCCTGTCCACCCTGGCGACCGGCGCCATCGCTGCGCCCTCGGGGCAGGATCTGTTCGAGCAACGCTGCGCGGTTTGTCATTCGCTCAAACCCGCGCCGGGCAAGATGGGGCCGCCCCTGGCCGGCATCGTCGGCCGAAAGGCTGGAACCCTGGGCGGCTATGCCTACAGCAACGCCCTTAAGGCCTCTGCGATCACCTGGAACGCGGGGACGCTGGATGCCTATGTCAAGGCTCCGGCCAAGACCGTGCCCGGAACCAAGATGCTGGTTGGCGTGCCGGACGCCCAGCAGCGGGCGGCCGTGATTCAGTACCTGGCGTCGGTGAAGAAGTAGGGGCCTCCCGGCGGCGCTCTAGAGCGCGTTCCGAAAAGTGGGAACCGGTTTTCGGAATGAAACGCGCGTGAAAACAAAAGACTAGAGCGGGTTGCGATCTGATTCCATCAGATCGCAACCCGCTCTAACGCGCCGTCAGCTCCTGGATTTCAATGGCCTTGAACGCGATCGGATGGCCCTCGCTCTGCAGGGCGATATAGCCTTCCGTCACCGGCTGGGCGCCGCGGGCCAGGATGTAGGGTTTGGCGCCGCCCGCCACCGTATCCTCGGGATCCAGGGTCAGGTCGGCATAGTGGTGAACCACCACGCCGTTGATCTTCTGAAAGACCTCGCCATTGGGCCAGACCTCCAGCTCGACCTGGGTCCAGGTTCCGTTGGGGATGGTCGGCGCCTTGGCGGGCTGCGTGCAGTGCTCCCCGACCTTGACGCCATCGAAGGTGATCGTGATCCCCGGCGTGCAGACCGACCCGGTGGGGCGGGGTGCCTCGCCATCCTTGCCCAGAAGCTGGAACTCCACCGACACGGGGAAGGGCTGCTCGAGGGTCATGCTTTCCGCACTCTGGCTGTGGAACATGATCCCGCTATTGCTGCGCGCCCAGGCGGGGGTGTCGGCAAGGCCGCCCTCGGTCAGGAACCGGTAGCTCAGGCGCAGGCGATAGGCCTTGAACGGCGTCTTGTAGAACAGGTGCCCGAACTGGCCGTCCAGCGTGTCATAGCCGGCATAGGACACCCGTATCGCGCCGTCTTCGACCACGAAGGTCTGGCGATAGTTTTCGCCGGCCGGATGCTTGGCGACTTTTGGCGTCCAGCCGTTCAGCGTTCGGCCGTCGAACAGTGGACGCCACGGCCCGGCCTTCACGGTCTCGGCGCTGGCGTGCGCCATCGAGCCCAGCGACAGGCAACCCGCCAGAGCACCTATGACGGCGCGTCGCAGCGCCGGAGCCGGGCCAGTGTGTACGCGGCGATTGCACTTGGTCATGGCTTGGTCATCCCCCCGAGCGCCCGGCTTTTTCAGGCAGATTGCCGAGCTTTATTGCAATGTAACCCATTTCATGGAAGCCTCCAGCCCAAGAAACAAGGGTTCGCCGGATGGGCGCTCCGGGGCAGGTCCCTGGCCGGCGCCACGCTCGAGCGAGCGGGCTAGGGAGCATTCATGGCCAACCTCACCGGTCGCGCGCGCCGCAAGAACACCTATGACGCCATCGTCGTGGGCAGTGGCATCACCGGCGGCTGGGCAGCCAAGGAGCTGACCCAGAAGGGTCTCAAGACCCTGGTGCTGGAGCGCGGGCCGATGGTCCGCCACCAGCAGGACTATCCCACCGCCATGACGGCGCCCTGGGAGACCAAGTACCCGCAGGGCCAATTGCCCCCGGCTGAGCTGGCCGCCAAATATCCGGTCCAGCGTCGCACCAACTATACGATGACGGAGCACACCCAGCACTTCTTCGTCCGCGACGACGAGCACCCCTATGTCGAGGAAAATCGCTTCGACTGGATTCGGGGGTATCACGTGGGCGGGCGCTCGCTGACCTGGGGCCGCCAGAGCTATCGCCACAGCCCCATCGACTTCGAGGCCAACGCCCGTGAGGGGATCGGTGTCGACTGGCCGATCCGATACGAGGAGCTTGCGCCCTGGTACGACTATGTCGAGCGCTTCATCGGCGTCTCGGGCCAGGCCGAGGGCCTGCCCCACCTGCCAGACGGCCAGTTCCAGCCGCCGATGGAAATGAACTGCGTCGAAAAGGCCTTCAAGGCCAAGACCGAGGCGCGGTTTCCCGAGCGCCGGATCACGATCGGCCGCACGGCGCACCTGACCGAGCCGACGCAGGAGCAGCTCAGCCTGGGCCGGACCAAGTGCCAGCACCGCAACCTGTGCATCCGGGGCTGCCCGTTCGGCGCCTATTACAGCTCCAATTCCGGAGGCCTGGTCGCAGCCGAGCGCACCGGCAATCTGGTGATCCGGCCGGGCTCTATCGTCACCTCGCTGATCTATGACGAGAAGGCGGGCAAGGCGACCGGGGTGCGCATCCTGGATGCGACGACCCGCCAGGAAGAAGAGTTCTACGCCGACGTCGTGTTCCTGTGCGCCTCGGCCTTCAACTCGGCCTGGATCATGATGAACTCCACCAGTGCGCGGTTCCCCAACGGCTTTGGCAATGGCAGCGACCAGCTGGGCCGCAATGTGATGGACCACCATCTGGGCGTCGGCGCATCAGGCGAGGCCCCCGAGTTCGCCGACATGTACTATTCCGGCCGTCGGCCCAACGGCATCTATGTGCCGCGCTTCCGGAACCTTGGCGATGCGGCGACCAAGCGAAACGACTATCTGCGCGGTTTCGGCTATCAGGGCGGTGCCTCCCGCCAGGGTTGGGACCGTGACCTTTCCCGGCGCGGCGCGGGCGCAACCGGCCTTGGCGCCGAGCGCAAGGCCGCGCTCAGCCAGGCAGGGCCCTGGACCATCGGCCTGGGGGGCTTTGGCGAGATCCTGCCCTATGAGGACAACCGCCTGACCCTGAACCACGAGACCAGGGACATGTACGGCCTGCCCACGCTGTCGATGAATGTCACGCTGCGCGAGAACGAGATCGCCATGCGTCGCGACATGCAGACGGCGGCCGTTGAGATGCTGGAAGCTGCGGGCTTCAAGAACGTTCAGGGCCGCGACGGCGGTTACGCGCCGGGGCTGGGCATCCATGAGATGGGCACAGCGCGTATGGGCCGCGATCCCAAGACCTCGGTGCTGAACGCCCACAACCAGGTTCACGAGTGCAAGAACGTCTATGTCACTGACGGCGCGGCCATGACCTCGGCGTCGTGCGTGAACCCGTCGCTCACCTATATGGCGCTGACGGCGCGGGCGGTTGATCACGCCGTTCAGGCGCGCAAGCGGGGAGACCTGTGATGCTGAATCGACGCGACACTCTCCGCGGCTTGGCGCTTGCGGCCGGGGTCGGCGCGACGGGCTGGGCCGAGCGCGCCGTGGCCGCCGCCGCTCCGGCGCCCGCCCTGACCTGGACCCCCACCGTCCTGACGCCGGACCAGGCGCGGCTGGTGGACGTGGTCGCCGAACTGATCATTCCCGCCACCGACACGCCTGGAGCCCGCGAAGCCGGCGTGCCCCAGTTCATCGATCGCGCCTTCGCCAACTATTACGACAAGGGTCAGGTCGAAAAGTTCCTGAACGGGCTGGCGCGCATGGACGATGACGCCCGCACGGCGCACGGCACCGCATTTACGGCCCTGAGTCCCCAGCAGCAGGTCGAGCTCCTTACGGGCTATGAGCGCGAAGGTGCGGACGCCAGGGCGAAAACCCCCGGCCAGCCCCATTTCTTTCCCGCTCTCGAGGATCTGGTGACCGTGGGCTATTTCACCTCCGAGCTCGGTGCGACGGTGGCGCTGCAATACGATCCCGTGCCGGGCGCCTATCATGGCTGCGTACCGCTTTCGGAAATCGGCCGGGCCTGGGCGACGCGCTAGCCGGCGGATCTTCAGGTCCCTTGCTGGCCAGGACTGCGCCGGCGACAGCCTTCTGATCATCGGCGCAGTGCCAGGACACACGAGCGCCAGGGCGACCAAACGCTACGCTCACCGCTCCAGCGACCCCGTGAAGCGAGCCGCCGCCAATGGTCAGGACTGACGCGCCTATGCCGTAACCCCTTCGATGCGAAGGGAGACGTATTCGGCTGGCTTGAGCAGGGAGACGCCGATCATGCAAATGACCCGACCGTTATCGAGGTCGATCTGGCTCATCGTCGAGCGGTCGCATCGCACGAAGTAAGCCTGGTCTGGCTGAGTGCCCTGCAGGGCGCCCGACCGCCATTCGTTGAGTAGGAAGTCGCTGACTGAGGTCCGGATATTGGCCCAAAGCCGATCGCCGTTTGGCTCGAAAACCGTCCAGGCTAAACCGCGATCAATGGACGCGGTGAGGTAGGCGCGATAGCGCGCAAGGTTGACGTATTTGGCTTCCGGATCGGCGCTTAGGGTGCGGGCGCCCCAGACGCGGTTCCCTCTTTGCTCGAACGAGCGGATGCCGTTGATGCCTTCCGGGTTGAGCAGGTCCTGTTGCTGCTTGTTGATCTTGGACTGCAGGCCGGCGGCTGTGCGGACGATCTCATTGGCCGGCGCCCTGTAGACGCCGCGCTCCAAGTCATTGCGGGCATAGATGCCGCAGATGGCACCCGAGGGCGGCAGTGCGACCTGATCAGATCTGATGATCCACGGGTAATAGAGAGCCGCGTGGGGCGTGTCATAGCCGGTACGGAACGCGCGCACGCCCGCGATGTCGAGATCGGGCGGCGGGTCGAGCACGGCGAAGCGGTAGGCGCCGGCTGTGCCGGCGTGGGCAATCAGGGCGGCATTCACCTCGGCGGCGAGCGGCGCGGATAAGGTAGAGGCACCGGGGGCGGCCACGATCGAGACAGTCTCGACTGCCAGAAGGGCGTCAAGGGCGGCCTTGTAGTCGGCCAGGGTCGGGCTGTCGGGAGTGCGGGCGACATAAAGGCGCTGGCCTCCTTCAAGGAAGAAGGCCCCAACGGCGCAAGCCAGATAGTTTGGGATCCTGGCACCGTTGACGGTCAGGTCACCCTCGCCGCCGAACTGGAGGTCGAAGTCGATGGCGCTGGTTACGAGCCGTGGTGGCTCCTCGATGGCCAGGGGGCCGTACAGGGTGGGGCCGACGAAGGCGGCCGTCGAAGTCGAGACACCCTCGATTGACTTGTTGCGATAGGAGATCTCTTCAACATAGACGCCAGGAGCGCGATACTCAGGCATCAGCCGAGCTTTCCGAAGTCCGGGCTGGTGAGCACCGGGGACGGCGCGCCTTCGGTCTCGAGGGGATCGGCAAGGGCAATGTTGTGGGCGATCATGACGAAGCTGAGGCGGTAGTCGAGACCCAAGGCCCGCCATAGCGCGAACAAGGCAGCCGGATCGGAGGCTGCGGGAGTCAACTGGACGATCTCTGGGTATCCGGGCTCAGACAGGATCGGCTCGCGGCTGAGCTCAATCATAGCCCATGCGATCATCGCCTGTTCGCCGGCCGCGTCATCCGAACGGGCGGCGAGCAGGAAGTGGAGGTCCATAGGCAGGGCGTGGACGCTGATCTGGCTGGATTGTGCCGGCGGCAGCTGCTGCCATCTGGTCGACGGCAGCATGTGGACACAGGCGATCGACAGGCCGTGCGGCGCGGCGGCCATCTGGGCGGTGGCGAGGCAGCTGATGTTGAACGACGGCGGCAGCGGGGCAAGGGTGCCGGCCTCCGCCAGCAGGTCGCGTCGGGCGCGCAGGCGGGCGGCAATGCGCTCGCCGACCTGGGCGACAGCGGCGAGATCGACCATCAGGGGGCAAACCAGATCTGCGGGGGGGACGGTTTTTTGGCTAGCACCTTGTCCACCGTGCCTTGTTCCAGCGAGTTGGGGCGCAGACCATGAAGGTAGCGCTGGCTATTGGAACTGCCAAGCCCGGAAGCGAACCCGTTGGCTGTGGTACATGGAGCCCTTCCGAGCAGGGGCGAGTGGGCGCGGCCTATAGGCTTTTCAGCGGTTAGCCAAAGTCAGACAGTGGCGCAGACCCGACGATCCCGGTGTCCCCGTTGTCTGGAAGTTAGCCGTGGGTCCTTTCCCGCACGCCGATCTTCAGATCCCCACAGGCGATCAGCCAGCCATCGGGTGCCTTCGAGGTCGTGTCCCATCGCGTGGTGTAACTGCGTCGGCGTGATCACCGCGCTCTCCGGCTGAGCCGGATTGGTCAGGCCGCCATGATGGGCAGGCTGACGATGGGATCATCGCTCAAGGGAGCGACACTTTCCAGGGTCATGTAGCGGCATCGTTGGACGGCCCATTCGTCGTTCTGCTCGAGCAGAATGGCGCCGACGAGCCGGATGATGGCGGCCTCGTTGGGGAAGATGCCTACGACCTCTGTCCGGCGTTTGATCTCGCCATTGAGCCGCTCCAGGGAGTTTGTGGAGTGCAACTTGGTGCGGTGGGCGGCGGGGAAGGTCATGTAGGCCAGGACATCGGTCTCGGCCTGGTCGAGGAAGCCGGCCAGCTTGGGGAGTTTGGGCCGCAGTTGGTCGGCGACGCCGCGCCATTGGGTCTTGGCGGCCTGGGCGTCGTCCTGGGCGAAGGCCGTGCCGATGAAGGCCGAGACCATGGCGCGACCGCTCTTGCCGGCGTGAGCCATGACATTGCGCATGAAGTGGACGCGGCAACGCTGCCAAGTGCAGTTCATGATTTTGGAGACCGACGCCTTGATACCCTCGTGGGCGTCGGAGGTCACCAGCTTGACGCCCCGCAGGCCGCGCCGGGCCAGGCTTCTGAGGAAGTCCGTCCAGAACGTCTCGGCCTCGGAAGGGCCCACCGCCAGGCCCAGCACCTCGCGCCGGCCATCGGCGTTGACGCCCACGGCGACGATGACGGCCTTGGACACGATACGCCCGGCGGTGCGGTCTTTCACATAGGTGGCGTCGATCCACAGGTAGGGCCAGTCGCCCTCGATCGGCCGGGTCAGGAAGGCCTGGACGCGCTCGTCGATCTCCTCGCAGAGCCGCGAGACCTGGCTCTTGGAGATGCCGCTCATGCCCATCGCCTTGACCAGGTCATCCACCGAGCGGGTCGAGATCCCCTGGATGTAGGCCTCCTGGATCACCGCGGTCAGTGCCTTCTCGGCCAGCCGCCGCGGCTCCAAGAAGCCCGGAAAGTAGGAGCCCTTGCGAAGCTTTGGGATCCGCAGTTCCACCGTGCCCGCCCGCGTCTCCCAGTCGCGATCGCGGTAGCCGTTGCGCTGCGCCAGCCGCTCGGGGCTCTTCTCGCCGTGCGCAGCCCCAGTCAGGCCGCCCACCTCCAGCTCCATAAGGCGTTGGGCGGCGAACCCGATCATCTCGCGTAGAAAATCGCTGTCGCCGCTCTTCTCCATCAGCCCGCGAAGGGCGATTGTGTCTTCGGTCATCTTCGGTCCTTGGTTCAGGTTGAGCTTCGCAACCCAACCCTACCGAAGATCGTGGATGACCACCGCTACGCCGCTCGCTCGCTACGGCGCCATGGGGAAGGCGCGCGTCGCGAGCGGCTACGCTATCGCCAACGAGCTACACCACGTCCCGGGACACGACCGCCTTCGAAAGCGTCTCGAACAGATCCACCGGTTTCGCGGGTCCGTGGCGACCTGCCACGCCTAGGGGAAGAATTCGCCTGTCGGTGAATGGGTGCGCCCGGGAACGGGCCGCGCCCGGACGCCAGGGCGTCAGGCACATGGATGCTTTGCGATCTCGCCAGCCTGGAAAGCGTGCAACGCCAAATCGAGCACCATGTTCGCGCGCCAAAACCTTGCCCTCACAGCCCTTGCATTGAGATAGTTTTTATTATCGTAATGTGACGCACCGGTCGAAGCGCCGGGCTTGGGGGACTGGAAAATGAAAGCGGCCATGTTTGTGAGCTGCGCCATGTTGGCGCTTTCGGCGAGCCTTGCTTCAGCCCAGACGACTGTGCCCACCGACAGCGACACGGCGATCGCCGAGATCGTCGTCACCGCCCAGAAGCGCGCCGAGAACCTGCAGGACGTACCCGTCTCGGTCACCGCCCTGACCGCCGACACCCTGGCTGCGCGCGGCGTCAGCAATGTCATGGGGCTCAACAACATGGCGCCGGGCCTGCGGATCAGCGCCAATGACGCGGCCGCCAATCCCAAGATCTTCATCCGCGGCGTGGGCCTCAGCGACTTCAACCCCAACGCCTCCAGCGGCGTGGGCGTCTATGTCGATGGGGTCTATATCGGCTCGCCCCTGGCCCAGATGGCCGGCTTCTTCGACCTGGCCCAGGTGGAGGTGCTGCGCGGGCCGCAGGGCACCCTGTATGGCCGTAACACCAATGGCGGCGCGATCAACGTCACCACCAAGCGCCCCAGCCAGGCCTTCACCGCCGATACGGCGCTGGAATATGGCAGCTTCAACGCCATCACCGCCGAGGCCGCCATGGGCGGTCCGATCATCGCCGACAAGCTGGCCTTCCGGGTCGCCGGCCAGGTGGTCAAGGACGACGGCTATACCTTCAACCGCGTGACAGGAAACGACGTCAACGCCGCCCATCACTGGGCCGGCCGGCTGTCGCTGCTCTATACGCCCACCGACGATTTCGAGATGCTGACCCAGGCCAGCCGCTATGTGAATCGCGGCGACGCCATCGCGCCCCAGCATCGCGCCCTGTTCCCGGCCACAGCCGGCGCGACAGGCCCCACCGGCCTCTGCGCCGCCAACGCCTATGCCAGCGGTGAATGCACCGACCTGCTGGGCTATGCCGATACCGACGACAACGACCGCGCGATCGACGCCAATCTGGAGGGCAAGGACAAGGTCAACCTGTTCGGCGCCTCCAACCAGGCCACCTGGACCTTCGGCGGCGTCTCGCTGGTCTCGGTCACCGCCTGGCAGTGGGCCCACCGCAATGCCGCTGAAAACACCGACGGCGGCCCGTTGCAGATGCTGGAGATCAACTACCGTTCTCGTCAGCAGCAGTTCACCCAGGAACTTCGCCTGCAGTCCAACGACAGCGCTGCTGCCCTCAACTGGGTGGTCGGGGCCTATTTCATGGACGAGACCGTCAAGGACAACACGCGCCAGGACACCCTGCGCGAGATCCGCCCGCTGTTCGCCACGCCCGACAATCCCGAAGGCCTCAGCCCCGCAGACAGCGTGGCGGTGTTCGGCTGGCCCTACACCCAGAAGACCAAGGGCTACGCCGTCTTCGGCCAGGCCGACTACCGGATCACTGACAAGCTGACCGGAACGGCGGGTCTGCGCTGGTCGGCCGACGACAAGCACATGAACTATCAGAGCCAGATCGAGGACGGGCTGATCGTCCTTCTGACCTCCGACCAGAGCAAGACCTTCTCGGCGCTCTCCGGTCGACTGGGCCTGCGCTACGAGGTCACGCCCGATGCCAGCGTCTACGCCACCTATAATCGCGGCTACAAGAGTGGCGGCTTTTTCGGCGGCCTGGCCACCACCCCCGAGGAGGTCGAGCCCTACGACAACGAAACCCTTGATGCCTTCGAGGTGGGCGCAAAGACGGAGTTCTTTGACCGTCGGCTGCGGCTGAATGTTTCGGGCTTCTATTACGACTACAAGAACCAGCAGGTGTTCGCCCAGGCGCTGCGCAACGGCCTGTCGGTGCTGGTGCTCGACAACGCCGCCAACTCCGAGGTGTATGGCGGCGAGGCCGAGCTGACCGCGCGACCGATCCAGCCCCTGACCCTGACCGCAGGCGTCTCGCTGCTGCACGCCAAGTACGGCGAGTATTTCAGCGAGGGCCAGGACTTCAGCGGCAACTGGCTGCCGCAGTCACCCAAGGTGACGTTCAACGCCGCCGCCACCTATGTCGCCGCCCTGCCGTCCGGCGGCGGGGTGGTGGCCAATGTCGACGCCAACTATGCGTCCAGGGTCTATTTCGACAACAGCAACGCCGATCGCCTGTCGCAGGACGCGGTGTGGCTGGCCGGGGCCCAGCTCAGCTGGCGATCCCCTGACCAGACCATCGAAGCCGGTGTCTTCGCCCGCAACCTGTTCGACAAGTCGTACGTGGTCTCGATCTCCAACATCGACAGCCTGGGCGAGGACCTGCTGAGCATGAACCGCCCGCGCAGCCTCGGCGCCTTCCTGCGCTACCACTACTAGGGACGCGTGCCAGCGACGGGGCCTTTGCGCCTCGTCGCCGGAAGGGGTTCTTGCTATCTGTCGGCGATTCCCGATCCGGGCCCTTCAGGACCTCCATGGCAAGACGCTCCGCCGCCACGACCCCGGCGCCCTCTCTGGACACCAAGTCGCGCCCATCCAGGCAGCGCGGCATCGACACGTTCGAGGTCATCCTGACCACGGCCGGCGAGCTGCTGGCCGAGGTGGGGTTCGAGCGGCTGACCACCAACCTTGTGTGCCAGCGCGCGGGCCTGACCCCGCCGGCCCTCTATCGCTATTTCCCCAACAAGTACGCCCTGCTCAAGGAGCTGGCTCATCGCCTGATGGACGCCCAGGACCAGGTGGTGCTGGCCTGGCTGGCGAACGGGGGAACGCGCTTCACGTCGCTGGAAGACGCCGTCGCCAAGAACCGCGACCTGCAGAAACAGGTCAATGCGGTGACCCGCGCCTTCCCCGGCGGCGACTGGATCCTGCGGGCGCTGCGCGCGCTGCCTGTACTGCAGGAGGTGCGCACCACCTCGCGCGACACCATCGCCCTGGTCCTGTTTGACCTGCTGCGCCAAGCCAATCCCGGGGTCGACGAGGACCGTCTTCACACGGCCACCCGGCTGACGACCCAGATGATGTACGCCGCCACCGAAATGGTGCTGGAAGAGCCTGACCAGGACGAAGACAGGATCAACGAAGAGATCTGCTGGATGGTCAGCCTGTACTATCAGCACCTGACGCGCGCGAGACCCGCGCCCGCGACGCCAGCAGACTGATCAGCGACAGCGCCGCGGCCAGACAGACGGCGGACAGGGCCAGGGCGCGGCGCACCTCGCCATCGCCCACCACCAGAGACGCCGCCAGCGGGCCGGCGCTGCTGCCCAGCAGCTGGGCGGCGCCCAACTGCATGGCGGCGCGGCGCGTCGGGTCCAGGCGGATCAGCAGCAGGGTCTGGAACGGCAGGGCGAACAGCCACAGGAAGCCGAACGCCGCCACGCAGGCCACGAACAACCCTCGCCCCGGCCCGCTCCACAGCACCGCCAGGATGACGGCGTTGATAAGGCCCACGCCGATCAGGATGCGGGCCGGCGGCGCGCGGTCGCCTACCAGGGTGGCGGCCGCGCCGCCCAGCACCTGAAGCCCCAGCGCCAGGGCGACAGCCAGTCCCGCCTCGCGCGGCGAAAGCCCCGCCTGGGCCGCCAGCGGCTCCAGATAGACCCACAGGGCGACGATGAAGGCCATGTAGAGAAACACCGCCAGCAGCCCGCCCAGTGGCGCGCCGCCCAGCTTGCCGCCACCGCCCTCGGGCTTGGGCAGGACCGAGAAGCGGTCGGGTCCGGCCAGCGCCGCACCGGCGGCCAGAAGCGAAATCACCGCAAGAGAAACCAGGGCGCCGTTGACGCCCCACCGTCCCATGACCAGCGCAGGAAGTGCCGCTGCCAGCACCAACTGGGCGAAGGTCTGGACGGTCACGAAGATACCAGAGGCGCGTTCGGGCCGGGCCGAGCGGGCGATGACGCCAATAGCCAGCCACAGCATAACGCCGGCGCAGGCTCCGGCCGCACCTCGCGCCAGGATCACCTCCGCGCCGCTGGTCAGGGTGGTGGCGAACATGGCAGCGGCATGGGCCAGACAGGCCAGGGCGATCTTCAGGCGGATATGGGTGGGCTTCAGAAAGGCCGCCGCCAGACCACAAGCCACCCCCAGGGCCATCAGCTCGACCGTCGCGGTCAGGCCGATCTCGGCGGTGCTGAGCCGGCCTTCCCGTTCCAGCGCACCCAGGATCACCGGCTGCAGGCCTGCGATCAGCAGGGCGACGACGCCGATGCCCTGGCTGACCGCCGCCTCGTGTCGGGGCGGGGAGGCGACCGCCAGCGGCGGGGTTTCCAGCCCGCTCATCCGCGCTGCCCGTAGGATTTGAAGCGCTGCAGGATGGTGTGCATCTCGTCTTCCGCCAGCAGGGTGGGGCCGCCGATGGCCAGGGTTCCCCAATAGACCGCCGCCTGCTCCTCGATCTCCTCGGCGATGGCGAGGGCGAAATCCAGGCTGGGTGCCACGACGATCTGGCCGTGATTGGCCATCAGGGCGGCGTAGCGGCCGTCCAGCGCCTCGACCACGGTCTGCGCCAGTTCCGACGAGCCGAAGGTGGCGTAGGGCGCGACCGGCACGCTGGTCCCGCCGCTGACGGCGACCATGTAGTGCACCGCCGGGATCGGCCGGCCGGCGCAGGCCAGGATGGTGGCGTGGCGCGAGTGGCAATGGACCACGGCGTTGATGTCGGGCCGTCGATCGAGCAGCCCCTGATGCATCCGCCATTCGCTGGAGGGCTTCAGTGAGCCTGGTGCCGTCGAGCCGTCAGGCTGGACCAGCACCATCTGCTCGGAGGTCAGCTGACTGGCAGGCACACCGCTGGGCGTCACCAGCATGGCGCTGCCGCAACGCGCCGAGACATTGCCCGACGTGCCGCGATTGAGGCCACGCTCGTCCATGGCCTTCATCACCTGGGTCATGCGCAGCCGTAGCGCGCCTTCGTCCATGATCGCCGCCATCAGCCCGCCCCGTTCCCCGTCATGTTTAGGGTCATCTCGCGCATCGCCAGTTCGGTGGCCTCGAAGCTCTCCAGCTTGCCCAGCGTCGCCAGCCCCTGGGCGACCATGGCCGATGTCGCCGTCGCGAACCGGGCGGCCTCCAGCGGTGCCCAGCCCCGGTCCAGCGCCGCGATGAAGCCCGCGCAATAGGAGTCGCCGCAGCTGGTGGTGTCTACCGGCGTGATGGCGTAGGCGGGCAAGACCGTGCGTACGCCGTCCAGCACGATAACCGAGCCCTGGCCGCCGTTCTTGATCAGGCAGCCGCCGATCCCCAGGCCGCGAAACACATCGGCGGCGGCGAACAGGTCGTCCTGGCCGGTCAGGGCCTTGGCCTCGGCCGCGCTGGGCATGAAATAGTCGATGAAGGGCGCCAGACGCTTCAGCTCGTCCATCGCCGAGGCCTGGGGCGAGATCAGGTCGCAGGTCACGACTACACCGGCCTCGCTTGCCGCCCTGGCCAGATCCGCACCCGCCCCGCCGTCCAGCCTGGGCCCGCCGATCCCGGCATAGTGGAAGAACCGCGCCGAGGTCGCCACCTCGAGCGCGGCCGGCGAGGCCCAGGCCAGCATCCCGGCACCCAGAGCGTGGAAATTGGGCCGCCGTCCAGCCGAGTCGACCGCCAGCACGGTGGTGGAACTGGGCAGGCCCGGCATCGTCTCCAGCGCCGCAAGGCCCACGCCCGCCTCGTCCAGCGCCATGCGGATGAAGCGACCGATCAGGTCATCGCCCACCGCCGATGCCAGCTTGACCTGCATCCCCAGCCTTGCCGCGACCATCGCCGCCCCGGCCGCCGTCCCGGCGGGCGCGCAGCCAATGCCCTCAATCAGGGTGGTGCCCTCGCCCTGCGGCAGGGCGTCGATGGCGCGCGCCACCACGTCCAAGGTCGTCAGGCCAATACACGCCAAGCCGGTCTTCATCGCCGTTCGTCCCCCATGCGTTGACTCTCACTATGCCTGGGTCTTTATGATAGTCAAAACTATCTTATGACGGAGGGCTCGACATGACCTGGACCAACAGCAAGGACAGCGCGCTGCGCGAGCGCGCCATGGCCGTGATCCCAAACGGCATGTACGGCCACCAGTCGGTCATGCTGATGCCCGACGACTATCCGCAGTTCTTCGACCGCGCCCAGGGTGCCTATCTGTGGGACGTCGACGGCAACCGCTATGTCGACTTCATGTGCGGTTACGGCCCTAACCTGTTCGGCTACGCCCATGCCGGCATCGACGCCGCCTATGTCGAGCGGATGCAGCAGGGCGACACCATGACCGGCCCGGGCCAGGCCATGGTGGAACTGGCCGAGGCCATGACCAGCCAAGTCAGCCACGCCGACTGGGCGATGTTCTGCAAGAACGGCACCGACGCCACGACGATGGCGCTGATGATCGCCCGCAACTTCACCAAGAAAAACACCATCGTCCTGGCCAGGGGCGCCTATCACGGCGCGGCGCCGTGGTGCACGCCCCTGAAAAACGGCGTTAGCCCCGCCGATCGGGCCAACCAGGTGTTCTACGACTATAACGACGTCGAAAGCCTGGAAGCGGCCGTGCGCGAGGCCGGCTCGGACCTGGCCGGCATCTTCGCCTCGCCGATCAAGCACGACACCTTCATCGACCAGGAAGCGCCGACACCCGAATATGCCCGCCGGGCGCGCGAACTGTGCGACGAGCATGGCGCCCTGCTGATCATCGACGACGTTCGCGCCGGCTTCCGCCTGGCCCGCGACTGCAGCTGGGCGCTGGTGGGCGTGAAGCCGGACCTTTCGAGCTGGGGCAAGGCCATCGCCAATGGCCATCCGATCTCGGCCCTGCTGGGGGCAGACATTGCCCGCTTCGCTGCCGCCACCATCTACGCCACGGGCTCATTCTGGTTCTCGGCCGCGCCCATGGCCGCCTCGCTGGCGACGATGAAGCTGATCGCCGAAACCGACTATCTTGAGCAGACCATCGTGCTTGGTCAGCGCCTGCGGACGGGACTCGATGAGGTGGCCAGCCGTCATGGTGTTGGCCTGCGCCAGACCGGGCCCGTCCAGATGCCCTTGATCATGGTCGATGAGGATCCGACCGGCGCGAAGGGCTATTTCTGGAACAATGCCCTGCTCAAGCGCGGCGTCTATTTCCACCCGTGGCACAACATGTTCATCAACACCGCCATGACCGTGGACGACATCGACCACACCCTTCAGGCCGCCGACGACGCCTTCAAGCTGCTGAAGGCCGCCGGTCCGCTGGAGCCGGTCGCCAAGCTGGAGTTCATGCACTCCATGGTCGGCTAGCCCGCGCTTCATCCCACGCGTTTCGGCCGTCAGGCATAGCCGATCTCGTCAACGCACCAGAAATGCCGGCACGAACCGCTACGGGCAAAGAACTACGTCTCGCCGACAGCAGACCTCTTTCCGCATCCGACCTCTTTCCGCATCCGATCGGGGGCGGACGCGGAAATGAAAGCCGCGCCCGAAACCGGACCTTGCCGCCCCCTCGGGAAGAGATCGACTTGGGCACCGAAGGTCCGGAGCCCGGACGGATGCCACGGTCATCAAATGCCGCAACCCTGGCCCAGCGTGCAATTTTTCGAGCTCGCCTTAGGCGTCCCAGTGGCGAGGTCGTCCCCCGATCCTCACGCTATCGGGGATGCAAGCGATGACCTCGAGCAAGCTTGGGACGTCTGGCATTTCCATTCTTCGCAAGCGCCGCCTGATGCGCGGTATCTCGTCCGGTCTTTACCGGACCTTCGCACATACCGGCGATACTGGCCTCCAGTGTAAATCATCCGGCGAATTCATGGGCTTGGCATCATCTTTGGCTGTTGCCGCCGCGACGCTCCCGCCTCTCAAGGGATCGGAGATCGGCGCGCGTCTCGAAGCGGCCCGTCAAGCCATCGAGGGACGCTTCCTGGAAGCTGGCGACGTATTGTCGCGGGCCATCGAAGGCGTCGGAGCCCTGATCGCCGCGCTGGACCGGATGCGCGACAATCTCGACGTTGAGACTGTCACGACCACCACCGCTGACCTGGCCGAGGCGGCCAAGACCCTGCGAGCCCTGCCCGAAGGTCTCGAGCACCGGCGGGCGAGCGTAGGCGAGCTGGTCAAGATCGGCGACAGCCTGACCGCGTGCATCGAGGACATGCGCCAGCATCTGGCCTATCTCCGGGTCTTTGCCATCAACATCAAGATCACCTCCGGGGGGATTGCCGCCGCCGGACCGGAATTCGCGATCTTCGCGCAGGAGATCTATGACTGCATCGATCTGGGCCGCGCCCAGCTCGACGCCTTCAATGCCGACCTGATGAGCCTGGACGACATCCTGCGGACGGCGCTTGTCCAGGAGCAGGAGCTGGGTCGAAACTGCGTCACGCTGCTGCCGGCCGTGCCCGACGCCTTGATGGCCAGCGCCAAGGCGATCGAGGCGCATCACGCCAAGATCTCCAGCGTTGCCGTCAGCGTCTCGGCCCTGGCGCGCGATGTCCAGAAGAAGGTCGGAGGCGGCCTCGCTGCCCTGCAGATCGGCGACATCACCCGACAGCGGATCGAACACGTCCAGGCCGGCCTGCAATTCCTGGCGGAAAGCCAGGCAGGCCTGACGGCCGACCAGCGCGAACGCGCCGAAGCCTTTGTTCACCGCCTGCTGGCCGCCCAATTGATCTCGACGGCCGAGGATTTTCACCGCGACGTCACCCGGATCGGTACGAACATCTCCGGCATGGCCTCAGACGCTTCGGAAATCCTGCGCCTGCGTGACCTAGCCTATGGCCAGAGTGAGGGCACCGAGAACGGCTTTCTGCGCGGTCTGGAAAGCAATATCGGCCAGGCGCTCGGTCTGGTGGGCGACATGACAGCCGGTGAGCAGGCGGCCGAAGATGTCAGCCGTTCGGCGGCCCAGGCGGCCCGCGAACTGAGCGAACGCATTGCCGGTATCCAGAACATCCGCGCCGACGTTCAGATGATGGCGCTGAACACCACGCTGAAATGCAGTCGCATCGGCGAGACCGGCAAGCCGCTGGGCGTCATCGCCGTCGAACTGCGTCAGCATGCCATCCACCTCGAAAAGTCCGCAGCCCTGGCGCTCACCTCGCTTGACGGACTGTCTTCGGCGGCTGAGGCCCTGGGGCAGCGCGATTCAATGGACGATTTGGAAGGCGGCGAGACCACCACCGCCGCCTCGGTGCTGAGCGGCGCGGTCGCACGGATCGGCAAGGCCGGCGACGGCGTGGAAAAGGACCTCGCGGCCGTGGCCAGGCAGGGCCAGGACGTGGTCGACATGCTGCAGCGGGCCGCCGGCCGGTTCGACTTCGAGCGCCAGATCGGCTCGGCCCTGGACCAGGCTGCCAACGACCTGCTGGACATGGCCGGCGAGTCGGAGATCGCCACAGACGACCTGGGTGTCGTGCTCAATCCGTTCATGGCGCGGCTGGCCAAGCAATACACCATGGCCCAGGAACGCGACGTGCATCGCAGCTTCGCCGAGTGCCTGGGGGGCGACGACGGCTCGGCACCCGTCGCCGCCGTCGCGCCCGTGGAAGATCCGGACGACGGTCTGTTCTGATCCGGGTCTTGACGGTGTCGGCTCAGGTTTGAGCTGTCCGGCTAAGTCGCTGTTTTTCCAACAGCGCGGAAATCGTACAATTTGGCGATACAGATCAGCGCTGTGCCCTAAGGCCAGATTCCAATCTCTGTCTGTCCCCGCACTACCGAGCAACCTGCCTTGGATCTCCGGGCTGCCCCGCAGAAGGTGGTCGCCAGCCCGAAAAAACATCGGCGATAGCGCCTCGCCCCATCTTTCCACAGCGAGGTCGGATCGGAGCCTTCTCGACATCCTCCAGCGTCAAACGAGGTCGCAACTCGTGGGCAGGCGACAGTCTCTGAATCTGTTGCAGCGCTGATGTTTGAGAAGGCCATTGGCCGCGCATCGAAGCCCGCCTAGATGGCGTGGATCGCCGTGATCAAAAGTGGGGTTGTTTGCCCGCCTCCATGAACGCCTTGGACCACACGTCGCATAGGCTGTGGGCGATGCCCTCCTTGCGGCAGAGCATCAGCGATGCTGTCCTCCCCGCGCCGACCGTCCAGCACGATCCGGATCTTGTTTTCCGCAGAGAAATGCCGACGCGTCCTCCGCCGAATATCCTTCACCACGCGCTCTCCGGGTGTCGCCTTCGCGGCCGAGGGATTTGGTCTCATCATCGTTCCTTCGTTACTATGACGAGACCAAAACTCTACTCTGAACGGGACCCTCAACCTGTCTCAAAGGCGCTGACGGCGACCAGTCTTTTTTGAGTTCATGTCACGATATGGACTCAAATGCCTCCCACCGTTCGGGATCTCGTTCTGGACCTGTCCGACACTGCATGGAATTTGCTTTCGGCTCAGAAAATCGCGGATTGTAATAACAGCGCAGCGACAACAACCTGCGCGCTGAGTAAATTCAAAGGATGTGCCAGTAGATTGGCGACAAATAATAAACTGTATTCATGAGGAAATAATCTATGAATCGTGCCTGTAGGATATTTCTTCCACTGCTATCCATAATCGCTGTTAGCAGTAAAAGTTATAGCCAAGATGAATTTCCTGCACTCAAGGGGCCTTATCTAGGGCAAAACCCGCCGGGTTTAACCGCCAAGCCCTTTGCGCCCGGCATCGTGAATACAGAAGAATGGGGGGACGCTGGGGGCTTTTCCCCTGACATGAACGAGTTTTTTGTCGCCAGATGGAAGCACACTCGTGACGCCAGAGAACCGGAATCTGTCATTTTCAGAAAAGTGGGCGATCAGTGGCATAAGATAGCGGTGCCGGCTGGAGAGAGCAGACCTTTTTACGCCCCAGACGGGAAAACCTTGCACTATGGTGCCAAGTATAAGGAGCGCACAGCTGACGGTTGGTCAGAACTGAAAAGCCTTGGCCCTGCTTTTGAAGATATACGCATTATGAGCCTTTCGGCGTCGGCCAAAGGTACTTTATTTCTGGACGAAAGAGCGAGTTCCGGCGTTGATGGAATTCTTCGATACTCAGGGCTCGTGAGTGGCAAATGGCAAGACCCGAAGCCGCTTCCCCGGGAAATCAATACCGGCAAATGGAATGCCCATCCGTACATCGCCCCTGACGAGAGCTACGTTATGTGGGACGGTGAAAGAGAGAGTGGGTATGGCGATGCTGACCTCTATATCAGCTTCCGGCAGAAAGATGGCTCATGGGGTCAAGCTATTAATCTGGGGGGCAAGGTAAATACAGAAGATGGAGAAGGTGGAGCGCAGGTCACACCTGACGGAAAATACCTCTTTTTCAATAGAATGTCGCCAAATGCAAACGGCAAGCCGGGCTTTCAATCAGATTTATACTGGATCGATGCGCAGATAATCCAAGACCTGAAACCCAAAGAATAGTCCGTATAATAATCGCAGACAGTGCGCTGCCAAAAGGTGGCGCACCTTCTGTGGCGTTGAACTCGCGTCCTGGCGCAGCAGAGACCAATTCAGCAGGTCGTTGCGACCGCCTCCCAGTATTGACAGTCCTAACCTGTAGCGGGAACACCTCTAACCCGTACCGACAGACGAACGGCCTCCGCCGTCGTCCGACCCGGTCAGCGCGCAGCGGCCCGCAACACTTCCTGGCTGATGGCCTGCAAGGGCACGATGCGGTCGACGCAGCCGCGCGCTATGGCCTCCTTGGGCATGCCGAACACGATCGAGGTCGCCTCGTCCTGGGCCAGGGTATAGGCACCGGCCTGCTTCATTTCCTCAAGACCGCGCGCGCCGTCGTCGCCCATGCCGGTCATGATCACGCCGACGGCGTTCGAACCGGCCGAACGGGCGGCCGAGCGGAACAGCACGTCCACCGAGGGCCGGTGGCGTGAGACCAGCGGCCCATCCTTGACCGAGACATAGTAGCGGGCGCCGCTGCGCTCGAGCAGGGTATGCTTGTTGCCCGGCGCGATCAGCACCCGGCCTCGCAGCACGGTGTCGCCGTCCTCGGCTTCCTTGACCGAGACCGCGCACAGGCTGTCCAGCCGCTTGGCGAACGAGGCGGTGAACTTCTCGGGCATGTGCTGGACGATCACCATGCCGGGCGAGTCCGCAGGCAGGGCTTCGAGCAGGACGCGCAGCGCCTCGGTTCCGCCGGTCGAGGCCCCGACGCAGATGAGGGTTTCCGTGGTGCGCGCCATGGCCCGGGTCGCGCCGGGAGGCGGCAGCATGGCATCGGCGGTCAGCTTCTTTTCCGGCTCATGTCCCGAGCGGGTAGGGGACGAGGTCGTCGGAGACGCCATCCGGCGCTGCCCGGCCAGCCGTGCGCCGGCCGCCGCCTTCACGGCGTCGCAGATGCGGATCTTGGATTCCATCAGATGGTCGGCGACCCCGACCTTGGGCTTGAGGATGATATCGACGGCTCCGGCCTCAAGGGCCTGAAGCAGGGTCTCCGAACCCGCCTCGGTCAGGGACGAGCACATCACCACAGGGATGGGCTTCTGGGCCATCAATTTGCGCAGGAAGGTGATGCCGTCCATGCGCGGCATCTCGACATCCAGGGTGATGACGTCAGGGACTTCCTCTGAAATGCGCTTGGCGGCGACGAACGGATCGGAGGCGACGCCGATCACCTCGATCTCCGGGTCGGATTCCAGGATCGCCGCCAGGGTTTGCCGGACCGTGGCGGAGTCATCAATGATCAGTACCCGGATTTTTTTGGCGCGCACCACAGGGCTACCCCTTCTGAAACACGGTATTGGCGATCTGCTTGACCGGCAGATCGATGCCGACGATCGACTCAGAATGGCCCAGGAACAGATAGCCGCCGGGCCGCAGGTGGCTGCACAGCCGCCGCAGCACGCCGGCCTGCGTAGGCTTGTCGAAATAGATGAGGATGTTGCGGCAGAAGATGATGTCGAGATCATCCTCGATCGGATAGGCATCATCCATGAGGTTCAAACGCGCAAACGACAGCTTTGCGCGGAGCTGGGGAATGATCCGCACCTCGGGCCGCCCGCGATCCTTGGAGCGCATGACATAGCGCTGGCGACGCGGCATCGACACCGGCTCGATCATCTGCTCGGAAAATCGGCCGGCGATGGCCTGGTCCAGTACCTCGGTGCAGATATCGGTGCACAGGATCGAATAGTCGAGGCCGCCCTGGCTCTCGCAGAACTCATCAAGGATCATGGCCAAGGTATAGGGTTCGGCCCCGATCGAGCAGGCTGAGCTCCACACCTTGATCTCGCGCTTGCGGGTCGCCGCGATGGCGGGCAGGCCTTGGTTGACCAGAAAGTCGAAGTGGGCCGGCTCGCGGAAGAACTCGGTCTTGTTGGTGGTCACCGCGTCGATCAAGTGAATGACCTCAGACTCCAGGCCGTCTTCCTCGAACAGGAAGCGGCAGTAGTCGTTGACATCGTCGATCCGCGTAGCGCGCATTCGCCGACGCAGCCGCCCCTCCAGCATGGTGCGTTTGCTGTCCGGCATCTTGATGCCGCTATAGGCCTGGATGAACGCGGCGAGACGCTGAAAATTACGCAGGCTCAGCTGCTCGGTCGAGGGCAGGGCCAGGAGGGCGGCCTGAGATGACATGTCGCTTCACTATCCCGGGTATGGACACGCGCTGACCGGCGCTTGCCCGGACCAGAGCATTTTCCGATCCTGACGGATCAGAGAAGTGCTCTAGTCTTTTGTTTTTAAAGCGTTTTCCGACTTCTTCCCGGCGTCCGCTTCGAGGGAAAATACTTTAGGCGGCTTGGCTTAGGGCGGCGGCGTCCTGGCTTGTCAGCATCCGGGGCAGATCGAACAGCACGACAAATCCACCTTTTCCGGCGGTCGTCTCGCGACGCACGACGCCCTGGATATAGTCCGAACGCCAGGGGACGCCGATATCCGGCGCGGTTTCGATCTGGTCCGCCGCAATGGAGACGACCTCGATCACCCGGTCTGCCACCAGGCCCAGCGACAGCACCCGATCAGCCAGCGGCACGTCCAGCACCAGGATCCGTGTGGTGGCGGTCGGGGCGGCGCGGGGCAGGCCCAGTTTCAGGCGCAGGTCGATGGTCGGCGTGCCCCGTCCCCGGACATCCGTCAGGCCCAACAGATAGTCGGGCCCCTCGGGAATAGCGAACGGGGTCTGATAGTCGAGGATCTCGCGCACGAAGGCGACCGAGACCGCAAACACCTCGTCGCCGAGGCCCAGAGTGACAAACTGGCTTTCAGTGGTCCCGGACATCAGGCGTATTCCCGAAAATCGGCGTCGTCCGCGTCCGGACCGCCAGAGGTCATATCCAGGGCGAAGCCGGAGACCCGGGCCTGCTGACTGGCGACCGTCTGACGCATCGCCGAAGCGGGCTTGCGTTGGGTGGGGGCGGAAGGGCGCTTGGTGGCGGCGCGTTGAGCCGGACGCCGCGCGGGCGCGCCGGTCGCGTCGGTGCGGAAATAGGCGATGGAGGTCTGCAGCTCCTCGGCCTGGGCGGCCAGCTCCTCGGAGGTCGCCGACATCTGTTCGGAGGCGTCGGCGTTCTGCTGGGTGACCTTGTCCAGCTGCTGGATGGCCTCGTTGATCTGCGAGGCGCCAATGTCCTGCTCGCGGCAGGCGGCGCTGATCTCGGAGACCAGTTCGGCGGTCCGGCGGATATTGGGCACCAGGCTGGTCAGCATCTCGCCGGCCGACTGGGCGGCCTTGACGGTGTCGGACGACACCGCGCCGATCTCGGTGGCGGCGGTCTGCGACCGCTCGGCCAGTTTGCGCACCTCCGAAGCGACGACCGCAAAGCCTCGACCATGCTCACCGGCCCGGGCCGCCTCGACGGCCGCATTGAGGGCCAGCAGGTCGGTCTGGCGGGCGATCTCCTGAACGATGGTGATCTTTTCGGCGATTGTCCGCATGGCTTCGACAGCGCGATTGACGGCCGCGCCGGAGATTTCGGCGTCCTGGGCCGACTGGCGGGCGATCTTTTCGGTCTGGGTGGCGTTGTCGGCGTTCTGTTTGATGTTGCCGGCCATCTGCTCCATCGAGGCTGAGGCCTCTTCGGCGGCGGCGGCCTGTTCGGTGGCACCCTGGCTGACCTGCTCGGCGGCCGCCGACAGCTCCTGGCTGCCCGACGAAACATTCTCCGACGCCGAAATGGCGTCGCCGACCACGCCGCGAAGGCGTTCGATCATGGTGTTCACGTGACCCAGAAGGTCGCCGATCTCGTCCTTAGTGGTGATCGTGACGGTCTTGCTCAGATCACCCTCGGCGACGGCGCGTACGGCGTCAGACGCTCGGCTAAGGCCCTTGCTGACCGCGATGGCGATATAGAATGCGGCTGCGCTGGCGATAAGGAGGGAAACCACGGTGAGGGCGATCAGCGCGTTGCGAACGCTGACGAAGTGCTTGTCGGCCTGTTCGGTTGCGGCAGTCAGTTGAGCCTCGGACAACTCGACCAGTTCCTGAACCTGAGCGCCTGCGTCGTTGACGATCTTGCGGCTCTCGCCCATCGACAGCGCGGTCGCCTCGACATCACGTCCAGCAATGGCCAGTTCATAGATCCGCGCATGGCTATCGAACATGCGCTCCCAGGTCGAACCCAGGGCCTCCCATTTGGGCTTGCCTTCCGCTGTCGCCAGCGATTTCGCCTCTGTCAGCAGGGCCTCAAAGGCCTGCTTTTCCTTGGCGATCAGGGACTCCAGTGACCTCACTTCGTCCGGAGTTTCGACCATCACCATGTTCTTCTCAACGCGCACCACATTGAGCATGTGGATATTGAGTTGCTGGGCGATCTGCAGGCGCGCCGCCGGTCCCTGGACCATCGCTTTCATGTCGCGGTTGGTCGTCGATAGGCTGTTTATGCCAAACAGGGTCGCCGCCAGCAGCAGCGCGATGATCAGCCCGAAGGCCAAGCCCAGCTGCAGTTTGATCGTGAAGCGCATGGTCGTGATCCTTGAGCGAAAGGCGAAACAGTCGGGACGTCAGTATTGGGTGAACTCACTGTCGTTGTGGTCTGGTCCGCCCTGACTAAGATCCAGCGCAAAGCCCTGGGCCATGGCTTGCTGGGCCCCGACCGCGCCGCGGGAGGCGACCTTGCGGGGCGCCGGGCGCGTGGCGCGAACCGGCGCTGCGGCCTTTGCTGCCTGGGGCGGGGCCGGGCGCGACACCGCAGCCGGTTTGCTACGCAGGGCCGAGTGCGTTGACGACAGGCGGAAATAGGCGATGGAGGTCTGCAACTCCTCGGCCTGGGCGGCCAGCTCCTCGGAGGTCGCCGACATCTGTTCGGAGGCGCCGGCGTTCTGCTGGGTAACCTTGTCCAGCTGCTGGATGGCCTCGTTGATCTGCGAGGCACCGATGTCCTGCTCGCGGCAGGCGGCGCTGATCTCGGAGACCAGTTCGGCGGTCCGGCGGATATTGGGCACCAGGCTGGTCAGCATCTCGCCGGCCGACTGGGCGGCCTTGACGGTGTCGGACGACACGGCACCGATCTCGGTGGCGGCGGTCTGCGACCGCTCGGCCAGTTTGCGCACCTCCGAAGCGACGACCGCAAAGCCTCGACCATGCTCGCCGGCCCGGGCCGCCTCGACGGCCGCATTGAGGGCCAGCAGGTCGGTCTGGCGGGCGATCTCCTGAACGATGGTGATCTTCTCGGCGATCGTCCGCATGGCCTCCACAGCGCGATTGACGGCCGCGCCGGAGACTTCGGCGTCCAGGGCCGACTGGCGGGCGATCTTTTCGGTCTGGGTGGCGTTGTCGGCGTTCTGTTTGATATTGCCGGCCATCTGCTCCATCGAGGCCGAGGCCTCTTCGGCGGCGGCGGCCTGTTCGGTGGCGCCCTGGCTGACCTGCTCGGCGGCCGCCGACAGTTCCTGGCTGCCCGACGACACATTCTCCGACGCCGAAAGGGCGTCGCCGACCACGCCGCGAAGGCGTTCGATCATCTTCTGCAGGGCGAGGCCCAAGGTGTCCTTGTCGGACAGCGGCTTGGCTTCGACCGTCAGGTCGCCGTCCGCGACCTTGTCGGCGACCAGCGCGGTGGCGTTGAGGTTGTCCGTCATGCGGTTGACCGTGTCGATGAGATCCTTGATCTCGTCGTTTGTGGTCACGGTGACGCGCTGGTTCAGGTCGCCGATCGCCACCGCCTCAATGGCACCCCCGACCTTGCGAAGACCCATCGTGACGGTCCTGGAAATCCACAGGGCCGCGAGCGAACCGATGACAAGCGACACGATCACCAGTCCGATGAACAGCACGCGCGCTTCGGCGAACACCTTGTCCCCCGTGTCGCTGGCCGCAGCGCCGCCCGCGACGTTCAACTTGACCAGTTTCAGCGTGTCGGCTGACATGTCGTCATAAGCCGCCTTGTTGGCCCTCATGGCCTCGGCAGCGGCGGCGTTCTCATTCTTGCGAGACAGAGCGAGTATTTGCTCGCCGCCGCGAACATAGGATTCGTACTTGGAGGAAAACTGATTATACAGATTTCGCTCTTCGTCCGAAGATATCAACTTTTCATATTTTCCGCGCTCGCTTTTGATTTGCGCCAATGTGGTTTCTATCTCACGTTCGGCGTCAGCCATGCGGGCTGGATCAATTGAAGCGATGTGGGAATATTGCTGAGCACGAAGATCAGAAGTGGCCGTATTTATAGAGTGAATGGCGTCTATACTCGGCATCCAGTTTTTGGTGATCTCTGTCGATTGGTCGTTTATCGCACTCATCTTGGCAATGCCGACAGCGCCCATCAGAGCCGCAATCATCAAAACGACTGCAAAGGCGCCAGCAAGTTTTGCCCTTATTGTTGCACGCATTTCAAAGCCCCTTTGAGCTAAATTGGATCGGTCTGGATGCGCAGGCGATACTCACCTTCGCTTAGCGCGCAGGAAGATCCTGCTGAATACTCAAGACTGCGATGTGTTGATGGGCGTGACGGTGGCGGCCGACCGGCCGCGCGCCGCGAAGATCTGGTCAAGGTCGGGGATTACGATCAGGTCGCCATCGCGCCTGGCCAGCAGGCGAACGAAATCCGCTCGCCAGCTCATGCCCACGCGCGGGGCCTGCTCGGTGGTGTCCAGGGTGATCGAGGTGACCTCGTGCACCTTGTCGGCGCGCAGGCCGATCAGGGTGGGCTCACCGTCCAGATCGTACTCGATGACGACAATGCGGCTGTCGATGGTCGGCGCTCCGGCCGTCATGTCGAAGGCCAGGCGCAGGTCGACCAAGGGGATCACCCGGCCACGGAAGTTGATCACCGCGCCCACGAAGGGTGGGGCTCCGGGCACATCGGTTTCGGGCAACATGTCCAGGACCTCGCGGACCAGGCCGGCGTCCAGGGCGAAGGTCTCTCCCTGCAGATCGAAGGTCAGCGCCTCGATTGGGGCGTCCAGGGCGTCAGGCGTCATGACTTGCGCTTCCATCAGCTGGCCGCCCGCATCTGCGCATCCGGACGGGCGCCGGCCGCGACCAGGTGGCCGATGTCCAGGATCAGGGCGACGCCGCCATCGCCCAGGATCGTCGCGCCCGAGAAGGCACCGACCTCGGCATGGAAGCCCGACAGGGCCTTGATGACGGTCTGGTGGTCGCCAAGGATCTGATCGACGACCAGTCCCACGCGGTCCTGCCCGGCCTGGACGACCACGATCTTCTGGTGGGGATCCGGCGCGAGGCCGGTGAAGAACATCTGGCGCAGCCGGATGAACGGCACCAGCTGGTCGCGCAGGGTGATCAGGCTGCGGCCCGTCGAGCGGACGTCCTGCTCGGCCGACAGCTCGACGCACTCTTCCACCGAAGCCAGCGGAATGACGTATCGTGCGGTTCCGACCCGCACCAGCAGGCCATCGATGATCGCCAGGGTCAGGGGAATGCGCAGGGAAACGATCGAGCCTTCACCCGGCGTACTGGACAGCTCGATCGAGCCGCGCAGGCCCTCGATGGTGCGCTTGACCACGTCCATGCCGACGCCGCGACCCGACAGGTTGGTGATCGTCGCCGCTGTCGAGAAGCCCGGGGCAAAGATCAGCTGCAGCAGCTCGTTGTCATTCAGCACCTGACCCGGCTGGATCAGGCCATTTTCCTCGGCCTTGGCGCGGACGCGGGCGCGGTCGACGCCGCGGCCATCGTCGGTGATGGTGATCACCACCTCGGCGCCCGACTGACGGGCGGCCAGTACGACATGACCCGCCTCGGGCTTGCCGGCGGCCAGGCGTTGCTCGGGGGGTTCCAGGCCATGGTCAGCGGCGTTGCGGATCAGATGGATCAGCGGATCGGCCAGGCGCTCGATCACGGTCTTGTCCAGCTCGGTGGTCTCGCCTTCGGTCGACAGCTCGATGGTCTTGCCGGTGTCGCGGGCCAGATCGTGGATCAGCCGGCGGAAGCGTCCGAACAGCTGGGCGATCGGCACCATGCGCACCACCATCATGGTGTCGCGCATCTCGGAGGCCAGGCGCTCGATTTCCTCGGCGACCGCGCGCAGGGCGATGTCGCTGCTGGAATTGGCCAGTTGCTTGAGGCGCGACTGGGCGATGACCAGTTCGCCGACCCGGTCCATCATCTCGTCCAGGCGCTCGGCCGGAACGCGAACGGTGTCGCCGGACTTGGCGTTTCGTCCCTCGGTGGTGGGCGGCTCTTCAGCGGCCCCGGCAACAGGCGTCGAGGCGGCAGCCTTGCTGACAGCTTTCGTGACCTCGACCGCAGGGGCGGTCAGGTCCTGGATTTCCAGGGTCATGTCGTCGATCACGAAGATGAAGACATCCTCGATCGCGTCGCGGCCGTGCGGTGTCGTCAGGGTGACGTCCCAAGCCAGGTGGCATTCGGTCGCGATCAGGTCGTCAAGGGCCGGGACCGCGTCGGTCACCGCCACGACGCGGCAGTCGCCAAGCTCGCGCAGTTCGTCCAGTAGCGGCAGGGGGCGGGTGCCATTGACCAGGGCGTCGGCCGGCAGGCTGAACTTCACGCGCCATCTGTTGAGGGCAGGGGTGTCGGGCGCGGCGGCCTCCGCACCTGACTGGCCGGCGCTCTCGACGACGCGATGCAACTCGGTCAGCAACGCCTGGCCGGTGGCCTCGGAGGCCGGGCGTCCCTCTGCGAGGGCGCGCATATGGTCCTGGCAGGCCAGCACCGCGCCCACCAGTTCGGAGGTGGCGGCCACCTCGCCCTTGCGGACACGGTCAAAGGCGGTTTCGCAGTGATGGGTGAAGGCGGCCAGGGCGTCAAAGCCGAACATGGCGCCTGAGCCCTTCAGGGTGTGCAGGCCACGGAACACCGCGTCGACCAGTTCACGATCCCCGGGACGATGCGCCAGATCGAGCAGGCCCTGTTCGATCTCCTCAAGCAGCTCCTGGGCTTCCTGGCGGAAGGTCTCAATGGGATCGAGGGCACTCATTTGGCGAGGACCTTCTTGACGACCCGGATCAGCTGTTCGGGGTCGAACGGCTTGGTCAGCCAGCCCGTGGCGCCGGCCGCCTTGGCCTGGGCCTTGATCTCGGCGTCGGATTCGGTGGTCAGAAACAGGATCGGAACGCCGGCGCCGGCCGGCCGCTTGCGCAGTTCGCGGATCATGGAAAGCCCGTCCATCACCGGCATGTTCAGGTCGGTGACGATCAGGTCGAAGCCGCCAGCGCTGCCCCTTTCGAGGCCGTCGTGGCCGTTCACGGCCTCGGTCACGGCATAGCCTTCGCCGCTGAGGGCGATCTTGATGGCCTGCCGAATGCTGGCGGAGTCATCCACGGTCAGGATCGCGGTCATTGCTGGGTTGCCTCTTGAAGCCAGAACCTGGCGCGGTCAGAACCTTCGTCATCGAGGAAGCCGCCGCGCTGCAGCACCTCAAGCACCGCTCCTGCGGCGGGTTCGCGCAGCGCAAGTTCGCCGCCCGTCTCGCGGGCGCGCTGCCGTGCGGCTTCGATGAGTTGGATGAAGGTCAGATCCGCTTCAATCACGCCGTCGAGATCGATCAGAACCGCATTATTCTGGCAAACGGCAGATCTTAACTCGAAGTGAGCTGCCTCAATATTTGAGACAGTCAAATTACCGGTGAATGAAATTGGAAAGAACTCGACATTCGTCAGCATGCTGCCCCTCCCCCAAAGTCATGAAATATTGCCGTTATTAGGCTTTTCTTGTGTTCCTGTGAGCTTGTGATAGCGCCGTTTAATTTTGAGTGAATTGTGCAACTTGCGGGGGAGCGACATTATGCCGCGACCTGGAAAGTGCGCCGGGCGGTGAGGTTTCGGCATCGCCATGGGTGGTCCACCAAATCTTCAGGTCGGTCGTAGAGCACGGGTGTGCGAGCTCATTGGCGTTTTGGGCTCCGGGCACCAAAGTCCGGTCGCTATAAAGAGGCGTGGGTCTCGTTTACTTGAGGTAATCTGAATGTCTGCTTTCTGGAATTGCGCCGATGTCGAGTCGTGGCGCGACGTCGACTCTAGGTTCAACTGCGCCGGCAGGATGTGACGGGTGGAAATCCGCTGGTAGGCGTGAAGATCTCATGGCCGCGAGCGATGCTCGGAGGTCGTGGCCCCTGCGGTCCGCTGGACGCTGTGGCGCCATGTCGCAGCCCCATGAGGCGATCGGCCAATAGCCTGTAAAGCCTCTTGCGCCCAAGCTGGCGCGATGACTTCGCGCGTCGACAGGCCCTATTCGCAGCACGCGTTCGAGAAGTACTACGCTCGAACCTACTCCGGTCACGTGTCCATGCGGATCGGCAGCATTGCGTTGGTGGCGATGGTGCTGCTCTTTTTGAATGCGATGTCTGTCTGGGTCGCCCTGGGCTGGATTGCCGCCTACGTGTCGTCTGAAGTCGCGACCATGGCTTGGTGGCGCCGGGTGGTGCCCCGCTTGGCGTCAGCGACGCAAGAGCAGTTCCGGATCTTCCAGAACCAGCTGATCGCCATAACCATCCTGCTGACGTCGACCTCTGCGGGGCCCCTTCTTCTCGCCCATCCGACAACGAGCACGGCTGTCGTGACCCTGGTGCTGGTCAGCGCCGGAATCCTGATGACTTGCGCGGCTCAGCACACCCTGACGCGCAGCATGATCCTGTGGACCGCGCCGGCCCCGGCTATCGCGCTTGTCTACAGCGCCACCCGTATGCAGTCAGGCGTGGAGGTTTGGATCCTTGCGGCGCTGGCCGCGTGTTTTGCGGTCAACGCTCGTGACTTGCAGCGCGCCAACGCCGAGTCCTATGACGAAGTGATCCAGGACCAACTCAACGCCGAAGCGGCCAACCAGGCCAAAAGCGCCTTCCTGGCCACGGTCTCGCACGAAATCCGCACGCCGCTCAACGGCATCCTGGGCATGGCCCAGGCTATGTCGCGTGAGCCGATGACCTGCAATCAACAGGAGCGCCTGGGGGTGCTGCAGCAGTCGGGCGCGACCCTGCTGACGTTGCTCAATGACATGTTGGACATGGCCAAGATTGAGGCCGGCAAGATCGAGCTCGAATTGGTCGATTTCGACCCCGAGGCGCTCGGCCGCGACGCGTGCGACGCATTTGGCGCGATCGCGGCGGAAAAGGGCCTTGTCCTGTCGTTCGTCGTGGAGGGGGCGCGTAGCCTCTATCGAGGCGACCCCACGCGCGTGAGACAGATCCTCTACAATCTGATTGGCAACGCCGTGAAATTTACCGATCAGGGGCGCATCGACGTTCTGCTGGCTCACGAGGCGGCTGGGTTTGCCTTTACGATTGAAGACACCGGAGTAGGCTTCTCCGAGGCCTCCCGGGCTGGCCTCTTCGAGAAGTTCAGCCAGGGAGACGCCACGACGACCCGGCGGTTTGGCGGCACGGGCCTTGGCCTGCCGATCTCACGCGACCTGGCCCGATTGATGCGCGGCGATATCACGGTTGATAGCCGTCTGGGGGCCGGATCCACTTTTCGCGTTGCCTTGCCCTTGGCGCGCTCCGGCTCGCCGGTTCTCGCGCCTTTGGCGACGCCGGTGGCCGACCGCCTGGTCACGGTCCTGAAGGAGCGCCTCGTCATCCTGGTCGCCGAGGACAACCCTACCAACCAGCTGGTGCTTCGCAGCCTGCTCGGCGGCGCGGGGGTTGAGCTTCATGTCGTCGAAGACGGCTGCCTGGCGCTGGAAGCCTGGCGCCAGGGGACCTTCGATCTGATCCTGATGGACATCAATATGCCCGTCATGGACGGGGTCAGCGCCACGCGCGCCATTCGCACCGAAGAGCGCGCCAGCGCGCGCGCCCGAACCCCGATCATCGCTCTGACCGCAAACGCCATGGACCATCAGAGGCACGACTATCTTGCTGCGGGCCTGGATGCCCATGTCAGCAAGCCGATCGACGTCGCTGTCCTGTTCGCCGCCATCGCTGAGGCCCTGGTTGCCGTCCCGACCGACCACGCGGTCGCCGGCTGACCTGGCGTCTGCCGGCAAAACTTCAATGTCCGAGTTTTGGAGGCGATCGAACTTAGGTTGCTGGCGCATCGCCATCCTGATGAAGCCATCAGGTCGGAAAGGGCTCTAGGGACGCGCCTGCGGCGCCGCCGGCATCGTATGCCTTCGGTGACACCATGCGGGCAGGGCGGCGCACCGTCCTCAGCTTCAGATCAAGCTTTTGAAGCTCGGCGTCGACGATCGCCGACTTGAGAACCACAAGATCCCGCCCGGTATTGTTATTGGCCACGTCACGCCCGGCTTTCATCAGGGTCAATTTGTCCGCGATGGACACAACCATCCCCAGCGTGAAGGACGCGTTCGCCAGGTGTCGCTCTTGATGCCGAAACCGCTGATAGGCGGTTGAGGTCTTGTACCGGCCAAGCTCGGATCGGACGGCGCTGTTGATCAGTTCGGTCAGGTAGTGCGCGGCTTCGATATCGGAGCGAAGGCCAAAGAAGACGTATCGCGGATCGCCTGCCTGGGTTTTCTCGCGCCAAACCCGGCAGTTGCAGAAGTGAGCGATGGCACCGATGCAGTCGCCCAGCGGTATGCGCTTGTTGAGCTTGGTCGCATATTCGCGCCGCTCGCACGGAGCACTACGGATTTCGACGTCGGTCAGCGACAAGTCGTACCGATCGAGCAGTTCGGCGACCTTGCTGGCGGCTGACAAAGCTTCGTCTTCGGTGCAGCCGTTGTCGGTCGTTTTGGCGCGGAGGCCCTGGATGCGTGTCTTGAGCTTGTCGAGCGCTGCGAGGTCGGGATTTTCTTTCACGGATGAGTCCCGAAAAGCCGACTTTCGGCGGCACCGACGCCAGCCCCTCAAGGCGCCAGCGCTGTCCTTCTAGCTGACGTCGGCGGCTCATCCCAGCGCCTCCCTAGAACCTCGTGTTCCTGGAGCTGTTCAGGAGACCGCATCTCGCGCAGATCCGAGGTTGGGCTTGCGGCTCAAAGGTGAAGGGGGGGGGCACCTGACTAGGGTGCCACATTGATGATCACGCGCTTGTAGCGGGTGAGGGCTGGGGTTCCGCTATCGGTCACTGCCACCAGGACGTGAAGGCTTCCGGTTCGGAAGACGCGATTGGTGGGCACTGTGAACCAGGCCTTGGCCTTGTCGGCGTCCTCGATCTTGATTGGTGCGCCAGACCGTGCCGCCGAGACCACGAAGCTTCCCGCCTCACCGTAGTAGAACCAATGGTAAGAGAGTTTATCGCCGTCAGGGTCGCTGCTCAAGGCGGCGCTGAGATCAATACGGTCGCCCATCTTGGCCGTGAGCCTGTCCGGATGGGCAAGCTTCACCTTGGGCGGGTGGTTGGCCTGGTTGTAGGGCTTGATCGTCCAGTCCATCCGCGCGGCGAAATCGTTCTGGTAGGCTTGCCGCCAGCGCCAGATCGTCGCCTTGTTGCTGGTGTGCCACTGGCCGTCCGCACCCATGACTTCGTCTTGTGCGTCGGTCCAGATCGGGCGTGTCTCGGCCTGAAGATGCCAGCGTTCCAGGCGCGGGGTGTAGAACTCGTAGCGGCCGCCCCAGCTGCCCCAATCGGGATGCTCTGAGGAGCCGAGGCCATTCTGGATCAGATACAGGAAGCTAGGCGTATCGCCTTCCATCAGGAACTTGGGTTCGGGATAGACCGCTCCAAGCGGGCCCTTTGCCTGGACATTGGTCGCCAGCCATTCATTGCTAACACTTGTGAAGTCTCCGCCGGCAAATCGGCCGTGGAAACGATCACCACTGATGCCGCTCCATGTGGCGAAGTGGTAAGCGCCGCCGGCATGGAACCCGGGGCTGACAATGTAGAAAAGGTTTGGAAAGCCGCTACGGATCCAGGGACCGCTGTCGTCCTGATCGGAGATCGCATAGACACGCAGCTTGGCGACGAACTTGGCCACCTCGGGCGGCTTGCGGGTCTGGCTGACCTTCCACAAGGCCTGAGCCAGGGTATTGGGCCCGCCCCAGACCAATACCCAGACCGGACGAGGATCGTCACGATCGACAGCGGTGATGATGGCTTCAGAGCCAGGACTGTCATGGCCTTCGCCGACTGCGGCTAGACCGTAAAGCGGGCGGCCGCTGGTGATTGACGCCGAAAGTTTTGCAGCGCTGGGGAACCCGGGCTCATGGCGCTCGAGATTGTCGCGCACCGCGCCATAGGCCGTGACAATCTCCTGAATCTTTCCAGGCGCTGTGTGGTCGCGAAGGTGGATCGAGGTCGTGGCCACCAGGCCTTCGACATCGAACTGATTGGAATAGGTCAAGAAGCGCACCAGCGACTCGGCGTCATCGGGTTCGTTCTCGATGTCGGTGAGAACAACGACGCGCGGGCGGTCCGGATCGGCCGGAGCGGGCGCGGCCAGGGCCTGGCCTCCAAGCAAGGCGATCGCGAAAGCGGTCGGCGCGAGCCACCGGCGGCCAATTCTGGTTTTCAAAGCTTCCTCCACATGATGCCCGAGCGCAAACGGCGTCGGTCGTGGAGCCAACAGCCCCATCGGTTTGATGGGCACTATAAAGCGAAAATTATCGAAGCAATAAACGAAAAAATATCAATGTCAGTCTGTCCGGGTATGGTCGCTGGCGAAGCCTGGTCCGGATGGCACTCGGAGCACGGCGTCTTTAGGCGACGAGCACTTCCACCCCTCGCTCCTCGAACGCCCTTCGGTCCTCGTCACGGATAGCCTTGTCAGTGATCAGGGTGTGGATGGTGTCTATGCTGGTGAGTAGCGACAGGGAGGTGCGCCCGATCTTGCTGGAATCCGCCAGCAGGATGACCTTTGTCGCGGCCTTGATCATCGCGCGCTTGACGTAGAGGTCGGCCATCGAGGGGTAGGTGAGGCCAACCTCTGGCGAGACTGCGGCCGTCGCCAGGAAGACTTTTTCGGCATAGAGGCCCTCGAAGAAGGCCCCGGATCGCTCGCCGGTCAGCGAAAGCGTGGGGGCCTTGAATTGTCCGCCGGGCATGAGGACGGTGCAGGTCGGCAGTGCGCCCATCATCAGGGCGATGTTCAAGGCATTGGTGATCACGTTCAGATTCTGACGGTCCAGCAACTGGCTGGCCAACTCGGTCGTCGTTGAGCCGGAATCGATAATGACGGTTTCGCCATCGGCGACCAATCCGGCAGCGACCCGGCCAATGCGCCGCTTCGCATCCATATTGATCATATGGTGCAAGGCCATAGCCCGCACCTGACTGGGCACTGACTGTAGATAGGCACCGCCATGCTCGCGTGTGACGACACCTTCGGCTTCCAGCCTCTCAAGATCCTGGCGGATGGTCACGTCGGAAACGTCGAACGCGTCGGCTAGGTCGCGAACCCGCGCACTGCCTTCCTCTTGAACCCACTCCAGTATCCGGGCGCGTCGAACCTCGGGAAGAAGGGATCCTGACGCCGAGGCCTTTACGGCGGCAGCACGCGCCGAGCGGGACTTGGGTTCCTTCGCCATCAGTTCGAGCTCCTGGCCTCCATGGAGGCTGGATGGGGTTGGTGGGTCGCTACGCGCCAGGTTCGGCGCGCGCGAGAGCCCCTTTGAGCACCTTAAGGAGCGGCTCGCCAACAGCCAATTTTGTCGATTACCCGCCTCTCCGCTGACATTCGCAAGCTAAACGCCAGTGGACGCGAGCTTAAGCTAAAAAAAACGCCGCGACCCGGGAGGGGGCCGCGGCGTGCAGGAAGAGAAAGTCGCCTGCCTAGAAGGTGTAGCGGAAGCCGGCCGTTAGAATGCGGCCCGCGCCCGCCGAGTACTTACGAACCACGCTGGGGTCATAATTCCACTGCGACTCGGGTTCGTTGAAGAGGTTCTGGACGGACAGGTCCGCACGCATCTTCTTGCTGAACTTGTAGGAGACCTTCGCGTCGACATATTGCGTCGACTCCACGCCTCCGAAGTCGTTGAAGGGGCTGGTGCAAACTCCGCCCGTCGCCAGATCAGTATCCAGTCCAGGCGGGCATAGACCAGACGACTGCGGAAACACCGAAGCAAACCTATCGCGCCAGCTGTAGGAAATCCGGCCGTCGAACTTACCCTTTTCATAGTAGAGGGTCATGTTCACCGCGTTGGGTGATGCAAACGGCCAAGGCGCCTTGGCCCATTTGCCGGACTGGGTGAGGTAGTTCAATTCTGACTGGATATGGGTGACGTTGGTGATGACGCCGAAGTTCTTCCAGATCCCTGGCAGGAAGTCGAACGCCTGCTGATACTGGACCTCGATGCCGTTAACGACGCCACCGGGGCTGTCGACATAAGATGTTACTGTCCAGATATTCTCTCCATCCAGGTAAGCGGCCTGCACAGGCGTCAAGCTCAAGCCGCCGCGCAGGGTGGAGTAGAGTTCGGGCGGCAGGAACTCGTCCAGCTTGGCGCTGAAGGCCTGTTGGCGGGGATAGGAGCCCAGCTTCTTCTTGAACAGCGCCACCGAAACCAGGGTGCTCGATTGGGGATACCACTCGAAATTCAGGTCGAAGTTGTCTGACCGGAAGGGTTCGAGCTTGGGATTGCCCAGTGTCACGCGCGGTGTATTGGCGCCGCTGTCCATGGCCGCCGGCAGCGAGATGCTGCTGACGCCTGGAGACAGGTTCCCCAGCGACGGTCGAGCCATGGTTTTGGCCGCCGCGAAGCGCACCATCAGGGTGTCAGTGAGCTCGTAGACCAGGTTCAAGGACGGCAGGGTGTCGGTGTAGCTGTTTGTACCCGTCATTACGGTGCCGTTGAGGGCGCCGCTGGTGCCCGAGGCCACGCTGTCGACTTCGGTCTTGGCAATCCGCACGCCGGTGTTTCCGCGCAGGCGACGGCCAAACAGATCGATGTCGAAATCACCCTGAACGTAGGCGCCGGTGTCCTTTTCCTGAACCGACAGGCCATCGCCCAGGGTGGTCTGCAGGCGCCAGTCAGCAAACTGATTGACGCAATTGCATTCGAAATCGAGCAGGCGGGCGAAGGTGTCGCGATCGGGTGAGAACCAGGCGGTCGGGGTTCCAGCTGGAAGCTTCAGGCCGGCACCGAAGTCCACCACACTGCCCATCTGGGCCAGGGTGAGATTGGCGTATTCAGGCTTGTTCTGCTCGCGGCCGTACTTGTTGAGTTCCTTGATCGAGGGAATGACGCCGCGGCTGAAGGTCGAGGAGAAGGTCTCGAACTGGTACTTGCGCTGGCTGGCCCCGAACGAGACCGTCAGGTGGTCGTTCCACTCGTAGCGGAAGTCGCCACGATAGGTTTCGTAGCGGTTGTTGAGGGCACGAACATATCGAGCGATGCCCGAATAGCCCTTTACGATGTCGGCGCCGCCCCACTGGTTGACGTCTGCAGCATTGAAGTTGGGGTTGAACACCGGCATGTCGCCGCCGCCCCGCTCGTCATAGACGAAGCCGTCCTTGTCTAGCGTGAAGAGATCCACGCGGCCGCCGTCAATACGCAGGTGCGAATAGGACTTGCCGTAGACAAACTGACCGCTCAGCTTGTCAGTGAACTGCTGATCTAGCGTAACATCGATCTGGTTGAAGATGCTGTTGTTCTTCGAATAGGCGTTGTTGCTCATCCAGTCGAGGCGGTTGAGCTTCATGTAGTCGACCTGACCGGCGTCGTTGATATGCAGGTCTTGGATAGTGGTGTGCGGTTTGCCGACCAGTTGGTCATACATCAGGATGCCGCGCGGATCTGCGGCGGCGGCTCCGGCGTTGAAACCGACCGAACCGGGATTGTTGTAATAGTCGTAGGTGTCGAGGTTGTAGGGGTTGGTCGACCAGGTGTTGCTACCCAGGACGGTGGGCACGGCCACGTAGGCTGAGCCGTTCCAGTACTGCGCGGTCGAGAACACCGGAGTTGCAGTGTTGCCCAGCGTGCCCGTGCAGTTCAGCGTGGCGCTGGTGGTGCATGAGTTGCCGTAGACGCCACGGCGATCGCCGAAATAGTTGAAGTTCGAAGCCGAATAGGGGCGCAGGCCGGTGGCCGCATTGGTCAGGCCGATCTCAGCGCGGGCGTTGTCAAACTGGCGATTGAGGCCGAACGACCCCAGAATGTGCGATTGGTTGTTGACCTTGAATTGGGCCCACAGGCCATCGACGCGAACTTTCGTCTTTTCAGTCGGGGCGAACTCGATGGTCGTTGTCAGGCCGATGCGCTCTTGGCTCAGGTCCTGCTGTTGCAGGCTGGTCAGGGCGGGAATGGTGGTCGACAGATTCTTCTCGAGTTGGGCCCAGGCTGCGGGGTCGGAGCCGAACATCAGCGAATTGGCGTCGATGCCAAAGGCGGTGCGGCCAATGCCCGACGCCGCCGGACTGGTGGCCGTCTGAGTTGGAGCAGCAAAACCCCAGAAGCAGTTGAGCGGCGAGCGATTGGTCGTGGCGTTGACCACAGGCGCGCCGCTGGTGATGCAGCTGGGAGCAAAGCTCCCCCCGGTGCCGTTGCGCACCGGGCCGGCCAGATCCGAGCCCCGGTAAAGCACCTCGAATTGGCCCGGATTGCGGTCGTAGAAGCTCAGACCCGTGTCGCGCTTTTGATAGGCACCTGAAAAAAGGATGCCGAGCTTGTCGTCGAAGAACGTTCTGGAGGCCATGGCGGCGAAGCGTGGATTGTGCTCCTTGCCGTTGCTGTAGAAGTTGTCCTGAACCGAAAGGATGAGCTTCTTGCCGATCTGCAGTGGTCGGCCCGTGTCGATATCGACCGTGGCACCGAGCGAGCCTTCATCGACAATGGCCTCGGCCGACTTTTGCACCTTTAGCGAACTGAAGAGATCTGACGCAAAGACGTTGTAGTCAAAGCCCCGGGTCCGATTGATCGAGGTCTGGCCTTCGTTGTTGCCCGAAGCGGCGACGGTTTCGATACCGTTGATCCGGGTGCGTACGAAGTCACCGCCCAGGCCGCGAACCGTGATCGTTCGGCCCTCTCCGTTCTCGCGTTCGATCGAAATGCCGGGCAGGCGCTGGAGGGCCTCAGCCAGGTTCGATTCCGGGAATTTGCCGATGTCCTCGGCCTTGATCACATCGATCATGGCATTCGAGACGCGCTTTTCGTTTAGCGCCTTTTGGAGCGAAGACCGGAAGCCCGTAACGACGACTTCCGAAACCTGCCCCTCATCGCTCTTGGCGTCGGTCGTTTGCCGGGCTTGAGCGCCCGTTGAAATCAGCGCGACGCTGAGCGCCGAAACACTGGCCAGCAGCAAGCTGCGCTGGCGATTGCGCTTAGTCATCCTGTCCTCCCCTAGTCCGGCGCCACCATTTTTTGCCCGCGTCGAACGCGGGCGGATCAGGCTGCCGTCGCGAGGATACTGTAACGAAAAATTTCGAAATTCAATCCGAAAGCTTGTGAAAATTATCACACACCTTCGAAAATCGAAACTACTCGAAAGTCAGGCTCGGTGCGCGCTCTGGTGCATGCAGTCGGAGAGTAGGTTGGGCGCGCGGTTGAATGCTTCCTGCTGGACGGGGGGATCAGGGCTCCAACCGCGCCACAACGACGGTCGTGTCCCGGGACGTGGTGTAGCTCGTTGGCGATAGCGTAGCCGCTCGCGACGCGCGCCTTCCCCATGGCGCCGTAGCGAGCGAGCGGCGTAGCGGTGGTCATCCACGATCTTCGGTAGGGTTGGGTTGCGAAGCTCAACCTGAACCAAGGACCGAAGATGACCGAAGACACAATCGCCCTTCGCGGGCTGATGGAGAAGAGCGGCGACAGCGATTTTCTACGCGAGATGATCGGGTTCGCCGCCCAACGCCTTATGGAGCTGGAGGTGGGCGGCCTGACTGGGGCTGCGCACGGCGAGAAGAGCCCCGAGCGGCTGGCGCAGCGCAACGGCTACCGCGATCGCGACTGGGAGACGCGGGCGGGCACGGTGGAACTGCGGATCCCAAAGCTTCGCAAGGGCTCCTACTTTCCGGGCTTCTTGGAGCCGCGGCGGCTGGCCGAGAAGGCACTGACCGCGGTGATCCAGGAGGCCTACATCCAGGGGATCTCGACCCGCTCGGTGGATGACCTGGTCAAGGCGATGGGCATGAGCGGCATCTCCAAGAGCCAGGTCTCGCGGCTCTGCGAGGAGATCGACGAGCGCGTCCAGGCCTTCCTGACCCGGCCGATCGAGGGCGACTGGCCCTACCTGTGGATCGACGCCACCTATGTGAAAGACCGCACCGCCGGGCGTATCGTGTCCAAGGCCGTCATCGTCGCCGTGGGCGTCAACGCCGATGGCCGGCGCGAGGTGCTGGGCCTGGCGGTGGGCCCTTCCGAGGCCGAGACGTTCTGGACGGACTTCCTCAGAAGCCTGGCCCGGCGCGGCCTGCGGGGCGTCAAGCTGGTGACCTCCGACGCCCACGAGGGTATCAAGGCGTCGGTCTCCAAAATCATGAACTGCACTTGGCAGCGTTGCCGCGTCCACTTCATGCGCAATGTCATGGCTCACGCCGGCAAGAGCGGTCGCGCCATGGTCTCGGCCTTCATCGGCACGGCCTTCGCCCAGGACGACGCCCAGGCCGCCAAGACCCAATGGCGCGGCGTCGCCGACCAACTGCGGCCCAAACTCCCCAAGCTGGCCGGCTTCCTCGACCAGGCCGAGACCGATGTCCTGGCCTACATGACCTTCCCCGCCGCCCACCGCACCAAGTTGCACTCCACAAACTCCCTGGAGCGGCTCAATGGCGAGATCAAACGCCGGACAGAGGTCGTAGGCATCTTCCCCAACGAGGCCGCCATCATCCGGCTCGTCGGCGCCATTCTGCTCGAGCAGAACGACGAATGGGCCGTCCAACGATGCCGCTACATGACCCTGGAAAGTGTCGCTCCCTTGAGCGATGATCCCATCGTCAGCCTGCCCATCATGGCGGCCTGACCAATCCGGCTCAGCCGGAGAGCGCGGTGATCACGCCGACGCAGTTACACCACGCGATGGGACACGACCACAACGACCGTACCTACCCGCGTGCGCCTCGAGATAAGGCCCTCGGTCTGCAGGCGCGCGAGTGCGGCGCGAACGGTCACCCGCGCCAAGCTGTAGCGCTGCGCCAGGGCGCGCTCAGTGGGCAGCTTCATGCCGCAGGGAAACTCGCCGCAGAGGATCGCCGCCCTGAGATGTTCCGCCAATGCGCCGTGGATCGACCTTACACGCCGTCCAGATGCGACGAAGTCGGAAAAGGTGCCGTCAAACAAGCCCTTCAAAGGGGCGGCCTCGCGCGCCTCGACGCAGGCCGACGGCTGGCGGGCGACGGTCAAGCGCCAATCGCCGCCACGGCCTCAGCCGTAATGCCAAACTCCTTGTACAGGCGCTCGAACGGCGCTGAGGCACCAAAGCCGGTCATGCCGACGAACTGGCCGGTCTCGCCGATGAAGCGCTCCCAGCCCTGGCGCACGCCGGCTTCGACGGCGATGCGGACCGGGGCCCGGCCGATGACCTGGGCCTGGTAGGCGGCCGGCTGCTGGTCGAACAGCTCCCAGCAGGGCACCGAGACCACGCGGGTCGGCTTGCCCTGGCCTTGCAGGAGGTCGCGGGCGGCCACAGCCACCCCGACCTCGGTGCCGGTGGCGAAGATTGTCACGGCCGCCTCGCCGCCCTCGGCCGCCAGCAGCTCATAGCCCCCCTTGGCCGACAGGTTTTCGCTGCCGGTGGTGCGCACGGCCGGGGTCTTCTGGCGCGACAGGGCCATGATCGACGGCGTGGCAGTGTGCTCCAGGGCCAGCTTCCAGCACTCGGCGGCTTCCACCGCGTCGGCCGGCCGGAAGACCAGCAGGTTGGGCATGGCCCGCAGGCTGGCCAGGTGTTCCACCGGCTGGTGGGTCGGTCCGTCTTCGCCCAGGCCGATGCTGTCGTGGGTCAACACGTGAATGACCCGCACGCCCATCAGGGCCCCCAGGCGGATGGCCGGGCGGCTATAGTCCGCAAAGGCCATGAAGGTGCCGGAATAGGGAATGACGCCGCCGTGCAGGGCCATCCCGTTCATGGCCGCCGCCATGCCGAACTCGCGCACGCCATAGTGCACATAGCGACCGGCATAGTCGGGAGCGTCGAACGCCTTCATGCCCTTGACGAAGGTGTTGTTGGAGCCGGTCAGGTCGGCCGAGCCGCCGATCATTTCCGGGATGGCCGGGATCAGGTGCTCGAGGGCCGAGCCCGAATGCACCCGCGTGGCATTGACCGGCTTGCCGGCGGCGGCAGAAGCGATGTGCGCGTCGACAGCCTCGAAGGCGGCGGCGGGGAGGTCGCCCTTCATGGCCCGGGTGAAGTCCGCGCCCTGGGCCGAGGCCTTGACGCCGGCTTCCCAGGCCTTGCGGACCCGCGCGCCGCGACGGCCCACGCTCTTCCAGGCCCTGGCGATGTCGTCGGGCACGGTAAAGGGCGCCGCGTCCCAGCCCATGGCGACGCGCGAAGCGGCGATCTCGGGGTCGAACAGGGTATAGCCGTGGCTGTGGGGGTCGCCTTCTTTCGGGCCCGCGCCCTTGGAGATCAGCGTCTTGCACGCGATCATCGAGGGGCGGTCCTGCTTGGTGGCCCAGCGCAGGGCGGCGGCGATCTTGCCGTGGTCATGGCCGTCGACGACCTTGACCGCCCAGCCGGCGGCCTTGAAGCGCGCGATCTGGTCACCGGTCTCGGCGATGGTGGCGACGCCGTCGATGGTGGTGTTGTTGTCGTCAAACAGCACGGTCAGCTTGGACAGCTTCAGGCGGCCGGCGATGCTGATGGCTTCGTGGCTGACGCCCTCCATCAGGCAGCCATCGCCGGCGATCACCCAGGTGCGGTGATCGACCAGATCCTTGCCGAACCGGGCCGACAGGTGAGCCTCGGCCATGGCCATGCCGACCGAGGTGGCCAGGCCCTGGCCCAGCGGGCCGGTGGTGCATTCGACCCCGGGCGTGTGGTGCACTTCAGGGTGGCCGGGGGTCAGCGAGCCCCATTGCCGGAAATTCTCGATCTCCTTCATCGTCATGGCCTTGTAGCCGGTCAGGTGAAGCAGGGAGTAGAGCAGCATCGAGCCGTGGCCGGCCGACAGCACGAAGCGGTCGCGGTCGGCCCAGTCGGGCTTTGAGGCGTCAAACTTGAGGAACTTGCTCCACAGCACGGTCGCCACATCGGCCATGCCCATCGGCATACCCTGGTGTCCGGACTTGGCCTTGTGGACCGCTTCCATGGAAAGGACGCGGATCGCGTCGGCCATCTTGATGGGCGAAACGGGCATGGCTGAGAGCCTCGCGGAGTGTGCGGACGGGGAGGGGAGGGACAAGACCGTGGACTAAGCAGTCATGGCCTGACGCAACGCTTGTCGCCAACGGACCAGGATCGCTTCGCGGTCGCTCGGCGTCATCGATGGTCTAAACACGCGAGCGTCCTGTTGCGGAACGCCCATGTCCTGTCCAAGACCCTTGGCCGCCATGCGTGCCGCGCCTAGGGCGCTGACCTCGGTGACTCCCGCGCGCCGGACTGGCCGATCAATCAGGTCACAAAGCAGTTGCACAAAGAGGTCGTTGCGTGCGGCCCCGCCATCGACATTGAGTTCGCGAACTTCAGCGTGGAGATCGGCGCTCATGGCGGTGAATACGTCATGGATCTGTAAGGCCATGGCCTCCAGGGCGGCCCTGGCGACATGACCGGGTCGCGTGCCGAGGGACATTCCCGTCAGGACGCCGCGCGCTTCGTCGTTCCAGTGGGGCGCGCCCAGTCCGGCCAAGGCCGGTACAAAAACCACGCCGCCGCTGTCGACCTCGCTCTTGGCCAGGGCCGTTAGTGCCTCTTCATCCGCAAGGCCCAGCAGCCTTGCGGCGAAGGCGGCGGTGAGTCCCGAAACGGAGATATTACCTTCCAGCGCATGGAATGCGCGGGCTTGTTGGCTCCAGGCTATGGTGCTCGAAAGACCATGGGCCGACCAAATCCGCGCGTCCGTCACCGTCATCACTGACGATCCTGTTCCGCAAGTGACCTTGACCTCGCCGGCCCCGCTCAGGCCATGGCCATAGAGCGCCGCGTGAGAGTCGCCCAGGATCGCGTGAATGGGCACGCCGCCGGGAAGGGCGCAGACGCCTGGCGCGGTGTGCCCAAAATGGCTGTCGGAGGGTGAGATCTGAGGCAACATCGCCAGGGGGATATCGAAGAGGCGCGCCATCTCCGGGTCCCATTGGAGACTATCGAGGTTCATCAATTGGGTACGCGATGCGTTGCTGTGGTCGGTGGCGTGATTAGCCCCGCCCGTCAGCTTCCAAAGCAGCCAGCTGTCGACTGTGCCGGCCTTGATCTTGCCCATGCGGGCGCGCACCCGGCCGTCCGGAATCTGGTCCAGAAGCCATGCGAGTTTTCCGGCCGAAAACATCGGATTGAGGGTGAGGCCTGTGCGCGCGACGACGTCGGGCTCATAGCCATTGGCCTTGAGGCTTTCGCACTGCGGGGCCGAGCGCGAGCACTGCCACAGCACGCAAGGTCCGAGCGGCTGGCCCGTCTCCGCCTCCCAGATCAGGATAGACTCGCGCTGGTTCGACAGGCCAATCGCATCGACGGCGCGCCCATCGGCGAGGATCTCGCCGATAACCTCGCAGACGCTCGTCCAGATGTCGTCCGCCGACTGCTCGGCCCAGCCGGGCGCGGGATAGGTGACAGTCGTGGGCCTGGAGGCCTGGACCAGCGCGACGCCGTCGAGACCAAACAGCAGCGCCTTGGTGTTCGTCGTCCCCTGATCGATCGCCAGGACCGTGCTCGGGCTCACAGGCGAGGGCTCGCGGTCACAAGCTGACGAACCGATGCGGCGATGCCCGTGGAGGTCAGGCTGTAGTGTTCCATAAGCCATTCTGCCGAACCGGTCGGCAGGAAGCCCGGAAAGCCCATGATCTTGAGCGGGCAGGGCGAAAGGGTCGACAGGACCTCCGCGACCGCGCCGCCCAGACCCCCGCGAACGGAGTGTTCCTCAACCGTCACGACCGCTCCAGTGCCGGCCGCGTCGAGGATGGCGTCGACATCGAGCGGGTTAAGGGTGGCCATGTTGACCACCCGCGCCTGAATGCCTTCGGCCGCCAGCGTCTGGGCCGCGGCCAAGGCGCGGTGGACCATGACGCCATTGGCGATGATCGCCGCGTCTGAGCCTGCGCGAAGCACCTCGGCCTTGCCGATCTCGAACCGTGGCGTCTCGCGCTTGAGGGCCGGCACGGGCATGCGGCTGATCCGAATGAACATGGGGCCGTCGGTCTGAGCTGCGGCCTTGATCGCTTCGGCCGTTTCCCAGGGGTCGGAAGGCACGATGATGGTCAGGTTGGCCATGGGCCGCAGCCAGGCGAGGTCTTCAATCGAGTGGTGGGTGGGGCCAAGCTCACCATAGGCTACGCCGCTGGAGATCCCGCACAGCTTAACATTGGCCTGCGAATAGGCGACATCGGCCTTGATCTGTTCGAGGGCCCGACCGGTAAGGAAGCAGGCCGCGCCGCTGACGAAGGGGATCTTGCCGCCATTGGCCAAGCCTGCGCCGACTCCGACCATCGCCTGCTCGGCAATGCCCACATTGATTAGGCGATTGGGGAAACGGCTGCGGAACTTGCCCAGCTTGCTGGAGCCGACGCTGTCATTGACCACGGCCACGATGCGCTCGTCTTGTGCGGCCAGCGCCTCCAGGGTTTCCACATAGGCTTCGCGACAATCGAAGAGACCTTCGGTTTTGGCGGCTTCACTCACGCGGCCAACTCCTTCATCGCTTGGGCGTACTGCTCGGCGCTGGGGCAACCATGGTGCCAGCTGGATTGGTCTTCCATGTAGGAAACGCCCTTACCCTTGACCGTCGAGGCGATTACGCACCGGGGGCGTTCCCCCTTGGCTTCGAGGGCGGGAATAAGCGCGCCCGGGTCGTGACCATTGATCTCCACGACCTCGAAACCGAAGGCCCGCCATTTGTCAGCCAGGGGTTCGAGGGCTACGGTGTCCTCGGTTGGCGCGCCCTGTTGCAGACGGTTGCGGTCAACGATGACTGTCAGGTTGACGAGCTTGCGGTGGCCTGCGGTCATCGCTGCTTCCCAGCAACTGCCCTCCTGAAGTTCGCCATCGCCCGTCAGGACAAAGGTCCGGAAGTCTCGACCGTCGATCTGGCCGGCGATGGCCGCACCGACTGCAACCGGCAGGCCGTGGCCCAGGGGACCGGTATTGGTCTCCACCCCGGGCAGATAGGTGCGGCTGGGGTGGCCATTCAGCCGCGACAGGGGCTTGAGATAGGTGTCGAGCTCAGACTCGGAAAAAAATCCAGCTCCGGCCAGAACCGAGTAGAAGGCGCCGGTGCAATGGCCCTTGCTCATCACGAAGCGATCACGATCAGGGGCGTTGGGCGCGGACGGGTCAATGCGCAGGACATCGAAATAGAGCGCCGCGAGGATGTCGGCGGCCGACAGGTCACCGCCTGGGTGACCCTGGCCGGCCTCATAGATCATTCTTAGCGCCGTGCGCCGGATCCAGTTCGCGCGCCCGGCAACGTGGGCGATGCGTTTGCCCAGCGGTTCACCGGCCCGAAGAGGGGCTTCCACCATGAATAGACCTTGTTCCAGGACGGTCGCTTTACCGCCGCCTCATGCCTTTGGGAGGCTGGCTTCGCGCACGGTTGCCCTGACGGCCATCGCGTGGGTGCTTCCTAGTCTCCCTTGAGCGCAAGGCTAGTGGTGTGCGCTCCTGAACGCAACGTTGAATTCTGTCGTTCTCTTACGATTTCTTTCGAAAATTTAGGATGAGGCGAGTGTGCGCCGTTTTCGGCACTGGAAAATATGAGCAAAATCAGAATCTTAAGCTGCGCCCCTTGGGGTGGGGCTGCCGCCGCCCACCGTTCGCATCCTAGATTGACAGCCGAAAGGGTGCATGACAGGTTCCGGCGGAATTTCGAAAACATTCGAAAGTAAGCGCTAGAAAATGGCGTGCCGGGGAGGGTGTTGCGTGCGGGGCAGGCAGGGATCGAGTTCTCAACGCGGGCTTATCCGTATCGCCCTGGCGCTCGCCATGGCGCTCCCGGCGCTGTCGGCGTGCAAGGTCGTGCCGATCGCCGCTGACCGAGCCGCCCGTGAGCGTCTGGCCGCAGCCTTCGAGGCTGATCGCTATGTCGATGCGATCTGGGCGACCCAGGCCGACCCCTACTGGGAAAAGGTCAAGGTGCCGCTCGCAGACGTCGCCGCCGCCGTTAGTCGCGACCCCGACCAAGCCGCCAAGCGCTTTGGGCATCGGCCGGGCGAAGGGGCGGCGCCCGTCTATGTGGTCGCCGCTGAAGGCCGCGTCGCTGCCGTGAGCGATGGCCGGGCGCGCAGGATTGAGGTCCGGGTTGAGCCGGTCGGCGGCTCCAGCCTGACGCTCGATCTGCAGGTCGGGCCGGTGGTTTCGGGGACGGCGCTGCGCGACAGCCTGCCCTTCGTGACGTTTAATGATTTTGCCAACCAGATCGATTTCGCCGAGGTCGGATCGGCCCTGACCAAGCGCGCCCTAGCGGAAAGTGGGCCGGCGGCGCGCGCGCTGCAGGTGGGCGACAGGGTGCGGTTCGTGGCGGTCCTGCCGGTCGGGGACGATCCTCAGGCGCTGGTCGCCACGCCGTTGAACCTCGAACGTCTTGGCGCGGGGCTCTAGGAGCTGTGGACTCTAGGGATTCCCGAAGGGTGCGAAGCGTGATTCAAGACTGTCTTTTGGGAGGCGGTCTTGGGTGTGATGGATCGTTTGGTGCTGAGTGACGCTGATTGGGACCGGATGTCTGGCCTGATCATCGGGCGTCCTGACCAGAAGGGCTCGACCGGCCGCGACAACCGGATGTTCGTCGAGGGCGTGTTGTGGATCGTGAGGACGGGCTCGCCCTGGCGCGATCTGCCCGAGGTGTTCGGCGATTGGAATAGCGCCTTCCGGCGGTTCAGTCGCTGGAGCCAGAAGGGCGTCTGGCGGCGGATCTTCGAGGCGATGTCGGGCGATCCAGACTTCGAATACCTGATCATAGACTCCACCATCGTCCGCGCCCACCAGCACGCTAGCGGGGCCAAAAAGGGGGGTCTGAAGATCAAGCCCTTGGACGCTCGCGCGGCGGACTGAGCACCAAGGTCCACATGGCCGTGCGAGGCCTGGGCCAACCAGTCCGGTTCATTCTCACGGCCGGGCAACGGGGAGACGCACCTCAAGCGGGTCCGTTGATCGAAGGCTTGCCGGCCAAGGTCGTCATGGCCGACACCGCCTACGATGCAGATCATCTGCGTCAGGCGATCACCGCCAAGGGCGCCGTCGCCGTCATCCCCAACAATCCTTCACGCGCTCAGAAATATACGCTCGACCCGCACCTCTACGCCCAGCGCCACCTCGTCGAGTGCTGCTTCAGTCGCCTCAAGCAGTTCCGCCGTGTCGCCACCCGCTTCGAGAAGACGGCGAGAAACTACCTCGCCGTCCTGCACCTCGCTGCCGCAATACTCTGGATGCGATAAGTGTCCACAGCTCCTAGTCCATGCCCGTTCTGAAAGCCGAAGGCGTCGGAAAGACCTATGGCGGCGTCAGCGCGCTCAGCGAGGTGGACTTCGAGGTCCATGCCGGCGCTGTCAATGTGCTGATCGGCGAGAACGGGGCTGGAAAGTCGACCCTGATGAAGATCCTCGCAGGCGTTGAACAGCCGACCAGCGGACGGCTGTTGCTGGACGGAAGTCCCGTTGCTTTCAACTCCATCTCGCAGGCCGCCGATGCCGGCGTGGGCATTGTTTTTCAAGAACTCAATCTCTGCCCCAACCTGACGGTGACCGAGAACATCTTCCTGGGGCGGGATCTGACGCGCGGCCCCTGGATTGGAGATCATCGCGCTGAACAGCGTCGTGCGCGGGCGATCCTGGCGCGGCTGGCCGAGACGATCAATCCGGACGCGCTCGTCGGCGGACTTCGCATTGGCGAGCAACAGATCGTCGAGATCGCCAAGGCCTTGGTCGATGATGTGCGGGTGTTGATTCTGGATGAACCGACTTCGGCGCTGAGCACCAGCGAGGTCGAGGTGCTGTTCCAGGTTATCGCCGAACTCAAACAGACCGGCGTGGCGATCATCTACATCTCCCACCGCCTCGAAGAGCTGATGCGGATCGGCGACCATATCACCGTCCTGCGCGATGGCCGTCGGGTCGCTCACCGCCCGGGTGCTCAAGCCTCAATTGGCTGGATCATCGAACAGATGCTCGGCGACAAAGCCCGTGAACGCCCCGAACGCGCGCCGTTACAGGCTGGGGAAGTGGTGCTTGAGGCCAGAGCCCTGTCGGTGCCACGCCCCGGTGGCGGCTTCCTGCTCGAAAACATCAACGCCGCCTTCCGGGCCGGCGAGGTGACCGCCCTCTATGGGCTTCTGGGGTCGGGACGCACCGAGTGTCTCGAAGCGCTGTTTGGCGCGCGGCCGGCCAGCGGGCAGGTCATACTCAAGGGCGAGGACGTCTCACGGATGAGCCTTTGGCAGCGGTGCGCCCGGCGTATCCGCTTCGTGCCGGAGGATCGCCAGCGCGATGGCCTCTTTCATAACCTGGGTGTCGACGGGAACCTGCTGGCCTCGCACCTGGGCGCCTTGGCGAATGGCGGCGTCCTGTCGGCGCGAAAAGCCAGCGATCAGGTGGCGGCCATGATGCGCCGCCTCGGGGTCAAGGCACCGTCGGCGCAGGCCCCGATCGGAGCCTTGTCGGGCGGTAACCAGCAGAAGGTGGTCATCGGTCGCGGACTGATGACCGACCCTCTGGTGATGTTGCTCGACGAGCCGAGCCGCGGTGTCGACATCGGCGCGCGCGGCGAGGTCTTCGACACGATGCGTCAGTTGGCGCGCCAGGGCATGGCCGTGGTGTTTGCGACCTCCGATCTGCTGGAGGCGCGCGCCGTGGCCGACCGTGTCATCGTGCTCTGCGGCGGACGTCTGACCGCCGATCTTTCCCTTGAAGAGGCGAGTGAGGCCGCGCTGGTCGCGGCTTCCAACGGTGCCTTGATCCCTTCATCGATGGAGCTTGCCGGTTGAAGGCGACACCTCTCCCCGCGGCGCAAGCCGCCTCCGTGCAAGCCCGGTTCAGTCTGCTGGGCCTGGTCCTGAAGTTGCGGGCGCTGATCGCGCTGGCGGTCGTCGTCGCCTTCTTCTCCGTGATGGCCCCCAATTTCCTGTCGACCGCCAACTTCCTGATCATGTTCAAACACATCGCGATCACTGCGATTCTGGCGATCGGCATGACCTACGTGATCCTGACCGGCGGCATCGATCTGTCCGTCGGCTCGATCGCCGGCTTGGGAGGTATGGTGGCCGGCACCCTGATCTTGAACGGCATGACGCTCGCGCCTTTGGGTGTGGTGGTTTACCCCAGTATTCCGCTGGTTATTGTCCTGGTGCTGGCGCTGGGCGCCGGGGCCGGCTGGCTCAACGGCCTGATGGTCGCGCGCTTTCGCATCGCGCCCTTCATTGCGACCCTGGGCATGCTCTATGTTGCGCGAGGCGCCGCCTTGCTCCTGTCAGGTGGCGCGACCTTCCCCAACCTCACTGGCCGCGCCGATCTGGGCAATGAGGGCTTTCCGCTGTTGGGTGCCGGCAAGGTTCTTGGGATTCCGCTGACGATCCTGATCATGGCTGCGTTGGCGCTCGTCGCCGCGTTCGTGGCCAGGAACACCCCGTTTGGCCGCCGCGTCTTCGCCGTCGGCGGCAATGAACGCGCCGCGCTGTTGTCAGGCGTGCGCGTCGACCGGGTCAAGATCGCCGTCTATGTGGTCTCCGGTGTCTGCGCCGCCCTGGTCGGCCTGATCGTCTCATCCGAACTGGTCGCCGCCCACCCCGCCAGTGGCGAGACCTTCGAGTTGTCGGCCATCGCCGCCGTCGTACTTGGCGGCGCATCGCTCTCCGGCGGCCGCGGTAGCGTCGGCGGAGCGCTGATCGGGGCCTGTGTCATCGGCGTCCTGAGCGACGGCCTGGTGATGATGGGCGTCAGCGAGTTCTGGCAAATGGTCATCAAGGGCCTGGTGATTATCGCCGCCGTGGGTCTGGACCAGCTCCAGGGACGGCTGGCCGCGTCGGGCAAGGCCTGATGGTCTCGGCTCTGGGCAAAGCGCGCGCAGTCGTTCGCTCAGGCAGTGCTCGCCAGCGCACCGGTGGCGGGCGAAGCGGGCTTCTGGCCGAGCCGCGCCGCATGAGTATCCTCGCCTGGATGAAGGAGGAGGGCAGCGCGCGTGTTCGCGAACTGGCAGAGGCCTTCGCCGTCTCCGAGGCCACCATCCGGCAAGACCTGGAGCGCCTGGAGATCGAAGGGCAGATCACGCGCGAACACGGCGGTGCCTTCCTGCGCTCCATGCCCCAGCAGGTCCGCGACATGGCCTTACAGCACCAGGTCAATATGGACGCCAAGCGGCGCATAGGGCGCCTAGCTGCCAGCCTGGTCCAGGACGGCCAGACTATCATCCTGGATTCCGGCTCAACGACGACCGAGGTGGCGCTCAATCTCCTGGAGCGCCAGGACCTGACCATCGTCACCAATGCGCTCAACATTGCCCTGACGCTGGGCGCCCTGCCGTCCTGTTCTGTCCATGTCACCGGCGGCCAGTTCAAGGCACCGACCCTCTCGCTCAGCGGCGAACGCTCGGCCGGCTTTCTGGAGGGCCTCCACGCAGAGATCGGCTTCCTGGCGACGGGCGCAGTCTCGCTCGAAGCGGGCCTGACCTATCCGTCCCTGGCTGATCTGCACGTCAAACGCGCCATGGTCGCGGCGGCCTCGCGCATCTGCCTGGTCGCCGACTCCAGCAAGATCGGCCGCACCGCGTTTTCCGCGCTGGGGCCTGTCGATCTCATCCACACCCTGATTACCGACCAGGGTCTTCGCGACGAGGACCGCCGAGGCTTCGAAAGCCGCGGCGTCCGTGTCCTGGTCGCCTAAAGCCAAGAGAAAGCGTGTCATGAAACGCCGCCATATCTCCGTTCTGCTGGTCTTGGTCGCGGCTATCGCGCTGGCGGTCTTCTGGCTGGCGCCCAAGGAGCGCGCCAACCTGATCGTCATCATCACGCCCTCGCTGGACAATCCCTTCTTTGGCCAGGAAGCACTCGGCGCCGAAGCCAAGGCCAAGGCGCTTGGCTATGAGACTCTGAAGTTTTCTCACGATGACGACGCCTTCAAGCAAAGCCAGTTGATCGACACGGCCATCGCCCGCAACGCTGCGGCGATCATCCTCGACAACGCCGGGGCCGACGCCAGCGCCGCAGCGATTTCCAAGGCCAAGGCCGCCGGTGTCCCCGTCTTCCTGATTGATCGGGAAATCAATGTGCGTGGCCTGGCCACCGCCCAGATCGTCTCGAACAACTATCAGGGCGCGGCCTTGGGCGCGGAGGCGTTTGTCCAGGCGATGGGCGAGACGGGTGCCTATCTGGAATTGGTGGGCAAAGAGTCCGACACCAATGCCGTGATCCGTTCCAAGGGCTTCCACGAGGTCATCGATCAGTATCCGGACCTGAAGATGGTCGCGCGCCAGACCGCCAACTGGAGCCAGTCAGAGGCCTTCGCCAAGGTCCAGTCCGTGCTCCAGGCCCATCCGGAGATCAAGGGCGTCATCGCCGGCAACGACACCATGGCCATGGGCGCTGTGGCGGCTCTGGAAGGGGCCGGGCGCGCCGATGTGGTCGTGGTCGGTTTCGACGGCTCCAATGACGCCCGCGACGCGATCCTGGCTGGCAAGCTGAAGGCCACCGTCTTGCAGCCGGCCTACCGCCAGGCCCAGTACGCCGTCGAACTGGCGGATCGATACCTCAAGACCGGGCGGACCGGCCAACCCGAAAAGCAGTTGATGGACTGCTTCCTGATCACGACCGCTAACGCCGACCGCCTCAACAATTTCAATCTCGCGCGTCGCTGAGCGTCGCGTCGCGTCTTTCCAGGAGTCTTCGAGCATGAGCAAGTTGCGGTTTGGAGCCGGCATCTGGCACTTCGCCACCTATGTCGACCGCTACGCCACCGATGGCTACGGCCCGCCCGTCAGCCTGATCGAGGCCATCGACAAGGCCGGTCAGGTCGGCGACCTGTCGGTCGTCGATCTGAACTATCCGTTCGTCGATCCCAATTTGTCCCTGGATGAGGTCGAGGTCGCGCTCAAGCGCAACAATCTCGGGGTCATCGGCATCACGCCCGAGATCTACACCCGGCAGTTTTCCAAGGGGGCCTTTACCAATCCCGATCCGGGCGTGCGTCGCCTGGCTAACGAGATGTGCAACGACGCAGCCAGGGTCGTCCGTCACTTCGGGGCAGATTATGTCAAGCTGTGGCCGGGTCAGGATGGCTGGGACTATCCGTTCCAGGTCGACCACGGCAAGATCTGGCAGATGTCGATGGACGGCGTGGGTGAGCTGGCCAGCCAGAACCCCGACCTGAAGTTCGTGATCGAGTACAAACCGCGCGAGCCGCGCAATCATATGAGCTTCGACTCGGTGGCCCGCACTCTCCTGGGTATCGAGAAGATCGGCCTGCCCAACATCGGCATCCTGCTCGACTTTGGTCACTCGCTCTATGGCGGGGAGTCGCCGGCCGACGCGGCTCAGTTGGCCATCGACCACGGCCGCCTGTTCGGCATGGACGTCAACGACAACCTGCGGTCTTGGGATGACGACATGGTCGCCGGCTCGGTCCATCCGATGGAGCTGTTCGAGTTCTTCTACGTCCTGCGCAAGAACAAGTGGGAAGGCGTCTGGCAGCTGGATCAGTTCCCGTTCCGCGAGGACAGCGTCACCGCCGCCAAGCTCGCCATCGACTTCCTCAAAGTCATTGATCGGGCGCTGGACAAGCTGGACTTTGACGCCATGCAGGCGGCTCAGGATCGCCAGGACGCCCTGGAGGCTCAACGCCTGGCTCGCGCGGCCCTTTTCTCGTCCTACTGAGATGAGCCCGTCTCCCCGCCCGCCCGGATTGACCCGCCGCGCGGCGGGGGGATTGGGCCTCGATCCTCTGCCTGCTAGCGCGGCAAGGCGTCTTCGAAGTCTCTATGAATGGCCTGGACGGCCTGGACGCTGCGCACCTCGGGAGTTCGCTGGCGGTCAGTTTGACCCCGGCCTCGCGTTGGCGTGCAGCCCGGCCCAAAGGCGAGCCGCAAACGGGCGTCATGAGCGCCGGAGCGAGACGATGATGGTTCTGCGACTTTGCCTTTTCCTGCTGTTTGCGGCGAGCCTAACGTCTTCAGCACTGGCCGCGACCCTTCAGGTCGGTCCAAAGGCTGACTACCCGACCCTGACGGCGGCGATTGAGGCCTTGCCCGCCGAAGGCGGGACCATCGAACTTGCGCCTGGTGAGTACCGGGAGAAGGTCACCATATCCAAACCTAACGTTCGCCTGATCGGCAGGGGGCGACAGCCTGAGGACGTGGTCATCGTCTGGAGCGATGGCGCGATCATGGTTGGGGGAACCCGTAAATCGTCCACGATGGACGTCTCAGGCGACGGCTTTCTGGCTGAAAACCTCACAATCCAGAACGACTTTCATCTGCGGGACCCGCGCCCCTCCCAGGCTGTGGCCCTGGCCATCACCGCCGACCGCGCGGTGCTCGAACGGGTGCGCCTGCTCGGCGCTCAAGACACGCTTTTTGCGGCGAGCAAGAAAGACAAGCCCAGCCGGCAGTACTTCAAAAACTGCTACATTGAGGGTCATGTCGACTTCATTTTTGGCGACGCCAAGGCTTTCTTTGACCGTTGCAGGATCCACGTCCTGGCGCATTCCCAAGCGATGCTGACAGCCCAAAGCAAGGTCAGGCCTGATCAGGACAGCGCCTATGTCTTTGATCGCTGCCAGATCACGGCCGCCCCCGACGCCCAGTTCATCTGGCTCGGTCGCGCCTGGCGACCCTATGCCACGGTCGTGTTCATGCGCACGCAGATCGATGCGCCGGTTCAGCCGGCCGGTTGGCGCGAATGGACTCCCGGAAAAACCGATACCCTCTCAACAGCTACCTTTGCTGAATATGCATCGAGAGGCCCCGGCGCGAGCCCCTCGACCCGAGAGCCGCGCACCCGCCAGTTGACCGACCAACAGGCCAAGGCCTGGGCTCTGAAGCCCTTTCTGGCTGGCGCGGATGGTTGGCACCCTTAGCCCACGCGAGCGAGGTGGGGCGTGCTAGAGGATCGACTGGCCCGTCGAGGCCCAGTCTTTCAGGAACTGCTCCAGACCCTTGTCGGTCAGGGGGTGCTTGTAGAGATCGGAAAAGACCGCTGGCGGGATGGTCATGCAGTCGGCCCCGGCAATCGCCGCGTCCCTGGCGTGCGCGACATGGCGCACGGACGCGGCCAGGATCGCCGTCTCGAACCCGTAATTGCCGTAGATCGTGCGGATGTCGCGGATCAGCTCCATGCCGTCGAAGCCGTAGTCGTCCAGCCGGCCCACGAAGGGCGATACATAGGTAGCCCCGGCATTGGCGGCCAAGAGGGCCTGTGTCGGCGAAAAGCAAAGCGTGACGTTGGTCTTGATGTCCTCGTCGGCGAAGGCGGCGCAAGCGATCAGGCCATCACGGGTGAGCGGGATCTTCACCACCACATTGGGCGCGATGGCCGCCAGCGCCTTGCCTTCGGCGATCATGGCCTCAGCCGTGGTGGCGGCCACCTCGGCGCTGATCGGGCCAGGGACGATGCCGCAGATCTCGGCGATCACTTCCAGCATCGGACGACCCGACTTGGCGATCAGGGTCGGGTTGGTCGTCACCCCATCCACGAGGCCCGTGGAGGCCAGGTCGGCGATGATCTTGGTGTCGGTGCTGTCGAGGAAGATCCGCATGATCGAGACTCACGTGTTGGGTCGGTCGGCGCTGGCGCGCCGCTGAGATCAGAAGCTGGTGACGACTATGCGCGCATACCCGCCAGGGCTCTGGCATGTAGCGCGCGACCTAGTTGCAAGGTGCGGCGAGGCTTCAATTCCATGACGCCGCTTTTGCCCCGTCCCGTTGGCCGCTTCGGAAGCCACCTGAGTTGTCCTCTGGTTCGATAAGGGCGATGGCACCGTAACCGGCAGAGGGGGTGGCCACAATCTCAAACTTTCGAATAGCTTCGAAAATATAGCTATTCGATCATAAACGAAAGTCGGGTCGGAATGTGCGCATCGGCGGTAACTAGCGAGCTCGTAGGCTCCCGCTCGGACGGCTACCGGTCTGGCCACCTCTGCTGCCTCAAGCCTGCGGGAGTAAATGGTCAGCGCTCTGGCCCAGGCTAGCTCAGGCGTGGTCTCCCTCTGGAAAGCCAGGGTGATGATTGACAGCAAAATTTTCCAATGCAATGCTAAATAAAGAGAAAAAAACATAGATTTTCGATAGTTGCCGCTCGTGGCGCTAGGCCCCAATTGATGATGAGGTCCCCACATGCGAATCCTGGAGAAACAGGCTTGGCTGTCCTCACGTGCAGTGGCTCGCCTGTCGGTCGCGATCCTTGGCCTCAGTCTCTTTGCTGGAGAGGTCAAGGCCGCTGAGGCGCCAGTCCAATGGAACACCGCTATCGTTCGGCGCGATGCAGCGTGGTTCGGTTCGGCCCAGGCGCGGTCGGTCGCTGACAGTGTGCTGCTTTACCAGTCCCCTCAAGGCGGCTGGCCCAAGAGCACCGACCTGGCGATCCCGCCCAAGACGCCCGAAGATGTGCCGCCGCCCGGGCGCGGGCGAGCAAATTCCATCGACAATGATGCGACGACCCTGCCGATGGCATACCTCGCGCAGGTCATCACAGCCACGGATGACAGTCGGTACAAGCAGGCCTTTGGTCGTGGCCTGGACTACCTTTTTGAAGCCCAGTATCCGAATGGGGGGTGGCCGCAGTTCTACCCGCTCAGGGAGGGCTACTATTCCCATGTGACCTTTAATGACGACGCCATGGTTCGCGTGCTGATCGTTCTGCGCGATACGGCCTCCGGCAAAGGTTCCTATGGCTTTGTCGCCCCCCAGACCAGGGCGCGCGCTGCGGCGGCGGTCGAGCGGGGCGTCGCCTTCATCCTGCGCAGCCAGGTCCGGCAAAACGGCAAGCTGACCGGATGGTGCGCGCAGTATGACGCCAAGACCGCGCAACCGGCCTGGGCCCGCGCCTATGAGCCGCCCTCGCTGTCTGGCAATGAGACCGTCGGAATACTTAGTTTTCTCATGAGCATTGAGCAGCCCAGCCCGCAGATCATCGCGGCGATCGAAGGTGGGACGGACTGGTTGCGCTCAGTCGCCATCAAGGGCACGCGGATTGAATCCTTCACCAATGTCGACGGGCAGCCGGACAAGAGAGTGGTCGCCGATGCCACCGCTCAACCTGTCTGGGCGCGGTTCTACGAGTTCATCAGTGATCGCCCTTTGTTCCTGGGTCGTAGCTCTGTCTATCACTACAGCTTCGCCGAAATCGAACCGGAGCGACGCAATGGATATGGCTACTACGGAACCTGGCCGTCGACCTTGCTGAGCAAGACCTATCCTGAATGGAAGAAGCGCACCGCCCGTTCTTAGCGTCCGGCTGCTGACGGACGGCGTACCCTGGAGCGCTTGGTTCGCCGTCCGGCGGCCAATACCGTGCGGGCGCCCAACGGTCTGCTGCGCCTTGCAATCTCACCCCCATCGGAGGCCGAGCGGCCGCGCCATGACTCACTCTTGCTCCAAGCTGGGCTGGCTTCTCGCCCTGTCGATGATGACGACATCATACGCAAGCGCCCTGGGTTTGAATCCCGCCGGAGCGGCGCGTGGCAAGCCTGCGGCGATATCCAGCATAACTCTGGAGGAGCTGGAGCCGGGGGTTTGCAACCCCGTCATGTTCGAGAAGCGAAATGACAGCCATACGGGCGCCGGCTACATCAATCCTCCCAATAGTCGCGCTGCGCGGGTCACCTGGAGCGTCCAGTCGCCTGCTGGAGGCAAGTACAGGATCGCCATCAGCTATGCCAACGGCGCCAAGATGGCGCGTCCGGGCGCGCTCTTCGTGAACGATGGCAGCTCACCCCTGGGCGCGCCCCTGGCGCCGACAGGGGCCTGGACGACTTGGCTGTCTGAGGCCTTCGATGTTGAGTTGAAGCCCGGCGTCAACGCCCTGGTTCTGCGCGCGACCACAGACGGTGGCCTGCCCAACATAGATTCGATGACCGTGACTGGACCCGGTCCCGCCCCCGGAGACTGCGGCAAGAAGCAGCCTGTCGCCGCAGGAAGCGGTCCGACCGACTTCAGCTATCTGAGCGCGGCTCCGGTTGGATGGGTCACCCAGGGCAAAGGCGTAACGGGTGGCGGAAACGCATTACCGGTGACCGTCGCGACGATGGAAGACCTGCTGCTGCAGGCGGCTGGGGACGCCCCCAGGGTCGTCCACGTGCGTGGGAAGCTGAGCGGCACTCTGGCTATCGGCTCCAACAAGACGATCATCGGGCTGGAGGGCGCCGAAATCAGCGGCGCGAAAGGCGCGCTGGTTCTTACGGGTTCACGCAATGTCATCATCAAGAACCTGACGCTGGTGAGTGTTCGGGGGGCGCACCAAACCAACACCGTGCTTCACGATGTCGAGAATGTCTGGCTTGACCACAATACCTTTGTCGACGGCCGTCCAGATCTTGTTCTGCTGTCAGGCACGTCCAGTTATGTGACACTGTCGTGGAATGTCTTCCGGCATACCTTGTTCGCGCATGAACATGCCGGGGTAAACATCGGTGCAAGCGACAGGGCCAGTGAGAGCGCCGGTCGCATGAAAGTGACGCTGCACCACAACTATTTTGCTGAACTGGTGAACGAGCGAATGCCGCGCGTTCGCTTTGGCCAGGTGCACAGTTTCAACAACTTCGCCGACGCCGGCGCGGATGATCTGACCCGTTCCTACTATGCGGTGCGGCCAGGGGTTGATGCGAACATCCGGTCAGAGCGGAATGTCTATGCCAATTTCCGCGGGCCATCCTGGTACTGGACGTCCGAGAAGCTCGGTGCCGATACCTCGACGGTTTTCAATTTCGCGCGTGGGAACGAAAACAGCATCCTGGAATCCATCGAAGACGTCTGCGCATCGGACTGCGTCGTGGGACCGATCGCGATCCTGGAGCACGAGGGCGTCACCGGCGTCGCAGGCTTTTTCAGCCGGGGCAAATCATTCGTGCCCCCTTATGCCTACACAGCCGAACCTACGGAGGGCCTGGAAGCGACGGTGCGCTCAGGGGCCGGCGCTCGTTGAGCGCGGGGGGCTCGAGCCGCCGGTGCGGGGCGCGTTGACTAATCCTTGCAGGGCATGGGATTAAGGTTGCGGCTTAACTTAGTCTATGTGGCTCAATCTATAATTAATGATTGTTTGTAACGACGTCGTTATAAGTAGCTAATTTCTATATTCTCTCTTTCTACAATGTGGTCGTGATCCAAAGTCTGTAATCTTCCGAAGATTCACGCGTGACTTGCGGCCAGGACTGGCGCGGGCGCATAGCAATTCAGACGGGAACGGAGAAAGCCTGTGTCGATCTTCAAACTCCCCCTGCCCATTAGTGCGGTCATCGCAATGCTGGGTCTTGCGGGCTTGCCTGCCTGTGCGTCGAGCCCGGCCGCACCGGGTTCGGCTCAAGCGACGAACACGTCTGTGGCGGCTCCAGCAAAACCGACCCCTGCCGTCCGCCTCAGCGAAGTTCAATATGCAGGGGTGGGCGCATACAAGATCGAAATGGCTATGGGGACGGTGTTTTTCGAGAAGGACAAAGGGGTTTCCGGCTTCAAGAGCTTTTTTGATCCTGCCGGCGCCGACTGGATCGCATCCTATCTTGAACCGGGTCCGAATGGTGATTTCAGGGGCTTCCCCAACAGCGTCGGTAACTTCGGTCACGCTGGTCGCAATAGCAATTCGACGACCGTCGTGGTGGATGGAAAGACCGAAGGCGATGTGGTCGTTCTGGAGTCGACGAACGGCAAGTTCACCTTCCAGTACTGGTTCTTCCCGCATCACGTTGCGATCAAGGTCCTGAAGTCAGAAGGCGACTATACCTTTCTGTTCGAAGGTGTTGCTGGCGGTCGTGCAGATGCCGAGGACTTTTTCGTCACCGCGGACGGTCAGCGACATATACCCAGTGGGGCATTCAAGGATTTCACGCCTGAGTGGTTTTACCTCGGCGATCCCAAATCGGACTATGTTCTGTTCCTGGCCAAGACGCCCGACGATGCTGCGCCGAACGAGAACCATCGCCAGATCCGGCCAGACGGCCAGCACAACATGGATCTCTACAGCTTTGGCCGTGCGGGAAGCGAGGAGCGCTATGCGATCCGCGGGATGAGCGGCAACGAGCATATCGCCGTCATCGGGTTTGCGCCGGCCGACACACCTCATGCCGCTATGACGTTGATGATTGAGACGCTGCTTGCCGAGCCTTTCAGGTCAAGCGCTAGTCCATCGACGTCGCCGCGCGACCGTAAGGCCCGGGGATAACCATGAAGGCTTTTTGCTGTCTTGGGGGCTTGGCGCTGATGGCGATCCTGTAACAGCTGGGCGGCGCCCGGTCGCCCCGGTCGCCCCGGTCGCCCCGGTCGATCCGGCGGCAGCGCTGTGGTGCGCCGACCACCTGTGATGGTCGCGTCATGAACCTGCGTCAGGCTGGCGACCATTCGGACCCTGATGTCGTCCGCTCTGCCGGCAGGGGGCAGCCACAAGGTCTTCGGCCAGGAGGTTTGGGCCAGATGAAGTCATCTGGCCCAAGGCCTCTAATAGGTGAACCGCACGCCCATCGACAGGATACGGCCCACACTCTGGTGTTGCTGAGCGACCTTGACGTCCTCATAGGCCCAGCGATCGGTCGTCTCGTTGGTCAGGTTCTGGCCTTCGAGGGTGACGCTGAAGCGGTCGTTGACGTTGTAGCGGAACGAGGCGTCGAGCCGCAGGCTGTCGGTCACGGCGCGGAACCATGGCAACTGGGGCTGCGGACAGGCCACAGGGCCCAGGGTGATCGAGCACGAGTTCGACAGCAGCGGGAAACGGTCCTTGTACTCGGCGCGATAGACTCCCGAGACCCGCGCCTGCCAACGATCGGTCTCGTAGTAGAGCGTGGCGTTGAAGGCGTCGGGGGAGGCGTTGAGATAGGGTCCTGCGCCTGTCTTGCCCGACGTCACGTCGAGGATATAGCTCAGCTCGGACTTGAGATGGGTGTAATTGGCCTGGATCCCGAACTTGTCGAACGGCGCGGGCAGGAACGATAGCGCCGTCTGGAACGAGGCTTCAAACCCTTCGATATAGCCCCCGGGCGAGTTGCGCTGCTGGGTGATGGCCCAGGTCCCGCCCGCGGCCACGTGTGCCGCCAGCGCCGGATCGGTGATCGAGGCGATCAAGCCTTGCAGCGCCTCGCCTTGCAGCGCCGTGTTGAGCGCGCCTGACGAGCGAACGGTTTGCGGGAACGACTCGATGGACTTCTTGAACACCGCCAGGGACAGCAGGCCATCCTTGGCGAAGTACCATTCCAGCGACAGGTCCAGATTATCCGAACGGAACGGGTCGAGATAAGGGTTGCCGACCGTGATCGCCGGCTCGGTCGTGCACAGCCCACTGGGGGCGGCGGTGCAGCTCGTCGCCACCGAGCCGCCCGGCGTCAGGTTGGCCAAGGTCGGGCGAGCCATCACCTTGGAGGCCGCCAGTCGCAGCATCAGGTCGGGCGTGATCTCATAGGCGAAGTTCAACGCGGGCAAAATGTCGTCGTACTTGTTGGTCGCCGAGCGATAGGCCCCGCCCAGGTTGCCGGCCGCCTCGACCTCGGTGGTGGCGTAGCGTGCGCCGACGTTGCCGAAGAAGCGGTGGCCCGACACCTCGCCCTTGAAGTCAACCTCTGCATAGTAGCCGGTGTCGGTCTCGGACACGTCCGTGCGGTTGCCGCCGGCGTTGATCGTGCGCCAGTCCCCCGACTTGTTGATGCAGTTGCAGTCGATGCCCCAGGTCTTGATGAAGGCCTCGTGGGTCGGAGCGAACCAACTGGTGGTCGTCCCGGCCGGAAGGTCCAGGCCCTTGCCGAAATTGACCACCTGACCAAGCGACTGGATCGTCACGCCGGGGGTTTCCTTGATGGTCGGATTGAGGCCGTCGGTGGCGCCGCTGCGCTGGAACTGCACGAAGGTGTTGACGAACTCGCGCCGCGCCGCGCCCCACTTCAGGGTCAGACCATCGGTCAGATCGAACTCGAGATCGGCCTTCAGCGTCTTGAAGCTGTTCTCGAGCGAGCGATTGAAGATCCGCACGGTCGAGTAGCCCTTGACCGTGTCCCAGTTGGCAGGATTGGCCGCATCGAAGCCCACCGTGAACTGCGGCATGGGGCCATCACCGCGTTCATCGAAGATGAAGCCGTCCTGGTCCATCGCATTGATGTCCAGCTGGTAGCCCTTGCCCTTGAACGAGGACAGCGACTGACCCCAGAGCGCGTGCATGCGCAGGCGGTCGGAGAACTCATGATCGACATTGATCGAGGCCTGGCGGAAATAGGTCTCGTTGCGGCTGCCGTCGGCGATGCTGCGCCAGTCGACATTGTCGGCCACCATGTAGTCGAGATAGTTCTGGCCGTCGGCGCGCCGCACGTGGGCGTTGCGCAGCTGGATGTTGGGGCGACCCACCAGGGCCTCCCAGCCGGCGATGCCGTTGGTATTGGCCACATAGCCGGGTGAACCGGTCCAATTGTAGTAGTCGATCGGGTCGAGGTTGAAGGGGTTGCGGCTGTTATTGGTCCCCGGGATCAGGCTCGCCCCGCCGCAGTCCTGGGTCGCCGACGGCGTACAGCGCGCGTAGAGGGACTGGCGCTGGGCCAGGGTCAGGTTCGCCGGCGATGTCGCGGCGATGTTGTTGTAGTTGTTGCGGTTCAGGCCCAGTGCCGTCAGCTGGTAGAGAATGGCGTTCTGCTTGTACTCCGAATAGAGATAGTCGCCCGTCACGGTGGTCCGATCCGTCGGCTTCCACTGCGCGGAGAAGGTCGCGCCCAGTCGGGTATAGTCGAGGTTCTGGTGGCTCAGGGTCGGAAGGCCCGGGATGATCGCCGTCGGATCGGTCACGCCATCGCCGTCGGGATCGTAAACCCCTGCATAGGCGGCCGGATCAGAACCGCAGCCCACGCGACCCGGAAAGCCCGTGCAGCTCGAGGCGCTATTGGCACCGACATAGTTGGAGGGCAGGGCGAAGCCGTAGGCGTTGGGCGAGACGCCCGAAAGCTGCATGCCGCGATAGAGCACGTCCTGCGGACCGATATTGCGGTCATACATGTCCAGGGTGGAATCGCGCTCGCTGTAGGCTACCGAAGCTGACAGGCCCAATGTCCCGTCGCGGAAGGTGTCGGAGGCCAGGACCGCGATACGCGGTGCGGTCTTGCCGCCCTGGCTGTAGTGCGCGCCCTCCAGGGACATGGCCAGGCGTCGCTTGCCGTAGTCGAGCGGGCGGCCCGTCGCCAGGTCGACCGTTGCGCCCAGCGAGCCTTCGTCGATCGAGGCCGACGAGGACTTGGTCACCTTCAGGCTTGAGAACAGTTCCGAGGCGAAGGTGTTGAAATCGAAGCTGCGGGTGCGGCTGACCTGATCGCCGTTGCCGCTGAAGCCGCCGGCCGTCGACAGAGCGTCCATGCCGTTGACCCGGGTGGTGGTGAAGTCCCCGCCCAGGCCGCGGATGGCGATCTGGCGGCCTTCGCCGTTGTCGCGGTCGATGGACACGCCCGGCAGGCGCTGGATGGCCTCGGCTAGGTTGGAGTCTGGGAAGTCGGCGACGTCCTCTGCGTTGATCTGGTCGATCATTTCGGTTGAGACGCGCTTGGCTTCAATGGCGCTGCGCAGCGCAGCTCGGATGCCCGTCACCACGATCTCTTCGACGGCTTCTGGAGCCGGTGCAGCAGAGCTTGTCTGGGCCATGGCCGGCGCAGCGGCCATAGAGGTGCCGATCGTCAGCGCGATCCACGCCGAGCCACGGCAAAGGTTTAGCGCGCGCAGACGCGCGGTCTCGGATGAAGCGATCATGCAGTCTCTCTCCCCTGGCGCCTGATGCGCGTCTTGTTCTGTTCGCGAGCGATCCAGCGCTCGCGGTATCGGCTTTCACCGATGCTGGCCCTCAGCCAGGCAACCCCAAGCTCAATTGATCGAACCGGGTTATGTGGGAATGTCATCATACCAGTTTTCTGTCAACAATGCAGCATTTCCGAAAGACGAGCTTGCGGTAGTTTATCACTGGTATAATCAGTTTGGTGTGGGCCATGACGTGCTTTGCGGGCCACTGTTCGTACAGGGGCCACGCTTGAGTGGTGGCATGGCAGTCACGGGGAGAAACATGGCCAAGGGCCTCGCTCAACGACCCGTGGGTGCAAAGCCCCTGGCGACGATCCAATCGGTCGCTGTTTTCGAGGGCTTGAAAGCGGCCATCTCGGCCGGAGTCTATTCTCCAGGCCAATCGCTTCCGCAGCCTCGCGACCTGATGGCGCGTTACGGGGTCGGACGCGACAGCGTCCGGTGCGCGATGGAGGCTCTGGCCGAGCTTGGCATGGTTAAGGTCGAGCCCGGAGCTCGGTCGCGGGTCGTAGACCTGAGCATGGAAATGTTCATGGGCAAGGTCTGGTCAAGCTGCACACCCATCTTTCAGGACGTACCGCGGGTGGCGATCGAGCTTGAATGGGCGCGGTTTGTCTTTCTGAGGAACCTTGTGCGAGACGCGGTCCTGCAAGCCGACCCGATAGTCGCGGCCGAATTAGAGGCCGTCCATAAGGGCCGGGCTGCCCTGGCTAGCGATCCTGTCAAAGACGCGCGCGCCGCACGAGACGTCTGGTCGACCCTGGCCAAGGCGAGCAGCAGCCGCCTTTACGGTTTGATCCTAGACAAGGTGCTGGAGCCAGATGCGGCACCACGGCTCGACCTGGAGGCCGAGCGGCGGCTGCTTGACCTGATACAGGCGGGGGACATGCGAGCGGCAGAAGAGCACCTGGGTGAGGCGTTGAACATCGCAGCCCCAGCCCAGCCGGCGACCGTCGCCTAGCTTGCCTAACTGGTATGATGAGTATATCTGATTGGCGGTCCATCCCTCCCGTTGGATCCACGGTCTTGAGCATGCTTGTCTTTTGCCAGTCAGGCTACAGACTAGGCGGCGATGGTCATCCCCATCGCCGCCGTTGGCCAAGCCGCGGCGGAGATTCTCGCTCGGCGTCTCAGAAAAGAGTGTTCTTGAAGCGCGCAAGTTTGCCGGGTTTCGCCGCGCTCCTCTTGGTGACCGCGCCGGCCCAGGCCCAAGATCAGATATTGAAAGGCTTTGTCGAACCGCCTAGCGCGGCGCGGCCGCAGGTCTTCTGGCAATGGATCAACGGCAACGTTACACGTGAAGGCGTAGCGCTGGATTTGGCCTGGATGCAGCGGGCCGGTCTTGGCGGGCCGATCCTGTTCGACATTGGCTTTGGCTCTCCGCCGATCCCGCAATATGTTGATCGGCGCATCGCCTACGCAACTCCCGAATGGCGCTCGACGGTGCGCTTTGCCGCAGAGGAAGCCAAGCGCCTGGGCCTGTCGTTCGGTCTGCAAGCAGGTGGCGGCTGGAGCGAGACAGGAGGCCCGTGGGTCACCCCTGAGCAGGCCATGAAGAAGCTGGTCTGGAGCGAAGAGATTGTCTCCGGCGGGAATGCCGTGATGCTCCCGGCACCGCCTCGAAACAGTGGTCCGTTCCAGGATCTGCCGATCACGGCCCGGTTTTCCGAACCGACCCTCTATCGCGACGCCGTAGTCGTCGCCTGGCGCGAGGCTGCATTAGGCGCGCCGGCTGAGGCGGTCGTTAAGACCAGCGAAGGTCTGATCGACGCCGCCAGGCTTGCGGACGGGCGCTTGGCAGAGCCGGCCGCGACCTTCTCGGGGGAGGGGTGGATCGAATTCGGCTTTCTCGAGCCCCGCACTGTCTATGGTGTGACTGTCGCGTTCGACGGCGAGCCGCCGACAGGGGTGATCGAGGCCAGTGACGATGGCCGTCTTTACCGTCCCCTGGCGCAGTTGCCGGGCGAGGCGCGCCAAGGCTTGTCCGTGCGCACCTTCGCCTTTCCTCCAACCACGGCCAGCTTCTATCGTCTGCGCGCGACGCGGGCGGGCAAGGCGTTGGTCGTCACCGAACTGGCCTTGCGCGACACGCCGACCATCGACCGGTTCGAGGAGAAGGCTGGCTGGGGTGTTCTGGCCGACAACCAGACCGGCCCCGTCTCGGCGGCGCCGGCCGGCCCGGCACCCGAGACCGTGCTCGATCTGACCGACCGGCTCGACGCCGATGGCCGCCTGGTCTGGTCCCCGCCGCCGGGGCGGTGGCGAGTCCTGCGGTTCGGGTGGTCCCTGACAGGGCGTCGCGATACGCCCGCCTCGGCGGAAAGCCTGGGCCTGGAAGTCGACAAGCTCAATGCCGCCCACGTTCGCGCCCATATGCGCGGCCTGCTGGATCCTTTGAAGGCCGAGCTGGGCGCGCTCTACGGTCCAGGTGGCCTGTCCTTTGCGATCACCGACAGCTGGGAAGTGGGTCAAGCCAACTGGACCGACGACATGGCCCAGGCCTTCAAGCAGCGGCGCGGCTATGATCTGGCACCGTGGATGCCGGTGCTCACTGGCCGGGTCGTGGGCGATGCGGCCCGCAGCGAGCGGTTCCTGTGGGACTATCGTCGCACCATCGCCGATCTTCTGACCGAGCGGCATTTTGGCGAGATCGCCAGAATCCTGCATGCCGACGGCCTGAGCTATGCGGCCGAGGCACCCGGCGTGGACTTGCCTACGATCGCCGATGGCCTGCAGGCCAAGGGGCGTGCCGATGTGCCCATGGGCGAATTCTGGGTCTATCCGGATGGCGCGCCCGCGCCGGCCGCGCACCTGGCCGATATCCGTGAAGCCGCCTCAGCGGCCCATATCTACGGCAAACCGCTTGTGGCGGCCGAGGCCCTGACCACCATGGGCGAAGATCCCTGGCGGGCCGGCCCTTGGCAACACAAGCCGATCGTCGACCGCTACCTGGCCGAGGGCGTCAACCACTTCGTGCTCCACACCGCCGCCCACCAGCCCTTCGTTGACCGCAAGCCGGGCATGACGCTGCGCCAATACGGTCAGCACTTTAGCCGCAACGAGACCTGGGCCGAGGACGCCAAGGGCTGGACCGACTACCTAGCCCGCAGCGCCTGGATGCTACGGCAAGGACGCCCCGGCGCCGACATCGCCTATTTCTATGGAGAAGGGGCGGCGTCGGCCTTGCCCTGGCTCGAAGGCGGCAAGCCCGATCTGCCGGCCGGATTGGATTTTGACTACCTGGATGGCGAGACCCTCATCGAACGACTCGTGGTCAGCCAGGGCCGCCTGACCCTGCCGTCCGGTGCCAGCTATGCGGCCCTGGTGGTCCCGCGCCGCGTCAATCAGATGAGCCTGAAGGCTTTGCGCAAGATCGAGGCGCTCAGCCGCGCGGGCGCGGTCATCATAGGCGAGCGCCCGCAAGGCTCGCCAACCTTGTCGGACGGCCCGGCCGCGGACCTGGCCTGGCAGGTCTTGGCTGACCAGCTTTGGGCCGGATCCGTTCGCTCTGGCCCGCTTGAGGCGAGCCTGCGGGCGGCCGGCGTCGCCCCGGCGGTCAGCGGCCTGGCATCACCGCTGGTCTGGACCCGGCGCGTGCTGGACGATGGCGAACTTTTCTTCGTGGCCAACACCGCACGCGAGCCGGTCAAGGTCACGCCTAGCTTCCGCATCGCCGGCAAGGCCCCGCAATTCTGGCGGGCGGAGACCGGCGCGATCGAGCCCGCGCCCTATGACATCGAAGGCGGGCGCACCCGCGTCATGCTCGACCTGGGCCCGGGCGAGGCCGTGTTCGTGGTGTTCCGGAAGACCGCAAGGGCCGGCCATCAGGCCCCGGTCATCCCAAGGATCGCCGATCTGGCCCAGGTGGACGGTCCCTGGCAGGTCAGCTTCACGCCAGGCTGGGGTCCCGATCAGCCCGTGACCTTGGAGGGCCTATCGTCCTGGACTCAGGCGTCCGATCCCGAGGTGCGCTACTATTCGGGCGCGGCGATCTACCGAAAGACCTTCCAGGCGCCGAAGGCCTGGCTGAGACCCGGCGCGCGGGTGCGTCTTGATCTTGGCCAGGTACGAGAAATGGCCACCATCACCCTCAACGGCAAGACACTGCCGGGCCTTTGGAAGCCGCCTTTTGTGTCCGACATTACCGACGCGCTGAAAGTCGGTGAAAACCGCCTCGAAATCCGCGTGGTCAACTATTGGGCCAACCGGATGATCGGCGACCTGCAGCCCGGTGCCAAGCCGCGCACCTTCGCGCCGATCCAACCTTTTCAGCCGACCTCGCCGCTGTCGCCGTCCGGCCTCCTTGGACCGGTGAAGGTCCAGCAGGTCATCGCAGAGCCTTTGCGATGAACCGAGACCACAGCCGGCCCCACATTCACTCGCGCGCCTTCGTGACGCGCCAGCACGAAAGACAAGCGATCATGAAATTCACAGGTGTCGTCACCCTGGCTCTGGTCTTGATGGGTGCAGGATCCGTCCACGCCGAGGTGGTGGGCAAGACCATCCCCGCTTCGCCCTTGACGGCCGAGAGGGTCGAGACCGCGTCGAGCGCGACCCGCGAGGCCTGGCGCGACTATCTCGAGCGCTCGCGAAAGGCGCATCAGGCCGATGTCGACGCGATCGCTGCCGAGCGCGCCGGTGCTCCGGCTCCGCCCCGTCCGATCGGCGGGAACGGCGGCGCGACCATGCCGCTCAAGCGCGAGGCGTCCTGGTATGGCGGCGCGGAGGCGCGCCACATCGCTGACGTGATCGTCAGCTTCCAGACCGCCGCCGGCGGCTGGGGCAAGAACCAACCGCGCGACGGGGCCGTGCGCGCCTTGGGTCAGGACTACAGCACCTCCGACAGCTTCCTGGGCACATTGGACAATGACGCCACCATCACCGAGCTGCGCTTCTTGGCTCGCGTGATCGGCCGCGCGCCGCAGGCCGACGCGGCACGGTATCGCCAGGCCTTTGACAAGGGGCTGACCTATCTGCTGGCCAGCCAGTACCCTAGTGGCGGGTGGCCGCAGGTCTGGCCGCTGGAAGGCGGCTATCATGACGCCATCACCTTCAATGACGACGCCATGCTCGGCGCCATCGCCCTGCTTGGCGAGGTCGGCGACGGAAAGGGCGACTTCGCCTTTGTCGCCCCTGAACGCCGCGCCTTGGCCAAGGCCGCCTGGGGGAGGGGGCTGGCCTGCCTGCTGACGGCCCAGATCGTCGTCAACGGCGAGCCCGCCGGATGGTCCCAGCAGCACGATCCGCTGACCCTGGCCCCCGTCGGCGCGCGCAACTATGAGCCGGCCTCTCTGGCCAGCGCCGAGACGGCGGGAATCCTGCTCTACCTTATGCGCCTGCCAAAGCCCCATCCGGCGGTGAGGCGCGCCATCGAGGGCGGGGCGCGCTGGATGGCCGGCGCGGCGATCACCGGCAAGGCCTGGACGGCTGTTGATCCGGTCGTTGGCCGGCGTCTGATCGACAAGCCGGGGGCTGAGCCCCTGTGGTCGCGATACTATGACGACAAGACTGGTAAGCCGATTTTCGGTGATCGCGACCTGACCCTCCATGACGACGTCAACGAGATCAGCCTCGAGCGCCGAAACGGCTATTCCTGGTTCAACACATCAGGCGTCGGGGTCGCAGCGGCCTACGCGGCCTGGAAGGCGAAAAACTGATGAAAGTCGTGCGGCTCGCGGGCGCGGCGCCCGCGGGCCGTCCAGGTTTTCGGGAGCGGGGGCAGCGCCGTATGGACTTGTCCGCCGCCATGCTTCAGGTTCCGCCCATGTCGCTCGGAAATTCCAAGGACGGAAGCGGCGAGGGGCCGATCGTCCGTCGCAAGCTCTCGGACCAGGTCCTTGATCGCCTGAAGGCGATGATTGTCTCAGGTGAGTACGGCCCTGGCCAGACCCTGCCGTCCGAACGCGAACTCATGGCGGCCTATGGGGTCGGGCGTCCGGCTATCCGCGAGGCCATGCAAGCCCTGGCCAATGCCGGCCTGATCACCATCAAGCACGGCGAGCGGGCCCGCGTGCGACCCTTGTCGGCCAAGGCCGCGTTCAGCCAGCTGGACATGGTCGCCCAGATGATGCTGTCGGCTTCGCCGGCCATGGTCGATAGCCTCCGACGCGCGCGTAGGAGCTTCGAGCAAGGCCTGGTGCGCGACGCCGCGCGGCTCGCCGATGAAACCGATCTGGCTGGCCTGGAGGCCTTGCTGGACGAGATGGCTCAGAGCCTCAAGAGCGCGGAGGTCTTTGCCGCCGCCGAGCTGCGCTTTCACGCCCGCTTGATTGCGGTCGCACGCAACGTGATTTTCGACGCGATGGCCGAGGCGGTGTTGGGGTGGTGGCGCGACCACCAGATCGATGCAGCGGCCATCGCCACGCGCGCCCGGGCCGTGCTGACGGCCCACGGCGACACCGTGCGCGCCCTGAAAGCCAAGGATCCCGACGCGGCCGAGGCCGCCCTGGCGGGCTATTTCGACCTGATCGCCCCCTAAGCGCGGCGCCGACACCGCTCCATGCGGTCTGCGAAATCCTTCAGGAAATCGTGTCGCCACTGACTGACGGTCTTGGCGCCGAGGAACGCGCCCTCGCTGACCTCTTCGGAGGGCGTGTCCGTCCACCAGTTGGGCCAGCGGGCGTCGGGGTGCCGATCAGCGTCGCCGGCGGGGCGAACAGAGGTGATGCGCCCACCTTGCCCAGCGAACCCCGCGCCTCCGTTCTCGACCGCGTAGTCATAGGTCTTGGCGTCCTTCGGGCTGAATCGAAAGCGAAGGCTGCCGTCGGGCGCGATGAAGCCGCTCAGCAACTGGTTTTCAATGCGCAGCCTGGCGTCGGGACGTGCCGGGCCTGCAGCGCCGGCGGGTAGACGAAGCTGCAGGACGCCGAACTGCTCCATCGTGTCCGCTGCCGTGGTCAGTCGGCCGTAAGTCGTCGGCGCGCGCGACCAGGCCCGGACATAGCGGCCGCCCCAGCCGGGCGCCGCAGGGTCCTCACTGCGTCCGCCCAGCACCCAACCCACCGAGGGCGTGTCGCCCATCTTGATCGTGCCGGCCAACTGGGTGGCGAAGAAGTCGCCCATAGCGCCGTGGCCCGCGAGGTGACGCTTTACGAAGTCGGTGTTGTCCCATTCGCCGGACTGGTCACCGCCGGTGAACCAGCCGCGATAGGTGTCGTTGGATTCGATGATCCAGAGCTTCGGATGGTGCTCGGCCACATATTGGTAGGCGTCCACCGACCACTTCTTATTGGGGCCGCCGATGAAGAAGACCCGCAGTTTCGGCGCGATCTCGGGCGCGTCGTGCAGCGCCTGGGCCAGGTCCTCGATGCCGCCCCAAACCAGCACGTGCAGCGGCCGGGGATCGGGGCGTCGGGCGCAAGCGATGATCCACGCTGAGCCCTCGGTGGAGCGGCTATGGCCCTGATAGGGCGCGGTCTCGGTTTCGCCCTGCTTGACCAAGGCCTGGAGCGCGTCCGGCGTAGGATACCGCGCTGACCATGTCCGAAGGTTGCCGAAGTCCTGGGCGTAAAGATCGATCACCTTGCGTATATCGCTGGCCCGACCCGCCCCCCAGGGGGAGGAGACCAAGCCTTCCAGCTCAAGACGGTCGGCATAGAGCAGAAGGTGGACCATTGACTGGAAGTCGTCGGGGTCGCTGCCGCCGATGTCGGTCGAGACGATCACCCGCGGCGGCGGCGCGGCGGCGTGAGCCCTGGCGGTCGACGCCGCGAGCCAGCCCAAGCCACCCAAAACAAGGTGGCGACGATCAAGCCCGGCGCGCATCAGGGCTGCACGTCAATGATCACGCGCTTGTAGCGTGTCAGCCGCGGCGTCCCGTGGTCGGTAACCGCCAGAATGATGTGCATGGTCCCCGTGCCCGGCGGCACGAGGCGGTTGGTCTTCACCGTCAGCCAGGCCTTGGGTTGGTCGGCATTGTGGATGTCCAGCTTTACGCCAGAAGCCGAGCTTGTCATGCCGCGCGTGCCGGCCTCCTCGTAGCAGAACCACTCGTACGAAAGGGCGTCACCATCAGGGTCGCTGGAACCGATGGCGCTGAGATCGACCCGCTGGCCACGCTTTGCGACGATGTATTCCGGCGTCTCCAGCCTGGGGATCGGCGGATGGTTGGCGTCCTTGTAGGGCTTGACGGTCCAGTCGAGGCGAGCGGCAAAGTCGTTCTGGTAGGCCTGGCGCCAGCGCCAGATCGTGGCGTGGTTGGTGGTGTGCCATTCACCGTCACGGCCGAAGACCTCATCCATCACGTTGGTCCAGATCGGCCGGGTCTCGGGCTCAAGAAACCAGCGCTCCTTGCGCGGTGTATAGAGTTCGTAGCGGCCGCCCCAGCCGCCCCACTCGGGCCGTTCGGGGTTGGAGAGGCCGTTGTCGATCAGGTTCATGAACGAGGGCGTGTCGCCTTCCATCTGGAACTTCCAGTTCGGATAGGCTGCGCCCAAGGGACCTTTGCTGCGGATGTTGTGGTTCAGCCACTCGTTGCTGACCAAGTATTCGTCCGCGCCGCCAAACCGACCGTGGAAGTTGTCGCCGCCGATGCCGATCCAGGTCGACATGTGGAACGAGACGCCCGGGCTGACGATGTAGAACAGGTCCGGGAACTCGCGGCGGATCCAGGGGCCGCTGTCGTCCTGGTCCGAGATCGCATAGATGCGCAGCTTGGCGACGAACTTGGCCAACTCGGCCTTGGATCGGGTCTGGCGCACTTTCCAGAGGGCCTGAGCCAGGACGGTAGGACCGCCCCAGACGGTCACCCAGGCCGGGCGGGGATCATCACGGTCTACGGCCTTGATCAGCAGTTCCGACCCTGGCGAGTCCTTGCCAGCCCCAATGGCGGTCTTGCCGTGGGGTACGAGGGCCTGCGAGACGACTGCCTTTAGCGCGTCCGGATCGGGAAAGCCGCGCTCGTGTTGCTCCAGGTTAGGGCGGACCTTGCCGTAGGCGTCGACGATGCCGGTGATCAGGTGTGGATTGACCGCATCCTGGACGGTCGTGGCGATCAGACCCTCGATGTCGACCTGGTTGGCATAGGTCATCAGGCGGACCATCGACTGCTGATCGTCGGGATCGCCGCCGATGTCGGTCAGGACCACCAACCGAGGCTTTTGATGAGTCTGGGGCGTCAAGGCTTGCGTCGGGGCGGGCGGTTGGGCCTGAGCGGAACCGGCCAGAGGCGGTGAAGCCGCCATCGTCGTGGCCATTGCGAGCACAAGGCCTGCGCGAAGCTTGCCGGCGAAAGAGGTCGGGTCAGTTGGGTGCATCTGTCTTCCCCGTCGAACGCTCTTGTTTCGTTGTCCGCAAGCGTCGAGCACCGCGTGCGTTCAACAGGTATCGGCGGTCAGGGAGAGGGTCAACGCGAAATCGGAAAATATCGATAGTAAAGCAAATAAAACGAAAGTTATCTGGGGTTTTTGCCTCTCGACCTGGGCGGGGTTGCTCGATGTTGATGTGGCGACCGGGCGACAAGCGATGGTCCAGGCCATCACGACGCTGCGTCCTTGCCCGCGCTCCAAGGAGGGCAGCAAGGCGTCTTGAACGTAGAGCCCCCGCCGGTCCCGGCGGGGCCGGCCGCTCCGCTTGCACCCCCAAGTTCGCGACGGAATCGACCGATCAGCCAAGCGAGACCTTCAGAAGTTGTCCTGCAGACTTCCGAATAATGCCGAAACTTTTCTCTTTCCTCTGACTTTCGCCCATGTCTATCTGCTGACATCGGTGACAATGGACGGCCCAGATGGCGTCAATCGAATGTCGAAGGCCTACGGGGGTCATGACCATATCATTGCATCGACCTATCTGCCCAACTATCCGTGGTGCGTCGTGTCTTGCGCCCACAGCTGCGCAGACCACGGGTCTCAGAGCCAACGCCGCCCTCGCCCAGGAGGGGCCCCGTTGATCAATCCTGAGTCGATAGCGGCCGAGGCGGTCGGTGGCCACCGCGCCTTGGCAATCGCACTGTGGCGATTCGGGAATCAATCTCGACCGTGCAAGGGGCCGGCTGGGCCGCCCAACGGCATGCTGCGGGGGGGGGGCTGAGCGTGCCTCGATTGCTAGCTGTCGTCTGTGGGCTGGCGGCCCTGATCCTCGCCCTTGATAGCCAGGCCACGACCCTGAAGGTCGGAAAGGGCGGGGCCTATGCCAGCGTCCAGGCCGCCGTCAACGCCCTGCCGACCGACGGCGGGACCCTGGAGCTGGCGCCGGGCGAATATCGCGAGAAGCTGACCATCGCCAAGCCGAACGTCCGCCTGATCGGCAAGGGCAAGCGGCCGCAGGATGTGGTGCTGGTCTGGAGCGACGGGGCGATCACCGCCGGAGGGACGTTCAAGTCGGCCTCGGTCAATGTCTCGGGCGACGGCTTCCGGGCCCGCAACCTGACCATCCAGAACGACTATCACCTGAAGGACCCTCGCCCTTCGCAAGCCGTGGCCCTGTCGATCACCGCCGACCGCGCCGTGCTGGAAAAGGTGCACCTGCTGGGCGCCCAGGACACGCTCTATGCGGCCAGCAAGAAGACCGCCCCTAGCCGGCAGTACTTCAGGGACTGCTACATCGAAGGCCACGTCGACTTCATCTTCGGCGACGCCAAGGCATTTTTCGACCGTTGCCACATCCACGGGATCGCCCACGAGACCGTGATGATCACGGCCCAGAGCAAGTCCAAGCCGGAGCAGGACAGTGCCTATGTCTTCGACGGCTGCCGGATCACCGCTGATCCGAAGGTGGGCGAGCTTTGGTTCGGCCGCGCCTGGCGGACCTACGCCACCGTTATCTTCATGCGCACCCGCATCGACGCGGCGCTGCATCCCGAAGGCTGGCGCGAGTGGACGCCGGGCAAGACCGACACGCTCGGCACGGCGACCTATGCCGAGTTCGCCTCGACGGGGCAGGGCGCCAGCCCCACGACCCGCGAGCCCCGCAGCCGCCAGTTGACGGCAAAGGAGGCCAAGGCCTGGAGCCGCGACACGTTCCTGGCCGGCCCCGACGGCTGGCGTCCGTGACCGCCCTGTTTCAAGACCTGACCGAAGTCCAAGCCCAGTGAGCCGGATGATGCGCGTAGACCGACGAAGCTTTCTAGCCGCCGGCGGGCTGGGCGTGGCCGCGAGCCTGGCTCCCGGCTTGGCGAGCGCCGCCGAGACCGACTCGCTGGCCATTGCCGACGAAGGCTGGAGCCTGTGGATCGACCAGGCCGCGCCCTGGAAGGACGACGACATCCACCTGCCGGGCCGGTTCGACCTGAAGGCCCTGCCGGTCAATCCGCCGACCGGCGGCTGGGCCAGCCTAGGGGCGAGCGACGCCCTGCGCGTGGACCTGCCGACCACCGTCGAGCAGCATCTGTGGGGTAGGTTCGGCACGCGGCCCTACGGCGCCGACGAGTACCGCTACGCCGAGGACGACGACGTGCCCCGTTACGGTGCCTACAAGGGCGTGTCGTGGTGGACCAAGACGATCGACATTCCCGCCGCCGCCAAGGGCAAGCGGGTGATGCTGAACATCCGCGGCGCGCGCCTGCGGGCAGAGGTGTTCCTGAACCAGAAGTTGGTCGGCTATTCGATCATGTCGGAGCTGCCGATCAGTTGCGACCTGACCGGTGCCATGCGGCCCGGCCAGCCCAACCGCCTGGCGATCCGCATCACCAATCCCGGCGGTCGCTTCGACTGGCGCGACAGCACCACCATGATGTGGGGCAAGGCCAAGCTGTTCGCCTCGCATGGCTTCGGCGGGCTGGATCGCGGGCTGACGCTGAGCTTCCATCCGCTGGCGGCGCGGATCGACGACGCCTGGGTGCTGAACACGCCGGACGCCCGGCAGGTGACGGGGTTCATGGAGGTGGCGCTGGGCAAGCCCGTCGCCGCGACCAAGCTTGCGGCTCTGCGCGCCAAGGCCGGGCTGGAACTGGTGGACGACCGCACCGGACGCCTGGTCCCGGCCGACATCCGCCTCGAAGCGCTGGAGGCCCTCGACGCCACGCGGTTGCGCGTCCGGTTCACCCTTTTAGCTCCGACGGCCAAGCTCTGGGACCTGGAGAGCCCCGAACTCTACCGCCTGCGGTTCCGCTGGACCGAACGCAAAGGCGCCGTCGACATGCGGGAGGTCCGCTTCGGCTTTCGCTGGTTCGGCGTCGAGGGCGTGGGAACCGACGCCCTGCTGCGCCTCAACGGTCGGCGGGTGCGGCTGTATTCGGCGATCTCGTGGGGCTATTGGGGCATCAACGGCCTGTGGCCGACGCCGGACCTGGCCAAGCGCGAAGTGACCTCGGCCAAGACCCTGGGCCTCAACGCGCTGCACTTCCACCGCAACGTCGGCAAGCCCGAGGTCTTCGCGGCGATGGACGAGATGGGCCTGCTGCGGGTGATGGAGCCGGGCGGCGGCCGTCACGCCATCGGCAAGGACCTCAAGCCCGGCGAAAGCCTGTCGCCCGCCGACGCCTTCAGCCGCGACTTCATGGTCGAGAAGTGCAAGGCCATGGCCCGGGCCTTCCGCTCGCATCCGTCCCTGGTCCAGTACACCCTGCAGAATGAGATCGGCGCGAACCTGGCCAATCCCGATGTCCAGACGGTGCTGAAGGCCATCCACGACCTGGATCCCAGCCGTGCGGTGATCCTCAATGACGGCTTCGTGGCGCGGGGCGCGGCCCAGGCCATGTACCTGCCCTATGACGACCACTACTACCGCTCGGACGTCGAGGAGTGGGGCGGCTGGTGGGTCAATCACCAGGGCGCGGGCGACCAGTGGTACGACAAGTTCTACCGGGGCAAGGACGACTATATCCACCGCCAGACCGGCAAGCCGTTCATCGTCGAGTTCGGCGAGATGCAGGGCTGCGCCGTCGCCGACAACCATCCGGCCATGGTGGTCGAGATCCTGGCCAAGGGCGGCAAGAGCTACGACCTGGACGACCACAAGGCGGTGGTCGCGCCCACCAACAGCTATCTGGAGCGCTGGGGGTTCAACAAGGCCTTCCCGACCAGCGAGAGCCTGTTCCTGTCAGTCGGCCGCAAGGCCTACGAGGCCTGGCGCGAGTATCTGGAGAATATCCGGATCGGCGATAGCGTCGATATCGCCGCCATCTCCGGCTGGGAGAGCACGGCGATCGAGAACCACTCGGGCATTGTCGATGTCCTGCGCGGCTTCAAGGCCGATCCAGCCCTGCTGAGCCAGAGCCTGCGCCCGGTGCTGGCGATCGCCAAGCCCCGGGCCCTGGCCTATGCGGCGGGCGAGGCCGCCGAGCTGGACCTCTATCTGCTCAACGACACCGGCGAGGCCGTGTCGGGCGAACTGGTGCTCAGCCTGGTCGGGCCGGACGGAAGCGCCGAGGCCCTGGGCCGATGGCCGGCGCCGGCGCAGTCGCCCGACCGCTTCAGCTACCTCGTGGCCGAGAGCGTGCGCACTCCCGCGTTGCGACGCGAGGGCCTGAACGTCATCCGCATCGCGCTGGGTGACATCGTTTCCGACCGCGAGATCTGGGTGACATCGCCAGCCCCGAAGTCCGCCAAGACCGCGCGGATCGGCGTCTCGGGGATCGCCCGCAGCCTGCGTGACCAGCTGTCGGCCGTGCCGGGCTTGGTCCTCGAAGACTTCAAGCCGGGCGTCCGTTACGACGGGATCATCGCCTCGGGCCTGAAGAGCGACGAGATCGTGCGCCGCCAGGTCGGCGAGCAGACGGGCCTGGAGGCTCAACCCAAGAAGGGCGAGACGCCCGTCGTGGTCCTGGGCGACCTCCCGCCCGAGGTGCTCGCGGCGGTCAAGGCGGGCACGCCGCTGCTCGCCATGGTGCAGGAGGACGGTCTGGCCGACGGCGTGGCCAAACAGCTTTCGGCCCTAGGACTGTTCGACTATGCCGGCCAAGTGGGGGGGCTACGCGCGCCGTGGATGGGTAACTGGAACTATGTCCGCGCCCATTCCACGTTCGCCGGACTGCCCGTCGACATGGGGATGAGCGTCCTGCACCAGGTCGAGGGTCAGCCCTCCAATGGACTAGTCGTCGATGGGGCCGGCGTCGAAGTCATAGCTGCATATAGCCGCGACCACGACCGCAGGAACGGCGCGGCCAGTTTCGTCGCGCGCAAGGACGGCCAGCGGGTTCTGGTTCACCGGATGCCAGACATGGCCGTTCCGCTTCAGCAGCGCTGGCTGGCCAACGCCGTCTCCTGGCTAACGAACGAAGCGTGAGGCAGCCCGCCAAGCGCGGTGGCGGTCCGCTCCTGATAACGGATTGGACATGAGCAGCCTGGACCGCCGGAACGGAAGTTTGGCGCGGAAAGGACTGAGAAACGGTTTCCTTCGCGCGCGAACCGGGCCGGCGGCGCAATTCCGGGGTCACGTTCGTGCATCTCAAGACGGTCGACCCGGCCATGCTCGCCGAGGTGCTCGGCGCGGCCTGGCGCCAAGCCTATCCTGGATCGGGCCGGGCCGGCGCGCTTCAAGGCACGATCGGCGCACAGCTCGACGCCGGATGTGACGCCGTCCTGACGTTAGGGAACCGCCCCGCGCGTCCCGACCCTTGGCCTCCGCGTCCTCCCTTGCCGTCATCACGACCCTCCGCGTGTCCCTGAAGGACGATTCACGGGGAGCCCTTCCTTGTGGGCGGCCGCTGGCGCGGCCGCACGCTTGGGGGCGCTGCCCCCTGGCGCTCTTCGTATCGGTTTCCGCCCAGCTTCGCGGGTGTGAGGGCATCGAGGATCTCGAGCGCGGCGACGGCTGCAGCCGGGTCCCCGCGAAACCGTCACTCCGTTTGCACCCCCCTGTCTCGCCGACGGGCAACGTCCGCAAGGGCGGACACGGCGCGGCTGTCATTGAGGCTCGCGCCGCTTCCATCCTGGCCAACGGGCTGATCCAACTGCCGGTGGTCAAGCCCGAGCGACGGCCCGACGGCAGCGAGACCGGCTATGCGCTGGTCACGGCCGGGGAGAGCCGCCGCCTTGCCCTTCGCCTGCTGGCCAAGCGCAAGTTGATCCCCAAGACCGCCCTGGTGCGCTGTCTGGTCGATGAGGCTAATGATGCTGGGGAGGTGAGCCTTGCGGAGAGTTTCGCCCGCGAACCACGCGCATCGCGAGACGATGGGTGCGTGAAAGCAGGCCCACACGACGTCAAGCGCAGGTTTGCTTCCTATGTGTCACTGGAGCGATTTCGATGACGTTCTCTTCGCGAGTGGTGGAGACCCAAAGCACAGATTTGCTTTGGGTCTCCATGGTGCCACGACAGGGACTCGAACCCTGGACCTCAGCCTTACCAAGGATGCGCTCTACCACTGAGCTACCGCGGCGAAGAGGAGGGGGCGTATAGCGAGCCAAATCGTGGATGCAAAGCCCAAAAGCGACTTGACCCACAGACTTCGTCGCCGCACCCCTCGCACATGGCTCTTCAGGACGAAAAATCTTTGCGCGAAGCCAGGTTGGCCGAGGCGCTCAGAACCAATCTGCGCAAGCGAAAGGCCGCTGCGCGGCCGGTCGTCGACTCGGGTGATCGAGCGCTGAGCGTGGCCCAGGCCGCGCCGTGGCCCTATGCAGTGGTGCGGACCCTGGAGGGCGTGGCCCACCTGGGCGGGGCGCGGGTGGCCCTGGTTCTGGAAATCTCTACGCCATTCGCGGTGGAGGGTTCAGACGAAACGGCCTGCGCGGTTCGGCTGATCGGCGACGGCGGAGCGTTCGACACGCCGCGCGGCAAGGCGGCGTTGGGTTCAGACGGCCTGCAGGCGATGCGCAAGGCGCTGGAACTGGCCCAGGTCGCGCTCGACCTGGCCAGCACCACATACGACCTGCGCTGGCCCGACGGACGCCCCTATGACCTTTCGGCCCCCATTTGACGCCGGTTTCCTGTGGGGGGCCTTGCAAGCCCTCTTGCAACGGATAGAACCCGCCCCTCACATGTGACCCGCGCGACGAGGGGTCGTTGTGCGTTCGAGGGACGTGATTTGGATCGTATCGCCATCATCGGCGGCGCGCGGCTGTATGGGGAAATCCCGGTCAGCGGCGCCAAGAACTCGGCCATCAAGTTGATGGCGGCCAGCCTGCTCACCGACGAGCCGCTTCGCCTGACCAACATGCCGCGCCTGGCCGATACCCGGTTTCTGGGCAAGCTGCTGGGCCGCCTGGGCGTCAGCGTCGTCGAGAGCGATGGCCCCGACGGCCAGCAGACGATCCTGCACGCCCCGGAGATCACCAGCGGGTTTGCGCCCTATGATCTCGTTCGCCAGATGCGCGCCTCGTTCAATGTGCTGGGTCCGCTGCTGGCCCGGACCGGCCAGGCCAAGGTGTCCTTGCCCGGCGGCTGCACCATCGGTGCCCGGCCGGTTGACCTGCACCTGCAGGCGCTGGAGGCCCTGGGCGCCAAGATCGACCTGCACGAGGGCTATGTCTACGCCCAGGCCCCGCGCGGGCTGAAGGGGGCGGAAATCAACTTCCCGTTCGTGTCGGTGGGTGCCACCGAGCACGCCATGCTGGCGGCTGTCCTGGCCGATGGCGTCACGGTACTGAACAACGCCGCCTGCGAGCCCGAGCTGCTCGATCTTCAGGAATGCCTCAACGCCATGGGCGCCAAGGTCGAGGGGGCGGGCACGTCCACCGTGACCATCACCGGCGTGCCGCGGCTGCATGGCGCGACCCATGCCGTGATCCCGGACCGTATCGAGATGGGCACCTATGCCGTCGCCGCTGCCATGGCGGGTGGCGAAGTGCGCCTGACCAAGGCGCGTCCGGGCCTGATCGACGCCCTGCTCGAAAAGCTGGTCGAGGCCGGGGTCGAGGTTGAGCCCACCTCTGACGGCGTCATCATCCGTCGCGGCGAGGGCCGTCTGAAGGCCGTGGATCTGGAAACCGCGCCCTATCCGCGTTTCGCCACCGATCTGCAGGCCCAGTTCATGGCCCTGATGACGCTGGCCGACGGCGACAGCCATGTGCGCGAGACCATCTTTGAGAACCGCTTCATGCATGCCCCCGAGCTGATGCGCCTGGGTGCAGACATTTCGGTGTCGGGCGGCGAGGCGCGCGTGCGCGGCGTCAACCAGCTGGAAGGCGCAGAAGTGATGGCCACCGACCTGCGGGCCTCGGTCAGCCTGGTGATCGCCGGCCTGGCCGCGCGCGGCGAGACGATCGTCTCTCGTATCTATCACCTGGATCGTGGTTTCGAGCGTTTGGAAAAAAAGCTCACCGCCTGTGGGGCGCAGGTGCGCCGCATCAAGGGCGATGGCGAGGCCGAGCTCTAGACCATGACCAGTCCCGTCCCCGCCCTGCGACTGCTGGCCCAGGACGCCGAGGACCTCTCGGTGATCTCGGCCGCCCTGCAGGATGCGGTCGCCAAGATCGGCGACATCCGTTGGGACGCCCAGGCTCGCACCCTGACCCTGGCCTGCAACCGCTTTCGCTGGGAAGTGGCGGGGAAAAAGGCCAAGCGTGGGATCGCTGGCGAGCGGGTCCGCTCGGCCCTTCAGCTGGGCGACGTCACGGGCGTCCAGGCTCGCAATCTCAAGCGCGACGCCAAGGGCGCTATCGTCGAGCTGCTGGCGGTCACCTTCGAGCCGGGCGAGGCACCCGGCGGCACGGTGATGCTGACCTTCGCGGGCGGCGGCGACCTGCGGGTGACTGTCGACTGCCTGGACGTGGTGCTGGCCGACGTCTCCGAACCCTGGACCACCCCGCGCCGCCCCGGGCACGCCGATTAGGCGCTGTGCCCAATTCGTGGGCGCGCCATTTTCCTGATCTGCAAACGAGCAGCGGCGCTGCTCATGTTTCGTCCCACGCGCTAGTGATCGTCTGGAAATTCGCCTGAGAGGCGAACGGTGCTAGGTTAACGCCACGCGCCCGTCAGAGGCGTGGACGTCAGGGAGGCCGACATGGCCAGGAAGTCCTATGCGACGGGCGAGGCCCAATCGCTGCTGTTCCGTGCTTGCGACATGAATAAACCCGAGCCGCCGGTGCTGCGCCATGGCGGGCCTTGCCTGGACTGGGGGCGGCTGGGCCTGGTGGGGCTGTTCCTGGTGCTGGGCCTTGGCATGGCCACCCTGGCCTATGCCGGACTGAGCTAGGGTATCGCGCAGAAAAAGTGGATGCCGGTTTTCCGCAAAAACGACGCGAAGACAGAAATCTAGAGCGAAGGGGGCGATTTTCGTATCGCGTGTTTCGCTCTGGGCTCCGCCCAGGCGGCGGCCTATGCGGCGACAGGCGGCGTCTTAGGTCCTCTCCCAGAAGGGAGAGGTGTCGCCGCAGGCGACGGAGAGGGAAGCCTGACGACGCCCTACACTTCCCCCTCCGGTCGCTGCGCGACCACCTCCCCCTTCAGGGGGAGGATTTGCCTCTTGTCTCGCGCCCAAAAACCCGCATCTACACGCCCATGCGCCGCTTCAATTTCGCCGAACCCAGCTTCCCCGCCGCCTTCAAGGCCTTCCTTGATGAAGATCGGGGCTCGCCGTCCGATGTGGATGCGTCCGTCGTCGAGGTTCTGGCGGCGGTCAAGACCGGCGGCCTGCAGGCCGTGCTGGACCTGACCCGCAAGTTCGACCGCGTGGACCTGACCGAACAGACTGTTCGCGTCACCGCCGAGGAGATCGAGGCCGGCGCCGCCGATACGCCCGCCGACGTGCGTGAGGCCATCGCCTTCGCCGCCGCCCGCATTCGCGCCTATCACGCCCGCCAGCGTCCGGCCGACCAGGCCTGGACCGACGAGGCCGGGGTCGAGCTGGGCTGGCGCTGGACGCCGATCGAGGCTGTGGGCGTCTATGTGCCCGGCGGCCGCGCCGCCTATCCCTCGACCGTGCTGATGAACGCCGTGCCTGCCCAGGTGGCCGGAGTGGACCGCATCGCCATGGTCACGCCGCCGGGCAAGCTGCAACCTGCCGTGCTGGCCGCCGCCAAGGAAGCCGGGGTCACCGAGATCTGGCGCATCGGCGGGGCGCAGGCCGTCGCGGCCCTGGCCTATGGTGCCGGACCCATCCAGTCGGTCGACAAGATCGTCGGCCCCGGCAACGCCTATGTCACGGCCGCCAAGCGCCGCCTGTATGGCGTTGTTGGCATCGACGCCCTGGCCGGTCCGTCAGAGATTGTCGTGGTCGCCGACGGCCAGAACAATCCCGACTGGATTGCTGCTGACCTGCTGAGCCAGGCCGAGCACGACCCGTCTGCCCAGTCGATCCTGATCACTGATGACGAAGCTTTCGCCGCCGCCGTCGAGGCCGCCATCGTCGAGCGCCTCAAGACCCTGGCCACCGGCGAAGACGCCGCCGCCTCGTGGCGCAACCACGGCGCGGTGATCATCGCGCCGCTGGACGAGAGCCCGGCTTTGGTCGACGCCATAGCGCCCGAGCATGTCGAGTTCGCCCTGGATAATCCCGAGCGCCTGTCGGACCGCGTGCGCCACGCCGGCGCGATCTTCCTGGGGCGCCTGACCCCCGAAGCCATCGGCGACTATGTGGCCGGCTCCAACCACGTGCTGCCCACCAGCCGCGCGGCGCGCTTCCAGTCGGGCCTGTCGATCTATGACTTCCTCAAGCGCACCTCGATCGCCAAGTGCAACGCGGCCTCGTTCGGCATTCTGGGCCCGCACACCGTGGCGCTGGCCAGGGCCGAGGGCCTGCCGGCCCACGCCCTTTCGGCCCAAATCAGGCTGGGCCGGTTGCCTTCCGCCGACTGACGCGCAAAGCTCCGGCGCAAGATGACTCAAGACCGCGCTACCCAACATCTGAAGTCCATCGTCATTGACGAGGACAGTCTTGCCGCCGCCTCGCGCGATCAGGAGCAGGAGCGCCAGGTCGCGATCTTTGACCTGCTGGATTCGAACTATTTCGAGCCGGCCGAATCGGCGGGAGGTCCCTACGATCTGCGGCTGTCGTTGATCGAGAATCGCCTGGCTTTCGACATCGCCGGTCCTGACTCTCAAGACGAGAGATGGGAGCGCCGACACCTGCTGTCCCTGTCGCCCTTCCGGGGGGTGATCAAGGACTACTTCATGATCTGCGACAGCTACTACTCGGCGATCCGCAACTCCACGCCCCAGCAGATCGAGGCCCTGGATATGGGCCGCCGGGGCTTGCACAATGAGGGCTCGTCCCTGCTGCGCGAGCGCCTTGAGGGCAAGGTCAAGACCGACCTCGATACGGCTCGCCGCCTGTTTACCCTGATCTGCGCGCTGCACTGGCGGGGTTAGGGTGCCGGATCTACCCGACGCCGTCCTTTTTACCTGCAACTACAACCGGGTTCGCTCGCCGATGGCGCAGGCGCTGTTCAAGCGATTCTACGGCACACGCGCCTTCGTTGATTCGTGCGGCCTGCGTGGCGACCCGGAAGGGGAGGGGATCGATCCCTTCGTCATCGCGGTCATGGACGAGCTGGGCCTGGACGTCTCGCCGCACAAGCCCAAGACCTTCGCCGAGCTGGAAGACGATTCGTTCGACGTGGTGGTGTCGCTCACCCCCGAAGCCCAGCACCGCGCCGTCGAGCTGGCGCGGGGGCGGGCGGTCGAGATTGAATACTGGCCGACCCACGATCCCACCCTGGTTGACGGCTCTCGCGAGGCCCGCCTGGAGGCCTATCGCGAGGTCCGGGACGGTCTGGCTGACGCGATCAAGAGACGTTTCGGGTCACCATCGACGTTCGGGGGGTGAATGCGCTATAGAGGCGCCTCGCTGCGACGGCCTGCCTCTCGACCACCCGGTCGGGCGCGCCTTCGCGGCTATCTGTTTGCTCCAATTGAGAGGCCTGATGGCTAAGGAAGAACTTCTCGAGTTTCCCGGTACGGTCAGCGAACTGCTGCCCAACGCGACCTTTCGCGTGACGCTGGAAAACGCGCACGAGATCATCGCCCACACCGCCGGCAAGATGCGCAAGAATCGCATCCGCGTGCTGGCTGGCGACAAGGTGCTGGTTGAAATGACGCCCTACGACCTGACCAAGGGCCGTATCACCTATCGCTTCAAGTAAGGGCTGATGGCTTTCGCTACGGCCGTCCAGCCGTCGCTGGTTCTGGCCAGCGCCAGCCCCCGACGCCTCGACCTGCTGGCGCAGGTCGGCGTCACGCCCGACCGGGTCGACCCCGCCGACATCGATGAGACGCCGCTGCGTGACGAGACCCCGCGTCTGCACGCCTTGCGGCTGGCGCGGGAAAAGGCGCGCGCCGTCGCCGGCCGCGCGCCGGGCGATTTCGTGCTGGCCGCCGACACGGTGGTGGCCGTGGGTCGCCGCATCCTGCCCAAGGCCGAGACGCCCGAGCAGGCCGCCCGGTGCCTGGCCCTGCTGTCGGGGCGCAATCACAAGGTGCTGACCGCTGTGGCGGCCATAGCGCCCGATGGCCGTGAGGCCTCGCGGCTGGTCGAGACCCGCGTTCAGGTCAAGGCCCTGTCCGATCTGGAGCGCGCCGACTACCTGGCCGGCGGTGAATGGCGCGGCAAGGCGGGCGGTTATGCGGTGCAGGGCGTCGCCGGCGGCTTCATCATCGACCTGCACGGCTCCTATACCGGCGTTGTCGGTCTCCCGCTCTACGAGACCCTGAACCTGCTGCGCGGCCTGGGCTGGACCGCGCCATGAGTGGCCAATAATGAGCGAAAGACGCGCCTACCTCTATAAGGGCGTCGGCGAGACCGTCGGTGTCGTCACCGTGGATGGCCGGCCCGAGCGGCTGATCGCGACCTGGGACGGTGACGATCCGCTGGACGTTGAGGGCGTGCGCGGCGTGGCCCGCATCCGCAAGGTCGAGAAGGCCTTTGCCAGCGCCTTCGTCCAGTTGCCCGGCGGCCAGGACGTGTTGCTACCCCTGCGGCCCGACATGCCCAGGCTGGTCGAGGGCGGGCTGGTCGAGATCGAGATTCGCACGCCCTCGCGCCGCGACAAGTCGGCGGTTGCCCGCTTCATTGCTGAGGGCGAGGGGGAGCCCCGGGTGATCGAGGCCGCCTTCACGGTCGAGCAGCAGTTGCGTCTGCTGGTGAAGTCCGGATCTCCGACCACGGGTCCCGCCGCCCTGGAAGCCGTCGAGGCCGCCGAGGCGGAGGCGCTGGAAACCGTGTTCGCCCTGCCCGGCGGCGGCGACATCAGTATCGAGCCGACCCGGGCACTGGTGGCGATCGACGTTGATCTGGGGGCACGCGAAGGCGCCGACGCCAAGCGGGCGGCCCGGCAGGCCAATATGGCGGCCTTGAGCGTCGCGGCCCGGGTGCTGCGCCTGAAGGGGCTAGGCGGCATCGTGGTCTTCGACCTCGTCGGGCGGGGCCATGACGGTCAGGCCCTGACCACGGCGGCGCGCAACGCCTTCTCCATCGACAATCCCGGCGTGGCCCTGGGCGCGATCAGTCGATTTGGCACGCTGGAGATGACGGTGCCCCGGCGGGGACGCTCGATTCTGGACCGGTTGCTGGACGCGGGCGGAAGGCCAAACCCGGCGGCCATGGCGCGACGCGTGGCGCGGGCGCTGGAGCGGGAGGGGCGGGCCGATCCCGGTGGCCGCCTGACGGCTCGCTGCGCCCCGGCTGTCGCAGACGCCTTCGCCCCGCTTGAGGCCGGCGTCGCCGAGCGGCTGGGTCACAGATTCGTCGTGCAGTCAGTCGCTGACTGGCCCGCTGACCGCATCGAGGTGTCTGCAACATGAGCAGTGGCTGCCCCATCTGCGGCAAGCCGGTCGATCCCGGCTTTCGTCCCTTCTGTTCCAAGCGTTGCTCGGACGTCGACCTGAACCGATGGCTGTCGGGCTCCTATGTCGTCCCGGCCAGCGATGAGGACGATGAAAATTCCCTGCCGGAAGACATCAACAGGGAATGATCGAACGGCGCTGGACAACCAAATCGGCCTCGCTTATAGACGCGGCTCCCCGCTGAAAGGCGGGTGCCAAGGCGGTTTTCAACCGCCAAGGGCTCAAGGGCCTGGGTAGCTCAGTTGGTAGAGCAGCGGATTGAAAATCCGCGTGTCGGTGGTTCGAATCCGCCCCCAGGCACCATTGTTCCAGAGTTTTGGCGCTCAGAAGCGGCTTTCCAGCCGCCAGGGCGACCATTTGTTCTCTGGAGCGCGGCCTTCGCCTGGCTTGATGGGGCGGGCGCGGCAGGGAACGACCGGATTCCGTGCGAATACCGGTGGCACCTGCCCTTCACCGACCGACGTTTTGTTCTCATGCTGCACTGCAGCATGACTATTCCCGTTGGCAGGGAAAAACCGCCCCTGTTTCCTGATTTGGGATTTGTGCGTTGCAGCAAGAACCGTCTCTGGGCGGACGGAGCGCAAATTTTATGCCTAGAAGAACCTCTTGACGGTGCGAAAAGGGGTTGCCAAAGGACCCCTGCCGCAATTCTAACATTGCGGTAAGATCGAAGCCTCTAAACGGGGGCTTCGGTCACTCGCGCTTCGAAACGATCCTTCTTGCGACCTTTGGTCGCCTGAGGGGCGTAACGGATCGAGCGCAGCGAAGCGGGTCCGCCGGGGTGGGAAGAGAAATCGACCTCCGGGTGGGCTATTCAGAGTTAGGGTAGAAACGCTCTCGCGCGACGACCCTCGGTCCAAACGTGCTAGACCAATCAGGAACTGGCGACAGATGCTCGACATTAAACGGAAGACCCCCCTCATCGCTATCTTCGGCGCGCTCGCGCTGATGACGAGCGTTCCCGCTTTCGCTCAGGACGCCGCGGCTCCCGCCCCGGCCGCCGCCGAAAGCACCGCCGCTCCGGCCGCTGATGCTGCCGTTGCTCCGGCCCCGGCTGCAGAGCCCGCTGCCGAAGAACCCAAGAAGGAAAGCCACTCGCTGACCCCGGTCGGCATGTTCCTCGCTGCCGGTATCGTCGTTAAGGTCGTTATGATCGGCCTGATCCTGGCGTCGGTCTTCTCCTGGGTTCTGCTGATCACCAAGCTTCTCGAGTTTGGTTCGCTGAACAAGCAATCGGACGCCTTCCTCGAAGCCTTCCGCGGCGCTCGTACGATCGCCGACATCGCCCGCATCGGGTCGTCGGAAGAATTCGAAGGCAACCCGATGGCCGACATGGCCGCCGCCGCTGCTCAGGAAGTTGAACTGTCGCGTCAAGCCGGTCTGGCCGTCGGTGGCGAGCACCGTGACTCGACCCTCGGTCGCGCCACCTACGCCATCAACGCGGTGCAAGCCTCGCTGGTTAAGCGTCTGTCGGGCGGCATGGTGTTCCTGGCCTCGGTCGGCTCGGGCGGTCCGTTCATCGGTCTGTTCGGTACCGTTTACGGGATCATGACCTCGTTCATCGGCATTGCTAACACCAACACCACCAACCTGGCCGTCGTCGCCCCCGGCATCGCCGAAGCGCTCCTCGCCACCGGTATTGGTCTGTTCGCTGCTATTCCGGCGGTTATCTTCTACAACTACTTCCAAACCCGGATCTCGGCCTACGGCACGCGCTCGGAAGGCTTCGTTGCTGAATTGATGAACGCCATTTCGCGCCAACTCGACAAAGGGGCGTAAAACCCATGGCCGCCAAACTCTCAGGCGGTGGGGGCGACAGGTTTAACGTCGAACAGAACAGCGAGATCAATGTTACGCCCTTCGTGGACGTTATGCTGGTTCTCCTGATCATCTTCATGGTGGCGGCGCCGCTCGCCTCCGTGACGGTCGAAGTAAACCTGCCGCCGGCGGTTGCGAAACAGTCGGAGTCCCCGCCAAAGCCGGTCTACATCTCGATCCAGCAATCGGGCAAAGTCTTCATTGGAGACTTTCCGACCACGGTTGACACGATGGGGCAGGACCTCGCGAAGAACATTGGCAGACGCGATCCGACCAAGGAGCGCATCTACATCCGAGCCGACGAGAAGACACGCTACGGAAGCTTCATGGAGGTCATGAACACCCTCCAGGATAACGGCTTCTACAGCGTTGCTCTCATCGGCAAGGAAGATAACTAGGGGTGAATGTATGGCTGAAGAACAGACGCCCCCCCATCGCCACTACGATCCGCTGACCTCGGAAGGGCCCCGACGCAAAAAGGGCCTGGGTGCTTTTGGTGTCGCGACGTTAGTCGTGATCGGCGTTCACGCTGCTTTGTTTGCCTATCTGGCAAAGCAGAAGTTCGAAGCGGTGATGAAGGAGTATTCGGACGAGGCTGTGGATGTGGAGCTTCCGCCTCCGCCGCCTCCGCCTCCGCCGCCTCCGCCGCCACCGCCGCCGACGAATGAGCCGCCGCCGCCTCCGGCAGTGGTTCAGCCGCGGCCTCCGATTGATCCGCCGCCGAACATCACGCCGCCGCCGCCTCTGCCGATTCCGCCCGTTGAAAAGCGGATTGAATCGACGGCTCCGCCCGTGATCTCCGCCGTGCCGCCGGTTCCTACGAACCCGCCGGCCCGGGCTTCGGTGATCACGCGTCCGGACTGGGCCCGCAAGCCCAACGGCGACGACATGGCCCGGTACTACCCGGACCGCGCCCAACGGATGGAAGTCAACGGCCGCGTGACCCTGTCATGCACCGTGACCGCCAAGGGTACGCTCGAAGGCTGCAATGTGGTCTCCGAGAACCCGGCCGACTACGGCTTCGGGGATGCCGCGCTCAAGCTGGCGCGTCTCTTCCGGATGAAGCCGAAGACCCTCGACGGCGCACCCGTCGATGGCGGTGCCATTACGGTTCCGCTTGTCTTCCAGGTCCCGCAATAGGCCCTGGCCGCGATGGACAAAGACAGGGACGCCCCGGAGTTTCGGCTCCGGGGCGTTTTCCTGTGAAAAGGACGGCTTTGGGTGCTTGATCCGGCCCGCGCCTCCGACTAAAGACACTCCCTCGCGATGCGCCGCCTTAGCTCAGTTGGTTAGAGCGCCGGTTTGTGGAACCGGAGGTCCTCAGTTCAAGCCTGAGAGGCGGTACCATCGCAAACATGCAAAAGGCCGGGGTTCGCCCCGGCCTTTTTGTTTGCGGGTTCAGCAGCGCTGCCCGCCCAGTCGCTCCGCGATAGCTCCCCCGTAGGCACGGCTATCGCATATGACCAAGAACGCTTGTCATCCCGGACGAGCGCGCAGCGCGAAGATCCGGGACCGTCGCGTGAACTCAGAGCTTCCGGCGGTCCCGGATCGGCGCCCGGCTTCGCCAGGCTTGTCCGGGATGACAGTTCTTGTCGATGCGACTCCATTCGCGAACGCCCCGTTCAGCGGGGGAGCCAGTCTGGGGATCAGTCTCTATGGCCGCTGATCCCGCCGGCGGGATCAGGACATGATCAGTCGCCGTCGTCGTCAACCATGGCCCGCACCAGTTCCACCACCCGTCGCCGCAGGCGCCGATCATCCAGGCGGGGGAACAAGGCCGCCAGTTCCAGGCCTTCGGGGGTGGAGACGAACTGGGTCATGCGTTGAGCCAAGCCATCGTCGTGGCCGCCGTCCGTTTCATCCAGTCCCTCGAAGAAGTACGACACCGGTGCCTGCAGCAGCTTGGCGGCATCGTAGAGCTTTGAGGCGCTGATCCGGTTTGAGCCGCGCTCGTACTTCTGGATCTGCTGGAACGTGATTCCCAGGGCGTCGGCGACCTGCGTCTGGCTGAGACCCATGACTTTGCGCCGGATCCGCAGGCGGGCGCCGACATAGAGATCGACGGGGTGGGCCGGGTCGGCGACGGGCTTGTCGTTCATGCGTGTGTCTTCCCTCCAGGAACGCCGATCTGTGTTTTCAAGAGCACACAGCCTCGCTGGACAGGCCAAGATAAGCGCACCTCGCACGCGGAGTCACGCGCGCGGGACGGTGGTGCGTCAATGCGCGGCATGGTCGTGCTACTATGATGATCGCGCAGGCGGGCACCTTGGGGGCTTGACCTGTGACGCCCCGGCATGTGTTTGCGCCGCATGGGAACTGTGTCTGGCGCGCGTGTGGCGGTGGCAGGGGCCGGCGCCTTGGGTCTGGCGACGGCCCTGGCCCTGGCGCGGGCCGGGTGCGTCGTGACGGTCTTCGATCCCGCCTCGCCAGGTGACAACGCCTCGGGCGTGGCCGCTGGCATGCTGGCCCCCGGCGCCGAGGTTCTTTTCGATCCCGCCTCGTCGGCGCATCTGCCGCTTTTGCGCCGCGCCCTGGCTCTGTGGCCTCCCTTCGTGGAGGGACTGGGGTTTCCGCTGATCCGTGACGGCCTCAGGGCGCGGGGGCCGCGTGACTGGCTGGCGGGTCTGGAGGCCAAGGCGCAGGGCCTGGGCCTGGATCCTGTAGTGGAGCCCGGCGGCGACCTTGTGCTGACGGGCGACTGGCGGTTGGAGGCGCGCCCAGCGCTGGCGTCGATGCGCGCTGCGGCTCAAAGGCTGGGGGTCAGGTTCGAGGCCCTGGCGGTCGCAGATTTCACCGACGGTCGGTTGACCCTCGCCGATGGCGCGCAGCGGCCGTTCGATCATCTGGTCCTGGCCACAGGGGGCAACGAGCGCACCGGCAGGCTGGCGCCAGAGCTGGTGCATCTCTCGCCGATCAAGGGCCAGATCCTGCGGCTTGCCGGCGGCGCGCCCGACGGCGGCGTCCTGCGCGGTCCGGGGGTCTATCTGTGTCCCGGCCCTAGCCCGGCTGTGGGGGCCACAATGGAGTTTGGCCGGGATGATCTGGTCGCCGACCCCGTCCTGACGGCGCCGCTTCTGGATGCGGTTCGCGCCGTGCGGCCCGACTTGAACGGGGTGGGCGCAGAAATCCAGGTGGGCGTACGAGCAGAGACGCCTGACGGCTTGCCAATGGTCGGCGCCAGCGCCCGTCCCGGCGTTTGGTTGGCTGTCGGGGCGCGTCGTAACGGCTGGCTGCTGGCTCCGCTTGTCGCGGGTCTGGTCGCATCGTATCTGACGGGCAAGGACCCGGGGCCGGATGCGGCGCGCCTCGATGCGCGCCGTTTCGAGCGAGAGCCCGTGGCCTAGAGCATTTTCCGATAAGTATGAAACGGTTATCGGATCGAAAAATGCTCTAAACTTTTAATTTAGAGCCCTTTTCGCCCGACCCTGATGAAGCCATCAGGTCGGAAAGGGCTCTAGAGCGCGTTCCGAAAAGTGGTAACCGGTTTTCGGAATGAAACGCGCGTGAAAACAAAAGACTAGAGCAGGGGTAGGGTAATGTCTGGTTTCTGGCTGACCGAAGAACAGGAAGCGATCCGCGAGGGCGTGGCCAAACTCTGCGCGGGTTTCGACGACGACTACTGGCGTCGCACCGACGAGACAGGCCAGTTCCCCGAGGAGTTTGTCGCCGCCATCGCAGAGGGCGGCTGGCTGGGCGTGGCCATGCCCGAGAGCGTCGGCGGAGCGGGCCTTGGCCTGACCGAGGCCTCGATCATGATGCAGACCGTGGCCGAAAGCGGCGCGGGCTTTTCCGGCGCCTCGGCCATCCATCTGAACATCTTTGGTCCCATGCCGATCGTGAAGTTCGGCTCTGATGAGCAGCGCGCCCGGCACTTGCCGCGCCTGATCTCGGGCGAGGACAAGATGTGCTTTGCGGTCACCGAGCCCAATTCCGGCCTCGACACCTCCAGCCTGGAGACCCGGGCCGAGAAGGTTGAGGGCGGCTATCGCCTGAATGGCCGCAAGATCTGGACGACCGGCGCCCAGCGCGCCAACAAGATCCTGATCATCGCCCGGACCACGCCCAAGGATCAGTGCGCCAAGCCGACCCAGGGCCTGTCGCTGTTCTATACCGACCGCGAGCAGATCGAGGCCAAGCCGATCCCGAAGATGGGTCGCAAGGCCGTCGAGTGTAACATGCTCTTCATCGAGGACCTGTTCGTGCCGCAGGACGATCTGGTCGGCGAGGAGGGCAAGGGCTTTGCCTATCTGCTGCACGGCCTGAACCCCGAACGGGTGCTGTTCGCCGCAGAGGCCGTGGGCCTGGGCCGCGTGGCCCTGTCCAAGGCCGTGACCTATGCCAAGGAGCGGGTAGTGTTTGGCCGGCCCATTGGCCAGAACCAGGGCATCCAGCACCCCCTGGCCAAGTCCTGGGCCGAGTTGGAGGCCGCCAACCTGATGGCCTTCAAGGCCGCCGCCCTCTACGACCTGGGCAAGGATTGCGGAGCCGAGGCCAATGCGGCCAAGTATCTCGGGGCCGAGGCCGGCTTCTCGGCCTGCGAGACCTCGGTCCTGGCCCATGGCGGCATGGGCTATGCCAAGGAATATGATGTCGAGCGCTACTTCCGCGAGGCGATGATCGCCCGCATCGCGCCGGTCAGCCGCGAGATGATCCTCAACTTCATCGCCGAACGCGTGCTGGGTCTGCCCAAGAGCTACTGACGGGCACTTGCCCCCTCCGGATGCTGCGCATCCTCCTCCCCCAGAGGAGGATGGGATCATCTGCCCCCTCTGGGGGCGGACGACCTGCGCAGCAGGTCAGGTGGGGGCAAGCGACGAGCCCTTTCAGGTCTCCGAACTCACGCCCCGCTGCTGAAGCGGATCGGGATACGGACCGAGGCCCCGTCAACGGCCTGGCCGTCTTCCAGCTGCGGGCTCATGCGGAAGAAGCGCGACAGCTTCAGGGCTGCAGTGCCGAACCCCTCGCTGGCGGGGGTTTCCGACAGCACCATGCAATTACGGACCGAGCCGTTGGCCGTCACCGCACATTCCAGTGTGGCGCTGCCGGAGATGCCGCGCCGGATCGCTCCGTCTGGATAGTAGCGATCCACGTCCTCGGCTGAGGGGCGCTTTAGCCAGTTGGCGCGGGTGATCATCTTGCGATGCGGCGCTGCGATGACGGGCGGCAGGGTCGGACCAGGATCGGTCGTGACCGGACCGGGGCCCGGTGGTCCTGCGACATCGATGGGGACGAATGGCGAGGTCTCGGCCGGCATCTGCGGCGTCGGAACGGCCTCATGAACCGGGATGGGGTTGGAGGCCCTGGGCGGCGGCGGCCTATCCGTCTTGGGCGGGGGAGGGGGCACGACCGGGTTCCACAGAGGCATGACGATGGTCCGGTCGACCCCCAGGTCCTGCGGCATGACCACGTACTTCTGATAGGCCAGGTAGGCGAACAGGGCGATATGGGCGGCGGCCGAGACGCCGAGCCCCAACATCAGGGCGGGTGATACCTTGCGCGAACCGGTGTCGAAGCTGGTGTGGCGAACGCCGGAGAGGGTGTTGACGGCGGCGGTCATGGCGATCTCCCTTGGGATAATTACGACTGTAAAGTCAGATCATCACGCGACTGGATGCCTGTAAATCTACATTCGTAAATTATCGTCGATAATGTGACGCTTGTAATTTCCACCCTTTGGCCAAGGTGCGGCATGTCGCCCATCTGTCGGCCCGGGCCAACGTGGTTAAGGCTGGGTTAACCATGATCGTTCACCCATGGCGGCATGGCCGTCCAATCCATCCGCAGCGTCGTCGAATCGGCGATCCAGCGCGCCTCCAGCGCGACGGGCGTGGATTTCACGTTCCTGATGGGCACGGCCAAGCGCGAGAGCGGCTATAACCCCGCCGCCAAGGCCCGCACCTCGTCGGCCTCGGGCCTGTTCCAGTTCGTCGACCAGACCTGGCTGGGCACGCTCAAGAAGCATGGCGCCAAATACGGCTATGCCCGCTATGCCGACCTGATCAGCCAGGGCCCGGACGGCCGGTTCCGCGTCAATGGCGACGAAGCCCGCAAGGCGGTTCTGGGGCTGAAGATGGACCCGCACGCCGCCTCGCTGATGGCCGGCGAACTGGCCTCCGACCATTCCTCTTATCTGCGCGGCCGAACGGGGCGCACCCCGACGGCGGGCGAACTCTATGCCGCCCACTTCCTGGGGCCGCAGGGGTCTGCGCGGCTGATCGAGGCTGTCCGCACCAATCCCGGGGCCAGCGCGGCCAGTCTGTTCCCTGAAGCCGCCGGGGCCAATCGCTCGATCTTCTATCGCGATGGCCGCGCCGCCACGGTGGGCGAGGTCTATGCCAATCTGACCAAGACGGGCGGCGCCAGTCGCGCCATGCCGGCACCGCGCGAAGAGCCGGCCGACCAAGGCTTCGTGCAATATGCCAGCGGTCGCAGGCTGGAGCGCATTCGCCAGCAGGAGGCCGTGGTAGACCTGATCCTCCGCGGCTCGCAGGATGTCGACAGCCCGTTTGGCGGCGGCGTCGACCGGGGCGGGGCCGGTCAGCGCCTGGCCAGCTCGATGTTCTCCAGCGAGATGCTGCGGATGCTGGCCGACGCCCGCGACGGCAAGACTAACCGCTGACGGGCTTGGTCAGCACCGCGATGCGGTCCTCGGTCCAGCCCAGTTCCCGAAACACCGAGGCCGTGTCCGCGCCCAGCTTGGGCGCAGGGCCGCGTGGCCCGTCCAGCGCGCCCGGGAAGCGGGCGGGGCCGGCCGGCGCACGGAAGGTTCCGCCCAGGCCATCGGGGGTATCGACGAAGCATCCCGCCGCTTCCGCCTGCGGGTCTTCGATCAGGTCGCGCGGCGTCTGATAGGGGGCCCAGGTCAGGTCGCCGGCGTCCAGGGCGGCCTCGGCCTCTGAGTAGTCCATGGCACCGAACGCCTCATCCAGGATGTCGACCAGGGCGGCGGTATTCTCGCGCCGGGCCCTGGAGGTGGCGAAGCGCGGATCCTCGACAAGGTCGGGCCGGCCGGCGGCGGCGGCTATCCTGTCCCAGTCGCTGGAGCCCTGGCGCGGCAGCAGGCAGATCCACCGCCCGTCGCGGGTCTTGAAGAAATTGGCCAGGGGCTGAACGGTCTCGCGCCGTCCGCGTGTCGAGGCCAGTTTCCCAAACCGCAGCTGAATGGCCATGTCCGAGCCGATGGCATAGACGCCGGTGCGCAACAGCGAGGTCTCAACCAGCCGTCCAACCCCGGTGGCCTGACGCTCATACACCGCCGCCAGGATCGCCGAGACCGTGGCCAGCGAGGTGACATGGTCGCCCATGCCGGTGCGGATCGGGAAGGGCTCGGCCCCCTTGGGCGCGGTGATCGACCCCACGCCGGCCCGCGACCAGAAGGCCGCGACGTCCATCCCGGCCTTGTCGAGATCCGGCCCCTGCAGGCCATAGCCGGTCAGGCTGCAATAGATCAGGCGCGGGTCCAGGCCTCGCAGCGTCTCGTGGTCGAGGCCGGCGCGGAGCAGGGCGCCGGGCCGCACATTGGTCAGGAAGATGTCTGCGGTCGCCACCAGGGCTTTCAGGGCCTCCTGGCCGCTCTCGGACCGGATATCCAGCACCACGGCGCGCTTGCCCCGGTTGTCGAGCTCAAAGACGGGGTTGGCGTCCTGCTGCGAGGCGATGCTGTCGAAGAAGCGCCGCATCGGATCACCCTCCGGCGACTCGACCTTGATCACGTCGGCACCCCAGTCGGCCATGATCCCCGCCGCGCCGGGCGCAGCGATATAGGTGGCCAGTTCGACGACCCGGAGTCCTTCCAGCATCGCATCCTCCCGCATTCTTGTTCTCGTTGCGGTGAGTGTGCGGGACGCGCGTGCGGGGCGATAGGCTTACGCTACGGCAGACCGGCTCAGGCGGCGGCCCGGCCGGCGGCACCGAGGCGATCCAGGGCGGCGGCGTCGGCGACGGCGCGCGCAACGGCGGCGACGGAGACCGGCTTGCGCAGGACGATGTCGGCCCCGGCGTCGATGCAGGCACGGGCCTCGTCGGCGTCGCCGTCGATCACAGCGACGATGGGTAGGTCGCGGTTCTTGCCCTCCAGCGCCCGCACGGCGGCGGCGGTGGCCGGGCCATCCAACACGGGCATGCGGCCGTCCAGCATCAGCAGGTCGAAATCGGCGATGCGGGCCAGGTCTGCGGCGCGCTGGCCATTCTGGGCATGAACTACCTGGTGGCCCAGCTGCTCGAGGATCGCGCGCAGCATGGCGGCGCTGAGGGCGTCATCCTCTGCGATCAGCACCCGCAGCCTGCGGGGCGCGCCCTGCGCTTCGGCCACCGGCGAAGGCTCGTCAGTGAGGTCGTCGTCGCAGGGCAGGGTCTCGTCGAAGGGCAGGGTCAGGGTAAAGCAACTGCCCACGCCCAAGGCGCTGCGGGCTTCCAGCGTTCCGCCCATCAGGCGGGCCAATTGCCGCGACAGCGACAGGCCCAGGCCCGCGCCATTGATCCCGGCGCCGGTGCGCTCGACGCGGCGGAACGGCTCAAAGGCGTGACCGATTTCGTCCAGCGACAGACCCGGCCCGGTATCTGCCACCTCGATGGCGATCTGGTCACCGCGCCGCTCGACCCGCACCTCGATCCGGCCGCGCACGGTGTACTTGATGGCATTGCCCAGCAGGTTGGCGATGATCTGGCGGGTGCGCATGGCGTCGGCTAGCACTGCCCCACCGGCCCGACGCTCCAGCAGCGGATCGACATGCACGGCCAGTTCCAGGCCCTTGGCCATGGCATGGGGGCGCTCCAGCAGGGCCAGGTCGCGCAGCAGTCGCACCGGATTGAACGGCTGGGAGTCTACCGCCAGCCGGCCCGACTCGGCGGTCTCGGAATCGAGCGTGGCGTTGAGCACCGCAATCAGGTCCTGGGCGGCGTCGAGGGCGGCGTTCAGTTGTTCACGCGAGGGAGCGGCGCGGCCGCCCTTGCCGGCGGCGGCGGCCAGCACGTGCATTACGCCGGTCAGGCCGTTGCGGATCTCATGGCTCAGGGTGGCGACGATGTCGGACTTTGAGCGGGCCGTGCGCTCGGCGGCGTCCAGCACCGCCAGGCGCTCCTCGACCAGACCGGCATGGGCCTCGGCCAGGGCGTGCTGACGGCGAACCATCCGGTTGAGCACCAGGGCCAGGGCCAGGGCCAGGGCGATGGCGCCCCAGGCCATGACGCCGGCATGGCGCGTGTCTGGCTGGGCAAACAGCGCCGTCAGGGGGCCGGCGGCGGCGATCGGCGTGGTGACCAGCAGGGCGGGCAGGGAGGTGGCGGTGAAGAAGATGCACATCACCGCCGCAGCGGCGCTGAGCAGCAGAAGGGTCTCGCGCACCGCGCCCGCGCCGTCGGCGAAGGCTGCCAGCTGGATCACCGTCACAGCCCAAAGCAGGCCGCCCAGTAATTGAACCCGGGCGCGCCTCTTAAGATCTTGCGACTCTTCGCCGCGCAACCAGCTGACCGCCGCATAGAAGGCACCCCAGTTGATGGCGAAGACCGCCAGGCTGGCCAGCATCCACAGTGCGTTGTCGGCGAACCAGGCGACCCAGGTGAACAGGGGTAGGCTGACTGCGAAAACCCCAAGCGCATAAGGGGCTAGCGCCGCCTGAGCGTCCAGCGCCATAGCCAGGTTCGCGTCGCGCGTCGGAACGTTGGGGGGGCGGCGCTGCGCGAACAAGATCGCTTCCTCGGCTGTTGAGGCGCGATCCTAGGGCAGCGTGGTTTGCGCCCGGTTACGGGGCATCGTTAATCCACAGCTTTAGAGTTCAAACAATCATTAAGCTTAACAGAGGACTATAAGGGTGACTCGCATCCCTCTGGTTCGGCGAACCCATGGCCACCACCCGCGCGGCACTGACAGACAACGATATCCGCATGCTGGTGAAGGGCGCGACCGCTGACGAGCGTGCGCTGGCAGCCCACAAGCTGTGCCGGACCATCGACCGCGCCGAGATGGCCGAGGACGAGCGCCAGATCGCCCACGACATTCTGCGGGTGATGGCCGCCGATGCGGCCGAACTGGTGCGTCGGGCCATGGCCGTGACGCTGAAAAACTCTGCCAGCCTGCCACCCGATGTCGCCAATCGTCTGGCCCGCGACGTGGAAAGCGTGTCGCTGCCGATCATCAGTTTCTCGCCGGTCTTCACCGACGCGGACCTGGCCGAGATCGTCCGCATGGGCGGTGAAGTGCGGCAGATGGCGGTGGCCAAGCGCCCCCGACTTTCGACCCGCGTGACCTCGGCACTCATCGACCAGGGCTCCGAACAGGTTGTTGCCACCGTCTGCGCCAACGACAACGCCCGCTTTTCCGAGATGGCCCTACAAAAGGCCCTCGACCGGTTCTCCAAGTCCGAGCACGTCCTGCAGGCCGTGGCCTATCGCTCGGCCCTGCCCCTATCGGTGACCGAGCGCCTGATCGACATGGTCGGCGACCAGTTGCGCGACCACATCGTCAGCCATCATGCCCTTTCGCCCGAGCGGGTGATGGAACTGGTGACCAGCGCGACTGAGCGGGCGACCATTGACCTGGTCGATCAGGCCGGTCGCGCAGCTGATCCCAAGGCCCTGGTCATCCACCTCAACAGCGCGGATCGCCTGAGCCCGTCACTGCTGCTGCGGGCCCTCGCTCATGGCCACATGACCTTTTTCGAGTGGGGCGTGGCCGAGCTGGCCGGCGTGCCGCATCACCGCACCTGGCTTATGATCCACGATGCGGGGCAACTGGGCCTGAAGGCCATCTGCGAGCGGGCCGGCCTGCCGGCGCGGCTCTATCCGGCCTTCCGCGCCGGGGTCGACGCCTTCCACGCCAACGAGTTCGACGGTCGCAGTCACGACCGCGAACGCTTTCAGGAGCACATGATCCAGCGCTTCCTGACCTCGCCCCAGGTCATATCGCGCGAGGATTCGGATTACCTGCTGGAGCGCATGGATCGCCTGGCGGACGAAGAGCACGCCGCCACCGGGTGACTCAAGGTCGCAGGCCGAATTGAACGTTTGTTCGAATCTGCTCTGGGCAAGCGCCATCAACCGCGCCAATCTGCTGGAATGTCAGAGTCTTCGCCCGGCCACGTTCGCCTAGCCGCTACCGTACTGCTGCTTCGGGACGCGCCGGCGTTCGAGGTGCTGATGGTCAAGCGCCACCACCAGATCGATTTCGCGGCGGGGGCCCTGGTGTTTCCCGGCGGCAAGAGCCACGGCGGCGATGAAGACCCGCGTTGGCGCGATCTCGCCACGGGCTGGGACGCGGTCGGTGAGGATGGTGCCGCCCTGCGCATCGCCGCCATCCGCGAGGCCTATGAGGAGGCGGGTGTCCTGCTGGCCCGTGACGCGGCCGGCGCTTTTTACGAGGGCGAGGCGGCCGTCGAGGTGCGCGCAGCGGTGGCCGATGACCGCGTGCCCTTCGTCGACGTGGTCGAGAATCTTGGCCTGAAGCTGGACCTGGCCGCCCTGACCATCTTCGCCCGCTGGATCACGCCCCGGCTGATGCCCAAGCGCTTCGATACCTGGTTCTATGCCGCCCATGCGCCGGGCGCCCAACTGGCCGTTTGTGACGGACACGAGGCCGTCGATGCCGAGTGGATCGCGCCGGCCCAGGCGCTGGACATGGCGGCGGCGGGAACCCGCAAGGTGATCTTTCCGACCCGCATGAACCTGCAGCTGCTCGCCGAAAGCACCAGCCCGGCAGACGCCATCGCCAGGGCAAGCACGCGGCCCCTGGTTACAGTCGAGCCGTGGGTGGAAGGCCAGGGCCTGCGCATCCAGCCCGACGCCGGCTATGGCGACGTGGTCGAGCCGCTCTCGGCGCTTTGAGGCGCCGGGTGTGACCTAGTTCGCGGTGCCCGGCCCGGCCGCGCTGGTCCAGGCGGCGATGTCGCCCAGCACCTTGGCGTTGGCCGCGTCATAGGCCTTCACGATGGCCCCGACCCGATTGTCTTCGGCCTTGACCCGCGATTCGAAGATCTGGTCGCCGACCACGGCGCGGTCATTGCTGCGGTTAAGTACGCCACGCACCTGTACGATAACCTCGGGCGTCGCCTTGGGACGGGCATAGACCGTCTCGAAGGTTCGCACTTCCAGTCGCAGGATGAGGTCGGCCTTGGCTATTTCGCCGCGACCGATCAAGCGGGCGCGGCTGGCATCGGCGTCGAAGGCACGCGCGACGGCTTCGTCGAACAGCACACTGGCCGGCGACACCCAGCGCGCGCCGGCGATATAGGCCGCCTCGCCTTGGGTTACGGTCAGGATGCGGTCGCTGGCTGAGGCGCGGGTGAAGACAGTGGCCGACTTGAAGACCCCGAACTGCGCGCCGGCCGGGCCCTTGGCGGCCGGCGGCGGCGCGGTTCCGAAGCGATAGAGGCCGGCGGGCTCGACCTTGGGGAAGAGGGTGATGCAGCCGCCCAAGGTCAGGGCAAGGGCGGCGACGGCGACGATACGCCCAAGGCTGCGGCGGGGCGCGGCGGGGATGGGGTTCACGGCTTGACCTCCAGTTCCTTGGCGGGCGACTTGCTGACCACGCCGCGCGGATTTTGTTCGACCTCGCCCACAAGACGGTCCAGCGACTCGGCGGCTGACTGCAGGGTCACGATGGCGGCTGACAGTTGCGGCAGGCCCGTGTTGGCGAAATCGGTGGTGGGGCCTTCGAGGCGCGAGATCATGCCCCGCGCATCCTTGGCGGCCGATTTCAGTTCGCCCGCAGCGTCGGCCAGCTGGGCCAGCGAGCGCTTGGCGTCGCCATTGACGACGGCCTCGGTGGATTTCGACAGTTCAGTAATCGACTGGGCCGTCATGTCGATGCTCTGCAGGGCCTTCTGGGCGTCGGCGATGATCGCCTTGCGTTCGCGGGCCTCGGCGGTCACGGCCTGGATGTCGTCCAGGGCGGCGCTGAAGGTCTTGACGTTGTCGTCCGACAGCACGAGGTTGATGCGGTCCAGCGCCTCGATGGTGCGGGTCAGCACCGTGCCGCCGCCCTCGAGCAGGTCGGACAGCGCGCTGCGCTGGGTGCGGATCACCGGCGTCTTGCCGTTCTTGACCGTATCCTTCAGCAGCAGCTTCTCGGGCGAGCCGGCGGCGATCTGGATGTAGTTGACGCCGGTGATGCCCTGCGGCTCCAGCGTGGCGTAGCTGTCGGTCTTGATCGGTACGTTCGAGGTGACGCGGATCTGGGCCAGGACCTGGTTGGGATCACTCTTGTCGAGGTCGATCTCAGTGACCTCGCCCACCTTGATGCCGTTGAAATGAACCTCGCCGCCTTCCGACAGGCCGCGTACCGGGCCCACGAAGCGGACATCGTAGATGTCGTATTCCTGGCTGAAGCTCAGGCGGGCCAGCCAGACCACGAAGATCACAAGTCCCATGAACAGGAACAGGGTGACCGCGCCGACCAAGGCGTAGTTGGCGTTTCTTTCCATCAGAGAGTCCTCGCCGTCGTCGTCTTTGTGGTCGCCTTGCGGCCTGCCGCGCGGCCACGCGGTCCCAGGAAGTATTCCTTGATCCACGGATGGTCGGAGTGTTCCAGCTCCTCCACCGGGGCGATGGCCACCACGGTCTTGTCGGCGATCACCGCGACGCGGTCGGTGATCGCGTAGAGGCTGTCGAGGTCGTGGGTGATCATGAACACCGTAAGGTCCAGGCTATCGGAAAGATCCTTGATCAGGTCGTCGAAGGCCGCCGCCCCGATCGGATCCAGACCTGCGGTTGGCTCGTCGAGGAACAGGAGTTCGGGATCCAGGGCCAGGGCGCGGGCCAGACCAGCGCGCTTGCGCATGCCGCCCGACAGCTCGGCCGGCTTCAGGTCGGCCGCGCGGGCGGGCAGGCCAGACAACGCGATCTTCAGCTCGGCCAACTCCTGGATCTCGCGCTTGGGCAGTCGGGTATGCTCGATCAACGGCGCGGCGACGTTCTCGCGCACCGTCAGGTTCGAAAACAGTGCCCCCTGCTGGAACAGCACGCCCCAGCGCCGCTCGACGGAGGTCCAGCGGCGGCGGTCGGCGGTGCGCATGTCGTGACCGAACAGCTTGACGCTGCCTTCATCAGGGGTCTTCAGGCCGATGATGCTGTTGAGCAGCACCGACTTGCCCGAGCCCGAACCGCCGACTACGCCCAATACTTCGCCCCGTTCGACGCTGAGGTTGAGGCCGTCATGGATGACATTGTCGCCAAACCGCGAAACCAGACCCTCGATCTGGATCGGCGGGGCGTCGTCATCGGTCGCAGCCGGCGGCGCGGCGGTGTCTGCGGCGGGCTTCAAACGTCCAGCTCCATGTAGATCAGCGCGAAGATCGCATCGATCAGGATGATGGCGAATATGGCGTGGACCACGGCGGCGGTGACCCGGCGACCCAGGGACTCGACGTCGTTGCCCACCTCCATGCCCTGGCGACAGCCGATGGCGGCGATCACGGCCGCCATGACCGGCGCCTTGGACATGCCGATCCAGAAGTGCGTGACGCCCACATAGTCGACGATCCGTTGCAGAAAGAAGCTGGGCGACAGGTCCAGCACGACCCAGACCACCAGCATGCCACCGGCCAGGCCGGCCAGAGTGGCGATGAAGGTCAGGAGCGGAATGGTCAGCAGCATGGCGGCGAAGCGGGGCAGGACCAGCGCTTCGTAGGGATCAACGCCCATCACCTGCATGGCGTCGATTTCCTGGTTCATCTTCATCGAACCGATCTCGGCGGCGAAACTGGAGGCCGAGCGACCGGCCAGCAGGATGGCGGTGATCAGGATGTTGAACTCGCGCAGCACCGAAATGCCGATCAGTTCCACGGCATAAACCTGCGCCCCGAACTCGACCAGCATATTGGCGCCCAGCAGGGCCACGACGGCACCGATGAAGAACGTGGTGGTCGCCACGATCGGCATGGCGTCAAGCCCGGCCCGTTCGCATAGCGAAATGATCGGTGCCCAGCGGATACGGCTGGGTTTGACAAGGCTGCGCCCAACGGCGGTCAGCAGATGGCCCAGGAAGACCAGCGTGCCATAGCCGTCATGCACGAGACCGAAGACGCCGCGCCCGATCCGCTCCAGCAGGGCCTGCACGCCGTGGGGCCGCGGGGTGACTTCAGGCTCGACCTGGATGGCGTCGCCGACCAGTTCCAGCAGTCGCAAGGTTTCGGGACGGGCCTGAATCTGTCCGGCCGAGGCGCGACCGTCTGCGGCGCGGATGATGGCATAGGCCCCGGCGGTGTCGCAGCGGTTGATCTCGCGCAGGTCCAGGCAGAGGGCGTGGCTGTCGTTCAGGGTTTCGCTCAGGCGCGCCCCCGCGTCGGAAAGGCCGCGCGCTGTCCAGTCCCCCGACAAGACGATGGTCGTCCTGCCATCGGTCTCATTCAGGGTGAAATCGGCGGGCACGGGCATGAAGCGAAGCAGATCCTTCTCGTCGAGCGCCAGCCTGCCACAGACGCGATACAGCCTCAAACGCGCCAAGGCGCAGCTTGTTGCCATGCTCTTCTAAATAGGCCTCTGCAAGGCTGCGCGCCACTGGTGATCGACCGGAGCGCGAAAACCGGCGGGAAGGGGGCTTGAGGATCAATTCGCGCGGCTGCGTCAAAGCGCGCCTGCAAATCCGGCAGGGCTTCAATCATGGTTAACAAATTCCGTTCAGGTTTTAACCCATTGCTCTTCCCGACTCGGAGTCGTCCGCGTGAACGCCAACGCCCAGCTTGACCGTCGCATGGCCTTTATGCGGTTCGACGACCGCGATCGCGCCGCGCTGCGGGCGCTCAAGCCCGTTATCGACGCCGAGATCTCGTCGGCGCTTTCGCGGTTCTATGGCCAGGTTCGCAGCTTTCCCGAGACGCGCGGCAAGTTCCGCGACGAGGGTCACATCGCCGGCGCAGAGCGGGCCCAGGCCAATCACTGGCGGCGTATCGCCTCGGCCGACTACGGCCCAGACTATGTGCGTGACGTCGAGCGCATCGGCCGCGCCCATGTTACGGCAGGGCTGGAACCCCAGTGGTACATCGGCGGCTATGCCGTGGTGGCCGAGGAGCTGATCCGCTCGGTCGTCGCCAAGCGCGCCAAGAGCCTGTTTGGCGCCGCCAAGTCGGATGCCGACCTCGCCAACGGCCTGGTCGCCCTGAACAAGGCCGTGTTCCTCGACATGGACCTGGCCATCTCCAGCTATCTGACGCTCCTGGCCGAAGAGCGTGCGGCGCTGGAGGCTGAGCGCGACGCCGCCGCCGTGCGCCAGGCCAACGCCGTCAAGGCCGTGGGCGAGGCGCTCGCCCGCCTGGCCGCCGGCGACCTGTCAGCCCGGGTCGAGGAGGGCCTGGCCCCTGAATTCGCCTCGCTCAAGGCTGATTTCGACCAGGCCGCCATCGCCCTGGCCGAGGCCATGAACGCCGTCGAGCGCGCCACCACGGGCATCCGCGCCGGTGTCGACGACATCGCCCGCAACGCCGACGACCTGGCCCAGCGCACCGAGCAGCAGGCCGCCACCCTGGAACAGACCGCTGCCGCCGTCGACCAACTGACCACTACGGTCAGCAAGACTGCCAAGAGCGCCCGTGAGGTCTCGGCCCGCGTCGGTGAGGCCAGCGCCGAGGCTGAGCGTTCGGGCTCAGTGGTGACCCGCGCCGCTGACGCCATGACCAAGATCGAAAGCTCGTCCAACCAGGTCTCGCAGATCCTGGGCGTGATCGACGAGATCGCCTTCCAGACAAACCTGCTGGCCCTCAACGCCGGGGTGGAAGCGGCGCGTGCGGGCGACGCCGGTCGCGGCTTTGCGGTCGTCGCGCAAGAGGTGAGGGCCCTGGCCCAGCGCTCGGCCGATGCGGCGCGCGAGATCAAGACGCTGATCGCCGAGTCCAGCCGTCAGGTGGGCGAGGGCGTCGAGCTGGTCGGCCAGACCGGGGCGGCCCTGCGCGGCATTGTCGACAAGGTGGGCGGCATCGACGGGCTGATCAACGAGATCGCCGCCTCGGCCAACGAACAGGCCGTGGCGCTCAGCCAGGTCAATACGGCCGTCAACCAGTTGGATCAGGTCACCCAGCGCAATGCGGCCATGGTGCAGCAGTCGACCGATTCCACCCACGCCCTGCGCGTCGAGGCGGCCGACCTGTCCAATCGCGTCGGCGCGTTCCGTACGGGCGGTCGCGATATGAGCCATGTGTCCGCACCGGCTGAAAATCCGGTTCATGCGGCGCGCGCCCGACTGGCGAGCTTCGTCCGTCCTGGACGCTGAGCCTATTGAGAGGGCGGCGGGGCTGTAGAGGCCCGGTGGATCAGCTCGAACGGCAACAGCTCGTCCACCCGCGAGGCCTTGGCTGTCGCGCCCTTGATCTGGCCCGAGATCAGCAGCCGCGTGGCCAGAGAGGCCATCTCGACCACAGGCTGGCGCACGGTGGTCAGTTGCGGTCGGCTGAAGCGGGCGCTGGGGCTGTCATCGAAACCTGCTACCGACACGTCGCCGGGGATCATGACACCGGCCTCGGCGGCTGCGGCCAGGCAACCCAGCGCCATGTCGTCATTGCTGGCGAAGATGGCAGTAGGGCGTTCGGGCAGGGCCAGAAGCGCCTTGCCCTGTTCCAGGCCTGACTGGAAGGTGAAGTCGCCCTGGCGCACCCAGGTGTCGGCCACGGGAAGGTTCAGGCGCTGCATGGCCTCCAGATAGCCCTGACGACGGGCCTGGCTGGCGCCGTAGCGCGGCTCGCCCACAATAAAGCCGATCCGGCGGTGGCCCAGGCTGGCCAGGTGCTCGGTCATTTCGCGGGCGGCGGCGACGTCGTCCATGTGAACGCGAGGACCCAGGCCTTCCCGTTCCGGGCCCAGCCGCACATAGGGGGCTCCGGCCTTGTCGAGCAGTTCCAGCACCGTCTCGTTGTCCGAACTGGGCGGTGTCAGGATCACGCCGTCGGGCTTGAGGGCCGCCAGCAGGGCCGCGACCTCCTGTCGAACCCGAGGTGCGTCGTGATCGATCAATTCGATCAGCAGGTGATAGCCGGCGTCGCGGCATTGCAGGGTGGCGCCCAGCTGGATGCGGCTGAGATAGTCCGCGCCGCGCTCGCTGCGCCAATGGTCGATGGTCAGGGCCGCGTCGACGAACACGGCGATCACAAAAGAGCGAGACCCGGCCAGGCTGCGGGCTGACAGGTTGGGGCTGTAGTGCAGCGCCTCGGCCGCTTCCAGCACGCGGTCACGCATGGCGGGCCGCACATTGGGCTCGTTGTTCATGACCCGCGAAACGGTTTTGATGGAGACGCCGGCGCGCGCGGCGACGTCGTAGATCGTCACCGAGGCCATAGATCTGCCCGCACCTGTCGCTCGAGACTCATCCCCATTTCGCCAACCTAGAGCATTTGTTCATCGACAGGCGATGTGTCGCCGGAGAAAAAGTAACAGAGCCCGGCGAAGAGCGGGATTATCCGGCGTTTCCCGCCCTTGTGCGCGGCGACCTCTGAGGCCAGTGTGCAGACGACGCGGCGAAGACCGCGCAAGGGCATGACAGCCGAAAGCGGCCACCGGTTTCGGCACCTGTCTCGCTCTAAATATTTGAATTTGAGCCTGTTTTGTCGGTTTCAAGTCCGTCCGTTTGAAACAGCCAGGCTCGGGGGGAGTCGCGATGTCGCCAAGCGACGAGGGCCGGCCGGCCACGCCGGTCAGGACCAGTTTTATAGCGGCCTACACGCTCGCCCAGATCGGCGCCTTTGTCAGCTTCATGCCCCTGTTCCAGGTGCTGCTGCCGCTGAAGGCCGAGGCGATCGACGCTGCGGGCAAGGCGTTGCTGCTCAGCCAGGTCGCCTTCTATGGCGCCCTGACGGCCAGCGTCGCCAACCTGCTGGCCGGGGCGATCAGTGATCGGACCACGTCTCGCTTCGGGCGCCGCCGTCCCTGGATGGTGGTCGGCGCGCTGGGCGCTGCGGGTGCCTATCTGCTGATCATGAATGCCAGAACACCCGGCGCGCTGATCGCCGGCGTCATCGTGTTCCAGCTGACCTTCAACCTGATGTTCTCGGCCCTGGTCGCGGTGATGCCTGACCGGGTGCCCGACAGCCAGAAGGGCCGGGTGGCGGCGTTTCTCAGCCTGGGCAATCCCATCGGCACCATGGCCGGGGCCGTGCTGATCGGCGGCCTGCTGGTTTCCGAGGTCACGCGCTATCTGGCCATCATCGCGGTGCTGCTGATCACCCTGGCACCGTTCGCCCTCAAGCTGGATGACAAGCCGCTGCCCCGCGGCGCTAGACCCCCCTTCCGGCTGGGCGCGTTCATCGCCGGTCTGTGGGTGGATCCGCGCCAGCATCCCGATTTCGCCTTCGCATGGCTGGGCCGGTTCATGGTGCTGGTCGCCCTCAGCCTGGCGCAGAGCTACATGCTCTACTTCCTGCAGGACGTGCTGGGCTATCCCCAGCTGTTCCCCGGCCGCAAGGCCGAGGAAGGCCTGGCCATCCTGACGACGGTCGCGACGGTGTCGAACGTCACCCTGGCCCTGATCGGCGGGATGCTTTCGGACAGGCTCAAGCGCCGCAAGCTGTTCGCGGCCGGCGCGGCCCTGACCATCGCCCTGGCCATGCTGATCTTCTCGACGACGCCCTCCTGGCCCGTGATGATCGGCGCCTATCTGCTGCTGGGCTGCGGGGCGGGCTGTTTCTACGCCGTGGATATCGCCCTGGTGACCCAGGTGCTGCCCTCGCAACGCGATGCGGGCAAGGATCTGGGTGTGCTGAACCTGGCCAACACCTTGCCCCAGGCCCTGGCACCGGCCCTGGCGGTCTGGGCGCTTGGACCCAGCCATCTGGACTTCCGGACCTTCTTCATCGTCGCCGCCGTGCTCGCTACGGCTGGCGGTCTGGCCATCCTGCCGATACGAGGCGTGCGGTAAGCCCTTTCGGATCTCGCCCCGTGCCGCAGTTCATCGCCATCACTGATCCCGACGATCCGCGCGTGGCCGCCTATCGCGACATCCGCGAGCGCGATCTGGTGGGCCGGCAGGGCCTGTTCGTGGCCGAGGGCGAGACGGTGCTGCGGGCCTTCGTGCGCGATGCGCCGCAGCGGGTGATGTCGCTGCTGATCGATCCCAAGCGCCGTGACAAGCTGGACGATGTGTTCGCTGGCCTGCCAGACGAGACGCCGGTCTATCTGGTCGAACAGGCGGTTCTGGACGCGGTGGCGGGCTTTCACCTGCATCGCGGCGTGCTGGCCATCGGCACCAAGCCCACGCCTGTCAGCGCTGACGCCCTGCTGTCGTCGGTACAGGGCAGGGCGGTGGTGATGGTGCTGTGCGGCATCGCCAATCACGACAATATCGGCGGGCTCTATCGCAATGCGGCGGCCTTCGGTGTTGACGCGGTGATCCTCGACAGCGACTGCTGCGATCCCCTGTATCGCAAGGCCATCCGGGTTTCGGTCGGTGCCAGCCTCAGCGTGCCGACGGCCATGCTGGAGCGCGGTGAAGACATCGCCGCCCTGCTGGAGCGGCATGGTTTCGAGGCCCTGGCGCTCAGCCCGTCAGCGACCCAGACCCTGGCCGAGCTGAAGCCGCCCGCGCGTTCGGCGGTGCTGCTGGGCGCCGAGGGACCGGGTCTGTCAGACGCGCTGATGGCCCGCGCCCGTACGGTGGGCATTCCGATGGCCGGGGGCTTCGACTCGCTGAACGTGGCCACGACCAGCGGCATCGTGCTGCATCACCTGCGGTTCGCCGAGCGATAGGAAACCGGTTTCCTGGCCGCTAAGGCGCCTCTAGGATCATTGCCGCAGCCCACCAGAAGGTTTCCCTCCATGCTTGATCGTCGCGGCGTCCTGACCCGTCTGCTTTCCGGTCTTGCGGCCCTGGGCTTTGCCGGCCGGGCGAGCGCGAAAGTGACCTCCATGGCTGACCCTGAAGAGATCATCCCCCTGTGGCCCGCCGCCCCGCCCGGCGGTGAGGCCGTCACGGCGGTCGAGGCGATCGTCGAGCGCGGCGATCCCAAGGGTCTGCGCGACCGGGCCTTGACCCACACCCGCACGCCCAGGCTGGTGGTGTTCCGACCCAGGACCCCCAATGGCGCAGCCGTCATCCTGGTTCCCGGCGGCGGCTATGAGCGGGTGGTGCTGGACAAGGAAGGCTATGAGACCGCCCGCTGGCTGGCCGAGCGGGGCTATACCTGTTTTGTGCTGTTCTACCGCCTGCCGGGCGACGGCTGGGGTGCGGGTCCCGACACGCCCCTGCAGGACGCGCAGCGGGCCATCCGCCTTGTGCGGTCCAGGGCCGACGCCATGGGCTTCAAGCCGGACCGGGTGGCGATCATGGGCTTTTCGGCCGGCGGTCACGTGGCGGCCAGCCTGACCACGCGCTTCGCCGCCAGGGTCTATGACCGCCTCGACGCGGCTGACGACCTTTCGGCCCGCCCAGACCTGTCGGCCCTGATCTATCCGGTCATCACCATGGACGCGGCCTTCACGCACGGCGGGTCGCGCAAGCAACTGTTGGGAGCCAGCCCGACGCCCGAGCAGATCGCGCTCTATTCGCCCGAACAGCAGGTGGGCGCCGACCTGCCGCCGGTGTTCCTGCTGCACGCTGCCGACGACAAGGCCGTGCCGGTGCAGAACAGCCTGGCCATGTTTGCGGCGCTGAAGGCCCGGTCGATCCCCTCTGAAATGCATGTCTTCGAGGAGGGCGGCCATGGCTTTGGCCTGCGTTTCATCACGGGCAAGCCGGTGGCCTCATGGCCGGGCCTGTTCGAGACCTTTGCGCGCCGTCACGGGGTCTGATCCTTCCACGCCGCGTGCTCGGCCTCCAGGTGCTTCATCCAGCGGGCGCGAAGCTGTCCCGGCCGCTGGCCGTGGCGTTCGTCAAGGAAGGTCGCGTCCACCACCCGGTCGGTACGGAAGGTGCGAAAGGCCTGCCGCAGTTCGCACCAGCCGACGATCATCCGCACCGTCTCGCGATAGCCCACCGTCACCGGCCAGATCACCCTCTGGCTGACGGCCCCCTGCTCGTCGCGATAGTCCAGCCGGATCTTGCGGCCGGCATGGATCCAGGCGCGGGTCTGGGCCACGTCGATGCCGTCGGGCGCGGCGTTCCAGGCCGGGGCGGCGCCGGTGGCGGGCTCCAGCACATAGGGCCGCAAGCGCTCGGGCACGGCGGCGGCGATCTTGCTGATCAGGTCGCGGGCGGCCTTGGCCAGCACCGGGTCGCCGCGTCCGGCCACCCATTGGGCGCCCAGCACGGCGGCTTCGATCTCGTCGGGCGTCAGCATCAGCGGCGGCATGTCGAATCCGGCCTCCAGCACGTAACCGACGCCCGCTTCGCCCCGGATCGGCGCCCGCTGCCCCACCAGGGCGGCGATGTCGCGATAGACGCTGCGCTTGGAGGTCTCCAGTTCCGCCGCCATGGCGTCAGCGGTGACCGGCACCGGGCTGCGGCGCAGGATCTGGATGATCTGGAAAAGGCGTTCGGCGCGTCTCATGCGTCACCCTGACAGAGCTCTGCTGACAGCATGCTGGCAGCAGGGTGACGGGAGCAACCGTTAGTCGCTGACCACGCAGCGAAAGCCGATGTGGCTGGTGGTGGTGTCGATGGCCTGGGGGTGGCGGGCGGCGGGGCGATAGCGGCGGCAATAGTTGTCGGCGCACAGGTGCGAGCCGCCCTTGATCACCCGTCTAGGGATGATGGGCCCGGGCTGGTTGGGATCATGGCTGGCGTCGCGCAGGCTTTTCGGCGCGCAGCAGGGCTTGGTCGGTGTCGTGGCGTGGCGGTCGGCCCACCAGTCGCAGGTCCACTCCCAGACATTGCCGATCATGTCATAGAGGCCGTAGCCGTTGGGCGGGAAGGTCTTGACCGGCGAGGTGCGCTCATAGCCGTCGGTCAGAAGGTTCTCGCCCGGGAAGGCACCTTGCCAGTAGTTGGCCAACATGACCCCGCCCGGCGCCAGCTGTTCGCCCCAGGCATAGGCGGCGCCGTCCAGCCCGCCGCGCGCGGCATATTCCCACTGCGCCTCGGTCGGCAGGGACTTGTCGGCCCAGGCGGCATAGGCGGCCGCGTCGTCAAAGCTGACATGGACCACCGGGTGATCCTCGATCCCGCTGATGGAACTGCCTGGCCCCAGCGGCTGGTTCCAGCGGGCGCCGGGGATCAGGGACCACCAGCTGGCGCCCGCGCGCGGATCAACGGTGCGGTCTGGCCGCACGAACACTGCCGAGGCCGGGGTCAGCAGGGCGGGATCAGCACCGGGATAGAGGGCCGGATCGGGCGCCGTTTCGGCCAGGGTCACATGGCCCGTTGCGGCAACGAACCGGGCGAACTGGGCGTTGGTGACCGGCAGGGCGTCGATCCAGAACGGGTCGACCGCCACGCGGTGGGCCGGGGCCTCCTCGGCATAGTGAACGTCCGAGCCCATCGTGAAGACGCCGCCGGGCAGGGCGATCATGCCGTCGTGCGTCACGCTACCGCCCATCAAGATCGCCGCCTGTCACACATCCCCATTGCGGTAATAGTGACATGCGTCGCGCCGATTTCAACGGCGCAGACGCCTCAGCGGCAGACCTTGTCGAGTGCGGCCAGGTCCCAGCTGCGCGCCGGAAGGGGCAGCCCCCGCGCATACATCGCGCTTTCCAGAGAGGCCGGGGCGGGCGAGGGGGCGACCTCGACGTCAGCCTTGTAGAACGGGTGGCTCTGGGCCTCCTGCAGGGAAACCAGCTTCACACCCATCGACTGGTAAAGCGCCAGCATCCGGGGCGCCATGCGGGCGTCGAACGCCCCCAGGTGCAGCAGCAGCACATAGGGGATGTCCTCACCGTACAGCTGGGCCGACATGGCGCGCGAATAGGTCAGGCTGTCGCGGGCCGCCTGCAGGAAGCTGGCCTCCAGATCGGCGATGGCGGCCGTGTCGCCCTTGGCCATGCAGCGGGCATAGGGCTCGTTCCAGGCATAGTCGCCGAAGCTGACCGTGACGCTGGCGATATGATAGCCGCGCGCCTTCAACACCTCGCGGGCCCCGGCGCGCTTGGCCGGGGTCGCGCCTTCGTTGAGGAACGGAAAGCGGAACCAGCGAAAGTCGGTGTCGCCGGCCAGGGGGGCGAGCACCGCATCGTTGCGGTCGAGCTCGCTGGCGAAGGTCGCCACGTCGATCCCGTCCAGGCCAAGATGCGACCAGCCGTGATTGCCCAGCGGATGGCCGGCCTCACGCCACAGTGTCAGAACCGGCGTCGCGCCCGGAACGCGTTCGTTCTGAACGCCATTGATGAAGCCATAGACCGGCGCGGCCTTGGCGGCATTAAGGGCCGCCAGAAAGTCCCTGGCGACGCTGACATGGGTCTCACCGGGCGGCAGGGCGCCATGAACGGGCAGGTCGTCGACCGTGATCGCCATCTTCAGCTCCGAGGCCCCTGCCGCGACGGGGGCGGCGACGGGCGCGGTGATCAGCAGGGCCAGGAGCAGGGCGCGAAGGGGCATCGAAGGAATATCTCCAGGGGCACGGCGTTAGCCATCGCACGATAGCCCTCCATCGAGGGATGCAGATGGTCGCCGGAATCGTAAGCCGGCGAAAGTCGATCCGGCCTGGCCGGGTCGCGCAGGGCCTTGTCCATGTCGATCACGACGTCGAAGTTTCCTGGCGTACGGATCCAGGCGTTGATTGCCTGCCGGTCCAGCTCGTTCTGCGCGTCAGGGTGATAATAGGCCGAACCGCCATAGGGCATGATGGTCGCGCCGATCGCCTTGATCCCCCGCGCCCGGGCCTTCTGCACCATCTGAGCGTAGGCGATGGTGACCTGCGAGACCAGCGCCGCATGGGCCTGCGGGCTGACGGGGGCGTCGCGGGTCAGCGTGCCCAGGTCGTTGACGCCTTCCAGGATGATCAGGTGACTGACGCGCGCCTGCATCAGCACGTCCCGGTCAAACCGCGCGGCGGCGTTGGGGCCCAGGCCGTCCAGCAGCACGCGATTGCCGCCGATGCCCAGAGTCAGCACGGCCAGCCTGGCGGTGCGGGGATCGGCCTGCAGCCGCTGGGCCAGGGCGTCGGGCCAGCGCAGATTGGTGTTGGGCTTCACGCCAAAGCCGTCGGTGATCGAGTCCCCCAGGATCACCAGCGCTCCGGCCGGCGCGTCCTGCTCGACCTCGACCCCGGAAAGCTGGAACCAGTGGTCGGTTTTCAGGGCACCGGGCAGGTCGGTCGCCGCGACGTGATCGCCGCGGAGCACATAGGAGGTCGCTCGCGACCCCGGGTGGCTGGTCTGTTGAGCGGGCGCGGTCTCGACAAGCATCGTCACGGCGAGATCGGAAAGGGCGCGGGTCGGGAGGTCAACAGGGTCGGACAGATAGTCGGCGCCGGCAGGGATCGTGACCCCCGCCTGCCCCGCAAAGGTCACAGCGCGCTCGGTCGCCGGATCGATGGCGGCGCCGTCCGGCGACAGCGGTCTGGCCACGCGAACGGCCGTCACGGTCAGCGGCGTTGTTCCAAAGGCGTTTGACACGCGCACCTTCAGACGCGGACCGCCCAGGGTCAGGCGGACGATCTGGCGCAGGGTGGCGTCGTTCAGGGCGTCGGCCGGAAGGGCGTTGCGCGGCTCGGGAACCTGTTGGGCGCTGGCCCAGGCTCCCGTCCAATGCCCACGATCCTGGGCGCTGGCGGCCGTGAACGCCAAGGTCAGCGCGGCGGCGAGGCCCAGCGCGCGGCGCGTCATCACGATCATGGTCGCTCCCTGCAAGTGCGCCGGGCGGGCGACCTCGGCGTCAGTCCCATCCGAAGCGGGGCAAGGTGGCGTGCAGATGGAGTGATGTCTAGGTCTGACAAGATCGAAAATTGGTCAGATGAGGCGGCTGGGTCGCGTGTTTTCTCGAGGGTTCCGGTCAGGGCCGACTCGGCCACTCTTCTCGGTATCGCCCAAACTTGACACACAGGGTCTTTAAGCGCCCGGAGCCTGCCGATGATCCCGTCGCCCCCCGCCACCACCGAGCCAGCGCGCCCGACGCCCTGGTACGCGCATCTGTATGTGCAGGTCTTGGTCGCGATCGTCGCCGGAGCCCTGATCGGCCACTTCTATCCCAAGTTCGGCGAGTCCCTGAAACCGCTGGGCGACGCCTTCATCAAGCTGGTCAAGATGGTGATCGCGCCGGTGATCTTCCTGACCATTGCTACGGGCATCGCCGGCATGCGCGACCTGGGCAAGTTCGGGCGGGTGGTGCTGAAGGCCTTTGTCTACTTCTTCACCTTCTCGACCCTGGCCCTGGTGCTGGGCATGGTGGTGGCCAATGTGGTCCAGCCCGGCGCGGGCATGAATATCGATCCGGCCAGCCTGAACGGCGACAAGGTGGCCGGCTATGCCGCCAAGGCCCATGACACGACGGTGGTCGGCTTCCTGACCAACATCATCCCGGCCACGGTCACCGGGGCCTTCGCCGACGGCGACATTTTGCAGGTGCTGTTCTTCTCGATCCTGTTCGGGGTCTCGCTGGTGATGGTCGGCGACAAGGCCAAACCGGTGGTCGACCTGCTGGAGGCGATCGCCCACGCCTTCTTCCGCATGGTCGGCATCCTGATGAAGGCCGCCCCCATCGGTGCCTTCGGGGCCTTCGCCTTCACCATCGGCGCCTATGGCATCGGCTCGGTGGTCAATCTGGCCGCCCTGGTCGGCACCTTCTACGCCACCTCGCTGGTCTTCGTGCTGGTGGTGCTGGGGGCGGTGGCGCGGTTCAACGGCTTCTCGATCCTGAAGCTGATCCGCTATCTGAAGAGCGAGATCCTGCTGGTGCTGGGCACCAGTTCCTCGGAATCGGCCCTGCCCAGCCTGATCGACAAGATGGAGCGGGCCGGCTGCGCCAAACCCGTGGTCGGGCTGGTGGTGCCCACCGGCTACAGCTTCAATCTGGACGGCACCAATATCTACATGACCCTGGCGGCGCTGTTCATCGCCCAGGCCACCGGCGTGCAGCTGTCGCTGGGCGACCAGCTGCTGTTGCTCAGCGTGGCCATGCTCAGCTCCAAGGGCGCCGCGGGCGTCACCGGGGCCGGCTTCATCACCCTGGCCGCCACCCTGTCGGTGGTGCCCTCGGTGCCGGTGGCCGGCATGGCCCTGATCCTGGGCGTTGACCGCTTCATGAGCGAGTGCCGGGCCCTGACCAACTTCATCGGCAATGCGGTGGCCACCATCGTCGTCAGCCGCTGGGAGAACGCGCTGGACAAGGACCAGCTGGACGCCGCGCTGAACGGCCATCCGGGGCCTTCGGATCTGGAGCCGCCGGTGGATCCGGAGTTGCGGTCGGCGGATTAGGAGGGCCCTGGGCTTAACCGGCGGTCCTTAAGCGGTGCGCACCTGACCGGCAATTGACCCGCGCCAGCGCGGAACGTCGCGTTCAGATCGCTCGTGGGCGCAGACCAGCCAGCAGCATCTCTGCTTCTTCCCGATCGCACTCATAAATGTCATCGGAAACCACCGCGCCGGCAAGACATCGAAGCGCCTTCTGCTGGGATTTCCTTACGCCCAAGCCGTTGAGATAGCACTTGGCCATCTGAAAAAGCTGGCTTCCGTCACCGACGCCGGCACCTCTTTGAAACCACCGAAACATCGCGCGGTGGTCGCCTCTTTCCCGGTAGAGAATCGCCAGATTATTGGAGGCGGCAGTGCTGCGATGTTGCCGCCAGGATCGTCGATAAAGTTGCATTGCCCGCGTCTTGTCCGTTGGCACGCCGCGACCTACGTCGAACATGTAAGCCAATTGATCCAGACAGATAAGGTCACCCAGTTCAGCCCCGCGCTCGAATGCCTGCAGGGCCAGAGCGTAGTCGCCCCTTTCTTCTGCGGCGTGTCCGATGTCAGCCAGTGCGTCCGTGGTCACCATCGCTCAATCCTAGAGAGGCGGACAGCGCTGGCTAAAGGGGAAACCCCTCCCACCGCTGCGCGCCATGCCATAAACGGTCAGTATTGAGGACGGAAGTATCAAACAGGTCAAACAGGGACACACACTGATTATCGCTAACCGATAAGCCCGAACGGTGGAGGCGCGCGCGCCAAATCCCTCTTCCAGAGTGTTTGGACCGGGGACATCCGTGACAGGTGTTCGGAGACATCCGTGACACATTTTCCGATCTCAGAGGGAGGTCGGGATGCCGTTCACGGGGGTGTCTGCGATGGATCGCAAACGGGAGTTTGTACGGCTGGCCTTGGTTGAAGGCTGTAACAGGCGGGAGCTTTGCCGGCGGTTCGGGGTCAGCGCGACGCTGGGCTACCGGCTCATGGCGCGCTATCGGGAGCAAGGCGATGCGGGCCTTGAGGCGCGATCTCGCCGACCGCGGACCTCGCCCCGGCGCACGGAGACGGCGGTTGAGGATGCGACGCTTCAGGTCCGTGCGGAGCATCCGGCCTGGGGTGGCCGCAAGATCGCGGCGGTGCTGCGGCGTGAGGGGCTTGAGGCTCCAGCCCCCTCGACGGTAACCCAGATCCTGCGCCGGGGTGGTGTGGCGCTGGGCGGTGAAGGCGGCGGCGCTCAGCCTTTCATCCGCTTCGAGCATCCCCAGCCCAACGATCTGTGGCAGATGGACTTCAAGGGCCACGTGGCCCTGGGCTCAGGGCGACTGCATCCCCTGACGGTGCTGGACGACCACTCGAGGTTTGCCGTGGTCTTGGCCGCCTGCGCCAACCAGAAGACCCAGACCGTCAAGGATCAACTGATCCAGGCCTTTACGCGCTATGGTCTGCCCTGGCGCATCGCCACCGACAACGGCTCGCCCTGGGGCAACGGCCCCGGCGATCCCTACACCCCGCTGGGCGTGTGGCTGATCGAGCTGGGCGTGCGCATCAGCCACTCCCGGCCCTATCATCCCCAGACCTTGGGCAAGGACGAGCGCTTCCATCGCACCCTAAAGGCCGAGGCCCTGAGCACCCCCTTCGAGACCCTCGACCATGCGGCCCGCGCGCTCGATCACTGGCGCGACATCTACAATCTGGTCCGGCCTCACCAGGCCCTGGACATGGCGGTTCCCGTCGATCGCTACCGACACAGTCCAAGGCCCTACCAGCCCGTCATCCCGCCCTTCGAGTACGGACCCGACGACCAGGTTCGCCGGGTCCAGCAAGGGGGCCATCTCAGTTTTGCCAACCGTCCGCTCAAGGTCCCAAAAGCCTTCGCTGGAAAAGCTGTCGCCCTGCGAGCCACCCAGACCGATGGCGTCTTCGACGTCTTCTTCCAGACCCAACGTCTCAAAACCATCGACCTGAGGACCGCAAAATAGCATCCTCAACCTGTCACGGATGTCTCCGAACACCTGTCACGGATGTCCCCGGTCCAAACACAGAGGGAGAGGGAGGGGCCCGCCGCCGGAGGCGGTGGGAGGGTGAGGGGTTTCAGCGGTTGCCGGATGGGCTGGAGTATTTGGGTGGTGGGCTCAGGTGGCGGGGCTGATGGGCGTAGTTGCTTCGATCCTGCCTTGTCCGGACACGGTGTAACCCCTCACCCTCCCACCGCTTCGCGGCGGGCCCCTCCCTCTCCCTTTGGAAGAGGGAAAAATGCGCGCTATCCCCGTTGTCGCACGGGCATAGCCCCACCCAGACCCCAGCAAATTCAACGCCCTGACCCACGCCACCACCGTCACGATCAAAAATCGACGCACACCCCCTCAAACTGGCCGCATAGTTCTCTTCGCCCCGCCACGGGGGAGGCCGTCCAGCTGGCGACCTGACGGGTGGTGGGGAGGGTCGAGCGGGAAGCGTCCGTCGGCCGTCGTTTGAAGGCCCGGCAGGGTCTGGCGGAGCAGGACAGCCGATAGGGGCGCTGCGTTGAGGCCAGGCCGGGACCGCCGGGAACACCCTTTGGCGACGCCCGCGAGGCGCCCCAGGTCCGGGCTGAAATCGCCTGGACGGTCCGGGGAGCGCCATCTCCCCGCCCGCCGGAGGCCTCTTTTGGAAGCGGGTTAAAACCCCGCGCCCCGAAGGCTTTCGTCCACCGATCCTGCGGAGCGCTCCGGCTCAGGCCGAAACGGTACTCCTCTACAAACACACATCCGGGCGTGGCCCGGACGCTCCGCCGCCTCCCCACACTTGCCGGTGAAATTCCGGCGAGGCTGCGAACCTGTGCCATCATTTTTCACCGCTCATCCCCGCGAAAGCGGGGACCCAAGCTGAGCCGGCGGAAGGCCCGCATGGGTCGGGGATGAGCGGGTAGGGGGGGCTCAGCCCAACTCGCCCAGCCGCCCTCGCAGCAGCTGCAGCACCGCCGAGAAGTCCTTGCCGCCGTAGCCGTTGGCGTCGAACAGGGCGTAGAGGGCTTCGGCCTGGGCCCCCAGCGGGGTGCTGGCCCCGGCGCGGGCGGCGGCGTCCTGGGCCAGTTTCAGGTCTTTCAGCATCATGGCGGTGGCGAAACCGCCCTCATAGTTACGGTCGGCCGGGGTGGCGGGGCCGACGCCGGGCACCGGGCAATAGGTCGAGACCGACCAGCACTGGCCCGAGGACTTGCTGGCGATCTCGAAGAAGCGATCGGCGGCCAGGCCCAGCTTTTCGGCCAGGGCAAAGGCCTCGCAGGTCCCCAGCATGCTGATGCCCAGCAGCATGTTGTTGCAGATCTTGGCCGCCTGGCCGGCGCCGTGGTCGCCGGCGTGGATGACGATCCGGGCCATGGGGGCCAGGGCCGCCTCGACGGCCGCGAAATCGGCCGCATCACAGCCGACCATGAAGGCCAGGGTCCCGGCCTCGGCGGCCATGATCCCGCCGGATACCGGGGCGTCGGCGAAGCGGAAGCCCGCTTGGGTCGCCTGGCCCGCGACGGCCCGGGCGCTGTCGACATCGATGGTCGAGCAGTCGATCAGCAGGGCGCTTTTCGGGGCATGGGCGATGATCTGCTCGCCATAGACCGAGCGCACATGCGGCCCGGCCGGCAGCATGGTGATCACGACCTGCGCCTCGGCCACCGCCTCGGCGACGGATGAGGCCGGGTGGCAGCCGGCCGCAACGGCACGCTCCACCGCCGCCGCCGACAGGTCGAAGGCGGTGACGTGGTGCTGGGCCTTGGCCTGGTTGGCGGCCATGCCGCCGCCCATATTGCCGAGGCCGATGAAGGCGATGCGGGTCATGGCGGCCGTGTCCTATTTCATCGTCGGGATGACGAAGGCGCTGTCCTCGACCGCGCCCTCGGGCCAGCGGGCGGTGACGGTCTTGACCTTGGTGTAGAACTTCACGCCCTCGGTGCCGTACTGGTTGGTGTCGCCAAAGCCAGACCGCTTCCAGCCGCCGAAGCTGTGATAGGCCACCGGCACCGGGATGGGCACATTGATGCCGACCATGCCGACATTGACCCGGGCGGCGAACTCGCGGGCGGCCCGGCCGTTACGGGTGAAGATCGCCACCCCGTTGCCGTACTGGTGCTCCGACGGCAGGGCGATGGCCTCTTCGAAGCTCTCGGCACGGACGATCTGCAGGACCGGACCGAAGATCTCTTCGTTATAGGTCTTCATGCCCTTCTTCACGCCGTCAAACAGCGACGGGCCGATGAAGAAGCCCTTCTCGAAGCCCTGCAGCGCAAAGTCGCGCCCGTCGACGACCAGCTCGGCCCCTTCCTCGACGCCCAGGCGGATATAGTCGGCGATCTTGTCGCGGTGGGCGGCGCTGACCACCGGGCCGTAGTGGGCGGCGGGGTCGCTGGAGACGCCGACCTTCAGGGTCTCGATCTCGGCGATCATCCGCTCGCGCAGTTCATCGGCCGTGGCCTTGCCCACCGGCACCACCACCGGCAGGGCCATGCAGCGCTCGCCGGCCGAGCCGAAGGCCGCGCCCGACAGGTCCTTGACCACCTGGTCGAGGTCGGCGTCGGGCAGGACGATGCCGTGGTTCTTGGCCCCGCCCATGGCCTGGACGCGTTTGCCGTTAGCGGTGCCGGTCTGGTAGACATAGTGGGCGATGTCGGATGAGCCGACGAAGCTGACGGCCTTGATATCCGGGTGGGCCAGGATGGCGTCGACCGCGCTCTTGTCGCCGTGCACGACGTTCAGCACGCCTGCCGGAGCCCCGGCCTCCATCATCAGCTCGGCCAGCTTCACCGGCACGGTCGGATCCTTCTCCGAGGGCTTGAGGATGAAGGTGTTGCCCACGGCGATCGAGATGCCGAACATCCACATCGGGATCATGGCCGGGAAGTTGAACGGGGTGATGCCGGCGCAGACGCCCAGCGGCTGGCGCATCGAATAGACGTCGATGCCGGGGCCGGCACCGTCGGTATAGTCGCCCTTCAGGATGTGGGGGATGCCGCAGGCGAACTCGATCACCTCCAGGCCGCGCTGGATGTCGCCCTTGGAGTCGGCGATGACCTTGCCGTGCTCGGACGAGAGGATTTCGGCCAGGCTGTTCATGTCGCGCTCGATCAGGCGCTTGAACTCGAACATCACCCGCGCCCGGCGCTGGGGATTGGTGGCGGCCCAGTCGATCTGGGCCCGGGCGGCGTTCTGCACGGCCGCGTCCAGCTCGGCGTCGGTGGCCAGCTGCACGCGAGCCTGGATCTCGCCGGTATTGGGATTGAACACGTCGCCGAACCGGCCAGAGACGCCGCTGACGGCCGCGCCGCCGATGAAATGCTGGATCTCGCGCATGGTTCACTCCCTGAACTTTATGTGTTTTGCAGGGCTTACGGCCGGCGCTGCAAATTGTGAATGGCCATTGCGCCATCAAGACGCTCGTCAAGGGGGCAGGGCTACCGGAAAACGGCGCGATGGCGGGCTTGGATTTGCCAAGCGTCGCAAATCACGCTGCTAAAGAACCCCGTAAAAGAGGTGAGCGATGACGAGATCCTGGCGAGGCGGTGCGAGGCGGGCGATGCTGGCCGGAGTGTTCTGCGGGCTGGCTGTCGTCTCGGCAAAGGCCGCGCCTGCGCCGCCGGTCTCGGCTGAAGCGCGGGCCGCCGCCCGGTTCGACGCCGTGGTCGGCGACGGCGCCCAGCTGCGCCTGTTTCTGCAGACCATGCCCAAGGGCGGCGACCTGCACAATCACCTGTGGGGCGCGCCCTATGCCGAGGACTTCCTGGCCTGGGCGGGTGAAGATGGCCTGTGCGTGACCACCAGCGTCCCGCCCTCCATTGCACCGGGACCCTGCGACGCGCCCGGCAAGGTGGCCGCCAAGGACCTGGGGCGACGTGATCCGGTGCTCTATAATCGCGTGATCGACGCCCTGTCGGTGCGCAACTTTACGCCGGACCCGGCCGCCGCCGCCTCGGGCCACGACCAGTTCTTCTCGACCTTCGCGCGCTTCGCCGCCGCCGCCGTCAATAATATCGGCCCGATGATCGCCGTGACCCGCGAATACGCCGCCGCTGACCATGTCAGCTATGTGGAAAGCTCGGGCAATCCCAACACCATGCGCGCCTTCGCCGTGGCCGGGCAGGGGGCCTGGAACGGCGACTTTGACGCCAGCTTCGCTCGCCTGAAGCCCGGCCTGCCGGCCATGGTCGAGCAGGTGCGCCGCGAGATGGACGCGGCCCAATTGGAGGCCGATCGCCGCCAGGGCTGCAAGCCGGGCGTCGTCGCCAAGGCCGGTCCGTGCGCGGTGGTGATCGGCATTCAGCCCTTTGTCGAGCGGGCCCAGGCCTCGGGATTCGTCTTCGCCCAGATGCTGGCCGCGTTCGCCCTGGTGGACGCCGACCCGCGCTTTGTCGGCGTCAATATCGTCAATCCGGAAGACGATCCGATCTCGCTGGCCGACTATTCGCTGCACATGCGGATGTTCCAGTATCTTGCGGGCCGTTATCCCAAGGTTCCCATGGCCCTGCATGCGGGCGAGCTGACCCTGGGCCTGGTTTCCCCCCGCGACCTCACCTTCCACATCCGCGAGGCGGTCGAGGTGGCGGGTGCCAAGCGGATCGGCCATGGCATCGACATCGCCTATGAGACCGGCGCCCCGGCCCTGCTGGCCCGGATGGCCCGCGACCGCGTGGCGGTCGAGATCAACCTGACCAGCAATGACGTCATCCTGGGCGTGAAGGGCAAGGATCACCCCCTGGCCCTCTATCGCAAGGCGGGTGTGCCGGTCGTGCTGTCCACCGACGACGAGGGCGTCTCGCGCATCGACCTGACGCATGAATACATGCGGGCGGCCACCGAGCACGGTCTGCGCTATGGCGACCTGAAGGCCATGGCGCGCGACAGTCTGACCTATGCCTTTGTGCCGGGTCCCAGCCTCTGGGCCGGCGAGCGGACGCCGGTTGCCGCCTGCCTCAAGGCCGGGGCGACCTGCGAGGCCTTCCTGGCGTCCAGCCCCAAGGCGGCGCTGCAATGGCGGCTGGAGCGGGACTTCGAGGCCTTCGAGGCGGCGATCCAGCCCTGAAGCGGCGCCCCCGGGGTTTACGCCCCGGCACCGGCGGTGTTGCCCAGGGCCAGGAGGCCAAACAGCGCGCCTTCGGTATCGGCCAGTCGCCAGCCGCGATGGATGAACACCTCACCGCGCCGGAAGTCGTCCGTGACGCGTCGGCGCAGTTCGGTCAGGGTCCCGGCGTTGCGCCCGCCCGGAAACAGCCTGCGGCCCAGGCTCCTGGCGCTGGCGTCGGGATGGGCCGCCAGCCAGGCGCGGCCTATGCGCTCCACGGCGGCGACGTCGAGGTCCTGAAACGCGCCGGCCGGTTCGGCGGCGCGGGCCAGGGCGGGCAGGCCGCCGGCGGCGGTCAGGGCCAGCAGGGCGGCCAGGAGGTCGCGGCGGTGCAGGGCGCTCATCGGGCGGCTCCCATCTCAAGTTTCAGGTGATCGGCCAGGCGCATGGTCAGGGCCAGGATCGTCAGGGTCGGATTGACGATGCCCGAGGTGGGAAACACCGAGCTGCCGGCGACATAGAGATTGGCCGTGTCATGGACGCGGCCGTCAGGATCGACCACGCCCCGTTTCGGGTCGGCATGCATCCGCGTCGTGCCCATGTGGTGGCGTGAGGCGCTGCAGTTGGCCACGTAGTCGCCGCGCTGAACCGGCCAGCACAGGCGGCCCTGTTCCGACGCGCCCAGGGCGTCGGCCATGCCCGCAGTCGAGCGCTCGAAGCTGTCCCAGTCCCTGGCCGAATACACCCATTCCAGGCGGATGCGGGGCATGCCCAGGGGGTCGAGGCTGGCGGGATCCAGGGTGACGCGGCTGTCGAGATTGGGGAACTGCTCGGTCATGGCAAAGCAGCCCAGCAGCTGGCCCTCGCCGACGCCGCCATCAACCCGCGTCGCCGTCTGGCGGATGGCCCGGGTCTCGGCCTGGGTCGGGGTTCCTGTTCCGGGCTCTCCGCCATTGTAGAGGGTGAGGGTGAAATTGCCGGCCTTCATGCGGGCTTGCCCCGCAAGGCCGCTGCCGATCACGCAGTGCGGCTGGGCGCGGCCCTTGGGAACATAGAGCTCCATCGAGCCGCTGCGTGAGATGTTGACGGCCGAGCCTTCGGTCTCGGCGTCGCCGTCCATGGAATGGGTGACATGGCCCTGAAAGAAGCGGCCGACCAGGTCATGACGGTTGCCGATTCCGTCCGAGGCCAGCATCAGGCGCACGTTCTCGATGCCGCCCGTGGCCAGTACATAGGTCTTCCCCGTGACGGTGTGGCGCTTGCCGTCCAGGCAGGCGATGTCCAGACTTGCGACGGCGTCGCCCTTGGCCGTCTGGCGGATGCGGGTGACATTGGCATGCAGATAGACGGTGATGTTTGGCGCGCTGGCGAAGTCGGTGCAAAAGGCGTCGAAAGCGGCCTTGTCGGCCCCGCCCGAGATCTTCGTGAAATAGCGCGGCGCAGGGAAGAAGCCGTCGCGCGGGTCCAGGTCCAGCGGGCGACGCTCCGGGTCATTCAGGACGGGGGTCTGCGGACCAAACCGGGGAATCTCCATCAGGTCGCAGGCCCGATCATAGAAGGGCTGCAGTTGCTCGCGGCTGATCGGCCAGCCGCTGTTCGGCGCCCAGTCGCGGGCGGCGAAGTCGGCGGGGTCCAGCGGCCCGCACTTGCCGCCCCAGACGTGACCCGAGCCGCCCAGGGCGCGGATCCGCGACTGAACGGGGTAGTCGTCGAAGGGACGGCCCGCGTTGTCAGGGTCGCGCATCACGCCCGTTCCGGCGTAGAGGGCCTGGTTTTCCATATCGATTTCGCGGCCGCCGGCTTCCAGGACCGCGACCTTGATCGGTCCGCCGGCCAGTTCCCGGGCCAGGGTGATGCCGGCCAGGCCGCCGCCGATGATGACCAGATCGGCCTCGATCCGGCTGGCGTCAGGCAAGGCTTTGGCGTCGATGAAAGCCATCGTGTTTCCTGTCAGATTGTTTTGGGGGATGAAGGGCGCGCGGCTTAGGCGCGCGCGCCCTTGGCCCTGAGGTAGTCGGCGACGGCGGTGTGGCCGCGCTTGACGGCTTCGCCGAGCGGCGAGCGGGTCTGGCCAGGATTGGACGGCACGGCGCGGTTCACGTCGGCGCCCTTGTCGATCAGGTAGGCCACAGTCGACAGGTGGCCAGACTGGGCGGCATTGATCAGCGGGGTCTCGTCGCCATAGACAAACGACTCCACCGAGGCACCGTGCTCGACCAGCAGGCGCACGGTGTCCAGTTGACCGCCCGAGGCCGCGACGATCAGCGGATTGCCATCGCCGGGCACCGCCAGATTTACGTCGGCGCCCGCATCCAGCAGCAAGGCCACCAGGTCGGCGCGACCACTGCGGGCGGCCAGCAGCAGCGGTGTGCCGTCGCTGGGTACGACCTTGTTCACGTTGGCACCCTTGTCGATCAGGAGGCGGATCACGGCCGGGTCGCCCGACTGGACGGCGTTGATCAGCGGCGAGCCGTCGCCGCGTACGGCCAGATCGGGATCGGCGCCGCTGGCCAGCAGCAGCCTGACCATGTCCGTCTGACCTGAGCGGGCGGCCTCGATCAGGGGGGTACCATCGCCCTTGGCCTCGAAGTCCACCTTGGCGCCGGCCGCGATCAGCGATCGGGCCTTGGCCAGGTCACGCTCGGTCACTGCGCGGTACAGCGGGCTGGCGATATCGCGGGCGCGGTCGTGGGCCGAGACGCCGGGGCGGTCGTGGACCGGGCGCGCCGGCTGGGCCGCCCAGGCAGCGAACCCGGCCCCGAGCGCCAGGACGGCGACGGAAGCGGCACCGGCCAGACGGCGGCGGGCGCCTTGGCGATGGTCCTTCAGCATGACGAATCTCTCCTTGAGTTGCCCGTTGGCCGAGGCTGGCCAGTGGCAGCCAAGCGGCGGCGCATGGGGCGCCAGTTGGGTTTTCAGCATCGCCTCGCCATAGGCCCGGCGCGCGACGGGGAAGCGGGTCAGGACGGCGGCGTCGCAGGCGATCTCCTGATCGACTCGCAGACGGTTGGCACCGAGGTGAACCAGCGGATTGAACCAGAACAGGCACTGGACAGCGGTGGTCAGGGCGTTGATCTGGGCGTCGCCCACCGACAGGTGGTTGCGCTCGTGAGCCAGGATCAGGGCCTGCTCCTCAGGGGTGAAGCGCAGGGTGAAGTCTGCCGGCAGCACCACGCGAGGGATCAGAGCCCCGATGACGGCGGGGCCGACGCCGGGGTGTTCGGCATGGAACAGCCCCTTGTCTTCACGCAGTCGGCCCAGCGATTTCAGGAACCGGCGCTGGCGTTCGGCCTGCACTCCCAGCGCCAGCAGCGCGACCAGTGCCCAGACGACGATGAGGGCGTCACGTGGCCGGTAGGGGCGCAGGCTCTGTTTGACCATGCCGACGGCCGCCATCCGGGCCGGCGCTGCGGCGACGGCGGAAGGCCTTTCCGAAACGCTTTCGACCGAGGGGCGGACCGGTGCGGGAACCAGCACGGTTCGCGCCGGCAGCAGGACAGCGATCGTCGCCAGCGGCGCGATGATCCACAGGCCATAGGCCGCGCGGGCTCCGAACAGGGCGCGCACCGGGCGGCGCAGCACCAGCACCAGCAGGATCGCGGCGCCGATGGCCAGATTGGCGCGCAGCAACAGCGCGGGAAGCTCATTTATCATCGTCGATGGCCTCCAGAATGCGGCGAAGTTCGGCGATGTCGTCGGCGCTCAGCTTGTCGCGTTGCGAAAAGTGGCTGACCAGCGGGGCCAGGCGGCCATCGAACAGACGGTCCAGCAGGCCCTGGCTTTCGGCGTGCAGATAGTCTGCATGGGCGACCAGCGGCCGATACAGAAAGCGCCGGCCGTCGCGATCCGCCGCAATGGCGTCCTTCTTCAGCAGGCGGTTGAGCAGGGTCTTTACCGTGGCGTCGGCCCAGTCCTGACCATCGGGCAGGGCGGCGATGATCTCTTCGGCGCTGAGGGGGCTGTTGGCCCACAACGCCTTCATCACCTGACTTTCGGCCGTACTGATCCGCATGGGAGGGTCTCCGTGTTCCTCTTATCGATTACGCATGTAATCGATCTGGTCAATCAACGATTACGGACGTAAACGAAATGTAATGGAGAGCGTTTCGCTTCGCTGGCGGCGAGGAAGCCTCGCCTACAGGCTTCCCGCCGCTGCGCCCCTGGCAAAACCGTGCAGGCGGGTTGCGATCACCTGACCTACAGCCTCGACCGCCGCACGGCGCGGAAAGTGCGTGCGCCATGCGATGCGTACGGTTCGCCCGGTCTGGGTGGCCAGGGGACGCAGCACGATCCCGGCGTCCTGCGCCGCGCCGGCCGCCAGTCCCGGGATCAGGGTCGTGCCATAGCCGGCGGCCACCATGTTGAGCAGGGTCGAGAGGCTGGCTGCGCGCAGGGTGCCCCCAAGGGCCGCGCCCGGACCGCAGGCGGCCATGGTCTGGTCGCGCAGGCAGTGACCGTCGGCCAGGACCAGGATGTCGCGCGCCAGATCTGTCTGGTCCACCACCGGCCGTGCCGCCAGGGGGTGATCGGGCGGCAGGGCAGCCAGGAAGGGCTCGTCGAATAGCGCTTGGCTGTCCAGGTCGGGTCCGTCCACTTCGGTGGCCAGCAGGGCGGCGTCCAGTTCGTGAGACCTCAGCCGCTCCAGCAGGGCGGTGGTCTGGTCTTCCCAGGGCTCGATCTCAAGGTCGGGCAGGGCCTGACGCAGGGGGGCGAAGACCAGCGGCAGCAGATAGGGCGCCAGGGTTGGAATGATGCCCAGCCGGAAGGGGCCCGCCAGCGGGTCGCGCAGGTTGCGGGCCGTGGCCAGGATCGCCTCGGCCGCCGCCACGGCGTCGCGTGCATGACCGATCAGTTGCTGGCAGGCGAAGGTCGGCGTGACCGCCTTGCTGGTGCGCTCGAACAGGGCGACGCCCAGCAGGTCTTCCAGCTTGCGGATCTGCACCGACAGGGTCGGCTGGCTGATGCCGCAGGCGCGGGCCGCGCGCCCGAAATGCTCATGCTCGGCCATGGCCAGCAGATAGCGCAGGTCTCGCAGGTTCATCGGCGCGTCCGGAGAAGTGTCATAGGTGTAGCCTATCGTAGCTATTGAACTTTCGCGCTTCTCTTTATCGGTTGAATGCGCAAAAACTTGGGTAGGCGATCCGACAGAGAGCGCCGCAAGGGAGCAACGCCGGGATCCCAAGTCCCATTCACAGACCTCCGGCGGACAGTCGCCGGCAGATCCCGGACGCCTGCGCGTTCGCACGCCCAACCCTGCGGCGATCCCCGACGGATCCCGTCAATCCAGCCAAGAACGGAGCCCATCATGGACGGCAGCGATATCGTCGAACCCACAAGCAAGTGCCCGCTGAATCACGGCGTACGGTTCCACACCAGCTTCGGGGGGCGCTCGAACCGTGACTGGTGGCCCAACCAGCTGAACCTGAAGATCCTGTCGCAGCACTCGTCGCTGGTCAGCCCGTTCTCCCCGGCCTTCAGCTATGCCGAGCAGGTCGAGAAGCTGGATGTCGAGGCCCTGAAGAAGGACCTGGCGGCGCTGATGACCGACTCGCAGGACTGGTGGCCGGCCGACTATGGCCACTACGGCCCGTTCTTTGTCCGTATGGCCTGGCACAGCGCCGGCACCTATCGCACCGGCGATGGTCGCGGGGGAGCTGGCGCGGGCCAGCAGCGCTTTGCGCCGCTCAACAGCTGGCCTGACAACGGCAACCTCGACAAGGCCCGCCGCCTGATCTGGCCGATCAAGCAGAAGTACGGCAACCAGATCAGCTGGGCCGACCTGATGATCATCGCCGCCGACGTCGGCATGGAGACCATGGGCTTCAAGACCTTCGGCTTCGGCTTTGGCCGGGAAGACACCTGGGAGCCGGAGGAAGACGTCCACTGGGGTGCCGAGGACACCTGGCTGGGCGACGCGCGCTACAAGGGCGAGCGCGAACTGGACAAGCCGCTGGCCGCTGTTCAGATGGGTCTGATCTACGTCAATCCCGAAGGCCCGAACGGTAAGCCCGATCCGCTGGCCTCGGCGCATGATATCCGCGAGACCTTCGCGCGGATGGCCATGAATGACGAGGAAACTGTGGCGCTGATCGCCGGTGGCCACACCTTCGGCAAGGCGCACGGCGCGGGTGACGCAGCCCATGTCGGGGTCGAGCCCGAGGGGGCCGGTATCGTCGAGCAGGGCCTTGGCTGGCGCAATAGCTGGGAAAGCGGCAAGGGCGTCCACACCATCACCAGCGGCCTTGAGGGTGCCTGGAAGCCCAATCCCACCAAGTGGGACAACGGCTATTTCGACACGCTGTTCGGCCACGAGTGGGAGCTGACCAAGAGCCCGGCCGGTGCCCAGCAGTGGACGCCGAAGGATCCGGCGGCCAGGACCCTGGTGCCTGACGCCCACGATCCCTCAAAGCGCCACGCGCCGATGATGGCGACGACGGATCTGGCGCTGCGGTTCGACCCGATCTATGGGCCGATTTCCAAGCGCTTCCACGAGAACCCGGATCAGTTCGCCGACGCCTTCGCCCGGGCCTGGTTCAAGCTGACCCACCGCGACATGGGGCCCATCGCCCGCTATCGCGGCCCGCTGGTGCCGAAGGAAGAGCTGATCTGGCAGGATCCCGTTCCCGCGCTCGATCACCCGCTGGTCAATGCGGCCGATATTGCCGATCTGAAGACCAGGGTGCTGGCCTCGGGCCTGTCGGTCTCGCAGTTGGTCAGCGTCGCCTGGGGCTCGGCCTCGACCTTCCGGGGATCGGACAAGCGGGGCGGGGCCAATGGCGCGCGCATCCGCCTGGCGCCGCAAAAGGACTGGGCCGTCAACCAGCCGCCCGTCCTGGCCACCGTGCTGGCGGGGCTGGAGGCGATCCAGGCGACCTTCAACGCCGAGCAGACCGGGGGCAAGAAGATCTCGCTGGCCGACCTGATCGTGCTGGCGGGGGGGGCGGCCGTCGAGCAGGCGGCCAAGGCCGCCGGTCATGAGGTGGCGGTCCCGTTCACGCCGGGGCGCACCGACGCCTCGCAGGCGCAGACTGACATCGAGTCGTTCTCGGTGCTTGAGCCGACCGCCGACGGGTTCCGCAACTATCTGAAGACGGAATACACCCTCACCGCCGAGGAACTTCTGATCGACCGGGCTCAACTGCTGACCCTGACCGCGCCCGAGATGACGGTGCTGGTGGGTGGTCTGCGGGTGCTGGGCGCCAATGCCGACGCCGCCGCGCACGGCGTGTTCACGACCCAGCCGGGCGTTCTGACGAACGACTTCTTCGTCAACCTGCTGGACATGCGCACGGTCTGGTCGGCGACGTCTGAGGCGGAGGCGCAGTTCGAAGGTCGCGATCGCACCACCGGCGCGCCGAAGTGGACGGCCACGCGCGTCGATCTGGTGTTCGGCTCGAACTCGCAATTGCGAGCCCTGGCCGAGGTCTATGCCCAGAGCGACGCGAAGGCCAAGTTCGTCGGCGACTTCGTGGCGGCCTGGACCAAGGTGATGAACCTGGACCGCTTCGACCTCGCTTGATCACTCGAGAAAACCCGGGACGCGACTGACACCCAGCCGCGTCCCGGTGTTCTTGCCCGGGCCAGATCGCAGCGCTGCATGACTGCGATCGGTCCCGACTCCGGGAGGAGACAAGAGATGCCAAATACGGTGGAAGCCGTGTTTCGCGAGGAGCTGCGCCGCGCCGGTCTGGCGGGCCATGGCGTGCTCGCGCGGGTTCTGGCGATGCTGCGGACCGCGCCGGACACCCATTTGACCCTGCCGGAGGTGGCTGACATGGCCGCCGAATCTGGCCTTGCGGTGACCCATGCCGACCTTGCCCGGTATCTGGAAGCCCTGGCCGACCACGGCCTGATCGGGCGGTTGCCCACCACCACGACGGAGCTGGTGTTCGACACCGTGGCCGAGCCACACTCTCACGTCGTCTATGAGGACTCCGCCCAGATCGTTGACCTTCACGTCTCGGACGAGACGCTGCTGGCCATGGTTCGTCAGGCCCTGAGCGAGCGCCGCGATGGCGTGGAGATCATGGTGCGCTTTCGCCGCGATCCGGCCATCGCCGCCGCCCGAGACCGCCCGAGCGAGACCTGATCGGTCAGGCCATGGCCATCGAGGGCAGGCTGTCGGCGTGACGCCGCATGGCCTCGGCGGTCTGGCGGATCTCCCGGCGGACCTGCTCGAACTCGGCGCCGACGCGGTCGATGTCGTGCAGATCCACCAGCGGGTCATAGGACCGTGGATGCACGCCCTGGCCGTCCAGAACCGCCTGCCAGCTGGTGGCGGTGAACATCTCTTCGGGATGCTGGGACAGCCGCCCGCAGGCGCGGAACAGGGCCAGGCGCCGGGCCAGGGTTTCGGGAATCTGCATTTCGCGGCGTGACCGCCACAGCGGCTCGTCGCGCTGGTTGGCGTGATAGTGCAGGACGATGAAGTCGCGGATGCGCTCGAAATCCAGCTGGATGCGGTCGTTGTAGTCGTCGGCCTGGACCGGATCCCAAGTCTTGCCGGGGAAGACCGACAGGAACTTCAGCAGCCCGGCCTGGATCATGTGGATGCTGGTCGATTCCAGGGGCTCGATAAATCCGCTGGCCAGACCCAGGCTGAGCACGTTCTTGTTCCAGGCCTTCTTGCGCCGTCCGGTGACGAACCGAAGGCGGTTGGGTTCGGCCAAGGGCGCGCCGCCCAGGCTGGCGCGCAGGGTCGCTTCGGCCGCGTCGTCGTCGATGAACTGGCTGGAATAGACATAGCCGTTGCCGTCGCGGTGCTGCAGCGGGATGTTCCAGATCCAGCCGGCCGCCTGGGCCGTTGACCGGGTGAAGGGCGGCGGCGCGCCCTCGCGCGTACAGGGCATGGCCATGGCGCGGTCGCAGGGCAGCCAGTGCGACCAGTCCTCGTAGCCGGTCTTCAGGGCCTCCTCGATCAGCAGGCCACGGAAGCCCGAGCAGTCGATGAAGAAATCACCCGCGACGCGGCGGTCGCCTTCCAGGTGCAGGGCCTCGATGAACCCGTCTTCGCCACGCTGGGCGACGCGGGCGACCTTGCCCTCGATGCGGGTGACGCCCAGGCGCTCGGCATAGGTCCGCAGGAAGCGGGCATAGAGGCCGGCGTCGAAATGGAAGGCCGATCCGAAGGTCGACAGCGGCGAGCGTGGATCCTGGCTCTGCTGGCCAAAGCGCCCCCGGCGGGCCGCCTGGGCGCACAGGGAATAGTCGTCTAGTGGCCCCGCTCGGCCCAGCGCCCTCAGCTTCAGCCAGTAGTGATGGAAATAGCCGGGGTCGGGGGCGGTCCCATAGACGCCGAACGGGTGGAAATAGGCTTCGCCGGGCCGGGTCCAGCCGTGGAACTCGATCCCCAGCTTGTAGGTGCCCTTGGTCTCGCGGACGAATTCGGCCTCGTTCAGGCCAAGCGTCTGGTTGAAGCCGCGAATGGGGGGAATGGTGGCTTCGCCGACACCCACCGTGCCGATCTCGGCGGACTCGACGAGGGTGATTGCGCAGCGCCGGCCCAGGGCGCGGGCCAGAAGGGCCGCGGCCATCCAGCCTGCCGTTCCGCCACCCAGGATGACGATGGACCCGGGCAGGTTGTCGGTCTTGGGATCAATCACGGGCGAACTCCTCGGGCTCCGGCGATCATGATCGGCCATACGCCAGACACAAGTCCGGGACCGCCTCGCAGGAAGGCGGCCCCGGTAAAGTTTAGACAGAGGGTGGGGGAGACCAAAGCCCTCCGTCAGGTCGGATTACAGTCCCAGCTTGAACCGGGCGCCGATCGAGACGCGACGGTCGCCGCCGACAAAGCGGAACGGCAGGCCGGGGAACTGCAGGTAGGTTTCGGCGTCCTGCTTGGTCAGGTTGGAGCCTTCCAGGGTGATCTTCAGGGCCGGGGTCACCGCATAGGCGACCTGGCCGTCCAACTGGCCATAGGCCTTGTTGTAGATCCCCAGGGTGTGGACGTCCGCGCCGGAACCAAAGCCGAAGTTGCCCAGATAGGCCTTGTCACGCCAGGCATAGGACAGGCGCGAGGAGAACGGCCCGGCCTCGTAGTAGCCCTGCAGGTTGAAGGCCGTCTTGGAGACGCCCGGGATCGGCAGGCTCTTGGAAAAGTCGTTGCTGTAGGGCGACTTGGAGTCCGAGTAGGTGTAGTTGGCCGTGAAGCCGAACCCGAAGTCGAAGGCGTATTGCGCCTGCAGTTCGACACCCTTGATGGTGCCGCCTTCGCCATTGACCACCGACGAGAACGGCCCGACCGAGCTGCCCACGACCGACTGGTCCTTCACCGAGATGCTGTAGGTGTTGGAGACGATGAAGCTGTCGACGGTCTTGTAGAAGAAGCCGCCCGAAATCAGACCCTGGGCACCAAAGTAGCGCTCATAGGCGATGTCGAACTGCGAGGCCCGGAAGGGGTCCAGGTTGGGATTGCCGCCGCTGCCGTTGGTGTAGAGGAACTTGTCCAGGTTGGGGCCTGGATTGGACGAGCGCGTGAAGTTGTACGAAGCGCCCTGGCCCAGGTCGAACAGGTTCTGGGACGAGACCACACGGGCCGCGCTGGCGCGGACCTTGTCGGTGTCGTTGATCTCGAACACACCCGACAGGCTGGGCAGGACGTCAGTGTATTCGCGAACCGTGCGGGAGGAGTCAGGGTTCTTGAGTACGCCGTTCCAGCTGTCGGTGCCCCACCACAGCGGCGTGACCGGCGTGTTGGAGGCGTCGATGACCAGCTTGGTGTTCACGATGCGGACGCCGGCATTGATGTGATAGGCGTCGTCCATGTCGCCCAGGTCGGCCATGGCGTAGGTCGAGGTGGTCTTGTCGCGGATCTTGAAGGACTCGATGGGGTCCTTGTAGAAGGCGAACTTCGTCGAGGGGTAGAGGGCCTGGATCCAGCCGACCGGATTTTTCATCTGGCCATAGTCCTGGAAGATCGCCGTCACGCCGTTGACGTTGTCCGTGACCGCCCGCGACGGGTTGGACGCCGCCGTCTGGTAAGGCGTGATCACAGCCGGCGAATTGCCGAAGCGCCCGCAGGCAAACGAGGCAATGTCGCACTTCTTCAGGCCGATGGCACCGTCCTGGAAGTAGCCGAGTGGGGTCCAGTCCACGAACGTGCCGCCGACGGTCGTGCCCTGGGCGCTGGCCGGCAGTTCGCCCTTGCCCGAATAGTCAGCCAGATAGCGACCATAGGTGGAGTCGATCTCGCGGTCCGAGTAGCGGCCGCCGAAGCTGAACACCAGGCCCGCCTCTTCGGCGAAGCTGGGCGTGTATTTGAAATCGCCGGTCAGGGCGATGTCCTTGACTTCGCTTTTGTCGCCGAAGGCCCAGTGCGACTTGAAGAACACCGAGGTCGGGGTCGCCATCGCGGTGGCCAGGGCCGCCGAAGGCGTAAAGGTGGGGTAGGCACCATTGGCGAAAGCATAGGTGGCCGTCAGCGGAGCGGTCGCATTGGGCGCAAAGCCGGCACCGCCGTCGCGGACGCCATACTGGGTGTAGCGCGTATCGACCTGGCCGGAGTTGGACTCGTAGTCAGACTTGGAGAAGGCTGCGCGGACCTTGCCGGTCAGCGGGCCGCCATTGTCCCAGTCGGCCGAGAACTGGAAGTTGTCGGTCTTGGCCTGGGCGTCCTTGGCGAAGGTATCACCTTCCGACGAGTTGGCCGTGACATTGCCTGACTGCAGGATGCCGTCCTTGATGGTCAGTCCCTGCGAGTTATAGGTCGCGTTCTCGTTGGCATAGGCCCACTTCAACGAGTGTTCGCCCGTGAAGATCTTCAGGTCGGAATGGAACCAGTCGGCGCGCACGGACAGCGAGTCGGAGACCCGCAGATCGGCGTTCAGCGAGAAGGCGGTACGCTCGCGCTCCTGGTGGCGGTTGTTGGTATAGCGGTATTCCGGCGACCAGACATTGGTCGTGCCGGTGGCCACCTGGTTGTTGCCGGTCGCAGTATTGCGGGCCCGGAATGCCCAGTTGCCGCGATTTTCGCCGCTCAGGATTTCGGTGTCGACATTGGTCTTGTCCCAGGAAAAGCTTCCCAGAAGGCCGAAGTTGTCATTGAATTTGTGACCCAGGACGACCGAGACCTGCGGCTTGGCCTTGCCGTTGAACGATCCCTGATTGAAGCGCACGTCGGCCGAGATGGTGGTGTCGTCGCGGACGTCGAGCGCGTTGCGGGTCTTGAGGTTGATGGTGCCGCCCAGGCCGCCTTCGATCACGTCGGCGCGGGGCGACTTGATGACATCGACGCCGGCCAGGAGGTCGGACGGAATGCCTTCCAGCGAATTGGTCTGCTTGGCGTTGCCTTCGCCGAGGCGGAAGGCTTCAAGGCCCGACAGGAAGGTGTCGCCGTTCAGCAGGGTGACGTTCTGATCCAGGCCCCGGATGCGGACCTTGGTGCCCTGACCGTTTTCGCGATCGATCTGAACGCCTGGCAGGCGTTGCAGCGACTCGGAGATGTTCTGGTCGGGGAACTTGCCCATGTCCTCGGCCGTGACCGACTCGATGATCAGGTTGGAGTTCTTCTTGACGTTCAGCGCGTTGGCCAGCGAAGCGCGGAAGCCGGTGACGACCACTTCCTCGACTTCGGTGGAGGCGGGCGCCGGCGCCTGCTGGGCGTGGGCATGGCCCGCTGCCATCATGGCGAGCGCGGATGTGGCGGTCAGCAATGTTGCGCGAGACCGATTGAATGAGTTTCTCAAGACCTATTACCCCTCTGCTTAGTCTGAGGCGTGGAACCGCAACCCCTGAGGAGGTCCTCAAGGTTGTTTCACGCTTGCTTTCGGGATGCCTGACGCACCCTCCCTGTACTGATCCCGACGTCTCTCTGGAGCCGGTGATTCGGGCTGTTGACCCGAAGGCAGCGCTGTCAATTCTAGAAGAGACAGCGCTGTCAGTACCCTTAGATAACAGCGGTTCATTTCCTAAAGCAAGTTTTTTTACTTGGATTTCCGAAGCTCTCCGCCCGGGTAGCGGGTCGCGGTGTCGCCGCGAGGCGCATCACGCCTGTTGTGAGCGACGACTTTCCTTGCGGCGCAAGGGCTTGGCGGCGTCACTGTTCCTAGCGTCCGCATCAAGTCTTGCTCTGGTTGAGCCCGCGCGATCTAATGCAGGCTCAATCGGGGGGCTTCAGAGTGACGACAGTAGAATCCGTAGGCGGGACATTCGATATCGGGCGCGTCGCCCGCCGGACGTTCGAGGTCATTGGCGCAAACTTTCCGCTGTTCGCAGCAGCGGCCGTGGGCTTGGTCGGCGTGCCCAGCCTGATCTCGACGATTGGCCAGACCAGTGTCAGCGCAACCGACCTGACCAAAGGTTTTCCGCTGCTGTTCATTGGCGGCGTTCTGGCCTTTATCGGGACCTACATGCTTCAGGGCGCGGTGGTGTATGCCAGCATCAACACGCTCAACGGCCGCAAGACCAGCGCCGGAGACGCCATCAGCATGGGTGCCAAACTATTCCTGCCTCTGCTCGGTCTGGCCATACTGATGGGCCTTGGCCTTGTGGTCGGTTTCATCCTGCTGATCGTACCAGCCATCATACTCAGTGTGATCTGGGTTGTGGTGGCACCGGTTCTGGTGGCCGAAAAGCGTGGTGTGACCCAGACCTTCCAGCGCAGCCGCGACCTGACGCGCGGCCACCGCTGGAGCATCTTTGCCCTGCTGGTCATCTACTTCATCGGCGCCATGGTCATAAGCCTTACGATCGCAGCGCTCGGCGGCGGTGTGGCCAGTTCAATGACCGAAGGCGCGCAAGGCAACATGGCCACCCTCGTGCTTACGCCGCTCTACAACGTCGTTGTGGGCGTCATCGGTTCGGCGGGCGTCGCTGCGATCTATTACGAACTGCGGTCGGCCAAGGAGGGCGTCGGGCCCGAGCAACTGGCATCTGTGTTCGACTGACCGAAAGGATCAGGCGTCGTGCTTGTCGCGACGCCTGACACCCAAAAGCAGCCGTGCCTCTAGCCGGCCGCGAAGGGCGGCGTAGTAGGCGCTCAGGAAATCGAAATCGTCTTCGTCGGGTGACCGGGTCCAGTTGATCCGGATGGCGATGCGCTCGGCAACGGCCCGCAGGGTGCGACGCTCGCGCAGGCGCAGCACGTCTTCCAGAACATGCAGTTCCTTGGCCCCGTAGGCGTCGATCTGCGCAGGCGTGAAGGCGTAGCGACGCAGGCGCTCGGCGCCGTCGTCGGCCATGTCGCGGGTGAGGGACTGGCGCGGCGTGCGCACCACCCAGGTGCCGCCGATCAGGTCTCCCACCCGCAGGCGGTCGCGGTTGAACAGCGGGAAGAACACGAAGATCGCTGACCAGGCGAAGGCCAGCAGAAACATCCAGCTTTCGACGCCCTGGCCCTGACCGCGCCCCAGCAGCAGGGACAGCGGCATGAACAGTTCGAGCTCGCGCATGGCGTTGCGCGCGAAGATGGCCTCGGCGCGCAGTCGGCCGCCGTCACGCGAGGCGACGCGAAGACCCATGGCCCGCTTGCCCGGCGTCGCCGCCCGCGCTGAAAGCTCGAAGCCCGTGAAATAGAAGTTTCGCAACAGGAAGAAGCCCAACAGCCAGACCACGGCCATCATCTCGCCGCCGGTGAGCCCGAACGCGCCCAGGGCACCGATCCCCAGCAGCAAGGTCAGCAGGGACATGGCGGTCAGCACGCCGCCGATGATCGCCGCGTCCAGCAGGAAGGCCGCCGCGCGCTGGGCTGCGTCGCCCAGTTGCAGTTGCAGGTCGACGCCCTCAGGCGTCACCAGCGGCCGGACCATGCTCTTGTCCTGTGATCGCTTGGCGGCGCTAGCCACGGGCGGCCTCCCGTCTGGGACCGTAGAAATAAGCCCCCCAGATCACGGCGCTGACCAGGGCGACGCCATAGCGCGCCGCCGTGTCGGCAATCAGCTGCCGGCCAAAGCCTTCCAGCAGCCCGGCGACGAACAGCATCACCACCACGCCGGCCATCACGGTCGCGGCCTGCCGTCCGGCCGAGGCCGCCGCGTCCAGGCGCCGCTGCTCGCCGGGAAAGGCCATGGCCCAGCCGATCTTCAGACCACCGGCCCCGGCCAGGATCACCGCAAACAGCTCGGTCACGCCGTGGATGAGCAGCCAGCCGCCCGCCTCGACGCCCAGCCCCCGGCTGATGAACAGCGTCAGGAAGGCCCCCAGGACGGCGCCGTTGTAGAGGACGAGCAGGGCCGTAGGCACGCAGAACGCAAAGCCCAGCGCAAAGGCCAGCAGGGCGACCTGGGCATTGTTCGTGAACAGGAACGTGGCGAACGCCGACAGCCCGTCACTCTCCGCCTTGCCGGCCAAGGTGGCCTTCAGCGCTGCAGTCGAGGCTGCGGGATCGCGGCCGCCCGCCATCTCTGGCGGCATGAAGGCGTAGTACCAGTCAGCTTCCTGACCCACCAGCCAGGCAGCCGCCAGGGCGCCCAGGGTCATCAGCAGCGCGCTGACCAGGGTTTCGCGCCACAGGCCCCTGACCGCCGCCGGCCAGCCACCCGCAAAGAACTCCGTCAGCTTGGCCCGCAATGAACCGCGCGCGCCATAGACGAAGAAGTAGGCGCGCGAAGACAGGGTCTCGAGATAGGCGATCAGGCCGCGATCCAGCGAAGTGGCCCGCGCCACCGACAGGGCCGACAGGGTCGAGCGATACAGCACCGGAATCGCCAGGATCTCGTCGTCGGTCAGGGCCGCCGCCGAGCCCTTCTCGACGCGATCCATCAGCCGTTCCAGCCGCCGCCAGTCGGCTTCGCGCTCCTGGCGGAAGCGCTGGCTCTTCAGGCGCGGGTCTATCCTGATATCGCTCACAGCAGGTCCCTGCGCTTGAGGTCCAGATAGGCGTTGATCACCGCCGGGCCGATGCGGTCGACGGGGGACTCGACGATGTGGGCCCCCATCCGCTTCAGCCGCGCCACCACCGTGTCGCGCTCGCGCAGCAGGGTCGAGGCGACGACCGCGCGCGAGACGTCCTCGGCGGTTCGGGGCTCGGCACCTGTCAGGTCTTCCAGCTCCTGGTCGCGCATCACCACAAACAGCACGAGGTGGCGCTTCAGCAGCCGGCCCAGAGCCTCGATCATCAGTTCAGCAGCGGTGGAATCGGTGAAATCGGTGAACACCACCAGCAGGGAGCGCCGTTGCAGCTTCGCGCCCAGGGTGGTCAGGGCCAGGGTGTAGTTGGTCTCTTCGACCGAATAGTCGATGCGGCCGGCGACCGTCTGAAGCTGGCGAAAGGCGTCCAGCCCGGCCACCGCGCCGGTCAGAACCCGGGGCGCGGAATCGAAGGCGAAAAAGCCCGCCCGGTCGCCGGACTTCAGGCACGCATAGGCCAGCAGGAGGGCGGCGTTGATGGCCCGGTCGATGCGCGGCGCGCCGCCCACCGGCTCGCTCATCGCCCGGCCACAGTCCAGCGCCATGACGATGTGGTGGTTGCGTTCGGTACGGAATTCCTTGGCAAACAGCTTGGCGTGGCGCGCCGACTGCTTCCAGTCGATCGCCCGGCGGTCCATGCCCGACTGAAAGTCGCGCAGGGCCTGGAACTCCGAGCCCTGGCCCATCTCGATCTGGGCCTTGACGCCGATCAGTGCGTTGCGCGCCATCAGCCGGACGGCCTCGTCGCGCACGCCGCGCAGGTCGGTTCGCACGGCGGCCTTGACGTCGAGCGCGAAGGTCTTCTGTTTCCAGACCAGGCCCATCGGTCCGCACCAGCGCACCCAGAGGGTTTCCAGATCGCCTTCGCCGCGCCGCTCGGGCGTCATGTCGAAGGCGAACCGCGCTTCGCGCGCCTCGACCGCCGCCGCGACGAAGGGCGAGGCCAGCCCCAGTCGGCTATCTGCGGCCAGCCCGGCGAAGGCGGTGGCCGGCACCGCCCCACGCCCAAACCGTGTTGTCAGGGTCATGGACGCCGGACGCGCCACGGCCAGATCCAGAAACGGTGGCGGGTCCAGGCTGAGGGCTGAGCGCGGTCCGCCCATCAGGGCGTCGACCACCAGCAACAGGGCTACCAGCCCCAGCCAGACCGGCGCGACAAGCCATCCGGCCGGCGTCAGCACGCCGGTCAGCAACGCCACCGGCGCGCCAATGGCGGTCGCCAGTATGGCCCGGCGCATCGGGTAAATCACCGTGGCGCCGCCACGCGGTCCACCAGGGCGCGCAGGACGGCATCGACCTTGCGCCCCTCGATCTCGGCCGCTGCTGACAGGATCAGGCGGTGGCGCAGGGCAGGGATGGCCAGGGTCTTCACATCGTCGGGCAGCACATAGTCGCGACCATCCAGGGCGGCTGCGGCGCGGGCGGCCACCGCCAGCATGGCGCCGGCCCGGGGCGAGGCACCGGTCTCGATGTCGGTGGAGTCGCGGGTGGCCCGTACCAGGTCAGCGACATAGCCTACGACCTCGTCGGTCAGGGTGACGCGGGCGACGGTGTCGATGGCGACATCGATATCGGCCCGCGAGGCGACCGAGGTCACGCCCAGGGCCACGGGGTCCATCTGGCCGGTGCGTGCGCCGTGCGAGGCGATGATCCGCCGCTCCTGGGCCGCGTCGGGATAGGCCAGCACATGCTTGAACAGGAAGCGGTCCAGTTGCGCCTCGGGCAGGGGATAGGTGCCCTGCTGCTCGATGGGGTTCTGGGTGGCGACCACGGTGAAGCGCGGGCTCAGGGCATGGGCGTGACCGTCGATCGTGACATGCCGCTCCTGCATGGCTTCCAGCAGGGCGGCCTGGGTCTTGGGCGGGGTGCGGTTGATTTCGTCGGCCAGCAGCAGTTCCGAGAACAGCGGCCCGCGCGTCAGGGTGAAGCTGGAGGTCTGGAAGTTGAACAGGTTGGTGCCGATGATATCGGCTGGCATCAGGTCGGGCGTGAACTGGATGCGGCCATAGTCCAGCGCCACCGACCGGGCGAAGCTGTGGGCCAGCAGGGTCTTGGCGACGCCCGGCGGTCCTTCCAGCAGAACGTGACCCCCGGCGAACAGGGCGACCAGAAGCACGTCCACGGCGGCGTCCTGACCCACGACGGCCTTGCCGACCTCGGCGCGGATGGCATTGGCCATCGCCCTGACTTCACTGACGTCCACGCACAAGCTCCTGTTTCCAAATATGCAGATCGCAGGCTACCGCCATCAGGTCGGCCGGACCGCTGGCGGCCTTGGCGCGCTCGGCCAGGGCCGAATAAAGATGGGTGGCGCCCGACAGGACCCCGACCCGATCCAGAAAAGCGTCCAGTTCTGCGCCGTCCAGGCCGCGCGGGGCGGCTATGGCCCGGGCGACCGAGGCGCGCACCAGATGGGCGTAGGGCAGGGCCATGCGATGCTCGCGCCGGGCCAGTCGCACCAGGCCGGCCGTATTGTCGGCCAGCGCCGCCTTGCCCAGCGCCACGGCCCGGGCCGGCCGCCGTGCGGGACCAAAGCGCACCGCCGCCTGGAACCCCGCCAGGGCGGCGATGGCCAGCACGACCAGGGTCACGCCCAGCAGCGGAGGTTGCAGCATCAGTCGCAGCAGGCTGCGCGGGCGGGAGAAGCCATGCAGGGTCAGGTCGAAGACCACGGGCGTATCATCGGCCCGGATCAGGTCCAGGATCTCGACCGCGACCCGCGCCCCGTTCGCCGTCTTCAGCGCCTGGGTGTTGAGCAGGTCGGGATCAGCCAGCACATAGGTCCAGCCTTCGGGCTGCATGGCCAGCACGACGCCGCCGGCGTCGTCGAGAAGGACGGGGACCATGTCCTTGCCCTGAAGCGTCTGCAGGTGATCGATCTTCAGGGGGCCACCGACAGCGCCGCCCTTGGGCCTGCGCAGGCGAATGCCGGCTTCGCCCCGGCGGCTGTTCAGGGTCAGGTCGCCCTTGATCGCCTTGGGCAGCACCCCTAGCGACTTGGCCGGCGCATAGGGCTGGAAGGTCTTGACCCAGCCGTGGTGGCGCTCGTCCGGCGCTGTCTGCCATTTGGGCAGCACGATCAGCAGCGGGCCAGTATGCTTTATGGCCGCGATCTGCTCGGGGCGAGTTTCGGCGGTGGGGGTCAGGATCAGCAGGCTGTCCTCGGCGGCGGGCCCCAGGGTACCGCGCCGGGTCAGGACCGGCTGGCCCGTCAGGGTCAGCAGTTTGGACGTCGCCGCAAAGCCGACCGAGGACTTCGACAGCGCATGCCCGCCGCCGTCGTTGCCCGACTTCAGCTCGGGGGCATAGGCCGACAGCACGCCCAGCCCGGCCAGGCAGATCACGCCAACCAAAACCAGCAGGATCATCGTGCGGGCGGAAAAGCCGCCGGCGTCCCGCTCTTTCGCCCGACTCATGCGCGCCATCCTTCGGGCAGGGCGAAGGCCTCATAGGCCTGGCGACAATCGGCGAAGGCGTCCGCGTCGACCGCGCCGCCGCCGAACAGGCTGCGTTCGACGACCGCGCCGATCTTGGCGAAGGCCGCGCGGGCGGCTTCGGGCAGGACGGCCAGACCGGCGATCTCGCGCGTCGTCAGGGCCACGCCCACGGCTCTGGCGCGATGGGTCTGGATATCCTCCACGCTGCGTAGAAGCAGAAGGTGGGCGGCCTCGCCAAACAGGCCCCGGGCGGCCAGCCGGTCGGCCTCGTCCAGTAGGTTTCTGGCGGCGGCGGCATCGGGGCGCCAGAGCTCTTGGGCCGGCAGCACATGGGGCGTCGCCCTGGCGGCGGGCGTGCGCAGTTTCAGGATTTCGCGGACGATGGCGTACAGGATCAGGGCCGCCAGCAGGGCCAGGCCGCCCCAGAAGATCCATTTCAGAAACGGGGCGATAGCCTCCAGCAGATCGCCGATCCAGCTTAGCCAGGGCGGGATCTTGGGTATTTCCAGCGTGCTCCGGTCAAACTGGAACGCGCGGTCCTTGATCAATCTGGCATGGGCTGTGGCGACGGCGTCGAGGTCTGACACCCGCCGTTCTAACGCGCTGCCCCCCGGCGCTGTCGCAACGTCCATCTACACCCCAAGTCGCGATCACGCCCCTGACTGGGTCGAGCAATCGGAGCCTAAAGTCAACCTCGCCTTGCAACGCGCGGGCTGCAACTGTGTTGGTCGCCTGGGCTGTGCCGAAGGACGCAGTAAAGTGGCTCAGCCATGGCCTTTCCTGGCGATGAACCCCGACAAAGCCGGTATGAAGAGCCATGGATCGCAGGCGAAGACTCCTCATCGTCGGGGGCGGAACGGCAGGCTGGCTGACCGCCGCCTACCTGGCCAAGTCCCTCAGGATCGCCGACCAGGCGCATCTGGAGATCACCCTGCTGGAATCGCCGGACCTGGGCGTGATCGGCGTGGGCGAGGCCACGTTCCCGACCATCCGCAACACCTTGCAGTTCCTGGGGATCGACGAGGCGCGCTTCATCCGCGAGACTTCGGCGACCTTTAAGCAGGGCATCCGGTTCAACGACTGGGGCTGGGCACCCAGGGACGGGCGACGCCATCAGTATTTCCATCCGTTCGAGGCCCCGTTCTCGACCGACGGGACGAGCCTGGCGCCCTATTGGCTGCTGCAGGACGAGGCCACGCGCGCGCCCTTCGCTGAGGCCATGACCATTCAGGCCCGAGTTGCCGCCGCCCAGCGCGCGCCCAAGCGCCCGCACGAAGGCGATTTTTCGGGGCCGCTGAACTACGCCTACCACTTCGACGCCATCAAGCTGTCCCAGGTTCTGGCCGAACGGGCCCGCGATCTGGGCGTGCGCCACCTGCAGGGGCTGGTCACGCACATCGCGCTGGACGAAAGCGGCGCCATCGGCGGGATCGACTGCCAGGAACACGGCCGGCTTGAGGCGGATCTCTATATCGACTGCACGGGGTTTCGCTCCGAGCTGATCGGCCAGGCCCTGAAGTCGCCGTTCAAATCGGTGCAGGACGTGCTGTTCGCCGACCGGGCCCTGGCCTGCAAGATTCCCTATGATCGCCCCGGCGCGCCGATCCAGAGCTTTACCGTCGCCACGGCCCACGAGGCCGGCTGGATCTGGGACATCGGTCTGAACGGCGCGCGGGGCGTGGGCTGCGTCTATTCCAGCCGGCACATGGACAACAACCGCGCCCAGGCCATCCTGCGCGACTATGTCGGCCAGGACGTCGAGCTCCCGGCCCGGGCGCTGGCGTTCGACGCCGGCTATCGGCAGCAGCAGTGGATCAAGAACTGTGTGGCTGTGGGCCTTTCAGCCGGCTTTCTGGAGCCGCTGGAATCGACGGGCGTGGTGCTGATCGAGGCGGCGCTGGCGATCATTGCCGAGCTTTTCCCGCACAACGGGCCCATCAGCGGGCCGGCCCAGCGCTTCAACACGCTGATGAGCGCGCGCTACGACAACATCGTCACCTTCCTGAAGCTGCACTATTGTCTAAGCCAAAGGGCCGAGCCCTTCTGGCGTGACAATGTCGACCCTGCCTCGATCCCCGAGCGCCTGGCCGATCTGCTGGAACAGTGGCGCTATCGCCCGCCGGCCCGTTATGACTTCATCCTGGATCTCGAGACCTTCGCCTTCTTCAACTACCAGTACATCCTGTACGGCATGGACTTCCAAACCGACCTGGCGCCGGGGCGCGATGAGTTCCCCGACACGTCGGCGGCGGATCGGCTGTTCGCCAAAATCCAGGCCTTTGGCGACCGGGCCCTGGCTGATCTGCCCGGCCATCGCGACCTGATCGAGCAGATCAATCATTTCGGCTTTGACCGGACGGCCGCGAGCGCCTGAAGGCGGCGGGATGGCAAAAAAGGCCCATGAAATCAGGTGGGTGGTTTCTGGGCGACCTTCCCATCGACCAGCGTATCGAGTTCGCCGCTCTCACGGGCCTTCTTGCCGTAGACGGCCTCGAACAGCGGGCTGGCCATCACCGTGGTGACGATCGCCATCAGCACCAGCATCGCAAACAGGGTCGGGCCGATGATGCCCTTCTGCAGGCCGATATTGATGATGATCAGCTCCATTAGCCCGCGCGAGTTCATCAGGGCACCGATGCCCAGGGCGGTGCGATTGTCTTCGCCCGACAGGCGGGCGGCGGCATAGCAGGCCACGCCCTTGGCCAGGATCGAGGCGGCCAGGATGCCCAGCGCGATCGCCAGCAGCTCAAGCGAGTTGACCATGTCCATCCGGGTGTTGAGGCCCGAATAGGTGAAGAACATCGGCAGCAGCAGGACCACGGCCAGGGGCTCGACCTTCTGTTTCAGTTCTTCCACGAACTTGCCGCGCGGCATCACGACGCCCAGCGCGAAACCGCCGAAGATCGCATGGATGCCGACGGCATCCATCACAAAGGCCGAGAAGCAGAACGCCATCATGGTGATGGCTAGAACCGTCATGCTCATCTGGCCTTCGCGTTCGACGATCCGGCCCAGCGGGGCCAGCAGGCGCTTGCCGAACAGGCCCAGGAACAGGACATAGGCAAGCCCGCCGCCGATGGCCAGGACCGCGACGCCGGGTCCGCCGCCGAACGTGGCCAGAACCACAGCCAGCACGCACCACGACACGGCATCGTCAAAGGCCCCGGCGGTCAGCGACAGGGTGCCCAGCGAGGTCTTGGCCAGGCCCCGCTCGTTGATGATGCGGGCCAGCATCGGGAAGGCGGTCAGGGCGATGCACGCGCCCATGAACAGGGTGGCGTTGAACTGCGAGATGCCGTCTGCGAACAGCCCCGGCACCTTCAGCAGGAACGGGGTGATGGCCACCGCGATCAGGAATGGCGCGATGATGCCGGCCAGTGAAACACTGGCCGCGCTCTTGGCCTTGGCCTTGAAGTGATCAGCCTGAAAGGTCGTGCCGACCATGAACATGTAGAGGCCCACCCCCAGTTGGGCGCCGACATAGAGCACGTTCTTGGTTTCCTTGGGGAACAGCATGCCCTGGAAGGCCGGGAACAGCAGGCCGAGCAGGGACGGGCCCAGCACCACCCCGGCGATCATTTCGCCGACCACCTGGGGCTGGCCCAGCAGCTTCTGGCCCAGCCAGCCGACCACGCGGCAGGCCAGCAGGATGACCGCCAGCTGCAGGAAGAAGTGAACGCTGAAATCGGTTGGTGTGTAGCTGTGGGGGGCGGCGAGCGTGGCGGGCCCGTTGGGGGCCAGGACCTTTCCGACTGTGCTGACGAGACTGGCGATGATGTCGGACAAGGTCTGTGTTTCCCCCGCGTTCGGCCTGTCGGGCCTGAGTCTTGCGCCGAACGGGCCAGAGTTTCCCAGTTCATGCAAGCCGGGGGAGCGCATTTTTGTGGCTATGCACCCAATTGTTTTTGTTGATGAATTTACTGTTGCCGTGGTGCCACAATGTAGTAACGTACCTACACGACAGCCCTGTCATAAGGAGACCGGCGCGATGAAGGTGGTCACCAGCCGCGCGTTCAATCAGGATGTCAGCCAGGCCAAGCGCGACGCTCGGATCGCACCGGTGTTCGTGACCGATCGCGGCAAGGCGACCCATGTGCTGCTCAGCGTCGAGGCCTATCGCAAGCTGACGGGCCAGGCGGAAACCATCATCGACATGCTGGCCATGCCTGACGCTGCGGCGTTCGAACTCGACGTCACCGGCGCGGCCGAGGTCTGGCGACGTGGCGGCGATATCTGATGTACCTGCTCGATACGGATATCGTCGTGGAGCTGCGCAAGGCCAAAACCTCGGGCGCCGACCCGGGACTGGCGGCGTGGGCGACGGGCGTATCGCGAACCAGCCTGTTCATCTCGGCGATCACCCTGCTGGACCTTGAAACCGCCGTCGCCCAGCTGGGTCGCAAGGACAAGGCTGCCGGCCTGGCCCTGCGCAACTGGCTGGACAATCAGGTTGGCCCGGCCTTCGACGGGCGAATCCTGCCCGTCGATGCGGCCATCGTGCGCCGACGGGCCAGTTTGCCCCAGGCCGAGGGGCGTGACGCCCTGCTGGCGGCCACGGCGCTTGAGCATGGGCTGACCGTGGTCACCCGCAATGTGGCCAGCTTCAAGGCGGGGCGGGTGAAGGTGTTCAATCCCTTGGACTACAAGCCCGACACGGCGAGCGACGATGAAGACTGGGGCCAGGCGACCAAGGCCGGCTCTCACTGGCTTAGAAACATCTTCGTGCGGGGCTGAGCGCGATCAGGTCGCTCGACGCCCTGGCGATGGCGTGACGCTGCGCCGCTCCAGCCACCACAGGGCGGCCAGCGTCGCCAGCAGAGCGGCGGCCCAGGGCCAGGGCGATCCCGGCGCGTGGCGGCCGGCTTCACGGGCCTTGGCGGGTGCGGCCTGCGCCAGGGCCAGGGTGGCGTCGCGATTGGCTGCCTGCCGCAGCGACGGCGCGGCATCGGCCGGCTGGACATAGAAGGCGCTCTGACCGCGCTCGCCGTCTCGGACCAGATGCCAACCTGGTCGGCTCGGCCAATAGGCGGCGCAGGCCCGCTCGCCGGTCGCCGGATCGACCAGGGCGGCGCGCTCGGTGCCGTCTGGCCCCACGATACGCGTCCCGCTTCCCAGATGGCAGAGCGACGCGCGTTCGCCGTGTCGCGTCAGGCCCCCCAGCCGCGCGCCGCCGGCCTCGCCGGGACGGGCCAGCACCGAGAACAGCTCGCTCCACAGGTCGCCATAGCGATCCGCCTGGCCGGCCAGGACCAGCACATAGCTGTCGGTCACGGTCCAAAGGCCGACCCGTCCACGCCCGCGCCCGCGCCAGCTGGCCAAAGCGACGCCGTCGCGGTCCCGGATCATCGAGATTGCGCTGGGGCCAGCCTGCGTCAGGTCGCGACGATTGAGAGCGAGGTCGCCCTCCAGCCGCAGGGCGCGCGCATCGTCGCCGCCCGAGACCGCGACGCCCAGCCCGGCCCATTCGCGGCGCGTCGCCTCAGACAGAGGACCGGTCGGACGCAGCAGCAGGCCCAGGCCTGTCCGTGTCGCGGCCTCCAGCGCGGCGCGTTCGCCCGCGTTGAGACTGTCCCAGCGTCGGTCGTCGATCACGACCAGGTCGATCTTGTCCAGGGTCTCCGGGTTCAGCAGTACGGACGGATCGCCCAGCTGGACGCCGGCCCCGACCTCGATCTGCACGGCCAGATCAACCCCGCCGTCCTGGGCCCAGCGCTTCAGATATTTGGTCTCGGGACCGGGCGCGCCGGCCAGAACCAGCACGCGCGGCGGGCGCTGGGTGCGGGTGTCGACCGGGATGGCGATCTGCTGGATGATCCGTCCGGCACCATCGCGCAAGCGCAGCGAAAACAGGGTCTGGCCCGGTGCGCGGGCATTGGCCGACAGGCTAAAGCGGGCCCCGGCCGTCACAGGCGCGCGATCCGCTACGGCATTGGCCGGATCGACCAGTTCGACCACGCCCGACGGCCGCGACCCCACCTGTCCGCCGACGGAGATAACGGCGCCCGGCGCAACGGCGGGTGGCAGCGTCAGGCTGATCAGGCCGCGCGGCTGTGGGGTGAGAGCGACCTCGACGATCCGCTCCAGCGGCACCTGATCGCGCGGAACCAGACCCTCGCCCTCGATGCGCAGGCGTCCGGCCTCCGGGAAGCGGCGCAGGGCGCTGGCCAGGTCGGGCGTGCGTATTGCGCCCTTCAGCGGGCCGGCCTCGGGCAGGGCCACCAGGATGTCGCCGGGCTGCAGCGGCGCCGCAATGGTCGCGCCGCGCGTGGCGATGATCAGCCGACCGGGCGGGGTGGCGACCTTGGGTGGAAACAGGGTCAGGCACAGCAACAGTGCGGCGAGGCTTTGCAGGGCGATCAGCGTCGCCGTGCGCCACAGCGGGCCTCGCCCGGCCGTGTTGATGGCACGCCGCCACAGCACCAGTCGAACGATGCCGACCACGACCGCGAGGGCGACCAGAGCGAGGGTCCAGACCTCAGGGCCGGTCATTGCAGCGCATCCAGATAGCGGCGACCGCGTGGGCCGGGCGGCTGGCGGCGCTGGATGCCTGCCACCGGCCGCTCCAGCGCCGTCCACAGCAGGGCTCGCAATCTGCGCCGGCAGTCCAGGCACGCAGGCTCGTTGCGAACGGTGTCGATGGCGGCCGCAAGGGCGAGCGGGTCCGTCAGGCGGCTGGCATTGGCGCGCGTCCAGCGCTCCAGCGCGTCGAGACGAACCGGCGCGCCCGAGCCAGGTGACTCGCCCAGGGCGCGCCACGCCTCGGCCACGGGGGCGTCAGCGGGCGTGCGCGCCACGGGCTGAAGGGGGGCGGCGGCGATGCCCTCGCGCTTGCCGGTCAGCCGGCGCGAAAGGTCGATCGGCGGCAGCTTGGGCGAGGTGCGGGCCAGAAAGATCCGGCCGGCCTGCTGGGCGGTCTTCAGCAGGTCCAGCGCGCGATAGGCATGGGGCAGGGCGTCCTGAGGCTTGCCCTGACGCAGGGCACGCTCGGAGCTCCACATGGCGTCCAGCGCCAGGCTCAGGGTCGAGCGCGTGCCGGGATCAAACAGGGTCGAGGCGTCGCCGCTGTCATGGGCGTGACCGTATTTGGCGACCACATTGTCCATCTGGCCGAAGGTCTCGTCGGCCTCCTGACCGTGATCATGACCGTCATGGGCGTCGTGGCCGGCCGGCATTGGCGCCGGCTTGGCCTTCGGCTTGGGCGGGGTCGGCGCGTCATTGGTGGGCAGTTGCAGGGCGGCGGGGGCGTCATTGGTCGGCAGGGACAACCCGCCGCCGCCGCCGCCCTCGGCCTCCTCGCCCATGAACTGGCCATAGCGCAGGCGAAGCTGGGCCTGATCGCCGCCCAGGGCGTTGGAGCGGTCCAGGAACTGGTCAGGGGCGGTGCGGGCGCGTTGGGCGATCAGGGCCTCGGCGTCGATGATGATCTGGCGCTGACTGCGGAAATAGGCGGGCATCACCTGCCGCGCCATGCCGTCCAGGCCGTCGGCCAGGCCCAGGTCGCTGGACCACCGCAGGATCACGCTGGGCCCCTCGACCACATGCCGCCCGGCGGCGCGGTTGTCGCTGACTACCAGTTGCACGATCAGGTCGCTGCCCGGAGCCATGCCCTCGCGGGTCAGGTCGAGTGTCGTCGAGAAACGTCGCCGCCGGGCCTCGCCCTGGCCTTGCAGGGACAGGGCGCGTTCGACCGAGGTGATGTTCTCGCCTTCGCCCTTGGTCAGGGTGACGCGCAGTGTGGCGGTGGCCTCGACCCCATAGTCGTCGCTGGCCTCGAACACTGGCGTCCAGCGCGCCTGGCCGGGCGTGGTCATCACCAATTGGCTCTCCGGCGACAGGATCCGCACCACCGGGACAGCGTCGGCGATCACCTCCAGCCGGTGCAGGCGCTGCCTGGCCAGGCCGGCAGCGTCTAGGCGATAGAGGGCCGAGCGCGCGAAGGTTTTGCCGCCGGTCCAGTGTCCGTTCGCCAGATCCAGGGCCAGCCTTGCCTCGCCCGGAAAGTCCAAGGCGGCAAAGGCCGGCGGCGGGGCCACGTCCAGGATCCAGTCGACGCGCGAGCGTTCCGGAATCCGGGCGTCCAGCGCCGTCTGTTCCGAGGCGGCCAGGCCGGTATAGGGCGGTGGCGTTATCCTCAGCCGCGTGCTGGTGACCCTGGGCGTGCCGGGCAGGGCGGGGAACCGCGCGGCCGCGTCGCCGCCGGATGATCCGGCCCCGGCCGGCCATAGGGCCACGATAAGGATGGCGACGGCACCGAGACCTGCGCTCCCGGCGATCAGACGGCGCGACCAGGCCGGACGCAGGTCGAGGGCGCCGATCCGGCTCAGGCGATCCAGCAGCCGTCCCCGTTGTAGGGCAGCCAGCCCCTTCAGCGTGTCAGGGCTCTGAAACAACAGGGCGCTGCTGTCCTCAAGGCCGGGGACCCTGGCGTCGAGCGCGGCGATCAGCCAGACGCGGTCGAAACGCCGGGCGCGTTTCAGTGCCAGCAACGCCAGTCCGCTCAGACCCGCCAGGGCGGCGGTGAGACCCGCCACGGCACCCACGGTTCGCCAGGCCAGAACGGCCAGGGCCAGGACCACCGGCAGGCCGATGGTCAGGGTGTCGAGCGCCACGCGGGTTCGCGCCGCGTCCTGGTGGCGGGTCAGGCTTTGCGGGCCGCTCATGGCGCTGTCGCCCGCTGTCGGCGTGTGGCCAGCCAGCGCTCAAGCGCGAAGATCAGGGCGATCAGCGCGGCCAGCCAGGGGCGCAGGTCGAGGGGAGGTCTCTGATAGGTCGGCGCGCCCAGCGTCGGGGCATGGTCGGCCGCCGCGACAAGGGCAGGCTGCGGCGGCGGCTCCAGCAGGGCCCACAGGGCATCGGGAAAGTCGGGCTCGACCAACTGCGGGATCGCGGCGGGCTGCAGGGGGCGGGTGAGTTGCAGCACGCGGCCCTGGCCAAACCGACCGGCGGTGGCCAGGGGTTCGCCCACGGCGTCGCGCCAGACCACGCGCCTGTCGCCCTCGACCGGGGAGGGGCTGTCATCGGGGAGCAGCACGACGCCGCCGCGCTCGACCCAGTCCAGCACGGCGGACGGCATCGGTGCCGGCGATAGCCAGACCAGATGATGGGCGGCCTTGGGCAGGGGCTGGTCTGCTGATGCAGCGTCATAGGCCGGCGGCTGATCTGGCGCAGTCCAGGCGATGGCGGCGGCGCGGAAATAGCGGGCGCTGTCCTGAGCGTCCGGCGCGAAGCGGACCACCAGCGCCGGCGGGGCGCGTTGGGCGACCGGCTTCTGGCGACGATCCGTTGGCGTGATCCGCCACTGCACCGGTCGCGACAGACGGGGCCGTTCGGCGTCGACGCCCGACAGCACCGGGGGCACGATCAAGGTGATCGGCGCCTGCGCCGGGGCTTCCGCGTCCAGTTGGCGGATCAGGCTGCTGATGTCGCCGGGGGTGGGCGGCGCGGGATGCTCAAGCCCGGGAAAGCCCGGTGCCAGCCAGATATGCCGACCCTTCAGGCCTTGGGCGACGGCCGGGTCGAGGTCGGGCGAGACGGCGATCACCGGCCGGCGGTCCGCCAGACCGCGCAGCACCGGCTGGGCCAGGAACAGGGCGAGGGCGGCGATCAGGGCGATGCGCACGGCCAGCAACAACCGCTCGTCCAGCCGCAGGCGGCGCACCGGCAGAGGGTTGGGATCCAGCCAGCGCAGGGCGGCAAAATCGATGGTGCGGGTCTCGCTGCTGCGCGCAATGTGGATCACCAACGGAACCAGCACGGCGGCCAGTGCCAGCAGCCCGACAGGCAGGAGCAGGGCAGGACTCATCGGCGCGCAGCCGCCCGCGACAGGGCCAGGATCGGCAGGTCGGCACCCTCGTCCACGAAGTGCTCGACGTGGCGCACGCCCCTGGCGGTCAGCCGCGCGGCCAGGTCGCCCCGAGCCTTTGCGAAGCGGGTCAGGAAATCCTCACGCAGGCTGCGTCCGTCGCCGACGATCTGGGCTTGGCTTTCTGGGTCCTGGAAGCGAAAGCCCCGGTCGAAGGGAAAGTCGCGCTCGTCAGCGGTGAGGATCTGGATGAACGAGACGTCGCGGCCCGAGGCGGCCAGCCGCTCGGCGGCGGCGATGCAGGCCTCGTCAAAGCCGTCCGACAGCATGACCACCATATCGCTGGCTGCGATGCGTCCGCCGAACACGCCGAGGTCGCGCGTCCATTGCACGACGCCGCCGGCCCGCAGCGGGGCCAGGGTCAGCAGGGCGCGGTCGCGATCGCGGCGGTCCGAGGCCGGCGCCTGGGCCAGCGGCCCGTCTGCCGTGGCCACGATCAGACCAAACCGGTCACCCTGGTTCAGCGCCACCTCGATCAGGCTGGCGGCCACACGCTTGGCGGCGTCGAAGCGCGACCAGTCGGGGGTGGCCAGATCGGCCTGGGCCATCGAGGCGCTGGCGTCCAGAACGATCCAGATCGCCACGGGGCTTTCCCGCTCGGCGTCGCGCACGAAGAAGCGATCGGACCGCGAATAGAGCTTCCAGTCGATCCGCCGTAGGTCATCGCCCCGCTCATAGGCCCGGTACTGGGCAAACTCCATCGTCCCGCCGCGATTGCGGCTGGCATGCATGCCGTGCTCGACCAGGGTCGCGGCGCGCCGGGGCGTCAGCGACAGGCGACGCAGGCGGCTGCGCAGGTCGGGGGGCAGGTCGAGCGGAGACATGCCGTGAAATCAGTCCCGGGCAGGGGGCGGCAGGGCGGCCAGCAGGGCGGCGATCACGTCGTCGGTGGTCTTGCGCTCGGCCTCGGCGGCGAAGGACAGCAGGATGCGGTGGCGCATCACCGGAGGGGCCAGAGCCATCACGTCGGCGCGGGTCGCGGCCAGCCGTCCGGCCAGCAGGGCGCGGGCCTTGGCGGCCAGCACCAGGGCCTGGCCGGCGCGCGGGCCGGCACCCCAGCGCACATAGTCCTGCACCGCCTTGGGCGCATCGGGGCCGGGGCGCGTGGCGCGCACCAGGGACGTGATCCAGGTCAGCAGGCCATCGCTGACATGGACCTCGCGAACCCACTTCTGCAGGGCGACGATATCCTCGCCGGTCATCACCGGTTTGGGCGCTGGCAGGTCGCCGCCGGTGGTGCGAACCAGGATCGCCCGCTCTTCCTCCGCCGTCGGATAGCCCACCCGGATGTTGAGCAGAAAGCGGTCCAGCTGCGCCTCGGGCAGGGGATAGGTGCCGGCCTGTTCCAGCGGGTTCTGAGTGGCCAACACGAAGAACGGCTCGGCCAGCCTGTGGGTGACGCCGGCATAGCTGACCGTGTGTTCTTGCATGGCTTCCAGCAGGGCGGCCTGGGTCTTGGGCGGGGTGCGGTTCAGTTCGTCGGCCAGCAGCAGGTTGGTGAAGACCGGGCCCTTCTGAAAGCGGAAATGACGATGGCCGGTGCCGTGGTCTTCCTCCAGCACCTCGGTGCCCAGGATGTCGCTGGGCATCAGGTCGGGGGTGAACTGCACGCGGTGGAAATCCAGCGACAGGGCCTGGCCCAGCGTGCGCACCAGCAGGGTCTTGCCCAGGCCCGGCACGCCCTCGATCAGGCAGTGGCCGCGCGCCAGAAGACCGATCAGAAGCTGCTCGACGACCTCGTCCTGGCCCACGATGGTCTGGCCGATCGCCGTGCGTAGTTCGTCCAGGCGTTCCAGCTTGCGGGCGATTTCGGCTTCGGTGGGAGTGTCGGTCATCAAGGCTCCGGGATAGGCAGAGGTGTCAGGCGGTCAGGGCGTAGAGGATGATATTGACCGCGAACCGGGTGTTGTCTTCGGCCAGGAAGCGCTTGTTGCGCCAGTCGTAATCCCACTCGCAGCCATAGTCCTTGTTGCTGTAGAGCACGCCCAGGCGCCCGCCGATCTCGATGCCCTTGAGATAGTCATGCACCAGGTCATCGCCCCAGCCGTTCAGTTCGAAACTGGTGGGGGGCGGCCCCTCGAACTTGAAGAAGTTGCTGTAGATCGCGTGGTCATTGGGCAGTTTCTTGAGCGCGTCCGCGCCGAAGATCTTGGCCATCTGGCGCTCGAACGACTTGGCAAACAGCCCGTCGATATCGTGGTTGCAGTCGTCCACGAACACGAAGCCGCCGTTGCGGACGTAAGCCTCGAAATTGGCGGCCTCGGCGGCATTGAACTCGACCAGCTTGTGACCTGCCAGATAGCAGAACGGCGCGCTCAGCATGGCCGGGTCGGACAGCCTGACCACGCGCTCTTCGGGATCGACCCGCAGATTGGTGTAGTCGACCAGGGACGTGAGAATGTTGGACGGCATCCGCTGGTCCACGTCCCAGTCGCCGGAATCGTAGCGAAGCCGGGTGAACCAGAAATCATAGACGGGCGCGGCCGCAGCAGCGCTGGAAAGGCCGGCCTGCCAGCCCCCCAGTGCGACCCCAGCCAGTAACCGGAGACAATCGCTACGCGTCACGCGGTTACTGGCCATAGGTGAGCGTCAGACCGCGTCTGACAGCGAGGTGAAGGTGAAGTCGCGCAGCTTCATGGCGGGGATCATCATCTGCATCTGGCCGCCTTCGCTGACGCGAACCGGACGTCCCAGATCATCGATGTTGTTGAGCATGATCACCGGCGACTCGTTGAACCGGAAGTTCTTGAGCGGATATTTCAGCTGGCCGTTCTCGATATAGAAGGTGCCGTCGCGGGTCAGGCCGGTCAGCAGCACCGTCTGCGGATCGACCATGCGGATGTACCATGTGCGGGTCACCAGGATGCCGCGCTCGGTCTCGCGGACCAGGTCGGCGGTCGACTTGGTTCCACCCGTCATCAGGATGTTGCCGGGGCGACCGACGGGCTTCTGGCCCTGCTTCTGCGCCCAGTAGCGGGAGTAGAGCAGGTTGGCGATCTTGCCGTTTTCGACCAGCGGCATGCGCTCGCGGGCCTGGCCCTGGTTGTCCCAGGGCATCACCGGCAGGTTGGCATCCCACGGGTCGGCCATGAAGGTGACGCGCGGATCATAGACCTGCTCGCCCAGCTTGTTGCCGCCACCCTTCTTGGACAGGAAGCTGCGGCCTTCATCCGCCTGGCGAGCGTCGAAATAGTTGAACATGAACGAGATCAGGCCCGCCGCCGCCGCCGGCTCCAGGATCACGGTATATTTGCCGGGCTCCAGGGCCTGGGCCTCGGCCGAGGCGCTGGCCTTGCGCATGGCGATCTGGATGTCGTTGGAGGCGTTGAACCCGCTCGAATCCTGCAGGTTTCGGCTGACCCAGCCCGAGCCGCGACCGTCTTCGGTGCGCACGGTGCAGGTGTAGTCCATCTCGGTGGCGCGCTGATATCCGAAGTTGCCCTTGCTGTTGGCGAAGGCCACGAAGCTCTGCTCGTCGCTGAGATAGCCGGCGGCGATCAGCTTCTGGGCCCGGCAGGGCGCGATGGAGGCGCGGGCGATCTCGGCGCGCTGCTCGGGCGTCATCGCTGCCGTGGCCGCGCTGAAGGTCGGGCTGGGCCGATAGGTCTGGGGCCCGACGGCCGGAACGAATTCCGGGCTTTCCGGGGCCAGCTTGGCCAGATCCTCGGCGCGCTTGACCACGCGGGCCAGGGCGGCGTCGGAAAACTCGTTGATCGTCGCTGTGCCCACGCGGCGACCGAACGCGACCGATACGCTCAGCTCGGTGTTGCTGACGATGCCGCTGGTCGACACGTTGTTGAGTGCAAAGCGGATATTGCCCTCGATGGAGCCGGTCAGCTGGGCGGTGCACTCGTCGGCCGTCGACAGCTTGATGACCTTGTCGAGGATCGCCTTGGCCTGGGCCTCTGTCATGATGCTCATTGGAATGTCTCCCTCGATCCGCTTAACCGAGCGAGCGCGCGGTATTGATGACGTTGATGTCGTCGAACCGGGTGGTCGACGAGCCGTGGCTGACGGCCGAAACCTGGCTGGGCTGGCCCTTGCCGTCGAAGAACGATCCGAACAGGCGATAGTCGCTCTCGTCGCAGATCGCCGAGCAGGCGTTCCAGAACTCGGGCGTACGCATCTGATAGGCGACGTCTTCCAGGGGCTGGGTGATCTTGCCGTCCTTGATCTCGTAGAACAGCGTGCCGCCGAACTGGGCGTTGTAGCGCTGCTGGTCGATCGAGAACGAGCCGCGACCCAGGATGTAGATGCCGTTCTCGACATTGGCGATCATGTCGTTGAGGCTCAGCTTGGCCTTGCCGGGCTGTAGCGACACATTGGGCATGCGCTGGAACTGAACGGTCGACCAGCTGTCTGCATAGGAGCAGCCGTCCGACTCGGTCTTGCCCAGGATGTGGGCCTGATCGCGGGTGGCCTGATAGTCGACCAACTTGCCGTCCTTGATCAGCGGCCAGCTCTTGGTCCGGATACCTTCGTCGTCATAGCCCACAGCGCCCAGGCTGCCGGGCTGCAGCTTGTCGGCCACGATGTTGACGATGTCGCTGCCGTACTTGAAGTGCGCCTCGCGCTTGTCCAACGTGGCGAAGCTGGTGCCGGCATAGTTGGCCTCGTAGCCCAGCACGCGGTCCAGCTCCAGCGGGTGGCCGATCGACTCGTGGATGGTCAGGCCCAGATGGTTGGGGTCCAGCACCAGGTCATACTGGCCCGGTTTCACCGACTTGGCGGTCAGCTTCTCGCGGGCCTGGACGGCAGCGGCCCTGGCGTCCTCGACCATGTCATAGGACTTGCCATAGCTGATGATGCCGTTGGGCGAGGTGGTCTGGTCCGCCTTCTTGGGGTCGAGGTACTCGTAGCCCAGGCCCATGGGCGCAGACAGCCCCTCGCGCGAGCGGAACTTGCCGGTGGCCTTGTCGATGGCCGTCACCGTGAACGGCGCCCAGATGCGGTGGACGTCCTGGTCGATATAGGAGCCGTCGGTGCTGGCGAAATACTTCTGCTCATTGACCAGGAACAGGCTGGAATTGACGAAGCTGGCACCGGCGGTCAGGGCCGCAGCATTGACGCCCAGCAGCAGGTCGACCTTTTCCTGCAGCGACACTTCCATGCCGTTGCGGGTGATGGGGGTGGCCCACTTCACCTCGCCGACGCCCTTGGTCGGGGCCAGGCGGACGGGGGCGGTCTGGCTCTTGGCGTTAGCCTTGGCGATGGCCGTGGCCAGGCGCGCGGCCTCGGCGACCGCTTCGGGCGACATCTGGTTGGTGGCGGCAAAGCCCCAGGCACCGTCGGCGATCACCCGAACGCCGACACCGCTCGATTCGGTGTTTGTGACGTTCTGGACATTGGCTTCGCGGGTGACGATGAACTGGCGCAGATAGCGGCCGACCCGCACGTCGCAATAGCTGGCACCGGCGGTCTTGGCCGCGCTCATGGCGGCGTCGGCCAGCAGCTTCTTGACTGCGATATCCAGGGTTTCGACCAGTTGCTGGGCGGCGATGGCCTGACCGGAGAAGCCGGGCAGCAGCACGCCGCCGGCGCCGATTCCGCAGGCGGCGAGGAATTGACGTCTATCCAAGTTTCTTCTCCCCAGTGGCCCACGATCTGGGGCGCCAGTCCGAACGTGACCGCTCGTGAGCGGCTTTTGTTGCACAAACATTTCTGTCCCCGGCCTGCCGCAAGGTCAAATCTTTCCCGATCAGGGATGAGGCAGCACCATCCGGGCGCCGCTGGGCGAGATCGGTGCGCAGACGCTTTATCCGGCCGGCACGATTTCATGTGACGACGACAGGCACTAAGGTCGTTCGACAAACGCCTCGGGGGGAACTGGGCATGAGCGACAAAGCCGCCGCAGCGCATCAAGGGGTTAGTCCCCAGAGCCGGATGCGCGCCATCCTTGGCGGGTCGGCCGGCAATCTGGTCGAGTGGTACGACTGGTTCGCCTATGCCGCCTTCTCGATCTATTTCGCCAAGGTGTTCTTTCCTGCCGGCGATGAAACGGCCCAGTTCATGAAAACCGCAGCCGTCTTTGCGGTCGGCTTTCTGGCCCGCCCCGTCGGTGCCTGGCTGATGGGTCTCTATGCCGACCGCGCCGGCCGCCGTGCCGCCCTGACCGTGGCGGTGGGCCTGATGAGCCTGGGATCACTGATCATCGCCGTCACGCCCGGCTTCGACACGATCGGAGCCGCAGCGCCCGCCATTCTGTTGGCTGCACGGGTTCTGCAGGGGCTGTCAGTGGGCGGCGAGTACGGTGCCAGCGCCACCTATATGAGCGAAATGGCCGGCAAGCAGCGACGCGGTTTCTGGTCCAGCTTTCAGTATGTAACCCTGATCATGGGCCAGCTGATCGCCGCCCTGGTGCTGGTGGTTTTGCAGACCACGCTGCAGCCCGAGCAGCTGTCTTCATGGGGCTGGCGCATCCCGTTCTTTATCGGCGCGGCCCTGGCGGTGGTCGTGTTCTGGATCCGCAGTGGGCTGGAGGAGTCACAGTCTTTCGTCGCCGCCCAGGCCGCAGCCAAGCTGGAAGGCGCACCCAAGGCTGGAGCCCTGGCGATGTTCAAGGAGCACCCGCGCGAGGCTTTCGCCATCATCGGCCTGACCGCCGCCGGCTCCCTGGCCTTCTATGCCTACACCACCTACATGCTGAAGTTCCTGATCAACACCACAGGCTTCTCCAAGGAGGTGGCCGGCGCCGTCAACCTGGCGACCCTGGTGGGCTTCATGCTGATCCAGCCGCTGTTTGGCTGGCTGTCAGATCGATGGGGACGGCGGCGCATGCTGGTTTTCGCCTTCACGGCGGGTGCCGTTCTGGCCTGGCCGATCTTCACCCTGGTGGCCAGCGCGACCGATCCCGTCGTGGCCTTCCTGCTGATCCTCGCCGCCCTGGTGGTGCAGTCGGCCTATACGTCGATCAGCGCCGTGGTGAAGGCCGAGCTCTTTCCAGCCCATGTCCGCGCCCTTGGCGTGGCGCTGCCCTACGCCCTTGGCAACGCCGTGTTCGGCGGCACCGCCGAATATGTCGCCCTGTGGTTCAAGAGCATCGGGATGGAGAGCGGCTTTTACATCTATCTGACGGTGATGATGGCGATGGGCGCCATGATTGCGCTGAGCTTGCGAGACAGCGCCCAGCACAGCCGCATCCTCGAGGATTGACCGCCCGGCCCGTCGCCGAATCTCCCTCTTCGTCCTAAGCTGACACCATGCCGATCATCGACATCATCGCCCTGAGCCTGTTTGCCTTCAGCTGGCTGTTCTATGAGCCCTTGCTCAGGCGGCTGGGTCAGACCGAGAACCTGATCAACACCGACATGACCGTGATCCGGCGGCGGTGGATGCAGGAGATGGCCGTGCGTGAGATCGCACTGCTGGACGGTCAGCTTCTGGGCCATGCGATCAATTCGGCCAGCTTCTTCGCCTCATCGAACCTGATCCTGATCGCCGCTGCGGCGGGTGTGCTGTTTGGCGGCGACGGCGCGCTCAAGAACATCGAGGGCCTGGCTGTGCTGGCTCCGGCCAGCCAGATGCTGTTCCAGCTCAAGCTGGGCCTGGTGCTGATCACCCTGGCCCGCGGCCTGCTGGATTTCATCTGGGCGATCCGCCAGATGAACTATTGTCTGGCCGCCATTGGGGCCACGCCGATGTGGGCGTCGCCCTCGACCCTGTCGGAATATGCCGAGGCTACGGGCGGTATTCTCAACCCGGCCCTGTCGGCGTTCAACGCCGGTGTACGCGGCTATTACTTCGCCCTGGCCGGAGCCGCCTGGCTGATGGGGCCCTTTGCCTTCATGACCGCCACGCTCGGCGCCCTGACCCTGCTGATCTGGCGTCAGCGCCGCAGCCGGGCATCGGTTGCGGTGCGCAAGGTTCGGCAGATCCTGGAGCGCCAGCCCGTCGTGCATGGACCGCACATGCAGCACGCCAAAAAGGAACCGCCGGTCGATACGATCTAGAGCATTTTCCGATAAGTGTGAAACGGTTATCGGATCGAAAAATGCTCTAAACTTTTGATTTAGAGCCCTTTTTGCCCGACCCTGATGAAGCCATCAGGTCGGAAAGGGCTCTAGGCTAGGCCAAGCTCGGCGCGGACTTTCCTTGTAAGCTTGGACGCGACCAGACCATGCGCGGTCTTCAGCCAGTCCGCGACCTCGGCGGTGTCCAGCAAGGTCAGGTCATCGAACTTCACCCATTTGGCGCGGGCCAGATAAGGGGCGGGGATCGCTCTGCCCGTTTCGGTCAGCACCTCGAAGGCAACGTCCGAGACCTTGAACGACACGCCGCCCTGCGCGACCGCGTCGCCCATCACCGCAAACATCTTGCCGCCGACCTTGTAGACCTTGTCGGCACCCCACTGGATATCCATCGTCGCGGCCGGCAGGGCCCGACAGGCCGCGTCGAAGGCGTCGGGACTCAAGCCTCGACGCCCACGCCGATGGGGCAGGTGACGCCGGTGCCGCCGATGCCGCAATAGCCGCCAGGGTTCTTGGCCAGGTACTGCTGGTGGTAGTCCTCGGCGAAATAGAACGGACCCGCCGCGGCGATCTCGGTGGTGATCGCCCCCAGGCCCCGGCCGGCCAGGGCCTGGCCATAGACCTCCCTGGAGGCTGCGGCGGCGCTGGCCTGGGCGTCATGGGTCACATAGAGTCCCGAGCGGTACTGGGTGCCGATGTCATTGCCCTGGCGCATGCCCTGAGTGGGGTCGTGATTTTCCCAGAACGTCTTCAGCAAGGTCTCGTACGAGACGACCCTGGGGTCGAACACCACCAGCACCACCTCGGTATGACCGGTGCCGCCGCTGCAGACCTCCTGATAGGTCGGGTTGGGCGTGATGCCTGCTGCATAGCCGGCTGCGGTGACATAGACCCCCGGCACCTTCCAGAAGATCCGCTCGACGCCCCAGAAGCAGCCCATGGCGAACACCGCCGTCTCCATCCCGTCGGGATAGGGCCCCTTAAGCGCGTGTCCGTTGATGAAGTGGGTCTGGGCCGTCGGGATCGCCGCCTCGCGGCCGGGCAGGGCGGTGTCGACAGTGGGCAGATCCAGGGATTTCTTGGCGAACAGCATGTCGGAGCCTCGGCGGGAAAACGTCCTGATCGATATATGTGCTCCAGACCCACATTTCACCCCTCAAGGACGCTTGCCCCCGAAGGCCGCATGAGTATATTGCGCGCCTTCCTGCGGGGAGGCCTTCAACCGCCTCCCGACTCGATTGCGCATGGTGAGGTGGCCGAGTGGTTGATGGCGCACGCTTGGAAAGCGTGTTTAGGTGAAAGCCTAACGAGGGTTCGAATCCCTCTCTCACCGCCACTCCTCCAAAATTAAGGTCAGGTTCCGGCGTTGCCGAGCGTGCGACGCCGCGCGTGGCATTCGCCACCGGACGCCAACCGCGAGACGGCGACGTCCGGCGGGCGGGTCTAGAGGCGGCCCATCAGGACCAGTATGATCAGGATCACCAGCACCAGGCCCAGGCCGCCGCTGGGGAAATAGCCCCAGGATTTGCTGTGGCCCCAGGTCGGCAGGGCGCCGATCAGGGCCAGGATCAGAATGATGATGAGGATCGTGCCGAGCATGTCCGTTCTCCCACTGGACGGGACCGTCGGCGAAGTGCGCCGGGATCGCGTTGTGGGGTGGGAATGTGCGGCGTTGCTTTTGGGTTCCGGCGAGCGTGACCCGAGCCTGGATCAGGCGGCGGGGGTATCTTCGGCCTTGCGCAGCTTGATGGCCCACAGGGCACCGATCACCGCGCCCTTGACGCGAGGCAGCAGCACCAGGGTCAGGGCCGCCAAGGGCAGCACGGTCAGCGGCACGACAAGCGCCACCGGCGCTTTCCAGATGAAGGGAAAAAACAGCAGGGGCGCCACGAACAGGTGGCCGATGATCAGGATCGTGAAATAGGCCGGGCCGTCATCGGCCGGATAGACGCCCAGATGGTGGCCGCATACCTCGCAGTCTGGATCGACTTTAAGATAGCGCGAGTACAGCCGCCCTTCGCCGCAATTGGGGCAGCGGTGGCAAATCCCGCGCTTGAGGCCGGTGAGGAAACTTGCGTCGGGAGGCGAGGACATGGCGTCCATATGCGCTTTTGAATGCGGCCTGAAAAGGGCGACCCGGAGTCGCATCGCAGGGTTAATCCCCGTTATCCTTGATGCGAGACAAGTAACCGATCTGACAGTTGTGTCTCCAATCAAGATCAGGCGCGGTTTTGGTTAACAGGCGAGCGGGGCGAATACCGCTCCTGCGCGATGATCTTTCGGCGCACCGGGGAACCTCGGGCTCGGCGAACCATTTGCCTGAAGCAAGCTGCGCAGGGAGGGTTCGGAATGGCTACCATCAGACCGCCACGGCACGACAACCAGAATCACGGGCTGCCCTCGGCCGCGATCACCTTGCCACCCGTTCTGTCACCGGCCGCCTCGAAGGCCGAGCACATGGCGCGCCACGCCCCTGAGGGGGAGATCGCGCCTCACGAGAAGCGGGCGCTCGCGGCGCAGACATCCCGCGAAGAGGATGCCTGAGCGCGCGATCAACCCGCCTTAGTCTTTTGTTTTCACGCGCGTTTCATTCCGAAAACGGGTTCCCGTTTTTCGGAGCGCGCTCCAAGGCGGTGGAGCCCGGCGTGTCTTAGGCTTACGCCGGGCTCCGGGCGTCAGCGAACGCGGCGGATCGAGCTGATGCGGTCGTTCAGATCGCGGCCCAGCAGCCCCTCGTCACGTGTGATCGTCCAGCAGCGGCCACGGAACTCGCTGTCTTCGCAGACCTGCCACTCACCGCGCAAAATCTTGATGGACGAGGTCTTGTCGTTGAAGCGGATGGCGTTCAGGTCGGGCATGTCGCCACGCACCTCGTAGGGCTCACCCTGATAGCCCGCATGCTCGAACAGGATAGCGTCGGGGCGCATCCCGCCGCCGCCACCGCCGCCCGGTCCTGGCCCGCCTCCGCCGCCGCAGGCCAGACGGCCGCCGCGATTTTCCAGACCGCCCCGGCAGTCGCGCATATCGGCGCTGCTCCACGTCCAGCGGTCGCCTCCGGCCCGACAACGGGCCCAGACCTGGCCGTCGAAGGCGGTGATCTCGCGACACGAGCGGGTGTATGACCCGCGCGGCGGGTCGTCATAGGGCCCGTTCCAGCCGGGGGCTTGGGCATTGGCGGTGGCGCCGAGAAGCGCAGCCGCGCTGGCGGCGAAGCCCAGGGTGATCCGGGTGATGGTCTGGCGCATGTTTGGGTCCCACGCTTGAGGTCGTTACAGGCAAGCTAGGCTTTGCGCCTGAACGGCGGCTGAACGTTCGGTTATCGCGTGCCTGGCCGATAGTCTTCCCTCACATGCCCCCGAAGTTGCGCCTCGGTAAACAGCACCGGCTTGGTTTTCATGGCCACAAACAGCGGCGTCTGGTCGGCATAGTGCGGCGAGGCCGCGTTCAGCGTCGCCGAGCCGAACTGATGGATGCTGTCGGAATGCAGCGCGCCGTTGCGATCCCAGGTGACGAACATGATGAAGGTGTCGCCGCCTTCGGCCGTGGTCGTCCCGTCCTTCTGCGGCGCGCCCCAAACCGAGCGATAGGTGTCGGCCGCCCCGTCGATGGGCATGTCGACCTTGCCCCGGCGAATGCGGTTGACCTGGCCCCATTCGGGGTCGAGCCGGCCAAAGTGGGTCTTCAGCGTCACAATCGCCGTCTTCAAGGTGTCCATAGGATCAGGCTCTGGCTCGCCGCTGGTGTGAGCAAACAGGATCGGCTGGCTCATCAGGGCGGCCAGGGCCGCGCCGCGATTGTGGATGTTGGTTCTGCGGTCCCAGGCCTTGAGGATGGCCTGGGCATCGGCCAGGTCCTTGTCGCCCCTGGGGTCGACCGACGTCACCCTGGTGATCATCTGCGCCAGGCTGGAGCGATCACTGTAGGTCAGGTCGTACTTGTAGCGGCGGAAACTCTCGTCGGTGATCGCTCGGTCGGCGCCGACCGTCTCTTCCACGCGCAGGGCGCGGTTGGTCATGTTGGTCTGCAGGCCCATCGCGGCGGGGAAGTCGCCGGCCTTCAGGTTGTCGGCGGCGTCGCTGGCCCGCAGGGGGCTGTTGTTGGAATTGAAGACATAGCCGGATTTCGGGTTCCACAGCTGCGGCGTGCGTTCGATCGGCAGATAGCCCTGCCAGATCAGGTCTGACCGGTCGCCGGGCAGCACGCCGCTCCAGTCGGCCTCCACCGTACGGTTGGGATACTGGCCGTTGTGGACAAAGCCGATATTGCCGGCCGCATCGCCATACACATAGTTCAGGCTGGGCAGGGCGTGGGTGGCCAGGGCTGCGCGCCATTCGGCAAGGTTGCGGGCCTTGCCGAGTTTCCAGTACTGCACGGCCTGGCGGTATTCGCCCATGCCGGCGTAGCGGATGGCGAAGACGCCGGTCTTGGTCTCCAGCACTGGCCCGTGGACCGACCGTAGCACCGCCTTGCGCACCGGCAGCACGATGGGGCCCCACAGCTTGATGCGCAGGGTGGCGGTGGTGCGCTCGAAATCGCGCCAGGCGCCGTCCAGGCGGTACTGGTTCCTGTTCTGCGGGTTGATGGTCAGTCGATAGATGTCGACCAGATCGGGCTTGGAGACAGTGTTGGCCCAGCCCAGGGTGGCATTGTGGCCATGCAGCATGAACGGCGAGCCGGGGAAGAAGCCGCCGGCAACGTGCCAGCCCTGGCCGCTCTCGACCACGGCCTCATACCAGGCCACAGGCCCTGTGTAGGGCTGATGCGAGTTGACCAGCAGGCGCGTGGCCCCGTCGGCGTTGCGCGAGGGGGCCACGGCCAGGCCGTTGGACCCCTTGGGCGGCGGTGGCGGCGCGCCCGGCGCGGTGATCTTCTTCAGCTCGGTGTCCAGGCCGTAGAAGAACGGCTGCTTGAAGACGAAGCCGGCCTCGATGTCCTTGCCGGTCACCGGCAGCAGGCCCGGCGACACCGCTTCCGGGTGCAGGGCGGCATAGTGGTTGACCCCGTCGGCATAGGCCTCCAGCACCTGACGCAGCTCGGCCGGCAGTTTGGGATAGCCCGCCTCGACCGTGGGCCAGACGCCCAGCAGCGAGACGACGTAGTCCGTGGGAGCCGCTGAGGCACCCTTCTCGCGGGCCAGCACGCCGCGGGTGGCCAGAACCACCTCGCGCAGGGTGGCAAAGTCGTCCTCGCTCTGGGCAAAGCCCAGGCCATAGGCCGCATCGGCGTCGGTCTTGCCCAGGATGTGCGGCACGCCCCACTCGTCGCGACGGATGCGCACGTCATAGGCCTGGCCCCGGGCGATCAGGGTGTCGCGGTCGGGTGCCCTCGGCAGGCTGGCCCGGTCGATCACGATCAGGGCCAGGGCCACCAGTACGATCAGCGCCAGCAGGCCGCCGAACCCGCGCAGGATCCACCGCATCCAGACCTCCCCCTTGATGTTCTCGTTGCGGCGATCATGGGCGCAAGGCACGGGGCAGGGGAAGGGCGACCTTGGGGAAGGCGGGCTCTGCCGTTATCGAAATGTCATGACAACGCCGTTCGCCGAGGGCTGGAAACCTGTTACCGCTGAGGCAAAATCAGGGAGCTGAACGCATGATCCGCCAATCCTTCGCGCCGCTTGTCGCCGCACTGGCCATGGCCGCCTTCGCCGGCGCCGCGACTGCCCAGGTTCCCGCCAACATCACCGCCGCCCTGGCCAATCCCGCGCGTCCGGCCGCCGACACCGCCCGAGACGTCGCCCGCAAGCCCGGCGAGATCCTGGCCTTCGCCGGGGTCAAGCCTGGCGACACCGTGGTCGATTTCATCATCGGTGGCGGCTATTTCACCCGCATCCTGTCGGGCGCCGTGGGCGACAAGGGCGTGGTCTATGCCTATCAGCCCGCCCAGTTCATCCAGTACGCCTCCAAATATGGTGACGACCTCAAGGCCGTCGCTGCGACGGTGCCCAATGCCAGGCCGCTGGACGGAACCCTGCTGCCGCTGGACCTGCCCGACAATCTAGACCTGGTGATCACGGTGCAGAACTATCACGACCTGCATCTCAAGCCGTTCCCGACCGGTACGGCAGCGGGCGTCAATGCCGAGGTCTTCAAGTCGCTCAAGCCCGGCGGCGTGTTCCTGATCGTCGACCATGCCGCCGTCGCCGGCAGTGGTCTGGCCGCCGTCGACACCCTGCACCGCATCGACGTCGCCGCCGTCAAGGCCGAGGTCGAGGCGGTCGGCTTCAAGCTGGAGAGCGAAAGCCCGCTCCTGCGCGACGCTGCAGATGCCCACACGATCAACGTCTTCGACCCCGCCATTCGCGGCAAGACCGATCAGTTCATCCTGAAGTTCCGCAAGCCGGGCTGACGCCGGGCCCCTGCGGGAAGACGTTTTAGGGCACGTCGGGGCGGGCGTAGGGCTGGAAGGCGCTGCGCTCACAGAGGCGCTGATAATAGGCCGCTACAGCCGGAAGGTCGGCCCGGTCGATGGGCGAGGCGATCCAGCGGTGAACCGACAGGCCGATCACCACGTCGGCCAGGGTGAAGTCCTGTCCGGTGACGAAGGCCCCGGTCCCGGCCAGGGCACGGTCAAGGATCGTCATGGCGCCGTTCCAGTCCCGCACACTGGCGGCGATGCGGCCGGGATCGTCATAGCCGGGGAACCGCCGCACCAGCCCGGCAAAGGCAAAGCGCCAGGCGGTGTTGAGCTCGGTGGCCTGCCACTCCATCCACTGATCGACCACGGCCCGGGCTCGCACATCGCCCGTAAACAGCGCCGAGCCCGCCGCCATGTAGCGGCAGATGGCGTTGCTCTCCCACAGCGGGCCGTGCTCATCGATCAGCACCGGCACCAGGCCGTTGGGATTGAGAGCGCGAAAGGCGGGCGAGGCCGTCTCGACCTCCTGGCGCTCATAGGCCAAACCCAGCTCGTCGGCCGTCCACAACACCTTGCGGACATTGATTGAGGAGGTCCGGCCCAGGATTTTCACCGGTCTAGCGGCTCATCCAGGGCTTGGACTTGCCGGCCTGCACGCCGGCGGCCTGCTCGCGCTGGAACTTGCCGCCGCGCGGCGGCTTGGGCTTGGCGTCGATAGCGGCCTTCTTCAGGCGCAGGGCGCGCTGGATCGGGGTCTCTTCGGGGACGTCGGGCGTGTCGGTCATGACTGCGCCTATAGCACAAAGTGCGGGCGAGGCGCGCGTCTTGGCCTTGAGATGGCCGTGCTTGGCGGTCAAGCTGACGGCATGATCGCTCAAGTCCTGGCCTCATGCGCCGCCCTGACCCTCGCCTCTGCTGGCCTCGCGGCGGCCCAGACCCGCGTCCCCGAGGAGTCGACGGCCGTCTCGCCCATCACCATCATGCCCGCCACGCCCCAGCCCAAGGTCGTGGCCACCTATCCCGCCGAGGGCCAGACCATCGCGCCGGGCGTGCTGATCGTGAAGGTTGCCTTCGACCAGAAGATGAACCCCGCCGTCTGGAACTATGGCGCGGCCGAGGGCGGCGAGCGGCCCGAATGCGTCAGGACGCCCCGCCTGCTCAATGACGGCAAGACCTTTGTGCTGCTGTGCCGGGTGCTGGCCGATCGCACCTACCAGATTGCCCTCAACGCCCAGCCTGCCGGCGGCTTCGCCAATCTGGGCGACAACCCCGCCGCGCCGCTGCTGCTCAGCTTCAAGGTGGTCAAGCAGGAGCCTGTCACCTCGATGGCCGGGGCCCTTCGCGCGGCTGGGCTGAAGTCGGACGAGGAACCCATCCAGGAAGCCCCCAGGCTCGGGCCGCGCCCCGTCCCGTGAACGCGCTGGCGGCCTGGCCTCGTCCGGGGCATCGTCGCGCCGTGAACGCACAGATACCCCTCAGCCACGACTGGACGCCGGCCGATCTCGACCTGATCGTCGGCGACTATTTCGTCATGCTGGCCAAGGACTTGGCCGGACAACCTCTCGATCCCGCCACCCACCAGCGCGCCCTGCGATTCGTCACCGGCCGCTCGGGCGGGGCGCTGGAGTTCAAGGCTTGCGAGGTCTCGGCCGCGCTCAGCCTGATCGGCGTGCCGATCCTGACCGCCTTTCAGCCCCGCTGGACCTTCGCCGACGACCTGATCGACGCCGTCGAGCGCCAGCTGATCGCCCGCCCGGCCATCCTGACCGCCGCCGCCCGTCCACCGTCGCTGTTTGCCAGGGACGGCTTTGCCCTGCCCATCGAGACCACCCCGCCGGTGTTCGAGGCCCTGCAGGTCGAGCCCGGTCCTCGTGCCGCCCGGCTGATCGAACGCTTCGACCCCGCCGCCCGCGACGCCGCCGACCGTTTCCTGGTCGAGACGGGCCTGGCCGCCGTCCTGGCTTTGGAACAGCATCGCCTGCGCCACCACGGCCGCCCCGACCTGGCCGACCAGATCCGCCCCGCCGGCCCCAGCGATCCGCCCGGCTGCGACCTGATCAGCCTCACCCCTGCCGGCGAGCCCCGCTGGATCGCCGTCAAGACCACCACCGGCGGCGCCGCCACGCCGTTCGCCCTCACCGAGGCGCAGGAAACCCTGTGGCGAGACGCTCCCGACCGCTTCAGCCTGCGCCGGATCTACGACCTGGGCCGTCAGGCGCGGATGTATGGGTTGCGGCCGGCTACCAGCGACAGGGCGGCTCTGTCGTCCGCCTCGGGCTGACGTCGGGATCGGGGAAGGGCGGCCTGGCCGGGGGCCAGGTCCGCGCCGGCCGGCGCAGGGCAGGGCGGGGCGTGGGGCCATTGAAGTCCATGATGGCCTTTTCCAGCGGCCGCAGCACCATTTCGGTGGTCCGCTCGGCCTGGGCCAGGGCTTCGGGCTCGTCCTGACCCAGATAGTCGCGGCGGAAACGATAGACCCGCCGCTTGAAGATCCCATGCACCCGCTCGGGCGCGACCAGCATGGCCAGACTGATCAGGGCGATGTCGCGGAACATCATTTCGGTTTCACGCTCGACGGCCTCACGCGTCGGCCGCCAGTCGACAAAGCGGCCGCCGTCGTCGGGCCAGCCGCCGTTGGGGGGAAACGAAGGCCCTGGATCGCTGATCGCCACTCCGGATGCGCCACCCGGCGTTCCCAGCTTTTCCAGCCGCTGGGCCAGGGCTGACAGTCGCAGGGCCTCGTGGTCGCGCCCGTCATGGATCGCGGCCGCCAGCCGCGCCAGCGCCGCCGCCCGCAGGTCGGCGGGATCGGACGACGGCGGCGGACCCTGGGCCGCCACCCCGGCTGCGCGCCGCGCCGGCACCGGCGCCGCCCCCGCCGCCTGCCGACCCTCGTCAGCCTGCGCCCGCCGCGCCGCCACATGGGCCCGCGCCACCGCGTCGGCGCTGGCCTTCTTGGTCCAGCCTTCCTGGCCGGCATGGCGATAGATGCTGCTGGGCGAGGTCTTCCACAGCGCCGCCAATTCCTTGGCCGTCGCGCCGTTACGATAGGCCTCCCCGATCTCGGCCCACGAGGCCTGTGACAGACGGAACCAGGTGGGCGGGGCTTCTGAGCTGTGATCGGTCATGCCCAGCATTATGCGGCCGTGCGGAGAGGCGGGGATCGGGACGGTAGGGTTTTTGGCAAGCCGTTGAAGGGGCGAGGGAAGTTTCGGCGAGGGGCGGGGATAGAGGTGGGGGATGTGCCGGGTCGCGCCCGCCGCAGGCCCAAGGCCAAGTCGAAAGGGCGCGGACCCATGAGGTTAACCCCCGCCCCGCCGACTCAGGGCACAGTTCATGCGTCGCGTTTGTTGTGATTGGCAGGGTCTCGCCGGCTGTGGTTCAACAGCCCATATGGGGAATGTCTGATGGCCAGTCTTAAGGACGATATCGCCGCCTTCGACCGCATGAAGGCCGAGCTCGAAGCCTCGCATTTCCATGACTGGGTTGTTTTCTACAGCGGCAAGTTCATCGCCGCCTTCCCCGACTTCGAGGCGGCCGCGACGATGGCCGTCGACCGGTTCGGCAATGGCCCCTATCTCATCCGTCAGGTCGGCGCCGGCCCCGTCCAGCTGCCCGGCGGCATGATCTTCCGACCCGCCCATGCGCTCGATACAGGCGGGCTTTAAGTCCGGTATCGCCGGCGATGCTGGACTTGCACGGGGTGAGTTTGGTGCGCCGTCAGCGTGATCCTGGGCTTGGGATAGATGGGGCCGGGAACCAGTTCCAGGTTGAAGGAGGATCATGGGGCCTCACGGCGAAGCCGCCGGCCCCTCGGGCAGGGCTATCCTTAAATCTCTCGGCGAGACGATCGCAGGGCGGATCAGGTCACTCAAGGCCGACGCTTCGCGTCGCCGCGAAGCGGTCGCCGGAGGCGAGCCTTGACTGACCTGATCCGCCCTGCACGCTACAGCCTCCAGGAGATTTAAGGATCGCACCGACCTTGGGGTCGGGTTGCGGGGGGCTGAATAGACTTCGTCATCCCTGGTCTCGTCCTCAGGACCCAGATTCAGCCGCTGCGCTCCATTGCTCAGCCATAGCTTTGGCGATGCCGGGGAAGAATCGAGAGCGCTCTTTCCAGCGATCCGGAGATGGCGGCATGTGATGAACGCGAGGCGCGCGGCCGTCGACGATCTCTGTCGGCTCCAGTGGCGGAAGGTTTTTTAGCCAAAGGCACGTGCGCTTGGTTTCTCCATGACCGAACTGCCATGGTTGGATGCTCTGGGCGAAGTCTTGGAAGTTAACGATGCGCGCCTTCGCATGCTTGTGCATTACCGGGTTCTCGATCGCGATGCGTTCGATGGGCGCGTTCCAGAAGTCTGAGAATAGAGCCGCGCCCTCATCGAGTTCGGCCCACATCTCTTCGATCAGCTTTCCGGGCGGTGGCTTGGTAAGCCAGCGAACGCCAGAATTGCAGAGTCGGGTGCAGGGCGGATGGGCGACCATGAGCAGGTCCCAGCCGTCGTGCAGGAGATTGCGCGCGTCGCCAATGATGTGGCGATTTGATCCGTCCTCGCTTGGTAGCAAGTCACACGACCACGCATCGTGGCCTCGCTCTAGAAAGGCGTTGCGGACGGTTCCGCTATATTCGCAGGCGACCAAGACTTTCATGATCGCCCCCGGCGGTAGATCGCGAACTCCTGATTTTGGCGTGGGATTTGGAGGTTGGACATTTGCATCTGATCGCTCTTTGGCATCCCGATAAGCGGCTGGCTGAGCGATCTTGGCTGAAAAATACCAGGATAAGTTGAATTTTCTGAGCCGCCGCGACTTTTAAGCCGGCGTCTCTCCGGACAAATACTGAGCGTACTGGCCTGTGGCTCCGATCCGGGCCAGGATCATGGCTATGTCAGATCCTGATGGAATTGCTGGGACCGATTGGTCGGACAATGAGCAGGACCTCATCGTCGCTGATTACTTCGACATGCTGCAGATCGAATTGGCTGGCGGGACCTTCAACAAGGCTGAGAGAAATCGTACGCTTCAGGCTCTAACAGGTCGAAAGCGCGGTTCTATTGAATACAAGCATATGAATGTATCCGCCGCCCTTAAGCGGATCGGTTTGCCGACCATAGATGGATACAAGCCATATCCGAACATTCAGGACTCATTGCTGGATGCGATTGATCGATACCTTTCAGGTCGTCCCTCAATTCTAAATATAACGCCCTCACCTTTGGCTAAGGGTTTTGCCGAAGCGCCAAGTCTGTTTGCAGAACCTCCGCCGGTTCGGGCGACTGGCGAACCGCCCGTTCGGAAGCGAATGGAGGCGCTGGTGCGCAAGTTTGACCCTGTAGAGCGGGATTTCAGAAATCGCGCGCTTGGGAAGGCCGGTGAGGAACTTGTCGTCCTGTTCGAAGAGCGCCGGCTGCATGATGGCGGCCGTAAGGATCTTGCCCAAAAGGTTCGCTGGGTCGCCCATGAAGAGGGCGACGGCCATGGCTATGATATCGAGTCCTTCGCTCTTTCCGGCGAGAAGCGACTGATCGAGGTTAAGACGACGACCGGCGGGCAGACGACGCCTTTCTTTTTGACACGCAATGAAGAGCGCGTTTCGCGCGAGCGAGAGGAGTTCCGTCTCTACCGGCTCTACGATTTCGCCAAGACACCGCGCCTGTTCAAGCTGCGGCCGCCACTGGGTGATAGCGTGGTCTTGGAGACGGAGACCTGGCGAGCCGGGTTCGGGTAAGGCGGCGGATGCAGGGGCTCTGCCCCGCTTCCCTTCTCCCCTTGCGGGAGAAGGTGTCAGCGCAGCTGACGGATGAGGGGTTGATCGTCCTGTCCGGAAAGGTCTGGGAGACCCCTCACCCGACCCCGGCCTTCGCCGGGGCCACCCTCTCCCGCAAGGGGAGAGGGAAGAGGATCAATCCTCGTCCATCTTCAGCGCCGCGATGAACGCTTCCTGCGGGATCTCGACCTTGCCGAACTGGCGCATGCGCTTCTTGCCGGCTTTCTGCTTGTCCAGCAGCTTGCGCTTGCGGCTGGCGTCGCCGCCGTAGCACTTGGCGGTGACGTCTTTGCGCAAAGCGCGAACCGTTTCGCGGGCGATGATCTTGCCGCCGATGGCCGCCTGGATCGGGATGACGAACATGTGCTGGGGGATGAGGTCCTTCATCTTTTCGCACATGCCGCGGCCACGGCTCTCGGCGCGGTCGCGGTGGACCAGCATGGAGAGGGCGTCGACGGGCTCGGCATTGACCAGGATCGACATCTTGACCAGATCGCCCTTGCGGTAGTCCTCGACCTGGTAGTCGAAGCTGGCATAGCCCTTGGAGATCGACTTCAGGCGGTCATAGAAGTCAAACACCACCTCGTTGAGTGGCAGGTCATAGACGACCATGGCGCGGCTGCCGACATAGGAGAGCTCGCGCTGCATGCCGCGACGGTCCTGGCACAGCTTGATCACGCCGCCCAGATAGTCGTCGGGGGTGAAGATGGTGGCCTTGATCCAGGGCTCGCTGATGCTCTCGATGTGCATCGGGTCGGGCAGGTCGGCGGGGTTGTGCAGCTCGATCTCCGAGCCGTCGCGCATGTGGATCTTGTAGACCACCGAGGGGGCGGTCGCGATCAGATCCAGGTCGAACTCGCGGGAGAGGCGCTCCTGGATGATCTCCAGGTGCAGCAGGCCAAGGAACCCGCAGCGGAAGCCAAAGCCCAGGGCGGCGCTGCTTTCCATCTCGTAGGTGAAGCTGCCGTCATTGAGGCGCAGGCGGCCGACGGCGGCGCGCAGGTCTTCAAAGTCAGCGGCATCGACCGGGAACAGGCCGCAGAACACCACGGGCTGCACGTCCTTGAAGCCGGGCAGGGCCTTTTCGGTGGGCTTCTTCTCGTCGGTGATGGTGTCGCCGACGGCGGCGTCGGCCACTTCCTTGATCTGGGCGGTGATGAAGCCGATCTCGCCGGGGCCCAGGCTCTCGACGGGGGTATTCTTGGGCTTGAAGACGCCGACCCGGTCGATCAGGTGGGTCGAGCCGTGCTGCATCATCTTGATCTTCATGCCGGCGCGCAGGCGGCCGTCTATGACGCGCACCAGCACCACGACGCCCAGATAGGCGTCGTACCAGGCGTCGACCAGCAGGGCCTTGAGCGGGGCGGTCTCGTCGCCCTTGGGCGGCGGCAGGCGGGTGACGACGGCTTCCAGCACCTCGTGGATGCCGATGCCGGACTTGGCGCTGCACAGCACCGCGTCGCTGGCGTCCAGGCCGATCAGGTCCTCGATCTGGGCGCGGACGCGCTCGGGCTCGGCGGCGGGCAGGTCGATCTTGTTGAGGACCGGGACGATCTCGTGATTGTTGTCGATGGCCGAATAGACATTGGCCAGGGTCTGGGCTTCCACGCCCTGGCTGGCGTCGACGACCAGGATCGAGCCTTCGCAGGCGGCCAGGCTGCGGCTGACTTCATAGGCGAAGTCGACGTGGCCTGGGGTGTCCATCAGGTTGAGGATATAGGTCTCGCCGTCATCGGCCTTGTATTCCAGACGCACGGTCTGGGCCTTGATGGTGATGCCGCGTTCCTTCTCGATCTCCATATTGTCGAGAACCTGCGCGGTCATCTCGCGCGCGGTCAGGCCGCCGGTCTCCTGGATCAGGCGATCCGACAGCGTGGACTTGCCGTGGTCAATATGGGCCACGATGGAAAAGTTTCGGATCTTGTCGAGCGGCGTAGAGGTCATGCGCGTGCGTCTAGCACATTTGGGCCGTTTCGCGAGGGGCCATGAGGCGGTGTTTCCTCATGCTTAACCAAGCCTTAAAGGCGCGCGCCGCAAACCGGTCCCAATGGGCTGCAACAGTGGCGCAACGTTATCTCTGAAAGGCCAAGCATGGACCGTCGCAAGCTGATCATCTCGGGCATGGCCGCCGCCGGCGCGTCGGCGGCCTCTAGCGCGCTGGGTCAGGAAACCGCTTCGCCTGCCACCAATGGCCCGGCCTATGACACCGGCGCGGCCGCCACCTATTCGGCCGACGAGATCATCCGCAGCACGTCCGACTTCCTGGGCGTCACGGCCGAAAGCGCCGGCGGGGCCATTGAGCGCATCTTCCGCGACCAGGGCCAGCCCACCGGCTACATCGCCGGCGAGGAGGGTTCGGGGGCCATCGGCGTGGGCCTGCGCTATGGCCGGGGCCTGCTCTACATGAAAGGTCGCCCGACCCAGGAAGTGTTCTGGCAAGGACCTTCGGTGGGCTGGGACTGGGGTGGCAATGCCAGCCGGGTCTTCACCCTGTGCTACAACCTGCAATATGGCGATGCCATCTATCGCCGCTTCCCCGGGGTAGAGGGCACGGCCTATCTGATCGGCGGCCTGGGCGTGAACTATCAGCGCGCTGACGACATCACCCTGGCCCCGATCCGCGCGGGTGTCGGCCTGCGTCTTGGGGCCAATGTCGGCTATCTGGGCTATAGCCGCAAACGCAAGGTTCTGCCGTTTTAATCCCGCAGACGGGCTGGCTCAGTGGGCTTTGACCTTGCTGTTGAGCCAGTCCATCAGCGCCAGCAGCACGCCTGAAACCACGAAGGACAGGTGCACGGTGACGAGCCAGAACAGGCGTGGCTCGTCGAGCGCCACGCCCGGCTCGGTCAGCTTGAGGAACGCCTTGAGCAGGGCGATGGCGGAAATCGCCACGATCGAGGCGATCAGTTTCATCTTCAGGCCGGAAAAGTCGACCGTGCCCATCCATTCCGGGCGATCCACATGGCTGGCCGTGTCGATCTTTGAGACGAAGTTTTCGTAGCCCGACAGAATGACGATCACCAGCAGGTTGGCCGCCAGGGACAGGTCGATCAGGGTCAGGGCCATCAGGATCGCGTCCTCGGCGCTCATGGCCAGCAGGTGCGGCAGCTCGCGAAACAACTCCAGAAAGAAGACGACGAGGAGGGCCGCGAGGGCGACGACCAGGCCGACATAGAACGGCGCCATCAACCAGCGTGAGGCGAACAGTCCGCGTTCCAGGGCGGTTTCCAGGGCAGGCTTGTTCATCATGATCTCCAGACGTCGAACGCTTCTAGCGGCTGGACATGACGATATCTACGGCAAGGTCTCGCAATAGCCAGGAGCCGGTCTGATCGGGCGGCGGCCTTTGCAGACTTCAAGTCCGGGTCAGTCGGCGTGCTCGATCCTGTAGCGGAACGTCCGGGTCTGGCCCGGTTCCAGGGTGACGCGCCAGGCCACCTTGCCTTGCTGGATGTCATGCCGGGTGGGTTCCGAGACCACCTTGAAAAAGGCCGGGCTGGGGTCCTGGCGGATCTCGAAGGTCACAGGCGCGGTCTTGCCGTTCGACAGGTCGATCTCATAGGTGCGGCGCACGCGGTCGCCTCGCAGCGCCTTTTCCTCGACCAGCCGGGGGCGGGCCCGGACATCCATGGCGCTACCGATGACCAGATCCAGCGGCTCGCCGACCGGAACGTCGCGCACGGCCTGCTCGCCGGCAAAGGCGGGGCGGCCGTCGGCGGTTTCCATGACGGAAAGGGCGCCGGAGGGCAGGGGTTTTCCCAGGCCGTTTGCGGTCTTGTTTTCCAGCCTCAGCACCACCTGCGGCGTCTGCGTTTCGTCGGCCTCGTCATAGTCGTCCCAGACATTGATGCTGATGACATACAGCCGCTGGAAGGCGACGTTCTTCTGGTCGAGGAAGGCCACCTGCTTGGTCTGGCGGGGATTGAGCGTGACCGGCTCTGGCAGGGTGTAGAGCTTGTAGTCGCCCAGGTCTGACTGCTCGGCCAGCTTGGCGCGGGCACCGGTGACGACGATTTCCTCGGCGCCGGCGCGATCCATCATGGCCGGGGCGGGGGGCATCATCATCACGGGGGGTGGCGGCGCGATCATCCCAGGAAGGGGGATGCGTCTCCCGACATGCGTCGTGTCCATCGGCCAGCAGGCGCGGTTGATCGCCCTGGCCTCGCCCCGGCTCACATCTACCGGCTGCCTGGCCAGCTTGCCGGCCACGGCCTGGGCGGGGGCGTTGGCGAACTGACTGCCGCCGCTGTTGACCAGGGTCAGCCAGCCCGACAGGTCCAGCCGCTTCCCGTCCGGATGGATGCGCGCCACATAGTCGGCCTGCCAGTTCACGCCGAGCGCCAGATACGAGACGGTCAGTTTGGCGCGTATCGGCTGGGCCACATCGACGATGGTCGAGAGGCTGGGCTTGTCGGTCAGGCCGTCCGGCGCGCGGGCCAGCACCAGCCGTTCAGGGCCGCCCGAGCAGCCCAGGGCTTCGACGCCCTCGGCCGTGCGGACCATCAAGCCATCGGGGCCCTGGAGGAGGACGGCGTCGGCTGTCTTCTGGCGGCCCGTGCGGCGGTCGGTGCGGACCACCTTCACCGGCTGGCCCAGCGAACGCTCGATCAGGGTGCCGGGGCTGAGCAGGGCGTAGTCATAGTTTCGTTCCACGGCCGGCCCGGGAAGACCCTCGACCGCCGCGCTCTGCGGGATCAGGCCCTCGGCCACGCCGTCAAAGCGCAGGGTATGGCGTCCCGCCGGCAGGTCCATGGTCCGGGTCTCGGTGACCAGGATCAGGCCCTTCTCGCTGGCCTGTTCACGCTGCCATTCGTCCAGCGCCTGGAACGGCCCGTCGCCGTCGCGATAGAGGGTGATGGCCACCTTGTCCGGAGCCGGCGAGGCGATGGTGTCGGCCTGGGCGGGCAGGGCGATGGCGAGGGCGCAAGCCAAAATCCTCCCCCAGAAGGGGGAGGCGGCCGAAGGCCGGAGGGGGAAGTCGGCAATGACTGAGCCTTCGCTGCCCCCTCCGTCGGCTTCGCCGACACCTCCCCCGCTAGGGGGAGGATCTTTGCGACCGCGCCTAGTCACCAGCCCGTCTCGACCGTGAAGGTCAGCACCGTCTCGCCGTTGGCCGGCACCGGCACGCTCCAGCCCAGGGTGTGGGCGTCGATGCGGCGGCTCTTGAGGCTCTCGGCCTTGACCTCGCCGTCGCGCCACAGGCCGCCCTGGCGCAGTTCCACCGTCACGGCCTCGGGCCGGGCGTTGCGGAGCAGGTACTTCATCTCGTAGCGCGAGCGGGTCCTGGAGACCTTTTCTTCGCTGACCAGGGTGGCCTGGCTGGTCACGTCGAAGGCGTCGCCGGTCTTGATCGACAGCTCTGACCCAGCCGGGGTGTGGCCGATGGCGTTCTCGCCGATGAACTTTGGATCGCCGGCCTGGTCGCGCATATAGACCCGCATCACGCCCGCCGGCAGTTGGCTGCCCAGGCCTGCCAGCTTGGCATTGCTGAACTGGATCGCCACGGTGGCAGAGGTCGGGTTTGCTTCGCTGCCGAACCAGCCTTCGCGGATTTCATAGACCTTCTTGGCCGCCACGCCCTGGGCCGACAGGAAGCCGACCTGTTTGTTCTGGTTGGCGGCGATCGTGGTGCGCTGGGGCAGGGGATAGATATAGTAGTCGGCCACGCGCTCGCCCGTGCCGCTCTCGGTTCCGGCCGAAACCATGCCGCTGGGCTGCGGGCGATAGCCGCCATTGTTCAGCTGGTTGACCTGGCCGGCCACCAGCTGGGTGCGGGCGTTCTCGAACGGCGTGCCGGAGTTGTTGGTCAGGGTGATCCAGCCCTGCAGATCCAGCGCCTGCTTTTTCTCGTCGAACAGCGCCACATAGTCGGCCTTCCAGCCCAGGCCCGAGGTCAGGTAGCTGAGCTTGGTGGCGCGGGGCCCGGCCTTGTCGGCATCGACCGTCACCGACAGGGTGGGGCGAGCGCGCAGGGTCTCGGGCACCTTGTCGAAGATCACGCGGGTGGGCACGCCGTCGTCGCGCAGCACCTCGATGCGGTCGCCGATCTTCAGCACCACACCCTCATTGGCGGCCAGAACCGTAGCGACCTCGGTGGTCTCCTTGCCGTCGCCGGGATTGGTGCGAACGATCTTCACCTGCTGCCCGACCGCCTTTTCCATCAGCTTGTCGGGGGTCAGAAGGTCATAGTCGAAGTTCTGCTCGACGATGCTGACGCCGGGGGCGGAAAGGCTGACGGTCTCGGGGCGGATCGCGGCCGAGACGTCCTTGAACTCCAGCTTCTGGCGGCCGGCCTTCAGGTCCAGGGTGCGGGCGTCTTCGACCAGGGCGAGGTCGGAGTTGTAGATGGTCACCGAGAGATCGGGGGCTGTTTGGGCCGCATGGACCGGACCTGTGATCAAGGCCAGGGCGGCGGTCGCCAGAAGCGCGCGACGATTCATCGGTGTTCTCCCATTTTATAGATGTAAATCTACATGGGATTGGGGCGGAGTCGAGGCAACTTCTCGCGCTCACCGCCAGCCAAAACCGACGCCGCGCACCGCAGGACAGGCGGCCAGCCGCGAGGCCAGGCTCTGGGCGCGGTCCTCGCCCTGGTCGTCGATCTCCAGGCGAATGGCCAGGGTCTGGCCGTCGGGCATTGCGGTCAGGGCGCGCAGGCGGGTCTGCTGCACGCTGGCCACGCCCAGCACCCGCATCAGGGCGTCGGGCGTGTCCTCGGCGGTGACGAGGAACAGGCGTCGTTTGTCCTCGTCCGGTTTGGAAGGGTTCAAGGACGCACCCACTGATGCTCGACGCTGGCCGAGCTGACGCCGGGCCAGGCGGCCAGGTCGCGGGCCAGCAGCCGGGCCGCCTGGTCGCCCAGGTGGCGCACGCGCAGGGAGGCCTCGACGATCTGGCCGACGGGCTTGAGCGTAAAGGCGCACAGCTCGGCACCGCTGTCGGCCAGGCCCTGGCGCACGGCGTCCAGCGCGCTGTGCGCGTCCTGGGCGGCCAGCAGCAGCTGGTGAACGGTGACGCCTTCGGCGTCGCTGTGGAAGGCAGGTGGTGCAGGCAGGTAGCTCATGGGTCAGTCCCCCTAGGGTTTGGAAAGACCGACGAAACGCGCAACAAAAAACCCCGCTCCTTTCGGAAGCGGGGCTTTTGAAGATCTTGCGATCCGTCGGCTGCGTTTCAGTTTATCGCGCGCGCCGTTGCCCCGTCCGAACCGGAATGGTTTTAATCTGGGTCCACATCATGGTCGCGACGCACGACATCGTCGCGACGGCGGCAAAGCCGGTCGCAAAAGCGATGTTGAGGACGAGTTGCGAGGCCATGGTGACGTGGAAGCTCCGTGCGTGCAGCCTAGAGGTAGCGTGGGCAGGGGCAGGGCGCAAGGGTTTGCCTGCGCGGGCGGCGTTTGGTCGCTGGGGTGGGCAGGTTTGGGCTTTGAATAGGCGCTGGCGCCTGCCGATAAGGCGATCCTCCCCCAGAAGGGGGAGGCGGCCGGCAGGCCGGTGGGGGAAGACCGCGTCGAGTCAGAAGACCTACCCCCTCCGTCTCCCCCGCTGTCGCGGGGGCCACACCTCCCCCTTCAGGGGGAGGATTTTCAGTTACCCCCGCAGCTTGCCGCCCGCCTTTTCCGTCGCCGCCACGATCTTGGCCGAGAGGGCCTCGATCTCGGCTTCGGTCAGGGTGGCCTCGCGCGGTTGCACCACGACTTCCAGGGCGACCGACTTGAAGCCGTCCGGCACGCCGGCACCTTCATAGACGTCGAACACCCGCACGGCCGTGATCAGGGCCTTGTCGGCCCCGGCGGCGGCACGCACCAGGTCGCCGGCCGGCTTGGCCTTTTCGACGAGGAAGGCGAAGTCGCGGGTCAGGGGCATCAGGGGCGAGGGCGAGAACGCCGGCCGGCCCTTGGTGGCCTTCTTCTTGGGCTCGGGAATGGCTTCCAGGGTGATCTCGAAGCCATAGACGGGACCGGCCACGTCCAGCGCCTTGAGCACGGCCGGATGCAGTTCGCCAAACTCGGCCATCACCGCCTTGGGGCCCAGCTGCAGCCGGGCCGAGCGGCCGGGGTGCCACCAGGTCGAGGCCGAGCCTTGCGCGGTCTGCAGCTTGTCGACCGGCGCGCCCAGCTCGTCCAGCAGGGCCAGCAGGTCGGCCTTCAGGGTGAACAGGTCATCCTGCGCCGCCTTGTCCCAGCCGCGCGGCGCGTGGGGGGCAATGATGGCGGCCACGACGGTACGCTGATCCTGCGGACGGTCGCCGTGGAAGGTCGGGCCGATCTCGAACAGCGCGGCATCGGGGAAGCCCTTGCGGGCATTGCGGCCGGCCGCCTCGATCAGGTTGGGCAGCAAGGAGGGGCGCATGCAGTCCAGTTCCGAGGCGATCGGATTGGCCAGCACCAGCTCGGGCGCGCCGCCGCCGAACAGCGTCGCCGTCTTCTGGTTGGTGAAGCTCCAGGTCAGGGCCTCGGCATAGCCGGCCGCCGCCAGGGCGCGGCGGGCCACCCGGCCCCGGGCCTGCTTGGCCGTCAGGATGCCGCCGACGGCGCGGGGAACCTCGGGCAGGGGCGTCGAGGGCAGGGCGCCATAGCCGGCGATGCGCGCCACTTCCTCGACCAGATCGGCCTTGCCGGCCACATCGCGGCGGAAGGTCGGCGGGGTCACCGTCCAGGGTGAACCCAGCTGAATGTCGAAGGCCAGGTCGCTGAGGATCTGGCGCGTCTGCTCCGGCGTCACCGCCAGGCCCGACAGCTGCTCGACATAGTCGGGCTCGAAGTCAAAGCCCGTCGGGGCGGGCAGGGCCTCGCCGGCCACCACGATCTCTGAGGCCTCACCGCCGCAGAGCTCGAGGATCAGCCTGGTCGCCAGTTCCAGGCCTGGAACCAGCGAATGGGTGTCGACCGTGCGGGCAAAGCGGTACTGGGCGTCGCTGTTGATGCCGGTGGTGCGGCCGGTCTGGGCGGTGCGGATCGGCTCGAACCAGGCGCTTTCCACGAAGACGTCGGTGGTCTCGTCCGCGCAGCCGGTGCTCTCGCCGCCCATCACGCCGCCGATGCCGATGGGGCGTTCGCCATCGGCGTCAGAGATCACGCTCATCTCGGGCGTCAGCGCATAGGTCTTGCCGTCCAGGGCGATCAGGTGCTCGTCACCGTGGACGCCATGGTGGCCCAGGCGCGCCTCGATCACGGTCCCGACCAGCTTGGCCGCGTCATAGACGTGCAGCGGTCGGGCGCGGTCATAGGTGATCAGGTTGGTGATATCCACCAGGGCGCTGATCGGGCGCAGGCCGATGGCCAGCAGGCGATCCTGTAGCCACTTGGGCGAGGGGCCGTTCTTGACGCCGCGGATGAAGCGCCCGCTGAACATGGCGCAGGCCTCGCCATCGACCTTCAGGCTGATCGGGCAGGGGAAGGTTCCCGGCACGGGGCTGATCGACAGGTCCTTCAGCGTGCCGACGCCGGCGGCGGCCAGGTCGCGGGCGATGCCGGCCACGCCCAGCCAGTCGGGGCGGTTGGGGGTGACCTCGAAGTCGATGACGGCTTCCAGGCCCAGGGCCGTGGCGGCGGGGGTGCCGACGGCCAGGTCGTCCGGCAGCTCCATGATGCCGTCGCTCTCGCTGGCGGCTTCCAGCTCGGAGGCCGAGCACAGCATACCGTTGGAGACGACGCCGCGCACCGGCTTCTCCACCAGGGTCACGCCCAGGCCCGGCACATAGGCGCCGATCGGGGCATAGATGGTGGTCAGGCCCGCGCGGGCGTTGGGCGCGCCGCAGACGATCTCCTTCATGCCGTCGACGGTCTCGACCTGGCAGACGCGGAGGCGGTCGGCGTTGGGATGCTGCACGGCCTCGACGATCTTGGCCACCGTGAAGGCGGCCAGCTTGGTGGCCGGATCAGTGACGTGCTCGACCTCGAGGCCGGCCATGGTCATGGCGGCGACCACTTCGGTGGCAGTGGCGGTGGTCTCAAGGTGATCCTTGAGCCAGGAGAGGGTGAATTTCATCGTGTCGAACCTGATGAGAAGCGGCTGATCGTCAGCGCTCCGCGTGGATGACTGCGACCGGAAATGAGCCGGTCGACGTTTCCTTGTTTGCCAATGTGATCAACGAGCCAGGAGTAACGGCCCACGTCTCTGTTTCGGCGTCGAAATTCTCGTTCGAGAGCACGTAGACCGTGTCGGACACTTGGTAAGCGATGGTCGGACGCCATGCGTCTGACCCTTCACCCAAGAGTCCAACATAGACCTGCGTGCGCTCGATCATCAGCTCAAGCCGCTGGCCGGGTTCGGCGCGGCAAACGCGCTAAAGCCATAGTGAGCCAGCCAGCGGGTGTCGGACGACCACATGTCGCGCAGGTCGGGCATGCCGTATTTCAGCATCCCCAGACGATCGACGCCCATGCCGAAGGCGAAGCCCTGGTACTCGTCCGGGTCAATGCCGCAGGCGCGCAGCACATTGGGATGCACCATGCCGCAGCCCAGGATCTCCAGCCAGCTCGTGCCCTGGCCGATCTTGATCTCGCCGCCCGAGCGATCGCACTGCACGTCCATCTCGGCCGAAGGCTCGGTGAACGGGAAGTGGTGCGGACGGAACTGGGTGGTCACCGCATCGGTCTCGAAGAACCGCGCCAGGAAGGTTTCCAGCGTCCACTTCAGGTGGCCCATATGGATGCCCTTGTCGATCACCAGACCCTCGACCTGGTGGAACACCGGCGTGTGGGTGGCGTCGTTGTCGCAGCGATAGGTGCGGCCCGGGGCGATGATGCGGATCGGCGGCTGTTGCGACACCATGGTCCGTACCTGCACGGGGCTGGTGTGGGTGCGCAGCAGCATGCGCTCGCCCGACTCCTTCGGATTGAAGAAGAAGGTGTCGTGCATCTCGCGGGCCGGGTGCTTCTCGGGGAAGTTCAGGGCCGTGAAATTGTGGAAGTCGTCCTCGATGTCGGGACCTTCGGCGACCGCAAAGCCCATCTCGGCGAAGATGGCGATCATCTCGTCCAGGGTCTGCATGGTCGGGTGAACGCTGCCCTTGCGGCGATAGGAGGCCGGCAAGGTCAGGTCGAGGGTCTCGCTGGCCAGCCGCGCGTCGAGGGCGGCGGTTTCCAGCGCGGCCTTCTTTTCGGCCAGAGCCGTCGAGACGAGGTCGCGCAGGGCGTTGATGGCCGCGCCCCGGTCCTTGCGTTCCTCGGGGCTCATCGCGCCCAGGGTTTTCAGCAGGCCGGAGATTGAGCCGGTCTTGCCCAACGCGCCGACGCGCACGGCGTCGAGGGTGGAAAGATCGGCGGCGGCGGCGACTTGCGCCAGCACATCGGATTCGAGGGTTTTGAGATCGGTCATGACGGGCATCCGTCTAGGCGGTTTTGGTGGAACTGGCGAGTGCGGCTCGCACCAGATCCTCCCCCTGATGGGGGAGGTGTCGGCGGAGCCGACGGAGGGGGAAGCCTATCCCCGGCCTCAGGAACTTCCCCCTCCGGCCCTTCGGGCCACCTCCCCCGCTGGGGGGAGGATGGCAAAAAGCCCCCCGGTTCGCACCGGAGGGCTTTTCTTAGATCGCAATCGGGACGAACCCGAAAAAGACCTTAGGCGGCCAGGGCGGTGCGGACCTTGTCAGCAATGGCCTTGAACGCGACCGGGTCGTTACCCGCGATATCCGAAAGGACCTTACGGTCGATCACGATACCCGCCACGTCCAGGCCGTGGATAAACTGCGAGTAGGTGAAGCCTTCGGTGCGCGCACCGGCGTTGATGCGCTGGATCCACAGCGAGCGGAACGCGCGCTTGCGGACCTTGCGGTCGCGATAGGCGTACTGGCCGGCCTTGTCGACGGCGGCCTTGGCGGTACGGATGGTGTTCTTGCGGCGACCGTAGAAGCCTTTTGCCTGCTCAAGAACCTTCTTGTGCTTGGCGTGGGCGGTGACGCCCCTTTTGACGCGAGCCATGTGTCAGCGCTCCTCTTAAAGGCCGTAGGGCAGGTACGAACGGATGGTCTTGGCGTCGGATTCGCTCATGACCTTCGTGCCGCGGTTTTGGCGGATGTACTTGCCGTTATGGCCGATCAGACGGTGACGCTTGCCGGCGACGCCGGCTTTCAGCAGGCCCGTGGCCGTGATCTTGAAGCGCTTCTTCGCGCCTGACTTGGTCTTCAACTTAGGCATTTCGCGTCGGAGCTTTCGCCCCGTCCTCTGGGATAGCAAGACGAACCGCCATGGCATGCCAATAAGCCAGGCGGTTCCGGAAAGGCGGGGTTAGTACGGGAAAGAGTCGGGGAAGGCAAGGGCAGAGCGCCTGGCGGTGGTGCGCCTTATAGCGACCAGGCCTATTGGGGTGGATTGTGCCGCTCCAGGAAGGTGACCATCGAGGTGAGAGTCTGCTGGCGGGTCGCTTCACGGGAAAGCCAGTGATCCTCGGCCTTGAGGGTGACGAATTCCACGGGCTTGCCCGCCTTTTCGAGGGCGCGACGCATGTCGGTGCTCTGGTCGAAATAGACCACCGTGTCGTCCTTGCCGTGTATCAACAGCACGGGACCATCAGCCTGGGCGGCGAAGTTCACGGGTGAACGCTGGGCCAGCCTGGGGTCGGACGGCGACGTTACGCCCATGTAGCGCTTCCAGTAGCGGACTTCAGTGCTTTCGCTGCTGGCCTGGCTGATCGATTTCTCGAGCATCTTGGCCATGTCGGAAACGCCAGCTACCGAGATCGCGCAGCGATAGACTCCCTTGTCTAGGGTGATGCCGGCTAGGGCCGCATAGCCGCCATAGCTACCGCCGACGATACAGACCCGCTTGGGGTCGATGGTCCCGGCCTTGGCCAGGGTGCGAACACCGTCCGACAGGTCGGTCTGCATCTTGCCGCCCCACTCGCCATAGCCGGCCTCGGTAAAGGCGCGGCCATAGCCGGAGGATCCCCGGAAGTTGGGCTGCAGTACGGCGTAGCCGCGCGAGGCCAGGGCTTGGGCCCACCAGTCGAAGCCGGCGCTGTCGCGCGCTTGCGGACCGCCGTGCGGCAGGACGATCAGCGGCAGGTCCTTGGCCGCCTTGCCGTTGGGCAGCGTCAGATAGCCGTTGATCTCCAGCCCGTCGGCCGCTTGATACTTGATCGCCTGGACCTGGGCGATGTCGGCGCCGGTCAGGCCCGGATAGGCGGCGCCGATCCGCTTGATCTTCTTGGCGGCCAGATCGACGAGGTAGTAGCTACCAGGCTCGCCAGTGCCTTCGACATAGATCACAAGCTTGGCGAAGTCTGGCGTATGCGCTGAGAGTGCGATCTGGCGACCGCCGAACACCTGGCGCACTTGGGCCCATGTCGCTTTCATGCGGGGTTCGGTGAACTCGTACTCGCGATAGACCCCTTCAAACGTCGAACCAATGATGCGGTTCTGGCCGTCGGTGATCAGGTCAGAGTTTTTTTCGGGCGTCGTGATTTCGCCCAGCTTGCCATCGGCCAGTGCGACAGGCGCATTGGTCCACCGCTTGGTCTCGGTGTCCCACATCGACAGAATGATAGCGCTCTCGTCAAAGGTCAGCCCCTCGACATACGGATGGTCCAGAGGCGCTACGATGGAATAGGCCACGCTCCAGGCACCGTCACGGCGCAAGTCCAGGCTCCAGCGTCCGTCGCGTGCGCGGAACCGGGTGCGGGCCAGCACCGTGCCGTCGGGGCGGGCCAGATAGCTATCGGTTTCATTGTCCCCCATCTGGTGGCGGCGGCTGACGCCCGTATCGGGGTCCATGCGGTAGAGATCGTAGTGACCATCCTGATCGGCGTAGGCCTCTTTGGCATAGAGGCCAGCCCAGATCACCGTCTTCCCATCATAGGAACCGCCATAGGGGGTTTCCCAAAGCACGTTCAGAACGCTGTCGTCCGAGCGCTTGGGCAACTGGACGATGGCCCCGGTCTTGGCGTTCAGGCTCAGGGCCTGAAAGTACTCGCCGACAAAGGCCACACCCGGAATATTCGCAGTGGAGGAGACCTGAATGATCACGTGGCTGTTGCCCACCCAGGACACGGACCGCACCTTGCGATCGCCCATATTGAGGGAGTGGGCGACGGTTCCATCGACCCCCTGGATGACGATATGTGAGCTTCCGCCCTCGTTTACGATATAGGCCAAGGTCTGGCCGTTGGCCGAGATGTCGACCCCTGCCATGGCGGGCAGGCGACCGTAAGCCTCGACGGGCGCGCTGATCGCGCCGCTTACGCCTACCGCAAGGGCCAGAAATACGCCTAGAAACGCCTTGAACATCTCAAACCCCCGCCCGTCAGACGCAGAGGCTAGAGGTGCGCGTCAGGGTTGTCGAGGCGCTGCCAGCGTTCACGCCGCCGTACGGGTGGCTCTGGCGATCCGCACCGCCAGCCAGATCGCGGGCAGGGTGAGGAGAGCGCCGAACCAGTAGGGGCCCCCGATGACGAGGCCAAACAGCGGTCCGGCCAGCAGTGGGCCGGTCATGCGGGCCAGCGAGCCTGCCGCCATGTTCAGGCCCAGCATGGCGCCTTGCTGGTCGGGTCCGGTAGAGCGGGAAATCAGCGCCGCCACGCAGGGGAAGACCAGGGACTGGCCAAAAGCCGTGAGGCCCACGAACAGGGGCACGGCCGCCCCGTTGGGCGCGAAGGGGGTGATGGTCAGGCTGAGCGTGATGATCGACAGGCCCACAATCAGGACGCGCGGTTCGCCAAAGCGCCGGGCGAGGCGCCCGGTCACCGCGCCCTGGCCGATGGAGGCGACGATACCGATGACGGCGAAGCACAGCCCCACCTGTTGCGGCCCCCAGCCAAAGCGCGCGTCAGTCCACAGGCCGAAGATCGATTCCATGCCTGCGAAGGCGGCGGTCGAGACCAGAGTCACCAGCAGGATGCGTGACAGCACCGGATGGGCCCGGGCCGCTTCCAGGGCGGCGCGGCGATGGGGCTGGGGCGCGTCGGGCGCGCTTGGCGAGCGGCTTTCGACCACGAACAGAAAGACCCCCAGCGAGGCCAGCGCCGACAGGCCCGCCGCTGCAAACAGAGGGATCTGGAAGCCCAGATGGCCCGCCTCGGGATGGGCCAGAAGCCCTCCCAGGGCTGGGCCAATGACGAAGCCGGCACCGAAAGCCGCTCCCAACAGGCCCATCCGCCCGGCGCGCTGCTCCGGCGGGGTGACGTCGGCCATGTAGCCCTGGATGGTCGAGATATTGCCGGTGGCGAACCCGCCCACCAGCCGGATCGCGAAGGCCGTCCAGAGGTTCGGCGCAAAGGCCAGGGCCACATAGGAGGCGGTATTGGCCAGGATGGTGATGATCAGCACCGGTCGCCGGCCGATGCGGTCCGACAGCCGGCCCCAGAAGGGCTCGGCAAAGAACTGGCCCAGGCTATAGGCCGAAAACAGCGCCGTGATCTGCCACGGCGCGGCGTCCAGTGATTTGGCGTAGAAGGGCAGCAACGGGATCACGATCCCGAAGCCCACCAGATTGATGAACACCACCAGCAGCAGCACGTAGAGGGCGCGGGGGCTGGTTTTCGGCGTTTCGTGGGCGGGGCTGGTGGGCAGGGTCATGACCCTGCGCGGTGTAGCTCCGATTGTCCGCCGTGGCGACCGTCCTTGCGGATAGACCGACCTTCGGATGAGGGCGGGAGGCGGGCGAATGGCACCAGCCTGACCTGACCTACCTTGTCCGGTATGCTAATCGACCGTTCGGGTTCGCAAAGCTTGGACGTATTCGCCTATCGCCGATGCAACTCGTGCTGCTTGTTCGCGGCTAGTCGGTGTAGCCAACAGCCCCATCTGGTCGACCTCAAAATGTATGAGATAGTCTGCCACTGCCTGCTCGGTCTTGCCGTTCCATAGGTCGCCGGCGGCTTTCAACAGGTAAGTGTCATATTCGTCGTCGGGCCATTTGGCGTGTGCGCGGATCAACGCCTCAATGTCCTTCAGATCAAGAGGATCCCAGTGTGTCCAACCGATTTGGCGGAGATCGGTGATGTTGAACTTGGGTCGCGCCATGAGCGAGAGTCTGGCCTCGTGAACCGGTGACGCACAAGCACTACAAGGAAGGATCAGCCTTCGGATCGCCTCAGTCCGGCGGATTGTGCTTTTCCAGGAACGCGACGGTGGAGGTCAGCATAGTCAGCCGGGTGGCACCGCTGGACAGCCAGTGATCCTCGCCGTTCAGGGTGACGAACTCCACGGGCTTGCCGGCCTTCTTAAGGGCTGCCGCCATGATCAGGCTTTGCTCATAGGGGACCACGGTGTCGTCCTTGCCGTGGATCAGCAGGATCGGGATGTCGGCTTGATCGGCAAGCTTGGCGGGCGAGATCGTCGCCAGGTCCGGGTCCTTGAGGCCATCAGCGCCCATGAACCTCAGCCAATAGCGCATCCCCGAATTGCTGGTGGTCTCGTAGCGCTTCTGGTTGTCCTGCAGCATGCGCTTGAGGTCGGACGGGCCGGCGACCGATGTGGCGCAGCGATAGACGCCCTTGTCCATGGTGGCCCCTGCAAGGGCTGCGTAGCCGCCATAGGAGGCACCGACGATGCAGACGCGCTTTGGGTCGATCAGGCCCTGGGCGGCCAGGTCGCGCACGCCGTCCGACAGATCGGTCTGCATGGCCTTGCCCCACTGGCCAAAGCCGGCCTGGATGAAGTCCCAGCCAAAGCCTTCCGAGCCGCGGAAATTGGGCTGCAGCACCGCATAGCCACGTGAAGCCAGGGCCTGGCTCCACCAGTCGAAGCCGGGGGTGTCGCGTCCCTCGGGGCCACCATGCGGCAGCACGACCAGCGGCAGGTTTTTGGCTGTCTTGCCACGCGGCAAGGTGAGGTAGCCGGTGATCTCCAGGCCATCCTTGGCCTTGTAGCGGATCGATCTGACGGGCGAGATCGCCTCGGGCGGGATATCATGATAGACCATGCCCAGCCAGCTGGCGCTCTGCGCGTCCAGGTCGATCAGGGCGTAGGCCGGGCCGTCAATGGCGGAGTCGACATAGACGACGATCTTGCGGCGGTCCTGCGACCAGGATGAAAGGCTCACGCGGTCTCCCGCAAAGGCCTCGACCACGGCATTCCAGGCCGCCTGGCTCTTGGCGTCGAAGAAGGTGTAGCGCAGGTCGTCTCCCACCAGACTAAGGCCGCCCAGAAGGCCCAGTGTGGCTGGGTCATGGAGCAATCCGTCCAGATCCACGCCTTTGGGCAGGTCGGTGCGGGAGCCATCGACGGCATACTCGGTGAGGAGCGTCTCGTGCTTTTCGTCGGTTTTCCAGATCAGGACAGACTTGCCGTCTCGCCCGAAGCCGGAAAGCCCATAAGAGCCCATCGGTGCCACGGCCTGATCGACGGTCTTCCAGGTCCTGTTGATCTTCATCTTCAGGGACCAAAGCCCCTTCCTCTGATCATAGAGGGATTGAGCGACAGGATCACCCGAGGCGTCAACCAACCAGCCGTCTGTGTCCTCGCCGGCACCGTAATCCAGCATTCGGGTGACGCCGGTGTCGAGCTGAACGCGATAAAGGGTGTTCTGACCCCTGTTGTTGACGAAGTGTATGCCTTCCAGAAAGGCATGGGGCGCGTCGTCAATCGTTCGAACCATCGGGGGGGCAACCACGACGTTCATGGAGTCCGACTGGTTGTTCAGCAGCATGGTTTGCTTGCCGGTGGCGACGTTGAAGTCCAGCGCCATGTAGTATTCGCGCTTGGGTCCTGACAGACCGTGCACCTCTGCGGTCTTGGACGAGACGACCAGCACATGTCCGGGTCCGGCCCATTGGACGTTGCGCACCTTGGCTGTGCCCATCTTGATCCCGATGACGTTAGTTCCATCCGGCTTGCGGATCATCAGGAAGCGCTGCTGGCCATCCGAGATCGTCACCGCCAGCAGCTTGCCGTCCGGGGAAATTTTCACGCTTTCCAGATTGGGCAGACGGCCATAGGCCGCCAGCGGATCAGGCCGCTGCGCCCATGCGGGAGAGCAGAGGCTGGCCAGGCACAGCACGACGGCCGCCAGATACGGTTTCAAGATCACGGCCTTTAGTCCCCCAACTGGATCAAATCTATCAGGGCGCGAGTGTCTGTCGAGTGGCCTTGTGGGTTGTCCGTCTGGCGGGGCGCAACAAAAAACGCCCCGGACCATGTCGCGGGGCGTTCCTGTCGATCAGTATGTCCAGAAATCAGATCAGCGCCGGGCCAGGATCTTGATCCCTCACAAGGCTCTAGCGGTCAGTCCGGCGGATTGTGCTTCTCCAGAAACTCGACCGTCGCGGTCAGCATGGTCAGCCGGGTTGCGCCACGGGAGAGCCAGTGGTCTTCGCCGTCCAGCGTGACCAGTTCGACGGTGCGCCCGGCGCGTTTGAGCGCGGCCGCCATCAGCTCGCTTTGATCATAGGGGACCACCGTGTCGTCCTTGCCGTGGATCAGCAGGATCGGAATGGTCGCCCTGTCAGCCAGTCGCGCCGGCGAGACGGTTGCCAGGTCCGGATCGCGAACGCCGTCGGCACCCATGAACCTCAGCCAGTAGCGCATGGCTGAGTTGGGTCCGTCATAACGCGAGCCCGTGTAGTCGAGGAAGCGTTTCAGATCCGACGGGCCTGCGACTGAAACCGCGCAACGATAGACGCCTGGATCGATCGTTGCGCCGGCCAGGGCCGCATAGCCGCCATAGCTGCCGCCGATGATACAGACCCGCTTGGGATCGATGATGCCCTGCGCCGCAAGGTCGCGCACACCGTCAGAGAGGTCGGTCTGCATCTTCTTGCCCCACTGGCCAAAGCCGGCTTCGAGGAAGGACCGGCCATAGCCCTCCGAGCCCCGGAAATTGGGCTGCAGGACGGCATAGCCGCGAGAGGCCATCGCCTGGGCCTGCCAGTCGAAGCCGAGCGTGTCGCGCCCTTCTGGCCCGCCGTGCGGGAACACGACGAGCGGCAGGTTCTTGGGGTCTCGTCCCTTAGGCAGGGTGAGGTAGCCGTTGATCTCAAGCCCGTCGGCGGCCTTGTAGCGGACCGGTCGCACCTCCGAGACGCTGTCGGAGTGCAGTCCACGATAGATGTCGCCCAGCCAGTGGGCGCTCTTGGTGTTGAGATCGACGAGGGCGTAGGCCGGGCCGACCATCGGCGAATCGACCATCACCACCACCTTGCGACGATCGTCGGACCAGGAGGTCAGCGCCACCTGGTCGCCGGGAAAGGCCTTGAGCACCGTCTGCCAGGCGGCCTGATCCTTGGGGTCGAAGAACTCATACTGCGCGACATCTCCCACCTGCTTGACCCCGCCGATCAGCCGGGAGTCGCCGGGCGCGAAGATCAGCCCTTCAAACTCGGCTGAGCCGGGAACATCGGTCTTGCTGCCGTCGTCCCGGTATTCTCGTAGGATCGTCTGGTCGGGATTGGCCGGATCGTCGACCCAGACCACAACGGATCGCCCGTCACGCCCCAGGCCCTGGATCTGTCTGGAGCCCATCGGCAGACTGGCCCGCTCGACGATGTTGAAGTCCTTCTCGCCGCGCACCTTGAGGGTCCAGGCCTGGCGCTTTTCATTATAGAGGGTCTGGCCCAGGGGCGCGCCATCCGGGCCGACCTGCCAGTCATCGGTATCGACATCGCCGCCGAGGTCGATTTTCGAGTGAAAGCCGGTCTTCAGGTTGATCCGGAACAGGCTGTTGCGGCCCTGGATATCAACGAAGTGAATACCTTCGACCAGCGCATAGGGGACGCCGTTGATGATCCGCACTTCCGGAGGACCCAGGACCACGCTCAGGGTGCCAGGCAGCTTCGTCATCAGCTTGGTCTGCTTGCCGGTGACGAGGTTGTAGTCGAAGGCCATCAGGTATTCGCGCTTGGGCCCCTGGATACTGAGGGACTCGAAGACCTGCGAGGTGGTGATCAGCAGGTGGTCCTCCCCGGCCCACCGCACGCTGCGCAGCTTCTGATTGTCGAACAGCAAGACCCTCTCGGCCTTGCTGTCCTCGGTCGCGCCACGAACGACGATCGCCCGGTTTTCCTGGTTGGTGACAACCACGGCGAGCTTGGTTCCATCCGGCGAGATTTCGAGCTGTTCGATGTTGGGCAAGCCGCCATAGGCGGCCAGAGGCGTCTTCTCCGTTGCCGCTGTGCTGGTCGGCGCAGCGACAAGCATGGTCAGACACGCCGCTGTCGCGGCCAAACGCTTCGTGATCACGCTGAATAGTCCCCCAACTGGATCCAAAGCTATCAGGGCGCGAATTTCTGTCGAGGGGTCTTGGAGGTTGTCGGTCTGGCGGGGCGCAACGAAAAACGCCCCGGACGGTGTCCGGGGCGTTCCTGTCGATCGGTGTGTCGAGAGATCAGATCAGCGCGGGGCCAGGATCATGATCATCTGACGGCCTTCCATGCGGGGCTCGTACTCGACCTTGGCCACTTCCTCGAAGTCGGTCTTGACCTTGATCAGCAGCTTCATGCCCAGTTCCGGGTGTGCCATTTCGCGACCGCGGAAGCGCAGGGTCACCTTGACCTTGTCGCCCTCCTCGAAGAAGCGGTGCATGGCCTTGGCCTTCACATCGTAGTCGTGGCTGTCGATGTTGGGGCGGAGCTTGATTTCCTTGAGCTCGACGATCTTCTGCCGCTTGCGCGCCTCGTTCTTCTTCTTCTGCTCCTGGAACTTGAACTTGCCGTAGTCCAGAATCTTGCAGACGGGAGGATTGGCGTTCGGAACGATTTCCACCAGGTCCAGGCCAGCTTCCTCGGCCGCTTCAAGAGCGGACGCAGTCGGCATTTCACCCTGCTTCTCGCCATTCTGGTCGATCAGCAGGACGCGCGGGACGCGGATTTCATCGTTGATACGCGGCCCGTCCTTGACGGGTGGCGTTTGCATAGGACGGCGAATAGGGGCGGCTCCGGTACAGTTGAAGATGTTCGCGCTGCGCGAAGGCGCGCTGCGAGAGAATGATATATGACCTGTCGGGTGCCCCCTATCAAGCGGCGCGCAATTAAAGACAGGCCATCAGCCGCCGATCCCGGCGGCGGACAGGCCGCGCGGGACGGAAACGGACAGGCGGGACCCTTCATTCGTCCACGGATATCGCCGGCTTTCCCATGGTCCAGCACCGCCACACGCCCCTTGAAGACGTCCACGCCCTGCTGATCGGGTCCAGCTTCATCGCCGTGGGTCTGACCCTGCTGAAGACTGCCGGCCTGGTCACGGGCGGGGTCGCCGGAGTGGCCCTGATCCTGTCCTACCTGACTGACTGGCCGGTGGGCACGGTGTTCCTGGTGCTCAATATTCCCTTCTGTATCCTGGCCCAGCGCGCCCTGGGCTGGATGTTCACCCTCAAGACCCTGGCCACCAACCTGCTGCTGGCGGGGCTGGCGTTTGGCATGCCCCACTGGCTGAGGGTGACGGGCGTTGATCCTGTCTTCGCCGCCGTCTTCGGGGGCACGATCATCGGCATGGGCATCCTGGCCCTGGCGCGCCACCGCTCCAGCGTTGGCGGGGTCGGGGTGCTGGCGCTCTATCTGCAAGAAAAGCGCGGCATCAGCGCCGGTAAGGTGCAGATGGTCGCCGATTGCCTGGTGGTGGCGGCCGCTTTTGCGGTGATCGACCCGACCAGGCTGCTGCTGTCGATTCTCTCGGCGGTGGCGTTGAGTGTGGTGATCATCGCCAACCACCGGCCCGGGCGCTACGCGGGGTATTAAGGTAGCAGGCTCATTGCTGCGCTGGCCACCGTCGAGACGGGCAGGGCCTTGAGGTCGGGCGAGCGGATCACCGCCACGTGGCCACGGGGGCCGCACAGGTCGGGGTCCGATGCGTCGGAGAATAGGGCGATGGTCGGGGCACCGGCGGCGGCCAGCAGGTGGGTGGGGCCGGTGTCGTTGCCGACCACCAGCGCCGCCTTGGCACCCAGCACGGCCAGTTGGGCAAAGTCCGTGCGGCCGGTCAGGTCGCGGGCCTGGCCTACAGCCTTCTGGATCTGGCGCGCCATGGCGCTTTCCTGCGGGCCGCCGATGATCACGATGTCCAGGCCGCGCGCCTTCAGCAGCGAGCCCAGCTGGGCGAAGTTCTCGACCGGCCAGCGCTTTTCCAGCCGGTGGGCCGAGCCTCCGGGTACGAACAGCACATAGGGGCGCGGCGCGGCAGCGCCGGCCACGGGGCGGGCTTCCTTGTGGCGGCGCAGGATCCACGACAGGTCCGGCGGCGGGGCGCTGCCCGGCGCTGTGGGGGCGTCGGGCCAGATGCCCGCAGCGCGCAGCTGGTCGGCCTGACGCTCGAGCGTATGCATTGTCAGTCGCGCCTTGCCGCGCTGAGGCAGCGAGCAGCCCGTGGCGATACCGCTCCACTGGGGCGCAAACGGCCGCAGGGCCTGGAAGTACCAGTTGGTGCGGCTGTTGGTCTGCAGGTCATAGACGCGGTCGTAGCGGGCGGCGCGCAGCCGGCCCAGCATGCGGGTCAGGTCGCCGAAGTCGCCGGGCCGACCGTCGGTCTCGATGGTGTTGAAATAGGGGCTGAGTTTGGCCAGGGCCTCAAAGGGCGGCGTAGTCAGCAGGGTGATCTTGGCCTTGGGGTGAGCTTCGCGGATCTTCTTCATCGCCGCGAGCGCCAGCACGAAATCGCCGAGGGCTCCCAGCTTGATCACCAGGACCTTCTTGATGTCCTTGCTCACCGTTGTCGCTCCAAGGGGCCGGGCTCCAGAAGTCTGGCTTCCAGCACGCGCGCATAGACCTTGAGCGTGGCTTCGCACATCGCGTCCACCGAATACAACCGCCGGGCGCGGGCGCGGGCCGCCTGGCCCATCCGCTGGCGTTTTGAGGCGCCCGCATCGCGCGCGGTGGCCAGGGCAGCGGCCCAGGCGTCGGGATCGCCGGGTGCCACCAGCCAGCCGGTGTCGCCGTGCAGCACCGTCTCGCGCGCGGCGCCGTGGTCGGCGGCCAGCACAGGCCGCCCCATCACCTGCGGCTCCACGGCGGTGCGGCCGAAGGCTTCGGGTTCCAGCGAGGGGGCGATGGCCAGGTCGGCCAGGAGATAGGCGGCGGGCATGTCGTCGCAGTGGCCGACGATGCGCACATCCTCTTGCAGACCCGCCGCCGCGATCTGGCCTTCAAGCTCGGCGCGATAGGCCTTGCGGCCCTGGTCGTCGCCGGCCAGCAGCAGCAGGATCTTCGGATCGCCCGCCGCCTTGAGCCGGGCCATGGCCTCGATCACCAGGGCCTGGCCCTTCCAGCGGGTCAGGCGACCGGCCAGCAGCACCTTGAGGCGTCGGTCTTCGGGCGAGACGCCCCAGACGGCCTGCAGGGCGCTGACCCGGTCGCAGCCGACCAGGCCCGGTTCGAAGCGCGACAGGTCGATGCCGCGCGGAATGGCCACCACCTTGTCGGGGTCCAGCCCGTGCTCGGCGATCACGTGGGCGCGGGTGTATTCGGAATTGGCGATCACCAGGTCGCCCTTGGTCATCACCGCATTGTACCAGCGCTTGAGGTTCGAGCGGGCGTTATAGACCCCGTGATAGGTGGCCACGAACGGCGTTTTCGTCGCCTGCGCCGCCCACAGCGCGCTGAAGGCCGGGGCGCGCGAGCGGGCGTGGACCAGGCTGACCTTTTCGCGCCGGATCAGGTCGATCAGGCGAGCGGCGTTGCCCAGCATCACCAGCGGGTTCTTGGACTGGGCCGGCATGTGGGCCAGTCGCCCGCCGTCGGCCTCCAGCCGGGCGGCCATGCGTCCGCCTTTGGTGGCGACCAGCGCCTTGCCGCCTTGCGCGACGACGGCATGGGCGACATCTATCGTCGTCTGTTCAGCCCCGCCTGTTTCCAGCTCGGGCGTAACCTGCAGAAGGGTGAAATCGGCGGGAATGTCGGACACGCGACTCTCAGCTGAGATGACGGGTTTAGTTAGCGAAAGGATCAAGGCCGCGCCATGACCGAATCCCCCGAGTGGCTGTTTGCGGCCGACAATCAGCGCATTGCCTATCACCGCGTGGACGGGGAGGGGCCGACGGTGGTCTGGCTGGGCGGATTCCACTCTGACATGACCGGCACCAAGGCCCAGGTCCTGGCCGAACAGGCCGCCTCGATGGGCGGCGCCTATCTGCGATTCGACTATTTCGGTCATGGCCAGTCGGACGGCGCCTTTGCCGACGGCACGATCAGCCGCTGGCGCGATGACGCCCTGGCGGTGATCGATGAGCTAACGCAGGGGCCGCTGGTGCTGGTGGGCTCATCGATGGGCGGCTGGATCGCCTGCCTGGTCGCCCTGGCCCGGCCCGAGCGGGTCAAGGCCATGGTGCTGATCGCCCCGGCACCCGACTTCACCGAGAAGCTGATGGCGCCCGAACTGTCTGACGAGGCCCTCGCCGCCATCACCCGCGACGGCTTCTGGACCCGGCCCTCGGAGTATGACGACGGCGGCTATCCGATCACCCGCCAGTTGCTGGAGGACGGCGCGCGGTGGTCGATCCTGCCGGGGCCGGTAGCCATCGACGTGCCGGTGCGGGTGCTGCAAGGCGGCGCAGACCCGGACGTGCCGTGGACTCACGCCCTGGCCCTGGCCAACGGCCTGACCAGCCAGGACGTGGTCTTCACCCTGATCAAGGACGGGGACCATCGCCTGTCGCGCCCGCAGGACCTTGAGCGTCTGACCGCAGCGGTGGCCGAGGCACGGGGCCTGGTCGAGGTGGACGACGACCCGGTCGCGCGGCGTCTGGCGAGGGCGGCCCGGGCGCGGGGCGCGAGCCTGGCGTCAGCAGCCGCCTGGGCGGCGGCGGACCTGGGGCCGGATGAGGAGTAGGGGCTGTCTGCCGGCCTCTGTGGCGGGACAATAGGCGAAAGAACAACAGGCGACGTCGCCTGTAGCGCTGTGTTAGATTTGACCAGCGCCGTTCCGAGAGTTCGATGACCCAATCAGCGCCTTTCAGCATCCAGTTGCAGTCTGATCTTGATGATCAGGTCACCGCCGTCGCCGCCAGCCTTGATCGATCCCGTTCTTGGGTGATCGAGCAGGCTGTGCGCGAGTTTCTGGCCGTGCGCGATTGGCAGGCTGCTGCGATCGATGAAGGTTTGCGGGCCGCCGATGCCGGTGATGTCGTCGATCACGCACAGGTGGCTGAGTGGGTGGCGTCCTGGGATGGGCCTAACGAAAGCCCAATGCCGAAGCGGCCTTAAATCGTGCGGCTCGTCTGGACGGGTCCGGCCGTGCGCGACCTCGTCGCAGCGCGAAACTGGATCGCCACCGATAGTCCCAACGCCGCTGCAGGCCAGGTTGCGCGGGTGGTCGATGCTGTCGCCAAGCTCATCGACTTTCCGAACATGGGCCGCCCCGGTCGTCGTCCGGGAACGCGGGAGTTGGTCATTCCCCGCACGCCGTTCCTGATCGCCTATCGCGTCAAGCCAGACAGCATCGAGGTTCTGAGGTTGCTTCACGGTGCCAAGCGTTGGCCTGAGCGCTTCTGAGTCTCACGTCCTGCTGGCTATGAAGCGGCAGGCTGCGGATCTGTTGCCGGATTGGGATCCTGGGGGGGGGCAGGTGGACGCAAGAGGCGAAGGGCAGGAAGCTGCCGGGGCGCTGAGCAGTCTTAGCTATAAATTAGAGAGGGCTCGTTTTGGCAGCTTAGAGGTCAATTCTCTTGCGCCACGCATATGCTCAAAAAACCATAGTCGTGAGCCATCTCGAAATGTCAGGCGATAACCACCGTAAAGTTTGGCTCTTTTCACTTCAGACACATCGCTGAATCTCTGGACAATTTCCGATCCAAGGATCGGCCGCGTGCGAATTCTATTTCCTTTCCACATAACTGTCCTAAAATAGTTGGCCGAGCCTATGCAGATTGCTCCTCCAACAGCAGCCGCAAGGAGCAGGCAGCCAACAAGGTTCTGCATAGAAGCATCTGTTCGGCTTGAGCCGCCTTTGAGTAGGAAATAGCTGATCACCCCGGCAAAGCCGGTGCAGAAGACCATGGAGCAATGGACGAGCCAGCTCGGTCGGAGGCTATACCAACCGTCATGCAGTTTTTTGGCTGGCCTCCGTGTTCGCTCAGCCAACGCGCCAAGCGCGATCGCAGCGACGGCGCCGATCAGCCCGCTTATAATTGCGCTCACAACTTCGCTTCCTTGGCCGCAGGCGAGTATAGCGTCTTAGTTGCCGCCATCCACCCTGTCCGAACGAAGCGAAGTTCGCCGCTCGAACCTCATCCGCTTTCACCGGGGACAGCCGGAACCGAAATTCACCCCCCACCCGCCAAAATCGCCCGCAACCCCTCGCGATAGGTCGGATACTTCAGCACCCACCCCAGTTCCGCCTTGGCCCTGGCGTTCGAGACGCGTTTGTTCTCGGCGTAGAAGCGGCGGGTGGCGGGCGAGAGCCCCATTTCGTTGAAGGGCAGGTCGGGCGGAACGGGCACGCCCAGCAGGCCGGCGGCGTATTCCATCACGTCCTGCGGCGGGGCCGGTTCGTCGTCGCAGAGGTTATAGATCCCGCCGGCCCTCGGCTGGTCCAGCGAGGCCAGCAGGCCCGAAACGATGTCGTCCAGATGGATGCGGCTGAACACCTGGCCCGGCTTGACCAGCCGGCGGCCTTCGCCGGCCCGCAGGCGGTCCAGCGCGCTGCGGCCGGGGCCATAGATGCCGGGCAGGCGGAAGGTGGTGACCGTCAGGCCCATGCCGCGTCCCACCTGGCGCCAGTCGCGCTCGGCCCCCACGCGGCGGGCGCCTTCGACCGACTGGGCCTTCAGCGGCGAGGTCTCGAACACCCAGCGGCCGTCGAAGTCGCCATAGACCCCCGTCGTCGACAGATAGCCGATCCAGTCGGGAAAGGCCTGCGCCTGGGCCAGGGCGGGAATCACTGATTCCAGGGCCACGCAGCCGTCCGGGCCGGGCGGGGAGGTGATCAGCACGGCGTTGACGCCGACCATGGCGGCGGCCATCGCCTCCTTGTCGCCCGGATCAGCCGGCGTGATCCCGGCCTCGCGCAGGGCATCTGCCTGCTGCGGCGAGCGCGCCGTGGCGGCGATTTCCCAGCCCCTGCCCTGCAGGGCTTGCGCAAAAGCCGTCCCCACATAGCCCAGGCCGAACACGAACAGACGCAAGATCGAAACTCCGCACCCCAATCCCCAAGGGGCCGATTGAGCGCCCGAAAGAACCTGCTTCGCAACCCCTCAAACGGCCCTTGCAAACGAACAAGCGCTCTGCCATAAGCCGCCTCCTCGTCGCGGGGCGGTTCTTTCGCTTCCACGATGCGGGCGTAGCTCAGTGGTAGAGCACAACCTTGCCAAGGTTGGGGTCGAGAGTTCGAATCTCTTCGCCCGCTCCATTTCTCCCCTCTTGGAGAGTGGAACGAGACCCGAGAAATCAGGATGCGGGCGTAGCTCAGTGGTAGAGCACAACCTTGCCAAGGTTGGGGTCGAGAGTTCGAATCTCTTCGCCCGCTCCAATTTCTCTTAAAGACCCTCAAGACCGTTATCGACGACCAAACCAAGCGCTGAGCGCGGGCGGGCTTTGGTGTCTTTGTGATTCCTGATCTAACGCTTCTACCTTGCCGTTCGGGTTGCGTTTTCGGGGAAGCCCACATGATTGATCGTCGTCTGTCCCGCTGGGCCCTGCCCAGCGCACTGGCCCTGGCCCTGATCTCGACAACGGCCCTGGCAAACCCCGCAGGCGATCGCCTGGCCCAGGCGGTTAAGACCTATGAGTCGGCCAATGCCGGGGGCGAGGACGATGACGGCGGCGGCGCCGAGGCGGCGCGCTGGCGCCTGCCGCCGGTGGGGCCCGCCGCCGACGCGGCCAAGAAGGCCAAGCTGGTCGAGGCGCGCAAACTGCTGGCCGATCTGGACAGCACTACCCTGACCCCCGACCAGCGCCTGACCGCCCAATTGCTGAAGTTCTCTCTGGACGAGCGCATTGAGGGCCTGTCGTTCGACGAGTCGCGCATGCCGTTCAGCAGCGACGGTGGCTTTGACGTCACCTTGCTGTACCGCGCCAATGGGATGCGGCTGAAGAGCGAGGCTGAAGCGGTCAAGTGGCTGGACCTGCTGGCCAGGACCTCGGGCTGGTACGACGCCAACCTGGCCAATGCCCGGCGTGGCATCGCCACCGGTTTTGTCCAGGCCATCCCGACCGCCCAGTCGGTGCTGGACCGCGCCCGGCGCACTGCTGCGACCCCGGTGGCCGACGAGCCGCTGCTGGCGCCGCTGCGCGCGCTGCCCGCCAGCGTGCCGGCCGACCGCAAGGCGGCCCTGATCGCCCAGGGCGAAAAGATCCTGGCCGAGAAGGTCGCCCCGGCCCGTGCGGGCTTCGTGGCCTTTATGGAAAAGGAGTATCTGCCCAAGGCTGCCAAGAGCCCTGCGGCGGTCGATCTGCCCGACGGTCAGCGCTACTACGCCTTCCTGGCCCGTCGCCACACGACAACGGCCATGACGCCCGACCAGATCCACGCGATCGGCCAGAGCGAGGTGGCGCGCATCCGGGGCCGCATGCAGACGGTGATGGTCCAGACCGGCTTTACTGGCACGCTGCCCGAGTTCATCGCCTATCTGCGCAAGGACCCCAAGTTCTACGCCACCAGCCGTCAGCAGTTGCTGGAAAAGGCCAGCGAGATCGCCAAGCGCGCTGACGATCAGCTGCCCGCCCATTTCGGCATGCTGCCGCGTCTGACCTATGGCGTGCGACCTGTCCCGGCCAGCATCGAGAAGGGCTACACCACCGGCCGCTATTTTGGCGGCGACCCCAAGACGGGCCGGGCCGGGGGGCTGATGATCAATACCTCCGAGCTGGACCAGCGGGCGCTGTACGAGCTGCCGGCCCTGGTGCTGCACGAGGGGGCACCGGGCCACCATATCCAGACCTCGCTGGCCCAGGAGCAGACCGACGCGCCGGAGTTCCGCAAGGGACTCTATTTCAACGCCTTCGGTGAGGGCTGGGGGCTCTATTCGGAATGGCTAGGCGAGGAGATGGGGATCTATCGCGATCCCTATGAGCTGTTTGGCCGCCTGTCCTACGAGATGTGGCGCGCCTGCCGGCTGGTGGCCGACACAGGCATTCACTGGAAGCGCTGGAGCATTGATCAGGCCCGCGTCTGCTTCACCGACAACACCGCCCTCTCGCCGGTCAATATCGAGGTCGAACTGGCCCGTTATGTCTCGTGGCCCGGCCAGGCCCTGGCCTACAAGGTCGGCGAGCTGAAGATCCTGGAACTGCGCAAGCGTGCCGAAGACGCCCTGGGCGACAGGTTCGACGAGCGCAAGTTCCACGACGCGGTGCTGTTGCAGGGCTCGTTGCCGATGTCGGTGCTGGAACAGCGCATCGACGCCTGGATCGTCGAGCGCAAGGCTGGGTAACAGGCCGCCGCTCCTGGCCGTCACCCTCTAATTTTCCGAGTTCAGACAAAGGTTTGACCCGCGCCTCGCCTTGGCAGGCGCGGCGCGCCCTTGACGTGCCGGCTAAAATAACAAAAATGTTTTTATTAAATATTCTGGCGACGTCGTTGGACGGCGCCGACGGGGCCGAGCGGCGGATCAAGTCGCCGGACCGAAAGGGCAGGAAGGCGCGGCGCGATGGTTCGTATCGGCATCGATTTCGGCGGCACGAAGATCGAGGCGGCGGCGCTGTCGGCCGACGGCCAGCTCCTCGCCACCCTGCGCACGCCCACACCTGGTTCCTATGACGCGGCCATGGCCGCGGTCGGCGACCTGGTGGCGCGGATCGAGCAGCAGGTCGGGGCCAGCGGTTCTATCGGCATCGGCGCGCCGGGCTCGATCTCGCCGCGCACCGGCGTCATGCGCAACGCCAACGCCACCTATTTGAACGGCAGGACCTTTCGCGAAGACCTCTCGGCCGCGCTGGGACGGCCCATCCGGCTGGCCAATGACGCCAACTGCCTGGCGCTGTCTGAAGCCATCGACGGCGCCGCTCAGGGCGCCCGCACGACCTTCGCCATCATCCTGGGCACCGGCTGCGGCGGCGGTCTGGTGGTGGACGGCAAGCTGGTCGAGGGCGGCAGTGGCGTGGGCGGCGAGTGGGGTCACATTCCCTTGCCCTGGCCCGACGCTACCGAGTTCGAAGGTCCCGCCTGCTGGTGCGGCCAGCGCGGCTGCGTCGAGACCTGGGTGTCGGGCTCAGGCCTGCGTCGCGATTTCAAGGCCGTGACCGGACGCGAGCTGACCGGAGAAGCCATCGTGGCCGCCGCTGACGCCGGCGATCTTGAGGCCCAGGCCGCACTCGAGCGCCTGACCCGGCGTCTGGCCCGGGCCATGGCGGTGATCTGCAACATCGTTGACCCGGACGTCTTCGTGCTGGGCGGCGGGCTTTCCAATATCGACGCGCTCTATGATCGCCTGCCGGGGCTGATCGCGCCGTTCGTGTTCGCCGATCAATGGGACGGGCGCGTCGTCAAGGCGCGCTGGGGCGACTCGTCGGGCGTGCGCGGCGCCGCGCGTCTTTGGGACACCGAAGGCTGGGCCGGTGATGTCGCGGCCTGAGCGCAGGGCGCACCTTGGTGGTCTGCTGGCGACCCTTCTGGTTCTGACGGCGCCCGTGATCGCGCGGGCGCAGACCGCGCCGAGCGTGCAGACGGCCCAGGGCCTGATCGTGGGCCAGTTCCGCGAGGCCCCCGGCGCGGTCTTCCTGGGCATTCCCTTCGCCCGGCCACCGGTGGGCGACCTGCGCTGGCGACCGCCGCAACCGGTTGAGGGGACGGGCCGGATCGAGGCGACTGCCCAGGGGCCGGCCTGTCTGCAGAGCAGCTTTGGCTGGAACGCCGCCGACGCGGCCCGGTCCAGCGAGGACTGCCTATATCTCGATATCGCTACGCCAGAGCTGAATTCCCAGGCGCGGCGCCCGGTGATGGTCTGGATCCACGGCGGTGCCAACTGGGCCGGCTCGGGCGCGGGCACGGTCAGTTCCGGACTCTCGTCCAAGGGCGTGGTCGTGGTCAGCGTGCAGTACCGGCTGGGCGTATTCGGCTTTCTGTCGCATCCCGGGCTGACTGCCGAAGGGCAGGGGGCGTCGGGCAACTACGCGCTGATGGACCTGGTGGCGGCCCTGAAATGGGTTCAGGCCAATATCGCGGCGTTCGGCGGCGATCCAGATAATGTCACCCTGTTTGGCCATTCGGCGGGCGGCCAGGACGTGGGCCTGCTGATGCTGTCGCCGATGGCGCGCGGCCTCTATGCCCGGGGCATATTGCAGAGCGGCACGCCGGGCTTTGGCTTTGCGCCCCGCACGCTTGCGCAGAACGAGGCCCTCGGGGTGGACCTTGCCCGTCGTTTCGGTGCGGCGCGGGGGAACGCCGCGAAGGACGCGGGTTTGGCCCGCCTGAGGCAGGCTTCCGGCCCGGCGCTGCTGAAGGCCGCCAAGGACCTGACCGCGCCCATCGACGATCAGGGCTTCATCTGGACGCAGGCGGTGGTCGATGGTGCGGTTTTGCCAGATGCGCCTGACGCGCTGTTGGCCAAGGGCGATGACAGCGCGCCGATGATCGTGGGCAGCAACGCCCGCGAGATCGCCCTGTTTGGTGAGAACACTCGCCGCGCCCGGTCCTGGATCAACACTCAGTCGGCCAGCGTGGCCGGGAGGCTGCGCCAGGCCTATGGCCTTGATCGACGAGGCGGCGCTCCGGCCGATCTGGCCATCCGGGTCGCGACCGACCGGATGTTCCGCTGCCCCGGTGAGCGCGTCGCAGCCGTGCGCACGGCCGCTGGCGCCAGGGTCTGGCGCTATGAGCTGGAGGTTCCTGCGCCGGGAGCGGCGCTCGTCGGGCACGGTTCGGAACTGGCCTATGTCTTCGACGCGCCCGCCGGCCCGCCACTGCAGGCCTATTGGCTGAACTTCGCCAGGACGGGTGATCCTAACGGCGCGGGACTGCCGCCCTGGCCCGCCTATGGCGAGGACCGCAACCACCTGGCCTTCGCGACCACGGCCCCTGTGACCCGGCAAGGGCTGGGGCAGGGTGCCTGCACCAGTCTCCTAAGGCCCTGAGGCCCAACACCCAACAAAACAGGCGGCGTCAAGCCGCGCGGAGGAAACCATCATGTCTCGACCGCTCTCCAGGACCCTGCTGCTGGCCGCCAGCGCCCTGACACTGGCCTTTGCGGGGCAGGCCTTCGGCCAGTCCGCCGCATGGGGACCGTACAACGCGGAGTTCCCGGCCGGCGGCGACGGCCTCTCGCGTCCCCTGCCGGGCAAGGGCAAGGACGACGTTCTGCCGGCCGGCGCGCCCTGGACGATCCAGGGCTGGGTTCAGGCTTCGGAGATTGGCGCGAGCCCTAGCCTGATCGCCGGTCTGGGCGATCCGGCGGCTGCGGGCGCGTTCCTGGTGCAGGGACCGCAAGGGTTCGGCGTCTGGACGGGCGGCAAGGTCCTGATGGCCTCCAGCGCGGTCAAGCCGGGCGAGTGGCGGTCCGTGGCGGCGGTCTCTGATGGGGCCAAGGTGACGCTCTATATCGACGGCGCAGCCGTGGGCGAAGCGCCGGTGGCCCCGGCCGCGACCCCGGCCGTGATCACCCTGGCACCGCGCAAGGCGAGCGGTTTCTCACCCTTCGCCGGCAAGGTGTCAGGCTTTACGGCGCAGGCGCAGGCGCTGTCGGCAGCCGATATCAAAGCCATGGCTGAGCGTAAGCCTGATCCCCTGACGGTCTATGAGACCGGCAGCCCGACCTGGCCGGTGCAGGTGCGCCAGATGTATGGCCAGACCACGCCGCAGGAGGCCTGGACCCGGCCCAAGGGCAAGGGCGCGATCTCGGCGCCCGTGGCCAAGCCCGCCTATGCCGGCCCTGCCCTGGTGGCCAGTGGCACCGATCTCTGGACCCTCAAGGGCTGGAGCCTGGTCGAGGAGCCCAAGGTGTCTGACGGCGGCGCGGCGATCTCGGCCGACGGCTATGACGCCAGGGCCTGGTACGCGGCCACGGTGCCCGGCACAGTGCTGACCACCCTGGTGGATCGCGGCGTCTATCCCGATCCCGACTATGGCCTCAACAACACCGCGATCCCCGAGAGCCTCAACAAGCAGGACTACTGGTATCGCAGCGCCTTTGAGGCCCCGGCCCAGGCGGCGGGCAAGCGCCTGCTGCTCACCTTCAAGGGCGTCAACTATGCCGCCGAGATCTGGCTGAACGGCCAAAAGCTGGGCGACCTGAAGGGCGCGTTCATCCGCGGCCAGTTCGACGTGACGGGCAAGCTGAAGCCGGGCCGCAACGCCCTGGCCATCAAGGTCTCGCCGCCGCCGCATCCAGGCATCGCGCATGAGGAATCCCTGACCGCCGGGGTGGGCGAGAACGGCGGCATGATGGCGCTGGACGGCCCCACCTTTATCGCCAGCGAAGGTTGGGACTGGATCCCCAGCGTCCGCGACCGCAATACGGGCCTGTGGCAGGACGTAGTGCTGACGGCGTCCGGTGACGCGCGGCTGGGCGATGCCCAGATCGTCACGACCTTGCCCAAGGCCGACAACAGCGTCGCCGATATCGAGATCACCGCGCCGGTCGAGAACCTGTCGGATCGTCCGGTGCAGGCCACGGTGACGGCGGCCTTTGACGGCGTCTCGGTGTCCAAGACCGTGACCGTCGCGCCGGGCCAGACCTCGGTTCGGCTCAGCCCTGCCGAGTTTCCGCAACTGTCGGTGGCCAAGCCCCGCCTGTGGTGGCCCAACGGCTACGGCGAGCAGGCGCTGCATCAACTCAAGCTGACCGTGGCGGTCAACGGCGCCCCGTCCGACCAGAAGACCATCCGGTTCGGCATCCGCCAGATCACCTATGACCTGTCGCTGATGAACCCCAGCGGCCACCTGCGCCGGGTACAGGTCGACTTCTCCAAGGCGCGCCAACGCGGCGAAGACATCACCGACGGCTCGCACGAGGGCATCCGCAAGGTGGTCGACGGCTGGGCGACGTCGCTGACGGCGGCGGGCGACGCCTCGCCTGCTGTGACTGACGTGCCGGAAACCGGGCTTTCGCCGCATCTGGTGTTGAAGGTCAATGGCGTGAAGATCGCCGCGCGTGGCGGCAACTGGGGCACCGACGACTGGCGCAAGCGGGTCGAGCGCGAGCGACTGGAGCCCTATTTCCGCCTGCACAAGGAGGCGCACCTCAACGTCATCCGTAACTGGGTGGGACAGAACACGCAGGAGAGCTTCTTCGACCTGGCCGACGAATATGGCCTGCTGGTGCTCAACGACTTCTGGGCTTCGACCCAGGACTATCAGCTGGAACCGCAGGACGTGCCGCTGTTCCTGAAGAACGCCGCCGACGTCATCAGCCGCTATCGCAACCACCCCTCCATCGTCCTGTGGTTTGGCCGCAACGAAGGCGTGCCCCAGCCGATCCTCAACGAAGGGCTTGAGAAGCTGGTCCATGATCTGGACGGCACGCGCTGGTATACGGGTGCCTCCAACCGGGTGAACCTGCAAAACAGCGGGCCCTATAACTACCGCGACCCGGCCACCTATTTCTCGGAACACGCCAAGGGCTTCTCGGTCGAGGTCGGCACGCCGTCCTTCCCGACGCGGGAGGCCTTCGAGGCCGCCGTGCCTGAGCCCGATCGCTGGCCGATCAGCGACACCTGGGCCTATCACGACTGGCATCCCACCGGGAACGGCGCGACCAAGACCTTCATCGACGCCATGACCACCAAGTTGGGCGCGCCGACCAGCCTCGAGGACTTCGAGCGCAAGGCCCAGCTGATGAACTACGAGACCCATCGCGCCATTTTCGAGGGGATGAACCAGGAGCTGTGGACCAAGTCGTCAGGCCGCATGTTGTGGATGACCCAGCCGGCCTGGCCCTCGACCATGTGGCAGATCCTCAGCCACGACTACGACACCCACGGGGCCTTCTACGGCACCAAGTCGGCCTCGGAGCCGGTCCACGTGCAGATGAGTCTGTCCGACCACCGGCTGGCGGTGATCAACAACGGTGGGGCCACCATCGCCGGGGCCAGCCTTCGGGCCAGGGTCTATGACACCGCCGGAAAGCTGCTGGACGACAGTCGCCAGGCGATCGACGTGGCGGCCTTTGACATGAAGCTGGGCGGCGCGCTGAAACTGGATCTGGCGAACCGTGGCGCGGTCATCGTGCGACTGGACCTGACCGGCACCGACGGCGCGCTGCTGTCGCGCAACCTCTACTGGCTGGCGGGCGAGGCACCGACGGGCGCCAGGCTGTCGGACATGCCCGTTCAGCCGGTGTCGCTGTCGGCCCGTCAGGCGCGCTCGGGCGAGGAGTGGGTGATCACCGCAACCCTGGCCAATACCGGCTCGGCGCCGGCCCTGACCAGTAAGCTGACCCTGGTGGACGCCAAGGGCCAGCGCATCCTGCCGGCCTACTACTCCGACAACTATGTCTCGCTGTTGCCGGGCGAGCAGCGCCAGGTCGAGATCCGCTATCCGGCCAAGCCCGGCCAGGGCGCGCCCAGGCTGGAGCTGCGGGGATGGAACGTCAAGCCGCTGACGGCGGGGGTGCGCTGATCGCGCTTCAGGCCTGGTCGGTGTTGCGCAGCGCCGAGCGCGACGGCAGATAGCGGTCGATGATCGGGATGATCGCCGCGCCCATGGCCGGGGCGTCGGCGGCCAGGGCGGCGCGCAGCACCGGAGCCATGGCCAGGATGTTGGGCCGCGCGGCCAGCTTGGCGGTGACCAGGCTGGCCAGGCGGTCGATGACGCCCTCGGGCAGGCGGCCGCCCACATAGATGGCCTGGGGGTTGATCAGGCAGCTGATTGAAATGACGGGATCGACCAGCAGGTCGGCGGCCAGGTCCAGCCACTCTTCAACCCTGGCCTGTCCGGCGGCGGGCAAGTCGGCCAGCTGGGCGGGGTCGCCGACGGCCAGAGCATCGCCCAGAAAGGCGTTGAGGCCCGATAGCGACACCGTCTCCTGCAGGCTCTGGGCGCTGGTTCGTGGCGAGGCCACCGGCAGGAAGCCCAGCTCGCCACTTCGGCCCTGGGCCCCGCGGAAATACTCGCCCTCGACGACCAGGCCGCCGCCCAGACCCGAGCTGACCAGCATGTAGAAGAAGCTGGGCTTGCGCATGCCATGGCCGAAATGCAGCTCGCCCAGGGCCGCAGCGGCGGCGTCGTTCTCGATGGCGACAGGCAGTTCGTGATGGCGCGACAGCAGTTGGCGCACATCGACCCGGTTCCAGGCCTCGTAGGCGGCAGGGCGGTGGGGCAGGTCGACATTGGCGATGTCGTCGGGCATGGCCACCCCGACCCCGATGATCCGGCTGGCTTCGACACCCCGGGTCTTCAGAAACGCCTGCCAGTGTTCCTCGAAGAAGGCCGCAACCTCTTCGGGACTGGCGAAGGCGACCTCGCGCGTCGCGCGGGCCCGCACCTGTCCGGCGAAATCCAGAAGCACGATGGTGATGTGGTCGCGGTCGATATTGAGGCCGATGGAAAAGCAGCCGTCAGGATTGATCGCAAAGGTCATGGCCGGCTGACCGCGAGAGCCGTGCAGCTTGCCGGCTTCCAGGATCAGGCCATCGTCCAGCAGGCGATTGGTGATGTTGGTAATGGCCGGGACGGTCAGGCCCGTCAGGGTCGAGACTTCCTGCTTGGTCTTCGCGGCGCCGATGCGGATCGACTGCAGGGTGACACGCTGGTTGTAGTCGCCGGCGCGTTCCAGATTGGTCCCCGACAGGCTGGCGCCGCGATGGGACGTCTTGGCGGTGGCTCGACTGGGCGCGTCGTGCATGGGCTTGGTTTGCTCCTCGGGAAACGCCCGATAGCACCTGCGTCGGCTTTAAGAAAATTGTCTTGTTCAATTGCGACGCCGGATCCGGTTTTCAGGTCGCGGGGCAGGGCGGGTATGCGGTTGGGCAGCCCCTCACGAGATTCGTCATTCGGCGAGGTCGGTTCCATCAATCGCCGTTCCGGGCGATTGCGTAGCCCTTGCTCTGTCCGGCTCCAGGCACACAGTCCGCGCGTTTCGAAACATCGGCATGTAGCAAGTCTTTTGCTCGAGACGTTCGAGAGTCGCGCCGTCCGGATGATGAGGCAGGCTTGTTCTTTGGTTGCGGAAACGGTGCGCGGACGCCGCCGCGCAGTCCTGTTCCAGGACGAGAAATCCCTTATCTGTAAGGGATGACAGCGTTGACAATTCTGTTGACTTGAGTGGCGCGTTTGTGGATGTTCACCATGGGCGAGAACGGTGTTAGGTCACGCTCGGCCACCAGGGTGTTTGGGGTGCCGTCAAGAGAAGGGGTGGTACACAACCTGCGCGTTACTATCGGATGGCGCTAGGGGCGGGCACTAGGCATTATTTTACTGGTTTAATAGTTAGGTGATGCGGGTCAGTCGTCTGTCTTGTAGCGTTCTGCTTGCGAAGGTTGGGGGTTGTCTGTCCGGTTTCGGAAGGCTCGTCGCCTGAAAATGGCGTCGCTAAAAGGGGCTCGGATCGTCGCTTCGATCGTGTTGTGTATTTCTTCAATTTGATTTATTTAATCAGCATTGCGTCGTGGAAACATTGCCATGGCGCGCTTGCGGGTTGGGGCGCGCGGTCTCTCGGGGCAGCGCTGTCAAGGGGGCGGTCGGGTTGACGCCATGCGTTGGGGCGCATGCGAGGGCCGGCCACCGACCCGTATATCGAGGCTAAACGCTTGAGTGTTCGGTTGTGAGTTAAGCAACTTTAAGTTGCGCCAAGAAAAGACCCGGCCGTGGGCCGTTGAAAAGTCTCTGGGAGGAGATCGGAATGAAGAAAGTGGGTTTGGCGTCCAAGCGGCGCGTGCTCTGCCACAGTGCATCCCTGTCTGTTCTGGGTGCGGTTGCGATGGGCCTGGTCCCGTCCATGGCGCTCGCACAGACCACCCCTGCGGCGCCCGCCGATGACGGTGTCGTCTCCGAGGTCGTGGTCACCGGCGTCCGTCAGGCGCTGAAGTCAGCCCAACAGCTCAAGCGCGACGCCGACACGGTGGTCGACTCGATCACCGCCAGCGACATCGGCGCCTTCCCTGACAAGTCGGTCGCCGAAGCGCTGCAACGCGTCGCCGGCATCACCGTCAATCGCTTTGCGGCCACTTCTGATACCGCTCACTTCTCGGCTGAGCCCTCGGGCGTCATCGTTCGCGGCCTGCCGCAGGTGCGCTCCGAGTTCAACGGTCGCGACAGCTTCAGCGCCAACTCCTCGCGTGGCCTGGGCTGGGGCGACGTCTCGCCCGAGTTGATGGCCGGCGTCGATGCCTACAAGAACCAGACCGCCGAACTGATCGAAGGCGGTATCGCCGGCACGATCAACCTGCGCACCCGCACCCCGTTCGACTCCAAGGGTCGCCTCTTCTCGCTGTCGGTTGACGCCTCCTATGGCGACATCGTCGATCGCGTCACGCCCAGCATCTCGGGCATCTGGAGCGACCGCTGGGATACCGAGATCGGCGAGTTCGGCCTGATGGCCAACTATGCCTATTCGCAGGTTGCGACCAATTCCGAAGGCATCCAGTACGGCCGTACGGCGATCTTCGACGAAGGCATCTATGCCGGCTCGGGCCTGAAGTACATTCCGTCCAGCATTGCCTATCGCGACAACATCTATGATCGCACCCGCAAGGGCGGCGCCTTTGCGGCCCAATGGCAGGACCACGACAAGAAGTTCCTGGCCACGCTTCAGTACAACCGGTCGGAGTACAAGAACGAGTGGGAAGAATATGTCGCGACGGCCAGCCCGTTCGGCCTGTTCGCCCTGCCGACCTCATTCCGCGTAACGCCCGGCAGCAACCTGATCCCGCAACCGCGCGCCGGAACCCCGAACTTCACCTTTGATGACAAGGGCAACTTCCAGACCGGTGTCATGACGTCGGACATCGGCTGGTGGGGCGCTGACAACGCCGGCTCGGCGCAGATCGCGCGTAACAGCCTGGGTCAGCCGCTGGTCAACGCCTGCTATGGCTGGAACGGCTGTACGCCGGCCCGCCGCGGCGGCGATTTCGGTACGGACACGCGCTACAATGTCGGCACCAACGTCACCGAGGATCTCGGCTTTAACCTGAAGTGGAATCCCACCGACCAGTGGCGCTTCAACTTCGACGTCCAGAAGATCGAATCGACCGTCGACAACTACGACATCAGCGTCGGTCAGCAGTCCTTCGCCGACATCGGTCTGGACGCGACGGGCAAGCACCCCAAGCTGACCCTGATGTCGCCGACCAATGTGAACCTGGCGCCGGGCGGTCTGCTGAACCCGAACGCCTATCGCTACAACTATGTCATGGACCACATCGAGAAGTCCGAAGGCGAGGAATTCGCGATCCGCGGAGACGCCCAGTACTTCTTCGAGTCGGACTGGCTGGACTCGCTGAAGGTCGGCGTGCGCTTTGCTGATCGTGACCAGACTGTCCGTTGGGGCGCCTATAACTGGGGTAACATCGCCAACACCTGGAGCAACAACGCCGACTGGTACAATATCGACCAGCACACGGCCAAGGGCAGCTTCACGGGCTATCAGCGCGGTCTCTATGTGAACCGTCAGTTCGACAGCAACTTCTACGGCGGTGGCCTGGTTACGCCCAACGAGTTCGTCTTCTTCAACATGGAGACGATGAGGGACCCGGCGGCCATGCAGAAGGCGCTCGGCTCGGCCTCGACCGGCGTGGGTGACTGGAATGCCCTCTGCTCGGGCAAGGGGCGTCGCGCGGCAGAGAAGAACTGCTTCCTGCCGTCGGAAGTGCTCGACGTTTCCGAAGAGAGCAAGGCGGCCTACGCCATGCTGAAGTTCGGTGGCCCGAGCGCAAACCTGTTCGGCATGAGCTATTCGGGTAACGTTGGTGTTCGCTATGTCGAAACCACCGTCGAAAGCCGGGGTTCTACGGCCTTCCCGCTGACCCTGAGCGATACGCTTCTGGCGTGTACGCCGCGTACACCCCTGCCGGGTCAACCGGTGCCGGTGATCACTCAGACGATCGGTTGCTACATCTCGGCGGACGAAAAGAAGTTCATTTCCGGTCAGACCAATGCCAGCACGATCTCGACGACCCACGAGAACTGGCTGCCCAGCCTGAACGTCAAGCTGGACATCACCGACAAGTGGCTGCTGCGCTTTGCCGCTTCACGGTCGATGGCCCGCCCGGACATGGGCAACCTGAAGAACTTCCGCGCGATCAGCGTCAACCTGCCGAGCGTCGACGTTCCGACCGATCCGCGCTGGGTCAAGAACGCTGCCGGGACGGTTGTCGGGGTCAACCCGCTCTATACGGCCAGCTCGCAGAACCCGCGTCTGAAGCCGATCACGGCCGACCAGTTTGACTTGTCGCTCGAGTACTACTTCGCTGACGTGGGCTCGTTCTCGGTGGCTGTGTTCCACAAGCAGTTCCACGACTACATCCAGTTCGGCGCGTTCAACGAGCAGTTCACGAACAACGGTGTGACGCGGACCGTGCAGGTCAACCAGCCGGTCAACGGCGAAGGAGCCAAGCTCCAGGGCCTCGAAATGGCCTATCAGACCTATTTCGACTTCCTGCCCGCGCCGTTCGATGGCCTGGGTCTGCAGGCCAACTACACCTACGTGAAGAACAAGGGCATCGTGAACACCAACGTCGCCTCGGTTTCGAGCGACGGCGGTGGCGGTACCGGCGGCGGCGGCATTCAGGCCGTTTCCGACAGCATCAAGGTCGACGCGCTCGAAGGCCTGTCGGAGCACGCCTACAACGTCGTCCTGATGTACGAGAAGGGCCCATGGGCGGCTCGTCTGGCCTACAACTGGCGTTCCGAATACCTCGTGACGGCCGTCGACTGCTGCGTGGCCTTCCCGGTCTGGCAGGATGACGCCGGCTTCCTGGATGCGTCGCTGCGTTACAAGGTCAACGACAACGTCGAAGTCAGCCTGCAGGGCAGCAACCTGCTGGCCACCGAGACGGTCCTGCGTCAGCAGGTTACCGACTTCGACAAGGGTCGCACCCTGACGCCGAACGCGTGGTTCAAGAACGACCGCCGGATCCAGGCAGGCTTCCGCCTGAAGTACTAGGATCGGATGCGGGGCGCGTCGCCGGTGGCGGCGCGCCCTTCGCGTTTGCATCAGGGCCGCCGTCACAGGCGGCCCTATCCTTTTGACAGTCCTGCCGTTACCCGCGACCATCCGACTCCCGAGGCGCTCGCCCGTGCGGTCGGACGTGTCAGCCGGCGACTTGCCGTCTATCTGGAGTTTGCTTGATGCCCGCGCCCTTGAAGGTGGTGATCGTCGGTGGCGGCACCGCAGGCTGGATGTGCGCTGCGGCCATGGTCGGGGCGCTTCCGCCGGGTCTTTGCAGCGTGCAGCTGGTCGAATCCGACGAGATCGGCATCGTTGGGGTAGGCGAGGCGACACTGCCCCAGATCAAGGACTTCAACGACTATATCGGCGTGGTCGAAGCCGACTTCATGCGCGCCACCAACGCCACGTTCAAGCTGGGCATCGAGTTCGTGGACTGGGGCTTCAAGGGCTCGACCTACACCCATCCCTTCGGCATTCACGGCAAGCCGATGGGCGGCGTGCCGCTGTATCAGTACTGGGCCAAGGGCCTTCAGGAAGGGCGCACCGAAGACATCGGTGACTACTGCCTGCCCATCGTGGCCGGGCGCCGCAACCGGTTCGCCTTTCCCACCACCGACCAGGACGGGGTGAACGCCAACTTCGCCTATGCCTATCATTTCGACGCCAATCTCTATGCCGGCTTCCTGCGCGGGTTCGCCGAGGCCCGGGGCCTCAAGCGCACCGAGGGCAAGCTGGTCGATGTCACCCTGCGTCCGGGCGACGGCCATGTGGCCTCCATCACCCTGGAGAGCGGGCAGGTGATTGAGGGTGATCTGTTTATCGACTGCTCTGGTTTTCGCTCGCTGCTGATGGGCCAGGCCCTGGGCGTCGACTATGAGGACTGGACGCAGTGGCTGCCCTGCGACAGAGCCATGGCCGTGCCGTGCGAGCGGACAGGGCCGCTGACGCCCTACACCCGCTCTACCGCCCTGGCGGCCGGCTGGCAGTGGCGCATCCCGCTGCAGCACCGCACCGGCAATGGTTATGTCTATTCCAGCCGCTTCATCAGTGACGACGAGGCCGCCGCCACCCTGCTGGCCAATCTGGACGGGGCGGCGCTGGATGATCCGCGCCCCCTGCGCTTCCGGGCCGGTCGCCGGGCCAAGTCGTGGGAACGCAACTGCATCGCCGTGGGCCTGGCCAGCGGCTTCCTGGAGCCGCTGGAGAGCACCAGCATCTATCTGATCCAGATCGCCATCACCAACCTGCTCAAGCTGATGCCTGGCAAGACCATCGACCCGGGCCTGGTCGCCGAGTTCAACCGTCTCGTCGATGTCGAGTACGAGCGGGTGCGCGATTTCCTGATCCTGCACTACCACCTCAACACCCGCGATGACGCGCCCCTGTGGGCCTATTGCCGCGAGATGGAGGTGCCCGCGTCGCTGCAGCACAAGATGGCGCTGTTCCGGCATCGCGGGCACATCCCCAAGTACAAGGACGGTCTGTTCGCGCCGCCCAGCTGGGTGTCGGTGTTCGTGGGCCAGGGCCTGACGCCCGCCCACTATGATCCGCTGGTCGACAATCTTCCTGCCGGGCGCATCGTCGCCGAGATGGACAGGGCGAGGGCCGAGGTGGCCGAGGCTGCTGAGGCCATGATGGATCATGCCGCCTTCGTGGCCGACTACTGCGCCTCGCCTGCCGCCATGTCTGGCCTCAAGCGAGCGGCGTCGTGAGCCGTCCGGTTCGCAGTGTTGCCATCGTCGGGCGAGACGCCGCCGCATGGCTGACTGCCCTTGGCCTGCAGCGCGCCTTTGGCCGCCAGGGTGTCAGCATCACCGTGGTCGAGCTGCCCTCGATGACCCGCTCGGTCGACGTGCAGGTGGCGCTTCCGGCTCTGGAGGGCCTGCACCGCCTGCTGGGCCTGGACGAGATCACCGTGCTGGCCGAGTGCTCGGGCGTCTATGCCCTGGGCCAGCAGTTCGCCAACTGGTCGCGCGCGCGTCCCCCCTTCGTCCACGCCTATGACGGCCACGGCGCGCCGATCCGCCGGGTCGAGTTTCTGCAGCACTGGCTGAAGGCCCGGGACGAGGGCATGAACGTCGCCCTGGAGGACTTCTCCTTGGGCGCGGCGGCCGCCAAGCATGGCCGCTACATCGTGCACAACGAGGCCACCGCCGGCTTTTCCAAGGCCCGCAGCGGCTACCACCTCGATGCCGTCGCCTATGTCCGCATGGTGCGCCATCAGGCCGTGCTGGCCGGGGTGCAGCGCGTGGCGGGCGTGCTGGACCAGGTGACCGCCGGGCCGGGCGGGATCGCCTCGGTCAGCCTGGTGGGCGGCCAGACCATTGCCGCCGACCTGTTCATCGACGCCACGGGCGCCGAGGCCAGCCTGATCGGCAAGACGCTGGAATCGCCGTTCGAGTCGTGGTCGCAATGGTTCGGATGCGACCGCATCCTGGCGGCGTCGGGCCCGCGCATGAATCCGCTGCCGGCCATGAGCCGCATCAGCGCCTTCAAGGCCGGCTGGGTCGGGATGTTCCCCCTGCGCGACCGCACGCCCGTGGTGGCAGCCTATGACTCGCGCCGGATGTCGGACGAGGACATGCTGCAGAGCGCCAGGGTCTTGACCGGCCTGCGCCTGGGCGACGCGGTTGTCACGCCGTTCGAGGTCGGCTTCCGGCCCGGCGCGTGGCGGGGCAACTGCGTGGCCATCGGCGAGGCGGCCGCCTGTCTGGAGCCGCTGGACGCCGGACCGCTGCACATGGTCCATGTGGGCCTGTCGCACCTGATCGCCCTGTTCCCGGTCGACGCCGACGCGATGTTGGAAGCTCAGGCCTTCAACGACGCCATGGGGGGCCACGCCCGCCACCTGCGCGACTTCCAGATCGCCCACTACCGCCTCAACGAGCGACTGGACGAGCCCTTCTGGGACCGCCTGCGCGAAGCGCAGCCGCCGGCGGAACTGGCCTACAAGCTGGATCTCTTCGCCGCCCGGGGCGCTGTTGCCCTCTATGACGACGAGACGTTCCAGGAAGAGAACTGGACCTCGATCCTGATCGGCCACGGGCTGTTTCCGCGTGGCCACGACCCCCAGGCCGACGCCATGGCACCCGAAGACCAGATTCAGACCTTCAAGCGCATGCTGGGCTTCATCGCCGCCGAGGTGCGCGACATGCCTTCGGTCGAGGCCCAGCTGGAACTGTTCGCCCCCGCGCCGTCGTCGGCGTCCTTCTGAAAGGCTTGCCCATGTCCGGCTCACGCATTCGCGACATCGTCATCGTCGGCGGCGGCACGGCGGGCTGGATGGCCGCAGCAGCCCTCGCAAAGGTGATGGGAACCCAAGCCTATACGATCACCCTGGTCGAATCCGAGATGATCGGCACCGTGGGGGTGGGCGAGGCGACCATCCCGATGATCACCCTGTTCAACAACGTGTTGGGCATCGACGAGGACGAGTTCGTTCGCGAGACCAACGCCACCTTCAAGCTGGGCATCGAGTTCGCCGGCTGGCGGCGCGAGGGACACAGCTATTTCCATCCGTTCGGCCAGTTCGGCGTCGACATGGACGGGATCAGCTTCAACCACTACTGGCTGCGCTGGATGCAGTCTGGCGGTGGAAACGACTATGGCCGTTTCAACGCCGAGACCGAGGCGGCCCGCCAGAAGCGTTTTGGCCGTACCGGGCATGAGCGTCCGGGGGCGCTGCCCAACATCAACTACGCCTTCCAGTTCGACGCCAGCCTCTATGCCGCCTATTTGCGCCGGTTTTCGGAGAAGCGTGGCGCAAAGCGGATCGAGGGCCAGGTGGTCGATGTCGCCCGCAACGGCGAGACCGGCCTGATCGAGCGCCTGACCCTGAAGGACGGCCAGGTGATCAAGGGCGACCTCTTTATCGACTGCTCGGGCTTCCGGGGCCTTCTGATCGAAGAGACGATGAAGGCCGGCTATGAGGACTGGAGCCACTGGCTGCCGGTCAACCGCGCCGCTGCCGTGCCCTGCGCCAGGGTCGAGGAGCCGATCCCCTATACCCGCGCCACGGCGCGCGAGGCGGGCTGGCAGTGGCGCATCCCGCTGCAGCACCGCACCGGCAACGGCTATGTGTTCTGCAACGACTTCCTCAGCGAGGACGAGGCGGCGCGCCTGTTGCTGACCCGGCTGGACGGCGAGGCCCAGGCCGAGCCACGCATCCTGCGCTTTGTCACCGGGCGGCGTCGCAAGTCGTGGATCGGCAACTGCCTGGCCCTGGGCCTGGCCAGCGGCTTCATGGAGCCCCTGGAAAGCACCAGCATCCATCTGGTGCAGGTGGGCATCTCCAAGCTGCTGGCGATGTTCCCCCAGGGCGGTTTCAGCCAGCCGATCCTGGATCGCTACAACGCCGAGATGGAGGCCGACTACATCAACATCCGCGACTTCCTGATCGCGCACTACAAGATCACCGAACGCGAAGACACGCCGTTCTGGGCCTATTGCAAGAACATGAGCATCCCCGACAGCCTGGCGACCCGGCTGGAGATCTTCCGCACCCGCGGCGAGGCGATGGTCGTGCATCACGAGCTGTTCAAGGAGCAGAGCTGGTTTGCGGTTCTGGTCGGGCAGGGGCTGATGCCTGTCGACTATCACCCCGTGGCCGACCTGCTGTCGGAAGACGAGCTGAAGCTGCGTCTGGCCAAGATCCGCACGGGCGTTCAGGATCGCGTCGCGGGCCTGCCCACCCACCAGAAATTCCTCGACAGCTGCGGCCAGGCCCGGGCTTCGCAGGGCTGAATCCGGAGCCTTGAGTTCACGTCCCCGCACGACGGATGAAGTCACCCCGGGACGTGATCCCGGGGTGACAGCTTTTCCGCGCCAGATCACAGCCCGCTTTAGGAGACCATCTCTTCGCGGATGGTCTTGCGGGCGCGCCAGAACAACCCGAAGGCCACCACACCCAGAGAGGCGGACAGGATCAGCGCCCAGCGCACGCCCTGGGCCTCACCAAGTCCGCCGGGACCGGCCAGGATGTCGCTGAGCAGACCCACGGCGACAGGGCCAAGGCCCAGACCGACCAGATTGATGATCAGCAGCAGCACGGCCGAGGCGGTGGCGCGCATCGAGGGATCGACGATGCTTTGGGCCGTGGCATAGACCGGTCCGTACCACAGGGTGCCCAGCAGGGCGTTGACGCCCAGAAGCGCGATCGCGGCCATCGGGGCGTCCAGGCTGACGGCGATGATGAAGATCGGGATGGTCAGCAGCGAGGCGATGGCCGGCACCGTGACATAGGCCCGCAGATCCTTGGCTCCCAGCCTGTCGGCCAGCACCCCGCCCATCCAGGCCCCGATCACGCCGGCCGTGCCGCCGATCAATCCGAGCGCCAGACCCAGGAAGCCGGCCGACTTCAGGTTGAAAACGGCCGCCAGCTGGGCGATTTCCGCGCCGTGGTTGCGGAAGAAGAACGAGGCGATGAAGGGCGCATAGCCATAGCCGATAAAGGCCTTGATCGAGGCGGCCAGGGCCACCAGCCAGAAGGTCTTCTTGGTCGCCAGCACCGCCACGGCCGCCATCAGGCCGATCTGCGCACTGGCGCGGGCGGCGATATCGGCGGCCAGCTGGCGGCGGGGCTCGATCAGGGTAAAGGCCGCCACCAGGGCAAAGAGCAGTCCCGGGGCTCCGGCCACCATGAAGGCCACGCGCCAGCCATAGGCGTCGGCCACCAGCCCGCCCATCGCCATGCCGACCAGCGTGCCCAGCGGCGTGCCGATGGAATAGAAGGCGATGGCACTGGCCCGCTTTTCCTTTGGAACATAGTCGGTGATCAGCGAGTGGGCCGGCGGTGTACAGCCGGCCTCGCCCACGCCCACGCCGATCCGCATCAGGATCAGCTGCCAGAAGTTCTGGGTAAAGCCGCATAGCACCGTGAAGGCGCTCCAGACGGCCACCGAGGTGCCGATGATGTAGGGGCGGTTCCGGGTCTCGGCCATTCGGGCGATCGGAATGCCCAGCACAGTGTAGAAGATCGCGAAGGCCAGGCCGGTCATCATGCCCAGCTGCCAGTCGGCCAGGCCCAGGTCGCGCTTGATCGGCTCGGCCAGGATATTGACCACCTGCCGGTCCAGGAAGTTCAGAGTGTAGATGATCAACAGCACCCAGAGGGCGTAGCGGCGATAGCCGGACGAAACAGGATTGATGACCGGCGACGGCGTGGCCGTGTCTGCCATGGGCGCTCTCCCTCGAACAGTTGTTCTAATCGTTGTGGCGACTTTAGACGCAGGCTAAGCGAAATGACTACCCGCCATCTGTCCAAGGAGCGTCCCATGGAAATCGTCATCGGCACCAAGGCGTGGTCGAGCTGGTCGCTGCGCCCGTGGCTGGCGCTGAAGCGCGCGGGCATCCCCTTTAGCGAGACCCTGGTCGATCTGCGCCAGGGCGAGGCGACTGCTGAGGCCATCGCGCCCCATTCGCCGTCAGGCCAGGTGCCGGTGCTCAAGGACGGCGACCTGGTGATCTGGGACTCGCTGGCGATCTGCGAATATCTGCATGAGCGGTTCCCGGAGGCTGCGCTGTGGCCCGCCGATCCGGTCTTGCGCGCTGTGGGCCGGTCGGCGGCAGCCGAGATGCATGGCGGCTTCATGGCCCTGCGCCGTGAGTGCGCCATGGCGCTCGACATTGATCCCGCCCCGACGCCGCTTTCGGACGAGGTCAGCAATGACGTGCGCAAGATCGTGGCGCGCTGGAACCAGCTTCTTGATCGCGCGGGCGGACCGTTCCTGCTGGGCGACTGGTCGATCGCCGACGCCTTCTACACGCCGGTGGCCACGCGGTTTCGGACCTATGGCGTCGATCTGGCGGCTCATGGCGACACCGGCCCGGCCGCTGCCTACGCCGCGCGCCTGCTGGAGATGCCGGAGTTTCTGGAATGGGAGCAGGCGGCGCGGGTCTAGGGCCTCGGACCGGGGAGGGCGGCATGACGGAGACTTCGCGTCGCTCCCTGCTGGTCTGCGGCGTTGCCCTTCTGGCGTCCGGCTGTGCTACCCGGCCCCGCCTGCTGGCTTCGGAGCAGACCTGGCCCGAGCTTGAGCCGCTGATGGCGGTGAGCGCGGGGCGTGAGGGCCTGACGATCCGTATGGCGTCACGCGGCTGCACCGTGCGCGGCGACGTGGTTTTTCGGGTGGATCGAACCGGGGACCGGGCCGTGATCGCCTTCGCCCGGCGACGGCTGGAGACCTGCCGGCCGGGCGAGGCGGGGTTTGTGGACCTGACGTTCCGCTATGCTGAGTTGGGCCTAAGGCAGGGGGAACGGCTTCAGGTTGCCAACCCGCCCTTGCCATTGCATCCTTGAGCCATGTTCAAGGCGATCAAGCGCACCTTGCAGAACCTCGCGACGGACATCGCGCGCGAGTCCGCCGCGTGGAAGATCCTCTGCACTACCTGCGGCCACCAAAAGTCGCTGCAGGCGGCGGGCGGGATTCGCTACAAGGCGTCTGGCGAGGTGCACACAATGGGTTTCTGTACCAAGTGCAACGGCTTGCGCAGGCTCAAGATCCACCGGCCGCCGAAGGTACCTAGCCCTTCGGCGTAAACCGCTCGACCATCCACGGCAGCACACGCGCTGGGCGCTTGGCGGCGATGTCGATCAATACCCAGTCAGTGCGGCACTGGGCGCACATCTCGCCGTCGGGGCCGTCGATGCGGATATAGCGCTCGAAGCGCGGGCCCTTCAGCTCGCCCACCCAGGTGTAGCCCGTGGCGATCTCGTGGGGCAGCAGTTCGCGGCGATAGTCGATCTCGTGGCGGCGCGCCACCCAGCTCCACGGCGCGCGTTCGTCAAGGCTGGTCCAGGCGTCCCAATGGGCAATGGCCAGGTCCTGGGCCCAGGCCAGATAGACCACATTGTTCACATGGCCGTTGGCGTCGATATCCGACGCCTTGGGCGTGAAGGTCAGCGCAAAGGCGTCGGCCGGCGGGACGAAGAGGCGGCTCAAGCCGCGATCAGGCCCTGCTCGGCCAGCAGCGTCTTCAGTTCGCCCGACTGGAACATCTCGCGGATGATGTCGCTGCCGCCCATGAACTCGCCCTTCACATAGAGCTGGGGAATGGTCGGCCAGTCGGTGAAGGTCTTGATGCCCTGGCGCAGGTCATCGTCCTGCAGCACGTCGACGCCGATGAACTCGACGCCCAGATGATCCAGGATCTGCACGGTCACGGCCGAGAAGCCGCAGCGGGGCTGGTCGGGCACGCCCTTCATGAACAGCACCACGGCGTTGTCGGCCACGGTCTTGGCGATGAAGTCGAGGGCGGGGGAGGCGGCGACGTCGGTCATGGCGGAAAGTCCTTGCAAGTCCCTTCAGCTAGGCGCCGGGCGCCGCCGGGTCAAGGGCTCTACTTTTTGCGTTCGGCCTTCTCGCGCTCCTGGGCCGAGAAACGGGCCATTTCGATCTGGGCGCAGACGCCGTTGGGCAGGTCGCGCTCGACCACGGCGGCCAGGCGCTCGATCTCGGCGCGGGTCTCGGCGGTGACGCCGATTGTCGCCAGGGAAGGCTCGGTCAGGGCATAGCCCAGAGCGATCTCGTCGCCGCTCCAGCCCGAGGTGTTGGTCAGGAAATCATAGCTGCCGACATCGGCCAGCGGATCGCTGCGTCGGCGCCATAGCGAGGGCTTCTGGAACAGGGGCTTGGTGTCCGCCTCGCGCAGGGCCTGGGGCCAGTAATCCTCGCCGATCACCGCCATGTCGCGGGCCACCGACGAGCGGATGCGGTTGCGCTCGGCCCAGCCTGATGACAGGTTGAACGGCGATGAGAGGGTGGTGACCAGGCCCGAGGCCAGCAGTTCCGGCGCGATGTCGTCCCGGCTGGCCACGCCGAGGCCGCGTAGCGCGTCCCGGTCGCGCAGAGCACGCAGGGCGGCGGCCGCGTCCGTCGGCAGCTCCGGGCCAGTGGGGGCGTTGATTAGCAGCAGGTCCAGATAGTCCAGGCCCAGGTCGTTGCCGACCGTGGCCATCACCGCGTCGATCGTCTGCCGCTTCAGCCGGTCGGCGTCCTCGCGCATCCGCCAGGTCACGAACAGCAGTCGTCGCTCGACCCCGGCGAAGGCCTCGGCCGCGCCGCGCAGGAGCTCCGGCGTCGTGCCGTCGATCTGGAAGCTGTTGATGCCGTTTTCCACGGCCGCAAAAATCAGGGCTCGCCATTCGGCCGCGCGCAGGCGCGTGGACTCAGACAGGCGAAGCGTAATCGCCGAAACCGTCATGCCTGAGATGCCGAACGGCCGGTAGCGCATGGGTCTAGTCCGCCGGTGAGGCGGTTTCGAGCGCCAGGGCGTGCAGGGTCCCGCCCAGCACATCGGCCAGGGCACGATTGACCATCTGGTGCTGCTTGACCCGGTTAAGGCCCCGGAACGCCGGTGAAACGATGCGCGCCTTGTAGTGATCGCCGTCGCCGGCCAGATCGGTCAGGACGATCTCGGCGTCGGGGAAGGCCGCATAGAGGCGCGCTTCGAGGTCGGCGGGAGACATGGGCACGGAAGAGGGCTCCGGTAACTGGCAGTGAGAACTATGGACGTGAAGTCTTAAACCCGCCCTGACGACGGTGGAATCAACGTTTTTCAGATTGCGTCGGAACCGCGATCACGCAATCATCACGCATCCGTGAGGTTTGCGTGATTTTCCGTGAGGTGGCCGATGTTGCGCTTGATCGCTGTGCTGCTGGCGGGGTTGATGCTGGGCGGGTGCGTGCCGCTGGTCTACTCACGACAGCCCCTGTTCGGGTCTGCCGACGCCGCTGGAGAGCCAGGGCTGCGGACGGGGATCTGGGAGAGCGTACAGCCTGGTGAGGAGTGTAAGGCCGATCCAAGCAAACCATTGCGACGTTGGAAGGCCTGTACCGACTGGTTTCTCGTCAGGAGCGGCGACCTGGCATCACTTAGTGGAAACGGTGTCTGGACGACGAATTCTGCTGAAGTAGAGGGTGTCTGGACAACGACTTCCTATGTCGCGGCATCGGGAACAACCATCACTCTGCAACTGGGGCCCGATCCAGATAAACGCTACACCTACCTTAGCCTTATGCCGCTTCTGCGCGATGAGGGCGGGCGAGTGACCTCTTTCAAACTTCGGGGTGCCCTTTGCGGTCCACCGAACGACGAGGCAGGGAAAGAGAAGGGCGAGCTGCAGCCGAACCCGCAAGAGCCCGCGCAATTCGAACCCGCGACGCTCGCGCCGCTGCCAGGATTGGCTTTGATGGAAGACGGCCAGAATTGCTGGGCGTCGGATGCCGCTGCCGTAAGGCGTGCCGTGGCCTTTGCGGAGGAGCATCCGGACTGGGGCACTTTCCAGCTTGCCCGCTGGGTCCGCGATGTCCGTCCCGACGATTTCGCCCGGCCCTAGCGAGGGCCGAGCGGAAGTCATTGCTCCAGGCGTCGGCGGCGGGGCATGTTGTTGGCGATGACTCGTTTTCGCGCCCTCCGCCTCGCCCCGCTCGTCGCTGTCCTGGTTCTGGCCGCCACGCCGGTCTTCGCCGCCCCCGGCGACAGGGCGCTGGAGGATGTCCGCATCCTGTCGGCCGACGACATGCAAGGCCGCGCGCCGGGCACGCCGGGTTCAGCCCTGGCGCGGGCCTATATTCTCAAGCGCTTTGGCGAGATCGGCCTGTCGCCGATCGGCGCAGGGTTCGAGCAGCCGTTCAGCTACGCCAGGCGCGACGGGACGAAGATAGCGGCCACCAATCTGATCGCGCGGATTTCCGGCACGGAAAAGAGCGGCAAGGCTATGGTCGTCACCGCCCACTATGACCATCTGGGCGTGCGCGAGGGTGCGGTGTTCAACGGCGCCGACGACAACGCCTCGGGCGTCGGCGGCCTGCTGGCCGTGGCCGAGGCCTTCAAGGCCCAGCCGCCCCGCCATGATGTGATCTTCGCCGTCGTCGATGCCGAGGAGAGCGGCCTGCGCGGGGCCCGCGCCTTTGTGGCCAACCCGCCCGTGCCCCTGGCCAGCATCGCCCTCAACGTCAATTTCGACATGCTGAGCAAGAACACGAAGAATGAACTCTATGTCGCCGGCGCCGGGCCCAACCCGGCCCTGCGGCCCATTCTTGAAAAGGTGGCGCAGAGCGCGCCGGTCTCGCTGAAGCTGGGCCACGACACCGACGTTAACGGCCCGCGTGACAATTGGACCAGCCAGTCGGATCACTATGCCTTCGCCGAGAAAGGCATGCCCTGGGTCTATTTCGGGGTCGAGGACCACGACGAGTATCACAAGGCCACCGATGAGTTCGCGACCATCCCGCAGGACTTCTATCGCCGCGCCGTGGCTACGGTAATCGCCGGCAGTCTGGCGCTGGAACGGGGTCTGGACAGCCTTCCCCCGCCGCGCTGAGGCGCGACCAAAGGACGCGATGGCAAACGGCCTCTCACGCGACCTTAAGCTTTAGGGCTAAGTGATCGGTGATTCTCAGGGGTTCGCCGCGATCGGTCGGGCAATGCTGCGAGACAAGATTGTCAATGCCGTCCCCCTGGCGGGGGCCATCATCGCCATAGCCATGGCGATGGACTATATTGTCAACGTCCTGATCGCCCGCACTCCGGCTGCCTATTCGCCGCTGTCTACCTTTGTCATTTCATCGGCGATCGCCGGGCCTTTGGCCTGGTTCCTGACCAGCCGCAAGCTGAGCCTGCTGGCGCTGCAAGCCGACCTTTCACGCAGTCTGGACGCCAAACAGAAGGCTATCGACGAGGCCGAACGGCGCCGCGCCGAGGCAGAGGACGCCCTCACACGCCTGCGCGAGAGTGATCGACTCTATCGCCTGCTGGCCGACAACCTGACGGACAATGTCAATCTGTGGTCCCGCAAGGGCAGACAGCTCTACATGTCTCCATCCATCGAGCGGCTGACCGGCTTTTCCGTCGAGGAGTATTCGCGCCTGCCGCCCAGCGCCAATGTCAGCCCCGAGGACTATCTGCGGGTGGTGGCTTTGATCTCGACGCTGGAACCTGGCGGCGAGGCGCGGGTCCTTGAATATGAGAGCTTCCACAAGGACGGCCATCCCATCTGGATCGAGAGCACCTATTCGCGCCTGGCGGGCGAGGAGGGTGAACTGCTGGTGACTTCGCGGGTGATCACCGAGCGCAAGCGGCTGGAACTGGACCTCAAGCAAGCCCTCGATCTGGCTCAGTCGGCGGCGGCGGCCAAGTCCGACTTTCTGGCCAACATGACCCACGAGCTACGCACACCGCTTAATGCCATTATCGGCTTTGCCGGGGTGCTGCGCGGGTCCAGCGCCCTGTCGGAGCGCGACGCGCGGCATGTGGGCCTGATCCAGGAGGCCAGCAACACCCTGCTCAGCGTGGTCAATGACGTGCTGGACTTCTCGCGGCTTGAGGCCGGCGGGGTCGAGCTTGATCCCCAGCCCTTCGCCCCCGAGGCCATGATCTGCAACTGCGCTGCGTTGATCGAGGGGCAAGCCAAGGCCAAGGGACTGACCTTGGCCGTCGTCGCGCCCGAATCCTTGTGCGCCATGCTGGCGGACGCGCCGCGGCTGTCGCAGGTGCTGCTGAATTTCCTGTCCAACGCCGTCAAGTTCACCCAGGTCGGCACTGTGACGATCACGGTGGTGCAGCAGATCGAGGAAGACGCCGCTGTGTTGCGCATCGAGGTTTGCGACACGGGGATAGGCATCCCCGCGTCGCAGCTCGCCAGCGTCTTCGACCGCTTCTCGCAGGCTGACGCAGCGGTTTCGCGGCGATATGGCGGCACGGGTCTGGGGTTGGCGATTTCACGCCGGATCATCGAGCAGATGGAAGGCCAGATCGGGGTCGACAGCGTGGAGGGCGAGGGCTCTCGCTTCTGGTTCGAGATCCGCGCGCCCCTGCGCGAGCTCATCCCCGAACCGTCGTGGGAAGACGCCCGGACGCTTGGTCCAGACAGGGCTGTCCGTTTGTTGCTGGTCGAGGACAACGCCGTCAATCGCGAGTTGGTACGCACCATGCTCGAACCGTTCGCCATCGGGGTTGAAACCGCCAATGACGGCGCCGCCGGCGTCGAGGCGGTGCGGAGCGGGGGCTTTGACCTGGTTCTCATGGACGTCCAGATGCCGGGTATGGATGGGCTGACAGCCACGCGCCATATCCGGGCCATGGGCAATCTCGCCGCCGCCCGCACGCCGATCATCGCCATGACCGCCAACGTCCTGCCCGAGCAGGTGGCCAGTTGCCTGGCCGCCGGCATGGACGATCACCTGGGCAAGCCGATCAGCCCGATCAAGCTGCTGGAAGCTGTGGCCCGCTGGTCGGGCCAGGAACATGGGCAGGCCCTGGCGAGCTAGAGCGCTTCCGAAAAGTGGGAACCGGTTTTCGGAATGAAACGCGCGTGAAAACAAAAGACTAGAGCGGGCGATCTGATTCAATCAGATCGCAGCCCGCTCTGAGGGTGCCGACAAGGTTTCGTGAAAATCGTCGAACCGCCGCATCCTGTTTCCGAACGGCGGCGTAGCTGCGGGCGTCCCACTTGAGGACCAACAATCCCCCCGGAGACGACCCCATGAAAAAGTCCCTGATGTTCGCCGCAGCCGGCGTGCTGTCGCTCGCCTTCGCCGGTTCCGCCCTTGCCAAGGTGGAGCACCATGGCGCGGGCCATGGCAAGACGGTCATGGTTGGCGGCGCGACGATGTATCCGACGAAAAACATCATCGAGAACGCCGTCAATTCCAAGGATCACACGACGCTGGTCGCCGCCGTCAAGGCCGCCGGCCTGGTCGAAACCCTGTCCAGCCCCGGCCCGTTCACGGTGTTCGCCCCCACCAACGCCGCCTTCGCCAAGCTGCCGGCCGGCACGGTCGAGACCCTGGTCAAGCCCGAGAACAAGGGCACGCTGACCACCATCCTGACCTATCACGTCGTGGCCGGCCGTCTGACGGCTGCCGACATTGCGGCCAAGGCGAAGGCCGGTGGCGGAAAGGCGGTTCTGACCACCGTGCAGGGTCTTCCGATCACCGTGGCCAAGGGCCATCACGGCTGGACGATCACGGACGCCAAGGGCGGTGTCTCGAACATCACCATCGCCGATGTTCTGCAGTCCAACGGCGTGATCCACGTCATCGACGGCGTGCTGATGCCCTGACCCTGCCGTCTCCGGGCTGCGTGATCGCGGCCCGGAGGCGCTACGGCTTGGGCGAGGGGGCCTTGTCGGCCGTCTCGCCCCGGGAGTCTGGAATATAGAGATTGGTGATGCGGCCGGCGATCATCCCGCCGGGCTGGAAGCGATCACCATAGGCCTTGCAGGGGTCTGTCTTGCTGTCGATCTTGCGCGATTTGAGCCCCTCGGGCGTCATGAGCGCCGCGGCCTGATCGGCGAAGGGTTCGGCGAACTGCAGGGCGTCGCCCATGCGTGACAGGGACGGATTGTCGGTGCCGATGGCCATGGCCCGCCGCGCCCAGGCGATGGCGGCAATCTGGCGCTGATCGCTGGCCGCGCGCATTTCCGCCTCGACGCCCAGTCCGCCCAGGGTGCCCGGCGCGCGCAGGCCGATGGGCCCCGGAATGAAGAACCCCGAGGCCGCCGATGCGGCTGATGCGATCCGGCCGGTGGGTTCAAACCAGGTGACGGCGGCGCGCACATCGGCGTCGGCCTGATCGGCGGCGACGATCTCGAACCGCTCGGACAGTTCAAAGCACAGTTGAGCATCGACCTCGCGCAGTACGGCGTAGCGTTCTTCCGGCGTCAGGGGCGAACGGCTGTCGGCGCCGTCGGACAGGACTGCCGGAGTCAGCGCCACCCGGCGCACCGCCTGCAGGGCTGCCGGATCGCTGAACTGGCGGACCTGGGCGCGTCCGCCGTTCTCCTTGGCCTTGAGGGTGGCATAGTCGCTCAAAAAGCCCGAGCGGTCGGGTGCTGCGGTGGCGCATGCACCCAGAACCAGGGTCAGGCCAACGAGGGTCAGCGGGCGCATTGATCGTTTCGTCATGGACGCAACCTTGCCGATTGAAGATGGCCGCGCCAAGGCCAAACCCCTTAGCCGCCCATAAAGCCCGGCAGCCAGGCCTCGTGGGCTTCGCGCAGCTCATCCAGCGGAATGCTGAACAGGTCGGTCGAGGCGAAGGCTTCGCCCGTCGCGACGCCGGCGAGGCTGGCATGGATGCCGGCCGCCTTGGCCTCAGCCATCACGGCGTCGGGATCGGGCGTGGCGATCAGGTAGCGGGCCTGGTCCTCGCCCAGCAGATAGGGGTGGGCATGCAGGGCGCTGCTGGCGTTGAGCACAATGCCGACCTTGCTGGCCAGGGCCATGTCGGCTGCTGCGATCAGCAGGCCGCCGTCCGACAGGTCGTGCAGGCCGGCGATCAGACCGGTAGGGATCAGGCCCCGTACGAAGTCGCCGTGCTTGCGCTCGGCCGCCAGATCGACCGGCGGCGGGGCGCCGTCTTCGCGACCCAGGATCTCGCGCAGATAGATCGAGGCACCCAGCTCGCCATGCGTCTCGCCGATCAGCACCAGGGCGTCGCCCTCGGCCACGTTCCCAAAGCCCATGCGCAGGTCATAGTCTTCGAGCAGGCCCACCGCGCCCACGGTAGGGGTGGGCGGAATAGCGACGCCGTTGGTCTCGTTGTAGAGCGAGACGTTGCCGCTCACGACGGGGAAGTCCAGCGCGCGGCAGGCCTCGGCCATGCCGTCGGTGGCGCGGACGATCTGGCCCATGGTCTCGGGCTTTTCGGGGCTGCCAAAGTTCAGGTTGTCGGTGATCGCGATCGGCAGCGAGCCGGCGGCGGTCAGGTTGCGCCAGGCCTCGGCCACGGCCTGCTTGCCGCCCTCATAGGGGTCGTTCTGGACATAGCGCGGGCTGACGTCGCTGGTCACGGCGATGGCCTTGCCCTTGCCGTGGATGCGCACGATGCCGGCGTCGCAGCCGGTGGCGCTGTCTTCCAGGGTGTCGGCCATCACGTGGCGGTCATACTGCTCCCACAGCCAGCGCTTGGAGGCCATGTCGGGGCAGCCGACGACCTTGAGCACGGCCGCGTTCCAGTCGGTGGGGGCAGGGATGGCGGCCGGGTCGAGACGCGGATGCAGGGTGGGCTGGACCCAGGGGCGGTCATACAGCGGCGCATCGTCGAACAGCGGGGCCAGCGGCACGTCGCAGACCAGCTCGCCGTGATGCTTCAGCACCAGCCGGCCGGTGTCGGTGGTGTAGCCGATGACGGCAGCGTCCAGGCCCCACTTTTCGAAGATGGCGTGGCCTTCGTGCTCGCGGCCGGGCTTGAGCACCGCCAGCATGCGCTCCTGGCTTTCCGACAGCATCATCTCGTAGGCGGTCATGCCGGTTTCGCGCTGCGGGACCATGTCCATGTTCAGCTCGATGCCGACGCCGCCCTTGCCGGCCATCTCGACCGAGGAGGAGGTGAGACCAGCCGCGCCCATGTCCTGAATGGCGGCGACGGCGCCGGTGGCCATCAGTTCCAGCGTCGCCTCGATCAGCAGCTTTTCGGCAAAGGGGTCGCCGACCTGGACGGTGGGGCGCTTCTCCTCGGAGTCCTCCGAGAACTCGGCCGACGACATGGTCGCACCGTGGATGCCGTCGCGGCCGGTCTTGCTGCCGAAATAGACCACGGCCAGACCCGCGCCCGGCGCGGCCGAATAGAAGATCTTGTCGGCCTCAGCCAGGCCCACGCACATGGCGTTGACCAGGATGTTGCCGTTATAGCCGCGATGGAAATTGGTCTCGCCGGCCACGGTGGGCACGCCCACGCAGTTGCCGTAGCCGGCAATGCCGGCCACCACGCCGTCGACCAGACGCTTGGTCTTGGGATGGCTGGGATCCCCAAAGCGCAGCGCGTTTAGCAGGGCGATCGGCCGCGCGCCCATCGTGAAGACATCGCGCATGATGCCGCCCACGCCCGTCGCCGCGCCCTGATAGGGCTCGATATAGGAGGGGTGGTTGTGGCTCTCCATCTTGAAGATGATCGCGTCGCCGTCGCCGATGTCGATGACGCCGGCGTTCTCGCCCGGCCCGCAGATGACGCGCGGACCGTCGATGGGGAACTTCTTCAGCTGGTTCTTGGACGATTTGTACGAGCAGTGCTCGCTCCACATCACCGAAAACACGCCCAGCTCGACCAGATTGGGCTCGCGGCCCAGGCGGTCGAGCACGACGGCGTACTCCTCCGCGTTGAGGCCAAATTCGCGGGCCGTATCGGCCATCGACTTCGTGGGGGCGTTCGTGGGCGTGCTCATGGGCGGGCCTTCTAGCGCGGCCGGGGGGATTCCGCTATATTCTAGAAACGTCAAAGGTGGTTCTAGAATGGGCATCAGCATCAAGCGGGCGGAAACCGAGGCTCTGGCGCGTGAGGTCGCCTCGGTCACGGGGGAAAGCCTGACCCAGGCGATCCACCAGGCCCTCGTCGAAAAGGTCGCCCGGCTTTCGCAGCCCTACAAGCTTTCCGACACCGAACAGGCTGCCAAGCAGGCTTTTTTCTCCGAGTTGGACGCCCGTCCGGTGCTCGATCCCCGCGACTGGCGCGAGATCGAGGCCGAGCTTTATGACGAACACGGCCAGCCGATCGGATGATCGTCGATACTTCTGCCCTGCTGGCCATCACGCTCCAGGAACCTGAGGCCGAACTCTTCTATGTGTTGATGCTTCGCGCCCGACGTCGCCGGATGTCCGCCGCGTCCTATGTCGAGGCGGCCGAGGTCTATATGCGGCGGATCAGCCTGGTAAGCGGCATCGGTCTGCTGAACCGTGATCTGGCGAGGCTGAGGATCGAGATCGTTCCGGTCACGGCCGAGCAGGCCTATGCTGCGGTCGAGGCGCGACGCATCTACGGCAAGGGGCGTCATGACGCTGACCTGAACTATGGCGACAGCTTCACCTACGCCCTCGCCAAGAGCCTGGACGAGCCCCTGCTGTTCAAGGGAAACGACTTCATCCACACCGACGTGAAGCGAGCCGCCCCGCCATGATCTGCCGTCGCCATCTGCTCGCGCTCGCCGTCGCCCTGCCGCTGACCGCCGCCGCGCCGGCATCCGTCCGAGTACGGATTGTCACGGATCTGGGCGTCATCGTCATCGAGCTCAATCCCGACAAGGCGCCGATCACCGTGGCCAATTTCCTGGCCTATGCGGACAAGCACTTGCTGGATGGCGGCAGCTTCTACCGCACCGTCTCGCCGCGTAACGATAACAACCCCGCCACGATCAGCGTCATCCAGGGCGGGCTGAATCGTGACGACAGCCCCTTGCCGGCCATCGCCCACGAGACGACCAGGGCCACGGGCATCCGCCACACCGATGGCGTGATCTCGATGGCGCGGGACGCCCCGGGCACGGCGGGGGCGGAGTTCTTTATCTGTATCGGCGACAATCCGGCGCTGGATTTCGGCGGCGCGCGCAATCCCGACGGCCAGGGCTTCGCAGCCTTCGGGCGGGTGGTTGAGGGCATGGACGTGGTCCGCGCCATCCAGGCCGCGCCCACGCTGAGCGATGCCGGCGATCCCTATCTGAAGGGTCAGATGATCGAAAAGCCTGTGATCATTCAGAAGCTGGCTCGATCAGGCTGATGGGTGCCGGGGTGAACGCTGACCAGGATCGTGCTCTGAAACAGTGAAGAGGCCGGTGGTGATCCACCGGCCTCTTTTTTGTTGAGGTCGAGATGCTCCCCCTCTGGGGGAGCTGTCACAGAGTGACTGAGGGGGCCTTCTGGGCATAGGCCGCGCTGCCCCCTCCGGCCCTTCGGGCCACCTCCCCCAAAAGGGGAGGATCTACTTCGTCTCCACCACCGGCAACTCAATGAAGCTGGCCGTCTCGCCTGCGTGGAACACCCGCTGGGTCGCCTTCACATAGTCGGCCGGCTTGGCCAGCAGGATGTTGGGCGTGAAGGTCTGCGGGTTGCGGTCATAAAGCGGGAACCAGCTGGACTGCACCTGCACCATGATCCGGTGCCCCGCCTTGAAGGTGTGGTTGGCGGTCGGCAGGATGAACTCGTATTTCAGCGGGGTATTGGGCTTGATCGCCTTGGGATCGCTGAAGCTTTCGCGATAGCGGCCCCGGAAGATGTCCATGCCCACGGCCAGCTGGTAGCCGCCCAGTTCCGGCTGGCTGGGCACCTCGTCGGGATAGACGTCGATCAGTTTCACCACCCAGTCGCTGTCCGTCCCGCTGGTCGAGGCGGTCAGGTTCACTTTCGGCACGCCGGCGATGGTCAGCGGCTTGTCCAGCGGCGCGGTCGTGTAGGTCAGCACATCGGTGCGGTCGGCGAAGGCGCGCTGGTCGGTGACCAGCCACGACTTCCAGCGATCGCTGTCGGCAAAGCGCACCGGGCGCGGCACGTAGGGCACGGGCTTGGCCGGATCAGAGACATATTCGTCATAGGCCGCCGGGCCCTTGGCCGCTGCGGGGGCCGTGAACGACAGACCGCCGCCGGGGGCCAGATAGAGCGGCTTTGACGTGCTCTGGCAGTTGCTTTGGCAGGCCAGAGGCCAGGTCTTGAAGCGGTCCCAGTGATTGGCCCCGGTGTTGTAGATCAGCACCGGCGGGGTGTCGGCCTTGGGCGCGCCGTCCTTCAGATACTGGTCAAAGAAGGGCTTGAGGGTGTCGCGCCGGAACTGCAGGGCGGTGTCGCCCTCCCACTTGAACGGACCCAGATTGTAGCCGTCATAATTGACCTGGCTGTGGCGCCAGGGGCCCAGCACCAGATAGCTCTTGTCGTTGGCGACGTCCTTGGGCTCGGTAGCGGCATAGGCGTGGACGCCGCCCCACATGTCTTCCTGGTCCCAAAGGCCCTGGATCCACATGACCGGAACCTTGAGCGGAGTCTTGGCCATGGTCTTGTCCAGCGCCTGCTCGCTCCAGAACGGCGTATAGGCGGTGTTTTCGACCAGCTTCTTCCACCAGGGCAGGCCGTCCAGACCGTTCAGCTTGGCGTAGTCGCCGGCCGAGCCCGCGCGGCGGAAGGTCTCGTAGTCGTCGTAACCGGGCCGCACCACGTCGTCGGCGGCGCCGCGCGCGGTGGTCTGGCTGGCGAAGAAGTCGAAATTGATCTGCCGGAACGCGCCGTGGTGGAACCAGTCGTCGCCCATCCAGCCGTCGATCATCGGGCTCATCGGCGCGGCCACCTTGAGCGCCGGGTGCGGATTGACCAGGGCCATCACCACCGTGAAGCCCTCATAGGAACTGCCCAGCATGCCGACCTTGCCATTGGTCTCGGGGACGTTCTTCACCAGCCAGTCGATGGTGTCCCAGGCGTCGGTCGAGTGGTCGACCTCGGAGGAGTTCAGCGGCCCCTTCAGCGGCCGGGTCATCACATAGTCGCCTTCAGAGCCATACTTGCCGCGCACGTCCTGGAACACGCGGATATAGCCGCCGTCGGCCACGAACGGCTCGTCGCCCTGGGGCAGGGTCGAGATCATCCGGGGGCTCTCGTTGCGTGTGGCCCGCTTGGCGGCGTTGTAGGGCGTGCGCGTCATGATGATCGGCAGGCTTTTGCCGCCCTTGGGGATCACGATGACGGTGTACAGCTTGGTCCCGTCGCGCATCGGGATCATCACCACGCGCTTGTCGTAGTCATAGCCGACCTTGGCGGCGACATACTTGCCGTCGATGTCCGGCGTCAGGGCCGGGGTCTGGGCCCATACCTTGGAGTGGGGGGAGACAGCGGCGAGGGCGAAGGTCGCAGCGGCGGCCAGCAGGCCGGCGCGGAACGGGGTAACGAGACTCATGGTGCGCTCCTGGAGAGGGAGCCACCTTAGGAGCGGTTCAAATGGGGTGCTATAGTGTAACGTCAGAATGACGCCCGTTGCTGTTGATGATCGGTGCTTGAGCGAAGCCGGACGGCATGATCTATCGAAAGCGTCCGGAGGTTGTCTTGAATCGGTTGCTCGCCCTTGGTGTTTCGATCGCCGTGATCCTCTCGGCCGGCTGTGAACGCGACCGCACGCAGACGGCGGTGAGCGGTGCGAGATCTATTGCGGTTCCGACAAAGAAGACTGGGACGCCATCCCGGGCCTTCGTCGGCGCGACCTTCCAAGCCGACTATCGCCAGGCCTGGTGCAACCGGACACCCGCTGACGTGGAGAGACTGAGAGCTGAGGACAGGGCGTCGATGGCAGACCTGTCCGCCGTGCCGGAAAGCGACGCCGAGATGCGGGCACGCCAGGCGGAGGAGGCCACCGCCAGACATGCCGACGAGGCAACAGCTGTAACGTCGTCGCGGGGCCGGGCACGACGTGCCAGGTCCATGCTGACCGTCTCGGGCGCGCGCTTCGCCGACAACTACGAGGAGGGCGATTCCGCAGTGGTCTACACCTATGCGGGGCGGCTACCGACCGCGTCATTCGACGTTGTCCGCGGGGCGCACTGGGAATGGCATAGCTGGAACCTCGTCGATGCTCGCGGCGTCCAGATCGATCTCGGTGGCCCCCCGGTGGCCTCGCCCAACGGGCTAGCGTTCGCCGCCACAGGAGACGACGTCTGGGGCGAGAGCCTTAATGGGGTGGAGATTGCGAGCTACGCGAACGGGGCTTTTACCCGCGTTGAGCTGGAAGCGTCCGCCGCATGCAATCCACATTGGATCGATGACAACACCTTGGAGGTGAAAGTCTTTCCGGGCTGGGAACGGTTCGCCCTGCGCCCGGATCAGGTAAGGCCCTCCGACTGGAAAACCGTCCGGGTCGTCAGGGATGGAAAAGGCTGGAAACTGCTCCCGCCTAAGCCCTAGGCGCTGGCGAACACGCTGCGGAACAGGATCGCGCCGTCTTCCGAGCCCAGATCGGCGTCGAACGACCGGTCGGGGTGGGGCATCAGGCCCAGGACATTGCCCTTGGCGTTGACGATGCCGGCGATGTCGCGGGCCGAGCCGTTGGGATTGTCCTGGTAGCGGAACACCACCTGGCCTTCGCCCTCGATACGGTTGAGCGTCTCTTCGTCGGCGAAGAAATTGCCCTCGCCGTTGCCGACGGTCATCACCGCCTCGCGCTGCTCGCCGAACTCGGCGGTGAAGCGGGTCTGGCTGTTGACGATGTCCAGCGCCACCGGCTTGCAGATGTATTTCAGCTTCTCGTTGCGCAGCAGGGCGCCGGGCAGCAGGCCCGCCTCGCACAGCACCTGGAAGCCGTTGCAGATGCCGACCACGGCCATGCCGTTGTCAGCGGCCTTGACCACTTCCTTCATGACCGGGCTCTGGGCCGCCATGGCTCCGCAGCGCAGATAGTCGCCATAGGAGAAGCCGCCGGGCAGAACGATCAGGTCCAGGTCGTCCGGCAGGGCCGTCTCCTGGTGCCAGACCATCTCGACGCGGGCTCCGGCCGAGCGCTCGATGGCGACCTTGCAATCACGGTCGCAGTTGGACCCCGGGAAGACGATGACAGCGGCTTTCATGGCGCGGGCTCTTAGCAGCGTTCGGGGCGGCTGTCAGCGGTTTGGGCGGTAAAACTAGACCCCGCACTCATCCAGTACCGGTGCCACCGGAATCGCGTCCGGCGCGGGAAAGGGCGTCTTGAAGGTGAAGGCCTGCGCCGTCGGTCCCAGCCTTTCCAGAAGGGCCAGCTTTTGCTTGGCTTCGTCGATGGTCGGGTGGTGACCGGCCGGGACCCACCAGAGCACCATGAAGACGTCCATGTGCTCGAACCATTCGCGGCGGCGGCGCATGATCTTCACGTGGTCGCCGCGATAGACAAAGGCCCCCAGCGAGGGGATGTCGGTCCAGACCGACATGTTGATGGCGATCAGCGGGTCTTCGTAAGGCGTCAGATCGGTGGCGTTGTTGCCCTCGCCGGTCAACCGCCAGACAAAGCCGGGCGAGGCCTCGGCGATCGCGTTCACGGCGTCGAGGTTGTCGGCGAAGTCCTTGATCATCGGATGATCAATCGGCGCGCGCAGGCGACCGATATTGACCTGTGCCAGTTCGTACCTCGAGCCCATCACCGTCTCCCGCCAACTCAACCCGAACATTGTGCGGCCAAGCTGGCTCGGGAAGGGGGCAGGTTGAAGAAATCGCTGCCTGCCCCTCACAGCTCAATCATGTCGAAGTCCGACTTCGGTGTGCCGCACAGGGGGCAGAGCCAGCCGGCCGGGATGTCGGCCCAGCGGGTGCCCGGGGTCAGGCCTTCGCCCGGATCGCCCTCGGCCTCGTCATAGATGTAGCCGCAGGTTCGGCACTGCCAGACCTTGAAGGGTTCGCTCATCGCGGCCTCACCTCATCTTGAAGCGGATCGGCACCGACTTGGGGCCGCAGACGAAGTTGGCGGTCATGCGGGTGGGCTGGCCGTCCAGTTCGACGCTGTCGAGGCGGGCAAGCAGCTCTTCCCACAGCACCCGCATCTCCATCCGCGCCAGATGCTGGCCAAGGCAGATATGGGCGCCGTAACCGAAGGCGACATGCTTGTTGGGTGTCCGGTCGATCCTGAAGCTGAACGGGTCTTCGAACACCGCCTCGTCGCGGTTGCCGGACGGATAGGACAGCATCAGCCAGTCGCCCTTGGCGATCTTGCGGCCGGCCAGTTCGGCATCGGCCGTGGCGGTGCGCATGAAGTGCTTCACCGGCGTGACCCAGCGGATCGATTCCTCCACCAGGCCCGGGATCAGCGAGGGGTCGGCCTTGACGCGGGCGAACTGGTCGGGGTTCTCGGCCAAGGCCCACATCGCGCCGGCGGTGGTCGAGGAGGTGGTGTCGTGGCCCGCCGTGGCGGCGATGATGTAGTAGCTCATCGCCTCCAGGTGGCCCATCGGCTCGCCATTGATCTTGCCGTTGGCGATGATGCTGGCCAGGTCCTCGCGCGGATTGGCCCGGCGATCCTCGGTCATGGCGTTGAAGTACATCATGAAGTCCATGATCACCGACTGCAGGCTGTCGATGCCGGCGCTGATGTCGGTGACGACCTTGCCGTCGCGGTTCAGGTCCGGATCGGCATTGCCGAACAGTTCCTGGGTCAGTTTCAGCATCCGCGGCTCGTCGGCCTCGGGCACGCCCAGGACCTCCATGATCACGTGCAGGGGGTAAAGGAAGGCGACATCGCGGGCGAAGTCGCAGCGGTCGCCCTTTTCGGCCATGCGGTCGACGAAGCCGCGGGCGATCTCGCGGATCCGGGCTTCCAGCGCCCGCAGGTTCTGCGGCAGCAGCGCGCCCTGGGTGATGCGGCGATAGGAAAAGTGGTCGGGATTGTCCATCTGGACCAGGGACCGCACCAGGTGGGGCGAGCCGCCCATCATCTCGCGGACCTTCCTGTCGGCCTCGATGGTAGTGACGATCGTCGCGCGGTCGCCGTTGTGGAACAGCTCGTTCTGGCGTTCGACCTCCAGGATGTCGGCATGGCGGGTCACCACCCAGAAGGGGTCGATCCCGTCCGGCTGGGCCACCTCCAGCGGGCTTTCGCGACGCAGCTGGGCAAAGGCCCGGTCGATGCGGTCGCCGTCGGCATAGGCCTTGGGGTCGACGATGGTGTTGGCGATATCGACGGCGATGGTCATGCTGGCGCTCCTGGCATCCTCCGGGGGCAGCTCTCCGGCCGCCTTTGATATTTGCTAGTTGTTCAACAAATATGTAGCGTGCGCAAGATGACATCCGCCCTTAAGGTTTCAGGCCGCCGCAGCCAGTCCGACCGTCGCCAGCAGTCCGAGAGCGAACTGTTGCGGGCGGCCGCCGAACTGATCGTCGAGCGCGGCATGGCGGCGGCGACCTTCGAGAATATCGGGGCGAGGGCGGGCTACAGCCGGGGGCTGGCAACCCAGAAATTCGGCTCCAAGCAGGGGCTGATCGAGGCCCTGATCGGCCGACTGCAGGCCCGTCTGCAGCATCTGCTCGACGACCGGCAGGTCGAGACCGCCAACGGCCTGGAAGCGATCCTGGGGTTCGTCGACATCTATCTGCGCAATCTGGCCGAGGACGGCGAGATGCGGGCCTATTTCATGATGATGGCCGGGGCCGTGGCCGAGGTCTCGGACCTGCGGGGCCCGTTTGCGGCGGCCCACAAGGAGGTCGAGCTGAAGCTGGAAGCCCTGTTCCTGCGTGGCCAGGCCGAGGGCGTGATCCGCCCGGGCTTCAATGCCGATGCGGCGGCGCTCATGGTCGGCGCGCTGCTTCTGGGGCTGAGCACCCAGAAGCTGGTCGATCCGGACCTCGACCTGGATCCGATCCGAGAGACCAGCCTGGCGACCCTCAGGGGCAGTTTCGCCGCCTGAGGCCGCCGGTGGGTTTAGTCGACGCTGATCGCGTAGCTTTCGATGACTGTGTTGGCCAGCAGCTTGTCGCACATCGACTTGACCTCGGCCTTGGCCTTCTCGGCGTCGCCGTCAGTCACGTCGAACTCGATGGTCCGGCCCACGCGGACATTGGCGACATCGGCCCAGCCCAGGCCGTGCAGCGCGGCTTCGACGGCCTTGCCCTGCACGTCGAGGACGCCGGGCTTGAGGAACACTTGAACCTTGGCTTTCATAGCGCTTCAAACCTTTTTCACCCTCTCCCAAAGGGAGAGGGAGGGACCCATGCGCAGCATGGGAGGGTGAGGGGTTTCGGGGCCAGCCGGACAGGGTTTAACCCCTCATCCTCCCACGCCAAAGGCGTGGGCCCCTCCTTCTCCCTATGGGAGAAGGTTCGATCAGCTAGTGCACGCCGCCCTGAATGACGGTGGGCATTTCCTTCATGATGCCGAGGCGGCGGGCCACCTCGGTATAGCTTTCGATGACATTGCCCAGGTCGCGCCGGAAGCGGTCCTTGTCCATCTTCTCGTTGGTGATCGAGTCCCACAGGCGGCAGCTGTCGGGGCTGATCTCGTCGGCCAGGATGACCCGCGAGAAGTCACCCTCATAGATGCGGCCAAACTCGATCTTGAAGTCCACCAGGGTGATGCCCACGCCGCTGAACAGGCCCGACAGATAGTCGTTCACCCGCAGGGCCGTGGCCATCATGTCGTCGATCTCCTGGGTGGCGGCCCAGTTGAACGCGGTGATGTGCTCTTCGGAGACCATCGGGTCGCCCAGCTTGTCGTCCTTGTAGTAGAACTCGATGATCGAGCGGGGCAGGGGCTGGCCTTCGGTCAGGCCCAGGCGCGTGGCGATCGAACCGGCGGCGATGTTGCGCACCACCACTTCGAGCGGGATGATCTCGACTTCCTTGATCAGCTGCTCGCGCAGGTTCAGGCGGCGGATGAAGTGGTTCTGCACGCCGATCCCGTTCAGGCGAGTCATGACGTACTCGCTGATCCGGTTGTTGATCACGCCCTTGCCTTCGAGAACGGCCTTCTTCTGGGCATTGAAAGCGGTGGCGTCGTCCTTGAAGTACTGGATCAGGGTGCCCGGCTCGGGGCCCTCGTACAGGATCTTGGCCTTGCCTTCGTAGATCTTCTTGCGGCGAGTGGTCATGGCTCTCGTCGAGGCCCTTCATGGATGCCAAGCGCGACCCCGGATCCGGGCCCGCCCGAAGAGGGACTGTCCGGGGAAACGAAAAGCGCGCGCGGCCGGATAGCTGCGCGCGGCGTTCGACTCAAGGCCGCTCGTTGAAAATGTCGCATGGAACCTACCCGAATGAGGGCTTGCGCGCAAACGCGGGGTCGGGTTCCGTAGCGATCGGAACATGCAAAACCGCCGCCTGCTGCCGATCCGCCGATTGCAGGCCGGCGCGTCACGGGATATGCAGCCGCCTTGAGAGCGCAACCGCGCAACCGGCCTGGCCGTTTGAGGGGTTGTCGCGTTGTAAATGTTTGAGAATAGAGCCTGTTTGTCCGTTGCGAACGACTTTCGCTGCGACAGGCGGGCGCAGACGAGTTTGGGGCCTTCATGACCACCTTCGACGATCGCGAGCAGGGTTTCGAACGCAAGTTCGTTCTGGATAACGAGCTTGAGTTCAAGGCCACCGCCCGCCGCAACCGCCTGCTGGGCGAATGGGCCGCCGGCCTGATGGGCCTGGCGACGGTCGAGGACTATGCCCGCGCCGTGGTCAAGTCCGACTTCGAGCAGCCTGGCGACGACGACGTGCTGCGCAAGGTGTTCGGCGACCTGAAAGGTTCGGGCGTGGCCGTCTCCGAGGGCGAGGTTCGCATGAAAATGGACGAACTGCTGGCCCAGGCCCGCGAGCAGATCAAGACCGGCGCCTGATCCTTCGGGCAGGGTTGAACTGAACAGGGGCCGTCCTTCGGGGCGGCCCTTTTTCGTGCCTGAAGGCTCAGCCCAGCACGAACACCGGCCCCCAGGCCACCTGATAGCGATGCTGGCCTGACGACAGGTGCGGGCGCAACTGCCAGGCACCGGGCGGCAGGGCCGTCTCCGGGCGGCCCTCGACATAGGGTGTGGTCAGTACCTCGCCGCCGGGCTCCGACACCGAGAACTGCGAGATCACCGGGGTGGCCTTCGACAGGGCCAGGGCGATCTCGTCAGCCGAGCGCACCCGCAGGGGCGCGGGTCCCTTCAGCCGGGCGGCCACCTCCGCATAGGCCCCCACCGCCAGCACGCGCGGCCCCTGACGCAGCACGCCATAGCCCACATGGGTGAAGCCGGGCGCCAGCAGGTTGGCGCGATGGCCGGGGCTGGCGCGCCACTGGCCCATGATCTGATCGGGACTGACCGCCCCGGCGGCGTTGCGGCGCATGGCGATGTTCTCGCCGGCCGCCCCCACCAGGTCGCGGGCCAAGAGGCCCACCCGGGCTGCGGCCATGAAGCCCTCGGGCGTGGCGTGGTCGATCAGGCCGCTGACCGCCATATCCGCCGCGTGGGCCCGGGCGGCAAGGGCCAGTCCCGGATCGAAGATCAGCGCCGGCAGGCCCCGGTTCTCGCGCAGGGCGTTGTTCTGCTCTTGCAGGGTCTCTTCAAAGCCTTCGTCAAACCGGCCGCCCGGCGCATTGGCCAGGCCCGCGCGCAGCCGCCGCTCATAGGCCAGCCAGGCTGAGGCCGGGGCGGCCAGGGCCGGGCCCGCCGCCAGCAGCAGCGGCGTCGCCAGAAGGGCTCTGCGGGAGATTTGCGGCATGTTGTCTCTTACAGTGATTGACAGACGGGGCGCGGACCCAGACCTAAGATCCCATGCGTCCCGTGCGTTCCATATGGCTGGCCGGTCCCGAACCCTGGCTCCCCGACTTCGCCGCCCAGGCCGCGCGCCAGCGGGCCCTGTGCATCGACTCCGGCTTCACCGGCCTGACCCCCGATCCCGTTCCGACGATGTCGCAGGACAGCTCGGAGATCGAGGCCCGCGAGCTTTACGCCGCCCGCATGGCGCGATTGCGTCAGGTCGACGCCGGTGTCGTCAACCTGACGCCGTGGCGCGGTCCCTCGGCCGATACCGGCGCGGCCTTCGAGGCGGGCGTGCTGGCGGGCCTGGGCCGTCCGGTCTTTGCCTATCTGAACGTGCCCGACGAGATCCATGCCGAATATGTCGACCGCGTCGAAGCCATCCTCGGCGCCCAGCGCGACGAGGCCGGCGTCTGGCGCGACGGCGACGGATGCCGGATCGAGGACTTCGGCCTGCCCGAAACCGTCATGCTGTGGGCCGAAGCCCGCCGCCTGTTCGTGATCGTCACCGACGATGTGCTGCGCGACCTGACGGGACTTGAGCTGTGCCTGGACGCGCTGGGGCTTTACGCGGAGTAGGGGGGGGGCGGTGTGGAGCTCGGGCAGGACGGTTCGGGGTGGACTCCAGACCATCGCCACGACAAGTTAAGCCGTTGTAGTAGGGGTCTGAATGCGGGCGTCCCCCGCAAAAATTCGATGATCGCAGAACTGTCGTTTGATTGCGTCTATGGGGACGATCAGGACAACATGGAAGGCTGTTTCCGGCTCCCCGGTCGGGACTGGCAGGTCTTCTATTTCACTCGCTGGTGGCACGGGCAGCCTGAAGTCATACCGAATGCTGTTTGGCAAAGCGGCGTCACAGGCGTCAACGTGCAATATCCTAAAGATCGGTCACTAAACCAAGCAACCGTTCAGGCGGTGCTGTCTGATGTGCTCGGCGTAGAAACCTGGACGCTCGTATCCGGCCCCGACTCGCTGATGCTAAAGTGAATCGGCACCGCCACGCCGCAAGAGCAGACTCTCCCTACTTTGCCCAAGGGTCGCGATCACGCCTTGGCGTCTTTCCCCAAACCAGACGCCCCGCGTCGCGCCGATCCTTAAATCTCACGCAGGCCAGCGTGCCGGACAGGACAGGCCAGTCCGCCGACACTGGCCTGCGGCCAGCCGCGTCGCGGCGACGCGTGAGTGTCGTCCTTGAGAGACCTGTCCTGTCCGGCGATCGTCTCGCCGAGGGATTTGGGGAGGGCTCCGGCCGGTCGGGCGGGAACAATTGTAAGCTGATCCAAAAAAGCTTGTCATCCCGGCCGCAGCGTAGCGGAGAGCCGGGACCCAGGGGCCGCCTCACTGCCGGCTGCCCCTGGGTCCCGGCTCTCCCGCCCTTTCGGGCGTCCGGCCGGGATGACAAGCTTTTTTTGGCTTGGAGAACGGGGGTAGAGCCCGCTCCATCCCCGGCGTATCGCCCACAAACCCCAATAAACTCAACGCCCTGCGAAAAGAACGAGCGCGCCCATCAGACGCGCTCAAAACCACCCCCATAATCACAGCTGTCCCCGTCGCAGGGGGAGGGCGCTTGGTACCGGCCCGAAGCGGCGATGGGGATGAAGCTGAGCGGGGCCGCGCGGTCACGCAGCGAGGATGAGGGTGGCCTGTTCGTTGGATTGATCCGGGGCCACCGGAGGTCTTGCTTGTCAGACAGCGCGGAACGACAGGGCGGTGATCGTAAAGCCGTCTATCGCGACCCGTCGGACCCCTCACGGACACACCGCAGGGGTTGGGCGCGCCCGTCCGGGGGACAATTGGGGGCCAGAGCTGAAACAGCGCTCGCGAGCTCGCCATCCTCACGGTCAGAACAGCTTCTGCGAAGCGGAAGAGACGAGCCGAAACGCACACACTTCACATCACGGTCCCCGGGTTCGCCCCGGCCGCTTCGCGCCTCCCCACTGAAACTCAGCGACTGTTCGCGTGAGGCGGAGAGCTCGTGGTCGCAGAACAGATGCTCCCCCTCTGGGGGAGCTGTCCCGGAGGGACTGAGGGGGCATCACTGCCCTCGCCGCGCTGCCCCCTCCGGCGCTTCGCGCCACCTCCCCCGAGAGGGGAGGATCTGGGCAGCCCCCCTCGCAATCGCCCCGCAACGCGCTATATCCCCGGCATCATGGCCGAAGCGTTCAACGACATCACCCTCTCCGCCGACAAGTCTGCCCGCTATGTCGAGGTGGCTGCCGAGATTGCCTCGGTGCTGGACGGCGAGCCCAACCTGACCGCCCGGATGGCGACGGTGGCCTCGATGCTGGCGAGCAGCTTCGGCCACTATTTCTGGACCGGCTTCTATGTGGTCGATCCGACCCGGCCCGGCGAACTGGTGGTCGGGCCCTATCAGGGCACGCTGGGTTGCCTGCGGATCGCCTTTGGGCGCGGCGTCTGCGGCGCGGCGGCGGCGACGGGACAGACCCAACTGGTCGCCGACGTCCACGCCTTTCCGGGCCATATCGCCTGCGACAGCCGCTCGGCAAGCGAGATCGTCGTGCCGGTGTTCGACGCCGGCGGCGCTCTGCTGGCGGTGTTCGATGTCGACTCTGACCAGCCCGCGGCCTTCGACCAGACCGATCAGGCGGGGCTTGAGGCGATCCTGAAAGCCACTTTCGCCGGCTAGCGACATCGTTTGCACGGTTTCATAACCTCGGTCGATTACGGTTGAGGTCATGATCGATGTGGACCTTTCCCACCCCGGGGCGCTGAGCGCCGCCGACTCGGCCCTCTGGCGGGGCTTTGCAGCGGCGCAGCCGGCGTTTGCGAGCCCCTTGCTGGGTCCCGACTTCGCCTGCGCCGTGGGCGCCGTGCGCGAAGACGCTCGCGTGGCGGTGATCCGTCGCGAAGGCGAGATCGTCGGCTTTTTCCCGTTCCATCAAAGGTTCGGCGGCATGGCCCGCGCCATCGGCGCGCCCTTGTCGGACTATCACGCCATCGTCTCGAAACCCGGCGTGGCGCTGGACGGCGCCCAGGTGCTGCGGGCTGCCGGGATCAGCGCGTTTCGCTATACCGGCCTGGTCGACCCCCACGGGGCTTTCGGCGGCCAGGGCGAGGCCAAGGCGGCGCATGTCATCGCGCTGGAAGGTCCGGCCGAGGCCTATCTGGAGGCTGTGCGGGCCGCCAGCCCCAAGAAGATCAAGAACTATCGCCGGCTGGACAACAAGCTGGAGCGCGAGATCGGCCCCGTCCGGCTGGTGGCACCCGATACATCGCGTCAGGCCTTCGACCAGCTGATCACCTGGAAGCGCGAGCAATTGCAGCGCACCGGCATGCACGACTTCCTGCGGCCCGACTGGACCAGCGGTCTGCTGACCGACCTGTTCAACCGGCAGAGCGGCGATTTCCAGGGCCTGATGGTCAGCCTCTATGCCGGCGACCAGCTGGTGGCGGGGCATTTCGGCGTGCGGCTGGGCGGGGTCTATCATCCGTGGATCGCCTCGACCGATCCGGCCTTCGGGGCCTGGTCGCCGGGCCAGATCTTCTTCCTGCGGGCCATTGCGGCCATGCCGGGGTTGGGGCTGAGCTGCTACGACCTGGGTCCCAGCCATGATCACTACAAGCGCGCCTATGCGCTGAGCCAGACTACGGCCCTGGACGGGGTCGCGACGGCGGCCGGCGTCGCGGGGCTGGTGGCCAGCTCGGTCGAGGGCGCCTGGACCCTGGCCGGCGCCCAGCGCTCTGGCATGGTGGGCAAGCTGCGTCGCCGCATGGACACCATTGCCAGCGTCGAATTGACCGTCGGGGGGCGGATGCGCGGCCTGGTCGATGCTGTCGCCAGCCAGTCGCGCCGCCGGGCCGGGGCGGGCGCTCGCGAGGACGGCTGATGGCCCGCGTCACGATCATGATCCCTACCCAGCGGCGGCCAGGCGGCCTGTCGGTGGCCGTTGCCTCGGTGCTGGCCCAGCAGGGTGTCGACTTCGCCGAGCTGGAGCTGATCGTGGTCGACAACGACCAGGTCGACTCGGCCCGCCAGATGATCGAGACGGCGGCGACGCGCGCGCCTTGTCCGCTGATCTATGTTCACGAACCCCGCGCTGGCGTGGCCAATGCCCGCAACGCCGGCATGGCCCGGGCCAGCGGCGACTTCATCGCCTTTCTCGACGATGACGAAGAGGCGCCGACCGGCTGGCTGGCGGCCCTGCTGGCGGCCCAGGCGCGGCATGAGGCTGACGTGGTCTTCGGCCCCGTGCGTGCCAGGGCCCCCGATAACGTGGCCGAGCATCGCGCCTATCTGGAACGCTTCTTTTCCAGGCTGGGACCGGCAGAGGAGGGCGTGATCGCCCACTATTATGGCTGCGGCGACAGCCTGTTGCGTCGCGCGGCCTTGCCCGATCCGGTCTCGCCGTTCGCGGTCGAGCGCAACCAGATCGGCGGTGAGGACGACATGCTGTTTGGCCAGATGCAGGCCGCCGGGGCGCGGTTTGCCTGGGCGCCGCAGGCCTGGGTCTGGGAAGACCCCGTGCCTTCCCGCCTGACGCTGGACTACACCATCGCCCGCGCCTTTGCCTACGGCCAGGGGCCCTCGGCCCATTGCGCCGCCGCCAGTCCGCCCGACCGGGCCGGGGTGGCACGCTGGATGGCGGTGGGGCTGGCCCAGGCGGCGGTGTTCGGCGCCGTGGCCGGCCTGAAGTGGCTGGTGCGGGCCGGCGACCGCGCTGACTGGCTGGACCGCGCCGCCCGGGGCCTGGGCAAGACCCTGTGGTGGGGACCCTTCAAGATCCAGTTCTATGGACTTAACCCATGAGCATCATCACCGACTGGACGCCGGAAAAGGCCAGGGCCTTCGGGCGCGAGAACCTGTCGTTCCGCCACAGCCTCCATGAGCGGCCGATGTTCGACGACGAGGGGCTGGCGCGCCTGGTCGACCAGTATCCTCGCGACCAGCTGGGCGTCTTCACCATGGGCGAGGACCCCAAGGCCTGGACCACCTGGCGCAAGGGCGCTGCCGGAAACCTGACCGGCGACCAGCTGCTGGAGGCTGCCCAGAGCGGCCGCATCTGGCTGAACCTGCGCCACACCAATGATTTCGTGCCCGAATATGCCGCCCTGGCCGACGAGATCTTCGCCGAGAAGGAGGCGCGGGCTCCGGGCCTGCGCACCTTCAAGCGCGATCTTGGCATGCTGATCAGCTCGGCCAATGCCCAGGTGTTCTATCACCTCGACGTGCCGCTGGTGTCGCTGTGGCAGATCCGGGGGCGCAAGACGGTCTGGGTCTATCCGGTCTCCGATCCCTATGTGGGCGAACTGGCGCTGGAGAAGATCGTGCTGCGCGAGACCGCCGAGCAGTTCGCCTTCGATCCCGCCTGGGACCAGGGCGCGCAGGTCTATGATCTGACCCCCGGCGTGATGGCCACCTGGAGGCAGAACGCTCCGCACCGGATCGAGAACGGCCCGATGCTGAATGTGTCGCTGTCCATCGAGTTCATGACCCCGCCGGCCCTGATGCGGGCCAATGTGATCTATGCCAACGGCGTGCTGCGGCGGCGACTGGGCGTCCGGCCGCGAATCCAGAACGGGTTTGGCCCGGCGGCCCTGACCAAGCTGGCCGTGGCCCGCGGCGCCAAGGCCCTGAACCTTCAAACCCCGCATGTGCGCCATCTGCCTATCACCTTTGGCCTGGATCCCGCCCAGCCCGGCGTGTTGATCGAGAACCCAGGCGTCTAAGGCTTGCCCCGGCCGGCGCTTCATCGCAGAAGTCAGCCATGAGTCAGGCAGTCACCATCGAACTGGGCGAGGGCGCGGAACACGACGCCCGGGCCCTGCGCAACGCTTTCGGGTGTTTCACCACCGGCGTCACGGTGATCACCACCACGGGGCCAGACGGGCGCAAGGTGGGGCTGACCGCCAATTCCTTCACCTCTGTGTCGCTGGATCCGCCGCTGGCCCTGGTCTGCGTGGCCCTGACCTCTTCCAGCCTCGCGGCCCTGGATGCGGCGGGGGTCTTCACGGTCAATGTGCTGCATGCCGATCACGAGGACCTGGCCAAGCAGTTCACGCGCAAGGACGGCGACCGCTTCGAGGGCGTCGAGGTCGAGACCTGGCGCACCGGCACGCCGGTCCTGCCCGGCTGCATGGCCAATTTCGAGTGCGAGACCCACCAGGTCTTCGACGCCGGGGATCACCGGGTCTATGTCGGTCGCGTGGTCAAGCTGCGCTACGACCCTGACCACGAGCCGCTGGTCTATCTGCAGGGTCGCTTCCGACGGGTTCACGTCGAAGGGTGATTTAGCCTGCGGTCTGCCGTGGCCTCCACGCCAGGACGTCGGCATTGCGGCCCACATCCACCCGGCTGCAGCTGTCCTTCAGCGGACAGGCGCCGCAGCGCGGGGCCACTTCCGGGCACAGCATCTGACCCAGCCCGCGCTTCATCAACCAGTGCAGTTCGAACAGGTCGTCGGCGCTCCAGGTCTGCGGCACCAGGGCCATCAGGGCGTGATAGGCGGCGGTGGCGTCGCCCGAACTCACCAGGCCGATGCGCCGCGAGACGCGATGCACATTGGTGTCGACCACCATCGCCCGCATGGCCAGGCTGCTGAAGTTGAGCACGCAGGCGGCGACCTTGACCCCGACGCCCGGCAGGCTCTGAAGCTCGTGGCGGGCGGCGTCCACCGACAGGCCGCGCAGGTGGCTTAGCGACAGCCAGCCGATCCGGGCCTCGATCATCCGCAGGGCCATGGGCAGGCGACGGGCCTTGTCGCGGGCATGGGTAACGTCGCCAAGGAGGTCCAGGACCACCCCTTCGTCGGCGCGGGCCAGGTCTTCCCAGCACGTGAACGCAGCCCGCAGGCGCAGGAAGGCGGCCCACGACACTGCGTCGGGCGTGCGGCCGCTGATCGACGACTTCACCAGTTGCGAGACCGGATCCATCCGCGCCACCGGACGCTGGGGACCAAACTCGGCCAGCAGGCGATCACGCACGGCTTCGAGCGGAGAACGGGAAAGGCCAAGGGACAGCTGCATGATGCGCCTCGTTGGAACATAATGGGAACATTATGCGCCGCGCGACCGCTTGTCCACAGGCTGTGACTATCTTCGGGCGCGACCCCAGAAGGTGGTGACCCGTCGGCGCAGGCGCTCGAACGCCACCTTGACGGGGGTGGGAGCGCGGGCCGGGGCCGGGCGCTCCTCTTCCGGCAGTTCAACCCCGGCGAACCGGGCGATCAGGTCGCGAAGCTGCGGCTCCTGCACCGCCAGGGCCGCCTCGACAGGGCTCATCCACTGCAGCACGCGCTGGCCCTTTTCCGGCCAGGTCGCATGCTCGCCGGTGACTTCCAGCGGATAGACGTCGACCTTGACCAGTCGCGCCGCGCCGCTCTTCAAACGCTTGAGATACTCGTACTCGCCGGCCGCCTGGTCGGCGACCACGCCGTCGAGACCGGCTTCTTCATAGGCTTCCTGGGCGGCGGCGGCGGGGTCGGTGCGATCCTTCATCGGCCAACCCTTCGGGATCACCCAGCGCTTGGTCTCGCGCGAGGACACGACCAGGATCTGCAGGGCTTCGCCTTGGCCACGCCAAGGCAGGGCGGCGACCTGGCGACGCTTTGCTCCATCCTGCTTTGCCGGCTTGTCGGTCACGCGTTCCAAAATCCGAGTTGTATCCGCCTTGCCGTTCCGTCCCGGATGGGTCTCGACGCCAGACTCCGTACGCACCTTAGTGCAGGGCCAATCACGAGATCGGACCGATGGCCCCTATAACGCCCTTGAGCAGGCGAGTCGTCGAGACCGCATGGGCGTCATGCGTCGTTTTGAGCCTTGGCTCGCGTTCGCTTTTCCGTTTCCGGCGGATGCCACCGCTCCGGGAATCGGAAGAACATCGATTCGTCATCCCAAGTCTTCATCCGCCATCGGTCTGTATCGCAGTCCTTGCTGAGTTCTGTGCCCCACAGGGCGGGTTACGCAATCCATGCTGCCCCCTCGTCTGTAGCGCTCGGCTGAGGCATGATCGCCCCGCAACCTCGAAGGCAGGAGTCGGGTATGGCGTTTACGCTGACCATCAATGGAGAAACCCGCTCGGCCGATGTCGCGGGCGACACGCCTCTTCTGTGGGTGCTTCGTGAGGCCCTGGGACTGGTCGGGACCAAGTTCGGCTGTGGCGCGGCCCAGTGCGGGGCCTGCACGGTGCATCTGGACGGCGTCCCGGTGCGGGCCTGCATCACGCCGGTGCAGCGGGTGGGTGCCAAGGCGGTGACCACCATCGAGGGCGTGGGCCAGACCGCCGTCGGCGCCCGGGTTCAGGAGGCCTGGAAGGCCATCGACGTGCCCCAGTGCGGCTACTGCCAGGCCGGCCAGATCATGTCGGCCAGCGCCCTGCTGGCGGCAAAGCCCAAGCCGACCGACGCCGATATTGACGCGGCGATGAACGGCAATCTGTGCCGCTGCGCCACCTATATTCGCATCCGGGCGGCCATCAAGGCCGCCTCCGGCCAGGAGGCTTGAGCATGGACGGCGAAATCCTTCGCGACCCCACCCGTCGCCTGTTCCTGCAGACCGGCGCCGCCGTCGGTGGCGGTTTGATGCTGTCGTTCAGCCTGTCCGGCGAAAGCCAGGCCGCCGGCGATGGCAAGCTGAGCGCCTATGTCCGCATCGCGCCCGATGGGGCGGTGACCATCGTCTCCAAGGTTCCCGAGGTGGGGCAGGGCATCAAGACCTCGCTGCCGATGCTGATCGCTGAGGAACTGGACGTCGACTGGTCGGCCGTCAGCGTCGAGCAGGCCATTGCCGACACCAAGGTGTTCGGCCGTCAGGTGGCCGGCGGCAGCATGGCCACCACGCTGGAATATGACGGCCTGCGCCGGGTGGGCGCGACGGGCCGGGCCCTGCTGATCGCGGCGGCCGCCACGCGCTGGGGCGTCGCTGCCGACAGCTGCGCCACCGAGCCGGGCGTCGTGATCCACGCGGCCAGCGGCCGACGTCTCGGCTATGGCGAGCTGGCCCAGGAGGCCGCTGCCCTGACGCCGCCTGATGCCAAGACCCTGACTCTGAAAGACCCCAAGACCTTCCGGATCATTGGTCAGAGCCACAAGAGCCGTGATCTCGAAGCCATCACCACCGGCCAGCCGCTATACGGTATCGACGTGCGCGTGCCGGGCATGCTGTACGCGACCTTCGCCAAGGCCCCGACCTTCGGCGCCAAGGTCGCCAGTGTCGACCTGGCACCGGCCAAGGCCGTGGCGGGCGTCAAGGACGCCTTCGTGGTCGAGGGGGGCACAGCGCTGAACGGCCTGCTACCCGGCGTCGCGGTAGTCGCCGACAGCTGGTGGGCCGCGCGCAAGGCTCGCATGGCGCTGGACATCAAATGGGCCGAGCACCCGACCGCAGCCCAGAGCAGCGCGGGCTTTGCCGCCAAGGCCGCAGAGCTGGCCAAGGCCCCGCCGCATCGGACACTGCGCGCCGACGGCGACGTGGATGCGGCGCTGAAGGCAGCGGCCAAGGTCGTCAGCGCGGCCTATGCCTATCCCTTTATCGCTCATGCCAATCTGGAGCCCCAGAACTGCACGGCCAGCGTCAAGGACGGCAAGGTCGAGATCTGGGCCCCGACCCAGAACCCTGAGCCTGGCCGCGCGCTGGTGGCCAAGACCCTGAACGTGCCGCCCGAGGCGGTGACCATCCATCTGGTGCGCTGTGGCGGCGGCTTTGGTCGGCGTCTGATCAACGACTACATGGTCGAGGCGGCTTTCCTCTCCCAGAAGGTCGGCGCGCCGGTGCAACTGCTGTGGACGCGCGAGGACGACGTCCAGCACGACTTTTACCGGCCCGGCGCCTGGCACAACTTCACCGCCGGGCTGGACGCGCAGGGAGGCCTGACCGCCTGGCGCGATCACTTTGTGAGCTTCGGCGAGGGCGAGCAGTTCGCCTCCAGCGCCGGCATGAACGCCACCCAGTTCCCGTGCTGGGCCGTGGATAACTACAAGGTCGATGTCTCGGTGATGCCGCTGGGCGCGCCGACCGGCCCGCTGCGGGCTCCGGGAAACAACGCCTTTGGCTTCGTGATCCAGAGCTTCACCGACGAGGTGGCCGTGGCCGCCGGGCAGGACCCTGTCGCCTTCCGTCGAAAGCTTCTGGGCGAGCCGCGCCTGTTGCGCGACTCGAGCCAGGGCGACAGCTTCCACACTGGCCGCATGCGCGGTGTGCTGGATCTGGTCGCTGAAAAGTCTGGCTGGGGCCGCAAGGTTCCGAAGGGGACCGGCCTGGGTGTGGCCTGTCACTATAGCCACCTGGGCTATGTGGCCGTGGTCATGGAGGTGTCGGTCAGGAAGGGCGAGCTGAAGATCCACAAGGTCTGGGCCGCTGCGGATGTCGGCTCGCAGATCATCAACCCCAAGGGCGCCGAGCAGCAGGTGCAGGGCTCGATCCTGGATGCGATCAGCTCCACCCTGTACCAGCAGATCACCTTCGAGAACGGTGCGACCGTTCAGAGCGGCTTTGCTGACCACCCGCTGCTGCGCATGGCCGACGCGCCGCCGGTCGAAGTGCATTTCAAGATCAGCGACAACCGGCCCACGGGCCTGGGCGAGCCGGCCTATCCGCCGACGCCCGCCGCCCTGTGCAACGCCATCTTCGCCGCCACAGGTAAGCGGATCCGCAGCTTGCCCATCGGCGATCAACTGGCCTGAGCCAGGCCGGCCTGCTAGGAGCGGATAGCCGCTTCTAGCAGGGTCTTACCATGTCCAACGTCACCGTCATTAGTCACCCGCTTGTGCAGCACAAGCTGACCAAGATGCGCGACAGGACCACCTCGACCAAGACCTTCCGTGCCCTGATGCGCGAGACGGCGACCCTGATCTGCTACGAGGTGACCCGCGACCTGCCGATGGAAGAGGTCCAGATCGAGACCCCGGTCGCTCCGACCACGGCCAGGGAGATCGCCGGCAAGAAGCTGGTCTTCGCCCCCATCCTGCGGGCGGGCCTGGGCATGGCCGACGGCATGCTGGACCTGGTGCCCTCTGCCCGCGTGGCGCATGTGGGGCTGTACCGCGATCCGGAGTCGCTCGAGGCGGTGGAATACTACTTCAAGGCGCCCCAGGACATCGCCGGGCGTCTCGTCATCGTGGTCGATCCCATGCTGGCCACCGGCCACTCGGCCATCGCCGCCGTCACGCGGCTGAAGGCGGCGGGCGTCACCGACCTGCGTTTCGTCTGTCTGCTGGCCGCCCAGGTCGGGGTCGACAACCTGCGCGCAGCCCATCCCGACGTACCGATCTGGACGGCCGCCATCGACGCGCAGCTGAACGATCACGGCTATATCGTGCCGGGTCTGGGCGATGCCGGCGACCGGACGTTCGGGACGCGCTAGAGCCGGTTGCGATCTGATGCGAATCAGATCGCAACCGGCTCTAGTCTTTTGTTTTCACGCGCGTTTCATTCCGAAAACCGGTTCCCACTTTTCGGAACGCGCGCTAAGTCAGCGCCGGCTCAAGCTGGGTGTGATAGCCGAACAGGCCCTGGGCACCGCCGGTGTGCAGGAACACCACGCGCTCGCCCTTGAACGCGCCCTTGCGGGCCTGGTCAAGAAGACCCTTCATCGCCTTGCCCGAATAGACGGGGTCCAGCAGCAGGCCCTCAAGGCGGGCCGCCAGGGTCAGGGCATCGATCACGCCCTGGTCGATCAGGCCATAGCCTTCGCCCACATAGTCGCAGTCGGCGACCACCATCTCGCGCGTCACCCGGCCGGCTGCGCCGATGGTCTCGGCGGTGGCGACGGCCAGGTTGAAGACGTTCTCTTCCTGCCTGGCCTTTGGGGCGCGCACGCCAAAACCCAGGATCGGCACGTCGACCGACAGAGCCGCAAAGCCGGCGACCAGACCGGCATGGGTGCCGGCGCTGCCGGTGGCCGTGACCAGACGGTCGATGCGCAAGTCGCGTTCGTCGGCCTGGACGATCAATTCGCGGGCGCAGTCCACATAGCCCAGGGCGCCGACGGTGTTGGAGCCGCCGCCGGGAATGACATAGGGCTTGCCACCGCGCCGGCGCACGGCCTCGGCCGAGGCTTCCAGCTCGGCGACCATGTCGGTTCCGCCGGGCACGAAGCGGATCGCCGCGCCCATCAGACGGTCCAGCAGCACATTGCCCGATCCGACATAGTCATGGGCCTGCGACCCTGTGCGCTCTTCCAGGATGATCTCGGAGGCCAGCCCGAACCGCACGCCGGCGGCGATGGTCTGACGGACGTGGTTGGACTGGACGGCACCCTGGGTCACGAGCGTGTCTGCGCCCTGGGCCAGGGCCTCACCCAGCAGGAATTCCAGCTTGCGGGTCTTGTTGCCGCCGCCGGCCAGGCCGGTGCAGTCGTCGCGCTTGATCCACAGGTCTATTCCCAATTCCGCGCCCAGACGGGGCAGGGGCTCTAGGGGCGTGGGCAGGTGGGCGAAGCGGGCGCGGGGAAAGCGGGCGAGGTGCATGGAACGATCCCTGACAAGGCGTGCCGCCCCGTTAGCACGTTCCCAGGCCTGACGAATACGGCCGCGTCTAGGGCTCATTGGCCCGGGCCTGCGCCTCGGCCTCAAGACGGGCACCGGCGCGGGCCTCGGCCATGGCGCGGGTGGTGGGATCGCGCATGCGCGACTTGATCAGCTCCACCAGCTCATAGGGCGGCGCCTGGATACCGCCGGCCCCGCCGCGCATGGAGGCAGTGTCCCGCGCCGCTTCGAAATCGTACCAGCCGCGCAGGGTCTGGCAGAGCGGCTTGGCGATCCGGGTGCCGGTTGGGGCCTTGGTCAGGCATATCAGCCGGCCCGGATCGGTCTCCAGCAGGGCGTTCAGCTGATCTTCGATGGCCTTGTCGGCGATTGGACCCGGCGGCTGGGGCGGCTTTGCGGCGGCCTCGACCGTGACCGAGTCGACCTCAACCGTGGCTGCGGGCACCTGCTGCAACATCAGGGCGGCGACGAGGATCAGGCTGTGCATCGGAAGGGCCAAGTCTGGAAGCGGAAAGGTGATGATGAAGTTAGTGTATTGCTCCAGGTGGCACAGCTTAAAATTGTGCAATCTTTGGGTTTCAGACACTTGCGGCTTGGCTCTGAGCCAGAGCGCGAAATGTGTTATGCTGAGGGCGTCATCAAGCACGGCCCGCGGGGCCGACCCGGGGTTCCGTCCCGGGCCGGACCTTCGTCAGAAGGACCGGCAAGCATGGGAGGACACTATGAGACATTCGAGCCTCTTGGCCGTCGCAGCCCTGGCGGCTGCGGTGTTCACCGCCGATACCGCCGGGGCCTCGACCCTGGTCCTTGGCGGCGGCGCGGCCAAGGATTGTTCGCTGGCCGCTATTCAGGGCCGCAATGACCAGAAATCGGTGTTGACCTGCACCACGGCGCTGGAGACCGAGACCCTGAATTTCCGCGATCGGGCCCGCACCTATGTCAATCGCGGGGTGCTGCAGATGCGCCGCCGGGACTTCCCGACCGCGCGGGCCGATTTTGACGCAGCGGCCAGGATCGACCCTGAGTTGGGCGAGGCCTGGGTCAATCGTGGCGCTGCCTATGTTGGCGAAGAGCGCTACACCGAGGGCCTGACCGAGATCGACAAGGGCCTGGCCCTGGGCGTCAAGGATCCCGAAAAGGCGTGGTTTAACCGGGCCATGGCCAATGAAGGGCTGGGCGATCTCAAGTCGGCCTATCGCGACTATGTCAAGGCGGCCGAACTGAATCCGGACTGGGAGGCGCCGAAAAAAGAACTGGCGCGTTTCAGCGTCAAGCGACCCTGAGCGCAAGACGCGCGCCGGGCCCGACCGGAGCATATCATGGCCTTGAAATCCCGGATTGCCGTTGCCGGTGCAGCGTTTGCGGTTGCGCTCGTGGCTGGCCCCACCCTGGCCCAGACTTCGCTGCGTGACCTGCGCGTCCAGAACGCCGCCGCCCATGAGGCCCAGTCGGCGCGGCAGGACTTGCTGGCCAGTCAGCGCGAGATCGCCGCGCGCCAGGATCAGGCCAGCACGGCCCTGACCCTGCGCGAACTCGACAGCGTGCGCCAGTCGCCGCCTGGCTCCGACCTCCTGGCGCTGCGCCCCCCAACCGTTATCCAGCCTGACGCGGCGGCGGCCAGTTTCACGGCGCAGATGGACCGGATGGAGCGCCTGACGCAGGATGCCCTGGCGCGCGGCAACGCACGGATTCGGGCCGTGGTTCCAGCCAGCGAGCAATAGCGACAACGGGGCAGGGGTCACGGCATGGAATGGAGAGGCGCGCGCCGCTCGGGCAATATCGAAGATCGCCGTGGCCTGGGGCCGGTCGGCGTGGCCGGCGGCGGGATCGGGGCGCTGGTCCTGGCGGCCGTGGGCTATTTCGTGTTCGGCATCGACCCACAGACCACCCTCGACGCCGCCCAGCAGCTTCAGGGGCAGGGCCAGGCCCAGCAGGAAGGCGCGCGCGGGCAGGTGAAGGACGAGAACGGCCAGTTCGTCGACGCCATCGAGACCTCAAACCAGCAGGTCTGGGGGCCGATCTTCGCGGCCGCGGGTTCACGCTACACCCCGCCCCAGGCGGTGGTTCTGTATGACGACGCTACGCCCACCGGCTGCGGAACCGGCCAGTCGGCCATGGGGCCGTTCTATTGTCCGGCCGACCAGAAGGTCTATCTGGACCTGACCTTCTGGAACGAGCTTGAGACCAAGTTCGGGGCCAAGGGCGAGTTCGCCCGGGCCTATGTGATCAGCCACGAGATCGGCCATCACGTTCAAACCCTGCTGGGCGCATCGGACAAGGCGCGCCGCATGGGGGCCAAGGGCGCTGAAAGCGGCTCGGTGCGCCTGGAACTGCAGGCCGACTGCTATGCCGGGGTCTGGGCGTCGCGGGCCGGCGAAGCCTCAGGCGGCCAGATCGTGATCAATCCCGCCGATATCGAGGACGGCCTGGGCGCGGCCTCTGCTGTGGGCGACGACACCATCCAGTCGCGCAGCCAGGGCCAGGTGGTGCCTGACAGCTTCACCCACGGCACCAGCCAGCAACGGATGCGCTGGTTCATGCGCGGTTACGAACGCGGCGATCCGGCGCTGTGCGATACGTTCCGGGCGTCGCGGCTTTAGCAACCGCTTGACCCATACGTCAGTACGCCTAGTGTCCCCCCTGTTCACCGGGGGGTCGCTTGCGCGGCTGAGATTGGGCGTTTGCCCTGACCCGTCGAACCTGATCCGGGTCATGCCGGCGAAGGGAGGGAACGCGAGCGGGCCGATTTTGCCGTTCGTCAGACCGACTTAGCACGCTTGTCCGGGTCTCCTTAACGCTTGAGGAGCGCCCGATATGAACGTCCAGACCACCATCAAGGCTGTCGCCGAGACCATCTCGACCGGCCCGATCCCCGGCTCGCGCAAGGTCTATCAGGCCGGCGAGCTATTCCCCGACCTGCGCGTGCCGTTCCGCGAGGTGGCCGTCCACCCGTCGGCCAACGAGCCGCCGGTGACGATCTATGACCCGTCGGGTCCCTATACCGACCCCACCGCGACCATCGACATCGAGAAGGGCCTGGAGCGTTCGCGCGAAGCCTTCGTCGTGGCGCGCGGCGATGTCGAGGTGGTTGAGACGCCCCGCGAGGTGAAGCCCGAGGACAACGGCTTTGCCCAGGGCAAGCACCTGGCCCCGCAGTTCCCCGCCGTGGGCCGCACCATCTATCGCGGCAAGCCGGGCCACCTGATCACCCAGTACGAATATGCCAACGCCGGCAAGATCACCGCCGAGATGGAATATGTGGCCATCCGCGAGAACCTGCGCCGCGAGCAGAACGCCCCGTGCGTGCGCGACGGCGACGATTTCGGCGCCTCGATCCCCGACTTCGTGACGCCCGAGTTCGTGCGCCAGGAAGTGGCCCGCGGCCGCGCCATCATCCCGGCCAACATCAACCACGGCGAACTGGAGCCGATGGCCATCGGCCGCAACTTCCTGGTGAAGATCAACGCCAATATCGGCAATTCGGCCGTGCTCAGCACCGTCGCCGACGAGGTCGACAAGCTGGTCTGGGCCACCCGCTGGGGCGCCGACACGGTCATGGACCTGTCGACCGGCCGCAACATCCACAACATCCGCGACTGGATCATCCGCAACAGCAGCGTTCCGATCGGCACCGTGCCGATCTATCAGGCGCTGGAGAAGGTCAACGGCGTGGCCGAGGACCTGAACTGGGAGGTCTTCCGCGACACCCTGATCGAGCAGGCCGAGCAGGGCGTGGACTATTTCACCATCCACGCCGGCGTGCGCCTGCCGTTCATTCCGATGACCGCCAAGCGCGTCACCGGCATCGTGTCACGCGGCGGCTCGATCATGGCCAAGTGGTGCCTGGCGCACCACAAGGAGAACTTCCTCTACGAGCGCTTTGACGAGATCTGTGAGATCATGCGCGCCTATGACGTCTCGTTCTCGCTGGGCGATGGCTTGCGTCCCGGCTCGACCGCCGACGCCAATGATGAGGCCCAGTTTTCGGAGCTGCGCACCCTGGGCGAGCTGACCAAGGTGGCCTGGAGCAAGGGCGTCCAGGTGATGATCGAAGGGCCGGGCCACGTGGCCATGCACAAGATCAAGGCCAATATGGATGAGCAGCTCAAGCACTGCCACGAGGCCCCCTTCTACACCTTGGGCCCGTTGACCACGGACATCGCCCCTGGCTACGACCACATCACCTCGGCGATCGGCGCGGCGATGATCGGCTGGTTCGGCACGGCGATGCTCTGCTACGTCACGCCCAAGGAGCACCTGGGCCTGCCCGACCGTGACGACGTCAAGACCGGCGTCATCACCTACAAGCTGGCCGCCCATGCGGCGGATCTGGCCAAGGGACACCCCGGCGCGGCCATGTGGGACGACGCCATCAGCCGCTCGCGGTTCGAGTTCCGCTGGGAAGACCAGTTCAACCTGGCGCTCGACCCGGAAACCGCCCGCAAGTTCCACGACGAGACCCTGCCCAAGGAGGCGCACAAGACCGCGCACTTCTGCTCGATGTGCGGGCCCAAGTTCTGCTCGATGAAGATCAGCCACGAGGTGCGGGAGTTCGCCGCCGCTCAGGCCCCGAACGAAGCCGCAGCTCTGGGCATGGCGGAAATGAGCGAGAAGTTCCGCGAGCAGGGCTCTGAGATCTATCTGAAGACCGAATAGGCGATCAGCACGGCCGCCGCTCTTTCGAAACCGGAAGGGTGGCGGCCTGGCCTGCGACGCTCTCGGCTGTGTCCGGATGTGTCACTCCGGAAAGTCTAGAGGCGATTTGCCCATTGCGGGGTCGGGTTGCCTTTAGAGTCAATATCGAATTCATTATGATTTTTTCGCTTCGGCTGCTTCGCGAGCGCCGTCACTTGTTCTGGCGACATTTCGACGCGGCCGATTTATGAAATTTACTCTTAAGATGTGAGGCGCAAGCTCCAATCTTGTCTGGTGCTCATTCGAGCATTTAGTCTGGAAAGAGGATGCTATGTCGACCGTTACGTCCAGTTTCCGTCGTCGTGGGCAGGACCATTTTGAACCTGAAGACGGCGATCCAGCCTTGCAGCGTCGGATGCGCGGCTATCTTGAACAGATCGACTACATGACCTTCGCCTCGAACAAGGCGATCATCAGCCAGGCCCTGGGTCATGTCGACGCCGCGCACTTTCAGCATATGGCCGTGGCCGCCGCCGCCGCGCGGGTCGCCTGGGTCGCCGCTGCTGTGGCGATCACCGAGCATGCTCATACCTTGACGCCGGAGCACGTCGCCAAACTGGCCCATCTGCGCGCCTGCTATGACGAACTGGCCGGCGCCTATGAGGGCATGCGGCGGATGATCGAGCGCGGCTATCTCGCCTTCCGGCCCGGTCCGGCCAACTAGAGCGGGTTGCGATCTGATGGAATCAGATTGCAACCCGCTCTAGTCGTTTGTTTTCACACGCGTTTCATTCCGAAAACCGGTTCCCACTTTTCGGAACGCGCTCTTGGCTCTCCAGCGGCCTGATCTGTCAGTGCGGTTGGGTGAGACCCCGCCATGCCGAGGTCCTGACTGGGGCCGGTTTCGGCGTTGCTTTTCCGCCTGAACTTCACGACCCTCTGTCAGAGCAGGACCCGTCCACGCGTCCTGGGGCTCCCAGCAACGACAGGGATGGCACCCATGGCCTATGTCGATGGTTTCGTACTCGCGGTCCCCAAGGCCAACATCGAGGCCTACAAGGATATGGCCCAACTGGGTGCCAAGGTCTGGATGGAGCACGGCACCCTGTCCTATGTCGAATGCTTCGGCGACGACGTGCCCTATGGCGAGCTCACTTCATTTCCCCGCGCCGTCCAGGCGACCGATGACGAAGTCGTGGTCTTTTCCTGGATCACCTATGAGAGCCGCGCGGCCCGCGACACTATCAATGCCAAGGTCATGGCCGACGAGCGCATGAAGTGGGACATGGCCAACCTGCCCTTCGACGGCAAGCGCATGATCTTCGGCGGCTTCGAGGCGTTCCTGGAGCGGTAAGACTCCAGGAACGATGCGCCGGATCAGTAGAAGAACTTCTCTTCGACGATCTTGCCGTCGAGCACGGTGTAGAGCGCCACCTCGTCCATGGTGATGCGCTCGCCTGTGGCCTTTTGCGTGACATCCATCTTGAAGCCGACAGCGAACTGGTCGCCGTTGATATAGGGGCCGGTGACCTCGAAGCCGTGGACCTCGTGGTTGGCGGCCCACCATTCGCCCTTGCCGCGCACGCCGGCCTTGCCTTCGATGCGGGCCATGTCGCCGGGCATGGCTTCCAGGCTGACCACGTCGTCGGCCCAGTATTTCTCGCCGGGTTCATCGAAATTGCCGGCCTTGCACAGGGCGACGAGGTCGGCGGCGATGTCTTGAATGGTCATGGCAGTCTCCAGGAAGGGCGGGTTGTGGTGCAAGCTTCCGCTCGATCAGCGAGGTATTCAAGCCTTGATGTTCACTTTAAGTTCTGGTTTGGCGTGGTTGCTGCCAGGCTGTGGCAGCAGGACACGCCCTGGTGTTTCAAGCTACCCTCGCTCCATGACAGTCACCCCGTTCCCCGGCTTCGCCACCGCCGACCTCGCCTTTCTGACCGGCCTGGCCGCCCACAATGACCGCGAGTGGTTCACCGCCAACCGGGCTCCGTTCGACGCGGGGCTCAAGCCCACCCTGGTCTCGCTGATCCTGGCCCTGAATGACGTCTTCGAGGCCAAGGGGCTGCCGCTGGCGGGACATCCGAAAAACACGGTGTTTCGCATCCACCGCGACGTGCGGTTTTCCAGGGACAAACGCCCCTACAAGACCCATGTCTCGGCCACCCTTACCCGCGATGGCCAGAAGATGTCGCCGGGCATGGTCTATGTGCATATCGAGCCCGAAGGCGGCTCAACGCCGGCGTTTGATCCCCAGACCATTGACCCCCTGGACCCCTCGACCCTGCCGTCGGCGCGCGGATCCGACGACAGCTATGCCGGGCGAGGGGCCTTTGTGGCGGCCGGGTTCTATCTGTCGGAGCGGCCGCATATCGACGCCTTTCGCCAGGCCATCGTCGCCGATCCCAAGGGGTGGCTGGCGGTCGAAAAGGCCCTGGCGGCCAAGGGGCTGACACTGGAGACCGGCGAGCCGACCAAGCGCATGCCCAAGGGGTTCGAGGACCAAGCCGGCGGTCCGCTGGAAGCGGCGATCAAGCGCACCCGCTGGCTGGTGCGCCGCGAGCTTGCCGGGGTGGAGATCGGCGGGCCAGATCTCCCCTGTGTGATTGTCCGGTTCGCCGCCGACGCCCGGCCGCTGCTGGCTTTCGGGTGGAAGGCCCTGCCGGGAGTTTAGCGGGCTTGGGCGGTCCGAAGGCGGCAAGGACCTCTTAAACAGTCGGGCGCAGTCTGTGCCCAGACCCGGCGTCTCTGAGGCGTTCGAAGCCGGGCGGGAGGGGCGCATGTCATCGACCGTCACATCCAGCTCACGCCGTCGCGGGCAGGATCATTTCGAGCCCGAGGATGGCGATCCTCAGGTTCATCGCCGGCTGCGCGGCTATCTCGAACAGATCGACTACACCGCCTTCGCCTCTAACAAGGCGGTGATCGGCCAGACGCTCGGCCACGTGGATGCCGCGCGCTTCCAGCATATGGCCGTCGCCGCCGCCCATGCGCGGGCCCAGTGGGTGGCCGCCGCCGTCGCCCTGACCGAGACCACCCATACCCCGTCGCCTGAGCAGATTGCCCGCCTGGCCCAGTTGCGGACCGCCTATGACGAGATTGCCGAGGCCTATGAGGCGCTGCGACGCATGGTCGAGCGCGGCTATCTGGCCTTCCGACCGACGGCCAGCTGAAGTTTAATTATATCCGGGTATTATTGACTTTCCATTTTGTCCGGGTGAAAAGCGGCGTCAGGAGACTCTGATGACCGGACGCAAGGCGCTGACGCGCGACTATCGGGACCGCAAGATTGAGGCGGGGATCTATGCGGTGCGCTGCGCCGCCACCGGCGAGGCCTGGGTGGGCGCGACGCCGGATCTGGCCACGCGGCAGAGCGGGGTATGGTTCACGCTCCGGCACGGTTCTCACTCCGAAAAGACCTTGCAGGCCGCCTGGGCGGCGCAGGGCGAGGCGGCCTTCGCCTTTGAACCGCTCGAGGTCATCGACGACGAAGGGCTGGGCGACCTGGGCCGCTCGTCTCTGCTCAAAGAGCGCCGCGATGCCTGGATCGTACAACTGAGCGCTCGGAAGCTGAACCGATGAGTGGGCCGTTTGTGGTGTTCTGCGGCACGACGCGACTGGTCTCCGGTTCGCGGCTGGAGGCAGCGCTGGCCGCCCAGCATGCGGCGACGACGGGTGTTGCGGCGCTGATCTTCGACGTCGAAGGCCGACAGGTCGATTTCGATCTCAGCGGCTCGCCCGAAGCGTTGGCGGCGCGCCTGGCACCAGCGCAGGGTGAGGCCGAGACGGCTCCCCGTGGTCGGGGGCGGCCGCGTCTGGGCGTGACGGCGCGCGAGGTCACCCTGCTGCCGCGCCACTGGGACTGGCTGGCAGCCCAGCCGGGAGGGGCCTCGGTGGCGCTGCGCAAGCTGGTCGAGGCGGCGCGCCGCGACGGGGAGGGGCCTGATCGTATCCGCCGCTCGCGCGAGGCGGCCTATCGCTTCGCCAGCGCCATGGCTGGTGATCTGCTGGGCTTCGAGGAGACCATCCGGGCCCTGTTCGCCGGTGATGCCGAGGCCTTCGCCGCCCGCATCGCCGTCTGGCCCGAAGACCTCGCCGACCAGTTGACCCAATTCGCCGCCGAGGCGTTCGGTTCGCACGCCTGACAGGCCGTCGCATGCATCCATCAGGGTCCAGGCCCTGGGCTATGACATGAGCAGGATCGAGTTTCCGGTCCAGCCGCCCGCCCGTCCCGGCACCCCGGCCAAGCGCAAGCCTTAGCGACTCAGGGCTGGGAGCGGCTCAATACCTCGGCCAGAAGCGGCTCATAGGCGGCCCGGAACGGGGCGGGGTCGCTGTCGGGCTTGGCGGGGTAGATCATGCGCAGGGCCGCGATTTTGCCGGCCGTGGTGTCCAGCCAGGTCTTGTCGGCCAGGGCCAGTCGGGTGGCGCGAGCGTCGATCTCGGCAGCAGGCAAGCCCTCATAGGCCAGCAGCGAGCGCATGGCCCAAATGTCCTGCTGCTGTGGGTTGGGCGCAGCGTCCGTGCGGCCCTTGCCCGTGGTCCAGCGGACCATGGCGACGAACTGGGCCTGGAAGCGCGGGTCCTGGAAGGTTGAGGTCGTGTGGCCCAGATTGGTGAAGGCCAGCCTGCCACGCCCGATCTGCTTCACCCAGGAGAGCGGAACCAGATAGGGGCGTTTCAGCGGCGTGCCGGTGAAGTCCAGCGCCTGCAGCACCCGCGTGCTGGCCGGATCGAAGTCGGCGTACTGGTAGATTTCCTCGGCATGGGCGAACCGGGCGGGCCAGGCGGCGGTCGTGGCGTGCGGCGCGACGGCGGCGACGGTGATCGGGGTTCCCTCGGTCCAGGGGTGGCCGGCAAACTGGCCGCCGATGAAGCGGGCATAGGTCTGGCCCGGGCCTTCATAAGGCCAGCCGGTGTCGGCCGCGCTGTGCAGGCCGATGAAGCCGCCCTTGCCGCTGGCCACCCAGTCCTGAATGGCTTGCCAGTTGGCCGGCGAAATCGGCAGGGCGCCGGTGGTGTAGAACACCAGCACGTCGATCGACTTCAGCTTTTCCGCCGTGATCTCGCGGGCGTCCTGAGTGGTCTCCAGCGTAAAGGCACCCGAGGTTTTCGCGAGGTCTGCGAGGGCCATCTCTGACGGGGCCAGGGCACCCTCGGGCCGGATCACCGGAGCATGTCGCCATCCCGCCGACTGGCTCAGATACAGCACGCGTGGCTTGGCGGGACCCGCCAGGGCTGGCCCCGCCAGCAGCATCACAACAGCGCCCAGCAGGGCCAAAAAGCGCATCATCGGGTCATGCCTTGGGCTGGATCAGGTCCCAGCGGTTGCCATACAGGTCTTCCAACACCGCCACCGTGCCATAGACCTCGTGGCGAGGCTCTTCCAGAAACCGTACGCCGGCCGCGCTCATCCGGCCATGGTCGGCGGCGAAGTCGTCTGTATTGAGGAACAGCCACACCCGGCCGCCGCCCTGGTCGCCCACCCGCAGGGCCTGATGCTCATCAGCCGCCCGGGCCAGCAGGAATTGCGAGCCGCCCGCGCCGGGCGAGACCACGACCCAGCGCTTGCCGCCGCCCATGTCGGTGTCCTCGACTCGCTCAAAGCCCATCTTGCCGACATAGAAGTCCAGGGCCTCGTCATAGTCGCGGACCAGCAGGGCGATCTGGGCGAGGTGCAGGGCCATGGCGGGTCCTTTGCGCGGCGAGGGTGTTTGATACAAGCTTAGCATCGCCGGGCGGGCAGGTTTTGGGGCACAGTCGCCACCAACCGCCGGCTCTCGCCCCTGAGGACAACACCATGAACTGCCGTCTTGCCCTGGCCCCGACCCTGGTGCTTGCCCTTGCCCTGATCGCTCCTGCCGCCCTGGCCGGCGCGCCAGAGACGAAAATTACCCCCGTCGCTGCCGCCGACGTGCCGCCGTTGGTTCTGGCTGTAGTCCTGAAGGCCGCTCCTGGCCTGAAGGTGACGGAAGCCGAACTGAAGGAACGCGAGGACCGTCGCTATTTCGATGTCGAGGGCGTGCTGCCAAACGGGGCCGAGATCGAGTTCGACCTGCTGGAGAAGAACGGCGCCTGGGAGATCGTCGAAACCCAGCGCGACATCGCCTGGGCTGATGCACCGGCCGCCGTGCGGACCGCCGCCGGCAAGGCCCAGCCCGTCCGGGTGATCGAGAGCACCCAGAACGACGGCATGGTGATCTATGAGCTGTTCGCGCCCGGCCAGCCCAAGACGCCGGCTCTGGAGGTCAGCCTCAAGGACGGCGTCGCCAAGGTGCTGGCCGAGACCTGGCCGCACTGAGCCAAGCCCGCCCGTATCGCTCTGTTCCGCTACAAGCCGCCTTGCCGCGACCGGCACCTTGGGTCACTTTGCCGGCCGTTTTGAGAAAGACCTCGCCATGCCCCGCGACGCGGCCGCCTCGGCGCCGCCTCCTGCGCGGCGCTTTGGACCCATCCGAACCGACCTGAACGAGCTGCTGCGCCTGTCGGGGCCGGTGGTGCTGTCGCGCCTGGGCATCATGGTGATGGGCCTGACCGACGCGATCGTGGTGGGGCGGTTCTCTGCCGAGCAGCTGGGGTTCCACGCCATGGCCTGGGCCCCGTCGTCGATCTTCGTGACCATGGCGGTGGGCCTGCTGGTGGGCGTTCAGGTGATGACCTCGCGGGCTCTGGGGGCCGGGAACCCGCACGAGACCGGGGCGGTGCTGCGGCGCGGCCTGATCTATGGCTTCTGGATCGGCATGGCCTCAGCCATCGCCCTGGCCGCGCTGGGGCCGCTCTTCATGCACAGCGTCCACCTGCCCAAGGCCCTGGCTGACGGGGCGACGGCGCCGATGATCGTCTTCTCGCTATCGCTGCCGCTCTACACGATTTCGGTGGCGCTCAGCTTCTGGCTGGAGGGGCTTTCGCGGCCCGGACCGGTGACCATCGCCATGTGGGTGGCCAATGCGATCAATCTGGCGGTCAACCTGCTGCTGGTGCCGGGAACCTTCGGCCTGCCGGCCCTGGGCGCGGTGGGCGGGGCCTGGGCCACCTTTGGCGCGCGGGCGGCTTTGGTGCTGATGCTGGGGATCTATGTGCTGCGCCTGAAGGACGCCGGGGTGCTGGGCGTGTTCGACAAGCCGGACCGCGACCGTCCCGCCGAGATCGAGCAGCGCCGCATCGGCTATGGCGCGGGCGCGTCGAACTTCTTCGAGGTGGCGGCCTTTGCGGGGATGAGCCTGGTGGCCGGCTGGATCGGCGGGCTGTCGGTGGCCGCCTGGGCGGTGGTGATCAATGTGGCGGCGGTGATCTTCATGCTGCCCCTGGGCATCGCCACGGCGACCTCGGTGCAGGTGGGACGGGCGTTCGGCTCGCGTGATCCGGCCGGCATGACCCGCGCGGGCTGGATCTCATTTGCCTTCACGGCGGTGGTCGGTGTGGTGGCGGCCCTGCTGCTGTGGCCCCTGCGCCATCTGGTTGGGTCAGCCTATACCGCCGACCCGCAGGCCCTGGCGATCATCGCGCCTGCCCTGGCCCTGACCTGCCTGTTCCTGGCCCCCGACGCCGTGCAGGTGGTGGCGGCCCAGGCCCTGCGGGCGCGCGGCGAGGTATGGGTGCCCACCTTCACCCACCTGATCAGCTATGGCGTGATCATGGGGCCGCTGGCCTGGTGGCTGGCCATTCCGATGGGGCTAGGTGTTAACGGCATCGTCTGGGCCGTGGTGGTGACCAGCTTCGTCTCGGCGGCGTTCCTGCTGGCGCGGTTTCGGATGCTGGATGTGAGGGAACGGGGCTGACATCGATGAGCACGCTTGTAGTGCCGATCCCGACCAAAGAGATCTTGGATTGCCAAAGCTTTTATACGGTTTTCCGGCAGGCTCTGGGCTTCCCAGAGTTCTACGGCAGAAACATGAACGCCTGGATCGATTGCTTGACCTCAATCGACGACCCGGCGAGCGGCATGACGAACCCCTCTGTTTCGCAGGGTGAGTTCGTGATGCTGAGAATCGACGACGCAGCGGACTTTAGGCGCCGATGTCCTGACGAGTTTTCGGCCCTGATCGAATGCGCTGCGCTCGTGAACTACAGGCGCGTAGAAATGGGCGAGAAGCCCGTCTTGGGTCTGATGCTGATTGGAGACTTCTAGGGGCGCGCCGCTTTACGCCCCCAGAATCCAGCCTTCTTCGGTCTGTGCCGCCTCAACCACCTCGGCCGGGACATCCTTGCCCGGGGCGAAGATCGCGCCCAGCTTGCCCGCTTCGTCCAGCTTGGCGAAGTGTTCGGCCTGCGCACGCACCTGGGCCAGGTCCTTGACCTCGCCGGGGGCGGGGACGGCCTTGAGCAGCGAGGGATAGACCTCGGCGATCACCACCAGTACGTCTTCCAGATCAGCCTCGGTCAGGGCCTTGAAGCCCGTCTCGAACGGCCAGACCCGCGCCGCGTCGCCGCGGGCGTCCTTCAGGCGGCGGGCGGCCGGGATGCCGACGATCGCCTGACCGCCGACCGAGCCGTTGTAATAGAGCTTCCAGATCGAGTGCGCGCCTTTGGCGGCCTTGTCTGCAAAGCGGAACTCGGCCAGGTCGCCCTCGCCATGCTCGCGCGAGCGCTTGGGTTGCAGGGTGGTCAGGGTGTCCTTGGGCGGGCAGCCCCAGAACGGGAATGGCCCGCCGGTCAGGCGCCGGTTGATTTCCGAGCCCACGCCGAAGCGGTTGTTGGTGTTATCGGCCTTGTCCTTGACCATCTTGTTCAGCTGGTCCCAGACCGCGCGCCACGGTGCCTCGCCCGGAAGGTTCAGCGCCTGGGCGAAGCCCTGCGGGAAGCCCAGCGGGAAGTCGAAGCCGACCAGGGCCCGCTCGCCGCGCTTCTTGAAGTCATCCAGGATGGCGGCCAGCTTGACCTCGGCCTCCTGGCGGGTGGCCGGGTTGTGGCTCTCGAACGTCAGGCGGAAGCGCACGTCGCGCTTGAGCACGCCGATCCACACGGAGTCAGCCCCCGTGGTCGGTTTGGCCGCCGCGCTCCAGTCGACGATCACATAGGCGCTGAACAGGCGCGACACGGCGTTGGCTCCGTCAGGAATGAACGAAGCGCGCTTCTACTCCGGTCCGGCGGCGGGGGCCAGCGGCGTTGCTGTCAGGCGGCGGTTTGTTCGGCGGGCTTGTCGGTTACGGGCAGCAGGCCAGCATCGCGGGCCATCCAGCGGGTCGGGGGCTCGCAGACCGGGCCCAGGGCAGCGCGGACGATGGCCGGCGGACGGCGCTCTTCCGGGGTCATGAACAGGCCATTGGCCTTGACCCGCAGGCCGGCGGCCTTGTGGGCGCCCAGCATGGTCAGGGGCACAGCCAGCATCAGGCCGGCCAGGATCGGCGCTGTGGCGGTCAGCAGGTCGGGCGTGAACCAGAAGCCCAGGGCCAGGGCGCAGCCCGTCACCGAGATCCAGCCCATGGCGCGGAAGGCTTCCTTGCCGCTGACCTTGTCGGCATCGCGGCGCTGGGTGGCCCAGCCGCCGACCTTGCCGGCCAGGATCTCGACCAGGGCGCGGGTCTGGGTGAACATCAGCATGGGGGCGACAAGAGCCGACAACAGCATCTCGACGCCCAGCCCTGCGGCGATGCGGCGACGACCGCCAAAGCCCTTGCGCTCTTCCGGACGCGAGAAGACCAGGATGGTGCCCAGGATCTTGGGGCCAAACAGCAGGATGAAGGTGATGATCATTGCCCAGGCCGTGGCCTGGATCTCGCGCCAGTCGATCAGGGCGTGAGCGGCGGCCTGCAGGTCGGCCAGGGTGAAGGCCGCCTTTTTCAGTTCCGGCATCAGCAGTCGCGAAACGACGCCGGCCGCCAGCGCGATGAACCACAGGGGGGAGAGCACATAGCTGAGCACGCCGATCACCAGATGCATGCGGCTCATCCAGTGCAGGCCGGGCAGGGCGACCAGCGGGATGTGCTGCACATTGCCCCGGCACCAGCGGCGGTCGCGGGTGGCGAAGTCCAGCAGGTTCGACGGGCTCTCCTCGTAGGAGCCGTCCAGATAGGGCGCCAGGTGGACGCTCCAGCCGCCGCGGCGCAGCAGGGCGCTTTCCAGGGCGTCGTGGCTCATCACCTCGCCGCCGAACGGCTTGGGGCCGTCCAGCGAGGGCAGGCCGCAGGTCTCGGCAAAGGCGCGGGTGCGGACGATGGCGTTGTGGCCCCAGAACGAGCTCTCGCTGCCCGACCACCAGGCCAGGCCCGTCCAGGCGACGCGGCCATACAGGCGCGTGGCGAACTGAAGGGTGCGGGCAAAGATCGTCTGGCCGTTGATGATCATCGGCATGGTCTGGATCAGGCCGGCGCCGGGGTGACGCTCCATGGCGTCGGCCAGGCGGACCATGGCCTCGCCGGTCATCAGGCTGTCGGCGTCGAGGATCAGCATGTGCTCGTAGCTGCTGCCCCAGCGGGCGACCCAGTCAGCGACATTGCCGGCCTTGCGGCCCTTGTTTTCCTGACGGACGCGGTAATAGACGGCGCAGTTGGCCTCGCGGCGGAAGCGGGCGAAGCAGGCCTGCTCGGCCAGGGCCACGGACGGATCGCGCGTGTCGCTGAGGATGAAGATGTCGAAGGCGCGGCTATTGCCGGTCTCGGCCAGCGAGGCGTCCATGGCGCGCAGGCGTGCGAAGACCTCGGCGGCGTCCTCGTTGTGAACCGGCATCAGGATGGCGGTGCGAGCCCGCAGCTTCGGCATCGGCTTGGCGCTGTCGATGCCCAGCGGATCCTTGGGCTTGCCCAGCAGGATCACAAAGCCGGCCAGGGCGGTGCAGAACCACAGCGACAGGGCCAGGAACAGCGGGGCCAGCAAGGTGAGCACAATGGCTTCCAGACGGGTGACGCCGCCCAGGGCGACGGTGTCGAACGTGGCCTTCCAGCCGGCCGCGCCCATCACCAGGGTGAAAATCCCGACGATCCAGCGTCGGGTGGCCATGTCGGACACCACGCTGGTGGCCCGGCGCGCGCCGCCCTGCCAGAAGGCGAGGTGCTGCACCGGCATGGCCAGCGGGGCCTCGACGGGGATTTCCACCGTGTCGCGGCGTTGCAAGACCTGATCGAGGGACACGCTCGTTGAGGAGCGCAGGTCGAAGAGGCTGGAGCGGTCGCTCATCGGGTCATCGTCTCGGGTTGTCCGGCCTTGGCCGGCCCTCTCCGAACAGCTCGACTTTACGCGGTTCGAGCTTTCCGTCCGCGCGCTCGTCCGCTAGGGGAACGTCCGTGGTCGGAGAGCTTGCAGCATTGCGGTCGATTTCCGGCGTGGAGAGCCACCGGCGTCCCCAATAGTAAAACTTCGATCACGAAATCGCTACCAGAAATCACGCCGATCTCGCGGTTGCGGCAAAAAAGGCGGGCGCCGTTTGGGGAAGGCGGCGGCAATGGCTTGCAGAGACTGTCCTAAGCTTATGAAAAACAAGACTCTTGTCGCTCTTCTGATCTTTCTGATGGTGGCCGCCTGTGGCCCTGGCGCGCAGAAATCGGCCACCCCTGCAGCGGCTTTGGAGAGCGCCCAGGCCCGTGAAGCCCTGCCGATCTACGACTCAAGGGGCGTAATAGCGGCGCTGGACGGCATGACGATCACGCTCGATCACGAGGGCGCGAGCACCGCCGGCCTGGCCCCGGGGCGCAGTGATTTCACCGCCCATGCCGATGTTCTGGCCGATGCGCCCGTCACGCCGGGGGCGCGGGTGGACTTCAGTTTCATCAAGACCGCACAGGGGCTGGAACTGACGGAACTGAAGACGCGCTAAGGCAAAAAACTGTTGTCATCCCGGACAAGCGCGGAGCGCGCAGATCCGGGACCGCCACTAGCGCGGAGTTCACGCGGCGGTCCCGGATCGCGCTACGCGCGTCCGGGATGACAAGCCTTTCGGGGATGAAAGCCGACGGGCGTCCTAGCCCAGCTTGACCAGCATCTTGCCCAGGTTCTCGCCGTTGAACAGCTTGATGAAGGCCTCGGGGGCGTTCTCGACGCCGTCTTCGATGGTTTCCTTCCACTGCAGCTTTCCGGCGCCCATCCAGGCTGCCATGTCCTTCACGAAGGCCGGATAGAGGTCGTAGTGGTTGGAGACGATGAAGCCTTCCATCCGCAGGCTCTTGCCGACGGCCTGGATGATGTTGGACGGGCCGACCGGCTTGCCGGTCTCATTATACTGCGAGATCATGCCGCACAGGGCGAAGCGGGCGAACGGACGGGCCGAATTGATGGCCGCTTCCAAGTGTACGCCGCCGACATTCTCGAAATAGACGTCAATGCCCTTGGGCGCGGCCTTGGCCAGTTCGGCGACCACGTCGGGTGTCGCCTTGTAGTCGATGACGTGATCGACGCCGATCGACTTGAGGAACGCGACCTTTTCCGGACCGCCGGCCGAACCGATCACGGTGTGGCCCTTCAGCTTGGCGATCTGGCAGACCACCGAACCCACGGCCCCGGCGGCGGCCGAGACAAATACGACGTCGCCGTCCTTCAGGGCGGCCACGCGCAGCAGGCCCGCATAGGCGGTCATGCCCGGCATGCCCAGGATGCCCAGGAAGGCCTGGGGCGGCAGGCCGTGGGTGTCGATCTTGGTCAGGGCGCCCATAGCGCCACCGGCCGCCTTGATGGCTGCGGGCGAAATGTTGAACAGTTCGCGCCAGCCGAACATCGAGTTGACGATGTCACCGACCGCGAAATCGGGATCGTTGGAAGCGACGATCTGGCCGATCGCGCCGCCCTGCAGGGCCTTGCCCAGCTCGAACGGCGGCACATAGCTGGCCCGGTCATACATCCGGCCGCGCATATAGGGGTCGACCGACATCCACAGGTTCTTGACCTGCACCTCGCCCTCGCCGGGCGCGCCGACCTCGACGGTGGCCAGTTCGAAGTCGGCGTGGGTCGGAACCCCGACGGGGCGGCTCTTCAGTCGGATTTCGCGTGAGGCGGTCATGGGGCGTTTCCCTGAGAGTTTCTAATTTAAACGCTTGTTTAGCCTGTCCCTGCGTCATGCTCCAGTGCTTCTAAGCGACGGCGAAGCGGTTTAGACAGCAGGCATGACCCAAGCGATCCTTAAGGCCGGCCCCCTGAAGGCCGGCGTCGTCGGTGCCGGCGTGTTCGGCGGCTATCACGCCAAGAAGTATGTGGAACTGCCGGGCGTTGACCTCGTCGCGGTGTTCGACATTGATCTGGCCCGCGCCGCAGCCCTGGCCGAACCGCTGGGCGCGACGCCCTATGACGACATGGCCGCCTTCTTGGCCGCCGTCGACGTGGTGACCGTGGCCACACCGGCTGTCCACCACGCCGGGGCGGCTCTGGCGGCGCTGAAGGCGGGCAAGCCGGTCTATTCCGAAAAGCCCCTGGCGGTGACGCCGCAGGATGCCGACGCCATGGTCGCCGCAGCCCGCAAGGCCGGCGTGCCCCTGGCTTGCGGCCATCAGGAGCGGGTGGTGTTCCAGGCCATGGGCCTGCTCGACATTCCCGAGCAGCCACTGCGCCTTGAAGCCGTGCGTCGCGGTACGCCCTCGGACCGCAATCTCGACGTCTCGGTGGTACTGGACCTGATGATCCACGACATCGACCTGGCCCTGGCCCTGTGCGCAGCCGATCCCGTGACCGTAGAAGGCGAGGGGGCCATCACCCGCTCGTCGTCGCTCGACTGGGTCAAGGTCGAGGCCACCTTCGAGAACGGCTTCACCGCCGTGTTTGACGCCTCACGTGTCGCCGAAGCCCGCGAGCGGACCATGAAGGTGGTCTATCCCTCCGGCGAGGTCGAGATCGACTTCCTGGCCCGCACCTTCCGCAACACCACGCCGTTCCCGCTGATTGAGGACTTCACCGAAACCCCCGCCGGCAAGGACCCGCTGGGCCTGAGCGTGGCGGGCTTCCTGGCGGCGGTGCGCGGCGAGGCCCCGCGTCCGGTCGTCACCGGCGTGGAAGCGGCCCGGGCCCTGGACTTGGCCCTGGCGGTCGAGCAGGCGGCGGGGGGGTAGGGTGGAGGCGTTAACTATGCAATTGAGATTGATTGTCGCTGCGATCGCGGTTTGTGGCCTTCTTGCGCAAGGTGTCGCCGCTGAAACGTCCAGTGGTTGGCAAGGCGAGCAGGGGCAGTACTACTCAACGCCTGTGCGAAATGCCGATGGTCTGGTCGAGTTCGACGTTGTGACTGTTTACAGCGTTTCCGAGCAAGCGGGTGTGTTCCTATGGCAAAAGCGTGTCAGGTTGGACTGTTTCTGGGGCATTGGGCAAGAAACAGGTGAGAGCTTCGGTCGTCCACCAAGTCAAGCGGCTAAACAACCTGTCCATAAGTTCGGTAGTTTCAATTTCTACAAAGATCCCGACGATATTGGTTCTATGGTGCCCTTCGCTTGTAAAAATGAAGCGAGGGGGCGGAAATTTTCCACGCTTGAACTCGCGCTAAAGGACAGAATTTCTGAGCTTGGCTTTACAAATATCGACTCGATCTACAATGTTTACACGCCGCCTCCACTGGCGATCAGGCCCCTTGAGACAACGGTTGGTCAGCCTCCGGACGGTGATCCTGCGGGACGTCACGATTTGATCTGGCGCGCAGACCACAAAGCTATTTTTGTATCTACGGCCTATAGATCTAAGGAGGGTGCCAAGACGATTGGGCGCTCGATATGGGTCGCGGGCATCGGCCCGAGTCCGACAGGGCAAGTTTTTATGATCCGCGATTTCGCAGTGGATTGCACCAAGGGCGTTGTGGCTATCAGGACCGTGGCGTCCTGGCCTGGAAAGAGCGAATGGGTACCTTCAGTAGATGGTACTCAGGTTGCCTTCATAACGCTTACCGCGCCAGCTTCGATCGAAGAGTCTTCAATTGTAGAAGCTGCATGCATGAAGGCCTTGCCCATTCAAACCTTGGCGTCGACAGCGGCATTGGTCGCTTATGCGCGGGGGCAGGATGTGAAGGCACCATGAGGGCGACGCCCGGCGTCCCGCTCATCCTTAAATCTCACGCAAGCCAGTCCTGACCGGCGATCGTCTCGCCGTGAGATTTAAGGATGGCTCCCTTCGGCGCGAAGGTGTCTTCGACCGCCAACAATGCTTGTCATCCCGGCCGCAGCGAAGCGTAGAGCCGGGACCCAGGGGCAACCGCATTGCCCTGGCCCCTGGGTCCCGGACAGCCTCTACGAGGCTTCCGGGATGACACAAATTTGTGAGCGATGGGTGCTCTATCCTCTGCGTACAGCCAGTAAAATGCAGTAAAATCAATTACTTAAAGCCTTCTCCCGCCTCTGTATCCCCCGCGTCGAAACCTCCCGCATACTGATCTCACCCCAAGGCAAGGGAAGGGACGTCGGCCGGCGACCTGATGGGCCTTGAGGGGTGATCGAGCGGGACCACCGTTCGGGCCAAGGCCCGGGCGTCCGGTTTAAAGAGAGGGCGGGTGACGTAAACCCGCCTATCGGGGGCAAGCCAAGGCCTCCGCCCGTCCGAAGGTTCGCTCCGGGTTCCTCCGGAATCGGCGTGGCTTGCAGCTTCAGGGCTGGGTCCGTCGCGAGGAGGGCAAAGCCCGGGTGGGGCATAGGGTTGAACTAGACCCGCGCGCCCCGGCCAGAGGGATAACGATCACGCGGAGCGTCTGTTTTCGTCGAAACGGTATTCACTATCCCATCCTCCGGGCGAGGCCCGGACGCTCCGCGACCCTTCCCACCAACTCGGCGGTTTCCCGCGTGAGGTCGCGAGGTCGTGTCCCGAGCCAAGAGGGTTCGATCATGCGCCGTCCGGCCGCCCATCGCGAACCGCTCGCAATGAAAGTCGCCGCCATCCGCTCGTCACGGGCAAAAACTGACCGTCAAACCCTTCCACACCGCCCCGGCGTGGGCTAATCCCACCGCTCTTCATTCTAAAGGGCGTGCGCCATGACCAGGAAACCCGACGGAAGCTGGGACAAGTCCAAACTGCCCAGCCGGCACGTGACCGAAGGTCCGGCCCGCGCGCCGCACCGCTCCTATTACTACGCCATGGGCCTTGGCACCCGCGACATCGCCCAGCCGTTCGTCGGCGTGGCCTCGTGCTGGAACGAGGCGGCACCGTGCAATACCGCCCTGATGCGTCAGGCCCATGCAGCCTCCCAGGGCGTCAAGGCGGCCGGCGGTACGCCGCGCGAGTTCTGCACCATCACCGTCACCGACGGCATCGCCATGGGTCACGAGGGCATGCGGTCCTCGCTGGTCAGCCGCGACTGCATCGCCGACTCGGTGGAACTGACCATGCGCGGCCATGGCTATGACGCCCTGGTCGGCGTTGCTGGCTGCGACAAGAGCCTGCCGGGCATGATGATGGCCATGCTTCGCCTGAATGTGCCGTCGGTGTTCCTGTACGGCGGCTCCATCCTGCCGGGCCGCTTCAACGGCAAGGATATCACCGTCATGGACGTCTTCGAGGGCGTCGGCTCGTTCGCGGCCGGGACCATGGACGAGAAGACCCTGTGCGAGCTGGAAAAGCATGCCTGTCCGTCGGACGGCGCCTGCGGTGGCCAGTTCACCGCCAACACCATGGCCTGCGTGTCTGAAGCCATCGGCCTGGCCCTGCCGCTGTCCTCGGCCCTGCCTGCGCCGTATCTGGACCGTGACCAGTATGCCGTCGCCTCGGGCGAGGCGGTGATGCGCTTGATCGAGCAGAACATCCGCCCGCGCGACATCTGCACCCGCAAGGCCTTCGAGAACGCCGCCGTCGTCGTCGCTGCGACAGGGGGGTCCACCAACGGGGCTCTGCACCTGCCGGCCATGGCCCATGAGTGCGGCATCGAATTCACCCTCAAGGATGTAGCCGAGATCGCTGCCCGCACCCCCTATATCGCCGACCTCAAGCCCGGCGGCCGCTATGTGGCCAAGGACATGGGCGAGGCCGGCGGCGTGCCGATGCTGCTGCGCACCCTGCTGGACGCCGGTCTGCTGCACGGCGACTGCATGACCGTGACCGGCAAGACCCTGGCCGAGAACCTGGCCGATGTGGTCTGGCGCGAGGACCAGGACGTGATCCGTCCGGTGTCCAATCCGCTGTCGCCGACCGGCGGCGTCGTGGGCCTTTGGGGCTCGCTGGCCCCCGAGGGCGGCATCGTCAAGGTGGCCGGCCTCAAGCACCAGGTGCACCGTGGCCCGGCCCGGGTGTTCGACGGCGAGGCCGCCTGTTTCGAGGCCGTGTCGAACCGCGACTACAAGGAAGGCGACGTCCTGGTCATCCGCTATGAGGGTCCCAAGGGCGGGCCGGGCATGCGCGAGATGCTGTCGACCACGGCCGCCATCTATGGCCAGGGCGTGGAGAACATCGCCCTGATCACCGACGGCCGCTTCTCGGGCGCTACGCGCGGCCTCTGCATCGGCCACGTGGGTCCCGAAGCCGCCGTGGGCGGTCCCATCGCTCTGGTGCAGGACGGCGACATCATCAGCATCGACGCCACCAAGGGCACCATCGACCTGGAGGTCGAGCCCGAGGAACTGGCCCGCCGCAAGGCTGTCTGGGCTCCGCGCAAGCACAACTACAACAGCGGCGCGATCTGGAAGTTCACCCAGCTGGTGGGCCCGGCCTATCTGGGGGCGACCACGCACCCTGGCGCGGCCGAGGAAACCCACATCTACGCCGACCTCTAGGAGGGCGGGGCCGTGCACCACGCGGCCTGGCCTGTTGATCCAGCGATGATCGCCCCGTTCCTGGCGGCGATCATCCTGATCGAGCTCACCCCTGGGCCTAATATGGGCTATCTGGCCGGGCTGTCGGCCCTGCAGGGCCGGCGGGCGGGACTGGTGACGGTCCTTGGCATTACCTGTGGCCTTGCAGCCTATATGCTGGCGGCGGTCTTTGGCCTGACCGAAGTGCTGCGCCAGAACCGTGGCCTCTACGAGTTGCTGCGCTGGTCCGGCGTGCTCTACATGGTCTGGATGGCCTATGACGCCTGGCGCGAAGGCGAAGCGGAAGCCGACGATGGAGCCGCCCCCGGAAGCGACTGGCGGCATTTCCAGCATGGTCTGCTGGCCAATCTGCTCAATCCGAAAGCGGCGCTGTTCTATGTGACCCTGCTGCCGGGGTTCATCAAACCCGATCATGCCGCCCCGGCGACCCAGGCCTTGGTGCTGGGCAGCTGCCATGTGCTGGTCAGCGTCGTGATTCACACGACCATTGTCCTGCTGGCCGACCGGGCAGGGGCCGTGTTGCGGCGGGCCAGCGCCAGCAAGATCGTGCGCGGCGGCTTCGCCCTGTCCCTGCTGGCCATGGCCGCCTGGCTGGCCGTATCGACGGCGGGCTGACGGGAGGTCAGCGACGGCGTCTGACTTCCCGGATGAAGCGGTATTCGTTGGCCAGTTCGAACTCGCTGGCCGGCACGATGCGGCGCGCCATGTCCAGTGGGCCCGGCTCGGGGGCTTCAAACTCGGGTTCGGCCACGGCCGCGCGGGGCCTCGGCAGGGAGAGTTCGCCCACGTTTGAGGTCCGGATCAGGACGGCGGCGGCCTCGTCCTGGCTGACCACGCCATCGCGGTTGGCGTCGGCCAACGACAGGACAAGAGGCTTTGGTGTGTCCGCCGCCTGAGCAGCGGTCGCGGCGGCAAGGGTCAGGCCGGCAATCAGCAGCGTGCGCATGGAACTCTCCGGATCGGCCGCAGAAGCCTATGCCCGGTGCTGCGTTCCAGCAAGAGCGCCAAGCTTGTATCAAATACCGCTGAGTTCGACGCCTTGCGCTCTATATCCTCGTCACCCCGGGACTTGTTCCCGGGGCCCATTGTTCCACCGCAGGTGCGGCGCAGAATAGAATTCTCACGATGAAGCTGACCCATGGGCCCCGGGAACAAGTCCCGGGGTGACGGGGTAGTTTCAGAGTTGGACCCTCTGAGGTCAGGATCAACGGCCGTTGGTATCAATCATCCAGGTCGAACGGCAACTCGTTCTGTCTGGTCTCGGGCCGGGGCGTGGCCTTGGACACCGGCTTGTAGGTCGGGGCCGGCGGAGCCTGGCGCGCGGGCGGATCGGGATCCCACGGTGGATCGTCACCGAACGGCAGGTCATCGCCGAGATCGTCATCCTCGAGGTCGAACTCATCGTCGAACCCATCGTCGGGCGCAGGCGGCTGCGGAGGGGGCGGCGGCGTCCGGCGAACTGGCGCGGGCACCGGCACCGGCTCGGGCGGGGCGTCGACGGGAGGCGGCGCTTGAACCTGGGGCTCGGCGCGGGGCGGTCGGGGCCGGCGGACGATCGCCTCGCAACGCGCCAGCCAGCGGTTGGCCTCCTGTACAGCATCAGCCGGCGCCGGGCTGTCGCGCCGCTGTTCGTCACCGATCGTCCAGATGTCGAGTTCGAAATCCGGATGCCGGGGATCGTCGAAGATCAGCCTCAGGCTGACCCGTTGCACCCCTGGCGGGGCCACATGGTCGACGGGACGGCGCGGTTCGCTGCGGAAAGCCCGGCCGGTGACCTGTCCGTCGATCAGGAGTTCGGCCCCCATCAACTCGTCGATCCGGTAGACGAGGCACCAGGCTCCCTTGTCCCAGGAGACGGCGGCCAGGCCGGTGGCGAACGAGAAGCCCGCGCCGCGTCCCCGGCCTCGGGCGAAGATCATCGCTTCCGGATCGCTCTTCAGGACATGGCGGAGGGCGCGACGAAGGCTGCGCTCCTCATCGTTGAACCAGATGGCAGCGCTGCCCAGAAAGGTCACCGCCGAGCCGGCAATGGCCACCAGCAGAATAAGGCGGGCGAGTTCGCTCATGGCTGCGAGGCTAGCGGGAGTCCGGGATTCGCGACAGGGGTCAGAGGTTCAGCTCGGCCACCACGGGAACGTGATCCGACGGCTTTTCCTTGTCGCGCTCATCGCGGTGGATCACCAGGTCCGTCAGCCGGTCGGCGGCCTGGGGCGACAGCAGCAGGTGGTCGATGCGAATCCCCAGGTTCCGGGGCCAGGCGCCGGCCTGATAGTCCCAGAAGGTATAGCCGCCCGGCGCGCCGTCGGCCTGCATATAGGCATCGGTGAAGCCCAGGTTCTTCAGGGCGCGGAAGGCGGCGCGGCTTTCGGGCTGGAACAGGGCGTCGCCCAGCCAGGCCTCGGGATTGGCCACGTCTTCGGCCTCGGGAATGACGTTGTAGTCGCCGGCGATGACCAGAGGCTCTTCATAGGCCAGCAGCCCCTGGGCATGGGCGTGCAGGCGGCGCATCCAGGCCAGCTTGTAGGCGAACTTCTCGGTGCCCAGCGGATTGCCGTTGGGCAGATAGATGCCGCAGACCCGCACCGGGGTGGGCGAGCCGATCACCGCCTCGATATAGCGTGACTGCTCGTCGGTCTCGTCGTCGCCCAGGAAGGGCAGGCCGCGCCGCACGTCTTCCAGCGGGAACTTCGACAGCAGGGCCACGCCGTTATAAGTCTTCTGGCCATGCACAGCGACGTTATAGCCAAGCCGTTCAAAGGCTTCCGTCGGGAACTTCTCGTCGACGCACTTGATCTCCTGCAGCACGGCCACATCGGGGGCCTGCGCCTCGAACCAGGCCAGCACACCTTCAAGGCGAGCATTTACAGAGTTGACGTTCCAGGTGGCGATACGCATTGACGGCTCCAGAGGGCGCGCGGAGGCTAGGGCTCATGGGGCGCGTGCTCAAGTCGGGTTACAGGATTTCCAGCCGGAAGCAGGCGATACTGCTGGGTCTGGTGACGGTCGGCTGGCTGTCGATGGCTGTGCTGGGCGCCATTCTGGCGGTGTTCGCGCCATTGGTCTTCGATCGACCGGGCAATCTGCTCAATCCTATGGCCTGGCTGGGCTTTGCCCTGGGCGCGCTGTTCTGGGCGGTCTGCCTGCTGGCCCCGGCCCTGGCCTGGCGAGAATGGCGCAGAGGCCACCGCACCCAGGCCTGGGCCGCCATGGCCGCGCCGGCCGCCTGGGCAGCGGTTACGGTGACGGTGTTGCAGTTCGTGCCGGGGTAGGGGGGCAGCGCAAAGCGATTGCCCCTGGGTCCCGGCGCTCCGCTTCGCTGCGGCCGGGATGACAAGAGTTATGGAGCTTAGTGGGACGCGAGGTTTGGCGAGCGGACACCGCACCGGCTGACTGGACGTCTCCGCCCGGCTAGATCGAGAAACTCACCCCGCAGCCGCAGCTGGACTTGGCGTTGGGATTGCGCACCCGGAACTCGGCGCCGGCCAGTTCGTCGACAAAGTCGATCTCCGAGCCCTTCAGCAGGGCCATCGAGATGACGTCCACAAGGGCGGCAGCGCCGTCGCGTTCGATCTTCAGGTCGTCGGCTTCCACCGTGTCGACCAGGTCAAACCGGTACTGGAAGCCCGAGCAGCCGCCGCCGTCCACGGCGACGCGCAGCATCATCGGCCGCCCTTCGGACTGGCCGATGGCGTTGATCCGGCGTGCGGCATTGGGAGAAAGGGTTACGGTGGTGTCGGTCATGGCTGTGGAAAACTCGTTCAGGGCCTATATGAGGATAACCGGGCCCCGGCGAAAGGGGTGAAAGCTTGCAGAGCGCTTCATGTCGTCATCGTCGTTCCTCGTTGTTCGCGCCCCCTATGCCGAAGATCCGGCCAAGTCACGCGGGCGTCGCTTCCAGGAAGACGAGAGCCGCACCCGCACGCCCTTTGCCCGCGACCGTGACCGGATCATCCACAATTCGGCCTTTCGCCGCCTGAAGGAGAAGACCCAGGTCTTCGTGGCGCATGAGGGCGACAACTTCCGCACCCGTCTGACCCACTCGCTGGAAGTGGCCCAGGTGGCGCGCTCTCTGGCCACGGCCCTGGGGCTGGATTCTGATCTGGCCGAGACCATCGCGCTGGGCCACGACATCGGCCACCCGCCGTTTGGCCATGCCGGCGAAGACGAGCTGCAGGCCAAGATGGCCCCCTATGGCGGCTTTGACCACAACGTCCAGACCTTCCGGGTGGTGACCGAGCTGGAGCATCGCTATCCCGATTTTGTGGGGCTCAACCTCACCTGGGAAACGCTGGAAGGCATTATCAAGCACAACGGCCCCGTCACCGAAAAGCTGGGCAAGCCGTCCTGGAAGGCGATCTCGAAATACGACCGCGAATATCATCTGGGGCTTGATACCTGGGCTTCGGCCGAGGCCCAGGTCGCGGCCCTGGCCGACGACATCGCCTATAACAATCACGACGTCGACGACGGGGTTCAGGCAGGCCTGTTCACCCTGGATGACCTGCTGGACGTGCCGCTGATCGGGCCGATCCTGTTTGCGGTGAAGAGCGAGCGGCCGGATCTCGATGCCCGCCTGACCCGGCTGGAGGCTGTGCGGCGGATGATCGGGGCCATGGTCGACGACGTCATGGGCGAGACCCTGCAAAGGGCCGCTGCCACCGGCGTGCAGTCGGCAGACGCCGTGCGAGGCTTGGACCACGCCCTGGTGGCCTTCTCGCCCGACATGGCCGAGGACCTGGCCCGTCTGCGGCAGTTCCTCTATGCGCGGATGTATCGCCACTGGAAGGTCAATCGCACGCGCAGCCAGGCCCGCCGCATTCTGGCCGAGATGTTCGACTTGTTTCTGCGGGAGCCTGACGTTCTGCCGAGCGTCTGGTTCGAGAAGTCGCAGAATCGCGACGAGGCGGGACGCGCGCGGGTGGTCTGCGACTATATCGCGGGCATGACCGATCGCTTTGCCATCGAGGAGCACAGGAAACTGTTCCACCTCGACGTCTGGAACTAGGTTCCAATCACGCGGCGTGGGCCGAGTCGCCCACAACCGTGATGGCGCGGGCGGTTATGGCGCGCTGGTCCCTTCGCTAAACTGTTGTCGCGCGCACGTGATTCGGCGGGTCGAGCCGTGCGCGCCGAGTTCTGGAGCCTTATCGCGATGTCCGATCCTCACCGTGGCGCCTATACGCCGCCGACCGATGCGCCGCTGTCGTTCGATGCGCGTCAGCCGGTGCGCGGTACGCGCCCGCTGCCCATGACCCTGATCATCAGTGCAGTGGTGCTGCTGACCCTGGTGGTGACGGTGGTACTGATCTATCGCGGCGGCGTTCGCGGCCCCAACGAGCCGCCGGCGACCGTGGGTTCGCAGATTGCCGAGATGAAGACCCCGCCGCCAGCCGGCAGCCAGCCGGCTGATCCGGCCGCCGGCCTGCAGATCTATCGTGAACAGGAATCGGCCCCGTCGCCGACCTTTGCCGCCCAGCCCGAGGCACCGCTGCCGCGTCCGGCCGCGCCGGTCGAGGCCAAGCCCGTGCAGCCTGCGGCCCTGCCGCCGGCCCAACCCAAACCGGCGCCGGTCACCACAGCCCCGCCGCCGGCCAAGCCCGTGGCAGCCAAGCCTGCGCCGACGATCGAAACCCTGGCCACTGCAGCGGTGGCGCCCAAGCCGGTCACCGCCGCGCCGAAGCCGGCCGCTTCGGCCGGCGGCCCGGCCATGGTGCAGATCGGTGCCCTGTCTTCCACTGCCCTGGCCGACAAGGCCTGGAACGACGCCGCTCGTCTCGCCCCCGGCATGGCCGCCGGCAAGGGCAAGAAGGTCGAGGCGATCGAGAAGAACGGCGGAACCCTCTATCGCACTTCGGTGACGGGGTTCGCCAGCCGCGCCGAGGCCAAGGCCTTCTGCGACGCCATCTCGGCTGCGGGCAAGTCCTGCTTCGTGAAGTAGGAGAGGGCGCTTGAACAGCTCCGCCGCGATCCTCGGCTGCGCCGGGACCACCCTGACCCGCGAGGAAGAGGCCTTCTTTCGCGCGGTGAAGCCGTGGGGCTTCATCCTGTTCAAGCGCAATATCGCCGATCCGGAACAGGTGCGGGCCTTGACCACGGCCCTGCGCGAGACGGTGGGACGGCCCGACGCTCCGATCCTGATCGACCAGGAGGGCGGCCGCGTCGCCCGCCTGCAGCCGCCGCACTGGAAGACCTATCCGCCCGGCCGTGCCTATGGCGAGCTGGTGGCGAACGATCCCCTGGTGGCTCGCGAGATCACCCGGCTGGGCGCGCGCCTGATCGCCCATGACCTGCGGGCCATCGGCATCAATGTCGACTGCGTGCCGGTGCTGGACGTGCCCGATCCGAAAGGTCACGAGATCATCGGCGACCGCGCCTATGGCGACACCCCCGAGCAGGTGGCAAGTCTGGGTCGCGCCGCCGCCGAGGGCCTGCTGGCCGGCGGCGTGCTGCCGATCATCAAGCACATCCCCGGCCACGGCCGCGCCATGAGCGACAGCCATCTGGAACTGCCGGTGGTGAAAGCCAAGCTGGCCGAGCTGGACGCGCGCGACTTCGCCCCCTTCCGGGTGCTGTCGGACATGCCCATGGCGATGACCGCTCACGTTGTCTACACGGCCATCGACCGTCGTCGGCCGGCCACGACTTCGAAGAAGGCCATCAAGAAAATCATCCGCGAATCCCTCGGCTTCGACGGACTTCTGATGAGCGACGACCTGTCGATGAAGGCCCTGTCGGGCGACTTCCGCCAGCGGGCCAGGGATAGCCTGTCGGCCGGCTGCGACGTCGTCCTGCACTGCAATGGCGACATGGCCGAGATGGACGCGGTGATGTCGGGCGTTGGCAAGTTGTCGAAGGAAGCCCGCCGCCGGGCCCAGGCGGTGATGGGGCGGCTGGTCAAGGTGGTCGAGCCGTTCGACGTCGATCAGGCCCGGGCCCGCTTCGACGCGGCGTTTGACGGGAAGTTTGCGTGAACACGGGCTTCCAGCCCACGCTCGACTTCGAGGCCGCCCATGCGGCCGCCGAGGACGGCGCGGCGCTGGTCATCGACATAGACGGCTATGAAGGCCCGCTGCACGTGCTGCTGGCCCTGGCGCGCAGTCAGAAGGTCGATCTGCTGCAGCTGTCGATCACCAAGCTGGCCGAGCAGTATCTGGCCTTCGTGCAGCAGGCCCGGCGGGTGCGCTTCTCGCTGGCGGCCGACTATCTGGTGATGGCGGCCTGGCTGGCCTATCTGAAATCGCGCCTGCTACTGCCCAAGCCCGAACGGGCCAAGGCCGAGGAACCGCCGGCCGAGGAGATGGCCGCGCAACTGGCCTTCCGTCTGGCCAAGCTGGATGTGATGCGTCAGGCCGTTGAAGCTCTCAAGGACCGGCCGCTGCTCAAGCGCGACGTCTTCATGCGCGGCGATCCGGAAGCGGTGAAGATCGTGTCGTCCACCCGGCTGGAGGGCGACCTCTATGGCCTGATGAGCGCCTACATCATCCAGCGCAAGAAAGAGCACAGCCGCCACTACGCGCCCCGGCCGCCAACGGCCTATCCGCTGGAAGACGCTCGCGATCGCCTGCGCAGCCTGTTGCCGAGGATGGAGGCCTGGACCACGCTTTCGACCGTGGCCCCCGTCGAGCAGTCGCTGGAGGAAGACGACGGCCCGTCACCGGCCTCCTACCTCGCCTCCACCCTGGCCGCCTCGCTGGAGCTGGTGAAGGAGGGCGTGCTGGACGCGCGGCAGATGGAGGCGTTCTCGGACATCTATCTGCGCGCCCGGACCGAGCGGGTGGAGGGGATGGGGTGAGCACTTTCAAAACCTCGCTCTCCCCGGCGAAAGCCGGGGCCCAGATCGAACCCAGGGCGATGGTGGTCCTGGCAAAGGCCCCATGCGAAACATCCCAAGACTCTCAGGCTGAATCTGGGCCCCGGCTTTCGCCGGGGAGAGCGGAGATGGGGTGCTTATGATCGACCCCCTCCACACCGAACGCTGCATCGAGGCCCTGTTGTTCGCGGCGGCCGAGCCGCTGAGTGATGTCGATCTGGCCAAGCGGCTGCCCGAGGGCGCCGACATCGCCGCCGGGATTGCGGCGCTGCGCGTGCGCTATGAGGGCCGAGGGATCGAGCTGGTCTGTGTGGCCAATCGCTGGCGGTTCCAGACCGCTCAGGACCTGGCCTTCCTGATGACCCAGGAGCGCGAGGAGCCGCGCCGCCTGTCCAAGGCGGCGCAGGAGACCCTGGCGATCATCGCCTATCACCAGCCTGTCACCCGGGCCGAGATCGAGGCCGTGCGCGGGGTTCAGGCCAGCCGCGGCACTCTGGATGTGCTGCTGGAACTGGGTCTGGTGCGGATGCGCGGCCGGCGGCGCACACCGGGCCGGCCGGTGACCCTGGGCACTACCGACGCCTTCCTCGAGCACTATGGCCTGGCGACCCTGTCGGACCTGCCCGGGATCACCGAGATGAAGGCCGCCGGCCTGCTGGAGATGAACCTCCCGCCGGGCTTCTCCGTCCCCGACCCGCTGGGCCTTCGTCCGGGCGAGGACGAGGATCCGCTGGAGGACGGCGACGAGGCCCCGGAGTTCGCTCAGGATTTCCTGGGTGTTTTAGATCAATAGGAGTGTGGGCTATGGGGAGTTTTTCGATTGTCCACTGGTTGATACTCGCGGGCTGGATTGCAGTGGTCGGGATACCCGTGTCAAAGATTTTGAAACGGATCGGCTTTTCCGGTTGGTGGGCAGCTCTTGCGTTCGTGCCGCTCGTCAACCTGATCGGGCTTTGGCTATTGGCTTCGCGGCGCTGGCCGATTGATCCACCAGAGCGAGACTCGTCGGAAATGTTTCTTTGACGGTGTTCCGGCGCCATTCGAGCGCCTATATCGAAGTGATATTGTAACTGAGCGCCGCACCCGCTATTCGGCCGCGTGACAAGGAGTTTTATCATGGGCGCTTTTGGACCGATCCACTGGATCATCGTCGGAATTGTGATTCTCGTGTTGTTTGGCGGTCGCGGCAAGCTGTCGGGAATCATGGGTGACGCTGCCAAGGGCATCAAGGCGTTCAAGGACGGCCTGAAGGACGACACCAGCAGCGAAGTCGCCGACAACAAGTCGACGGGCGCCCTGCCGCGCACCAAGGCCGAAGAAGAAGACCTGCGTAAGTCTTAAAGTCCCTCCGGGCGCGCGGGCGGGGCCCGTTGCGCGCGTCCCCTCCACCTCGCGGCTGCGGGCCTCGTCCCGTGCCGCTCTAAGGCGCGTCCATGCTTCCTGATATCGGCGGCACAGAACTTCTGGTCATCGCTGCGGTCGCCCTGATCGTGGTGGGTCCGAAGGATCTTCCCGTGTTGCTGCGCAAGCTCGGCCAGTTCGTCGCGCGGATGCGCGGCATGGCGGCCGAATTCCGCTCCAGCTTCGACGAAATGGCCCGGCAGTCGGAACTGGACGACCTGCGCCGTGAAGTCGCCGCTATGCGGTCGGGCGAGTTCACCTCGCCGGTCAAGGACGTCGTCGACCAGGCCAAGGACGTCGGGGTCGACCAGGTGTTCGCCGACATCGACGCCAGCCTCAACAGCGGCGCGGTCCAGCCCTATCCCTATGCCGCGCAGCCGGCCGTCGAGCCGTCGATCCTGTCGCCGGACAAGGCGATAGAGGCCGCGCCCGCCAAGCCGCGCAAGCCTCGCGCCGCCAAGTCCGTTCCCGTCATCGAGACTCCCGCCGTCGCCAAGACGCCGCGCAAGCGCGCCGCCAAGGCTGAGGTCGCCGTCGTCGAGGCGCCCAAGCCCGCTCGGGCACCGCGCAAGCGCGCGGTCAAGGCCGGTGGCTCCACCGCTTCGGATATCGCCTCGTGAGCCAAGCCATCGGACAAGAGCCCGAAGACGAGATCGAATCCTCGCGCGCCCCGCTGCTGGACCATCTGGTCGAGCTGCGCATGCGGCTGATCATCTGCGTGGTCGCCCTGTTCGTCGGTTTTGGCGTCTGTTTCGCCTTCGCCGACCAGATTTTCCTTTTCCTGGTCAAGCCGTTCACGGTGGCCCAGCAACTGCTGGCGGCCCAGCATTCGGGTGGCAAGCACGGGCCGTTTGACCTGCTGCTGGCCCTGGTGGGCCTGAAAGACATCCCCACCGGTTCGACCAAGGCGCTGGACCTCGTTTATACGGCGGCGCTGGAGTTCTTCTTCACCAAGATCAAGCTGGCCGGCTTTGGCGCTGTGGTCCTGACCTTCCCGGTCCTGGCCTGGCAGCTGTATCGCTTCGTGGCACCGGGCCTTTACAAGAACGAGCGCGGGGCTTTCCTGCCGTTCCTGCTGGCCTCGCCCCTGATGTTCACTCTGGGCGCGGCGCTGGTCTATTACATCATGCTGCCGTTCGTTCTGTGGTTCTCGCTGAGCCAGCAGGTGCAGACGGCGGGTATCTCGATCCAGCTGCTGCCCAAGGTCAGCGACTATCTGACCCTGGTGACCTCGCTGCTGCTGGCCTTTGGCCTGTGCTTCCAGTTGCCGGTCGTGGTGTCGCTGCTGGGGGTGGCGGGGATCATCTCCAGCAAGCTGCTGCGCGAGGGGCGTCGCTACGCCATCGTCGGCGTGTTCATCGCCGCCGCCATCCTGACGCCGCCCGACCCGATCAGCCAGCTGACCCTCGCGATCCCCATGTGCCTGCTCTACGAGATCGGCATCTGGTGCGTGTGGCTGATCGAACGCGGCAAGGCGAAGGATGAGAAGAAGGCCAACGAGATCGTGGCGGTTTGATCTTCCTTCTCCCGCAAGGGGAGAAGGGGCTGGTCCAGACAGCAAAAAACCTCCGCCCCGAAAGGGAGCGGAGGTTTTCTGTTTTCAGACGGTCCCGAAGAACCGGCGAGCCATTATCTTAGAGCGCGGCCAGTTGCTTGTTCGAGCCGTTGGCGGCCTGCAGCTGGGCCTTGGCCGAGCGGACGGCACCGCCGACGCAGGCCTGGAACTCGACGCGGCTGTTGAATTCCTTCGACGACTTGCAGACCGCGTTGGCGGCGGCCTTGATCTCGGCGTGGATCTGGTCGGTCGACTTGCCCTTCAGCGACACGCGCACGATGGTCACGGCGTCCTGACGCGAGGCCACCTTGGGGTTGGAGCGGGCCTTGATGATGCTGCTCAGCTGGCGGTTGGCGTCAGCGATGGCCGTATCGACGCACTCGCGCGAGGTGTTCTTTTCGGCCAGGCAGGCCTGCTCGGCGGCGGCGCGGATCTCGGTGTTGATCTGAACGTCGGACTTGCCGGCCAGCGAAACGCGAACCAGGGTAGCGGCGCTGGCCGGAGCGGCGATGGCGGCGGAGACGGTGATCAGGGCGGCGAGGGCGGCGAACTTCTTCAAGGGATTACATCCTGTGATGTGATGAATGGAAACGCGGTTCTGCGTACTTGGCCGTCTGTTTTTCATCTCCGCCTTAAGTTCACATGACAAAACGCGATTAATATCAATTATCTATAATTATCTCGTGTATTCGCGACCAAATGAACGTCGTTATGTGATTCAGCTTTTCGCAGTATTTGAATCTACACTTGGGCTGATGTGTCAGAGTGTCGCACTCTGCTGAATATTCAGATTGCTGAAAGGTGCCGGTTTCGAGGGCAGGGCGAGGCGCATTGCCGGAAGACGCGCCTGCGACCCTGAAAAGGTTGGCGCCTTGGGCGACGCGCCTTAGAGAGGGCCTTTCCTTACGTTCCTGTTCGAGCCCGCTCCGATGCACGACATCAAGGCCATTCGCGACAATCCCGAAGCCTTCGAAGCCGCCTGGTCGGCCAAGGGGCGCTCGGGCGCGGCCGCCGAGGCCGTGAAGCTTGATGCCCAGCTGCGCGCGGCCCAGACGGCGCTGCAGGAGAGCCAGGCCAAGCGCAACGAAGCGTCCAAGCGCATCGGCATGGCCAAGGCCAAGAAGGATGAGGTCGAAGCCCAGGCCCTGATGGCGCAGGTCGAGACCCTCAAGGTCCTGATGGCCGACGCCGCCGTCCTGGAGGCGCAGGCCGGCTCCGGGTTGAAGGACCTGCTGGCGTCGCTTCCCAACATCCCGGCCCACGATGTGCCGCCCGGCGAAGACGAGCACGGCAATATCGAGATCCGCCGCTGGGGTGACGCCTCCAGCCTGCCCGCCGGCCGCCTGAACGCGCCCAAGGATCACGTCGACCTGGGCGCAGCGCTCGGCGGCATGGACTTCGAAGCCGCCGCCCGCATGAGCGGCGCGCGCTTTGTGGTGCTGAAGGGCCAGATCGCCCGGCTGGAACGGGCCCTGGGCCAGTTCATGCTGGACCTGCAGACGGTGCAGCACGGCTATGTCGAGGTGAGCCCGCCGCTGCTGGTGAAGGACGAGGCGCTGTTCGGGACGGGGCAACTTCCGAAGTTTGAAGAGGATTTGTTTCAAACGACAGATGTCGATTGGTACAAAGCCGATGCAGCGCGTCACAAAGCCGAAATGGATTTCTGGAACGTCGAAGCTTGGGAGATGTCTGACCGGCTCGCCGAGCTAAAGGCAAAAAAGCTCCCGAAAGACGAAGAACGCATCAGCTACGATGCAATAACTCGGTCGAGTGTCGGGCAAATGCTCGGCCTTGGCCAAGCGGCAATTGAGGATTATCGCCGGACCGCACCAAGACAGCGCCGCTGGCTGATCCCCACCGCCGAAGTCTCCCTGACCAACATCGTTCGCGAGCAGATCACCGACGAAGCCGAGCTGCCCCTGCGGATGACGGCTCTCACGCCCAGCTTCCGCTCCGAGGCCGGTTCGGCTGGCCGTGACACGCGCGGCATGATCCGCCAGCACCAGTTCTACAAGGTCGAGCTGGTCTCGATCACCACGCCCGAAGAGTCCGAGGCCGAGCATGAACGCATGGTCGGTTGCGCCGAAGCGGTGCTGAAGGCCCTGAACCTGCCATTCCGCACGATGCTGCTGTGCACGGGCGATATGGGTTTTGGCGCGCGCAAGACCTACGATCTCGAGGTCTGGCTGCCCTCGCAAAATACCTATCGCGAGATCAGTTCGTGCTCCAACTGCGGTGACTTCCAGGCGCGCCGAATGAGCGCCCGCTACCGAAAGACGGGCGAGAAGGGGGGGCACTATGTCCACACCCTGAACGGCTCGGGCCTGGCGGTCGGCCGCACCCTGGTGGCGGTACTGGAGAACTATCAGGACGAAAGCGGCCGCATCACCGTGCCCGACGTTCTGGTCCCCTATATGGGCGGCGTTACGCACATCGGGGGTGAGGGGTGATCCCGGCTTGCGATCCTTCTCCCCTTGCGGGAGAAGGTGGCCTGCGAAGCAGGTCGGATGAGGGGTTGAAGATCGTTTCAGCCGCTTTTCTGACCTGTGCGCGCGACCCCTCATCCGTCGGCTTCGCCGCCACCTTCTCCCGCAAGGGGAGAAGGCAGGGTAGGGAGGGCTAGGTTATGCGCATCCTCCTCACCAACGACGACGGCATTCACGCGCCGGGCCTCGCCGCGCTTGAGACCATCGCTCGCGCGCTGAGCGACGATGTCTGGATCTGCGCGCCGGAATACGAGCAGTCGGGTGCCAGCCGGGCCCTGACCCTGGCCGACCCCCTGCGGGTGCGCAAGCTCGACGCCCGCCGCTTCGCCGTCGAGGGCACGCCCACCGACTGCGTGATGATGGCCGTGCAGCAGCTGATCGACGGCCCCGCGCCGGATCTGGTGCTGTCGGGCGTCAACCGGGGCCAGAACCTGGCCGAGGACGTCACCCTGTCGGGCACGGTGGCCGGTGCCATCGAGGGCATGGCCCTGGGCATCCGCGCCATCGCCCTGTCCCAGAGTATCAACTACTTCCACGACGAGGTCGTCGCCCACTGGGAAACGGCGGAAACCTACGGTCCGGGCATCATCCAGCGGCTGCTGGAGGTGGGCTGGCCCGACGACGTGATCATGAACGTCAACTTCCCCGCCTTGCCGCCGCAGCAGGTCACCGAGGTCGAGGTCACACGCCAGGGCTTTCGCGACGGCCACCTGCGCCACTGGGACAAGCGCACTGACCTGCGCGGCCGCGACTATTACTGGATGGGCTTTACCGCCAAGGCGTTGGACCCCAAGGCCGGCACCGATCTGAAGGCGGTCTATGACGGCAAGATCTCGGTCACGCCCCTGCACATCGACCTGACGCATAACGAGACCGTCCACGCCCTGAAGGGCGTGCTGGGCGGCGCGCCCCCCAAGGCTCCCGTGGTCAAGCTGGGGTCGCGTCCATGACCGGAAAGGCCAAGGCCGCCCCGTCCACTGACCTGCCGCGCCTGATGCAGGCCCTGCGCGACCAGGGGATCACCGATCCCCAGGTGCTGGCCGCCATCGAAAAGACCCCGCGCGACCTCTTTACGCCGGATCTGTTCAAGGATCGCTCGTGGGAGGATTCGGCCCTGCCCATCGCCTGCGGCCAGACCATCAGCCAGCCCTATATCGTGGGCCTGATGACCCAGGCCCTGACCATCGAGCCGCGCTCGCGGGTGCTGGAGATCGGCACGGGGTCGGGCTACCAGACCACCATCCTCAGCCACGTCTCGCGGCTGGTCTATACAATCGAGCGCTATCGCACCCTGATGAAGGAGGCCGAGGCCCGCTTTGCGAAGCTGGGCCTGACCAATGTCATCACCAAGTTCGGCGATGGCGGCGAAGGTTGGGCCGAACAGGCGCCGTTTGACCGCATTATGGTCACGGCGGCGGCAGAAGATGATCCCAAGCGGCTGTTGACCCAGCTCAAGCCCAACGGTGTGCTGGTCGCGCCGGTCGGGAAGGGGCCGGTTCAGAGCCTGCGCAGGTATGCGGGCGACGGGCAGGGCGGTTTCACGGTCGAGGCCTTGTGCGACGTGCGGTTTGTGCCGCTGCTGGACGGCGTGGCTCGCGACCAGTGACGACGAGATTTCCGGGCTCCGTTTGATACGGTCGCCTCATGTTTAATGATTGATTTACCCTTGCGGGGCCGTCTGGACGATCCGCAAGGAAAGGAGAGGCTATGAGGCAGTTGTGGACGCGCGCGGCGGTGATCGCCCTGACGGCTGGAACGCTCGCTGCCTGCGAGACGGCCTCAGCGCCGCTCTATCCGGCCCGCGAGGGCCAGGCCCCGGGTCTGCCGCCACGGGCCCCGATGCCCAACTTCCCCATCGTCGAGGCGCAGGCCCAGGCCGTTTCGCCTCAGGATGCGCCGATCGACACCGCGCGCCAGCCCAGCGAGGCCGTGCGTCGCGAGCCGATCCCCGACGCCGTTCCGGAGGCAACCCGCCCGCCCGCGTCGGTGCAGAGCCAGGCCTTGCCCGCCCTGACCCAGATCGCGCCGCCGCCCGAGGTCGAGGCCCGTCCGGCGCCGGTGCCGGCTCCTGTTCCCGTCAAGCCGCCCGCGCCGGTGGTGGTCACCACCGTGACCGGCCCGGTGGTCTCGGTGACCGGCAAGCCCAGGGTCTATGTGGTCAAGTCCGGCGACGCGCTGGACGCCATCGCGCGCGGCATGGGCACCACCCGCGCCGATCTGGCCAAGGACAACGACCTTGAGCCGCCCTATCGCCTGAAGCTGGGCCAGTCGCTGAAAGGCCCTGCGACCAACGGCAAGGCCTATGTCGTCCAGACCGGCGACACCATGACCGCCATCGCCAAGCGCTTCAACGTCACGGCCGCCGCCCTGGCCGACGAGAACGACCTGAAGACTGGCGCAGGTATTAAGAAGGGCCAGAAGCTGCTTCTGCCGGCCGGCTTCAAGGACAAGGGGCCGATCAAGACCACCGTGCCGGGGACGGCCTCCAGCACGCCTGTCCTGGCCGGCGCTGCGCCCGGACGCGCCACGGCCTCGCGCCCTGCCGAAACGCCGCGCGTTACGCCGGTCGCCAGCGAGCCTGAGCCCGAGCGTGCCGCGCCTGTCACCACGACGACCACCACGACCAGTGTCACGGGGGCCGTGGTCACGGTCACCGGTCCGCGCCAGAGCTATTCGGTGAAGTCGGGCGACACCCTTAGTTCAATCGCCCGTCGCTTCGACATGAGCGTCAGCGATCTGGCCGACGACAACAAGTTGGATGCCGACAAGACCCTGCGGCTGGGCCAGAAGATCAAGGGGCCAGCGACCTCGGCCAAGGCCTATGTCGCCCAAAGCGGTGACACCCTGAGCGCCATCGCCAAGCGCTTCAACGTCACGCCCAAGGCCCTGGCGGCCGAGAACGACCTGAAGATCGCCGCCACCCTCAAGAAGGGCCAGAAGGTCCGACTGCCGGACGGCTACAAGGATCGCGGACCGATCAAGACGACCACCACCAGCACGGCCCGGCCGGCCGCGACTACCGTGGCTCAGGCCCCGGTCGCGGCTGAAAAGCCTGCCCTGACGCCGTCGGCCCCTGTGCCCTATACGGCCGGCAACCGCCCCGTTTCGCCGCCGGCCACCAGCTATCCGCGCCCTGCAGCGCCTGTTGCGGCCCTGCCGGTCAACCCTTCGCCCACGCGGCCGATCATCGAGACCAGCGCGGCCCCGACCGAGGCCGAGATCATCGCCTCTGGCCGTGGCAGGTTCGCCTGGCCGTTGCGCGGCGAGGTGATCTCTGACTTCGGCGTCAAGGGCACGGGCCAACGCAATGACGGCCTCAACATCCGCGCCGCTGCGGGTACGCCTGTGCTCTCGGCAGCCGATGGCGAGGTTGCCTATGCGGGCAACCAGGTCCCGAGCTTCGGCAATCTGGTGCTGGTCAAGCATGCCGACGGCTGGGTGACGGCCTATGCCCATCTGGGCTCGACCGACGTGAAGATGCGTCAGCCGGTCGCCAAGGGGCAACAACTGGGCACGGTGGGCTCCACCGGCGGGGTGACAGAACCCCAACTTCATTTCGAGATGCGCTTTGCCCCGACGGCCAAGGACAAGGCCCGTCCGATAGACCCGGACCTGGTTCTGCCGAGATAGGGGCTCAATGAGATCCTCCCCCTTGTTTGGACCGGGGACATCCGTGACAGGTGTTCGGAGACATCCGTGACAGGTTGAGGATGCTATTTTGCGGTCCTCAGGTCGATGGTTTTGAGACGTTGGGTCTGGAAGAAGACGTCGAAGACGCCATCGGTCTGGGTGGCTCGCAGGGCGACAGCTTTTCCAGCGAAGGCTTTTGGGACCTTGAGCGGACGGTTGGCAAAACTGAGATGGCCCCCTTGCTGGACCCGGCGAACCTGGTCGTCGGGTCCGTACTCGAAGGGCGGGATGACGGGCTGGTAGGGCCTTGGACTGTGTCGGTAGCGATCGACGGGAACCGCCATGTCCAGGGCCTGGTGAGGCCGGACCAGATTGTAGATGTCGCGCCAGTGATCGAGCGCGCGGGCCGCATGGTCGAGGGTCTCGAAGGGGGTGCTCAGGGCCTCGGCCTTTAGGGTGCGATGGAAGCGCTCGTCCTTGCCCAAGGTCTGGGGATGATAGGGCCGGGAGTGGCTGATGCGCACGCCCAGCTCGATCAGCCACACGCCCAGCGGGGTGTAGGGATCGCCGGGGCCGTTGCCCCAGGGCGAGCCGTTGTCGGTGGCGATGCGCCAGGGCAGACCATAGCGCGTAAAGGCCTGGATCAGTTGATCCTTGACGGTCTGGGTCTTCTGGTTGGCGCAGGCGGCCAAGACCACGGCAAACCTCGAGTGGTCGTCCAGCACCGTCAGGGGATGCAGTCGCCCTGAGCCCAGGGCCACGTGGCCCTTGAAGTCCATCTGCCACAGATCGTTGGGCTGGGGATGCTCGAAGCGGATGAAAGGCTGAGCGCCGCCGCCTTCACCGCCCAGCGCCACACCACCCCGGCGCAGGATCTGGGTTACCGTCGAGGGGGCTGGAGCCTCAAGCCCCTCACGCCGCAGCACCGCCGCGATCTTGCGGCCACCCCAGGCCGGATGCTCCGCACGGACCTGAAGCGTCGCATCCTCAACCGCCGTCTCCGTGCGCCGGGGCGAGGTCCGCGGTCGGCGAGATCGCGCCTCAAGGCCCGCATCGCCTTGCTCCCGATAGCGCGCCATGAGCCGGTAGCCCAGCGTCGCGCTGACCCCGAACCGCCGGCAAAGCTCCCGCCTGTTACAGCCTTCAACCAAGGCCAGCCGTACAAACTCCCGTTTGCGATCCATCGCAGACACCCCCGTGAACGGCATCCCGACCTCCCTCTGAGATCGGAAAATGTGTCACGGATGTCTCCGAACACCTGTCACGGATGTCCCCGGTCCAAACACCCCTCAAGGGGGAGGTGTCGCCGCAGGCGACGGAGGGGGTAGTGCTGCTGACTCTGTGCGGTCTTCCCCCTCCGGCCTGACGGCCTCCTCCCCCTTCAGGGGGAGGATTTATGGGGATACAGCGTCCTCCATCCCCGGCGCATCGCCCACAAACCCCAGCCAATTCAACGCCCTGCAAATATCTTGCAGCGCGCCATCAGACGCACTCAGAACTACCCCCATACTCAGTGCTGTCCCCGTCGCAGGGGGAGGGCGCTTGGTACCGGCCCGAAGCGGCGATGGGGATGAAGCTGAGCGGGGCCGCGCGGTCACGCGGGCAAGACGGAAAGTGGGCTGTTCGTTGGATTGATCCGGGGCCACCGGAGGTCTTGCTTTCGAGACAGCGCGGAACGACAGGGCGGTGATCGTAAAGCCGTCTATCGCGACCCGTCGGACCCCTCACGGCTGTACCGCAGGGGTTGGGCGTGCCCGTCCGGGGGACAATTGGGGGCCAGAGCTGAAACAGCGCTCGCGAGCTCGCCATCCTCACGGTCAGAACAGCTTCTGCGAAGCGGAAGAGACGAGCCGAAACGCACACAATACACATCACGGTCCCCGGGTTCGCCCCGGCCGCTTCGCGCCTCCCCAACCCCTTCAGCGGCTCGCGCCGCGTGAGGCGGGAAACTTGTGGCTGCCGAGCAGATGCTCCCCCAGAGGGGAAGGATCTCCGGAGACTACCCCGGCAGTCCCTTGCCCAGTTCACCTGCCAGGTCGCGGATGAACTGCCAGGCTACGCGGCCAGACCGCGCGCCGCGTAGTTGCGACCACTGCAGGGCCCGGCGGTCGAGGTTTTCGACGACCAGGTCGAAGCGCTCGGCATAGCTGCGGATCGCTTCCAGATAGGTGGGCTGGTCCATGGGCGGGAAGCCGATCCACAGGCCAAAGCGGTCAGAGACGCTCATCTCCTCCTCAGCATCTTCGGCAGCGGCGATGGCACCCTGGCTTTCGACATGGTCGCGCGGCATCAGGTGGCGGCGGTTGGAGGTGGCGACAAAGAGTACGTTTTCCGGCGGGCCGGCCACGCCGCCCTCCAGCGCCGACTTCAGGGCCTTGGCGGCGGCTGCGCCGTCCTCGAACGACAGGTCGTCGCACAGCACCACGAAGCGCTCGGTGCGCTGGCGCAGCAGATCAAAGAGCGGCGGCAGGGCCGCGATCTCGTCGCGATCGATCTCGACCAGCTTGAGCTCGGGATAGTCGGCGCTGAGGGCCATGAAGCCGGCCTTGGTCATCGAGCTCTTGCCCGTGCCCCGCACGCCCCACAGCAGCACGTGATTGCAGGGCAGGGCGTCGGCGAAGCGCTTGAGGTTCTGGACAAACCGGTCCTTCTGGCGCTCGACCCCGACCAGCAGGTCCAGGGCCATCGGATAGTCGGGGGCGGCGATGAAGGCGTCGCGGGCCGAGTCGTGCCGAAACAGGCGGGCCGCGCTGAAGTCCGGCTGCGCCTTTTGCGGCGGCGCCAGGCGCTCCAGAGCGTCTGCGATACGGGCGAAAAGCGGGGCGTAGGCGTCGGTCATCATGTGTGCTCCTAACCACACCTCGCCGTCATTGCAAAAGAAGAGGCGAGCGCATAGCTTCCGCCGACTTCGCGCGACCCCATATGGCAGGCGCGGCCCTAGAATTTTTTGGAGACGTCATGCCCGGTGGCCTGAGCGCACAGTTGATGCAAATCGCCCCCATCCTTCTGATGGTGGTGCTGTTCTATTTCATGCTGATCCGTCCGCAGCAAAAGCGGGCCAAGGAGCATCAAGTGATGCTCTCGAACCTGAAGCGCGGCGACAATGTCGTCCTGTCCAGCGGCATGCTGGGCAAGATCGTTCGCGTCGAAGACAAGGAAGTCGGCGTCGAGATCGCCCAGGGCGTCACCGTCAAGGTGGTCAAGGGCATGATCTCGGAAGTCCGCACCAAGGGCGAACCGGCTCCGGCCAACGACCCCAAGAGCTGATCGACCCAAACGCCCCGAACGAGACGCCGCAAGGCGTCGTCCAGAGCCTGTAATCCATGCTGACACTGTCCCGCTGGAAGATCATCGTCGTCACCCTGGCGGTGATCTTCGGCATCGTCTTCACCCTCCCGAACCTGCTGCCGCAAAGAACGCTCGACGCTCTGCCCGGCTGGGTTCCCAAGCAGAAGCTCAACCTGGGTCTCGACCTTCAGGGCGGATCCTATCTGCTGATGGAGGTTGATACGGCAGCGCTGCGCCGCGAACGCCTGACCAATCTGGTCGAGGATGTCCGCACCAGCCTCCGGGGCGAGCAGATCGCCTTTGGCGACCTGCGCGAAGCGGGCGGCGTGATCAACGTGCGCATCGCCGACGCCGGCAAGGTCAATGACGCCGCCAACCTGCTTCGGCAGTCGGTGGGATCGCCCCTGGTCGGTGCTGTCGGCGGTCGTGACATCTCGGTCGCCACGCGGGACAACCAGGTTCTGGAGATCAGCTTCGTGGCCGAGGCCGCCAAGGCCGACGCGGCGATGGCGGTCGAGCAGTCGATCGAGACCATCCGCCGCCGGATCGACAGTCTGGGCACCAAGGAACCGACCATCACCCGTCAGGGTGTTGACCGGATCGTTATTCAGGCCGCTGGCGAAAGCGATCCTGAAAAGCTCAAGGCCGTGATCGGCAAGACCGCCAAGCTGACCTTCCAGATGGTCGACGAGAGCGTCACGGCCGAAGACATGGCAGCCGGGCGCATCCCGCCCGGCTCGGAAATGCTGCCCAGCGAAGACGCCTATGCGCCGGCCTATGTGGTGCGCAAGCGGGCCGTGGTGTCGGGCGACGAGTTGACCGATTCCCGGCAGACCTTTGACTCCCAGAGCGGCAACCCGGTCGTGTCGTTCGCCTTCAACGGCCAGGGCGCGCGAAAGTTCGGTGACGCCACGGCGCGTAACATCGGCAAGAAGTTCGCCATCGTCCTCGATGGCAAGATCATCTCGGCACCGGTCATCAATGGCGCCATCAGTGGCGGTTCGGGCATCATCACCGGCAATTTCACGCCGGAGAGCGCTGCCGAACTGGCTCTGCTGCTGCGGTCAGGGGCTCTGCCCGCGCCGCTCAATGTCGAGGAACAGCGCACGGTCGGTGCCGAACTGGGCGCTGACGCCGTGAGGGCAGGGGCGATCTCCACCCTGGTGGCCTTTGTCACCATCGTGGTCTTCATGCTGCTGTCCTATGGCCTGCTGTTTGGCGGCATTTCGGTCATCGCCCTGGTGATCAACTGCACGATGATCATTGCCGCCATGTCGCTCACCCAGGCCACACTGACCTTGCCCGGCATTGCCGGCCTGATCCTGACCCTGGCCGTGGCCGTGGACGCCAATGTCTTGATCTATGAGCGGATGCGCGACGAGGCCCGGGCCGGAAAATCGCCGATCATGTCGGCCGATGCGGGCTTCTCGCGCGCCATGACCACGATCATCGACGCCAATGTCACCACCTTGGTGGCGGCGGGCATCATGTTTGCGTTCGGCGCCGGCCCGGTTCGAGGCTTTGCCTGGACCCTGTCGATCGGCGTGTTCACCTCGGTGTTCACCGCCGTGCTGGTCAGCCAGCTTCTCATCGGCTGGTGGTTCCGCGCCGCCCGCCCCAAGAAACTTCCGATCTGAGTGAGCGCACCCATGGCCTGGCCCCTGATCAAGCTGCTCCCGCAGAAAACCAACCTCACCTTCGTCAAGTTCGCGCGCATGATGGCGCTGATCAGTACGGCCCTGGTGGTCGCCTCTCTGGTCGGCGTGTTCAAGCCCGGGCTCAATATGGGCATCGACTTCAAGGGCGGGTCCGTCATGGAAGTGTCGACCGCGCCGCGCGCGGTTGACCTGGCCAAGGTGCGCACCACCCTGGAAGCCCAGGGTCTGGGCGATGTGCAGGTGCAGGCCTTCGGTGCCGCCGACCGCGCCCTGGTGCGGTTCCAGACCCCCGCAGGCGGCGACGCCGGCGTCACCCTGACCAATGTCAAGACCGCCCTGAAGCAGTCGCTGGGCGACCCGGTGCAGTTCATCAATCCCTCGGCGGTCGGCCCCAAGGTGTCGGGCGAGCTGTTCCGCAGCGGTATCATCGCCCTGGCGCTCGCGATCGGCCTGATGTTCCTCTACATCTGGTTCCGCTTCGAGCCCCAGTTTGGCCTCGGTGCCGTCGCGGGCTTGCTGCACGACCTGATCCTGACCTTCGGTTTCATCGTGCTGTTCAAGATCGAGTTCAGCCTCAACACCGTCGCGGCCCTGCTGACCGTGATCGGCTATTCGATGAACGACACCGTGGTCGTGTTCGACCGCCTGCGCGAGAATCTGCGCAAGTACAAGAAGATGCCCCTGCGCGAAGTGATCGACCTGTCGATCAACGAAACCCTGTCACGGACCATCATCACCGGCGTCACGGCGATCATGGCCCTGGGCGGGCTGGCGGTGTTTGGCGGCGAGGCGCTGTTTGGCTTCTCGGTCGTGATGATCTTCGGCATCGCTGTCGGCACCTATTCGTCGATCTATGTCGGCGCGCCGATCATCCTGCTGTGGGGCGTCAAGCGCGGCGATGAAGAGGCGACGCCGATCAAGCTCGGCGCGGCCTCGCGTCCGTAATGGCCGAGGCGCGGCGTCCCCCCTCGATCGACGCCTGGGGCGGCGGCGGTTTCCGGGTTTCCGGCGACTGGCGCCCCGGCTCGCTGCTGGTCATCGACGATCAGGCGCGCGACTGGTCTGTAACCAGCCTCGCCGACCTGACGCCCGAAGACTTCGCCCCGGTGCTGGCCGCCGGCGGCGCGGTGGAGTTCGTGCTGCTGGGCGGCGGGCTGGTCAACGCCCTGCCGCCCAAGGCGGTGCGCGAGGCGCTGAAGGCGGCCGGGGTCGGGCTGGAGTTCATGAGCACCGAGGCCGCCGCCCGTACCTATAACGTGCTGGCCAGCGAGGGCCGGCGGCTGGCGGCGGCCCTGATCGCCGTCTGAACGGCGGCTTTGCCCGACTCTCCGAAGAGGCCTATAGCTGTCGCAAGGGCTTAAACATCAGGGGGCTGAAATGGTCGGGCTGCTATCCAATTTCCGTAACACAATCATCCTCAGCTTCGTGCTGGCGATTGTGATTGTCTTTGGCTTTGGCCATGGACCGCATGGTTTCGACGGTTCCTATTTCCAGGCCGTCTTCCGCTGGCTGCACGTGTTCTTCGGCATCCTGTGGATCGGGCTGCTGTACTATTTCAACTTCGTGCAGATCCGCGTGATGCCGCAGATCCCGGCCGAGCTGAAGCCGGCCATCTCCAAGTACATCGCGCCGGAAGCCCTGTTCTGGTTCCGTTGGGCCGCCCTGGCCACCTGGGTCATGGGCGTGATCCTGGCCGTCAACCGTGGCTATTTCGCTGAAGCGGCGACGATGGGTCTGTGGGGCGGCTATGAAAAGGGCGTCGACATGGGCTTCACCTTCATCGGCCTGGGCATGTGGCTGGCGACGATCATGTTCATCAATGTCTGGGGCGTGATCTGGCCAAACCAGAAGCGGGCCCTGGGCATTGTTGAAGCCGACGCTGACACCAAGGCCAAGGCCGCCAAGATGGCCATGCTGTTCAGTCGCATCAACACCCTGCTCAGCATCCCGATGCTGGCGACGATGGCGATGTATCAGACGCTGTTTGGCTAACCCCAACGGCGACAATCCTGTAAGGGGAGGGCCCGCCGGTGCCGGCGGGCCTTCTTTCGTTTTGAGACTCATGGCCGACACCGAAACCCTCGACGATCTCGTCCGGCGCGTCGATCCTGACCGCTGGCTGGCCAGCCGCTTCATCGCCGGTCCTGCGGCGCGGGCCGACGTGATCGCGCTTTACGCCTTCAACTATGAACTGGCCCGAGTGGCCGGCGGGGTCTCCAACGCCCTGATGGGCGAGATCCGCCTGACCTGGTGGCGCGAGGCCATGGAAGAGATCGCGGCCGGCAAGACGCCTCGCAAGCATCCCACCGTCGAGGCCCTGGCCGCGTCTGGCCTTGATCCCCTGGCCCTGGCCGCCATGGCCGAGGCCCGGTTCGCGGATCTCGATGAAGGCCCGCTGGCTGGGGAGGCCGCAGTGCTGGCCTATGTCGACGCCACCGCCGGCGCTCTTGCAGTGCTGGCCGCGCGGCGTCTGGACGCGTCGTCCGACCCCCATGCGGTCAAGGGCGCGGCCCGGGCCTATGGCCTGGCGGGGCTGTGGCGATTGAGACTCATCGGCAAATCCCGTCTGCCCGAGGACTGGACGCAGGCCGACGTCGCCGCCCGCGTTGCGGTTCAGCTCAGGGCCGCTCGAAGTGAAGTTCGGAAGCTGCCAGTCGCCGCCTTCGCCGCCGTCGCGCCTGCGGCCTTCGCGGGCGTCTATCTCCGCGATCGTATCCCTGGTGAGCTCGAAAAAAAGGCCCGCCTCACCTGGTCGGTGGCGACGGGCCGGTTGTAGGGCTTCGGGGGCGGATTACTTCTTTTCCGCCGTCCACTGGTTGAGCCAGTCCAGCACTTCCTTGTGCCACTGCACCGAGTTCTGGGCCTTCAGCACCCAGTGGTTCTCATTGGGGAAGTACAGCAGCTTGCTGGGCACGCCCTTGCGCTGCAGGGCCGTGAAGGTCGAAATGCCCTGTTCCAGCGGCACGCGATAATCGAGCTGGCCCTGCACGACCAGGGTCGGCTTGGTCCAGTTGGCCACGTGGTCGGCCGGGTTGAACTTGTCGTAGGTATTGCCGGGTGCCCAGGGCGTTCCGCCATTCTCCCACTCGGTGAACCACAACTCCTCGGTGGAATAGCCCATGAAGCGGGTGTCGAAGATGCCGTCGTGATTGACCAGGCACTTCCACGGCTCGTTCCAGTTGCCGGCGATCCAGTTGACCATGAAGCCGCCGTACGAGGCTCCAAGCGCGCAGGCACGATCACCGTCCAGGAAGCTGTAGGTCTTGAGGGCGTGGCTCCAGCCCTTTTGCAGGTCTTCCAGCGGGCGGTCGCCCCAGTGCTGGCTGATCGAATCCGTGAAGGCCTGACCGTAGCCCGTGGAGCCATGGAAATCGATCATCACCACGGCATAGCCGGCGGCGGCATAGGTTTGCGGGTTCCAGCGGTACGACCAGCCGTTTCCGAACGAGCCTTGTGGCCCGCCATGGATCAGGAAGGCGACGGGATAGCGCTTGGCCGGATCGAAATTGGCGGGCTTGACCACGAAACCGTAAACCGTCTCGTCGTTCCAGCCCTTGAAGCTGAACTGTTCAGGCTCGCCCCAGGCGACATCCTTCAGGCGCTCGGCGGTGACGCTGGCGACCTTCACCGCCGGGCCCTTGGCGGGCAGGAAGAACAGCTCGGACGGGCTCTTCAGCGAATCCTGGGCATAGATCAAACCCTGCGGCCCAACATCGAAGGCGCTGACATGGCCCTCGCCGGTGACGGGCGTGACCTTGCCGGTCTTGACGTCGATGGCGAAGATCCGGGCCTGGCCCACGTCCTGAGCGGTGGCATAGATCGTTTTGCCGTCGGGGCTCCAGGCGACAGCGTCGGCTGAGCGGTCCCAGGTCGGCGCCAGTTCACGCTCGGTGCCGGTGGCCTCGTCACGCAGCATGATGCCGAAGCGGTCGGCCTCAAAGCCTGGACGCTTCATCGCGCGATAGGCGCTCCACTTGCCGTCGGGCGAAAACGCCGGCGCGGTGTCCCACGCCTTGTTGGACGAGGTCAGGGTCCGGGGCGCGGTCGATCCGTCCAGCGGCGCGGTCCAGATGTCGAAATTGGTGGTCCAGGCCTCGTCTCGCCCCGCCAGCTTGGCCGAGAACGTGACCCTCTTGCTGTCGGGCGTGATGGTGAAGTCCTCGTCGCCGCCGAACGGCTTGGTGGGCACGTCACCGTCGAAGCCTGGCGTCAAGGCCACAGGCGCGCCCGAAGCGACGCCCTGGTCGTCCAGCTTCAAGGCGAACAGGTGGTTCTTCGTTCCGTCGGCCCAGGTGTCCCAGTGGCGGATCAGCAGCTTGTCATAGACGACGCCGGTGGCCTTGCTGGCCTTCTTCGCGTCCAGTCGCGCTTGCGTACAGGCCAGTTCGCAGTTGGGGAACACCGCCTGGCTGATGACCAGGGTCTTGCCGTCCGGCGATACCTTGAAGGCACCGACATCGAACGGCGCGCGGGTTACCTGAACGGCGGCCTCACCGGTCACGTCAGTGCGAAACACCTGATCGGTTCCACCGGCGCGGCTTGAGACAAAGTAGATCGCCTTGCTGTCGGCCGACCAGCGCGCGCTAGAGGCCCCACCATCCGACACCACCAGCCGGCGCGGTGCCGTGCGCGCCTTCAGGTCGGCGATCCAGATCGACATCGAGGCCTTGTTGGCGTCAAAATCCATCGTCCGCACGGCATAGAGCACATGGCGGCCGTCCGGAGAGACGCGTGGATCGCTCAGCCGGTCCAGGCTGGCCATCTCCTTGGCCGTGAAGCTGCGGGTCTGCGCGGAAGCCGCGCCGCCGGCGAGGGCAGCGGTGAGGGCAATGGCCGAGACGGCCAGACGCAAGGTCTTGATCATGAAACGCGAAATCCTGGCGACAGTGTTCCTGAAAGGCGGGCAGAGCCTATCGGTCAGTTGCGCGTTACGCCAGAGCCGAGGCATGGCCTTGCGAACCGAGTTCATCGGACGATGATTGAATTTCTGTGACCAAATCATGTCCGGAAAAAGACACGATTTCAAAGGCTTGTATGGTAACAATCCGAAACAGGACTTGCATTGCCGCACTGCGGCATAGGTTTTAGAGGTGCAATGGGGCGTACAGCGACCGGAAGAGTCGCTGATGTCAAACCAACAAGGGTCTCAAGTGTCGGCTTCGGCTTATTTTCAGCACACGGTCGCAGGACCGGTGATCTTCGCAGGGATCGGCCTGCACACGGGGCAACACGTGCGCGTCGCCGTGCGCCCGGCCGCCATTGATGCGGGCATCACCTTCGTGCGCACCGATGTCCATGACCGCGACAACCGCGTGCCGGTCAAGGCTGACGCCGTCTGCCAGACCCAGCTGGGCACCGTGATCAACAACGCCGCCGATGTGCGCGTTTCCACCATCGAGCACCTGATGGCGGCCCTGGCGGCCCTGTCGATCGATAATTGCGTGGTCGAACTGGACGGGCCCGAGGTTCCGATCATGGACGGCTCGTCCGAGCCCTTCGTGCAGATCCTGGATCGCGCCGGTCGTCGCAAGCAGGAAGCCGCCCGCAAGTATATTGAGATCCTTGAGCCGATCCTGGTGGAGGAGGGCGACAAGCGCGCCAGCCTGGAACCGTCGGACCGCTTCGAAGTCGCCTTCGAAATCGCCTTCGGCAGCAAGGCCATTGGTCGCCAGCGCGTCGACCTGACGGTCGATGAAGACTCATTCCGCGCCGAGCTGTCGAACTGCCGCACCTTCGGCTTTGTGCGCGACGTTGAGGCCCTGCGCGCCATCGGCCTGGCCCGTGGCGGTTCGATGGATAACGCCGTGGTCATTGACGGTGACCGGGTGCTCAATCCCGAAGGTCTTCGCCGTCCTGACGAGTTTGTGCGCCACAAGGCGCTGGACGCCGTGGGTGACCTTTATGTTCTGGGCGCGCCGATCATCGGCCGCTTTGAAGGCGTTCTGGCCGGTCACGGCCTCAATAACGCCGTGGTTCGGGCGTTGCTGGCCAAGCCGCGCGCCTGGCGCCTGCGCAACCATGCGCCGGTCCTGGCCCAGGCTGTCTGAATAAGCGCGACCGACGCCGGCCCGCCTTCGCATTTGCGCCCCAAGCGGCGTGGTGTAGAAGCCTTGCACGGCGCTCTGGGCGCGCGTTTGCTTCGAGGGTGATAGTCCGTGCTGCTTAAATTTCCGGGACGTTCGGCCGTTGCTGTCGCCGCCCTTGTCGTGGCCGTCTCGGTAGCTGGCTGCGCGGGCAAGGCCAAGAAGCCGACCCTGGTCTATGAAGAACGCCCCGTTGAGCTGTTGTACTCGACCGGTGCCAACCGGCTGGACCGCGGCAACTGGAACGAGGCCGTGGACTATTTCCGCGAGGTCGAGCGCCAGCATCCCTATTCGGAATGGTCGCGCCGTTCGATTCTGATGACCGGTTTCGCCCACTATCAGGGCAACCAGTACGCCGACGCCATTGCTGACGCCGACCGCTTCGTGTCGCTGTATCCGGGTAATCCGTCAGCCTCCTACGCCTACTATCTGAAAGCCGTCTGCTACTTCGAGCAGATCGTCGACGTGAACCGCGACCAGGCCGCCACCGAGCAGGCCCTGGCGGCGCTGCGCGACGTGGTCCAGCGCTATCCCAATTCGGAATATTCGCAGGACGCCCGCCTGAAGATCGACATGGTCAATGACCAGCTGGCCGGCAAGGAAATGGCCATTGGCCGCTACTATCTGCGCCAGGGCCAGACCCTGGCTGCTGCTGGCCGCTTCCGCACCGTGATTGACCGTCACCAGACGACCTCGCACACGCCCGAAGCGCTGTTCCGCCTGGTTGAGGCCTATCTGACCCTGGGCCTGACCGAAGAGGCCAAGCGCAATGGCGCGGTGCTGGGCTACAACTTCCCGGGTGATCGCTGGTACGCCGATGCCTACAAGCTGCTCAACGACCAGGGCCTGCGCCCCGCCGTCGAGCCCCTGACCCCCGGCGCCAAGAAGAACCTGCTGGATCGTCTGGTCCACGACAAGAGCGCCACCCTGACCCCGCCGGGCGAAAAGCCGGCCAAAAAGGGCGGCGTCCGGGGCCTGCTGGGCCTGTAGATCAGGTTTTAGAACACTTGTGGAACATCGCGTGCGCAACACGCTTTGAGAAACAGTGATTCTGGGCGATTCTACTTGCCATGCTCATCGGCCTCTCCATCCGCGACGTCGTGCTCATCGAGAGCCTGGATCTGGCCATCGGTCCGGGCCTCACAGCCCTGACCGGTGAAACCGGGGCGGGCAAGTCGATCATTCTCGACGCCCTGGGCCTGGCGACCGGCGCGCGCGCCGACGCCGGGCTGGTGCGACGCGGGGCCACTGGCCAGGCCTCGGCCACGGCCATCTTCGCCCTGACCGCTGATCACCCCGCCTTCGCCTATCTCGACGACAAGGGCCTGGACTACGGCCGGGACGAGGATCTGGTCCTGCGTCGCCAGCTGTCGGCCGATGGCCGCTCCCGCGCCTTCGTCAACGACCAGGCGACCAGCGTGGGCGTGCTCAAGGACCTGGGTGCGATGTTGCTCGAGGTGCATGGCCAGCATGAGACGGTCGGCCTGCTGGACCCCCGCACCCATCGAACCCTGCTGGACGCCTTTGGCGGCGTTGCCGTCTCGGCCGTCGCCTCGGGCTGGAGCGGTTGGCGCGCGGCTCGCGAAAAGGCCGAGGCGTTGCGGGCTCTCGCCAACCAGGCCGCCGCCGAAACCGAGGAACTGACCCTTCGCTTGTCGGAGCTGGATCGCCTCGATCCTCGTGAGGGCGAAGAGACCGCTCTGGCCGAGGAACGCGCCCTGCTGGGTTCGGCTGAAAAGGCTCTGGCCGATATCGCTTCCGCGCAGGACGCTCTGGGCGGCGACGCGCTGTCGGGCAAGCTGGCCCAGGCCTATCGCGCCCTGGAGCGGGCCCGCGAGCGGGCCCTGCACGCCGGGGCTCCGGCCGATGGCGTGGCCATGACCCGCCTGATGGCCGCCTGCGACGCCGTCGACCGGGCGCTGGTCGAGGCACAGGAAGCCAGCGCCGCCATCGACGCGGTCGCCGACAGCTTTGAGTTCGAGCCCGACCGCCTGGACAAGACCGAAGAGCGCCTGTTCGCCCTGCGCGCCATGGCCCGCAAGCTGAACGTCGCCGTCGAAAACCTGCCCGGCCTGCGCGCGGAATTCGCTGCCAGGCTCCAGGCCATCGAGACATCGGGCGAGGCCCTGAAAGCCGCTGAGGAAGAGGCCGCTTCGGCGCGTGACGCCTATGTGTTCGCCGCCCAGGCCCTGACTGCCGAGCGTCGCGCCGCCGGCGACCGGCTGGCCAAGGCGGTCGAGGCTGAACTGGCGCCGCTGAAACTGGAAAAGGCCCGCTTCCGCGTGGCGGTCGAGCCGCTGCCCGAAGAACGGGCCGGCCCGACGGGCGTGGACCGCGTCGCCTTTGAGATTTCGACCAACCCGGGCGCGCCGTTCGGGCCGATGGAGGCCATCGCGTCTGGCGGCGAGCTGGCGCGTTTCGCCCTGGCGCTCAAAGCGGCCCTGGCCGGCAAGGGCGGCGGCCCTCAGCCGCTGATGATTTTCGACGAAGTCGATCAGGGCGTCGGCGGCGCCGTGGCCGACGCCGTGGGTCTGCGCCTGAAGCGACTGGCTCAGAACGCTCAGGTGCTTGTGGTCACCCACTCGGCCCAGGTCGCGGCCCGCAGCGACGCCCATTGGCGGATCGCCAAGTCGGGCGATGACCAGTCGACCCGCACTCGCGTCGAGCCGTTGTCGGCGGCCCAGCGCCAGGAAGAGATCGCGCGGATGCTGTCGGGCGCCGAGGTAACGGAAGCCGCTCGGGCGGCGGCCCGCGCGTTGATCGGCTAGATCTGCGGCTGCAGCACGGCGGTTGGCTGGCTCTGTGGCTTTGCAGCCAGCAGACGCCCCTTCACCCACATCTGAAGCGGCGCATCCACAAGCCGCTCGAACAGCCAGGCGGCGACCACGCAGGCGGGCAGGGCCATGGCCCAGGTCAGCCACAGGGCCGGGGTGTCGAGGTTCAGCTTTTCGGCCAACAGGCGCGTCACGCCAAACCAGACGATGGCGAACAGGTGGTTGGTCAGGAATAGCGAGAATGACAGCCGTCCCGCCGAGCCGGCCCAGCGCCAGCCCTTGGGCGGCGAGGCACCGGCGGTGAAGATCAGCAGGCCCAGCAGGGCCAGGCTCAGATAGTCGAACCGTCCCAGCAGTTGCAGACCCACGACGCCGACGGCGGCGGCGATGGACATTGCGTCGGCCCATCGGCCCTTCAGGGTGACGGTCTGGGCGACGCGCGCGATCAGCAGGCCGACCATGAACAGCGGAATGCCCCGGATCAGGCCAAAGCGCAGGGGAAGCTGAAAGCCAGGCAGGCCGATGACGGCCCGTACGGCCAGATCGATGGCGACATAGACGGCCAGTCCGACCGCCAGGGCGATCCAGGGTGAGCGGACCCGCATCAACAGGCGCCAGGCCATCGGAAACAGGGCGTAGCAGACGATCAGGACCGAGAGGGTCCAGGTCGGGATGTTCCAGCCCGACGGTCCTGGCGCGAACCAGGCCTGTACCAGGAAGATCTGGGGCCACAGCTGGCTCCGCTGGAACCATTGCGGGTTCTGGGGCTCAAGGCCGATGGCGCTGGTGCTCAGGAAGAAGGCGACGAAAGCGACCAGCACCACCAGGTGGGCGGGCCAGATGCGCAGAACCCGGCGCTTGAGGAACTCACCCAGCCCCACGCCGCCACTGACTATCCGCGCGCCATAGGTGCGAGCCAGCACATAGCCTGACAGCATCAGGAAGAAATCAGTGGCCAGATAGCCCCGGCTCAGGGCCGGATGAACCTCGAACAGCGGCAGGGGCGCGCGTTCGGCCACATGATAGAGCACGATGAACATCGCTGCCATGAACCGCAGCAGGTCCAGCACGCCGTCGCGCGAGAGCGTAGCTGCGCCGTTTCGGGAAAGCGGGACGGTCGGGGTCATCAGAACGGGCTCCTAGATGCCCTGCTCAGCAAGCCTCGGGCCATGGCTTGCGCAGGAGGCAGCGGCGCGGCAGGCGGCGAGGTGCTAGATTGTCTCCAACCTCGAGCCGCCGGATTCGCCCGTGACCCCGACCCCCGTCGCCGACCTTTCCGAAGCCCAGGCCGCTGAGGCGCTGGCCCAACTGGCCGATGAGCTGGCCGCCCACGACCTGCGCTATCACCAGCAGGATGCGCCCACGATCAGCGACGCGGAGTATGACGCCCTCAAGCGCCGCAACCTCGATATCGAGGCGCGGTTTCCGCATCTGATCCGCGAGAACTCGCCGTCGATGAGCGTCGGCGCGGCGCGGGCCGACCAGTTCTCACCGGTCGAGCACGGCGTACCGATGCTGAGCCTCGACAACGCCTTTTCAAACGACGAGGCCATCGAGTTCGACGCGCGGGTGCGGCGGTTCCTGCGCCTGTCGCCCGACGAGCCCCTGGCCTATACGGCCGAGCCCAAGATCGACGGGCTTTCGGCCTCGCTACGCTACGAGAAGGGCGTCCTGGTCCAGGGCGCGACGCGGGGCGACGGCAGGGTGGGCGAGGACGTCACTGCCAATTTGCGGACCATCGCCGACATTCCGCACCGCTTGAAAGGCTCAGGCTGGCCCGACGTGATCGAGGTGCGCGGCGAGGTCTATGTCGAACTGGCCGCCTTTGCGGCCTTCAACGCGGCGGCCGAGGCGGCGGGTCAGCGCACCTATGCCAATCCCCGCAACTTCGCCGCCGGCTCGCTGCGCCAGATTGATCCGAAGATCAGCGCCCAGCGGCCCCTGCGGTTCTTCGGCTATGCCTGGGGGCTGGTCAGCGACAGCTTTGCCGAAAGCCAGTGGGACGCCCTGGCCAAGCTGGAAGCGTGGGGTTTCGTGACCACGGCCCCGCCGGCTCGCCAGGCCCTAAACGCGCAGGGGCTGCTCGACGCCTATGCCGCGTTCGAGATCCTGCGGCCCACCCTGGATTTCGACATCGACGGCGTTGTCTACAAGGTCGATGACCTGGAGCGGCAGCGTCGGCTGGGCTTCGTGTCGCGCTCGCCACGCTGGGCCATCGCCCGCAAGTTCCCGGCCCAGAAGGCCCGGACAGTCCTTGAGGCCATCGATCTGCAGGTCGGTCGCACCGGCGCGATCACCCCGGTGGCGCGGCTCAGGCCCGTGACCGTCGGCGGTGTCTCCGTAACCAACGCCACCCTGCACAACGGCGACGAGATCGCTCGGCTGGACGTACGGGTGGGTGACACCGTGGTGATCCAGCGGGCCGGCGACGTGATCCCGCAGATCGTCGAGGTGGCGCTGGACGCGCGGCCCGATCCCGCGCCCGAGCCCTATGAATTTCCGCATGTCTGCCCGTGTCCCCTGAAGACGCCGTTAGCGCGCGAGACCAATGCGTCGGGCGCGGAATCGGTCGTCCGCCGCTGTACGGGCGAGTTCGCCTGTCCGTTCCAGCGGGTGGAACACCTGCGCCACTTCGTGTCGCGCCGGGCCTTCGATATCGAGGGGCTGGGCGAGAAGCAGCTTCAGGCCTTTTTCGATGAGGGCTGGATCAAGGAGCCCGCTGACATCTTCCGCCTGGCGCGGGACGAGGAGAAGCTGGCGGTCCTGCGCGAGCGCGACGGCTATGGCGAAACCTCGGTGACCAACCTGGTCAAGGGCATAGAGGCCCGCCGCGCCATTGGCCTGGACCGCGTGATCTACGGCCTGGGCATGCGCGATATCGGCGAGACCACCTCGACCGTGCTGGCCCGCCACTTTGACAGCTTCGCTGACCTCCAGGCCGCCGCCGAGGCCGCCGCCACGGGCTTGCCCACCGCGACCTATCTCGAGCTCTCGACCGCGCCGGGCGTCGGCCCCAAGGCGCTGGACCTGCTGGTCGAGGTCGGCAAGGGCGGGCTGAAAGCCGATCCGTGGCCAGAGGCTGACAGTCTGGAGATCAAGATCGGCCACGCGGCTCCCAAGCTGACCAAGCCGGCCCGCGCCGCCCTGACCGAGCGCTACGGAACCTGGGACGCCTTCGCCCAGGCCCTGGCCGAGGCCGCCAATGGCGCGCCGGGCGAAGACTACCTGCATCTGGCCGCTGTCGATGGGGTGGGCCCGGTTGCCGCTCAGTCCCTGGCCCGATTCTTCAGCGAGGATCATAACCGGGACAAGGTGAAGAGCCTGGTCGATGAACTCACGATCGAGGCCGTCGCCAAGCCCAAGACCGACACCGCCGTGGCCGGCAAGACCGTGGTCTTCACCGGTGCGCTGGAGAAGATGACCCGCGACGAGGCCAAGGCTCAGGCCGAAGCGCTGGGCGCCAAGGTCGCCTCGTCGGTCTCGAAGAAAACCCATCTGGTGGTGGCCGGCCCCGGCGCGGGCTCCAAGCTGAAAACTGCCACCGAGCTGGGGATCCAGGTCATGACCGAGGACGAATGGCTGGCCATGGTCGCTCCATGAGGACGACGGGATGACGGTCATCGCCCTGGACTTCGAGACCGCCAACGCGGCGCGGTCCAGCCCGTGCTCCATCGGCCTGGCCTGGATCGTGGACGGCGAGGTGACGCGGATCGAGCACCACTATATCCGGCCGCCGGGCAACCGCTTCGCGTCGTTCAACATGGCGTTCCATGGCATCCGGCCTGAACACGTCGCCGATTCTGATGAGTGGCCAGCCGTTCTGGAGCGGTTACGTCCCGAGCTCGAGGGCGCGCTGGTCCTGGCCCACAATGCCTCTTTCGATGTCAGCGTGATCCGTCGCACTTGCGAGCACTACGACGTGCCAGCGCCGGGCTTTGATTATCTGTGTACGGTGCAGGTGGCGCGCAACGTCTGGCCGGACCTGCCGTCGCACAAACTCAACGTGGTTTCCGGGCACCTGGGCGTCGACTTCAAGCACCACGACGCGGCCGGCGACGCCTATGCCTGCGGGAAGGTGGCGCTGGCGGCCATGGACCTGAACGGCGTGAGCCACGCGCGCGACTTGCCAGAGCGCTTGGGCATGACATTGGGCCGGCTGGACCACGACGGCTACACGCCCTCGCGCGGAGCCATCAAGACCAAACCGCGCGCCTCAATCAGAAGCGCATGGTCGAATTCTTGAATCCCGCCCTGATTTCGCCTTCGGCCTTGTCCTGACTTGCCGGATCAAGCAACGAGGACAAAAGCGCGCAGACCTGATGGATCGGGCGCGCGACCTCTGGGAGTAGACGCATGTTCCGCACCACCCTGATCGCCGCCCTGGCCCTTGGCACCCTGGCCAGCCCAGCCTTCGCCGCCGACGCCATCGGTCTGTGGGCCACGCCCGCTAATGGCGGTCAGGTCGAGATCTCCCGGTGCGGCAACAGCCTGTGCGGCAAGCTGGTCACTTCGACCCAGATCAAGGCTGACCCGGCGCTGAAGGACCTCATGAACAAGGACACCGCCCAGCGCGGCCGCTCCCTCAAGGGCCTGCAGTTGCTGTACGATTTCACCGGCGGCCCCAGCAAATGGACCGGCGGCAAGGTCTATAATCCCGACGACGGCGGCACCTATTCGGGGACCATCGAGATGGTGTCCGACAAACAGCTGAAGCTGAAAGGCTGTATCGTCGCGCCGATGTGCAAGACGCAGGTCTGGAACCGGGTGAAGTAGGGCGTGTCAGGCGGCGCTGAGCCGTGCCGCCGCTTGCGCCTGGTTGACTGCTGATTGCGCCTCGGGCGTGGCCGCGTTCAGGCCCGCGCAGAAGATCAGCCCCGTCCTTGGCGCAATCAGGACCTGATGCCACCACTGACCGTTCGAGCCTGTGTGCCCAAGTTCGCCGTCCGGTCCCACGCCCCAACCCAGCGCCATGTAGCGGGCCTCGAACGGCGGCGTCTGCAGAGTCCGCCATGTCTCTTCACGCAGGAAGTCGGCGCGTCGATCTCGGTGCGCAGCCAGATAGGTCAGGGTGTCGGCGAGGCTGGAGTGGACCAGGCCTGCCGGGCCATAGACAAACGGAAGGTCGCTTTTTCCCGGGTCAGCCACCGAGTGCAGTTGGCCGTCCGCGCGGCGAAGGTGGCCAAAGGGCTGGTTTAGCCGGCGCGGATCGCCCGGGGAGCCGAATCCGGCGCTGCTCAGCTTTAGGGGCGTGAAGACGTGCCTTCGCATCAGCGCTTCCCAGGACGCGCCCTCCCGCGCTTCCAGCATTGCGCCAACTGTTATGTAGCCGAGGTTGCTGTAGGCTGCAGTGTGGCCCTTGGGGCCGATAGGCGGCCGCTGCAGGCCCAGGGCGACAAAGGCGGCGCGGGCTTTTCTGGCGTCGTCTGGTGGTGTCACCGCGAAGCCGGCCATGTCCCTTTGCTCGATCTCGCGCGGCAGGCCGCCGGTGTGCGACAAGAGGTGCAGCAGGGTTACGCCGCGATAGTCAGGATGCATGTCCGGTATGGCTTGGCCCAGCACCTCGTCGATTGTTGTCGTCCATTGCAGGCGACCAGCTTCGACCAGGCGCGCGACGAGGGTGGCGGTCATGGACTTGGTGTCCGAGCCGATGTGCCAGGCGTCGCCTGGCGCCACCGCGACCCTGGCGTCGACCGAGCGCAGACCGTCGACCCATATCGTCGGCTTCTGGCCCCGATAGGCGAAAGCTGCACCCATGGCAGGCGCGCCGGATAGCCGCCGCAGTCGCTTCAGGCGCTGGAGGTCCAGCGGGCCGGGCGGCAGGACAGTGTCATCAATCCTGTACTTTGCGCCACGCGTCAGAATGAACGGCTGGCGCGCTCCGTCCTGCTCGAAGATCCCTTCGATTTGGTCAGGACCTGACAGCCGACCTTCCATCGTGATCCCTTCGGACCAGGTCAGCTTCAGAGTGGGCGTTGTCAGGGTGACTGAGGCGCTCGGTACCCGCAGACCTCCAGTATCGATCACAACCAAGGTGGCGGTGCTTGGAGTCAGCTCCAGCAAGAAGCGGGTCATGACGTCGTTGGTCACGACCGCCGTTGACCAGACTCCCGTGAATGGATCCTCAGCGGCGCGCCCGGGACCAGCCAGGCCCAGAGCGCCGGCACCGATCAGCCAAGCGCGACGCGACGTCTGCATATGAACCCCGAAAGTCTCAGGGGTATTGTTCGCAACTTGAGGTTAAGCGTCAAGGCGTCGGCTCACAGCGGCGCGCAGGCCTCTTGCATCCACGCCCGAACATCCGCCTCGACCCGAGGCCCGATCTCGCGCAGGACCCGCGCATGATAGGCGTCGAACTGGGCGACCTCTTCGGCGCTCAGCAGGGCCTTGTCGATCAGGCGACGGTCGATGGGGGCCAGGGTCAGGGCCTCGAAGCGGTGCATGGGGCGCTCGCCGCCGGCGATGTCCTCGGCCGGCATGACCACTTCCAGGTTCTCGATGCGGATGCCGTATTCGCCGTCCTTGTAGAAGCCCGGCTCGTTGGAGACGATCATGCCGGGCTGCAACGCGATGGTGTTGGGGGCCTTGCTGATCCGCTGCGGACCTTCGTGGACGCCCAGATAGACGCCGACGCCGTGGCCGGTGCCGTGGTCATAATCCAGGCCATGGGCCCACAGGGCGGCGCGGGCGAAGGCGTCGATGGCTGAACCGGTGGTGCCGGCCGGGAACCGCAGACGGGCGATGGCCAGGTGGCCTTTCAGCACCAGGGTATTGCGCTGGATCATCTCGGCGCTGGGCTCGCCGATGGCCACCGTGCGGGTCACATCGGTGGTGCCGTCCAGATACTGGCCGCCGCTGTCGACCAGCAGCAGCGAACCCATGGCGGCGCGCTGATTGCTGCGCTCGGTCGGGCGATAGTGGGGCAGGGCCCCGTGACCGTTGGCGGCTCCGATGGTGTCGAAGGACAGGTCCTTCAGCACGCCGGTGGCCTCGCGGAAGCCCTCCAGCTTGGCGACGGCTTCCTTCTCGTCGGGCGGGTTGATCTGGCCGTCAGTGGCCAGCCAGTGCAGGAAGCGGGTCAGGGCGGCGCCGTCGCGGCGGTGGGCTTCACGCGTGCCGTCGAGCTCGACGCCGTTCTTGCAGGCGCGGGGCAGGGTGCAAGGGTCCATGCCGCGCAGGACCTTGGCGCCGGCAGCCGTCAGAGTGTCGAAATACCAGGCCGAGGACTGGCCGGGATCGACCAGCACGCTCTTGCCGGACAACTCGGCAAGGGCACCATCGAGGGCGTCAGGCGTCTCAAGCGAAACCTGATTGCCCAGCCAGGCCGGCAGGTCCTCAGTGACCTTGGCCGGATCCAGGAACAGGCGGGCCGTGCCGTCGGCATTGATGATGGCCTGTGACAGGGGCAGCGGTGTGCGGATCACGTCGCCGCCACGCACATTGAACAGCCAGGCGATGGAGGCGGGAGCGGTAATGACGGCTGCATCGGCCCCCATTGCCGAAAGACCTGTCCCGATGCGGCCACGCTTCGAGGCCGAGTCCTCGCCAGTGTGTTCGAGGGCTTGAGGAACCACCGGTGCCGTGGGCTGGGCCGGGCGCTCGTCGCCCCAGGCCTGGTCCAGCGGGTTGGCGGCGACGGCTTTCAGTTCCGCACCGGCCTTCTTGGCGGCAGCTTTCAAGGCCTCCAGCGCCTGGGGGCTGTGCAGGCGGGCGTCATAGCCGATCACGGCGCCGGGCCTGGCGGTCTCCAGATAGGCCGGCACGCCGCCCTCGACGAGGTCGCGGATCTCGAAGATGTCCTGGTCGACCTGCTCGCGCACCTGCAAGGTATAGCGGCCGTCGACGAAGACGGCGGCGCGGTCGATCATGATTACACCGGCTCCGGCCGAGCCGGTAAAGCCGCTGGCCCAGGCCAGGCGGTCATTGGCGGCGGGCAGATATTCGTTCTGGTGCTCGTCCTCGTGCGGCACGAGGAAGCCGTCCAGACCCTGCGCCGCCATGGCGGCGCGGATCAGCGGAACGTGCTTTGAACCAAAGGTCGGGTCGGTGGATTCGTCGAAGGTCTGGCGCATGGCGACCGATTTAGGCCCCCATGCGCGCCTTTGGAAGGCTGTTTGGGTCGATCAGGGCCGCTGAAGCACCAACGTCGCCCAGGCGTCGCGGTGGATGCGGGTCTTTACGCGGAAGCCGCGCGACAGATAGGCGGCTTTCACCATGCGCTCCTGGGTGCGCAGCAGGCCTGACAGGATCACGGTGCCACCCGGCACCAGGGCGCGCTTGATGTCCTGGGCCAGGCTGATCAGGGGGCGGGCCAGGATGTTGGCGAACACCAGGTCATAGGGCGCATTGTCGGCGACCAGACGATCCCCCAGGCCCGAGGCGTGGACGAACTTGGCATTGGCCTGATTGACCTTGGCGTTCTCACGGGCGATCCGCACGCTGGGCCGGTCAATATCGGTGCCGACCGCCAGCTTGCTGCCGGTGCGGGCAGCGGCGATGGCCAGCAGCCCCGTGCCGGCGCCGACATCAAGGACCTTCTTGAAGCTGCGGGCCTTGATCAGGCGGTCATAGGCCTGCAGGCAGCCAACCGTCGTGCCGTGGTGACCGGTGCCGAAGGCTGCGCCGGCTTCGATGCGCAGATTGACCGTGCTGGCTGGCAGGCGGCCGCGATCGTGCATGCCATAGACGAAGAAGCGGCCGGCCCGAACGGGCGGCAGGCCCGACAGCGCCATGGCCAGCCAGTCCGCGTCGGCCAGGACTTCCGTGGTCACCTTGACGTCGTACTCGGCCAGCACCGCGCGCAGGCCGTCGGACTCGTCCTGGGTGGTGGGGAAGGCGTCGATCCGCCAGATTCCCTTGTCCTCGTCCTCTTCCAGGATCGAGTAGGTCGCGCCTTCGAGGCCGGGGTGGTTGTCGATGGCGTCGGCGGCGGCTTCGGCGTCGGCGCGGGCGCCGCGGGCGACGATCTGTTGGGGCGTGTAGTCGGTCATGCCGCTCCAGTAGCCATCCCTGAGCCGAAAGGCGAGCCTTGCCGAAGCCCAAACACTGGGGCGGGCGACCAAATGGGCGTGATCGGGGCGGGCGTCAGGTCGATCTCGACGCTTTGCGGGACCCAGGGCGTCATCGCCGGAGCGGGGTCGGCGACGATGGTTTCTGCCTCAAGCGGCGGAGCCTTGCTCAGAGCAGGCCCCAGCAGCCGCGCGATCGCAGCGCAGGCCATCGCCCAGGCCAGGCCGTTGCGCTCCAGGATGAAACTCTCGGAGAAGGTCACCAGCAGGAAGATGGCCAGGTACAGCGTGGCCCAATAGCCGTCGGCCACGCGGCGAAAGCGGAACAGGGCCGCGATAACGGCCAGGCCCAGGGTGGCGGCGATCAGGCTCACCCCGATCCAGCCCAGTTGCACCAGCATGTCCAGCCAGCCGTTGTGGGCCGTGGGCACATTCCAGCCGGTGTCGCTGCGCACCCAGTTGGCGGGCACCGAATCGTCGCGCCAGAACACGGCATAGCCATAGCCGGTCAGCGGTGCCTTGGCCGACTGGCGCAGCAGCGAGTCCCAGATCTCGGTGCGTCCGGTCAGGGAAGGGTCCTTGCCCAGGGCCGCATAGACCGCCTCGGGTGCCAGCCACATGACCATGGCCGCCAGGCCGCCGACCGTGACGCCCAGCCACAGCAGGACGATGGCCGTGGCGGGCCCGCGTCGCATCAGGGTCAGCATCGCTGCGCCCGCGACCACGATCAGCAGGCAGACCAGTGAGGTCTTGGATTTGCTCATCAGCACCATGATTGCGCACAGCACGAGGGTGGCGATCATGGTCTTGCGGCGACGCGATCCCGCAGCCAGGGCCGCCACGGCGGCCAAAGCGCCTTGAACCATCATGGCACCCATCTGGTTCTTCTCGAACCACAGGCCGCGCCAGTCGCCGGCGTTGATATCGTGCTGAACGCCCATCTTGGGATAGGCGATGGCGGCCAGCAGGCCGCCGGCGGCCAGGATCAGGAAGGTGGTCGCAATGATCTCGGCCATCCGCCGCCCGTCAAAGCTGGCGACGAAATAGAGCCCGAACAGGGTGGTGAAGGCCGCCGCAATGGCCCGGCGCTGCGTGGTGCCCGGATCAAACGACCACGACGCCGAGGCGAACACCCAGCCGATCAACAGGACGCAGAGGCTGACCGGCAGCCAGAACCGCGCCAGACGTGGCGCGCGCCAGATCGCCAGGCCCAGGATCAGGCCATAGATCGGCAGCCACATCAGCCGCAGCACCGGCATGTCTTCGCCGCCCGCCTGGGTGGGGTCGAGCAGCGGGCCGATCAGGGCGTTGGACAGCATGAAGACGATGAAACCGCAGGCGAGCGCCTCGAAGGCGCGGGCCGGGCCGCGTTCGGTCTCGGGTTCGGCGCGGTCCTGGCTCATCGAAGCTTCCCGGTGGGCTGGCGCGAAACGACACAGACGCGCTTCACTCGCCCTTGAGGTTGCAAGGGGAGGGCCGGGCTTGGTGCTAGTCCTGTTGCGGGGGCTCTGCCGGCGGCGGCACATCCTCGGGCAGTCTGACGTCGAGGATATCGCCGTGTGTCGAGGCCCACTGCGGCGCGACTGCGGGCGTATGGGCCGCCACCTCAACCGGTTCGGGTTCCGGCTGGGGCGTGCTATAGGCCGGGATCTCCAGCAGCGGGAATTCCTCGGCGTCGGATCGGTATGCGGCGCTCTGCGGCGGGGCACCCGCCAGGAAGTCGGTTCCAATCACGTAGTCAGGCACGCGGCCGGGCGGCCAGGCGACCGGGTTTGCGGTGCTTTCGGCAGACGGGGGCGCTGCGGCCATGGGCGGCGGGGCCTCGTTGATCTGGCCACCGACGCGGAACACCAGTCCGCAGATCACGCCCAGAGCCGTCGCTGCCGGGACGCCGTAAAGCACCGGCCGGGTAAGCGCGAAGCGCTTCAGGGGCGAGAGCGACAGGTCCATGAACCTGATAGCGCGCGGGCCATTGCTTTGTTCGATCCAGCGGCGAGACTGTCGGGAGGCCCGCCCGGCTTGTTGATCTGGCCCGACCAGACGGCGCCTGTTGGCCTTGACCGCCGTTTACGAAAGTTCTCAGCCCTTCTCGACGAAGCTGTCGATCACCTTCTTGTCGCCGGCCTTGTCGAAGGCGACGGAAAGCTTGTTGCCCTCGACAGCAGTCACCTTGCCGTAGCCGAACTTGACGTGGAACACCCGGTCGCCGCGCTGATAGGCGCTGGCCTTCGAAGGCGCTGACACCGCCACCAGTCGGCCCTCGCCCTCGATCGGGGCCGAGCGTGCGCCCGAGCCGCCGGTGCGGGGCTGGCTCCACGAGCCGGCGGCAACGCGATCCTGGGCGCGCTTCCAGCCGGGGCTGTCATAGCCGGAGCCGCCGAAGGAACTCTTGCCCGTATCATCCCAGCGCGAGGCCGCCGTCTGCTGCATGCCCGGGCCGCCGCCATAATAGCCGGTCTCCGAAGCGGCCTCGACATGGGCCAGGGGCAGCTCGTCGACAAAGCGGCTGGGCAGCTGGCTGGTCCAGCGGCCATAGACCTGCCGGTTGGCCACGAAGCTGATCCGCGCCTCTTCGCGGGCCCGGGTGATACCCACATAGGCCAGGCGGCGCTCTTCCTCGAGGCCCTTGGTGCCCTTGTCGTCCATGCTGCGCTGGCTGGGGAAGACGCCTTCCTCCCAGCCGGGCAGGAAGACCAGCGGGAATTCCAGGCCCTTGGCCCCGTGCAGGGTCATGATCCAGACCGAGTCGTCGCTGGAGCCCTTGTCGAGGTCCATGACCAGCGACACGTGCTCCAGATAGCTTTCCAGGGTGTCGAAGGCGCTCATCGACTGGACGAGCTCCTTGAGGTTTTCCAGGCGCGTCTGGCTGGTCGGTCCCTTGTCCAGGCGCAGGGTGTCTGTATAGCCGCTCTCTTCCAGCACGGCTTCCAGCACCCGCTGGTGCGGGGTGGTGGCGGCCAGGGCGCGCCAGCGGTCGAGATCGCGCAGGAAGTTGCTCAGCGCCGTACGGGTGCGGGCCGGCAGCTCGTCGCTGCTGACCAGGACACGGGCCGACTCCACCGCCGACAGGTTTTCCGCGCGAGCGATGTGCAGCAGCTTCTGCACCGAGGTGTCGCCGATGCCGCGCTTGGGTGTGTTGACGATCCGCTCGAAGGCCAGGTCGTCATCGGGCGACTGGATCAGGCGCAGATAGGCATGGGCGTCGCGGATCTCGGCCCGCTCGAAGAAGCGCGGTCCGCCGACCACCTTGTAAGGGATCTGCAGCATCACGAAGCGCTCTTCGAAGGCGCGCATCTGGAAGCTGGCCCGCACCAGAATGGCCATCTGCGTGTATTTGCGGCCGGCGCGTTTGGCCTTTTCGATTTCGTCGGCGATCATCCGGCTCTCGGCCTCGCCGTCCCAGACGCCGCTGACCTTGACCTTTTCGCCGCCCATGGCCTCGGTCCACAGGGTCTTGCCCAGCCGGTCCTTGTTGGCCGTGATCAGGCCGGAAGCCGCAGCCAGGATGTGCTCGGTCGAGCGATAGTTGCGCTCCAGCCGCACCACCTTGGCACCCGGAAAGTCGCGCTCGAACCGCAGGATGTTGTCGACCTCGGCCCCGCGCCAGCCATAGATCGACTGGTCGTCATCGCCCACGCAGCAGACGTTCTGGCGACCCTGGGCCAACAGACGCAGCCACAGATACTGGGCGATGTTGGTGTCCTGATACTCGTCGACCATCACGTATTTGAAGCGGGTCTGGAAGTCGGTCAGGACGTCGGGGTGGCTGGTGAAGATGGTGATGTTGTGCAGCAGCAGGTCGCCGAAGTCGCAGGCATTGAGGATCCGCAGGCGGTCCTGATACTGGCGATACAGGGTCACGCCCTTGCCGGCCGCGAACTCGGCCCCGTCAGCCGCCGGAACCCGGTCCGGCGTCCAGCCCTTGTTTTTCCAGTGGTCGATCATCCCGGCCAGGATCTTGGGGGTCCAGCGCTTGGCGTCGATATTGGCCGCCTCGATCAGTTGCTTGAGCAGCCGCTCCTGATCGTCGGTGTCGATGATGGTGAAGCTGGACTTCAGGCCGACCAGTTCGGAATGGCGACGCAGGATCTGGGCGGCGACCGAGTGGAAGGTGCCCAACCAGCGCAGGCCCTCGGCTTCGGCCCCAATGATGTGGGTGATCCGCTCGCGCATTTCGCGGGCGGCCTTGTTGGTGAAGGTGACGGCCAGCAGTTCCCAGGGCCGCGCCCGCCCGGTGGCCAGGATGTGAGCCAGGCGGGTGGTCAGAACCCGGGTCTTGCCGGTGCCGGCACCGGCCAGGACCAGCACAGGGCCTTCAGTAGTTTCGACAGCCGAGCGCTGCTCGGGGTTCAGCCCGTCCAGATAATCGGGCGCAGCCGTCGCCGGTGCGCGCGGGCGGGCCAGGTCGGAGATGCGGGGCGAGGGGAGATCACCATCAAAGGGCGGCGAGTCGAAGACTGAAGACATGGAACATATGTAGCACAGACATCCGCCGGCTTAAGCCCCCGCCGTCGATTGCCGAGCCTGGGGGGTGACGGCCGGGTGTTCGGGCCCGACATTATAAGCGGTTCACAGGGCCGAAGTGCCAATAGCCTCGGAGCCGAGGGCGAGGGCTGGGAAAGCGGCCAAGCTCGACTAGGTTAGGGCTTTTGAGGCTTGCCGGAGCGCGAAAACCCGGCAGGCTGAGGCCAGGGGCCGCTCGCCGCGCTCGGTGTCTATCTTCTGGATCAAGGCCGCCAGGCTGAGCGCGTCGCGGGTCGCGGCCATCTCCAGAACGCTCCAGAATTCGGGTTCAAGCGCCAGCGAGGTCGCGTGGCCAGCCAGGTTCACCGAGCGCTTTTTCAGACTTCCCACGGGTGATGACGGCCTTTGATCGTGCTGACAGGACGCCATGGGCTGGCGGGTTGGGCTGGAAGATGCCTGATGGGCACGGCCATGCAAGGCCCGCTTCGGTCTGGCGGTGACCAAGAGCTGCATGCACAGGCATTTGCGGCGTCAATGGGCCGTGAGCGGCAGTCCCTTCGGCGCTGGCAGTCAAGTCGCCTCCATATCATGATCAGCCCGACTCGACCGGCCGTCGCTCAACTGCGGCAGGGGAGCCTGGGAGTGGCGCGGCTGTGAACGACAAGGCGATCAGGTCGATCCTCATCCTGGGCGGCGGCACGGCGGGCTGGATGGCCGCCGCAGCCCTGCGCACCGCGTTGGGACGGACGTGCGACATCCAGCTCGTCGAGTCCGCCGAGATCGGCATCGTCGGGGTGGGCGAGGCGACGATCCCGGCCATTCGCCAGTTCAACGCGATGATCGGCCTGAAGGAAGCGGCCTTCATGCGCAACACCAAGGCCAGCCTGAAACTGGGTATCGAGTTCGTCGATTGGGGCGACAAGGGGCGGCGCTACATGCACCCCTTCGGCGTATATGGCCTCGATGCCGAGTTGGGCGATTTTCACCAGCTGTACCTGAAGCTTCGCAAGCAGGGCCTCACCGACGATCTGGAGGCCTATTCCCTGTGCGCCCAGGCCGCCCGACGCGGGCGCGTCGGAACCGCGGTGGTCGATCCGGCATCGCCCTTGTCACGCCTGTTTTCGGCCTATCATTTCGACGCCGTGCTTTACGGTCGCCACCTGCGGCGGTTTTGCGAGCAGATGGGCGTTCGCCGGATTGAGGGGCAGGTGGTGGACGTGGTCCGCGCGCCCGCCGGCGGTCTGGTTGAAAGCCTGACCCTCAAGGACGGGCGTTCGCTGGCGGCCGATCTCTTTATCGATTGCTCTGGTTTTCGCGGCCTGTTGATCGAAGAGACGATGCAGGCCGGATACGAGACCTGGGATCATTGGTTGCCGGTTGATCGGGCCGTGGCGGTTCCGTGCGAGAAGGTCGGGCCAATGACGCCCTACACCACCTCCACAGCGCGTGAGGCGGGGTGGCAATGGCGCATCCCGCTGCAGCACCGCACCGGCAACGGCTACGTCTTTTCCAGCCGCTTCACCGACGAAGACGCTGCCACCGCAACCCTGATGGCCAATCTGGACGGCAAGGCCCTGGCCGAGCCCCGGCTGCTGCGTTTCGTCACTGGCCGTCGGCGGGCGGCCTGGAAGGGCAATGTCGTGGCGCTGGGCCTGGCCAGCGGCTTCATCGAGCCCCTGGAATCGACCAGCATCCACATGGTCCATTCGGGGTTGGTGAAGCTGTTGCAGCATTTCCCCGACCGCGACTTCAGTCCGGTCAATATCGCGACCTATAACAGCCGGGTGCGTGAGGAAGCCGAACGGATCCGCGACTTCATCATCCTGCACTATCACCTGACCCAGAGGCGCGACACGCCGTTCTGGGACTATGTGGCGACCATGCCGATCCCGGACAGCCTGGCCGAGCGGGTCGAGATTTTCCGGGATCGCGGGATACTTCTGACCAGGCCAGATGAGCTGTTTTCACCCTCGTCCTGGCTGGCGGTGATGATGGGGCAGGGCGTCGAGCCCCGCCACTACAACCCCCTGGTGGACCGTCAGGCGTCGGCTCAGATCGAGGCGGGCTTCAAGGCGATTCAGGCCAGGATTTCCAGCCTGGTCGATCCATTGCCCGAGCACGAGGCGTTCCTGGCGGACAACAGAATGCTTGACCTGGAAGAGGCCTGACCTGCCGCCATAAGCGTGATGGCGTTTGTCGGAACCCTTCCTATGGCCGCTCTTCCTCGCTTTCGCGGGGAAGAGCGGGGTGGAATGTGAGATTCCGTCAAATGATGGCGCGCCCTACTCTTCGCGCTTGGCGCCGTCCAGGTCGCGCCTGAGCTTGTCGGCGCGAAGCTGGTCGAGGGTCTTCTCGATCTTGCTGCGACCGTGCTTGGCGCGGTTTTCGGCGGCCCTTTCCTTTTCGGCCGCCTTGGCCTTGGCCTTGCGGGCGCGGTTCAGATTGAGGATTTCGGCCATGGTCAGGGCTTCTTGGGGGAAGGCTTGGGGCCGACAGGCTTGGGCACCGAAGGCTTGGCCGGCGTCGCAGGACTGATGATGAGGGTTTCCTGCAGGCGCAGGGTCTCGTCCTTCTTTAGCACGAACGGCGCACGGCCGGGAAAGACGCAGTTCTGCATCGACAGGGACTTGCGCAGGATCCAGCGCTTGATGGGCTGTCCGTTGGCCCGGCAGCTGAGGCCCACTGTCCAGGCCGGGGCACCGGGCGTGGCAGACCAGGCAAAGCCCATGGCATTGCCGGCTTCCAGGGCTGTATCGGTGGCCACCACCGCCTTGCCGCCCGAGGCGAAGGACAGCCTGTCAGGCTGAACGAGACGGATGGAAAAGCCGCCATAGCCCTTGGCGTCGTCGCTGCCGCCCAGGGCCAGGGTGTCGGCTCGGGCCGTGATCAGGGTGTCGAAGGTGATGCGGCGCACCCCGTCTTTCAGCGGGTAGACCCGCACCCGCGTCGTCTCGCGGGCCACATAGTCGACCTCGGGTCCGGAGTTGACGATCCAGTCGGCATTGACGGTCAGGGTCCCGCCGCCCTGGGCGTCGCCCTTGAAGCGCTTTTCGCGGACATGGAAGGTCAAGCCCTTCATGAACCAGCCGTCGGCGACGCTCTTGCCGTTCACCAGCACCTGATGCCAGCTCCAGAACGCGCCGCGCTGGTGCAGGTGGTCGGCGGGGCGATCCTCGGTCAAAACCGTGCCATCCGGCGCATGGAGCGGATGGACATAGTTCAGCCGGCCCGGTTCGTTGGCGGGATCCAGCGGCTTGGTGCGATAGACCAGAACGGTCTTGCCGCCCTCGGTGAGGGTCACGGCGTCGTCGGTCAGCACCGCATCGACCCGGGCACCGATGGCGGGATCGGCGTGTGCAACCAGCGGCGGGGTCAGCGACAGGACCGCGAAAAGCGCAAGGGAGAGGCGGCGCAGCATCATCCGGCGTCCTTTTCCATAGCGCGCGCCAGGGCCGGGCGGGCCATAGCGCGGGCCAGCCAGTCATCATAGACCGCGTGCGGCGGCAGCATCTGACGGGCGAACTGCAGCAGGCTTATGAACAGGATATCGGCGGCCGAGAACTGCTCGCCCAGCAGCCAGGGCGAGGCCTCGAGCGTGGTCTTCAGGCGGTGGTCCAGCGCCTGGTAGATCGCCTTGTCCTCGTCGTCCTGGCGCTGCTTCCACAGATTGGTCACGGCCGGTTCCAGCACTCCGGCATAGTAGGCCAGCCAGGTCAGGTAGGGGCCGCGCAGGGGATCGCCGACGGTCGGGCCGAGCCCCGCCTCGGGGAACCTGTCAGTGAGATAGAGGGCGATGGCCGAGGATTCGGTGATCAGCACGCCGTCGTCCAGAAGGGCGGGAACCTGGCCGTGCGGGTGCGGATTGGCCGGATCGCGTGCGCCTGTTCCCGAGGCGCTGCGATAGATGTCGACGACCTTTACCTCGTAGGTCGCGCCGAGCTCCTCCAGCAGCCAGAGGAACCGCGTCGAGCGGGAGCGGGGCGCATGGAGCAGGGTGAGCATCGTCGTCTCCTCAATCTGGCCGCGAACGTAACCGGAACAAATCGGCTTCGCAAGCGCCTCCGCCCTGTCGCAGGCGCTGGTACTTTTGTTGCCTCTGGCGACTTGACCTGACTCGCCGAGCGGCGGTCTATCGCCGCCATCCAGAACGCCGGAGGCCCCGCATGTACACGCTCTATGGTTCGCCCAGCACCGCAGGCACTGCGATCCACTGGCTGTTGCTGGAACTGGGCGTTCCTTTCGAACTGAAGATGCTGGACTTCGAAACCGGCGAGCAGAAGTCGGACGCCTATCTGGCGATCAATCCTGATGGCGTCGTGCCCACCCTGATCGTCGATGGCATCCCGGTCACCGAGATGGCAGCGATCGCCACGCTGTTGGCCGAACGGCATCCGCAGGCGGGTTTCGCGCCGCCTGTCGGCTCGCCGGATCGCGCCGCCTACTTCAGCTGGAGCTTCTGGCTGGCCAACGGGATGCAACCGGCCTTCCGGGCCTGGTTCTATCCGCAGGAACCGGCCGGCGGGGCGGGAGTTGACGATGCACAGGCCTTGGCGCGGGCCAGTATCGAGGCCGGACTGGCGCGCCTTGACGCCCATCTGGCTGACCGCAACGTCATTGTCGGCGACAGCTTCACGACCGTGGATCTGCTGGCGACGATCCTGTGCCGCTGGACGCGCAACATGCCCCGCCCGGCGACTGACTGGCCTCACCTGAAACTCTATCTGGATCGCATGCGCCAGCGTCCGGCCCTGCGTGAGGTTCACGCCCGTGAGGGCCTGACGGACTGGATTGATGGCTAGGTTGCAGGGCCGCCGCTCAGGCCGGCTTGCGCAGGTCGGGGTCCAACGCTTGTTTGAGGTTCGCAGTCAGTGGGGTGGGGTAGCGGCGTGCCTGATCGTGATGCTCATTCCATTGGCGTCGCGGACGGTCATGGCGCCGTTCAGTTGCTTGACCAGGGCTTCGACGATCACCGTGCCTAGCCCGCCGTGCCTGGAGGGGTCTGGCGTCGGCGCCTTTGCGATGCCCATGCCGTTGTCGACGACGGCCAGCGTCCAGGCCTCACCATCGCTGTCATAGGTGACGGAGATGCGAGCGTCGGCCTTGCGCGCGGGGAAGGCATATTTGATCGCGTTGATCACCAGCTCCGTGACGATCAGGCCGATGCTGACAGCCTTGTCCGATCCGATCAGCCCGTGGTCTGCCCTAACCGCCAGATCGATAGGCTGGTCCTCGGCGATCATCGAGGCGGCCAGACTGGCACACAGCTTGGTCAGATAGGGGCCGACCTCGATCTGGTCGACGCCGCCGGATGCATGCAGGTGTGACTGGACTTCGGCCACCGAAATCACCCGCTGATGGGCGTCGCGCAGATGGAGCCGGGTTTCCTCGGATGTCACGGCGCGAGCCTTGAGCAGCAGGATGCTGGCGATGATCTGCAGGCTGTTGGCGACCCGGTGTTGCATCTCCTGCAAGAGAACCTGCTTCTGGCGCAGCAGCTCCTGGGTGCGTTCGAGCAGGTCTTCCTGGGCGCGTTCGATGGCCCGGCGGGCGGTGATGTCGGTGAAGGCCAGCAGGATCGTGGCGTTGGCGCTGGTTGCGTAGATCACCTTGCGAGCGTTCAGCAGCATGGTCCGCTGGCCGACGCCGGGAAAGTCGTGATCAACCTCGAACCCGTCCATGGCGGTCCGCTCGGGGATGATGGTCTCCAGCAGAACGCGCAGGGCCGGTATGTCCCACTGGCCATCGCCCAGAGCGTAGAGCAGGCAACCCATGGTATGTTCCGGGTCGACCTTGAACGTCTCATAGAAGGAGCGGCTGGCGGCCAGTACGCTGAAGCTGGCGTCGAGCACCAGCAGCGGCTCGTGGATTGTATCCACGATGGCCTGAGCGAGGGTCTGGGCGTCTTCAATCCCGGGGATCGAACGCGGCATGGCAGGACGGTGGTCCAATCCTGGGCGCAGGGACGTTCGCGGACGGCAGCGGATGGATACCGATGGGTTAGTCCTATGCCTAATCGGCACAAGAGTCGTGAAAGGCTTTCGGATCGCTCGATATTAGTGGGTCTCGACTGATCGGGGACGGCGTTCTGCCCCAGAACGCGCAAAGCAAAGCAGCAGCACAGCAATGCTTCGCACGACGCTCATATCGCTTTGGCCGGGTTTGGCGTATCCGGCCAAGCCCTGACGCAAGGGGCGGTTGCAGCCTTGACGCGAACTGGCCCGGAGACGCTGGGTGCGCTCCGGGCCTCGCCGTTTATTTCACGGCGCCGCAGAAGCGCTGGATGCGCGAGCAGGCGTCTTCGAGCACGTCATTGCTGGTGGCGTAGCTGATGCGGAAGAACGGCGAGAGGCCAAACGCCGCGCCATGGACCACGGCGACGCCTTCGGTTTCCAGCAGTTCGACGGCGAAATCTTCGTCGCTTTCAATGACCTTGCCGCTGGGCGCAGTCTTGCCGATCAGGCCGGCGCAGGACGGATAGACATAGAATGCGCCTTCCGGGGTCGGGCAGTGAATGCCGGTCGCCTGGTTCAGCATCGACACCACGAGGTCGCGGCGCTCCTGGAAGAGCTTGGCGTTGGGCTTGATGAAGTCCTGCGTGCCGTTCAGCGCCTCCACCGCCGCCCATTGCGAGATGGACGAGGGGTTCGAGGTGGTCTGGCTGATCATCTTGGCCATGGCCTTGATCAGCGGCTCGGGGCCTGCGGCATAGCCGATGCGCCAGCCGGTCATGGCATAGGCCTTGGACACGCCGTTCATCGTCAGGGTGCGGTCATAGAGCCTGGGCTCGACCTGGGCGATGGTGGTGAACTCGAAGTCGTCGAACACCAGGTGCTCGTACATGTCGTCGGTCAGCACCCAGACTTGCGGATGCTTCAGAAGCACGTCTGCGATGGCCTGTAGCTCGGCGCGGGTATAGGCGCCGCCCGAGGGGTTGGAGGGGCTGTTGATGATCAGCCACTTGGTCTGGGGCGTGATGACCTTTTCCAGGGCCGCAGGTGTCAGCTTGAAGCCGCTTTCGGCGGTGGTCTCGACCGGCACCGGCGTTCCACCGGCCAGCAGCACCATGTCGGGATAGGACACCCAGTAGGGTGCCGGGATGATGACTTCGTCGCCCGGGTTCAGCGTGGCGACCAGGGCATTGTAGATCACCGGCTTGCCGCCCGGGGCGACGTGAACCTGGCTGGGCTTGTAGTCGAGGCCGTTCTCGCGCTTGAACTTGGCGCAGATCGCGGCCTTCAGGTCCGGCATGCCGTCCGGGTCGGTGTACTTGGTCTTTCCGGCGCGGATCGCCGCGATGCCGGCTTCCTTGATGTTATCGGGAGTGTCGAAGTCCGGCTCGCCTGCCGACAGCGCGATGATGTCACGGCCGGCGGCCTTCAGCGCGCGCGCCTTGGCGCTGATGGCGATGGTGGCCGACGGTGCGATGCGCCGCAGGGCGGCGGACTCGAGCGACATGTCTTTGGACTCCCCTGGGAAACCGATTTTCAGGATTGCGGGGGTCTTTACGCCTCCGAATGCCGCGGTGCAACGCGCCGCGACAGGGATGTTCGCAGGCTCATGGCGGCCAGGACGCTGTGGATTGGTCTGACCTCTTGCATGACGGCCATTCTGGCGGTAGCGCTACCATCAAGAAGATCAATCAAGGGGCGACGCTGTGGTCGACCGCCTTGAGGGAGAGAAACGCCAGAGCCGTCCGACGCGACGATTCTGTTCACGTGTTGGAGCATGGGGGAGGAAAAATCATGAAAGCCATCATCGTTGCCGCTTCGCTGGTTGCACTGGCCATTGGAGCCGGGACGTCAGTCTCGGCGCGTCAGGATTCTGACGGCGATATCCTGAAGAAGGCCATCAACAAGCCGTCGGCCAACTGGCAGATCTATGGTGCTGGCCAGACCAGCAAGCCGATCAAGGACAAGACCGTCGCGGGCGGCGGCGGAATGCGTGTCGAGATCGCAGCGGCTGGCGCGCAGCCATGGTCGGTGGGAGCGCAACAGCCCATCACCGGCAAGATCACGAAGGGCGACACCCTCCTGATCGCGTTTTGGGCCAAGGCCGAAAGCGTCGACGGCGGTCCTGCGGCGGCGACGATTTCGTCGGTGCGCGTCCAGCAGGCCAGCGCGCCTTATGATGCGGCGATGCAGGGCTCGGTCAAGGTGGGCGGCGAGTGGGCCATGCACACCGTGCCGGGCAAGGCGACGATCGACATCCCCGCCGGCGGTGGCAACGTGGCCCTGCATCTGGCTGCGGCCAGGCAGGCTGTGATTCTGGGCCCGGTGTTCGTGCTGGACTTCGGTCCTGACTACGACATCTCCAAGTTGGCCAACTAGGGCATCGTGCGGAAAAGCGGATGCCGGCTTTCTGCAAAAACGATGCGAAAACAAAAGGCTAGAGCGAGGTATGCGCTTCCTGTAGCGCGCGTTTCGCTCTAGCCGGCCTTCAGCCGATCGACAAAGGCGGCCAGATGGCGGGCGAGATAGGTCCTGGTGGTTTCGTCCGCCAGGACCCCGTCAATGATCTTGGCATGGGCCTGGCCGACCAGGACCTCGCCCAGGGGTACGGCGTCTGCTCCGGCGCGGCGCAGGCAAAGCCGCAAGGCGTCCTGCGCACGCACGGTCCCGGTCATGCCGGGGCTGGCGCCGATCACGCAGCAGGTCTTGCCGGCCAGCGGCGCAGGCTTGCCGCGCGAAGCCCAGTCTATGGCGTTTTTCAGCACGCCGGTGATCCCGCCATTGTATTCCGGGCAGGCCAGCAGCAGGGCGTCTGCGCCGCGCACGGCGTCCTTCCAGGCCGAGACAGCAGCGGGATCGCCCGTCGCCTCGACGTCTTCGTTGAACAGCGGCAGGTCGTGCAGGCCGAAGATTTCGATCTCGACGCCTTCGGGGGCCAGCGCCTGGGCGGAGCGCAGCAGGGCGGTGTTGAACGAGGCGGCCCTCAGGCTGCCGGATACGCCAAGAATCTTCATCAGGGCCTCCTGTTTGCGACCTCAAGTTTAGGGCGGTTCGCGCAGCGAAACCACACGGATCCTTCCTTTGCGGTACTCGCGACGCTTGACCCGTCGCCGCCGGTGGGCGAGGCAGGGGCGTGATACGCCGCCTGATCGACTTCGTGACCAATATGGACGCCCGCGCCTGGCGCACGGTGGCGGTTTCGTTCGTGCTGTTTGGTGGCGTAGGGATCGTCTTCCTGTTCGGTGCGCAGTTCCTCGGGTTCAATGGCGAGGCGACTGTCGAACACTGGCTGGGCGCGGCCAGTGGGCCCTGGGCCCTGCCAGTGGCCGTCGGCGCCTTCGCGCTCATGGCCTTTCTGGGCGTGCCGCAATTTGTGCTGATCGCCGCTGCGGTGGTCGCATTCGGCCCCTGGACCGGCTTTGCCTATAGCTGGATCGGCACACTGGTGTCGTCGTTGGTCGGCTTCTGGCTGGGGCGATCCTTTGGCGCCAAGGTGCTGAGGGATTTCGCGGGCGATGGCGTGGCCAAGTTCATGCGATTGATCGGCAAGAATGGCTTCCTGGCCAGCCTGATCGTTCGTCTCGTGCCCTCCGCGCCGTTCATCGTGGTCAACATGGCCGCCGGTGTCACGCCGATGCGGCTACGCGACTTTGCGGCGGGCACAGCCATCGGGATCATTCCCAAGATCGCCCTGACCGCCTTCGCCGGAAACTCCATCGTTCAGGCGATGCGTGGCGGCGGCAAGCAGCACATCATTCTGCTGGTGATCGCGGTCGCCATCTGGATCGTTGCAGGCCTCGTCGCCCGCACCTGGCTCAAAAAGCGTGAGGCGGCTGACTAGCCAGGGTCGTGGGTTCGGGGGCGTCGGGCAGGCCCAGAGCCTCGCGCGTGGCGGTTCGCCAGGCTCTGACCATGTCGCCGAACCATTTGATGCGGGCGGTGTCCGCCATGCCGTCGTTGCGCTCGATGCCCGCGATCCAGGTCTGGATCACGAAGGGCAGGAAGGTTCGCGCCGCATGAGCGCAGGCGGCCTTCAGGTCGTCCGAGGCTCCGGATGGCGGGGCCACGAAGGGTTGGGTCAGGCCCGAAAGCAGGGTGTCGCAGGCGGTCGCCCACGGCGTGGTCTCCGGCCCGCCGCGCGCCTCGCGCAGGAGCAGCAGGAAGAGCGCGGGGCGGGCGCGCCCCATTTCGATCAGGGCTGCCATACCTGATCCGTAGCCGCCCCAGGGCTGGGCCGCGATGGCTTCGATCTCGACCAGGATATCGCTGAACAGGGCGTCGATCAGGGCCTGGCGGGACGGATAGAGGCGGTAGATCAGGATCTTCGCCATGCAGACGCGGTCGGCGATGTCCTGCATCGTTGCGGCGTGCAGGCCCTTTTCAGCAAAGACCAACACGGCGGCGTCGAGCACGGCCTGAGCGCGCGCATCGCGATCAACCCGGGGCTTGGGCTGACCGGGGCGGCCGCGGGGCGTGAGTTTGCGAGCTTGGTTTGCTGCGGTCATCTTCGGTGATATGTAGAATGAAACTATAAAGTTTCAAACAATGAAGCGGGGGAGGAATCGGTGTCAGGATTCAAGCTTAACCAGCAAGCGGCGCTGGTCGTGTCAGCTTTTGCCATCCTTGGCGCGCCCCTGTTGGCGCATGCCGGCGAGCCCGCGTCGGCCAGCACCGTCGAGCGCCAGAAGGCCACGGCCCAGTCGCTGCCGTTCTCCGACCGACAGGACTTCGAATTCGCTGACCGGGGCTTTCTGGGCACGCGCACGGATCCGCTGATCAAGCGCGCCGACGGCGCTGTGGCCTGGAACCTCGCGGCCTATGACTTCCTGAAGGGCGAGCCGCCGGCCACCGTGAACCCCAGCCTCTGGCGTCAGGCGCAACTGCTGGCGCGTCACGGTCTTTTCCAGGTTTCCGATCGCGTCTGGCAGGTGAGGGGCTTTGACGTCTCCAACATCACCTTCATCAAGGGCGACACGGGCTGGGTTGTTGTCGATCCGCTGACTACGGCCGAAACCGCCCGGGCGGCCTATGATCTTGTCAGCGAGAAGCTGGGCGTTCTGCCCATCAAGGCGGTTATTTACACTCACAGCCACAGCGACCACTTCGGCGGCGTGCGCGGCATTGTCGAGCAGAAGGACGTCGAGGCCGGCAAGGTGGCGATCATTGCGCCAGAGGGCTTCATGAAGGAGGTGGTCAGCGAGAACGTGCTGGCCGGCAACGCCATGAGCCGCAGGGCCCAGTACCAGTTTGGACTGATGCTGCCGCCGGGGGTCGAGGGACAGATCAGTTCGGGCATTGGTCAGGGCATCGCCAAGGGGACGATCACCCTGATCCCGCCCACCCAGATCATCGATCACACCGGCCAGGAACTGGTTCTGGATGGCGTGAAGGTCAGGTTCCAGTACACGCCGAACACCGAAGCTCCGGCCGAGATGAACTTCTATCTGCCTGACCTGCGCATTCTCGACATGGCCGAGAACGTCAATCCGTCGATGCACAATGTGCTGACCCCGCGCGGGGCGCTGGTGCGCGACAGCAAGGCCTGGGCCGACTATCTGACCGAGTCGATCCGGCTGTTCGCCGACGGCTCTGACGTGATGATCACCAGCCATGGTTGGCCGCGCTTTGGCCAAGAGACGGTCAAGACCGTGCTGGCCGGCCACCGGGATACCTACAAATACCTGCACGACCAGTCGGTCCGCCGGCTCAACCACGGCCTGACCGGCGACGAGATCGCTGCGCAGATCCAGCTGCCGCCGAGCCTGGCCAAGGACTGGTACAATCGTGGCTACTACGGGAGCATGAGCTTCAACAGCCGGGCGGTCTATCAGCGCTATATGGGCTGGTATGACGCCAATCCGGCCCATCTGGCCCCGGCGCCGCCGGCGGAAACCGGCAAGCGCTATGTCGCGGCGATGGGCGGCGCTGACCGGGTCAGGACGATGGCCGCCGAGGCCGCCAGGACCGGCGACTATGCCTGGGCCGCCAGCCTGCTCAATCACGTCGTCATGGCCGACGACGGCGACAAGGCCGCCAAGGCGCAACTGGCGAGCGTCTACGAGCAACTGGGCTACCAGACCGAAAACGCCATCTGGCGAAACATGTATCTGACGGCGACCGATGAACTGCGCGGAGGGGTACGCAAGGTCCCGGCGTCGATGGCACCACTGGATATGCTGCAAGGCTTGCCCAGCCAGATGATCTTCGATGTGCTGGCCATCCGCCTGGACGCCGAGAAGGTCGGTGATGCGCGTCTCAAGCTGGCCTTCGTCTTCCCGGAACGCAAAGAGCGGTTCCTGGTCGAGGTCCGAAATCGCGTGCTCGTGGCCCAGCCGCTGGTCGATGGCGAAACGGTCGACGCCACCCTGACCGTAGCCCGGCCGGTGTTCCTGGACTCGCTGTTCCGGGGAACACCGCTGCTGCCCAAGATCCTGTCCGGCGAGGTCAAGCTTGAGGGCGATCGGACCGCCATGGGGCGACTGTCAGGGTGGTTTGACACCTTCCCGACCGACTTTCCAATCGTGACGCGGCCCAACTAGCTTGATGTAGGGGCAGAAGTTGCGTCACGTGCGGCCAATTGCACGCCTTGAGCAAAAAGCTTGCTGGGATTGGGGCGCGTGTGTAGAAAGTACGCATGAACGTCGCGTGCACTCTGCTTCTGCTTCGGCTTACCAGCCCCTGGGCGCTCTAGGGTCACGCTTTGCCGTGGCCGGGCGCGCAGGGGATGATTTACCCAAAGCCGCCCCGACCGCAGACACCTTCCGACGAGTATTCAAATGAACTCCGTATCGCCTGCAGCCTCATCTTCTGGGGCTTTTGAGAAGCGCGACAACGTCGTGATCTTCGACACCACCATGCGTGACGGCGAGCAGTCGCCCGGCGCCTCGATGTCGCACGACGAGAAGCTGGAACTGGCCAAGATCCTCGAGGAGATGGGGGTCGATGTCATCGAGGCCGGCTTCCCGATCGCCTCAAACGGCGATTTCGAGGCGGTCCGCGAGATCTCCAAGATCGTCAAGAACAGCACCATCGCCGGCCTGTGCCGTGCGCACCAGGTGGATATTGATCGCTGCGCCGAAGCGCTGAAGCCCGCCGCCCGTGGCCGGATCCACGTGGTCATCGCCACCAGCGACCTGCACATGAAGCACAAGCTGCAGATGGAACCGGACGCCGTCATCGACGTGATCGCCCGCTCGGTGACCCACGCCCGCAACCTGCGTGACGACGTCGAGTGGTCGGCCGAGGACGCGACCCGCAGCGACCGTCAGTTCCTGCGCCGCGCCATCGAGACCGCCATCAAGGCCGGCGCTACGACGATCAACCTGCCCGACACCGTCGGCTACACCTATCCGTCGGAATATGCCGACCTGTTCAGCTGGATGACGCAGAACGTCGAGGGCGCCGACAAGGTGATCTTCTCGACCCACTGCCACAACGACCTGGGCCTGGCCGTGGCCAACAGCCTGGCCGGCGTGCAGGGCGGGGCGCGCCAGATCGAGTGCGCGATCAACGGCCTGGGCGAGCGGGCCGGCAATGCGGCGCTGGAAGAGGTCGTCATGGCTCTGAAGGTGCGCGGCGACAAGCTGCCCTACGAGACCAGGATCGACACCACCCATATCACCCGCGCCAGCCGTTACGTCTCGGCCATCACCGGTTTCCCGGTGCAGTACAACAAGGCCATCGTCGGCAAGAACGCCTTCGCGCATGAAAGCGGCATCCACCAGGACGGGATGCTGAAGAACCGCGAGACCTACGAGATCATGACCCCGGAATCGGTCGGCCAGGCGCCGTCCAGCCTGGTCATGGGCAAGCACTCGGGCAGCCACGCCTTCCGCGCCAAGCTGAAGGACCTGGGCTACGAGCTGGGCCAGAACGCCCTGAAGGAGGCCTTCGGCCGCTTCAAGGACCTGGCCGACCGCAAGAAGCACGTTTACGACGACGACATCATTGCCCTGGTCGACGACGCCCTGGCGCGTGGGTCGGAGAAGATCCGCGTCTCGCACCTGCGTGTGGTGGCGGGCACCGATGGCCAGTCGGCTGAGCTGACGCTGGATGTCGACGGCCAGTCGCGCACCGCCGAGGCCACGGGCGATGGTCCCGTCGACGCGGTGTTCAACGCGATCCACAAGATCGTGCCGCACAGCGCCGCCCTGCGCCTGTTCCAGGTTCATGCCGTCACCGAAGGTACGGACGCCCAGGCCCAGGTCTCGGTGCGCCTCGAAGAGGACGGCCGTATCGCCACCGGCCAGGCTGCCGACACCGACACCCTGACCGCTTCGGCCAAGGCCTATGTGAACGCGCTGAACAACCTCTTCGCCCGCAAGGAAAAGAGCCGTCCCGAGGCGGCGATCGCCAGCGGCTTCTAGGATCCTAGGCGCTCGCGCGCCTCGACTCCTTTCCCACATCACACGGGTGATCCCGTTGCGGTTGCGCGACGGGCCGCGTTTGCCTGCGCGATCACATGAAAGAGCGTCAGATGACCTCGACCCCTGTCTCGACGAACCCCGGGTTCGCCGACAATGCCGCCGCCTTGCCGGTGTCCTGGCAGCTAATTGGCTCCCGCACGGCCGCACTGGGCTTTGCAATGCCGTCCGAGCCAGACACCGGCGCCATGCTTAAGCTGTTGGCCGCCTCCAAGGCAGGCGGGCGGCTTCTGGAATTGGGTACTGGAACGGGGCTAGCCACAGTCTGCCTGGCGGCTGGGATGGACGCCGACACCACTCTGGTCAGCATCGACACCGACGGGCGTCTCCAAGCCGTGGCGCGCGAGGCCCTAGCCCATGATCCGCGTATTCAGTTCGTGATCGCTGACGGTCTCGAGTTCGTGCGCGATCAGCCGGTAGGAAGTTTCGACCTGATCTTCGCGGACGCCTGGCCGGGCAAGTACGACGGGCTGGACGAAACCCTGGCGCTGCTGCGGCCAGGCGGTCTCTATGTGGTCGATGACATGCTACCGCAGCCCAACTGGCCGGACAACCATCAGGACCGGGTTGACGACCTGACCGCGCGCCTGAAAAGCCATCCCGATCTGGCGACCGCGAGCCTGTCCTGGGCTTCGGGCCTGATCATTTCGGCGCGGCGGTCATGATCTGGATCCCCATTACCATCGCCGCGGCTGCCCTGCAGGTGGCCCGCAACGCCGCCCAGCGCTCGATCATGGGCGGGGCGGGGCCATGGGGTGCCACCCTGGTGCGGTTCCTGTTTGGGCTGCCGTTCGCCACGGCTTTCGCTGTGATCGCCTGGCTCGTGACGCCCGGAGCGTCAGCCCATCCCGTGCCCTGGTTCTGGCTGTGCTGCGCAGCCGGAGCCGCCGCCCAGGTCAGCGCCACGGCAGCGCAATTGGTGGCGATGCACCGCTCGACCTTCGCCCTGGGCACAGCCATGCAGCAGAGTGGCCTGCCGTTCGCGCTGGTCTGGGGCGCGCTGCTGTTTGGCGATCACATCGGCCCCATGGCCTGGGCCGGTGGCCTGGTGGCCAGCGCGGGTCTGGCGATCCTGACCTGGCCCAGGGGCGAGGTGGTCATGCGCCGCTTCGCGGTGCTGGCGGGCCTGGGCTCCGGCGCGCTGTTCGCCCTCAGCGCCAACTGTTTTCGCCAGGCCAGCCTGACCTTCGATCCGGCCCATCCTGTGGCCTCGGCCTTTGTCACGGTGATGGTGGTGCAGGTCATCCAGACCCTGGCCCTGACCAGCTTTCTGGCCCTGCGAAACCGCCCCGCGCTGGTTGCCGTGATGAAGGCCTGGCGCCAGTCGCTGGGCGCGGGATTCTGCGGCGCGGCCGCCTCGGGCCTGTGGTTCACCGCCATGACGCTCAGCCCTGTCGGGCAGGTCCGCGCGGTCGGGGTGATCGAAATGCCCATCGCCGCACTGGCCGGAAACCGCCTGTTCGCCGAGCGCCTGACCCTGCTCCAGATCGTCGCGGGACTGATCACAGCGGTCGGCGTGGTGATGGCCGCCCTGGGCTAGATTTCGCCATGATCGGGTGCTGGGCGCCCGCCGTTGCAAAAGCCTTTGGCTGCTCCGCGAATAGACCTTGAAATCAACGCTTTCGCAGGGCAAACGGGCGACGTCGACGCGCCTTGGGGCTGTCTGACGACGGCGCGGCCAAGGGGCGGCGCTCCCGTCGTGTTCCAGGGCGGGAAGACCCGGGCGAGACAGCGATTCCGGGGAATCATGCTGTCCTGTTTCGGCGGTGGTCCGGAAGACTTTCACGCCTATGGGGCGTGATCTGAATTTTGAACTGCTTTCGTGTTGAAATTCAACCTCTTGCCCCTCTATCCCTCAGTCAGGGCTTTCAATGTTTTCTTCCCTTTTCGGCGTGATCTCCAACGACATCGCCATCGATCTCGGCACCGCCAACACCCTGATCTACATGAAGGGCAAAGGCATCGTGCTGAACGAGCCGTCGGTCGTGGCGTTGCGCAATGTCGGCGGTCGCAAGATCGTCCACGCCGTGGGAATCGAGGCCAAGCAGATGCTGGGCCGCACGCCGGGTCACATGGAAGCCATTCGTCCGATGCGGGACGGGGTCATCGCTGACTTCGAAGTCGCTGAGGAGATGATCAAGTACTTCATCCGCAAGGTTCATAACCGCAAGGGTTTCGTGAACCCCAAGGTCATCGTCTGCGTGCCGTCAGGCGCGACCGCCGTGGAACGCCGCGCCATCAATGACAGCTGCCTGAACGCCTCGGCCCGCCGCGTGGGTCTGATCGACGAGCCGATGGCCGCCGCGATCGGCGCCGGCCTGCCGATCCACGAGCCGACCGGCTCGATGGTGGTCGACATCGGCGGCGGCACCACCGAGGTGGCCGTGCTGTCGCTTTCGGGCATCGTCTATTCGCGCTCGGTCCGCGTGGGCGGCGACAAGATGGACGAAGCGATCATCAGCTACATGCGTCGCCACCATAACCTGCTGATCGGCGAAACGACCGCCGAGCGCATCAAGAAGGAAATCGGCACCGCCCGCGCGCCGGCCGACGGCGAAGGCCTGTCGATCGACGTCAAGGGTCGCGACCTGATGCAGGGCGTGCCGCGCGAAGTCCGCATCAGCGAAAAGCAGGCCGCCGACGCCCTGGCCGAACCGGTCGGGCAGATCGTTGAAGCCGTGAAGGTGGCGCTGGAAGCCACGCCGCCGGAACTGGCTTCGGACATCGCCGACAAGGGCATCATGCTGACCGGCGGCGGCGCTTTGCTGCGCGGCCTGGACGCCGAGATCCGCGACCACACCGGCCTGCCGGTGACGGTGGCTGATGACCCCCTGTCGTGCGTGGCCCTGGGCTGCGGCAAGGTGCTCGAACATCCCAAGTGGATGAAGGGCGTCCTCGAATCCACCCTGGCCTAGACATCCCATCCTGACCGGCGCCCGGACGGCGCCAGGAGAACTTGTTCGTGGTCTTTCGCGAAGGTCCCCTCGGCGACCTGAAAGTGCCGCTCACCTGGACCGCGGCCGTGGCGTTGATCGTCGCGGCCGTGATCGCGGTGGCGTTCCTGCTGGCGGATCGCCGCGAGACGCTGCAGGACCATGCCTATGGTGTGACGCGCCAGACGGTCGATACGGTGTCCAAGCCCGTCAGCGGCGTGATCGCCGCCCCGGGGCGCTGGACGGGCCTGGGTCTGGACTTCGTTCGCAGCTACTTCTTCACCGCCTCTGAAAACCGCCGGCTCAAGGCCGAACTGTCAGACATGCGCCAGTGGCGCGACCGGGCCCTGGCGCTGCAAGACACCAATGATCGCTACAGGTCGCTGCTGGGCCTGCGCACGGATCCGCCGATCCCGATGGCCTCGGCCCGGGTGGTCAGCGACAGCCGTGGACCGTTCGCCAATACCCGCCTGGCCGACGCCGGCTCTGAAAAGGGTGTTGTGGTCGGCAATCCCGTTCTGAACGAGCGGGGCCTGGTTGGCCGTGTGGTTGGGGTTTCGAACGGCGTCAGCCGCGTGCTGCTGCTGACCGACATCGCCTCGCGCACGCCGGTGATGATCGACCGCACCAATGCTCGCGCCATCCTGACGGGTGATGGCGGTCCCAATCCCAAGCTCGACTATCTGCGCGGCGCTGAGCCGATCCAGCAGGGCGACCGGGTGGTGACGTCGGGCGACGGCGGCGTGGTGCCGCGCGGCCTGCCTGTGGGCGCAGCGGTCAAGGGACTGGACGGCCGCTGGCGCGTGGTTCTGTTCGCTGACGATGCCGCCATCGATTTCGTGCGCATCCTGCTTTTCAGGGACTTCGCCCAGTTGGCCGATGAGAAGCAACTGCTGGCCCGCAGCCTGCCTCCGGTGACGACCGAGGATCCGCAGACCTCTATCCTGAGCACGCCGCCGACGGCCAGGCCAGAGGCACCCCGAGCGGCGCCGACCAGCCCTGCAACGAGGCCGCCCGCCGCCCCACGTCCGGGGCCGCCGGCGACCGCGACGCCGACAGCGGCCCCAGCCGGAACACCGCAATGAGCCTTGGCGGCGCCAGGCCCCTGCACCCGGCGCGCTGGCTGGCCGCGCCCCTGCTGATGTGCGTCGTCGCGACCTATGTGTTTGCGGCCCCGATCCGTATCTGGGGACTGCAACTGCCCGAGCCGCTGTTTGCGATGGTTCCGGCCTTCGCCTGGGCCCTGATCCGGCCTTCGATCCTGGCGCCGTTCGCGATCCTGCTGCTTGGCCTGTTTCTTGACCTGTTCTGGGGTGGTCCCCTGGGGCTGTGGGGCCTGTCTTTGCTGACGGCCTATGCCACTGTGCTGGCTGCGCGCAACATGATGACCGGACAAAGCCGCCCGATCATGTGGGCCTGGTTCGCGGGCGTGACGGCTGTGGCCATGACCGCCAGCTTCCTGTTCTCCACGCTCGACAGCCTGGCCACGCCCAGCCTCCTGGCGGTGTTCTGGCAGTTCCTGGCCACGGTGCTGCTTTTCCCGTTCGCCCACCGTCTGGTCGATCGTTTCGACGACGCCGACGTGCGGTTCCGGTAGGGCCATGAGCGAACCGTCGATCTTTTTCTTCGAAGTCAATGAGCGCCAGGGGGTGTTTCACCGCCGGGCGTTTCTGATGGGCGGCCTGGCAGGCGCGGGTCTTCTGGCCCTGGGCGGTCGCCTCGCGCAGCTTCAGCTGGTCGAGGCCCAGCGCTACCAGAAGCTTTCAGCCGGCAACCAGTTCAACTATCGCCTGATGCCGCCACCGCGGGGCCTGATCCTGGACCGCAACGGCGTTGCCCTGGCTTCCAACCGGCCCAACTTCCGTCTGCTGGTCACCAAGGACAAGGGGCTGGACGCCGAGGCTGTGCTGGACGACCTGTCCAAGCTGGTGCCCATCGACGGATCGCGGCGGGCGAGGATCCTGCGCGAACTGGACCGCGCGCCGCGCAAGGCAACGGTGGCGGTGATGGAGGACATGAGCTGGGAGGAGTTCTCCCGTGTCAATATCCGCGCGCCAGAGCTGCCGGCCGTAACCGCCGACATGGGCGAGGTGAGGGTCTATCCGTTCGGCGGCGCATTCGCCCACGTGATCGGCTATGTGGCCAAGGTATCGGACCGCGACCTTGACGCCGCCAAGGACGATCCCACCCAGGACCAGGACCTGCTGCACCATCCGGGTTTCCGGATCGGCAAGCAGGGCGTCGAGAAGGCTTTCGATCAGGACCTGCGCGGGCGCGCCGGGGCCACCAAGGCCGAGGTCGACTCCCTTGGACGCGTGGTGCGTCTGGACCCGGAAGGCGATATCCGGCCCACGCCAGGCAAGGAGATCCGCCTCACCCTCGACGCCGACATCCAGAACCGCGCGCTTGAGGTCATGGGCGAAGAGAGCGGGGCCATTGTGATGATGGACTGCCGCACCGGTGACCTGCTGTGCATGACTTCGGCGCCCAGCTTTGACGCCAACCGCTTCGTGCGCGGCCTCAGCGGTCCGGAATACAAGGCGCTGGCCGAGTATGAGCGCAAGCCGCTGCTGGACAAGGCCATGACCGGCACCTTTCCGCCGGGCTCGACCTTCAAGCCGACCGTTGCCTTGGCGGCCCTGCGGGCGGGCATTGATCCCGAGATCAGGATCGGGTGCTCTGGCAGCTGGTACTACGGGGGGCGGACCTGGCGGTGCCACAAGAAGGACGGCCACGGTCCCCAGAACATGCACGATGCCATCAAGAACTCGTGCGACATCTATTTCTATCAAACGGCGCTGAAGATCGGCCCGGATGTGATCGCTGAAGCCGCTCGCGCCATGGGGTTCGGGCAGACCTTCGACATCGGCATTCCGGGGCAGAAAAAGGGCTTGGTGCCTGACCGGGCCTGGAAGAAGCGGGCGTTCAAGAAAAATCCGGCCAACCAGATCTGGTTTCCGGGCGAAACGCCCAGCTACGGGATCGGGCAGGGGGCCCTGACCGTCAATGCCCTCCAACTGGCCGTCATGACCGCGCGGATGGCCAATGCCCGCAAGGCCCTGCTGCCCCGTCTGATCAAGACACTCGGCGGCGTCGAGCAGCCCAGCGGCGCGGCGGTTCCTGACCTGCCGTTCTCGCCCGAGCACCTGGCCTATGTGCGCGAAGGCATGGCGGCCGTGTCGGCGGCCGGCGGCACCGCCTACACCAACAGCCAACTGGGGCTGGGCGACATCCAGATGGCCGGCAAGACCGGCACGGCGCAGGTGCGCAGCTTCGACAAGGGCGTCTCGCGCGACAGCAAGGACGTGCGCTGGCGGCTCAAGGACCACAACCTGTTCGTGGCCTTCGCGCCCTATGATGATCCGCGCTATGCCGTCTCGGTGATCATCGAGCATGGCGGTCTGGGCGGCGGCACGGCCGGCGCGCCGCGGGCCCGCGAAGTGATGCGCGTGGCCCTTCTGAAGGATCCGGAAATCCGGGCCCGCATCGAAAAGCCCATGCCCCTGCCTGAGGCGCCGGTCGAGGAACTGATGGAGGGGGCCGCTCCTGAAGATCCTGTCGTGAGTGCGCCACCGACCACGCCGCAGGAGCCGCGCCCATGACCCTCAGTGGCGGACTCAGCCGGCCCGGCGAGCGCGACCGGCCGATCATCAAGTTCATGGAGATCGACTGGACCTTCTGCCTGGTCCTGTGCCTGATCGCCGGGACGGGCGCCCTGATGATGTTCTCCATCGCCGGCTCCTCCTGGGAGCCTTGGGCAGCCAAACACCTTATCCGGTTTGGCCTCTACTTTGTGATGATGGTCATGCTGGCCATGGTGGACCTGCGCATCTGGTTCATGATCGCCTACCCCCTCTACTTTGTGGGCCTTGGGCTGCTGGTCGCCGTCGAGGTGGTGGGGGATATCTCGCTGGGCGCCCAGCGCTGGCTGTCGATCGGCGGCTTTCGCTTTCAGCCTTCCGAGATCATGAAGATCGGGCTCGTTCTGGCGCTGGCGCGCTACTATCACGGCCTCTCGGCTGACAGCGCCAGACTGTCCTGGCGGCTGGTGGCACCGGTGCTGATGATCGCGGCCCCGGTTCTGCTGGTCGCTCACCAGCCCGATCTCGGCACAGCCCTGCTGATCGCCTCCACGGGCCTGGCCATCGTGGTGCTGGCGGGACTGTCGTGGCGGGTGATCCTCGGAGGGATTGTGGGGCTGCTGGTGGCGATCCCGCCGTTCGTGATGTTCGTTCTGCACGACTACCAGCGAAACCGGGTGTTCACCTTCCTCTATCCTGAGAAAGACCCCTCGGGCGACGGCTACCAGATCCTGCAGTCCAAGATCGCCCTGGGCTCGGGCGGTCTTCTGGGCAAGGGCTTTGGCCTGGGCTCGCAGAGCCAGCTGAACTTCCTGCCCGAGAAGCAGACCGACTTCATCTTCGCCACCCTGGCAGAAGAGTTCGGCTTCCTGGGCTGTTTCGGGGTGCTGTTCCTGTATGGCGCGGTGATCTTCATGGCCTTGCGGATCGCCTCGATCAGCCACAGCCATTTCGGCCGCCTGGCCGCCGCCGGCACCATCGCCACCTTCGCGCTCTATGTGCTGATCAACGGGGCCATGGTCATGGGCCTGGCGCCGGTCGTGGGTGTGCCGATGCCGATGCTGTCGTACGGCGGCACCGTGATGCTGACGGTGATGATCGGCTTTGGCCTGATCCAGGCCGTGCGGGTTCACCGCTATACCGAAGTGACCAGCGGCAAAGGCTCGCTGATGTAGTGCCTGAGGGCTCTACGACACCAAAGCCGCGTCGGTAGCCCGCACCAGCCCGTCGATCACGCCCGGCTCGGTCGAGGCGTGGCCGGCGTCCCAGATAATGTCGAAGCGCGCCTCGGGCCAGGCCTTGTGCAGCGACCAGGCGCTGTCCAGCGGTGTGACCACGTCGAACCGGCCCTGCACGATCCAGCCGGGGATGTGCCTGATCGTGTCGATGTTCTTCAGGATCCACCCGTCGTGCTCGAAGAAGCCCCGGTTGGTGAAGAAGTGGCACTCGATGCGGGCGAAGGCGACGGCGAAGTCTTCTTCGTTGAACTTGGGAGGCCGGGCCTCAGGTCCGCGAAGAGAAATGGTGTCTCCCTCCCACTGGCTCCAGGCGGCGGCGGCTTCCAGCTGAACGCGGCGGTCGGGGGCCACCAGGCGACGGTGATAGGCGGCCATCAGGTCGCCGCGCTCTTCTTCCGGGATCGGGGCCAGGAAGCGCTCCCAGGCGTCGGGGAACAGCATTGAGGCACCGTCCTGATAGAACCAGCGCAGTTCCTTTTCCGTCAGCAGGAAGATGCCGCGCAGCACCAGGCCCTCGACCCGGTCGGGATGCTTGATGGCGTAGGCCAGGGCCAGGGTTGATCCCCAGGAGCCGCCGAATACGGTCCACTTCTCGACGCCAAGATGCTCTCGCAGCCGCTCGATGTCCTCGATCAGGCTCCAGGTGGTGTTGTCGTCGAGGCTGGCATTGGGCCGCGAGCGGCCGCAACCGCGCTGGTCGAACAGGGCCATCCGCCACTTGGCCGGATCGAAGAAGCGCCGCATGGTCGGATTGACCGCCCCGCCCGGGCCGCCGTGCAGGATCACGCAGGGCTTGCCGCGCGGATTGCCGCATTCCTCATAATAGATCTCGTGCGGACCGCCGGTGGGCATCCAGCCGAATGAATAGGGCTCGACCTCCCGGAAAAGGCTACGTCGGCCAGCCGACGACATGACGATGGAAGAGGCGTTGCGGTCCATGGGCAATCCTACCGCGCTTCACCGCCGGCTGTGAACGGAAGATCGCAGGAAAGCTCAGGGGGATGCGTCTGGCTGCCGACTTGCTATGTTTGGCAAATGGACTCGCCTGAAGATCTCACCGACGAAGAACTGCTGGCCATGCTGACGCCGCGCCAGCTGGCCCAGCTGGACCTGACCATCGGCGAAACCTTCGCCGACGGCGGCGTGGATCGCGCCGAGGCGCTGTTCGCCCTGGCCCAGGTTTACACAATGCGCGCCGCCGAGCGCGATGAGGTCTCGGCCCTGGCCCTGCTGCAACTGGCGGCGGCCATGCGCCGCCGGGCCGATCAGATGGGCCGTAGCGGCCGCTGACGGTTCAAGTCGGGAAGCGCCGGTTCATCCAGTCAATCAGCAGGGCGTTCACCTCGGCGGGCTTTTCCTGCTGGGTCCAGTGGCCGCTGCCCTTGATCAGTACCTTCTCCAGGTCGGCGATCTGTTCGTGCATGCGGTCACATAGCGAGGGCGGCAGGACGACGTCATGCTCGGCCATCACCATCAGGCATGGGATGTGGTCAATGGTGCGCGGCAGGTCGGCCGAGCGCTGCCAGTTACGCGTGAAGTTGCGATACCAGTTGATGCCGCCCGTAAAGCCTGTGCGCGAAAAGGTCTCGGCGAAGACCGCCAGTTCCTCTGGGCGCAGGAACTGCAGGGGATCGGTGGCGGGATCGTAGCGGGCCAGACCCTCCTGCAGCGCCAGGCTCTTGCGTTCGGCCGGGCGCGCTTCGAAGGCTTCGACGCTGTCGCCCGGGGCGCGCATGAAGAAGCGGATGGTCTTTTCGGCGTCGGCACCCAACTGGGCGTCGGCCAGGCCAGGCGTCTGGAAATGGACGATATACATCTGGTCGCCATACGCCCGGCGATACATCGCGATGGGATCCAGGGGCAGGCGAGGGGTGAAGGGCGTGTTCAGACCGATCACGCCGGCGACCCGGCTCGGGTGCATCAGCGGCATGGCCCAGACGATGATGCCGCCCCAGTCATGGCCGCAGAACACTGCCTTTTCGACGCCCAGATGGTCCAGCAGGCCCACAAGGTCGCCGGTCAGGTGCTCCATGTCGTAGGCCTCGATCGTCTCGGGGCGCTCGGTCAGGCCATAGCCCCGCTGGTCGGGGGCGATCACCCAGCGTCCCGCAGCCGCCAGGGCCGCTACTTGATGTCGCCAGGAGTAGGAAAATTCGGGAAAGCCGTGGCAGAGCACGATCGGAACGCCCGTTCTGGGGCCGGCTTCGTAATAGGCCATGCGAATGCCATTGACCGTGGCGAACGACGGCTGCGGCATCGGGGGGGCAAGGGGGTGCTGGTCCTGGCGGCTCATGGTGTCTCCTGCTCGTTTTCCAGCCCTGTATGATTGCCGATCACCGTGACGTCGGGATCGGGTCGCCGCAAGCCGGATAAAAGGGCGTCCCGCGTCACCGCCATGTCACGGGTCATTGCCGCCCATTGAGGCGCGGCAGTGCGGCCTCAGGCCTTAACGGCCGGCGCGGGACGAAGCGAAAAGGCTCTCCACGCCATGATCGCCCAGCCCAGCAGGAAGGCCACGCCGCCCACCGGGGTGACGGCGCCCAGAATGCGCGGTGCGCCAAAGGCCATCGCGTAGAGCGATCCCGAGAACAGCCCCGTGCCCAGCAGGAACAGCGCCGCGACAGCGCCCATGCTGCGCACCCCGGCCCGCCGCAGGCCCAGCGCCGCCAGAACCGCCAGGGCGTGGTACATCTGGTAGCTCGAGCCCGTACGCAGCCAATCGGCGGCCTTTGGCGAATCGATGCCGTGGGCAGCGAAGGCCCCCACGGCCACGGCGCACAGGCCACTCATCGCCGCCAGGCCGGTCCAGGTTCGGGGAGTCCAAAAGGCCATTAGCTTGACGTTCCGTCACGGTTGCATTCGGTCGCCGCGACCTTAACGTTGTTCATCTGTCCGTAAAGCCACCCCGTCAGAGGGCCTCGGCGCGGAGAGGCGGGAGGACGGCATGGCGCTCACCTGGGGCGACGACTACCCAATCCACCAGACGCCGGAGCCGGTGGCCTATGCCGGTACGGATCGCAATTTCTACGACCGCTATTTCTTCAATGGCTATGCGCCGGATGGTGATGGAAGCGATCTCTTCTTCGCCGCCGCGTTTGGTGTCTATCCGCATCTGAACATCGCCGACGCTGCCTTTTGCGTGATGAAGGATGGCAAACAGGTCAATCTGCACGCCAGCCGCTGGCTGAAGATGGAGCGGATGGATTTGACCGTCGGGCCCATCGGTATCGCGGTCGTCGAACCCTTGCGCCGGCTGACCCTGACCGTGAACGCACCGGAACACGGCATTCATGCCCAGATCGCTTTTGAGGGCCGTGCTTTCCCGGTGGAGGAGCCGCGCTTCATCCGTCGCAACGGCCCGCGCACCTTCATGGACTATACCCGCCTGACCCAAAACGGTCGCTATAGCGGCTGGATCGAGGTGGACGGTGTGCGTTCCGACCTCGAGGGCTTTGTGGGCACGCGTGACCGGTCCTGGGGCGTGCGTCCGGTCGGTGCCCGCGATTCGCAGGACTTGGCCCCGCCGATGGCGCCGCAGTTCTTCTGGCTCTGGTCACCGTGCAATTTCGACGATGGCGGCCTCTTCTTTCACAGCAATGACGACGAACTGGGACGCCCGTGGAACCGTCGTGCGCTGTGGCTGGCCGATGGCCAGCGCGAGGACGGGGAAGGGGAGTTTCATCCCGTGACCTGCGAGGTCGCCTGGCGTTCGGGGACGCGCAATGCGACCGCCGCCACACTCGATCTGGGGGGCGGCGCTTCGGCACGCATCGAACCGCAGAGCGAGTTCTTCATGCTGGGGCTGGGCTATGGCCATCCCAAATGGGGGCATGGGCTCAATCACGGCGAGCTGGCGGTTGAACGCGAGGACTTTGTGACGGCCGACCTTGATCGTCGCCTGCCGTACCACCTGCATGTCCAGGCGCTGAGCCGTGTGACCTATGTTGATGCCTCGGGACGCACCCGGGTGGGGCGAGGGGTGTTCGAGCAGCTGGCCCTGGGGCCGCACGCTCCGTCGGGCTTTGCGTCGCTGCTGGATGTCGCACCATGACCCTGTCCGAGCGTCTTGAACTCTATCTCACCCGTCATTGGGGCGCGCCGACCCAGGTCGCGGGCCTCTCGCGGATTCCCGGTGGGGCCAGTCGCGAGACCTATCGCTTCGATGCGACGGTGGGCGGCACCCTGCGGCCGCTGATCCTGCGCCGCGATCCGCCGGGCAGCCTGATCGACACCGACCGCAGTCTGGAATATCTCGCCTTCCAGTCCTTCCACGGCCGCGCACCGGTGCCCGAACCGATCGTGCTGGAGGCCCAGGGCGCGGAGTTGGAGCGGCCCTTCTTCATCATGGAGCGGGTCGACGGCGGTGCGGCGGCCTCGCCCTTCACCGTCCAGCCCTATGGACCCCACGCCCAGGCGATAGGAGAGTCCTTCTTTACAGCGCTGGGCGCCATCGCGGCGGCCGATCCGTCGCAACTGCCGTTGGGCGCGACCGCGCCATTGCCGGCGCCGGAGGATTGCTGGCGCGTGGCGCTAGACCATTGGTCCAACGTCATCGAGACCGACGAGCAGCATCCCCAGCCCATTGTGCGGGCGGCGATCCGCCGTCTGCGACGCGCGCCGCCGCCGCCTGCGGTGGCCGTGCGCGTGGTGCACGGCGACTACCGCACCGGCAATTTCCTGCACGATGGCCAGGGCGTCATCCTGGCGATCCTCGACTGGGAGATGGCCCATCTGGGGGATCCGCTGGAGGACCTGGCCTGGGCCATCGATCCGCTGTGGGGGCACTATGACGAGGACCGGGTGGCAGGGATGATCCCGCGCTCTGACGCCCTGCGCCTCTGGTCAGAGGCCAGTGGCTTGCAGATCAATCCTGAGGCCCTGGCCTGGTGGGAACTGTTTTCGGCGGTCAAGGGCCAGGCGATCTGGACCTCGGCGGCGCGTGAATACCGAAATGGCGGCTTCAAGGATCCCGTTCTGGCGATTTCGGGCTGGTACACGGCCCGCCGTCACGACCAGATCCTGGCTGACCGACTGATGCGCCTGGAGGGCCTGTCATGACCCCGAGCTTGCCTGATATCCTGGTTGGCAACTTTCTCTGCATGGCCGATGCGCCGCCGCCCGAATCCGCCGGCGAGTTCATGGCCGGTAAGGTCGGGGTGGTGGCCCTGCTATCGCTGCTGGCGGCGCAGGAGGCCGAGCGCGGCGTAGCCGCCCGGGTCTGGGAGAATGCCGCCATCCGCGCGATCCTGGCGCAGGCCGCGCCCGCCTATGGTGAGCCTTTGGTCGCGGCTCCGGCCGAGGACAGGGAGCTGACCCTGGCGGCTCTGGATGCCTCAAACGCCGTTCTGCGTCGGTCGCTGATTGCTCTGCACGAGGCGGTCGAGATCGCCGGCGACAGGCCGCTCGATCATGCGATCCTTCGGCTTTATGGCCAGATGGCGCACGCCCGGCGGCTGGACATGCCGCCTCTGCCGGGGCGTTGAGCCGCTATTTTCGGTGTTTCTCGTGGTCGGCCAGTTCTTCAGAGCCGATATCGAGGAAGGCCGGTGCGGAGGCGTTGTAGGCGTCGGTCTTGTCCAGATCCATGACCACGCTGCGGTGGCCTTCCCAGATCATGTGTGTGGCGACATACAGCACGATGGCCAGGCCGACGAAGCCGATCCAGCGGTGCTTGTGCAGCAGGTTGGCGATGGCCGATGCGGCCAGGCCCATCAGCGCGATCGACAGCAGCAGGCCAAACACCATGATGCCGGGGTGCTCGCGCGCTGCGCCGGCCACGGCCAGCACATTGTCCAGCGACATCGAGACGTCGGCGATCAGAACCTGGATGAAGGCCTGCTTGAAGCTCTTGACCGGCCGTGCGCGGGGCTCGGTCGAAGGATCCCCGTCGATCGAGGCCATGGCGTCGGCCTCATCGTGGGTGACCTGCTCGCGCATCTCGCGCCACATCTTCCAGCAGACCCAAAGCAGCAGAACGCCGCCGGCGAGAAGCAGACCGATCACGCCCAGAAGCCAGGTGGTGATCAGCGCAAAGCCGATCCGCAGCACGACCGCCGCGCCCAGACCGTAGAGGATCACCTTGCGGCGTTCCTTGACCGGCAGGCCGCCGGCCGCCAGGCCCACGGCCACGGCGTTGTCGCCGGCCAGCACCAGATCGATCATCAGGACTTGCAGAAAGGCCATGACCGGGCCGTCGAGCCCGCCCGCCTGGGCAATCAATGTATCAAACATGGCGTCTCAATGCGGCAGCGCGGGCAACGTTGCAAGCCGTGACCTTAGAGCGTGACGGCTGAAGATTTGAGAGCATTCGGCGACCATCACGCTCCAAACGTCTGATTCAGAGCCTCTTTGGCTGCTCCGAAGGGTCCTATGCGAGGCCTGATGGCTTTAGTGGGCGGGCTCCAGCGTGCGCTCCGCTGCGGGTTCGGGCTCGGCGCTCTCGACGTGGACGGCCTCGGTAACCTCGGCCACGGCCGGGATCTCGGTCGAGGTTTCCAGCGCCGGCGGGGCCGTAGCGGCGATCATCGGGTTCACATAGGCGACGGGTTCGGCAGCCACGACCGGTTCGGCAGGGGCCTCGACTTCGGGACTGACCTCGACGATCGATGCGACCGGCAAAGGCGCGGGCTCGACCATCATGGGATCGGCCGTTTCCGCAACACTGGTCTGTCCAACGTCGGCGGGGTTGAGGGTGAACGGGGCGTCGTCCTGTTGAGTCGACGCAAACGCTGTCGCCGCCGTGGCTCCGGCGGCCGCCGCGACCATCGGGCTGACAAAGCCTACATTGCCGGCGCTCGGCGGGGCGTCGTCCTGCTCAAGATCGTTACGGCCATAGTCGGTCAGGGTGCGGAACTTGCGACGCTGCTCGGCGCGGGCCCGGCTTACAGCGGCGTTGCGCGACAGGATCGCCAGGATGACGACGGCCAGCAACACCAGGGCGCCGCCGATCACGGACTTGAGCGGTGCCTTGCCAATCCCCGGCAGGCTGACCTCGCCGTTCAGGCCCGGAAGGTTCAGCTTGGACATCAGCCCACCCGCTGCGGCCTTGGCCTTTTCGGGAAGGGGCGTGACGCGCTTGGTGATCTCGCCCAGCGAGAAGGACTGGGCTGGCTTTGCGCCGCTCAGCTCCAGTCCGAACTGGGTCTGGAGTTGACCCTTGGCGTCGGCGCCAGGCTTGACCTGCCAGGCGAAGGTGGTGGCCTCGCCCGGCTTGACGACGGCGGTCTGGCGGCCGTTGGGCGTCACTTCATAGCCTTCGCCATTCAGTGTGGCGTAGGCGCTTGTCGTCTTGGCGGCCTTGCCAAGGCCCAGCTTGGCGGCCTGGGTCTTGACCATGTCGCCCAGGGTGGCAGGCAGCGACAGGGTGACCTGGCCGGGCTGGCCGGTCGCCAGGCTGTCGCCGGCCGACAGGACGGCGTCCTTGGTCGCCGTCGGCGCGACGGCGGCCTGCAGGGCTTCCAGCTTCGTCAACGGCTTGGCGGCGGGCGTCGCGGCGGGGATCGCCGGGGTCGGTGCCTTGGCCAGCGCTGCCGGCGCCTTGGGCGGCGCAACAGGTTTCAGAACCGGAGCGGCAGCAACAGTCTTGGGCGCGGGGGCGGCGACGACAAGCTTGGGCGCGGGCTTGGCCGAGACCGCAGCAAGCTGCGGCTTTGCCGGCGCGACATTCGGTTTCGCGGCCGCGTGGCGGACCGGGCGAGGGGCCCTGGGATTGGCGATCGGGCGCATGGCCGTAACCAGAGTGCCGTCAGGCCGACGCCAGGTCTTGAGGGTACCAGACTGCGTCACGACGGGCGGGGGAACTGCTGCGACAGGCGCTGCGGCCGGAATCTCGGCGCTGGTGACCGGCGCGGTCGGCGTCGTAGCCGCCCCGAGCAGGCCGTCAGGGGCTGTGCTGGCGTCGGGCGCCGCTGGGGCACCCAGAAGCTCAGGCGGGCTCTGCGCGCCCGCGTCCGCGACATCTACCGTGGCGGGCGGAGCAGACGCGACCTTGTCGCCGCCGCCACATCCCCCCAACAACAAAACGCCTGTTGCCGTCGCGCCCAGAGCCGCCAGCCGCATGTTACGTCCAAACATCGGGTCCCCCGATCCCATGTCAGATTCCTCCGCCAGACGATGCCTGCGGATAACTGCCCATGACAAGACCATGAGGCTGTGACGAAATCAAAACGGTTAACCTCGTTTTACGAACTGATTTCATCCTTCACGCGAAGTCTTGACGCTTCATAGAGCGCAATCGCCGCCGCAGCGGACACATTGAGGCTTTCAAAGCCCCCAGGCATGGCAATTTTTCCCATGGCGTCGCAGTGCTCGGCGACCAGCCGGCGGACACCTTCGCCTTCGGATCCCAGCACCAGCACCGTCGGGCCCCCGTCGAGCACGACATCCAGGGTCTGTTCTGCTTCTCCCGCCAGGCCGATGGCGCGCCAGCCCATGTCGGCCAGTTCCTCCAGCGCCCGCGAAAGATTGACCACGTGGGCATAGGGAATCTTGTCGACGGCGCCGACGGCGGTCTTGGCCAGCACGCCCGACAGGGCCGGCGCGTGGCGATCCTGCAGAATCACGCCGCGCACGCCGAAGGCGGCGGCCGAGCGGAAGATGGCACCGACATTCTGCGGGTCGGTGATCTGGTCCAGCATGACCAGCACCCCCTTGGCCGGGGTCCCCAGCTCGGCGATCGACAGGGATTCGGGCGGGTCGATCTTCAGCGCCAGGCCCTGGTGAACGGCACCGGACGGCAGGTGCCGGGCGATCTCGTTGTTCTCCAGCACCTGCAGGCACGGCAGCTTCGCCAGATTCGGCGCGAGTCGTTTGGCGCGTTCTGCAGTGACCAGAAGACGCTTCGGAGCGGGTCTCGCGGGGTTCGCCAGAGCCGCTTCAACAGCGTGAAAACCCCAGATCCAGTCTTTTTCGTCGTTTGCGCCCTTGGAAAAGCCGTGTGGTTTCCGTGGCTTGGAACGAATATCGCGTCCAGGCTCAGAAGGCTTCCGGCGGTCGTTGCGTTCGGAATGAGAGGACACTATAAGACGCGCTCCGATTTGGGGCCCTGAGGGTTTCCGCGAGCCAGGACGGCGCTGCTTTAGCACCGTCCACCCCGGCTCAAGGAAGCTTTTGTTCCTTTTTCACGACAGGCGGTTCGCCGAGGGTCGTGAAAAAGGAAAGGTCGCATTGAGGTCTCTCTACGCGCGCTGGGGGAATGTCCCGAGTGGCAAAGGGGGGGGACTGTAAATCCCCTGGCGTACGCCTTCGCAGGTTCGAGTCCTGCTTCCCCCACCACGCGCGTGAGAGCTCCCTCGAGGCGGTCGAGACAGGTTCCAAAGCCAGAGACCGGGAGCCGACGCGACCCCGCAAGCCCGATGGGGTGTATTGGGCGGGTATAGCACAAAGGTAGTGCAGCAGCCTTCCAAGCTGAGGATCCGGGTTCGAGTCCCGGTACCCGCTCCAGCTCCCTATATATGACGACCCACAATCATAGCCGCCGGCGCGAAGGTAGAGACGATGGCCAAGGAAAAGTTCGAACGTAACAAGCCGCACTGCAACATCGGCACCATCGGTCACGTTGACCATGGCAAGACGACGCTGACGGCTGCGATCACCATCACGCTGGCCAAGGTCGGCGGCGGCAAGGCGATGAACTACGCCGACATCGACGCTGCGCCGGAAGAAAAGGCCCGCGGCATCACGATCAACACCGCCCACGTGGAATATGAGACGGCCAACCGTCACTATGCCCACGTCGACTGCCCCGGCCACGCCGACTATGTGAAGAACATGATCACCGGCGCCGCGCAGATGGACGGCGCTATCCTGGTGGTTTCGGCCGCTGACGGCCCGATGCCCCAGACCCGCGAGCACATCCTGCTGGCCCGTCAGGTCGGCGTGCCCGCCCTGGTCGTCTACATGAACAAGGTCGACCTGGTCGACGACGAAGAGCTGCTCGAGCTGGTCGAGATGGAAGTGCGCGAGCTGCTTTCGTCGTATGACTTCCCCGGCGACGACATTCCGATCACCAAGGGCTCGGCCAAGGTCGCCATCGACGGTGGCAACCCCAAGATCGGCGAAGAGTCGATCCTGGCGCTGATGCAGACGGTTGACGACTACATCCCGCAGCCGGCGCGTCCGCTGGACCTGCCCTTCCTGATGCCGGTCGAAGACGTGTTCTCGATCTCGGGCCGCGGCACCGTGGTCACGGGCCGTATCGAAAAGGGCATCGTCAAGGTCGGCGAAGAAGTCGAAATCGTCGGCATCCGTCCGGTTCAGAAGACGACCTGCACGGGCGTCGAAATGTTCCGCAAGCTGCTCGACCAGGGTCAAGCCGGTGACAACGTCGGCGTTCTGCTGCGCGGCACCAAGCGCGAAGACGTCGAGCGCGGTCAGGTTCTCTGCAAGCCCGGCTCGATCACCCCGCACACCAAGTTCGTGGCCGAGGCCTATATCCTGACCAAGGAAGAAGGCGGCCGTCACACCCCGTTCTTCACCAACTATCGCCCGCAGTTCTACTTCCGCACCACCGACGTGACCGGGATCATCAAGCTGCGCGAAGGCGTGGAAATGATCATGCCGGGCGACAACGCCGAGCTGGACGTCGAGCTGATCACCCCGATCGCCATGGACCAGGGTCTGCGCTTCGCCATTCGCGAAGGCGGCCGTACGGTCGGCGCTGGCGTCGTCGCGAAAATCGTCGAGTAGTCGACCGATCTTCAGCGACAAGCTGATCTGATTGCGAAGGCCCCGGCGGAAACGCCGGGGCCTTTTGCTTTGGGGGGCTCTGCCAAGCCGCAGGGGTCGGCCGCGCGGCTGGGCCAGGAAAAGGCGCTGTCTTGATCGAGCAGCCTGTGGCTGTATTGCCGCAAGCAGTCTTGATGGAGTGGACGTTGCGGCTTCTCATTCTGGTTCTGTTTCTGATGATCGGCGCACCCTTGGCGCGTGCGGCTGAGGTGGTAAGCGTCACGCATGCCGATGGCTGGACGGTGTTCGGCGCTCGAACCCGTCTTCTTCACGACGCGGGTGTGCCAGGCGGCGTAGCCGCCGACATGACGCCGATCGAAACCAAGGATCCCTGGAGCAGTGGCGCGGTCGCCGAGTTCAAGAGCGCGGTCAAGGCAGGGGAGGTCTACACGGCCGTGGTTTGGCTGAAGGCTCCGTCGACGGCCAAGGTCTCTGCCCTGCTCCTGGCCAATGCGCCGCCTTATCCGACCTTCGCCCAAAGCGAGATCGTCGGGGCCGGGGAATGGCGGCGGATCACGATCTCGGGCGTGGCCAAGACCGACGCGGCGTCCACCAAGGATGCGCTTACCCTGCACCTAGGCCGCGCGGGTGGGCCGGTTACGTTAGGACCGGCCGTGATCCTCCGCGGAACGCCAAGCCACGTCGAATTGGACGCCATCGCTCGAAACTACAAACCTGCCAGCCTTACGCGGGAAGTGGTCATCACAGCGTCGGACGGCGCGCGGCTGGCGGGAACCTTGCGGACACCGCTGGGCAAGGCGCCGTTCCCGGTGGTCCTGATGCTGGGAGGGTCGGGGCCGCAAGTGCGCGGCGGCTTCTCGCGCCTCAACGAGAGTCTACTGGCCGCTGGGATCGCGACCCTGGAGTATGACAAGCGTGGCTGTGGCCAATCGAGCGGAGAGCGAAGCGAGACGATAGAGCGGCTTTCCGCCGACGCGGAGGCGGCCGTGACCTTGTTGCGCGCGCGCCGGGATATCGACGCATCTCGCATCCTCGTACTGGGCTCTAGCCAGGGCGGCGTGATCGCGCCGGCGCTGGCGGTCCGCGACAAGCGACTGCGCGGGGTGGTGATGCAGGTTGCGCCAGCCGTATCAGCAACCCAGATCGTCAGTGATCAGGTCGCTCGCCAATTGGTGATGCAATGGCCTCAAGGCGGCTCTTATGAAGATCAGCGCCGGTTCGTGGATAGCCTCGTGGAGATCGTCCAGACCAGTTCCGATACCGCGATCGTTCGCGCGCGGATTTCCGAGGCTATCGCGGCTGGCGTGAAGGCCGGTCGCATTCCCCCAGACGCCGCTGAGGCCATGGTGGCCGGCTTCACCGACGTTTCCGTGCGAGACGTCTTGCCCTATCGCCCGGCCGAGACTTTACGCCGTCTCCGAGGCCCGGCGCTGCTCATCTACGGCACGAAGGACATCATGGTGTCTTCGGATCAGAATGCTCCGGTCGCACGCGAGGCGCTCAAGCAAAATCCAGAGGCTCGTGTCGTCGTGCTGGAAGGGTTGAATCACTTTCTACAACGACCCCACACCGACAATCAGGAGGAGCCGAGCACCTTGGGCGGCATGATGAGCGATCCTCAGGCGATGAACCTGATCGTCGCATGGATCGAGGGCACGCTCGGCGTTCGCCGCCCCAGCTAACTCCGCCCTTCTATCAAAGAGAAGAGCGCAAACGCCTCTATCCCCGTGCCCGCACGGGGATAACCCCGCGCCGACCCCAGCAAATTCAACGCCCTAACCCCACCACCCAGCGTCACGATGCAAAATCGACGCATCACCCCCCAAACTGCCCGCATAATCACTCTCGCCCCATCGCGGGGGAGGGCGTTCAGCTGGCGACCTGACGTGCGGTGGGGGCGGTCGAGCGGGTAGCGTCCCGGCGGCCGTCGCGAAGGGCCCCGGGGCCTGGTTGCGAGGTGAGGCCTGTCCCTCCAGGGAAGGCGAGCGCCTTGTGCCGGGGAAGGGATCAGTCCCCGAGCGACGGATTTGCCGGAAACGCATCAGGTCCGGGCTGAAATCGCCTGGACGGACCGGAAGGGTCGCTTCCCTTCCGCCCGCCTGGGGCCTCTCATCGGAAGCGGGTTAAAACCCCGCGCCCCGAGGGCTCATCGGACAACGATCGCGCGGAGCGCTCCGGCTCAGGCCGAAACGGTACTCCACTACAACCCTCCTCCGGGCCTGGCCCGGACGCTCCGCCGCCTCCCCACACTCGCCGCTCAAACCGGCGAAGATGCGAACCTGTGCGTTGCGGCTTTCCCTTCAACTTGCAGCCCGCGACCTGCGCCAGGGCGCCGTTGGCGGTCTCGCGCCAAGCATTTGTCGTGACGGAACGGCGCCCGGCGCGTTAGGCTCAGGGTCATGCCGAACGCTTCCGTCACCCACCGCGCCGCCGCCCAGTGGCGCGCCGGCACCGAGATCCAGCCCATTGAACGCGCCGTGCCTGACGAGGTCGCCGTGGGGCTGTCGTTCAACGGCCGGCCCCATACCGTCCTGATGGCGACGCCGGCTGATATCGAGGATCTGGCCCGGGGCTTTACCCTGACCGAGGCCATCGCCGGGGCGGGCGATATCCTGGCGATCAAGGTCACGCAGGCAGAGCCGGGCCTGTTGGCCGACGTGCGGCTTGCGCCGCAGGCCGCGCCGCGCAAGGCCCGGCCACGAACCCTGGAGGGGCGATCCAGCTGCGGCCTGTGCGGCGTCCAGCGCCTGGCCGATGCCGTGCGACCGCTGCCACGCGTTGGCGAGGGCCGGGCGCTGACCCATCAGGCGATCCAGCGGGCGCTGGCCGCTCTGAGCGAGACCCAGGCCCTGGGCCGCCTGACCCGGGCGACCCACGCCGCCGCCTTCGCCGATATTGAGGGCCGCATCCTGCTGTCGCGCGAGGATGTCGGCCGCCACAACGCCCTGGACAAGCTGGCCGGAGCGATGGCCTCCAGCGGTCTGGACGCCGACAGCGGCTTTGTTCTGGTGACCAGCCGTTGCTCGTTCGAGATGATCGAAAAGACCGTCCGCATCGGTTGCCCGATCCTGGTGGCGGTCTCGGCCCCCACCGATCTGGCCATCCGCAAGGCCGAGGAGGCGGGCCTGACCCTGGTGGCCCTGGCCCGGGCCGACGGCCATACCGTGTTCACCCGCGCCGACCGACTGGTCGAGGCCGCGATGGAGACCGCCTGATGTCGGACGCAAAGATCCCCCCCAGCAAGATCCCGGGTGTCCGCCGCTACGACGGCCCGGCCGGCGGCTGGGGCGCGCTCAAGGCCGTCGCCGGAGCGCTGACGGATCAGGAGACGGTGATTGAGGGCGGGCGCACGCTGCTGTCGGCCAACCAGCCTGAAGGTTTTGACTGCCCGGGCTGCGCCTGGCCCGACCCCAAACACACCTCCTCGTTCGAGTTCTGCGAGAACGGGGCCAAGGCCGTGGCCTGGGAGGCGACCAGCAAGCGCGCCGCGCCCGAGGTGTTCGAACGCCATACGGTGAGCGAGCTGCTGACCTGGAGCGATCACCAGATCGAGGACCTGGGCCGGCTGACCGAGCCCATGGCTTATGACACGGCCAGTGACCGCTATCGGCCGATCGGCTGGGACGAGGCCTTTGCGCGAACCGGGGCGGCGCTGCGGGCGCTGGACCATCCGGACCAGGCCGAGTTCTACGCCTCGGGCCGGGCCTCCAACGAGGCGGCGTTCCTGTATCAGCTGCTGGGCCGCCGGTTCGGGACCAACAACTTCCCGGACTGCTCTAACATGTGCCACGAGCCGACCAGTGTCGGCCTGCCGGACTCGATCGGCATGGGCAAGGGCTCGGTGACGCTGGAGGATTTCGACCACGCCGACTTGATCCTGTGCTTTGGCCACAACCCGGGCACCAACCATCCCCGGATGATGGGGACCCTGCGCGAGGCGTCCAAGCGCGGCGCGACGATCCTGGCCTTCAATCCGCTTCGTGAACGGTCCCTGGAAAAGTTCGCCTCGCCGCAGGATCCGGTCGAGATGGCGACCCTGTCCTCAACCCCCATCGCCTCGGCCTATTATCAGGTGACCATCGGCGGCGACGCCCTGTTGGTGCAGGGCATGATGAAGGCCGTCCTGGCCCTGCAGGCCGTGGATCGCGACTTTATCTCGGAGCACACCGCCGGCTTTGAGGCGCTGGTCGAGGCGCTGGACGCCCTGACCTGGGAAGAGATCGTTGCCGGCTCTGGCCTGACCCGCGCCCAGATCGAGGAAGCCGCCGCTGTCTATGCGCGGTCAAAGGCGACCATCCTCTGTTACGGCATGGGCCTGACCCAGCATCGGGACTCGTCGGGCACGGTGCAGCAGCTGGTCAATCTGCTGCTGCTGAAGGGCAATATCGGCCGGCCGGGGGCGGGGATCTGTCCGCTGCGCGGCCACTCCAACGTCCAGGGCGCGCGAACGGTCGGCGTGGCCGAAAAGCCGGCGGTAGCCCTGCTGGACTCCCTGCGCGACGTGTTCGGCTTCGAGCCGCCGCGCCATCACGGCCATACGGTGGTCGAAGCCATTGCGGCGATGGAGCAGGGGACCGCCAAGGTGTTCCTGGGGCTGGGCGGCAATTTCGCGGTGGCGGCGCCTGATCCGATCCGCACCTTTGCGGCCATGCGCCGGCTGGACTTTGCGGTCCACATCGCCACCAAGCCCAACCGCACCCATCTGCTGGTCGGCAGGGAGAGCCTGCTACTGCCGTGCCTGGGCCGCACCGAGATCGACATCCAGGCCAGCGGCCGTCAGGCGGTGACGGTCGAGGACTCGATGTCGATGGTCCATGCCTCCCGGGGGCTGAACCCGCCCGCTTCGGAGCAGCTGAAGTCTGAGCCCGCCATCGTCGCCGGGATCGCTCAAGCCGTGCTGGGCCAGGATGACACTGTCGACTGGTCGGGGCTGGTCGCCGACTATGACCGCATCCGTGACCTGATCGCCCGCGTGTTTCCCGGGGCCTTCGACAACTATAATGAGCGCATTCGCGTCCCCGGCGGTTTCCGCCTGCCGGTGCCGCCGTCGGATCGGATCTGGACCACAGCGTCGGGCAAGGCGAACTTCATGGCGCACGATCCCCGGGGCGGCGATCCGCGTCGCGGCGACCCTGCCGTTCTGCTGCTGACCACCCTGCGCAGCCATGACCAGTACAACACCACGATCTACGGCCAGAACGACCGCTATCGGGGTGTGTTCGGGCGCCGCGACGTGGTGTTCGCCAATGCCGAGGATATTGCGGCGCGCGGACTGGCCTCAGGTGAGCGTGTCGACCTGGCGGCGGCGTTTGACGCGGGCGGCCAGCGGGTCGTGCGCGGCTTCACTCTGGTGGCGCGTGATATCCCCAGGGGCTGTCTGGCGGCCTACTATCCCGAAACCAACATCCTGATCGACCTGGAGGATCGCGACACCCGCAGCGGAACGCCGGCCTACAAGTCGGTTCCCGTCAGGCTGGCGGTTCACGTGCCGGGCGTGGCGGCGCTTAGCGAAAGCGCTTGTTAGGAAGAGTGCGCGTAGTCTCCCGAAAATGCTCGGGGGGCGAGTTTGAGCGACAGCGGCGACATCGAGACGATCAAGGTCTCTGAACTGGGTGCGCCTGAACGCGCTCGCTGGGCCAGCCTGCGTCGCGCCAATCCTGCCCTTGGCAGTCCCTATTTCGATCTTCGTTACATCGACGTCGCCGGGGCGGTCGCGCCCGGTGCGCGTATCGCGATCCTGCGCCGCGACGACGAGATCATCGGATTTCTGCCCTATCAGCGTCGTGGCGGGCTGCTGCAGCCCCTCGGCGCCCCGATGAGTGATTTCCACGGCGTCGTGGCGCAGGTCGGCGCTGATCTGGACCTCGGCACCATTCTTCGCCAGCTCGGCGCCGAACGCGCCCGGGTTCGGGGCATGATTGGGCAGGGCCCGGGCGATGGCGTTGGACTCTCGCTCCGCCACGCCATGGCCTCGGATCTTTCGGCGGGATTCGAGACCTATGCGGCAGGTCGAAATGCGGGCTTTCTGAAGGACAAGCGCCGTCGGCGGCGGGCGCTGGAACGCGACCATGGGCCCGTCGGGTTCAGCTTCGAGCGACCAAGCCCGGAGATGCTGGACCGGATCATCGCCGGAAAGCGCCGGCAACTGCACCGTACCCACCAGTACGACATCTTCGTCTGCGGCTGGACGGTTGCACTTTTGCACCGATTGGCAGAGTCGACGGACCCCGATTTCGGCCTCAAGCTGGCGACCCTTACGGCAGGCGATGTCGTGGTGGCCGCTGAACTGGGCCTGACCAGCGGGGATCGCCACCATCTGTGGTTCCCCATCTACGACACCGGCTATGCCCGCTATTCGCCGGGCAGCCTCATGACCCTGGACACACTCCGCGTGGCGGCCGAGCAGGGGATCAGGCGTGTTGATTTTGGTCCCAGCGAAGAAGCTTACAAGCGCGACTTCGCCGATCCGGCCGAGCCGGTTTTCGAGGGTCTGATCCATGCGCGACCCGACCAGGTTGCCATGCTGGACCGGATGCCGGGCCTGAATCGGCTGTCGCGCCGGTTCGACCGGATCGTCGCCTGTGAGCCGGGACTGATGGGGCAGGTTCGCGGGGCCTCGGCCTTCGTCACGGCCATGGGGCGACGCCATCCGCGCCTTGGCGCAGGGCTTGGTCTGGGTGTTGGTTTGGGCCTCAGCCTGTCGATCCTTGCCGACTAAGGCGCGAAGACGGCCTTGAGGCCGAATTATGACATTGCGCTCATGACCTCGAATTAAGTCGTCTCAAGCGGTCGCTGCCGTTAGCTTCCCGTCATCAACGCGATCCGACTGGGGAAAATTCGATGCGTGCACTTCTTGTTCTGGCCGCCGGCGCGGCTGCCTTGGGCTTTACCGGCGCGGCTGCGGCGGCACCCTCGGTCAAGATCAAGGACGCGGTGGCCCGCGTCGTGGTCATCCCCGAAGCCCGCAGCGACATCAAGGTCGAGTTCATCACCACCAACAAGAGCCTGCCGCTGACCGTTCGTCAGGTCGGAACCGAGACCATCGTCGACGGCGACCTGCGGATGAACAAGATTAACGGCTGCAATTCCCACATGGGCAAGACCACCATCAAGGTGCGTGGCGTCGGCGAGGTGAAGTGGGAGGATATCCCACAGATCGCCATTCGTACGCCCATGAATGTCGAGATCGCCGGCGCCGGCGCGGTGTTCGGCAGCGTTGGTCGCAGCGACAGGCTGGAGCTGGCCAATGCCGGCTGCGGCGACTGGACCATCGCCAATGTAAAGGGAAAGCTCGAGATCTCCCAGGCCGGTTCGGGCGACACCAATACCGGAACGGCCGGTCAGGCCGAGATCAGCATCGCGGGCTCGGGCAGCGTCCGGACAAATAGCGTTGCCGGTGACTTCGAGGTTTCCATCGCCGGTTCAGGCGATGCCAGCGCCGCCAGCGTGGGCGGAAAGGTCGAGATTTCCATCGCCGGTTCGGGTGACGTGAAGATCGCCGGCGGCCAGGCGCGGTCGCTGGAAGTCAACATCATGGGCTCGGGCGACGTCACGCATGACGGCGAAGTCGGCGATGTCGAGGTCTCGGTCGCGGGCTCCGGTGATGTCCGCGTGGCCAAGGCGACGGGCGCAATCAGCAAGCACGTGGCCGGTTCGGGCGACGTCTATATCGGGCAGTGATCCGGCGTTCGCCGACCCGCCATATATAGAGAGTGAAAAAGGCCCCGGGACATATGTCCCGGGGCCTTCTGCTTTTCAGGCCGTCGAGACCGCGCTTAGCGGACGCCGAAGCCGAACAGCGTAGCCGCGTCGATCAGGTCGGCGCCGGCAGCGTCGCGGGACTTCAGGCTGCCGCCGAAGGTGTAGCGCACGCCGATCTTGACCGCGTCGGCCTTCAGGTCGGCCAGGTCTTCACTTTCGGTGTGGGTGTACTTGCCGAAGGTCGACCAGCCGCTGTTGGCGAACTTGTACTCGCCGCCCAGGCTGGCGTCCCACGCCTCGGTTACGATCACGGTGTCGATCTTCGAGTAGCCCAGACCGCCGTCGAGACGGAAGTCGTCGCTGACGAAGTAGCGGGCTTCGCCACGAACGGCATAGAGGTCGGCGTCCAGGTCGTTCGACTGGCCATACGCGACCAGGCCCGACAGGGTGACCTTGTCGAGATACTTGTGGGCTTCGGCACCGACGGCCCAAAGGGTGTCATTGCTGGGTCGTGACAGGGCGGTGAAGCCACCGACGCGCCAGTTGTCGCCGACCTTGGTGGTCAGGTGGGCAGCCGCCGAGGCTACGGTTTCGTCGCTGAGATCGTTATCCGAAACCGAGACGTCACCGTTCAGTGTGACGGTCCAGGCCGAAGCGGTCGGGATGGCGACCGAACCGTCGACCTTCACCGACGAGCCGTTGGCACCGCCGAGGTTGGTGTCGAGATCGGAATAGTTCACCGCGGCGCCGACCGAACCCACTTGCTGGGCGAAGGCGGGAGCCGAAATGGTCACAGCCAGGATGGCGGCGGCGGCGAGAAGCTTGGTCTTCATGGTGGAGTAATCCCCTTACTGAAAAGCCCCGGCGCTGGCGGTCGTTGGGGGAGGGGCCACCAGTCCGTCGGGGAGGGGCGGCATCTATGGAGCTTTGGGCGGGCTCACAAGGGCTGTCGCAGCTCTTGAGGGTGTGTTGATGCGCAAATATGACACTTGAAAGTTCGATCCGGACGCCCAACCGCGTACCGGCGCACGTTCTTGCCCGCAACACTGCGTTCTGTGAAAGCCGCGTGACGGATAAAGGCTTGCGCCGAAGGGGCTGGGTGCCTATCCAGACTTGGCTGACCGAGTCGCGTTGCAAAACGACGAGAAACGGGAGGCGGAGCGCTTGACGAAACCGGATTCGGAACGTACAAGCGCGCCTCTGTTGGACCGGCTGTGAGCTCTTGGGCTCAAACGCGGTTCGCGAGACGCCCGGACATAGCGCCTTCTGGTGCAATATCTGGACATCACCCCGGCGGGCGACCGTTGGGGCAATTTGTTTTGCGGACGCTGCGTACGAACTCTTTCGGGGGTTCGAGTTGGTCTTTGAAATGGTTCGAGACGCGGGCGCAGCCCACTAGGAAACCGAGCGATATGGATCGTCAGAACATCCGCATCCGGCTCAAGGCCTTCGATCACCGCGTGCTGGATCATTCCACGCGCGAGATCGTCAATACGGCCAAGCGCACTGGTGCGACGGTACGGGGCCCGATCCCCCTGCCCACGCTTATCGAGAAATTCACCGTCAACCGTTCGCCGCACGTCGACAAGAAGTCGCGCGAGCAGTTCGAGATCCGTACGCACAAGCGCGTTCTCGACATCGTTGACCCGACTCCGCAGACCGTGGACGCGCTGATGAAGCTCGACCTGTCGGCCGGCGTTGACGTCGAAATCAAGCTGTAAGGAGGGCCGAATCTTATGACTCTCCCCGCTCAACGCACAGGCGTTATCGCCAAGAAGCTGGGTATGACCCGCTTCTTCGACGAAGCTGGCCAGCACATTCCTGTCACCGTCCTCTCGCTCGACGGCTGCCAGGTCACCGCCCAACGCACCCAGGACAAGGACGGCTACACCGCCCTTCAACTCGGTGCTGGTGCCAAGAAGCCCAAGAACACTCCCAACGCCATGCGCGGCCACTTCGCCAAGGCCTCGGTCGAACCCAAGCGGGTTGTCGCCGAGTTCCGCGTCGAGGAAGCTGCCCTGATCGAGGTGGGCGCGGAAATCACCGCCGACCACTTCCTTGCCGGCCAGAAGGTCGACATCCAGGGCGTGACCGTCGGTAAGGGTTTTGCCGGCGCCATGAAGCGCTGGAACTTCGGTGGTCTGCGCGCCACCCACGGCGTCTCGGTCTCGCACCGTTCGCACGGCTCGACTGGCCAGCGCCAGGATCCGGGTCGTACGTTCAAGGGCAAGAAGATGGCCGGTCACCTGGGTCAGGAAACCGTCACCACGCTGAACGTCACCGTCTGGAAGGTCGATGTCGAACGCGGCCTCATCCTGATCAAGGGCGCTGTCCCCGGTCACGAAGGCTCGTACGTCAAGGTTCGCGACGCGATCAAGAAGGCCGCTCCGGCCGACCTGCCGCGTCCGGGCGCCTTCCGCAAGGCTGGTGAGGCTTCGGCTGAAACCCCCGCTGAGGAAGCCCCTGCGGCGACGACCGAAGAGGGCGAAGGCTAATGAAACTCGACGTCATCAATCTGGACGGCGGCAAGGCCGGCTCCGTGGATCTCGACGACGCCATCTTCGGCATCGCTGACATCCGTGGGGACATCCTGCAGCGCGTCATTACCTGGCAGCTGGCCAAGCGCCGCTCAGGTAACCACAAGATTCAGGTCCGCAACGAGGTCTCTCGTACGGGCAAGAAGATGTACAAGCAAAAGGGCACCGGCGGCGCTCGTCACGGTTCGCGCCGTGCGGCACAGTTCGTCGGCGGCGCCAAGGCTCACGGCCCTGTCGTCCGCAGCCATGCGTTCGATCTTCCCAAGAAGATCCGCGCCATGGCCCTGCGTCACGCCCTGTCCTCGAAGGCCAAGGCCGGCTCGCTGATCGTGCTGGACAACGTCGCTCTGACCGATCCGAAGACGGCCGCCCTGCGCGCCACCTTCGACAAGATGGGCCTGAAGAACGCCCTGGTCATCGCGGGTCCGGAAGTGGACGGCAACTTCAAGCTCGCCGCCCGCAACATTCCGAACATCGACGTGCTGCCGAACGCCGGCCTGAACGTCTATGACGTGCTGCGTCGCCACACCCTGGTCCTGACCAAGGACGCGGTGGAAGCGATCTCGGCCCGTTTCGCTGAGAAGGAAGCCGCGTAATGGCCGCTACCGCCCGCCACTACGACACGATCCTGTCGCCGGTGATCACCGAGAAGGCCACCCTGCTCAGCGAGCAGAACAAGGTTGTCTTCCGGGTGTCCGCCGATGCGTCCAAGGACGAAATCGCCGCCGCAGTCGAAGAACTGTTCAAGGTCAAGGTCACCAAGGTCAACACCATGGTCACCAAGGGCAAGACCAAGCGCTTCCGCGGCATCATCGGACGTCGTTCCGATGTCAAAAAAGCCATCGTGACCCTGGCCGAAGGCCAGTCGATCGACATCACGACGGGGCTCTAATCAGATGGCCTTGAAGCACTTTAACCCGACCAGCCCAGGCCAGCGCGGCCTGGTCCTGATCGACCGTAGCGAGCTCTACAAGGGTCGTCCCGAGAAGAAGCTCGTTGAAGGCCTGACCAAGTCGGGCGGTCGCGGCGGCAATGGCCGTATCGCTGTCCGCTTCCGCGGCGGCGGCGCCAAGCGTCTGTACCGCCTGGTCGACTTCAAGCGTCGCAAGCAAGGCGTGGCTTCGGTTGTTCGTATTGAATACGACCCCAACCGCACCGCGTTCATCGCCCTGATCAAGTATCAGACCGATGGTGAGCTGGCCTACATCCTGGCCCCGCAGCGCCTCAAGGTTGGTGACGAAGTCGTCACCGCCGACAAGGTCGACGTGAAGCCGGGCAACACCTCGCCGCTGCGGACCATGCCAATCGGCACGATCATCCACAATGTCGAGCTGAAGCCCGCCAAGGGTGGCCAGATCGCCCGTTCGGCTGGTGCCTATGCCCAGCTGGTCGGTCGTGACGCCGGCTATGCCCAGATCCGCCTGAACTCGGGCGAGCTGCGCATGGTCCTCGACACGTGCCTGGCCACTGTCGGTGCCGTCTCCAATCCCGACCACATGAACGAAAACCTCGGCAAGGCCGGTCGTGTTCGTCACATGGGTCGTCGCCCCCACGTTCGCGGCGTCGCCATGAACCCGGTCGACCACCCCCACGGTGGTGGTGAAGGCCGGACTTCGGGCGGTCGTAACCCGGTCACCCCGGCCGGTAAGCCGACCAAGGGTGCCAAGACCCGCGTTAACAAGGCCACGGATAAGTTCATCATCCGTTCGCGCCACAAAGCGAAAAAGGGCCGCTAAGCCATGACCCGCTCCGTCTGGAAAGGCCCGTTTGTCGACGGGTACCTCCTGAAGAAGGCCGACAACGCTCTGTCGTCGGGCCGCAAGGACGTCATCAAGACCTGGTCGCGTCGCTCGACGATCATGCCGCAATTTGTCGGCCTGACCTTCGGCGTCCACAACGGCCTCAAGCACGTCCCCGTGATCGTGTCGGAAGACATGGTTGGTATGAAGTTCGGGGAGTTCGCTCCCACCCGGAACTTCCCCGGCCACGCCGCCGACAAGAAGGCGAAGAGGAAGTAGGCCATGAGCCAAGCTAAACAACCTCGCCGCCTGCCGGCCAACGAAGCGATGTGCAAGGTACGTACCCTGCGCACCAGCGCTCGTAAGCTGAACCTGGTCGCTCAGTCCATTCGTGGCCTGAACGTCCAGCGCGCTCTCAACGAGCTCGAATTCAGCCACAAGCGCATCGCTCAGGACGTCCGCAAGGCGCTGTATTCGGCGATCTCCAACGCTGAAAACAACCACAACCTCGACATCGACTCGCTGGTCGTCGCCGAGGCCTATGTGGGCAAGAACCTGGTGATGAAGCGCTTCTCGCCGCGTGCGCGCGGTCGGGCTACGCGCGTTGAAAAGCCGTTCTCCGAGATCACCATCGTGGTCCGCGAACTGGGTGAGGCCGCCTAATGGGTCAGAAAGTCAATCCGGTCGGGCTTCGGCTCGGCATCAACCGCACCTGGGACAGCCGTTGGTTCGCCGACGGTGCCCAGTATGGCAAGCTTCTGCATCAGGACATCGCTGTCCGTAAGATGCTCAAGAAGCGCCTTTATCTGGCTGGCGTTTCGCGCATCATCATCGAGCGTCCCCACAAGAAGTGCCGCGTGACGATCTATGCCGCCCGTCCGGGCGTCATCATCGGCAAGAAGGGCGCTGACATCGACAAGCTCCGCAAGGACCTGTCGATCATGACGGAAGGCGAGGTTCACCTGAACATCGTCGAAATCCGTAAGCCTGAAACCGACGCCCAGCTGGTGGCCGAGTCCATCGCCCAGCAGCTCGAGCGCCGGATTGCCTTCCGTCGCGCCATGAAGCGGTCGATCCAATCGGCCGTCCGTCTTGGCGCCAAGGGCATCCGCATCAACGTGTCGGGCCGCCTCGGCGGTGCTGAAATCGCGCGGATGGAATGGTATCGCGAAGGTCGCGTGCCGCTCCACACCCTGCGCGCCGACATCGACTACGGTTTCGCGGAAGCCAAGACCACCTACGGCATCATCGGCGTGAAGACCTGGATCTTCAAAGGCGAAGTGCTGGAGCATGACCCGATGGCGCTCGACAAGCGTCTCGCCACCGAGTCCGGCCCTGCCGGCGAAGGTGGTGGGCGTGAGCGCGGCGATCGTCCCGACCGGGGCGACCGCGGCCGTCGCGATCGGGGCTAAGGATAGAGCGCTATGCTGTCACCGAAAAAAACCAAGTACCGCAAGCAGTTCAAGGGGCGCATTCATGGCGTTTCCAAGGGCGGCACCCTGCTGAACTTCGGCTCCTACGGCCTCAAGGCCGTTGAGCCGGAACGCATCACCGCTCGCCAGATCGAAGCGGCTCGTCGGGCGATCACTCGCCAGATGAAGCGCCAAGGTCGCGTGTGGATCCGCATTTTCCCCGACGTGCCGGTCACCGGCAAGCCGGCTGAAGTCCGGATGGGTAAGGGCAAGGGCGCCGTCGATCACTGGGCCGCTCGCGTGGCTCCTGGTCGCATCATGTTCGAAATCGACGGCGTGCCGGACGATGTCGCTCGCGAAGCCCTGCGCCTCGGCGCGGCCAAGCTGCCGATCCGTACCCGTGTCGTCACCCGCATCGACGCCGGTGCGGCTCTGGAGGCCGAAGCGGCATGACCAAGATTGCTGACATCCGGGGTATGACGCCCGACCAACTCGCCGAGCAGCTGCTCAGCCTCAAGAAGGAGCAGTTCAACCTGCGCTTCCAGGCGGCGACCGGTCAGGTGGAAAAGACCCACCGCGTTGGTGAGATCCGCAAGGATATCGCCCGCATCAAGACCGTGCTGCGCGCCAAGGCCGCGGCTTAAGGAGAACGATATGCCCAAGCGTATCCTCGAAGGGGTTGTCGTCTCCGATAAGGGCGACAAGACCGTAGTGGTTAAGGTTGAACGGACCATCGTTCACCCGCTTCTGAAGAAGATCGTGCGCCGCTCCAAGCGGTACCACGCTCATGACGAAGTCAACGCGTACAAGACCGGTGAATCCATCAAGATCATCGAGTGCGCTCCGAAGTCCAAGCTGAAGACCTGGGAAGTACTTCCCAAGGCTTCGGCTTAAGTCTGGAAGGTTTGAACCATGATCCAGATGCAAACTAACCTGGAAGTCGCCGACAACTCCGGCGCTCGCCGGGTCATGTGCATCAAGGTGCTGGGTGGCGCAGGTCGTCGCTACGCCAGCGTCGGTGACGTGATCGTCGTGTCCGTGAAGGAAGCCATTCCTCGCGGTCGCGTGAAGAAGGGCGACGTGCTTCGCGCTGTCGTCGTTCGTGTCAACCAAGGCATGAAGCGCAAGGACGGATCGCTGATCCGCTTTGACAAGAACGCCGCGGTCATCGTCAACAAAGCGAGCGAGCCGGTCGGCACGCGGATCTTTGGCCCGGTTCCCCGTGAACTGCGCGCCAAGAACCACATGAAGATCATCTCCCTCGCCCCCGAGGTGCTGTAATGGCTGCCAAGATCAAGAAGGGCGACCGCGTTGTCGTCCTGGCGGGCAAGGACAAGGGCAAGCAAGGCGCTGTGTCCCAGGTTCTCCCCAAGGAAAACCGCGTTGTCGTGGAAGGCGTGAACCTGGTTCAACGCCACACCAAGGCGACGCAGGCCGATCCGCAAGGCGGCATCAAGAGCAAGGAAGCCGCGCTGCACGTTTCGAACGTCGCCATCGTGGACTCCAACGGCAAGCCCACCCGCGTCGGCTTCAAGATTGAAGGCGACAAGAAGGTGCGCGTGGCCAAGACCACGGGCGAGGTGATCAATGGTTGATCAAGCTTACGAGCCGCGGCTGAAGTCCGAATATCGCGCGCGCATCCGCGCCGCTTTGAAGGAACAGTTCGCCTATACGAACGAAATGCAGATCCCCAAGCTGGACAAGATCGTCCTGAACATGGGTATCGGCGAGGCTGTCGCTGACTCCAAGAAGGCCCAGACCGCGCTGAAGGATCTGATGGCCATCGCGGGTCAGAAGCCTGTGGCGACCAAAGCCCGTAAGTCCATCGCCGGCTTCAAGCTGCGCGAAGGCATGGTGGTCGGCGCCAAGGTGACCCTCCGCAAGGACCGGATGTACGAATTCCTCGACCGCCTGGTCACGATCGCGCTGCCGCGCGTGAAGGACTTCCGCGGCCTGAACGGCAAGAGCTTCGACGGTCGTGGCAACTACGCCATGGGCCTGAAGGAGCACCTGGTGTTCCCGGAAATCAACTATGACCAGATCGAACAGATCTGGGGCATGGACATCATCGTCTGCACCACTGCGAAGACCGATCAGGAAGCCAAGGCTCTCCTGAAGGAATTCCAGTTCCCGTTCACGAATTAAGAGCGGGCAGGGAAACACACCATGGCCAAGAAAAGCGCCGTCAATCGTAACGAGATGGTCAAGACCCTCGTCAAGCAATTCGCCGACAAGCGCGCTGCGCTCAAGGCGATCGCCAATGACGAGAGCCTGCCGCTCGAGGATCGCTTCGAAGCTCGTCTGAAGCTCGCGAAGCTGCCGCGTAACTCCTCCGCTGTTCGCATTCGTAACCGTTGCGAAGTCACGGGCCGTCCGCGCGCCTATTATCGCAAGCTGAAGATGAGCCGTATCGCGCTCCGCGAGCTCGGCTCGTCGGGCCAGATCCCCGGCCTCGTCAAGTCGAGCTGGTGAGGACGATCATATGTCGATGAACGATCCCCTGAGCGACCTGATCGCTCGCATCAAAAACGCCGCCACGCGCAAGCGCGCCAAGGTTGCGACGCCGGCTTCCAAGCTGCGCGCCCGCGTCCTGGACGTGCTGGCCGACGAAGGCTACATCCGCGGCTACTCGCTGGTCGAGAAGCCCGGTGCGTTCCCCGAATTCGAGATCGAGCTCAAGTATTTTGACGGTGAGCCCGTGATCGCTGAAATCGCACGCGTGTCCAAGCCGGGCCGCCGCGTCTATTCGTCGATCAAGGACCTGAAGCCGATCAAGAACGGCCTGGGCATCTCGATCCTTTCGACGCCGAAGGGCGTCATGTCGGACTCCGCCGCACGCGACGCTAATGTCGGTGGCGAAGTCCTCTGCCGCGTCTACTAGGCGAGGGAGAGAAAAACATGTCACGGATCGGTAAGAAAGCCGTCGAAATCCCCTCGGGCGTGAACGTCACGATCGATGGGCAGACGGTCACGGTGAAGGGCCCCAAGGGGCAACTCGCCTGGACCATCGCCGACGAGATCGTCGTCACCCAGGAAGGTTCCGACCTCCTGCTGACGGCTCGCGATGAAAGCAAGCGCGCCAAGTCGATGTGGGGTCTGTCCCGCACGCTGGTCGCCAACATGGTGCACGGCGTCACCACCGGCTTTGAGGAAACCCTCGAACTGGTGGGCGTTGGTTACCGCGCGGCGATGAAGGGCGATGCGCTCTCCATCCAGCTCGGTTTCAGCCACGATGTGAACGTCGAGGCTCCGGCCGGCGTTACCTTCGCGGTGCCCAAGCAGACTGAAATCAAGATCGCCGGCGCTGACAAGCAGGCGGTTGGCGAGATTGCCGCGAAGATTCGCCGCATTCGTCCGCCCGAGCCCTACAAGGGCAAGGGTGTGCGTTATGCCGGCGAAAAGGTTCGCCGCAAGGAAGGCAAGAAGAAGTAAGCCATGGCGCTCTCACCTCGCGAATCCGCCGTGCGTCGTGCCCAACGCACCCGCACCCGCCTCAAGGCCCTGTCCAACGGTCGTCCGCGTCTCACGGTTTTCCGTTCGTCCAAGAACATCTACGCCCAGATCATCGATGATGAGCGCGGCGTGACCCTGGCCTCGGCCTCCACCCTCGAGGGTGAAGGCAAGACCAAGGGCGCGGACAAGGACGCGGCCGCACTGGTCGGCAAGCTCGTTGCCGAGCGCGCCATCGAAAAGGGCGTCAAGGACGTCGTCTTCGATCGCGGCGGCTACATCTTCCACGGACGGGTCAAAGCCCTGGCCGACGCCGCGCGCGAAGCCGGCCTGAACTTCTAGGGGAAACATCATGGCTCGTGGTGACCAACAGCGCGGTGAAGGCGGTCCTCGTCGTGACCGTCGCGACCGCAACGCCCCCGAAGAGCGGGTCGACAGCGACATCGTCGAAAAGCTCGTTCACATCAACCGCGTCGCCGCCACCGTTAAGGGCGGCCGTCGCTTCAGCTTCGCTGCTCTGATGGTCGTTGGCGACCAAAAGGGCCGCGTCGGCTTCGGTCATGGCAAGGCGCGTGAAGTGCCGGAAGCCATCCGCAAGGCGACCGAAGAAGCCAAGAAGACCATGGTTCGCGTTCCCCTTCGGGAATCGCGCACCCTGCACCACGACGGCTACGGCCGTTGGGGCGCAGGCAAGGTCATGATGCGCGCTGCCCCTCCCGGCACCGGCGTCATTGCCGGTGGTCCGATGCGCGCGGTTCTCGAAACCCTGGGCGTCCAGGACGTCGTGGCCAAGTCGACGGGTTCTTCGAACCCGTACAACATGGTTCGCGCCACGTTCGAGGCCCTGAAGGTTCAATCGTCGCCCCGCCAGATCGCCGCCAAGCGCGGCAAGAAGGTTGGTGACATTCTCGGCCGCCGCGCCGACGGAGCTTCGGCTCCGGACGCCATCGAGGGCTAAGACATGGCTGAAGCTAAAACCGTCAAGGTTCGCCAAACTGGCAGCCCGATCCGCCGTAACGCTGTCCAGCGCGCAACGCTGGCTGGTCTGGGTCTCAACAAGCTGGGGCGCGAGTCCGAGCTTGAAGACACCCCTTCGGTTCGCGGCATGATCCGGAAGGTCCAGCATCTGCTGGAAATCGTCGAGTAGTTCTGCTACGAGACGCGCAAATCGCCACCCCGGTGAAAGCCGGGGTGGTTTTCGTTTGGCGTTCGGGCTCCTGCCGAAGCGTCGACGAGCCCCAGAGACTACTGTTTTCAAAGCCGAGTCTGGCTTTCGCCAGGCGCAGATCTCCAAGGAGAGGCACATATGACCAAGCTGAATGAACTCGCACCGGCACCCGGTTCGACCAAGGGCCGCATGCGCGTTGGCCGTGGCCCGGGCTCGGGCAAGGGCAAGACCGCCGGTCGCGGCGTCAAGGGCCAGAAGGCGCGTTCGGGCGTCGCCATCGCCGGCTTCGAAGGCGGCCAGATGCCGCTCCACATGCGTATGCCCAAGCGCGGCTTCAACAACCCCTTCCGTCTCGAGTTCGCTGAAGTGAACCTGTGGCGCCTGGAGCAGGCTGTTGAAGCTGGCAAGCTGAAGGCCGGCGCTGACGTCTCGGTGGCCGATCTGGTCGCTGCCGGCGTGATCCGCCGCGAACTGGACGGCGTGAAGCTGCTGGGCAAGGGCGAAATCAAGTCCGCCCTGAAGCTGACCGTCTATTCGGCGACCGAAGCGGCCATCAAGGCCGTTGAAGCCGCCGGTGGTTCGGTGACCGTGACCAAGAAGGTCAAGGTCGAAGCCGAAGCCTAGTCCATAGAAACTGTCATCCCGGCCAAGCGCGTCGCGCGCCGTGCCGGGACCGCGGCAAACGCCGATGTTTCCGGTGGTCCTTACTCTTCGCCTTCGCGATGATCAGGATGACAGTTCTTTTCGAGGCTCGCCGTGACATCACGGCGGGCCTCACCTATTTGTGGCTCCTGTTCGAGCCTGCCCTTTTCAAATTTCCATTGAAAAGGATAAGCAGGCGCGAAATCTAATTTTCAGAGCGAGGTGGCCGCCGAACCCGGTATCCATTTTCGGCTATCTCGCTCTTGAGTCGTGGGGAATTGAATGGCCTCGGCCGCCGAACAGCTTGCTGCCAACATGAATTTCGCGTCGTTCCAAAAGGCGACCGAACTTCACAAGCGTATCTGGTTCACGATCATCGCCCTGATCGTCTTCCGCCTGGGCACCTATGTGCCGATCCCTGGCATCGATCCTGCCGCCTTCGCCAACGCCTTTGCGGGCCAGTCGAAGGGCATCCTGGGCATGTTCAACATGTTCTCGGGCGGTGCCGTCGAGCGGATGGCGATCTTCTCGCTGAACGTCATGCCCTACATCAGCGCCTCGATCATCGTGCAGCTGATGGGCTCGGTGTATCCGCCGTGGGAGAAGCTCAAGAAAGAGGGCGGCGAGGCCGGCCGCAAGACGCTTAACCAGTACACCCGCTACCTGGCAGTGGTTCTGGCCGTCGTGCAGTCGTTCAGCATCGCGGTGGGTCTGCAAAGCCAGCCTGGCATCGTGGTCGAAGGTATCGCCCCGGCGTTCTTTATCGCGTCCACGGTCGTGGCCCTGACCGGCGGAACCCTGTTCCTGATGTGGCTGGGTGAGCAGATCACCAGCCGCGGTGTGGGTAATGGCGTTTCGCTGATCATCTTCGCCGGCATTGTGGCGGCCCTGCCGCGCGGCATCGGCCAGCTGCTGGTGCAGTCGCAGACCTCCGGCAACTACATGCCGCTGTTCATGATCGTGATCCTGGCCGTTGCGGCGGTCTGGGCGATTGTTTTCATTGAGCGCTCGCAGCGCCGCTTGCTGGTCCACTATCCCAAGCGGCAGCAGGGCAATCGCATGATCGGTGGCGACACCTCGTTCATGCCGCTGAAGATCAATACGGCCGGCGTCATCCCGCCGATCTTCGCCTCAAGCCTGCTACTGTTGCCGACCACGGCGATGGGCTTCCTGGCGACCGCCACCTTGCCCACCTGGGCGGCCTGGCTGCCTGGCACGGTCGGCGCGCTCCAGCACGGTCAGCCGGCCTTCATGCTGCTGTACGCGGCCCTGATCATCTTCTTCTCGTTCTTCTACACCTCCGTGGTGTTCAATCCGGAAGAGACGGCCGAGAATCTGCGCAAGTATGGCGGCTTCCTGCCCGGCATACGCCCTGGCAAGCGCACGGCCGAATATCTCGACTATGTGCTGACCCGCCTGACGGTGATCGGCGCGGCCTACATCACCGCGATCTGTATTGTGCCGGAACTGATGATGTCGGCTCTGGGTGCCACCCAGTTTGCCCTGGGCGGTACGTCGGTGCTGATCGTGGTGACGGTGACCATGGACACCGTGGCCCAGATTCAGTCCCACCTGCTGGCGCACCAGTATGAGGGGCTGATCAAGAAATCCAAGCTACGGGGCGGCCGGGGTCGCTAGAGGTCTAATAGCTGCGGAAGCCGGTTTGTAACAAACCGGCTTCCGTTTTTTCTGTCCCGGCTCTAGGTCTGCTGGGGGAAAGACGACCGGGCGAAGACTCGGCATCGCGCGAAGAGGGGCACTGATGAACCTGGTTTTGTTCGGACCGCCGGCGGCGGGGAAGGGGACCCAGGCCAAGCGACTCGTCACTGAGCGCGGCATGGTCCAGCTTTCAACGGGCGACATGTTGCGGGCGGCAATTGCTTCTGGCTCCGAGTTGGGAGCCCGGGTGAAGGGGGTTCTGGATCGCGGCGACCTGGTGACCGACGAGATCGTCATCGCCCTGATCGAGGATCGGTTGCCCGAGGCGGAAGCTGCCGGCGGCGCTATCTTCGATGGGTTCCCTCGCACGGTCGCCCAGGCCGAGGCGCTGGACAAAATGCTTTCCGCTCGCGGACAGAAGATCGACCTCGTCCTCCGACTCAAGGTAGACGAACCAGCCTTGGTGGAGCGGATCTCAAAGAGGTTCGCCGAGCAGGGCAGGCCAGATGACAATCCCGACGTGTTCGTGACCCGTCTGGCGGCCTACAATGCCCAGACTGCGCCTCTGCTGCCCTACTATGAAGGGCAGGGGAAGCTGACGGAGCTGGATGGCATGGCGCCTGTGGAAGCAGTCGCGGCCTCGATCGACTCGGCGCTCTCGGGCGTGGAGTGAGACATTTTCAATTCGTTGATTTTCGACGGATTCAACCATTGACGGCGGCGCAACGATCCCTATAACGGGGCGCTTCCGCGAAAGGGCGCGATCTGTGCGCGCCGGACTGGGTCGAAAGACCGGGCCGGGCGCGCCGTTCGCGTCTTTAGTGCGTGACTAGGAGAACATTAGACGTGGCCCGTATCGCAGGCGTCAACATCCCGACGAACAAGCGCGTTTTGATCGCGCTTCAATACATCCATGGCATTGGCCAGAGGTCCGCTCGTGAAATCGTCACGAAGGTGGGCATCGATGACACCCGCCGGGTCAACCAGCTGACCGACGCAGAAGTCCTGCAGATCCGTGAAACGATCGACAAGGACTTCACCGTCGAAGGCGACCTGCGCCGTGAAAATTCGATGAACATCAAGCGTCTGATGGACCTGGCCTGCTATCGCGGCCTGCGTCACCGTAAGGGCCTCCCGGTCCGCGGTCAGCGCACGCACACGAACGCTCGCACCCGCAAGGGTCCGGCCAAGCCGATCGCCGGCAAGAAGAAGTAAGGTAGCCTGACGATGGCCAAGGAAACGGGTCGCGTTAAAAAGCGCGAACGCAAGAACATCACCTCGGGCGTGGCGCACGTGAACGCCTCGTTCAACAATACCATGATCACCATCACCGACGCCCAGGGGAACACCATCTCCTGGTCCAGCGCCGGCGCGATGGGCTTCAAGGGTTCGCGCAAGTCGACCCCGTACGCCGCTCAAATGGCTGCGGAAGACGCGGGCAAGAAGGCTGCCGAGCACGGCGTGAAGACCCTCGAGGTCAACGTGTCGGGTCCGGGTTCGGGCCGTGAGTCGGCTCTGCGCGCCCTTCAGGCTGCAGGCATGACCATCACGACGATCCGCGACGTGACGCCGATCCCGCACAACGGCTGCCGTCCGCCCAAGCGTCGTCGCGTCTAGTACTTTTAAGACACAATTCTCCTTCGCCGGCTGCGCAAAACGCGGCCGGCGAGCCGCGTTCAAGGGATCGACCACGTGATCGAAAGAAACTGGAACGAGCTGATCCGTCCTGAGAAGCCGCAAATCGAGACTGGCGCCGACGCGACCCGCAAGGCGCGGATCGTGGCTGAGCCTCTCGAGCGTGGCTTCGGTGTGACGCTCGGCAACGCTCTGCGCCGCGTCCTGCTCTCCTCGCTTCAGGGCGCCGCCGTTACCGCCATCCAGATTGATGGCGTCGTACATGAATTCTCCTCGCTCGAAGGCGTCCGCGAAGACGTCGTCGACATCGTTCTGAACATCAAGCAACTGGCCGTGCGCATGCACGCCGAGGGCCCGAAGCGCATGACGCTCCGTGCCACCGGCCCCGGCCCGGTGACTGCGGGTCAGATCGAAACGCCTTCGGACATCGAGATCCTGAACCCCGACCACGTGCTCTGCACGCTGGACGACGGCGCCACTGTGCGCATGGAGTTCACGGTCAACACCGGTAAGGGCTACGTCCCGGCCGACAAGAATCGTCCCGAAGATGCGCCGATCGGCCTGATCGCCGTCGACGCCCTGTACAGCCCGGTCAAGCGCGTCGCCTATCGCGTTGAGCCGACCCGTCAGGGCCAGTCGCTGGACTATGACAAGCTGATCCTGGAAGTCGAAACCAACGGCGCCGTCACTCCGGTGGACGCCGTGGCCTACGCCGCCCGGATCCTGCAAGACCAACTGCAGATCTTCATCACCTTCGAAGAGCCCAAGGCCAAGTCGGCCGACGAGGCCAAGCCTGAGCTGCCGTTCAACCCGGCGCTCCTGAAGAAGGTCGATGAGCTGGAACTGTCGGTTCGTTCGGCCAACTGCCTGAAGAACGACAACATCGTCTACATCGGCGATCTGATCCAGAAGACCGAAGCCGAGATGCTGCGCACGCCGAACTTCGGCCGCAAGTCCTTGAACGAAATCAAGGAAGTGCTGGCTGGCATGGCGCTGCACCTGGGCATGGACGTGCCGAACTGGCCGCCCGAAAATATCGAAGACCTGGCCAAGAAGTTCGAAGACCAGATCTAAGACAACTATATCGCGCTCGATCCGGGCCGCTCGCCACCCTTCGGGGACGGCGGGCGGCCTGGGCCTTTTGAAGCCGCAACTGCGGTGGAGGGCCCCGGCGCTTCGTTCTGACCCGGCCGGGAACAGGCTGGGATGGGTGACAATCAGCGCTAGATCGCGCCACTGCGGGCCAAGGCCCGGGAGACACTACAATGCGTCACGGTAAAGCTCACCGTAAACTCGGCCGTACGTCCGCTCACCGCACCGCCATGTTCGCCAACATGTCGGCCTCGCTGATCAAGCACGAGCAGATCGTCACCACCCTGCCCAAGGCCAAGGAACTGCGTCCCTTCGTCGAAAAGCTGGTCACCCTGGCCAAGCGCGGCGATCTGCACGCCCGTCGTCAGGCCATCAGCATCGTTCGCGACGTTGAGCAGGTCGGCAAGCTGTTCGCCGCCATCGGCCCGCGCTACCAGACCCGTCAGGGCGGCTATATCCGCGTCCTGAAGGCCGGCTTCCGCTACGGCGACAACGCCCCGCTGGCCGTGATCGAGTTCGTCGACCGCGACGTCTCGGCCAAGGGCAAGGACTCGGGCCCGGACTACTCGGCCCAAGCCGAAGACTAATTCTCAGCCCCGGCTGACGCAGAAGGCCCCGGAGCGATCCGGGGCCTTTTGTCGTTTCGGGGCATGATTGGACAGTCTGTCCTGCCTGCCGCACACTTGTCGCCATCGGGGGCGGAGAGAGCGACATGATCTTCAGGGCGATACTGGCCGTGCTGGGCGCGGTGATCACCAATGTTTTGCTGGTCAGCCTTTTCGAGAAGGGCCTGATGAAGGCCTTTCCCCCGCCGCCAGGTCTGAACCTCAGCGACCCGGCTCAATTGAAGGTCTTTGCGGAATCAATGCCCGTCGCAGCCCTTGCCATGCTGGTGGCGGGATGGGCTGCCGGGGCGTTCGGCAGCGCCGTGGTCGGCTATCTGATCGGCCGAAAGACGTGGACGGCGTGGGTCGGGCCGATGTTCAATCTGCTGGGGGTGATCATGAGCATCGCCATGATCCCCCATCCGCTGTGGGTGGCGGTGATCGGTCTAGTCATGCCCTTCGTGGCTGGCTGGTCCGTCCCGCGTCTTCTGGCCGGGAAGCCGAAGGTCGCCGAGGTTCAGGCCTAGGGCCACCAGATCATTGCAGGCCCGGGTCGTAGGCCTCCTCCATCGGCGGCAGTTTCAGGCGCAGCACCTCCGCCGCATAGGCGTCTGCGGAAAAGGGACCGCGTACGGCCTGGGACGGAAACGGCCCTCCGTCGTCAACTCTACGGTCAATGTAGAAGTACTCGGTCCGTCGCCTGTCGATCTCGCCGGTGTCGGGGTTCAGCGGGTGCCGTGCCGCGACGACATAGGCCTTGTCGGCACCCCAGGTAAAGACGACGCCGGATATGCGTTCCAGGCAGTCTGTTCGCTTGTCGTAGCATACATGGGTGGACGCCGGCCCGTCGGGAGCCGCCAGCCGATAAGGGCCCTCGATTTCGTCATAGCGTGCCGGGTCATAGCCCCAAGCCTGTCCGTAGCGACGGAACCGCATGTCCTGGGCTTTCCAGAGCGACGTCCTGCGTTCCATGGTGATCGTACGGCACACGAAGACATCGGTCTGTCGAGTCGGCAGACAGCGCGCGGGCCGTCTGGCGAACGGACCGCCCAGCATCAGCGGGCTGTCGATGCCTTTGGCTATCCAGCGCTTCTCCTCAGCGAGGGACTCAGCCCGGAACACATCCTCCTGGATTTGCTCCGAAAGCGTAGCAACACCGTTTGAGGTGCAGGCCGTCAGCGCCAGGCCGAGTGGAATCAGGCCCGTCAGGCTTGCAAGAAGGCGGCGTTTGCCCATCTCCGGTGACCTATTCCCGCGTCAGGTCCTGCCGTTGGAACAGCAGGATCGCCCCGGTCGCCAGAACCGCCGTCCAGGCGATCAACACCAGCAGCGCCACGCCCAATGGGCCGCTTTCCAGTCCGGTGTGGTCGGGAGCGGCGACAAAACCCCTGAGGAGGTCAGCGCTATAGCCGGGGATGGCTAGGGTCTTCCAGTTGGGCGTGGGATCCAGGCCCTGGAGGCCAACCGCCAGGATGGACTGGGCGAATCTCACCACCACCACGGCGACGACGGCTCCCATGGGCGAGCGGGCGATGACAGCGATGAGGGCGGCCAGCGACGCCAGGGTCATCGCTTCCAGCCAGGTGATGGCGAGAACCCCCGCAATCTGGGCCAAGCCCGCGCCGGAAGCCGAAGCCGTAAGGGAACGACCGCTGATCGACGCGCCGATGACGCTGGCCAGAAGGCTCAGGGCGACTGTGAGGACCAGGTTCCAAAGGATGGCCTCTCCGACGACCACCAGCTTGGCCCCCAGCAGGTGAGGGCGGCTGTTGCGCGGCGTCAGCAGGCGCCAGGTCTCCCAACGATAGTCGCCGGCCAGGATGGCGGCCGCGCCGATGGCCAGAAACAGGGCAGGAAAGATCGAGGCACCGTCCCCCAGCGCCTTGATCACCTGTCCGACCAGGTCGAGCGGCATGCCGGTCAGGGGTTTCTTGGCGAGCTTGCGCAGGAAGAACTCTCCGGCGACGCTCAGGAAGAAGCCCACCAGGGGCGCGAAGATGAAGCCCCAGAAGAGGGCCCCTCGGTCGCGCAGCAGACGGAAGCGCTCGGCGGCGATGGCGTTGGCGAACATCAGGCCGCTCCCGCAGTTTTGAGGGTTTTCAGATAGACGCCTTCCAGATCAGCCTCACGCCAGCGCGCCTCGGTGATCTCGACGCCGGCCTCGACCAGGGCCTTGATCAGGGCAGGGGCTTCGTTGCGGGGGATGTCGGCCAGAACGGCGTCCTCGCCATCGGCCTCGCCCCTGTCGCCTAGCACCGCCAGAACCTGCGCGACGGGAGAGACGACCAGGCGCAGGCGCACCTGGCTGGCGGTCAGGGCGTCTACTGCGCCCTCGGCGGCGATCTTGCCCTTGGACAGGATGACCACCCGGTCGCAGACCCGCTTGACCTCGTCGAGCTGGTGGCTGGCCAGGATGACGGTGACGCCCTCGCGCTTGGCCAGATCGACGATCAGGGCCCGGATCTCCTGGATGCCCGCTGGGTCCATGCCGCTGGTCGGCTCGTCCAGGATCACCAGTTCAGGGCGGGTGAAGAACGCCGCCGCCAGGCCCAGGCGCTGTTTCATGCCGACCGAAAAGCCATTGGTCGGGCGGTCAGCAGCCTGAGCCAGGCCCACGCGCTCCAGCCAGCCGCCGATATCGGCGTCCCTGACGCCGCTTTCCAGGGCCAGCATGGTCAGGGTGTCGCGGGCGGTCAGATAGGGCGGATAGCGCGGGGTCTCGATCATCGCGCCCACCTTTCGGAGCGCCGCCATGTCGCCGGCCGGGGCGCCGAACAGCCGCGCCGCGCCGCTGGTGGGGCGCACCAGGCCAAGGGCGATGCGAAACAGCGTGCTCTTGCCCGCGCCGTTGGGACCCAGCACGCCAAACACGCCGCCGGCGGGTATGGCGAGGGACAAGTCGTCGAGCGCGCGAACCGCTCCGTACGTCTTGACGAGGCCTGAAGCCTCAAGAGCGATGGTCATGCGCTGGCGTCGTCCATGGGCAGAGAATCCTGTCGTTGCCGGCGACTATGGGGGTGCGGTTTGCGCGCGCCAAGTTAAGACGAGGTCATGCGCGCCTGTCATACGACCGAGACCTGCGACGGGCATGCATTGTGTTTTCGGGTTCGGGCTTGGGTAGGATCATGCTGCATCTGTTTCGCGCCGTCGCGCTTGGGCTCGCGCTGTTCCTGTCGGCCTGCGTCTCGACAGGGCCTGCCGAGCCGTCCAGGAGTCGGCTGACGATCCTGGTGTCCATCGACGGCTTCCGGGCCGACTATCTGGATCGCGGTGACACCCCGGCGATCAGCGCTCTGGCGGCCAATGGCGCTCGCGCCGCCATGCGGCCGTCCTTCCCCAGCCTGACCTTTCCCAACCACTATGCCCTGATCACCGGCCGCCGGCCCGACATCAACGGCATCGTCAACAACGTCATGGAAGACCCCGCCATACCGGGGGGGCGCTTCTCGATGAGCAATAGCCAGGCTGTTCATGACGGACGCTGGTGGGATCAGGCACCGCCGTTCTGGGTGACCGCCGAGCAGCAGGGCAAGCGCGCCGGCGCAATGTTCTGGCCCGGCTCCGAGGCCCAGATCGACGGCGTCCGCCCCTCGCGATGGTCGGTGTTCGACCAGACCATGCCGTCCAGCCAGCGCGTCGACACCCTGCTGTCCTGGATCGACGATCCCAAGGGGCCAGACCTGCGCTTCGCCACCCTCTATTTCGACATCGTCGACACCGAGGGCCATCACTACGGCCCGGCATCGCCTCAGGTTCGCGCCGCCGCGGCCGAGGTCGATCAGGCTATTGCGCGCCTGGTGGCGGGACTGAAGGCCAAGGGGCGGTTCGAGACCACCGACATCGTGATCGTCGCCGACCACGGCATGGCACCCGTGCCCGCCAGCCAGCGCTGGCCGCTGGACGATGTGCTGGACCTGTCGAAGGTGCAATTGGTCACCACAGGCGCTGTGGTCGGCCTCAACCCCAAGCCCGGCGAGGGAGCCTATGTCGAGGCCGCCCTGCTGCGCAAGCCGCTGCCGCACCTGACCTGCTGGCGCAAGGGCCAAATCCCCAAGCGTTATCACTATGGCCGCAATCCGCGTGTGCCGGCGATCATCTGTCTGTCGCAGACCGGCTGGTATGTGACGACCCGCGCGGCAATGCAGAAGCCCGGCAAGTGGGATCAGATGGATGGCGGGCAGCATGGGTTCGATCCCTATGATCCTGCCATGCAGGCGGTGTTCGTGGCGCACGGGCCATCGATCAAGTCGGGCGTAATCCTGCCGGTGTTCGACAATGTCGATGTCTATTCATTGCTGGCCAGGATCTCGGACGTGAAGCCCGCCAAGAGTGATGGCAGCCTCAAGGTGATCGGCGCGGCCCTGCGCTGACCCCGCGGGCCGTGACCTCCCCGTAGAAGTGGGGAAAATCTCCCTTGTGCAGATGGTTTCAATATGGGTTAAATATTTCCAATATCCATAAGGAAACACCGGCATGAGCGACTGGCGTCCCAACCTGACTTCGTCGGTTTCTTATCGCGATCCCAAGGCTGCGCTGGAATGGCTGGAAAAGGCGTTCGGCTTTGAACTGGTGTTCCTGGTCGAGGACGCTGACGGCAATCTCGGCCATTCGGAAATGCGCTTTGGCAATGCCTGCGTGATGGTCGGCAACGAGTGGAGCGACGACCACAAGAGCCCGGCCTCGGTCGGCGGCAAGAACACCCAGACGGTGCATATCAGCCTGAGCGAGGGCGATCTCGACGCGCACTGCGAACGGGCGAGGGCGGCCGGCGCGGTAATCCTGGTCGAGCCCGCCAACCAGTTCTATGGCGACCGCACCTATCGCTGCAAAGATCCCGAAGGCCACATCTGGACGGTGTCGCAACCCGTCGAAACGCTCTCGATCGAAGAGATGGAGCGTCGTAGTGGCCTCAAGATCGACAGCCGCCTGTGACGCTCAACGCCGCATGAGCGCCTCGCTGGATCTGACCCTGGCCGCCTTGGCCGATCCGCATCGTCGGCAGGTGGTGGATCTGCTGCGGGCCAGACCGCATCGGGCCGGCGAACTGGCCCAGGCTGTAGGCCTGAGTGCGCCTGCCATGAGCCGGCATCTGCGCGCCCTGCGGCAGTCGGGCCTGATTGCGGAAAGCCATCCGGCGTTTGATGCGCGTGTGCGCGTCTATGCCCTCCAGGCCGGGCCGATGGATGAACTGAAGGCCTGGCTTGAGGCCGCCGAAGAGCATTGGGTCGACCAACTGTCGGCGCTGAAGGCGCACGTGGAGGGCTCATGAGTTCGCGTGTCGTTGTCGCCCTGCGCATCAAGGCCTCGCCGATGCGGGTGTTCGAGGCCTTCACTACCGAGATCGCCGCATGGTGGCGGCCCAATTCGCTCTTCGCCTTCACGCCGAGGTCGCCGGGCGTCATGGCCTTTGAAGACGGCGAGGGCGGGCGTCGTCTGGTCGAACGCCTGGCCTCGGGCAAGGTGTTTGAGGTCGGCAGGGTGCGGGTCTGGGAGCCGGGTCAGCGGCTGGTGGTCGGCTGGCGGCAGGCGACCTTCGCGCCTGACATGGACACCGAGGTCGAGGTCCGCTTTGAGGTTGTCGAGGACGGCACGCGGGTCACGATCGAGCATCGCGGCTGGGACAGCGTGCCGACCGCGCATGTGGCGCGCCACACCTTCCCCGACGGCCTGTTCCTGCGCCGGCACGGGGAATGGTGGCGTGACCTGCTGGGCGGCCTTGCGGTCGCGGTCGCAGACCGGCAACTAGGGACCGCCGGGGAGGGCAACGCATGACTCAGACCATCACGGGCGGACGCCGACAGGCGGCCCTGGGTTTTATCTTCGTCACCGCCGTGATGGACGTGCTGTCGCTGGGCGTGATGATCCCGGTGCTGCCCGAGCTTGTGAAGCGGTTCAACGGCGGCGATACGGCCGATGCCGCCCTTTGGAACGTGCTGTTCGCCACCACCTGGGGCGTGATGCAGTTTATCTGCGCGCCGGTGCTGGGCCTGTTGTCCGACCGCTTTGGCCGTCGCCCGGTGATCCTGACCTCGATCTTCGGCCTGGGTGTCGACTTCCTGTTCATGGCCTTCGCGCCCAGCCTGTGGTGGCTGTTTGTCGGGCGGATCTTCAACGGCATGACCGCGGCCAGCTTCTCGACCGCCGGCGCCTATGTGGCCGACGTCACCACGCCGGAGAACCGCGCCAAGGGCTTTGGCCTGATGGGGGCGGCGTTCGGGGTCGGCTTTACCTTCGGTCCGGCCCTGGGCGGCTGGCTATGGCAGTTTGATCACCGCCTGCCGTTCCTGGTCTGCGCGGCCCTGGCCCTGTGCAACTGGCTGTATGGCTATTTCGTGCTGCCTGAATCCCTGCCGCCCGAGCGCCGGATCAAGACCTTCGACTGGAAAAAGGCCAATCCGCTCGGCTCGCTGGCCCTGCTGCGGAGCAAGCCTGACCTGCTGGGCCTGGCCGGTGTCGGCTTCCTGTTCCAACTGGCCCACAACGTTCTGCCGTCGGTCTTCGTGCTGTATATGGGCTTTCGCTATCAGTGGTCGGTGCAGACCATCGGCCTGACCCTGATGGCCAGTGGCATCGCCGGGATCCTGCTGCAGGCCTTTCTGGTCGGCCGGATCGTCAAGGCGGTGGGCGAGCGCGGCGCGCTGCTGATCGGCCTGTTCTGCGGCTTTGGCGGCTTTCTGATCTACGGCCTGGCTCCGGCGGGCTGGCTGTATCTTTGCGGTCTGCCGATCTTCGCGTTCTCGGGCCTGATCCAGCCGGGCTTGCAGGGCCTGATGACCCGCCGGGTCTCGCCCCAGCAACAGGGGCAGCTGCAGGGCGCCAATTCGGCGATGATGGGCATCACGTCGATCATTGGTCCGACTCTGTATCTGGCCCCGTTCGCCTGGGCGGTGCGGCACGATGCGACCCTGCACATGCCGGGCCTGCCGGTGCTGATCGCTGCGGCCTTGATGCTGGCCGGCACGGCTCTGGCTTTCCGCTTTGCCCACCCTATCTCAGCCGAACCGCGCCCGGCCTGACCGGTCAGGACACCGCGCGGCCATCAATGCGCCCGAAAGCTCAGGCGATGTCCGGGTCGCTTCCAAGGAGACGCTCCACACCTATGCGAGCCCAGCGCGCTTTGTTTCCCGCCCTCATCCTGCTGGCGGCCTGTTCGCCCCAAGGCCAGTCCAGCGCCCAGTCGATCCCCGAACTGGCCCAGCCCACCCGCAGCGCGCCCGCCGATCCCGGCTCGATGAAGGCTTCGTTCGCGCCGGTGGTGAAGAAGACCGCCCCGGCCGTGGTCAATGTCGCCAGCCGCCGGGTGGTGCGCCAGCAGGCCCGCGATCCGTTCTGGGACTTCTTCATGGGGGGAGGCGGCGGCGCGCCGCGCGCCCAGGTGCAGGGCTCGCTGGGGTCTGGCGCCATCGTCCGCGCCGACGGGGTGATCATCACCAATCATCACAATATCGACGGCATGAGCGACATCACCGTTCAGCTGGCGGATCGCCGGGAGTTCCCGGCCACCGTCCTGCTGGATGATCCGCGCTCCGACCTGGCGGTGCTGAAGATCGACACCAAGGGCGAGCGCTTGCCAGTGATGGCGATCGACGACCAGGAGACCCTGGAAGTCGGCGACCTGGTGCTGGCCCTGGGCAACCCCTTCGGCGTCGGCCAGACTGTCACGAACGGCATTGTCTCGGCCCTGGCGCGCACCGACGTGGGGGCCGCCGAGTTTGGCAGCTACATCCAGACCGACGCCTCGATCAATCCGGGCAATTCGGGCGGACCGCTGGTCGACATGGACGGCGACCTGATCGGCATCAACACCTTCATCATCTCGCGTTCGGGCTCGTCCAGCGGCGTGGGTTTCGCCATTCCGGCGGCGGTCGTGCGCCAGGTGGTCAATGCGGCCCTGGGCGGCGGCCACAGCGTGGTGCGCCCCTGGCTGGGGGTGAAGGGCCAGCCGGTCACGGGGGAGATCGCACGGAGCCTTGGCATGGCGGCGGCGCGCGGTGTTCTGGTGGCCCAGGTCTATCCCGGCTCCTCGGCCGACAAGGCGGGCCTGAAGGAGAACGATGTCATCCTCTCCATCGACGGCCAGGCCGTGAATGACGAGGGCGGCGGCGCCTTCGCGATCGGCACCCACAAGGTCGGCGACCGCGTGCCCATGGTGGTGCGCCGCGACGACGCCGAGCGCACCCTGACCGTCAAGGCCGAGGCCGCACCGGAAAGCCCGGCCCGCGACGAGCGCACCCTGACGGGCCGCAACCCTTTCGAGGGCGCGACCGTGATGAACCTGTCACCGGCCGTGGCGCAGGACCTGGGCGCTGACCCGTTCGCCGGCAAGGGTGTGCTGGTCACCAAGGTGGGGCAGGGCTTTGCGCTGAACGCCGGCCTGCGTCCGGGTGACTTTATCCGCGAGGTGAACGGCCGGGCCATCGGCACGGTCGCTGATCTGGCCAGCGTCTCAGCCGGTAGCGGCCGGGCCTGGACGGTGACCATCGAACGCGGCGGCCAGCGGATCTCGGCGCGGTTAAACCCCTGAGGAAGTCGATCGGGGAGGCCGCGATGATCGTGGCGGTCTCCTCGAGGATTTCGTAGACCTCTCCCATGTCTGATCTTTTTCAAGCCGCCGGCCTGACGCCTCATGCGCCGTCTCCACTCGCCGAGCGCCTGCGGCCGCAGACGCTTGAGCAGGTGGTGGGGCAGGAGCACCTGCTGGGGCCGGAAGGCCCCATTGGCCGCATGGCGGCGGCCAGAAGGCTGGCCTCGATGATCCTGTGGGGGCCGCCCGGCACCGGCAAGACCACCATCGCCCGCCTGCTGGCCAAGGCCGGGGGCTATGAGTTCCAGCAGATCTCGGCGGTGTTCTCCGGCGTCGCCGATCTGAAGAAGGCCTTCGAGCAGGCGCGGGGCCGCCGCATGGCCGGCCAGAGCACCCTGCTGTTCGTCGACGAGATCCATCGCTTCAACCGCGCCCAGCAGGACGGTTTTCTGCCCTTCGTGGAGGAGGGGGTCATCACCCTGGTCGGGGCGACCACCGAGAATCCCTCGTTCGAGCTCAACGGCGCTCTGCTCTCGCGCTGCCAGGTGTTCGTGCTCAAGCGCCTGGACGAGGACGCGCTGGAGGCGCTGCTGGTCAAGGCCGAGGCTGCCGAAGGCCGCAAGCTGCCACTGGATGCCGAGGCGCGCTTCACCCTGATCGCCATGGCCGATGGCGATGGCCGCTATCTGCTGACCCTGACCGAGACCCTGCTGTCGGTCGGTACGGACAGCCCGCTGAACGCGACCCAACTTGGCCAGTTCCTGCAAAAGCGCCGCCCGGCCTACGACAAGGATCGCGAGGAGCACTACAACCTCATCTCCGCCCTGCACAAATCGGTGCGTGGTAGCGATCCGGACGCCGCGCTCTACTGGCTGGCCCGGATGCTGGAGGGCGGCGAGGACCCGCTGTTTATCGCCCGCCGGCTGGTGCGCATGGCGTCGGAAGATATCGGCGCGGCCGATCCGCTAAGCCTGCTGCTGACCACGGCGGCCAAGGACGCCTATGACTTTCTAGGCAGCCCCGAAGGTGAGCTGGCCCTGGCCCAGGCTGTGGTCCACATGGCCAGCGCGCCCAAGTCAAACGCTGTCTACATGGCCTACAAGGCCGCCCGCCGCGCGGCCAAGGAAACCGGCTCCCTGGCCCCGCCGGCCCATATCCTCAATGCCCCGACCAAGCTGATGAAGACGCTCGGCTATGGCGATGGCTACGCCTATGACCACGACGTCGAAGGCGGCGTCTCGGGCCAGAACTACTTCCCGGACGGCATGGCGCGACCCCGGTTCTACGAGCCCAAGGCGGTGGGGGCGGAAGCCAAGGTCAGGGAACGGCTCGATGCCTGGGGCAAGCTGCGGAGGGATGGGAAGTGACCACGCGCCCCCCCCGCCGTCCGCCGCTTGCGCCCAAGCCCAAGGCCTCCGACGCGCCTATCATGCTGACGCCCGACGAGATCGCCCTGGCGCGATCGTGGGTGATCCATGAGGACGAGAGCGTCATCGTGCTGAACAAGCCCGCCGGCCTCTCCAGCCAGGGCGGTCGCATTCAGGCCCATACGCTGGACGACCTGCTGTGGGCCTTCGCGCGGCCCGGCCGCCCGCGTCCGCGCCTGATCCACCGGCTGGACCGTGACACCTCCGGCGTGATCCTGACCGCAAAGACCAAGCCGGGGGCGGCGTTCCTGGGCAAGGCCCTGATGGGCAAGCGGTTTCGCAAGTCCTACATGGCCATCGTCGCGCCCGGCGCGCCCGAGCCCAAAGGCGGCATGATCGACAGCCCTCTGCGTCGCGAGTCCATCGGACGCGAGGCCTATATGCGGGTCTGCGAGCCTGACCACCCCGACGCCGAAACCGCCCGCAGCCGCTATCGCACCCTGGCGGCCAACGCCCCGGCGGCTCTGGTCGAGCTTTCGCCGGATACCGGGCGGATGCACCAGCTTCGGGTTCACATGGCCTCGATCGGCCGGCCGATCTCGGGCGACAGTCGCTACGGCGGGGCCTTGATGCTGGGCGGGACGGCAGTTCCGCGCCTGATGCTTCACGCCGCTCAACTGGTCTTTCCGCACCCCGAGGGCGGGGAGCGTCGCATCACGGCCCCAATCCCGCCGGACATGATCGCCATGCTGGACAGGCTGGGCCTTGCCGCGCCGGAGCAGCGACCAACGCCAGCCGTTTGATCCTGCAGGGAGAGCGCCATGAAACCGTTCGTCAGCCTGGCCCTTGCCACCGCCCTGCTGGGCGGCTGCGCCGCGTCCCCGACCCTGTACGCCGCCCGCGCCACCGAACGGGGCGCTGGCTATTCAGAGTTTCGGCTGGAGGCGGGCCGATATCGCGTCACTTTCCAGGGCGGGCCGGGCGCGCCGGTTCAGCAGGTGTCCGACTACGCCCTGTTGCGCGCCGCCGAACTGGCGGTACGGGACGGCTATGACTGGTTCCGGATTACCGACCGGCTGACATCCACCAGCGGTGCCGTAGACGGCCCGCGCCTGACGGTGGGTGGTGGCTCGGCCAGCTTCGGCGGACGCTCGTCGCTGGGTCTGGGTGTGGCAACCCGTTTCAACCTGGGCCCTGGCCCCCGCGTGACCCGTTCGCTGGAGGTGGTGTTTGGACGGGGACCTGCGCCGCACGACGCCGACGTCTATCTGGCCAGGGAGATCATCCGCTCTATCGGCTATGGCCGAGGCAGCGCCTGACCGTCAGGCGACGGCCTTGACCGCCAGCGGGTGGTGGGCGCGCAGGGCGGCGTGGGTCAGGCCGGCGGTCTCCGCCGCCGCAAAATAACCCTCGGCCGGCAAGCCCTGCAGGAAGGTCATCGGCGTCAGGCCCTTGGCGTCGCGGCCAAAGTTCATGATGTCGACGGCGACTTTTTCGGCCGGGCCGATCAGGTCGGCGGCGTCCAGAGTCAGGCCCGCCAGCCGCGCGTCCCTGAGTCCGACCAAGGCGTCCTTTTCCGGCGATACGCGGGCGATCACACCGCGCGTCAGGGCTTTCAGAAGACCCACCACTTCCAGCAGCCGTCCGGACGGCGTACCGCGGGTGATGTCGATCAACTCGATCATCACCCCGCCGCGCAGTAGCGCCAGAGACAGGCCCTGCGTGCCGGTCAGCAGATCGCGGCCGCGCTGGGTGCTCAGGGTGCGGAACGACGCGGGCAGGATCAGGTCGGGCGTGTCGTTGCCCTGGGCCCCGAAGGCGAACAGGGCGGCATATTTCAGGGTGGCCTCATCGATGAAGGCGATATCGCGGTCGGGCAGGCGGCTGATCGCGCGGGCCGAGGCCTGGCGGCCGCTGGCCAGATGGGTGACCACAGGCTCGATGCGTATTGCTGTGGCGATGTTGCGACGAAGGCTGACCACATGCTCCAGCGTGAAGTCGACCCGCAACGCCGCGCCGCTACCGGTGGTGAAGGCCACAGGGCTGCGCCGCGCTTCGTCGCTGGGCTCGACCATGCGCCGCACGGGCGAGCGACTGGAGTCGCGCCGGGCCCGGGCCGCCAGCACCGTGGCTGCGTCGATCCGGCGGCAGACCGCGTCGCCGTTATCGACGCCGATCACGGAATTGATACCCATATCGTCCAGATCGACCGATCCGAGCAGGTGGGTGAGCACATCTTCCAGAATTTTGACACTGGTTGCCTGAGCGGCCAGGCCCTGATCGTTGTTCATGGCGATCAGGAATTCGCTCTCGGAAATGCGGGCGCGCATGTCCTGTCGATCCAGATGCTCAGTCAGCTTGCGCTCGACATAGGTCCAGACATCGCCGCGTTTTTGGTCCCACCAGTCGCCGGCCCAGACCCGGATTGGCGCAATACTGATGACGTTGACTGACCCGCGCGCGATCAGATCTGTCCCGGCCAGCCGGTGCAGGACCGGCGCAGGCAGGGACAGCCGTTCTGTCGGATGGTCCGGAGTTGGGGAGGTCGGGGACATCGGACTCTATTCGCGGGAGGAGCGGTCAGCATGTTCCCCGGTTCTTAACGGCCGGTTCGGAAAAAAGGTTTCCACGGCACACACGCTGTCGGTTCACCATGACCCATAAACAGCGCTCGCAACGGTCAGTAGGCGTCCTCGACCGGGTCGGGGATGGCGTAGATGAGAGGCACCAGGCAGCCCCGGTAACCGCTGGGCGGCGGAGCCGGGCGCGCGCCTGCAACCAGGCTGCGAGCGGCGGCACCAAAGGCGGCGCTGGGCTGAGAGGCCAGCACTTCGATGTTGCCGACAGCGCCCCAAGGCGCGACGTCAAAGCGGACAATGGCCCGGCCCTCGACCCTCCGGGCGGCGTAGGCTGGAGGGTACAGCTTGGCTTCAGGAATGTTCAGCTCTGCCTGCGTGACCTTGCAGGCGTCACTGGGACGGGAAAATGTCCCGACCTCCGGCCGACGAGGGGCCTGTGTCGCGATTGGCCGAGCCGAAAAGGTTGCGTAGCAACCGCGCTTTGGTGTTCCGGGCTGAAAGCGGCTTTCTGATACGGCTGCGGCCGCTGTGTCTGCGAAGGCTGCTTCGCCACCCTGGGCGACGATCTTGACGTCGCGCACGGCGCCGTCTGCATCGATGCCATAGGTAATCCCGGCCCATGCCGGGTTGATGCTTTTGTCATCAAAGGCACGCAGGTCGGGATAGACCCTGAGGTGCGGCCGTCGCCACGGTGCCTGACCACAGTCACCGCCCTTGGAGACAGCCTCGCGTAGGGCGACAGGTGTCGAGCGGCCTTCTAGCGCGATGACTTCAAATAGAGTTGCGGGCGTGACGTCGGCCAGGGCCGTGGTGGTGACCGCGAGGTCCAGCCGGCAGCCGGTGGCGGGCGCGCCGGGCGCGAACCGCCAGGTCGCCAGGGTCGCTGTCTGGTCATCGGCTTGCCAGGGTATGGCCGAAGGGCTGCGGTTGAGGTCGATCACTGCGCCCTCGGCATTGATCGAAAACGTATAGCTATCCGAAGCGGGCGCGGACGGTGGGGGCGACGGCGTTGTGACCGATTGCACCGGCGGTACCCAGGGCTGCCAGATACGGGCGCGGAGCGGCGTGCTCTCAACGATCCTGAGCTCGCGGTTCGCGCAGACGACCGTTGCGGGCGGAGGCGCGAAACTCATGAGCCGAGGTGGTGGGCGGGTTCCGGAAGGCGAGACGGACGGCAGGGCCCAACCGGAGACCGGCGCGCTCATGATGAGTGCGAGGGTTATAACCAGTCCGCGCATATGGCCCCCGAGTGAACTTGGGGTGTAGTCTATCTTGAGGTGATCGAAGCGGTCAATCGGCGCACGACTTGGCGTTTGGGCGCGCTCGGCGCATAAGGAGCCAATGACCAAACTGCTTCTCGTAGCCGCCGGCGGCGCCGTCGGCTCGGTCGCCCGCTATCTCGTGGGCGCCCAGGCCCTCCGGCTGATGGGATCGGCTTGGCCTTACGGCACGTTCGCCGTCAATATCATCGGTGGTTTCCTGATGGGCGTGCTGGCCTCGTGGCTGGCGCACCGGGGCAACGCCAACCACGAGCCTGTCCGCCTTTTGCTCGCCGTCGGCGTCATGGGCGGCTTTACGACCTTCTCGGCCTTTTCGCTGGAGACTGCGCTGATGATTCAGAAGCGCGCCTACGCCCAGGCCTTCACCTATTCCGCCGCCAGCGTGCTTTTGTCCGTGGCGGCCCTTTACGCGGGGATGTTCATCGCCCGCAGGATGTTCGCGGCATGAAAGAAGTACGCACGCTCTATGTGGACGCGGGCGAGGATGGCACCCGGGTGGACCGCTGGTTCAAGCGCCGCTGGCCCCATCTCAACCACATCCAGCTCAACAAGCTGTTCCGCTCCGGTCAGGTGCGGGTCGACGGCTCACGCGTGAAGGCTGACACCAAGCTGGCGGCCGGCAGCCAAGTGCGCGTGCCGCCGCTGCCCGACGCGCCCGATCCGGACGAAAAGCTGGCCCTGTCCAAGCGCGACATCGCGTTTGCCAAGTCGCTGGTGCTGTACGAGGACGAGGAAGTGCTGGCGCTGAACAAGCCCGCCGGTCTGGCCGTGCAGGGCGGCACCAAGACCACGCACCATATCGATAAGCTGCTGTCGGCCTGGGGCGAGGGCGTCAACCGGCCCAAGCTGGTCCACCGGCTGGACCGCGACACTTCGGGCGTGCTGCTGCTGGGCAAGACGCCCGCAGCCGCCGCGCGTCTGTCGGGCTCGTTCGCCAAGCGCAAGGCCCAGAAGACCTACTGGGCCATCGTTCAGGGCAACCCGCACCCGGTCGAGGGCGTCATTGAGCTGCACCTGGCCAAGCGCGGGGTGGGCGACCGCGAACTGGTGGTTCCCGCCGAACCCAAGGACAAGGACGCCCAGCCGGCCGAGACCGAGTTCGTCTCGATCAGCCGCGCCGGACCGCGCGTCACCTTCATGGCCCTGCGTCCGCACACCGGCCGCACGCACCAGCTGCGGGCTCACATGAAGGCCATCGGCCACCCGATCCTGGGCGATCCGAAATATAGCGACGAGAAGTCGACCCAGCTGTCGGAGGGCCTGAAGCTGCAGCTGCACGCCCGCTCTGTGATGCTGCCGCACCCGTCGGTGGGCATGCTGTTCATCGAGGCCCCGATCAGCCCCGAGCTGAAGGCGGGCTTTGCCAAGTTCGGCTTCTCTGAAGACGAGGCCGACCAGGATCCGTTTGCGAAGAAGCAGATCAAGCGGCGATGACGGCGGAGGTCGTTCGGCAAGCCTGGACGCTTCTGGACCACGGCCGCTCGACCGACGCGGTCGCCCTGACGCATGTGCATGCGGCCTCGCCGCAGGCCAGTCCCGGGATGCTGATCGTGCATGCGGCGGCGCTGAAGGGCGTCGACCGTCATGACGAGGCGGTGGTCTTCAACCGCCGGGTCGTGGCCGCCACGCCCAATGACCGGATCGCCTGGTACAATCTGGCCGCTACTTTGGGCGATCTGGCCCAGGCGGAGGAGGGCGAGGCCGCGATCCGCAAGGCCATCGCCCTGGGCCTCGACGTGCCCGAAGCCTGGCTGGTGCTGGGTCGCGCCCTGCAGGGCCAGAGCCGTTATGACGAGGCCGAGGCTGCGTTCCGGGCGGCCGTCACCCGCCGGGACGGGTTCGGCGAGGCCCATCGCAACCTGGCCCAACTGCGCTGGATGCGATCGGGCGATCTCAATCATGCGCTGGAGGCCCTGACCGCTTCGCTGGCGCGCAATCCCGCTGACAGTCAGCTGATCCTGCTCAAGAGCACCGTCGAGGAATTCGCGGGCGACAAGGCCGCCGCCTTCGCCACCCTGAGCGACGCCCTGATCCGCCAGCCGAACGACGCCCTGCTGTTGCTGGCCGCCTCGCACATGGCCGGCGAGATCGGCCAGGCCGATGCCATGCTGGCCCACGCCCAGTCCGCCGAACGCTTCGCCCCGCAGGCGCCGCAGGTGCTGATCGCCCTGACCGAGGCCCATCTGGCGCTCGGTGATGCGGCCGCCGCGTCCCAGACCGCTGAACGCCTCAGGGCGGTCGCGCCGCTGGATCAACACGGCCTGGCCCTGCAATCCACGGCCTGGCGACTGTCGGGCGATCCGCGCCGTGCGGTGTTGAACGACTATGAGGGCCTTGTCCGGGCCTACACCCTGCCGACCCCGGAGGGCTGGGACAGTCTGGACGCCTATCTGGGCGCCCTGCGCGACCGGCTGGCCCAGCGGCACGACCTCAAGACCCATCCGTTGCAGCAGTCCCTGCGCGGCGGCAGCCAGGTTCCCTCGCTGCACCAGTCGCCCGACCCGCTGTTTCAGGCCTTCTTCGCCCAGGTTCGCAAGGTGGTGGCGCAGTATCTGGCCGATATCGGTCCCGGCGACGACCCGCTGCGCGCCCGGATCGGCGTCGATTTCCGGGTCAGCGGCGGCTGGTCGGTGAGGCTGTCGCCCAACGGCTTCCATGCCGACCACGTGCACCCCCAGGGCTGGATCTCGTCGGCCTTTTATCTGGACCTGCCCAGCGGCGTGGCCGATGAGGATAGGCGCGAAGGCTGGATCAAGTTCGGGCAGCCCGGCTGCGTCACCCGTCCGCCCCTGGAGCCCGAGCACGAGGTGCGCCCGCAGCCAGGGATGCTGGTGCTGTTTCCCTCCTATATGTGGCACGGCACCCGGGCCTTCACCTCGCCCGAACACCGCCTGACCATGGCCTTCGACGTCGTGCCGCTGTAGCAGCGCGTCAGTTTCTCCAAGCTCCGACCCAGGAAGACCCGCGTGGCCGACCAGACCGAACTCCTTCAAAAGCCGCGCCGGTTCTACAAGGCCGCGACCACCGGGCCTGTCGAGGGCGGGTTCGCCGTGCTGCTGGACGGCCGCACGCCCAAGTCGCCGGCCCGCTCGCCGCTGGTCCTGCCCAGCCTGGCCCTGGCCCAACTCGTCGCGGCCGAGTGGGAGGCGCAGGACAAGGTCATCGACTCCACCGCCATGCCGGCCACGCGCCTGGCCTTCACCGCCATCGACCGGATCGCCGAGACCCGCGTCGAGGTGGCCCGGGAGGTGGCCGCCTATGCCGGTTCGGACCTGCTGTGCTATCGCGCCGAGCACCCGACGCCGCTGGTCGAGCGTCAGGACCGCGACTGGCAGCCCTTGCTGGACTGGGCCAATGCGACCTGGGGCCTGGCCCTGAAGCCGGTGGCCGGGATCATCCATGCGCCGCAACCGCCCCAGAGCCTGGCGGCCATCGAGGCCCTGGCGGTCGGCTTTGACGACTTCACCCTGGCGGGCGTGGCCTATGGCGCGGGTTTGCTGGGCTCGTCGGTTCTGGCCCTGGCCCTGCGCGAGGGAAGGGTGGATGGCCTGACCGCGCTGGATCTGTCGCGGCTGGAAGAAGCGTTTCAGGCCGAGCACTGGGGCGAGGATGAAGAGGCGCGGCTGCGTGTCGAGAACCTCGCGATTGAGGCCCAGGCCCTGGAGCGGTGGTTCACCGCCCTGCGCGGGTGAAGAGCCGGGCGGACCGTTCCAACGGACAGGGCTTCGCAACCTCGCGCCGGGGCTGCGATGGGGGTGGAAAGGGCTGCGGAGCGCCCGGGCCTCGCCCGGAATAGGTTAGTCGTGTGTACCGTTTCGACGAAGACGAGCGCTCCGCGTGGTCTTCAGACGGAAGCCTTCGAGGTCGCGGGGTTTTAACCCGCTCCCGACTTCGGCCTCCGGCGGGCAGGGGAGTGGCTCCCCCTGGACCGCATGGGCGATTTCAGCCCATGCCTGCTGCGCTCTCCGACCTGAGCCGCTGGGTTTTCGTCCCGATGTTTCAGGGAACCCGTCCAGTCCGTCACCCAGGCTGTCATTAAAGACCACGGCGGGCGCTTCCCGCTCGACCACCCCTGACAGCCGCTTTGGTCGCCGGCCTAGCGCCCTTCCCGTGCTGTCAGGTGAGACCAGTATGGGCGGGGTTTTGACCGCGTCTGATTGGCGCGCTCAAGTTTTTTTCAAGGCGTTGATTTGGCTGGGGTTTGTTTCCGAGGGGCGGGGATTGAGCGCGGTCTGTCCCTTCACGTCCTCCCCCTGAAGGGGGAGGTGTCGGCCCCTTCGGGCCGACGGAGGGGGAAGTGACTGCTGACTCCTTGCGGTCTTCCCCCACCGGCCTCCGGCCGCCTCCCCCTTCAGGGGGAGGACTTGGGAGCGCGTCCGCCCCCTTCGCCCGCGAAGGGAGCCATCCTTAAATCTCACGGCGAGACGATCGCCGGCACGCTACAGCCTCCAAGAGATTTAAGGATGCGCGGGACGCGGGGCGTCCGCTTGCCGGAGAAAAGCCAAAGGTTGGCCGCGACCCTAGTCGGACGTTGGCCTCATTGTGCCTTTCGGTGGAATTTGGGCTTCAAGATCGAATGTGCCAACAAGAAATCGGCGCTGTCCGGGAGTGGCGTCTCAATAAGTTCTGCGACGAAATGTTCTAGATATGGGTCCGCGATACAAATGAAGCTTGCGACTGAAGCAAGGGAGAGTAGCGATAGCCAATGCTCTTCTTCCATCCAAGTCACGCCGGGTTTCTGCGGCATCGCTCCCGAAAGATCTCCTAGAAGGAACTCATTGATTGAGAACGCCCGAAACCTCTTAGATTTTGAATCGCCAATGCTCTTGAAACGGTAAAAGGAGCCGTCGGCAGCTCCGGCAACTCCCTCTTCCACGCCGTCGTAAAATCCCCAAACCCACCGGCGAGGGAGTGCCGATGGGCGCTGAGAGGCTTCACGCGCGGAGAGTTTAGTGTGCGCCTGCAACGCGGTGCTCGATGTGCTTGGTGAAAAGCCAATGGTGACAGCCATATGGAAAACTATGCTGCAACTAAGGTCCGAACTCCATCCGAAACGCCCTTCAAATGGTCCGGTGATTGGCAACGAGGCCCAACGTCGGAAAGCTGGCGAGATGCCCGTGGCGGCGGACGACCGGTTGCGGATATTCCGAGCCTGACTAAATTGGCAAAATGACCAAAGGATGGAAGTTTTATTGGGTTACGGTCGCCGTTGTCGCTGTAACGATATTCGGCTGGGTATCGCTCAATATATGGTTTGAGTTCATTCCTCAGTCTTGTCCTGATGGGCATTGTCCCGACCCTGGTTCGCGAGAGTTCCTCGCGGGAACTACGTCAACCCGTCGCGACTGGGGCCTCTGGGCTACTCTAGCCGCCATTTACTGGCTGGGTTTTGTGGCATCGATTGCGGCCGGCGTTTTGGCCCTTCGGGGATTGTTTCGCGCGGTCCTAACTTTCATCGCTCAATAGCTGTCCGCCCACCTCCAACCGCCGCTCCCCACCTCCGCGGCACCGCCATCCTGCCCCTGATCCCCATCAGGGGGAGGATTTCGCCGCCCGCTGTGCTAAAGGCACGCGCAATGACTGACACAACACCTCAAAAGAACACCGCCCCTCAAACGACGAGGGCCGGGTTCGCCGCCATCATCGGTGCGCCAAACGCCGGCAAGTCCACCCTGGTCAACCGCATGGTCGGAGCCAAGGTCTCGATCGTCACCCAGAAGGTCCAGACCACGCGCTTCCCCGTGCGTGGCGTGGCCATGGCCGGCGACGCGCAGATCATCCTGGTCGACACCCCCGGCATCTTCAGCCCGCGCCGTCGGCTGGACCGCGCCATGGTCCGCTCGGCCTGGAGCGGTTCGGAAGAGGCCGAGGTCACCGTGCACCTTGTCGACGTCCAGGCCGAGCTGGCCTCGGGGATCAACAAGGCCACGCCGGCCGAGCACCGCTCGGTGCAGGACGTCCAGACCATCATTGAGGGCCTGAAGACCGCCAATCGCAAGGTGATCCTGGCGCTCAACAAGATCGACGGCGTCAAGCGCGAGACCCTGCTGGCCGTTACCCAGGAACTGTTCGACACCGGCGTCTATTCCGAGGTCTTCATGATCAGCGCCGCCACCGGCGCGGGCGTCGATGACCTGCTGGCCAGGCTGGCCTCGATGATGCCGGAAGGCCCCTGGCTGTACCCTGAAGATCAGACCGCCGACCTGCCGGCCCGCCTGCTGGCCGCCGAGATCACCCGCGAGAAGATCTATCTGCGGGTCCATGAGGAGCTGCCCTATGCGGCCTCGGTGGAGACCACGGCTTTCGAGGAACGCGCCGACGGCAGCGCCCGCATCGAGCAGACCATCTATGTCGAACGCGACGGCCAGCGCGCCATCGTGCTGGGCAAGGGCGGCCAGACCCTGAAGTGGATCGGCCAGGCTTCGCGCGAAGAGCTGTGCGACATCCTCGACCGCAAGGTGCACCTGTTCCTGCACGTGAAGGTCAAGGAAAACTGGGCCGAAGAGCGCGGTCTGTTCCGCGACATGGGCCTGGATTTTGACGCCTGACCGTCTTTCCTTCTCCCAGGGGGAGAAGGAGGGGCCCGCGCCGAAGGCGTGGGAGGATGAGGGGTTACACCCTTCGACATCTTACGCCCTCACCCTCCCACCGCTTCGCGGCGGGCCCCTCCCTCTCCCCACGGGAGAGGGTTAGCCGTGGACTGGGAGGACGAGGCCCTTGTGCTGTCCGCCCGGATCCATGGCGAGACGGGCGCTATTGTCGAACTGCTGACCGAAACCCACGGAAAGTTCGCAGCCCATGTGGCGGGCGCGGCTTCGCGGCGGATGAAACCGTTCCTGCAACCCGGCTCGCGGGTGATCGCCCGATACCGGGCCCGGATGTCGGATCAGTTGGGCTCGGCCACGCTGGAGCCGATGGGGGAGGGTGTGGCGTCGCTGTTTGACGACCCGCTGGCCCTGGCCGGCCTGTCGTCCGCCGCCTCGCTGGCCGCTGGCGCTCTGCCCGAGCGCGAGGCCCATCCGGGCGCCTTCCACGCGCTGGAGGCCCTGATCGGCGTGCTGCAGATCCCCGATATCTGGCCGGCGGTCTATGTGCGCTACGAGGCGGGGCTGCTGCAGGAGCTGGGCTTTGGCCTGGACCTGTCAAAGTGCGCGGCCACCGGCAGCTTCGATGACCTGATCTATGTCAGCCCCCGCACCGGGCGCGCCGTCAGCCGCGCGGCGGGAGCGCCCTACAAGGACAAGCTGCTGCCCCTGCCGCCGTTCCTGCTGTCGGCCCAGGGCGGCTTGGCGGAAGGCGACGTCAAGGCGGGTCTGGACATCACCGGTCATTTCCTCGAGCAGTTCGTGTTCGGACCCCTGAACCGACCGTTGCCGCCGACGCGGATGTGGCTGCTGGATCGGCTTGGTGAGGCGGGGCGGCTTTAGAAACGCGCCTCGGTGTCTTCTGGCTGTTATACTGTTACACTATTCAGGCATGATCTGCGTGGAGTCCCGGATGTCTGTTTTGCTGGATCGCTATCTGTTGTCGCGCCGCCGCGCCCTGAGCACGTTCGGGGTCCTTGCAGTGTCGGCGCTGTCGATTCCGCTGGTCAGCGGCCGCGCCCTGGCCCAGCCGGTCTATTCGATCTATCCGTTCCAGCTGGGCGTCGCCTCGGGTGATCCGCAGGCGGACGGTTTCGTGATCTGGACGCGTCTGGCGCCTGAGCCGCTGGAGATTGGCCACGGTATGCCCAGCGCGCCGGTTGAGGTGTCCTGGGAGGTGGCGACAGACGCCGGTTTTCGGACCATGGTCGCCAAGGGCGTCGCGGTGGCCATGCCCGAGCTGGGCCACGCCGTGCATGTCGAGGTCGGCGGTCTCGAGGCGGGCCGCGACTACTGGTATCGCTTCGTGGCGGGCAAGGAGCGCAGCCTGACGGGCCGGGCGCGCACGACGCCGGCCCTGGGCGCGACCGTGGACCGCGTCCGCTTCGCCATTGCCGGCTGCCAGCAGTATGAGCAGGGCTACTACACCGCCCACCGCCGTCTGGCCGAGGACAATCCCGACTTCGTGTTCTGCTACGGCGACTACATCTATGAGGCTCGCGGCAGCCGGGTCTGGAACAGCGCCAAAGGCCCTGTCGAGAACGTCCGCCAGCATTTCGGCGGCGAGATCTACAGCCTGGACGACTATCGCCGCCGCTATGCCCAGTACAAGATGGACGCCGACCTGCAGGCCGCCCACGCCGCTGCGCCGTGGTTCGTGGTCTGGGACGATCATGAGATCGATAACAACTGGGTCAGCGACCTGGATCAGGACGGTGTCGATCCGAAGATCTTCAATCTGCGCCGGCAAGCGGCGGTTCAGGCCTATTTCGAGAACATGCCGCTGCGGCCCAGCAGCTTCCCCGTTGGAACCACGATCCAGCTCTATCGCCGCGCCAGTTTCGGCGGCCTGATGGACCTGAACCTGCTCGACACGCGCCAGTATCGCAGCGATCAGCCCTGCGGCGACAAGTTCGGGACCTGCGCCGAGATCGAGGCCGTGAAGGCCGAGGTGCTGGGGATGAAACAGGAAAAGTGGCTGCTGGACGGCCTTTCGGCCTCGAAGGCGCGCTGGAACGTGCTGGCCCAGCAGATCATGGTCATGGACCTGGATCGCGACCCCGGCGCGGGCTCGGCAGTCAATCCAGACTCGTGGGCGGGCTATCGCACCCCGCGCAACCGCCTGCTGAAACAGATCCGCGATCGCAAGATCGCCAACCCGATCGTCCTGACCGGCGACGAGCATCAGAACTATGCCGGCGAACTGCACCTGGACGGGGCCCATCCCGAAGGCGCGCCGATCGGGACCGAGTTCGTGACCACCTCGATCTCGTCGGGCGGCGACGGCGTTGATCAGCGCGACGACATGGCTAAAATCCAGGCGGTCAATCCGCAGCTGAAGTTCAACAACGCCCAGCGCGGCTATGCCATCTGCGAGGTCACGCCGGAACGCTGGACCACCGAGTTCAAGGTGCTGGACGCCATCACTCGCCGCGATGGCAAGCTGACCACCCGCGCCAGGCTGGCGGTCGAGGCCGGAAATCCGAGGCTCGCCGCCGTCTAAGCCATCGAGTCGGAGGAGGGATCTCTGCTAGGGTAGCGACCCCGGTAACGATTCCTCCTCATGAACAAACCTGTCCTTCCTCCCGGCGGTCCTGGCGATCGCATTCTTGACGAGCCGCTGACAGAAGCCCTGTCGCGCCGCTATTTGGCCTATGCCCTGTCGACGATCAGTTCGCGGGCCCTGCCGGACGTGCGCGACGGCTTGAAGCCCGTCCATCGTCGCGTGCTGTACGCGATGAACAACATGCGCCTGAACCCCGAGTCTGCCGCGCGCAAGTGCGCCAAGGTGGTGGGTGAGGTGATGGGTAACTTCCACCCGCACGGCGACCAGTCGATCTATGACGCCCTGGTGCGCCTGGCCCAGGAGTTCGCCCAGCGCATTCCGCTGGTCGAGGGGCAGGGGAATTTCGGCAATATCGACGGCGATAGCGCTGCGGCCATGCGCTACACCGAATGCCGGATGACGACGGCGGCGACCTTGCTGCTGGACGGCATCGACGAGGACGCCGTTGATTTCCGGCCCACCTATGACGGCCAGGACGAGGAGCCGGTGGTTCTGCCGTCGGGCTTCCCCAACCTGCTGGCCAACGGCTCGTCGGGCATTGCAGTGGGCATGGCCACCTCGATCCCGCCGCACAATGCCGCCGAACTGATCGACGCCTGCCAACTGCTGCTGGCCCGTCCTGACGCCACCACCGAAGACCTGCTGGAGCGCGTGCCCGGCCCCGACTTCCCGACCGGCGGGATCATCGTCGAGCCGCGCAGCAGCATGCTCGAGATCTACGAGACCGGCCGCGGTGGCGTGCGCGTGCGGGCCAAGTGGGAAAAGGAAGAGACCGGTCGCGGCACCTACCAGATCGTCGTCACCGAGATTCCCTATCAGGTGAAGAAGTCGGATCTGGTCGAGCAGCTGGCCGACCTGATCGAGAGCAAGAAGGCGGCCCTGCTGGGCGACGTGCGCGACGAGAGCGCCGAGGACATCCGGCTGGTGCTGGAGCCCAAGTCCAAGAACGTCGAACCCGAAGTGCTGATGGAGAGCCTGTTCAAGCTCTCGGCGCTGGAGAGCCGCTTTCCGGTCAATATGAACGTGCTGGACGCGCGCGGCACGCCGGGCGTGATGGGCCTGAAGCAAGCTTTGATGGCGTTCCTGGCCCACCGCCGCGAGGTGCTGACCCGCCGGGCGCGCCACCGCCTGGGCAAGATCGAAGCGCGCCTGCACATCCTGGATGGTTTGCTGATCGCCTACCTCAATCTGGATGAGGTGATCCGCATCGTCCGGTACGAGGACGAGCCGAAGCAAAAGCTGATCTCGACCTTCGCGCTGTCGGACATCCAGGCCGACGCCATCCTCAACACCCGCCTGCGCCAACTGGCCAAGCTGGAAGAGATGGAGATCCGCCGCGAGCACGCCGAGCTGATGGAAGAGCGCGACGGCATTCTGGCCATGTTGGCCAGCGACCAGAAGCAGTGGAAGCTGGTCGGCGAGGGTCTGGCCCATGTCCGCGCGGCCCTGCTGAAGATCAAGCATCCGCTGGACAAGGGCGGCCGACCGACCGGTGCCATCGGCCGTTCGATCTTTGCCGACGCGCCCATTGTCGATGCCGACGCCGCCATCGAGGCGATGATCGTCCGTGAACCGATCACCGTCATCCTGTCGGATCGCGGCTGGATCCGCGCCGCCAAGGGCAAGGTCGAGGATCCGTCCGAACTGAAGTTCAAGGAAGGCGACAAGCTGGGCTTCCTGGTCCCGGCCGAGACCACCGACAAGCTGCTGATCTTCAGCTCAGACGGGCGCTTCTTCACGATCGGCTGCTCGCAACTGCCCAGTGCCCGTGGGCATGGCGAGCCGTTGCGGATGATGATCGAGCTGGACGACAAGGTGAAGATTCTCGACGTCTTCCCGTTCAAGGCCGGCCGCAAACGTATTCTGGCCTCGAAGCTTGGCTATGGCTTCCTGATGCCCGAGGAAGAAGCGCTCGCCAATCGCAAGGCCGGCAAGCAGGTCCTGACCGTCGATGCGGCGGGAGCGGCCTTCTGTCTGGAAGCGACCGGCGACCAGCTGGGCGTGATCGGCGACAACGGCAAGATCCTGATCTTCCCGCTGGAAGAGCTGCCGGAAATGCCGCGCGGCAAGGGCGTCAAGCTGCAGGCCTATCGCGAGGGCGGTCTGCGTGACGCCCTCTCGTTCAACGCAGAGACGGGTGGCTTCTGGATCGACTCGGCGGGTCGCCGCCGCGACTGGGCCGACTGGCAGACCTTCGTCGGCAAGCGGGCAGGGGCGGGCAAGATCGCGCCCAAGGGCTTCCCGACCTCCAAGCGTTTCAAGCCGAAATGAGGCGCGGGCGGCTGAGGCGCAAGGCGGTCGCATTGGTCGCCAGCCTGCTGGGCTGCGCCGCAGCCGTCGGCGGCGCTGCGACCGCCCCCTTGCCCGGGACCAGTCCCGAGGCTGTAGGGTTCTCGTCGCCCAAGCTGAAGACCCTGGACCATACCCTGCAGGCCATGGTCGATCAGGGCCAGGTGGCCGGTGCCGTGACCCTGCTGGCCCGCCACGGCAAGGTCGTCCACACCCTGGCCGTCGGCAAGCGCGGCCTGGAGACGGGCGACGCCATGCCCGTTGACGCCATCTTTCGCATCCGCTCGGAGACCAAGCCGGTCACCGGGGTGGCGATGATGATCCTCTATGACGAGGGCAAGTGGTCGCTGGACGATCCGGTCAGTAAATATGTGCCCGAGTTCGCCAATCTGCGCGTCGCCAAGATGGACGCCGAGGGCCGGCCCGTTCTGACCCCCATCTCGCGTCCGCCGACCATGCGCGAGCTGATGACCCATACGGCGGGCTTCGCCTATGGCATCGCCGACGATCCTTCCAGCCCGGCAGACCAGGCCTATTACCGCGCCGCTGTGCTGCAGTCAGAGTCGCTGGACCAGTTGGTGCGCAAGGTCTCCGACCTGCCGATGTTCGCCGAGCCGGGGACGCTGTGGCGCTACAGCGTCGCCGCCGACATCCAGGGCCATATCGTCGAAAAGCTGTCGGGCCAGTCCCTGCCGGACTTCATGCAGCAGCGCATCTTCGCGCCGCTGGGCATGAAGGACACGGCGTTCTACGTGCCGGCGGCCAAGGTCGGACGCCTGGCGGCGCTCTACGACTCCGACGCCAGCGGCCGGCTTGTTCCGGCGGTGGAGGGAGCCTGGCGGGATATCACCCGACCTCCGGCCGCGCCTTCGGGCGGTGGTGGCCTTGTCTCGACGGCGCAGGACTTCGCGCGCTTCGCCCAGATGATCCTGAACGGCGGCGACCTGGACGGCGTGCGCATCCTGCAGCCCGAGACCCTGGCCCTGATGAAGGCCAACCAGCTTCCGCCCAGCTTTACGGTGACTACCAACGGCACAGCCGGCGTCCTGCAGCCCTCGCAAAAGCCGTTCCCGTTCGCCCAAGGCATGGGCTATGGCCTGGACGTGGCCGTGGCGGTTGACCCAGCCGCCTCCGGCGCGCCGGTGGGGCCCGGCACGATCAGCTGGGGCGGCAGCGCCGGCACCTGGTTCTGGATCGACCCGGCCAATGATCTGTTCTTCATCGGCATGATCCAGCGGCTGGGCGGCGTGGGCTCGGGCCTGGACGCCACTACGCGGACCCTGGTCTATCAAGCGCTGGAAAAGCCGGAGCTGTAGAGCTTTCAGCTTGCTGCGCCTTGTTCTGCCGTCATGACCGCCCTTGTGGTGGGTGTTCGCTGGTCCCGATAGATGTCTGGGGGTGGCTTAAGGTCCGGATGCGGGGCCTGTGCCAATGCCTGCGCGCGATCCTAGTCGGAAGTTGGATCTAGCCCGGTACCTTCCGAACGTGGCGGTCCAAGAGCATCGCAATCGTTAGGCGTTCGGACATGCTGTCCGTGCGACGCGTGAGCGGCAAATCGATCTGCTCACCACTCACGAGGCGCAGCGACAGCGGCTCGCTCAGAGGAGCGCCGATCTCGGCGGCCTCCTTTTCCCTGCGCAAGGGCTCAAGGTCAAACCGACCGCTGTCTTGGATATCCGCGAAGGCAATGAAGCGAGCCTGTCCGTCTGGGTCGATCAAGAGGCCATCTCTGCAGAATGCGAATGGTCGCCCACCTTCGGCATTCCAATAGCTGGCCACCACTTCGGGACCAGCACTGTCGCCGCCCGCGCGCAGCCCGGAGGGATGCTTCAGGAGCCGCTTGAGGTAAGGATCGGTGATGAGCGACGCCATCCGCCGAAACTAATCTCGGGAATGTCCGACATCCACCCTTCTCTGACGTTGGCGAGGTCCGGTTCCTGGGGGGGGGCGTCGAAGGTCCGGTTTCGGCTGCCGACCTAAGTCGGAACTTGGCACCACCCACCCGAATTAGGCAGAGGATCGAAGAGCGACCCAGCAGCCTGCTTCATCCGCGCCAGCAGCCCAGTGAAGCTGTCCGCAACGACAAGGGCGTACTCGTGGCTCATTCCAATGAATGGAACGATCACCACGGGGGGAGGCTGAAATCGGTAGTCGAAAGCAAACATTTCGCCGCCGCCGTTTGAACCAAAACCTACTAGACCGGCTGCGTGAGTGGAAACATCATAATCTCGGTTGAATGGCTGCAACTGCGATGCCCGCCACAGAACTAGGTAGTCCTCTCCGACAAACCCTTCACCGCCATCGCTCAACTCTAGAAACGAGCGGTAATCTGCGGGCAGGCCCTTGCTGAGCGCCGCCTCCGAAGCATCTATTTCCGCGAGCGGGCATGGGGCTGATCTTTGAAATTCCACTAGCAGATCGTCCATGCAGCCCCCGTCTTACCCCGCACTCCCTTGATGCTTACACGGTACGGATGCCGAGTGAAGGTCCGCAACCCACCCCGAACAGACGATCAACGTGTCCGCTTACGGCGACCTCTGCAAGCGTTGGTACCGCGCCGTCGGTGACAGGTCGAAAATGACCGCGCTAACGGCTGGGGCGGAGCCTCCTTGGCACCCAGCACCCACTTCATGTTCAAACGGCCGTTTGCCATTGCGCGCCGATCCCGGCATCCTCCCGCAAAATCAGGGAGGCTCGCATGAACCCGACGGCCGAGTTCGACATCATCGTCTATGGCGCCAGCGGCTTTACCGGCCGGCTAGTGGCCGAGTATCTGGCCCGGCAGTATGGCGTCGGCGGTAAGGTCCGCTGGGCGATGGCGGGGCGCAGCCTCGAAAAGCTGGCCGCTATCCGTGACGAGATCGGTGCGCCGGCGGACACCCCTCTGGTCACGGCTGACGCGGACGACGCCGAATCCCTGCAAGCCATGGTCGGTCGGACCAAGGCCGTGCTGACCACGGTGGGCCCCTATCAGCTGTATGGCGGCGCGCTTGTGGCCGCCTGCGCGGAAGCGGGAACCGACTATCTGGACCTGTGCGGTGAGCCGGCCTGGATGCGCCAGATGATCGACGCGCATGAGGCGACGGCGAAAAAGACCGGCGCGCGGATCGTGTTCTCGTGCGGCTTCGATTCCATCCCGTTCGAACTGGGCGTCTGGTTCCTGCAACAGGAGGCCAAGACCACGCTGGGCCGGCCGGTTCCGCGCGTTAAGGGCCGGGTGCGGGGGATGAAGGGCGGTTTTTCGGGCGGCACGGCGGCCAGCTTGAAGGCGACCATGGCGGCAGCAGCGCGCGATCCTGCGCTGGTCGCGCTGCTCAAGAACCCGTTCGCCCTGGTTCCGGGTTTCGAGGGACCCGCCCAGCCCTCCGGGAACAAGCCGATGCTGGACGAGGACCTGGGCGTGTGGGCCGCGCCGTTTGTGATGGCGGCGATCAACACCCGCAATGTCCACCGCTCCAACGCCCTGCTGGGTCAGGCCTATGGCGCTGATTTCGTCTATGACGAGATGATGCTGGCCGGACCGGGCGAGCAGGGCGAGCAGATCGCCCAGATGATCGCGGCGTCAGGCGGCGGCTTGGGCGGCGAAGGCGGTCCGAAGCCGGGCGAGGGGCCCAGCAAGGAAGAGCGCGAAACCGGCTTTTATGACGTCCTGTTCCTGGGGCTTGCCGCCGACGGCCGCCAGGTGCGCGCTTCTGTGAAGGGCGACAAGGATCCCGGCTATGGCTCGACGTCCAAGATGATCGCCGAGTCGGCGATCTGTCTGGTAACCGAGGCGACCGACGTGCCCGGCGGCGTCTGGACCCCCGGCGCGGCCATGCAGGGCAGGCTGGTGGCGCGGCTGGAAGCCAATGCCGGGCTGACGTTCGCGGTGGAATAGGGTCTGCTTGCGCTCGCCTTGACGAAGGCGAGGCTCGAGGACGCAGAAAATCTGGGCTGCGCAAGCGTCGGAAATCGACCTAAGGTCACTTCAAACAAACGTTCGGGAGGGCGAGCATGGCTTTGCGTCAGTGGGTTGGGGCCGCTTTGGCGGTCGGATTGCTGGCGGCACCTGCGTGCTTCGCGACCCCGCGAAGCGGGCCGGCGGTTACGCTGTCGACGGCTACGCCTGAAAGCGTCGGCTTTTCAGCCGAGCGCCTGAAACGCCTCGACGCGACCATGCAGGCCCTGGTCGATCAGGGCCACCTGCCGGGCGTGACCACCCTGGTCGCCCGTCACGGCAAGATCGTCAGCTTCCAGGTTCACGGCAAGAAGGGCTTCGATGGCCCGCCGATGACCAAGGACACGGTCTTCCGGATCTATTCCCAGACCAAGCCGGTGACGGGCGTGGCGATGATGATCCTGTTCGAGGAGGGCCGGTGGCGCCTCGACGATCCGGTCAGCAAGTACATCCCCGAATTCGCCAATCTGCGGGTCTACAAGGGGCAGAACCCCGACGGGAGCTTCATCACCGAGGCCGCAAATCGCCCGCCGACCATGCGCGAAATCATGAACCACTCGGCCGGATTCGCCTATGGCCTGGTGCCCGACAACCCCATCGACAAAGCCTATGTCTCGACCGGTGTCCTGAGCAGCAAGACCGGCCAGGAGTTCATCGACAAGGTCGCGGCCCTGCCGCTGGTCGGCCAGCCCGGCAAGCAATGGAAGTATAGCGCCTCGGTCGATATCCAGGGCTTCATCGTCGAGAAGCTGTCGGGTCAGACCCTGCCGGACTTCATGCGCACCCGGATTTTCGAGCCGTTGAAGATGGTCGATACGGGCTTCTACCTGCCCGAAGCCAAGTCCGACCGCCTGGCGTCACTTTATGTCTGGAGCCCCAAGGACAAGAAGCTGGTCCCGGCCGCCGGCTTCATGGTGCTGGATATCACCAAGCCGCCGCCCGTGGCGTCCGGCGGTGGTGGTCTGGTCTCGACCAACGCAGACTATGCGCGTTTCGCCCAGATGATCCTGAACGGCGGCGCACTGGACGGCGCGCGGATCCTGTCGCCCGGCACGATCGCCCTGATGGGTGCCAACCACCTGTCGAACGATATCATGACCGGCAATGAAGGCTCTTTCCGCAATGAGCGCGGTCAGGGTTTCGGGCTCGACTTCATGGTCATCACCGATCCGGCCAAGGCCGGCGTGATGGCCGGCGAGGGAACGATCAGCTGGGGCGGCGCAGCCGGTACCTGGTTCTGGATCGACCCCAAGAACGACCTCTTCGTGATGGGCATGATCCATATCCTCAACAAGGATGGCGATCCGGCCCTGCGCAATCTGGACGATATCAGCCAGCAACTGGTCTATCAGGCGCTGGTCGATCCTTCGAAATAGGACCTCTTCCGCTCTCCCCGGCGAAAGCCGGGGCCCAGATTCAGCCAGAGTGTCTGGGGATGATGCGCCTACGAACTTTGCCAAAACACCACCCTTTCCGGGTTCGATCTGGGCCCCGGCTTTCGCCGGGGAGATCGGTAGGAGGGGGAAGAAAACAACTCAGGGAGCGAGCGCCATGAAGGCCGCCGTCTATTACGAAACCGGTTCGCCGGATGTGCTGCGCTATGAGGATGTCGCTGATCCGGTCTGCCATGCCTCGGGCGTGGTGATCCGGGTCGAGGCCGTCAGCATCGAGGGCGGCGACACCCTCAGTCGGGGCGGCGGCCAGATGGCCGGCAGCCCGCACATCGTGGGCTACCAGGCGGCCGGCGAGATCATTGAGGTCGGGGCCGACGTCAGCCACCTGAAGGTCGGCCAGAAGGTTGTCACCGTGAACGCCTTCGGCTCGCATGCCGAATTGCGCAGCGTGCCGGCCCGCAACGCCTGGCCGATCCCCGAAGGGTTCGACATCCTCAAGGCCTCGGCCATTCCGGTGCCGTTCGGCACGGCGCACGAGTGCCTGTTTGGTCACGGCCAGCTGAAGGCCGGGGAAACCGTGCTGATCCAGGCCGGCGCCAGCGCCCTGGGCATTGCCGCCATCCAGCTGGCCAAGCGGGCCGGGGCGACGGTGCTGGCCACCGCCTCCAGCGACGAGCGGCTGGAGCGCCTGAAGGTGTTCGGCCTGGACCATGGGATCAATTACGGCCGCGACGACACCGTCGAGCAGGTGATGAAGCTGACCGGCGGCAAGGGTGTCGATCTAGTGGTCGATCCGGTGGGCGGCGCGACCCTGCAGTCGAGCCTTCTGTCGCTGGGTTATCGCGGCCGGGTCTCGCTGGTCGGCAATGCCGGGCGCGAGCCGATGAAGGTTGACGTGTCGTCCCTGATGGGCGGCAACCGCCGGCTGTCGGGCGTCTTCCTGGGGGCCGAGATCATGACCGACCGCGTCCATGACATGATCCAGACCCTGATCGACGAAGCTGCGCGCGGTGAGCTGCAGGTGATCATCGACAGGACCTTCCCCCTGTCGGAAGCCGCCGCCGCCCACGCCTATATCGAAAGCCGCCAGGCCGTTGGCCGCGTGTTGCTGATCCCGTGAGCGAGGCGACCATGAACCGCGTTCTGGCCCATACGGGCGCCAAGTATCCGATTATCCAGGCCCCCATGGGCTGGATCGCGCGCTATCCGCTGGCTTCGGCCGTGTCGCGGGCCGGTGGGCTGGGCATCATCGAGACCTCGTCCGGCGAGACGGAAAACTGCAAGGCCGAGATCCGCAAGATGGCGGAGACGGGCCTGCCGTTCGGCGTGAACCTGCCGATCCTGTTTCTGCGCGACGACTCCATGCTGAAGTTCGTCTGCGAGAGCGGGGTGAAGTTCGTCACCACATCGGCCGGCAGCCCGGCCAAGTTCATTGGCCCGCTGAAGGACGCCGGCATCGTCGTCTATCACGCCGTGCCCACGGTCGATGCGGCGGTCAAATGCGCCGAGGCCGGCATTGACGGCCTAGTCGTTGAGGGCGCTGAGGGTGGCGGCTTCAAGAACCCGGAAGAGGTCTCGACGCTCGTCCTGCTGCAGGCCATCCGCGCCCGCGTGGATGTGCCGCTGGTCGCCGCCGGTGGCATCTGCGACGGTCGCGGCATGGCCGCGGCGTTCGCGTTGGGCGCTGAAGCGATCCAGATGGGCACCCGCTTTGTCAGCAGCGCCGAGAGCCCGGTGCACGACAACTACAAGGCCGCCATCACGAACGGGAAAGAGACCGGCACCTGGATCCTCAACAAGAAGGCCAGCCCCTGCATCCGGGCGCTGAAGTCCGATCGGACCAAGGAAATCTATGACGCCGGCCTGATGCCTCCGGATGCTCTCAAGGGCATTCTGGGCGTCTATTTCGGCGGCGACATGGAGGCGGCTCCCGCGCTGGCCGGCCAGACCGTCGGCCTGATCGACGAGGTCAAGACGGCGCAAGCGATCATCGACGAGACCGTTGCCCAGTTCCACGACATCACTGGCCGGCTGGGGGCTTTGGCCGCCACGCGCGGCTTCTAAGGGATCATGACCATGCAAAACCTCTTCTCGCTCGAGGGCCGCGTTGCGGTCGTCACCGGCGGCTCGCGCGGCATCGGCGCGATGATCGCCAAGGGCTTTCTGAGCTACGGCGCCAAGCGCGTCTATATCACCGCCCGCAAGGCCGCCGCCTGCGACGCGACGGCCGAAGAGCTGAGCCAGTACGGCGAGTGCGTTTCGCTGCCGGGCGACATCTCGACCATGGAAGGCATCGAAGGCCTGGCCAAGCGGCTCATCGAACGCGAAGACAAGCTGGATATCCTGGTCAACAACGCCGGCGCGGCCTGGGGTGCGGCGTTCGACGAGTTCCCCGAGAGCGGCTGGGACAAGACGGTCGACCTCAACATGAAGACGCCGTTCTTCCTGACCCAGGCCCTGATCGCCCCGTTGCGTGCGGCGGCCCAGGATCGCGTCGCCAAGGTGATCAACATCTGCTCGATCGACGGCCAGTCGGTGACCAAGGACGAAACCTATCCCTACGGCGCTTCCAAAGCGGGTCTGTTGCACATGACCAAGCGGATGGCCCTGCGTCTGGCGTCCGACAATATCGCGGTGTCAGCCATTGCGCCGGGAGCCTTCGCCTCGGACATGAACAAGGTCGCCCGCGACCATGCCGACGCCGTGGCCAAGGCCATTCCTGCCGGCCGGATCGGCTCGGAGGAAGACATGGCGGGAACCGCCATCTATCTGGCCTCGCGGGCCGGAGACTATGTGATGGGCGGGGCCGTCACGGTGGACGGCGGGGTCAGCTTCGCGCGCTGACCGGAATGGGTTCGGGCGATGGCTGGTGCCATCGCCCGATCAGGCCCTTCAGGCCGAGACGCGCTTGCGCGGGGTGTCGATGACGCCCAGGGCCGCGCCGACCTCGGCGAACACCGCCAGGACTTTGTCGATCTGCGCGTCGGTATGGGCGGCGCTGACGCTGGTGCGCAGCAGCGGGCGGCTGTCGGGTGTGGCCGGCGGCAGGGCCAGGTTCAGATAGACGCCGTTCTGCAGCAGGGTGTTCCACATGCCGATGGCGCTTCCCTGATCGGGCATGGTAACCGCCACGATCGGGCTGGCGGTCGGGCCGGTCTGGAAGCCCAGCTCGGTCAGTCCGTCATAGAGACGACGCGCATTGGCCATCAGGCGATGGCGCAGCTCCGGGGTTTCTTCCAGACGCTTGAGGGCGACCAGGGTCGAGCTGACCACGGCCGGCGGCAGCGAGGCGGTGAACATGTAGGGGCGGCAGACGACGCGCATGACGTCGAAGTCGTCCATGTTCGAAACGCAGAACCCGCCGATGGCGCCCAGGCTTTTGGAGAAGGTGCCGACCACGAAATCGACATCGTCCTCGACGCCTTCCTGCTCGGCCAGGCCGCGGCCGTTCTCGCCCAGAACGCCCATCGAATGGGCTTCATCGACCAGAAGATAGCCGCCCATCTCGCGCTTCACGGCGGCGATTTCCTTGAGCGGGGCGGTGTCGCCGATCATCGAATAGATGCCTTCGACCACGATCAGGCGCTCGCCGGGCACGTCCTTCATGCGGCGCAGGCGCTTGTACAGGTCTTCGGGATCGTTGTGGCGGAAGCGGATAACCTCGGCATGACCCAGGCGCGAGCCGTCATAGATGCTGGCGTGGCTGTCGGCGTCGAGGATCAGGTGGTCGCCACGACCGACCAGGGTCGACAGCACGCCCAGATTGGCCTGGTAGCCGGTGGTGAACACCATGGCGTGCTTGCGGCGATAGAACTTGGCCAGGGCGGTCTCGAGCTCGACATGAGCCTCGAAGCTGCCATTGGCGATGCGCGAACCCGTCGTGCCCGTGCCGCGCTCCTGCACGGCCTTTACCGATGCGGCAATGGCTTCCTCGTCGAACGTCAGGCCCAGATAGTTGTTGGTGCCCAGCAAAATCGTCGGCCGACCGTTGATCACGCCTTCGGTCGGAGAGATCACCGAATCCAGACGAACATTGAAGGGATCGGCCCCGGCCTGACGGATCGCCTGATAGGCGTCGCGGTAGGCGAGGTGCTTGTCGAACAGCCCCATGGTTATCCCTTGTTCCGAAGGTCTTTTATCAGATTTGACAGGTCGCCCGCCGTCTCGACCGAGGCCAGGCGATCAAGCGGTATCGAGATGTCGAACGCGTCTTCCAGTTCCATGATGATGTTCATCAGGGCCAGGGAATCGACCTGCAGGTCGCGACCGATATGGGTTTCATCGGCGACCTCGACCGTGCGCCCCAAGACGGAGGACGCCGCAATGCCGATTTCCCGAAGGGTGAGATCCGTAACCGCTTTCATGCCGACTCGCCGATACCCCCGTTAGCGGGTCTTACTGACTCGAATTCTAACAGGCCTACTGTCGGAATCCTGTCAAAATTGGATGCTAGTATCGTCATCACGCAACTAAAAACCGGTTCGCGCGGTACCAGCACACGCTCTGGGTGAACCCTGAGTCGATACCATATCGCGGAGCGAGAGCTTCGGGTACGATTTCGGCTGCCCTAAGGCTCCAATCCAAATGGAGCATTTCCCGCGCTTTGCCAGATGTGAAAATCGAATTCTTCCGTGTGGCGAACGAGAGTGCGCCTGAAAGATGGGCGATGGCGGTGATCACGCCGTCCGGAATGCGCTGTAATCGTGTTTTCCTGCCCACGGCGTCGGCTGCTGCGCTCATCACTTCGCGCCAGCTATAGCCGTCGGTCCGGGCGTCGCTGAGGGCGAAGGTACCGGGCCGCCAACGGTCAACCAGATCCGAAATCTGCCGCGCGGCGTCCTCCACATGCACCAGCGCCAGCCTCGCGCGGGGATCAAGAACCGGTAGCCAGGGCGAGGCCTGGGCCACCCTGAACAGTTCCAGGGTTTCCATGTCGCCGGGACCATAGATCGCCGGAGGTCGCACAATGGTCAGAGCCTCACCGATGACGGCGCGTGCTGTATCCTCACCAGCGCGCTTGCTGGCCGCATAGTCCGACAGGGCCGGTTCACGCGCCGCCAGGCTGGAGACCATCAGCATCCGCGACCCGGCCGCCGCTGCGGCCTCTGCGACAGCCCGGGCCCCTTCCACATTGACGCGATCGAACTCCGCCCTCGAAGGAGCCTTGATCAGTCCGGCCACGTGGACCACGACCGCCGCGCCCGCGCACAGGCGGGCAAGCGCCGGGCTATCACCAAGTCCGCCGATCACGACCTGCGGTTCAAGTCCTGCCCAGTCATCGCCGACGACATCGCGACGCGCCAGAAGGCGTACCGACCAGCCGTCAGCCGCCAGGATGCGCACCAGATGTCGGCCCAGGAAGCCCGTGGCGCCGGTGACCGCGACAAGGCCGCGAGTCATGGCTCAGCCGCGCTCGGCGAAGGCACCGGCCAGGAAGGCGGCCCTGGCCTTGCTACGGCTCAATTTTCCCGAAGAGGTCTGTGGCAGGGCGTGAGCGCCAACCAGATGTACCTGCACCTCGACGCTGTGCCGCACCCGCAGGACCGTGGCGACCGCCTCGGCCAGGGCTTTGCGCCTTTCGGCGTCACCGCCGCGCGCCTGGACTAGGACGACGACGACTTCCTCACCCTCGCCGGGGGTGGAAAAGGCGGCGACGTCGCCGCTCCGCAGGCTCTCAATCTCGGCCTCTGCGGTCCATTCCAGATCCTGCGGCCAGATATTGCGGCCATTGAGGATAATCAGGTCCTTGCCGCGACCGGTGATGACGATCTCGCCGTCGATCAGATAGCCAAGGTCACCGGTGTCTAACCAGCCGTCGGCCGAAAGCACCCGGGCCGTCTCTTCGGATTGTTCGAAATAGCCGCGCATCAGGCTGGGCCCGCGCGCAAAGATCCGGCCGACGCCGCGCTCGGGCAAAACCTCGCCATCCTCGCCGCGCACCTGCAGTTCATGGTGGGGCAATGCCGGGCCGTTGCGGGCGAAGTCGCGCGCGCGCTCCGTGTCAGTGCTGATGACGGCAAGGCCCTGTTCCAGGCGCTCGACGTCAAGGGTTTCCACCTTCAGGCCTTCGCCCAGCGGGGACATCGACAGGGCCAGGGTCGCCTCGGCCATGCCGTAGCTGGCGACAAAGGCCGTGTCGGAAAAGCCCACGGTCTTGAACCGTTCGGCGAAGGCGCGCAGCGGACCCGTGCGGATCATGTCGCCGCCCAGGCCGGCGCTGCGCCAGCGCGACAGGTCCAGATGCTCGATGGACGCGGCCTCGGCCCGGCGAGCGCACAGTTCGTAGCCGAAGGTGGGGCTGTAGCTGATGGTGCCGCCGTTCTTGGTCATCAGGTCCAGCCACATCAAAGGCCGGCGCACGAAGGCCCCCGTAGGCAGCAGGTCAACCGTCATCTGGCTGGTCATGGGGCTGAGCAAGAAGCCGATCAGGCCCATGTCGTGATAGAGCGGCAACCACGAGATCGCCCGGTCGTCAGGACGCACCTTCAGGCCGTCGCGGGTAATGGCCACCGCATTGGCCATCAGGGCGCGGTGGGTCACCACCACGCCGGTGGGAAAGCGCGTGCTGCCCGACGAGAACTGCAGATAGCAGGTTTGATCCGGCGCGATGACCGGCAGCTCACCGCTCGCCGCCTCGGGCAGGTCGGCGAGGGTTCCGGCGAAGCTGAGCGGCGCCTTGGCCGCGATCTCGGGCAGCCAGGCGGCCATCGAGGCGGGACCGATCAGGATGCTGGCCCGGGCCGAGGCCAGCATGCGGGCGATCTGCTCGATATAGGCTTCCCGGCCGCCGAGCGGCGCGGGCAGGGGCAGGGGCGCAGGAGCCAGGCCCGCATATTGGCAGGCGAAGAAGGCGCGAACGAAGTCGGCGTCGGTTTCGGCGATCAGACCGACCGTGTCACCGGGTGTTGCACCGGTAGCCAGCAGCCGGCGGGCCAGCACCATCGCCTGCTCGCGCAGACGGGCATAGGGCAGGGCCTCGACCAGTTCGCCGCGCATGGAATAGAGGTTCACGCCGGTCTCGCCCAGGGCCGCGAAGTCGAGGGCGGCGGTCAGGGTCGGGAAGTCGGCGAAGCGCACCGTTCGCCCGGCGCCGGTCGGAGTCATCATCATTCTACGCCTTTGGCGTCGTTTGCCTCTTGGGCGCAAGGGGGTTCGTTGTCTTCGAGCACGGACGGTCGTGCAAGCTGTCGGCGAAGCATCAGGAACATCCCGGTGGCCATGGCCAGGGCGGCTCCCACCAGCGCCACACCGGCACCTGTCAGGCCAAGGCCTTTGACCAGCGGCGTCAGGGCCAGGAGGAAGACCGCACTGACCACTACGCGTACCCGCAGGGCTGCGCCGGCGGCGCGCATCGAGACCAGCATGGGCTCTAGCGGCAGGGCCAGAATGCCGATCGCAGCGGCGGCGACCTGCCAGGTCATGATGTCGGATGCGCCGCCATAGGCCTTGCCCATGATCAGCACGATCAGGGGCTTTCCCACCAGAGCGCTGATCAGCAGCAAGGCACCGGCCACGGCTCCGCCCAGGGTAGCGACCTGGACGGCCAGCTTGCGCACCGCAAGATCGCCGCCCGTGGCGCGCAGACGGGCCAGCTCGGGATAGAGCGCGGGGATCATGAGCCTGGCCGGCTTGGCCATGCCGTCGGCGACCTGACGGCCGATGCGCCATAGCGCCGCCTGGGCCGGACCCAGCAGGGCACCGACCATCAGGGTGATGACGTGGGTGAAGGCGACGTCCAGGCTGCTGCTGAAATTGGTCGCCCAGGCGAATTTCCACACGCCGGGCAGGCCCTGGCCCAGCGGACCGGCCAGGGTGAAACCCTCCAGCAGCCGGCGCCGGCGCATTTCGCGCCATGCGACGATCCCGACGTAGGAAAACGACGCGACCGGCCCGGCGGCCCAGGCGAGCAGAAACCCCCACAGCGGCGCGTGCAGGGCGAAGGCCAGGCCGGCGCCGATCAGGCGGACCGTCGAACTGATCGCCTGCTCGCCCGCCAGATAGCGGAACTTGTCGAACAGCCGCAGGAGGCCCACCGATGTGGCCGAGGTCATGACCGCGATGGTCAGGGCGTAGAGCGCTGCGGCCGGCGCCAGGTCTTGCGACCAGCCCAGCACGGATCCCAGCAGCAAGGCTCCGGCGACACCCAGTGTCACCCCGACCAGACCGCTGGTCAGGTCCAGAAACATCGACAGCCGCACCACCTGCTGGAAGCGGGTCCTGTTGTCCTGGATCAGGGGCTCGGTGCCGTATTGCAGCACGGTCTGCCAGGACTGGAACTTGACGACTTCGCCAAGGAACTGGGCAAAGGCGGTGATCAGGGCCAGAACGCCCATCTGCGACAGGCCAAGGCCTCGCGCCGTCAGGGCGATGTAGCCCAGGCTGACCACGGCGTTGACAGTGCGGCCACCCAGCAGGGTTGCGGCATTGGTCAGGACGCGGGCGAAGACCGAGCGCTGCTCGCTCATCGTTTCAGGCCGGCCTTGGCCAGAACCCGCGCGGCGATGGCGCCGGCCGCTCGGTCAGATGAGGGTGTTGCCGTAAGGTCAAAGCTTTCCGCGAATCCCGTTTTCTGCGCCGCAAGATAGTCGCCATGCCCCTGGCGAGCGGCTTCGACCGCATCTATGAGGTGATCGACCGACGACAGCACCGGGCCATACAGCCAGTGATGGAAGCTCTCGTCGCCCTGCCAGTCTGCGTTGGACGGATTGAGGAACAGGCAGGGCTTGGGCGTGCGCAGGAACTCATAGACCTGGCTTGAGGCGTCACCCAGATAGATGTCGGCCGCGCGGGTATAGGTCATGTCGATGGCGGCAGGACCGCCCAGGTCGATATGGATGCGCGGGTGGTCGCGGAACGGGGCCAGGCTCTCCAGCATGGCCGGGCTAGCGCCGTCAAACAGGCGAATATGCGGGGCGAAGATCAGGTTGAAACGGTCATCGGCCGCGAACTGCCGAAGGATCTCAACGCCAAAGCGCGACCACGAGCCCAGGGTGGCGTGGAAGTGGGGGTTGTAGACCACCACCGGCCTGTCGTCGCGAAAGGTGGGCAGGGGCGAGCCGGGCAGGGCGTCGATGATGTCGAACTTGGGGTAGCCGACCATGGCGCAGTTTTCCGGCTTCACCCAGCCGCCTTCGACCATGCGGTCGCGCTGCTTGGGTCCGGCGGCCATGACGAGATCGAATTGGCGCAGACGCGGCTCGAAGACGCCGCCGCGATCACCCGCGCCGTGTTGGGTATAGACCAGAAGGCTGTTCTTTACGCCCAGCTTGCGCAGCAGGGCGGTGGTGCGCTCGGGCGTGACGATGGCGTCATAGCGACCGAGCGATAGGGCGTTGGCGGCCAGCATCAGGGCCTTGGGCGGGGTGGAGGCCTCTTTCAGGCGAATCTTGCGCAGCCAGGCCGGCGGCAACAGGCGCATGGGGATGGTCGCTCCGCCCATGGCGTCGAGCAGAGACCGCGCATAGTCCAGATGCTCCTGCGTCGTTGCGGCGATCTCTACCGCAATTCCGGGCCAACCCCGCGCCAGGGCCGCCGCGATGGGCAAGCTGTGCAGGATCTGGTGGGTCTGAGCGATGTAGAGAAAGCAGACCTTGGGCCTAGAGACGTTACTGGCCTGAATCATGATCCTAGCGCAGCCCCGACTACTGGCCGGGGTTGAGGCGCGTGCGCACCCGACCCTTGAAGACCACCCGGTCACCCTTGTCCGACACCGAATAGCTATCGGCCTGGACCTTGCTGCCCGACGCGCCGGCGCCGCTGACGCCCTGGTCGCCGACCACTTCGCCGGTTCGGGTATCGATCAGCGCCTTTTCCGTCGAGAAGGCGTAACCGCCGCCACTGTTGATCTTGACGTCGCCGGTCAGCAGCAGCGCGCCCTTCTGTTCGTCATATGCACCCTGGCGCGAGATCACCTGGGTTGGATTGTCCGAGCCATAGCCGCGCGTCAGGTGCGGGCTTTCCAGCGCGACCTTGTTGGGATCGGCGCTATCGCGAACGGCGGCAGTCGCGGTGATCAGGAAGGCGCGGCCGTCTTTCATGGCACCGGTGAAGCGGGGGTTTTCCATCCGCAGCGCCGGACCGCTGGCGGCTGGGGCCAAGGGCTTGGCCTGCAGGGCGCGCAGTGTCGCTTGGGCGGCGATGGTGACGACGATCCCGACCGCCAGCAAGGGCAAGGCGATCCGCAGGGCGCTGATCGACTTGCGTCGGCGCGGGCGGGTCTTGCGCCTGTTGGCGGAAAGGGAAGCGGTCGTGGTCATGGCGGCCAGGGCTGACGACGTCGGAGGATCGGCTTAGTCCCGTCGGCGCGATCTCCCAAGCGATATTCGGGAGGCGGCGGCGGAGGCCAGATACGAAAACGGCCGGCGAAGCCAGGGGCTTGCCGGCCGAATGCGTTCATCCCGAAGGCTTAGCCGTTGACGGCGTCCTTCAGTTGCTTTGCCGGCGTGAAGGCGACCTTCTTGGAGGCAGCGATCTCGATGGCGGCGCCCGTGGCCGGGTTGCGGCCGGTGCGGGCCGGCTTGGCCTGGACCTTGAACTTGCCGAAGCCCGGGATGGAAACTTCTTCGCCCTTTACGGCGGCGTCGGTCAGCGACTTGAAGACGCCGTCGATGATCGACTTGGCCTGAGCCTTGGTCAGCTTGTCGTCGGCAGCAACGGCGGCGTCGACCAGATCCGAAACGTTCATGATTTTAGCTCATCTCAAGTGGAATCAATGAGCGCCAACCCTGACGAACCCAGAAGGTTTTGTCACGTCATCCCAGCAATTGGGGCCGTCTGGCTACTTTTGGGGCAAGGTTTGCCTCAGTGATCCGCTTCGGGCCCGACGCCATGCGCAAGCGGCCGTGTCTTGGGCCTGTGGCGGCCAAGTCTTGCTGCGGTGTCGGTTGAAGACGCATGTGGAAAGCAACCCGCGCCTGGATATCGAGGCGCAAGAGCCAGACTTAGAGGCCGTCGAGGATGGCCGGTTGGGCGTCGCTGATGTCCAGTTCGTCGGGGTCTCGCGGAGCCGACAGGACGCGGGGGCTGCGTGCGCCGCGTTCACGGGCCGACATCAGGGCCCAGCCGCCAGGCTTGAGGATTTCCAGCGGCGAGAAGCGGGCCTTGTAGGCCATCTTCTCACTGCCTGGCACCCAGTAGCCCAGATAGACGTAGGGCAGGCTGATCTGTCTGGCCTGGACCAGGTGATCCAGGATGATGAACGAGCCCAGGCTGCGCTTGGTCTGATCCGGGTCGTAGAAGCTATAGACCAGCGAAAGGCCGTCAGAGAGCACGTCGACCAGTACGCAGGCGACCAGGTCGCCCGGGCCACGATCCAGCGACTTTCGTCGATACTCGATCAGGTGCGTGCGGACCGCGGTATCCTCGACCATGGCCACATAGTCGGGCCAGGTCATCTCGGCCATGCCGCCATTGGCGTGACGTGTCAGAAGGTAGCGGCGCAGCAGTTCAAACTGCTCCAGCGTGGCTTCCGACTCGACCAGGTGACGCTCCAGGTCGTCGTTACGGGCCAGAACCCGTCGCTCTGAGCGCGAGAAAACATAGTCGATCACCGGTGCGCGGGCCGACTGGCAGGCCCGGCAGGTCTCGCAGGCGGGGCGATAGGCAATGTTCTGGGACCGGCGGAAACCCACCTGGGTCAGGCTGTCATTGACCGTGGGGCCGTCCGACAGGGGCAGGTGGGCGAAAACCTTTCGCTCTTCCCGGCCCGGCAGATAGGGGCAGGGGGTCGGCGCCGTGAGGAAGAACCGAAGCTGTCGCGTCGGAAAATGCTGCGTCACGAAAGCGCCCGTCCCCTATCAGCGGCCTTTGGCCGACAAGCGATTAGGCGGCATGGCGGCGGTTTGCGCAAGCGCCCCTGATGCGTCGCGCGGCGTCGCGTTACAGCCCATCGGGCAGGACCGGCTTTTCGCGCAGCAAGACGATGGAGATGCGGCGATTGCCGGCAAGGGTCGGGTCGTCTGCATAAAGTGGCTCGGAATTGGCCTTGCCCGACACCTGGTAGATTCGATCATCATCGACGCCGGCGTTGCGCAGCACCAGGCGCGAGGCGTCGGCGCGGGCGGCCGAAAGCGCCCAGTCGCTGTCGCTCTTGCGCCCTTCGGCATTGGCGCTTGTGTGGCCCGAGACCGTGACACGGTTGGGAAGCTGGTTGATGATCTTGGCTACGGCGCGCAACAGGATGCGGGCGCGATCATTGGGCTCTTTCGAGTTTTCCTTGAACATCGAGCGACCTTCCTGATCGGTCAGCTGGATGCGCAGGCCCTCGGGGGTCTGGTCGATCATGATCTGCTTGGACAGTTCGGCCAGCTCCGGCATGTCCTGCAAAGACTGGCGCAGGGACTGGGCGGCCGAGGCGAAACTATCCTGTTCCTTCTTGGCCAGGGCGTCGCGCAGGGCCTGCTCGCTGGCCGAATCGAGGCTGGCGGCGGTGGTCGAGCTCTGGCCGTCCTTGGTCACATCGTCAGGGGCCTCGGGGGCCATCTGTTGGACAACCGACAACTTGCCGTCGGCCTTGGCTCCGTCGTCGCCCAACGAGGTTCCCCCCAGAATTCCCCCCGAACCGCTGGTCGTGGACGAGATTGAAGCGGGCGCGAAATAGTCGGCGATGCCCTGCTTTTGCTCGGGGCTGGTCGAGTTCAGAAGCCACATCAGCAGGAAGAAGGCCATCATTGCGGTCACGAAGTCGGCGTAGGCGACTTTCCACGCGCCGCCATGGTGGCCGCCGCCGACCACCTTCTTGACCTTCTTGATGATAATCGGCTGTTCGCCGCTGACGGCCATCGTGCTTAAGCCTGCTTAACGCTCTGCGATGGAAGTTGACGGGTGGACGTTAAGATGGGGTTGCCGTCCGCGCTCTGACGCGCGAAATCGCAGGCTCGACAGGGAGTCAGTGGCATGAAGACGGCGTTTATCGGCCTGGGCGTGATGGGCTATCCGATGGCGGGGCACTTGCAGGCCGCCGGCCACGAGGTTTCCGTCTTTAACCGCAGTCCGGCCAAGGCCCAGGCCTGGGCCGCCGAGCATGGTGGCCAGGTCTTCGCGACCATCGCCGAGGCCGTCGCCGGGTGTGATCTGGTCCTGCTTTGCGTGGGGAATGACGACGATGTGCGCGGCGTCGTGGCGCAGGCCCTTCCGGCCATGGCGCAGGGCGGCGTGATCGTCGATCACACCACCACCTCGGCCGTGGTGGCTCGCGAGATGGCGGCGCTGGCGCAGGAAAGCGGCTGCTTCTTCATCGACGCGCCGGTGTCGGGTGGCCAGGCGGGCGCCGTGAACGGCCAGCTGACCATCATGGCCGGCGGCGATGCGGCCGCCTATGCCCGGATCGAGCCCGTGATCGCTGCCTATGCCAAGGCCGTGCGGCGCATGGGCGAGGTGGGCACGGGTCAACTGACCAAGATGTGCAACCAGATCGCCATCGCCGGCGTGGTTCAGGGCGTGGCCGAGGCGCTGCACTTCGCAAAGCGCGCGGGCCTGCCGACTGACGATGTGCTGGCGGCGATCTCCAAGGGCAGCGCCCAGTCCTGGCAGATGGAGAACCGCTGGCCGACCATGGCGCGTGGCGAGTTCGATTTCGGCTTCGCGGTCGACTGGATGCGCAAGGATCTGGGCATCGCCCTGGATGAGGCCGCCCGCAACGGTGCCCGCCTGGAGGGAACAGCTCTGATCGACAGTTTCTACGCCGAGGTCCAGGCTCTGGGCGGTCATCGCTGGGACACGTCCAGCCTCGTGGCCCGGCTGGAGAAGTAGGTCATGTTGATGCGCCGCCTGACCCTGGTCTTCGCGGCGCTCGCCGCATTCGCCGCACCGGCCACGGCCGCTCCGACCGTCGCACCGAAGGAGGGCGACTTCGTCGTGCGGGACTTCAGGTTCCGCTCCGGCGAGGTGCTGCCTGAGCTGCGTCTGCACTACACGACCTTCGGCGAGCCCAAGCGAGACGCCAGCGGCCGTGTGACCAATGCGGTGATGGTGCTGCATGGCACCGGCGGCACGGGCAAACAGTTCCTCAGCCCGCAGTTCGCCGACGAGCTGCTGGTCCCCGGCGGTCTGCTGGATCCGGCCAAGTATTATGTGATCCTTCCGGACGGCATCGGCCACGGCAAGTCGTCCAAGCCCAGTGACGGCCTGCACGCTCGGTTTCCGCAGTACGACTACGATGACATGGTCGCCGCCCAGCATCTGCTGCTGACGCAGGGCCTGAAGGTCGATCGACTGCGCCTGCTGATGGGCACGTCGATGGGCTGCATGCACGGCTTCGTCTGGGGCGAGACCTACCCGGATTTCGCTGACGCCTTGGCGCCGTTCGCCTGCCTGCCCAATGAGATCGCTGGCCGCAACCGCATGTGGCGCAAGCTGCTGATTGACGCGGTCAAACAGGATCCGGCCTGGAAGGGCGGGGACTATGTCGAGCAACCGAAGGAAGGCCTGCGTACGGCGCTGGGCCTGCTGATGGTGGCCGGCCTTTCGCCGCTGCCCGCCCAGATCGCCAGCCCGACCCGGCAGGCCGCCGACAAGGCCGTGGACGACTATTTCGCCGCCCGTCTGCCGCCGCTGGACGCCAATGACCTGATCTACCAGGTGGCCGCCTCGCGCACCTATGATCCCTCGCCGAAGCTGGAGGCGATCACCGCGCCGGTGTTGTGGATCAACTCGGCCGACGACTTCATCAATCCGCCGGAGCTGGGCCTTGCCGAGGCCCAGGCCGGGCGGCTGAAGAACGGGACGTTCGTGCTGCTGCCGATCAGCGAGAAGACCAAGGGGCATGGCAGCCACACCTGGGCGGTGCTTTGGAAGGATCGTCTGGCGGCGTTCCTGAAGGCGACGGAGCGCTGAGCGACAAGGCTTCGCGCCGGCGAGGAGGCTACGGCCTTGCCGCCCTTGCCGTGCTTGCCATCGAGGTGGGGATCGCCCTGTTCGTCGACGATGCGGTGGTTCGCCCCTATGTCGGCGACCTGCTGGCGGTGGTGCTGGTCTATCTGGGCGTCCGCTGGCTGACGCCGGCCAGGCCTTTTGGGGCTGCGGCTGCAGCTCTAGCCTTGGCCGTGATCCTCGAGCTGGCCCAGTATTTCCACATGCTGTCGGCGCTGGGCCTGGAGCACAATCGCTTGGTGCGCACTGTGCTGGGGGGTGTCTTCGATCCCAAGGACCTGCTTGCCTATGGTGCAGGTGCCGCGGCCGCGCTCTTCGTCGAGCGCATCCGGGGCGAGCGCCTCTAAGCTACTCCGCCGCCATGGCTGGCGTGAACTGGTCCCGCAAACCCATCAACCGCGCGCGGTTGTCGTGATCCCAGGGATGGAAGCTCGGGCGATACCAGGCCCAGTATTCGTTGGCGCAGCGGCGGAAGAGGCCGGGCGTTCCGAACAGGAACCACAGCACCTTGGCGCGCGCGACGCCGGGCTTCATGCCGTCGGCGACCAGCAGGTCCGAGGCGTAGCGGGTGATGTTGCGGGTGAACATGATGCTGATCAGCACCATCACCCGGACACGCAGGCGGTAGCGGTCGAGCGGCTTCCAGCCCTTGGTGACTTCCTGGAAGACGTCGAAAGCCACGGCCTTGTGCTCGGTCTCTTCCAGGGCATGCCACTGCCACAGGCGCTTCATGTCGGGATCGGTGTTCTTGAACAGGTCGTCCTCGCGCATGAACGAGTCGGCCATCATCGAGGTGAAGTGTTCCAGCGCGATGGTGGCGCCCAGCATGGCCATCGGGCCCTTGCCGCGCACCATGGTCGTGCGCTCGCGAACCCGGGCCTCGATCGACGCTACCGGATAGCGATTCCGGTCCAGCCCGCCGTTCATGGCCACGTGCTCGCGCGAGTGGATGGCTTCCTGGGTGATGAAGGCCTTGGCGTCGTCCAGCAGCTTGCCAGACAGCTTGGGCCGATAGTGGCGCACGGCGTCCATGAACAGGCGCTCGCCGTCCGGGAAGGTGAGGGACAGGGCGTTGAACACCGCCGTGCCCACCACATCGCCGCCCAGCCAGGCCCCCTTGCCGACGGCCTGGGTGTCGAAATGCAGATCGCGCGGAATGACTGTGACGTCTTCGGGTGTGGTGCGTGGCGTGGCCATGGCGTTCAATCCTGCCTCGGGATAGGGCTTGTCGTTGCAAGCCTCGTTGCAGATTGGTCTTACCGACAAAAATGTCAATAGACTCTCCCGCCTGTCGCATCCGGCACCGCCGTTCGCCCGAAGCCTCACGCGACAACATCCTGGCCGCCGCCGAAGCGATCCTGCTGGCCTCTGGCCCGCAGGACCTGAAACTGGCCGAGGTGGCCAAGACGGCCGGCGTGGCCAATGCCACCGTGCTGCACCACTTCGGTTCGATTGACGGGGTCCAGACCGCCCTGATGGAGCGGATGATCCGGCAGCTGGTCGACGATGTGCTGTCCATCACCGTAGCAGAGGGGCAGGGCGCGGCCTTTGCCGGTGCAGGCATGCTGGCCCTGTTCGACGCCTTTGAGGCTCAGGGCGCGGCGCGCCTTGCCGCCTGGCTGGCGCTGACCGGCGAGGCGGCCCGCATGACCAGCGTCCGGGGGGCGGTTCAGGAGGTGATCGATGCGCGCATCAGCCAGATCGACGGCGTCTCGGCCGAGGTAATGGGCGACTTCATCCTGGGCTGTGTCACCTACGCCCTGGGTGTCGGCCTGTTCGGCGCGCCGCTGGGTGAGCTGCTGGGCAAGCCGCCGGGCCGGGCGCGGGAAGTCGCCTTGGGCATTCTGCAGGCGAGACTGGACGCGGCGGCGCGCGGCACCTAGAGCATTTTCCGACGAAGTGGAGGCCGGTTCTTCGTCAGAAAAGTGAGTTAAAACAAAAGACTAGAGGGCCGCCAGCACCACGCGCATCAGCGGCGCCAGACGGATCTCGCCCGGCGCGGTGATGTCGATCCAGGCCATCTCCTCGATCTCGGCGCGCACCCTGATCTCGCCATCGACCTGAGCCAGATAGGTCGCGGCGCGAACGAGATGGTCCGGCTCGTTGGCGGCCGGCGCCTCGAACCGACCCAGCAGCGTGGCCTCGACCAGCTTGCAGCCCAGTTCCTCGTCGAGCTCGCGGGCGAGGGCGGTGAGGTCATCCTCGCCCGGCTCGCGCTTGCCGCCGGGCTTCATGAAGATCGTCGTGCCGCGCTTGCGGACCACCAGCATCCGGCCAGCCTCGTCGCGAATGACGGCGGTGACGATGTCGATGACCTTGGTGGTCACTAGCCCAGCTTCTCCGCCGCCCACGGTGCGAAATAGCTGATGATCCCAGCCGCGCCGGCGCGCTTGAAGGCGGTCAGGCTTTCGAGGATGGCGCGTTCCTCGTCGATCCAGCCGTTCATCCCGGCGGCCTTGATCATCGCGTACTCGCCCGACACCTGGAAGGCGTAGGTGGGCATACGGAACTCGTCGACCAGGCGGCGCAGGATATCCAGATACGGCATGCCCGGCTTGACCATGACCATGTCGGCCCCCTCGGCGATGTCGAGGGCGACCTCGCGGATGGCCTCTTCCGTATTGGCCGGGTCCATCTGATAGGTCTTCTTGTCACCCTGGCCGCCCGCGAGTTTCGCCGAGCCGATGGCGTCGCGGTAGGGGCCATAGAAGGCCGAGGCGTATTTGGCGGCGTAGGACATGATCAGTGTGTCCTGGAAGTTTGCGTCTTCCAGGGCGGCGCGCAGGGCACCGATGCGGCCGTCCATCATGTCGGACGGCGCCAGAATGTCTGCTCCGGCTTCCGCCTGCATCAAGCCCTGTTCGATCAGGCGCTCGATGGTCGGGTCGTTGAGGATCCTGCCGCTTTCGACGACACCGTCGTGGCCGTGGTCGGTGAAGGGGTCCAAGGCCACGTCGCACATGATGCCGACCTCGGGGGCGGCGTCCTTCATGGCTTTCACGGCGCGGGGGATGACGCCGTTGGGATCAGCGGCGATGGAGCCGGCGGCGTCCTTTCGCGAACCGTCGATGTGCGGGAAGATGGCGATGGCCGGAATGCCCAGGTCGCGGGCGCGCACGGCGGCCTTGGCGGCTTCCTTGACGCTCAGTCGCTCGACGCCCGGCATGGACGCCACGGGGATCACGCCCTCGCCCTCATGTACGATCATTGACCAGATCAGGTCGGAGGGGCGCACCTCGGTCTCGCGGATGAGGCGGCGGGTCCAGTCAGCCTGGCGCAGACGGCGCAGGCGGGTGGCGGGATAGGGCGCGAGCGGAGGCGTTGTCATGGCGCAGGTTTCGCGCGGGCGGCCGCGCGAGGCAAGACGCTATGCTGCTTAAGGAGCCCGGTTGGCGACCGAATAGGGGCCGTCGATCCGCGTCCAGACCTGTGACTTGCACAGCAGGTTGCCGATCACGCAGCCCTTGGCGCGCAGGGTCTTGCCATTGAGGAGCTCAGCCGAGCCCTGGAAGGTCATTCTCAGTGTCGGGACATAAACCTTGCCGCGCAGGGCTCCGTTCTTCTGGGATTCAAACTCGCGCAGCAATTGCTGGCCGATCAGGTCGTCGGACCCGCTCTTGCGGGCGTCAGCCTGGGCCCGGGCGCTGGCCCAGACAACGACGCCGCAGGTTTCGCCGCCGCAGTTCTTGATCTCGAGATGAACGGTGTCACGCGGATTGCGCCAGACGCCATAGGTGCGCGCTATGTCGTTGGGGTCGGCGGCATGCGCCGATGCCGATCCCAAGGCCAGGATCGCGGCCAGGGCGACAAGAACAGATTGAACGAAACGCATGGTGTTTGGATGACGCCCTTCTCAGAGCGGCAGACTTGAGGCGAAGGACCAAGCTTATCAAGACCCTATGACGTTTTCGCCGATTCACGTCGTGTAACAGGGGATTTCAGGTCATCGCCTGATCGACGCCAAAGCAGACGCCGATCAGGCTCGGGCGTCATGAATAGACGAAGGCGGCGTCGTCCAGGTCGATGGCCGGAAGGGCGTCCTTTTCCGCCCAATAGTCCTGGGTGTGGCGCCATTCGGGCTTGTCGCCGGCCTTGGGCAACAGGTGCAGTCCGCGCATCAGGTAGCCGGGATTGAAGTTTTCCGGATCGATCCACGGACCCAGCGGCATGTCCTGGTCTTGTGGGCGCAGAGCCACTTCGACCTGCCTGACGCCCTTGTCGTCCATGTGGGCCAGCAGGCGACAGACGAAGTCGCCGATCAGGTCGGCCCGCAGCGTCCAACTGGCCCGGAAATAGCCGAAGACCCAGATCATGTTGGGCACGCTTGTAAACATCATGCCGCGATAGGTGATGCTGTCGGAGAAGTTCAGCGGCTTGCCGTCGATCTCGAAGGCGATGTCGCCCAGGACGTTCAGGTGAAAGCCCGTAGCCGTAACGATGATGTCGGCCTCCAGCGTCTCGCCCGACTTCAGCAGCAGGCCGGTCGGCGTGAAGCGCTCGATCTCGTCGGTGACCACCGAAGCCTGGCCCGAGGCGATGCCCTGGAACAGGTCGCCGTCGGGCACGAAAGCGATCCTCTGGCGCCAGGGTCGATAGCGCGGCGTGAAGTGCTTTTCGATGTCGAAGTCTTCGCCCAGGAAGGCCTTCACCCCCTCCAGAAGCTCGGCCTTGACCACATCGGGTTCGGCCACGGCGCGGTGGGTGAACATCTCCTGGTCGAACAGGGCCTTGCGGCGGACGATCTCGTGGATCCAGGTCTCGTCGATCTGGAGTTCGCGCAGGGTATTGGCCAGATCGTTCTCGTTGCGGCCCGGCACGAAATAGGTGGGCGAACGCTGCAGCAGGGTGACGTGGGCGCAATCGGCGGCGATGGCGGGAACCAGGGTGGCCGCTGTGGCACCCGAGCCGATGACGACGACCTTCTTGCCCTTGTAGTCCAGGCCTTCTGGCCATTCCTGCGGGTGGATGATCTGGCCCGCGAAATCGCCCATGCCGAGCCATTCGGGGGTATAGCCGTGCATCTGCCGGTAGTAGCCTTGGCACATCCACAGGAAGTTCGTTGTGAAGGTCTGGGTCGCGCCGTCGCCCCGCGTCACCGTCAGCGTCCAGAGCTTGTCGGCGCTGGACCAGCGCGCCTCGGTGATCTTGTGGCCGTAGCGGATGTGGCGGCCCAGATCGTTCTCCTCGATCACCTCGCCCATATAGCTGAGGATCTCTGCGGCGCTGGCGATGGGCGGGCCCACCCACGGCTTGAACCTGTAACCGAAGGTATAGAGGTCGCTGTCGGAGCGGATGCCGGGATAGGTGTGGCTACGCCAGGTGCCGCCGTAGTCGCCCAGGGCGTCCAGCACCACGAACCGCGTTCCGGGCCTCTGCGTGTTGAGATGGTAGGCCCCGCCGACGCCGGATATGCCGGCCCCGACGATGATGACGTCGAAATGCTCGGTCCTGGCCGTCGTCGACCCCCTCGCAAGCGTGGATGTCTCCGCCATGGGCGCGTCTCCTGCTGGCGACGGGCCTGGGGCCGCGCCGCGTTCCTCTCCCGATGACGCCTCTTTCGGGCGCCTAACTAATCATTGTAAACTTGAGGCTGACGCTGTGCTTGATCCGGATCAAGCTGTTTCTGACAATCGCCGGGTCAGGCCTTAAGCTCAAGAGCCGCGCATTGACACAAGGCCCGCCGCGCGGCAGGTCAGCGGCCAAGAAGACGAGGTCGGTTCTGCCTCGCACGGGAGGATATCGCGCATGGATTTCTCGCTCAGCGACGACCAGTTGGCCATTCAGGATGCTGCGCGCGCCTTTGCCTTGGGACAGCTTGCCCCACATTCCGCCCGTTGGGATGAGCAGAAACATTTCCCGGTAGACGTGTTGCGCGAGGCCGCGCAGCTGGGGTTTGCGGGGATCTATGTTCAGGAGGACGTGGGCGGCACGGGCCTGTCGCGTCTCGACGCCTCGATCATCTTCGAGGCGCTCAGCTATGGCGACGTGCCCACGGCGGCCTATCTGACCATTCACAACATGGCGTCGTGGATGATCGACCGGTTCGGATCGGAGGATCTGCGCCAGCGCTACCTGCCGCGCCTGACAACCATGGAGCTGATCGCCAGCTATTGCCTGACCGAGCCGGGCTCGGGCTCGGACGCGGCCAATATGCGCACCTCGGCTCGGCTGGACGGCGACCATTATGTGCTCAATGGCGGCAAGGCCTTTATCTCGGGCGGCGGCGTGTCAGACGTCTACGTGGTGATGGCCCGCACCGGCGGCGACGGGGCCAAGGGCGTCTCGGCCTTCGTGGTCGAGAAGGGAACGCCGGGCCTCAGCTTCGGCGCCAATGAGCGCAAGATGGGCTGGAACGCCCAGCCGACCGCCCAGGTGAACTTTGACGACTGCCGCGTGCCGGTGGCCAACCGCATCGGCGAGGAGGGCGAGGGCTTCCGCTTCGCCATGATGGGCCTGGACGGCGGGCGGCTGAACATCGCGTCGTGCTCGCTGGGCGGAGCCCAATTCGCCCTGGATACCGCCAAGGCCTATATGGAAAGCCGCAGCCAGTTCGGGCGGCAGTTAAAAGAGTTCCAGGCCCTACAGTTCAAGCTGGCCGACATGGCCACCGAACTGGAGGCCGCCCGCCTGATGGTGCGCAACGCCGCCCATGCGCTCGATAACCGCCATCCGGAGGCGACCAAGCTGTGCGCCATGGCCAAGCGGTTCGCGACCGACGCTGGCTTCCAGGTGGCCAATGACGCGCTGCAACTGCACGGTGGCTACGGCTACCTGCAGGACTATCCGCTGGAGCGCATCGTCCGCGACCTGCGGGTGCACCAGATCCTGGAAGGCACCAACGAGATCATGCGGGTGATCATAGCGCGCGAGATGTTTCGGCAGTAGAGCCACGCTCAGCCTTCGCCGAACCCAGGACCCGACGTGATCTATCTCTGCCGCCACGGCCAGACCGAGTGGAACCGCGAACGCCGCCTGCAAGGCCAGGCCGAGGCCGACCTGACGCCTTTGGGCCGTTTGCAGGCCGCGGCTATGGCCGACCTGCTGCATGATCTGATCGCGCGGGAGCCTTCGGCCGACTGGCGGATCGTTGCCAGCCCGCTGCGCCGGGCGCGTGATACGGCCCGGGCCATCGCCGACCGGCTCGGCCTTGATCTGGCGTTCGATGAGCGGCTGATGGAGCTGACAGTCGGGGCGTGGGAAGGGCGTCTCTACGCTGACGTGCACCTCGAAAATCCCGAGGCCTTCAAGAGTCCCGAATGGTTCTTCACCGCGCCAGGCGGCGAGACCTACGAGCAGGTCATGGCGCGTGTCACCGGTTGGCTGGCCGAGCAGGTTGCCGAGCCCGAGCGGCGGCTGATCGTGGTCAGCCACGGCATTGCCGGACGGCTGCTGCGCGGTACCTATGCCGGACTTTCGCGCGAAGAGACCCTGGCCCAGGACGTGCCGCAAGACGCGGTGTACCGATTGAGCGGTGGCCAGATCGACCGCCTGGACTGCGAACCCGTTGAGGAACCCGCATGCTGAACGATACGGCCGAAATCATTGTCCGCGTTCACAAAAACGTTGGCCGCATCACCCTCAACAGGCCCAAGGCGCTGCACGCCCTGACCCTGGGCATGTGCGAGACCATGATCGACACCCTGCTGGAATGGCAGGCCGATCCCGAGATCGACATGGTCATGATCGACCATACCGGCGAGCGCGGCTTCTGCGCCGGCGGCGATATCCGGATGCTGGCGCAGAGCGGGGCAGGCGACGGCCTGGCCGCGCGCCAGTTTTTCCATACCGAGTATCGGCTTAACCACCTTCTCTTCACCTACGACCGTCCGGTTGTGGCGATCATGGACGGGGTGGTGATGGGCGGCGGTGTCGGGATCTCGATGCCGGCCCATTATCGTATCGCCACCGACCGCACGACCTTCGCCATGCCCGAGACCGGCATCGGCCTGTTTCCCGATGTGGGCGGCGGCTGGTACCTGCCGCGCCTTCCAGGCAAGGCGGGGCTGTGGCTGGCCCTGACCGGAGCGCGGATCAAGGCGGCCGACTGCCTGCGGCTGGGCATCGCCACGCACTTCGTGGAGTTCGGTGCCATCGAGGGGCTGAAGAAGGCGATCATCGCCGACCATCGTCGCATCGACGAAACCCTGAAAATGTATCGCGCCGACGCCGGCAAGGCGCCTCTGGCCAGTATCGAACAGGACCTCAACCGGCTGTTTGTCGGGGGCAGCGTCGAAGAGATCTTCGAGTTTCTGGAGATGGACAGCAGCGACTGGGGCAAGGCCCAGTTGGCGGTGCTGAAGACCAAGTCGCCCCAGACCCTGAAGGTAGCCTTCCGCCAGCTGGAACTGGGCGAGGCCGCCGAGGACTTCGCCGAACACATGGCGATGGAGTACCGGATCGGATCGCGCGTCGTTCGGCGTCCCGATTTCATTGAGGGCGTTCGGGCTGTGATCGTCGACAAGGACAACACCCCGCAATGGTCGCCATCGACGCTGGAAGGCGTCACCGACGCCTTGCTGGACCAGATTTTCGCGCCCCTGCCGGTTGATGAGGAATGGACGCCGCTGACGTAGCCGATTGCCTGCGCTAACCTATGCGTAATCAAGAACACGTCCGGTCCGGAAGGAATGCCATGCGTAATCCGCTTCTCAGTCTCGTCGCCGTGCTCGGTCTTGCCGCGTGCGCCACGACGCCCATGGGTCCGCCGCCTCCGCCACCGCCGCCCTCGGGCTCTTCCGCCGTCGCTATTCCGGCCAATATCGCCGCAGCCATCAGCGACCCGGCCCGCCCGGCCGCCGACATGGCGCGCGACGCCGACCGCCTTCCGGCCGAGGTGCTGACTTTCGCGGGCGTCAAGGCGGGTGCAAAGGTCGCCGATCTGATTCCCGGCGGCGGTTACTTCACGCGGATCTTCTCGAAGGCGGTGGGGCCCAAGGGGCGCGTCTTTGCCTATGTGCCGGATGAACTGACCAAGCTGGCCAAGCGCGAGCCCGCGGTGAACGCCATCGCTCGCGACCCGGCGTTCAAGAACGTGACCGTGATCCTCAACACCCTCCCGAACTTCTCGGCGCCCGAGAAGCTGGATCTGGTGTTCACCGCCCAGAACTATCACGACATGCACAACAAGTTCATGGGACCCGCCGACCTCTCGGCGGTGAACAAAGCGATCTTTCGGGCGCTCAAGCCCGGTGGTGTCTATCTGGTCATCGACCACTCGGCCCAACCGGGCAGCGGCCTGCGCGACACCGAAGGCTTCCATCGTATCGACTCGGCGGTGGTGAAATCAGAGATCACGGCCGCCGGTTTCATCTTCGAAGGCGAGAGCAAGGTGCTGCGCGATCCTGCCGACAAGCGCGAGGTCAGCGTCTTTGATCCGTCGATCCGCGGCAAGACCGACCAGTTCGTCTACAAGTTCCGCAAGCCTGCCAGCGCGCGATGAGGCTTTCAGGTCCCTGTCACGCAGGGCAGTCGTGACGGGGACCTGACCACTGTTGACGCAGGGGAGGGCTGTTTCGCTGTGACGAAAGGCCTATTCCTAATGTCTAAGTAATGGTCCCTATGTGGACAGCTACGTCCCGCGCATGCGAAACGCGGGGGATCGAGAAGGGACCGATTGTCCGGCGGCGTGGCCGTCTGATGGTCGAGCAAGAACATGATGGACTACAAAGCCGCATTCAGCGCCGCCATCGGCCAGATCCGTGATGAGGGGCGTTACCGGGTTTTCGCCGACCTGAAGCGCCATCGCGGTGCCTTCCCGCGCGCCACCTGGACCAATGCCGACGGTGCCGAGCGCGACGTGGTGGTCTGGTGTTCGAACGACTATCTGGGCCAGGGCCAGAACCCGATCGTGCTGGACTCCATGCATACGGCGATCGACCAGCATGGCTCTGGCTCGGGCGGCACACGCAACATCTCGGGCACCAATCATCATCACGTCGAGCTGGAGGTCGAACTGGCCGATCTGCACGGCAAGGACGCGGCGCTTCTGTTCACCTCTGGCTATGTCTCCAACGAGGCCAGCCTGAGCGTGCTCTACAAGATCCTGCCCGGCCTGATCATCTTTTCAGACGAGCAGAACCACGCCTCGATGATCGCGGGAATCCGCAACGGCGGTGGGAAGCGGCACATCTTCCGGCACAATGATCTGGCGCACCTCGAAGAGCTGCTGGCTGCTGCGCCCGCCGATGCTCCCAAGCTGGTAGCGTTCGAGAGCGTCTATTCGATGGACGGCGACATCGCCGATGTCGGCGCGACGGCGGCCCTGGCCAAGAAATACGGCGCCATGACCTATCTGGACGAGGTCCATGCGGTAGGCATGTACGGCCAGCGTGGCGGCGGTGTCGCCGAGCGCGACGGCGTGATGGACCAGATCGACATCATCGAGGGGACGCTGGGCAAGGCCTTCGGCGTGATGGGCGGTTATATCACCGGCGACCATGAGGTGATCGATGCGATCCGCCTGATGGCGTCGGGCTTTATCTTCACGACATCACTTCCGCCCGCACTGACCGCCGGGGCGCTGGCCAGCGTCAAGTGGCTCAAGCAGCACCCCGAGGTGCGCGAGGCCCATCAGGAGCGCGCCCAGACCCTGAAGGCCATGTTCAAGGCCGCAGGCCTGCCGGTGATGGAAAACGACAGCCACATTGTTCCGGTGCTGGTGGGCGACCCCATGCACACCAAGCTGATCAGCGACATGTTGCTGGCCGATCATGGCATCTATGTGCAGCCCATCAACTACCCCACCGTGCCGCGCGGCACCGAGCGGCTGCGCTTTACGCCCACGCCGTTCCACACGGACGACATGATGCGCAAGCTGGTCGGGGCGATGGAAAAGCTGTGGGCCCACTGCAATGTGGCCCGCATGGGTGGCCACGCGGCCTGATCTTCTGGGAAGGCGGTCCCGGCCTGGCGCGCTTGGCACCTGGCCGGAAACAGCGTCCTAACGCCCGCGCCTGACGCCTTTGCCAAGTCCGATCTGCTTGGCGAAATCCGAGCGGCGGGCCGCATAGGCCGGTGCCACCATCGGATAGTCGGCCGGCAGGCCCCACTTGCGGCGATAGTCCTCGGGGCTCATGTCATAGTGCGAGCGCAGGTAGCGCTTGAGCATCTTCAGACGTTTTCCGTCTTCGAGGCAGATGATGTAGTCATGGTGCAGCGAGCGGGAGACCGGTACGGCGGGCTTGGCCTTTTCCGGCGCGCGTACGGCCTCGATCGAGCCGAGGGTTGAAAGGGCCTGGTGAACCGTTCGGATGAGATCCGGGATCACCGTCCTGGATACGGTGTTCTGAGCAACGTAGGCCGCGACGATGTCGGCGCTCAGCGCCAGAAAGTCGGGGGAGCGACCGGCCCTGGAGTCCATATCGCCGTTCTGCATCACCATGAGCGCCTGCCTTTTCCCTTGTCGCATTTATTCAACCCGGGGCGGCGCCACCGCCCTGACAGCGTCAAACGCGCAAGCCTCTATGAGGTTCCGTGATTGATCGCAGCGCGCAGGGGGTTAAAGAGGGCGCCACTGACTCCCCGCAGCGCTTGGAGAGCGTCCATGACCGCATCCGTTTCCACCCTGACCGCCTTTTTCGGCGCGGATCTGGCCACGGCCGACCGCGACATCTTTGATCGGATCGGCCTGGAGTTGGGTCGCCAACAGAACCAGATCGAACTGATCGCGTCTGAGAACATCGTCTCCCGGGCGGTGCTTGAAGCGCAGGGCTCGATCCTGACCAACAAGTACGCCGAGGGTTATCCCGGCAAGCGCTACTATGGCGGCTGCGAGTTCGTTGACGAGATCGAGACCATCGCCATCGAGCGGGCCAAGGCCCTGTTCGGCGCCGGCTTCGCCAACGTTCAGCCACACTCGGGCTCTCAGGCCAACCAGGCAGTGTTCATGGCGCTGCTGCAGCCGGGCGACAGCTTCCTGGGCATGGACCTTGCGGCCGGCGGCCATTTGACGCACGGCAGCCCCGCCAACCAGTCGGGCAAGTGGTTCAAGCCGGTGACCTACACCGTGCGCCAGCAGGACCAGCTGATCGACTATGACAACGTCGCCGAGGTGGCCCAGCGCGAAAAGCCCAAGCTGATCATCGCCGGCGGCAGCGCCTATAGCCGCGAGATCGATTTCGCCCGCTTCCGCCAGATCGCCGACAGCGTCGGGGCCTATCTGATGGTCGACATGGCCCACTTTGCGGGCCTGGTGGCCGGCGGCGCCTTCCCCAGCCCCATCCCGCACGCCCATGTCGTCACCACCACCACCCACAAGACCCTGCGTGGGCCGCGTGGCGGCCTGGTGCTGACCAACGACGAGGCGATCATCAAGAAGGTCAATTCGGCGGTGTTCCCGGGCCTGCAAGGCGGGCCGCTGGAGCATGTGATCGCCGCCAAGGCTGTCGCCTTCGGCGAGGCGCTGCAGCCTTCGTTCAAGGACTATGCCCGTCAGGTGATCGCCAATGCGCGCGCCCTGGCCGACGCCCTGGGCAAGTCGGGGGTCAATATCGTGTCGGGCGGCACTGACAGCCACCTCATGCTGGTCGACCTGCGGCCCAAGGGCGTGACGGGCCGTGACGCGGAACACAGCCTCGAGCGCGCCAACATGACCTGCAACAAGAACGGCGTGCCGTTTGACACCGCGCCGTTCACGATCACCTCTGGCATCCGCCTGGGCACGCCGGCTGGCACGACGCGCGGCTTCGGCGAGGCGGAGTTCACCCGCGTCGGCGAACTGATCGGCGAGGTCATAAACGGCCTGTCCGCCCATGGCGCTGATGGCAATTCCGAGGTCGAGGCCAAGGTGCGCGAGGAAGTCCTGGCCTTGACGGCGCGCTTCCCGATCTACAACTAATAGGCTGGATGAAGCCGGAGGGGGCTAGATCATGCGCTGCCCGTTCTGTGGCCACGCCGAGAGCCAGGTCAAGGACAGCCGCCCGTCAGAAGACGGTGCGGCCATCCGGCGCCGGCGCGCCTGTCCCGAATGCGGCGGCCGCTTCACCACGTTCGAGCGCGTTCAACTGCGCGAACTGACGATTCTCAAGCGGTCCGGGCGGCGTTCGCCGTTCGACCGCGAGAAGCTGGTGCGGTCGATCTCGCTGGCCATGCAGAAGCGTCCGGTGGACGCCGAGCGGATTGAGCGGATGATCAATGGCATCGTTCGTCAGCTGGAAAGCATGGGCGAAACCGAGCTTCCGTCGTCGACAGTCGGGGAAATGGTCATGAAGGCGCTGAAGGCGCTCGATGACGTGGCCTATGTCCGCTACGCCTCGGTTTATCGTGATTTCAAGGAAACTAGCGATTTCGCAAAGTTTTTGGGTGAAGAAGGTCTGAGCGACGTCGCCGAAGACGAGGCTTAGGCGCATTCTGTTTTGATGGGTCCTGAGTCTGTCGCCTTGCGGCCGGCGTCGGCCCGGGAGTTCGAGCTTGATGGTTGAAGACAAGATCCGCCTGCTGATCGTGGAGGGCCGAAGCTATTCGGGCATCTCCGACGAGCTGCTGCGCGGTGCCGCCCAGGCGATTGAGGCCTATGGGGCGGACTACGACGTGATCACAGTCTCCAGCGCCCTGCAGATTCCTGGCGCCGTGGCGCTGGCCGAAGAGGCGGGGCATCGGCCTGTGGGGATTCGCTATGACGGCTTTGTGGCCCTGGGCTGCGTGATCCGCGGCGAGACCTATCATTTCGAGATCGTCGCCAATGAAACCGCGCGCGGTCTGCAGGACCTCTGCATCGGCAAGCGCCTGGCCATCGGCTTTGGTGTGCTGACCGTCGACGAGGAACACCAGGCCTGGACCCGGGCGCGCGTCAGTGAGGGCGACCGGGGCGGTGCTGCGGCCAAGGCCTGCCTCGAAACCGTCGCCCTGAAGCGCCAGCTGCTGGGTCAGACCCGATGAGCAAGAACAACCGAATCCAGCCGCGTTCCGTGGCCCGTCTGGCGGCCGTGCAGGCGCTGTACCAGATGGAAGTTTCGGGCGTGGGCGTCGATGCGGTCGTCCGTGAGTTTTCCGAGCACCGTTTCGACCGTGACGTGGATGGCGAGCAGATGGCCGCCGCCGACGAGACGTTTTTCGCCGAACTGGCCAAGGGCGTCGTGGGGCATCAGTCGGAGATCGATCAGGCCATCGTCAAGCGCCTGGCCTCGGGCTGGCGCCTGGAGCGCCTGGACGCGACCGCGCGGGCGGTTCTGCGAGCCGGCGCCTTTGAGCTGATCCATCGCCGCGACGTTCCCACCGAGGTCGTCATCGACGAGTATGTCGAGATCGCCAAGTCGTTCTTCGAAGGACCGGAGGCCGGATTCATCAATGGCGCCCTCGACGCGATCGCCCGCGATGCACGAACCTGACGGCGACGACGACTGGTTCGCCGATGACGGCCCGTCGGAAACGGCGGCGCCGCCTGCCAATGAGTTCGACCATATCGCACGGCTGCTTCGCCCCCTGACCCGGGGCGATCCCGTGGCCCTGGACCTGCTGGACGACGCGGCGGTCCTGCCTTCTCGCCCTGGCTACGATCTGGTCATCACCAAGGATGCCATGGTCGCCGGTGTGCATTTCCTGGCGGGTGAGGATCTGGACGTAGTGGCCAAGCGGCTGCTGCGCACCAATCTTTCTGACCTCGCGGCCAAGGCGGCAGAGCCCTACGGCTATTTTCTGGCCGTGGGTTGGCCGTCTGGCACGACGGTCGAGGATCGCGAACTGTTCGCGCGTGGCCTGGCTGAAGATGGCGCGCTCTATGACATCAGCCTTCTGGGGGGTGACACCGTCTCCACCTCGGGTGCTTTGGTGGTGTCGGCCACCTTTCTGGGCTGGGCACCCAGCGGCGACGCGGTTTTGCGGCGCGGCGCGCGGGCCGGTGACCGCCTGATGGTCAGCGGCACGATCGGCGACGGCTGGCTTGGGCTGCTGGCGCACTGGGGCGAGGTCGAGGATCCTGACGGCGGCCTGGCGCGACGCTATCGTATGCCGCCCCCGCGGCTCAGCATTCGCGACGCGCTGCGGGCCTATGCCCGGGCCGCCGCCGACGTTTCCGATGGCCTGCTGGCCGATGCCGGCCATGTCGCCAAGGCCAGCGGCCTGCGGGTTAATGTCGATCTGGATCGATTGCCGCTGTCGCCGGGCGCGCGCAACTGGCTGGGCGCACAGCCTGAGGCCGGCGAGGCGCGCATGTCGCTGGCGTCAGGCGGCGACGACTATGAGATCGTCTGCGCCGTCGATCCCACTGACGTTGCCGCTTTTCAGGCCGCAGCCATGGCCAGCGGTGTTCCCGTGCGGGACATTGGCGAGTTCGTGGAAGGCGAGGGCGTCTGCGCACTCTTCAAGGGCAAGAACATCACCCCGGGTCGCCTGGGCTGGTTGCACGACTAGGCCCGCCCTAGGAGCTGTGGACACTTATCGCATCCAGAGTATTGCGGCAGCGAGGTGCAGGACGGCGAGGTAGTTTCTCGCCGTCTTCTCGAAGCGGGTGGCGACACGGCGGAACTGCTTGAGGCGACTGAAGCAGCACTCGACGAGGTGGCGCTGGGCGTAGAGGTGCGGGTCGAGCGTATATTTCTGAGCGCGTGAAGGATTGTTGGGGATGACGGCGACGGCGCCCTTGGCGGTGATCGCCTGACGCAGATGATCTGCATCGTAGGCGGTGTCGGCCATGACGACCTTGGCCGGCAAGCCTTCGATCAACGGACCCGCTTGAGGTGCGTCTCCCCGTTGCCCGGCCGTGAGAATGAACCGGACTGGTTGGCCCAGGCCTCGCACGGCCATGTGGACTTTGGTGCTCAGTCCGCCGCGCGAGCGTCCAAGGGCTTGATCTTCAGACCCCCCTTTTTGGCCCCGCTAGCGTGCTGGTGGGCGCGGACGATGGTGGAGTCTATGATCAGGTATTCGAAGTCTGGATCGCCCGACATCGCCTCGAAGATCCGCCGCCAGACGCCCTTCTGGCTCCAGCGACTGAACCGCCGGAAGGCGCTATTCCAATCGCCGAACACCTCGGGCAGATCGCGCCAGGGCGAGCCCGTCCTCACGATCCACAACACGCCCTCGACGAACATCCGGTTGTCGCGGCCGGTCGAGCCCTTCTGGTCAGGACGCCCGATGATCAGGCCAGACATCCGGTCCCAATCAGCGTCACTCAGCACCAAACGATCCATCACACCCAAGACCGCCTCCCAAAAGACAGTCTTGAATCACGCTTCGCACCCTTCGGGAATCCCTAGAGTCCACAGCTCCTAGAGCCCTTTTCACCCGCCCCTGATGGCTTCTCAGGGGCGGGTGAAAAGGGCTCTGAATCAAAAGTTTAGAGCATTTTTCGATCCGATAACCGTTTCACACCTATCGGAAAATGCTCTAGCCGCCGGTAGCGAAACCTCAAGGCTTGCGCTGTATTGAAGGCGCATGACCTCTTCCTTCGCCCTCACGCGTCGTGCCGCGCTCATCGCCATCCTGGTTGCCGTTTCGAGTCCCGCCTGGGCCAGTTCGGAAAAGAAGAAGGAAGGCGAGGCGCCTGCACCGGATCCTGTGGTCAAGATCCAGCCGTTCGCCGTGCCCATCGTCGAGAACGGCAGGCTGATCAACTATGTCTTCGTCAATCTTACCCTGAAGATGGCCCACGAGGTTCCGGTCACGGTATTTGCCGAGAAGGAACCGCTGCTACGCGACGCCATTGTCCGCGCCGCCCATCGCACCCCCTTCACGCGGTCCGACAGCTATGTCGAGGTCGATGCCGCCAAGTTGCAGGCGGCCGTGATGCGCGAGGCCGCCGCCTTGGTTGGCAAGGGCAAGATCGCCTCTGTCGAGATCACCAAGCAGATCCCCCGCAAGCAGGTTCCTCACCCCTCGGGCGTGCGCCGCACTGGTGCTCCCGCCGTAGCGGCCTCCGCCGCGCACCATTAGGTCTCCCGATGCGCGCCCCGACTGCTTGTGCGGGGCCGGGTTGCGCACCCCTGCGCCATTTGGCAGTGTTCTCCTCTTGGCGCCGACCGTGCGTCAGGAGGGAGCATCGAGGGGGCATGAGGTCATAAGACCCGCCCGTCGAACCGGACGGCCTCTTGAGCGATATCAAGGCGCCTGAACTGGAACGGCGACCCCCTCGTGATTGAAGCGCGAAGGGGCAATTTTCTGATGAGTCTTTGGCTTACACTGGCCATAGCGGCCGGGCTGCTGGCGGTGCTTTACGGCGCCGTGCAGACGGCCAGCTTGATGCGGGCATCGCCCGGCAATGCGAAGATGCAGGAGATCGCTGCGGCGATCCAGGAGGGCGCTCAGGCCTATCTGCGTCGGCAATATCTCACCATCGCCATCGTCGGCGCGGTCATTCTGGTGGGGGTCTATCTGTTGATCGGTCAGTGGGCCGCCGGCGGCTTCCTGGTGGGCGCGGTACTTTCAGGCGCAGCTGGCTTTGCAGGCATGCTGATCTCGGTCCGGGCCAACGTCCGAACCGCCCAGGCCTCATCCGAGAGCCTGGCCAAGGGCCTTTCGATGGCCTTCACCTCCGGCGCTGTCACCGGCATGCTGGTCGCCGGCTTCGCCCTCCTGGGCGTGGCGGGCTATTATGCGCTGCTGACCGTCGGCATGGGCTTTGAGGCGACCAGCCGTCCCGTGGTGGACGCCCTGGTGGCGCTGGGCTTCGGCGCCTCTCTGATTTCGATCTTTGCGCGTCTGGGCGGCGGCATCTTCACCAAGGGCGCCGACGTGGGCGGCGATCTGGTGGGCAAGGTTGAAGCCGGCATTCCGGAAGACGATCCCCGTAACGCTGCGACCATTGCCGACAATGTCGGCGACAATGTCGGCGACTGCGCCGGTATGGCTGCCGATCTGTTCGAGACCTATGCCGTGACCACGGTCGCCACCATGGTCCTGGCGGCGATCTTCTTCCGGGGCACCGAGGTGGTGACCTCGATGATGCTGCTGCCGCTGGCCATCTGCGCGGTGTGCATCGTCACCTCGATCGTCGGCGCGTTCTTTGTCCGCCTGGGCAAGAGCCAGAACATCATGGGCGCGCTCTACAAGGGCCTTATCGTCACCGGCCTGCTGTCGATCCCGGCCGTCTGGTACGTGATCCATCAACTGGTCCCGACCGCTGTCACCGTGAACGGCAAGACCTTTGACGCCGACAGCCTGTTCTATTGCGGGCTGGCGGGTCTGGCGGTTACCGCGCTGATCGTGATGATCACCGAGTACTACACCGGCACCAATTTCCGTCCGGTGAAGTCGGTGGCTCAAGCCTCGGTCTCAGGGCACGGCACCAACGTGATCCAGGGTCTGGCCATGTCGCTGGAATCCACAGCCCTGCCGGCCCTGACCATCATCGTCGGCATTGTGGTGACCTATAATCTGGCGGGCCTGTTCGGTATCGCCATCGCCACGACCACCATGCTGTCCCTGGCCGGCTTCATCGTCGCCCTGGACGCCTTTGGCCCGGTCACCGACAACGCCGGCGGCATCGCGGAAATGGCCGGCCTTCCGCCGGAAGTTCGCGTCACCACAGACGCTCTGGACGCCGTGGGCAACACCACCAAGGCCGTCACCAAGGGCTACGCCATCGGTTCGGCCGGCCTGGGCGCACTGGTGCTGTTCGCCGCCTATACCGAAGACCTGAAGTTCTTCTCGGCCAATGCGGCGCCGGGGAGCTTCTTCGAAGGCATGGGGCCAGTCACCTTCGACCTGTCCAATCCCTATGTGGTGGTCGGCCTGCTGTTTGGGGGGCTGCTGCCCTTCCTGTTCAGCGGCATGTCGATGACGGCCGTGGGGCGCGCCGCCGAGTCGGTGGTAGCCGAGGTGCGTCGCCAGTTCCGTGAGAACCCGGGGATCATGACCTATGAGGTCAAGCCGGAATACGGCAAAGCGGTCGACATCCTGACCAAGGCGGCGATCCGCGAAATGATCGTGCCGAGCCTCTTGCCGGTGGTTTCGCCGATTGTGCTGTTCTTCGTGATCAACGCCATTGCCGGCAAGGTGGATGCCTTCGCTTCGCTGGGCGCCATGCTGATGGGCGTGATCGTCACGGGTCTGTTTGTCGCCATCTCGATGACCAGCGGCGGCGGTGCCTGGGACAACGCCAAGAAGGTGATCGAGGAAGGCTTCACCGACAAGGACGGCGTCCTGCACAAGAAGGGTTCGGAGGCCCACAAGGCCGCTGTCACCGGCGACACCGTCGGGGACCCCTATAAGGACACCTCGGGTCCTGCCGTGAACCCGATGATCAAGATCACCAACATCGTGGCCCTGCTGCTTCTGGCGGTTCTGGCCCACGGCGGCTGATGATCGCCGGACGCTAATGCATGAAGCGCCCCGCAGAGCGATCTGCGGGGCGCTTTTCATTCAGAGCGGCTGGAGCGGATCTGCAAAGACGGCTTGCCCTGATGGCCCGCCTGGGACACCCGGTATGCTTCCGACTTGGATCGTGTTGATCTCGCGCTGCCTACGGCTCCGGTCTGGGCGTTGGCAGGACGGTGAAGGTCAGTAGACGTCTTCCGGATCGAAATCGTCGGATGTTGGAAATTTGCCGCGCCGTTCCAGGCCGGTGAACTCGTGATCGATACGACGACGGCGGCACGGTCCGAAATAGTCACCGACGCGCACGAACGGGCGGGGGTTGTTGATGACTTCGTTGATACGATGCATCACACCGCGCGCCGTAAGCGGTTTGGCCAGGAATTCGGTGACTCCCGCCATTCGGGCCTCGTTCAGCGAGCGCTGAGTTGCGTGGCCGGTGAGCATGATGATGGGCGTGAACGGCGCAGAGCTGGCGGACGACGTGCGGATCCAGCGGATGAACGCCAGTCCATCGACCGGTTGCATCATCAGGTCGGTGAAGATGATATCGATCTCGGTATTGGACATAACCTTCAGCGCGGTCAGTCCGTCTCCGGCCTCGTGAATCTTGCGCATACCGAACGACTTGAGCATCGCGCCAATGATCTTGCGCATGTTGTCGTTGTCATCGACGATGAGTACGGACAGCGCATTGAGATCCATGCCGTTCAAGAGTTGCCCCTAGCCTTGTAACGCGCACGCGGCCGTTGCGCCGGCCACCTTTAGTTGGGGCCAGTCTGCCGGATAGGTGGTTGATTAAGTGTTGCAAACCTTCGGGTCTGCCAAGTGATCAGGTGATCACTAAGCTTGGCTATCAGTGAACTCAGCGCGTCAAAATCATCGTGGGGTGGAGTCGAGCGGGTGCGGCCACGCGGGACGTGAAAAAGGGCCGCATCGATATTTGCGGCCCCTTAGCTTTCTATTACGAAACTTGTAACCGCTAGCGACGGTCGCCCGGGCGGGTGCCGGGCACGCCTTGGTCGTCCTGAGGCAGCATGCCGCCGCGGCCGACATTGCCCAGAAGCTGTTCCAGAATGGTCATCTCGCGGCCGCGCGTCGGCGTTTCGCGGCCGTTATAGGCGATGACCTTGCCGTCCTTCAGTGTGAAGGTGTTGACCGAAGCGACCTTTTCGTCGGCCGGATTGAACTTGATAGCCACGACATCGCGCTTGATCACGCGCGGCTTGTAGAAGGCCACCCGGTCGGTCGTCTGCGAGACATAGTACCAGGTGTTGGGGTCAAAGGTCGAAATAGTCGAGGGCGAGCCGAGCTTTTCCATCAGTGTGGACTTGCTGTCCTCACCAATCTTCATATCGGCCGGCTTGGCCTCAATGGCCTGAAAGCCGGAATAGCTCGTCAACGGCGTGCAGCCGGACACCACGGCGGACAGGCCGAGGGCGGCTGCGACGAAAACGGCAGGACGAAACATGCGGGCTCCGGGACCGGAAAAATGCTGGACTTTGACCTATCGTCCGCGGGGGCTTAGTTCAATGGCCCGCGTCGACCGGTTGCTCATCTACTTCCGGGTCGCGGCGAAATAGAGGCGTTGAATGATACTGGATCGGCTGCTGAAACCCAGGCCTGCCAAGGCGGCGGGAGGCAAGCTCTATGCGGGAGCCGTCGCCCAGGCGCGATCGGCGCCGCTTTACGTGACCATGGGCGTGCGCGACTCGCTTGAGGGGCGCTTCGAGCTCTTCACCTTGCACGTCGTCATCGTGCTCGAGCGTCTGAAGGGGCAGGGCGGCGTGGCCGAGGAAACCTCGCAGGCGGTTTTCGACGCCTATGTGCGCGGTCTGGACGACGCTTTCCGCGAAATCGGCGTCTCGGACAACGCTGTCGGCAAGAAGATGAAGAAGCTGGCCGGCGCCTTCTATGGTCGCTTGAAGGCCTTCGACGAGGCGGTTGCGTCGCTGCCTGATACGGCGGCCTTGTCGGACATGATCGCGCGCACGGCCCTCGAAGAGCGCGGCGAGGGCGACATCGACGGTCTGACGGCCTATGTGGTCGCCGCCCGGGAAAGCTTGGCCAGCCAGTCGCTGGACGCCCTGTTGCAAGGAGAGGCGCAATGGCCGAACCCGTAGAAACACCCTGGCCCTGCCAGGTCAGCCTGGGCCGCGTGGATCGGGGCGGCGTCAGCGTCCGGCTTGAGCCCGATGCGACGCAGCGCAAGGCGCTGGCGCGCCAGCTGGGCCTGGTTGCCATCGAAATGCTCGAAGCTGAGGTCTATCTGACATCTTGGCTGGATGGCGCGGAAGTGTCGGGCCTGATCCGGGCCCGTGTGGTGCAGACCTGCAGCGCGACGGCTGACGACTTCGAAGAGAAGATCGACGCGCGGTTCAAGATCCATGTGATTTCCGCTGACAGTCAGCAGGCTCCACAGGACGATGGCGGCGAATTGGCCCTGGACCCGGAGGCCGATGATCCGCCGGATGTGCTGGAAAGCGACATGATCGACGTGTCGGGTTATGTGGTCGAACACCTGGCGCTTGAGCTGGATCCGTTCCCGCGCAAGCCGGGCGCTGTGTTCGAGCCGCCGCAACCGACCGCCGAGATTTCGCCCTTTGCGGCGTTGAAGGCGTTGAAAACCAAGGGCGACGAGGACTGATCAGGTCCGACTCGCCACGCTAGCGTGATAGACACGCGGATGTATCGTCCGCCGCCTCTCTGGGGCGGTCGGATCGCCCAGGAGCTGACGGCGCCAAAGTGTCCCAATCCATAGTCATTTCCATCGACGCCATGGGCGGCGATCACGGCCCGTCCATCGTGGTTCCGGGCATTGCCCGGGCTGCGGCTGCCCAGCCAGGTGTCAGGTTCCTGCTGCACGGCGACGAGACACGGCTGAATGCAGAACTGGCAAAGGCACCGGCGGCGCGCGCCGTCTGCGAAGTCCGCCATACTGACAAGTTCATCGCCATGGACGAAAAGCCGGCCCAGGCCATGCGCCGGGGCAAGGGCTCAAGTCTGTGGAACGCGGTCGAATCGTTGCGCGCCGGCGAAGCCCAGGCCTGCGTCTCGGCCGGCAACACCGGCGCCCTGATGGCGATCTCCAAGCTGATCCTGCGGATGGGCGCCGATCTTGAGCGCCCCGCCATTGTCGCCAGCTGGCCCACGATGAAGGGCATTACGGCGGTGCTGGACGTCGGGGCCAATGTCGAAAGCGACGCGGCGCAACTGGTCGAGTTTGCGATCATGGGCGCGGCCTTCCACCACGCGGTACATGGCTCCAAGCGCCCCACGGTGGGCCTGCTGAATGTGGGTTCGGAAGACCAGAAGGGCCATGAGGAGGTACGCGAGGCGCACGCGATCCTGAAAGAGACCCAACTGGACTTCGACTATCGCGGATTCGTCGAAGGCACCGACATCGCCTATGGCACTGTCGATGTGGTGGTCACTGACGGCTTCACGGGCAATGTCGCGCTCAAGACGGCCGAGGGCTTGGCACGGTTTTTCTCCAACGAGATCAAGTCCACCCTGACCTCGGGGCCGCTGGCCATGTTGGGTGCCGTGATTGCCTCGGGAGCCCTGAAGAAGATGCGGGCACGGCTGGATCCGGGCCGGGTGAACGGCGGGCCGCTGCTTGGCCTCAATGGCATTGTGGTCAAGAGCCATGGCGGCGCCGACGCGAACGGCTTTGCTTCGGCGATCCGTGTGGCCGCCGACCTGGCGCGCAGCGACTTCACAGCCGAGATCGATCGAAACCTCAACCGCCTGACCGCCACGGCGGCCAGCACGGAAGACGCCGCGTCCGGCGTCGAGAGCCAGGGAGCCAGTGAGTGAGCGTCATCCGTAGCGCGGTCACCGGGGTCGGCGCCTATCTGCCGCCGAGGATCGTCACCAACACCGACCTGGCCGAGTTCGTCGACACCAGCGACGCGTGGATCGTCGAGCGCACCGGCATCCGGCAGCGCCATCAGGCCGCCGAAGACCAGGCAGTTTCCGACCTCGCCTTCGAGGCTGCCAAGTCGGCGCTGGAGGCGGCCGGCAAGACCGCCGCTGACGTTGACCTGATCATCGTGGCTACCACCACGCCTGACCTGACCTTTCCGGCAACCGCCACCATTGTTCAGCGCAAGCTGGGCGCTCCGGTCGGGATCGCCTTCGATATCCAGGCCGTCTGTTCAGGCTTTGTCTATGCGCTGAGCGTCGCTGACGGCTTTGTGGCGCGGGGGCACGCCAAGTGCGCCCTGGTGATCGGCGCGGAGACCATGACGCGCCTGATGGACTGGACTGACCGCGGTACCTGCGTCCTGTTCGGCGACGGTGCCGGCGCCGTGGTGGTCGAACCGCGTGAAGGGCAGGGCACCACCGCCGATCAGGGCCTGCTGAGCTTCGCCCTGCGCGCCGACGGCACCAAGCAGGAGCTGCTGTTCGTCGATGGCGGGCCTTCGACGACCGGTACCGTCGGCAAGCTTCGGATGCTGGGCAACCAGGTCTTCAAGCACGCGGTAATCAACATTTCCGAGGCGATCTGGGCCGCCGCCGCAAACGCCGGTGTCGAAATCGCCGACGTTGACTGGTTCATTCCTCACCAGGCCAACCAGCGGATCCTGCAAGGCGTGGCCAATCGCGTGGGGCTGGATGAGGACAAGGTCATCTCGACGGTGGCGATCCACGCCAATACCTCGGCGGCCTCGATTCCCCTGGCCTTTGCACACGGGGTGGCCGATGGCCGCATAAAGCCGGGACAACTGCTTTTGCTGGAGGCCATGGGGGGCGGACTGACCTGGGGCGCCTGCCTTCTGCGCCTCTAGCGAGCCTTGGCGCCTTGCCGGTGAGCGGGCGTGAAGTCTTGGCCTTGAGTCTTTGACTTCATGCGGTAATCGCGGCATGCAAGCGGGGCTAAACGTGAGCGTTCGCGAGGCGGGGGGCGACGACCTTCGCTTGAGTGAGACGAGTGTGTTCAATCTGGCGCGGTCCCTGGTGGCCCGGCCAAAGCGCGTGGGGGGCGTCATGAAGGGCGCGACATTGACCCGAGCCGACCTCTGCGAGGCGGTTCATGAAGAGGTTGGCCTGACCCGTCAGGACTGCGCAGGCCTTGTCGAGCGCACGCTCGACCTGGTGGCGGAGGCTCTGGAGACCGGCGAGACGGTCAAGCTCTCGGGCTTCGGCGTGTTTCAGGTTCGCGACAAGCGCGCCCGCATGGGGCGCAACCCCAAGACCGGCGAGCCGGCCGAGATCGAGCCCCGTCGCGTGATCGGTTTCCGCGCTTCGCAGGTCATGAAGGCGCGGATTGACCGCGCCCTGGGCGGCTAGGGCTCAAAGCGCGGTGGCGAAGGGACCCAACGCCTTCCGCACGATCTCCGAAGCCGCCGATGCGCTGGGCGTGCCGCAGCATGTGCTGCGCTTCTGGGAAACCAAATTCTCGTTCATTCGTCCGATGAAGCGGGCCGGAGGGCGGCGGTTCTATCGTCCGCAGGACGTCGCCGTGCTGAGCGGCGTCCGCGCCCTGCTGCATGGCGACGGCCTGAGTATCAAGGACGTGCAGCAATTGCATCGCGAGCAGGGCCTGGCCCCAGTGATCGCTGCAGGGGCGCCGGCGAGCGGGCAGGCCTGCGCAGTCCTTTCCAGCGATTCGCTTCCTGCGGCCGATCTGGGCGAGGCGCAGCGCCATCGTCTGGCTGACGCGCTCAATGAACTCCATGCCGTGAAGTCCCGTCTGGACGGGCTTTTGAACCGTCTTTGATGCCTAGTGAAATTCGCCCGGAATTCGGGTTGCGGAGCCCCGGAGCGGCGCCTATAAGAGCGCCTCTTCCGTCGGAGCGTGGCGCAGCCTGGTAGCGCACTTGACTGGGGGTCAAGGGGTCGCAGGTTCAAATCCTGTCGCTCCGACCATTTCCGCGAGGGAATAAACGGAAGAACGGAAAGGCCGCCCTACGGGGCGGCCTTTTTCGATTCTGGCCCGCTTGTCAGCGAATGACCGGCTTGTCGGCCTTGCCCATCCACGACATCAGCGGCATCAGCGGCAAACCCCAGCCCATGCCGACAACGACAAAATAGATCAGGTGGATGGCGCGGTTGTCGGGCAGGAAGTCGAAGAGGCTGGTTCCCGCCCAGATGTAGAGGGCCAGGAACACCATGATGCCGACGCCGCCGATCAGCTTGCGCAGTCTTGCTGGAATCATGGGGCGGGCGGGAATGAGGGGATCGCTCATGCAGGTCTCCGAACAAGGCCGAGCACGGCCAGGAACAGGACGGCGCCGACACTCGACACCAGTAGGCCGCCCCAGAAGCCGCTGAACGGCAATTGCAGGCGTTGGGCGATAAAGGTTCCGATGAACGAGCCGATCACGCCGATCAGCAGCTTGACGAAAAGGGAGTGACGGCGGGCCAGAGCGATATCCGCGATCCAGCCGGCCAGTATGCCGATGATCGCCGCCGCAAATACGCCCACTCCACTCATCAGAACCTCCTTCTGCCAAGGCCGGGCCTTGTCTCCAACCATCGCATGAACCCTTACGTACGTCATGGGGCATGGACGAGAAGCGCTGTCGGGAGTACCGCTTCGCCGCCCAACTTCGGCCCAGAACAGGCGCTCTTTCCGTCGTCATGACGTCATTCCTGCGTTCAGATCGCTCTCGCCCCGTCGCCATCTGGCTGTTTGCCGTGGCGTCGCTGGTTTTCGCCATGGTTGTGGTCGGAGGTGCGACGCGCCTGACCGACTCGGGCCTCTCCATTACCGAGTGGAAGCCGATCATGGGGGCCTTGCCGCCCCTGTCGGAGGCCGCCTGGCAGGCTAATTTCGAGCTCTACAAGCAGATACCGCAGTATCAACTGGTCAATGCCGGCATGACGCTGGAGGCTTACAAGACCATCTTCTGGTGGGAGTGGGGGCATAGGCTGCTAGGCCGCGTGGTCGGCGCAGCCTTCGCGATTCCCTTTGTCTTCTTCCTGATTCGGCGAATGATTCCCCGCCGGCTGATCTGGCGCTGCGCCGTGATGCTGGCCCTCGGCGGCCTACAGGGCGTTATCGGCTGGTGGATGGTGTCCAGCGGTCTCTCAGAGCGCGTGTCGGTCGCGCCTGAACGCCTGATGACCCATCTGGGTCTGGCTCTGGCCCTGTTCGTCGTGCTGATCTGGACCGCGCTGGACGCCTGGGCCGGCTCGCCCCGGATCGAAGAGCGCTCGCCTTGGCGCGGCTGGGCCTTGGGCTTTCTCGCTGCCGTGTTCTTTCAGAGCCTGTTGGGCGCCCTGGTGGCCGGCAACGATGCTGGGCTGGTCTATAACGACTGGCCCCTGATGAACGGAGCCTTTTTACCCGACGCCTATGTCGGCAATGGCTTTTGGGGCACGCTGGCCCACAGCCAGGGGGCTGTGCAACTGCATCACCGTCTGGTGGCCTATGCGCTCTTTGCGGCCGGGATCGCCGTGGGGGTGCTGACCCAGCGCGCGCGCCGCCTGCCGAGCGAGGCGCGGGCCCTGGGCCTGGGTGTGGCGATCGTGGTGACTCTGCAGGCGGCGTCCGGCATCTGGACTCTTATGGCGCACGTGCCGGTGTCGCTGGGCGTGCTGCACCAGGCTGGCGCCGCCGTGTTGCTGGCAGTCGCGACGGCCTTCGCCTGGCGCGTGCGGCGCCCTTAAAGCCTTGCTGTCGCCCACGGCCCCGTGATGGCCAGGGTGATGCCGGGCCACTGCACATTGACGAATAGCGTCTGGCCGTCTGGCGAGAAGCAGGCACCGGCGAACTCGGCGTTCCCCCGGAAGATGTTACGCGCCAGGGTGAAGACCTTGCCCTGTGGGGTGACCACCTTGATGTGGTTGGGCTTGGTCTCCGAATAGCGATCTTCGCACACCACGATATGGCCCAGGGGCGAGACGGTGATGTTGTCGGCATAGTCCAGAACGTTCTCGTTCTTGCTCTCGACGAACAGTTGAAGCCGCCCGGGCGCATCGGCCTCACCGGCCTGGCCCTCTTGGGCACTGGGAACGTAGCGGAAGATCTGGCCGGCACCGGCCGCGCCGCCTGAGGTCGCCGTGAAATAGAGTTCGTTCTGACCCCACCACAGGCCTTCGCCGCGCGCGAAGAAGGCGGCGCCCTTGGCGTGGCCGCGCAGGCGCAGATCGTCATAGGGGTTGTCGACGCCATCGACGTCGATCCAGCGCGCAGTCTTCCAGGTGCCCTGGGCAAACAGCTCAGCGCTTTCCTGATTGCGTGTGTCGGCGTCTGTCTCCTGGCCAACGAAGCCCAGCACCTGGAGCCGCCCGCCGGCCCCCAGGTTGCGACGGTCATTGGGCAGATAGCGGTAGAAGAGGCCGTCCTGGAGGTCTTCGGTCATGTAGACCACGCCCGTGCGTGGATCGATGCACGCCGCCTCATGCTTGAAGCGGCCCATGGCCTTCAGCGGATTGGGATCGACCAGGCCCTTGGCGGCGCTGGGCACTTCGAAGACGTAGCCGTGGTCCTTGCCGATCTCTAGGCCGGCGGTGAGGGTGGTTTCCTCGCAGGTCAGCCAAGAGCCCCAGGGCGTGATTCCGCCGGCGCAGTTCACCGCTGTGCCCACCAGGCTCAGATGCTGGCTGATCGTCTGACCGCTCCTGAGGTCATAGACCATCGTGGTCGTACCGCCGGGCAGGGGGAGACCCGTGTCGCTGAAGTCGTAGGCGCGGTCGCGAGGCAGGCGATCGGCCAGCCGTCCACCCAGGCCGAACGGCCCGTAGTCGAAGGCGCGCGGGCCAAGCTCGTGGTTGCGGACCAGGGCCACGCGGCCTTCGCCGAGATCGAAGCAGCCCATGCCGTCAAAGGCACCCGGAACCAGGAACCCGTCCCCCATGGTCTCGCCGGCCTGGCTGATCACCCGATAGGAAAAGCCTTGCGGCAATTCCAGCATGCCCTTGGGGTCGGGCTGCAGTGCGCCATAGCCCTCGACCTCGTTGAGGTAGGCGTCCACGACGCCGTCGTTGTCTTGGGCACGGGCATGGAGGCCCGTAAAGGCCAGAGTGGTGGCGGCCGAGGCGATGAAAGCGCGGCGTGAGACGGTCATGACGGGCACTCCAGACAATGCTCGCCCTATGCCTGCCTTCCGTGACGCTGCGATGACGATTGCTTTTGGGGTATTATGATACCGCATACCGGAAACCCTTGTACCATAAGGGTTTGTCGAGTTTTGTGCGGGCTCATTGTTGACAGGGGGGCAACCCTCGCGTATCAGCCGCCCCTCACGCGAACGGAGCCGCTTCTTTGGCTCTCGACGCACAAGGAATACGGATCAATCCCATGCAAAAGACCACGGCTTCTTTGAAGCCCGCCGAGGTCGAGAAGAAGTGGATCGTGGTCGACGCTCAAGACGCCGTTGTCGGTCGTCTGGCGACGTTCATCGCCATGCGTCTTCGCGGCAAGCATCGTCCCGACTACACCCCCAACGTTGACTGCGGCGACTTCGTCGTCGTGATCAACGCCGACAAGGTGAAGTTCACCGGCAAGAAGATGGACGACAAGATCTACTATCGCCACACCGGTCACCCGGGCGGCGTGAAGTCGACCACCCCGCGCAAGCTGCTGGAAGGCCGCTTCCCGGAACGCGTCCTCGAAAAGGCCGTCGAGCGCATGCTGCCCAAGGAGAGCCCGCTGGCTCGCAAGCAGCTGACGCATCTGCTCATCTACAACAACGGTGAGCACCCGCACCAAGCGCAGAGCCCGGAAGCGATCGATTTCGCTGCGCGCAACGCCAAAAACACCCGGAGCGCCTAAGTCATGTCCGAAGCTCAAGGCTTTGACGCGCTGGCCAGCCTGTCCAGCAACCCCGAAGCGGCCGCTCCGGCCGTCCAGAAGATCGACGCTCAAGGCCGCGCCTACGCGACCGGCAAGCGCAAGAACGCGATCGCTCGCGTCTGGATCAAGCCCGGCAAGGGCACCATCACCATCAACGGCCGCGACCAGGCGATCTACTTCGCTCGCCCGGTTCTGCGCATGATGATTGCTCAGCCTCTGCAGGTCACCGACCGCGAAGGCCAGTTCGACATCGTCGTCACCGTTGAAGGTTCGGGCCTGTCGGGCCAGGCCGGCGCCGTGCGCCACGGTCTGTCCAAGGCTCTGACCTACTATGAACCCGCGCTGCGTCCCGTCCTGAAGCCGCACGGCTTCCTGACGCGCGACAGCCGCGTGGTCGAGCGTAAGAAGTACGGCAAGGCCAAGGCCCGTCGTAGCTTCCAGTTCTCGAAGCGCTAAACGCGGTTCACCGTGTTTGGAAAAGGGCGCTTCGGGAAACCGAAGCGCCCTTTTTCTTGGTCTCTTGTCTGGTTGGGAGGTCGCGATGACCCCGAAGGTCTTCATCGATGGCGAAGTCGGCACCACGGGTCTGCAGATCCGCGAGCGCCTGATCGGCCGCAGCGATCTGCAATTGATCTCGATCGATCCCGACAAGCGCAAGGACCCCGTTGCGCGGGCAGCCATGCTCAACAGCGCCGACGCTGTGATCCTGTGCCTGCCCGACGAGGCTTCGAAGGAGGCCGTCAGTCTCATCGAGAACCCGAGCGTCAAGGTGATCGACGCCTCGACCGCCTATCGCACCGCGCCGGACTGGGCCTATGGCTTTGCCGAGCTGGACGGCGAGCAGCGCGGCAAGATTGTCGCTGCGACCCGCATTTCCAACCCCGGCTGCTACGCCACCGGCGCCATCGCCCTGGCGCGGCCTCTGGTCTCGGCGGGCATCCTGCCGCCCGATCTGCCGCTCTCGTTCAACGCCGTGTCGGGCTATACCGGCGGCGGCAAGGCAATGATCGCCGAGTTCGAGGACGAGGCTGCAGCCAACTTCACCAAGGTCCCTTACCGGATCTACGCCATGGGTCTTTCGCACAAGCATGTGCCCGAGATTCAGAAGCATGGCGGCCTGCTGACCCGGCCAATCTTCACCCCCGCCGTCGGCCGCTACGCCCAGGGCATGCTGGTGGAGTTGCCGTTGCATCTGGCCTCACTGAGTGACGGGCGGACGCTTCACGATATCCAGGCCGCCTTCGCCGCCCACTACGAGGGCGAGGCCTTTGTCGAAGTCGCCTCGCTGGACGAATGCCAGTCCATGACCACGCTGGACCCCGAGGGGCTGAACGGCACCAACCGCCTGAAGATCTTCGTGTTTGGTTCAGATGCAGGCGGTCAGGCGCGCCTGGTGGCTCTGCTCGACAACCTGGGCAAGGGTGCCTCGGGCGCGGCGGTTCAGAACCTGAATCTGGCGCTTGGTCTAGAGGAAGCGGCGGGTCTCTGATCCGTCGCCGGGCTCAAGGAAGCCCGGCGCGGCCGCGGCTGAGTGCAATGAGGGCGGTATCGAACGTCGCCAGGCGATCACACTTGGCGCGCTCCGCCTCGAACAGGATGCAGCCGTCAGCGAAGTCGCCGCCGTTTTCAAGCATGGTGACGCCAGCCTCAAAGGCGGGGCGGTCCACTTCGACTCCCTGAAGATCGACCAATCGCCTCAACGCTTGGGCCATGGCTGATGGTGGGTAGCGATAGGAGCGAGAAAGGACCCAAGCCGTTTCGCACAGGACGGGGATCGACAGGACGATCTGGTCTGCGGCTTCGATCAGATTGCGGGCGGCCACGGCCTGTCGTTCGTCATCGACGACCAGGAACCGCACCACAACATTGGTGTCGAGTGCGACCCTCATTCGCCGCAGGCGCCCGCCTCAATAGCCTCCTGCATTTCTTCAAGGGTGACGGTGCGTTGGCCGTCGCGCTTGAGAATCCCATAGACGCTGGAAAGGTCGCGCTTGCCTTCCACGGGGCGCAGTTCCACCCGTCCGTTGGGCAGCAGGCTGACATCCACCTTCTGGCCCGGACGCACGCCCAGATGATCCAGAAGTGACTTCTTCAGGGTGACTTGTCCCTTGGCGGTGATCAGAAGCTCGGTGGCCATGGCATCCTCGCTGGAAGCTCGCTGGCGTAAAGTAAGGCAATGGGTGCCTTACTGCAAGCTCACCCGGCCCAGCGGTGATGTCCCACCGCGCCATCCATGGCGCGCGATCATGTGTCCGAGCGCACCCGCACATAGCTGCCCGGCGCACTCTCTATCGGCTTAAGCGGTCCCTTTTCCGGGTCGCGCGCCGGAATGAGCTTGCCTGAGCGTTCCTTCAGCCAACCCGCCCAGTGCGGCCACCATGAGCCGGCATGCTCGGTGGCATCGGCCATCCAGCCCTCGACCGTGTCGGGCAAGTCGGCATTGGTCCAGTGCTGGTACTTTTTGGCGTCAGGGTGGTTGATCACACCGGCGATGTGCCCTGAGCCCGCCATGGTGAAGGTGACCGGACCGCCAAACGCCTTGGCACCGCGATAGACGCTGCGGAACGGTGCGATGTGGTCGTCCCTCGACGACTGCACATAGATCGGCGTCTTGACCTTTTTCAGATCCAGCGTCTCGCCGCCCAGCGACAGCAGGCCCTGGGTCAGGGCGTTGTCCTTGTAGAAATTACGCAGATAGAACATGTGCAGCGACTTGGGCATGCGGGTCTGGTCGGCGTTCCAGAACAGCAGGTCGAAGGGGCGCGGCTCCTTGCCCATCAGGTAGTTGCTGACGAAAAACGACCAGATCAGGTCGTTGCCGCGCAGGGCGTTGAAGGTGTCGGCCATCGACTGGCTGGGCAGGAAGCCGCCGGTCTGGTCCATCTGCTGCTCGATCGACTGCAGCCATTCCTCGTTGGTGAATAGCAGCAAGTCGCCGGCCTCGGCGAAATCCTGCTGGGCGGCAAAGAAGGTGGTCGAGTTGATCCGCTTGTCGCCGCGCGCCGCCATGTGGGCCAGGGCGCAGGACAGCAGGGTGCCGCCGATGCAGTAGCCGACGGTATTGACCTTATCGACGCCGGTTTGGGTCATCACCTGCTGGGTCGCGTCGTAAACGCCTTCCAGCATGTAGTCCTCGAAGGTCTTGGCGGCGAGGGCGGCGTCGGGATTGACCCAGGAAGCCACGAAAACCGTGAAACCCTGGCTGCTGAGCCAGCGGATCATCGAGTTTTCGGGCCGCAGGTCCATGATGTAGAACTTGTTGATCCACGGCGGGAAGATCAGTAGCGGGATCTCGTGAACCTGCTCGGTCGTCGCATCGAATTGCAGCAGTTGCAGGATGTCGTTCTGGTAGACGACCTTGCCCGGCGCCGTGGCGACGTTTTCGCCGACCTTGAACTTCTCCAGGTCGGTCTGGCTGATCGCCAGCTGGCCGCCGCCGCGTTCCAGGTCGGCGGCGAAGTTCTGCATGCCGCGCACCAGGCTCTCGCCATTGGTCTGCATCACCTCACGCAGCGCTGCCGGGTTGGAGATCAGGAAGTTCGACGGCGAGAAGGCGTCGGTGAGCATCTTGGTGAAGAACTCGACCCGGCGTTTGGTCGAGGGATCAACGCCTTCAACGCCAGAGACCAGGCTGTTGAGCCAGTTCGACGACAGCAGATAGGACTGCTTCATCATGTCGAACATCGGGTTTGAGACCCAGTCGGGGTCGTTGAAGCGTTTGTCGCCGCTGGCCGGGGCGACCACGGGGGTGGTCTCCTCTCCCGCTGCGCGACGTGCCGCCGACTGCCAGAGATCCATATAGCGGCCAAAGAGGTCCGCCTGGGCGCGCATCAGCTTGTCGGGCTGCGCTGCCAGGCGCGACATCACCTCGTTCATCGCCGGAGCCACGTGGAAGGGGTCCGGTGTCAGGGCGGCCGGCCTGTCGGCCTGGCGCAGCGCCGCTTCGGCGATGGCACCCTGAGCGGTGACCGCGGCTCGGGCCAGATTGGCCGACAGTGTTTCCAGCATGTGTCGCTGGTCGGGCGACACCATGGCCTCGAAATTGGGGATCTGGGACGGCGCTGGGGCGGCCTCGGGCTTGCCGACTGATTCGCGCAGCGGCTTGGGCGCAATTTCCGCGACCGGCGGGGCAGGGGACTTCTTGGGCTTGGCGGAGGCGGGTTTTGCCTTGGTGGCCGCCGGTTTACGCGGCTTCGAGGGTGTTTTCGCCGTCGCCATGCTGGTTCCTCCCGCGTGTTTATTCCGGTTCGGCTCGCAACCTGCCGCTCACGGCCTTTCGCTTGCCGTGATCATCGCATAAGACCAGAGACAAGATGAACGGCGAAACAGGCAAAATCGTACGCCTCGGCGTGCTTATCGGTCTCACGGCCATGAGCGTGACCGGCTGCGCCTTGCCGTTCTCGAGTGCGACGGTCGATCCGGCCTCGCCAGTGGCCGATGCGACCCGGGCCGCAGCCCAGCGTCGCGGCGTTCGCCCGACCTTTGCCGACATCCCCGCCGTGCCCACCGACGTACGCGCTGCTGAAGGCTTCAAGGCCGCCGTGACCACCGAACAGGCCGCCGGTGATGCGGTTCGCCGCAAGGCCGCCTCGGGCCTGTTCACGCTGTCAGACACCGAAGCCTTTGCCGCCCGCGCCCGCGCGGCCGCCAAGGCACCAGACTTCGGCGCGCCCACCGCAGCGGACCGCGCGGACACCGAAGCCTTTGCAAAGGCCGCGCGCGGCCGAGCTACCGCGCCTCCGTCCCAGCCCCAATAGGGCGACGGAGGCATAATCATCCTTGAACTGGCTTGGCGTGGCCCCGCTTGGGGTCTATCCATGCCCGACTTTTGCTCCCGACGCGCCGGAGCGGCGCATAGAGCCCCAAAATGACCACCGACTTTCATCGTATCCGTCGCCTGCCGCCCTACGTCTTTGAAGAGGTCAACAAGATCAAGGCGCGCCTGCGCGCCGAGGGGACCGATATCATCGACTTCGGCATGGGCAATCCTGACATGCCGACGCCCCCGCACATCGTCGACAAGCTGATCGAGACGGCCCGCGACCCCAAGGCTGGCCGCTATTCGGCGTCCAAGGGTATCCCGGGTCTGCGCAAGGCCATGGCCAGCTACTACGACCGTCGCTTCGGCGTGAAGCTGAACCCCGATACCGAGGTAATCGCCACCCTCGGCTCCAAGGAAGGCTTCGCCAATCTCGCCCAGGCCCTGACAGCGCCTGGCGATGTGATCATCTGCCCCAATCCCGCCTATCCGATCCACGCCTTCGGTTTCATCATGGCCGGCGGCGTGATCCGCCACGTGCCGGCCCTCTCGCCAGAGGACTATCTGTCCAACATCAGTCGTGCGGTGAAGCACTCGGCGCCGCCGCCCACGGTACTGATCCTGTCCTACCCGTCGAACCCGACCGCCCAGTGGGTGGACCTGGAGTTCTACAAGGACGCCATTGCGCTTGCGAAAAAGCACGACCTGCTGGTCATCAGCGACGTGGCCTATGGCGAGATCTATTTCGACAACAACCCGCCGCCGTCGGTGCTGCAGGTCGAGGGTGCCAAGGATATCGCCGTCGAGGTCAATTCGCTGTCCAAGACCTATGCCATGGCCGGCTGGCGCGTCGGCATGGTGGTCGGCAACGCCCGCATCTGCGCCGCCCTGGCCCGTGTGAAGTCCTATCTGGACTACGGTGCCTATACGCCTGTTCAGGTGGCGGCGGCGGCCGCGCTGAACGGTCCGCAGGACTGCGTCGACGAAATCCGCGCCATCTACAAGGGCCGGCGCGACACTCTCGTGTCGTCGATGAAGCGCGCGGGGTGGGACATTCCCAGTCCGCCGGCTTCGATGTTCGCCTGGGCAAAGATTCCGCCGGCTTTCGAGTCGGCCGGTTCGATGCAGTTCTCGCGCCTGTTGATCGAAGAGGCCGGGGTCGCCGTAGCCCCCGGCATCGGCTTTGGCGAGTATGGTGAGGGCTATGTCCGCATCGGCCTGGTGGAAAACGAGCACCGCATCAAGCAGGCGGCCCGCAACGTGAAAAAGTTCATCGCCAACGCCGACTCCATCCTGGCCAAGGCCCACAATACGGTCGAACGCGCCTGACCCGGCGGCCCGGCTGATCTCCAAAATCGGGGCGGCACCGTAGTCGGGCCGTCCCGATCCCGCGATAGGACGTGAAGATGACGAAGAAAACCTGGCGAGTCGGCGTCGCGGGACTTGGCACGGTCGGTGGCGGGCTTTTGCAGTTCCTGGCCGAGCGCCCCAATTTCGCGCCTGCCGGTGACAGCGCCGTGGTCACGGCAGTTTCGGCCCGTTCACGCTCACGGCCTCGCACGATCGACATCTCGGGCCTGGCCTGGTTCGATGATCCGGTCGCCCTGGCGGGTTCTCCCGATATCGACCTCTTCGTCGAACTGGTCGGCGGTAGTGATGGTCCGGCCAAGGCCGCTGTCGAAACTGCCCTGAAGGCCGGCAAGCCCGTCGTTACCGCCAACAAGGCCCTGATCGCCGAGCACGGTGCCGAACTTGCCGCCCTGGCTGAGTCGCAGGGCGTGCCGCTGCTGTTCGAAGCGGCTGTCATGGGCGGCGTGCCCGCCGTGAAGCTGATGCGCGAAGCCATGGTCGGTGACGACATCGACTCGGTGGCCGGCATCCTGAACGGCACTTGCAACTTTATCCTCAGCGAGATGGAGAAGACCGGCCGCTCGTTCGCCGATGTGCTGCGCGAGGCCCAGGCCCTGGGCTATGCCGAGGCCGACCCGACGATGGATGTCGGCGGCTTCGACGCCGGTCACAAGATCACCATCCTCGCCGCCCTGGCCTTTGGCTGCGCGCCCAATTTTGCCGCCGCCGAGATCGAAGGCATCGAGGCGGTTGAACTGCTGGACATCAAGCTGGCCAAGGATCTGGGCTACCGGATCAAGCTGGTCGCCTCGGCCTCACGTACCGCCGACGGCGTCGCGGTGAAGGTGCATCCCTCGCTGGCTCCGCTGGAGCATCCGCTGGCCCAGGCCGGTGGCGCGCTCAATGCGCTGTTCATCGAAGGCCGGCGGGTGGGCCGCATTTTCCTGCAAGGCCCTGGAGCGGGCGCGGGCCCCACTGCCGCCGCCGTCGCCGCAGATATCGCCGATGTGATGACCATGGCAGTGCGTCCGGTGTTCCAGGCCCCGGCTGGAGATCTGAAACCGTTCGTAGCCGTCGATCCCACCCGCACCGTCGGTAAGGCCTATCTGCGGATCATGGTCCGCGATGAGCCGGGAGCCATCGCTGCCATCTCCGAAACCCTGGCCGAATGTGGCGTGTCGATTGACAGTTTCCTGCAAAAGCCTGTCGAGGGCGCGGGCGGGGTGCCCATTGTGCTCGTCACGCATGCGACTCCTGAATCCAATCTCCTGGACGCAATTGCGCGCATCGAAAAGCTTCGGGCCGTGCTAGAGCGTCCGCGTCTGTTGCGCGTTGCGCGCATCTAAAAAGCCGTCGGCAAGGCGGTCCAAGACGCCATAGGGAACAAGCCTCGTCACGGGCTGGGAGAGACTGATGAGTTCGAAGACCCTGGACCGTTCGCTGGTCCTGGATGCTGTCCGCGTGACAGAGGCCGCCGCCATTGCATCCTGGACGATGGTGGGACGTGGCGACGAGATGGCCGCCGACCAGGCCGCCGTTGACGCCATGCGCAACACCCTCAACGAACTGAACATCGATGGCGAGATCGTCATCGGCGAGGGCGAGCGCGATGAAGCGCCGATGCTCTATATCGGCGAAAAGGTCGGCAAGGGCGGCCCGGCGATCGATATCGCCCTGGATCCGCTGGAAGGCACCACCCTGGCGGCCAAGGCCATGCCCAATGCGCTGGCCGTCATGGCCTGGGCGCCCAAGGGCACTCTGCTGAACGCGCCGGACACCTATATGGACAAGATCGCCTGCGGCCCCGGCTATTCGCCCGGCCTGATCGACCTGGACAAGACCCCGGCCGAGAACGTTCAGGCCCTGGCCACCGCCAAGGGCGTAGCGGCCTCAGAAATCACGGTTTGCGTTCTTGACCGCCCGCGACATGCCGAGATCATCGCCTCCGTGCGCTCCGCCGGCGCTCGCGTTCACCTGATCACCGACGGCGATGTGGCGGGCGTGATCAACACCACCGACCCATCGACAGGCATCGACCTCTATGTCGGCTCCGGCGGGGCGCCCGAGGGCGTGCTGGCCTGCGCAGCCCTCAAGTGCGTCGGCGGGCAGTTCCAGGGCCGCCTGCTGTTCCGCAACGCCGACGAGCGCGCGCGCGCCGCCAAGTGGGGCATAACCGAGCTCGACAAGAAGTATGACCTGCACGACATCGTTCGGGCCGATGCGATCTTCGCCGCGACAGGCGTGACATGGGGCGCGCTGCTGGAGGGCGTCACCTACAAGGACGGCTTCGTCCACACCCATACGCTGGTGATGAACTCTTCGACCGGCACGGTGCGCGAAGTGCGCATGAAGCGCCGTGTTCGTAGCGAGACCCGTCCTACCTGAGGCGCTTGCTGATGATGGGCGCGCGCCGCATGGAGCGAATCCGTCAGGCGCGATAAGCTTTCGCGATGTCTGACCACCTCAACTCACGCGTCGCTGGCCGTTCCCTTGTCTGGAAAGGCTGAGCGATGGCGGCTGATGGTCATGCAGAGCTGATTTCCGAAGCCTTTCTGGGCGTTTCCCGCTCGCTCAGTGGCCGGGCCTGGCGGGCTCGTGCGGCCGATCCGGCCGTGGTTAGGGGGCATCAGCAGTCCCATGGACTGTCCGAGCCCCTGGCCCGGGCGCTGGCCGCGCGGGGTGTCGGACTGGACGGCGCCGACAACTATCTGACGCCGACGCTCAAGGCGCTGTTTCCCGATCCCTCCAGCTTTACCGATATGGACCGGGCGGCCGAGATCCTGATCGATGCGCTGGAAGCCGGCCGTTCGACCATGGTCTTCGCCGACTATGATGTGGACGGTGCCACCAGCGCCGCGCAACTGGTTCGCTGGTTCCGGCATATGGGCGTCGAACTGCCCATCTACATCCCGGATCGCTTGACCGAGGGCTATGGCCCCAGCCCGGCGGCCTTCAAGACCATCCGCGACACAGGGGCCGAACTGGTCGTGACGCTGGACTGCGGCGCGGCGGCCTACGACGCCATCGCCAGCGCGGCCACTATCGGGCTGGAGGTCGTGGTCATTGACCACCACCTGATGCGTGAGGATCCGCCGGCCGCCGCCGCCGTGGTCAACCCCAACCGCCCTGGCTGTCAGAGCGGGCAGGGCGTGCTGGCGGCCGCCGGCGTGACCTTCGTGCTGCTGACGGCCCTTAATCGAGAAGCCCGAAAGCGTGGGCTGTTTACCGAGGAACGCCCACAGCCCGATCCGCGCCAATGGCTGGACCTGGTGGCCATGGGCGAGGTTTGCGACGTCACGCAACTGGTCGGTTTTAACCGTGCCCTGACGACCCTGGGCCTGCGCACCATGTCCAACTGGGGCAATCCTGGCCTCAAGGCGCTGTTCGAGGTGGGCAAGGGTTCGGGGCCGGCTTCGGTGTTTCATGCCGGCTTTATCCTGGGGCCGCGTATCAATGCCGGGGGGCGCATCGGCCGTTCCGATCTCGGCGCGCGCCTGCTGTCTACGGACGATCCTGAGGAGGCCAGGATGCTGGCCGAGGAACTCGACGCCCTCAACACCGAACGCAAGGCCGTTGAGGCGGCCGTGGTCGAGGAAGCCGCAGCGGTTCTAGAGCATGGCAGCAACTTCGACCCCAACGCCTCGGTGATCGTGGTGGCCGGGGAGGGATGGCACCCCGGGGTCATCGGCATCGTCGCGGGGCGACTGCGCGAGCGCTATCGAAAGCCTGTCGTAGTGATCGGCATCGACCGGGCGGCCAATGTCGGCAAGGGCTCGGGGCGGTCGCAGCCCGGGGTCAATCTGGGCGCTGCGATCCAGGCGGCGTTCGAGGCGGGGCTGCTGATGTCTGGCGGCGGCCACGCCATGGCGGCGGGCCTCAGCATCCGTCCCGAATCGATTCCCGAGCTGCGCGCCTTTCTTGAGGAGCGCCTGGCGGGCGAAATGGAGGCCGTGGGGCCCGAGGCGGTCGAGATAGACGCCCTGGTTCATCCGCGCGGTGCCGACCGTGCCCTTTATGAGGATTTTCAGCGCCTGGCCCCCTTCGGTCCCGGCAATCCCGAGCCGATGTTCGCCCTGACTGATGTGCGTCCCGACAGGGTGATGGCGCTGAAGGGGGGCCATGTTCGCATGGACCTCGTCGGACCTACCGGTGAGCGATTGAAGGCGATCTCCTGGCGCAGTGCCGAAACGGATCTGGGGCGCAGGCTGCTGATGGGCGGCGGCTCGCTGCACGTGGCCGGACGACTCAAGCCTGACGACTATATGGGCCGCAACGGGGTCCAGTTGGAGATCGAGGACGCCGCTGACCCCCGGGCGCGGCAGGCCGAGGACTAAGCCGAATTTCACCTAAGGCTCTGATCTGATTGGTGGTTCCCGCCAAGGGCGCGTTGACTGGGGAATGGCTGCGGCATGCCGTTGGGACACTGCTGAAAAAATGCTCCCGAGCGGGTTGCGTGTCCACAAGTGCGCGGCTATACACCCGCTTCCTCGCGGGGCCGTGGTCCCTTCGTCTATCGGTTAGGACGCCAGATTTTCATTCTGGAGAGAGGGGTTCGACTCCCCTAGGGACTACCACCCGCGAGGTCTAGATTTTGACTACCTGACGATGTCTTCGTCCACGGACGCTGATGTGGTCCCTTCGTCTATCGGTTAGGACGCCAGATTTTCATTCTGGAGAGAGGGGTTCGACTCCCCTAGGGACTACCACCGCCACCTGCATTTCAAAATTGTTGCAACCTTGTTTCCGCGACGAAATGTCGCGGAGGTCGCTGTCGCATGCGTTTGAGGCGAATTCGCCATTGACGGCTCTCCTTACGCGAGAACACTGTTCTTCCTGTGGTGCTCGCTCCGATGGGCTGATTGGGCGAGCCAGAGGGGCGGAATGTCTGGTTACGATTTCGACGCGGTGGCCGCGCACGAGGATCTCGTGCGGATTAGCGGTCGCATTAAATGGTTCGACGCCGGCAAGGGGTATGGGTTCATCGTTCCAGATGATCCCGGCCAGACCGGTCTCAAGGACGTGCTTCTTCATGTGACCTCGCTGCGCAACTGCGGACGCGAGACGGCGCTGGAAGGGGCGGTGATCGTTTGCGACGTGGTGCGTCGCCCCAAGGGCTGGCAGGTCAGCGAGGTCGTCGATCTCGACGAGACCTCTGCGCCCAGTCCTTTGGATCGGCCTCGCCGCACCTTCGCCGACGCGCCGCCGCGTCGCGAGCGTGATGGCATGGGTGGTGGTTGCCGCACGGGTATCGACAGCAGCGGCGGTCGCCAGGCCTTGACCCCGGAGGGGCCGGCCGAGCACGCCAAGGTCAAGTGGTTCAATCGCACCAAGGGATATGGCTTTGTCGTGCGCGACGCCGAGCCGGGCGATATCTTTGTGCATATCGAAACCCTGCGTCGCGGCGGTCTGGAAGACCTGCAGCCTGGCGACGATGTGCTGGTGCGCTTCGCCAAGGGTCCCAAGGGCCTTGTGGTCGCGGAGATCACGCCCGGCGAGGCCTGACCGCGCCAAGGGCCTTTCCGACGCCGTGATCGTCAGGCTAGGCTGTCTGGTCAGCGCCTGAGTGCGGGCGCGTTTGAGGCGAGGCTTGCGTGGCGTTGAGCGATCCGATCCAGAGGCGCACACTTGTCGCCGGACTGTTGGCGTCCCTGGCCAGCAGCAGGGCCTTGGCCAAGCCGTCCGGGGCCAAGCCGTCCGGGGCGCTGGAAACGCTTGAAATCGTCACCAGCAAGGGCCGGGCCCGCTTCCAGGTCGAGATTGCGGCTACACCGGCCCAGCAACGTCAGGGCCTGATGTTCCGCAAGAGCCTGGCGCCGGATCGGGGCATGCTCTTCACCTATATGAAGCCGCAGGCGGCGGCGTTCTGGATGAAGAACACGCTGATCGCGCTGGATATCCTGTACATCGCGCCCAGCGGCAAGGTGCTGTCCATCGTTCGCAACGCCCGTCCTCATGACGAGACCCCGATGCCGTCCGGCGGCCTGGTGCTGGGTGTTCTGGAGATCGCCGGGGGGAGGGCGGGGCAGTTGGGTGTCTTGCCGGGCGACCGCGTGCTGCACCGGATCTTTCCCAAGGGATGATCGTTGTCGATTTGACGCGTTCCTGTTTGCTCCCGGCGACGAACCCCTGTAGAGCACGCGCCTGCCGATGTTTCGGAGCGTAGCGCAGCCTGGTAGCGCATCTGGTTTGGGACCAGAGGGTCGCAGGTTCAAATCCTGCCGCTCCGACCATCGACAGGACTTTCGGCCTTTGGAGAGATTCATGCTGGCTCGCATCTATCGCCCCGCCAAGACCGCCATGCAGTCGGGCAAGGCCAAGACCAAGGATTGGCTGCTCGAGTTCGAACCGGCCTCGGCGCGCAACTCTGACCCGCTGATGGGCTGGACTCAATCCAGCGACATGAACGGTCAGGTTCGCTTGACCTTCGAAACCCGCGAAGAGGCCGTGGCCTACGCCCAGAAGCACGGCCTGGCCTTCCAGCTGTTCGAGCCCAAGACGCCCAAGCGTATCATCAAAGCCTATGCCGACAACTTCGCCGCCGGCCGCCGGCAGCCCTGGACCCACTGATCTTCCGGTCCAGGCTCGCGCCAGGTCCGCGCCCTTAGCTCAGCTGGATAGAGCACTCGCCTTCTAAGCGAGCGGTCGCTGGTTCGAATCCAGCAGGGCGCGCCACTCCGGTACACGAGAAGGAATTGCGAGCGCCGCAGCCTTCACGCCGTTCCAAGCCGCCAGGGATCGAAACAGTTCGACCTGGCAGCCGGCGACTTCCAACTCCACCTTCGACTTGATCTCGACGCGCTGCGCGATGGCGCGCAGGATTTCACGGCGGAACGTGCCGTCCTCATTCCGCAGCGCCTTTCGTGTCGCGTCGGCGAATTGCGTCAGCAGTTGAGGCGTGATGATCGGGCCGAGGCGGTCGATGGCGCGCTCGGCGCGGTCGGCGTCCGCGCTGGCGGTGTCGCGTTGTTTTTTGGGAACTGACAAGTTAACCGCCGTCGGCCGCGATAGGTGCGGGGGAGGGGATAGCTAGGCCGCGGCGGTGGCCGCCGCCCAGGCAAGCTCCGCCTTGGCTCGGAGCGTTCGGAGCCCGGGCCGGGAGATGAGGTGAGGCTGGAGGTTAAAGGCGTTGTAGATTGGTCCGTGGCTGGCGAGGAAGCGTTGGGCTGAGCCCTGGGATTTGAACTTCTGCTGCTTTCGTTCTCGTCGTCGGATGACCAGATGGGAGTTTTCGGCGCGATTGTTCTGGCGCATCCCGCCGGGATGATGACGGTCTTGCAGCCCGAGCATCTTCATCGCCGCGCGGTACGACGCCAGCTTATCGGTGACGATCACCCCGGGCGAGACGCCGGTGTTGCGCAGGAGCCGATACAGCAGCTTCAGGGCGGCCTTCTTGTTGCGTCGCTTTTGGACCAGGACATCGAGGACTTCGCCTTCGTCGTCGACCGCGCGCCAGATGAACATCCGCCGCCCGCCGATCTTGGCCACGACCTCGTCCAGGTGCCATCGACCGGTTGGCGTAGAACGGCCGCGCCGCAGATTTGAGGCGATCGACGAGCCGAACTTGTTGACCCAGCATCGAATGGCCTCGCGGCTGACCTCGACGCCGCGTTCGGCCATCAATTCCTCGACGTCGCGGATGCTTAGGGTGAAGCGGAAATAGAGCCGAACCGCCTGGAGGATCACCGACGAAGGTCGTGTCCCATCGCGTGGTGTAACTGCGTCGGCGTGATCACCGCGCTCTCCGGCTGAGCCGGATTGGTCAGGCCGCCATGATGGGCAGGCTGACGATGGGATCATCGCTCAAGGGAGCGACACTTTCCAGGGTCATGTAGCGGCATCGTTGGACGGCCCATTCGTCGTTCTGCTCGAGCAGAATGGCGCCGACGAGCCGGATGATGGCGGCCTCGTTGGGGAAGATGCCTACGACCTCTGTCCGGCGTTTGATCTCGCCATTGAGCCGCTCCAGGGAGTTTGTGGAGTGCAACTTGGTGCGGTGGGCGGCGGGGAAGGTCATGTAGGCCAGGACATCGGTCTCGGCCTGGTCGAGGAAGCCGGCCAGCTTGGGGAGTTTGGGCCGCAGTTGGTCGGCGACGCCGCGCCATTGGGTCTTGGCGGCCTGGGCGTCGTCCTGGGCGAAGGCCGTGCCGATGAAGGCCGAGACCATGGCGCGACCGCTCTTGCCGGCGTGAGCCATGACATTGCGCATGAAGTGGACGCGGCAACGCTGCCAAGTGCAGTTCATGATTTTGGAGACCGACGCCTTGATACCCTCGTGGGCGTCGGAGGTCACCAGCTTGACGCCCCGCAGGCCGCGCCGGGCCAGGCTTCTGAGGAAGTCCGTCCAGAACGTCTCGGCCTCGGAAGGGCCCACCGCCAGGCCCAGCACCTCGCGCCGGCCATCGGCGTTGACGCCCACGGCGACGATGACGGCCTTGGACACGATACGCCCGGCGGTGCGGTCTTTCACATAGGTGGCGTCGATCCACAGGTAGGGCCAGTCGCCCTCGATCGGCCGGGTCAGGAAGGCCTGGACGCGCTCGTCGATCTCCTCGCAGAGCCGCGAGACCTGGCTCTTGGAGATGCCGCTCATGCCCATCGCCTTGACCAGGTCATCCACCGAGCGGGTCGAGATCCCCTGGATGTAGGCCTCCTGGATCACCGCGGTCAGTGCCTTCTCGGCCAGCCGCCGCGGCTCCAAGAAGCCCGGAAAGTAGGAGCCCTTGCGAAGCTTTGGGATCCGCAGTTCCACCGTGCCCGCCCGCGTCTCCCAGTCGCGATCGCGGTAGCCGTTGCGCTGCGCCAGCCGCTCGGGGCTCTTCTCGCCGTGCGCAGCCCCAGTCAGGCCGCCCACCTCCAGCTCCATAAGGCGTTGGGCGGCGAACCCGATCATCTCGCGTAGAAAATCGCTGTCGCCGCTCTTCTCCATCAGCCCGCGAAGGGCGATTGTGTCTTCGGTCATCTTCGGTCCTTGGTTCAGGTTGAGCTTCGCAACCCAACCCTACCGAAGATCGTGGATGACCACCGCTACGCCGCTCGCTCGCTACGGCGCCATGGGGAAGGCGCGCGTCGCGAGCGGCTACGCTATCGCCAACGAGCTACACCACGTCCCGGGACACGACCCCGACGAAGGGAAACGGTGGCGCTTGAACGAGATGGGTTTCACGTCGTCTCCACTCTGATCGGCGCGTTTCGCCCGTAGTGGAGATAAGTTAGCGTTAGACTGCCAGCACCCGTGTGCTCGTGGGCATAGTGAATTCCGCTTGTGTGTAATCGTCACTATTACGTTTATGGGAGCCGGTCAAGGGATCTTTCGGCGCTAATCGCAAGAAGTGTCCTAGGCGACGATTTCAGGATTTCCCCGCAATCACGCCACCGCCGTAGCGTGAAGGTGCGACACTAGGGGGCCAGGCGCAGGTCCAGTCGGCTCGGCGCATGCCTTTCTGCGGTTAACTCCTGATCCGGATAGCCCACCTGACCACGAACGCCGCTTCCCCAAGGATGCAACGGAGTGTCGGGGCTAAGGCCTCGCACGGCGTTATCGCCGTCGGCGGCATGGGCGCAGATCTGGTCGAGGCGGCGGATCAAAGCGCGAAAGCGCCAGCGCATGCGCGTCAAAGGGCTATTCTTGGTAGTGTTGGGACGGAACATGATCCGACTTTCCAGCTAGGCCCCGGTGGTTGTCTCCAGGCACTGCCACTATTGCGCTGCCGTTATCGCCTGAAAAGCCGAATAAAATCGATGCTTTTGCGCTATAAAATCGAATTATTTCGGTGCCGGTAGCAGAGCCCGCCAGGCTCGCGTCCTACCGCATCAACCATCTATGGCTCACCAACACAGACCGGCCCGTCAGGGCGTTAGTCGGGAAGCCGGCGTGGAGCACTGAGGTGCAGGCAACGTCTTCCACAGTGGTGAACTCGCCGTCGACAGCTTCCTTAAGCATCACGCTCCTTATGACTTCATCCTCGCTGATGCCCAAAGCCTTGGCCTGCTATGGGATCTGCTGGTCGATCAGGGGTATGCGGATAAAGCTGGGCCAGATGATGTTGGTGCGCACGCCGTGTTTTGCACCCTCCATGGCCACCACCTTGGTCAGGCCTTCCAGCCCGTGTTTGGCGGATACATCGGGCACCTTGAGCTATGAGGCACGCCTTGGCGTGGGCCGAGCCCATACCGACTACACGTGGACAGAACCTCCCCGGGGGCACCCAGCCAGCGCTACGATCATCGCCTGGCTTGGTTCATCCTCCCGGCGCCTCGATGTCGATTCCATCGGCGGCGGTCTGTAGCTCGTCAGCGCACGCGGCGAGTTGAGCCAAGAGCTGTGTTACCAGAAGAGGTGGCTCCTGAATGTTGCCGTGATCTATAAGGTTTAGGTGCCCGTATTCAAGCTGAAGAGCCTTTGTGAAGGCCTCCGGTCGCTCCCGCAGCAGGATCGAGGCCAAGATCAGGGTCAGGCTGGTCAAGGCGCTCAGATCATAATCGACCATGCGATAATCATTACATGAACAGCAGGCATGACCCGCTGCCGGGCTCTGGGCAAACGCTTGATCAGTTTCCATAGCGCCCTCACGCCGCGTGTCGCGCGGCGGGCAGGAGCGCGCCCACCACCAGCCGGCTGAGCATCCGGCCGTTCAGGGGAATGATCGCGTCGACGAAGAGATCGTCGGCGAGAGAGCCCATGGGCGGCGGAGTTTGCAGCAAGCTCGCCTCGACCCGGAAAGTCTCTTGCACCGCATCGACGACCAAGCCCGCCATCCGATCGTCGTGCTGGACCACGACGATCACGTGCCGGGAAGACGGATCGGTTTGGCCAAGCCCGAGCCGATTGCCGAGGTCAAGCACCGGCATGACCACGCCGCGCAGGTTGATTACCCCCTGCATGTAGCCCGGCGTCTGCGGCATGGCGGTCGCCGCCGTCCAGCCCCTGATTTCGCAAACCGCGCGGATATCGATACAGAACTCCTGACCCCCGATCTCAAAGGAAATCAGTTCCAGTTGCCCTTCCAGCGCTAAGTCGCTCATCAGAAATCCTCCCATTGCGTAGCGGTCGCTTGGGCGGCCGCCGAGCCAGGACGGGCGGCGAAGGCGCTCAACTTCGCCCGCGCCTGCGCCACGGGATTGGGTGCAGGCGCATCCCGCCCTGGCTGAGCCAGCTGGGGGCGCGTGGCTGGCCGCGCCGCCTGGCCGGTCTGGAACCGCGCCACAAGGCGGGCCAATTCACCTGCTTCGCTCTTGAGATTCCTGGCCGCAGCGGTGGCTTGCTCGACCATGGCGGCGTTCTGCTGGGTGACCTGGTCCATCTGGTTGACGGCGACGTTGACCTGATTGAGCCCCGTGGATTGCTCCTGGGAAGACTGCGCGATTTCCAAGATCAAGGCGTCGATTGTTCCGACCTTGTCGACGATGCCGGTCAGGGCTTGACGCGTGTCGCCCACCAGTTTCACGCCCCGCTCGACCTGAGAAGAGGAGCTCGCGATCAACGCCTTGATCTCTTTGGCGGCCTCGGCCGAACGTTGAGCCAGGGCCCTTACTTCCTGGGCGACAACCGCGAAACCCTTGCCGGCGTCGCCGGCTCTGGCGGCTTCCACCCCGGCGTTCAGGGCCAGGAGGTTGGTCTGGAAGGCGATCTCGTCGATCACCCCGATGATGTTGGTGATTTGGCCGGAGCTCTGCTCGATCTCGTTCATGGCCAAGACGGCTTCGCGCATCACCGCCCCGGATCTTTCGGCATCGATCCTGGCTCCTGAGGCTGCGCTCGAGGCTTGCTTGGCGCCCTCGGCGCTACGCCTGACCGTGGCAGTGATCTGATCCAGAGCGGCGGCGGTTTCTTCTAGGCTGGCCGCCTGCTGCTCGGTGCGGCGGGACAGATCGTCCGAGGCCACACTTATCTCATCGGCCCCAGCTCCGACGCTCTGGGTGGCGTTGGCGACTCCCCCCATGGCCTCGTCGAGGGCGCTGATAGCGGCATTGAAGTCGTTGCGCACCTTCTGGAACTGAGGATCGACTGGCTGGGTCATTCGGTAGGCCAAGTCGTTGGCCGCCAATCTTTCAAGCGAATTGGCAAGTTGTTCTACAGCCTCCACACGACCGGTGATCACGGTGGCGAACTTGACCACCTTGGCCACGCGGCCCCTGGCGTCGAAGACCGGGTTGTAGGAAGCCTGAATCCAGACTATCCGCCCACCCTTGCCAATTCGCTTGAATTCGGCAGCGACGAATTCGCCGGCATTCAGCTTTTTCCAGAAGGTCTCGTAGTCGGCCGAGCGGGCGTCTTCCGAGCCTACAAACATCCGGTGATGTTGGCCCTTGATCTCGGGCAGGCTATAGCCGAGGGCTTGCAGGAAGTTATCATTGGCGTCGAGGATCACGCCTTGGGGCGTGAAAGCGATGACAGCCTGAACGCGGTCGATGGCCGCGATCTTGGCTTCGTTTTCAGCGGCGCGCTGCTTCTGTTCGGTGATCACCGAAGCGACTTTGACAACCCGCGTGACCTTTCCAGCTGCATTGCGCACGGGGTTGTAGGAAGCCTGGATCCAGACCTCGGCCCCGCTCTTGCCGATCCGCAAATATTCGCGCTGGTCGAATTCGCCCCGAGCCAGCTTTGCCCAGAAGTCTCTATAGTCCTGACTCTGACGATATTCGACATCTACGAATAGACTGTGGTGTTTTCCGATGATCTCCGATCTCTCGTAGCCAAGCGCCTGGCAGAAATTGGCATTGGCATCAAGGATCGTGCCCTTGACGTCGAACTCGATGGTGGCAAGGGAGCGATCCAGCGCGGCCAGGTTCTCCGCTGCTTTTCCGCCAAGGAGATTTCCGAAGTCGATCATCGCATATGCCCTTTTCAAAAGAGTTGGACCGCAACCGATTGCGTCGAGGTTAGATTGCTCAATATTTGAGGTTGAACTGATAGTTGCTACGTAGGGGGCTTTGGGCTTGGCGGAGTTCAGGTGTTGCCCCTGGACCCGGCTGAGGTACCCACCCTTCTATGCGCTCGGCTTGGCCGACCACGCGGTTTGGCCAGGGGGGATCGCTAGGGATCATTCGTAGCCTTGGTCTGATCGCGACCGCCGACGATCAGCGCGAGCCGGGTGCTCTGGGGTGGGGGAGAGCGGTCTGGCGTCTCCGCCTTGGTGCGCATGGTCAGGGCCTCGGCGATGGCAAGGACGATATGGGTCCACGGGTCGGCATCGGCAGCGCGAACCTGTCCCCTAAGAATGGCCGCCATCTCTTGGTTGCTGACGAGGCCCTTCTCGTGAAGCACGCCACAGATCGACATGGTCACGGCGGCATGCAGCTTGATGATGTCGATATTCGACAGTTCCACGCCGATCGCGTCGGGTTCGTGGTTCAATTTGTCGGGCATTAAAAGACCCCTCCTCGATCCTGCCCCACGGCCGAGCCCCGGGCGTCAGCTGAGGGAAAAAGGCGAGGCGGCTTGAACCCCTCGACGCGATCCAAGATCCGCTCGAGCATCTCGATCGCGATGAGCCCGAACGGCGCTCGGGCCTTCATCGCTTCAGTTGCGGCCTCTGGGGCGGATAATGTCATCTTGACGAGCCTCAGTTGATCGGTTGATCGCAGGCCAAGCTTTGCGCAAGATGGTGGTTAACGAGGTTTAACGGCGTGGGAGTTTTTCGCCTGCGGCTACTGATCTTCGCGAAATGTCTTTACTATTGGACCTGGCGACGGCGACGACACGATCAGTACAGCCGTTGACCAGCGAATGCTGCCTTGCGAAAACAGTCATAGTCGCCGGTGTGAGAGGCACCTGGCGATCGGCATCATGCCGCGCGGACCTAGAGGTTCATGGCGCGGCTGTCCCGCCTGTTTGTCTCGGATGGGTTGTTTGTCAATTCAAGCCTAGCCCGCCCCTAAAACTTAATGGCCACGCTCTTGGGCGTCGCGCGTCTGCCTGGGCGTTTCGCCAAACGACTCAAGGTACTGCTTGGAAAAGCGCGCATAGTTGCTGAAGCCCAATGACTGGGCGATCTGCAACAGGGACAGTGCGCTGCCGGCCACGATCAGTTTTCGGGCTCTCTGCAGACGCAGTCCGCGCAGGTGCAGGATAGGGCTGACACGCTGATACTCCGAAAAGCCATACTGCAGCTTTCTGACGCTAACCCCACAGGCGTTGGCCACGCCCTCGATCGTTAGGACCGAAAGATCGGTCGCTGTGTTCATGAGGTGGACTGCGCGCGCCACATAGCCCGGCAAAGCGACGTTGCTGGCTTGATCGAGTTCAAGTGAGTAGTTGTTGGGAACGTGGTCGAGCAGCAGATCTATGACGCTGGTCGAGATCGCCTTGGCCGTGTCGTTGGAATGAAACAGGGCCCCAGCGCTGGAAGAGTCCAAGATCGTATTGAGCATTTGCGTCACGCCCAGCAGTTCGGCCGTGTCCCCCCGAAACTGAGGTTCGAACGTGATCGGCCCATGAAGGGCTCCGCCCAGTCGGCTGGACAGGCGGTGTGTGAGGGCTCGACGGCTCACAGTCAGGCCAAGACCAAGCCGCTCCTCGTCGATGCGGATTTTCTGGACGGCTTGAATATCGGCCGCCAGGCCAGTGGCCCCGTCACAGACCAGGGTTCCCTCGCGCGTTTCAAGCGTCACGCTCCCTTGCCCAGGGAGGTAGAAAATCTGCCGATCGGCCTTCGATGGCAATTCGATATTCAGCGGCCCAACCGTATGGCTCCGCCATAGATGGATATGGGGAATATAGATGTGTGTAATGGTCACATTAATGAACCCGTCGGCATTGGCGGGAATTATTTTCGCAAACGCACGACGAACATTCGTCAAGTTTTCGGCGCTCGCCGCCTCACAAAGGTGCTGATGACTGGCGTAGAGTTTGAACTGTGTTGCCGATTTCTGATGTGCCGGCATGCTCAACCTCGTTTTGCAAACGATTGCATGGCGAGCTTGGGGCGTGCCGCTGTTGTGGTCAATGGCTGATCGATGATCTGGTCGAGGCGGCGGACTATCGCGTGAACACGCCAGTATGTACGCGCCAAAGGGCTGTTTTTGGTGGTGTTGTGACGCAACATGATCCGAATTTCCAGCTAGGCCTTGGTGGTCGTCGCCAAGCATTGAGACTATCGCGCTGGGGCCATCGCCAGAAAAGTCCAATAAAATAGACCATTTCGCACTATAAAATCGAAAGGAGGTGGGCGGCCGGAAGCAGAGCCCGCCAGGCTCGCGTCCTATTGCATGAACCATCCGTGGCTCACCACGACAGACTGGCCCGTCAAGGCATTGGTCGGGAAGCCGGCGAGGAACACCGCCGTGCGGGCGACGTCGTCCACGGTGGTGAACTCGCCGTCGACGGTTTCTTTCAGCATCACGGTCTTGATGACCTCGTCCTCGCTGATGCCCAACGCCTTGGCCTGCTCAGGGATCTGCTTGTCGACCAGGGGCGTGCGAACAAAGCCGGGGCAAATGATGTTGGCGCGCACGCCGTGCTTGGCGCCTTCCTTGGCCACCACCTTGGCCAGGCCTTCCAGCCCGTGCTTGGCGGTGACATAGGGCGCCTTGAGCACCGAGGCCTCCTTGGAGTGGACCGAGCCCATATAGATCACGCTGCCGCCGCGCCCTTGGGCGTACATGTGCTGCAGGCAGGCCCGGGTGGTCAGGAAGGCGCCGTCCAGGTGGATCGCCAAGAGCTTCTTCCAGTCGGAGAACTTGTAGGTCTCGATCGGGCCGACGATCTGGATGCCGGCGTTGGAGACCAGGATGTCGATGCCGCCGAACTTGGTGGCGACAGCGGCGATGCCGGCGTCGACCTGGGCTTCGTCGGTGACATCCATGCCCACGCCGAAGGCGCGCTCGCCGGTGGAGTCGAACGCGGCGGCCGTGGCGGTTGCCGCGTTGATATCGAGGTCGGCGATGGCCACCTTGGCACCGTTGGTCAGGAATTCCTTGGCGATGTCCTTGCCGATGCCGCTGGCGGCGCCGGTGATGACGGCGACCTTGTCTTGCAAACTATTGAGCAGGCTCATGCGGTCAGTCCTTTGCAGAAGAGGAGGCAGGTCTGGGCGTGATGAAGTCGAAGGTCTGCACCGAGTGGGCCGCTGCGGGCGGAACCAGCACCTCGGGGTGGGACAGGGTGATCAAGGCGTCGCGACGCCCCGCCTCCCAGTGCTCCTCCATCGTCCGGCGTGAGAACTCATAGTCCTTCGACTGACCCTCATAGGTGGCTGAGCGGTAGACCAGTTGGACGATGTTGTAGACGGCCGGGTCGGACGCTTCGGCTAGGAGGCGGGCTTGGGGCGTGGCCGCCAGCTCGGGCGGCAATTGGGCGTGAAGTTCGTTGAAGGCTGCGCGCAGCGCCTGCAGTTTCTTGAAGCTGTCGGTGGCCGAGCGCGTCCGACTGGAGAACTGCACCTCCTTCATCCGCACCGCCACTTCGGACAGGTCGCGCGGCAGCACGCCCCGAGCGCTCCAGAGATCTACCTGGAAGATCAGGGTGTCCAGATCCGACCTGGCCGACAAAATCCAGTCCAGCGGCGTGTTGGAGATCAGGCCGCCGTCCCAGTAGAACTCGCCATCGATCTCCACAGCGTCGAACGCCGGCGGCAGGGCACCGCTGGCCATGATGTGCTGGGGACCGATCACGTCGGTCTCGTTGTCGAAATAGGCGAAGTTGCCGGTGCGGACGTTCACCGCCCCGACGCTGAACCGCATGGTCTTGGCGTTGATGCGATCGAAGTCGATCAGCCGCTCCAGGGTGGGGCGCAGGGCTGCGGTGTCGTACCAGCTGGTCGCGCCGGGCAGGCCGGGGGGCGTCAGGATCGGCGATGGCACGCGGGGCTTGAAGAAGCTGGGCACGCCCTTGGCCATGATCTGGCCAGCTGCCAGTTGGTTGACCCAAGAGCGCGCTATGTCGCCATTGAGCAGGTCGGTCCACAGATTGCCCCAGCCGCCATCGTGTGGCTGACTGACTCCTTCCCAGAACTCGCGCAAGCGGACCACGCGTGTCTCGCGCGGGTTGCCGGCGATGATGGCGCTGTTGATCGCGCCGATCGAGATGCCGGCGATCCAGGTCGGCTCGACTTTGGCGTCGAGCAGGGCCTCATAGACCCCTGCCTGATAGGCGCCCAGCGCGCCGCCGCCTTGCAACAGCAGGGCGACGCTCTCGAAAGCGGTGGTGTTGGGCTTGGGCTGTTCGGGCGGGGCGACTCCCCTCCGGCGCTTGGGGCTGGGGCGGCTATTCACGTTCGGGAACCGGAACGTTGAAGCCGTTCAGCGTCACTGAGACCAGGGCGTAGAGGCCGACCAGATAGATCAGCTCGTTGGCACCGTGCTGGCCGAAAGTCTTGATCGCCAAGGCGTAGAGCGGTTCGGGCAGGACGCCGCCGCGGCTCAAGGCGAAGGCCACATCGTAAGCGACGCTTTCGTCCTTGCCCAGGTCATTGGGCTTGAGGTCGGCGACCAGGGTGGCCAGGCGCTCGGCCGGCATGCCCTCGCGCTCGGCGACGGCGATGTGGGCGTAGATCTCGTAGGCAGCGTCATAGCGCGCCCCGACCACCAGGATGGCGATCTGCCGGACGTTGTCGGGTAGGACGGCGCTGGCGGTCATGGCCAGGGTCAGATCCCAGATCGCCTTGCCGATCGCCGGCTCGTGCAGCCAGGGGTTCCAGGGGCCCATCAGGGCACCATCCTCGCGCTCGACCTTAAAGGCGTTGAAGTGGCCGGCGATGCCCTGGCGCATATCGTCGTAGAGGCGTCGTTGTTCGGGACTGAGGTCGGCGGGGGGGATCAGGGGCAGGCGCATCTGAAGTCCTTGGACGAGCGGGGGGAGGCCAAGAGTCGGGCAGGCGACGAAGGCATGTCCAGCTCATGGTGCGGTGCAGCATCTATGAGGCCGGATCATGTCGATTCAGGCCTTGGCGGCGCGTTTTCCTCAGATGCCGGCCCTGGCGACCTTGGTCCACTCAAGGCAGGCGCTTCCTAAGCAATCGGTGTCCGGAGCGATTCTCGTGATCGGACACCGATGGCATCGACTATCGGCGACGAAGCGCGTCCAAGCTGAAGCGACCAGCGCCAAAGGCTGCGACCTGCAACAGGCCGCCGGTGATGGACACGTTCTTGAAGAAATGGATGAACTGGTTCTGGTCGCCCAGCTTGTTGTGAAAGGTCAAGGCGGTAACGAGCGAAAAACCCGCCATGGCCAGGGCCACCAGGCGCGTCTGGAAGCCGAAGATCAGCGCCAGGGAGCCGCCGATCTCGATGAAGACGGCCGCAGCGTAGGAGAGTTGCGGAAAGGGCAGGCCGACCGACTGGATGTAGCCGATGGTCATGGCCGGAGCGGCGACCTTGCCCAGCCCCGAGATCAGGAAAAGGCTGGCCAGCAGAAACCGTCCGGCGACCGAAGTCGTGGCGGCCAGTAGCGGGGAGACGCCAAGCTTGGCGAACGGACGAGACGGATTTACGGTGTTGGACATGGTCCTCAGATCCTTTGGTTTCGCGTGGCGGACCAGATGAGGTCGTCGTCCACGCCTCGAAATTGCCGCTGAAACTGAATTCGGAAAAGCCGAATAAGTTAGAGCATTATGATCAAATTTTTTGAACGATTGGGGCGCGACCTCCATGGTCGCCGGCTGAGTAAACGGCCGCGGCGCGCTGGTCGCCTAGTCGACTGGCGTCCTCAATTCAGCAGGCCAGCGGCATCCGCGCGCTGGGCCCAGACGCGTCAACGGAATGGGAAAGGCGCATGGTGCCAAGGTGCTGACGCAGTCCGCCGCCGGCGCGCCAGACCAAGATGAGCGCCGCGACGCCGACCGCTGCCGCCAGCAGGACGAGGATCGACGATCCAAGGTGAGCCGGGCTGACAGCCGAAATACCGCGTCCCGCCAGATAGCCTGGCGTCACAAAGGCCAGGACCCAAACGATTGCCGAACCGGTATTGGCCACGTGAAAGCGCTTGGCCGGCATCCGTGCGACCCCGGCCATGACCGGGATGAAGGCACGAAGCGGGCCGGCGAAACGGCCGATGAACAGGGATGCGGCACCAAATCGCGCGGTCATCAGCCGGGTCCGAGCCACTAGACGATGGTGGCGAACCGCCAGGGGATGGCGCAGTGCGCGAACGCCGAGCCGCCGTCCCAAATCATAGGAAACCGCGTCGCCGAGGATCGCGCCGATGAGTGCCCAGGTCAGCACAGGTGCCGGATCCAGCACCCCGGCGGCGATCATGCCGCCGGCCGCGACCAGGAGCACGGTGGCTGGAAGAAAGGCCCCGACCACGACCATGGATTCGCCGAAGGTCATCAGGCCCAGACAGAAGCCAGCCCAGGCCGCGTGATGGGCGACGAAGTCGGCGACGGTTTGCGTAAAGCCGGTCATGGCGGGCCATCCTGGTTGATCCAGCAGCCCCATCGCCGCCGTGGTGCAGGATGTCTCACGCTCCATGGCGTCAAAACAGCCGAATAAAATATGCCATTTTGCTCGAAAATTTCGAACATTGCGAACGCGGGGTCGCCAAGACGGACCTTACGGACCTTACGGACCTTACGGACCTTACGGACCTTACGGACCTTACGGACCTTACGGACCTTACGGACCTTACGGACCTTGACGCGCATGCCCGCGCGGCGATCCGGGACATCGCCGCCCCCGGCTTGCTCCAACAGGCGTTCCAACAACTGCCGAAGGCACCGGGGCGCGTCCGCGCCCGGGTCGAGCGCGCCGAACGATCGCGCGCCCTCGAGGGCTTAGACGAGTTCTTAGGCCAGGTCGGCGGGAGCGGGCCGGTCGAGACTGACGTAGGGGGTTTCTAGGTGGCCAAGACGGTTGCGGCATGCCGCCTGAATCAGCATCGGACCCGTTGGGTCCAGCGTTGTCTATGTGGAGGCCTGTTGAGGCCGGCAGGCGCGCGGCCCGAATGCGGGCACCGTCCTGCCCCGCGAAACTCTCTGCCAATCCCAGGATTTCATCCTGCGGATCGTCGGCGTGGCGGCGGTGATGTTCCGACAGGTCGGGCTCATGTTCGGCCGCCAGCGCCGAAGGCCAGTCAGACACCAGGGCAGCCTTGGAGGGAAAGTTGCGATAGATCGACATCTTCTGGCTGCCGGGTGCCTGGGCGATGGCGTCCACGGAGGCCTGCGCAACACCCTGCGCTAGAAACAGCGTGCCGGCGGCAGCCGCAATGCGCGCACTCATCGCAGCGCTCTGCGGGGTATCGGGGGTGGGATTGGCCATAGTTTGGGGTCCGTCACGCCGCAGCCAGATGGGCGCGCGCCTAGGCCTGTGGGGCCGCGTTCTCTGCGATCTTCGCAGCCAGTTGCGAGTTGATGATGTCGCCGAGACTGACGATCCCGACAATCATACCGTGGTCGATCACCGGGAGATGGCGCACGCGGGACTCGGTTATGATCCGCATGGCGTCGGCTACAGGCGCCGAACTGGTGATCGACGGGCCGCCGATGTTCATGATAGGGCGCGCGGTGCGGTCCAAGAAGCCGGGGCCGGCATCGGCCAGCCCCACCACGATATCGCGTTCGCAAACCGAGCCCAGATAGCGGTCGCGATGGTCCAGGATCATGATCGCGCCGACGCCTCGCGCCGCCATCAGCGCTAAAACTGCAGAGACGGGGGCATCGGCCGAAAGGCTGACCAGAGGGCCAGCCTTGCCTCGGAGAACATCGGATATGAGCATGACGAGACGCCTCGAACTGTGCGGGCAAGCAGGGGCACCGGCGGTGGAAAGCGAAGGGCGTGCTTGAGGGGCGAGAGCCTTTGGGTGTTCGGGGAAGTCGATCAGGCCGCGCGGGCGGTGTCTGGCAGGGGGGTAAACTCGGTCTCGTCCGGCACGCCGGCGAAGCGCCGCTCGCGCCAGTCCTCGACGGCCTGCTCGATCCGGTCGCGCCGCGAGGAGACGAAATTCCAGTACACATGACGCCGCTCGGACAGGGGCTCGCCGCCCAATACCATCAGCCGCGCCGGACCGCTGGCCTTCAGGACGATCTCCGCCCCCGGCTTGAACACGACCAGTTGGTCCTTGCCGAAGAGACCGCTCTGGCCTTGCACCTGGATCTTGCCCGACAGGACATAGAGCGCGCGTTCGATATGCTCGGCGTCGATGCGGAATCTTGCCCCGTCGATCAGGGAGACATCGGCGTTGAAGAGGTCCGAATGCGTCAGCGTCGGTGCCCGTCGACCCAGCAGGCTGCCGGCCAGCAAGCGCAGGTCGATGCCTTCGCCCTCAAGCCGGGGCAAGGTTTGGGCAGGTACATTTTGAAAGCCGGGCGCGGTTTCCTCGTGTTGGGCGGGCAGGGCGATCCAGCTCTGGACGCCGAAGAGGTGTGCGCTATTACTGGCCCGCTCTCGCTCGGTGGTACGCTCGGAATGGACGATGCCTCGCCCTGCCGTCATCAGGTTCACGTCGCCAGCTTGCAGCGTTTAAATATGGCCCTCGCTGTCGCGATGGAGCACCTCGCCTTGGATCAGATAGCTCAGGGTCGAAAGGCCGATGTGGGGGTGGGGCCGCGAGTCGATGCCTTGGCCGGCGGTCAGGGTGATGGGACCGAAGGCGTCGAAGAAGATGAAAGGACCGACCATTTGGCGCTGGGCCGAGGGCAGGGCGCGGCGCACCTCGAAGCCGCCCAGATCACGGGCCGGCGGCAGGACGATCTGGTCAATCTCGGCGGTGGCGGAAAGCAGCGTCACGATAGCCTCCAAGGGCGAGTGCGTGGAGCGCCCACAGCGCCGCGAGCTTGTCTCGCGCGACCGACCCAGGGTGCTTGGAAAGTTGGTAAGGGTGACGGTAAGGCGACTGACGCGTCGATGAAACCGGGATAACATCGCGCAAAATCATCGAGGAATTCGAATGTCGGAACCCGGTTCCCCCACCCTGGACCAACTGAAGGTTTTGCTGACGATCGTCGATTGCGGGAGCTTCGCAGCAGCGGCCAAGCGATTGGGGCGGGCGACCTCGGTGATCAGCTACACCGTTGCCAACCTGGAAAATCAGCTTGGCGTTCTGCTGTTCGACCGCAACATCACCAAGAAGCCGCAACTGACCGACGCGGGCCGCACCGTGCTGGCCGAGGCGCGGACGGTTATCAATGGCGTTGATGGCCTGCGCGCTAAGGTCAAGGGGTTGCTGCAGGGGTTGGAACCCGAAGTCCATTTGGCGATCGATGTCATGCTGCCGGCCGATCGGATCACCGACGCCCTGAGAGCCTTCAACGCGGTTTTTCCCACCGTCACCTTGCGGCTTTATGTCGAGGCGCTCGGCGCGGTGACCCAGATGGTGCTCAGCCGCGCCGCCGGCCTTGGAATCAGCGGCCCGCTCGACCTGGGCGTCAGCGGTCTTGAACGCGTCGGCGTTGGGCAAGTGGAATTGATCCCGGTGGCCGCGCCGTCCCATCCGCTGGCGATGGCGGGACGCAACGAACCGGGGGCAGGGCGCGAGCATATTCAACTGGTTCTGACCGATCGATCCGCCCTGACCCAAGGTCAGGAATTCGCCGTCATGGGGACGCGCTCGTGGCGCCTAGCCGATCTGGGGTCCAAGCACATGCTGCTGAAGGAAGGCATCGGCTGGGGCAACATGCCCGAGCCGATGATCCGCGAAGACCTGGCGTCAGGCAGGTTGGTCCGCCTGGACATGCCCGACTTCGAGGGGGGGCTCTATGGGCTGCAGGCCGTCTATCGCAGCGACAGTCCGCCAGGCCCAGCGACCCGCTTTCTGATCCAGCGCTTCGAAAGCCAGGCGACGGGGTGAGCGGCGGTGCGGCGGCGGGTCTCGAGCGCGCGGGCTGACAGGCCACCGCTCAGCCAGGGCTCCCAGCGGTGGCAAAGATCCGCCTATGCCTCCCCGGCGAGGGCGGAAACGGGAACTCTCCCGTAGACCCAGATCGGGGCGTTCAGCGCACCCCCGATACCCCCGCGCGGGAGGGCTCATTACATTGCGATGTATGGAGCGGGAGGGCCGCGACGGGCGCGGAGGCGATTGGTGGGGTCGTGCCCCTCGGCGACGGGCGCTCGCGAACCAGCCCGAGCGCCTGCCGGTAGTCTGTCCTGAACCTGGACCGTCACCACGGGCGCAGGCTGACAAGGCCGCCGCTTAGGCAGGGCTCCCAGCGGCGGCGAAAACCCGAACTCTCCCACGCCAAGATCCGGGCGCTCATCCCCCGAATACCCCCGCGCGGGAGAGCGCCATACATTTCGATGTATGGAAACTGGGGTGAGGGGGCATTTGGTGGGGAGGCAACCGGTGGGGCGCTCCTCCCCTCGCCCATGAAACTACTTGCAACCCCCCAGCCTTCCATAACGTCGGTGCCGAGGCCGGCAAAGATGAAGGCCGGAATGGGGAACCCGACGCTTCTTCAAGAGAGTCGCCGGGCTTGGGACTTGTGCCCTGGAACCGCTAGTCGACGCTGCCCCTACCGAGCTCGAAGATCATTTCGCATAACACTGTCGTATAGCGAGAATGCATCTAGGATGCATGGTTGGATTGAGCTACGTTTCGGCGTCGTTGCGGGGGTTAGTTCGTGATTGGTCGAGTTGATGTAGATCAGAGCCTCTCTGAGCATGACGTTGCTAGGCTTGATGAGCAAGCTCTGCCGAACCGCTCCAGACTTGGGACCCGGCGTGTATTCGCGTCGCAGCTTGGAGCGGCGGTCACGCTCAAACGCGCCAAGTTTGACGTTACGGATGAAGCAATCGCCCGAGGGATAGGAAAGCTTCTTCCTTGGGCGGCAACCGGAAGACGAAATCTCTCCGGCGCGGGAATCCCTAAGTCGACCGCCGGCAAGTTCACTTCAAACACGCCCTTTTTCTCAAGGTGATGACCATGAACGACGATGGCCTCCTGGCGAGGGCTGCGCTCCAACCTCCGCCGAGAGGAGCGTTTGGATCTTCCAAGCTCAGCCGACGTTGCGCGGTTCTGGGCATTTTGGCCCTGAGTGGCTGCACGAGCACGCAAAAGCACCGCTTCAGGCTCACGGTCGAAATCGCCGACGGTGGCTCAGTTAGGCGCGCCTCGGCCATGCGAGAGGCCATTCATCGTGACCGCATCGATGGTCTCGGCGCCATGTCGAACACGACCGACATTTGTGTCGGCAGCGCCATTGTCGTGGATTTCGGGCGGCGCGGCGCGCTGATCGTCACCATGATGGGGCGTAGTCGGAGCTCGACCTCCGGGCGCTTCGGCGGCAACGGAGATTTGTGGACGCCCGGTTTCGCGACCGGCTCCGTGGATGGCCGCCGCGATATGCAGGATGTTTCCCGCGACGCCCTCGAAGCTCTTGGCCACCACGGCCGCGTGGACATCGCGCCGGACGCCCTGCCGATGATGCTCAAGCTCAAAGCGATAGACGACCCCTCCGACGTGCGGCTCGTTGATCCTGCGGATCTGGCGGCTTCGTTCGGAGCAGGCGTCAGACTCTTGGCGGCCTATATCGAGCCATCGACAGATCCGCTCGACACCGGAGCGGTCCTGAAGGCCTTGCCGTGGGCGGAAGCGCAGATCACCGCCCGTAAACCATTAGCGAATTCAGGCCTTGGCACGCCAGTCGAAGGCGAAAACATCGCCTGGGCCATAGACACGCGCTCAGCGCTCATCGGGTGGAAGTGATGAACCAGGATCTCATGCTGGCGGTTTTCGCCATGGACGCCTACAGCCGCGGCCCCTTGAAGGGCTTCGACCTACCCGACGAGGGATCGCTGGGCGACTATGAAATCCTGAAGATTGACAGGAGCCACTCTGCGCAGGGCTTCGTCGCTGTCGCCTACAAGAAGGGCGATCAGATCCTCATCTCCTATCGCGGCACGGACAACCTCAACCCTGCGGACGTTCGAGACACCGACATCTTTTCCGGATGGGTCGTGGGCGGCGGCCTGACCGGAGACAATCAAGGCAAGTGGGCCATCGACTTTTATGAGCAGGTTCTCAACAGTCGGATTTCCCCGGATTCCAAGCTCAGCATTTGGGAGCTAAGTAACGCGAATGTCACGCTAACGGGACACTCCCTCGGTGGGGGCTTGGCTGGGCTGGTCGGGTCCTTGAGCGGTGCTCGATCAGTGTTGTTCGACCACATGCCCTTTGCGCTGGCGTCGATGACCATCTACGCCGAAAAGCTCGTCAAAACCTTCAGCGAATCCGTGGAGGCCTCCGCCCTTCTGGGCGTGACTGCGGTAACGGCCGCCGCGCGCTTTGACCTGCTCTTGGCCGCCACGGCTTCGGCCTCGGCGGCGCAGATTGCTGCGGCTATGGCTGAGGTCAATGTGCCGTCTCCGCCCTCAATGGCAGGCATCACCGCCTACCATGTCGATGGCGAAGTCATGGAGTTTTTGCGCGACGGTACTCTCCCAGCCCTCGCGGGCGCTTTGCTCGGAACGATCCCGTGGCTTGGCCCGGTGCTTTCCGGGATCGGGGTCTTCTATGCGATCGTCAATCCGGCGACCGACGTTCCGGCTGCTCAGCAACATGAGCTGACGGTATCAGGATGGGACAAAGCCGACGTTCCGCTGCTGAATTCCATCATGCTCCACAGCCAGGCACTCGAAGTGCTTCTGATGTATTCAGAGCAAGGTGGGCTTAGCCGTAACCTGTGGCGGGGTGACGAGCGCGTCGTTAACAGCGTTTTGGACTCGTTCTTCGACGACGATATCGCCAACGCCGTCATGGCGGGCCTGATCGGCGGGTCAGCTGATCCGAACGTCAAAATGCTCAACGCCATCGCCTATTCGGTGCTGGAGAGCGGGGAGCGCCCCTTCGGCGACCTAGCCGCCAAGGTCTTGTTTGACGATGTCAACGAGATCGGGGCCGCATTCGCTGTGGCCAACAGCGCTCCGCTCCTGGACTCCAGCAAAGCTCTCGCGCAGATCGCCACGCAGTTCGCTGCAGGCCTAGCTTTGGCCAAGGCCACGCAGACTTCGCGCCCGGATGCGTTGGGGGGCGTCCTGGCCTTGTCTGACGACCTTTCTTCCCTGACGGTCGATCTGTCCGATCATCTTTGGCAGGGCCGAGTGGGCCCGATCATCGGCCAGGCAGGCTTTCAGCTTGCGTTCCAACAGTCTGCGGATGATCCGGCGTCGGCGCAACGAGCCATCGCTGACGCCACCGAACAATCACTGTGGCTTTGGGGCGCCCCAGCCGACAATGCCATTGATCGCTATGTGGTGGCGACGCGAGACGGGCCGCTTTCGCTTCAGATCTCAGACCGCGCCTATGACGCCAGGAACCATGTGACGCTAGCGATAGGCGGGGTCGGTGACGACCAAATGCAGGGGAGTTCGTCCAATGATCTGATCATAGGCGGCAAGGGCGAGGATAGCCTATCCGGCGGCGACGGCAACGATATGTTGATCGGCGGCGACCACAACGATGAACTGCGCGGTGGTGGCGGTATTGACGTCCTCATCGGTGGGAGTGGAGACGATCAGGCGATCTACGATGGCGGCGAGCAGTGGCTCTACGTCGCCGGCGCTAAGCAAGATGGTGAGAATTTCGTCTCCATCGTGGACGGCTCTTCAGATTTTGACCGTGCTTATGAAATCGAGATCCTGCGCTCGTCGGCGCTCGACGATGTTGTGCATGTCTCCTCACTACTGGATTTCGGACGCGACAACCTTACGATTGACGGCGGGGCTGGCTACGACCGACTCGATTTCTCTGAATCTGCAAACGGCCTTTATTTCGGGTCCGCTGGTGTGCGCAATGCGATGTCGCTCGACCGAGGTCTTGGCTCGCAGGTTATCAGCGCCCTGTGGGTCGGAGACCGAATAGATTACCAAAATTTCCAGCAAATCACTGCGACAAGACACACTGACGTATTCAACGACTCAACCTTTGGCGGCGAAGTATTCCTCGGCGACGGTGACGATGTCCTGAAAAGCGCCGCCGCAGGCGCGCTCGTACATCTTGGCACAGGCGGTAATGATAAAGTTTGGTTTTCTGCAGGCGTAGGAGTCACAGATCTAGACTTCAACGATCAGGTGAGCGTGGGCGGAATGCTCAGGTTGTTCGGCGGGCTGCGCTCAACCACTTCAGAACACAATTACGCATCTGGCTGGGCAAATATGGTCAAGTACGGCCTGAACAGCGATGGCGAACTAGTCATTCATATTGGAGAGGGGGCGCCTGACGATAACCCCCTTCACAATATGTATTTCCTGGGGTGGGCAGACACGCAACGGCCGCAGGGCGTGGGACACGCAAAGATAGGCGCAGGGAATATTTTCCTGGCTGATTACACTATTGAAGCTCATGGTATCATGGAGGATTATGCTGGCCAGGGGACGTATTTCGGTACTTGGGAATTGTTTGGGCTGATCGTCAAATCGATGGGCGGTTGGGATGCCTGGAGCGGGCAAGACCCCCTCGTTCTTGACTTGGATGGTGACGGTTTCGACCTCACCGCGCTCAATTCTTTTTCGCCGATGTTCGATGTCGATGCTGATCTATACGCCGAGCGCTCGGGCTGGGTTGGCATGGACGATGGCATGCTGGCGCGTGACATCGATGGCGACGGTCAGATTGTCGACTCGCGGGAGCTTTTTGGCGGGCGAACCTCCGGATTTGCCATCCTTGAGACCCTGGATGGCAACGGCGACAGGATCGTCAATGCAGCCGATAACGGCCTCGCGGATTTCGACGGCAACGGGGTCGTGGATACGGCTGACGCGTTTGACGACCTGAAGATTTGGCGTGACCTGGATCAAAACGGTAAGGTCGGCGTCGGCGAACTACAGGCTTTGTCGACCTATGATATTGTCGGGCTTGACCTGGCTCACACGGTCAGCAGCGAAACGATCTCGGGAAACCAGATCGTCGCGACCTCGACCTTCATTCGAGGCAACGGATCCACGGGAGCGCTCGGCGAAGCAATCCTCAAGCTCAACAATGCCAACACCGTCTATCTCGGCGAACCGATTGCGATTTCTGCCGCTGCCAACGGTATGCCCGACCTCAAAGGGTTCGGCACGCTCGTCAGTCTTCGGCAGGCGCTAACTGTGGAAGCGGGCGGCCTCGCGCTTGTTGAGAGCACGCTGGCCTCGCTTGATGCTGCGCTGGGTCATGATCTTGGTTCGATCCGAGCAGCCATCCGCCCCTTGCTCAAGGCATGGGCAGAGGGCTCTCCAATCCGCGCTGCAGATGGCTCCATCATTCATGGTGCAGCGGCGGTCGCCGCTTACAGCGACATTCCCATCATCCGCACCGATGGCGCGGTGAGCGACTACGCCTGGGATTTTGAAGTCACGACTTCCACCGACGGACTGCATCAGATCGCTACGTGGAAATTCGTGTCAGGCATGAGCCTGACGCTGACATCAGCAGCAGGCGAGCCGCTGCCTTCCCTCGCCCAAATCCAAGATATGGGTGCACAAACCTATGCCCTCTCCCAGCTTATCGTGAATGGCGAGACGCTTGTTCAGTACAGCTATGGCCTTCCGGATGGGGCGACACTTGTTGGTGTGGGCGGCGATGTCGCCACCTTCGAGTCGATCCTTTTCGGCGACCATGCCGCCAACGGGCATGACTACGTGTTGGACGAAGTTCTGGGATCGGATTTGGCGTTTTTTGAACGCTATATCGGCGAACTCTTCCAGTTCCGCGAAATGCCGGAGGATGTGTCGTTAGCCTTGCAGGCCATCTCCGCTGTGATCGCGAATATGGAGGAAGGTCTGAACCTCATTGGTGCGCGCGTCGCTGTTCAATCCGAAGCCTTCTCGGCCATCTTTGAAGGCCTCCAATACAACGCTACGGACAACAGTTTCTCCGCGACCACGTCGCAACAATTGATCCCGACCTATGCCAACTTGCTGGAACAAGCCGGCCAGGAAGCCGATCCCGTGGCCTGGCTGCTAGAATGGCAGCCCTTGATCAATGTTCTGATAGCCGACTTCAACCGTGGCGGCGGATTGCTGACGACCAACGGCTGGTTGGCCCAGAACATCATTGGAGCCTTCGAGGCGACGCAACCCACCTTCAGTTTCCTTCAAGCTGTTCAGGGATTAGGTCTGGATCCATCCCTCTTCGCCCTGGGGGACGGTGAGGTCGTCGGTACGGACGAGGCCGACATCTTCTATATCGATACCGCAGATCAGGTCCTCAAGGGCGATCTCGGACTAGATAACTACATCGCGGGCGAGACCTTTGGTCATGTCGTGATTGACGATGTGGAGGGCGCGCTCCGTCCGCATCACGAGGACGTACTTCGGTTCACTAAACATCTCGCTTCGGATTTTACTGTGGAGCGGGACGGTATTGATCTGGTGATGACCCTCAATTCTACGGGGGAAACTATCCGCATCACGGGGCAGTTCTATGGCGAATGGGCCGGCCCGATGGGCGCGGGATATTGGCCGGACCACGGTGTGGATGCGATCACATTCGCCGATGGTACGAGCTGGGATCAGCTCGATATGGCCAAAGCAGCAGTTCGGATCGATGCTGGCGCGACTACCGTGCTTGGCACTGCGGACAATGATGTTCTGGACGGCGGCGCAGGCGATGATCGCCTCGAGGGAGCCGGTGATAGCGATATCTACGAATTCGGCCGAGGATACGGCAACGATGTAATCTTCGACGAAGAGGACAACGCATTTCGTGGCTCGATGGACCTGGTCCGTTTCGGAGAAGGCATTACACAGGACGATCTGATATTCGTTCGTGATGGCGCAGACGAAGACCTGCTCATCCAATTTTTCGGTAGCTCAGACAGCCTAAAGATCGAGGGGCAGTTTTCAGCCACCTACACGGGCACACTGGGCATCTGGTGGATTAACCAGATCGAGCTTTTCAGCTTCGCCAACGGATCCTACCTATCATACGATCAGATCTTCGACTTGGTGCTGAGCGAGCATCAGACCGATGGCGATGACGTCATCTACGGCTTTGACCGTGAAGACGTGTTGGACGGCGGTGCTGGTGACGATCTCCTATATGGCGGGAATGAGAACGACACCTACGTCTTTGGTCGCGACTACGGCCACGATGTTATTCAAGATAGAACGGACATTCTTCTCGGCGGGATGACTGACACTCTGTCATTCGAAAGCGGCGTGGCTGTGGCCGACGTGGTGTTCACTCGGGACGGCGACGATCTACTCGCAACCATCGCGGATACCGGAGAGTCCATCCGCATCATCAATCAGTATGTGATTACTGAAACTGGTCCGTTTGGGGCGCTGGCTTGGGACGCAGTCGAAAACTTCGTCTGGGCAGACGGGACCAGTAAGAGCTGGAGCCAAATCGAGATTGCCGTGCTTCAGGCCGAACAGACGGCTGGCGACGACATCGTCCATGGCCGTCACTGGGATGACCAGTTTGATGCCGGTGCTGGCGATGACCAGATATTTGGCGGCAATGGCGCGGACACCTACGCATTCGGCGCGGGGGACGGTCATGACACCGTCAACGACCTTCTGGATAACTGGTTGGCCAATGATGGCGACACCATCGCTTTCAAGGCCGGCGTATCGGCCAGCGATATCGCCATCGAACGCTACGGCCAGGATCTCAAAAGCGCCAAGTTGACCATCAGCTCAACCGGCGACTCCATAAGCATCGTCAATCAATTCGAGTACACCTCGATCAACTCGCGGGCCAACGAAGTCGAAAGCTTCACCTTCGCCGATGGCTCCGTTTGGAGCGCTGCGGATCTCAGGCTGCACTATATCGCCCAGCATCAAACTGCTGGGGATGACACGGTTGACGGGTTCTGGACCAACGACACGCTGACCGGCGGCGCGGGCAATGACGTGCTTCGCGGGGGCGACGGCTCGGATACCTACAGGTTCGAACTTGGCTTCGGCCAGGATCAGATCGAAGAGACGGTCGAGATCGTCGCTTACGACGACAACGACACCATCATCTTCGGCGGGGGACTTGCCTCCACAGACGCTCAGCTGACACGCGCGGGCGACGACATCACCATCGCCTTTGGGGTGGGCGGTAGCGTCACGATCAAAGGTCAGTTCGGGCACCAAGCCTTCTTCGACGGCTGGCAGGATATCGAGTCGATCCAATTCGCCGACGGCGTGACGTGGAACCAAAGCCAACTGCGTACTGAGTTGCTCGCTCGCAGCAAAACTGCAGGGGATGATGTCATCACCGGGTTCAGCGGCGCAGACAGCCTCGACGGTGGCGCCGGGGCGGATACGCTGCAGGGCCTGGGTGGAGCGGACAGCTACGTCTTCGGCCATGGCTATGGCCATGACGTGATCCAGGAAAGCATCGACACGGTCTACGAGGACCAACCCGACACGATCTCGTTCCTGAGCGATGTCTCCCCGGGCGACGTGCAGTTCCTGAAGGTCGGCGCGGACCTGAAGATCGAGATTTCAGGTGGCGCTGACAGCCTGTTGATCGTCGGCCACTTCAACAGCACTGGCTACAACGCCGTCGAGCGGTTTGCGTTTAGCAACGGCACGGTGCTGACGGCGGCCCAGGTGGAGCCATTAGCTATTGCTGGAGCGAAGACCGTCGGCAATGACACCATCATCGGCACCGCGCGGGCCAATCTGTTGGATGGCGGTGCAGGCAATGACTGGCTGGAAGGCGGCAATGGGCAGGACGTCTATGTGTTCGATGTCGGTTACGGCCAAGACACCGTCTATGACTTCGACGATAGCTCGCCCGCGCTCGACACTGTTCAGTTTGGCCCCGGCATTGCGCCAGCCTCGCTGAGCGCCGTGCGCGCGGGCAATAATCTCATCATCAGCGTTGGCGGTCACAGTGACCGGCTGACCATCAAGGACTATTTCGGGATCCAGTTTGCTTTTGTGGAGCAGTTTACGTTTAGCGATGGGACCGTTTGGACCCGGCCGGACGTGCTGAACCTACTCTATGGCAGCGCGTCTCCAATCATGGGGTCGCCCTACAACGACACCCTGGCCGGCACCGCCGAGAACGATGTCCTGGTGACGCTGGACGGCATGGATGCTGTCTCCGGTGGAGAAGGCTCCGATAGCTACATCCTGGGCGCTGGTGCCAAGACTATCACCGACGCCTCTGGCGCAGCCGATAGCCTTCGCCTCGATGCTGCGGCTTCAGGAGCGGTCTCGGTCGCGCGTTCGGGTAACGATGCTCTACTTTCCTACGCGCTTGGGTCGGTCCGACTGGTGGGTCAGTTCGCCGCTCCTGCGTTGGAGAGCATCCGCTTCAACGACGGTGTGACCTGGTCGTTCGACGATTTGCAGGGCCAATATCTAGCAAGCGTCGGGACGTCGGCTGCTGACAGCATCATCGGATTCGATGGCCGCAATGACATCCTGAACGGAGGGTTGGGCAACGACACTTTGTCGGGTGGAACCGGGAGCGATAGCTATCAAATTGCGCTCCAGGGCGGCATCGACGTCATCTCGGATTTGGGCGACGCCAGCGCCATTGACCGCTTGGTCTTTGCGACCGGCATCGCCCCCGCTGACATTGTCCTGATTAAAGGCCAACCTTCTGCCAACGATCTCAAACTGAAGATCGGCGCGGCGGAAGTCATTCTCGTCGGTGAATTGCTGGGCAATGGTTCTGGCGTCGAAGAGATCGTCTTCGCCAATGGGGTCATTTGGGACCGCGCGACGCTCATTGCCATGGCCGATGCAGGCAGTGCGATGGCGCAAACCATCTACGGCAACGGCGGGTCGAACACCCTGGCTGGTGCCGCCGGCAATGACTCGCTTTACGGCGGAGGCAGTGACGACACCTACCTCTACAATCTCGGTGGCGGGAACGACTTCATCTACGAAGGATCGTGGGAAGGTCGCGATACACTAGTGTTCGGCTCCGGCATCACCACAAGCAATCTACGCGTGGCCCGCAGCGGCCCCGACAGCGCGATCCTGACGTTCGAAGGCGCGGCGGGTTCGATCTATATCGACAAGATCTTCAACGACCAGTGGGGCGGCGTCGAAGTCTTCAGCTTCGCCAATGGCGCGGTGCTAGGCGATTACGACATCCGGGCGCTCTACCTCGCTCAGAAGGCCACCACCGGCAATGATCTGATTGAGGCATTCAACAATGCCAATACGCTGAACGGCGGCCTCGGCAACGACACGCTCGCCGGAGCCGGCGGTGACGATACCTACCAATACAATGCTGGGTCAGGGCACGACGTCATCAACGATGGCGACTACGCGGGATACAGTGACCTGTTGGTTTTCGGGGCGGGCTTGACCTACGACAAGCTGCTCTTGGCGAGAAATGGCACTACTGCCATCTTGAGCTTCCTGGGTTACGAGGGCTCGATCACCGTCACGGGCGACTGGCAGGGTTTCTATCGTGGTGTCGAGCAATTCGTCTTCGCCGACGGCGTCCAAAAGGACGCCGTCCAGCTCTCGGCACTTTGGCTACAGCGGCAGGCTACCACCGGCGCCGATACGATCTCGGGCTTCAGCTTCAACGATGTTTTGGCGGGTGGCCAAGGAGACGACGTGCTGGCCGGCGCGTCCGGGGACGACACCTACATCTTCAACTCGGGCGATGGACAGGATCTCATCCAGGAGGGTGAGTTCGGTGGCTACAATGATCGCCTCACCTTCGGCGCGGGCCTCACCTCAGACCTGTTGAGTGTGAGCCGCACCGGCACCAGCGTCACGCTGTCCTTCACGGGTCACACCGGAGCCGTGACCATCGCCAACGAAGACAACGGCTTCTATGCCGGCATCGAGACGTTCGTGTTCGGCAACGGACAGACCTGGAATCGCTCGCAGGTTCTGGATGCCGCCTGGTTCCAGGGCACAAGCGGCAACGACACGTTGAATGGCACGGCGAGCGCTGACCGGTTCAATGGTGCCGCAGGCAACGACGTTGTGTCCGGGGCGGGTGGCGGCGATTTCATCATCGGCGGCATCGGTAACGATATCCTCACCGGCGGCGGCGGCGCTGACGTATTCATGTTCGGCGCAAACTTTGGGTCGGATGCGATTAACGACTTCGGAGCCAATGGCGATGCGGATCTCATTGAGATACGCGACGGCGTGTTCGATGACTTCGCCGACGTCTTCTCGCGCAGTCAGCAGATCGGCAGCGATGTCGTCATCACCGACGAGATCGGCGACATGATCACGCTAAAGAACTTCCAACTGTCCAACCTCGCGAGCGACGATTTCCGGTTCATCGCGTAGGCAGTGCGCCAGTACTGTCAAATTTATGCCGTCGGCGGAAGCCATCTCTGTCCGAGTTTTCGTCAGGCGGCGACTGTCACCTCGCGCCAGGCGTCGTTAGCTGCGGCGCGGAAGGTGCGCAGGGTGGATCGGCTGATCAGGTGACGTTGGGTGTAAACGGTGTTGTCGACGCTCGCGTGGGTGGTGAGAAAACGTTGGGCTGAAGGCTGAGACTTGAAGAGCTGCATCTTCCGCTCCCGTCGGCGGATCGGCAGATGTGAGTTCTATGCTCTGTTGTTTTCTCGAAGTCAGCCTGGCCGGTGAAGACCCTCCAGGCCCAGTTCCTTGAGCGCCGCGCCGTAGGACCTCAGCCCGTCCGTGGTGATCGCTTCTGGCTCCACGGGCTGGTTGCGCATCAGGCGTCTTAGAAGTTCCAGCACGGCCTCGGTGTCGCGCCGCTTCTGAACGACCACGTCGAGCACCTCGCCCCCGTCATCGACGGCGCGCCAGATGAACATCCACCGCCCGCCGATCTTGGCCACGACCTCGTCCAGATGCCATCGGCCGGTTGGCGCAGAACGGCTGCGCCGCAGATTTGAGGCGATCAACGGGCTTAACTTCTTGACCCAGCATCGAAGGGCCTCTCGGCTGATCTCGACGCCGCGTTCGGCCATCAATTCCTCGACGTCGCGCATGCTCAGGGAGAAGCGGAAAATAGAGCCGAACCGCCTGGAGGATCACCGCCGAAGGGAAACGGTGGCGCTTGAACGATATCGGATTCACGTCGTCTCCGCTCTAATCGGCGCGTTCCGCCCAAAGTGGAGATAAGTGGCGTTAGACTGCCAGCTCCTTGAGGTCTGTAGCTCACCCGCATGGAGCTGTTTATAAAGGTCGCGCGGGCTCGATTGTGCGAGCATCGTACCGGTTTCCATTCGGGGACCGCCCTGGCTTCGCTATCGTAAGCGTCGCTCGATAATTCCCACCCGGGTTCGACACAGCGCGCCACTCCGGTACACGAGAAGGAATTGCGAGCGCCGCAGCCTTCACGCCGTTCCAAGCCGCCAGGGATCGAAACAGTTCGACCTGGCAGCCGGCGACTTCCAACTCCACCTTCGACTTGATCTCGACGCGCTGCGCGATGGCGCGCAGGATTTCACGGCGGAACGTGCCGTCTTCATTCCGCAGCGCCTTTCGTGTCGCCTCCGCGAATTGCGTCAGCAGCTGAGGCGTGATGATCGGGCCGAGGCGATCGATGGCGCGCTCGGCGCGGTCTGCGTCCGCGCTGGCGGTGTCGCGTTGTTTTTTGAGTTCCTGCATCTGATCCTTGAGGTCGGGATCAGAGGCTTCGATGGCGCCCATCGCGATCGCGTCCAGCAACCGCTTCAGACGGGCCTGGGCCTCCGTTGCGCGCTTGCGCAGCTCACCGACATGCTTGTGGCGGCGCTCGACCCATTCGTGACGGCGGTCGATGATGTTCGCCATCAGGCCCTTGAGGTGCTTGGGGTCGAGCAGGCGATTTTCGAGATAGTGGACGACCGCGGCGTCGACCAGGTCCATGCGCACCGTCAGGAACTGACAAGTTAACCGCCTTCGGCCGCGGGAAGTGCGGAGGAGGGGATAGCTAGGCCGCGGCGGTGGCCGCCGCCCAGGCACGCTCCGCCTTGGCTCGGAGCGTTCGAAGCCCCGGCCGGGAGTGAGGTGAGGCTGGAGGTTGAAGGCGTTGTAGATCGGTCCGTGGGTTCCGAGGAAGCGTTGGGCTGAGCCCTGGGATTTGAACTTTTGCTGCTTTCGTTCTCGTCGTCGGATGACCAGATGGGAGTTTTCGGCGCGATTGTTTTGGCGCATCCCGCCGGGGTGATGACGCTCTTGCAGTCCGAGCATCTTCATCGCCGCGCGGTACGACGCCAGTTTGTCGCTGACGATCGTCTCGGGCGAGACGCCGGTGTTGCGCAGGAGCCGACACAGCAGCTTCAGAGCGGCCTTCTTGTTGCGGCGTTTCTGGACCAGGACATCGAGCACCTCGCCCTCGTCATCGACGGCGCGCCAGATGAACATCCGGCGCCCGCCGATCTTGGCCACGACCTCGTCCAGATGCCAGCGGCCGGTTGGCGCAGAACGGCCGCGCCGCAGATTTGAGGCGATCGACGGACCGAACTTGTTGACCCAGCATCGAATGGCCTCGCGGCTGACCTCGACGCCGCGTTCGGCCATCAATTCCTCGACGTCCCTTATACTCAGGGTGAAGCGGAAATAGAGCCGGACCGCCTGCAGGATCACCGCCGAAGGGAAGCGATGGCGCTTAAACGATATCGGTTTCACGTCGTCTCCGCTCTGATCGGCGCGTTTCGCCCGTAGTGGAGACAAGTTAGCGTTAGACTGCCAGCACCCTCCCGGGGCCAGCGCCATTTTTATGTCTGCGAGCTTCACTCTGGAGTGCTGTGCTGATGCACCAAGTCCCTTGTCAGATGCGGTCGGTCATGGGTTTCCGGTTCGATGAAGGCCTGGAATCTGGGGATCAGCCAAGGGCAGCTGTTGGCACCAACCGGCTTATCCGGGACGGGCTTTGACGTGACCCCCAAGCCGTTCTAGTGGGGCTTGCCCGGCGCGGTAGAGTGCCAGCCCGCGCCTCTGACGGTGGTCCAGGTCAGGAGGGCGTTGCAGGTATGTCTACAGCCCGAAAACAATGAGTGCCCGCGTCAGCAAGCATGACCAATTGCTTCATCGCAGCCCGAACAGTCGTTGACGAACAGACTGCAGGTGTTGGCGCATCAGTTCTTCGGACCGATGCGGATTGTGCTGCCGGATCGATTCAACAAATGCGTGATGCTCTTCTCCAGTAGCGCGTCTGGGCCCACCTTCTGAACCGAATATCTCTTCCATGCGGCTATTGAGGCTTAGCTGCGCCTGCGATCGCAGCGTGTCATAAAGCATGAGCAACAGCGCATTGTGCGTCGCCTTGGCGATGGTTCGGTGCAGTCGCTCGTCGAGCCGCCTCCATTGGGCAAATGAAGTGGCTGTGCTCATATCCAGTAGGCACTGGTTGAGCTCGGAGATGTCTGCCGGCGTCGCATGGATCGCGGCTTGCGCCGCCAGCTGAGGCTCCAGCAGAATTCGCGCGCCCATAAGGTCATCTGCGCTGATGGACGCTGACCAATCTTGGTCATCGACGGTCAGCTGACGTTCACCGACGAACGTGCCCTTACCAACGTGTCGCCAGATTAGTCCCTCGTCCTCGAGACGTTTGAGCATGGTCCGCAGCCGGCCGCGCGATATCCCCAGGGCGTCGCTAAGCTTTGGCTCCGGAGGCAATTTTGCCTCACCGGCCTCACCCGCCTGCTCAACGAATTCGCGCAGTCGCTGAAGCTCGTCGTCCATCGTCGTCATCGATACCGGCCTCCCGGCGTCGTCATAGCCTGTGGTTGGGCGTGCGACAAATACCGACTTTGCGTAATGGCAAGCCGTGGTTATCTCAATTTGCAAATTGATATGCATCAATCTTGACTCATTGAGAGCAATGACGGAAGGGTTGCGTATGCCGCTCGCTTCGACTGACCAAACCCTGTTGCTGTCCGATGACGATGTCCGGAGGGCCTTCGACTGGGGCCAAGCCGTTGCCGCGCTGGAGCAAGCCTATCGGGGGCCGCCCGATGAAGCCCGCTTTCCGCCGCGCACGATGGCGCGGGGCGATGGCGTGTGGCTGCGCACGCTCTCGGGCATCCTGCCTGAACAGGGCGTCATGGGCGCGAAGCTGATTGCAGCCTCGCCCGCAGCGCAGGCGGCGTCCTATCTGATGCCGGTTTTCGACATCGCGACGATGGCGCTTGTCGCCTTGCTCGACGCGAACCGGATAACCGGATTTCGCACAGCGGCGACCTCGGCTCTGGCGGCAAAGCGCCTTGTCGCGGGTGAACGCCCGCGTGTCGCCGTGATCGGCTCTGGCTTTGAGGCCAAGACCCATCTCGAAGCGCTCGCCGGCGCTATGCCCTTGGGCGCGATCACCGTGTTCAGCCCTCGCGAGACAAGCCGCGCGGCGTTCTGCGAGGCCATGGCTGTCAAGGGCATAGCGGTGCGTCCAGCCGACAGCGCGCAGGCGGCGGTTGCCACAAGTGATCTCGTCATCTGCGCCGCACGGTCGCGCGACGAGTCGCCGACCTTGCTCGGAGCATGGCTGCGTCCTGGCATGACGGTGATATCGATCGGCTCCACCCTCCCTGAGCAGCGCGAACTTGATGCCGAGGCCATTGCCCGCTCCGATGTGATCGTGGCCGACATGGTCGAGGAAGTCGCCCATGACACGGGCGACATGCTGATTGCGGCGCAACAGGGCGTGGACTTCTCGGCCAAGCTGGTCAGCCTCGCCGATGTGGTCTCGGGCCGTCACCCCGGACGGACCTCGCCGCAACAGATCATGACCTACAAGTCGGTTGGGGCCGCCGTGCAAGACCTCGCTGTTGCCGCCATGTGCGTGGCGCGGGCGCGCAGCATGGGCATCGGCACGGCCATTGCCGCACCGATCAGCCCGGTCAGCAAGGGCAAATAACCCGACCACTTCCAGTTGACGAAAACGTCCCCACCCGGAGAAGCGAATGCCTGGCTACACCAAATCCGAAGCCCGCGCCTGGGCCCGTGAACGGCTGCTCGGCGTCGCCAACGTCGTCATCCCGACGATGACGTCCGACTTCAGCAGGGTCAACGAACAGGCGGCGCGACACGATGTCGAAACGACGATCCAGCATGGCTTCGTCGGTGCCCTGGCCTGCTCGGAAGTCGCGATGTCGCTCGCCGAATATCAGGGCTTCGTCCAGACGATGGTCGAGCAGGCGGCGGGACGGCTCTTTGTCGTCCACCACGCCGTGTTCAACACGCTGCAGGACAATATCGAAGCGGCCCGGCTTGCCTCGGAAGCGGGCGCGGAACTCGTGCTGCTGGGCTATCCGCCCTATTTCTATCCGGGCTCGCTAGAGGAGGTTTACGCCTACTCCAAGGCGTTCTGCGACGCGACTGACCTGGCCGTCATGCTGTTTCCAATCCCGACCTGGGGGTTTGGCCGGTTCAGCCCGATCGACATGCCGGTCGAGCTGTTGCGGCGGCTGGTCGATGACTGTCCGAACGTGGTGGCGATCAAGGCCGAAGGCGGGATGCCGCACATCATGGGGCCAATCGAGGTTCATCGCGCCTTCCACAACGAGGTCGTGATCTCCTTTCCGATGGAGCACGAGTTTATTCCGCTGGCGCAGCTGATCGATGTGCCGTTCTGCGGCACCAATTTCTCGGCGTTCTTTGGCCCGATCCTGCCCAGCATCTTCACGATGATCCGCGAGGGCCGGTTCGATGAGGCGACCGCAGAGTTCCATCGCATCGATCCGGCGCGCAAGGCCTTCGCCAGTGTGCCGCAGGCCGGCGGCGGGCTGATCAACCGCATGCTCTGGAAATATGAGGGCTGGCTGCAGGGCTATAACGGCGGCCCGCTTCGCCACCCCACCGCGCGCGTCTATCAGCGCGACATGGTGGCCTTGCGGCGTGGCCAGCAAGCCGCCGGCATGAACCCGACCACCGACCCGGACGAAGCCTTCTTCGTGGGCCGGAACCCGGCTTGAGGACCGATCATGGAAAAGCTTTGCGATCTCCCCCTCAAGGATCCCAGCCTGCTGCGGCAGGCGATGCTGATCGGTGGCGAATGGGTTCAGGCCGATAGCGGCGCCACGATCGAAGTCCGCAACCCCGCCACCGGCGCGTTGATCGCGCGCGTGCCAAAGGCGGGCGCGATCGAAACCCGCCGCGCGATCAAGGCGGCGGAGCTGGCCATGCGGTCCTGGCAAAAGACCCTGGCCAAGGAACGTTCAGCGATCCTGCGGCGGCTGTTCGAGCTGATGCTGGAAAACATCGACGATATCGGCCTGCTGATCACCTCGGAACAGGGCAAGCCGCTGGCCGAGGGGCGGGGCGAGGTGCTCTACGCCGCCAGCTTCATGGAATGGTTTTCCGAAGAGGCCAAGCGGGCCTATGGCGACATCATTCCGGAGAACCTGCCGGGGCGGCGTATTCTGGTTCAGAAGGTGCCGGTGGGGGTATTTGCGGCGATCACGCCTTGGAACTTCCCTGCCGCGATGATTACGCGCAAAGCCGGGCCAGGCTGGGCCGCCGGATGCGCGGGGGTCATCAAACCGGCCAGCCAGACCCCGCTTACGGCGCTGGCTTTGGGCGTGCTCGCTGAGCGCGCCGGGCTGCCGCCGGGCGTGTGCAACATTGTGACCGGCGCTGCGGGCCAGATCGGCGGCGAGCTGACGGCGAACCCCGTGGTGCGCAAGCTGTCGTTCACCGGGTCGACCGAGATCGGGGCGCTGCTGCTGGCGCAGTGCGCTCCGAAGGTGAAGCGAACGAGCATGGAGCTGGGCGGCAATGCGCCGTTCATCGTCTTCGACGACGCCGACGTTGAAGCCGCAGTCAGGGCGGCGATGACCGCCAAGTATCGCAACTCGGGCCAGTCCTGCATCGGGGCCAACCGCTTTCTGGTGCAATCGGGGATCTATGATCGTTTTGCGGCGAAGCTTGCCGAGGAAACCGGCAAGCTGACGGTCGGCAATGGTGCTGACCAGGACGTCCAGATCGGGCCGCTGATCGACGACGGGGCCGTCGCCAAGGTCGAGGCGCATATCGCCGACGCGGTGCGCTTGGGGGCGATGGTTGCGGCAGGCGGCAAGCGGCACGCGCTGGGCGGCCAGTTCTTCGAACCGACCGTGCTGACCAATGTGTCGCCCGAGGCGCTGGTCTTCTCCGAAGAGACATTCGGACCAGTCGCCCCGCTCTTTCGCTTCGAGACCGAAGGGGAGGCGATTGCACTGGCCAATGACACCCCGTTCGGTCTCGCCGCCTATCTCTGCGCGCGCGACGTCGGCACGATCTTCCGCGTCCTCGAGGCGCTGGAGTTCGGCATGGTGGGGGTCAACGAGGGGCTGATCTCGACAGAAGTGGCTCCGTTCGGCGGCGTCAAGGCATCCGGCCTGGGCCGCGAAGGCGCGCGCTATGGGTTGGAGGAGTATCTGGAGACGAAGTACGTCGCGCTCGGAGGGCTATAGAGCCGCGGGCAAGCGCCAGCGCCTGAAGACGTAGGAGACGGGGCAGAGCAGGGCGATGGAGCTCGCGATCCCTGGAAACATCATGGCCAGAATTCAAATTGCAACCGGTTGCAAAATGGCTGGAGCCGGTCTATGACTGGCTTCAGACGCTGACAAAAAGCGTCGCGGGAGGCGTTGCATGTTCGAACCGTTCGGCAAGAACTACATCTGGAATCTGGGCGTGAATCTGGCCCTGATTGGCGGGGGCAATCACGGCGAGATCGACGTCGCCTGCCGCCCGATCCAGGCCGCCGCCGCCCTGGGCTCAGACGCCGGAACAGCTGCTTTCTTCGACAGTTGGTTGGCCGTGGCCGATCAGTTGGTCGCCAACGCCAAGGTCGACGAGGCCGCCGGGCGGCGCTGGTCGGCGGCCCAGAAGCTGTTTCGCGCCAGCGGCTATTACCTCAACGCCGAGCGCCTGCAGGCGCGGGACTATCCGCCGCGCTGGGCCGCCTATCAGGCCGGACTCGACTGCTTCCGCCACTATATCGAACTGGACGGCGCGCCGGTCGAGTTTGTCGAACTGCCCTATGGCGACACGACCTTCCCCGCGCTCTTCGTGAAGGCCCACAGCCCCGATGGCGGCCCGACGCCGTGCATCATCAGCTGCAACGGCCTGGACAGCATGAAGGAGCAGGTCTTCGGCAATGGCTTTGCCCAGGCCCTGGCCCGACGGGGTATCTCGACCCTGCTGCTGGACCAGCCCGGCACCGGCGAGGCCCTGCGTCAGCGCCAGATCCCTGGCACCCACGAGGCCGAGCGCTGGGCCAGCCCGGCGGTGGACTGGCTGGTGGCGCGCGCTGATGTCGACGCCTCGCGGATCGGCATGTTTGGCCTGTCGCTGGGCGGCTATTACGCGCCGCGCGCCGCCGCCATGGAGCCCCGCTTTGCGCTGTGCGCCGTCATGGGAGCCAACCATGACTGGGGCCAGATGCAGAAGCGGCGCATGGACCGCGAGGGCGAAAATCCCGTGCCCCACTATTGGGACCACGTGATGTGGGTATTTGGCCAACCCGATATTGACGCCTTCATGGCCTGGGCCCCCAGCATGTGTCTCGACGGCGTGGTCGAGCAGATCAAGGTCCCGTTCCTGGTCACGCACGGCCAGGGTGATCGCCAGATCCCGGTCGAATACGCCCATCGCTCGTTCGAGCAGGCCACGGCCAGCCCCGACCGCGAGCTGCGGATCTTCACCACCCAGGATTTCGAGATCGAACACTGCGGCGCCGACAACGGCACCGTGGCCCGGGACTTCATCGCTGACTGGATCGCCGAGCGGTTCGGTCGGCCCGTCGGCTAAGCAAGGAAACCTCGCCATGGCGATCTTGGGTGTTGAAAGCGTGATCTTCGGGGTCGATGACCTTGGGAACTGCACGCAGTTCTGGAATGATTTCGGGCTGACGCCGGTGCTTCGCTCTGCGACACAGAGCGTATTCGAGGTCGCGACGGGTTCGCGGGTGATCGTTGTTCGCGATGATGATCCGATCCTGCCGCCGCGCAACTTCAAGGGTAACGGCGTTCGCCTCACGGTCTGGGGCGTCGATACGCAAGAGCATCTTGAGGCGCTGGTGCGGGGGCTTGAGATCGACACGCCGGTGACCCGCGACGCGGACGGCGCGGCCTTCTTCCAGACGCCGGATGGCCAGTATCTGGGCCTGCGGGTCTGGGCCAAGAGGCCGGTGGTGTCGGTGCCGGACGCGATCAATGCACCGGGAAACATCAAGCGCCTCAACACCCTTCGCCAGTGGCGGCACAAGGCCATCCCCAAGGCGATCAACCACGTCGTCTTCTTCTCGCCGGACTATGTGGGCGCCTACGAGTTCTATCGCGACAGGCTGGGCTTTCGCTATTCGGACCATTCCAAGGGTGTCGGCATCTTCGCTCGCGCCAATGGCACCAACGAGCATCACAGCATCTTCTGGGTCAATTCAGACCTGCCGTTCGCGCCGGACGGCCACGGCTTCATGCACATCGCTTTCGGCATGGACGACATCGACGAGGTCATGCTGGGCGCCAACATCATGGAAAAGCGCGGCTGGAAGAACAGCAGCATGAACGCCTCGGGCGGCATCTCGCGCCACCGCATATCCTCAGCGATCTACTACTATGTCGACAATCCCAACGGCGGCGAGGCGGAGTATCACGCCGACACCGACTATCTGGACGACAACTGGGTGCCGCGCGCCTGGGACTTCAAGTTCGGATCGCTGCTGTGGTCGGCCAATGCGCCGCCGATTTTCCGGGGCGACGACATCGCCTGGGACATGCAGTTCGACGCCGATGAGCGGTCGTTCGAGCCTTATCGCAAGGGCAAGGTCAGTCCCGACGCCGAGCGTCTGGCCGCCCTGACGCCCGAAGACGAACACGCCATCTGAGCGGGGAAAGCCATGTCCGAGAGTTTCCGCCGTATCGTCACGGCCCATGACGCCGAAGGTCTGTCCGTCGTTCGCAGCGACGACGTCCTGACGCCTACCCTGATCGATAGCGGCGACGCCGCCTTCCAGCTGGTCTGGACGACGCCGACCGTGCCCGTCGATCTGAATGCCGATGTCGATGGGCCCATCCCCGCCGGCAAGACCCTGACCGGTGGCTCGGTGATCCGCATCGTCGACATGTTGCCGGGCAAGAGCTCGCCCATGCATCGCAGCTATTCGATCGACTACGGTGTCGTGCTGTCGGGTCAGCTGGAGCTGGTGCTGGACGGCGGCGAGGTCGTGCCGCTGAAGGCCGGTGACATCGTGGTCCAGCGGGCCACCAACCATCTGTGGCGCAACCCGTCGGTGGAGGAGGTGTGCCGCATCGCCTTCATCCTCATTGAGTCGACGCCCGTGATCGTGGGCGGCCAGGTCCTGCCCGAGATCCACCCGTGAGCCCGGCACGCCGCCATGTGGTGCTGACCGGTGCCGGCGGCTTCATCGGCGCGCGACTGGCCCGGCGGCTGCTGGATGACCCAGCCTTTGCTGATGCGACGTTCACGTTCAGCGATCTGTCGCTGACCCATGCGCCCCGCGATCCGCGCGCCAGGCTGATCGAGGGCGATTTCGGCGAAGCTAGCATACGCGAAGACCTGATCGGCGAGCGCGCCGACGTCGTGTTCCATCTGGCCAGCGTGCTGGGCGGTGCCGCCGAGGCCGACTACGGGCTGGCGCGCCGGGTCAATATCGACGCGACGCTGTCGCTGCTCGAAGCCCTGCGGTCGCCTGAGGCCCCGCCGCGCGTCGTCTTCGCCAGTTCGATCGCGGTGTTCGGCGCCGATGCGCCGGCCCGGATCGATGACGACACCCCGACCAATCCGACCATGGTCTACGGTGCCCAAAAGCGGATGATCGAGGTCGTGCTGGAACAGTTCAGCGCGCGGGGCTGGATCGACGGTCTGGCCATCCGGCTGCCGGGGATCGTCGCCCGTCCCGACGCCGATGCGCGCCTGAAGTCGGCCTTCCTGAACACGGTGTTCCACGCCTATGCGGCCGGCCAGGACATCACCTTGCCGGTCTCGCCGGAGGGGACCACCTGGATGATCTCCATCCCGGCCTGTATCGACGCTTTCGTCCATGCGGGAGCGCTTGCGGCCGGTCGACTTGGACCGCGAAGGGCCTTCACCCTGCCAGCGCAGCGCGTCGGGTTCGGTGATCTGGTCGAGGCCTTGCGGGCCCAGTATCCGGCCAGCCCGGCGGTCGTGCGGTTCGCGCCCCAGGCCGAGATCGAAGCGCAGTTTGCGCGCCAGCCGCCCCTGACGACTGCGATCGCCGACGATCTGGGTTTCCGCCACGACGGCGATCTGCCGACCCTGGTCCGCCGTGCGCTGATCGTCGAGGACCCGCGATGATCGACCTGTTCACCCTGACGGGCCGGGTTGTTCTGCTGACCGGTGCCGCTGGCGGCATCGGTGAGGCAACGGCCCAGCTGCTGGCCCGCGCTGGTGCCGAACTGGTCCTGACTGACAACCGCGCCGACCCCCTGGACGCTCTGGCCGCCAGGCTTCGCGCCGACGGCGCGGTGGTGCACACCCTGGCTTGCGACCTGGCTCAGACCGACAGTGTTCGCGCCCTGGCGCACGACGCCGTCGCAGTGGCGGGCCGCGTCGATGTGCTGATCTGCAACGGCGGCATGGAGGGCCATGTCGGTCCTATCGGCGAGGCCAGCGACGTCGCGATCGACCTTTTGCTGAGCGTCAATCTTTGCAGCGCCATGACCCTGACGGCGGCTCTGGCGCCGGGCATGGCCGAGCGGGGCGGCGGCACCATCGTCCTGGTGGCCAGCATCGCCGGCGTGCGCGGCAATCGGGCCATCGGCCTCTATGGCGTGGCCAAGGCCGGGCTTATCCAGCTGGCGCGCAACCTGGCTGTCGAGTGGGGACCTTCCGGGGTGCGGGCCAACGCCATCTCGCCCGGCCTGACCGCCACGCTCTTCGCCAGGCCCATCCTGGAAAACGCGGACTATCTGCCGCGCCGGCTGGGCCTGACGCCCTTGCGGCGTGCGGGAACGGCCGAGGAGATCGCCGCCTCGATCCTGTTCCTGGCCAGCGCCGCGTCCGGCTTCGTCACCGGACACAATCTGATCGCCGATGGCGGCACGACCATTTCGGACGGAAACTAGGGGGAACACAGAGCCATGAAACTGGCCACCATCGCTAACGGGACTCCCGACGGGCAACTGGTCATCGTCTCGCAAGACCTGACCCGCGCCGTGTCCGCCCAGGATATCGCCCCAACCCTGCAGAGCGCGCTGGAGCGCTGGGCGCAGGTCGAGCCGGCCTTGTTGGCTCGCGCCGGCGCTCTGTCGGCCGCCGAGGCTGATGAGGCGTTCGACTTCCTGCCGCAAGATGCCCTGGCACCCTTGCCGCGCGCCTGGCAGTGGCTCGACGGGTCAGCCTACCATTCGCATGGCGACCTGATGCAGAAGGTCTTCAAGCTGGACGCGACGCCCAAGGATCGTCCGCTGATGTATCAGGGCGTGTCCGACACCTTCCTGGCCGCGACCCAGGATGTGCCGCTGCCGAGCGAGGCTGACGGCATCGACTTCGAGGGCGAGTTTGGCGTCATCGTTGATCGCACGCCGATGGGCGTCACGCCCGAAGAGGCCGCCGGGCACATCCGGCTGATTGTCCAGATCAATGACTGGTCGCTGCGCACCCTGGCCCCGATCGAGATGAAGACCGGCTTTGGCTGGGTTCAGGCCAAGCCACCCTGCAGCACGGCGCCGGCCGCGGTGACGCCGGACGAACTGGGCGCCGCCTGGCGCGATGGACGGGTCGACCTTCCGCTCTTCGTCGACTGGAACGGTACGCGTTTCGGCGCCGCGCAAGGCTATCCGATGGCGTTCTCATTTCCCGAACTGGTGGCGCACGCCGCGCGAACCCGGGTCCTGTGCGCCGGGACGATCATCGGCTCGGGCACGGTGTCCAACGAGAACTATCGCGAGGTCGGCTCGTCCTGCATCGCCGAGCGCCGGGGCATCGAGCTGATGGACGGAGGCGAGCCGCGAACCGCCTTTATGAAGTTTGGTGACCGGGTGCGGATGGAGGCCCGGCGCGCCGATGGCGGCCTGCTCTTCGGTGCGATTGATCAGAAGGTGGTGCAGGCATGAGCGGCCCGGTTCAACGCGCCCTGATCGTCGGCGGCGGTATCGGCGGGATGTCCGCCGCCATCGCCCTGCGCAAGATTGGCGTCGAGGTTGACGTCATCGACATTGATCCCGAGTGGCGCGTCTATGGTGCCGGGATCACGATCACCGGCCCCACCCTCAGAGCCTTCCATCAGCTTGGCCTGCTCGACGCGGTCGGTCGCGAGGGCTTTTTTTTCGAGCAGATCCACTTCTACAGCCAGGACGGCACGTTCCTGAACGCCATGGAAACGCCGGTGCTGGAGGCGGGTGTTCCGCCCGGCGGCGGCATCATGCGGCCCATCCTGCACCGGATCATGTCCGAACGCACGATCGCCGAGGGCGCAAAGGTTCGGCTGGGTCTCACCCTGAGCGATTTCGTCGAGGACGCGCACGGGGTAGAGGCCCGGTTCTCGGATGGCAGCACCGGGCGCTACGACCTGATCGTCGGGGCGGACGGCTCGCACTCGACCCTGCGTGACCGGCTATTCCCTGAGGCACCCAAGCTGAAATTCACCGGGCAGGGCTGCTGGCGGCTGCTGGCGGCGCGCGATCCCGAAGTGACCTGCTCGCAGATCTTTTTCGGGCCCAACAACGTCAAGGTCGGCATCAATCCCTGCGGTCCCGATCACGTCTACATGTTCGCGACCCTGGCCATGCCGGGCAATCCGTTCATCGGCGAGGCCGAGTTGGTGGACCGGATGCGCCAGATCATTGCGCCGTTCGGAGGCCACATCCGTCAGATCCATGACGCCATGGGACCTGAGTCCTCGGTCAATTATCGGCCTCTGTTTGCCACTCTGGTGCCGCCGCCGTGGAATGTGGGTCGGGTGGGGCTGATCGGGGACGCCGTTCACGCCACGACGCCGCACCTGGCCTCAGGTGCCGGCATCTCGGTCGAGGACGGCCTGGTTCTGGCCCAGGAAATGGCCGTGGCCGACACCGTCGCGGCCGGATGGACGGCGTTCACCGCCCGCCGTTTCGAGCGGGCCCGGCTGGTCGTCGAGAACAGTCTGGAGATTTCCCGCATCGAGCAGGAGGCCGGACCTGAACCCGAGGTCAAACGGCTGATGCGCGAAAGCGCCTTCGCCCTGGCCCAACCGATCTGATCCCCCCGCCGCCGTTGGCGGTCTCAAAATCCGGAGTTCGACATGGCCCAGTGGCTGAAAAGAGGAATGGACGTTGAGGTCCGCGCCGACGGCGACCGCAAGGTGCGCGACATCGTCGAGGCGACCCTGGCCGACATCGAAAAGCGTGGCGACGCGGCGATCCGCGATCTCTCGATCAAGTTCGATGGCTGGGACCGCGAAGACTATCGCCTGACGCCCGCCGAGATCCAGGGCTGCATCGACACCCTGACGCCCCAGGACATCACCGACATTGAGTTCGCCCAGGCCCAGGTGCGCAACTTCGCTCAGATCCAGCGTGCCTCGATCACCGATGTCGAGGTCGAGACCCTGCCCGGCGTGGTGCTGGGCCACCGCAATATCCCGGTCAATGCGGCCGGCTGCTATGTGCCCGGCGGCAAGTATCCGCTGCTGGCCTCGGCCCACATGTCGGTGATCACGGCCAAGGTGGCGGGCGTGCCGCGTGTCATCACCTGCGCGCCGCCGTTTGAGGGCAAGCTGGCCCACAAGGTGGTGGCCGCCCAGGCCATGGCCGGTGCCGACGCCATCTATGCCCTGGGCGGCATCCAGGCGATCGGGGCGATGGCGCTGGGCACCCAGACCATCGGCGCGGTCGACATGCTGGTGGGCCCGGGCAACGCCTTCGTTGCCGAGGCCAAGCGCCAGTTGTTCGGGCGGGTCGGCATCGACCTGTTCGCGGGGCCGACCGAGACGATGATCATCGCCGACGACAGCTCGGACGGCGAAATCTGCGCCACCGACCTGCTGGGCCAGGCCGAGCATGGCCCTGACAGCCCGGCCATACTGATCACCAATTCCGAGAGCTTGGCGCGCGACACCCTGCGCGAGATCGAGCGGTTGCTGGCGATCCTGCCCACCGCCGCCATCGCGCGAAAGGCGTGGGACGCCTATGGCGAGATCATCGTCTGTGAGGACGAGGCCGAGATGGTCCGCGTCGCCGACAGCTACGCCAATGAGCACGTCCAGGTCATGACGCGCGACCCGGACTATTTCCTCAACAACATGACCAACTACGGCGCGCTGTTCCTGGGGGCGCGGACCAATGTGGCCTTTGGCGACAAGGTGATCGGCACAAACCACACCCTGCCGACGCGCAAGGCGGCTCGCTATACCGGTGGTCTCTGGGTGGGCAAGTTCATCAAGACCTGCACCTACCAGCGGATCACCACCGACGAAGCCTCGACGATGATCGGCGAGTACTGCAGCCGGCTCTGTGCGCTGGAAGGCTTCGCCGGCCACGGCGAGCAGGCCAATGTGCGGGTGCGCCGTTATGGCGGACGCAACATTCCCTATGCCGGGCGCGCCGAGCCCGTTTCCGTGGCGGCGGAATAGTCTTGGCCGCTCTGCCCCAGACTCCCAGCTTTCGTCTCGAAGGCCGTCGCGCGCTGGTGACCGGGGCCGGGCGGGGCATCGGTCTGGCCTGCGCGGCGGCGCTGGCCCAGGCCGGTGCGCACGTCACGCTCGCGGCCAGGTCTCCGGACGAGATCGAAGCCGGGGCACAAGCAATTCGCGAGGCAGGCGGCGCCGCTGAGGCCCTGGTTATCGATGTCGCCGACGTCGAGGCGGTTCGCCGGTCGCTGGCGGCGGCGCAGGGCTTCGACATCCTGCTCAACAACGCCGGGACCAATCGGCCCAAGCCCGTCCTCGACGTCAGCGAAGAGGACTATGACGCCGTGCTGGGCCTGAACCTGCGGGCGGCGTTTTTTGTCGCCCAGACCGTGGCGGCGCGAATGGCGCAGGAGGGGCGGCCTGGCTCGCTGATCCACATGGGGTCGCAGATGGGTCATGTCGGCGGTGCCAACCGCAGCCTCTACTGCGCCTCCAAATGGGGGCTGGAAGGCTTCAGCAAGGCCCTGGCGCTCGATCTCGCCGCCATGGGTATCCGCTCCAACATCATCGCCCCGACCTTCATCGAGACGCCGATGACGAAGCCGTTTTTCGAGGATGCGGTCTTTGCCGCCAACGTCCTGTCACGGATCAAGCTGGGGCGACTGGGCAAGGTCGAGGACCTGATGGGCGCGGTGGTCTTCCTCGCCTCGGACGCCTCGGCCCTGGTCACCGGAACCAGCCTGCTGGTCGACGGTGGCTGGACCGCTGACTGACCGACCCAATCACAACAATAACCACAGGGAGCAAGCGATGTCGGAAGGTTTGGAGCAAGGGCGAGGCCAGGCGTCTGGCGACAGGATCGCGGCGTGGCCGCAGGGCCTGCTGCTGGCTGCTCAGGCGATGCTGCCGACCATGGGGGCCATGCTGCTGGTGCCGGTCGTGCCGCTGCTGATCGCCGAGTTTGGCAAGACGCCCAACGCCCAGTATCTGATCCCGGCGATCCTGACGATGCCGGCCCTCTGCATTGCGCTGCTGTCGCCGCTGGCGGGATGGCTGGGCGACCGCATGGGACGCCGCAACCTGCTGATCGGTGCCCTTTGCTTCTATGGTCTGGCTGGCATGTCGCCGCTTCTGCTGCACGGGATCGGGGCGGTCATCGGCTCGCGCGTGGTGCTGGGCATTTGCGAGGCCCTGATCATCACACTCAGCGCCACCCTGATCGGCGATTATTTCGTCGGCAAGCCGCGTGACCGCTGGCTGGCGATGATCAGTACCATCGCCTCTCTCTCCGCAGTCGTCTTTTTGGCTGTGGCCGGCGCGGTGGGCGCTGCGTTCGGCTGGCGCTGGGTCACGGCCGTCTATGGCCTGAGCATCCTGTTCGTCCCGGCCATGCTGCTGCTGAGCTGGGAGCCCAAACGCGGTCCGGGTCCCGCTCAAGCATCAGAGGGACCGGTGGAAGCCTTTCCCTGGAACCATATGCTTGTCACGGGCCTGACCAGCCTGTTTGGCGGGACCCTGTTCTATTCTCTCGTCATCCAGCAGGGGATCGCCCTGTCGTCGCTGGGGGTTCAGGATCCTGCCCGTCTGGGGTTGCTCACCGCCGTCGCCAGCCTGGCCAATCCGATCGGCACCCTTGTCTTCTGGCGGGTCTCACACTGGCGCGCCTCGCTGCTGCTGGCCATCGAGTTCGCGATCATCGGCAGCGCCTGCGTGGTGATCGGCTTTGTTCAGACCGACATCCAGTTCGCCATGGCCGCCGCAATGGGGTTGTTCGGTTGCGGCCTGCTTTTGCCCACCTTGATCAGCTGGACCATGCGCAGCCTGCCCTTCAGCGGCCGGGCGCGCGGTACGGGCATCTTTCAGTCGATGCTGATGCTGGGCCAGTTCGTCAGCGGTGTGCTCCTGGCCTTCCTGACGACGTCGATCAGTTGCAGCATCCTGAAAAGCTTCGCTGTGATCGGTGCCGCAGCCTTGCTGGCCGCGCTGATCGCGGCGGCGACGCTACGGACCCGTCGGCAGGCTGAGGGACCCGGGGCGACGGAATCCTGAACCTCGACGATCAGGGCAGGGGGCGGGTGCTGCTGCGAACGATCAGTTCCCCCGGTACCGTCACCTTGCTCTGATCGCTACGGTCGCGCCAAAGCTGTTGGAGCAGGTCAAGGGTCCGATTGACCATCGGCGTGATCGGAAGCGTGTAGGTCGTGACGTCAAACCCGGGCCAGGACGACATCGTCTCGTTATCGAACCCGACAATGGAGATCTCGCGCCCCACATCGAGTCCGAACTCCCGGCGCGCGACATCGACCGTCGCGCACGCCATGGAGTCGTTGGCGCAGAAGATTGCGTCCGGCCTGTCAGGTCGTGACAGGAGCCGCCGGGCGGCCTCCAGCCCTTGCTCGAAGGTGAAGTGGCCGACCTCGCGGATGTCGCATGACAGTCCCGCTTCCGACAGGGCATGGCGGTAGCCGGCCTCGCGGAGCTGGCTGGTCGGTGCGTCATCGTAGCCGGCCATGAAGGCTGGGCGGACATGACCAGCCTTGGCGATCAGCGTACCGATCCGCCGCGCACCGCCGTGGTCATCGCCAGTGACCGTCGAGATATGGTTGGCGTTGTCGACGGGATTGATCAGGACCAATGGTACGCCGCCGCGTTCGCACTGTTGGGCGAACGCGTCTGAAAGTCGGACCGATGCCAGAATGAGCGCGTCGACATTGTAGCTGAGAATGGTCTGAAGCTCGGCGTCGGCGATGCGTTGCGGATTAGCCTTGAACAACAGCAGCCGCAGGCCTTCCTCGGTCAGCCTTTCAGACAGGCGCTGGAGCAGGGGGGCGTATAGCTGATCCATGTTCGCCATGGCCACGCCGATGATCGCCGAGCGCCGTGTCGTGAGGGAGCGTGCGATCGGGTTTGGGCGATAGCCCAGTTCGTTGGCTGCGGCCTCGACCTTGGCGCGCATCTTGGGTGAGATGCTGGCACCGGGCGTAAAGGCGCGAGAGACGGCGGACTTGGAGACGCCGGCCAATCTGGCGACATCGTCAGCGGTCGTAGTTTCTGAAAAGGGCGGCTCGTCCATCACGCTGCTTCCCCGGCCATACACGGATCAATATTGGCCTGCCCTGCGTGATGATCATAGCTCGCCGGAGCTTGCAAGGCGGCATGGGCCCCGCAGCGCAAACGGCCCGGCTCGCGAAGAGCCGGGCCTTGAGCATCAGAAGTTGGCCGACACCCGCAGGCCATAGGTGCGTGGCGCACCCGACGTCATGGTGACGATATTGGCACCGGAGTAGAAGTTGGCGTTCCCTGCGGCGCGATCACCCTCGACATTGTTCACGAAGGCACCCACCGACCATTTGTCGGACTCAGGGCTGAGCGTCGCGCCCAGATTCGAGCGCCAGTACGCGGTGCCGATCTGGCTGTCGAGATACTCGAAGCCGACCACGCGCTTGCCCTTGTATTGGGTGTCGGCGGTCAGGACCAGGTTGTAGCCGTCCAGCGGAATGGTCTGTTCGATGCCGAAGGTCAGCGTCCACTTGGGCGACTGGAAGGCCGGCTTGCCCGAGCAGTTGATCTCCAGCTGGTTGCCCGCGACCGCTGTGTACGGACAGCCGATGGCGGGCAGGGGAGCTGTCGCCGCAGGGGCCGCGATGAGGTAGCGGAAGTCGTCGAACACCGCATCGAGATACTGGGCGTTCGCCGTCAGCAGCGTGTGGTCTGCGGCCAGGAACCGGCTGTCGACTTCAAAGCCCCGGATGGTCGATTCGCCAAGGTTTTCGGTGAAGAACGAGCTTGCGCCATTGGCGTCGAGGCCAAAGTGAGCGACCTGCTGATCCTGATACTTCCAGTTGAAGGCCTCAAGATTGACCTGCAGTCGGTTGTCCAGCAGCCGGTTTTTCAGGCCCACGGTCATGGCCTTCAGTTGCTCGGGGCCGAAGGTCTCCTTGCCCACCGTCAAGGCGAAACCGCCCGATCGGAAGCCGGTCTCGTAGCTGGCGTAGAACAACGAGGTGCTCGTCAGGTCATATTCCGTGGCGAGCCGGTAGGTGACCTTGTCGGCCTTGGGCCGGGCGGCGATGTCGGCACCCAGGCGGACATTGTAGGCGCCGGTCGCAACCCCGTTGACGAAGACCTGCTGCGCGCCTGGGAAGCCCGAGCGAAAAGCGCCGATCGGCGACAACTGATCGGCCGTATCGGTCAGGGCCAGGAAGGGCGCAAGCGGGCAGGCGGGTGGGGCGGCGACGTTGCGGCACTGCTGCAGAACCGTCTCGACCCGTCCGTTCATGGCCTTTTTGTCGTTGGTGTAACGAACGCCGCCGATCAGCCGGAACCGGTCGGTCAGGTGCGCCGTGGACCGGGCGAAGAAAGCATAGGACTCAGTGCCCAGCTTGAAGGTCTGATAGGCGTTAAGCTGGGTCTGGGCGAACTCGTAGTCCCCCGTGATGTCCTCGTCAAAATAGAACGCGCCCAGGATGTAGTCGAAGATGCCGATGCGATTGCCGACGAAGCGCGCCTCAAGGCTGGTTTGCTTGTCGGTTTCCTCAATGCGGCCGACGAAGGCCGGGACGGTGAACTGGTTGTCCAGCTCGGATTCCCGATAGGCCGGAACCACTGTGAGCGAGCCGAGCGGCAGCCTCCAGTTCAGCTCGGCGTGAACGCCATAGCCGTTGTTGTCCATGAAGTTGCCGGTGTTCAGCGGCGCGAAGAAGTTGCCCGTCAGGCCTGAATAGCGCGTCTTGCGAACCGCCTGTGAGCGCTGGTCCAACAGCCCCACGCTGCGGTCCAGTCCCGTGGGCGCATAGGTGTAGGTGCGGGTGGCGAAGCTGTAGTTGGCGAGCGTTTCATAGTTCGCGCCCACGCCCTTGCCGCCCACGTGTTCATAGTCGGCGCTCAGGCGCAGGGTTAGGTCGTCCGACAGTTCAGTGAAAAACTGGGCCCGGAAGTCGTGCTGCACGTCGTCCGAGGTGCCGTCCGACATGTAGCCATCCCGGTCCACGAAGGCACCGGAAAAGCGGAACGCACTCTTGTCGCCCAGCGGAAGATTGATCGCGCCTTGCAGGCTGCGGGCGTTGTAGTTGCCGACGCTGGCGATCAGGTGCCCGCCATACTGGCCAAGCTTGGGCTTGACCGGGTTGATGTTAAGGGCACCCGCCGTAGCGTTCCGGCCATACAGCGTGCCTTGCGGACCTTTCAGAACCTCGATCCGTTCCAGATCGTAGTAGAAGCCCGTGGTCGAGGTGGGCCGGCCGATATAGACGCCGTCATAGTTGACGGCGAGGGCGGGGTCGCTGAGCGCATTGGTGCTGAAATTGCCGACACCGCGCAGGAAATAGGTAACGTTGGGACCGCCGCCTGACTGGGCGTCCAGGGCGGGCACGATCTGGCCCAGCTGGGTCGGATTGGTGACGTTCTGCCGGACCAGCTCCTGCGGCTGCACCACATCGACCGCCAGGCCCGTGCGCTGAAGGTTTTCCGAGCGACGCTGGGCCGTCACGACGACCTCTTCCAGTTGCGCGCCTTCCTGCGGCGCGGCCCCGGTGGTTGCTTGCTGGGCGACAGCTGGAAAGGCCAGCAGGACACTCGTCAAGGCAATGGCTGCGGTCGAGCCAAGGTAGATTTTTCTCATAGTCCCCTCCCTTTTCATTTCAGAGCGAACGTCCACTGACAGCGTCCGGAAGGGCGGCTCGGAGGTTCAATTCATCTACCTGCGCAGCGCCACCCAGCCCGCACGCCGTCGATGGCCGCGGAGCGTTTGGCATGGTCAGGCGCGCACAGAACTTGCGTTGATGAATGGTCATCCGTCTGTTCCTCCCGGAGCGCGCCTCTTGCGGACGTCTGCCTCCCATCGACCCTGGGCCGACACAGCAATCTATCTTGCAACCGGTTGCAACTGTCAAGCCGAGGGGTTAGCGTCTGTTTCGTCGAGGGGCGTCGTGGCGGTCCTCAACCGGCAGGAACGGCCTTGAAGCGCGGGGAAAACGCGTGAAGGTGGGAAGGAAAGTTGAACGTGAACAACACGACAGATGACGCGCGCGCCACATTGATCGCCGCCTTGCGCCAATGCGATCGTCTCGACGATCCTTTACTGGGCGTCGTGAACGCGGAGGCGCTGGAGGCCGGTAGCCCGCTATGGCCTGGTGCGGGCTGGGGCGCGATCCATCACGTCGCCACCACCCGGGCCGACGGACGGCGGCTGGAAGAATTCGCCTTTCAGCGCCTCGAAGGCGGCGACGATCAGCCGGTGTCGGTGATGTTCGTCGAGGACGGATCGGCGCGGCTCTACGGTGCGCATGCCATGACGCCGGAGCGTGAGCCTATGCTGGCGATCGACGACAGCATCACGGCCGCCGCAGAACCGGGCGACTTCCTCGACGGCTATTTCGAGCATCTGAGGGACGGCGACCTGGAAGCCTCCATCGCGATGTTCGAGCCCGACGGCTACATCCAGCATTCCAACGGCCACCGGTACCAAGGTCCAGAACAGCTTCGCGAAGACTACATCGCGATGTTCAAGGCCAATGTCGGCCGCATCGACGTTCGCTTCTGCAACGTCACTGACGATGGCGAGCGGCGCGCGTTCGAGGCGGTCTTCCCCAACGGTCGGCCGGCGGTCGCCATCTATGAACGCGGACCCGGCGGCAAGATCGCCGCGATCCGCATCACCCTCTGAACCTCAAGGAGGACCTGCCTTGATCCGGCTTAAATCCATTCATCACGTTCGTGTCCGGGTGCCCGACGTCGACGCCAGCGAGCGGTTTGCGCTGGACTTTGGCCTGACCGTCGCACGGCGCGACGCGGATCGCGTGTTCCTGCGGGGAACCGGCGTCAACGCCTATGCCTATGTCGCCGAGAAGGGCCCTGCCACCGAGCTGGCCGCTGTGGCCTTCGTGGTGGAGTCGCCGCAGGATCTGGAACACGCTGTCGCCGAATACGGCGCTGCACCGCCGCGTCAGTTGGACGGGCCGGGCGGTGGAACGGCGGTGACGATCCATGACCCTGATGGCAATCCGATCGACTTGATCTGTGGCGTTGCCGAGGTCGAGCCTCTGCCGATGCGATCAGACATTCGCTACAATACCGGACTGGAGAAGATCCGCTGGGGCCAGCGTCAGCACATGCCCGATCCCGGTCCGGCTCAGGTTATGCGTCTAGGTCATGTCGGCCTGTTCGTGACCGACTACCGGCGCTCTCTGGCCTGGTATGGCGAGACCCTGGGCCTGATCCTCAGCGACGGCGTTCACATGGGGCCGGAAGAAAAGGCTCTGGTGGGTTTCCTGCGCATGAACCGCGGCGGGGAGTGGGTGGATCATCACAGCATCGCCCTGTTCGTCGGTGCCAAGCCCGGCGTGCAGCACCTTTCGTTCGAGGTCCTCGACTTCGAGGCCCAGGCGCTGGCGCATGGCTGGATGATCAAACGCGGCTGGGAGCCGCTCTGGGGCATGGGGCGCCATGAGTTGGGGAGCCATCTGTTCGATATCTGGTGGGAGCCCAACGACCTGCGTTTCGAGACCTTCACTGACACCGACCTGTGCACCGAAGTCACGCCCGGTCTGATGGTGCAGGCGTCGGACAGTCTGACGCGCTGGGGGCCGGCCATGCCGGCGGACTATGTGCTGCCCAAGGGCTCCAAGGGCTTTATGTCGACCAGCAGTTAAGGAGATCGACGATGGCTTTGACCAATAGCCAGCAGCAATACGGCGTGATTGCCATCGCGCTGCACTGGCTGGGCGCCTTGGCTGTTCTGGCGATGTTGGTGACGGCGATCGCTTCGGCCAATGCGAGCAGCCGTGAGGCCGCTATTGGCCTGATGAAGCTGCACGGATCGATCGGTGTTCTGGTCTATCTGGTGCTGGCCGCCCGCATCGCCTCCAGCTTGATCCAGCGGCGACCGCGCCCGCTGGGGCCGGCGGGACCTTTGAACGGGGTCGCGCGCGGGGTTCACATTGCTCTTCTGGCGCTGATCGCGATACAGCTGGTGACTGGCCCGCTCGACATCTGGTCGGGCGGCTGGCCAATTAGCGTGTTCGACCTGGGCGCTATCCCGTCTCCGTTTGGGTCATACGAGCAGCCCTGGCACGATACGATAGGCGTCATCCACACTTGGAGCGGCCTGGCCATCGCGGGTTTTCTGCTTCTGCACATCGGTGCCGCGCTGAAGCACTGGCTGGTGGATCGCGATCTTGTCTTGCTACGGATGATAGGGCTGGGTGGAAGCGCCTCTATTGAATGCCTGGATCCGGTCGGGTGTTCGGCAACGGCTTCCGACACCGCCAGTGACGGCCGTTTGCAGTGAAGGCAGGCAACGGTTCTTGATCCAGCGCTATCCGCACCGCGCGTTCGCGAACCTCAGGGGAAAACTTGTTCGTCATAGACCCTATCTCTCAGGCGCTAGGGCCACCGGCAAACCCGGCGCAGTTCAGTGTGGCGATCGTTGAAGGCGGACAGCCTCACGGGTGACGCGCTTGGTCCTCACAGGGGCTGATGCCGACGAGCGCGTTCGGGAAAGCACTCCCGCCGCCAGCACGACTGAGTGCGCGCCGGTGCAGATGCTCGGGCAGTGCTACGGCACCTACAGGACTGATCCCAGCGCGATTGGTCGGCTCGAATGCGGCAGGCTTGCCAAACGACCCGGAATCTCGTTCTCGCTGTTCTTGGTGAAAACACCACGTCCGGGGACACGACCGCCGCCGTGGCCTGTATCGAGACGGGGTAGGGGCCTTTCGGTTTGCCGGAGTTTCCCTGACAGCATCCCGACTTCGGCGTGCCTCGAGGCCCGATCAGTTTCCGTCTGGTGGAAGCATCTCCACCATCGCGCACTCGACCGAAGCGATTCTCCCGCCAATGATGGTGTAGTGCACGAACTGCCGCATCCGCAGGACATCGCCCTTGGCCATTGGCATCAGTCCGGATGCGCCATGGGCTGCAAGGTCTTCTGCGGTCAGGTCGCGCCTTGCTTCCACGCGCACAATCGCATGGACGGCAGTCAGGGTGTCGCTTGCTGCCAGGTCGAGCACGGTGATGCCCTCGTCGATATAGGCGTGGAGGAAGCCGTAAAAGTCCTTCAGCGCTTGGCGGGATCCGATTTCGACGCCGAAAAAGCTCAGCCTGGGCGGATCGACATAGAAATCGGCCACGGCCTCGTAATCACGCCCATGAAAGGCTTCGAGGTACCTTTGGTATGCTGTGCTGTCCAAGATATTGCCCTTTGTGATTGTGGCCCCGCAGCTCAGATGAAGTGCGCCAGAGGCCCGGAGCCGGCACAGACCTCGGCATGCGCCAGCCTGGCCCGCGGCAACAGCCGGTCGAGCGCATAGGCGGCGGCACGCGCCATGCTGTCATGTGCAGGCTCGTCGCGCGGCAGGCTGGCAAGGCGCGCTGCAACCCAGCCGCATGCGGTGATCATGGCAAGGTCAAGAAAGGCACTAGCCGCGCCATCGGCTTCGTCGGGGCTTCCGGCTTTCAGACGGTTGGCGGCGTCTTCCAGTAGGTCCAGGGCGTCGACCAGGGGCGTGCCCTGGCCATCGCTGCGGGCGATTGCCAGAAAGACCGCAAGCCCGGCGGAATCGCGCAGCACCCGGCGGTGGACGAGATCGAGCGCCTGCATGCCGGAGGTTCCCTCGAATACCGCCAGAACCCGCGCGTCTCGCAGGATCTGCTCGACCGGCCAGTCGGCAGTGTAACCTGCACCGCCCAGCACCTGGATCGCGCCGCTGGCATTGTCGAATGCCGCATCCGCGCCGCAGGTTTTGACGATAGGCAACAGCCATTGCAGCAGTCCCTCATAGTCGCGTCGCTCGGCCTCGTCGGTTGATCGCGCGGCGATATCGGCGATGTTGGCGGTGTTCAGCGTCAGCCCGCGAAGCAGGTGGGTGCGCGTTGTCAGTTCCATCAGCTGGCGTTGGACATCCCGATGGGTTGAAATGGGAACCGGGGTTCCCGGCTTGCCTCCCTGGCGGCGTTCGCGGGCATAGGCATCGGCAATATCGCTCGCTGCTCCTGCCATGCCCAGGCCCATGGCACCGACCGCCAATCGCATCTGGGTGATCATGACGAACATCTGCGCGAGCCCGCGGCCGCGTAGGCCCAGCAACCGGGCGCTGGCGGCCTCGAAGCCCACCGCGCAGGTCGGCGATCCGTGCAGTCCCAGCTTTTCCTCCAGTCGCCGAACAATCACAGCGTCAGGCTGGGCACCGCCGCCGGGGACAAGGAAAAGGCTGATCTCGGGCCGTTCTGCGCCCGGTGGATCGCTACGCGCCAAGACGCAGTGGATGATGTTGTCGATCAGGTCATGGTCGCCAAAGCTGATCCAGCATTTTTCGCCGGTAATCCGCCAATTGCCATCATCCTGCGGCGTCGCGCGGGTGCGCATCTGCATCACATCACTGCCTGCCCCCGCCTCGGAGATGCAGATGGTTGCACCAAGCTTGCCTGACGCGAGGGCTGCCAGATGGCGATCGCTATCCTCGTCCGTGGCGAAGGCCGCAATCAGCCGCGCGGCCGAGCGCTGCGGCACCGGCAACATGCCAAAAGCGGGGCAGGCGCGATCGAAGAGCTCCTGCACAGCCAGGCACATTGCCAGTGGCAGTTCCTGCCCACCATGATCGGCGCGATGGTCGATCGTGGGCCAGCCTGCGTCGACAAACGCCGTCCAGGCTTCGCGATGACCTGGCGCGGCCAGCACCCGGCCCTGTGAAAAGGAGACGCCGTGTGTGTCCATGCGCAGGTTCAGCGGTTCGAGCAGGTCGCTGGCAAACCGGCCTGCCTCCTCAAGGATGGCTTGCGCAGTTTCGCGTCTGCACTCGTCGTAACTCGGTGCAAGCCGGCGGACGTCATCGAAACGGAACGATGCCTCGAGATGTGCAAGGCTGAGCGCTGTGTCAGCCGACGGTATGGCGGCGCGCATGGTGGCTCCTGACAGACGTTAAGGGCCAGCTCCCGTTTGTCACTCGGGCAGCGGAGCTCTGGCCCCTGTAGGGATACCGTGTCGTGCCCGACTCGACCGTCAGCGCGCGATGCTGACGACGCGGGTCGAGACGAATTCCTTCATGCCGACCTCGCCCTGTTCCCGGCCGATTCCGGACTGTTTGACGCCGCCAAAAGGCACGTCGAAGCGCAGGTCGAGATGCTTGTTGATCCAGACCGTCCCGGTTTCGATACGGCCGGCGACTGCCGTGGCCCGTTCAAGATCGGTTCCCCACACGGTACCGGAAAGGCCGAATTCGCTGGCGTTGGCGCGCGCGACGGCCTCATCAATGCTGTCATAGCCCAGCACAGGGATGAGGGGGCCGAACTGCTCTTCCTGCACCAGCCGGGCAGATTCCGGCAGATCGCGCGCGATCATCGGCTGGATGAAATAGCCGGGCCTGTTGAGCTGCGCGCCACCGGTCAACACTGTGCCTGCAGTCTGAGTGTCTGCGCAGAGCCCGAGTAGCTTTTCGAACTGCATCTGGTTCTGGATGGGGCCGATCTGGGTGGTCGGGTCCATGCCGTCGCCCACAACTGTCGCCTCGGCAATCGCCACCAGCCTGTCGCACAGCCCGCCAACCATCGCCCGGGGCACATAGATCCGCTTGGCGGCCATGCAGACCTGACCTGCATTGTAGGTGGCCGCCTGGAAAATCTTCGGTGCGAGATCGTCAAGGTCGACATCATCAAGGACGATCGCAGCGTCGTTGCCGCCCAGTTCCAGTGTCAGCCGCTTGAGCGTGGAGGCAGCGCTCGCCATCACCTTGCGCCCGGTTGCGGTTGACCCGGTAAAGCTGATCTTGGCGACATCGGGGTGCCCGGACAGCGCAGCGCCCAGATCGTTGGCATCCACAAGGGTATTGAAAACCCCTGGCGGTAGCGTCGTGGCGGCGCACTCTCCCAGCAGCAGTGTCGTCAGCGGGGTGGTGGGGGCAGGCTTGGCGACAACAGTGTTGCCGGTCGAAAGCGCAACAGCGACCTTGATCGACAGTAGGATCAGCGGGAAGTTCCACGGGGTGATGCAGGCCACGACGCCGAGCGGTGCATATTGCTCGACGACCAGGCTGTTGGGTTCTGCGACCAGCGTCTGCGGGGAAAGCTTCTGGGCACCGAAATGGCGGAAGGCGGCGATGGCTCCGCCCACTTCGAACTCGGCCTGGGCCAGGGGCTTGCCCTGTTCGCGGGTCAGCACCTGCGCGAATTCGCTGAACCTTGCTTCCATGGCGTCAGCCAGTTTCGACAATGCGGCATGGCGGACAGCGTGGTCGCTGGCACCCCAGGCCGGAAAGGCCCTGCGTGCAGCGGCCACCGCCAGCTCCAGTTGCGCGTTGTCGGCACGCGGGCAAACGGCAAAGGCTTCACCCGTAGCTGGGTTGATGACAGGCAAGGTGTTCGCGCCGGCCACAAGTTGTCCGTCGATCAGCAGATTGTACTTCGTCATGTCAGGCCTCCAGCGCCTTGGGCGCAGCGCTATCTGTTTTGGAAAGCAAGCTTGTCCCGGTCACTGCGCCCAAGCCCCTGAACCGCTGAACTGGGACACTGGCCGGATGTTTCCCCCGGCCTTGCGCGCCGTCATGGCTACCGCTGCGACAGTGCCGGGTCGGTCAAGGCAGGAGAGCCTCAGGCTGTGGTTCTGGGGCATGGGGAATACTTTTGCTGGCCGGTAGTTTCGGTCTGGGCTGAGCCTTCAGAGCAGGGCGAAATAGCGGATGGTGTTGCCGGTCTTCTGCCGGCTGCCGATGCCGACGACGACGGTGCGCATCAGCCAGTCATGGGGGCCCTGGCTGACTTCAAAAGTGGGCGTGGTTCGAAGATAGTAGTCCTCGAATGGCACTTCCGGGCCGTTGCGGAACATCCAGGCCTGGATCCGCGGAAGAACGTCGGGTGCCCGGCCGGCCAGATAGCCGCGGTTGTGCATCAGGATCAGCGAGCCATCGTCGGCCTCGATCATGTAGCGCGCATCCAGCGCCAGCACCTGATCCGGGCGGAACTGGGCCCAATCGGCCCCGCTGCCGGGTACCAGCTTTCCGTTCAGATGCGGTCCACGCACCACGCCGGTATCGACATAGGTCGCGCCCCGACCGTAGCCGGACGGCATGTCGGGGATGTTCTGCAGATTGGCCCACTTCAACTCGATCTCGAACAGGAACTCGAAACGCGGTTCGTCAGGCAGCGACACATTCTCGAAATAGGGCATGGAAGGGGGTTCCGAGTTGGTACCTTGGTGGAAGGGGAATTCGGGTCAGGCAGGTGCGACGCTGACCAGGCGTCCGTCGACAGTGGCCGCGCTGGCATGGACCGCGACGGTCGCCACACCGTTGGGATAGGCCCGGTGGGTGGGGAAGCCGCCGACCGAGTTCACGCCATCACCCGGGCCGGCCCATGGCGTCCGCCCCGGCCAGGATGCTGTCGCGATGCGCCTGCAACAGGTCGCGCAGGCTCCGCGGCTTGCGTCCGGTCAGGTGCTCGACGTCATCGCTGAGGATCGCAAAATAGCCGTCGCGCACAGCCACCTCGAAGCTCACCATGTCGTCTGAGTTCCAAGGGAAATTGGCGACGGTGAGATCGTCGACGGGCTCGCGCGGAACGCCGATGGCATCGAACATCGCGTACAGGCCCTCGATATCGGTATCCACGAACGCGACCGGGCGGCCGGAAACCTCGGCGAGCAGCTCGCTGACCTGGTAGTAGCTGATCAGCTCGGGTCCGGTGATGTTGTAGACCTTGCCCTCATGCCCTTCGCCGAGCAGCACCGCGATGGCGGAAGCCACGCAGTCCTCGCGGCACACGAAGGCCATCTTGCCGTTGCGTGCGAGGCTGATCATCCTGCCGGTAGCGATGTTCATCGGCGCCATCGCATCGCGCACCGCTTCCGAGTACTGGGCATCGCGCAGCGCGGTCCATGCCAGACCCGATTGGCTCAGCAGGGTCTCGGTGAACAGGTGGTCCTTCACCGCCATCGAGGGATTGCTGGGATCTGCCGCGATAAACGACGTGTAGACCACGTGTGGCACACCTGCGGCCTTCGCAGCCTCCACAGCATTGGTATGCTGGGGCTCGCGGAAGCCGACCCGGGTACCGCTGATCATCAGCATCCGGGTTGCGCCCTGCAGCGCTTCGGTCAGGCCGTTGCGATCATCGAAGTCGCCCTTGCGCACCATGCAACCGCGCGCAGCGAAATCCTCCAGATTCGCCGGCGAGCGGGAGATGAGAATGAGGTCCTGCGCCGGGACTGATTCAAGCAGCAACTCGGTGGCGCGTCGGCCGAACTGGCCGGAAGCTCCGGTAATGGCAATCTTCATGGATCAGCTCTTCCTTGCCTGATCTAGCCGCTCACCCGGCACCCAGGTTCCATGGACCTGCTCGCAGGTCACGAACGGCATCAGCACCTTGGCTATCGGGCCCCGGGCGATATCGTCGGCCTCGAAGATCCAGACCTGCTGGGCGAAATGTCCCTCAGCCACGATCTTATCGACCATCAGCATCAACCAGCCGCCATGCGCCGGATCTTTCGACGGGATGTGGACGGGCTCGTTGAAGCCACAGCCCGGACCCTCGGAGAAGACCTCCATCCCGCCATCGGGAAAGCTGACGCGGACAAGCTGGTTGAACACATATTCCCCAGGGCCGTTCGCCAGCCTGGTCAGCTTTGTCGGATCGACCGAAAGATACCAGCCGCGCGAATAGGGCTTTCCGGTATCCTGATGTGCGATCAGTGGCATTTCTCCGAAGGGACCGATCTGCCACTCGGTGATGCCGGCCTCCGGTTGGGCAAGATCCATCGTCCAGCGGGTCAGACCACCCTGCGGCAAAGGCTCGAGCCCCGAGTCTTCGGAAATGAAGGGGATGAGGTTGCGGTCGGCCATGCACTGGTCGAGGTGGACCTTGCTGCCTTCACTGAACGCATTCATCACATGGTAGCTGTGGACGCCTCGCGGGCCTTTGAACCACACCATCTCCTCAACTTTGCCATAACGCGGCATGATGCCGATATAGCTGAAGTCTTCAGGATCATGGATCCAGTGCACGCCTCCTGCCTTCAGCCGGTCGAGATCGGCCTTGGTCGGGTAGACAGTGAAAATCGCATGTTCGGGGGTGATCGCGAAGTCATGCATCATCGAACAGTAGGGCGTGTCGAACCACTGTTCGGAGACCAGCTCGCCCTCCGGCGAAATCACACAGTAGGCGACGGTCGGCGTGGCAAGGCCCGCCGCCTCATAGCCGAACAGGAACAGCTCACCGGTGTCGGGATCGATCTTTGGGTGCGCCGTGAGCGTCGGTGACTTGAGGTTTCCCTGATAGTCCCAACGACCGATCGTCTCCAGGGTACCCGGATCGATGCGGTAGGGCAGGCCGTCTTCCTTGGACATGAACAGACGGCCGGCGTGATAATAGGGCGTCGTGTTTGCGACTGTGCGATCAACGCCCTCTGCCAGGGGATCGTCCGTATAAGGATTGCGGTACAGCCCGAACAGGGCACGCCCCGCCTTCTGCTCCGCCAAAAAGCGCTCGGTGCGAACATAGCGCACGGCGCAGTTCACTTTCCCGTCCCGGAATTCGATTTTTCCGATCACCCCGTCGCGTGAAAGGACAACATCGTCCTCGCGCAAAGGAACGTGGGCAGGGTCATGCAAGGCCCGGAAAAACGTGCCATCGATCTCGTCGGGAATTTTGCCTTCGACATAAAGGTCGTGTGCGGTGGCTTCGATGTGGGTCGGACGGTTGAGCCCGGTGTAATGGACGGTGTCCGGATATCTGGGGCTAAGGGCCATTATGTCCTCATCGGCCTTCAGTGAGTGTCTGTTCCACATAGGCGTGGAAGGCAGTGAAATCGGCAGTATGACCAAGGGCGTGCAGCGCCGACTGCCACTGTGCGTGGGTCTGCTGCAGCATGGGCAGGTCAAGCCCCAGGCTGTCGCGCATCGCATCGGCTATGCCGACATCCTTCGCCATCAGCCCGAGAGCGAACCCCTGGGCATAGGTTCTTGGGATGATCTGGGTGCGAAACACGGATTCGGACACCGCGCTGCGTCCGGTCGAACTATTGAGCACTTCCAGCAGCGTTGCAGGCTCAAGTCCGAAACGCCCACCCATCACGAGGCCTTCTGCGGTCACGGCGAGTGTCGCGGCGGCAATGGCGTTGTTGATTGCCTTGGCTGCATGGCCTGCCCCCAGGGGGCCGACCCGAACGATCCTGTCGCCCAGTGCGTTCAGCACCGGGGTTATCCGGGCATGGACGGAGTCATCGGATCCGCCGACCATCAGCGCGAGCTTGCCATCACGCGCCATCGGCACACCGCCTGACACCGGAGCATCGACAAGGTGAATGCCACGCCCGGCCAGTTCCGCACCGAGCGACACAGTGCCACTGGCGTCCGACGAGCTGCAGTCGATGACGATCGTGCCGGATTTGGCCGCCGCCAATCCCGCACCGGCGCCGAGCAGTGCATCTCGCACAACCTGGCCATTTGGCAGCATCGTCACGATGATCTGGGCACCATCGGTGGCTGTTGCTGCGCCTGGGGAAAAGGCCGCGCCGAAGATATCCGCCATCTGGGGGTTGGTATCCGATACCCGGACATCAAACCCCTGCGTGATGAGCCGCTCCGCCATGGGGCGGCCCATCATTCCCAAGCCTATGAAGCCTATCTTCATGCCGGTTTCGCTTCTTCGATCTCGGCCAGAGCCGCCTCTGCAGCGCGCAGCGCGGTGAACGATGCGGGTACCCCGCAATAGATCATCGCGTGAAGAACCAGTTCCCGGATCTCCTCAACGCTCAGGCCGTTGGCGATGCCGCCCTTGACGTGCATCTTGATCTCCAGCTCCTTGCCTTGGGCAATGAGCATGCAGATCGTGGCGATGCTGCGATCGCGGCGACCCAGGGCTTCCCGGTTCCAGGTTTCGCCAAAACAGTACCGTGTCATGATGTCGTGAAACGGCTTGGCAAAATCGCTGGCCGAAGCCACGGCCCGCTCGGCCAGGTCCGGCCCGAACATCTCGCGCCGGACCTGCATGCCCTTCTCAAAAAGATCGCTCATTACTGCTCCTGTTGAGATCGCTGACGCTTCAGAATTCGAAGCGCACGTCGAGAAAGACCTGCCGTCCCGGCAGGGTGGCGGAATAGAAGCCGAAAAGGGCATCGGCGACTGACGGCGCGCTGAAACCGCGTGCAGCCTCATTGGTGAGGTTCTTGCCGCTGAGAGTGACGCTCAGGCCGGTTCCGATCTGGGCAAGGCCGATCGATGCATCGACGAACACATAGTCGGGCACGCGGTTCAGCGGGTTCTGGTCAGCGCCGAACTGGGCGCCGTCGTTGTAATAGGCGCGACCGCGTGTGCGCAGTTCCCAGCCGGACATCACTTCGACCGCATGGGCGACGTTGATGCTGCCGGACAGCTCAGGGACGCCCTCAAGCAGGCCGCCGCGCGCGTTACCGGTCGCGGGATCGCTGCAGTTCCGATCACCGATGTTGCAGGCACCCGGATAGTTGTCATAGCGCGCATGGATATAGGCGGCATCGGCACTGATCGTCAGGCCGCGCGCGGCCAGCCAGGTGACATCGGCTTCAATGCCCTTGGCGGTCGCTGCCGCAGCGTTGGTGGTCAGAAGCGTACCGCCGGGCAGGATCTGGGTCGCCTGCAGGTCCTTATACTTGGTGTGGAATGCCGCGAGGTTGAAGCGCACCTGATCCAGGCTTCCCTTCAGGCCGACCTCAAAGTTCCTGGCGTCTTCCGCATCGTATTCGAACACATCGGTTCCGAAGCCGTTTTCGGGAATGGCACCGGACTTTTCCTGATCGTTGAAACCGCCTGCCTTGGTGCCGGTGGTGTAGCTGGCATAGGCCGACAACCCGTTGTTGAAGTTGTAGTTCAGGCTGACCGACGGATTGAAGGCGTTGAACGTGCGTTTCCGGGAGAATTCGGTTGCGCGGAAGGTTGCGGGATTGTTGGGGTTAAACCACTGGAAAAAGCCGAATGGGGGGCCGCTCAGCACGAACAGACTGGGCACATCAAAGGCATAGCCACTGACAGGCTGACCAGCGGCTGCGGGCGAGATGATATAGTCCGCCTTCTTTTCAATCGAGCTGTAGCGGCCGCCGACTTCCAGGCTGAGCTGATCGCTGAAGTTGAACGTGCCCTGCGCAAACCCTGCATAGCCATGGGTGGCCTGGTCCAGGCCGTTGCGGACACCCGCTCTCAGGCCCGGTACGCCGAATGGCCCGAAGTCGATATCGACCCCCTGATCGATTTGCGCGTTCTGATTGAAGTAGGTCAGGCCTACGATGTAGTCGAAGAAGTTGTCGCCCGACGATACCAGCCGCACTTCACTGTAGAACTGCTCGAATTCCTCTGCTGCGAGCGCTGAACCTACAAAAGCAGGGTGGTTGCCGCCGGTGACGACCTGGGAGAAGTCATAGGTTGAATATCCCACCGACGCCGAGAGGGTGGCCTTCTCCATGCCGTAGCTTGCGTTGAGCGAAACGTTGTCGCTGGTCAGATTGGTAAGCTCAGGCCCACCTGACGTGGACTTGCGGAAATCAAACCGGGCATCCTCGACAGCCGGCGGGAAGCGGACAAGGCCAAACGAGGTAAGCTGGAAGGTGGTGCCTTCGACGTCCTTGTTGGCGTGCTCATAGGCCAGGTCGAAACGCAAATCATCTGTCGGCCGCCAGCTGGCAACGATGCGACCGATCTCGCTGTCGACCTGTCCATCGTCGCGGCCAGTGACGGTGTTGTGGACATAGCCGCCGTCACGATTGACCCGACCGGATACGCGCACGCCGAAGGTATCGGACAAGGGCAGCGAAACCGCGCCTTCCAGATTGTAGCCTTCATACTCAAAGTCACGGCCGGCCGTGACATAGCCTTCGACCGATTTGCCGGGCCGCTTGTTGACGATGTTGATCGCACCGGCGTTGGCGTTGACCCCGAACAGCACCGACTGCGGGCCGCGGACGACCTCAACGCGCTCGACATCGAAAAACGGGTTGAGGAACTGGTTGGCGCGGCCGGCGTAGATTCCGTCGACATACATTGCGACGGACTGCTCGAAGGCCCGACCACCGCCGCCGGACCCAAGGCCGCGGATCGCGACATAGGGCTGGAACGGGGACCGCGTGACGACCAGGTTCGGCACCGCAGTGTTCAGCGTCTCGATGCTATTGATACGCTGTGCCGCCAGCGTTTTGCTGTCCAGCACGGCGACGGCGACCGGGACGTCCTGCAACGTCTGTTCGCGCTTTTGGGCGGTGACGACGATTTGTTCCAGCGTATTGCTGCTATCGGCATCTTGAGCATAGGCCCCAGCTGGGGTCAGTATGGAGCTTATCAGAAGGACGTTTCTAAGTAAAGAGATGCTATTCATGATGTTATATCCTCCCATTGTTCGCATGTTTCTGCGATTTTTGTTTAGCTACAGTATTATTGATTTTGTCTCGGTGAAGCTGGACTGGCCGGCATCTCCTCCTTCACGACCGATTCCAGAGTGCTTGAACCCACCAAAGGGCAGGGAAGGGTCGAACAGGAAGCCGTTGTGCGCGATTGTTCCGGTCCGGATCTGGCGCGCCACCGCATAGGCGCGTTCCCGATCAGCGCAGAAGACTGCGCCATACAGGCCAAAGTCGCTGTCATTGGCCAGGCAGATGGCTTCAGCCTCGTCACGGGCCCGCAGAACCACCTGGACCGGGCCGAAAATCTCTTCTCGCGCCAGCCTCATGTCGCTTGTGACCCCTGTGAAAAGCGTCGGGTCGAAGTACCAGCCACGATCCATGCCAGCGGTGCGCCTTCCACCCAGCACCAGTCTGGCGCCCTCCGCCTGGCCGATCGTGACGAACTCCTCGACGCGATCGCGTTGCCGCTGCATGGCCAGAGGGCCCATCTGAGATGCGGGGTCACGCGGGTCGCCGACCCTGACCGCCGCCATTTCGGCACTCAGGGCCTCAACGAGGCGATCGTGCACGGCATCGACCACCACCACCCGGCTTAGCGTGGCACAAACCTGCCCGGCCGAGAGGGTGATGACGTTCGCCAAAACCCGTGCTGCATGCTCAATGTCAGCGTCCTCCAGAACGATGGCAGCCGACTTTCCTCCAAGTTCGAGAGTGCAGCGGGCAAATCGTTCGGCGCAGGCCATGCCAATTGTGCGCCCGGCAGCGACACTGCCGGTGAAGCTCACCTTGTCGATCAAGGGGTTGCGCACCAGCCGGTCAGAGGCCTCGCGGCCGGCGCAAACCAGATTTATGACCCCGTCGGGCAGGCCGGCGGCCTCGGCGGCCTCAGCCAGGATGTAGGCTTCCAGAGGAGTCTCAGGGGCCGGCTTCATCACCACGGTGCAGCCGGCCATCAGTGCCGGTGCGACCTTGCCTGCCATGATGCCGAAGGGATTGTTCCACGGCGCGATGGCGGCCACCACACCAGCAGGCTCGCGTACGATCCGGGCGGAACCCTGGCCGTCGAACCGGGGGACGTCACGGACCCAGTCATAGCGGCTGGCGAGATCGGCATAGTAGTCGAACCAGAACTTGCCGCCTCCGGTGACGAAGGGCGCGGCTGTCGCAAGCGCGCCGATCTGATCGACCCATGCCTGGGCGATTTCCGGCATACGGGGCGCCAGGGCTTCGGACAGTCGACGGACATGGCCCGCGCGCTCCTCAGGCGACAGACGCGGCCACGGTCCGTGGTCAAATGCGGTGCGGCCTGCCTGTGCGGCGCTCTCGACATCGGCGACCGAGGCGTCGGCCACCACTGCGATCTCTTCCTCACTGTACGCCGACACCACAGAGACGCGTCCGTCGTCCCGGGGGGCAACCCAGGCACCGCCAATAAAGTGCCGGTCCGGATGTTCTATGGAGATGGTGGGCCCCTTGGGCGCATCAGTGGTCATGCGGCACCTTGCGGAACGGGTTTGTGGACTGCGGGGCGGGATGTCGGCCCGTCGGTCTTTTGCAGGCTTGCGGAGCTCAGAATGAAGTCCGCCGCGCGCTCACCGATCATCATCGCGGGAGCGCTAGTGTTACCGCCAACAATGTTGGGAAACACCGATGCATCGGCCACCCGCAAGCCCGACAGGCCGTGCACGTTGAGGCGGGCATCGACCACACTGGCTGAAGGATCGACCCCCATGGCGCAAGTGCCGACAGGGTGCTGGCCGGTCATGAACATCTGCGCAAGGTAGGCATCAAGCGCCTCCGGGCTGGTGGCGTCGGCGCTCGGGAACACATGCGCAGCGACCAGGCCGCTGGCGGCCTCGGTGGCGAAGAAGCGGCGGATAAAGCCAATGATGTCGTGGGCGAATTGTCGGTCGCGCGGGTCATCCAGAAGACCGAGTCGTATTGCCGGGGCCTGACCCGGATCCGCAGAGCGCAGCGTAACGGACCCACGGCCCCAGGGACGCAACTGCAGTCCGGTGACGACGAGCATGTCCGGCTGGGGCTTGCGCAGTCCAGGAAACCAGGGGCGGCTCATCGCCGATCCGGTTGTGATCTGGATCTGCGTATCCGGCACAGGGCTGTCTCGCTGGACGTGGACGAACCCTTGCGCAGCCATCGGGGCTTCAGACAGCAGACCGCCCTGGCCCATTGCCCACTTCAGCGCTGAGCCGGCGAACCTGTCAGCCCGCAGCCGTTGTTCAAAGCCCAGCGGTTGAGAAGAGGCAAAGCCCATCACCACCATCGGGTGATCCTGCAGATTGCGGCCCACAGCCGGCAGATCGACGATGGCGTCGATTCCCAGCGCCTGCATCGCTCCGGCATCGCCAATGCCCGACTGCATGAGGATCTTGGGAGAATGGAATGTGCCGCTGCTCAGCACGACCTCTCCGGCAGCAATGGCCTGCGTCCGGCCTTCGCGGAGGACCTCGACCCCGGTGACCGCACCCTTCGCGACCAGGACGCGCTGTACGGTCGTGTTCTTCCAGATCGTCAGATTTGGATGGTCGGCTGCCAGGGCAAGATAGGCTGTAGCTCCACTTTCGCGCTGACCGTCGCCTGTCACGGTGAAATCAGGCATGCCGAAGCCTTGCTGACCATCCGCGTTGAAATCGGGGTTCTCGCCGTAGCCCAGTTCGGCGGCGGCTGCGATCATCCGCTCATAGAGGCCTGACGGGCGAGGGTTGCTGATCACATTGACCGGACCCGTTCCGCCATGAAAGGGGCCTGCACCACGCCAATTTGTTTCGCTTCGGATGAAGTAGGGCAAGACGTCGGCGTAACTCCAGCCGACCAGTCCTGCTCGTGCCCAGCCATCGTAGTCGGCGGCATGGCCGCGGCTGTACATCATGCCGTTGATTGACGAGGTCCCCCCCATCAGCCGACCGCGCGGTACATCCAGTTGGCGGTTGCCAAGGGCTGGTTCCGGCTCGGTTTGCAGCGCCCAGCCAAAACGGGGCATGGCGGAGGCAAAGGGCCATGCAGCAGGCACCTTGACCATCAGGTCGCGATTGTCCCCACCCGCCTCGATCAACAAGACCCGGCCTGCGCCACCTGCAGCGAGGCGCGCTGCCACGGCGCATCCGGCGCTACCGGCGCCCACCACAATCACGTCGAACGCGATCATGCCCGACCCCACGATGTGAGGACCGCACGGGCGTGGCCAGTTTCCGGTCGAAGCTTCGCCGTGATGGGCAAGCGGGTCTCCTCACCAATAGTTGTCCTGCTCGGCTCATTGGGCTCGAACAGGCTGCCGTCTTTGCGGCCACTGCATTGGTAGGGGGGGCCTTGATCGCTGAGAATAAAGGTGCAGGCTTAGAGGTGTTCGGTTTTACCTATCGCAAGCTATGGGACGGGCATGATTACGCTGCGCCAGCTGGAGATCTTCGCCGTTGTCGTGCAGCGGGGCAGCTTCCGTCGCTGCGCTGAGCAGCTGAGTATCTCGCAGGTATCGGTCAGTGAGCACATGCGGACGCTGGAGGCCCAGCTGGGCGTTCAGTTGTTTGAGCGAACGCCGGGGGGGCCAGTCAAACCAACAGAGGCCGGGAAGCGAGCCCTTGAAGGGGTGGATGAACTGCTGTCGCATATTCACGATTTCATGGAAAACGTGGCGGGTGAGGGCCGATCGACAGGTCCGCTAGAGATCGCCCTGCATGGCTTCATGATGCGCAACCTGGGCCATTCAGTGCAGGAATGGAATGGCATCGCCGACCGCGCCATCCACCTGCGCAGCAATGAAAGCCCGCCCGATGTGCTGCACAGGCTGGTGATGGGGCGTGAACTGGACGCCGCCTATTTCTACTCCGCCGATGGTCTCGACACCCTGGGCGAGGTGGTTGCGCAGGAGCCGCTCGCCATCTTTGTTGCGGCTGACCATCCGCTGGCCCGCCAGTCCCTGGTAACCGCCCAGCAGCTGAGCGAGACGCCGTCGATCAGCCTTTCCGCTGACAAGCCAATCCGCCGCGCGGTCGATACGCTGATGCGGCAGGTCGGCGTCATCCAGAACAATCATGTGGTTGAGACCGCCGAGTTCGGGCTGATCCTCAGCTGCCTGCATCGCGGCCTGGGCTATACGTGCATGTTCGAGGCCATAGGGCGCGATGAAATACAGACACGGGGGTTGACCAGTATCCGGTTCGAAGGGCCGCTACCGAGTCTCGACATCCGCCGGATCACCCGCCGCGCGTCGCTGCGCAACACAGCGATCCGCAATGGTCTGGCCATGATCGAGAATCATTTTTCCAACCCGGCCTGAAGACGGTGCGGTGCTGGGTGCTGTCAGTCCGCAAACTGTTGGCTCCTTTTCGCTGAGTTGCAGTTTGGCGCATTCACGCGGTTCGATGCGGCCAGGGATCGGAAGTTTCGGTGGCACTCGCCGAAGTTGCATCCAGCAATCGCTTCAGACGAGCCTCGGCCTCCATGGCGCACTTCCGTAGCTCCCCGGCGTCCTTATGGCGGCGCTCTGCCCATTCGTGACGGCGATTGACCTGCGCTCTGGAGGCGATCTGCGATCTTGTGATCGGCGATTCTGCTGGGACGCTCTCGTCTCCGCGCTTCAAGTTCGATAGAGCCCTTGTCATGCCTATGCGTTCCCGGATCGATGGACCCAAGGACGTCACGATCGTCGATATCGCCCGGGAAGCCGGCGTGTCGATCAAGACCGTGTCGCGCGTGATCAACCGCGAAGAGGGGGTTGGCGCGCTAACCCGGCTCAGGGTCGAGGCTCTGGTGGAGACTTTGGGCTATCGGCCCAATGTTTCGGCGCGCACGCTTTCCAGTCGTCGCACCTATCTGATCGGCGTGATCTTCATGCGGGTGGGGGCCTATCACTATGTGGGCGAGGTGCAGGTGGGCGCCATGCGGGCCTGCCGGCGGGCGGGCTATCACCTTGTGGTCGAACAAGTCTCGCCGCCCGAGGCGGTCGGGCCGGGGGCCTTCGCAGCCGCCCTGAAGGCCGCGCGGTTTGACGGGGTGATCCTGACGCCGCCGACCTGCGATGATCCCGAGGTTCTGGCCGTGATCGAGGCCAACGACCTGTCGTTCGTCCGCATCGCGCCTGACCAGGACTTCAACCGTTCGCCCTATGTGTTCACGGATGACCATGGCGCTGCCCGGGAGATGACAGGCTGGCTGTGGGACCTGGGTCACCGCAAGATCGCCTTTATCGACGGCCCACCCGACCACGGCTCAGCGCGACGGCGGCGCGAGGGCTATCTGGCCGCCCTTGAAGCCAGGGGAGGGGAGGTGCGTCCGGAGTGGATCGCGCCTGGAAACTATATGAGTTTGTCGGGTTTTGATGCGGCCGATGCGTTGCTGGCGCTGGCTGATCGGCCCACAGCGATCTTCGCGGCCAATGACGAGATGGCTCTGGGTGTGATCGCCGCTGCGGCCAAACACGGCCTTTCGGTGCCCCGCGATCTGTCCGTGGTCGGGTTCGACGACAGTCCCTCGGCCGCCTCGTCCTGGCCGCCCCTGACCACAGTCCACCAGCCGACAGCCGAGATGGCCGAGGCCGCCGCGCAGATGCTGATCGAAGGGTTCGGCGACCCGCGCTTTCAGGGCCGCACCAAGGCGCGACAACTGGATTTCCACATCGTCGAGCGCGCCTCTGCAGGTCCGCCGCCGTGTATTACACTGATAAATAACAGATAATTTTCGCATTGCCTGCTGACAGCGTTGTCTTTCTCTGGGCTATAGACAACGTTGTCGTATCGTGATGTCTTATAACGACAACGTTGTCGTAAGCGGCCCTCGGGGCCACGGTAGCGCTGGCTGAAAGCCCCGGAACAAGGGGTCGGAGGAATCGCCGGTCGTCGTTCGCGACGCCAGAACTGGAACCGGGTCGCGCCCCGGCGAGCCTGCTCGCCGTGCGTGACGAGCCCGGCCCAACGCAGGAAGGGGACAACTATGCGCACTATGCTTTTCGTTTCGGCCGCCGTCGCGGCGCTCGGATGTCAGACGTCAGCGGCCCTGGCCCAGGACGCCGCGCCCGCCCAACTCGACGAGGTTGTGGTTACTGCCCAGCGTCGTAGCGAGAACCTCCAGAAGACGCCGCTTACCCTCTCGGCCGTGACCGGCGAGAAGCTGGAATCCCAGGGCATCAAGACCGTGGTCGACCTGGCCAATCAGGTTCCGGCCCTTCAGATCACCAATTCGGGCGCCGGCGCGGCCCAGATCTTCCTGCGCGGTATCGGTAGCACCAACACCACCGAGGTCGGCGATCCGGCGGTGGCCTACCATATCGACGGCATCTATATCGCCCGCTCCACTTCGGTGGGCGCGCTGTTCTACGATGTGGACCGGGTGGAGGTGCTGCGTGGCCCGCAGGGCACGCTGTATGGCCGCAACGCCACGGCCGGCGCGATCAACGTGATCACCCGCGCCCCCAAGTTCGACTATGAGGGCAATGGCTCCATCGACGTGGGCAACTACGGTGCCATCACCACCTCGGGTATGGTCAACCTGCCGGTCAGCGACACCCTGGCGGTTCGCGCTGCCTTCCAGCAGAGCCGGCACGACGGCTATGTCACCGCCCTGAACAAGGGGCCGGGCACGGGTGGTAACGACCGCTACGACCAGGATGACAAGTCAGCGCGCGTTCAGGCCCTGTGGAAGCCCACGGACACCTTCTCGATCAAGCTTGGCGCGGACTACCTGCACCAGGGCGGAGCAGGCGGCGGCGACCAGGCCTATGGTTCGGCGCGCCAGACCGGCGATCCGTGGGCCTGCAATTGCTCGACCAACATCTATCGCAACAACAAGTTCTTCGGTGCCCACAGCGAAGCCAATCTGGAGCTGGGCTTTGGAACCCTGACCTATCTGGCCGGCTACAACTTCTCGCGTCTGGACCGCAGCGGCGAGAACGCCGCCACCGGCGCGCCCAACTACTTCAAGGGCAAGGACTACACCTGGTCGCATGAGCTGCGGCTGGGCGGCAAGACCGGCGACCTGAACTGGGTGGTGGGCCTCTATCGCTTCACTGAAGACAACAATGTCGACTTCCGGGTTTTCCTGGGCACCAACTCGTACCTGTCGTTCATCCAGCCTGAAGTGACGGCCAAGTCGTGGGCGGCTTTCGGTCAGGGCACCTATGCTCTGACGGATCGGTTCCGCGTCACCGGCGGCCTGCGCTATACCGAAGACCAGAAGGCCCGCAACGGCGGCACCTATCTGACAAACGCGGCCGGTGCGATCACCACCACGGTGGTCAAGAACGTTGCCGACGCCAAGTGGGACGCCCTGAACTGGAAGGTCGGCGCAGACTTTGATCTGACGTCGAGCTCGATGGCCTATGCCAACATCGCCACGGGCTACAAGGCGGGCGGCTATTTCGATGGCGTGGGCGCCAACACTTTCGAGCCCGAGGAGATCACCTCGTACGAGGCGGGGGTCAAGAACCGCTTCCTCGACAACCGCCTGCAGCTGAACGGCTCGGTGTTCTTCTACAAATATCGCGACTTCCAGGTCTCGGCGGTTGGCACGATCGCCGGCCAGAACGCCACTGTCACCCTGAACGCCGATGAGGCCGAGGTGTACGGGGTTGAGCTGGAAACCAATCTGGTCATCACCGAGAACGACCGCATCGACGCCTCGCTGGGCTGGCTGCACGCCGAATACACCGACTTCGTGCTGCCGCTGGGCGACGGTTTCGCCAACAACAGCGCCAATGCGGCGGTCGCAGCCTGCTACAAGGCCAACTATGCCGCCGCTGCGCCGCGCTCGACCGACTTCTCGGGTTGTCGCATGGCCCGAACGCCGGAATGGACCCTCAATCTGGGCTACCAGCACGTCTGGGACCTGGAGAGCGGGGCCAAGCTGACCGGCCGGATCCAGACCCACTACGAGACGTCCAAGAACCTCGAATATCATGGCTTCGCCCAGAACAAGGAAGGGGCGTTCAGCAAGAGCGACGTCAGCCTGACCTATGCCAGCAGTGATGATCGCTGGTCGCTGCAGGGCTATATCCGCAACCTCGAGGACGAAGCCGTCCGCACCGCGTCCTCGCCCAACGCCACCACCGGCGTCTCGACCAATGGCAATGCCGAGTTCTATGCGCCCCCGCGCACCTACGGCCTGCGCCTTGGCGTGACCTTCTAGCCTCCCGACGACTCCAAGCCCCGGCGGACCCTGCCCGCCGGGGCGTTCTTTTGTCGCGAACCCCCTGAGTGAGCGTTCCAACATGAAGTTTCGGGTTCTTCTCCTCTGCGCCGCAGCCGCCGTCGCTTGCGGCGCTCAGGCCCAGGTCGCCCAGCCGGTACTGGGTTCGAAAGGCGGGTTGATCCTTCGCCAGGAGGGTCTGTCGTTCCGCGACCTGGATCGCAACGGCAAGCTGGAACCCTTTGAGGACTGGCGGCTGAGCCCCGACCAGCGCGCGGCCGATCTGGTGGCCCGCATGACGCTGGAGGAGCAGGCCGGCCAGATGATGCATGGCACCCTGCCGGCCATCGGATCCATGGGCGTGTCGGGCATGGGCGTCGCCTATGACCTGGACAAGATCCGGCCTCTGGTCCTTGAGCGCCACGTCACGACCTTCATCACCCGCCTGTCGGGATCGGCTACTCTGCTGGCGCAGCAGAACAACGCCGTCCAGGCCCTGGCCGAACGGGGCCGGCTGGGCGTGCCTGTCACCGTCAGCACCGATCCGCGTCACCACTTTCAGTTCACCGCCGGGGCCAGCGTCGCCCCGGGCGGCTTCTCGCAATGGCCCGAGGCGACCGGCCTGGCGGCGATCGGCGATGCAGGACTGGTCAGGCGCTTTGGCGAGATCGCCCGGCTGGAATACCGCGCCGTCGGCATTCATCAGGCTCTGTCGCCCATGGCCGATCTGGCGACCGAGCCACGCTGGTCGCGGATCAACGGCACCTTCGGCGAGGACGCCGATCTGGTGGGCAGGATGGTCAAGGCCTATGTCCAGGGCTTCCAGGGCGGTGACACCGGCATGACGCCCGGCGGCGTCTCGGCGGTGGTCAAGCACTGGGTCGGCTACGGTGCCTCGGCCAAGGGGCTGGACGGCCACAACCACTACGGCCGCTACGCCGTGTTCCCCAAGGACCAGCTGGCCCTGCACGTCAAACCGTTCCTTGGGGCCTTCGAGGCCGGGGTGGTGGGCGTGATGCCCACCTACGCCATCCTCAAGGACCAGAGCCTGGACGGAAAGCCTCTGGAGGCGGTCGGAGCGGGGTTCAGCAAGCAACTTCTGACGGAACAGCTGCGCGGAAAGTACGGCTTCTCGGGCCTGGTCATTTCGGACTGGGCGATCACCAATGACTGTGGCGAGACCTGCCGCAACGGATTCCCGGCCGGGCAGACCCCCAGCTTCCAGGGCTTTTCCACGGCCTGGGGCGTCGAGGACCTGGCCAAGGTCGACCGCTACGCCAAGGGCGTCAATGCGGGGCTGGACCAGTTCGGCGGCGTCGAGGACACGGCCGAGCTGGCCGCCGCCGTCAGGACCGGCAAGATCACCCAGGCCCGTATCGCCCAGTCGGCCCAGCGGGTGCTGAAGGTCAAGTTCGAGCAGGGCCTGTTCGAGAACCCCTATGTCGACGCCACCGTCGCCGAAGGCGTTGTCGGCTCGCCGGCCTTCGTCGCCGAAGGCCGCGCCGCCCAGAGCCGTTCGCTGGTCTTGCTGGAGAACAAGCAAGGTCTGCTGCCGCTGAAGGCCGGCCGCAAGGTGTGGCTGCAGGGCGTATCGCCAGATGTCGCCAGGGCTCATGGTCTGACGCCGGTGACGGACCTGGCCCAGGCCGATCTGGCCATCATCCGGGTCGGTGCGCCGTTCCAGATCCTCTATCCCAACTACACTTTCGGGTCGCGCCAGCACGACGGCGACCTGTCGTTCAAGGACGGCGCAGCCGACTATGAGACGATCAAGACCGCCGCCGCCAAGGTCCCGACCATCGTCAGCGTCTATCTGGATCGCCCTGCCATCCTGACCAATGTGCGCGACAGGGTCGCCGCCCTGATCGGCGACTTCGGGTCAGGTGATGCGGCCTTGCTGGACGCCCTGACCGGCGTGGCGCCGCCGCAGGGCAAGCTGCCGCTGGAACTGCCCTCGTCGATGGCTGCCGTCGAGGCCCAGGCCGAAGACGCCCCTCACGACTCCGACAAGCCGCTGTACCCGATCCATTTTGGCCTGACCTACTGAGGATGACCGCCATGCACCGATCCCTGACTGCGGCCGCCAGCTTCGCTGTTCTGGTCTACGCCTCGGGCGCCCTGGCTCAGGCCGCCCGTCCCTGGATGGATCCCAAGCTGTCGCCGGATGAACGCGCCCGCCTGCTGGACGCCGAGCTGACCCTCGACGAGCGGATCGGCCTGCTGCACGGCCCGATGGCCATGCCTTTCAAGATCAAGGAGATCCCCAAGGAGGCCATCGGATCAGCAGGCTACATCCCCGGCGTGCCGCGTCTGGGCATTCCCGCCTTGCAGGAAAGCGACGCCAGCCTGGGCGTCACCAATCCTCTGGGGATGCGGCCCGGTGACGGTGCCACGGCCTTGCCTTCGGGCCTGTCGCTGGCGGCCACTTTTGATGCCAAGATGGCCTATGCCGGCGGCACCCTGGTGGGCCGCGAGGCGCGGGCCAAGGGCTTCAATGTGCAGCTGGCTGGTGGTGTCAACCTGGCCCGCGATCCGCGCAATGGCCGTAACTTCGAGTATCTGGGCGAGGATCCGCTGCTGGCGGGGACGCTGGCCGGCGAGTCGATCCGCGGCATCCAGGACCAGCAAATCGTCTCGACCGTGAAGCACTTCTCGCTGAACGGTCAGGAGACCAACCGCCACTGGGCCAATTCGGTGATTGAGGAGGGTGCCCATCGCGAGAGCGACCTGCTGGCCTTCCAGATCGCCATCGAAAAGGGCCAGCCCGGCTCGGTGATGTGCGCCTACAACCTGGTCAATGGCCACTACAGCTGCGGCAACGACCACCTGCTCAACACGGTGCTCAAGGGCGACTGGGGCTATAAGGGCTGGGTGGTGTCGGACTGGGGCGCAGTGCGGGCCACCGACTTTGCGCTTAAGGGCCTGGACCAGCAGTCGGGCGAGCAACTGGATGACCAGGTCTGGTTTGGCGCGCCGCTCAAGGCCGCCGTCGAAAAGGGCGAGATCCCCGCCGCCCGCCTGTCGGATATGAGCCGCCGTATCCTGCGCTCGCTGTTCGCCGCCGGCCTGTTCGAGAACCCGCCGGTCAAGGCACAGATCGACTACAAGGCCAATGCCGAGGTTGCTCGCGCGGCAGCCCGCGACGGTATCGTGCTACTGAAGAACCGCGAGGGCCTGCTGCCTCTTGCCAAGACGGCAAAGCGCATTGCGGTGATCGGCGGCCATGCTGACGCGGGTGTTCTGTCGGGCGGCGGCTCGTCCCAGGTGGTCGCGCCGGGCGGTGCCAAGGTCAGCATTCCCATGGGCGGGGAGGGGCAGATGGCCGCCTTCCGCAACCAGATCCTGCACCCGTCCGCGCCCCTGGCCGCGATCCGCGCCCTGGTCCCCGACGCCGCCGTGAAGTTCAACGATGGCCGCTACATCGCCTCCGCGGTCGCCGCCGCCAAGGCCGCCGATGTGGTGGTGGTGTTCGGCAACCAGTGGATGGGCGAGGGCGAGGATGCGCCGGACCTGTCGCTGCCCGACGGCCAGGACGCCCTGATCGCCGCGGTCACGGCCGCCAACCCCAACACCGTCGTGGTGCTGCAGACCGGCGGACCGGTGGTCATGCCCTGGCTGGATCAGGCTGGGGCCGTGGTCGAGGCCTGGTACTCCGGTGCCAAGGGCGGCGAGGCCATTGCCGACGTGCTGTTTGGCGAGGTCGACGCCTCGGGCCGCCTGCCGATGACCTTCCCGGCTTCCATCGACCAGTATCCCCGCGCCGCGCTGCCGGGCCTTGGCTTGCCCGAGAAGACGCCGTTCGATGTCGTCTATGACGAGGGCGCGGACGTCGGCTATCGCCGCTTCGCCGCCACCGGCCAGAAGCCGCTGTTCCCGTTCGGCTATGGCCTGTCCTATACCCGCTTCAGCTATGCCAATCTGAAGGTCAGCGGCGGTCAGACCCTGACGGTCAGCTTTGACGTCACCAATGCCGGCCAGCGGGCTGGCAAGGATGCGCCGCAGGTCTATCTGACCAACGCCGCCGGGCAGCCGCTGCAACGGCTGATCGGGTTCGAGAAGGTGGCCCTGAACCCCGGCGAGACCCGCCGCGTGACGGTGGCGGCTGATCCCCGGCTGCTGGGGCGCTTCGACGTTGCGGGCCATCGCTGGACCGTCACGGCAGGTGACTATCAGGTGGCCGTGGGGGCATCCTCTGCCGACCTGGCGCTGAAGGGCGCCGCCAAGCTCAAGGCCCGGACGCTGAAGCCGTAAGGAATGACCATGCGCCTGCTGTCAAAGATCCCGGCCCTGGCGGTCAGCATCGTCCTGGCCTCGGCCGGCACTGCCTGGGCGGCCGGTCCGCAAGTCGCCACCACCTTTGGGCCGGTTGTCGGAACCGAGACGGGCGGCGTGGCGGCCTTCCGGGGCGTGCCCTTTGCCGCCCCGCCCGTGGGCGAGCTCCGCTGGCGCGCCCCCCAGGCCCCCAGGGCGTGGACTGCGCCGCGCGACGCCGTCGCCTATGGCCCCGACTGCATGCAGAAGCCTTTCCCCGGCGACGCCGCGCCCCTGGGCGTGACCCCCGCTGAGGATTGTCTCTACGCCAATGTCTGGACGCCGGCGGCCACGCTGAAGAGCAAGGCCAGGGCCCCGGTGATGGTCTGGATCTATGGCGGCGGCTTTGTGAACGGCGGCAGCTCGCCGGCCGTCTATAGCGGCGACCGCTTTGCCCGAGACGGAGTGGTGCTGGTCAGTTTCAACTACCGCGTCGGGCGTTTTGGCTTCTTCGCCCATCCGGCCCTGACCGCCGCCGGCGCCGACAAGGGGATGCTGGGCAACTACGCCCTGATGGACCAGATCGCGGCCCTGCAATGGGTTCGGGACAATATCGAGGCGTTCGGCGGCGACCCGTCCAACGTCACCGTCTTTGGCGAGTCGGCCGGGGGGATGTCGATCCACGCCCTGCTGACCTCGCCCCTGGCCAAGGGGCTGTTCCACAAGGCGATCATCCAGTCGGGGGGCGGGCGACCACGCCTGCTGCCGACCCTGCCGCTGACGGCCCCGGCCGGTCAGCGCTCGGCCGAGGCAGCGGGCCAGGCCTTTGCGACCAAGGCCGGGATCACCGGCGATGACGCCGCCGCCCTGGCCGCCCTGCGGGCGCTTCCCGCCGAGGCTGTGGTCGACGGTTTGAACATGGCCACCTCGGGCACCCCTACCTGGGGCGGCGGGCCGATGATCGACGGCAAACTTCTGTTGCGCGAGCCTTTGGCGTCCTATGAGGCCGGCGCGTGGAACAGGATGCCGGTGCTGGTGGGCGCCACCAGCGCTGACGGCTTCTTCTTCGGCGGCACGCCCGACACCGTCTATGCCCCGTTCGGCGACAAGCGGGCGCAGGCGCAGGCGCTTTACGATCCCAAGGGCGACGCCCCTATCGGCCTCTATGGCTGGCAGGCGGCCGGCGACCGGATGTTCATTGAGCCGTCTCGCAAGGTGGCCCGCGTGCTGTCAGCCCAGGGCGTGCCCGTGCGTCAGTTCCGCTTCTCCTACGTCGCCGAAAGCCAAAGGAAGGACTGGTGGGGCGCGCCGCATGCCACCGAAATTCCTTTCGTGTTCGACACGGTGGACGCTCGCTATGGCGCGGCCCTGACCCCGGCCGATGCGGCGGCGGCCAAGGCGGCCCACGCCTACTGGATCGCCTTCGCCAGCACGGGACAGGCCGCCCCGGCGGGACTGCCCGCCTGGCCGACCTATGAGGCGGCCAGCGACCGGCTGCTGGACTTTTCGACGTCGGGGCCGGTCGTCGTCACCGACCCCCTGAAGGCGCGCCTCGATCTGGTCGAGGCCACGGTTGCGGGCGCGCGCTGATGGCCGGCGAGAGCGCTACGGCCATGGTGGTGGTCGACCGGGAGGCGTTCCTGCGGCTTCGCCGTGCGCTGCCGGCGGCGACCAAGGAGAAGATCCAGGAGACCTTTGGAGTCAGTGAGACCACCTGGGTCAAGCTGCGCGACGGCCGCCCCCTGAAGCGCTCGACCCTCCAGCGGATCGAGGAGCGCTATGTCAAGCTGGCCGCAAACGATAGCAGCGCGCCGCTTTCGCGGCTCTAAAGCGCGTTCCGAAAAGTGGGAACCGGTTTTCGGAATGAAACGTGCGTGAAAACAAAAGACTAGAGCGCGTTCCGAAAAGTGGGAACCGGTTTTCGGCATGAAACGCGTGTGAAAACAAAAGACTAGAGCGGGTTTCGAACTGCTGTCCTTCACTCCATGCCGGGCGCCGTAGCCTCGCCGATCGTCTCGCCGATCGCCTGGACGACGGTCCACGGACGGCCGGTGATCCGCGTTGACAGGGCCTTTTCGACCATTCCGTTGCTGAACTTCGAGCCGCCGACGCCGTCGGGATAGGTGACATAGAGCTGGCGGCTTTCGACGCGCAGCTGCTCGCCGCCGGTCAGCTTGGTGCGCAGGGCGCCGATGATCTTCTTGTCCGGCGCGTCCTTCAGGAACAGCGTCATCAGCAGGCCCGGATCGTTTTCCGCAAAGTCGGTATAGGGGTTGGCGGCGATGATCGCGGCCCAGGCCTGGGCGGTGCGGACATAGACATCGGTGCGCAGGCCAAGCCGGCTGTGGATCTCGGTCTCCAGCAGGGTCTGGAGATCAGCGCCGGTGCGCTCGTGGCTGTCGAACACCAGGTTATTGGCCCCGCCGACGGCGCGGGCGTTGGTCATGCCCAACTCGCCCAGCAGGGCCGTGAAGGTCTCGGCCGCGATGGGTTGCTGGCCGCCGACGCTGATCCCGCGCAGAAGGGCGATGTGGGTGGTCATGGGGCTGTGGCTTCCAGGTTCAGGGCAGCAAAGGCGCGGTCGAGGTCGGCGATCAGGTCGTCTGGGCTCTCAAGGCCGATATGCAGGCGCAGCAGCGGGCCTTCGAGGTGGGTCGGGATGGTGCGGTTCTTGAGCTGCGGATCGCAATGAATCGCCAGGCTCTCATAGCCGCCCCAGGAAAAGCCCAGGCCAAACAGCTCCAGCGCATTGATGAAGGCGTGAACGGCTTTCTCGCGCACAGGCTTGAGCACTACGCCAAACAGCCCGCAGGCGCCGGAGAAATCGCGCGTCCAGATCGCGTGGCCGGCATCGCCGGGCAGGGCAGGGTGCAGCACACGCGACACTTCCGGGCGGCCTTGCAGCCAGCGGGCCACGGTCAGGCCGCTCTCCTGGTGGCGGGGCATCCGGGTGGTCAGGGTGCGCAGGCCGCGCAGCATGGTGTAGGCGTCGTCCGACGACACCGACCAGCCCACGTCCCACATGGCGTTGTCCAGCAGGGCGATGATCGCCGGATCATTGGTCGCCACGCTGCCCATGAAGCAGTCCGAATGGCCGCCCACATACTTGGTCAGGGCCTGGACGCTGAGGGTCACGCCATGGGCGAGGGGTTTGAACAGCAGGCCCGCTGCCCAGGTGTTGTCGATCAGGGTCAGCACGCCCCGGGCGTTGGCGGCCGCCGCGATGGCCGGGATATCCTGCATCTCGAAGGTCAGCGAGCCTGGGGCTTCCAGCAGGATCAGGCGAGTCCGGTCGCTGACCAGGGCCATCAGGGCCTCGGGCGACAGGGCGGGGTCGTAATAGCGGGTGGTCACGCCATAGCGGCCCAGGAACCGGTCGCAAAACCGGCGGGTCGGCTTGTAGGCGCTGTCGACCACCAGGATCTCGTCGCCGGCCTTTAGTACCGCCATCAGGGCACCGGTGATCGCCGCCAGGCCCGACGGATAGAGGGTGACGTTCTGCGCCCCTTCCAGCTCGGCCAGGGCCTGTTGCAGGGCCGAGGGGGTCGACAGGCCGGTGATCCCGTAGGTGACCTGATCGTCATCATACAGCGACGCCGCGTCGGGCAGCAGCACGGTGGACCCGCGCTGGATCAACGGATTTACGGTCCTGGCCCTGGCGCTTTGCGCATGGCCCGTGCGGATCAGTTGGGTGTCTTGGTCCATGGTGGGCAACTCGGGAGACGGGGAGGCGACAGGGGTGGTTTAGAGCGCGCGGTGTAGCCGGTTCAAGGCGGGAATGCCGGATCGGGCTTTTCGTGGCCGGGGCAGGCGCTGGCCCCCTCCGGGCCGCTGCGCGCCCGTCCTCCCCCAGAGGGGGAAGATGAGACCATCCGCCCCCGCTGGGGGCGGACGACCGGCGATAGCCGGTCAGGTGGGGGCAAGTGTGTCCGACCTCGCGCTTTCGCTGCGATGGCGGTGGGAAGGGCTGCGAAGCGTCCGGGCCTCGCCCGGATGAAGGATAGACAATACCGTTTCGACGAAGACGAACGCTCCGCGCAGTCGTTCTTTCAGAGGCGCGCGGCGCTTGAGCCGTGTTTGGGCCTCGCCGCCTTGAAGCCTCCGACGGGCGGACCGGGGAGCGACCCCGACCCGGACTGCCGGTTCTCCCGAACCGGCCTGCTGCTCGCCCGACCCCTGACGTGACGTCGTTTTAGTGTTCCACGGCCGACCGCCGCCAGACACGAAAGGGTTGGCGGTTCTGACCCGCCGTCGTTTGAGCTTCCCGCTCGACCACACCCCGCCGCCGCTTCGGTCGCTGGCCTGGCGCCCTTCCCCCGCGACGAGGTGGGATGATTATGCCGGGCGTTTTGAGCGCGTTTGACGGCGCGGTGCGAGATTTCTGCAGGGCGTTGATTGGGTTGGGGTTTGTGGGCGATGCGCCGGGGATGGAGAGCGCTGTATCCCCATAAATCCTCCCCCTGAAGGGGGAGGCGGCCGTCAGGCCGGAGGGGGAAGACCGCCCCGAGTCAGCAGAACTACCCCCTCCGTCTCCCCCGCCTTCGCGGGGGCGACACCTCCCCCTTCAGGGGGAGGATCCATCAAGCCTCGCCCGTCACTACGGCGGTATCCTCGCGGCCGCCCCATTCGGTCCAGGAGCCGTCATAGACTGCCGTACGGGGGCGGCCCAGGCGGGCCAGGGCCAGGGCGACGACCGAGGCGGTGATGCCTGAACCACAGGTCGAGACGATGGGCCGGGCGGTGTCGACGCCGGCGGCCGCGAACACGACCGCCAGCTTGTCGGCGCTAAGCAGCGTGCCGTCCGGGGCGATCAGGGCGCCGAGCGGGATGTTGCGAGCGCCTGGCATATGGCCGCCGCGCAGGCCGGCGCGGGGTTCGGGGACCTCGCCGGTGAAGCGGCCCGGCGGGCGGGCGTCGATGATCTGTTCGCGGCCGGTCTCGACGATGGTCTTCATCTGCTCGACCGAGCGAATGATGTCGGCCTGGACGCGCGAGGTGAAGTGGCGCTCCTGGGCCATGGCCGGGCCGTCCTCGATCGGGCGGCCCTCGGCGATCCATTTGGGCAGGCCGCCGTCCAGCACCGCCACGTCCTCGTGGCCCATGGCCCGGAACGTCCACCAGACCCGCGCGGCCGGAAAGATGCCGGTGCTGTCATAGACGACGATGCGCGAACCGTCGCCCAGACCCAGCTTGCGCACCCGCGAGGCGAACTTGATGGCGCTGGGCAGCATGTGCGGCAGGTCGGAGGTCTCGTCGGAGATCTCGTCGATATCGAAAAACACTGCGCCCGGAATATGGGCCAGCTGGAACTCCGCCTTCGGGTCGCGCGGCGTGCCGGGCATGAACCAGGACGCGTCGACGATGCGCACGTCCGGCGCCTCGAGATGGTCGGCCAGCCAGGCGGTGGAGACCAGGGGATCGACGACGGTGTTCACGGGCATGGCGCGGCCTTTCGGGGTCTGACTCGCCCCAGTTGTGAGGACGGCAGGATTGCGGGATCGACGACGCAGGGCAAGGGCGCGGACGCCCTTAAGCGCTCTTGATCACATCCACCCCGGCACCGGCAGGCCCTTTTCTTCAAGGAAGGCGCGGTTGAAGATCTTGCTCTGGTAGCGCGAGCCGTGGTCGCACAGGATGGTCACGATGGTGTGGCCGGGGCCCATGGCCCGGGCCATGTGGATGGCTCCGGCGACATTGATGCCCGACGAGCCGCCCAGGCATATCCCTTCGTGCTGCACGAGGTCGAAGACCACATTCAGCATCTCGGTGTCGTCGATGCGGAAGGGGTGGTCGATGACCAGGCCTTCGAGGTTGGCGGTGATCCGGCCCTGGCCGATACCCTCGCTGATCGAGGTTCCCTCCGACTTCATGTCGCCGTCGGCGTACCAGCTGTAGAGCGATGCGCCGTACGGGTCGGCCAGGCCGATCTTCACCGAAGGTTTGCGTTCGCGCAGGGCCTGCGCCACCCCGGCCAGGGTGCCGCCCGAACCGACGGCGCAGATGAAGCCGTCGACCTTACCGTTTGTCTGATCGAAGATTTCCGGGCCGGTGTTCAGGTAGTGGGCCTGCCGGTTGGCGAGGTTGTCGAACTGGTTGGCCCAGATCACGCCGTTGGGCTCGCTGGCCGCCAGCTCTTCGGCCAGCCGGCCCGAATAGCGGACATAGTTGTCGGGGTTGGAATAGGGGACGGCGTCCACCTCGACCAGTTGGGCGCCCAGCAGGCGGATGGCGTCCTTCTTTTCCTGGCTCTGGGTGCGGGGGATGACGATGGTGGTCTTGTAGCCCAGCGCCGAGGCGACCATGGCCAGGCCGATGCCGGTATTGCCGGCCGTGCCCTCGACGATGCGCCCGCCGGGCTTCAGCAGGCCCCTGGCCTCGGCATCGCGGATGATGCCCAGGGCGGCGCGATCCTTGACCGACTGGCCGGGGTTCATGAACTCGGCCTTGCCCAGGATCTCGCAGCCGGTCGCGTCACTGGCGCGGTTGAGACGGATCAGGGGGGTATTGCCGATGGCGTCCAGGACGCTGGATTTTACGGACATGGCGGGATCTGGGAACGCTTCTGGCTGCAAAGGCGGTGAGGCATGGTAGATCGTGCCGAAGGGCGCGGACGCAAGCCCAGTTTTCCTGAAGACGGGCGCCAGCAGATGGGCATTCTCGCATGAACCGGGGGCAGGGTTCCCTGCGCCTGGTGCTGGGCGACCAGCTGAGTGAAAGCCTTTCGGCCCTGTCGGGCCTCGATCCGGCCTGCGACGTGGTGCTGATGACCGAGTCGGTCGCCGAGGCCACGGCCTGGAAGCATCACAAGCAAAAGCTGATCCTGGTCTGGTCGGCCATGCGGCAGTTCGCTGATCGTTTGAGGGCGCGGGGTGTCCGGGTTCGCTATGTGACGCTTGACGACCCGGCCAATAGCGGCTCGATCGCCGGGGAGATCCGCCGGGCCCTCGACGAGGAGGGTCTGGGGCGGGTGATCCGGACGGCCTGCGGCAAGTGGGGGCTGGAGGCTCATCTGCTGGCCCTGGCTGACTCTTTGACTGTCCCGTTCGAGACCCGAGAGGACGACCGCTTCCTGTGCTCGCGCCAGGAGTTCGCCGCCTGGGCCGAGGGCCGCAAGGAGCTGCGGATGGAGTATTTCTACCGCGAGATGCGGCGCAAGACCGGCCTCTTGATGGACGGCGACAAGCCGGCCGGCGGGCAGTGGAACTATGACGCCGAGAACCGTCGCAAGCTGCCGGCCGGGGTGCGTCCGCCCCAGCGCCTGCGCACGCCGGCAAATCCCACCACCCAGGCCGTGACGGCGATGGTCGCAAGCGGCTTTGAGGATCACTTCGGAACCGCCGAGGGCTTTGGCTGGCCGACCAATCCCGACGAGGCCGGGGCGATCCTGGATCACTTCTTCGACGACATGCTGGCCGGGTTTGGCGACTGGCAGGACGCCATGAGCTGGGGGCGGCCGTTTCTGTGGCACAGCCTGATCTCGCCGGCCCTCAACATCGGCCTGCTGGACCCGCTGGAGATCTGCCGGCGGGCCGAGGCGGCCTGGCGCGAGGGCCGCGCGCCGCTGAATGCGGTTGAGGGTTTCATCCGCCAGATCCTCGGCTGGCGCGAGTTTGTGCGCGGCGTCTACTGGCTGAAGATGCCGGAGTACGGCCAGCGCAATGCGCTCGACGCCCAGGGCCAGCTGCCGGCCTTCTACTGGACGGGCCAGACCGACATGGCCTGCGTGGCCGATGCGGTGACGGCGGTCCGCGATCATGCCTATGCCCATCACATCCAGCGGCTGATGGTGACGGGCAACCTGGCCATGCTGCTGGGGGTGCACCCTGACGCGGTGGACGACTGGTACATGGTGGTGTTCGCCGACGCCTATGAATGGGTCGAGATGCCCAATACGCGTGGCATGGCCACCTTTGCCGACGGCGGCATTGTCGGGTCAAAGCCCTACGCCGCCAGCGGGGCCTATATCGACCGGATGAGCGATTACTGCAAAGGCTGTCGCTATGACGTCAAGGACCGGCTGGGCGAGGGGGCCTGTCCGTTCAACGCCCTCTACTGGAACTTCCTCGACCGCCACGAAAAGCGCCTGGCGGGTCTGGGGCGGATGATGATGCCGCTCAAGACCCTGTCGAAAATGCCTGACGCCGAGCGCGTCGCCTTCCGGGCCAAGGCGGCGGCAACGCGCAGGGCGATGGGGGTTTAGGTCGCGCCGCCGTGCGTCTCGATGACGTTCAGCAGGGCCAGCGGCCCGCCGGCGGTGGTGGCGGCGCACCAGACATTGTGCAGGCCCTCCACCTCGACCAGCCGGTTCTCGACCGCGTCGATCATGATGCCCTCGGCGATATCGGACGAGACCTCGCCCAGCAGTTGCTCGTCCTGAAGCTCGCCGCACCAGGCGGTCACCGCGTCAACCGCCGTCTGGGCGTCGAACTGGGTGATGTAGGTCCCCCCGTGGAAATCCAGGACCATGGTGTAGAGGTTCATGGGGCGCGACCTCGTTGTGCTTTTGGCTATCTACGCACACCCAAGGTCGCGAGGCGAAGGCGAAACGTCTAGGCCTTGCTGAGCCCTAGCTGGATCACATTGGTGCGCTCGGTGCGGAAGCCTGCCTCGCAATAGCTGAGATAGAACCGCCACAGGCGGCGGAAGCGCTCGTCGAAGCCCAGCCCCTTGATCTCGTCCCAGGCAGCCTCGAAGCGCACGGCCCACTGGGCCAGGGTGTCGGCATAGTTCTGGCCGAAGCGGTTGATTTCCGTCCACGAGAGACCCGCCTGATCGGTCTGGACCCTGAGGCGTTCCTCGCTGGGCAACATGCCGCCCGGAAAGATGTAGCGCTGGATGAAGTCGGTCTGGGTCCGGTAGTGCTCGAACAGCTCGTCGCGGATGGTGATGATCTGCAGGCCGGCCTGTCCGCCGGGGACCAGCACGTCGCGGATCTTGCCGAAATAGGTGGGCCAGTATTCCTCGCCGACCGCTTCGAACATCTCGATGGAGGCGACGCGGTCAAAACGGCCCTGCACGTCGCGATAGTCGATCAGCTGGATGTCGACCCGCTCGTTCAGGCCTGCCTCGAACATCCGCCTGCGGGCGAAGTCGTGCTGGGCCTGCGAGATGGTGATGGCGGTGACGCGGGCACCGACCTCGCGGGCCGCATAGTCGGCAAACCCGCCCCAGCCACAGCCGATCTCCAGCACATGGTGGTCGGGCTTGAGGTCGAGCGTGCGGGCCAGCGCCGCATATTTGGCCGTCTGGGCCTCGTCCAGGGACTGGCCCGGCCGCTCATAGAGGGCCGAGGAATAGGTCATGCCGGGGTCCAGCCAGCGCGAATAGAAGGCGTTGCCCAGGTCATAGTGGGCGTGGATGTTCTTGCGCGAGCCCTTGCGGTCGTTGCGGTTGAACAGGTGCAGCAGGGCGTTGACGGCCCGCATCACCCCGTTGCCCTCGACCAGCTCATGCAGGCGGTCGAAGTTCAGGGAGAAGGCCTCCAGCACGGTTGTCAGGTCCGGGGTTTCCCATTCTCCGGCCATGAAGCCTTCGGCAAAGCCGATGTCGCCGGCCGCCAGGGCCCGGCGTACGAAGCGGTAGTCGCGAACCTGGATCACGGCATGGGGGCCGGGCTCCTTGCCGGCGATCTCGAAGCGCTTGCCCGACGGCAGGATGAAGATCAGCGAACCCACGGCCCAGTTTTCTGCGGCGATGCGGACGACGGCCCGAAAGGCGCCCGGTGCGCTCTTCAGGGCGGGGTCTTTCCAGAGCACTGTGTCCGAGCAGGTCATGGCAGTCCGCATGTTCACTCCAGGTATAAACGCTCGCGTGACCGGGGCCGTAAATCCTGTCAGCCGCCCTTCAGGCTCTGATAGGCAGCCAGGGCCCGTTCCCGGGCAAAGGCGTGATCCACGATCGGTCGGGCATAGATACGCTTGGCGGTGATGCTGAGATGCGCCGGCGATGTCCATGGCCTGTGGATAACAGCGTCCGGCAGGGTCGAGAGTTCCGGGACCCAGCGCCGCACATAGACCCCGCGGGGATCGAACTTCTCGCCCTGGGTGATGGGGTTGAAGATGCGGAAGTAGGGCGCGGCATCGGCGCCGCTGCCAGCGGTCCACTGCCAGTTGCCGACATTGTTGGGCAGGTCGGCATCGACCAGGGTGTCCCAGAACCAGGCCTCGCCGTCGCGCCAGTCGATCAGCAGGTGCTTGACCAGGAACGAGGCCACGATCATCCGCACGCGATTGTGCATGAACCCGGTGGTCCACAGCTCGCGCATGCCCGCATCGACGATGGGATAGCCGGTCCGGCCTTGCGTCCAGGCCGTGAAGGCGGCGTCGTCGCGGTTCCAGGGGAAGGCGTCGAACTCGGCCCGGAAATTGGCGGTGGTGATGTCGGGGCGGTGGAAAAGGATGGAATGGTTGAATTCCCGCCAGCCGACCTCGGACAGGAACTTGTCGCCCTGGGCGGCGGGGACAGCGCCGGCGGTGATGGCGGCCCGGGTTGCTGCCCAGACCTGGCGCGGGCCGATCTCGCCGAAATGCAGATGCGGCGACAGACGCGAGGTGACCTCGACGCCGGGGATGTCGCGCTGGTCGGCATAGTTCAGCACCTTGCCGGCCAGGAACGCTGAAAGCCGCTCGGCCGCGCCGGCCTCGCCGGGCGTCCAGAGCGAGAAGCCGCCGGACCAGTCGGGCGCAGTGGGATGCAGGCCCCAGTCCGCCAGTCGCTCGCTGGGCGGCTGGCGCGTCGGGGCGGGCAGGGCGGCCGGCGCAGGCGATACAGTCACCTCGCCGATGTGCTCGCGAGCGGCCCGCCAGTAAGGCGTGAAGACCTTGTAGCCCTCGCCAGAGCCGTTCTTGACCGTCCAGGGCTCGTTGAGCAGGCCGGCATTATAGCTTTTGCAGGCCAGACCCCGGCCTCGCAGGTCGGCCTTGATCGCCGCATCGCGATCCATGGCGGCCTTGTCGTAGAGGCGGTTCCAGACCACGCCTGCGGCCTCGGTCTCGGCGATCAGCTCGTCCAGCACGGCGGCGGCCCGGCCGCGTCGCAGGATCAACCGCCCGCCGCGTGCTTCGATGTCGGCGGTCAGAGCCCGCAGCGACTTGTCCAACCACCACAGCGAGGCCCCGCCCATGGGCCGCACGCCGGGCGTTTCGTCGAGAATGTAGACCGGAACCACCGCCCGGCCGGTGGCCAGGGCCGCCTGTAGGGCGGGATTGTCGGCCAGGCGCAGGTCCTTGCGCAGCCACACCAGGATGGGTCCGTCGCCTTGGATGTCGATCCGCACTTGCACCGTTCCGCTTCTGGGGCCACCTGTCTGGCCTGAATTCTTCACTTCGCCGGAAGCCTTGCCTTGAGTCAGCCCCAAGCCGTAGCCCCCAACGCCGTTGTCGAGATCAAGACCCCGACCGGCGCGCCCGTCCGCATCGGTAACGGCGAGCGGCTGTCGATCATCGCCGGTCCCTGCCAGATGGAGAGCCGCCAGCACGCGCTGGAGACCGCCCACGCCCTGAAGGAGATGGCCGATCGCCTCGGCGTCGGTCTGATCTACAAGACCTCCTACGACAAGGCCAATCGCACCTCGGCCAACGCCCAGCGCGGCATCGGGCTGCATGACAGCCTGCCGATCTTCCAGGAGATCCGCGAGGTCACTGGCCTGCCCACCCTGACCGATGTTCACGAGATCAGCCACTGCGCCCCGGTGGCCGAGGCGGTCGACGTGATCCAGATCCCGGCCTTCCTGTGCCGCCAGACCGATCTGCTGCTGGCCGCAGCCGCCACGGGCCGCGCGATCAATATCAAGAAGGGCCAGTTCCTGGCCCCGTGGGACATGAAGAACGTCATCGCCAAGGTGACCGGCGCGGGCAATCCCAATGTCATGGCCTGCGAGCGCGGCGTGTCGTTCGGCTACAACACCCTGGTCAGCGACATGCGCAGCCTGCCGATCATGAAGGAGATCGGCTGCCCGGTGGTCTTCGACGCCACCCACAGCGTGCAGCAGCCCGGCGGCCTGGGCGGATCGTCCGGTGGTCAGCGCGAGTTCGTGCCGGTGCTGGCCCGCGCGGCGGTCTCGATCGGCGTGGCCTGCGTGTTCATGGAAACCCACCCCGACCCCGATAACGCGCCGTCTGACGGCCCCAACATGGTGCCGATGAGCCAGTTCGAGGCCCTGGTCGCCAACCTGCTCGAATACGACGCCCTGACCAAGCGCGCGGCCTGATCCGATGACCCGTCGCACCGTCCTCGTCACCGGCGGCACCGGCTTCATCGGCTCCAACATCGTCGCGCGCCTGTGTGAGGATCCGGATATCGATGTTGTGGTCTGCGATCGCCTGCGCGACGCGGCCCTGGGCAAGTGGCGCAACATTGCCAAGCACCCCATCGCCGACTTCGTGGCACCCGAGAACCTGTTCGACTGGCTGGCCAAGCGCGGCGGCGACGTGGAGCTGGTCATTCACATGGGCGCGGTCTCGTCCACGACCGAGCCGGACGCCGACAAGATCATCCACGCCAATTTCAGCCTGTCCCGCGACCTGTGGGACTGGTGCGCCCAGCGTGGCCGGCGGATGATCTATGCGTCTTCTGCGGCGACCTATGGCGACGGCGCCCTGGGGTTCGACGGCAAGGACGACATCGAGTCGCTCAAAGCCCTGCGGCCGCTCAACGCCTATGGCTGGTCCAAGGCGCTGTTCGACATCTATGCCGTCCGTGAAGCCGCACGGGGCCGGGCGCCGCTGCAGTGGGCGGGGCTGAAGTTCTTCAACGTCTACGGCCCTAACGAGGACCACAAGGGCGGCATGAAGTCGGTGGTCTGCCAGATCTGGCCCCGGATCGCGGCGGGTGAGGGCGTCAAGCTCTTCAAGTCACACAACCCAGACTATGAGGACGGCGGTCAGCTGCGCGACTTCGTCTATGTGCGCGACGTGGCCGATATCGTGGCCTGGTTGGCCGATAATCCGCAGGTCAACGGGGTCTACAACCTGGGCTCAGGCCAGGCCCGCAGCTTCAAGGACCTGGCCGAGGCGACCTTCCAGGCCATCGGGCGGGCCCCGGACATCAGCTATATCGACATGCCCGAAGTGCTGCGGGGCAAGTACCAGTACTTCACCCAGGCCGATATGAGCCGGCTGCGGGCGGCTGGCTATTCCGCGCCGATGACCGTGCTGGAGGACGGCGTCGAGGACTATGTGGCGGGTTATCTGAATACGGATGATCCTTACCGGTGACGGGCGCACGACGCGCGAAAAAGCTGCCAGACCTGCCGCCACGTCACACTTGCCGACCCCTTCCGCGAGCGTAAGCTAACCGCTGATAAGTCGCTGAAACGGGCGGCGATCAGGGAGTGGAACATGGTTGGTATCGCCGCCTGGGGTGCCTATGCGCCGCGTTTGCGTCTGAGCCGCAAGGCGGTGGTTGAGGCCAATGCCTGGGTCGCTCCGAATCTCAGGTCCAAGGGCAAGGGCGAGCGCTCGATGGCCAACTGGGATGAGGACGCCCTGACCATGGCGGTCGAGGCGGCTCGCGACGCTCTTGGCGCGAGCGATGATCGCAGCCAGATCGACGCGCTCTATTTTGCCTCCACGACGGCCCCGTTCGCCGACAGGCTGAATGCCGGCATTGTTTCAGCAGCACTGACTCTCGAGAAGTCCATCAGCGCCAGTGACGTCACCGGCTCGCAGCGCTGTGGTTTGACCGCCCTGGGTCAGGCCCTGGCGGCCGTGCAGGGCGGGGTGGCCAGGGCCGCGCTCGTGACGGCGGGCGAGCATCGCCGGACACGTGCGGCCTCGGCGCTGGAGCTGGACTGCGGTGACGGCGCGGCGGCCTTTGTTGTGACCGCAGACCCCGGCGCGGCCGAGCTGCTGGGTCGGGGCAGTGTGACCGACGATTTCGTCGACCACTTCCGGGGCAATGACGGCGGCTTCGACTATCAGTGGGAAGAGCGCTGGATCCGCGATGAGGGCATCGTCAAGCTGGTCCCGCCCGCCGTGAAGCGGGCCCTTGAGGCGGCGGGCGTGGCCGCATCGGACGTGGCGCACTTCTGCTTCCCCTCGACCTTTGCCGGCATGGCCGCGACCCTGGCCAAGGGGCTGGGCATCCGGCCCGAAGCGGTGCGCGACAACCTGGCCGCCGTGATGGGCGAAGCCGGCTGCGCCCACGGACCGATCCTTTTGGCCCATGCCCTGGAGCAGGCCCAGGCCGGTGAGATCATCGTCGTGGCCCAGTTTGGCCAGGGCGCCGAGGCGCTGGTGTTCCGGGCCACGGGGCAGTGCCCGCGCCCTGCGCGGGGCGTGACGGGCGCGCTGGCCGACCGCCAGGAAGAGACCAACTACATGAAGTTCCTGACCTTCAATGGTCTGGTCGAATGGGACAAGGGCATGCGGGCCGAGAAGGACAACAAGACCGCCCTGACCACCCTCTATCGCAACGAGGACATGATCCTGGGGCTGGTCGGCGGTCGTTGCCGTGAGAGCGGCGTCGTGCAGTTTCCCCGCACCCGCATCTCGGTGGCCCCCAACAACCCTGCCGTGGACACCCAGGAGCCCTATCGCTTTGCCGAACGAAAAGCGTCGGTGCTCAGCTATTCGGCCGACTACCTGACCTTCTCGATGGCCCCGCCCAACCACTACGGCATGATCGTTTTCGAAGGCGGCGGCCGGATCATGATGGACATCACCGATGTGTCGCCCGGCGACGTCGACACCGGTCTGCCGGTCAAGATGGTGTTCCGGATCAAGGACGTCGACGAGAAGCGGGGCTTCGTCCGCTATTTCTGGAAGGCGGCACCGGATCGGTCGGCCGTCTCTTCCGCGTCGGCTGTGGCGGCGGAATAGGGCCGTGTCAGACCGCGCGCTTCACATCGGTGGCGGCGAAATCCTCGCCCTTGAACAGCAGCGGCAGGTCACGGGACTTGGCCAGGGCATAGCTGAAGCAGTCGCCATAGTTCAGGCCAAAGCGGCCCTTGCCGTAGGTCTCATATGCCCACGAGGCCAGGTCAAGTTGGACCGTATCGAAAGGCTCGATCATAACATCGAAGTCGTCAACGAACCGCGCGATGTTCTCCCCTTCGCCAGGGCCTTTACGCCGCAGGCCGACGATCTGGAGCTCGAGGCGGGTGGGAGCGGACATCAGAAGGCCATCTACACCGACGATAGCGTCCAGGAAGGAGACGGCCTCCGACTCCTTCCACAACATCGCCAATACGGCGGAGGTATCGAGGACGATCACCTAGGAAGGCCGTCCTCGTCGTACAGCATCTCCTCGGGTGAGCGCGGGTCGAGTACTGGTAGAGCTGCAGAACGCCGTTGCAACTCGGTCATGAACGCTAGTTTCTCTTCACGTGTGCGGGGTTTCTGGAGCTTCGGCGGCGTCCGTTCGGCCTCTGCGCGAAGAGCGCGCGTGACGACATCGGCGAGGCTATCGCCGGTTTGCTCCACCACTTGGCGGGCGAAGCGATCCGCTTCGTCGGTGAGGATGATCCGCGTCATGCGGCCAAACATACACCCAATCAAAACGGCCTCCAAGCCGAGCCAAGTTTAGGGAGCACCACCATGGCCAAGGGCATTCGCGACAAGGTCGCCATCCTGGGGATGGGCTGCAGCAAGTTCGGCGAGCGCTGGGACGCCGGTCCCGACGACCTGATGGTCGAGGCCTATATCGAGGCCATGAGCGACGCCGGCATTGAACCCAGCCAGCTGGACGCGGCCTGGTTCTCGACCCATGTCGACGAGATGGGTACGGGCAAGGGCGGCACGCCGATGTCGATTGCCCTGCGCCTGCCCAATATCGCCGTGACCCGGGTGGAGAACTTCTGCGCCTCGGGGTCGGAAGCTTTTAGGGGCGCTGTCTATGCCGTTGCCTCGGGCGCGGCCGATATCGCCATCGCCCTGGGCGTCGAGAAGCTGAAGGACACCGGCTATGGCGGTCTGCCCGTGGCCAATCCCGGCACCCTGACGCCGCAGGTCATGCCCAACGGCTCGGCCCCGGGCAACTTCGCCCAACTGGCCAGCGCCTACCGGGCCAAGCACGGGGTCTCGAAAGACGACCTGAAACGGGCCATCGCCCATGTTTCGGTCAAGAGCCACGCCAACGGGGCCAAGAATGCCAAGGCTCACCTGCAAAAGCCGATCACGGTGGACCAGGTGCTGAACGCCCCGATGATCGCCGAGCCGCTGGGCCTGTTCGACTGCTGCGGCGTATCGGACGGCGCGGCCTGCGCCATCGTCACTACGCCGGAAATTGCCAAGGCGATGGGCAAGAAGAACCTGGCCATGGTCAAGGCACTGCAGCTGTCGGTCTCCAACGGCTATGAGAGCCAGTACAACGGCTGGGACGGCAGCCACTTCCACACTGCCCGCATCGCGGCCGGCAAGGCCTATCGCGAAGCCGGCATCGAGCGACCGCGCGAGCAGATCTCGATGATCGAGGTGCATGACTGCTTCTCGATCACCGAGCTGGTGACCATGGAGGACCTGTTCATCTCGCCCGAAGGGCAGGGCTGGCGCGACGTGATGGACGGCTTCTACGACGCTGACGGCGGCGTGCCCTGCCAGATCGACGGGGGACTGAAGTGCTTTGGCCACCCCATCGGCGCGTCGGGACTGCGGATGCTCTACGAGATGTACCTGCAGCTGCAGGGCAGGGCCGGGCCCCGGCAGTTGAAAGACCCGGTGTTCGGCATGACCCACAATCTGGGCGGTGCGCCGGCCAGCAATGTCTGCTCGGTGGCGATCATCGGGCAGGAGGGGGCTTAATCGCGGCCTGCGCTTGGTGTAACCACGACGCATGGGCGAACGCTTCAAGGGTTTCAAACGGTGGATCTTCGCCGGGGCGGTGCTGCTGGCGGGGCTGGTGGTCGCCGCCGCCTTCGTGTGGCGCTACGACATCCTCAGCAACGCGCTGGACCCCAAGGTTCCGTTCCTCACCTACAAGCCGCCGCCGGCCCCGGACTATGCCAAGGCCGCATCCTGGGCCCTGTTGCCGAAGTCTCCGGCGCAGCCCGCCTCGGGCGAGCCTCCGGTCGATGTGTTCTTCGTCCATCCCACCACCTTCGACGGCGGCCAGGACTGGAACGGCGCCATCGACCAGCCCCGCGCCCAGCGGTTTCTGTCGCGGGTGGTGCTGCCCAACTATGCCGGGCCGTTCTACCGGGTGGGGCGGGTCTTCGCGCCGCGTTACCGTCAGGCCAGCCTCTACACCTATCTGACGCTGCGCGACGATGCCCGGGCGGCGAGGCGCTTTGCCTATGGTGACGTGCGCGCGGCGTTCCAGCTCTATCTGAAGGACTATAATCGCGGTCGGCCGTTCATCCTGGTCGGCGTCGAGCAGGGCGGGTCAATGGCCGCGCGGCTGCTGCGCGAAGAGGTCGCGGCCCATCCCGCAATCAAGCAGCGGCTGGTGGCGGCCTATCTGATCGAGACCGTGGCTCCCGCGCAGGAGTACGGCCCGATGGCGCCCATCCCGGCCTGTGACGGCCAAGCGCGGATCGGCTGCGTCGCGGCCTGGGCGTCGCTGCAGGAGGGTGATTTCCAGAGGATGCAGGACCTGACCCATCGCTCGCTGATCTGGGACGACGGCGACCAGCTGATCGACCTGGATGGCCGCAAGGCGCTGTGTTTCAATCCCTTGCTGGGCGGAACCGGAGAGATGCGCGCGCCGGCCCGGCTGAACCTGGGCGCCGCCAACGCCACGGGTCTGGAGTGGGGCGCCCGGCCGGCCTTCCTGCAGCGCCAGGTCTGGGCCCAGTGCGAGGATGGCCTGCTGCACACCGGCCGGCCCAAATCGACGGCGCTACGCGATGCCGGTTCGTGGGCCGACCGTCACAAGGTGGCCGGCTACAACCTGTTCTATGCCGACATCGAGGCCGATGCTCAGGCCCGCGTGGCCATCAAGGCCTCCAGCCCGCAATAGGTCGGCTGGTCGATGGCGATGCGATCGATGGCGCTGGCCCGAAGGTGAGCCAGCACGGCGGGATCGCGTGGGGCCAGGGCCCCCGACGCCAGGGCTTGGCAGAGTTTCCCATTGAGGTGATCAACATCGCCCTCGACACCCAGCAGATCGACCAGCCTAGCTCGTTCCGCTTGCTCGGCGGTCTGGCCCAGCGTGGCCTCGCGCGCCAGCAGGGCCCTTGCGTTGTCGGCCACACGCGACAGGAAGGCCTGGCGGCCGTCGCCGTCGTCCATCGTGTCGAACCGCTCCAGCGCGCTGCGCAGTTCGGCGGCAGTGGGGCAGGTGATCACGCCATGACCTCCATCAGGTGAACCAGATCGATCTCGGTCTCGCTGACCCGCCGTCCGATCATGGCCCGCTCGATGGAGGGATCGGCGCCGGTCGCGAAGCTGGAATACATCATCAGGCAGATGACGCCCCATTTCAGTGAGCCCAGGGCCTGCCAGAACTGCACACGAGAGAGCGGGATCTCGCCGCCGCCGGCTTGGGCATAGCCGTCCAGCAGGGCCTGATAGTCGCCAAAGCCGCCGACGGGCCTACGCCACTGGCCAAAGCGCCAGGAATTGACGCAGATCCAGCCCAGGTCCTCGGCCGGATCGCCCAGATGGGCCAGCTCCCAGTCCAGCACGCCCACGAGGCCGCCCTGGGGGTGGATCATCAGGTTGCCGTTGCGAAAATCGCCATGCACCAGCACGGACGGGACCGGCGTCGGCGCGGCGCTCTCCAGCCAGCGGAACGCCGCCTCGAAGGTGGGCCGCGCGGCGTTGGTCTCGCGATAGACGTCTTCGTAGCGCGCCAGTTCGCCCAGGGCGTCCGAGGTGGCCAGGGGCGGCAGGCCATCGAGCGGCGTAGCGTGGATCTGGGCCAGGACCGCGCCGCAGCGCCGGGCCAGATCGGGGCGGACGGCGTCGAAGGCGGCATCGCGCACGATACGCTTGCCCAGGGTCTCGCCCTCCAGCCGGCGCATGACATAGGCCTCGCCGAGCTCATCGCCGGGATCACAGACCAGCACCACCACCGGGACCGGCGCGCCGGTCGTGGTGGCGGCGCGGATCAGGGCGGCCTCGGAGGCCAGGGGCTGGGCGGTGTCACGCGGCGGGGCATTGTCGGGGCGGCGACGCAGGATCAGCGGCGTGCCGTCATCCAGATCGAAGGCCCAGGTTTCCAGGCTGGCCCCGCCCGACAGCCGGTGGGCGTTCAGCGCCGTCTTGGCCGTGGGCGACAGGCGAGGCGCGAGGCGGGCGAGGGCGGCGGCGATGTCCATTCTGACAGGCTCTCAGTGCTCACCCAGCGTCAGGCAAGCGCTTATGGGCTGTGATCCTTTCAGGGGAGGTCGACAATGAAAGCGGATCACCACACCTTGCCGCGCGTTCGTCTGTCTTGATTTGCCTCGGGATGCCCCATGCCTTCTGGTCTCGCCGCCCTGCTGGATGACGTCGCCGGCATCACCAAGATTGCCGCCGCCTCGCTCGACGATGTTGCCGGGGCTGCCGGTAAGGCCGGTTCCAAGGCTGTTGGCGTCGTTGTCGATGATGCTGCGGTTACGCCCGGCTATGCGATGGGTTTCACGCCGGATCGCGAGTTGCCGATCGTGTGGAAAATCGCGATGGGATCGTTGAAGAACAAGTTCTTCTTCCTGTTGCCCGGCGCCCTGTTGCTCAGCGCGTTCGCGCCCTGGGCGGTGACGCCGATCCTGATGGTGGGTGGGGCCTATCTGTGTTTCGAGGCGGCCGAGAAGGTGCTGGAAGCCTTCAGCGGCGAGGAGGGCGCCGACGAGCCCGAGGAGCTGGCGCTCAGCGGTCCGGAACTGGAAACCCAGAAGGTCAATGGCGCGATCCGCACCGACCTGATCCTGTCGGGCGAGATCATGGCCATTGCCCTGAACGATGTGGCCGGCCGGCCTCTGTTCGTCCAGGCCGGAGCCCTGGCCCTGGTGGGTCTGCTGCTCACGATTGGTGTCTATGGCGTGGTCGGACTGATCGTGAAGATGGATGACATCGGCCTGCACCTGGCCAAGGGCAAGAACGCCGGGCTTCGCGGCCTGGGCCGGGGCCTGGTCAAGGCCATGCCGGTCACCATGGACGCCCTGACCCTGATCGGCACCGCCGCCATGCTGTGGGTCGGCGGCGGGATCATCGTGCACGGGCTGGAACACTTCCACCTGACGCCGATCCCCGTTTGGGTCGAAGGCTTCTCGCACTGGGCCCATGGCGCGCCGGTTGTGGGCGCAGTGACCGGCTGGCTGGCCTTTGCCCTGGGCTCCGCCGTGGTCGGGATGGTCATCGGCGGCGCCATCGCCGGGGTCCTGCACCTGTGGCATCACCGCAAGGGCACGGCGGCCCACTGATGGGCTGTCAGGCCGCGTAGGCCCTGGCCACGGCCTCGGCGACCTTGATGCCGTCGATGGCGGCCGACAGGATACCCCCGGCATAGCCAGCGCCTTCGCCGGCCGGATAGAGACCTGCCGTATTGAGGCTCTGGAAGTCTTCGCCGCGCGTGATGCGGATGGGCGAGGAGGTGCGGGTCTCGACCCCGGTCAGCAGCACATCGGGATGGTCATAGCCGGCGATCTGGCGACCAAACACCGGCAGGGCCTCGCGCATGGCGTCGATGACGAACGCCGGCAGGCAGGCCGAAAGGTCGGTCAGATGAACACCCGGCTTGTAGGACGGCGCTACCACGCCAAGATCGCTGGACGGCCGACCCGCCAGGAAGTCGCCGACCTTCTGGGCCGGCGCGGCATAGGTCGAGCCCCCTGCCACATAGGCCAGCGACTCCCACTTGCGCTGAAGCTCGACGCCCGCCAGCGGATGGCCGGGGAAGTCGCGCTCGGGATCGATGCCGACCACGAAGCCGGAGTTGGCGTTGCGCTCGTTGCGCGAATACTGGCTCATGCCGTTGGTTACGACGCGGCCCGGTTCGGAAGCCGCCGCCACGACCGTGCCGCCCGGGCACATGCAGAAGCTATAGACCGTCCGGCCGTCCTTGCAGTGATGCGACAGGCTGTAGTCGGCAGCGCCTAGATCCGGGTGACCCGCGCAGTCGCCAAACCGCGCCTTGTCCATCCAGGACTGCGGATGCTCGATCCGCACGCCGATCGAGAAGGGCTTGGCCTCGATCTGGACGCCCCGGTCATGCAGCATCTCGAAGGTGTCGCGGGCGCTGTGGCCGACGGCCAGCACCACGTGCTGGGCCTCCAGATAGGCGCCGGTCGAGAGCTTCAGGCCCTTGATCTGGCGCGATCCGTCGGCGGCGGTTTCAACGTCGATCTCTTCGACCTTGTGTTGCCAGCGATATTCGCCGCCCAGGCTCTCGATGGTCTCGCGCATGCTTTCGACCATCGTCACCAGGCGGAAGGTGCCGATGTGGGGGTGGGCTTCGGTCAGGATCTCGGGCGGGGCCCCGGCCTTGACGAACTCCTCCAGCACCTTGCGGCCCAGATGGCGCGGGTCCTTGACCCGGCTATAGAGCTTTCCGTCCGAGAAGGTGCCGGCTCCCCCCTCGCCAAACTGGACGTTGGATTCAGGGTCCAGTTCGTTGCGCCGCCACAGGGCCCAGGTGTCCTTGGTGCGCTCGCGCACGACCTTGCCCCGATCCAGGATGATCGGCTTGAAGCCCATCTGGGCCAGGATCAGGCCGGCGAACAGGCCGCAGGGACCCGCGCCGATCACCACGGGGCGGGGGCCAGCGAAGTCTTTCGGTGCCTGGGTGACAAAGCGATAGTCGGTGTCAGGCCTTGGCCGCACATGATGGTCGCCGGCGAAGCGCGCCAGGACCTCGGCCTCGTCGCGCAGGGTCACGTCCACCGAATAGACCATCAGGATCGCTGCTTTGCGCCGGGCGTCGTGGGCGCGGCGGGCGATGGTGAAGTCGATCAGGTCGTCAGCGGGAATGCCCAGGCGCGCGCAGAGGGCGGGCGCAATGGCCTCCGCCGGATGATCCAGGGGCAGCTTCAGTTCGGAAATGCGCAGCATGGGGCGGGTTTAGCGGGAAGAGGGGCAGTGCGCTAGAACCGGTCGCTACCCCGCATCATGCTGCGGCGAGGTCGGTTTCCAGTCGAACAGTTCCTGCAGCACCCGCACCGCCTGGCCACGCGGCGAGGTGAGGTCTGGATCACGCGCCAGGATCAGGCGGGCGTCGTCGGCGGCCACGGCGATCAGGTCGCGGTGAACCACCGGATCAGCCAGGCGATAGGCGGGAAAACCGCTCTGCTTGAGGCCCAGCGGATCGCCGCCGCCGCGCAGTTCCAGGTCTTTCTCGGCGATCTCGAAGCCGTCATCGGACTTGCGCAGGATGTCCAGCCGCTGCTGGGCGTTGTCAGACAAGGGCAGGTCGTACAACAGCACGCACGAGCTTTCCCGCGCGCCGCGGCCGACGCGGCCGCGTAGCTGGTGAAGCTGGGCCAGACCAAAGCGCTCGGCCTGCTCGATGACCATGATGCTGGCATTGGGCACGTTGACGCCGACCTCGACCACGGTGGTCGCCACCAGAACCGAGACCTTGCCCTCGACAAAGGCCTGCATGACCGCGTCTTTCTCGGCCGCCGGCATCTGGCCGTGAACCAGGCCCACCGACGGGCCGATGATCTGGCGCAGAACCGCAGCACGTTCTTCGGCCGCTTGCAGGTCGATCTTCTCGGATTCCGAGACGAGAGGGCAGATCCAGAAGGCCTGGGCCCCGGCTTGCGCCGCAGCCTTCAGCCGGTCGACGATCTCGGCCAGGCGCGGCATGGGGACGGCGCGGGTGGCCACGGGCGTGCGGCCCGGCGGCTTCTCGTCGATGCGCGAGACATCCAGGTCGCCGAACACCGTCAGTTCCAGGGTGCGGGGGATGGGCGTGGCCGACATGGCCAGCAGGTGAACGCCCCCTCCTTCACCTATGGGACCCTTGTCCTGCAGCCGCCGACGCTCGTTGACGCCGAAGCGGTGCTGTTCGTCGATCACCGACAGGCCCAGGGCCTTGAAGATCACATCGTCCTGGAACAGGGCATGGGTGCCGATCGCCACGGCGTGGGTTCCGTCGGCCAGGCCGGCCAGCTTGGCGGCGCGGCCGGCACCCTTGTCGCGGCCGGTCAGCAGGATCACCGACAGGCCCAGCTTCGAGAGCGGCTCGGCCATGGTCTCGTAATGCTGACGGGCCAGGATTTCAGTGGGGGCCATGATCGCAGATTGCAGGCCCGCGCCCGCCACGTCTGCGACTGCCAGCATCGCGACCACGGTCTTGCCGGATCCGACATCGCCCTGCAGCAGGCGGCTCATGCGTTCGCCCGAGGCGAGATCGCCGCGTACTTCCGAGAGGCTGCGGATCTGGGCACCGGTCAGGCGGAAGGGCAGGGCCTGTTCCGCCGCCTCGGCGAGGGGGCTGGCGGGGACGCGCGGGGCGGGCTGGGCGCGGCGGGTGGCCTTGCGCTGGGCCAGGGCCATCTGGTGGGCCAGAAGCTCGTCATAGGCCAGGCGGCGGCGATGCGGCGACAGGGGCGAGACATCCGCCTCGCCGGTAGGATTGTGGGCGGCCGTGAAGGCCGCATGCCAGGCCGGCAGCCCCTCGCGGGCCTGCCAGGCCGGGTCCAGCCATTCGGGCAGGTCGACGGCGCGGCTCAGGGCCTCCAGCGCAAACCGTCGGAAGGTTCGCGAGGGCAGGCCCGCCGTGGCGGCATAGACGGGCTCGAAGGCGGGGATGTCGCCGGCGCGCTCTTCGGGCAGCAGATATTCCGGATGGGCGACCTGGATCTCGGAGCCGAACCGCTCGACCTTGCCGCTGACGGCGCGGCGCGCGCCGACCGGATGCTGGCGCTCCAGATGCGGCCCATGCCCCTTGAACCAGGTGAGGGTCAGGAACCCGGTCTCATCCCAGGCGCGGATTTTCCAGGGCTGGCCGAGGCGCGAGGGTGGCTGGTGGGCGTCGATACTGACCATGAAGGTCTGCACCTGGCCGTCGATGGCGGTGGCGGCGGTGGCACTCGTGCGGCGGATCACGCTCTGGGGAACAGTGAACAGCACATCGCGGACGAGGCTTCCCGCCACCCGCTCGACCAGCGGAGCGACGCGCGGCCCCACGCCCTTGAGGGTGGAGACCGGCGTGAACAGGGGGAAGAGAATCTCGGGGCGCATTGGCCCCACCATAGCGAAGCGTGGCGTTTGTGTGGACGCCTCGTCAGGCCTCGCGGTTCATCACCGGGTCGAGGGCGGCGACGATATCGGCATGCTCTTCAGAGCGAGAGGCACCCGAGACGTTCAGACGGGTATAGAGGGACTTGGCGTGGTGGCGCTTGACCGCCTCGCTCCAGCGCTCGTTCGCGCCGACCAGGTTGTTGGTTTCGCCGGCAAACAGCAGCGTGCCGACCTCGTCCAGATAGACGAAGTTGCCAGCGATGGTCGTCCGGGGATCGGCGTCCTCGGCGAGCTTGTAGCGATAAACGGCGCCCGAGGCGCCTTTCAGTTCGATATAGGGTTTCACAGGACCTCGCCTTACGGGCACGCGGCGTTGGCGGCAAGGTGTTGGGGGGCGCCGTTGACCAAATTATGACCCGGCTACGGCCACCTTGCCGAGGAATCGTCGCGTTCGCTCCTCCTTAGGCGCTCCGAACAGCTCGCGCGAGGGGGCCTGTTCAACGATCACGCCTCCATCCATGAAGATCGTCCGGTCGGCGACCTCCCGAGCGAAGTCCATCTGGTGGGTGACGATCAGCATGGTGCGCCGCTCGGCGGCCAGATCCTGGATCACCGACAGCACCTCACCGACCAGTTCGGGGTCGAGCGCAGAGGTGGGTTCGTCGAACAGAATGACCTCTGGATCCATGGCCAGGGCCCGTGCGATGGCGCATCTCTGCTGCTGGCCGCCGGAAAGCTCGCCCGGATAGGCGTTGATGCGTTCAGACAGTCCGACCTTGCCCAGCAGCTCAAGGCCAAGCTTGCGCGCTTCGGCTTTCGGCTTTCGTCGAACGATGATCGGCGCCTCGATCACATTTTCGAGTGCGGTACGGTGCGGGAACAGATTGAAGCCTTGGAAGGCGAATCCGACCCGGCCGTTCAGGGCCCTGGCCAGGGGCGCGCGCGGCGTGGCCTCGACCCCGGCGATCCGCAAGCTTCCGCCATCCAGCAGTTCCAGCCCGGCCAGGCAGCGCAGCAGGGTGCTCTTGCCCGAGCCGCTGGGGCCGATGATGGCCACCACCTCGCCCGGCGCGACGGTCAGGTCGACGCCGTTCAGCACAGTGTCCTGGCCAAACCGCTTGATCAGGCCGCTGGCCTGCACGGCGCTCATCGGCGGCCCTCTGCGGCGCGGCGTTCCAGCCAGCCCTGGCCGGTGGCCAGCAGGGTGGAGACGATCCAGTAGAGCGCCGCCGCCGCCAGATACATCGTGAAGATCTCGAACGTGCGGGCGGTGATCAGCTGGGTCTGGCGAAACAGTTCCGGCACCTGGATGGTGGCGGCCAGCGAGGTGTCCTTGACCAGGCTGATGAAGCTGTTGGACAGCGGCGCAACAGCGGTGCGGGCGGCCTGCGGCAGGATCACCCGGCGCAGGGCCTGGCCCCGGCTCATGCCCAGCACGGTGGCGGCTTCCCACTGGCCGCGATCGACATTGGCGATGGCGCTGCGCAGGATCTCGCAGGCATAGGCGGCGATGTTGAGCGAGAACCCGAGGCCGGCGGCGACCAGCGGCGGCAGTTCGATCCCGAACTGCGGCAGGCCGTAATAGATCAGGAACAGCTGCACCAGCAGCGGCGTGCCCCGGAACGCCGAGACATAGATCCCGGCCGGCCAGCGCAGCAGGGCCGTGCGCGACAGCCGCATCAGGGCCAGACCAAAGCCCAGCACCAGCCCCAGGCTCATGCCGATGATACTGAGCGCGACCGTATAGCCGGCCCCCTTCAACAGCAGGGGCGCGGACTGGCGCAGCAGGTCCAGCGTGGCGTCCATGCCTATTTCGTCACGTCCGCGCCGAACCAGGTCTGGGAGATGGCCTCCAACTTGCCGTTGGCCCGCATCGTATCGATGGCCTGATCGACCAGCACCTTCATGGCCGGGTCCTTCAGCATGGCCACGCCCTGGTTCTGGGCGGCGAAGGCAGGGCCCGAGGCGACGAACTCCGGCGAGCTCTTCACGAAATCGGCGGCCACCAGCCGATCGTTGAGCACCGCGTCGATGCGGCCGGCTTTCAGGTCCTGATACTTGGTTGGGTCATCGTCATAGGTGCGCACATCGGCGGTGGGGACGTTGGCCCGCAACCAGCTCTCGTAATTGGTGCCCAGGCCCACCCCGACCTTCTTGCCGGCCAGTTCGGCGGGCGAATAGGGCCCCCCCTGGCCCTTCAGGGTGATGATCTGGATGCCCGAGACCGTATAGGGCTTGGAGAAGTCGTACTTGGCCGCGCGCTCGGGGGTGATGGTGATCTGGTTGATCACCACGTCGATGCGCTTGGCCTCCAGCGCGCCAAGCAGGCCGGCGAACGGCGAGGGGCTGAACTGTGGCTTCAGGCCCATCTGCTCGGCCAGGGCCCTGGCGAAATCGACGTCGAAGCCGGCCAGTTGGCCGTCCTTGTCCTGAAAGTTGAACGGCGGATAGGTGCCTTCCAGGCCGATGCGCAGGGTCTTGCTGGCCGTGACCCGCTGGGCCGTGCTCTGGGGCGCGTCGCCGGCCTTGTCGCCACAGCCGGCCAGCACCAGCGCGCCCGCGCCCAGCAGAAGGTTTCGACGGTCAGGGAATCGCATGGGCGGCCTCGGGAATCCGGAACAGCCCCAGTTCTATACGCCGCGACGCACGCCGCCAGAGGCAAGCGCGGGCGGACCTGCGCATTGCGGCGGGTGATGGGGAATTGGGCGTCAGGCGCACTGGCCCCCTCCTGACCGCTATCGCGGTCGTCCTCCCCCAGAGGGGGAAGATGAGCCGCGTCTACCTTCATCTTCCCCCTCTGGGGGAGGAGCGCGTCAGCGCGGAGGGGGCGAGTGGCTAAGGCCTACCGCTTCCGCACAAACACCGTGCCCGCCGAATAGCCCGCGCCGAAGCTGCAGATCAGCCCCGTTTCGCCGGCCGCGAAGTCGTCATTGGCCGAGTGGAAGGCGATGATTGAGCCGGCTGAGCTGGTATTGGCGTAGGTGTCGAGGATGATGACGTTCTCGCCGGGGGCGGGGTCGCGGCCCAGCACCTTGCGACCGATCATCTCGTTCATGTTGATATTGGCCTGATGCAGCCACAGGCGCTTCAGGGCCTGGGGATCGACGCCCAGGTCGCGGGCGTGCTCGACGATCATCTCGCTGACCATCGGCACCACTTCGCGGAACACCTTGCGGCCTTCCTGGACAAACAGCTTGTCACGCGCCCCTTCGCCTTCCGGCGCGGCGCGGTTGAGGAAGCCGAAATTGTTGCGGATGTTGTTGGAGAACACGGTCTTGAGGCGCGTGCCCAGGATCTCCCAGCCGCCGACGGCCTGGTCGGCATCCTCAATGATCACGGCCGTGGCCACGTCGCCGAAGATGAAGTGGCTGTCGCGATCCTTGAAGTTCAAATGGCCCGAGCAGATCTCGGGATTGACCATCAGCACGGCCTTGGCGCTGCCAGTGGCCACGAAGTCGGCGGCGGTCTTGATGCCGAAGGTCGCCGACGAGCAGGCCACGTTCATGTCGAAGGCAAAGCCCTCGATGCCCAGGGCCTGCTGCACCTCGATGGCCATGGCCGGATAGGCCCGTTGCATGTTCGAGGCCGCGCAGATCACCGCGCCAATCTCGCTGACCGGCTTGCCCCAGGCGGCGATGGCCTGTTTTGCGGCTTCCACCGCCATTTCGGCCAGGATCGAGATCTGCTCGTTGGGGCGCTCGGGCAGGATCGGGCGCATGACCTCCGGGTCGATGATGCCGTCCTTGTTCATGACAAAGCGCGACTTGATGCCCGAGGCCTTCTCGATGAATTCGGGCGAGGACGGTGCCAGGGCGGTCACCTCGCCATCCGCGATGGCCTGCGCATTGGCGGCGTTGAAGCGCTCGACGAAGCTGTTGAAGGCCTCGACCAGCTCGGTGTTGGAGACGCTGAACGGCGGGGTGTAGAGGCCCGTGGCGGCGATGACGGCTTTATGCAAGCGACTTGTCCCGATGACGCTGGCGCGCGGCGAGGGCGCGTCTTGTTTCTGGTTCGGCGCGATCAATAGCACGGCTTTTGGTGCCGTCACCTCCTCAAGGCCCGTGCGTCCCGAGGGGCACAGGCCCGGCTTTTTCCTTCCCCAAGGGAACGATACGGCGCGGCCACAATCGCCTTCAACATGTCTGGCCCGACACGCAATGGCCCAGAACAGGTCCGCTCCAGGCCCCATCTCGGCCCCAGGGCGTGGCTACCCAACAGGCGCTGAGGGGTCTCAGCAGTACGGAGTAAAAAAATGAAAATCCTCATGCCTGCGGCGTTTGCCGCCCTGTCGGTCGCCGCTGTTCCTGTCCTTTCGCACGCCCAGACGGCCTCGCCCGAGATCTATGGAACCCTGGGCTACAGCGCCTCCCGTGCCGACGGCGCTGACACCGGCGCGGTGCAGGGACGGCTGGGTGCCAAGCTCACCCCGCACTTCGGCGTCGAGGGCGAACTGAGCGGCGGGATCAAGGACGACAATATCGACACCGCCGGGGTGCGGTCTAACCTGGAGCAAACCCATTCGGCGGCTGTCTATGGCGTCGGCTTCCTGCCGGTTGCGCCTAATATCGACCTGCTGGCCCGCATCGGTTACGGCAACACCCAGTTCAAGACCAGGCTGGCCGGGGTGGAGTCCAAGTTCGACGCCGACAGCGTCAACTACGGCGTCGGGGCCCAGTACAGGCTGGATGACAAGAACGGCGTTCGGGTCGACTACACCCGCCAGCAGTTCCGCGACAACGACGCCGACGACGCCAATGTGCTGTCGATCGGCTACGCCCGGAAGTTCTAGATCAGGCGACCATCAAGGCGGCGCTCCCCTCGCGGGGAGCGCCGTGCTGTCCTCAGTTGGCGAGGGGCGCGCCGCTGCCGTCCGAAACGGGTTCGGCTCCAGGCGCATAGTGATGATGATGCACGACGGCGGGGCCATAGCCTGCGCGGCCTTTCTCGTCGGGACCGTGGCGATTGGGACCCTGCGTCCCGTCGAGCAGGGTGAAGATGAAGATCACGAAGCCGCCGAACGGGATCAGGTGCAGCAGCATCCAGAAGCCCGACTTGTCGCTGTCGTGCAGCCGCCGCACCGTCACCGCGAGGCTGGGTATGAACATGGCCAGCCAGAACAGGACCATGCCGAGTGTCAGGAGGCTTGCTGGAAGGCCAACGTCTTCTGCGCCCTCGGACTGGGCCGCGAAGCTGCTGCCGGTCACGCCGATCGCCAGGAAGAAGCCCACCGTCACCAGAATCTGGAACAGCGTGAACAGCCAGAACTCGGACCGCCGCGCACGGCCCTCGAACTGCGCATATTTGCGCAGCGGCTCAAACATCAGAGACATAGGCGCGGCCCTCAACCCGTGGAGCGGGCATTTCGCCACGGTTTCCCGTTTGGGTAAAGATGGTTCGCCCGCTCAACGCCGAGCTTGACCGATCCCCCGTCGTCCCCGACGCTGAAGAAAAAGGGGAGGACAGCGTCAGCTTGGAAAAAGCGTTGCTGATTCAATTGCTCGGCTCGGCGGTGGCGATCTCCGCCCTGGTCGGTCTGGCGGCCTGGGCGCGGATCGCCCGGCCAACGCCGCCGCTCGACGCAGAGGCCCTGAACGCCCTGCTGGCCGAGGAGTTTCCCGACCACCGGCCGTCCGCTGTCTGGATCTCGGCCGACGGGGCCGGGGCCCTGGCGCGGGCCGGGGACCAGGTTCTCGTACTGTGGCGTCGCGGTGACAGCTATGTGGCCCGCGACACGACCTGGACCGCTGTGTCCGCCGCTACGCCGCAGCAGGGACGGTTGAAGCTGGTCCTGGCCGACGCCGCGCCGGTCTTTTCCGTCACCGGCCCGCTCTGGCCCCCGCAGGCGCTTGCCGCATGAAGCCCGCGTTCGATCCCGTTCAGCTGGCGATCCCCTTCTTCGTGCTGGCCATCATCCTGGAAATCGCCCTGGCGCGCCTGGGCAAGGCCAAGGCCAACTACGAGACCCGCGACACGGCCACCTCCCTGGCCATGGGTCTGGGCAGCACGGTCGCCGGGCTGTTCACCGGCGGGCTGATCTTCGCCGCCGCCCTGTGGGCCTATGAGCACCGCCTGTTCACGATCCCGATGACGGCGATCTGGGCCTGGGTGCTGCTCTTCTTCGCCGAGGACCTGACCTACTACTGGTTCCACCGCCTGTCGCACGAGCGGCGCTTCTGGTGGGCCAGCCATGTGAACCACCACACCTCGACCCATTACAACCTCTCGACCGCCCTGCGGCAGACCTGGACGGGCGGCGTCGCCGGCACCTGGCTGCTGTGGCTGCCCCTGTCGCTGCTGGGCTTCCCGCCGGCCATGGTCGCCATCCAGAAGGGCATCAGCCTCGTCTACCAGTTCTGGATCCATACCGAGGCGGTGGGGCGCATGCCGCGCTGGTTCGAGGCGGTGTTCAACACGCCCTCGCATCACCGGGTCCACCACGCCCGCAACGCCCGCTACCTGGATGCCAACTATGCCGGCATCCTGATCATATGGGACCGGATGTTTCGCACCTTCATCCCCGAGGTCGACGAGGAGCCCTGCCGCTATGGTGCGGTGAAGAACCTTAGCAATTTCAACCTGCTGCACAATGTCTTCCACGAGTGGGTCGGCATCGGCCGGGACGTGCTGGGCGCGAAGTCGCCGCGCGAGGTCCTGGGCTACATGTTCGGCCCGCCGGGCTGGAGTCCCGATGGGTCGCGGGAGACGTCGCACACCATCAAGGCGAAGTGGAGGGCGCGGGTGGGCGGGCAAACGGAGGAGGCCGATCAGTAGGGCTCCGTCAATCCCGCTCGCAATGCGTTCATGTCCCTAAAGCTCGGCGGCCGCGTGTCCGTCGCTGGTTCCTAGATATCCGAACCAGTGGTTGTTCATTTCGCGCAGGAAGTCGGGATTGTCGACGGGAAGTCCAGACGCCGATCCGAGCACTGAGTCGATTTGGCAGCGCGGGCAAATGGCCGTGCCAGTGCCTTCGTTGAGCCAGCGCTCGATCTCCACTGGCCCGAACGTCTCTAGACAATAGAAACACCCGCAAACGCCACTAGCTTCAATGGCCTCTCGATGCTTTGACGAGTGACGATGCGCCGTACGTAAGACTTCATCGGTGTAGGTCATCCAACAAGGATGTACGGCCTTCGCGAGCTCGGCAAGAGCGAGGGCGCGATCAATTCACTCCAACTCAAGTTCGGAGCGCCCAGTCTTATCTGTCGGGCCGTATAGACCGATCCCTATCGCTCGTCATTTACCATACTCGAAACAGGGGCACACTTCTTCTACTGCAAAATGACAAATTCAAACGTTGGAGGCCCGCGCGCCAAATCCCTCTTCCATAGGGAGAGGGAGGGGCCCGCCGCCGGAGGCGGTGGGAGGGTGAGGGGTTTCAGCGGTTGCCGAAGGGGCCGCGATTTTTGGGCGGAGGCCGCAGGCGAGGGGGCTTTTTTGCGCTCGCTGTTTCGATCTTGCCTTGTCCGGACACGGTGTAACCCCTCACCCTCCCACCGCTTCGCGGCGGGCCCCGCCCTCTCCCTCTGGGAGAGGGAAATTCGCGCTATCCCCGTTCTCGCACGGGGATAAACCCGCCCCCACCCCAGCAAATTCAACGCCCTGACCGCCCCTCCCACCGTCACGATCAAAAATCGACACACACCCCCGCAAACCGCCCCCATACTGCTCCTCGCCCCGCCACGGGGGAGGCCGTCCAGCTGGCGACCTGACGGGTGGCGGGGAGGGTCGAGCGGGAAGCGTCCGTCGGCCGTCGTTTGAAGGCCCGGCAGGGTCTGGCGGAGCAGGACAGCCCAACGGGGCGCTGTGTTGAGGCCAGGCCGGGACCGGGTCGTGTCCCATCGCGTGGTGTAACTGCGTCGGCGTGATCACCGCGCTCTCCGGCTGAGCCGGATTGGTCAGGCCGCCATGATGGGCAGGCTGACGATGGGATCATCGCTCAAGGGAGCGACACTTTCCAGGGTCATGTAGCGGCATCGTTGGACGGCCCATTCGTCGTTCTGCTCGAGCAGAATGGCGCCGACGAGCCGGATGATGGCGGCCTCGTTGGGGAAGATGCCTACGACCTCTGTCCGGCGTTTGATCTCGCCATTGAGCCGCTCCAGGGAGTTTGTGGAGTGCAACTTGGTGCGGTGGGCGGCGGGGAAGGTCATGTAGGCCAGGACATCGGTCTCGGCCTGGTCGAGGAAGCCGGCCAGCTTGGGGAGTTTGGGCCGCAGTTGGTCGGCGACGCCGCGCCATTGGGTCTTGGCGGCCTGGGCGTCGTCCTGGGCGAAGGCCGTGCCGATGAAGGCCGAGACCATGGCGCGACCGCTCTTGCCGGCGTGAGCCATGACATTGCGCATGAAGTGGACGCGGCAACGCTGCCAAGTGCAGTTCATGATTTTGGAGACCGACGCCTTGATACCCTCGTGGGCGTCGGAGGTCACCAGCTTGACGCCCCGCAGGCCGCGCCGGGCCAGGCTTCTGAGGAAGTCCGTCCAGAACGTCTCGGCCTCGGAAGGGCCCACCGCCAGGCCCAGCACCTCGCGCCGGCCATCGGCGTTGACGCCCACGGCGACGATGACGGCCTTGGACACGATACGCCCGGCGGTGCGGTCTTTCACATAGGTGGCGTCGATCCACAGGTAGGGCCAGTCGCCCTCGATCGGCCGGGTCAGGAAGGCCTGGACGCGCTCGTCGATCTCCTCGCAGAGCCGCGAGACCTGGCTCTTGGAGATGCCGCTCATGCCCATCGCCTTGACCAGGTCATCCACCGAGCGGGTCGAGATCCCCTGGATGTAGGCCTCCTGGATCACCGCGGTCAGTGCCTTCTCGGCCAGCCGCCGCGGCTCCAAGAAGCCCGGAAAGTAGGAGCCCTTGCGAAGCTTTGGGATCCGCAGTTCCACCGTGCCCGCCCGCGTCTCCCAGTCGCGATCGCGGTAGCCGTTGCGCTGCGCCAGCCGCTCGGGGCTCTTCTCGCCGTGCGCAGCCCCAGTCAGGCCGCCCACCTCCAGCTCCATAAGGCGTTGGGCGGCGAACCCGATCATCTCGCGTAGAAAATCGCTGTCGCCGCTCTTCTCCATCAGCCCGCGAAGGGCGATTGTGTCTTCGGTCATCTTCGGTCCTTGGTTCAGGTTGAGCTTCGCAACCCAACCCTACCGAAGATCGTGGATGACCACCGCTACGCCGCTCGCTCGCTACGGCGCCATGGGGAAGGCGCGCGTCGCGAGCGGCTACGCTATCGCCAACGAGCTACACCACGTCCCGGGACACGACCCGGGACCGCCGGGAACTCCCTTTGGCGACGCCCGCGAGACGCGACAGGTCCGGGCTGAAATCGCCTGGACGGTCCGGGGAGCGCCATCTCCCCGCCCGCCGGAGGCCTCTTTGGAAGCGGGTTAAAACCCCGCGCCCCGAAGGCTTTCGTCCACCGATCCTGCGGAGCGCTCCGGCCCAGGCCGAAACGGTACTCCACTACAAACACTCTTCCGGGTTTGGCCCGGACGCTCCGCCGCCTCCCCACACTTGCCGGTGAATTTCCGGCGAGGCTGCCAACCTGTGCCCGTCTCGCCGCGTATTTCCACGATAGACAAAGGGGCTAACGGCCACCGGTCCCCTCAAAGCGCTGAGCCCTCGCGCTCTAGCGCTTCAATCCAGATCCAAGGGATCATGCTAGTGCGCGACGTACCGGTCGCAGCAATATGCGGCTCCATTGTTTAACCCATTGCCTAGAGCTGCCCTGAACCGTGGCGGCGAGTGGGCACCCGTCGATAACTTCGTTGCGATACGTCAGGTGAGCGTTGCATAGTTTGACGATTCAAATATTCGCGGCTTCGAGCCGTTGCGCGTTTTAAAGGCCCAGTTGAATGGGAGTGTGTTTGATCCATGGGTAAGAAAAAACTGACCCTGATATTGTTGGCGGGTGTGGCTTTGGCTTCACCATCTGTCGCGCGGACGGTAATATTTCAGAAAATTCAAGCAGAATTTGCGATCGTTGGGGGCGATATACTTGATCCGCCGCCGGGGCAAAAGAAGGATCGAGTCGCTCTATTTCTTGACGGGCCGAGCGCAAAAAAGATCTACGACTCGATGTCGGGGCCGATAAAAAATGAAGACAATTGCGAAATTGGTTTGAGGGCAAAGCAGAGCGGCGGACTAGAGTGCACTAAGAATGCGAGAAATGTCTATGCTTGTAGTGTTGGTGTAGATCTAAAGAACGGAAAAACGAGCTTGGTAAGCGTATGTTGAAGGCGCGTTAGCGTACATGCGCGGATCTCAAGGTAATGCTGCTTGTACAGCACGTCCTGTCAATTCGCTCCCGGAAACCGGCGGGTGTGACCATGCTCTTCCGATGCAAGTAAATTCAACGACCGGCTCATACGGTTGCGCCCAGCCGCTGCTTTTACTCCCGCAACAACGGCAGGCTCAGCCCGCTGACCGGCCGGGCCGTCAGCACCTCGCGGCGGAAGCGAAACAGTTCAGCCGGGCGGCCGCCGGTTTCGGCGTCCATGCGGCCCAGGCCCTCGACCAGATCCTCGCGCTCGACTACGCGGCGGAAGTTCTGCTTGTGCAGGGGCACGCCGGCTATGGCCTCGACGGTGCGTTGCAGGGTCGAGAGGGTGAACTCGTCCGGGGTCAGTTCAAAGACCACCGGGCGGTACTTGATCTTGCCGCGCAGGCGCGAGAGGCCGGTGGCCAGGATGCGGCGGTGGTCGGAGATCATCGGCTCGCCGAGGGCTGCCGACAGGGCAGCGGGTTCGGCCGGGTCGTGGCCGTCGGCGCGGGCCCGGTCGCGGGCGGCCTCGGGGGCCAGGCCTGCCTCATAGAGCAGCTCATAGCGCTCCAGTACCCGTTCCTCGTTCCACGAGGCGCCGTCGAGGGCGAAGGCGAGGCGGGCGCGGGACCACTTGCCGGCGTCGCCGTCGGCCCAACGCTTGAGGGCCGGGGCCAGGACGGTGTCCAGCAGGTCGGGGCGGCCCTGGCGCCAGTCTTCCCAAGGGAAGAACCGCGACCACGGGGCCCAGACGGTGTCAGGGGCGTCGGTGTCGACCGCGTCGGGGGTCAGGCCCAGATAGCCGACCGAGACCACCCGCGCGGCCCCGGCCCCGACCTCGGCGCGAGGCGCGTCGCGGCCCTTGTCGCCGAAGGTATAGAGCTGCTCCACATAGCCCAGCTGGAAGCGGGTCTGCTCGGTGACGAAGGCCCGCAGGCCCAGCTCGAAGGTGCGGTGGCCCTCGGGGTCGAACGGGCCGAACGGCAGGCCGGGCAGGGGAGAGGCGACATCGGTGACGGCGTCATGCGGGCGGACGGTCAGCACCACGGCCTCGCCGTCGCGGATGGCGACGACCACGGCCGACAGCCCGATGACGACGGATGCGGTCATGCCGTCTCGAAGCCCGCCGCCCGTGACAGCACGTGGAAGCGCTCGACATAGTGGGCCTGGGCCTCGAACGGCGGCTGGGGCTTGATGCGCAGGTCATAGCCGGCCGGGGGCGTACCGAAGATGGCCAGGGACTCGGCGTGCTCGAACCCGGCCAACTGGGTGGCCTCGAAGAAGGCGCAGGCGCGGTCGGCCTGCTTGATCAGCTTCTTGATGGCCGGCGGCGTCTTCACCGGCAGGCCAAAACGGATGTGGATGGCGTCTTCCAGCCGGGCCTCGAAATCCTTGTAGCTGACGCCCAGGGCCGCCTTGAACGGGCTGATCATGTCGCCGATCACATATTCGGAGGCGTCGTGCAGCAGGGCGGCCAACTGCCACTTGGGTTCGAGGTCGGGCTTGATGTGGCTGGCGATCTCCTCGACCACCAGGCTGTGCTGGGCGACGGAAAAGCCATGTTCGCCAATCGTTTGGCCGTTCCAGCGGGCGACGCGCGCCAGGCCGTGGGCGATGTCCTCGATCTCGATGTCCATGGGCGAGGGGTCAAGCAGATCCAGCCGGCGACCCGACAACATTCTCTGCCACGCGCGGGGCGGTGCGCCCCTATGCAGCCCTTTGGCCACGAGATCGTTCCTTACGGTGAAGGTGGATTGACTGGCCCATTGGTTGACAAAGATCAATGATGGGCCGGCCCTCTTCTGTGGAAATGCACTCCAAAGGAGTTCGATCATGAGCTGGGCGAGAATTATGGCTCCTCTTGCAGGAGCCCAGAGCGACAGGGGGGTGCTGGCGTCAGCAGCGACCCTGGCTGCGGCGTTCGACGCCGAACTGGCCTGCATCCATGCGCCGGCCGACATCGCCGACCTGATGCCCTGGATGGGCGAAGGCTTCATGGGCGGGGTGCAGGTCACCGCGCTGGAAAGCCTGAAGGAGGCCGCCGTCGAGGGCGCACGCGCCGTTGGGGTGATGGCCGCCGAGATCGGCTATGGCCGCACGCGCATCATCAGCCTCGACTCGCCCGTCTGGGCGGGCCTGGCGATGGAGGGGCGTCTGTCCGATGTCATCGTGTTCGACGACGCCGCCGCGCGCGGCAAGGGGCCGCTGGCCGAGGCCTTCCAGCAACTGGTCGCCGACGAGCAGCGTCCCGTGGTCGTGGCCCGGCCGGGCCTGAAGGTGGGCGGGGTGGCCGTGGTGGCCTGGGACGGCGGCAAGGAAGCCAGCCGCGCCCTACGCACGGCCCTGCCGTTGCTGCAAAGGGCCTCGTCGGTGATCGTGGCCGGCGCGCCCGAGGCCTCCTCGCGCCATTTTGACCTGTCGCGGATGACCGACTTCCTGGCGGCCCGGGGCGTCAGCGCCACCAGCCAGGTGCTGAAGGGGTCCGGTGACGCCGCCGGCCTGCTGCAGGGCGTGGCGCGTGACGTCGGCGCCGATTTCCTGGTGGCCGGGGCCTTTGGCCATCCGCGCCTGCAGGAGTTCATCTTCGGCGGCACCACGCGCAGCCTGCTGAACAGCGAGGGTCCCTCGCTGTTTCTGTCGCACTGATCCCCAACGTCAATTCTTCAAGGGAGGCTTAGATGTCCCTGTCGCGCATTGTCATGCGTCTGGCCCGCAATCCGGGCACCGAGTTCGCCGGCGGCGACGATCACCGGGGCTATGCCCTGACCGCGCCCCTGACCGCCGACGGTCATCTGGACGAGGCCGCCTATGCCAGGTCCAAGGCCCAATGCAGCGTCCGCCGCTTTGCGCCCGATGAAGAGGCCGTGGACGGTCGCCTGGCCCGCAAGGGAACGCGCTGGTTCTTCGACTATGACGACACCGACACCGCCGACGACGAGCCGGTGCACCGCCTGGGCGAGCACCGCTTTGCGCTTGGCGAATATGTCACCGTCACCGACGAGGACGGCCGGCCGTTGACCTACAAGGTGATGGAAGTCGCCCAGCTCTGACCTGAACGGTCCTGGTCAGCCGCCGACATTGTGGCGGACCAGGGCCTTCATGTCCTTGAAGACGTCATGGTCGCCCGAGTCGCGGTCCTTGGCCTTGACGGTGGCCACCGCGATCGGGCCGCCCTTGGGGCCACGGGCCTCGTAGCCGACCACGCGATAGCCGCTGGGGGCCTTGTCGCTGGCCAGGATCAGGGTCGAGCGGATCGCGTCGCCCTTCCTGCTATGGCGGATTTCGGCGCCGTCGTCGGTGGCACGGATGGCGACATCGCCGTCGCCGCCCTCCTCGGTGGTGACACTGACGCTTTCGCTGTGCTTGCCGTCCTTGACGGTGACGTTCTTGTTGATCCGCACCTCGGCGGCACCGTCATCGCTGTTGATGGTCATGTCGCCGATCTTGATATCGGCCCCGTCATCGCTGGCGTCGATCCGAACGCCGGGCAGATGGATGCTGGTCCTGTTGCGGCCGTCCTTGGCACCGCCCGGAGTGGGAGCCAGCGCGCGAACTGCCGGCATCAGGGCCTTCAGCTCGGTCTCGATCGGGGCCAGGGCGTCCTCGGCGTCGCCGCCGTTCAGCGACACCAGCCGTAGCAGGATCTCGGCCCCGTTGCCGGTATAGGCGCAGGAGAGGCCGTCGGCCGCCGCGTTGACGCGGGTGAGGGCACCCTGTTTTTCCGGACAGTCGAGCTTCGAGATCACCCGCACCGGTTCGCGCCGCACGCCATGCTCATGCCGCTCGGTCTTGCTCGTGTCCGGGCGATGACAGCCGGCCAGGGCCAGAGCGCTGACGCTTGCGACAAGAATCCAGGTCGAGTGACGCATGACCATCCCTTTTGAAATCGAGGGGAAGGTGAGCGTGGCGCGGCGAGCCGTCCAGTGAATTCCCGGTTAGGACTCGCCGCGAGGTTTACTACCCAGGCCGCGCGCCGCCCTCGCGTCGGGCCAGGAAGGCCAGGCGCTCGAACAGGTGGACGTCCTGCTCGTTCTTCAGCAGGGCGCCGTGCAGGGGCGGGATCAGCTTGGTCGGGTCTTTTTCGCGCAGGGTCTTCTCGTCGATGTCCTCGACCAGCAGCAGCTTGAGCCAGTCGAGCAGCTCCGAGGTCGAGGGCTTCTTCTTCAGGCCCGGCACCTTGCGCATGTCGTAGAAGATGCGCAGCGCCTCGGCGACCAGCTTCTGCTTGATCCCCGGATAGTGGACATCGACGATGGCCTGCATCGTCGCCTCGTCGGGGAAGCGGATGTAGTGGAAGAAGCAGCGGCGCAGGAAGGCGTCCGGCAGTTCCTTCTCGTTGTTGGAGGTGATGATGATGATCGGGCGCACCTTGGCCGCGATCGTCTCGCCGGTCTCGTAGACATAGAATTCGTTGCGATCCAGTTCCTGGAGCAGGTCGTTGGGGAACTCGATATCGGCCTTGTCGATCTCGTCGATCAGCAGGACGGGGCGAACCGGGGCCTCGAAGGCCTCCCAGAGCTTGCCCTTCTTGATGTAGTTCTTCACCTCCTTGACGCGCTCGTCGCCCAGCTGGCTATCACGCAGGCGGGTCACCGCGTCGTACTCGTAAAGGCCCTGCTGGGCCTTGGTGGTCGACTTGATGTGCCAGGTCAGCAGGGGCGCGCCCATGGCCTTGGCGACCTCATAGGCCAGTACGGTCTTGCCGGTGCCCGGTTCGCCCTTGATCAGGAGCGGACGCTCCAGGGCCACGGCCGCGTTCACCGCGACCTTCAGGTCGTCGGTCGCCACATAGTCGGAAGTGCCTTCGAAGCGCTGGCTCATGCCCATCCTCTGCCGGATTGGTCCGGTCTCAAACGAGCGTTCAAATTACCGGCGTCGACGCGGTTGGCAAGGGTGTCGGACGACAGAGTGCGGATTAAAAACCCGGATTGTCAGGCGAAGCGTTCGGACAGGGCGTCTGCGACCGCCGCCATGGTCGGGTTCCAGTCGTAATAGTCAGACGACGAGAAGCAGCGGATCTGTGGATACCAGGGCAGACGGTCCGAGCCCAACCGGGTCCAGGAGCCGGCCCCGCTGATCTGCCAGACCGGCGCGCCGCAGGCCCCCGCCAGATTGATCGTGGCGTTGGAGAAGCCGACCACCAGGTCCATGGCGCAGCACAGGGCCGCCACATCGTCGAGGTCCTGCTTGAGGTCGATCTGCGGCGGCTGCCAGATGTCGATCCCGAACTCGGCCTTGGCGTGGGCGATCTCTTCGGCGCAATCGCCATATTGCAGGTTCACGAAGGTGATCCCGGGCGTTTCCAGGATGGGGCGCCAGAGGTCGAAGGGCGAGAACTGCCGGGCGCGCTCACCGTTCAGCTTCAGGCTCTTCCACAGCAGCCCCACCTTGGGACCCTTGGGGGCTGCGTCCAGTTGGGCGCGCCAATAGGCGACGCGCTCGGGATCAGCGGTCAGGAAGCTCGGGCGATCCGGAAAGGCCTCGATCGTGGGACGCAGTACCGGCAGCAGCGAGCCGATGGGGGTCCACAGGTCGATCTTCGACCAGTCAGCAATGTTGGGCGCGGTACGCATGACCCGGCCCTCGAACGAGACCGTGCGATGGGCGGTGACCTCGACCTGCGGGAAGGTGCGCTGGAACAGAGGGACCAGCCGGTGTTCGACCGCCAGGGACAGCGCGCCCGCGTCACCGAGGGCCTCGATCACGTCGGGCAGCATGTTGGCGAACATCACCTCGTCGCCCAGGCCCTGCTCGGCGCAGACCATCAGGCGCTTGCCGGCCAGGTCCTGGTCCGGCGTCCAGCGGGGCGAGTCGATCAGGAAGCGGGGGGCGTCGGTAAGGGCCGGGGAGAAGCGGGCTTCGTAAGCGGCCCAGCCCTCGGTTACGCGGCCAAGGCACAACAGAATGGTGGCGCGCGCGAACTGCATCATCGCCAGGTCCTCGCCGGACTCGGCCTGGGCGATGGCCGATTCGCAGTCGGCCAGCGCGCCTTCGATGTCGCCCAGGTCCAGGCGGGCATAGGCGCGATTGTGATAGCCCTTGCCGAAGTTCGGAGCGAGGCGCAGCGCTTCGTCGAAGAAGGTGAGGGAGCCGTGTCCATCGCCCAGGCTGCACATCACCGTGCCCAGGGTGTTCCATAGGATCGGCTGGCCCTGGTCGGCCATGATCGCGGGTTTCAGGATCTCGATGGCCTCGTCGCAGCGATTGAGATCGCGCAGGGCGCAGGCCAGGTTGTTGGAGGCCTCAACGCAGTCGGGGCGGGCCAGTCGATAATGGGCAAAGAACTTGGCCGCGATCTCGGGCATGTCCATGCGATAGGCGAGACGGCCCAGGTCGCCGGCCACCGTGCCGTGGTCTGGCAGGAGCTTCAGGGCAGCTTCATAGGCCTTCATGGACGAAACGAAGTCGCCGGTCTTTTCGCGAGCGATCGCCAGGACGTGCCAGGCGACGCCCTGACGCTCGTCATGTTCCAGAACCTTCAGCGCCAGTTCGTCGGCCTTGGGATAGTCGCGCGAATGAATGGCGGCGATGGCCTGGGCCAGCAGGCGGGCGGCGTCGCGATTCTTCAGTTCCTTGGCGGCCTTCTCCAGCCGGGTCAGCGCCTCGAGTGACGCCGAGTCGCCCATGGCCGTCGCCGCCATGCCGCGCTGGACGATCGCCTCTGCCGTGATCTCCTGCTGGGCCAGCGAACTGGCGGAGCCTTCGAGGGCGCGTTTGCGGGACATGGTAAGGGCCTTGCCAGTTTGGTGTTAACCATCCTGTGGGACAGTATGCTTAATTGAGTCCTAAGCTGCGGCTCTCGGTCGCATGGCCAGCAAGACGGCGTTAACCCGCTTTGTCCTAACCTGGCTCTTGACCCGCCAATCGTGGCGGACCGGGTTTCGTGGCGATTGCAGAGGGGAGCCGCATAAGTGCCTTTGAAGCTTTCGCTGAAGCCCGGCGAGAAGTTCGTTTTGAACGGTGCGGTGGTCCAGAACGGGGATCGGCGCGGCGTTCTTGTCTTGCAAAACAAGGCATCCGTCCTCCGCGAGAAGGACATCATGCAGCCGGATCAGGTCACGACGCCGTCGCGTCGGATCTATTTCCCGGTGATGATGATGTATCTCGAAGAGAGCGTCGCAGAACGATTCTACGAAGAATTCGCCACGCGCCTGAACGAGTTCATGAGCGTGGTGCGTAACCCAGCTGTGCTTGGCGACTGCATTGCAATCTCCAAGCACGTCATGGCCCGCGAGTACTACAAGGCGCTCATGTTGAGCCGTAAGTTGATCGAATACGAAGACGAGAGGTTGGGGCATGTCTCTTCGGGCCTATCAGCAGGCGGCCACGAGGTCTGAAAATCCGCGTGAGCTTGAGTACCGCCTGTTTGGTCAGGTGACTCGCGCTCTCATGGACGCGTCGAAGGCGCCGGTGGATGACGTCGCGACGCGTATCGACGCGCTCGACTGGAATCGCCGCGTCTGGTCGGCGATGGCCACCGATTGCTCGTTGCCGGAAAATTCCCTGTCGCCCGACCTGAGGGCCAGCATCATTTCGCTGAGCCTCTGGGTGGGGCGTCACTCCAGCGCCGTCATGCGCAAGGAGGAAGATTTCGAGCCGCTGATCGATATCAATCGTACGATCATGCAGGGCCTGGCCGGTCGCACCGACGCGGCTTGAGAGCGTCCGTTCGGGTCCTCGGACTCGATTGCCCACCCCCTTAGGAACTTCCTGCCGCCCGGCGAATATTGCATTCGCCGGGCGGTTTCGTGCCTGGGGTGTTGATAGAAAAAGATCATCAAAATCAATGCGTTAAAAGTTGGCCTCGCGGGTGCGCGACTGGCCCGGCGCTTGCGATGTGGATTGCGGGCAAAACGCCCAGCCGGCCTGCCGGATAAATCCCACCAAAATGGTAGGTGATCTATGATGAACTCAATCAACACCAATCCCGGTGCGCTCATCGCACTGCAAAACCTCAACGCAACCAACTCGGAGCTTGCAACAACACAGGGCCGCATCAACACCGGTAAGAAAGTCGCCAACGCCAAGGATAATGGCGCGATCTGGTCGATGGCCGAGATGCAGAGTTCAGCTGCTAGCTCGTTGAATTCCGTGAAGGATTCCCTCCAGCGCGGTCAATCGACGATCGATGTGGCGCTCGCAGCTGGCGATACGATCACCGATCTGCTCAGCAAGATGAAGGAAAAGGCCCTGGCCGCTTCCGACACCTCGCTGAACACCGCCAGCTTCAACGCTCTGAAGGCCGATTTCGAGTCGCTGCGTGATCAGATCACGAAGGCGGCTACGAACGCCAAGTTCAACGGCGTCAGCATTGCTGACGGCTCGACGGCGGCGCTGACCTTCCTGGCCAATTCCGACGGCGGTGGTTTCACCGTTGCAGCCAAGACCCTGACCCTCACGGGGATCGGCCTGGCCGCTGCGTCGACCTTCACCGATGCTGCGACGGCCAAGACGATGATTGCGACGATTACGACGGCACTCACCACGGCGACCAACAAGCTGTCGTCCTTGGGCACGAACTCGATCGGTCTGGATACTCACCTGACCTTCGTGGGCAAGCTTCAGGACAGCCTGGAAACCGGTGTGGGCAATCTGGTCGACGCGGATCTGGCCAAGGAAAGCGCCAAGCTGCAGTCGCTGCAAACCAAGCAGCAACTCGGCGTCCAGGCTCTCTCCATCGCCAACCAGACTCCGCAATCGATCCTGTCGCTGTTCAAGTGATCCGATTTGCCGGGCGACCTTCGGGTCGCCCGGCGCCTCCTTTCAGCTGGGCGCCATGTGCCCGGCAAGAATTTCCCATGACCAAAGGCTCCCGGCAGAAATTGCAGGGAGCCTTTGTCGTTAACAGACCTATAACGCATATTTCTCAATGACTTGTGCGTCCGCCGCAGGTGGGCAGGTTTGGCCCGGTCATTGCTTCCTACTTGGGTGAGCAAAAAGCTCCCGGCAGTCAAAATGACGTCGGCACACCTTGAAAAGGACAATTCGTTATGGCGCTGAATAGCATCAACACGAACGCCGGCGCTCTGATTGCGCTGCAAAACCTCAACTCGACCAACATGGAACTGGCCACCGTCCAGCAGCGCATCAACACCGGTAAAAAGGTGGGGAGCTCCAAGGACAATGGCGCGATCTGGGCCACGGCCAAGATCCAGACGTCGCAAGCCAATTCCCTCAACTCGGTGAAAGACTCGCTGCAACGCGGTCAGTCGACCATCGATGTGGCCCTGGCCGCCGGTGACACCATCACCGACCTGCTGGGCAAGATGAAGGAAAAGGCCCTGGCCGCTTCCGACACCTCGCTCAATACCGCCAGCTTCAACGCCCTGAAGGCCGACTTCGAGTCGCTGCGCGACCAGATCACCAAGGCTGCTACAAACGCCAAGTTCAATGGCGTCAGCATTGCCGATGGTTCGACCACCAAGCTGACCTTCCTGGCCAATAACGACGGCTCGGGCTTCACGGTCGACGCCAAGACCCTGTCGCTGACCGGTATCGGCCTGACCGCCGGCTCGACCTTCGCCGACGCCACCGCCGCCAAGGCCATGATCGCCACGGTCAGCACCGCCCTGCAGACGGCCACCAACAAGCTGGCCTCGCTAGGGACAAGCTCGACCGGTCTCGACACCCACCTGACCTTCATCGGCAAGCTGCAAGACAGCCTGGAAGCCGGCGTTGGCAACCTGGTGGATGCCGACCTGGCCAAGGAAAGCGCCAAGCTGCAGTCGCTGCAAACCAAGCAGCAGCTGGGTGTCCAGGCGCTGTCGATCGCCAACCAAGCTTCGTCCTCGATCCTGAGCCTGTTCCGATAAGGAATGGAGGAGGCGGGTTCCGCAAGAACCCGCCTCCATCTCTACACCTCAGGCCGAAAGACGGGGAGAACCAACATAGGAGGACGCCGACGCGTAGGCGCTGGCGCAAGGACCATGGAAACCAAAGCCGCTTTGCCGGCTCTGCCGGCTGATCCTGCCCCTCAGGGGCCAATTCCCAAGTTCAACGCCCCGGAGTCTTCCGTGGGCGCTGTCGGCGTTTCTGAACCGCGTGTCGAAGTGACCGGCCCGCAGCCCGGCGACCTGCGCCTGGTGATCGAGCAGGATGAAGATACCAAGACCTTCATCTACAAGACGGTTGATCGGCGTACCGGCGAGACCCTGCAGGTCTTGCCGCGCGAGGACGTTCTGAAGCTGAAGCACGCTGCCGGCTATGACCCCGGGGCGGTCTTTGACGGCCTGAGCTAGGGGCGAGAACGGCGCTCGACGGTCCTGCGACGCACGGTCGCGGGACTATGTGGTTATGGTTTATTTCCGTTAACCATAATCTTACCTTCTGATCCTACGGTCGGTTCCGTGAGGGCGCGCTCGCCATGAGGCCTGCGCACCAAACCCGGAAAAAATTTCCGATCGGAGGCCGCGAATGACGCTTAGCGTCAACACCAATCAGCCCGCGCTGATTGCTCTGCAGAACCTGAACAAGACCAACGATGACATGCAGGGCGTTCAGTCCCGCATCAACACGGGTCTTGCGATCTCCAGCGCCAAGGACAACGCGGCTGTCTGGTCTATCGCCCAGGAACAGCGCGCAGACATGAACGCCCTGTCGGCGGTCAAGATGAGCCTGGATCGCGCGACCTCGGTCGCTGACGTGGCCCTGGCGGCCGGCGAGTCGGTGTCCGACCTGCTCAATCTGATGCGTGAAAAGGTCGTTGCCGCCAAGGACACCTCGCTGACAAGCTCGTCGCGCGTGGCCCTGAACGCCGACTTCCAGGGGCTGATCAAGAACCTGACCCAGGTGCTGTCCAGCGCCACGTTTGACGGTGCCAACCTGCTCAACGGCAGTCTGACCTCCGACATCTCGTTCCTGGCCGACGCCGACGCCGGCACCTCAATCACGCTGAATTTGCAGAACCTGTCGCTGGGCGGGACGATCAACACCCTGTCGGCGACGGACGACATTCTGAGCGTCACCAACGCTACCGGTGTGCTGACCCGCCTTGACGCGTCCATGAGCGCGATCAACCAGGCTGTCGGCAATATCGGCACCCAGGCCAAGCAGATCGAGGCGCACAACAGCTTTGTCTCGCGCCTGAACGATGTGCTCGAGACCGGGGTCGGCAATCTGGTCGATGCAGATCTGGCCAAGGAAAGCGCTCGATTGCAGGCCTTGCAGGTCAAGCAGCAACTGGGTGCCCAGGCGCTGTCGATCGCCAACAATGCGCCGCAGATCATCCTGTCGCTCTTCAAGGGCGGTTAAGGCCTGGGCGCCCGGCGCCATGCGTTGGGCGTCTGAGCCTTTTGGCGGTTTCTGGCCGCCGCTCTGGGCGGAACGGACTATGCCCGGCGCGGCGCGGACGATACGCTTGCGCCAGGTCTGCAAGGGGGGATTCTGACGGCATGATCGATCTTCGCGAGTTGCGGGACGAAGACGAAGGCGTTCTCTTCCAATGGCGTTCGGAGCCGGAGGTCGATCGCTGGATGTCCGACGCCGCCTTTCCGAGCGCAGACGCCCATGCCGCCTGGTTTTCCAGCCTGCGCTCAGATCCTGACATGCGGGGATGGCTTATCACCCGCGGCGGGACCGCTGCCGGGCTTCTCACCCTGACCGGTTTGCTCAGCCACCATCGCCGCGCCGGCTGGAACTGGTTTCTCGGCTCGGCCGAAGCCCGGGGGCGTGGTGTCGGTCGCGCCGCCCAGGTTCTGGGCCTGGACCGCGCCTTTGGTGAACTTGGCCTGCACAAGGTTTTCGCCGAGGTCATGGCCGACAACGACGCGGCCCTGAAGGCCCAGGCGGGTTCGGGGTTCCGGCGAGAAGGTTATCTGCGCGGCCACGTCCTGAAAAATGGCGCGCCGCGCGATGTGGTGATGTTGGGCATACTGGCTGACGAGTGGCGCGACCTGCGCGAGGCGGCCCGTCGTAGCCTCGTTGAGGCCCATCTGATCGCCGCCTGATCCCAAGTCTTAACGAGTCATCAGCGTTCCCTGTGCGAAGAACACGGATGCGCTCCATGCGCCGTCGGAACCTGTCGTGATCACTTTGGACACCAGCGCTCTGCTCAGCTACTATCAGGCTCGTACGGGCCAGCTGAACGGCGCGCCCACGGCGGCGACTACGAGTGGCGGCAAGACCAAGGCCGTCGTCCCCTCAGCGCCCTGGCTTTCGAAAACCGCCGAACCCAGCGCCTTGGTCAAGGCCGCCCTCGGCGGTCGCAAGTTTGTCGACGAATCGGCCAACGAGACCACGCTCAAGGGCGCCAGCGGCGACTATAAAAAGCTGTTCGCAACCTACCAGGCTCTCAACACCCTCTCGGCTCTGGCCGCGCGGTCGTCCGAGAAGGGCGTCACCGACAGCGAGCTCAAGCGCCTGCAGGCAGTAATCACCAAGGGCCTGTCCGAGGTCACCAGCTATACCCAGAACGTCACCCTGGAGCAGGGACGCCTGACCGCCGGCACGGTCATGACCAGCGACCGCTCGACCGTCGGCGTACCCAAGAACGTCTATGGCTATGTGTCCGATACGATCTATTCGGGCCAGTCCGACGACGTGGTTCCCAATTTCCAGGGCGACGTCAGCTTCGACATGGCGGTCAAGCGCTTCGGCGTGACCACCAACCTGACGATGAACCTGGCCGACATGGGCGCGACGCCGCGCACGATGTCCAATGTCGTCAGCTTCATGAACACCAAGCTGAAGGCCGGGGGCTTTGAGACCAGCTTCGCGGTGGATCGCAAGATCGGCGAAACACGCACCGTGCAGGTCAACGGCCAGGCCGTGAAGCTGCCGGCCACGGGCGACGACTTCGCCCTGCGCATCAAGGGCGATTCGTCAGAGCAACTCACCTTCTCGGCGTCCACCTCGTCGCCCGCCGTCTACATCACGACGGCCGCCGGCGATCCCGATCCCGATGATGACACCAAGACCAAAGACGCAGTCATTGAGAACACCCTGACCAAGTACAGCGCCGCCGGTGGTGGCCAGCCGGGCGGCAAGGTGTTCTCTGAAACCCTGCAGGGCACGATCTCCAGCGTCCGCAAGACCATCGCCGGGGCCGACGGCTCGATCTACATGCTGGCCGACGTCACCAAGGACATCAGCAGCCAGGTCATCAAGGGCGAGCAGGATGTGGCCCTGCTGAAGTACGATTCAGCCGGCCACCTGCTGTATGCGCGCAGCCTGGGCGCCACGGACACGGCCAGCGGTCTTTCGCTGGCGGTTTCGACTGACGGCAGCGTTGCGGTGGCCGGATCGATCACCGGCCGCCTGCAGGGTGCCGTTAATGGCCCGATCAATTCCGACGCCGCGACGGGCCTGACCGACAGCTTCGTTACTCGCTATGACGCCAAAGGCGACGAGGCGTGGACCGTGCGTCGCGGCGGCTTGCTGGAAGACGAGGCGACCGCCCTGGCATTTGGAGCCAACGGCGTCCTCTATGTCGGTGGGCGCTCCAAGTCCGATCTTCCAGGATCGACCGGGACAGCTGGGGGCGGGGGGTATGATTCCTACCTCACGGCCTTTGCAACCGACGTCAACGGCACACCCCGGGCCCTGTTCACCAACAAGTTCGGCGGCGCAGAGAACGACTCTGTCACCGATATTGTGGTCAACGGCTCTCAGGTGATCGTCGGCGGCAAGGAAAGCGGCAACGCCGTCCTGCGCAGCTTTACGGTGAACCCGACCGTGGTCACCGAAAATGCCACCAAGGTCGATTCCAACGGCATCATCACCACCACGCCCGTCAACTACACCAAGACCGCCACCCTGACGGCCGGCGCTGTGCGTGACCTGGGCTCGCTGAAGGGCGGGGATCTGGCGGGACTCAAGATTGACGGCGGCCAGCTGTATGTGGGTGGCTACACCTCCAACGGCGCGCTGGGCATCCAGAACACAACCACGGCGGCCTCGGGTGGTTCCGACGGTTTCGTCGGCCGCGTTGCGCTGGATCTCTCCGACACCAGCGCCGACACCCTGGCCTACTATGGCGGCACGGGCGACGACACCGTCACCGGCATGGACGTGGCCAATGGTTCAGCCTGGCTGGTCGGCTCGGCCGGCAAGGACCTCGAAGGCCAGGCCACGGTCGGCGAGAAGGATGGCTATGTCGCCCAGATCGACGTCGCCACCGGCGGGGTCTCATGGTCACAGCGCCTGACCGGCAAGGACGGCTTCGCCACCCCGACCTCAATCTCGGTCGACAAGGCCGGTGCCAGCAGCCTGGACCTGTTTGGCCTGCCCAAGGGCGCGATGGACTACACGCAGTCTGAGCGCGTGGTCTCGGCCACGGCGGCGCGGGCGGGCGACACCTTCCAGATCCGCACCCGCGAGCGCGGGCCCCTGACCACCATCACCATCGACGCCAGGGACACGCTGGAAACCCTGGCCGACAAGATCAAGCGCGCCTCCGGCTTCAGCGCCAAGGTCGAGCAGTCCAGCGACGGCAACGCCCGCAAGCTCAAGATCAGCCCGGCTTACAACACCTCAACGGTCGAAATCCTGGCGGGGAAGGGGGGCACTGACGTCCTCCAGGCCCTCGGCCTGGCCGCTGGCGTCGTGCGCAGCACCAAGACCGAGAACGGCAAGACGGTTTCAGCTGACGGCGGCGGTCCGGTGTTTGGCCTGCAACTGCCGCCGGAACTTGATCTGATGAGCGAGGCAGGCCGAAAGAACGCCGCCTCGGTGCTGACCCGTTCCATGTCGGCCGTCCGCACCGCCTATCGCGAAATCGCCGACACCGCCCTGGGTGTGAACTCGTCGGCCGGCACCACCTCTGGCAAGACGGGCGGCACGGTTCCGACCTATCTGAAGAACCAGATTTCCAACTATCAGGCCGCATTGGACCGTCTGACGGGCGGATAGTCGGTTCCCGGCTCCTGTGACGCTTGAAAGCGTCATCCTTGCGTCGTAGCCAGAGAGCATGGAACTTCTGAAAGACCGACGGATCGTTTTGGCGGGCGGCGCGGCCCTGGCGCTGATCGCCGGGCTGGGCATCGCCATTGCGCTTGTCAGTGGCCAGGACAAGCAGACCGAGCCGCCTCCGGCCTCGCGAGCCGGCCTGATCGTTGAGACCGGTCGCGCCGACGACACCAAGCTGGACCCCGCCCGACCTCTGCGCTGCTTCGTCGGCGGCCAGTTCGTTGGCGAGACCACCCTGGCGGAATGCGCCAAGAAGAACGGTGTGGCCACCGGCGCGCTCGACGTCGGCGTCGACGAGACCGGTGCCCTGGCCGCTGCTGATCAGGCCGGCATGGTCCTGACGCCGCTGCCGCCGACAGTCGATGCCCCGCCAACGCCTATGCCGTCCATGCCCGGTCCTGCGCCGGTTCCGTCCACCGCCACCGTCAGCGCGCCTCTGGCCGCCTGCTGGCGCTATGCCGGTAACGAATGGCGCCGCCTGCCGGGAGACATTACCCTCAATGCCTGCGCCCAGACCCTGTTCGCCGGCCGTTGCGAGAAGACCGGCGGGGCCACATATGGGCGTTGGGGCGAGGAAACCCTGCGTCTCGTGCCAGGTCGCGTCGAGGCGTCTTCGGACAATCGCTCCTTCCATTCCGTGATCGACCAGGGACCGAACTGCTCGATCCCGGTCGCCGGCTAAGACGAGTCACCGCCATGCGTCGTCCGTTCCTGATCGCCGTTTCCGTCGCTGCCGCCGCCCTGGCCCTCTCGGCCTGCGAAAAGCAGATCAAGGCCCCGTTCGAGCAGGGCGTCTGCTTCCAGGTGGCGACCAACAAGGACAAGACGCTGCGTTTCAATCCGGTGGCGCGCAACGTCGCGTCGATGGAACTGTGCGCCGCCGAGCTTGAGGGGATGCGGGTGCGGTTCGTCCGGATGGGCAGCCCCAACCGTACGCTTGTCGGCTCTTACCAGGGCAGCTTCATCTTCCTGGAGAAGGAAGGCATCTATCTGGGCCAGACCTATGACGGTGCGCGCTTCATGTCGCTGGTCCGCACCGGCGATGGCCGTCTGGCCGTGCCGGGTGCCGTGCAGCGTCAGTAGAACGCCGCTCTCCCGCTCAACGGCGATCCACAAGAACGTATTGAGAACAAATTGTCTTGACGTTCCGGGGTCGTTAACGTCCTGATCAGATTCCGGCGCAAGGGTCGCCGGGCGAGATCAAGGTCGAAACGATGGCGGGCAGCGTCAACAAGGTCATTCTGGTGGGCAACCTCGGGGCCGATCCCGAAATTCGCAGCCTGGGTTCGGGCGATCGCGTCGCCAACCTGCGCCTGGCCACTTCGGAAAGCTGGCGCGACCGCACGACGGGCGAGCGCAAGGAAAAGACCGAGTGGCACCGCGTCGTGATCTTCAACGACAACCTTGTGAAGGTGGCCGAGCAGTACCTCAAGAAGGGCTCGACGATCTATATCGAGGGCGCGATCCAGACCCGCAAATGGACCGACAATACCGGCGCTGAAAAGTACTCCACCGAGATCGTGCTGCAGAAGTTCCGTGGTGAACTGACCATGCTGGGCGGCCGAGGCGACGGCGCAGGCATGTCGTCGGGCGGTGATGACGGTTATTCCAGCGGCGGCGGTGGCGGTGGTGGTTACGGCGGCGGCGCCCCGCGCAGCCAGCCCAGCGGCCCGCGCGAGAGCTTCTCGGCCGACCTGGACGACGAAATCCCTTTCTAGGCTCACGCCTGAAGCGACCAGAACGTCACGGGGCGGTCTCCTTGCGGAGGCCGCCCCGTTTTGTTGCGGGCGATCAATCGATCTTGATGAACGGCGTCGAGCCGCCGGTGACCTTGGGCAGGACGCCGTCCCACTTCTCGATGGCCTGCTGTTGCAGCACCTGCGGGTTCGAGCGCAGGGCTTCGCCCTTGATCCGGATGGCCTCTGCCTCGCCCTTGGCGCGGGCGACGGCGGCGTTGGCCAGGGCGGTTTCCTTGGCCTCCAGGGCCTTGGCGGCCAGGGCTTCCTGCTCCAGCTGCGTTTTGCGCTGCATCTGGTCGATGACGGCGGTCGGGTAGCGGATCGAGCCGATCCAGTCGAGCTGCGAGACATTCACCCCGTGCCGGGCCCACTTGCCGGCCACCCGCGCATAGGCCTTCTGGATCACCATCTGCCGTCCGCCGCTATAGAGTGTTTCGACCCCGACCCGCTCGGCTTCGGCCGCCACGGCCGAGCGCACGTCATTGCGGATCGGGCCGTCCAGCAACTGGTCGAAGGTCAGGCGATAGGTCTGATAGAGGGCCGGTGCCGAGGCCGGGTTGACCTGCATGGTCACCGAGACGTCGGCGGTCATCGGCAGGCCGGTATTGTCGGAGAAGGTGATCTCCTCGTTCTCGTTGCCGCGCTCGTCTTTTTCCCGGGTGTAGCTATAGGTGCGCTGGATTACCGGGTACTGCACGATGCGTTCGCCGATGCCGCGCAGATACCAGCGGGCGGGCAGGGCCTCGGGCGCAACGCCCGCGCCGGCCCCGAGGGTGCGGATCTTGACGCCCACATTGCCGGGCTCGACCGTGGTGCTGTGGCCGATGACCTGGCAGCCACCGATCAGCAGGAGAAAGCCGACGGCTCCGGCGATCAGGGTGCGCTTAACGGCGGCGGGGTTTGTCGGCGGCCTGGCGGGCTTGCCCGGTTTGCCGAAAGGGGAATGTTCGATGTCGCTCACCATCGGTCTTTCTCGTTTTTCGATCCTGCTGGGTATGGGGCGAGGATTCGGCGCTGGCGTCTTGCCTGCAGTGCTGTTGGATGTATTTTGAATTGCAGTTCTTTTTCATTGCGCGCGAAGCGCGTGTCCGGTGAGGCGGCGTCATGCGCAAGGCGTTTCGAGCGGGAATTATGATCGGCGGGCTGCTTTTGGCCACGCCGACGCTGGCCCAGACGTCAGCACCAGACCCTGCACCAGCACCAGCGGCCTCCGGCAGCGCCGATATCGACCCCGTCACCGTCAAGGCTGCCAATCGCAAGCGGGTGCTGGCCTTCGCGCGCGAGGTCTCGGCGCTGAGCGGCGAACAGATTTCCCGCCGACCGCTGCGGCTTTGTCCGCTGGTCGCGGGGGCACCGCGTGAGGTGAACACCTATGTCGCGGCGCGTCTTCGCGAGGTCGGTCAGGCGGTGTCGATCTCCTTCGAAGACAAGGCGTGCCGGCCCAACCTTCTGATCCTGTTTTCCCGCGAACCCGACGTGATGCTCACCCAGGCGCGACGCCGTTACAAGATCAGTTTTGCTGGCGCTCAGTTGCCGGCGATCGAGCGCTTTGTCGCCGACCCGCGCCCTGTCCGCTGGTGGCACGCCATCGCTACGACCTCCAATCTGGGCTCTATTTCCACAATGTCCGACGCCTTTGGCCCAGAGGAAGTACGGTCGCCGGGCAGTCGCATTGTTGCGCCGACCCGCAACCTGATCGGCGCTTCGGTGGTCGTGATTGACGCCCGGCAGATGGCCGGGGTCGAGATCGGTGCCCTTTCAGACTATGTGGCCATGGTCTCGCTGGCTGATATCGACGCCAATCCATCAGTGCCGGGGCAGGCGTCGATCCTCAATCTGTTCGCCCGGGACGTGCCCGCCGACAAGGTCGCCAAGCGACTGACGCCCGTAGACCTGGCCTATCTGACGGCCCTCTACCGCGTGCGGCCCGATCTGCGCGGTGCCAACCAGTTGTCTCAACTGGCGGCGCTTATGGCTGAGGAGCTTGAACGCTGACCCTGGGCCTTGCGGCGCACGCCTTGTCCGGTCTTCATGCGCGGCTGAAATTCAAGGAGTCGCCATGTCGCCCTCATCCTGGATCGCCGCCGTCGGTGCCCTGACTCTTCTGGTCTTCGCCGGCGGTGCCAGGGCGGCGGCTCCGGTGTTCACGCCGACCGCCTGCGTGGGCGACTATTCAGCGGTCAGCCAGAAGGTCGATTGCGGGAATCTGATCGTTGACGAGGCGCGCGACAAGCCGGGAAGCCGCCGCATCAGCGTGGCTGTGGCCATCGTACGCGCTTCTGCGCCCAAGGCGGGCCTGCCGCCGGTGATCTACCTGCACGGCGGTCCCGGCGGCGCGGCGGTGGCCGGCGTGCCGCGGATGCTGCAACGACCGGCGGCCCAGGACTATATCGGTGTTGACCAGGACTGGATCTTTATGGACCAGCGGGGCGGAGGTCTCAGCGACCCGTCGCTCGACTGTCCGGGGACGGCCCTGACGGACGCAGGTCCTCCGTCCGACAAGGACGCTGACGGCATCGTCGCCTGCCTGCAGGCCTTCAGGGCCAAGGGCGTGGACCTGTCACGCTACAACGCTGTCGAGGTAGCCCATGACGTCCAGGACCTGCGCAAGGCGTTGAAGCTGGACAGGATCGATCTGTTCGGCGGCTCGTACGGCACCCGGATAGAGGCGGCGATCCAGGCCAACGCGCCCGAAGGCGTGCGAGCCGTGGTGCAGGATTCTCCCTGGCCGCCGGAGGCTGCCTGGACGGTGGGCGGGCCGGAGATGGTTTCGGGATCCATCGACATTGTCATGGCCAAGTGCGCCAAGGTGGCCGAGTGCGCCCGCCGCTATCCCGACCTGAAGGCCAGGCTCTCGGCCGTCGCCGAGCGCTGGCTGGCCGGTCCGCAGACCGTGGGGGGCAAGACCTACACGGCCGACGACCTGGGCGGCTATCTGATGGACGCCAGCTATTTCAATGCTGCCTATCTGCCGCGCGACCTGTGGAAGATCATCCAGGGCGACCTTTCGCCGGTCGATGAGTTCGTCGGGGCTCGCGACTACTATAGCGAAGGTCAGTTCATGACCCATTTGTGCAAGGAAGAACTGCCCTTCGAGTCCCGTGCGGCCGTGGCCGCCGGAGCCGGCAAGGATCCGGTCGCCCGACTGATGGTGGCATCGATGCAGCGCCTGCACGACATCTGCAAGCGCATCGATGTGGGGCCGATCCTCGCCAGCGAGAACCTGCCGGTGAAGACCGCCATTCCGACCCTGTTCCTGGCCGCAGAGATCGATCCGGGCTGTCCGCCCGACCTCACCCGCGCGGCGGCCAAGGGCTATGCCGGCAGCCAGGTGGTGATCGTCACCAACGCCACCCACGGCGTCACCAGCCGCAGCGCTTGCGCGCGCAAGATGGTGCGGGCCTTTTTTGCTGATCCTGGCCAGCCGGTGGATCGCAGCTGCCTGCCCGCGTCTGACGCTCTGATGAGCTTCGTTTACGACTGAGGCGTGAGGATCAGGTTGGCCAGGTCGAGCGCGTCCCAGTCGGCGGCGCGCGGCGCGGTCAGAATCGGCGTGCGGGTCTCGAAGGCGCGCAGCATGTCGGCGGTCTGATCCAGATCCGGCGCATCAAGGCTCTCGCTCATGACGATGGCGGCCACTGTCAGGCCGCGCGACCGGACGACCTCCAGCGCCGTCAGCACGTGGCTGACGGTGCCGAGGTAGGAGCCAGCGACCAGCAGGACGGGCAGGTCCAGGGCGACCATCAGGTCCAGATTGGTGGCCGTATCGGTGAGGGGCGACATCACTCCGCCGGCCCCTTCGACTAGCAGCAAGTCGCGGTCGGGACGTGCCAGGCGGGCGCGGCAATCGGCGATCAGGTCGCCCACGTCGAGGGTCTCGCCCTCCAGTCGCGCCGCGAGGTTGGGCGCGAGTGGCGCGCGATAGCGGCGCGGCGAGATGCGGGGCAGGGCGTCGGGCTCGCCCAGGGCGTGGGCCAGCCGTGCCGGATCGCTGGCCGCCGGATCATCTGGGTCAAAGCCGCTGACTACGGGCTTGAAGGCGTCGGCTGTCAGGCCGCTGGCGAGGACGGCGCGCAGCAGGGCGCAGGCCACATGGGTCTTGCCGATGTCGGTGCCGGTTCCGGCGACGAACAGGGCCTTCATGCGGCTAGCTCCCGGCGAATGCCGGCGACAAGATCAGCCAGCCTGGCGATATCGGCGTCGGCATGGGCGGCGCTGAAGGCGAAGCGCAGGCGGGCCGTGCCCTCGGCCACGGTTGGCGGACGGATAGCGACCACGAGGAAACCCTCGGCTTCCAGCCTTGCTGAAGCCTCGAGCGCGGCAGCGGCCGAACCCATGATGACCGGCACGATGGGGCTTTGGGCGGGCGGCAGGCCCAGGGCCTCGGTGAAGGCGCGGGCCTTGGCCAGGGGCAGGGCGGTCAGGGCTGGATCCGCCTCGATCACGTCCAGCGCCGCCAGGGCCGCCGCGGCCGATGCGGGCGGCAGGCCTGTGGCATAGACCACTGTGCGGGCCCGGGTCTTCAGCAGGTCGATCACGGCCTGGGAGCCGCACAGATAGCCACCATATGAGCCCAGCGCCTTGGACAGGGTACCCATCTGCAGCGGAATCTCGGTGCCGGGGAACAGGGCCGCCGAGCCACGTCCTTGCGCCAGAACGCCAACACCATGGGCGTCGTCCGACAATAGCCAGGCGTCGTGGGCGGCGCAGACGGCCGACAGTTGGTCCAGCGGGGCGATGTCTCCGTCCATCGAGAAGACGCCGTCGGTTGCGACCAGGGCGTGGCGGCCGCCGGCGCGCTCGGCCTTCAGCAGCCGATGCAGATCCTCTACGTCATTGTGCCGAAAGATGATCACCCTGGCGCCCGACAGCTTGGCACCGGCGAAGATGCAGGCGTGGGCCAGGGCGTCGACCAGGATCACGTCGCCCGGCCCAGCAAAGGTGGGGATGACGCCCAGATTCGCGAGGTAGCCCGAGCCGAACAGGCAGGCGGCCTCAGTCCCCTTCAGTCGCGCAAGGCGTTTTTCCAGATCGCCCAGCAGGGGGTGATCGCCGGTGACCAGCCGCGAGGCGGCCGCGCCGGCCCCGTAGTTCAGGGCCGCCTCTGCTGCGGCGGCGCGCACGGCCGGATGGTGGGTGAGGTTCAGATAGTCGTTGCAGGAGAAGGAGATCAGCCGCCGTCCATCGCGCTCGACGACCGCCCCATCCAGCCGTCGGGTCGGCTTGAGTGTACGGCGCAGACTCTGCGCTTCCAGGGCGTCCAGCTTGTCGCCGGCGAAGGCGTCGAGGCTCTGCATGCTGTTTCCTGTTTGCGAAGCTAGGGCGCTGGGCATAGGCAGTGCGCCCCCGCTTCGCAACGAAAAGGCGGGGCGCAATGCAGGATCATCATGACCCCCGATTGGATGAGCGCCGGCGCGCCCCACGTGTGGCGACCCTATTGCCAGATGCAGACCGCCCGGCCGCCCCTGCCGGTGGTCGCCACCCATGGCGCGCGGCTGGTGCTGGCCGATGGCCGCGAACTGGTCGATGGCCTGGCGTCGTGGTGGACGGCCTGCCATGGCTACAACCATCCCCATATCGCCCAGGCCCTGCGCGACCAGATCGAGCGGATGCCGCATGTGATGTTCGGGGGGCTGGCGCACGAGCCGGCCTATCGCCTGGCGCGGCGTCTGGCCGATCTGCTGCCGGGAGACCTCAACCATGCCTTTTTCGCCGAGTCAGGCTCGGTGGCGGTCGAGATCGCCATGAAGATGGCCCTGCAGTTCCACATCAATCGCGGGGTGCAGGGGCGGACGCGGTTCCTGTCGTTCCGGGGCGGCTATCATGGCGACACCCTGGCCACGATGACGGTTTGCGATCCTGAGGAGGGGATGCACAGCCTGTTCTCGGGCGTCATGCCGGCCCAGGTGATCGCCGACCTGCCGCGCGACGCCGAGGGCGAGGCGGCGCTAGACGCGCTGTTGACGCAACGAGGCGGGGAGGTTGCCGCCATCCTGGTTGAGCCTCTGGTTCAGGGCGCCGGCGGCATGCTGTTGCATGGCCCCGATACCCTGCGGGCCCTGCGCCGCCTGGCCGACGCCCACGGGGTGCTGTTGATCTTCGACGAGATCTTCACCGGCTTTGGCCGCACCGGATCAATGTTCGCCATGCAGGCGGCGGGGATCGAGCCCGACATCGTCACCCTGTCCAAGGCCCTGACCGGCGGAACCTTGCCGCTGTCGGCGGCCGTGGCCTCGACGCGGGTGTTCCAGGCCTTCCTGTCCGATGATCCGGGCGCGGCCCTGATGCATGGGCCGACCTATATGGCCAATCCCCTGGCCTGCGCGGCGGCCAATGCATCGCTGGACCTGTTTGAGGACGGATCGTGGCGGGCCGACGTGGCGCGGGTCTCGTCGGCGTTGGCCCAGGGGCTGGAGCCCTGCCGGATCGCGCCGGGCGTCGTTGATGTGCGGGTGCTGGGGGCCATCGGCGTGGTCGAGTTCGAAGCGGCCGTGGCGGTGAGCGACCTATGCGCCCGGTTCGCGGAGGAAGGGGTCTGGATCCGGCCGATGGGCAAGGTCATCTATCTGACGCCGGCCTTCACCACGCCCGACGCCGATCTTGCCCTACTGACACGGGCCGTTCGCCGGGTTCTCGGCGTCGATTGACCCCACTTGATTGCCCCCCCTCTAGATTGACCACGGCGGCGGGGTCTGGTCCAAGCGGGCCATGTCCTCGCAGTCGCCCCTTTCCGGCCTGGAACGCCTCGCCATCGTGGGGATCATCCTGACCTGGGGCCTGAACAACGCCGCCGCCAAGGTAGCGACCGAGCATCTGCCGCCCATGATGGTGGGGGGGCTGCGGTTCGCCCTGGCCCTGCTGTTCCTGTTTCCGTTCATCAAGCCGCCGTTTCCCGAGCCGAAAAAGCTGCTGGCGATCATCCTGTTGTCCGGGCCGATCCATTTCGCCCTAGTCTATATCGCCTTTGGCCTGGGCCAGTCTCTGAGCCCGCTGGTCGTGGCCAGCCAACTGTGGATTCCGTTCACGGCCATAGCCGCCTGGCGCATGATGGGCGAGACGATGCGCTGGCCGGCGGTGGCTGGCCTGGTGATCGCCTTTGTCGGCGTGGCCTGGATGAGCCTGGACCCGCATGGGGGAAGCGACCTGCCGGCTGTGGCGCTGATCGTGCTGGCCTGCGGAGCCTGGGCGGTGGCGACTGTGCTGGTGCGCATGACGCCAGGTGTTAAGCCCTTGAAGGTTCAAGGCATGACAGCCCTGTTCGCGGCCCCCATCCTGATCGGTCTGTCCTTTGGTTTCGAGCCTCGGGTGGTCGAGCGGGTGACCAGTGCGCCGCTGATTGCCTGGTTGTGCGTGGCCTTCGCCGGCATCGTCTCGACCATCGGGGCCAGCGCCCTGCTGTTCTGGCTGGTCCAGCGGCGAGAGGCGGGCCGGGTGACGCCCTATTTTCTGCTGACGCCGCTTGTCTCTTGCACGATCGGCATAGTGTTCATGGGCGATCGTCTCACGCCGCAACTGCTGATCGGCGGGGCCGCGACCATGGCCGGGGTGGCGCTGGTCGCTTTGACGGAGAAGCGCGGTAAGGTCGTGGTGGTCGACCCGGTCTAGGTGCCGCGTTCTGCTGCGTTCAAAAAGGGCACCCCGGGACATCGCCCCGGGGGCCGGTGGTATCGGCCTTACTTCACCACGCCGCAGGCCACGCGGGCACCGGCGCCGCCGATGGGCTGGCTCTTGTGGTCGTCAGGGTTGGCGTGGACGACGATGGCCGAGCCGTCGGCGTCGAGCAGGGCGGGGCGGCCACCTGCGCCCTTCAGCGAGACCAGTGGCGAATAGAGCTCGGCCATGGCGGTGCCGTCCGGGCCGGCGTAGATGTTGGGCAGGTCGCCGTTGTCGTTGCCGGCCGGATTGAGCAGGCCGTGGACCACGGTGGCCGTCGTATGAACATGGGCACCGGCCGACTTGAAGTCAGGCGTGCCGCAATCGCCCTTTTCGTGGAAATGCAGGCCGTGCCAGCCGGGCGTCAGGCCCTTCAGTTCCACCTTCAGCAGCACGCCATGCGGCCCCTCGGCCAGGCTGGCGACGCCAAGGTCCTTGCCGTCACCGGCCTTGATCGTCGCAGTGGCGCTCTGGCCGCCTGCGACTTGTGCTGAGACGGCTCCTGCGGTCGCCAGACAGGCGATCGCGAAAGCGGCGGCGGCGAGGGAGGAGCGCATGGGAAATCCTTCAAAAACAAGCGGGCGGGAGGAGCGGCCGTCCCTGAAAGGTGGCGCCGACCCAGTGGGAATGCTAACAGTTTAGGACAGTTCCGTGTCCGATTCTGACGGCGAAAAATCCCCTTGAGCGACGATCAAATCACTACCCCTCCCGAAGGGCCGCGAGGGGATATCGCCCCGATCTTTATCGAGGACGAACTGCGTCGTTCGTACCTCGACTATGCGATGAGCGTGATCGTCAGCCGCGCCCTGCCGGACGCGCGAGACGGCCTGAAACCTGTTCACCGCCGCGTGCTGTTTTCCATGCACGAACAAGGGCATACGCCGGATCGCTCCTATGTGAAGTCGGCCCGTGTGGTCGGTGATGTGATGGGTAAGTATCACCCGCACGGCGACTCCTCGATCTATTTCACCCTCGTGCGGATGACGCAGTCCTTCTCGATGGGCCTCATCCTGATCGACGGCCAGGGCAATTTCGGTTCGGTCGACGGCGATATGCCCGCGGCCATGCGCTACACCGAGTGCCGGATGGCACCGCCGGCGCTTGCCCTGCTGGCCGACCTGGACAAGGACACGGTCGACTTCCAGGACAATTATGACGGCAAGGAGCAGGAACCTTCGGTCCTGCCGTCGCGGATTCCGAATCTGCTGGTCAATGGCGCAGGCGGCATCGCCGTCGGCATGGCCACAAACATCCCGCCACACAATCTGGGCGAGGTCATCGACGCCTGCCTGGCCATGATCGACGATCCCGATGTGAGCGTCGAAACCTTGCTGGATCTGGTGCCGGGGCCCGACTTCCCGACCGGTGGCGAGATCATCGGCCGCAGCGGCCCACGTCAGGCCCTGCTGACCGGGCGCGGCTCGGTGATCATGCGCGGCATTGCTTCTGTGGAAGAGATCCGCGCCGGGCGCGAGGCGATCGTCATCACCGCGATCCCGTATCAGGTGAACAAGGCCAATCTGGTCGAGTACATCGCCGAACTGGTGCGTGACAAACGCATCGAGGGCGTCAGCGACATCCGCGACGAGAGCAACCGCGACGGCATGCGCATCGTGGTGGAGCTGAAGCGCGACGCGTCGGGTGACGTGATCCTCAACCAGCTCTACCGCTTCACGGCGCTGCAAAGCTCGTTCGGCGTCAATATGCTGGCCCTGAACCGCAAGCGCCCTGAACAGATGGGCCTGTACCAGCTGGTCGATATCTTCGTGAAGTTCCGCGAGGAGGTCGTGGTTCGGCGGACCAAGTTCGAACTGGGCAAGGCGCGCGATCGCGGCCACGTCCTGGTCGGCCTGACCATCGCCGTGGCCAATATCGACGAGTTCATCCACATCATCCGCTCGTCCAAGGACCCTGCCGAGGCGCGCGAGCGTCTGGTGGCCAGGGCCTGGCCGGCCGGCGACATGCTGCCGCTGGTCGAGCTGATCGCCGATCCGCGTACGCTCAAGGAAGAGGGCGACCTGATCCGCCTGACCGACGAGCAGGCCCGCGCCATCCTGGCCCTGACCCTGTCGCGCCTGACCGGCCTTGGCCGTGAGGAAATCGGCAACGAGGCGCAGGCCCTGGCCGAAGCCATCCGCGGCTTCCTGGAGCTTCTCTCGGACCGCGCCAACATCATGGCCGTGGTTCGTCAGGAACTGGTCGAGGTGCGCGACAAGTTCGCCGTGCCACGCCGCTGTCAGATCGTCGACGGCGACGCCGACGTGGAAGACGAGGACCTGATCGTCCGCGAGGACATGGTCATCACCGTCACCATGGGCGGCTATGTGAAGCGCACGCCGCTGGCCAATTACCGCACCCAGCACCGGGGCGGCAAAGGCAAGTCGGGGATGGCGACCAAGACCGAGGATGCGGTCACCCGCGTGTTCTCGGCCTCGACCCACGCGCCGCTGCTGTTCTTCACCTCGGGCGGCAAGGTCTACAAGCTGAAGGTCTGGAGGCTGCCGCTGGGTGCCGCCAATTCGCGCGGCAAGGCGTTCGTCAACCTGCTGCCGATCGAGCCGGGCGAGACCATCACCTCGATCCTGACCCTGCCGGAAGACGAAAGCACCTGGGACCGCCTGGACGTGATGTTCGCGACGCGCTCGGGCAGCGTGCGTCGCAACAAGCTGAGCGACTTCGTCGACGTGCGCCGCAACGGCAAGATCGCCATGAAGCTGGATGAAGGCGACGGCATTGTCGGCGTCGGCGTCTGTGGGACCGAAAACGATATCCTGCTGACCACCTCGGTGGGCCGCTGCATCCGCTTCTCGGCCGATGAGGTGCGCGTGTTCGCCAGCCGTGATTCGACCGGCGTTCGCGGTGTGAAGCTGGCCGAGGGCGACAGCGTCATCTCGATGGCCATCCTGCGCGGCGTCGACGCCACGCCGGCCGAGCGCGCCGCCTATCTCAAACATTCGCGCGCCATGCTGCGCGCGGCCGGCGAAGAGGGCGACGATGCCCCGGCGCCGGAAGAGGCCGACGAGGACGTCGGCGAGGCCAGCCTGACGCCTGAGCGAATCGCCCAGCTGGGCGCGGCTGAGGAGTTCATTCTCACGGTCTCGTCTGAAGGCTTTGGCAAGCGCACCAGCGCCTATGACTATCGCCGTACAGGCCGGGGCGGGCAGGGGCTGACAGCCCAGGACCTGAGCAAGCGCGGCGGCCGCCTGGCGGCCTCGTTCCCGGTCGACGACAGCGATGAAATCCTGTTGGTGACAGACGCTGGACAGTTGATACGTTGCCCCGTCGCGCAAATTCGTGTTGCAGCGCGGAATACTCAGGGCGTAACCGTCTTCCGCACCGCGAAAGACGAGCATGTCGTGAGTGTGGAGCGGTTGGCCGACGCCGGTGGCGGCGACGCCGACGAAACAGGCGATCAAAGCGGGGCGGACGAGACCCCGTAGGCGCTGAAACGCAGGGGGTTGCATGAGGGTCGGGCTCTATCCCGGAACGTTTGATCCGGTCACTAACGGCCATCTCGACATTATTGGTCGGGCCGTGAAGCTGGTCGACAAGCTGGTGATCGGCGTGGCGGTGAACATCGGCAAGGGTCCGCTGTTCTCGCTGGAGGAGCGGGTGGCGATTCTCGAAGAGGAAACCGCTCACCTGTCCAAGACGGCGGTGATCGAGGTTCGGCCGTTCGATACCCTGCTGATGCACTTCGCCCGTGAGGTCGGAGCTCAGATGATCGTGCGCGGCCTGCGGGCGGTGGCTGATTTTGAATATGAATTCCAGATGACCGCCATGAACCAGCAACTGGATCGCGAGATCGAGACGGTGTTCCTGATGGCCGATCCGCGCCACCAGGCCATTGCCTCGCGGCTGGTCAAGGAGATCGCGGCCCTGGGCGGTGACATCTCCAAGTTCGTGCCGGTGCGCGTGGGCGAACAACTGGTCTCCAAACTTCGCAAAGCCTGAACTTGAAGCGCCTCGGCCGTGATCCGGTTGAAATGTTCAGCTTCAACGATGCCGGACTCGCAGCCGGGCTTGCCGCGCGGGCGGCGGCGTTCTACGCCGCCGTGGCTTTCTTTCGGGGACTTTCATGAAGCTCGTCTATTCTGTCGCCGCCCTGGCGCTGCTGGCCTCCACCGCCGTCGCCCAGACCGCGCCGGCATCAGTCCCTGACTGGCGGGTTCCCGATCCGCAGAACCTGCTGGTGATCGAGACGAACAAGGGCCGGATCATAGCCGAGCTGGATCCCCTGGCCGCGCCGGCCCACGTTGAGCGGGTGCGCGAGCTGGTCAAGGCGGGCTTCTACGATGGCCTGACCTTCTTTCGGGTGATCGACAGCTTCATGGCCCAAACCGGTGATCCGCAGAACACCGGAACCGGCGGTTCGGACAAGCCTGACCTGAAGGCCGAGTTCACCTTCCGTCGCGACGCCAGCGTGCCACTGGGCGCGCCGGGCAAGGCGGGCAGCAACGAGACGGGCTTTGTCGGTGCCTTGCCGGTGACAAGCCAGCCTTCGGCCCTGGCGGTGATGACCGCCGACCGCAAGGTGGCGGCCTGGGGCAATTTCTGTCCCGGCGTGCTGGGCATGGCCCGCGCGGGCAATCCCGATAGCGCCAACAGCCAGTTCTTCTTCATGCGCCAGCACTATCCGTCGCTGGACAAGACCTACACCGCCTTTGGCCGCGTGCTGTCGGGCCTGGACGTCGTGCGAGCGATCAAGACGGGCGAGCCTGTGGTCGATCCTCAGGACAGGATGCTGACCGTGCGCCTGCTGGCCGACCTGCCGGCCGACAAGCGTCCGTCCGTCCAGGTGATGGACACCCGGGGCGCGGCCTTCGCCGCCCTCATCGCCAAGCGCCGGACCGATGTGGGCGCCGGCTTCACCAATTGCGATGTCGAAATCCCCGTACAGGTGAAATGATGATCCAGCGCGCTTTGGCCCTCGGGCTGATCCTCGTGGTCGTTTCCGGTCCTGCTTTCGCCGCCAGCAAGCCGGCCAAGCCCGCCGAGTCCGACTGGAGGGTTCCAGCGGCCGATACGGTAATGGTGATCGACACCAGCAAGGGCCGCGTTCTGGTCGAACTGGTTCCTGCCGTCGCGCCCGGCCACGTGGCGCGCCTGCAGGAGCTGACCAAGGCCGGAACCTATGATGGCCGAACCTTCTTCCGGGTCATCGACCGTTTCATGGCCCAGACGGGCGACCCGAAGGACACCGGCGACGGCGGGACCGAAAAGCCCAACCTGAAGGCCGAGTTCACCTTCCGCCGCGATGCGGCCATTCCGTTCACGCCCGTGGCGGCGCCGGCGGGGCTGGAAGTGGGGCTGATCGGCGCGTTCCCGGTCGTCAGCCAGAACTGGAGCTGGCACGAGGTCACGACCGACGGCAAGGTCGCTGCCTGGGGAACCTATTGCCCGGGCGTGGTCGGCATGGCGCGCGACGACGACAATAACTCGGCCAACAGCCAGTTCTTCCTGATGCGCCAGCCCTATCCGTCGCTGGACAAGCGCTATACGGCGTTTGGCCGGGTGATTAGCGGCATCGACGCCGTCCGCGCCATCAAGACCGGCGAGCCCGTGGCCGCGCCGCAGGACCGCATGGACAAGGTGCGAATGCTCTCGGACATCCCCGAAGCCGAGCGCCCCAAGGTGCGGGTCATCGACACCAAGGGCGCCTGGTTTGCCGCCGAGACCAAGCGTATCCGGGCCCTGAAGGGCGCGGATTTCTCGGTCTGTGATCTCGATATCCCGGTCGAGGTTCGCTGAGGTCAGGACGTTTCGGGCGCCAACGCGGTTCACACGCGTTGTGAAACCGCGCTAGAAGCGGCCGTACCTTTCGACATCCAAGGAATGACCATGTCGGCCGACCTCGAAAACACCCTGATCCTGACCCTCGAGAGCGGTCCGGTCACGATCACAATGCGTCCCGACCTGGCGCCCGGCCACGTCGAGCGCATCAAGGAACTGGTCCGCGAGGGCTTCTATGACGGCGTGGTCTTCCACCGCGTGATCCCTGGCTTCATGGCCCAGGGCGGCGATCCGTCTGGCACCGGCCGTGGCGGCAGCGACAAGCCGGACATCAAGGCCGAGTTCTCCAAGGAAGCTCACGTGCGCGGCGTCTGCTCGATGGCCCGCACCCCCGATCCCAATTCGGCCAACAGCCAGTTCTTTATCTGCCTGGACGACGCCACCTTCCTCGACGGCCAATACACCGTCTGGGGCCAGGTCGCTGACGGCATGGACAATGTCGACGCCCTGCCCAAGGGCGAGCCGCCGCGCAGCCCGGGCAAGATCGTCAGCGCCAAGATCGCTGCTGACGCCTGATCGCAGGCACAGTCCAAAACAGAAGGCCCCGGAGCGATCCGGGGCCTTTTTGCTGCTCGCTATCGCCGCAGATGCACGACGATGGGCCGGTGATCCGAGCCCAGGGAGGGGCCGCGCTCAACGCTGACGGTGGTCCACGATGGCCCCGCATAGACATGGTCGATGGGCAGGAACGGAACAGGGGCGTTGAGCAGGCGCGAGAACTTCCCCGCCGGCCACGACGGCACGGCCAGGGTGCGGCGCGGGATGCCCAGGGCCTTGTCCTGATCTTTCAGCGTAAATGACCAGGGTGTGGAGTTGAAGTCGCCGGAAACGATCAATCCGGTCTTGTCGAACTGGCTGGCCGTGCGGGCCAGAAGCTTCACCTGCTTTTGCTGCGGGCCGGCCGGCACCGGCCAGACATAGTGTGCGCCGATCACCGTGAAGTCGCCCTTGGGATCATCGATCGTGGCCCAGACTCCGGCGAAACGCTGCCCCTGGCGGTACATGCCGCCTGCCGCGACCATCGGCTTACGGCTGAGGATCCATGAGTCGCAGGCCCGACGGCCGTTGCAAGAGATGACGAACGGATAGACCTTCTTCAGGCCCACGATCACCGGGGTGGACGTTCCGCCGCCTTCTTCGAGGATCAGGATGTCGGCGTCCTGCTCGATCAGCCAGCGCAGGGTCCTGTCGGGCGTGCGGTTGTCGTGCCAGATATTGAACTGCACGATCTTCAGGTCGCCGTCGCGGGGCGTCAGCGGCTTGAAGCGGGCGGCGGCCAGCAATTCGGGGCCCATCAGCACGCTGCAGGCGGCCACCGTGGCCAGGCCCAGGCCGACTATGGCCCAGCGCTCGCCCTGGCGGGCCGACACCACGCCCAGCACCACTGCGCCGACGCCCATGGCCAGCCACAGCGGGGCGAAGTGGGAAAGGGCGTCCAGCCTGTCGCTGAACGATCCGCCCAGGCAGGCAGCCGCGAAGGCCAGGCCCACCAGGCCCAGCATCAGCGCTGTGCCCCGAAAGAGCAGGCTGATGAGTCGAAGGATCAGATCCATGTGCGGGACTTAGCACGCCCCCGGCGTCGCGGGGATGACCGCGCGCGCTCCGACCATCAAACCGGGTGTGTTTGCCCATCTGCCGGGCCAAAGTCTTGACCTGAGGCGCCGGCCGTGTCCTTGAAACCGCCCCATGCGCCTTTCCGACTTTGACTTCGTCCTGCCCGAGACCAGCATCGCCCTGCGTCCGGCCGAACCCCGCGATTCCGCGCGCCTGCTGGTGGTACGTCCCGACGTGGATGTGGCGGACCATGTGGTGTCGGACCTGCCCGACTTCCTGCAACCCGGCGACGCCCTGGTGTTCAACGACACGCGGGTGATCCCCGCGCGGCTGATGGGAACCCGAGCGGCGCGGACCACGGGTGGCGGCGACGGTGCCCCGGTGCAGGTCGAGGCCACCCTGCATCGCCGCATGGCGCCCGATCGCTGGAGCGCCTTCATGCGGCCGGGCAAGCGCCTGAAGGTCGGCGATCCCGTGGCCTTTGGCGTCGACGGTGCCCTGACCGCGACCATCGTGTCGAAAGGCGAGGGCGGCGAGGTGATGCTGGCCTTCGCCCTGTCGGGCGCGGACCTGGATGTCGGCATCGCCCAGCACGGTGAGATGCCGCTGCCGCCCTATATTGCCGCCAAGCGGGCCGAGGATGACCGCGACCGCGCCGACTACCAGACCGTCTATGCCCGCGAGGACGGCTCGGTTGCCGCGCCGACGGCGGGCTTGCACTTTACGCCCGATTTGCTGGAGCGTTTGAAGGCCAGGGGCGTGTCGCTGCACTTCGTGACCCTGCATGTCGGCGCTGGCACCTTCCTGCCGGTCAAGACTGATGAGGTGTCCGAGCACAGGATGCATGCCGAATATGGCGAGGTCAGCATAGAGATCGCTGAGGCCCTGAACGCCGTCCGCGACGCCGGCGGCCGCATCGTCTGTGTCGGCACCACATCCTTGCGTCTGCTGGAAAGCGCCACGGGCGAAGATCGCGTCATCCGGCCCTTCGCCGACGAGACCGCCATCTTCATCACGCCCGGCTATCGCTTTCGAGCGGCCGACGTGCTGATGACCAATTTCCACCTGCCCAAATCGACCCTGTTCATGCTGGTCAGCGCCTTTGCCGGTCAGGAGACCATGCGCGAGGCCTATGAGCGTGCCATCGCGACGGGGTATCGCTTCTATTCCTATGGCGACAGCTCGCTGCTGTTTCGCGCTGCCCCGGACCAGACCTGAGCATGGCCTTTCCCTTCGAGATCTCAGCCATCGACGGCAAGGCGCGTACGGGCGTTCTGAAGACGCCGCGCGGCGATATCCGCACCCCGGCCTTCATGCCAGTGGGCACGGCGGGCACCGTCAAGGCCCTGACCGTTGACCAGGTGAAGGACACCGGCGCCGACATCATCCTGGGCAACACCTATCATCTGATGCTGCGACCGACCGCCGAGCGGGTGAAGCGCCTGGGCGGCCTTCACAAGTTCATGCGCTGGGACAAGCCGATCCTCACCGACAGCGGCGGCTTCCAGGTGATGTCGCTTTCGGGGATCAGCAAGGTCACTGAAGAGGCCGTCACCTTCGCCAGCCATATCGACGGCTCCAAGCATGTGCTGAGCCCCGAGCGGTCGATGGAGATCCAGGCCGACCTGCTTGGCAGCGATATCGTCATGCAACTGGACGAGTGCGTGGCCTGGCCCGCCGAAGAAAAGCGGGCGCGCGAAGGTATGGAGTTGTCGGCGCGCTGGGGCGCGCGCTCCAAGGCCGCTTTCGGCACGCGCGATACTCAGGTGCTGTTCGGCATCCAGCAGGGCTCGACCTTTGAGAACCTGCGGCGCGAGTCGTCGCAGCGCCTGCAGGACATCGGCTTTGACGGCTATGCCATCGGCGGCCTGGCGGTGGGCGAGGGGCATGCGGCGATGTGCGAGGTGCTGGACTATGCGCCCGACCTGCTGCCCCGTGACAAGCCGCGCTATCTGATGGGTGTGGGCAAGCCCATCGACCTGGTCGAGGCGGTGGCCCGAGGCGTGGACATGTTCGACTGCGTGCTGCCCACACGTTCAGGCCGTCACGGCCAGGCCTGGACCTGGGACGGCGCGATCAACATCAAGAACGCCAAATATGCCGAGGACGATACGCCGCTGGACCCCGCCAGCGACTGTCCGGCCAGCCGCGACTATTCCAAGGCCTATCTGCGCCACCTGTTCAAGGCCGAGGAGATCCTGGGGCAGGTCCTGCTGTCCTGGCACAATATCGCCTTCTTCCAGGCCCTCACGGCGGCCATGCGCGACGCGATAGCGCAAGGGCGCTTCGAACAGTTCCGCCGCGACTTCGCCGCCCGTCACCTGGCTACTTGATCGGAAAGCGGGGCTTGCGCGGGCCGTCGGGATCGACGGGCGGCGGCATGCCCGGATCGACGACGACTGGCGGCGGGTCGGGCCGATGCTGCGGCGTGGCGGGCGGATTGCAACCTCGCGCTTCGCCCAGGCCCTTGAGATAGGCCCTGCGCACCACGCCAGAGGCGAGGGCGCTTTGCACCAGCCGGTCATGGGCCTCCGCGCCTGACAGTTTGCGCACCCAACCCCGGAAAGGAATCATGTCCTGGGCGGCGCTGGCCACGGCACCCAGAGCGGCCGTTCCGGCTGCCTTGCGTCCACGATCCAGCAGATCCTCGTCTTCTGCTGGCGGCCGCCGGTCCAGGTCCTCTCCCAGGGCACCATCCAGCGGACCGATCAAGCTGATCAGGACCTGGCAGGTGACCTGAGGCGGCCGCGCATAGGGGTCCTTCATCGCGTGCAGCAGCACCGGCGGGATCTTTGTGCGCAGGAGGTTCACGTCGCGTAGCGGGGCGCTGACGGCCCCGGTCAGGCCATCGCGGTTCGCCTCCGATGTCGTCTGCATCTTTTCTGATTCGGGCGGTTTGGGAGGCTGTTGCTCTTGGGCCTCAGCGACCTGGCTGACCACCAGAAGGCTCAGAATCATGGTCGCCATTGTCTGTATGCGCATTGCAAAACCCTATCGCGCCTGGAGCGCTGCCGACTATTCCGGGAGAGGGCGAAAGCGCGCTTGCGGCTGCGCCAACCCCCGACTATGTTCCGCGCCGCTTCCCACCGGCTCCCGCCGCGTCGTGAGCGGGCCGGTAGCTCAGTGGTAGAGCATTCGACTTTTAATCGAATGGTCGTGGGTTCGAACCCCACCCGGCCTACCAAACCTTGACGCCAGTCTTGTGGCGATCTTCGGGCGATCCACAGGGCGCGGCTGTCCTGGTGTTCCTTTCCCAACAATCCTTGCCTTGGACCTGCAGTTCCCATGCCCTTGTCGAGGGGCGGGTTTCGCTGGCCATCGGGCGCGTGAGTTTTTCTGGCGCCCTCGCGCCGGAATTCTCAATTGACCCCACCAGACCAGTGGGGATTAAACCTGCCTAGCTTCGGCACGCTGTGGACCCGTTTGGAACCCCGGCGCGTTTCACCCCGGACTTCGCCGGACCAGGACGACGATCAGACCATGACCGCCGAGACCGCCGCTGCGATTCGAACCGGGCCAGTCGCCCGACGGCCGATGTTTCGCCGTCGCTCGGCGATTCCGGGCTTTACCGTGACACTGGGCGTCACCCTGACGGTGTTGTCGCTGATCGTGCTGATCCCGCTGTCGGCCGTTGTCCTGAAGGCGGCGGAACTGTCGCCCTCACAGTTCCTCGCCGTCGCCTTTTCCGAGCGCGCCATGGCGGCCTACAGGCTGACCTTCGGTGCGGCCTTTGTCGCCGCCGTGATCAATGGCGTGTTTGGCGTGCTGACCGCCTGGGCGCTGGTGCGGTACGAGTTTCCGGGCAAGGCACTGGTCAACGCTCTGGTCGACCTGCCTTTCGCCCTGCCCACCGCCGTCGCCGGCATCGCCCTGGCCACGCTCTATTCGCCCAATGGCTGGGTCGGGGCATACCTGACCCCCCTGGGCATCAAGGCCGCCTACAATGCCACAGGGGTGACCATAGCCCTGATCTTCATCGGCCTGCCGTTCGTGGTCCGCACCATCGAGCCTGTGCTGCGCGATCTTGCCGATGATGTCGAGGAGGCGGCCGCCAGCCTGGGTGCGGGACGGATCTCGACCATTCTTCGCATCGTCCTGCCGGCCCTGGGGCCGTCCTGGCTGACCGGTTTCGCCCTCGCCTTCGCCCGGGGCGTGGGCGAGTATGGCTCTGTGATCTTCATCGCTGGCAACATGCCCTACAAGTCCGAGATCGCGCCTCTGCTGATCATCATCCAGCTGGAGCAGTTCGAATATGCCTCGGCCGCTTCGATCGCCGTGGTCATGCTGAGCGCCTCGTTCCTGATGTTGCTGATCATCAACGCCGTCCAGGCCTGGGCGAGAAGGTTCTCCTGATGGCCGGTCCGCGCCGCTCCACCGACGATCCCGCCTGGGCGAAGATCACGATCATCACCCTGGTGCTGGCCTTTCTGGCCCTGGTGCTGATCCTGCCCCTGGCGGCGGTGTTCGCCGAGGCCCTGCGCAAGGGTATTGGCCCGGCGCTGGACGCCGTGTCCAATCCAGACGCGGTGGCCGCTATCAAGCTGACCCTCCTGACGGCCGCCATCACCGTGCCGTTCAACGTGGTCTTCGGCCTCTGCGCGGCCTGGGCCGTGGCCAAGCACGAGTTTCCCGGCAAGAGCCTGCTGATCACCCTGATCGACCTGCCGTTCTCGGTGTCGCCGGTCGTGGCGGGCCTGATCTATGTGCTGGTCTTTGGCCTGCAGGGCTGGGTGGGCGATCACCTGGTCGACAACGACATCAAGATCATCTTCGCGGTGCCCGGTATCGTGCTGGCGACCATCTTCGTGACCTTCCCCTTCATAGCTCGCGAACTGATCCCGCTGATGCAGGAGCAGGGCGTCAGCGAGGAGGAGGCGGCTGTGTCGATGGGAGCATCGGGCCTCTACACCTTCTGGCGGGTGACGGCACCCAACGTCCGCTGGGGCCTGCTGTATGGGGTGCTGCTGTGCAACGCCCGCGCCATGGGCGAGTTCGGTGCCGTGTCGGTGGTCAGCGGTCACATCCGTGGCCTGACCAACACCATGCCGCTGCACGTCGAGATCCTCTATAACGAATATGACTTCGTCGGTGCCTTCGCCGTCGCCGCCTTGCTTTGCCTGCTGGCGATCGTGACTCTCGTCCTCAAGACCGCGCTCGAAGTCGCCCAGCCCGCCGTGCGCGGGCGCAGCGGTCACTGATCGGAACGCCTGACCCCATGACCATCTCCATCCGTTCCGTTGACAAGAAGTTCGGCCGCTATCCGGCCCTGAACAAGATCGGGCTCGAGATCGCCGATGGCGAACTGCTGGCCCTGCTGGGACCGTCAGGCTCGGGCAAGACAACCCTGCTGCGCGTCATTGCGGGCCTTGAGTTCCCCGACGCCGGCCAGGTGCTGTTCCACGACCAGGACGTCACCTTCGCCTCGGCTGCGGCGCGGCGGGTGGGCTTTGTGTTCCAGCAATATGCGCTGTTCAAGCACATGACCGTGGCCAAAAACATCGCCTTCGGCCTCGACGTCCGCAAGGGCAAGGACAAGCCGTCCAAGGCCGAGATCACCAAGCGGGTCGACGACCTGCTGCGCCTGGTCGAGCTGGACGGCCTGGGCGGTCGCTATCCCTCGCAGCTTTCGGGCGGGCAGCGCCAGCGCGTGGCCCTGTCGCGCGCTCTGGCGGTGCAGCCCAGCGTGCTTCTGCTGGACGAGCCGTTCGGTGCCCTGGACGCCACGGTGCGCAAGTCGCTGCGCAAGGAACTGCGCCGCGTGCACGACGCCACCGGCGTGACCACCATCTTCGTCACCCATGACCAGGAAGAAGCCCTGGATCTGGCCGACCGCGTGGCCATCCTCAACAAGGGCGAGATCGAGCAGGTCGGCACGCCCGAGCAGGTTCACGACCAGCCCGTTTCGCCGTTCGTCTGCGGCTTCGTGGGCGAGTCCAACCGCTTTGAAGGCGTCGTGGCCGGCGGCCGGTTCACGTCGGGCACCGTTGTGCTGCCGGCGGCCGGCCTCGCCGACGGCAAGGCCGTGGGCTTTGCGCGTCCGCATGACCTGGTTCTGGATGAGGCCGGCTTCGAGGCGCAGGTGACCCGGGTCCATATCCAGGGCGCGCTGGCCTCGGTGGACGCACTGACGGCCGACGGTCGCCGGATCGATATCACGGTCTCACGCGACCAGGCCGAGCAGTTCACGGGTTCGGTGAAGCTGTCGGCCCGCAAGGCGCATGTCTATCCGGGTTAAAAGCGGCAGCCTCTATTGCTGCTGCTGTTCCTGCTGCTGCTGTTGATGCAGATCCTGGCGGATCGCGGCGCTGTCATTGGGACGGCGACGCCCGCCGGCAAAGTTGGGGCGAGCCATGCGCAGGAACTCGGGTTCGGCCAAGGCTGCACGGGCCCGGCGCACCGAAACGCCCACGGCCAGGTCGCTGTCTGAATCGCCCTTGTAGACACCCCGCGAGGGCGTGACGTCGGCATAGTCGCGGCCCACGGCCACGGCCACGTGACGCTCGCCGGTCATGACATTGTTGGTGGGATCAAAGCCCACCCAGCGCAGGCTGGGCAGAAACACCTCGACCCAGGCGTGGGTAGCGTCGGGGTCAGAGCGGTCGCCGGCCTCGCGGTCGGTGAACAGATAGCCCGATACATAGCGCGCCGGCAGGCCCCAGGAGCGGCAGATCGCCAGCATGATGTGGGCGAAGTCCTGGCAGACCCCGCGCCCGGCGCCTAACGCCAGGTCGATGGGGCTGTCAGCATCGGTGACGCCAGCCTGATACTCAAACGCCTTGTAGATGGTCTCAGAGAGGATCCGCATGGCGGTCAGGGGATCCTTGCGGCGCAGATCCTCCAGCTGGTGTGCGGCGACAAACGCCGCCAGGGCCGGGGTGGTCTGCACGAAGCCGTGCGGGCGCAGGAAGTCGAAGCACTCGCCCCGCACGAACTCGCTGCGCAGCCGGTTCCATTCGCCCATGTCGAGGGCGTCTGGCCGCTCACCCGCCGCTTCGGTCTCGACCGCTGAGCGGGCGATGATGGTCAGCTTGTCGTGCGGTTGCGGCACGTCGAAGTGATAGACCGCGTTGCCGAAACTGTCGGCGTAGGAAAACACCTGGGCGGCGGGCTCGATGTCCAGTTCAAAGCTGACGAGACGCTGGCGTGCGGTCTTCTGGGGCTGCATCCACAGCTCCATCAGGCTCTCCCGGACGGGGCGCTCATAGTGGTACTGGGTGACGTGACGGATCTCGAGGAGCACGGGTAGAGTCCTTATTGGGTCGCGTGACGGTCGCCGAAACCACTGACGATTTCGGCCGCCACGCTCCCGTTTCTAAGTCGGCAGGCGTGTTTCGAGCGGGTAGGCCACAAAGGTCTCGTAGATCGCTTCGTGGATACGCGCACATTCGTTGACGACGGTGGTCAGCAGGGCACCGGCACCCTGGTTTTCCAGCTCGTGGATGTCGGCATATTGCAGTCGGGCCTTCAGCCGGCCGGCAATGCGCTCGGGACCGCCGCGATCGCCGCTTTCCGCCCGGCGCGCCAGGGCGCTGAGATTGCCCTCGATCTGTGCGGTGGCGAAGCGGATCGAGCGGGGGAAATCCTCGTCGAAGACCAGGAATTCCAGAATGTGCCGCGGTTCGATCTCGGCGGTATAGACCCGCAGATAGGGTTCCAGCGCGCAGGCCATCCGCAGCAGGCTGACCAGGGCGATGTGGTCGTTGATCTGCCGGCCCGGGGTCTGGGCGAAGCACACCTCAAGCAAGCGCGAGACCAGCTGGGCGCGCTCCAGATACATGCCCAGCATCATGAACCGCCAGCTTTCGCCATGGCTCATGGTGGTGTCTGCGGCCCCCTTGAACAGGTGCAGATCGGCGATCACGTCGTGCAGGAAGGTGGTGGACCCTTCAGCGAAGTCGCGGCGGGCATTGGGATCGGTGACCTTGAGATAGAGCAGGTTGAGCCGCTCCCAGGTCTCTGTGGTGATCTGGTCGCGCACCTGGCGGGCGTTCTCGCGGGCCAGGGCCAAGGACGAGACCACCGAATTGGGGTCGGCGCGATCCAACACTAGCGCTTCGGCGGCTTCGAACGAGCCTACGGCATTGCTCATTTCCGGTTCGCCGACTGCCGAGAGGGCGATCCAGACGGCCTGCACGCCGCTGTCGGTCTGGTCGAGCGTGGCGTTCAGCATCACGCTGGACAGCCGCGAGAGGTGTTCGGCGCGTTCGATGTAACGGCCCAGCCAGTAAAGGCTGTCTGCAACGCGAGCCAGCATCATGGGCGGTGGCTCCCGTTCGTGTGGCCATTGCTGTTGGTTGTGCCTTCCTCGGCTAGCACCCAGGTGTCCTTGGAGCCGCCTCCCTGCGAGGAGTTCACGACCAGGGAGCCCCGTTTCAGCGCCACGCGTGTCAGGGCGCCGGGCGTAACGATGGTCTTTTCGCCCGACAGGATGAAGGGACGCAGGTCGACGTGGCGCGGTTCGATGCGGCCGTCCACCAGACAGGGCGCTGTCGACAGCTGGATGGTCGGCTGGGCGATGTAGTTCTCGGGATCGGCCGCGATGGCTACGGCGAAGTCCTCGCGCTCCTTTACCGTCGCGTGCGGCCCAACCAGCATGCCGTAGCCGCCCGAAGCCCCGACGGCCTTGACCACAAGCTTGTCCAGATTGGCCAGCACGTGGCTCAACTGGGCCGGCTCGCGACACAGGAAGGTCTCGATATTGGGCAGGATGGCGTCCTCGCCCAGATAGTATTTGATAATTTCCGGCACGAACGCATAGACGGCCTTGTCATCGGCCACCCCGGTGCCCGGCGCGTTGCAGATCACCACATTGCCGGCGCGATAGGCGTTGAACAGGCCCGCTGCGCCCAGCGACGAATCCCGCCGGAAGGTGAGGGGATCGATGAAGTCGTCGTCTACCCGGCGGTAGATCACGTCCACCCGGCGAATGCCGGTGGTGGTGCGCATATAGACCATGTTGTCATGGACCACGAGATCGCGACCCTCGACCAGCGGTACGCCCATCAGGCGCGCCAGATAGGCGTGCTCGTAATAGGCCGAGTTGTAGACGCCAGGGGTCAGCACCACGACCTGAGGATTGGGCCGCCATTCGGGGCTCATGCTCTTCATCGTGGCCAGCAGCAGGTCAGGATAGCGCTCGACCGGGCGCACGCCGGCAGCGCGATAGGTGCCGGGGAAGGTGCGCTTGGCCGCGTCGCGGTTGGCCAGCATGTAAGAGACGCCCGAGGGCACCCGCAGATTGTCTTCCAACACGGCGAACTCGCCGTCCTGGCAGCGGATCAGGTCGCTGCCGCAGACATTGGCGTATGACTTGTGCGGCACGTACAGGTGCTGCATCTCGCGGCGGTACGAGGGCGCGCCCAGAACCAGCTCGCGCGGCACCACGCCGTCCATCAGGATCTGCTGTTCGCCATAGATGTCGGCCAGAAACAGGTTCAGGGCCTTCAGGCGCTGGGTCAGGCCGGACTCGATCCGCGCCCACTCATGGGCCGGCAGGATGCGCGGAAAGAGGTCGGTGGGGATGATCCGTTCGGTGGTGTTCTCGGCACCATAGACGGTGAAGGTGATGCCCTGAAGCAGGAACGATCTTTCCAGTGTGCGCTGGCGTTCGGCCAGTTCATCACCGCCCAATGTCGACATCCGGGCGTGCAGCGGATCGTAATGCGACCTCACCGCGCCATCGGCCGCGAACATCTCGTCATAGGCGACGCCGGGCAGATAGGCCGCCTCGGTCATCGGCAGGGTCGGAGCCTCGGTAGTATCCTGGGTTTTCGCCGCCACGCCTTCATCCACGCTTGTTCGCCTTGGGTCACGTCGAGTCGAACGCGCCGTGTGTAACCCTAGAACGACACGGCGTCCGTCGTCGGCGATTTTCGCCATCGCCGAGTCGATGCGCACGGCTGCTCATCATTTGGGCGCCTTTTGCCGCGCTGGGGAAGCGGGCGGCCTCAGCTTTCGTTGGCATTTCGGGCCGTGACAGCGGCGGAGTGGGCGACTACAGGGGGTATTGGGGGCGCTCCGCGCGGGGAATCGGCATTTGGTGCGCAGATCGATAGCCCTGTGGGTCGCGGCGGCGACGGTTCTGACGGCGGGGGCCGGCTGGGCCGAAGAGCCTTCTGCGACCATCACAGGTGTTGAAGACAAGGCGTTGCGCGAGGCGATTCAGCGCGTCTTGAGCCTGTCGAAGACGCCGCCGCAGAGTCGTGCGGAGGCGCGCCGCCGCGCGCGCGAGGCCGGTGACGACGTCGTCGCGGTTTTGCGCGCTGAAGGCTATTATGCCTATGCGGTCGAACCTGACATCAACGATGGCGATCCGCCGCGCGGCGTGGTCAAGGTAACGCCAGGCCAGGTTTTCGTGCTGGCCGATCCCAAGATCGTCTGGCGTGGTGCCGCGCCGGATGAAGGTGTGGGGCAGAGGGCTGAAGCGGCCATGCGCCTGACGCCCGGCGAGCCGGGTCGCGCCGCCGATATTCTGGGCGCCGAGGGGCGGGTGATCGCCCAGGTCCAGGGCCTTGGCTATGCCGATGTAGAGGCCGAACCTCGTGAAGTCATTGTTGATCATGCCGATCACACGGTCAGGCCAACCTTCAATATCTCCGCTGGCGAGCTGACGCGCCTGGACGGCGTAGAGCTTGTCACCAAGGGCCGCAGCAATCAGGCCTGGGTGGCGCATCTGGCGCCCTGGTCCGCGGGCGAGGTCTATGACCCCGAGCATGTCGCCGAGCTGGAGCGCCGGCTGCGTGACACCGGCGTCTATGACTCTGTCTCAGTGTCGCTGGCACCGCGCGAGCGGCTGACGCCGGAGGGGCTTCGCCCGGTCATGGTGGGTCTGACCGACCGTCTACCGCGCACCATAGAGCTGGGCGCGGGCTATTCGACCAGCGAAGGCCCCGGCGTCGATACGCGCTGGATTCAGTACAATCGCCTGCGTCGCGCCGACACCACCACCTATACTGCCCGCCTGGCCAAGCTTGAGCAGCGGGTCGAGGGGCAGGTGTCCCTGCCGCACTGGCGACGGGTTCAGCAGACCCTCAAGATGAACGGCGCCCTGTTTCGCGAGACGACGGACGCCTATGACGAGGCCGGCGCAACCATCAGCGCCGACCTGACGCGGCGGCGCAAGACGACATCCTACCGGACCTATGGCGTTGCCCTGGACCTGTCGCAATCAAAGCAGCTGGATGCCACCAAGGGGGTCTCTGTTCAGGAGACCCTGAACCTTGCCACAATCACCACCCTGGCCGCCGTGGCCTGGGACCAGTCGGATAACATCCTTGATCCCAAGCAGGGCTGGCGGTTTGAAGCGCGGGCGGAGCCGACCACGATCCTGGGCGACACGACCCTGGCGTATCTGCGCACCCAGGTTCAGGGCTCGGGCTATCTGCCCTTTGGCAAGGACTCCGGCACCGTTCTGGCCGCCCGGCTGAAGGTGGGGGCCATTTTTGGCGGGTTGCTGGCCGAAGTGCCAGCCTCCCGCCGCTTCTTCTCGGGCGGTGGCGGGTCTGTGCGAGGCTATGCCTACCAGGCCATAGGTCCGCGCCTGTCCGACAACACCCCTCAAGGCGGCGTTTCGCTGGTCGAGACCTCCCTGGAGGTCCGTCATCGCTTTACCGAAAAGTGGGGCGCGGTCGCCTTCATCGACGCTGGCGCCATCGGCACGGAACGCACGCCCAAGACCGAGGATTTCCGCGTCGGGGCCGGCTTGGGCGTTCGCTATGACCTGGGCTTTGGCCCGATCCGGGCCGACATCGCCGTGCCGCTGGGCAAGCGCTCGGGCGACCCGGCCTTCCAGATCTATCTCAGCATCGGACAAAGCTTTTGACCGATGCGCCCGAGACCAGCGAGCCCGTCGCCGAGGCGGTGGACGTGGCGACCAAGGTGGCCAAGCGCCGCTGGCCCCTGATCGTCGCCATGACGGGGCTCGCCCTGCTGGTGTTCGTTTTCGGCGGCCTGCGACTGGCTCCAATCACGCCTCAGGGGCGAATGTTCCTGGAGGCCCGGGTCAGCGGCCTGCAACTGGGCCGGATCGGTCGGCTGAAGATCGAAGGTCTGTCAGGCGACATCTGGAAAGACTTTGCCGTCCGTCGCCTGACCATCGTCGATGAAAAGGGTGTCTGGCTGGAAGCGCATGATGTTCGCGTCGCGTGGCGGCCTTCCGAGCTGTTCGCCCGCCGGTTTCATGCCGAAACCATTGCGGCCCGCGACGTCATTGTTCTGCGCCGCCCGACCCTGAAACCAAAAGGCAAGTCGGGTGCCGCGCCGGTCTCGGTCGACCTGGACGCCGTGGCCTTGCGACTGATCACGCAACCGGCCTTTAGCGGAAAGGCCGGCGATTTCGATGTCGCCGGAGCCTATGAGATGGCGCGGTTGGGTGGGCACAAGGGGCGGCTGGATGTCGCCAGCCGTCAGCATGTCGGCGATCATCTGAAGCTGAATTTCGACCTGGGGCGCAACAAGTCCCTGCAGCTCGACGCCGATGCGATCGAGGCCAATGGCGGCGCCATCGCCGGCGCCCTGGGCCTCCCTGTCGACCGCCCCTTCGACCTGAAGGCCAAGGCCAGCGGCGCGATGAACAAAGGCCAGTTCAAGGTCGTGGCGCGGACGGGCAATGACACGCCGCTGGACGCCACGGGCGCCTGGACGCCCGAAGGCGGCTCGGCCCGAGGGCGGCTCGACCTGGGTGCCTCGACCCTGACCCATCGGCTGGAGACGATGTTCGGGCCTGAGGCGGCTTTCACCATTGAGGGTCGCAAGGCACCGGGCGGGCTCTATGACCTCACAACCCAGATCCGGGCTCAGAACCTTCTGCTCGACTCGCGCGGTCTGGCGGACCTTGGCCAGAAGCGCACCGGGCCCGAGGGCTTGCCGTTCACTGCGCGGGTCGGCGCCCTGTCGCGGATCGTCTCGATCCCGAAAATGGGCTCGGGAACCGTCGACGGCGTGTTTCGGCTGGAAGAGGGCGGCTTTTCGGTCTCGGGCGACGTCGATGTCGCCGATCTGGAGCTGTTGGGCTACCGGCTGGCGCGGGCTACCGGGCCGGCGACGGTGCGCTGGTCCAAGGGCGAACTCTCGATCAAGGCTGATGCCACTGGACGGGGCGGCGGTGGATCGGGCCTGCTGGCCGTGCTGGGTGCCGTGCCCAAGGCCCAGTTCGAGGGCGTGCGCCTGAAGGACGGGCAGTTCCTGATCCGCACTGCCAGGGTTACGGCGCCCAATCTGGTCGTCACCGGCGAGGGGCAGCGCGGCATCCTGGGCGGCCTCAGTTTCAAGGGCCAGGCGCAGGTGGCCAGCCTGGCGCCGATCCGTCCGGGCGCACGCGGCAAGCTGGCGGCGCGCTGGTCGGCGAATGCCAGCAGCGGCAAGCCCTGGGCGTTTACGGTGGATGCGCGCGGCGAGGGCTTCGCAGTGGGCCTGGCAGAGCTGGATCGCCTGCTGGGGGCAGCGCCGTACCTGACCGCCAAGGCCGGCTGGAACGCCGGCGTGCTGTCGGTCGTCGATGCGCGGCTGGAAGGCGCCAACGCCAACGCCCGCATGTCTGGGCGGTTGACTCAAGGCGGCGTTCTGGGATTCGCGCTGGACTGGACTGCCACTGGTCCGTTCCGGGCCGGTCCTGTTGAGGTGGCTGGCAAGGCCAGGGGCGACGGGGCGATTAGCGGCACATTGTCGGCTCCCAGGGCCGATTTGACCGCCGACTTCGACGCCATTGATCTGCCCAGGCTGCCACTGACCAAGGCGCATCTGGCGCTGACCTTCGCCCGTACCGGGGCTGGCGCTGACGGCGTGGCGCGGTTGACCGCTGAAAGCGCCTATGGCCCCGCGCGAGGTGGGGCGGCGTTCCGCTTCGCCGCCGGCGGGCTGGAGCTGACCGATGTCGATATCGACGCGGGCGGTGCCAAGGCCCTGGGCGCGGTGTCGCTGCGCAGGGGAAGGCCTGCCTCGGCGGACTTGACCGTGGCGATAGGGGCCGGAGCCTTCCTGCCTGAAGGCAAGATTTCCGGCTCGGCGCGGATCGTCGATGCCCCTGGCGGAGCGACCGCCATCCTGAACCTGATGGCCGAAGAGATTGTCAGCGGCGAATGGAAGGTGCGTAGCGCCCTGCTTCGGGCCGATGGACCCATGGCCAACCTGCCGTTGTCGATCGACGCCCAGGGCGTGGCTCCCGGTGGTCGTTGGCGGATGACGGGCGCCGGAGCCCTGGCTCAGGGCGCTGAGGATTTCGTCCTCACCCTGGACGCTTCGGGTCGCATGGCGCGCACCGAGATCAAGACCCGCGAAACGGCCAGGATCCGCTTTGGCGGCGGTGCCAACGAGGCCCGCCTGCGACTGCTGGTGGGAGACGGGCAGGCGGATATTGATGCAGCGTTCGGCGGCGAGACGGCCAAGATGATGGCCCGGCTGGCCGGCGTCAGCCTGACGGCATTTGATCCCGATCTGGCGGGCGATATCGACGGTGCCTTCAATCTGCGCGGGGAGGGCGAGGTCCTGACCGGTGACTTTGCCGCCAAGTTGACGGGCGCGCGCGAGCGCGGCTCGAAGATTGAACAGTCGCTGGACGCCCAGATCTCCGGCGACCTGCGCGACCGGCTGCTGACCATCACCGCCGATGGCGCCAATCGTCAGGGGCTGAAGGCCGAAGCCCGGATGGTGTTGCCCACCGAGGCCTCGGCCAAGCCGCTGCGCCTGGCCATCGACCGCACTCGACCGATGCAGGGGACCTTCCTGGCCCAGGGCGAGATCAAGCCTCTGTGGGATCTGCTGCTGGGGCCGGAGCGGTCCCTGTCGGGCAAGATCGACGCCCAGGGTTCCCTGGCCGGCACCCTGGCCGATCCGCGCATCGTGGGCCGCGCATCTTTGGATGGCGGGGCTTTTGAAGAGGGGCGGACCGGTCTGCGCCTCAAGAACATCACCCTGCGCCTGGCCCTGGCTGACAACGCCATCGACGTCAGCCAGGCCACCGGGGAGGACGGCAAGGGTGGTCAGATCTTCGGCGGCGGCCGCATTAGCCTGGCCCGTGACGGCACCAGCGGGTTCAAGATGGAGCTTCGGAACTTTCAGCTGATCGACAATGATCTGGCCTCGGCCAGCGCGACCGGCCAGGCCACGATCAACCGCTCCTCTGACGGCAAGGTCAAGCTCACCGGGGCCCTGATCCTGGATCGGGCGGACGTCTCCGCCCAGAGCAAGACCCCGGCTGGCGTCGTGAGCATGGACGTGGTCGAGCGCAATCGACCGGGCGAGCTGGATCAGGGCGTACAGCCGCGCCGCGCCAGCCCTGGCGGCGGCGTTGCGCTGGATATCTCCCTGAAAGCGCCGCGCCGGGTGTTCGTGCGCGGGCGCGGCCTGGATGTGGAGTTGTCGCTCGACGCCCATGTGGGCGGCACCTCTTTCTTGCCGGTGCTTGACGGCACGGCGCGCGTGGTGCGCGGCGAGTACGACTTTGCCGGCAAGCGCTTTGAGTTCGATGACAGCGGCGTGGTTACTCTGGCCACCCAGTTGGACCGCATCCGGCTGAACCTCAGCGCCAGCCGGCAAGACACAGCCCTGACGGCGTTGGTGAAGATCCAGGGCACGGCCGCCAAGCCGGAGATCACCCTGACCTCGACACCCGAGCTGCCCAATGACGAAGTGCTCAGCCAGGTGTTGTTCGGGGCCTCGGCGGCCCAACTGTCGCCCATTGAAGCAGCACAACTGGCCTCGGCCCTGGCGGCCCTGGCCGGCGGCGGTGGCTTTGACGTGATCGGTAACCTGCGCAGCCTGGCGCGACTGGATCGCCTGGCCTTCGCCGAAAGCGCCACAGGCATGACCGTAGCCGGCGGCAAGTACGTCACCGACGATGTCTATCTGGAGATCATCGGCGGCGGACGGGAAGGGCCCGAGGCCCAGGTCGAGTGGCGGATCCGCAAGACCCTGTCCCTCGTTTCGCGGCTCGGCGGTCAGGGCGACGCAAAGCTTTCCGTCCGCTGGCGAAAGGACTATGAATAGCGCAAGGCTGTTGCGCGGGCGCCCGGTTCCCTCCTCTGAGGAAGCACGTTTTACCCGCGGCCCTTGGTTTATTGTGACTGAGGGAGGATCAGCATGTCTCTGCGACTCAACGATCAGGATCGTAAAGTTCTGGACGTCCTGGCGGGCGAAGGCCCCCGGATCATCGACCGGGCGGTAGCCTGGTGTGCAATCAACTCGGGCAGTCGCCATCTTTCGGGACTGGAGCGCCAGAGGCAGGTTTTGTTCGACGCGGTCTCCGTGATGCCCGCCGCGCCCACCGAAATTCCGCTGGGCCATTCCGAAGAGATCGGTGCCGATGGCCGCGTGGGCGAACAGGCCCATACCCCCGCCATCGCCGTGGTCGTGCGCCCCGAAGCGCCGCTTCAGGTGGTGCTGACCGGCCACTACGACACGGTCTATCCCGAGACCAGCCTGTTCCAGACCGTGAGCACGCGCCCCGACGGTGCGCTGCACGGCCCGGGAATCGCCGACATGAAGGGCGGGATCAGCGTGATGCTGGCCGCGCTTGAGGCCTTTGAGCGGCATCCCGAGGCCGCGAACGTCGGCTATCGCGTATTGCTGTCACCGGACGAGGAGATCGGCTCCATCGCCTCGGCCCCGATTCTGGCCGAGTTTGCCAGGCTGGGCCATGTGGGCCTGACCTATGAGCCGGCCCTGGCCGATGGATCCCTGGCTTCGTCGCGCAAGGGATCGGGGAACTTCCACATCGTGGTTCACGGCAGGGCCGCCCATGCGGGCCGTGACTTCGCCGCCGGCCGTAATGCGGTGATCGGTGCGGCCCGGATCGCTGAGGCCCTGCACGGCCTCAACGGTCAGCGCGACGGCGTCACCGTCAATGTTGCGCGCATCGATGGCGGCTCGCCGCTGAACATGGTGCCCGATGTGGCCATCGCGCGGTTCAATGTGCGCTTTCCGGACGCCGAGGCCGCCGCGTGGTTTGAGGCGCAGGTCGCCCATATCGTGGCCGAGCCGCGCGAGGGCCTGCACGTTCATCTGCACGGCCTGATCACCCGCGGCGCCAAGCCCTTCAACGCCGCTCAGCAACGCCTGTTCGGGGCGGTGAAGGAAGCCGGCGCCCTGCTGGGCCAGGATATCGCCTGGAAGCCCTCAGGCGGGGTCTGCGAAGGCAATAACCTGTTCGCCTCGGGTCTGCCCAATGTCGACACCCTGGGCGTGCGCGGTGGCGACATCCACAGCGAGGCAGAACATGCCTGGCCCGAAAGCTTCGTCGAGCGCGCTCAGCTCTCGGCCCTGATCCTGATGAAACTGGCCAGCGGCGAAATCGACGGACGGTCGATCCGCGCGGCCATGGAGAGTGTTTGAATGCTTGTCGTACGTCCCGCCGGTCCTTCAGACTTCGACGCCCTGATGGAGCTGGCCGTCCTGTCTGGCCGGGGCTTCACCAGCCTGCCTGAGGATGAGCAGACCCTGCGCTCGCGGCTGGATCTGTCGGCCGCCAGCTTCAGCGCCGGCGTCGCGGCGCCCGAGGCCTGGTACACCCTGATGCTGGAGGACCTGGAGGCCGGCGACGTGATCGGCGTCGCGGGCGTCAAGGCCGGTGTCGGGCTCAAGCGGCCACACTTCTCGTTCCGGGTCGTCACCCTGGCCCAGTCGTCACCGACCCTGGACAAGCGCTTCGATCATCGGGCCCTGGTGTTGGTCAACGAATGCGCCGGCTGGTCGGAGGTGGGCTCACTGTTCCTGCGGCCCGAGCGCCGCAAGGGCGGGGCAGGGCGCCTGCTGGCCCAGTCGCGTTACATGCTGATCGGTTTGGAGCCCGAGCGCTTCGCCGAGATGGTGCTGGCCGAGTTGCGTGGCTGGTTTGACGAGGACGGCGGCTGTCCCTTCTGGGACCATGTGGCCAGCAAATTCTTCCGGCTGGAATTCGATGAGGCCGACATGATGAGCGCTTCGACCGACGGTCAGTTCATTCTCGATCTTGCGCCGCGCCATCCGATCTATGCCGAGTTGCTCCCCAAGGAGGCGCGCGATGTGCTGGGACGCGTTCACCGCGAAGGCGAGGCCGCGCGGGCCATGCTGGAGACCGAGGGCTTCCGCTATCAGGGCCTGATCGACATTTTCGACGCTGGCCCCACGGTGGCGGCGCGGCGCGACGACATCAAGACCGTGCGCGATGCGCGCCGCCTGCGCCTGAAGCTGGGCGAGGACGCCTATGGCGAGGAGGCTCTGGTCTCGACCGGTGAGATCGGCCAGTTCCGCGCTGTGCGGGCACCGGTCCTGATCGATGGTGAAACGGCGATCCTGGGGCGCGATGCGGCCCAGGCGCTGCGACTTTCCGAAGGCGACATGGTGCGGGTGAAGGCATGAGCGGCGGGGTATTCATTGACGGCGTCTGGCGTTCGGGCGCGGGCGGTGAGGCAGTCTCCATAGACCCGACCACGGGTGAGACAATCTGGCGGGAAGCTGCTGCCTCGCAGGCCGATGTTGCCGCCGCCGTGGCGGCTGCGCGCAAGGCCTTCCCGGCCTGGGCCGACCGGCCGCGCGAAGAGCGGATCGCGATCCTTCGCCGCTACAAGGAGATTCTGGTCGAGCGCACAGACGCCTTTGCTGAGGCCCTGAGCCGCGAAACCGGCAAGGCGCTTTGGGAAACCAGGGCCGAGCTGGGCTCAATGGCCGGCAAGGTCGACCTGTCGATCAAGGCCTATGACGAGCGCACCGGTGGCTTTGAGTCCGCCATGCCGTTCGGCCGCGCCGTGCTGCGCCATCGGGCCCATGGGGTGATGGCGGTGCTGGGGCCGTTCAACTTTCCGGGTCACCTGCCCAATGGCCATATCGTGCCGGCCCTGCTTGCGGGCGATACAGTGGTGTTCAAGCCTTCGGAAGAGACGCCGCTGGCGGGGCAGTTGCTGGTCGAAGCCCTTGAAGCGGCAGGCGTTCCGGCCGGTGTCATCAACCTCGTTCAGGGCGGCCGTGAGGCCGGCCAGGCTCTGATCGCCGAGGAGATCGACGGCCTGCTGTTCACCGGTTCGGCGGCGGCGGGAACCTTCTTCCGGCGCTATTTCGCAGACAGGCCAGACGTCATTCTGGCGCTGGAACTGGGCGGCAACAATCCGCTCGTGGTCTGGGATGCAGGCGATGCCGAGGCTGCGGCGACCCTGGTGGTGCAGTCGGCCTTCATCACCACGGGCCAGCGTTGCTCGTGCGCGCGTCGGCTGATCGTCTCGGACGACGCGGCGGGCCGGGCCGTGATCGAGGCGGTGGCGGCCCTGTCGGATCGTCTGACTGCAGGGCCATGGAATGGACCGTCCGAGCCCTTCATGGGGCCACTCATCTCCGCTCGCGCCGCAGCCCTCGCCAGGGCCGGGGCCGAGGCGCTGGGTGGCCAGCGCATCCGCTCACTGGGTTCGGTCGAGGGGCTCAGCGAGGCCTTCGTCTCGCCCGGCTTTGTCGATGTCACCGGCCTTGATGTGGCCGACGAAGAGGTGTTCGCGCCACTGTTGCAGGTACGCCGGGTGGCCAGTTTCGACGACGCCATCACCGCCGCCAACGCCACGCGCTATGGTTTGTCGGCGGGGCTTATCTCCAGTAAATCAAGCCATTGGGACAAGTTCCTCAACCGTATCCGGGCGGGTGTGGTGAACTGGAACCGGCCGACTACCGGGGCCGCAGGCTCCATGCCGTTCGGCGGCCTGGGCGCATCGGGCAATCACCGGCCCAGCGCCTACTATGCCGCCGACTATTGCGCCTATCCCGTGGCAAGTTTCGAAGCTGATTCCGTGCTTGATACAGCGCGAGATATCAAGGGTTTGCGGCCATGAGTTCAGCCGTTGAAGCCAATTGCGACGGCCTGGTCGGTCCCACCCACTCCTATGTGGGCCTGTCGCCCGGCAACCTGGCCAGCCAGAAGAACGCCGGCGAGGTGTCCAACCCGCGCGGCGCCGCGCTGGAGGGGCTCTCCAAGATGCGCCGACTGGCCGACTGGGGCATTCCCCAGTTCGCTTTGCCGCCACATGAAAGGCCCGATGTAAGCCTTCTGAAGTCGCTTGGCTTTTCCGGCTCAGACGGCGTCGTGCTTGAGCAGGCCTGGAAGGATGCGCCGGCCCTGGCCGCCGCCGCTTGCTCGGCCTCGCCGATGTGGGCAGCCAATGCCGCCACGGTGACCCCAAGCGCCGATACCGCCGACGGCCGTGTCCACTTCACGCCCGCCAACCTGCTCACCAACCTGCATCGCAGCCTGGAGGGGCCGCAGACCACGCGCAGCCTGCGCCGGCTGTTTCCGGATGAGACGCGGTTCGCCGTGCACGATCCCCTGCCGGCCCAGCCTCACTTCGCCGACGAGGGCGCAGCCAATCATGTGCGACTGTGCGCTGAGCACGGCGCGCCGGGCGTCAACCTGTTTGTCTGGGGCCGCGAGGCCTGGGGGCACTGGGACGGCCGCTTTCCCGCCCGTCAGACCCGCGAGGCCTTCGAGGCTGTGCAGCGTCGCCACGGCGCGGCCCGGGCCGTGTTTCCGCGCCAGGGCAAGGCAGCGATCGAGGGCGGGGCGTTCCACAACGACGTGGTCTGTGTCGGGACACGCCAGTGCCTGTTCTTCCATGAAAGCGCTTTTGAGGATCGCGCCGGCATGGAGACCGAGGTCCGCCGTGCCGCCGAGGGCCTGTTCGAGCCGGCCTTTGTCGAGATCGCCGAGGCCGATCTGCCGATGGCGGATCTGGTGGCCAGCTATCTGTTCAATTCCCAGCTCCTGGTCGCGCCGGGCGAGGACCGGCTTGTGCTGTTGGCCCCGGCCGAGACCCGTGACAATCCCCGCGCCTTCGCCGTGGCCGAGAGCCTGGCCGCCTCCAACGGGCCCATCGGCCGCGTTGAGTATGTCGACGTGCGCCAAAGCATGAGGAACGGCGGCGGGCCGGCCTGCCTGCGCCTGCGGGTGGTGCTGACACCGGACGAGTTGGCCGCGACCAACCCTGCCCAGCGCTTCGACGCCGCCCTGCATGCGCGCCTCGCCGACTGGGTGGAGCGCCGCTATCGCGACCGTTTGTCCCCGGCCGATCTGGGCGATCCGGGCCTGATCGTCGAGGTGCGCGAGGCGCTGGACGAATTGACCGGCATCCTCGACCTTGGCGGCGACTTCTATCCTTTCCAGGGGGCGGCGTGAGTCACGACCTGAGCATCCGTCCAGCGACGCCGGAAGACATCGCTGAGATCGTCGCCCTGCATCGCGCGGCGGCCGCCAAGCCCGACGGTCTGGCGAGGCGGCCCGATGAGATCACCGATCACTATGTCGAGCATGCGGTCGTCGGACCGGGTGCCGTCAGCTTCGTGGCCCTGGGATCGGATGGCGACATTTGGGGCGAAATCCATGGTCGTCGCGAAAGCGTCGCTTTGTTTTCGCACGTACTGTCCAGCCTGACCGTCGCGGTGCATCCCGACCGTCAGGGCCTGGGGATCGGCTCGCGCCTGTTTGAAGCCCTGATCGCCCATGCCAGGGTGATGCAGCCGCCGATCCTGCGGGTCGAGCTGGCGGCCGGGGCCGGCAATCCCGGCGCGGTGCGCCTCTATGAGCGCCTGGGCTTTCAGCACGAAGGCCGGCAGATCGGTCGCGGCCGCTATCCCGACGGCCGGCTGGAAGACGACATCCTGATGGGGATGCTGCTTTAGAGCGCGTTCCGAAAAGTGGGAACCGGTTTTCGGAATGAAACGCGCGTGAAAACAAAAGACTAGAGCGGGTGATCTGATTCCATCAGATCGCAACCCGCTCTAGCGCCGGAGGGCGGCCAGGGCATCCGGGAACCGGCGCGAGAGCGGGGCTTCGAGCTCGCCCAGTTCGACGGTGTAGTCGCCCGAGCCTTCAGGGCGAAGCCCCGTAACCCTGGCGGTGTTGACCAGCCATGAGCGGTGGCTGCGTACGAAGCCATGTTCCGCCAGATCGGTCTGGACCGCCGCCAGCGGCGTGCGGATCAGCGGGCGACGGCTGTCGATCAGCACGAACTCGACATAGTTGCCGGCCGAGCGAACGGCCAGGATGTCGGCGATGGGTACGCGCAGCAGGCGCGCGCCGTCCTGGATGTCGAAGGTGGCCGGCTCGGTGACCGGTGAGGCGGGGGGCGTCGTTTGGCGGCCCTGTCGTAGCGACAGATAGAAAATGATCGAGGCAAGGCCGTAGGCCATAAGGTCCTTGCGAAACTCATAGGGAAATTCGCTGGAAAGGTCGCCGAAGTCGTAAGGCTGATGAAACAGGGCCAGATAGGCCAGCTTTCGCAGGGCTACGAACCCGGCGACGTGCAGCGCTGAATAGAGGGTGGCGGCCAGCATGTGGACCAGCCCGGCCTGCCACCAGCGCGGCGCTGCTCTGTGGGTCCATAGAGCCACAGCGGCAGGGATTGCGAAGATCGTCAGGGTGACGAGGGCGCTGCTGCCCTCCCAGATGACGGGGGGCAAGGCGCCGAGTCCCGGATCATCATGCTGGATCGTCAGGACATTGACGACGCAGATCGATGCGATCAGCCCCACGCCCAGCAGCCAGGCGCGCAGGATGGATCGCCGCTCCTCGCCGCTCATCCCGAAAAGCGCGCCGCTTGTCCCGGCGTCATTTCCGCTCGTCCCAGCCATGGCCCGCCGATCCCCGGGCTCTTGGCTGAAAACAGCGTGCTGAGGCACGAGCTTGGTGTTCTTCTTCAAGCCGGGCGCCCCTTCATGACCACCACACCTCTTTCTTCTGACCGTCGATACGACCTGGACTGGATCCGGGTCGGTGCCTTCTTCCTGCTGATTCTGTACCACGTCGGCATGTTCTATGTGCCGTGGGACTGGCACGTGAAAAGCCCGCACCCGGTCGAGGCTCTTGAGCCGCTGATGCAACTGACCAATCCCTGGCGGTTGACCCTGCTGTTTCTGGTTTCGGGGGCGGCGACCCGGTTCATGGCCGACAAGGTGACGGTTGGAAAGCTGACCGGCGCCCGGATCGCACGCCTGTTGCCGCCACTCGTCTTCGCCATGTTCGTGATCGTGCCGCCGCAGAGCTACTATCAGGTGGTCGAGTATGCGGCGGCTCACCCCGGCTGGTTGACCGGTTTCGACAGCTATGGCGGCTTCTGGCAAAAATACACCACTGCTTCCGGCCACTGGTGCGGGCCCGACGAGGGCAAATGTTTGGTCACGCCCACCTGGAACCACATGTGGTTCGTGGCCTATCTGCTGGTCTATTCGCTGATCCTGGCCTTGATGCTGGCGCTCTATCCCAGGCTGGGCGGCAAGCTGCAGGCGGGTCTGGAGCGCGCACTGAAGGGACCCGGCCTGCTACTCTGGCCCATCGCCTTCCTGGCCGTGACGCGCATGTTCCTGATGCCGTTGTTCGAGATCAGCCACGCCCTGACCGATGACTGGTACAATCACGCGGTGTCGTTCCCGGCCTTCCTGCTGGGCTTTGGCCTGGCCAAGTCGGAGATTTTGCGTGAGCGGCTGATCGCCGTGCGCTGGAAGGCGCTGGTTCTCGCCGTGGGCTGCTGGGCCGCATGGGCGACCTATGCCTGGATCTACCGCGCCGACGACGCCAACCCGCCGCAGGCGCTGCGCCTGTTCATGCGCTGCGTCTATGCCACTGATCAGTGGTGCGCGATCGCAGCGATACTGGGCTTTGGCGCCAAGCATCTGAACCGGGACGCCCCGGCTCTGCGCTACCTCACGCTGGCGGTGTTCCCGTTCTACATCGTTCATCAGACCCTGATCGTGGTTCTGGCCTGGCATCTGGCCAGGCTGGGCCTGCCGCAGAGCCTGGAGGCGGCGATCCTTATCGTGGCGACCTTCGCCGGCTGTTTCGCGACCTATGAGATTGTCCGCCGCATCCCGGTGGTGTGCTGGCTGTTTGGCCTGAAGCCTCAGCCGCGCTCCAGAGCCAGTCGACCGCCGGTGGCGGCATAGGCCTGGGTTCCGCGCGTGAACGCGGTTTCGCCCGGCGCGATCTGGGCGATGCCGATGTCGGGCGCGCCCTCCAGCCGCGCATAGATCGGCGCAAAGTCCTGAAGTGTCACCTCTTGCAGGGTCTGGATCGAGTCGATCACGAAATAGGCCTGCTGGAAGTCGTCGATCCGGTAGGGAGTGCGCATCACCCGCTCAAGGTCAAAACCGATGCGGTTGGGGGAGGGGTCATCCAGGGCGAAGATGGACTCGGTGCGCGAGGAAACGATGCCCGCGCCATAGATGCGCAGGCCCTGCGGCGTCTGCATCAGGCCAAACTCGACCGTGTACCAGTAGAGGCGGGCCAGGTGGGTCAGGTGTCCCAGGCCCAGCGCTCGCTGGCCGCCCCGGCCATAGGCCTGCATGTAGTCGGCGAACACCGGATCGGTCAGCATCGGCACATGGCCGAAGACGTCGTGAAAGATGTCCGGCTCCTGCAGATAGTCCAGCTCATCAGGTTTGCGGATGAACTGGCCAGCGGGGAAGCGCCGATTGGCCAAGTGGTCGAAGAACACGTCGTCGGGGACCAGGCCCGGCACGGCTACCACGCTCCAGCCGGTCAGGCGCTGAAGCTCTTCGTTGATGCGGTTGAAGTCGGGGATGCCGGAGCGATGCAGGTCCAGCGCGTCGAGGCCCCTCAGGAAAGCGTCGCAGGCGCGGCCGGGCAGCATCGCGCTCTGGCGCTCATAGAGGGTGATCCAGACCTCATGCTCGGCCTGGCTATAGCTTTCCCAGCCCTGGTCGATGGTCCAGTCGGCCCGGGCTCCGGGCGGGGGCGATGCAAAAAGGGCGTCTGCGCTCATGCGACGACGTTACGCCTCGTGCGGGGCAAATATCGTTCGGACTTTGCGCGAAAATGCCACTTGGCCGGAGAGGCCGTGCGTCTAGTGCGAGATCCGGGGACGAAGCTTGTAGGCCCCATGGTCGAACGACTCGAAGATCACCGCCGCCTGCGGATGACCCACCGGCTCGCCGGTTTCATCGGCCAGCAGATTTTGCTCCGATACATAGGCCACGTAGGTGTTCTCGTCGTTCTCAGCCAGCAGGTGGTAGAATGGCTGGTCCTTGGTGGGGCGGATGTCTTCGGGAATCGACTCCCACCATTCGTCGGTGTTGGCGAAAACAGGATCGACGTCGAACACCACGCCCCGGAAAGGGAAGATCCGGTGCTTGACCACCTGGCCGATCGCAAACTTGGCTTGTCTCGAATTCATGTGCTGAGCATAGCAAACGCACCTGACTGAAAGCTGAACGGACAGTTCCGTCGCCGGATGACAAGGCAACGCCTTCCGGCGCGCGAGTCGCGTTGCTATGGTCGATCCCGAAGTGAGGCTTCGCAATCTGTGAGGCCTGCGAGACAAGGTGGAAAGACCATGTCGGAGGCGCCGAGCGCGCCCGGCGCGTCCACGCCTCCCTCCGGGGAGAGTGCGCGGCGCCGGCGTCCGCCGGTCGAGCTGTCGTGTTATGCGGCGCTGGACCTGGGGACCAACAATTGCCGCCTGCTGGTGGCCACGCCTTCGCCGCGCGGATTCCGCGTCGTCGAGGCCTATTCCCGCATTGTTCGGCTGGGCGAGGGGCTTTCGGCCAGTGGCCGCCTGTCGGACGCGGCCATGGACCGTTCGATGGCGGCCCTCAAGGTCTGCGCCGAGAAGATCCGCCGCCGCCGGGCCATCCGGGTCAAGGCCGTCGCCACCCAGGCCTGTCGCGGGGCCGACAACGGCGCCGAGTTTGTCCAGCGCGTTGCCGACGAAACCGGTCTTCACTTGCAGATCATTACGCCCAAGGAAGAGGCCCAGCTGTCGGTCGCCGGCTGCATGAGCCTGTTCGACCGCGACGCCGAGGCGGCTCTGGTCGTCGATGTGGGCGGTGGTTCGACCGAACTGTCGTGGGTTGATTTGAAGGGTGGGGGGCTGGACGCCAAGCCGCGCCAGTTCGCCGCGTGGAAGTTGCCAATCAAGGCCTGGCTGTCGATTCCGGTGGGCGTGGTCACCCTGGCCGAGCGTTTTCCCGAGGGCGAGCGGGCCGACGCTGTGTGGTTTCGGGCCATGGTCGATGACGTCAAGGCGCGGATTGAGGCCTTCCCGCATGCTGAGCCCATGCGTGAGCTATTCCAGCAGGACAGGGCCCACCTGGTAGGCACGTCGGGCGCCATCACCAGCCTGGCGGGGCTGCATCTGGGTCTGCCGCGCTATGACCGCAACGTGGTCGACGGCCTGTGGATGGCGCGCAAGGATTGCGAGGCCGCCGCCGATCGGCTGCTGGGCCTAACCGCTGCCGAGCGTGCCCTTGAGCCCTGTATCGGGGCCGATCGGGCGGATCTGGTTTTGGCCGGCGCGGCGATTCTTCAGGCTGTTCAGGAGCTTTGGCCGTGTTCGCGCGTGCGTGTGGCGGATCGAGGGCTTAGAGAGGGGCTTCTGATGTCCCTGATGTCCGAACAGCAGCGCCGCCCGCGTCGGCGACGCCGTGGCGGTGCGTCCAAGTCCAAACCGGTGTCCGAATGACCGACGAAGAACCGCCTCGCAAGCGCATGGTAAAGCCGCCGGTCGGGGGAACCGACGCCGGCCGCACCAAGCCGGCGCGGCTGAAGAAGACCTATGGCCGCACCACGTCGCAGCAGGCCTGGCTTGAGCGTCAGATCAACGACCCGTTCTCGGCCAAGGCCCGGGCCATGGGTTATCGTAGCCGCGCGGCCTTCAAGATCAGCGAGATCGACGAGAAGTTCCACTTCTTCAAAAAGGGCGCTCGGGTCATCGACCTGGGCTGCGCGCCCGGCGGTTGGCTACAGATCGCCGTCGAGCGCGGCGTGACTCAATTGGTCGGCGTCGATCTTCTGCCGGTCGATCCGGTATCGCCGGCCCATATCCTGGAGATGGACTTCACCGACGACGCCTGTCCGCCCAAGCTGATCGAACTGCTGGGTGGCGCGCCGGATGTGGTGCTGTCGGACATGGCGCCCAACACCGTGGGCCACCGCGAGACCGATCACCTTCGCATCGTCGGCCTGATCGAGATGGGCGCCGAGTTCGCCATTGAGGTGCTGAAACCCGGCGGCGCCTTTGTCGCCAAGGCCTTCCAGGGCGGAGAGACGGCTGACGTCATCGCCCGTCTGAAGAAGAACTTCGACAAGGTCGTCCACTACAAGCCCAAGGCCAGCCGGGCCGATAGCTCGGAGGTGTTCCTGGTGGCGACGGGGTTCCGGGGGCGGTGACCCGGTCGGCGCACGTTCTTGAGGGACTGACGGCGCGCCCGTTTCGCAATCTTTCGATCGCCGTTGTCTTCGTTTTACTGGTCGCCGTCATGGCGGTCACCGCCTATGTCGGGGCGGGCTGGTCTTTCGGCGACGCGCTCTACATGGTCACCCTGACCATCTTCACCGTGGGCTATGGTGAAGTTCGCCCGATCAACACCGACTACTTGCATGCGGTCACCATGGCCACGATGCTGTTTGGGTGTACCGGGGTGATCGTGGTGACGGGCGCCCTGGTCCAGGCGCTGACCCAGTCTCAGCTCGAACAGTTTTTTGGAAAACGCGTGGAACGGGACATCGAACGCCTCGACGGCCACATCGTCATCTGTGGCTTTGGTCGGATCGGCCTGATGCTGGCGGCGGAGTTGTCCGCGGCGGGCGAGACCTTCGTCGTCATCGAGCGCGAGGAGCCGCGGTGCCAGGAGGCGCGCGAACTGGGCTATCTTTGCCGGCACGCCGACGCCACTGATGAGGATGTGCTGCGCGCTGTCCATGTCGAGCGGGCCAGGGTCCTAGCCACTGTGCTGCCCGATGACGCCGCCAATGTTTTCATCACGCTGTCGGCGCGCAGCCTGAACACCAAGCTCGAGATCATCGCCCGCGGCGAACGCCCGTCCACCGAGCGCAAGCTGCTGCAGGCTGGCGCCGACAAGGTGATCCTGCCCACCCATATCGGTGCCGAGCGCATCGCCGAGCTGATCCTGTTCCCAAAGCTGGCGGAGTATCTTCGCGGCGCCGCGCCGGGCGATGTCGGTCTCGGCGAGTCTCTGTCCAGCCTGGGCCTGGACCTGGGTGTGGTGGTTGCGCCGGTCTCGTTCGGCGTGCGGATGATCACCGTCGGTGAGTTCGAACGACGGGGCGGGAGCCTTCTGGTGGTTCGCATCGACCGGGGCGACGGCTCGGTGCTGCAGCGGCCCAGCGCTCAGGAAGTCATTCAAGCGGGCGATGGCTTGCTGGTGGTTTCCCGGCTTGGCCGTTCGGGTCTCGGCGCGATCGCCGACTAGGCCGCCGATTTGCGCGGACGCGCCTCGACAAACCTGGACCTCGCCGCTATACGAGCGCCGCAAAATGGAGACTCCCATGGAGATTCGCGAAGGGCTCACCTTCGACGACGTTTTGCTCGAACCCGGTCCGTCAGACGTCATGCCGACCCAGGTGACGACCGAGACCAAGTTCACGCGTGAAATCAGTCTGAACATCCCGCTCGTGTCCGCTGCGATGGACACTGTGACGGAAAGCCGCCTCGCTATTGCCATGGCCCAGGCCGGCGGCATGGGCATCCTGCACCGTAATCTGACGGTGGACGAACAGGCGGACCACGTGCGCGAAGTGAAGCGCTACGAAAGCGGCATGGTCATCAATCCGCTGACCATCAATCCGGAAACCACCCTGGCCGAGATCCGCGAGATCAAGGCCCGTCGCAAGATCTCGGGCTTCCCGGTGGTCGAGCGCGACACGGGCAAGCTGGTCGGTATCTTGACCAATCGCGACATGCGTTTCGAGGGCGATGCCAACGTCCCGGCCTCGGCGCTGATGACCCGCGAGAACCTGATCACGGTGTCTGAGGGCATTGATCACCGCGAAGCGCGCGAGATGCTGCGCAAGCACAAGATCGAGCGCCTGATCGTCGTTGACGAGAGCTATCGCGCCGTCGGCCTGATCACGGTCAAGGACATCGAGAAGGCCCAGGCTCACCCCCTGGCCGCCAAGGACGACAAGGGCCGCCTGCTGGTCGGCGCGGCCTCGACGGTCGGCGACGCCGGCTTCGAGCGCTCGATGGGCCTGGTTGATGCAGGCGTTGATGTCGTCGTCATCGACACGGCCCACGGCCACTCCAGCCAGGTCGCGGCAGCTGTTAGCCGTCTGAAGCGCGAAGCCAACCGCGTCCAGATCGTTGCCGGCAACATCGCCACCTATGACGCTGCGCGGTCTCTGATCGACGCAGGCGCAGACGCGGTAAAGGTCGGCATCGGTCCCGGCTCGATCTGCACCACGCGCATCGTTGCGGGTGTGGGTGTGCCGCAACTGACGGCGATCATGGAAGCGGTTCGCGCCGCTCGCGAGAGCGGAACGCCGGTCATCGCTGACGGCGGCATCAAATATTCGGGCGACCTGGCCAAGGCTATCGCGGCCGGTGCCAGCACCGCCATGATGGGCTCGATGTTTGCCGGCACCGAAGAGGCACCCGGCGAGGTGTTCCTGTACCAGGGCCGCTCCTACAAGAGCTATCGCGGCATGGGCTCGGTGGGTGCCATGGCGCGCGGTTCGGCTGACCGATACTTCCAGAAGGAAGTGACCGACAGCTTCAAGCTCGTGCCGGAAGGCATTGAAGGACAAACGCCTTTCAAGGGTGCCATCGCACCGGTGCTGCACCAGTTGGTCGGCGGTCTTCGCGCCGCCATGGGCTATGTCGGTGCCCCGACCATCCCTGAGTTCCAGGAGCGCGCTCGCTTTGTGCGCATCACCGGCGCCGGCCTGCGGGAGAGCCACGTCCACGACGTGATGATCACGCGCGAAGCGCCCAACTATCCGAGCGCGGTCTAGTCCATGCGGGTCGCCATCGAACTTCAGCTTCTCGCCGTCGCGGTCCTGATCGGACTGGTCCACCTGGTGTGGGCCAGCGCCGCCGCGCAACCGCAGCGGGGTCTGAAGTGGAATGTCGGCCCGCGTGACACGCCGGTCGTGCTCACCGGCATGGCTGGCCGGCTGGGGCGTGCGTCCGCCAACTTCCGCGAGACGTTCCCGCTCTTCGTCGCCGCCGTGCTGGCCGTCTATCTTTCGGGGCGGATCGGCTTCATCTCGGCCCATGGCGCTCTGCTCTATGTGGTGGCCCGGGCGATCTATCTGCCGCTCTATGCCTTCGGTGTTCCTGTCGTGCGCAGCCTGGTTTGGGTGGCGTCGATGATCGGTCTTGGGATGGTCCTCGTGGCCATGGTGGTCTGACGCCATGCGCGACGGTGGACGGGTTTCAGCAGCGATCGAGGTTCTGGCCGAGATCGAGGCGCGGCATTTTCCGGTAAAGATGGCGCTCAAGCGCTGGGGCGAGAGCGCGCGCTATGCCGGCTCCAAGGACCGGGCCTTCGTGTCCGGCCTGGTGCTGGACGCCCTGCGCCGCAAGCGGTCGCTGGGCTTCATGATGGGCGACAGCAGCGCGCGTGGCGTGGTGCTGGGCGTACTGGCCCATGTCTGGGGTTGGTCGCCCGAGCGCGTCGCCGAGGCGGCGGGTGAGGAGCATGGCGCTGGCGCTCTGGCCGAGGCCGAGATCAAGGCCCTGACGACGCCGGCCTCGCTGGATGACGCGCCAGCCCCGGTCGCCGGCGACTATCCCGACTGGCTCGAGCCTTTTCTGGCCCGCGCTCTGGGCGACAGTGTTCGCGACGAGATGGGGGCCCTGTCGCAGCGCGCTCCGGTCGATCTGCGCATCAACACCATCAAGACCGACGCCGAGCGCGGCGCCAAGGCCGTCGCCCTGATCGGTGGTGAGCCGGCCGGCGTGCTGGAAAACGCCTTCCGCATCCCCGCGCCGCAGGCCGCCGATCGCACGCCTTCGGTGGAAGCCGTTCCGGCCTTCTCCAAGGGCTGGTTCGAGGTGCAGGACCTGGGCTCCCAGATCGCCGCCACCATGGCGGGCGAGATCAGGGGCAAGCAGGTGCTGGACTTCTGCGCCGGGGGGGGTGGCAAGACCCTCGCCCTGGCGGCCGCCATGGGCAATACCGGTCAGATCTTCGCCCATGACAGCGACGCCCGGCGCCTGGCCGACACCATCCGTCGCAGCCAGAGGGCAGGGGTCCGCAACCTTCAGATTCGCTCGCCGATCGAAGCCGAGCCGCTGAAGGGCCTTGAGGGCAAGCTGGATGTCGTCTTCGTCGATGCGCCCTGCACCGGCTCAGGCACTTGGCGCCGGCATCCGGACGCCAAGTGGCGCCTGTCGCCCGACCAACTGGCCAAGCGCCAGCTCGAGCAGGACAGCGTGCTGATCGACGCCGCTGACTTCGTAAAGGTCGGCGGACGACTGGTCTATGTGACCTGCTCGCTGCTGGTCGAGGAGAACGAGGACCGCGTCGCCGCCTTCCTGGCGCGCCGGCCCGACTTCGCCGTCAAGCCGATCACGTTTGAAGCTATCGCTGAACACGTCAGCGCCCAGGGCTACCTGCGCCTGACGCCCCTCACCGCTGGCACCGACGGCTTCTTTGCTGCTGTGCTGGAGAGACAGGTGTGAGAGCGGTCGATCTGGTTGGGGCCTTAGCTCTAGGAGCCGCTGCGATGGTTGATCAAACCCACAATTGGCCTCCGTTGCCGAAGACTGAGTTTGTATCTGGCCGTGCTGCAACCGAAGAAGATGTGCAGAAGGGGCGAGCGGCATTTTATCAGAAGCGCGCGGGCGGCGAGGTTCGGCCGATTCAGATCGAGCTCCCTCAGTACGGGTTGTTCACGGACGAGGACGGTACTCGGATTGCCGTCGTGGTCGTGCAGGCTGAGTATAGCGACAGCGGCGGCATCCTCGGTCTGCGCGATGCCGATGGACAAGAGTACGTGGTGACGCAAGCGGAAGTGACACTTCTGGGAGCAAAACCCCCGGAAGTGAAGGAATAGCAATGAGCCAGTTTCACCAGCGCGTTCTGATCGTCGACTTCGGCAGCCAGGTCACCCAGTTGATCGCCCGCCGGGTGCGCGAGGCGGGCGTCTATTGCGAGATCCATCCGTTCGACAAGGCCGAGGCTATTGTCGATGACTACGCCCCCTCGGCCATTATCCTGTCGGGCGGTCCGGCCAGTGTGCTGGAGGCCGACAGCCCCCGCGTCGGCAAGAAACTGTTCGAAATGGGTGTGCCGCTGCTGGCCATCTGCTACGGCCAGCAACTGCTGTGCGACGTGCTGGGCGGCAAGGTCGAGGGTGGCCACGCCGGCGAGTTCGGCCGCGCCGAGCTGACCATCGGCAAGATCAGCCCGCTGTTCGAAGGCCTCGCGCCCGTCGGCGAACTTGAAACCGTGTGGATGAGCCACGGTGACCGCGTCACCGCCATTCCGGACGGCTTCGACGTCATCGCAACCTCGGTCGGAGCGCCGTTCGCGGCCATCGCCGATGATGCGCGCAAGATCTATGCGGTGCAGTTCCACCCTGAGGTGGTCCACACCGTCAACGGCACTCAGGTCTATCGCAACTTCCTGAAACTGGCGGGCCTGAAGGGCGACTGGACCATGGCGGCTTTCCGCCAGGAGATGGTTGGCAAGATCCGCGCCCAGGTCGGCACCGGCAAGGTGATCTGCGGCCTGTCGGGCGGCGTCGACAGCTCGGTCGCCGCCGTGCTGATCCACGAAGCCATCGGCGACCAGCTGACCTGCGTCTTCGTCGATACCGGCCTGTTGCGCAAGAACGAGGCCGACCAGGTCGTGACCCTGTTCCGCGACCACTACAACATCCCGCTGATCCATGTTGACGCAGGCGACGAGTTCCTCGGGGCCCTGGCCGGGGTCAGCGACCCCGAGACCAAGCGCAAGATCATCGGCGGCAAGTTCATCGACATCTTCGACCGCGAGGCGGCCAAGATCGATGGGGCCGACTTCCTGGCCCAGGGCACGCTCTATCCCGACGTCGTCGAGAGCGTATCTGCGCGCGGCGGCCCCTCGGCGGTGATCAAGAGCCACCATAATGTCGGCGGTCTGCCCGACTTCATGAAGCTGAAGCTGGTTGAGCCGCTGCGCGAGCTGTTCAAGGACGAAGTCCGCGCCCTGGGCGTTGAGCTGGGCCTGGCCCCGGCCTTCGTCGGTCGCCACCCTTTCCCCGGCCCGGGTTTGGCTATCCGCATCCCCGGCGACATCACCCCCGAAAAGGTCGCCGTCCTGCAGCAGGCCGACGCCATCTATCTGGAAGAGATCCGCAAGGCGGGCCTCTATGACCAGATCTGGCAGGCCTTCGCCGTGCTGCTGCCCGTGAAAACTGTAGGGGTCATGGGCGACGCCCGCACCTATGAGAACGTCCTGGCCCTGCGGGCGGTGACCTCGACCGACGGCATGACCGCCGACTTCTTCGAGTTCCCCTGGGAGGTCCTGGGCAAGACCGCCACCCGGATCATCAACGAGGTCCGGGGTGTCAATCGCGTCGTCTACGACGTGACGTCCAAGCCCCCCGGCACGATCGAGTGGGAATAGACGGCCGGCTTTAAGGACCGTCTTGCGGCTCGACGCGGTTCTCGAGGGTGCCCATCCGGTCGATGCGGATGGTCACCACATCGCCTGGCTGGCTAACGCCGATCGGATATGTCGCCCCTGCGGCCAAGATCGCCGCCGTATGAACGTCGGATCTCAATCCTCAATCGCGACGACAAGTCGGGGGACGCTCAACCGGCATTGGCAGGCCATCATGCTATCCGGTGTTTGCGAAGCAGCGGCAGACGCGTGTTGGTAAAGCCTTGCTCCTGTTCGCGAAGGAGCGAGATCGTTTGGTCAGCGGACAGCGGCTTTCCGTTTCCGTCTCCGATGGCTTGGCCAAGTGCTGAAAGCTGGTCGCTTGCGAATACTACGGGATCGACACCTTTGCTCCGCGCGAGCAGGAACAGTGCGTCCAGTTTTGTCACCGCAACGCCGCTTCCCAGCACTGGCGAAGCGAGACTGCGAAGTTCGCTCCCCATCCGGCCATGCTCAAGAACCACCGCGTTGAAGCGCGCGACGCTGTCCAGGCAAGCGGCCTCGTCGGCCTCGTCGAGCGCCGGGGCGACGTGGGACGTTCCGATCATCAGCGTCAATCCCTCGAGGATCGCCTGCCACCCATGCTCAGCAAGCGATGGCATCGCGGCGAGTTCGTCCAGACGACGCGGGCCCTCGTCCAGCGCCGCGATCAGCGGTTCGGCCAGCGCTTTTTGTAGCTGCAGGCGCCCGCTGGACAGGACGATGGCCTGAGGAATGTCGCCGGGCGGCACCAAAAGGGCAAAGCGCATGGAACCCAGCGATTCTGACCGTTCGCGCGCCGACAGCCGCTCGGCCCCCTTCACGAACAGGTCGCGCCGGAAGCCCCGGTTCATCAGAATGTCGCGAAGCGTCTCACGATAGACAGGATCGGCTTCCTCTGTTAGCGCGCTCACTTCAGCGGGGAGGGCCAGGATGCCGAGCTCGTCCGACATAAGGCCGGACGCCGCATAGGATAGTCGTGCCGTCGCCAGTTCGCGCGCGACATCGCCTGCGTAGAAGGGGGTCCAGTCGCGATTGAGATATTCATGCGCGATATAGTTCGCGCTGCGCTTCTTAAGCCGCTCAACCTCGGCAATGAGCCCCGCTGTTTCTGCCCGATCAGGCGCGCCCTGCTGCAACACACGCTCGACGAAGCTCAGCGCCTTGCCAATGCGATCCGGCCATTCGCCTGTCCCGGCCAAGCAGTGTTCCAGCAGGATCTTGCGCATGTCCATCTGCGCTGCCTTGCCCGGCAGCGCATTGTAGCTGAGGAACAGGACCCCGCCGGGCTTCAGCGTCCGGCAGACGATGTCGAGGAGGATGGCGCGGGTTTCCGCGCTCACCCAGGACCAGACGCCGTGCAGCGCGATGATGTCATAGGCCACATCCGTGCGCGTCGCAAAGTCAGCGAAGCTTTCCTCCAGCAGCCGAAAATTGCCAGGACATGCGTCCTTTGAAAAACGATGAGCGGCTGCAATGTGCGAAGGATTGAAATCTACGGCATCAAACCTCGCCTGCGGATAAACGGCAGCAAGCAGCGACGAGGTGTCGGCGTATCCCGCCCCAAGCTCGGCATAGTGGAACCCTTGCGGGCCAACTACCGGGGGGCGATAGCCTATTCAGCAATAGGGAGAAGGCGATCTGGGCCGGTGACAGCTCGCGAAAGAAGCCATGATCATAGTCGATTCCATCGACATAGCCGCCACCATGATGCTGCATTGTTCGACTTTCCCCTTGATCGCATGTGTCGGTGATACCGCCGGCTCAACCGATCGTCAGCCGGTCGCAATAGTCGATCGCGCTCGAGAATGCGCCTGTCCGCCGCCTGACTCAAATCGCCTCTCTTGACGAAGATCGTTCCATCGCGATCGAGGCATCAGGAGGGGGCACGACGGGGCATGGAATCGTCCTAGCCGCGGTGCGTTTGCCTATCTAGGCTGAGCGCGGAAAGGGGAGGCGACGCTGGACGGGTTTGCGGCACTGCGACACATTCTGCCCTTGTACCAGCGCGGCGAATTGGCGGCGGCGTGGACGGAATGCCGGGCGGCGCTCGAACATTTTGGCGATCGAGCTGAATTGCTGCTGATGCTTGGCGCGATCGAGGCAGCGAAGCGAGAGCCTGCGCGGGCGGTCGCTGCATTTCGGCGCTGCATCGTTCTGGCGCCCGGATTGGCCGACGCCTATGCGAACCTTGGCGGTCAGTTGCTCGGCACCGGACAGGCCGCCGCTGGAATCTCGGCGCAATCGCGCGCGCTGACGCTGGCACCGGACAACCCGGAGTTCTGGACCATGCTGGCCAGCGCTCATCTGACGCTGCGTGACGGTACGGCGGCGCAAGCCTCCTTTGCTCAGGCCCTGCGCCTGAAGCCGGACAATATTTCCGCGCTTTTGGGACTAGGGAAGGCGCTGCGCGACGATGGTGAGCCTGGACGGGCGGTCTCGGCACATCGCGCTGCCGTCGCGCTGGTGCCGGATTTGGCCGAAGCCTGGCAGGAATTGGGCCATAGCGCCCGCCGCCATAATCCTTCCCTGGCGGCCGATGCCTATGCGTGGGCGGCGCGGCTGGCACCGGATAACGGCCGGATCCTGAGCGAGCTGTTCGCGGCCCGTCGCTCGATTTGCGACTGGCGTGACCATGAGCAGATCGAAGCCAGCCTGCTCGGCATTATCGAGGCTGATTCCAGCACCCTGTTGCCGCTCGCCGACCTTCTCCTCGACCTCAGTCCTGCCCAGCAGCACAAGGCCGCGCGGCGGTTCGCGCGGGACTATCTGGGCGAGGCACGGCCATGGCAGGCCGCAGATCCCCTGCCTGATCCTGACGCGCGGCTGACCATCGCCTATCTGTCTGGGGACTTCCACGACCACGCCACGGCCTATCTGACGGCCGAAATTTTCGAGAAGCACGACCGAAGCCGCTTCCGCGTGCTGGCCTATTCTCACGGCCCGGTCGATCAGGGGCGGATGCGCCAGCGGCTCGCGACGAGCTTCGACGCCTTCCGGGATATCCGCCGGCTGGATTCCGATCAGGTGGGATCGCTCGCCGCCAGTGATGGCGTCGATATCCTCATCGACCTCAAAGGCTATACCGCCGGCGCGCGGCTGGATCTGCTGGCTCGGCGCCTGGCATCGGTCCAAGTGGGGTGGCTGGGCTATCCGGGCACGCTCGGGACGAAGACATTCGACTATATTGTTGGAGATCGAACAGTCACCCCGCCGGATGATCAGCCGTGGTTCGCGGAGTCCATCGTCCGGCTGCCTGACAGCTATCAACCCAACGACCGTCAACGACCGCTGCCCGTTGCGACCGATCGGTCTCAGCTGGGATTGCCTGCAGAAGGCGTGGTGTTCGGCGCGCTCCATGCCCCGCACAAGATCGGACCGGCGCTGTTCGCCGACTGGATGCAGATCCTGCGTGCGGTGCCGGGATCGGTGCTGTGGCTCTATGCCGCGAACGACAGGGCGCGCGACAATTTGCGGCGACATGCGACGGACGCGGGTGTCACGGCCGAGCGGTTGCTGTTCGCAGCGCCAGTTCCGCAGTCGGAACACATCGGGCGGCTTGGCGCAGCCGACCTGATGCTCGACAGCTTTCCCTATACCGGCCACACGACCACATCCGACGCCTTATGGGCGGGCGTGCCGGTCGTCACGCGCCTGGGAGAGGGCTTTGCCGCACGCGTTGCGGCGGGCCTGTTGCATGCAGCGGGCGCGTCTGAACTGGTGACGACATCCCGCAAGGCGTATGTCGATCTTGCCATCGACCTGGCGAAAGACCGCCACAAGATCGCCGAATGGAAAAGACGATTGGCCCAGAGCCGCTGGTCCTGCCCCTTGTTCGACAGTAGCCGCTTCATCCGTCACCTGGAGGCAGCCTATCGGATCATGTGGCACCGTCATGCGGCGGGCCTGCCGCCACGATCGATTGACGTGCCGCCACTTCCCTGAGGGCGGCCTGCACCCGCGCGAGCACCTCGCTCCAGGGCTCAGTGCACGCGCGCCGCCACAGACGCATTTGCGGATACCAGGGCGTGGCTTCGCCTGTCTCGCCCCATCGCCAGTCGCCAAGCGGCGGCAGCAGGACCCAGGCTGGACGACCAAGCGCTCCGGCCAGATGCGCCGGCGATGAATCCGCACAGAGGATCACATCGAGCGAGGCCATGATCGCGGCCGTATCCGCAAAGTCACCGATACCTTCGCCGACGTCATGGAAATTGCCGGGCAACGGTTCGCAGAGCGTCTCAAGATCCCGCCGTCCATCACCTTTCTGTAGGGCAACGAACGTCAGTTGAGGCAAGGCGCGAACCATGGGCAGCAGCATCGAAAGTTTGAGCGACCGCTCGATATCGCCGGGAAAGGATGCGTTCCCCGCCCACACCACGCCAACGCGCAATCCGCCGGCGTCCGGAAGTCTGGTGCGCCATGTCTCGACCAGCGCCGGATCAGCCGTCAGATAGGGCCTATCCGGTGCCACATCGCAGATCGCGTCGAGATAGGGGATGCTCAGCAGCGGTGCCTGCACCTCGTGCGGCGGCAGCGGCTTTTCATTGTCACACGCCCCGGCAATGCCAGGCACAGAGGCCATCACGCGCACGAGCTGGGAATCACAGGCGATCCATACCTTTGCTCCCAATCGGGCAAGCGACGCGGCGAAGCGGGCGAACAGGATCACATCGCCCAGACCCTGCTCCGCGTGCAGCAGGATCGTCCGCTGATCGATCGGCTGGCCATCCCACTGCGGCGCGGGATCGGGGTCGCTGCCGGGCGAAAAATCAGGCAGTCGGCGGCGCCATTCATATTCGCGGAATCCCTCCGCCCATGCCCCCTTGGTCAGCAGGAGCATCGCCAGCGTCACATGGGCTGCGACATGGTCCGGATCGCGCACAATGGCTTCGCGACAAAGGGTTTCTGCCTCGGGGGTACGCCCGGCGCGGCGCAATGCCTGGCCAAGTCCCAGCCAGGCTTGAGCCTCGCGAGGCTCCAACGCGATACGGCGCGATAGCAGCGCAATGGCTTCCTCGACGCCATCCGGGCGCAGCACGACGGCGTTCGCCAGATTACCGAGCAACTGCGGATGGTCGGGTGCCATCGACAATGCGCGCCGATAGGCATCTTCGGCCTCCTGCACGCGCCCCGCCTGCTTGAAGGCGACGCCAAGGTTTACATGCGCCTGCCAGTTTTGCGGTTGCTCTCGCAATGCCGCCTCAAAACATTGGATGGCCTGGTCGGAGCGACGTGCGTGCAGATGTTCGAGTCCACGCTCGAAGTCGGGCGACACTACGTCGCGCCGTGGCAAGCGGGCAAAGACGTGCGCGTCGGCCGCGCTATGGCGCAGTGCGCCCAGCAGCAGTGTTCGCCCTGCCTCCATGATACCCGCAGCCAACGCAGCCCTTCCCGTCACGAGCAGTGCGGGCACATGCGCAGGCATCTCGGCCAGCACCTCAGCGCCGAGCGCGAAGGCGCGCCGGGGATCGCCTTCCTCCAGCGCAGCCTTGGCCTGAGCCAGTCGCGGGTCGGCGATCATCGGGTTGTCACGGGCATAGCCAGCCGCGCGCCCTGAACTGATCCACCTGGTCACGAATTCCGACCGGGAAGTCCTCGTCGATAGCCACCCTGTTAAGGTCGCTCCACATGCCCGGCACCAGGCCGGCATCGAATGCTCCGGTCGCATAGAAGCGCTTCAGCCTGGCTTCGCTATCCCCGACAGCTTCGAAACCCGCACTATTCTCCCGGTGGGCGTAAGCGCGCATCTTCGCCCGAAAGCCGTCCAGTCCGCCCATCCAGGTCAAGTGCCAGCCTGCATCCTCGATCGTGTGGCCAATGCCCTGTTTCACCAGGTAGCGGATCGGATTCACACCGATGCGCCTGATCAGCCGGCCCGGCGCGGCCGCCGCCGATATCCAGGGTTCCGGCGACTTCAGGTCCAGAAAATAGAGGTGGATCGCCAATTGCAGTGAATAGAGATCCGCAGGCATCTCGCGCATCGCAGCGATCACGCAACGGCGCGGAATCTCGTCCACGTCGCTGATCAGGATCATGTCGTCATCCGCCACGTCGGGAAGGCCGCGTGCAATCGCCTCGCGCTGATGGCCTTCGCGCTTCCAAGAAAAGCCGCCCGGATCATCCTCGACGATCACATGGTCAATGCGATCCAGATACGCTGCAAATCGATGCCTGTTCTGATCGAAATACAGCGGCTTCGGATCGCCTGCATGGGTGTAGCGCGCCTCGACAAGCACGAAACGATCAACCACCGGGGCAAGCTCTGCAAGGCGGACTTCCAGCAGGTCCAGCTCGTTGTAGAACTGAAAACAGTCGATGATGCGCCGCCCGGGCGTCGCGGGCTTAGGCGGGCTAGGCGCTTCGCTAAAGCGGAGCCAGGCATCAAACCCCCGCACCGTTCCCCAGGATCTGCTGCGATTGTCCTCGCCATTATGCTCCAGCAGTAGTGACTGATCGACATGGGCGATCATGTCTGCTGCGCTGTCGCGCCACCCCGCCGGCCCCTTCCCCTGCCGCCCCGTATCCATCAGACGGTGAATCGCATCCAGCAGCAGGCGCTGCGACTGGGCGATACTGGCCTGCAGGAGCGATGTCGTAACGGCCGCGCCGGCGCCCCAGTCCGCTGCCCGCTTCAACAGCGTTAGCGCATCGGCCGGACGGCCCTGTGCAAGGCGTCGGCGGCCCAGCGCGAAAACGACCAGCAACGCCGCGTTCGCGGTGTCGTCCGCGTCGAGCAGGTCCAGTTGATCGGCGGTGCTGCGCAATTCGCGCCCGGCCTCGCCCAGCGCTTCGCAAAGCGCGGCGACCTGCCGGAGCATTGTCGCTGCAGAGGGTGGTGTTGCCTTTACGAGCATCGCCTGTTCCGCGCTCTCGATGCAACGCCGCGCTGCCGTGCGAGCCTGATCGCCCGCCAACGCCTTCGCGCCGTGCGCGGATACCATGGCATTCAGGAGCGCCAGGCTCTCTGCATGGCGTCCGCATTGCGTCTCTGCCCACGCGAGCGATACCGATTGAAGGGCATCTTCCGAGCCCGACGCGATCATCGGTCGGCGTGCAGCAGGGTACGCGGCGAAATCCTCACCTTCCGGGGCGAGATCCTTGCAGCGGCTAGCCAATTCACTTGCCGCTGAGGGGGCGAAACGGGCAAGTGCCGCCGCAGCGGCGAGACGCTCGTCCAGCGGATCGCTCGCCAGATTGCGCACCAGGCCATCGATGAGTTCAGAGGGCACGGCTACCGTCCCGGAAAGATGCGCGGCGCGGGCGAGATGATGCGTCGCCGCGGTCCAGCGGGCGCGGGCGATATCCGCCTCGGCCAGTTGGCGCCATGCTACGCCATCCTGCGGAGCGGCCACGATCGCCCGACGACACAATGCGGCCGCCCGATCCGGGTCGCGCGCCTGCAACGCCCGTCCGATCGTCATCGTAGAGGGTACGGGCAATCCGTCCCGAATGTCTTGAATCCAGGCAATCCATGCGTCGGCGCGGGTGGCCCAGGTTGCGGCTGCATTCACATGATCCACTTGCGCACGCAGTCGCTGCTCGGTCGAATCCCCTTTGCGATAGTCGCTCAGGATCCCGAGCATATGTTGCGCGTAAAGTGCGGCGTGCTGCGCCGGATCGGACGGTACGGGCATCAGATGCGCAAAGCCCATCCCCGTTTCCCGCAACGCACCCAGCCGGCTGGATACCACCAGACATCCGGCCGACAGCGCTTCCATAACAGATATACAGGACGTTTCAGCAAAGCGGTTGAGGTAAGCGAGCGCAGTCACTTCACGCAGGCGATCGGCAAGCTCCGCCTGCGACACGGCGCCGACATAGTCGACGCCTTCAGTTTCCGCACAGCGCCGATACAGGGGCCGATAGGGGTCCGCCGTCGCCGCGACCCGATAGGGTGCCAGACTGGAAAAGACCTGCAACCGAACCCCGGGCACCGCAGAACGGATGGTCGGAAAGCTGTCTAGCAACACTTCCAAGCCCCGAAATGGCGTGCTGGTGTAAGCGAGCGTCGGGGGCCACGCCTTGGCGTCCATGACCCTCTGGCCAGGGGCGAACATGTGCGCGAAGGACGGCGCGACGGCACTGCGCAGCACCGTGCAGCGCACCGGGCGAATGCCGAAGGCCCGGACATACTCGTCCCGCTGCCAGTCGCTTACAAAGACAAAATAGTCCCAGACATCGCGTACTGCCGCGTCGCGCAGGGCAGCGATGGCCGGTTCGTCATGGGCATGCTGGGTCCAAAGGATCAGCCGGGCATCGATCGAGAGGCCGGCCCGCAGCTTGACCGCCATTTCCGGCGGGCATTCGTTGAGGACAACGACTAGATCTGCCCCGGCGACATGTTCCCAAGGCCTTTGCGCGCCGTCTACGCAGACAACGCCACGGACGAGGCCGGGCGCGCTTGTTCCCGTGATGAGCGTGACTTCATTGCCAAGCGCTGCGAGCGCTTCGCTAAGATAGCAGAGCGCGGATTGCGAGCCTCCCAACGGCATTTCCCGCGGAGTCTGGGGGGTGTAGTCCCAGCCGAGGGGGTCGATGAATATGATCTTGGTCATTGGATTAGAAGTATCAAGTCTGTACGAAACCTCCACCATGTAGAAGGTTCGGCAAGTCCGCTGCGGACGAACGGGAATAACGGGACGTGGAATTGCACGAGGCAGACCATCGGCAAGCGATTGTCGCCAATCCCTCTGATGCCAGCGCGCTCCAAGCTATTGCGATCATCGCGCTTCAGGCCGGCGACGGGCTTCGCGCAATGCGCCAGTTTTGGCGGGCGTTTCTGATCCACGGCGACAAGGCCATCTTTGATCAACAGGCGCGTGCCGCGCTTGATACCCTGCTGGAGCAGCTTCTGGTCGGTACGCAGACCGAGGATGTCGATGAAGCTGTCGCGCAACTGGAATGGTTGACCGAATTTGTACCGATCAGCAGCTCACTCGCCCGGGTTCTCGGCGCCTTCCGTCTGATTCAGGGCCGCGATGAAGACGCCGCGCAACTCCGGCCGTTCATACCGCCGGAGGAAAGCGACGGTAGCTTTGTTCGTGCGCTGGAAGCCATGCAGACGTCCCGGCACGAGCGTGACTTTCTGGGCAGCGTGATCATTCCCGCCCACAATGGCCAGGCCACCGTCGTACGGGCCCTCGACAGCGTCATGGCGTGCATCGCGCATTATCGTGGCGAGACGGGCGAGGCCGAGGCCAAGGTGCATATCAGCATCGTTGACGACGGGTCGAAGGACGACACGCTTGCAACGATCCGGGATTGGTCTGCGCGACATCCCGATCAGAGCCTTACGCTTACGGTGCATGGCATCAATCGCGGCGCGGGGGCTGCGCGCAACTCAGGCGCAGCCTCCGCCATGGGGCCGTTGTTATGGTTCCTGGACGCAGACGACTACTTTCTGGACCACCACTTTCTCGTGACCGCGCAAGCGCTGAGGGATCATCCCGATGCGGCCTTCATTCGGACCGGGATGATATTCGACCGGATCGACGAACAGGTCACGCCGGGCTGGCGGGCAGCTTCCGAAGGCAGCTATCCCTGCAACCTGTGTATTCGTCGCGAAGCGCATGAAAAGACCGGCGGGTTTCCCGACGAGCCGCCCTTCCGACCGGCGATGGCGGAGGATGTCGGCTATGCCCGTGTGATCATGGCCCGGTTCCCCGGCCTGACTACTCCGAGCAAGACCGTGTTCTACAGCATGAATCCAGGAAATGTGCTGGACAAGATGCATGCGGAAATGACCAGCACGCCGGGCGTTTCCACCGATCCCAATCGTGACATTTCACCGCGTTTTCGCGCTGCGGAAATCCTCATGCGCCGACGGATCTATGCGGTTCGGCGAGAGGCGGCTTTAGCGGAGGAGCAGACGGATCTGGCTCGTCTCTGCGCATCGCTGGTCGATGGCGCCGCTGGAGAGGTGCCGCTTGTTATTGAATTGGCCCAAATGTGGCTTGATCGGGGTCAGCACGGCCGTGCGCTGCCGTTGCTTCACGCCGCCATCGCTGTCCGGCCGACGGATGGGCGACTCCACTTCGCGCTGGCGCAGGCACTGGTCCGCGACCTTCGCTTCTGGGAGGCCATGAGCGCGCTACGCGAGGCCACGGATGTACTCGGCGTGGCGCAGGCCTGGTTCGATCTGGGCGTTGCCGCACATCGCGAAGGCAGGCGAGACGCTGCCATTGAGGCGTTCCGCAATGCCGCGTCATTGCAGCCCGATCTGGTGAGCGCACACTATAATGTCGGGGCCCTGCTGATGGAGGCGGGTGACATCGACGCGGCGGTCCCAAATCTGCAGGCCGCACTGGATCGGCAGCCCGACCATGTGAACGCGCTACATCAATTGGGGCTTGCCCTTCGGCGACGCGGCGACCGGGAACGGGCGCTTTCCCACCTGTCGAAAGCGTCGAGGCTTGCGCCGGAGCGGGGAGACATAGCGGCAGAGACGTCGGACATCCTCCTGATGCTTGGGCGCACCGACGAGGCCGCCGCTGAGGCTGAGCGGGCAGCCTCGATCGCGCCGACGCTGTATCAGGCGCATGCGGTGGGGGCCAAAGCCCTGGAGGCTAACGGCCGCGATGACGATGCGCTCGCGAGCTGGGAGCGTGCGATCGCTTGCAATCCCGGTTTTGGAGAAGCCTTTTCCCGCCGGGCCCTGCTGCTGCTGAAACGCCGTTGGGGACCCGCGTGCGCACCGCGCCCTCAGGCGGAACAAGGCAGGCGGGTTTCCGCGAGCCGGCTGGGACTGGATGGACGGTTTGGCAACCAGTTACTGCAGTACGGATTTTTGCGGCTTTATGCGGAACGCCATGGCCTGACCCTGGAGACGCCAGAGTGGCTTGGCCGTCACCTGTTCGACCTCGACGATCCGCTGCCCGGGGCGTCCCTCCCGGCGATCGACGAACAACGGATCGATCTGGCCGCCGACCGCACAGGCCATTTTGCCGAACATGATATCCACGGCTATTTCTGTGGCGATGTCAGCGGCTGGGCCGGGGAGCGTGAGCGGTTTCGCACGCTTTTCCGCCCCGGCCGCCACGCGGCGCCGATAATGAACGACGCCCTTTCGCAAGTCCGGCGTGCGGGTCGCACCCTCGTCGCGATTCATCTGCGACGTGGCGATTATGGATGGGGTTCATTCTGGATCGCGCCCACCACATGGTATCTCGACTGGCTGTCACGGATCTGGTCCGATCTGGATGAGCCGGTCCTGTTCATCGCGACAGACGAGCCGGACACCGCCGACGCCTTTCGCATGTATCGCCCGATCATCGGTCGCGATCTGCCGGCTGCGCCGGAAGGCATTGAGTTTTTGCCTGATTTCCACATCCTTAGCCAGGCAGACATCATAGCGACATCGAACAGCACCTTTTCCGGCGCTGCGGCCCTGATCAATCCCGCGGCGAAAGCTTGCTTCCGTCCCGATCTAAACATCGGAGCGCTCATCCAATTCGCGCCCTGGAACGCGCCGGTCCTTCTTTAATTGTCCCAAAAGGTGCCTGAGCCAATGCACTCTGTGTGGGGTCTAGCGGAACTGCGACGGAGAACCTGGGCAGGGTGACGGGGAGTGGACTCCTGTCATGTCAGGGTGTCAGGGCATTGGCAGTCGTGCGACGGGCGGTCGCAGAGCCCGTTCGCCGCCTGTGGGGCATCATCGACCCAATTGGGGCGGATCTCATGAGGGATGGTCGATGGATGGCGGCAGACGCGCTTGGGGGTGACTCGGATGGGTGCCTTGGTGTCGCACCCGCGGCAGATCAGTTGGCGTGCTTCAAGCGTGCGATGATCGTAACGCGATCTTAACTGAAAATCTCGGTGGACCTAAGTCCGTAAAAAGCCTCACGAATCGCACATCAAAACAGAATTCGCCCGGCGACATTCGGATCTCATTATAACGTTCTTTAAAATCTTTGAATCGCTCGTTAAATGGCGTTGCTCTTCATTGGCTGGGGAAAGCTGAGTTATGGCCGCTGGCGGAACCTTGACCCTCTCGGGCGGCGCGGATGTTACCCTTACGACGGGGACAGTTTATTCGTTCGTGAAGGGCGTGGGGTCCGGTTCGCAGGGCCTGGTTTTGAGCTCCGCCGGCCAGACGTTGACGATCACCAGCGTCGATCATCTTTACGCCCCAACCGGCTCATCCAAGGAAGTCGTCACCCTGGGCGGAACGTCCGGTAATACGCTGGGTGTCCGGTTACTTGAGACCATTATAGGCAATGCCGGCAAAGACGTTCTAACGACCACGACGAACGGTTCGACGATGCTGGTCAGCGAAATCCAGACGCTGATCGGCGCTGCCAGCGGAACCGACTTCATCACGCTGTCCGACACGAGCGGCAGCTCGGTCAGCATCAGCTACATTGAATCGATCCTGGGCGCGTCGGGTAAAGACGTCATCACTTTGTCCAATACGGTGGGTGGGACGACTGTCATTGGGGCCATCGAGACGGTCATCGGTGCTGGTGCGAAGGATCTTATTGCGCAGATTGCTTCCACGAACGGTAACACCGCCTTCTTCAGCGGTATCGAATTTCTCCTGGGCAATGGTTCCAGGGTCGATGTTCACTCGCTGGATTCCGGCGGCAACACGATGGGCGTTTCGTTCGTCGACACGCTGATCGGCGGTATCGGCTATGACCTCGTAACCAACGCGTACCAGACCGGCTCGATCAATGCTGTCACCGGCGGCATGACGCTGGGCGTGTCAATGATCGAGCGCATCGCGGGCGGTACCGGCGCCCGCGATGCACTGGTGCTGCTAGACGTCGGCACGACCCTGACCATCAGCGACATCGACACCTTGATCGGGTTCTCGGGCAACGACGTCATCAATGTCGTGGAACGCGCGACGACCGCGCTGGTAGGCGACGTCGCGCTTGCCGCCGCCACCCGCACCGGCACCATGCTCGTCGCCCTGATCGAGACGATCATCGGCAGCGGTCAGGTCGACGTGGTGTCGATGTCGGCTCCGTCGTCTTCAAATGGCAATACCCTGAGCGTTTCGAGCATCGAAACGATCAGAGGCGGCAGCGGCCTTGACATAGTCACCGCAACAGCCGGCTCGACGATGAACGTGTCGTTGATTGAGACCTTGCTCGGCAGCGCGTTCAACGACGTCATCAGCATCGCCGCAACCGGAGTCACACTCGCGATTTCTGCCGTCGAAACCCTGTCGGGTGGCACTGGATTTGACACTGTCGTGCTCGACGGCAGCGGCCAGACCATAGCGATTTCGGGGGCGGAGGCCGTTCTCGGATCTGTCGGAACAGATTTCGTGCGTCTCAATGCTGCGTCGACCCTGGCCGTTAGCGCGGTCGAATCGATCGCGGGCAGCAGCGGCACTGACGTGCTCGCGCTTGCAGATGGCGGGCAGACCATCAGCGTGGCCGCTGTGGAGTCGGTCACCGGCGGCAGTGGATCCGATACCGTCACGCTTGGCGACGGCGGAGAGACTATCGCGATCGCTGCCATTGAAAGTCTGACGGGTGGCAGCGGAAGCGACGCTGTCATCTTGGCCAGCAGCGGCAATACGGTTTCTACGGCAGCTTTGGAAACCATCATTGGCGGCAGCGGACTTGACATAGTCACCGCAACAGCCGGCGCGACGATGAACGTGTCGCAGATTGAGACGTTGGTCGGCAGCATCGGCACTGACGTCTTGCTGGTCGCTGCCGGCGGCACGACCCTGCAACTGACGAGCGTGGAAACCATCGTCGGCGACAGTGGCAACGACGTCTTCAGTTTCACCGAGACGCAGGGGACGATCTATGTTTCCGGCGTCGAGACCATCTACGATAACGGGGTTGCCCGTACACTGACCAACAGCGGCCAGTATGTCGTGCTGGGTGCGGCACCGCCCCCCAGCGATACGCTGACTCTGCCCAACGGCGGCAATACGGTTTCGGTCAATTCCTATCTGACCGTAATTGGCGGCACCGACACCGACGTTGTTTCGCTCACGCGGACCGAGGGTGCGACGATTGCCGTCGAAGCCTTGGAGACGCTGACCGGCAGCGGCCAACGCGAAGTCGTGACCCTCACCGGGACGAGCGGGGCCACCCTGCTGATTTCGTCAATCGAGGATCTGACCGGCGGCAGCGGGAACGACGCGATATCGCTTGCAGACGGCGGGCAGACGCTGTCGGTCACCGGCATCGAGACCCTGGGCGGCGGTATCGGAAACGATGTGGTCACTGCGACGTCCGGCTTCACCATGGCGGTGTCGCAGATCGAAGCCCTGACCGGTGGCGCGTTGGTCGACGTTGTGACCAGCACCGACACGGCGGGCAGCACCATCGCAATAGCGGCTGTGGAATCGGTCACAGGCGGCAGCGGCAATGACGTGCTAGCGCTGGGCACTGGCGGGCAGACCATCAGCGTAGCCGCCGTAGAGTCGGTCACCGGTGGCAGCGGATCCGATACCGTCACGCTTGGCGACGGCGGTCAGACGGTCGCGATCGCCGCCGTGGAATCGATCACGGGCGGCAGCGGCGCTGACGTGCTCGCGCTTGCAGACGGCGGGCAGACCCTGTCGGTCATCGGCATCGAGACCCTGGGCGGCGGCATCGGAAACGATGTGGTCACCGCGACCTCCGGCTTCACCATGGCGGTGTCGCAGATCGAAACGCTGACCGGTGGCGCGTTGGTCGACGTTGTGACCAGCACCGGCACGGCGGGCAGCACCATCGCAATAGCGGCTGTGGAATCGGTCACAGGCGGCAGCGGCAATGACGTGCTAGCGCTGGGCGCGGGCGGACAGACCATCAGCCTGGCCGCCGTGGAGTCGGTCACCGGCAGCAGTGGGTCCGATACCGTCACGCTTGGCGACGGCGGACAGACGGTCGCGATCGCCGCTGTGGAATCGGTCACAGGCGGCAGCGGCAGTGACGTGCTCGCGCTGGGCGACGGCGGGCAGACATTGTCGGTCATCGGTATCGAGACCTTGGGCGGCGGTAGCGGAAACGATGTGGTCGCGGCGACCTCTGGCTTCACCATGGCGGTGTCGCAGATCGAAACGCTGACCGGTGGCGCGTTGGTCGACGTTGTGACCGGCACCGGCACGGCAGGCAGTACCATCGCAATAACCGCTGTGGAATCGGTCACGGGCGGCAGCGGCAGTGACGTACTGGTGCTGGGCACTGGCGGGCAGACCATCAGCGTAGCCGCCGTAGAGTCGGTCACCGGTGGCAGCGGATCCGATACCGTCACGCTTGGCGACGGCGGTCAGACGGTCGCGATCGCCGCCGTGGAATCGATCACGGGCGGCAGCGGCGCTGACGTGCTCGCGCTTGCAGACGGTGGGCAGACCCTGTCGGTCATCGGCATCGAGACCTTGGGCGGCGGCATCGGAAACGATGTGGTCGTTGCGACCTCCGGCTTCACCATGGCGGTATCGCTGATCGAAACCCTGACCGGTGGCGCGTTGGTCGACGTTGTGACCAGCACCGGCACGGCAGGCAGCACTCTAGCCGTCGCGGCGGTAGAAACGGTCACAGGCGGCAGCGGCAATGACGTGCTCGCACTGGGTGCGGGCGGACAGACTATCAGCCTGGCCGCCGTGGAGTCGGTCACTGGCGGTAGCGGATCCGATACCGTCACGCTTGGCGACGGCGGTCAGACGGTCGCGATCGCCGCTGTGGAATCGGTCACAGGCGGCAGCGGCGCTGACGTGCTCGCGCTTGCAGACGGCGGGCAGACGCTGTCGGTCACCGGCATCGAGACCTTGGGCGGCGGCAGCGGAAACGATGTGGTCGTTGCGACCTCCGGCTTCACCATGGCGGTGTCGCAGATCGAAACCCTGACCGGTGGCGCGTTGGTCGACGTTGTGACCAGCACCGGCACGGCAGGCAGCACTCTTGCCGTCGCGGCTGTAGAAACGGTCACAGGCGGCAGCGGCAATGACGTGCTCGCGCTGGGCGACGGCGGGCAGACGCTGACGGTCACCGGCATCGAGACCTTGAGCGGGGGCAGCGGAAAGGATGTTGTCGCGGCGACCTCCGGCTTCACCATGGCGGTGTCGCTGATCGAGACGCTGACCGGCGGCGCGTTGGTCGACGTTGTGACCGGCACTGGCACGGCAGGCAGCACGCTTGCCGTCACGGCTGTGGAATCGGTCACGGGCGGCAGCGGCAATGACGTGCTCGCACTGGGGGCGGGCGGACAGACCATCAGCCTGGCCGCCGTGGAGTCTGTCTCCGGCGGCAGCGGAGCCGATACCGTCATGCTTGGCGGGGGCGGACAGACCATCGCGATCGCTGCCCTTGAGAGTTTGACGGGTGGCAGCGGAAACGACGCCGTCATCCTGTCCAGCAGCGGCAATACGGTTTCTGCGACAGCTCTGGAAAGCATCATCGGCGGGATCGGCAAAGACGTCGTTGCTGTTGAAGGCAGTCAAACCGTCTTCGTGACCGGTGTTGAGACGATCTTCGGCGGCGTTGGCGATTTCGCGATTGTGCTGGGCACCAGTGGGCAAACGCTTTCCGTCTCGGCCATAGATACAGTGACCGGCGGTAGCGGACTTGACCGGATTACTCTTGGCAATTTCGGGCAAACGACTGCGGTCAGTCAGATCGAAACGCTCACCGGCGGCAGCGGATCCGATACCGTCGTGCTTGGCAGCGGCGGACAGACCATTGCTATCGCTGCCCTTGAAAGTTTGACGGGTGGCAGCGGAAACGACGCAGTCATCTTGGGCAGCAGCGGCCACACGGTTTCTACGACAGCTCTGGAAAGCATCGTCGGCGGGATCGGCAAGGACGTCGTTACCGTCGAAGGAAGTCAAACCGCCTTCGTGACCCGCGTTGAGACGATCTTCGGCGGCGTTGGCGATTTTGCGATAGTGCTGGGCACCGGCGGGCAAACGCTTTCCGTCGCGGGCATAGATACCGTAACCGGCGGTAGCGGACTTGACCGGATTACCCTTGGCAATAACGGTCAGACGACTGCGGTCAGTCAGATCGAAACGCTCATTGGCGGAACCGGTAGCGATGTGGTCGCTGCGACGTCCGGCTTCACCATGGCGGTGTCGCAGATCGAGACCCTGACCGGTGGCGCTTTGGTTGACGTTGTGACCGGCACCGGCACGGCAGGCATCACCATCGCAATATCGGCGGTAGAAACCGTGATCGGCGGCAGCGGACTTGACATAGTCACCGCAACAGCCGGCTCGACCATGAACGTGTGGAGAATTGAGACGCTGGTCGGCAGCGCGTTCAGCGACGTCATCAGCATCACCGCATCCGGTGGCACACTAGCGGTTTCTGCCGTCGAAACCCTGTTGGGTGGCACTGGATTTGACAGTGTCGTGCTCGGCGGCAGCGGCCAGACTCTAGCGATTTCGGGTGCGGAGGCCGTTCTCGGATCTGTCGGAACAGATTTCGTGCGTCTCAACGCTGCGTCGACCCTGGCCGTCAGCGCGGTCGAATCGATCCAGGGCAGCAGTGGCACTGACGTCCTGGTGCTAGGGAGTGGCGGGCAGACACTGTCGGTCACCGGTATTGAGACCTTGAGCGGCGGCAGCGGAAGCGATGTGGTCGCTGCGACCTCCGGCTTCACCATGGCGGTATCGCTGATCGAAACCCTGACCGGTGGCGCGTTGGTCGACGTTGTGACCGGCACCGGCACGGCGGGCAGCACTCTTGCCGTCGCGGCGGTAGAGTCGGTCACGGGCGGCAGCGGCAGTGATGTCCTGGTGCTTGGCAGCGGCGGACAGACCATCAGTGTGGCCGCCGTGGAGTCAGTCACCGGCGGCAGCGGATCCGATACCGTAATGCTTGGCACCGGCGGCCAGACCATTGCGATCTCCGCTGTAGAATTGGTCACGGGCAGCAGCAGTGCTGACCGCATCGTCATGGCATCCGGCTCCACGACCTCGGTCACTGTGGACGGAGGCGACGGCAACGATACGATCATCAGCGGCGATGGCAACGACACGATCATCGGTGGCGGCGGCGGTGACACACTGACGGGGGGAACCGGCCAGAACCTGTTCGACGTCACCGACGGCGACGTCATTACCGATTTCAAGCTAGACGGCGACAGCTTGCGTCTCAGCGGCGCGACCTTCGCCGCCAGCGACGTCTCGATCGCCGTCAGCGGTGCGGACGCCGTCCTGACCATCGGCAGTGGCAGCCCGATCGTCGTCGTGCTCCAGGGGCAGGCGAGCCTCGACATTGCCGACCTTGTGGTCGCCAACAGCGGCGGCAACACGCTGCTCAGCTTCCCCGTCCTGCCGCCAGCGGTGAGCAGCATCACTGTTGATGGCACCCCGGCCGCTAACGCGACCAGCATTGTCTATACGGTGACCTTTACCAAGCCGGTGACCGGTGTCGACGCGGCGGACTTCACCGTCGTCGGCACGTCTTCGCTCGTCGGCACCGTCAGTGCCCTGGCACCGGTCGGAAGCGATGGCACCACCTATCAGGTAACGATCAATCAGATCACCGGCGAAGGTACGCTGCGTCTGGACTTCGTCGGCAGCGGATCGGGCGTGGTCGACGGACGCAGCACGGCGATCGCCGCCGCCAATGTGCAGGGCGGCGTCATCGCGCTTGATACCGTCGCGCCGGCCAGCCTTGGCGGCACGCTCTATGCGTCGGCCACAGCGTCGGCCGGAACCGTGGTCGGCACGGTTTCAGCACAAGACGGCAATGCACTGACTTACAGCCTCGTCGATGATGCGGGTGGCGCATATCAGATCAACGCCAGCACCGGTGTGGTGACGATCGCCAACCCGTCGGCGATCCAGTTCACCAGCGGAGCGCAGGTCGTCAGGGTCCGCGCAAGCGACGGCTCCAACGCCACGACGCTGGACCTGAACGTGCTGGATTCAACACCGTCCACGCCGTCCGACACGAACACGGTCAGTGATGGCGTGACCGAAGGTGTCGCCAGCGGAACAACGGTGGGTATCACCGTCTCCGCAGTCGATCCCCAGGGAAAGACAATCACCTACTCACTGGTCGACGACGCTGGCGGGCGCTTTCAGATAGACGGCCAGACCGGCGTCATTACCGTGCAGGACGGCGCGCTGCTCGACAATGAGACGACTGCATCGCATAGCGTAACGGTCAGGGCTGACAACGGCGGCTTTGGAAGCGCGACCCAGAATTTCGTGATCGCCGTGGCAAATGCTGCTCCCGGCGCGCCGATTGACGCCAATGCTGCGGCAAACATTGTGATCGAAGGTGCCGCTGGTGGCACGGTGGTGGGCCTAACGGCCTCATCGACGGATCCCAATGGCCCGGCGGTAACCTTTGCGCTGGCGACGGCGGATCGTGATGTGTTCGCGATCGACGCTGCGAGCGGCGTGGTGACGGTGAAGCAGGGCTTGGTCTGGACGCCATCGATGGCGGGCACGCGCACGATCACGGTCACTGCGAGTGATGGATCGGGTGGATCACGCCAGTCGAACTTCGACGTGGTCATCACCCCGCTGGCCGCTCCGGCGGCCCCGTCCGCTCCGGCCCTAGCGGCGATCAGCGACAGCGGCAGTTCCTCGGGCGACGGCATCACCAATGCGGTCAGCCTGCAGCTTGGCGGCACCGCAGGGGCGGGCACCAGCGTGCGCCTGTTCATCGACGGGGTCGACAGCGGCCAAAGCGTGACCGCCGACGGCAATGGCACCTACAGCTTCACCGTCGACGCCAGCACCCTGACCGGCACCCCCAGCTTCACCGCTACGGCGACAGGCCCCACCGGCCGCATCAGCGCGGCCAGCAGCGCCGCGAGCGTCACCCTGGACCGCACGGGCCCCGGTGTTGCGGCGGTCGCGGTGCAGGGCACGCCGGGCGCTGACACCAGCGTGCTGAGCTGGACAGTGGCCTTCTCCGAAGCGGTGCAGGGGCTCGATGCGGGCAGTCTGTCGCTTGATCGTAGCGGAACCGCCAGCGGCACCATCGGCACCATCACGCGCATCGACGATCGTAGCTTCACGGTCACCGCCACCGGCATTGCGGGCAGCGGGACGCTGGCACTGAGCGTCGGCGGGACGCTGGTGCGCGATATCGCGGGCAATGGGCTGTCGGGTACGCTGTCCAGCGGTGGATTTGCGGTCGAGCCGACCGCGATCACGCTGGCCAACGCCACCGCGACGCGCTCCTATCTGGAGGACAGCGGCGCGGTCGGCTTGGGCGGGCCATCGATCGCCAGCGCCCCTGCCGGTGCGATGATCACCGCCACACTGGCGCTGGCCAGTCCGGCGCTGGGCCTGCTCTCGGCCAGCGGTGTCGCCCAATACGACGCCGGCACCGGTCTGTGGACCGCCACCGGCACACAGGCCCAGGTCAATGCCGCGCTGGCCGCCGTGACCTTCACCCCGGTCGCTGACAATGCGACCGACACCAGCGTCGCGATTAGCGTCAGCTCGGATGCGGCGGGCAGCGTGCCTGCCACCGGCACCATCATCTTGGACGCAACGCCGGTGAACGACGCGCCGCGCATTGGCGCGGCCCTGGGCGACCAGCGGGTCGCGGAGGGTGCTACCCTGGCGTTCGCTATCCCCGGCGGCGCGTTCAGCGACATCGATGCCGGCGACAGCCTGGCCTATGCCGCCACGCTGGCGGACGGCGGCGCGCTGCCGTCCTGGCTGGCGTTTGATGCCGCGACCGGCGCGTTCACCGCCCAGCCGGGCTATGACAATGCCGGGACCGTCTCGATCAGGGTTACCGCCAGCGACCGGGCCGGCACCACCGCAAGCCAGACCTTCAGCCTCATCGTCGACGACACCCCACCCGGCGCGCCGATTGACGCCAATGCTGCGGCAAACATTGTGATCGAAGGTGCCGCTGGTGGCACGGTGGTGGGCCTAACGGCCTCATCGACTGATCCCAATGGCCCGGCGGTAACCTTTGCGCTGGCGACGGCGGATCGTGATGTGTTCGCGATCGACGCTGCGAGCGGCGTGGTGACGGTGAAGCAGGGCTTGGTCTGGACGCCATCGATGGCGGGCACGCGCACGATCACGGTCACTGCGAGTGATGGATCGGGTGGATCACGCCAGTCGAACTTCGACGTGGTCATCACCCCGCTGGCCGCTCCGGCGGCCCCGTCCGCTCCGGCCCTAGCGGCGATCAGCGACAGCGGCAGTTCCTCGGGCGACGGCATCACCAATGCGGTCAGCCTGCAGCTTGGCGGCACCGCAGGGGCGGGCACCAGCGTGCGCCTGTTCATCGACGGGGTCGACAGCGGCCAAAGCGTGACCGCCGACGGCAATGGCACCTACAGCTTCACCGTCGACGCCAGCACCCTGACCGGCACCCCCAGCTTCACCGCTACGGCGACAGGCCCCACCGGCCGCATCAGCGCGGCCAGCAGCGCCGCGAGCGTCACCCTGGACCGCACGGGGCCCGGTGTTGCGGCGGTCGCGGTGCAGGGCACGCCGGGCGCTGACACCAGCGTGCTGAGCTGGACAGTGGCCTTCTCCGAAGCGGTGCAGGGGCTCGATGCGGGCAGTCTGTCGCTTGATCGTAGCGGAACCGCCAGCGGCACCATCGGCACCATCACGCGCATCGACGATCGTAGCTTCACGGTCACCGCCACCGGCATTGCGGGCAGCGGGACGCTGGCACTGAGCGTCGGCGGGACGCTGGTGCGCGATATCGCGGGCAATGGGCTGTCGGGTACGCTGTCCAGCGGTGGATTTGCGGTCGAGCCGACCGCGATCACGCTGGCCAACGCCACCGCGACGCGCTCCTATCTGGAGGACAGCGGCGCGGTCGGCCTGGGCGGGTCATCAATCGCCAGCGCCCCTGCCGGTGCGACGATCACCGCCACACTGGCGCTGGCCAGTCCGGCGCTGGGCCTGCTCTCGGCCAGCGGTGTCGCCCAATACGACGCCGGCACCGGTCTGTGGACCGCCACCGGCACACAGGCCCAGGTCAATGCCGCGCTGGCCGCCGTGACCTTCACCCCGGTCGCTGACAATGCGACCGACACCAGCGTCGCGATTAGCGTCAGCTCGGATGCGGCGGGCAGCGTGCCTGCCACCGGCACCATCATCTTGGACGCAACGCCGGTGAACGACGCGCCGCGCCTCGGCGCGGCCCTGGGCGACCAGCGGGTCGCGGAGGGTGCTACCCTGGCGTTCGCTATCCCCGGCGGCGCGTTCAGCGACATCGATGCCGGCGACAGCCTGGCCTATGCCGCCACGCTGGCGGACGGCGGCGCGCTGCCGTCCTGGCTGGCGTTTGATGCCGCGACCGGCGCGTTCACCGCCCAGCCGGGCTATGACAATGCCGGGACCGTCTCGATCAGGGTTACCGCCAGCGACCGGGCCGGCACCACCGCAAGCCAGACCTTCAGCCTCATCGTCGACAATAGTAATCGTGGTCCGATCGCGACGAACGACACGGTGCGCGTCGATAGCAGCGGCATGCTGTCCGTCAGTTCGGGTGGCCTGCTCAGCAATGACACTGATCCGGATGCAGGCGACGGCGTTCGCGTTGTCGCGATAAACAACACAGGCGCAATCGGCAGCTTCATCCCGCTGTCCTCCGGCGCCCGGGTGCAGGTGAATGCGGACGGCAGTTACGTCTACGACGCGAATGGCGCATTCAACGCTTTGCCGGGCGGCACGCTGTCGCAGGACAGTTTCAGCTACACGATCGCCGACGGATCAGGTTCGACTTCGACCGCGACCGTAGCCCTGACAGTGGTATCGCCCGTCCGAGTGCTGCAACTGCCCGATGGCGGTAACGGTCGCGACGTGATGGACGGATACGACACGATCATTGGCGGCACCGGTATCGATTCAATACGCTTTACCGGCTCAGGCGGGACCACGGTGGCGGTGCTTCAACTTGAGGTGCTGGTCGGCAGCGGTGCCAGCGATTTCATCGCGATCGGCGCTGGTGGCGCAACGATGAACGTTTCGCTGATCGAAAGCCTGGCGGGCGGCAACGGGGACGATCAAATAATTCTGGGTGGCGTGGGTAACACCATTGCCGTTTCCGGCGTGGAAATGCTGGTCGGCAGCCGGACCAAGGATTGGGTACAATTGGGTGATGGCGCAAACACGATTACCGTCACCGCGCTTGAGACGCTGACCGGTGGCGCAGGCCTTGACCAGGTCACATTGGGTGGCACTGGCTCTACCACCACGGTCTCGGGCATCGAGACGCTGATGGGCGGGGCCGGCAGGGACTTCATCTTCCTTGGGGGAGGCGTCACGATGATGGCGCAGGGGATTGACGTCCTGATCGGCAGCAGCGCCACCGACGCAATAACCCTGAGCGATGGCGGCAATGTTTTGCTCGTCCGTGCCATAGAAACGCTTACGGGCGGCTCCGGTACGGACATCGTGACGATCGGCAATACCGGCATCACCGTGCTCGCAAGCGGCATTGAGACGCTTGCCGGCGGCGCACTGGCGGATGTGGTCACCATTGTCGGCGACAGGGGCGTCCGCTTCACGGGCGGGGGCGGTGCGGACCGGATCACGCTGGGCGGCGGGGCCGATCAGGTCTTGTTCAGCAAGCCGACCGAAGGCACCGCAGCCGGTGCGAACCAGGGCTATGACGAGATACAGAACTTCCAGTCCGGCGCGGACCAGATCGTGCTCGGCGGGGAGCTTCGCACCATGCTGGACCATAATGGCAACGGCGTAGTCGATTGGGCCAGCCGTGGCACGGGCGGGATCAACATCCAGACGGACGATGTGGTTCGATTGACTGCGCGCGTGACCAATCTGACCGACACGAACCTTGCCGAGGTTCGAGCCGCAATTGGATCGATCAACAATGCGCAGGCGGGTAGCAGTGTGATGGTGATGGTGTCTAACGGCACTGACACCGGCATGTATCTGGTCAGCTTGACCGACGCGAACGCCGAGGTCGGAACTAGCGAGATCCGTCTGCTGGGCTTGATCCGCAACAATGCCACTCAGCTCGACAACAATGTAATCTTTGGTTCCTAACCTTGGATATCGTAGCCACGTCGATCAACGAGCCCACAGTGCCGGGGTGGTTCAACTGACGCGCACGCTAGCATTGACGTGGCAACTGACCGAGATTCACGGTTGGGGGCTGGTAGGGGTGCATACTGCGCTGCTCTGCACCGAGCGGAACGTGCCCCTCCTGCTGCTGCAGGAGCCCAAGCTCTCTACGCTTCGGCCTGAGAACCAGGCAAAGCTGGCACCATTGATGGATGGATACCGCCAGATCGCTGCCATTGCGGCCCAGCGGGAGCAGCAAGTTCTGCATCTGGGCGATTGCACCGTTCTGCACGCGCTGGGCAACCAGTTCGAAGCCGATGCCCCATCACGACGGTTTCGGGGCGATCGCAACATCGGTGTGATCGCATTCGAGGACACCTTGTTTGACGAGCCGCTGATCGCGCGCGCGCGGCAGTATGAGCGTATTGTCGTTCATTCCTCCTTCAATCGCGATCTCCTGATCGAGACAGGGTTCACCAACATTGATTGCGTCCTGCAAGGCGTCGATCCGGACGAACTGCCGATCCTTCCAGCGCGCGGAGCTTTCGGAGATCGCTTTGTGATATTCTCCGGTGGCAAACTGGAGTTCCGGAAAGGGCAGGACCTGGTTCTCGCAGCGTTCCGCATCTTCCATGCCCGCCACCCCGATTCCATATTGGTCACCGCGTGGCACAATCCCTGGCCGCAACTGGCAGGCAGTATCGCCGAGTCCCGTCTGACGCCTGTACCCGCTGAGATCGACGGTGCAACCGGAACGCTCAAGATCGCCGAGTGGGCTATCGCGCACGGGGCCCCGGCGGACGGTTTCGTTGATCTGGGCTTTCTTTCGCGCGACCAGGTCGCTCCGGTCCTGGCGGAATGTCATGCCGCGATCTTTCCCAATCGCTGCGAGGGGGCCACCAATCTGGTTGCCATGGAAGCAATGGCGTGCGGCGTGCCAACGATCCTGTCCGGCAATACTGGACACCGTGATCTGCTTCGATCGGGCGTCGCGCTGCCGATCACACGCCAGTATCCAGTCGATGATCCCCATGGACGTAGGCGCGGTTGGGGCGAGTCCTCGGTCGAGGAAATGGTGGCGCACCTGGAGACGTTGTACGCCAATCGGGAGGACGCGCAGCGGCTGGCGCAGCGCGGGCAGGCCTTTATCCGTAGCGAGCGGACCTGGCGCAGTTTCGCAGAGCAATTCGTGCAGGCCGTCGGATTCCCATGAACAGCTTCGCACTTGCGCGAAGTCACGCCCAGGCTGGCCGCTGGAAGGAAGCGGTGCAGGTTTGTCAGGCGGCGCTGGCGGATGCCCCGCGCAATCTGGATCTGCTGAATCTGCTTGGCGTTGCGCTGACTTCATCTGGCAGCGCCGAGGATGGGATGGCCGCGCTGACCGTGGCGGTAGAGATTGACCCGACGCAGAGTGGGCCACTAACAAACCTGGCCATCGCGCTACAAATGATTGGCGACCTCGACGGTGCCATCCTCCGGCTGCGCCAACTTTGCGTGCTCGACCCCTCCGATGCGGTCGCGTTTAGTCGCTTGGGTCTGATCTATCGCGAACAGGGCGATTTGGATGCTGCGGCAAGACTGACGAAGCGCGCGGCCCACCTTGCGGTGCGGGACATATCCTATTGGGTGGCGGCGTCCTCGGCCATGTTCCATCTGGGCGATGCAGAAGCCGCAGCGGACACGGTAGGCAACGCGCTTCGTCTTTTTCCTGATGATGGCTATGCGAACATGTTCGCTGCCACTTTTGCCCTGCGGCGTGGAGACTTGGACCGCGCCACCACCTTCATTGAAAAGACACAAAGCGCCGACCCCACCTCCGATGAAGCAGCCGGCATAGCCAGTCGAATCCGCAGCTATCGCGAAGCCGCCACCGCCGTTCCTCCGCCCGGCGAAGCGGCCCCTGGCCTGGTGCTGCGCGGCCCGTTCGACACGATCAGTGGCTATGCGCATATGGGCCGCCGCTATATCCAGACGCTGCGCGAGCAAGGCGTTCCGCTCACCGTGGTCGGCCTTACGGGCAAGGAACGCTGGGCCGCGGAGCCGCTGCACGTCCCGGTTCCCGCTCGGGCGCTGCTCAACATCGCAATCCCGATCGCTGTGGAGAAGGTGCCGGGCCTGGCAACGGTGACCTATTCGATGTTCGAAGGGACCCGAATTCCGCCCCCGTGGGCAAAGCTCAGCGAAACGAGCGATCTCGTTATAGTCCCGACAGAATCATCGCGGCTCGCCTGGGCGGCTCAGGGTTTTCCCGAGACCCGGCTTCGCGTGTGCCCGTTGGGCGTAGATGCCGAGCAGATGGCACGCGACATAAGTCCGATGGTGCTGGTGTCGGACGGCGACCGCACTGTCTCTTCGTTTCGCCATCGCTTTCTCAATGTCTCGGACCTGATTCCTCGCAAGAATCTGGCCGGCTTGCTTCGCGTCTGGCTGCGCGCGACACGGCGCACGGACGATGCCGTGCTGATCTTGAAAACGGGTCGCGGGAAAGAGAACGAAGGCCAGATCCTTCGCGACCTGCTGAAGAAGAGTGAGGCCGCGGTCGGTCGCCGTTTCGCCGATGCCGGGCGCATCCTGCTGGTCGATCAGATTTTCGATGAACGGCAGATGGCGGGGCTTTATGCCGCCGCGACATACTATTGGAGCATGTCGCACGGCGAAGGCTGGGATTTGCCGATGTCAAAGGCCGGGGCGATGGGGCTTGGTCTGATCGCGCCGGCCCACAGCGCCTATCTGGATTATCTCAATCCATCGGTTGCGCGCATGATCCCCGCGACAGTCGCGCCAGCGCGCCAGCCTTATGTAGATACCCCATATCCTCCATTTTTCGGGCTGGACTGGTGGCAACCGGACGAGGACGCTGCGGTCGCCATCGTGGAGGCTATCGTCAAGGATCGTGACGTTGCGCTGCCGGATGCAAGTGGGCACTTGATGGCCAATTTCACCTGGGGCCAGGCCACACACAGGCTGCGTGACATCCTGTCCGCTGAAGGCATGATGGGATGACCGCGCTGCTGGAGGAGGCAATAGCCCATCATGGCGCCGGGAGGCTTGACCAAGCCGAGACCTGCTATCGCGCGCTGCTGAAAAGCGATCCCCGCCATGCCTATGCCAGCAATAATCTGGCGGTGCTGCTGCGTGGGCAATCACGCTTCGAAGAAGCCATCGACCTCTATCGCCATGCAATCACCGCCTCGCCTGACGAAGCGGCATTCCGCAGCAATCTGGTGGGCGTTCTGAGCAGTCTGGATCGCTACGCCGAAGCCTTGACGAGCGCCCGTGCCGCTGTTGCGCTCCGCCCCGACTATGCGGAGGGGTGGTTCAATCTTGGCATGACGGTCAATGCACTGGGAGATCGTGACGGCGCCAAGCAAGCCTATCGTCGCGCTCTACTTGCCGACCCGTCCCTGGGTGAAGCCTATAGCAACCTCGCGGACGTGCATCAGGCAAGCGGCGACTGGCACCTGGCCGAGCAGTGCTATCGCGCCGCTATCGCGGCAAAACCGGAACTGCCGCAGCCTTTTGCCAATCTGGGCGAGTTGCTGAAATCCACCGGGCGCGTGATCGATGCGATCCGCCTGCTCCGCGAGGCCACCGACCGGCATCCTGCGGTTCCGTTGCTCCACTCAAATCTTCTTCTCGCGCTTCACTATACACCGCTGGTGCCGCCGGAGGTCGTCTGGCGCGCGCACCAGCGTTGGAATGCGCTTCACGCCCAACCGCTTCTACCGGAACGGCTCCCGGAGATTGCCGACCGCGATCCTGCGCGGCGGTTGCGCGTCGGCTATGTGTCACCCGATTTCTGTGCCCACCCGGTGTCTCGCTTCTTCGAACCGCTCCTGTACGGACACGATCCATCACAGGTTGAAACCTTCTGCTACGCGATCTCGTCGAGACAGGATGACGTGACAGCGCGTATCCGGACGCGCAGCGATCACTGGGCTTCGATCGACGGCCTGTCGGACGAAGCCGCGGCCGCCCTTGTCATGCGGGATCGCATCGACATCCTGCTTGATCTGACCGGGCATACCGCAGGTTCCCGTCCCCTGCTGTTCGCACGCAGGCCGGCGCCGGTGCAGGTGACGTGGCTGGGATACCCCGACACCACGGGAATGCCCGCGATCGACTATCGCTTCACCGACGCCATTGCCGATCCGCCCGGCCTTACCGAACGTTGGCACAGCGAGGCCCTGGTACGCCTGCCGCACGGATTCCTAGCCTATCAACCTACGACGGACATCCCGCCGGCGAGCGCGCCGCCATCCATGGCTCGAGGCTTCATCACGTTCGGATCGTTTAACAATCTGGCAAAGGTGACCGCCGAGACCGTCGCATTGTGGTGCAGGGTGCTGAGGCGTGTGCCGGATTCGCATATGCTGCTGAAGGGCAGGGCGCTCGGCGATCCTGCCACACGCGCGCGCTTCCGCGATCGCTTTGCGTTGGGTGGCATCGATCCTTCACGGGTAGAACTGGAGGCCGCGATCGTTTCATCGGACGATCATTTCAAGGCCTACGACCGCATGGATATTGCGTTGGATACCCTGCCGTACAACGGCACGACGACGACCTGCGAAGCGCTGTGGATGGGCGTACCGGTCATCGCCTTGCTTGGGGACCACCATGTCGCGCGCGTGTCTGCGAGCATTCTGGCCCATTCAGGGCTGGGGGAACTGATTGCCGAAACCTCCGAAGACTATGTCGAGCGAGCGGCGACGCTGGCCGCCGATCCCGATCGCCTCGCCACATATCGGCGCGATCTTCGCTCTTGTATGCGTGCCGCGCCAATCATGAACCATGCGCGCTTTGCGCGAGACGTCGAGGACGCCTATCGCGCCATGTGGCGCAAACGGGTCGCCAAAGCTGCCTGAACGCGCTCCGTTTCCTTGCGGATCATCGTGCGGCGACGCCGCCTGCATCTCAGGTACATGCCGCGCGCACAATCGCCCGCAAAGCCCCAGTCGCGGCGCATGTCCAGCCCTCCAAGCTGGTGCCAGAGGGGCGCAAGACGCTGGTTACGTGATAGCCCTGGTCCAGCGGCGAGGCCGCGAGGTGTGCGCTATCCTGGCTCGTTATGCCTGTGGCTGGGGCGCGGCGGACCGCTTTGCTTGAAGTCACATGGCGCTACAGGAAGGAATCTGCACACGAGGAACCCTGAGCCATCAAAACCCAAAGCAGATTGGGGATAGTATACGGGCATGACATCGACGGCACTTCCGGACGACCTTGCGGCGCTTTACACGGAAGGATTGCGTCATCATCAGCTGGGTGGGCTGGCGGAGGCGGAGGCCCTCTACCGCCGCGTGCTGACCGCGAACCCGCATCATTTCGACGCGATGCACATGATGGGTGTGTTGGCGTTGCAGGTCGGCAAGATCACAGCGGCGGTCCAGTTGCTGAGCGAAGCGGCGCGATTAATGCCCACCGATGCCGCAATAGCTTCAAACCTCGCCAGCGCGCTGCGGCGAGCCGGTCGACTGGAGGATGCACTCGCCTCGGTGTTGCGCGCCTTGGAACTCGCGCCGGATTTCACCGACGCGCGGCAGAATCTGGCGAACATCCTCGAAGGTCTGAACCGCCATAGTGAGGCCGCTGAGGCCGTCGAGCAATTGATGGCGATACGTGGCCCAAGCGTCGATCTTTACCTTCGGCTTGCAAGCCTGCGCATTGCCGGCAACCAGGCCGAAAAAGCGATCGACATTCTGTACGATCTGCTTGGCATGGATCCGCTGTCCACGGCCGCATACACCAACCTCGGCGTCGCCTTCCGTCGGCTCGATCGCCTGGACGAGGCCATGGCCGCCTATCACACCGGCCTGGCGCTGGCCCCGAACGATACCGGATTGCTCAACAATTACGGCATCGCTCTGAAGGATCTGGATCGGCCAGAGGAGGCCGTCGACTGCTTTCACCGCGCGCTGGAGTCGCAGCCCAACGCGGCCAATACATGGCTCAACCTCAGTCTTGCCGAAAATGATCTGATGCATGGTGATCAGGCGATCCGGGCGGCCCGGCGAGCGGTCGCGGCCGACCCGGGGTTGCCGCCAGCGCATACCGCACTCTCGATGGCGCTGCTTATGCGCGGGGAGTTAAGCGAAGGCTTCGCCGAATATGAGTGGCGCTCGCTCATGGCGGATTTTCCGTCCCCCAAGCGCCACTTTGCCGCGCCGGCATGGCAGGGCGAAGATCCGCGCGGACGCACGATCGTCTTGCATGACGAACAGGGCGTGGGCGACGCGATCCAGTTCGCCCGATACGCACCGCTGCTGAGCGCGATGGGCGCACGCGTTTTTCTGGAATGCAACAGCCAGCTCGTCCGCCTGCTCAACGGGATGGCAGGCGTCGAGAGCGTGATCCCGCGTTTCGGCACGCTGCCGCCGCACGACTATCAGGCGTCGCTGCTGAGCCTGCCGCATCTGCTGGGCACCACGCTGGCGACAATTCCGGCGACCACAGGCTATCTGTCCGCCGAGCCCGACTTGACTGCGCAGTGGGCCAGGCGGCTAGGCAGTCACGACGGACTGAAAGTCGGGCTAGTCTGGGCCGGCAATCCGGAGTTCAAGGCCGATCGCCTCCGCTCGCCGGGGCTGGCGGCGTTCCGACCGCTCTTCGACGTTCCGGGCGTCACGCTGTCTGCGCTGCAGAAAGGTGCGGGTCGAAACGACCTGTTGGGAGCGGACTGGCTGCCATCGCACTTTGTCGATCTGAACGACGAGATCCGGGATTTCGCGGATACCGCTGCCATCATGACCAATCTCGACCTGATCATCACCTCCTGTACGGGACCAGCCCATCTGGCCGGTGCGCTCGGGCGACCGACCTGGACGGTAATCCCGTTCTCGCCTGACTGGCGATGGATGGAACAGCGGGAGGACACGCCCTGGTATCCCACCATGCGGCTGTTCCGACAGGATCGGCGGGGCGATTGGACCGGGGTGGTTCAGCGGCTGGCAGCGGCGCTCAGTCGCCGGTCCATGGAATGAACGGCACGATGCGCTGCGTCGCGATGTCCGGTTGTACCAAGATCCGGGCGCGCTGGTTCAGGCGCGCGGCAAGCTGGCTGAAGCCGCTGGCGGCGCTGACCCCCACGACGTCCGCTTCGCTGAGCACATGGAAATCCTGCAGATAGTCCAGATCGGGCCAAGGAGGCGCTACATCGGCCAGCGTCACCGGCGCAAATTCGGCAAAGTCGCCGCGCACCGCTTCCAGATCGTCGCTCGCCAGATACAGGACCGGCCGCTCGAGCTTTGGCCATAGGTCGTGCAGCCACTCCACATAGCGATCGGTTCGCGTAACCGGATACCCATATTGAACGAAATCGCCGCGACGAATGTGCAGCGCCACGACCGTTCGACCACCGTCGCGCAGCGCTTTTACGGCTGGCTCGATCTTTGGCAGCCATTCCCTGCGCGGCTTCAGCCAGTGCTGTACGCGATCCCGGAACCGCTCGGGATAGTCGAACAGGAACAGCGGCGAGAGCACATCGCGGTCGGCGCGCGGCTCACCTTTTCCGTCAACCAGGTCGTTCAGCGCGTGCCGCGCAAATAGCCAGGGCGGCAGCGCTCCGCTGGGCTTTGGATCGTCCACGTCGAAATAGAGCCCCCCAACCCAGTCCGGTGTTTCCAGGACCAGGCCGTAGCGCTCGGCATAGAGCCGCAGCATCACATATTCGAGGACGTTGTGCGCGAACCGCCCCCGCGTGCCGAGCGTGCTCGATCCGATGCGTGGCCGGGCCGGATCGGGGTTCGCACAGCGCTCCACCGTCTGCCCCTGCTCATCCAGGGTGGCCCGCAGAGCGGCGAGCGACCGTGTCGTGAACAGCCAGCAATTTTCGCTCGGAATTCCGCTCAGACGCTGTGCCGCCGACGCATGTTCGCCGGTGGCCAGATCAAGTGCCGCCAGTGCCGTGCGACATTCGGCGGCATAGATCCGCCCGCCCAGCGGAGTCGTCGACAGGTTCGTGAATACACTACGCGCTTCTGCCAGCCGACCCTGGGCGACCATCGTCGTATGCAGCAATTCGATGCAAAGGCTGACCTCCGTACCGGGCAGCGGCAGGGACCGAAGCAGCGCCGCCTCCGCCTCCGCGTGATGGCCTAACTCCACCAACATCGCCGCGTGGCGGGTGCGCGCGATCGGCAGGTTCAGTTGCTCCGAGCGCGCATAGGCCGTCAACGCCGCCGCAGCGTTCCCGCTGGCGTAGAGAGCGTTGCCGTAATTATACCAGGCCTCCCGGCTGTCGGGCGCAATCGATAGCGCCGTCTTAAACGCGGCAACCCCGGCCGCCTCCTCGCCCTTGCCGAGCAGGCTGTTACCCAGGGCCATATAGGCCCCCGGTCCCTCCATGCCCTTGGCGATGGCGAGGCGCTGGCTCATGATCGCCTCGTCGACCCGCTCCATCTGGCGAAGGACGATGCCGCGCTGGTAATGGGCTTCGCCATGACCGGGATCGAGGGTGATGGCGCGGTCGAGAAGTTGCAGCGCGCGCGCATGGCCGGCGCTGCCACTCTCCAGCGCGGTGCTGCCAAGCACCTGCCAGGCCAGTGCCACAGCGGGATCGAAAGCCACCGCGGCCCGCAAATGCGCTGCCGCCTGATCACTTTCACCGCGCGTCTTCAAAAATGTCGCAAAGTTCAACCGCGCATCGGACATCTCCGGGCGCAGCCTTAACGCCCTTTCGAACAGCGCCCGCGCTTCCGCATGACGTTCCGCGCCCTTGTGCACCAGCGCCAGCAGATGCAGCGCGTCCGTCTGATCGGGATCAGCGTTCAGGATATGGCGATAGATCGCCTCGGCTTCGCCAGGCCTGCCTCCGCGATATCGGGCAAGACCTTCGGCCAGCAGGTTGTCCACTGTCGGCATCGAAGCGGGCGCGGCGTCAGATATTGGCCTCGTCCGTCAAATCGATCGCGCTGTGCCGGAACGGAATCCAGTCCTTGTGATCGGCACGATACTGAAGGCCATAGGGGGAGTGCAGGAACACCCGTTCGAACTGCGGACTTTCGCGCAGCGTGCGGTCGATATCGACCAGGGGCGAGGCCGAGAACACCCTTTCCCACATCTCGCCACGTGCCACGTCACGTTCGGCAGCCTTGACATAGTCGCGCGCTGCCTCGCTCAGGCCCCAGCATTGCTCGACCATATCATAGTAGCCCATATGCGCTTCCCTCCGCGTGGCGTTGAAATCAGGCGGTGGCAGGCACTGGAAGTGCGCCGACGGCTAGCGCCTTGGCCTGATCGATGTCGGCTTCGCTCATGCCGTCCGCCAGAGCGTCCAACATCGCATGCGCATCGTCGCGCTGTCCACCAGCGTCGAGCCCTTCAATGGTGCGCCACAGCCAGCCATAGGCCCGACCTCGTTCAGCGGGTGCGACGCGGCCCTCGACGACCAACCGGGCGAACGCGATGGACGCGCCGGCGCTACCCTTCTCTGCAGCGAGTTCAAACAGGCGAGCAGCCTCGGCATCGTCGCGAGGGACGCCATTTCCGGCAGCATAGAGCGCGCCCAGATTGAACCAGGCCAGGGCATTGCCGGTCTCGGATGCGCGCTGGAACCAAAGGGCTGCCTCTCCCGCGTCGCGCGCGGGATTGGTCCTCTCGAGATAAAGGAGCCCGAGATTGACCTGCGCTGCATCGCTGCCCGCAGTTGCCGCCTTGCGATACCAGATAGTCCCTTCTGCAATGTTGCGCTGGCAACCAATGCCATTGGCGTAAAGCAGTCCCAGGTTGAACTGCGCGGAGACATTGCCCCGCTCGGCCGCCTTGATGAAGCAGGTGATGGCCGCGGCATAGTCATGCTGGCCCGCAAGGCCGTTGGCATGAATGAGGCCCAGATTGAACTGCGCATTGGCCTCGCCTGCGTCCGCAGCTTTCTTATACCATAGGATCGCTTCAGCTATGTCGCGTTCGCAGCCATAGGCATTGGCGTGCATCAGGCCCATGTTGAACATGGCGACGACATGTCCCTGCTCAGCGGCCTTGCGGAACCAGCCAAGCGCAGCCGTCAGATCTTGCCTGGCCTCATGCCCCCGGGCATGCAGTACGCCCAGACTGAACTGGGCATCCACATTGCCCTGCGCCGCTGCGGCCCGATACCAGGACAGCGCAGCATCCAGATCCTGCACACCATAGGCGGCGTCTGCATAGACGCTTCCCAAACGCAGCTGCGCCGATACCACGTCTCGGGCAGCGGCAGCCTCCAGCAATGCCAGGCCTCTGGCGACATCGCGCTCAAGGCCCAAACCATTGGGGTGCAGCAGGCTCAGATTCGCTTGGGCGACCTGACCATGAGTCTGGGCCGCGATGCGTTGCCAGCGCATAAGGCTGCCGTCCGGAGCAGGGGCGGCGCTGCCAGTGATGTAGGCCATGCCCAGTTCGCTCTGCGCCTCGCCATGTCCCTGCTGTGCCGCGCGGCTCAGCCAGAACACGGCGTCACCAAGGTCTTGAACCAGCCCGACGCCATGGAGACAGAGAATGCCCATCCGATACTCGGCCTCGGCCACGCCCTGCAGCGCCAAGGGGCGCAGGTGCAGAAGGGCATTCTGGACCTCACCGGCATCGAGTGCAGCAAGGCCACTCGCCAGATCGGGCATGACGAAGATCCGCGCGCTCGCAAAGCGCGAAGGCAGCAGCCGCATCGCCAAACGCCTGGCCGCAGGCGGAAGCCTGGTGCGTCGCAAGCGGCGCGCGATACCTAGCGCCGGCAGGACAAAAGGGATGGATGGCCTGATCACGGTTCCCGCATGCTTTCGTCGACGGTGCGTGTAATCGGGCGTGTGAGATAGGATAGCACGCTGCGCTTGCCGATCTTGATCTCGGCCGTCAGCGGCATTCCGGGGGTCATCCGAAACTGTGTCGGTACATCGCGCAGTCCCTCTGCAGAGACGGTGATGCGCACACGGTAGAAACTTCCCTGCGGCGCTTCCGACGATGTCCGTTCGTTGGTGAAGGAATCGCCGCTTATCGTGGAGATCTTGCCCGTCAGCATCCCATGCTCCTGATAGGGGTAGGCATCGAGCTTGATCTGTACGGTATCGCCCACGGCCACGCGTGACAGCTGGCTGGCCTCGACGGCGGCTTCTACCTCCAGCTTGGCGTCGGCGGGCACGAGTCGAAACAGCGGCTCTGCGCTGTTGATGACCGACCCTACAGAGCGTGGTGCCACTTCCAGAACCACCGCGTCCACAGGCGTGCGGAGTTGCACCATGTCCTTGATGCGCTGCGCCTTGGTCAGCTGCTCCTGGAGACTATCGCGCTCGTTACGTTTCACGACCAGTTCCTGCACGATGTCTGTATCCCACCCACGGCTGAAGACGTCGCGCTCGGCACGCAACGCAGCCAGTCCATGTTGGGTCTCGATCCTGCTGTTTTCGGACGCAATCAGGTTTGATTCGACGCCGATGCGGGCGTCGCGCGCGGCGAGAGCGCTCAGTTTGCTGCCATATCCGCGCTGTACGAGCTCGGTGCGCATGGCTTCTACTTCTTGCGACAGGGCCAGCCGACTACGAAAATTCTCGGATTCCCGATCACGAGCGGAGATACCGGCCTTGGCTGCGTTCATGCGCTCCTGAAAACTGGAGATTTGGGCGGCGTACTTCGTACTCCGTTCCAACCAGATCGCCTGCTCAAGCTGCTGATACGGCGTCGCACCCTGCGCGGGAATGACATAGCGGCGCCCAGCCTGCTCGGCCTCCAGTCGCGCGATGGTGGCGTTCAGGCTATCCACCTTCGTCTGGATCTGGCCTATGTTGGCCAGAGCGAACGTGGGATCGAGGTGCGCCAGCACCGTATTGGCCTTCACCACATCGCCGACCCTGACGTCGATGCTCTTGATCGTCGCAGATTCAAAAGGCTGCACCACGATGGTCGGGGCCGCCGTGACGATTTTGCCGCGCGCCGAGACGATCCGGTCGAGTGTGGCAAAGGTCGCCCACAACAGGCCCACGACAACCAGAGCGCCCATCATCCAAAGCGTCATGCTCGCGAGGCGAGGTTCGGGTTCGGCATCGATCGTTGTGACAACCGGCAGGAACTGATTGTTCGTGAGCGCCGGGCTGTTGCCAGGTCGGGGGATGGGGGCAAGCTGGTTCATGCGGCGTCCCGACTATCGTCGAGCTCCACGGCGTGGCGGTTCTGCTGGTTCCAGAGATTGCGATAGATGGCGCAGCGGCGCATCAGTTCGGCATGGGTGCCGATGTCGTCGACCCGCCCTTGGTCGATCACCATGATCTTGTCAGCCGACGCCAGGGACGACAGGCGGTGCGATACGATCACCAGCGTGCGCCCCCGCGCGATATTCGCCAGGTTGAACTGGATAATCGCCTCGCTCTCGGCGTCCAGCGCGCTCGTCGCCTCGTCCAGGATGAGAATCGGCGGATCGCGCAGCAAGGCGCGGGCGATGGCCAGGCGCTGGCGCTGGCCGCCGGAGAGGTTGGACGAACCTTCCTCGAGCCGGGTGTTGAGACCCGCCGGAAGGCGTTCCACAAATTCGTCCGCACCTGCCATACGCAACGCCCGCAGCACGTCGCTGGTGGTGGCGCTGGGCCGACCGATCACGATGTTTTCACGGATCGTACCCGTGAACAGGAAGCTCTCCTGCAACACCACACCCATCGACGAACGAAGGTGGTTCAGGTCCACTTCGCGCAGGTCGTGCCCGTCAATCTTGATCAGGCCTTCGTCAACGGTATGCAGCCCCTGCAACAAGCGGGTCACCGTGGTCTTGCCCGATCCGCTTTTGCCGACGATACCAAATATCGTGCCTGCGGGAATTTCGAAGCTCACGCCATCCAGCGCGGGCGTGGCCGCGCCATTGTAGCTGAAACGCACCTTGTCGAACGTGATGGTGCCATCCATTGGCCCCTGAATGCCTTCACCGCTCTTACGGTCCTCGCTGGGATGATTCATGATCGTACCGAGCATGTTCACCGACAGGGATACCTCCTGAAGCTGTTGAAGAAGCTGGGATATCTGCACTAACGGATGGGTCACGCGCCAGCTCAGCATGTTGAAGGCGATCAGACCGCCGACCAGCATCTGGCCGTTCAGCACCAGATAAGCTCCGCCGCCGATCACCGCGATCTGCATCAGCTTTTCCAGCGGCGTCGTCAGCGCGTTGAGCAGGATAGCGAGCTTGGCGACATTGAACCGGGTGCGGATCGTGCGATCGACGCGGGCATCCCATTCCTGTCCCTGATAGGCATCGAGCGCCAGCGCCTTGACGGTGCGCATGCCCTGTACCGACTCGACCAGGAACGACTGCTGCTCGGCCTCCACTTCATAGACTTCGCGCAGCCGTGAACGGATGATCGGAATCGTCATCAGCGAACAGCCGCAGATCGCTGCCGTGAACGCCAGCACCACACAGGCCAACAACGGGCTGTAGAAAAACAGCAGCGGCACGAAAAGCAGCAGCATCACCATATCCAGCAGTGACGCAAAAAGTTGTCCTGTAAGGAAGCTGCGAATTCGGTCGCTTTGCGCCATATTCTTCAAGATCATGCCGGACGCATTGCGTTCGAAATATTCGATCGGCAGGCTGGTTAGCTTGCGGAATATCCTGACATTGACGTGGGCGTCGATCTTGCTCGTGGCAAATAGGGTCACATATTGCCGAAGATAGTTGAATGCAGTGTCGAAAAACACGACGAACAACATGCCGACAGTCAGCACCACAAGCGTGTCGACGCTGCGATAGAGCAAGACACGATCAATCACGAGTTGCGTGAACACCGGCAGCGCCAGCGCCATGATTCCCATCAGAAGCGACGCGACCGCAATATCGCGAAACAGCCGCTTGTGACGGCGTATCTCTGGTAAAAACCAGGCGAGGTTGAATGGCCGTTCGGGGTCCGACGCCTCAAACCGGCGCTTCACGAAAATGACGGTGCCGTCCCAGGCTTGCGTGAAGCGCGCTTCGTCCAGCACCAGCGCGTCGGCACCGTCGGCTATCGGATCCTGCAATGTCAGCAGTTGGGTGCCGCCGCGCTCGGCCACGCCCGTCGCCACCATGATATTGCCGTTGCTCAAGCGCACCAGCATGGGGAAAGCGTCGCCCATCCGGAACAGGTCGGTCCAGTCAAGCGTGCTCACCTTGGCGCGCAGGCCGATCGCAGTGGCGATTGCGATGAGCTGCGCGTTAGACACCTCTGCATTGCCGATCACATGATCGTGCAGCAGTTGTTCCAGCGATAGATGCAGGCCGTTGAAGCGCCCGACCGCGATCAGCCCCCGCAACCCGGTATGGGCGCAGGCAAGGTCAGGATCGGTCGAGCGGGGGTCGCCGATGTCCTTTGGCGCGGGCTGACTCACCACTCGATCCGAAGCTGGGCGGTAATGGCGTGACCGGTGCGGTTTTTAGCCAGCTCGGCGTCGTAGGCCGCAGCAAGGCGGAACCTGCCAGGCAACTGCGCACCAATACCGACGCCCAGCAAAGCGGCGTCCCGGCCGGGCGTACCGGCTTCGACCACGAAGGACTGGCCGGCGAGCGACTGGGTGAGCGCGTAGCGCGGATCCTTAAACTCGTGGCGCCAGCTTGCATGCGCCTCCGGTTGGATCACGGTGCCACCCGAAGTGGCCAGATCGGCCCGCAAGCGCGCGCCAAAGCCCGCAGCCATGCGGGTATAGCGCTTGTTGCGAACCGTCAGTGCGAAGACGTCGGCACCCTGTTCGATGAAATCATCGACCTTCACCGTGTCATAGCGGACAAACCCGATCGGTTCGATCGAGAGCTTGCCGGCATCAATTTGATAGCCGATGTCCAGCGCTGCACTGGTGTTGTTACCGTCGACATCCGCAGTCGCGGTGCGGCTCAGCGCGCCCACATTCACCGAGCGGCTGCTATCGAAATTGTTGAAGGTTCCGCCGAACTGGCCATTCACCGATAGCGCATCCTTCTGGATGCCCAGATAGGCACCGGCGTAATAGCTCTTCAGATCTGCCCGCCCACCGCCATCCGCGCTGCGTACGTTTCCGTCACCAAATCCGCCCGCTACGCCGCCACGCAGCCCGCCGGCGGAGGCAAAGCCGATACCCAGAACGCCACCCGCGATCCGGCTGCGAAAGCCCGGGTTGTTGTCGCCGTCACTGGTCCGCGCGGTGTTGCCGAACGCGCGACCCCAGGCCTGCAGCCCGTCGGTTGCCTCAGCAAATTGCGATCGCCGCGCGCTAATCTGATTTGTGAACACATGGCCGGCCTCGACTGCCGCCAGCGGCAGGTTGGCATTGCCCTGGCCAGACAGCGAGGCAAGCGCAGGGGCAATGGCGGTCGCGCTCAGCGGAACGATCGCGCTGACCAACGGTCGCGACGCCGTAGTGCCAGCCAGGACCACGGCGTCGATCGCACTGCCTGTCGCCGCTTGATTGCGGGTCAACCCGGCGTAGTTCGCATAAGAGGCCGGCGCGACGTACAGATCCACACTGTTGGTCGCATACACAGGGACAATTCGCGTGCCCGTCGGCAGACCGTCGGTCGGCTGCGTCACCGTGGCGAAGGTGCCAAATACGCCGCCCTCTGCCTGGATAATGCCTTGCAGGCGTTGGCCCAGCGTCAGGTTGTAGCTGTTGGTTCCAGGCGTCTCGCCCGCCGAATAGGTGATTCCGCGAAGCACCGGGGTCAGGATCGCGCCATTCGCGATGGTATAGCTGTTGCCCGCGCCCGTCACGATCACGCGGGAATAGTTGCCCGCGCCATTCCCGGTACCCGGACCGTCGATCTCGATCACCAGATTGCTGCCCGTCGCCTGCGACACTGGCGCGGCGAAATGCAACGTACCTGGCGAGTTGCCGGGGCGCAGCGTGCCGGAAACCGTGGTCGCGCCGGAGATTGTGCCACTGCCCCGCAGCACACCGTTGCTTGCAACGTTGACCAGAGCGGCGACGGTGCCGTCGACGGAAAGCTGGCCGTTCTGCACGATAACGCCGCCGCCCGTCACGCTGCCACTGACCCGGGCGGTGCCGCCGGCGTTGACGACAAACTGGCCGCTGCCATTGTTGATGATCGGTGCCGTAAAGTTCGTCGCACCGGTCGTGGTCACGACCAATGTACCATTGTTGGTAATGGAGCTGCCGACGGTGCCACCGCTCGACCCAGCAATAACAAACGGGGTAGTTGAAGCGGCAGTGTTCACGATCTGACCGGTTAGCGCAAAGCCTTGCCCGTTATTGTTCAGGGTTCCGCCGTTGGTCGTGACCTGTAGCTGCGCGACGAGGGGACTGGCTGCCGTGCCGAGGGCTCCAGGATCAGCGGGACGCAAAGTGCCGCCATCGAAGGTAACGATACGGGTAGCCCCCAGGTTGGTGCCCTGGCCGGCCTCATCCTGCGTCGTGAAAAAGGGCCGGGTGGCGTCGATCACGGCCCCCAGATTGTCAGGTTCGTTCCCAGCGCAGGAAGCGCATCGGATGACCGAAACCAAATCTACGTTCTGTGCGGCACCGGAAGAATTCGCCACGAAGCGCAACGTCGTGTTGGTGTCGAAGGCTTGGGTGTTGAAGCTATAACTGGTCCAGTCGATTGGACCTGCCTCGTCACCCGAATATTCGAAAACTTTCACATCGCCGAAATAGGCTGCGAACCCCTGTCCGCCTTCGCTGCGATATTGGAAGGCCACCTGGTATCGATCGCCGGTTGCCGTCGACAAATTCTGGCTGAAGGGAGCCGGTGAGAACAGGAACTCGACGCTCGAATTGGTGCCGTTCGCCCCCGGTCCGACACGGACGGACGAGGGGTCGGTGCTTACCCATCCATCGAACTCGACTTCGTCGCTGCCCGCTACCGGACGATAGACCTCGAAATCACCGTTGCGCACGATGTTGCTAACAGGTTCGCCATCGGCAGCCTTCGCTTCGCTCGACATCACCGTGATGGCCGACATGGCCGAGCACAGTAAAAGGCTCGCCCGGCGCACACGTTTACCGGAAAAAATGGCAGTCCTCAGACCTGTTTGAGGTGAACGATGCACAACAAAACCCCGCTAATTGGCCTTCGACCGGATGCGTGCCTCGCATAGCCTATCATGACCCAACCATCCACCAGAACCGAACCGGTTTTTGGATGGGATCAGCTACTCCAGTCCTGCCTTGAGTCAGCCATCCGGATTTTTATCCAGTGTCAAGTATGGGTTGGCGGGCAACAGGCTTGCTGTCCCGATCAATGGATCGCGGATGGCTGATAATGTCTCTTCGACAGGGGCTGGCCGAACCGCGTTTGCCCGGCCTTTGCAAGACTGCCGAGCGTTGTAAAGTCGGAGGCAGTGTACGTAGGTCTCGTCGGGACGGGACGGGACGGGACGGCCGATCCGCTCTCTAGGATCGTGCGCGAACAGAGGTAATATCGCGGAATGATTGATCCCGCGCCTCATGTTCAGCCCAGCAGGGCCGAGATACTCGCCTTTGCCCGAGACGCCCTCGATCAGGACCCCGGCAATGCCTATGCGTGGAGCTTGCTGGGGGTTTCGATGCGCGGTGCCGGGCGTCTGTCGGACGCCATTGCGGCCCATTGGCGCGGACTGGAACTGGACCCGCACGACGGCAATATCTGGTCGAACCTCGGCAATGCCCTGATGGACGCCGGTCGCCTGGACGAGTCACTGGTCGCCCATGCGCAGGCGACGACATTGGACCCTGGCAATGCGTTGTTTCGCTTCAACCGTCTGGTCGCGCAACGGCGCGCGGGCGATTTCCACGGCTCGCTCGAATCATTGGCCGTGATGGAAGGGCTCGATCCCGACAAAACCGCCGTTGCCTGGGAGCGCGCCCTCGTAAGGCTTCAGTTGGGCGACTATGCGACGGGGTTCCAGGACTATGGTGCTCGCCGCCACCTATCGAGCTTCCGGATAAGTTCCCTGCCCGGAGAGGAATGGGATGGTCGGCCGCTGAACGGTCGCCGCATTTTTCTGGCCACGGAACAAGGCTTTGGCGATGCGCTGCTGGTGGCTCGCTATGTCGCGCAGGTGAAGGCGTTGGGCGGCTACGTAATCTACCAGTACCACCCGGAACTGCGGCAGGTGCTCGACGGGCTGCCGGCGGACGAGTTTCATGTGCGCGGCGCCCCGTTTCCTGACTATGATGTATGGTTGTTCCAGATGGATCTGCCCGTCGTACTGGGCGCGCGAATCGACAATGTGCCGCCGCCGGTTTCACTCCATGTGCCGGAGGCATCCCGCGCCAAGATGGCTGCACTGATCGGTGCCAGCCGCCCCGGCATCCTGCGTGTCGGGATCGTCTGGTCCGGCCGCGTGACCTTTGGCGAGAACAGCCTGCGCGCCACCAGCCTGGAGGCGTTCATGCGGCTGGCGGAAGTGCCCTCGGTGCGCCTGTACAGCCTCCAGAAGGATGTCCCTTCGGCCGAGCTGGATGATGCAGACGCCCAGCGCCTCGTCACGCCGCTTGGCCCCCACCTCGACGATTTCGCTGACACCGCCGCCGCGATCGAGCTGCTTGATCTGGTCGTGATGACGGATAGCTCGGTGGCGCATCTCACCGCATCGCTGGGCAAGCCGGTCTGGAATCTCGTTCAGCACGTTCCGTACTGGATTTACGGCGACAGGAAGGACAGCACGCCTTGGTATCCGACAATGCGGCTGTTCCGTCAGGGCGCGGACCGCGATTGGAACAAGGTATTCAAGCGTGTCGCCGAAGCGCTTCACCGCGAAGCATGGCTGCGCGGGGTCTAGCTGAAGTGCGATGGAGAGCCCGGACAGGCTGAAGGGGAGGGGACCTCTGCGCCGCGCACCCCCGCTTGGCCAGGCCAATATCGCCCGCTATAAACAAGAGGCGATGAGGAAAAGGCATAAGCGTTGACGGACCAGCGGGACCGATCCGCCAGCGCCTTTTCCCAGGGGCTTGCCCATGGCAGCGCCGGTCGGCACGAACAGGCGCGGGACTGTTTCGAAGAAGCCGTCAGGCACAACTCAGACAATGCTGCGGCTCGTCTCAATCTGGCCCTGGCGCTCCGCCATTTGGGCCAGAAACCGGAAGCCGCCGAGATGCTCCGGGCTATCCTCGACCATCTTCCCGATCAACCCGACGTGCTGCTCTGCCTCGCGGAGATGCTGGGTGAAATGGCCTGCTTTTCAGAGGCGCTCACGCATCTTTCGCGTCTGAAGGAGGTCGCGCCGTGTCATGTCGGTCTCGACGAAGCGCTCGGCCTGGCTCTGTTGCGTACCGACGCCCCAGATCAAGCGGAGTTCCCGCTGCGACGCGCCATAGTCCAGAATCCCGCTGGCGCGCCCCTGCTCAACAATCTTGGCGCCGCCTTCATGGCCCAGCGCCGTCCCGCTGACGCGGAGCGCCTCTATCGCCGCGCAGCGGTCGTGGACGAAGGGACGCCAGCCTATCGAAAAAATCTGGGGGTCAGCCAACTGCTGCAAGGCAAGCTAGCCGCAGGGTTCCGCAATTATGAGGCGCGACGCGAACAAAAGGTCTGGAGCTGGAACCGGGATTTTTCAGGCAAGCCCGAATGGCGCGGCGACGCCATCGCCGGCCGTACGATCCTGGTCTATTTTGAGCAGGGCCTGGGGGATACCGTACAATTCGCCCGATACTTCCTGGTCCTCAAGGCCATGGGCGCGCAGACGATCTTCCTGTGCCAGCCGGAACTCGTGACACTGCTAGCCCGCGTGCCGGGCATCGACCGGTTGATCACTGTCGGCGATCCACTGCCGGACTTTGATTGTCACACCTCGCTCATGAGTCTGCCCAACCGGCTAGGCACAACTGTCGCGACCATTCCCGGTGGAATTCCGTACCTTTCCGCTGACCCCGATCTTGCGCGATGGTGGGCCAGTCGCATGCCAGGTGAGGGCCTTCGCGTGGGCATCCATTGGCAAGCGCGCGGGCCGGAGCGGTCCATCCCCTCCACGGCGCTGGCGCTGCTGGCGGCGATCCCGGATGTCCGCCTTTACAGCCTCCAACCGGAAACCGGGACCAGCCGCAACCTGTTGAGCGAGATGGGCATAGTCTTGCTGGAAGATATCGCACCAGGGCGCACTAGCTTTGAAGACACCGCAGCGTTGCTCGCCAATCTCGATCTCGCCGTGTGCTGCGATTCATCCGTGGCGCACATTGCCGGTGCGATGGGTGCCGCTGTGATGATGATTCTGCCCTGGTTGGGGGACTGGCGCTGGATGATGGATCGCGATGCAACACCTTGGTATCCGCACACGCGTTTGTTCCGCAGTCCATCCGGTGGTGACTGGGACACGCCGATCCGCGCCGCCGTATCGGCGATCGGGGCGGTGAAACACTGAGTCCTAAGTCCTTGGGACATTCGGAAATCTGCATCAGCCGCTCGCTCCGATAGGAGCCTGCCCCCCGAACGAGCGGTGTTTGACGGTCCACCGGTTTCCCATCCAGTTCGAGGATGAGTATCGGTCGTAGATTCAGCGGCGATCTTGGCCGCAACAGCCGCTTTGAGCTGTAATTCGTGAGACTGATGCGCATCCGTATCGAGTGGGAATAGGTCAATGGTCACCCGCTTGATCCCTAGACGACGGTGAAGACCTCACGTCGGCCCGGCGGAGTCGCGTAGTCCACCAGGGTGATGATCTGGGGTTTGGCTTCCAGCATCGCGACGCTGTTGGCACCGGGGTGTGGGGTGAACCCGGGCTCTTGCGGCAGCGCCTGGATCGTCTTGTTCAGGCGCTTGATCAGCTCGAAGTCGCGAACCTCGGTGGCATGGGCGGACATAGACAGGCTGTAGGGCCCTGCCGCGCCGCCGCCGATCGCGATCGAGAGGCGAGGGTCGCGACTGATGTTGGCGAACTTCTGACTGTCGGTGGCGACCACGAAGTAAAGGGCCAGTTCGCGGCGGAAATAGTTCACCAGCGTGACCTGTGGCCAACCGTCGGGCCGGTTCGTCCCCAGAGCCATCAGATGGCGGCTGTCGAGGACCGAGATGATCCGCGCCTGAAGGTCAGCTTGATCGACGCCCTGCGGATTCGCGCTCGAGGGCGAGGGCTTGAGAGACATCAGGGTCTTCCTTTCTGGGGGCATGGGTCAGGATGCTGGCCGTACAGGCCGGCGTGCGCGCAGGGTGCGGACCAGACCAAACCAGCCGCCACTGGCGAGTGCGACGAGCAGGGCGCTGGCCAACAGGCTGGGTGAGGGGGGCGCGACCTTGAAAATGACGTCCAGGCTCGGCACAGCGAAGATCAGCGCCAGGAAGCCCGCTGCGGCCGAGGTGATCAGCCAGTAGATCTTGCGGTGCGGCGCGAACAGACGGCCCCCGGACGAGGAGGCGTCGGCCAGGGCCAGGGTCAGGTTGCCGGCGACAAGGGTCAGGAAAGCCGCGCCTCTGGCCTGCTCTTCCGGATGATGACCGAGCGACCACAGATAGACACCCAGCACGCCGGCCAGGACGCCGCAGCCCTGCAACAGGGCCAGGCCAAGTTGTCGGGGGCCGAAAAGCGGCTCGTCACGCGGTCTGGGCGGATGCTTCATCGCTTCAGGGCCGCCCGGTTCGGCCTCGAACACCATGGCGCAGACCGGGTCGATGACCAGTTCCAGAAACACCACGTGCATGGGGTAGAGCAGGGGCGGCAGGCCCATGACGATCGGGATTAGCGCCACGCCAGCGATCGGAACGTGAATGGCGGTGATATAGACCAGCGCCTTGCGCAGATTGACGAAGATCCGTCGGCCCAGTCGCACGCCGCCGACGATCGAGGCGAAGCTGTCATCGAGAATGACCAGGTCGGCCGCCTCGCGGGCCACGTCGGTGCCCTTCTGACCCATGGCGATGCCGATATGCGCGGCCTCAAGGGCGGGCGCGTCATTGACGCCGTCGCCGGTCATGGCGACGACATGGCCGCCGGCCTTGAGAACCTGGACGATGCGCAGCTTCTGCTCGGGCATGATGCGCGCAAAGACCCGGGTCCGCGCGAGGCGCTGTGCCAGGGCGGTGTCGTCCAGAGTGGCCATTTCGTCGCCGAGCAAAACGCCGCCCGTGACATCCAGGCCCGCCACCTTGGCGATGGCCAGGGCCGTCGAGGGGTGATCGCCCGTGATCATCAGCACCGAGATCCCGGCCTCGCGCGCCTCCTTCAGGGCTGTGGGCACGTCTGCCCGGACGGGGTCAAGAAAGCCGACCAGCCCTGCCAACGCGAAAGGCGCGTCGCCCGGGTCATCGGGAAAAGCGGTCTTCGTCTGGCAAGAGGCCACGCCCAGAACCCGCAGGCCCTGAACGGCGAATGCTTCGACAACGGCGGTCAAGCGCATGATCTGGTCGTCGGGCAAGCGGCAAAGCCTGAAGATGGCCTCGGGCGCGCCCTTGGCAGCGGCTACCCACTCACCGCCTGGCGCTGACCAGACCTGGATCATGGCCATCATTTCAGGACGTAGCGGCCAGGTCCTGCTCGGCTCAACTTCGGCGGTGGGCGAAGCCGCGCTGTCCGGAGTCAGGAGCGCCCGGACAGCCTTGTCCATCGGATCGACCGGGCGGACCGCGCAGGCCCGCCCGGCAATCTCCAGCAGTTCCTTCGCAGAGCCGCCGGGCGCGGAATCCAGTTCGACGAGGCAGTCGCCGGCCTCCGTCCATAGTCGGGCGACCCGCATCCTGTTTTCGGTCAGGGTGCCCGTCTTGTCGACGCAAAGGAAAGAAGCGCCGCCCAGCGCCTCGATCGCGGCGCTGCGACGGACCAGCACGTTTTTCCGGGCCAGCCTCCCGGCGCCCAACGCCAGGAAAACAGCCAGGACCATCGGGAACTCCTCGGGGATCAGGGCGATGGCGACGGTGATCCCGGCCAGCACGCCGCCAATCCAGTCCTGGCGCAGCAGTCCGTAGGCGATGGTGATGAGGCCGCAGAAGGCTATGGCGGCCAGGCCCAGAAGCGTGACCAGTCGTCCGGCCGTCTTCTGCAGTGGCGTCTGCTGATGGACGATGGTCGCCAGCGAGACCCCGATCTTGCCGAGGGCTGTCTGGGGACCCGTCTTGGCGATCTGCGCCACGGCCTGTCCGCGAACCACCAATGTCCCGGAAAACAGATAAGGCCCTGCCTCGGCGCCGGGCTGGGTCTCGGCATCGGCGGCTTCCCCATCGGTCAAGGGCTGTTTGGAAACCGGCGCGGACTCGCCCGTCAGCGCAGACTCGTCGACACTCAGCACATCACCGGCCAGCAGAGCGCCATCGGCGGGCAAGCGCTCGCCTTCGCCGACCAGCACGATGTCGCCCGGGACAAGCTCGGATGCGGCCAGGCGCGCCTCGACCCCATCGCGGATCACCCGGGCGTGCGGCTGCGAGAGGTCCCTCAGCGCCGCCAGCGCGCGCTCACTGCGGGCTTCCTGCAAGATCACCAGGCCGATGGTGGCGACGGCCCCCGCCATCAGGAAGAGGCCCTCGCCCAGGTCCCCAAGCACCAGATAGAGGCCAGCGGCACCGATCAACAAGAGGAACATCGGCTCGCGCAGGGTATCGAGGATGATCCGCGCCAGGCCTCGGGCCGAGGCCTGCGGCAGGGCATTGGGACCAAACTCGGACAGGCGCTTTTCGGCCTCGATTTTGGTCAGTCCGCTCAGGATGTCGCGCGTCATCGTGCAGGTCCGATCCGCCGGCGGGCGCCGGCCCTGGAGGCTAGTGCGACAGAAGGACGGGGCACGGCGGGCGCGCCAGAATAGGCAGGGTGGTGCCGCACAGCAGGAGTTCCTGAGCGCCAAGGGCGGCGCATTCATGCGGTGACGTCGTCATGCCGCTTGCCTGGGACTGGGTTCCTGGGAGGTGAGCTCGGCGGTGACCGGTCGCCCGGGACCAAGGTCGTGCCGTTCGCCATCGACCCAGAGCGCCATCGCAGCTCCGGACTCCAGCGTCGCCTCCAACTGACGGGCCCCGGGCTCGATCCTGATCCGGATATGGCGGCCGCGCCATTGGACGGGAAAGGTCAGGCTCTGCCATGCGGTGGGCAAGCGGGGTTCGAATGACAGGCCGTCGTCGTGCAAACCCAGCCCCGCCAATCCAAGGACGGTGATCATCCAGACCCCGCCCTGGGCGGCAGTATGAAGACCGCCGGCGATGGCCACATGGGTGTCGCCAAGATCGATCGCAGAGGACTGCCGCAGATAGGCCAACGCCTTGTCGGCCTGTCCCAGTCGAGCGGCGACCAGACCATGCAAGGCGCGGCTGAGCGAACTCCCGTGGCCGCATCTGGTCTCATAGTAGGCGAAGTTGGTCTGTGCGGCTTTGCGCGTGAACTGGTCCGGCAGCAGCGCCATCAGGGCCACGACGTCGGCCTGTTTGATCACCTGGGACCGGGCGGTGCGATCGCGTCCCAGCACCACATCCATAGGTACGGATCGCCCGGCATAGGCGGCCAGATCGATGTCCTCCAGATCAAAGAAACCCCGAAACTGTTCCGTCAGGCCTGTCACCGGGTCCTCACCCGTGGCCATTGTGTCAGCGACACGGGACCAGTTGCTCATCTCGATCTGCGTCAGATCAAGCCGACCCGAGAGCGCCGTCCAGTCCACAGGCCACCGTGCGGAGAACAGGGCTGCGACCTCCAGGGCCCGGCGGATGTTCCAGCGCGCCATGAGGTTGGTGTAGGCGTTGTCATCGACGCCTTCGTGATACTCGTCAGGCCCGATCACGCCCCGGATATGGTGCAGGCCGTCCGTGCCCGGAGCGGCGCGGCTAACCCAGAAGCGCGCCGTCTCAAGTAGAATCTCTGCCCCGGCTTCGCGCAGGAACGGCTCATCATCTGTCGCCCGCCAGTATTGCCAGACGGCATAGGCGACGTCGGCGCTGATGTGCTGTTCCTGCTGACCAGTGAGGATATGGAGGACGCGTCGATCTGGGCCGACCCACTGCGCGGGGGTCATTTCCTCGCCGGTGTCGGCCGACTCCCAGGCATAGAGCGCGCCGCGCCAGCCCATGGCCGCAGCCTTGGCTCGCGCCGCATCCAGGGTGTGGAAGCGGTACATCAACAGGGCCCGCGCCGCGCTTGGCCAGGTGAAGGTGTAGAAGGGCAGCAGGAAGATCTCGGTGTCCCAGAAGGTGTGGCCCATATAGTCCTCACCGGTCAGGGCTCGCGCGCCGATGGAGATGTGCTCGTCCGCGGGGTTGGCTGCGCCGTTCAGGTGGTGAAGCGCAAAGCGTAGAGCCTGCTGGGCGGTGGGGTCGCCGTCGATCTGCACATCGCTCAAGGCCCAGCGCTCGGCCCAGGCGGCGGTATGGTCTGCGATCAGGCCCTGAAAGCCACATCGGACGGCTCCGGCCAGGATTGACTGCGCCACCTCGCCGGCATTCGCGTCCGGGGCGGCTGTGTCCGTGCGGACAAAAGTGACGATCCGCTTGAAATCGATCTGCTGTCCTGGCGCGGCCTTCCAGGTCCAGCGCCGATGGAAGGGGCCCAGAGCTTCGCCCTCCAGCGTCTTGCCGTCGATCACCAGAGACATCGTCGAGGCGATCACCAGTCGCTTGGCCGTACGCCGCGTACGCCACACGCCCAGCTCCGGCTCCAGCTTTTCCGTGACGAGCCCCAGGTCCAGCCCCTCGAAGTCGGCCTCCAGCGTGACCACCGCTTGGCCTGCCTCTATGCAAAGTCGCAGGCCCTGCAGTCCAATCTCTCGCTGGCTCAGCGATACGAGGCGCAGCGACTGCAAATGCAGGCGCAGCCCCTGGGCTCCGACATGGCGACAGTCGCTCGCCACGAGGCCGCGCCTCATGTCGAGCGTCATGCCATGCTCAGAGACGTCCTCTGGGTCGTGGTTCAGGATCCCGGCGGCGGTGGTAAGCCGAATGCGCAGCCAATCGGGGGCAGGGGCCAGGGCTGAAACCGACCCCTCCACTGAGCTAGTGTCGAACAGCCCTGCGACATAGGTCCGGCCCGGGGCGACCCGGCCTTCGGGGCGGTTCAGGCCAGGGACGCCCCTCACGCCCAGAAAGCCGTTGCTGATCGTCAGGCGTGTCTCGCGGCTGCTCTGGCGAACAGGGTCGCAGCCCGTCTCTTCCCATAGCCAGGCCGGATCAGTCGTGGGCGTGAACGTATCGGTCATGTCTCGAGGCCCGATCCTGCAGAGCGAACACGAATTCGGCCCTGCTTGAGGCCGCTCAGGCTGATCTCATCAAGGCTTGAGACCACCAGGTCAGCGCCTGCGGCGGCGAGTGGTTCCGCATCGTTCAATCGCGCGACGCCCAGCGCCGTCATGCCGGCGGCCCGCGCCGCCATGATCCCGGCCGTCGCGTCCTCGATCACCAGGCATTGATCGGGGGCGACGCCCAGTTCGGCCGCTGCGAGTCGGAAGATCTCGGGGTCCGGCTTTCCCCGCGCCAGGTCGCGGCCGCAGATCTCTGCTGCAAAGGCGTCGGCGAGGCTGCCGCCCTCCGGCAAGGAGACCGCCCGGAGCATGGCGCTCGCGTTTTTGGAGGCCGATGCGACGGCCATCGGAAGGCCGAGGCGCGCCAGGGCCGCCACCAATCTCAGGGCGTCAGGAAAGGCGCGCACACCGCCCCCTGCGATCAGGGCTTCGAGGCGGCCCTGCTTGGCTTTGGCATAGGCGCTCGCCTGGTTTTCCCAGTTGGCCACGCCCAGGGCTCCAAGCGCGGCTCTCGCTCCATCCAGGCGAGACTTTCCAGCCACTTTGGCCTGATAGAGCGCGGTCGTAAACTTCACCGGATCGCCAAAGCCCGTCAGCGCTTCCCGCCAGGCCCGCTCATGTGGCGAAGCCAGCAGCACACCGTCGACGTCGAAAATGAAACCGGTCAGCTTGCTGGGTTCGGGCCCAACGATGGGGTGGGGCGGCAATCCCCGGGCTGTAGGCGGGGGTGCCATGCGGTCCTTCAGGCCGCCGCCCGGCAGTAGGGCCGGGTGTTTTGCAGAACGCGAAAACGCCGGGCCCCGTCGAACACCATCAAACCTTCTGCCTGAACCTGGCTGACCATCCGGGAGACGGTTTCGATCGTCAGGCCCAGATAGTCGGCAATGTCCTGGCGGCTCATGGACAGCCGGGTCCAGGCCCCTCGCGCCGGGGCGCCGATCTCCAAAAGGAAGCCCGACACTCGCTCAAAGGCGCTCGTTCGGGTGAGAAGCATCATGTGATCCTCGGCCCGCTGAAGTTCGAGCCCCGTGGCGAGCCAGCTCATCCGCTCAATGCGGGCACCGTCTTCGCCGTAGTATTTGAGCGCCGAGCGCTGGATGACGAGCACCTGGGCCGCGTCCAGGGCTTCTGCCGAGGATCGGTGTTGGCTGCCGATTTCGAGGCCGAAGAAGTCGCCGGGGAAATAGAAGCCACCCACTTGCCGGCGTCCGTCTTCAAGCAGGCGTGTCCGGCGAACCGAACCCGCCAGCACTCGATAGAGAAGATCGGCGTCTTCCTCCTGGGCATAGATTTCCTCGCCGGCATCAAAGCGCAGGTGCACGCCGATGGTCTCGAACGGGTCTTGCGGGGTGTGACCGGCGATCGGGACAGGCGCGCGATCGGGCGTGAGGGTGCAGAGGGTCATCCGGCGTCTCCTGGTGCGCCGTCATGGTTATGGCGTCTGGGGGATCGGTGACATTGGTGACAATACTTAGGGTACCGCCGCCTATGGCGTCGGTTGAACCGCCAGGATCGAAGCGCTCACCCGCTGGAGAAGGTCGTCTGCGGCGTCCTGGCGCATTGGGGCGACAATGCCGCCCAGGTGCTCATGTCCCAGGACCCGAAGGCCAGTCACCGCCGCCAAATGCAGATCGAACACGCTCATCAGGGCGTTGAGGGCCCCGGTGGTGTCGACCCAGTGTTCCGTCGCGCCAGAGGTCGAGAAGGTCATCAAGGTCTTGCCGACCAGTAGAGGATCGCCGCCATGGGGCCCGGGCTGGTAGCCGAATCCCATGCTCAGCACCCGATCAACATAGCCCTTGAGAATGGCTGGTGGGGCATTGAACCAGAAGGGGTAAACGAACACGAAACTGTCGACATCGGCCAGGCGCGCACGCTCGGCGGTGACGTCAGCCGCCATGGTCCAGCCTTGCGGCGTTGGGAGTTCGGCAGCCTTCAGGCACGGATCGAAATCCATCGTATAGAGGTCCCGCAGCAGGACCTCCGCGCCTGACGCCTCGAGCGTTTCGACACAGGTGCGGGCAATCGCGGCGCAGAAGCTCGCGGGATTGGGATGGGCGAGGATGACGGCGGTCGTCATGACGAGATCTCCATGGGCCGGACGGGAGAGGGGCCAACCCTAGCGACATAGAGGCGTCTCACCTTGATCCGGATCATGTGTCTTCGAGATCGTGGCGCGGGAGAGGTCCTGCCGACCCCATCTACGGGAAATTGCGGATGTCGGCTTTGATCAGGGTGGCCGACAATGAGCTGTGCCGCTGTGGGAGGTCTCCATGCCCGTCTCAGATCCGGAGTTCCAGATTGCTGGAAGCGCCTATCGAGAGGCTGTTCACGACCTGCGCAACATCTTCTCGGTGATCGTTTCTGCCTGCCGCCTGTTGAGCAGGGACGGCGACTTCGAACGCGGCGAAGATCTGGTGGCGGCTTTTGAAGACGCGGCCCTTCGAGGCAACCTGCTGACGGCGGACCTGCTGGCGTGCGACGCATGCGCGGTGGTTCACGCCCTGGAGACGGCCTTTGCCCACGGCACGGGCCCTGGCCACATTGAGCGGCCCGCCAAATAGGCTTGCGGAAATAGCCGCATCAGACGACGCCAGCCTCGAGCGCCGCCGCCCTGGTTGGGCCCTGAGCCCCCACTGCCGTGGCCGCGACCAAGCGCGTTCTTGGGTTTTCCGGCGAGCTTACGGCCGCACCTCCAAACCAGATAACTGGGGGCGGCCATGACCGCCCGGCCGGCTACTTCATGGGGTCGGATGAGAGAACCAGGCGTGAGCCCTTGCCGGCTTGCGCCGTTATGACGATCCGGGCGTCGAGCGCCAGGGCACCTTGGCCGTTGACCAGCAGAGGATTGATGTCGAGCTCCAGAATATCGGGCAGCTCGATGGCGATCGCCGACAGCGCTTTCAGCACGGCAGCTACGGCCGGGATATCGGCAGGCGGCTCGTCGCGATAGCCCGCCAGAAGCCGTGAAATGCGGGTGCGTCCGATCATGGCGCGCGCCAGTTCATCATCAAGGGGCGGCAGGCCGAGCGCCTTGTCGCGCAGGACCTCGACGGCCTTGCCACCAGCCCCGACCATGATCACCGGACCGAAGGTGGCGTCGTTGGCGATGCCGACGATAAGTTCATGGCTTCCCGCGCGCACGGCCATGGTTTCGACGGCGAAGCCCTGGATGGCAAATTCCGGATGCTCCTGGCCGATACGCTCCGCCATGGCCCTTGCCGCAGCCACGGCGTCCTCGGCGCTGGCGAGGTCGAGGATTACGCCGCCGACGTCCGACTTATGGCTGATCTGCGCAGAGACGATCTTGATGGCAAAAGGCGCCTTGAGGCCCTTGCAGGCCTCGCCGACATCGTCGGCGGTGGTGGCGAAGCGGGTCGCGACCACGGGAACGCCATAAGCTGCGAGTATCGCCTTGGCCTCGACCTCATTGAGCAGGGTACGGCCTTCGGCGCGTGCGGCGGCGATCAGCTTCTGGGCCGTGATCGGGTCGCCGGCTCTTTCGACATGACCGGTCGGCGCATCCGTCAGGCGTGCGCGGGCCTCTTGCGCCGCGATCAGATACCCAAACCCGCGGATCGCGGCGTCAGGCGTGTCGAACAGTGGTATCCCGGCCGCAGCAAAAGTCGGGCTGACGGCCTGTCGATTGGTGTCGCCCAGCCAACAGGCCAGGATCGGTTTGGCCGAGCCGCGCGCCGGGATCCTTGCCAGGCCGGCCACCAGGTCCTTGGCGATTTCGTCGGGGGCGGAGAGGGCGGTAGGACAGTTGATCAGCAGCACCGCATCGACCCCTGCATCTTCGAGTACAATGTCGAGCGCGACGCGATATCGGTCGGCATGGGCGTCGCCCATCACATCGACCGGATGGCCGTGCGACCAGCCATCGGGAAGTACAGCATTGAGTCTGGAGAGCGTCTCTGGCGACAGCTCGGCTGGTCTGGCTCCGGTGGCGGTCATGGCGTCGAGCGCCAGTATGCCCGCTCCCCCGCCATTGGTGACGATCGCCAACCGGGACCCGGGTAGCGAAGGGCGTGACGACAGGGCGGTGGCGGCGTCGAGCAGGTCACTCAGCGACTCGACCATGACGATACCCGCGCGCTCGAATGCGGCAACGTTTACGTCATAGGCTCCTGCCAGCGCGCCGGTGTGGGAAAGCGCCGCCTTGCCGGCCGCTGCGGTCTGGCCGGCTTTCAAGGCGATTACCGGCTTGATCCGCGCCGCCGCTGCCGCTGCCGACATGAATCTGGCGGGGTTGGTCACGCCCTCGACGTACATCAAGATAGCGTCGGTGTGGGGGTCTGCGGCGAACAGATCGATGAGGTCGCCCAGATCGACCTCGGCCATGTCGCCCACCGAGACGATCCCGGAAAAGCCTATGTTCCGTGTCGAGGCCCAGTCGACAATGCCGCTGATCAGCGCCCCGCTCTGGGAGATCATGGCCAGGCCCCCGGGCGCTGCCGCGCCGCGTGCGAAGGAGGCGTTGAGCTGGACCGGCGGCACCAGCAGGCCCAGACCGTTTGGGCCGATGATCCTCAGACCTGAAGGTTTTGCCGCCGCCAGCATCGCCTCGCGCAGGCCATTGGCGTGGGTGATCCCGGCGGAAATCACCACAGCCACCTTCACTCCGCGCGCGGCCAGCTGGGCGATGACCTCGGGGACGGCGTGGCCCGGCGTGATCACCACGGCCAAGTCGGGAACCGAAGGCAAACTGGCGATGGTGGGCGACCACAGGGCTCCGGCGATCGCCACCTGACGGGGATTGACGACGTGTACAGTCCCGGCGAAGCCACCCAGCATCAGGTTGGAAATCACCACCTGTCCCACAGAGCCGGGACGGTCCGAACCGCCGATGACGGCCACGGCGTTCGGCGATAGCAGCTTTGACAGGTTGTGCAGGGACATGGTGGCCTTGGGGCGGCGTACGCACGGGGCGCGGAAGCGACAACACCCTACCTGAAGCAGGCTCGGCGCGGCTATCCGTAGAGTCCCTTGATCGCTGGCCGCAGGACTGTTCCCGTTTGCGCCCGGCGCTCTAGGCGCGCATGGTCGATCTCTGGTGCGCTGTCAGGGGCGTCCCGTCTGCGTCGCGCGCCAGCGCCGTCTGACGGAGGGCCCATGCCAGATATCCGTCATCAAACCCAGATCGTCGCGCAGGGCTACGGTGTCGCGTTCTTCGCGGTCGTGCTGGCGGCTCTGGTCGGCTGGGTGCTGGAAGTCGGGTTCGGGCTTCGTGCGTCCTACCTGCTGTTCATGGTTCCCGTCGTGGCAGCAGCGGCCTTGGGCGGGGTCGGCGCCGGCGTTTGCGCTGCTATCCTGGGCCTGTTGGCGAGCGTGCTGATCAGGGACGGACTGTCGCCACAAGGCGAAGGCCTGATCGAACCGATCAGCTTCGTGATCGCCGCCGGGGGCGTAATCTTCATCGGAAGCCGCATCGAGCGTCTTCGCCAGCGCGCTACGGCCAGCGAGCGCGGTGCCGAGCTTCGCGCCCAGGACGCGGCCAGGGTGGCTCGCGAGCTTAGCCTCTTGATCGACGGCGCAACGGAATACGCGATCTACATGCTCGATCCGCAAGGCCGCGTGGTGATCTGGAACGCGGGCGCAGCGCGCCTGAAGGGCTGGACGGAGGAGGAAGCGATCGGTCTGGACCTTTCGACATTCTATCCAGAGGACGCTCGCCAGTCTGGAAAGCCTCAGGCCGATCTGGAGCGAGCCCGGTCGCAGGGCAAGTTCGAGGAGGAGGACTGGCGGCTGCGAAAGGATGGCTCGGAGTTTCTGGCCCATGTCTCGATCACAGCCCTGCTGGACGAGGCCGGCGCGCTGCAGGGGTTCGCAAAGGTCCTGCGCGACATCACCGACCAGAGGGCCAGTGAGCAATCCTTGAGCGCCGGCGCCAGCCACCTGCGATCCATCCTTGCGACGGTCCCGGACGCCATGATCGTCATCGACCAGGGCGGATCCATTCTGTCGTTCAGCGCTGCGGCGGAGCGATTGTTTGGAAGCTCCGAAGCCGAGATGCTGGGCCTCAATGTCAGCTGCCTGATGCCGCAGCCGGACCGCGGACGGCATGACGGCTATCTCGAACGTTACGTAAGAACGAGCGAGCGTCGGATTATCGGCATCGGCATCGGCCGCGTCGTGGTCGGCATGCGGCGGGATGGATCCACCTTTCCGATGGAGCTGTCGGTCGGCGAGGCCGTCGGGAACGGGCAGAAGGTGTTTACCGGCTTCATTCGGGATCTCACCGAAAAGCAGCAAATCCAGGCTCGGGTGGAAGAACTGCAGGGCGAACTCATTCATGTCGCCCGGGTCAGCGGCATGGGGGCCATGGCCTCGACCCTGGCCCATGAGCTGAACCAGCCGATCACCGCCGTCACCAACTATGTCCAGGCGGTGCGGGATCTGCTCGCCACGCCCGATCCGGACGACATGCCGATGATCCGCGAGGCTCTGGACGACGCCGCCGGCCAGGCCCTTCGGGCCGGACACATCGTCAGGCGACTGCGCGATTTCGTCGCGAGGGGCGAGGTCGACAAGACCGCCGAGGATGTCGAGGCCCTGATGCGGGAGGCCGCAGCCCTGTGGCTGATGGGCGCAAGGGAAAGCGGCGTGGCGCTCGAGTTCGCGCTCGATCCGGACATCGGTGCCGTCCTTGTGGACAAGGTGCAGATCCAGCAGGTGCTGATCAATCTGGCGCGCAACGCAACCGAGGCGATGGGGGATCGGCCCGACCGGCGATTGTGGCTAAGTGGCGAACTGGACGGTGAGGGTTTCGTGAGGATCACCGTCGCGGACAATGGACCCGGCGTGCCGCCGGCCGTCGCCGAAGGGCTGTTCACCGCCTTTGTCAGCACAAAGAGCGATGGCATGGGCCTGGGGCTGTCGATCTGCCGCACCATTGTCGAGGCCAACGGTGGCCGCATCGGGTTTGACGCGCGTCCCGGTGGGGGCGCGCAGTTTCACTTCACGCTGGTCAGAGCAGAGCTGGAGCCCGTCGATGGCCGGTAGCCGAATGATCCATATCATCGATGACGACGAGGCCATCCGGCGTTCGGCCGGCTTCATGCTCAAGACATCGGGCTATGCGGTGACGTGCTTCGCGTCGGGCGTCGCCTTCCTGCGTGACGCCAAGACAGTCGAGCCGGGGTGCGTGCTTCTGGATGTACGGATGCCGGACATTGACGGCCTGGAGGTGCAGCGGCGATTGGCCGAAAGCGGCGTGGCCATGCCTGTCGTGGTTCTGACCGGCCATGGCGACGTTTCCATCGCCGTAAAGGCGATCAAGGCCGGCGCGGTCGACTTCATTGAAAAGCCGTTCGAGAAGAGCGTTTTGTTGAGCGCCATCGTGGCGGCCTTCGAGCGGCTCGACGACGTCGGTGGACGGTCAGCCCGTGCCACCGATGCTGCAGTCGCCATCGCGGCCCTGACGGCTCGCGAGCAAGACGTCCTCAGAGGCCTGGCTCAGGGCCTGCCCAACAAGACCATCGCCTTCGATCTTGGCATCTCCCCCAGGACGGTTGAGGTCCATCGCGCCAATCTGATGACCAAGCTTCAGGTCCACAGCCTGTCTGAGGCCCTGCGGATCGCCTTCGCCGCAGGCCTCCATGGGGCGGACTAGGACCTATACGTAGCGACGGCCTAGACCCCGCCGTGTGACAAGGCCTTCAGCGTTACCTTTGGTAGGCCGCGTCCGACAGGCCCTGAAATGACACACGATTTGATATCGTCCCAGCGGGGGCGTCCACACGTGTTGCTGGTCGAGGATGACCACGGGGTCCGACGTTCGCTTCAGTTGCTACTGCGCGGCCGGGGCCTTGATGTTGTTGCCTATGCCTCCGGCGCAACCCTGCTTGCCGACCCCCGCGCGCTGTCAGCCGCCTGTCTGGTGGCCGACTACAGGATGCCGGGGCTGAGCGGCTTCGACGTGCTGCAAGGGCTGCGTGATCTGGGCTGGAGGGGTCAGGCGCTGCTGATCACGGGCTTTCACGCCGCCGAGCTCGTGGCGCGCGCTCACCAGGCCGGCTTCGCCGATGTGCTCGAAAAGCCACTGGTGGACAGCGTGCTGATCGAGGCCGTGGAGCGGCTGGCTCGACCGACTGAGCCTGTTGTCTAGGTAATTGCCCCAAATAGCGCGCGAGACGGCCCGGCGATATCCAGGATGCGGCCACACGGCGGCGCTGAGGCTTCGGCGATCGCACCTTTGGAGCAATGCCATGGACAAGACCATGAGGACCGCCTTTGCCCGGTCGTTCGGTCGCCCGCCGGGGCCACTACACAGAACCCTATGCCAACTTCAGGATCGGGCCGGATGAAGACGCTCCATGTCGCAACGCAGGCAACTGGCCTGGTGTTGGCTAGCTTGATCGGAGCCAGCGCACTGGCTGGTCCGCAGGTTCAACGGGAGCCGCCCGTGATCTCCGGCGGTCAACGGATCGCGGAGCGCAACTGCGGCGGCTGTCATGCTGTGGCAGCAGGCGACAGCAAGCTCCCCGCCGCACCACCCTTCCGCACGCTGCAGGATCGCTATCGGCCCGGTGGCCTCGACGCCATCTTGCAGGAGGGCATGTTGCGACCCAGCCGCATGCCTGAGGAAGGTTCACCGCCGTCTCACCCGCGCATGCCGATGGCCGATCTCGACGATGACGAGGTGGCTCAGCTCAAGGCCTATCTCAGAAGCCTCGATCTGCGCTCTTCAGGCGTTCAACAACCGGGCCCCTAAAGGCTCGACACCGGGCGAAGACCTGTTTCACCGCGCAAGCGGCCCGAACTCGCCTTCGCGCCGGAAGCGCACTGGAGACGCCATGAATTCGCACCTGATCCGATCGTCCGCACCGGTCGCCGTCAAGGATCCGGTCTGTGGCATGCGTGTGGATCCGGCAACCGCGCGTCACCATGTCGAGGCACGCGGCGAAACGGTCTATTTCTGCTCAGCCAAGTGTCTGGGCAAGTTTGTCGCCGATCCTGAAGGCTACCAGGCCAAGCGTGCGCCCCCTCCGGCCAAGGTGTCGGACGGAACGCTCTACACCTGCCCGATGCACCCGCAGATCCGCCAGGCCGGTCCTGGCGTCTGTCCAATCTGCGGCATGGCACTGAAGCCTGTGACGGTGACGGCCGACAGCGGCCCAAACCCCGAACTGGCCGACATGACCCGGCGGTTCTGGATCGGTCTGGCCCTGGCCTTGCCCGTCTTTGTCCTGGAGATGGGCGCTCATATCATGGGTCACGGCCGGTGGGTTCCCGCCCAGACCTCCAACTGGATCCAGTTCGCGCTTTCGACCCCGGTGGTGCTGTGGGCGGGCTGGCCCTTCTTCACCCGTGGCTGGACATCGTTGGCGACGGGCAAGCTCAACATGTTCACCCTGGTCGCCATGGGGGTGGGCGTCGCGTACGGCTACAGCCTGGTCGGCTTGTTCCTGCCCAGCCTCTTCCCGCCCGCCATCCGCGACGCCATGGGGGGCGTGCCGGTCTATTTTGAAGCCGCCGCAGTGATCACCGTCCTGGTGCTGCTGGGCCAGGTGCTGGAGTTGCGGGCCCGCGAGCGGACGTCCGGTGCGATCAAGGCCCTGCTGGACCTCGCGCCCAAGACCGCGAGGCGGATCACCGCCGACGGGGCGGATGAAGAGGTGACGCTGGATCAGGTGGTGGCAGGCGATCGACTGCGCGTGCGTCCCGGCCAGAAAATCCCCGTGGACGGCGAACTGATCGAGGGCCGGGTGTCGATCGACGAGTCGCTGGTCACGGGCGAGTCGATGCCCGTCACCAAGCAGGCCGGGGCCAAGGTGATCGCCGGCTCGATCAACAAGACCGGGTCCTTTGTCATGCGGGCCGAAAAGGTCGGGGCCGAGACCCTGCTGTCACGCATCGTCCAGATGGTCGCCGAGGCCCAGCGTAGCCGGGCCCCGATCCAGCGCATGGCCGATCAGGTCTCTGCCTGGTTCGTGCCGGCGGTGATTGGCGCGGCCTTGATCGCTGCGGTGGTTTGGTCGCTCGTCGGACCCGAACCGCGTTTGGCCTATGCGCTGGTGGCGGCGGTGTCGGTGATGATCATCGCGTGCCCCTGCGCCCTTGGGCTGGCGACGCCGATGTCGATCATGGTCGGGATCGGCCGGGGCGCGCAGATCGGCGTCCTGATCAAGAACGCCGAGGCGCTGGAGCGCTTCGAGAAGATCGACACCCTGGTCATCGACAAGACCGGCACCCTGACCGAGGGACGCCCGGCGGTGACGGCGATCAAGCCAGTGGCGGGTTTCGACGACGTCGAACTGCTGCGCCTCGCCGCCAGTCTGGAGCGCAGCAGCGAGCACCCCTTGGCCGATGCCATCCTGCGGGCCGCCAAGGATCGCCAGATGGTGCTCTCTGAGGCCTCGGAATTTGATTCACCGGTCGGGAAGGGCGTTGTCGGCGTAGTCGATGGCCGGCGTGTAGCCCTGGGCGGCGCCCGCTTGATGGCCGAACAGGGCGTGGATCTCTCGCCGCTGGAGGCCGTGGCCGACGCCCTGCGCAAGGACGGGACGACAACCATCTTTGCGGCCGTCGACGGCAGGCTGGGCGGTGTCCTGGGGATCGCCGATCCGATCAAGGCCACGACGGCCGAGGCTGTCCGCGACTTGAAGGCCGAGGGTGTACGGCTGGTGATGATGACGGGCGACAACCGCACGACGGCCCTGGCCGTGGCCGCCAGGCTGGGCATTGACGAGGTCGAGGCCGAAGTGCTGCCGGAAGACAAGGCCAACGTCGTGCAAAGGCTGCGCGCTGCGGGGCGTTCAGTCGCCATGGCCGGCGACGGTGTCAATGATGCGCCGGCCCTGGCCGCCGCCGAAGTGGGCATCGCCATGGGCGCCGGCGCCGATGTCGCCATCGAGAGCGCCGGCGTGACGCTGTTGCAAGGCGACCTGCAGGGGATTGTCCGGGCCCGGCGGCTATCGCGGGCCGTGATGCACAATATCCGCCAGAACCTTGTTTTTGCCTTCGCTTACAACGTCGCGGGCATTCCGATCGCGGCGGGCGTTCTCTATCCGACCTTCGGATGGTTGCTGTCTCCGGCCATAGCCGCCCTGGCCATGGCCCTGTCCTCGGTCAGCGTGATTGGTAACGCCCTGCGCCTGCGCACGGTGAAACTCGGCGTATCAGAGGCCTCGCGATAGCCTGGCCTCGCTGGGCCAATCCCTGCCCATCCAAGGGCCTGTGCTTTCCAGCCTCGTCACCTCCCGGATAGGGGAAAATCCGCGCCGTGTGCCTGCCGAAGTCGGGCACCGTGACATCTGTGCGCGCTCGTCGAGCGCATACAGGGCCTTCAGGGGCGGAACCTTTGCAAGGTTCGTTGTGTCGCTGCCTCGCCCCGCCGATGATGGCCGCGATAGTGGCGGTGACAGGCGGGGCGGGCGATGTTGAAGCGATGGGTGGCTATGGGTCTGGCGGGCCTTTTCCTGCTGATGGTGCCGGCAAGCCTTTGGGCGGGGGAACTTGACGAAGCGGCGCTTAAAGCCATCGACCGCAGTGTCGAGCAATGGCGGCTCGATTCCCACGTTCCGGGTCTGGTCTATGGCGTCGTCAAGGATGGCCGGCTGATCGTGGTCAGAGGGCAGGGCGTCCAGGACACGACGTCGAAACGTCCGGTGGACGCCCGGTCGCTGTTTCGCATCGCCTCGATGAGCAAGGCGTTCACCGCCCTGGCGATCCTGAAGCTGCGCGACGAGGGCAAGCTGTCGCTGGACGCGACGGCCGAGACCTACCTGCCCGAGATGCGCGGCTGGACCTATCCCAGCGGCGACAGTCGCAAGATCCGGGTGCGCGATCTGCTCAACCATACCGCCGGCTTCGTGACCGACGACCCCTGGGGCGACCGCCAGCAACCGCTGCCGGAAGCCGACTTCACCCGGATGCTGAAAGCCGGAGTGCCCTTCGCCCGGCCGCCTGGCATGGCGATGGAATACTCCAATTTCGGCTATGCCGCTCTGGGCCGCATTGTCAGCAACGTCTCTGGCAGACCTTACTAGGACTATGTGCGCGACAGCATCCTGACGCCGCTTGGCATGGCCTCGACCGGCTACGACATCGCCAAATCGCCGCCTGAGCGGCGCGCCATCGGCTATCGCTGGCAGGATGACGCCTGGCTTCGCGAACCCGACATGGCTGACGGCGTGTTCGGGGCCATGGGCGGGATCGAGACAAGCGCTGAAGACTATGGGCGCTGGATCGCCTTCCTGCTGTCGGCCTGGCCACCCCGTGATGCAGCCGATACCGGCCCCGTCGCTCGGGCCACTGTGCGCGAGATCGTCGAGGGCTCAAATTTTCCCAGGGGCCTTATGCGGGCGACGTCGGCCGGCGGCGCACCCTGCCGGACGGCTCGCACCTATGGCATGGGCTGGTGGGTGGTCGACGACTGCGACCTGGGCCGGGTACTGACCCACGGCGGCGGCTATCCGGGCTACGGCTCGAACATCGTGATGCTGCCCGACAGGGGGATCGGCGTCTTCGTGCTGACCAACCGCACCTATGCAGGTCCGTCAGCCCTGGCCTTGAAGATCGCTCTGGCCTTGCAGGCGACCCAGGCCTTTCCTGAACGGACGGCTCCGGCCAGCCCGGGCGTCGCGGCGGGCTATGAGATGGCGCGTGCGGTCTGGGCGGCAGGATCGATCTCTGTCGCCGACAAGGGGCTGGCGATGAACATGCTTCTGGACCGCGACGCGCCACACTGGGCGCGCGAGCTGTCGCGCCTCAAGGCCGAGGTCGGAGCCTGTACGGCGACTGAGGGCGTGGTGCCGGTGACGGCGATGCAGGGCGCCTTCACCTGGACCTGCGAACACGGCCGTATCCTGGGTAGCTTCCTGCTGGCCCCGACCCAAGCTCCAAGCCTGCAGAAGCTGGACTTCGAGGTTGCCCGGCCATGATCCAGGCCGGGATGGCGGTTGCCTGTCGTCTCGGCGCCTAAAGCAGCGCCGCGCGCATCGCCGCGAAGAAGCCTTCGCGGTCGATGGCCTTGATGACCCGGGCGTTAGGCGGTTTGCGCTTCAGGGCCGGGTCGGCCAGTTCGATATCGGGCAGGATGCCGTGCGAAACGCTGAGATAGCCGCGCGTCAGCTCGCCCACGGTCTCGACATCGACCACGGCCTGCTCGGCCTCGAGGATCAGGCTCTCGTCCAGGGCCAGGGCGCAGGTGAGGGCGTCTGGATGCAGGCTGCCGTTCAGGCCCTCAGTCTCCTGGGCGAAGGCCAGGGAGGCGCGATTGACGGCGGTGAAGAACCGGGCACGGGTTGTTCCCAGGGCGTCGAGGGCCGCCAACTGCTCCAGATCCAGCAGGCCGTCCTTCAGGGTCAGCGTCCAGGTGACGATCGTTAGATTGAAGCCGGCATTGATCACGATCCTGGCGGCTTCTGGATCGGCATAGAAATTGTACTCGGCCGCCGGCGTCACATTGCCCACGCCATTGTCGGTGCCGCCCATCACCCAAAGATGCTTGACCGCCGTGGCGATGCGCGGCTCGCGCAGATAGGCCAGGGCGATATTGGTCAGGGGTGCCTGGGCGATCAGCGTGATCTCGCCGGGCGCGTCCATCACACGGCGCACGATCTCATCGACGGCGTGCCCCGCGGCGGGACGCTGTGCGGCGCGTGCAAAGCCGCTGTCGCTCATGCCGTCGGCCCCGAACACATAGGCGGCATCCAAGGGCGCGCGCGAAAAGGGGGCCTGGCCGCCCAGATAGACCGGAACCCCGCCGGCCCTGTCGCAGGCCTCCAGTGTGACCAGGGCGTTCTCGGCGTGCTGGACGAAGCCCACATTGCCGTGGGCGATGGTGATGGCCTCAACGCTGACGCCGGGGCGGGTGAGGGCGAGCATCAGGGAGAAGACGTCATCCCCGGCGGTGTCGGTATCGATGATCAGGCGCATGGGCCGATTTGACCTGATCCGGGGCGGAGGACCAGAGGGCGCACCGCCGGATTTCTCGGCGTTGGACGACGCGCGTGAAAAAATGCCGGGGATTGATTCAGAACATCTTGTGAACAGAACAAAAGCGGAATATGGAACAAACAAGCAACGACTATGGAGGTTCCTGTGATCCGTTTAGCGCGTGAGTCTTTGGCCCTTGTGTCCGTGGCCAGCTTCGTCTGGATGATGTGCTCGGTCGCCCAGTTGGTGGCCTGAGTCGAGACAGCGGAGACCGGCCATGGCGAACGATGAAGGGCAGGGGTTCGTCCATCTTCGGGTTCGCTCGGCCTATTCGCTGCTGGAAGGGGCCATCAAGGCTGATGTGATCGGCAAACTGGCCGAGGCAGCGGGCATGCCGGCCGCAGGTCTGACCGACCGGGCCAATCTTTTCGGGGCACTAGAATATTCGTCCTATGCCAAGGACGCCGGAATACAGCCGCTGATCGGCTGCGCCCTGCCGGTGTCAGGCGTTGGAGCCGGGCCGACCGAGCGCTGGGCGCGGGCACCGACCATTACCTTGCTGGCCCAGAACGAGCGGGGCTATCTCAATCTCTCCGAGCTCTCGTCGATTGCCTATCTTGAGAGCGGCGAGCTGGCCGAGCCGATTGTGCCCTGGTCCAGGGTGGTCCAGCACGCCGAGGGGCTGATCCTGCTGTCGGGGGGAACTGATGGACCGGTCGATGCCCTGTTTGCGTCTGGCAAGACGGGCGAGGCCACTCAGGCCCTTGCCGAGATGAGCCGGGTGTTCGGCGACCGCTTCTATGTCGAGCTCCAGCGCCATGGCCTGCCGCGCCAGGCCGCCGCCGAGCCGGGCCTGGTCAACTGGGCCTACGAGCACGACGTGCCTCTGGTGGCCACCAACGACGTCTATTTCGCCAAGCGCGAGCTTTACGACGCCCACGACGCCTTGCTGTGCATTTCCGACGGGGCCTTCGTGGGGCAGGACGAGCGGCGGCGGGTGACGCCCGAGCACTGGTTCAAGCCGGCCGCTGACATGCGCAAGCTGTTCGCCGACCTGCCCGAGGCCTGTGACAACACCCTCGATATCGCCCGGCGCTGCGCCTTCCTGGTCAAGAAGCGCGATCCCATCCTGCCCAGCTTCCCCACGACCGGTGGCCGCAGCGAGCCGGAGGAGCTGGAGCACCAGGCGCGCGAGGGGCTGCGGGCCCGCCTCGACGGGCTGGAGCTGGCGGTCGAGGAGCAGGTCTATTGGGACCGGCTGGATTTCGAGCTGGGCATCATCAAGAAGATGGGCTTTCCCGGCTACTTCCTGATCGTGTCGGACTTCATCAAGTGGGCCAAGTCGCACGGCATTCCCGTCGGCCCCGGGCGGGGCTCGGGCGCGGGGTCGCTGGTGGCCTGGGTGCTGACCATCACCGACCTTGATCCGCTGCGCTTTGGCCTGCTGTTCGAGCGCTTCCTCAATCCCGAGCGGGTCTCCATGCCCGACTTCGACATCGACTTCTGCCAGGAGCGTCGGGAAGAGGTCATCGTCTATGTGCAGGAGAAGTATGGTCGGGACCGTGTAGCCCAGATCATCACCTTCGGCAGCCTGCAGGCCCGCGCCGTGCTGCGCGACGTCGGCCGGGTGATGCAGCTGCCGTTGGGCCTGGTGGACCGGCTCTGCAAGATGGTGCCCAACAACCCGGCCGCGCCCGTCACCCTGGCCCAGGCGATCGAGATCGAGCCGCGGCTGAAACAGGCCAAAAAGGAAGACGGCAACGTCTCGGCCTGTCTGGACGTGGCCCTGCAGCTGGAGGGGCTATTCCGCAACGCCTCGACCCACGCCGCCGGCGTGGTGATCGGCGACCGGCCCCTGACCCAGCTGACCCCGCTCTACAAGGATCCACGCTCGGATCTGCCGGCCACCCAGTTCAACATGAAATGGGTCGAGAGCGCCGGCCTGGTGAAGTTCGACTTCCTGGGGCTCAAGACCCTCACCGTGCTGGATCGCGCGGTGAAGCATCTGAAGAAGCGCGGCGCTGAGGTGGACCTGGGCCGGCTGCCCTTCGACGACGCCAAGACCTACGAACTGCTCGCCTCGGGCCAGACCGTTGGTGTGTTCCAGCTGGAAAGCCAGGGCATGCGTGACACCCTGCGCAAGATGCGCTGCGGCTCGATCGAGGAGATCACCGCGCTGATCTCGCTGTATCGACCCGGCCCGATGGACAACATCGACACCTTCGTCGACTGCAAGTTCGGCCGCAAACCCGTCGACACCCTGCACCCGTCGCTTGAGGCTGTGCTCAAGGAGACTTACGGCGTCATCGTCTATCAGGAACAGGTGATGCAGATCGCCCAGATCCTGGCGGGCTATAGCCTGGGCGAGGCTGACCTTCTGCGCCGGGCCATGGGCAAGAAGAAAAAGGAGGAGATGGATCTCCAGAAGATCCGTTTCGTCTCGGGGGCCAAGGAGAAGAATGTTCCCGAGGAGCAGTCGGGGTCGATCTTTGAACTGGTGGCCAAGTTCGCCGGCTACGGCTTCAACAAGAGCCACGCGGCCGCCTATGCCCTGATCGCCTATCAGACCGCCTGGCTGAAGGCCAATACGCCGGTCGAGTTCCTCGCCGCGTCGATGAGCCTGGATATTTCCAACACCGACAAGCTGGCTGTCTTCCATCAGGACGCCCGCCGGTTCGGGATCACGGTGCGGGCACCCGACGTCAATCGCTCGGGAGCCGACTTCGAGGTCGAAAACGGTGAGGTGCTCTATGCTCTGGGCGCCGTGCGCAATGTCGGCCTGGAGGCGATGAAGCATCTGGTCGCCGTGCGCGAGGAGGGCGGGCCGTTCCGCGACATCTTCGACTTCGTCGAGCGGGTCGATCCCAAGCAGGTCAACAAGCGGGCCATCGAAAACCTGGCCCGGGCAGGGGCCTTTGACAGTTTCCACAAGAACCGGGCCCAGATCCTGGCCTCGTCCGACGTCCTGATCAGTCACAGCCAGAGCGTGGCGGCCGACCGCCAGGGCGGGCAGCACGCGCTGTTCGGCGCCGATCCGGCTGCAGGCCGTCCGCGTCTGAAAAAGACCGATCCCTGGAACCAGGTTGATCTGCTGGATGAGGAACTGGCCGCTGTCGGCTTCTACCTGACCGGCCATCCGCTGGAGGACATGGTGGGCATGCTGCGCCGCAAGCGCACGGCCATGCTGACCGAGGTGATCCCCCAGGCCGAGGCCGGTATGGAAGCCTTCCGGATGTGCGGCGTGGTACGTCGACGCCAGGAGCGGGCGTCACAGAGCGGCGAACGCTTTGCCTTCGTGTCGCTGTCCGACCCGACCGGTGAATATGAGGTGCTGTTCCCGCCCGAAGCCCTGCGCAAGTGCCGCGAGGTGCTGGAACCCGGCAAGTCGGTGGCCATCAAGGTTCGGGCGAAGGCGCGTGACGGCGAGGTGCGGTTCTTCGGCGACGATGCTGAGCCCATTGAAAAGGCCATCGAAAACGTGGTGGCGGGATTGCGGGTTCATCTCTCGCCCTCGGCCACCGAGATCGAGGCCCTGCGCAAGCGTCTGGAGCCGGCCGTCTCGCAGCGGGGCGGCGAGGTCAGCCTGATCGCGGCCATCGGTGGCGGCCGGGAGATCGAACTGAAGCTGCCCGGCCGCTACACCCTCGATGCCGCTTTGCGCGGGGCCCTTAAGACTGCGCCTGGTGTCGCCCTGCTTGAGGACGTCTAGGCGCGGCCGGTCCCGTAGCCTTCAAACTGGAGAAGACCATGGCCTTGCATCAGGGCGGCTGTCAGTGCGGCAAGGTTCGCTTCGAGGTCGAAGTTGGGCTTGAAGACGTAATCACCTGCAACTGCTCGCGCTGCGGTCGGCTGGGGTCGATCCTGGCCTTCGCGCCAGAGGAGGACTTCAGGCTGGTGTCGGGGGAAGACGCCCTGACCGACTATCGCTTCAACACCGGCAAGATCGCCCACCTGTTCTGCGCCGACTGCGGGATCGAATCCTTCGGACGCGGGGAGGGGCCGGGCGGCGTGCGGATGGCGGCGATCAATGTGCGCTGCCTGGACGATGTCGATGTTTTTGCGCTGTCACCGACCCCGGTGAACGGCAAGGCGTTCTGATGAGACACGCGCCGAGACTGTGAGGAGCTCAGTCGCAGCCTTGTCGATGGCAAACCGGGCTGGATCGATCGTCAGCCGGCCTTCGTCATCACGCCCTCAGGTCAGGTCAAGCTCAACGCCATGAGGTCAGAATGGATGCCCGTGCAATACCCCCGGCGGCCCTTCGCGACGCCAACGCTGTAGAACTGGCGCGCGTCTGGATCGCGGAGCAGGGGCTGCATTGCTCGCTCAAGTTTGGGCTATACGCCCATGACGGGGTGGATCGGGAGATCTCAGCCTGGGGGATCATTCTGGCGGACCTTGCGGGTCATATCGCCGATGCGCTCAGCGCCGAAGGCATGGGCGCCAAGGCCGCCTTGTTTGAGTCTATCGTCGAGCGCTTCAACGAAGAGGTTTCTGCGCCATCCTCCGAGCGGACGGGCAAGGTTGGTTCCGAGGCCAACTAGGCTGCTGCATCCGCCAGGCGGGGGCAATCTTCCGCCTGAGACCATCTGCAAGGGCCAAGCTATCCGGGCTGACGCCCTGCATAGGGCGCAAATTGCGTCTCTAGCGGCTGGATCCGGCCGACAAGGCTTGCATTTTGATCCGTTCGCGCCTATCTGCCGCGCCATTCCACACGTGGACGTTCGGTTGCTTCGGGGAGAAATCCCGGGGTCACCGTTCCGGTCCCGCTCCGAAATCGTTCGGAACGGGGGTGTCCGCGGAGGTTCAACCGGAAAAAGGATACAGGCCCGATGGCTCTTCCCGAATTCTCCATGCGTCAGCTCCTGGAAGCTGGTGCCCACTTCGGTCACCAGACGCACCGCTGGAACCCGAAGATGGACCGCTACATCTTTGGTTCGCGCTCGAACATCCACATCATCGACCTGTCGCAGTCGATTCCGCTCCTGCACCAGGCTCTGGTGAAGGTGCGTGAAGTCGCCGCCGCCGGCGGTCGCGTGCTGTTCGTCGGCACCAAGCGTCAGGCTTCGGATCCCGTCGCCACCGCTGCCAAGCGCTGCGCCCAGTACTATGTGAACCACCGTTGGCTCGGCGGCACGCTGACCAACTGGCGCACCGTCTCGGGCTCGATCGCTCGCCTGCGCGAACTCGAAGGCATCATGAGCGGCGAAGGCCAGGGTCGTTCCAAGAAGGAACTGCTGCAGCTGACCCGCGAGCGCGACAAGCTGGAGCTGTCGCTGGGCGGCATCAAGGACATGGGCGGTATCCCCGACATCATGTTCGTGATCGACACCAACAAGGAAGCGATCGCGATCCTCGAAGCCCGCAAGCTGAACATCCCGGTCATTGCGATCCTGGATACCAACTGCGATCCGGACGGCATCACCTATCCGATCCCGGGCAACGACGACGCCGCCCGCGCCCTGCAGCTGTATTGCGACCTGATCGCTGACGCCGTCCTCGACGGTCTGGCCGCCGGCCAGGCCTCGTCGGGCGTCGATCTGGGCGCCTCGGTGGCTCCGATGGAACCGACCCTGGCTCGCGAACTGACCCCCGAGCCGGTGGCTGAAGCCGCCGCCCCGGAAGCCGCTCAGGAAGCGACCGCCGAATCGATCGAAGCCGTCGCCGAAGAGCCGGCCGCGAGCTGATTTTCCAGCTTCCGGTTTTCGGACCGGTTGTTGTGACCCTGACATGCGACCGGGCTATCAAGCCCGGTCGTAATTTTGTTTCCCGCGTTTCTCCTGGCGAGCCGGCTTCGGCGGCGGTGGGGAGCGCTCTGATGTTAGATGGAGGAACTCATGGCTGAAGTGACCGCTGCGCTGGTGAAAGAGCTGCGCGAAAAGTCCGGCGTCGGCATGATGGACTGCAAGAAGGCCCTGGTCGAAAACAACGGCGACATCGACGCGTCCATCGACTGGCTGCGCGCCAAGGGCCTGTCCAAGGCCGCCAAGAAGGCTGACCGCGTCGCCGCTGAAGGCCTCGTCGGCATCGCCGTGCGCAATGATGGTGCCGGCATGACCGCGTCGGCCGTCGAAGTGAACGCCGAAACCGACTTCCTGGGCCGCAATGAACTGTTCCAGAACGCCGTCCGCAAGATCGCGGCTGTTGGCCTGGACAGCGAATGCGTCGAGGCCATCAATTCGGCCAAGACCGCCGATGGCGAAGTCGTGTCTGACGTGCTGACCAACCTGATCGCCACCATCGGCGAGAACATGCTGCTGCGTCGCTCGGCCCAGTTCACCGTCGCCCAGGGCGCGGTGTCCTCGTACATCCACAACGCGACCGCGCCCGACCTGGGCCGCATCGGCGTTCTGGTGGCCATCGAAGGCGCCGGCGACCAGGCCAAGATCCTGGAGCTGGGCCGCAAGATCGCCATGCACGTGGCCGCCACCGCGCCGCTCTCGCTGTCGCCGGACGATCTGGACCAGGCCGCGATCGAAAAGGAACGCGCCATCTTCACCGAGCAGGCGCTGGAATCGGGCAAGCCCGCCGCCGTCGTCGAGAAGATGGTTGAAGGCCGTATCCGCAAGTTCCTGGAAGAAGTCGTGCTGCTGAAGCAAGCCTTCGTCATGAACCCGGATCAGACCGTCGAGCAGCTGGTCGCCGAGACCGGCAAGGAATTGGGCGCGCCGCTCACCGTGAAGGGCTTCGTTCGTCTTGCCCTGGGTGAAGGCGTCGAGAAGGCCCCGGAAGGTGACTTCGCCGCTGAAGTCGCCGCCATGGCCGGCCAGGCCTAAGACCCGAGATCCGGGCGTCGCTTTGCGGCGGTCCGGCTCTCAAGCCTTTAAGGGCGCGGTGCGTTTGACGCGCGCCGCGCCCTTCTTGCGCCTTATTGGAACGCGTTTCGCCATTGAACGAGCGGATGTGCGTCTGATCGAAGGTTTGTGAAGTCTTCCGCCCGTCGGACAGGCTTCGATGCAAAACTGATCCCACTTTTGACGAACGCGCACTATGTTGCGTGCCGACGACTCAGGAAGAGCCCGGTCCCATGTCCGCACCCCGCACCATCACGTCGAAGCCTTTCCGCCGCGTGCTCCTGAAGGTTTCGGGTGAAGTGCTGATGGGCGATACGCCCTACGGCATCGATACCAACACCGTGCAGTCGGTGGCTGAGGACATCGCCGAGATCGTCAAGTCAGGCGTTGAACTGTGCCTGGTGATCGGCGGGGGCAATATTTTCCGCGGCATGGCCGGCGCGGCCAGGGGCATGGAGCGATCCAGCGCCGACTATATGGGCATGCTGGCCACGGTCATGAACGCCCTGGCCATGCAGGACGCGCTGGAGCGCATCGGTGTCTCCACCCGCGTGCAGTCGGCTATCCCGATGGCCACGGTCTGCGAGCCTTACATCCGCCGCCGCGCCCAGCGTCATCTGGAAAAGGGCCGGGTGGTGATCTTCGCCGCAGGCACCGGCAATCCGTTCTTCACCACTGACACCGCCGCCGCCCTGCGCGCCGCCGAGATGCAGTGCGACGCCCTGTTCAAGGGCACCAGCGTCGATGGCGTCTATACCGCCGATCCCAAGAAGGATCCGACTGCCGAGCGCTATGACCGTCTGACCTATATGGATGTGCTGGCCAAGGACCTGCGGGTGATGGATGCTTCTGCCGTCGCCCTGATGCGTGACAGCAATATCCCCATCGTGGTGTTCTCCATCAAGGGACGCGGCAATCTGCTGAACGTCCTGAGAGGCGAGGGCACCTTTACCGTCGTCGCACAAGACGCCGCCGCCTAAGACCAGCGAAGAGAGCCCACGCCATGGCCGCCGCCGAAAAGCCCGTCCTGTCCCGCTACAAGGATCGCATGGACAAGTCCGTGCTCGCCCTGAAGGAAGATTTCGCCGGTTTGCGGACCGGCCGCGCCTCGTCCAGCCTGCTCGACCAGATCGTGGTCAACGCCTATGGCTCGATGGTGCAGCTGAACACGGTCGCCTCGATCAGCGTGCCGGAGCCTCGCCAGATCAACGTCAATATCTGGGACAAGGGTGTTGTCTCGGCTGTCGAGAAGGCCATCCGCAATTCCGACCTGGGCCTCAACCCCGTGGTCGAGGGCAACAACCTGCGTATCCCGATCCCGCCGCTGACCGAAGATCGCCGCAAGGATCTGGTCAAGATCGCAGGCAAGTATGCCGAGGCCCAGAAGGTGGCCGTGCGCAACATCCGTCGCGACGCCAATGACGACCTGAAGAAGGCCGAGAAGGCCAGCGTCATCAGCGAGGACGAGCTGAAGAAGATGGAGACGGAGGTCCAGAAGATGACCGACGCGGCCATCAAGCAGGTCGACGAGGCCTTGAAAATCAAAGAACAAGAGATCATGCAGGTTTGATCGTCCGACCGGGGTTCGGGGGAGACGGTAGGGAAGGCTTGAAGCGAATGTCGCCGACGACCGGCCTGCAGGATGTATCGGCGCGCGCTGGGGGCGAGGCGCCGAGCCACCCCCTGCACGTGGCCATCATCATGGACGGGAACGGCCGCTGGGCGAAGCGACGTGGCATGCCGCGCGCGCTGGGCCACCGTGCGGGCGTCAATGCGCTCAAGCGCACGGTCGAAGGCGCGCCAGACCTGGGCGTCGGCGTCCTGACGGTGTTCGGCTTCTCCACCGAAAACTGGCGTCGGCCTGCTCAGGAAGTTTCCGAGCTGATGGGTCTGCTGAAGGCCTATGTCGAATCAGACCTGGAGCGCCTCGCGCGTGAGGGCGTCCGGGTTCGGATCATTGGTCGCCGGACGGGTCTGGCCCCGGATATCCAGGACATCATCGAGCGGGCCGAGCGCCGCACCGCCGACAACAACAAGTTCATCCTGCAGGTTGCCTTCAACTATGGTGGCCGGGCCGATATCGCCGACGCAGCCCGGGCCTTCGCCGAGGCCGTCGAGCGGGGCGAGGCCAAGGCCGCAGACCTGGACGAGGCCGTCTTCGAGGGACTGTTGTCCACCTCGACCGCGCCGGCGCCCGACCTGATCGTTCGCACCAGCGGAGAGCGGCGGATTTCCAATTTTCTGCTCTGGGAATGCGCCTATGCCGAGCTCGTCTTCCAGGACGTGCTGTGGCCTGACTATGGACCTGAAGCGCTTGCGGCGGCCATCGCGGACTATCGCGGCCGCGACCGACGCTATGGAGGCATTGCCGCCGATGACGTCGCCGTCGCCGGCTAAGCGTTTCAACTGGGTCAATCTTCGGGTGCGTGTGGCTTCGGCCACCGTGCTCGTACCCACAGTCGTGGCTGCCGTCTGGTTTGGCGGCGTGTGGTTCCTGGCCCTGATCGCGGTGTGCATTGCGCTTCTGGCCCGCGAGTGGGGTCTGATGAGCGCGCCCAAGGCGCCGATCGGTGTGGCCCTGTCCATCGGCGTGGCTGTTCTGGTCGCGGTCGTGGCGGCTTTCCTGAGACATTACTGGGCGACGTGGCCGCTGCTGGCGGCAGGCGCCCTGGCCGCAGGCCTGATCGCCCGTGGTGCGGTCGAGCGACGGGCCGACGCAGCCTATGGCGTGATCTATATCGCCCCGGCCTGTATCGCCCTGATCTGGCTGCGCCTGCTGCCGGCGGGCCTGAGCTGGACCCTGTTGCTGTTCGCCGTGACCTGGTTTGCCGACATCTTCGCCTTCGTGTTCGGCAGCATTTTCAAGGGGCCCAAGCTGTGGCCCCGGTTCTCGCCCAACAAGACCTGGTCGGGCTTTTTCGGCGGACTGTTCGCGGCCTCTCTGGCGGCTGTCGGCATTGACGCCCTGTCGGCCTGGCTTCCAGCCCTGCCTGACATGAACCTGACATGGCCGATCGCGGCGGTGATCGGGTTCCTGGGCGGCCTGTCGACCATGATGGGCGACCTGTGGGAATCGATGCTCAAGCGCCGGTTCGGCGTGAAGGACTCGGGTGATCTGATCCCGGGTCACGGCGGGTTGCTGGATCGGGTGGACGGCCTGATGTTCGCGGCCATCGTCATCGCCGGCGTGCGGTTCATCTACCTGGCCGGATGGGCCCATTGACGCTCCCCCGCAAGGTCGTGATCCTGGGCTCGACCGGCTCCATCGGCGTTTCCACGCTCAGCCTGTTTCAGGAATCGGGCGCTGCGGTCGAGATCCTGGCCCTGACGGCGGGACGTAATGTCGAGCGGCTGATTGAGCAGGCCAGGCTCTGGCGGCCGCAGGTTGCGGTGATCGACGACGAAAGCCTGCTTGAAGCTCTGCGTGCAGGCCTGGCCGGAACGGGCGTCAAGGCCGCTGCCGGGACGGGCGCCGTGATTGAAGCCGCCGCCATGGGCGCGCAGTGGGTGATGTCGGCCATTGTCGGCGCGGCGGGCCTGGCACCCACCCTGGCCGCCGCACGAACCGGTGCCGTGATCGCCCTGGCCAACAAGGAAAGTCTGGTCTGCGCCGGTCCGGCCTTGCTGCGCATCGCCCGCGAGGCGGGTGGCTCGGTGATCCCCGTCGATTCTGAACATTCGGCGATCTTCCAGGTGCTGCAACCGGCCTGTATCAGCCGGGTGTCGCGGCTGATCCTGACGGCGTCCGGCGGGCCTTTCCGCACCTGGACGCGCGACCAGATGGCCCTGGCCACGCCCGAACAGGCGGTCGCCCATCCCAACTGGTCGATGGGCGCCAAGATTTCGGTCGATTCTGCGACGATGATGAACAAGGGCCTCGAGATGATCGAGGCGTCCTATCTGTTCGACACGCCCGAAGATCGCATCGACGCCGTGATCCATCCGCAGTCCGTGATCCACAGCCTGGTGGAATATGCCGACGGCTCGACCCTGGCGCAGCTGGGGCCGCCCGACATGCGCAGCCCGATCGCCTGCGCCTTCGCCTGGCCCGACAGGCTCCCCTGGCCCGCACCGCGCCTGGATCTGGCGGCCTACGGCCAGCTGACCTTCGAAGCACCCGACCTTGAGCGCTTCCCCTCGATCGCCATCGCCCGTGAGGCCATGCGGCTGGGCGGTGGCGCGCCGGCTGCCATGAACGCCGCTAATGAAGTGGGCGTCGCCGCTTTCCTTGACCGTCAGATCGGCTTTCTGGATATTGCCGCCGCAGTCGCGGAGACCCTGGAAAGCATGAACGGCCTGGGTTCCCTTGACGACGCTGGCGGTGACCCGCTTGAAAGCGCCATGATGACGGATGCCAGCGCCCGCCGCATTGCGGCCGAGGTTGTCGCGCAAAAGCGTCGGCGGAACTGAGTCCGGAGAGCCCAGCCTAGATGATCGATGTCCTGATCTTTGTCGCCTCCACGTTGTTCGTGCTGTCGATCGTCGTGACGATCCACGAGCTCGGGCACTTCTGGGCGGCGCGCGCGTGTGGCGTGGCGATCGACTGCTTCTCGATCGGCTTTGGCCCGGCCATCGCCTCCTGGCGCGACAAGTCTGGCGTCGAGTGGCGGATCGCGTCGATCCCGCTGGGCGGCTATGTGCGCTTTTCGGGCGACGAAAACGCCGCCAGCGTGCCCGATCAGAACGATCTGGCGGGCATGAAGCGCGCCATTGTCGAGCGCGAGGGCGAGGCGGCGGTAGATCGCTACTTCCATTTCAAGCCGGTCTGGCAGCGGGCGATCATTGCCGCCGCCGGCCCGATGGCCAATTTCGCCCTGGCCATCGTCATCATGGCCGCCTTCCTGCTGCTGATTGGCAAGCCTCAGGGCGTGGCCACGGTCCGCAACGTCATGCCCGGCACCGCCGCCGAGGCCGCAGGCTTCCGCCCGGGCGACGTATTCGTCTCGGCCGACCGCGTGGCGGTCAAGAGCGCCCAGGATCTGAGTGCCTACGTGTCTCTGCGCGCCAACATGCCGATCAATTTCCTGATCGAGCGCGACGGTGCCCGTATGAACCTGATCGCCACCCCGCGCTTCGTAGAGGTGAAGGATGAGATTCGAGGTCGCGTTAAGGAAGGCCGGCTGGGCGTTGAGAACGTCAGCGTCACGCGCTTCCAGAAGTCGACGCTGATCCGCGCCGTGCCTGACGCAGTTGTCGATGTCTGGGGCATGCTCAAGACCATCGCCTTCTATCTGGGACGCCTGGTCACGGGGCAGGTGCCTGCTGATCAGATCAGTGGCCTGATCGGCATCGGCCACACCGCCGGCGCGGTGACCAAGGCCAGCGTCGCCGATGCGCCCGATACCCAGACCCTGCTGCTACGTCTGGTTATCAGCCAGATGCTGCTGATCGCCAGCCTGTCGGTCAGCATCGGCTTCATGAATCTGCTGCCAATCCCGGTGCTCGATGGTGGTCATCTGGTGATGTACGCCTATGAAGCGCTGTTTCGCCGGCCTCTGCGCGCTGAATTCCAGGCGGCGGGCTTCCGGGCGGGGCTTGCGCTGCTGCTGGGTTTCATGCTGTTCGCGGCGTGGAACGACCTCAACCGATACGACGTGTTCAAATTCATCGGCGGTCTGTTCACGTGAACGCCCGCTCTTCGTCCATGAATGGTCCCATGAACAATCTTCGCGCCCACAGCGCCGCGTTCGCCACCGGTATGGCGCTTCTTCTCGGCTCCACCGCGCTGGTTGCGCCGCAGGCCGCGTTCGCGCAGGCCGCCGCGCCATCGGGCGTGGTGCAGCGGATCGTCATCCAGGGTAACGAGCGGATCGAGCAGGGGACCGTGATCTCCTATCTCCCGATCCAGCTGGGCGACACGGTCGACGCCGCGCGCCTCGACCTGGCGCTGAAGACCCTGGCCCGCACCGACCTGTTCGCCGACGTGAAGATCGAGATGCTGTCGGGCGACCTGATCGTGAAGGTCGTTGAGAACCCGATCATCAACCAGGTGGTCTTCGAGGGCAATTCGTCGCTCAAGGAAGACAAGCTGAAGGACGAAGTCCAGATCCGCCCGCGCGGCATCTTCACCCGCGCCAAGGTCCAGGCCGACGTCCAGCGTATCATCGAGCTGTATCGCCGCTCGGGCCGCATCTCGGCCACCGTGACGCCCAAGGTGGTGGAACTGCCGCAAAAGCGCGTCGACCTGGTGTTCGAGATCAATGAAGGCCCGAAGAGCGGCGTCCTGGGGATCAACTTCCTTGGCAATTCGGAATATTCGGACAACGAACTGCGCGATGTGATCGTGACCAAGGAGTCGCACTGGTACAAGTTCCTGACCAGCAACGACAATTACGACCCTGACCGGATCGAGTACGACCGCGAGCAGCTGCGCAAGCACTATCGCAATCGCGGCTATTTCGACTTCCGCGTCGTCTCGTCGGTGGCTGAACTGGCGCCGGACAAGAACGGTTTTGCGGTCAGCTACACCCTTGAAGAGGGCCCCAAGTACAAGTTCGGCAAGATCACGGTCGACACTGAGCTTAAGAAGCTGGACGGCACGCTGCTGGCCCAGATCCTGCCCATCCGCACCGGCCAGCTGTATGAAGACGAGCGGATCGAACAGGCCACGGACGCCCTGACTTTCGCTGCCGGTGCCGCCGGCTTCGCCTTCGTGGACGTGCGTCCGCGTTATGTGCCCAACCGCGAGACCAATACGGTCGATGTGGTGTTCCAGGTCCGCGAAGGGCCGCGTGTCTATGTCGATCGCATCGACATCGTCGGCAACACCCGGACCCTGGATTACGTCCTGCGCCGCGAACTGGAAGTCGCCGAGGGCGACGCCTACAACCGTGTGCTCGTCGACCGGTCCAAGAACAACATCCGTCGCCTGGGCTTCTTCAAGGAAGTCGAGATCGAGGAAATCCCCGGTGGCGCGCCCGACCGCACCGCCTTGCGGGTCAAGGTCGAGGAGCAGCCGACGGGCGAGCTGTCGTTCAGCGCGGGCTACAGCTCGGTCGACAAGCTCGTGCTCGACGTGGGCATCACCGAGCGGAACTTCCGCGGGCGTGGCCAGAACATGCGGGGCCGGATTTCGGTGGGCTCGCTGCGTCAGCAGATCGACTTTGCCTTCACCGAGCCACGCTTCCTGAGCCGTAACCTCGTGGCCGGCGTCGATATCTATTCGTTCCGTTATGACCTGAGCGATTTCGCCGCCTATGACACCAGCTCGGTGGGCGGCAATGTTCGCATCGGCTTCCCGCTGACCCAGAACGCCTCGATGAGCATGCGCTATACGCTGCGTCGCGATGAGGTGAGCGTGTCAGACAATCTCTGCACCAGCGGTTCGGTCTCGCAGATCCTTTGCCTTCAGCGTGGCGCCTACATGACCTCGCTGATTGGCTACGGCCTTCGGATCGACAAGCGCAACGACCCCATCCAGCCTACGCGCGGCTGGTTCGCCGACCTGAACCAGGATCTGGCGGGCTTCGGCGGCGACGTGAACTACCTCAAAACCGAAGCCGACGGCGGCTGGTACTGGGGCTTCAACAAGGACTTCATCTTCAGCGCCACCGGTTCGGCCGGCTATATCGAGGGCTGGGGCGGCGACAACGTGCGCATCAACGACCGCTTCTACAAGGGCGGCACCAGCTTCCGGGGCTTCGAGACGGCCGGTATCGGTCCGCGCGATACCTCGACGGCCAGCAATTCGATGGGCGCCAAGCTCTATGCGATCGGGTCCTTCGAGCTGACCGTTCCGACCCTGTTGCCGGAACAGTACGGCATCAAGGCCGCACTGTTCAGCGACGTCGGCACCGCCGGTCTGCTGGACGATGTCGATCGCCAGTCCTCGACCGGTGTGTTCGATCCCAACATCGCCGACAATCTGGGGCTCCGCGCATCGGCGGGCGTCAGCATCGACTGGAAATCACCCATGGGGCCGATCCGGTTCGATTTCAGCAAGATCCTCTCCAAGGAAGACTATGACCGGACCGAAACGTTCCGGTTCTCCACCTCCACAAGGTTCTAATGATCATGAATTCGAAGTTCCTGACCGCGACCGCTTCCAGCCTCGTCGCGCTTGCCATGGCGTCCAGCGCCATGGCCCAGACCGCTCCCGCCGCTGCTCCGGCGGCTCCGGCCATCACGCATGGCCCCGCCACTCCCGGCGTCTGCATCCTGTCCAGCCAGCGCGCCGTCGGTGCCTCGCAGGTGGGTCAGGCCGTGGATGCGCGCCTGAAGGTCATCATCCAGCAGGTCAATGCCGAGCTGACCGGCGAGCGCACCGCGCTCGACAATGAAGCCAAGGCCCTCGACGCCAAGCGCGCCACCCTTGACCAGGGCTCGCTGGAGCAGCAGGCTGCGGCCCTGCAGGTCAAGGCCAACGCCTGGCAGCGCAAGGGTCAGCAGCGCCAGAAGGAAGTTGAAGCCACCGAGCAGAAGGCGCTGTCGCGCGTCTATCAAGAGCTCGATCCGGCCATCAAGCAGGTCTATCAGCAGCGCACCTGCGGCCTTCTGGTCGACCGCGAGTCGGTTCTGCTGGCCAATCCGGCCATGGACATCACCGATGCCGTCGTCGTGGCCCTGAACGCCCGCATCAAGACCCTGACCTTTGATCGCGAACGTCTGGACCAGGCTCTGCCGGGCGCTCAAGCTCTGCAGCCGACCAAGAAATAAGCGAGTCGCTGGCCCGGGCCCTAGCCCGGGCCGCTCGCCCCAAGAGGACCTGATGCCGGACCCACGCTTCTTCGACGACCTGGGTCCGGTGTCGCTCCGCGAGCTGGCGCGCCTGTCATCCGCCACCCTGGCTGACCCGGCGGTTTCCGAACGGTCCATCGACCACGTTGCCCCGCTCGACGGGGCCGGTGAGGGGGCCGTGGCTTTCTTTTCCGATCCCAAGCGCCGCGAGGCTGCCGCCGCCACCAAGGCCGGCGCGTGCTTCGTCAGGCCTGAGCATGCCGACCTGCTCGGGCCGGGCTGCGCGGCGCTGCTGACCGCCCATCCGCAAGCCGCTTGGGCCGCTGCTGCCGGTCGACTGCACGCCCAGCGCCGTCATGATCCCGCAGCGCCGTTGATCCATCCCGACAGCCAGGTCGAAGCCGGTGCCCGGCTGTCGCCCGGCGTGGCCATCGGCCAAGGGGCCCGGGTCGGTCGCGGAACCGCGATCGCGCCCGGCGTGGTCATCGGCCCCGGCGTCTCCATTGGTCGCGACTGCGTCATCGGTGCCAACGCCGTGATCGGCTTTGCCCTGATTGGTGACCGGGTGTCGATCCACGCCGGTGCCGTGATCGGCGAGGCGGGATTCGGGGCGGCGGCAGGACCGCGTGGCGTTGTTGATCTGCCGCAGCTGGGGCGGGTGGTGATCCAGGACGGCGTGACCATCGGGGCCAACAGCTGCGTGGATCGAGGCGCCTTTGACGATACGACCATCGGCGAGAACACCAAGATCGACAATCTGGTCCACGTCGCCCACAACGTCCGTGTGGGGCGAAACTGCGTGCTGGCGGCCTATACCGGAATTTCGGGCAGCACCGTCGTCGGCGACGGGGTGGCGTTTGGCGGCAAGGCCGGCGTCGCCGATCACCTGACCATCGGCTCGGGCGCCAGCATCGGCGCCTCGGCCTCGGTGTTCAAGCCCGTGCCGGCGGGCGAAACATGGACTGGATTTCCGGCGCGGCCGCTGAAGCGGTGGCTCCGGGAGACCGCATGGCTGTCGCGCATGGCGGGCGGCCGGGGAACAAGGGGCTAAGTATGGGCCAGGACATCGCCGAAACGGCGCAATCTGCAATCGACATCAGTGAGATCCTCGCCAGGATTCCGCACCGCTATCCGTTCCTTCTGGTCGACAGGGCCGAGGACTATCAGCCGCACAAGTCTATCGTCGGCATCAAGTGCGTGACGATGAACGAGCCGTTTTTCCAGGGCCATTTCCCGGGCAATCCGGTGATGCCTGGCGTGCTGATCATCGAGGCCATGGCCCAGACCGGCGCGGTGCTGATGAGCAAGTCGCTGGAAGTCGACACCGAGGGCAAGACCATCTTCTTCATGTCGGTCGACAACGCCCGTTTCCGCAATCCCGTGCGCCCCGGTGACGTGATCCGCATGGAGGTCGAGGTGACGCGCTCGCGCTCGACCATCTTCAAGTTCAAGGGCGTGGCCAAGGTGAACGACAAGGTCGCCGCCGAAGCCGAATTCGCCGCCATGGTCGTGGAGACGCCGACCAAATGACCCAGATCCATCCTACCGCGATTATCGCCCCCGGCGCGAAGCTGGCCCAGGATGTCGAGATCGGGCCGTTCTGCATCGTCGGCGCCGACGTGACGCTGGAAGCCGGCGTGCGGCTGATGTCGCATGTGGTGATCGAGGGGGCCTCCACCCTGGGCGAAGGCTGCGTGGTCCACCCCTTCGCCAATTTGGGCGGACCGCCCCAGCACCTTGGGCACAAGGGCGAGCGCACAGAACTTCTGATCGGCCCGCGCAACATCATCCGCGAGCATGTCACCATGCATACCGGCACCGCTTCGGGCAAAGGCGTGACTACTGTCGGTAGCGACGGCCTCTATATGGTCGGTTCGCACATCGCCCATGACTGCGACGTCGGCAATCATGTGGTGATGGCCAAGGGCGCGACCCTGGGCGGGCATGTGGCCATCGGCGACTATGTGTTCATGGGCGGTCTGGCGGCGGCGCACCAGTTCACCCGTATCGGCCGTTACAGCTTCATCGGCGGCCTGGCCGCCGTGACCAAGGACGTCATTCCCTACGGCTCGGTGTGGGGCAACCACGCCCATCTCGAAGGCCTCAACCTTGTCGGTTTGAAGCGTCGTGGCTTCAGCCGCGAGACGATCAACGCCCTGCGCGCCGCCTATCGCCTGATGTTCGCCAACGAAGGCACCTTCCAGGAGCGCCTGGAGGACGTGGCCGAGATCCACGCTGGCAATGCCGAGGTGATGGAGATCGTCGACTTCGTCCGCGCCGACGCCAATCGCCCGCTCTGCCTGCCCGAGCGCGAGGTCTAGGCTCTCCCACATGCGTAAGCTTGGTCTGATCGCCGGCGGGGGCGCGCTGCCCGTCGAACTGGCGGCTCACTGCGAGGCCGCCGGACGTCCCTTCGCGGTGATGCGCCTGCGCAGCTTTGCTGACCCTGTCCTGACCCGATATCCCGGCGACGAGGTTGGGCTGGGCGAGTTTGGCAAGGTGTTCAAGGCTCTGAAGGCGCAGGGCTGCGAGGTGGTCTGCTTCGCCGGCACGGTCGAGCGGCCCGACTTCGCCGCCCTGATCCCCGACCTGCGCGGCGTCACGGTTATTCCCGGCCTGATCAAGGCCGCGCGCCAGGGCGACGACGCCTTGTTGCGTCGCGTTCTGCTGGAGTTCGAGAAAGAAGGCTTTGCCATCGAGGGCGCGCATGAGGTCGTCGGTGAGATGACCCTGCCGCTGGGCCCGCTGGGCGCACACGCTCCGCGCGCCCAAGACGCTTCGGACATCGAGCGTGCTCTGCTGGTGGCCCGCGAGATCGGCAAGCTGGACGTGGGGCAGGGGGCTGTGGTCTGCGAGGGCCTGGTGCTGGCGGTGGAGGCCCAGGAGGGCACCGACGCCATGCTGCGGCGGGTCGCCGACCTGCCTCAGGCTATTCGCGGCAGCGCTGAACAGCGTCGCGGCGTATTGGCCAAGGCCCCCAAGCCCATCCAGGAAACCAGGGTCGATCTGCCCACCATCGGCGTCGCCACCCTGCAACGCGCCGCGCGGGCGGGTCTGGCGGGTGTGGTCGGCGAGGCCGGTCGCCTGCTGGTGGTGGACCGCGAGGCGGTCATCGCCTGCGCCGACGATCTTGGCCTGTTCGTGCTGGGAGTCGAACCCCGGAGCCAGCCGTGAAGCGGCCCCTGGTCGTGATGCTGGTGGCGGCCGAGGCCTCGGGCGATGCGCTCGGCGCAGGCCTGGCCCGGGCGCTGAAGCAGGAACTGGGCGAGGATGCCGTTCGCTTCGTCGGCGTGGGCGGTGCCAAGATGGCGGTGGAGGGCGTGCACAGCCCCTTCGACATCGCCCAGCTGTCGATCATCGGCATCGTTGAGAGCCTGAAGGCCTATCCCCGGGCCATGGCGCGCTTGAAGGATACCCTGGCCCTGGCGGCGCGGGAAAAGCCCGACGTGGCGGTTCTGATCGATAGTTGGGGCTTCAACATCCGCCTGGCCCAGGCGCTGCGGCGCGCCAGTCCCGATCTGCCGCTGGTCAAGTATGTGGCCCCGCAGGTCTGGGCCTATCGCCCGGGGCGGGCACGCGCCCTGGCCAAGGCGGTCGACTTCCTGATGTCGATCCAGCCCATGGACAAGCCGTTCTTCGACGAGGCCCGCCTCGAGAACGTCTTCGTCGGCAATTCGGCCCTGGCCAAGAGCTTCGCCAAGGCCGATCCGGCCCGGCTGCGCGCCGCCATCGGCCTGACGCAAGACGAGCCGATTCTGCTGGTCCTGCCCGGCAGCCGGCCTTCGGAGATCGAGCGGGTCATGCCGGTGTTCGAGGACGCCGTGCGTCGCCTCAAGGACCAGCGCCCCGGTCTGGCCGTCGTGGTGCCGGCCGCGTCGACTGTAGTCGAGGCCGTGAGGGCGCGCGTCGCCGGCTGGCCGTTCCGCGCCCATGTGATCGAGGACGAGGCCCTGAAAGACGACGCCATGGTCGCCGGCACGGTGGCCCTGGCCTGCAGCGGCACGGTCACCACTGAACTGGCCTTGGCCGGATGCCCCATGGTGGTCGGCTATCGCACCGGGGCGATCACCTACGGCCTGCTGAAGCTGCTGTTCAAGCCGCGCTGGGTGACGCTGTTCAATATCGCAGCCGGGCACACGGTCGCACCGGAGCTTCTTCAAGGTGATCTCGAAGGCGCTGCCCTCGCTCGGGAAGTGGCGATGCGCCTTGACGATCCGCTGGCCCGCGCCGCGCAGATCGCGGCCCAGAACGCCGCCTTGGAGCAGATGGGACGCGGCATGCCTGATCCATCGCAGGCTGCAGCCCGGGCCCTGCTGGCCTTCATGGGCCGCGCGCGCCCAGGTCAGGTTTCCTAACCCACCGCGCGATCAAGGGCCTCGAACAGGTGTCTCACGTCGATGGGCTTGCTGACATGGTCGTCCATGCCGGCTGCCAGCAGGTCGGCAACCTGGTGGCTCATGGCACTAGCGGTGAGGGCGATAATCGGCGTGCGCGCCAGACCGCCTTCGGTCTCGCGCCGCCGGATCTCGCCCAGCGCCTTCAGGCCGTCCATCACTGGCATGTGGATGTCCATCAGGATGACGTCCCAGACCTGGTCGCTCCAGGCCTGAACGGCCTTGGCGCCGTCATCTACGATGACTGGATCGACCCCGGCCTGTTGCAGCATGGCGCGCAGCACCAGTTGGTTGACGGGATTGTCCTCGGCGGCCAGGATTTTCAGCGTCGACCGCGCCACCGGCGGCGTCTCAGCCTTGTCCGTCTGCGCGGAGGGTTCGATTTGGGCCAGCGGTTGCAAGGGCAGTTCCACCGTGAAGGTCGAGCCCCGGCCCGGGCGGCTCGTCACGGAGATTGTGCCCCCCATCAGCCCGCACAGTTCGCGGCAGATCGCCAGGCCCAGCCCTGCGCCGCCATGCTGTCGGGTTGTGGAGGCATCCAGTTGTACGAACCGACCAAACAGCTTTTCGTGCTGGTGTTCGGCAAATCCGGGTCCGGTATCGGTCACGAAGATCCGCACGCCGGTCGCACCGGGCGCCGCGCCCAGGGTGATGACACCCCTGGCCGTAAACTTGACGGCGTTGGACAGCAGATTGTGGATCACCTGGCGCAGGCGCCCAGGGTCGCCGCGATAGGCGCTGGCCAGCCCGTCAGAGATCTCGAGCTTCTGGACCAGACCCTTCTCTGTGGCCAGCATGGCGAAGGTCTGCTGGCTGCGGCCAAGCAGTTCGGCCAGGTCGAACGGGATGGACTCCAGCTCCAGCCGCCCAGCCTCGATCTTCGACAGGTCGAGCACGTCGTTGAGGATCGCCGTCAGGGCCTCACCTGATTCGCGCACGACCTTCAGCCGGTCGCGCTGCGCTTCTGACAGGGCGTCCAGTTCCATGACCTGCACCATACCCAGCACGCCGTTCAGCGGGGTACGGATCTCGTGGCTCATCGTGGCCAGGAAGGTGGTCTTGGCCTGGTTGGCAGCCTCGGCCTCGGCTTCCTTGTCGCGGGCCAGACTCAGGGCGGCGGCCATCTCGCGGTCGGCGCGTTCGCTATGGATGGCGTACTGGACCACATAGGTCAGGAAGGCCAGTGAGGCGACCATGGACAGCAGGGCCTGGTCGATGGGTGTGGTGGGGATGGCCAGGACGGCCGACGTCAGAATGATCAGCAGCAGGGCCAGGAATGAAGCGGCCCCGATGCGTCGGGAGATCACATATTCGGCGGTGCTGGAAAGCGCCACGGCGCCGAGCATGGCTGCGCCGGCGACTACAGAGGTGCGTGTGCCGTGCAGCACCAGCGCCACGGGCAGGGTGCAGTAAAGTCCCGTATACAGCACCGTGAAGGCGGCCAGCAGCACCTCGTGCCGAGGCTTGGGTTCGGTCTGTATCCCGACCCAGCGACAGATCAGATAGTTGATAGCGATCAGGAGCGAGACCCCGGCCAGCCAGGCGATCGGCGTCCCGGGGCCCAGCCAGATCGACGACCCGACAGCCGCCAGCAAGGTCATCGGCAGGATCGACATCAGGTCACGCCGGCGATGCCCGACAATGTCGGTCCAGCGCATCGATCCTCGGCCGCTGTTCACTGTGAAGCACTCCTGCACGCATACCGGGATGACATTGTAGTTACTACTGAACCATGAAGCCCGCGTCGCCATCCATTCGGCTTGACTGGCGCTGCTCGCGGTTTGGCGTAGGGTTGCTGCATTCTTCACGGTCCGCAGCCTGGCTGGAGACTGCACGTCTTGGCGATTGATCCTGCAGCGCCGCTCACGCCCGTTCATCCCGTCCTCTCGGCCGTCGGGACGCCGGCTGATTCGGCTGCCGCCCTTCTGGCCCGCGCCCGGGCGGCTCTGACCGAGGGCGTGGCGACCCTGGGCGAGATGATCGACGGGACCAGCGGGGTCGATGATGCCGCCAGAGCGATCGCGAAAAGCTCGACTGGCCAGGCGGCGCACGGCGCAGCGGAGACGCCGACCGTTCCGATTCCAGATCGGCTTGTCGCCGCAGTACGGGCAGTGGTGGCCCAGGCGGCACCGCGTCAGGCGGGTCTCGCGCCTCTGATGGCCGACCTCGTGGTGGCGCTGGACAGGCCCGATACGCCGCCGTCGGTGCGTCAGGCCGCCCGGACCCTGCTCGACCGGGCGGTGCCGGCCGATGCCCCCGTCACGTCCGCCGTCCTGCGCGAGGCCGTGCGGCGCTCGGGGACGTTTCTGGAATCGGATCTGGCGCGCAATCTTGCGCCCGATCGCGCTTCGCCTGCGCCGGCGCCGCCGCGTGACATGAAGGCCGCGCTGCTGGTCTTCAGGGCGGTTGTATCGACCTGGCTGGCCGAGGTGCCGCCCCCGGCGCCGGACGCGCCAGACCCCGGTCCGGCCAAATCGGGCCTCGCCTTGTCGTCCGCTCCGGCCGGGGCTGCGCCTGCCGGGCAAGCAACGACCCATCCGGGGTCTGGGTTGGCTACCGACACCCCGTTTGAGCCCACGACTGTAGCGGCCCGCCCCGGCGGCGGCGCGCCGCCATCGCAGCCGCCGCCAACGCCGCCGCCAACGCCCTCGTTGCAGCCACTGGCGAACAAGCCGGTTTCAGCCCCTGCGTCGAACGCATCGCCCGGCGCTGTATCCACCTCGATGGTGGCCAGCAACGAAGCTGCGCCCTTGGTCTCTGGACCGGATGAGCCTCAGCCGACGCTGCCGGCCCGGTCGCTCGCGCCGCCGCCGCCCGCCTCGCCGCCAATGGCGACGGTCACGGGACCTGCGCCCCCGCCGGGGGCGGCTCCTCCAGCCGCCGCCATGATGCTGATGGTCGGGATGATCGAGGAGGAGCCCCTGGCTGACCTGCCTGCGGCATACGCCGGCAGGCCGAAGCCGGATGATGCGTCCGCGCCGGGGATCAGGCCCGCGTCAAGACCGCCGCCGCCCTATGCCGGCGGTCCAACTACGGCCCAGCCGGTTGCCGCTTCCGACCTGCGAGACGATACCCCGCCGCTTGTTCTGGCACGGCGGCTCCTGGCGGATGTCAGCGGCGCCATCGCCCGTCAGGAACTGCTGCAGGTCGCCTCCCTGCCCGAGGGGCGCGCCGACCCGGAGCGACCGGCCGAGGCACGGCCGACCCGCGTTGTGATCGACCTGCCGTTCCAGACCCCGCAGGGCGTGGCCGTGGCCCAGTTCGAGATCAGCCGCGATAGCGGCGGCGGCGGAGCCTCGGGCGGCGGCGAGGTCGAACGCACATGGCGGGCGCGCTTCTCGCTGGATGTCGAGCCGCTGGGGCCGGTCCATGTGCAGGTGGCCCTGACGGGCGTCCAGACCCGCGTCAGCTTGTGGGCCGAACGTCCTGAGTCGATGGCGCGCCTGCAGGCGGGGGAGGAGACGTTGAGCGCCGCCCTGCGCCAGGCCGAACTGACGCCGGAGGTCGCCTTCCATGCCGGCGTGCCACACACCGCGCCCAGCGCGCCAGGGCGTTTCGTGGATCGCGCCTCGTGACCGGGCCCCTGGGACCCGTGCGGCCCCGCATCGCCGTCGCCCTGCACTATGACGGCGCGGATGCCCCGCGCGTGGTGGCCTCGGGCCAGGGCTGGATCGGCGAGAAGATTGTCGAGACCGCGCGCGAGCACGGCGTGCCCATCGAGGAGAACGCCGCCCTGGCCCAGGCCCTGTCGACGATCGAGATCGACGAGGAAATTCCCGAGGCCCTGTATCGCGCCGTCGCCGAGATCCTCAGCTTTTTGCTAAGGCCCTGAGCCCCGGAAAAGAAAAGGCCCCGTCTTGCGACGGGGCCTTGCTTGATCAGGCAAAGCCGAGGGCTTAGCCGCGGGTTTCGACCGGGGCGTAGTCGCGCTGCGTGGCACCGGTATAGAGCTGGCGCGGGCGGCCGATCTTGCGCGAGGGATCCTCGAACATTTCCTTCCACTGGCTGATCCAGCCCACGGTGCGGGCCAGGGCGAACAGCACGGTGAACATGTTGGTCGGGAAGCCCATCGCCCGCAGGGTGATGCCCGAATAGAAATCGATGTTCGGATAGAGCTTGCGGTCGATGAAGTAGGGATCGCTGAGGGCGACCTTTTCCAGCTCCATGGCCACCTGCAGCAGGGGATCGTTGATGCCCAGCTGTTCCAGGACCTCGTAGCAGGTCTTCTGCATGACCTTGGCGCGTGGGTCGAAGTTCTTGTACACGCGGTGGCCAAAGCCCATCAGCTTGTACTTCTTGTCTTTCACGCCCTGCACATAGGCGGGGATGTTCTCGACCGTGCCGATTTCCTCGAGCATCTCGAGGGCTTCCTGGTTGGCGCCGCCATGCGACGGGCCCCACAGGCAGGCGATGCCGGCGGCGATACAGGCGAACGGGTGAGCGCCCGACGAACCGGCCAGACGGACGGTCGAGGTCGAGGCGTTCTGCTCGTGGTCAGCGTGCAGGATGAAGATGCGGTCCATGGCGCGCGTCAGGACGGGGTTGGGAACCCAGTCCTCGGCCGGCACCGAGAAGCACATGCGCAGGAAGTTTTCCGAATAGCTCAGCTCGTTGCGCGGCGTCACGAACGGACGGCCGACGCTGTACTGGAAGGCGCGCGCGGCGATGGTCGGCATCTTGGCGATCAGGCGATGGGCGCTGATCTCGCGTTGCTTGGGGTCATCGACGTTCAGGCTGTCGGCATAGAAGGCCGACAGGGCACCGACCGCGCCGGTCATGATCGCCATCGGGTGGGCGTCGCGGCGGAAGCCCTGGAAGAAGCTGTCGAACTGGGCGTGCAACATCGTGTGATAGGTGATGTTGTGCTCGAACTTGGCGAATTCGGCGGCCGTGGGCAGTTCGCCGTTCAGCAGCAGGTGGCAGACCTCGAGGAACGAGGACTTTTCGGCCAGTTGGTCGATCGGATAGCCGCGGTGCAGCAAAACGCCGGCATCGCCGTCGATATAGGTGATCTTGCTCTCGCAGGATGCGGTCGAGGTGAAACCCGGATCGAAGGTGAAGTGGTCGCTGTCGCCATAGAACTTCCGGACATCAACAACGTCGGGACCCGTGCTGCCCTTGAGGATCGGCAGGTCGTAGCTCTTGTCGCCGATCGTCAGCGTGGCTTTATCGGTCATGCGGGAAACCCCTTCATCGATGGAACGAGCAGTCCAAGTTTCATTTCGCGAGTGCGTTATAGCGCCTCATGCGCGCACAGCCAGCGCGTCGTCAAGGCGGCCAAGACTCTCTTCGCGACCCAGGGCGGTCATGATCTTGTTGAGGTCGGGCGCCTGCGACCCACCGGTGAGGATGCCGCGCAGCGACGGGCCGAACTTGCCAAAGCCCACGCCCTCGGATTCTGCGAAGGATTTCAACAGTGTACCCAGCTCGTCGACCTCCCAGGTTGGGGTCTGGGCCAGGCGATCGCGCAGGCGTGCCAGCCGCTCGACGGTCTCGGGCAGCAGTTGCTTGACTGTCTTTTCCTCAAGCGTCACCGGGCGGATTTTCAGCGCGAATGCGCAATGCTCGGCCAGTTCGAGGATGGTCTTGGCACCTTCCTTGACCTGCGGGACCACGGCCAGCAGCCGAGCGAGCGCATCGGCCGGCAGGCTGGTACCCTGGGCCTGCAGCGCCTTCAGGGTCAGGTCGGCCAGGCGCGCGTCGTCGGCGACCCGCAGGTGCTGGCTGTTGATGTGGTTCAGCTTGGCCCAGTCCAGTCGGGCGGGCGCCTTGACCACGTCCTTGACGTCGAACCAGTCGATGGCCTGGGCGTCGTTGAACACCTCGTCGTCGCCGTGGCCCCAGCCCAGCCGGGCCAGGTAGTTGCGCAGGCCTTCGGGGATATAGCCCATGTCGGCGAACTCGCCGACCGCCTGGGCACCGTGGCGCTTGGACAGCTTGGCACCGTCGGGGCCGTGGATCAGCGGGATGTGGGCGAAGGCCGGCAGGTCCCAGTCCATCGCCTGATAGATCAGGGTCTGGCGAGCGGCGTTGTTCAGATGGTCGTCGCCCCGGATCACGTGGGTGACGCCCATGTCGTGGTCATCGACCACCACGGCGAGGTTATAGGTCGGCGCACCGTCGGCACGCAGCAGCACCAGGTCATCGAGATCGGTGTTCTTGAACGTTACCGGACCCTTGACCAGGTCATCGACCAGGGTCTCGCCGTCGGCGGGGCCCTTGAAGCGGATCACGTGCGGCGCAGACGGGTCGGCCGGCGGCGGGGCGTCGCGCCAGGGCGAGCGGATGGCGTGGCCTTCGGCGCGGGCCTTCTCGCGGGCGACCTCAAGCTCCTCGACGCTCATCCAGCAGCGATAGGCGCGTCCGCGCTCCAGCAGTTGTTGAACAACCTCGGCATGACGCGGCGCGCGGGTGTGCTGGAACACGGGTTCCTCGTCGGAGGTCAGGCCCAGCCAGTCCAGGCCTTCGAAAATTGCGGCGACGGCGGCCTCGGTCGAGCGCTCACGGTCGGTGTCTTCAACGCGAAGAAGGAACTTCCCACCCGTATGGCGTGCATATAACCAGTTGAACAGCGCGGTGCGTGCGCCGCCGATGTGCAGGAAGCCGGTGGGCGAGGGTGCAAAGCGCGTGACGACGGCGCGGTCGGTGGGGGAGGGGTTCGACATCGAACTCAATGCTGAAAAGCTGGACGCCGCCGAGACGGCCGGGATCGCGCGCCGGGGCGCAGCGTTTGCGGCGCGTCTTAGCACGGCGTTTCGGGCGCGGCCTAGCCCGGCGGCGATGTTCCGCGCCGGGCGCGATCAGGTGGACGCCAATCTGGACCGCTGGGTGCTGTGGAGTCCGGTCTGGTTCGGCTTGGGCGCCGCCGCCTATCTGAACGCGCCGGTCGAACCGCCTCTGGTCCTAATGGCTGGTCTGGCCCTGGTTGCAGCGATTGCGGCGTTGCTGGCGCGCCGGTCGGTTTCGCGCTTCCTGGTGGTCGTGACCGCCCTGCTGGCCTTTGGCGCGGGGGGCGGCCTGGCGGGCAAGATTCGCAGCGACAGGGTGGCCGCGCCGGTCATCGACGGTGAGCGCGCGCCGCGCCGCGTCGAGGGTTTCGTCGTCGATGTGGTCAGTCCCGGAGCCGGCGGGCCGCGCCTGCTGATCGCTCCCGTCTGGATCTCAGGCCTTTCGCCCGAACAAACGCCAAGGCGAATCCGCGTCACCGTCGATCCCTATCAGGTGCCCGATCCCGGAGATCCGATCCGGCTGAGGGCGATTCTGGGTCCGCCGCCGCCGCCCGCTGCGCCAGGTTCCTACGACTTTGCCCGCGACGCCTGGTTCGACGCAGTGGGGGCGGTTGGCTTCTCGCTGGGCGATCTGCAGCCGGTTCGCCTGGAGCCGCCGCCCTGGCGTCTGCGTCTGACCCTGGTGATCAACGCCTTTCGCTGGCGGCTGGCCGAGCGGATCCTGGGCCAGATGGGGCCGCAAAGCGGCGGCATCGGCGCGGCAATGGTCACGGGGCATGAGGCCTGGATCACGCCCGAGCAGACCGAGGCGATGCGTGCGTCGGGCCTGGCGCATATCCTGTCGATCTCGGGCCTGCACATGGCCATCGTCGGCGGCTTCGTGTTTGGCCTGGCCAGGCTGTCCATCGCCGCCTGGCCCTGGCTGGCCCTGCGCGCGCCGGGCAAGAAGATCGCCGCCGTCGCCGGCCTCGCGGCCGTGATCGGCTATCTGGTGATCTCGGGCGCGCCGCCGCCGGCCGAGCGCGCGGCGATTACCGCCTGTGTCGCCTTCGCCGCCATCCTGTTCGACCGTCAGGCTGTCACCCTGCACGGCCTGGCCCTGGCGGCGCTGATCATTCTGGTCATGCAGCCCGAGGCGGCGGGCGCGCCGGGCTTCCAGATGTCGTTCGCCGCCACCGCCGCCCTGATCGCCCTGGCCGAGGCCTGGCCGCGTCCGATCCGGGAACTGGCCGTGCCCTGGCCCATCCGGGCCATCCAGGCCGCCGTCGGCTGGTTGGCGGTCAGCGTCGGGGCCAGCTTTGTGGCAGGCCTGGCGACAGGGCCCTTCGCCATGCAGCACTTCAACCGTGTGGCCGTCTGGGGGCTGCCCGCCAATCTGATCGTCGCGCCGCTGTCGTCGTTCGTCATCATGCCGTTCCTGGCCCTGGGGACGGCCCTGGAGGGGCTGGGCTGGGGCGGGCCGTTCCTGCGGATCGCCGGGTGGGGCGTCGACGCCATGGTCGCCGTGGCCCGGCAGTTCGAATCCCTCGGCGGCCAGGCCGTCGTCGCCAGCGCGCCGTCCTTCACCCTGGTCGTCGCCTTTGTCGGGGTGATGTTGCTTTGCCTGTGGCAGGGACGGCTGAGATGGCTGGGTCTGCCCCTGGCCATGGCCGTGCTGGTCTGGCCCCGTCCGCCGGCTCCGCAGATCTGGGTCGCAGCGGACGGCTCGGCCGCCGCCGTGCGCCGCGAGGGTGACGCCATCGCCCTGCGACCCGACGCCCGCCGGTTCGGCGTGGAGCTGTGGGCGCGCCGTCGTGGTCTGAGCCTGACCGATGGAGGGGATTTCATCTGCGACCGCTGGACCTGCCGTCCCGGACCGGGCGCGGCGGCACCACTGTCGCTGTCCTGGACGCGCAGCAGTCCACAGGGCGAGGCCCTGGCCCTGCTGTGTCGCGACGCCGAGGTCGTGGTTCTGCGCGGCCCGACCCCGCCGTCCATGCCGCGCGCCTGCGCGGGACGGGTAATGCTGACGGCCGGAGACTTCATGGCCGGCGGCGCGGCCGAGCTCTATCGCCGAGACGGCGGCTGGTGGGTGGTCTGGGCCCAGCCCCTGCGGGGCCGGCGGCCGTGGTCTGCGCCCTGAGCGATCAGGGCCCCTGAGCCCCAGGAACCAGCGGTTTATGTACTTCGCGGAGAACCAGACCTTAGAATCCCTCAGGCCAAGCGGCCACGCTGGCCTGCAGGTCGTCGGTTTTCGCCTATCGAAGCCGGAACGCGACAGGCGCGATCCGGCACGGGGCCTTAGTCTTCCGACCGCGCCTTGGCCAGCTTGGGCGGGGCGCGCATAAGGAAGGCGGGGGTGTCGGAGCCGAAGCCGATCACGCGACGGTCATCGTCGTCCTCGCGGCCCCGGACGGGCTGGACGCCACGAACGGGCTGGGCCGGACGGGTGTCGCGCTCGGGGCGCGCATCCCGCTCTGGCCGGGCTTCGCGCTCAGGACGGGCCTCACGCTCTGCGCGTTCGGGACGCGCTTCGCGCTCTGTACGCTCGGGACGCGCTTCGCGCTGGGCGCGCGGCTCGCGTTCGGCGCGGGGTTCGCGCTCGGGGCGGCTGCGTTCGCGGGGCGTGGCGGCGACAGGCGCGGCGTCTGCGGTTTCGACCGGCACGGCGGCCTCGGTACGCGGGGCGCGTTCGGCCTTGTCGCCACGCGGCTTGCGTTCGCGACGACCACGCGGAGCGCGTTCCTCGCGGGCTTCCACGGGAGCGTCGGGAGCTTCGCCCGCCACCACTTCGGCTGCGGCATCCGTCGCAGGAGCCTCGGCTTCGATCTCGCGGACGCGCGATCCACGGCCGCCACGGGCCGAGCGTTCGCCCGACTCGCGCTCGCCGCCGCGATCACGGCTGGGCGGCGCACCGCGACCGCCACGCTTCTTCTCGCCATCGCGATGGACGGTGACCGCCTGCGAGTAGTCGAGCTCGAGCTTTTCTTCGTCCGGAGTCGAGCCGATCAGCTTGACGACCTTGTCGAAACCCTTGTCGTCGGCCGGGGTGACCAGCATGTAGGTGATGCCCGAGCGCCCGGCGCGGCCGGTGCGGCCGATACGGTGCACATAGTCGTCGGCATGGTGCGGGACGTCATAGTTGAAGACGTGGCTGACGGCCGGGATGTCCAGACCGCGCGCGGCGACGTCGGAGGCCACCAGGATCTTCAGCGAGCCGTCGCGGAAGGCCGCAAGGGTCTTCATGCGCTGGCTCTGATCCAGGTCACCGTGGATCGCGGCGGCGTCGAAGCCATGCGAGCGCAGCGACTTGGCGACCACATCGACCTCGGTCTTGCGGTTGCAGAACACGATGCCGGTCTCGATCTGGGCCTTCTCGATCAGGGCCCGCAGCGCCAGGCGCTTGGCCTTGGGATCGGAGGAGGGCACCTTGACCAGCAGCTGGGTGATGTTCTCGTTGGTCGTCGCCGGGCGCGCCGCCTCGATCCGCACGGGATCCTTGAGGAACTGCTTGGTCAGGCGGGTGATTTCCGGCGGCATGGTCGCCGAGAAGAACAGCGTCTGCTTCTTGGGCGGCGTCATCTTGAAGATGCGCTCGATGTCCGGAATGAAGCCCATGTCCAGCATGCGGTCGGCTTCGTCGACGACCAGGAACTGCACGCCGGTCATCAGCAGCTTGCCGCGCTCGAAATGGTCGAGCAGGCGGCCGGGGGTGGCGATCAGCACGTCGACGCCGCGATCCAGCTTCTTTTCCTGGTCGCCGAACGACACGCCGCCGATCAGCAGCGCCCAGGAGAGCTTGGTGCCCTTGGCGTACTTTTCGAAGCTGGAAGCGACCTGGTCGGCCAGTTCGCGGGTCGGCGCGATGACCAGGGCGCGCGGCATGCGCGCCTTGGCGCGGCCGGTCATCAGCTTGTCGATCAGGGGGAGGGTAAAGGCGGCGGTCTTGCCGGTGCCGGTCTGGGCGATGCCCAGAACGTCCTGTCCTGCCAGGGCGACCGGGATCGCTGCGGCTTGAATGGGGGTGGCCGTCGTATAGCCGGTGTCTGCGACCGCTTGCAGGGTCGTGGGCGACAGCCCGAGTTCGGAAAATTCTGTCATGTCATTCTGGCTGAAATTCAGAGCCACCCGGTTTTGGGCGAACGGGTGGCGCGGATTCGCCTGACCTGCTCCGAAGTTTGGGATCAATAGGCGTAAGCTGTGGAAAGTCAATTGAACTCAGGGTTGCGGCCTTGCTAACTCTTGCCCACGTCGTGGAGATCCAGGTGCCTGGTCCGGTGAAAAGAACGTTCTTCGTGACGCTTGTCCTGGCACTGATCACCGGCGGGTCAGCAGCCTTTGCGGCCGTCGAGGTTACGCCCTGTGAGGGGCGCTACCTGGCGGGGAGAGCGATACCCAAACAGGTCGAGCATTGGGTTTGCGCCGATCCCGCCCTCGCAGCACTTGAGCGCGCCGTCTTCAAGACCTTCGTCGATGGCCGCAAGGCCGACGAGTGGAGCACAATCGGCGACGAGGACGATCTCCGGATTGAACTCGAGAAGTGCCGGGACGCTCAATGTGTTCGCTATCGCTACCAGGGCCGTCTTGATGAAGTGGCGCAAGGCACACCTTTCCCATTGTCGCATGGAAAGGCACTTCGCCGTGTTGGCCATGGTCCGCGTGCGACGATCTGGAGCCGCGATTTGGGCGGTGGCTGGCGCCTCTTCAAATTCGAGATCGACAATGGGCCCCTCCCGGAATCGCCTCCGGGCAGCGGTTACGTGCCGGGTTTCTATGAGGGGCTAGAGATGTTCGTCGCCGAGACGGTGGACGGCAAGACGCGCTATCGGCGTTCCGAAGGGCACGGTTTTGACATCGAGATCCGAAAGAATGGATCTTGGACGATCACGCAAATTGGCGAATGTGAGTGCGGCGGCGGCCTCAGCTATACCGGCATCTATCGCTGAGCATCGCTAGCGTCCGGGAGCAGGGCACTCTATATCCGCCCGCACATGACCATCGATCACGACTCCCGCCTTCGGCGGCTTCGGTTCCGCGCCTGGCATCGCGGGTTTCGGGAAGCGGACCTCATCCTGGGGCCGTTTGCGGACAACCGTGCCCAGAACCTGACGCCGGAACAGCTGGATACGCTTGAAGCGCTGCTGGAGAACCCTGATCGCGAGATCTATGCCTGGATCGTCGGTCAGGAGGCCACGCCTGCCGAGTTCGAGACCGACGTGTTGGCCATGATCCGCGAATTCCGGTTCGAGGCCCATGCCGTGCGCCCCATCGGCGACGGCGCGTAAGAGGGTCTCATGGCCTACGACGCCAAGCAGATCGCCAAGGCCGCCGGCGGCCTGACCCTGGCCGGCGCGCCTGAGGGCTTCGACGCCCTGGTGATGGCCGATATCGCCCGTGCGCGCGGCGGGCTGACCGCTTTCGTCGCCCGCGACACCGCCCGCGCCAGCGCCTTCATCGAGGCCCTGAAGTTCTTTGCGCCCGAGATCGAGGCCGTGCTGTTCCCCTCGTGGGACTGCCTGCCCTATGACCGGGTCGGCCCCTCGGCGGGGGTTGCGGCCCAGCGCATGGCCACTCTGTCGCGTCTGGCGCGCGGTCTGGGTACTGCCAAGCCGGCCATGCTGGTGATCGCCGCGCCGGCCCTGCTGCAACGCGTGCCCGACAAGAGCGTGCTGATGCGCGCCAGCTATTCGGCCAAGGTCGGAAACAGCGTCGATATCAAGGACCTGGAGCGCTATTTCGCCGTCAACGGCTATACCCGCGCCTCCACCGTGTCGGAAAAGGGCGAGTTTGCGATCCGGGGCGGCGTCATCGACGTCTATCCCTCGGCCGCCGAAGAGCCCGTGCGGCTGGACCTGTTCGGCGACACGCTGGAGAGCATCCGCGCCTTTGATCCCGAAACCCAGCGCTCGACCAAGCAGCTGAAGGAAATCGATCTGCTGCCGGTCAGTGAGGCCCTGCTGGACGCTGACGGCATCTCGCGGTTCCGCCGGGGCTATGTGGCGACCTTCGGGGCGCCGGGCGACGACGCGCTCTACAACACCGTCAGCGAAGGCGGGCGCCGCGCCGGGCTGGAGCACTGGCTGCCGCTGTTCTACGAGCGCATGGCGACTCTGTTCGACTACCTGCCGGCCGGCGCGCTGGTGGGCGTGGATCACCAGGCCAGCGAGGCCCGCGACGAGCGGCTGGCGATGATCGCCGACGCCTATGACGCCCGCGCCAGCGCCGACCGCAAGGCGGCCTATCGCCCGCTGGACCCCAAGGCCCTGTATCTGACCGCCCCGGAGTGGGACCAGGCGCTGGGCGACCGGCCCCATCGCCAGTTCACGCCCTTCCAGCCCCAGGGCCTGGATGTGGTCGATATGGGTGCCAAGATCGGCCGGGTCTTTGCCGCCGAACGGGCCCAGGACAGCGTCAACCTGTTCGAGGCCACCAGCGACCACGCCAAGGCCCTGGCCGCCGCCGGCAAGCGCGTGCTGTTCGCCTCGTGGTCGGAAGGCTCGTCCGAGCGTCTCGGGACCATGCTGGCCGATCATGGCCTGACCAAGATCCCCTATGCCGCCTACTGGCAGGCCGCCAAGGCGGCCGATCCCAAGACGCCGCAGCGCGCTGTGCTGCCGCTGGACAACGGCTTTGAGACCGAAAACCTGGCGGTCATTTCAGAGACCGACATCCTGGGCGACCGCCTGGCGAGGCCGCGCAAGAAGCGCCGCGCCGCCAATTTCCTGGCCGAAGCCAGCGCCCTGACGCCGGGCGACCTGGTGGTCCATATCGACCATGGCATCGGCCGCTATGCCGGGCTCAAGACGCTGGACGTGCAGGGCGCGCCTCACGACTGCCTTGACCTGCAATATGGCGGCGAGGCCAAGCTCTATCTGCCAGTCGAGAACATCGACCTTTTGACCCGCTACGGGACCGACGGCGAGAACGTGCAGCTGGACAAGCTGGGCGGGGCTGCCTGGCAGGGGCGCAAGGCCAAGGCGAAAGAGCGCCTGCGGGTCATGGCCGAGGGCCTGATCCAGATCGCCGCCGCCCGCCAGCTGAAGTCGGTCGAAGAAACCGACGCGCCGCAAGGCGTGTTCGACGAGTTCTGCGCCCGCTTCCCCTACGAGGAAACCGACGATCAGCTGTCGGCCATCGCCGATGTGCTCAGCGATCTGGGCTCGGGCAGGCCGATGGACCGCCTGATCTGCGGCGACGTGGGCTTCGGCAAGACCGAGGTGGCCCTGCGCGCCGCCTTCGTGGTGGCGATGAGCGGCAAGCAGGTGGCCATCGTCTGCCCGACCACCCTGCTGGCCCGCCAGCACTACAAGACCTTCAAGGAGCGCTTCCAGGGCTGGCCGGTCAAGGTGACGCGCCTGTCGCGCCTGGTCACCGGCAAGGAAGCCGCCGAGACTCGCGAAGGCCTGGCCAATGGCCAGCTGGAGATCGTGGTCGGCACCCACGCCATTCTGTCCAAGCAGGTCTCGTTCAAGGACCTGGGTTTGGTCATCGTCGACGAGGAGCAGCACTTCGGGGTCAAGCACAAGGAGAAGCTGAAAGAGCTTCGCGCCGACGTGCACATGCTGACCCTGACCGCCACGCCCATCCCGCGCACCCTGCAGATGGCGCTTAGCGGCATTCGGGAGATGTCGATCATCGCCACGCCGCCGGTCGATCGCCTGGCGGTGCGCACCTATATCAGCCCGTTCGACCCGGTGACCCTGCGCGAGGCCCTGCTGCGCGAGAAGTATCGCGGCGGCCAGGCCTATTACGTGGTGCCGCGCATCAAGGACCTGGAGGAGATCGAGAAGTTCCTCCGCACCCAGGTGCCCGAGGTGAAGTATGTGGTCGGCCACGGCCAGATGGCTCCGACCCAGCTGGAAGACGTGATGACGGCCTTCTACGAGGGCCAGTACGACGTGCTGCTTGCGACCACTATCGTGGAAAGTGGGCTGGATATTCCGTCGGCCAACACGCTGATCGTCCACCGCGCTGACATGTTCGGCCTGGCGCAGCTGTATCAGATCCGCGGCCGGGTCGGGCGCTCCAAGGCCCGGGCCTATGCCTATCTGACCACGCCCAACGAGAAGACCATCACCCTGTCGGCCGAAAAGCGCTTGCAGGTGCTGCAGTCGCTGGACAGCCTGGGGGCCGGCTTCCAGTTGGCCAGCCACGACCTGGATCAGCGCGGCGGCGGCAATCTGCTGGGCGACGAGCAGAGCGGCCACATCAAGGAAATCGGCGTCGAGCTGTATCAGCAGATGCTGGAAGACGCCGTCGCCGAGCTGCGCCAGCGCCAGGGCGCCGAGGCCCTGCTGGAGGATCGTGGCTGGTCGCCGCAGATCAACACCGGCGCCGCCGTGATGATCCCGGACGAGTATGTGCCGGACCTGAATGTGCGCCTGTCGCTGTATCGCCGCCTGTCGGAAGCCGAAAAGTCCGCCGACCGCGAAGCCCTGGCCGCCGAACTGATCGACCGCTTCGGCCCGCTGCCGCCCGAGACCGACTCCTTGCTCAAGGTCGTGGCCATCAAGGGCCTGTGCCGCGAGGCCAATGTCGCCAAGATCGACGTCGGCCCCAAGGGCGCGGTGGCCAGCTTCCGCAACGACACCTTCGCCAATCCGCTGGCCCTGGTGCAGTTCGTGGCCAAGAACAACATCGTCTGGAAGGTGCGTCCCGACCAGAAGGTGGTGATCAAGGGCGAGTGGGACACGCCGGCCCAGCGGCTGGATGCGGCCGAGAAGATCCTCAGTCAGCTGTCGAAATTGGCAAAGACCTAAATCCCGCTGCGGGCTGTCCGGGCAGGCCGGCAAGGTGCAGACGCACGTTCGGCTGGAAGCGCTGGCGATGAAGTGAAATAACAGTTGAACCGTCCGATTCCCGGGCGGACAGCTTGTATCCATGGCCGACACGACACAGCTCGCGACCGGTAAGCATAACGACATCGCGCGGACGGTGTCCGCCGCGCTCGTGGCGGGCCTGGGGTTCGCGCTTCTGGCCTATGTCTGTGTCGAACTTCCTCGGGCCCACGATCAGGTTACGCCGATCTGGCTGTCGAACGGTTTCGTCGTCGCCTGCCTGTTGTCGGTGGATACGCGCCGCTGGCCCTGGATGCTGGCCGCTGCCTTGGTCGGTGCCCTTGTCGCGGGCGTCCATGCCGGCGATGCTCTTCTGGTAAATCTCGTCCTGGCGCCGGCCAATATTCTTCAAATCTGGCTCTGCGCGTGGGCGACACGGCGCGTTGTGGGGCGTGAGATCGATCTTGGTCGCCCCCGGCACATGATTGTGTTCGTGGCGCTGACCGGCTTGGCCATCCCGTTTCTGGTGGGCGGACTGGCGTCTTTCTTCCATACCTATGCGCGTGGCGGCGATATCTGGGTCAATATGTGGGTCTGGGTGCTGGGCGACAGCCTGGGCATCCTGACCCTGACCCCCTGCATGCTGGTTCTCGTCAAGGCCAGGATGTACCTGGCCGAGCAGGGCCTGTCGCGCGATGGCCTGTTGTCCATGCTGGGCCTGATCGTGGTGAGCCTGCTGGTCTTCACCCAGAACCGCTACCCGCTGCTGTTCCTTGTGCCGCCGATGATGCTTCTGGTCGCTTCGCGGCTGGAGGTGCTGGGCGGGGTCGTCGGCGCGGCCCTCGTGGCCGCCATCGCCATTCTGGCGACCATGGCCGGCACCGGGCCGGTCGTTCTGATCGAGGGCAGTGCCACCGAGCACTCCATTGTGCTGCAGGGGTTCCTGGCGGTGTCGATTTTCGTCAGCCTGCCGGTCGCGGCCTTCCAGCGCCAGCGTCGCTACATCCTCGATCGCATGGCGCGAGCCAGCGAAGCGGTGGCGCGAAGCGAGGCCGGTTATCGCATGCTGACCGAGAACGCGCTGGACCTGATCATCCACAGTGATCTGACCGGCAAGGTCACCTACATGTCGCCCTCTTCGCTGGCCATGCTGGGCTATCGTCCGGAAGACATGATCGGCCATCGGGCGATCGAACTGGTCCACCCCGACGATTTGGATCGCGTCACCCAATTCAGCGTCGACCAGGTCAAGGGCGGCCCGGCGCGGACCGATCGCATCGACTATCGGGCCTTCCGCAAGGACGGGGAGATCGTGTGGCTCGAGTCGCGCCCGACCCTGGCCCGCGACCCCGTCACGGGCCGCAAGATCGGCATTACCGACGTCGTGCGCGATGTCACTGAACGCAAGGCCATGGAGCAGGACCTGCGTGAGGCCCAGGCGCGAGCCGAGGCCGCCGCAGCGGCCAAGGGCGAGTTTCTGGCCAATATGAGCCACGAACTTCGCACCCCGCTGACGGCGGTGATCGGTTTCGCCAACCTGGTTGAGGGACAACCCGAACTCAGCGACGCCACGCGTCGGCATGTGGGGCGGATTATCGACGGCGGCCGTTCGCTGCTGACCACAATCAACGACATCCTGGACTTCTCCAAGCTCGACGCCGGGCTGATGGAGATCAAGCTGCGCCCGGTTTCGGTGGCGGACCTGGTTGGCGAGGTGTTGGACATCTTCTCGGGCCTGGCGGCGTCAAAAGGTCTGACCCTCACGGCCCTTGGCCTGGAGGCCCTGCCTGAAGAGGTGATGCTTGACCCCGAGCGGGTTCGCCAGGTGCTGCTCAATCTGGTCGGAAACGCGATCAAGTTCACCGACCAAGGCGGTGTGGCGGTGGATGTCCGTTATGACGGGGCGATTCAGAGCCTGCATATCGGCGTCACCGATACGGGGCAGGGTATCTCGCCCGAGGACGTGACACTGCTTTTTGCCCGTTTCTCGCAGATCGACGCGTCGATCACGCGCCAGCATGGAGGGGCCGGCCTGGGCCTGGCCATCTCCCGGGGCCTGGTCGAGGCCATGGGCGGAGAGATCGGAGTCGAAAGCCGTCTGGGCGAAGGCTCGCGCTTCGCCCTCAACCTGCCCGCGCCGCCCAGGGTCGAGCCCGCCCCGGACGACGCCCTGACCTTGCCCAGCCTGCCGCCGGGCTGTCGCGTGCTGGTGGTCGACGACAATGCCGCCAATCGCGAACTGGTGCGCACCGTGCTGGAAGCTTTCTCGGTAGACGTCTCCGAAGCGGTTGATGGCGAGGAGGGGGTCCTGGCGGCTGAGGCCGGCATGTTCGACGTGATCCTGATGGACCTGCGTATGCCGGGCCTGGACGGAACCCAGGCGGCCGAGCGCATCAAGGCCGGCCATGGGCCCAGCGCCGGCGCGCCGATCATCGCCTTTTCGGCCGATGTCCGCACCGGGCCGACCGCTGCCGTGTTCGACGGGGCGGTGCCCAAGCCGATGACTGTGGCCTCGCTGGTGGGGACCATCGCCGCAGCGCTGGCGGCCTGACGTCAGGTCGACGACCCGAGAGCCAAGATTGCCCAAAAGGTTGTCATCCCGGACAGCCGTTTTCGGCTCAAATCCAGAGTGATAGCCCTACCCGTCAGGCCTCGGCCGCCGCCAGTTCCTCAGCCAGGCCCATCCACGCGCCTTCGGCGTCGTCCAGCTTGGTCTGGGCGGCCTCGCGACGCTTGGTCAGTTCGGCCAGCTTGGTCGGGTTCTTGTAGAGTTGCGGATCGGCCAATTGAGCGTCGAGCTCGGCCACCTGGCGGGTGGTGCGGGTGACGACCTGCTCAGCAGCCTCGATCTTGCGCTTCAGGGGCTCGATGGCGACCTGCTTGCGCGGCGCTGCGGCGGCGGGCGCGGCGGCCTTGGCCGGTTCCCGCGCCACCTGGGTGGGCTTCACAGACTGTTTGGCCCGGTCCAGTACGAACTTGGCATAGTCGTCCATATCGCCGTCGAAGGGTTTCACGGTGCCGTCGGCGGCCAGCCACAGGCGGTCGGCGACCAGCTCCATCAGCGAGCGGTCGTGGGTGATCAGGATCACCGCCCCCTCATAGTCGTTGAGGGCGTCCAGCAGGGCCCGGCGGCTGTCGATGTCCAGGTGGTTGGTCGGCTCATCGAGGATCAGCATGTGCGGCGCGTCCATCGCCACCATGTTCAGCAGCAGGCGGGCCCGCTCGCCGCCGGACAGGTTGGCGACGGTGGTTTCCTGCTTTTCGAACCCGAGCCCGAACTGGGCCAGCTTGGAGCGGCGCGAGGATTCCGAGGCGTCCGGCATGGCCCGGCGGATGATCTCCAGCGGCGTGTCGACGGGGTCCATGGCCTCGATCTGGTGCTGGTGGAACCAGCCGACCCGCATCTTGCGATCGCGATGGAATTCGCCCGTCTGAACGCCCAGCGCGCCGGCGATCATCTTGGCGAAGGTCGACTTGCCCGCGCCGTTGACGCCCAGCAGACCGATGCGGTCGTCCAGGTCCATGCGCAGGTTGAGGTTCTTGAGGATCGAGCGGCCTTCCTCATAGCCCACATTGGCCCGCTCCAGCCGGATCAGCGGTGGCGGCAGGGGGCGCGGCGGTGAGGGCAGGGTGAAGGGCGCGACGCGCTCTTCGATGGTGGTGGAGACGGGCTCCATCTTGGCCAGGCGCTTCATGCGCGACTGGGCCTGTGCGGCCTTGGAGGCCTTGGCCTTGAAGCGGTCGACGAAGGATTGCAGGTGGGCGCGCTCGGCGTCCTGCTTGGCCTTGGCCGACAGTTGCAGGCGGGCCTTCTCGGCGCGGCGCTTTTCAAAGTCGTCGTAGCCGCCGGTGTAGAGCTCCAGCTTGCCGCCGGCCAGGTGCAGCATGTGGGTACAGCTGTTGTTGAGCAGTTCGCGGTCGTGGCTGACGATCAGGGCGGTGTGTGGATACTTTTGCAGGCGGGCCTCAAGCCACAGGGCGCCTTCCAGGTCGAGATAGTTGGTCGGTTCGTCCAGCAGCAGCATATCGGGTTCGGAGAACAGCGCCGCAGCCAGGGCCACGCGCATTCGCCAGCCGCCCGAGAACTCGGCCATCGGGCGTTGCAGGTCGTCCTGCGAGAAGCCCAGGCCCGACAGGATTTCCGACGCCTTGGCCGGCGCGGCATCGGCGTCGATCTCGATCAGGCGGGACCAGATCTCGCCCATCTCCTCGGGCTCAGCGGTCTCCAGGCGGGTCAGCAGGCTGTGGCGCTCCTCGTCGGCTTCCAGCACCGTGTCGAGCAGGGATACGGGCGTGGCGGGGTGCTCCTGGTCCACCGAACCGATGCGCGCGGCCTTGGGCAGGCTGATCTCGTCGTCGCCGGCGTGAAGTTGGCCCAGGACCAGCTTGAACAGCGTGGACTTGCCCACCCCATTGCGACCGATCAGGCCGACCTTGGCGCCGGGCGGCAAGCTGACGCTGGCGCGGTCGAAGAATTTCCGACCCCAGGCGTTGAAGGTCAGGTCTTTGATCTGAAGCATTTGATTTTGAAGGTACGCGGCGGGTTGGCGGGGAGGGAGCGCCCGGCTATAAGCCCGCAACCTCCCAATTCACAACTTTATGTGTGAGATATCTTCGTGACCGAACGCACCTTCTCGATCATCAAGCCGGACGCCACGCGTCGCAACCTGACCGGCGCCATCAATGCGGTGATCGAGGCCGCTGGCCTGCGCATCGTCGCCCAGCGCCGTATTCAACTGACTGAAGCCCAGGCCAAGACCTTCTACGAAGTCCACGCCGAGCGTCCGTTCTACGGCGAACTGGTCGGCCAGATGATCGCCGAGCCGGTCGTCGTGCAGGTCCTGGAAGCCGAAGGCGCCGTGGCCAAGTATCGCGAAGTCATGGGCGCCACCAACCCGGCCGCCGCTGACGAGGGCACCATCCGCAAGCTGTTCGCCCTGTCGATCGGCGAAAATTCGGTTCACGGTTCGGACAGCCTGGAGAACGCCGCGATCGAGATCGCCCAGTTCTTCAAGGATGAAGACATCGTCGGTTAAAGACCTTTGTGCCGGCAAGTCTTGCCGGTCCTAGTAGAGCTTGAGAAGCGGCGTGGTCCTGGGCCACGCCGCTTTTCTTATGCCATATCGGTCTCATTTGGCGTATGCAGTGCCATCTTAAGCCCCGGCAACGCCGGGGGCAAAATGGATACGGACAACGTGACCGAAAACGGTGAGCAAATAGATCAGCTGCTCAAGACGCGCGATCTTGCCGGCGTCTTGGAGAGCGACGGCTTTCGACAGTTCCTCGACCAGGTTCCCATCGCCATCGCCGTTTCCGAACTGCACCCGGTCGAACGTATCGTCTATGCCAATATCGAATTCGAGCGACTGAGTGGTCACTCCGGTGCCGATCTGGAGGGCAAGGCCTGGGACGCCTTGCTCGGCCACTCGGCAAACGGCGCCGATGACGGCGCGCTCAGCGAGGCCGTCGTCGGAAGCCAGGACTATATCGGTGTGTTTTCCTTTGCACACAGCCAGGGTAGCGAGGCTGTGGATGCTTGGTCCAACATCATTCAGGACCACGCTGCGCAGCCGGTGTTCCGGATGCTCGCTCTGGTCGGCGCGACCAGCCGTGATGCCGATCACGGCGAGTTCGAACAGCGGATGCTGGACAAGGACGTCCTGCTCCGCGAATTGCAGCACCGGGTCGCCAATAATCTACAGATGGTCACTGCCCTGATCCGCATCGAGGCGCGTAATGTGCCCGAGGACGCCAAGGATGAGCGATTCAGCCGCCTGGCCGGCCGGGTGGAGGCGCTGGGGCTGCTCTATCGCTCACTCTCTGAGGAAGGGCAGGCGGAGACCATCGACCTGGGCGTCTATCTGAGCGAGATCGCATCGGCCGTCATGCGGGCCCATGCGATAGAGGGCATCCATCTCAATTTGCAGGTCGATACCTGGCCGGTCTCGATCAATGTGGCGATGCCGACGGGCCTGGTAGTCAACGAGCTGCTCACCAACGCCCTCAAGCATGCGTTCAAAGGCCGAGATGGCGGGACGATAACCCTGCACAGCCTGGTCGATGATGAAGGCTGTCGGGTGGTAGTTTCCGACAACGGTGTCGGCCTTGATCCGGGCCATGTCTGGCCCCGGCCCGGCAAGCTCAGCAATATGATCGTTCAGTCGCTGCGGCAGAATGCCAATGCCAAGGTTGAGGTCGGTGCAGAGCCTGGCGGCGGTATGCGCGTGACGATCATCTTTGCCCGCGCAGACGCGTTGTCCTGATGCCGGGCCAGGTTATTGCCCGGGCTGCCTAAACCGCCAGGCGCGCTGGTCGTGCCGAGCCGGGTCCAAAGCGCTTCCAGGCGACATAAGCCGCGATGGCCAGGATTACGGCACCGATCGCCAGGGCAGCGCCGGTGGCTGGATCGGTCTGGAAAATGTGCAGGTTGCGCGCCGCCAGATAGCCGGGTGCCAGCATCGAGATCACCCACAGCGGCGCGGTCGCGGCGCTGGCGGCCTGGAACGCCCACGGGCGTGCGCGCGACATGCCCGCGACGATCGGAATGAAAGGCCGCACCGGTCCCATGAAGCGCGCGGCCGCAATGGCGATGACGCCATGACGACGCGACATCAGGCGGGCGCGGGCGAACAGACGGCGGTGGCCGGCCAGCAGGCCTCGGGCCAGTCGACGCGCGCCCAGGCCGCGGCCCAGCATGTAGGAGATCGCGTCCCCCACGATGGCGCCGGCGCTGCACCACAGTATGGCCTCGGCAGGGTTCAGCACGCCCTGGGCGATCAGGGCCCCCGCCATGACCATCACCGCGACGATCGGGATCAGCAGGCCGACCAGCAGCAGCGCCTCCAGCAGCGTCAGGGCGAACAGGACCAGGCCCGCCCAGAGGCTGTTCTGGGCGATCATTTCGGTGATTTGGGGCAGGAGCGATTCCATAGTCCCCATCATGCTCTGGAAAAGTGACAACACTCTGATCGTGCGTGGTTACCAGAAGGTGCGCGACAATCGGCCCCACCTCTGTACCCACTTGGGTGGGTGTGTCGCCGGGCGCAAGGAGCGGACTTGAAAGACTATGCACGACACGACATCGCTCTGGCGGCCGTGCTTTCGGGCGTGGCGGGCTATGTCGACGCCATTGGCTTCCTGAAGCTGGGCGGGTTCTTCGTCTCGTTCATGAGCGGGAATTCGACCCGGCTGGGCGTGGGGCTGGCCACGGGCCACATCGCGGCGGCGCTGACGGCCTTTGGTCTGATCGCCCTGTTCGTTGCGGGCGTGGTGCTGGGGGCCCTGGTCGCCCGTCGGGCCGGCGAGGATCGGCGTTCGGTGGTGCTGGCGCTGGAGGCGCTTTTGCTCGCTAGCGCGGCCCTGCTGATCATGGCCGGCTTCGACGGTGCGGGCGTTGCGGCCATGGTGCTGGCGATGGGGGCTGAGAATTCCGTCTTTCACCGCAACGGCGATGTCGGGGTGGGGCTGACCTATATGACAGGAGCCCTGGTCAAGGCGGGGCACCGCATCGCCGCGGCCCTGACCGGCGGCGACCGCTGGGCCTGGGGACCTTACGTGCTGCTGTGGGCGGGGCTGACCGTGGGCGGCGCGCTGGGGGCCCTGGCCTATCTGAGGCTGGGCGTGCTGGCGCTGTGGGGCGCGGCGGCGGTCGTGGCCGTGCTGACCTTGGCGCGCTTTGTCCAAGAGCGACGGCTAGTTTAGCGTCCTGACGAAATCGGCCAGTGTGGCCGCATAGAGCCGATGCTCCTGCTCCAGAACGCGCAGGGCCAGGGCGTGTTCGTCGTCGCCCGGCAGGATCGGCACGGGGGCCTGACCCAGGATCGGGCCTTCGTCGACCCCGGCTGTCACCAGATGCACCGTGCAGCCGGCCTCGGCCTCGCCGGCCGCAAGGGCGCGGGCGTGGGTGTCGAGGCCGGGGAATTTCGGCAGCAGCGAGGGGTGGATGTTCAGCATCCGGCCGGCCCAGGCGTCCACCAGGAAGGGCGTCAGGATGCGCATATAGCCGGCCAGGGCGATGACCTGGATCTCGCGCGCGCGCAGGGCCGCGTCGATGGCACGCTCGTGGGCGTCGCGGTCCTTCCCGAACGCCTTCTGGTCGACGCAGAGGGCTTCGATCCCGGCCTCGGCTGCCGTGGCCAGACCGCCGGCGTCCGGCTTGTTGGCCAGCACCAGGCTGATCTCGAACGGGCAGTCATCGGCCTGGGCCGCGCGGACCAGGGCGTCCATATTGGAGCCCCGGCCCGAGATCAGGACGGCGACCTTGGTCTTAGAGGTCATTTAGCCGGCGACCAACTGGCCGCAGATGAAGGCATCTTCACCCGCGTTCAGCAGAGCGGCCAGCACCGGCTCGGCGTCCGAGGCGGCCACCACCAGGATGAAGCCGACGCCGCAGTTGAAGGTGCGGCGCAGTTCGTGGTCGGAAATGCCGCCCACGTCCTGCAGCCAGGCGAACACGGGGGGCAGGGGCCAGGCGTTCCAGTCGAACTCGGGCACCAGGCCCTTGGCGATGCAGCGCGGCGGATTTTCGATCAGGCCACCGCCGGTGATGTGGGCACCGCCCTTGACGCGGCCCGACTGCAACAGGGGCAGGATCGACTTCACATAGATGCGGGTCGGAGCCATCAGGGCCTGCGCCAGGGTCTTGCCGGCCTCAAACGGGCAGGGGGCGTCCCAGGCCAGGCCCGAACGCTCGACCACGCGACGCACCAAGCTGTAGCCGTTGGAGTGCGGACCCGAGGAGCCGATGCCGATGATCATGTCGCCGGCCCTCTGGCGGTCCAGCTTGGGCAGGACGCCGTCACGCTCGACCGCGCCGACCGAGAAGCCGGCCAGATCGTATTCGCCGTCGCTGTACATGCCCGGCATTTCGGCCGTTTCACCGCCCACCAGGGCCGCGCCGGCCAGCTTGCAGCCCTCGGCAATGCCGGTGACGACGCTCTTGGCCGTCTCGATGTCCAGCTTGCCGGTGGCGAAATAGTCAAGGAACAGCAGGGGTTCTGCGCCCTGGGCCAGCAGGTCGTTGACGCACATGGCCACCAGGTCGATCCCGACCGTGGCGTGCATCCCGGCATCGATGGCGATGCGCAGCTTGGTGCCGACGCCGTCGGTGGTGGAAACCAGCAGCGGATCGTCGTAGCCGGCCGCCTTCAGGTCGAACAGGGCCCCGAAGCCGCCGAGGCTGCCGTCGGCACCAGGCCGGCGGGTCGCCTTGGCCAGGGGCTTGATCGCCTCGACCAGGGCATTGCCCGCATCAATGTCTACGCCCGACTGGGCATAGGTAAGGCCGCCTTGCTGATCGCTCATTGGTTCGCTCGGGTCTGCGGGAAGCGCGTGGAACGCCTCGACGCGCGGAAAAATACGGCCCGGGCCTGCTTGACGCTTGCAGACTCGGGGGTGCGCGAGGCTATTAGCAGCCGATGAAGCCGATCACCACTACCGCCGAGCTGGCGGCGTTTTGTAATGCGTTGCAGGGTCAGCCCTTCGTCGCCGTGGACACTGAGTTCATGCGCGAGACGACGTACTGGCCAAAGCTCTGCCTGATCCAGGTGGGCGCCCCCAATATCGAGGCGGTCATCGATCCGTTGGCGGATGGCATCGACCTTGGCCCGCTGCTGGACCTGATGCGCGACCAGAGCGTGTTGAAGGTTTTCCACGCCGCCCGCCAGGACGTTGAAATCTTCAACAATCTGGGCGCCATGCCCACACCGTTGTTCGACACCCAGGTGGCCGGCATGGCCGCAGGCTTTGGCGAACAGATCGCCTACGACGCCCTGGTGCGCCAAATGCTGAAGATCGAGCTGGACAAGTCCAGCCGCTTCACCGACTGGGCCCGCCGCCCGCTGTCGGAAGCCCAGCTGACCTACGCCCTGGCTGACGTCACCCACCTGGCCTCACTTTTCCCGACTCTGCGTGACCGTCTCGAGTCCGCCGGCCGCCTGGCCTGGGTGGAGGAAGAGATGAAGGCGCTGTGTGATCCGGCCGCCTATGACGTCGATCCCGAAAAGGCCTGGCGTCGCCTGCGTCCTCGCAAGACGGCCCAGAAGTATCTTGCGGTGTTCAAGTCCGTCGCCGCCTGGCGCGAGCGCACCGCCCAGCAGCGCGACCAGCCGCGCGGCCGGATCCTGAAAGACGAGGCGATCGACGAACTGGCCACCCAGGCCCCGACCTCGCTGGACGGGCTCAATACCCTGCGCGGCGTGCCCAAGGGCTTTGGTGGCAGCAAGTTCGGCCCCGACCTGCTGGCGGCCATCAAGGCGGCCCTGGCTGACCCGGAGGGCTATGCCCCCGTCCTGGACAAGCCCGGCCCGCCGCCGCCCGCCTCGGCCGGCGCTGTGGTCGAACTTCTGAAAGTGCTGCTGAAGGCCCGCGCCGAAGAAGCCGGCGTGGCGTCCAAGCTGATCGCCACGGTGTCCGATCTTGAAAAGATCGCCGCTGACGACAATGCCAGCACGCCGGCACTCGTCGGCTGGCGTCGCGACGCCTTCGGGGCCGACGCCCTGAAGATCAAGCGCGGCGAGCTGGCCCTGGTGCTGGACGGCGCCAAGGTACGCGTTGTCGAAGTGCGTCGCGCGCCCAAGCCAACCGAATAGCTTTGCTGTTAAAGTCGCCTCAGGCGTGCGATAGCGCACGCCTGACGGATGGCGCGGGCGATTTCAGCCCCATAAAGGCGCCGGGTTCGCTTGGAGGGCGTCGGTGGCTCTATTCTGGGATAGTCTGGCGGTCGCCTATCGGCCAGCCGCGATTTCCCGTCGCCATCAGATTCCGCTCCGCATTTTCGTCATACTGGTGCTTTGCGCTGCCATGGCCTGGCGACCGGGCTACCAGTTCCTGCTGGTCTGGTCGGCGGCCTATCTGGTCGTGCAACTGGCCGAGCATCAGGCGCTCAAGCGTTTCCTGACCCATCAGAATCCCGCGCGCACGGTCGGATTCAACCTCGTCACTGATCTGGCCATGGCCACCGTGTTTGGCTGGGTGGCCATTCCGCTCTGGCAACTGGGTACACCCGCCTCGGCAGCGGCGGCGGTCTTGCTGATCTCCGGCTCCATCTTTACGGCCCTGATGGGCGCGGAAGGTTGCTTTACCGCCTTCATCTCCGCCGTAGCGCCGCATCTGGTCTATATGTTCATCCTGCCGCTGGTGGGCGGGTCCCAGGACGATCCCGTCACGCCCTACTATCTGATCGGGGTTGGCCTGCTGACCCTGGTGCTGGTCATGGTGTTCAACTGGTCGCGACGCGCCATGGAGGCCGAGCGCTCGGCCCGGCTGGCGGCCGAAGCCCAGACGGCGGCCAAGTCGGCCTTCGTGGCCATGGTCAGTCACGAGCTGCGCACACCGATAAACGCCCTGCTCAACGGGGCGGCCGCGCTGGAGCGCCAGACCGGCGCTGATCGCGGCGCAGCCAGCCTGATCGCTGACGCCGGCGCGCTGATGAAGACCCTGCTCAACGATCTGCTGGACTATTCCAAGATCGAGGCCGGGCGGATGGGCGTGGAATGCGTCGACTATGATCTGCGCCTGGTGGTGCGCGACACCGTGCTGCTATGGCGGGGCGAGACGCGGGCCAAGGGTATCCGGCTGGACGTGAAGGGCGCCCGCGCCCTGCCACAGTGGGTGCGGGGCGACCCGATGCGGCTGCGCCAGATCCTCAACAACCTGCTGTCCAACGCGATCAAGTTCACCGATCACGGCGGGGTGACGCTGTCGCTGGCGATGCGCGAGGGCCCAGACGGGCGTGAAGTCGTGATGGACATCATCGACACTGGACGCGGCCTGGACCCGACCCAGGCCGACAAGCTGTTCAAAGCCTATGACCAGCAAGGTGCCGAAACGGCCCGGAGTTTCGGGGGCACCGGCCTTGGTCTGGCGATCAGCCGCGATCTGGCCCGGCTGATGGGCGGTGATCTCTCGGCCGCCAGCGATCCGGGCGGTGGCGCTCGGTTTACCCTGGTGCTGCCGGCCCGCACCGGCGCAGCGCCGCCGTCAGAAACCGCCGACGTTTCCCGGCTGCAGAGCGTGGCCGATGCACCGCTCATTCTGGTGGTCGATGACCATGACATCAACCGGCGAACCCTGCGCAGTCTGCTTGAGGCGATGGGCGCGCGGGTCGAGACGGCTGAGGATGCCCAAACGGCGCTCGACGCGGCGGACAGGCAGCTGTTCGACGCGATCCTCATGGATGTGCGTATGCCGGGTGTGGATGGCCTGGAGGCGACCCGGCGACTGCGCAGCGGCGGATTGAACGCGTCCACGCGGGTAATCGCCGTCACGGGCGACGTGAGCGCCAGCGACATCCAGGCCTGTCTTGCGGCTGGAATGTCGGGCTGGGTGGAAAAACCCGTGAATGCGGGCCGTCTCTTTGAGGCGCTGTTCAGCGGCAGATAGGCGATAGCCCTTCCCTCGCCGAGGGAAGGGGCCGGTTCGATCTAGTGGGGCAATTGGCTGATCGCGCCGCTGGCGGCCAGGCCAAGGGCGCAGAACACCCCGATATGGAAGGCGACGCCGATGGCGACTGTTCGGCGGACTGACCAGGTGTTCTCCTGGGCGAAAACGCGGGCGATGTCGTGCTGGAGTCCCCGCGCGGCGCTTTCCACCGGGGCGTCGTCGTCATTGACCAGGCGAAGGTGTGTCTGCGCCTTTTCCGGGGCCTTCTCCGCAGCCGGCGCAATGGCGTCGAGGTAGTCCACTTTACGCTTCAGCATCACTGACCTCCTCATGTGTTTCCAGGCACAGTAGGGAGGTAGGGCTAACAAACTGTGCTCTTTGAGCAATGTTATTGCTGGTTAGCTTTGCTGAAGGCCCAATTTGGGTAGTTTTATTCTATGTTAAGCACGTTTCGACCTGAAACTTCTCCGTCAGGCGATCTTTAGCTTCAGGCCCAGAAGCTGGGCCGCCGTACCGGCGCGCTTGCTGGTCTGCTCGCCCAGCAACAGGTCGGCATAGCCGGGCTCGGCGGTCAGGGTCAGCTGGCCCTTGTCAAACGACAGGCGTGAGCGGGCCAGTAGCGCGGCGCTGCGACCCGAAAGGTCGCAACCCAGGCGGATTGCGGCACCCAGGGCCCTGGCGCGCTTGACGCGAGCCGGGGACAGCAGTCGCTCCAGCACGGCCAGTTCGGGTGGGTTGAAGCTCATGGTGTGGCGGGCATAGGCCGCGGTGGCCAGGAAGGCGCGCTCGGCGTGGCCCTGACCGGCGATCGGCGCGCGCAGCACCTGCTCGAACACCAGATCGGCACGGTGGTCGGGATGCAGGCGGGCGCCCAGGTCGGCCAACCGGCAGGCGGCGGCCACCAGCACCGGATCACGCGCCTCGAACAGTGGCGGCAGGCTGGCGAAGGCCGGGGCGAGCCAGCGCTCCAGCGCTGCGCCCAGATCATCGGCCACACCCTGGCGGGCGCCCAGCGACGCGCACCCCTCGATCAGGGGATCCAGGCCCCGCACGCGCGGCGGCATGGCCTCGAACAGCAGGCCCTCGCGCACGCCGAAGGCCGAGATCTCGATGTGCTTGACGCCCAGCTGCTCGATCAGCGCTTCCAGCACGACAGCGGCGTAGGGCAGGGTCTCCGAGCGCTTCTTGCTCATGCCCTCAATGCGTTCCAGCGAGCTTTTCGACTGGTGCGACACCAGGCGCGCGGCGTCCAGGGCCTCGCTGGCGCTGATCTCGTACTGATGGACGACGTGAAGCGGATAGCCTGAAAGCCGCATGTGCAGCAGGGCCAGGTTGCGCCAGGCCCCGCCCACCGCGTGGAAGCTGTCGGTCCTGAAGGCGCTGGCCACGGGTGCCAGGCGCTGGGCGCAGAGCCGGCGCACCTTCTCGCCGTCGAAGCCGTCCGACAGGCCCAGGCTGAAGGGCCCCAGAGGCAGGGTGACGCCAAGGCCTGCGCCGGTGGCCTCCAGGCGGATCAGTTCGAGGCTGGCCCCGCCCAGGTCGCCGACTACCCCGGTGGCCTGTGGCGCGCCGGCCAGTACGCCCAGGGCGGCATAGCGGGCCTCTTCCTCGCCCGAGAGCACCCGCACGGTCAGGCCGGTCTCGGCCTTGACGCGTTCGACGAAGGCCGGGCCGTCGCTGGCCTCGCGGGCGGCGGCGGTGGCCACCACGAAGATCTCGGCCGGGGCCACGGCCTCCAGCACGGCGCGGAAGCGCTTCAGCGCCGCCAGGGTCTGCTGCACGCCTTCGGGCGACAGGCGGCCGTTGTGGCCCAGGTCACGGCCAAGGCCGGCCAGCACCTTCTCGTTGAAGACGGTCCAGATGGCGCGGCCTTCCAGGCGGTACACCACAAGGCGCACCGAGTTGGAGCCGATATCGATCACGGCCGCGTCGCGCGGCGCCGGAAAAGGCATGAGTCTGGTTTAGCCTATTGAGACGCAGGAGAAAGCGGGGCCGGACGAAAATCGCTCGGGACGTCAGGACGCGCCATTAATCCGGCAAGCGAGCAAGCGCCAGCGGGTTTCGGTTCTTACGTAGAAGCAGGTGCCGAAAGTCTTCTGCGCGCCGTTCGCCCGCACCCCGCCCTTGGTCACCGCGTGGTTGCCGTCCAGCAGCAGCATCTCGACGGTCGGGGCGTGTTTCGGGCAGGACCCCCATGAGCGGATCTGGCCCAGCCGCAGGCCTGGGCCATAGATTCGGCCCTTGGCCTGCAACTGGCGATCCACCGGGGCCAGGGCTTCGCCGTCGCCGATTCGGTCGATGCCGGGCACCCCGGGCTGGGCCAGGATGGCGCAGATCTGGGCCTGCTCCGTCCGTCCGGGACCGCAGCCCGCCAGGATCAGGACCGCCGGGACCGTCAGAAGGACAAGACGCCTCAAGCCTTGCCTTTGCGCGGTCCGACATGGTCGAAGGCCGCCGGCAGGTCTTTGACCTTGTGGCCCCGGCCCGACAGGCTGGGATTGTTCATGAAATAGTCGTGGGCCGAGAAGGCACCCTTCTTGTCCCAGGCCGGGTCGCGGGCATAGTGGCCTTCGCTGTCGAGGTTCCAGCTCTGGGCCTCATCATTGAGGTTGGCGACCATGATCTGGTTGAGCACCTGCTGGTGAACGGTGGGGTTCTCCAGCGGCACCAGGCTCTCGACGCGGCGATCCAGGTTGCGCGGCATCCAGTCGGCGGAACTGATGAAGACCCGCGTCTGGGCGCTGGGCATCTCGGCCCCGTTGGCGAAGGCCACGACGCGGGCGTGCTCCAGGAAGCGCCCGACGATGCTCTTGACCCGGATGTTCTCTGACAGGCCCACGACGCCCGGACGCAGGCAGCAGATGCCGCGTACCACCAGGTCGATGCTGACCCCGGCCTGGCTGGCCGCATAGAGGGCGTCGATGATCTGGGGATCGACCACGGCGTTCATCTTGGCCCAGATCGCCGCCGGCTTGCCGGCCCGGGCATTGTCGGCCTCGACCGCGATCAGGCGCAGCAGATCCGGCTTCAGCGTCTCGGGGCTGAACGACAGCTTTTCCAGCCCGTGCGGCTGGGCATAGCCGGTGATGAAGTTGAACAGCTTGCCGCCGTCACGGCCCAGGGCCGGATCACAGGTGAACAGCGACAGATCAGTATAAACCCGCGCCGTCTGCGGGTGATAGTTGCCGGTGCCGAAGTGGCAGTAGGTGCGCAGGGCCTCGCCCTCGCGGCGCACCACCACCGACAGCTTGGCGTGGGTCTTCCAGTCGACGAAGCCGAACACCACGTGCACGCCGGCCCGTTCCAGGTCGCGGGCCCACTTCAGATTGTTCTCTTCGTCGAAGCGCGCCTTGATCTCGACCAGGGCGGTGACGTTCTTGCCGTTGTCGGCCGCCTCGATCAGGGCCGCCACGATCGGGCTGTCTTTGGAAGTGCGATAAAGGGTCTGCTTGATCGCCAGCACATTGGGATCGCGCGCCGCCTGGCGCAGGAACTGCACCACCACATCGAAGCTCTCGAACGGGTGGTGGACCAGGATGTCCTTCTCGCGGATCGCCGCAAAGCAGTCGCCGCCGTGGTCGCGCACCCGCTCGGGGAAGCGGGCATTATAGGGCTTGAACTTCAGGTCGGGGCGGTCGGGCGGGATCAGCTCGCTCATCTGGGCCAAACCGAGCTTGCCGTCGACCAGGATCACATCGTCTGGCTCGGCGCGCAGACCCTCAAGGATGAACTCGCGCAGGTCCAGCGGCATCGAGGTCTGGATCTTCACCCGGACCACGCGGCCCAGGCGACGCTTCTTCAGCCGCGCCTCGAACTCGCGGACCAGGTCTTCGGCCTCTTCCTCGATCTCAAGGTCACTGTCACGGACCAGGCGGAACAGGCCACGGCCCTCCACCTCGTAGCCGGGGAACAGGTGGTTCAAGAACAGGATGATGAAGCTTTCCAGGGCCACGATCTTGCGCGTGCGCTTGCGGCCGCGCGTCACCACGCTGGACAGTTCCCAGAACCGCTGCACCTGGCTGGGCACCGGCACCAGGGCATACAGGTGCTTGTCGTCGGCGATGCGGCGCAGCTTCAGGGCCAGGCAGAAGCCCAGGTTCGGAATGAACGGGAACGGGTGGGCCGGGTCGATGGCCAGGGGCGTCAGCACCGGGAACATCCGGGTCAGGAACAGCTCCTCGGCCTTGGCCTTGTCTTCGCCCTCGATGTCCTTGGCGTCCAGCAGCTTCAGGCCCTCGGCCCACAGCTCGGCCCGCACCTCACGCCAGATCTTCTGCTGCTCGGCCATCAGGTCGAAGGCCGAGGCGTTGATCTTGGCCAGCTGCTCGCCCGGGGTCAGGCCATCCTGGCTGACCACCCGCACGCCCTCGCGCACCTGGCCCTTCAGGCCGGCGACGCGCACCATGTAGAATTCGTCGAGATTGTTGGCCGAAATCGACAGAAACCGCAGCCGCTCCAGCAGCGGATGGCGCGGATTGGCGCTCTCTTCCAGCACCCGCTCATTGAAGGCCAGCCACGAGGTCTCGCGATTGATGAACCGCTCGGGCGAGGCCAGCAGCGCCTTGTCCAGCCGGCACACGGGCTCGGCGGCGTCATGGGGGCCGTGAGGGGCGGTGGCAGGGGCCGAGGCGGGCAGGGTGAGCGTGTTTGGCATCGGACAAACCTAGACGAACTTCGTTCCGTCATGGTGAACGCGCCAGGTGACAGGGGCAAGACAGCAAGGCTCTGCACACAAACTAACCTTGTCATCCCGGCTGGAGCGCGTAGCGCGGAACGCCGGGACCCAGGGGCAAACGCAGTGCACCGGCCCCTGGGTCCCGGATAGCCTCTGCGAGGCTTCCGGGATGACAAGAATTTTGAGGCTGGAAAGGACCCTGCCCCCCTCACTCCCCCTCGAGATCCAGCTCCGGATCGCTCTGCTCCAGCACCTGGCCGGCCAGCAGCCGGTTGACCGGCCGGCCCTGGGCCGAGGCGGCCTCGTCCAGCAGCTCGACCACGGCAATGGCTTCGAGCGCCGAGCGGGGGATGCGGCGCAGCAGGTAGGGATAGACGTCATGGGCCGGGGTGATGGCCCGGGCGGTGAAGGCCCGGCGCAGCACGGCCTCCAGCACGAGGTCGTCGGGGGCCTCGATGCGGGCCACGGGCAGGGCGTTGAGGCGAGAGCGCAGGTCGGGCACCGCGCTGTCCCAGGCCACCGGAGCGAGGCGCGCGGTCAGCAGCAAGCTGCCGCCGTCGACCCCGGCCATGTTGATCAGGTGAAACAGCGCTTCGTCGTCCAGCGCCGAGCCTTCGGCGCGGCGGTCGGCGTCCTCGACCAGCACGGCCCGGCCGCGCAGGGTCGGCAGGTCCAGCGGCGCGGCGCCCGGATCGGCGGCCTCGACCACCACGGCGTTCGCCTGCCGGGCCCAGCTGCGGGCCAGATGGGTCTTGCCCGTGCCCGCCGGCCCCACCAGGGCCAGCCGCCCCTCGGCCCAGCCCGGCCAGGCGTCCAGCCGGGCCACCGCCTCGCCATTGGTGGGCGACACGGCAAAGTGCGCCCGCTCAAAGGTCTGAGGGCTGATCAGCGGCAGTCTGAACTGACGGGACAAGGGGCAGGGTCCAGCGGGGTTTACGGCTGGGGTGGATATAGGCCGTGTGCGGCGTCAGGGCGAGCGGGGCGGGTGGTCGAAGGTGGGGATGAGGGGCGGGGAGGTGTGGATGGGGCGCACCTCAGGTCGTATGGCTTGTCACTTTAAGCGCCCTGAGGTCCCTGCCAGCGAACAGATTCCTCTTCTGGAGATCGCCAAGGCAAGAAGGCTAGGATCATCTCTCTATTCGCTCTCACAAGTCCCTTCTTATCTTTCGTAACCAGGCCCTCATCAACCAGCCAGTTCACATCCCGCGCAACTGTTTTGGGCGTTTTGTCATAGTATTCGCGAGCAAGTTGGGGCGTCATGTTGGATATTTTCGACATGGATGTAGGTTCTGCATGTTCCGACAGTGCCAAAACTAAATGCCTTCTCCGAACATCTGCAGGACTATTAAGGTCGTGAAACTGCTCATGGACATAATTTAGCCAAGCAACTTGCCATTGCTGTCGGCGAATAAAGTCAATTTGCTCACGCAATCCGTCAACGAAACCCTCAACGGAATAGCGAATAAAATTCACAACACCCATTTCTTCTCGAGCACTATCAAGTTTGTCGTAATATCTAGGTCTGGTTCGGTTGTAATGGTTGCTGAGCAAGTGGCCAGTTGGCTGCGCGAACCCGGCTGAAAGAAGAATGTATAGCTCTAAAAGGCGAGCGGTTCGTCCATTGCCGTCACCAAATGGATGGATCCACACAAAATATAGATGTGCAAATATCGCCTTTATAATACAAAACTGGCTCTTCTCTCCTCCCGGCGCAGGAAAGTCATTTAAGATATCGCAGAGTTGTTCCAGAAGATAATCGCAATCTTCCGCAGGGGCGCAACGGTATCGCCCTACAACGACGCTGTGATGCCGAATTTCTCCTGGAACTACGTCCTTCTCGACCTCAAGGTCGCGCAAAACCATGCGGTTCATCTCCTTCAAGAGATCAACCGTGATTTTATTTTCTGCAGATCGATCAGCAATCTTTCCGACAAGAACGTTCACGGCCTCGACGATGTTATTTATTTCATCGGCCATATACTGCTGAGATGGCGGCAGTTTGAGCGTGCCGTCGATGATCCGCTCAGCTTCTTCCTCGGAAAGTGTGTTTCCTTCAATTGCAGTCGTCGCGACTACCCCCTTGATGAGATAGAGGCGATGCATTTCCTTTGCGATCCGGGGAGCCAATGGCACCCCTGCGATGTGCTGGCATTTGGACGACGCTTCGCCAAGCGCCATCCAGAGATGGTAATCAAACTTAGTCGTGTCGAGTCCAAAAGTTATCCACGGATGTGTCGCTTCATATGTCCGAGCCATTGTCCGCCAAAATCCCTTATTTATAAGGGTAATTACAAGATGTGGACGATTTGATGTCCATCAGAATGGTGTCTCACGTGGGACAGCTGCCGTCTAGGGATCTTTTCGACGCGTCTCCGTGGCGATAGAAGAAAACGCTTGAATTTCACCCTCCCGACCTCGCCGCCCGGCTCGCCCAGATGACCAAGCCGGCCGGCCCACTCGGCGGTCTGGCCCGGTAGGCCCAGCAGCGCACCAACCGGATCATCCCTGAAAAGGTCCATGCCGCCATCACCACGACGATGGAGGGCCTGACGCGGGGCATTCTGTCCGGGGCAGATTTCGCTCTCCGATCCTTCTCCCCTTGCGGGAGAAGGTGGGCCGCGTAGCGGCTCGGATGAGGGGTTGAAGGCGAGGGCCGCTGCGAAGGGCGGAACGACGGGATGAGGCGCCCCCGTGCGACCCCTCATCCGGCGCTTCGCGCCACCCCGGCCTCCGCCGGGGCAGGCTCTTCTCCCGCAAGGGGAGAAGGACTATCTCACTCCCATGACCTCACCCCCTCCCGACCTCGCCACCTGGCGCGCCCAGATGACCAAGCCGGCCGGACCGCTGGGCGGTCTGGCCCGGCAGGCGCAGCAGCGGATCAACAGGATCATCCCTGAAAAGGTCCATGCGGCGATCACCACGGCGATGGAGGGGCTGACGCGGGGCATACTGACCGGGGCCGATTTCGCCACCGGCTCGCCGATGCACGGCCTGACCCTAGACGAGCGCCGCGCCAAGGCCGTCGCCGCCATCGACGGCTGGAAGAAGACCGCCAGTGTCGAGGGCGGGATCACCGGGGCAGGGGGCTTTCTGGCGGCGGCGGCGGATTTTCCGCTGCTGATGAGCTTCAAGATCAAGCTGCTGTTCGAGATCGCCGCCATCTTCGGCCATGACGGCACCGACCTGGATGAGCGGCTCTATATCCTGCACATCTTCGAGCTGGCCTTTTCCGACAGCGCCCACCGCGCCCGCGTGCTGGCGGCGATGGAGAATTGGGACGCGCGGCGGCCCGAAAGATGGGGGGAACGCCCGGCCAGCCTGGAGGCCTTCGACTGGCGGGCCTTCCAGCAACAGTATCGCGACCACATTGATCTCGCCAAGCTGGCCCAGCTGCTGCCCGTGGTCGGCGCCCCGGTCGGGGCCATCGTCAACTGGCGACTGGTCGAGTGGCTGGGCCAGACGGCGGTGATGGCCTATCGGATGCGGGAGGAGGGGGCAGGGGGCAACCGGCCGGCGCCGCTGGCCCCCTCCTGACCGGCTTGCGCCGGTCGTCCGCCCCCAGCGGGGGCGGATGATCTCATCTTCCCCCTCTGGGGGAAGACGGTCGCGAAGCGACCCGTAGGGGGCAAGTGCGGGGATCCAGCGTCCCCCATCCCCGGCGTATCGCCCACAAAACCCTACCCAATCAACGCCCTGCAGAAATCTCGCACCGCGCCGTCAGACGCTGTCAAAACCCCCTGCATAATCATCCCACCTCGTCGCAGGGGAAGGGCGCCAGGCCAGCGACCGAAGCGGCGGCGGGGTGTGGTCGAGCGGGAAGCTCAAACGATGGCGGGTCAGAACCGCCAACCCTTTCGTGTCTGGCGGCGGTCGGCCGTGGAACACTAAAACGACGTCACGTCAGGGGTCGGGCGAGCAGCAGGCCGGTTCGGGAGAACCGGCAGTCCGGGTCAGGGTCGCTCCCTGGTCCGCCCGTCGGAGGCTTCAAGGCGGCGAGGCTCTAACAGGGCTCAAGCGCCGCAGGCTTCTGAAAGAACGGCTGCGCGGAGCGTCTGATCTTCGTCGAAACGGTAATCTCTATCTCTCATCCGGGCGAGGCCCGGGCGCTCTGCAGCCCTTCCCACACCATCGCAGCGAAAGCGCGAGGGGGCCGACACTTGCTCTGCCCCCTCAGTCGCTCCGCGACAGCTCCCCCAAAGGGGGAGCATCTGCTCGGCGTAGATCCTCCCCCTCTGGGGGAGGTGGCCCGGAGGGCCGGAGGGGGCCATCGCCGACGCCTACAGTGAAACCCCAAACAGCCGGCAGTCCCGGCGCTCGCCTTCGCGGTGGATATGGCCCTTTTGATAGCCTTCCTCGATGAACCCCACGCGCTTGAGCAGGGCCTCGGCGCGGTTGTCGCCGACATGGGTGCGGGCGTTCAGGCGCTTGAGGCCGATGGAGGCGGCGTGAGCCAGGACGGCGCTGACGGCCTCCAGGCCATAGCCCTAGCCCCAGCGGTCGCGGGCCAGGATGAAGCGCAGCTCGGCGGTGTGGTGGCGCAGGTCGATATCGACCAGCTCGCACGAGCCCAGGAAATCGCCGGTCTGGGTTTGCCGCAGCGCCCAATAGTGAGCCTGGCCGTTTTCCATCGCCTCGACCTGGGCGGCCACGCAGGCCTCGACCTCTTCAGGCTCCTCCAGGGCGTCATGGTCCCAGTGGGCCATGACCTCCGGATCGCTGAGAAACGGATAGACCAGCGGGGCGTCGGCCCGGGTCAGGGGCGCCAGGGTCAGGCGTTCGGTTTCAAGGATCATTCGGTTTGTTCGGTTCCCGCTGGGGTCTTGAGTTGCCGCTTGCCCTTCCCAGCTATGGCGTGCGCGCGCCGCTAGTGGTAGAGGGGCCGCTTCGTTTTTCACGGCGGAACGTCCCGTCGCCCGGATCGAGATCAGTTTACTCATGCTCATCGGCATCCTGCTGGCCATCAACATCGTCGTCTGCCTCGGTCTGATCGGCGTCGTCCTGCTGCAACGTTCCGAGGGCGGGGCCCTGGGCATGGGCGGCGGCAACACCGGCTTCATGACCGCGCGCGGGGCCGGCGACCTTCTGACCCGCATCACCTGGATCCTGTTTTCGCTGTTCCTGCTGATCAGCCTGACCCTGACGATCCTGACGGGGCGCATGGGCGGCGGCGGTTCGGTGACCGAGCGCCTGAACATCCAGAACCTCGACACCAAGACCCTGAACGCGCCGATCGCTCCAGTGGCTCCGGCCGGTGGCACGCCTTCGACCGCACAGCCGGGCGCGATCACCGCCCCGACGCCGCAGTTGAACGCGCCCCTGACCTCGCAGCCCCAGCCGGCGGCTCCGGTGACCGCCCCGGCCCCCACGCCGGCCCAGTAAGCCTCGGCTTTTTGAGGCTCCCTTTTCGCATCATCGACGGCTTTCCATGCGAAAGCTGTTGATGAACGTTGGTCTTCTCGCCGCGAGCGCCGAATCGCGGCTAATCTGAGCGCCCATGACCCGGTACATCTTCATCACCGGCGGCGTGGTTTCCTCGCTTGGAAAAGGCCTCGCCTCCGCAGCGCTCGGAGCGCTCCTCCAGGCTCGTGGCTACAAGGTCCGCCTTCGTAAGCTCGACCCTTATCTCAACGTCGATCCCGGCACGATGAGCCCGTATCAGCACGGCGAGGTCTTCGTGACCGACGACGGCGCCGAGACGGACCTCGACCTTGGCCACTACGAGCGCTTCACCGGCGTTTCGGCGACCAAGGCCGACAACATCACCACTGGCCAGATCTACAAGACCATCATCGAGAAGGAACGCCGCGGCGACTATCTGGGCGCGACCGTCCAGGTGATTCCGCACGTCACCAACGAGATCAAGGACTTCGTCCTGTCTCCCGCTTTGGATGAGACGGGCGAAAAGCCGGTCGACTTCGTGCTGGTCGAGATCGGCGGCACGGTGGGCGACATCGAGGGCCTGCCGTTCTTCGAGGCCATCCGCCAGCTGCGCCAGGACCTGCCACGCGGCCAGAGCTGCTATGTCCACCTGACCCTGCTGCCGTTCATCAAGACGGCCGGCGAGATGAAGACCAAGCCGACCCAGCACTCGGTCAAGGAGCTGCGCTCGATCGGCATCCAGCCCGACATCCTGCTGTGCCGCTGCGAGCAGGACATCCCGGTCGAGGAAAAGCGCAAGATCGCGCAGTTCTGCAACGTGCGGCCCAGCGCCGTGATCCAGGCGATGGATAGCTCGTCGATCTATGCGGTGCCGATCGACTATCACAAGGAAGGTCTGGACGCCGAGGTGCTGGACGTGTTCGGCATGAGCGATGCGCCCAAGCCGGACCTGAGCCGCTGGGAAGCCATCGACGCGATCGTCAACCACCCCGATGGCGAAGTGACCATCGCCGTGGTCGGCAAGTACACCGTCCTGAAAGACGCCTACAAGTCGCTGATCGAGGCCCTGCACCACGGGGGCCTGGCCAACAAGGTCAAGGTCAATCTGGACTGGGTGGAAAGCGAGACCTTCGAGGGCGACCCCGGCGCGGCTGCGGCTCGCCTGGAGAATGCTCACGCCATCATGGTGCCCGGCGGCTTTGGCGAGCGGGGCGCGGAAGGAAAAATTCGGGCCGCCCAGTTCGCCCGGGAACGCAAGGTGCCGTATTTCGGCATCTGCTTCGGGATGCAGATGGCGGTCATCGAGACCCTGCGCAATGTGGCCGGCATCACCGATGCCAGCTCCAGTGAGTTTGGCCCCACCGACCGCCCGGTCGTCGGCATCATGACCGAGTGGATCAAGGGCAATGAGCGGGTCGAGCGTCGCAAGGGCGACGACCTGGGCGGCACAATGCGCCTGGGGGCCTTCGACGCCGTCCTGACGCCCGGCAGCAAGGTGGCGGCCATCTATGGCGATACGGCCATCAGCGAGCGCCACAGGCACCGCTACGAGGTCAATATTGGCTACAGCCACCGGATGGAGGAGTCCGGCCTGAAACTGACTGGTCGCTCGCCTGACGGCGTGCTGCCTGAAATCGTCGAACGCGAGGACCATCCGTGGTTCATCGGCGTGCAGTTCCACCCGGAACTGAAGAGCCGTCCGTTCGCCCCGCACCCGCTGTTCGCCAGCTTTATCGCCGCGGCGAAAGAGCAGGGGCGGCTGGTTTAACAGGCGCTGTTGCATGTCTGAAGAGATTCAGGCATAAGCGCGCCCTCACACGGCGGCTTGGGTCATCCCGAGTCGCCGTCTCTAATTTTCACGCTCAGCGCGCAGAGTCACTTCGATGGCCGTTCCCAAAAGAAAAACTTCGCCTTCTCGCCGGAACATGCGCCGGTCGCACCACGCCCTGGGCGCCAACTCCTTCGTGGAAGACAAGGACTCGGGCGAACTGCGTCGCCCGCACCACGTCGATCTGAAGACCGGCCTCTACAACGGCAAGCAGATCTTGACCCCCAAGGAAGACTAAGCGCTTCCTCTCTGGTCGCTGAATTCGAAAACGCCGCCCGGTTCGCCGGGCGGCGTTTTTCGTTGCGGGCGCCAAAAAAGTGCTAGCCTCCTCCGACAGGGAGGTCCGCCCATGCTCACACGCCGAATCCTGACGGCGGGACTGGGTCTATCGCTATTGCCCCAGATCGCGCTGGCCCGGCAGACGCCGCCTGCGCCGCCCGAACCCCTGTTCATCCTCGATGCCTCGCTGGACGCCGATGATCGCCTGACGGTCGAGACGCAGGTGAACGGGCAGGGGGCTTTCGCGTTCATCGTCGACAGCGGCGCTGGTCGCAGCGTGCTCTCCGTGGCCCTGGCCGAGCGCCTTGGCCTGGCGCGGGGTCCTGACGTGCTGGTTCACGGGATCAGCGGCTCGCAGCTGTATCCTACGGCTCGCATCGAGCAGCTTCTGGCCGGTGAGGCGCGGTTGTCGCAGGTGAACCTGCCGGTGCTTCCCAACGACCGGGTCGGCGGCGACGGCCTGCTGGGCGTCGACATTCTGGAAGACCGCAACGTGATCATGGACTTCGCCCGGCGAAAGCTCGAGGTCCGCCGCAGTCGCTCGGCTTTCGACACCGTCCGGATGCCCCGCGAGGTTTCGGTGATGGCAGACGAGCGGTTCGGCCGTCTGACCGTTGCCGACTGCCGGGTGGCCGGTGCCCGGGCCCTGGCCTTCATCGACACCGGCGGCGGGGTCAGCATCGGCAACATGGCCCTGTCGCAGGCTATCGCTACCCGCCGGCGGCGCACGATCGACGACGTCAAGCCCGCACGCCTGCTGACGGCCTCGGGCGAGATGGGCATCGGCGAGTTTCGCGTCGCGCCGTCCCTGACCCTCGGCGAACTGCGGGTCACCAACCTGCCCATCGCCTTCGCCGACCTGCATGTTTTCGACGTCTGGGGCCTGCAAGAGCGTCCGGCCGTGTTGCTGGGTGTCGATGTGCTGCGGATGTTCGCCCGGGTCGAACTGGATTTCGGGGCCGGCCGCATCCGCTTCCGGGTGGGCGAGGTCAAGGCCCCGCCGCCCCTGTTCAGCGCCTGAGACTACTGGCCACGACCCCTGGCCTGGATCTGGGCCCGGCGGGCCTCGACCGACTCCGGGGTCACATCGCGGTTATGGGCGCTGGAGCGCTTGTGTTCGATCTCCAGCCCCTTGTTGAACGACCGGCCATAGCCCTCGTCGATCAGCGACTTGTAGAACGAAAGCGTTTCCACCGGGATCGAGGCCATGTCGGCGGCCAGCTTCAGCACGGTGGGCATCAGATCCGCAGCCGGGACCACGCGATTGACCAGCCCCCAGGCCTCGGCGGTGGCCGCGTCGATGAAGTTGCCGGTCAGCGACAGCTCCTTGGCGCGATAGATGCCGATCAGCCGCGACAGCTTCTGCGACAGACCCCAGCCGGGCATGATGCCGACCCGGGCATGGGTATCGGCGAAGCGGGCATTCTCCGACGCAATCAGCACGTCGCAGGCCAGGGCCAGCTCGAAGCCGCCGGTGATGGCCACGCCGTTGATCGCTCCGATGACGGGCTTGCGGCACAGCTCGATGGCCCGGACGGGGTTGGACTCGGCGTCCTGATCATTGGCGGCGCTCATGGCCTTGGGGTCGCTGCCCAGTTCCTTCAGGTCGAGGCCGGCGGTGAAGGCCCGCTCGCCGGCGCCGGTCAGCACCACCACGCTGATGGCCGGATCGGCGTCCAGCTCGAACATTACTGTGTGCAGGGCGGCGCGTAGCGCCTTGGACAGGGCGTTCATCGCCTCTGGTCGGTTTAGCGTCACGACGGCGATCGGGCCGCTCTTTTCGACGGTCAACATGGCGTTCTCCCTTTGTGTGACCGATGATCAGTCGGTCTACAGCGGGGAAGTCAAGTTGCGCCGGGCCGCAGTGACGGCTAAGCCTCCCGCGCCTTTCGCCTTGAGGAGCTGCCATGACCGAGATCGTCGACATCATCGCCCGCGAAATTCTCGACAGCCGGGGCAACCCGACTGTTGAAGTCGACGTCGTCCTGGAAGACGGCGCGTTCGGCCGCGCCGCAGTGCCCTCGGGTGCCTCGACCGGCGCCCACGAAGCCAGCGAAAAGCGCGACGGCGACAAGAGCCGCTATCTGGGCAAGGGCGTCCTGCAGGCCGTGGACTCGGTCAATGGCGAGATCTTCGACGCCCTGTCGGGCGTGGACGCCGAAGACCAGCGCCGGGTCGACACGCTGATGATCGGCCTGGACGGCACGCCCAACAAGGCTCGCCTGGGCGCCAACGCCATTCTGGGCGTGTCGCTGGCCGTCGCCAAGGCCGCCGCCGAGTCGGCCGGCTTGCCGCTCTACAAGTATGTCGGCGGCGTCAATTCGCGGGTCCTGCCGACCCCGATGATGAATATCATCAATGGCGGTGCCCATGCCGACAACCCGATCGACATCCAGGAGTTCATGATCCTGCCGACCGGCGCGCCGACCTTCAGCGAAGCCCTGCGCATGGGCGCCGAGATCTTTCATGGCCTGAAGAAGGCCCTGAAGGACGCCGGTCACAATACCAATGTCGGTGACGAAGGTGGCTTCGCACCCAACCTCGGCTCGGCCGAGGACGCGCTGGCGTTCATCGTCAAGGCGGGTGAGGCGGCAGGCTACAAGGCCGGCGACGACTTCGTCCTGGGCCTCGACGTGGCCGCCACCGAATTCTTCAAGAACGGCAAGTACGAGCTTGAAGGCGAGGGCAAGAGCCTGGATCCCGGCCAGATGGTCGACTATCTGGCCGGCCTGGCTGACAAATTCCCGATCCTGTCCATTGAGGACGGCATGTCGGAAGACGACTTCGAAGGCTGGAAGCTGCTGACGGACAAGCTGGGCAAGAAGGTTCAGCTGGTCGGTGACGACCTGTTCGTGACCAATCCCAAGCGCCTGCAGATGGGTCTGGACAAGGGCCTGGCTAATTCGATCCTGGTCAAGGTCAACCAGATCGGCACCCTGTCGGAGACCATCGACGCCGTCGATATGGCCCACCGCGCCGGCTATACCAGCGTCATGAGCCACCGCTCGGGCGAGACTGAGGACAGCACCATCGCCGACCTGGCCGTGGCCCTGAACTGCGGACAGATCAAGACCGGTTCGCTGGCCCGCTCTGACCGGCTGGCCAAGTACAACCAGCTGCTGCGCCTGGAGCAGATGCTGGACGACCAGGCCATCTATGCCGGTCGCTCGGCGCTCAAGGGCCGCTAATCGCCCTTTAAGGTCTGAAACTCAGGAAGGCGCGGCTTCAGACAGAAGCTGCGCCTTTTCCTTGACGTAGCTGAGTGGGGCGTCCTTTTTCATAACCATGTAGCCGGTGATCGCGCGATAGGCCGGTTCGCCCACCGATCCGCCTTCCGGAACCTCCGCCAACGCGCTGGAAACCTCATCGACCGTTGGCATGACTGGTCGGCCGGGCAGGGCTATATCGCCCATCACCAGATCAGCCGTGTTCCCCGACTTCAGCTTCCAGCCGCAGGTTTCGAACCGCACCAGGCGCTCGGGGGCGAAGGCCAGGGTCATCAGCATCAGCTTCATCGACCCTATGGCCGCCGTTTCGGCCTGTCCCATGGCGCGTGCCTTGCGCGGCGAGACCGCCCGGCCGTAGGTGACCCAGCGATCCTCTCCTTCCCAGAGCGTGCGAAAGATCGTGGCGTTCATGGGGATCAGGAGGCCCCCGCCGAAATCCAGACGGGGTGGATCGCCCTTGATCATGTTCGGGCCGCCGCGGCGCCCCTTCACGACCCCCTCTTCGGCGAGGCCGGTCCCTGGCAACGGCGCTAAAACCGCTGCTGCGCCAACACCGATGATCACACGACGTCGATCCTGCATGGTCCCCACCGCGTTTCCACAACCTTTGCACGATAACACGGAACGCAAGCATGGCGATTCTCGGGCGCCGGTGCCTTTTGGGGAGGCGAATGCGGAGCGATGCTGCACAATTTTTCTATAAGCGCCCGAACGGCGCAATCGTAGCGTCGTTCGGCGGGGTTTCGCAGCCGCGAACAGGGCGCCGCGATGCGGTATCTAGATGCCGATGAAACCATCTCATATGAAACATCGTCGGGCACCGCGCTTCGCACGAGCAGCGCGTCTCGCGACCCCTGAATTTAGAAGGCGTTAAGCACGATCTGCGACTCTGGTGGTCCCTCTCCGGGAATTCCAGATGTTCGCCCGACTGCAACCGATCCTGCCGACCGCAGCGATCCTTTTCCTGATCTTCTACTTCGTTTTTCACGCCCTGACGGGTGAGCGAGGCCTGCTGTCGATCTCTCAGCGCACCGCTGATCTTGCTGCCAAGACGAAGGAACTCAAGAAGATCCGCGCGGAGAGGATGGACCTGGAGGCCCGGGCTCGTCTATTACGCAACGGCAGTTTGTCAGCTGATCTCCTTGAGGAACGTGCGCGTTCACTTCTGGGATATGCCGACCCTAGGGACTACGTGATCCGCACCCGGCGTTAACGTTGGGGCGGCTAAGTGTTCCGGGAGCGAGCTGTCGTTTTCGCCCGGATCATCCGAACCGGGATCGGTCTTGGCGGTGCATGACGGGCATTTCCTTAGCGGAACCGACGACTCGTTCGGCTGGATATGGTCTGAGATGAAGGCCGCGATGAAGATTGGCCAGGGAGATTTGAATGGCGCGTTCGCGCAAGGTTGAGGCCTCCGAGGGCAAGGGTAGTGACACCGGTGTCAATACATTTGTCAGCAAGGAAGAGCTTCTCAAGTTCTATCAGAGCATGCTGCTTATCCGTCGCTTCGAGGAGCGGGCCGGACAGCTGTACGGCATGGGTCTGATCGGCGGGTTTTGCCACCTCTATATCGGCCAGGAAGCCATCGCGGTCGGCATGCAGTCGATCTCGACTAAAGGCGACCAGATCATCACCGGCTATCGCGATCACGGCCACATGCTGGCCGCCGGGATGGACCCCAAGGAAGTCATGGCCGAGCTGACCGGTCGCGCAGGCGGCTCGTCGCGCGGCAAGGGTGGTTCGATGCACATGTTTGACATCGAGACCGGCTTCTACGGCGGCCACGGCATCGTCGGCGCCCAGGTGGCGCTCGGCACCGGCCTGGCACTGGCCAACCACTACAAGGGCAACGGCAACGTCTCGTACGCCTATTTCGGCGACGGCGCGGCCAACCAGGGCCAGGTCTACGAGAGCTTCAACATGGCCCAGCTGTGGAAGCTGCCGGTCGTGTACGTGATCGAGAACAACCAGTACGCCATGGGCACCAGCGTCGAGCGCTCGGCCTCGGAAACCGCCTTCCACAAGCGCGGCGTTTCGTTCCGGATCCCGGGCGAAGAGATTGACGGCATGGACGTTGTGGCCGTGCGTGAAGCCGGTGCCCGCGCCCGCGAGCACGCCGCCAGCGGCCAGGGTCCCTACATCCTCGAGATGAAGACCTATCGCTATCGCGGCCACTCGATGTCCGACCCGGCCAAGTACCGCACCAAGGAAGAGGTCGATGAGGTCAAGCAGACCCGCGATCCCATCGACCACCTCAAGGAGCGCCTCGCCAAGGCCGGCGTCACCGAGGATGACCTGAAGGGCATCGACGCCGACGTGAAGCGCATCGTCGCTGAAGCCGCTGAATTCGCCCGGACCAGCCCCGAGCCGGATCCGTCCGAACTGTACACTGACGTTTATCTGGAGGCCGCCCAGTGAGCCTGGACATCCTCATGCCCGCCCTCTCGCCGACCATGGAAGAGGGCACCCTGGCCAAGTGGCTGGTGAAGGAAGGCGACACCGTCAAGGCCGGCGACGTGATCGCTGAGATCGAGACCGACAAGGCGACGATGGAAGTCGAAGCCGTCGATGAGGGCGTGGTGGAGGCCATCCTTGTGCCCGGCGGAACCGAGAACGTGAAGGTCAACACGCCTATCGCGCGTCTGGCCGGTGAGGCCGGCGCTGCGCCGTCGGCTCCCGCGCCCGTCGTCGTCGAGGCGGTTGTTTCCGCTGCGCCCGTCGTCGCTGCCGCTCCTGTGGCCTCTGCGTCGAACTTCGCCGATCCGGAAATTCCGGCCGGTACGCCGATGAAGAAGATCACCGTGCGCGACGCCCTGCGCGACGCCATGGCCGAAGAGATGCGTCGCGACGACCGCGTCTTCCTGATGGGCGAGGAAGTCGCCCAGTATCAGGGCGCCTACAAGGTCAGCCGCGACCTGCTGCAGGAGTTCGGCGACAAGCGAGTCATCGACACCCCGATTACCGAGCACGGCTTTGCCGGCATGGGCGTCGGCGCGGCGATGGCGGGCCTCAAGCCCATCGTCGAGTTCATGACCTGGAACTTCGCCATGCAGGCGATCGACCACATCATCAACTCGGCCGCCAAGACGCTCTACATGTCGGGCGGTCAGATCAAGTCGTCGATCGTGTTCCGCGGCCCCAACGGCGCGGCCTCGCGGGTCGGCGCGCAGCACAGCCAGGACTATGCGGCCTGGTATGGCAATGTGCCCGGTCTGAAGGTCATCGCGCCCTATGACGCAGCCGATGCCAAGGGCCTGCTGAAGGCCGCGATCCGCGACCCCAACCCCATCGTCTTCCTCGAACACGAGATGATGTACGGGCTGGAGTTCGATATCCCGGATGTCGAGGACTATGTCGTGCCGATCGGCAAGGCCAAGGTCCGCCGCGAAGGCACGGATGTCACCCTGGTGGCCTATAGCCGCATGGTCGGGTTCTGCCTGAAGGCCGCCGAGGCGCTCGCCGCCGAAGGCATTTCGGCCGAAGTCGTCGATCTGCGGACCATCCGCCCGATGGACCACGCAACGATCCTGGAAAGCGTCAAGAAGACCAACCGTCTGGTCACGGCCGAAGAAGGCTGGGGTCCAATGGGTGTGGGTGCCGAGATCGTCGCCCGCATCACCGAGCACGGCTTCGACTACCTCGACGCCCCGCCGCTGCGGGTCCACCAGGAAGACGTGCCGTTGCCCTATGCGGCTAATCTGGAAGCCCTGTCGCTGCCGTCAGTCGAGAAGATCGTCACGGCCGCCAAGAAGGTCTGCTACCGCTGATGAAGACTCGGCTCACGTCTGGCGGGAACGCGGCGATCGCTGCATACCTGTCGGATGTGGGCCGTTTCGAATGCGGCCCTGAACAACGCCTCGCCCCGGCGCGAGATCGAGCGGACGACGGCCCGGCCGAAAACGTCCCGAACGCTTGAGGAAGACACTCAATGTCGATCGACATCCTGATGCCCGCCCTGTCGCCCACCATGGAGGAGGGCACCCTCGCCAAGTGGCACGTGAAGGTGGGTGACACCGTCAAGGCCGGCGACGTGATCGCCGAGATCGAGACCGACAAGGCGACGATGGAAGTCGAAGCTGTCGACGAAGGCGTGGTCGAGGCCATCCTGGTCGAGGCCGGCACTGAAAACGTCAAGGTCAACGCCCTGATCGCCAAGCTGGCGGGTGAGGGCGACAGCCCCGCGTCGGCTCCGACCGCAGCCCCTGCCGCGCAAGCGCCCAAGGCCGCTGCGCCGGCTGCTGCGGCACCGGTTGCGGCCGCTCCGGCTCCGGTCGCGGCGGACGGTTCGCGCGTATTCGCCTCGCCACTGGCCCGTCGCCTGGCCCAGGCCGCTGGTCTGGACCTGAAGTCCATCAAGGGCAGCGGCCCGCACGGTCGCGTCGTCAAGGCCGACGTTGAAGGTGCCGGCAAGGGCGCTCCCGCCGCCGCTCCGCCCGCCAAGGCTGCGCCGGCTCCGGCTGCCGCAGCCGCTCCGCGTCAGGCCCTGTCGCTCGAGCAGATGGGTATTCCCGCCGGCTCCTATGACCTGATCCCGCTGGACGGCATGCGCAAGACCATCGCCCGTCGCCTGACCGATAGCTTCCGCGACGTGCCGCACTTCCCGCTGACCATCGATCTCGAAATCGACGCCCTGCTGGCGGCCCGTGGCAAGATCAACAGCCTGCTGGGTGACCAGGGCGTGAAGGTGTCGGTCAACGACATCATCATCAAGGCCGTGGCCGTGGCCCTGAAGCGCGTGCCGGAGGCCAATGCCTCGTACACGCCCGAAGGTATCGCCATGCACAAGCATGCCGACATCGCCGTGGCCGTGGCCATCGACGGCGGCCTGATTACTCCGATCGTTCGCGCCGCTGAGACCAAGGGCCTGGCCCAGATCTCGGCCGAGGTGAAGGATCTGGCGGCCCGTGCCAAAGGCAAGAAGCTGAAGCCCGAGGAATTCCAGGGCGGCACCTTCTCGGTCTCCAACCTGGGCATGTTCGGGATCAAGGCCTTCGCCTCGATCATCAACGAGCCGCAGGGGGCGATCATGAGCGTCGGGGCCGGCGAGCAACGTCCGGTGGTCAAGAACGGCCAGCTGGCCGTGGCCACCGTGATGACCGTGACCCTGACCTGCGATCACCGCGTGGTCGACGGCGCGATCGGTGCCAAGTTCCTGGCGGCCTTCAAGCCGCTGATCGAAGAGCCGCTGACCCTGATCGTCTGATCAACGGAAAGGGCAGGAGAGCGCCATGTCGGTCTATGACTACTCGGCCAAGACGCTGGACGGCCAGGAAGTGAGCTTGGCCGACTATCGCGGAAAGGTTCTGCTGATCGTCAATACGGCCAGCAAGTGCGGGTTCACCCCGCAGTTTGAAGGCCTGGAAGCGCTGTTCCGCGAATACCAGGACCGGGGCCTGACGGTGCTGGGCTTTCCCTGCAACCAGTTTGGTGCGCAGGAGCCCGGCAATGCCGAAGAGATCGCGAGCTTCTGTTCGCTGACCTACGACGTGACCTTCCCGATGCTGGCCAAGATTGACGTCAACGGCCCCTCGGCACACCCGCTCTATACCTTCCTGAAGAAGGCACAGAAGGGCGTTCTGGGGACCGAAGGCATCAAGTGGAACTTTACGAAGTTCCTGATCGATCGTGACGGCGAGGTCGTCGAGCGCTTTGCGCCGACCACCAAGCCGGAAGACCTCAAGGCCGCAGTCGAGGCCTTGCTTTAACTCCCGGACCGGCCTTGCGGCCGATCGAACGAGGCCGCCCGGCTCCCCTCGGGCGACGTCCAAGCTAGGGTAAGATGAACATGTCCACCGAATTCGATGTCGTCGTCATCGGCGCTGGTCCTGGCGGCTATGTCGCTGCCATTCGCGCGAGCCAACTGGGCCTGAAGACGGCGATCGTCGAGCGCGAGAACCTGGGCGGGATCTGCCTGAACTGGGGCTGTATCCCGACCAAGGCCCTGCTGAAGTCCGGCGAGATCTTCGAGCAGCTGTCGCACCTCGACAGCTATGGCCTGTCGGTCGAGAAGCCGGCCTTCGACTTCACCAAGATCATCGAGCGCTCGCGTGGCGTGGCCAAGACCATGTCGGGCGGCATCGCCTATCTGATGAAGAAGCACAAGATCGAGGTCATCGAGGGCGAGGCCAAGCTCGAAAAGGGTGTGCCCGCTCCGAAGGTCGTCGTGGCCCTCAAGGCCGGGGGCAGCCGCACCATCCAGGGCAAAAATGTCATCCTGGCCAGCGGTGCACGCGCCCGCAACATCCCCGCCATCGGTGCGGTGTCGGACGGCGATAAGGTCTGGACCTATCGCGACGCCCTGGCGCCCAAGAGCATGCCCAAGTCGCTGGTCGTGATCGGCTCGGGCGCCATCGGCATCGAGTTCGCCAGCTTCTATCGCGCCCTGGGCGCCGAGGTGACGGTGGTCGAGGCCGTTGACCGCATCATGCCGGTCGAAGACGCCGAGGTGTCCAAGGCGGCTCAGAAAGCTTTCGAGAAGCGCGGCATCAAGTTCCGCATCGCCGCCAAGGTGACCAAGATCGACAAGACCGCCACGGGCGTGTCGGTCTCGGTCGAAGTCGGCGGCAAGGCCGAGCAGCTGACCGCCGAAAAGTGCATCGTCGCCATCGGCATCGTGCCTAACACCGAGGGGACCGAAGCCGTCGGCCTGACCACCGATCGCGGCCATGTCGTCACCGGCAAGCACGGCGAGACCAATGTGGCCGGCCTCTACGCCATCGGCGACGTCGCCGGCGCGCCGTGGCTGGCCCACAAGGCGAGCCACGAAGGCATTCACACCGCCGAGTTCATCGCCGGCTTCAAGAGCCCCAACGTCCACTCGCCTATCCCGGGCTGCACCTATGCCAACCCGCAGGTTGCCTCTGTGGGCTACACCGAAGCGGGTGCCAAGGCCGCTGGCATCGAGGTCAAGGCCGGTCGCTTCCCGTTCAAGGTCAACGGCAAGGCCGTGGCGGCTGGCGAGACCGAAGGCTTCGTCAAGACCGTGTTCGACGCCAAGACCGGCGCCCTGATCGGGGCGCACATGATCGGTCACGAGGTCACGGAAATGATCCAGGGCTTTGTGACGGCGATCACGCTCGAGGCCACTGAGGAAGACATCTTCGGCATCGTCTATGCCCACCCGACCATGTCGGAGGCCATGCATGAGGCCGCCCTGGATTCCTACGGGCGCGTCCTGCACATCTGATCCAGGTCTGGGCTTAAAACGCAAACGCCGCGCCGGGTTCTCACCGGGCGCGGCGTTTTTCGTTCGTGGTGGTGAACTGCCTTAAGCCGCGCGGGCGTCCTGATCAGCCATGCGCTGGATGGCGACATAGTCGGTCTTGCCGCTGCCCAGAACCGGCACTTCGGGCACTTTCAGGATCTTGCGCGGCACCGCCAGTTCCGGCGCGCCGATGGTCTGGGCATGGGCCACCAGTTGCGAAACGGCAGCGTCTTGGCGGTCGGTGACCAGCACCAGCTTCTCGCCCTTCTTCTTGTCCGGCATCGAGATCACGGCGTGGCGGCCATCGGGCCAGACGGCGGCCGCCAGGTCTTCTGCGGCGGTCAGAGAGACCATCTCGCCGCCAATCTTGGCGAAGCGCTTCACCCGGCCCTTGATGGTGATCCAGTTGTCGCCGGTCATGATCACCACGTCGCCGGTATCGTGCCAGCCGCCGTCGGGCGCATCCACGCCGCCGTCCTCGCGCAGATAGCCCAGCATCACGTTAGGCCCGCGCACCAGCAGGCGACCGCCTTCGGGAATGCCCTCGACCGGCTCGATACGGTAATCTTGGCCCGGCAGGAGTCCGCCGACTGTACCGCGCCGATTGTCGTCAGGCTTGTTGACGGCGATGACAGGCGAGGCCTCGGTCGCGCCATAGCCCTCCAGAACCGGTACGTTGCCGAACTTTTCGTTGATCAGGTTGTGGGTTTCTTCCCGAACCTTTTCAGCGCCGCAGACGATAAACCTCAAACCGGAAAGCTCGTCGCTGTCCGAGGCCCGGGCATAGTGGTTGAGGAAGGTGTCGGTGGCGAACAGCACCGAGGCACCGGTGTCCTTGACCAGGGGCGGGATCTGCTTGGTGTGCAGCGGCGAGGGGTACTGGAAGGCCTTCATGCCTTTCAGCAGCGGCAGGATGACACCGCCGGTCAGGCCAAAGCAGTGGAAGACGGGCAGGGGGTTGAAAAACACCCAGTCCGGATCCAGGGCGATATGGGCCGCAACCTGTTCTGCGTTGGTGACCATGTTGGCCTGGCTCAGCACCACACCGCGCGGCGCGCCGAAGCTGCCGGAGGTGAACAGAACCACCCCCCGGTCCGACGGCTTGGCCGGTGCCCGGAACTGGCGTGGAAAAAGGCCGGCGGCGGCGGCGAAGAGCTTGTCGCTCAGGCCGATCGTGCCACGCACGTCTTCCAGATAGGTGATCGTCGCCTGGCCCTCCAGCGCATCGACGATGTCGTGCAGATTGCCCAGCTCGATGAACTTGTGGGCGGTCAGCACGCGCTTGACCTTTGCGAGCTCGCAGGCGGCTTTCAGGTTTCGCAGGCCTGCGGTGAAGTTCAGCATGGTCGGCACGCGCCCGAAAGCGTGCAGCGCAAAGAACGTCACCACGGCTGCAGAGCCCGAAGGCAGCAGTACGCCGACGTTCTCGCCCGGCTTGGTCATAGCCGCGATCTTGCGACCCAGGGCGAAGCTGGCCCGGATCAGATCGGTGTAGCTGAGCGGGTTGCGATCCTGGTCCTCAAGGATGGGTTTTTTCGCGCCATAGGTATCGCGCGCGTCAATGAGGGCGTCGAAGAGTGCCTTTTGGCCGTCTTCCGCTTTGAAAACTACCGGCATTCCGGCGAAGCCTCCCCGAAAAGCGTCATCGCTTTCGTTCTTGAGTGACGGACTCTGCCGGGGACGGTCCAGCTTTGCAAGGAAGAGTCACAATTGGTGAGGTCGCGCCTTGAGGGGTCGATTGCCGGCCTCGATCCGCGAGCGAATGAAGCCCTCTACCTGCGCTATCCAAGGATTGCGAACGGCGTCGGCCTCCAGATGCAGGGCATGACGCCCGGCCGGCAGGCGGATCTCATGACAAGTGGCCATGGCCTTGCAGGTTCTCGTCTGGGGTGCCGGGCGAACCACGCCGTCCTGACCCGCCGTCAGCATCAGTACAGGCGTCCTCACCCTGGCGGCGTCACTCTGGGCCCATCGTGAGGCCTCAGAGAAGGCCGCCAGCCATCCCAGCGAGGGCGCGCCCATCCGCAGGTCGGGATTGGCCAGCATCCAGGCCTGCCGGACGGCGCCGCGCTGTCGGTCGCTTGTCTGGCCTGCTGCATGGTCATCGGGCCCCTCGCGTTGCCAGCCAGGCTCCGCCGGTGCTTTCAGCCAGCCCAGCTTCAGGCGGCGCGCCCAATCGGCCATCCTGGCCGTCTCCTCGGGCGAGCGCGGCAGGTGGGCCAGTTCCAGTGCCGGTGATGACAGGATCAGGCCATCAACAGCGAGTCCGGTCTGAACCGCACGCAGGGCCACCAGCGCCCCTTCGGAATGGCCCAGCACCACCAGCGGCGTCTCGCCGTTCGGGCGGATCACCACCTTGACCATGGCGCGCACGGCGGCGGCGTCGGGATCGAAGCTGTCGACGTGGCCAAGATCGCGCCAGGGCGTCGCGCGCTCGGAACCGCCCTGGCCCTGCCGCTCCAGCAGCCAGACCGTATAGCCGTCGCTGTTCAAGCGTCGGATGGTCTCGAACCAGGCCTCGGCGGGTTCGCCATAGCCCGAGAGAATCAGCACCGTCGCGCGCGGACCTACGGCAGGGGCGGAGACGCCGTAGCGCTGCACCAGGTCATCGCCGACCCTCACATAGCCCCAAGCCCAGTTGTCCGGGGCATAGAACCTCGGCGCAAGGGCCGGCGGGGACCGGCTATCGGCGAACGGCGCGCGCGAGCCGGCGTCTCCGCAGCCCGCAAGGCACAAGATCAACAGAAGGGCGAGGCGGCGGAGGTGCATCTGAGCCAGTCATTTCGCGCCTTTGCGCGCTATGCAAGATCGCGTGCTTGATCCGGAGGCCAAGACGTCCGATTTAGGCCCTATGGCCACGGTGATCGACACACTGAAGGCACGCAACCCGGATGACCGGGCCGCGCGCCATCCCGAAAAGCAAAACCGCCCCGATACGCCGGTGCTGCGAAAGCCCGAGTGGCTGCGCGTCCGTGCGCCCGGCTCGCCCGGCTACAACGAGACCAAGGGCATCGTCCGCGACCACAAGCTGACCACGGTCTGCGAAGAGGCGGCCTGTCCCAACATTGGCGAGTGCTGGAGCCAGAAGCACGCGACCATGATGATCATGGGCGAGATCTGCACGCGGGCCTGCGCCTTCTGCAACGTCACTACGGGCCTGCCCAACGCCCTGGACGCCGATGAGCCGCGCCGCGTGGCCGAGGCTGTCGCCAAGATGGGCCTCAAGCATGTTGTCATCACCTCGGTCGATCGCGATGACCTGGCTGACGGCGGTGCCCATCACTTCGCCCAGGTCGTGTTGGCCATCCGCGCTGCTGCGCCGGGCACGACCATCGAGATCCTGACGCCGGACTTTCTGCGCAAGGACCAGGCCGAGAACGTCGTGATCGACGCCCGCCCGGACGTCTTCAACCACAACCTTGAAACCGTGCCGCGCCTCTATCTGAAGATCCGCCCTGGAGCCCGCTACTACCAGTCCCTGCGCCTGCTGGACCGCGTCAAGCAGCGCGACCCCACCCAGTTCACCAAGTCGGGCCTGATGGTCGGGCTGGGCGAGACCAAGGAAGAGGTCATGCAGGTGATGGACGACATGCGCAGCGCCGGCGTCGACTTCATCACCATCGGCCAGTACCTGCAGCCCACCCGCAAGCATGCCGCCATTGACCGCTTCGTGACGCCTGACGAGTTCAAGGCCTATGAGGCCATCGCCCGCGCCAAGGGCTTTCTGATGGTCTCTGCCAGCCCCCTGACGCGCTCGTCGCATCATGCCGGCGAAGACTTCGCCAAGCTGCAGGCCGCGCGCCGGGCGCTGGACGCGCGGACAGCTTAGGGCCTTGCATCGCCACGTCGTCACGCGGGTTTTGCCCTACACGCCCGAGCAGCTTTTTGCGCTGGTTGGCGATGTGGAGGCCTATCCGCGGTTTGTGCCCTGGATAACCGCCATGCGCACATGGAACGGGCGGGAGGACGGCGCGGTCAGCACCATCGATGCTGAAGCCCAGGTCGGATTCTCGTTCCTGCGGGAAAAGTTCGCCACCCGTGTGCATCGTGACGCCGAGCATCTGACCGTCGATGTCAGTCTGCTGTATGGGCCCTTCAAGCGGCTTTCAAACCAATGGAAATTTTCGCCACAAGGTGATGAAACCCTTGTCGAATTCGTCATCGACTTCGCGTTCAAGTCGCGGATGCTGGATGCTCTTCTGGCCGCAAATCTCGACCGGGCGGCCGACAAGTTGATCGCCTGTTTCGAGGCTCGGGCGCGCGCAATCCACGGCGCGCCCGGGGCCTAGTCAGCGGTTTCACTGCGCTCTTCAAGGCGGTCAGCCAGATCGCCCAGATTGGCGTGCAGATTCTCGATGGCGAACACCAGTCCGAACACGCGCGCTGCATCGTCGAACGCCAGATCGCGGATCGCGCCTTCTGCTCTCAAGGTCTCGATGGACGCCTGAAAGCGGTTGTGCGCTTGCGCCAGGGCCAGCCTGTCGGGGCGAGGGCCGTCGGCGATCAGGCCCGTGGCCTGGGTGAGAAATGTCGTTGCGGCCTCGATCATGGCGGCTGCGGGCTCGACCAGGTCCGGGATGGCCACAGGCTGGGCCAAGGCCCTGCCGATCATCACGATGTCGTTGCGCTGTCGCCATAGGGTGCGGGGCAGGGCCTCGGGCGCCGATCGATTGCTCAGGTGCGTCGCGGTCTCGCGGTCGGACTCGGTCATCGCCGTTTGCAGCCTGGCCATGGCGGCGCGGTTGGCGTCGTAATGATCGGCCGTCGACAGGTTACTGGGCTGGCCGCGCAGCACCTTGGTGTAGTGGGTCAGCAGATCGGTGTTCAGCGTCGTGATCTCGCGGACACAGGCCACCACGGCACCATGGGCGCGGGCGGGAAAGATCAGCAAGGTCGCAGCGACCCCCACGAGACTGCCGAGGGTGATCTCGATCACGCGATAAAACGCCGCCGTCAGGGGCTCGATATGGGTGGTCGTGCCGATCAGCATGATCACCACCGTGACCGGGGCCACCTTGAACGCCGGGCGGACGGCCGCCAACAGTGCCGTGAGGGCGACCGTGGCGCACAGGATCAGACCGCCAAATTGCGGCCAGCGCGTATGAAGATAGGCCGCGCCGGCGCCGGCCAGCGCCCCGACGACCGTGCCCATGAAGCGTTCGATGGAGGCGGTGATGGTGCCGCCCAGGCTGGCCTGGACCACGATCACCGCCGTGAACACCGCCCAATAGCCCTGCGGAAGCTTCAGCAGGGTGGCCAGGGCGAAGGTCGCGCCGACGGCGGCGGATACGCGGAGGGCATGACGGATCTCGCTTCGGCGTCGGGCCGCAGCAGCCAGCGCCGATCGCGAAAGGCCCTTGCCGACGAAGCGCCGCCAGTCGAAGGGGGGCGCTTCAGGCACGGTCAGGCCACGGCCTCGCGCAGCATCTCCAGCGCCGTTCGGATCGCCGCCAACTGGACGTCTTCGCGAGTCTGGCCATCGAAGCCCTCATGGCGATGCACGACCGAACGGTTGGCGCGCGCCACGGCGAAGTGAACCGTACCGACTGGCTTCATCGGCGAGCCGCCACCTGGACCGGCCACCCCGGTGATCGAAACAGCGACATGGCCATTGCTGTTTTCCAGAGCGCCCTCGGCCATCATCCGCGCAACAGGTTCGGAAACCGCCCCATGGTCGGCGATCAGGTCACCGGGCACGCCCAACATCTCGGACTTGGCGCGGTTGGTGTAGGTGACGAAGCCGCGCTCGAAGACGTCAGACGCGCCGGAAATGGCGCAGATCGCGCCCGCCACCAGGCCCCCGGTGCAGCTTTCAGCCGTGACGATCCGCAAAGACTTGGAGCGCGCCTCGTCGATGAGCAGGCGGGCCAGGGTCTGGATTTCGAGCGGGAACATCGGCGTCTCCTGCGGGGTGGGGGCAGCCTACACGGCTCAGGCGGGAGTCTCGACCGCAACAATGGCCTGGGCCGCCAGGCCCTCGCCCCGACCGGTGAAGCCCATCTTCTCGGTTGTTGTCGCCTTGACGCTGACCCGGTCGAGCGGAAGCGACAGAATCTGCGCCAAACGTTCGCGCATGGCCGCCCTGTGCGGTTTGATCTTGGGGCGCTCGCAGATCAGCGTCACATCGACATTGATGATCACGCCGCCCTTGGCGCGCACCAGATCGGCGGCGTGAATCAGGAATTTGTCGGACGCCGCGCCCTTCCATTGCGGGTCGGTCGGCGGGAAATGGTCGCCGATGTCGCCCTCGCCGACAGCCCCGAGCAGGGCGTCGGTCAGGGCGTGCAAGCCGGCGTCGGCGTCCGAATGGCCGATCAGGGTCTCATCGTGGGCGATCTCGACGCCGCAAAGCCAGACCGACTCGCCGGGACCCCAGCGATGGGCGTCGAAGCCCTGGCCGACCCGGGTGATCCGGGCCGAGCCCGCAAGCAGTTCGGCCATGGCGAAGTCCTCCGGATAGGTCAGTTTCATCAAAAGCGGATCGCCGGGCACGAGGGCCACGACGCCGCCCATGGCCTCGATAACCTGGGCGTCGTCGGTCGGTTCGGCGGGGCTGGTCCAGGCGGCGTAGGCGGCCAGCAGACGGCTGCGCGAGAACGCCTGGGGCGTCTGGGCGCGCCACAGATGTTCGCGCGGTGTCGTCAACGGACGCTCGCCGGGCACGGCGCGCTTGAGCGTGTCGGCGACGGGCAGGGCGGGGATGGCGCCGTCCGCGCCCTTCAAGGCGTCCAGCAGGGCCGCTATGATGGTCTCGCGCGCGAACGGCCGGGCGGCGTCATGGACCAGAACGGGTTCATCGGCTGGACGTTCAGCCAGGGCGCTCAGGCCCGACTGGACCGAGAGGGCGCGGGTGGTCCCGCCACGCGCTACGCGCCAGCCGCGCAAGCCGGAAAGGACGTCCGGCAGGGCCATCTCACCGTCTTCGGTGGTGACCACCACGATGTCTGTGGCGCCGGCGGCGAGGAAGGCCTCGACGGACCAGCGCAGAACCGGTTTATCCGCCAGCCTGCGCCATTGCTTGGCCTGGCCGGGGCCTGCGCGGCTTCCGGAGCCGGCGGCGACGATCACAACGGAGAAGCTCATGACCGGTGTCTTAGTCGCGTCGATGCGGTTGTCCAGCGATCAAGGCTTTACTGCGCTGCACAATGTGCCTAAAAAGATGGCGGTGGGGATGATCACAAAATGAGCAATGCGCTCGATGTCGGTGGAGTGGAGGTTCGTGGGCGCGTCTGGATCGCGCCCATGACGGGAGTCTCCGATCTGCCCTTCAGGGAAACGGCCACGGCGCTCGGTGCGCCCTATGTGGCAACCGAGATGGTGGCTTGCGCTGAATTTGCGCGAGGCCGGCCCGATGTGGTGCGCCGCGCCGCTGTGGGCGAAGGCTTGCCGCTGATGGTCGTGCAATTGGTTGGTCGGGATCCCGATTTGATGGCGCAGGGCGCACGCATGGCCGCGTTGGCCGGTGCGCAGATCGTCGATCTGAATTTTGGCTGCCCCGCCAAGGAAGTCTCCGCCGGTCAGCAGTCGGGCTCAGCGATCATGCGCGAGCCCGAACTCGCCTCGGCTCTGGTCGCTGCGGCGGTCGCCGCTGTCGATGTGCCCGTTACAGTGAAGATGCGTCTGGGGTGGGATGACAATCTGCGCAACGCCGCCGACATCGCGCGCCGCGCGCAAGCGGCCGGCGCCAAGGCGATTACAGTCCATGGCCGCACGCGCAGCCAGTTCTACAAGGGTGTCGCCGACTGGTCGGCCGTCGCCGAGGTCAAGGCGGCGGTTTCCGTTCCCGTGCTGGTGAATGGCGACATCATCGACGGCGACAGCGCGCGCAAGGCGCTGGATCAGTCGGGCGCGGACGGGGTGATGATCGGTCGCGGAGTCTATGGCCGCCCCTGGATTGCAGGAGCTATAGAGGCCGCGCTCGAGGGGCGCGCCTTCGTCGAGCCTGATGCCGAGGAGCGCCTCGCGATCGCCCTGACACACTTCCGGCGCAGCCTCGACTTCTACGGCGAAGGGCTGGGCCTGAAGATGTTCCGCAAGCACCTGGCCTCTTACATCGATGCTGCGCCCTGGCCTGATACGCCGGAGGCGCGCCGCGCGGCGCGAGCCGAGCTGTGCCGGCTGGAGGCACCAGACGCGATCGAGCGGGGCTTGAAACGACTTTGGCTGGAAGATCGGAGGGCCGCCGCATGAGCGACCGTGCGCGTGTTCTGGGCGGCAAGGCGCCCGATGCGCTGAAATCCGCCGCCTTCGACCTCAATCCCGAACCGGCCCTGGTGATCGATCGGGAAGGTGGGCTTGTCGCCGTCAACGAGGCGGCCGAGGCGCTGTTCGGGCATGGGCTGTCGCTGCTGGCCCGGGGCCGCTTCCGCGCTGCCCTGCCGCCAGGCTCGGTTCTGGTGGCGCTTCTGGACCGGGCCATCTTCGAGGGTTCGCTGGTTCGCGAGCACGGCGTCGAGGTCAATCTGTTCGGCCAGCCGCCCTTTGAGGCCGACGGCGCGGCTGCGCCGCTGGGCGACGGCTCGGTCCTGCTGACCCTTCACGTCAAGGGGGTGCTCAGCGTTGAACGCGCCTCTGACGCCGCCGGGCTGCGCTCGGTGGTCGGGCTGGGCAAGATGCTGGCTCATGAAATCAAGAATCCTCTGGCGGGTATCCGCGGTGCCGCGCAGTTGCTGAAGACCGGCGCATCGGCGGTCGACCAGCCGCTGGCCCAGCTGATTGTGGACGAGACTGACCGGATTCGCCGCCTGGTGGACCGCATGGAGGCCTTCTCTGACGACGCGCCGACCCCGCGCGAGCCGGTGAATATCCACCAGGTGCTGGACCGCGTGCGCGCCCTGGTCGCCAACGGCGTGGCTGACGGCCTGTCTTTGCGCGAAAGCTATGACCCCTCGCTGCCGTCGGTTTGGGGCGATGAGGATCACCTGATCCAGATCTTCCTGAATCTGGTCAAGAACGCCGCCGAAGCCGCCCATATGCGCGGCGACGGGCGCGGGGCGATCTCGATCAACACCGCCTGGCGCCCCGGCGTTCGCGTGCGCGGCGCCGACGGCAAGACCGCCGCGGGCGCGCCGATCGAGGTGCGGGTGCAGGACAACGGTCCGGGCGTGCCCCAGACCCTGCGCGATCACCTGTTCCAACCCTTCGTCACCACCAAGGCCAACGGCACCGGTCTCGGCCTGGCGCTGGTCACCAAGCTGGTCACCGCCCATGGCGGACTGATCGATTTTGAATCCGAGCCCGGCCGTACCGTATTCCGCGTGCTGCTGCCCGTGGCCCCTGAACCCTCCTCTGGAGACGCGTGAGTATGAACGCCGCCAGCAAGAAGATCCTGATCGCCGACGACGATTCCTCGATCAGGCTCGTGCTCAGCCAGGCCTTTACCCGCCTGGGCTACCAGGTCCGGGCGACGGGCAACGCCACGACCCTGCTCAAATGGGTCACCGACGGTGAAGGCGATCTGGTCGTCACCGACGTGATGATGCCCGACGAGAACGTCTTCGACGTGCTGCCGCGCATCCGCAAGGAACGGCCCAAGCTGCCGATCATCGTGATGAGCGCCCAGAACACCCTGCTGACGGCGGTCAATGCCGCCGATGCCGGGGCGTTTGAATACATCTCCAAGCCCTTTGACCTGGATGATGTCACCGCTGCAGCCCGCCGGGCCCTGTCGCGTCCAGCCGATGCGGAGGCGTCCAAGGCCCAGGCCCGGGCCATGCGTGACGAGCGCCTGCCCCTGATCGGTCGCTCGGCACCGATGCAGGAGGTCTATCGAACCATCGCCCGCCTGGTCGGCGCCGACCTGACGGTGCTGATCCTGGGCGAAAGCGGGACCGGCAAGGAGCTGGTCGCCCGCGCCCTGCACGAACTGGGTCGTCGTCGCGACGGCAAGTTCGTGGTCATCAACCTGGCCGCCGTGCCTCGCGAACGGGTCGAGACCGAGCTGTTCGGACGCGGCGAGGGCGATCTGGGTCGCCTGATCGAGGCCGATGGCGGCACGCTGTTCCTGGACGAGATCGGCGACATGCCGCTGGACGCCCAGACCCGTCTTCTGCGCGTAATCGACGGCACCGAGCCCGTGATCAATCCGAAGACCGGCCGTCGCCCCAATGTGCGGATCATCGCTGCCACCAATCGCGACCTGCGCGGTCTGATCCAGCAGGGCCTTTTCCGCGAGGACCTGTTCTTCCGCCTCAATGTCGCGCCCGTGCGCCTGCCGCCCCTGCGCGACCGCACCGAGGACATCCCGGACCTGGCCCGCACCTTCCTGCTGCGCGCTAATCGCGAGGGCCTGCCCGCCAAAACGATCGATTCCAGCGCCCTGGATCGCCTGAAGGCCCACTCCTGGCCCGGCAATGTGCGCGAGCTGGAAAACCTGATCCGACGGATGTGCGCCCTCTATGCCGAGGAGCTGATCAACGCCCGCATCGTCGATCGAGAGTTGCAGGACCACACCCCGGCGGTGCGCTCCGACGAGGGGCCGGTCACCCTGTCGATGCTGGTCGAGCGGCATCTGGCGGCGCATTTCGCAGACCAGCCGGACGGCGTGCCATCAGCCGGCCTGTACGACAGGGTGCTGCAGGAGGTGGAGCGTCCCCTGATCCAGCTGACCTTGTCGGCTACGCGCGGAAACCAGGTGAGGGCCGCCGAAATTCTGGGCCTGAACCGCAACACCCTGCGCAAGAAGATCCAGGACCTGGGCGTGGAAATGACTCGCGGCAGGCGCTGAAGCTTTATTGGCACATAGCTGTTGAGTTTGGGGCACACCCCCATCTAAACTAGCGTCATGGCGTCAGTCCTGTCCGCGTCCGGGTTCGAGGGGCCGCCGACCCGTTTCAGTCGGGCCTGGTGGCGAGAGCTCTTGCGGTCGCGCTCGGTAATCGGCGGGGCCTATGCCCTGGCGGCGCTTCTGACGATCACCGGCGTTGCCTTGGCCTCGTCGCCGCCCAAGAGCGGGCCCATCAGTCCGGCCAGCACGGCGATCCTGATCGTGCTTGGCTTCAACCTTGTCCTGATCCTCGGGATCGCGACGGTGGTCGGCCTTCGGCTGTTCGAGATGATCGATGCGCGGGCCAACGATGCCGGCGCGCGCCTGCACCTGCGGTTTGTCGGGCTTTTCTCGTTCGCCGCGGTGGCACCGGCTGTGATCGTAGCGCTGTTTTTCGGCGTGCTGGTCAATCGCGGTGTCGAGGGGTGGTTCAGCCAGCGGGTGCGCACAGTGGTCGAGAACTCGGCCAAGGTCGCCAATTCCTATGTGGCCGAGCAGATCAAGTACATCAGCGAGCACATCCGCCCGATGGCCGCCGAACTGAACAGGGCTGCTCCGGCGTTGTCGCAGGCTCCGGTGGCGTTCGGCCACTTCCTGTCAGATCTGACCGAGGACAACGGCTTTTCCGCTGCCTACCTTCTGGACCGGGACGGCCGCATCCTGGCCCGCGCCGAAACCAAGGGCGCGCCGCCCTTCCTGGCGCCGCCGCCGTCCAGCTTTGCGGGCACCGACACCGGCGAGGCTATCGCCCAGCGCTTTGTGTCCGCAGACCTGTTCCGGGCGCTCTATCGCCTGAAAGCCTTTCCTGACGCCTATCTGTATGTCGTCCGGCCCGTCGACCCGGGCATACTGAGCCACCTGATCGAGACCGAGGAATCGCTGATCTCGTATCGCGACGCCGAGCGAAGTCGGGTGCGGATCCAGGCGATCTTTGGGTTGAGCTATGTCGAGACCGCTCTGCTGGTGCTGGTTGCCGCCGTGTGGGTGGGCATCGCGGCCGCCAATTCCATCGCGGGACCAGTGGCAGGGCTGGTCGAGGCGGCGGGCCGGGTCTCGGCGGGTGATCTGGACGCGCGGGTCGACACCACGGTCGGACCAGACGAGATCCGGGCCCTGTCCAACGCCTTCAACATGATGACCACGGATCTACAGGTCCAGCAGGCCGCCTTGCGTACGGCCAGTCTGGACGCCGAGACGCGCAGGCAGTTCATCGAGACAGTGCTGTCGGGCGTCAGCGCCGGTGTGGTCAGCCTCGACGCCCAGGGGCGGATCTCGGCCCTGAACCGGCGGGCTGTCACCCTGCTCAGCCTGCAGGAGGATGCGGTTGGTCTGAACCTGATCGAGGCCGCACCCGAGTTCGACGTGGTGATCGAGCGCGTGCTGGAAGGCCGCTCGGATGCTGAGGTCGAAGTGGATCTGATGCGCGAGGGCGAAACCCGCCGCCTGCGGGTGCGTGGGGCCGGTCAGGTCGCCGAGGGGCTCGTCCTGACCTTCGATGACATTACGCGTCTGGTTGCCGCCCAGCGCAACGCTGCATGGAAGGATGTTGCGCGCCGCATCGCCCATGAGATCAAGAACCCGCTTACCCCGATCCAGCTGTCGGCCGAGCGGATCAAGCGCAAGTATCGCAAGGAGATCACCAGCGATCTGGAGACCTTCGATCGATGCACCGAGACGATCATCCGGCAGGTGGGCGACATCGGCCGGATGGTCGACGAGTTCTCGGCGTTCGCGCGGATGCCTGCTCCGCGTTTCGAGCCGGCCAACCTGACAGAAATGGTCCGCCAGGCCGTGTTCGCCCAGCGCTTCGTTGATCCCGATATCGATGTGGTGTTCGAGGGCGTCGAGGCAGACGTCATGATCACCTGCGACGCACGCATGATCGGCCAGGGCCTGACCAATATTCTCAAGAACGCAGGCGAGGCGGTCGGAGCGCGGCGTCTTGTGTCGCCGCAACCGCTAGGCCGGATCGTCGCCACCCTGGTTTCCGACGCGCAGGACCTGTGCGTGATCATCGAAGACAACGGGGTGGGCCTGCCGGCGCGCGACCGCGACCGGCTGACCGAGCCCTATGTGACGACCCGCGAGAAGGGCACGGGCCTGGGCCTGGCCATCGTCAAGCGGATCATGGAAGACCACGAGGGCAGCCTTGTCCTGAACGATGCACGCGAGGGCAACGGCGCCCGCGTAATCCTTAGATTTCCGACGACCGCACGCTTGTCCGTGGCGGCCTTGGGTAGCGTAGAGGAAATGATATGAGCGCTGATGTGCTTGTCGTGGACGACGAGGTCGACATCCGCGACCTCGTGGCCGGCATCCTCGAGGACGAGGGTTACGCCGTGCGGACCGCAGCCGACGCCGACCAGGCCCTGGCGGCTCTGCGCGCGCGCAAGCCGGCCCTTCTGGTGCTCGACATCTGGATGCAGGGCGGGGGCATGGACGGGCTGGAGCTGCTCGACATGGTCAAGGCGCTGGATCCGGACCTGCCGGTGATCATGATCTCGGGTCACGGCAATATTGAAACCGCCGTCAGCGCCATCAAGCGCGGGGCCTACGAGTTCCTGGAAAAGCCGTTCAAGTCCGATCGCCTGCTTCTGGTGGTCGAGCGGGCGCTGGAGGCTGCGGGTCTGAAGCGCGAAAACCGCCGGCTGCGGGCCCAGAGCTTCACGTCCGACGGCTTGATGGGCAAGTCGGCCGCCGCCCAGGCGCTGCGCCAGATGATCGCCAAGGTCGCGCCGGCCAACAGTCGTGTGCTGGTTTCAGGACCGCCGGGGTCGGGCAAGGAGCTGGTGGCCCGCCTGATCCACACCGCCAGCGCCCGCACCCGGCAGGAGTTTGTGGCAGTCAGCGCAGCCGGCATGGCGCCCGAGCGCCTGGACGTCGAACTGTTCGGCGAGGAAGGCGAGGGCGGTCGTCCACGCAAGATCGGCGTGTTCGAACGTGCCCACGGCGGCACCCTCTATCTGGACGAAGTGGCTGACATGCCGCGGGAAACCCAGAGCCGCATCCTGCGGGTTCTCGTCGAGCAGCGCTTCCGGCGTGTGGGCGGCGACAACGACGTTCAGGTGGATGTGCGGGTAATCTCCTCGACCTCGCGCGATCTTCGCGACGAGATCGCGGCCGGGCGTTTCCGTGAGGATCTGTTCCACCGCCTGAACGTCGTGCCGGTGCGCGTGCCTGGCCTTTCGGAAAGGCGGGAGGATATTCCCGAGCTGATCGGCTTCTTTATCGACCGCATTGTGGAGGCCACAGGCCTTCCGCGCCGCCGGCTGGGCGACGATGCCCTGGCCACGCTCCAGGTTCAAACCTGGCCGGGCAATGTTCGTCAGCTGCGCAACAATGTGGAGCGGATGCTGATCCTGGCCGCCGGCGAGCCTGGCGACGTGATCACGGCCGAAATGCTCGCGGGAGCCGAGCAGCCTTCGGCCGGGCATGCGGGGGCCATCGGAGCCGAGCGGATCATCGCCTTGCCGCTGCGCGAAGCTCGGGAGCTGTTCGAGCGCGAGTATCTCAACGCCCAGATCCTGAGGTTTGGCGGCAATATCTCTCGCACGGCCAATTTCATTGGCATGGAGCGCTCGGCGCTGCACCGCAAGCTGAAGTCCCTGGGCGTGGCCGGCGCCCGGGTCGAAGAGGAAGAGTAGATGTCGCGTTTCGCCTATGTGAACGGCCGCTTCGTTCGGCACGGCGAGGCTGCCGTCCATATCGAGGATCGCGGCTATCAGCTCGCCGACGGGGTCTATGAGGTCTGGGCTGTGTTTGACGGCAAGCTGGCCGATGCGGAGGGCCACTTCGCACGGCTTTGGCGCAGCCTCGATGAGCTGCGTATCGCCCATCCGATGGGCGAGGCGGCCCTGACCTGCGTGCTGCGCGAGGCCGTTCGTCGCAACATGGTTCGCAATGGCTTGGTCTATCTGCAGGTGACGCGCGGCGTGGCCCGGCGCGACCACGCCTTCCCCAGTCCCGCTGTACCGCCGTCGATCGTGGTGACCGCCAAGTCGGTTGATCGCAAGGCCGCAGAGGCTAGGGCAGCTGTGGGAGCCTCAGTGATCTCGGTTCCCGAGAACCGCTGGGGTCGCTGTGACATCAAGTCGGTCGGCCTGTTACCCAACGCCCTGGCCAAGCAGGCGGCGCGTGAGCGCGGCGCCATCGAGGCCTGGTTCGTCGACGACCTGGGTCTGGTCACCGAGGGCGCGTCGTCCAACGCGTGGATCATCGACGCAGAAGGAAATCTGCGCACCCGCGATACCAATGCCAACATCCTGCGTGGCGTGACCCGCTCGACCCTGCTTGAGGTGATCCGCGAGGCGGGCCTGCCGATCAACGAGAAGCCCTTCACCATCGCCGACGCCCAGGCGGCGCGCGAGGCCTTCATCACCGGCGCCGGCACGCTGGTGATGCCCATCGTCAAGGTGGATGGCGTGACGGTGGGAAATGGTGCGCCCGGACCGGTGGCGACACGGCTTCGGGACCTCTATATCCGACGCGCCTCGGAGAAGGCGGTCTAGGTTCGGTCCGTAACGGCGTTTGCCGTCATGGTCGGAATCGCTGCGCATCCGACCTTTGCGAGCATTTGTCGTCGAATGTTGAGTGCGTTCGACGAAAAATGAACTAGCATGAGCTTGTTTGTGTGGAGGGCGTTCTGCCCTCCGAAACAATAAGAGGGGAACCCCCATGTCTGCCGAAAAGAAACAAAATCTCCAGGACACGTTCCTGAACAGCGTGCGCAAATCCAAGACGCCGCTCACCATTTTCCTCGTCAATGGCGTCAAGCTTCAGGGCGTTGTCAGCTGGTTCGACAACTTCTGCGTCCTGCTGCGTCGCGATGGCCAGTCGCAACTGGTCTACAAGCACGCCATCTCGACCATCATGCCGGCCCAGCCCGTCCAGCTGTACGAGCCGAGCGCCGACTCCGACGATTGATTAGAGACGCTTGTCCAAATCCCATTCCAAATCCGTAGATCACGCCACGCCGGTTCTTAGGGCGTTTGTCATCCACCCGGTACGGCCTCTGCGAGGCCCGGCCGCCGCCTTGGCGCGTGACCCGCAGTCACGCCTGGAGGAAGCGGTCGGGCTAGCGATGGCGCTTGACCTGAACGTTGTTGAAACGGCGATCGCCCCCCTGCGCGTGGTCACGCCCGCCACCCTGTTCGGCAAGGGGAAGATCGAAGAGTTTGCGGCCATCTGCGAGGTCGAGAAGATCGACGTCGCGGTGTTCGACGATCAGTTGACGCCAGTCCAGCAACGAAATCTGGAGAAGGGCCTCAACGTCAAGGTCGTCGACCGGACGGGGCTGATCCTGGAGATCTTCGCCCGCCGGGCCCGCACGCGCGAGGGCAAGCTGCAGGTCGAGCTGGCGCGACTGGACTATGAGCGCTCGCGCCTGGTTCGCACCTGGACCCACCTTGAGCGCCAGCGCGGCGGCACCGGAAACACCGGCGGCCCCGGCGAAACCCAGATCGAGCTCGATCGCCGGCTGATCGCTGACAACATCATCAAGCTCAAGCGCGAGCTGGAAGAGGTGCGCCGCACCCGCACCCTGCATCGCAAGGCCCGCAAGAAGGTTCCGTACCCGACCGTGGCCCTGGTCGGCTACACCAATGCCGGCAAGTCCACGCTGTTCAACCGGCTGACCCAGGCTGAAGTCCTGGCCAAGGACATGCTGTTTGCGACGCTGGATCCGACCCTGCGGACGGTGAAGCTGCCCGACGGGCGTCCAGCGATCCTCTCCGACACCGTGGGCTTCATCTCCGACCTGCCGCACGAACTGGTCGAGGCGTTCCGCGCCACGCTGGAGGAGGTGCAGGAAGCAGACGTCGTGTTGCATGTGCGCGACATCGCCAATCCCGACAGCCAGTCCCAGGCTCGAGATGTCGAGACTGTGCTGGCGGAACTGGGCGTGACATTCGACGAGGGCAAGACCGTCGTTGAGGTCTGGAACAAGTTCGACCTGGTGCCCGAGGACGACCGCGAGGAGGTGACCGGCCGCGCCCGTCGGGTCGAGGCCTCTGCGGTTTCGGCTGTTACCGGCGAGGGTTGCGAGGCCCTGCTCAAGCGGATCGCCACGCTGATCGATGATGCGCCGCCCGTGGCCGTGCGCTTGACCGCCGGCGATGGCGAGGCCCTGGCCTGGATCTATCGCAATGGCCGGGTTCTCAGCCGCGAGGACGAGGCGGAGGGCGGCGTGCTGCTGGTCGCCCGCATGGACGCCCAGGCCTTGGGGCGTTTCGAGCGCCAGTTTCCCGACGCCTTTGTGATCACCGCCGCCGAATAGGAACGGACGCTCTACCGGCTTTTTTCAGCCACCTTGGCGGCGTCCCACAGGGCGTCCATCTCGGCCAGGTCGGACTGGTCGGGCGTGCGTCCGTCGGCCGCCAGCGCCGCCTCGATGAAGGCAAAGCGACGGCTGAACTTGGCGTTGGTGGCGCGCAGGGCGTCTTCGGGCTCAACGTCCAGCTTCCGGGCCAGGTTGGCGCAGACAAACAGCAGGTCGCCCAGTTCCTCGCGGGCCTTGGCCTGATCGCCGGCCGCGATTTCGACCTCAAGCTCGGCGATCTCCTCGCGCAGCTTGTCCAGCACCTGGTCGGTCGAAGGCCAGTCGAAGCCGACCCGCGCGGCGCGCTTGGTCAGTTTCACGGCGCGGGTCAGGGCGGGCAGGCCGGCGGGAACATCGTCGAGCACCCCGGTCTTGGCCTTGGCCTTGCGTTCCTGCGCCTTCAGGGCCTCCCAGCCGGCGATCTGGGCGGCCTGGTCATCATAGGCATGGTCGCCGAAGACGTGCGGATGCCGGCGGATCATCTTGTCCGAGATCGCCGCAGCCACATCGGCGAAATCGAAGACGCCCTGTTCCTGGGCCATGCGGGCGTGGAACACCACCTGCAGCAGCAGGTCGCCCAGCTCTTCCTTCAGGTCGGTCAGATCGCCGCGCTCGATGGCGTCGGCCACTTCGTAGGCTTCCTCCACTGTGTAGGGCGCGATGGAGGCGAAGGTCTGCTGCTGGTCCCAGGGGCAGCCGCCATTCGGATCCCGCAGCCGGGCCATGATCTCGATCAGGGCCGACAGCGGATGGGCGGTGTCATTGGGCGGGGGCGGCAAGGGCGACATTGGGGTCCGGTTCCGGCTCGGGCGTTGGCGCGTCCAGGGCGTCCCGAGCGGCAAGCTGGCGCTGGATCTCGGCGACGCGAGTCGCATCGAGCGGATAGCGCAACATGACGACTGCGACCACAAGGCCCATGGCGGCCGGCACGACCGAATAGAGCGCGATCAAGGCGGTCTGCCCTACCGCCGTCGGCAGTTTGGGGTCAAAGCCAAACAGGGCCAGCAGGGGGAAGGCGCCAATCGCCAGGGCGTGACCCAGTTTCACGGTGCCATTGACGATGGCGTACAGCAGGCCCGTCCGGTCGGCGCCACTGGCCAGACGCTCTTCGTCGCCGATATCGGCCATCATCGAGCGAACCAGAAGGGGGGCAGCGGAATAGGGTATCCCGGCCAGGATCAGCACCAGCATGCCGGCGATGACGTTACCGGCGGGCGTCAGCACGGCGCAGACCTGCACGATTGCGTAGATCACTGAGGCGACAGCCAGGGCATGATGCTTGCCGATCCGCCTGGCCAGCATGGGCCACAGGGGCGCGCCGGCCAGTGCGGCGACGAAATAGATCAGCAGCATCAGACCGGCTTGCGTCTTGTCGAAGCCCTTGATGCGCTCAAAGAAAAAGAAAAACAGCGCGCCGGCGATTCCGGGGGCCAAGCCCATCAGCAGGTCGGCAATCAGCAGTTTTTGCACCGAGCGGCGCTTAAGCAGCGCGAAGTATTGCGGCAGTCCGGACTTGTGCAAAACGACCGGTGCAGGGCGCTCGCTGACCGTCCTGGTCGCCAGCAGCACCGTCAGCGGGATCAGCAGAACGATGAACCAGCCCATCAGGCGAATGCCGGCGGCATGGTCGCCCTTGAAGACCAGTGAGATGAGCGGCGGCAGGGTCAGCACCAGGATCATCCCCAGCACATTGCCGGCCTGCCACCAGCCATAGACGCGCGAACGCTGCTGATAGTCATTCGAAAGCACCGCCGCCCAGGCGGTATGCGACAGCACCATCATCGAATAGCCCGCATAGACGATGATCAGGCAGGCCCACAGATACAGTGGACCTATCCCCGGCTGGGCCATAAACAGGCCGAACGCCCCGATCATCACCAGTGGTGAGCCGGCGACAAGCCAAGGCCTGAACCGCCCCCACCGCGTTCCGGTGCGGTCCATGACCCCGCCTATGAATGGGTCGAAGATGATGTCGATCAATCGGACGATCAGGAAGGCTGCGCCTACAACGCCGAGCGAAAGGCCCAGCTCGCTGACATAGAATTCCGGCAGATAGACGACCAGGGGCAGTCCAAGGGCGGCCAGCGGTAGACAGGGCGCGGCGAAAGCGGCCAACGACCAGGACGATCGCTTTTTCTCGATCATGCGTTCCTATCTCCCCAGCGGCGAGTTGAGTCCCGCCTTACAGTTCTAAGTCAGCGCCGCAGGACGTGATCTTTGGCTACTTCGAGTCGCCCTTGGCCAGCTTGTCGGCCAGACGTTGAAACGCCTGGTCAGCGTCGGTCCAGGTGCCATAGTAGGGCGTGCGGCGGATGTCGGTTTCATACCAGCTGTAGCTCACAGGCGTGGTGGTGCCAGACGGTGCGCGGTACTCGCCGCTGATCTTGGCCCCGCCGACGCCGAAGCTGGAATAGGACAGGCCGGGCCTGCCGCTCATCTGTCGCATCGTGGGGCGATTGGGCGTGGCGTCCTCGATTACGAGATACAGTTCGCCGCCCTCCGGGTTTAACGCGCCGGACCGGTCGAGCCGCTTCTCGACCGTGCGCTTCAGTTCGCGGGTCAGGTAGTCGAACTCGCGCGTATCCAGCGTCTGGGTCTTGCTGGCCAGTTCCGGCCCGATCACCACCTGAACCCTGGCCACATCGGGCGCGGGCGCAGCCCAGACGGGCGACGCCGCCAGCGCCAGGATGGAAACGATCATTGAGGTCTTCATCGCCAGAACTCCGAGCTTGGTATCCCTCGACGCCAAGTGTGCGGCGATCAGTTGCAAAACGCCAGCGTCGGTTCAGTCCGCGTGTTCAGGATCAGGAATTCGCGCGATGAAGTGCCCTTTGACCCCTTCGGGCCACTGACCATAGGGCACGGCGCCGTCGTCGGAGCTTGCGTGTGCGGCGGCAAAGTCGAGGATGGCTTCAGCAGCGTCGCGGCCAGGCTCGAACCGGCCGGCGATATAGCCCGTCTTGCCTGGTGCGCGGATGTGAACCGCGCAGGCATGGGTGCAGGCCCATAGGCAGGCGACTGAAACAACCTGCACCTGGGCATAGGCGGCATGGTCTCCAACCAGCGCCGAGGCCTGCGCCAGAAGGGCGGCGCCGCAGCTGGGCCCGTCCGGGTTTGTTGATGCGCGCGAAGGCGTCAGGCAGGTCGAACAGATCACCACCTGCGAGACCGGTGAAAGCGGCAGAGCGCTCAAGGCTGAAAATCCTGGAAAGTCGCCCTGGCCGACATGGCCAGGGTGGCGTCGCACCTGATCGCCTGAGCCTCGCCATCGACATCGGTCAGGCTCACAGGCTGCCCTACGAAGAGCGGTGCGCTGGCGCGAAACTCGAATGACGCAAGCCTGCGTTCAGGCTGCCGGCGTTGCGCCCGGGCCGCCAGCTTCACTGCGGTAAAAGGCCCCTGCACCACAAGGTCGGGATAGCCCTCGATCTCCTGCGCATAGGCGCGGTCATAGTGGATCCGGTGCGCATTGAAGGTGACGGCGGAGAATCTGAACAGGTCGGTTGGCGTTGGCGTCCAGACCTCGTCATGGGCCCGGTGCGGCGTCACTGCTGACTCGACGCTGGCCATCGGAGGGCCGGCGTCGCGATAGACCAGGGTCTGTTGTTCACTGACGCACAGTTGATCGTTCTGGGTCAGCGCGCGGTCAAGCTGGACGAAGACCAGGTCGCCAGTCTTTCCTGTGCGCGGCAGGACATCGGTCACCGTGAGCTTCAGCTGCGCGTCCTCGTCCAGTGTCAGCGGCGCGCCAAAGCGCATGCTGCTGGAGGCGAACATCCGGCGGGGCAGGGTGATCGGCGGAAGCAGGCCCGGCCCTCGACGGGGATGTCCGTCTGGCCCGAGGTCGGCGTCCGTCGGGGTTTCGAGGAAAAAGGCCCAGTGCGCCAGAGGCGGTGGGCTGCGCTCGACGTCCAGATTGCCGCCCACAGCCGCCGCAAAGCGTCTGAGAGCCTCGACGTCCAGCCGCTGGCGCCGCACTTCGCTGCGGCCGATATGACTGCGCCAGCAGGCGATGTCGTCGGGCGACAGGGTCATACGGCGCAGACCGGGAGGGCGGGGACAAAACTGGGGGTAAGACGAGGCGACATCACGCCATTCGACGAGAAACCCCGCCCGCCGTCCAGAGCCCGTTTCACCAAGTCTGCAAAGGACAGCGTCAACGCCCTTTGAAGCCCTAAGGGAACCCTGTCTAGGATAGCGCGGCAGAGGAGCCCGCATGTCGATCGCCCAAGACCAGAGCTTTCCGGAAATCCGTGACGCTGTTCGCAAGCTCTGCGCCCGCTTCCCCGGCCCTTACTGGCAGGCGCTGGATCGCGACCGCACCTATCCGACCGCGTTTGTGGACGCCCTGACTGAGGCGGGCTTCCTGTCGGTCCTGATCCCGGAGGCCTATGGCGGTTCGGGCCTGGGCCTGGGCGCAGCGACGGCGATCCTCGAAGAGGTGCATCGCTCGGGCTGCAATGGCGGCGCGTGCCATGCGCAGATGTACACCATGGGGACGCTGCTCAAGCACGGCAGCGAGGCCCAGAAAGCGGCCTATCTGCCCAGGATCGCCACGGGCGAGCTGCGTCTGCAGGCCTTCGGCGTCACCGAACCCGGCGCGGGCACCGACACCACGCGGATCAGCACGTTCGCACGCCGCGATGGCGACCACTATGTCGTCAACGGCCAGAAGCTGTGGATTTCGCGCGCCGAGCATTCCGACCTGATGGTCCTGCTGGTCCGAACCACCGCGCGCGATCAGGCGTCGAAGGCCAGTGATGGCATGAGCGTTTTGCTGGTCGATCTGCGCGAGGCGGTGGGGAACGGCCTCACCATCCGCCCGGTGCGCACCATGCTCAACCATGCCACCACCGAGCTGTTCTTCGAAGATCTGCGGGTTCCGGTGGAAAACCTGATCGGCGTGGAGGGCCAGGGTTTCCGCTACATCCTCGACGGCATGAACGCCGAGCGGATCCTGATCGCCGCAGAATGTATCGGCGACGGCAAGTTCTTCGTTGATCGGGCCAGCGCCTATGCGCTGGAGCGTGAAGTGTTTGGGCGGCCCATCGGCCAGAACCAGGGCGTCCAGTTCCCCATCGCCCGGGCCCATGTGCAGATCGCAGCGGCCGACCTGATGGTCCAGCATGCAGCGGCGCTGTTTGATTCGGGCCAGCCCTGCGGCTCGGAGGCCAATATGGGCAAGATGCTGGCGTCCGAAGCGTCTTGGTTCGCCGGTGACACCTGCCTGCAAACCCACGGCGGGTTCGGATTTGCCGAGGCCTACGATATCGAGCGCAAGTTCCGCGAAACGCGGCTGTATCAGGTGGCGCCGATCTCCACCAACCTGATCCTCAGCCATGTGGCGACCCATGTTCTTGGCTTGCCCAAGTCGTTCTAGGGGGCGTTGAATCAGAGCGCTTGCGGGACGGGGGCGGATCACTCCATTTTAGCGCTTCAGCGTCGGTCCCGAAAGGACGCGACGAGGCGCGCGATGTCGCGGCGCCCGCAGACGGGGGAACCACATGAGTGAGATTCAGGACTCGGGCTCGAGCGTAGCGGCGATCCTGGCCGCGGTGTCGGCCGAGATGGCGATCGCGGCGCAAGCCTGCGGCGAACTCGACAACGCCCTGGGCCAGATCCTCGCGGCGACGCCGCCTGAAGGACAGGGGCGCGTGATGCAGGAACTGCACACGGTGGACCTTCTCGCCCAGCACATCACCGCCGTCACCGATTTCACCCATCGGCTGGCCCTGATCGCTTCGACCGAAGATCACCTGGGCGTGGACGAGGCCCTGTCGGCCATCACGCTGGGCGCTGTCGCCGAGCGTCTGCGCAATCATCTGGCCCAGGCCAAAACGGCCTGATCAGGCCGCGCAGGTCGTGGAGTTTGTTCGGACGTCCGGGATTGGCCCCTGGACGTCGCTTTGACGCGCCATCCACGGATGGGCTGACTTGCGCGGCGCTGAACGCGGGGCTAGGCCTCGCGGCTAAACTGGATGAGGAGACGAGGTCTTGAGCGTCACGATCTACGGCATCAAGGCCTGCGACACGATGAAAAAGGCCCGCGACTGGCTCGACAGTCGCGGCGTGGCCTATGGCTTTCACGACTACAAGGTTTCTGGAATCGACCGCGCCAGACTGGAGCTCTGGGTGGCGGAGCTGGGCTGGGAAACCGTGCTCAATCGGGCTGGAACCACATTTCGCAAGCTGTCTGACGCTGAAAAGCAGGATCTGGACGCCGTCAAGGCGGTGGACCTGATGCTGGCCCAGCCCTCGATGATCAAACGCCCGATCCTGGATATCGATGGGCGGCTCAACGCAGGCTTCAAGCCTGATGTCTATGCGCGTGTGGCCGAAACCGGCGTTTGACGTCCGGCGACTTTCCTCTATTTGCGAGTCGGCCGACTTTAAGGCGACAAACCGGGCCAAGCGGGGTTAGTTCCGCTCAGGCCTCCCGAACCGAAGCCAGCGAGCGCAGGAACCATAGCTTGGGAGCCCATCCCGTCCCGTCGTACGACATGGTCATTTTTGACTTCGACGGCACGCTGGCTGACAGCGCGGCCTGGATGATCAGTGCCATCAATCCGATGGCCCGGCGCTTCGGCTTCAAGACCGTCACCGACGAAGAAATCGACATGCTGCGGGGCCGCAGCACCCGCGAGGTGATCCGTTATCTGGGCATCTCGGCCTGGAAACTGCCGATGATCGCTGCGCACGGAAAGAAGCTGATGGAGGCCGATACAGCCTCGATCCCGCTGTTTTCCGAAACACCAGGCATGTTGAAGGCGTTGCACGACGCCGGCCTTCGCCTGGCGGTTGTCAGTTCCAACAGCGAGCGGACCATTCGGGCTGTGCTGGGGCCAGATCTTTCGGGCCTGATCAGTCAGTTCTCCTGCGGAGCCTCGCTGTTTGGCAAGGCGCGCAAGTTTCGCAAGGTCACCTCGGGCGTCGTCTCGCGTGACCGGGTGATCTGCATTGGCGACGAGACGCGCGACATCGAGTCGGCGCGGGCCCTGGGCCTGGCCAGCGGCGCGGTGACGTGGGGCGCCGCCAAGCGCTCGATCCTGGTCGAGCACCGCCCAACCATCGTGTTTGAATCGCCCGCCGAAATTATTTCGCATCTCACCGCATCCGCCGCGCCAGTCGGCGGCGACTAACCTTCAGAAGACGGGGCCATGGGGCACCGCACTGGAGACAAGACGATGCTGGCGCTGATCTTCGATTTCTGGTGGCTGGCTTTCCCGCTGAGCTGGATCGCCATGTCCGGCTGGCGCAACTGGCTCGACCAAAAGACTCGTCGTGAGACCCTGGACCTGATCCAGACCTATGTCCGCAACGGCCGTGAGGCTCCGCCTGAACTTGTGGCCCGCCTGAATCGCGCCTGATTGATCCCGGTCCGCATTTCTTTTTTGCTGCCTGCATCCAGCCGATGCCCTGGCGGCGACGACCACTCAAACGCGCGCTTTGGTCGCGCTGGCCTTTGATGGGGGCAATTCGATGGAAGACCTGTTTCGTTCGTTCTGGTGGCTGATCTTTCCGCTGAGCTGGTTCGTGGCTGGAGCCTTTCGGAGCTGGCTGTCCTACAGGGCCAACCGTGACACCCTGGACCTGTTGAAATCCTACGCCGCCAGCGGACGCGAGCCGCCGCCCGAACTGGTGGCCAAGCTCAACAAGCGCTGGAACGAGGATGACGAAGATGATGACCGTCCCGCACGGCGGTCGCGTCGCCACTATCGCAGTGAGCACCCCGCCTACCAGGCCGTACTGTTCGGCGCGCTCTGTGCGGGCTTCAGCTATGCCTCGTTCGCCGACATCTATGGGGCCGGCGAGGCCTTTACCATTGTCGCCTTCGTGATGGGCGCGCTCTGTCTGGCGTCGCTCGTGTCGCTGGTGATCAGCCGGGGCCCGAGGATCTGATGGATGCGCCGCTCGTTCGGGCGGCGCGCGGCGGATCCCAGGCGGCGTTCGCCCGACTGGTCGCGATGCACGAAAAGCCGCTGAGAGGCTTTCTGCGCAAGAGTGGCTGGATGGACGCTGACGACATCGCCCAGGACGCTTTCGTGGCAGCCTGGACGAGCCTGGGAAGATTGCGCGCCGATGAAGGCTTTCGGGCCTGGCTCTATGGTATCGCCTGGCGCAAGGCCCTGGATCACCGTCGCGCCGCCAGTCGTTCGGCCCGCCGCGACGAGGATTGGCGCGGTCAGGAGGCGCAGGAGGCGGCCGCAGGGGGCGCCACCGAGGATCGCATGGCCCTTGAGGCTGCCCTTTTGACCCTGCCGGAAGATCAGCGTGCGTGTGTTACGCTTTGCTTGGGGCAAGGCTGGTCGCACGGCGAGGCCTCGCAGGTCCTGGATCTGCCGCTGGGCACTGTGAAGTCGCATGTTGCACGCGGTCGTGAGAGACTACTGGCCGTATTGGGAGACGCGTCATGACACCCGATGATCGCCTGTCCGCCTTTCTGGGCGAAGCGCCGCAGCCCGCCACCTCCGATATCTTCGTCGCCGAGGTGATGGAGGCTGTGGAGCGACGCATCCTGCGGGATCGGCTTTTGACCGGCGGGACTGCGGCCCTGGCCGCCAGCGCCGTGCTTTGGGCGTGCTCGCCGATCCTGAATCTCGCCGTGGCAGCCCTGGCTCCGACCCTGATTCCGGTGGGCGGAATCCTGGCCCTGGCCCTGGCGTCAGCCATGCTGGGCAACCGGATTCTTGTTCGGCGCTAGCCTTACGAAAGTTTCATCCCGCCGGGCGCCTCCAAATGACGGTGCTCGCGCCTCTTATAGTCAGAAGGCGGCGCTCACGGGGGCGCGCCCACCAAGAGGAGTTTCGCCATGGACGGTGCCTGGGTTCCGATCATCATGTTTCTGGTCATCGGCGCGATCGTGATCGTGCCGATCTGGCTGAAGAGCCGCGAGCGTCTCGAGATGCAAACGACGCTCCGCGCCGCCATCGACAAGGGCCAGCCGGTGCCGCCCGAAGTCATCGAGGCCCTGACGCGTACCGTGAAAGCGCCCCCGACCTCGCTCAGCGACATGCGTACCGGCGTAATCTGGCTGGCCGTCGGCATCGGCTTTGCGCTGCTGAGCTTTTTCTCCGATTTCGGCGACGGCGAGCTGCATTCGTCCGGCCTGGGCATCGCCTGCATCCCCGCTGTCATCGGCCTGGCCTATATCGCCCTGAGCTTCTTCAACCCCAACAAGCCCAAGTCGGCTTGATCGCGAAACCTGGGGAGGGGGCGACATCATGGGCATCGATCGCCCACCCACCGGCCATGACGTCGAACTCGCCGCCCTTGCGGCGGCGGGTGACCGGCGGGCCTATGGCGAGCTTGTGCGGCGGCACGGTTCGGCGGTCCGCGGCCTCCTGCGCCGGATGGGCGCCGATTCAGCGACCGCCGACGACATTGCTCAGGACGCTTTCCTGACCGGGTTCGAGCAGGTGGCCGAGTATCGCGGCGAGGGGGCCTTCGCCGGCTGGATCAAGCGGATTGCTGCGCGCCTCTACCTGCGCAAGGTCAAGCGCGAGGCTCGCATGGTGTTCACCGACGAGGCCCAGGACGGCGACGATCCCGCTGCCCTGAATGAGCCCCGCACGGCCAGCCGTATCGATCTGGACGAGGCGCTCAAGGCCTTGTCGAAGGGCGAGCGGCTCTCGGTTTCGCTTTGCTATGGCGGTGACTGGTCTCATGCCGAGGTCGCCGAGGCGTTGAACATCCCGATCGGCACGGTAAAATCCCATGTCAAACGTGGTTTGGATAAACTCAGGGCCCGACTGGCCCAACCGCCGGAAGGCGCGAGGAGGGAAGCTCATGGCTGAACCCGATTTCGAAGCCCAACTCAACCGGCTCTATGGTGAGGCTCCCTCGTTTCCGGATGCCGATCTGTTCGCCATCCAGATTTCGGCGGCACTGGACCGGGGCTGGGCCTTGCGGCGCCTGATGATCGGCGCTGCGGGTGTGGCGGTTGGGGTGATCGCGGCGGTGCAACTTGTGACCACGCGATTCTCGGCCGAACTACAGGCGCTCTCGCGTGATGGCGCGCGCGATGCCTCCAGCGAGGTTGATGCGATCCTGGCCAGGGTCAACCATATGGTCACCACCCCCGCCAGCGTTGAGGCGCTGTGGCTGGCGGCGGGGCTCGCCGTCCTGGCCATAGGCTTTGCCGTAACCCGGGCTATGGAAGAGTTCTGACGCGCCTGAGCGTGGCGTGATCATTGTTCATGTTGCGATGCGGCGCGATCTGACCGACAACAGCCCGCCCTCGCTCACGCGGGGGCCTGTTCAGGAGCATCGTTCTGTCCTCGCATCGTGAAGAGGCGGTCCGCCGTCTGGCCGCCCCCGACATCGCCGCTCGCAAGGGCGGCGTGCCTATCGTTTGCCTGACCGCCTACACCGCCCCGGTCGCGGCAGCCCTCGATGACGCCTGCGATCTGCTGCTGGTGGGCGACTCGGTGGGCATGGTCGTGCATGGCCTGCCCAATACCGTCGGCGTGACGATGGAGATGATGATCCTGCATGGCCAGGCAGTCATGCGCGGCTCGCGCAAGGCCATGGTCGTGGTCGACATGCCGTTCGGCTCTTATGAGGGACCGCCTGAGCTCGCCTACGCCAACGCCGTGCGGATCATGAAGGAGACGGGCTGCCAGGCTGTAAAGGTCGAGAGCGGCCTGACCGTGCCCGACACCATCGCCTATATGGTCCAGCGTGGCATTCCGGTGATGGGGCATGTGGGCCTGCGGCCCCAGGCCGTTCTGGTCGACGGCGGCTTCAAGGCCAAGGGCAAGGACGAGGCGGGCAGGGCGGTGATCCTCGATGAGGCCCGCCGAACGGCTGAAGCCGGTGCCTTCGCCGTTGTGATCGAGGGCGTGGCCGAGAGTCTGGCACGCGATATCACCGCCGCCATTGCGCCCCCCACCATCGGCATCGGAGCCTCGGCGGGTTGCGACGGACAGATCCTGGTCACCGACGACATGCTGGGCCTCTTCGACTGGACGCCCAGGTTCGTGCGGCGCTACGCCAATCTGAAGGGCGAGATCGAGCGCGCGGCGCGCGACTATGCCAACGACGTCAAGGCGCGCACCTTTCCTGGCGAGGCTGAGACCTACTACGCCAAGAAGGGCTAGACTCCCGAGGGCATTGGTGGGCTTTCCGGCCGTTGCGGCAGGCCCGGACACGCTATAGGTTCCCCGCCTGCGCCGGCGGCCCCCCGCTGGACACATTCTGTTGTAAACCATGCGTCGCTGCCGGCCCTGCCGGCGTCGGCGCGCAAGGGGCGCGTCGGACGCGCCCGTTTCGGAGCCTCGTTCGTGGTCGATGTATTTGACGAGGTCGAAGAGCAGCTGCGCTCCGACCGTTACAAGACCCTCGCGCTGAAGGCGCTGCCTTGGATCGGCGCCGTGACGGTCGCTGTCGTCATCGGAGTCGGTGGCTACTGGGGTTGGAGCTCCTACCAGACCCGCGAGGCGGTCAAGGCATCTGAGGCCTATCAGGCGGCGCTGGAGGCCATGGGCCGCGACGGCACCGCCAAGGGCTTCCCCGCCATGGCTGCGATCTCCAAGGGCGGCGCGCCGGGCTACCGCGCCCTGGCCCTGATGCACATGGGCGGCATCCGACTGGAAGAGGGCAAGACCGCCGAAGCCGTGGGCTATTTCGACGAAGCGGCCAAGCTTTCGAGCGATCCGGTGCTGGGCGATCTGGCCCGCCTCAAATCCGCCTTCGCGCTCATGGACACAGCCTCGTTCAAGGAAATCGAGTCGAGGTTGACGCCATTGGCGGGTGAAAAAAGTCCGTATCGCGTGAAGGCCAAGGAAGCGCTGGCGTTCGCCAAGCTTCAGGCCGGCGACACCAAGGGCGCGCGCGAGGACTTCTCTGTCCTGGCCAACCTGCTCGACAACAGATCCGACGACGTGCGCCAGCGCGCGCAGGCGGCGATGCAGGTCATCGATTCCGGCGCGGCTGCCAGCTTGCCGGCTGCGGTCAAGGCCTCGATCGCCCTGCCGCCTGCCGCCCTCCCGACCGGTCCGCAACTCGCGCCAAACGGCGCCCAATGAGCCGCCCCATGATGTCCAAGCGTTCCGTGGCGCTGATCGCGCTGATGTCAGCTGCGGTGACGGTGACCGGCTGTTCGACGATCTCCAACCTCAATCCATTCGACAAGTCCGAGAAGGACAAGGCGACGGCGACCCAGGGCCAGCGGATCTCGGTCATCGCCTTCGACCAGAAGGTGGAATCGTCAGAGGCCCTGAAAGGTACGGACTTCTTCCTTCCCGAGCCGGCCGTGCAAACCGATTGGCGGCTGCCCGGCGGCAATGCCGAGCAGGCGGTAGAGCATGTCGATGCGGCCAAGGCGTTCGAGATCGCCTGGCGCAAGGGCTTTGGTCAGAAGGCCAACCGCAAGTTTCACATCACGGCCCCGCCCGTGGCGACCGCAGATCGCATCTTCGTGATGGACGGCGAGTCGACTGTCGCGGCGCTCGACACCAAGACCGGCTCGGTGGACTGGCGGCGCGATCTGCGCCCGTCGGCCGGTCCGGGCAAGGGCGGTTTCTTCGGCTTTGGCGGCGTCAAGAACGACCGCGTCGGCTTCGGCGGCGGCCTGGCCCTGGGGCCTGACAACAAGCTCTATGTCTCGTCGGGCTTCCGCTTTGTGGCCCAGATCGACGCCGCCACGGGTGCCGAGGGCTGGCGCCAGACCACCTCCACGCCGATCCATGCTGCGCCGACCATGGTCGACGGTCGCGTCTTCGTTGTCTCGACCGACAACGAACTGCTGACCTACGCGGCGTCCACCGGAACGCCGGGTTGGACCTATCAGGCCCTGATCGAGCCGGCGCGCATCCTGTCTGCCCCGAGCCCAGCCGTCAGCGGCGACACGGTGGTGACCGGTTTTGCCTCGGGCGAACTGGTCGCCCTGCGCGCCACCAACGGCAACGACCTGTGGAGCGAGGCGCTCTCACGAGCCAGCCGCACCAACGCCCTGTCGGAAATTCGCGACATTCCCGGTCGCCCGGTGATCTACAAGGGGGACGTGTTCGCCGTCAGCCACTCGGGCGTCTTCTCGGCGACGGACCTGCGCACCGGCCAGGCGCGCTGGAGCCTTCCGGTCACCGGGATCACCAGCCCCTGGGCTGCGGGCGATGTGGTCTACGTGGTCGACAAGAGCGGTCAGGTCATCTGCGTCGCGCGCGAAAGCGGCGCGGTTTACTGGATTCGTGACCTCAACGAGGGCCTGGGCCAGACCAAGCGTCAGAAGAAGAAGCTGGCCAAGCATCCGCGCCTGTGGTCGACGCCAATCCTGGCCTCGGGTCGCCTGATCACGGTGTCCAGCGACGGCGAGGCCGTGGCCCTGAACCCCAAGACGGGTGAGACGCTCAAGAAGCTCAAGATCGGTTCGCCGGTGCTTCTGGCGCCGATCGCCGTGGGCGAGATGGTCTATCTGGTCACCGACGACGCCCAGGTCGTGGCCATTCGCTAAAGCCTTCCGCCGGACCGTTCGGTCCGCCGGCCATCAACCCAACGTTCCCGAGACCCGGGTCGGCGCAAGCCGGCCCGGGTCGTCGCTTTGCGGGAATGCGAAAAATCGACTACTGCAAGCCCATGCCTTTGAAACTCGCCATTGTCGGACGCCCCAATGTGGGCAAGTCCACGCTGTTCAACCGTCTCGCCGGTAAGAAACTGGCCATCGTCGATGACCAGCCCGGGGTCACGCGTGACCGCCGCTACGCCTCCGGTCGCCTCGGCGACCTGGATCTGGAACTGATCGACACCGCCGGTTTCGAGGATGTCTCGGACGAGAGCCTGGAAGCGCGGATGCGCGCCCAGACCGAGCTGGCCGTCGAGGAAGCCGACGTCTCGCTGTTCATCTACGACGCCCGCGAAGGCGTCACGCCGCTGGACGAGGTGTTCGCCACCCTGCTGCGCCGTCGCGGCAAGCCGGTGATCATCGCCGCCAACAAGGCCGAGGGCAAAGCCGGGCAATCGGGCATCGGCGAGGCCTACAGGCTGGGCCTGGGCGAGCCGATCCCGATCTCGGGCGAGCATGGCGAAGGCATGGCCGAGCTGTATGCTGCCATGCTGGCCGCCTTCCCCGAGGATCAGTACTCCGAGGAAGAGGAAGACGACGACAAGCCGATCCGCATCGCCATTGTCGGTCGTCCCAACGCCGGCAAGTCCACCCTGGTCAACCGCCTGATCGGCGAGCAACGCCTGCTGACTGGCCCGGAGGCCGGCATCACCCGCGATTCGATCTCGGTCGACTGGCTGTGGGACGGTCGCAAGGTTCGCCTGGTCGACACCGCTGGTCTTCGCAAGAAGGCCAAGGTGCAGGAGAAGCTGGAAAAGCTCTCCACCCAGGACTCGATCCGCGCGGTCACCTTCGCTGAGGTGGTCCTGCTGGTGATGGACGCGACCCATCCGTTCGAGGTCCAGGATCTGCAGATCGCCGACCTGACCGAGCGTGAAGGCCGGGCGCTGGTGTTTGTGCTGGCCAAGTGGGACCTCGTCGAGGACCCCGTTGCCCAGCTGAAGGATTTCCGCGAGCACGCCGAGCGCATGCTGCCCCAGCTGCGCGGCGCGCCGGTGGTGGCCCTGTCGGGCGAGACCGGTAAGGGCATTGAAAAGCTGATGCCGGCCGTGATGAAGATCCACAAGGACTGGGCGACCAAGGTCAAGACCCGCGACCTGAACGACTGGCTCCAGATGGCCATGCAGCGCCATCCGCCGCCCGCTGTCAGCGGCAAGCGGGTCAAGCCCAAGTACATGGCGCAGATCAAGGCGCGTCCGCCGACCTTCGTGCTGTTCTCGACCCGCGCGGACCAGATGCCCGAACATTATCGGCGCTATCTGATCAACAGCCTGCGCGAAAGCTTCGACCTGCCGGGGGTACCGTTGCGCATCACCATCAAGTCGGGTGCCAATCCCTATGCCGACGGTGAGGCCAAGGGCCACAGCGGCCGGGGCAAGCGCGAGTTCGAGCGTCGGGAACGCGAAGAGGAACGCATCCGCGCCTCGCGTAACACGGTCAAGAAGTCCAAGCGCATCGCCGACGAGGCCGCAGCAGCCGCTGCGGCTGAAGCAGGCTTGCCTCCGCCGGAAAAGGCGCCGGTTCGGGGGCCCAAGAAGCCGGTCAAGGCTGACGCCAAGACCACCAGCGCCGCTGTCACCGCGCCCGCTGCTGAACCCGGCAAGGCTGCGGTTAAGTCAGTGAAGAAGCAGGGGCCGCGCGCCCAGAAAAAGGTGTCCAGCACGCCCAGCTACAAGGTCGGCTTCAAGGCCGCCGGCGGCAAGGCGGCTACGGGCCCCAAGCGCCCGGTGGCAGGCTCCAAGATCGTTCGCGGCAATAAGGGGCCCGGGAAGCCCAATGGGCGATAGGGGCAGGGAGCCTGTGGGCATCGCTCTGGATCGCCGGCTGCTGCTGTGCCAGGGGGCTGCGTTTGGCGCTGTTGCCCTCTCGGCTGGGCCGGGCTCGGCCCGGGCCGCCACCGGCACTCGGCTGATCCTGCTTGGAACCGGCGGCGGGCCTACGCCCAAGAAGAACCGGTCAGCGCCGGCCCAGGCGATTGTTGTGAACGGCGTAACCTATGTGATCGATTGCGGCGACGGTGTTGCCCGGCAGATCGTGGCGGCCGGGCTGAAGCTTGGATCGATCCGCAGCGTCTTCATCACCCATCACCATTCGGATCACAACGCCGACCTTGGCAATCTCCTGCTATTGGCCTGGGCCGCCGACCTGGATCACAGGGTCAACGCCTATGGTCCGCCGCCCCTGGCGGCCATGATCCGGCAATCGCTGTCGCTGAACGCCTTCGACATCAAGACCCGCATCGCCGACGAGGGGCGCCCGCCCTTGGCACCGTTGATCCACCCGCATGAGTTCGCCAAGCCCGGCCTGGTCATGCAGGACGCCAATGTGAAGGTGACGGCCGCCCTTGTGCGCCATCCGCCTGTAGAGCCTGCGTTCGCCTATCGTTTCGACACGGCCGACCGGTCGATCGTCATTTCCGGCGACACCGCGCCGTCCGAGGCCCTGATCGGTTTGGCGAAGGGCGCGGACGTGCTGGTCCACGAAGTGATGTATCTTCCGGCGCTGGAAAAGCTGCTCGCCACCGAGGCCAACGCCACCCGCCTGAAGGACCATCTGCTGGCCAGCCACACCACGACCGAGCAGGTGGGCCGCATCGCGACGGCGGCGGGGGTCAAGACCCTGGTGCTGTCCCACTTCGTGCCCGGCGGCTATCCGTTCATCGAAGACAGCGTCTGGCGGGACGCTGTGCGGCCTCACTTCGCCGGCGAGATCATCGTCGGTCGCGACCTTCTGGAGATCTAGGCTGGCATCAGCTGACGCTGGCCGACTCCTGGCCGCGTTCCTTGAAGCGCGCGACGCCGCGCGGCGGATCGCGGTCTGGCCGGACCAGATCGACGATATAGGGCACGATGGTGTCCGGCGCGGGCACCGTCTGGGGATCTTCGCCCGGGAAGGCACCAGACCGCATCTTGGTGCGCATGGCCCCTGGATCAACGCACAGGGCGCGGACGCAGGTGTTTTCCATCTCGTCGGCATAGCATGCGACAATGGCTTCCAGGCCCGCCTTGGAGGCCGCATAGCCACCCCAGAAGGCCCGGTGCGTCCTGGCGACGCTACTGGTCAGGAACAGCGCCCGACCGGCGGCGGAGGCGCGCAGCAGCGGGTCCATGGCCCGGATCAGTCGCCAGTTCGCTGTCAGGTTGGTGGCCATGATCATGTCCCAGCCCTTGGGGTCCAGGTGGCCTACGGGCGTCAGGGCGCCCAGCACCCCGGCGGCGCCGACCAGGATGTCCAGCTTGCCCCAGCGCTGGTAGAGGGCCGCGCCCAGCTGGTCCAGGCCATCGGGTTCGCGCAGGTCCAAGGGGACCAGGGTGGCGTGCTCGCCCGTGGCGGTGAAGATCTGGTCGTCCAGAGCCTCCAGAGCGCCCTGGGTTCGACCCAGGGCGACGACCTGGGCTCCGGCCTGGGCGAGGCCCAGGGCGATGGCTGCGCCGATACCACGCGTCGCGCCGGTGACCAGGGCCAGGCGGCCCGCGAGAGGTTTTTGAGAGTCGGAAGTCATGCGGGCGTTCTAGTCCATGCTGGCCGGAAACTGAACCACGGTGCAGCGTCTCCGGGTTGATGCTTCGCTGAACCCGCTCAGGCCTCGTCAGCGGCCCGCTTGGCGTAGTGCTGGGCGATCACCGAGCAGGCCATCAGCTGGATCTGGTGGAAGATCATCAGCGGCAGCACCAGCACCCCGGCCGTGGCGCTGGGAAACAGGATGCCTGCCATTGGCACGCCGGTGGCCAGGCTCTTCTTGGAGCCGCAGAAGACGATGGCGATCTCGTCGGCCTTGACGAAGCCCAGGGCGCGAGCCCCGAAGGTGGTGGCCAGCAGGACGGCGACCAGCAGCGCACTGCAAACCAGCAGCAGGGCGGCCAGTTCCAGCGGGGAGACGCGGCTCCACAAGCCGCCGAACACCGCCGCGCTGAAAGCCGAATAGACCACCAGCAGGATGGAGCCCCGGTCGACATAGCCGATCAGCGGCTTGTGGCGTTCGATCCAGCGGCTGATCAGCGGTCGCGCCAGTTGGCCGGCGATGAAAGGCAGCAGAAGCTGGACGACGATGTCCTGGATGGCCTTCCAGCCGCCCGCGCCGGCCTGGGCGTGCATCAGCAGGCTGACCAGCACCGGCGTGAGGAAGATGCCCAGCAGGTTGGAGGCCGAGGCCGCGCAAACCGCTGCCGCCACATTGCCCCGGGCGATGGACGTAAAGGCGATGGACGACTGCACGGTCGACGGAAGGCAGGCCAGGAACACCATGCCCGCCGCAAGGGTCGGCGACAGCACGCCGCTCTTGGCGGCCAGCACGCCGAGGGCCGGAAACAGCACATAGGTGAAGGCCAAGATGGTCAGGTGCAGGCGCCAGTGAGTGACGCCGGCGACGACCGCCTCGCGCGACAGCTTGGCACCGTGCAGGAAGAACAGCAGGGCGATGGCTAGCTTGACCACAACGCCCAGCATCACAGCGGGCTGGCCGTGGACCGGCAGGACCGTGGCCAGCACCACCATGCCGATCAGCGCCAGGATGTAGCCGTCGATCTTCAGCTTGGTGAGAAGGGACTTCAGCAAGGGCGGTGCCTGAGCAATCTCCCTTCCCCTTGTTGGGGAAGGGGCGGGATGGGGTGACAGCGGTTGGGGATGTGGCCTGGTCGGTGAGAAGTCGACCAGCGGCGTCGCCCCAACCAATCCTCCCCCATCAAAAGGGGAGGGCTCGGGAGGCTAGGCGCTGAGCAGTGACAGTTGCTTGTCGTTTGACTCGTTTCGACCTTCGGCCACCTCGCGGTCGGTGAGGCGGGTGGGATAGTCGCCGGTGAAATAGTGGTCGGTGAACTGCGGGGTGACTGGATCGCGCGGACCGGCTTCAAGGGCCTGATAGAGCCCGTCGACCGACAGGAAGCCCAGGGAATCGACCTCCAGGAACCGGGCCATCTCTTCCAGCGACTTGTTGGCGGCCAGCAGTTGTTCACGCTCGGGCATGTCGATCCCGTAGAAGTCGGGCCACTTGATCGGCGGGCTGGCCGAGCGCAGGTGAACCTCTGCGGCGCCCGCCTCGCGGACCATGCGCACGATCTTCAGCGACGTGGTGCCGCGCACGATCGAGTCGTCGATCAGGATCACCCGCTTGCCTTCCAGAACGGCGCGGTTGGGGCTGTGCTTCATGCGCACGCCCAGTTCACGCACGCCCTGCGTGGGCTGGATGAAGGTGCGGCCGACATAGTGGTTGCGAATGATGCCCAGGTCGAAGGGCAGGCCGCTCTGCTGGGCGTAGCCGATGGCGGCCGGAACGCCGCTGTCGGGGACGGGCACAACGACGTCTGCTTCGACGCCGGTCTCGATGGCCAGGCGCTGGCCCATGCGCTTGCGCACATCATAGACCGAGCGACCGTTCACCACGCTGTCGGGGCGGGCAAAGTACACGTACTCGAAGACGCAGGGGCGGGCGGCCAGGCTGCTGAAGGGCTTGAGGGATTTCACGCCGGTGTCGGAGATGATGACCATCTCGCCGTGCTCGATGTCGCGGACGAAGCGGGCACCGATCATGTCCAGGGCGCAGGTTTCCGACGCCAGGATCGGCTGGCCGTCCAGGTCGCCCAGCACCAGCGGGCGGATGCCGAGAGGATCGCGAACTCCGATCATCTTCTTGTTGGTGATGGCCACGATGGCGTAGCCGCCTTCGATCTGGGCCACAGCGTCGATGAAACGGTCGACGATGCGCGCCTTCCGTGAGCGGGCGATCAGGTGAAGGATCACCTCGCTGTCGCTGGTGGACTGGAAGATCGCGCCTTCCTGCACCAGGCGCTCGCGCAGGCTCAGGAAGTTGGTCAGGTTGCCGTTGTGGGCGATGGCCACGCCACCGGTTTCCAGATCGGCGAACATCGGCTGGACGTTGCGGATGCCGCTGCCGCCGGCCGTGGAATAGCGGGTGTGGCCGATGGCCATCGCGCCGGGCAGGCGCTCAACCAGATCGTTGCCGGTAAAGGCGTCGCCTACATGGCCCATATGGCGTTCGGTGTGGAAGCGCTGGCCGTCGAAGGCGGCGATGCCGCAGGCTTCCTGGCCTCGATGCTGCAGGGCGTGCAGGCCGAGCGCCGCGACGGCGGCGGCGTCACGTACGCCGAAAACACCGAACACCCCGCATTCCAGGCGCAGCGTGTCATCCTCGGGATCGCGCCAGGGGGCGGAGGAATATCGATCGGTCGATTGGCCGATAAAGCTCATCGCGATGTCTCCACCAGATCGTCGAGATTCTGACGCTGGTTCTTATCATAGCCGGAGTCGGCCGGTTTGCCGTCCGACGTGTTGTCGCTGCCTTCGCGCACCGCATCCTTGATCGCGGGAGCCAGCTTGCCCGCCAGGGCGGTGCCCTTGGGTGCGAAGACTTTCAGTACCTGGGCGCTGGCCTCGGAGACTGGGTAGAAGATCGACTTGCCCACCCAGCCGGGCACGCGCTCGGGCGGCGTGGCCAGGTGGAACAGCAGGTTGAAAACGCCCAGGATCACCAGGGCGCGCATCAGGCCAAAGCCTACGCCCACGGCGCGATCAACAAGCCCCAGGGCGCTGTCGTGAAGCCCGGCGGTCAGGTGCCCGGCGATCAGGCGCAGCAGGATGAACGCGACGACGAACACCACGATCAGGGCGCTGGCCGTGGCCGCCCAGTCCGGGTCCATCAGGGACCGGAAGAGCGGGCCGCTGATCCGCAGGCCAAACAGCGCGATGGCTGCCGCAAAGATAAACGAAAGCGCCGAGGTCAGTTCCCGCGAGGCGCCACGTGCGAAGCCCACGGCACCGGACACCAGGAGCAGCAATCCGGCGATGATGTCGAAAGGCGTCACGTCAACTGGCCCCAGATCTCGTCGCCGATCCGGCGCACGGCGTCGGCGAGCCGGGCGACCCCCGCAACGGGCAAGGAGCCACCGCCTTCAGGCAGGCCGGAAAGCGATGACAGCGCCCGGCCAAACCCCAGTTTTGCGGCTTCCTTCAAACGTGTCTCCATCCGGCTGACCGGCCGCACCTCGCCCGACAGGCTGACCTCGCCGAACACGACGCAGTCCTGGGGCAGGGCGATATCGAGGGCTGAGGAGGCCAGGGCCGCCGCCGCCGCGAGATCCGCCGCCGGCTCGGTGATGCGCAGGCCGCCAGCGACGTTCAGATAGACGTCCTTGTCGCCAAAACCAAGGCCACAACGCGATTCCAGCACAGCCAACACCATGGCCAGCCGTCCTGAATCCCATCCGACGACGGCGCGCCGGGGTGTTCCGTACGCGGAGGGCGCGACAAGGGCCTGGAACTCGACCAGAACGGGTCGCGAGCCTTCAATGCCGGCGAAGACTGCAGCCCCGGCCGCGCGCTCGCCGCCCTCGTTCAGGAACAGGGCCGAGGGGTTCTTGACCTCGCGTAGGCCCACATCGCCCATCTCGAACACGCCGATCTCGTCGGTGGCTCCAAAACGGTTCTTGGCGCCGCGCAGGATGCGGAACGGATAGCCCCGCTCGCCCTCGAACGACAGCACTGCGTCGACCAGGTGCTCGACCACACGGGGACCGGCGATCTGGCCGTCCTTGGTGACATGGCCGACCAGCAGGATCGCCACGCCCTTCTTCTTGGCCAGCCGCACCAGCTCGGTGGCGCAGGCGCGCACCTGGGTAACCGTGCCGGGCCCCGCCTCGTGGGCGTCGCTCCACATGGTCTGGATCGAGTCGATGACCACCAGGTCGAAGTTGTCGCGTTTCAGACCATCCAGGATGTCGCGCAGGCTGGTCTCGGCCGCCAGCTGCACATTGGCCTTTGCCAGTCCCATGCGGTCAGCGCGCGAGCGGATCTGCTCGACCGCTTCCTCGCCCGAGATATAGGCGCAGGAGGCTCCGCGCATCGCGGCGCTGGCGCAGACCTGCAGCAGCAGGGTGGATTTGCCGACGCCTGGATCGCCGCCGATCAGGATGGCCGAGCCGGGCACGACGCCGCCGCCACAGACCCGGTCGAACTCATCGACGCCGGTGACGATGCGGGGAGGCGCGGGGGTGTCGCTTTCCAGGCCCTGGAACTGCAGGCCGCGCGTGCGGCTGGCCTTGGTGGTGGACAGGGCACCGGGCGGGCGTGCGCTGACCTCCTCGACCAGGGTGTTCCAGCCCTGGCAGGCCGGGCACTGCCCCGCCCACTTGGTCTGGACCGCCCCGCAGGACTGGCAGGCGTAAACGGCACCGTCTCGGGCCATGGGGTCTCCTGATTCTCGGATGGCTGGAGACTACAGGGTGGTGTGTCCCTGCGCCAAAGGCGGTCGTCGGCTCAGGGTTTCACGACCCGCTGCGCGCGGGGCGCGATCCGGGTCAGAAGTTCATAGGCCGTCGTGCCCGCCGCGGTCGCCGCGTCGTCGACCGAGCGATTGGGGCCGATGATCTCGACCATGGCCCCCGGCCGGGCCGCGTCGCAGTCTGTGATGTCGATGGCGATCAGGTCCATCGAGACGCGACCCAGCATCGGCCGCAGCTTGCCGTCGAACCAGACCGCTCCGCGTGGATGGGCGGCGCGCGGCACGCCGTCGGCATAGCCTGCCGCCACGATGGCGACGCGGGTGTTGTCGGTGGCGGTGTAGGTCGCGCCGTAACCGATGCTCTCGCCGCGCGGCACGTTGCGGGTCTGCAGGATCGGCGCTTCCAGCGTCGCCACGGCCTTGATCCGTGCATCGGTCAGACCTTGTGGACCACCGCCATACAGGCTGATCCCCGGCCGCGCCTGGTCGAAGCTGTAGGCCGGACCCAGGAAGATCCCCGCCGAATTGGCAAGGCTCCGACGGGCGTCGGGGAACTGCGCCGTCGCTTCGGTGAAGCGCTCCAGCTGAAGGGCGTTCAGCGGATGGTCCGGGGTATCGGCGCAGGCCAGGTGGCTGATGACCTGCACGATCTCAACGTGTTTAAGGCGATCCATGGCCCCCAACAGGACGCGGATTTCTTCCAGCCGTAGGCCCAGCCGGTTCATGCCGGTGTCGACATGCAGGCTGGCGGTCAGCCGGCCGCCGCGCGCATGGCTGTTCCAGGCCTCGATCTGCGGCAGGCTGTTGAGCACCGGCGTCAGGCGGGCAGCCTCAAGCGTTGCCGCCGAGCCTGGCGTCACCCCGTCCAGGACGTGAATGGCGGCGTCGCGGTCGCCCAGGCTGGCTCGCAGGGCCAGCCCCTCGGAGAGCCGGGCTACATAGAAGCTGCTAGCACCCTGAGCCCACAGACAGTCTGCGACCAGAGCCGCGCCCATGCCATAGCCGTCGGCCTTGACCGCCGGCGCGATCTCGGCGCCCGACGCGGCCGCCTTGAGGGCGGCATAGTTGGCGGCCAGGGCGTCCAGGTCGAGGGTCAGTCGGGCGTCTTGAAGGTCGGTCACGAAGGCTCCGGTGAGGCGCGCCCCGGGCGTAGCGGAGGCCGGGCGGCTTTTCTAGTTAGAACAGGCCCGGATGCGCAGCGAGGAACACCGAAACCAGGTTCTCGATGCCTGAGGCGGTGATCTGCACCCCGATACACAGGAGCAGGAAGGCCACCAGCCGCGACATCACGCGGGCACCCGACTGACCCAGCAGGCGCGTCACGCGGTCTGAGGCGCTGTAGAGCAGCCAGACCAGCACGGCCACCCCCGCCGCCGCAAAGCCCGCTCCGAGGAAGAAGCCTGCGGCGCTACCTTCGGTCGGACGCTGGGACGACAGGGCGATGGCCACCGAGATCGAGCCTGGGCCGGTGGTGAACGGCATGGTCATCGGGAAAAAGGCGATGTCCTCGTGCCGCTTGGCCGGTTCGGTATGGCTGGTCTTGCGATCTTCCTGCTCCTGCGGGTCCATCAGCAGGCCCCAGGCGCGGATCGCCACCACCAGTCCCCCCGCCACCCGCAGGGCACCCAGGCTGACTCCGAAGAAGTTCAGGATATAGCCGCCCAACAGCAGCGAACCGAGCAGTACGAGGAAGGAGTAGAACCCGATGGTCCGGGCCAGGGTCAGGCGTTCGGCCCGGCTACGGGCACCCATCGCCTGGTCGAAGATCAGAGACGCACCGACCGGATTGACGATCGAGAACAGCGCCGGAAACGCCAGCAGGAAGGCGCCGACGAAGCTGGAGACGGGCAGGGGGCTGAAGTCCACGGGGCCTACTCGTCCGACGGAATGTTCCGCGCCTGGGCGAAGAAGTGGTCGCGGGCGAGGTTGCCAAAGCGCGTGGTGTTGCTGTCGAACGACAGGCGGACCGTGCCGATCGGTCCGTGACGCTGCTTGGCGATGATCACTTCGGCCAGGCCCTGCAGACGGTCCATGTCTTCCTGCCAGGTGAGGTGCTCGGGCGTGCCCTCACGCGGCTCGGCGCGGCCGACATAGTAGCTTTCGCGATAGACGAACCAGACCATGTCGGCGTCCTGCTCGATCGAGCCGGATTCGCGAAGGTCGGAGAGCTGCGGCCGCTTGTCCTCGCGCTGCTCGACCTGACGCGACAGCTGCGACAGGGCGATGACTGGGCACCCCAGTTCCTTGGCCAGGGCCTTCAGGCCCATGGTGATCTGGCTGACTTCCTGGACGCGGTTGGCGTTGGAGCCCAGATCCGAACCGGTGACCAGCTGCAGGTAATCGACCACCACCAGGTCCAGGCCGACCTGGCGCTTCAGGCGGCGGGCCCGGGCGGTGAGCTTGGCGATCGAGATGCCGCCGGTGGCATCGATATAGAGCGGGGCTTCTTGAAGCTCCATGGCCGCGTCGCGCACGCGTCCAAACTCGCTGGCGTCGATCTCGCCCTTGCGGAGGCGGTCGCCCGAAACGCCCGAGGCGTCGGCCAGCATCCGCAGAGCCAGCTGTTCGGCGCTCATTTCCAGGGAGTAGAAGGCCACGACACCGCCCTGGACGGTCTTTTTGGTGCCGTCGGGCTGGATTTCGTAGGCGTATTTGCGGGCGATGTTGAAGGCGATGTTGGTCGCCAGGGCGGTCTTTCCCATCGATGGACGGCCGGCCAGGACCACGAGGTCGGACGGGTGCAGGCCGCCGATCTTCTGGTCCAGGTCCATCAGTTCGGTCGCGACGCCAGACATGCCGCCGTCACGGCTATAGGCCTCGGCGGTCATCTCGACCGCACCGCGCAGGGCGTCGCCGAAGGTGACAAATCCGGAAGAGGCCGTGCCGCTTTCGGCCAGGGTATAGAGCTGCTGTTCGGCCGCCTCGATCTGGTCGCGGGCCGGCTTGATCTCGTCGCCGCCGCCATGCGCCACCGAGGCGATCTCGCCACCGATGCGGATCAGGTCGCGACGCAGGGCCAGGTCGAACACGGCCCGGGCATAGTCGCCGACATTGGCGGCGGGTGGGGCGCGATCAACCAGATCGGCCAGATAGCGCAGGCCGCCCAGTTCCTCGAACGCTGGATCCTTCTTGAACTCGTCGGCCAGCAGGATGGGCTCGGCCAGTTGACCCTTGCGGATATGGGTCTCGATCGACTGGAACAGCCGCTGGTGGAAGGGCTCGTAGAAGTGTCGGCCATTGAGCGCGTCGGTCAGCCGCTCATAGGCCGCGTTGTCATACAGAAGTACGCCGAGCAGCGCCTGCTCGGCTTCCAGGTTGTGCGGAGCCACCGCGATGGTGATGTCCTGAAAGGGCGGACGCAGATCGAGCGCAGGGACGATAGACATCCCTACAGGTTAACGCGGGCCGCGTTTTCGCGCGCGTGCGGCTTTGTCGCGCCCCTCAGATGGATGGGGATGTTTTGTGTATGTTCCAACGCAGCCTGAACCCGCGAAAAAGGCGCGGGGATTGCTCCCCGCGCCTTGCTCAGACAGGTGTCGGAGGCTTTACCAGGTCAGGCTGATGCGGCTGTAGACAAATCTGCCGTTGAAGCCGAACGGCGAGAAGCTCGACCAGGGATTGCCACCGCTGGTGTTCAGGTTGGGCGGGATCTGGTCGGGATACTGGTCGAACAGATTGTCTGCGCCGACCGAGATCGTCAGGTTGTCGCCCAGGCGCCGGCGGCCTTCCAGATCCACCAGGCCCTGTACGCCGGTCCGCCAGTCACCGCTGCCGTCGGCGGCGGTTCCGGGAGCCAGGACGTCGCCATAGAAGCTGGTCCGCAGGGTGGCTCCCCACTGGTCCTTGTTCCAGTCGCCCTGCAGGGTGACCTTCTGGCGAGGCGTTCCCTTCTCGAAGCGCAGGGTGGCCTGGCGGGCAAACAGCGACACCGGCGTCGGCAGGACACTGGTTGAAGGCGTCCGCTTGACTGAGAGATCGTTGACATTGGCCGCAGCGGTCAGGTCGAAGGTGCCGGCCTGCTCGTCGACGATCCGGTAGCGGGCCACGACATCGAGGCCTACGGTCTTGGTGTCGACACCGTTGGTGAAGAACCGGCCAGCCGAGGCCCCGAAGGGCGAAAGCAGGTCAAACACCACCCGCGCATTGGTCCCGGTTGCCGCAGTTGCGCTGCCCGTGAGGGTTTCAGTCAGGACGATCCGGTTGTCGATGTCGATGCGATAGGCATCAACCGTCAGCTCGAACCGACCCTTGTGATAGACGCCGCCGAGCGAGAAGTTCTTGGACTTCTCGGGTTCGAGAGGCTTGCCACCCAGGGCCTTGCCGATGGTGCTGACCGACGGGAAGGTGCCGGTCTCGAAGGGAACCGCCGTCGTGATCCCGCCCACTGTCTGGTTGATGTAGAGGATCGAGGTGGCGGTGAAATATTGCTGCTGCAGGCTGGGGGCGCGGAAGCCGGTCGAGGCTGCGCCGCGGATCGCAAAGGCGTCGGTAAAGTCGTAGCGGCTCGACAGCTTCCAGCTCGTATTGGTGCCGAAGTCCGAATAGTCCTCATAGCGGATGGCCGCCGAGGCGGTCAGCTTGTCGGTGACCTTGCCTTCTAGGTCCAGATAGACCCCGACGGCATCGCGATCGACATCGACCTCGTTGCTGGGCGTAAAGCCTGTGAAGCCGCGCGAGCCGAACGCCAGGGTGGGTGAGACCGTACCGCGTGCGTAGGAGGCGACCTCGCCGGCATTGATCTGGAAGGTCTCCTTGCGGGCCTCAAGACCAAAGGCAACGTTCAGCGGGCCGGCCAGGCCGACCTCGACCTCGCGGCTGACATCCACGCCCAGGGCCAGTTGATCATAGTTCAGGCCACCGGCCTTGAAGCTGGTCGGCGAGGTGGGGCCGTACGAGGGGTTAAGGGTGTTCTTGACCCCGAAGTCGATGTCGTTGCTGCCATAGACAAGGTTGGCGTCGATCTTGAAGCCATTCCAGTCGCCGCGCAGCCCGCCGGCGGCCGTGACGTCCTCGGTGTTGGTGGTGATCAGCGGCAGATAGCCGTTCGGATAGACGCTGGTGATGTTCTGGGTCGCGTCGGTGGGCAGGCGGTAGGTCGCCGAGGCCTCGGCGTCGCGCTGTTGATAGCCGTACCAGCCATAGGCCTCCCAGCTTTCGCCGATCGGCTTGCCGGCATTGGCATAGAAGGTCACGTCGGTAACTTCGGGATCGCCGAAGCGCGAGGTGATGCGCTGCGGTGTGACGCGGCGGTCGATGTCGCTGCGGTTGGTGAAGTCCCGGTCGCGATATTCGGCCGAGAGGGTCAGGAAGCCGTCGGCACCGAGCTTTAGGCCCTGCCAGCCGGCGACGGTTACGGTCTGACCATCGGTGATGTCGCGCTTTTCGCCGGTCTGCAGGCCGCGGAACTGCGTGACATACTGGCCGGCCGTGACGGTTGCGCCGCCGCCGTGGTCGGCTTCGCGCAGGCGCAGGTTCACGACCCCGGCAATGGCGTCCGAGCCGTACTGGGCGGCCGCGCCGTCACGCAGGACTTCGATGCGGTCCAGAGCCACTGACGGGATGGCGTTGAGATCGACAGCGGCCGAGCCACGTCCGACCGAGCCGTTGACGTTGATCAGCGCACTGGTGTGGCGGCGTGCGCCATTGACGAGGACCAGGGTCTGGTCCGGACCCTGGCCGCGCAGCACGGCGGGGCGGACCGAGTCGGTGCCGTCGGTGTTGGACGGGCGCGGGAAGGTGATCGACGGGACGGTGGCGGACAGTGCCGCAGCCAGTTCGGTCGTGCCGCGCTGCTGCAGCGTCTTGGCGGTGACGACATCGACAGGGGCCAGGGTGTCGAGACGCGAGCGTCCGACGACCCGCGTACCGGTCACGACGACTTCGTCGACGGCGACTGAGTCATTTCCCCCGGCCGGGGCCGGGGTCTGGGCGTGTGCGACGCCCGAGAGGGCGGCCGCCGAAGCCGCCGCGAGCAGAAGAGTTCTGTAGGTCATGGATCTATCCCCTCAGTGAAGACCGGGGGCGATGACCGCTCTTGTCCCGGCCGAGGCTGGCCTGGGCCATCCGCGAGCCTACAGATGGGGGGTGCTGCAGATGCCTACAAGCTAAGCATTTCTGCGGCAAAATGCAGAAAAAAACGGCGCGGATTGCTCCGCGCCGTTTCAATCGTCACAAATCCGATTGGGATCAGGACTCGTAGTGATCGCCTTCGAACGAACCGGCGCCACCGGCGGCCATGTCCGAGGCCGCTTCGGCGTCAGCCGCGCGGTCTTCTTCGAATTGAGCGGCGACGACGTCTTCGCCGCGCGACTGGCGCTCGGCTTCGTCGGCGCTGCGTGCGATGTTGAGCGTGACCGTGACGGTCACTTCAGCATGCAGCTTCACCTTCACTTCGTGAATGCCAAGCGTCTTGATCGGCTTGTCCAGGACGATCATCGAGCGATCGACCTTGCCGCCTTCGGCCTTGATGGCGTCGGCGACGTCGCGACCCGCGACCGAACCGTACAGCTGGCCGCTTTCGCCAGCCTGACGGATCATCACGTATTGCGTACCGTCGAGGGTTTCGCCGTTGGCGCCCGCAGCTTCGCGGTTCTTGACGTTACGGGCTTCGATTTCAGCGCGCTGAACTTCGAAGGACTTCATGTTGGCGGCGTTGGCGCGCAGGGCCTTGTGACGCGGCAGCAGGAAGTTACGGGCGAAGCCGTCCTTCACCGTGACGACGTCGCCAAGGACGCCAGTGCCGTCCACGCGTTCGAGCAGGATAACTTTCATCGTGGGGTCTCCCTTACTTCACGACGTAGGGGAGCAGAGCCAGGAAGCGGGCGCGCTTGATGGCCTTGGCCAGTTCGCGTTGCTTCTTGGCCGACACCGCGGTGATGCGCGACGGCACGATCTTGCCGCGCTCGGAAACGTAGCGCTGCAGGAGCTTGACGTCCTTGTAGTCGATCTTCGGGGCGTTGGCGCCGGAGAACGGGCACACCTTGCGGCGGCGGAAGAACGGACGGCGAGCGCCGCCAGCGGCGGGCGCGCCAGCGCCGGCTTCGGGAGCAGTGGTATCGGTCATGATCTCTCTTCTCCCTTACGCGGCCGCGAATTCGTCGCGCGGACGGTCCGAACGCTCGGGGCGCTCGCTGCGTTCGCGGTCACGACGGGCCAGAACCGGCGACAGTTCCAGGTCCAGCTCTTCCACGCGGATGGTCATGAAGCGCAGAACGTCTTCATTGATCAGCAGCTGGCGCTCGACTTCCTTGACCGCCGGCGCCGGAGCGTCGATGGCGAGCAGGGAATAGTGGCCCTTGCGGTTCTTCTTGATGCGATAGGTGAGGTTGCGCAGGCCCCAATATTCGATCTTGGCGATGTGACCGCCGCCTTCTTCGATCAGGGTTTTGATTTGCTCATTCAGAGCTTCGGCCTGTTGCGGCGAGATATCCTGCCGCGCGATGACCACGTGTTCGTAGAACGCCATGTTTTCCTTCTTCCGGCTTGGACAGCGGCGCGGCCGACGGCGGAAGTCCGACGACCACGATGGTTCCAGAGCGCCGAGCGGGAAATCCCGTACCCGTGAGGGCTGCGCTAAAGACCGCCATCCGTGAGAACGCGCGCTATTACAGGAGACCTCTTTGAAAAACAAGGATGCTTTGCGGTGGCCCTTGGGTGTCGTGCGTCCTTGGGCCCGGGCCCGGCAGGCGAGGCCCCGCGCGACAGACTGATGTCCGACCTGATGGAAAATCATCGTCGGCCATGCGACGGTTTCGTCCGAGGACGAACTTCTGGCCGTAGTCGAGTTCTATGAAAGTCCGGTCGGCCAGGCCGTAATGCTCAAGATGCCGCTGCATGGTCCGGCTTCACCCAGGATAGCCACCAAGGAATTGCCCAGGATCCAGGCGGAAATTCGCAAGCGATTCGAAACGAAGATCGAAGGCATGGCCGCGTCGGAAAAGTAGCCTTGCCGAAGCGAGCTTGAGCTTGCCGGAAGGGAAGTCTGTGCTAGGACAGAAATCATGTGGACTAGCGCTGTCATACGCGCCGGCGCGGTTTTGGGTGTTCTCGCGATCTCGGCGGGGGCCGCAGCCGCCCAGGCGATCCAGAAGCCGGACCTTTGGGTGTCGGCCAATGACGGCCGCTTTGCCGGCTATTCGGCGGCCTTGCCGCTGGACCTGTCCAGCGACACCGAGTCTGCCAAGCTGACCGCCAAGGTCGAAGGCAACCTCGAAAACCCGACCTACGACCTGGATCTCAACCTCATCCAGAAGCCTGACGCTGAGCGGATCGGCAAGCGGTCGGTGGCGCTGGGCGCATCGTGGAACGACCGCGAGGCCCGGTTTCGCTCATCAATGTCCAAGGCCTTCGGCTTTGGCCTGTTGCCACGCGCCAACTTTGTCAGCGTCTCGATGGACATGAACGCCAGCCAGGTCATCGCCGTGCCGGGTCAGATCCCGGTGGCGCGAGCCAATGTTCGCTCGGCCCTGACCCTGGACGGCAAGCCCATTGGCTCGATCGCTGTGGGCGGTGGCTCGATGGGCGACGAGGGTGTTGATCTGAGCCTGACGCGGCCCTTCGATATTCCGGCTGAGTTCACCGTCAGCGTACGCGCTGCCGCTACCCATGAAGAGTGGCGGGTTCAGGACAGCCGCTTCATGGTCAAACTGGTGAAGGCGAACTGGTAGCCAGCCGCTTGCGCGCCGTTACGGCGGCAAATTTCGCCAGGTAGTCCGGGTGCTCTGTGCCCATCCAGCGATCCCACCAGGTAAAATAGAGCCCATAGTTATAGCCCGCCTGCGCATGGTGCAGGTCATGGTGCGTTACCGTGGTCAGCCAGGGCAGCAGCGGGCGGCCATCCCGGCGCGCGGGGAACAGCTCATAGCCGCTGTGGCCCAGCGTGTTGCGGGCGATCTGGTGCAGCATGAACAGCCCGGCCACCGGCCATTGGGTCGGAACGATCAGCATCCACAGCGGCACGAACAGCGCGTTGATCGCCGCCTCGCCCAGGTCGAAGCTATACGCGGTGAAAGGCGAGGGGTTGTTGGACCGGTGGTGGCGTCGGTGAAAGCGCCGGAAAAGCCGCCGGTCGTGGATCAGCCGGTGGGTCCAGTAGAACCATGCGTCATGGCCGATGATCATCAGGATCAGGCTCGTCCAGAACCAGACAGGACCCCAGCCTTGCGCGATGTAGGGACCCGGCATCCACCCAGCGCGAAACAGGGCGAAGGTCAGCAGGCCCACGGTCGAGAAGATCATGATCGAACGGATCGAGCAGGCGAATTCGATCAGCATCTGCAGGGCAGGCGGGCGCTCGGCGCGGATCTTGCGAGTAACCAGCACAGGGGCAAGGATCACCCACAGGAGCAGCCAGACGCCAACCGCGAACATGACATATCGCGTGACATCGACCTGGGTGGCGACCAGCCAGTTGAGCAGGAAGGGTTTGATGGCCTGGACGTTCATGGAGCGCTCCTCGGTGTGAACGAGGCGTTCTCGCCGCACTTCCGCGGGGCGGTCGCGCCGAAACCCGAAATCAGGCCGACTTGTTTGAATTCGACGCCGCTTGACCAGTTTCGACCAGCCTTAGCCCGGGCGATGGGCCTGAGCAGTTTTCCTGGCGCCAGGCGGTCGGCGTTACGCCGGTTTCGGTCCGGAAGGCGCGGTTGAACGGACCCAACGAGGCGAAGCCCAGCTCATAGGCGATGGCCGACACCGGCTTGAGCGCCTGTTCGGGATCAGCGAGAGCTTGCCTGGCGGCCTCGATCCGCCGCCGATTGATGTAGTCTGCGAAGTTGCGGTGGCCGAGCACGCCGTTGATCAACCTGCGCAGGCGGTGTTCCGGCGCACCGACCAGGGCGGCCAGGGCGCCGATGGACAGGTCCTCGCCGCGCCAGACCTGAGTTTCGTCCATGGCCTTTTGCAGACGGGCCAGGACCAAACGGTCGGCCGGACCAAGCTCCATGGGCGAGGGCGCTGGCGCCGGCCCGGCCAAGGCTTCTGTCTGCGCCTCGACCAGTTGGGGTTCGGCGCGCAGGAGCGCCAGGGTCGTGCCCAGCGCCAGGATTGCCAGGGCGCTGGCCTGGACCAGAGCCATGGTTCCTGCGGGAAGGAAGGGCAGCAAGCCCATGTCCTTGGCGGCGACCACCAGGACATAGCCGCAAGCGGCGGCCGCCAGCAGGGGACGCAGCCGCCGGCGCTGGGCCACTAGATCGCCGCGCCATCCGCGCCAGGCCACCAGCAAAAGGTGGCCGACCAGCAGGATCTGACAAGCGACATAGCCGCCCCAGATTGCCTCGCACCAGGCGCGGGGCGCGACTTGGGCGGCCAGCCAGAACATCAGGGCACCGGCCGGCGCAGCCCATCGCCAGGCTGGGGGGCGAGGCGCATCTTCGAGAAGGTCGAGGGCGAACATCCAGAACAGGCCGGTTCCGGCGACCGACGCCGCCCATATCGGATCGAACCTCTGGAGCTCGGGCCGCCAGCCGGTGATCACATGGGCGATAGCGCAGACAAAGAAGGCCGCGCCCAGCCAGCGGGTCGGGCTTGGGCGCGGCGTTGCCGCCAGGGCCAGGCCAGCGGCCGCGAAACCGCCAATGGCGATCCCGCGAACCGAGGCCTCAAGGTGAGAAGGATCAATCATGACCCATGGTTCTCACAAGCCGCGCGTCCATCAAGGCGCAAGGCTGGCCGATTTCGAAATTGGCTCGTCGAACCTATTTGGCCGCCTTGTAGGCCTTTACGGCCTCCATCGTCTTGGTGACGTGGCCAACGAAGTTTCCGTCGGTATAGGCCATCAGGATCTTGCCGTCGGGCGCGATCACATACGAGGTCCGGTTGGACCAGCCGCCCGGCATGGGCAAGGCTACGTCATAGGCCTTGACCAGTCCGGCCGGTGCAGCAGCGACGGCGAACTTGTCGCGGCAGTGCTCCTTGGAGAAGGCCTTGATCTTGTCGACATTGCCGGCCGTCACACCGATCACGGTGGCCCCGAGCTTTTCAAAGTCCGGCGTGGCTTCGGCGAATTCGTGCGCCTCGGCAGTGCAGCCGGCGGTGTAGGCGGCCGGGAAGAAGTAGAGCACCACCGGCCCCTTCTTCAGCGCCTTGGACAGGGTGAAGCTGTAGTCATTGCCGGCCAGGGCTGCGGGCGCGGTGAAGTCGGGAGCCTTGTCGCCCGGCTTGAGAGCGGCCAGGGCGGGTGTGGCGGCGAGCACGGCGAGGGCCGCGAGGCCGGCGGTCAGGCGGTTCATGTTAGGCTCCTGGGGGTTCTTTCGCCCAGCTACGGGCCAGAGGGTAATTTGGACGCCCGCTCCAGGAAAGCAAGCGACGGCCGCCGCCTGAGTGTAAGGCCAGCGCTCCACCTTGCCGCCCGGCGACCTTTGGCCTAACCCTCCGCGTCCAAGAACGACGTGAATCTCCAGCAACGGAGCGGGCTTCCATGAGCATCGCCTTCATCTTCCCCGGTCAGGGCAGTCAGTCTGTCGGCATGGGTGCCGACCTCGCCCGGGCGTTTGCCGCCGCACGCGAAGTGTTCCAGGAGGTCGACGACGCCCTGGGGCAGAAGCTGTTTTCGCTGATGAACGAAGGTCCCGAGAGTGACCTGACCCTGACCGAAAACGCCCAGCCGGCCCTGATGGCCGTCAGCCTGGCGGTCACGCGCGTGCTGGAAAAGGAATTCGGGATCGGCATCGACCGCGCCGCATTTGTCGCGGGCCACAGCCTCGGCGAATACTCGGCACTGGCCGCCGCCGGCGCCATCACCCTGGCCGACACCGCTCGGCTGCTGAAGCTGCGCGGCCAGGCCATGCAGCGCGCCGTGCCGGTGGGCGAGGGCGCGATGGCCTCGCTGATTGGACCCAAGACCGACCTAGCCTTGGCCGAAGCCGCCGCTGCGGCGGGCTCGGAAGTTGGCGTCTGCGTCGTGGCCAACGACAACAACAACGGCAACGTCGTGATCTCCGGCGACAAGGCCGCCGTCGACAAGGCCATCGAGAAGGCCAAGGAACTGGGCGCGCGCGCCATTCCGCTGAACGTCTCGGCACCCTTCCACTGTCCGCTGATGCAACCGGCGGCCGACGAGATGGCCGAGGCCCTTGCCAACACCACCATCATCTCGCCGCGCGCGCCGCTGGTGGCCAACATCACTGCTGGTCCGGTGCATGATCCGGACGTTATTCGCGGCCTGCTGGTTGAGCAGGTCACGGGGCGGGTGCGCTGGCGCGAAAGCATGATCTGGCTGGCGGGCGAGGGCGGTGTCACCCGTTTCGCCGAGGCGGGCGCCGGCAAGGTGCTGTCCGGCATGGCCAAGCGGATCGCTCCGGACTCCGAAGCTGTTCCCCTGAACAGCCCAGCCGATCTGGAAGCGTTCGCGGCCAGCCTTTGATGCCAATCCCGGCACTATCGCGAGGGATGTTCGACATGAACGGCTGGGGCCTGGCGATCGAATTCCTCGATCCGCCGGACACTGGCATCGTGATCAAGCTGGCGAAGGACGCCCTAGAAGGCGAGGATTTCTTTGGCGCAGGCCACTACGTGGAGGTCGGCGACCAAAAGTTCGGACGGTATGACGGGATCATCAATGTCGCCGTTTCGGCCGACCGCCTAGCGTGCGATTTCGATTTGGGATTCGAGGTTCCCCCATGGGGTTCGAAAATCCAACTGACCTTCGATGAGCCTCTGTCAGACTTCGATGTTAGCTATCTGAAGCAGATTAAGAACGAGAAAGACCGCTAGAATGTTCGATCTCACCGGCAAGACCGCCCTCGTCACCGGCGCCACGGGCGGCATCGGCGGGGCCATCGCCAAGGCCCTGCACGAGCAAGGCGCCCACGTCGTGCTCTCGGGCACCCGCGAATCGGCTCTGTCGGAGCTGGCCGCCCAGTTCGGCGAGCGCGTCTCGTTCGTCGCGGCGAATCTGTCGGACGCCGCCGCCGTGGACGGCCTCGTGGCCAAGGCCGAGGAAGCCGCCGGCGCGCCGCTGGATATCGTGATCGCCAACGCCGGAATCACCCGCGACGGACTGATCGTGCGAATGAAGGATGAGGACTGGGACACCGTGATCAAGGTGAACCTGGAGGGCTATTTCCGCCTGGCCCGTGCGGCCGCCAAGGGCATGATGAAGCGCCGGTCGGGCCGCATCATCGGCATCACCTCGGTGGTGGGCGTCAGCGGCAATGCCGGCCAGACCAACTATGCGGCTTCAAAGGCCGGAATGATCGGCTTTTCCAAGGCCTTGGCCCAGGAACTGGCCAGCCGCAACGTGACTGTGAACTGCGTCGCGCCCGGCTTCATCGCCAGCCCCATGACCGACGCCCTCACCGACGCCCAGAAGGCCGGCATCCTGTCGGGCATACCTGCCGGACGGCTTGGCGAAGGAAGCGACATTGCCGCTGCCTGCGTCTACCTGGCCAGCGACCAGGGCGCCTATGTGACCGGTCAGACCTTGCACGTGAATGGCGGTATGGCCATGATCTAGCCCCGCCATGTTTCTTGATGGGGGACCCGCTGGTCACCCGAAAAGGAACGTGATAGGCGGAGGCCGACAATTCCCGTGAATGGCGCGGCTTCGGCCAAACCGTTGGCGGACAACAGATTCAAAACTGAGGGACTAACAGAATGTCCGACATTCTCGAGCGCGTGCGTAAGATCGTCATCGAGCACCTGGATGCCGATCCCGAGAAGGTCACCGAGAAGGCCAGCTTCATCGATGACCTGGGCGCCGACAGCCTCGACAACGTCGAGCTGGTGATGGCGTTCGAAGAAGAGTTCGACATCGAAATTCCCGACGACGCCGCTGAGCACATTCAGACGGTTGGCGACGCCGTGAAGTTCATCACGGAAAAGACCGGCGCCTAAGGGCTCCGGGTTCGCTGTCTGACGCGAACAGGACTATCACCGCCGCGCCGCACGAGCTCTTGCTATCGTGCGCGCGGCGGTTTTCGTATGTGGCCAGGATTCGCGCCGCGCGGACCGACGGGCTCGCCCGTCCTGTCCAGCGGCGGGCGAGAAGGTTGGGAGTGATCCATGCGTAGAGTTGTCGTCACCGGGCTGGGTCTGCTGACCCCACTGGGCCATGGCGTGGAAGTGTCATGGAAGAACATCCTGGCCGGAAAGTCGGGTGCGAACCGCATCTCGGCCTTCGACCCGACAGACTATGCCTGCAAGGTGGCTTGCGAAGTGCCGCGCGTCGATGGGCGCGGCGGCGGCGGCCCCGATGTCGAGGGCGCGTTCAATCCCGACCTGACCATGAGCCCGCGCGACCAGAAGCGCGTGGACGACTTCATCCTCTATGGCATTGCTGCCGCCGACGAAGCCGTGAAGGATTCGGGCTGGGTCCCGGAAACCGAGGAAGACAAGTACCGCACCGGCGTGATCATGGGCTCGGGCATCGGCGGACTGTCCACCATCGCCGACACGGCCCTTGAGCTCGAGGCTCGCGGCCCGCGCAAGGTCAGCCCGTTCTTCATCTCTTCAGCGCTGATCAACCTGATCTCTGGCCAGGTTTCGATCCGCTACGGCTTCAAGGGGCCCAACCATTCGGTGGTCACCGCCTGCGCTACCGGTGCCCACGCCATCGGCGACGCGGCCCGCATGATCAAGTATGGCGACGCCGACGTGATGGTGGCCGGCGGGGCCGAGGCAGCGGTCTGCAAGGTCGGCATCGCCGGCTTCATCGCCTGCCGCGCCGTCTCGACCGACTGGAACGACAGCCCTGAAAAGGCTTCGCGCCCCTATGACAAGGACCGCGACGGTTTCGTGATGGGCGAGGGCGCCGGTGCCCTGGTTCTGGAAGAATACGAGCACGCCAAGGCGCGCGGTGCCAAGATCTATGCCGAGGTGGTCGGCTATGGCCTGTCGGGCGACGCCTATCACATCACCGCGCCTTCCGAAGACGGTGACGGCGGGTTCCGCGCCCTTTCATCGGCCGTGAAGGACGCAGGCCTGCAGCCGTCCGACATCGACTACGTCAACGCCCACGGCACCTCGACCATGGCCGACGGCATTGAAGCGCGGGCCGTCGAGCGCTTCCTGGGTGACCACGCGAAGAACGTGGTGATGTCCTCGACCAAGTCGATGACGGGCCATCTGCTGGGCGCGGCGGGTGCGATTGAGGGGATCTTCTCGATCCTGGCCATCCGCGACCAGATCGCGCCGCCGACCATCAATCTCGACAACCCGGACGTCGAGGTGGCCATGAACCTGGCTCCGAACAAGGCGGTGCCGATGAAGATCGACGTGGCCGTGTCCAACAGCTTTGGCTTTGGCGGCACCAACGCCTCCGTCGTGTTCCGTAAAGTCTCGTGAGCCGCAAGGCCGCTCCCCCGCGCAAGCCGCCGACCCGCAAGCGGGAGTCGGCCTCTTTCGGTCGGCGACTGGTCGCCATGATCCTGGCCGGCGGCGCGACGCTGGTCGTTGTGGGTCTGGTCCTGATCGTCGGGGCCGTCTGGCTCTATCAGGGGCCAGGTCCAGTAGCGAAGGCGGGCGACAGCACCTCGGTTGTGCTGCGCAAGGGGGCCGGCCTGCCGGAGATCGCCTCCAGCCTTGAGCGTGGCGGCGTGATCCGCTCTTCGTCGATCTTCATGACCGCAGCCCAGGCCACCGGGGCGGCGCGGTCGCTGAAGGCCGGCGAATATGCGTTCAAGAGCCGGGCCTCGATGGCCCAAGTTTTTGAGGCCATTCGTCGGGGCAGGATCGTTCGGCATCAGGTGACCATCCCCGAGGGGGTGACCTCAGACATGGCGGTCGAGATCCTGATGCGCTCGCCGGTCCTGACCGGCGTGGCCCCGACCCCGCCTGAAGGTGCCATCCTGCCCGAGACCTATCAGGTCGAACGCGGCGAGGACCGCTCGGCGGTCCTGCAACGCATGATGGACGACCGCGATCAGCTGCTGGATCAGCTGTGGGCGGGACGCCAGCAGGGACTGCCGTTCTCGACCAAGGAAGAGGCCGTCACCCTGGCCTCCATCGTCGAGAAGGAAACCGGCATCGCCTCGGAGCGTCCGCGGGTGGCCGCGGTCTTCGTCAACCGCCTGCGCACCGGCATGCGGCTGGGCAGCGACCCGACCATCATCTACGGCCTGACGCGTGGACGGCCGCTTGGACGCGGCATCCTGCTGTCGGAACTGCAGCGCCAGACGCCCTACAACACCTATTTCATCAACGGCCTGCCGCCGACGCCCATCGCCAATCCGGGTCGTGAAGCCCTGGCGGCGGTGTTGAATCCGCCGAGCAGCGACGAGCTCTATTTCGTGGCCGACGGCACGGGCGGTCACGTCTTCGCCCGGACCTATGCCGAGCATGAGGCCAATGTGGCGCGCTGGCGCCAGGTTGAGCGGTCGCGGGCGGCCAAGTCCGCCAAGACCGGAGGCTGAGATGGCGCTGTCGGGCATGACCGGCTTCGCCCGTGTCGAGGGCGTGCTGGGGGCCTGGTCTTGGGCGGTGGAAGCGCGCAGCGTCAACGGCCGCAACCTCGACACCCGCTTTCGTGGACCGCCCGGATTTGAAGCGCTGGATCGCGTCGCCCGGGACGGGGCCCAGGCCCGTTTCCAGCGGGGTCAACTGACGGTCAATGTCCAGGCCAAGCGCAGCGAGGCCGCCGGCCAGACCCAGGTCAGCGTCGAGACCCTGGAGCGCTATCTGAAGGCCGGCGCGCCCTATGTGGCCACAGGCATGGTCGCCAAGCCCTCGCTCGACGGGCTGCTGGCCCTGAAGGGCGTGATTGAGGCCCGCGAGGAAGACGACGATACCGAAACCCGCGCCGGCGTCGAAGCCGCCATGGCGGCCTCGATTGCCCAGGCGCTGGACGGGCTGAAGGCCGCAAGGCTGGAGGAGGGCGCGGCCCTGTCACCGGTCCTGCAGGCGCAGATCGACACCGTCGAGCGCCTGACCCGCGAAGCCGGCGTCGAGGCTGCCGGCCAGCCCGCCGTGCTAAAGGACCGCTTCGCCCGCCGCATGGCCGAACTGCTGGGCGAAGCCGCCTCCGAAGAGCGGATCGTTCAGGAAGCCGCCGCCCAGGCCATCAAGGCCGATGTGCGCGAGGAGCTGGACCGCCTGGCCGGTCACGTGACCGCCGCCCGCACCCTGCTGGCCGCCGATGCGGCCGCCGGCCGCCGCCTGGACTTCCTGTCTCAGGAGTTCATGCGCGAATCCAACACACTCTGCTCGAAATCGGCGCTCAGCAGCCTGACCGCGATCGGTCTGGACCTGAAGGCCGTGATTGAGCAGTTCCGCGAACAGGTTCAGAACGTTGAATAAGTCTCACCACAGAAACCGTGGCCTGCTGCTGATGGTCGTTGCGCCGTCCGGGGTCGGCAAGACCTCCCTGACCCGCCGCCTCGTGGCCGACCATGGCGACCTGCACCTGTCGATCAGCGCCACCACGCGCGCCCCACGCCCGGGCGAGCATGACGGCCGCGACTATCACTTCGTCACGCGAGACGCATTTCAGGAGATGATCGAGGCCGACGCCTTCCTGGAATGGGCCGAGGTCTATGGCAATTTCTATGGCAGCCCCAAGCCGCCGATCATGGCGGCTCTGGAGCGCGGCGAGAGCGCCCTGTTCGATATCGACTTCCAGGGAGCCATGAAGGTTCACAAACAGGCCGGCCCCGACAGCGTGCTGGTCTATATCCTGCCGCCGTCGCTGGCCGAGATGAGCCGTCGCCTGCACGCCCGCAGCCAGGACAGCGAAGAGGTCATCCATCGCCGCCTGTCGCGCGCCAAGGATGAGGTCGCCGCCTGGGAGCAGTTCGACTACGTCATTCTCAATGACGACTTCGACAAGGCCTATGCGGACCTAGCCCACATCTACCACGCTGAACGCCAGAAACGTTCGCGCAACCCGTGGATCGGCGATCTGGTGCAGGACCTGCTCAAGGAAGAGATTTAGACGTCCGCTTGACGAACAACGCCAATGCTCGGATTTTACGGCCATGGCCGATGGTGTGATCACTCTGACCCTGGATCATGCCTTGAGCGAGAAGCTCGAGCGCCGTGCCGCAGCTGCGGGCCTGAGCCAGCAAGAATTCGCTCAGCAAGCCTTCGAGCGGTCGCTATTCGACTATGACGACTACACCTGGATCGGGGACGATCCACGCGATCGGCTGAGCGACGCGCCAAAGGGAGAAGCGCCTGAAGGACGCCCGTGGGAAGAGGTCAAGCGCGATCTTAGAGCGCAACTTGAGGCGCGCCTCGCCACCAAGGCATGAAACTGATCATCGAGAGACGCGCAGAGCGCGATCTCAGCGATTTGGTCAATTGGCTCGTGGAGTGGTCGCCGTCAGCGGCTGAGCGCGCTTTGGAGCTGTTCTTTTCGCGGGTCGACAGACTGGTCGATTTTCCCGCCTGCGCGCCTGAAGTCGAAAACGGCAAGCGCGAACTGTTCGTCGACTTCGGCCGCGACGGCTTCGTCGTGCGTTACCGCATTTATCAGGAGACGATCTTCGTCGAACGTGTCTTTCACGGTCTGCAGGACCGCCGCTGATCACCCCGCCAAGGTCGCCCGCGCCAACGCCAGGAAGCCTTCGATGGGCACGTTCTCGGCGCGGATATCTGGGCTGATGCCCGCCTTCTCGCAAAGTTCGCCGCCGCCCATGGCTTTGAGGCTGGAGCGCAGCATCTTGCGGCGCTGGCCGAAGGCGGCGGCGGTGACGCGTTCCAGGGCTGAAAGCTCTTCGGTCGGCGGGATCACGGCGCGGGGGATCAGGCGAACGACGGCCGAATTGACCTTGGGCGGGGGTGTGAAGGCGCGAGCCGGCAAGTCCATGATCACCTTGGCCTCGCACACCGTCTGGGAAATCACGGCCAGGCGGCCGTAGGCGTCATCGTTGACGCCGGCGGCGATACGCTCGGCCACTTCCTTCTGGAACATCAGGGTCATCGACAGGGGCCGGAACGGGCCCGTCAGCCAGTTGATCAGCAACTGGGTGCCGACGTTGTAGGGGAGGTTGGCGACCACATGGGCCGGGACGCCGCCGACGGCCTTGGCGGCGTCGACCTTCAGGGCGTCGCCCTGCACAATCTCCAGCCGCTGGTCGGCGGCCTCGGACAGTTCTGCCAGGATCGGCATGAACCGGGTGTCCATCTCGATGGCCACGACGCGGGCGCCGGTCTCCAGGAGGGCGCGGGTCAGTCCGCCGGGCCCGGGGCCGACCTCGACCACCACGTCATCCGGGCCGATTCCGGCCAGTCGCGCGATCTTGCGGGTGATGTTGAGGTCGAGCAGGAAATGCTGACCGAAGCTTTTGCGGGCCAGCAGATCGTGACGCTCCAGGGCGTCGCGCAGCGGCGGCATATCGGCCAGGCTCATGGTCTTCAGGTCTCGAAAAAAGAGTGTCTTAAGCGAAAGTCTGGGTCGCGCGACGGGCGGCGATCTGGTCGGCCAACTGGATAGCGGCGATCAGGCTATCGGCTCTGGCCAGACCGCGTCCAGCAATGTCGAACCCTGTGCCGTGGTCCGGCGAGGTGCGCACGATGGGCAGGCCCAGGGTGACATTCACCCCGCCCCAGAAGTCGAGCATCTTGACCGGGATCAGAGCCTGGTCGTGATACATGCACAGCACCGCGTCGTAGCGGGCCCGAGCCTCGTCATGGAACAGGCTGTCGGACGGCGAGGGGCCGCTGACCTCGACGCCCAGCTCGCGCAGGGCGGCGATGGCGGGGCCGATGATCTCGATCTCTTCGCGGCCCAGGGCCCCGCTTTCGCCCGCATGGGGATTGAGGGCCGCCACGGCCAGCCGGGGGTGTGCGATCCCGAAATCGCGCTTCAGGGCCTGGGCGGTGACCAGACCGGCCTTGACGATGCCGTCGAAGGTCAGGGAGCCCGGAACGTCCGACAGGGCCTTGTGGATGGTCACCAGCGTGGCGCGCAGGTCGCCGGCCGTCAGCATCATCACCGGACCGCGCTCGCCCTCGAAGCGGGCGGCCGTGGTCAGGTCGGCCAGAAACTCTGTGTGGCCGGGAAAACGGAATCCGGCGTCATAGAGCGGTGCCTTGGCGATGGGCGCGGTTACCAGGCCACTGATCGCGCCCGAGAGCGCCAGGCCCACGCAGGTTTCGATACAGCGCAGGATCTGGCCGGCATGGGCGCTGCTGGGTTGGCCGGCGATCACCGGGGTCAGCAGCGGTATGTCCAGCACCGGCATGGCCTCGGCAAACACCGCATGGGCTTCGACCGGGCCGGTGACTGCACGGACCCGCACGCTCGAGCCGGCGGCCGCAAGGGAGCGGGCGTCGCCGACCACCATGAAGGGCGGGCCGTCCTGGCGGAGGGCCGCCCAGGCCTTGGCGATGATCTCCGCGCCGATACCGGCAGGATCACCCGCGCTAAGGGCCAGAGGGCGCGGCTTCACCGGGTTTCGATGGTCGCCGAGTTGCGCAGGTCCCGCAGGTAGCGCTTGGCAATCAGCGCCAGTTGCTGGCCGCGCAGGCGGTTCTCGATCTGGTCGTGCGAGGGCGCGTTGCCGCCCGACTGGCGCTTGCCGCAGATGGCGATCAGGTGAAGGCCGGCGTCAGTGCGGATCGGGTCGGACACCTGGCCGACGGTCAGAGCCGTCGCGGCGCTCTGGAAGGCGGGGGCCAGGTCAGTGATCTCGGCCTCGCCCAGGTCACCGGCCACCAGACCGTCCACCTTGCCGGCGGCTGCCTCAAGGGTGGAACAGGCGGTGATCTGCGGCTTCAGGGCCAGCAGGGTGCGGGTGGCGGCTTCAACCTGCTCGGGCGTCGCATCGGCGGCCAGCGGATAGGCGACCTGCTTGAGATCTACGAGGGCGGCCTTTGCCCCGGCGCGCTTCTCGCGCAGATAGATGATGTAGACGCCGTCCTTGACGGGGATCGGGCGCGACAGCTGGCCGGGGCGCAGCTGCTCCAGAGCAGCGTCCACCTCGGCCGGCATTTCGCCGGGGCTGATCCAGCCGGCGTCGCCGCCGTTTGCGGCGGTCGCGGCGGCCGAGAACTGACGGGCCACGGCGGGGAAGGGGGCTCCCTGCTGCATCTGGGCGACCAGCTGGGTGGCACCGTTCACGGCCGTTTCCATGCCGCCGACGCGGGTAGCGTCGATGAACACTTCGCTGACCTGGTACTGCGGCTTGCTGGCCGACTCGGCCAGGCGGCGCTCGTAGGCCTTGATCTGGTCTTCGCCAACCCGCAGGCGTGAGCCGTAGCGACCGCTGATCCAGTTGTTCCAGCTGCTTTCGGCACGGATCTGGGCGCGGAAGGTTTCCGCGCCGACGCCTTGGGACGCCAGCTGAGCCAGCAACTGCTTGCCGGTCATGCCGGCATTGTTGCCCTTGGCGATATCGTCGATCTGCTCGTCGACTTCCTTGTCGGTCGAGAGGATCGTGATCTTCTGTGCCTTCTCGACGCGATAGAGCTCCTGGATCTGAACCCGCTCGTCGATCAGAGAGCGCAGCGCTTCCTGCTCGAGTTGCGGCAGGTTTTCCTCGGTCGGCTGCAGGCCAGAGCTGGCCATCAGCAGACGCATACGCTGCATCAGGTCGTAGCTGGAAATGATGTCGTCATTGACGACCGCCGCGACGCTTTCCGACAGCGGATTGACACGAGCGGCTGCGGCGGCCGGCGGCGCGGCGACCACGGGAACGTCGGCGGCCTGGGCCAGGGCGGACGAGCCAAGGCTCGCCACGGCCAGGGCGATGATGGACGCGGCTCCAGCCGCGGCAAAGGTCTTCACGCTACGCGCAGGCCGCATGGGTAGTGTCGTTCCTCTAGAGGCTGTTCGTCGAACAGGCTCGTTTCCAATATTCAGGGCCCGCTGGTCGCCCAAACCGACGCCCGTTTCGTTCATGCCGCCCAGGGGTGACAGGTCGATCACGTGCGAAGACTGCCACGCGCACAGGCGAAGCCGCAGATAATTCAGTCGCTGTAACCTGTATCACCCAATGTGGCGAGCGTTAGGCGCAACACCACGGATTCGTCGGCCTGGAGCTTGAGGCCACCGGTCGATGCCTGGCTGAATCGGTCTTCATTCTGGTAGATCACGTCGATACGGATACAGTCGTCGGTATAGACCACGCCCAGATCACGACGCCGCCAGACGCCGGCCTCCAGGTCATGCTGACCGTAGGCGGTCAGGCCCCAGCGCTTGGTCAGGTTCAGCTGCCCCCGCATTTCGAAGGTTTCCAGTGGCGCGCCGTTGGCGTCCTGATTGTCGCGGACATAGCGGGCCGAGCCGAAGATGTACTGGCTGCTGGCGTCGATGCCGGCCTCGATGCGGCGGAGCTTGTTGTCGGTTATGTCGGGTGCGTAGCGGGTGCGGACAAAGGCGTTCACCCCTCGGATTGGTGTGACCGTGGCGGCCACAATCCAGTCGGACGACTTGGTCTGCAGGCCTGATCGCGACGGCAGCAGGGGGTCGACTTCCGAGCGGAAACTGCGGCCCAGCAACACGCTGGCACCGCGGCCGTCGTCATAGGTGACGGTGGCGCGGCCGCCGACATTCATCCGCTGGCCACCTTCATACAGGTCAAAGCCCGGCGACTTGTTGGCGCGGAACAGGTTGGTCTCGTCGAACTCGAACGAGGTGCTGTCCTCGTTGTAGAGGTTGGGCTTCGCGCCCGACGCGCCGACGACGACCGGTATGTTGCGGCTGCCGGAGCCCGTCGCCAGTTGCGCCAGGGGCTCAAGCACCACGGTCCCGCCCTTCAGGGCTTTGAGGAAGGGCCAGCTGATATCCACCCCGGTGACGCCCAGGGTGCGGGAATAGGTCTGGCTTTGGTCGGCGCCGGGGAGATCGGAAATGCGATAGGCGTCGGCCCGGGCCTGGGCGAATGGCGAGACCCGCAAGCCCGAACGCAGGGTCAGGTTGCTGCGCCAGTCCAGGTTCAGACTGCCGCGCTGGCTGTCCACGCCATCGGCTCCGGTGGTGTAGGGCGACTCGGTGCGGGTCAGGACCACGCCCGAGCCCTGCAGGCGCAAGCGGCCGCCAAGGATCGGGGTTTCGGGCTGCCAGCGACCTTCGACCAGCGGGCCGATCAGCGGGAAGACGTCGCTGTTTTCGAAGCTGGCGAAGCCGGTGATCGGATCCACGGCCGAGACCCGCAGACCCTGCACCGTGACCGCCGAGACCGAGAGGAACGAGCGCGCATCCTGGCGTGTAGTGTAGAGTTGTGAACTCAGTCGGCGGTCTTCACTCGTGAACAGGCCGCGCTGCTGATAGACGTCGTTGATGTCGTAATTGTCGAAGATCAGCTTGTCGGACGCGCGCTCGGCGCTGAAGCCCCACGTCCATTTGTCGTTGATGTCGAACTTGCCCCTGGCCAGAATGTAGCTGCGGGCCGTGTTCTCACCGAACCGCTCGCCGCGGTTGTCGATGTCCTTTTCGTAGGTGAAGCCCGAACGGATTTCGGCCGAGCCCGAGTAGAACCGCTTGCGCCAGTTCACATTCAGAAACGGGTTAACACTCGAATTAATCTGAGGACTTAGGATGATATCCTGAGACGGCGAAATGACCTGCAGATAGGGCTGTTGGTAGGACATGCCACGGCGTTTCGAGGCACCCAGCTTGGGCGTCAGGAAGCCGGAACTGCGGGTCGCCTGCGGGTCCGGGTGCCAGAACACCGGCAGGTACATCAGCGGCGCGCCCCACAGGCGAATGACCGCCTTCTTGTAGTAGACGAGCTGACGTTCCTTGTCCTGGACCACCTTGTCGGCCGACAGCGACCAGGTCGGCGTCGGCTTTTCGGCGCACACCTCACACGGGGTGTAGATTGCCTGGTTCAGTTCCTGGATGTTCTCGTTGCGGCGAATGGCGGAGGCGGCGGCGATCCTGACATTCTGGTCCATGCGGGCGGCGAAGCCCAGGGCAAAGCCGGCGCGCAGGTCCTTGTCCAGCGTGAGTTCATCGGCGAACTGGGCCGTGCCATCGGCATTGATCAGCACCACCTTGCCCTTGGCGTGGATCACGCCGGACTTGGTGTCATAGACCACTTCCTCGGCCCGCAGGGTACGGCCCTGATAGCGCGCTTCGACATCGCCGCGGGCCGTCAGGACCTCGGTCTTGTCATCGCGGATCAGCAGGTCGGATTCGAGGTAGTAGCCATCGGTCCCCAGCCCGTCGTCGGGCGCGGGGGCCACCTTGGGGACCGGCGGAATGTCGGCCAGCGACTGGGCGTGCGCGGCCGAGGCGGCCAGCACGAGCCAGGCCACGCCACCAAGCAGACGCAAGCGCCCCAGGGGCGAAGCGCCATGGCTGTGATCCTTCATGAACGACCTCGGAAACACGGACTCAACCATCCTCGGTATAGCAAAGCAGGGTGAAGCCCGCCAAAAGCGCGACGAGCGGTGGCGTCCAGGCTGCGAACGCCGGTGACAGTACATCCGCCTTCGCCAGAGCGCTGCACAGCTCATTGAAAAAGAAAAAGCCAAAGCCAAGGGCCACGCCAGATCCAGCCAGGGCCGCCAGGCCGCCAAGGCGCATCAGGCGCAGGGAAAAGGCCGCAGCCAGCACCGACATGGCCGCAAACAGCAGCGGCGTCGCCAGAATCTGGTGGAAACGCAGGCGGAAGGCCGTGGCCGAAAATCCAGCCTGTTCGGTGCGCATGATCGTATCGGGCAGCCGCCAGAAGGCCACGGCCTCAGGCGAGGTGAAGTTCTCCGAGGCGGTGCGGTCATCCAGGTTCGAAGAGATCGACTGGCGTTCAGAACGAATCGCTCCGGCGCCAGGTGTCGCTTCGCGCACGTCGATCAGGCGCCAGAAACCCGGCTCAAGCCTCGCCTCGCTGGCCTCGATCCGGCGCGAGAAGTCCATCACCCCCTTGGCGTTGAGGGTGTAGATAAACAGCGAAACGCCCCGCAGTCGCACAGAGCCGTTGACCTGGTCGCGAGCCCGCGCGTGGATCACGATCTGGGTCTTGTCGTCGCCCTGACGCAGCCATGTGCCCTTGGGCGCGGCCTTCAGGTAGTTTTCCATCATCGCGTCGCGCGAGACTTCATACTGGGCGGTCAGGGCGGTGCTCAGCGGGTTGAGCAGGGTGACGGTCAGCACGCCCATGACGAGGGCCGCCGTGGCCGCCGGGAAGATGAAGCGCCAGGCCGAGACGCCGGCGGCGCGCATGGCGATCAGTTCGCTGCGACGGTTCAGGCCAACAAAGGCACCCAGGGTGCCAAACAGGAAGATGAAGGGCGTCAGCACCAGGATCGTGGCCGGCGCCTGCAGGACGGTCAGATACAGCAGCTCGCCAAAACCGACATCGGCCCGAGTTCCCACATTGCGCGCGATGTCGACGAAGGCGATCAGCATCACCATCGAGCCCAGCACGGCCAGGGCGGCCCCCAGCGAGGCCAGGGTGCGCTTGAGGACGTAGCGCTCCATCATCCCGATGCCCAGGCTCATAGGGCCCCCTGGGCGTGGCCCAGCGGCTCGCCGAACCTGCGATGATCGCTCTGACCGATGGCCACGTAGCGGTGAATTTTTTGCCGGAAGATTTGTGCCAGGCCCCACCAGGTGGCGGCCACGGGCACGGCGTACTGCAGGATGTTCAGCCAGGCCGAGTCTTCACACGCCGCCTGGACGCCAAAGCCGATGATCCGCACCACCGCTGCGGCTGCGCCCACGGCGGCGATGCGCTTGCCATAGCCCATTCGGCTGAACGAGCCGCCGATCACGGCCGCCAGGGCCATGGCCATCAGGGCGATATTGTAGAGGGGGCTGGCGAACCGCGAATGTCCTTCGGCCAGCAGGCCGGTGCGGTTGCGCTGTTCCCACTCCTGGGTCAGGTCGGGGAAGAACAGCTCGTGCGGATAGCGGTCGGCGATCTTGTAGTGCAGCAGCTCGTCGCTCTGGAACAGCGACGACAGGTCGAAGGCATACTCGTCGAACGAGGTGTATTGCAGCACGCCGTCGCTGGAAAACTGCTGGTTGGACCCCTTCATCATGATCAGCACCGGCGCGCCGTTGCGGGTGGCGATCACCGCCTGCCGTGATGAGTAGGTCGAGGCACCGCCACCGGGCTTGTCCTGATGGATGAACAGGTTGTGGATAAGATTATCGCGGTCGATGGACTGCGCATAGACGGTCAGGCCCGGCCCTGGCTCGGTGAACTGTCCGGGTTTGACGAGGGTGGAGGCGACGTCGGTCTTGACCGCAAACGCCGTCTCGCGAATTTGACGGGCGCTCCAGGGCTGAACCCACAGGCCGAGGGCCAGGGAAAACAGGGTGGCGAAGACGGCCAGGCGCATGGCCGGCGAGATCACCCGCCAGCGGCTCATGCCGCCCGCGAAACAGACCACGATCTCCTGTTCGGTATGCAGCCGGTTCAGCGCCACCAAAGCCGCCACAAAGAGGGCGATGGGCAGGATGATGTTCAGTAGCTGGGGCAGGGCCAGGGCGATGATCTTGAGGAAAACCAGCGCGCTCTGGCGCTGCTCGATCAGGATGTCGAATTCCGACAGGCTGCGGGCCAGCAAGGCAAGCGCCGCCAGGGCCGCCGTCGCCAGAAGCGTCGGACCCAGCAATTGTCGGAAAAGGTAGCGTTCTATCAGGCGCATCGAAAAGGGGGTTCGGGCGAGCGGATTCGGAAAACGCGAACCCCCACTGAGGAGGGCTGTTCTACACGGGGGCTCCGCATGGGCACAACCGAAGACCGCGCGCCGCGTCGCCGGAAGTCTTTTCTCGCGACAAGGGTTGGACTATGCCGCCAAGTAAGGGCGCATGGCCGCGTGAGCGGCGGTTGCGCCAAGATCGATCAAGGAGCCTGCGATGCGTATCGAATTCGTCCCCGCTGACATCCAGGCGGGCGCCACGGCTGCCCTCGCGGTTCTGGCCCATGAAGCCGCCGCCCTGTCGCCTGAGGCGCGGGTGGTTGACCAGGCTACCGGCGGGGCCCTGAGCCGCGCCATCGCCAGCGGCCGCTTCATCGGGTCCAAGGGCCAGATCCTTGACCTGGTCGCTCCGCACGGACTGGAGGCCGCTCGCGTGGTGCTGGTGGGCGTTGATGGCGTCGGGGCTGTTGAGCCCGAGGCGGTCGAGACCGCCGCAGCCCACGCCTTTCAGGCCGTGAAGGCCTCCGGCGTCACTGAACTGGTTCTGAAGCTGGGTGCCGACGCCGAAACCGCCGCCCGGGCCGCCTTCGGCGCCAAGCTGGCCGCCTATCGTTTCGACAAGTATCGCACCACTGAAAAGGCCGAGAAGAAGCCGTCGGTCACGGTCGTCAAGGTCGCCGCCGCCGATCCGGTCAAGGCCGCCAAGGTGTTCGAGGGGCTCAACGCCCTGGCCGACGCCATAATCTTCAGCCGCGATCTGGTGTCCGAGCCCGCCAACATCCTGCATCCCGAAGAGTTCGCCGCCCGCGCCAAAAGCCTGGAAAGCCTGGGCCTGGAGGTCGAGATCCTCGGCGAGGCCCAGATGGCGGCCCTGGGCATGGGCAGCCTGCTGGGCGTGGGCCAGGGCAGCGTGCGCGAAAGCCAGCTGGTCATCATGAAGTGGAACGGCGCGGCCGACAAAACCGCCCCGCCCATCGCCTTCGTCGGCAAGGGCGTCACCTTCGACACCGGCGGCATCAGCATCAAGCCGGCCGACGGCATGGAAGACATGAAGTGGGACATGGGCGGCGCGGCCGCTGTGACCGGCCTCATGCACGCCCTGGCCGGCCGCAAGGCCAAAGTCAATGCCATCGGCGTGCTGGGCCTGGTCGAGAACATGCCCGACGGCAACGCCCAGCGCCCCGGTGACGTCGTGACCTCCATGTCGGGCCAGACCATCGAGGTCATCAATACCGACGCCGAGGGCCGCCTCGTCCTGGCCGACGCGCTCTGGTACACGCAAGAGCGTTTCAAGCCGCAGTTCATGATCGACCTGGCCACCCTGACCGGCGCGATCATCATTTCGCTGGGTCATGACTACGCCGGTTTGTTCAGCAATAACGACGGCTTGTCAGAAAAACTTCTCGCGGCTGGCAATGCAGAGCGCGAGAAGCTGTGGCGCATGCCCCTACCGGCGGCTTACGAAAAGCAGATCGAAAGCCCCATCGCCGACATGAAGAACATCGGCGGGCGCCCGGCCGGTTCGATCACGGCGGGACTGTTCCTGCAGAAGTTCGTCAACGGCGTGCCCTGGGCGCACCTCGACATCGCCTCCGTCGCCTGGCGCAAGCCTTCGACAGACCCGACCGTTCCCGACGGTGCGGTGGGCTTCGGCGTACGGCTGCTGAACCGACTGGTCGCCGACGCCTATGAGAGCTGATCGCGCCCATGGCTGAAAGCCCTTGCGAGGTCTGGTTCTACCATCTGGAGCGGAGCAGCGCCGATCAGGTGCTGCCCGAACTGCTGGAGAAGACCCTTGGCCGGGGCTGGAAGGCCCTGGTGCGGGGCGTCGATGCCCGCCGGCTGGAGGCGCTGGACGCGCATCTTTGGACCTTTCGCGACGACGCGTTCCTGCCGCACGGTCTGGCCGGCGAACCGATGGCCGAGCGCCAGCCGGTCCTGCTGACCACGGCCCTGGACAATGCCAATGCCGGCGACGCCATTTTCCTGATCGACGGGGCAGAGCCCGGCGACCTGGCGGGCTATGCGCGCTGCATCCTGCTGTTTGATGGCCGTGACGAGGCCGCCCTGGGAACCGCACGGGGGCGCTGGACGATCTTCAAGAAGGCCGGTCATCCGGTGTCGTACTGGCGCCAGGGTTCTGAACGCGGTTGGGAGAAGCAGGCATGAAGCGATCGATCCTGGCGGGCCTTGGCGTCGCCGTGCTGCTGGGCGCTGCCTCGTGCTCCAGCACGCCGCCTCCGGCTCCCTTGCCGCCGCCCGAGACGCCCGTTGCCCCGCCGCCGGTCGCCATTGCGCCGCCCCAGCCCAAGGACCAGTGCGGGATGAATGAGGCCAATGCCTATGTCGGCAAGATCCGCACCGACCTGCCGGCCCCCGTTGATCCCACCCGCTGGCGTGTGGCCTGCACCACCTGCCCGGTGACCATGGATTTCCGGCCCGACCGCCTGAACATCCTGTTCGATGCCGACACGGGCATCGTCAAAGAGGTCAAGTGCGGGTAGGGCGCTTCCAATCGTCCTGACCCGGAACGCAAAACGCCCCCGACCTTGGCCGGGGGCGTTCTGTTGTCAGACTGTCAGCCAGGATTAGTGATAGCGGCGGATCAGACCCACCAGCTTGCCCTGAACCTCAACCTGGTCCGGACCGAAGATGCGGGTCTCGTACTTGGGATTGGCGGCTTCGAGGGCGATGGAGCCGCCCCTCTTGCGCAAGCGCTTGAGGGTGGCCTCCTCGCCGACCAGGGCAACGACGATCTCGCCGGAATTGGCGGTGTCGCCCTTCCTGATGATCACATAGTCGCCGTCAAGGATGCCGGCCTCGATCATCGAGTCGCCCTGAACCTCGAGAACATAGTGCTCGCCGCCGCCCAGCATGGATTCGGGTACCGGCAGGCGATCGCGCTCGTGCTGGATGGCGTCGATGGGCGTACCGGCGGCGATCTTGCCCAGGATCGGCAGGTCGCGGCTGTCATTGGCCGGTGCAGCCGAGGGCGCAGCGGCCGGCGGCGCGCCGCCACCTTCGAAGACCTGCGGCTTGAACGTGCCTCGCCCCTTGGGCGGCGCCGCGGTCGTGGCCTGTTGCGGCAGCTTCACCACCTCCAGCGCCCGGGCCCGGTGGGCCAGGCGTCGGATGAAGCCGCGTTCTTCCAGCGCTGTGATCAGGCGGTGAATGCCCGACTTGGACGCCAGGTCCAGGGCTTCCTTCATCTCGTCGAAGGAGGGCGAAACGCCGCTCTCCTTGATGCGTTCGTGAATGAACATCAGCAGTTCGTGCTGCTTGCGCGTGAGCATGTCGGCCTCGACCAAGACGCGGAACAAACCGCAAACCGTTGGAATGTTCTCTAGGCGTTCTTCCTTAATGTCAAGTTGACGCAACAGACCGCCGCGACGCGGTCCCGGAACGCCCCTGCCTGCGCGTATAGGCGGGGCGCGCCACGGGACACTTGCAGAAGCAGTGCGGCGAATTTAGCTGTTAAATCAGAAGATAGTGCCCGGAACATCATCCGGCTGTCGGGTGCGCAAATCACCTTTGCACAAACATCCTGTCAGGCGTGGTCCTGGCGTTTCTAGCGAGGATCAACGGGGCTGCAGAGCCATGCAATCACGCAGCCGCCCGGGCTCGCACCCAGGCGTCACGACCCGGAAGCGGCGAATCGGCGCGCTTTCCGACTCGATTCGCTTCAGGCCCGGGGAGCCCCGGTGCCCGCCGAAAGGCTCTTGAAGGTGCGGCTCCAGCGCGGGCCCTGGCCGCTTTGCCAGGAAAACAGCACACGCTCGGCCCGGCCCACCAGGTTCTCGGCCGGGACGAAGCCCATCCCGGTCTCGGGCGGCAGATATTGATCCAGGGCGGTATCCCAGGCGCAGCGGGCGTCGCCGGGCCGGATCGAACCCGGATCGAAGCGGCTGTCGACCGAGTTGTCGCGATTGTCGCCCATCATGAAATAGCAGCCTGCCGGCACCTGATAGACGCCGGTATTGGCCGCCGCCGTGCGCGGGCCTTGCGAGTGGGTCAGATAGGTTCGGCCATTGGGCAGGGTCTCGGCGGCCTCCTCGACCACAACGGGGTAGCCGTGATCCGACTTGACCCGCACCGCCATCGGCGTCTGCCCGACGGGCGCGCCATTGATCGTCAGAACACCGCCGCGAACCTGGATGCGGTCGCCCGGCAGACCGACCAGCCGCTTGATGATGTCGGTTCGGCCATCGCCCGGTCGCTTGAAGACAACGATGTCGCCGCGTGCAGGCTCTCGCCCTGCCAGGCGTCCATGGCCCAGCGGCGGGCTGAAGGGCAGGGAATGGCGGCTCCAGCCATAGGCGTATTTCGACACCAGGATCCTGTCGCCAATCTCCAGGGTCGGCTCCATCGAGCCTGACGGGATCATGAAGGGCTGGGCCAGCACCGTGCGCGGCACCAGCAGGATCGCCGCCGTGAGCGCGAAGAAACGCGCCCAATCCAGGACTTCGGCCAGCAGGGTCGGTTTGCGGGCAGTGTTTGTGTCGTCGCTCATCGGATCCCCCTGGCGTTCAAGCCTGCAGTAGAACCGGCGCAGCTTGGCCAAATCGTGGCGCTTTACGTCTTCAGGCTGGTCGCCAGTTCCGGATGTTTGGGGCTGCAACTGCTGTAGATTGCCGCCAGCAGCGCCATGTCCTTGTCATAGTCGCCTGACGGCATGATCGCTTCGCCCAGGCTCACAACCTTTCGCCGATAGTCCATCATCCCGCAGACCATCGGGACCTGCGCCTTCAAGGCGATGTTGTAGAAGCCTGTTTTCCACTGCCGCGCCTTGCCGCGCGTCCCTTCGGGCGCGATGGTCAGCATGAATTCGTCGCGTCGCGCGAACTCATCCGCCATGGCCGATACGGTGTCGCGCGATTGCGAACGGTCGATAGGCACGCCGCCCAGGTCGCGCATCACCCCGGCAAATGGCCAGCGGAATAGCGAGGCCTTGCCCATGAAACTGAGATTGAGGTCCAGGGCGTCGGTTGCGCCGATGAAATAGACAAAGTCCCAGTTGCTGGTGTGGGGCGCCGCGATGATCACACACTTGCGTGACGCAGGGGCCTGGCCCTCCACCGTCCAGCCCTGAAGCCGGAAGAAGGTGGCCAAGGCCCATTTCACCAGTCGAGCGATAGGGCTCATCGGCTTGTCCTCTCCCTGGGCGCGTCTCTGTACGCGCGCGGCGTCGGGACGTCTTGAGTCGACAGGTTGGCTGGACCGAAGGCTCAGCGCCAGCCCTTATGGAACCGGCTCAGCCGATCAGCGCGCGGGTGGCCCCGGCCACATCGGCCTGACGCATCAGGCTTTCGCCCACCAGCATGGCCTTGGCACCGGCCGCTTCCATGCGCACCACGTCGTCGAGGACGAAAACGCCGCTTTCGGTCACCAGCAGGGCGTCGGCCGGAGCCTGCGCGGCGAGGCGCTCGGTCACGGCCAGATCGACGACGAAGCTCTTCAGGTCGCGATTATTGATGCCCACCAGGGTGGAGCCCAGCTTTCCGGCCCGGTCCATCTCGGCTTCGTCATGCACTTCGACCAGGGCGTCCATGCCCAGGCGCTCGGCCTCGGCCATCAACTCGGCGGCCAGGGTGTCGTCGATCATGGCCAGGATCACCAGAATGGCGTCGGCACCCAGGGCGCGGCTCTCGGCCACCTGCCAGGGATCAACCAGAAAGTCCTTGCGGATACAGGGCAGGCTGACGGCGGCGCGGGCGTCGATCAGATAGGGATCAGCGCCCTGAAAGCTGGGACCATCGGTCAGCACCGACAGGCAGGTGGCCCCGCCGGCTTCGTAGTTCCGGGCCAGGGCCGGCGGGTCGAAGTCGGCGCGGATCAGGCCCTTGGAGGGCGAGGCCTTCTTGATCTCGGCGATCAGGGCCAGCTTGCCGGGCGTGTGAGCGGCGCTTAGCGCCGCCCTGAAGCCGCGCGGCTTGCTGGCGGATCTTGCGGCGGACTCCAGTTGCGCCACCGTGCGGCGCCGCTTGCGGTCGGCGACCTCGTCACGCTTGTAGGCGGCGATGGTCGCGAGAATGTCGGTCATGCTTCAGCCAGCTCGGTGTTGGTGGCGGCGACCAGGCCGGCCAGGGCAGCCCTGGCCTTGCCGGTGTCGATAGAGGCGGCGGCCGCCTCGATGCCTTCACCCAGGGTCTCGACGGCGTCGGCGACCAGGAAGGCGGCGGCAGCGTTCAGCAGGACAATGTCGCGATAGGCACCCCTTTCACCGTCCAGCAGCCGGGTGAGGGCGGCGGCGTTGAACTCGGGCTCGCCGCCGGTGATGTCGGCCAGCGACGCGCGCGGCAGGCCGACAGCCTCTGGCGTGATCGTGAACAGCCGCACCGCGCCGTGACGCCATTCGGCGACCTGGGTTTCGCCCGTGGTGGTCAGCTCATCCAGGCCCGAGCCGTGCACCGACCAGGCGCGCTCGGCCCCCAGCAGGCCCAGGGCCTTGGCGATGGGCTCAACAAAACGCGGGGCCGAGACCCCGACCACCTGGCGCTTGGCGCCGGCCGGATTGGTCAGCGGGCCCAGGATGTTGAAAATGGTGCGGAAACCCAGTTGCTGACGGATCGGCGAGACGTGCCGCATCGCCCCATGGTGGGCCTGGGCGAACAGGAAGCAGATGCCGGCCTCGTCCAGGGCCTTGCGCTGCTGGGCGCGGCTGGCGTCGATATTGACCCCCAGCGCGGTCAGGACGTCGGCCGTGCCGGATTTCGAGGTGATGGCCCGGTTGCCGTGCTTGGCCACCTTCAGCCCGCCACCTGCCGCCACGAAGCCGACAGCGGTGGAGATATTGAGCGTATGCAGGCCATCGCCGCCCGTGCCGCAGACATCGACGACGTCGTAGGGGTGCTCCAGCATCACGGCGGCGCGGCGCATGGCGCGCGCGCAGGCGGCGATCTCGCCCACCGTTTCGCCGCGCAGGCGCATGGCCGTGACGGCGGCGGCCACCTGGGCGGGCGTCGGCTCGCCGCGCAGGCAGGCGCTGAAGAACACCTCGGCGTCGTCTTCCGACAGGGTCTGACCGTCGGCCAGCTTGGCCAGCAGGGGCTTGAAGGCGTCGGACATGGCGCGCCCCTAGACCCAGATCGCCGCGTCGCGCTTGACGCCGGCCAGGTCGAGGAAGTTGGCCAGCATCTGGTGACCGCCCTCGGTGGCGATGGATTCGGGGTGGAACTGCACGCCGTGGACCGGGCGGGTGCGGTGCTGCACGCCCATGATCTCGCCGTCTTCGGTCCAGGCGGTGACCTCCAGCTCGGCGGGCAGGTCTTCGCGACGGACGGCCAGGCTGTGATAGCGCGTGGCGGTGAAGGGGTTGGGCAGGCCCTTGAAGAGACCCTTGTCGGCGTGGTGGATCGGGCAGGTCTTGCCGTGCATCACGGCCTTGGCGCGGATCACCTCGCCGCCATAGGCCTGGCCGATGGCCTGATGACCCAGGCAAACACCCAGGATCGGCATGTCGTCGGGCGCGCCGCGCAGCAGGGGCAGGCAGATACCCGCCTGGTCCGGGGCCTTGGGGCCGGGCGACAGCAGGATCGCCGCCGGACGCAGGCCCAGCGCTTCCTGAACCGTCAGGTCGTCATTGCGGTGCACGACCGTCTCGGCCCCTAGCTCGTTCAGATAGTGAACGAGGTTGTAGGTGAAGCTGTCGTAGTTATCGATGACCAGGATCATGACGCCGCCTTTCGCGGGTTCAGCTTCTAGAGCGCGTGAGGCAAAAGTGTAAGCGGTTTTGCCGCCTGATCGCGCACGGTTTCAGAGCCCAACCGCCGGTCGCGCCATGCCTTGGACTGGGCGCAAGGCTCTGGCATAGGTCTCGGGATGAACAGGGTGCGACATCTATGACCTCGCCAGGAACGGCCGATGAGCGGATGCTGCGGTTGATGGCCCTGACCGATTCCGCCCTTGATCCGATCGCCTTGGCCTATGCGCGCGCCCTGCTGCGACCGCGCGACCGGCGCCAGAAGATGGGACCCGTCCTGGCGGCGGCGGCCTTTGCTGCGCTGTGCGCTGTCAGCTTCGCCACGGTGATGGTGCTGGCCCCGCCGGCGGTCACCCAGCATCTGCCGAACGACCGCCTAGGGTATTAGCAGGCCTAGGCGAAGCGCCAGGCTTCCTCGGCCGCGCGCTTGAGGGCGCGGGACTTGTGCAGGGTCTCGTCATATTCGGCGTCGGCGTCGCTGTCGGCCACCACCCCGCCGCCGGCCTGCACGTACATCATGCCGTCCTTCAGCAGGGCCGTGCGCAGCACGATGCAGGTATCGACCGAGCCGTCGGCACCGATGTAGCCGACCGCCCCGGCATAGCCGAGGCCGCGCTTTTCGATCTCGAGTTCGTCGATGATCTCCATGGCCCGCACCTTGGGCGCGCCCGAAAGCGTGCCGGCGGGCAGGGCGGCCATCAGCACGTCGACGGGATCCACGCCTTCGGGCGCGACGCCCTCGACGTTGGAGACGATGTGCATGACATGGCTGTAGCGCTCGACCTTGAAGCTCTCGGTCACCCTGACGCGCGGGCCCTTGTGCGGCTTGGCCGGTTCATTGCGGCCCGGCTCCTTCAGCATCGAGACGCGGCCCACATCGTTGCGGCCCAGGTCCAGCAGCATCAGGTGCTCGGCGCGTTCCTTGGGATCGGCCAGCAGTTCGTCTTCCAGGGCCAGATCCTCTTCCGGCGTGGCACCGCGCGGGCGGGTTCCGGCGATCGGGCGGATGGTGATCTTGCCGTCGCGCAGTCGCACCAGAATCTCGGGACTTGAGCCCACCAGGTGACAGCCGTCCAGGTTCAGGAAAAACAGGAACGGCGAGGGGTTGGTCCGGCGCAGCGAGCGGTAGAGCGCGAACGGATCCAGGTCGAACGGCGCGCGGAAGCGGTGGCTGGGCACCACCTGGAAGATGTCGCCGGCCCGGATGTAGTCCTTGGCCTTCTCGACCACGACCGCATAGTCCTCGCGGCTGACGGGCGTGGTGAATTCGATGGGCGCGTGGCCACGACGCGGGGCCTCATGGGCCAGGGGGCGGCGCAGGTCGGCCATGACCGTCTCGATGCGCGCCCGGGCTGCATGATGCGCGTCCTGGGCCGAGACGCCAGCCAGAGGCCGCACGGTGGTGACCAGGATGATCTCCTGGGCGATGGCATCAAACACGGCCACGATCGACGGCCGGGTCATGATCCCATCGGGCAGACCGCCCAGGGTGTCTTCGTTGATGTCGGGCAGGCGCTCGGCCAGTCGCACCATGTCGTAGCCCAGCGCGCCGAACACGCCGGCGGCCATGGGCGGCAGTCCGGCCGGCAGATCGATCCGTGAGGCGGCGATCAGGTCGCGCAGACTATCCAGCGCGCCGCCGGCCTGGGGCGTGAAGTCCCCCCTGGCGATGGCGTCACCCTCGGCGACCTCGGCCTGGTCGCCGCGACAGCGCCAGACAAAGTCCGGCTTCATCGCCACGATGGAATAGCGGCCGCGCCAGGCGCCGCCCTCGACGCTTTCGAACAGAAAGGCATAGGGCTTGCCCTGTCCGATCTTCAGATAGGCCGAGACCGGCGTCTCCAGATCATCAATCAGCCGCGTCCAGACAACCTGGGGCCGTCCGGCGTCATAGGTCTGGGCAAAGGCGTCGAAGGCGGGTTCCAGGCTCATTTGCTCTTGCCGCTCTTGGCCGCCTCAGCCTTCGCAAGGGCGTCGGTGTCGACCCCGATGGCCTGGCGCGCCAGGGTCAGGTTGACGGTGGTCTTCAGCTGCGTGCGGGCGGCCGTGCGGGCGGCTTCGCCCAGGTCGCGCATCATGCTGGCATCGGTCTGCTGCTGCAGCGCCTGGACAATGCGGGCCATGTCGGCGGTCTTGCCGGGCGTGACCTTTTCCAGCTGGGCCACCACATAGGCGCCCTGACCGGCGCGGGCGGTGAAGACCTCGCCGGGCTTGGCGCTGAAGGTGGCGACCAGCAGTTCGCGGCCCAGGGCCTGATGCTCCTGGGCGTTCTGGCGGCTGATGCCGGGAACGCGCTGCACCCTGGAGCCCGAGGCGGCGGCGACGCTTTCCAGCGACTTGCCCTTCTTGACTTCAGCGGCCAGGGCCAGGGCCTTGGCGCGCAGACGCTCGGTCATCTCGTTCTGCAGCCACACCTGGGCCAGTTGCGGCCGGATCTCGGCCAGGGGCGGCAGGGCGGGCGCAATGACCTTCTCGGCCTTTACGGCGTAGTATTCGCCCTTGCCGATCTCGACCAGTTCGCTCTCGCCGCCCGCCGACAGGGCGAAGGCGGTCTTCAGGATGTCGGGCGTCAGGCCCGGGATCGGCTGGCCGGTTTCATCGGTGCCCTGGGCGGTGATCGGGGCCGTGGTCATCACCATGGCGCCGGCCTTGCCGGCGGCGGCGACCAGATCGGTGCCGGCGTCGTGGGCGTCCTGATAGGCCTGGGTCTGCTCATAGGCCTTGGCCTGGGCGTTCTGGGATCGAAGTTCGGCCTCGATGGCCGGACGCATGCTCTCCAGCGTGGCGGACGAGCCGGGCGTGATCTTGGTCAGCTTGACGACCGAGACACCCAGATCGCCGGCGATCGGCCCGCTGACCTGGCCGGCGGCAAGGGCGAACGCGGCGTCGGCCATCTTGCGGTCGGGCAGGGCTGAGCGGGGCTTGTCGCTGATGATCACCGGCTTGGTGCCATAGGCGCTGGCCACGACAGCGGGCTGCTCGCCCTTGCCCAGGCGCTGGGCGATCACGGCGGCGGCCTTGGCGTCGGGGGCGACGATCTGGACCAGCGAGCGGGTCTCGGCCGAGCCCAGCGTGTCCTTGCGGAAGTCGAAGGTCTTCTGGACCTGGGCCGGATCGACCGAGACGGACGGCTCCAGCGCCTGGGCGCTGACCCGCATGATCGACAGCACCCGGGTTTCGGGGCGGGTCAGGCGCTCGGCGTTCTGCTTCATGAATGCGGTCAGTTGGGCGTCGGTCGGATCGGCGGGGCGCTGGATCGAGGCCGGATTGACCGCAAAGGCGGCCAGGTCGCGGCTTTCCAGGCCATAGGCGGCTTGCAGGGCCGAATAGATGCGCGGCGCGTGCAGGCCATTGGCAACGCCGGTGAAGAACTGGGTCTGGGCGATGTCGTCGCGCAGCGACTTCTCATAGGTCTCGGGCGTCAGGTCGTTCTGGGCCAGCAGGGCCGCATACATCTTGGGATCGAACTTGCCGGTGATCGGGTCGAAGGGGCGCTGGTTGGGGTGCAGGCCGCTCATCTGCTGGCGCACCACATCGCCGATCAACTTGTCGGACGGGCGCACGCCGGCCCGGTGGATCATTTCGGCGATCGACTCCTGAAGGGCGACCTCTTCAAGGATCTGGCGATCAATGCCGCGCTCAACCGCCTGGTCGGCCGTGATGATCTCGCCCGAGCGGCGCTCGGTTTCCTTGCGATAGGTGTCGAAACGGACCTTGAAGTCCTGCGGCGACACGCTGCGCGAACCGGCTGAGATAACGCTGGAGCTTGATGGCCCCTTGAACACGTCGCTGATCCCGAACACTGCAAAGCTGATGATCAGCAGGGCGAACAGGACGACCGCGAAGGGCGATTTGGCGAAGGTGCGGAAACCGGCGAGCATGATAGCGAAAAACCTTCCTGACTTGTCGCGGGCGGGCGCGGCCCTTCGGCGACGCGACGCGCGCGAGCAGCGGGTATAGTAGAGCGGAAGGTAGGGGGGCAAGCCACGCCGGTCTTGACTTCCCAAGGGACGACGGGCTCAAAACCCATTCATGACCCTTTTGAGCCCGACGCCCCGGCCGCTGATCGCCGGAAACTGGAAGATGAACGGCCTTTCGCAGGCCTTGGATCAGGGCCGTGCCGTTGCCGCAGGCCTCGAATCCCACCCGCCGGCCGCTCGTGTGGCGATCTGCCCGCCGGCCACCTTATTGCACCGTCTTTACGAGGCCCTGGAGGGCACAACCGTGCTGACGGGCGGACAGGATTGCCACGTCAAGACCAGCGGCGCCCATACCGGCGATGTTTCCGCCGCGATGCTGGCCGACGCCGGCGCGGCCCTGGTGATCCTGGGCCACTCCGAACGGCGCGACGATCACGGGGAAACCAGCGCCCTGGTCTCGGACAAGGTCGAGACGGCTCTGGCCGAGGGCCTCGAGCCCATCGTCTGCGTCGGCGAGAGCCTGGCGCAACGCGAAGCCGGATCGGCCCTGGAAATCGTCACCGGCCAGGTCCGCGACTCGCTGCCCGCCAGCCTGGGCGGCGTGGCGTTTGCCGTGGCCTACGAGCCGATCTGGGCCATCGGAACCGGCCGCACGGCGACGGTCGATGATATCGCTGAAATGCACGCCGCGATCCGCGCCCAGCTGGTCACCGCCTTTGGCCAGCATGGCGCGACGGTTCCCATCCTCTATGGCGGTTCGGTAAAGCCCGACAATGCCGCCGAAATCCTGCGCACGCCTGAAGTCGGCGGAGCGCTGGTCGGCGGCGCTTCGTTGAAGGCGGAAGACTTCCTGGCGATCATCGCGGCGGCGTGATCGGGCGGGACGGAAACAGATCCTCCCCCTGAAGGGAGAGGTGTCGCCCCCGCGAAGGCGGGGGAGACGGAGGGGGTAGTGGCTGCTGACTCGGTGCGGTCTTCCCCCTCCGGCCCTTCGGGCCGCCTCCCCCTTCAGGGGGAGGATTTATGGGGATACAGCGCCCTCCATCCCCGGCGCATCGCCCGCGAACACCAACAACTTCAACGCTCTGTAAAAAGAACGAGCGGGCCCATCAGACGCGCTCAAAACCACCCCCATAATCGTCGCTGTCCCCGTCGCAGGGGGAGGGCGCTTGGTACCGGCCCGAAGCGGCGATGGGGATGGAGCTGAGCGGGGCCGCGCGGTCACGCGGGCAAGACTGATAGTGGCCTGTTCGTTGGATTGATCCGGGGCCACCGGAGGTCTTGCTTTCGAGACAGCGCGGAACGACAGGGCGGTGATCGTAAAGCCGTCTATCGCGACCCGTCGGACCCCTCACGGATACACCGCAGGGGTTGGGCGCGCCCGTCCGGGGGACAATTGGGGGCCAGAGCTGAAACAGCGCTCGCGAGCTCGCCATCCTCACGGTCAGAACAGCTTCTGCGAAGCGGAAGAGACGAGCCGAAACGCACACAATACACATCACGGTCCCCGGGTTCGCCCCGGCCGCTTCGCGCCTCCCCAACCCCTTCAGCGGCATCCGCCGCGTGATGCAGAGAGCCCGTGTCTTCTCCCTTTCGCCATCGGAGGAGAAAGGGAGCCCCAGGCTCAGAATCCTTGACAGAACCGCCCCCCCATGCGCCTTTCCGCGCCTTGCAATTCCTCGCTTTTTCAAGCTTTCCAAAGATCCTGCCATGACGACGATGCACGCCTACCGCACCCACACCTGCGGCGCCCTGCGGGCCACCGACACCGGCGCGAACGTCCGCGTTTCGGGCTGGATTCACCGCAAGCGCGACCATGGCGGGCTGGTCTTCATCGACCTGCGCGACCACTACGGCCTGACCCAGCTGGTGCTGCACCCCGAAACCCCCGGCTTCGCCGTGGTCGAGCGGTTGCGTGCCGAGAGCGTGATCAAGGTCGACGGCAAGGTGCTGGCCCGTGACGCCGCCGCCGTGAACCCCAACCTGCCGACCGGCGCGGTCGAGATCCACGTCACCGCCGTCGAAGTGCTGTCGGAAGCCGCCGAGCTGCCGCTGCCGGTGTTCGGCGAGCCCGACTATCCCGAAGAAATCCGCCTCAAGCACCGCTATCTGGATTTGCGTCGCGAGACCCTGCACAAGAACATCGTGCTGCGCAGCAAGGTGATCCACTCGATCCGTCACCGCATGGTCGAGCAGGGCTTCCTCGAATATCAAACCCCGATCCTGACCGCCTCGTCGCCGGAAGGCGCGCGCGACTTCCTGGTGCCCTCGCGCCTGCATCCCGGCAAGTTCTATGCGCTGCCGCAGGCTCCCCAGCAGTTCAAGCAGTTGCTGATGGTCTCGGGCTTTGACCGCTATTTCCAGATCGCCCCGTGTTTCCGCGACGAAGACCTGCGCGCCGACCGGTCGCTGGAATTCTACCAGCTCGACGTCGAGATGAGCTTCGTCACCCAGGAAGACGTGTTCGCGGCCATCGAGCCGGTGATGCACGGCGTGTTCGAGGAGTTCTCGGGCGGCAAGCCGGTGTCGCCGATCACGGGCACCCACACCTTCACCAACGATTTCGGCGCCACGCTGGAGCACCAGGGCTTTGAGCGCCTGACCTATGCCCAGTCGATGGCCTGGTACGGCAGCGACAAGCCCGACACCCGTAACCCGATCAAGATGCAGGATGTCTCGGATCACTTCCGGACCGGCGGGTTTGGCCTGTTCGCCAAGATCCTGGGCGCGGACGAAAAGAACGCTGTCTGGGCGATCCCGGCTCCGACCGGCGGAAGCCGCGCCTTCTGCGACCGCATGAACTCTTGGGCCCAAGGCGAAGGCCAACCCGGCCTTGGCTATATTTTCTGGTCAGAAGACCAAGGTGCGTGGGGCGGCCCGATCGCCAAGAATCTCGGCCAGGAGCCCACGGAGTTCCTGATGAAGTCGTTGGGCCTGGGCCAGGGCGACGCCGCGTTCTTCGTGGCGGGTCTGCCGGCGACCTTCGCCAAGTTCGCAGGTCTGGCCCGCACCCGCGTCGGCACCGAGCTGAAGCTGGTCGACGAGAACCAGTTCAAGTTCTGCTGGATCGTCGACTTCCCGATGTTCGAATGGAACGAGGACGAAAAGCGCGTCGACTTCTCGCACAACCCGTTCTCGATGCCGCAGGGCGGTCTGGAGGCCCTGGAGACCCAGGACCCGCTGACCATCCGCGCCTATCAGTACGACATCGTCTGCAACGGCTATGAGCTGTGCTCGGGCGCGATCCGGAACCACAAGCCCGAGATCATGCTGAAAGCCTTCGAGACCGCCGGCTATGGTGCCGAAGTGGTCGAGGAACAGTTCGGCGGCATGCTCAACGCCTTCCGGTTCGGGGCCCCGCCGCACGGCGGTCTGGCCCCCGGCATCGACCGGATCGTCATGCTGCTGGCCGAGCAGGTCGCCATCCGTGAAGTCATTGCCTTCCCGCTGAACCAGCAGGGCCAGGACCTCCTGATGAACGCCCCGGCCGAGGCTCAGGACCGCCAGTACAAGGAACTGCACATCCGCTCGGCACCCCCCATCAAGGTGTAGGCGATCAAGGTGTAGAGCGACCACGAAAAAGGCCCCGGTTTCACACCCGGGGCCTTTTGATTTTCAGGACCGGCCGCCCTCAATAACGCGGCGGAGCCGGGGGTTTGGGGGGCTTGGGGTTGGCGGCGGCTGCAGCCTTGGCGGTTTGCGCCTGGGCCTTGGCGGCCTCGGCCTGGGCGCGGCCGAAGTCGACCACCACCCGGATGTCGCGCCGCCCGCCGTGGCAGGGCTTGATGGTCAGTCCGCGGGGCAGGCGGGTGGAGTTGTCGCCGCAGGCTTCGTCCAGCTGCTCCTGGTTTAGGCCCTTTGCGCCCGACAGGTCGGCTCCGCCCAGCATGGCACCGCCCAGATCAGCATTGCGCATGTCGGCACCATGAAACACCGCCCCGCGTAGATGGGCTCCGTTGAACTCGGCGTTGCGGAAGTCGGCCATATCAAAGCGGGCGCCGGTCAGGTTAGCGGCGTTCAGTTCGGCGTTGCGGAAATCGACGTCACGGGCATTGACTGATGCCAGGTTGGACCCGGTCAACTCAGCGTTCGAGAGATTGGCCCGGCTCATGTTCGCCCCGACCATATGGGCCCCGTGCAGCTCGGAGGACGAAAGGTCGACCCGCAGCAGGATGGCGTTCTGGAAATTGGCACCGCTGCTCTCGACGCCCGACATCCGCGCATCGGTGAAGTTGGCATTGGCGAAATTGGCACCGCGCATTTCGGCGCCGCGCAGATCGGCACGGGTAAGGTCGGCATTGGCGAAGTTGGAGCCGTAGAACACCGCGCCGCGCAGGTCAGACCCGATCAGAGTGGCACGGCTGAAGTCTGCGCCCGTGAATTTGGCACCGGTCAGCTTGCGGCCCGACAGCGCGCAATTGGCGCAGGCACCGCCGAACGAGACGAGGCGGGCCACGTCCTTGTCCTCGGCGCGAGCCTGGGCCTGGCCGGCCACGGCCGTCAGAACCAGCGTCAAAACCGCTAAGGAAACGCCCATACGGGACATCGAACTCTCCGATCAGCCAAGACGTGACTGCATGAGTCACGATTTGGCCCCGCGACAGCATCAGCGCCACTTAAATCGCGGTAATGACAGGAGCTTAACGGCAGGCGGGAACGCTCAGACCCCGTGGCAGGCGGGTCGAGGCGTCGCCACAAGCGCGGTTCAACTGGGCCTGGGTCAGCCCCTGAGCGCGGTCCATTTCCGCCCCGGACAGATTGACGCCCGACAGGTTGGCCCCGGCAAAGCTGGCTCCTTCGAGAAAGGCTCCGACGAAGCTGGCATTGGTCAGGTCGGCGCCGGCGAAGCTGGCCCCGCCAAAGACGCCGCCATAGGCATTGACGTCGCGCAGGTCGCCGCCGGCGAAGCGCGTCCGGTTCATCACGACGGTTGACAGGTCGGCCTGACGAAGACGGGCCTTGGCCAGGTTCTTGCCGGGCAAGGTCAGGTTGGCGAGATCGGCCTGGAAGAGATTACAGCCTGGACAATGGGCACCGGCCCGGACCTTGGCGATCTGGCCGGCGTTCTGGGCGAGGGCCGGCGCGGCGCTTGCGACGACGGCAGCGCTCAAGGCCAGGGTTGCGAGACGGGCGATCGGGGACATGGCGGAGCGCTTCCTGGAGATGTTCGGCGTCAACAGCCTAGGCTCGCAAGCTTAAGGTGAGGCAAACGCTCAGGTGGCGACGCCGGGGCCCGCCCGGTCGGCCTGCACGCCGCAACGATCACAGACCGTGATTGCACCGCGCTGGGTCAGGGCGCTGTCGCCACAGGCCGGGCAGACATCGGCATGGTCGGCGGTGTTGCGAGGATCCTCCTCGCTCTTGCGTCCACCAAACGGCAGGAACACCAGATTGTCGGGGGCCGCGCCGCGCGAAAAGCCCTTGGAGATGAACTTGCTGGCGGGCAGGGGCTCTGGCTCGGCTTCCGCATCGGCCTTGCCGTGCCCCAGGCCGTCGGCGTTGAACTCCTGCGGGTCTGCATTGGCCAGGTCGTCGCGGCCCAGATACGAAACGCCCAGTTCGCGGAAGATGTAGTCGAGGATCGAGGTCGCCGACTTGATCGAGTCGTTTCCCGTGACCGGCCCGGCCGGCTCGAACCGCGTGAAGACGAAGGCGTCGACAAACTCGTCCAGCGGCACGCCGTGCTGCAGGCCCAGGGATACGGCGATGGCGAAATTGTTCATCAGGCTGCGGAAGGCGGCACCTTCCTTGTGCATGTCGATGAAGATCTCGCCGACCTCGCCATCATCATACTCGCCGGTATGCAGATAGACCTTGTGGCCACCGACGGCGGCCTTCTGGATGTAGCCCTTGCGCCTGTCGGGCAGCTTGCGGCGCGACCGGTCGCGCTCAATCACCTTCTCGACCACGCGCTCTGTGACGATGGGCTCGGGCGTCCGCAGACGCGGCGCCTCAACAGGCGGTTCCGGGAGGTCCAGCTGGAAATCAGCCGGGGGCGGCGCACGACGCAGCGTGAGGGCGCGAACCCCGGCCCGCGCTGTTGCGGCCTGCAGTCGTACGGCGTCCAACGGCCTGGCGTCGAAGGGCAGGGGCAGAACGACCGGCGCGGCCTGGCAGGTAAAAACCTCGACGGCGGCAATCATGGCCAGCCGGTCGGCGAGGGTCGGCGCCTCTATGGCCAGAAACACCGCCCGGATGGCTGGCTCCAGGGCGTCGCAGTCGGCCAAGGTTCCAGCGCCCATGGCATGGCGTTGCGCCGCAAGGACCTCGTCCGGCGAGAATCCGGCAAAGGTCAGGGTGTCGAAATCTGCCTTGGCCAGAGCGCTGGCCGATGCGCCCAGGACGTCGCCCAGAAAGCCCGCCCCGACAACGGACGGTGCGAAGGCCGCTCGCAGATCGGGCGCGGTTCGCAGCACGTCCTCGACCCGCTCGATCTCATAGGCCGTAAAGCCTCGGGCCTGCAGGGTCAGGTGGTCGATAGCCGGCGCTTCGGCCAGCGAGCCATGCCCCAGGGCATGACGCCGGGCCGCGTCGATATCGGCCTGCGCGTTGCCCAAACATTCGAAAGCGGCCACGCTGAACGATGGCACAAGCAGGCCATCGGCGGTCTGGACGATGGAAACCGGCGTCTCGACACCAGCGTGGCCCAGGGGGCGCCCGCTCAGACGCAAAGCGGCTTCGGCGTCCTCGAAGGCGGCGACCAGGCGGGGCGAGCGCAGTCCGTGCTTGCGGGCCAGGCCGTGGGCCATGGCCAGGGCGGTCGCCGCCTCGGTGGCCAGGGGCGACTTCAGGGCGGCGGCGCGAACCCGGCGCTCGGCCATGCCACGAAGGACGGACTGACGATCCTGAATGAAGGCGGGATCGGCCCCCAGCGAAGCTGCGGCCTCGGCGCTGGCGGATAGGGCGGCGCCGGCCGTCAGAGCCCACAGGGCCGCAGCGCCGTCCCGGCCCTCGGGGCTGGCCGGGGAAAGCCCCTGGGCCAGCAGCCAGTCGCCGACGCCGGCCAGGGCCAGCGCCGCCGGGCGGTCACCCCGCTCGATCTCCAGGGCCGTCGCCCACAGATGGACCACATAGGTGAAGCCCTGCAGGTCGAAGGTCTGCCCCGACTGAAAGGCCGAGGCGTCGATAACGGCGCGCACGGCGCTGCCTTGTGCGAGGGCTTCGGCGTCTTCCGGCGAGAAGGCCAGGGTCAGGGCGCTCGTCTCCCAACCGATCTGCGCAGCGAAACTGGCGCTGTCGTCTCCGGCCGCGACGACCTGGCGTGAAGCTGAGGCGACCATTGTCGGATCGGCACAGGTCTCTTCGTCCATCAATGCCGGGCGCGGCGTACCGGCCAGGGCGATGGCGTCGAAGATCATCCGGTCATTCGCGCCAAGGTCACGGGCCCGACGAGCCGCCCGGGCCAGGGCGCTGTTCTTTCGCGGATCGGCGCAAGCCCTGGCGTCGCCATGACAGCGGGCGACAGCGTCGCCGACCTGGGCCAGCGCGGCATCCAGAATTGCGGCCGCGTTGCGGGCCAGAGCCTGAGTGCGGCGGCGGGCTAGACGGTTGTCGACCTCTGCCTGAAACTCGATCTCGGCGAGGTCGGGCAGTTGATCGAGGGCGGCCGCAGGGCCGGCTGGACAGGCGACGCCGGCAAGCAGGGTGGTGAGCAGGGCGTCCTTGAATGCCCGAGCGTCGCTGCCGTCGGCGAACACGCCGTCGTCAAGGCCCAAAGTGGCCAACCGTTCTGCATAGCGGGCGGGTCCGCCGCCCAACGGCGCTTCGATATCGAGGTCGCCGCTGGCCCAGTCGAGCCAGCTTTCGACGCGGGCGTCCGTCCAGTCGGCGGGAGCCAGGACGTCCACCACGACATCGGTGCGTTCAAGTGCGCGACGTTCCAGTCTGGAGGCCGGGCCGACATATCGAGATTGGATGCGCATGGGCGATTCCGCTTCTGAGCGCCACGAAGGCCTAAGGTTAGATCGTGCGCCATCACCCTTCAATAGATGTTGGGGGGCGGCGCCCGCTCGTCCACAAGATGTTGAAGTTTCATCGGTGGCACACGCGCTGGACGCTTACCCCGTGCGGCCCTATAGTCTCGCCGCTTCGTCGCGCTGGTCGCGATCCATGGAAGTCCTAGCAAATTCGGGTGTCGCAGAGTGCTGAAAGCGATCTTCACGTGGTGGAACGGCGCGACCTTGGGTCAGCGCTTCCACATTGGCCGTCGCGGCGTGTTCGTCGGCCAAGACGACTTCGGCAACCGCTATTTTGAGGCTCGCGACGCCAGCGACAGCTATGACGCTCACAAGCGGCGCTGGGTGATCTATGACGGTTATGCAGAAGCCTCCAAGGTGCCCGCCGAGTGGAGCGGCTGGCTGCACTATACGCTCGACGAACCGCCGACCACGGCCCCCCTTCTGCGTCGCGGCTGGGAAAAGGACCATATTCCCAACCTGACCGGCACTGTTCACGCCTGGCGGCCCAAGGGCTCTCTGACCCGTGGCGGCAAGCGCGCCGTGGCGACAAGTGATTACCAGCCCTGGAAGCCGGAATAGGTCTGATGCGCAGGGCGGCGATCCCATGCGCAGCGGCGCTGATCGCAGCCCTCGCTGCGGGCGGGGCCGCTATCGCTCGGCAGTCCAATACACTTGGCGCACCACAAGTCCCCGCGGCGCCCGTCGCTGCGTCGCCGGAGGCTCAGCCGGCGCGTCCGGCTGTCGCGGCTCCTGCGGTTACGACCCCTCAAGCTGTGCCGGTCGACAAGCCGGCGGCGCCGGCCAAGGCTGTGACCGTGCCCGACAAGCCTGCGGAGCCAGCGAAGCGGGCCCGGTCGTCGGTCGCCATTATCCAGGCGCTTGATAAGGTGACTACCGAAACCATGCGTTTCGAGGTCCCGATCGGCCAGCCAATTCGCTACAAGACCCTGATCTTCACCGTGCGGGCTTGCGAAACCTCCGCGCCGGATGAGATTACGCCGGAGTCTGCCGCCTATCTGGTGGTCGACACTCAGCCCAAGGCGATCGCCGGCCGTGTCGCGCCGCCAGGACGTCAGATCTACAAGGGTTGGATGTACGCCAACTCACCGGGTTTGAACCCGTTGCAGCATCCGGTCTATGATGCCTGGCTGATCGCTTGCAAGGCATCCTCGCCGGTCGCCCCGGTCGCCAGCCGATAGAAGTCGGCATGGCGTGGCCAAGCCCGAGCCAGCCGCCGCCGATAGTCGGCGCGCGCTATTTCCCGGGTTCCGAACTGCATCAGGTGGTCGGTGATGAACTGGGTGTCGAGAAGCTCGAAACCACCCGCCCTGAGCCGCGCCACGAGATGCACCAGCGCAACCTTGCTGGCGTCGCGCCTAGTCGAGAACATGCTTTCCCCAAAGAAAGCGGCACCTAACGAGACGCCATAGAGCCCCCCGACCATCTCACCGTCACACCAGCATTCTACGCAATGGGCCAGGCCGCGTGCGAATAGCTCGCCGTACATCCTCTGAATGGGCGTGTTGATCCAGGTTTCGATGCGGCCCGGGCGCGAAGCCGCGCATGCCTCGACCACGGCGTCGAAAGCCGTATCGATTCTGACCTCGAAGATGTCGGCACGCACTGTGCGGGCCAACCGGCGAGGGAGGTGAAAGCCGTCCAGTGGCAGCACCCCCCGTCGCTCGGGATCGATCAGGAAAATACTCTCGTCTTCCCGGGCGTCGGCCATCGGAAAGACCCCCCGCTGATAGCAGGAGATCAGATCCTCGACCGTGAAGGCGTCCATTCGCGCCCTCCGCCGATCAGCCCTGCGCCTTGATCCAGCGCTCGAGCCAGTGGATGTCGTAGTCGCCGGCCAGGATATCAGGCTGAACCAGAAGGTCCTGGAACAGCGGGATCGTGGTCTCAATACCGCCAACCACCATCTCGCCCAGGCAGCGCTTGAGGCGCGCGATGCACTCCTGGCGGTCGCGACCATGCACGATCAGCTTGCCGATCAGGCTGTCGTAATAGGGCGGGATCGCATAGCCGGTGTAGATCGCCGAATCCAGGCGAACGCCCAGACCGCCCGGGGCGTGGAAGTCGGTGATCGTGCCAGGCGAGGGCGTGAAGGTCCGCGCATTTTCGGCGTTGATCCGGCATTCGATGGCGTGGCCTTCGAACACCACGTCGGCCTGGGTGAACGACAGCGGCAGACCAGCGGCAATGCGGATTTGCTCGCGCACCAGGTCGATGCCGGTGATGGCTTCGGTAACCGGGTGTTCGACCTGCAGGCGGGTGTTCATCTCGATGAAGAAGAACTCGCCGTTCTCCCAAAGGAACTCGATCGTACCGACGCCCAGATAGCCAATGGCCTTTACCGCATCGACGACGATCTTGCCGATCTTGGCGCGATCGGCGGCACCGAGCGCGGGTGAGGGCGCCTCTTCCAGCACCTTCTGGTGGCGACGCTGCAGGGAGCAGTCGCGTTCGCCCAGATGCGCCACGTTGCCGTGGCTGTCAGCGATGACCTGGATCTCGATGTGACGTGGCTTTTGAAGGTAGCGCTCCATATAGACCGTGTCGTCGCCGAACGCGGCACGGGCTTCAGAACGCGCTGTAGATACGGCCTCTGCCAGGTCTTCGCGTGTCTGGGCCACCTTCATGCCGCGACCGCCGCCGCCCGATGCCGCCTTGATCAGCACTGGGAAGCCGATTTGGTCGGCGGCTGCGAAGGCCTCTTCCTCGGTCGCAATGCCTCCGTCGGAGCCGGGCACCACGGGAATGCCAGCATCCTTGACAGCCTGTTTGGCCGTGATCTTGTCGCCCATCATCCGGATATGTTCGGGCTTGGGACCGATAAAGGTGAAGCCGTGGGCATTCACGATCTCGGCGAAGCGCGCGTTTTCCGAAAGAAAGCCATAGCCGGGGTGAACCGCCTGGGCACCCGTGATCTCGCAGGCCGCGATAATCGACGGAATATTCAGGTAGCTCTTGGCCGCAGGCGCCGGGCCTATGCAGACGCTTTCATCCGCCAGGCGCACCCACATGGAATTGGCGTCGGCCTCGGAATGGACAGCCACCGTGGCGATGCCCATTTCCTTGCAGGCGCGGTGAACCCGGAGCGCGATCTCGCCCCGGTTCGCGATCAGGATCTTGTCGAACATGATCTCTACTCGATAACGACGAGAGGCTCGCCGAACTCGACGGGCTGGGAATCACCGACGAGAATCTCGACGACCTTGCCGGCCTTGGGGGCCGAAATCGGGTTCATCGTCTTCATGGCTTCGACGATCAGCAGGGTCTGGCCGGCGGCAACAGTATCGCCCACCTGCACGAAGGCGTCGGCACCGGGCTGGGGCGACATATAGACCGTGCCCACCATCGGGGACTTGACGATGTCACCGGCGGCGCGGGCGGCCGGCGCGGCGGGCGCAGCAGCAGGGGCGTCGGCAGTAGGCGCCGCAACGGCGGCGGCCGGCTGGGCTGCGTAGGCTTGCGGGGCCTGAACATAGGTCGTCGGTGCTGCGGCTACTGTCAGCTCGCGGGCGACGCGGATTTTCAGACCAGCGTGCTCGACCTCGATCTCGGTCAGGCCGGTGTCCTTCAGAATGTCCGCAAGCTTGCGAACCAGGCGGGCGTCGATCGACGGAGTTTCGACCGGATCGGCGGGAGCCTTGGAATTGGACATGGAAGCGTACCTTGTTCTCTTGGGCGCCGGATCTTTGGAGCGGATCCGGGCCGGGACCTATTTCACGCCGATCAGGCCGATAGCGGCATCGATCGCCAGTTCATAACTCGCTGCACCGAAACCGGAGACGATCCCCGTGGCGGCCAGCGAAACGTAGGTGTGGCGGCGGAAATCTTCCCGCGCCGCCGGGTTGGACAGGTGGCACTCGATCACCGGAATGCTCAAGGTCTTGAGCGCGTCCAGCAAGGCGATCGAGGTGTGGCCATAGCCGGCCGGGTTGATGATCAGCGCAGAGGCAGACTCACGCGCCTCCTGCACCCAGTCGATCAAAACGCCCTCATGGTTGGTTTGACGAAAGACCACGGAGAGGCCGCGCGACTCCGCGCGCGCTTCGCAGCGCGCCCGGACATCGTCGAGCGTGTCCTTGCCGTAGATCTCGGGCTCCCGCGTTCCCAACAGGTTGAGATTGGGGCCGCTCAGCACATGGATCGGTTTTACCATTCGGCTCCGCCGTCGATTCCGAAGGTCTTGTATAGCCGGTTCCCTCGGGTCACAAGCAGGGCTCGCTTAGGAGGAGACATGAGGCTTTTGCTGAATGGGGAAGAGCGCGACCTGGCGGGCGTTTCCAATGTCGCCGATCTGGTCGCATCCCTGGGTCTCGACGCCCGCAAGGTCGCCGTGGAGCACAATCTTGAGATCGTGCCCCGGTCCATTTATGCAGCGACCGCCCTCGCGGAAGGTGATCGCATCGAGATCGTCACCTTTATTGGCGGCGGCTAGGTCGCGAGGTTTGAACAGGCGCGTTTGCAGGCGTAAACCAACCTTATGAACGCGCCCGTCTCCCCCGAATCCGTCACCGCCGCCGAAGACACCTGGACCGTTGCCGGCCGCACATTCCGCTCGCGCCTGATCGTGGGCACCGGGAAGTACAAGGATTATGCGACCAACGCCGCAGCGGCTCGCGCGGCTGGGGCCGAGATCGTGACCGTAGCCGTGCGTCGCGTGAATCTGACCGACCCCAGCCAGCCGCTGCTGGTCGACTATGTCAAACCCACAGAGTTCACCTATCTGCCCAATACGGCGGGCTGTTTCACGGGCGAGGACGCCGTGCGCACCTTGCGCCTGGCGCGCGAGGCGGGCGGCTGGGACCTTGTGAAGCTGGAGGTCCTGTCCGACCCCAAGACCCTCTATCCTGACATGGAAGAGACCCTCCGCTCGCTGAAGCTGCTGGTCGCCGAGGGCTTTCAGGTGATGGTCTATTGCTCGGATGACCCGGTTTATTGCCGCAAACTGGAAGATGCCGGTGCAGTGGCGATCATGCCGCTCGGTGCACCGATCGGCTCGGGCCTGGGCATTCAGAACCGCGTCAACCTGCGAATCATCATCGAGAACGCCGGCGTGCCCGTACTGGTCGACGCCGGGGTCGGTACAGCATCGGACGCTGCTATCGGCATGGAGCTGGGCTGCGACGCCATCCTGATGAACACGGCCATAGCCGAGGCCAAGGATCCGATCCGAATGGCGCGGGCGATGAAACATGCCGTCATCGCTGGCCGCGAGGCCTATCTGGCGGGTCGCATGCCCAAGCGGATGTATGCCGATCCCAGTTCGCCGCTGGCGGGCCTTATCTAGCCCTTCTTGGCCTGAGCGAGCCGGACCTGAGCGATCGCCAGGTTCAGGGCGTTCATATCGGCTCCGGGGATGATCTGGTCGCCGACGATGAAGGCCGGCGTGCCCTCTATAGCTAGCGACTGGGCCAGGCCCCGGGTATCGGCCAGATGCTGGGTTGTTGTGGCTGAAGCTCCAACGGCGCGGGCCTTTGCGACATCCAGTCCCAGATCGGCGGCGATGCGAAGCGCGCTGGCTTCGTCCAGGCTCTTCTCGGCCATCATCGCCTTGTGAAGCGCGATCGACTTGCCCTGATCGCGAGCGCCCAGGAACAGGCGAGCAGCGGCTTCAGAATCGTGGCCAAAAATCACGAAATCCTTGAACACGAAACGGACGTCGGGGTTCTCGGCGATCAGCTTGACGATCTCGGGCGTTGCCTGCTTGCAGTAGCCGCAGCGGTAGTCGAAAAACTCTGTGACGGTGATCGCGCCGTCTGGATTGGCCACGAAGTCGCGCGGATCGCGTTCAATGGCCTGTCGGAACTGCGCCAGCGCCGCGCGTCCGTGCTCTGCCGCCTTGGCGGCCTGCTTTTGCTCCAGCTTGCTGCTGACTTCCAGCAGCACCTCCGGGTTCTCCAGCAGATAGGCGCGCACCTTCTCGCCGAACGCCTTGTCAGGCTTGGCCGGCGCGCAACCGACCAGAAGCGCTGAAGACAGGCTGAGCGAAGCGGCGGCGACGCCGAGAGTGCGGAGGAGGGACATGCTGTATCTCGAAAAAATGGGGGTCAGCGACGGAAGACGGACTGGGTCGCGCCTTCCTTGGCCAGATCCTTCAGGTCCTGGTTGCTGGGGCGCGAGGCCAGCACGATGTCGGTGGCGCGCCGCCACTCTGGCGTGTCCTTGGTCAAAAGTTCGCGCGCGCGCATGGCGAAGACCCGGGCCTCCTGAGGTGCGCCCATCGAGAAATACTGCTCGGCGGTAGCCAGGCGGGCGTCGCCGTCCTTGCCTTGGGTATCGTAGGCCTGGGCCAGAAGGCGCCAGGTGACGGCGTTGTCGTTGTCGTTCAGAAGAGCCCGCTTCAATTCCTGAACGCCTTCCTCGACCTTCTTGGGATCCTTGAGACCAATCAGGGTCTGGCCCAGATTGATCCTCAGCAACGGTGCATCGGGCTTGAGCGCTACCGAACGGCGTTGGGGCGCCTCTGCCAGTTCGACGCGGTTGAATTCGAACAGAACCTGGCCCTTCAGCTCCCACAGATAGGGATTGTCGGCGTTCTCGCTGATGAGCTCGTCTATCAGCTTCAGGGCCCGGTCGGGCTCCTTCATCTGGTAGTAGGCGATGGCGCGAGCGTAACGGGCGGGGAAACTGCGGTCGGTTTCCTTGTACTTCATCAACGCGGTTTGCGGATTGAGGAAGCCCTCAAGCTTGGCGCGCATGATCTGGTGCTCGGCCAGATCCTCGGGGCTGTCGACGGCGTCATAGTGAGACAGCCGCTGGACCCTGCTGCGCAGGGTTTCAATCCGTTCCGAGGACAGCGGGTGGCTACGGAAATAGGCGAAGCGGCGCGCCTGATCGAACACTTCCTGATAGCGAAAATTGTCGAAGAACTCGACGAGGCCCCGTCCCGACTGACCTGTGGCTTCCAGGAAGCCTGCAGCCGCCTGGTCGGCGCGCGACTCCTGATCGCGGCTGTAGCCCAGGGCGCCCAGGGTCCCGAAATAGGAGGCGTTGCCCAGCAGAACAGCGCCTGCGTCGGGCGCGCCTGCCAGGGCCGCCAGGACACCGAGGCCCATGGTCAGGATCATCGGCTTGAGGCCCGCGCGCATCATCTCGGCCGAGCGTATGGGGTGGCCGCCGGCCAGGTGGCCGGTTTCGTGGGCGATAACGCCCTTCAGCTGGTTGGGTGTCTCGGTCTGCAGGATCAGGCCGGTATTGAGGCCCATCTGCAGGCCCTGGGTCGCAAAGGCATTCAGCGACTTGTCGCCCACCAGCAGGATGCGGACAGTTTTCGAATCCAGACCCGCCGCCTCAAAGAGGGGGTCGGAATCGCGATGCAGGATTTCCTCGATCTCCGTATCGCGAATCAGCGACGGCCCGTCCTGAGCGACCGCAGGAGCCGGGCTGGAAACGCTGATTGCCGCGATCAACGCAACAGAGCAAAGGGCGCGGAACCTCTTGTCAGCCCACTGCGTGCGGGAGGTCATGCACTATCTCCTAGTCGCGCCCCCGCGATAGAAGGCCACTCTAACGCGGATCTTCGCGGGGTGTGAACCATACGCTGCCGCCCTGATGGCCATATAGTCATCATGGACGGTCGGGACAGGCCCGACCGTCTATGATCTTTCGTCAGCCCCGACGCCACCAGCCGCGACGCGGCTTGGCCGGCGGTTCGGAGATCTCGGCCGGATCAGGCTGGGCGGCGACCGGCTCAGGGTCCTGAGCGGGCTCGGCAGCGGGTTCGGGCGTGGCTTCCACAACAGGTTCGGCCGCAATCACCGCCCCCTCGGGTTCAGGCGCAACCGCAGCCATCGGCTCTACCGCCACGGGCGCTTCGACCGCAGGTTCGGCGACGGGCCCCTCGACGTCGGCGATCACTTCAACCGGGGTCTCGGCGACGGCCTCCGCAACCGCTTCAGCTGCATCTGCCTTGCGACCACGCGAGCGGGGGCGACGGGCCTTCTTCGGCGCGTCTTCCGACGGAGCGGGCAATTCGACCCACATGTCGGTAGGAGGACCCTCGATCACGGCGGGTGCGATCATCGGAGCCTCGACCTCAACCACTACGGCTTCAGCAGCGACGGGGCGGGGCTCGCGCTCGGGACGGCGTTCGGCTCGTTCGGGACGCACGCGATCAGGCGCGCGGTCCGCCGCCGGACGACGCGACTCGCCGCCACGCGCGTCAAGCTCTGCCGGATCATGCCAGGCAAAGGCGCTGTCGCCGAACGGGACGCGCGGACGGGTCCAGACGAAGGCATCCGCCGGACGGTCACCGTCCTCGCGACCACCACGACGTCCGCCACGGCGACCGCGACGGCGGCGGCGACGACGGGCTTCTTCGTCTTCGCCCTCGATGGCGAAGTCGCCGCGATCAGCGTCACCGTCGAGATCGCCTTCGGCGTCATCTTCGGCCTCAGGTTCGGCCCCGGCATCGACGGGGGCATCGTCGCGACGTCCGCGCCGACGGCGCTTGCGCTTGCGATTACGGTCGCTGTCGTCTTCCGAAGCTTCGACGCGCGGCTTGGTCCGCGGCGCAGCGCGTGCCGAAGCGTCATCATCGTCGCTGTCTTCGCGCTCGATAGCCTCTTCGTCGATGATCTCCTCGTCCTCGTCTTCATCCTCGTCGTCGAAGATGTCGTCGTCGGCAAGGTCGGGCTCGGAAAGCGGAGTCGGCGTGAAGGCGATGCGTTCGCCCAGTTCGGTGCGCTCAATCTCGCTGTCGGCGGCGTGCAGCGTATCGTCGACCAGCACCGTCACAAACAGGCCATGGGTCTGCTGCAGGCGCAGCAGATAGGCGCGCTTTTCGTTCAGGATATAGATGCCGACCGGGCGCGAGACCTTCAGAGTGATCGCGCCGCTGCCTTTCAGGGCCTCGATCTCGACGGCGCGCAGGGCGGCCAGGGCGCTGGACTCGACCGAGCGAACCCGACCGGTGCCTTCGCAGTGCTCGCAGATGTGGGTCGTGCCTTCCAGCACGCCGGTGCGGCGGCGCTGCCGGCTGATTTCCATCAGGCCAAAGCCGCTGATCTTGCCCATCTGGATGCGGGCGCGATCGTCCCTGAGAGCGTCTTTCAAGACCTTCTCGACGGCGCGATTGTTCTTGGCCTCATCCATGTCGATGAAGTCGATGACGATCAGTCCGGCCAGGTCGCGCAGGCGAAGCTGACGTGCAGCTTCCTCGGCGGCCTCGGTGTTGGTTTTCAGCGCGGTGGCTTCAATGTTGCGTTCGCGCGTCGCCTTGCCCGAGTTGACGTCGATCGCGACCAGGGCTTCGGTCTGGTTGATGACCAGATAGCCGCCCGAACGCAGCGGCACGACCGGCGAATAGATTTGCGCCAGATGGTCCTCAATGCGGTGCTTGACGAACAGCGGCGCCGGATCCTGGTAGTGGAAGACCTTCTTCGACTGGCTGGGCATCAGCATGCGCATGAAGTCGCGCGCCTCGCGATAGCCGGCCTCGCCCTCGACCCAGATGCCTTCGAGGTCCTTGTCGTACATGTCTCGGATCGCGCGTTTAACGAGGTCTTCTTCCTCGTAGATCAGCGCGGGGGCGACCGAGTGAAGGGTCGTCTCGCGGATGTTCTCCCACAGGCGCAGCAGATAGTCGTAGTCGCGCTTGATCTCGGCCTTGGTCCGCTTGGCGCCGGCCGTGCGGACGATCAGACCCATGCCTTGCGGCACATCCAGGCTCTGAACGACGCTCTTGAGGCGCTTGCGGTCGGTCACCGTGGTGATCTTGCGGCTGATGCCACCCCCGCGTGCCGTATTGGGCATCAGCACGCCATAGCGGCCGGCCAGAGACAGGTAGGTCGTCAGGGCCGCGCCCTTGTTGCCGCGCTCTTCCTTGACGACCTGAACCAGCATGATCTGCCGGCGGCGGATCACTTCCTGGATCTTGTATTTGCGCATCAGGCGACGCTTGCGGCGCGCCAGTTCTTCTTCGACGGCGTCATCCTCGTCATCGACATGATCGCCGTCGTCGTCGTCTTCGCCGCGACGACCGACCGGATGGTCATCTTCGTCGTCGTGCGAATCGTCACGCATCAGCGCTTCACGGTCAGCGACCGGGATCTGATAGTAGTCGGGATGGATCTCGTTGAAGGCGAGGAATCCGTGGCGATTACCGCCATATTCGATGAACGCAGCCTGCAGGCTGGGCTCAACGCGGGTCACCTTTGCGAGATAGATGTTTCCGCGAAGTTGTTTGCGGGTCTGGCTTTCGAAATCGAATTCTTCAACCCGGGTTCCGTCCACGACGACCACACGCGTCTCTTCGGCGTGTGCTGCGTCGATCAGCATCTTCTTCGACATAAAGGGAATCTCCACGGCGCACTGCGGGACTTGAGCCCGGTCGCCGATATGAAAGACAGGCGCGCGCGTCACCGCCCGTCGCTCCGCCAGTGCGGTTGCGAGAGGTCGGATGCCAATGGCGGACGGGTGCGGCGCAGCCCATGAGGTTTCTGTTTTCTCTACCGCACTGTGGGGCGCGGACTGGATGTTTGACCGGGTCGCGCCGGGGTGGCGCGGATCGGATGGCGCGTCGTCGCCGGGAAGGCGTGGAGCCCGACGCGGGCCCCTCAGGCCGTTCTCGCGGCAGGCGTCTGGCCTGCGAACGAGGGTTCGACCCTTGATCACTATCTAGTCTGCGACGCACGAGGCGAAAGAAGCGAAGGCTTCTAACGACGCGAGCCGCCCGCGCGAGCGGCCATGACGATCACGGCACCCACACAATTTGAATACTAGCAACATAGCGCAGCAAAAGGAAAGCGCTCGACAACAGGCTCCTGTTTAACCCTTTTGCTACCGCGCACGGTGGATATTGACACTTGGTTCACCGTTCCGGGGAGGCGTGGGCGATAGATGCGTAGCCTTATCATCGGTTTAGCTCGTGCCGGTTGGCTGAAGGCGGCGTTAATCGTCGGCGGCCTGACGGTGGCTGGCGTGGCCGTGGCTACGGCTCAGGGGCCCGCGCCCGCCGCCGGCGTGCAAAAGGTCCGCTTCGGCGGCGACCGGATGGAAACCCGCATCGTCATCGATCTGGACCGCGCTGCGGCTGGCCGGCTGGTTGCCGACGGCGCTCTGGATCAACGCATCGTCATCGGCCTGCCCAATGTTTCGGTTTCTGGTGACCTGCAGGGCGCGGGCCAGGGCCTGGTCAAGCGCTGGGTTATCGATGAGGCCGGTGGCGGGGCCCGTCTCCGGTTGGACCTGACCGCACCAGCAGAAGTTCGCCGCCGCTTTCTGTTACCGCCCGGCGACGGTGCCATGGCCTATCGCTATGTCATCGATCTGAAGGCCACCCAGACTGCTCCCGCCGCGCCGAGGGGCACGCTGGCCTCCACTCCTGTGAAGGCCGCGCCGCTTCGCCTGAAGCGCGTGATCGTCATTGACGCCGGCCATGGCGGCAAAGACCCCGGCTCAGTGGGCGCTTCAGTGCACGAAAAGGATGTCACCCTGGCCGCGGCCAAGTCCCTGAAGGCCAGGCTCGAAAAGACCGGTCGTTTTCAGGTGGTGATGACCCGCGAGACCGACACCTTCGTGCCTCTGGAAGCGCGCGTTCAGGTCGCACGCCGGGCCGACGCTGATCTCTTCATCTCCATGCACGCAGATTCCGGGCCCGACGTCACCACGCGCGGCGCCAGCGTTTACACCTTGTCGGAAAAGGGCGCAGAGCGGTTTGCGCGGGTGCTTGAGAAGGATGACTGGCTTATGAAGGCCAGCCTGCCTGGACGTGACCGTGCGGTCAGTCAGATCTTGCTCGACCTGAGTCAGCGGGCCACCAAGAATCGCTCAGCCGCCTTTGCGCAACTCTTGCTGGAGCGGGTAGGGGAAGAGACACCGCTGCTTCGCCGCAGTCATCGCGATGCGGGCTTTATCGTGCTGCTCGCGCCGGACGTACCTGCCGTGTTGCTGGAAATGGGCTTCATCACCAATGCCGATGATGAGCGCCTGCTGAGCAATCCTGCCAGCCGAGCCCGGATCGTCAATGCGGTGGGCGACGCCATCGAATCCTACTTCGCCCCACAGGTTGGGAAGTCCTGATCGTTGCGGCGCCGTTGGCGCCTGACGCGATGCAGGCTAGAGGCTTCTGATCGAGCCTGGACGCCTCTATGGCTGCAAAGCCGCTTACACTTTTGCGCGCCGGGCTCTAATTGAAACGAAGGCGGGCAAGGGTGCGTCGCCCGACGGAGGCCGCGTGGATCTGAAACCCACCGAACGCTGGATGGCCATCGCGGGCGTCGCGGTGCTTTCCGTGATCGCCGTGGCGGGCTTCGCGATCGCGATTTATGCAGCCTGGCTGTTCCACGACATGCCCGATGCGGGCGAGTTGCAGGACTATCGTCCGCCGACGGCAACGCGTGTCTATGCCTGGGATGGCACCCTGATCGGTGAATACTCCAAAGAACGCCGGATCTTCGTTCCATACGACCAGATTCCCCCACAGCTGGCCCAGGCCTTCATGGCTGCCGAGGATCGTAATTTCTTCCGCCATAGCGGCGTCGATGTGGGTGGCTTCTCGCGCGCCATGCTCAAGAATGTCGGCAATGCCGCGCGCGGCCGGCGACTGGAGGGTGGCTCGACCATCACCCAGCAGGTGGCCAAGAATGTGCTGCTGACCAGTGATGCTACAATCGGCCGCAAGTTCAAGGAAGCGATCCTGGCCCACCGCCTGGAGCAGTCGCTGGACAAGCAGCAGATCCTTGAGCTGTACCTGAATGAAATTTGGCTGGGCTACCGCTCGTTCGGCGTGGGCGCCGCCGCTTACAACTATTTCGGCAAGGCCCTGCCGGATCTGACTCTGGCGGAGAGCGCCTATCTTGCGGCTCTGCCCAAGGGGCCTGACAACTATCACCCGGTCCGCAACAAGGCCAAGGCCCTGGTCCGTCGTAACTGGATCCTGGGGCAGATGGCCGAACTCGGCTGGGTGTCCCAGGCCGACGCCCAAAAGGCCATGGCCGAGGATCTGGTCGTCCAGGCCGCCCCCAAACGCGCCGCCTATCGCGACGCAGACTACTTCGTCGAGGAAGTGCGTCAGCGCGGCGTCGCCACCCTGGGTCCGCGCCTGAGTGAGGGCGGCTACTATATGCGCACCACGCTCGATCCGCGCCTGCAGACAGCGGCGCGGGTGGCGCTGATGGACGGCCTTGAGCGCTACGACCGTCGCCATGGCTGGCGCGGTGCCTGGGGTCATGTCGAGCCGACCGATACCAATTGGGAGAAGGCCGCGCGCGCCAAGTCTCCTCCCGCCGAGCGCACCAACTGGCGGGCGGCGCTGGTCACCTCGGCTGATGGACGGGTTCGGCTGATCCGCGGCGAGGGCGAAGGCTCCATCGCCGGTGAGGACATGGCCTGGGCTCGCGCGGGTAAGGGACTGAAGGCCGGCGACCTTGTTTTCGTGGAAAGGTCGCCCAATTCCGCCGCCTACCGGCTGCGTCAGCCCCCGGCGGTGAACGGGGCGCTGGTCGCCATCGAGCCCCATACGGGTCGGGTCATCGCCATGGTCGGGGGCTACAGCTTCTCGTTGTCGAATTTCAACCGGGCGACCCAGGCGATGCGCCAGCCCGGTTCGGCGTTCAAGCCGTTCGTCTACGCGGCGGCCCTTGAGAACGGCTACACGCCGGCCAGTGTGGTCGTCGACAGCGCCATTACCTTGAAGGGGGCAAATGGCGAGGACTGGAGCCCGGAGAACTATCACAAGGAATTCTACGGCGCTCAGCCCCTGCGCAAGGGGCTGGAGCAGTCGATCAACGCCATGACCGTGCGCCTGGCGCAAAGCGTGGGCATGAAGAAGATCATCGCCTTTTCCAAGCAGACGGGCGTAGTCGACGACATGCAGCCGGTACTGGCCATGGCCCTGGGAGCCGGCGAGACGTCGCCGTTCAGGCTGACGGCCGCCTATGCGCCGTTCGTCAATGGCGGGCGCCGGATCGAGCCTCACCTTATCGAGCTTGTGCAGGACCGCGAGGGCAAGGTGATTTTCCGCGCCGACAAGCGCGACTGCATAAAGTGCGACGCCGGTTTCAACGGCGACGAGAGTCCGCGCTTCCAGGCTTCGGGCGAGCAGGTCATGGACCCTGTCACCGCCTACCAGATCACTTCGATGCTGCAAGGCGTCGTTCAGCGCGGCACCGCAGCGGCCGTCAGCTCTCTGGGCCGCCCTCTGGCCGGCAAGACCGGCACCACGAACGAGTACCGCAGCGCCTGGTTCGTGGGCTACTCGCCCAACCTGGTTGTCGGAGTCTTCATCGGCTTTGACGACAACCGGTCTCTGGGCGAGGGCGAGACCGGAGCAACCGGCCCTGTGCCTATCTTCATGGATTTCATGAGAGAAGCCTTGAAGGGCGAGCCGGTTGTCGATTTCAAGCCGCCTAAGACGGCCAAGTTCGCCATGGTGCGCGGAGTCCGGGAGGCTTTCCGTCCGGGAACCGAGCCGAAGGTCGAAGTCCAGGCTGTGCCCGTCGGCCCGCAACCCTATTCTGACGCCTGGCCCAATGGCGTTCCGACAGGTGCGCCCAGCGCCGCCGAGGCCGCCAAACAGCCGCCCAAGGCTCCTGATCCGCTCAGTGGTCTCTACTGATTGATCTGAGGCGTTGCGCCGGCCGGCGACGCGGGGTATCTCCCGCGCCCTTAAACACTGTCACGGAGTTACGTGATGAGACCGGATGTCGAGGCCTCTGCGGCTGACATCGAGCAGTCCGTAGGACTGCTCAGGAGGCGTCTTTGACTGGGATGCCGCACTCCGAAAGCTCGATGAGCTGAACGCTCGGGTCGAAGACCCGACCCTTTGGGACAAGCCCGCCGAAGCCCAGGCCGTGTCGCGCGAGCGCGCCGCACTCGCCACACGGGTTGAGGCTGTTCAGGCCCTGGAAACGGGCCTGAAGGACGCGCTGGAATATGCCGAGCTGGCCGACATGGAGGGTGACGACGCCCTGCTGGAGGACGCCCGCGCCCAGCTGAAGGACCTGAAGGATCGCGCCGGCCGCGCGGAACTGGAGGCCCTTCTTTCCGGCGAGGCCGACGGCAACGACTGCTACGTCGAAGTCAATTCTGGTGCCGGCGGCACCGAGTCCTGCGACTGGGCAGGGATGCTGCTACGGATGTACTCGCGCTGGGCCAACGCACACAAGATGAGCGTTGAGCTGGTCGAGGAAACCTCGGGCGATCAGGTTGGCATCAAGTCGGCGACCCTGCTGATCAAGGGCCAGAACGCCTATGGCTGGTTGAAGACAGAAGCCGGCGTCCACCGCCTGGTGCGCATCAGCCCTTATGACGCCGCCGCCAAGCGCCACACCAGCTTCGCCTCGGCCTGGGTCTATCCGGTGGTGGACGATACGATCGAGATCGAGATCAATCCGTCCGACGTGCGCACTGACACCTACCGCGCCAGCGGCGCCGGCGGCCAGCATATCAACAAGACCGACTCGGCCGTGCGTCTGACGCACATTCCGACCGGTATCGCCGTGGCCTGCCAGGCCGGTCGCTCACAGCACCAGAACCGCGAAGAAGCCTGGAAGATGCTGCGTGCGCGGCTGTATGAGGCCGAACTGCAAAAGCGGGAAGCCGCCCAGCAAGCGTTGGAAGACCAGAAGACCGACATCGGCTGGGGTCACCAGATCCGCAGCTACGTGCTTCAGCCCTATCAGATGGTCAAGGACCTGCGGACCAACGTCGAGACGTCGGACACCCAGGGTGTGCTGGACGGCGATCTTGACGCCTTCATGGGTGCCTCGCTGGCCCAACGGGTCGGCGTCACCCGCGACGCCTGATAGACTCTGTTGCACCGCCCAAGACTCAAAACGCCCCGGAGTGATCCGGGGCGTTTTTCTTGTTGGGGCAGTTACTTCAGGCCGTTTGGTTTAGGTTTCCACCGGGCCAGCCAGAACTGGTGTCGGCGCGGCGACGGGCTGCTGCACGGGGCGCTGGAACTTCAGGCTGCGCCCCTGGAAGAACGCTCCGGTCTCCATCGCCAACTGTTCGTGGGTGATGTCGCCGTCGATATAGGAGGTGCCATAGAGGCGCACCTGCTTTGAGGTGATGGCGCCGACGATACGGCCCCGAACCTCAACGGTTTCAGCAAAAACCGAGCCTTCGACGTGCCCTGTCTCTCCGACCATCAAACGGGCGACCCGAACATCGCCACGTACGACGCCGTCGATCTGGAGCTCACCATCGCCGGTGACGCTGCCTTCGATGGTGATATCAGCGGAAATCAGCGAAGCGACCTTCGGCGGAGCCTTGCGAACCGGCTCAATAGTGGCGACAGGCGCGGGAAGGGGCTCGATCCGGGCAGGCGCGCGCGACGACGTCTTAGTGTGCTTGCTGAACATACTCACCAGCCTTCAGGAACCGATTGGGATTCTGGGCGCGACCATTGGCCCAGACTTCGTAGTGCAGGTGCGGGCCTGTGGACCTTCCGGTCGAGCCCATGGCACCGACGCGCTGGCCGATAGCAACCCGCTGCCCCACGCGAACCGCAATGCCTTGCAGGTGGGCGTACCGGGTCTTGAACCCGCCGCCGTGGTCGATCTCGACGGTGTTGCCATAGCCCGAGCGAACGCCGGTAAACGAGATCACACCGGGCGCGGTCGCCATGATCGGGGTATGGAATGCGCCGGGGAAGTCGAGACCCGAATGGAAGGCTGGCCGGCGGGTGAACGGGTCGAAGCGCACGCCGTAGCTGCTGCTCATCGCCGGATTGCTGGTCGGCCGGTAAAAGGGCAGCTTTTTGGTCGCCGCGCTCAGGGCGCGCATGTCGGACATGTCCGTCGCCGCACGCTGAATACGCGTTGCGAAATCTTCGTCGACATCCAGGACGACAGCCAGCGCGCGAGGGTCCTTGGCTTCAATCAGCGGGCCGCCCAGGGATGCGCCGCGGCTGGTATAGTTGCCCGAATCCAGCCCCGCCATGCGCATCGCCAGGCGCAAGCGTTCCGCGCGGCTCTTGGCAAAGGTCTCTGCGGCGTCGATCAGTCGCTCCTGATCCATGCGCGTGGCCTGGATCCGTTGGACGGGCGATGCCGCGAGAAGGCGCGGCTTGTCAGTCTTCAGTGCCTCAGCCGCGCCAGGTACGCCCTTGAAATCACTGACCAGCATGGATAGGGCGGCATGTCGCTTCTCAACCGAGGATGCCAGTTCGTCGAGTGAGCCGTTGGTGGCCGAAAGCTGGGCGACGGCACTGTTGAGGCGCGCCTGCCTGTCGGCGTTGAGGCGCTCGTAATAGGCGCGCTGCTTGATGACCATCTGGTCTGTCGAACTTACCGACAGCGCACTGACCATCATAGCGGCCGTGCAAACCCCCATCCACAGGGCTGCTACACCAACAGCGCCAGCGGCCATGAGTTGCTTGTTGGTCGAAAAGACATAACCCCGCATCTCGCCGCCTGAGCGAATGTAGAGATGCCGTTCGGGGAACAAACCTTCGAGGGATTGCCGCAGCCGCGTAAAGCGCTTGATCGCCATTTGCCTAAGAAACCCCCGTTTTCAGGACAAGGGGGATATGCAACGAGATAGCCGCAGCACGCAAGACTCTTCGCCCCCAAAGAGAGCGCGAGTCGAAAAAATGACCATGTGGTCGCAAACCTTAACGCGCGCTGAACAGGATCGCCACGGATCAGAGCGCATCTGCAGCGAGAAGGTTGCGGGCGCGGCTGAAATGCAACACCGCGCGTTGAGTGCCGTCAGGATGCGGCTTATCGCAGGGCGCGGGTCGCGGTCAGCACAGCCTTGATGTGGCCGGGGACCTTCACCTTTCGCCAGACCTCGCGGATCACGCCCTCGGCGTCGATCAGGAAGGTGGAGCGATCAATACCCATATACTTGCGGCCATACATGCTTTTTTCCACCCAGGCCCCGTAAGTCTCGACGATCTCCCCAGTCGTGTCGGCAGCGAGGTCAACCGTCAGATCGTGTTTCTTGCGAAACTTGGCGTGAGACGCGGCGCTGTCCTTGGATACGCCGACGATCACCGCGCCGACCTTGGCGAATTCCTCGACCTCGGACGAGAATTGCAAGGCCTCAGACGTGCAGCCCGAGGTGTCGTCCTTGGGGTAGAAATAGAGAACGATCTTCTTGCCCTTCAGGCTGGCAAGACTGACCCGGCCAGTGTCGGTGGGCAGGTCGAACGCGGGAGCCTTGTCGCCAGCTTGAAGCATCGTCTCTCTCCTACAACTCGTAGTTTCGCCCCGACCCAGCGCGGTCGCGAGTCGGGACGACTGATAGCCTAAACCGGTTTGACCAGAACGATCTTCTTCTTGCCCGCCGCCAGCTTGACGACGCCGTCGATCAGGTCTGCTTCGGTGACGACCCGGTTGGCGTCGGCCTCGGTCTTGTCGTTGAGCTTCACGCCGCCACCCTGGGCTAGGCGGCGCGCCTCGCCGCGCGATGCGGCCAGGCCGGCGTCGGCAAACAGGTTGGCCAAGACGATCCCGGCCTTCAGGTCTGCGGCGGGCACTTCGAAGGTCGGCAAGTCGGCCGAAGTCACACCTTGCTCGAACGCCTTTTCGGCCGCGTCGCGCGCGGTCTTGGCGGCTTCTTCACCGTGTGCCATGCGCGTCGCCTCGTCGGCCAGTACCTTCTTGGCGTCGTTGATCTGGGCACCGGGCAGGGATTCCAGGCGGGCGATCTCATCCAGGGGCAGGTCGGTAAACAGCTTCAGGAAGCGGCCTACGTCGGCGTCCTCGGTGTTGCGCCAGAACTGCCAGTAGTCGTAGGGGCTCAGCTGTTCGGCATTCAGCCAGACGGCACCCGACATGGTCTTGCCCATCTTGGCGCCAGATGCGGTAGCCAGAAGCGGCGTTGTCAGGCCGTAGGCGGCCTTCTGGTCTACACGGCGGGTCAGTTCGACGCCGTTGAGGATGTTGCCCCACTGATCCGAGCCGCCCATCTGCAGCACGCAGCCGTACTTTCGGTTCAGCTCCAGGAAGTCGGTGGCCTGCATCAGCATGTAGTTGAATTCCAGGAAGGTCATCGGTTGCTCGCGCTCGAGCCGCAGCTTGACCGAGTCGAAGGCGAGCATTCGGTTGACCGTAAAGTGCACACCGTAGTCGCGCAGGAACTGCACGTAGCCGAACTTGCTCAGCCACTCGTCGTTGTCGACCATGATGGCGTCGGTCGGGCCGTCGCCAAAGGTCAGGAACTTGGCGAACACCGATTTGATGCCGGCGATATTGGCCGCGATGTCGGCGTCCGACAGTAGTTTGCGGCTCTCGTCCTTGCCCGTGGGATCGCCCACCTTGGTCGTGCCGCCGCCCATCAGGACGATCGGCTTGTGGCCGGCCTGCTGCAGGCGGCGCAGCATCATGATCTGGATGAGCGAGCCAACATGCAGGCTGGGCGCGGTGGCGTCGAAGCCGATGTAGGCCGTGACAATCCCCCCTGCCGCCGCTGCGTCGAGCTCGTCCGGGTGAGTGATCTGGTGGATGTAGCCGCGCGCCTGCAGAGTCTGCAGGAATTCCGACTTGAACGAGGCGGGCGCGGACATGGATCGACTCTCTGGATGCAACGACTCTTGCGTAGACGGTGGGCCGTCTAGCACGGGCGAGCCTGGATGTGACGAGGGTTTCATAAGGGGGGTCTCCGGATGGGGCCGGAGCGCTATGATCTTGTGAGACGCGACCCCGGCAGGGCGGGGGCGTAACGACGTGTCAGGCCGGTCTCCCGCTATTTGAGCGGGCGGTAATAGGCGCGGACGGGGAAGCGAGCGTCGATCATGGCTCTAGCTACAGCTCCACGACCATGGCAGTCAACGCAGATGCGCATCCTTGGATTCATGACCGGCACCTCGCTTGACGCTGTCGATATGGCGGTGCTGGAAACCGATGGCGAAGACATTCAAGCCTTCGGACCGTCAGGCGAACGTAAGCTGCGCGAGACAACCCGCGACCTTTTGCTGGCCGCCACCGATCAGGCTCGCGCCTGGCCGCGCGGCGAGCCCGAGCCGGCAATTTTCGAGCAGGCCCGTCGCGCGGTGGCCGATGAACATTTTTACGCAGCTAGCCAATTCCTCGCGGAAAATGGCCTGGACTGGGCGGAGTTCGACCTTCTGGGCGTCCATGGACAGACGGTCCTTCACGAGCGGCCTCAGCCGGGCCGGATCGGTCGCACCATCCAGTTGCTTGACGCCGAGCGTCTCGCCAGGGCCACGGGCTGTCCGGTCGCCTTCGATTTTCGCACGGCTGACGTGGCGGCCGGCGGAGAGGGGGCCCCTCTCGCTCCGATCTATCACGCGGCCCGGGCAAGGGCCTCGGGCCTCGCTGTGCCCGTGGCGGCGCTAAATATCGGCGGCGTCGCCAACATCACCCTGATCGACGCTGACGGAGTGCTGCTGGCCTTCGACACTGGCCCAGGCAACGGCATGATCGACCTGATGCTGCAGGGGCGCGGGCTGGGCCGCTTCGACGAAAACGGGCGGTTGGCGGCGGCCGGAACGGTCGACGAGACGGCGTTGCGGACGATGTTGGCCGCCGCCTATTTCGATGCCCCCGCGCCCAAGTCCCTGGACCGCTACGACTTCACGCTGGATGCCGTCGCGCATCTGTCAGCCCAGGACGCAGCCGCAACCCTGGTGGCGTTCACGGCCGAGGCCGTCGTCAAGGCTTTCGACCAAGGCGCGCGGCCCAGCGCCCTGATCGTCTGCGGCGGCGGGAGACACAATCCAGAGATCATGCGGGTGCTGACCGCCCGCGCACCGGTGCCCGTGAAAACTGCCGAGGCGGTCGGCTGGCGCGGCGACGCCATTGAAGCCGAGGCCTTCGCCTATCTCGCAGCACGGACGGCCAGAGGTCTGCAGATCAGTTTCCCCGGCACCACCGGAGTGGCCAACCCCATGACCGGTGGTCGTATCGTCCATCCCTGAACGAAAAAGGCCTCCCAGAAGGGAGGCCTTTGAAGGATCAGATCGGGTTCATCTCGATCCGCTTGTCCAGGTAGTCGCCGACGCTCTTTTCCACAAAGGGCAAGTGCTCGGTCCAGAAGTGGCTGGCCTTGTCGATGACTTCGTAGTCGATGATGATGCCCTTCTGGGTGCGCAGCTTGGAGACTACACGCTCCACCTCAACCGGTGGCGTGATGGTGTCGGCTGAGCCGGTCAGGAACAGGCCTGAGGCGGGGCAGGGCGCCAGGAAGCTGAAATCGTACATATTGGTCGGCGGCGAGACGCTGATGAAGCCGTCCGTTTCGGGGCGGCGCATCAAGAGTTGCATACCGATATAGGCACCGAAGTCGAACCCGGCGACCCAGGTCTGGCTAGCGGCCGGGTTGGAGGTCTGCAGCCAGTCCAGCGCCGTGGCGGCGTCGGCCAGTTCGCCGATGCCGGCGTCGAACTCGCCCTGACTGCGGCCCACCCCACGGAAGTTGAAGCGCAGGGTCGCAAAGCCGCGCTTCATGAACAGGTGATAAAGCTGCACCGAAACCGGATGGTTCATGTGCCCGCCCGCCTTAGGGTGCGGGTGCAGGATCAGGGCGATGGGCGCCGTCTCGGTCTTGCCCGGAGAATAGCGACCTTCGATCCGTCCGGACGCACCGGCCAAAATCACATCAGGCATATCGACCCCATCGGTTCGCCAGGCTGCGGACGATTCCAGGCCTTTCGACCGACGGAATACTTGACCACTGCGCTTGGTCTTCCTAAATCCAATCAGCGACGCGGACTTTTGGGTCCGGCGCGAAGTCGCGGCTTGTAGCACACGCAAAAGCCGATGCGCGCGGAATCTGCAAGGAGTAAGGCGCATGCGCCTGAGCACCAAGGGACGATACGCCGTCATGGCGATGATCGACCTGGCCAAACGCCAGGACGATGGCGAAGGTCGGGCTGTGGCTCTGGCCGAGATCGCGGCGCGTCAGCAGATCTCTCTTTCCTATCTTGAGCAGCTTTTCGCGCGCCTGCGCCGCAAGGGTCTGGTCAAGAGCGCCCGCGGTCCCGGCGGAGGCTATCGCCTTGCTCTGGAGGCCGAGAAGACCCTGATTTCCGATATCGTTCTGGCCGTCGATGAGCCTCTGCGCGCCACCCGGTGCGGGCTGACCAAGGGTGGTCCCAAGGGCTGTATGGCCGGTGGCGAGCGCTGCATGACCCATGACCTTTGGGAAGAGATGGGCAGGCAGATTCACGGCTATCTGGCTTCTGTATCGATTGCCGACGTGCTGGACGGACGTTTGCGTCCCAACGTCCAGCCCCTGGAATTCGCGGCAGAGTGAGCTTGACCCGCACGCCCGCCTATCTGGATTACAACGCCACCGCCCCGATCCGTCCGGAAGCGCGGGATGCCTTGCTGCGCGCCCTTGCAGCGCCTGCAAATCCCTCATCGGTTCACGCGGCCGGCCGCGCCGCGCGCGATCTGGTCGAGACGGCTCGCGCTCGGGTCGCAACCCTGGTCGGCGTGCCGCCCGGCTCGGTCACCTTCGTCAGCGGCGGCACTGAGGCCAACGCCCTGGCGATCGAAAGCGCAAAGGCCGCCGGGTTTGAGCGGATCATTGTCGGCGCCACAGAGCATGATGCCGTAGTTGAGACCGCCAAGGTCAGCGGCCTACCGGTCGCGACGTGGCCTGTGGATAACTTCGGCGTCGCCGATCTGGCCTGGCTAGAAGTCGAACTCGCCAAGCCCGGCCGCGCCTTAGTCTGTCTGATGCTGGCCAATAACGAGACCGGCGTCATTCAGCCGGTGGCCGAGGCTTCGGCCCTGGTTCGCGCCGCCGACGGCTGGCTGCATGTCGATGCGGTGCAAGCCGCCGGCAAGATCGCGATCGACTTCTCGGACCTTGGTGCCGACACGATGGCGCTGTCTGGGCACAAGCTGGGCGGGCCGCAGGGCGTAGGCGCCCTTGTCGCCGGCACGCGCGCCACCCTGCATCGCCGCCAGCATGGCGGCGGTCAGGAGCGCGGTCGTCGGGCCGGCACTGAGAACGTCGCAGGCATTGCCGCCTTCGGCGCTGCGGCGGAGGCGGCTTCTCGCGACCTTGCCTCGCTAGCCGAACAGGGCCAATGGCGCGACGCCTTGGCTTTGAGGGTCAAGGCGGAAGGCGCGGTTGTGATCGGGGAGGGTGCTGATCGCCTGCCTCAAACCCTGTGCTTTGCCGGTGAAGGCTTCGGCTCCGAAATCCAGGTGATGAACCTGGATCTGGCGGGCGTGATGGCAAGCGCCGGCAGCGCCTGCTCGTCAGGCAAGGTCAAGGCCAGTCGGGTGGTGGAAGCCATGGGCCGGCCAGATCTCGCCCCCTACGCCCTGCGGGTCAGCGGCGGCTGGGCGAGCACGGAAGACGACTGGATCAAATGCGGCGACGCCTGGATCGCCGCCTGGAAGCGTATCGGCGCACGTCGCCGGGAGGTGGCATAGTGGCCGCAGTTAAAGAAACCGTCGAAGCTGTTGCGTCTCTTGAGAAATATGAGCACGGCTTCACCACCGAGATTGATCAGGAGTTTGCCCCCAAGGGTCTCTCCGAGGACATCGTGCGCTTCATCTCGGCCAAGAAGGACGAGCCCCAGTGGATGCTGGACTGGCGCCTTGAGGCCTACCGTCGTTGGCTTGAGCTGGAAGAGCCGGACTGGGCCAAGGTCAGCTATCCGAAGATTGACTACCAGGACTCCTACTACTACGCCGCACCCAAGACCAAGGAGGGGCCCAAGAGCCTGGACGAGGTGGATCCCGAGATCCTGGCCGTCTACGCAAAACTGGGCATCCCGCTGAAAGAGCAGGAAGTTCTGGCCGGCGTTGAAGGCGCGCCGCGCTATGCCGTGGACGCCGTTTTTGACAGCGTGAGCGTGGTGACCACCTTCAAGAAGGAACTGGCGGCGGTCGGCGTGATCTTCTGCTCAATGAGCGAGGCTATCCGCGAACACGGCGATCTGGTGAAGCAGTATCTGGGCACCGTGGTGCCGACCTCTGACAACTATTTTGCCTGCCTCAACAGCGCGGTCTTCAGCGACGGCAGCTTCGTCTACATCCCACCTGGCGTGCGCTGCCCGATGGAGCTGTCGACCTATTTCCGCATCAACGCCAAGGATTCCGGCCAGTTCGAGCGGACCTTGATCATCGCTGATAAGGGCGCCTATTGCTCCTATCTGGAGGGCTGCACGGCCCCGATGCGCGATGAGAACCAGCTGCACGCAGCCGTGGTCGAACTCGTGCTGCTGGACGACGCCGAGATCAAATATTCCACCGTCCAGAACTGGTATCCGGGCGATCCGGAAACCGGCAAGGGCGGCATCTTCAACTTCGTCACCAAGCGCGCCGACTGCCGGGGCGATCGCTCCAAGGTGTCGTGGACGCAGGTTGAAACCGGCTCGGCCGTGACCTGGAAATATCCGTCCTGCGTACTGCGCGGCGAAGGCAGTTCGGGCGAGTTTTACTCGATCGCCGTGACCAACGGTCACCAGCAGGCCGACACCGGCACCAAGATGATCCACCTGGGCGCCAACACGAAGTCGCGGATCGTCGCCAAGGGCATCAGCGCGGGCAAGTCGACCAGCACCTATCGCGGCCTGGTCAGCGCCCACCCCAAGGCCAAGGGTGCCCGCAACTTCACCCAGTGCGACTCCTTGCTGATCGGCAAGACCTGCGCGGCCCACACCATTCCTTACATTGAGGCCCGCAACGGCCAGTCGGTCTTCGAGCACGAGGCCACCACCACCCGCCTGTCAGACGACCAGCTGTTCTATTGCCAGCAGCGTGGCCTGAGCCAGGAAGAGGCCGTGGCCCTGCTGGTCAACGGTTTCGTCAAGGACGTCCTGCAGCAGCTGCCGATGGAGTTCGCGGTCGAGGCCCAGAAGCTGGTCGCGATCTCGCTGGAAGGCTCGGTTGGATGATCTTTGCTAAGCCACTTCCGCCTGTCATCGGTCTGCTTGGCGCATTGTTTTGCAGCTTAGCAATCGCTGTCGAGTTTGCGTTGGGGTTCCATGTTCGCGGCCTGTCGCTGAACTTGGTGCTCGGCTTGTGTTGGCTGCTCGTCGTCGGGTTCGCGGTGCTCAGCTACAGGGCACGAGGACTTTGGGTCCTGGTGAGCGCGCCTCTAGGCGCCTACATGCTCACGAGCTCGTCGGTACAAATCGCCGTGGCCTGCTCCCTGAATTCCCAGAGTTGTCCGTAGATGCGCTCGATCCAGAAACTCTGTACCGCAGTTAGCTTGGAAGGGAGCGTGGGATGACCCCTGTCCGCTTCGGGCTGAACGACAAGGAATACAAGTACGCCCGCCAACTGGCCTACCAGGCCGCGCACGGCACGTGGATCAATCCGTATGGCGACGAGGCCCCGCTGATCGACCGCTGCGCCAAGCTGCTGGCGAAGGGCAATGCCGACGCGGCCGCCGAACGCGCCCTGCTGACTGAATTGCTGAAACTCGCCGCTTACAGCCCCGAACATGAATGGGAGGCGCCGGCCCTGACCGGCAAGCCGACCACCTTCGCTATCCAGACGCTCGAAAAGATCACGGCTTTCAATGCTTAATATCCAGAACCTCCACGCCCGCGTCGAAGACAAGGCCATCCTGAAGGGCGTCACCCTGAACGTGCCGGCCGGCGAGGTCCACGCCATCATGGGCCCGAACGGGGCGGGCAAGTCGACCCTGTCCTATGTGCTGACCGGCCGTGGCGGCTATGAGGTCACCGAGGGTTCGGCCAGCCTCAATGGCGAGGACCTGCTGGCCCTGGAAGCCAATGACCGGGCCGCCAAGGGCCTGTTCCTGTCGTTCCAGTATCCGCTTGAAATCCCCGGTGTTCCGGCCCTGACCTTCATCCGCACCGCCCTCAACGCCCAGCGCCGCGCCCGCGGCGAAGATGAGATCGCAGCGCCGGCCTTCCTGAAGCTGGCCCGCGAAAAGGCCGCCTCGCTGAAGATCGATTTCGAGATGCTTAAGCGCGGCCTGAACGTCGGCTTCTCGGGTGGCGAGAAGAAGCGGATGGAAATCTTTCAGATGGCGATGCTTTCGCCGAAATTCCTGATCCTCGACGAGACCGACAGCGGCCTGGATATCGACGCTCTGAAGATCGTCTCCGAAGGCGTCAACGCCCTGCGTAGCCCCGAGCGCGGCATGCTGGTGATCACCCACTATCAGCGCCTGCTGGACTACATCAAACCCGACCGCGTCCACGTGCTGGCCGCCGGCCGCATCGTCGCCTCGGGCGGTCCGGAACTGGCCCTGCAGCTCGAAGCTGAAGGCTACGACAAGTATGCGAGCGCTGCGGCATGAGCCTGGCCTCCGCCCTGAAGACCGGCGACCTGACCGAGCTGCCCTCGCGCCGTGATGAGGACTGGCGCTGGACCGACCTGCGCGGGCTGATCCGCACCTTGCCGCCGGTGTCGCCGAAGTTCGAGGGTGACATCGGAACGGGCCCGTTCGAGGCCGACGAGACGCTGATCATTGTCAACGGCCAGGGCGGCATCGACCTGGCCATCGCTGACGGCGAGACCCGCGTCGTCGCCTTGCGCCTGATCGCTGCAACGGACGCGACGGCCCACGCCGGTCGTGCCCGGATCACGGTGGGTGAGGGCGCGCGCCTGACTTTGCTGGAAAGCCACGAAGGCCTCGCCGAGGGCTATCTGTCCGAGACGGCCCTCGATATCCGCGTCGCCAAGGGTGCCAGCGTCGAACGCATCGTGCTGGCGTCCGATGCGGCGGACGCCGTTTCGGTGGTTGATGGCGAGGTCGTCCTGTCGGCTGGGGCCAAGTTCGCCCAAACGATCCTCACCTCCGGTGCCCGTCGCCAGCGGATCGAGACCCGCGTCGCCCATCCCGGCGCCCATGCCGACTTGCGCCTCGACGGGATCTATCTGCTCGACGGCCAGCGCCATGCCGACCTGACCACTCAGGTCACCCACGGCGGCGTCGACGGGACCACCTCGCAGCTCACCAAGGGTATGGTCGCCGACCAGGCGCGCGGCGTGTTCCAGGGGCGGATCATCGTCCAGCCCGGCGCCGACCAGACCGACGCCCGGATGGGCCACCATGCCCTGATCCTGTCGGACAGGGCCGAGGTCGACGCCAAGCCCGAGCTGCTGATCTTCGCCGACGACGTTTCCTGCGCCCACGGCAACACCATCGGCGCCCTGGACGAGCAGGCGATCTTCTACGCCCGCCAGCGCGGCATTCCCGAAATGGAAGCCCGCGCCATGCTGACCGAAGCCTTTGTCGGCGAGGTGGTTGAGCGGATCGAGCATGAACCCGCTCGCGAGATTGCCCGCGCCTGGGTGGCCCAGCGCCTCGGACGGAGTATCGTCTGATGGCCCTCGATAACGCTGTTGGTGACGCCCGCTTCGACGTTGAGGCGATCCGCGCCCAGTTCCCGATCCTTGGTCGAACTGTTCACGGTAAGCCCCTGATCTACCTGGACACTGCTGCCAGTGCGCAGAAGCCCGAGATGGTGCTGGACGCCATGATGGACCTCGCGCGTACGTCTTACGCCAACGTCCATCGCGGTCTGCACACCTTGGCTAACGAAACGACGGAGGCTTATGAAAAGGCACGGGAAACCGTCGCCAGGTTCATAAATGCCGAGCCGGCCGAAATCGTATGGACCAAGAGCGCCACCGAGGCGATCAATCTGGTGGCTTCGACGATCGGCCTGTCGCTAAACGCCGGCGACGAGATCGTGATCTCCGAGATGGAGCACCACGCCAACATCGTGCCGTGGCACTTCCTGCGCGAACGCAAGGGCGTGGTTCTCAAGTTTGTGCCGGTCACCGATGATGGCCGCTTGGACATGGAGGCCTACAAGGGCCTGTTGTCCGAGAAGACCAAGATGGTCGCCTTGACTCACATGTCCAACGTGCTCGGCACGGTCAACGACGTGGCCGAGATCGTCCGCCTGGCCCACGCAACCGGCGCGCCGGTGCTGCTGGATGGCTGCCAGGGCGTGGTCCACACCCGGGTCGACGTGAGGGCGATGGATGTCGATTTCTACGTCTTCTCTGGGCACAAGCTGTACGGCCCCACCGGCATCGGCGTGCTGTACGGAAAGGCCGAGCGCCTTGCCGCGCTGCCGCCTTATCAGGGCGGTGGCGAGATGATCGGCTCAGTGTCGATGGACGTCATTACCTACGCCGACCCGCCGCACCGCTTTGAGGCCGGCACGCCGGCGATCCTGGAGGCCGTCGGCCTGGGCGCGGCCATCGCGTGGCTGAACGGTCTGGACCGAGATGCCGCCTTCGCTCACGAGCACGCGCTCTATGAGCGGGTCGCCGAGCAGTTGCGTGGTGTCAACGGCTTGAGAATCCTCGGCGAGGCACCAGGCAAGGGCGCAGTCCTGTCTTTCACGGTCGAGGGAGCCCACGCTCACGATATCGCCCAGGTGCTGGACCGGTACGGCGTCGCCGTCCGGGCCGGGACCCATTGCGCCGAGCCCCTGATGCGACGCTTCGGCGTCACCTCGAGCGCTCGTGCGTCATTCGCCCTATATAACACCGAGGCAGAGGCCGACGCGTTCGTGGACGCGCTGGTCAAGGCCCGCAGTTTCTTCAGTTGAGCCCGCAATGACCGACGCACTAGCGCCCGTTCCCGAGACCGCCTCCGCCCTTCCCAAGGAAGAACTGGCCAAGCTGACCGATCTGCTGATCGAGAAGCTGAAGTCGGTCTATGACCCGGAGATCCCGGTCGACATCTATGAGCTGGGCCTGATCTACAAGGTCGATGTCTCCGACGAAAAAGACATCGCCATCGACATGACCCTGACCGCGCCGGGCTGCCCGGTGGCCGGGGAAATGCCGGGCTGGGTCAAGGACGCGATCATGGAGATCCCGGGCCTGAAATCCTGCACGGTCGACCTGGTCTTTGAGCCCCCGTGGGACGCCTCGCGGATGAGCGACGAGGCCAAGCTGCAACTGAACATGTTCTGATCGGACATCTTGCCATGGACATCGCCGTCACGCCTCGCGCCCGTCGCCCCCGTCCCAAGGTCGTCACCTTGACCGACGCTGCGGCTATGCGGGTGAAGGAGATCATGGCCCGCGCCGACCAGCCCTATGCGGGCCTGAGGGTCGGCGTGAAGAACGGCGGCTGCGCCGGTTCGGAGTACATCTTCGAATATGCCGCCGAGAAAAACCCGCTCGACGAGGTGGTCGAGGACAAGGACGTCACCATCCTGATCGAGCCCAAGGCCGTGCTCTTCCTGATCGGCACCGAGATCGACTACGAGATCACCAAGCTGTCGTCGAAGTTCGTGTTCCACAATCCCAACGAAACCGACGCCTGCGGCTGCGGCGAGAGCGTGACGATCCAGCCGGCTCCCGAGGGACTGGACTGAGGCTGGCGCGGACGCTCAAGGCGGTCCTCCTACCTGACGTTCATCGAGATTTCGTTGGATGGTCCGATTGACGCTGGAGTCACTTAGATCCAGCTGCCGGTAACTTGCATGGTCGCGAAGAATGCAATGAGCAACGTCGCCGGAATTTGAATCACAGCGAAGGCCGCCGCCGGAATCCGGAAGCCCTTCGCGAGCACTGTGATCGCGACACCTAAGGCGATGCTGCTGAAGAAGAAGACACCCAGCGCATCAACGACCCATGACGGACGGCTTGTCGTGGCTGGTGATACCCAGAAAATCGCGCCCCATATCGCACAAACAATGAGTGGAGTGGGCAGCGCTAAAAGGATCAAGCTTTGGCGAAGCGTCGCGCCAACACGCTGAGCAAGCCATACGAAGGCCGCAGTAATCAAGGCCTCAATGGCGAGGAGCGTCACGATGACCTGCACGGGCCTAAGCCGCCGGTGCTGGCGTAGCCGTCACGTTCTTCCGCCCGTTCCATTCCACCAACACCGACGGCCTCACCGGCTGCCCCATGGCCTGGGCGATCAGTTCGTTGGTCCGGGTCTCAACGACGGTCTCCAGCCGTCCCATGAACTCGTCCTTCGACAGCCCCGGCATGATCGGCGGCAGGAACTCGACGGTCGCTTGACCTGCGGTCTTTTGCTTGTCGGTCTGCTTCCAGAAGCAGCCGAGGTTGGTCGCCACGGGAACGACCGGCAGGTCGAAGTCCTTGCTCATATAGAAGACGCCCAGTCGATAGCGGAACCGCTCGCCGGGCGCGGCCAGGTGGCCCTCCGGATAGATCAGGATGCGGCGGCCCTCAGCGGCGACCTGCGCGGCGCTTTTCGACAGAGCGGCACGCGCTTCGGGACCGCCGCAGCTGTCGACCACGATGGCGCCGAATTTCTTCAGGATCGCGCCGACCAGAGGGAATTTCTCCAGATGGTCGCCCGTTACGAAGCTTAGGTTCTCCACATTGGCGAACATCACGAAGCCATCGCCCCAGCTGTGGTGCTTGGCGGCGATGATGAAGGCACCTTTGGGCAGGTTTTCCTGGCCCTTCAGGTCGATCTTCACCCCGGCGAACGTGCGCAGCGCCCACAGCATCCGCTGGCTATAGAGCCGCAAGGCGAAGGCGATGGGCTTGCGCCCCGGGAGCAGGGCGGAAAGGGCAGCCGACAGGCCGTAGAAGATCGAAAGAACCCAATAGTAGGCGTTGAACAGCGCGCTGCGCATGGTTCGAAAATCCTGTGAGGGTTAGCGGGCGAGGAGCACGGCCTGGACGGCCGCGGTCATCAGGGAAGCATGGGCGGAGAGGGCGTCTTCGCCCAGTCGGCCATAGGCCTTGTTTTGGGCTGTCTGGGTGATCACGCCGATGGCCATGGCGGCGATCACGCGTGGATCGCCTGGCGGCAGTTCGATGCTCATCATGGCCTGCTTGATGATCGCCTCGACCATGCTGACCGGGTCGCGGCCATCCTCCTGATAGTAGGGTAGGAAGTGGTGCAGGTGCAGCAGGTGGAACGAGAACAGTAGCCAGTCCTCATCTGCGACCGTGCAATAAGCCTGGACCACGGCGGCGGCCTTGGCCTGAACGCTCTGGCTCATGTCGGCATTGACGGTGATGAGGTCGGACAGACGCCTATGCGTGGCCATGAACAGGCCCACCGCCAGCTCGTCCTTGCTCTTCCAGTGGCGATAGATCGCACCTTCCGATACGCCGGCGCGGGCAGCGATGGCCTTGGTCGTCGCCGCGCTGACTCCGTCCTGGACGAAGACTTCAAGGGCGGCGCGTTCGATGCGGGGTTTGGCGCTCATGTCGTGACGATAGCAAAGCTCCGAGCTTATGCAAGTGAGTAATCACTTCCATTCGTCAGCAGGTTGACCGCTAGGCCGGAGCCGGCCTAATCGGGTCCATGATCCAATCCATCCTGGTCTATTCGATGGGCGAGGTGATCGGCGACGGCCTGATCAAGTTGCCTTTCATCGCCGGTCTGCGCACCGCTTTTCCAGACGCCAGGATCAGCTGGTGCGCGGCCAAAGGCGAGACCGTTTATGCCGGCCCACTGAAAGCCGTGGTCGAAGGCTATATCGACGAGCTCATTCTAGAAGGTCGGATGGGCGCCAAGCTTCTGGACGTCCTGCCCTGGGTGAAGCCGTTCGGCGGCCGGCGTTTTGATCTGGTCATCGACACCCAGGAGAACCTGCGGCGCAGCATCGTGGCGCGGCGGGCCGCTGGCGGATCCTTCGTCTCCGCCGCCAGGCTGGCGCGAACCCGGGACTGGCCCGCCGCCGTTTCGGATCGGCTTGCGCGCTTGCTGTCGCTGGCGTCGGGCGGGCAGGGTGCGCTGCGCGCCATCACCCTGGCTCGCACCGACGCGCTTGATGCCGCCAAGGCGCTGCTACCCGATGGTCCGCTCTATGTCGGTCTCGCGCCCGGCGCGGGTGGCCAGGACAAGCGCTGGCCCCTGGAACGCTTCATCGCCCTGGCTCAGGCGATCAAGGCCGAAGGCGCAACGCCGGTGTTCTTCTTCGGTCCGGATGAAGGCGAGGATGCCGCCACAGCACAGGTCGCGGTTCCCGAGGCGCTTTTCCCCGAGCGCGACCGAAGCGACGCCTTTGCTCAGGTGAAGGGACCCTTGCTGGTCATCGCCCTTGCGAGCCGGCTAACCGCGGCGATCGCGAATGATGCAGGCCCGGGCCATATGCTGGCGGCGGGCGGCGCGCCGCTTCTGTCCCTGCAAAAGAACCGGCGCAAGGCGGTGAAGTTTCGTCCTGCAGCCGAACGGCTTGAGATGCTGGTCGCTGAGGACTACGGAAGCGACATGGTCGCCCTTCCTCTTGAGGCGGTTGAGGCCGCGCTCTCTCGCCTGACCCGCCGCGCCTGATTTTGGAGTCGTCCATGCCTATCCTTGCGCCGATCTCGGCCGGCGAGCTGATTGACAAGATCACCATTCTCCGCGTGAAGGCCCAGCGGATTGGCGATCCCGCAAAGGAAGCCAATGTCCGCAAGGAACTGGCACTGCTGGAGGCTACAGCCGCAGAGCACGTCCCGGCCTCTGAAGAAGTTGACCGGCTTACCGCCGCGCTGACCGCCGTCAACGCCGCCCTTTGGGACGTCGAGGACGGCAAGCGTGATTGCGAGCGCCGCCAGGACTTTGGGCCCGATTTTGTTGCCCTGGCGCGGCGCGTCTACATCGAGAACGACCAGCGCGCGGCCCTCAAGCGGTCAATCAATGCAGCGGCAGGCTCCGAGATCGTTGAGGAAAAGAGCTACAAGCCCTACCTCGGCTCGGCGATGTCTTGACTGAAGTCGTCCATGATGTGCGCGAGATGTTGGCGGGCATGACGCCGACGCTTCATCCGCATCGATTTGTGTTCGTTCAGGCCGCCGGTGACGATTGGGCGCGGCTAAAGCCCATGGGAATGTTCCACGAGGCCGAGGGCGTCAGCCTGATCCTCGACCTAGCGACGGCGACCGCCGAGGGCTTTGCGACCGACAGCCCCATGGCGCTGATCACGCTCAATGTCTATTCCGCGCTTGAAGGTGTGGGGCTGACCGCCGCAGTAGCGTCAGCTCTGGCCACAGCTGCAATCGCCTGCAACATGGTCGCGGCTCTTCGCCACGACCATGTTTTTGTACCAGCCGATCAGGCGCAGGCGGCCCTGAGGATCTTGCTGGACCTGCAAGCGCAGGCGCAGATCAGCGCCCCTTGAAGGCCGCGACGCGCTTTTGCAGGAAGGCGCTGACACCTTCGATAAAGTCTTCTGTCTTGCCCGCGAATTTCTGAGCCTTGCGCTCAGCGTGGAGTTGTCCGTTCCAGTCAGTGTCGAGACTGTCCCAGACCAGTTTGCGGATGGCACCCAGGGCGATGGGGCCATCGGCCAGCTCCCTGGCGATGGTGGTTGCGGTCGCCATGAGCTCGCCATCGGGTACGCAGCGATTGACGAGGCCCCACTCAAACGCCTTGGCGGCCGAAATCTTGTCACCCAGCAGCATCATTTCCATGGCGCGCGCCTTGCCCACCAGGCGCGGCAGCAAATAGGTCGAGCCGCCGTCCGGCACCAGGCCGATGCGCCGGAAGGCTTGCAGGAAATAGCCGCTTTCGCCGGCCACGATCATGTCGCCCATCAGGGCCAGCGAGCAACCGATGCCGGCCGCCGCGCCATTGACGGCCGTCACGATAGGCAGCGGAAAGTCGCGCAGGGCGGTCATCATCGGATTGTAGACGGACTCCAGCGCCGAACCCGCGTCTGGCTTGCCGTCGACGTCCAGTTCACGTCCTGCAGCGCCACCACCCGAGAGGTTCGCGCCTGAACAGAAGCCCCTGCCTTCGCCTGTGATCACAAGGGCGCGGGCCACCACCTTGCCGGCGGAGACCGAGGCCAGCGCATGGGTGATCTCCCTGGCCAACTCCAGGCTGGCGGCATTCAGGGTGCCGGGGTCATTGAGGGTGATCGTTGCGACGCCATCCTCGGCAGTCAGGCGAATTTTCTGATAGTCCATGGCGTCCTCCCAAGGCCTTACGCTCTTGTCTGCAGCTAGGCGCCGCTCACCCTGCGGAAGACCAGAGGATTTTTCACAACAAAACGCCGCCGTTCGCGAAAACGGCGGCGCTTTAATGTTTCAGGGGCGCGAGGATCAGGCGGCGTTTGCCGACGTTGGCTTTCCATCGGCGCAGCTGACCTTGTTGCGGCCGCTGCGCTTAGAGGCGTAGAGCGCGGTGTCGGCTCGCTCCATCAGCGAGTGACCGCTTTCTTTCGGGCGACGCTCGGCGAAGCCGGACGAGATGGTGATGGTGCCGAGATCTTCGTTGGTCGAACGGCGCTTGAGCATGCGCGAGGAGACCTCGACGCGAATTTCCTCAAGCGTCGCGGCGACAATGGCTGACGATTCGCGAGGGAAAATCATCGCAAACTCTTCGCCGCCGTAGCGAGCCGCGAAGCGGGGCATGGCGGCGACCCGGCCGATTACCGAGGCGACATAACGGATGACCTGATCACCCGTCTGATGGCCCCAGGTATCGTTGAAGCCCTTGAAATGGTCGATGTCGAGAACGGCTAGGCAGATCGTGGAGCGGGCCTCGTCCGCTTCCGAGCAGGCGCGGTCCAGTTCCTCGTCGAAGGCCTTGCGGTTGGCCAGGTTGGTCAGGCCGTCGGTCGTGGCGTCGCGGCGCACCTGCTCCAGATGCTCGCGCAAACGATCCACCTCGGCAGTCGACTCGGCTAGGCGCGTTTCCAGCGATTGGTTTTCCTTGTGAACGCGGCGTGTCGCGTCGGCCAGGTTGCTGACAACGATCTTTATCGCCTCTACGTCGGCGGGCGTGCTCAATTCCCTGGTGACGCCGGCCAACTGCTTGCCGAAAGCTGCGTTGGATTTCTGGGCGTGCTGGATGGCCTTGGAGACAGAGTCCAGTTCCTTGGACAGCAGGTCGCCGGCGTCCCGGATCTGTTCGTTCAGGCGTGCCTTGGGCAGGTATGTCGCGGCGAGTTCCTCGCTGACCAACTCCGTCAGTGGCTCGCCGGTTGCGATGAGACGCGTCAGTTCGCGCGCCAAGGCTCCGTCGGGGTCAGCGACATAGTGCGTCCAGAGTTCGAAGTTCAACGCCGTTGGCCACACCTGATGACGCTCCATCAGGTCAATGGCGCGCCGAGCGATCTTGTAGGCGTCAGGGCCGCGAAGCGTGGTTTCAACGTCGGACATTATCTCTTCCCCCAATCGGCGCGCTCAGCAGCGAGAACACCGACCGCTTGCAGGAGCACTCTAGCTCCAAGAGTTCAAACGACCGGTTAAGGTCGAACGACGTTCTCTTGCGTTAAGCGCGCATGGCTATCATTGTGAACGGTGATAAGATGAGCCCATGAGGGCCGGCGGGAGGATTTCGAGAATGAATGCGCCTGTGAACCTGACTCTCGACGCCCACAGGGCGCAGATGAACCACGTTCTGGATCGACAGAAGGCAGCGCACCTGCGCGACGGTCCACCCAGCGCCGAAAAGCGCGTGAACCGCATCAATCTTTGCATCGATCTGTTGATCGGCCATCAGGCTGAAATCGCTCGGGCGATCAATGACGATTTCGGATCCCGTTCGCCAGACGCCACGGCATTGACCGATGTCGCAGGCTCCATCGGGCCGTTGAAATTTGCCCGCGAGGGCCTGACCAAGTGGATGCGACCGCAGAAGCGCAAGACGACCCCGGCTATTCTGGGGCTGTTTGGCGCCCGCGCCGAGGTTCAGTACCAGCCTAAGGGCGTGGTTGGGATCATCAGCCCCTGGAACTTCCCTGTAAACCTGACGTTCGCGCCCCTGGCTGGCGTTCTGGCTGCAGGCAATCGCGCCATGATAAAACCGTCTGAGTTTACGCCTGCGACTTCGGAGCTGATGAAATCCATGTTCGCCAAGGCGTTCGCCGAGGAGGAGATTGCTGTCTTCACCGGTGGCCCCGAGGTGGGGCAGGCTTTTTCCGGACTCGCCTTTGACCATCTGGTGTTCACTGGCGCGACCTCGGTAGCGCGGCACGTTATGCGGGCCGCGGCCGAGAATCTGGTGCCGGTAACCCTGGAACTGGGAGGGAAGAGCCCGGTAATTCTCTCTCGCGGTGCCGACATGGCCACCGCCGCTGCCCGCATCATGAATGGCAAGACGCTCAATGCCGGCCAGATCTGTCTCGCGCCGGACTATGTCTTTGCGCCGGCGGACCAGGTCGATACGTTCGTGGCCGAGGCCAAGTCCGCCGTCGGCCGGTACTTTCCGACGATCAAGGACAACCCCGACTACACTGCCGTCGTCGCCCAGCGTCATTTTGACCGGATCACGGGATATATCGACGATGCGCGCGCCAAGGGCGCGACGATCGTCGAGATCAATCCTGCAGGCGAGGATCTATCCCAACAGCCGCATCGCAAGATCGCTCCGACCCTGATCCTCAACCCCACTGACGACATGGCCGTGATGCGCGAGGAAATCTTCGGACCGGTTCTTCCGGTCAAGACCTACGAGCGGGTTGCGGAGGCGGTGGACTATATCAACGCCAATGATCGTCCGCTGGCGCTCTACTGGTTCGGTACCGACGAGGCCGAGAAGGATCGCGTTCTTCAAACCACGACCAGCGGCGGCGTCACGGTCAATGACGTGATCTTCCATGTCGCCCAGGAAGAACTGCCGTTCGGTGGCGTGGGCCCGGCCGGGATGGGAGCCTATCACGGTCACGACGGCTTCCTGGAGTTCAGCCACCGCAAGGCAGTTTTCCATCAACTCAAGAAGGATATCGCGCCGATGTTGGGCCTGCGGCCGCCTTATGGGGCGGGCATCCGCAAGTATCTGGCGGGGCAGATCAAGCGATAGTCAACGCTACAAGATCAGGCGGCGGGAGCCGTCGCCTGATTGAGGGCCGCCAGGATATTCTCTGGCGACTCGGCACCCACAACGGCGACCTTGCCTGCGAAGATCACGAATGGCACGCCCGTGACGCCACCTTGGACTGCCATGCCATGCTCGCGGGTGACAGCATCCTTATCAGTGCCTTCGGACAAAAGCTGCAGCACGGTGAGGCGCTCCATACCGGCAGCTTCAGCGATGTCTGCAAGCACCATCGGGTCGCCGATATCGCGGCCTTGCGTGAAGTAGGCAGCGAACAGCGCTTCTACGACGACGTCCTGAACCCCCGCACTCAAGGCCCAACGGATTAGCCTATGGGCGGCGTTGGTATTGGGAGACTTCTCGATGGCTTCAAAATCGAACACGATGCCATCGTCGGCCCCGCCTGCGACCAGAGCGTCATGCACCTCGCGCAACCGGGAGGGATCCTTGAACTTGGCGGCCATATAGGCTTTTCGCTCAACACCATCTTCTGGAAGCGACGGATCCAGCTGATAGGGCCGCCAGACCACAGCGGCCTTTAGATCGGGCCTGGAAGCTAGAGCGGTCTTCACCCGCCTCCAGCCCAGATAGCACCAGGGACAAACCACATCGGCGACCACGTCGACGATCAAAGGTGGAGTCATGCTGCGATCCTCGTCAGCTCGCTTCGCGTTGCAGGGCGCGGGCGGCGGCACGCTCAAGCGCCTTGACGGCGCCTTCATTGCCCTCGATCTGGGCGACTCCGATATCGAACTCGCAAACGAAAGGCGGACGATCTTCGCCGGCATCGAAGGCCGTACAGCCGATCACGGCCGCGATTCGCTCAGCGGCGGCGCGGGCGGCGGCCTGATTTGTAGCGGGCAGGGCCAGGGCGAACACTTCCGGAGCAAGCCGCGCGGCAGTGTCTTCCACGCGGACCAGGCGACCGACCATTGAGCCGATCTGAGGAATGGCGCGATCCAGCCAGCCATTCTGTCTCGCCCAGACCGTTTCGGGCTTGTCGGCGACGCGCAGGACGCAAATCGACAGGGGCCTGGCCCGCTCTCGTGCCGCAGCAGTCAATCGCGCAAGGTGGGCGGCGAACAGGTCGCGGGTGAACAAACCCGTGGCAGCGTCCATGAGTCCCGAGCTGCGAGCCTTCTCCAAGGCACCGCGGATCGACTCGCCCCGGCGATAGTTGCGTGCAAGCTCCATGACGCGCCGGGCGGTCTCGACCTCGGCGGTTTCGGGCGAGGCGACATCGGATACCCCCCGGTGGAAGGCCTCCGACATGGTCACATAGCTCTCGGCCTTGAGGTACAGCATCGCCGGGATGTGGAAGAGGCGGGTGTTGCGACGCATGCCTGCCGCTATGGACAGCGCTTCCTGCTGGTTGTCGCCGGCCCAGAGAACCACGGAATCAAACGCGCGCTCGTGCAGGTAGTCGAACGCCGTATAGGCGGTGAAGGCCCCGACGACCTCAGCGCCGCTGCGCTTCAGCGCATTGGACAGGGCCAGAAACTGCGGCGCAGGCTCACCGACAGCCAGAATTCGAAATGGCGAGGGCTGGGGCTCGGGCAGGTCCATCCGGCGACCCCGCTCCCCGAAGGTCTGGAGCCGAAGCTCGAACTCTTCCTCGGCGATGGCCGTGCGGACCAGAGATTCCAGGCGCAGGGCGGCCTGGGACGGGTGCAGCGGCGGTGACAGGGTCAGGTCGAAGGCCTGGCCTAGCTGGATATCGTCAGGCTCGCCGATGGCGATGACCGGCAGGCGGCGCGGCGCAACAGCGGCCTTCAGCCGACGGGCGAGGGATTGCGTATCGGGACCGGCGCTAGCCAGATCGACAATCACCGCCTCGATGGGCAGGTCGCCAAGGGCGGCGAGGGCGGCATAGGGCCCCCGCGCGGTGATGGTGCGCCAGCCAAGGCGATCCAGCCCCTCGGCCAGGGGACCAGCGCGCAGATCGTCACGCGCCACGATCAGGATCCGGGCGTCTACCGCCACACTCAACCTCCGCCCGAACCCCACTGAACCCAGGCCAACGATGGCCCGCGAGATTCGACGCCGCAACATAGCAGAGGCTATCGGGCGGGATAGGGATGCAACGCCGCAGGCCCGTTTAAGGGCTTGCTGCGCGGTCATTTGGCGCGGACGGCGGTGTCGGGGGCAGCGGTTTAGCGGCAATGCTCTTGCATGACCGAACGTCACGGCCGTTCTAGTCCCTCCAGACAACGCGCCGAAGAGTCGCCAAGGAGGACGCCATGGGTCAGGGACCGCTTTCAGGACTGAAGATCGTCGAGTTCGCTGGCATCGGACCGGGCCCCTTCTGCGGCATGCTGCTTTCGGACCTCGGTGCCGACGTCGTGCGGATCGACCGTAAGGGGCATGGCAGGGGCTCGCCGGCCGATGTTACCGCCCGGGGACGGCGCTCAATCGCTCTGGACCTGAAGCAAACGGCGTCCATTGAGGCTTGCCTCAAGCTGATCGAGTCCGCCGATGGCCTGATCGAAGGCTTCCGGCCCGGTGTCATGGAGCGACTGGGGCTGGGCCCAGAGGTGATGCTGGCCCGCAATCCCCGGCTGGTTTACGGCCGGATGACCGGGTGGGGGCAGTTTGGCCCATACGCCAAGGCCGCCGGCCACGACATGAACTATATCGCCATCACCGGAGCGCTGGACGCGATCGGGACTCAGGACAAACCCGTTCCGCCGTTGAACCTGGTTGGAGACTTCGGCGGTGGCGCTCTCTACCTGGCGTTCGGCCTGCTGGCGGGGATCATTCACGCGCGGGCTTCGGGCCAGGGGCAGGTGATCGACTGTGCGATGAGCGATGGCGCAGCTTCGCTGATGGCCATGTTCTACGGCTTCAAGGCGGGCGGGATGTGGACCGAAGGACGGCGCTCCAACCTGCTGGATGGCGGCGCGCACTTCTACGACACCTATCAATGCGCGGACGGCGGCTGGATATCGATCGGATCGATTGAGCCGCAATTCTATTTGCTCCTTCTGGAGAAGACAGGGATCACCGATCCCCAGTTCCAGCACCAGATGAGCCGCGAAGAATGGCCACAGCTTCGCGAAAAGCTTGCCGCAGTTATCAAGACCAAGACACGTGACGAGTGGTGCGTTCTGATGGACGGTACCGACGTCTGCTTCGCCCCCGTTCTCAGCATGGATGAAGCCCCGAAACATCCGCACAACGCGGCGCGGGAGACCTTTGTCGAGGTAGGCGGGGTTGTTCAGCCCGCGCCAGCGCCGCGATTCTCAGCGACTCCCGGCAAGATTCAGGGCCCTCCGCCCCGGATCGGCGGGGACAATGACACCGCCCTGGCCGACTGGGGCTTTTCAGACCACGCTATCGCGCAGCTGAAGGCTACGGGTGCGCTCTAACGCGCCAGGACCGTTCAGCGGCGGTTCAGGTGGCCCCTCATAGGTAGTGCTTCAACCGGTCGCTGCGCCACCCGTCCCTCGATGCGGTGATCGGTTTCAGGCTCGTCCTGCGGAGACGCGTCGCCTTTCCCGGGCGGCGCGTCTTTGTCGTTTCCCGCAGGATGGCAGGCGGGGTTGCGCCGAGGCCCGGGCGCGGGCAGTTTCCGCCCGATGCAAGACCCCCAACCTATCCGCTGGCGCGACCTGGATCTGGATCCGATCCACTGGGCGCGAGAAGTGCTGCGCGTCCTGGGCCTTGCCCTGGCGCGCATCTGGGGTCGCGACGTCATGCTCTATGTTGGGGGCGTGTCATTCTTTGCGTTGCTTGCCGTGTTTCCCGGGTTGGCGATCCTGATCGGCATCTACAGCCTGATGCTGACGCCGCAGCAGGCGGCCGCTCAGGCTGAAAACTTCGCCGATCTGATGCCATCGGGGGCGCGATCGTTGTTTGAGAGCGAACTGACCCGGCTGGCGCATGCGCCTGAACAGGCCGTCTCCGCCCAAAGCGCCGTCGTACTTGTGATCGGTGCCTATGCCGCGCATCGCGGCTTCAAGGCCTTACTGGCCGGCCTGTCGTTCATCCACGACGAGGAGGATCAGCGCGGTTTTGTCGGCTTCAATTTGATGGCCTTGTTCGTCCTGATCGCCGCTTTCGGGCTGCTGTTCGTGATGTCGGGAATCTTTCTTATCTTCCGCCTGCTGGGAAGCGCCCTGAACCTGCGACCGCTGGAAGGTGTGCCCTGGATCCAGAGTGAGTGGACCTGGGCCAGCCTGGGCGTCGTCATCGGCATGACCCTGATCTATCGTTACGCCATGTCACGGGCACCTGTCGGCTGGCGCGCCTCCATCGCCGGGGGCATTGCCGCTGCGGTGCTTTGTTTGTTCATGTCATCGGCCAGCGCCTTCTATGTCGAGAAGGTCGCTCGTCTCGGCGCCACCTATGGCTCGATCTCTGCGGTGATCATCTTCCTGATCTGGCTGTCCTGGAGCGTGAACGCCATCTTCCTGGGCGGAGCCTTGGCGACCGAGGTGGAAATCGCTCTTGATGAGCGCCCGCGGGATTTGGTCGAAGGTCCGCGCGCTGTGGCGCTCAAGGAGCCTTTGACACCAGAAAGCTGAGGGTGCCGCCGGGCTCATCGTTGATCTCGATCACGGTGGCACCGGCGCTTACCGCGAAATGCGGAACATCGATGCGCGCCATCGGATCGTCGGCAATCAGGCGAACCTGCCCTCCAGCTGGTGCAGCTTCCAAGGCCCGACGCAGGCGAAGTGTTGGCACCGGGCAGCGATGCCCCCGGGCATCGACGACGACTGGATCATCCATCGCCAAACACCGTTTCGGCATCTCGTGCCGTCAGGGTCCGGTGCTGGCCAGGTTCCAGGTCAGCGGGCAGGGCGATGCCTCCGATCCGCTCGCGGTGTAGTCCGACCACATGGTTGCCCACCGCAGCGAACATCCTCCGAACCTGATGATAGCGCCCCTCCTTGATGGTCAGCCTGGCGGTGTGGCTGTCGATCACCTGCAGTTGCGCTGGTAGCAGGGGCTTTTCCTCACCCTCGAGCATCAGGTCGCCGGCGGCGAACCGCTCGCCCTCGTCACCGCGCAGCGGCCGGTCCAGCTTTGTCAGATAGATCTTGGGTACGTGCCGCTTGGGCGATATCACCCGATGCAGATAGTCGCCGTCATCCGTAATGAGGATCAGGCCCGAGGTATCCTTGTCCAGCCGCCCCACCGTCGAGAGGCCCGGATCGCGGATGCGCCAGCGGCGCGGCAAGAGGTCATAGATCCTCTCGCCATCTTCCTTGTGGGAACACACAACGCCTAGCGGCTTGTGCATGATCAGCACCAGCGGCGCGGGCGGATCGACCGGCGCGCCCCGGATGGTCATACGCGCCGGCAGGTCAGGCGTGACGGCGACCTTGACGCCCACATCCTTCAGAACCTTGCCATCCAGCACGACCTTGCCGCTGGAAATAAGCGCCTGGACGTCCTTGCGACTGCCATAGCCCAGATTGGCCAGCAGTCGGTCAAGGCGCGCCATCAGGGCCTTTGTCACTTACGCGCCTCATAGACCTTGTAGCCGTTGGTTTCGCCGGCCAGCCGCACCTTGGAAAAATGCTCGGCCAGAATGACTTCATAGGGCAGGTGTCGATTGGCGACGATCCATAGGGTCCCGCCTTTTCGCAAGGTCGTCGCCGCAAGGCGGATAAAGGCTTGGCCCAGCGAGCGGTCCTCGCCGCCGGTTTCATGGAATGGCGGATTGGTGATCACGAAATCCAGTCCGCTGAGTTGAGTCGCCGCCTGCCGGACGTCATCCCAGATCATGGAGGCTCGAGGATCTTCGATATTGCGACAGGCGGCGTCGACCGCCCGACGATCCAGATCAATCAGGCTAAGCTTTGTCACCTTGGACGAGCTCAGGGCGGCGCGCGAAAGCCAGCCAATGCCACAACCAAAGTCGGCACCTTCGCCAGCCAGAGGCGGCAGGGTTTTGAGGAGCAGGTCGGTGCCCGGATCAAGCCTGTCCCAGCTGAACACACCGGGCTGGGTCCACAATCCGTCTGCATCCCGACGCGGCGCGCCGGCCTCGATCGCTTCTGCCAGGCCCGTGGGCGCGTCCGGCCGCAGGGCGACGCAGATCCGATGATGCCGCTTGGCGCTTTCGCCGACGACGCAGCCAAACGCCTGAAGCTCCTTGCGCAGTCTTTGACCGCCGCGATCCTTGGGTGCGAAGACGGTGAGGCGACCCTCGGCGCTAAGCGTTCGTAGCGCATGGGCCAGGACATAACGCCGCTCGATTACGCCGGCTGGAGCCCGGACTGTCACACTGTCCAGCGAGCCGTCGTCGAGAGTGGCCAGGTCGGTTGCGCCTGAAATCAGCGGCGAAACCTGCAGCGCATCGGACGCCACCTCAGCCAGATCATGATCGGCCTGGCCGTAGAGCGCGGTGCGAGAGGTCGACATCGAAATCCTGGATTTGGGCCCGCCGCGCTGGATCGACAGATCCGGCGCGGCGGTGAAGGTGTGGCGGACAGGGTGGGATTCGAACCCACGGTAGGCTTCCACCTACGGCGGTTTTCAAGACCGCTGCCTTAAACCACTCGGCCACCTGTCCAGACGCGCGGCTATATCAGCGTGTCCGCGCCTTAACCAGACCGCAAAACACTTCCGTCACCATGATGCTCACAAAGGACGCCCTGGCGTCGGAAAGTCGGCACATGGCAGCGGATCAATACATCTGGCGCGGCCTGCGCGCATTCTGTCTGATGGCTCTGGCCGCGGCCAGTCTTACGGCTTGCGCCACGCCAAAACCCAAGTTCGACGGCGGCGGCTCGGTCGCGTCTTCGCCGCGCGGCCCCATGGTCTCGCCGTCCGGCCGACCTTCGCGCGGAACCGAAAAGCCCTATCAAATCAGGGGCGTGTGGTATTATCCCAAGGATGATCCCGACTATGACGCCAAGGGCGTAGGCTCATGGTACGGCGAGCAATTCCACAATCGCCGGACGGCCAATGGCGAGATCTTCGACATGGACCTGCCGTCTGCCGCCCACACGACCTTGCCCCTGCCAAGCCTGGTCGAGGTGACCAATCTCGACAATGGTCGCAAGATGATCGTGCGGGTTAACGATCGTGGTCCTTTTGTGGATGACCGGGTCATCGACCTGTCGCGCGCCGCTGCGGAACAGTTGGGCTACCGGCGACAGGGTGTCGCACGGGTGCGTGTCCGGTATGTCGGGCCTGCCCCCAAGACCGCTTTCGACGCGCGTCAGTACGCTCAGACGGGTGTTTCACAGTCCAGGCCGCAGTCTTCGATCGACGCGGTCGATTCGCCGCGGGCCTGGCCGTCGGAACCCGCGCCCGTTGTCGCAGCGCCGCCCGCGCCCGTTCGTCAGACCAACTTCCGGGTTCAGGCCGGGGCCTTCGCCAATCGTGAGAATGCCGAACGAGCCGTAGCCGAACTTCGCGAGGCTGGTCGGGCGACCATTGAGGCGTTCGAGCGCTCCGGGGGCGTACTTTACCGGGTAACGGTCACTGCGGGGGAGGATGAGGGCGAGGCCTGGTCCATGCGCGACCGCGTGGTTGCGCTGGGCTATTCCGGGGCTACTGTGCTGCGCCCCTGACGCGCGACTGCGAGACCTCTAGACAAGGCGTGCGATCCGGTCGAATTGAGACCCGTGACACGTGGCGCATTCATCAGTTTCGAGGGCGGCGAGGGGGCTGGAAAGTCCACTCAGATCCGACGCCTCGCTCAGCGGCTGGAAGCTGCAGGCTTTGACGTTGCGTTGACACGAGAGCCGGGCGGCAGTGCCGGCGCGGAAGCGATCCGCGATTTGCTGGTGAACGGCGAGGCCGACCGCTGGTCGTCGATCACCGAGACCTTGCTGATGTACGCAGCGCGGCGCGATCATCTTGAACGGGTCATTCGCCCAGCCCTGGATCGCGGCGCCATTGTGTTGTGCGATCGCTTTGCGGACTCGACCCGGGCCTATCAGGGCGCAGGGGGCGACGCGCCGGCTTCGCTGATCGCCTCGCTGGAAGATCACGTCCTGGGCGGCACGATCCCTGGCCTGACCCTGATCTTCGATATCCCGGCCGAGGTGGGGCTACAGCGAGCCTCAGCGCGTGGCGGCGCGGCCCGATTCGAGTCAAAAGGCCTGGAATTCCACGAGCGCCTGCGCGCCGGCTTTCTGGCCATCGCCAGGCGCGAGCCGGACCGCTGTGCGGTCATCGAGGCCAGCAACACGCCCGACGAGGTGTTCGCCGATGTCTGGAGCGTGGTTTCGGCACGGTTGTCGTTGTGAGTGTTGAGGCACCGCCCCATCCCCGCGATGTCTATGGCCTGGAAGGGCAAGGCGCGGCGGAAGCATCATTCCTTGATGCCCTGGGACGCAATCGTCTGCATCATGCCTGGCTGCTGACGGGCCCGGAGGGCGTGGGCAAGGCGACCCTGGCCTATCGAATGGCGCGCCGTCTTTTGGGTGCGCGCGCCGACGATTCTTTCGGTGTGCTGGGCGCATCGCCCTCCGATCCGGTATCGCGGCAGGTCGCTGCCCGCTCTCACCCGGACCTGATGATTCTGGAGCGAGCCACCGATGATGGCAAGGCGCGCAAGGCTATTCCCGTCGACGAAGCGCGCCGCCTGCCGGAATTCTTCGCCAATTCGCCAGCGACCTCGCCTTACCGCGTGGCGATCATCGACGCTGCCGACGATCTGAACGTCAACGCCGCCAATGCCGTGCTCAAAACGCTGGAAGAGCCGCCGCCCAGGGGCGTTATCCTGCTGGTCAGCCACGCGCCGGGGAAGCTATTGCCGACGATCCGGTCGCGGTGCCGACGGCTGGCGATACCGGCGCCGGGCGTGGCGATGGCGGCGCGGATGATCGAGCAGCGCACGACGCTGGACCATGACGCGGCTGAACGTCTGGCTCGCATGGCCCATGGCGCGCCGGGCAGGGGGCTGCAACTGGCCTCCGCCGGCGCTCTGGCGATGGACGACGCAGCAGGCGAAATCCTGCGGGGCCTGCCGGCCATTGACGAGGCGGCCTTGCTGGCCTTGGCCGACACCTTCCGGGGCGGCGAGGGGGCTGCACGGTTCGAGCTGCTCTTCGAACGCCTGGCTGATCAGATCCACGCCATGACAACTCGACTGGCCAAGGCAGGCAGTACGCCCGCTGTGGATCGCTGGGCCGCGGTCTGGGACCGGATCTCGCGATGGCCAGGAGAGGCCGAGGCCGTGAACCTGGATCGCGCCGATGTGTTCTGGAGCGCCATCTCGGACTTGCGCGCCGCCGCCAGGACAGCGATGTGAGCCGTATGCTCATCGACAGTCACGTCAATCTCCACGCCCACCAGTACGACGAGGACCGCGACGCGGTGATCGCCCGCGCCCGCGACGCCGGGATCGGCCTGATGGTCACCATTTGCGACAAGGTTTCGTCATTCGAGGCCGTCCACGCCATTGCCATGGCCCAGCCCGATATCTGGTGCACGGTCGGCACGCACCCTCACGAAGCCAAGGAAAATCCCGACCTGACAGTCGAGACCCTGGTGACCTTGGCTGAGCGGCCGCGCGTGATCGGCATTGGCGAGTGTGGCCTGGATTTCCACTATGATTTCTCGCCGCGCGACGTGCAGGCGCGCGTCTTTCGGGCTCACGTCGTCGCTGCGCGCCAGACGGGCCTGCCCCTGGTGGTTCACACCCGCGAGGCTGACGCCCTGATGGCTGAAATCCTCGAAGAGGAACATGCCAAGGGCCCCTTCAAGATTCTGATGCACTGCTACACCAGTGGCGCGGAACTGGCCGCGCGCGCGGCTGCGTTGGGCGCGTGGTTCTCGGTGTCGGGCATCGCTACGTTCAAGGCGGCTGAAGAGGTCAGGGCGATCATCCGCGACATGCCGGCTGACAGGATTATCGTCGAGACCGATTGCCCTTATCTGGCGCCTGTTCCGATGCGCGGCCGCCGCAATGAACCGGCCTACCTGCCGCACATCGTCGACAAGCTGGGTGAAATCCGGGGCTGGACCCGGGCGGAAGCCGAGGCGCGAACGGAAGACGCCTTCTTCGCCTTGTTCGAGAAGGTCACGCGCTCATGACCGGGCCACTGGAGTTCACTATTCTGGGCTCAGGCTCATCAGGGGGCGTGCCGCGCGCCGATGGCAACTGGGGTGATTGCGATCCTACCGATCCCCATAACCTGAGGACGCGCTGCTCGATGCTGGTCAGACGAAAGGGGCCTAGCGGCGATACGCCCGAGACCACCGTGGTCGTCGATACCTCGCCGGACTTTAGGCTTCAGGCGGTTCGGGCCGGCGTTCGCCGTATCGACGCCGCGCTGTTCACACACGATCATGCCGACCAGACCCATGGCATCGACGACCTGCGCCCGTTCTTCCTCAATCAGCGCCGTCGCATCCCGGCCTATATGGATGGTCCGACCTACAAGGGCCTGACCGACCGGTTCGACTACATCTTCGATAGTCGGGGAGGCTATCCGGCTATCTGCGAGCCGGTGGCCTTGCCGGAACACGGCAAGTCTTGGAGCCTGGACGGACCCAGCGGTGAAATCCCGGTCGAGAGTTTCGATCTGGATCATGGCGGAGTTCGATCTGTCGGTTTCCGGTTCAACGACGTGGCCTATACGCCCGACGTCGTGGCCATACCCGCCGAGAGCTGGCCAAGTCTGATGGATCTGGATGTCTGGGTGGTCGATGCATTGCGCTGGACACCCCATCCGACCCACGCTCACGTCGAGCTAGCGCTGCAATGGATCGCCCGCGCCAAACCTCGGCTCGCAATCTTGACAAACCTTCATATCGATCTGGACTTCAAAGCGTTGTCGGAAAAACTTCCCGTCAATGTCGTGCCGGGTTTCGACAATATGCGCTTCCTAGCATAGGTCTCAAATCAGAGGCGGCACATGTGCACTTTCAGCGGCTCGATATAGCTAGTTGATGAATTGGCCTTTTTCTCAAGATCCAGGCCATTCCAGATGTAGTGCTCAATGCGATCGTTGCTCTGGCATCGCGCCGCTTCTGTCCTTCGATCCAGGCCAGAAAGCGGAGCGTGCCGAAGCGTTCTAAAATTCCTCTATCGATAGAACTTGGCTCCGTGACCAAGTTCCGTTCCCGGCGGGTCGCTGTCTATCAAGACCGCGGCGGTATTCGAGGCAGAGCTACATTTTCCACTTTGCCCGGATCGTGACTGTCTGAGGAGCGCCGGGGGCGATCCAGAGGTTGCTGTAGGAACTTTCCAGATAGTAGGCGTCCAGCAGGTTTTCGGCGTCCAGATGCAGCGAAAGCCTCTGGGTCGCCTGGTAGCTGAGGTTCAGCCGCGCGGTGACGTAGTCGGGCAGTTTGAAGCCGGAATTGACGTCGTCGCCCGGACGCTTGCCGACATAGACCAGCCCGCCGCCGACACTGACCGCTCCGGGACCCTCTAGGGCCGTTTGCCAGTGTGCGTAGACCGCCGCCGACTGGCGCGGAATGTTGCTCAGAGCGCTACCCACGAAACCCGCGCGGGTGTCCTTGGTGATCTCTGTGTCGGTGAAGGCGTAGACCCCGGTGAGCGTCAGCTGGTCGTTAACCCGCAGGTTGGCGTCGAACTCCATGCCCTTGCTGCGGGCCTCGCCGACGGCGACCGAGAAGCCGGCATTGGCGGGATCGTTGACCAGGATGTTACTCTTGTCGATGCGGAAGGCCGAGGCTGTCCCGGTGAGCCTGCCGTCAAGCAGGGCGTATTTGACGCCGCCCTCGAAGGCCTCGCCCTCTTCAGGTGCGAAGGCGGCGCTGGCGGCGTCGGTCCCCTGATTGTAGCGGAACGATTGGCCCCAGCTGACATAGGCCGAGATCGTGTCTGACGGCGACCAGGTCAGGGCGGCGCGGGGCGAGGTGCGCGACGGGCTCTGTTTACCCACCGTGTTGTTGCGATAGTTGGTGTTGGTTTGCTGGATCCAGTCATGACGCAGGCCCACCAGGACGGTGAACTGGCCCGCCGTGATGAGATCCTGCGCATAGAGGCTCTGGCCGCGCAGTTCCTCCAGCAGGTTCTGATTCATCGTCGCCACCGGCTTGGCCTGGCCATAGACCGGTTTGAAGATATCAATGGCGTAGGGCGTGGCCGCTGTCGGGCTGAAGCGCAGGAAGACCCGGCGCTGGTCATAGCTGAAGGCGTCGCCGCCCAGGCGCATCTGATGCTCGACATCCATCATCTGGCGTTTGACGCTCAGCTCCAGGCGGCCCGACAGGTCCTGCCAGTCATAGTCGTGTACCCGCAGCTGGCGTCGCAACTGGGTCCCGACCAGGGCTGAGTTATGGGTCGACTGACCCTTGAAATATCCGTCGCGATACTGGACGCCACCCTCAAGCGAAACGCCCTCGGCGAGGTCGAACGCGGCGGAAGCCTGATGCTGCAGACTTTGCTGGTGGATCTTGCCGTCATTGGGCTCGCCCAGGAAGCGTTCGCGGGGCAGGGCCTTGCCGTTGCCGTTCACGGCCACCAAGCCCCGGTCATGGACGAAATGCACGTCCATCGCTTCGAACTGATAGAGGAAGTGGGCCTTGTCGGTCGGATCCCAGGCTAGGGATGGGGCCAGGACGAGCCGGTCGCTTCCGACGTGGTCGCGGAAGCCGTCCGTGGTTTGATAGGCACCAACCAGCCGCACAGAGACCGTGTCACTCACTGGACCACCCAGATCACCAGTCGTGCGCCAGGTGTCGAAGCTGCCATAGCCCAACTCAGTCGAGGCGTGAGCGTGGCGCAGCGGGGCCTTGGTGACGATGTTGATCGAGCCGCCGGGTTCGCCCTTGCCGGACAGAGCCGAGGCTGGCCCCTTGAGCACCTGGAAGGTCTCGACCGTGGCGGTGTCTCGACGCGGATTGAAGCCGCGATTGGCGGTGAAACGATTGACCAGCAGGTCGGGCCCCTGGTTGATGTCGCCCGAGAAGCCCCGGATCGCATAGGCGTCCCAGGCACCGCCGAAGCTGTTCTGGCGCGCCATCCCTCCGGCCAGGTCGAACAGATCCGAGAGGTTGGCCAGGCCGGTCTGATCGATGAGCTCACGTTCCAGCACGCGCACGCTCTGCGGCAACTTCAGGGGCGATACGTCCAGTCCATTGATGCTGGCATTGGCCCGCCGCGCCGTGACGGTGACGTCCTCGACACGTGCGCTGTCGGTATCAATCTCTGCCGCTGCGGACGTTGCTGACAGTGCGGTCGCCGCGCAACCCGCGAGCAGCGCGACCCGAAAATCCATGAAACTCACGTCGTTCCCCCGAAACCACACGAACCTGTCAATCCGCGATTGACTCTCAATAGTGGCGTTACGTTATAACGTACTAATTCGGGCGGGCGCGGCTTGGCAAGCGCCTTTGCGTTTTTGAATGAAGGGGTCCGGGTTTTGGTCATGACATCCGCCGCTGCGCTGGAGGCCGTGGGCCTAGAGCAGCGCTATGGGAGCCAACTGGTCCTTCGGGACCTGACCTTTTCGGTGCGGGCAGGGGAGATCTACGCCCTGCTTGGCGGCAATGGCGCGGGCAAGTCCACGACCCTGAACCTGTTTCTGGGCCTGGCCAGTCCGACGGCGGGATCGGCCCGGGTATGTGGCGTCGAGGTTGGCGCTGACCCGACAGCGGCGCGCTCGCGCATCGCCTATGTGCCTGAAAATGTCGCGCTTTATGAGCACCTGACCGCACGCGAAAACATCGACTATCTGTTGACCCTGGCGCGAGCCGACACTGAGCGGGTCTTGATCGAAGAGGCCCTAGACGCCGTCGGCCTGGCGCGGGACGCCTGGGACCGCCGGCTGGGCGGCTTCTCCAAGGGCATGCGCCAGAAGGTGGCCATCGCCCTGGCCATCGCCAGACGGGTTCCCGTGCTGCTGCTGGACGAGCCGACCTCGGGCCTGGATCCGCGCGCCGTCGCCGACTTCAATCGTCTGCTGCAGACCGCCCGCGAACGCGGCGTGGCGACCCTGATGGTGACCCACGACCTGCTGGGCGCGTCGGAGGTCGCCGATCGCATCGGCTTCCTGGCCAACGGCCATATCGAGGTCGAGCTCACCGCCGAGGGACCTGATCGCTTTGACCTTCGGGCCCTTCATCAGCGCTATGTTCAGGTCGGGGCGGCGGCGTGAGCGGGCGACCAAGTCTGATCTGGAGGGTAGCGCGCGAGGAATGGCGCGCCCTGATCCGCAACCGCGTGTCGACGGTTGCCGGCGCGATCCTGGCCGCTTTGCTGGTCAGCGCCGCTATCCTGGGGGTTGAACAGCGCAACGCTATCGAGGCGACCCGCCAGCACCATCAGGCTAGCTCGGACCAGCAGTTTGACGCCCAGCCCGACCGCCATCCGCATCGCATGGTCCACTACGGTCAGTTCGTTTTCCGGCCGCTGTCGGCCCTGGCCTTCTTCGACCGAGGCGTCGACAGCTTCACGGGCCATACGGTTTTTCTGGAAGGCCATCGGCAGAACAGCGCCAATTTCAGTGAGGCTCGGCAGTCGTCCCTGCTGCTAAGGTTTGGTGAACTGACGCCGGCCTTCGTATTGCAGACCCTCGCGCCGCTGCTGGTGATCTTCCTGGCCTATGGCGCGGTGGCTGGAGAGCGCGAGCGCGGCACGCTGCGGCTGATGGCCGCTCAGGGCCTGGCACCGAGCCAAATGCTGATGGGCAAGTTGGCGGCCTATGGGGGCGTGGTCGGGCTGATCCTGGCGCCGGCGGCCCTGGCGCTGCTGATTGCCGCGCTGGCGGGCTGGGCACCGCCGGTACCGGCTCTGCTGCTTCTTCTGGTCTATGGTCTCTACCTTGCGATCTGGGCGGTGGCTGCGGTCTTGATCTCGGCCCTGGCGCGCCGGTCGCGCGATGCCCTGATCGTTCTGGTCTCGATCTGGATGGTTTTGGTGGTGCTGCTTCCCCGCACCCTGCCTGAGATAGCGGCTTGCCTACAGACGCCGACCAGGATCGAGACCGACATCGCCATCCATGAGGATCTCAAAAAGATCGGCGACAGCCACAATCCCGACGACCCCTATTTCGCGGCCTTCAAGGCCAAGACCTTGGCCAGGTACGGCGTTCAGCGTGTCGAAGATTTGCCGGTCCAGTGGGGTGGTCTGGTGGGCATGGAGGGCGAGCGCCTGACCAGCCAGCTTTTCGACCGCTATGCCCGCGAAGCTTTCGCGCGCGAGCAGGCGCAGAACGGGTTTGTGCGCGGCTTCGGCGCGATCAGCCCGGTGATTGCCCTGCGCCAGGCCTCCATGAGTCTGGCCGGCACGGACACGGAGAGCCACCAGGACTTCCTCAATCAGGTCGAGCGCTATCGCTACGCCTTTGTACAGGCGCTCAACCGCATGCAGGTCGAGCAAATCCCCAACCAGAACGCCGGACAGGATCCGCGCATCTCGGCCGACAACTGGAAGCGTGTGCCCAGCTTCTCCTATGTCGCACCGGACAGGTTGAGCCTCGCCGGCGGCCGAGTGGCCGCCAATCTGGCCATTCTCACCATCTGGCTCGTTGCGCTGCTGGCCTTGTGCGCTCCCGTCGCTCGCCGTCTTCGTAAGGACGCCCGATGATCCGTCTTCGATATGAACTGCGGCTGTTGCTTCGGTCGCGGGTCAGCGCTGCCGCCCTGATCCTGCTGCTGACCCTTTCCATTGTGGCGGTCTGTGCAGGGCTTGCAGCCACTGCGCGCCAGAACACCGTCATCGACAGGGTGGCGGCCGCGCAGAACCGCGACCTCGCCGCCGTCGCCAAGCAATACGGGAAGCCAGATAGCGAGGCGGGCAATGCCGCCTATTACACCTTCTTCCTGACCTCGGATCGTCCTCCCAGCCTGGCCTTTGCCGCCCTTGGTCAGCGGGATATCCAGCCCTTTGTGCTGCGTGTCCGTCTGCTTGGCCTCCAGGCCCAATTGTACGAAACCGAGACGGTCAACCCCGAACTGGCCCTCCCGGGGCCCTTCGACTTCGCCTTCGTACTGATCTATCTGGCGCCGCTGGCTGTGATTGCGCTGATGCACGACCTGGTTTCCGGCGAACGGGAGGCTGGCCGTCTGCGGGTGCTGAACGCCCTGCCGGCCAAGCCTGGAAGGCTCTGGTTGCAGCGTGCCGGGCTGAGGCTGGGGCTGGTGCTCATTGCCCTGTTGGTGCCGTTCCTGGTCGGTGCAATGATCGCTCAGGCGCCCATTGCCGGTGTCGCGACGCTCACTCTGGTCGCCGTGCTCTATGTTGCCTTCTGGACGGGTCTTGGCCTGCTGGTTGGGGCCTGGGGGCGTCGCTCGGCCTTCAACGCCGCAACCCTGGTCGGATGCTGGATCGTGCTCGTCCTCCTGGTTCCTGCCTTGGGTAACGCCGTGCTGTTGCGGGCCGTGCCGGTTGGTCGCGGCGTCGACCTGACCCTGGCCCAGCGCGAGGCCGTCCACCGCGCCTGGGACATTCCGCGCGAGGCGATCTTGGGCCCCTTCAGGGCCAAGCATCCGGAGTGGAAGGACACACCGCCGGTCGTCGGCCGCTTCCACTGGAAATGGTACTACGCCATGCACGAGATGGGCGACGACAGCGTGGCGGGGCAGGTCGTTGCCTACCGGTCGAGCCTAGCCGCGCGCCAAGCCTGGACGGAACGCCTGGGCTGGCTTTCCCCGGCCGCTGCCGCCCAGACGCTGGTCCACCGCGCCGCAGATAGCGACCTTCCGGCTCATCTGGCTTACCAGGACAGCGTCGCACGGTTCCATCGTCGCCTGCAGGATTTCTACTACCCCTACCTCTTCAACGGGCGACCGTTTCAGCGGGCTGACTTCGACCGGCTACCCACCTATGAGCAGAGAAGCCCGTCGGGCTCAACTCCGCCTGGGCCGCTGCTAGCGCTTGTCGTCTTTACGGCAGGGGCCTGGTTCATGGCGTTCTCCCGAGCCCGCCGCGTCAAGGAATAGTTCCATGAAACAAGGGTGACGCACAGCCAGGCCGAGGCGAGCACGGCCGAAAAATCGAGCCAGAGCGGAACCCCGCTGCGCAGGGTGGGCTACAGCCCCGCCGCGCTATTCAGCGCCCGCCCCACAGCGTCGTAGTCGCCGTTGAAATGGTGATCACCGGGCAGACCGATCTTGCGCACTGAGGCGGGAAAGGTCGGGCAGGCGTCGTCATGCTCCTGGGCCCCATAGACACAGACCACGGGGAGGTCCTTCAGCGATGCCAGGACCGGGGCGATTGGGTAGGTGTCCCTACCGCTGACGTTGAGCCAGTCGCCTGGATGGAATTCCAGTTCGCCGGTGGCGTCGGTCCCCAGTAGGGCGACGATCCGGACCTGGCCGCGCAGGTCGGCCGGCAGGTGCTGGACGATGATTGGCAGGGCATCGGCACCGAAAGAATAGCCGGCCAGGATCACCCGTTGCTTACCCCAGACGGCCTGATAGTGCCGGATGACTGCAGCCAGATCGTCGGCGGCGTCCTGGGGGCTGCGCTTGCTCCAGAAGTAGCGCAGGGAGTCGTAGCCAACGACCGGCACGCCGGCCTCGACGAAGCCCTGTGCCAGTCCCCGGTCGATGCTGGCCCAGCCGCCATCGCCTGAATAGAACACCGCCAGGGTGTCGCCTTGCGAGGCGACCGGCACCTCGACCAACGGCAGGTCCGCCAGCCGCGCGCTGTAGCCCTGAACCTTGGGCTCCTTGGTGGGCGCAAGCGTTTCCAGGGCGCGCGACACCGCTGCGCCAATCTGCGCGCCGGCAGGAAGTGTCTCTATGCGGCCCTGCGGGAGCTTGCCGACGAAGGCTTGGGCGCTCAGGGGCGAGGCCGCCGGGGCGTCTCTGGCCTGCAGCACGAGGAACGGGACACTTAGCTTGGGGTTGGGAGCGTAGCTGAAGCCGCCTTTGGGCGATGCGAGGTGCGTAAGGCCCCCGTCGCCTGGCAACAGGGGGCGGTCGGTCAGCAGGTCTGGCCGGAAGTCAAGCGCCACACCGGCTTGGAAGATGCCTGCCGGCGATTGGGCCAGCGTGCCATAGGCCAGGGCCGCGCCAGCCCCTTGGCCCACCAGGATCGGCCGGCGATAGGACTTCAACTTAAGGGCCTTCTGGACGGCCTGGGACAGTTGGGAAAAGTCGCCCGCAGGATATAGGCCACGGGGTCCCGCCGCATCCCGGGCAGCGGTCAGGTAGTGGCTCAGGTCCACGCCGACGACCGTGACGTCGGCTTGGGTCAACTGGCGGGCGAAGTCGGTCAGGGCAGGGGTCCAGCCGCTCTTGTCGGAGATCAGGATCACGAACCGGCCCGGCTCGCCGCTGCGCCGGAAGATGGTGACCCGGCCCGCCGAGCCATAGCGAAAGGGCAGTTCGATCAGAGGACCGGTAGGGGCGGCGGGAACGACGGCCGCCAGAGCGGACGGCGCTGCGGTTGCCGGCTCGCTCAGGCCGCCGCGCGAGACCACGACAGCGCCGAGGGTCAGCGCAAGGACGGCGCCGCTGGTCAACAGGATCTTGCGGATTGGCATCATGGCGCTCCCAAGCGGCTGAGTGTGAAACTGTTTTCACAGAGCCTCCTGGCGCTCCCCTGGCCTCCGCCTTACCGATTTGTGAGGCTGGATGGTTCGCGCGCAATCAGGCGCGTGGCGTCCAGTAGGGCCGCGGCCAGGCCCGAGGGTGGAGCCGCCAGGTAGCGCGGCGTCCACACCGGATCGAACTTGCTTTTGAACACTCGCAAGCCCTCAAAGCCGTAATAGGCTCCGCCGCGCCGGGCGATCTGGCGACCGATCTTGTGCCAGAAGGGGGCCAGGCGATGATCGACCAGTCCCGAAAGCGGAGCCATGCCGAGATTGAACCAGACATAACCCTGAGCCTTGGCCCACAGGAGCAGTTCGACGAACAGGAAGTCCATCGTGCCGCGTGGCGCATCGTCGATGTGGCGCATGAGGTCAACTGAGGCCTCGACGCCGCCGCCGGTCCAGAGGTTGGCGAAGGCGATGACTTCATCGCCGCGCCAGACTAAGGCGATGGGGTCGTGCACCAACACAGCCGGATCGAAGCGGCCCAGGGAAAACCCTTTCTCGCGGCCGCCATGGGCTAGCAGCCAGGCATCAGAAATCTGTCCCAGGCGGCCCATTAAGACCGCATCGATGGGCGCTGGAATGACCTCAAAACGCAGGCCCTCGCGGTGGGCGCGGGCATGGGTCTGGCGCAGGTTGCGTCGCGCACCACCCGCCAGATCGAACGCCTCCAGTGGCACACGCGCCTCCTCGCCCAGCTTTATGGCCGAAAGGCCCAGGTCCAGGTAGTCGGTGATCCGCTCGCCGCTGGCATGATAGATCACCGGCCGCGCGTCTTGCCGGTCGGCCAGTTCACGAAAGCGCCACAGCAGCTTGCGGCCTTCCTTTGGGTCGCCGACCGGGTCGCCCAGCATGATCAGGCTGCGGCCCATGGCACCATACATCAGGAATGCTGCGCCGTCGGTGGACGACAGGATGGCTTTGTCGCCCGTGAGGGCCAGGCGAGCAGTCGTGTCGGATGAAGCCTCTACCAGTGAGCGCAGGGCACCCAGGGCTGCTGGGTCCTCGGGGGCGGCGCGGACCTGTGGCAAGCGCGCCAGCCGCCAGACGCTGCCGGTGAGGATCAGGCCGCCCAGTAAGGCGATGCTGCGGAGGAAGCGTGCATGATCGGCGTGATAGCCAAAGTGCGTCAGCAGGCGGGTTTCGAAAGGGGCGGTATTGTAGATCCAGGCACCCAGGGCGATCGATCCGGCGAACACGCCCAGGATGCCCGTGGCCAACCAGGGGATCAGCTCGTCGCCTTCGATCGAGCCCTTGCGTGTAAAGTGGCGACGGGAGGCCAGCAAGCCTAGGAACAGGAAGGCCGCGAGCACTGAGGGCGCGATATCGAGTCCGCGCAGCAAGGCGGCAGAGGTGGCCAGAAGGGTGACGGGCAGGGCCACCAGCAGCGCGCTGGCACGGCGACGAAAAAGGCCCAGCGACAGGACCATTAGCGCAAGGCCTGCCGCCAGAGAAATCAGGTGACTGGTCTCGACCACGACGAGTGGCACGACCGAGCGCAGGAAGCCCAGGCGATCGGTAGGGATTCGACCCACGGCGATCAGGACCAGGGCGCTTCCCAGGGCGAATGACGACAAGGCAAGGGTCGCCGGGCCGACCAGGCGCCAGGCCCGGCGGCCGGTCAGCGCGATGCGCCGGGCGCCGGCTTCCCGAGACAGCAGCAAGGCGCCAGCCAAGGCCAGCGGGACGACATAGTAGAACAGCCGATAGCCGACAAAGGCGGCGGTCAGGGCCGCGCGATCCAGATTCGGCAGTAGGGCCAACATTGCCCCCTCAAAAACGCCGACGCCGCCGGGTACCCCCGAAAACAGGCCAGCAACGGTACTGACCGCATAGGCGCTCGCGAAAGCCGGGAAGGGCGGTGCCACTTCGCCTACCAGCATCCAGACGAGGGCCGAGGTGACCAGGTTGTCCGCCACCCCAATGACCAGCTGGGCCAGGGCCCAGCTCAACGGCGGCAAGGTGAAAATCCGACCGCGTACCCTCAAGGCACCGCGAGCCAGGGCACAGGCCGCTAGATAGCCGATTGGGATCAGCAACAGTCCACTGCCAAAGGCCTTGGCGAGGCCAGGATCCAGGTGCAGGACCTGGAAGGTCACAGGGAGCGCAGTCATCAGGCTGACGCTGGCCAGGGTGGTTAAGCCCAAGGCGAACGAGACGACGCAATAGAGGGTCGTGCGGGCCACCTTGCCGACATCGACACCGTGGCGACCATAGAGCCGAGCACGCACGGCACCGGCGACCAGGGGCGTCAGGCCGATGCTGTTGGCGAAGGCGTAGGCGAGGAACGAACCCAGAAGCCCGGTGCGTAGGGGAACTTTGGCGCCGGCCCAGCGCAGGCCCAGTTGTTCGTTTACGGCCAGAAGACCATAGCTGATGGCCGCCATAAGCAGGGCCAGGCCGATGCGAGGCAGGCCCCAGCCGGCGATTTCGCCGTGAATTTGGCCTAAGGACAGTCCGTGAAGCTCCCGCCAAATCACATAGCCGGCGGCGGCGAGAAGCAGCGGCGGCACCAGGCGCGCGGCGAGCCTCTTCAGGGTTCGAAACATGGGCTCTCCCTTTGTAAGGCCTGCAGCCGGTTTCGCTCTGGACGTCGAGGCAGCGCCAGTCATGCGCGGGACTCCGCCCGCTCTTTGGCCTGACCGGCCAACACGATCAGGTGTGCGGTCATGTCGGCCAGCTCTCGGGTCCGTAAGGCGTCGAGCTTTTCATGCAGGGACAGGATTTCCAGCTCGGCCTTCAGATTGACCTCGTAGTCATGCTCCGCAGCGGCACGGTCCTTCGTGGCCTGGCGGTTCTGGCTCATCATGATCACGGGTGCCTGAATGGCGGCGACCATGGACAGGATCAGATTGAGGAAGATGAAGGGGTAGGGGTCGAACGGTTTGATCCCGGCGTGGGTCAGGATCAGGCTGTTGAGCACCGCCCAGAAGACAAGGAAGACCAGGAAGCCGATGATGAAGCTCCACGACCCGCCGATCTCGGCGACCCGGTCGGCTAGCCGCTGTCCGAAGGTCATGGCCCCGTCGGTCTCGTCAGCGATGTTCCGGGCGATAGCGGCTCTGCGGATGATCTGCAGGATCACACGGCGTTGCTCGGCCTCCAGCTCACGAAACCCGTGACCTAGAAGGCGGCGTGCTTCGGCATCGAGTGTCTTGATTGCTTTGCTCATCCTCCGGACTCCAGCTGGTGGCCGGCATACGATGGCCTGACAGCCTGACGCGGACTTGGCCGGAGCCTGGAAATTTTGTGAGGTTTAGGTGTCGCGGAGCGAGGAAGCGGGGGTATCGGGCAGGCTGAGCACTACGCGCAGGCCCGGTTGATTGTCTTCCAGAACCAATTGCCCCCCGTGCAGCTTGGCGCAGGCTGCAGCGATGGCCAAGCCTAGGCCCGAGCCTGACGTCGCGCGGGTCTCGTCAAGGCGCACAAACCGCTCGAGCACCCGGCCTCGATCAGCCTCAGGCACCCCCGGACCAGTGTCGGCGACGATCAGACTGACGCTGCCATGTGTGTTGGCGGACAAGGTCAGGGTCACGCGGGCTCTCGGGCCGGCATAGCGGGCGGCGTTGTGTAGCAGGTTGCCCAGGGCCTGACGGAGGATGAGCTCGTGGCCAAGGAAGGGAAGCGGCCCTTCCGGGACCTCTAGGGCCTGGACCTGATCGGCGTCCTCGATCACCGGTTCAAACAGTTCGCCCAAATCGCGGACCAGCGCCGCCAAGTCTAGCGGTGCCATCATGTCGCGCGACAGGCCTGACTCAGCCCGCGCGATATCGAGAAGGGCGCTGAAGGTTGCCAGAACTTCCTCGCACTGTGCTTGCGCTTGCGCAATCAGGACCAGGCGATCGACTTCGGGCAGAGCTTCATCCTGGGCGCGATTCAGCGCGCCCCGCAGTCGGGTGAGCGGCGAACGAAGGTCGTGCGACAGGCTGTCGGTAACAGTACGCATGCCGGTCATGAGCGCTTCAATGCGGGCCAGCATGGCGTTGACGGCGTCGGCCAAGTCGTCAAACACGTCGCCGACTCCGGCGATGGGCGCGCGAGCGGTGAGGTCACCGGCGGCGATCATCTCTGCCGCCACGGCGATGCCTTGGGCGCGGCGGACAAGTAGCCGCCCAAGAATGAGGGCAGCCACCGCCACAATCGCCAGGCTGGCAAGCAGGCCCGCGCCGGCCGCACCGATAATGGCCCAATGGAAAGCGCGTCGGTCGGCCAGGTTCTCGTAGATGACCAGCGTGCCCCCTACAGCCATGGGTTGGACCAGGATCTCGTAGTCGGCTCCGGCGATCGATCGAGTGGCGTATCCCGGCTCGGGCAGGCCCTCGGCGTCCAGTAAGGACGCGCCGCCCAGGCGCGAACCGTCATTGTCGAACACCGCATACTCGAAGGCACCGGCCTCGTTGCGAGCCCGTTGGTCGAGCGCCTTGGCCATGGAAGCCAGGCCTTCCTGATGAGCGAAGGCGACGAAATAGTCCCGTGCGGTTTCGGCCACCAGATGCTGACGTCGTGCGATCAGGCGCTCACCCGCCAGGTCGACGACGAGCAGGCCAAGGGCCAGGGCAACCGCAACAGCTCCCGCCACGATCAGGGCGAGTGTCGCGGGCTTCGCGCCTCGAATGGGACTCCCGGCCCTCAAGGTGTTTCCGAGAGGCGATAGCCCGAACCGCGAACAGTATGGAGCAAAGCCTTGTCGAAACCCTCGTCGATCTTCTTGCGCAGCCGGCTGATGTGGGTGTCGATCAAGCTGGTGTGCGGATCGAAGCGGTAATCCCAGACCTCTTCCAGCAGCATGGTCCTGGTGACCACCCGATCGCGATGACGCAGGAAGTATTCCAGCAGCTTCAATTCGCGCGGCAAAAGGTCGACGGCGCGCCCCGCCCGCACGACGCGGCGCGACAGGAGATCCAGGCTCAGGTCGCCGCAGGCGAGGCTGGTCTCGACGGGTTTGGCGCCGCCGCGCCGCATCAGGTTGTCCAGCCGGGCTGAAAGCTCGGCGAAGCCGAACGGCTTGGTCAAATAGTCGTCGGCGCCGGCGCGCAGGCCGATCACTCGCTCGTCCAGATGCGCAAGCGCGCTGAGGATCAGGATCGGAGTCTGCACCCCAGCCGCTCGCACCGCCTTGGTTACCGAGAGCCCGTCCATGCCTGGCACCATGCGATCCATGATGATGGCGTCGAAATCGGCGCTGCTGGCCATATAGAGGCCGTCCCGGCCATCGGCCACGTGCTCGGCGGTAAAGCCGGCTTCACGCAGGCCCTTGAGGATGTAGTCAGCCGTATCGGCGTCGTCCTCAACCACCAGAATCCGTCTGCTCATCGAACCTCCTTGGGCGCTTGTCCAGACTGCCCCGCACTGTGAACGACGGCTAGCCCGGTCGTGTCCCGGGACGTGGTGTAGCTCGTTGGCGATAGCGTAGCCGCTCGCGACGCGCGCCTTCCCCATGGCGCCGTAGCGAGCGAGCGGCGTAGCGGTGGTCATCCACGATCTTCGGTAGGGTTGGGTTGCGAAGCTCAACCTGAACCAAGGACCGAAGATGACCGAAGACACAATCGCCCTTCGCGGGCTGATGGAGAAGAGCGGCGACAGCGATTTTCTACGCGAGATGATCGGGTTCGCCGCCCAACGCCTTATGGAGCTGGAGGTGGGCGGCCTGACTGGGGCTGCGCACGGCGAGAAGAGCCCCGAGCGGCTGGCGCAGCGCAACGGCTACCGCGATCGCGACTGGGAGACGCGGGCGGGCACGGTGGAACTGCGGATCCCAAAGCTTCGCAAGGGCTCCTACTTTCCGGGCTTCTTGGAGCCGCGGCGGCTGGCCGAGAAGGCACTGACCGCGGTGATCCAGGAGGCCTACATCCAGGGGATCTCGACCCGCTCGGTGGATGACCTGGTCAAGGCGATGGGCATGAGCGGCATCTCCAAGAGCCAGGTCTCGCGGCTCTGCGAGGAGATCGACGAGCGCGTCCAGGCCTTCCTGACCCGGCCGATCGAGGGCGACTGGCCCTACCTGTGGATCGACGCCACCTATGTGAAAGACCGCACCGCCGGGCGTATCGTGTCCAAGGCCGTCATCGTCGCCGTGGGCGTCAACGCCGATGGCCGGCGCGAGGTGCTGGGCCTGGCGGTGGGCCCTTCCGAGGCCGAGACGTTCTGGACGGACTTCCTCAGAAGCCTGGCCCGGCGCGGCCTGCGGGGCGTCAAGCTGGTGACCTCCGACGCCCACGAGGGTATCAAGGCGTCGGTCTCCAAAATCATGAACTGCACTTGGCAGCGTTGCCGCGTCCACTTCATGCGCAATGTCATGGCTCACGCCGGCAAGAGCGGTCGCGCCATGGTCTCGGCCTTCATCGGCACGGCCTTCGCCCAGGACGACGCCCAGGCCGCCAAGACCCAATGGCGCGGCGTCGCCGACCAACTGCGGCCCAAACTCCCCAAGCTGGCCGGCTTCCTCGACCAGGCCGAGACCGATGTCCTGGCCTACATGACCTTCCCCGCCGCCCACCGCACCAAGTTGCACTCCACAAACTCCCTGGAGCGGCTCAATGGCGAGATCAAACGCCGGACAGAGGTCGTAGGCATCTTCCCCAACGAGGCCGCCATCATCCGGCTCGTCGGCGCCATTCTGCTCGAGCAGAACGACGAATGGGCCGTCCAACGATGCCGCTACATGACCCTGGAAAGTGTCGCTCCCTTGAGCGATGATCCCATCGTCAGCCTGCCCATCATGGCGGCCTGACCAATCCGGCTCAGCCGGAGAGCGCGGTGATCACGCCGACGCAGTTACACCACGCGATGGGACACGACCGATTTGTAAGGTTCGCCGGCGGTTTCTGACGTCGTTGTAAGATTGCTGAACGGACAGCGTCAGGGTGTGGCCTCAGCTTGATCTCCATCGGCGCTTACGCCGTTAGACAGACCAGAAAGAGACTTCACAATGTCCATCCGCGCTATCGTCGCCGCCGCCGTCCTGTCGACCGCCGGCTTGGCCGCCGTCGGTGCCAACGCCGCCACCCCGACTCCTGCGCCAGCGCCGGCCGTGAAGGCCATCCCGGCCAAGGCGGCCGCCGTCAAGACGACGAAGGTCAAGCCCGCTGTTCAAAAGACGGCATCCCACAAGAAGTCCCGCGCTACGCATCCGGCCAAGCCGGCCTGATCGCGGTTGCGACAAAACTGCCTCCTTGAAACCCTCTAGGCCGCGGCGCAGCTCCCCCCAAAGCGTCGCGGCCGCAATACTGTAGGCGTAGTCATGCCCCTGCCGATCGTCGCTTTGGCCGCCTCTGTCGCTGTCATGGCCGCCGCGCCTGTTGAAACGACCAATTATCCCTACAAGGACCTCGGCGTGGTGCATGTCTTCGCACCCGCCAATCCGCCACGGGGGATTGCGGTTGTTCTGTCGGGCGATGGCGGCTGGAAGCCTTGGGAGGCCAGTGGCCAGATGGCAAAGGCCCTATCCCAGCGCAGCGTGCTGGCCCTGGGCCTGGACGTCAATCCGACCATGGCCAAGATGGCCGTGGGAGAGGGCCCTTATGATCTGGCCGGCCAGATGCGGGCGGTGGCCGCAGACGCCGCGCAGCGTTATCACGTCTCGGGTCTGGTCTATTTCGGCGGATACTCGGCAGGAGCCACCCTGGCCGCCGCCGCCGCCGCCCAGGCGCGCCCCGGCGAGGTCGCCGGACTGGTCACGGCGGGCTTCTGTCCCGATCAGGACACCGGCGTGCCGGTGGGAGACGCGCAGGGGCGGACTATCGGGTACAAGATAAAGGGCGTCGCGGGCTGGGTGTATCGGCCGACCGCCCTTTCAGCGCCCTGGGCTCTGGTCGAAGGCGGCAAGGAACATCTCTGTCCCGGCGGCTCCGTGGCGGCTTTTGCCACGGCCGTGCCAAGCGCACGGCTCTGGACTGCGCCCGGCGTGCGCCACCTTTTTCAACCGCCTTCCGCGTGGAAGCCCCAGCTAGATGCGGCCTTGGACTACGTTTTGAGCGCAGGCGGCGGTGCTGGAAGCTAGGCGCAGCGCAATAGGCTATGCCGAGGGCGTCGGCTACGCTTCTGTGTCGACCATAAGGGGAGGGGGAGGCCGCAGACCTGGCCAGCCTTGCAAGCACCCTCATACTCAAATAGCGCGGGTAAGAGCGGGCACTCCCCAAATCCGTCCAGTGCGGCGCGGCGCGTCACGCTGGTGTCGATATCGACTAGGCGTTATTGCGAGTTACTTGCATTTGTAGATTTGATCTGCTGCCTCGATATGGAGCGGCCGACGGGGCGCGCCCGATAGCCGGAAGCCGGCCCTGTTTGCATGGTCTCTGATCTCGTTGTTCGGATCGAGATCGGTCAGTTCGGAGTTGGAAGTGGCGGTGCCCGAAACCGGGATTGATGAAGACCCAGTTCGACGCTAACCCCGAACCGCTGCGTGCTTTGAGACCTCTGCGGCTCGGGGCTCGCTATTGAAGCGACCGATGTGCAACACCGCCCATCATGCAAATATTTCCGATAATATATCTTAGACGATGACGCGCCGGCGCTGAACTGGTTCCAGATCGTTCTCGAGCGGGCTCGTCGTAGGAGCGCCACCCTCACCTGACCAGTCCAGCCAGAGCCGCCAGAGCGTCGATGTCGAAAGCCTGCTCCAGGGCTGCAGCAATCTCGTCCAGCGCTCGGTCAATGCGGTCGGACTGATCCAGTCCGTCGGACGTCGCGCCGAGGCCGTCCAGAAAAGCCCGGCGCGCGGTGCCCTGGTCGAACAGTCCATGGACATAGCAGCCGGCGATGCGGCCGTTGGCCGATACTGCGCCGTCCGTTTCCCCGCCATCGAAGGTCAGTAGCGGACTATGCGAGCCCGTCGTGCGCCCGACATGGATCTCATACCCCTCAAAGCGCCCTTCCCTCGCTGTGAAATGGCCCGTAACCGGGCGCAGGACTTTGTCGCCGGTCAGCACGGTGTGGACGTCGAGTAGACCGAGGCCAACTACGGTTTCAGGTGGGCCCTCAATGCCGGCGGGATCGCTGAGCGTCCGCCCCAGCATCTGGTATCCACCGCAGATTCCCAGCACCCGCCCACCCCTGCGTACGTGGGCCGCAAGATCGATGTCCCAACCCTGGGCTCGAACGAAGGCCAGATCGGCCAGGGTCGCCTTGGTGCCCGGCAGGATGACCAGATCGGCATCGCCAGGCAGGGCGTGACCGGGCGGCACGAAGCCGAAATCGACATCAGGTTCGACACGCAGCGCATCGAAGTCGTCGAAATTGGCGATCCGCGACAGCATCGGCACGACGATCCGCAACCGCCGCTTCTCGCCCGGTGTCGCTCTATCCAGAACCACAGCGTCTTCGGCCGGCAGAGATCGCGCCGCCGCCAGCCAGGGGGCCATTCCCATGTCGGTCCAGCCCGTGCGGCGGGTGATCTCGCTACGCCCGTCCTGAAACAGACTCGGGTCGCCCCGGAACTTGTTGATCAGAAAGCCCTTGATCATGGCGCGATCCGCGTCGTCCAAAACCACATAGGCCCCGACCAGGGCGGCGATGACATGGCCGCGATCAATGTCGCCCACCAGCACGACGGGCACATTGGCGGCGCGGGCAAAGCCCATATTGGCAATATCACCGGCGCGCAGATTGATCTCGGCCGGGCTACCTGCGCCTTCGACGATCACCAGGTCACACTCGGCCTCCAGGCGCCGAAAGCTGTCGACTACGGTCCCGAGAAGCTCGCCCTTGCGGGCCTGATAGCCCCTCGCCATCCAGGTTCCGACCATCTTACCAAGTACCACGAGCTGGGCACCGGTATCGCTCTGGGGCTTGAGCAGGACGGGGTTCATATCGACGGTCGGCGGAGTTCGGCAGGCCATGGCCTGCAAAGCCTGCGCGCGGCCGATCTCGCCGCCGTCAGCCGTTACGGCGGCATTGTTTGACATGTTCTGAGGCTTGAACGGTCGGACCGTAAGGCCACGATTGGCGAACACCCTGCACAACCCCGCGACCAGCACTGACTTGCCGACGTCGGAGCCACAGCCCTGGATCATCAAAGCAGCCATGCTGGCCCTCCCATCCCAAGCCCTAACCACATCAGGCCACAGACCATCAGATACAGCCCTATCCAACGCTCCGCCGGACGACCGCCCTCGCGCTAGACGCTCCAACCGTCGCGGAGCCCCGTCCAAGTTTTCGGCCTCTGGTCCCTGTCGAAAGGTCCAGCCAAGAGTCTAGCACCTTGGGAACCGCAGCGACCGCCTCGAGGAGGCGGTCGCCGCGCCCAAAAGACGCCGAGGGGGGCATCGGCGTCATTGGTCCCTAGAAGCGGGCGCGAACGCCTATAAAGGCACCGCGTCCTGGCGTGCCGTAGTTGAGGATGGTCTGATAAGCCTCATTGAAGGCGTTCTCGACGCGTCCAAAGACTTCTACGCGCTCATCGATGGCATAGGCCGCCCGTAGATCAACCAAGGTGTAGCCGCTGACCGCGACCGTATTGGCGTCGTTGTTGAAGGTCTTGCCCACCTGGCGCGCCGCAACGGTCGTGCTCAGTCCAGCCGGCCAGCGATAGGTTGCGGAGAGATTGGCCAGGGTCTTGGGACGGCGCGTCAATTGCTTGCCCGCCGAGGGACCCGAGGCATTTTCGGCCTCGGTATAGGCGTAGTTTCCGCCCAACGTCAGGCGTTCGGTCAGATTCAACTGGCCGATCAGTTCGACGCCCTTGGCTTCTGTCTTGAGGAGGTTCCTGTAGTAGCCAAAGCGGAATACGCCGCCTGGACGGCAAAGGCTGTCCGTGGACGTTGAGGAGCACGAGAAAAAGCGGATTTCATTGTCGGCTTCACGCTGGAAAATCGTAGCCGAAATCTTCGCCTTCCCACCTAGCAGGCGCTGCTCTACCCCGGCGTCCCAACTGTCAAACTCTTCCGGCGCGAGGTTCAAGTTGCCGTATTCGCTATAGAGTTCATAGAGGCCCGGAGCTCGGAAACCCTGACCGAAGCTCGCCCGTAGAACGGTGTCGCCTTCGTTGAGCGCCCATGCGGCCGAGACCTGGCCCAGGGTGTGGTCGCCATACGTATCGTGGCTCTCGTGGCGCAGGCCCCCTGTCAGTGTCAGGCCGGGCACGACCTCCGCCTGGATCTGGCCATAGACACTGTCCACGCCGACTCGCCCCGTGCTGAAGGCGGGGTTGGGCCGGCTGGTGCTGGGCGAGCGGGTGCGCATCTGCGACCGTTCGCTTTCGGCGCCAAATGATGCGGTCAGGGTCTCGGTGACGGCGAGCGCGCCTTGGTACTCCCAACGCTTGTTCTTGCCGGCGGCGTCGAAGGTCAACGGAACCGTCGGGCGAGCCGGGTTGATGTTTTCGCGATCAGTATCGGTGTAGCCGTAAGCGACGCGATTGCTCCAGCGACCGTCCAGAAGGGCGAAGTTGAGGCCGGTGTAGATCACCAGCTCCTTGGTGCGACCAAACTCAGACGAGTCGCCAGCAAAACCGTCGAAGTCGTTCTTGCCCGACGAATAGACCGACCGAACCTCAGCCGAGACAGCGTCGGTAAGGGCCAAGCGCACACGGCCGGAGAGGCCGGTGTTCTGGTAGCCATCGGCTTCGGTGCCCGTCTTGTAGACCGAGAAGCCGTCAGTCGTGAAATAGCTGCCGGCCAGTCTCCAGCTCAAGCGCTCGGCAACGCCCCCCGCCGCGCCGCGCAGATAGCCTGTGTTGCGGGCACCGCCTTCAATGCTGGCATTGGCCTCAAAGGCCTCAGTTGGCTCAGCGGTCACCATATTGACCACGCCGCCGATAGCTTGGCTTCCCCAAAGCGTCGACTGGGCGCCGCGCAGCACCTCGATGCGCGACACATCGCCGATCAGAAGATTGCCGGCATTGAAACCGCCTTGCGTCGATGACGGGTCGTTCAGCTTCACACCATCGATCAGCACCACGGTGTGCTGGCTTTCGGCGCCGCGAATATAGAGGCTGGTGGCGGTTCCCGGACCGCCATTTCGGCTGTAGCTGACGCTTGGCGTCTGGGCCAAAAGCTCGATGGCCGAAACGGCCTGGCTGGCCTTGATCGCGTCAGTGGTCAGCACGCTGATGGACGCGCCGACTTTCTCGACAGGCTGAACCGAGCGCGTCGCCGTAACGACCAGCTCGGCCACGGCGGACGAGCCTGCCTTTCCGGCGACATCGGTTTCAGGAGCCTTTTGCTCGTCAGCCAGTGCGGCCCCGGCGAACAGGGTGGTGGAGAGTGCGGTAGAGCACAGAAATGCTCGGATCATGGTCTTTCCCTTTGAACGACCCGCGCGCGTCCTCCAGCCGCGAACGTGCAGGCACGACGAGGCTAAAGGCCGCGACGCGGCCTGACTGACATGTCGTTTCGCGGGAAATCCCGTTCGTTCGGCGCACCCCGGCCGGACGATGAACGACTGCGACAGGCAGGTCTCCTGGCTCACGGGTCTATGCTTTGCGCGCCGCCTTCCCAGGACCAAGGTCCCAGTGGCATGTGACGCGTAAGCTCGCCGCTTACAGTTGCGGGGGCAGCCGAGGTATTGAACCTCGTTCCCTATTCATCCTCTTTCGAGGAACCTGACGCGGCAGCAGCCCTATATGCTGCGTCGCACAACGTCAATGTGGAGCTTCCGTGACGATCACCCTCGACCTTGGCGGTCCGCTCGCTCGACCAAAGCGCGCCTTCGCCCAGGGAGTCGCGGAGCCGGCACCCGGCGATCCTTGTCGCGACAGGGCAGGCTCTGGGTAACGGGATGCAATCCTGAAACGCCCGTCATCAGGCGGATCACGGCGATGTCTGACGAACCCTTGAATACAAGTGTCAAGGCGCAGCAGGAATCGAGTTCTGAGCCTTCTGATTGCGCCTAGAAGCGCTGCTCTTCCAGATGCCCATCCTTCAGGGCAAAGACACGGTCCATGTAGCGAGCCAGGTCCATGTTGTGGGTGGCGATCAGGGCGGCGACGCCTTGGTCTCGCGCCAGGCTGTACAGCGACTGGAAGACGGCTGCCGACGTCGCGGGGTCCAGATTTCCCGTCGGTTCGTCGGCCAGCAGTAGTTTTGGCCGGTTTGCCAGTGCGCGGGCGATAGCGACCCGCTGTTGCTCGCCGCCCGACATCTGGGCAGGCTGGTGATTGACCCGCGCTGAGAGGCCAAGGTCCGACAGCAACGCGTTGGCGCGGGCTTCGGCGACGGGCCGGGTCAAGCCCAGGATCATGCCCGGCATGGCCACGTTCTCCAGTGCGGTGAACTCTGGCAACAGGTGGTGGAACTGGTAGACGAACCCGACGGTCCCCAGTCGGATACGGGTGCGAAGCCGCTCCGACAGCTTGGAACAGTCGCGACCATCCAGCGCCACGAGTCCGGAATCTGGCCGTTCCAGCAGACCCGCTGAATGCAATAGCGAAGACTTCCCCGAGCCGGACGGGCCGATCAGGCCCACGACCTCGCCCGGATAGACATCCAGATCGACGCCGCGCAGCACAGGCAGATCGCCAGCCTCGGTCTTGTAGATGCGCTCGACACCGCGTAGCGACAGAACGGGATCACTCATAGCGCAGCGCCTCCACTGGATCGAGGCGCGAGGCCCGCCAGGCAGGCGGCAAGGTCGCGGCGATGCTCATCAGGGCCGAGAGGCCGACGATCCCACCGACCTCGGTCCAGTCGATTTTCGCCGGAATATGCGAGAGCATATAGACGTCGGCGCTGAACACCGCCGTGCCCGTAGCCCACTCCACGAAGTTCTGGATCGGGGTGATATAGGCGCAAAACAGCACCCCAAGCAGCAAACCGACCAGGGTCCCGGCCACACCGATCGAAGCTCCAGCCATCACGAAGATCCGCAAGATAGCCCCCTGCCCTGCGCCCATGGTGCGCAAGATGGCGATATCCTTGCCTTTGTTCTTCACCAGCATGACCAGGCTGGAGATGATGTTCAGGGTCGCGATCGCCACGATGCAAAACAGGATCAGTCGCATGACCTTTCGTTCGACTTGCAGGGCCGTGAAGTAGCTGTGGTTCTTGTCCATCCAGTCGGCGATCAGGGCGCCGGGACCACTGGCGGCCTCGACGGCGGGCTTCAGGGCCTTGGCATCGTCGGGGTCGTCGATCTTGATCTCAACGTAGTCGACCGAGGTGTCGCGGCCGAAAAACAGCTGCGACTGTTCCAAGGGCATGTAGACATAGGCCTCGTCGAACTGGCTCATGCCGACACTGAAGATACCGCCCACGAGATAATCCTTCTCGCGTGTCGAGGTACCGAACGCTGTGGCGGGCCCGGATGGCGAGATCAGTGTGATGGCGTCTCCGGGCGATACGCCCAGATTGGCGGCCATGCGATCACCGATCAGCACGATATCGCCACCGTATTCCCCCTGACCAAAGCCGGCCAGGGAGCCTTTCTTGATATTGCCCGAGATGGTCTTGAGGCCCTTGAGATCGGCGGGCGTCACACCCCGTACGATCGCGCCGGTCACCTGGCTGGGACCGATGACCATGGCCTGGGCCTCAACTACAGGAATGGCCTGCGCCACGCCCTTGACGGCGCGGATACGGGAGATCACGCCCTGGCGGTCAGGCCCGTTGATCATCGGAGACTGGGCATAGAGATGGCCATTGAATCCCAGGATCCGGCCGAGAAGCTCGGCGCGAAACCCGTTCATCACACTCATCACCGTGATCAGGGCGAAGACCGCCAGCATCACCGCGCAGAACGAGATCACCGCGATCAGGGCCACACCACCGTTCTTGCGCTTGGCCAGCAGGTAGCGCCAGGCGACGGACCGCTCCCAGCGGCTAAACGGACCGGCGGCCCTGAAATCAGCCATCAGGCGGCCTTGCCCTGGGTAAGACCGGCCAGCACGGACTCTAGGGAGGCGGTGGACCGCTCGCCGGTCGCCCGGTTCTTGATCTCGACCACGCCCTCGGCAATACCCTTGGGGCCGATGATCATCTGCCAAGGCAGGCCGATCAGGTCCATGGTGGCAAACTTGGCACCGCCTCGGGCATCCGTGTCATCATAGAGTACGGTGCGGCCGGCCGCCGTCAACGCCTTGTAGGCGGTGTCGCAGGCGGCATCGCAGGCCGCGTCGCCCTGGCGCATGTTGATGATGCCGACGTCGAACGGCGCAACGGATTCTGGCCAGATGATCCCGGCCTCATCGTGACTGGCCTCGATGATCGCGCCCAGCAAGCGCGAAACACCCACGCCATACGATCCCATCTGCACCGGGACGTCCTTGCCGTCCGGCCCGGTGACCAGGGCCCGCATCGGTTCGGAGTACTTGGTTCCGAACGAGAAGATGTGACCCACCTCGATTCCGCGTGCCGACAGGCGGTCCGCCTCAGGAACCAGACCGAACGCGGCCTCATCGTGCATTTCTTCGGTTGCGGCATAGAGCGCCGTGCGCTGATCGACCAGCGGCTGGAGGTCGCCGTACCAGTCAACATCGGGACCCGGCGCGCCCATCTCAACGAGATCCTTATGGCAGAACACAGCGCTTTCACCCGTGTCGGCCAAAACGATGAATTCGTGGCTTAGCTCACCACCGATCGGGCCGGTATCAGCCCGCATCGGCACGGCTTTCAGGCCCATCCGCGAGAACAGATTCAGATAGGCCACGAACATGCGGTTGTAGGATTTGCGGGCGCCTTCTGGGTCGAGGTCGAAGCTATAGGCGTCCTTCATGAGGAACTCGCGTCCACGCATCACCCCAAAACGCGGACGGCGCTCGTCGCGGAACTTCCATTGAACGTGATAGAGGTTCTTGGGCAGGTCCTTATAGCTCTTGACCGAACCCCGGAAAATCTCGGTGACCATTTCCTCGTTGGTCGGCCCGTAAAGCAGCTCACGCTCATGACGGTCGGTGATGCGCAGCATTTCGGGGCCATAGGCGTCGTATCGCCCGGACTCGCGCCAGAGATCCGCCAGTTGCAACGTCGGCATCAGCAACTCAATGCCGCCCGCGCGATCCATTTCCTCGCGCACGATCTGCTCAATACGGTTCAGCACCCGCAGGCCCAGCGGAAGCCAGGCATAGATGCCTGCTGCTTCCTGACGGATCATGCCGGCGCGCAGCATCAGTTGGTGCGACACGATCTGGGCGTCGGACGGGGCTTCCTTCAGAACGGGCAGGAAATAGCGCGAAAGGCGCATCAGAAAGACGTCTCCGGGGAATGCGAAGGCCTGAGATAGCCTCTTGCCCGTCAACTTGGCAACGCGCGCGGCGAAAAGATGACGACGGAGCGTCATTGCCCCGAAAAGAAGGCCGCGCGATCCTCGCACGGCCTTGCAAGTTCATCGTCGGGGAAGACGCCACAGAATGAGACCGCAAGAGCCGGTCTCGTACGCAGACCCTAGGCCCACGAACATCTGTTGGGGTCGAGTCTTGCAGCGCTCAGCGTCTATTTGCGCGTTTCGCCCAAGCCTTAAGCGATAGAAGGCAAAAACAGCGAACGCCGCCCAAGGCTTAGGCGCCCTTCCCTCTAGAGCGGGTTGCGATCTGATGGAATCAGATCGCCCGCTCTAGGAGCTGTGGACTCTAGGGATTCCCGAAGGGTGCGAAGCGTGATTCAAGACTGTCTTTTGGGAGGCGGTCTTGGGTGTGATGGATCGTTTGGTGCTGAGTGACGCTGATTGGGACCGGATGTCTGGCCTGATCATCGGGCGTCCTGACCAGAAGGGCTCGACCGGCCGCGACAACCGGATGTTCGTCGAGGGCGTGTTGTGGATCGTGAGGACGGGCTCGCCCTGGCGCGATCTGCCCGAGGTGTTCGGCGATTGGAATAGCGCCTTCCGGCGGTTCAGTCGCTGGAGCCAGAAGGGCGTCTGGCGGCGGATCTTCGAGGCGATGTCGGGCGATCCAGACTTCGAATACCTGATCATAGACTCCACCATCGTCCGCGCCCACCAGCACGCTAGCGGGGCCAAAAAGGGGGGTCTGAAGATCAAGCCCTTGGACGCTCGCGCGGCGGACTGAGCACCAAGGTCCACATGGCCGTGCGAGGCCTGGGCCAACCAGTCCGGTTCATTCTCACGGCCGGGCAACGGGGAGACGCACCTCAAGCGGGTCCGTTGATCGAAGGCTTGCCGGCCAAGGTCGTCATGGCCGACACCGCCTACGATGCAGATCATCTGCGTCAGGCGATCACCGCCAAGGGCGCCGTCGCCGTCATCCCCAACAATCCTTCACGCGCTCAGAAATATACGCTCGACCCGCACCTCTACGCCCAGCGCCACCTCGTCGAGTGCTGCTTCAGTCGCCTCAAGCAGTTCCGCCGTGTCGCCACCCGCTTCGAGAAGACGGCGAGAAACTACCTCGCCGTCCTGCACCTCGCTGCCGCAATACTCTGGATGCGATAAGTGTCCACAGCTCCTAGTCTTTTGTTTTCACGCGCGTTTCATTCCGAAAACCGGTTCCCACTTTTCGGAATGCGCTCTAGTAGGTAGCAGGAAGCGTTGGCAGGCTGATCAGCTGAAAGCGGATCACCAGCCACAGGACCGCGAATACCGCGACCGACACCCAGGTGGTGGTGAAGAACTTGCGCTTCAGATTGGGATTGATCGGGGCGCCGGGGTCGCCGCCGCCAGGCGGCTTCAAGCCCATCTCGTGATAGCTGCGCGATCCCAGCGGCAGGACCACGAACAGCACGGTCCACCAGATCGTCAAAAAGATCGCAATTGCGGTGATCGGGCCCATCAGTGGTGCGCCTCCTTGGGCGTTTCCATGAGTTCGACCAGAAGGCCACCCATGTCCTTGGGGTGAACGAAGATAATCAGGGTGCCGTGCGCGCCAATTCGCGGCTCGCCCAGTACGGTGGCGCCCTTGGCGACCAGAGCATCGCGGGCGTCATAGATGTTCTCGACTTCAAAGCAGATGTGGTGCTGGCCGCCCTTGGGGTTCTTGGCCAGGAACCCATGGATCGGCGAATTTTCACCGTAGGGCTCGATCAGTTCGATCTGGCTGTTGGGCAGGTTGACAAAGCAGACCCAGACACCCTGTTCCGGCATCGCCCACTTCTCGGTGACCGACGTCGCACCCAGTAGGTCGCGATACATCTTCAGCGACTCGTCGATGGACGGCGTTGCGACGCCAACGTGATTCAGCTTGCCGATCATGATCCTGCTCCCGCGCGTTTGTTGTTTGCGCGAAGGCGTAACACCTGTGCTGCACCGCGAAAAGGCCCGCGCACCGTGTCGAATTCACGGCGCGCGGGACTGCCGCTACGTCAGATTCGCAGGACCGTGGTCTCGACCACAGGCTTGCGCTCCCAGATCCTGAACGCCGCCTTCTTCACGGCGCGGGAGATGGCGCTCTCGATGGCGTCGTCCAGTTCCTTGTCATCGCCGCCCATGCGCTTGAAGGCGGTTTCGGCCTCTTCGGCCAAGTCATCCATAGCCTCGTCGAGGGGATACTCATTGTCGCCGGCCAAACCCAGCCCCCTGACCTGAGGCCCAGAGACGATACGGTTCTTGCCGTCCAGCACGATGGACACGGCCAACATCCCGTTAAAGGCCGCATGGCGGCGCTCCCGCAGGGCCTGACCGTTCTCGGGCGTCACGACGCCGCCGTCGACATACAGCCGACCGGCGGGAACTTCATCGATGATATCAGCACGCCCCGGCGCAAGGCGGACCATGTCGCCGTTGCGCGGTGTGACCTGTTGCGGAACCTGCAAGTCCTTGGCGAAGGCTGCGTGCTCGATCAGATGGCGACGCTCACCGTGGGTGGGAACGGCGATTTCGGGACGAGCCCACTGGTACATCTGCTTGAGCTCATCGCGGCAAGGGTGGCCGCTGACATGGATCCCGGGGGTGTCGCGCTCGGTGTGAAGGCGCACACCACGGTCCGCCAGCTTGTTCTGCAGGTTGCGGATCGGGATTTCGTTGCCCGGGATAACGCGTGAGCTGAACACCACATGGTCGCCTTGCGACAGCTTGACGTGCGGGTGATTGCCCTCGGCGATCCGCGAGAGGGCCGCCCTCGCCTCGCCCTGGCTGCCGGTGCACAGGAACAGGATCTCGTTTTCCGGCAGGTATTTGGCCTGGTCGTCAGTGACGAACGGCTCAATGCCTACCAGCAGCCCGACCGAGCGCGCAGCGGCGGCCATGCGGTGCATGGAGCGCCCCGCCAGACAAACCTTTCGGCCGGCGGCCTGGGCGGCGCGGATCACCGTGTCCATACGGGCCACGTTGGAGGCGAAACAGGCGACCGCGATCTTGCCGCTCAGGCTCGAGATTAGCCTGTTCATGGCCACGCGGACGTCGGCTTCAGAGCCCGCGACGCCATCGACGAACACATTGGTGCTGTCGCACACCATGGCCAGCACACCCTCGTCGCCGAGCTTGCGGATGGCGTCGATATCTGTGGCGGCCCCCAGCTGGGGTTCAGGATCAATCTTCCAGTCGCCGGTGTGCAGTATGGTGCCCAGCGGCGTCTTGATCGCCAGGCCGTTCGGCTCGGGGATCGAGTGGGTCAGGGTGATGAATTCCAGATGGAACGGACCCAGGTCGAACTGGCCGCCCAGCGGGATCTCGGTGATCGACACCTCGTCCAGCAGTCTGGCGTCGCGTAGCTTCTCGCGCAGCAGGAAGGCGGTGAAAGGCGTCGCATAGACTGGTGCTTTCAGGCGCGGCCAGAGCCAGTGCACGGCGCCCAGGTGGTCTTCGTGGGCATGCGTCAGGACGATGCCCAGGATGTCTTCGGCATGCGCCTCGATGAATTCGGGATCGGGCAGGATGATCTCGACACCTGGCGTCGTTTGGTCACCGAAGGTCACACCGAGATCGACCACGATCCACTTTCGATCGTGAGGCGGGCCAAAGCCATACAGGTTGAAATTCATGCCGATCTCGTTCGACCCGCCAAGCGGCAGGAAGACCAGTTCGTCAGTGGGGGAAGGCTTGTCGGTAAATTTTTTCATCAGGTCTCTAAAGTAGTGTTGCGGCGGTGAATTTCGAGGAGACCACGGATGGTCAGATCTGGATCAAAGTGGTCGATGCTGTCGGTCGCGCCCTCGAACAGCGAGGCGACGCCACCGGTGGCGACCACAGTCATGGGTTCGGCCCGTTCGACCTTGATGCGGGTGATGAGGCCTTCGATCAGGGCGATATAGCCCCAGAAGACACCCGACTGCATGGCCCCGACCGTGTCCTTGCCGACCACGCGGCTCGGCCTCTGGATTGCGATGCGCGGCAGCTTGGCGGCTGCTTCGTGCAGGGCCTGCATGGAGAGATTGATACCGGGGGCGATTATGCCGCCCTCAAAGGCGCCGTCAGTCGCCACGATGTCGAAGGTGGTGGCCGTGCCGCTGTCGATCACGATCAGCGGACCGGGATAGACCATGCTGGCCCCCACCGCGTTGACCAGTCGGTCGGCACCGGCCTCGGACGGCTTTTCGATCCGCACCTCTACACCCAGCTTGGCGTTCTCTCCGATCACCAGTGGCTCGACGTTCAGATAACGCCGCGACAGGTTGCGCAGGTTGAAGATCGACTGTGGCACGACGCTGGAGATGATGCAGGCGTCGATGGCGCGAAAGCCCAGGCCCTGCATGGACAGAAGCTGCGAGAGCCACACCACATACTCATCGGCCGTGCGTGTGCTCTCGGTGGCCGAGCGCCATTGGGCGATCCAGCTCTGGCCATCGTGGATGGCGAACATCGTGTTGGTGTTGCCCTGCTCGATCGCCAGCAGCATCAGGAAGCCTCGCCGAAGAATACATCGCCGGCGGTGATGCGCCGCAAGCGGCCGTCGGGCAAGCGCAGGCGCAATGCGCCATCCCCGTCTAAGCCCTCAGCCACGCCCTCAACCGTTTCGGTTCCCAGACGGGCGACGCAGGCCTCGCCCAGACCATGGGCGCGGGCTGTCCAGGCATCGGCGATGGCCGGAAAGCCGAACGCATGCCAGATCTGTTGCCAGCGCTGGAACGCGGCCGAAAGGCCTTCAATCGCCTCAAGAGGCGACGGTGGCGGCGCAGCGCGATGAGCGCTGATAGCTGTAGCGGGGCGTTCACTGTCGATGGGCTTGCGTGACAGGTTGACGCCGACGCCGACCGCGACCCACAGCCCGCCAGCAGGACTTGCGCCAGACTCGACCAGAATGCCGCTGACCTTAAGGCCATTCAGGAGCGGGTCATTAGGCCATTTCAGGCTGACAATCGCAGAGGGCGCATAGGCGGCCAGCAGATCCGAAACCGCCAGCGCCGCAACGAACGTCACCTGTGCGGCCTCAGCCGGCAGCTTGCCTGTTTGAAACAGCAAGGTTGCGGCCAGGTTGCCCTCGCCGGTTTCCCAGGCGCGTCCGCGTCGACCGCGGCCTGCGGCCTGGCGTAGACCGACAAGCCAGACAGGGCCGGTTTCGCCCGCTTCAGCCCTGCGACGGGCCTCGGCATTGGTGGAGTCGATCTCGTCGAAAACAACGACGGGCGGCCCCTCGGTGGGCGGCGGGGCCCCCGTCACGTCACGCGTGGCCAAAGGCCGCTGCAGCAGCCCGGGCCGCCGGATCGAGCCAGACCAGCGCGACCAGCACGACCGGGAAGGCGAACAAGGCGGCAGCGAAGCCTACGGCGCGAGCAGCGGGAGCCGGCGCATCCACAACGCCCTTGGAAGCGTCGAACCACATGCTCTTGATCAGACGCAGATAGTAGAACGCGCCGACCACACTGCCGACCAGGCCTAGTACCGCAGCCCACTGCATCATGACATCGCCCGTGCCGAGCGCGGCCTTGAAGACGTAGAACTTCGACCAGAAACCCGAGAACGGAGGCAGGCCAAGAGCCGACAGCGAGAAGGCCGTCATGGCCAGGGCGATACCCGGGCGTTCCTTGATCAGACCGGCCATGTCCTCGATGGTTTCCATCGGCTTGCCGTCCCGGCTCAGCGCCTGAAGGCAGGCGAAGAAGCCGGTGACGTCGACCATGTAGAGGATCATGAAGACCAGCATGGCGTGCAGGCCGGTCTCGCCGCCGGTAGCCACGCCCAGAAGGGCATAGCCGACATTGGCGATGGAGCTATAGGCCCACAGGCGCTTCAGATTAGTCTGAGCCAGACCGGCGAAGGCCCCGACAAAGACCGAGATCAGCGCAGCGATGACCAGGACCTGGCGCCATTGAGCCACCGAGTCCGGGAAAGCGTCGCCCAGAACGCGGGCAAACATCATCATGGCGGCCAGCTTGGGCGCGGCGGCAAAGAAGCCGACGACCGGGGTCGGAGCGCCTTCGTAAACATCCGGCGTCCACATGTGGAAGGGGGCTGCCGAAACCTTGAACGCCAGACCGCAGATCAGGAAGATCAGGCCAAACAGCAGGCCTACGCCATGGGAGCCATGGCCAGCGGCGGCGATGTCGACGAAGCGCGTCGAGCCGGCGAAGCCATAGATCAGCGAGGAGCCGTAAAGCAGGAGGCCCGACGACAGGGCGCCCAACACGAAATACTTCAGACCAGCTTCCGAAGCCTTGGCGTCATCGCGGCGGAAGGCCGCCAGCACATAGAGCGCCAGCGATTGAAGCTCGACCCCGATATAGAGGCTGATCAGGTCACCGGCCGAGGCGGTAACGCCCATGCCCAGCGCCGCCAGGATAACCAGGACGGCATATTCGAACTTCTGATCGTTGCGCTGTGCCAGCCAGCGGTCGCCCAACACGATGCCGACCGCGCTGGAGATGAAGATCGCCACCTTGGCGTAGGTCGCGGCGGCGTCGGACGAATAGGCACCGTTGAAGGCATCTCCGTGCGGCGCAAGCACCGCAGCGATTGCTGCAGCCAGCAGGGCCAGCACGCTGGCCAGGGTGAAGGCCGGGCTGGTCTTGCCCTGAAAGGCGCCCCAGACGAGCAGGACGAGGGCCGAGCCCGCGAGAATGACCTCGGGCAGGATCAACGAAAGGTTGGCGGAAAACGTCATCAGTCCCCTCACCCGCCCAGGGCGGCGCGCCAGGCGCCGACCAGCGCGTCGACGGACGACGCGGTCAGGTTAAACACGAAATTCGGATAGACCCCCAAAACCAGGGTCGAAATGATCAACGGCGCAAAGATCAGGATCTCGCGCTTGTCGAGGTCGGTGATCGTCTTCAGCTCGGGGTTGACGATCTCGCCGAACATGACCCGGCGATACAGCGTCAGCGCATACATGGCCGACAGGATCACGCCGCTGGCCGCCACGATCGCCGTCCAGGTGGACGCTTGATAGACGCCCGTCATGGTCAGGATTTCGCCGACGAAGCCCGAAGTCCCGGGCAGACCCACATTGCCCATAGTGAACAATAGGAAGGTCGCCGCGTACCACGGCATCCGGTTGGTCAGGCCGCCGTAGAAGGCGATCTCACGGGTGTGCATGCGGTCATAGACGACACCGACACAGAGGAAGAGCGCGCCAGAGATCACCCCGTGGCTCAGCATTTGGAAGATCGCGCCCTGCTCGCCTGCCGCATTGCCGGAGAAGATGCCCATGGTCACGAAGCCCATATGGGCCACCGACGAATAGGCGATCAGCTTCTTGATGTCGGTCTGACGGAACGCCACCAGCGAGGTGTAGACGATGGCGATGGCCGACATCGCAAACACAAGCGGCTGGAAGAACTCGGACGCGTTGGGGAACATCGGCAGGCTGAAGCGCATGAAGCCATAGCCGCCCATCTTCAGCAGGATGCCCGCCAGGATGACCGAACCCGCTGTCGGCGCTTCGACGTGGGCGTCGGGCAACCAGGTGTGAACCGGCCACATCGGCATCTTGACCGCGAAGCTGGCGAAGAAGGCCAGCCACAGCCAGGTTTGAAGCCACGGCGCGAACTTGAAGGTCATGAGCTCGGGGATCGAGGACGTCCCGGCGATCGAGATCATCGCCAGGATCGCGGCCAGCATCAGCACCGAGCCAAGCAGCGTATAGAGGAAGAACTTGTAGGCCGCATAGATGCGACGCTTGCCGCCCCAGATCCCGATGATCAGGAACATCGGCACTAGGCCGCCTTCGAAGAACAGGTAGAAGAGGATCAGGTCCAGGGCGCAGAACACGCCGATGACCAGGGTCTCCAGCACCAGGAAGCAGATCATGTACTCGACGATCCGCTTGTCGATCGACTTCCAGCTGGCCAGAACGCAAATCGGCAGCAGGAACGCGGTCAGCAGGACGAACAGGATAGAGATCCCGTCTACGCCCATCCGATAGTGCAGGCCCGCGAACCAGGTCACGTCTTCTACAAACTGGAAGCCGGGGTTCGTCGGGTCGAACTGAGCGACCATCAGGACCGAGAGCGCGAAGGTGACCAGCGTGGTCACCAGAGCGATCCACTTGGCCAGTGTATCGGTTGCAGAGTTGTCGCCCTTGACGGCGCGCACGGCCAGAAGAATGGCCACGCCGACTAGCGGCGTGAAGGTTGTAAGGCTGAGAAGGCCGGTCATGAACTCCGTCCCCCTCAACGGAATGCGTACAGGGCGAAGGTCAGCAGGCCGGCAACGCCGAGCAGCATGACAAACGCGTAGTGATAGACATAGCCAGTCTGGAGCTTGCCGGTCCGGTGCCCCACCTCGTAGCTGACGGCGCTGACGCCGTCGGGCCCGAGGGCGTCGATGATCTTCTGGTCGCCGCCCTTCCAGAACAGGTCGCCCAGGAACTTGGCGGCGCGCACGAAGGTGCGGTCGTAAAGCTCATCAAAGAACCACTTATTGTAGAAGAACACGTACAGCGGGCCGTTGCGGGCCGCGAGCTTGGCACCCAGACGCTCCTTGCCCTTGATCAGATAGACCCAGACTGCGCCGAGCAGGCCGAGGACTGACGCCACCAACGGGGCCCACTTCACCCACGCCGGAACCGAATGGGCCTCGTGAAGCACATGGTTGGTCGGCGCATTATAGATGGCACCGCGCCAGAATTCGGCCTCGTGGTGGCCGACGAAGTAGTCGACGAAGACGAAGCCGGCCGCAACGGCACCGATCGACAGCACGACCAGCGGCAGCAGCATCACCCATGGGCTCTCATGCGGCTTGTGGTCATGACCATGGCCATGGTCGTCGTGCGCATGATCGTCCGCAGCGTGATCGGCATGATCGTCATGGTCATGGCCGGCGTGCGCGTCGTGGCCGTGATCGTCATGACCCCAGCGGGCCTGACCATTGAAGGTGAAGAACGCCAGACGCCAGGAATAGAAGGCGGTCAAGCCCGCAACCAGGAGACCGATGACGAAGGCGAACATCGCGATCGAGTTCTCGCCGCCAGCGGCGAAGGCGGCTTCGATGATGGTATCCTTCGAATAGAAACCCGCGAAGCCAAGGTGCATCGGCGGGAAGCCCAGGCCTGTAATGGCGATGGTGCCGATGGTCATGGCGATGAAGGTGACCGGCAACAGCTTGGCCAGGGCACCATACTTCCGCATGTCCTGCTCATGGTGCATGCCGTGGATCACCGAGCCGGCTCCCAGGAACAGCAGGGCCTTGAAGAAGGCATGGGTGAACAGGTGGAACATGGCGGCCTGATAGGCACCGATCCCTGCTGCGAAGAACATGTAGCCCAATTGCGAGCAGGTCGAATAGGCGATTACACGCTTGATGTCGTTCTGGGTCAGGCCGACGGTGGCGGCGAACAGCGCCGTGACCGCGCCGATCACCGTGACGATGTTCTTGGCGACAGGCGCATATTCGAACATCGGGGACAGCAGGCACAGCATGTAGACGCCGGCGGTGACCATGGTGGCCGCGTGGATCAGGGCCGAGACCGGGGTCGGGCCTTCCATGGCGTCCGGTAGCCAGGTGTGCAGGAAGAACTGGGCCGACTTGCCCATCGCGCCGATGAACAGCAGGAAGCAGGCAATGTCCATCAGCGGGAAGCTATGGCCAGCAAACTCCCAGGTGCGACCGGCATTGGCGGCGATCTGCGGGAACAGCTCGGCGAACTGGATCGTGCCGAACGCCCAGAACGTGGTCATGATGCCCAGGGCGAAACCAAAGTCGCCAACCCGGTTTACCACGAAGGCCTTGATGGCTGCGGCGCTGGCCGAGGGCTTCTTGAACCAGAAACCGATCAGCAGATACGAAGCCAGCCCCACGCCTTCCCAGCCGAAGAACAGCTGCATGAAGTCGGCGGCGGTGACCAGCGACAACATGGCGAAGGTGAACAGCGACAGATACGCAAAGAAGCGCGGCTTGCTATCATCCTCGGCCATATAGCCCCAGGAATAGATGTGCACGAGGGCCGAAACCGTCGTCACAACGATCAGCATCACCGCCGACAGGGCGTCGATGCGGATCGACCAGTTGGAAACGAAATCGCCAATATGGATGAACGGCAGCAGGGTGACCGTAAAGGCCTCCATATGGCCCCAGGTCCACTGGCTGAAGGTGTACCAGGACAGGCCGCATGCCAGCACGAGGCCGCCGGTGGTGATCGCTTGCGACGCCACGTCGCCGATGCGACGCCCAAACAGGCCCGCAATGATCGCCGCGACCAGCGGGGCGAAGAGGATAAGGGTGACTATCGTCTGCATGACGTCGCTTAGCCCTTCATCATGCTGGCGTCGTCAACCGCGATATCGCCGCGGTTTCGGAAGAAGGTGACGAGAATGGCCAGGCCGACAGCCGCCTCGGCGGCGGCAACGGTCAGCACGAACATCGCGAAGATCTGCCCCACCACATCGTGGAGATAGGCCGAGAAGGAGACGAGATTGATGTTCACCGCCAGAAGGATCAGCTCGATCGACATCAGAATGACGATGATGTTCTTGCGGTTCACGAAAATGCCGAACACACCGATCGTGAACAGGATCGCAGCGACGACGAGATAGTGCGACAGGCCGATCATTCGGAGATCCCCTCACCCGGTTTGATCTGAACCAGCTCCATACCGGTCTTGGGCGAACGGGCCACCTGCTTGCCGATGTCCTGGCGACGGACGCCCGGCTTGTGGCGAAGGGTCAGGACGATGGCACCGATCATGGCGACCAGCAGAACCAGGCCCGCCATCTGGAAGAAAAAGACATAGTCGGTATAGAGAACCCGACCGATGGCCTCGGTATTGCTGACACCTTCGGGAGAAGCCATCGGCGAGGCGTTTTTGCTGGCCGCGCCGTTCGTGGCCACCGTGGCTGCGACGAAGATCATCTCCAGCGTCAGCACACCGGCCACCAGCCCGCCGACGGGCAGGTATTGGACGAAACCCTTGCGCAGCGCCTCGAAGTCGATGTCCAGCATCATCACGACGAACAGGAACAGCACCGCGACCGCGCCCACATAGACGACGATCAGCAGCATCGCCAGGAACTCCGCGCCCAGCAGGACGAAAAGGCCGGCGGCCGAGAAGAAGGCGGTGATCAGAAAGAGCACCGAGTGCACGGGGTTTCGCGCCGAGACGACGAGAAGACCCGCCGCCAGCGTCACAAAAGCCAGCAAATAGAAAGCGATCGCCTGCAAGGCTGCTCCCCTGAAAACTAAGTTCACGACGACGGCGCCAACCGGCGCATCGCCCCCTTCGGATTCGCGTCCCGTCCTTAACGGTAAGGCGCGTCCAACTCCAGATTCTTCGCGATCAGGCGCTCCCAGCGGTCGCCATTATCGAGAAGCCGTTCCTTGTCGTAATAGAGCTCTTCGCGTGTCTCGGTCGCAAATTCGATGTTGGGGCCTTCTACGATGGCATCCACCGGGCAGGCCTCCTGGCATAGGCCGCAATAGATGCACTTGACCATGTCGATGTCGTAGCGGGTCGTGCGGCGGCTGCCGTCTTCGCGCGGTTCGGCCTCGATCGTGATCGCCTGGGCAGGGCAGATGGCCTCACACAGCTTGCATGCGATGCAGCGCTCTTCACCCGACGGGTAGCGACGCAGGGCGTGCTCGCCGCGAAAGCGCGGCGACTGCGGGTTGCGCTCGTTGGGATAGATGACGGTCTTCTTCGGCGCGATCATGTGCTTCATCGCAAGGCCAAAGGCCCCCGCGAAGTCGAGAAGGGCCGCGCCCTTGACCGCCTGTGTGATGCGCTGGAACACCAGAGCTCTCCTAACACTTTTCTTTAGGGAAAGGACGCACGTCCCTGCCCTGATCTTGCTGCTGCCGACGCAAGGTCTGCTCAAGGACGCATTTTCTGGTCTTGTCGTCAGCCTTGCGGCGCGCCTCGACCTGCTCCTCGAACGACCGTTGCGGCGGCCTCGACAGTCCCGTTCCCCAGGTCGAGCAGCCGGCCAGAAGGCAGAGTGCCAGGATCCCGAGGCTCGCCCGCGTCATTTGCCGTTCCCGGTGATGACGCAGGTGTAGTTGGAAAGCTGGGCGGGATCTCCCCCGTCCTGCTTGGCTTGCAGAGTTCCACCGTCAGCCTTGCACTTGTCACCGGCCCGACGGAGTTCGTCATAGTTCACGACGCCACGCCCCAACGAGTAAGACCGACCTGTCGGGGCGTCTGTAGCCGCACAGGCCACCAGAGACGAGAACGACAAGGCCGTCACGGCGAGGGCGACCATCGGCTTCATCAGGCCCCCGGACCAAACACGCGCCAGGCGGCCACCAGAGCGACCAACACCAGCGAGGTCGGCAGGAACACCTTCCAGCCCAGGCGCATCAGTTGGTCGTACCGGTAGCGGGGCACGATGGCCTTGGCCATGGCGATCATGAAGAACCAGAAGCAGATCTTGGCGAAGAACACCAAGGCCAGGAACAGGTTGGCCAGAAACAGCGGCCATGACTGCAGGAAATCGACAGGGAAGCCCGGGCTCCAGCCGCCGAAGAACAGCACGCTGATCATCGCACACATCAGCACGATGTTGGAATATTCGGCGACCATGAACAGCAGGTACGGCGTCGAGCTGTATTCGACCTGATAGCCAGCGACGAGTTCGGATTCGGCTTCCGGAAGGTCGAAGGGCGGGCGGTTCGTCTCCGCAAGGGCCGAGATGTAGAACATGCCCATGGCGATCACCATGACCGGCAGCAGCACGATGTTCTTGAGGCCGCCGCCGAACACATTCCAGTTCCAGAACCAGCCTGACTGGGCCTCGACGATGGTCGTCAGGTTCATTGAGCCGGCGAGCAGGATCACCGTGATGATGATCAGGCCGATCGACACTTCGTAAGACACCATCTGGGCCGCCGAGCGCAGCGCGCCCAGGAACGGGTACTTCGAGTTCGAAGCCCAGCCGCCCATGATGATGCCATAGACGCCCAGCGAGCTCATCGCCAACAGGTAGAGGATGCCGACGTTAAGGTTGGAGACGACCCAGCCCGGCGCAAACGGTATGACCGCCCAGCCGACAAAACCCAGAACCAGGCTCAGCAGCGGTGCCAGCAGGAACACCACCTTGTCGGCACCCGACGGGATGATGATTTCCTTCAGCACGAACTTGAAGAAGTCGGCGAAGGACTGAAGCAGGCCAAACGGACCCACCACGTTGGGGCCCTTGCGCATCTGCACGCCGGCCCAGATCTTGCGGTCAGCCAGCAGCAGGAAGGCCAGGCTCAGCAAAACCCAGATCACGACCAGCAGGATGCCGCCGGTGGTCAGGAGGGTCCAGGTGACTGCGGGGTTTGAGAAGAACTCGCTCATCGGCCCTACTCCGCCGCGATCTTGGCTGCGCCCGAGGTCACGGCCGCGCATTCGGCCATGGTCACGCTGGCGCGCGCGATGGGATTGGTCAGGTGGAAGGCCTTGATGGCGTTCTCGAACGGCGTGTCAGCCAGCTCGCCGACGCCGCCGAGAGCCGAGAGGTCGAACACGGTCGGGATCGAGCCCGGCGCGAAGTCGATCTGGCCGAAGGTCGGGTGGTCGGCGAACAGCCTGGCGCGCAGCTGGTCCAAGCTATCATAGGGCAGCTTGTGCCCGAGGATTTCCGACAGAGCCCGCAGGATCGACCAGTCTTCCTTGGCCTCGCCCTTCGGGAACACGGCCCGCTCGCCCATCTGGACGCGGCCTTCGGTGTTCACATAGAGCCCGTTCTTCTCGGTATAGGCAGCGCCCGGCAGGATGACGTCGGCATTGTGCGCCCCGGCGTCGCCATGGGTGCCCAGATAGATCTTGAAGGCGTCCGAAGCGGCGGTTTCGCACTCGTCGGCACCCAGCATGAACAGAACGTCCAGGGCACCCGGCTTCAGCATCTGCCCCGCAGTCAGGCCACCCTCGGCCGGGACGAAGCCCATGTCGAGGCCGGCGACGCGCGAAGCCGCCGTGTGCAGCACGTTCCAGCCGTTCCAGCCGGCCTTCACGACGTTGAACGCCTTGGCCACGCCAGCGGCTGCCTTGAGCACGGCGGAGCCGTCGGCGCGGGTCAGCGCGCCCTGGCCGATGATGATGGCGGGACGCTCGGCGCTCTTGAAGGCCGTGACGAAGTCCGACTTGTTCTTGGCCAGACCCGACAGGCTCTTCGCGCCGGCGCCCAGATAGTCGTACTCGTAGGTCAGGTCGCCCTGCTCGCCGATCACGCCGACGCGCAGCTTGCCAGCGATCCACTGCTTGCGCAGACGGGTGTTGAGCACCGGCGCCTCAACGCGAGGGTTCGTCCCGACCAGCAGAATGACGTCGGCATTCTCAATGCCGGCAATCGTCGAATTGAACAGCCAGCTTTCGCGCGGGCCATCCCCCAAAGCCACGCCGTCCTGACGAGCGTCGAGGTTCTTGACGCCCAGGGCGGTGAAGAGGTCCTTGGTCGCCTTCAGGCTTTCGGCGTCCTGCAGATCGCCGGCGATGACGCCGATGCGGTCAGGCGCGGTCGCCTGGATCTTCTCGGCCACGGCCGCGAAGGCCTGGCCCCAGCTCGCAGGCTGCAGACGGCCACCGACGCGGACATAGGGACGATCCAGACGCTGGCGCTGCAGGCCGTCGACGGCGTAGCGCGTCTTGTCCGAGATCCACTCTTCGTTGACGTCCTCATTGACGCGCGGCAGCACGCGAAGAACCGCTGCGGCGCGGCTGTCCACACGGATTGCCGAACCCAACGCGTCCATGACGTCGATGCTCTCGGTCTTCTTCAGCTCCCACGGCCGGGCCTCGAAGGCGTAAGGCTTGGAAGTCAGTGCGCCGACCGGGCAGAGATCGATCACATTGGCCGACAGTTCCGACGTCACTGCCGCGCCCAGATAGGTCGTGATTTCAACGTCTTCGCCGCGCGAGATCAGACCAATTTCCGGCGAACCGGCGACTTCGGTGATGAAGCGGACGCAGCGCGTGCACTGGATGCAGCGCGTCATCACGGTCTTGATGAGCGGGCCCATGGCCTTCTCTTCAACCGCGCGCTTGTTCTCTTCGTAACGGCTGTCGTCGCGGCCATAGCCCATGGCCTGGTCCTGCAGGTCGCACTCGCCGCCCTGGTCGCAGATCGGGCAATCCAGCGGGTGGTTGATGAGCAGGAACTCCATCACCCCTTCGCGGGCCTTCTTGACCATCGGAGTCTTGGTGAAGATCTCCTGGCCCTCAGCGGCCGGTAGGGCGCACGACGCCTGCGGCTTGGGCGGACCAGGCTTCACCTCAACCAGGCACATCCGGCAGTTGCCGGCGATGCTGAGGCGCTCGTGATAACAGAAGCGCGGGATCTCTTCCCCGGCCAGTTCCGCAACCTGCAGAACCGTCATGCCGGGCTCGAACTCGACCTCGACGCCGTTGACCTTGGCGATAGCCATGCTTGTTACTCCGCCGCGATCAGCTTGGCGCCCTGCACGTGCAGGCGACCGCTACGATAGGATGCGATCCGGTCTTCCACCTCGTGGCGGAAGTGACGGAACAGGCCCTGGATCGGCCAGGCGGCCGCGTCTCCCAGGGCGCAGATGGTGTGCCCTTCAACCTGGGTCGTGACGTCCAGCAGGGTGTCGATTTCTTTGGGATCGGCCTCGCCGGTGACCATGCGTTCCATGACCCGCCACATCCAGCCGGTGCCTTCGCGGCACGGGGTGCACTGGCCGCAGCTCTCGTGCTTGTAGAAGTAGCTCAGGCGCGCGATGGCGCGGACCAGGTCGGTGTCCTTGTCCATGACGATGACGGCGGCGGTGCCGAGGCCCGAGCGCAGAGCGCGCAGGGCGTCGAAGTCCATCGGCAGGTCTTCGCATTGTTCGGCGGGGATCATCGGCACGGACGAGCCGCCCGGGATCACGGCCTTCAGATTGCCCCAGCCGCCCCGAATGCCGCCGCAGTGATCCTCGATCAGCTGACGGAACGGGATGCTCATGGCCTCTTCGACGTTGCAGGGCGTGTTCACGTGCCCGCTGACGCAGAAGAGCTTGGTGCCGGTGTTGTTGGGGCGGCCAAAGCCCGCGAACCACGAAGCGCCGCGACGCAGGATCGTCCCTGCGACAGCGATGCTCTCGACGTTGTTGACCGTGGTCGGCATGCCGTAGAGGCCCGCGCCGGCCGGGAATGGCGGCTTCAGGCGCGGCTGGCCCTTCTTGCCTTCCAGGCTTTCGAGCAGCGCGGTCTCTTCGCCGCAGATATAGGCCCCGGCGCCATGGTGGACGTAGAGGTCGAAGTCCCAGCCATGGATGTTGTTCTTGCCGATCAGCTTGGCCTCGTAGGCCTGCTTGATCGCCGCTTCGAGCACTTCACGCTCACGGACATATTCGCCGCGGATGTAGATGTAGCAGGCATGGGCCAGCATGGCGCGCGAGGCGATCAGGCAACCTTCGATCAGGAGGTGCGGGTCATGCCGCATGATCTCCCGGTCCTTGCAGGTGCCCGGCTCGGATTCGTCGGCGTTGACGACCAGATAGTGCGGACGACCGTCCTTCACTTCCTTGGGCATGAACGACCACTTCAGGCCGGTGCCGAAGCCCGCCCCGCCCCGGCCACGCAGGCCGGAGTTCTTCATGTTGTCGATGATCCAGTCGCGACCCGCGTCCAGGATGTCCTTGGTGCCATTCCAGCAGCCGCGCGTCTTCGCACCCTCAAGGCCCCAATCGTGGAGACCATAGAGGTTGGTGAAAATGCGGTCCTTGTCTTCGAGGATACCGACCATGACTCAGCTTTGCGGATCGAATGGATGGGCGCGCACATACCGCGTCCGACGAAGGATGACATAGACGAAAAGCAGCCAGCCAACGGCAATTGTCACAAGGCCTGCGACAACGGCCCCTTGCGGCGCTCCTGGAACCATGCGGCCCCAGATTAGCAACAAGGCCCCCAGCAGGCTGGCGACAAAGCCAAGGCCGCGTTCCCGGCGACCAAGCGCCCGAATCGTGTCGGCATAAACGGCCCGGCGTGTGTTGAGGTCGCTGTCGTCGATCATGACGAAGCCCCCTCTTCCGCCTTTGCGGCGCGCATCCAGCCCAGCACGAACCAGATCTGCGCACCAAGGCCGCCGGCCACCAGGGCGAGGAAAGCCGGCAACAGCCAGCCCACCCCAAAGCTGACATGGCCGACGATCGCCGCGCCGGCCAGCACGAAGCAGACCGCGTCGATGGCAAGCATCGTGGTCAGGCGCTTCTTCTGGAGGACGGCGTCAGTGGACATCAGGCGGCGGGCTCGGCCTTGGGAGCCTTTTTGGGCTTTTCGGGCAGGTTGGGGATCTTGATCTTCTTGGCCAGCGAGCCGTCGAAGAGCTTGGGATCGGTCAGGGTCTTGATCGAATCCTTGGGCTCGGACGCCTTGCGACCATTATAGCTGCCCGGCTGGGGCGACTTGCCGGCGGCGAAGTCATCGAGGATCTGGGCCAGGCTCTCCGGCGTCAGGTCCTCATAGTAGTAGTCATTGATCGCGGCCATCGGTGCGTTGCAGCACGCGCCCAGGCACTCGACTTCTTCCCAGCTGAACTTGCCATCGGCCGAGACGTGGTTGGCGTCGCCAATCTTGTCCTTCAGCACTGCGCGCAGGTCCAAAGCGCCGCGCAACTGGCACGGCGTGGTGCCGCAAAGCTGGACGAAAGCCACCTTGCCGACCGGCTGGAGCTGGAACATCACGTAGAAGGTCGCCACTTCCAGAACCCGGATAACGGGCATCTGAAGCTGCTTGGCGATTTCCTGGATGGCGGGTTCGGAAATCCAGCCCTCCTGCTTCTGGGCAAGCCAGAGCATGGGGATCACCGTCGATTGCTTGCGCTCGGCGGGGTACTTGGCTTTCCACCAGTCGGCCTTGGCCTGGCTTTCAGCCGTGAAGGCGAAGCTGGCGGGCTGCTGCTTGGCGAGACGACGAACGGACATGCGTCAGGCTTTCACGAAATCGACGCGGGCGATCTTGTCGCCGGCGAAGGTGTAGATGGCGGCGACCTCGAAAGGCGTCGCGTCGGGCGAACGGAAGACCCGCTCATGGTCGATGACCCTGTTGCCGATCACCACGCGCGACAGCAGTTCGGCGCGATTCTGCGGAAACTGGGCGAACAGACCGACATGGCGCTCGTGGAAAGCCGCGACGCCATGCAGGTTCGGCTCGGCGTTCAGATCGGCGACCATCACGTCGTCGGCAAAGTACCGGCACAGCCCGTCGACGTCCTGCGCATTGTAGGCGTCCAGCTGGGCTTGGGCGACAACAGCCAGGCTCAACGGTCGATCTCCCCGAACACGATATCCAGCGAGCCAAGGATGGCCGAGACGTCGGCCAGTTGGTGGCCCCTGTTGATCCAGTCCATGGCCGCCAGGTGTGGGAAGCCCGGCGCGCGGATCTTGCAGCGATAGGGCTTGTTGGTGCCGTCCGAGACCACGAACACGCCGAACTCGCCCTTGGGGGCTTCGACGCAGGCATAGACCTCGCCGGCCGGGGTGCGGAAGCCCTCGGTATACAGCTTGAAGTGATGGATCAGGGCTTCCATCGAGCGCTTCATCTCAGCGCGGCGCGGCGGGCTGACCTTGTTGTCTTCGGTCATCACCGGGCCGGGCGTGTTGCGGAGCATCTCGCAGGCCTGACGGATGATCTTGGTCGACTCGCGCATTTCCTGCATGCGGCACAGATAGCGATCGTAGCAGTCGCCGTTCTTGCCCAGCGGGATATCGAACTCGAAGTCGTTATAGCACTCGTAGGGCTGGTTGCGACGCAGGTCCCAGGCGATACCCGAGCCCCGCACCATCACGCCCGAGAAGCCCCAGTCGATCGCTTCCTGACGAGTCACCAGGCCGATGTCGACGTTCCGCTGCTTGAAGATGCGGTTGTCGGTGATCAGACCTTCGATATCGTCACAGACCTTGGGGAACGCCTTGGCCCAGGTGTCGATGTCTTCAATCAGTTGTGGCGGCAGGTCCTGGTGGACGCCGCCTGGCCGGAAATAGTTGGAGTGCAGACGAGCGCCGCAGGCGCGCTCGTAGAACACCATCAGCTTTTCGCGCTCCTCGAAGCCCCAGAGCGGCGGCGTCAGAGCGCCAACGTCCATGGCCTGGGTCGTCACGTTCAGCAGGTGGCTCAGAATACGTCCGATTTCCGAGTAGAGCACCCGGATGATCGAACCGCGCCGGGGGACTTCAACGCCCAGCAGCTTCTCGATGGCCAGGCAGAAAGCATGCTCCTGGTTCATCGGCGCCACATAGTCGAGGCGGTCAAAGTACGGGATGTTCTGGAGGTAGGTGCGCGCCTCCATCAGCTTTTCGGTGCCGCGATGCAGCAGGCCGATGTGCGGATCGACGCGCTCGACAATTTCGCCGTCCAGCTCAAGCACCAGGCGCAGCACGCCGTGCGCGGCCGGGTGTTGCGGACCGAAATTGATATTGAACTTGCGAACCGGGGTCTCCGGGATCGCGGGAACGATGGAAGCGTCGTCAGCCATCACTTGGCCTCCGCTTTTTCGTCGCCCGGCAGGGCATATTTGGCACCCTCCCAGGGGGAGAGGAAATCAAAGGCACGGAATTCGGTGATCTTCACCGGCTCATAGACCACCCGCTTCAGCTCGTCATCGTAGCGAACCTCGACATAGCCGGTCATCGGGAAGTCTTTCCGCAGCGGATGGCCGTGGAAGCCGTAGTCCGTCAGGATCCGGCGCAGGTCCGGATGCCCGTCGAAGAAGATGCCGTACATGTCGAACGCCTCGCGCTCGAACCAGTTGGCGACTTCGAAGACCGGGGTGATGGTTGGAACCGGTGTGTCCTCGTCGGTAGAGATCTTCAGGCGGATGCGCTGGTTCTTCACCAGCGACAGCAGGTGATAGACCACGTCGAACCGCGCGGCGCGTTCGGGATAGTCTACACCGGCCAGGTCGATCAGCTGATGAAAACGGCAGGCGGCGTCGTCACGCAGGAAGACCAGCGTATCGCAGATCGTCGCGGCGCGCGCCACGATGGTCAGTTCGCCGAACGCCACCGAGTGGCCCAGCACGCCTGGTGCGCGGGCGACAATGTCCTGGCCGAGGGCCTCGAGGGTTTCGCTCATCGCTCGATGGTCCCGGTGCGACGGATCTTCTTTTGCAATTGCAGCACGCCATAGACCAGAGCCTCGGCGGTCGGCGGACAACCTGGGACGTAGATGTCCACAGGCACCACGCGATCGCAGCCGCGCACAACACTATAGCTGTAATAGTAATAGCCACCGCCATTGGCGCAGCTGCCCATCGAGATCACGTACCGCGGCTCGGGCATCTGGTCATAGACCTTGCGCAGAGCCGGAGCCATCTTGTTGGTCAGCGTGCCCGCGACAATCATCACATCGCTCTGACGCGGGCTGGCGCGCGGTGCAAAGCCATAGCGCTCGAGATCGTAGCGCGGCATGGCCGATTGCATCATCTCGACAGCGCAGCAGGCCAGGCCGAAGGTCATCCACATCAGCGAACCCGTGCGGGCCCAGGTGATGAGGTCATCGGCTGCGGCGGTGATGAAGCCCTTGTCGGCCAACTGGCCCGAGATCCCGTCGAAGAAGGGATCGTGCAACTTGGGGTCATAGCCCTGAACCGTCGAGCGGCCAGCAGAACCAGCCGGGATCAGCGACACGCCATTGGCGGGCGAGCTATTGGCGGGAACGATCACTCCCATTCGAGGGCGCCCTTCTTCCATTCATAGATAAAGCCGACAGTCAGAACGCCCAGGAAGGTCATCATCGACCAGAAGGCGAAAGCGGCCGCTTCGTGCGGCAGCTTCATCAGGCTGACGGCCCAGGGAAACAGGAACGCCACTTCCAGATCGAAGATGATGAACAGGATCGAGACCAGATAAAACCGGACATCGAACTTCATGCGCGCATCGTCGAAGGCATTGAAGCCGCATTCGTATGCGGACAGCTTTTCAGGGTCCGGCGCCCGGGGCGCGAGCACGGCGGCTGCGGCCAGAAATGCGACGCCGACAACGGTCGCAATCCCGAGAAAGATCACGATGGGCAGGTACTGGAGGAGGAAGGCGTTCATGACAGCCCTTGGCTTGAATCGAGCGGGTTGTAGCCCATGCCCGCCCACGCTTCAAACGCCTGCGACACATTGAGAAACGGTCGCAACTGCAGCTCGTCCACAGCTTCGACGACATGAGCGTTGACACGAGTCCGCGACCGACATATCAGACGCGCCTCGCCGAAGGGCGGGTCGCACTTTCGCTTCGGCGAAGGCTAGATGCGGATGTAGCTCAGTTGGTTAGAGCGCCGGCCTGTCACGCCGGAGGTCGCGGGTTCAAGTCCCGTCATTCGCGCCACTTTCGGGTGGTTCTGCTTCCCTCTTCTCTTCGGCCAATACGGACGATTGTCGCGCCCCGGCGCTCGACGCGGATGTAGCTCAGTTGGTTAGAGCGCCGGCCTGTCACGCCGGAGGTCGCGGGTTCAAGTCCCGTCATTCGCGCCACCGTCCGGCGCAATTCCCCAAAAGCGACCGATTTGAGCGGCTTTGCGGCTCGAAAGGCGTAAAAGCCTTGAGGTTGATGCGCCACGACACGATGTAACGTGGATGACTCAAGCGCCCTCCCCCGTCTTTTCCGTTCTTGACCTGGCACCCGTGCCCATGGGCTCCACTGTCGGCGACGCCTTGCGCAACAGTCTCGACCTTGCGCGAAACGCCGAGCGACTGGGCTTTCACCGCTACTGGCTGGCCGAGCATCACAACATGCCGGGCATCGCCAGCGCCGCAACGGCCGTGGCAATCGGTCACGTGGCAGCCGGCACCTCGACCATTCGAGTCGGCTCGGGCGGAATCATGCTGCCAAACCATGCACCCCTGATGGTGGCCGAAGCGTTCGGCACATTGGCGGCGCTCTTTCCCGGACGCATCGACCTGGGCTTGGGTCGCGCGCCGGGTACCGATCAGGCCACGACGCGTGCTCTGCGCCGCTACATGGGGGCGGTTGATTCGTTCGCCCAGGACGTCGTCGAGCTACAGAACTGGTTCAGGCCAGCCCAGCCGGGGCAGTCAGTCCGGGCGGTCCCTGGCGAGGGGCAGGACGTGCCGCTCTGGCTTTTGGGGTCCAGCACCTACAGCGCCCAGTTGGCTGCCGCCCTGGGTCTGCCCTTTGCCTTCGCGGCCCATTTTGCGCCCGATCATCTGATGGATGCGGTGACGCTCTATCGTCGACACTTCAAGCCGTCCGAATCGCTCGCAGCGCCCTATCTGATGGTGTGTATCGGCGTTTGCGCGGCACAGACCGATGCCGAGGCCGCGCGACTGTCGACCTCGACCCAGCAACAGTTCCTCGCTCTGCGACGTGGCAACCCCGGGCTGCTGCCGCCGCCGGTCGACGATATCACTCAGATCGCATCGCCGGCGGAACTGGCGGGCCTGGACCATACCTTCCGCTACTCTGCGGTTGGGTCGCCCCAGACCATACGCCATAAGATCGAATCGGTGCTGGCCCTGACGGGTGCAGACGAAATCATGGCCGCCTCGCAGATCCACAACCATGCGGCGCGGGTGCGGAGCTACGAAATCCTGGCCGGCGTGCGTTCCGACATGGCCTTGGCGGCCTGACCGTTGGCGGCTAGTGGCGAAGACGGGGCGTGACCGGGTCAGCAAACCCGTCGTGCCCGGTCAGCCGTCCATAGATCCCGCAAAGCTTTCGGAAGACCGCATCCCAGCCGTGCCGTGATTCGGCGCGCCGCCTTGCAGCGTCGCCTAGCGCCTCGGCACCTCGGCTGAACACCGACTCGATCGCTTCGGCAAAGGCGCCAGCTTCCGATACAGGTGACAGGGCACCGACGGACTCGTCGACCGACTCCGCAACGCCACCCGCCGCGATGCCGATAACAGGAAGGCCACAGGCCATGGCCTCCAGAACCACGAGCCCGAACGGTTCGTTGTCATTGGCGTGAACAAAGGCGTCGCAACTGGCCAGAACAGCCGCCAGGCACTGTGGATCGCGCTGATAGTCCATGCAGATCACACGGTCGCTGGCGGGTGCCGCGCCGCCCGCGCCGATCAGGAGCAGCACATAGGGTTCTCCCAGTCGTTCCACCGCCTCGACCAGCACATCCAGGCGCTTCTCCCGTGCCGGGCGTCCTGCAAAGACCAGAATACGATGACGTTCGGTGAGCCCAAGCCTGGCGCGCAGGCCGGAAGGATCGGCTCTCCCTGGGTGGAAAATGTCGACGTCCACCCCCAAAGGCAGGCCGATGGCGTTGGTCACGCCTGCCTCGATCAAACGTCCGGCGATGAACTGGCTGGGCGCAACGGCCTGATCGAATTGGCCATAGATCGCCGCCCAACGCTTCTGGACCGGTTTCTCGGCCCATTCGCCGATGTGCAGGGCGGCCAGTGCGCCCAGATCCGTGTGACAAAAGCCAACAACGGGCACCCCGAGTGCCTCGCCAGCGCGCAAGGCCGCCAGTCCCGGCGTGTAGGGATCGCCCGCCTCAATGATATCGGGACCCTGACGAGCAAGCCGCTCCATCCAGGCCTGCTTGACGACCGGCCAGCGATAGCCGTCTCCAAAAGGCAGGGGGGCGGCATAGATCGAGACCCGCCCCTGTCCATCATAGGCATCACGGGCACCCGGCACGACCAGGGTGTGGCTGACTCCCGGCCGATTCGCGCTCAGCCAAGCCCGCTTTGAGTTGAGGTAACGGCGCACGCCGCCGCTACGCGGGGCATAGAGCATCGTCGTGTCGACAAGCCTGACAGCCGCGTTCGAAATCGGACGGGTGTCTTCCGAAAAGCCTGGAGGGCCGAGAGTGCGATCGGATCTCACATCCGCCATGCCGAATCCTTATCGAAATACCGGGTCCCTCTATTCGACCTCGGAACGATAAAGCTTTCGCGACAACTAGAGTTCCTCTGCACCGAGGTCACTGGGCGGTCTGAGACCTGAGCCGCGTCGCGCCAGGGCCTTGCGCAGCAGCATCTTGCCCTGGGCGTTGACCCTCCGCAGTTCGGCCGCGGCAAGCCGATCAACCGACGCCAGAAGGTCGGGACGAACGCGCATCAAGAACGCGCGCCGTCCGCCCTTGCCGACCTTGCCGCCCCCTGTTGGGTCCTCGGCCGGGATCAGCCGCACAGGGGGCCGGCGCTGACCACAGGCTGGGGCTCGCGGTCGGCGCAGGGAAATCATTTTGATCGCTCTTGGCAAGGCGAACCGCATGCGCGTAAGCCCCAGGACACTCGAAGCGGAGTTAAGATGGCGCGTTTTCTCTTCACCACTTGGGAAGGCGGCGGACACGTCCAGCCCCTGATGCTGGTCGCGCGCGAGGTGCAGGACGCGGGTCATCAGGTCCTGGTGCTCAGCGACGCCTGCAACGCCGCCGACGCCACGCCGCTCGGGCTGCCGTTTCGTGCCTGGAAGACAGCACCCAGCCAGACCGGCAAGACCCGCGAAGACGACCGCCTGAAGGACCACGAGGCTGATAGTCCGCTGGAGGTGATCCACCGGCTGCTAGACCGGGTGATGGCAGGCCCGGCGCTGGACTATGCCCGCGACACGCTGGAGGTCATCGACACCTTTTCACCCGATGTGGTCGTCAGTCAGGAGCTATTGCTGGGCGTCATGGCCGCCGCCGAGGCGCGAGGTCTCCCGTTGGCCCTGCTGGCCGCCAATATCTGGTCGCTGCCGACCCTTGCGGGGGCTCCGCCGTTCGGCGCCGGAATGCCGGCGGCGACATCGGACGATGAGCGCGCCATGCACGCCATGGTCAGCCAGATGAGCCGATCCTTTTTCCAGGCCGGTCTGCCGGCGCTGAATGCCGCTCGCGCCGAGTTGGGCCTGCCCCCCCTGAACGACCTCTTCACTCAACTGGATCACGCCGACCGGATCCTGATGGCCACCAGCCCGGCCTTCGACTTTGCACCCGATCCCCTGCCCGCACCTTTCGCCTATGTGGGGCCATATCTGGCTGACCCGGCCTGGGCCGAACCGTTCACGCCACAGGATGGCGACACGCCGTTGGTGCTGGTGTCGTTCTCCAGCCTCTACCAGGCTCAAGAACGCGCTCTGCAGGCGGTGATCAGCGCCCTGGGCCAATTGCCAGTCCGCGGCGTCGTGACGACGGGGCCCACGCTGTCACCGGAGGAATTCGTCGCGCCAGACAATGTCATGGTCGTCAGGGCAGCGTCACACGGTGCCTTACTGAATAGCGCAGCGCTGTTCGTCACCCATGCCGGTCACGGCTCAACCTTGCGCCCGCTGCTAGCCGGCGTTCCGCTGCTGTGCCTGCCCATCGGTCGCGATCAGAACGACAACGCTGCCCGCGTGGTCGCACGCGGCGCGGGTCTCCGCCTGGCACCAGACGCCACTGTTGAGACGATCCACGCTGCGATAGAAAATTTGCTGAATTCGCCGGCCCACCGGGAGGCTGCCGCAGCCCTGGGCCAGGCGATTCGAGCAGGTATCAAGGCCGGCTCCGCAACTGCAGCTTTGGAAGCCCTGATTTAGGCTGCTGGCCGGCGGGGCCGATCGTGGATCGCCCCGAGGCATCGCAAAGATTGGTGGGCGGTGAGGGGATCGAACCCCCGACCCTCTCGGTGTAAACGAGACGCTCTACCGCTGAGCTAACCGCCCACAAAAATGCGTCGGGCCTTCTAGCCTTCGAAACCGTTTGCGCAAAGCGAGAAAAGAAAAAGGGCAAGCGCGCCACACGGCGCGCCGCCCTCTTAACGTTGAAAACGTCTTAGCCGTTCAGGCTGGTCTTCAGGCCTTCGCCGACCTGGAAACGCGCGGTCTTCGAGGCCGGGCGATTCACCGTTTCGCCTGTGCGGGGATTTCGGGCGGTGCCCGCCGCGCGGGCCACTGCCTTGAACGTGCCGAAGCCCACGAGGCGTACGTCCTGGCCCGACTTCAGCGAGTCGGTGACGGATTCGATGAAGGCTTCCAGAGCGTCCTTGGCCTGATTTTTGTTGATGCCCGCCTTTTCGGCGATCGCCGTTACGAGTTCGGCTTTTGTGGTCATGTTTTTCTCCCAGCCTGAGAGCGGCGGCGCCTTGTAAAAGCCGATGCCGCTTCGCTCGGCGGAGATTATGGCCGCAGAAAAAGTCCCGTCAAACGAAGGCGGCGCGGGAATGACCCGCGCCGCACAACTTATCGACGGTAACTTAACTCAGTGGGTCAAAACGGCGTCCGCGTCTCCGTCTTCGACCTTCGCAGTTGCAGCAATTGGCTCATCAGCCTCGCTCCACTCGATCGGCGTCAAGGGGCCAATCAGGGCATGTTTGAGCACCTCATCCACGGTCGAGACCGGGATAATCTCAAGTCCGTCCTTCACCGACTGCGGTACGTCGACCAGATCCTTTTCGTTCTCTTCGGGGATCAGTACGGTCTTCACGCCGGAGCGTAGCGCCGCGAGCAGCTTTTCCTTGAGACCTCCGATCGCCGTGACACGACCCCGCAGGGTGATCTCGCCGGTCATGGCGATATCCTTGCGAATGGGGATACCGGTCAGAACCGAGACCATGACCACGGCCATGGCGGCGCCGGCCGACGGTCCGTCCTTGGGCGTCGCGCCATCCGGCACGTGGATGTGCACGTCGGTCTTTTCGAAGATCGGCGGCTTGACGCCAAAGTGCAGCGCCCTAGAGCGAACATAGGATTGAGCCGCCGAGATCGACTCCTTCATCACGTCCCTGAGGTTACCGGTGACCGTCATGCGGCCCTTGCCCGGCATTTTCACCGCCTCAATCGTCAGGATGTCTCCGCCGAACTCGGTCCAGGCCAAACCGGTGACGATGCCAACCTGATCGACCTCGTCGGTCTCGCCATAGCGGTACTTCTTGACGCCCGCATACTTGGCCAGACGCTCGTCATCGATCGTGATGGTCGTGATCTTCTCACGGCCCAGGTCACGGACAGCCTTGCGAGCCAGCTTGCCCAGTTCCCGCTCAAGCGACCGCACGCCGGCTTCGCGGGTATAATAGCGGATCAGGTCGCGGATAGCCTTTTCGGGCACCACGAACTCAGAGTCCTTCAGACCGTGGTCCTTGACGAGTTTTGGCAGGACATGGCGCGTGGCGATCTCGAGCTTCTCATCCTCGGTGTAGCCGGCGATGCGAATGATCTCCATGCGGTCCAGCAGCGGCTGGGGCATGTTGAGGCTGTTGGCCGTCGTAACGAACATCACCTGCGAGAGGTCGTAATCGACCTCCAGATAGTGATCGCCGAAAGCCGAGTTCTGCGACGGGTCCAGCACTTCGAGCAGAGCCGAGGCAGGATCGCCGCGATAGTCGCTGCCCATCTTGTCGATTTCATCCAGCAGGACGAAGGCGTTGGTCGTCTTGGCCTTCTTCATCGACTGGATGACCTTGCCGGGCATCGAACCGATATAGGTACGGCGGTGGCCGCGGATCTCGGCCTCGTCGCGGACCCCGCCAAGGCTCATCCGCACGAACTCGCGGCCCGTGGCCTTGGCCAGCGACTTGCCCAGCGAGGTCTTGCCGACGCCGGGAGGTCCGACCAGGCAGAGGATCGGCCCCTTCAGCGAGTTAGTGCGCGCCTGAACGGCGAGGTACTCAAGTATGCGTTCCTTGACCTTTTCCAGCCCGTAGTGGTCGGCGTCGAGGATGGCTTCGGCCTCGTTCAGGTCGATCTTCTTGGTCTTGGCCTTGCCCCACGGGATCGACAGCATCCAGTCGAGATAGTTGCGCACCACCGTGCTCTCGGCAGACATCGGGCTCATGTTGCGCAGCTTCTTGAGCTCGCCTTCAGCCTTGACGCGGGCTTCCTTGGAAAGCCGGGTCTTTTTGATCCGCTTTTCGAGGTCGATCAGTTCGTCCCGTTGGTCGTCAGGATCGCCCAGCTCGCGCTGGATCGCCTTCATCTGCTCGTTCAGATAGTATTCGCGCTGGGTCTTCTCCATCTGGCGCTTTACGCGCGAGCGGATTTTCTTCTCGACCTGCAGGACGCTGATCTCGCCCTCCATAAGGGCGAAGACCTTCTCAAGGCGCTTCACGATGTCGAAGATTTCCAGCAGGTGCTGCTTGTCGCTGATCTTCACCGACAGGTGAGCGGCGATGCTGTCGGCCAGCTTGGCCGGTTCAGCGATCTGCGGGATCGACGCCAGGGCCTCGGGCGGCACCTTCTTGTTCAGTTTGACGTAGTTCTCGAACTGCTCGACCACGGCGCGCGAAAGCGCTTCGGCTTCGGGACCCACGCCCTCGTCCTCGTTCACTTCCCCGATCTGGGCCTCGTAGAAGGACTCTTGATCGGTAAACCGCACGACCGCTGCGCGGCCCTTGCCTTCAACCAGCACCTTTACGGTGCCATCGGGAAGCTTCAGCAGTTGCAGCACGGTCGCCAGAACACCGACGTCGTAGATGTCGCCCGGTGCCGGGTCATCGTCAGCCGAGTTCTTCTGGGTCACCAGCAGGATCTGCTTGTCACCGCGCATCACCTCTTCAAGGGCGCGCACGGACTTGTCACGGCCTACGAACAGCGGAACCACCATGTGCGGGAACACAACGATATCGCGCAGGGGCAGCACAGGAAGCGTACGAATCTCAGACATGATGCTTTCTACTCCTGGCTGACGCGTTGCACTCGCGCTCAGCCATGCGGGCCGCCGTCACACCAGACGATGCGCCTGAGTCGTGCGACCCGTCCGCCCGGGACTGGACGAATGGTCGTTATTTATGTGGACGTTTCGCGACGATCTTCAAGCACGACCCGTGCTTAGCGACCACAGGTCGCGGACGCGCGGTCAAGTTGCACGACGAGTGCGGTCGTTTTCAAACATCCTGAAACGGTATTGCAGGCAACGCTGGCATTGCCCCGAAGGCGACAAACACGAGAAGGGGGTGAAGCGCTTTTCCACGCTCCAGCCCATTAAATTCTGCTCGTGACGAGCATTTGCGTGTTTTCTCGCGAAATGCCTGAAGCCCCTTCTGATGCCTTTTCGAAAAGCATCAGAAGGGGTTCAAGTTCGAGCTTAGGCCGAAGCGGCCCCACCCTTTTTCTCGGCATAGATCAACAACGGCTGAGCGCGGCCTTCGACGACCTCGGCGTTGACGACCACTTCCTCGACGCCCTCATAGTTGGGCAGTTCGAACATGGTCTCCAGCAGGATGCCTTCCATGATCGAGCGAAGCCCGCGGGCGCCGGTCTTGCGGGCGATGGCCTTGGTGGCCACACCATGCAGGGCGTCTTCGGTGAAGGTCAGGCCGATGTTCTCCATCTCGAACAGGCGCTGATACTGCTTGACGAAGGCATTCTTCGGTTCGGTCAGGATCTTCACCAGGGCCGCCTCGTCGAGGTCCTCCAGGGTGGCGATCACAGGCAGACGACCGATGAATTCCGGGATCAGGCCAAAGCGCTGCAGATCATCCGGCTCGACGTTGCGCAGGATCTCGCCCGTGCGACGCTCTTCCGGATCGGCCACCTTGGCGCCGAAGCCGATAGACTTGCCCTGGCCGCGTGCCGAGATGATGCGCTCCAGGCCCGCGAAAGCGCCGCCGCAGATGAACAGGATGTTGGTCGTGTCGACCTGCAGGAACTCCTGCTGAGGATGCTTGCGCCCGCCCTGCGGCGGCACGGAGGCTACGGTGCCTTCCATGATCTTCAGAAGGGCCTGCTGCACGCCTTCACCCGATACGTCGCGGGTGATCGACGGATTGTCGGACTTGCGGCTGATCTTGTCGATTTCGTCGATATAGACGATGCCGCGCTGGGCACGTTCGACGTTGTAGTCGGCGGCCTGCAGCAGCTTCAGCACGATGTTCTCGACATCTTCACCCACATAACCGGCTTCGGTCAGGGTGGTGGCGTCAGCCATCGTGAAGGGCACGTCGATGATTCGCGCCAGGGTCTGGGCCAGAAGCGTCTTGCCGGTGCCCGTCGGGCCGACCAGCAGGATATTCGACTTGGCCAGTTCGACGTCGTTGTTCTTAGAGGCGTGGTTCAGGCGCTTGTAGTGATTGTGAACCGCGACAGCGAGCACCTTCTTGGCATGCCCCTGACCGATTACGTAATCGTCCAAAACCTCGCAGATTTCGCGTGGGGTCGGGACACCATCCTTCGACTTCACGAAAGCAATCTTGTGCTCTTCGCGGATGATATCCATGCAGAGCTCGACGCATTCATCGCAAATGAAGACCGTCGGTCCCGCGATGAGCTTGCGCACCTCATGCTGACTCTTTCCGCAGAAAGAACAATACAGAGTGCTCTTGGTATCGCCGCTCGCGGCTTTCGTCATGGTCGCTTCTCACGCTATGGCGGCGACGGCTACTGCCGCGACACCCGCTCCTGGCTCACACGCCGCCGCCGAAGGGACAGCCTACAGGCCGGGAGTTGTCTAATCCTTGACATTCCCCGATCCGACCGCAGTTCACAACCCTTGCCACCCTTTTCAGGCGCAGGACTCACGAATGCGGTGTGCCGTGTCATGGCTTTCTATCCTAAAATGGGGCGCAAGGGTTAAGGCGCAACAGTTGGTTCGCGATGGGCCTTCCACCAATCGTGGAAGACCTTAGAAGCGAGGCAGGAATCGTGGTCGAACACCCGCCCACACAGCAGGACGCGCCAGTCGCGCGCGGAGACCCATGGCGAAGCGCTCACTGATGGCCAAGGGCCTTACGGCATCGATGCCTATGACCGGTGACCTGATGGGCGAGCCGGCGCTGGTGGCGTTCGATTTCGACGGCACGCTCACCGTGCGCGACAGCTTCAATGCGTTCCTGAAATGGCGCGCCGGGCCCGCTCGCTGGGCCCTGGGCCTTGTCCGGCTAACGCCTGCCCTGATCGCCTACGTCTTCAATCGCAATCGCGGCAAGTTAAAAGCCGCCGCCGTGCGCGAGTTCCTGAAGGGTGTCAGTCAGGCACGGCTTGAAGCCGACGCCCGGACATTCGCCGAGCTTTACGCCCCTTCCCTCTTCCGCCCCGACGCCGTGGCCGTCTGGCGGCGCTGGCGCGCCAAGGGAGCCAAGCTGGTGATCGTGACAGCCTCGCCGGATATCATCGTCGCGCCGTTCGCTCGCGGCCTGGGCGCTGACATGCTTATCGGGACCCGGCTGGCCTTCGATCTCAATGACAAGGTCATCGGCCCCCTGGCCGGTCCGAATTGCCGCGCCAAGGAGAAGGTTGTCCGCCTGAAGGAAGTCTTCGGCGACTCTGTGCGTCTGACGGCCGCCTATGGCGATACGTCAGGAGACACCGAGATGCTGGCGATCGCTGATGAGCGGGGCTTCCGCGTCTTTCGCGGAAAGCCAGCCTAGGGCGCGTTCCGAAAAGTGGGAACCGGTTTTCGGAATGAAACGCGCGTGAAAACAAAAGACTAGAGCGGGTGATCTGATTCCATCAGATCACCCGCTCTAGAGAGCCTGGCAACTGCTGGTGTCGAATGAAAAAGCCGCCGACCCCGAGGTCGGCGGCTTGATCGTTTTGTGGCCTAGGTCCTATTCGGCGATGTCTGGGCCGTCGCGGCTCTCATTGATGTGGTCAATCAGACCCCAGGCCTTGGCCTCTTCGGCGCTCATGAAGTGGTCGCGATCAAGCGTGCGCTCAACCTCTTCATAGGTGCGACCGCAATGCTTGACGTAGATCTCGTTCAGGCGGCGCTTGGTCTTGATGATGTCCTCGGCGTGGCGCTCGATGTCCGAGGCCTGGCCGCGGAAGCCGCCCGACGGCTGGTGGACCATGATGCGCGAGTTCGGCAGCGAGATACGGTGGCCGGCGGCGCCGGCGCACAGCAGCAGGCTGCCCATCGAGGCGGCCATGCCCATGCACACCGTCGAGACCGGGCTCTTGATGTATTGCATGGTGTCATAGATCGCGAGGCCAGCCGTCACCACGCCGCCCGGCGAGTTGATGTACATGGCGATTTCCTTCTTGGGGTTCTCGGACTCCAGGAAGAGCAGTTGAGCGCAGATCAGGCTGGCCATGCCGTCTTCGACGGGGCCGGTCAGGAAGATGATCCGCTCTTTCAGAAGGCGGGAGAAAATGTCGAACGCACGCTCGCCGCGGCTGGTCTGTTCGACCACCATCGGCACGAGGTTCATCGCCGTCGCCATCGGATCATACATAGGGGTCGCCCTTTTTCGCGTTTTAGGGCCGCGCGAATCAGACCTCGCGCGGCGTCGCTAACGCATATCGCGTGGGGCTTAACAGGTTGCAAGGAGCCCGCCCCACGCTTTGGGCAAAGAAAAAGGCGCGGCCCTCGCGAGCCGCGCCCCATTCGAGGATGGACGGTAGCCTTAGCCGCCGTAGCCTTCCGGCAGATCATCTTCTTCCAGGAGCTCGTCCTTGGAAACTTCCTTTTCCTCGATCTTGGCCTTGCCGAAGATCAGGTCGACGACCTTGTCTTCATAGATCGGGGCGCGCAGGGCGGCCTGCAGGTCGGTGCGCTGACGATACATATCGAACACCTGCTGAGCTTGCGCGCCATACTGGCGGGCTTCGCGCATGATGGCGTCGGTCAGCTCCTGGTCGGTCACGGCCACTTCGTTCTTGCGGCCGATCTCGGCGAGCACCAGACCCAGGCGCACGCGGCGCTCGGCGATCTTGCGGTACTCGTCCTTGAGCTGGTCTTCGGTCTTGTCGGCGTCTTCGGGCGGCAGGCCGCCCTGCGTCTTGTCGGCCTGGACCTGTTGCCAAATGCCGGCGAACTCGGCGTCCACCATGCGCGGCGGCAGCGGGAAGTCGTGGCTGGTGTCCAGCACGTCCAGCAGGGCGCGCTTGAGCTTGAAGCGCGAGGAATTGTCGTAGCGGCCCGACAGGTTGGACTTCAGAAGGTCCTTGAGGGCGGCAAGATCCGACAGGCCCAGGCGCTTGGCCAGTTCGTCATCGGCCTCAGCATCGACCGGGGCGCGAACTTCGGTCACCTTGGTGGCGAATTCAGCAGCCTTACCGGCCAGATCCTTGGCCTGATAGTCTTCCGGGAACGTGACCTTCACGACCAGTTCGTCGCCCGGCTTGGCACCGACCAGTTGCTCTTCGAAACCGGGAATGAACTGGCCCGAACCGAGCACCAGCTCGGCACCTTCAGCCTTGCCGCCTGCGAATTCAACGCCGTCAACCGTGCCGACGAAGTCGATCAGCAGTTGATCGCCGTCCTTCGCCTTCAGGCTCTTTCCCTTGCGGGGCTCATAGGTGCGGGCCTGCTTGGCCAGTTCTGCCAGGGCCTCATCGACCTCGGCATCGCTCACCTTGTAGACCGGCTTGGTCAGAGCGATGGTGGTCGGATCGATCGGCTCGAAGTCAGGCATGACCTCAACAGCCAGGTCGAACGACAGATCTTCGCCACCGGCGATGACCTTTTCCATATCCGACGAAGGCTTCAGGTCGGGCTGGCCGGCCGGACGCAGCTTGTTGTCTTCCAGAACCTTCTGGGTGGTTTCGTTGAGCGCCTGCTCGACGACTTCGCCCATCAGCGCCTTGCCATACAGGCGGCGCACGTGCGCGGCGGGAACCTTGCCGGGGCGGAACCCCTTAACGTTCATTTGCGGCGCGACTTCAGCGATCCGAGCTTCAAGACGCGAAGCCAGCTCAGCGGCCGGCACCGTCACTCCATAAACGCGGCTGAGGCCTTCGCCCGACTTTTCAACGATCTGCATCGACATTCTTAAATTCTCGGACCTGCGACGCACGCGTCGGGGGTCCGCCCTGGGGTCCAAAACATCGACGCCGCCCGCGAGGCCGGGGCGGCGAAAGAGCGCTCTTATGTCACGACGTGCGCGACCATCCAAGAGCGCCAGCGGCAAAAGTCGCGCCCGGCCCTTTGCAGGCGGGAACGACCCCTAGAACTGGTGCGGATGAGAGGACTCGAACCTCCACGCCTCTCGGCGCCAGAACCTAAATCTGGTGCGTCTACCAGTTTCGCCACATCCGCGTGGGCGCACGGCTTACGGACTTAGACCGCGTGGCGCAAGGGCACCTTGGGGATCAGAGGTCGCTTCGGGCCAGCAGCCGGGCCAGAATCGCCGGCGCCAGCCCCGGCAGATCCTCGGAAATCAGCCCCGGACCGTGCAATGCTCCGCACTCGGCATGAATCCAGACTCCCGCGCAGGCCGCTTCAAAGCTATCCATGCCCTGGGCGATCAAGCCACCGATGAAGCCTGCCAGAACATCGCCCGAGCCCGCCGTCGCCAACCAGGGCGTTCCGTTCAACGACACTGCGGCGCGACCATCCGGTGCCGCCACGACTGTATCGGACCCCTTCAGCAGCACGACTGCGCCGGCCAGTCGGGCCGCCTCGCGGGCCGCCGTGATCCGTTCGGGCGACCGCGCCAGCAGGCCCGGAAAGATCCGCTCGAACTCACCGGGATGCGGGGTGAGCACGTCGTCGCGGTCCAGCGCCGAGAACAGGGCTTCTGGATCGTACCGAAAGCTGGTCAGGGCGTCGGCATCGACAATCAAGGCCGCGCCTGTGCGGGCGATGGCGAACAGATTGCGCATCGTCCCCTCCCCCACGCCTGCTGCGGGACCGATAATCACCGCGTCCGCGGCCTCTGCGTCCGCCTCAAGCCCGACCTCGCTATCGAGAGGTGCCAGCATAACCGCTTCCAGATGGGCGGCGTTCACCGCCAGGGCGCCCGGCGGGGAAAGGATCGTCACAACGCCCGCACCGATTCTTAAACCGCCCCGCGCCGCCAGACGGGCAGCACCTGTGCTCCAGGAATCGCCGCTGATCACCTTCAGACGCCCTCTTCGGTGCTTGTGGGCGTCCGGCGCGGGCCATGGAAACTTGGCCACCCAGAGGTCTGGGGTGTTCTCATGCAATGTGAAGGGGTCCGACGGAGCCTCAAGGCCTATATCCGCCACTAGGATCTCCCCGCACGCCCTGCGGCCTTCGGCGAGGACATGGGCGGGCTTTCGCCGGTGAAAGGTTACGGTCAGATCGGCGCGAAACGCAGTGTCGCCTTGAGCGCGCCCCGTGTCGCCGGCGATTCCGCTGGGTGTGTCGATCGCGATGACCGGCGCCTTGAGTCCTGAGACAGCCCGCGCAAGCCTGGCAACGTCACCCTCCAGCGGCCGGGAAAGGCCCGCGCCAAACAATGCGTCTATAAAGAGACCTGCGGGCACAGGATCTGGGGAAAGAGGCTCCGCATCGCCCTTCCAGCGGCCTGCGGCCCACTGTGCGGCCGTCGTGGCCGGCGGGGCAGCCGCTTCGACGCGGACCGGCCAACCCTTGTCCTGTAGATGACGCGCAACAACGTAACCGTCACCGCCATTGTCGCCAGGCCCGCACCAGATCACCACCGGACAGGGCTCGAACCTGGCTCGCACGGCCTCTGCGACCGCCAGGCCGGCCCGCTCCATCAAGGCGGTCGTCGGAACACCTCCCGCAACAGCGGCCCTGTCTGCTGCGCCCATCTCAGCGACGGTCATGATCTCGCGGGTCATGACGATTCCCTCAGAGCACCTGGCTTTGAGCTTCGCGTCCTTTTTCGACAAGGATCAAGCGACCATCGCGCACTTCGAATGCCGTGACCGAGCAATGGTCCGGACGAAACGCCGCCACCCTGTCTTCGCCGGTGGCGACGCTGACAGCGGCATTGAGAGCGACGAAATGGCTGAAGACCGCCGCGCCGGCATGGTCGACCAAGGCAGCAGCGACCTCCTGGGCCCAAACCCCATAGTCCAGATCGCCGTCAATCTGCTCCCAAGTGCCCTCAAACGCCTTGCGCAGCCAGGCTGGTCGATCTGTCGCGGGGATGCTCTCGGGGGTAGGAATTTCGCCGACACGGGAATCGACCAACAGCTCCACCCCAAGGGCCTGGGCCAGGGGCTCTGCAGTCTCGCGACATCGGCGAAGAGGCGAGGAAATGACTCGGGTCGGACGATCCCCCTCGGGCAAGGCCATGATCTCAGCCGCGACCGCCACCGCTTGCGCATGGCCCTCGGCGTCAAGGCCGGGATCCTCGTCCGCATCACCCCAGCTCGAACCGGGGCGGCCGTGGCGAATAACCTGGAGACGATGCATGGACCGGTCCTTGTACAATTAAGAGGATTCAGCGACCGGCAAATCCGGGTGCCCTGTCCCGTGCAGTTGGCGCTGCAGCTTTGCTCAGGCGCTCAATGGGGCGCGCGGAAACTCCGCCAGGGCCTAGATTACCGAAATCGAATGCCCATCGAGCGTGAACTCCAGCAAGAACCGACCCCAAAAACGCACCACTTGAGCGCACGCCTTACGCCAAAATCTTCAGCACTTTGGAAGCGCAGCCCTCATTCTCACGAGTTCTGCGACTGAGGATCATCTCCAAACCCAGACGAACCGGCCCCACAATCCGCACTTCACCCCCGGTTCGAACGACTGTTTCGCAAAATGGTAGGGCTGAAAGCCCACGCCGCAAGGCCATTTGGCGGACAACGGCATTCTGCACGCTTTGGCAGCAAATGCGGTCTAATTTTTCATCATTCCAGACTTGGTCGCGCGACAGTTCAGGTTTCCCAGAGGGTCGCGCTTGCGGCGATCGAGGCCGTCATGATCGGTGCCCCTCAATGAAGGGCGCGCCGCGCCGGTGGCCCCGGAAGTCGAACCGATGAAGAAGATCGAAGCCATCATCAAGCCGTTCAAGCTGGATGAGGTTAAGGAGGCGCTCCAGGACATGGGCGTCCAGGGCATGACCGTGCTCGAGGCCAAGGGATATGGCCGTCAGAAGGGTCACACAGAACTCTATCGCGGCGCTGAGTACGTCGTGGACTTCCTCCCTAAGATCAAGGTTGAGGTCGTCGTCGAAGACAACCAGCTGGAACCTGCGCTGGAAGCCATCACTCGTGCAGCCCGTACCGGGCGCATTGGTGACGGCAAGATTTTCGTCTCGGACATTGTGGAAGTCATCCGCATCCGAACCGGAGAACAGGGCCCTGCCGCCGTCTAGGCGCAGACCTGAAAACGTATACGAGGCTCAAGAAGGGGATACGGAATGAGCACCGCCAAGGAAATCCTGGACCTGATCAAGGAAAAGGACGTCAAATATGTCGACGTCCGCTTCACCGACGTTCGCGGCAAGCTGCAGCACGTCACGTTCGACATCGATCTGGTCGATGACGACTTCCTCAATGATGGCACCATGTTCGACGGCTCGTCGATCGCCGGCTGGAAGGCCATCAACGAGTCGGACATGAAGCTGCGTCCCGACCTGTCGAGCGCGATCATCGATCCGTTCTACCAGCAGACGACACTGGCCCTGTTCTGCGACGTCGTGAATCCTGACAGCGGCACCCCGTACAACCGCGACCCCCGCTCGATCGCCAAGGCCGCCCTGGCCTATGTGAAGTCGTCGGGTATCGGCGACACCGTCTATTTCGGCCCGGAAGCCGAGTTCTTCATTTTCGACGACGTGAAGTGGAACACCTCGCCGAGCGACACCAGCTACTCGTTCGACTCCATCGAACTGCCCGGCAACTCGGCCAAGACCTACGCCGAAGGCAATATGGGTCACCGTCCTGGCCCCAAGGGCGGTTACTTCCCGGTCAATCCGGTCGATAGCGCCCAGGACCTGCGCGGCGAAATGCTGGCCGTCATGGGCGAGCTGGGTATGAAGCCGGAAAAGCACCACCACGAAGTGGCGCCCGCCCAGCACGAGCTTGGCCTGAAGTTCGACACCATGGTCGTGATGGCCGACCGCATGCAGCTCTACAAGTACGTGATCCACAACGTGGCCCACGCCTACGGCAAGACGGCCACCTTCATGGCCAAGCCGATGTTCGGCGACAATGGTTCGGGCATGCACGTCCACCAGTCGATCTGGGGCGACGGCCAGCCGCTGTTCGCTGGCGACAAGTATGCCGGCCTGTCGGACATGTGCCTGTGGTACATCGGCGGCATCATCAAGCACGCCAAGGCGATCAACGCGTTCTCGAACTCGACGACGAACTCGTACAAGCGCCTGGTTCCCGGCTATGAAGCCCCGGTGAAGTTGGCCTATTCGGCCCGCAACCGCTCGGCCTCGATCCGTATCCCGCACGTCGATTCGCCCAAGGCCAAGCGTCTGGAAGCCCGCTTCCCCGACCCGATGGGTAACCCGTACCTGACCTTCGTCGCTCTGCTGATGGCCGGCCTGGACGGCATCAACAACAAGATCGACCCAGGTCAACCCGCCGACAAGAACCTCTATGATCTTCCCCCGCGCGAGCAGAAGAAGATCCCGGAAGTCTGCGGTTCGCTCCGCGAAGCTCTGGAAAACCTCGACAAGGACCGCGCCTTCCTGAAGGCCGGCGGCGTCATGGATGACGACTTCATCGACAGCTACATCGAGTTGAAGATGGAAGAAGTCATGCGCCTGCAACTGCACCCGCACCCCGTCGAATTCGACATGTACTACAAGTGCTAGTCTGAGAGAACTCAAACACCACTAGCGGGGGCCGGAGAGCAATCTCCGGCCCTTTTCATTTGAAAATGCGCCTGGTTCGGCAACTGCCCCTGGGAATGGTTTCTTACTTAAGTGGCACCCGCTGAGCAAAATTGTCGCAACTACGCAACAGAACCGCCGCAATCGATCCGAACCCCAGCAAATCGGATGGCAAGCGGTATCGCAGGTGCGGCAACTTCGCCTATCGCACGGCAACGGACGCCGCGTGAACGCCCCAGCAGTGACAGCGACACCCGGCCAGACCCAGCCAGCAGGATCTCTCCATGCACCAGCCCAATCGCACTTTCCGCCGCGCGCTTAGCGCCACCTGCGGCGCCGCCGCCCTCTGCGCCGCCATCGCCGTCGCTCCCTCGGCCATGGCCCAGGACACGGTCGGCGAGGTCATCGTCACCGCTCAGAAGCGCAGCGAGAACCTGCAGGACGTTCCGGTCTCGGTCGCTGCCCTGTCTGGCGAAGCCCTGCAATCAACCTTCGCTGCAGGGGATGACATCCTGGCCCTCTCAGGCAAGGTTCCGGGCCTCTATGCGGAATCGTCGAACGGTCGGGTTGCTCCCCGTTTCTATATCCGTGGCCTCGGCAATAGCGACTTCGACCTCGCTGCCTCGCAGCCGGTCTCGATCATCCAGGACGATGTGGTTCTCGAGAACGTCGTCCTGAAGAGCTCGCCGCTGTTCGACCTGGACCAAGTGGAAGTTCTGCGCGGCCCGCAGGGCACCCTGTTTGGTCGCAACACCACGGCCGGCATCGTCAAGTTCGCCAGCATCAAGCCGAGCGAAGAGCTGAAGGCTCGCGCCGCCGTCACCTATGGCAGCTACAACACCCTCACCTTCGACGGCGGCGTCGGCGGGGCTCTGGTCCCCGGCAAGGTCTCGGCCCGCGCCTCGCTGCTGGTTCAGCACCGCGACAACTGGATCGACAACAGCTTCACCCGCCAGAAGGACGCTCTGGGCGGCTTCGACGAAAAGGCTGCTCGACTGCAGGTGCTGTTCACGCCCACCGAAAAGCTGAGTGCCCTGTTCAATATCCACGGCCGCGACCTGGAAGGCACGGCCGCAGTTTTCCGAGCCAATATCCTGACCAAGGGCTCCAACAAGCTGAACAGCCGCTATGACCGTGACACCGTCGCGTTCGACGCGGGTGCCAACAACCCGCAGGCCTATGACGGCTGGGGCACCTCGGCAAAGGTCGATTACGACTTCGGCGGCGTCACCCTGACCTCGATCACAGCCTACGAAAGCACCGACGGCTCCAGCCGGGGCGACATTGACGGCGGCAACCTGACCACAACCGGTCCGTTCCTGTTCCCCTCGGAAAGCACGGACGGTATCAAGCAACTGGACCAGGTCACGCAGGAACTCCGTCTGGCCAGCGACACCGACGGTCCGCTGACCTGGCAGGTTGGAGCCTTCTACTTCGACTCCAGCTACCAGATCCGCACCGACCCGGGCTTTGCACCGGCCACAACGCTGGAACAGAACAACAAGTCGTGGGCCGTCTTCGGCCAGGCCTCCTATAAGGCCACCGAAGCCCTGACCCTGACGGGCGGCCTGCGTTACACCAGCGACGACAAGGACCTGAAGGTCGTGTCGGGCCCCAATCCGGCCGCGCCGGTTTCGGTCTCCGACGAGAGGGCCAGCTGGGACCTCAGCGCGTTCTACGCCGTCGCCGAGAATGTCAGCGTCTATGCCAAGGTGGCATCGGGCTTCCGTGGTCCATCGATCCAGGGCCGCGACATCGCCTTCTTCTCGCCCCCCTCGGTCGCGCAGTCCGAAACGATCATGTCCTACGAGCTGGGCCTGAAGAGCGAACTGCTTGATCGGCGCGTGCGCCTGAACGGCGCGGTCTTCACCTACACCATCGATGATCCGCAGTTCAGCGCCGTCGGCGGTGGCTCCAACTCCAACCGCCTGATCAATGCCAAGAAGGGCGAAGCACACGGCTTCGAAATTGACGGCGAGTTCGTCGTCACCGAGAACCTGACCCTGACCGCTGGCTACAGCTTCAACGAGACGAAGATCAAGGACAAGACGCTGGCCGTCGCCGTCTGCTCGATGTGCACGATCGTCGATCCGCGCAACGCTGCGGGCCAGGCTCTGATTAACGGCAATCCGTTCCCCAATGCACCGGAATACGTGATGGACTTCACGGCCCGTTATGCTGTGCCGTTCGGTGCTGACGGCGAGCTGTTTGCGTTCACCGACTGGAAGAAGCAGGGCCTGACAAACTTCTTCCTCTACGAATCCAAGGAGTTCTACAGCAAGAACGACTTTGAAGGCGGCCTGAAGCTGGGCTACGCCAAGCTGGACGGCGCCTGGGAAGCGGCCTTGTTCGCGCGCAACATCACCGACGAGGACAACCTCAAGGGCGCAATCGACTTCACCAACAACACCGCTTTCGTCAATGAGCCGCGCGTGATCGGCGTCTCGCTGAACGTCAAGATGTAACAGACCCTCCAGGGTCTGAACGACGGAAGGGCCGTGGCGCAAACCACGGCCCTTTTTCGTGAACGGTCGATGAGAGACAAATTTCTCGTATCGGACGATCCGAGGCACCGTCTCACTTGCCGGGCGATGTTTTTTCGTCTGTCCTGCCCGCCTCTTCGAGAGTCGGGGTTTTTCATGACAGGATGGCGTTACACGGCTGCGGCCGTAGGCGTGCTCGCGCTGGGGCTTACCGCCTGCGCGACGACGACGGGAGCCGGCGCCAAGCCCGGCGCAACGGCGGCCAAGCCGGCTGAAAAAGTCGAGGCCAAACCGCTGCCCAAGGGTCTGGACGGCGCGGCCTCCACGGGCTTCCCCTCGACCTATGCGCCCCTGCCCTCTCGGGCCACGGCCTTCGTCGGTGCCACGATCCTGACCGCAACCGGCCAGCAGATCGACGGCGGGGTGGTCTTCGTCTCCGGCGGCAAGATCGTTTCGGTCGGCGGACCGGGAACGTCTGTTCCGGCCGATGTCGCGGTGATCGACGCCAAGGGCAAGTGGATCACGCCCGGCATCATCGACGCCCATAGCCACCTGGGCGTCTATCCGTCTCCCGGCGTCTCCGCCCGGTCAGACGGCAATGAAGCCACTGATCCCAACACCTCGCAGGTCTGGTCCGAACATTCGGTCTGGCCGCAGGACCCTGGCTTCAACCGCGCCCGGGCCGGCGGGGTCACCACCATGCTGGTCTTGCCCGGCTCGGCCAATCTGTTCGGCGGCCGTTCGGTGACACTCAAGAACGTACCGTCCACCACCATGCAGGGCATGAAGTTCCCCGGCGCGCCCTACGGCCTGAAAATGGCCTGCGGCGAGAACCCCAAGCGCGTCTATGGCGGCAAGGGCCGCTCCCCGGCGACGGCGATGGGCAACGTGGCCGGATTCCGCGCGGCCTGGATTGACGCCGCCGACTATGCCCGCAAGTGGGACGACTATCGCGCCAAGAAGGACAAGGGCGAGAAGGCCGACGCCCCCAAGCGCGACCTGAAGCTGGAAACCCTGGCCGGCGTGCTGAAGGGCGAGATCCTGGTTCAGAACCACTGCTATCGCGGCGACGAAATGGCCGTGATGGTCGATATCGCCAAGGAGTTTGGCTACAAGATCACGATGTTCCACCACGCCATCGAGTCCTACAAGGTGGGTGCTCTGCTGGCCAAGGAAGAGATCTGCTCGGCCACCTGGGCGTCGTGGACCGGCTTCAAGATGGAAAGCCTCGACGGCATCGACGCCAACGCCGCGATCCTCTGGAAAGCCGGTGCCTGCGTCGTCATCCACTCCGACGACCCGATCATGACCCAGCGCCTCAACCAGGAAGCCGCCATCGCCATGACGGCCGGTAACAGGCTCGGCTACGGCATCAGCCGGGCCGAGGCGATCAAGTGGATCACCGTCAACCCGGCCAAGGCCATGGGCATCGCCGACAAGACCGGCTCGCTCGAGCCCGGCAAGGCGGCCGATCTGGTGCTCTGGAGCCGCGATCCGTTCAGCGTCTACGCCCAGGCTGAGCAGGTCTATGTCGACGGCGCCCTGACCTATGACCGTCGCGATCCGAAGTACCAGCCCAAGTCCGACTTCGAGCTTGGCCAAACCGGCCAGGGAGCGTTCAACTGATGATCCGGTCCTTCCTCCTCGCCGGCGCAGCCTGCGCCGCGCTGGCCGCTCCGGCTGCCGCCCAAACCATCGCCATCATCAACGCCCGGCTTGAACCGATCAGTGGCCCGGCAATCCCCTCGGGGACCATCATCTTGAAGGACGGCAAGATCGTCGCTTTGGGCGCAGACGTCACGGCACCGACGGGTGCCAAGGTGATCGACGCCAAGGGCGGGGTCGTCACCCCCGGCCTGATTGCGCCGTCGTCCAACCTGACGGCCTCCGAGATCAGTGGTGTGCGGGAAACCCGTGACGACGGCACCGGTTCGGCCCTCTCGGCCGGCTTCGACATCGCCTACAGCGTCAATCCTGCCTCGCCGATGATCGGCCTGGCGCGTGACGGCGGCATAACGGCCTCGGCCGTCACCCCGGTGTTGTCGGGCGCCGGCGGCGGGGCCCACGAACATGCCGATGACGGCGTGGTCGAGGAGATGACGGCAGGCGCTACCGGCTCTGGCGATCCTCCCCTGTTCGGCGGCCAGGCCGCATTCGTTCGCCTGCAGGCCGGCGACAGCGATCTGGTCGAGGGCTCAAGGCTCGCGGTCACGGTGTCGCTGGGCGAAGCCGGGGCCCGCGCCGCCGGCGGCTCGCGCGGGGCCTCGATCGTCCTGATCAAGTCGGCTCTGGAAGACGCCCGCGCCTTCGCCAAAAATCGCGCTGCCTTCGAACAGGGTGCCACACGCGACTATGGCCTGTCGCGCCTGGACCTCATGGCCCTAATCCCTGTCGTGCAGGGCAAGACCCCGCTGCTGGTCCGCGTCCATCGCGCCTCGGATATCCGCCTGGCCCTCAAGCTGGCGGCCGACGAGAAGATCCGGATCATCCTGGAAGGGGCAGAGGAAGGCTGGCTTGTGGCCGCCGAGATCGCCAAGGCCGGCGTTCCAGTGATCGTCGATACCCAGGCCGACCTGCCTGACAGCTTCGAGGCCCTGGGTTCGCGCCTCGACAACGCGGCCCGCCTGAACGCCGCCGGAGTCATGGTGGCGATCAATGGGGCGCGCGACTTCAACAATCTGCGTCAGGAGCGGCTCAATGCCGGCCTCGCGGTCGCCAACGGCCTGCCCTATCCGGCTGCCCTGGCGTCAGTGACCCTCAATCCGGCGAAAATCTGGGGCATGGACGGCAAGATCGGTTCGCTGGAAGTCGGCAAGGCCGCCGATATCGTCCTGTGGACCGGCGATCCGCTCGAAACTACCAGCTGGGCCGACAAGGTGTTCATCGCCGGCGTTGAACAGCCCACAGACAGCCGCCAGACCCAGCTGCGCGACCGCTACGCCGCTCCGGACAACGGCATGCCTCCGGCTTATCGCTAAGCGCCCCGCCCCCTGTGTCCCTCGGAAGCTTTGGCTCTGAGGGGCGCGGGGTGCACTGCTCCCCAGCTTTCCCTGGCCACGCGGCGATACGCCTCTTTTCAGCGCGCAGTCTGAAGCCCATACGGAGCTTCACACCGAATCGACGCATGTTCCCGTAATGTCCACTAAAGACGACTCCGACTCCCTGTTCCCGCTGTTCGGCGGCGCAGAACCTGCCAAGGTCCCGCCAGCTTCGCCGCCGGTCCCTGCCCCGCGTCCGACGCCCGCACCGGTCGCGGCTGCGCCGGTCGCCCAGGCCGTGCCGTCATCGGGCGGCTACGATGCCAGCTCGATCGAAGTCCTCGAAGGGCTCGAGCCCGTCCGCATGCGACCGGGCATGTATATCGGCGGCACCGACGAGCGGGCCCTGCACCATCTGTTTGCCGAGGTACTCGACAACTCGATGGACGAGGCCGTGGCCGGTTTCGCCAAGACGATCGAGGTCAAGCTCGACGCCGAAGGCTTCCTGTCGGTGCGCGATGACGGACGCGGCATGCCGGTCGATCCGCATCCCAAGCATCCGGGCAAATCGGCGCTGGAAGTCATCATGACCGTCCTGCACGCCGGCGGGAAGTTCAGCGGCAAGGCCTATGAGACCTCGGGCGGTCTGCACGGCGTCGGTGCCTCGGTGGTCAACGCTCTTTCGGAACTGGTCGAGGTCACTGTCTGGCGAGACGGGTTCGAACACCTGCAGGTCTTTTCGCGCGGTAAGCCGCTGGGGCCAGTCGAGAAGATCGCTCCCAGCAAGAAGCGCGGCACGATGGTGCGCTTCAAGCCCGACGACCAGATCTTCGGCGAGGGCGTGGCCTTCAAGCCGGCGCGCCTTTATCGCATGGCCCGGTCCAAGGCCTATCTGTTCCGCGGCGTGCAGATCAAATGGTCCTGCGCGGCCGAACGGATCCAGGACCAGACTCCCCCCGAGGCGACATTCCACTTCCCCAACGGCCTGGCCGACTTCCTGGCCGAGCGGACCAAGGGCCTGGAAACCGTCACCCCCGACAGCTTCGCCGGCCGCATCGAGCGCCAGGGCGAGGCCGGGGCGGTCGAATGGGCCATTGCCTGGACCCCGCGCGGTTTCGGCGAGCACGACGGCTTCATGCAATCCTACTGCAACACCGTGCCCACCCCAGAAGGCGGCACCCATGAAAGCGGACTGCGCGCCGCCCTGACGCGGGGCCTCAAGGCCTATGCCGAACTAAAGGGCGAGAAGCGGGCCGCGATCATTACCGCCGACGACGTCATCGCCCAGGCCGGCGCCCTGATCTCGGTGTTCATCAAGAACCCGGAATTCCAGGGTCAGACCAAGGAAAAGCTGTCCTCCAGCGAGGCCCAGCGCTTCGTCGAAGCATCCCTGCGCGACCCGTTCGACCACTGGCTGACCGCATCGCCCAAGACGGCCCAAGCGTTGCTGGACTTTGTGATCGAGCGCGCTGAAGAGCGCCTCAAGCGTCGCAAGGACAAGGAAGTCTCACGCGCCTCGGCGACCCGCAAGCTGCGCCTGCCGGGCAAGCTGGCCGACTGCGCCGGCAGCGCCGTCGACGGGGCAGAGCTGTTCATCGTCGAAGGCGACAGCGCCGGCGGCTCGGCCAAACAGGCCCGCAATCGCAAGAACCAGGCGATCCTGCCCCTGCGCGGCAAGATCCTCAACGTCGCATCGGCCAGCGGCGACAAGTTCACCGCCAACAAGGAACTGTCTGACCTGATGCTGGCCCTGGGGGCCCAGCCCGGCAACCGGTATCGCGAGGAAGATCTGCGCTATGAGCGGATCATCATCATGACCGACGCTGATGTCGATGGCGCCCACATCGCCTCGCTGCTGATCACCTTCTTCTATCGCACCATGCCCAACCTGATCCGGGGCGGGCACCTGTTTCTCGCCCTGCCGCCGCTCTATCGCATCAGCCATGGCGGCAAGACCGAATATGCCCGCGACGACGCCCACAAGGACGAACTTCTCGCTACAACTTTCAAGAACAAGAAGCCCGAGATCGGTCGCTTCAAGGGTCTGGGCGAGATGATGGCTGCCCAGCTGAAGGAAACCACCATGGACCCGGCGGTGCGAACCCTGGCCAAGATCACCCTCCCGCGCTCCGAAGAGGAGGTCGAGGATCTGGTCGAGACCCTGATGGGCCGCAAACCCGAATTGCGCTTCCGCTTCATCCAGGACAATGCCCAGTTCGCGACGGCTGACCTGGACGTTTGATCCTGATCCTCCCCTTTTGGGGCAGGATGATCGCGTATGGAAAAGACCCAAAAAACGACTGTCTTCCTGGGCCTTGTGCCCAGGATCCATGGTGTAGGGAACCGCTGAGTGGACCTGAGGCCCGGGCTCTTCCGCTGCAGAGATCTTCGATTTCAGAGCCTGCCGCCGGCTATGGGTCCTGGGCACAAGGCGCAGGACGACCGGTTTCATCAACGTTTTCAGCAGCCACCGCCTCCCTCACGTCATATGCGATAGCCCTGCCTTTTGGGACGGAGGGGGCAGCGCGGGACCCCCTCAGTCAGCTTCGCTGACAGCTCCCCCGAAAGGCGAGCATCTGCCCGAAAGACACGGCTTCGCCGCCTCACGCGGCTTGACCGCTGAAGGGATGGGAAGGGTCGCGGAGCGCCCGGGCCTCGCCCGGATGTAGGTTTGTAGTGAGTACCGTTTCGACGAAGACGAGCGCTCCGCGTGGTCTTCAGACGGAAGCCTCCAGGGCGCGGGGTCTTAACCCGCTCCTGACTTCGGCCCCCGGCGGGTGGAGGGGAAAGCGACCCCGTCCAGACCGTCCAGGCGATTTCAGCCCGGACCTGTTGCGCTCATCGGGCGTCGCCAAAGGGTGTTCCCGGTGGTCCGGGCCCGGCCTCAACGCAGCGCCCTCAATGGACACCTGCTCCGCCAGACCCCACCGGGCCTTCAAACGACGGCCGACGGGCGCTTCCCGCTCGACCACCCCTGACAGCCGCCTCAGTCGCCGGCCGGACGCCCTTCCCGTGCTGTCAGGTCGGATGATTATGGGGGGCGTTTTGAGCGCGTCTGACAGGCGCGCTCGTTCTTTTTTCAGAGCTCTGAATTTGCTGGGGTTTGTGGACGATGCGCCGGGAATGGAGCGGGCTCGATCCCCGTAGTCCGCAGGGAACCTCGTCATGGACCAGGGCGCTCAAAGCCATTGACATTTGAAATTACAAATCTAATTCTACCTTGAGATTACAGTCGTAACTCAATGGAGCCCTCATGCGCCTCAAGGCCCTTTCCCTCATCGCTCTGGCATCGATCTTATCGACGTCACCCGCCTTCGCCGCATCGCCCGGCCAGCGCCTTTCAGTCGGGGGTATCTTCGGCGACGCGGCGGCGCCGGTTCAGCTGATCATCCTGCTGCTGGCCGCAGCGATCCTCGCCGCGCCCGTCCTGCTGGTTCTGCGCCGTCCCGCCGCCCTGAACGCCCTGGCCAAGGGTGCCCCCCTGCTGGCAGGAGCCGCCAGCCTGTTCACCCTGCTGGCCGGGGCGGTGGGCATCGCCAATAGCCCCGTCGTCCCGTCCCTGACGGTGCTGGCTCCCGGCCTGGCCGAGATGCTGCTGCTGATGGTGTTGGGCCTGCTGGCCACCTTCTCGGCCGTCGTGTGCCGCGAACTGGCCGGCCCGCAGCCGAAGCCCTTCATCGCCGCCGAATAGCTAGAAATGGGGCGCGGGATCTCCAGGTCCAGATTTCGCGCCCTCTCCCACCCCTGCGGCCAATAGGTCGCACGTCCGGGAGAATTGCCCGGCCGCCCTTGCAATCCCGACTGTTTTAGCCTCCTTAAGCGGCCCATCGGACCTCTTTTCGCCTAGGCCTTATCGGCACGGCGGCCAAACAGGTCTATATTTCACGAGATAAGACCAAGAACACGGTCCATTTGGGGGTCGTATTTGGTCGTGGCGCGGGCCGCACGTGTGTGTGTGCCGTCCGCTTGAACCGAATTGGACCTATATGCCCTTCCCCGCCTCCCACCCCGCTCTTGAGCGGGCACTAGCTGCTCAGGGTTATGCTGAGCCCACTCCCGTCCAGGCCGCTGTTCTGGAAGAAGAAGCCGTCGGCCGCGACCTGCTGGTCAGCGCCCAGACCGGCTCGGGCAAGACCGTGGCCTTTGGCCTCGCCGCCGCGACCACCCTGCTGGGCGACGCCGAAAAGTTCGCCAAGGCCGGCCCGCCGATGTGCCTGGTCATCGCCCCGACCCGCGAACTGGCCATCCAGGTCAATCGCGAGCTGACCTGGCTGTATGCCGACGCCGGTGCCGTTGTCGTCAACTGCGTGGGCGGCATGGACGCTCGCCGCGAGCAGCGGGCCCTGAACTGGGGCGCTCACATCGTGGTCGGCACCCCCGGCCGTCTGCGCGATCACATCGAGCGCGGCCACCTGGACCTGTCTGAGCTGAAGGTCGCCGTCCTCGATGAGGCCGACGAGATGCTCGACATGGGCTTCCGCGAAGACCTGGAATTCATCCTCGACGCCGCTCCGGCCGAGCGCCGCACCCTGCTGTTCTCGGCCACCCTGGCGCGCGAGATCGTGCAACTGGCCAAAAGCTATCAGAACGACGCCCTGCGCATCGACACCGTCGGCCGCAACGAACCGCACCGCGATATCGAATATCGCGCCGTGCGGGTCGCGCCCAACGAGATCGAGCACGCGATCGTCAACCTGCTGCGCTATTTCGAAAGCCCCGGCGCCCTGGTGTTCTGCAACACCCGCGAAAGCGTCCGGGCCATGCACTCCAAGCTGCGCGAGCGTGGCTTTGCCGTGGTCGGGCTGTCGGGCGAGTTGAGCCAGCGTGAACGCGCTGACGCCCTGCAAGCCCTGCGCGACGGCCACGCCCGAGTCTGCGTCGCCACCGACGTCGCCGCGCGCGGCCTTGACCTGCCCGATCTGGGCCTGGTCATCCATGCCGAACTGCCGGTCAACAAGGCCACCCTGCTGCACCGTTCGGGCCGCACCGGCCGGGCCGGCAAGAAGGGTGTCAGCGCCCTGGTCGTGCCCTACACCCGCCGCCGCAAGGCCGAGCAGCTGCTGATGGCCGCCGGCGTCGAAGGCCACTGGGGCGGTGCCCCGACCGCCGACGAGATCCGCATCAAGGACACCGAGCGCCTGCTGGACGACCCGATCTTCTCCGAGGTTTCGACCGAGGAAGACGCGGCCCTGGCCGAGGTGATGCTGGAAAAGCGCACGCCGCTGGAGCTGGCCTCGGCCCTGATCCGCACCCGCCGTGCCAAGCTGCCGGCCCCGGAAGAAATCTATGACGACCCGCGCCACGGCGCTGATCCGGGTCCGCGCAGCCGCGAGCCGCGCGAACCCCGCGAGTTCGGCAATGACCGCGATTTCGGCGGCGACCGTCCCGAGCGCGAGCCGCGCAGCGACATGAACGGCGCCGAATGGTTCCGCCTCAACACCGGCCGTCGCAACAACGCCGACCCCAAGTGGCTGATCCCGCTGATCTGCCGTCTGGGCCACGTGACCAAGAAGGACATCGGCTCGATCCGGATCTTCGACTACGACACCAAGTTCGAAATCTCGGCCGAAGCGGCGGTGAAGTTCGGCGCGGCGGTTCAGGCGACGGTTCGCGACGACGTCGCCATCACCCCGACGGCGGCTCCGGCCGCTCGCGATGCCGGTCCGCGCAAGGAATATGCGCCCCGTGCCCCCCGTGAAAATGGGCCGCGCGACGACGCTGCACCCCGCGAATACAAGCCGCGCCCGCCTCGCGATGAGGCCCCCCGTGGGCCGCGCGCCAATGCGCCGGGCTCGCGCGACCACACCCCGCGCCCCTCGACCTATGGAGACGACGGCTTCAGCACCGCCAAGCCTTACGGGAAGGGCGAGGAGCCCAAGGGCGACTACAAGGCGCGCCCCGCCCGCGACCGCGACAACGCTGCGCCGCGTGACTTCAAGCCGCGCACCGAGTTCAAGCGTGACGACGCTCCGCGCGACTTCAAGCCCCGCGCGCCGCGTGATGACGCTCCGCGCCCCTACTCGCCGGCCGACAGCGAAGGCGGCGCCAAGCGCGCCTACAAGCCGCGCACCGAAGGCCGCGACGACGGTCCCAAGCGCGACTTCAAGCCCCGCGCCGCGCCCAAGGCGTTCGGCGACGGCGCGCCCAAGGGCGCCTACGTGCCCAAGCCGCGCGGCGATGGCCCCGCCAAGCCGTTCAAGGGCCCCAAGCCCTTCAAGGCCAAGGGCTTCGACGGCGGCAAGCCGGCCGGTAAGCCGTTCAAGAAGAAGTAGTTACGGATAGAAAATCCTCCCCCTAGCGGGGGAGGTGTCCGCAAAGCGGACGGAGGGGGAAGTTCTGTTGGCGCATTGCCGACTACCCCCTCCGGCCCTTTCGGCCCGCCTCCCCCTTCAGGGGGAGGACTAGAGATCGACTAAACCGCCTGCCCGGCCGACCAGCCCGACGCCCAGGCCCATTGGAAATTGAAGCCGCCCAGCCAGCCGGTGACGTCCACGACCTCGCCGATGAAATAGAGGCCCGGCACGTCCTTGGCCTGCAAGGTCCGAGAGTCCAGGTCATTGGTGTCGACCCCGCCCAGGGTGACTTCCGCCGTGCGGTAGCCTTCTGAACCGACCGGCTTGAAGGTCCAGGCGTTGACCGCCGTGGCCAGCCGGCCCAGCACCTTGTCCGAGCAATCCGCGATATTGCCCTGCGCGCCCTCATCGTCGGAGACGATCTGGGCCACGCGTTGGGGCAGCAGGGTCGCCATCACCGTCGAAACCGCCCGGCGCGGCGTGGCGGTACGGGCGGTTTTCAGGGCCGTCAGGGCATCGACGCCCGGGGCCATATCGACCCGGATCTCGTCACCCTCGCGCCAATAGGACGATATCTGCAGGATCGAGGGCCCCGAGAGGCCCCGGTGCGTGAACAGCATGCCTTCGCGGAATTTCGTCTTTCCGTGGGCGACAACGGCGTCCAGCGCCACGCCCGACAGCGGGACCAGGCGCGCCAGTGTCTTGACCTCGAAGGTCAGGGGCACCAGCGCCGGGCGGGTCTCGACCACGCCGACCCCAAACTGTTTGGCGATCTCGTAGCCGAAACTGGTTGCGCCCATCTTGGGGATCGACTTGCCGCCGCACGCCACCACCAGCGACTGGCAGCGCACGTCACCGCCGGCCAGGGCGAGCAGGAAGCCCTCGCCGTCGCGCTCGATACTTTCAACCGAGGTCTCCAGCCGCAGCTCGCAGCCCGCCGCCTTCATCTCGGTCAGCAGCATGGTGATGATCTGCATCGCCGAGCCGTCGCAGAACAGCTGTCCCAGCGTCTTCTCGTGATAGGCGATGGCATATTTCTCGACCAGGGCGATGAAGTCGCGCGGCCGGTAGCGGCGCAGGGCCGAGACGCAGAACTTGGGATTGGCCGACAGGAAATTGGCCGCCGTGGCATGGATATTGGTGAAGTTGCACCGTCCGCCGCCACTGATGCGGATCTTCTCGCCGGGGGCCTTGGCATGATCGACGACCAGCACGGAGCGCCCGCGCTTGCCCGCCTCGATGGCGCACATCATGCCGGCCGCGCCCGCTCCGATCACAACGACGTCGAACTGTTCCAAGGCTATCTTTCCGGCAAGCAAGGCAAGCGGCGTTAAGGGCGGCGAGACGATGCAAATGTCAATCAAGCCTTGCCCGCGTTGACGCGCACGCCGTCTTGGGCGACGCTTAGTCATGGCTGATGGCACAGACATTCATCTGGACGCAGCGCGCGCCGAGCGACTGAAGGCGGCTGCCCAGGTCGCGGGCCTGTCGCCTGAAGACTATGCGTTAAAGGCCCTGGATCGAGCGATGGACGACGACTGGGCCGAGGCGATCGCCGCCCTGGAAGAGTTTGACCGGACGGGCCACTCCGTCGCCGCAGAAGTTGCCCTAAAAGGGTTCCAGGACCGCCTGAAACAACGCCTGAACGCCCACCAGACGTGACGCGAGCGGTTCGGCTGACCGCACGTGCGGAACAGGACCTCCAACGGCTTGAGGACTTTCTGGCCGACAAGAACCCCGACGCCAGCCTGCGCGCCGCCGCAGCGATCACGGAAGCTGTGCTCTCGCTCGCCGAGAATGCCGAACGCGGCTTCAGGGGGCCATCGCCCAACCTTAGGCAAATTGCCGTTCCGTTCGGCGACTCCGGCTACATAGTCCAGTACCGGGTCCAGACGCAGCTTGTTATCGTCGCGCGCATCAAGCACGCCCGAGAGCGTCGCTAAAAGTCATGTCCTGGCGATAGCCGCCCGATTCGGGCCGCGCGCCCTTGAACCCGCACGCCCCAGACGGTACGACGCACGCCCCCCGCTGCAGCAGACTGGTTCCTCCCATGACGTCCGTCGTCCCGCCGACGATCGGCATCGATTTTGGCACCACCAACACCGTCGTCTCGATGACGCACGGCGACGGCTCGGCGCAACTGGTCCGGTTCCCGACCGGTGAGGGTGATCTGTTCGCCTTCCGCTCGGCGCTGAGCTTCCACAACCTGCAAGGCCAGGGCGGCGAGGCCAATGAGCGGGTGGTCGAGGCCGGCCCCTGGGCCATCGAAGCCTATCTGGAAGATCCGCTGGAAACCCGCTTCATCCAGTCGTTCAAGAGCTTCGCGGCCAGCGCGGCCTTTACCGAGACCCGCATCCTCAACAAGCGCTACCAGTTCGAGGACCTGCTGGCCGCCTTCCTGCTGAAGGTGCGCGAGCACGCGGGCGCGGCCATGACCGCCCTGCCGACCCGGGTCGTGGTGGGCCGCCCCGTGACCTTTGCCGGCGGAAATCCCGACGAGAAGCTGGCCTTGCAGCGTTACGAGGCCGCTTTCGGGCGACTGGGCTTTACTGACATTCGCTATGCCTATGAGCCGGTCGGCGCGGCCTTCTTCTTCGCCCGCCAGCTGAAGCAGGACGCCACCGTTCTGGTCGCAGACTTCGGCGGCGGCACCAGCGACTTTTCCCTTGTGCGGTTCGAACGCGAGGCCGACGGTACGCTACGCTCGACCCCGCTGAGCCATTCGGGCGTGGGCGTGGCCGGCGATGCCTTCGACTACCGGATCATCGACCAGCTGGTCTCGCCGGCGCTGGGCAAGGGCTCGCTCTACAGGGCCTTCGACAACCGCCTGCCGATCCCGCAGCGCTACTACACCGCCTTCGCCCGCTGGGATCAGCTGGCCCTGCTGCGGGCCTCGCGCGACATGCGCGACATCCGCTCGCTGGAAAAGACGGCGATGGAGCCCGAGAAGATCAGCCGCCTGATCGAGGTGCTGGACGACAATCACGGCTACGCCCTCTATCGCTCGGTCTCAGGCCTGAAGGAGGCGCTCTCGGCGCAGGAGCGGGCCACCTTCCGTTTTGAGGCCGGCTCGATCCTGATTGAGCAGGAGGTCGAGCGCTCGACCTTCGAGGGCTGGATCGCGCCGGAACTGACCGCCATCGAAAAGGCCGTCGACGAGGCCCTGACCCGCGCCAACCTCGCACCCGACCAGGTGGACCGCGTGTTCCTGACCGGCGGCACCTCGTTCGTGCCAGCCGTTCGCGACATCTTCCTGCGCAGGTTCGCGGCTGACCGGGTCGAGAGCGGCGGCGAGTTCGAATCCATCGCCTCGGGCCTGGCCCTGATCGGCCGGGAGAGCGATCTGGACCTTTGGACCATGCGCGCAGGCTGAGCTAACGCGCCGCGTGGACCGGGCGGCGGAATCCGCATAGCCTAGACGTCATCGTCCAAGGTGAGCCCATTGCCGATCTCCTATCTCTCGGCCACGCAGATCGCCGCCTTGCCGGCGAGGATTTTTGACGACCTCTCCACCACCAAGCTCGAGACGCTCGACTCCACCCAGATCGGCGCGATCAATGCCACCGGCGTCGCCGTGCTGGACGCCACCCAGGTCCGGGCCCTGTCGAGCACCCAGGCCCGCGGCCTGGCCGCGACCCAGGTTCCGAACTTCGGGGCCGGCATTGTATTCGACGCGGCCCAGCTGGCGGCCTTCAGCGAGTCTGCGGTCGGTGCCCTCACCTCGACCCAGCTGGCGACACTGGATGCCAACCGGCTGGACATCCTGGCGGCCTCACAGATCGCGGCCCTCTCGGCCACAGGCTTTTCAAGCCTGAACGCCACCCAGGTGGCGTCCCTTGAGGCCAGTCAGCTCACGGGCCTGACCGCCACCCATATGGCCGCCCTCACCGCCACCGATCTTGGCGAGCTTTCAACCAGTCAGCTGGCGATCCTCAGCGCGACCCAGGTCGCCGCCCTATCGGCCAGCGTCGTGGCCGCCTTGAGCGATCCGCAGCTTCACGTGCTGTCGGCCACGCAGGTGCGCGGCCTGACCGCCGGTCAGATCGGGGCCCTGAGCGGGTCGCAGGTCGGCGGATTGAGCGCCACTCAGTTCGAGGTCCTGTCTGCCACCCAGACCCAGGCCCTGACAGCGACCCAGTTCGCGGCCCTGAGCGACACCCGGGTGATGAGCCTGACCGCAACGCAACTGTCGGGCCTGACCGCCACCAACCTGGCGGCGCTGAGCCCGGCGCAAAGCAGCGCCCTGAGCGCAACCCAGATCGCCGGGTTGACGGTCAGCCAGATGCAGGGGCTGAGCGCCACCGACTTCGCCGAGTTGTCCAACACCCAGGTCGCGGGACTGTCAGCCCAGCAACTGGGCGGTCTCTCAACCACCAACATCAACGGCTTGAGCGCCAGCCAGATCGCAGCCCTCACCCAGACCCAGCTGGGGGGCCTGACCGCAACCCAGATGAGCGGCCTGACGGTGACCGATGTCGCGGAGCTCCAGACCACCCAGGTCGCAAGCCTGACGGGCTCGCAGTTGGCCGGTCTGTCAGTGACCAGCCTTGCCGCCCTGGACGCCGGCCAGCTCGGCGCCATCGCCTCGACCGCCATCCGGGGCCTGACCGCCTTTCAGATGCGCAGCCTGAGTCAGGACGCTTTTGCCGCCCTCGACGCCACCCAGGTGGGTGCCCTGGCGGCCAGCCAGATCGGCACGCTATCCACCACCGTCATCGGCGGGCTGAGCACCACCCAGATCGGCTATCTGACCCCGACCCAGATCCCGGGCCTGACCATCAACCAGCTGGACTGGCTGACCGCCACCAACCTGGCGGCCATGACCCCGGCCCAGGTCGGCGCGCTTACGCCCGCTCAGGTGGAAAGTCTGTAGGGCGAAAAACCTGGCGAGGATCGGAACCGCTTTGCGAGTTTCCAGTTATCTCATCGGGCCCGGCGAACTTCCCCCCCTCGACCGGAACCCAAGCGACCGCTCGCCCCCAGACGCCCCCCGAACCGGGGCGGGCGGTCCGACTACCCCTCTCGTGACTTGCTCCCCAGAGCCGTGGCCAGGAACGCCGTCAGCGCCTCCACCCGCGCCGGGCGCGGGCCACCGGACGGCATGACCAGATGCAGGGCGATCGGCGGCGGGCTCCAGTCAGGCATAACCGCTTCCAGCCGCCCGTCCGCCAGAGCTGCGCCTGCGATGAAATCGGGCAGCACGGCCAGCCCTTGCCCGGCAATCAGGGCCGGCATCAGGGCGTCGGCATTATTGACCCTCAGGGGGCCCGCAGGCCTGATCGAGGCCTCCTCCCCCGTGGCATTGACGAACCGCCAGGTATAGGGCGTGGGCATGTAGGCGTAGCCCAGACAGCAGTGCTCGGCCAGGTGGCCTGGATGGGTCGGCCGGCCGCGCCGGGCCAGATAGTCGGGTGCCCCGACCACATAGCGCTTCACGGCGCGCAGACGGCGAGCCACCAGCGAGGAGTCGGGCAGGGCCGCGATCCGCAGCGCGGCATCAAAGCCCATGCCCACCAGATCCACAGTGGCATCGCTCAGGTGAAGATCTACTGAGACCTCGGGATAGAGCGAGAGAAACTCGGGCAGGATCGGCGCGACATCCGACAGGCCAAATGACATGGGTGCCGCCAGCCTCACCAAGCCGCGCGGCGCGGCCGACTGGGCCATGGCGGCGCTCTCGGCCACCTCGCCCTGGACCAGGACCCGCGTGGCGGGCTCGACCAGCGACTGCCCGGCATCGGTCAGGGCCAACCGTCGTGAGGTGCGATTGAACAGCCGGGCCCCCAGCCGCGTTTCCAACCGGGTGATCGCCTTGGACACCGTGGCCTTGGACAGGCCCAGTTCATCGGCCGCGCCGGCAAACGACCGCAACTCCACCACCTTGGCGAAGATCGCCAGCCCTTCAAGATCTGGAAGTTTGCTCATTTTGGAAACAATGGATTTCAATAGTTTCTATTTCGGTCGCAATCCTGATCGCTATCTTCTCCTCAAGCAAGCGACGCCGATGACCGGCGCGACGCTTCAGAGGACAAGGCCATGATCGATCGCAGACCGTTCGACAAACTTGGCGGCGCCGACCACGGTTGGCTGAAGGCCAAGCACCACTTCTCGTTCGCCAGCTACTACGACCCCAGGAACATGAACTGGGGCGCGCTAAGGGTTTGGAACGACGACGAGATTGCTCCCAATACCGGCTTCCCGCCGCACCCCCACTCGGACATGGAAATCATCACCTATGTCCGCAGCGGCGCGATTACCCACCAGGACAATCTGGGCAATAAGGGCCGCACCGAAGCCGGCGACGTCCAGGTGATGAGCGCCGGCACCGGCATCCGGCACTCGGAATACAATCTGGAATCCGAAGCCACCCGCATCTTCCAGATCTGGATTGAACCCAACCGCCGCGGCGGCGCGCCGGCCTGGGGCGCCAAGCCTTTCCCCAAGGGCGACCGCTCGGGCAAGTTCGTCACCCTGGCCAGCGGCTTTGCCGATGACGGCGACGTCCTGCCCATCCGCACCGACGCCCGCGTCCTGGGCGCCACGCTGAAGGCCGGCGAAAGCACGACCTATGACCTGGGCAAGAGCCGCCATGGCTATCTGGTCCCGGCCGTCGGCTCGGTCGAGGTCAATGGCGTGCGACTGGACGCCCGTGACGGCGCGGCCATCGCCAACGAGGACACGATCACCGTGACCGCCCTCGAAGACGCCGAGCTGGTTCTGGTCGATGCGGCCTAAACGCCGCTGATGTCTTCGAGCTTCGGGCGGGGCGTTCAATCAGGATCGCTCTGCCCCCTTCTCTCCAACCCCTTCAAGGAGGCCGTCATGGCCAAGGTTCTGGTTCTCTACTATTCGTCCTATGGCCACATCGAGACCATGGCCAAAGCCGTCGCCGAGGGTGTCCTCGAAGCCGGCGCGACCGTCGACATCAAGCGCGTTCCCGAAACCGTGCCCGAGGCCGTCGCCAAGGGCGCGCATTTCAAGCTCGACCAGGAGGCTCCCATCGCCACGGTCGCCGAACTGGCCGACTATGACGCCATCATCATCGGCACGGGCACCCGCTTTGGCCGGATGTCATCGCAGATGGCAGCCTTTCTCGACCAGGCCGGCGGCCTGTGGGCCAAGGGCGCGCTGAACGGCAAGGTGGGCGGTGCCTTCACCTCGACGGCGACCCAGCACGGCGGTCAGGAAACGACCCTGTTCTCGATGATCACCAACCTGCTGCATTTCGGCATGGTCATCGTCGGCCTCGACTATGGTCACGCCGACCAGATGCGGATCGACGAAGTCACCGGCGGCAGCCCCTATGGTGCCACCACCATCGCCGGCGGTGACGGCTCGCGTCAGCCGACCGAAAGCGAACTGAACGGCGCCCGCTATCAGGGCCGCAAGGTCGCCGAGACCGCGATCAAGTTGCACGGCTGATTGCGTCCTCCCTCCCCCAACGGGAGCCTGAACGAAAAACCGCCCCGAAGCGCAAGCCTCGGGGCGGTTCTGCATTTGGCGCATGCGCCGAAGGTCTACTTGTTGGCCAAGGCCGCCTGGGCCGCCGCCAGACGGGCGATCGGCACGCGGTAGGGCGAGCACGACACATAGTCCAGTCCGACGCTTTCGCAGAAGGCGATCGAGGCGGGATCGCCGCCATGCTCGCCGCAGATGCCCATCTTGACGCCCGGACGGGCCGCGCGGCCACGCTCGGCGGCGATGCGGATCAGGTCGCCGACGCCTTCCTGGTCGAGGCTGACAAACGGGTCCTTTTCAAAGATCCCCTTGTCGATATAGGCGCCCAGGAACTTGCCGGCGTCGTCGCGGCTGATGCCGAAGGTCGTCTGGGTCAGGTCGTTGGTGCCGAAGCTGAAGAACTCGGCATTGGCGGCCAGATCGCCGGCCCGCAGGGCGGCGCGCGGCAGTTCGATCATGGTGCCGACCGTGTACTCGATCCCGATGCCCTGCTCTTCCAGCACGGCCTTGGCGGTGCGGTCGGTCAGGTCACGCAGGTACTTCATCTCCTCACCCTTGGCGACCAGCGGGTGCATGATCTCGGGGATCGGTGCCGCCTTGCCCGACTTGGCGATGTCGCAGGCGGCCTCGATGATGGCCCGAACCTGCATCTCGTAGATCTCGGGATAGGACACGCCCAGGCGGCAGCCGCGGTGGCCCAGCATGGGGTTGGTTTCGTGCAGTTCCTTGGCCCGGCGCATCAGCTTGTCGGCGTCCAGACCGGTAGCCTCAGCGACAGCCACCACGTCTTCCTCGCTGTGGGGCAGGAATTCGTGCAGCGGCGGGTCGAGCAGGCGGATGGTGACCGGCAGGCCTTCCATGATGGTGAACAGCTCGACGAAGTCGGCCTTCTGGAAGGGCGCGATCTTGGCCAGGGCCGTACGGCGACCGGCTTCGTCGTCAGCCAGGATCATTTCGCGCACGGCGGCGATACGGGTGTCGTCAAAGAACATGTGCTCGGTGCGGCACAGGCCGATGCCCTCGGCCCCGAACTGACGGGCGGTCTTGGCGTCCAGCGGCGTTTCGGCGTTGGCGCGCACCTTCAGGCGACGGACCTCGTCGGCCCAGCCCATCAGGGTGGCGAAGTCGCCGGTCAGCTCGGGCTCGATCATCTTGGGCGCGCCGCCCAGGATCTCGCCGGTCGAACCGTCGATGGTGATGATGTCGCCGACCTTGAACTCACGCCCCTTGGCTCGGAACAGGCCTTCCTTGGGGAAGATGGCCACATCGCCGGCCCCCGAGACGCAAGGCCGGCCCATGCCGCGCGCCACGACGGCGGCGTGGCTGGTCATGCCGCCGCGCGCCGTGATGATGCCACGCGCCGCGTGCATGCCGTGGATATCCTCGGGCGAGGTTTCCTCGCGCACCAGGATGACGCTTTCGCCATTGGCGGCGGCCTGTTCGGCGGCGTCACTGTCAAACACGATCTTGCCGGTGGCTGCGCCGGGCGAGGCAGGCAGGCCCACGGTGACCACGTCGCGATGGGCGGCCGGATCGATGGTGGGGTGCAGAAGCTGGTCCAGCGAGGCGGGCTCGACCCGGCCGATGGCCTCGGTCTTGGAGATCACGCCCTCGGCCGCCATGTCGACGGCGATCTTCAGCGCCGCCTTGGCGGTGCGCTTGCCGTTGCGAGTCTGCAGCATGTAGAGCTTGCCCTGCTCTACCGTGAACTCGATGTCCTGCATGTCGCGATAGTGGCGTTCCAGCGTCTCGACCACGGTCTTGAACTGCTGGAAGACCACCGGCATGGCCTCTTCCATCGACGGGGTGGTGTCGCCCATCTCTTCGCGCGCGACCTTGGTGATCGACTGCGGCGTGCGGATACCGGCCACAACGTCTTCGCCCTGGGCGTTGATCAGGAACTCGCCGTACAGGCGGCTGTCGCCGTTGGACGGGTTGCGGGTAAAGGCCACGCCGGTCGCCGAGGTCTCGCCCATATTGCCAAACACCATCGACTGGATGTTGACGGCGGTGCCCCAAGCCTCGGGTATGTCGTGCATGCGGCGATAGAACTTGGCGCGGTCGTTCATCCAGCTGGCGAACACGGCACCGACGGCACCCCACAGCTGCTCCTGGGCATCCTGCGGGAAGGGCTTGCCCAGCTCGCGGGCCACGGCGGCCTTGTAGTCCTTGATCACCCCGGCCCAGTCGTCAGCCGTCAGGCCGGTATCGACATGGATGTCGAGGCGTTCCTTGTGGTCGTCCAGGATCTCTTCGAACATGTGGTGCTCCAGATCGAGCACGACGTTCGAGTACATCTGGATGAAGCGGCGATAGCTGTCATAGGCAAAGCGCCGGTCGCCCGACAGCCTGGCCAGGCCTTCGACGGTCTCGTCGTTGAGGCCCAGGTTCAGCACCGTGTCCATCATGCCCGGCATCGAGGCCCGGGCACCCGAGCGCACCGAGACCAGCAGCGGGTTGGCCACATCACCGAACCGCTTGCCGGTCAGGGTTTCGACCGTGGCCAGACCATCAGCCACCTGCTGGGCCAGCTCGACCGGATACTTCTTGCCGTTGGCGTAATAGTGCACGCACGCCTCGGTGGTCACCGTGAAGCCTGGCGGCACCGGCAGGCCCAGCGAAGACATCTCGGCCAGGTTGGCGCCCTTGCCCCCCAGCAGATTCTTCATCGAGGCGTCGCCATCGGCGCCGCCCCCTCCGAACGAATAGACCCAACGGGCTTTGGTCAGCGTCTCAACCGGCATTTTGAATTCACCCTGCGATAAGTGAAGAGGTCGCGATCCTCTGTGGGATCGTCTTACCCTGGGACAAAGCGTTTAACGGCGATCCCGCACTGCAATATCCGGCCCGTTCCCTAGCATCCCGGTCAAGAAGCCGTCCACCTGCGCTTTGCATTCCAGCCATTGGATCGGAAATTCGGCAAATAATTCCAATGACAACGTTGTCTTGATTAGGAACTGACTAGGCCTTGCAAAAACTTGGTCTGTGCAGATTCTGTCGGCCGGCCGACAGAGGTCTTCCGGGCGACCCGAAGTGGGTCAAGTTCGGACAGTTTGGGGGACGGCGGGAGAGTCAAGGCGAGTGTGATTGAATTTACTCGTCATGAGCGCATAATTTCGCGATGGTCCCGAGAGAGTCGTCCATCGCGGTCTACATGATGACCAGCCGACCCTATGGCACGCTCTATCTCGGCGTCAGCAGCCGGTTCGAAGGCCGCCTGGTCGAGCATCGACAAGGCCTGCGGAAAGGCTTCACCAAACGCCACGGCCTCACGCGGCTCGTCTGGTACGAAACTCACGAGACCATGACCGTGGCGATCCAGCGCGAGCGCACGATGAAAGAGTGGCCTCGTCAGTGGAAGATCAACCTGATCGAGCGCGACAATCCCCGCTGGGATGATCTCTATGATTCGGTGATGAACTGGACGCCGGTTCCGAGGCAGGTGTGAGGTTGGCGAGAACAAAATCGCCGTCACCCCGGGACGCGTTCCCGGGGCCCATGGTTCAGTTTCGCGGATCGATATCGTTCCGCTCCGCACCTGCGGCGGACAAATGGGTCCCGGGCACGAGGCCCGGGATGACGATGGTTGAGATGTCGGGGAGCTAACGAAAAGCGCTGGGCTGAAAGAACCGAAGTGAAAGCAACCCCGTCACCCCGGGGCTCGTTCCCGGGGCCCATGGTTCAGCGCCACGGATCGATATCGTTCTGCACCGCACCTGCGGCGGACAAATGGGTCCCGGGCACAAGGCCCGGGATGACGGAGCTATTGGGCGAACGGGGTGTTACCCTCCCCTACCCCGCCACCAGCCCGAAATCGGCCACGCGGCCCATGGCGTCGCGGACGGCGGCCAGGGTCTTGAGGCGGCTGTCGCGCTCGGCGGCGACCTCGGAATTGACGAATACCCCGTCGAGGAAGGCGTCGACCGGGCCGCGCAGACCGGCCAGTTCCTGCATGGCGGCGGTGAAGTCCTCGGCCGCCAGGGCCTGATCCAGCGGGGCCTCCAGCAGACGCAAGGCGTCGTGCAGGGCCACTTCGGGGGCCGAGGCGTCGTCCAGCAGGCTGCGTTCACCCTCCGCCTTCCAGCCCTTTTTCTCTTCGGCCTTCAGGATGTTGCCGGCCCGCTTGTAGCCGGCGAGCAGATTCTTGCCGTCGTCGGTCTTCAGGAACCCGTCCAGCGCCTCGACCCGGGCGACGATGCGCACCAGATCGTCGTCGCCCAGAGCGAACACGGCGTCGACGAGGTCGTGGCGCTTACCTTGGTCCTTGAGGGTGACCTTCAGGCGGTCGGCGAAGAAATCAAGAATTTCTCGAACAGCTCGATCCGCCTCTTCGTCGATTTCAGCGTCAATGTCATTAGATTCAGCGTCTGTATCGGTCGTAGGGGCAAATGCAGCTTCCATTTCGCCGACATTTTTCATCGCAGAAACGACTTGGCCAATCTTCCCCATAGTATTGCGCGTGTGGACGCGGTCAGCGATGGTAGAGGCTCGAAGCCAAGAAATCATAATCCAGTCACTCAGCGGGATCCGGACACCCGAAAGAATAATCCGGATAACCCCCAACGCCGCCCTACGCAGCGCATAGGGGTCCTTCGACCCTGTCGGCTTCTCGTCAATCGCGAAGAACCCGACCAGGGTATCCAGCTTGTCGGCCAGGGCCACCGCCACGCTCAGCGGCGCGGTCGGGACGGCGTCGGCCGGGCCCTGCGGCTTGTAGTGGTCGCGGATGGCATCGGCGATGTCGTCGTCGAGACCGGCCTCGCGGGCATAGTAGCCGCCCATCAGGCCCTGCAACTCGGGGAACTCGCCGACCATCAGCGAGGCCAGATCGGCCTTGGCCAGGCGCGCGGCCTTGCCGGCCTTTTCCACGTCTGCGCCGACCAGCGGCGCAATCTCGCGGGCCAGAGCCTCGATGCGCGCCACGCGCTCGGCCATGGTCCCAAGCTTGGCGTGGAAGGTGACGCCGTTCAGCTTCTCCAGCCACTCCTCGAAATTGCCGGCCTTGTTGTCTTCGTCCCAGAAGAAGCGGGCGTCAGACAGGCGGGCCGACAGCACCTTGGCATTGCCGGCGGCGATCACCGCGCCGCCGTCTGCGGCCTGGATGTTGGCGATGGTGATGAAGTGCGGGGCCAGGCCGCCGGTGGCCGGATCGCGCACCGCGAAATACTTCTGGTGGGTGCGCATCGAGGTGCGGATCGCCTCGGCGGGCAGATCCAGGAACGATGGGTCCATGTCGCCCAGCACCGGGGTCGGCCATTCGGCCAGACCGGCGACTTCCTCCAGCAGGCCCAGGTCTTCGACCAGTTCCAGATTGCGGGCAAAGCACAGGGTCTTGCAGCCTTCCAGGATGCGCGCCTTGCGCTCCTCGACGTCCAGCACGACGAAGTGGTCGTTCAGCCCCTTGGCATAGTCGTCGAAGTCGCGGACCCGGAACGGCGTCGCGTTGCCCATGAACCGGTGGCCTTCGGAGATGTCGCCGCTCTCGATGCCGTCGATGGACAGCGGCACGATCTCGCGGTCGAACACGCACAGGATGCGCTTCAGCGGTCGCACCCAGCGCAGCTTGCCGCTGCCCCAGGTCATCGACTTGGGCCAGGCGAAACCGCGCACGATGGCTTCGACCATCTCGGCGACGATCTGCGGCGTGGCGCGGCCGGTCTTCTCGATGAAGGCCATCCAGACGCCGTCGCGCTCGACCAGCTGGTCCTGGGTCAGGCCCGCCTTGCGCAGGAAGCCTTCCATGGCCTGCGGCGGGGCGCCAACGCGGGGGCCCTTCAGCTCTTCCTTGCGGTCGGCCTGGGCGATGGGCAGGCCCTCGACCACCAGGGTCAGGCGGCGCGGACCGGCGAAGGTCTTCAGGGCCTCGGGCAGGAAGCCGGCGGCGGCCAAGTGCTCGCGCGCCATGCGTTCCAGATCACGCGCCGCATTGGCCTGCATGCGCGCGGGGATTTCTTCGGAGAACAGTTCGAGGAGAAGTTGGGGCATTACAGGTGCTCTCCCTTCCCGCTCGATGGGGGAAGGGTCGGGGTTGGGGGTGTTGGCATTGAACGCGACGAGAGTATCGGGGTCGGTGCCGGTCTTTGAATAGTCGCAGCCGCAATGCCAATACCCCCACCCAACCCTCCCCCATCGACGGGGAGGGCTTTGGAGGAAATCAGCGCCGCGACGCGTTCAGCGACATCGTATGGCTTGCCGAAAGCCTCGGCGTCGCGAACGCGCAGCACACTATAGCCTTGTGAGGCCAGCCAAGCATCGCGCTCGGCGTCATGGAGCTGTGCGTCTGGAAGATCGTGGCGGCCGCCATCGACCTCGATCACCAGCCTCGCGCCATGATGTGCGAAATCAGCCACGAAGCGACCAAGCGGAACCTGCCGGCGGATATTCAGATCAAGGGCGCGCAACGCTTTCCACAAAAGCGCCTCGCTGGCTGTCATGTCGCGCCTTAGGCCACGCGCACGCTTGATCGCACCCACCGCGTGGGCAGGACGCTCAAAAGCCCCCTTCCCCCTCGATGGGGGAAGGGTCGGGGTTGGGGGTGTTGGCATGGCGTTGGCCGAAGCGTTCGAGGTCGGCGCCGACCTTTGATCAACCCCAGCCGCATTGCCAACACCCCCACCCAACCCTCCCCCATCGAGGGGGAGGGCTTTGGCGGTGTCTTTCATCACGCCGCTTCGTCCTGCTGCTTCACCCACTCGGAGGCACACATCTTACAAAGGTCGCGGATGCGGCCGATGTAGCTGGCGCGCTCGGCGACGGCGATCGCGCCGCGGGCGTTCATCAGGTTGAAAAGGTGGCTGGCCTTGAGGACCATGTCGTAGGCGGGCAGGACCAGGGCCTTGCCCTGATATTCCCGGGCCAGCATCAGCGGCACCTGGCGCTCCATGTCCTCAAACTGCCCCTTCAGTACGGCCACGTCATAGCCGTGGAAATTGGCTTCCGAGTGCTGGCGCTCGTTCTCGAGGAACACGTCGCCATAGGTCATCGCGCCCAGCGGCGAGTCGGGGTCGTTGAACGGCAGATCATAGACGTTGTCGACGCCGAACACGTACATCGCCAGGCGCTCCAGACCGTAGGTCAGCTCGCCGGCCACCGGCGAGACGTCCAGGCCGCCCACCTGCTGGAAGTAGGTGTATTGCGACACCTCCATGCCGTCGCACCAGACTTCCCAACCCAGCCCCCAGGCCCCCACGGTGGGGTTCTCCCAGTCGTCCTCGACAAAGCGGATATCGTGCAGGCGCAGGTCCAGGCCGATGGCCTCCAGCGAGCCCAGATACAGGTCCTGCATGTTGGGAGGGTTGGGCTTCAGGATCACCTGGTACTGATAATAGTGCTGCAGGCGGTTGGGGTTCTCGCCATAGCGCCCGTCGCCCGGACGGCGCGAGGGCTGCACATAGGCCGCGTTCCACGGCTTGGGTCCCAGAGCCCGCAGCACCGTGGCCGGGTGCAGGGTTCCTGCCCCCACCTCGACGTCATGCGGCTGCAGGATCACACAGCCATGCTCGCTCCAGTAGTTATGGAGCGTCAGGATCAGGGCTTGAAACGAGGTGGGCTTGGGGCGCGACATTGGGGTCCAGGGCGTGTCCGAACAGGGCCGGAAAAAAGTCGGCGGACCATAGGGCCCGGCGCCGGGCGCTTCAAGCGATGTTGCCCCCCGTGTCGTCGCCTGAGGCCCTGCGCCCGGCCACCAAGCGGAAAAACCCTACCCGAGCGCCATGGGAGCGCTCACACAGCCGCACAATGGCCCGCTCCAGACCCGCCGACGACACCCCGGTGACAGCGCTACTTCTTTGCACAACGATCAAGCAAACTGCACAAATTTCGAGCGACGTGCCCATTTCCTTTCCAATTCCTTTCTCAAAAGCGCCGTCTTGGCCACCCTGACCGATAGCGTGGCCAGTGCCGGGGAAACGATGCAGCGCAGATTTGGGCGGCGTCGACGGTGCTCACAGGGCGCATGGCGCCCGCCAACCAGAACAAGGAAGCCCGCGAAGTCGGCGGGCCGGAGCAAGGCGGATGAAACTGATCATAGCGGTCGTCAAACCCTTCAAGCTCGACGAGGTCCGCGAGGCACTCGTTGCGGCCGGCGTCGAGGGTCTGACGGTATCCGAAGTCAAGGGTTACGGCCGTCAAAAGGGCCAGACCGAGATCTATCGGGGCGCGGAGTACCAAGTGAACTTCGTTCCCAAGGTTAAGCTGGAAGCGGTCGTGGACGATGCTTCCGCCGCCAAGGCTGTCGAAGCGGTCAAGGCCGCTGCGGCGACGGGCAAGATCGGCGACGGCAAGATCTTCGTCCTTAATGTCGAAGAAGCTGTACGCATCCGGACCGGTGAAACCGGCCCGGCCGCTCTCTAGTACTCATCGGGAACAGGGGATAACCGACGATGAAATTGACGTTCAAACCGCTGGCCGGGCTGATGCTCGCCGCGACACTGGCCGGAGCGCCGCTTGGCGCTGTGGCCTTCGCCCAAGAGGCCGCGCCTGCGGTCGCCGCCGCGCCCGCCGAGGCTGCGCCGGCGCCTGCCGCCGCGCCTGCCGCTGAAGCTGCACCCGCCGAGGCCGCACCGGCCATCGTCGACAAGATGGACAAGGGCGACAACGCCTGGATGCTCACCTCGACCGTTCTGGTCCTGCTGATGATCATCCCCGGCCTGGCCCTGTTCTACGGCGGCCTGGTCCGCTCCAAGAACATGCTGTCGGTGATGATGCAGGTCTCGACCGTCGCCATCATCGGCTTCGTCGCCTGGGTGCTGTGGGGCTACAGCTTCGCCTTCACCGACGGCGGCAGCTGGGACAAGTATGTCGGCGGCCTTGGCCGTCTGTTCCTCAAGGACGTGACCCCGGCCAGCAATGTTGCGACGTTCTCCACCGGCGTCGTGATCCCGGAACTGACCTTCATCTCGTTCCAGGCGACCTTCGCCGCGATCACCGCCGCCCTCGTCATCGGTTCGCTGGTCGAGCGCATGAAGTTCGCCGCCATTGTCGCCTTCGCGGTGCTGTGGCCGCTGCTGTCCTACTATCCGATCGCTCACATGGTCTGGTGGTGGCCTGGCCCGAACGCGATCGCGCTGGACCCGACCGCGACCATCAAGGCCGGCCAGATCTGGGCCTGGGGCGCGCTGGACTTCGCCGGCGGCACCGTGGTTCACATCAATGCCGGTATCGCCGCCCTCGTCGGCGCCATCATCCTGGGCAAGCGTCAGGGCTTTGGTAAAGAGCCGATGCCCCCGCACTCGCTGACCCTGACCCTCGTGGGCGCCGGTCTGCTGTGGGTGGGCTGGTTCGGCTTCAACGCCGGCTCCAACCTGGAATCGAACGGCTACGCCTCGCTGGCGATGATCAACACCTTCGTCGCCACCGCCGCCGCCGGCCTGTCCTGGATCGTGGTTGAGTGGGTCACCCGCAAGAAGCCGTCGGCCCTGGGCCTGGCTTCGGGCATCGTGGCCGGCCTGGTCGCCATCACGCCCGCCGCCGGTTTCGCCGGTCCGATGGGCGCGGTGATCCTGGGTCTGGTCGTCTCGCCGGTCTGTATCTTCTTCTGCTCGGTCGTGAAGAACGCGCTGAAGTATGACGACAGCCTGGACGCCTTCGGCATCCACGGCGTTGGCGGCATCGTCGGCGCCCTGGCCACCGGCCTGCTGGTCAACCCCGCCTGGGGCGGCGCCGGCATCGTCGACTACACCACCTGCGCCAAGGACGGCGATATCTCGACCTGCGACGCCCTGGCGACGTACGAGCCGATCGCCCAACTGCTGATCCAGGCCAAGGCCGTCTGCTTGACGGTCGTCTGGTCGGCGATCGCCTCGGCCATCGTGTTCTTCGTGATCAAGCTGGTCATCGGCCTGAAGGCTTCGCCGGACGCCGAAGAAGAAGGCCTGGACATCTCCGAACACGGGGAACGCGCCTATCACAGCTAAGCCTCGGCTCAGATGAAACGGCGAAGGGCGCGGAGCTTGGCTCCGCGCCCTTTCTTTTTTGCGGCGTCCAGCCTCTTTGCAACTCCCTGTTGATCGATGATGGTTCTGCTTCGCCGGAGAGACACCTTGGACGCCCAACTCGCCCTGCTGTGCCTGCTGACCTTCGTGATCCACCTGATTGGGGCCCTGGCCTACGCCGTGCGGATCGCAGGCGTGCGCACCCGACGGATCGCCATGTCCTTCGCGCTCTTCAATGTGCTCGTGCTCGTATCGCGGGCCTCAAACGCTTTTCAGGGGCCTTTCCTGTCCAAGCGGATCGAGACAGGCCTGATGAAGGGTGCCGGCGAGCATCTGCTGCGTGACTTCCAGTGGCTCTTGGCCAGCGCCAGCCTCGCTGCCCTAATAGGCGCCCTGGCAATCCCGACCTTCCAGCGGCTATTCACACGCGCCGTCGGGCACTTCCAGGTCCACCGATCCGTCCCCAAGCTGCTGATGCACACCTTCGCCAAGGGCGGGGTCTCCTACATCCGCGACGCCGTCACATTGCCCTCGCCCGATCACCTAAAGGACCTTCGCCAGAGGATCGACATTCCTATGCGGGTGATCGTGCTCAACGTGCTCGCGCAAGCCCTGCTGACCGTCGGCGTCTTCGCCTCGCTGTATGCAGGCTATCTGGACCCCGAGCTTCGGGTCACCGCAAGCAGCCTGTCGTCCGTGATCAACGGCCTGGCGACGATCCTGCTCTTCGTGCTGATCGACCCCTACCTGTCGATCATGACCGACGACGTGATGGACGGAAAAGTCAGCGAGGCGGCCTTCCGACGCGCCGTTGTCTGGTTCGCCGGCAGCCGGATCGCGGGCACGGTTCTAGCCCAGGCGATCCTGGTTCCCGCAGCCGGCGTCGTGGCGGTGATCTCCCGGATGATCTAGGGCACGACGGGTGCCGCGATAATCGGCACGCGGCGGGCCCGCAGGATCGGCACCTTCGGCTCCAGCATCTGGCCCTTCATCACCGGATTGACCGCCACGCCCGGCGTTGGAAGGTTGATGATCCTGTGGACCACCTCCATGCCCTCGACCACGCGGCCAAAGGCGGCGAAGCCCAGGTTGTCGCCGGGCGCGGCCGGATCAGCGTCGAGATAGGGGGCGTCGCCCACGCAGATGAAGAAGTCCGACGTCGCCGATCCCGGCGCATTGCGGGCGATCGAGACCACGCCGTCGGTGTGCTTGATGCCCGTCACGCTGTTGGGCTCGTGGGCAATGGGCTTGAGCACCTTGGCGGGATCACCCTGCAAGCCGCCCTGGATCAGCCCGTAGTCGACCGGCCCCGGTGCCCGCGAGGCGCGAAAGAAGCTGGCCCCGTCATAGCGCTTCTGATCGACATAGCGCAGGAAGTTGGCCGTGGTGATCGGGGCCTTGTCGACATAGAGCTCGATGGTGATCAGCCCCTGCCCGGTTTCCAACACCACCCGCACTGTCGCCGGAGCGCCCGGCGCGGGCGCGGTCTGGGCCAAGGCAGCCCGGGCCAGAGTGGCTTGCGCCATAGCGGCCAGGCCAGCGGCCAGCAGATGCCGTCGCTTGATCATCGCACAGCCTCTCCATCGCCCAGCACGCAGCGGCGAACCCACCAGTCGGGCCGCAGACTTTCCAGCCGCTCGGCCAGGCCCTCGGCCTCGATGTCGCCGGCGCAGAGGGCAAAACAGGTGGCGCCCGATCCGGACATGCGGGCCAGCAGCACTTCGGGCTCGTCGCGCAGCGTCACCAGAACCTGGCCGATCAGCGGCTCCAGCGCCGCGGCGGGCGCTTCAAGATCGTTGCGGGTGGCCGCGCCCAGCCAGGCGGCGACCTCCTCTGGGCTCTCGAAGTCTTCCGGCATCCAGGGCGGAGCCTCGCCTTCAGGCGCGACAGCGGCGTCGTAGGCGCGATAGACCGCGCCCGTCGGCGATGGAACCAGCGGATTGACCAGCACGGCATGCAGCGGCGGTAGGCGCGGCGCGGGCGACAGGCGCTCTCCCCGCCCCTGCGCCATCACCGGACGCGACCACAGACAGGCCGCGCCGTCAGCGCCCAGACCGCTTGCCACGGCTTCCAGGTCAGAATCGGCCATATCGGGAGAAAGAGCGTCGCGCAGCAGCCGCAGGGCGGCACCCGCATCGCTGGACCCGCCGCCCAGCCCCGCCGCGATGGGCAGGCGCTTGTCCAGCAGCAGGCGGAACGGCGGCAGGGGCATGGAGGCGCGGGCATGAAAGGCCCGCGCAGCGCGCATCACCAGATTGTCGTCGCCTGCGGGAATGCCAGCCCCGAAGGGTCCTGTGGTCTCAAAGGCCGGGGCCTCACTGGCCTGCATCGAGACGATATCGCCGATATCGGCGAACAGCATCAGGCTTGAGATCGGGTGATAGCCCTCGGTGTCTGGGCCGCCGACGTGCAGGAACAGATTGACCTTGGCCGGCGCAAAGGCGGACAGGCGCATCGTGGGCCCTCGAAAACTGGACGGTGGACGGCGGCCTCGATAACTCAGTTGTGGGCAACGGTCGATGTCGCCGGCGGAGCGATGGGGTCCAGCCCGTCCTTGAGCTTTGCCGTCGCCTCGGTCTTCTGCTTGTCGTCCGGCTCGAGACTGAGCACGCGTGTCCATTGGAAGCGCGCTTCGATCTTGCGGCCGGCGCGCCAATAGGCGTCACCCAGGTGTCCGTTGACGTCCGGATCGCCGGGCTCCAGTTCGACAGCCTCTTCCAGCTTCTCGATGGCGGCCTTGTAGTCGCCCAGCCGGTAATACACCCAGCCCAGCGAATCCAGCATCGCGCCCGACTGAGGCCGCGCCGCCACGGCCTTTTGGAGCATGACCAGGGCCTCGGGCAGGCGCTCATTGCGATCAGCCCACGAATAGCCGAGGAAGTTCAGGAGCTCCGGCTCATCCGGATTGGCCTTCAGCGCGGTCTGCAGATCGGCCTCGGCCTCGGCCCAACGTCCGCCACGCTCCAGGGCGATGCCGCGCAGGAACAGCACGCGCCAGTCGGGCCGCGCCGCCTCGCTGGCGATGATCGGGTCCAGCACCTTGACCGAGTCGTCCCAGTGCTCGTTGACGCGCAGCAGATCGGCCAGGGCGAGCTGGGCGTCGCGATCCGCCGGCGCCGACTGGGCGACGCCCTGGGCGATCTCCAGGGCCCGCGCCTTGTCTCCGGCCTGCTGATAGGTCCAGGCCAGCTTGGTGCGGGCGACGGAATACTGCGGCGAGCCGACCGGGATCTTCTCGAAAGCGGCTACGGCGCCGGCGCGATCCTCGTTCTGGTTCAGCAGGTCGCCGACCAGCAGCCAGGCCTCTTCGCGGTCAGGCTCAAGCCGCAAGGCCAGCCGCAGATAGGCCATGGCGAACTGGCTCTGCCGCTCGCTGGCGAAGGTCGCTGCGCAGGCCACCAGGTTCTGCGCCGCGCCCTGACGGATCGTCGGCATGGCCGGCGGGGCCTTGCGCGCGACGGCCCGGAGCCGTGCTGCCTGCAGACCGGCGTCGGTAGGGTCTGCGGCCAAGGCCACATCGTACAGCGCTACAGCGTCAGCGTGGCGCTTGCGGCGCTCAAGGAATGCGCCGTAATCCAGCACGAACAGGCCAGTGCTCGACGTCGCCGCCGTCAGGGCCTTGTAGTCGGTCTCGGCCTCGTCATAGCGCTTGGCGCGCTCGAACAGGCGCGCCTGGCCCAGTTGACCGAAATACTGCACCAGTCGGTCGTTCTGAAGGGTGGGCTGCACGATCGCGCCTTCGGCGTCGCCCGCTGCGGCTGCGGTCCACGGACCCAGCAAGGCGCTGATCTGGCGATGGGGGAACCCGATCGGTTCGGCGTTCAGCAGTGCCTGGGCGTCCTTGCCTTTCCCTAAGGCGAGATACTCAACAACCCGGGTCAGGGCCCCCAGACGCTGAAGCGCTTCGCTGGCGTCTTCGCCCTGCGGCGCGACCGCGGCGGCGCGGCTGACCTCGCCCGCCAGCAGCAGGGCTGTGAAGGTGCGCTCGGACATCAGGCCAGGATCGTCGGATAGTGCCCCGGCCACGCCGAAATAGGTCGCGGCTTCACGCGTATTGCCGTCGCGCAGTGCGGCCTGGCCGGCCAGGAACTGCCCGTAGGAACTGCGAACGTCGAACACCGAGGCACCTGACGACAAAGGGCCGCGCAGGACGACGGGACCTTGCCTGCTGGCGCAGGCCGATAGGGTGATCAGGGACGCAGCGGCGAGAAGGACTTTGAAACGCATCCCGCCACCCTGTTGGGTTTCGACGCGCGCCGCAAGCATCAGCACGCAGGAAAGCGCTTCCCACGAAGATGGACGCCGGCTTCGTCGACAAGCCGCGCCGCAAAAAGATGAGGCCTCCCAATCCTTCGATCGGGAGGCCGGAACGTCCTACATGTTCGGGTAGTTGGGACCGCCGCCACCCTCTGGCGTGGTCCAGACGATGTTCTGCGACGGATCCTTGATGTCGCAGGTTTTGCAGTGAACGCAGTTCTGGGCGTTGATCTGGAAGCGCGGGTCCTGCCCCTGCTCGTTGTAGAGCACCTCATAGACCCCCGCCGGGCAGTACAGCCGCGCCGGTTCGCCATATTTGGGCAGGTTCACCGAGATCGGGATCGACGGATCCTTCAGCGTCAGGTGGGCCGGCTGGTCTTCCTCATGGTTCGTGGCCGACAGGAACACCGAGCTCAGCTTGTCGAAGCTGATCACGCCGTCGGGCTTGGGATAGACGATGGGCTTGAAGTCCTTGGCCAGCCCTGTCGAGGCGGCGTCGGTCTTGTCGTGCTTCATCGTTCCGAAGACCGAGAAACCGCCAGTCAGGTGGGTGCACCACATGTCGAACATGCCTGCAGCCCCACCCAGGAAGGTACCCAGCTTGCCCAGCAGTGGCTTGGCGTTGCGGACGACCTTGAGCTCCTTGGCGACCCAGCTCTTCTCGAATGCGACCTGATACTCGACCAGTTCGTCGCTGGCGCGACCGGCGGCGATGGCCTTGAAGGCCTGCTCGGCGGCCAGCATGCCGGTCTTCATGGCATTGTGGCTGCCCTTGATGCGCGGCACGTTGACGAAGCCGGCCGAGCAGCCGATCAGCGCGCCGCCCGGGAAGGTCAGCTTCGGGATCGACTGATAGCCGCCCTCGGTGATGGCCCGCGCGCCGTAGGAAATGCGGCGACCGCCTTCCAGGTGGGGCTTGACCGACGGATGGTGCTTGAAGCGCTGGAACTCGTCGAACGGCGACAGCCACGGGTTCTTGTAGTTCAGGTGCACCACATAGCCGATCGACACGTAGTTATCGCCGAAGTGATACATGAAGCTGCCGCCGCCGGTCTTGTCGTCCAGCGGCCAGCCGGTGGTGTGCTCGGCCAGGCCGGGCTGGTGCTTTTCGGGCGGCACCTGCCACAGCTCCTTGATGCCAATGCCGTACTTCTGCGGCGACTTGCCGGCCGACAGGTCGAACTTGGCGATCAGTTGCTTGGCCAGCGAGCCGCGCACGCCCTCGGCGATGAAGACGTACTTGCCGTGCAGTTCCATGCCGGGCTGGTAGTCGGGCTTCTTCTCACCGTCCTTGGCGATGCCGACCACACCGACCACGACACCCTTCAGGGAACCGTCGTCGTTCCAGACCATGTCCGAAGCGGCGAAGCCCGGATAGATCTCGACGCCCAGCTCCTCGGCCTTGCCGGCCAGCCAGCGCGTCACATTGCCCAGCGAGGCAATGTAGCACCCTCCATTGTGCATGAAGGGCGGCAGGGCGAACATCGGCAGGGACATCTCGCCCTGCGGCCCCAGGATCAGGAAGCGGTCCTTGGTGACCGGCGTCTCCAGAGGCGCGCCTTCTTCCTTCCAGTTGGGGAAGAGCTCGTTCAGCGCCTTGGGATCAATCACCGCGCCCGACAGGATATGAGCACCGACCTCGGAGCCCTTTTCCAGCAGGGCCACGGAGATCTCTGTCCCGGCCTTTTCCGCCAGTTGCTTGAGCCGAATTGCCGCTGAGAGCCCGGCGGGACCGCCGCCGACGATGACGACGTCGTATTCCATCGACTCGCGTTCGAGGTCTTCGCTCATGGGATCTCCCGCCCCGGGGCCATCGCTTGCTTGGATGGCGCCCGTCTTATGACTGTTTGAATCTCATCTTATCGGAACGTGACGTGACGATGGTCAAGAGAAAGCATCCACTTTTGTTGCGGTGCAACGTGGAGGACAGGCCAGGATCGCGCTAAGGATGCTCTCATGAGCCTCGCCGTCGATCCTCGCGCCGTCGAAAGCCTGCTCGCCTTCTGGGCGGACGCGGGGGTCGATGCGACCTATTCGGATGCGCCGATCGACCGTCTGGCCGAGGGCGCGGCGCTGCTGCGCGCCAAGAGTCAGCCTCAGCCCGTCACGCCGCTGCGCCCGGTCCTGGTCTCGGGGGGCTCGGCCGACGTCACCGCCGCCGTGGCGCAGGCGCGCGCCGCCGCAGCCGCCTGCCCGGACATCGAGAGCCTCACCGCTGCCATTGCCGCCTTCACCGGCTGCCCCCTGAAAACCCAGGGCGCCCGGCAGGCCGTAGTCTCGCGCGGACCGGCCGACGCGCCCCTGATGATCATCGGGGAGTGTCCGGGCGCCGATGAGGATGCCGCCGGCCAGCCCTTCGTCGGCCGTGCGGGTCAGCTTCTGGATCGCATGCTGAAGGTCGCCGGCCTGACCGACCGGGTCTTCATCACAAACACGGTATTCTGGCGACCGCCCGGCGACCGTGCGCCCACGGCGCAGGAACAGGCCGTCTGCGCGCCATTCGTCGAGCGCGCCGTGGCCTTGGTCAAACCCAGGCTGTTGCTCCTGATCGGCGGTGCCTCGGCCAAGGCGATGCTCAAGCGCGAGGAAGGGATCCTGTCGTTGCGTGGCCGCTGGTTCGAATGGACGTCAGCCGACGGCAGCATGGAGCTGCCTGCGCTTCCCACCCTGCACCCGGCGTTTCTGCTCAGACAACCGGCGTCCAAGAAGAAAGCCTGGCAGGACCTCTTAACCCTAACCGAAAGGCTTGATCGCCCGGACCGTCCCCACTAGGACTCTGCGCGACCAGTCGGAACGGGGACGCGCGGCCTTCGGGGATGCGCGGATACGCATTGCAGCTCATAGCTCGCCTTCTGGCCGTCCTTGCGGCCTTCGCTCTTTGTCTGTGCGCCGCGCCCGGCGTGCAGGCGGGCAGCCTCGAGCCCCTGTCCAAAGACGACGCCCGTTTCTATCGCGCAGCCTTCCAGGCCTCCGAGCGCGGCGATTTCGACGCCGCCGAGGTCGCCTTCGCCAACACCCGCGACAAGAGCCTGGCGGGGCGACTGAGCTTCGCCCGGATCATGCACCCACGCGCCTACACCGCCGCCTATGACGACCTGACCGGCTGGCTTGAGACCTATGGCGAAGAGGCCGGCGCTGACCGGGTCTATGCCCTGGCCGTCAAGCGCAAGCCGGCCAAGGTTGCGCCGCCGGTGGCCCCGGCCCTGTTCGTCACCGGCGACAAGAGCGCTCCGCCCGCCGACAAGGGCCGCGCGGCGCGCGAGGCCTACTATTCCGGCGACGTGAAGAAGGCTCTGTCCCTGGCCCAGGCCAGCAACGAGCGCTGGATTGCGGGCCTGGCCTCTTACCGCCTGGGACAGCATGCCCAGGCGCAAGGCTATTTCGAAAAGGTATCCCGCGACGAGAACCAGGACGACTGGCTGCGCGCTGCCGGGGCCTTCTGGGCCGCCCGGGCCGCCAGCGCCATCGGCAATGAGGCCGACGCCCGCGACCTGCTGATCCAGGCCGCCCATGCGCCCAACACCTTCTATGGCATGATCGCCGCCCGCCAACTGGCCCTGGCCGGGGTGGCGCTGGCCGATGATCCCGATGATCCGATCGCCGCCCTGATCACCCGGGTCAGCTATGACGGCCCCGATATCGCCTCGCTCAGCCACCTGCTGGACAGCGACGCCCGCGCCCGCCGCGCCGCCGCCCTGGCCCAGATTGATCGCTGGATTGAGGCCGGCCAGGAACTGCGCGCCGGCCTGTCCCTGGCCTCCGACGAAAAGGTGCGGGCCGACTGGATGGCCCTGACCCTGGCGCTGAACGCCCGCGCACCGCTGAACGCCGGACGGCCGGTGGGCCGGGTCGGGTCGGAGGACTATCCCCTGCCCCCGCTGGAGCCCAGGGGCGGCTTCACCATCGACAAGGCCATGGTCTACGCCCTGGTGCGTCAGGAAAGCCGCTTTGACCCCATGGCCGTCTCGGGTGCCGGGGCCGTAGGCCTGATGCAGCTGATGCCCATCGCCGCCGCCCGCGCCGCCGGCGATGACAAGCTGCTGGCCGACAATACGCCGCTGTTTGACCCCTCGTTCAACCTGCGGGTCGGCCAGGACTATTTCACCTGGCTCATGGACCGTGGCCTGCAAAGCACCGACGTCCTGCGCGCCGTCGCGGCCTATAATGGCGGGCCCGGAACCCTGCTCAAGGCCCAGGCCCAGCTGGGCGCCAACTGCGACAGCCTGCTGCTGATCGAGAGCCTGCCGGCGGTGGAAACCCGCAACTATGTGGAAAAGGTGATGGCCTCGTACTGGACCTATCGCCGATTGCTGGGGGCCGAAACCCGCACCCTGGACGCCGTAGCCCTGGGCGCGCGCGAAATCGACTTCCGCCTGGACCAGCAGGCTACCAGCGCAGTCGCTGCGCCCTAGACATCCGCGCCAGCCCGGTCAGGGCCTTGTCGCCCGGCCTGAAGCCCCCTAGCGCGCCATAGAGCCGGGTTGAGATCAGCAGGCCCTGCAGTCGCTCCAGACCCAGAAGCCGAGCCCAGGCCTGACCCGGCCAGACCGGCAGCGCCGCTGCCCTGTCGGGCCCACCGGCGAGGTGCTTCTCGACAGTCGCGCGCCAGCCCTCTGGCAGGACCGCGTCGGGTTCCAGCACCAGCAGCCAGTCGCCACGCGGCGCGGCGCAGCCCGCCACCAGCCGCGTTCCAACATCACCGCCGACCCGCACGATCCGCGCGCCGCAGTCCTCGGCGATCTCCAGCGTGCCGTCGGTAGACCCCGCATCCGCGACCACGACCTCGCGCACCAGTCCGTCAATGGCGGCGGGCACGAGGCTGGACAGCAAGGGCCCCAGAAGGCGGGCGCTGTCGTGGGTGGCGATGACGACGGTGATCATGGCCTTGCTTCACGACACCCCGCCCATTCGGTCAAGGGTCGTTCTTGTTTTGTTCGAAACATCGCGCTAGGCTGCGCCCATGCCAGCGCCCGCCCACCTCAACCGTGTCGCCCTCAAGGGTCGTGGCGCCAGGACCAATGACAGCGGCCGGTTCGAGAGTTTCCGCTCCGAAGCCTTCGAAGACGGCTGGACCGAGGATGACGAGGCGGCGCGCCCGCTGACCACCAGCATCCAGCCGATGAAGTCCAGGACGATCATCGCCCGCAATGACAGCCCCGACATCGGGTTCAACGCCTCGATCAATCCATACCGGGGCTGCGAGCACGGCTGCATCTATTGCTATGCCCGTCCGGCCCACGCCTATCTGGGCCTGTCGCCGGGCCTGGATTTTGAGTCCAGGCTGTTCTTCAAGCCGGAGGCGGGAAGGCTGCTGGAGCGTGAACTTTCCAAGCCCGGCTACAAGCCGCAGGTCATCCATATCGGCGGCGACACCGACCCCTATCAACCGCAGGAAAAGACCCTCCGCGTCACCCGGGCGGTGCTGGAGACCCTGAGCCGGTTCAACCACCCCTTTTCGATCATCACCAAGTCAGCCCTGATCAGCCGCGACCTGGATATTCTGGGGCCCATGGGCAAGGCGGGGCTGGCGCGGGCGGCGGTTTCGGTCACCACGCTGGACCGCAAGCTGGCCCGCAGCATGGAGCCGCGCGCCGCCACGCCCGAGCGCCGGATCGACGCCATCCGCCAACTGGCAGAGGCCGGTGTACCGGTGACGGTGATGTTCGCGCCCTCGATCCCGTCGCTGAACGATCACGAGATGGAGGCGGTGCTGGAGCGCGCGGCCCAGGCCGGTGCCACCTCGGCCGGCTATGTGGCCCTGCGACTGCCGCTGGAGATCAACGACCTGTTCCAGCAATGGCTGGCCACTGACCATCCCGACCGCGCCAAACGGGTGATGTCGCTGATGCGCCAGATGCGGGGCGGTGCAGCCTATAGCTCGGAATGGGGCAAGCGGATGACCGGTGAAGGCCCCGTGGCCGAGGTGATGAGCCAGCGCTTTGAGATGGCCCGGCGCAAGTTTGGTCTGGACGCGCCCTTGCAGCGCATGGACGTCGCTGCCTTCAGGGTTCCGCCGAGGGCCGGCGACCAGATGAGCCTGTTCTAGAATGCAGGCCGCTGTCCTTGCCGACGCGCCGCTCAAACGGATGGCTGAGGTCCTCGCCCTGCTCATCCCGCGCGTCCCGATGGAGGGCACGCAGGTTATTCACGACACCTTCGTGCTTGAGCAAACCTGCACAGCGCCCCCGGACCGGGTGTTCGCCGCCTTCGCCGGTCCCGAGCGCAAGCGCGCCTGGTTCGTTGAAAGCCCCAGCCATGAGGTCGAGACCTTCGAGATGGACTTCCGGGTGGGAGGATTGGAAACAGCACGCTACCGCTTCACGGCGGGCGGTCCGGTCGAAGGGATGCTCCTGACCAGCGAGACGGCCTATCTGGACGTGCAGCCCGGCCGTCGAATCGTTTCGGCCTCGTCCATGGCCCTGGGCGGCCAACGCATCTCGGCGTCGCTGGTGACGATCACGCTGGCCCCCATCGAGGCCGGAACGCACCTCACCTGCACGCATCAGGGCGCGTTCTTGGCCGGTGCGGACGGTCCGGAGCGGCGAAAGACCGGCTGGCGTCAGCTCCTGGACCGGTTGAACAGAACACTGGCGCTGTAGCGGATTTCAGCCCTCCGCCACCGCCTGCCGAGACCTCGAAGTCGCCGCCCCTCTTGTCCATGTTGAAGACCAGCCTCGTCGCCTTGGCGTCAAATGCTGCGCACCGACATCAAGCGTGCGGTGTTTGGCCTTTGGGCGCGAATTTCGCCGTCAGCCAGCGCCGAACCGGCAGGTCATAGAGCTTCAGCATCAGCCAGGCTCCGACCACGATCAGCACGACCGCACAGACCATGAAGGCTAGCGGATAGCCTCGTCCGCCGGCCGCGCGGAAAGCACGCAGCAAGAGCTCCCAGCCCACCCAGTGCAGGGCGTAGAGCGGATAGGACACCTCGCCGCTGAACCGGCACAGAATGGCGGCGCGGCCCGTCGGATCACGCCAGCCCAGCAGAACGATCAGCGGAAATACGAATGCCACGCACACCAGATCGAAGGTGGCCGTATACAGCAGCGGCGGCGTGGCCAGCACGGCGACCAGCACCAGCGCCAGAACCCAGGACGGCGGAGCCCAGCTCAGATAGGGCTGCATGCGATAGCAGGCCCAGCCCAGCGCGAAGGGGAAGATCGTGCGGATCACCCCGATCCAGTAGGTGGCGCGGTCCCAGCCCGTTTGCACACCGCCCATGCCATAGCCGATGCCGATCAGCAGGCCGCCCGAGACGACGATCACCAGCACCAGCCACAACGTCGACAGGCGCCGGGCCGGGAACCAGAGCGCCCCGGCCAGCAACTCGAGGAATAGCGACCAGGCCGGCGGATTCAAAGGGAAAAGCGGTGAGAAGCTCTCCTCGTCCGAGACCCAGATCCTGGGCAGGACCAGCAGGCCCATCAGCAGGCAACCAACGATTCCGTCCCGATGGCCGATCATCACCAGGGCGCCGGCGGCCATGGAAAGCGCTATGAGTGGCCACACCCTCAGCAGCCGCAAGCGCATGAAACCCAGCCAGCCGATCTGACGCTGGCCGTAGGCATGGGCCAGCACGAAACCGCTGAGGCAAAAGAAGAAATCGACAGCCAGATAGCCGTGCGCCAGCAGCCAGGGCCGGTTGGTCCAGCCGCCCAGATGGTAGAGCAGCACGCCAAACGCGGCGAGCCCACGCAGCCCGTCCAGCGCCTCGTACCGCCGCCCCTGTTGCACCCGAAGACCCAAAGCCCGATACGCCCCCGCTCGCCCGCTTAGTGCCGGGCGCAGCGGCGGCCGTCCAGCGGCTAGAGCATCGTGCGGAAAAGTGGAGCCCGGCTTTCCGCCAAAACGATGCGAAAACAGAAAGCTAGAGCGAAATTCGCGATCTGTTTATCGCGCGCTTCGTCCTAAACCTTCTCCAGCAGCATGGCCTTGGTCAGGAAGGCGCGGTCCTCGCCGATCAGCCGCAGGCCCGCGTCGCTGAACAGGGCCGCCAGGTCCGTCTCGGCATAGGTCGAATAATAGGGCTCGTGGAAATAGGCCGGAAAGGCCTCCAGCAGGCGCGCCAGATCCGGCTCATCGCCCGGCTGCACCGAGTCGACAAACACCAGAACGCCGCCGGGCTTTAGCGTGCGGGCGATGGCTGCGGCCACCACCGGTCGCACACGCGGCGGCAGTTCGTGGAACAGATAGACGCAAGTTACCGCATCCAGCGAGGCGTCGGCGAACGGCAGGGCTTCGGCATTGGCCTGCACCGCGCCAAGCCCCGTGCGCTGGCGCGCCTTGGCCAGATAGGCCGGCGACAGGTCCAGCCCCGCCAGGGCGGCGCGTGGGAACGTCGCCTTGAGGTCGCGCAGAAAGCCGCCGGCCCCGCAGGCGACATCGACGAGCTTCAGGCCCCGCTGATCCCGTCCGCGCCAGTGCCTGGCCAGCAGGGACAGACCCCGCCGCCGCATGGCACCGGCCGTTCCGGCAAACAGGGCCTCGACCTGAGCGTCATAGCGACGGGCGCTCTCGGCCGTGAACCAGCCGCCCGATTGGTAGTGGAAGTTCTGTCGATAATAGTTTGGATAGGCTTGTGTTTCCGGCTCAGACCTGACCTCGACGCCATCACCCCGGCGGCGGCGCTGATCCACAACTCGGGCGTCGATCAGGAAGTCCAGGGCCTGGAGCACAGATCGCACTGGCCGAGCCGGCGCGTCGTCCATAGCCGGATAGAGCCCAGTGGCGACGTCGTGAGCGTCTTTCTCGAAGGCTTCCAGATAAACCTGACGCAGTCGCGCGCTGGAGACGGGCGGGCCTTCGGCCTTGAAGCTAAGCGCCGCCTCGCCGCGGGAGGGCTGGGTGATGGCGCGCGCCAGGCCACCGGCGGCGCTCCACCACGCCGCCTTGGCGGCGGCCCGAGCCCGCTGGCTCGCCGCGTCTAGCGCAAAGGCACCTCGGTCACGTCGCCCGTCCATCCTGGCCTCACCGCGAAAACACGCCCACCAGTTCAATATGGGGCGACCAGACGAACTGGTCCACCGGCAGCACCTTATCCAGAGTGAAGCCGGCGTCGATCAGCATTCGAGCGTCGCGGGCGAAGGTGGCCGGATTGCACGACACGCTGATCACCCGCGCCACCTTGGACTTGGCGATCTCGACGGTCTGCTCCAGGGCACCGGCGCGGGGCGGGTCGATAACCACCACGTCGGTCTTGGCCAGTTCAGTGCTCAGCACCGGGCGGCGCACCAGATCGCGTGCCTCGGCAGTGATGGGCTTCAGGCCCGGCGCGCCGCCGATAGCCGCCTTCATTGCGGCAATGGCCGGCGCAGAGGAGTCGGCCGCATGAACAGCGGCGATCTCGGCCAGGCGGAAGGTGAAGGTGCCGGCGCCGCAATAGAGGTCGGCGATCCGGTTGGCACCCTGGGCAGCCTCGACAGCGAAAGCCACCATGGCCCGCTCGGCCTGCGGGACCGCCTGCAGGAAGGCGCCGGCCGGCAGGCCGACAATGGCCGAGCCCAGCTTCACCATAGGCTGGCGGGCCATATAGACGACCTCACCGGCCAGGGTGACGCGGGCGAAGTCGGCCTCGCCCGCCGCCATCGCCGCCAGCATCCGGGCGTCGGCCGACAAGCCGCCGCTCTTGGCTTCGACGCCGGTGATGTCGATATCCAGCCCCGTGGCCGTCAGGGTCACGTGCAGGGTTGGGGCGGACTTGGGATGCTCCAGGAACGGCTGGGCCAGACGCGCCAGGGCGGGAAAGGCGGCGACGATGCGCGGATCGGTGACCGGGCACTGCTCGATCTTGACCAGGTTCCACGAGCGGCGCTCCTTGAACCCCAGACGCACACCGCCCTTGCCGCCACGGGCGTGCAGGGCCACGCGGCGGCGCGAGGCCGCCGGCGCCGCGAAGGTCGGCAGGATCAGCGTCTCGATGCCCTCACGGGCCAACTGGAACCGCACCTGATCGCCCTTCCAGGCCAGATAGGGCTCGGCCGACCAGTGCTGGAACGCGCAGCCGCCGCAGTGACCGAAATGCTTGCAGGCCGGCGCGACGCGGTCCGGGCTGGCGTCCAGCACCTCGATCAACTCGCCGCGCGAGCCGTCCATCTGGGCCGTGACGCGCTCACCCGGCAGGGTCAGGGGCACGAAGGCCTCGCCGCGCGCGATGCCGTCGCCCTGGGCGCCGACCGCGTCGATGATCAGTTCACGCATTCCGTATCCAATTCTCGCGGCGGGAACCCTCAAAAGGTCCAGCCCTTTCATGCCCGCCGGCCCGTGTGGCCGCGCGGCGCAGAGGCCCTTCAAGGGCCTGCCCGGCTGTCCATACCCGCAAATGGCGCGCTTGGCATGAACGAAGATGAACACCTCGCTCAACGACCGTTCATGTTGGCGCGGGCAATCTTCACCGGTCAGCAGCGCCAGGCTTGGCGAGCGACAGAAAAAAGACACGCCCGACTGGGAAAGACACGCGACATGACCAACAGGACCCCCAAGATGAAAACCGCTCTGTGCGCCGTCGCCGCCATTGTCAGCGGCGCCCTCCTCCCGACCCTGGCCAGCGCCCAAGCTTACGGAGCGCCGCGCCAGACCTACGGGGCCTATGACAACTCCGGGACCTATTACGACCCTTGCGCCCGCAGCACGACCAACCGGGGCACGGGCGGCGGACTGGCCGGCGCGGGCATCGGCGCCGCCATCGGCAGTGGCATTTCGGGCAACGGCGCCCGGACCGAAGGTGCCGTGCTGGGCGGTCTGCTGGGCGCGGTGATCGGCTCGAGCATCGGCAAGAAGTCGGCCGCCTGCACCCCCGGCGTGGCTCCCCCGCCCCCGCCGCCGCCCTCGGCCTATAACGAAAGCGACAGCGCCCCCGTCGACAGCCGGGCCGGCTATGACGACCCGACCTATGGCGACCGCTATGGCGATGCACGCTATGAGGAAGCCCGCCGCGAAGCCGACCGCGATGCCCATCGCCGTGACAGCTATCGCGTCACCGACCGCGGGCCGGACGTCAACGGCTGCACCCTGGCCGAGAGCCCGATCTATCTGCCCGACGGCCGGGTGCAGAAGCGCTTTGTTCGGGTCTGCCCCGACGCCGCCGGCCGCTATCAGGTCGTGGACTAAGGCCTCAAGAGTCCTCGCCAAGTCTCTGAACAGGCTGGCCTCTTGCTGATGAACTAAACGGCCGCCGGCATTTCGCCAGCGGCCGTTTTTCTATTGGCGTCGGGCCCAGATCAGGCCTTCGACCTGACCATCACCGCCCCGGATCGGGCTCTCGGCCTGGCCCATGATCGTCCAGTCGGCCTCTTCCAGGAAGGCGATGATCTCGCGATGGACGCGGGCGATGGTCTCGGGATCCTTGACCAGCCCGCCCTTGCCGACGTGCTCGCGGCCGGCTTCGAACTGCGGCTTGATCAGCGCGACCATTTCGGTGCCGGACACGGCCAGTTCCATCACCGCCGGCAGGGCCTTGGTCATCGAGATGAAGCTGACGTCGCTGACGATGATGTCGGGATCTTCCTCGATCCAGCTGGTGTCGAGGATGCGAGCGTCGGTGCCCGACAGGTCCACCACTCGCTCATGCTCCACCAGGCTGTGATGCAGCTGCTCGCGCCCGACATCCACCGCATAGACCTTGGCGGCACCGCGCGTGAGCAGCACCTCGGTGAAGCCGCCGGTCGAGGCACCGATATCGATGGCGACCTTGCCTTCAACCTCGATGGGCCAGAGGTCCAGCGCATGGACCAGCTTCAGCGCGCCGCGGCCGACCCACGGGTGAGCCAGGGAGGCGCGAATCGACACGTGCTCCTCGACCATCTCCGAGGGCTTGAGAACCACAACGCCATCGGCGCGCACCAGCCCGGCCTCAATGGCTTCACGGGCCTTGGCGCGGCTGTCAAACAGGCCGCGCTCCATCATCAGAACATCTACACGTCTACGGGTCATGCGCGCGGTTTAGCACGGACTTGCGGTCCAGGTCGCTTCAGGATCAACTGAACGCCGTTCACCGGCGCGCCAAGACGCCGGTCGCCTGGGAGGGTAAACATGAACTTCAGTCGCCGCGGCCTGCTGGCCGCCTCGGCCGCGATCGCCGCCGCTCCATCGGTGCAGGCCAAGCCCAAGGGTGCCGCGCCCGCCCCCTGGACGCCCGACGCCACCGAACTGGCCGGCCGCATCCGCCGCAAGGAGGTCAGCACCGCCGAGGTGGTCGAGGACGCCATTCGCAAGGCCGAAGCCCTCCAGCCCAAGGTCGGTGCCATCGTCACCTCGGACTTTGATCGCGCTTTGGACAAGGCACGGTCCGGCGGCATGACCGGGCCGTTTGCCGGCGTGCCTTTCCTGATCAAGGACCTGGATCCCTATATCGGGCTGCCCACCCGGTTTGGGTCACGCAGCTCGCTGGGTGCCCGCCCGGTCAAGGCCCAGACCGCCTTTATCGACGCCTATGACCGCGCCGGCCTGATCGTGATTGGCAAGTCGTCGACCCCGGAATACGGCTTCCTGCCCACCACCGAGCCGATGGGCTTCCTGCCGACGCGCAATCCCTGGAACCTGAGGCACTCGTCCGGCGGCTCGTCGGGCGGGGCCGCAGCGGCGACAGCCTCCGGCATCGTGCCCTTCGCCCATGCCACCGACGGCGGCGGCTCAATCCGTATCCCGGCCGCCAACTGCGGGCTGTTTGGCATGAAGCCCTCGCGTGGACGGATGCTCGACGGACGCCCCAACAACAAGGGCATAGACCTCTCTGTCGCCCACTGCGTCTCCCATAGCGTGCGCGATTCCGCCGCTCTGTTTGCGATCAGCGAGGACACCGAGGCCGGGTCGAGCTTCGCCCCGATCGGCGTGGTCACCGGCCCCGGCAAGGGTCGCCTGAAGGTCGGCCTCCTGATGGAGACCGGCACAGGATTTCTTCCTGACCCCGAGGTCGTTCTGGCCGTCGAGTCTGCCGCCAAGCTGATGGAGAGCCTGGGACACAAGGTTGAGACGACCCACTGGCCCATCGATGGGAACCAGTTCGGGCGCGACTTCACCGCCCTGTGGTCAACCGGTGCGGCCGAACTGGCAGCCGGGGTCAGCAAGGCCATGGGGCGCGCGGCCGACGCCTCGGTGCTTGAGCCGTTCACCCTGGGCATGGCGGAGCTGGTGCGCGGCCTGAAGCCCGGCGACATAGCCGCAGCCGTCGCGCGCCTGCAGGCCGCCGCCAAGGCCTATGATACCTGGCTGACCCGCTATGACGTGATCCTGTCGCCGGTGCTGGGCCATGTACCGGCCGATCTCGGCTTCGTCAGCGGCGATGTGACCTTCGAGACGCTGCAGGCGCGGCTGCTGTCCTATGTCGGCTATACGCCGCTGCACAATGTCGCCGGGGCTCCCGCCATGAGCGTGCCCCTGCACTGGACGGCCGACGGCCTGCCGGTCGGGGTTCACTTCGCAGGACGGATCGGCAGCGAAAAGCGGCTGTTCGAGCTAGCCTATCAGCTGGAGGCGGCCCAGCCCTGGGCGCACCGCAAGCCCCCGACGTCTCTCTAAGGCCGACGGCCCCCGTGTGATGCGGGGGCCGTTACCCACAGGCCGGGGCCATGCGCGCCTTCACGTCGGCGACGATGTCGGCGATGATCTCAAACTTCATGGCGTCGGGCTTGCTCCAGCGAATGCAGCCCTTGCCGAAACTGGCCTTGCCCAGGCTCGCGCCGAACCGGGCGATCGCGTCCTGACCGGCATAGAGCGCGATGTGCTGCTTCTGGCTGTTGAAGGCGATCCATGGGGTCTTCGGGTCGCCATAGGCCGGCATGCCGAAAGCCATTCGCTCATGCTCGGCTCCGAAGGCCTCCAGACAGAGGCTTCGGAGCCGCTCCAGCGCCGGGCGGCGCTCGTCGGAGACCTCCAGCAGGAAGTCATCGACGGTCTGCGCCTTGGACTGAACCATGTCGCCCCCTTCCCGGGAGGGCTGGATCAGCCCTCCACAAACACCTTTTTCAGTTCGTTCTTCATGATCTTGCCATTGGCGTTACGAGGCAAGGTCTCGTGCCAGAACACCACCTTGATCGGCACCTTGAAGGCCGCCAGACGGTCGGCGACGAAGGCGCGCAGTTCGGCCTCGGTGGCATGGGCCCCCGGCTTGAGCGTAACCACGGCCGCCGGCTCTTCACCCAGGGTCTTGTGTTCGATGCCCACCAGGGCGGCGTCCATCACCGCAGGGTGGTCGTAGAGGCAGTTCTCGACCTCGATGCAGTAGATGTTCTCGCCGCCCCGGATCAGCATGTCCTTGGCGCGGTCGATGATGAAGCAGAAGCCCTCCGCGTCCAGACGCGCCAGGTCGCCGGTTTTGACCCAGCCGTCGATGAAGGTCTGGGCGGTGGCTTCAGGCTTGTTCCAGTAGCCGCGCACCACCTGAGGGCCCTTGCACCACAGCTCGCCGACCTCGCCGATCGGCAGCTCGCGGTGCGGCTCCTCGACGGTCATGATCTTCAGGTCCGTGACGGGCACGGCCGGACCGCAACTGTCAGGACGGTTTTCGTAGTCTTCAGCCGAGTTGCTGGTGGCCGTGGCCGAGGTCTCGGTCATGCCCCAGCCGTTGCCGGGGGCGGCCTTGGGCCAGACTTCCTTGATCTTGCGCACCAGTTCGGGCGCCGACGGCGCGCCGCCATAGGCCACGGCCTCGATGGACGACAGATCGTAGTTCTCGCGATTGGGATGCTCAATGATCTGCCAGGCGATGGTCGGCACGCCGCCCATCGAGGTCAGACGCTCGTCCTGGATCAGCTGCATGGCCTTGTCAGGATCCCACTTGCGGATCATGGCGATCTTGGCACCGCCGAACAGCGACGGATTGAGCACAGCGAAACAGCCCGTGGCGTGGAAGAACGGCACGGAGATCAGCGAGCCCTTCTGCGGCAGGCTGGGATCGGGCTGGGGCGGTGCCTCGCCGCGTCGCAGGAAGCTGCGGGCCCCGGCGGCGGCGGCGGCGAAGATATTGCTGTTGACGTTGCGATGGGTGCCGATGGCACCCTTGGGTTTGCCTGTCGTGCCCGAGGTGTAGAAGATCGTCGCGTCGTCATCGGCTGCGATCGGCGCTGTGGACAGCGGCTTTTCCTCAAGCGCGGCCCAATCGTTGGGGCAACCGATCACGGTCTCCAGACGCGTGACATAGGGATGGGCGATCTCTTCCCTGGCGCGGCTCACATAGACGCGCTCCAGGTCGGGGCAGTTGTCGAAATGCTCGGCCATGCGCTCATAGCGCTCGATATCGACCACCAGGGTCTTGGCGCCTGAGTCCAGCAGGCCGTATTCCAGCTCCGGCCCTGTCCACCAGGCGTTCAGCGGCGTGACGATCGCGCCGATCGACAGGGCACCATAGAAGGCGACCGGCCATTCAGGCAGGTTGCGCATGACGATGGCGACCCGGTCGCCCTTCTTGACGCCTTTGGCTTCCAGATCGGCGGCGAAAACAGTGACGGCGCGATAGAAGGCCTCGAAACTGACCCGCTCGTCCTCATGGATCAGGAAAACCCTCTCGCCGTGCGTGCGCCCGACCAGCAGGGTGTCGCGCAGGGTCGGCGGGGCATTCTTCCAGACCCGGGTCTTGACGCCGCGGATCTCGATCTCCTCCATTTCGCCCGCCGTGCCCGGCTGGGTGATCAGGGCATAGGCCTGCTGGACCGACATGGCGGGCCACGGAATCGAGGCGGGGGTCGGCGCGGATTGTGCCTGGGTCATGTTACTCTCCCGGTATGGTCGCGCCCTTATTCAATGAGCGCGTTCACGAGCGAGAAAGCACAGGCTGAGGCGTGATGCAAACGCCCGTTTGATCGTAAGGGAACATTGATAAGTTAGGCCTGGCCAGCAGGCGATTGAGAAGGTGTTGTGGCGCAAACCCGGGCCTGATCACGCTTCAGGGGCGCGCGACGTAGACATATTCGTGCTGGCTGTCGCGCAGGATCAGCGCCGGACGCCCCGACCGTTCGCTGACCACAAACTGATCGCCGCCAATTCCTGGATCGATGGTGACAAAGGAAATCGTCCCGTCCTGGTTCTGGCGGGAACCGGCATGCGACCGCCACCCTCCAAAATCAAAGAGGAGTCCCGAGGCGTCCTTCGAGACATCGATATGGCCCAGATCCGGGTTCTCGTAGCGGGCCGCCAGAGCGGCAACCAGAGCCTCGGGCGGGGGAACACTCAGCCCTTCGCGCCCGGAAGCATTTCGCGACTGCAGGGCGACAGCCCGAGTGGAGACCTCCTGAGACGCCTCGTTCCTGCCATCATAGAGTACCTCCAGCAGTCGGCGCATGAAGGGCCCCATAAGCGCTCCGCCCTGGTCGGCATTGGTTAGCAACACAGCCCCGACCCCGGCATCTGGGACGATGATGAAGTCGGACTTGTAGCCAACAAGGCTACCTCCATGATGGATGACCTCTACGCCCCAGGTCCTGTCGGTTTCGAGACCCATGCCGTAGGCCATGTTCTCACCCGTCGACACACCGGGTTTGCGGCGTTCAAGCAGATTGCCGGCCGAGACGAGCCGCTTGCCGTCGGGCAGCAGACCCTGTGCAAGCTCGTTCTGGACATAGGCGGCCATGTCATGGGCCGACGACCATGCGCCGCCTGCAGGTCGATAGGGCAGCACGGAAGCGTTGAAATCCATGCTCGCCACGACGGTCGCGCCCGCCAGATCGACTCCATGGGGCGAAGCATGGTTGCCGGCCAGCGCCTCGGGCATGCTGAAGGTCGTGTCTGCCATCCCAAGGGGATTGAAAATCCTTTGCTGCAAAGCGGCGTCATAGGCCGCGCCCAGCTCCATCCCGGGATAGGCGATATGGCCACCGATGTAGCCAGCGGCAGAGGCCATGAGATTGTTGTACTGGAACACCTCGCCAAACCCACTCGTGGGTTCGGTGGTAGCGAGCTGATCGAATGTGACGGATGCCGGCGTGTCCGGACGGGTGTTGAAACTCCACGCCATGTCTTTTCGCGGCAAGCCTGTGCAGGCGCAGACCAGGTGGCGGACGAGCACCTTTTTCGTGACCTCGGGACTCCCCAGCTTGAATGCAGGAAAGACCTCGATGACGGGCTGATCCCAATTCAATCGCCCCTCGTCGACCAGCTGGGCCAACAGAAGCGTCGAAAAGCTCTTGGTATTGGACGCGATCATGAACCGGGTATGGGCGTCGACGGCCTCGGATCGACCCAGTTTCCGCACGCCAAGCCCGCCTTCATAGACGACCTGCCCGTGATCGATCAGAGCCAGCCCAGCGCCCGGAATGCCAAGTTCCCGCATGCTGGTTTCAACGAAGGACTTGATCTGTGCGATCCGCGCCGCGTCCAGACGATGCGCCCGACGGTCGGAAAAGGTTTCGCGCGTGTAGCCCTTGGGCCTGACACTCTGAAAGACAAGGTCAATCGCGGCCCAGCGCTTGTCGGCAACGGCCTCCTGGCTGTCCAGGATCTGCACCGTCCACTGCGAGCCAACCCGCAGGGCAATCGCCAGTGTGGCTCTCAAGGCATTCGGCGGGGTATCGTACTCAAGAAATTGCCGCTCTTCCCAACCGTTCTGGGGGGCCTGAAGCGTCGCCAGCTTGAAGGTCGGGTTGGCTTCCGGGCGGTAGAGCTTCCAGGCCTTGGCGGCCGCTTCCCTAGCGTCAGAAGCGGCCCCCACCTCGACGACAGCCAGTCGACTGTCAGGTTCAGGTGCCGACAGCACCCATACAGCCGGCGATTCTGCATGTGCCGTCCATGCCGACGGAGCGGTGAAGGTGACTCCCGATACGGTCGACGTGACCGTATCGGCGGCCAAAAGAGACGGCACGGCTGTCACCTCGCGTGCCTGCAAAGGGGCAGCGTAAAAGGTGAACAACGCCAGCAAGATCGGCACTAGGCGCATGGCGAGCCCTCCCCCTGATTGACCAAGCCTAGTCAATCAGGTTGAGCGAAGCAAACTCAGGTTGCAGTCGAGATTGGGCCCCTACCCCACCGCCGCCAAACGGCTCAGCGCCGCTTCCAGCTTGGCCTTGGCCGCTTCAGCCTCAGCGAGGCGTTCGCGGTTCTCGGTAATCGCCTCTTCCTTGGCTCGGGCCAGGAAGTCGGGATTGCCCAGCTTCTTGGCGGCTTTCTCGATGTCGGAGACGTGGCCGGCGATTTCCTTGGTCAGGCGGGCCTTTTCGGCTGCCAGGTCGATGAACTCGGCGATGGACAGGGCACCGGTCGCCTCGCCCAGCACGAAGGGCACCGCGCCGGTCGGCGGGGCATCAGCTTCGCGGGCGCTGTCGAGGCGCGCCAGGGTCAGCAGCAGGTCGCGGTGACGGGACAGACGCGCCTTGGTCTCGACGCTGGCACCGATCAGGGTCAGCGGCGGCTTGGCACCCGGCGGCACGTTCATCTCGGCGCGGACCGAGCGGATCTCGCTGACCGTGTCGACCAGCCAGCCGATCTCGGCCTCGGCGTCGGCGTCGATCCAGCTTTCGGGAAGCTCCGGCCACTTTTCGACAATCAGCATGCCGTCGCGGGCGGCGCCGAACTCGGCGGTCTTGTCCCACAGCTCCTCGGTGATGAACGGCATCACCGGGTGCAGAAGCTTCAGGATCACGTCCAGCGCCCAGGCGGCGGTGGCGCGGGTCTCGGCCTTGGCTGCGGCGTCATCCCCGTTGAGGATCGGCTTGGCCAGTTCCAGATACCAGTCGCAGAACACGTTCCAGATGAACTTGTAGAGCGCGCTGGCCGCCGCATCGAAGGCCGGCGCTTCAAGGGCGCGGGTCACCTCGGCGACCGTCTTCACCGTTTCGCCGCGGATCCACTTGTTGATCGGCTGCTGGACGGTGGCGGGATCGAAGCCCTCGACCCGCACGCACTCGTTCATCTGGGCGAAGCGCGAGGCGTTCCACAGCTTGGTGCCGAAGTTGCGATAGCCTTCAATGCGTTGCTTGCTCAGCTTGATGTCGCGCGCCTGTCCCGACATCGCCGTCATGGTGAAGCGCACCGCGTCGCAGCCCAGTTCGTCGATCAGGACCAGCGGGTCCATCACATTGCCCTTGGACTTGCTCATCTTGGCGCCCTTCTCGTCACGGACGAGGGCGTTGATGAACACCTGCTTGAACGGAACCTCGCCCATGAAGTGGATGCCCATCATCATCATCCGGGCGACCCAGAAGAAGATGATGTCAAAACCGGTGACCAGGGTGCTGGTCGGATAGAAGCGCGCCACGTCGCTGGACTTTTCAGGCCAGCCCAGGGTCGAGAACGGCCACAGGGCCGACGAGAACCAGGTGTCGAGGACGTCTTCGTCGCGCTTCAGTGCGGTCGGCGCGCCGTAGTGCGCCGCTGCAGCGGCCAGGGCCTCTTCTTCGGTCTCTTCGACGAAGATCTCGCCATCCGGCCCAAACCACGCCGGGATGCGGTGACCCCACCAGAGCTGGCGCGAGACGCACCAGGGCTCGATGTTGCGCAGCCATTCGAAATAGGTCTTTTCCCAGTGCCGGGGCTCAAAAACGGTGTCGCCGTTCTCGACGGCCTTCAGGGCCGGCTGGGCCAGGGTCTTGGCATCCACGTACCACTGGTCAGTCAGGAAGGGCTCGATGACCACGCCCGAACGGTCGCCGTGCGGGACCATGTGCCTGGTCTTCTCGATTTCCTTCAGCCAGCCCTCTTCCTCGGCGCGGGCGACGATGGCCTTGCGCGCGGCAAAGCGGTCCATGCCGACATACTCGGCCGGAACGGCATCGTTGAGCTTGGCCTCGACGGTCAGTATATTGATAACTTCCAGCCCTGCCCGCTTGCCGACGCCGAAGTCGTTGAAGTCATGGGCCGGGGTGATCTTCACCGCGCCCGAGCCCTTGGTCGGGTCGGCATAGTCGTCGGCGACGATAGGAATGCGGCGGCCGACGATCGGCAGGGTCACGAACTTGCCGACCAGAGCCTTGTAGCGCTCGTCGGTCGGGTGAACCGCGACGCCGGTGTCGCCCAGCATGGTCTCCGGGCGGGTGGTGGCCACGACGATATAGTCGCGGGTCTCGAATTCGGTGGCCTTGCCCTCATCGTCGAAGGCGACCGGGTGCTGGTAGGTGACGCCGTCGGCCAGCGGATAGGCAAAGTGCCAATAGGCGCCGTCGACCTCCTTCTGCTCGACCTCGAGGTCGGAGATGGCGGTCTGGAACTGCGGGTCCCAGTTGACCAGGCGCTTGTCGCGATACAGCAGGTTCTGCTTGTAGAGCTGGACGAACACCTTGCGGACGGCGGCCGACAGGCCCTCGTCCAGGGTGAAGCGCTCGCGCGACCAGTCGCAGCTGGCGCCCAGGCGGCGCAGCTGGTTGGTGATGGTCCCGCCGCTCTCGGCCTTCCATTCCCAGACCTTGTCGACAAAGGCCTCGCGGCCCATGTCGCGCCGGCCCACATTGCCGGCGGCGGCCAGCTGGCGCTCGACCACCATCTGGGTGGCGATGCCCGCGTGGTCGGTGCCCGGCAGCCACAGGGCGGCCTTGCCCCGCATGCGGTGGAAGCGCGTCAGCACGTCCTGCAGCGTGTTGTTCAGCGCGTGGCCGATGTGCAGCGAGCCCGTCACATTGGGTGGCGGGATCACGATGACGAACGGCTCGGCGTTCGGATCATCGCTCGGCTTGAAGGCACCGGAGGCCTCCCAGGCGGCGTACAGGCGGGGTTCGGCGGCTTTGGGGTCGAAGGTCTTGTCAAGCATGGCGCTGCGGGTATGCCATCTGCGGCCGCCGCGCGAAACCGGGCGACCTTGGATTCAGGGGAAGTTTGAACGGAAAAAGGCGGCCGCCGGAGCGACCGCCTTCAGATTTTCGAGGTCCGCGCCCGCGTTGCGGCGGGCAACAGACCCGTTTCTATACGCCGCGACCGCGGGCGATGCGGTGAACTTCTTCTTCGACCTTGGCCTCGACGATGCGCGGCAGGTTGTTGTCGAGCCACTCTTTCAGAAGCGGCTTCATCAACTCGCGGACAACATCTTCCAGCGTGCGGCCGTCGCGCGGCATCAGAACGGCGGCCGACAGGCTGCCAAACGCGCTGGCGGCGAGGGTAGAGGCATGGTCACCGACCAGGTTCTCGGCCACTTCATCGCGATTGAACGCCGGCCGCGGAGCCGGCGGCGGGGTGTAGGGCTCAGGGGCCGGTTCGGGTGTCGCGGCATAAACGTCCAGATCGCCCAGGCTCTCGAACCGCTCGGGCTCGGGCTCGGGCTCAAAGGCGGGTTCCGGCTCAATGGGGTCGGTCAGGTCGAGAACGTCTTCTTCGACGGGCTCCTCGAACACGGGTTCCGGTTCGGGCGGCGGCGCGGCGGCGGCCGCCGGCTCCGCAGGCGCATCATCCTCCGAGATGATGCGCCTGATGGAGGCGAGGATTTCCTCCATCGTCGGTTCTTGGGAGCTCTGGTCGGACATGTGTGGGGCCGTCGAAAAGAGGTACGAATCCTTGTGCGCCCCGAAGGCCGCTAGCCCCGATGGTGCAGACTTGAGCAGCTTAAGCAAGCGCAAGGATTGCGGGTGGGCGAAATGGACGCGGTAAGGGCTACTTCGGGGCCGGGGTCGTGACCGGCGCGCCTAGCCTGTCGACGGCCTCCACCACCGGCTCCCATGGCACCCAACCGGCGGCTTGGTTGACGCGGTCGTATGAGGTCTTGGGATCGTAGCGGGTGACGTTCGGAGCCAGGGCGGCGATATCCAGCGCGCCCATGGCCTGAAGCACGCTGGCACTGGCGACATATTCGTCGCGACGGGCCGACACCAGGGCCAGCTCGGCCGAGCGCAGCTCCTGCTGGGCGTTCAGCACGTCCAGCGTGGTGCGAAGGCCCACCTGCTGCTCCTGGCGCACGCCCTCGAAGGCGATACGGGTGGCGCGAACCTGTTCCTCGTTGGACACCAGGCTGGAGCGGGCGGCCAGCAGATTGCTCCAGGCGTTCGAAACCGACTGCAGGGCGGTGCGCTTGGCACCTTCCACGGCAATGCGGGCGGCGTTTTCGCGCTCGGCGGCGGCACGCACCTGCGAGGTGTTCAGTCCGCCGGTGAACAGCGGGATCGAAGCCGTGACCCCGCCTGTGATCGAGCGGTCATAGTCCTTGAACTGGCTGCCGACGCCGTTGCGGTCGCTTGCGTCATAGCCGAGCGAAGCGCGCGCCGAGACCGTGGGGCGGTAGCCGGCGCGGGCCGAGGAGACCCGGGCGGCGGCGGCGCGCTCATTGTACTGGGCGGCCAGCACTTGAGGATTGTTGGTCTGGGCACCGTCGAAGGCCTTCTCGACCGTGGCCGGCAGCAAGGCCTCCAGCGAGGGTTCGGCCGCGAGGTCGGTCGGGCTCTGGCCGACTATGGCCGCATAGCTGGCCCGGCTGATCGAAAGCTGCGCCTGGGCCGAGGCCAGTTGGGCCTGCGCCGCGGCGCGGCGGGCCTGCGACTGGGCCACGTCTGTGCGGGTGATCTCGCCCACATCAAAGCGCGCCTGCGATTCGTCCAGCTGGCGGTTCAGGACCGAAACATTCTCCTGCGAGATCCGCAGGCGCTCCTGGTCGCGGCGCACATCGACATAGGCCTGGATGACACTGATCAGCACGCTCTGCTCGACGCTGCGCAGACCTTCGCGCGCCGAAAGCACATCGGCCTGGGCTGCGGAGAGGTTGGCGCTGGCGCGGCCGCCCGAATAGATCGGCTGGCTCAGCGACAGGGTCGCGCCGCTGCCATAGGTCTTGGTCGACGCACCATTGTTGGCGGGGTCTGAGCGCAGGGCCGTCAAATCAGCCGAGGCGCTGGCCGACGGGCGGAACGCGGTCTTGGCCTGGACGACGCTTTCGTCGGTGGCGCGCTGGCTGGCGCGCTGCTGCTGCAGCGTGGGATTGGTCTGGTAGGCCAGGGCTATGGCGTCGGTCAGCGTCTCGGCCTGGGCGGCGGAAACGAAGCCGGCCATCAGGCCGAAGCTGCAAGCGGCGGCCAACAATCCGGCCCGGCGGCTAATCGACATCAAGTTCTATCCCCAAGTCACGCGCAGCTCGCGCTCGCATCCTACCCAGCGCGTGTACGGCCCGAAGTCACTGGCCGCCAGTTAAGGTTTTTTCACGCTCACGTTGCGCGTTTGTTGCGAGCCCGACAAACAGCGCCGTGCAGCGCTCTAGAACGCGAAACCGGTCACGGCCGAGAAGCCGGACATGACCGGCGGTGTCGAATCAAAAACCGTACGGCGACCCACGCCATCCTCGGCGTGGACATAGAGCATGGCATGGCCCACGGGGCCGCTGCGCTCCACCACGCCAAGGCGTCCGCCCACGGCCAGCGCCTGGGTCCAGGCAGCCGGCGCGGCGCTGACAGCGCCTTCGCAAATGATGACATCATAGCCTGTGCCAGAGACGGCGCTAAGGTCGTCGCTATCCAGGCGCGTGACCGACAGGCCCATGGTCTCCAGAACCGCCGCCGCATAGGGCGCAGCAATGGCCAGGGCCTTTTCGCCAGCGCGCGGCTTAACGCATTGCAAGAGCTTGCCCACATCGCGGGGACGCAGCAGCCAGCGGCCCGGCGCATACTCCACTTCGGTCTCGGCATAGGCCAGCCAGGCCTTGCCCGCCGGAACGACGGTTTCGCGCGCCACTACCCGCAGCGCGTCCTGCAACGGCAGGTCGGTCACGTCGGCGGTGCGAATCTGGCTTTCCACCATGTTCAGCCGCGCGGCGGCGAAATCGGTGCTCATGGAATCCCTCGGCGGACTTGGCGTACGTGCAGGCTTATAGGTCCGCGCCTTGGTTCAAGGCAATGAGGAGGCTGCAGTCGTTGCTCTCGCCAGCCCGATTTTCCCTGCTGCTGGTCAGGCCAAAGCCCCATGAGCCGCCCCCGCAACCGCTCGGCTAAAGATCAATTTAAGATTCAATTAACCATAAACCCGCACATTGCGCGGGTCTTCAATGAAGACACCCACCATCACTGACTTTCCACAGCCCGGCCACAAGCCGGGCTGTTTTTTTATCCGAAGACGCTTGCGCCGAGTCACCGAGGCGGCTATCACCCGGCCTCTTCCTGAGGCGACCTGTTCCGCGGTAGCTCAGTGGTAGAGCAGCCGGCTGTTAACCGGCTGGTCGTAGGTTCGAATCCTACCCGCGGAGCCACCTCCTCTCCTGATTTTTCAGGAGAGGGTGCACCATACCCACCCCCGACAATTTGTTTGGTTGTCATCCTGGTTTTTCCAGGCGGGGCACGGGCGTGCGTTTGGCGGTTACGGTAACCGATGCCGTAACTATATGATTTAGACGCTTTTTATCTTCTTGCTGGGACTGATGGGCCACGAAGAGGCTTCTGAAGGCTGTCCCATGACCCCCGCCGACGACCATTGGCCAGCGACCTTGCAGCGCGTCGTCGCTGCACTTGAGTTCAAGCTGGGCCCCGCAAGGGGCCTCACGCCGGCCATGGCGCTGCAGCCCAGGGGAAATCTGGGTGCCCTGCCCGCCCTGATCCAGACCGCAGTCGACGCGGCCATCGAGATCGACAGCTGGATCGCAGACGAACGACAGGAGGCCGCCATCAATCGCGAGGCCGTTGTCGCTCGCAAAGCCCTGGTCCGCGCGCTGGCGTCAGAGCCGCCCGGCAGCAGCCACTCGCCCTTCACAGACGGCTATGCCGCCGCCTATCGCCTGCAACTGGCCCGGGCGGTATGGGCGGCCATCGCCGACCATCCGCGCCGCCGCCTCGAAGACCTGGCCAGCTGCCGGGCCTCCGTAGCCGCCTGAAGCCCTACCAGGCCCCAATATTGGGCATTGACGCCCACGGCTCGGCAGGCGGCAGGGCGCCGTCCTGCAGCAGCTCCACAGAGATGTTGTCGGGCGAGCGGACGAAGGCCATGTGCCCGTCACGCGGCGGCCGGTTGATGGTCACGCCCATGTCCATCAGCCGCTGGCAGGTCTTGTAGATGTCGTCGACCCGATAGGCCAGGTGGCCGAAATTGCGTCCACCCTGATAGTCTTCAGGGTCCCAGTTATAGGTCAGCTCGACCAGCGGAGCCTTGCGCTCTTTCGCCAGTTCGACGTCTTCCGGAGCCGCCAGGAAGACCAGGGTAAAGCGGCCCTTGTCGTTCTCCATCCGGTACATCTCTGTCAGGCCAAGACCCTGGCAATAGAACCGCAGCGAGGCGTCCAGATCGCGGACGCGGACCATGGTGTGCAAATAGCGCAAGGGCGGACTCCCAGACAGGATTGAGACGAAGATATAGGCGCTGTGCCAGCCCGGAAGAAGGGCGCATCAGGCCGGGACGCGATCCCGGGTCTGGCGCCGCCAAAGGGCGGCATACTCGCCACCCGCTTCCAGCAAGGCGGCGTGCCCGCCCCGTTCGACGATCTTGCCCCGCCGCAACACCACGATCTCGTCGGCGTCGGCGATGGTTGACAGGCGATGGGCGACCACCAGCGTGGTGCGGCCGGCCCTGGCCTTGCGCAGGGTCTCTTGAATGGCGGCCTCCGTGCGGCTGTCCAGCGCGCTGGTGGCCTCGTCCAGGATCAGCACGCGCGGCTGGGCCAGCAGGGCGCGAGCGATCCCGACCCGCTGGCGCTCCCCGCCCGACAGTTTCAGCCCCCGCTCGCCGACCTTTGTGGCCATGCCTTCGGGCAGGTTGCGGATGAACTCGCCCAGTTCGGCGGCCTCGGCGGCGGCCCAGACCTCGGCTTCCGATGCGCCTGGCCGGGCAAAGCCGATATTGCTCAGCAGGGTATCGTTGAACAGGGCCACATCCTGGGGCACCAGGGCCACGGCGCTTCGCAGGGACGCCTGACGCAGGTCACGCAGGTCGCAGCCATCCAGAGTGACCCGGCCCGCCTGCGGATCGATCATCCGCAGGGCCAGGCGCACCAGCGTGGTCTTGCCCGCGCCCGACGGCCCCACGATGGCCACGGTGTGGCCCGGCGGGATCGAGAACGAGACGTCGCTCAGCCCTTCGGAGCGCGCTCCGTGACGGAACGAGACCGCCTCGAACGACACCGCACCGCCCCGCTGGTCGATGCACGGCGGCAGGTCAACGGCGTCGGGGGCGTCGGCCACATCGGCGCTCTGGCGGCGCAGATCCATCATCGCCTCCATGTCGATGAAGGACTGGCGGATCTCGCGATAGGCAAAGCCCAGGATGTTGAGCGGCGCGTACAGATTGATCAGGATCAGCACGGCGGCCGTGACATCGCCCGGCCCCATCCGCCCGGCTGAGGCCTCGACACCAGCCAGAACGGCCATGCCGCCCAGCCCCACGCTCATCACCGCCGACTGCACGACATTGAGCAGGGTCAGGGAGTTGGTCGCCTTGACCTGAGCGTCGCCATAGACCTTCAGGGCACCCGTATAGCCGGCGACGGCGCGGTCCTCGCCGCCGAACGACTTGACGGTTTCGTAGTTGATCAGAGCGTCCACGGCCCGCCCAGCGGCTTCGGCGTCGGCTTCGTTCAGTGCGCGGCGATGACCGATCCGCCAGTCCGAGATTGCGAAGGTCAGATAGCCATAAACCCCGACGGTCAGCAGGGCGATGGCGGCGAAGCGCCAGTCATAGGCCTTGGCCAGCACGACGGCGGCCATGACCAGTTCGATGGCGGTCGGACCCAGGTTGAACACCAGGCTGCGCAGCAGGAAGTCCATCGACCGTGCGCCCCGGTCGATCACCCGGGACAGCGAGCCCGTCCGCTTGGACTGATGGAAGTCGATCGACAACGACAGGGCGTGGGCGAAGGTCTCGACCGCTGCACGGTTCTGGGCGGCCTGGGCCACGGGGGTGAACACAGCGTCACGCGCCTGGGGCGCAGCGGCGGAAATGAAGCGCACCAGGGCCCAGCCCGTGGCCAGCCCGGCAAAGGTCCAGGTGACGGTGGCCGCAACGCCCTGGCCTGCTGCCAGGCGATTGACGGCTGCGCCCAGCAACAAGGGCGCGATCACGCCCAGGGCCTTGCCCACCAGGGTGAAGGCCAGGGCCAGGGTCACACGCCAGCGCAGTCCGGGCGCGTTAGAGCGCAGCACCAACCGGAAAAGATCGCCCATCGCGGCCCAGAAGCGGATCTTCACGGCCGGCGGCGCGACAGCCTCCGGAACAGCCTGTCGCGCAGATGGTGCCGAGCCAAAGCCCCTCACCGGCCGGCACCCTGAACGATGGTCGTGGTCTGCACCCCGCCGCCGGGCGTAATCCAGTCGATCCGCCAGCCGATCTCGGTCCTTTGGGCCCTGACGGGACCATCAGTCATCGGCCCGGCAGGGGAAACTGTCAGCTTGATCTTCTGCTCGCCCCCCTCGCCGCTCACCTGAATGTCGTGCGGGCCAGCGCCCAGAGGCTGGTCCAGTGAGAGGAAGAAGCGGCCGTCGTCATCGGCCTGGCCCACGGCGCGGGGCGTGCGATCCACGCGAACCCCCAGCCCCGCGCCCGGCGAGCCGGTCCCCGAGATCACTGCCCCGCCCTGCGGATCGACATCCACAGCCAGGATACGCGGCGAGACCGAATCCACGCCCATTGTCAAAGCGCCCGAACCGGCGCGCAGCAGGGCCAAGGTCCCCTCTGGCGTGATCAGGACGTAGCCTTCTGCCTGCACAGTGCGGTCGCCCTTGGTCATCGACAGCCCGTAAAGACGCACGCTGTCACCGACCGGCGCACTCAGGGTCCATCGTCCCTGGGCGTCGGCCTGGCCAACAACCGCCTCGCCCGTCGGCGCGCCCAAGCGAATGCTGGCACCGGGCGCCCCCATGCCGGTCAGCAGGAACCCGCCGGGCGTGCGCGTCACCTGCTCAACACTGGGCGGAGCCACATAACCGGCCTCGACAGCATCGACCTGCGGCGAGGGCGTCGAGGCCTGGGGGCGCCATTCGGTCTTCCCCGTTCGGTCGCAGGCCGACACCGCCAGCAGGCCGCAGCACAACAACGGCATAATGCCGGCCCGTGCGACCATCGACTTGAAACGAAGGGTGCGAATCCTGATCATACGGCGCTCATGTCGGCGCGATCTGGCGCACCGGCGTTTACATAGGCGGCGCGCGATCTCGGCGCGCCCTTTTCTTTTGCTGGAGTGAACGACGATGCCCGATGAGTCTAGGCGCCTGGACTCCGTCTGCGTCTATTGCGGATCCTCCAACGACGCCGACCCCGCCTTCATAAAGGCAGCCGGCGACATCGGGATCAGCTTCGCGCAAGCCGGCCTCAAGCTGGTCTATGGCGGCGGTGGTGTGGGCCTGATGGGTGCCACGGCTCGCGGTGCGCACAGCGCCGGCGGAAGGGTACTGGGCATCATCCCGAAGTTCCTGACCGGACGCGAACAGCCGTTCGACGATGTCGAGACCATCGTGGTCGACAACATGCACGAGCGGAAAATGCTGATGTTCGAACGCTCGGATGCCTTCGTGGTGCTGCCTGGCGGCATCGGCACGCTCGAGGAGATCATCGAACTTCTGTCCTGGCGGCGCCTGGACCTGCACCAGAAGCCCATTGTTTTCCACAATCCGCGCGGCTTCTGGGACCCGCTGTTCACCCTGCTCAAGCACACCATCGACGAGGGCCTGACACCACCGGCCCTGGCTGACTGTTGGCGGTCGGTCGAGCGCGCCGAGGATGTGACGCCCGCGCTCTTGTCATGGGACGCGGAATTCTATCAAAGCGGCCCTCAAACAAGCGTTCGCCTGTTGACTTAGTTTCTAAACGCAACGCATTTTTGGAGCAGGCCGACCTCCCCGTCGGCCAAGGGGATAAAGGAAACAGTCATGCGTATCTTTCTGACCACGCTCATCGCCGTCTCAGCCCTGTCGACCGCAGCGCTCGCCGCTGAAGGCGCGGTTCTCAAGCTGAAGGCACCGGCCAAGGTTCCCAGCCTCATCCAGGACGGGGCCGCCTGGCGCTGCAACGGCGATGTCTGCGCCGCGCCTCAGGTCAAGGCTCTGCCGATCGGCCGCGCCTGCCGAAAGGTCGCCGCCGAGCTGGGCGCCGTGACCTCGTTCCACTATCGCGGCGAGGAGCTGGACGCCGCAGGCGTCGCCGACTGCAACACGGCCGCGAAGCCCTAGGAGCTGTGGACACTTATCGCATCCAGAGTATTGCGGCAGCGAGGTGCAGGACGGCGAGGTAGTTTCTCGCCGTCTTCTCGAAGCGGGTGGCGACACGGCGGAACTGCTTGAGGCGACTGAAGCAGCACTCGACGAGGTGGCGCTGGGCGTAGAGGTGCGGGTCGAGCGTATATTTCTGAGCGCGTGAAGGATTGTTGGGGATGACGGCGACGGCGCCCTTGGCGGTGATCGCCTGACGCAGATGATCTGCATCGTAGGCGGTGTCGGCCATGACGACCTTGGCCGGCAAGCCTTCGATCAACGGACCCGCTTGAGGTGCGTCTCCCCGTTGCCCGGCCGTGAGAATGAACCGGACTGGTTGGCCCAGGCCTCGCACGGCCATGTGGACCTTGGTGCTCAGTCCGCCGCGCGAGCGTCCAAGGGCTTGATCTTCAGACCCCCCTTTTTGGCCCCGCTAGCGTGCTGGTGGGCGCGGACGATGGTGGAGTCTATGATCAGGTATTCGAAGTCTGGATCGCCCGACATCGCCTCGAAGATCCGCCGCCAGACGCCCTTCTGGCTCCAGCGACTGAACCGCCGGAAGGCGCTATTCCAATCGCCGAACACCTCGGGCAGATCGCGCCAGGGCGAGCCCGTCCTCACGATCCACAACACGCCCTCGACGAACATCCGGTTGTCGCGGCCGGTCGAGCCCTTCTGGTCAGGACGCCCGATGATCAGGCCAGACATCCGGTCCCAATCAGCGTCACTCAGCACCAAACGATCCATCACACCCAAGACCGCCTCCCAAAAGACAGTCTTGAATCACGCTTCGCACCCTTCGGGAATCCCTAGAGTCCACAGCTCCTAAGCCGACCCGGCTTCAGATCTAATCAGCTCGAACAGGCGGCCCGCACCATGCGGGCCGCCTGTTTTCGTTTTGCGCCTTACTTACGCTCTTGCGAACGCGAGGACGGGCGCGGCGCCTTGGGCGTCGCCCCCGTCCGGGGGCCGACCAGCATGCCGCCCATCAGGGCGAAGGACAGCATGGCGTGGTTCATCTTCGATACATTCATGGCGGCGTCTCCCAGACTCGCTTGAAAAACAGACAGGCCGTTGGACCAGGAGACGCGCGCGGCTTACAGGGGCGGTCCCCTCCTAGTCGTCAGCGCGTCGGGGGCAAACATGAGCCAAACCGAGCGCCGCGCAAGCAATTTTTAATCCGATGACTGATCAAATCAGCCCACGGAAAATGTGTTTTCAGGGTCGCCAAACCCGCTGAATATTAATCCGACTACAGATCTAAATGGCCGACATCGCACGGTCGGCTTAGCAGTCACTTCGGCAGCTCTGCCCGCGGCCTTGCCGCCGCAGACCACACCCTTAGCGGCGCGCTGAATGGCCCCTTGGCCACACTCAATGGCGCAATCCATTGGTCTTGACGGTCAGTTCCTGCGCTTCGGCTTCAACGGGCGCGATCGCCGATACCCGGCGTGATCTGCCTGCCGTGCATGTCCTGGCCCGTCATCCGCCTGCCGCCTTCCGTTCGACGAAGGCTTGAACGGCGGCCCGCTGGAGCCCCGGATAGCAAATCGACGGTCGAGCAAAGAAAAAGCCGCCTGCGTCGGCATGACGCAGGCGGCTCTCCATTTTTAAGGCGTTGTTCCGTGGACGTTACCGCCCACGCGCAGCATCAGATCATGCGGCGGTGTCGAACGACAGGCCTTCGTAGCGCTTCAGGTGGTGGTCAACCGAGCCAAACAGGCCTTCGATGATCGAGGCGCGCTTGAAATAGTGGCCGATGGCCAGCTCGTCGGTCATGCCCATGCCGCCATGGATCTGGATGGCATTCTGGCCCACGAACTTGCAGGCCCGGCCGATCTGCACCTTCATGGCCGAGACGGCCTGGGCGCGGGTCGCGGCGTCTTCATCGATCTTGATGGTGGCCATGTAGGTCATCGACACGGCCTGCTCGACATTGATGAACATGTCGACCATCCGGTGTTGCAGCACCTGGAAGTTGGCGATGGCGGTGCCGAACTGCTTGCGCTGCTTGGCATAGTCGAGCGTGTTTTCATGCAGCTTGCGCAGCACACCCACGGCTTCTGCGCCGACAGCGGCCGTGGCCTCGTCCATGATCTTGTCGACCAGCGCCAGGCCCTCGCCCTCGCCACCGATCAGGGCGTCAGCCGGGATCGAGACGTTCTCGAAATAGACTTCCGAAGCCCGGCCGCCGTCGACGGTGGGATAGTCGCGGGTGACGATGCCCGGCAGGCTCTTGTCGACCAGGAACACCGAGACGCCCCCGGCGTCGCGCTGGGCACCGCCGGTGCGGGCCGTGACGATCAGGTGGCTGGCGAACGGCGCGCCCACGACCACGGCCTTGTGACCGTTGAGGACATAGCCCGAACCGTCCTTCTTGGCGGTGGTCTTCAGGTCGCGCCAGGTGTAGCGGGCCTGGGGCTCGGCATAGGCGAAGGCGATGGTGGTGGTGCCCCCGACAATGCCCTCAATCACCGAGGCCGCATGGGCATAGCCCGAATGCTTCATGAAGCCGCCGCCGATGACGACCGTGCCCAGATAGGGCTCGATGACCAGGGCTTTGCCGAACTCTTCCATGATGATCATGTTGTCGACGGCACCGCCGCCCAGACCGCCCAGATCTTCGCTGAACGGCGCGCCCAGAATGCCGAGCTCTTCGGCGAAGGCCTTCCAGTAGTCAGCGCGCCAGCCGCTTTCCGAGGCCACGATCTTGCGACGCGTCTCGAAGTCGTACTTGTCCTGCAGGAAGCTCGCGACCGTGTCGCGGACCATCGACTGCTCTTCGGTGAAATTGAAATCCATCCCAGGGTTTCCCGTCTTTTTGTTCTGTCATCCCGGCCGCAGCGAAGCGGAGAGCCGGGACCTTCAAGGTCGGTGAATTGGCGGTCCCGAGTCACGCCGTCGGCGTGCCCGGGATGACAAGAGCGCTCGCTAGAGCCCGAGCACCATCTTGGCGATGATGTTGCGCTGGATCTCGTTGGAGCCGCCATAGATCGACGTCTTGCGGACGTTAAAATAGTGGGGCGCGGCGCGATGCGCGAAGTCCGGGCCGATCGGGTGGGCATTGTCGCCGTCGTTCGGGAAGCCCCGGAAATAGGGCGCGCCATAGTGGCCGGCGGTTTCCAGCACCAGTTCGGTGATGCGCTGCTGGATCTCTGTACCCTTGATCTTCAGGACGCTCGACTCCGGACCAGGGCCCTTGCCGGCCGCTTCGCCCGCCAGGGTGCGCAGCTCGGTGAACTCCAGGGCGGTCAGGTCAATCTCCAGTTCGGCGACCTTGCGCTTGAACACCGGGTCGGCCAGCAGGCTTTCGCCGTCGTCCGACATTTCGGTCGAGGCGATGGCGCGGATCCGCTCGATGCCGCGCTTGGAGCGCGCGACGCCGGCGATGCCCGAGCGCTCGTGGGCCAGCAGGAACTTGGCGCAGGTCCAGCCCTTGTTCTCGTCAAAGATCCGGTTCTCGACCGGCACCTTGACGTTCTCGAGCCAGACCTCGTTGACCTCGTGCTCCCCGCCCAGGGTGATGATCGGACGGACGGTAACGCCCGGCGACTTCATGTCGATCAGCAGGAACGAGATGCCTTCCTGGATCTTGGCGGTCGGGTCGGTACGGACCAGGCAGAAGATCCAGTCAGCGTGCTGGGCCAGGGTGGTCCAGGTCTTCTGGCCATTGACCAGGTAGTATTCCTTGCCGTCGTCGCCGGTGAAGCGCTCGGCCTTGGTCTTGAGGCTGGCCAGGTCGGAACCTGCGCCCGGCTCGGAATAGCCTTGGCACCACCAGATGTCGCCCGACAGGGTGTGCGGCAGGAACCGCTCTTTCTGCTCGGGCGTGGCAAAGGTGTAGATCACCGGCCCGACCATGTTGATACCGAAGGGCAGGATCGGCACGCAGTCGGCGCGGGCGGTCTCTTCGGACCAGATGTAGCGTTGAACCGACGTCCAGCCCGGACCACCAAACTTCTCGGGCCAGGCGGGGGCCACCCACCCCTTGTTGGCCAGAACGCGGTGCCAGGCCAGGAAGTCTTCCTTGGCCATTTCCTCGCCCTCTTCCTGCTTTTCGCGCAGGCCGGCCGGATAGTTCTCGGCGATGAAGGCACGGACTTCGTCGCGGAACGCGACGTCTTCGGGCGAAAAGTCGAGGTTCATGGCGGGCTCCCGGTTCCGGCCCTTCATTATAGGGGGCCGTTATTGCGTTTCGGATGCCACGATAGATGTCGAACGGACGTTTGGAAAGATGACGTTAGCGTCAACGGAAGCGAATATGATCCGCGTTCAGTTAAGTTCGCCTCCGCCCGCCTAGCGCGCCTCGCAGGCCAGCTTGACGAGCGCCAGGGCAGTGGCACCGCCCACCCCTTCCTCGTCGGCGATATCGAGCGCCAGAAGCGGGCGCTTGTCGAGGGCCGAGAGCAACCGGGCATGACCTTTCGACAGGCCGACATGGGCGGCCAGGCAGTGGGAAATCAGATCGGCGTCGAGGCGCGCCAGCACGGCGGCAGCGGCGCAGGCGGCATAGCCATCGAGAAGAACCGGGATCTTCTGAACCCGGGCCGCCAGGATCGCGCCGGCGACAGCGGCCGTCTCGCGACCGCCCAGCTGACGCAGGACCTGCAGCGGATCGTCCAGACCGCCCTCCTCCCGCGCCCGCTCGACGGCGGCGATGACCAGGTCCGGCGCGTCGGTCCAGTCGCCGGCCTCGCCGCCGAACAGGGCATAGGCGAGGCTGGCGGCAATCATGTCGGTTTCGGCGGCGATCACACCGGGGATCAGCAGATCGGGCTGCTTGGCCAGGGCCTCCATGCCGAACGCCATGGTCGCGGCGCATTCCTTCTCGCTCATCGTCGCCTTGTCGACAGCGTTGGGCGTCGGGCGATCCACGGCCAGGTCGAAGGCTTCCAGCCCCGCGCCCTGTACGCCGGCCAGGCGACAGATAGTCGCTCCGCCCGAAGCCACAGCTTCCAGCCGATCCCGTGCATAGCCGCGCGGCCCTACCCCCTGCCGGGCACCGGCATACAGCGCCACCACCGGACGATTGACCACTGGCGGGGTCTTGCCCGTCCATCGCGTCAACCAGGCAGAGATCTCGGCCAGACGGTCAGCCTGAACGAGCGTGGGGGCTGAACCCGCCGCCGGAGGGGCATAGGCCAAGGCGCGGATGTCGTCGAAAGGGGATGCGGTCATGGGCGCGGGCATATAGTCGCCCGCGCTCAATGCAAGCCTCGTTTGCGAGAGCTGCACATTGCCGGCGACCCGGACTTGCGCCCAACCCGCACAGCAGAGAAGATTGTGCGATGAGCTTGCCTGCCCAACCGCCTCGCCCGATCACTTCGCCGTGCATCAAGGTCTGCGCCGTCGATGGGGCCAGCGGCTATTGCCTGGGCTGCAGGCGTACCCTGCCAGAAATCGCCGGCTGGGCGCGTCTGGGCGAGCAGGCGCGGGCCGACATCATGGCCGCACTGCCCGCCCGTCCAGATCCGATGGCTCGGCTGATGACCGCGATAGCCCCCAGCCCAACCTGATTGCGGCTACTGCCCGCGTTGCCGCACGGCGGCGCGGGGGCCGCTCCACTCTGCCAGAAGTTTGTCCCGCTTGGCACCCGACGCCTTGTCGCCCTGGGCGGTCGCGGCGGCAAGCTTGTTTGCGGCCGAGGTCCGGACAGCAAGGTCACGGCTCTGGGTCTGCGCTCTCAGGAAGGCGTCGATGGCCGTGGTGTCCAGCTTGCCCAAGCCTTCTGACGCCGCCAGCCCCCGACATCGCGCGGCCTGCAGGACCTGGATGTCCGACACGGCGGGCGCTGCCTGGACCGCGGAGGCCAGGCCCATCAGCGCAGGGGTCGAGATCCGGATCGTCTTCATGGTGTATTCGCTCAATGCAAAATTGTTGCACCGACGAATACTTCGACTGACATCCAACCTTGGCTAGAATTGGAGCTATATATTATAACTCCGGAACGGATTCACAGGTTAGGAAGTTTGCACAATCCCGATTTACGATATCATTAACTATAAGCTATAAATCAAATCGGATATTCACGGCTTGCAAAGGCTTCACCCTCTAGGATCTGGCTCAACGACCGGCGAAACGGTCACAAAGCCTATTTGGCAGGGTGTCTTCAATGTTCAAGTTCGCGGCGATCGCGATGGTGGGAGCTTTGTCGGCGGTGGGTGCGGCCAAGGCCGTCGTCTCCCTCGATGATCTGCGCCAGCCTGACCTGCGCGCCCCCACGGCGGCAACGGCGACCCTGGGCGACACCCAGTCCGCCCAGATCACCAAGGGCACCGACGGTCACTTCTGGGCTGAGGCCACCGTGGACGGCAAGGCCGTGCGCTTCCTCGTCGACACCGGCGCGACGGCGGTTTCACTCAGCCTCGCTGACGCCAGGCGCCTGGGCATCGACCCCAGCACGCTGACCTATGACTACAGCGTCATCACCGCTGATGGCCGCACCCGCGCCGCCTCGGTAAAGCTGGCCAGCGTGGCGATCGCCGGGGCCCGGGTCCGCGACGTCGACGCGCTGGTCATCGAAAGCGGCCTCGAGACCTCGCTGCTGGGCATGAGCTATCTGGGTCGCCTGTCGCGCTTTGAGGCCACACCCAAGGCGCTGATCCTGCACCCCTGAGACGGATAGTCTTACGACCAGGCGACTAAAGCGTATCGAGTTCCAGATTTGACGGCGCCGTGAGCGCGCGCGCCGCCTTGGCCGCGACGGCTTCGCGCACCACATCGAGGGCGCGGTCAACCACATCCAGCCCGGCTCCGGCCTTCACGCCCTCAACCGTCAGGATTCGCCGCCAGGCCCTCGCGCCCGGCTGGCCGTGGAACAGGCCCAGCATGTGCCGGCTCATCGCAGCCAGATGTACGCCCGCCTCAAGCTTTTCAGCCATATAGGGCTTGAAGCGTTCAACGGCCTCAAACTCGGATACATCCCCGCCGACTCCGAACACCCGGCGATCCACTGCGCCCAACAAGCCTGGCTCGTGATAGGCCGCGCGGCCCAGCATCACGCCGTCCACATGTTCAAGATGGGCCTCTACGGCGTCAAGATCAGCTATGCCGCCATTGATGACAATGGTCAGGCCCGGTCGTTCGCGCTTGAGCCGATAGACCAGCTCATAGTCCAGCGGCGGGATGTCCCGGTTCTCCTTGGGCGACAGCCCCTTCAACCAGGCCTTTCGGGCATGGACAACGAAGCTGTCGATCCCCGCCCCGGCGCACGCGTCGACCAGGCCGAACAGGCTTTCTTCCGGGTCCTGGTCGTCGACGCCAATGCGGCACTTGACCGTCGCGCGAACAGACACAGCAGCCTTGATCGCCGCCATGCACTCGGCCACCAGGTCCGGCTCGCGCATCAGACAGGCCCCGAAGCGGCCGCTTTGCACCCGATCGGACGGACAGCCGACATTCAGGTTGATCTCGTCATAGCCATAGTCCTGGCCGATCCGCGCGGCGGTGGCCAACCCGACGAGATCCGAACCGCCCAGTTGCAGAGCGACCGGGTGCTGGTCGGCGTCGAAGCCCAGCAGCCAGTCCCGGTCGCCATGGATCACCGCGCTGCTGGTCACCATCTCGGAATAGAGCAAGGCCTGGCCCGAAAGTACGCGGTGAAATGACCGGCAATGTCGGTCACTCCAGTCCATCATCGGGGCGACCGAGAACCGGTGCGGCTGGAATTTCGTCATGTTCACAGGTTCATCAACGATCTGAATCGACCACAGCACACCACGTCCGGCGAGCGATCGACCCACGCAAGGGCGCTATATAGGGGAGACTTGGCGAGGGCGCGAGACGGTCAGCGCTGTGCGCGCCCGACACTGCAGAGCGCAAAAAAAGAGGCCCGGCTTTGCGGCCGGGCCAGTTATTAGGGAGGAAACGCCCAGGAAGGGCAGAGGCGCAGCGCGCCTCACCCCCCTAAGTTAGCGCTACCAATTCACATTTCAAGGTCGTGCCTGTCAGAAACTTTCTGACGAGACAATTTGGCGCAGCGCGGCCAAGCCCGCCCGTCCGGGCCGGCTGCAAAAATCAGGTCACGAAACGGTACCCGACGCCCGGTTCTGTCACCAGGATCTTCGGCGAGGCAGGGTCGGCTTCCAGCTTCTGGCGAAGTTGGCTCACGAAGACCCTCAGATACTGGGTGTCGTGCGCATGGGCCGCGCCCCACACGGCGACCAGCAGTTCCTTGTGAGTCAGCACCTTGCCCTGCCCCAGGGCCAACCGCGCCAGAACGTCATATTCGCGCGGCGAAACCTTCACGACCGCGCCGGCCCGGGTGACGAGGCGCTTGTCCAGATCGATCAGGACATCACCCGAGACGATCGGCCCGTGCGGCACCGGTGTCCGGCTGGTCTGGCGCAAGGCCGCCCGCAGTCTGGCCAGCAGTTCGCCGACGCCGAAGGGCTTTTCGACATAGTCGTTGGCCCCGCGATCCAGGGCCTGGATCTTCTCGATTTCGCGGTCGCGGGCCGAGAGGATCAGGATCGGCCCGTCATAAAAGGCGCGGGCCTTTTCCAGCACGTCCTTGCCGTCCATGTCGGGCAGGCCCAGGTCCAGAACCACGGCGTCGGGCGACCACAGGGCGATGCCTCTCAGCCCTTCCTGGCCGCTGTCGGCGCGCAGGGGCTCATAGCCCGCCGCATCCAGGGCCGGACCCAGGAAGCGGTGGATCTGCGGCTCGTCATCAATGACGAGAATCCGGTGGCGAAACGCGGTCATGGCACGGTCATAGCAGGTGATGGGGCGTCGCGACGCCCTTGGGCAGACTGATCAGGATCCGCGTGCCCTTGCCGTCATGGATCGGGCTGGCGGCAGCGATCCGCCCGCCCAGCGCTTCGATGAAGCCCTTGGCGATCGAGAGGCCCAGGCCGGCACCCTGGCTGCGGTCGCTGGGCTCTTCCATGCGCCGGAACTTCTCGAAGATCCGCTCCAGCTCGGCGGGTGGTATGCCCCTGCCCTCATCCTCGATACTGATCACAACATTGGCGCGATCCTCGTAGGCCGCCATCTCGATGCCTGCGCCCGGGGCGCTGTAGGCGATGGCGTTTTCGAGCACATTGACCACAACCTGCTCCAACAGCCCGCCATCGGCCCGAACCAGGCTCAGTTCCGCCGGAAAATCCCGGCTCAGGGGACGCCCGCCCAGTCGTCGTGTCACGCGCTCGGCTGCGGCGTTGAGGACGTCGCGTACATCGATCCAGTCAGATCGCAGCCGCAGGACGCCGCCCTCGATCCGGGTCATGTCCAGCAGGTTGGCGACATAGCGATTGAGGCGCTCGGCCTCCTCGCGAATGCTGACCAAGAGGTCGTCGCGAACCGACTTGGAAAGCTTGTCGCCATAGTCGATCAGGGTGGTGGACGCGCCCAGCACGGTCGAGAGCGGCGTGCGCAGGTCATGACTGACCGAATTCATCAGGGCGGAACGGAAACGATCGGCCCGACGCAGCGTCTCGGTCTCCAGCGCCTCGGTCGCCAGTTGCGAGCGCTCCAGCGACACCGCGCCCTGCTCCAGCAAGGCCAGGACCAGGCGCTCGTCGTCAGAGCCGCCGGCCATCGCCCCGGCCTCGACCCCGGCGACACCGGTCCGGGCGCGAACGCCGTCAAGCGGCCAGAACGTCCATCGCGCCTGAGGCAGGGTGCCCGTCCCGAAACCGGCGACCTCGCCACGCTCCCAGGCCCAGCGGGCCACGGCCATCGGCGCGGTGTCCAGCGGCTCAAGATCGGGGGCCCCGGCCACGGCGACGATCTCGCCATCGCGGGGCAACAGCACCATGGCCCGCGCCCCGGCGGTGGCCGCGACCTGTTCGGCCAGGGCCTGGGCGACAGCGTCCCGCCCCGTGGCGGCCGAGAGCGTGCGGCTGGCGGCCAGCAGGGTCGAGACCGCCGCCGCCCGCCGCTGCGAGCCCAGGGCCTGGTCCCTGACCCTTCCGGCCAGCCCGCCCGACGCCAGGGCCACGGCCCAGAAGACGATCAGCGTCAGGAAATCGGTCGGCGTTCCGACGACCAGGCTGTAGCGGGGCTCAAGGAACAGATAGTTATAGACGAGAAAGGCGACCGTCGCGGCGGCCAGAGCGGGCCGCAGGCCTTGCAGCACTCCGGCCGCCAGCACGGCGGCCAGGAAGATCATGCCCAGGTCGACCCGATCGAAGGCGACATCCAGCCCCCAAGCCGCCAGGGTGGCCGCCCCGACGAACACCGCGCCGGTCAGATAGGGTCGCCATGCGCCCTTTTGTGAAGACTTGACGCGCCGGAGCTCGCGCTCCTGACTGGCCTCGGTGACGACATGGATCGCCTCGCCCCGCGCCTCGCGCAATAGGGCCGCCGCCAGCGACCGGCCCAGCAGTTCGCGCCAGCGACTGTCGGCCGACTTGCCGATGACGATCTGGGTAATGTTGTTGCGCCGGGCATAGGCCATCACCAGGCCGACGATGTCGCTGCCGGTCAGGGCGACCGTCGTCGCACCCAGCTGCTTTGCCAGCTTGAACGCGTCGCGAAGGCGCGCCCCGGCCCCCTCGCCCGCCGCCGGCTGATCGGTGCGCTCGACATGGGCGACCGTCCAGGGCGCGTCCATCATCATGTCCGACAGGCGTCGGCCGGCCCGCACCAGGCCACCGGCCATGGCGTCGCCGCCCACCAGCACCAGGATCCGCTCGCCCGCCGCCCAGGGCCCCTCGACGCCCTTCTCGCGCATCGCCGCGACCAGTTGGTCATCGACTGTCTGGGCGGCCCGGCGCAGGGCCAGCTCGCGCAAAGCTGTGAGGTTCTCGACCTTGAAGAAGTTCTCCGACGCCAGCCGCGCAGTTTCGGGCACATAGACCTTGCCCTTACCCATCCGCTGGCGCAGTTCGTCGGGGGTGATGTCGACGATCTCGATGTCGTCAGCCCGTGACAAAGCGCTGTCGGGCACGGTCTCGCGCTGCCGCACACCGGTGATGCGCTGGACCACATCGACCAGGCTTTCCAGGTGCTGGACGTTGAGGGTGGTCCAGACATCTATGCCGGCCGCCAGGATTTCCTCAACGTCCTGCCAGCGCTTGGGATGACGCGAGCCCGGCGCATTGGAGTGGGCATATTCGTCGACCAGCAGCAGCTTGGGCCGACGCTCCAGCGCCGCATCGATGTCGAACTCCATCAGGATCCGGCCGCGATAGTCGATGGGCTTGCGCGGCAACACATCCATCCCGCGCAGCAGACTCTCGGTTTCGCGGCGACCGTGGGTCTCGACCAGCCCGATCAGCACGTCCTGGCCCTCGGCCTTGCGACGCCGGGCGGCACGCAGCATCTCGTAGGTCTTGCCCACGCCCGGTGCCATGCCCAGAAACACCTTGAGGCGCCCCCGGCTGGCCCGATTGGCGGCCGCCAGGAGCGCATCGGGATCGGGGCGCCCGTCAGCAAATGTGCGTTCGTCAGCCGGCAAACGTCTAGTCCGCCGCGCGGGCATCGAGCACCCGGTTGACCGCCAGCACATTGACGCGTGGCTGACCGATGAAGCCCAGCAGGCGGTCCTGAACATGCCTGTCGATCACGGCCTTGACCTCCGCTGTCGGCAGGCCGCGCGCCTTGGCGATGCGAGCGGCCTGCAGATGGGCGTAGGCGGGCGAGATGTCGGGATCCAGGCCCGAGGCCGAGGCTGTGACCGCGTCGGCGGGAATGGCCACGCCGGGCGCTTCGGCGCGAAGGGCGGCGGCCTGGGTCTTTTCCCGCGCGATCAGGGTCTCGTTCAGGGGACCCATGTTTGAGCCGCTGGACGCGGACGCGTCATAGCCGCCGCCGGCCGCCGAGGGGCGCGGATGCAGATACTCGGGTCTGGCAAAGCTCTGGCCGATCAGGGCCGAGCCGACCACGACACCTTTGGCGTCGCGGATCAGGCTGCCATTGGCCTGGACGGGAAACGCCGTCTGGGCCACGCCGGTGACCGCCAGCGGATAGGCCAGGCCCAGAACGGCAGTGAAAAGGCCCAGGGTGACGAGGGCCGGCCTGAAGTGAGCCATGAAGGGATGGGAGAGCATGATGGGTGAGTCTCCGAGGACTTGAGCTTAGGCCAGGCCGAGGGTCGAGACCACGAGGTCGATGAGCTTGATGCCCACAAACGGCGCGATCAGGCCGCCCAGGCCATAGACGGTGAGGTTGCGCGACAGCAGCTTGCCGGCGCCGATGGCCCGGTACTTCACCCCGCGCAGGGCCAGCGGGATCAGGGCGACGATGACCAGGGCATTGAAGATCACCGCTGAAAGGATCGCGCTTTCCGGGCTGTGCAGCTTCATCACGTTCATCGCGCCCAGCGACGGCAAGGCCACCACGAACAGGGCCGGGATGATGGCGAAGTACTTGGCCACGTCGTTGGCGATGGAAAAGGTCGTCAGGGCACCGCGAGTGATCAGCATCTGCTTTCCCACCTCGACGATCTCGATGACCTTGGTCGGATCGCTGTCCAGATCGACCATGTTGCCGGCCTCGCGGGCGGCCTGTGCGCCGGTCTGCATCGCGACGCCGACATCGGCCTGAGCCAGGGCGGGCGCATCATTGGTGCCGTCGCCGCACATCGCCACCAGACGTCCCTTGCCCTGCTCCTCGCGGATCAGCCGCAGTTTGTCCTCGGGCGTGGCCTCGGCCAGGAAGTCGTCGACCCCGGCTTCCGAAGCGATGGCTGCGGCGGTCACCGGGTTGTCGCCGGTGATCATCACGGTGCGCAGGCCCATCCGGCGCAGGTCGGCGAAGCGTTCCTTGACGCCCGGCTTGACTACGTCCTTCAGGTGAATGACGCCGACCAGGACACCGTTTTCACTGACCGCCAGGGGCGTGCCGCCCGAACGGGCAATACGATCCACGGCGGCGCTGACCTCGGCCGGGATCATGGTCGGATCCAGGGCCAGGCTGCGATAGACGGCATCGACCGCACCCTTGCGCCAGGACATCGGCCCAGCATCCAGTCCAGACTGACGGGTGGTGGCGCTGAAGGCGATCGAAGTCGCGCCGGCCGGAACCTCGACGACCAGACCCCGATTGCGGCCCAGCTCGACGATGGAACGGCCTTCGGGAGTCTCATCGGCCAGCGAGGCGCTGACGGCGGCGCGCAGGGCGACGTCCGGAAGCACGCCGGGCGCGGCGATCACTTCGGTGGCCATGCGGTTGCCGAAGGTGACGGTGCCGGTCTTGTCCAGCAGCAGGGTGTCGACGTCCCCGGCGGCCTCGACCGCGCGGCCCGAGGTCGCCAGCACATTGACCTTCAGCAGGCGGTCCATGCCGGCGATGCCCACGGCAGACAGCAGCCCGCCGATGGTCGTGGGGATCAGCGTGATGAACAGCGCGCCCAGCACCAGCGGGTCCAGGGCCACGCCCGAGAACTGGCCCAGGCCCAGCAGGGTGACGACGGCGATCAGGAAGATCAGGGTCAGGCCCGCCAGCAGGACCGCCAAGGCGATCTCGTTGGGCGTCTTGCGACGGTCAGCGCCCTCGACCATGGCGATCATGCGGTCAAGGAAGGTCGAGCCGGACTCGGCCGTGACCCGCACCTTGATCCAGTCGGAGACTACCGTGGTCCCACCGGTGACGGCGGAACGGTCGCCACCACTTTCACGGATCACCGGCGCGCTCTCGCCGGTGATGGCCGCCTCGTTGACGCTGGCGACGCCTTCGATGATCTCCCCATCGGTAGGGATCACATCGCCGGCCTCGACCAGGATCACCTCGCCGACCCGCAGGCTGCTGGCCGGGGACAGCGTGATGGTTCCCGCCGTTTCGTCGATGATCAGCTTGGCCTTGGTGGTCACGCGGGTGGCCCGAAGGCTGTCAGCCGCCGCCTTGCCCCGCCCCTCGGCGATGCTCTCGGCCAGGTTGGCGAACAGCACCGTGGCCCACAGCCACAGGGCGACCTGGATGGCGAAGCCCGCAGGCTGGCCGTCGGCCACGGCTGCCACGGCCGAGACCGAGGACAGCAGGGCCACGATCCAGGTGGCGAAGATCACCGGATTGCTGGTCAGCCTGCGCGGGTCCAGCTTGACGAACGCGTCCTTCGCCGCCCGGGCCAGCAGCGGGCCCGAGAAGCTTCCGGTCAGGGCGGAGGCCTTCCGGCGGCCCTCGCCGGCCGGGATGTCTATGGAGGTCATGAGGTCACCCATCAGTGAAAGGCGGCGACCGCGGCGAGCACCTGGAAGTGCTCGACGATCGGTCCCAGCGCCATCGCGGGGAAGAATTGCAGGCCGCCCAGGATCAGGATCACCCCGATCAGAAGGCCGATGAACAGTCCGCCGTCCGTAGGCAGGGTCCCGGCATTGGGAGCCAGGCGGGGCTTGGCGGCGAGCCCCCCGGCGATGGCCAGCACGGCCACGATCGGCGCAAACCGTCCAAGGGCCATGGCGATGCCCAGGGTGGTGTTCCACCACGGCGCATTGGCGGTCAGGCCGGCGAAGGCCGAGCCGTTGTTGGCAGTCGCAGAGGTGTAGCCGTAGAGGATCTCCGACAGGCCGTGCGGCCCTGAGTGCGTCAGTCCCTTGAGGGCTTCGGGCAGAACGGCCGCGATGGCCGAGAAGCCCAGCATCGACAGCGGGATCACCAGAACCGCCAGCATCGCCAGCTGGATCTCGCGGGCCTCGATCTTCTTGCCCAGATATTCGGGCGTGCGGCCCACCATCAGGCCGGCGACGAACACCGACAACAGGGCCATCACCACCATGATCGCGATGCCCGAACCGATACCACCGGGCAGGATTTCGCCCAGTTGCATCAGGAACATGGCGATGGCACCGCCCAGCGGCATCAGGCTGGAGTGCATGGCGTTGACCGAGCCGTTCGAGGCGCCGGTGGTCATGGCGACCCAGACGGCCGAGGCCGGCGCGCCGAAGCGGACCTCCTTGCCTTCCATGTTGACGGAAGCTTCGACGCCGGCCGCGACCTGGGCCGGGGCCGGACGGGTCTCGGCGGCATAGACGCCCGCCGCGCCGGCGGCCAGGAGGATGAACGCCGCCGCGACCAGGGCCCGGATGTCCTTTTTGGCCAGGGCGCTGCGGCCGAACGCGAAGAAGGCCGCCCAACCCAGCACGTTGATCGACACCGCGGTCAAAAGATTGGTCAGGGGCGTGGGGTTCTCGAACGGGTGGGCCGAGTTGGCGTTGAAGATCCCGCCGCCATTGATGCCCAGCATCTTGCTGGCTTCCTGGCTGGCGACGGCATAGAGCGAGATCTTCTGCTCGGCCCCTTCCAGGGTCTGGGCGGTGACGCCTGCGGCCAGGGTCTGGGGCAGTCCCAGTGCCACCAGAACGATGGCGAAGATCAGCGACAGTGGCAGCAGCACATAGAGCGTGGTGCGAACCAGATCGGCCCAGAAATTGCCCAAACCCTCGCCCCTGTTGGCCACGAAGGCCCGCGCCAGGGCGGCGGCGATGGTCGCACCGGTGGCGGCGGAGACGAAGTTCTGGACGGTCAGAACCAGCATCTGGCTGAGCGTCGACATCGTGGTCTCGCCGGCATAGCTCTGCCAGTTGGTGTTGGTCACGAAGCTGATGGCGGTGTTGAACGCCAGATGGGGCGACAGGCCGGCAAACCCCTGCGGGTTCAGCGGCAAGGCGCCTTGCAGACGCAGAACGCCATAGACCGTCAGGCAGCCGACCAGGTTGAAGGCCAGCAGCGCGCCGGCATAGCCAAACCAGGTCTGGCTCTTTTGCGGATCGACCCCGGCGGCCTTGTAGAAGATCGCCTCGACGGGTCTGAGCACCGGGTCGAGCCAGGTGCGTTCGCCGTTCCAGACGCGCGACATGTAGATGCCCAGCGGCCATCCGATGGCGACCGCCAGGCCAAGCGTCAGGGCGATCTCCGCCCATCCTTGCCAGTTCATTTGAAGATGTCCGTCAGAACTTGTCGGGTCGCAGCATCGCCGCGACCATGTAGCCGGCGACGACGATCGCCCCGGCGGCCCAAAGCACACTCACCAGCATGGTCACACACGCCTCAGGGCGGCGGCGAAGCCGGCGAACGCGGCGAACAGAGCCAGCGTCAGCGCCACAAAGATCAGATCAGCCATAGCGGCCTCCGGTTTCAGCGTAACCGGAAGGACCACAGGGCCGCGTAAGGCCTCCATACGGATAGGGTCGGCGCGCATAAGGGCGGCATAAAGGTTTCAAGCTCACCGATCCTGCCCTTGAGGGCAGGATCAGCGGGCCGGGACCGGCGACCTCTCGAAGAGGTCTGTGGCCCAGCCGCCCAGCCCCATCCCGCCCTTTAGAGTCGTGACCTATTGGCCGCACCTGCGCGCCCATTCATGGCGGGCCAGGATAGGCTCTTGTCGCATGGCTATGGTCTTGCTACCGGTGTCATTGTCACCGGTGTCAAAGTTGACGGCGTTTCTCGGTGAACAAGAAAAGACGGCCAGGAACGGCCGCGCGGGATGAAGCGCGGCTGAACTCTGTCCGAACGATGCCCAAAGCGTCGGTTCCTAGGGTTCTACGGGAGGAGAAACCATTGTCCCAAGTCACCAAGCATAACGCCCTGCTCGCGCTCAAGATCGGCGTTTCGAGCGGCGCACTGGCCCTGGCCCTGGCGGGCGCGGCCAACGCACAGACGGCTGCGACGACCCCCGCCCCTGCGGCTGACGAAGCTGTCGTTGAAGAAGTGGTCGTCACCGGCTTCCGTCGCTCGCTGGACGCTGCGCTCAACGTCAAGCGCTCGTCGGTCGGATCGGTCGACGTCATCGTCGCCGAAGATATCGCCAAGTTCCCTGACCAGAACCTGGCCGAGTCCCTGCAGCGCATTCCCGGCATCTCGATCGTCCGTGACGGCGGCGAAGGCCGCGCCATCACGGTTCGCGGCCTGGGCTCGCAGTTCACCCGCGTTCGGGTCAACGGCATGGAAGCCATCGCCACCACCTCGGACGGCGCCAGCGCCAACCGCGAACGCGGCTTCGACTTCAACGTCTTCGCCTCGGAACTGTTCAGCTCGCTGGTCGTCCACAAGACGGCCGAGGCCTCGCTCGACGAAGGCTCGCTGGGTGCCGTGGTCGACCTGAACACCGGCAATCCCCTGGCCGGCAAGGACGGCTTCACCCTGGCCCTCAGCGCCCAGGCGCAATACAACGACCTGAACAAGGAGCTGGGCCCGCGCCTCGCCGGCCTGGTCAGCTATCGCGACGAAAGCGGCGTGTGGGCCGCGTCAATGTCGGTGGCCTATTCCAAGCAGCAACAGGTCGAGTCGACCAACAACACCGTGCGCTGGGCCCAGGCCCGCTTTAACGCGGTGGCCGGAACCAACTGCTTCACCACCCAGAACTCGGGCGGTGCCTATGTGCCCAGCGCCAGCTGTAACCAGGTGGCCCTGGCCTTCCACCCGCGCATCCCGCGCTATGGCGAAGTCACGCATGATCGCGAGCGCCTGGGCCTGACCGGCAGCGTCCAGTACGCACCGACCGACCGCACCAAGATCTCGGTCGATGGCCTCTATTCGCGCTACAACGCCATCCGCAACGAGAAGTATGCCGAAGTGCTGTTCCGCTCGAACGAGCGGTCGATCAGCGTTCGCGACTACACCATCGACAGCAACAACAACCTGATCAAGGGCACGTTCGACAACGCCTGGGTGCGTATCGAACACTATGAGCGCGAGCTGGACACCACCTTCTACCAGCTGAGCCTGAACGCGACCCACGAGTTCAACGACAAGTTCAAGATCCAGGGCCTGGCGGGCTTCTCGAAGTCGGACGCCGACATCCCTTACGAAACCACGATCATCTATGACGACCGCGACGCCACGGGTTACAAGTACGACTATACCGACATGAAGAAGCCGGTGCTGTCGTTCGGCACCAGCGTCAGCGATCCGACCAACTTCCAGTTTGCCGAGTTCCGCGACCGTCCCTCGAACAACACCAACAAATTCGAGACCGTGGCGCTGAACGCAGACTATGCGATCACGGATGAGCTGACCTGGAAGGCCGGCGCCGTCTACCGCGAGTTCAGCTTCAACCTCACCGAAGGTGCACGCGACTCCACCTATTGCGCGGCCTTCACCTGCGCGACCGGGACCTACGGCGCTCCGGTGACCTCGGCCCTGACCACCAACTTCAACCTGACCGGCGCGAACGCTCCGGCCGGCACGACGACCAGCTGGGTGGTGCCCAACCTCGACGCCGCCGCGGCCCTGATCAACCTGTACCAGCGCCCCCTGATCACCCAGGCGGGCAACACCCGCTCGGTCACCGAGAAGGACACCGGCGGCTTCATCCAGTTCGACGTCAAGAGCCAGATCGGCGGTCTCGACTACGCCCTGAACGGCGGCGTTCGCTATGTAAAGACCGAACAGTCCTCGACGGGCATCAACAACAGCCAGACCGTGACGGTGAAGCGCGCCTATGAGGACTGGCTGCCCGCAGCCAACCTGGCGCTGTATCCGATGGACAAGGTCATCGTCCGCGGTGCCATCGCCAAGGTCATGACCCGTCCCAGCCTGGGCAGCCTGACCCCAGGCGGCAGCGTCGACGGCTTCAACTACCGGATCACCTCGGGCAACCCGGCGCTGAACCCGTTCCGCGCCACCACCTATGACGCCTCGGTGGAATGGTACTTCGCTCGTGAATCGATCTTCTCGGTGGCGCTGTTCAAGAAGGACATTGCCAGCTTCCCGATCACTGCCTCAACCCAGGGTTCATACGCCTCAACCGGTCTACCGCTGTCGCTGATCCTGGCCAGTTCGCCGGCTGCCCTCAACCCCGAAGGCCAGACCTGGACCATCAACTCAACGGTCAATGGCGAAGGTGCCAAGCTGCAGGGCGTCGAGTTCTCGGTCCAGGGTCCGTTCAGCTTCCTGCCGGGCATGCTGTCCAACTTCGGCGGTATCGCCAACGTGACCCTGGTCGACTCTGACGTCGATTATCGCGTTGCAGGTGCGGCGACCACCGCCACACCAACGGACGCCCAAGGAAGGCCTGTGGCCTTCCCTGCACTGGTCAACCGCGACGAAACCGAGCGTCTCTTCAACCTGTCGCGCCGGGCCTATAACGCCACGCTCTACTACGAAGCCGACAAGTTCAGCGCCCGCGCTTCGGTGGCCTATCGCAGCGGCTTCATCGATGCGACCAGCGGCACCGGCAACGTGTTCGAGGGCTATAACAGCTCGGTCAATGTCGACGCCTCAATGCGTTACCGCCTGAACGACAACCTCGAATTCTCACTCGAGGGCGTCAATCTGACGGACGAGTACCGCGACCGCTTCACCGATCTCGAAGCCGACCGGAACTATGAATACAACCACTTCGGCCGCACGATCATGATCGGCGCGCGCTACAAGATGTAGTTGAAGCCTGGCGGCGCTCTCCGGAGCGCCGCCAGAAGTCTTTTCAGGCGGGATTAGAGCGCGTTCCGAAAAGTGGGAACCGGTTTTCGGAATTAAACGCGCGTAAAAACAAAAGACTAGTCCGGCCGTACGATCGCCAGCGCTTCTCGCAGTACCGGCACCAGCAGGTTGGCCATGGCGACCTGCCCCTCAGAGTCCGCCAGCAGATCCTGGCGCACTTCCAGTTCCAGATAGTCCAGCCCGTTCGCGTCGGCATGCAGCGGTACGGTGTTGTCGGTCTCGTCCATCCGATAGGGTTCGTTGTCGCCCACGGCCTGGCCCAGACGCGCGCGCAGGGCTGCCAGCACAGCATCCGAAAACGGCGAGTCGCCCCTGTGCAGCACACCAAGGTGCCACGGCCGATCAAAGCCGTTCATCGAGGGCGTAAAGCTGTGCAGCGACACCAGGATCGGCCGCGTCGCCAGACGCGCATCGATCGCCTCGCCGATGGCCCGCTGATAGGGCGTATAGATCGCGTCCAGACGCTGCGCCCTGGCAGCGTCGGACAGATCAAGGTTGCCGGGAATGCGCACACCGTCGCTGACCTGCGCCATCGAGCCCGGCGCGCCAGGCTTGCGATTGCAGTCCACGACCAGGCGCGAATAGGCCTGGCTGACGAAACAGGCGTTCAGCCGTCGCGACAAATGCGCGCCCAGGCCCGCCACGCCGATATCCCAGGCGATGTGCAGATCCAGCTCGGCATCGCCCAACCCCAGCCGATCAAGCCCGGCGGGTATGGCCCGGCCGGCATGATCTCCCAAAAGCAGCAGCGGCCCCGGGGCGCCTGCGTTCGTGACAATCACCGGACACGGATCACCTGCGGCAAGAAGGTCGCTCGACGCCGGGGACGAATCCAAGCCAAACTTTTTCAATGCCCGTGCTCTCGGTTCGCCATCTGACGCGCTATCGATATCGCAATCCCGTCGCGTTCGGCGAACATCGCATGATGTTCCGGCCACGCGAAGGCTGCGATCAGCGCCTTGTCACGTCAAACGTGCTGATCGTGCCCACTCCGGTGCATCTGCGCGACGTGCAGGACGTGTTTGGCAACTGGGTCAGCCTTGCGCGCTTCAACGGCCGGGCGTCGGAGCTGTTGTTCGAGAGCCGCGTCACCCTGGAGCACACGCCCCTGCCCGCCTTCGGCGACCTGCATGGCGATGTCGGCTTCCTGTCCGGCGGCCGGCCCTTCGCCTATGACGAGGACGATCTGCCCGACCTGCAGCGGTCCATCGAACCGCAGCACCCTGATCCGCACGGCGAACTGGCCCGGTGGGCGCGGCGCTTCGTCAAGGCCAAGGGCACCACCAACCTACAGCACCTGCTGGCCGACATGACCCAGGCGATCTATGCCGGGCTCAAATACGGCAAGCGCCTGGAACACGGCGTGCAGTCGCCCCTGACGACGCTCAGCACCGGCAGCGGCACCTGCCGCGACTTCGCCGTTCTGATGATCGAGGCGGTGCGCTCTCTGGGACTGGCCGCCCAGTTCGTGTCCGGCTACATCCACAGCCCCTCGCGCAAGCTGGGCCAGCCCGAGCGCACCGGCGGTGGCCACACCCACGCCTGGCTGAGGGTCTATCTGCCCACCTGCGGCTGGATCGAATTCGACCCAACCAACGGCATCGTCGGCAATACCGACCTGATCAGCGTCGCGGTGGTCAATGATCCGCGCAAGGCCTCACCCTTGGTCGGTGCCTGGTCTGGCTTTCCGACCGATTTTCTGGGCATGGATGTCGAGGTGGACGTCACCAGCGTCGAAGGCGACTTCACCTTCGCCCAGCCGGCCATCGCCGCCTTCGGATAACAACCACCGGCTCATCGCATCCCGGGTCTCGGTGACGCGTTAGCACACGGCTCCATGCCCGCGACTGCAAGACGCACGCGCGCCACCCTGTTCGCGAGAAGACGATGCTGATCCGCCATGGCTACGAAATCACGGTCAACTGCTGGCAGCCGACGCCCATGGTCACCCAGATGGCCATTCACGACGACCGCCGCCGCGATCTGCGTGCGCCCGAGCGTTTCGCCACCACGCCCAGCATCGACACCTCGACCTATCACGACCTGTTCGGAAACCTGTGCCGCCGCTTCATCGCGCCCGCAGGGGACCTGACCCTCTGGAGCGACGCCATCATTGAGGACAGCGGGCTGATCGACGGCTATCACCCCGAGGCGATCCAGCATGACGTGGCCGACCTGCCCGACGAATGCCTGCAGTATCTGATGGGCAGCCGCTACTGCGAAACCGATCGCCTCAGCCAGATGGCCTGGGACACCTTCGGGCACACCCCCTTGGGCTGGGCCCGCGTCCAGGCGATCTGCGACTTCGCGCATGCCCGCATCGCCTTCAACTATCAGAACGCCCGCTCCACCCGAACAGCCTTCGAAGCCTATGAAGAGGGCACCGGGGTCTGTCGTGACTATGCCCATCTGGCTGTGGCCCTGATCCGCTGCATGAACATCCCGGCCCGCTACGTGAACGGCTACCTGCCCGACATCGGCGTCCCGCCGGCAAATCCGATGGATTTCTGCGCCTGGGTCGAGGTCTATCTGGGCGGTCGGTGGCACACCTTCGACCCGCGCAACAACATCCCGCGCACCGGCCGCATCGTCATCTCGCGCGGCCGTGACGCCGCCGACGTGGCCATGGTCAGCTCATTTGGCCCGCACATCCTGAACGGCTTCCGGGTCTGGGCCTATCAGGTCGATTCGGCTGATCCCGACCGTCCTCTGCGCTGAGGCACGACGGCGCGATTTTCAGACGCCGGCGCCTTTCCATCCGCCTGCGTGATCAGCAGTCTTGTCGTGGGCCGCGCAACGGCCCTACTGGGTCTGGCCAAGACCGTGGCGGTCTCGCTGCATGGACAGGCCCCTTGATGCGACGCCGCCCTGGACGGCACGGAGAATGTCTTGTCGATCACCGCCGCCCTGCACCACGTAACCCGTTACACCTATGACCGGCCGGTCGAGCTGGGCCCTCAGGTCGTGCGCCTGCGCCCTGCGCCGCACGCCAGAACCCGCATTCCCAGCTATGCCCTCAAGATCACGCCGGCCCAGCACTTCATCAACTGGCAGCAGGATCCATTCGGCAACTGGTTGGCGCGGCTTGTGTTTCCAGAAAAGGTCACCGAGTTCTGCGTCGAGGTGAACCTGACCGCCGAGATGTCGGTGATCAATCCGTTCGACTTCTTCGTCGAGCCCTATGCCGAAGGCCTGCCCTTCGCCTATCCGACCGAACTGGCCGGCGAGCTGGCGCCCTATCTGGTGGTCGAGGACGACAGCGCCGCGCTGGACGCCTATGTCGCCACCTTGCCGCCCACCGCGCCCAGCACCATCAACTTCCTGGTCGACATCAACGCCCGCCTGCAGCGCGAAATCAGCTATCTGGTCCGCATGGACCCGGGCGTGCAGACGCCGGAACAGACCCTGTCCCTGGCATCCGGCTCGTGCCGCGACAGCGCCTGGCTGCTGGTGCAGATCCTGCGCAAGCTGGGCCTGGCCGCACGCTTCGTGTCCGGCTACCTGATCCAGCTCAAGCACGACATCACCGCCCTGGACGGTCCCACCGGCACCGATGTCGACTTCTGCGACCTTCACGCCTGGGCCGAGGTCTATCTGCCCGGCGCCGGCTGGATCGGGCTGGACGCCACCTCGGGCCTGCTGTGCGGCGAGGGGCACATTCCGCTGGCCGCCACGCCTCACCATCGCTCGGCCGCGCCGATCACCGGCGTGGTCAGCGCCGCAAATGTGGAATTCGGCTTCGAGATGTCGGTCACGCGCCTGATCGAGCCGGTTCGAATCACCAAGCCGTTCGAGGACGACAAGTGGCAGGCCCTGGACGCCCTGGGCGAAGCGGTGGACCGCGATCTGGTCGAGCAGGACGTGCGCCTGACCATGGGCGGCGAGCCGACCTTCTGCTCGATCGACGACTTCCAGTCGTCCGAGTGGAACACCGCCGCCGTAGGGCCCACCAAGCGGGGCCTGGCCGATGATCTGATCCGGCGTCTGCGCACGCGCTTCGCGTCTGGCGGACTTCTGCACCACGGCCAGGGCAAGTGGTATCCCGGCGAGCCCCTGCCCCGCTGGGCCTTCGCCCTCTATTGGCGCGAAGATGACCAGCCGGTCTGGCGCGACATCGACGCCCTGGCGCGCGAGCCCTCGGCCGATGGGCCCAAGGCGGGCAATCCGGAAGCGGCCCGCTTCGCACGCCGCTTTGCCGAGACGCTGGGGCTGGACCCCGGCTGCGTGATCACCGCCTTCGAGGACCCGCTTTGCTGGATCGGCAAGGAAGGCGCCCTGCCCGACAATTTCGACGCAGAAGGCCTTGAGCTGGATGAGGCCGACGAGCGCGCCCGCCTGCTTAAGGTGCTCGACCACGGCCTGACCCGGCCCAGGGGCTACGTCCTGCCGATCCGGCGCTGGCGCGCGGGCGAGGAAAGCGGCTGGCTGACCGAGGCCTGGACGCTGCGGCGGGGCCGGATGTTCCTTGCGCCGGGCGACTCGCCGGTCGGCTTCCGCCTGCCGCTGAACCAGCTGCCGGTGCTTTCGGACGACGACTACCCCTATCTCACCCCGCGCGATCCCTTCGAGCCGCGCGAGGCCCTGCCGTCGCATGATGCCCTGCGCAAGCCCGGCGGCGAGACCGTCAAGGGCCCGGCCAGCGCCGCACGCACCAAGGCCAAGGCCGGCTATGTCCGCACCGCCATCAGCTTCGAGCCGCGCGATGGCCTGCTCTATGTGTTCATGCCTCCGGTCGAGACGCTGGAGGACTATCTGGAGCTGGTGGCCGAGATCGAAGCGGTCGGTGCCGCCAGCGGCCAGACCGTTCGGATCGAGGGCTATGCCCCGCCCGACGATCCGCGCGTGAACGTCATCAAGGTCACCCCCGACCCCGGCGTGATCGAGGTCAATGTCCAGCCGGCCAAGAGCTGGCGCGAGACCGTGGACATCACCACCGGCGTCTATGAGGAGGCGCGCAAGACCCGCCTGGGCGCCGACAAGTTCATGATCGACGGGCGCCACACCGGCACCGGCGGCGGCAACCACGTGGTGGTCGGCGGGGCCCAGGCGCCGGACTCGCCGTTCCTGCGCCGGCCGGACCTGCTGAAGAGCCTGCTGCTCTACTGGCAGCGCCATCCTTCGCTGTCCTACCTGTTCTCGGGCCTGTTCGTCGGCCCCACCAGCCAGGCGCCGCGCATCGACGAAGCGCGTCATGACGGCCTCTATGAGCTGGAAATCGCCCTGGCCGCCGTGCCCAAGCCGGGCGAAGGCGAAGCCCCCGCGCCCTGGCTGGTCGACCGCCTGTTCCGCAACCTGCTGGCCGATGTGGGGGGCAACACCCACCGCACCGAGATCTGCATCGACAAGCTCTATTCGCCCGACGGCCCGGCCGGGCGCCTGGGTCTGCTGGAGTTCCGGGGCTTCGAGATGCCGCCGGAAGCCAAGATGAGCCTGGCCCAGCAACTGCTGATCCGCGCCCTGATCGCCTGGCTGTGGCGCGAGCCCCAGACCGGCGGCCTGGCCCGCTGGGGCACGGCCCTGCATGACAAGTTCATGCTGCCCCACTTCGTCTGGACCGACTTTTTGGGCGTGCTGGATGACCTGCGGGCCGCCGGCTACGACTTCAACCCGGTCTGGTTCGAAGCCCAGCGCGAATTCCGCTTTCCGGCCCATGGCCGGGTCGAGCACGGCGGCGTCGCCCTCGAACTACGCCATGCCCTTGAGCCCTGGCACGTCATGGCCGAGGAAAATGCCGGCGGCGGCACGGTGCGGTTCGTTGATGCCTCGGTGGAGCGGCTGCAGATCCTGGCGACAGGGTTCACGCCCGAGCGCCATGTCATCACCTGCAACGGCCGCCCCCTGCCCATGACCTCGACCGGGGTTTCCGGCGAGGCCGTGGCCGGGGTCCGCTACAAGGCCTGGCAGCCGGCCAGCGGCCTGCATCCGACCCTGCCGGTCGATGCGCCCCTGACCTTCGACATCGTAGACCGCTGGAATGGGCGCTCGCTGGGTGGGTGCATTTATCACGTCGCGCATCCGGGCGGTCGCAACTACGATACCTTCCCGGTCAACTCGTACGAGGCCCAGGCGCGCCGGCTTGCCCGATTCCAGGAACACGGCCACACACCCGGAGCCATCACGATCCCAACTGAAACCCGCAGCGGAGAGTTTCCGCTGACCCTGGACCTGAGAACACCCGTTGCCTGATAGATCCGCCCTTCGTGTTCAGCCCTTCCTCGACGACGGTGCCCAGGCTCGTCTGAAGGGCTGGCTCGACGGCTATCGCCCGCTGGTCGGGGCACCCGACGAACTGGTGCGGCCCGACGGCTCGACGCCCGACGCCTGGCGCAAGTTCCTGGGCGCCCTGGCCGCCTTTCCGCCGGGCGAGTTCGAGGACCGCTTTGCCCTGGCAACCCGTCACATCCGCGACTCGGGCGTCTCCCACCGCATCTATGGCGACGACACCGAACGCACCTGGCCGCTCAGCCCCCTGCCGCTGATCCTCGGCGAGGACGAATGGGCCAAGATCGCCGCCGGCGTCGAGCAACGGGCCACCCTGCTGGAGGCGGTGCTGGGCGACGTCTATGGCGAGGGCAAGCTGGTCGAGGAAGGTCGTCTGCCCGCCGCCGCGATCACCGGCAGCACCGACTTCGTAAGGCCCATGCGCGGCGTCGCCCCGACGGGCGGGCGACACATGCACCTCTATGCCGCCGACCTTGGACGCGGCCCGGACGGCCGCTGGTGGGTGCTGGATGATCGGGCCCAGGCCCCGTCCGGCGAAGGTTACGCGCTTGAGAACCGCATGGTGCTCTCGCGCGCCTTTCCCAACCTTTACAACGCCATGAATGTCCAGCGGCTGGCGCCGTTCTTCAGCGACTTCCGCGCCAGCCTGGCCAATGCGGCCCATCGCAGCGATCCCCGGATCTGCCTGCTGACCCCTGGCCCGTTCAGCGAAACCTATTTCGAACAGGCCCACCTGGCCCGCTATCTGGGCCTGCTGCTGGTCGAGGGCGACGATCTGGTCGTGCGCGACGGCCAGGCCTATGTCCGGACCATTGCGGGCCTGAAGCGCGCCGACGTCATCTGGCGACGGGTGGACGCCGACTTTATCGATCCGCTGGAGATGAACAGCGCCTCGCGCCTGGGCGTGCCCGGCCTGTTCGAGGCCATCCGGGCCGGCGGCGTGGTGGTGTCCAACATGCCCGGCTCGGGCCTTATCGAATCCCGCGCCCTGCTCAGCTTCCTGCCGGCGCTGAGCAACCACCTGCTGGGCGAGCCGCTGAAACTGCCCAATGTCGCCACCTGGTGGTGCGGCCAGCCCGCCGAACGCCGGCAGGTGGAACAGCACATCGACACCCTGGCCATCGCCAAGGCTTTCGCCGGTCCGGGCCATCCGGCCCTGGCGCGCGGCCCGCGCATGATGTCCGACCTGACACCGGACGAGCAGACCTCGCTGCGCGCCGCCATGCGTGAACGGCCGGTGGACTTTGTCGGCCAGGAAGTGGTGCGCCTGTCGACCACGCCGGCCTGGCGCGACGGCGGCCTGCACCCCAGCCCCTTCGTGCTGCGCGTCTATGCGGCGGCCACCCCTGACGGCTGGAAGATCATGCCCGGCGGCTTCTGTCGGGTTTCCGACCAGCGCGACGCCCGCGCCATCTCGATGGGCGAAGGCGCCCAGGCGACGGACGTCTGGGTGCTGTCGGAGCAGCCGGTTGAAAGCGTGTCCCTGCTGGCCCACCGTGACAATGTGAAGGTGCGGCGGATCATGGGCCACCTGCCCAGCCGCGCTGCAGACAACCTGTTCTGGCTGGGCCGCTATCTGGAGCGGGCCGAGGCCACCCTGCGCCTGGTCCGCAGCCTGTCGACCAGCCTGATGGACTCTGACGCCGCCGTTCACGGCAGCGGCGAGACCCTGACCAAGCTTCAGGGCCTGCTGGTCGACTGGGGCGCCGTCGACAAGGAGGCGGGGAGCCGCAAGGTCGCCGACGCCGCCTGCGCCGCCCTGCATGATGAAGACGCCTATGGCTCGGTGATCAGCCTGATCCGCTCGGCGCGCCGCGCCGCCTCCAGCATGCGCGAACGGCTGTCGGAAGACTTCTGGAAGCTGCTGCTGAACCTGGAAAGCCGGCTGAAGAACAAGCGTAACGACGTGCTGACCGAGGCCGAAAGCCTGGCCCGCGCCGAGGCGGCCCTGCAGACCCTGGCCACCCTGTCGGGCCTGACCCAGGAGAACATGAACCGCGTCGCCGGCTGGCGCTTTCTGGATATGGGCCGGCGCATCGAGCGAGGCGTCAACACCTGCCGGATCATGCGCCAGTTGGCCGGGCCGGACGCCACCCTCGACGATCTCGACCTGCTGCTGGACCTGGTCGACAGCCAGATCACCTATCGCTCGCGCTATCTGGAAGGCATTGCCCTGACGCCCGTGCGGGACCTGACCATTCTGGACCCGTTCAACCCGCGCTCTGTGGCTTTCCAGGTCGAGACCCTCAAGTCCCACCTGGCCGCCCTGCCAACCCTGCAGGAAGACGGCATGCCCGAGGAGCCCTCGCGTCTGCTGATCCGGCTGTCCAGTCAGGTCGAAACCGAGGACGCCGCAAGGCTAGGCGTGCCAGAGGTGCTGGCCTTCGAACAGATGCTGATGGGTCTGTCGAACGCCATTTCCGACCGATACTTCCTGCAAGGCTCCAACGCCACCCCGACCAAGAAGCTGGGCGGGCTGGCGTGATCTACGACCTGCGCCACCTTACGACCTATCACTATGGCAAGCCTGTCAGCTTCGCGCGCTGCTCGCTGCGCCTGGCCCCCCGGCGGGGACCCGACCAGACGGTGACGCAAAGCCAGTTGACGATCACGCCCGTCCCGTCGCGTCAGGAGACCCATATCGGTGCCTTCGGCGAACAGGTGCTGACCGCCACCATCGAGACGCCGCATCGCGAACTGAAGATCCTGGCCCGCTCTCGCGTGGCCATCGACCGCCCGCTCCTGCCTCGTCCCCTGACCGGCCCCGCCTGGAATGATGTGAGGGACCAGGCTTTCGGCTCCCGGCGACTGGACATCAGCTCGCCCGCCCATTTTATCTACCCCACCCCCATGACCGCGCTTCAACCGGCCATTACCGCCTATGCCGCCAGCTGCTTCACGCCCGGCCGGCCCGTGCTGGAGGCGGCGTTCGACCTGACCTGCCGGATCCGCGCCGAGTTCGCCTACGATCCGGAATCCACCGAGGTCTCAACCCCGGCCATCGAGGCGTTCCACGCCCGGCGCGGCGTCTGCCAGGACTTCGCGCACATCATGATCAGCGGCCTGCGGGGGCTGGGCCTGCCGGCGGCCTATGTCAGCGGCTATCTGCGGACCATACCAGCGCCCGGCAAGCCACGACTGGAAGGCGCTGACGCCACCCATGCGTGGGTCGATCTGTGGTGCGGTGAGGCCCTGGGCTGGGTCGGCTTTGACCCCACCAACGCCCTGATCGTGGCCGGCGACCACATCATCCTGGCGGTGGGCCGTGACTATGCCGACGTGGCCCCGATCGGAGGCGTGATCCTGGGCCCCGGTGGCCAGACCATCGATGTGGCTGTCGATGTGGTTCCCGTGGAGGAGCCGCTTCTGCGTCTGGGTTGAACCGGGGTGCGACCAGTGCACTGTTCGGCACACCTGTTTCAAAGCCTTGTCGCGCCGGCACCGAGCGGACTTGCCTGACGGGGCGGCATAAGGCATCACCAAGCCATGGCCCTGGCGATGTTTCGACGGTCAAGCAGGTGGATCGCCGTGCTGTGCATGGCGATGACGCTGGCGCTTGTCGGCCATGGCGTCGCCCTGGCCTTCGATGCAGGCGACCACGCAGGCCACCATGCGGCCGAGACCGCGGCCGACGCCGATCCTCATCATTGCGAAGCCAGCTCCGGTGACGAGCCAGAGGAGCCCGCCGGCGAGCCGCATCATCACCACCAGACAGACCATCACTCGGTGACCCTGGGCTTGGATATGGCTGGGTTTGCACTTCTGGTGCCCCTGCGCGACGGCATTGCCCCGTCGCGCGGCCAGCGTCATGCCGGGCTTGCCGGCTATGGCATCGAGCGACCGCCCAAGGGCTGATCCAGACCTGACCGTCTGAGCCGCGCCGCCTGCCTGCGGCGCTGATCCCCGTCCCTGGAGACTACCCATGCCCCCGTTTTCGCCGGGCCGCGCGCCCGCATGGCGAAGCCTCATGCCTGCGCAGGCGCTCGCTCTGAGTTTTGCGTTGCTGATGGCCACGCCCGCCCTGTCACAGACACCTCGCCTTTCCCTCAATGAGGCCCTGCGCCTTGCCCTGACGGCCGATCCGGCCGCGCCCGCCGTCCGGGCTCGCCTGGAAGCCGCCAAAGCCAATATGCGCCAGGCCGATACGCGGCCAAACCCGAGCCTTGGCCTGGAGGTCGAGAACTTCACCGGAAGCGGTCGCTTCGCGGCCCTGGCCCGCACGGAGACAACCCTCTCCTACCATCAGACCTATGAGCGAGGCGGCAAGCGCCAGGCCAGGACCCTGCTGGCGCAGCGTGAGATCGATCTGGCCGCCGCGCGCGCCCAGGTGCGTCGTCTCGACCTGGCCAGGGCCGTGCAACTGGCCTTCATCGAGGTGCTGGCCGCGGACGCCCAGGTTCTGGTGGCTGAGGATCAGGCAAGCGTGGCGCAGCGCGCCCAAGAAGAGGTAAGCCGCCGCGTGGCCGGGGCCCGCGATCCGCTGTTCGCCGGGGCCCGGGCCGAGGCCGAGCTGGCCCAGGCCCGCGTCAGCCTGGACCGAGCGAAGGCCAACGCCCGTAACGCCCGCGCCGCCCTGGCGGCCTACTGGCGCGGCGAGGCCAGCTTCCTGACCCCAAGCGAGCTTTTCGAGGACATCCGCCAACCACCGGTCGCCGCCCTCTCGGCCAGCCTGCCGGATCTGCAGCTTCTGGCGGTGGAGCGTGACATCGCCGCCGCGCGGATCGCCGTCGAGCAGGCCCGGGCCGTGCAGGACCCCAGCCTCTCCCTTGGCGTTCGGCACCTGCAAGACGAAGGCGCAATGGCGCTGGTCGTCGGCGGCACACTGCCTCTGGGCCGCTACGACACCAATCGCGGTGCCATCGACAGGGCGCGCTCGGAGCGCACGGCGATAGAGGCCGATCTGGAGGCCCTGCGCCTGGAGCGCGAGCGCGAAATCGCCCTTCTGATCGCGCGTCGGGCCGCTGCTGCGGCTGAACTACGCCACATGGACGATGACGTGATGCCCAGCGCGGAGCGCGCCGTAACCCTGGTTCGCGACGGCTTTCGACGCGGCGGCTTCAGCTATCTGGATGTCATCGCCGCCCAGCGGGCCCTGATCGAGGCCAAGTCCCGGCGCGTCGAAATTCTCAAGGCCTTCCATCAAGACGGGGCGAGTCTGGATCGCCTGACCGGCGCGCACGCCACGCTCGCCAGCACGGAGACCCAGCCATGAGCACCACCCTGACCCGCCGCCCGCTGTGGGCGATGCTGCTGGCCGCGACCGCCCTGAGCCTGACCGCCTGTGGCGAGAAGGCCGCCAAGCCCGATGAGCATGGCCAAGCCGAGGCCGAGTTCGAGCGCGGCCCCCACAACGGCCGCCTGCTGCGCGATGGCGACTTCAGCCTGGAGGTCACGATCTATGAAACCGGCGTCGAGCCGGAGTTCCGCGTCTATGCCTATCGCAAGGACAAGCCGATCGATCCCCGGCAGGTGAACCTGGACGTGGCCCTGACCCGCCTCGGCGGCCAGGTTGATCGCTTCGCCTTCAGCCCGCAGGAGGACTTTCTGCGCGGCGCGGGTGTGGTGACCGAGCCCCATTCGTTCGACGTGGCGGTAACCGCGCGTGAGGGTGGCAAGACGCATGCATGGCGCTACGCCTCGTATGAAGGCCGCACCACGATGTCTGCCAAAGCAGCTGAGGCCAGCGGCGTCAGGGTCGAGGTCGCCGGCCCGGTGTCCATCGACGAAACCGTGCTGCTCAACGGTCGCATCGAGGTGACGCCGGAGGGCAAGGGCGAGGTTCGCGCCTGGTATCCCGGCCGGATCATGAGCCTGCGCGGGGAACTGGGGCAGATGGTCCGCAAGGGCCAGATCCTGGCCCGCGTCGAGTCGTCCGACAGCCTCCAAACCTATTCGATCCCGGCCCCGATCTCGGGCCAGATCATCGAGAAAAACAGCAATGTCGGAGACGTGGCCTATGACCGGCCGATCTTCGTGATCGCGGACCCGACCAAGCTTCACGCCGAACTGTTCGTCTATCCGCGCGATTCCGAACGGGTGCGCATTGGTCAGACGGTGGAGGTCCGCAGCCTGTCGGGAACCGACCGCATCCTGGCCACGGTGGAGTCGATTCTGCCATCAGCCGATTTCACCAGCCAGACCCAGCTGGCGCACATTCACCTGCCAGATGGGGCCGGGCCTGCCTGGCGGCCGGGCCTGGGCGTCGAGGGTGCTGTCACCGTCGCATCACGGCAGGTGCCGCTCGCGGTCCGAACCAAAGCCATCCAGCGGTTCCGCGATTTCGACGTCGTCTTCGCCCGGGTCGGCGACACCTATGAGGTGCGGATGCTGGAGCTTGGCACCCGAACAGCCGAATGGACGCAGGTGCTGGGCGGACTTGAGCCCGGAACGACCTATGTCACCGACGGCGCCTTCCTGATCCGCGCGGACATCGAAAAGTCCGGCGCGAGCCACGATCACTAGGGGGGCGTCATGTTGAACCGTATCATCCGCACCTCCATCGCCCATCGCTGGGCGGTCATGGCGGCCGTCGCCCTGCTGGCCCTGCTGGGACTCTGGAGCTTTCAGCGCCTGCCAATCGACGCCACGCCCGACATCACCAACGTCCAGGTTCAGATCAACACCGAGGCCAAGGGCTATTCGCCGCTGGAGGCCGAGCAGCGTGTCACCTTCCCCATTGAAACCGCCATCGCGGGCCTACCCGGTCTGGACCATACCCGCTCCATCTCGCGCTATGGCCTGAGCCAGGTAACCGTAGTGTTTCGCGACGGGACCGACATCTACTTCGCCAGGCAGTTGATCAATGAGCGCCTGCAAGGCGTTCGAGGCCAGCTCCCCGACGGGGTCGAACCCGAGCTTGGCCCCATCGCCACGGGGCTCGGCGAGATCTTCATGTACACGGTCGAGGCCAGCCCCGGCGCGCGCAAGCCAGGCGGCGGCATCTATACGCCCGAAGACCTGCGTACCCTTCAGGACTGGGTGATCCGTCCGCAGATCCGCAACACGCCCGGCGTCACCGAGGTCAACACCATCGGCGGCTTTGTGCGCCAGTATCATGTCACGCCCTGGCCCCAGCGGCTGGCGGCCTATGGCGTGACGATGGACGAAATAGTGGCCGCGCTTGAGGCCAATAACGCCAATATCGGCGCAGGCTATGTCGAGCGGCATGGCGAACAGTATCTGGTTCGCACCCCGGGACAGGCGACCGGGATCGAAGACCTGGAACGCGTGGTCGTCGCCCGCCGTGGCGGCGCACCGATCCGCGTGGCCGACGTCGCTGATGTCGTGATGGGCGAGGAACTGCGCACCGGCGCCGCCACCGAGAACGGTCACGAGGTGGTCCTGGGCACGGTGATGATGCTGGTCGGCGAAAACAGCCGCACCGTGTCTCGCGCCGTCGCCGCCCGCCTAGAAGAGGCCGCCAAGGCCCTGCCCGCCGGCGTCACCGCCAAGCCGATCTATGACCGCACCGATCTGGTGGATCGCACCATCGCCACAGTCGAGACGAACCTGGTCGAGGGCGCGCTGCTGGTGATCGTGGTGCTGTTCCTGCTGCTGGGCAATATCCGCGCGGCCCTGATCACGGCGGCGGTCATCCCGCTGGCCATGCTGATGACGATCACCGGCATGGTGCAGACCAGAACCTCGGGCAATCTGATGAGCCTGGGGGCGCTGGACTTTGGCCTGATCGTCGACGGCGCGGTGATCATCGTCGAGAACTGCCTGCGCCGCTTCGGCATGGCCCAGCACCAGCTCGGCCGGCTGCTGACCCGCGAGGAACGTTTCGACCTGGCGGCCGAGGCCAGCGGCGAGGTGATCAAGCCGTCGCTGTTTGGCGTGCTGATCATCACGCTGGTCTATATCCCGATCTTCGCCCTGACCGGGGTTGAGGGGAAGATGTTCCACCCCATGGCGATCACCGTCGTCATCGCCCTGACGGCGGCCCTGCTGCTGTCCCTGACCTTCGTGCCCGCCGCCGTGGCCCTGTTTGTCACCGGCAAGGTCGAGGAGAAGGAAAGCCGGGTGATGGGCCTGGCCCGGCGGGCCTATGAACCGGCCCTGGCGACAGCGCTTCGGTTCAAGAGCGCGTTTGTCGGTGGCGCTGTGGTTCTGGTGCTGCTGGCGGGTCTTGCCGCTTCTCGCATGGGCTCGGAATTCATTCCCAGTCTCGACGAGGGCGACATCGCCCTGCACGCCCTGCGCATACCCGGAACCAGCCTGACCCAGGCCGTGAAGATGCAGGCGGTGCTGGAAGCGCGGATCAAGCAGTTCCCGGAGGTCGACAAGGTTGTGGGCAAGATCGGCACCGCCGAGGTGGCCACCGACCCCATGCCCCCCAGCGTCGCCGACACCTTCATCCTGCTCAAGGACCGCAAGGACTGGCCTGACCCGCGCAAGCCCAAGGCCCAGCTGGTCGCTGAACTGCAAGAGGCGGTCGAGGCCGTGCCGGGCAACAATTACGAGTTCACCCAGCCGATCCAGATGCGGTTCAATGAGCTTATCTCAGGCGTGCGCTCGGACGTGGCGATCAACGTGCACGGCGACGATCTGGAGACCCTGCTGGCCGCCGGACAGGCGATCGAGAGCGTGGTCAGCGGCATCGAGGGTGCCCAGGACGTCAAGGTCGAGCAGGTCACCGGTCTGCCCGTGTTGCAAGTCACCCCCGACCGCGACGCCCTGGCCCGCTTTGGCCTGAATGTCTCTGACGTGCAGTCGGTGGTCGCCACCGCCATCGGCGGGACGACCGCCGGCCAGATCTTCGAGGGCGACCGGCGGTTCGACATCGTCGTGCGGCTGCCCGAGACGCTGCGCGGCGACCTCGACGGGATCGGCCGGTTGCAGGTCCCCCTGCCCGCCGGCGATGGCCCCCGGGGGTTTGTGCCCCTGGCCGATATCGCCCGCATCGAAACCGTGATCGGTCCCAACCAGATCGGCCGCAGCGACGGCAAGCGCAAGATCGTGGTCACCGCCAATGTGCGGGGTCGCGACCTGGGCTCGTTCGTGACGGACGTCCGAAAAGCGGTCGAGGCCGAGGTGGAAATCCCGAGTGGCTACTGGGTGACCTATGGCGGCACGTTCGAACAGCTGACTTCGGCCGCACGGCGGCTGCAACTGGTGGTTCCCGCCGTGCTGCTGCTGATCTTCGGCCTGCTGTTTGCGCTGTTCCGCTCGTGGAAGGACGCCGCCGTGGTGTTCTCGGGCGTCCCCCTGGCCCTGACCGGCGGGGTGGCCGCGCTGCTGATGCGTGGCCTGCCGCTGTCGATCTCGGCGGCGGTCGGCTTCATCGCGCTCTCGGGCGTGGCAGTGCTGAACGGGGTGGTGATGATCAGCTTCATCCGTAGCCTGATCAACCAGGGCCAGGCAGCGGACCAGGCGATCACCGAAGGCGCCCTCACCCGGCTGCGGCCGGTGCTGATGACCGCCTTGGTGGCCAGCCTGGGCTTCGTGCCGATGGCCTTCAATGTCGGCGCGGGTTCGGAAGTTCAGCGGCCGCTGGCCACCGTGGTGATCGGCGGGATTGTCTCCTCGACGATCCTGACGCTGTTGGTGCTGCCTGCGCTCTACGCGCTGGTCTCAAGGCGGGTCAGAACCGGATGACAAGCCTGCAAGCGGCCGGCGAAAGCGGGATCGACACCGCGATCGCCGGCCCTTGCCTGTTCGACCTCGACAGCGAGGCTGACGGACTGCCCTTGATCGGGCTGGCACCGGGCGTCACTCTGGACGCGATCCGCGCCAAGACGGACGCCGATTTCAATCCGGGAGCCTTCACATGACCAGCGCCTATATCTGTGACGGCATCCGCACGCCCATCGGCCGCTACGGCGGGGGCCTGGCCAAGGTGCGGGCCGACGACCTGGCCGCCATCCCGATCAGGGCCCTGATGGCCCGCAATCCCGGCCTCGACTGGAGCGCGGTGGACGAGGTGGTGCTGGGCTGCGCCAACCAGGCCGGCGAGGACAATCGCAATGTCGCCCGCATGGCCGCCCTGCTGGCCGGGCTGCCCGACAGCGTGCCGGGCGTCACCGTCAACCGCCTGTGCGCCTCGGGCCTGGAAGCCCTCGGCTATGCCGCCCGCGCGGTGCTGTCGGGCCAGGCCGATCTGGTCGTCGCCGGCGGGGTCGAGAGCATGAGCCGCGCCCCCTTCGTGATGGGCAAGGCTGACAGCGCCTTCTCGCGCGCCGCCAAGATCGAGGACACCACCATCGGCTGGCGTTTCGTCAATCCGGCCATGCAGAAGGCCTACGGCGTCGATTCCATGCCCGAGACGGCCGAGAACGTCGCCGCCGACTTCCAGGTCAGCCGCGCCGACCAGGACGCCTTCGCCCTGCGCAGCCAGCAACGCGCCGCCGCCGCCATCAAGGCCGGCTTCTTCGACGGCGAGATCACCCCGGTCGAGATCCCCGGCAAGGCCGGCCCCACCATCGTCGACCGCGACGAGCACCCGCGCGAGACCACGCTGGAGACCCTGGCCAAGCTGAAACCCGTGGTCCGACCGGACGGCACGGTGACGGCCGGCAATGCCTCGGGCGTCAATGACGGTGCGGCCGCCCTGCTGATCGCCTCGGAAGAGGCCGTCCAGCGCCATGGCCTGACCCCGCGCGCGCGCATCCTCGGCTATGCCACGGCCGGCGTAGCCCCCCGTGTCATGGGCATCGGCCCGGTGCCCGCCACCCAGCGCCTGATGGCCCGCACCGGCCTCTCGATCGGCGATTTCGACGTGGTCGAGCTGAACGAGGCCTTCGCGGCCCAGGGCCTGGCGGTTCTGCGCCAACTGGGCCTGGCCGACGACGGCGCCCATGTGAACCCCAATGGCGGGGCCATCGCCCTGGGTCACCCCCTCGGCGCATCGGGTGCCCGCCTCGCCCTGACCGCCCTGCGCCAGCTGGAAGCCGCCGGCGGAAAACGCGCCCTGGCCACCCTGTGCATCGGCGTAGGCCAGGGCGCGGCGCTAGCGCTCGAACGCGTCTAGCCCGAAGGAGGGCTCGGGCGCGCGAAATTCCTGCTGGACTGACCCAAGGGCGCCGCCTGTCTGATCGGGTCAACAGACTTCGTCACACGAAGCCCCAGCAGGAAGGAAGCCCCATGCCCGAAGCGCTTATCATCGACGCCTGCCGCACGCCGCGCGGCATCGGCAAGGTCGGCAAGGGAGCCCTTGCCGAGTTCCACCCCCAGCATCTGGCCGCCACGGTGCTCAAGGCCTTGGCCGAGCGCAATAACCTCAACACCGCCGATGTCGACGACATCATCTGGGGCACCAGCACCCAGCGCGGCAAGCAGGGCGGCGACCTGGGCCGCATGGCCGCCCTGGACGCCGGCTATGACGTGCGCGCCAGCGGCATGACCCTCGACCGCTTCTGTGGCTCGGGCATCACCACCGTGAACCTGGCCGCCGCCTCGATCATGTCGGGCATGGAAGATGTGGTCATCGCCGGCGGGACCGAGATGATGTCCTACACCGCCGCCACGGCCGACCGCACCTCGGTGGGGCTGCTCGATTCCGGCAATCTGCGCCTGCGGGCCCGCCATCCGCAGAGCCACCAGGGCGTCTGCGCCGACGCCATCGCCACGCTTGAAGGCATTTCCCGCCAGGCGCTGGATGAACTGGCCGTGACCAGCCAGCAGCGCGCCGACCAGGCGATTCGTGAAGGCCGCTTTGACCGGTCCCTGGTTCCGGTCCTGAATGACGACGGCACGGTGGCCCTGGCCCGCGAGGAATTCCCGCGTCCGCAGACCACCCTGGAAAGCCTGTCCCAGCTCAAGGCCTCGTTCGAGATGATGGCCGGCGTGCCCATCGACGAAAGCGGCATGACGCTGGGCGGCCTGATCCATCAGGTCTATCCGGACCTGAACATCACTCACGTCCACCATGCGGGCAATTCGTCGGGCGTCGTCGACGGTGCCGGCGGCGTGCTGCTGGCTTCACCGGCCTATGCCGCCGCCCATGGCCTGAAGCCGCGAGCCCGGGTGCTGGCCATGGCCAATATCGGCGACAGCCCGACCCTGATGCTGAACGCCCCTGTTCCTGCCGCCCGCAAGGTCCTGGCCAAGGCAGGGCTGACCGTGGACGACATCGACCTGTGGGAAATCAACGAGGCCTTCGCTGTGGTGGCCGAGAAGTTCATCCGCGACCTCAAGCTCGACCGCGACAAGGTCAACGTCAATGGCGGGGCCATGGCCCTGGGTCATCCGATCGGGGCCACTGGCTCGATCCTGATCGGCACGATCCTGGATGAACTGGAACGTCGCGACCTCAAGCGAGGCCTCGTCACCATGTGCGCCGCCGGCGGCATGGCCCCGGCGATCATCATCGAGCGGATCTAAAGCATCGCGCGGAAAAGTGGCCGCCGGTTTTCCGTAAAAGCGATGCGCAAACAAAAAGCTAGAGCAAGGCGTGTGATGCCTGCATCGCGCACCTTGCTCTAGGCGCGAAGGACCAGCGCCACGTCGTCGCTGTCGATCTCGACGGCGGTGGCGCGGCCGGCCACCTCACCGATCACGATCAGCACCGGCCCGTCACCCTTGTCGGCCAGGCGGGCCGGAAGCGTCTCCAGCGTACCGCGATAGAGGCGGGCGTCGGTGCCGCCGGCCTTCTCGATCGCAATGGCGGGGGTCGCGGGCGACCGGCCTGCGGCTATGGAGTGCGCGCAAAGCTCGCCCACCACTTCAGAGCCCATATAGACCGCCAGGGTCGCCTGCGGATCAGCCGCCGCGCTCCAGTCGCCGCAGAGGGCACCGGCCTCCAGGCGGGCGGTGGTGAAGACCACGCGGCGCGCCGCGCCCCGATGGGTCAGGGGAAAGTTGAACTGGGCGGCGGCGGCGCAGGCAGCCGTGACCCCGGGCACGACCTCGGTCGAGACTCCGTGCAGGGCCAGATAGTCCACCTCTTCCCCCACCCGGCCAAAAACAGACGGATCACCGCTCTTGAGCCGCACCACCCGCAGGCCCTTGCGGGCCAGACGCAGGGTCAGCCGGTTGATGGCGTCCTGCTGCATGCTGGGCCGGCCAGAGCGCTTGCCGGTTTCGATGCGGATGCAGCCAGGCGGTGCCAGGGCGATGGCCTCGACCGAGATCAGGGCGTCGTACAGCAGGGCCTGGGCGCTCTCGACCGCGCGAACAGCGCGCAGGGTCATCAGATCGACGGGGCCGGGCCCCGCCCCCACCAGCAGGACATGGCCGGCTTTCGGTTCATGCGGCATCGACCGTCTCCCTGGCGAGTCTGGCGCTCTGTGCGATCATCCGGGCGATTTCGGGCCGGCAGGACCCGCAATTGGTCCCGGCCCCGGTCGCTGTGCCCACGGCGTCAGGATCGCCGGCGCCGGCGGTGATGGCGGCCTGAACGGCCCTGGTGCCCACCTTCAGGCAGGCGCAGACCGTGGGCCCCTTGTCGATCAGCGCGCCGGGCGGGCGGCCAAACAGCAGGGCCGAGCGGGCCTCTGCGCTCAGCACCGGCATGGCGAACAGGTCGGCCAGCCACTCGCGCTGCGGCAGCCGACCGCTGGCGGTCATGAACAGCACCGCCACCAGCTTGCCGTCACGCACCCAGGCCTCGCGGCGCGAGCCGGAGCCGGCGTCCTCATAAGCCACGAGTTCGCCGACCAGCCCCCTGGACAGGGCCTTGCGGACCGCTTCGCGCTGGGCCTGATCGCCGCGCCCGGCGAACTCGTGCTGCTGGCAGGCCTCCTGCGGAATCCGGCGCCAGACAAGCTCCTGGCCGTCTGGCGCTGCAAGGATGGCGCGCGACAGGAAGAACCCTTTCCAGGTCTCGCGATAGGCGCGGATGCGGGCAGGAGTGTGCTTGAACTCCGGCTGGCCCGAGACAGGATCGATATTGGGCGCAATCAGCGAATTGGAGCGCCCCGACGGCGCAAAGGCGTCGGTCCAGTGCATGGGCATGAACAGGCCGCCGGGACGCTGCCGATCGGTGACCTTGGCCAGGACGACGGCCTCGCCCCGCGTGGTCAGCACACGCGTCAAGGCGCCGTCCTTGACGCCTGCGGCCTCTGCGTCAGCCGGGTGCATCTCGACGAAGGGCTCGGAGGCGTGGCGGCACAGGTCAGCGGCCAGGCCCGTGCGGGTCATGGTGTGCCACTGGTCACGGATGCGGCCGGTGTTGAGCGATAGCGGATAGGCGTCACTGACCGCTTCGGCCGGCCCCATGGGACGGGTCGGGACCATGCGCGCGCGGCCGTCAGGCGTCTGGAAGCGGGCGTCGACGAACAGGCGCGGCGTGCCCTTTCCGTCCGCCTTGACCGGCCATTGCACCGGCTTGAGGTCCGCATAGCCGTCTGTGCCCAGCTGGGTCAGGCCAGACAGGTTCAACAGGCGGCTCTGGTTCTCATAGGCCGTCAGGCGGGCCCATTCGCGGAACACACTGGCCGCGCTGGACCAGCCAAAGCCGTCGAACCCCATGGCAACGGCGACATCGGCGATGATCTTCCAGTCGGCGCGCGCCTGGCCCGGCGCGCGAAACAGGGCCCGCTGGCGCGTGATGCTGCGCTCGGAATTGGTGACCGTGCCGTCCTTCTCACCCCAGGCCAGGGCCGGCAGCTTCACGTGGGCGAAGGCGGTGGTGTCGGTGTCGGCGATGCAGTCCGACACCACCACGAAGGGGCACCTGGCCAGGGCCTCGCGCACCCGGCTCGCGTCCGGCATCGAAACCGCCGGATTGGTGGCCATCACCCAGATCGCCTTGATGCGGCCGTCGTGCACGGCCTCGAACATGTCGACGGCCTTCAGGCCGGGCTTGCGGGTCGTGCCTGGCGCGCCCCAGAAGCGGGCCACGCGATCTCTGTCGGCGGGCTCGAAGTCCATATGGCCGGCCAGGGTGTTGGCCATGCCACCGGTCTCGCGTCCGCCCATGGCGTTGGGCTGGCCGGTGATCGAAAACGGACAGGCACCCGGCTTGCCGATGCGGCCCGTCGCCAGGTGCACATTGAGGATCGACAGGCCCTTGGCCACGCCCTGGGCCGACTGGTTGGCGCCCATCGAGAACAGGCTGACCGTCCTGGGGTTCGCCGCGAACAGGTCGTAAAAGGCCAGCAGGTCTTTGAGCGCGATGCCGCAGTCAGCGGCTACGGCGGCGGGCGATTGGTCCAGCTCGGCCAGGGCCGCCTCGACAGCATCAAAGCCGCTGACATGCCGGGCCATATAGCCCCGGTCGATGGCGTGGCGGCGGATCAGGTCGGCCAGCAGTCCGTTCCACAGCCGCACGTCGCTCTGCGGCGCGATGGCCAGATGCAGGTCAGCACCCTGCGCGGTGTCGGTGCGGCGCGGATCGATGACCACATGCTTCTGGCCGCGCGCCCTGGCCGCCTCCATGCGACGAAAGAGGACGGGGTGGGTCCAGGCGGCGTTGTGACCGCTGAACACCACCAGGTCGGCGAGATCCAGATCCTCATAACAGCCCGGCACCAGATCCGCGCCGAAAGCCTGCTTGTGAGCCGAGACGGCCGAGGCCATGCAGAGGCGGCTGTTGGTGTCGATATTGCCCGAACCGATGAAGCCCTTCATCAGCTTGTTGGCGACGTAATAGTCCTCGGTCAGAAGCTGGCCCGAAACATAGAAGGCGACGCTGTCCGGCCCGTGCCTGGCGATGGTGTCGGCAAAGCGCTTGGCCACAAGGGCGGTGGCCTCCGTCCAACTGGCGACGCGACCGCCGATGGTCGGTTCCAGCAGCCGGCCCTGTAGCCCCACGGTTGCGCCCAAAGCCGTGCCCTTGGAGCAAAGCCGGCCCAGATTGGCCGGGTGCTGGGCATCGCCGACGACCGACACCGCCCGCCCCTCGCCCTGGGCGCCGACGGCGGCGGTGACGCCGCAGCCGACGCCGCAGTAGGGACAGGCGGTCTTGATGGTCAGCGCGCCCGAGCCGTCGGCCATGCGATCAGCTTCCGGCCGTCGGGGCCGCCAGCAGCACCCGGCCGTCGCGAATGCTGACCGGAACGGTCGGCGCGCAGCCCTTGCCGGCATCGGCCCCGGTCAGTTCGCCCGACGCCAGGTCGATGACCATGGCGTGCAGCGGACAGGTCACCGAATGGCCATGGACGATACCCTGGCTGAGCGGACCGTGTTTGTGCGGGCAGCGGTCGATCAGCGCGAAGACCTTGCCGTCGCCGGTGCGGAACACGGCCACGTCGCCCTGGGCGGTGGAGACGCGGCGGGCACCGCGCTCGGGGATGTCGTCCACGGCCCCGATATCGTGCCAGGCGTGTTCGATATGCAGCGGGTGAACGGTCATTGCGCAGCCATCCCCATCGGCAGTTGCGCCATCGGCCTGAACTCCTGGGCCTCGACGCCGCCAGTGGCCCGCTGCGCCCACGGATCGATCTGGGCGGTCTCCTGCGAGATCATGAAGCGCGAATGCAGCGCCACGCGGTTGGCCTCGTCGTCGACCACGGCCGCCTTGATGGCGTCCAGGCCGATGCGGGCCATCCATTTGTAGATCCGCTCCAGATACCAGCCGTCCTCACGATAGAACTGCAGGACAGCGGCGATGACTTCCATCGCTTCAGATTCGGTCGCGACGTGTGTCATCACCTGGGTGCCCTGGATGTGCAGACCGGCGGCTCCGCCCAGATGAATCTCGTAGCCGCTGTCGACGCAGATCACGCCGATGTCCTTGCAGGTGGCCTCGGCGCAATTGCGCGGGCAGCCGGAGACCGCCAGCTTGACCTTGGCCGGTGCCCATGACCCCCACAGCGCCTTTTCCAGCTTGATGCCCAGGCCCGTGGAATCCTGGGTTCCGAACCGGCACCAGTCGGTGCCCACGCAGGTCTTCACCGTGCGCAGGCCCTTGGCATAGGCGTGGCCGCTGACCATGCCGGCGGCGTTGAGATCGGCCCAGACGGCCGGCAGGTCATCCTTCTTGACACCCAACAGGTCGATGCGCTGACCGCCCGTGACCTTGACCGCCGGGATGGAGAACTTGTCGGCGACATCGGCGATGGCGCGCAGTTCGTCAGGCGTGGTCATGCCGCCCCACATGCGCGGAACGACGCTATAGGTGCCGTCCTTCTGGATGTTGGCGTGAACACGTTCGTTGATGTAGCGCGACTGGGCGTCGTCCTTGTAGGCACCGGGCCAGGCGCACAGCAGGTAGTAGTTAAGGGCCGGCCGGCACGAGGCGCAGCCGTCGGGCGTGGTCCATTCCAGGGCCTGGAACACCGCCGGCATCGACCTCAGCCCCTCGGCGACAAGGGTCTTGCGGACGATGTCATGGCCATGGTGCGTGCATTTGCACATCGGCTTGGGACCGGTCTGGGCCTTGAAGTCATCGCCCAGGGTCAGTTTCAGCACCTGCTCGACCAGCGGCGTACACGAGCCGCACGAGGCCGAGGCCTTGGTCACCGCCCGCACGTCGTCGAGGCTGGTCAGCCCTTGCCCCGTGATGGCCGAAACAATCGAACCCTTGCAGACACCGTTGCAGCCGCAGATTTCCTGCGTATCGGGCATGGCCGCAACGGCCGCATTAGGGTCCAGGCCAGACAGCCCCTCCGTGATGGCCTGGCCGAAGATGAGAGTGTCACGGATTTCCGCCACATCCGTCCCGGCCCGCATCAGGTCGAAGTACCAGCCGCCGTCGGCGGCGTCGCCAAACAGCACGCTGCCGACGACCTTGCCGTCCTCGATGACGACCCGCTTGTAGACGCCGCGTCCGGCGTCACGGAACACGATGTCCTCACAGCCCTCGCCGCCGGCGAACTTGCCGGCCGAGAACACATCAACTCCTGAGACCTTCAGGCGGGTCGAAAGCACCGAGCCCTCATAGCCGCCCTCGCCGTCGGTCAGGCTTTGGGCCAGGGCCCGGCACATCTCCCAGATCGGGGCCACCAGGCCATAGCACTGACCCCGGTGCTCGACGCATTCTCCCACGGCGAAGACGGCGGGGTCCGATGTGGCCAGGCCGTCATCAACCACCACACCGCGGTTGACGGCCAGGCCGGCGGCGCGGGCCAGCGAGGAATTGGGGCGGATGCCAACCGCCATGACCAGCAGGTCACAAGGCAGGACGCGACCATCCTTCAGCTTCAGGCCGGCCACCTGGCCGTCTTCGCCGACGATCTCTTCGGAGTGGGCACCCAGGACGGTCTCGACGCCGCGCTCCAGCAGGGCCTCGCGCAGCAGGAAGCCGGCGCTTTCGTCCAGTTGGCGCTCCATCAGCACGTCCATCAGGTGGACGACAGTGGCACCCATACCCCGGCGAGCCAGGCCATAGGCGGCTTCCAGCCCCAGCAGGCCGCCGCCGATCACCACGGCGCGCGCGCCGGGCTTGGCCGAGGCGGCGACCATAGCCTCGACATCGTCGAGATCGCGGAAGGTCACCACGCCCTTCAGATCCGATCCCGGCAGGGGCAGTCGGAAGGGATCAGAGCCCGTCGCCAGGATCAGCTTGTCGTAGCCCAGCTCAAAACCGTCCTCGGCCTGGACAGTCCTGCCCTCCAGATCGATGCGGGTGACGGCGCGGCCCGCATGCAGGGCGATGCCGTTGTCGCGGTACCAGGCCTCGTCATTGATCACGATTTCGGCGAACGACTTCTCGCCCGCCAACACCGGCGACAGCATGATGCGGTTGTAGTTGACGCGGGGCTCGGTTCCGAAGATCGCGATCTCGTAGCGATCCGGATCGCGCTTGAGAACTTCCTCGACCGCCCGGCAGCCGGCCATGCCGTTGCCGATGACGACCAGTCTTTCCTTGCCCGGGATGGGGACTGGCGCGCTCATCATCAGGCCGCCCGGCGCGCATAGAGGAATTCGATCACGGCGGCTCGCGCGTGCATGTAGGCCGGGCTTTCGGCGAGACCCAGCCTGTCGCGCGGTCGCTCCAGATCCGGCTGCAAAATGTGCCCTATGGTGGCGCGCGGACCATTGGTCATCATCACGATGCGATCCGACAGCAAGACCGCCTCATCGACATCGTGCGTTATCATCAGCACGGTGTTATTCAGCGTCGCCTGGATCTCCATGACGCTGTCCTGCAGGTGGGCGCGGGTCAGGGCGTCCAGGGCGCCGAACGGCTCGTCCAGCAGCAGGACCTTGGGCTGCATGGCCAGGGCGCGGGCGATGCCGACCCGCTGCTTCATGCCCCCCGAGATTTCCGACGGACGCTTGTCCATGGCGTGGGTCATCTTGACCAGATCGAGATTGTGCTCAGTCCACGCCTTGCGCTCGGCAGCGGACTTCACCCCCCGGAACACCTTGTCGACGGCCAGGCTGACGTTTTCCCGCACCGACAGCCAGGGCAGCAGCGAGTGGTTCTGAAACACCACGGCCCGCTCTGGTCCCGGGGCCTCGACCGCCTCACGGTCCAGGATCACCGCCCCTGTCGTCACGGGGATCAGCCCCGCGACGACGTTGAGCAGAGTGGATTTTCCGCAGCCCGAATGGCCGATGATCGAGACGAATTCGCCCTGATCAACCTGCAGATTGATGTCGCGCAGCACTTCCGAGCGGGCCGAGCCCTTCTGGAAAGTGACGCCGACGCCTTCGATGGAAAGATAGGCCTTGCCCATGGTCGTGTTCCTTCAGCTCAGCGCGCTGCCGCGCGAGACGATGCGCCCGGCAAGGGCGACGATGCGATCGAGGAAAAAGCCGGTCAGACCAACCCAGGCCAGGGCCACGACGATGTCGGAGATGCGGCCGGAATTGTACTGATCCCAGATGAAAAAGCCGACGCCGACGCCGCCCAGCAGCATCTCGGAGGCGACGATGGCCAGCCAGCTCATGCCGATACCGATGCGCAGGCCCGTGAAGATGTAGGGCGTGGTGGCCGGCAGCAGGATCTTGAAGAAGTACTCCGTCGGCGACAGCCGCAGCACCCGGGCGACGTTTCGATAGTCGTCGGGAATGTTGCGTACGCCCACGGCGGTGTTGATGATGATCGGCCAGATCGAGGTGATGAAGATCACGAACAGGGCCGAAGGTTGGGCTTGCTGGAACGCGGCCAGCGAGATCGGCAGCCAGGCCAGGGGCGGCACGGTGCGCAACACCTGGAAGATCGGATCCAGGCCGCGATGGGCCCAAAGGTTGGCACCGATCAGAACGCCCAGCAGCACGCCACAAACCGCCGAAAGCGAGAAGCCGACCCCAACCCGGCTCAGGCTGGTCAGCACGTGCCAGAACAGGCCCTTGTCGACCCCGCCCCGATCAAAGAACGGGTCGGTGATCAGGTCTTTCGACTCCGTCCAGATGCGCAGCGGCGACGGCACGCCGGTATAGGAATCACCCGCCGCCACCTGCCACAGCACCATCAGCACCAGCAGCGTGATGGCGGGCGGCAGGACGGCCGCCGCCGCAGCCCGGCTATGGCGGCCCAGTTCCGAAAGTCGCGAGGCGCGAGGTTCTGCGGCCGGTGGCAAGGATGCCGCCGAGGGCTGGACAGCCTTCACCGGCGCGGCCACCGGCTCTGCCTCTGAAAACGAGGGCTTGGGAAAGGTCATGATCGCGCCCTCCCCTAGACCAGCTTCTTGATCGGCTGGCTGGCCAGGTAGGCGCCCGGATTGGCCGGGTCGAACACCTTGCCGTCGAAGAACCGCTCGACGCCCCGGCTGTCGCCGGCCGGGCCCGACTGGCCAATCGACTTGGCCGCCGCGCGCCAGATGTCCGAGCGGTTGACCTTGTTGACGAGCGCCTGGGTGTTGGTCTTCTGCGGTAGCACGCCCCAGCGAATGTCCTCGGTCAGGAACCACAGGTCATGCGATTTGTAGGGGAAGCTGGCGTTGTCGGCCCAGAACTTCATCCGGTGCGGCGAGTTCTTCAGGGCGCGGCCGTCGCCATAGTCCACCGTGCCCTGCAGGCGGGGCAGGATATCGCCCATCGGCACGTTGACGTACTGGCGCCCCGAGACGATCGAGCACATGGCCGGCAGGTTGCTGGCCTTGTCGCACCACATCTGCGCCTCCTGGACGGCCGCAGTGATGGCCTGTGCGGCGCGCGGATACTTGTCGACCCAGGCCGCGCGCATCCCCAGCGCCTTTTCCGGGTGGTTCATCCAGAGCTCGGACGTCAGACAGGCGGTGTAGCCGACCTTCTGGTTGACCAGTTGGCCGTTCCAGGGCTCGCCCACGCAGAACACATCCTGAGTGCCGGCCTTCATGTTGGCCACCATCTGGGGCGGCGGGATGACGATGGTCGAAACGTCGGTTTCGGGATTGATCCCGCCTGCCGCCAGCCAGTAACGAACCCACAGGTCATGGGTCCCGCCCCGGAAGGTCATGGCCACCTTGGCCATGTTTCCTGAAGCCTTCAGCTGGGCGAACTTGGCCTTGGCCCCGGCGCTGTTCAGGCCGACCTTGACGGCCTTCAGGTCGTTGCCGACCGAGATGCCCTGGCCGTTGGTGTTGAGGCGGGCCAGAATGTACATCGGCGTCGGCGCGCCGCCGGTGATCGCCCCGGTGCTCATCAGATAGGGCATGGGCGACAGGATGTGGGCTCCGTCGATGCCGCCCCGGTCAGAACCCAGCACCAGGTTGTCTCGGGTAGCGCCCCACGAAGCCTGCTTGAGCACCTCGACATCGGGCATGCCGTGCTTGGCGAACAGCCCCCGCTCCTTGGCGATGATCACGGCTGCGGAGTCGGTCAGGGCGATGAAGCCCAGACGCGCCTTGGCGGTTTCAGGACCCGCACCGGCGGCGTGGGCTCCGGCCGGGAACGCGGCCTTGACGGCGGCCAGGGTGGCAGCCGTGGCGAAGATGGCGTTGCGGCGCGTCAGCCCCTCGGACGAGGACGACGCGGCGGCGACGGTCGGGGTCTTGTCGGTCTTGGACATGATCTGGGATCCCGTCTGATCAGAGCTTGTATTCGAGGGTGAACCAGGCCTTCGAGCGCGAGGCCGGTGGCGTCAGCGTGCCGAGCGGAACCGTCTTCTCGCGCTCGAAATCGGCATATTTGAACTGGATCGAGAACCGGGTGGTGACGGCTGCGCTTAGCTGCAAGCCCCACTCATGGCCGAGGTCAGCGCCGGTCTTCTGGTCGTTGAAGTCGTGGTAGCGAACCAGGATGTCGGTGTTGAAGAAGTAGGTCTTCCTCAGGCGCGGCTTGACGTTGAAGCTGACATTCAGGTCTTCCAGGCCATCGGCGAAGCCTTTGTTGCCGCCTGCCGTCACGAAGGCGTCGGACCAGCCGTTGAAGGCGTGGACGGTGGCCAGGGGTGTGGTGAAGCCTCGCGTTCCGTTGCCCTCTAGGGACTCGTAGGCAAGCTTGGCGGTGTAGATGTCGAAGGTGCCTGCGACGTCGCCGCCGAAATAGTCGAGGTCATAGGGTGCCGTGTTGCCGTGATACTCGCTCTGGCGGGCATAGGTGGCGTTGTAGGCCAGTTGATAGAGCCCCACCCAGGTCTTGCCGGAAGCTTTCCCGCCCTTGGTGATCGACGAGTTGATCGCCGAGTTGCCGAAATCCAGAGCGTAGACGAAGCCTTGCAGGCGCAGGGCCTCTGCAGGCGACCAGGTGACGTTCAGCAGATGGCTGTCTGAATCCCAGTCGCGCAGCTCGCCCAGGATGCGGTTGACGTGGGTGATATAGGCGTAGGTTCCCTTGACGCGACCGACGGCGAAATCAGCCCGCACGCCGTCAAAGGTTTGCTCGTCCTGGCGCCAGACCACATTGCCGACAAAGCGGTGGTCATCCAGCACAATGCGTTGCCGGCCCGCCGTGACCTGCAGCGCCGCGCTGGGCGTCCAAACCAGTTGCAGGCGGTTCAGCTCCGTGACGTCCGGGTCGTTGACCACGGGGTAGCGGGCCTTGTCAGCGCCGTTCAAGGGCGCGGTCGTCGCGCCGGGAACGTTGACGGCGTAGTGCTCCTGGCCGGCCTGGCGGACGTCCTCGAACTCGACAAGACCCTTGAGGCCCTTGAACTCGGCCGTCTCCCAGCCCAGGCGGGTCCGAACGGTCAGGGCCGAGGCCTTGTCCTTCAGGGTGGCGGTGCGGGTCTGGTCGACACCTTCGTAGCGGGCGCGAACCTCCAGGATAATCTTGCCGGCGGCGATCTGGTCGCTGACGGTCGGCGGAGGCGGCGGCGGAGCGGGCGGCTCGACAGCTTCGGGCACCTCGACGGGGCCGGTCTGCGCCGGCTCGGCTTCACTCGAGGCCGCGGCTTCAACTGCGGGCGTCGGAACCGGGTCTGGAACGGTCTGCGCGCTGGCGGCCCCGACCCAGATCAGGCTGGCGGCTCCGGCCAGCAGAGCCAGCTTGGTGTGCGTTGTTCTCATGCCCTCATCCCCCAAGGCCAAAAAAAAACGCCCGGCGAGACCGCGTGTGCGATCTCTCCGGACGTCGTTGTCCAATCCATACCGACGATTGCGTCACCGTCGGCGGCCCTCTCGGGCCAGCGCGGAACTTCGTTGCCCCGCGTGTCGCTGTTAGGAGGCGCCGCCCTCCGATCTGGCGCAATTGAAAAACACCGTTATCGGGGGCGATCATCTGTAATCGGCGCGATATTGCACAGCAGCACAGCAGATCTTGACGCGACCTTGCTCGAATTTCGCGCGTTCCCGCAGCCGCAAACAGCTCGCAAGCCCTTGCCCGTCAGGACTTCAGGCGGGTGATCGGAAAGCCGGCGGCGTACAGTTCGGCCGCGTCAGGGTCGAAAGCCGCCCCGTCAAACAGCGCGGACGGCGGATCCTTCGCTGCATCCGCGAAGGCCATGGCCGGATTGATGACCGGCCCCAGCGAGCCGGCAGCCGCCTGGAAGAGGTCGGGGCGATAGACAGCGTCGGCCACCTGACCAAGGTCCTGGCCCGCCTCAACCTGGCCCCATCGCACCATCTGCGACAGGAACCACAGCGCGTGCTCACGATGCGGCAAACCTGCGGCGTTGTCGTGGAAGACGATCTCGTCCTTCAGCGCCCAGGCGATGGCCTGGGCGGACGCACCGATATGCTCAGGGGCGGACAGCAGGTCGACCAGGGTTTCGCGGTTGGCGGGATCATCAGCCCAGGCCGAGGCCCGGATCATGGCCCGCAGGGCGGCGCGCAGTTCATCGGGATAGGTATCGGCCCACTGCGCCTTGACCCCGAACACCTTGTCGGGCGAGCCAGGCCAGAACTCCGAGGCGCGGATCAGCACCTCGCCCAGGCCTTCCTGTACGGCTACCGCATTCCAGGGCGCGCCGACGCAGAAGCCGTCGATGCCGCCCAGGCGCAGTTGCTCGACCATGCGCGGCGGCGGCGTCACCACCAGCCGGACATCCTGATCGGGATCTATCCCGGCCTGGGCCATCCAGTACCGCAGCTCGTAGGCGTGCATGGAATAGGTGAAGACCACGGCAAAGGTCAGCAGCGGCTCGCCCCGCGCCCGGCGCTGCTCCAGCAATCGCGCCAGGGGCCGGGCGGTGATCGGGCGCTGGACCATCCCCTCGGGATCGATTTCGCGCAAGGCGTCGGCCAGGGCGCTGGAGACGGTAATGGCGCTGCCGTTCAGGTTCAGGGCCATGGGCGCAATCATCGGCACAGCGTCACCCGCTGCGCCCAGGGTCGAGGCCAGGGCCATGGGTGCCAGCATATGGGCCCCGTCCAGGGCGCCCACCGTGACCTTGTCGCGAATGGTCGCCCACGAGGCTTCGCGGCTCAGGGCGACGTCGAGCCCCTCCTCTGCGAAGAAGCCCAGGGCCTTGGCGACGACCAGCGGCGCACAGTCGGTCAAGGCGATAAAACCCAGGCGCAGATCGACGAGACCGCTCACGAGGCCTCTCCTTTCAGAATGCCCGCGAAGGCGATCAGGTCGGCGGCCACCGATCCGATCGGTCGCCCCTTGTCCATCGCCAGTTTGCGCAGGAGCCGGTAGGCACCGTCCTCGTCCAGACCGCGCTCCTTCATCAGCAGGCCCTTGGCGCGCTCGACGGTCTTGCGCGATTCCAGGTCGGCCTTGGCCTTGGCCAGGTCGCCGCGCAGTTGCTGGGTCAGGGCAAACCGGCTCATCGCGACGTCCAGGATGGGCCGCACCCGCGCCGGAGACAGGCCATCGACGATATAGGCCGCCACCCCGGCCCGCACCGCCTGCTCGGCCAGGCCGGGCTCGGAGCGGTCGACGAACATCACCACGGGGCGCGGATTGATGTGGCTGGACTCGCGCAGGCTCTCCAGCGTGTCGCGGTCGGGACTGTCGGCGGCGATCACCACGACATCGGGCGCAAAGGCCGCAGCCTCGCGCTCGTCGAACAGCGTGGCCTGGCGCACTTCAAGCGGCTGAATGCCTTGCAGCCCTTCGGCCACCAGGGCGGCGCGCGCGGGATCGGGATCAATGACGAGGACGCGCATACCCTCCGCCCTAGGCCTCGGCATCCCGGGCTGGAAACGCCCGTTGCTGGACTGGCGAACTTTTTAGGCGCAACGCCCGAATTTTAGGCGCCCTCACGGCGCTTCCCTAGGCACCCCCGCGCTTTCGGGCCTGTTGCAGCCGCCACAGACGCCACAAAACGCCCGGCGCGGCCAGCACAGGATGTCGCTCGCGCCATGGCGTCAGGGGAACTGCGATCCCGGTGTGGCGCTCGATCTTCCAGGTGGCGTAGCGCGCCGCGCCCTCAAAGGTGAAGGCCGCCTTGACCAATCGGGCCAGATTCAGCGGCTTGCCCATCCGGCGGCGCTTGCGCCAGGCGGCGGCGAAACGGTCGCGAGCCTCATAGGTCATGTTGGGCTGCACCGCGCCGCGCGAAACAATATCAAGCAGCCCCTGCTCGCGCCAGCAGGCCACCAGAAGGCGGTCGTAGCGCGCGGGCTCGAAGGCCAGGATCGAGCGCTCACGCCCGCCCTTCTCCACCCGAAACTCGGCCTTGTAGGTCTGCTGGAACAGCGCCGCCCAAAAGGCGTCGGGCGCGCCCTCGGGCGGGCCGAGCGCCGCTGCGAACCGCGCCGCCGAGTGAGCCGCCTCGGCCACGGCGTCAATGACCACAGGCTCGATCTGGGGGTCGGAAGACCAGACCAGCGCCGAGGGCTGGACGAAGCGCGTCCAGATGGTGGTGTCCATCTCGCCTCCCCGCGCCGCCAGGGCGAACTGGTCCAGGGTCATGCTGGCGACCTTGGCGCGCAGCATCCGGCCGTCATGCTCGATCTCGTGATAGCTGACATCGGGCCACAGCGCCCTGCCCACCACGCCACGCCAGCCTTTTCGCGGCTGGCCCGTCAGGACGTAGAAGTCCATCACCCCGTCAAGGTCGCCGGTGCGCAGAACCGAGCCATAGAAGAGCACCGCCACGGGGCTGTCGAACGCACTGATCAGCCGGGAGGCGAAGGCCACCGCGTGGGGCGGTGCGGGGGCGCGAAGTTCATCCCCCACCAGATCGATCACACTGGCGCTCAAGACGCGAGAAACCCCAGAGCCGGGCCGAGCGTCACGCTCAGTCCCCCTGCGCCGTCATAGATTTCGCCGTCGAGCACGAAGGGTTCGGCCGTCTGCACCCGCAGGGTCCGGGCGTCGCCCCGGCGATAGCCCGAGCGGGCCAGCCAGGCGGCGTCGCGGCCGCCCAGCAGGATGGTCAGGGCGGCCAGCAAACGCCGGGGCGGGGCCATCACATCCAGGGCCTTCAGGCCCTCGCGCGGCGGGCCAAACGGCTTGAGCCCCAAGGGCAGGCGCTTGAGGGTGGTGGCCAAAAGCAGGAAGCGCGCCCCCTCGGGCGTAGCCTCGCCATCGATCGACAGGTCCAGCACTACTCCGGCGCGCCAGTGGTCGCGTGCGCCGCCCATCAGGGCACCGAGCGCTGCGCCTGCCACCGTCAGGGCCACCGACAGTCCCTGGAACGCGCCCAGGCGATTGACGCTCTTGGACATCTGCGTGCCGCGCACGAAGGCCCCGAGCCCGAAGACGAAGCCACGCTGGGTCGGGCGGCCGTCGTCCCAGGCCACCTCCAGAGGCGACCGCTGCTTGATCACGGCGTTGGGCGAGCGGGCCGCGATCAGGGTTTCCTGCAAGGTGCGGCCCAGCGGCACGCCCAGGTCGATGGCCAGCACATTGGTCTTGCCCGACGGCAGCAAGCCAATCAGAGGCGCGGCCTCGCCAAAGGTGCTCGGCAGCAGGCTCAGCACGTCGCGGATTGTGCCGTCACCGCCGTCGATGACCAGCAGCTCCACGCCTCGGGCGGCGAAGGCGTGCAGGTCCACCTCCAGCGCCTCACGGGTGGTGGGTCGAACCAGAATGACGTCGTCCGGCGCCCAGGCGTCCGCGCTGCGCCCGACATTGGCGTGGCTGCGCGGATTGTGGACGACGCCGACCTTCATCCGCGCGCCAGCCAGGAGGTGACGCCGCCCTTGGGCGTCGCCAGGCCCTGGAGGATCTGCACGCCGTGAACCACCAGGCAGATCGCCGTCCAGATCGCCACCAGCGCAAAGCCGATGTCGGGCCGGCCAACCAGGGTCGCGGCGGTCAGGAAGATCAGGTTGGGGTTACGGCGCGCGGTGATCAGCCGGAAGAAGCTGTCGAACGGCCGCCAGGCATGCATCTCGACCTTGAACAGGGCCAGGAAGATCCCCTCCTCCACCCGCTGGAACACATAGCCGCCCACGATGACGGCCAGCATCAGGCCGCCGTGAGGCAGGGTAAAGCCCAGCGCGCCCAGGCCCACGAACCACGCCCACCACCAGAACGGCGGGTGGATCAGGTCGATGCCGTGGTCGAAGACATTGCCCCACTTGGACGAAGTCAGGGTCACGCGGGCCAGCTTGCCGTCGACCGTGTCGAGGAAGGTCATGATCCAGGCGCAGACCAGGCCCAGGCCATACTGGCCCGTCCAGAACAGCCAGAACGCTGCCAGCACCATCAGGAAGCTGGCGAAGGTCACCATGTTGGGCGTCAGCTTGGCCAGGGCGCACCAGCGGGTGACCACCCGGGCGGGCGCAGGCCACACATACTTGGTCACCAGATCGGTGACGCCCTTGTAGGAGCCCTTGAACAGGCGCTTTTCGACGGCATCCACGGTCTGCGGCGTCAGACGTTCCAGAACCGGCGGCTCGCGCTTGCGCAGGGCGTGGTTATAGGCCGAGCCCAGCTCCATCACCGTCAGGCGCGGCGCGGCGCCGGCCAGGACCGACAAGTCTTCAGCGGCCGCCACGGCACGATCGACCGGCAGGTTCAGCGCCACCACGCGGCCGCTTTCGTCCACGAGGGCCACGCCGGGGCGGTCGGACAGGGCCTTGATCAGGGATTCGTCGAACACCCAGCCCGCATCCACGACCACGACATCGCCCGAGGGCGGAACCTGTCCCGCAGCGAGCTCGACCACGCCGATACGGCCATAGATCCGCGACAGGCGCTGGGCAGAGGTCATGCCCCAGATGCGACTGGTCGCCTCGCCCACCGTCACGGCCGCCGGCCGGGCGGCGGCGCGCTGATCATTTCCGTGCGTCAAAGTACGAGAACCTCTTGAAACCCGGGGCGATTGATAAGCAGCTTCGGGCGCTTATGACCAGAATCCGCAGCGCTCCCGTGTCGATATTCCGCCTGGCCCACCTGTCCGACCCGCATCTGCCCCCGCCCCGGGGCGCTTTTGGCTGGCGGGACGTGGTCTCCAAGCGGCTGCTCAGCCGAATCGCCTGGCGGCGCAAACACAGGGAGCATCAGCCCGACGTGCTGGCCGCCCTGGTCGCCGACATCAAGACCTATGCCCCGGATCACATCGCCCTGACCGGCGACCTGACCAATTTCGCCGCCGGGGTCGAGGTGCAGGCCGCCCGGGTCTGGCTGGAAAACCTGGGCCCGCCCGACACAGTCACGCTCAGCCCCGGCAATCACGACGCCCTGGTCGGCGCAGCCGACGCCACGCGCTTCTCCGCCTGGGCCCCATGGCTGGGCGACGACGGCGAAGCGGCCTTCCCGCAGGTTCGCCGGCGCGGCGATCTGGCGATCTTCAACCTGTGCTCAGCCGTGCCCACCGCCCCGCATCTGGCCACCGGGCGTCTGGGCCAGGCGCAACTGTCCGCGTTCGAGGCCCTGCTGGCCGATCCCGCCCATCGCGACGCCTTTCGCGTGGTGCTGATTCATCACCCGCCGACCCGAGGCGCGGTCTCCAGGCGCAAGGCGCTGGAGGACCAGCCCGCCCTCGCGGCGGTTCTCAAGCGCCGGGGCGCTGATCTTGTGCTGCACGGCCATGCGCATGAGCCGCTGGTGGGCAGCCTGCCCGGCCCTGACGCGACCACCATTCCTGTGCTGGGGGTTCCCTCGGCCTCGGCTGTCGGCGAAGGCAAGCATCCCGCCGCCCGCTGGCACGCCATTGAGGTCGAACGCGACGCGGACGGTCAGTCGATGATCCGCGTCATCGCCCGGGGCCTGGACGCGCAGAGCCGCCAGCCGGTCGAGCTGGGCCGCTACCTGCTGGCCTGACGCTGCCCTATTTGCTGTAGCGCATCTTGATTCGCTGCACGGTCTCGCCCGCCTTGGCCGCAAAACGCGCCGCGTCGAACGACGGCACGCCAAAGCGTGTCGGGGCGTCGTTGGAAAAGCCAAAGCCCTCTGTGGGCAGGCCTACGCGGTTGCGGTCGAAATCCCGGTTGGCGTTGGCGTCGTGATAGACGGCCACGGCATAGATGTCGGGCCTGGGCAGGTTAAAACACACCCGCGTCACTGGTGCCGAGGCCTTGACGCGCACCCGCAAGAGCTTGCCGCTGGGGGCCAGGAACTTGCGAGGATCCGACGGATAGACCGTCACCGCCACCTCGCCGACACCCGACCTGAGTGACGAGATCTGCACCACCAGCCGGGTCGAACCCTGGCCTTCGCAATCTTCGCGAGCCAAGGCTGGCGAGGTGGCCAGGCAAAGAACCATCGCGGCGATGGGCAACAGCGCGGATCGTGCTTCCATGGAAAAGGCCGGGTCCCTATTGTGACTGAGTGGCGTCAAACGCCTCGAAGGCGAGCCTGTTCATGATCAATTCCACCGCGCAGGCCTTTGGCGATCCACTCACGCGGGTCGCGGAAACTGATCACTGGCTGGTTCTGGTGCGGCCCAAGCAGCCGACATTTGGGTCACTGGTGCTGATATGCAAGGAAAAGGCGGACGCCTTCTCGCAATTGAGTCCGCAGGCCTTCAGTGATCTGAAGGTGGCCGTCGCGGGAATCGAGCGACTGCTGGGCCAGGTCGTGGCCTATGAGAAGATCAATTACCTGATGCTGATGATGGTCGACCGCGACGTGCACTTCCATGTGATCCCCCGCTATGCCGGCGAGCGCGTCCACGGCGGTCGCACCTTCGTCGACGCTGGTTGGCCCGCCGCCCCGGCCCTGGGAACGACCGTCGACCTTGATCCCGAAACCGCCGCCGCCCTGGCCGCAGAACTGGCCGCGCAATGGACAGCGGCGTGAGCCATCGCTTGCCAGGCCTGCGTCTGATCGACCGCTACATGCTTCGCCTGGTGGCCTGGCCCATGGTCGGATGCCTGGGCGTCACCGTGGTGGCCCTGCTGCTGGAGCGCGTCCTGCGTCTGCTGGACGCCCTGTCGCAAAGCAGTGCCCGCTTTGACTATGTCACCCAGCTGGCCGCCAATCTGGTGCCGCACTATCTGGGCCTGGCCTTGCCGGTGGCGTTCTTCGTGGCGCTGTTCATCGTCATCACCAAACTGTCGGACGGCTCGGAGATCGACGCCCTGTTGGCCAGCGGCCAGTCGCTGAGCCGCATCGTCGTGCCCTTCGTCTGCGTGGGTCTGGCCCTGACCGCCTTCAGCATCGCCCTGTTCGGCTACAGCCAGCCCTATAGCCGCTATGCCTATCGCTCGGTGATGCATGCGGCGGTCAATGCCGGCTGGAACGGCAAGCTGTCGGGCGGGGCCTTTATCGACGAAGACAATCTGCTGATGACCGCCGACGACGCCGACGCGGCCGGCCAGAAGCTTACGCGGGTCTTTATCCGCCGCCTGGACGACAAGGGCCGCGAAGAGGTGATCACCGCCGCCACCGCCGATCTCAGTCCTGAGGCGAAGGGCGACAAGGTCATCCTGCTGCTGAAGACCGGCCAGCGTGTCGCCGCCGACGGCCAGGGCGGCTATCGCATCCTGGCCTTCGACCAGTTCGTCACCGAAATGCCCCTGGCCGGCGCTGCCACCCTGCTGCGGGCGCGCGGCGGCGACGAGCGCGAACTGACCCTGGGCGAGCTGGCCCGCTACGCCGCCGAGGGTCATGCCACCCTGTCCAAGGCCACACTGCTGGCCGAGCTGTATGGACGCCTGGCCCGCGCCGCCTTCCTGCCCTTCCTGCCGCTGCTGGCCTTTCCGCTGGGCCTGGCCGCCAAACGCGGCAATCGCACGCCCGGCCTGATCGTGGCGGGCGTGCTGCTGCTGGCCTTCCAGCACAGCCTGTTGCTGGGCCAGAGCCTGGCTGAAGCGGGCAAGGCCCCCGCACTTCTGGCCATCTGGGGACCGTTCGCGCTGTTCACGGGGTTCAGCGTCTGGATGTTCATGGGCAGTCGCCAGCGGCCCGGCGAGACCCCGATCAGCCGCGTCGTCCAGGCCTTCGGCGACGCCATCAAGCACACCATCCGCAAGGTCACGCCGGCCCGGGGGGCCGCAGCATGAGGCGGCTTCAGCTCTACGTTCTCAAGGTCACCGCCACGCGCATCCTGGGCGCGGCGGCCGTGCTGATGGGTATCCTGCAGGTTCTGGACCTGCTGGAAGTGACCACCGACATCCTCGACCGGGGCCTGGGCGTGGCGGGGGTGCTGTACTATGCCGCCCTGCGCGCGCCGCGCCTGATCGAACAGATCGCCCCGATCAGCGTGCTGGCCGGCGGCCTGTTTGCCTTTTCGCAACTGGCCCGTGAGAGCGCGATCATCGCCATGCGTGCCGCCGGCATCTCGGCCTATCGCATCCTGGCCATGGCCGCCCCGGCGGCGGCGGCGATGATGCTGCTGGATTTCACTTGCGCCCAGGTCATCGCCCCGCGCACCGACCCGATCCTCGACGCCTGGTGGCGCGCCACCACGCCGGCCGCCGAGCAGAAGGAAGAAGGTCCCCGCAGCTTCCGGGTGGGCGATGATCTGGTGATCGCCGCCGCCAGCAGCCCTGACGGTGCCACCCTGACTGCGGTGAAGATCTATCGCCGCAACCAGGCCGGGCGGCTGGTGGAGCGTATCGAGGCGCCGAGCGCAACCTTCAGCGCCAAGGGCTGGGTGCTGAGCGGCGCGGTCTCAACCCGTTTCGAGGGCGAGGTAGCCAAGTCGGTCTCAACCTCCAGCCTGACCTGGCCCTCCAGCCTGGGGCCACGCGACGTCCAGGCCCTGTTTTCGGACAATCCCGCCCCCTCGGCCAGCTCAGCGCGCCGCGCGCTGCTGAAGGGGGGTGCCGACCGCCCGGCCAGCTACTACGAAACCCGCCTGCTCAGCGCCTTCGCGGGGCCGTTCGGCGCGCTGGTCATGCTGCTCCTCAGCGCGCCGGTGGCCCTGGCCAACTTCCGTAGCAGCCAGGGGGCGGTGCTGCTGACCTCGGGCCTGGCTGCGGGTCTGGTCTTCCTGGTGGTGGACGGCCTGTTGTCGGCCCTGGGCGAAAGCGGTGCGATCTCGCCGATCCTCGCCGTCTGGGGCGGGCCGGTCGTCTTCAGCGCCCTGGCGCTCTACGCCCTCGTCACCCTGGAGGGCTGATGCCGCTCGACGCCCAAGACCTCAAGATCGTTCCGGTTCAGTCCAAGGCCCAGCTGGCGCGGTTCATCGCCCTGCCCGCGCGCCTGAACGCTCGCGATCCCAACTGGATCACGCCCCTGACCATGGAGCGGACCGAGGCTCTGACGCCCAAGACAAACCCGTTCTTCGATCACGCCGAGGTGCAGCTGTGGCTGGCGATGCGCCGCGGCAAGGCGGTCGGCCGGATCAGCGCCCAGATCGACGCCCTGGCTCCCCAGGCGCCGGGGCGCAAGACCGGCAGTTTCGGCTTGATCGCGGCGCAGGACGAGACGGCAATCTTCCAGGCCCTGTTCGCCACGGCCGAGGACTGGCTGCGGGCGCGTGGCTGCGACACCGCCCAGGGGCCGTTCAACCTGTCGGTCAATGAGGAGGTCGGCCTGCTGGTCGACGGCTTCGACACCCCGCCGATGGTGATGATGGGCCACGATCCGGCCTATGCCGGCCAGCGGGTCGAGGAGCAGGGCTACGTCAAGGCCAAGGACGTCTATGCCTATGTCTGCGATCCGACGGCCGACCTGCCCGAGATCGTGGTGCGCCGCGTGCGCCGGGGCCTTCCTGCGGGAGTCACCCTGCGCGAGCTGGATATGAGCCGTTATGACGAAGAGGTGGTCTCGCTGACCGCCATCCTCAACGACGCCTGGGCCGGCAACTGGGGCTTCACCCCCACGACCGAGGCCGAGACCCGGCAACTGGCCAAGGCCCTCAAGCCCGTCATCGAGAAGAAGATGACCCTGTTCGCCGAGATCGACGGCGAGCCGGCGGGCTTCATCGTGCTGCTGCCCAATATCAATGAGGCCATCGCCGACCTGAAGGGCAAGCTGCTGCCGTTCGGCTGGGCCAAGCTCTTGTGGCGGCTGAAGGTCAGGGGCCTGAAGTCGGCGCGGGTGCCGCTGATGGGCGTCAAGCGCAAGTTCGCCGACACCATGCGTGGCCAGCTGCTGCCGTTCCACCTGATGAACGCCGGGCGTAACGCGTCGCTGGCCCTGGGCTACACCAAGTTCGAGTTCTCCTGGGTGCTGGAGGAGAACATGCCGATGCGCCGGATTTCCGAGGCCATGGGCGCGACCATCTACAAGACCTATCGCATCTACGAGAAGGCGCTGTGAAGCCGTTCCAGGCCCTGGTGCTGGCCGGCTCGCGCGGTGGTATCGACCCTGTCGCCGACTATGCCGGGGTCAGCCACAAGGGGCTGATCACGCTGGGCGGCCAGACCCTGCTGGCGCGGGTGCTGGGGGCGCTGGACAAGGCCGGGGCGACACGGATCGGGGTCTCGACCTCCGACATCGCCATCGTCGATGCCCTGACCGGCTTCGAGACCGCCAGCCCCCTGCCCGCCGCCGGCGGTCCCAGCCAGAGCGTCCACGACGCCGCCAGCCTGATGGGCACGCCCCTGCTGGTCACCACGGTTGACCACGCCCTGCTCCAGCCCGAATGGATCAGCGAGTTCCTCGCCAGGGCCCCGGCCGACTCCGACATCGCCATTCTGCTGGCGCCCGAAGCAGTGGTCCGCGCCGCTGCCCCGGAAACAAAGCGCACCTATTGGCGGTTCAAGGACGGCGGCTATTCGGGCTGCAACCTCTTCCTGCTGCGCAATGACACCGCCCTGAACGCCGTGGACTTCTGGCGCAAGGCCGAGGCCCTGCGCAAACAGCCCTGGCGCATCGCCGCTCTGCTGGGCCCGGTGATGCTGGTCCGCTATGCGCTGGGTTTGATGACCCTGGACGAAACGCTGGAGCGTCTGGGCCGCGCGGCGGGTGTGCGGGCTGCGGCGGTGCGCTCGTCCTACGGCCTGGCAGCGGTGGACGTGGACAAGCCGGCGGATCTGGATCTGGTGCGGGGGTTGGTGGAAACCCCTTAGATCCTCCCCCTTTTGGGGGAGGTGGCCCGGAGGGCCGGAGGGGGACGGCGCGGCGAACGCGCAGATGGCCCCCTCAGTCGCTTCGCGACAGCTCCCCCAGAGGGGGAGCATCCAAAAACCTAAGCCCCCACCAGCTCCGCCACCCAGGACGCCGCCAGCTCGCGATTGCGCGGCAGGTCTTCGGGGAAGTCCATCTCGGCCCAGTCCAGGCCTTGGATCGACTGGACGCGGACCACGTCGTGGTCCTGGGCGATCTGGTTGATGACGCTGAGATACCAGCGCTTGAGGCCTTCGGGCGTGCGCATGATCTGGTCGATCACGCGGGTGAACAGGGCCGCGCCCTCGGGGTTGAAGCGCAGGAAGCCGATCGACTCGGCGTCATAGGCCTCGATGGTCTTGCCGATGGCCCGCAGGGCGTCGCCGTCGGTCAGCACCTTCATGTCGTCGGCGTCATAGCCGCCCTTGCGGTCGATGGTGACGGTGATCGGGGCCGGCGGCGCGGCGATCAGGCGCTGCGCGATGGCGGGCTCGAACAGGGTGTCGCCGTTCAGCAGCAGGAAGTCACCGACCATCTCGCCGCGCGCCAGCCAGCAGGTGGCCAGGTTGTCGGTCAGGCCAAAGAACGGGTTGAACAGGGTCCGCACGGTCAGGCCGGGCAGGTCGAGACCCGCGATCTCGGCCTCCACCGTCTCAGCGGCGAAACCGGTGACCACGACGGCTTCGGTGATGCCCGCCGCGCGCAGGTGGCGCAGTTGCCAGTGCAGCACCGTGGTGCCCGACAGCTCGACCAGGCATTTGGGGCGGGTATCGGTCAGGGGCGACAGCCGCTTGCCCTGGCCGGCGCTGAGAATGATGGCTTTGGTCGGATGGCCCACAGCGGCTCGTTTCACGTCTGGCCGCACAGGTCGGCGTCTGAATCAGTGTTGGACCCTACAGGATAGACCCCGCCCCATACAGGGCCAGACATCGCGTCACTGCCCGGAGGTTACCGCCGTCGCCGCTTCATTGGCGGGCGCCGCGTCACCCCGCGCCTTCCGCTCGCTATAGCGGTCGACCAGATAGTCCGCATGGCCGCGGGTCAGCAGGGTGAACTTGACCAGCTCCTCCATCACATCGACGACGCGGTCGTAATAGGACGAGGGCTTCATGCGGTCGTTGTCGTCAAATTCCTTCCAGGCCATGGCGACAGACGACTGGTTGGGAATGGTGATCATCCGCATCCAGCGGCCCAGAAGGCGCAGGGTGTTGACTGCATTGAACGACTGCGAGCCGCCGCTGACCTGCATCACCGCCAGGGTCCGCCCCTGGGTGGGGCGCACGCTGCCCAGCTCCAGAGGGATCCAGTCGATCTGGCTCTTGATGACCCCGGTGATTGCCCCGTGGCGTTCAGGACTGCACCAGACCTGGCCCTCCGACCACAGCGACAGGGCCCGCAGTTCCTGCACCTTGGGATGGCTGGCGTCCTCGGCGTCCGGCAGGGGCAGGCCGCGCGGATCGAAGATCTTCGTCTCGGCCCCCAGCGCCTGGAGGATGCGCGCGGCCTCCTCGACCAGCAGGCGGCTGAACGAGCGCTCCCGCAGCGAACCGTACAGCAGCAGTATGCGTGGCGGATGCCCGAGCGTAGCGGGCTCCAGGCGGGCCTGATCGGGCTGCTGCAGGTACGCGGCGTCGAGGGCGGGGAAATCGGTCACTGTGCCTCCAGGGCTCAGCGGGACTTGGCGTCTTCCCGCTGTCATATATTTCGACTATCCTCGAAATATGGAAATGACAACCGCCGTTGCAAGCCTGTCGGCCCTGGCCCACGCCGGACGCCTGTCGGCCTTCCGGATGCTGGTCCAGGCGGGCGCTGACGGCCTGCCGGCCGGCGAGATCGCCCGGCGGCTGGACATGCCGCCCAGCACCCTCTCCAGCCACTTGGCAATCCTCGACCATGCGGGCCTGACCCGCTCGCGCCGCGACGGCCGCTCGATCATCTACACGGCAGACTACGGTGCCATGCAGGGCCTGCTGGGCTTTCTGCTGGAAGACTGCTGCGGCGGCGCGCCCGAGATCTGCCGCCCACTGGGCGACATGCTGGCCAAGGCCGCCTGCGACGGAACCTGCCTCACAGAACTGGAGACCGCATGACCCAAGCCAGCCCCCCACTGCTGAACGTCCTCTTCCTGTGCACCCACAACTCGGCCCGGTCCGTGCTGGCCGAGTCGATCATGAACCGGGTCGGCGCCGGCCGCTTCCGGGCGTTTTCGGCGGGCTCCATGCCCAGCGGCAAGATCAATCCACACGCCATCGCCCTGCTGCAGCACCTGAACTACAAGACCGACGACCTGCGCTCCAAGGCCTGGGATGAGTTCGCCAAGGCCAACAACCCCGACGCGCCGGACCTCGATTTTGTCTTCACCGTCTGCGACAACGCCGCCGGCGAAGTTTGTCCGATCTGGCCCGGCCAGCCCATGACCGCCCATTGGGGCGTTCCCGACCCGTCGAGCGTCACCGGCACGGAGGCCGAGGTCGCCCTGGCCTTCGCCGAGGCCTACCGCCAGCTGAACAACCGCATCACCCTGTTCTGCGCCCCGCCCCTGCAGTCCATCGACCGTCTGTCGCTGCAAAACCGGCTCAACGAGATCGGCAAGACCAAAGACTGACCCGATGTTGAGCCATTCCCTCTCCCGCCGCCTGGCTGCCGAAGCCCTTGGAACCGCCCTCCTGCTGACCGTCGTGGTGGGCTCGGGGATCATGGGCCAGCGCCTGTCGGCCGGAAACGACGCCATCGCCCTGCTGGGCAACACCCTGTCGACCGGGGCCGCCCTCGTCGTGCTGATCAGCGTGCTGGGCCCGATCAGCGGCGCGCACTTCAATCCCGTCGTGACACTGGTCATGGCCGCGCGCCGTGACCTGTCACCGGGTATCGCGACCCTGTATGTCGGCATACAGACGATGGGTGCCGTGCTCGGAGTCGTCCTGGCTCACGCCATGTTCGGCGAGCCGCTGATCCAGGTATCTGAAAAGCTGCGCAACGGCCCCGCCCAGACCCTGTCAGAAGCCGTCGCAACCTTTGGCCTGGTAGCCACCATCCTGGGCGTTTCGCGGTTCAGACCGGACTTCACCCCCATGGCCGTGGGACTTTACATTACGTCCGCCTACTGGTTCACCGCCTCGACCTCCTTCGCCAATCCGGCCGTGACCCTGGCCCGCAGCCTGACGGACACCTTTGCCGGCATTGCGCCGGTCTCGATGCCCGGCTTCCTGCTGGGTCAGGCCCTGGGCGCAGGCCTGGCCGCCGTCTTCATCCCCTGGCTTCTGACCGAGACCCCCGCCCATGAGCGCTCCTGAGTTTCCCGTCACCATCTTCCACAACCCCGCCTGCGGGACCTCGCGCAACACCGTGGCCATGGTACGCGAGGCGGGCTATGCGCCGGACGTCGTCGAATACCTGAAGGCAGGCTGGACGGCGTCGCAATTGCTCGACCTGTCGGCCCGCAGCGGTCATTCCTTGCGGGAGATGATGCGCGACAAGGGCACGCCCGCAGCGGAACTTGGCCTGCTGGAGCCCGGCGCGACGGACGAGGCGATCCTCGACGCCATGGTCGCTCACCCAATCCTGGTCAACCGCCCCATCGTGGTCACCCCCAAGGGCGTAGCCCTCTGCCGGCCGTCGGAAAAGGTGTTTCTGCTGTTGGACAAGACGCCGGAAACCTTCACCAAGGAAGACGGCGAGGTCGTCAAACCAAGCTGAGGGCGCTAAGGTGAAGCTAAATCCGCTCACGGATTATGTGTCGCAAAAAGGTTGCCAAGCTGTGACAGGGTCCCGCCTACCGAGGGGTCTCTTTCCGTCAACCGACAAAACGGGATTCAAGCCATGAACAAACTTCTGGGCGCGACCGCCGCCATCGGGCTGCTGGCCTGCGCCGATAACGCCTATGCCGCCCGCGACTATGTCTGGGCCGCCGGGTCGTCGACCGTCTTCCCGTTCTCGACCCGCGTGGCCGAGAACTACGCCAAGAAAACCGGCAAGAAGTCGCCCAAGGTCGAGAGCCTGGGCACGGGCGGCGGCATCAAGATGTTCTGCGGCGGCATGGGCGAGAAGTATCCCGACATCGCCAACGCCTCGCGCCCGATGAAGAAATCCGAGTTCGAGGCCTGTAAGAAGGCCGGCGTCAAGGACATCATCGAGCTGAAGATCGGCTTCGACGGTATCGTCGTGGCCATGGACAAGAAGTCTCCTGACTACAACTTCAAGCTTGAGCACCTGTATCTGGGCCTGGCCGACCAGACCCTGCGCGGTGGCCAGCTGGTCAAGAACCCCTACAAGACCTGGTCCGAGGTCGCCCCCGGCCTGCCCAAGACCCGCATCCTGGTCTATGGCCCGCCGCCCACCTCGGGCACCCGCGACGCCTGGATCGAACTGGGCATCGAAGGCGGCGCCGGCAAGCTGCCCACCCTGGCCAAGCTGCGGGCCGACGACGAGAAGGCCTTCAAGGCCAAGGTCTCGCCGATGCGCACCGACGGCGGCTGGATCGACGCCGGCGAGAACGACAACGCCATCATCGGCACCATCCAGAAGACGCCCAACGCCATCGGCGTGTTCGGCTATTCGTTCCTTGAGCAGAACGGCAACACCATCAAGGCCGCCAGCATCAACGGGGTGAAGCCCACGATCCAGACGATCACGAGCGGTGCCTATCCGATCTCGCGATCGCTCTACATCTACGTCAAGAAAAGCCAGATCGGCGTGACCCCCGGCCTGAAGGAGTTCGTGGGCGAGTTCGTCAGCGACGCCGCCACCGGTCGGGGCGGCTATCTGCAGTCGCGCGGCCTGATCCCCCTGCCGCCCCAGCAGCATGAGGCCAACAAGGCCAAGTCCAAGACCCTGCCGGCCATGCCAGCGCCGAAGTCCTGATCGGCCTCGCCTGAACGGAAGAACGGCCCCGGGTTCACACCTGGGGCCGTTTTCATTAGAGCGCGTTCCGAAAAGTGGGAACCGGTTTTCGGAATGAAACGCGCGTGAAAACAGAAGACTAGAGCGGGTGATCTGATTCCGTCAGATCACCCGCTCTAGGGCTTTCCCACCGGCTCAGACCAGGGGCACACTGCAATGACCTATTGGCCGGGGGGCTGATCCGGCGTCGCGCGCGAGGTCATGCCCGCCGCAGCAGCGTCTTCGGCCACCTGAGGATCAAGCGATGCCGGCGTGGCGGGACTGGCCGCGACCGGAGCGGAAACGGCAGGTGCCTCGATCTTACGCGGTGGTGGCGCGGCGGCGATGGGAGCCTCCAGAGTCTCAGAGGCGGCGTCATCGGCGACCGTGCGCGTCTCCGGTACTTCATCGCCATAGTCGGCGTCGCCGGAAGTCACCAGGAGGATGGCCCCGAAGGTCGCCAGCACCCCGGCGACGAAGCCCAGCACGATCCATCCGAAGGGATTGCCGCGATGGTCCTGGGCCATGGAAAACTCCCCGCCCCTGCGGGCTTAGAGCGCGTTCCGAAAAGTGGGAACCGGTTTTCGGAATGAAACGCGCGTAAAACAAAAGACTAGAGCGGGTGATCTGATTCCATCAGATCACCCGCTCTAGGATCCTCGCCAGCGCCGGACAGGGCCGACGTCGACATGCACAAACCTCGAGTCGGGATAGTAACCGACCCCGCCCATGCCCAGTTCCTGCGCAGCGGCGCGGAGTCGGTCCAGAGCGACGTCTTCCAGATAGATGTCCATCGCCTTGCCGTCCATGTGCAGGCTGCGCTTGGCAACTTCGCCGCTGCGCTCGGCCAGCAGGCGGTTGGTGGCGGGCGAGCGATAGCCCGAGATCACCTGGAAGGGCTGGCGGCTGCCTGTCGTGGCCGACAGATCGCCCAGCAGGTCGAACAGCTTCAGGTTCATCGGGGCCACATCGCCGGTGCGATAGTCGCGCAGGACGTGGTTGAGGGCATCGACAGCGTCGGGGACATAGGCCCCGTTCTCCCAATAGACAGCCTCCAGCTTTTCAGCGGTGTGCAGGTTGTTCAGCGACAGCACGCGCGGCGGCGAGGCGGCGACGGACTGGTCGATCAGCGCCCCGATCAGGTCGTCCTGCGACGCAACGACCGCCTCGGCCGCGACCGGAGGCAGGGCCTGAGCCTGGGCCGACGGCCCGGCAAAGCTGGCGCCCAACACGCCCAGTCCCAACTGCAAAAGCCTGCGCCGTTCGACCACTACGCTATCCCTCGACCCGGTGAGGTCGTGAGGACACCCCAGCCGGGCCGGAAGGTCAAGCTGAGCTGGAGGCGCCTGCGGCGATACGCTGCACAAGCACGCGATCCCAGCCATAGGGATCGTCGCGGAAATTGACCTGCCCGTCAGGGGTCACATAGGCGGTCCAGTACAGCAGGAAGACCGCGATGGATTGCTTCAACGAGGCCCGCACCGTCTTGCCGGCCGCGATGGTCTCGTCGATCACTTGCGGCGTCCAGGCGGGGTCGCCCGCAAAGATGGCGTGCGCCAGGGCCGACGGCTTTTCCAGCCGAACACAGCCATGGCTGGCCAGCCGGCTGAAGCTGGCGAACCTGGCCCGGCTGGGGGTGTCATGCAGGTAGACGCCGTAAGGATTGGCGAAATCGAACTTGATCAGGCCCAGGGCGGCCTTGGGGCCGGCCTTCTGCTGCAGGCGCGAGCCACCGTCACCGGTGGGGATGATCACGAAGTCATTGCGCGCGAAATAGCCGGGATTGGCCTTTTCCTTGGGCCACAGCTCCTTGGCGGCGATCGAGGACGGCACGTTCCAGGGCGGGTTCAGAACGATGCTGTGGATCCTGGACTCCAGCATCGGCGTCTCATCGCCGGGACGGCCGGTAACGGCGCGCATGGTCAGGGTCGGCACGTCGGCTTGAAACAGCGACAGCACGGCAGCGGCGATGTTCACCTGGATCCGGTCGGCCGGCAGGGTCTGGGGCAGCCAGCGCCAGCGCTCCATATTGGCCAGGATCTGGTCGATGCGAAGGTCTACCGGGGTATCCAGCGCCGCCAGGGTGCGTGCGCCCAGCACGCCGTCAGGCAGCAGGCCAAAACGCTTCTGGGCGCGCTTGACGGCCGTCAGCAGGGTCTCGTCCAGCACCGCCGGGCCTTGCAACGAGACGCTGACGTCCTCGGCGGCCAGGCGGGTGCGCAGGGCTTCGACGCGCGGCCCAACATCGCCAGGCTTCAGTTCGGGGCCGACGCCCAGCGCGGTCCAGCCGCCGCGCTCGGCGATGGCGCGATAGGTGGTCAGCCCCCGGCGCAGGGTCTGATAGCCGGTATAGGGCGGCGGCAGGCTCTCCAGCCACGGCCCAAGGCGGTCCTCGGCAATGGCCTGCACGAACTCCGGGCCCGGGTCATAGGCGGCCGGTCGCAGGCCCCATTCGGTGTCGAAGTCCGCGACCGCAAGCCGACCCGAGCGCACCGCCTGGGCATAGGCCAGGGTCAGGGCGATCAGTTGCTCCTGCCCCGCCAGCCGCGAGGCCGGATCGCGCGCGCCCATCAGGGCGACGGCGGTGTCTGGCCCATAGGCCCCGACCTCGAAACCGTGGGTATGGGCCGTGTCGAGGACGCGCCGCAGCTGCTCGACCTGATCAGGACGCAGCGTGACAGCAAAGGGATTAACCGGGGCTGCGACTACAGAGGGCTGACCCTGCACGGGGCGAGCCCCGACCTGGGCCGGACGCTGTGACTGGGCATGGGCGGCGACCGCGCTCGACAGCCATATCGCGCCCGTCGACAGCATCCAGGTTCGTCTCGAAAAGCCGCTCACTGCTGATGAATCTCGCCGTCAACTGTTGGCGCAGAAGGGCCGCGCCGTCCCAGATGGCCGGTTGAGCCACACCACGTCAACGCGCCTGCAGCGAAGATCGACGACGAGGCCCGTGCCCGACCCTAGTTTTCCGGGCGCAGGAACCCGGAAGCCACACCGGCGGTTTGCACTCGGATCGCACGACCGATCCCCGGTCACGCCCGGCTCCGGATCCCGTTTGACCCAGACCCTCGACCTTTTTCCCATCGGCAACTGCGCCGTCAGCGCCCTGATCGACCGCACCGGCCGCTTTGTCTGGGGCTGCGCGCCACGCGTGGACTCCGATCCGGTGTTCAGCACCCTGCTGGACGGAGCAGATCCGGCCGGCCCCGGGGCCAGAGGTCTGTGGGATGTCGTGGTGGATGGCACCGTTTCCATCACGCAGGCCTATCTGCGCAACACGCCCATCCTGCGTACCGAGATCACCGACGCCGACGGCGCGCGGATCGAGATCCTCGACTTTGCGCCCCGCTATCGCCAGTTCGGTCGCGCGTTCCGCCCCACCGCCTTCATCCGGCTGGTCAGGCCTCTGGCGGGCACGGCCCGAGTCACGATCCGGCTGCGCCCTGCCGCCCAGTGGGGCGCGCGCCTGGCCGAGAAGACCTCGGGCTCCAACCACATTCGCTATCTCTGCTCGGACGTCACCCTGCGCCTGACCACCGATTGCCCTGTCTCGCACGTGATGGAAGAGCGCGCCTTCCGGCTGGAGCAGCCCATCGCCCTGTTCCTGGGCCCCGATGAGGGCTTCGAGGCCAATGTCGGCCCGACCTGCGAACGGATGCTGCGCGAGACCACCGCCTACTGGACCACCTGGGTGCGGGGCCTGGCCGTGCCGCTGGACTGGCAGGCCGCCGTGATCCGCGCCGCCATCACCCTGAAGCTGTGCGTCCACGAGGAGACGGGGGCCATCGTCGCGGCCCTGACCACCTCGATCCCCGAACACGCCGACAGCGGCCGCAACTGGGACTACCGCTACTGCTGGCTGCGCGACGCCTATTACGTGGTCCAGGCGCTGAATCGGCTGGGGGCGGTGGATATCCTGGAGGACTATCTGGGCTATCTGCGCAACATCGTCGACCGCGCGGCCGGCGGTCACATCCAGCCCCTGTTCGGCGTCGGCTATGAGCCGCAGCTGACCGAGCGGTTTGCCCCCGCCCTGCCCGGCTATCGCGGCATGGGGCCCGTGCGGATCGGCAATCAGGCGTTCGAGCACCAGCAGCACGACGTCTATGGCCAGATCGTGCTTTCGACCACCCAGGCCTTCTTCGACGAGCGCCTGCTGCGGCCCGCCACGGTCGCCGACTTCGAGGCGCTGGAACCGGTGGGCGAGCGCGCCTTTCAACTGCATGACACCCCCGACGCCAGCCTCTGGGAGTTTCGCGGCCGGGCCAATGTCCACACCTATTCGGCGGTGATGTGCTGGGCGGCCTGCGACCGGCTGGGCAATGCGGCCCAGAAGCTGGGCCTTCGCGAACGCGCGGTGTTCTGGAACAGTCGCGCCGCCCAGGTGCGCGCCACGATCGACGACAAGGCCTGGAACGCCGAGCTTGGCCGCTTCGCCGCGACGTTCGGCGGTGACGAGCTGGACGCCAGCCTGCTGCAACTGGTCGACCTTCGGTTCCTGAAAGCCGATGATCCGCGCAATGTCGCCACCGTGGCGGCGGTCGAACAGGGCCTGCGCAAGGGCTCCTATCTCCAGCGCTACGCCATTCCCGACGACTTTGGCGAGCCCAAGACCGCCTTCAACATCTGTACGTTCTGGCTGATCGAGGCGATGTACCTGGCTGGACGTGTCGAAGAGGCCCGCGCCCTTTTCGAGGACATGCTGACCCGCCGCACCGCCGCAGGTCTTCTGTCGGAAGACATCGGCTTTTCCGACGGCGAGCTCTGGGGAAACTACCCTCAAACCTATTCTCTGGTCGGCCTGATCAACTGTGCGGTGCTGTTGAGCCGCCCCTGGACCTCGGTTCGGTAGGGCGCGGTTTTCGGGATCGATAAGGCGACACGGGCGTTTGCTCCGTCATGTTTGAGTTGCATGAGGGGCGCCGCACCATGACCGCTTTGATGTCCGCCACGAGACACCAGACCGCTGAACTTCCCCCGCCACCCGTCGACCTGCCACCCCGCTGCGCGCTGTTCCTGGACCTGGACGGCACGCTGGCGGCCATCCGCTCCACCCCCGGCGAGGTGGGCCCCGAGCCCCGTCGCCAGGCCCTTCTGGCCCAGCTGAGTCACGCCCTGGATGGTCGTGTGGCGGTGGTCAGCGGCCGCGAGCTGCACGACCTGGATCGCATTCTTTCGCGGGGCGTCACCCCGATCGCCGCCGTCCACGGCCTGGTGCGGCGCGACGCCGGCGGCGTCGTGGTCGCCTTCCCCGCCCATGACGGCGTCGAGCAGGCGCGCGACACCCTGCGCGATCTGGCGCGCTGCGACCACGGACTGCTCTTCGAAGACAAGGGGCTCAGCGTCGCCCTGCACTATCGCAACGCGCCCGGCGCCGCCGACGCGGTGATCGAAGCCGCCGAGCGCCTGTCGCGCGCCACCGGCCTGGTGCTCCAGCTGGGCGACATGGTGGCCGAGCTGCGAACGCCCGGTCAGGACAAGGGCCAGTCCGTCACCGCCTTCCTGCGCGAGCAGCCCTTCCGGGGCGCGACACCGGTGTTCGTCGGCGACGACCTGACCGACGAGGACGGCTTTGCCGCCGCTGCGCAGCTCGGCGGCTTTGGCGTCCTGGTCGGCGCCCAGCGTCCCACCGCCGCCGCCTATCGGCTGGACGATGTATCGGCAGTCATGAGCTGGCTGGAGGGCGTCAGCGCGCCTTTGCCCGCATGAGCCGCCTGATCGTCGTTTCCAATCGGGTCAACCCGCCGCCGGCTCCCGACAAGACCGGCGATGGCGAGGGCAGCGTCGGCGGCCTGGCCATGGCCCTGGCGGCGGCCTTGCGTGAATATTCCGGCATCTGGTTCGGCTGGAGCGGCAAGACCACGCCACAGTTCACCGGCCAGCTGGCCATGCAACGGGTCGACGGCGTGACCACGGCCACGGTCGATCTCGAGGAAGGCGACTACCAGGAATATTACAACGGCTATGCCAACAAGACCCTGTGGCCGCTGTTCCATTACCGCGTCGACCTGACGGCCTATGACCGTTCGTTCGGCGAGGGCTATGACCGGGTCAACAAGCGCTTTGCCGAGACCCTGCTGCCGCTGATCGAGCCCGATGATGTGATCTGGGTACACGACTATCACCTGATCCCGATGGCCCGGGAACTGCGGCGGATGGGGGTGACCAACCGCATCGGCTTTTTTCTGCACATCCCCTGGCCGGCCCACCAGCTGGTGGTCACCCTGCCCCGTCACCGGCCCTTGGTGGAGGCGATGTTCGACTATGACCTGATCGGCTTCCAGACCGAGGAATCCCGCCACGCCTTCGAGGGCTATGTCACCTCCGAGGTCAATGGATCGGTCGGACCGGCCGACGCCCTGAGCGCCTTTGGCAAGACCACACGCGCGGCGGTCTTTCCCATCGGCATCGACGCCGCCGACTTTGCCCGCATCACCGACAGCCCCCGCGCCCGCAAGGTCTATGACCGCATGCTGGCCCACAGCGTGTTTCGCAAGATGGTCGTGGGGGTGGATCGCCTGGACTATTCGAAGGGTCTGGAAGAGCGCCTGGTCGGCTTCGAACGCTTCCTGCATGACAATCCTGACCAGCGTCGGGAGGTCATGCTGCTGCAGATCGCACCGATCTCACGCGACGAGGTCGAGGCCTATCAGGACCTGCGCGGCCGGCTGGACGGCCTGATCGGCCGGATCAACGGTGCCTATGCCGAGATGGACTTTACGCCGATCCGCTATGTGAACCGATCCTATCGCCGCGACGAGCTGGCCGGGGTGTATCGCGCCGCCAAGGTGGGGCTGGTCACGCCGCTGCGCGACGGCATGAACCTGGTGGCCAAGGAATATGTCGCCGCCCAGGACCCCGACGATCCCGGCGTGCTGATCCTGTCGCGCTTCGCCGGCGCGGCACGGCAATTGTCGGACGCCCTGATCATCAATCCCAACAGCCCCGAAGAAATCTCTGACGCCCTGAGCCGGGCCCTGTCGATGGATCTTGCTGAGCGCAAGCGCCGTTGGCAGACCCTGTTCCACAACGTCCAGACCCAGGACGTGACCGCCTGGCGCGACAACTTCGTCCAGTCCCTCACGGCACCGGCCAAAACGGTTCCCAAGGCTGTCGCCCCAACGGTGCGGGCGCTGAGGTCGGGCGCGGCCTGACCCTCTGACGACCTATCCCAGAAGCCTGGCCTGCAGCCAGAGCAAGGCGGGATAGGTCGCCAGCCAGGTCCAGAAGAAGCGGTTGAGCCCAAACAGGCAGGCATTGGCCAGATGGAAGCTGGCCGCGATCACCAGTCCGACGATCAGGCTCTCACGCGACAACAGGGTCAGCGGAAAGGCCAGCTCGAAAAGCATGACCGCCCACGACATCACCATCAGCACGCGCGGCCGCGTAGCCCAGGCCCGCAGGTCCTCTGCGACCGGATAGGCCGAGAACCGGAACACATGGGCCAGGGCCCGGCCGCTGCGCCAGTCGGGGTTGATGATCTTCACCCCGCCCGACATCACGTAGGACAGGATCAACTGCGCGCCCAGATAGCCGAAAAACACCTCCTGCAAGGCCGGCGTCGGCATCAGCCGCGCCAGCATCAGGCACCACAGGGCCAGCAGCCCCATGCGGTCGCTGCCGCCGTTATAGGGCCCCTGGAAACGTTGCAGGATCAGCAGTGACAGCAGGGCCAGGCCCACCAGCGGCCAGGGTGATCCCACGCCCAGCGCCACCAGCACGCACAGCCCCGTTCGGGCCAGGAACAGCATCCGCTCATCGCGGAAGCGCGCCATGTGCTCCAGACTCTGCTGGATAAGGGCTAGGGCCAGCAGGATCTCGGTCAGGCGCAGGGCCAGCTGCAGGGTCATCGAACTGCGATCTCGCCCAGACGGCAAGGCGACGACTGGAACAGCACCTCACGCGCGATCTCGTCGCCCTCCAGGCTGACGAAGACCAGTCGAAAGCAAAGCCAGGGATTGCTCGCGGCCTCCGTCCCACCATCCAGATCGGCGGCGATACGCCTGAAGATCTCGCCCTGGCTGTGATCCGTCGGCTGATTGACCAGCCGCTCGGCGCAACTGACCAGGAACAGGCTCTCGTTCCATCGCGGATTCCACAGCAGGCGCCGCGCCATGGTCGCCAGCGACACCCTCTGGGGCCGGGGGCGAAACTCAAGCCATTCCACCGGAGTCTGGCTCGCCGAGTCCAGCAGACTAAATTCCACGCGGGGTGATGGCGCGATCACATCGAAGAAGTTCCACGACGGGACCAGCGCGGGAAGGAGCAGGCTGAACATGAACTCCCTCCGCAGGGCCGAGCGAATCGACGAGCATTCAGGCTGGCTTTAATGGCGATGCAACGCCACCGGCTTGCCCCAGCTGCGTCATCAGGCGGCGGCGAATAACATCGCCAGCCCCCCCGGGAGGAAGGCCTGGGACGGTTGAGGCTGCGGGCGCAGTTCGCGCGTTTAGCCAGATCCGGGGCAAACACTTGCGCCATCGCAATGTTGCCCCTCAACAGGCAGTGTAGACGCGTCGTCCCAGGCCTGACGTCACGGAGATTCGCCTATGAGTTCCCCCGCCACGAAGCCCCGTCGCCCATGGCTGACACCTCGGTTGCAGCGCGACCTGCATCTGTTCATCGCGATCCTTTTTGCGCCGAGCATCCTGTTCTTTTCAATCACCGGCGCCCTGCAGGAATTCTCGCTGCATGAGTCCGGCGATGGCTACACGCCGCCGCCCGTGATTGAAAAACTGGGCCAGGTGCATATCCATCAGCGCTATCAGATGAAGCCCAAGCGCCCGGCGCCTCCTGCCTCCACGGTGGCGACCACCAACAAGGCCGAAGCCGTGGCCGCCGCAAAGCCTGCGCCGGCAAAGGCCGAGCCGAAAAAGGGCTCGACGCTGGGAGCCAAGATCTTCTTCGCCGCGACGGCGATCGGACTAGCCCTGGCCTCGCTGCTCGGCTTGTGGATCGGCCTGACCCAGGGCCGCCTGCGCAAGCCGGCCCTGATCCTGACCCTGCTCGGTGTGGCGATCCCGATCCTGCTGATCGCCATCCAGTAGCCCAGTCCCCTACTCCTCTGAGGCGACCGACAGGTTCGCATAGATCACGACAGGCCAGGTCACCGGCTCGGCCTTCGGGGCCGGCGGCGCCAGGGGCTGGGCCGACCAGGCCCCGACGGCTGCGGTCACGCTCATAAGGGCGACGAGCGCGCCGCCGAACACTGCTCGCCGCAGGGTCGGCTCAGGGCGGGCCAGCATGGTGACGCGCTCTTCCAGTGGATGCGGCGCGGCGGCTGGCCAATGGCAGCCCAGCGGCAGGGCGCGTGCGCCCAACTGTGTCTTGAGCAGCGTCCGGGCATAGAGGCGGCGGTCGCGCGACATGTGCCCCATGACCCGCGCGTCGCAGGCCAGTTCCTGATCCTGGCGCGCCTCGCGAACGGCCAGATGAATTAGGGGATTGAACCAGCCCAGGCACTGGATCACGGCCATCAGCGCGTTGGCGCGCGGGTCGAGACGCTCGATATGGGCGCGCTCATGGGCGCGGATCACCGCGCGCTCGGCCTCGGTGAAGCGGGTCTGATAATCGGCGGGCACCACCATGCGTGGCGACAGGGCGCCGACTACGGCGGGACCGGCCTGTCCGGCCCGCGCCTTGGCCATGAACCGGGCCTGGCTCCAGGCCAGCAGGGCCACGCTCAGCACGGCACCCACGATCCAGAGGCCGGCCAGGACCGGGGCGTGGTCACCCGAGACGATGTAGCGATGGGCCGCCGCTTCGCCGGGTTGGGCGGCACGGGCCGGCAGCAGGGCCGCAAGGCCCGCGGCCAGGGGCAGCAACCACAGCAGATAGGCGACCTGGGCCCCAAACAGCGCCCGCACGGGCTTGCGCATGGCCAGCACCAGCAGAATCGCCACGCCAGCGAAAAGATTGCCGAACGCCAGGTGAGTCAGCAGGTCAGCGACCATCTTCCAGCTCCTCGATCAGGCGCTTGAGGCGGGCGATCTCTTCGGCCTTCAGCTCGCGATGCTGGGCGAAGTGGCTGATCATCGGGGCCAGTTGCCCCTCAAACAGACGGTCCAGCAGACCCTGGCTTTCGGCTTGGACATAGACGCTGCGGGCCACCAGAGGTCGATAGCCGTGCTTGCCCTCGGCCCGTTCGGACTTGATGGCCTTCTTCTTGAGCAGGCGGTTGATCAGGGTTTTCACCGTGGCCTCGCCCCACGACTGGGCAGCGCCGACTTCGGCCACCAGTTCGTCGGCGGTCAGCGGCTCGCGCCGCCACAGCGCTTCCATCACATGACTTTCGGCCGAGGTAATATGCATGGCTCATTACATCCGTAATTCATCCCTGACGCTATACCCCGATTGACATCTGTCAAGCGATCGCGCGCAGCCGCATTGTCAATGACACCGGTTTCCTTTAGAGACATCTTAGACCCGTCGAGCGGGCTGACGACAGTTATGTGGGAGGACTAGCGGCGTGACCGTTTCTTTGGCCGAGAGCGATGTGTTCGCACCGGCGTCCATTGCCCCACAATTCGTCCAGGCCCGACTGGCCGGTGTTTCCGTACCCGGCTATCCGGGCGACGTGATTCCCACGACCATGGCGCAGGGCTATGTCTGCCAGGACATCGCCATCGATCTCTGGCCCGACGAGCTTGTCGGCTGGAAGGTCGGCTATGTTCCGCCCCAGCATCAGGAGCGCCTCGGCGCCGAGCGCCTGGCCGGCTGCATCTTCAAAAAGAACCTGTGGGACGCGACCGACGCCCCGACCCCCTTCCGCGCCATCGCCGGCGGCTTCACGGCCGTTGAGGCCGAGTTCATCGTCCGTCTGGGCAAGGACGCGCCCGAGGGCAAGACCGAGTGGACCGCAGAAGAAGCCGGCGACTATGTCGGCGAACTGATTCTGGGCGTCGAGATCGCCGGAAGCCCCCTGGCCACCATCAACCTGCTGGGCCCGCCCGTCGTGGCGTCGGACTTCGGCAACAATGACGGCCAGATCCTGGGCCCTGTGCTGACCAACTGGCGCGACATCGCCTGGGAAGACATGGGCGTCGAGACCACCATCAACGGTGTCGTCGTCGGCAAGGGCACCGCAGCCTCGATCCCCGGCTCACCGCTGGCGGCCCTGGCCTTTCTGCTGGGACACGTCGCTTCGCGGGGCCGGCCGCTGAAGAAGGGCATGCTGGTTACCACCGGTGCCAGCACCGGCATCCACGATGTGGTTGCGGGCGACGCGGCGACGGTTAGCTTCGGCGCCTTGGGGCAGGTCCAGTGCGTGGCCGTTCCGGCCCAAGCCAACTAAAGACAAAAACTAGGGTAAGGAGACGTGTCCATGGTCATCCCAACTGCCCCAGAACCCTCCGAGAAAATCGGACGGTATCGCTGGGTAATCGTCACCCTGCTGTTCGTGGCGATGGTGATCAACTATGTCGACCGCCAGACGATTGGCATCCTGAAGTCGGACCTGTCCAAGGAGTTCGGCTGGAGCGAGGGCGACTATGCCGACCTCGTCTTCTATTTCCAGCTGTCCTACGCCGTGGCCTATCTGGTCTGGGGCAAGATCATGGACAAGATCGGGGCTCGCTGGGGCTTCGGTATCGCCTTCGCCATCTGGCAGGTGGCCCACATCGCCCATGCCGGGGCCAAGGGCCTGAACGGCTTCATCTTTGCCCGCATGGGTCTGGGCATCGGCGAGGCCGGCGGCTTCCCCGGCGGCATCAAGGCCGTGGCCGAGTGGTTCCCCAAGAAGGAACGCGCTTTCGCCACCGGCATCTTCAACGCCGGAACCAACATCGGCGCGATCGTCACGCCGCTGGTCGTGCCGGCCATCGTGCTGACCTGGGGCTGGCAGATGGCGTTCATCGTCACCGGCGTCGTCGGCCTGGTCTGGCTTCCCATCTGGCTGATCATGTACCGCACGCCGCGCGAGCACAAAAAGATCGGCGCCGCCGAACTGGCTCACATCGAGCAGGACGAAGCCGATCCCGTCGAGAAAATCGCTTGGGTCAAGCTTCTGACCAAGCGCGAAACCTGGGCCTATGCCATCGGCAAGTTCCTGATCGACCCGATCTGGTGGATGTTCCTGTTCTGGCTGCCCGACTTCCTGGGCAAGCGGTACGGGCTTGACCTCAAGACCTTCGGCCCGCCGCTGATCGCCATCTACCTGCTCAGCGATGTGGGCAGCGTCGGGGGCGGCTGGATGTCGTCCAAGTTCATGGGCATGGGCTGGAGCATCAACAAGGCCCGCAAGATCACCATGCTGATCTGCGCCCTTCTGGCCGTGCCGGTGATGTTCGCATCCTATGCCGACAGCGTCTGGCTGGCCGTGCTGATCATCGGCGTCGCCACCGCGGCCCACCAGGGCTTCTCGGCCAACCTCTACACCCTGCCGTCGGACGTCTTCCCGCGCGGCGCGGTGGGGTCGGTCGTCGGGATCGGCGGGATGCTGGGTGCCGTCGGCGGCATGGTGTTCTCCAAGTACATCGGCAAGGTTCTGGAGGAGATCGGCACCTACACCCCGATCTTCATCATCGCCGGCAGTGCCTATCTGGTCGCCCTGCTGGTGGTTCACCTGCTGACCCCCAAGATGGAGCCGGTGAAGTTCTGATCCTTCGCCGCTTCTGACTAAACCAGGCCCCCGACGCCCCGCGCGTCGGGGGCTTTTTTCTGGCCGGAACAGGTGGCGGCGGCTATCGAGGCCGCAGGACAAGCTTCCCACCCTGCGAAAGGCGCCCGATGCCCCAGCCCCCTGTTTCAGTCGCGCTGGTCGGCTACGGCTATGTCGGCAAGACCTTTCACGCGCCGCTGATCGCCGCCACGCCGGGCCTTGAACTGGCCGTCGTGGTTTCCAGCGACGCCGCCAAGGTCCAGGCAGACTGGCCGAAGGTTGCGGTCGTCGCCACGCTGGAAGCGGCCCTGGCCGACCCGTCAGTGGAACTGGTGGTGATCGCCACCCCCGACGCCCTGCACGCCGGGCAGGCCCACGCAGCCCTGGCCGCCGGCAAGCACGTGGTGGTCGACAAGCCCTTTACCGTCACCCTCGACGAGGCCCGCGCCGTGGCCGACCACGCCCGGCAGGCCGGCAAGCTGGTCAGCGTGTTCCAGAACCGCCGCTGGGACAGTGACTTCCTGACGCTCCAAGCCCTGATCGCCAACGGCCACCTGGGCGAGGTCGTCCAGTACGAAAGCCACTTCGACCGCTTCCGCCCGCTGGTCCGCGACCGCTGGCGCGAAAAGCCCGGCGCCGGCGTTCTGCTGGATCTGGGGCCCCATCTGGTCGATCAGGCCCTGCTGCTGTTTGGCATGCCGCAGGCCGTGTTCGCCGACATTGCCGTGCAGAAGGACGGCGGCCAGACCGGCGACTATTTTCATCTGCTGCTGCGCTATCCGCGCCTTAGGGTGCTGCTGCACGCCAGCCAGATGATCCAGGCCAGCAATCTGCGGATGGCCGTTCACGGCACCGGCGGCAGCTTCATCAAGAGTGGCCTGGACGCCCAGGAAGACCACCTGAAGGCGGGGGTGTCCCCCGGGGCGCCGGGCTACGGCGAGGACCAGCGTCCCGGCGTGCTGATCCAACTGGAGGACGGTGAACCGGTCAGCACGGCTGTCCGGCCCTTGCCCGCCGACTACCGCGCCTATTACGGCGCCCTGCGTGATGCGATCCGCGACGGTGCCCCCTGCCCGGTCACCGTCGATGAGGCCATCGCGGTGATGACTGTGCTCGACGCCGCCCAGCGCAGCCACGCCGCCCGCGCCGAGGTGGTCCTCGGCTAGAGCGCGTTCCGAAAAGTGGGAACCGGTTTTCGGAATGAAACGCGCGTGAAAACAAAAGACTAGAGCGGACGACCTGATTCCATCAGATCGCAACCCGCTCTAGTGAGGCGTGTCCGACGCGTCCTGGCGTCCCGACAGGCCCAGTCCGACATCCAGGCCGCTGCGCCACAGAATCTCGGCGGCATAGCTGACGGAACCCTCCATCAGGTCAAGGCGCAGGGTCAGGGTCGTGGGGAGCAGCGCCGCACGACGCAGAGCCACGCGAGCGCCTTCGCCCGTCAGGTCCAGAACGGCCACCGGGGTCGTCCGTCCATCGGCGGAGACGAGATCGCCGCGCAGCAGACAGGCCCGCCGGTGGCTGGACCGACGTTCGACTGGGCGCTTGAGAAAGGCGTCATCCACATCCGACATGGGGCAAGCTTAAGCGCCAGCCTCTCTAGGAACCGTTGGCGAAGGTGGTGAGCAAGAGGTGAAGGCCCCAAATCGGGTGCCACACCATCGGGGCTTCCAAACCCTGCGGAAGCACGGCTACTGTAGCGCCATGCGTGATCGTCTCATCCCCCTCCTGGCCCTCGCCCTCTGCGCCTGCGGCCCTGCCCCCGATGCGGTATCGCAAGACGCCGCCGGTTCCGTTGAAACGCGCGCGCCGAACGCGCCCGATCAAAAGCCTGCCGTCGCCGGCCAGACCCGCGCGCCGCTCAAGGCGGCCGGGGTGGCCTATACGGTCGAGACCCTGGCCAGCAATCTGGATCACCCGTGGGGCCTGGCCTTCCTGCCCGACGGCTCCAAGCTGATCACCGAGCGCGTCGGCCGCCTGCGCGTGATGGGCGCGGACAATACACTCTCGCCCCCGGTCGCCGGACTGCCGCCTGTCGATGCGCGCGGCCAGGGCGGCCTGCTGGACGTGGCGATCGACCCCGACTTCGCCCGCAACGGGCTGATCTACTGGACCTATTCAGAGCCGGGCGACGGCGGAACCAATGGCACCTCCGCCGCGCGCGGCAAGCTGGTTCCCGGCCCGTCTCCCCGCGTCGAGGCCGTGCAGGTGATCTGGCGCCAGACGCCGAAACTGGACTCGACCCTGCACTTTGGCGGCCGCTTGGTCTTCGCCCCCGACGGCAAGCTGTTCATCACCACCGGCGAGCGCTCCACCCAGGAAGGCCGCATGCAGGCCCAGCGGCTGGACGGCACCCTGGGCAAGGTGATCCGCATCAATGCCGACGGTTCGATCCCCGCCGATAATCCCTATGTCGGCAAGCCGGGGATCAAGCCCGAGATCTGGTCGGCCGGCCACCGCAACCTGCAAGCCGCCGCCATAGACCCGGCCACCGGCAAGCTGTGGACCGTCGAGCACGGTGCCAAGGGTGGCGACGAGCTGAACCATCCTGAGGCCGGCAAGGACTATGGCTGGCCCAGCATCACCTATGGCGAGGAATATTCCGGCCGCCCGATCGGCGAGGGCATCACCGCCAAGGCCGGACTGGAGCAGCCGGTCTATTACTGGGACCCGGTGATCGCTCCCTCCGGCATGGCCTTCTATACCGCCGACCTGTTCCCCGCCTGGAAGGGCAGCCTGGTGGTCGGTGCCCTGCGCGGCCAGCACGTGGCCCGCCTGACGCTCGAGAATGGCAAGGTGGTCGGCGAAGAGCGCCTGTTCACCGAACTGGAAGAGCGCGTCCGCGACGTGAAGGTCGGCCCTGACGGCGCGGTCTGGCTGCTGATCGACACCGACCACGGCAAGGTGCTGCGGGTGACGCCCAAGCGGTAGCGCCGGGTCAGGGCTGGCGGGTCGTTATCGACAATGAGCCCGCCGGCCGAAACCGGACATCGCGAATGTCTGAGACGGGTGGTGAACGGACATGACTCCCTCTCCCTGTTTGGACCGGGGACATCCGTGACAGGTGTTCGGAGACATCCGTGACAGGTTGAGGATGCTATTTTGCGGTCCTCAGGTCGATGGTTTTGAGACGTTGGGTCTGGAAGAAGACGTCGAAGACGCCATCGGTCTGGGTGGCTCGCAGGGCGACAGCTTTTCCAGCGAAGGCTTTTGGGACCTTGAGCGGACGGTTGGCAAAACTGAGATGGCCCCCTTGCTGGACCCGGCGAACCTGGTCGTCGGGTCCGTACTCGAAGGGCGGGATGACGGGCTGGTAGGGCCTTGGACTGTGTCGGTAGCGATCGACGGGAACCGCCATGTCCAGGGCCTGGTGAGGCCGGACCAGATTGTAGATGTCGCGCCAGTGATCGAGCGCGCGGGCCGCATGGTCGAGGGTCTCGAAGGGGGTGCTCAGGGCCTCGGCCTTTAGGGTGCGATGGAAGCGCTCGTCCTTGCCCAAGGTCTGGGGATGATAGGGCCGGGAGTGGCTGATGCGCACGCCCAGCTCGATCAGCCACACGCCCAGCGGGGTGTAGGGATCGCCGGGGCCGTTGCCCCAGGGCGAGCCGTTGTCGGTGGCGATGCGCCAGGGCAGACCATAGCGCGTAAAGGCCTGGATCAGTTGATCCTTGACGGTCTGGGTCTTCTGGTTGGCGCAGGCGGCCAAGACCACGGCAAACCTCGAGTGGTCGTCCAGCACCGTCAGGGGATGCAGTCGCCCTGAGCCCAGGGCCACGTGGCCCTTGAAGTCCATCTGCCACAGATCGTTGGGCTGGGGATGCTCGAAGCGGATGAAAGGCTGAGCGCCGCCGCCTTCACCGCCCAGCGCCACACCACCCCGGCGCAGGATCTGGGTTACCGTCGAGGGGGCTGGAGCCTCAAGCCCCTCACGCCGCAGCACCGCCGCGATCTTGCGGCCACCCCAGGCCGGATGCTCCGCACGGACCTGAAGCGTCGCATCCTCAACCGCCGTCTCCGTGCGCCGGGGCGAGGTCCGCGGTCGGCGAGATCGCGCCTCAAGGCCCGCATCGCCTTGCTCCCGATAGCGCGCCATGAGCCGGTAGCCCAGCGTCGCGCTGACCCCGAACCGCCGGCAAAGCTCCCGCCTGTTACAGCCTTCAACCAAGGCCAGCCGTACAAACTCCCGTTTGCGATCCATCGCAGACACCCCCGTGAACGGCATCCCGACCTCCCTCTGAGATCGGAAAATGTGTCACGGATGTCTCCGAACACCTGTCACGGATGTCCCCGGTCCAAACACCCTCAAGGAGAGGGACCATGAGCGTCCGCTCAGGGTCGGATGCAGGAATTGGTGGCGTGCCTGAAACCGGACCTTGGTCGGCTTGCCGGAGAGCGGACGGGGTGAAGGTCTGTTCGGGGTGGAAAGCAGACCTTCCCAAGGTTAGGTTCTCGGCCGGCGCGAGTGTGATCAATGAGCGAGTTTTCCATCATCTCTCGCTTTGGCGAGATACGTATCGTCGACGAGCCCACTTACTCCCTTCGCTCGACTGACAATGTCCATGCGTACCCCAGGCACATCATCTTGGGCGAGGAAGGCGCGTCGAGCTTCCACGGCGTACTATTAGATGGAGCGCCCCGAGTTCTTGTAGCGGCCGGTGGCGGCGCGACAAGGGTTCATGCCCATTCCGCCGTGGTGCGTGATGATCGCTTGCTTTTAGCAGTAGGGGATAGCGTGCTCTGCCTATCGCTGCCGCTAGCGGAAACACAGTGGACGACTAAAGTAGACCTCGCCACCTGCTTCGGTATTCACCTTTCATCAGACGGGCAAACCCTAATCTCTCACGGGGAGATTTCAATAAGTCGGCTTTCTGACAACGGTGACGTTGTCTGGGAGCGGTCCGGACGAGACATCTTCACCGGGCAATTCGAGATGCAGACAACGTCAGTTCAGGTTCGCGACTTTGACGACCAATCCTACCGATTTGACCTCACCACTGGTGCCGAGGCTTAGCTGTTCCCAACGCAATGTCCGCAACGGATCGGGAGCGGAAATTCAGGCCTCGCCCGAAACCGGACCTTCAATCACCGCGGCCGGATTCCGCCCCGCGAAATTTCGAACACGCCCCTCGCCCCGCCCCTATCCCCTTGAAATCCCTCGCCCCGGCACCGCGAACGCCGCCGCTGTCCCAACCGGCCCTATCCTGTCTTCACTTCAGGGCGATGGGGAGGGCGCAAGGCCAGCGACCTTCGCGGTCCTGGAGGGCGATCGAGCCGGGAGTGCTCGTCGATGCGATCAGGCTTCCGCGTGGGGCCTGGAGCAACCTCCATCCCTCTGGCGGCGGTCGGCCGTGGATCACAGAAACGACGTGGGGTGACAGGGTCGACGGGAGCGGCAGGCAGGCAGAGATGCCTGCGGTCCGGGACGGGCTTCGCGGCCTGCCCGCCGGTCGGCGGCCTAGACGACCTGGCGTCAATAGCGCCGAAGGGTCGGATGCCGTCGAAAAACGGTCGCGCGGAGCGTCTGATCTTCGTCGAAACGGTATTTTCTAAAACAACTCCGGGCGAGGCCCGGACGCTCCGCCCCCTCCCCGACCGTTGCAGCCTCCAGCGCGACGCCGAGATCGTGCGCCTTGAGTCTTCCTGAAGAAAACCAACACACGCCAGAAAGGACCCCCATGCCTCGCAGCAGAACCCGCGCCCGCATCCGCACCATCGACAAGTCCGCCGACCCGGCCTGGCCCAAGGCGCGCCGAGCCCAACTCTATCGCGAGGTCATTCGGCGGTTGAAAATTCTGTACCGCCACAAGCGTAAGGCCAAGCCAATCGAAAAAGCCCCCGATCCTGAGACCGGGGGCTTCTCTGATCCGGCAATCCTGGCCCAGGAGCCGCGTTGGCCTGAAACACAAGGGCAGGCCGAGGTGTCGGTTCGGCGCGGTGAGCGCCGGACCGGGGTGACCGTCCTGAACGACTAGCGGATGACCCGCGCGCCCTTGCCCTTCATCACGGCTTCGACTTCGGCCTGGCGCACCATCGAGGTGTCGCCGGGCGTGGTCATGGCCAGGGCGCCGTGAGCCGCGCCGTATTCGACGGCGGCCTGGGGGCCCTTGCCTTCCATGAAGCCGAACGCCAGGCCCGAGGCGAAGCCGTCGCCGCCGCCGACGCGGTCATAGATCTCGAGGTTCTCACGCATCATCGAGGCGTAGAACTCGCCACCGGCGTACAGGATCGCCGACCAGTCATTGACCGAGGCGGTCTTGGCGTTGCGCAGGGTGGTGGCGGCGACCTTGAAGTTCGGGAACTGCTTTACGGCAGTCTCGATCATCTTCTTGAAGTTGGCCGGGTCGATCGAGCTGATGTGCTCGTCCAGGCCTTCGACTTCAAAGCCCAGGCAGGCGGTGAAGTCTTCTTCGTTGCCGATCATCACATCCACATACTGGGCGATGTGCCGGTTGACCTTCTGGGCCCCTTCCTTGCCGCCCTGCGACTTCCACAGCGAGGCGCGGTAGTTCAGGTCGTAGGAGATCACGGTGCCATACTTGCGGGCCACTTCCACCGCTTCGATCACGGCTTCGGCGGTGTTGCTGGCCAGGGCCGCGAAGATGCCGCCGGTGTGGAACCAGCGCACGCCTTCCTCGCCGAACAGCTTTTCCCAGTTCACTTCGCCGGGACGGATCTGCGAGGCGGCCGAGTGACCCCGGTCGCTGCAGCCCAGGGCCGGACGAACGCCGAAACCCTTTTCGGTGAAGTTCAGGCCGACGCGGGTGTTGCGGCCCAGGCCGTCAAAGTCGCGCCAGATGATGTGGGAGGTGTCGACACCGCCCTGCATCATCAGATCCTCGACAAGCCACCCCAGGTCGTTCACCGGCAGGGCGGTGACGGCGGTCGAGCGCTTGCCCCAGCACTTCTTGAAGGCGCGGGCGACATTGTATTCGCCGCCGCCTTCCCAGACGTTGAACTGGCGAGCGTTGCGAACCCGGCCAAAACCGGGGTCGAAGCGCAGCATCACTTCACCGAAGGACGCGCAATCCCACTTCGTTTCCGAAGCCGGGCGGATGTTGAGGATATTGTCGGTCATTTAGGCCTTCCCACGAACCTTCTTGATGAGTTCAACCGTCTCGCGGACCTTGGCGGTGATGCCCGCATAGTCGCCCGCGTCGAGCAGTTCCTGCGTGATGAGCTTGGAGCCCATGCCGGCGGCGACGATGCCCGCGCCGAACCACTTCTTGACCGAGGCTTCGTCGGGATCGACGCCGCCGGTCGGCATGATGCGGGTCCAGGGCATCGGGCCCAGCACCGCCTTGACGAAATCGGGGCCGCCGACCGACGAGCCGGGGAACACCTTGACGATCTCGCAGCCCAGCTCTTCCGCATAGGAGATTTCCGAGGCCGAACCGCAGCCCGGCGAATAGGGGATCTTGCGGCGGTTGCAGACCTTGGCCACGTCGGCATTGAGGATCGGGCCGACGATGAACTTGGCACCGTTGGCGATATAGATGCCGGCGGTCGGCGCATCGACGATCGAGCCCACGCCCATGATCACGCGCGGATCGGCTTCGGCGAAGTGCTTGGTGACGTCGTAGAAGACGTGGCTGGCGAAATCGCCGCGATTGGTGAACTCGATGCAGGGCGCGCCGCCGTCGGCGCAGGCCTGGATGACCTTTTTGCAGACCTCTGCGTCGGGATGATAGAAAACCGGGATCACACCCTGGTCCATCATGGCGGTCAGAACCGCCATACGATCTTTCACCATCACATAGTCCTCCATAAGCATCGTTCTTGCGCGCCACCCCCGATGAGGCCGCGGCGCGGGGAAGATTTCGCCGGTATTGGCTCAGGGCGACCGTTTAGACCGCGCCGCAGCCGGACGCCACTGTGGGCTTGCCGCTGCGGCAAACAAAGGCGCGTTTGCGCCGGTTGCTTCCTTCCCCAATGTCTCTTCGTGTCGCCCTGGCTCAAAAGTGGGGGCGCCGAGTGAAACCCGACGCCCCGAAGTTTGCGCAGGAGCGAGCTCAAAGAGCCGCAAACGAGACGGTCCGACCAGGTCGATCCGAAACGTTTTGATACCGGTGTCATGAACGGGGTAGGCCGCAATGATACCGGTGTCATTCGAGAGATAACCAGAAAGCTGCAGTGTGCGCAAGCGGTTCCGCAAACCGATGCTACGGCGCTAGCCCCTTGGAAAGGATGGCTTTTCTCCGACGGAGATCAACCCGTGTTGCGAAGGCCCGCCGCAATACCCGCCACGGTCAGCTGGATGGCCAGTCGAACAGCCTCATCCTGGTCCCCGCCCCGGCGCCGCGACAGCAGTTCCAGCTGCAGGTGGTTGAGCGGATCGACCGACAGGCCGGCCAGGGCGACCGACTCGGCCAACTCGGGCTGGTTGTCGAGAAGCGAGGTCCCGCCCCGCACGGCCAGGGCCAGGCCCGAGGCCGCCTCATGTTCGCGCTGGATGGTGGCGAAGATCCGGCTGGCGTTGGTCGGATCCTGCGACAGGGCCATGTAGCGCGCCGCGATGCCCATGTGGCTCTGGGCCAGGGCCAGCTCCATGTTCGACAACAGGGAGGCGAAGAAGTCGAACCCGCCCGCCAGGTCCTGCAGCTGGCCGACCGACAGCCCTGCCCGCTCGACGCCCGAGGCAAAGCCGTACCAGCCCGGCAGCATGAACCGCGCCTGCGACCAGGAGAACACCCAGGGGATGGCCCGCAGGTCCTCGATCTTGCGGCTGGCGGTGCGGCTGGCGGGACGCGAACCGATGTTCAGGCCGACGATCTCGCCGATCGGCGTCGCCGACCAGAAAAAGTCCTCAAAGGCCGGATCGTCATAGACCAGCGCCCGATAGCCCTCGAACGAGGCCTGGGCCAGGGCGGTCATGGCCGCCTCAACCTTGGGATCAGGACGCACGGCCGGCCGGTCGCTGGCCATCAGCACCGCGGCGGCCAGACCGTCCAGATTGCGGCGGGCCGTGGGCTGGTCACCGAACCGGCGGGCGATCATCTCGCCCTGCTCGGTCATGCGGATGCGGCCCTGAACCGTGCCGGCCGGCTGGGCCAGCACCGCCTCAGCGGCCGGCCCCCCGCCCCGTCCGACGCTGCCGCCCCGGCCGTGGAAGAGCTGCAGACCAACGCCCATCCGGTCGGCCTCAAACGCCAGGGCCGAAGCGCCCCGAGCCACCCCGCGCCGCGACGCGACATAGCCGCCGTCCTTGTTGCTGTCGGAATAGCCGAGCATGATCTCCTGAACCGGCTTGTCGCCCAGGATCGTGCGGCTGATCGGCAGTTCCAGCCACTGGCGCAGAACCCGGGGCCCCTGCTCCAGGTCCTCGATGGTCTCGAACAGCGGGCTGATCTTGACCGAAGCGCGCGGCGCGGCCCCGCCCCAGACCAGACCCACCTGCTTGAGCAAAACCAGCGGCTCGAGGATGTCCGACAGGGTCGCCGACTTGGAGATCACATAGGCGCCCAGGCAGCCATGGCCATAGTCGCGAACCGCCTGAGCCGCCGCCTCCATGGTGGCCAGCTCCTTGGTCGTTTCCTCGCCATAGGCGGTGAACGGCGAGACAAGGGGCCGCTGGTGCGACAGCTCGTCGATCAGGACCTTGCAGCGCCCGGCTTCGTCGAGATCGAGATAGCGGATGTTGGTGCCGGCCCGCTGGAACAGCTCATGGACGGTGCGTTCGTGAACGTCGGCGTTCTGGCGCAGGTCCAGGCTCATCAGATGGAAGCCACAGGCCTTGGCGACCTCGACCAGGGTGCGCAGAGCATTGCCAACAAGCCGCTCGCCGCCGTTGCGCTCCAGGCTGTCGATGACCACCGACAGGTCAGCGACGAAGGCGTCAGGATGAGCATAGGGCTCGACGTCGGTCCGGCCGTTGGCGAAGGCGACCCACTGGTTGGTCAGCTTCTGCGACACGGCAGACAGGCGATCAAAAACCAGTTCCAGCGCCAAACGATAGGGTTCGTCGATGCGATGCACCGACGGGTCCTTGGCCTGCCCGGCCAGGGCCATAAGTTCGTCAGACACTGGCGTATAGGCCGTCGAGATGGCCAGGTTGGACCACAGCTTGCGAACCTCGGCGGCGTACCAGTCGAGGATCACCCGCGACTGCGAGGCCAGGGCCAGCTTGAGCGTCTCGCCATTGACGCCGGGGTGACCGTCGCGGTCCCCGCCCAGCCACGAGCCCATCTTCAGCAGCGGTGCCAGTTCGGCATTGTGGGCAATCTGGGCGGTCCAGTCGCCATACAGGTCGATGATCGCCGGCAGGATCGAGGTGCGGACGATCGACAGGGCGTTGCGGATCTCGTCCTTCACGGTGATCCGCTCGGGACGATAAAGGCGGGTCCGCCACATCAGGGCGATCTCGCGGAACAGGCGCTCGCGGATCTCGCTGTCCAGGTCGGCCGGGAGATGGTGACGGCGCAGGGCCATCAGCCGCGTGATCTCGGTCTCGCGGTCCACCATGCTGCGGCGGCGCACCTCGGTGGGGTGAGCTGTCAGCACGGGCACCACGTTCATGGCCGCGAAGGTGCGGGCGATGTCGGCGTCCGTCTTGCCACCAGCCTTCAGCGCCTTGACCGCATCAACCAGCGTGCGGGGGCGCTCGTCACCCGGACGGGCATCGGCCTCGGCATGGCGACGGCGGCCGGCAACGTCTTCACCGATGTTGGCCAGCAGGGAATTGCTGGCAAAGGCCCGGGCCAGGAAGACGGCCTGATCGTTCGACAGATCGGCGAACAAGTGGTCGAGACCGGGAACCTCGCCATCGACGGCTTCCGGCGAGGCAGCCTTGCGGGCGCTGGCCACCAGGGCGGCAGCCTCCTCGCCCTCCAGATAGGCGATGGCTTCGGACAGCAGATCACTCAGCAGGGACGCATTCTGGCGGACGTGGCGGCTGGTAGGACGATCACCGCCGAGCGACAGGGCCGGGTTACGCATAAGCGAGCTCCGCTGACGCCGCCAAGGGCGCCTCTTCAGAAGAATGGACGTTTGCGCCCTGCCCGCCTGCGGACTGACGCAACGGCGCCCTTAGCGCGCTTTGCCGCTACGCGAAACCCGAGCCGCAAGATGGTTGCGCTAACATCAGAAAGTGACGCTGAATTGTGCCGCTAGCGCGCCAGCCAGCCGCCATCCACGGGCAAGGTGATCCCCTGAACATAGTCCGCAGCCGGAGACGCCAGGAACACGGCCGCGCCGCCCAGGTCGCTCGGCTTGCCCCAGCGCGCGGCCGGGATGCGGGCCAGGATCGAGGCATTGCGGTCGGCATCATTGCGCAAGGCTTCGGTATTGTTGGTGTCGAAATAGCCCGGCGCGATAGCGTTGACGTTGATGCCCTTGGTCGCCCACTCGTTGGCGAGGATCTTGGTCAGGCCGGCCAAACCGCTTTTCGACGCCGTGTACGACGGCACGCGGATGCCGCCCTGGAACGACAGCAGCGAGGCGATATTGATCACCTTGCCCGCCACGCCGTCAACCGGACCCTGCTTCAGGGCCTGCTTGGCAAACGCCTGGGTCAGGAAGAAGACGACCTTGAGGTTGGTGTCCATCACCGCGTCCCAGTCGGCTTCGGAGAACTCGATGGAGTCCGCGCGACGGATGATGCCGGCGTTGTTGACCAGGATGTCGACCTTGCCGAACGCCGCGACGGTCTCGTCGATCACGCGCTGCACGGGCTCGATCGAGCCAAAGTCGGCCTTGATCGACAGGAACTTGCGACCGGTCGCCTCGACGGCAGCCCTGGTTTCGACGGGCTCGCTGCGGCCGGCGGCGGCGATGTCGGCGCCGGCCTCGGCCAGGGCAACAGCGATGGCCTGACCCAGACCGGTATTGGCGCCGGTAACCAGCGCGACCTTGCCTTCGAGGCTGAACGGATTGGCCATGGTGTGTTCCTGTTCAAAAATCTTGTCATCCCGGACGGCCCGAAAGGCCGATCCGGGACCACCGCAAACGCAAGCGCTTGTGGCGGTCCCGGCTGTTCGCTTCGCTGCGGCCGGAATGACAACCGCAGAGAGATGAGCTCGAAAGCCCTACTTCAGCTGGCAGATGTCCAGCACGTTCATGTCGGTATAGTCGAGGTTCTCGCCGCCCATCGCCCAGATGAACGTGTAGTTCGAGGTGCCCGAACCCATGTGGATCGACCACGGCGGGCTCATGACAGCTTCCTCGTTGGCGATCACGATGTGACGCATCTCGTCCGGCTCGCCCATGTAGTGGAAGACCCGGTCGTTCGCGCCCAGATCGAAGTAGAAATAGGCCTCCGAACGACGGTCATGCAGGTGGGGCGGCATGGTGTTCCAGACGCTGCCCGGCTTCAGGACGGTCATGCCCAGCAGCAACTGCGCCGACTTGCAGGTGGTCGGCACGATGTACTGGTAGATGGTGCGCTCGTTGGAGGTCTCCAGCGCGCCGCGCTCCAGCGGAACGGCGTTGGCGAATTCCAGCTTCTTGGTTTCAAACGCGGCATGGGCCGGAAGGCTGGTCAGGTAGAAGCGCGCCGGGTTGGCGGCGTCGACGCTCTCGAACACAACATCCTTGGCGCCCATGGTCACGTAGATGCCGTCGCGCGGTGCGATGTCATAGACGACGCCGTCTACGGTCACCTTGCCTGCGCCGCTGCCGACATTGATGGCACCCAGTTCGCGGCGCTCCAGGAAGGGATGACCGGCGGCCGAGGCCGGCTCGGTCTGGTCGGGCAGCTTGACGCCTTTCGAGACAGGAGCCGCGCCGCCGACCACGAAACGCTCGGCGTGGTTATAGTGCAGAACAATGCCGTCTTCTTCGAACAGGCCGTCCATCAGGTAACGATCGCGCAGATCATCATTGCTGACCGAGAACATCATGTCCGGATGGGTGGCGTGATAGGTCTTGCTGAACATTGTGGTGCTCCGGAAATCTTATTGGGCGGCTTGGACCGACGAAGGCGTCGGCCGGGGTTGGTCGAGCTTGTAGGCGCGCTTGGGCAGGTTGTAGGTCAGGTCGACGATCAGCTCCTGGGCCTCGACGAGGTCCATGCGATGTTCGGCGACCATGCGGGCCAGGAACGAGGAGTCGACGCGGCGGGCCACATCGTGGCGAGCCGGGATCGACAGGAAAGCGCGGGTGTCGTCGTTGAAGCCGACGGTGTTGTAGAAGCCCGCCGTCTCGGTGACCTGCTCACGGAAGCGCATCATGCCTTCCGGGCTGTCGTGGAACCACCAGGACGGGCCCAGCTTCAGCACCGGATAGTGGCCGGCCAGCGGGGCCAGCTCACGGCTATAGCTGGTCTCGTCCAGGGTGAAGAGGATCACCGACAGACGCGGGTCGTTCCCGAACTTGCTGAGCAGCGGCTTCAGCGCCTTGACGTACTCGGTCTGCACCGGGATGTCGGCACCCTTGTCGCGACCGTGCGAGTTCAGCAGGCCGACATTGTGATTGCGATGCGAGCCGGGGTGGATCTGCATGACCAGCCCGTCCTCCAGACTCATCTTGGCCATCTCTGTCAGCATCTGAGCGCGGAACAACTCGGCCTTCTGCGGTGTGATGTCGCCTTTCAGCAGACTCAGGAACAGGGCCTCGCTCTCGGCGTCGGTCAAATCGGCAGTCGCGGCGGTTGGGTGGCCGTGGTCGCTCGAGGTCGCGCCCGCATCGATGAAGGCCCCACGACGAATGCGGTGGGCCTCCAGATAGCCCTTCCAGCTGTAGACGTCCTGCCCAGAGGTCTCGGCAAAGCGGCCAAAGGCGCGGTCGAACCGCTCGTCTTCGAAATCAATCACCGCATCAGGGCGATAGGCTGTGATCACATGGCCGCCCCAACCACTCTCGCGGATGGCATAGTGGTGCTTGAGGCTCTCGTGCGGCCCCTCTGTGGTGGCCAGGGTCTCGATATTGAAACGGTCAAACAGGGCTCGCGGACGGAACGCCTCGGTGGCCAGGGCTTCATTGATGGTGTCGAAATAGAGATCCGACGTCTCGGCGCAGAAGACCACCGACATGCTGAAAACCTGGCTGAACACGTGGTTGAGCCAGATCCAGGAGGGCGTTCCGCGAAACAGGTGAAAATTGCTGGCCAGCAGCCGCCAGGCCTCGCGCGGATCAGTGGCGGGAACCCCGTCCTTGGACCGCACCTTCAGGGAGTCGAGCGCGATCCCTTGGCTATAGAGCATGCGGAACAGATAGTGATCCGGTGCCAGCAGCAGGTCGGTGGCATCCTGGAAAGGGTCGTTGGTCGCAAACCAGGCTGGATCGGTGTGGCCGTGCGGGCTGATGATCGGCAGATTTCGCACGGATCCGTACAGTTCGCGCGCGATCGACCGCGTGCGTTCGTCGGCCGGAAACAGGCGATCCTCATGGAAAATCAGGGGCCTGGCCATGGGTTTTTCCTGTTTCCTCTCCAGCCGGCGGCTTCACGGTCGGCCACTTTTGACCCGTGCTTGGTAACCGGTGTCATCGCGAGATGCAAGGGACGCAGAGACCTCTGCGCCTCACCTTACAGCAGCCTTGGCGGAAGACTCCCGAACCACAAGATGTGGAATAGTGATGGCGGGGTCACGCTTCTCTCGCGACTCGATGCCGATCAGCTTCTCGGCGGCCATCCGGCCGACCTCCCGCGTAGGGATGTGAATGGTGGTCAGGGGCGGCCAGACGGCCTGAGCGATCTGGAAATCGTCAAAACCCACCACCGTCAGGTCGCGCGGCACATCCAGACCCGCACGGCGCGCGGCCTGCAAAACCCCGGCCGCCATTTCGTCATTGCCGGCGAAGATCGCAGTCGGACGCGGTGTCTTGGCCAGCAGCACCTCTGCACAGGCCAGGCCGGACTCGAAAGTGTAGGCACCCTCGACCACGTAGTCTTCATCCAGCTTCAGTCCGGCCTTGGACAGGGCGTCCTCGAACCCCCCTCGCCGCTCGTGCGAGGATCGAAAGCTGGGCAGGCCGCTGATGAATCCGATCTGGCTATGACCCAGTTCAATCAGATGCGCGCCCATCGCCTCCCCGCCCAGACGGTCGTGGCCGACAATCATGTGCTCGGGCTTGTCCAGCTCGACCGAAGCGATGCGGATATACTCACAGCCGATCTCGCCAAGCAGTTTTGCCACCCGCTCGTCTTCCGAAACCGATGGCGGCAGCACGACGCCGTACAGCTTCTGACGCTCCACGAAGGTGCGAATATCGGTCAGGAAGGTCGGGCTGCTTCGATTACAGGGATGGACGACCAGTTCAAAGCCAGACCCTCTCATGCCGTCCAGCAGACCAAGCTGCATGTTCACGACATATTGCGGGTTGGGGTTGTCGTAGATCATGCCGATCAGAAAAGAGCGGCGGAACGCCAATCCCCGCGCCTGCGGATCAGGGGCATAGCCCCACTCGGCGATCACAGCCTCGATGCGTTCGCGCGTCTCGTCGCGAACGAACGGCGACTGGTTGATCACGCGGGACACGGTCTTCTTGGAGACACCCGCCAACCGGGCGATGTCGTTGATGGTCGCGCGCTTGCGACCGCCCTCAACGCCGCTCTCGGTTTCGGTGTCGCCAGGCGACGTCAGAGGCGGTTTAGAACGGTTCACGGCGTTTCCATGCAGCTTCGGGCGCTTTCTTTTGTCATACTCTACACATGCAGTCGTCGCTACCAATGGGCGAAACGACCGTTTGTAGAGAATTTGACACCGGTTACCATGCTCGAGGGAGAGCGCCTCGCGGCATGTAACGCCGCTGCGCGAAGGTATCGATGACTGAAACCATCCAAGCGCCTGCCGAATCGATTCACGACGTCGATCCGCGAGATCACGTGGCAACGGCCCTGCGCGACCTGCGAGCGGGCGAGGTTCTGGACTTGCATGGCCGCACCCTCATCGCCGGGACCGACATCCCCAAGGGCCACAAGATCGCGACGCGGCCGGTCCGGATCGGCGAGGATGTGCTCAAGTACGGCTGGCCCATCGGCAGTGCGGTCGCGGATATCGCCGTTGGCGACCACGTCCACGTCCACAATGTCGCAACAAAGCTCTCAGGCGTCGAAAGCTACGCTTGGTCTCCGTCCGTGCCGTCGCCGCAGGCTCACGACGAGACCCGCAGTTTCATGGGCTATCGCCGTGCCAATGGTCGGGTCGGGACGCGCAATGAGATCTGGGTGCTTTGCACCGTCGGCTGCGTCGCCAACACCGCACGTCGCATCGCAGACAAGGCCAATGCGCGCTTTGCGGGGCGTACCGACGGGGTGTTCGCCTTCCCTCATCCATTCGGCTGCTCGCAACTCGGCGACGACCTGATCCACACTCGCAAGCTGATCGCCGCTCTCGCCGCCCACCCAAACGCCGGCGGCGTGCTGATCCTGGGTCTGGGTTGTGAGAACAATCAACTCAAGGCCTTGCTGGACAGCGCCCCCGACATCGACCCGGCCCGGCTGCGATCCTTCACCACCCAAGCCGTCGATGACGAACTGGAGGATGGGCTTGCAGCCATCGAGGACCTGATCGCCCTGGTCGAGCAGGATGTTCGGACGCCCTGCCCTGTCGCGGACCTGGTCGTCGGCCTGAAATGCGGTGGGTCTGACGGCTTTTCCGGCGTGACGGCCAACCCCCTCGTCGGTCGTATCGCTGACAAGGTCTCGGACGCTGGCGGCACGCCGGTCCTGACCGAGATCCCGGAGATTTTCGGCGCCGAGCAGATGCTGCTGACCCGTGCATCCAGTCAGGGCGTGTTTGACAGCGCCCTTTGCGTCATCGACGACTTCAAGCGCTACTTCATCGACAATCATCAGCCGATCCATGAAAATCCTTCGCCCGGGAACATCGCCGGCGGCATCACCACGCTGGAGGAAAAGTCGCTCGGCGCCGTCCAGAAAGGCGGCCGCTCCAGCCTTGTTGAGGTGTTGCGCTATGGCGAGCGGGTTGGACCGCATGGCCTGACGCTTCTGGAGGCGCCAGGTAATGACGCGGTGTCCTCAACAGCCCTGACCGCCGCCGGCGCGACGGTGATCCTGTTCACCACCGGGCGCGGTACGCCACTGGGCTTCCCAGCCCCGACCCTGAAGATTGCCTCCAACAGCGCCCTGGCGGCCCGCAAGCCAGGCTGGATCGACTTCGACGCCGGTATGGTGTTGGACGGAAAGTCTATGGATCAGGCCGCCAACGACCTCATGGACCTCGTTGTCGCAACGGCCTCAGGCATGGCCACCAAGGCCGAGATCAACGGCGAGCGCGAAATCGCCATCTGGAAACAAGGCGTGACTCTTTGATGGCCTCTACAATGTCCCAGTCGCTTCGCCTGCGCGCGACCAGCAGCCCCGCCGCCCTGCCGGGCGTTCTCCAGCCGGCATATGACCGCGACAAGGTCACCATCGGCGTCGTGCACCTGGGGCCTGGTGCCTTTCACCGCGCCCACCAAGCCTTCTACTTCGACCAGTTGCTGGCCCAGGATCCTCGCTGGGGTATCTGCGCCGTATCGCTAAAGAGCCCCGGCGTTCGAGATGCTCTGGCGCCCCAGGATGGCCTCTACTGCCTGGCCCAACTGGACCAGGAAACGACCTTCCGGATCATCGGCGCCATCGTCGAGGTTCTGGTCGCGCCTGAAGATCCGCCCGCTGTACTCGCGCGCCTCGCAGCGCCCATGACCCGCATGGTCACCCTGACTGTGACCGAAAAGGGCTATTGCCTGACTGCCGACGGCGGTCTTGATGAAGCCCACCCCGACATCGTCCATGACCTTGCCTGTCCGCGAGAGCCGGTCAGCTCCATCGGCTATCTGGTTGAGGGTCTGCGTCGCCGCTTCGCTGCCGGACTGGTGCCTTATGCCGTGGTGGCGTGCGACAACCTCGCCGACAATGGCTGGCGCCTGAAGGCGGCGGTCACGACCTTTGCGGCGAAGATCGACCCGGAACTGGCCGCCTGGATCGAGGCTGAGGGCCGCTTTCCGCGCACCATGGTCGACAGCATCACACCTGCGACAGACGACGCCCTGCGGGCCCGGGTCGAGGCCGCGACAGGCCTGAATGACGCCTGGCCGATCCAGCGCGAGGCCTTCACCCAGTGGGTGGTCGAGGACGTGTTGGGCGCTGATGCGCCTGACCTGGCCAGCGTCGGCGTGATTCTGACTGACGATGTGCGCGGGTTCGAGCGTGCCAAGCTACGCCTGTTGAACGGTGTGCATTCCACCCTCGCCTATGCCGGGATCCTGCGCGGCCATGAGACGGTGTTTGAAGCGATGGGCGATCCGGTGCTGGCCAAGCTGGCGCATGATCTGATGGTCGAGGACATCATCCCCACCCTCTCGGCACCCCGCGGCCTGGACCTGCTGGCCTATGCCGAAGCCATCTTGCAACGCTTCCTCAATCCCGAGATCCGACATCTGCTGTCCCAGATCGCTTGGGATGGCTCGCAGAAGCTGCCCTTCCGCATCCTTGGCACGCTGACCGAAGCCCTGGAGGCTGGTCGGTCCGTAGAGCGCCTGGCCATACCTCTAGCCGCCTGGATGCGCTTCCTTCGCCTGCGCGGCAACAGCGGCGAGAAGATCGTTGACCCTCTTGCCGATCGCCTCATCGCCATTGCGGCCGACTGTACCGGAGACGCTGCCGGCGACGTGGCCGCCTTCCTGACGCTGGAAACCGTGTTTCCGCCGGCCCTGGCCGCGAGCCCCGTGTTCGTCCGCGCGCTCGAAAAGGCCTATGTCGATCTGGGCTGAAACCTGACGATCAGCGCGTAACGCCCCGGCCGGTTAGGACCGGGGCGATCGTGCGTAGCAGGATCATCAGGTCGAACGGGAACGAACGGCGCGCCAGATACTCGGCGTCGAGTGCGACCTTGTCCGCGATGGACAGTTCGTCCCGGCCATTGATCTGAGCCCAACCCGTCACGCCGGGCCGCAATCGATCCACGCCGACAGTGGCGCGCGCTGTAATCAGGTCGTCTTGATTGAACAGCGCCGGTCGGGGTCCGACCAGGCTCATATCGCCCACCAGGACACTCCATAGCTGGGGCAACTCGTCCAGACTCAGTCGACGAAGCGTGGGGCCTATAGACGTCAGCCAGCGATCAGGGTCGGCCAGCAGATGGGTTGCGACCTCGGGCGTGTCGATCCGCATGGTCCGAAACTTGGGCATGCAAAACAGCCTGCCCGCTCGTCCCACCCGGCTTGACCAGTAAAGAGCCGGTCCCGGCGAGGTCAGCCGCACCAGCCCCCACAGCATCGCCAGCGGAACACCCAGGACAAGAAGCCCGCACCCTGCAGCGGCCGCATCGAAGGCTCGCTTGAGCATCGTTCGCTGATCAGGCCAGGTCGCCGGTCGCGGCGTCCAGCAGCAGGTAGGCCCGCCCGGCGTCAGACGACAGCAGCGCCGCCACCAGGAAGCCCTCGCGATCCTGACCGCCGGCCTCGTCGATCATCCCTGCATAACGCTTGAGGAAGCGCTCGGTATTGGCCCGCAGAGCGGCATCCGAGAACAGGCGACGGACGAGACGGCGAATGGCGGCAGGGGCCAGACGCTTGACGACCTCACGGGCGGCGCCGGCATCATGGCTCTGGATCGCGGCGGCGACCTCGTCGATCCGACCGCGCGGCAAGAGGGCGTGGGGATCGATGCCCATGGCTGAGATCTCGGCCGCCAGTCTCTCGCCCAGTGCGGCGTCGCCCGGCGACTTGCTTTCGATACCGGACAGCAGCGAGCGCCAGCTCCAGCCCGGCGGCTGGCCATCGGGGCCGTCAACCGGCGGAGGCGCGGCGCGACCACCGGCAGTCTCGAAGACTTCGCGGAATTCGTCGTCTGTGGCGGTGGGGGTCAGGCGAAGGCGTGGCCGGGGACCGGATTCGACCGGAACCGGCTCGTCCTCGGCCTCGACCGGTGGCGGCGTCGGGACCGCAGCCGGGGGTGTAGGCCGGCTACGCGCCACTGACGACGCAGGCGCGCGAGCCGCTGGCGTAGCGCTGGCCATCATGCTGGCAGCCTCGCTCAGCGCATCGTAGTTGCGACGAACACGGTCCTGGAAAGCCTGGTCGATCGCGGCGGTTTCCTCGGCCGTTCGACGGGCCGAAGCCATGAGTTCCTCGATGCCCTTCTCGATCGACGCACGGACCTCGACGGCCTTTTGCAAAGCCTCTGCAGGCATCTCGGCGGTCCGTTGCCCGACCTCATCGAGCATGGCTTCCAGCTCGCCCAATGTGCCTCGAGCGGTCTGGACCGCCTCAGCCAGCTTCTGGGCTGTACGGGCGCCAGCCTGCTCGACCATCTGGGCAGACTGCTCGATGAGGTCGCGCGCCTCCTCCATCCGGGATTCGAAGACCGTGTCGGCCTTCTGGCCGGCGGCGAAGGCGATCTCGTTCAATTGGTCAACGCGGCTGCGCGCCGCCGTGACGCGGGCGTCGACGCCTTCGCTGGCCTTCAGGGCCGAGGCGGCTAGCGCTTCCATGGCCTGTTTCAGCTCGACCTCAAGGCCTTCGCGCTGACCCGCCGCAATATCGGCGATCGTCGATAGCACCTTGCCGGCCTCTTCGGTCAGGGTCTCGCGCTCATCCCGAGCTGTCTGGGCCATGTCCTTGAACTGCTCGGCTGCGGCAGCGATCAGGCCGCGAAGCACCTCCGCGCCCATCGCCGCAATTTCGCTGAGCTCGGTGGCCCCGACGCGGGTGTATGAGACGAACTCGGTCAGTTGAGCCGTGCGAGTCTCGGTCTCGGCGGCGAAGTCTTCCTGTTCCGAGCGAAGGCTCTGGCTGGCAGCCACCAAGGCGGCGCGCTGTTGGGCGAGATTTTTCTCGACCGCGTTCATCTGGTCGCCCAGACCCTGGCCTGCGGTTTCGAGCCGGGCGATTTGGCGAGAGATATCCTCGGCTCCGACCCGCGCCGCGTCGGACGCTTCAGCGGCGGCGGCGGCCAGATCGGCGGCCCGGGCTGCCAGAGCCGCTTCGGCTTCCCGCAGTTGCGTCTCGGCCAGATCGGAGGCCTCAGCGACCATCCGAGCTTGGCTGCCGATCGCGTCGACCACGGCGGTCGAGCGCGTGTCGAGGTTGTACGAAAGGGTTTCGAGAGCCTGGCGTTCATGCCCCAGTCCCTGTGCCAACTGGTCGGCCATCCGCGCCGACTCCGTCGCGGCCAGGACCAGGTTGGCGGTTTCTTCTGCCAGCGCCTGACGCAGCGCCAAAATCCGGTCGCGGGCCTCTTCGGCCGAGGCCGTCGCATGGTCGATCTGGTTGCGAACCGCCTCCACGGCACCAGACGCACCCGCAGCGGCCAGCACCGCCGGAGTCACCAGTCGGTCGGTCAGTATTCGGCTACGGCGCAGCTCTGCCGACACGCCCTGAGCCTGACGGAGCAAATAGGCACCCAGCAAGGTCAACAAGGCTGGCCCGATGGCCAGTCCGGCGAACACGCTTAGGGCGAAGCCTTCGACCTTGAGAGCGGGAACATCCCGAGAATAGCCCAACGCAAAAGCGATAGGTGCCAAGGACCATAGTGATGCCGCTGCGACAGCCAGCGTCCAGAACAAAAGCGCCGACATCGGCGACCTGTCGGACTTTGGCGGAAGCTCAAAAGGCTCAGGCGGCGGACGACGCACATCCGGAGAGGTCATGCGCGGCTCAGCTGGGGTCGGCGCAACGTCGCGCTCGGCTACGGGCACCGGCGCGGGCGGCTGCGCGGCGCTTGTCGCCAGAGAGGTTGCCGAAACGGGTGGCGGCTCGAATGACGATTCAGGCGCTGGCGCATCGACAAAGCGGCTACGTCGCGACGCTGCACGCGCCCTGGGCGTGAACGGCTCGGGCGGACTGACAATTCCCGGTTCGGCTATATCGAGATCGAGGTCCTGACCAAGTTCCGACGGCGGGGCATCGAGTTCAGCATCGAGCGCGGCCCCAACCTCAGCCGCTTCCGCGATGGCAGGCCAGGCGGACGAGTCGAACATCGGGAAGTCAGGCGCGGTTAGGAGCTCCTCGGGGGGCCTCTCCACCGAAGGCGCGGAAAAATCGAGCGGTTGGCGCTTCTTAGGCTTCATACAGAGCCAAGGTCCCAAGGCAGTCGGCGTGGGGAGCGACGAACAATCCGCGCGCAAACCCCATTTCGCATAATGCATGAACCTAGCGGCGAAAAGCTCGCGCGCAAAGCGGCTTCGGTTGAGTTTTCAGGGGTTACGTCGCCGCAGGCGCGGTGCCTGGCGCACGGATGGTGACTGGTGACGGGCTGATACGCGGCGAACGTGTAACAACCCGCTCTTTAGCGGGCTTGGCCTTGGGCTTGTCGTCGACAACAACGCCAAACTGGCACAACGCCAAGGATGACAGCCAAACGACCATAACGGCGAGGATTTCAGCCAAGAAACTCATTGGAATGCCCACGCTTGGATAGCGCCGTTATGCGATAGGCCGATGTCAGAGCCGAGTGAACTTTTCGTTATGGTGATGACGGCCAGCCCCACACAAGCTCACAGCGCCTCCAGAATTCCAGTGGTTGTCGTGAAGCCAATGCCTGACTAGGTCGCCATAATACGGCGTCAGTCGCGAGATCACTTTCGCGGCTGGGGTCATTTCGATTTGCGGAGCCCTGTCTTGGCCCCTACCCAGCTTGCATCGATCGCGCCCAGTCCTGCGCGGGAAACGTTCATGACCGACCTTTCACCAGCCCGTCTGACCCATCTTCAGCGCCTGGAGGCCGAGAGCATCCACATCCTGCGGGAGGTGGCGGCCGAGTGCGAACGCCCCGTCATGCTGTATTCGATCGGCAAGGACAGCGCCGTGATGCTGCATCTGGCGGCCAAGGCGTTCTTCCCTTCGCGCCCCCCCTTCCCGCTGCTGCACGTCGATACGACCTGGAAGTTCCGGGCCATGTACGATTTGCGCGAAAAGGTCGCCACCGAGCTGGGCTTTGATCTGCTGGTCCACAAGAACCCGGAAGCCGAGGCCAAGGGCATCAACCCATTCGACCACGGTAGCGCCCTCCATACCGACATGTGGAAGACTGAAGGGCTCAAGCAGGCCCTCGCCCAGTACGGCTTCGATGCGGCCTTCGGCGGCGCGCGCCGCGACGAGGAGAAGAGTCGCGCCAAGGAACGGGTTTTCAGCTTCCGCTCGGCCGAGCAGCGCTGGGACCCCAAGAACCAGCGCCCCGAACTTTGGAAGCTCTACAACACCCGCAAGCATCCCGGCGAAAGTCTGCGGGTGTTCCCGATCTCCAACTGGACCGAGCTGGACGTCTGGCAATACATCCACCTGGAAAACATCCCCATCGTGCCACTTTACTTCGCGGCCGAGCGGCCAGTGGTCGAGCGCGACGGCAGCTTGATCATGGTGGATGATGAACGGTTCCGGCTGAAGCCCGGCGAAGTTCCGCAGATGAAGAGCGTCCGTTTCCGCACACTGGGCTGCTATCCCCTGACGGGGGCCGTCGAGAGCACGGCATCAACCCTGCCTGAAATCATCCAGGAAATGCTGCTGGCCACAAGCAGCGAACGCCAGGGCCGGGTCATCGACCATGACCAGTCCGGGTCGATGGAGAAGAAGAAGCAGGAGGGCTATTTCTGATGAATACCATCTACAAGCCCTCCGATCTGATCGCCGACGACATCGACGCCTACCTCGTCGCCCACCAGCACAAGTCGCTGCTGCGCTTCATCACCTGTGGGTCGGTAGACGACGGCAAGTCCACCCTGATCGGGCGACTGCTGTACGACAGCAAAATGATCTTCGAGGACCAGATGGCGGCCCTCGAAGCCGACTCCAAGCGGGTCGGCACGCAAGGCGGCGCGATCGACTTTGCCTTGCTGGTGGATGGCCTGGCCGCCGAGCGCGAACAAGGCATCACCATCGATGTCGCCTACCGCTTCTTCTCAACCGACAAGCGCAAGTTCATTGTCGCCGATACGCCCGGCCACGAGCAGTACACCCGCAACATGGTCACCGGGGCCTCGACCGCTGACGCGGCCGTGATCCTGATCGACGCCCGCAAGGGCGTGCTGACCCAGACCCGCCGCCACTCCTATCTCGTCAGCCTGCTCGGCATTCGCCATGTCGTTCTGGCGGTGAACAAGATGGATCTCGTCGGCTGGGACCAGACGGTATTCGACGCCATTGTCGCCGACTACCGCGCCTTCGCTGACCAGATCGGCCTGTCGGTCTTCACCCCCATCCCGATCTCGGGTCTGGGCGGCGACAACATGGCCAGCAAGAGCGAGGCCTCGCCCTGGTACAATGGCCCGATCCTGATGGACTGGCTGGAAGACGTGCAGGTCGAGGACGATCTGCAGGCCAAGCCGTTCCGCATGCCGGTTCAGTGGGTCAACCGGCCCAATCTCGACTTCCGGGGCTTCTCGGGCCTGATCGCCTCGGGCGTGGTCAAGCCTGGCGACCGCGTCCGCGTGCTACCGTCGGGCCGCGAGAGCCGTGTCGATCGCATCGTCACCCTGCCCGATGACCTGCCCCAGGCTGTAGCCGGGCAGTCGGTGACCATCACGCTGACCGACGAGATCGACATCTCGCGCGGAGACCTGATCGTCGCCGCCGATGCGCCTAGCCCTATAGCGGGTCAGTTCGAGGCCACGGTCGTCTGGATGGACGACGAGCCCCTGCCGGCAGGCCGCGCCTATCTGCTGAAGATCGGCGCCCGCACGGTCGGTGCCAGCATCACTGAAATCAAGCACCGGGTGAACGTCAACACTCTGGAGCACACGGCAGCCAAACGTCTGGAGCTGAACGAAATCGGTCTGGTCAATCTGTCGCTGGACCAGGCCGTGCCGTTCGAGGCCTATGCTGACAATCGCGAACTGGGCGGCTTCATCCTGATCGACCGGATGAGCAACCGCACGGTCGGCGCGGGCATGCTGAACTTCGCCCTACGCCGGGCTGACAACATTCACTGGCAACATACGGACGTTACAAAACAATCCCGCGCCGCCCTGAAGGGCCAGCGAGGCCAGGTCGTCTGGCTGACCGGCTTGTCCGGCGCCGGCAAGTCGACCATCGCCAATCTGGTCGAGAAGCGTCTGCACGCCCTGGGTCGTCACACCTATCTCCTCGACGGCGACAACGTCCGTCATGGCCTCAACAAGAACCTCGGCTTCACCGAGGAGGACCGGGTCGAGAACATCCGCCGGGTCGCCGAGGTGGCCAAGCTGATGGTCGACGCCGGCCTGATCGTGCTGACCGCCTTCATCTCACCGTTCCGCGCCGAACGCCGCATGGCCCGCGAGATCCTGGAGGGCGGCGAGTTCATCGAGGTCTTTGTCGATACGCCTCTGGCCGTGGCCGAACAGCGCGACGTCAAGGGTCTGTACGCCAAGGCCCGGGCGGGCCAACTGAAAAACTTCACCGGTATCGACAGCCCTTATGAGGCCCCCGAAGCCCCCGAACTGCGCATCGACACCACGGCCATGAGCCCGGTCGAGGCGGCCGAGCGGATCGTCGAATGGCTGGAAGGCCGCGAGGTCGACTACGACATATGAAACCGTCCGGTGCGGCGGTTCAGGGTGATGGCTCCGGCCAGGCCCAGGGCCGCCACGCCGGCCATGGCCAGATAGCCGTGAACGCCGAACGCATCGAACAGCGGCCCGGCACACAGGGTCGCGACGCCCAAGGTAAGGCCACCCGACAGGGCCGAGTTGATCGCCTGGGCGGCCGAGGCGTTGGCCGGCGGGGTCAGTTTCTCGATCAGGCGCAGTGAGGCCAGGAAGCTGGCCGCAAAGGTCAGGGCGTGCAGCGCCTGCATCGGAAACAGCATCCACAGTGGCGGCGCAAAAGCATAGGCGATCCACCGCAGCACCGCCGCTGCCCCGCCCAGGATCATCAGCTTTTCAGGTCCGATCTTGCGGCACCAGGGCTCCAGGAACCACATGAAGGCCACCTCGGCGGCGACGCCAACGCCCCACAGCAGGCCGATGACCGGCTCGGAAATCCCCTGCCCCCGCCAGAGGATGGTCGAGAATCCGTAGTAGAAGGCGTGAGCGCCCTGGATCAGACCGGCGGTCATCACGGCCAGCTGGAAGGTCTGGTCGCGAAGGAGCGATCCGAGACCTTTCCAGCGCTCTGACCCGACGGGCTTGGCGCCTTCGGCATGGACCCGCTCGGGCGGCACGAACACCGCAGCCGCCAGGGCCGTGAGGAATGCGGCCGCCGCGATCCAGATCGGAATGATCTCCGGCGCTGCGACCGCCAGGACGACGCCCATGATCAGGTTGGCGACGATGAAGGCCGCCGAGCCCATGCCCCTTGGCAGGCCGTAGTTGAACCCCTCGGTGCGCGCCCGTCGCAAGGTGATGACGTCGACCAGGGGCGAAACCGTCGACAGCAGCGTCTGGCCGATCAGCCAGGCGATGGCCAGGCCCAGGGCACCGGGCGCGATCAGCAGGGCCGCGTAACCCAGTCCGGCACCTAGCGACAGCAACACCATCGGCGAGCGCCGCAGGGTGAAACCATCGGCCCACACCGCCAGGGCCGGACCCGTGAACGGCCGGGCCAGCATCGGTATGGCCAGGATCAGGCCGATGGCCGCGCCGCTCATCCCCCGGTCGCGCAGATAGGTGGCGATATAGGGCAGGCTGACGCCCGTCCCGAGATAGATCGCGACATAGAAGAAGCTGAGCCGGGTCAGGCTGCTCATCGGCCGGCGCGGCCCATATCGTGGACGAAGATCACCCCTCTTCCGCCCCGCCGAAGCGGGCCGTCCATTCGGCAATCATGTCCTCGTCGATCTTCTTGAACAGCACCTCGGGCGCGCGCACCGACAGGCCGACCGGCAGCCTGCTGAGCTCGACCGCGGCGTCGTTCGACGGCCAGGCCGCGGGGACGTCCAGCGAGAAGGCCTTGGCGATCTCCCCGGCCGCGAACGGAATAAACGGGGCTGAAATCTTGGCATACAGCGCCGCGAGATTCAGAGCCGTGCGAACGATGACAGCGGCGCGGTCGCGGTCAGTCTTGATCGCGGTCCAGGGCGCGGCTTCCTGCAGATACTCGTTGCCGACCACCCACAGGGCCCGCAGCGCCTGGGCGCTCTTGCGCACCTCGATGGCGTCCATCTGTTCGGCGAGATCAGCAAGGCGGGCCGAGACGTCGGCGAACAGCTTTTCTTCGAGCGGCCCCGGCTCACCGCCCTCGGGCACGACACCGTCGAACTTGCCTTCGGTGAACTTCAGGATGCGGTTGATGAAGTTGCCCAGCACGTCGGCCAGGTCGCGGTTCACCGAGCTGGCGAACATCTCCCAGGTGAAGGCGGTATCCGAGCTCTCGGGCGCGTTCGAGGTCAGATACCAGCGCCAGAAATCCGGCGGCAGGATCTCCAAAGCCGCGTCCATGAAGACGCCCCGTTTGGAGCTGGTCGAGAACTTTCCACCATACCAGTTCAGCCAGTTGAAGGCCTTGAGCATATCGACGCTCTTCCACGGCTCTTCCGAGCCCAGGATCGTCGCCGGGAAGCTGACCGTGTGGAAAGCGACGTTGTCCTTGCCCATGAACTCGACATAGCGAACGTCATCGGCGCCGGCGTCGGTGCGCCACCAGCGCTGCCAGTCGCGGCCCTCCTCGGCTTCGGCCCATTCCTGGGTGGCGGCGATGTATTCGATGGGGGCGTCGAACCAGACATAGAAGACCTTGCCTTCCATGCCCGGACGCGGCGCGCCGTCCTTGACCACCGGCACGCCCCAGGCGAGGTCGCGGGTGATGCCGCGGTCGATCAGGCCCTCATCCAGGAACTTGTAGGCGATCGACTTGGCCAGAATGGGCCAGTCGCCATGCGTATCGACCCAGGCCCTGATGCGGTCAGCCATTTTCGTCTGGAGGAGATAGAGGTGGCGGGTGTCACGCACCTCCAGGTTCCGCGAGCCCGAGATCACCGAATAGGCGTTCTTCAGGTCGGTGGGATCCAGCAGGTTGCCGCAGCTGTCACACTGGTCGCCGCGCGCCTTCTCGAAGCCGCAGTGCGGGCAGGTGCCCTCGATATAGCGGTCAGGCAGGAAGCGCTTGTCGTCGATGGAATAGACCATCTGGTCGACCCGCTCCTCGATCAGGCCGTTGGCCTCAAGAACTTCGGCGAAGTGTTGGGTCAGCTTGCGGTTTTGCGGCGAGGACGAGCGGCCAAACCAGTCCCACGACAGGCCGAAGGCGGCGGCGACGTCGCGCTGCAGAATATGCTGCTCGGCGCAGTAGGTCTCGACGTCCTGGCCGGCAGCGGCGGCGGCCAGCTCGGCCGGGGTTCCATGCTCGTCGGTGGCGCAGATGTAGAGCGTCTCATTGCCCCGAGCCCGCTGGAACCGCGCATAGACGTCGGCCGGCAACATCGATCCCGCCAGATTGCCCAGGTGCTTGATGCCGTTGATGTACGGCAGGGCGGAGGTGATCAGGATACGGGCCATGCGGCGCAATCTTCCGGGGAGTCAGGGATCAGAGGAAACAGGCGTTCGCATATAGAAGGCTGAGCCGCGAAACAAAAGCGCCCCGCCGCACGGTATTGCCGAGCTGGTCGCCATCCCCATCTCACGGGACGGGTTTACTGGCGGCGCACTGTTCGCTGGATGGAAGCTCAAGCCGTAAGCCTGAAGGCTCAGGTCGCCGCTTCACGCTCCAGCAGCGCCTTGGCGGCGGCCTTCTCGGCTTCCTGTCGAGAGCGGCCGCTGGCCAGCGCCGGATCGAAACCCGCAACGGTCACCTGCACCGTAAAAACCGGCGCGTGGTCGGGGCCTGTACGATCCATGACGGCATAGGACGGCAAGGGCTTGCCCTGCGCCTGGGCCCATTCCTGGAGCGCCGTCTTGGGGTCACGCGGCTTGCCCTGCGCCGCGCGGTCGAACTCGGCGCTCCACAGGTCCAGAAAAACACGGCGGGCGGTCTCAAGCCCTCCATCGCGATAGAGCGCAGCCATCAGGGCCTCGGCGCCACCGGCCAGGATCGACTCGGTCTCTCGACCACCGATCTTGCTCGACGATGCCGACAGCCTAAGCGCGGGGCCCAGCTCAGCAGCGCGGGCCACTCGAGCGCAGGTCTCACGGCTGACAAGGGCGTTCAGGCGCGGCGCAAGTTCGCCCTCCTTGGCCTGCGGAAATCGCTCGGCCAAGGCCTCGGCAGCCAATAGGCCCAGCACGCGGTCTCCGATGAACTCCAGAACTTCGTTGTCAGCGGTCTTCTTGGCGCCGTCTCCGACACTGGCGTGCGTCAGGGCTTGCTCCAGCAGCGTCCTGTCCGAAAATGCATGACCAATGCGACGCTCCAGGTCGCCGACGGCGGCGGCCCGTCTGTTATCCATGGCGCAAGGTTCCGACCGCGATCACTTCAGAACGCGGAAGAAGCGGTTGTAGCGGGCATCCATCACCCAGGTCCAAGGCTTGAACAAAGACGCATCGCGGTTCCACGACAGCAGGATGATCTGGGCCTTGCCCACCAGGTTTTCGGCCGGGACGAAGCCGACGCCAACCTCGTCACCGATGTACTGGTCCAGTTCGTAGTCCCACTTGCAGACCCCCGGACCGGTGTCGAGCGGCGAGGTGCCGGGGTCGAAACGGCTATCGGCCGAGTTGTCGCGATTGTCCCCCATGAAGAAGTAGCAGTTCGCCGGTACGGTATAGACACCGGTGTTGTCGCCACGGCTGTCGGGCGCGAAGTCCTGGGTGGCGTACTTGCGGCCTTCGGGATTGGTTTCTTCGAAGCGCTGGACCTGCTGGGTAAAGCCATACCCCATATCGACCAGGGCGGGGGCCTGCGCGGCCTGCGGCAGCGCCTTGCCATTGATATAGACCGCGCCAGAGCGCACCTGGACCTTGTCGCCGGGCATGCCGATCAACCGCTTGATGTAGTCGGTGCGTCCGTCGCGGGGCAGCTTGAAGACGATGATGTCGCCGCGCTTGGGCGACTTGCCCAGAATACGGCCCTCGAAGATCTTGGGGCTGAACGGGATCGAGTGGCGGCTCCAGCCGTAGCTGAACTTGCTGACGATGATGTAGTCGCCTTCCAGGAGGTTGGGCTCCATCGAGGCTGACGGGATCGTGAAGGGCTGGAACAGCAGCACCCGCAGCACCAAGGCGATCGACAGGGCGTAGGCCACTGTCTTGACGATCTCGATGATTTCCTTGACGGCGCCGCCCTTGTCTTCAGGGGGCGAGGTGTCGGCGTCGGTCATGCGGGGGCTGGGCTCTTCCTAGAATGGGTTCCGGCGAACCGGACAGGCTTTGCTAGACGCGGTTGGCCACAGGGGCAAGCGCCTCGCCGGTTATCTCGGCTTCATGGCACAGGTTGGGCGGACGCAACCGCTATCCGTCGGTCGGCAGAAGGCGGATTTCGACACTGCCGCCTGCCTCGTAGACCGGATTTCCAGCCAGGCACGCCCTGGCATCGTCGAGATCGGCGGCGGCAATGCGTACAAAGCCGGTGATATGGCTTGAGATCGCAGCCGGGGTGCCGTCCCGCCTGACACATTCCCCTCCGCCGATGGCGCTTCCGCCGAGAAGCCGCCCCTCCATCGCCAACCTGTCCAACCAGGCCGGCCATTGGTCCAAGGCCTCGCCTGAAGAATCGCCATGCATCAGCAGGAGATAGTCATTCATGGCCACGCGATCCTTGGAGGCGGCTTGAGCTCAGACGGCCTCAATAATCACGAAGGCCTGCGCCCAGGGATGATCGTCGGTCAGAGACAGGTGGATCACGGCCTTCTTGCCCGGCGGGGTAAGCGCAGCAAGACGTTCAGCCGCCCCACCGGTCAGGACCATTGTCGGCTGGCCCGACGGCAGGTTGACCACGCCCATTCCGCCCAGATGCACGCCCTGCTTGAGGCCCGTGCCCAGCGCCTTGGAACAGGCCTCCTTGGCGGCGAACCGCTTGGCATAGCTGCTGGCGCGATCTGGCTTTCGCTCGGACCGCTTGCGCTCGACTTCGGTGAAGACCTTGTTTGTGAAACGGTCGCCAAACCGCTCCAGAGACTTCTCGACTCGGCGGATGTCGCAAAGATCCGACCCGATTCCGACAATCATGCGACCAATTCCAGACGCGCGGCGTCCATCAGGGCGCGCATCCGATGGATGGCCTGCGGAAGCCCAACGAAAATCGCCTCGCCGATCAGGAAGTGGCCGATATTCAGTTCGGCGATCTGGGGGATGGCGGCGATAGGCTTGACCGTCGCATAGTCGATCCCGTGGCCGGCGTGCACCTCAAGACCCAGGCTCGTGGCAAATTCCGCGCCCGTCTTCAGGCGTTGAAGTATAGCCTCCGCGCGCTGGACCTCACCGGCCCGAGCTGCGTCGCAATAGGCACCCGTGTGGAGCTCAATCACCTGTGCACCCAGGCGATGCGAGGCCTCGATCTGGGCCGCCTCGGCGTCGATGAAAAGCGAGACCCTGCTGCCGGCTTCGCGAAGACGGGCCGTAGCCGCAGCGATGGCGTCATAGCCGCGCACGATGTCCAGCCCGCCCTCTGTGGTCACTTCCTCTCGGCGCTCGGGCACCAGACAGGCGGCATGGGGCCGGGCCTTTAGCGCAATACCGACCATTTCCTCGGTGACCGCCATCTCGAAGTTCAGGGGCTTGCCCCGCTTCAGGCACAGATCGGTCAGCACCGCGATATCAGCGTCGGAGATGTGCCGGCGATCCTCGCGGAGGTGGGCGGTTATGCCATCGGCGCCGGCGGCCAGGGCCAGTTCGGCCGCGCGCACAGGCTCAGGATAGACGGAGCCCCGTGCATTACGAATCGTCGCCACGTGGTCGATATTGACGCCCAGCCGGACGATAGTTGGATGCTTGCCGGAAATGGGAAAACCTCACGTCGCGCGTTCTGCGGCAGGTGATAGCCACGCCGGCATCCTATCGCCATTGCTTCGCAAGGTGGAGGCCCGAAGGTGGCCACGCAAGGCGCCAGGAATTCGAAAACGCCGTGGACACCGCCCGCGCCGCCCCACAAGGTCATAGCTGGACGAGTCAAACGGGGCGGATGTGCATGTTCGGCAACACGTTGCGGGCTACGGCCCTGGCGATACTGCTATCGGGCGTCGCGTCTTCCGCCCTCGCCGCCTCGATTTCGCCAGCGAAGCTAAAGTCCCTCAAGACTCAGGCCGTGGCCGGCGTCGAGTCGCGCGCCAAGCTTTCGCAGGTCATGAACGACCAGATCTTCTCCTACGGCGAGCTGGGCTTTCAGGAGATCGAGACCTCTAGATACATCACCGGTGTGCTGGAGCAGAACGGCTTCACCATCAAGCGCGGGGTCTCGGGCATCCCAACGGCCTGGACAGCCACCTGGACGCACGGCGTCGGTGGACCGGTCATCGCCCTGGGCAGCGACATCGACTGCATCCCCAAGGCCTCGCAGAAGCCTGGCGTGCCTTGGCACGACCCCATCATTGCCGGCGCGCCCGGTCACGGCGAGGGACACAATTCCGGTCAGGCCCTCAATGTCGTTGCGGCGTTGGCGCTGAAGGACCTGATGATCAAGGAGAACATCGCCGGGACCCTGATGCTGTGGCCCGGCGTCGCCGAGGAGCTGGTGGCCGGCAAGGCCTACATGGTCCGCGACGGCGTATTCAACGGCGTCGATGCGACGATCTTTACCCATGTCGGTTCCAATCTTGCGACCACATGGGGGCAGCCGACCGGCACCGGCCTGGTGTCCGTAAAATACAATTTCCACGGCGAGTCGGCCCATTCGGCCGGCGCCCCCTGGCGGGGCCGCAGCGCTCTGGACGCGGTCGAGCTGATGAACATCGGCTGGAACATGCGCCGCGAGCATCTGCGGCCCGAGCAGCGCTCGCACTATGTCATCGTCGATGGCGGCGATCAGCCCAATGTCGTGCCGTCCGAAGCCAGCGTCTGGTACTATTTCCGCGAACAGACCTTCGACGCGATCAAGAAAAACTACGCGATCGGAGACAGGATCGCCCAGGCCGCCGCCGACATGACCGACACCAAGGTCGACCACCAGGTGATCGGTACGGCGGCGCCGCGGCACTTCAACCGACCGATGGCTGAGGCGGCCCAGGCCAATATCGAGACAGTCGGCCTGCCGGTCTGGACCGCCGACGAGCAGGCGTTCGCCAAGGCCGTCCAGACCAACATCGGCGCGCCCAAGCAGACCGGTCTCGACGTCAAGCTCAAAGGCCTGTCGCCGCCGGACCCCAAGCCGGAAAGCGGCGGCTCGGACGATATCGGCGACATCTCGTGGATCATGCCGACCATCACGATCAACTATCCGGCCAACATCCCCGAGCTGCCCGGACACCATTGGGCCAACGCCATCTCCATGGCCACGCCGATCGCCCACAAGGGCGTGGTAGCGGGCTCCAAGGTGGTCGCGATGACGGCGCTGGATCTCCTGACCCAGCCCAAGCTGCTGACTGCGGCCAACAGCTATTTCAAGGACGTCCAGACCAAGGACCAGAAATACGTGCCGATGCTGGCGGCGACCGACATGCCCCAGACCCAGATCAACGCCAACATCATGGCGACCTATCGGCCGGCGATGAGCAAGTTCTACTACGATCCCGCCAAGTACGGGACCTATCTGGAACAGCTGGGCGTGGAATGGCCGGTCAAGCAGCTGACGCCGCCAACCGCCAAATAGGGGCTTAGCGCAGCCGGCGGCTGCCCGGGTCCTCGATGGGGATCGCGGCAAGCTCCGGTGGCAGAGCATCGGCCGGGTACGCGGGCACTTCCAGGCTGCACAGCGAGACCAGCGGCACGCCGACATCCACCTTGCCGCCCGAGCGGTCGACGATGCAGGCCGCAGCGATGACGTCGCCGCCGGCTTCCTGGATCGCGGCGATGCACTCGCGCGACGACAGGCCGGTGGTGACGATATCCTCGACCATCACGACCTTCTGGCCTGGCTCGAGGTGGAAGCCGCGACGGAACTTGAAACTGCCCCCCTCGCGCTCGACATAGATCGAAGGCACGTTGAGGTGACGGGCCGTTTCATAGCCCGGGATGATCCCGCCGACAGCAGGCGACACCGCCACCTCGGGCTGACCCACGGTGGCGACAATCTTCTCGGCCAGGGCCTTGCAAAGCCGCTCGCAGCGTTCAGGCCGCATGAACACCAGGTTCTTCTGCAAGAAGACCGGGCTGTGCAGGCCACTGGACAGCACGAAGTGGCCTTCACGCAGGGCTCCGGCAGCGCGGAATTCGTCGAGGACGTCATCATTGGTCATGGTCGGCGGATATAACGCACCCGTCCGAGACTTCAAACGCCGCCTTGCGTGCGGTGCCGGTTTTGGGTCTATCCAGCCCATGAGCGAAGTTACCCGTCCTCGCATCGGCTGTGGTGCCGCCATCCTTGACGATCAGGGCCGCCTGCTGCTGGTCAAGCGAGTCAAGAACCCCGAGGCAGATCACTGGGGCGTGCCCGGCGGCAAGCTGGACTGGGGCGAAGCGGCCCGCGCCTGCGCCGAGCGCGAGATCGAGGAGGAACTGGGCATCCGGATCGTCGCAGGACCGGTGCTGTCGGTAACCGACATGATTGCGGCAGACTACCACTGGGTGGCCATCACCTATCGCGCCGAATGCTTCGAGGGCGAACCTGTGATCATGGAAGACCACGCCCTGTACGAATGGGGCTGGTTCCCGCTCAACGCCCTTCCGGCCCCCCTCACCGCCTCAACGGCCGATGCCGTAGCGGTTCTGAGCCGGCTCTAAACCAGCTCCTTACTGATCCGCCAGGCTCGCAGCGACAGGACGTAGTCGCGGTTGCCGATCGTCTCGGCGTCCATGCCCGCAAGCACCGAACCGATGTCGAAAGCCATGGCCCGACTGCGCACGTAGTAGCTGTGCTGGACCAGAGCGTCGGCGTCGCCGGCGACATTGCGGCAGTCGACCAGCACCACCTTCTTGGGCAGCATGTCGATCAGGCGTGGTCCATCCGAACCCAGGCGATCGGGATTGCCTTTGGTCTTGTCCGAGATCAGCAAGGCCCGATCCGAGGGGTTGAAATAGACCGTCACCTGGCGCCCGATCCTAGGCAGCGGCTTCAGCTTGCTGTCCTGCTCGAAAGCGTCGTCATCCTCGTCGGGCGCCGCCAGCAGGATCTGATCGAAGATCCGCACCAGCCCGTCGGCATCCTTGGCGATCAGCGCCTGCAAACCTTGGCGCAACACATAGCTGCCCATGCTGTGGGCCAGCAGGTGGATACTGCGCTCGCAGCGATCCTCCTTCTGTAGCCGTTCCAGAAAGTCACGTAATTTCAGATAGGCGCGCGCCAGGGCCGGTCCCGATGCGCGCGCATCCTCACGGTCGCTGTAATAGGACATGTAGGGGACCGCCTCCCCGTCAGAGGGCCAACTAAAGACCACCACGTTGACGGGTCGCCCGTTGTCGGTGGCGCCGGCCCGGATCCGTACGTCGCGCGCCAGCCGCGCCCCGGCCTCGATCGCGCCGTTAAAGGTGACGTTGAAGCCGTGAATGAAAACCAGCGTGTCGCGCCCGTCCAACATCTCTTTGCGCAGGTCGTCCAAGAACCGGCCGCCGCCGGTCTTGGAAGGATCGGGCTCGCCCTTCACATCGGGATAGACAAAGACCGAGCCGCCCTGCAGCGTCTCGACGCCTGCCGGGAAGTCCACATGACCGAACCGAAGGGCCGCCACGCCGTCTGGATTAAAGCGCGGCCCAAAGACCAGCTTCTTGTTGTCGGGCAACTCGTTGCGATTGGTCGCGAAATAGACCCGCACGTCACCCATGGCTCGCCCCCTCTTGGAGCGAGCACGATACACCCTTAACGGGAGTCTAGCAAATACACTCGCGAGGCCTAACCCCGGGTCCGATCCACCGTCTCAACCGACGGACAGGCCCGGAGCGCCGCCGAGATGTTGGTCAGGTGCTTGGCGTCGCGCACCTCGACATCGATGTCGGTGTCGAAGAAGTCGCTCTGGCGATGGTGCATGCGCAGATTGACGATATTGCCGCCGGCCTCGCCGATGATCGTGCAGACCTGCCCCAGCACCCCAGGCGCGTTCTGGATCGTGGCGTGCAGACGTGTGAGCGAAACAGTCTCGCGCTCGGCCTCGGGCGTCCAGTTCAGGTCGCGCCAGAGATCCTCGCGATCCTCGTAGTCGGCGAGCTTGGGGCAATCGATAGTGTGGACATCCAGGCCCCCGTCCTGGCCCGAGGTGCCATCCTCGCGAAGAATCCCGACGATGCGATCGCCCGGAACCGGGCTGCAACAATGGGCGAAGTGCAGCGACACGCCGGGGGTCAGGCCGCCGCCACGCACATAGAGCCGCGCGCCCTTGCCGCCCTCGATCTTGCGACGGGCCAAGGCAGCGGCCATGTCGCTGTCCTTCATGCCGGGGAAGGCCGTTTCCAGCACCTGGCTGGGGGAAACACGCCCCCGCCCGACAGCGTCGAAGAGGCTCTCTTCGCTGTCCAGCGCATAACGCTCCAGGATCGGTCGCAACGACACGTCCTTCAGCTTCTTGCCGGCCCGCTCGAAAATCTGCTCCACCGAAGAGCGGCCCAGACGCAGGAACTCTTCCTTCTCGGTCTGGCGGATATGGCGGCGAATGGCCGAACGCGCGCGACCGGTCACAGTCAGCGAGCGCCAGTCGGGCGGCACCACGGGCTTGGAGCCCCGGATAACCTCGACCACGTCCCCGTTGTTGAGGCCCGTCCGCAGCGGCTTCAGCTCGCCGTTGATCTTCACGCCAATGCAGGTGTCGCCGACGCTGGTATGGACGGCATAGGCGAAGTCCAATGGCATGGCGCCGCGCGGAAGGCTGACCAACTTGCCCTTGGGCGTGAACACGAAAACCTGGTCAAGGAACATCTCGAGCTTGGCGTGCTCGACCAGTTCCTCGGCGTCGCCGCCATGTTCCAGCACCTGGACCAGCTGCCGAAGATTGGCCAGCGGGTCGCGGCCGCCGGCCGCTTCCATGCCTTCAAGGTCAAGACCGTAGGAAGCGTCCTTATAGCGGAAGTGCGCCGCCACGCCCTCTTCGTTGACGCGGTCCATGGATTCGGTGCGGATCTGCATCTCGATCCGCATGCCGCGCGGGCCAACTACCGTGGTGTGGAGCGAGCGGTAATTGTTGCGCTTGGGCGTCGAGATGAAGTCCTTGAAGCGATCGGGCACGCTGGACCAAGACCGGTGCAGAACGCCGAGCGCCCGATAGCAATCCTCCTCGCTGTCGACGATCACGCGGAAGGCGTAGATGTCGGACATCTGCGAGAAGCCGATCGACTTGCGCTGCAGCTTGCGCCAGATCGAGTAGGGCGACTTTTCCCGTCCAAAAACCCTGGCCGGCAGGCCAGCGGCGTCGAGGCGGGCCGAGATCTCCTGGCTGACCAGCGCCACCGCCCCGCCCTGCTCGGCACGAAGGGTGTCCAGCCGGCGAACGATGGCGTTGCGGGCCACCGGATTGGTGTGCTCGAACGAAAGCTCTTCCAGCTCGGTGCAGATCCGGTGGCAGCCGATATTACGGGCCAGGGGCGCGTAGATGTCGCGGGTCTCGCGAGCGATCCGCTCGCGCTTGGCCTGCGTCTTGATGAAATGCAGCGTCCGCATGTTGTGCAGACGGTCGGCGAGTTTCACCAGCAGAACGCGGACGTCCTTGCTGATGGCCAGGATGAACTTGCGCAGGTTCTCGGCCTGACGCGAATGCTCAGCCTGCAGTTCCAGCTTGGAAAGCTTGGTGACGCCTTCGACCAGCTCGGCGATCTCTTCGCCAAACAAGCCCGCAATATCCTCGCGGGTGACCGGTGTATCCTCGATCACATCATGCAGCAGGGCCGTGACGATGGTGGCGGTGTCCAGCCGATACTCGGTCAGGATGCCGGCCACCTCGATCGGGTGCGCATAGTAGGGGTCGCCGCTGGCGCGGGTCTGACTGCCATGCATGCGCATGGCGTAGACGTAGGCGCGGTTGAGAAGCGCCTCGTCTGCGGTTGGGTCATAGGAATGGACCCGCTCGATCAACTCATATTGACGCAGGATCTTCTGGCGCGGCTTGGCGGCCGGGGCATCGCTCGAGAGCTGAAACGAAGACGCGCCCGAATCGACCCCGGAAGGGGAATCGACGGACGCGCGTTCGGAAGGAGCGGCGGCGGGCGCCGCTTCAAGGATTAGAGGGTCTGCGCCGTCGGGGCTCAGTACCGCTCCTCCTGACCGCCGTCGCGGTCGCTCTGCAGGGCGCGAACCAGTTCAAGTTCGCTCATCTGCATGTGGCTCGGATCAGCCAGCAGGGCCAGGGTCTCAGCTTCTTCCTCGGCCTCGGTGTGCTCATCCACGCGTTGCAGCGTGCTGATCAGCTGTTCCTTCAGGCCTTCGTGGTCGACGACGTCGTCGGCGATCTCGCGCAGGGCGACGACCGGGTTCTTGTCGTTGTCGCGATCGACCAGCAGCGCCGCGCCGGCCGAAATGCCGCGCGCCCGGTGGGCTGACAGCAGAACCAGCGCAAAGCGGTTCGGAACCTTCTCGACGCAATCTTCGACGGTGACGCGGGCCATGGATTCCTCGGGCTAGCCGTGATGCTCTACAAAATAAGGGTCCAGGCAGCGTTACGCAACGCCGCTCGGGTTGTCACCCATCTTTCGCGAGGGGGCGCTTATGCCCGCTTCGCCAGGGGAAGTCCAGAGTATCGATCAGCGCAGGCCCAGGGGCCGTGCATCAAGACCGACGTTGACGTTCGCGGCCAACTGCGCCGCCGTCGCATCAAGAACGGGGTGACGCCAGTCAGGCGCGACCTGCGCAAGGGGCCCCATCACAAACAGCCGCTGGTGCGCGCGCGGATGGGGCGTCGTCAGCCCTGGATCATCAATCACCGCGCGGCCATGGGCGATCAGGTCGAGATCCAGCGTCCTGGGGGCGTTGCGCTCGCTCCGCGCCCGGCCAAAGGCCGCTTCGATCCCGTGAAGCGCCGCGAGGACCTGTGCGGGCCCAAGCTGGGTTCGAACCAGGGCAACGCCATTCAGATAGTCCGGGGCGGTAGGGTCGGGCCAGGCCGCAGATATCCACCATTCGGAGGTTGCGAGGACGTTCAGATCCGCAGCGGGGAATGCCGCGAGCGCGGCGTCTAGCAACGCCTCGCGACTCGTATAGCTTCCCGACAGATTGCAGCCGAGCGCCACCACCACGGCGGCGTCCAGGTCATATTGATCCAGCGTATTTTTCAAGGATTTCCCGCAGTTGACCTTTTACCCCACCGACCGCCTGGCCCTGTTCATCGACGGTGCCAATCTCTATTCCGCCGCCAAGGCACTAGGCTTCGATATCGACTACCGCAAACTGCTCGACGAGTTCAAAAAGCGCGGCGTCCTGATCAGGGCCTATTACTACACCGCGATCAACGAGAACGACGACTACTCGCCGATCCGGCCCCTGGTCGACTGGCTCGACTACAACGGCTTCACCCTGGTGACCAAGCCTGCCCGCGAATTCACTGACAGTCAGGGCCGCAAGCGCTGGCGCGGCGACATGGATGTCGAGATTGCCGTCGACATGCTGCAGATGGCTGAGGCCGCTGATCACCTTGTGCTCTTTTCCGGCGACGGCGATTTTCGCGCCGTCGTCGAGGCCGTGCAGCGCAAGGGCCGTCGCGTCACCGTGGTCTCGACCATGAAGAGTCAGCCGCCCATGACCAGCGACGACCTGCGCCGACAGGCCGACGACTTTGTCGATCTCAACGACCTGGGAAACATCATCGGCCGCCCGCAACGCGCGCCCACGCCGCGCCCCATGACAGACGCCCGCACCTTGGCCGAGCGGGAAGCCGACGATGAGTATTGAAGGTTTGGGTACACCGAACCTGGCAAGCGACGGATGGTGTTTAGAGTCGGGAGAAGAGCGACACGCTGACTCGCCGGCCACCTTTTGGATTCCCGACCGCAAGGATCGAGAAGCCTTGCAAATCGGTCATGGCGCAAAACTGATTTTTGCCATCAGTGTCGAGGAGGAAGACGGCTCTTTTAGTATCGACACCGAACGCATGTGGGTTGTTGTGACCAAGATCCGAAGCGACGGCTACATCGGGCTGCTCGACAGCCAACCCACCTGCTTCGACCCCCACGGTAGTCAGTATTTAGTGCGCGGAGCTGAAATCCTCTTTGGGCCCGAACACGTAATCGACATCGACGTCATTCCTACGGACATTCTGGAGAGTATGTCACTGGAGCCGACTCGCCGCTGGTTAAGGCCTCAAAAATGACCAATCAGCGCTCCAACATCGTCGGCGAGGTCGTTCCCTCGCCGGCTGAACCCGCGCGCGACTGCCCGCTCTGCCCGCGCCTGGTGGCCTATCGTCGTGAGAACCAGGACCTCTATCCCGACTGGTTCAATGGCCCCGCGCCCTCGTTCGGTGACCGGGACGCACGACTGCTGGTCGTTGGCCTGGCACCGGGTCGCAAGGGGGCCAATCGCACGGGCCGCCCCTTCACCGGCGACTATGCCGGCGCCCTGCTCTACGAGACCCTGATCAAGTTCGGCTTCGCCACAGGGACGTTCGAGGCCCGGCCCGACGACTCGCTGAAGCTGATCGGTAGCGCGGTGACCAATGCCGTCCGCTGCGCCCCGCCCGGCAACAAGCCCGAGACCTCGGAAGAGAACCACTGCCGGCCGTTCCTGACGGCGCGGCTGGAGATGTTTCCGAAGCTGAAAGCCATCGTCACCCTGGGCGACGTTTCGCGCCGCAATCTGCTCAAGGCCATAGGCCTGAAGGCTTCTGCCGGCCTCCCCGGCCACGGCTCGGAGTTCCAGGCCGGACCTTATCGGGTCTTCAACAGCTATCACTGCTCACGCCTGAACACGAACACCGGCCGACTGACCACCCCGATGTTCGAGGACCTGTTCGCGCGGGTGAGAGCCTATGTCGACGCCGGCGACTAGCCAGGGTCACTTGGCCGGCCAGGCTTGCGCCAGCACCGGATGCCTCAGACGAGGCCTGTGGTCTTGAGACGCACCCGCGCCAGAATGTCGTCAGCGGTCAGGAACAGCGTATGGCCATCCTCGCCGAAGGCGCAGTTGGCGACCGGACGACCCGTCTCGATGACACCGATCAGTTCGCCAGACGGCATGATCACCAGCACACCGCCCGGCCCGGTGGCGTAGAGGCGGCCCTCAGTATCGAGGCACATGCCGTCCGGCAGGCCCGGTCCACCCGCCTTCAGCAGGGCCATGGCATCGAAAAAGACCGTGGACTTCGTCGCAAGGCCGTCGGCACCCAGGTCATAGGCCATGATCACCGGTCCTTCAGGATCGGAAACGGCAACGTACAGGCGCTTTTCGTCCGGCGTCAGCGCCAGACCATTGGGGAAGGTCAACTTGTCGTCTACCACCGCGACCGAGCCGTCGGGGCGACGCAGATACACGCCGTTGAACGCCATCTCCTTGGCGGGTGAGGCGTTCAGGCCCTCAAGGCCATAGGGCGGATCGGTAAAATAGATCGCTCCGGATTTCGCTATAGCCAGATCATTGGGGCTGCTGAATCGCTTACCCTGATAGCGATCAAGCAGGATCGTTTTCTTGCGGGTCTTCAGGTCGACCCTGGAGATCGCGCGATTACCGTGATCGCAGACAAGCAAGGCCCCGTCCGCGTCGAGCGCCAGGCCGTTCGAACCCGGCTCGCGAAAGATCTTGGTGGGGGGGCCGTCATAGCCCGAGGGTTTGAGGAACACGCTTGCGCCCTCAGCTTCGCTCCAGCGGTAGATGACGTTGGCTGGAACATCGGAGAAAAGGAGATAGTCGCCCTCCTTCACCCAGACCGGCCCTTCGGACCAGACAAAGCCGTCAGCGAGTTGCTCGATAACAGCGTCAGGTGACGCCACGGCGTCCAGCGCGGGCGAGAGGCGACGAATTCGGCCCACGGTGGGACGGGCGGCAAGAGCGGACACGGGAAACACTCCGGCTAAGACGGCGGCGCTGGCCCCCAGGGTAACACCCCCCAAGGTGATGGATCTGCGCGTCGGCGTCATCCGTTTGGCTCCTCGTGCAATGACAGCGATGTCATAGCAACGCCCCGACCGGCTGGCGACCCGCGTTATGCGTTCCTCATGAAGAATCAGGTGCGGACGCGCGGCACGGCGTCCAGCCACCGCGCATAGGCAGCTTCGCGCTGATGCAGCGGCAAGGCTGGGGTTAGCCCATCGGCCGCCGGCCGCGCCGCGGCCGCTTCTTCCAGCGACGCATAAACCCCTGCCCCCAGACCGGCGAACAGAGCAGCCCCCAGCGCCGTGGTTTCCAGATAGCCGGCCCTCTGCACGGGCATACCGGTCAGATCGGAGAGGCGCTGCGAGAACCAGGCGCTTTTCGACATGCCGCCATCGATACGAAGCTGGGCCTCGTCTCCGAAGGCTTCGGGTGCGTCGGCCCGCATGGCCTCGATCAGATCGCGACTTTGCAGAGCGCAGGCGTCGTAAGTGGCGGCGGCGATCTCCGGCAGGCCCGCGTCACGGGTCAGGCCAAAGATAGCGCCCCGGGCTCCTGCGTCCCACCAGGGCGCGCCAAGGCCCGTGAAGGCCGGGACCACGACAACGCCATGATCGCTTCGCGCTGCGCGGGCCAGGGCTTCGGCGGCGCGCGGCCCGCCGGTGATACCCAACCCCTCGCCCAACCACTGGATGGCCGCACCCGCCACGAAGATCGAGCCTTCCAGCGCATAGGTCGTCTTTCCGTCGATCCGCGCCGCCACGGTGGTCAGAAGGCGTGAGCGTGAGATCGGCCGGGTCGCCCCGGTGTTGATCAGCATGAAACAGCCGGTGCCGTAGGTCGCCTTCATCTGTCCAGGCAGGATGCAACCCTGCCCCATCAGCGCCGCCTGCTGGTCGCCGGCAACGCCCCGGATTGGCACTTCGCGCCCGAGAATCCCGGCTGTGATCACGCCATAGTTGTCAGCGCAGTCCTTGACCTGCGGCATAAGGCAGGCCGGAACAGCCAGCAGATCCAGCATGGGCGCCGACCAGGCCTGTTCCTGAATGTCGAACAGCAAGGTGCGCGACGCATTGGTGGCGTCAGTAGCGTGCACCGCCCGACCGGTCAGCCGCCAGATCAACCAGCTATCGATCGTGCCGCACAAGAGCTCGCCGGCCTCGGCTCGCGCTCGGGCCCCGGTGACATGATCAAGGATCCAGGCGATCTTGGTGCCAGAGAAATAAGGATCCAGCAGCAGGCCCGTGATCTCGGCCACGCGCGGCTCATAGCCGGCGTCGCGCAGCTTTTCGCACTGCTGCGCCGTCCTGCGATCCTGCCAGACGATGGCCGGGTGAATGGGCCGCCCCGTGGTCTTGTCCCAAACCACGATGGTTTCGCGCTGGTTGGTGATGCCGACTGCAGCGATGTCTGCCACGTCGCGACCAGACCGCTCGACCGCCTCGCGCAGCACCGCCACGCAGGCCGCGAATATCTCCTCGGCATCATGCTCAACCCAGCCATCGGCAGGGTAGCTTTGCCGCAAAGGCCGGGTCGCATCCGCCAGCGCTCCGCCTGTGGCGTCAAACAGGATTGCCCGAGTGCTGGTCGTGCCCTGATCCAGAGCCAGAATCAGTTGTTCGGCCATTCCAGCGCTTCCCCTGCTGATGCTGCACCCGCGACAACACGTCGCTGTTCTTATCGTTCACCTAGCTTCACCGTTTAAGCATGTTTTCATTTGGCCGAGGCAAGTTCATGTTAATTGAGTTCGGGATTCGAGGAGGCTGGTCATCCAAGCCGTCCAGACCGCAAAGCTTCTGACACTGGCGCGCAGCCGCGACCCGGGCGACAGAGAACGCTTGCTCACCGGCATCACCGAGCTTTGCGAAGCAGGCCAGGCGATTGACGCGCCAGCAGACCCCGACGTCCAGCGCCTGCTGGACTCCATCTTCATGACGCTGGTTGTCGAGGCCGAGCGCGATATCCGTCAGCGCCTGTCGGCACGTCTGGCCGACGCGCCCTGGGCGCCGTCGGCCCTGATCAATATCCTTGCTCTCGACGAGATCGAGATTGCCCGCCCGATCATCGCACGCAGCCCTGTGCTGCAGGACCACGACCTGATTCGCCTGCTGGTGCAGGCCACTCTGGAACACCAGATTGAGGTTGCGCGCCGTCCCAAGCTGGCCGCCTCTGTGGTTGAGGCCATTCTGGCGCGGGGCGAACCTGCCGTGCTGACGGCCCTGGCCAGCAACGACACCGCCGAACTGTCGCACGACAGCCTGCGACGACTGGTCGATCGCGCCAAGGATATCGTGGCGTTACGCTCGCCCCTGGCCAGACACCCCGGCCTTTCAGCCGATCTGGCAGAACAGCTCTATCTTTGGGTCGGCCGCGCCTTGCGCGATGCGCTGACCGCCCGCTTCCATCTCGACCCCGAGGCCATGACCAAGGCCGTAGAGGAGGCCTTGCAAGCGGCTCATCGCGGCGAGGATGCAGCATCGGGCGCACTTCTGGAGTCCGAGCAGGAACGCGAGGACATGGAGCGATCTCTGGTCGAGAAGCTCGACTCGGCGGGTCAGCTTCGGCCCGGCTATCTTCTACGGGTGCTGCGCGAGGGGCGCCTGCCTCTGTTCGTGCTGGCCCTGGCCCGCCTGGGAAACTTTGAGCCGACCCAGATCCGCCGCGCCATCGACAGCAATCGTCCCGAACTTCTGGCCCTAGCCTGTTCAGCTGTCAGCATCGACCGCAGCGTTTTCCCCACGATCCTGGACCACGTCCGCCAGCTCAACATTGGTCGTCCCGGCGGCGGCGCGGAGGGCGCGCGGCGCGCCGGTAGCGCCTTTGGCCCATTCACGCCCGACATCGCCGCAATGGCGTTCAGACAGGCCGTCAGCGCGGTTTGACAAGCCGCCGGGCTTCGCGCCACTTGAGCGCGATGTACCAGCCGCAACCCTTCGTGACTCGCCTGACCTTCAAGTCCAGCGACAGGCCTGAAGCCGACGAGGCTCGCGAGCGCCTGGCCGCACGATACGGCGATGTGGGCGACGAAGCAGCGCAGGTGATCGTGGCCCTGGGTGGCGACGGTTTCATGCTTGAAACCCTTCACGAAACCATGGCGCGTCAGACCCCGATCTATGGAATGAACCGCGGTTCGGTCGGTTTTCTGATGAACGAGTACAGCGAGGACGGCCTGCTGGAGCGGATCAACGCCGCAGAGCGCGCCGTCATCCATCCTTTGGCCATGACCGCCATCGACTCCCACCGGCGCAACCACCGCGCCCTGGCCATCAATGAGGTTTCATTGCTGCGCCAAACGCGCCAGACCGCAAAGTTGCGCATCTCCATCGACGGCAAGGTGCGTATGGGCGAGCTGGTCTGCGACGGAGCCTTGATCGCAACCCCGGCCGGATCGACGGCCTACAACCTGTCGGCCCATGGCCCAATCATTCCCATCGGCGGTCAGGTCCTGGCCCTGACCCCGATCAGCGCCTTTCGCCCCCGTCGCTGGCGCGGCGCCCTGCTGCCCCGAACCGCCCGCATCACCTTCGAAATCCTTGAAGCCGACAAGCGCCCGGTGAGCGCTGTAGCCGACAATTTCGAGGTTCGCGACGTGTTGGAAGTTCACATCTCGGAGGATCGCGACACCAGTCTGGCGATGCTGTTCGACGCGGGGCGCAGCCTGGACGAGCGAGTGCTGGCCGAACAGTTCTCGGCCTGAGGCGTTCGGCCGCACAGAAACCTACGTCTCATTCGTTGTTAACGCCTGCTATGCTACTCAACTTGAAAATCCCGACGCCGGGGAGGCGATTTTGACGAACAAGCCCACCGCCGAGGTGATCCAGGTCCCGAATATGCTGAAGCTCAAGGTGGGCGGACGTGGCGGTATCGATATGGCGGCCATCGCCAAGGCGGAAGCCGCCCTCAAGAGCCTGTCCGGCAACTTCGCCCAATGGCTGCAGGACGAGATCACCAAGCTCGAAGCCGCGCGACAGGAGGTCAAGACCCAGGGCCTCAACCCCATCACGGTCGAGGCGCTTTATCTCCGCGCTCATGACCTCAAGGGCCTTGGCGCTACCTACGAATTCCCACTGATCACCCGCATGGCCGCCTCGCTGTGCAAGCTGATCGACGAGCCTGAGACGCGTCTGTCGGCGCCGATGTTCCTGGTGGACGCCCATATCGACGCCATCAAGGCCGCTGTGCGCGGCGACATCAAGGTCGACACCCACCCTGTCGGCAAGGTGCTGGCTGAGGAACTGGAAAGCCGCGTGACGGAGTATTTGAAGGGCTGAGCCCTTCAGATCACGCCAAACAGCCCCTTCAGGTAGGGATTCAGCATCCTCCCCTGCGGATCTAGCTCGGCCCGCACCTTCAGAAAATCGTCCCAGCGCGGATAGAGCCCTGCCAGTTGCCGATCGCGGAGCGTATGTAGCTTCCCCCAGTGCGGCCGGCCGCCGTGCCGACGGAAGATCGGCTCAATCAATTCATACAGAAACGCAAAGTCATCCTTGTAGTGTGTATGCACGGCGACGGAGCCGCGTGCGCCTCCCTGGAATGGCGATAGCCACGCCTCGTCGGCCGCTATCCGCCGCACCTCAATGGGAAAGAAGACGTCTGGCCGCTCCTTCTCGATAGCCGCCATCACCTCTTCTAGCGCTTTGAGCTGCACCTCTGCAGGCAGGTGGAACTCCATCTCGTTGAAACGCACGGGGCGTTCAGTCGACAATAGCTTCCAGCCCTCATCGACCGCAGTTTCGGGCTTTGCCCCGGCTAGCAAGCTCCTCGCCGCCACCTTGCGCAGCGGCGTCGAGAAGCCCAGCAGGTTTCTCAGACCCTTGAGCGCATCAAGGAATGCCGTGTCCTGATCGGGTCCGCGCACCTCCGCAGGATCGTCGGTCTCGTCATGACTGATACCGACTGCCAAACCGGTGAACGGCACGGCGTAAAACTCGAAATTTCGGTGCCGCGCCCAGCGCGATTCGGCCTGGGCCAGGGCGTCGGGGAATGGCTCGATCCAGACCTTTCGCCGGACACGGCGGTTGGGAATAGTCTTGAGCCGCACCTGCGAGATCACGCCCAGCGCGCCCAGAGAGACCCTGGCGGCCTGGAAGATATCGGCCTCCCGCGTGGCGTCGCAATCGATCACACGGCCATCGGGCGTCACCAGTCGCAGGCCCGTGACGTCGCCATGCAGGGCCTGAAGCCGAGAGCCGGTTCCATGGGTCGCCGTAGCCAGAGCACCGGCAAGCGACTGCTTGTTGATATCCGGCAGGTTGGCCATGGCACGCCCTTTGGCCGCCAAAGCCGCCCCCAGGGTGCCAAGCCGTGTGCCGGCCAGCACGGTCGCTTCGTCGCCATCCCAGCCAACAATCCCCGATAGCGCGTCCAGCGAAACCAGCGCGCCGGTCGTCGGTGCCAGCGCCGTGAACGAGTGCCCCGCTCCCACCGGCCGGATAGGCGCAGCGGCGGTCTTAAGCATCAGGGCCAGTTCGGCTTCGTCCTTGGGCGCCAGTCGCGCAGCGGGATAGGCGGTTTGCACGCCAGACCAGTTTCGCCATAGCAACTTGCCATCGGCATTGACCGACGGCGGTGAGACGGGTTCGGGCTTGTCGTGCGTTGCGACCAGATAGCCGCCGCCCCCAGCGGCCACCACCGCCGCGCCTGTTCCGCCTGCGACCAGTGCGCCTCGTCTCGAGATCATCGCGTTCCCCCGGCTACGCGGGATCTTCGCGCCCCGCCATGAAGCGTATCAGGCCCCGGAAATCAGCCGGCGCGCAAGTCGCGCACTGCCCGGAGGCCGGCATGGCCTTGAAGCCCTGGATCGTGTGGTCAAGCAGCACGGCCTCGCCCTGTTTCCAGCGCGGATCCCACGCCGCGCGATCCTGCACCAAGGGCGCGCCTGCACCCGGCGTCGCATGACAGGCCTTGCACGAGGTTTCGTATAGGCCGGCAAGCCGCGTGTCGGCGGGCTTGAGCAGCAAAGCCTGCTCCGGAGTAGGGGCCGGCGGTGCCTTCTCGCCACAGCCGGCCAGAGACAAGGCAGCCAGGCTCAGGAACACGGCCGCGCGCATCAGGCGTCGATACCGTGCAGGCGCTGGGCGGCCGTAACGGTATTGGCCAGCAGGCAGGCAATCGTCATGGGACCCACACCGCCCGGCACGGGCGTGATTGCGCCGGCCACGGCCTTGACCTCTTCGAAAGCCACATCTCCGACAAGCCTGGTCTTGCCCGCCGCTGCAGCAACGGGGTCTCGCGCCGGGAAGCGGCTGATGCCGACGTCGATAACAACCGCGCCCGGCTTGATCCAATCGCCCTTGACCATTTCCGCGCGACCGACAGCGGCCACGACGATATCGGCCTGACGCACGATTCCCGGCAGGTCGACGCTGCGCGAATGGGCGATAGTGACAGTGCAGTCGGCGGCCAGCAGCATCTGCGCCATCGGCTTGCCCATCAGGTTTGAGCGGCCAATCACCACCGCAGACTTGCCGCGCAGGTCGCCGATGACGTCCTTGAGCAGCATCATGCAGCCCAGCGGCGTGCAGGGCGTCAGAGCCGGAAGGCCGCTGGCCAGCCGGCCGGCATTGGTCACTGTGAGCCCGTCGACGTCCTTGTCGGGTGAAATTGCGGCCACGATGTCGGCCTGTTTCAGGTGATCAGGCACAGGGAACTGCACCAGCACCCCATGGATCGCAGGATCGTCGTTCAGCTTGCCGACCAGCGCCAGAAGCTCGTCCTGGCTAACATCGGCCGCCAGACGGTGGGTTTCGGAATACATGCCCGCCGCCAGGGTCTGCTCGCCCTTGTTTCGGACATAGACCTGGCTGGCAGGGTCTTCTCCAACCAGCACCACGGCAAGCCCCGGCGTGATCCCGTAATCGGCCTTGAGCGCAGCGACTTCCTCACCAATCCGCATGCGCAGATCGGCCGCAAAAGCCTTGCCGTCGATGATCCTAGCCTCGGACATGGGCGCCTCCCGGTTTCGCCGTGCCTAGCCGCTCGTTTTGTCATGCGCAACGCTGGCGTGACGGTCGCCCAATCATGCTAGAGGCTTCAAGCATGGTCGCCGCTTCACCAACCTCCCGTGCAGACGTCGTCCTGGTAGGCGGCGGATTGGCCAACAGCCTGATTGCGTTGCGCCTGAAGGCCCTGCGTCCCGACCTCAGCGTCGTTCTGATCGAGCGCGAAAGCCGAATCGGCGGCGAGCACACCTGGTGCCACTTCGAGACCGATGTCAGCCCCGGCATCGGAGGCTGGCTTCGCCCTCTCATCGTGCACCGCTGGGCCGGCTATGACGTGCGCTTCCCCGCCCACAGCCGATCCCTGACGACACAGTATCTGGCTATCACCTCAGAGCGCCTGCACCAGATGGTGACCACCGCCCTGGGCGCAAACGCCTGGCTGGGGGCTGCGGTGTCGGACGTCTCGCCCCATCAGGTCACACTGTCAGACGGTCGCCGAATTACTGCCGCCGCCGTGATCGACGGGCGGGGTCCGCGCCGCAGTCGCAGTCTTGTCCTCGGCTGGCAGAAGTTCCTGGGCCAGGGCGTGCGCCTGAGCGCGCCCCATGGCCTGACGCGCCCCATCGTCATGGACGCCACGGTCTCGCAACTGGACGGCTATCGCTTCGTCTATGTCCTGCCGCTGGACGCCACGCGCCTGCTGATCGAGGATACGCGTTACAGCGATGGGCCAGGCCTGGACCATTCCGATCTGAGGGCCGCAATCGCCGCCTATGCCGGTCAGCAGGGCTGGGTCATTGCCGCTGTCGAGCGCGAGGAACACGGAGTCCTGCCCATCGCCCTGGCCGGCGACATTGACGCCTATTGGCGTGAGGCGCGGGCCCAGGTCGCCGAGGTCGGCCTGCGCGCCGCCCTCTTTCAACCGACCACCGGCTACTCTCTGCCCGACGCCGCGCGTCTGGCCGACCAGATCGCCGCCCTGCCCCGCATCACCAGCGCTCATGTCCGCAATTGCGTCGAAGCGCACTCCAAGGCGGCCTGGCGCAGGCGTCGCTATTTCCGGCTTCTCAACCGCATGCTGTTCAAGGCCTGCGAGCCAGACCAGCGCTACAAGGTGCTTGAGCGTTTTTACCGGTTGCGCCTGCCGCTGATCCAACGCTTCTACGCTGCGCGCCTGACGCCCTGGGACAAGGCTCGCGTGTTGATCGGCAAGCCCCCTGTTCCCATCTCCCGCGCCATTGGCTATCTCGCCGAAAATTCCGTGACCCAGGACAAGACCGCATGACCCAACCCAAGCCTCGCGCAGCCGTCATCGGTTCCGGCTTCGGTGGACTATCCTTGGCTATTCGCCTTCAATCGGCCGGCTTCGACGTCACCGTGATCGAAGGCCGCGACAAGCCCGGCGGCCGTGCCTATGTCTGGGAAGACGAGGGCTTCATCTTCGACGCTGGCCCTACCGTCATCACCGATCCTGACTGCCTCAAGGAACTATTCACGCTCAGCGGTCGCAAGATCGAGGACTATGTCGAGCTGTTGCCGGTCAATCCGTTCTACCGGCTGGTCTGGGAAGACGGCGACGTCTTCGACTATGCCAACGATCAGGCCGAACTGGACCGCCAGATCGGCGCCCGCAACCCGGCCGACGTCGAAGGCTATCGCCGGTTTCACGCCTATTCAGAAGAGCTCTACCAGAAGGGCTATGTCGAACTGGGGGCCGAACCCTTCCTCGACATCCGTAGCATGATCTCATCGGCACCGGCGCTGATGAAGCTGCAGGCGTGGCGCAGCGTCTATGACAAGGTCTCGTCCTTCGTGAAGGACGAACATGTCCGCCAGGCCCTTTCGTTCCACAGTCTGCTGGTCGGCGGCAGTCCGTTCGCCACCTCGTCGATCTATGCCCTGATCCACGCCCTGGAGCGTCGCGGCGGTGTGTGGTTCCCACGTGGCGGCACAGGCGCCCTGATCCGCGGATTGGTGCGACTGTTCGAGGATCTGGGCGGTACGCTCCGGCTCAATGCGCCGGTCCGCAAGATCGCCACCCAGGACGGCCGCGTCACCGGCATCATCCAGAGCGACGGAACCTTCGAGGCCTATGACACGGTCGCCTCGAACGCCGACGTCATGCACACCTATCGCGAACTGCTGGTCGACGATCCGCGCGGCAAGAAGGCCAGCAAGGCGCTGGAGAACAAGCGCTGGAGCCCGTCACTGTTCGTGATCTATTTCGGGCTCAAGGCCGAGCACCCTGAGATCCGTCACCACACGATCTGCTTTGGCCCGCGCTATCGCGAGCTGATCGGCGAGATCTATAGCAAGAACGCCCTCGCCGACGATTTCTCGCTGTATCTGCACTCGCCCTGCGCCACCGATCCCGGCATGGCCCCCCCCGGCTGCACCAGCTTCTACGTGCTGTCGGTGGTGCCCAATCTGGAGACGGCCGAAATCGACTGGTCCAAGGAAGGCCCGGCCTATCGCGACAGGATCCTGAACTATCTGGAAGAGCGCTATATCCCCAACCTGTCGCGCGATCTGGTGACCAGCCGCATCTTCACGCCAGATGATTTCACCACCGAACTGAACGCCTGGAACGGCGCGGCCTTCTCGCTGGAGCCGCTGCTGACCCAGAGCGCCTTCTTCCGCACCCACAATCGTGACGACGTGATTCCCAACCTCTATTTCGTCGGTGCCGGCACCCATCCCGGCGCGGGGATTCCCGGCGTGGTCGGATCGGCCAAGGCGACGGCTGGCCTGATGATCGACGACTTCGAGACCGCCGCCGCGTGAGCGACCTGGAACTGCAGAGTCGCGAAGCGATCCAGAAGGGCAGCAAGAGCTTTGCCGCCGCCGCGGCCCTGTTCGACGCTGAAACCCGCGCCGATGCCGAGATGCTCTACGCCTGGTGCCGACACTGCGACGACGTGATCGACGGCCAGACCCTGGGCCACGGCATGAGTCCGGTCGAGGACGCTCCGGCCCGTCTGGCCGTCCTCTACGCCCAGACCCGGTCCGCCCTGGCCGGGGAGCCGCCAGCCGACCCGCAGTTTGCAGCCTTCCAGACCGTGGCCCGACGCCGGCAGATCCCCGAGCGCTACGCCCTGGACATGATCGACGGTTTTGCGATGGACGTCGAAGGCCGCAGCTATCAGACGCTGGACGAACTGCTCGACTATTGCTGGGGCGTCGCCGGCGTCGTTGGAACCATGATGGCGCTAGTGATGGGCGTGAAGCCTGACCAGCTTTCGATCCTGCGCCGCGCCCAGGACCTGGGCCTGGCGTTCCAGCTGACCAACATCGCCCGCGACATCGTCGAGGACGCCCGCAACGACCGGATCTATGTACCCCGCGCCTGGCTAGCGGAGTTCGGCGTGCCAGAGACCGCTGTCGCCGATCCCGTCCATCGCGCCGCCATCGCCGTGATCGCCAGCCGCCTGGTCCACGCCGCAGAACCCTACTACGCGTCAGCCCGCTGGGGGCTGCGCGACCTTCCGGTCCGCTGCGCCTGGGCCATCGCGGCGGCGCGGGGCGTCTATCGGCAGATCGGGCTGGACGTGGTCAAGGTCGGCGCCAAGGCCTGGGACGAGCGCGTCGTGGTCAGCGGCCGGATGAAGGCCTGGCGCGCGCTGGAGGGCGGCATCATCGCCCTGCGTTCGGCACTCTGGGACCGGGCGATAAAGCCGCCGCCCCGCCCAGAGATGTGGTCGAAGATCTAGGCTTCGACGCCTCGCGACTTCAACTGCGCCTTCAGTTCCCGCACCGGTTTCGCCCACAGGAAGCCGAACGACACAGCGCCGTGCTTGGTGTGGACCGCGTGGTGGATTCGGTGCGCCTGGATCGCCCGCTTCCAGAACGCCGACTTGCCGAACGGCGTCTTGAAGCGCTTGTGCACCATGCCGTCGTGAAAGACGAAATACATGAAGCCGTAAGCGGTGATCCCAAGGCCCAAAGGCAGTAGCCACGGCGTGCCGTGGACGCCGAAATAGATCGCCACGATGGCCGGGGCGGCAAAGACCACGGCAAACAGGTCATTCAGCTCGAACAGCCCCTCGCGCGGCTCGTGGTGCGACTTGTGCCAGACCCACATGAAGCCGTGCATGACGTACTTGTGGGTCACCCAGGCGAAGCCTTCCATGAAGGCGAAGGCCGCCAGGAACAGCACCAGATCAAGGGCCAGGGTCGTCATCACGGTTCCTATCGACGCGACAGCCGCGCCAGGGTCTGGGCCAAGGCGAGACCGGCCAGGCCGGCGGCGGTCAGCACGCCCCAGGCCTTATACACCTGCGAGAGTCCGGCGTCGCGCCACAGCACGCCTTGATACGCCTCAATCACCCAGGCATGGGGGGTGAACCAGCCGACGGTCTGCAGCCAGACCGGCATCAGGAAGCGCGGAACCATGCTGCCGCCGATGGCCGCCAGCACCAGGATCACGAAGGTCGACAGCATTTGGGCCTGCTCGCGGGTCCGGCAGACGGAGACAAGGCCCAGGGCAAGGCCGGCCGCGCACACGGCCGTCGCCAGGGTGGTGGGCAGCCACAGGGCCAGATGATCCAGCACGGCCACGCCATAGACGATCTGGGCTGTGGCGAAGATCGCTACGGCCTGGACGATCCCCTGCCCCACCAGGAAGACGAACTTGCCCGTCACCACCGGTCCCATGCCCGCCACACCGGCCAGCAGGCGATCGGCGACGCCCGAGCGGCGCTCGTCCATCAGTCCCAGCGCGCCCTGCATGGCCGAGAACAGGGCGAACAGGATCATCACGGCCCCGGCATAGTAGGCGATCACCGCCCCGCCCTTGCGGGCCCCGGAAAGATCTTCGCGGTCGAACAGGTCGCCGCCAGAGACGGTGGCAGGCCGGGCCTTCAGCGCGACGGCGGCGGCCTCGATCCGGGCGGACTGGGCCGGGGTCAGGGCACCCAGGGCCGGGGTCAGCTGATCGACACTGCGGCGCAGGGCGGCGTCCGGAGCGGCGCGGGCCAAGGCCTGCTGCACCCTGGCCTGGGCCAGGGGCGCGGCGACGGCGCGGCCTGGATCGGCGATGATCAGGAAGGGCCTGCCCGGCGCGGCGGGATCGGATCGGATCACCAGGCCCGCATCAGCCTGGCCAGACTTCACCCTGGCTCGCACCGCCTCAAGCGTGGCCGGTGCGACCGCCTCGGCGCGGATTTCGGAACTGGCCAGAAGGGCGGCCGCGACCCGGCCAGAGGTCTGCGTCCCGGCCAGATCGGCCATCGCCAGCTTGGGCTGGATGTCTTCACCCGTCGCCCCGGCGAATACCGAGCTGAAGATCAGGAAAACCAGCGGCGGCAGCAGGAAGGTCATGACCAGGGCCGCCCGGTCGCGCCAAAGCTCCAGCGCCATGACCTTGACCATGGCCAGCGTCATGTACAGCCGGATCATGCCGCCAGCTTCCGCTCGGCCACCAGCGAGAACAGGTTCTGCAGGGACGGTTCGCGGACCCGGATCTCGCGGGGCGTCAGGCCGGCCTTGCGCAAAGCCTTGTCCAGTCGCCCGGCGGCGGCATAGCCGTCGGCGTCCAGCCGCGTCCACAGGTCGGCGCGGTGGGTAGACGGGCTCAGGCCCTCGGCGACCAGAGAAACTTCGCCGGCGGCGTTAGGTGCTTCGGCCAGTTGGACCATCACTTCCATCCGCGCGCCAAAGGCGTCGGCCAGCAGGGTCCGGGGCGGCCCCTCCAGCACCATGCGGCCTTCACGCAGGAAGCCCACGCGGTCGGCCAGGCCCCCGGCCTGCTCCAGATCGTGGGTGGTCATCAGCACCGCCACGCCCAAGTCGCGCAGGTCGCGGATCACCGTGTCCAGCGCCTCGCGGGCGTCGATGTCGACCCCCACCGTCGGCTCGTCGAGGATCAGCAGGGCCGGCTGATGGACGATGGCGGCGGCGATATTGGCGCGCCGCTGATAGCCGCCCGACAGGTGGCGGACAGGAACGTGAGCGCGGTCGGTGGTTCGGGTGAGGCGCATGGCCCGCTCAACGGCCGCCGATACGGCCTTGCGCGGCACCTGGGCCAGGCTGGCGAAGGCGGCCAGATTCTCGGCCACAGTCAGATGGGCATAGAGGGCGATCTCCTGCGGGACCAGACCCACCACGGCCCTGGCCGAGGCGACCCGGGCCGGGTCCTGGCCGTTGAGGCGAATCTCGCCCCGATCAGGGCTAAGACGCCCGCAGATGGTCTTGATCAGCGTGGTTTTGCCTGCGCCATTTGGGCCCAGTAGGGCGTAGATCTCGCCCGGGGCCAGCGCCAGATCCACGCCGTGCAGCACGGTCTTGTCGCCATAGGCATGGACCGCGCCCGTCACGGTCAGAATGGGCGACACGGTCACGCCGCCGCCTTGCGTCCGGCGAAGAGGCGACCGACATAGCCGGCCACGAGGTCGCAGCCGCCCACACTGTCCAGCGCCGCCCGGCCGGCGGTCAGGTGGGCCTCCATGGCTGCGCGAGCCCCGGCGACGCCCAGCAGCGAGACGGCCGTTGTCATCTGGGCGTCCTTGCCCACGTCCTTGCCGGCCCCCTCGACCGAGCCCTCGGCATCGATCAAGTCATCACGGATCTGGAAGGCCAGGCCCATGCGCCAGCCAAACTCGCCCACCGCCTCGACGGCGGCGTCGGAGGCCCCGGCGATCCGCGCCCCGGCCTGGGCGGCGGCGACAATCAGCACGCCGGTCTTTTCGTGGTTTAAGCGGTCGATGGCCGGCAGGTCACGCAGCTGGTCGCGGTCGAACAGATCCCGCGCCTGGCCGGCGATCAGGCCGGAAAATCCGACCGATTGGGCGATGCGGCCGGAAATCTCGGCCCGCAGCCCGCTATCAAGGCACGTGTCGGCGGCGACAACGGCATAGGCCTGGTTCAACAGGCCGACCCCCGCCAGCACGGCGGTCGCCTCGTCGAAAGCCCGGTGAATGGTGGGCAGTCCGCGACGCAGGCCGGCGTCGTCCATCGAGGGCAGGTCATCCAGAATCAGCGAGGCGGCATGGACCATCTCGAAGGCGCAGGCCGTATCCAGCGCCGCACCTTCCGCGGCCCCGAACCGTGCTGCGGCCAGCAGGGTCAGCATGGGCCGAAAGCGCTTGCCCGGGGCCAGCAGGGCATAGCGCACCGCCTCGACCAGACGGTCGGGGGCAGATCCGACCTTGGGCGCAAGCTCGCCCAGGCGTCGATCAACGCTGGCCCGCAAGGCCTCAAGTCGCTGAAGATTGGTGGCGTTATCGTCCATTCGCGCTTCGCGACAGGCCCTGACGCCCCGATGTGGGCCGCATCATTTGAAGGCGCCCGCCAACAGCGTCAAGCAGCACCCCCTTGACCCGGCGGCCGGGTGGGCGTTTTCCACGGGAATGACCTCGTCTTTCCAATCCCCCGCCGCTCACGCCCGTACTGTCCTGGCTGATCTCGGCGTCGTCGGCCTGCCCGCCGATGGCGGCGTTCCCGTCCGCAGTCCCATCGACGGGTCGATCCTGACCCAGGTGGCCTATGACGACGCCAAGGCCATAGAGACCCGGATCGCCGCCGCCAGCCGGGCCTTCGCCGTCTGGAAAAGCGTGCCGGCCCCGCGGCGCGGCGAGCTGGTGCGCCTGCTGGGCGAGGAACTGCGCGCCGCCAAGGATCAACTGGCTGCTCTCGTCACCCTGGAAGCCGGCAAGATCGCCTCGGAAGCGGCGGGCGAGGTGCAGGAGATGATCGATATCTGCGACTTCGCCGTCGGCCTTTCGCGGCAACTGCACGGCCTGACCATCGCCTCGGAGCGACCGGGCCATGCCATGCGCGAGACCTGGCATCCGCTGGGTCCGGTGCTGGTGATCAGCGCCTTCAACTTCCCCGTCGCCGTCTGGGCCTGGAACGCGGCCCTGGCCCTGGTCTGCGGCGACCCGGTGATCTGGAAGCCGTCGGAAAAAACGCCCCTGACCGCCCTGGCCACCCAAGCCATCCTGGACCGCGCCATCGCCCGGTTCGGCGACGCCCCGCAGGGTCTGTCCAGCGTCGTGCTGGGCGGCCGCGACGCCGGCGAACGCCTGGTGCGCGATCCGCGCCTGGCGCTGGTCAGCGCCACCGGCTCCACCCGCATGGGCCAGGCCGTCGCCCCCATCGTGGCCGCCCGCTTTGGCCGCTCGATCCTGGAGCTGGGCGGCAATAACGCCATGATCGTCACGCCCAGCGCCGACCTGTCGCTGGCCGTGCGGGCCATCGTCTTTTCGGCCGCCGGCACGGCGGGCCAGCGCTGCACGTCCCTGCGCCGGCTGATCGTCCATGAGACCCTGGTCGACAAGGTGGCCAACGCGGTCGAGAGCGCCTTTGCACGGCTGCCGGTCGGCGATCCGCGCCGCGACGGCGTGCTGCTGGGCCCGCTGCACGACAGGGCCGCCTATCAGAGCTTCCTGGCCGCCATGGACCAGGTGCGGGCCGATGGCGGCACCGTCAGTGGCGGCGAGCGCCTCTTGATCGACGAGCATCCCGAGGCCTTCTATGTGCGCCCGGCCCTGGCCCGCCTGCCCGCCCCCAGCGCCGGCATGCAGCGCGAGACCTTCGCGCCCCTGCTGCACGTGGTGCCCTATCGCGACTTCGACGAGGCGGTGGCGATCCAGAACGATGTGCCCCAGGGCCTGTCCTCCTGCGTGATGACCAATGACGTGCGCGAAGCCGAAGCCTTCCTGGCCGCCTCGGGCAGCGACTGCGGCATTGCCAACGTCAATATCGGCCCGTCGGGCGCCGAGATCGGCGGCGCGTTCGGCGGCGAAAAGGAAACCGGCGGCGGCCGCGAAAGCGGCTCCGACAGCTGGAAGCAATATATGCGCCGCCAGACCGCGACCGTGAACTATTCCGGAGCCCTGCCCCTGGCCCAGGGCGTGAGGTTTGACCTATAGGCGCATGGGTCTTTGCCCCCGCGCTTTGGCTGCGATGGTGTGGGAAGGGCTGCGAAGCGCCCGGGCCTCGCCCGGATGAAGAGTAGTGAATACCGTTTCGACGAAGACGAGCGCTCCGCGTGGTCGTTCTTGCAGAGGCGTGCGGCGCTTGAGCCCTGTTGGGGCCTCGCCGCCTTGAAGCCTCCGACGGGCGGACCGGGGAGCAACCCCGTCCCGGACTGCCGGTTCTTCCGAACCGGCCTGCTGCTCGCGCGACCCCTGACGTGACGTCGTTTTAGTGTTCCACGGCCGACCGCCGCCAGACACGAAAGGGTTGGCGGTTCTGACCCGCCATCGTTTGAGCTTCCCGCTCGACCACACCCCGCCGCCGCTTCGGTCGCTGGCCTGGCGCCCTTCCCCGCGACGAGGTGGGATGTTTATGCGGGGCGTTCCGAGCGCGTTTGATTGGCGCGCTCGTTCTTTTTGCAGGGTGTTGATTTTAGTGGGTTCTATAGGCGATGCGCCGGGGATCGAGCGGGCTGGATCCCCACAAATCCTCCCCCTGAAGGGGGAGGCGGCCGTCAGGCCGGAGGGGGAAGACCGCACCGAGTCAGCAGAACTACCCCCTCCGTCGCCTGCGGCGACACCTCCCCCTTCAGGGGGAGGATCTTTTCGCTCTGCCGGTCAGGTGGGGGCCTTCAGCGCCGACCGTCATATCTCCATCACCCAGCCCCTTAATAGCCCTGAGAAAACACCGCCCCCCATTGCCCACCGCCCCCATCCGAGGCTAAGGAGGGTCCCCGTCGGGGTCCCCGGCGCGCCGGCCGGATTAGCTCAGCGGTAGAGCAGCGGTTTTGTAAACCGAAGGTCGGGGGTTCAATCCCCTCATCCGGCACCACATCCCACTTGGCGGAGTTCGATGAAAGCGCTCCTGGCAAGCCGCCTTGCGGAACGGGTTTCAAGCGCCCACCGCTTCTGCCTGGAGCGCGTCCGGGAGGCGACACGGTTTGCCGTGGCGCACCGGGATCGCGGCCTTCCCCGCCTCGCCGAGATCCGAAATTTCGACTATCCCGCCGCCACCGGCGCCCGTCCCGCGCGGCTCTATGTGCCGATGGACACCGAGGCGTCCGGGCCGGGGATCGTATTTTTCCACGGCGGCGGGTTTGTGATCTCCGATATCGAAACCCACGACGCGCTGTGTGTGCGCCTTGCCCACTCCGCCAGGGCGCGAGTGCTCTCGATCGGCTATGGCCTGGCACCCGAGAACCCGTTTCCGCAGCAGGTCAGGGACGCCAAGGCCGCCTTCCAGTGGGTCTGTGACAAGGCTGAGGACCTTGGCGTCGATCTTGATCGGCTGGCCGTCGCGGGCGACTCCGCCGGTGCCTATCTCGCGGCGACCGTGGCGAGCGACGCCAATCGCCACAGGCCCGGCGCCGTGAAGGTTCAGGCCCTTTTCTACCCCCTCATTCAGTTGGACGATCGCGCCTGGGCTGGCGCGCCGCTGCGCGATTCCCGCGTTCTGGGTCGTTTGGCTGTCGCCTATATCAACGCCCAACTGGCCGGCGGCGCGGCCCCCTCGCTGCTGGACACCATAGATCCGGCCACGCCCCGGACCCTGATGGTCACCGGCACCCATCTTGACCCTGTTCATCCCGACGCCGCGCGCTACGCCGAGGCGCTCGAAGCGGCGGGGATCGCGGTCGCGCTGCGCGAATATCCAAGCCAGGTCCATGGCTTCGCCAACCTCACCCATGTTTCTTCCACCGCTGTCGCCGCCGTTGACCAGCTGGGCGCGGACATCGGTGAAGCGCTGAGACACATGACATGAAGACCACGATCTTCATCGACGCCGACGCCTGCCCGGTGAAGGACGAGATCTACAAGGTGGCCGCGCGCTATGGGCTGAAGACCTTTGTCGTCTCCAACAGCTGGATCCGCGTGCCGCTTACCCCCGCCGTCGAGCAGGTGGTGGTCGATTCAGGCCCTGACGTGGCCGACGACTGGATCGCCGAGCGGGCGGTTCCCGGCGACGTGGTGGTGACCAACGACATCCCCCTGGCCGACCGGGTGCTGAAGGCCGGTGCCGCGGCTCTGGCGCCCAATGGCCGGGTGTTCACGCCCGACATGATCGGCTCGGCCCTGGCCTCGCGCTCCATCGGCGAGCACCTGCGCTCGATGGGCGAGGTGACCGGCGGCCCCAAGGCCTTTGGCCCGCAGGATCGCAGCAAGTTCCTGCAGGCGCTGGACACGGTGGTGGTCAAGGCCACTCGGGGCCGACGATGATCCAGATCACGTCCTGGCTGCGTATCGACGACGACGAGATCATCGAAAAGGCGGCGCGCGCTTCGGGACCCGGCGGCCAGCATGTCAACAAGACCTCCACCGCCATTGAACTGCGCTTCGATGTCCGAGGCTCCCCCACCCTGCCCGAAGACGTCAAGGCGCGGCTTGAAACGCTTGGCGGCAGTCGGATGACCCAGGACGGCGTGCTGGTGCTGTTCGCCCAGGGCAGCCGCTCGCAGGAGATGAACCGGCAGGAGGCGCGCGCGCGCCTGGTCGAGTTGATCCTGAAGGCCACCGAGCGGCCCAAGGCGCGACGGCCGACCAAGCCCACCTATTCCAGCAAGCTCAAGCGGCTGGAAACCAAGGGCAAGCGCGCCGGGGTCAAGAGCCTGAGGGGCAAGCCACGTGGCGACGACTAAAGCGCGTTCCGAGAAGTGGGAACCGGTTTTCGGAATGAAACGCGCGTGAAAACAAAAGACTAGAGCTAGTGATCTGTTTCATCAGATCGCAACCCGCTCCTAGACCGTCAGCGCCTCGCCCTTGCGGCTGAAGGCCAGGACGTCCTGCTGCCATTCAGGCTCTTCTATCAGGCCGGCCACCATCTTTTTCAGATAGCGGGTCATGTTGGTCCGCTCTTCGGGCGTCAGATCGGCATAGAGCTCGGCATGGCGCGGCTGGAGGTCTTCGTTGATGCGGGCCAGCAGATCCGTACCCGCCGGGGTCAGGCGCACCACGACAATGCGGCGGTCGCCGGGCGAGGCTGCGCGGACCACCAGCGCGTCGCGGATCAGGCCATCGATGGAGCGGGTGAGCGTGGTGCGGTCGGTGGCGGCCAGACGCGCCAGGCGGGTCATCGAGCAGTCGCCAAACCGCGCCAGGGCGATCATGGCGACCCACTTGGGGAAGGTCAGTCCGTGCTTGGCGATACAGTCCGTAGCCAGCGCCCGCCGGTGCTGCTCGGTCTGATACAGCAGATAGCTTAGATAGCTTGGCAACGGCACGACGAACGCATCCCCGACATCCAGACCCGCAACTCATCCCCCCCGGGCATGCGTCGGCGCTTTCATGTCATGCGTTCTTGAACTGCGCAATCGTCGTCGAGACACCGGTCCCAATTTGAGCGCACTTGCACCTGTTCAATCGCGCGACACGTAAAAAACCCCGCAAGCCGGGAGGGCTTGCGGGGCTTTCGACAGGCGCAGGGCTCAGGCCTCGCCGGCGGCCCGATTGCGGGCGCGGGCCCGGCTGAGCCAGTCGTCGGGATAGGTCTCGCGGACGGTGATCGACTTGAACTGGCCGACCGGGATGCGGGCGTGGTCGCCGGGATTGAGATCGCGCGACACCGAATGGCCGGCGAACTCCTCGATGATGGTGATGACCTGGCTGCTACCGGCGGTATTTTCGATGAGGACCATGTTCATGGCGATCTACTCAACAGAGGGGGTCAAATGACAGGGGGCGGAAACGACGCGGAAGTCAGAGAGCGCGCTGTTGAATGCGCTTCTCGGGCACGCCCTTCAGGGTCCAGGCCTTGATTTCGGCCGAGGACTGATGACGGCGGAAGGCGCCCTGGGCATGCTGGTCGCAATAGGAGCCCCGGGCGGGCTTGTCGCGACCGCAGAAACCGAAATCGTTCTGATCGGGATTGCCGATCGGCCAACGGCAGGAATGGGTCTCGAGGCCCAGAATGTTGGACGTGGCGCAAAGCTCGTCGGCGACCACGATCGGGGCTCTCGCCGAAGCGACCACAACGTCGCGGACAATGCGGGGACGGGCCGGAACCCGGCTGAGGGCCCGCACCGAAACGGCGCGCTGCCGGACCGGCGTTTCGCGGACCGTGATGCCCAGGCGGTGCACCTTGCCGATGACAGCGCTGCGGCTGACGCCGCCCAGCTGCCGGGCCACCTGGCTCGCGCTAAGGCCTTCAAGCCAAAGCTTTTTCAGAACCGCCGTCCGTTCGTCGCTCCAGTCCATCGCGCTTCATCCCAACCAAGCCGGGGCAACCCCCCGCCTCATTTGGGTAGGATCATGGTTAACGGCCGTCAAACAGTTATGTGCAGACCCACGTTTCCCGATTTCACCTTTCATGTTTTAAATCGGGCACATACCAGCAATTGTCGCAGGGACGACGCGGAAACCATGGCGGAAGCTTGACGACATAACGGCGTTACACCAGAAATCCGAATCCTGAACCTTGGCGGCAAATGAATGTGGCGCGGCGTCGCAGAGTTTGCGTCGAAACGTCGCGAGAGACCGATCGGAACGCGATTTCATCGTGCGCCCGTAATCGAATTTTGAGGCTTTTGATCGCCTTGAAAGGACCTATGTCTGGACGATCATGGAGCTCTTGCGGATGTCGATGCTGAAACTCAACCTGATCGCCATGGCCGCGCTGTCGGTCGCGCTGGCCGCGTGTTCCAAAGACGACGGAACAGCCTCGGAAGCGCCGGCCCGCCCGACAGCTCCCGCCCCCACCGACGCCCAAAAGGCCGCCGCGCTGGCCACCCTGCCCGCTCCCTACAACACTGGCGACCTGGCCAACGGCCAGAGCAAGTTCGCCCTGTGCCGCTCGTGCCACACCATCGCAGAAGGCGGACCGAACCTGACCGGTCCCAACCTGCATGGCGTGTTTGGCCGCAAGGCCGGCGCTGTGGCGGACTACACCTATTCGGACGCTGTAAAGGCCGCCGGTTTCGTCTGGGACGGCGAGCATCTGGACAGGTGGCTGGCCGACCCGCGCGGCTTCATGCCCGGAACCAAGATGTCGTTCGCCGGCCTCAAGGACCCCAAGGATCGTATCGACCTGATCGCCTATCTGAAGGTCGAGACGGGCTACAAGCCGGCGCCCTGATGATCACCCCGCCAGCGCCACTGACCGACCTTGATGCGGCCGATAATCTTTCCGATTGCATAGTGACGCGCATGGATACGACCCACGGCGAGGGAGCGGACCTCGCGCCATGACCGACGCCGAAGCCAGTGTGCTGAAACTTTACAGCGCCTTCAACAGCCGGGACTTCAACCTATTCTTCGACCTTCTGGCCGAGGACATCGACTGGCCGCAGGAAACCGCCGGTGGACGACTGAGCGGAAAAGCGGCCTTACGGGCCTACATCCTTGAGGATACGGCCGCCCTGCACGCCGAATATGCGCCCATCCAGGTGCAGGACCTCGGCGATGGCTGCGTTTCGGTCCTGGCCCAGCAGGTCATCCTCAGCGTCGTAGACGGCACGCTTTGGTCCAATACGAGGGTTCGGCACGTCTTCCGGTTTCACGAGGGACTGGTGGCCCGGATGGACGCGGAGCAGGACGTCGGCGCAGACGTTGACAGCGAAATCCTGCCTCTGTTGACGACATTGCATGACGCAATCGGCCGCCACGATATCGAGGGCGTCATGGCGGTATTTCACCCCCAGGCGCGCATTCCTGACAACCTTGAACATTGCGACGTGGTCGGCCTGCCCGCCATCCGCGCCTACTATTTGCGCCAGTTCGCCGCCATCCAGGTCGCCGCCTCCGTAACGGCCATCAAGCCCCTGGGCGACGAGCGGTTCGAGGCGATTGTCGATGTCCTGGTCCGGGGCTCAGGTGGCGGATTCTGGTGGGAGGGCCCCGTTATAGTCGAGTATCAGATTGAAGACGGACTGATCGTCGAGATGCAGATCGACGACAATCCGCCGGCAGAAGTTCACTGACCATGCGCGCCGAACGCGCTCTCCTGGCCAGGGCCTATGACGCCTTCAACGCCCGCGACCTGGCGGCCTTGGCCGCCACCTTCCACGAAGACGTCGAATGGCCAGACATCCTCGAGGGCGGAACCCTCATTAGCCGCCCCACCGTGATCGCCTATTTCGGGCGCCAACTGGAGTTGATGGTCCCTGATGCCCGGATCATCCGCATCCGCGCTGAGCCGCCCGGGCGGCTGGTGGCTGACATCCAGTATGCCGTGCGCGGCCTTAAGGGCGCGCTATGGTCCGACACCGCCGCAACCCTGGCCTATGATTTCCGAGACGGCCTGATCGTGCGGATGACCGTGATCGAGGGGCTTTAGAGCGCGTTCCGAAAAGTGGGAACCGGTTTTCGGAATGAAACGCGCGTGAAAACAAAAGCCTAGAGCGGGTGATCTGATTCCATCAGATCGCAACCCGCTCTAGGTAAGCAGATCCGCACAGGCGTCCAGAACAGCCTCAGCGTCCAGGCGATACAGGCCATAGAGGTCTGGCAGGTCTCCGGACTGACCAAAGGTCTCCAGACCCAGGGCCCGCACCCGCTGGCCGCGCACCGACCCCAGCCACGACAGGGCCAGGGGCGAGCCATCGGTCAGGGTCACAAGTCCCGCGTCGCGGTCCAGCGGGGCCAGCAGGGCCTCGATGGTCGATATCCGCGCGCCCTCCCCGGTCCAGCGTGAACGGCCAGAGGCGGTCCAGTTGCGGTGCAGGACGTCGGCCGAGGTAACGGCCAGCAGGCCCGCCTCGGGCATGTCTTCGGCCAGGGCCTCGAAGGCGGCCAGAGCTTCGGGTGCCAGGGCGCCGCTATAGATCACCGCCAGCCGGGCTCCCGGCGCTGGGGGCCTCAGCCAATAGGCGCCCTGCACCACGCCGGCCCGCCAGGCGTCGTCAGCGCGCGCCGGCTGGTTGATCACCCGCGTGGACAGCCGCAGATAGGTCGAACAGCCGTCCGCCGCCTGGATGCGCTCAAAGGCACGGGCCATCAGCACCGCCGTCTCGTCGGCGAAAGCGGGCTCATAGGTATCCAGCCCCGGCTGGGCCATGCCGATCACCGGCGCATTGATCGACTGGTGCGCGCCGCCTTCGGGCGCCAGGGTCAGGCCTGACGGCGTGGCCACCAGCAGAAAGCGGGCGTCCTGGTAGCAGGCATAGTTCAGGGCATCGAGGCCGCGGGCGATAAAGGGATCGTACAGCGTGCCGACCGGGAACAGCCGCTCGCCAAACAGCGGCGCGGTCAGGCCCAGCGCCGCCAGGGCGATGAACAGGTTGTTCTCGGCGATACCCAGTTCGATGTGCTGGCCTGTTTCGGCCATCGACCAGACCTGGGCCGAGGGAATGCGGCGACGCTTGAAGACATCTTCGGTGGCCCGGCGATGGAACACGCCCCGCCGGTTCACGAAGCCACCCAGATTGGTCGAGACGGTGACGTCCGGCGAGGTGGTCACCACCCGGCCGGAGAACTCGTCTGTGCGGCGAGCGATCTCGAACATCACCTTGCCAAAGGCGGCCTGGGTCGACTGCTCGCCGGCCCCCGCCACGGCGTCCAGAAATTCATCGGCCGACGGCGTGGCGACCTGCGGTGCCAGGTACTGGCGCTTGACGTCGGCGGCGAACGGCGCGCGGGCCAAGAGCCCCTTCAGGGCCGTGCGCTCGGCGGACGAAAGCCCCGACAGCGGGTCCCACTCCTCGCCCTCGACCACGCCCAGCCGCTCGCGCAGCTGCGCGATCTGGGTGGGGGTCATCAGGCCGGCGTGGTTGTCCTTGTGGCCCTGGAACGGCAGGCGCAGGCCCTTGACGGTATAGGCGATGAAGAAGCGCGGCGCGTCGTCATGGCTGGCTCGCTCGAAGGCCTCCAGCAGCGTCTCAAGGCAGTGGCCGCCCAGCTCGGTCATCAGCTCGGCCAGATCAGCGTCCTTGTAGGCCGCGATCAGCGTCAGGGTCTGGGGCTGGTCGTCCAGATCCGTCGTCAGCCGCTCGCGCCAGGCCGCCCCGCCCTGATAGGTCAGGGCCGAGTAGAGGTCGTTGGGCGCGGTTTCGATCCAGGCCCGCAGAGCTTCGCCGCCGGGCCGGGCGAAGGCTTCGCGCTGGCGTTTCGACCATTTCAGCGTTTCGACAGTCCAGCCGGCCGCCTCGAAGATCTCGCCATAGCGGGTGAACATACGGTCCTGGGTGGTCGCATCCAGGCTCTGGCGGTTGTAGTCGACGATCCACCAGGTGTTGCGGACGTCGTGCTTGCAGGCCTCGATCAGGGCCTCGTAGATGTTGCCCTCGTCCAGCTCGGCATCGCCCAGCAGCGAGATCATCCGGCCCACGCCTTGGGCCTTCACCGCCCCGCGCGCCGCCAGATAGTCCTGGGCCAACGAGGCGAAGGCGGTCATGGCCACACCCAGGCCGACTGACCCTGTCGAGAAATCGACGTCGTCCACATCCTTGGTCCGCGAAGGATAGGATTGCGCCCCGCCCAGCGAGCGAAAGCGCTTGAGGTTGTCCAGGCTCTGGCGACCAAACAGGTGCTGAATGGCGTGGAACACGGGGCTGGCGTGCGGCTTGACCGCAACCCGGTCCTGGGGTCGCAGCGCCTTCATGTAGAGCGCCGTCATCAGGGTGGTCATCGAGGCGCAAGAGGCCTGGTGCCCGCCCACCTTCAGCCCGTCCCGGCTTTCCCGCAGATGGTTGGCATTGTGGATCGTCCACGAGGCCAGCCAGAGAATGCGTTCCTCCAGACGGCGCAGCAGCGCGATTTCCTGCCGCTTGGCCGTCATTGAGCCGTCAGGCATGCTTCCTCACCGGTTTATGCCGGTGAGGTTTGCCCCTCACCGCTCTTCTCCTTGGCTTCATAGTCCTCGATCTGCCGGGTCGTCCACTCCGGAGACTTCGTGAAGCGCGCCAGCAGGTTGTAGAACACCGGCACGACGAACAGGGTCAGAAGGGTGGCGAAGATCGCACCGGTGAAGATCACCGCCCCGATCGTCTGGCGGCTACCCGCCCCGGCCCCGGTCCACAGCATCAGGGGCAAGGCGCCCATGGCGGTGGCGATCGAGGTCATGATGATCGGGCGCAGGCGCAGGGCCGCCGCCTCGATCACCGCCTCGGTGACCTTCAGACCCTCGTCGCGCAGCTGGTTGGCGAACTCGACGATCAGGATGCCGTTCTTGGCCGCGATGCCCACCAGGATGATCAGGCCGATCTGGCTGTAGGTGTTGATCGTCGATCCCACCATCAGCAGGCCAAACAGCCCACCCAGCACCGCCAGGGGCACGGTCAGCATGATAACGGCCGGGTGGATCCAGCTTTCGAACTGGGCTGCCAGCACCAGGAACACCAGCAGCAGGGCCAGGCCAAAGGCGATGCCCACCGCGCCGGACGCTTCCAGATAGTCCTTGGCCTGCCCGCCCCACTTGACGCTGACCCCCGGGGTCGGACGGGCGGCAGCCTCGTCCTGGAAGAACTTCACGGCGTCGGCCACGGTGTAGCCTTCCGCCAGTTGGGTGGTCAGGGTGACAGAGCGCAGGCGGTCAACCCGGGGTCGGTCAGGCGTGTCGCCGCGCAGTTGGGTGGTCACCACAGTGGAAAGCGGCACCAGGGTTCCTGACTGAGTGCGAACCTGAAGCTGGTCCAGGTCGGCGATGCTGCGGCGCTGCTCCAGCCGCGACTGCAGGATGACGTCATATTCCTGGCCGCTCTTGATATAAGTCGTAGCCCGGCGCGAGCCGAACATGGTCTCCAGCGCCCGACCGATGGATTGGGCCGAGACACCCAAGCTGGCGGCCTTGTCACGGTCGATCTGCACCGACAGACGCGGCGATGTGGGCTCGAAATCGATGCGCGGGCGCGAGAGGCCTGGATTATCCTGGGCCGCCGCCAGGATGGGCTGCAGCCAGCGGGCCAGCTCGGCATAGTCGTTGCCGACGGCGATCATGTCGACATTGGTGCCGCCACCGCCGCCACCACCGCCGCCGCCGCGCTGAAAGGCGCCGCGTACGCTGGCGACGGCGCGCACGCCGGTGATCTTGCCGAGGCTCTTGTTCAACTCGGCGGCCAGCTCATCGGCCGTCTTGTCGCGTTCGCCCCAGCCCTTGAGCACCAGAACGCCGTTTCCGGTGTTGAACTGGCTCTGGCCAAAGCGCGGTACCGAGATCACCGTCCGCTCGGCGACGCCTTCGGCACGATACTTTTCAAGCTCGCGCTCGACCTGATTGGCCGCCTTGACCGTGTATTCGAAGCCCGCGCCCTCGGGACCATTGATGTTGATGTCGACGCGGCCACGATCCTCGGCCGGAACCAGCTCCTGCGGCATGACGACGAACAGTCCCCCCGCCACGGCCGCCAGCACCAGCACCAAAAGGCCTGTGCCGATGGTGGCCGAGCGGGCCGCCAGCAAGCTTTCCAGCGAATGGCGATAGCTGTCCTTGAGCTTTTCCATCGCAAAATCGACCTTGCGATTGAACCAGCCGCCGGTGGTGGCCGGCTTGAGCAGCTTGGAGGCCATCATCGGCGACAGGCTCAGCGCCAGAAGGGCCGAGAAGCCGACAGCGGCGGCGATGGCCACAGCCAGCTCGACGAACAGACGCCCGATATAGCCGGGAAGGAACATCAGCGGCGCAAAGACCGAGATCAGCACCACGGTGGTGGCCACGACCGCAAAGAACACCTGCCGGGTGCCGCGAAGGGCCGCGACGGGCGCGGGTTCGCCATCGTCGACACGACGCTGGATGTTCTCGACGACGACGATGGCGTCATCGACCACCAGGCCGACCGCCAGCACCAGGGCCAGCAGGGTCAGCAGGTTCAGCGAGAAGCCCAGCGGGGCCAGGACAATGAAGGTCGAAAGGATGCAGATCGGCGCGATGATCGAGGGGATCAGGGCCGAACGCCAGCTGCCCAGGAACACCAGGTTCACCAGGGCCACCAGGCCGATCGAGATGCCCATGGTGACCCAGACCTCGTGGATCGCCTCGGCGGTGAAGATCGAGTTGTCGACCGCCTTGATCAGCTTGGTGCCGGCCGGCAGCGTCTTGTTGATCTCCTTGATCTCCTGATCGACGACCTTGGAGATGGCCACGTCATTGGCCTGTGACTGGCGGGTGAGGAAAATACCCACCTGGTTGACGCCGTTGCCGCGGAAGATCTTGCGACGCTCGTTGGAGCCTTCTTCCACCCGTGCAACATCACCGATGCGCACCACGAAACCACTGGCGTCGGCGGCGCGGATAGGCAGCTTTGCGAAGTCTTCCGGCTTGGAATAGCTGCGGCTGACGCGGATCGTGAAATCCTTGGAGTCACTCTCCAGGGCGCCGGCGGGAAGCTCGACGTTCTGGCTGTTGAGAGCATTCTCGACATCGTCGACCGTAACCCCGCGCGCGGCCATGGCGTCGGGATTGAGCCAGATGCGCATGGCGTAGAGCTGGCCGTTCAGGCCCGCCTGGGCGACGCCCGGGACGGTGGACATGCGCTCGACCAGATAGCGGTCGGCATAGTCGGCCAGGTCCAGCGGCGACAGAACCGTGGACGTCAGATTCAGAATGATGATGGGCGCGCTGTCGGCCGTGGCCTTGGCGATCTGTGGCGGGTCGGCCTGGTCGGGAAGGTTGGCCGAGACCCGGCTGACGGCGTCGCGAACATCATTGGCCGCATCGTCGAGATTGCGGTCCAGGGTGAAGGTGATGTTGATCTGCGAGCGGCCATCGCGCGACGACGAGTTGACCCGGTCAATGCCCTGGATGCCCGAGACCTGGCGCTCGATCACCTGGGTGATGCGCTCCTCGATGACCTCGGCCGAGGCCCCGCGATAGGCGGTCGAGACCGACACCACCGGCGGATCCACATTGGGCAGTTCGCGGATCGGCAGGCCGGTGAAGGCGGCCAGACCGATGACGCACAGGATGATCGCCGCGACGGCGGCGAAGACGGGGCGGCGGACGGAGAGATCCGAAAGCATCAGCCGGCCTTGCGGTCGGCGCCGCCCGCGGCGGGCTTGCCTGCGCCTTGCGGGCCACCCTTGCCGGTGGTCACCGCGCCGCCATCCCGAACCCGGTTGAGGCCATCGGCGACGATCTTGTCGCCAGGCTTGATCCCCGAGCGGATCTCGACGAAGCCATCCGCCGTCAGGCCGGTCTCGACGGCGGTACGGCGGGCAACAGCGCCCTTGGGCCCCTTGCTAATCACGAAGACCGAGGCCTGCTCGCCTTCGAACTGGACGGCGGCCTCCGGCACGGCCGGTGCCTGGCGCTGGCCCTGGTCGATGCCGACCTTGACCAGCATGCCGGGCTTGAGGCGGCCACCGGCGTTGGGGAACTCGGCTCGTGACTTGACGGCGCGCGTGGCGGGATCGATCCGCGTGTCGATCTGGGCCACACGGCCCTGGAAGCTTTCACCCGGCAGGGCGTCTGGCCGGGCCACGATGTCCAGCCCCTCGCGGAGCGTGGCGAGGTAGCGGTCGGGCACCGAGAAATCGACGCGGATCACCGAGGTGTCGTCCAGAGTAACGATGGCGGTCCCGGGGCTGATCAGGGTGCCGGGCGCCACGTCGGACAGACCCACGCGGCCAGCGAACGGCGCGCGGATGACGCGGTCCAGCTTCTGGGCCTGGGCCGAGGCGACGGCGGCCTTGGCTGTCTCCAGGGCGGCCAGAGACTGCTCGGCGCTGACGCGCGGGGCCACGCCGCGATCGGCAAGCGTTTTCCAGCGTTGATAGTCGCGCTCGGCCTGGGCCTGGCGAACCTTGGCCTCGGCGATGCCGGCGTTCTCGCTATCGGACTTCAGTTCAACCAGCACCTGGCCGCGCGCAACCGTCTGGCCGTCGCGGAAATGGACGGCCGTGATCATTTCGGCGGTGTTGGAGGTGATGGTCACAGACTGGCGGCCCTTGGCGACGCCCAGCACTTCGATACGATCCGTAAACGGACGAGCGACCACCGGGACCTGCGAGACCAGCGTGGCGCGACCACCCGGACCACCGCCCTGCGTAGCCGCCTTTCCGCCCAGCGCCAGCTTCACGCCGCCGGCGATAAGCATGAGCAAGATCGCGGCGAGGGCCGCCACAAGGAAAAAGTGCCTGCGGATCAACGGAACGACTCCTCTCGCCGAGGGGAGTCGGCGGACGGGGCAAGGTGCGGCGACATATGCCGCTCCCCTAAAGCTGCGTCCAGTGACAGCAGCATGACGGAACATTTCAGTTCAGCAACAGTGATTAGAAACCGCGCCAGACCGCAACAATCAGGCCCTGATCGCGTGCAGTTTCCCGCCCGGCCACCGTCTGGCGCCAGCCCGCCTGCACACTCCAGCGCTGGAAGCTGCGGGCCACCGAAAGCTCGGCCTTGAGCCAACGGGACGGGACGGCGCGCGACGGGGCCTCGCCGCCATAGGCCTGGGCCAGAAGAAGCCAGTTCCTGGCGGGACGCACGCCCAGGGTCGCATCCAGCCGGGTCTCGTCCGAAAGACCGCTGCGGGACAGGTGAGCGACCTGCATATCGACAAACGCCTCACGTCCGCGCACCAGGCCCGAACGGCCCAGCAACAGACGCGCTTCAAGATCAGCCTCGCCGCGTCCGGGCGCAGCATAGCCGGCATTGCGTCCTGCGCCCGCCTGCGCCGCGCCGACATAGACCGCCGCGACGGTTCGGTCAGATACAAACACGGCGTAGCGCAGGCCCAGTTCCAGCGGGCCCCGCCCCTCATAGCGCACGAAGCGGTCATGGCCTCGCGTGAGGCCGGCCTTGGCCTGCAGGGTGAGGCGCGAGGTGAGACCGTGCTCGACGAACAACGAGAGGTTTTCCTCTTCGCGATGATCGATGGCCACCAGCTGGCCTTCTGGCGTGAAGCCCTTATCGGCGGCCTGGCGCTCATATTTGGCGATCGCCTGGGTCTTGCCGTCGGGTATGGGCCAGGCGCCGGCCTGGGCCTGATCAGGTTTAGCGCAAAACAAAGCCGTCGCGGCCACCAGGACCGCGACGGCGCTTGTCTGACGAACCTGTGGGGTCAATCGGCGTAGCCGGGGGATTCCCGGTCCAACTTGCGCAGGCAGCCCGGCCAGGCCAGGCCGCCGATCATGCCCATGCCCATGCCGACCTGCTTGCGCACCTCGGCCTGGGCCTCTTCGGGCGCCAGGAGAACGTTGTCACGGCCGATCGACAGGGCCATCACCTGCTGGGCGCAGGCGCGTTCCAGGAAGAACATGCCCAGCCAGCACTCGGCGGCCGTCAGACCAACCGACAGAGTGCCGTGGTTGCGCAGCATCATCGTCTTCTTGGACCCCAGGTCGGCCACCAGCCGTTCTCTTTCGTCAAGATTGAGCGCTACCCCTTCATAGTCGTGATAGGCGAGTTGAGGCAAGACAATTAAAGCGTGCTGCGTCAGCGGCAGCAACCCCTCCTTGTGCGCCGACACCGCAACGCCCTGATCGCTGTGCAGGTGCATGACATAGTGGGCATCCTCGCGCGCGGCGTGGATAGCCGAGTGGATCGTGAAACCCGCCGGATTGATGAAGTACGGCGTCTTGTCGATGACATTGCCGTCCAGATCGACCTTGACCAGGCTGGAGGCGGTGATCTCACCGAAGAACATGCCGTAGGGATTGATCAGGAAGTGATGCTCGGGTCCCGGGATACGGGCCGAAATGTGAGTGAAGATCATGTCGTCCCAGCCATGCAGGGCGACCAGCCGGTAAAGCGCGGCTAGCTCGACACGAGCCTGCCATTCGGCTTGGCTGACCGTATCCTTGATGGACGTGACGATGGGTGATGCGCCGTCGGCCATGGGGGCCTCCTCCGGTAGGTTATCATTGTTGAGTTAGAGTCGCGCCGGGGGCGCCCGGCGTCAAGAGGCGCTCATCTCGCCTGCCAAGGCTTGCCAGAGAGGCGCACAACCCCGACGTTCGCGAAGGATTCGTTGGGCGGGAGAGCCAAGGACCATGCTGACCCTGCTGGGCGTGGCGGTGATCGTCGTGGGCTTCGCCCTGCGCTTCAACCCGCTGCTGGTCGTGGTGGCCGCCGCCTTTACCGCGGGGCTGGCCTCGGGCATGGCCCCACTGGAGGTGCTGGCCGCCTTCGGCAAGGCCTTCAACACCAATCGCTACGTCACGATCGCCTGGCTGGTGCTACCTGCGATCGGCGTGCTTGAGCGCTGCGGCCTGCAGGAACGGGCCCGGATGACCATCCAGGGCCTGAAAGGCGCCAGCGCCGGACGGATCCTGCTGGCCTATCTGTTCCTGCGCCAGGCGACCTCGGCCCTGGGCCTGACATCGGTGGCGGGCCATGCCCAGACGGTGCGTCCGCTGGTGGCCCCGATGGCCGAAGCCGCCGCCGAGAGCGCCGGCCCAGTCAGTGACGCCGACCGCGAGCGTATCAAGGCCATGAGCGCAGCCACCGACAATGTCGGGCTGTTCTTCGGCGAGGACATCTTCATGGCCATCGGCTCGATCCTGCTGATTGTCGGCTTCCTCGACCAGAGCGGCATCACGGTGGAGCCCCTGCACCTGTCGGTCTGGGCCATTCCCACAGCCATTGCCGCCTTCATCGTTCACGGGGCAAGGCTGCTGCTGTTTGATCGCCGCGTGGCGCCCAGGGCGGAGATCCAGCCATGATCGGCCTGCCGCTGGTCTATCTGGTCGCCGGCCTGATGTTCGCCGCCTTCGCCGTGCTGAGTGCCGGCGACAAGGCCAACAGCAAGCGCTTTGGCAACGCCGCTTTCTGGGCTCTGGTGGCGCTCAGTTTCCTGCTGGGCGACCGGCTGGGCGACCTCGGCAACGGCGTGCTGGTGCTGGCCCTGGCCCTGCTGGCCGGAACCGGACAGCTGGGTGTCGGCGCCCCGGCCACCACGTCGCCGGACGAGCGCCAGGCCTTGGCTCACCGCCTGGGCCTGAGGCTGTTCCTGCCCGCCCTGGTCATCCCGGTGATCACCCTGATCGGCACCTTCGCCTTTAAGGCCTTGACCGTAAACGGCCAGCACCTGGTCGAGGCCAAGAACGCCACCCTGATCGCCCTGGCCCTGGCGGCCGTCATCGCGGCGATCCTGGCCAAGGTGATGTTCAAGCAACCCGCCACAGCGCCCCTCCAGGAAGGCCGTCGCCTGATGGACCTGATCGGCTGGGCCGCCCTGCTGCCCCAGATGCTGGCGGCCTTGGGCGCAGTGTTCGCCGCTGCAGGCGTCGGCCAGACCATCGGCGAGCTGGCGGTGGCCTGGACGCCGGTCGACAGCCGCTTTGCCGTGGTCGTCGCCTACTGCCTGGGCATGGCCGGCTTCACCATCCTGATGGGCAACGCCTTTGCCGCCTTTCCGGTGATGACGGCAGGGATCGCCCTGCCCCTGGTGATCGGTCGTTTCGGCGGAGATCCGGCCGTAGTCTGCGCCATCGGCATGCTGTCGGGCTTCTGCGGCACCCTGCTGACGCCGCTTGCCGCCAATTTCAACCTTGTGCCGGCGGCGCTCCTGCAATTGAAGGACCGCTACGGCGTGATCCGCGCCCAGGCGCCGACCGCCGTCCTCATGCTGGTCATCAACGTGGTTCTGATGAATGCCCTCGCCTTCCGGGCCTGACCCCCAGCGCGCCAGCACAACTGGCCTGGCCAAGTTCACGGCCTCGCGGTTCGCGCGTATCGCCCTAGGCCATGTGGCCCGGGAATATCCCAACAAGCTGGACCATGTGATGGCCGGCGACGAAGACGCCCGCACGCCCCGCGATCTGCACCCGATCTTTTTCGGCAGTTTCGACTGGCACTCCTGCGTGCACGGCTACTGGCTGCTGGCCACCCTGCTGCGCATCCGGCCAGACCTGCCCGAGGCCGAGGCCATCATCGCCCTGTTCGACGACGCCTTCACCCCCGACAAGGTCGCCGCCGAGGTCGCCTATCTTGCCCGCCCCGAAAGCCGGGGCTTCGAGCGCCCCTATGGCTGGGCCTGGGACCTGATGCTGCAGGCCGAGTTGCTGCGCCACCCCGACCGTCCCTGGGCCGCGCGTCATGCACCTCTGGCCCAAGCCTTCGCCGACCGCTTCCACGCCTTCCTGCCCCTGGCCGACTATCCGGTGCGGGCCGGAGTCCATACCAACACCGCCTTCGCCCTGGTGCTGGCCAGCGAATATGCCGACATGACCGGCGACGCCGCCCTGCGTCAGCTGCTCGCGACCAAGGCGATGATCTGGTACGGCCAGGACGCCGCCTGCCAGGCCTGGGAGCCCTCGGGTGACGATTTCCTGTCGCCGGCCCTGATCGAGGCCGAGGCCATGCGGCGGCTGATGTCCAAGGACATGTTCGACGTCTGGATCGTGCGCTTCCTGCCGAATCTGGCCGACAAGCAGCCGGCCACCCTGTTTACGCCCGCGCGGGTCAGCGACCGCACCGACGGCAAGATCGCGCATCTGGACGGCCTGAACCTGTCGCGCGCCTGGTGCTGGCGAACCCTGGCCGGAGCCCTGCCCGACCTCGACCCGGCCAAGATGCACGCGATCAATGCGGCCCTGAGCCATCTGAGCGCCGCCGTACCACATATCTCCGGCGACTATATGGGCGAGCACTGGCTGGCGACCTTTGCCCTGCTGGCCCTGACCAACGGCTGAAAGCGACGCCATGATCCCCTGGGAACATCTCGACAGCGCCAGCGTGCCCGGCGACGGCGTGGAGCTGCGCCTGATGCGGCGCGGCACCGAATACTCGATCATGGCCGGCCCCATCGAGCTGATGAACAGCCGTCTCAGCGGCTCGGAAGAAGCCATGGCCACCCTGGCCTTCGACCGCATCGGCCAGCGGCCCGGAGCCCGGATCCTGATCGGTGGCCTGGGCATGGGCTTCACCCTGCGCGCGGCGCTGGGGGCGTTCGCGGCCGATGCCAGGATCGTGGTCGCAGAGCTGGTCCCCGCCGTCGTCACCTGGGCGCGTGGCCCCCTGAGCGGCCTGCATGGCGACAGCCTGGATGACCCCCGCGTCGCGATCCGCCTGGGCGATGTCGGCGCGGAGATCCGCGCCGCCGACGGCCTCTATGACGCCATCCTGCTGGACGTCGACAACGGCCCCGGCGGTCTCAGCCGCAAGGGCAATGACAGTCTGTACGACAAGGTCGGCCTCGCCGCCGCTCGCCGCGCCCTGCGCCCCGGCGGCGTGCTGGAGGTCTGGTCCTCCACCCGCGACAGCGCCTTCACCAAGCGGCTTGAGCGGGCCGGTTATACCGTCGAGGAGGTCGGCGTGCGGGCCCACAAGGGTCGCGGTGCGCGGCATGTGGTCTGGGTGGGGACGCGGGGGTGAGGCCGGCGTTCGAACGGTCGGCATCACAGTTCTGATCGCTCTCGGCTACGCCAGTAGGATTGTTCGCCCAGCACGGCCCGCAAGTGTGTTGGCGTTTCAAGCGCCACAGCGTGCGGCAATCGGTCGAAGCTATGCTTGGCGTAGAGGCCTTCGAAATTTCCTGCGGCTTCCTCAAGCGCGAAATACACGCCATCGAGATACACGACCTTCTGCCCTAACTCGAAATCGGCGAGCATGTACTCAAGCTGTTCTGCGTACTCTCGGACGTCCTCGTCGGTGAGATTGGAATATCCACCCCGCATCTGATCTTCGCGAACGAACATTTCGTAGGTGGTGTCGGCTTCGACGACCTTGGCATAGGTGAAGGCTTTGCGGCACTCGGTGCATGAAATGAGCCATCCGCAGCCGCACCAAGGGCAGTCAAATTGCCCCGGTAGCGAAGCCGTCGCGCTTTGGCACTGACAGTGAGACAGCACCTCGTCGTTGGCCTTGGCCAATAGCTTGATCATCGCCCCCTCAATCCCCCCGGTCGCCCTTCATCAGGCGCGCCTTGTCGCGCTGCCAGTCGCGGGCGGCTTCGGTTTCGCGCTTGTCGTGGTTCTTCTTGCCCTTGGCCAGGCCGATCTCCAGCTTGGCCAGGCCCTTTTCGTTCCAGTAGAGCTTGAGCGGGATCAGGGTGCGGCCGTCGCGCTGGACGGCGCCGATCAGCTTTTCGATCTGCTTCTTGTGCAGCAGCAGGGTGCGGTGACGGCGCGGCTCGTGGTTGAAGCGGTTGGCATGGCCATAGGGCGGGATGTCGGCATTGATCAGCTTGATCTGCTTGCCTTCGACCGAGGCGTAGGATTCAGCGATATTGGCCCGGCCGACGCGCAGGCTTTTGACCTCGGTGCCGGTCAGCATGATCCCGGCCTCGAAGGTCTCTTCGATGAAATAGTCGTACCGGGCGCGCCGGTTCTCGGCGATGGGCTTGGTCATCAGACCAGACCCGCCTCGCGCATGGCCTCCAGGATGGCCGGCTTGACCGCATCGCTGCACGGGGCGATCGGCAAGCGCACGTCCGGCTCACACAGGCCCAGCTGGGCCATGGCAAACTTGGTCGGCGAAGGCGAGGAATCCAGGAACAGGGCCTTGTGCAGGCGCACCAGGCGATCCTGCCAATACAGCGCCGTCTCCCACTGGCCGGCGATGCAGGCATTGATGAAGGTGGCGCAGGCTTCGGGCGCGACATTGGACGTCACCGAGATCACGCCGTGGCCGCCATGCGCCATATAGCCCAGCGCCGTGGGATCATCGCCCGACAGCATCACCCAGTCATCGCCGCACTGGATGCGCTGGAAGCTGGCGCGGGTCAGGTCGCCGGTGGCGTCTTTGATACCCACGATGTTGGGCAGCTTTGCGAGGCGCGCGAGGGTGTCATTGGAGATGTCGACACAGGTGCGGCCCGGCACGTTGTAGACCAGCACCGGCAGTTGGACGGCGTCGTTGATCGCCTCGTAGTGGCGATACAGGCCTTCCTGGCTGGGGCGATTATAGTAGGGCGTCACCACCAGGGCGGCGTCTGCGCCGACGGCCTTGGCGTGGGCGGCCAGCTCAATGGCCTCGGTGGTGGAATTGCTGCCTGCCCCGGCGATCACCGGCACCCGACCCTTGACGGTCTTCACGCAAAGCTCGACCACCCGCTTGTGCTCGTCGTGGCTGAGCGTCGAGGTTTCACCGGTGGTGCCGACCGGCACCACGCCATGGACGCCGGCGGCGATCTGGCGCTCAACGAGGGCAATGAACGCCGCCTCGTCCACCGCGCCGTCGCGGAAGGGCGTGACCAGGGCCGGAATGACGCCCTTGAACGGGGAATGGACCATAACTGCAATTTGCCGTGAGAAGGGGCCGCAACGGTTGCGGCCGGACGATCGGAGCGGACATATGTATGTCCCCGCCCCACCGTCCCGCAACCGGTGCGTCGGGGCAGGCAGCGGTTTGAGGGTCCAAACCCCGAGGGTCAAGCCCCGGGGTCATGGATAAGACGTCTTCAGTCGTTGTCCTGACGTTTGGGTGAGCGCCTTCGGGGGCAAATTCGATTCGGTTTGTGCGTAAGGAGATCGCGTTTTGGCTTCATTTCTGGGACGGCTTTTGCTCGGCGGCGCAAGTCTGGTGCTGGTCGGCGGCATCGCAGGCGCCCAGACCTCGGGTCCGGTTCCCTATCAGAGCCTGCCCGGTGCCCTGCCCGCCCTGGTGACCACGCCACCAACCGCCCTGCCCGGCACCCTGTCCGATGTCGACGCCGAAAACCTGCGTCAGGCCCTGTCGGCCGCCAGGAGCGGCGACGTCTCGCGCGCCCGCGCCGCCATGGGCAGCGTCGAAGATCCCGTCGCCCGCAAGATCGCCCTGTGGGCGCTGGTCGACAATTGCGCCGAGTCCCTAAGCTTCTTCGAACTCGATGCCGCCCGGCGTGACCTGGCGGGCTGGCCGCGCGGGGGTCGCCGTGAGAGCGCCGCCGAGAAGCAGCTTTCCGTTTCCGGTCTGGATCCGGCCCGCACCATCGCCTGGTTCGGCGGCAGTCAGCCGGCCACCGCCGAAGGGGCCATGGCCCTGGCCTCCGCCTATCAGGCCAGCGGCCAGAACCAGCAGGCCACCGATCTGATCCGCCGCACATGGCGTGACAAGGTGTTCGAAGCCGACGCCCAGCGCAGCATGGCCGCTCGCTTTGGAAGCCTGCTGACCGCCGACGACTATGCCCGCCGCGCCGACATCCTGCTGTACGGACCGCAAGGGCCGGCGGCGCGCGAGCTGGTGGACCTGCTGTCCCCCGAGCAACAGGCCTCCGCGCGCGTCCGCATCGCCTTCCGCCAGAACGCCGCCAACGCCACAAGCCTGTTCGAGGCCCTGGCCCCGACCGATCAGGCCGCGCCCGGCGTCGTGTTCGAGCGCGCCGCCTTCCTGCGCCGCAAGGGGATGGACACCCTGGCCCTGGGCCTGGTGGGCGGCTTCCCCGCCCCACCCACCGACGAGGCCGCCGCCGCCATCTGGAAGGAGCGCCGCGCCCTGGTGGGCTCGGCCCTGAAGGCCGGCAACAACGCCGGCGCCTATGCCGCCGCCGCCAATACCGGCCTGACCACCGGCGCAGACGCGGCCGAGGCCGAGTTCTATGCCGGCTGGATCGCCCTGGCCCGCCTCAAGCAGCCCGACGACGCCGGCCGGCACTTCGCCGCCATCGCCGCCATCGGGGCCTCGCCGATCACCAAGGGCCGGGCGCTGTACTGGCAGGGCCGCGCGACCGAAGCGCAAGGCGACCCCATCGCCGCCCAGTCCTTCTATGCCGAGGGCGCGCGCCACATCACCACCTTCTACGGCCAGCTGTCGGCCGAGAAGGCGGGCGTCACCGAGATCAGGCTGGATCCCGACCCGGTCATCACCCAGGCCGACCGCGCTCGCTTCTTTGGCCGCGATCTGGTGCGGGCGGCGCGGATCCTGGCCGACATCGGCGCGCGCGACCAGTTTCGCGCCATGGTCCTGTTTATCGACGACAACCTGCCCAATGCCGAGGAATCGGCCCTGTTGGTCGATCTGGCGCGCGGCTATGGCGACCAGGACCTGGCCATGCGCGCCGTGCGCACGGCGGCCCAGCGCGGCTTCATCCTGCCCGAGCGCGGCTATCCCCTGCTGGACCACCACTTCACGCCGGGACCGGGCGCGGCCGAGACGGCCTTCGTCTATTCGATCTCGCGGCAAGAGAGCAATTTCGACCCCAATGCCCGCTCCGGCGTCGGCGCGCGCGGCATGATGCAGCTGATGCCGCCCACCGCCGCCATCGTCGCCCGCCAGCTGGGCGAGAGCCACTCGGTCGACCGCCTGTCAGAGCCGACCTACAACATGCGCCTGGGCTCGACCTATCTGGGCGACATGGTCAACACCTTCAGCGGCTCCTACATCATGGCGGCCGCCGCCTATAACGCCGGACCGGGCCGTCCGGCGGCCTGGGCCACCCTGTGCGGTGACCCGCGCGGCGCAGCCACCGACCCGCTGGACTTCATCGAGTGCATCCCCTTCTCGGAGACCCGCAACTATGTGATGCGGACGCTGGAGACGACCATGGTCTATCGCGCTCGCCTGAACGGCGGCACTGCGCCCCTGACCCTGTCGCGCGACCTCAAGCGCGGTGCCTATGTCTATGCGCCGGCTGTGGCCCAGGCCGAGACAGTCTCGGCGCGGCCTTAGATTAGACCCGCCTGGCCACCAGAACCGGGCCTATGGCGGTCTCCACCAGTTCGCCGTCCAGCTTGAAAACGCTGGCCAGGACCTGGGGGGCCAGGGCTGTGGCCGGCGCGCCCTCGGCCACCACCCGCCCGTGGTCCAGCACGACGATACGGTCGCAGCAGCGGGCGGCCAGGGTCAGGTCGTGCAGGGTGACGACGATGGCCGCCCCGGCGGCCGCTTCGGCGCGCAGTAAATCAAGGGTCAGCATCTGGGCGTCGGGGTCGAGGCCGGCAATGGGCTCATCGGCCACCAGCAGCGGTGCTCGCGTGGCCAGCAGCCGAGCCAGCAGCACCCGGGCGCGTTCGCCGCCCGACATGTCCAGCACGCCGCGCTGCGCCAGATCGGCCGCGCCCACCCGGGCCAGACGATCGCGCGCCACGGCCAGGGCTTGCGGCTCCGGCAAGTCAATCGCACCCAGGCTGGCGACCATCTCGGCGGGCAGGTTCCAGGCCAGGCGGCGATCCTGCGGCAGATAGCCGACCAGGGCAGCGCGCTCGGCGGCGCTGAGGTCTTGCAGCCTGCGACCTGACAGAAAGGCCTCCCCCTCGGTCAGGTGCAGCAGGCCCAGGCCCGCACGCAGCAGACTGGTCTTGCCCGCGCCGTTAGGGCCGACCACGCCGACCACCTCACCGGGCTGCACGGTCAGGCCGGCGGCGTCCAGCACCAGCCGACCGCCCTGCCGCGCCCTGATGCCGACGATGCTCCAGGCAGCCGTCATGCGCGCCAGCTCCGCGCCGCGCGCCAGGCCAGCAAGGCGAAGGCCGGGGCGCCGAACAGGGCCGTGACGACCCCCAGCTTCAGTTCCTGATCGGTGGGGACCATCCGCGCCGCCAGGTCGGCCAGCACCAGCAGAAGGGCTCCGGCCAGGGCCGAGGGCCAAAGGATGCGTCGGGGGTCGTCCCTGACCAGGGCGCGCACCATGTGCGGCGCGGCCAGACCCACAAAGCCGATGACGCCCGCGCCCGCCACGGCCGCGCCGGTCAGCAGGGCCGCGCCGGCCACAGCATAGGCCCGCAGGCGGGACATCCGCAGGCCCGACATCCGCGCCGCCTCCTCGCCCAGGGTCAGCATCCGCAGGCCCTGCCCGGCCTTCAGGCACAGGGCGGTGCCGACGACCATGGGCGGCAGGGCGCGCAGGCTGTCAGTCCAGTCGCGGTTCTCGACCGAGCCCATCAGCCAGGCCAGGATCTCGGCGATGGCCACCGGCGACGGGGCCAGGTTGAAGACCAGCGCCGTCAGGGCTCCGCCAAACGCCGAGATGGCGACGCCGAACAGGATCAGGGCCTCGGGCTCGCGCAGGCGGATGGCGATGGCCACCACCGCGCCGCCGGCCACCAGAGCGCCAAGCAGCGCTCCAACTTCAACCGCGCCGGGCACGGCGGCCAGTCCGCCGGCGATGCACAGGGCCGCGCCCAGGCCTGAGGCCGCCGAGACGCCCAGCACGCCCGGATCAGCTAGGGGATTGCGCAGCAGGCCCTGCATGGTGGCACCGGCCAGGCCCAGGGCCGCGCCGACCAGGGCGGCCATGGCCACGCGCGGGGCGCGGATCGTCCAAAGCACCTCGCCCGGCGGCGAGCCCGGATGGGTCAGGGCCTGAACATATTGGCCGCTCGACAGCGGCGTCTCGCCCAGCGTGACGGCGAAAACGACGGCCAGGATAAGTAGGCCCAGCATGAGCAAACAGAGGCGCAGCAGGCTCATCGGGCAGCCCGCGCCAGGATCAGGCTGCCCTCGGCGGCGAACCAGGCCGGGCATCCGACCACCGCCCCTGGCAGCGAGGCGATTGTGCGCTCACGGGTCACCCGCTTGAGAGCCGCATGGCGTCCAGGGCCCCAACGGTCAGAGCCGGCGCGGGTCTGGTCGAAGAAGCCCAGCACCACCGCGCGCGGCGGGGTCATGACCATGGCTTCCAGCGGCACAGCGCTGAAGAACGGCCCCTTGGCGGCGTTGGACAGGCCCGCCGCCTTCAGCATGGTGTCGATCAGGGTGCCACTGCCGGCCGTATAGCCGCCCGGCGTCAGATAGAGGGCGCTGTCGCCCTTCCAGGCCCCGGCCGAGGCTTTCAACTGCTGGTCCATATGGGCGATCAGAGCCTCGCCCACAGCCTTGCGGTCAAGGGCCAGGGCCACGCGGCGGACATTGGCGCGCACGGCCTCGAAATCGGCGGCATCGTCGATCCGCACAATGCGCATCCCGCGCCGGTCAAGCGCAGCGACCAGCCGGGCGTCGCCGCCCCAGTGCCGCACCACCACATCGGGACGCGCAGCGACCAGGCTTTCCACCGTGGCGCGCCGACGCGGCAGGCCGACAGACGCGGCGCGCATATAGGAATCGGCCGCTCTCGCCCGATGCGATAGGCCGACAATGGCCTCGCGCGGGGCCAGGGCCAGCACATACTGGTCGGCGCAGGAATCCAGCGACATGACGCGTGGCGTCTTGCCCGCCGCGAGCGACGCCGCCGGCAGGGCAAGAGATATCGCCGCCAGAACGACGCCAAGCACGCGCGACAGCGTCATAAACTCAGTCCGTGACCAGACCGTGCAGCAGACCGTCCAGCATCACCGCCATCAGATCCTCGGGCGGCGACCAGCTTCGGGTGGTCTTGGTGATCAGCAGCGAGACCAGGCCATGACAGCCCGACCAAAGCACCTCAGCGGCGCTCTGCCCGTTACCTGACCGCAGGCGTCCCGAGGCAGCGATCTCATGCAGAGGCTGACTGAAGGCTTCGAAACAGCGGTCGCCCAGGGCCAGTGTAGCGGCCTGTTTGTCCAGAGAGATCGCATGGGACGAACCGCAGAACACCAGTTGGTAGGTGTTGGGGTTCTCCAGCGCGAACCGCATATAGGCCTCCAGCATCAGCCGAATGCGCGAGACCGGATCGATGGGTTTGCCGTTGACCTCGGTGTTCAGGTCCAGCAGGCGGCCGATGGCCCCATCGCTGATCTCCAGCAGGATCTGGTCCTTGTCGCGGAAGTGCATGTAGAGCGCCGTCGATGACACGCCTACCGCATCGGCGATCTTGCGGATCGTGGCCCCGGCATAGCCTTCGGCAATAAAGATCTTCTCGGCTGCGGCCAGGATCTCGCCCCGGCGCATATGGCCGTCGCCTTTCGGCTTGCGGGCGGACTTGTGCGGCTTCTTCAAAGCGACCGTCACGTGCGGCTTTCCCCAGTGTTTCCCCAGTTCGTGACACTAAACGGGAATCACCCAGCCGTCGCAAGAAACACCTCATAGACGTAAAACGTGTATTTTTTAGTTTGACAGCCATGAGATGTATTTTCTCTATCTGTCATCCTAGGATCGTGCGGATCAGCCGGGGGCAGGACATGGCGCGCGAGGAGCCGGCCGCCGTTCGCCTGACGACGACCATCGCACCGTTCGATGCAGACGTTTTGGCGTCCGTCCTGAGCGATCCGGCCGCCGGAAGCCATGTTACGCTCCGCCCGGCCGAACGATGGACCCTGGCTGGATTGCTGATGGCCTTCCTGCTTGTTGCGGTCGCCTTGCCGGGCCTGATGTTGAAGATCGTCTATGGCCTGTTTGTCGCGGCCTTCCTGGCCAGCGCCGCGATCCGGCTGGCCGCTATTCTGACGCCCCGTCGCCCTGAGCGGGCTCCACCCCTGCCACCGGCAGACCTGCCGACCTACACCGTCATCACGCCGCTCTATCGCGAAGCCGAGGTCGCAGCCGAACTGATCACCAATCTGGACCGGCTAGACTATCCCCGCGACCGACTTCAGGCCCTGGTCGTGCTGGAAGCCGACGATCTGGACACCCAGGCCGCCTTCCACGCCATGGACCTGCCAAGCTTTGTGCAGGTGCTGGTCGTACCGCCGGGCCTGCCCCGCACCAAGCCCCGCGCCTGCAACCTGGCGCTGGAGCGGGCCAGGGGCGAGTTGGTGGTCATCTATGACGCCGAAGACGCGCCCCATCCGCAGCAACTGCGCGAGGCGGCGGCGAGGTTTGCGGCCGGACCGCCAGAACTGGCCTGCCTGCAGGCCCCGCTGCGCATCGAGACCCCGCCCTATCTGGCCTTCATCGCCGAGCAGTTCCGGCTGGAATATGCGGCCCTGTTCGAAGTGCTGCTGCCGGCCTTCGCCCGCTGGGGCCTGCCCTTCCCGCTGGGCGGCACCAGCAACCACTTCAAGGCCGCGCCCTTGCGGGCCCTGGGCGGCTGGGACGCCTACAATGTCACCGAAGATGCCGACATCGGATTTCGGCTGGCGGCGGCGGGCCATCGACTGGAAACGATCGGCCTGCCCACCCTGGAAACCGCGCCCACCACCCTGGCCCAATGGGGTCCGCAACGCGCACGCTGGATCAAGGGACACCTGCAAACCCTGGTCGTGCACAGCCGCCGCGCTGTGGGCGGCCGTCGCCGCGCCTTGCTGGCCCTGATCGTGACCCTGGCCGTGCCCATTACCGCCTCGAACCTCCACGCCCCGGCCATGATCGTGGCCGGCGCCAGCATGCTGATGGACTGGCGGGACGACGCGACCCTGTCGATCCCGATCCTGCATCTGCTGTTCTATGTCGGCTGCTGGGCGGTCTGCGCAGTCGGAGGAGCGCTGGGCGTGATACGCTCCGGCGGCGCGCCGCGCTTCCTGCACCTGTTTGGCATGGTGCCCTATTGGCTGATGTGGGTGTTCGCATCCCCCCGCGCCCTGTGGCAGTTCTTCTTCGCCCCGCATCACTGGGACAAGACACGACACGCGCCGCGCACTGGACGGCCAACGCCCTGAAAGCGTATGGCGAGGCGATGAGCCCGACGATCGCCCCCGCCCCCCTTGTCATGCGCACCACCGGCTGGAGCGACTACGCCCTGCTGGACAGCGGTCATGGTAAGAAGCTGGAACGCTACGGTCCCTACACCGTGGTCCGCCCCGAGCCGCAGTGCTTCTGGAGCCCTCGCCTGCCGGCCACGGCCTGGGACAACGCCGACGCGGTGTTCGATCCTTCCGACGAGGACGAGGCCGGCCGCTGGCGCTTCAAGGGCAAGCCGATCGAGAAGTTCCCGCTCAGCTGGGGCGAGGCGAAGTTCCATGGCCAGTTCACGCCGTTTCGACACCTGGCCTTCTTTCCCGAGCAGGCCGCCAACTGGGCCTGGCAGGACCAGCGCGTGCGCGCCTTCACCAAGGCATCAGGACGTCAGCCCAAGATCCTGAATCTGTTCGGCTATACGGGCGTAGCTTCGCTCGTCTGCGCCGCCGCCGGCGCGGCCGTCACCCATGTGGACGCTTCCAAGAAGTCGGTCGGCTTCGCCCGCGAAAACGCCGCCTTCGCCGGTCTGGACGACAGGCCGATCCGCTGGATCGTCGAGGACGCCCGCCGCTTCGTGGCCCGCGAGGTTCGGCGCGGCAATGTCTATGACGGCATCATCCTGGACCCGCCCAAGTTCGGACGCGGTGCCGAGGGCGAGGTCTGGCGGCTGTTTGAGGACCTGACCGAACTGACGACGAACTGCGCGCAACTGCTCAGCGACGACGCCTCGTTCCTGCTGATGAACGCCTATGCGGCGCGCGTGTCCGGCGCGGCCATGTCGGGCCTGCTGGCCCAGGTGCTGGACGGCCGCAGCGGCGTCATCGACTGGGGCGAGCTGTCCTTGGTCGAGGACAAGGGCGACCGCCAGATCGGCCTGTCATTCTTCGCCCGCTGGTCCTCGGAAGGGTGAGCACGATGAACGCCAAAACCGTCACCTCGCTGTCGAACGCCACCGTCAAGGCCGTTCGCGCCCTGCACATGCGCAAGGAGCGTGAGGAGAGCGGCCTGTTCCTGGCCGAGGGCCTGAAGATCGTCATCGAGGCGATCGACTGTGGCCACGCACCGAAAATCCTGATGTACGGCCGCGACGCTGCCGATCATCCGATGCTGCAGAAGGCCTCGCAGGCCTGCCTGAAGTCTGGCGGCGAAGTCATTGAGGTCAATCGCGAAATCCTCGAGAAGGTCTCGCGTCGCGACAACCCCCAGGCCGTGGTCGGGGTGTTCCGGCAGGTGTTCACGCCGCTCAGCGCCATCGTGCCGCAAAGCGCCCCCTGCTGGGTAGCCATGCAGGCCGTGCGCGATCCGGGCAATCTGGGCACCGTCATCCGCACCGCCGACGCGGCCGGCTGCGGCGGGGTGATCCTGGTGGGCGACTGCGTCGATCCCTATTCGGTCGAGGGTGTCCGCGCGACCATGGGCTCGATCTTTGCGGTGCAGATCGCCAAGGCGACGATCTCCGAGTTCGTGGCCTGGCGCGAAACCTGGCCCGGCAGCGTGGTCGGCACCCTGCTGACGGCCACGGTCGACCACAAGAGCGCCGACTATGTGAAGCCGTCGCTGATCCTGATGGGCAACGAACAACAAGGCCTGCCGCCCGAGCTGGCGGCGGCGTGCGACGTCAACGTCAAGATCCCGATGCGCGGCCGGGCCGACAGCCTGAACCTGTCGGTGGCGACGGGGATCATGATCTATACGGTGACGGGGTAGGCGCTAGGAGGACAACCATATGCGTTGGCTTTACGGAATGTTCGCGAGCATAATGTTCGTGGCTCTCGTGGGCATGACCCTGGCGGGCTACGAACAGACGCGTGTGATCGGCTATGTTCTCTGGTTCGCCTTTCCCTGCCTTTGGCTAGTGCTTGGCAATAGCGTCCGATGCCCCCGCTGCGGCAAACACATTTGGGACAACGGACGCGGGTACGTTGCTCCCTGGATACCTATGCCCACCGAGTGCGTAGGATGTGGCCGCAGCAAGTCAGACTGGTGGCCTTTCCAATGGCTCCTGAAGCCTGAACCCAAGTCAGACGACCACACCCCGCCGCCCTAGGTCCCCCTCGGCTTCGCCCGCGTCGTTGGCGCAGCCGCTGCCGGGTCATCCGGCCAGACGTGCCGGGGATAGCGCCCCTTCATTTCCACCTTCACCTCGCGCCATGAGCCCTTCCAGAAGCCCGGCAGGTCGCGGGTGATCTGGATCGGCTTGTGGCCGGGCGACAGCAGCGACAGAACCAGCGGGATCTTACCGCCGGCGATGCTGGGATGCTCGGTCAGGCCAAACAGCTCCTGCACGCGGATGTCTATGCGCGGCCCGGCCTCGGCGGCGTAGTCGATGGCGACGGTGGTGCCGGTCGGGGCCTTGAAGCGGGCCGGCAGGGCTGCGTCGATCCTCTGCTGAGCGTCCCAGGGGATCAGGGACCGGATCGCGCCGTCCAGCAGGTTCTCATCCAGCGCCGATAGCGACGAGCGGCCGTGCAACAGCGGCTCAAGCCATTCGTCCAACCGATCCAGCAAGGCGGCGTCCGACAAGTCGGGCCACGCGCCGCCGTCGAGCGAACGCAAGAAGGCGACGCGGTCGCGCAGTCCCTGAACGCCGTCGCCCAGCCGCAGCGCTGACAGCCCCTCAGAGCAAACCTGATCCAGCAGGGCGCCGGCAATCAAGGCCGGGTCAGGCTTGTCGATCAGACGCTCCTCCAGAACCAACTTGCCCAGGCGCAGCAGACGCTTGGCGCGGACCTTGCCGCCGGGGCTGGTTTCCAGCCGGTCCTCGGCGGTCAGGCGATCGGCGAAGGTCTCGCGCAGAGCGACCTCGTCGACGGCGGCGGCCAGCAGGATGCGGTCGCGACTGTCGCCGCCGCCCAGCTCGCCTACCGCCAGCCAGGTCTCGCGAGCCAGGGGATCGGTGGGCTCCATATAGACGCCGCGTCCGCCGGCCAGTTGGAACTCGCCTGGCTTGCCCCGCGCCCGCGCCACCCGTTCGGGATAGGCCTCGGCCAGCATCAGGCCCTCATCCAGCGGCGTCGCGCCCGAAGGCTTGCCGGCCGCGCGGGCCCAGCGGTCGGCCAGGGCCTGGGCGTCTCTGGCCCTCGGCGAGCGATCGCGGCCAAGGTTCTCCAGCCGTCTGCGCAGGTCAGTGTCGCGCCCGCCAAGGCCCTGTTCTGTCAGGATCGCAGCGACCTCTGCCCCGCGCCGGGCCTGTCCGGAAGCGGCGGCGCGGACCATCATGTGGGCGATGCGCGGCGGCAAAGGCATCTCGGCCAGGGCCTTGCCGTGAGCGGTCAGGTCGCCGTGGCTGTCCAGCGCCTGGATACGCTGCAGCAGGCCCCGCGCCTCGGCGAAGGCGGCGGCGGGGGGCGCGTCCATGAAGCAGAGGCCCGACGCGTCGCGCGCACCCCAGCGGGCCAGGTCCAGCGCCAGGCGCGACAGATCGGCCTCGAGGATCTCAGGCCGCGCGAAAGCCGGCAGAGACCGCGTCTCGGCCTCGTCCCACAGGCGATAGCAGACGCCGGGCTCGGTGCGCCCTGCCCGGCCCCGCCGCTGGTCGGCGGCGGCGCGGCTCACACGCACAGTGTCGAGCCGGGTGATACCGCTGGCCGGATCATAGCGCGGCACACGGGCCAAGCCCGCATCGATCACCACGCGCACGCCCTCGATGGTCAGGCTGGTCTCGGCGATGGAGGTGGCCAGCACCACCTTGCGGCGGCCTGCGGGCGCGGCGGCAATGGCGCGGTCCTGGACGGCCGGATCCAGCGCGCCATAGAGCGGGGCCAGATCGACATCAGGCCGGCGTAGCCGTTCAGCAAGCCAGCTCTCGACCCGGCGAATCTCGCCCTGGCCTGGCAGGAAGACCAGCAGGCTGCCGATCTCCTCGGCCAGGGCCCGCTCGACGGCCCGCCCGACCCGCTCTTCAAGCCGCACGCGGTCGTCACGGCCCAGATAGCGGGTGTCGACCGGGAACATCCGGCCCTCGCTCTCGACCACCGGCGCGTCGCCCAGCAGGGCCGAGACCCGCGCCCCGTCGAGGGTGGCCGACATGACCAGCAGGCGCAGGTCTTCGCGCAGCAGGCCCTGAACGTCGCGGGCAAAGGCCAGACCCAGATCGGCGTCGAGACTGCGCTCGTGAAATTCATCGAAGATGACGGCGGCGACGCCCTCCAGGCCCGGGTCGTCGAGAATCATCCGGGTGAAGACGCCTTCGGTGACCACCTCGATCCGGGTCCTGGCCGAGACCTTCGACTGCAGCCGCACGCGAAAGCCCACAGTTTGACCGACCGCTTCGCCCAGGGTGTCGGCCATGCGGGCGGCGGCGGCGCGGGCGGCCAGCCGGCGTGGCTCCAGCACAATGATCTTGCGGCCCAGCACCCACGGCTCTTCCAGCAGGGCCAAGGGAACAGCCGTGGTCTTGCCCGCGCCGGGCGGCGCGACCAGTACGGTCGCATCGGAAGCGAGCAGCGCCGCCTTGAGTGCGGGCAGGACATTCTGGATCGGCAGCATCAGGGGGAGGCATAGACCCTCAAACCGCATCCGTCACCGCAAGGCGTTGCGCGATGGCGGCTCTCTGACTAACGTCCCGGCCCAATGCCTGACTAGCGGGGGTTCGCTGGTCGATGGGGAAACGAAACACATGGCCGAAAACAGGCTATTTCTGAAGAAGTCGATCGCGAGCATCCAGAAGGAAGCCGCACACAGCCAGCTGAAGCGTACGCTGGGCCCTCTCAATCTGATGAGCCTGGGTATCGGGGCCATCATCGGCGCCGGTATCTTCGTGCTGACCGGCCAGGTGGCCTCGGCCAATGCCGGCCCGGCCATCATGCTGTCGTTCATCGTCGCCGGCATCGCCTGCGGCCTGGCCGGCCTGTGTTACGCTGAGCTGGCCTCGACCATGCCGGTCTCCGGCTCGGCCTATACCTATGCCTATGGCACGCTGGGCGAGGTCTTCGCCTGGATCATGGGCTGGCTGCTGGTTCTGGAATACGGCGTCGCCGCCTCGACCGTTGCGGTCGGCTGGTCGGGCTATGTGGTCAGCACCCTGCATGCGTTCGGGGTCAATTTCCCGACGATCATGGTTGCGGGCTCCGAGGCCCCGATGTGGGCCACGCCGCTGATCCAGGCCGTCGCTACGCCCGAAGGCGGCACGACATTCGCCATGACCGGCACCCTGAACATCGTCGCGGCCATCGGTATCGCCATGGTCTCGGCCCTGCTGGTGCTCGGCGTTAGCGAATCGGCCAACGTCAACAACGCCATCGTCGTGATCAAGGTGATCGTGCTGCTGGTGTTCATCGCGGTGGGTGTCCAGTACATCAACCCCGCCAACTGGCACCCCTTCATCCCCGAGCCGACCGGTCAGCCCGGCGAATTTGGCGTGAGCGGCATCTTTCGCGGCGCGGCGATCATCTTCTTCGCCTATGTCGGCTTTGAAGCGGTTTCGACTGCGGCGGCCGAGGCCAAGAACCCCTCCAAGGATGTGCCGATCGGCATCCTGGGCGCCCTCGTCGTCTGCACCCTGATCTATATGGCCGTCGCCGCCGTCATGACCGGCGTGGTCCCCTACAAGGAACTGGCCAGCCCGGCGCCCATCGCCGTCGCCATCGACCGCATGGCCCTGGAATGGGCCGACATCCCTTATGCGGCGGCTGAAGGCGGCAACCTGAACCTGATCAGCATTGCCATCAAGATCGGCGCGATCACCGGCCTGTCCTCGGTCATGCTGGTGCTGTGCTACGGCCAGACCCGGATCTTCTACACCATGGCCCGCGACGGCCTGCTGCCGAAGGTCTTCGCCGCGATCCACCCCAAGTTCCGCACCCCGTGGCTGGGCACCATCCTGCTGGGCGTGGTGATCGCTATCGCCGCCTCGTTCCTGCCGATCAGCCTGCTGGGCGATCTGGTGTCGCTGGGTACGGCCGTGGCCTTCTCGATCGTCTGTCTGTCGGTGATCTATCTGCGGATCAAGCACCCCGACCTGCCCCGCCCGTTCAAGGTGCCGGGCGGCATCTTCACCGCCGTGCTCGGCATCGCCGCCTGTCTGTTCCTGGCCTATCAGAACTTCCAGCCGATGATCGTTCACGCGATGAACGACAATCCGCTGCCCCTGATGATCCTGGCGGGCTATGCGGCGGTCGGCGCGGTGATCTATGCCGCCTATGGCTACTGGAACTCCAAGCTGGCCAAGGGCATCGACATCACCGAAGACACCGACATGAACTCCCCTGCCGAGGCCATGGGCCACGGCGTGGACGACGTGAAGTAACCAGCCCTCTTCGGCGAAACAGGTGGAAGGCCCGGGAGCGATCCCGGGCCTTCTTTCTTGCGCGCTCGCCAGCGCCTATGTTGGCAGGATCAAGGAGTTCCCGTGAGCCAGACCCAGTCTCCCATTCGCGCCGTCATCGCGCCCGTCACGCCCCTGCAGCAGAACTGCACCATCGTCTGGTGCGCCAGGACGATGAAGGCCGCCGTGATTGACCCCGGCGGTGAGGTGCCGCGCCTGATGCGCGCCCTGGCCGACCAGGGCCTGACCCTGGAAAAGATCTGGATCACCCACGGACACATGGACCACGCTGGTGGCGCGGCCGAGCTGAAGCAGCTGACCGGGATTCCCATCGAGGGACCTCACAAGGACGACCAGTTCTGGATCGACCAGATTCAAACCAGCGGCGAGATGTATGGCATTCCCGAAGCCCGCATCTTCGTTCCCGACCGCTGGCTGGAAGACGGCGATGTGGTGACCCTGGGCGAGACCCAGTTCGAGGTCTATCACTGCCCCGGCCACACGCCCGGCCACGTGGTGTTCTTCCACCGCGAGGCGCGCTTTGCCCAGGTGGGCGACGTGCTGTTCCAGGGCTCGATCGGCCGCACCGACTTTCCGCGCGGCAATCACCAGGACCTGCTGGATTCGATCACCCAGAAGCTCTGGCCGCTGGGCGGTGACGTGCGCTTCGTGCCCGGCCATGGCGGGATGTCCAGCTTCGCCGCCGAGCGACGCAGCAACCCCTATGTCAGCGATCTGGCCATAGAGGCCGCCAACGTCCAAGGCGCGGACTTCGTCATTCCCAAGAACATGTCGCCGGGCTGAACGCCGCCCTTCAGACGTCTTCTTCCTCGGCCTCGTCCAGCGCCTCGCGCTCGAGGGCGATGATCTCGTCGTCGTCGAGGTCTTCGGCGATCAGGGCGTCGTCATTGTCGGCGTCCCCCTCGGCCGAGGTGACGTCCAGGACCTGCGGCAATTCCTCGAAGGTCTTCATCTCGCCCTCGCCGGCCAGATTCTGGTTATCCTCGTCGAAGGTCACGGCCAGATCGACGTCTTCGGAATCGTTGTCGGCGGGGGTCATGGCGGTCTCCTTCATGCGAAAAGAGATACCGTTCCGGGCGACCGTTTGTTCCCGCCCGACCGTGACAGGATCGGCTCTGTAAAAGTCGCGTGGCTCGCAAGCCATTGACGCTCAAATTGAACCAGCGGGTTGCGCCGCTGTTTCAGGCGTGAAATCTGAGCGCCACGGGGACATGGCAGGAGCGTCTCATGGAGACCATCCAACAGACAGGCCCTTCGGCCGATCCGGACGCCCCGCGCGGCGCGGCGCCCCGCATCCTCATCGTCGATGACGATCCTGGCATTCGCGACGTCGTGTCCGACTTCCTGGGACGGCACGGCTACGCGGTCGAGACGGCGCAGGACGCCCGCACCATGGAACAGGTCCTGGCCCGCGGGCCGGTCGATCTGGTGGTGCTGGACGTCATGCTGCCCGGCGAGGACGGCCTGGCCATCTGCCGGCGCCTCTCGGCGCAGGATGGCCCGGCCATCATCATGCTGTCGGCCATGGGCGAGGAAACCGACCGCATCGTCGGGCTGGAACTGGGCGCTGACGACTATCTGCCCAAGCCGTGCAATCCGCGCGAACTGCTGGCGCGCATCCGCGCCGTGCTGCGCCGACGGCAGGAACCCCGCAGCAATGACGACGCCATGGGTGCAGCCTGTGAGTTCGCCGGCTGGAGGCTTGACCTTGTGCGCCGCGAACTGCGCTCGCCGCAGTCGGTCGTGGTCAACCTTTCAAGCGGCGAGTTCTCGCTGCTGCGGGCCTTCGTGGAACGCCCACAACGGGTGCTGACCCGCGACCAGCTTCTGGACCTTGCCCGAGGCCGCGACAGCGACGCCTATGACCGGGCCATCGACGTCCAGATCAGCCGTCTCCGCCGCAAGCTGGACGACGGCGGCGGCAGCGAACTGATCCGCACAATCCGCAGCGAAGGCTATATGTTCACCGCCAAGGTCATCCGCACGCCATGAACCCCGGCCGGCGCGCCGCGCCCCTCTTCGTCCAGGCCCTGGGTCTGGTGATCCTGACCCTGGTGGCGGCGCAGTTGGTCGCCATCGCGGTCATCTTCACCCTGCCGCCACCACCGCCGGAGTTCTACCGGCAGTCGGAGATCACCCGCGCCCTCAAGACCGGCCAGACCATCCAGACCCGTGACGGTCGCCAGCTGGTGATCAAGCGCCAGAGCAAGATGCGGTCTGGCGGCCCGGACAATCCGCGCCGCGCCGAATTCAAGGCTGCAATCGGCAAGGCGATCGACGTCGCACCCGCCCGCATCGAGATCGTGACCGACAACGGTCCGCGCTTCTTTGTCCGGCGGTTCAACAAGGTTCCGGGCTCGGAAGGCCAGGCTCAGCCTGATCCTCGACGCAATGGCCCGAACGGTCGCGGCCCCTATATGGGGCGCAACATGCCGCCCCCGCCGCCCGGCGAGGGCGACGCGCGCGGTGCCGGATCCCGCGAAGAACCCCTGATCTTTGGCGACTTCGAACTGGGCGTCCGTCAGGCCGACGGTCACTGGATGGTGGTCGAACCCAAGGCGACCTTCCGCCTCGACAGCTGGCAGCAGCGGATCCTGCTGATCCTGGCACTGTCGATCCTGGCGGTCTCGCCCCTGGCCTGGCTGTTTGCCCGTCGGTTGGCCGGTCCGATCACGGCCTTCGCCGACGCCGCCGAGCGCCTGGGCCGCGACCCGCGCGCCGCGCCGCTGGAACTTTCGGGCTCGGCCGAGGTGATCGCGGCCGTCAACGCGTTCAACATGATGCAGGAGCGTCTGCGGCGTTATGTCGAGGATCGAACCGCCATGATCGGGGCCATCGCCCACGATCTGCGGACGCCCCTGACCCGGCTGCGCTTTCGGATCGAGGCCACGCCCGACGACGTTCGGGCCAAGCTCTCCAGCGACATCGATCAGATGGAGGCCATGATTTCGGCTGCCCTGGCGTTTGTCCGCGACACCACCCGCCCGGCCGAGCGTACCAGGCTGGAACTGGCCTCGCTGCTGGAAAGCGTGGTTGATGAAGCCGCCGAAACCGGTGGCAAGGCCACGGTGGAACGCGCCGAGAAGATCGTCATCGAGGGCGATCCGATCGCCCTCAAGCGCCTGGTGGCCAATCTGGTCGAGAACGCCCTGAAGTACGGCCAGGTGGCTCGGGGCAGGGTCTTCGCGGACGGCGACATGGCGATCATCGAGATCGACGACGACGGCCCCGGCATCCCGCCCACCGAACTGGAGCGCGTGTTCGAACCCTTCTTCCGGGGCGAGCCATCGCGCAATCGCGAGACCGGCGGCATCGGCCTGGGTCTGGCGGTCGTGCGCTCTCTGGCCCGCGCCCACGGCGGCGACGTGATCCTGATCAACCGTCCCGAAGGCGGGCTGCGCGCCTGCGTAAGACTGCCGATCTGACACCTGCGTCGCTAGAGCGGGTTGCGATCTGATGGAATCAGATCACCCGCTCTAGTCTTTTGTTTTCACGCGCGTTTCGTCCCGAAAACCGGTTCCCACTTTTCGGAACGCGCTCTAGCGCCGGCTTGCCGTTTGTTGCGCCCCCGCTAGACGATACGGCCGACCTGACATTCGCCCGCAATCTGGCCAGGCTTGATGCAGGGGGAAGGAGTTCCCCCATGACATCTCGCGTACCAGCCGCCCTGACCCTGGCTGCCTCCGCCCTGATCACCCTGGCGATGGCCACCAGCAGCCATGCAGCGATGCAGGACGGCAGCGCTCGCGAAGGGCCGCCCCGCCCTCGCCTGCAGCTGTTCATCAGTCCGGCAGGCGAGCCCTTCCGCGCGGCGGCCGGCGCGGCCTATCCCGTCGCAGCCTGGCTGACCGGCGCAGACAGCGACCATGATCAGGCCCTGTCGCGCGAGGAGTTCGTGGCCGATGCTGCGCGCTTTTTCGCCGTGCTGGACAGCGATCATGACAGCATCATCGACGGCTTCGAGGTCTCGGCTTACGAGAAGGATGTCGCGCCCGAAATCCTCCACGGCGCCGGGTTTGCGCCATCCGGCGAACGGCCCCCCGCTGGTCGTGGTCGGCCTCCGGGCGGCGGAGGTCGCGGTCCTGGCGGCGGCGGCAAGGGTGGACCGATGGGCGGTGCCTTGCAGGGCGCGACTCCCTACAGCCTGCTGGCCGAGCCCCAGCCCGTGATGGGCGCTGACGCAGACTTCAATCGCAGGATTTCCCGCGACGAGGCCCTTAAGGCGGCAAGGTCGCGCTTTGCGCTGCTGGACCTCGACAAGGACGGCATGCTGCGACCGGCCGAACTGCCGCCCACGCCCATGCAAGGTCGCCCCCGACGCTGACGCGCCTCAGCCCCCCACGACGCTGGCTATGATGTTGATGCCCAACGCCAGGATGGCCGTGTTGTAAACGAAGGCGGCAGCCGCATGGGCAGTGACCAGCCGGCGCAGACGCGAGGTCAGGATGGTGTTGTCCGACACCTGGAAGGTCGCGCCGACACTGAACGCCAGATAGACAAAATCCATGTAGCTGCCGGGCGGCTCGCCGGGAAAGCCGATGCCGCCCTTGCCCGCCCCGTCGCCGAAATGGCGATGGGCGTAGTGGGGCACGAAGATGGTCTGCAGGACCAGCCAAGACAGCACCAGGGTGGCCCCGGCGCAGGCCGTGATGAACACCCGCCCCTCTACCGCAGCATCCTTGGCGGCCAGCATGGCGTCGATCACCCCGCCAAGGCTGGCCAGGATCGCGGCCAGCACGATCAGCAACAGCATGGATCGGCCCTCGTCCTCACGGGCGGCCCTCTGGCGCACCTGAGCCTTGTCGGCGGTCAGGAACAGCCGCCACATCAGCGCCAAGTAGGTCGCCGCGCCGATATCCCATCCCACCAGCAGGTGCGAACCGCGTGGCGCGCCAAGCATCACGGCGCCAGCCCAACCCGCCAGGCCAGCAAGTCCACCGACCAGCAAGCGCCAATGCGCCGCCATGGGCGTCGCAACGGCCTTCGTTTCACTGTGCCTGCCCACAATCATCAGTTCCTTTTCCACCACCCAGAATAGGTGCGGATGCAATTACCTGTCTTTGCCGTGAAACCTAACGCGACTTCGCTGGTTACTTCACCAGAACGCGCAGGACACGACACCATGACCGACCCCGACGCACCGCCTCCCGTCGATCCCGGACCTCCCGAATACGATCCGGGATCGACGCCCGAGGAAGACCCGATGCCGTCGCCGCCGGTCGAACCTGGGGACGATCGTCCCTATGGCGCCGCGTCCCGCGCATCCAACACGTGATCAGTTTCGATTAGGAGCACCATATGGACCTCGACAGCGAACGGCCCCGTGGCCGCCGCGGCTTCGCCGCCATGGACCCCGAACGTCGCCGCGAGATCGCCCGAAAGGGCGGGGCAAGCGTGCCCAGCGAAAAGCGCAGCTTCGCGAAAGACCGCGATCTGGCCGCCAATGCAGGTCGCAAGGGCGGCTCCTCGTCCCGCAGTCTGCGTCCAGGGGGCGATGGGGCCCTTTGAATCCCTCGGCGCCCTTTCGACGCGCCGCGCCCGATCGGACATGCGCCGGAACCCATGCGGGGTTCCGGCGCCTTTTTGCGTTTGGGTAGCCCCTATCGCGTCAGGCTGTAGATCGCGAAGGCAGGGGCCGGGCTTTCCCAGCGTTGGTCGATGCGCCAGCCCGCACGCGTGATGATCTCCGCGAGGTCGGCCGGCCGGTACTTGTAGGAATTTTCCGTGTGGATCGTCTCGCCGGCCGCAAAGCTCAGGCGGCGGCCCGCCACGCGAACCTCTTGGTCGACCGTACTGACCAGATGCATCTCGATGCGGCTCTCCAGCGCGTTCCAGATCGCCTGATGGCGGAAAGCCTGCAGGTCGAATGTCCCTTCAAGCTCGCGATTGATGCGGGCCAGCACATTGAGGTTGAACGCCGCCGTGACGCCCTGGGCGTCATCATAGGCCGGGATCAGAACGTCGCCGCCCTTGGCGACATCAACGCCCAGAATCAGGGTTGCCCCCTCTCCCAGCAGCCCGCCGGCTCTCCGCAGGAAATCCTCGGCCTCGGGCGGAGGAAAATTGCCCAGGGTCGAGCCCGGAAAGAAGCCCGCCGCCCGTGTCCCGGCCACTGAAACCGGCAGGCGCAGCGCTCTTGTGAAATCATCCACCAGGGCGGCGACCTGCAGATGGGGATAGTCTCTGCGGATCGTTGCCGTGGCGGCGTCCAGGGCGCTCTTGCTGATATCGATGGGCGCATAGGCCGCAAGTTGCGGCGCGGCGTCGAGAAGAATGCGGGTCTTTGCGCTGGCCCCGCTGCCAAACTCGACCAGCACGGCCCCATCGGGCAGGCGCGCGGCCAGTTCCGGCGCGATCTCGCGCAGAAGCGCCGTCTCCGTGCGGGTCAGATAGTATTCCGGCAGGTCGCAAATGGCCTCGAACAGACTCGAGCCCTCGGCGTCGTAGAAATACTTGCTGGGCAGGGTCTTGGTCGGCGCGGACAGTCCGGCCAGCACATCGACCAGGAAATCGGAGGTCGTCTCAGGCCCGGCGTCGGTCAGGCTCTCAAGGTCATGCGGACCATCATCGGCCAGCCGCACCCCCGCAAAGGCCCAGCGCTTTTCAGGATGGAAGAAGTTGCGATAGGTCGCTCGCGCGTGACCGGGCGGTGTAGTCAGGCAGCCGCCGCGCAGCACCATCTGGTTGACCATGAACTTGCCATTGTACTCGCCCAGCGCGCCGGGTCCCGGACGAAAGCCGGGATAGGGGCAGTAGGCACTGGCCGTCCATTGCCAGGCATGGCCCTGGACCTGGGTCAGCCCCCCATGGCCGGGCGATCGCACGGCATGTTCCCACTCTGCCTCGGTCGGCAGCCGTCGCCCCGCCCAGGCTGCATAGGCCGCAGCCTCGTAATAGCTGACATGGGTGACGGGGGCGGCCAGATCGACGGGGCGGCGGCCCTCCAGCGTCATGACCGACCAGCCTGTCACTTCCTGTCGCCAGTAAAGCGGCGCGCGCCAGGCCTCGTCGACCACCCTGGCCCAGCCCTCCGACAGCCAGAATTCGGGCCGTTCATAGCCGCCGGCCTCGATGAAGGCGATCCACTCGCCATTGGTAGTCAGGCGGTCACACAGCCGATATGGGGCCAGAAACACCTGATGTTGCGGGCGTTCATTGTCGAAGGCAAAGCCAGAGGGCCCCGCGCCTATCTCGACCAGACCGCCGTCGAACGGCAGAAACCTGGCCACAGACGCCGAGGGCTCCGCCCCGGTCGGCCGATGGGCGCGATAGGCAGGCTCCAGCGGCGACTGGGCGAACAGGTGCAGGATGTCCATCAGGATCAGTTCCTGATGCTGCTCCTCGTGGGCGAGGCCCAGATCCAGGCGCTGGCGCATGGCCTCCGTCGAACCGCCGGCCAGCAACCGCGCCATCGCCGCGTCGACATGGGCGCGATAGGCGCCGACCTCGGCGCAGGACGGTCGGGTCAGAAGGCCCCGCGCCGGTCGCGGCTGACGCGGACCAAGGGCCTCGTAGTAAGAATTGAACAGATAGCCGAACCGGACATCAAACAGCTGGTAGCCGGCCAGATAGGGAACCAACAGGAAGGTCTCGAAGAACCAGGTCGTATGGCCATGATGCCATTTGGTCGGGCTGGCGTCCGGCATGGACTGCGCAGCCTGATCCTCGGCCGACAGCGGCGCAGCCAGCGCTTCGGTGCGACGCCGCACCGCGCGATAGCGTTCGAGATCCTGGCCGGGTGCGGGCCCGACGGTATCCGATACCTGCAGATCGTCCGGGCTCATGGGCTCTCCTGTCGGCCAAGGCCAGGCGGTCGTCAATCCCGGCCGACCACAACGCAGGCGGGACCTTCAGTGTTCCCTGGCCAGGATTCAAGGGCCGCAGTGGCGTCCCCACCCGCCTTGTCATGACGTCAGCCGATTGAGGGTCACGAAGCCATTGCAGCGACGCCGCCGGTCTGATAGCCATCCGCCCTCTTCGCTGACGCACCTTGCGTTGACCCGGATGGCCCGGTGGCGGAGTGGTTACGCAGCGGATTGCAAATCCGTGCACCCCGGTTCGATTCCGGGCCGGGCCTCCACCTTTTTCCATCAACTCCCGACCGGTTTCGCTGGGTCAGGCCGACGAGCCTGATACAATGCGCGCAGGCCGTCGCAGCGGTCCTTACCGCCGCCCGGAGCCGCCTCAGCATGACGACGCTCAAAACTGCCGCCCGCCGCCGCCTGTCTGGTCTGCGCGCTTTTCTGCACAACGAGGCGGCCGGCGGCTATGTGCTGATGGCCGCCGCAGCCCTGGCCCTGATCGTGGCCAATTCCCCCCTGGCGGCAGGTTACTTCGCGGCATTGAAGATCGAGTTCGGATTCGCGCTCGGCCCCCTGCACCTGCGCGAGACCACCCTGCACTGGATCAATGACGGGCTGATGGCGGTGTTCTTCCTGCTGGTCGGGCTGGAGATCAAGCGCGAGGTGCTGGACGGACAGCTTTCGCGGCCGTCGCGAATCATCCTGCCTGGCGTCGCGGCCCTGGGCGGTATCGTGGTTCCGGCCCTGATCTATCTGGCGTTCAACGCCGCCCTGCCGGCCAGCCGCGCCGGCTGGGCGATCCCCTCGGCCACAGACATCGCTTTCGCCCTGGGCGTACTGGCCCTGCTGGGCAAACGCGTGCCCAGTTCCCTGAAGATCTTCCTGACCGCCATCGCCATCATGGACGATCTCGCGGCCATCGTGATCATCGCCCTGTTCTACACCGCGCAACTGCACTTCGCCGCCCTGCTGGCCGCCGGCGGCATACTGGTCGTGCTGTTTGCCCTCAACAGGCTGAAGGTGAAGGCGCTGTGGCCCTACCTGCTGAGCGGACTGGTGCTGTGGTGGTTCGTGCTGGAATCGGGCGTCCACGCCACCCTGGCCGGCGTGGCCCTGGCCATGCTGATACCCTTGCACAAGAGCCCCTCGGCACCGGATGACGAGACCTCGCCCCTGCACCGCCTGGAGCATGCGCTGCACAAGCCTGTCGCCTTCGTGATTGTGCCGCTGTTCGGCTTCGCCAATGCGGGGCTGTCATTCGCGGGCATGTCGCCGTCGGCGGCGCTCGACCCCGTCCCGCTGGGCGTGGCGTTGGGGCTGTTCGTGGGCAAGCAGATGGGCGTCTTCCTCAGCGCCATGGCCATTGTGCGCCTGGGTTGGGCCGACATGCCGCGCGACGCCACGACGGGCCAGCTCTATGGCGTGGCGGTGCTGTGCGGCATCGGCTTCACCATGAGCCTGTTCATCGGCAACCTGGCCTTCAGCGATCCGTTGCTGGTCGACGAGACCAAGATCGGAGTGCTTGTGGGATCGCTCGCCTCGGCCCTGGTCGGGGTGGCCATTCTGAGCCTGTGCAAGCCCCCTAAACTCGCCGCTGTCGACGATCTGGCCTGAACGAAATCAGGTCACGTCAAGGCGAGCCTTGAACGGCCGCTCATCCGGCCTGCAACGCTTCGGCGCCCAGCTCGCCGATCAGGAAAGACCATCCGTCGTCACCGCCTGGATTCCCGCCAGCAAATTGACGGCGGTGATCGGCTTGGCGACGTGCAGGTCGGCACCGGCGGCCAAAGCCTCGTTCTGGTGCTCGACCATGGCGTTGGCGCTGAGCATGATGATCGGTGTGGGTGCGCTGCCGCGCTCGGCTTCAAGGGCGCGGATGGCGCGAGTGGCTGTCAGGCCGTCCATGTGCGGCATCTGCATGTCCATCAGCACGACGTCAAACTGGCCCGACGCGAAGGCCGCCAGCGCCTGAAGTCCGTCTTCCACCGTGCAGATGTCAGCGTCCTGGCTGGCCAGGATCAGCTGGACGACGCGCTGGTTTGTCGGGTGATCTTCGGCCAGCAGAACACGCAGGGGACGGTCAATCAGCCCCTCGGTCAGGGTCATCGCCTGGGTAGCGCGCGCATCATAGACAGCCAGCGTCTCGGCGCGGCGCAGCGGCAAGGTCACGACAAAGCGACTGCCGCGCCCAGGCTGCGAGGTGGCGGAGATGTCGCCTCCCATCATCTGGGCCAGAGACCGGCAGATCGCGAGGCCAAGACCCGTTCCGCCAAAGCGGCGACTGATCGTCGCGTCGGCCTGGCTGAATCGCGTGAACAGGCGGGCAGCGTGGTCGGCGTCGAAGCCGACACCGGTGTCTTCGACGACCAGCGTCAGGTGTGCGCAGTCGATCGCCTCGACCAGGTCGATGCGCAGCACGATCCTGCCCTCCTGGGTGAACTTGACGGCGTTCGACAGCAGGTTGCCGACGATCTGGCCAATGCGCGTGCTGTCGCCCACGAAGCGGCCGCGCGCGGCAACCTCACGCTCGACCTCAAAGATCAGGCCCTTGTCCTCGGCGCGATAGCGCATGACCTCGATACAGGGGCGCAGTGCCTGGTCCAGGTCGAACGGCCGGCTCTCCAGTTGAAGCTGTCCCGCCTCGATCTTGGAGACATCGAGAAAGTCGGAAACCAACCGCTCCAGCATGGCACCGGAGTCGCGAACCAGCCCCACCATCTCGGCCTGCTCAGCGCTGAGCGGGGTGCGCGACAATGCATCGATGATACCGATCACGCCATTGAGCGGCGTGCGGATTTCATGGCTCATATTGGCGAGGAAGTCAGACTTGGCCCGGCTGGCCGCTTCGGCCGCCGCCTTGGCCTCAATCAGCTCGCGCTCGGCCGCTACCCGGTCAGTGACATCGCGCGCCACGCCGTAGATCCGCTCGCCAGCCCGCTGGGCACGCCATTCCAGGGTGCGATAGCGGCCATCCTTGTGACGATAGCGATTGATGAAGCCCAGCACCGGATCTCCGTCCCTGCGCTTTTCCACCTCATCCACGCTACCCAGGGTGGCGGGCAGATCTTCAGGATGCACCAGGCGCAGAAGTGGCTGGCCTTCCATCTCTTCGGGACGATATCCCAACTGGGTGAACCACGACGAACTGGCCTTGAGCACCTGGCCTTCCAGGTTACGGATAACCAGCAGGTCCAGGGAGACCTCGAAAAACGTGGTAACGTCCTGAACCGGCTCGTCGCGCACCGCGGGCGCCGAGGCAGTTTCCGGATTCACTGACGGCGCGTGTGTCATGGGCGAGAATCCTTGGATGCGCCAAGGATGACGGCCCCAAGCTTGCGCATCAACACTAGGTCTCGATTGCGGCTTCGTTAAGGACGCGATTTTTGGCGCGGCGGGACTGGGCCCGGATGCCTCTTTAGGCAACCCTGACCGCATAGAGAGCCGTCGCTGCGGAGGATGGCGATGCCGCGCTCGGCCAGACGGTCCCAAGCTCCAGGATCGCGGCGGCGCTATGCGCTCACCGCTCCGGGGCTCTGAACCGCCAGCTATGCGACCTACTTCTGGAAAACGAAATCCCGATAGCCGTGCTCGGCGGCCAGCCGGCACGCTTCCGTGTAGCGCTGGAAGCCACCGGTATACATGCTCAGCCCGCGCGGCTTGCCGCTGATATTGCCGCCGACGTACCAGGTGTTGGCCTTAGAAACGAGCGTCAGCCCGGCCAGACCGTAGACGGTCTCCATCCACGCCTGCTCGGCCCCTTCAGTCGGCTCTATGGTGGCCAGACCCTTCTCGCGCATGTGGGTGATCGCGTCGGCAATCCAGTCAATGTTCTGCTGGTCCAGAGTGATGATGTTGGCCAGCGCCGCCGGACCATTGGGCCCGCAGACCAGAAACAGGTTCGGGAATGACGCGATCATCAGACCCAGGTGCGACGTGGCGCCGTCGCGCCACTTGTCGCGCAGCTGCATGCCGCCCCGGCCCACCACGTCGAAGTTGAGGAGCGCGCCAGTCAGACCGTCATAGCCGGTGGCGAAGATCAGCGTGTCCAGCTCCACCTCGCCGGTAGCCGTGAGCAGGCCGGCCGGAGTGATCCTGATGATCGGGCTTTCCAGGCAGTCGTGCAGGGTCACGTGCGGCAGGTTGAAGGTCTCGTAGTAGTGGGTGTCGAGACACGGACGGCGCGCGAAGATCGGGTAGCCGCGCGGCTTCAGCTTCTCGGCGGTCACAGGATCGGCGACGACCTCACTGATCTTTCCACGGACGAACTCGGCGACCTGTTCGTTGGCCTCGGCGTTGACCAGAAGGTCCGAGAACGTGCCCAGGAAGGACAGGCCGCCCCGCGCCCAGGAATCCTCCATGAGCGCTCGGCGCTGCTCGGAGGTGACGCTGAAGAACGGCCGGGTTGATTGCGGACGAACGCCGCCGAGCGGGCTGTTGCGGGCGACCTGGCGGATACCCGCATAGTTGCGCTTGAGTTCGGCGACGTACTCCGGCTCCAGAGCCACGTTGCGCATCGGTAGGGTGAAGCTGGGGGTGCGCTGGAAAACCGTCAGCGTTCCGGCGGTCCGGGCGACCTCCGGCACGATCTGAATGCCTGTCGAGCCGGTTCCGACCAGGCCGACACGCTTGCCTTCGAAGCTGACAGGCGTATGCGGCCACTTGGCCGCAAGCAGGATTTCGCCCTTGAAGTCCTCGGCGCCCTCGAACGGAACGCCTTTGGGGATCGACAGCGGGCCGGACGCCATCACGCAGTACGTCGCCTCGAAGACGCGGCCAGCATCAGTGGTGACGCGCCAGACATTGGCCACCTCGTCATAGGCCGCGCCCGTAACCCAGGTCTCGAACAGGAAATGGCGACGAAGGTCCAGGCGATCGGCGACGAAGTTGGCATAGGCCAGGATTTCGGTCTGGGCGGCGAACTGTTCGCTCCAGGTCCATTCCTGCTCGATTTCCGAAGAGAAAGAGTAGCAGTAGTCAAGGCTCATCAGGTCGCAGCGCGCGCCGGGATAGCGGTTCCAATACCAGACGCCGCCGACGTCACCGCCGGCCTCGACGCCCCTGACGTTCAGGCCCATGCCGCTCAGCTTGTGAACGGCGTACATGCCGCCAAAGCCGGCACCGATCACGAGAGCGTCGATGCGGGTCGGCTCTTGGCTTGAGGGCGGCTGCAGCGCGGTCATGGCGATCTCCCTGATAGATGTCCTCTTGTTGCGGCCCTGACCCAGGCCGTGCCAGTGGCGGGGTCCTTGGCGCGCGAACATCACGGATGTGTCTGTTGAGAGGCAGTGCTCGCACGCCTTGATCTGAATCCCGGACCTGACGCATCGCTTGGCGCGCCGATCTGTGACCACGGCCCAGAGGCCCCGCGCGGGGAGACACATGAACGACAAGACCACTGCGGCGACGCCCCTCAGCCAACCGCCTTCGCGCCTGATGCGCTTCGAAGCGCAGACCGGCTCTCCCCGCCAGATCCTGAAGGCCGACAGACGCCTTTGCGTCGGTCCGCCCGGCAATGTCTTCGTCTTCGGCGGCGTACTTTTCGGCTCGGCCCTGGCAGCGCTGGAAGACCATCTCCAGCGCCCGGTGATCTGGTCGACGATCCAGTTCATCGGTCCCCTCCGCCCCGGCGAAGTTCTGGAATTGGCCGTCGAGGTTCCCGGTCCCGGTAGGACGATCTCGCAGGCGCGCGTCGTCGGGCGCGTGGGCGATCGGGAAATCTTCCTGGCCTCGGCGGCGCTGGGCGTGCGCGACGAGCCGTTGGACCATGCCTGGGATCGCGCTCCGGAGGTTCCCCCGCCCGAGGCCTGCGAGATGGCAAAGCTTTGGCCTCATGGCCAGGAGCCCGGCACGCTGCTGGAAACCCTGGAGATGCGCATCGCGCCCGGCGCGTTCGCGGAAGCCGAGCCGACCGGAAGGCTGGCTGACAGCGGGCGAGCGGTCTTCTGGATGCGGGCGCGCCAGGACCTTCCGATGGATATCAGCGTACTGGCCCTGTTCGCGGACTTCACGCCCTACGCCTTGAGCAAGGCGCTCGGCGGCGGCCTGGGTGGCGTCAGCCTGGACAACACACTGCGGGTGGTGCATCGCGTCGAGACCGACTGGATCCTCTGCGACGCCCGAATTCAGGGCATCCGCTCAGGCTTCGCCCACGGCGACATCCGCCTGTTCGCCCGGACCGGCGAGCTCATGGCGATCGGCGGCCAGTCGATGAACGCCTGGCCGCCTCGCCCGCGCTGACGGCTAGACGGTCTGATCCGCCAGGGCGAGCGCGGTTCGGTAGTCCGCCTTGCCGCTCTCGTGCCGAGGCACGGCGTCCACCAGAACGAAGCGCTTGGGGTGCTTGTAGGCCGACAGCGTCTGGGTCAAACCCGCCCTCACCCGCGCCTCGTCAAACAGGCCGTCCGGCTTGAGGATCGCCACGACGATCTTGCCCCATTTGTCGTCGGGTTGCCCGACGACCAGCACGTCGGCGACGCCCGGCTGAAGCTTCAGGGCCTCCTCAACCTCCTCGGGGAAGACCTTCTCGCCGCCGGTGTTGATCGACAGATTGCCCCGTCCGATCAGGGTGAACTGGTTGGGCGGCATCCAGCGCGCGAAATCTCCGGGCACGGCATAGCGCACGCCGTCGATCGTCCGGTAGGTGGCAGCGGTCTTCTCGGGATCGCCGAAATAGCCGTTGGCCATCGCCCCGCTGCGGGCGATGAAGCCCTCGGACGGACGGTCCTTCGGCATCACCGTCCCCGTGTCCGGATCGATGAGCACCGTCAGGGGCGCGGCGTCGAAGACGCCCGTCTCGGGGATCTTGCCGGCCCGGGCGACCGAATAGCCCAGCCCCGAGGCTTCCGACGCCCCCAGAATATCGACGAGCGCGATATTGGGCATGTGTCGCAACAGGCCCGCCTTGACCTCCTTTGACCAGGTCAGCCCCGCCGAACTGATCGCCCTCATGCTGGACAGGTCATAGACGCCCGGCGCGTCATCCAGCGCCTTGAGCATCGGCTTTGCGAAGACATCACCGACGATCGAGACCCGCGTGGCACGATGCGTCTCGACGTCGCGCCACAGCTGGGCGGCGTCGAACCTGTCGCCGGACAGGATGATCGCCGTCCCGCCGTTCAGCAGGTCGCCCATGGCCGAGTTGCTGCCCGATCCGTGCATCAGGGGACATGCCGGAATGATGCGGCTGTCAGTGACGCGCACAACCTCGACATGCTCGTCCATCGACTGCGGCGCGCGCGGGATCAGCGGCGACTCCAGCTGGACGCGGCGCGATTGATCGGTCGACCAATGGACGCCCTTCGGCTTGCCGGTCGTGCCGCCCGTATAGAGCAGATAGCCGTCGTCGCCCGAACGGGTGATGTCCAGCGGCTGACCATCGCCGGTTCGCGCCAGGGTCTCGTAGGACAGCGTGCCTTCGGGACCGACCTCGGATGACCGCTCGTTCTCGATGCGCACCCAGGCGCGAACATCCGGCAGGCGGGCCTGCAGCGGCTCCAGCATCGCGTCGAAGTCCGACTGGTAGAACAACGCCTCGGCGTTGCAGTCATTCAGCACGTAGGCGATCTCGTCGGCGGTGTAGCGATAGTTCAGATTGACGGTCAGCAGGCGGGCCTTCACGCCGGCCACGAGGAACTCGAGATAGGCGGGATGGTTGCGGCACAGGATGCCGATCCGCGCATCCGGTTCGAGGCCAAGATCGACCATGGCTTTTGCCAGGTTGTTGGTGCGGCGGTCGAACTCGCCCCATGTAACGACCACATCGCGCCAGATCAGGGCAGGACGATCGGCCGGGACGGCGCGCGCGACCGCGTCGAAGATGTCTCCATAGTTCCAGTGCACGGCAGCCTCCCGAGGTCTCTTCCCTCGAAGGTCTATGGGTCGTGGGGATCGCCGCCGCGTTAGCCCTCTCGCGCGGCCAACAAATCACGTGGGTGATGCGCGCGATCCCGGCGCGAACTTTGGTGCGCCCACCGGCAGGCCACGATTAGTCGTTGCGCAAACCTGACCGGGCCGCCCAAGCGCGATGCTGCGGCAGGCTCCATTCGCATCCGGAGGAATGCAGTGTCTGCTTCCACGCTCTTCGCACCGACGACCATTGCGGGCCTCGCGCTCCGAAATCGCGTGGTCATGTCCCCGATGACCCGCCGCTTCTCGCCCGCCGGCCTCCCGACCCAGGCTGTCGGCGACTACTACCGACGCCGCGCCGAAGCCGGCGTCGGCGTGATCATCACGGAAGGCGTAGCCATCGACCATCCGGCTGCCGTCGACCATCCGGACATCCCGCACTTCCACGGCGCTGCGCTTAAAGAATGGAAGACGATCGCCGCGTCGGTGAAGGCTGCGGGCGCGGCGTTCATCCCCCAGCTCTGGCACATGGGCGGCCATCGTTCGCTGACGGCGGGTCCGCCAAATCCCGACACCCCCTCGCTCTCGCCTTCGGGAATCTACGAGCCTGGAACCCGCTTCGGCGCACCGGCGACGGAGAACGAGATCGGCACCGCGATCGAGGCTTATGCCCAGGCCGCGCGCGACGCCGTGTCGATCGGGGCCAGCGGCGTCGAGATCCACGGTGCCCACGGCTATCTGATCGACCAGTTCCTTTGGGCGGCGACCAACCAGCGCGGCGATCACTATGGCGGCGGCATGACCGATCGGCTGCGCTTCGCCATTGAGGTTATCAAGGCCTGCCGGGTCGCGGTGGGGCCTGCCTTCCCGATCTTCTTCCGCTACTCCCAGTTCAAGCAGGTCGATTACAAGGCCCGCCTTTGCCACTCACCCGACGAGCTGGCGGCCTTCCTTCAGCCCCTGGCCGACGCGGGGGTCGATGTCTTCGACTGCTCCCAGCGCCGCTTCTGGGAGCCGGAGTTCGAGGGTTCGCCCCTCAATCTGGCCGGCTGGACCAAGGCGCTGACCGGCAAGGCGACCATGACCGTGGGCTCGGTCGGCCTGGACGGCGATGTCGTCGCCAGCTTGCGGGAAGGCGTCGATGTCATCGGCGCGTCCTCCCTCGACAGGCTCGACGGGATGCTGGAGCGCGGCGACTTCGATCTGGTCGGGGTGGGCCGCGCCCTGCTGGCCGACCCGCGATGGGCGGAAAAGGTCCGCGACGGCGAGACGAACGGACTGATCGGCTTCACGCGTGCAGCGCTCGAGACCCTCGCCTGATCCATCACCCATGTGATTAGCGCCGCCGCCGACGATCACATGCCCACCCTGCCAAGGGGCTGACGTTTGGTGCCATGAGGAGGACTTCATTCATGCCGCAACTGGCCATGGTCACCGGGGCCGCCCAGGGCATCGGGCGCGCCATCGTCGAGCGCCTTGGCGCTGACGGCTTCGACATTCTGGCGCTGGACGCGGACGAGACCCAGCTTGCGCGGTCCGCAAACGACTGGCGCGAGAGCGGACTGACTGTCCGGACCGCCGTCGCCGACTGCCGTGATCGCGGCGCGGTCACCAAGGCGCTAGACGGTGTCGAGACGCTGGCTGTCCTGGTCAATAACGCCGGGATCAGCGGGGCCCTTGACCCGATCGGTCAGGTGGATCGCGCCAGTTGCGAGCGCGTGATGAGCGTCAACCTCGTAGCGACGATCAAGGTCGCCCAGGAAGCCGTCCGCCTGATGCCGAACGGCGGCAGCATCATCAACATTGCCTCGCGAGGCTATCTCGGCGGGGCCGGCGCCGCCCACTATGTGGCGTCCAAGGCTGCCGTCGTGTCGCTGACCCGGGCGATGGCGATAGAGCTGCGCTGGCGCGGCGTCCGCGTGAACGCGGTCGCACCCGGCATGGTCGACACCCGGATGATCGACGGCTTCGGGGACATGCTGGGCGCGTTGAAAAGGCTTGAGCCGACCGGAGCTCCCGCCGATCCGGTCGAGATCGCCGCGATCGTCAGCGTCCTGGCCGGTCCCGACGCCAGCTTCGTCAATGGTCAGATCCTGATGGCCGATGGCGGGAAATCGCTGGGGATGCCGCCGCTATGATGGCCTCGAACTCTCCCATCCTGGTCATCGGGTGCGGGCCTGTCGCCGACGCGATCGCCGAACGCCTGAGCCGCGATACCCGGGGCGGTGTCGTGGCGCTGGCCCGACCGGACGCAGCGGCGGTTACGGCCCTTGGACATGGCCTGGCTGCTGCGGTCATCGTCGCGCCGGCGGGCCCGCCACCTTGCCTGTTCGTCGACATCACTGACGAACGACTTGATGCGCAGCTGGCCGATTTTCTGGATGTCTTCGAAGCCCTGGGTGCCCTGCTCGGCCGCCTGGACCCCGACGGCGCGATCGTACTGGTCGGTGACCGGGGCTATCTCGGTGCCTGGGGGGCCGCTGACGCCTGCGCCTTCTCGGGGGCCCATGTCGCGCTGATGAGGTGCGTGACCCTTGAGGGCTTTGCCGCGGGCCATCGCGCCAACTGCATCGCTCTGGATCTGGCCACAGACGCAACGCGTGCGCCTCCGGGCGAGATCGCGGATCTGGCCGCCTATCTGGTCGCGCCCGAGAGCCAGGCCATCAATGGCGAGATCATTCTGGCCAATCGCGGTCGGAGCCTTCGCATACGCGAGGCGAAGGATCGTCGCGCGGAGGCCTCCGCGACTCCCCCACGCAAAGGAGATCCGTCATGACGTTCACCGTCGAGATCATTGGCAAGGAACGCTGCCGGCTGGGCGAGTCGCCGCTGTGGGACGCCGAGGCGGGCCTGCTCTACTGGGTCGACAGCGTGGCGCCCGCCATCTGGCGCTATGACCCGTTCACGGGCGAGCAGTCGACAATTCCGGCGCCCAAGCCCATCGGCAGCGTGGTTCTGGGCCGCCCTGGCGAGCTGATCGCCGGCCTCGCGGACGGGGTCTATCGCGTCCAACTGGACACCGGCGTCTTCACGCCGATCGCCCTGCCCGACACGCTGGCACCGATCGAACGCTTCAACGACGGCAAGGCCGATCGCCAAGGCCGTTTCGTCACCGGAACGATGGCGATGCACAACGAGACGGGACGGATCGGCAAGCTCTATCGCTTCTCGGCCGGCGGCGCCTGGGAAGTGCTGCCCACCGAACCGATCGAGATCGCCAACAGCACCTGCTTTAGCCCCACCGGCGACACGCTCTATTTCGCCGACAGCCTGCGCCACATGGTTTGGGCGTTCAGCTATGACGCCGAGACCGGCGCGGTGGGCGAGAAGCGCGACTTCTTTGACACCACAGGCTTCAGCAGCGCCCCGGACGGAGCGACGGTCGACGCCGAGGGTTATATCTGGCTGGCCCTGGTGCAGGCCCAGAAACTGATCCGCATTTCGCCGGAGGGCCGCCTGGATCGGGTCGTCGAAAGCCCCGCCCCTTTCTGTTCGTGCCCGGCCTTCGGGGGCGAAGATCTCGACATCCTCTACGTGACCTCGATCTCCGACAGCGGCGGCCGGCTGAAGACCGACGTCGATGCTTCCGGTCGCCTGATGGCGTTCCACGGTCTTGGCGTGCGCGGCATCGCCGAGACCCGTTGTTTCCTCTGACCCGCGGTGAACCATGAATCTTGACCTGACCCCGGAGCAGTCCGCCTTCCGAGACGAGGTGCGCGCTTTCTTCGCCGAGAACGTCCCCGAGTCGTTCAAAAGCCGGGTTCGCGCCGGCATGCGCCTGGAGCCCGAGGAGTTCACGCGGTGGCAGAAGCTGCTGCATGCGCGCGGCTGGGGCGCGCCGTCCTGGCCGAAAGCGTATGGCGGCACGGGCTGGGATCCGACGCAGCTCTACATCTTCGAGACCGAGGCCTCGCGCGCCGACGCCCCCGTGCAGTTTCACCAGGGCTTGGAGCTGATCGGGCCGATCATCTTCACCTTCGGCAGCCCCGAACAGAAGGCCAGGTACCTGCCGGCCATCGTGTCTGGCGACGACTGGTGGTGCCAGGGCTATTCCGAGCCCAACTCCGGCTCTGATCTGGCGTCGCTGTCGACCCGCGCCGTGCGGGACGGCAATGAGTATGTGATCAACGGCCAGAAGGCCTGGACCAGCTACGCCCACGTGGCCAACCGGATGTTCCTGCTGGCCCGCACCGATCCGGACGCCCGCAAGCAAGCCGGCATTTCGCTGTTCCTGATCGATATCGACACGCCGGGCGTGACGATCCGCCCCGTGGTCACGATGGACGAGATCCACCACACCAACGAGGTCTTCCTCGACAATGTGCGTGTTCCGCCCTCGGCCCTGCTGGGCGAGGAAGGCATGGGCTGGAGCTACGGCAAGGTCCTGCTGGACCGCGAGCGCGGCGTCACGGCCGCAACCACCATGCGCCTGGCCCAACAGCTGCGCGGCGCCCGCAAGGTTGCAACTGAGACGGTCGTCGGCGGACGCAGCCTGCTCGACGATCCCCGCGTCGCTGATCGCCTGGCTCAGTTCGAACTGGAAGTGATGGCCCTGGAAGCCATGGTCATGCGGACCATGGCCGAGGCGACCTCCGGTCAGGACTCCGGCCCCCGGGCCTCGATGATCAAGATCCGCTGGTCCGAGCTGCTGCAGCAGATCACCGAATATTGGGTCGAGCTGCAGGGCTACGACGCCATGGCCTTTGCGCCGCTGGGCCCGTTCGAGGCGCCCGAGGCCTGGCCGGCCAAGGGGATGATCTATTCCCGGGTCACCAGCATTTACGGCGGCTCGAACGAAATTCAACGCAACATCATCGCCCGTCGGGCGCTCGGTCTCTGAGGTCCCCATGAACTTCGATCTCTATGAAGAGCAGCAGCTCCTGAAAGACAGCGCCTGGCGCTACGGCGCCGACAACGGCGACTTTCCCGCCTGGCGCGCCCGGGTCGAACGCGGCGAGGCCTACGACGCGGCCAGCTGGCGGCGCATCGCCGATCTGGGTTGGCTGGCCCTGAACGTCCCCGAGGAAGACGGCGGCCTGGGTGCGGGCCCGGTGGAAACCATGGTCGTGGCCGAGGCGATGGGCCGCTACCTGATGCTTGAGCCGTTTGTCTCGACCGGTGTCATCGCGCCGGCCCTGCTCGCCGCCGCCACCGAGGGTGTTCGCGCAGATCTCACCTCGGGACTGATCGAGGGCAAGGTGGTGATCAGCCTGGCCGACGCGGAACCTGGCGGCCGCTTCGATCTCAACCGCATCGCCACCCGCGCTGAAGCGGTTGACGGCGGCTTCCGGCTGACCGGCGAGAAAAGCCACGCCCTGGACGGCGGCTCGGCCGACTGGTTCATCGTTCCAGCCCGAACGGCCGGGGCAGACGACAGCGCGGAAGGTGTGAGCCTTTTCCTGGTCCCGGCCGACGCGACGGGCCTGACAGTCATGCGCAGCCGGGCCATGGACAACCGCCACAACGCCAGCCTGAAACTGGATGGCGTCCTGGTGACCGCCGAGACTCTGATCGGCGGCCTGGGCGAGGGCTTTCCGCTGCTGCGTGACGCCGTCGACCGGGGCGTGGTCGCGCGCCTGGCCGAAGCCGTCGGGGCCATGGACGCCGTCCGCGAGATGACCCTGGAATACCTCAAGACCCGCAAGCAGTTCGGCCAGACGCTCGGCGCGTTTCAGGCGCTGCAGCACCGCGCGGTCGACATGGCGATCGCCTGCGAGGAAGCCCGCTCAATGATGTATCTGGCGACCATCGCCCTGTCAGGAGCCTCCGCCGACCGCCGCAAGGTGATCTCGGCGGCCAAGGCCCGCGTCGGCCAGACCAGCCTCTATGTGGGACGCCAGGCGGTGCAACTGCACGGTGGCGTCGGCTTTACCGAGGAGTTGGCGGTGGCCCACTACCTCAAGCGGCTGATCATGATCGACATGGCGTTCGGCAATGCCGACCATCATCGAACCGAGCTGGCGACCAGCCTGAAGCCGGGCGCGATCGCCGCTTGAAGCCAAAGCGCGCCGGGCGAGGCCTGATCCGCCTCCCCCGGCGCGCGCCAGATCTGTGACTGTGAGAACCCTTGCCTGCGTCGGATGATGTCATCCGACGCCGCTTTTTTCAGGACAGGGCGGTGGCCAGACCGCCATCGACGGTGAGCATCTGGCCGGTAACGAAGTCGCTGTCGTCGCAGGCCAGATAGCGAACCGCCTTGGCGATGTCCTCGGTCGTGCCCAGCCGCCCCAGCGGGGTCTGACCGATCCGCATGGCGATGCGCTCTTCGGAGACCACCCGGCGCACACCCTCGGTGTCCACCGTCGACGGTGCCACAGCGTTGACGCGGATGTTGGAGCCGCCCAGCTCGGCAGCGGCCGCGCGGGTCATGCCGGCGACGGCGGCCTTCACGCCGCAGTAGGCGATGCCGTTGGGGATACCCAAAAGCGCGCTGACCGACGCGATGTTGATGATCGAGCCGCCGCCCGAAGCGGCCATCAGGGGGGCAGCTGCCTGCATGCCCCAGATCACGCCCGAGAAGCCCACGCCGACCATGCGGTCAAGGCTTTCCGGCCGGATGTCGGCCAGGGGCTCGTAGACATTCCACATGGCGTTGTTCACCAGGACGTCGAAGCGGCCGTGCTGTTCATGGATCGAGCCCAGGGTCGCGGTCAGCGCCTCGCGATCAGAGACATCGCAGCCCAGCCCCAGGGCCTGCCCGCCGGCGGCGAGGATCTCGTCGGCCGCCGCCTGGGCCCAGTGCGCCTTCAGATCCAGCAGGGCGACAAATGCCCCCTCGGCGGCGAGCATGGCTGCAGTCGCCCGGCCCAAGCCCCTCGAAGCGCCCGTCACCGCAGCGACCCGTCCCTTTAGGCGACAACCCATCGTTTCCTCCTGCAGCATTTTTCGACCGGCGAAGAGCCTGATCGGTCTTGAGCTTCATGATTAGCCCGCTCTTCCCCAACCGCCCGCGCTTGCGCCCTGCGAACCGAAAACATCACCGACGTGATGCGCGCAAAAAAAGACGGCGGTCCTTCGACCGCCGCCAGATGTCCGAGGATCCTTTCGGGGAGGATTAGAAGGTCTTCTGGAGCGACACGCCAATGATGCGAGGCTCGGTGAAGACCGTGTTGGCGACCTGGCCGAGCGCTTCGTCCATCAGGAACACGTCGGTGATCGAGCGCTTGTTGAGGAGGTTTTTCACATAGGCCTCCAGTTCCAGGCCGCGCTCATCGTTGACGACGCGGAACGAGAGGTTGGCATTCGCCCAGCCCTTGATCTGATCCACTGACGTGTTGAAGACCCGGGCATGGGACTTGCCCTGGCGGTAGTAGTCGCCACGCACGGTGCCTTCCCAGCCGTCCAGGACGTCGAAGGAGTACTGAGCACCGATGGAGCCGGTCCAATGCGGCGAGCCCGGCAGTTCATTGCCCTTGAGCTTTGCCGCCACGCCGTCGGTGGGCGTCACGCCGAAGGAACTCGCGAAGCTGCCCGAGCAAGCGCCCAGCAATGCCGCAGGGTTGCCCGAGACTCCGGCGACGGTCGCCGCGCCCGGCGCCTGCTGGATGACCGCCAGCAGGTTGGCCAAGGCGGCTGTCGGAACCACGCAGCCCGCCGCGCCCGAGGTCTTGACCAGGGTCAGGTTCGGATTGTTACCGGTGCGGTTCATCGGATCAATGGACTCTCCGGTCTTGATCTTGGTGTCGAGCAGACCCAGCGTTCCGTTCAGGCGGAAGCGCGTCACAGGCTGCCAGACGGCTTCCAGCTCAAGACCCTTGATCTCGGCGTCGATATTCTCGGTCACGGAAATCCGGTTCACGAACTTCGAGATCTGGTAGCCCTTGTAGTCGTAGAAGAAGGCTGACCCGTTCAGGACCAGTGCTCCGCCCAGCAGGGTGTTCTTGCTGCCCAGCTCGAAGGCGTTGACATATTCCGGCTCGTAGAACGGCTTGAGCGTTGCGACCTGGCCGATGTTGTTGGGGCCGCCTCCCTTGTAGCCGCGCGAGTAGAATCCGTAGATCAGGGAGTCGTCGGTAAAGCTGAGGGCGGGCTTCCAGTCGAAACCCGCGCGGCCGGTGAATTTCTTGAACTGAGCCGTCAGTTGCGGCGGCGTTCCAGGGGTCAGGCCGCTGCCGGGCGTCAGAAGTTTGACGGGGAAGTTGTCCAGCGTCTTCTTGTCATCGGTATAGCGCAGGCCGACCGTGAACTTCAGTTCTGGCGTGGCCTCGTAATAGACCTCGCCGAACAGGGCGTTCGAGTCCAGGTGGTAGGGCTGGAAGCTCAGATAGTTGCCATGGCCCTGGCCGGTCGGCACGCGGTTTGGATCGATATAGACGCAGGTCCCGCCCGGGGCGCAGGTCGCGCCGCCATTGGCCACGTTCGCCGCATAGGTGAAGGCGTTCGACATGATGTAGAACGACTGGACCACGTCATAGCGCAGGGCCAGGCCACCGAGGTTGAAGTTCAGCGGACCGTCAAAGCTGGACTGCAGACGCAGCTCCTGGCTCCACTGCCGCGAGGGCGTGGTGATCCGGTCCGACACCGACATCCGGTTGGAGCTGCCCAGCTGGGGATCGTTCACCAGGCCTCCGGGTGCCAGGGTGGTGTTGTTGAACACCGTCGAGGCCTGGAAGCGGTTCATCTCCTGGCGCGCGTCCAGTTCGCCGTCGTAGTAAGACGTCAGCGAGTTGAACTGCAGATTGTCATTGATGTCCCACGCGACGTTCAGCGTGAACACGTCTTCTTCGGCCCGGTAGTAGGGGTTCTTCGCCGAGTCGATGACGTCCAGGCCCTTGGGCTGGGTTCCGCCATAGACGTCGCCACTGGTCAGGCCGCGCGCGAACCCGATGATGCCGTAGAGGGTGGCCAGCGAGTTGGGCGTGCCATAGGCGGCGGCGTTGTAGACTGACGCGTCAGCGCAACCCGCGCTCAGGAACCCGCGAACCGTCGCGTTGGTGATCGCGGTATTGCCCACCGAGCTTGGACCATTGTCGCGGGTGCAGAGCCCCTTGCCCGTGCGCAGACGGGAGTCCTGCTCTTTGAAGTGCTGCCAGACGAAGTTGGCGTCGACAGTCGAGGTCGGGCGCCAGCGCAGGCTGGCCCTGAAGGAGTAGAGATCGCGGTCATCGACCTTGTCGCCGGTGCCCAGGTTGTCGACGAAGCCGCTGCGGTTGAGAGTCGCTCCGGCCAGGCGCAGGTCCAGCTTGTCGGCGACAAGCGGGACATTGAGCATCCCGCGCAGCTTGCGGCCGTCATAGTTGCTGGCCTCGGCCCGCAGCATGCCCTCGAACTCGCCGGTAGGCTTGGCGCTGAGGACGTTGACCACGCCGCCGGTGGCGTTGCGCCCGTAGAGGGTGCCTTGCGGACCGCGCAGGACTTCCACGCGCTCGACATCGAAGAACTCGGCTTCGAACAGGCGGTTGGAGGTCAGCGGCGCGCCATTGAAGTGGACGCCCGTCGAACTGTCGCCCGTCACGGCCGTCTGTTTGGTGCCGATACCGCGGATCTGGAAGTTGTACCCGCTGTAGAAGCTCTTGGCGAAGGTGACATTCGGAATCGCCAACTGCAGGTTCGGGCCGCCGTCGATCTTCTGACGACGGAGCATGTCGCTGGAGAAGGCCGAGACCGCGATCGGCACATCCTGCAGCCTCTCCTCTCGCCTTTGGGCGGTGACAACCAGCTCATCGATGACGACGCCATCTTGCGCCGGCGGGGACGCGGTCTGGGCCGCTGCGGGCAGCGCCAGGAAGAAGGAAAGGGCTGAAGCGCCGGCCATCAAGGCCGTACGCCGCAAGGTTTGCGAGATCACCATTTGTTTCCCCCAATAAGCTTCCGCGCGGCGCGGGCTCATCTGTGATTGTTGCGACGCGGCAGCGGCGTCGCCTTAGGGAGCCGTGACCAGCCCGATCCGGCCAGCCTGGGGACTCATGGGTTTCGAATATCGCAAACGAGATATTTGAATTGCGGACCAGCCAGTGTTGAGCATGGGCTTTGGGCGAGCGCTCGCAGCTTTCAGATCCCGGGCAGATCTCGCTCAGACCCGACACCTCGGTTCATGGCGAATTATATCACATATGTGCTGGAGAGCTGGACGGCTCGGGAAGGCGGAGGTCTAAAGGAGAGACGTGGCAGAGTTGGCCCATCGCGACCTGGAACCGTTCAATGCGCCGAGAACCGATCAAATCCGCTGCGCGCACCCTGGAGATTCTCGAGCTGTTCCAGGAGCAGCGTTCACCTCTGCGGCTGACCTACATATTCGAGAAGCTGGGCTATCCGCAGTCGAGCACCACCACCCTGCTCAAGAGCATGGTGGTTCTGGGCTATCTGAACTATGACCGCGCCTCCCGCACCTATTTTCCCACGCCGCGCGTGGCGGCCCTGGGCGACTGGGTCAACCATCACCTCTTCGGCTCCGGCGACCTTGACCACCTGGTCGGGAGCATCTTCGAGCAGACCAACGAGACGGTGGTGATCTCGTCCCAAAACGACATCTTCATCCAGCATTTGCGGATCGTGCAGCCCAGTCATCCCCACAAGATCGCGATGACCGAGGGCAGTATGAGAGTGCTTCCGCACTCCGCAGCGGGCCTTGTCCTGATGAGCCGGATGCCCAGCAAGGCCGTCGACAAGCTGAGCCGACACATCAACGCCTATCTCGGCGGAACGGGCGACCGGATCGACATCGGCCAGCTTCAGGAGCAATTGGCCTGGGTGCGTCGCGAAGGCTATAGCCTGTTGGCCGCTTTCCCCTTCCCCAATGCCGCCGCGATCGCCATGCCGTTGCCCGCCGCGCCGCATGGCGTTCAGCTGACCCTGGGGGTCGGCGGCCTCAACAGTCGCATCGCCCGAAACAAGAGCGAGATCGTGGCGATCATGAACGCAGGTGTGGCCGCATACGCCGAGAGCCTGAGGCAGTACTCAGCGCCCGAAACTTGAGCCGCGCGTAGAGCGCGTTCCGAAAAGTGGGAACCGGTTTTCGGAATGAAACGCGCGTGAAAACAAAGAACTAGAGCGGGTAATCTGTTTCCATCAGATCGAAACCCGCGCTAGACGCCCTCGACGGACGGGTCGAGGTGGTGACGATAGGTCTCGCGCAGCTTTGACTTCAGGAGCTTGCCCGTCGCGGTGTGCGGCAGAGCGTCGACGATCACCACATCATCGGGCACCTGCCACCGCGCCACGCGCGAGGCGAGGAACTTCAGGATGTCGTCCTTGTCGGGGACGGTCTCCGGAGCCGGCACCACGATCAGCAGCGGGCGTTCCTGCCACTTGGGATGCGGCACGCCGATAACCGCAGCTTCGCGGACGTCGGGGTGGGCGATGGCGACATTTTCCAGATCGACCGACGAGATCCACTCGCCCCCCGACTTGATGACATCCTTCGAACGGTCCGTCAGTTGCAGGTAGCCATTGGGGTGGATCTTGGCCACATCGCCAGTGGCGAACCAGCCGTCCTCGGTGATGGCCGGTGTTTCAGCCTTGAAGTAGCTTTTCACAACCCAGGGACCACGAACCTGCAGGTCGCCCACGACCTGACCGTCATGCGGCGCAACCACGCCGTCGGCATCGACGATCCTGAGCTCCACGCCATAAATGGCGCGGCCCTGCAGGGCCTGAACGTCATACCGCGCCTGACGATCGAGGAAGGTGTGCTCGGGCAGCGGCGTACCGATGGTCGCCAGCGGGCTGGTCTCGGTCATGCCCCAGGCGTGAATGACATAGACGCCCAGCATATAGTCGAAACGCTCGATAAGGCTGCGCGGCGCGGCCGAGCCGCCGACCAGGATCCGCTCCAGCGCCAGTCCCGCCAGGTCGAGATCCTCGCGATGGGCGGCGACATAGTCCAGGAAGCCCAACCAGACCGTCGGCACGCCCAGGCTGAAGGTGCAGCGTTCGGCCCGCATCAAGTTGAACAGACTTTCGCCGTCGACCGCTGCGCCGGGCAGCACCAGCTTGGCACCGCACATGGCCGCGCTGAACGGAATTCCCCAGGCGTTGACGTGAAACAGCGGCGTAACCAGCAGGATGCTGTCGCGGCGGGAGATCGCCATGCCGTCCGCGCCGGTCGCCACGAAAGCGTGCAGAACCAGCGAACGGTGGCTGTAGAGCACACCCTTGGGGTCGCCGGTGGTTCCCGAGGTGTAGCAAAGGATCGCGCCGGCGTTCTCGGCGACGACAGTCCAGGGCGCATCTTCGGGCTCGGACGCGACAAGGTCCTCATAAGCGATCAGATTGGGCAGGCGCAGGGGCGGCATGTCCTGCGCGCTGGACAGGCAGACATAGGCTTCGACCTGCGGTGCCTGGTCGACCAGGGTCTCGAGCAAGGCCCCGAAGGCCGGGTCGAAGAAGACGATGCGATTCTCGGCGTGTCGAAGGATAAAGGCGATCTGCTCGGGGAAGAGCCGGGGATTGACGGTGTTCAGGATTCCGCCCGCGCCCGTCGCGCCATAGTACAGCTCAAGGTGAAGCGCGCTGTTCAGCGCCAGGCTGGCGACACGATCGCCTTCGTTCAACCCTCGGCCCCGCAGGGCGGATGCCAGTTGGCGCGCCCGGACCGCAAGCCGCGCGTAGTTGCTTCGGGTGAAGCCTCCGGGCTCCCGCGAGACGATCTCGACCTCGCCATGAAAACGCGCTGCGTGATCAAGGAGCGAGGACAGCGTCAGGGGCGTATCCTGCATCAGGCCGAGCATGGCGTTTCCTGTGTCCGATGGTCTTTGCAGCCGACCTTAGGGACGGATGGCGCGTCGCCGGGGTGCGGCTCGATCCACAGGCGTCTTTTCACATACGCGATACTGGATGGAGCGATCGACGTGCGGCTTTAACCTTTTCGCGGGGCATGCTGTTGTTGCCCATGGCGGACGCTTTGGCGTGCGTCGGACCGGAAAAAACCGCTCAAAGCGGACTGCGACACGCAACCGGTTGGAGGAAATATGGGAACGGGAACAACCCGCCGGCCGACGCACGCGCCGACGACCGGCCAAGCCATTGGCTCTGGATTGACGCTCCGGCGCGGCGTGGCGCAGTTGAAGCTGGACTGTCCGCCGCCCTGCAGTTGGGACGCCGCGCACGCCCGCGCCTTCATCGAAAAGATCACCGCGTTCGGCGAGGACCCCGAGGTCTGCGCCATCGTTCTGCACGGGCGTCGCCTGTTCAACGACGTGCTCGCCGCCCAAACCGCGCCCGACGATGCCCGCTCGGCCGTCTATGCGGCGGTCTCGGGCTCGACCAAGCCGATCATCGCCGCCCTGTCGGGCCCCGTGACAGGCTCGGGGCTGGAACTGGCCCTGGCCTGCGGCGCGCGGGTCGCCTTGCCAAACGCAACCTTCTCGAATCTGGCGCGCAGCGAAGGCCACCTCCCCGCAGCCGAGACCCTGATCCGGCTGGCGCGATTGATCCAGGTCGAGCGCGCCGCCGATCTGGCGGTCTTCAATGCGGTCTGGGACAGCAAGGCGGCGATCGAGCATGGCCTGATCGATCTTGTCGCCGCCCGCGATCTTGTCCAGGTCGCCGAGAAGCTCGCCTTCAGCACCGCGAGCGAGCGCAGGATTGCGCTCACCGCCGAGCCGGAGGTCATCGCCGCCAAGATATATGGCCTGCGCGCCAAGGTGCGCCGTGAAGCTCCCCAGCAGACGGCGCCGATCACCCTGCTGCGCGCGCTGGAACTGGCCTGGCAAACGCCCGCGCGCCGCGCGCGCGCCGAGATCGATCGCCTTGACGAAACCTTCGCGGCCTCTCCCGAAGCCCGCGCCCTGACCTATGCAGAACACGGCCAGTCCGCCCTGACGCGCCGCCCCCTCCCCGCCGAACTGGCACACGAACTCGCCTGGCCTCTTTTGCGTGAGGCCATCCATCTGCTGGACGAGGGTGCCACGCCCGGCCAGATCGACCGCGAGCTTCAGAAGTTCGGCTTCCGGGTCGCGCCCTTCGTACGTTCGGACCGCGAGGGCCTGGAAACTGTGTTCCGGCGTCAGACCGGCCTGACCAACGGCGAGGACTGGATCACCTATTCGCCGACCCTGGACCTCATGATCGACGAAGGCCGGGTCGGTGGTCCTGATGCGCCGGGCTGGTATCGCCACGGCAGCGACGGCCGCTACACCTTTGAGCCGGAGGTCGAGAGACTGCTGAAAGCCTCGGCGACCTTCCAGCGTTGCGCCCGCGCGCCGATCAGCGACGAGCACGTGATCGATCGGTGCCTGACCGCTGCGATCAACGGAACCGCCCATACGCTTGAGGCGCATCCGGACCTTTCACCCAGCCTGGTCGATGCCATCTGGACCCAGCAGCTGGGCTTTCCGAAATGGCGCGGCGGCCCGCTCTATATGGCGAGGACCCAGGCCTGCGATCCGCTCGCCAGCCTCGAACGCTGGGCCAGGGTGCGCAGCACGGCGGGCGTCGCCGCTCCGCTGCTGCGCCGGATCATCGCCAACGCCTGAGGCGCCCCAACCGTCCTGAAAACACAAAAGCAGCGTCACCGTGTGACGCTGCTTTCTTGTTCATGCGAATAGCTTGTGCGCCGGCGCCCGGTCTCGACCGGGCGCCGATCTCCGTTAGCGGCCCTGGAACACCGGGGGGCGCTTTTCGATGAAGGCCTTGACCGCCTCTTTGGCGTCCTCGCTCCTCGACAGCTTCAGCGTGTTGCCCTGTTCGTAGCGATAGCCGTCACGAAGGCTCAGATTGTCGATGACATTGAGACTGTCCTTGGCTGCGGCGACGGCCATGGGGCTCTTGCTGGCGATTTCCCTGGCGATCGCGCGGGCGTACTCCAGGTACTCCTCATGCGGCAGCGCCGCCTCGATCAGGCCCCGACGATACATCTCCTCGGCCGGCACGCGCCAGCCTGTCAGCACCATGCGCCGCGCGAGGGAATGGGGAATGAAGCGCAGCGCGTGCTTTGCGCCCCCGGCCAGACCCACGTCGATCTCGGGAAGACCGAACACTGCCCGCTCAGAGGCCACGATGATGTCGCAGCTGGCCACAATGCCCAGGCCCGCGCCCAGCGCCGCGCCATTGACCGCCACGACGACAGGCTTGCTGCACTCAACCATCGACCAGCTCATTTCGCGCGCCATGCGCTGGCGGGCGAATGCGGTGCCGGCCGGGGCGTCCGGACCAGGGCGGTTTTTCAGGTCGGCACCCGCGCAGAAGGTCTTGCCCTCGCCGGTCAGCAGCACCGCGCGAACATCGGCGCTTTCGTTGAACGCGTCGAACGCTGACGTAAGCTCCAGCATCATGTCGACACTCGCCGAATTGACCGGCGGATTGGCCAGGGTCACCGTGGCCACGAAGTCTTCGACCTCAATCTTCAAGCACGACATCATTTGCTCCTTGCCCAGTCATCGGTCACGGACCGTCTCCCGGACTTGGTAGCCCCTCTCGACTCCGGATCTTAGTCCGGTCAGACACAGCGCATCACATCACATAGGCGATATTCGCCAGAGGTGCGGGCACCGGCATGGCGCTCGGGAGGGCGCTGTTAGGCTTTGCCAAATCCGTTACGACGGCCCCTGCATCACATCGAGCCCAGCATGAACTCCAAGACGCAGTCGCGAGTGGTCCTGGTCACCGGCGGTGCCGACGGGATCGGCTGGGCGGCCTGCCGGCGCTTTGCCCAGGCCGGCGACCGGGTGCTGATCGCCGACCGAAACGGCAGTCGCGCCCAGGAGCGCGCTGCGAGCCTGGGCGCGGAGCACCACGCCATCGCAATGGACGTCTCCTCGGAAGCCCAGATCCGCGAGGGCTTCGAGTGGGTGCGCCGCGAATTCGGGCGGCTCGACGTTCTGGTCAACAACGCCGGCGTGACCGACCCTCAGCCTACCGCGACCCTGGACCAGACGGCCGCAGAGGTCGCCTGGCTGCAATCGATCAATGTCACAGGCGCCTTCCTGGCCGCCCGCGAGGCGGGACGCCTCATGACCGCCCAGGGCCATGGCGCGATCATCAACCTGGCCTCCGGCGCGGCCCTTGTCGCCCTGGCCAGGCGCACCAGCTACAGCGCCAGCAAGGCGGCCGTGATCTCGCTGACCCGCACCCTGGCCTGCGAATGGGCGGCCCAGGGTGTTCGCGTCAACGCGGTGCTGCCGGGCTACACCCGCACCCAGATGGTGCAGGACCAGATCGACGCTGGCCTTCTGAACCCGTCAACTGTGCTCGCCCGCATTCCATTGGGTCGCATGGGCGAGCCCGAGGAGATGGCCGAGGGTGTCTTCTTTCTGGCCAGCGATGCGGCCAGCTATATCGTTGGGACAACGCTCGTCGTGGACGGTGCCTACACGGTCTATGGCGGCGCCGGCCCCGCTTCGGCGGCACCTGCGCCCCGTGTTCCGACACCGTCCCCTCGCATCAGTGCGATTACCGGCGGCGGACGTGGGATCGGCCGCTGTGTCGTGGAGCTGCTTCACGCCGCAGGGGATCGGCTGCTCGTGATCGAGCGCGACCCGGAAAGCGCCAAGGCGCTGGCCCAAGCGCTGGGCGAGGAGCATCTCGTCGTTCAGGCTGACATTACCGACATCCCTGCGGTCGAGGTGGCCTTCGCCCAGGCCACGGCCCGCTGGGGCCGCCTGGACGTACTGGTCAACAACGCCGGCGCCGCTGACGTGTTCAAGCCCACCCTGGATCAGACGGTCGAGGACTTCACCAGCGTCTATGACGTCAATTTCAGTGGGCCGCTGGCGACGGCCAAGGCGGCGGCGCGCGCGATGAGCCAGGGGGGTGTCATTGTCAATCTCGGCTCGATCGCAGGCCTGGGTGCCCTGCCCCGGCGCAACGCCTACTGCGCGGCCAAGGCGGCCGTGACGATGATGACCCGCAGCCTGGCGTGCGAATGGGCCTCTGCCGGCATCCGTGTGAACACGGTCGCACCCGGCTATATCGAAACCCCCGCCGTTCTGGCCCTCAAATCGGCCGGGCGAGCGCAGTTCGACGCCATCAAGCGCCGCGCGCCCATCGGTCGCCTTGGAGACCCCATGGAGGTCGCCCGGGCCATCGCGTTCCTGACCTCGCCCGCCGCCGGCTACATCACCGGAGCCACGCTCAGCGTCGATGGCGGCTGGACGGCTTTCGGCGACGCCGGCGACGCCAGTGACGCCAGCGACATCCTGTAACCCCAGTCCATTTCACGAGAGTTCGTCATGTCAGACCAACCCAATCTCCAGCAACTCTGGGACAGCGAGCAGATCCGCCAGTGCCTTTACCGCTATTGCCGGGGCATCGATCGCATGGATGAGGCGGCCCTGCGGTCCGTGGCCTGGCCGGAAGGCCCTGATCAGCACGGTGCCTTCAAAGGCACGGCGTCGGAGTTCGTCGACTGGGCGCTGAAGGTCCTGCCTCACATCGAGCGCGCGGTGCACCAGGTGCACAACGTCATGATCACCTTCGAAGATGCATCGGCCGCCGCAGTCGAGTCCGTGTTCACCGCCCTGCACCGGCAGCCCGATGACGACGGGTCGCTGGTCGCCCTGCACATGTGCGGCCGCTACCTTGACCGGTTCGAAAAGCGCGACGGCGACTGGCGCATCGCCGCCCGTCAGGTGGTGTTCGACTGGATCGAAAAGGCCACGCCGACACCCGGCGCGCATCCTGACCGGTTCGGGGCCCGCACGCCCGTAGGCGGCCGTTTCCCCGACGATCCCCTCTACACGTTCCTGAATCGAAACGGCTAGCCGGTGGCGGGCGCGGCCGAAGCCGCGCCCTAATCCGGGTTGAGCGCCGTGAAGAGACACCCTTCATAGCCCGCCGCCGCGACCCCGGCGCAGACCTCGGCGTAACGGTTCAGGCCGCCGGCGAAGACGAAAAAGCCGCGCGGCTTACCCTCGATATTCGCCCCGGTGTACCAGGTGTCCGCCTTCACATAGAGGGTGCGATCCGCGATCTCGCATACAGTCTGGCCCCAACGCGCCTGCGCCTGGGCCGTGGCCTCAATGGTCGCCAGGCCCTGGCGGCGCATATGCAGGATGCAGTCCACCACCCAGTCGACATTCATCTCGTCCAGCCGGATGTAGTTGGCCAGAATCGACGGTCCGCTCGGGCCGCCGATGATGAACAGGTTCGGGAAGCCGTGCATCAGGAGTGCCAGGTAGGATTGTGGTCCATCGCGCCAGGCTTCACTGAGCTTCAGCCCATCGCGGCCCGTGATGTCGATGGCCAGCATCGGGCCGGTCAGGGCGTCGTAGCCGGTGGCCATGATGATCACGTCCAGCGCGATCTCGCGCTTTGTCGTCCGCAGACCCGCCGGGGTGAATTCGATGATCGGTTCTTCGAGGCAGTCGACCAGCGAGACGTGCGGCGCGTTGAACGTCTCGTAGTAGTGCGTGTCGAGACAGGGCCGGCGCGTATAGATCGGATAGCCGCGCGGCTTGAGCTTCTCGGCCGTCACCGGGTCCCTGACCGTTTGGCCGATCTTGCCGCGCACGAAGTCTGCAACGATCTCGTTGGCTGCAGCGTTGGTCAGAAGATCAGAGAACAGGCCCAGAAACTGCAACGCCCCCTTGGCCCAGGCCTCCTCCATCAGTTCATTGCGCTCCTCGACGGTGACGCTGAACAGCGGGCGGGTTGAGAGCGGCCGGACCCCCCCGGTGAAGGTCGTGCGCGCCACCGCGCGAAGGCCGGCCATGTTCGCCTTCAACTGTGCGGCGTAGTCCTCCGAAATGGCCGTGTTGCGCATGGGGAGCGTGAAGCTCGGCGTGCGCTGGAAGACCGTCAGCGACTGACAGGTCTCGGCGACCACGGGCGCGATCTGGATGCCGGAGGATCCGGTGCCGACCAGACCCACCCGCTTGCCCCGGAAATCGACCTCGTGATGGGGCCATTTGCCGGAGCGATAGACCTCGCCTTCAAATCGGTCGGAGCCTGGAATATCGACGGGCTTGGGCAGGGACAGCGGGCCGGTGGCCATCACCAGGTAATCGGATTCGAAACGGTCGCCCTGCTGGGTCGTCAGGGTCCAGACGCGCCGCTCATCGTCGAAGGTGATGGCTTCCACCCGCGTGTCGAAAAGGTAGGCGGGCCTGAGGTCCAGGTGGTCGGCGACGAAATTTGCGTAGGCCAGGATCTCGGAACCGGCCGCGAAGGTTTCGCTCCAGGTCCAGGCCTGTTCGATCGCCTCGGAAAAGGCGTAGCTATAGTCGATGCTCGTGACGTCGCAGCGGGCTCCTGGGTAGCGATTCCAGTACCAGGTTCCTCCGACGTCGCCGCCCGCTTCCAGACCAAGCACCGACAGCCCTTCGCTCCGGAGTCGGTGAACCGCGTAAAGTCCGCCAAAGCCGGCGCCGACGACAATGGCGTCGGTGCGGCGCACCTGCGCACGGCGTGGATCAGCGGTCGTAATGGTCATTGCGGGGCGGCCCTACCAGCGAGGCGCTTACTGGTCGGCGTGGCGCAATCCGTTCTCAAGCCCCGCACGCGTGCATCGGGACAAGATCACATAGGCGATATTGAGCGCCTGCGGTGGCAGCGCGAGCCCCACGGCCAGCCACCCCCATAGCGTAAAGACCTGATAAGCAAAGAGCAGGTCCATGGCGGAACAGATATCGATCGGATCCCCGTCCGAGCAACCGGCGTGGTCCACAGGCTATCGGCGCTACGCCTTGGTGCTGTTGATGCTGATCTACGCACTCAACATGCTTGATCGGCAGATCGTCACGATCCTGGCCGAACCGATGAAGGCTGAACTGCACCTCGCCGACTGGCAGATCGGCGCGGTGAGCGGCCTGGCCTTCGCGCTCTTCTACTCGGCGGTCGGCCTGCCGATGGCGCGCCTCGCCGACCACGGGGACCGCGTTCGGCTGATCGCCATCTCGTTGGCCGTCTGGAGCGCCTTTACCGCAGTCTGCGGCCTGGCTCGCTCTTTCCCGCAGCTCATTCTGGCGCGGATCGGGGTCGGCATCGGCGAGGCCGGCTGTACGCCGGCGGCCCATTCGCTGATTTCCGAGTTCACACCGCGCGCCAAACTGGCCTCGGCCCTGGCTTTCTATTCCCTGGGCATTCCTCTCGGCTCGCTTTTGGGCCTGGCGGTGGGCGGGCTCATCGTCGACAGCCTTGGCTGGCGCGCCGCCTTCATGGCCGCCGGATTGCCCGGGCTGGGTGTGGCTGTCCTTGCCATTGTCACCCTGCGCGAGCCGCGTCGCCTGCGCCCTGCGCTCGCCATGCAGACCAAGGGTCTGCAGTCCTTCATGGCGGCATTCGCCGAGCTGAAGGGCAAGCCTGCATTCTGGCTTATCGCCTTCGCCGCCGCCCTGACGTCATTTTCCTATTACGGTCAGTCCACGTTCTTCGGATCGCTTTTCCTTCGCAACCACAGCGAGGCGCTTACCCTGCTGGGGGCTAGGCTTGGGCTAGGTCCTTCCGGCATGGCCGGTTTGGCCCTGGGGCTCATCATCGGACTCGGCGCCGGCGCGGGGACCCTGGCCGGCGGCCGGCTGGCCGACCGGGCCGCCCGCGGCGGCATCGCCGGCTATGCTCGACAGCCGATGTTTGTCCTGCTGGCCTCCACGCCGTTCCTGGGCCTGATGCCCTTCGCGCCAAACCTCACGCTAGCGCTGGCCGCCCTGATGGTCGGCGTATTCCTGCACGCGATGGCCTATGGGCCGACCTTCGCGTCGGTTCAGGTGCTGGCCAGCGCCAACGTCCGCGCGACCGCGTCAGCGATACTGTTCTTCCTGACGAGCTTGATTGGCCTGGGTCTTGGGCCTCTGGCCGTTGGATCGGCCAGCGATCTTCTCAGCCAGACATTCGGGCCGGTTCAAAGTCTGAATATCGCCTGCGCGGGTGCCTCGGTCGCCATGTTGGCGTCAGTCATCTGTTTTAGCCTGGCCGCCAAACGCATGGCGGCTGAACCGACGGTCACGGCCAAGACTGCAGTGGGGAAGACCTAAGCGCACGTTGCATGCAGCGAGAACCAGCAGAGCTGGCTCGCCGTTTGCCGAGACAGCCTCCCCCGGCGCGATGCGCCGGGGGAGTTCGCTGGGACAGGACGTCCCTTCGCCGCAGAGCCCTACAGACCGCCCGCCCCGCCAAACTTGTGGGTCAGCTGCAGGTAGTAGCTGCGCCCGGTCGAGTCGAACCACGAGGTGTCGTAGTAGGGATAGCCCGAATAGGTCGGGTCGCGCGGCGGTGCCTTGTCCAGCAGGTTGTCGACCGCCAGGCTGATGCGGGTGGTGTCGTTCAGGTCGTACTGAACGGTCGCGTTGTAGAGATAGGTTTCCTTCGTCCAGCCCTCTTCGGCATAGTTGGGCAGACGGTCCAGACGCTGGCCGTGCACGCCCAGGGTCAGGCGATCCAGGGTCCAGTTGATCGAGCCGCTGCTCTTGGATCGCGGGATGTAGTAGCCGCTGTCAAAGGCCAGCTGGTTCTCGATCGGATCGCCCGGATATTGCCGGCTGGTGTGCTTGTGCACCCAGGTGTGGGTCAGGCCGAAATTGAACGTCCCGAAGCTTTCCGTCGGCCAGCGATAGTGGGCGGCCACATCGACGCCGCTGGTCTCTTCGGTGGCGACATTGATCGGATTGATCGTCACCGTCGCAATGGCGCCGGGATTGATCGCTGCGGTCAGGGCGTTGCGGGCGACGCGCGCCAGGGCATCGACGCAGGTGGGCGAGGTCGCGCTGACCGCCGTTCCCGCGCTGGTCTTGCCCAGCCGGCAATCGGCTTCCTGGCGCAGCACGCTGTCCAGGCTCATGTCGAGTACGGCGTTGTCCAGTTGGACGCGGAAATAGTCGATCGAGATGTCGAAGTTGCGGACCGGCGACCAGACGGCACCATAGTTCAGCGACTTGGAGGTTTCCGGCTTCAGCTTGGCGTTGCCCAGCCGAACCTTGACCAGGCCCTCGCCCGCATAGCTGCAGTCGCCGATATCCTCGTCGGGCTCCTCGCTGCGGCAGCGGAAATAGTCCGTGCCTGACGGGTGGCTGATGCCTTCCTTGGCGAACACATAGTGCAGGTCGGGAGCCCGGAAGCCGGTGCCATAGGCGCCGCGCAGCAGCAGGGTCTTGACCGGCCGCCACTCAAGTCCGCCATTGTAGGTGAACTTGTCGATCGTGTTGCCGCCGTACTTGTAGCCGTCATAGCGGCCGGCCGTGCTCAGCTCCATGCCCGTGAACAGCGGGATACGGAACTCGTAGCCGGCGCCCCAGCGCTTGCGCGAGCCGTCGCCATCGGCGTCGCGCAGGCCGTAATAGTAGTTCTGGGTGGCCAGGGGATCGAGGCCCAGCTTGTAGGACTGCTTGCCCAGTTCGGCGACGGCGGCGAAGCCGACAGGGCCGGCCGGAAGGGTGAACAGATCGGCCTTGTTGACCTGGAACGACAGACCCTGCTGGCGCGCCACCGGCTTGTAGGTGGTCCGCGCGGTGATCGAGTCGTACTCGGCCACGGTCAGGGGCTTGTAGAGGCGCGCCGGGTCGGCGTTGAAGATCGGATAGCCGCTGTCTTCATCAACGCCCAACTGCGAGCCCAAGAAGAAGGCCGTCGCCTTGGACGTCACCACCTTGGGCCAGCTGATCGCCGCCTTGTACTGGCTGAAATTGTAGAAGGCCTCGTAGTCCCATCCGCCGCCCAGCGCGCCCTTGATGCCGGGCGTGATGCTGAAGGTCTTCGAGACGTTCTTGATATAGCCCTTGCTGAGCCCGCCCATTTCTTCGGGCGTGAAATTGCGGTGCCAGAAATCCAGAGCCCCGTCGAACTGGTTGTAGAAGATGCCGTCTTCGCTGCCGTTGGCATCCTGGTATTCCCAGTCCAGCACATCCTGGAACTGGCGGGTGCGGCTGTAGCCGGCCGAGATATCGGCGAAAAAGGCCAGGGTGTCGGTCTTGGCGTAGTTCAGCGAGGCCACGACATTGGCGCTCTTGCGCTCGCTGATGATGGTGCCATAGCCGATCGAGCTGTAGCTGCCGCAATAGTAGCCAGGGCCGTAATCATCCAGGTCGGCGTCATAGTCGCCCCAGCCCGGTCGGCTGGCATATTCCACCGAGCCGCCGTTCAGCTTGCTGAGCGTGGCGCAGGTGGCGCGCCCCGGATCCAGATAGACCTCGGCATCCGGGTCCATGCGCAGGAAGTCGCGGCGCGCGATGCGGGCGCGGGCCGTGGGGGCGTCCTTGGTGCTGTCCTGAATGTCGCGATCATAGGCCCAGAGGGGCTTCTGGTTGACGAACTCGCCGCCGATCACCAGGTCGAAATCGCCCTTGGAATAGCCGCTTGAGACGTTGACCCGCTGGCTGCTGGCCCCGCCGTGCTCAAGGCCACCGAAGGTGACGTCGACGATCGTGCCGTCGGCCTTCTTTTTCAGATTGAAGTTCACCACGCCCGAGATCGCGTCCGAGCCATAGACGGCCGAGGCGCTGCCGCTGAGCACCTCAATGCGGTCAATCATGCCCAGCGGGATCGAGGATGTGTCGGTAAAGGCGCTCTTGCCGTTGAACGGCAGGGGGAAGTCGGCGATGCGACGGCCATTGACCAGCACCAGCGTGTGGTTGGGGCCCAGGCCACGCAGGTCGACCTGCTGGGCCCCGGGCGTCCAGTCCGCCCCGCTCGACGACTGCTGGGTCTGGGTCTCGCCGCCGTTCTGGGTGAGGCTGCGCAACACGTCCGGCACGCTGTTGAAGCCGGCGGCCTTGATGGCATCGCTGGTAATGACGGTCACCGGGGCCGGCCCCTCGGTGGCGATCCGGGGAATGCGCGAGCCGGTAACGACCAAGGCCTCGACCGCGTTTTCTTCGGCCTGCGGCGCGGTCTGGGCGAGCGCCTGGCCCGTGATCATCAGGCCCGCCGCGCCGGCCAGAGCGCTGGCCCTCAACAGATGCATCTTCATCATTATCCCCTCTTCTGAGCGGCGCATCCATTCCCTTGGACAGGCCTGGCACCGGGTTGCACCCCCGAGGCGACCTCATGTTGGATTGCATTGTGCGCAAAATGAAAGCCGAAAAGATCAAATTGTCAGAATTAGTGGACACAATGTGTCTCGCGTGCAGCTTTAACGCACAGCGCCTCGAACTGCGGCGTCAGGTCAGGAAAATCGTCAGACGACGGTCTGGCGCGAGGTTAAACCCTGGACCCGGCGCAGGACGCACGCGCAGGGTCGCTTCAGGCGAGGAACGGGAAGAGAATGCTGGCAAGATTTTCGGCGGTGGCCATGGCGGCGACCCTCCTCCTGCCCTTGGCCGCGCGCGCGGCCGATGCGCCCGCCAAGGGACCCGACGCCGTCGGACCCGGCTATGAGTACTATATGATCGGCGACATCTCCGCGCCGACGCCGGGCAAGACCGGGCCACTGCTGGCCCTGATGGGCGGCGGCGACTGGCCGCTTGACGCCTTCCGCCAGTTCGTCAAGCAGTCGGGCGGCGGCCACATCGTGGTGCTGCGGGCCAGGGGCGGTCGCGAACTGCAGGACGAGATCTACAAGGACGTCGGCGGCGTCGCCTCGGTCGAGACGCTGGTGATCCAGAACGAGGACGCCGGCGAGGATCCCAAGCTGCTGGCCATCATCGCCCGCGCCGACGGAATCTTTTTCGGAGGCGGCGACCAGAGCAACTATATCCGCGCCTGGAAGGGTACGGCCCTGAACAGGGCGCTGGACGCCCACGTCAAGGCCGGCAAGCCGATCGGCGGCACCAGCGCCGGTCTCGCCATTCTGGGCGGCTACTCCTATGGCTGCCTCGACTCGATCAGCATGACCTCGCCCGAGGCGTTGAAGAACCCGACGGCCGCCGGCGTCACCCTGGTGCGCGACTTCCTGCATCTGCCCTTTCTGTCCAAGGTCATCACCGACAGCCACTTCGACAAGCGCGACCGCCAGGGTCGGCTGGTGGCCTTCGTTGGCCGCCTGATCCAGGAAGAGAACGACCCGGCGATCACCGGCCTGGGTATCGACGAGGGTGCCGCCCTGCTGATCGACGGCCAGGGCATCGGTCGCTTCTACGGCCCCGGCGCCGCCTGGCTGGTGCGGCCGATGGCCAGGCCCGCAACGATCATCGCCGGCCAGCCCCTGACCTATGCGCCCTTCCCCATCGTCGGCGTGGGTCCTGACAGCACCCTGGACTTCAAGACTTTTCAGGTGACCAAACCGGCCTTCACCTTGACCGCCCAGGTCAAGGACGGCGTGTTGATCCGCAGCGACCGCTAGTGACCAAGAGAACCCTGATGACGCTTTCCAAGATCCGCACGCTCGGCCTTTCGATCCTGGCCCTGTGCGCCGCTTCGGCGCCCGCAATGGCAGCTGAGGCCAAATGGTCCCTGGCCATTCACGGCGGATCAGGTGTCCTGGACCGCAGCGCCATGACGCCGGAAAAGGAAAAGGCCTATCGCGCCGGTCTGGACGCCGCGCTGGAAGCCGGGGCCAAGGTGTTGAAGGCCGGCGGCTCCAGCCTCGACGCGGTCGAGACGGTGGTGCGGACGCTGGAGGACAATCCGCTGTTCAACGCCGGCAAGGGCGCGGTCTTCACCGCCGAGGGCAAGAACGAGCTGGACGCCTCGATCATGGATGGTGCCACCCTCAAGGCCGGAGCCGTGGCCGGCGTCACGCGCACAAAGAACCCGATCAGCCTGGCCCGCGCGGTGATGGAGAAGTCGCCGCATGTCATGCTGACGCGTGAAGGCGCCGACCAGTTCTCCAAAGAGCAGGGTCTGGAGCAGGTCGATCCCGGCTATTTCCGCACCGAGGAGCGCTGGAAGCAGCTGGAGACCTGGCGCAAGGATCATCACGCCGTGCTCGACCCCACCCACCTGTTCGGCACGGTCGGTGCCGTGGCGCTGGATCAGTCGGGCCATATTGCGGCCGCGACCTCGACCGGCGGCATGACCGGCAAGCGCTGGGCGCGGGTCGGCGACACACCGATCATCGGCGCAGGCACCTATGCGCGCGACGGCGTCTGCGCGGTGTCGGCCACCGGCTCGGGCGAGTACTTCATTCGCGAGACCGCCGCTCGCCAGGTCTGCGACCGCATCGCCTGGAAGGGCGAAGACGTGCAGGTGGCGGCCGACCAGACCATGGCCGCGATCACGAAGATCGGTGGCGACGGCGGGCTGATCGCCATGGACGGCCAGGGTCGAGCGGCGTTCGGCATGAATGACCTGGGCATGTATCGCGGGGCCATCTCGTCGGCCCTGCCGACGCCGCGCACGGCGATCTACACCAATGAGCCCTCGCCGAAATGAAGCCGATGATCGTGACGGACCCAGGGAGGGACCGATGAAGTCGGACGACCAGAACCTCGCCGACATCGACCGGCAGTTGCTGGCCATGCTGCGCGAGGATTCGCGTCAGCCGGTCACCAAGCTGGCGGCGGATCTGGGGCTGTCGCGAGCCAATGTCTATGCCCGGCTCAGTCGCCTTGAGCAGGACGGCGTCATCCAGGGGTACACCGTGCGCCTGGGCAGCGACTATGATCGCCGGCTGATCCGCGCCCAGGTGATGATCAAGGTCCAGCTGAAACTGGCCAAGACCACGGAGGAGGAGCTGGCGGCCATCGCCGAGCTGTCAGCCCTGCACGCCATCAGCGGCGAATATGACCTGATCGCCCTGATCGAGGCCGAGACCGTCTCCGAGCTCAACGACCTGATCGACCGCATCGGCGCGCTGGACGGCGTGGAACGCACGACGTCCTCGATCCTGCTGGCGACGAAGATCCTGCGCTGAGGGATCAGCGCGAGCGTTTCTCTCGCCGACTGGCCCAAACACGGCGTTTTTCGAGGCCCGACCCAACCTAAACTCTCTGCTTCGAGTAAGGGAGTTCAGCCTTGATCGCCGTCCAGATCGCAGCTCCGGGGTTTCTGGGCGTCGCCGCCGATCGCGGGGACATCGCCCTGCGGGCCCATGTGATGATCCAGGTCGCGCCGCGAGACGCCGACCAGGTCGGGGCGCGTCTGGCCGACATGGCCGAACTGACCGCGCTCCACCAGATCACCGGGGAATACGACATGGTCGCCGTCGTCGAGGCCGGACGGGCCGAGGATCTGGAACGGACGGTGGACAGGATCCACGCCCTGGCCGGAGTGCGCCACGCCCTGGCTTCAGTGGTTCTGCCCCGCTCGTGGAACGCCCGCGCGGCCAGTCCGAGCTGCGCCGACTAAGCCCTGCAACCCCATTGCCGACATCTGTTACGAGGTACTGTCGTGGACCTGCCCTATCCCTGCCTGATGTTCCTCGGAGACGTGGACCGGGTCAGCGCCAAGACCGCCTCTGGCGTCGCGCACTGGCGGCCTGACGCCTGCATGGCGCAGCTTCGCCTGCCCGGCTGCGAGGCCGATCTGGGCTTGCCCGACATGACGCCACAGGCCGCCAGGGATGCAGGCGCCCGCTGCCTGCTGATCGGCGTAGCCAATGCCGGCGGCTATATCCCGCCCCACTGGGAAGCCGTGCTGATCGAGGCTCTGGAGGCGGGCCTGGACCTCGTCTCGGGCCTGCACACCCGCATGGCCGACCTGCCGGAGGTGGCCGAAACGGCCAAAAGGCTGGGCCGCCGCCTGTTCGAGGCTCGCCAGCCCTCTCCGGCCTTCAGCGTGGTGGGAACCGGCGACAAGCGCTCCGGCCTGCGCCTGTTGACCGTCGGCACCGACTGCGCCGTGGGCAAGATGTACGCCGCCCTGACCATCACCCGGGAGCTCAAAGCGCGCGGCGCTGACGCCGACTTCCGGGCCACCGGCCAGACCGGCATCTTCATCGCAGGATCGGGCGCACCGATCGACGCCATCGTTTCGGACTTCGTAGCCGGCGCGGCCGAGCGGCTGAGTCCCGATGCTGCGCCCGACCACTGGGACGTGATCGAGGGCCAGGGCTCGCTGTTCCATCCGGCCTATGCCGGTGTGACGCTGGGCCTGCTGCACGGCAGCCAGCCGGATGTGCTGGTGCTGTGTCACGACGCCACGCGCACTGCGATCGACGGCCTGGAAACCTTCCCCACCCCGTCCCTGGCCGAGGCTATCGCCCTGAACCTGCGCCTGGCCGCCCTGACCAATCCGGGCGTCCGCATGGGCGGGATCTGTATCAATACCTCGCGTCTGACGCCGCAGGCGGCGGCGGACTATCTGCGCGAGACCGAGGCCGCCCTGGGTCTGCCATGCTGCGATCCGGTGCGAACCGGCGTGGCGGCCATCGTCGATGGCCTGCTGGCGGCGGAAGCGCGCTCGGACGCAGCCTGATGCGACTGACCGCGCGGGTCGAGGCGCACGCCCTGACCGAGCCCTTCGTCATCGCCCGCCACGTCTACACGGAGGCCAATGTGCTTCATGTCGAGATCGCGGCGCGCGGCGCGATCGGACGGGGCGAGGCCGCGGGTGTGGACTATCTGGGCGATACGCCAGAGACCATGCTGGTGCAGGTGCAGGCCCTGGCGGTCGAGCTTGCAGCAGGCACGCTTCTTGACCGCACGTGCATCGCCGCCCGCCTGCCGCGCGGCGGCGCGCGCAACGCCGTCGATTGCGCGCTGTGGGACCTCGAGGCCAAGCTGACCGGCGTTCCGGTCGCTGTCCGGGCGGGTCTGGCCCCGCTGCGCCCGATCGAGACTTTCGTCACCCTGGGCATGGACACACCCGCCGCCATGGCCGCCAAGGCCGCGCGCTGGGCGCCCGACTTCCCCTGCCTGAAGGTCAAGCTGGGCGATAGTCAGGACCTGGCCCGGCTGGAAGCGATCCGCGCGGCGGCACCGCGAGCCCGCCTGATCGCCGACGCCAACCAGGGCTGGACCCTGGAGCAGTTGAACGCCTATGCGCCCAGCCTTGCGGCTCTGGGGGTCGAACTGGTGGAGCAGCCCCTGCCGGTCGGACAGGACGACGCCCTGCTGGGCTATACCGGCGCGGTGCCGCTGTGCGCCGACGAATCCTTCGACGACCGCGCCGACCTCGACAAGGTCGTCGGGCGCTACGCCTTCTGCAACATCAAGCTGGACAAGTGCGGCGGCCTGACCGAGGCCCTGGCCCTGATGGACGCCGCCCGGGCGCGCGGCCTGCGGCTGATGATCGGCTGCATGGAGGGCACCTCGCTGGGCATTGCGCCGGGCCTGCTGGTGGCCCAGGCCTGCGAGATCGTCGACCTGGATTGCCCGATCCAGCTGGTGCGCGATATCGACCACGGCTTTGGCTATCGCGACGGGGTCCTGCGCCCGCCTTCGCCTGCGCTATGGGGCTAGTCGTCGATGTCTTCGGCGGTGGCCAGCAGCCGCGCCAGGTCCAGGCCCGCCTCGCCTTTCAGCGTCTTGGTCACCGGGAAGGTCACATAGTCGAACGGCACGTTCAGGGTGCCCAGCAGCCGCTCCATGACCGTCTGATAGTGCTCGATACTGAAGGCAGCGACGGTGATCAGATAGTCCACCTCGCCCAGAACGGCCTGGCAGGACACGATGTTGGGATCGGCCGAGATACCCGTCTCGAAGGTCTTGGCCTTGGCGTAGGAATAGTCGGTCAGCTTGATCTGCACGACGAAGGTCGAGAGCTTGGCCAGCCGACCCAGGTCGACCTCGGCGTGATAGCCCCGGATAATCTTGGCCTTTTCCAGCTTCTTCATCCGCTCCCAGCAGCGCGAGGCCGACAGGCCGACCGCCTCGCCCATCGCCGCCTTGGTCACCCGCCCCTGCCTATGCAGCAGGGCCAGTATCTTGAGGTCGATGCGGTCGATGTCCTTGCGGGGGTCGTTGCCCGTCATCCCGAAATCCTTGCTGATGTGGCACCCCTGCTTAGCGCAAACCGGGCGCGGGGTAAGGTCGTGATCACGGCGGCGTGCCCGCGATCCTGCCGCCGAGGCCGCGCGAAACAACGAAAACCCTCGCGAGGGCGCGCTATGCTTGCCCCCGTATTCTGCAAGGTCCCGACATGACGCGCACCCTCCCCCGCCTCGCCATCGGCCTTGGCCTGTCCCTTTTGATGGCCTCTTCCGCCCTGGCCTCAACCCTGATCGTCGGTGCCCGCGTGGTGGACGGCACGGGTGCCCCGGCGCGGGCGGTCAGCGTCCGGGTGGACGGCGACCGCATCGTGGCCGTCGGCAAGCTGAAGAAGACGCCCGGCGATACGGTGGTGGACGCCAAGGGCCTGGTCCTGGCGCCGGGCTTCATCGACGCCCACAGCCATCACGACCGTCAGGCCGATCAGACGCCCGACATGATCGCCGTCACCGCCCAGGGCATCACCACCATCGTGGCGGGCCAGGACGGCGAGTCGTCGTTTCCGCTGAAGGCCTATTTCGCCGGTCTGGAAAAGGCGCCGCTGGCCATCAATGTCGCCTCCTATACCGGCCACGGCTCCTTGCGCGAGCGGGCCATGGGGGCGGACTACAAGCGCGCCGCCACGCCTACCGAGATCGCCGCCATGCAGGCCGACCTCGCAGCGGATCTGCAGGCCGGCTCGCTGGGCCTGTCGACGGGTTTGGAGTATGACCCCGGCATCTTCTCGACCCCGGCCGAGGTCATGGCCCTGGCCAAGACCGCCGCCGCCGGCCATGGCCGCTATATCAGCCACCTGCGCAGCGAGGACGTGAAGCTGGATGCGGCGATCGATGAGATCATCGCCATCGGCCGCGAGGCCAAGCTGCCGGTTCAGATCTCGCACCTGAAGATCGCCATCGTTGACCGCTGGGGGCAGGCGCCGCAGATTCTGGCCAAGCTGGACGCCGCCCGCGCCCAGGGCGTGGACATCACCGCCGACGTCTATCCCTACGAATACTGGCAGAGCAATCTGGCGGTGCTGCTGCCGGAGCGCAATTTCAACGACCTGGCCGCCGCCAGATTCGCCCTGACCAAGCTGACCACGCCCGAGGGCATGCGCCTGGCGGTGTTCGCGCCCGATCCGTCGTTGGTCGGCAAGACCATCGCCGACATCGCCGCCGAGCGCGGTGCCGATCCGGCCGAGACCTATCTGGCCCTGACCCGGCAGTCGGAAGCCTATCATCTGGCCCATCCCGAGGTTGATCGGGTCGACGCGGTGATCGGCACGGCCATGACCGGCGCCGACATCGACGCCTTCATCAAATGGGATCACTCGGTGATCTGCTCGGACGGCATGACCCACGGGCTGCACCCGCGCGGCTTCGGAGCCTTCGCCAGGATCCTGCGGGTCTATGTGCGCGAGAAAAGGACGCTCTCCCTGGAGCAGGCCATCCACAAGATGACCGGCCAGACAGCGGCCCAACTCGGCATCGCCGGACGCGGAACCATCGCCCCGGGTGCCTTTGCCGACCTGGTGCTGCTGGATCCGGCGACCATAGCCGATCGATCCGACATCGTTCATCCCAACGCCCTGGCGACAGGAGTCGCGAAGGTCTGGGTCAACGGCGTTGTGGTGCTGGCGAATGGCGGTGCCACGGGCGCACGGCCCGGAGCGACCATTCGCAGGGCCGGGTCTCTCTAGGGGGCTTGAAGTCTAACCCAACTTGTCTCGACCGGGCGCAGTTCGAGCAGAAACGGCCGGGCCTCAGGCCAGGAAGGATTGCCACACAGCCAGAGCAGCCGACCGGTGCGTCTTGTCGGCTTCACGGCTGGTGAGGTGGCGCTGCGGCCTAAAGTGGTGGCGAGACGCCCCGCCGTGCCTAAACTTTTGACGACGCCCATTGCCTGCTGGAAGCAGGGGTCGGCGAGGGCGCGTCGATTCCGCACCCTCGCCAGACATGTTAGTTGCGCAACGTCACTCCAAAGAAGAAGCGTTGGCCGGGCCAGGCAAGCTCCGTCAAACGAGCAACATCGCCGCCGTAAGCCCGCTCCGCCTGCTTGGTGATATTTTTGGCCTCCGCGAAGAAGGTCGCGTGATCGTTCACCTTGTACTGGACGCGCGCGTCCAGATAGCCAGTGGCTTCACGGAACACCGGATTTCGCGAAACATCCGACGAACCCGTATAGTAGGGGTCGCGATAGTTGTAAGCGATACGGGCGTTGTACGGCCCTCTATTGTACCAGAGGTTCACGTTATAGCTGTTTTCCGACAATCCCGGGAATGGCAGAAGCGTGCCATCCAGAGCGCTCGTCAAGGTCAAGTTGTCAGCCGTCGTGTAGGTATAGTTCACCTCACCGCCAAGGCCGCTAAACACACCTGGCAAAAAGGTAAACGCTGACCTTGCCCCGACTTCGACACCCTTGGTGACGGCGCCGCGGCCATTGATCTTTTGACGAACGTCATAAAGCACGCCATCGCCAAACAACTCTTTCGTCACAACCTGGGCATCGACGATAAAGGTGTCGATGTCCTTACGGAACAGCGCGACGCTGAACTGGGTGTCCTTGTTCGGATAGTACTCAAAGCTCAGGTCGGTCTGGCGAGCGCGATAGGGCTCAAGGTCGGGATTGCCGGCCGTGCAATCATCCTCTTCCGGCGTGGCACCACTGGCCAGACCCCGACTTCCCGAACCGATGATACAGCTGACGTTCGGCGCGAGGTCAGACGGGCGCGGGCGGGCCATAACCTTGGCCCAGCCAAAGCGGGTGATCAGCTTGTCCGACAAGGCATAGAACGCGATGTTCACGCTGGGCAGAACGTCGGTGTACTTGCTGTCCATCGTGGTAATCGAGTTCGACTGCACGACATTGCTGTGGGCCGCATTGGCGTTGGCGGTGATGCACTGGGCTCGCGTGACCCCGGCGGCAAGAACGCCGGCGCAGACCGTAGGCATCCGCTCCTGCAACTGAATTGAGCCGGTAGCTTTGGTCTCCGTGGTGGCAACCCGGAGGCCCGCATTGCCAGAGAAATCCAGGCCAAATAGCTGCTGAGCGAAGCTGATCTTGCCATAGGCCGCCTCAATCGTCTGATCGACGATGTGCGTCGGCGTCTGATCATAGACCTGCCCGTCGGACCCAACGGCCTTGCGCAGATTGTCGTGATTGAAGTTGGAGGTATCGAAGAACGGCGCGATCTTGGCATACACCGGCGACATCCAGCCCGACTGGATGGCGTCAATGTCCGGGTAGCCGCTGAAGAAGGTCCCCGGGCTGCTGCCCATGCCGGCCTGCAAGATCGCATCCAGCTGCGCACGCGTCGCTTCGGCATTGAAACTGTCGATGTTGATCGCCGTCTGGGTCACAGGCGTCGTAGGCACCGTCAGCCCGGCCGGGCGCAGGGGATCGAAGGTAACGGCCTGGTTGATGTTGGCCGTCAGGATGGTGATGTCATCGACAGCCGATGTCAGGTTGGACCCGGTGCTGATGATCCGGCCGCCGCCGCCGTAGAGCAGTGAACTGTAGGCGCGTTTCTGAACGCCACCCTTGATGTCCGTGATCGGACCCCAGTTCAGCTTGTAGGTGGCGTCAAACTTGTACTGGCTCTCCTCGATGTCATTCTCGCTAGGCCGATATTGCAGCGTCACGCCGACATAGGAGCTGATCGCGGAGGGATCAAATCCTGCCGGGAAGGTGAACCGGGGGACGCCCTTGCTATCCAGTTTCACGGTCAGGCCAGGCGCATTCTGGGTGAGAATGACGTTGTTGCTTTCCGACCAGTATTTGGACTTTGAATCCGCCGCCAGGAACTCAATATCCAGGCGCTCGCCCCGATAGTTGAAACCCGTGGACACGTATTGACTGTCGATATCGAGCGTGAAGTCACGGGCGGACGTCGTAAAGGCACCCTGACCACCCTGCCCCGCCACGTTCAAGCAGTTGCCGACTGTGTATTCGGTTACAACGTGGTTGTTGATCACCATGCCGGCCGGCGTGGCCGTGGTCGAAACGGGCGTACAGGCCCCGCCCGTACGCACGCCGGTCGTCGCGTTATATACAGGCGCCGCACCTGATGTAGCCAGGCGCGTCACTGCGGTCAGGTCGGTGCCGAAGTTGCGGTCGTTCAGGTTCTGCGACTGTTTGTTCTGCTGGACAGACGCCCAGACATCGAAATGGTCCGTCACGCGATACTGGGCGGTCAGTTCGCCCGAGTAGCGCTTGTTGTCCCGGGTCCAGATGCCATAGCGGGCGATCTGCGGCGCGTAGTCATTCCACTGGCTGAGGCAGTCCGTTAGATTCGTGCCAGTCAGGGTCGAGCAGCTCGCCTTGTCGCCGATCGCCGCAGCGGCCGAGTTCAGGCTGGTGATGGTCTTCTCAGCCGAGTTGTCCCAGTCACGCAGGAAGGTCCACGAGGTGTTGCGCGCATAGTCATTGCGCGTCTGGTTCTTGTCATAGGTTAGATTGGCCATCAGGCCCAACCGGTCGTCAAAGAACTTGTCAGCCAGAAGGAGATTGCCGCGCGGCGTCCAGTCGCGTTGCGAGGTGGAGAGTTTCTGCCAGGACAGCGTGCCCGATGCTGTCGGGCGCTTGAAGTCGAGCGGGCGGCGCGTCGTGATCGATACAGTGCCGCCGACGCCACCTTCCGTGAGGTCCGCCATCGAGCCCTTGAAGACATCAATGGACTTGACCAGTTCGGTCTGCAACTCCCGGAAGTCCGCACCGCTGTTGCCGTCACCGCGCGTTCCGAGCGTTGTCAGACCATTGACCTCGACGCGGTTCAAATCGGGCTCGACGCCACGGATCGACACCTGGGTGCCTTCACCGAAATCGCGCGTCAGCTGGACGCCGGTAATGCGTGAAAGAGCCTCACCGGCGTTCTTGTCGGGGAATTCGCCGATATCCTCAGCGACAATCGAGTCCGAGACCGTCGCCGCGTTGCGCTTGCGCGCAATGGAGTTCTGCTGCGAGGCGCGCGTACCGACGACGACGACGGCATCGACACTGTTCTCAGCGCTGGCCGGCGTGTCCGCAGTCTTGCCTGCGCCAGACTGCGCCAAGGCCGAGACAGGCGCGACTGCGACAATCAAAACACTGATAGCGGCGCCAGCCAACAAGCTTTCCGCGCGACCGCCCTTCAAAACCTTAGCCATGGGAATCCCTTCCTCCTTGCTTTTTTTGGGCGACCTTGGGCCGTTGATCAGGGCGACCGACAGTTGCGAGCCGGTCACTCTGGTCAATGGCGTGATCGCCTTATCAAGACCCGTCTGCGGCTCGCCGCGTCTTGGCCCCCCTCGGTCTTCCATCCTGCGGCCCTTCCTGCCCTACCGCGCTGAAGGGCGCGACTGGACGGCGGGCTGCTCGGACCGTGCCCCGGCCGGTAAATCCCAGCCAATACCACATAATGGAATGCCTATACATTTTATGGGAAGACAAAGCAAGGGTTTCGTGCTTTAACAAGCTGCACCCGCTCGCGGGCCGCCCAGACCAGACCAAGCTACCCCGCCCGGAGCCTCGCCGGAGGGACGCGAGAGTCCCCCAAAGAGGACGGTTGGAATGTCAAAGTCCCCCGCTCAAGTTCGGTACACGGTTGCAGGTGCCCTCTGCCTGGCGCTCTTGGTCGGGACCGGCGCGGCGGCGGCTCCCAAATGGGTGGAGCAACTGGACAGGGGCGTCGTGGCCGTGCCCGCGAAAACCGGCGGTGTGCTGATCAGCTGGCGTCTGTTGGCCGACGATCCGGCCAAGGCGGCCTTTGACGTCTATCGAGACGGCAAGCGGCTGAACGCCAAGCCCCTGAAGGGGGCCACCAACTATGTAGATCTTCAGCCGGGCGAAGGCGCCTACACCGTTCGCCCCGCTGCGGGTCGGCAAGCCCTGGTCGACAGCCGGCCTGCGACGGTCTGGCGGGATGGCTACCTGAGTCTGCCGATCCAGCCTCCGCCGGATGGCCAGACACCGACGGGTGAAAACTACAGCTACAGCGCCAATGATGCGAGCGTCGGCGATCTGGACGGCGACGGACGCTATGAGATCGTTCTCAAATGGGATCCGACCAATTCCAAGGACAATGCCTTCGGCGGATACGCCGGAGAGGTCTTTCTTGACGCTTACAATCTGGATGGCCGGCGCCTGTGGCGCATAGGCCTCGGGCCAAACATTCGGGCCGGCGCCCACTACACCCAGTTTCAGGTCTATGACTATGACGGCGACGGCTATGCCGAGGTCGCCGTCCGTACGAGTGACGGGACGGTGGACGGAACCGGTGCCGTCCTGGGCGATCCAAAGGCGGACTGGCGCGAGTCTGAAGGCGAACGCCCCCAGGCTGACCGCACCGGCGCAGAGGTCAAGCCCGACGGTTCCAGGGTCGCGCGCGTCCAGGGCCGGATCCTGAGCGGACCGGAGTTTCTGACCGTCTTTGACGGGCGAACGGGAAAGGCGCTTGCAAGCGCCCCCTTCGCGCCGTCGAGAGACCCACAGACCGACGCGCCGACCACCGCCCAGATGAGCGAGACCTGGGGTGATGGCTATGGCAACCGGTCTGACCGCTTCCTGGCGGGCACCGCCTATCTGGACGGCCAGCGACCCAGCATCATCATGGGGCGAGGCTACTACGCCCGATCGACGGTCGCCGCATGGGACTATCGAAACGGCACACTGAGCCAGAGGTGGCTTTTTGACAGCAGCCGGCCGGGCGATGCGCTGTTCGCCGGACAGGGCAATCACCAACTCAGCGTCGCCGACGTCGACGGCGACGGTCGCGACGAGATCCTCTACGGCTCGATGGCTGTCGACGACGATGGCCGGGGCCTGTGGTCGGCGCGGCTCTTTCACGGTGACGCCATGCATGTTGGCGACCTTGATCCTAAGCACCCGGGACTTGAGAGGTTCGGCGTTCATGAGAGCCCGAAGCTCAATGGCGGCGTCGGTGCGGCGATGCTGGACGCCCGTACCGGACGGGTGCTTTGGACGACGCCCACAGAGACTGACACGGGCCGCGGCCTGGCAGCCGACATCGATCCCCGCTATCCGGGGGCCGAGGCCTGGGGCACGAACCAGAATGGGCTCTACACTGCCAAGGGCCAGCTGATCCCGGGTGTGCCCCGCCCCAGACAGGCGAACTTTGCGATCTGGTGGGACGGCGACGAGCTTCGCGAACTTCTTGATCGCAATCAGATCAGCAAGTGGGACTGGGGTGCCGGTCAAGCGACGCCTCTACTGACCGCTGCGGGGGTTGCCAGCAACAACGGCACCAAGGCGACACCCGCCCTCTCTGCCGACATCCTGGGAGACTGGCGCGAAGAGGTCATCTGGCGGGCCGAGGACAATCGCTCACTCCGCATCTACGCCACGCCCTACCCAACTGAGCGCCGCCTGACGACCCTGATGCATGACCCGCAGTACCGGGTGTCGATCGCCTGGCAGAATACCGCCTACAACCAGCCCCCTCACGTCGGCTTCCACCTCGGAGCCGGCATGAAGACGCAGCGACCCGCCGCCGTTGCCCCCCGAAAGGCCGCTCGATGATTTGGCTTCGTCACTGGGGGCTGCTGGCCGTCCTGGTCACCGCCCTGACGACCAGCGGGGCCGGGGCACAGGATGTTCTCAGCACGGGGCCGGCAAACGGCGCGGAGCCCCCCACAGAATGGGTCGACAAGACCACCGGGCACCGCATCGTCCGACTGTCGCGCGAGCCCGGAAGCCACAGCCTCTACTTCAACTACAACGCCTTCACACCGAAGGGCGATCGGCTGGTCTTCTCATCGCCCAACGGCATTACGGCGATGGATCTGAAGACCCGCGCCCTGACCAGGATCGTCGAGGGAAAGGTCCGGTTGCTTTATGTCGGGCGAAAGACCGGCGAGGTCTATTACGAGCAGGCGCTGACGGCCGACCAGAACGGCCCCAAGGCGATCATGGCCGTCGATCCCTATACCCGGGCAACGCGTCAGGTGGCCCGGATGGACCGCGGCGCACTGCAGACGATCAACGCCGATGAAACCCTGCTGGCCGGTGTCGCGGTGCGCACGGACCTCCCGATCCCGCCCAATCTCGCTGACGCCCTGCCCCGCGATCCGGATCATGTGAAAAGCGCCGACGGACGAGACCTGAGCTACGCCGAGGGCCGGGAGATTCAGTTGAATGCGCGTCTGGAAAGCCGCATCCCGATGGAGATCTTCACGATCGACACGCGCACGGGCACCCGCCGGGTGGTGCATCAAGCCACGGACTGGCTGAACCACCTGCAGTTTTCCCCGACAGATCCGGGCCTGCTGATGTTCTGTCACGAAGGACCCTGGCACAAGGTCGACCGACTGTGGCTGGTGCGCACGGACGTGGAACAGCCCGCTCCGGTCAAGATCCACACCCGCACCATGAATATGGAAATCGCCGGTCACGAGTGGTTCAGCGCAGACGGCAAGACGGTCTGGTACGACTTGCAAACCCCGCGCGGCGAGTCTTTCTGGGTCGCCGGCTACGAAATCGCCACCGGCAAGCGCACCTGGATGCATGTTCAGCGCAACGACTGGTCGGTGCATTTCAACAGCTCTCCGGACGGAACCCTGTTCGCCGGCGACGGCGGCGACAGCGAGATGGTCGCGCATGCGCCGGACGGCAAATGGATCGTCTTGCTCAGGCCGCGTGCCATTCCAGACGTGGCGGGCATTCATGCCCCGGGCGCCGAGGCGCTCATCAAGCCGGGTGCCCTCGACTCCGAGCGTCTGGTGAACATGACAAGCCACGACTACCGGCTGGAACCCAACGTCAACTTCACGCCGGACGGCAAGTGGCTGGTGTTTCGGTCCAACATGCACGGTGCCAGTCACGTCTACGCCGTGGAGATCGCCAAGGCTCTCTAGAGCGCGTTCCGAAAAGCGGGAACCGGTTTTTGGAATGAAACGCGCGTGAAAACAAAAGACTAGAGCGGGTGATCTGATTCCATCAGATCGCAACCCGCTCTAGACTCATGGTCACAAGGTTTGGTTCGGCCTCCTGGAAACTCCAGGGCCGCTCGTGCTCATCAAGGATCCCATGCGCTTGACCCGAAGACGGATGGTGGGAGGGTTGGTCATGACTTCAGCCGGGTTGGAGGCAGCGCGCGCCTCGTCCTTACCGCCTCGAGAGCCGCTTGATTTCAACCTCAGGGCGCTCGCCGGCGTCGCCTATGATGCGCGCCTGGGCCATGGTTTCGAACCGGGTCCGGGCCGTCGTTTCTCGATCAGGCTGCCGGAAGGTGACTATCGGGTCACACTGGAGCTGGGCGGCGACACTCCCTCGCTGACAACCATCAAGGCCGAAGCGCGCCGCCTGATGCTGGAAGACGTAGAGGTCGCGGCGGGCGAGCGCCGGACGCTGGCCATCATCGTCAATGTCCGCCGCCCTGATCTCCCAGCTCCGCCCGCCAACGCGCCGGGCGCGAGTCAGGTCCAGCTCAATCCGCGTGAAATCGGAACGCCGACCTGGGATGATCGTCTCACCCTGGAGATCTGTGGAGCGCGTGCCGCCGTCGGACAGATCCACGTCGCGCCCGTTCAGGTTCCGGTGCTCTATCTGGCTGGCGACTCCACCGTGACCGACCAGCCGTTTGAGCCCGCCGCCGGGTGGGGCCAGATGCTGCCAAGATTTTTCCGCCCGACGATCAGCGTCGCCAACCATGCGGAATCTGGCGAAACGCTCAAGTCGTTCCTGGCGGGCCGCCGGCTGGACAAGATCCTCGACCGCCTCAAGGCCGGCGACTGGCTGCTGATCCAGTTCGGGCACAACGACCAGAAGACGAACTGGCCGCAGACCTACGCCCCGGCCGACGGAACCTATCGGGACTATCTTCAGGTCTATGTCGGCGAAGCGCGGCGGCGCGGGGCGACGCCGGTATTGGTGACCCCGATGCACCGCAACCGGTTCGATCCCGCTGGCCGCGTCATCAACACCCACGGCGACTATCCGGCAGCCATGCGCGAAACCGCCGACTTACTGCGCGTGCCCTTGATAGACCTGAATACGGTGAGCGCGACATTCTATGAGGCGCTCGGCGCGGCCAACGCCTGGAGGGCCTTCAACGACGGGGGCCGGGATCTCACCCATCACAACAACTACGGTGCCTACCAGCTGGCGCGCGGGGTCGTGGAAGGTCTGCGCGTCTCGGTTCCCGGCCTGGCCGAGCATCTGCTTCCCGATCTGAAGCCTTTCGACCCGGCCAGGCCGCCTGCGCCGGAATCCTTCACCTTGCCGCCCAGCGCGGCCGTCAGCCCGGAGCGCCCCCGTGGCAACTAGTCTCAATCGTCGCGTCCTGCTGGGACTGGCCACCAGCCTGACCGCCCTGAGCGCGCGCGCCAATTCGCCTGCCCCCCCGGACATCGAAACCGTCGATCTCTGGCCCGGCCCCGCGCCGGGCGGCGAAGCGGTCACAGCCGCCGAGACGGTGATCCTGCGCACGCCGGGCGGCGACCCGAACGACACCGCCTTCCTGAATGTCACGCGTCCCTGGCTCACGATGCGCCGGCCCAAACACCCCAATGGCGCGGCGGTCCTGATGATCCCTGGCGGCGGGTATCGCCGCATCGCGGTCGGCCGTGGCGGCGGCCCGATTGATGCCTGGCTCGCCGGCCTTGGCGTCACGGCCTTCGTGATGAACTACCGCCTGCCGGCCGACGGCTGGGCGGCGGGTCCCGACGTCGCACTGCAGGACGCACAGCGCGCCATGCGGCTTATTCGGGCCCGGGCCCCGTCACTCGGCGTCGACCCCGCGCGCGTCGCCGTGATCGGGTTTTCGGCGGGCGGCCACGTCGCCGCGCGGCTGGCCACCCAATTCACGCGTCAGACCTATGCGCCCGTGGACGCCGCCGACGCCTTGCCGACACGACCGGCCCTGGCGGGTCTGTTCTACCCTGTCATCACGCTGACCCCGCCCTACGCGCATGGCGGCTCCCTGAAGGAGCTGCTAGGCGCATCGCCCAGCGATGCTCAGCGCGAAGCGATTTCGGCCGAGCGCCACGTCCCCGATGATGCGCCGCCGACCTATATCTCCGCCGCCGCTGACGACAGGGTCGTGCCCGTCGAGAACAGCGTCCTGATGTGGCAGGCGCTGCGCGCGCGCAAAATCCCCGTCGAGATGCATCTTCAGGAGATCGGCGGCCATGGCTTCGGCCTGCGGGGCCCCGACGGCCAGCTGGCACCCTGGACCAGTCAACTGGATGCCTTCTTCAAGCGACACGGCCTCTATCCGTGATTGCCGACATCCGGGATTTTGGTGCCTTGGAGGGTGGCGTTGCGCTGGCCACGGATGCGGTAAACGCCGCCATTGCTGCGGTCCACGCCACCGGTGGTGGGGAGGTGCGCATTCCAGCCGGTCGCTTTGCGGCCTTCTCGATCCGCCTGGCCAGCGCCGTGACCCTGCGACTTGAGGCCGGCGCAGTCCTGGAAGCCGCTGATCCGGCCAGTCACCCCGGACGCTACGACCCGCCGGAACCCAATCCCCATGACCTCTGGCAGGATTTTGGCCATAGCCACTGGCACAACAGCCTCATCTGGGGCGAGGATCTCGAGGACGTTGCGATCCTGGGCCCCGGCCGCATAGACGGTCGAGGCTTGACCCGCGAAGGGCCCGGGGCGCGCTGGAGCCGTCAGGCCGGCGCGTTTCCACAGAGCATGCAGCACATCTCGCCCGAAGCGTTCAAAGCCCTTAACCCGGACCGGGAAATGATGGTTGGGCAAGGCAACAAGGCCATTGCCCTCAAGCGGGTCAAGGGCGCGCGGATTGACGGCCTCACAATCTTCCGGGGCGGTCACTTTGCGGTGCTCGCGACCGGGTGCGAGCGACTGACGCTCAGCAATCTCCTGATCGACACCAACCGCGATGGCCTCGACATCGACGCCTGCCGGAACGTGGAGATCCGGGGCTGCCGGGTGAACACCCCCAACGACGACGCGATCGTGCTGAAGAGCTCGCTGGCCCTGGGAGAGCCGATCATCACCCAACAGGTGCTGATCGAGGATTGCGAGGTCAGCGGGTTCGATCTGGGCACGATGCTGGACGGCACCTATGGCCGAACCCAGACCATGGCCCCCGACCAGGACGGCGTCACGGGACGGATCAAGCTGGGCACAGAATCAAACGGGGGGTTCCGGGACATCACCATTCGCGACTGCCGCTTTGTGCGCTCACGCGGTTTGGCCCTGGAAACCGTCGATGGGGGCGTTATCGAGAATGTTCTGGTCGAGCGTTTGACCCTGACTGAGGTGACCACCGCACCCATCTTCCTGCGGGTCGGCGACCGTCGGCGGGGCCCCAAAGGGACCGGACTGGGCGCGATGCGCCAGATCGTCCTGCGCGATATCGTCGGCGAGGACATACTGGCCGACTATGCTGCGACACTCGCTGGCCTGCCAGAGTCGCCGATCTGCGATGTGACGATGCGCAATATTCGCCTGACCTTCCGCGGCAGCGGCCACGCCGACTGGGCCCGGGCCGAGCCTGACGAACATCGAGAAACCTATCCCGAGCCCAGCATGTTCGGTCCCACGCCGGCCTTCGGCCTCTGGGCCCGGCACGTCAGAAACCTGGTTCTGGACCAGGTGCGCCTCGACAGCTTGGCGCCCGACGGCAGACCGCCGTTGCGGCTCGACAATGTGACCGAGGCGCCCCCGTGAGCCTGGATCGACGATCTGTTCTGGCAGGCCTGGCCGCAGCCCCTCTCGCCCCGCCAGAGCCTCCGGGTCGCGGCCGGCGGCTTTTCGCGGACGCCTTCACAGCCGGTCTTGGCCAATGGCGCCTGGAGGCGGAAAAGCCCGCGCAGGTCGTGGCCGAAGCGGGTGTGCTGGATGTTCTCGCGCCGGCGGGCCTCACCCTGTGGTTTCGTCAGGAGCTGAAAGGTCCGGTGGTCATCCGCTATGAGGCCCAGGCCGTCTCCGAGGGCGGCCCTCTTGATCGCGTCAGTGATCTCAACGCCTTCTGGATGGCGCGGGAGGCGAGCGGCGGGTCTGTTCATGCTCAGCCGCGCAGCGGTGCTTTCGCCGACTATGACACGCTGAAAACCTACTATATCGGGCAAGGCGGCAACCGCAACACGACAACCCGGTTCAGGCGCTATGTCGGACGCGCGGGCCAGCGGCCGCTCTTGCCACAGCACGACCTCACCGACGCAAGCACGATGCTCGTCGCCAATCGCTGGACTGCGGTGACGCTCGTCGCGGACGGCTCGCGGATCGCCTACTGGAGCGACGGGCGCCGCCTGTTCCAGCACCATGACCCCAAGCCCTACACCCGTGGCTGGTTTGCCCTGCGGACCACGCAAAGCCACCTGCGGCTGCGCAATTTCGAAATCTGCCGCCCCTAGAGCGGGTTGCGACCTGATGGAATCAGATCGCAACCCGCTCTAGTCTTTTGTTTTCGCGCGCGTTTCATGCCGAAAACCGGTTCCCACTTTTCGGAACGCGCTTTAGCGGCTCGGCGGAAAGCCTGCTTTGGGTAACTCGGCAGGCAGGGCATCGCCGACAAGCGCCAGCAGCTCGATGACATTCAGGGACCATTGCGAGACATTATTGGTCGCCACCCCGGCAATCTCCTCAACCGGGTTCAGCGACTGCGGTCCCGCAACCCGTGTACGGGCGGGAAGACGCGCCGTCTCGCGGCCTTCGGTCAGCACCTCGCGCCACGCCCGCGCCGCCAGTTGCGGATCCTCCAGACGACGGGCCGCCCAGGCGGTGAGCCGCGCGTGCCAGGCCGGATAGGCAAAGTAGCGGTCGATCGCGCCAGGACCCAATGCTGCCTGCCGCAAGGCCTGCGGGGCATTGTAATAGACGCAGAATTGAAGCCATGCCTTGCGCCAGGCGGGGTGGTCTATCAGGCCGTCGAGTTCGAACGCCGCCTCGGCACCGCCCATGATCGTCACCAGATGGTAACTGGACCCGAACGCCCGGCCGATGTCCTCGAGCCGGCCGGTCGCGGGGTCATAGCCAAAGGGCGGTCCTGAAAACATGCCGTGCGGTGCCCCGGCAATGGACTCGAAGCCCCGAACAATACGGTCATGCCAGCGACGCTCTCCGGTGCGCTCCCACGCGGTCATCCAGTTGCCTGCCAGGGCCAGCCAGTCCGGGCCGGTACGCGCCTGGGTGGGGTGGGAGGTTGCGGCGACAACCTTGCGGACCGGATTGACGCTCAGCAGGGCCTGGTCGGACTCCGCCTGCGCGGTCATCAGGTCGCCAGTCCGCTCGTCTGCCGTCAGATAGTAGTACGGACGACGCAGCAGGGCCTGACTGATGCGCAACTCCTTGGCACCGTCCCCCCAATGACTGACATTATGGCGCGAACCCAAGCCCTTGAACGGGCCGATCTGATGGACATCGACCTCTCCGGTGTGACGGGTCATCGCTTCGGCCACGCGGAACACATCCGCGCGACCGCTTCGCAGGAAGGACGTCCATAGCCACAGGTCAGGCACCAGTTCGCTATTGGCCCAGGCGAATCCGCCGACGTCATATCGCCAGACATGTCGGTCAGCGTCGTAACTGTGCATCACATCGCCGTGGTCCCAGAAGCCGTACCAGCGGCGCTGGTCGATCTCGTCGCGGTAGAACGCCAAAAGGCGATCCAGCTCCGCCTCGAGCTGGGCCCGCGCCGGTGTCGAGCGGTCGACCGGCGACCAGACCCCGAATACGCCGCAGCTTTGGTAATAGTCCGGCTTGCAGACCGGCAGCGCCGGCTCTCGCGTGGCGGCAGCCATGGCGACAAGGGCCTCTCGACGCGGCGTTGCGCCCAGCGGCCAAAGGAAGACCTGGTTGGTGCGGGCGACGCCGAGGGGCGTGCTGTGCCCGGGCTCGACGTCCTCGTACTGGATCTCAAGGCCATGAGCCCGATCACTATAGTGCCGCAGATCCATGGCCCCGGCCTGGGGCGACCAGAACCAGAGAGTCACCGTCGCGGCATCTCCGCCCGCACCCTGGATCTCAAGGCCGGTCGGATGACGTTGCCAGAAGTGCCGGACGCCGCAGGCCAATCCACCGGAAACGCCGCCGACATAGACAAGCCCTGACGCCCGGCCACCCTGCCCGGCTCGCAGCCAGCTGCTGTGCGCCCCGGTTCGTTTCTCGACCGAGAATGCATCCGAGCCGCTCTGGAACAGTCTAAAGCCATCCCAGGCCGGCACCGTCTCCAGCTGAGCCCGGGTCTTGGTGTCCATCTCTGCGAGGGCTGGAACCCGTTCACCGCGCAACTGGGCGGGAAACTGGCCGGCGAGCGAAAACTTGCCCGGCTGCCAACCCGGCAAGTTGCGCACCGCTTCGCCCCACAGGCCATCGCCCTCGCCGGCGAAGCGGACATGCCGGTTGTGCAGCTCGTCAGAGAACGGCACGTCGAACCGAACCCCCAGGCCGCAGATAAAGTCGTTGCTGGCGTCGCCATCGAAAACAAAACTGTGGGTCAGGGTCAGGCGGCCGTCGGCATCGACCGCCACCCGAACCGTGAAGGGCATCCAATCTCGGCCGCCGCCTCTGTGGTGCCCGTCGAACCGGACCACCGCCCGGAGGGGTCCGCTCTGCTCGACAGTGGCCCGTTCGACGAAGCCTTCGAAGGTCTGGACCTCGCGCCCCGAAAGGGAATCCGGCGGCGTTGTCTGGCTCAGGCAAACCAGACGGCCGGAGCGCGCCGTCTCGCGCCCGGACAGGGCGATGCTGTCAATCAGGGTCGTGCCATGGCGCGCGAACCGGCAAACCAAGGCGCCGGCGCGAACCTCGATCGTCTCGGCCCCTTCCTGAACCGTCACGGGATTTTGAGGGGCCGCCGGGATCCCCTGTTCGATCCGGAAGCCTGGTCCCGGGGCTCCGACAACAGCTTGGCCGCTGAACTTGATGGAGCCGTCAGGCCAATAGGCGAGCGGCCAGGTTTGCAGCGGCAATGGGCTCCCGCCGGCGGTGGTCGCCTTCAAGGACATCTTCGGGCTTAGGGACCCCTGCGGCCAGGGCACGCCCCAGACCGCCGCCCCCGGCGCGGTGGGCGGCGCGTCGCCCAGCCAGGCGAGATCGACCGGCGCGACGCCACGCTTGCCGGGCGAGGCCCTGGACGGGCGGACGCCGCCAAGCGCGACGACCGAACCCAGAGCGGCGCGCCGGGTCACGGCGGCGGAGCGGGCTTTTGATCGGTCCATGACGAGGCTTCCCAATCAGGGGCAGGTCGGCGCGCCAAGCCTGGGCTGGGCGGCGATCGAGGCCGGCCGGACCCACTTCGCCAAAGGGATCTTCAGATCCGCCAGCCGCGTCGCGACCAGGGCGGCGGCGAGACGTGCGCCCTGCTCATTGATATGCGTGTCATCGCTGATCCCGCTCGGATAGCGCGCCACCTGATCGTAGGGCTGGTAGAACAGATAGAGCCGCCGGGAGGCGGATGGGCCTCGCGCGGCGAGCGCGGCCATCATGTCGGCGTCGAGATCGACAAGCGGAACCTTTTGCTCTCGCGCCACGCGCCGAACGGCGGCTGAATAAGGCCCATGAGCATCCTTTGGAGCGCCGTTTTCCCACATCCAGCGCGCGACCGGCGTGACCAGGACGGGCCTGCCGCCAGCCTGACGCACATCCTTGACGAACTGGATCAGGTTGGCCCGATAGGCACCATCCGGCGCGGCGTAGCGCTCGATCTTCTTGGTGTCGGCGTCGTTGTGTCCGAACTGGATCAGCACCGTGTCGCCGGACTGGAGCTGAGCGACCAGCTTGCCCCACAGCCCCTCCTCGATGAAAGTCTTGGTCGAGCGGCCGCCACGGGCCAGGTTGACGACCTCGACGCCGGGATCCAGCGAGCACTTCAGCACCATGCCCCACCCCATCTGCGGATAGCGGTCGGCACCGTAATGGGCGGCGGTGGAGTCGCTGGCGATCAGGATGCGCGGCGGCACCTTGGCCGGTGTCGGTGAGGCGGCCAGGGCCGCGCCAAGAACCAGTGAGGCGATCACGCCTTGAACTCCGCAAGGATCGAGCGGTCGATGCTGGCGATGTCGCGCACGCCGGTCAGGGCCATGGCCACGCGCATCTCCTTCTCGATCAGGTCGAGCAGTTGGGTGACGCCGGTCTCGCCGCGCGCGGCCAGGGCGTAGACGAAGGCCCGGCCCAACAGCACGCCCTTGGCGCCCAAGGCCAGCATCCGCACCACATCGAGGCCCGAGCGCACGCCGCTGTCGGCCAGGACCGTCAGCCGGTCACCGACCGCGTTGGCAATGGCCGGCAGGGCGCGGGCGCTGGACAGCACGCCATCAAGCTGACGGCCGCCGTGGTTGGAGACGACGACGCCGTCGGCGCCGATGTCAGCGGCGGCCCTGGCATCCTCGGGATCCAGTACGCCCTTGATGATCAGCGACCCCTTCCAGAGGTCGCGGATCCACTCCAGATCCTTCCATTGGATGGACGGGTCGAAATTGGCCCCCAGCCAGCCCATGAAGTCCTCGAGCCCCGAGTTTTCGCCCAGCACCGGCGCGACATTGCCCAGAGTGTGAGGCCGGCCCATCACGCCGACGTCCCAGGCCCAGGAGGGCTTGAACATCGCCTGGACCATGCGGCGCGCCGCAGCGTTGGGACCGCTCATGCCCGAGTGAGCGTCGCGGTAGCGGGCCCCGGGCACCGGCATGTCCACCGTGAAGACCAGGGCGGTCGCCCCTGCGGCGCTGGCGCGGGCCAGAAGGTCACGCATGAAGCCGCGGTCGCGCAGCACATAGAGCTGAAACCAGATCGGTGACGGCGAGGCCTTGCTGACCTCGTCGACATCGCAGACCGAGACCGTCGACAGACAGAAGGGCACGCCCTTCCTGGCCGCCGCCCGGGCGGCCTGGCACTCGCCGCGCCGCGCATACATGCCAGTCAGGCCCACCGGTGCCAGGGCGACCGGCAGGGCCTGCTTGACGCCGAACAGCGTGGTCGAGGGATCAACCGCCGAGACGTCCTTCAGCACCCTCTGGCGCAGGGCCAGGTCGGCCAAGTCTGAGACGTTGCGCTGCAGGGTCCGCTCGGCATAGGCACCGCCGTCGATATAGTCGAACAGGAAGCGGGGGAGTTTGCGCCGCGCTGCTTCCCGAAAATCGGTCGTGGAGGAGACAATCACGGCGCTATTGCAGGTTCACGAAGGCGCCGCCGTCGACCAGCAGCGCCGCGCCGGTCACATATCTGGCCAGATCCGAGGCCAGGAACACGATCGGGCCTGCCAGGTCGTCCGGCACGCCCAGACGGCCCAGCGGGATGCGGCCGGACATGTATTCGCGCTTGGCGACGTCGGCCAGGTCGTCCTTGTTGATCGCCGTCTCGATGGTGCCCGGCAGCACCGAGTTGCAGCGGATGCCGTGCTTGCCCAGCGCGATCGCCGTAGACTGCATCAGGCTGTGCACGCCGGCCTTGGTGGGCGTGTAATGCGTCTGCATGCCGCCGCCCACGAGGGCGCTGATCGAGCTGACCGCGATGATCGCGCCGCCGTGGCCTTGGCGGACCATCTGGTTAGCCGCCGCCTGCACCATATAGTAGGCGCCGTGCAGATTGACCCTCATCGTCCGCTCCAGGACCTCGGGCGGCATGTCGAGGAAGGCGTGGAACGGGCAGATTCCAGCATTGTTGACGAAGACGTCGACCTTGCCGAACGCCTCGACCGCCGCCGACACAAAGGCCTTGGCCGTTTCCGGTTCGGCCACGTCGCCCCGCACGGCGATCGCCCGGCGTCCCAGCGCCTCAATCTGCTTGATCGCATCAGCCGCCCCCGCTTCGTCGGAGTTGTAGTTGATCGCGACGTCAGCCCCGTGGCGGGCGCAACCGATCGCGGCCGCCTTGCCAATTCCCTGAGAGGCGCCGGTCACCAGCACCACCTTGCCCTCGAGCAGCATCGTTCCTCCCTTGGTCGCGCGACTTAGCTTCGCGCAGCGGGTCTATTGCCCTTCCAGCCCAGGTCATGGGCAATGGCGTTTGCGGTCTCACGTACGTCATCGACGAGCGTGGACAGGCGAGCGTCGTCCATGTACTGGGCCGCGCCCGATACGCTGATGGCACCGACGATCTGGCCGGAGGCACCGCGAATAGGGGCCGCCACACAGCGAATTCGGTCTTCGTTTTCCTCAAGGTCGAAGGCCACGCCGCGAACGGCGTAGTCGCGCATCCAGCCGATCCATAGGGCTTCGTCGGGAGCCCCCGGCGCAATCGGCCCCTCGCTGCGGAACAGGTGCTGCCAGCGCTCTTCTGTTTCGTCCAGCACCAGCGCCTTGCCGAGACCGGTAGAGCGGATCGGCTGACGATCGCCAACCCGGGAACTGATATTTATCCGGCGACGGCCCGTCAGCTTGTCGAGATAGAGCGCACGGTCAGCGTCGAGCACACCCAGATGCACCGTATCTTCGGTGGCCTCCCAAAGCCTTTCCAGATGGGGACGGGCGATACGCGGCAGGTCCATCTGCTGGCTGGCCAGATAGCCCAGCTCAAGGAGCTTGGGGCCGAGGCTATAGCCCTCTCGCGGAGCCTGGGACAACATTCGACGCTCGACCAGGGCCGTGGCCAGTCGATGCGTAGTGCTACGCGTCAGGCCAAGCTGAGCGGCCAGCGCGGGCAGAGCGATCGTGCCGAAATCCGCGACCACATCCAGCAGGTCCAGCCCACGAAACAGGGTCTGGCTGCCGCTCGGACCCTTCGTCGCCGTTACCTCTTCGCCAGACACTGGTGGAGCTCCTCTTGACGATGATTTCATTTTGTAGCACAACCTCTCACATTATGGAACGTTTGACAAGTGGATCCACGGCGGCTCGCCTTTGTCCGCATGTCGGTTCCTGCATAGCGTGTCATATGTTGGACAGGTAGCTGAGCACTTCAGGCGCCGCGTGCGGCCGCCCGAAATTGCTTGGTCGTCTGCTCGCTGTTTGTATCGGGTGAGAGATCACCCTCTGGGTTGGAGTCGCGCTGAGCATGGCGTTTCCTGTGATCAAACATGTCCGCGCTTTCGTCGTAAGGGGCGGCGGAGCAGACTATCATGACCAGGGCGAGGGCCACTGGATAGACGACCACATCGCCACGCCGATGTCGCGCTATCCGGAGTATCGCCAGAGCCGCCAGAGCTTCGGCATCAACGTGCTGGGCACTCTGGTGGTCGAGATCGAGGCCGCCGACGGCACGATCGGCTTTGCGGTAACCACCGGCGGCGAGCCGGCGGCCTATATCGTCGAGAAGCACCTGTCGCGCTTCCTGGAGGGCCGCGACCCGACCGAGGTCGAGAAGATCTGGGACCAGATGTACTTCTCGACCCAGTACTATGGCCGCAAGGGCCTGGTCGTGAACGCCATCTCGGGTGTCGACCTGGCGCTGTACGACCTCTTGGGCAAGCTGCGCCAGGAGCCGGTCTATGCCCTGCTAGGCGGCAAGGTCCGCGACGAACTGACCTTCTACGCCACCGGCGCGCGCCCGGACCTGGCCAAGCAGATGGGCTTCATCGGCGGCAAGATGCCGCTGCATCACGGCCCCGCCGAGGGCGAGGAAGGCCTGCGGAAAAACATCGAGGAACTGGCCACGATGCGCGAGCGTTGCGGCGAGGACTTCTGGCTGATGTTCGACTGCTGGATGGCGCTGGACCTGAACTACGCCACCAAGCTGGCCCACAAGGCCCATGAGTACGGCCTGAAGTGGATCGAGGAAGCCCTCAGCCCCGACGACTATTGGGGCTATCGCGACCTCAAGAAGAACGCGCCGACCGGCATGCTTGTCACCACCGGCGAGCACGAAGCCACCCGCTGGGGCTTCCGCATGCTTTTGGAGATGGAATGCTGCGACATCATCCAGCCGGATGTGGGCTGGTGCGGCGGTGTGACCGAGCTGATCAAGATCGCCAATCTGGCCGACAGCAAGGGCGTGATGACGATCCCGCATGGCTCCAGTGTCTACAGCTACCACTTCGTCATCACCCGCCATAACAGCCCGTTCGCCGAGTTCCTGATGATGGCGCCCAAGGCCGACGAGGTCGTGCCGATGTTCCATCCGCAGCTGATCGGTGAGCCCGTGCCGGTCAACGGCAAGCTCAAGCTCTCTGACGCGCCGGGTTTCGGCGTCGAACTCAATCGCGAGGTCGGCCTGCACCGGCCCTACGTTCGCTGATCCTTCTGAAAGCACAAGATCGATGAAACTGCTCCGCTATGGCCCCAAGGGCACCGAGAAGCCCGCCCTGCTCGACGCCGACGGCAAGATCCGCGACCTGTCCGCCCATGTTCCCGACATCACCGGCGCCCAGCTGTCGCCGGCCAGCCTGAAGGCGCTGGCCGCGATCGACCCGGCCACCCTGCCCGTCGTCGACGGCGCGCCCCGTTATGGCTGTCCGGTGAACGGCGTCAGCAAGTTCATCGCCGTGGGCCTGAACTTCGCAGACCACGCCGCCGAGTCGAACCTGCCGATTCCGGAAGAGCCCGTGATCTTCACCAAGGCCGTCAGCTGCCTGCAGGGCCCGAATGATCTGGTCATGCTGCCCAGGGACTCCCTGAAGACCGACTGGGAAGTCGAGCTGGGCGTCGTCATCGGAACCCGCGCGCGCTACGTCACCGAGGCCGAGGCCCTGGACCACGTCGCTGGCTATGTGCTGATCAACGACGTCTCCGAGCGCGCTTTCCAGATCGAGCGCGGCGGCACCTGGGACAAGGGCAAGGGTTGCGACACCTTTGGCCCGGTCGGGCCGTGGCTGGTGACCTCCGATGAGGTCGGCGACCCGCAGGCCCTGGGCATGTGGCTGGACATCAACGGCCATCGCAAGCAGGACGGCTCGTCCAGGACCATGATCTTCCCGATCAGCAAGCTGGTTTCGTACATCAGTGAGTTCATGACCCTGGAACCGGGTGACCTGATCACCACAGGCACCCCGCCCGGCGTCGGCATGGGCCAGAAGCCCGAGCCCGTCTATCTGAAGGCCGGCGACGAGATTCGCCTCGGCATCGAGAAGCTGGGCGAGCAACGCCAGATCGTCGTGGCCTGGACGAAGGACGGCGTCGCGTGAGCCCATATAGCAACCGGTTCGCCGGGCGCGCGGCCATCGTCACCGGCGGCGCGTCGGGCCTTGGCAAGGCCGTGGCCGCCCGGATCATCGCCGAGGGCGGTCTGGTCTCACTGTGGGATCTTGACGCCGAAAGCCTGACAACCACCGCCGCCGAGATCGGGGCGACAGACGTCCAGGCGCTGGACGTCTCGAACCAGGTGGCTGTCGCCGCAGCCACCAAGGCGTCCAACGCCATTCTGGGCCGTGTCGACGTTCTGGTCGCTTCGGCCGGCATCACTGGCGCGACCGCGCCGGTGCATGAGTACCCGATCGACAGCTGGACCCGCGTCGTCGACATCAATCTGAACGGCGTCTTCTACTGCTGCCGCGAAGTGGTGCCGTACATGCTGACCAACAGCTATGGCCGGATCGTCAATGTCGCCTCGGTGGCCGGCAAGGAAGGCAACCCCAACGCCAGCGCCTATTCGGCGTCGAAGGCCGGGGTGATCGGTCTGACCAAATCGCTGGCCAAGGAACTTGCCACCAAGGGCATTATCGCCAACAGCCTGACGCCCGCCACCTTCGAAAGCCCGATCCTGGACCAGCTGCCCAAGAGCCAGATCGACTACATGAAGGGCAAGATCCCTATGGGTCGGCTGGGTGAGATCGAGGAGAGCGCCGCCATGATCTGTTTCATGGCGTCCGAGGAGTGCAGCTTCACGACAGGCGCGACCTTCGACACGTCCGGCGGCCGGACCACCTTCTAGGAGGGCTGCGGCCATGGCGTATACGGGCCCCATCGTCGATCCCCACATGCACCTGTGGGATCTGGATCGGCACTACTACGCCTGGCTTCAGGACACGCCGCTGCCGAACAATCCGGCCGGCGACATGAGCCCGATCGCCTACCGGTCCTACGGGCTGGACGACTATCTGGCCGACGCCAAGGGCTGGAACGTCGTTGAGGTCGTACATGTCGAGTGCGGCCTGCCGCCCAGGGACCAGCTGTCCGAGACCGACTGGCTGCAGGCCATCGCCGACCAGCGGGGCGTGGTCGGCGGCATCGTTGCCGGTGCCGACCTGGACGATCCGGCGGTCGAGGCGATGCTGGAGGCGCACGCGGCCCGGCGCTGCGTGCGCGGCGTCCGCCAGATCGTCAACTGGCACACCGACCCGGCCAAGACCTACGGCCCGACCGACAGGCTCCAGGACCCGCAGTGGCACGCCGGCTACGCGCTGCTGGACAAGTACGGCCTGTCGTTCGACCTGCAGCTCTACGCCTCACAGATGGAAACGGCCGCTGCCCTGGCCGACGCCCATCCGGGCATTCCCCTTATCGTCAACCACGCCGGCATGCCCACTGATCGCGACACCGCCGGTCTGGCCGCCTGGCGCGAAGGCCTGGCGACCCTGGCCGCGCGGCCGAACGTCAGCTGCAAGATCTCGGGCCTGGCCATGGTCGACCGCGCCTGGACGATCCAGAGCCTGAAACCCTTCGTCTTGCAGGTCATCGAGATCTTCGGGGTGGAGCGCTGCATGTTTGCCAGCAACTTCCCGGTCGAGAAGGTGCACGGGACCTTCGGCGGCTTCTACGCCGCCTATGACGCTATCACGGCCGGCTTCAGCGACGATGAACGCCTGGCCCTGTTCGCCGGCTCCGCCCGGCGGATCTATCGCCTGGCCGCCTGACAACAAGAACCAAATCGGGAGGATCACGATGAGCACGACGCCAAGCCGCCCCCTCGCCTTCCGCATGCAGCTGAAGCCGGGTGTCGCCGCAGAGTACGAACGCCGCCACGACGACCTCTGGCCCGATCTGGCGCAGGCCCTGCGCGAGGCGGGGATCCATGACTATTCCATCTTCCTGGACGAAGAGACCATGAGCCTCTTCGCGGTGCTGCGCCTGCGCCCCGACCACCAGAAGGATCTCCTGCCGCTGCAGCCGGTGATGAAGCGCTGGTGGGACTTCATGGCCGACCTGATGGAGGTCCAGCCTGACAACAAGCCCGTCGAGTGGCCCCTGAAGCCCGTCTTCTATTTCGGGGGCTGAGCATGGGATTGCGTTTCGCAGGCCTGGGCCTGGCCGCCGCTCTTCTGGCGACGACAGCCCTGGCTGAACCCGTCCGGTACACGATGACGGCGTTCACCAACGCCAGCCAATCGAACATGAGCGTGTACGACTCCGCCGACGGGTCGCGCTTCACGCTGAAACAGCCGCTGGCCTACACCCCGCCCAAGGGACTGATCCGCGACCCCAGCGTGATGAAGCACACCGACGGCTGGTACTATGTCGCCTATACCACCGGCTGGAGCGGCGACACGATCGGTCTGGCGCGCAGCCGCGACAGGGTCGACTGGACCTTTCTGCGCGACGTCAGGATAGATGTCCCGGGCGCGACCAACAGCTGGGCGCCGGAGTGGTTCATCGACCGCGACGGGTCGGTGAACCTGATCCTGTCGGTCTCGACCACCGGCCAGCAAGGTGCCTTCCAGCCGGTGCGCCTCACCGCCCAGGACGCAACGCTGAGCACCTGGAGCACGCCCCGCCCGCTTTCGGGCCTGGGTCCCAACGTCATCGACACCTTCATCGTGCGCGAGGGCGAGCTCTACCAGGCCTTCGCCAAGAACGAGACGAGCAAGTACATCGAGCTGTGGACCGCCCCTGCGCTGGACGGGCCCTGGCAGGCCAGGGGAACCGGCGACTGGGCGGGCTGGGGACGCCATCTGGAAGGCCCCGCCCTGACGCGCACACCGGATGGGGCGTGGCGGATCTATTTCGACGAATACATGGCCAAGCGGTACTGGTCGTCGGACAGCAAGGATGGCTTCAGGACCTGGACCCAAAAAGCCGAACTTCCAGAGCTCTCAGGCCTGGTGCGTCACTTCACCGTCCTGAAGGAGGGCAGCGAGCCCGCGCTCGCAGCCAAGCCGGTCCAAGCGCACAAGATCACCTGGGACAAGTACTCGCTGAAGGTCGACGGCCGGCGGATCGTCTCGTGGGGCGGTGAGTTCCACCCGTTCCGCCTGCCCAGCCCCGACCTGTGGCGCGACATCCTCCAGAAGATGAAGGCCAGCGGCTACAACACGGTCGCGATCTATTTCGACTGGGGCTACCACTCGCCCAAACAGGGGCTCTACGACTTCTCCGGCGTGCGCGACATGGATCGCCTGCTGACGATGGCCAAAGAGGAAGGCCTCTACGTCATCACTCGCGCCGGACCCTATGTGAACGCCGAGCTGACGCGGGGCGGATTCCCGGGCTGGCTGGTCAACCAGCAGGCCCGCGCCCGCACCGACGCGCCGGAATATGTGACGGCGGCCGACGAGTGGCTGACCCGGATCAATGCGGTCATCGCCCGTCATCAGCTGACCACCGGCCAGGGCACGGTCATCGCCCATCAGATCGAGAACGAGCTCGACGTCGTCGGCGCGCCGCAGCAGCGCTACATGCAGTGGCTGTACGACAAGACCAGGGCCGACGGCATCACGGTGCCGATCTTCCACAACGACAAGGGGCGGAACGGCTACTGGGTCCCCAAGGGCTCGAACGTGCCGGGGACGGTCGAAGGCCCCACCGACCTCTACGCTTTCGACGGCTATCCGGGCGGCAACTGCCGGGTCGACTCCAAGCCCTCAAGCCCGGGCGTAGCGCCCGACTGGGGTCTGTATGGGCCAGGCGGTGCCAAGGGCGGGGCCTCGGCCAGCCCGAACACGCCGGGCTTCCTGGCGGAGTTCGGCGGCGGCTGGTTCGACTACTGGGGCAGCAACGGCGACTACGACTGCACCGCCCTGCATCGCGGCGTCGGCTATCAGCGGGTGTTCTATGCCACCAACCTGGCCAACGGCATCACGCTGCAAAGCTTCTACATGACCTATGGCGGGACCAGCTGGGGCTGGCTTCCCGCCCCCGTGGTGTTCACCTCTTATGACTATGGCGCGGCGATCGACGAGGCCCGGGGCCTGCGCGACAAGGCGCGGGTGATGAAGCAGATGGGCGAGTTCATCGCCGCCGTGCCCGACCTGGCTCGCATGGACAAGGGCGAGGCGGTGGTTCCGTCCAACGACAGGGTCCGCGTCTATCACAACACCAACGCCGAGACCGGATCGCACCTCTATGTCGTGGTCCACAATCCCAGCAGCGCGACAAGCGACGAGCGCTTCACCTTCAGGGTGAAGACCCGCGACGGCGCGTACGAGGTAGCGTCCCGCATCAGGGGTCAGGACAGCAAGATGCTGATGGCAGCCTATGATCTGGGCGGCCAGCGGCTGGTCTATTCAACCTCGGAGATCCAGACCCACCTGGCCTGGAACGACGGCGACCTGGCTCTGCTCTACGGGCGGGCCGGCGAGGACGGCGAGACGGTCCTGCGCTACGCCGGCGCGCCCAAGGTCGAGGTCCTGGACGGCGCTGTGGCCTCGACCTTTGACGCGGCCAAGGGCGATCTGAAGCTGACCTACACCCACACAGGGCTGGCCCGCGTGCGGATTACCGGCGGTGGCCGCCGATCGCTGACCCTGCTGCTGGCCGACGCCGAAACGGGCCAGACCTTCTGGCGCCGGGACGACGTCCTGATCCGCGGCCCCGGTCTGGTTCGCGCGGCGACGGTAAAGGGCGGCCTGCTGAGCCTGACCGGCGACACCGAGGCGCAGAGCCCGCTGGAGGTGTTCGCCCCCAAGACGGTCACCGCACTGGGCTGGAACGGGGCCAGGGTCACCGCCCGGCCGACCGCTACGGGCAGCCTCCAGACGATCAAGGCCCTGGCGGGGCCCGAACCGATCGCCCTGCCCGACCTGACCAGGCTGACCTGGAAAACGGCCCATGGCGCGCCCGAGGCTGATCCCAAGTTCGACGACGCCGGCTGGATGAAGGCCGAGGGGCGGCGGGGCGCGGCCACCGTGCGGCCCCCGACCGGCCAGCCGGTGCTGGACATGAGCACCTATGGTTTCCACCATGGCGACGTCTGGTATCGCGGCCGCTTCCAGGGCAAGGCCGAACTCGACACCCTGACCCTGCACTATGGCGGCGGCGGCGCAGGGATGCTGCAGGTCTGGCTGGATGGCCAGTTCCTGGGCCAGCACGAGCTGGACGGCGGCCTGCCACGCCCGATCACGACCGGGGTGGCGACCTTCAAGATCCCCGAGGCCCTGCGCGGGACCGGCGAGCGGCTCCTGTCGGTGATGGTCCGCAACAACGGCCACAACTGGGACCTCGATGCCGACGACTTCCACAAGGAGCCGCGCGGCCTGATCTCGGCCTCGCTGTCGGGCCCGGGGACCTACAGCTTTGCCGCGCCGATCGCCTGGAAGATCCAGGGCAACAGCGGCGGCGAGGACATCCAGGACCCGATGCGCGGAACCGCCAACAGTGGCGGCCAGTTTGGCGAGCGCCAGGGCTGGCACCTGCCGGGCTTCCCTGATGACGCCTGGGCCAGGGCCGACCTGGCCGACGCCCGGGCTCCGGCCGGAACCACCTGGTATCGGACAGGCTTCGACCTCGACCTGCCCAAGGACCACGACGTCACCCTGGGCCTGACGATCGGCGATCCGGACAGGCCGCGTTCCCCAAACCGTCGCTACCGGGTGCTGATCTTCGTCAACGGCTGGAACATGGGCCAGTTCATCGCCCATGTTGGCCCGCAGCGGACCTTCGTCCTGCCGACCGGGATCATCGACCCTAGCGGCAGGAACACCATCGCCCTGGCGGTAACCGGCGACGGTGCCCCTGAGGCGGCGCTGGAACCCGTCAAGCTCGTCAACCTGCGCACCGTGCGCGGCGGCGTCCCCGTCGCCCGCGTGCCCGCACCCGATTTCAAACCTTAGGGCGGCGCTCACTCGCCGCCGCTCGACTTCGACTGGAGACCAACGTGCCCAATCTCGCCCACGGCCTAGAGGCCAATGATATCAAGGCCAAGATCGCCGCCCTGATCAGCAATCTGGTCGACATCACCGACGAGACCGGCGAGTTCCTGCTGCGCCTCGACGACGGCCGGGTCATCGACACCAAGGGCTGGAACGACTGGGAGTGGACCCACGGCGTGGGCCTCTATGGCCTCTGGAAGCAGTATGAGATGTGGGGCGACGAACGCGCCTTCGACATCATGACGAAGTGGTTCGCCGACCGCTTCGAGGCCGGCACCCCGACCAAGAACATCAACACCGTCTCGCCGTTCCTGACCCTGGCCTATCTGTACGAGGCCACCGGCGACCACACCTACCTGCCCTATCTCGAAACCTGGGCCGACTACGTCATGTACGAGGGGCCGCGTACCGAGGAAGGCGGCTTCCAGCACATCGTTTTCAACAGCGAGAACCCGCAGCAACTGTGGGACGACACGCTGATGATGAGCGTGCTGCCGCTGGCCAAGATCGGCCTGCTGCTGGACCGACCCGACTTCGTCGAGGAGGCCAAGCGCCAGTTCATGGTCCACATCAAGTACCTGGCCGACCGCAAGACCGGCCTGTGGTTCCACGGCTGGACCTTCCTGGGTCGCCACAACTTCGCCGACGCCCTGTGGGCGCGCGGGAACTGTTGGGTGACGATCGCCATCCCCGAGTTCATCGAACTGCTGGACCTGAAGCCGGGCGACGGCCTGCGTGCCTTCCTGATCGACGCACTAGAGGCGCAGATCAAGGCGTTGACCGAGTACCAGGACCAGGAGAGCGGCCTGTGGCACACCATCATCAACGACAAGACCTCGTACCTTGAGGCCTCGGCCGCCGCCGGCTTCGCCTACGGAATCCTCAAGGCGGTGCGCAAGCGCTACATCGGCAAGGACTACGAGGCCGTCGCCATCCGCGCCATCAAGGGCGTGCTGGCCAATATCGATGACAAGGGCGAACTGCAGCAGGTCTCGTTCGGCACCCCGGTGTTCGACACGATCCAGGGCTACAAGGACATTCCCCTGACCTCGATGCCCTACGGCCAGTCGCTGGCCATGCTGGCTCTGGGCGAGTTCCAGCGCGCCTTCATCTAATCGCCAACGCGGCGCGACGTCCTCGTTCCAAGCCCGGCGAGGCGCGAGGATGTCGTCCGGCCGCGATACCAGAACAGAGAAAAGGCGGGGCGAAAGACCCCGCCTCACGGGAGTGAGACCATGGCCGCCACGGATGTGCGCAAACCGACCTGGGTGAACTACTGGGGCTGGGGCTCGGGCGACATGCTCGGGGCCGGGGCTCAGGCGGTGATCACCGGCTGGCTGGCCTATTTCTTCATCACCTTCTGCGGGCTTTCGCCGGTCGAAGCCGGCCTGATCCTGGGCCTGCCGCGCCTGCTGGAGGCCATCACCTGCCCGCTGATCGGCTATGTCTCCGACAATCTGCGCCACACCTGGGTCGGTCGGAAGATCGGTCGGCGCAAGATCTTCCTGATCCTGACCATCCCGCTGCTGCCCGCCTTCGTGCTGCTGTTCGTTACCGGCCAGACCTTCACCTACTACCTGCTGGCCTTCATCTTCTTCGAGTTCGTCTACACGATGTTCCTGATCCCGTGGGAAACGCTCGCGGCGGAAATGACGAAGGATTACAAGGAAAAGGCCAAGTTTGCGGGCGCGCGCATGCTGATCGCCCAAACCTCGGCGATCCTGGCCTCGTACTTGCCGACGCTGATCATCAGCCACTTCGGCGGCAAGGACTCGCCCAACACCTTCCTGATCATGGCGGCGATCTTCGGCGGCCTGTTCAGCCTGGTCGTCACCCTGGTGGTGCTGCTGTCCTGGGAACGTCCCTACACCGAGGACGAAAAGCGCATCCAGCCCGAGCCGATGGACTGGAAAAAGGCGCTGATGATCCCGTTCAACATGTTCCGGGACCTGTTCTCGACCCTGCGGATCAAGGCCTTCCGCCAACACCTGTCGCTGTATCTGGGCGGCTACATCTCGCAGGACATCTTCAACACCGCCTTCCCGCTGTTCGTGGCCAGCGTCATGCTAGGCTCGACCTTGCTGATTTCCCAGCTGATGACCACCATGTACCTGGCCCAGCTGATCTCGGTCATGATCGCCATCAACATCGTCATCCGCATCGGCCCGACGGTCGCCTATCGGATCGCCATTGCCTTTGTCGGCGCGGCGCTCCTGCTGTTCCTGATGTTCTATCTGCTCCCCCCGGCCAACTTCGGGACCGGGGTCGCCGCGTCGGGGGACAACATTTTCAAGGCCCTCCTCCCCGGCCCGACCTTCCAGCCCCTTACGGCGTTCTGGCTGTTCGCACCGATCATTCTGGCAGGTCTGGGTCGGGGCACGCTGAACTTCGTGCCCTGGAGCGTCTACAACTACCTTCCCGATATCGACGAAGCCGTAACCGGCCAGCGCCGCGAAGGTATTTTTGCGGGCGTGATGACGTTTGTACGCAAGATCGCACAGTCGGGTGCCATCGTCGCCACCACGAGCCTGATCGGCATGGGCGGTTTCGTATCGGCCGCCAAGGGCCATGTCGGCCCCGTCACCCAGACCCCGGAGGCCATCCAGGTTCTGGTGCTGGTGATGGTCGGAGGCCCTGTCCTGGTGATGCTGGCCGGACTCCTGTTGGCCTGGAGGTTCAACCTGAACGCCCGAACGCATGTCGTTCTGGTTCAAGCGGTTGACCGTCTGCGCGCCGGCGAAACCGAGCCTGCCTCGCCCGAGGCTCGCGTGATCGTGGAGGACCTGACCGGCTGGACCTATAGTCGGCTCTGGGGACGAGGCTAGCCGCCCGGCCCCTAGCTCGACAAGGCAGCGGGGTGCGGTCAGCCTAACCCCAACTTGTCTCCACTTGGCGTAGATCGGGCAGACACGGCAGGACCTCGGGCCACGAGGAACTGCCCCTCGCCCGACAGGACCTAAACCCAGGGAGGGGACAGCGGATACTTGACGTACATCATCACCACGAGGCCGATCACCTCGGACGAGCAGTTAAAGTAGTGGAATGGAGTGCTCGTCCCGGCGGGCTATCGGCAATTTGGCCCGACAGCGTCGTCTCAGACAAATATGAAATCGCCGGCCGAGGGGGCCACGTTCGGCGGGTTGACAATCCATTCGTTGACATCGCCGGTGGCGGAGTTCAGCCACATCACGTCGTCGACGCCGTCGTGGTTGTAGTCGCCGACCGAGGCCACGCTCCAGCCTGCGGCCATCGAGCCCGGATCGTACGAGCCCGCCCAGTTGCCGTTGTTGATGATCCAAGTGTCCATCTGGCCGCTAAACTGCTGGCGCCAAAGGATGTCGTCGGTGCCGTCACCGTTGAAGTCGCCGATGCCGGCGAACTGCCAGTCGGTGTTGTAGAAGCCCGGCGAATACGAGCCGGCCCAGGCGCCGTTCTTCAGCAGCCACAGGTCCACCTGGCCGGTCTGCGGATTGCGCCAGAAGATGTCGGCCGTACCGTCGCCATTCAGGTCGCCGATACCCTGGACCTTCCATTCGAGATTGTAGGACCCCAGGATGTAGGAGCCAATCTGGGCACCGTTCTTCATCAGGACGGCCTGGGTGACGCCCGTCTCGGTGTTGCGCCACAGCAAATCGTCGCCGCCGTCGGCGTTGAAATCAGCGGCTCCAAACAGCATCCAGTCCGCACCAGGCGAAACGACGGACATCGTGCCCTGATCGGCCGCGCCGTTCTTGATAAAGGTGGTTAGGTAGCCGTCGGCTGTGGTGCGCCAGACGATGTCGTCGGTGCCGTCGCTGTTAAAGTCGCCAACGGCAACCACGCCGGTGGCCCCGGAGATCGCCAGATTGAAAGCGCCGGCGCTGCGGCCGTCGCTCATCAGCCAGCCGGTGTAGGCGCTGCTGAGCTTGTTGTCCCAGAGGACGTCGACCGTGCCGTCGCCATTGAAGTCGCCGGCAAGGGCGGGCTTCCAGTCGGACACGGCACGAGCCGGATCGTAAGATCCCGTCCAACTACCGCTGCGCAAGCGCCAGGCGTCCATCATGCCGGTGGTGGCATTGCGCCACAGCACGTCGGCGTTGCCGTCGCCGTCGTAGTCGCCTAGGCCGGCAACCTGCCAACTCGTATCGTAGAAGCCCGGCGAGAACGAACCGGCCCAGGCGCCGTTCTTCAGCAGCCATCCGTCGACTTGGCCGGTGGTGGGGTTGCGCCACAGCACGTCGCCGACGCCGTCGTTGTTGAAGTCGGCCACGCCGACCACTTCCCAGGCGGTGCTATAGGCGCCCGGCACGAAACTGCCGGTCTTGACGCCGCCTGCCATAAGCCAGGCCTCGACCTGACCGGTGACGCTGTTGCGCCACAAAATATCGGCGTCGCCGTCGCCGCTGAAATCAGCCGAGCCGATGATCTTCCAGTCGATGCCCTTGTTGTCGCCTGGCGTGAACCCGGCGGTAAACGCGCCGTCGCGCATCAACCAGCCGTCAAGCTGGCCGGTGACGGTGTTGCGCCAAAGGATGTCGGCATGGCCGTCCTTGTTGAAGTCGGCGACTGCGGCAACAGTCCAGTCCGCCGCCCGCGCACCCGGCGAAGCCAAAGTCGTGAGGGTAGAGCCAATCAGCGTCCGCACCTCGGTGGCACCGGTGCTGGTGTTGCGAAAAAGGATGTCGTCCTTGTTGTCGCCGTTGAAATCGCCGACGCCGGCAAGGGTGCTACCGACCATGTTGGCCGGGGCCATAGAGTCGAATGCCTGGAAACCGTCGAAGGTCCAGGCCTCATACAGGCTCTTGTCGTTGCGCCAGACCAGGTCCTGCAGGTCGTCGCCGTTCAGGTCAGCCGAACCGGCCGCGCTCCACTCCGAACCGTACAATATCGGCCGCGAGCCGCCGATAGATAGCGTCGCCAGCGACGACAGCGACGTCATACTGGCTCGACCCAGTTGGGCGATCTCCACAGCGGCGCCCGCGCCCGAGCCGTCGGCATCCCAGTGGAGAATACGACTGGCCGCGTCGTAGTACAGCGTGCGGCCAGCGACGGAGGCCGCCGAGCCGAGTTGGAAGGTGATGCCGGCCTGTGCCAGGGACGCGGCCGCCTCGACTCCAAAGGAGCTGGCGTCCAGGCCGATCTTATCGACATTGGCCAAGAAGTCGGTGATGAAGTCCTTAGAGCCGGTCTGCACTACGAAAACGTCCGAGCCCCGGGCACCCGTGTAGGTGTCGCTATGAGCGTTGCCCCTCAGAACATTATTCAGTTCATTGCCTATCAGGACGTCAGCGCCAAAACCGCCGACGGCGTTCTCGATCCAGACCCCGGCGGCGATCGTCAGGCCACCGTTGACCTTCCCCACGTAGGACACGAAACCGCCGCCGCCCGGAGCGTTCAAGAGGGTCGCGGGGCGCAGATCGATGACGGCCCCGTCAAGCGAATTGGACGCTGAGATGGTGTCCATGCCGCCTGTGTCCCAGATCGCCCGGTAGTAGGCCAGTCCGGCAGTGTCGGAGTTGGGCAGGACATACAGGCTGTTGCCGACACTGGCCGACACGGCACCGTACTTGGCCTGTAAGGCCACGATATCGAGCGCCATCGGGCCGAACTGGCCGCCATAGCTGTAGGAGACGAGGCCGCCGGCCGGGCCGGAGGGCCAGCCGTCGTTGTAGGACATAGTCGTGTAGACGCCCTGGTTCAGCCCCGACGAACCGTAGGAGTCGAATTCAGACAGGACGCCTTCCATGGCTTCCGACGAGCCCCCGAAGTCGTGCGGGTGCGCCAGGCCCAGGCCGTGGCCGATCTCGTGAAGGATAGTGCTATAGCCGATGCCGCCCACTTTCAGGCTGTCGGCCGTCCAGCTGGCGATGGTTGGCGAAAAGACGCCGATCGCCGGCGAGGAGGGCGGGGTCGTCATCATCCCGGCTACGCCGTCGTCGAGGCCTGAATCGAGCACCATGACCATCGTGGCTTGGCTCGAGTCGGTCACCACGGTGAACTGGACACCGGCCACCGCCGAAATCGACGCGGTGACGGCCGCGACCGAGCGGATCTCGTCGCTCGACCAGTTGCGGTCGGCGGAGTACCCGCCGAAGGCTTGGCCGGCCGTCGCGAAGTAGATGCGGATTTCCGACGCATTGAGCTTCGGGCCGAAGTCGATGGTGTCGACCGGATCCTGCGGGCCGGTCTCCTGGGCGGTCAACGTGTAGCGGCCGGTATCGCTCGCGAAGTCTCGGGCGGTGACATAGTAGAGCCCGGCCTTCGTCGGTGTGAAGCGGACTTCGGAGTCGAGGCCGCTCCGGCCGTCGTCGTTGGAGGCGACGATCCGGCCGCTGGCGTCGCGGATTTCGATATAGGGGTCGCCCAGGCCGCCCGACACGGTCGATTCGAGCGTGAACAGGTAGCCCTGGCCGCCGTTGAGCGAGACCCGGTGCCAGTCGGTATCGTTGGCGACGTCAATCTCGCTGGTGACGCTGCCGCCCACCACCAGGGTAGAGGTGGTGGTCGTATTGTCCGGAATTTTGTCGGTCGGAGTCGGGGTGCTGATCGACAGAAGGGAGTAACTGCCCGTGCCGCGGTTGGCGCTGCTGGCCGACACGTAGATGTAGCCCGTGCTGCTGGCTACGTAGTTGTAGCGGGAGTCCAGCGAGATCAGGCTGTTGTCGTTCTCGCCGATGAGCACGCCGCTGCTGCTATATATACGCAGATACGGATCGGCCACGGCCGTGCCAATTGCGTTGCCACTCAAGGTGTAGCTGGAGAGGGCGATCGTATAGGTCTGCCCGGCCTCAACCTGCATCCGGTACCAGTCGGTATCCGTGGTGGAGTTGACCCACCCAAAGACAACGCTGCTCAGGGTGAACGTCGTCGACGCGTCGCCCGGCACCGTGTCGAGGTTCCGGGTTTGCGCGATCTCTAAAAGGGGCGAGCCAATCTTCGCCATTTCAGGAGAGGCTAGGACCTTGAGCGCCGGACCGTCGATTCGATAATCAATCATGCCAACTTGAACGTTAATCGCCACAACAAGCTTCACCTAACGTTGAAACCTCTTGTGGCCGGCGTTGCAAGTTCAAATATGCGAATGGTGCGTGACAGGGTGATGGCAGACTAACGCTAGCTCATCTCCGTCAGGGGCGAAACGCGCCGATCAGAGCGGAGACGACGTCAAACCGATATCGCCCAAGCGCCACCGTCCCATTGCGCCAGAGCCAGTCGCGGAACCAACCACAGCTCCACGAACACGAGACTTCTCTCAGATCGGTTGCCCGCTTTCCCAAACACATATGCGCTATCGCGGTGGGCGGCAGGGCCGAGCCTGGGCCCTTTACCCCGCTCCTGCCCCCGCCGCCGCTCCCCGACCCCGTCCCATCGGCCTAGACAGCGTATACATCCCCCAGCGTCAGTGCCGGCCTGCCGGTAAGGACAGCGATGTGGACCTGGTCGCTGTTGTCGCCGCCGGTGGCGTCGAACCACAGAGCCCCGGTGGCGGTGTCATAGAGCAGGGTCGGCCGGGTGTCTGCCGCGACAGGCCCAGCGCCGGTCACAAAGCCCAGATCCGCGATCGACGTAATGCCGAACGTGCTGGCCCGGAGCTGGATATGGTCCACGCCGGACAGGAAGTCGGTAATGCGGTCCACGCCCTGGCTGACCAGCGGGCTGTCGAAATAGAACAGGTCCGCCCCGCCGCCACCGGTCAACTGGTCATTGCCCCCCTGCCCGGCCAGACGGTCAGCTCCGCCCCCGCCGACCAGGGTGTCATTGCCGACGCCGCCGAACACCGAGGCACCCGTGGCATTGGCATAGCCCTGGAAGTTGCCCGTGCCGATGTACTGCAGGGTCTCGATATTGTCGGCCGCCCTGGCGCTGGCCAGGGTGGTGAGCACGCGGTCCTGCCCCTGGCCTGCCAGTTCCACCACTGTGTCTGACACATTGTCAGTGAAGTAGGTGTCGTCGCCCAGACCGCCGACCAGACGGTCCGCACCGGCCCTGCCGTCCAGGGTGTCGTTACCCACGCCGCCGGTGACGACATTGGCCAGGCCGTTGCCAAAGCCTTGGAAGTTGCCGGCGCCGGTGTAGGTCAGGTTCTCGACATTGGCCCCCAGCACATAGGCCGTGATCGCTGTCTTCACGGTATCCAGACCCTCGCCTAGCGCCTCGATGACCACGTCAGCGAGGTTGTCGACGATATAGGTGTCATTGCCGGCCAGACCGATCAGCCGGTCCGCCCCGGCTCCGCCGTCGAGCTGGTCCACGCCGATGCCGCCGGTGATCACGTTGGCCAGGTCATTGCCGGTCCCCTTGAACGCAGCCGTACCCGTGTAGGTCAGGATCTCCAGGTTGCCCCCAAGACCATAGACCGGGGCCGTGGTCCTGACAGTGTCGAACCCTTCGCCGGCCAGTTCGGTGATCACGTCGGCGACCGAGTCTGCCAGATAGGTGTCATTGCCGGCCCCGCCGATCATGGTGTCGGCCCCGGCCTTGCCGTCCAGGGTGTTGATCCCGCCATTGCCCACGAGGACCTGAGCATATTCGTTGCCGGTCAGGTTCAGGGCTGCCGTGCCGGCCACCGCCTCCAGGCGCTCGATCGAGACGCCCGCTGCCAGGACGTAGCTGACCGTGGTGATGGCGCTGTCCGTCCCGGAACCGTTGCCTTCGACGATCGCGTCCTGGCTGTTGTCGATGCGGTAGATGTCGTTGCCCGCCCCGCCGACCAGGGTGTCTCGACCGACACCGCCATCGAGGGTGTCGGCCCCGCCACCGCCGTTCAGGCTGTCATTGGTGGCCGCGCCCGTCAGGCTGTCGGCAAAGGTCGAGCCGAACAGCCCCTCGATCGAGCGCAGGGTATCGATCCCGTCGCCGCCGGTGTTCTGGGCCGTGGTCAGGGCCAGGGACACGTTTACCCCGGCCGATGCCCCCGCATAGGAAGCCGTATCGATGCCGCCGCCGCCGTCCAGGCTGTCATCACCTAGCCCGCCCAGCAGGGTGTCATCGCCCGCACTACCAGCCAGGGTGTCGGCCCCCTCGCGGCCGGCTAGCACATTGGCCAGGCCGTCACCGGTGAAGACGTCAGATGCCGTGCCGCCGGAGATGTTCTCGATGCCGACCTGGTTCAGTCGACCAAAGCCGATCGACTGGAAGCCACCCTTCACGCCCAGATTGACCGTCAGCGACGTCGTGATCAGGCCCATCTCCAGGGTGTCGATACCGGCCCCGCCATCGGCCACCGTATCGGTGATCGTCGGCAGGTCCTCCGCAAAGCCGAAACCGTATTGGATGACATCATCGCCTTCACCGGCCTGCGCCGTGTCCACTCCGACGGCGACATGGAGACGGTCATTGCCTGCCCCGCCAGACAGCAGGTCATCGCCCTGGCCACCGATCAAGGTGTCGGCTCCATCGCCGCCACTCAGCTGATTGGCCAGGCCATCGCCGGTCAAGCTGTCAGAATAGGCCGAGCCGCTCACGCGTTCGATGCTCCACAGCGCGTCAGTCCCTGCCCCGCCTTGAGCCGATCCCCTGGCGAGATCCACCGTGACCCCGGCCAGCGCACCCGAATAGGCGGCGGTGTCGAAACCCGCGCCGCCCACAAGGGTATCGGCGCCAAGACCGCCGGTCAGGGTGTCGTCGCCTTCACCGCCGTCCAGACGGTCGGCCAGGGCCGTGCCCACAATGGCGTCGGCTCCCGCCAGCGCTTCCACGAAAACGCCGTGGGTCTGGGTCTCGTAAGACTGGAGATCAGCCAGCGCGGTCAGGACGATATGCTGCAGATCGCTGGTATCGCCTGGTGATGGGGCGATTGAGATCACGGTGGTGGTTGAGGATAGGCCGCCACGACCATCGTTAATCGTAATCGACAGGCTGTCCGCGCTACTGCCGGCCGCCGGCGCGGTGTAGGTCAGGCTGGCCAGTTCGGCGGCGACCTTGAAATAGTCGCCCTTGAGGATCACGGTGCGGGTTCCTGCCCCACTGCCCCCTGACCCCGTATCGCCGGCCGGTGCCGTGGCGAACAACAGACCGCTGACGGCTGTAAGGGTGACGGTGACGTTGTCGTGGCCGACGGGCGAGCCCCGCAGACTGAACCCCAGGGACGAGGCCGTCTGACCGGCAATCGCGTTCAAACTGGCCGGACCCACGACCTTTGTCGGGTCGTTCACCAGGATGATCATCGAGCCACTGTCGCCGCCCGGGCCGACCGTGGCCCTGATCTCGTCAAAGACCACCAGGTTGGTGACGGGGTCGGTATAGGTCAGGCTCGCCAGTCCGCTGTTCACCTCGGCCAGCGTGCCGCTCAGGATGAGGGTCTTGCTTCCCGCGCCGATCACCGTTCCGCCGCCCACAGACGTGGCCGACAGCAAACCGGCCTGGTCGGTCAGGGTCACGGTGATGACCGGAGGCACGCCCCCGCCCGGCGGCACGGAGATCGAAAGCCCCTCAATCAGCAAAGGTTGGCCGACTTGGGCGATCTGCAGCGCACCCGACGCCGAAAAGTTCAGGAACGGCTGTTGGTTGATCGGCAGGGCGAAGGTCTGACTGGCGGTGCCGCCAAACTGATCGCTCGTCAGGATCGTCAGGCTGTTGCTGGCGGCGCCCACAAAGGTTGGGCTGACGATGGTCAGGCTGGCCAGTTCAGCGTTCAGTTCGGCCAGGCTGCCGGTCAGCGTCAAGCTGGTCGTGCCCACGCCCTGAACCGTCCCGGAGCCCGAGGCGACCGCGCTAAACAGGCCCAGAGCATTGCTGATGGTGGTGGTGAACTGCTTGCCATAGGTGACCGCGTCGCTGTTGGCGATCGCCAGGCCACTGACCGAGAGCGTTTGTCCCGACAGCTGCGCCACGGCAGAGCCGAACTGGATTGTCGGCGCGATGCCGGCCGAGACCAGCACGCCGCCCGCGCCGTCGGGAGACAGGACGTACTCGGCCGCCCCGGGGTTGACCAGGTTGAAACTCAGGCTGGCTCCGCCGCTGGAGACCGTCAGTACGCCGCCGCTCAACCGGCTTGTGGCGTTACTCGTGTAGGACATTCCGGACAGGTAGAGGCTCTCGCCAGCGCCAAAGTCGACCAGGGTGTTGGAGAAGATCCCGCCATTGGCCGGCGTCGCTGCGGCATTGATCTTGAGGCCGACCGGGTTGGTCGCGGAGCCGCCGAAGGTGATGGCCCCCGAGCCGGCCGCACCGGCTGCCGCCAGTTCGGTCTGGCCGCCGTTCAGGGTCAGTCCGCCGGTGAAGGTGTTCCGGGCACCAAGGACCAGGAGGCCCGCGCCGTTCATGACCAGGCCCCCCGCGCCAGTCTGGCCGCTGCGGTCGTTTGATCCTGTCATGTCGGCGATGACGCCTGCGATGAGCTGGGTCTGACCGGCCGCAGGCGCCAGGCTTATCGACTGATTGCCCTGAAGAAACAGAGCCCCGCCATAGCCGGCACCGGCATTGGCGCCGGAGCCTCCGGCCGCGGTGCCGCCAAGCAGCTGGCCGCCGATCAGGGTCAGGAATGCGCCCTGCTGGACGAATATGTCGCCACCGGCGCCAAGACCGCCGCCGCCGGCCCATCCCGAGCCAGACTTGGTGGAGGAGCCGTCGCCGCCGCCAAAGCCGCCCACGCCGCCCTGTTTGCCGCCCCCGCCGCCGCCGCCAAAGCCGCCGGCACCGCCGACGCCGCCAAGGCCAGAGGTGGCCTCACCACCGCCGCCGCCAAATCCGCCCGCGCCACCCTGCTTGCCGCCACCTCCACCGCCGCCAAAGCCTCCGGCACCGCCCGCTTGCCCCAGCGCGTTCGCACCGCCGATTCCGCCGCCGCCGCCGCCGTTCTTCCCGCTTCCGAGGCTGCTACCGCTACCGCCGCCGCCACCGTCCGCGCCGCCTGCTGCGTAGATGTTCGAGGAGAGGATGGCTCCGATCCCAGCCCCAGCCGCGCCGGCCACAATGCCCCGCTCCCCAAAGTCAACTCCGGCAAGGCCATCGCCTCCGGCACCGCCAATGCCGCCGCCGCCCCCACCGACACCGACACCGCTGCCGCCGGCGCCGCCAAGGCCCCCGCCGCCCGAGATCGTGCCATTGAGGCTTCCATCGCCGCCGACCGCCCGGTCGTTGACAAAGTTCACATTGGTCAGGGTCACCACGGCGGGCGCGGCGCCATGTGCGGTGTCATTGGCTACGAACAGCCCACCGCCCAGCCCCGCGCCGCCGCTATTGCCGTTGCCGCCCTTGGCCAGCATGTTTTGCAGGGTCAGGTTCGAGGCGGAGAAGACGCCGGAATAGACGAAGAAGCCCCTCTGGGTTCCAAGTCCGTCGAGCGTGAAGTTGTTTCCGTCAATCTCCAGGCTGACGCCCGCCTTCAGGTTCACGGCCTCCAGGGCCGAGGTCAGCTGTATGTCTGCACCCAGGACGATCCGCTGAACGCCGCTGCCGGCCGCCGCATTGTCGGCGGCGAGAATGGCCTGGTTCAGCTGGCTCGCGCTTCTGATGGTGGGATCGCCGGTCAGCAGGACATGGCCGTCGCTGTCCGCCGATACCGTGAAACCGGTCGAACCCGCATTGGCCAGCACGAACTTGACGCTCTGTGCGCCGTTGGTGACCACCAGATTGGACCCGACAACGACCGCCGTCGCACCGGGCGCATAGGTCCAACCTTCGAGTTCGACAGTGTTGGCGCTGTTGAAGCCCCCGCCGCTGGCCTTCAGGGTGTTGGCAAAGACCCCGCCATTGGCGGGCATAGCCCCGGCGTCGATGCGAAGTATCGCCGCCCCGCCAGCCGCAGCTGCGAAGGTGATGCCGCCGCTGCCGCCCGCGCCGGCAACGGCCAGTTCGAGCACGCCGCTGGCCAGGGTGACGCCGCCCGTAAAGGTGTTGGCGGCCGAAAGGACCAGGGTCCCCTGCCCGTTCATCACCAGCGATCCGGCCCCGGTCTGGCCGCTGGCGTCACGAGATCCGGTCATGTCGGCAATGACGCCGGTGATCGTTTCGGTCGCCCCGAGGGCGGGGCTCAGGGTGATCGACTGATTGCCCTGCAGGAACAGACCGCTGCCATAGGCCGCGCCATTCCCGCCCGCGCCCCCGCCGGATCCCCCGGCGACCGTGCCCCCGGCCAGGACCCCCACGCCCGTGGTCTGGACGATGGTCAGGGAGGCTCCCTGCTGGATGAAGATGTCACCGCCGGCCCCAAGGCCGCCGCCGCCACCATTGCCCACGCCATTGCCGCCCCCGAAGCCCCCGCGACCGCCAGGACCGGTGGAAACGGGTCCTAGCGAGCCGCCGCCGCCGCCAAAGCCGCCGTCGCCCGCATTGACGGTGATTCCGCCGCCGCCGCCGCCGCCGCCAAAACCTCCGTCACCGGCTTGGCCCTGGCTGCCGTATCCGCCACCGCCGCCACCACCGCCAAAACCGCCACCGCCCCCGAAGCCGACGCCGGGCCTTTCGCCGCCTATGCCGCCGCCCCCGCCGTAGGTGTTGGCCTGGATGCCACCCAAGGCCGCAGCACCGCCGCCGCCCGAGGCACCACCGGAGGCCTGCTGATTGCTGCCGCCGGCACCCGCGCCCGATACGATGCCCGCCTGGCCGTTAGGGCTCGTCAGCCCGCCGTTGACAACCAACTGTCGGGGAGGGCCTCCCACACCGCCCGCACCGCCAAGACCCCCGCCGCCACCTGCGACGCCGCCGTATGAGGCGCTGCCGTTACCGCCGTCGCCGCCCATGCCGCCGCCGCCGCCTTGCTGAATTCCGGCGGTGGCACTGCCACCGATCGCACTGTTGCCCGCAAAGTTGACATTGGTCAGGGTGACAACCCCGGGTGCCGCCCCGTGGGCGCTGTCATTGGCCACGAACAGACCACCGCCCAGGCCGGCCCCCGCGCCGCTGCCCGCACCGCCCTTGGCGACCATGTTCTGGATCGTCAGGTTCTCGATCGTGACCTCGCCTGAATAGACGAACAGGCCGCGCTGCTTCGACTGGCCATCGATGACATAGTTGCCGCCATCGATGTTCAGGGTCACGCCGGGCTTCAGATTGATCGCCTGCAGTGCGTTGTTGGACAGATAGATGTTCGAGGTCAGGTTGATATGGATGACGCCGCTGTTGGCGGGCATCGCATTCGCGCTGACGATCGCGGCATTCAGGTCGTTCAAGGTGGCCATGGCCCCCGTGATGACCAGGTTACCGCTGCTATTAGCCGACAGGGTGAAGCTCTCGGCGCTGAAGCCGCTCAGACTGAGCACCACGTCCTTGCCGCCGCTATGGATGGCGAGAATGCGATTGCCGGGGACGTAGGTATAGGAGGCCCCGGCAGCGGACAGACTGCTGAAAATGACGGAATCGCCGCCCGCGAAATTGACCAGCTCTCCGCCGAAACTATAGCCGACGGAGCCGCTGGTGCTGACAACGCCCGTCGAGACCAGGGCAGCGGAGTCGACTTTCAGGGTTGCGACGCCGACGAAGTCGATCTTCGCGGAAGATCCGGTGCCCGCCAGGCCCGCAGCGCCCGCGGCCGCCAGGACCGTCGTTCCACCATAGAGCTTCAGTCCGCCCGTGAAGCTGTTGGCCGCGCTCAGGATCAGCAGCCCGTCGCCCTTCATGCTCACTGAGCCGACGCCGGACCCGGCGTTTTGGCCGGCCGCATCGTCAATGGTTCCTGCGATGATCTGCGTCTGACCAAGGCCGGGCGAGAAGGTGATGCCTTGAGTTCCCTGGAGATAGATTCCGCTGCCCCAGGCCGAGCCCACCGCACCAGGATCTCCGTCCTTGCCGTCGCGGTAGCCTTGAGAGCCCCCTCCGCCCGCCCCACCGGCGGCGCCCGTCACCCTGCCGGGCAGGATCAGATTGCTTCCTGCGATGGTCAGCGCGCCGCCTTCGGCGACGAAGATGTTGCCGCCCGCCGCCAGCCCGCCACCACCACCGCCGGCGCCCCCCCCACCGCCATCTTGATAGCTTGCGCTACTGCCGCCGTGACCGCCATGGCCACCAACGCCGCCTCCGGCACCGGGTATACCACCGCCAAACCCGCCCGAACCGCGCGTCGGCAACTGTGCTTCCAACGGGTCGCCGCCGAAGCCGCCGTGACCGCCGTCGCCACCCACGCTGCCGTATCCATAGGCGGCGGCGGGGCCAGCACTGGCGTTGATCCCGCCCTCCCAGCCATACGGACCAGACTTGTGGCCGTTATCACCAACACCGCCGGTGCCGCCTCGGGCGGAGTTGTTCTGGAAATTGACGCCATCCAGGCTGACGACAGCCCGCGCGCCAACATAGAGGCCGCCTCCCAGGCCTGGTGCACCGCCGCCGCCCGGACTGACCAAAGGCGAGCCGCCGATGGCCGCCATGCTATAGAGGGTGAGGTCCTCTATGGTGACCGTGCCGGCATTGACGTAGAGGCCACGCTGCTGGCCGCCCCCGTCCAGGAAAGCGCCGTTCCCCTGGATATCGAGCGAGACGCCGGAGGCCAGGTTGATCTGGGTCAGCGGGCTGGCGAGCGAGCCCTGGAAGGCTGCGGACAGGATGATCGCATAGGCACCGCTATTGGCCGCCAGGGCGTTGGCCGCGGCGATGCAGGCGTTCAACTGGGCTTGGGTGGTGACGGCCTGACCGTTGTTCAGAAGCGTGGGGGTGGTCATGATCAACGTCCAGGTGAGATCGAATGTGGGGCGGATTGGGCCGGCAAGGCCACGGCGTTCGGGGCAGCGAACGGGTCTTCTGGCCAGCCCTCAAGCGCTCCGGCGGCGTCGAGTTCGGCGATCAGGGGCGCGAGTTCGGCCTGATAGGTCTTCCAGCGGCCAAGGCCCCGGGCGTTAACGGGCTGACGAACCTGGGCGTAGCTGACGGTGCGAACATCGCTGTCGCGCTCGTGGAAGTGCACGCAGGCCGGATCATGGGCGAGGCCCAGATGGTCCAGGACCCGCGACAGGGTCGCGTCGAAATCGTCCACCCAGTCATTCAGACGCACCTGCAGCACCGGGTTTGGCAGGACCGCGCTCCAGTGCGCCATAAGCTGCAGCTGCTGGGCGATCGCCCAGCCCAGGTCGGCAATGTCGTGCGCGTAGGAATGATGACCGTGGAAACGGTAGCTGAAGATCGACAGGCCGATGTCGCGCGGATCGCGCACACAATGGATGATCCGCGCACCGGGCAGCATCAGACCTACCAGACCAAGAAAGCGGTAATTGCCCGGCATCTTGTCGATGATCCGGGCCTTGTCAGGCGCCAGGGCGCGCAGTTGACTCAGGTAGCGATGGGCGGCGGCGTCCAGAGCGGCCCCATCAAGGCCGGCGATGGCGTTGACGCCGTCGGCGGTTTCGCTGCCCCCCAGGGCATGGAAGGCCTCAGCGAGCGCGCCGCGCTCCCCCGCGCCATGCACGTCGGCATGGGCGGCCAGAATCTGTTCGCACAGGGTCGTGCCCGAGCGTGGCATGCCGACGATGAACACCGGCGTGGGATCGCGGTTGGTGGCGCGCGGTCCGTCCGCCAGTCGCCGGCGGTCTAACCGCGCCTGACTGGCCTCAACGAAGGCGGCGTGGTCAGCGCGGCAAAACGGCTGCTCGTGCTTGAGAAGATCATGGCCAGCGCTCCAGTGCGAGAAGGCCTGGGCTGGCTCACCCTGACCGGCCCAGAACTTGGCAAGGTCGTAGTGGGCCATGATCCGATGCTCTGGCAGCATCGCTTCACCGGAGCTCGCTAGCGCCGCCTCCATCGCTGCGGCCTCGTCGAGCGCTGCGGTCGGGTCGTGTTCGGCCAGCGCAAGACAGAGACGTCGCCAAAGCCACAGGGGGGTCAGCGCCGGCGGACAGGCGCCGATCGCTTCGAACGCCACGAGTGCGGAGCGCGCGTCGCCAGCCCGCCCAAGCTGCAGGAGCGCCAGGGTACTCAACAGATGCCAGTGCCGGGCCTCGGCCGGGTTGCCCGGCACCGTGGACTCCTCCAACAGTGACAGAGCTTGCTGCGCGCGTCCCCGCTGAAGCAGGTCGGCAACCAGGTTCAGACGTGCTGCCGCATTGCGCGGCTCGCGCTCCAGGCTTTCCCTGAGCAGCAAGTCGGCCGCATCCCGCTCGCCGGTCAGGCCCAGGAAGGCGGCGAGATTCGCCGACGCCGCCACATGGCCCGGCGTATGTCGCAGCGCCTCGCGCATGGCGGTCTTGGCGTCGTGGATCGCGCCCTGGCGATAGCGGGCCACCCCGTAGTTCACCCAGGGCTCGGCCCAGGCCGGTGCCCTCTGGATCGCTGCGGCGAAGGCGTGCTCGGCCTTCTCGGTCTGGTTCAGACCCAACCAGGCCTGGCCATAGGCGTAGTGAGCCTCGGCGTCGTCAGGATTGGCGTGGCAGGCGTCACTGGCGGCGTAAAGCGCAGCATGGAAATCGCCGGCGGCCAGATGGGCAACCGCCCGGGCAAGGTCTGCAGCACGGGGCGGATGGCCAGGAGGCTGCGCGACGGGTGCAGATAGTCGATTGCCCACCACGGTCTCTCCGGATCGCAAGATCGTAAGAGGCGGTTAAGCTCACGGCCGTTCGGCCTTGACCATGCCCTCTCGGGCCTCGCAAGGCAGATTGAGACGGATGTCCATTCGATTGAGACGACTGTCAGCAGATGGCCGCCGATCGCCGATGGGCCCGCCCGCGAAGGTCATGCAGGCCCTCCAAACGCGTCGCCTGCCTTGGCGAGCAATGGCCCCGAACCAACGGCGCGACCCAAGCCGCCGTCCCCGTTTCCGCTGCCTACGATGCCACATCGCGCCGTTTTGCATGCACGGAAAATGCCCATAACGCCTTAATAATATTCAATATTTTTGAATTTCCAATTTGCACTTCCTATTGTCGAATATTTCCGAGCACATCGGACAGAAATTGAGATTTCTGATATATCAACTGGAAATCAAGTCATCAGCGGGGTCGGAATGAAATTTGCGAAGCAAATACGCTTAACTTTTGAATGAAGAATTCATAAAAAGATATTTCCGAACCTTATCCGTCAAATTTATTTATAAATCTCGCACGTTGAAACTCTCCAGATATAATAAAGTGTAATTTCAATTTCAATTGACAATCAAAGCAGATAGCTCTGCTAAGCAAAAAATTCACAAGCAAGGCATAAACTTAGTTTCAATGAGACAGATAATTGACCGAACCTAGAAATCAGCGTGCCGAAACCGTGACAACCAATAAGCTTCCGTGCCTGGAGCGAGGCACTGACGATGGGCCACCGCAAGAAGTCGCGCAGGCCATTCGCGACGCCCTCAGCGGCGTGTTCGACACTGAATTTCCTGACATGAACCAGTATCAACTGGATCTACGCACGCGCGTCTACGTGATGGGCCCGGCGCTGCTGAGTCGTGCCAGGCTGGAGGGCGGAGAATTTCGCTTTTCCAGGAATGCTGAGAAGATCGCAGCCAGCAGCCTCGATCTGATCTGCATCTATCTCTATCTGGAAGGCACCGAGAGACAGCACATCGAAGGCGTCGATCAGATCGCCGAGACTGGCGATGTCGGCTTTCTGGACCTTACACGAACCAGCAGCGTGTTGGCGGCGAACTATGTTCAGAATCTGATCCTGCCCAGAAGTTTGCTGGAGGGGAGCAAGCGCAATCTTGATCACTTGCACGGCCTCATCCTGCGCAAGGGCAGCGTCGCCAACACGGTGCTTGGCGCGCATCTGCGAGCCCTGTGGCTTGCCGCCGCCGAAGCGGCACTGGAAGACGGACCGGCCCTGATCGACGCAACAGCCGGGCTTGTCTCGGGCCTTCTACTGTCTGGTCCGGAAAGCGACCAGGACCAGCAAGACCTGGCCGACGCACAGCTTGTTCGTATTCGGCGTTACATCAATAGGCATCTGGGCGATGCCACCCTTGGCCCGGATCACCTTTGCGATCAACTCGGCCTGTCCCGCGCCGCTCTGTATCGGCACATGGCCCCTCTGGGCGGCGTCGCCGACTATATTCGCACCCAGCGCCTGCGGAAGGTTTACCTGACCCTCTGCGACCCCAGCTTTGCGCACCTGTCCGTCATGGAAGTCGCGGCCGTCTGGGGATTTGGTGACACCTCGGGATTCTATCGGTCCTTCAAGAGAAAATACTCTCTAAATCCAGGTGACCTCAGAGTGTATCCGGAAGTCATGAAGACCCCTCAAGCCACCACCCAGCGCAAAGCGCCGTTCGTCACAGATTGGCTGGAAGAAATCGACGAGGACACGAGTAGCAAGTTCGACACCTGAAACGCGATCCGAGCAGTCTCGGAGGTGCTGTCAGTTAGGTGCTGGCAGTCTAACGCTAACTTTTCTCCGCAACCCGGGCGAACGCGGCTTTGGGGCGGAGGAGAAAATGAAACCCATCTCGTTCAAGCGCCATCGCTTCCCCTCGGCAGTGATCCTGCAGGCGGTTAGGCTCTATTTCCGCTTCACCCTGAGCATCGGGGACGTCGAGGAATTGATGGCCGAACGCGGCGTCGAGGTCAGCCGCGAGGCCATTCGATGCTGGGTCATCAAGTTTGGCCCGTTGATCGCCTCAAATCTGCGGCGCGGCCGTGCCGCCCCGACCGGCCGATGGCATCTGGACGAGGTCGTGGCCAAGATCGGCGGGCGCCGGATGTTCATCTGGCGCGCCGTCGATGACGAGGGCGAAGTGCTCGATGTCTTGGTCCAGAAACGCCGCAACAAGAAGGCGGCTCTGAAGCTACTGTGTCGGCTCCTGCGGAACACCGGCGTCTCGCCCGAGACGATCGTCACCGACAAACTGGCGTCGTACCGCGCGGCGATAAAGATGTTCGGGCTGCAAGAGCGTCATCATCCCGGCGGGATGCGCCAGAACAATCGCGCCGAAAACTCCCATCTGGTCATCCGACGACGAGAACGAAAGCAGCAGAAGTTCAAATCCCAGGGCTCAGCCCAGCGCTTCCTCGCCAGCCACGGGCCAATCTACAACGCCTTTAACCTCCAGCCTCACCTCATCTCCCGGCCGGGGCTTCGAACGCTCCGAGCCAAGGCGGAGCTCACCTGGGCGGCGGCGACAATCGCCGCCTAACTGGCTTCGGCCATTCGATTGGTGCGGCCCAGTGCGGCTTTGGGCGGTAAACTTGTCAGTTCCGAGCGATTGGCGGCGAATAGGCGCGCTTACTCGGTCGCTTGGGAGCGCCGAGTGCCGCTTGAGACAAATTTCCGGGGTGGGTGGCGGAGACGGAGTCCGCCGGAATGGACAAATTTTCTATTATTTTCCTATACTTAAATTTTCCGACCTCTGCGTTCTACCCCAGTTCCTACCCACGGTTTGTGGCGCGACAAGGTGAGATGGGCATGGATATCAGTGGACCGCAGTTTCGCCCTCTGAGCGACGGCATCGGACCTCCGACGCCCGCGTAGCAACGCCCCCTAGGCGCAGCCGGCTCCGGCGAAACAGGCCGAGCGCGCCAGAGCCGGCGCCTCATGCAGCGTGTGCGCCGGCGCGATAGCCCGAAAAATCTGGGATATTTTGAGATGTGGGCACACCCCGCAGCGCTTTGGAGCCTCAACGGCCTGCCATGCGCTTGAGCTGGCGCTCTTGGGTCAATTTCGCGCCGCTTCTGGGCGGCAACTGCAGCAGCGTCGCGTACTTTGCTAAGCAGTCGTACTGCTCCTCGTCGATGCCGTGTGCGCCAGGCACCATCAAGTGATGACAGCGCTTCTCACCCGCCTCGGTGATGACGATGGGGCTGCCGTGTTCGCCCTCTTCCCAATGGATGGTCTGGGCATGGCGCAGCTTGTTGAGCCGCGTCTTGAACGAGCCTTCGGTGCCGATATCCAAGAGCGCCGAAAGGCGCCTCCACAAGGTGGTCTTGGTCCATCGGCCCGGGCAAACCTCTAGGACCCGCAGAACCGCCAGTTCCGCCGCCCGGGCATAGATTCCGCGATTGTCGGTGTAGAGACTCTCGGCGTGCTTGGCTCCCTTGTGGAGGGTTAGCGCAGCTTCGCCGTCGCCCCCAGAACGGTCTTCGGCGCGATCGGCGTGGGCGCGCTTCTTGGGCTCCGAATCGACGCGGCCCGCGCTCCAGGTCTCCAAACGATCCAGTTCGGCGCGGATCCGCCGGACGCGCGCCGTGGCGAGTTCCGGATTCGTCACGACCAGCGGCTCGAGATGGGCGGTCAAGCCCAGTAGAAGCACGCCGAACATCGGATCGTTGTCGCTTTCGTCGGCAGCCATCCCAACCCCAACCGGGCCCGCCAAGGCCCACTAACCCCTCGTTAACCTCGTCGAGACACACTCCGTCCTGCATTTTCTCGCCGTCCTCCGTCGAACAAAGCCGGTCTCAATGCAGCTAAGCTCATTGGAACGCGGCATAGGCGAGCCAATCAAACTGTAGCGTAACATACCGAATTGACACTCGCGAACCCCTTGAGTCGCGGGTGACGTCGTTATTTTAAAGCCAGATTTACCATATTGAGCCGCAGCCGAAGCGGCCGGAACGCGCCGCAGCCTGTCGTAGCCGACCGAAGCGATAAAATGTTGTTTATTTTCAATAGCTTATATAGAAGATTTACTCCCGTTGGTTCAACCCAACCGGAGACGACCCGATGTCGCACAAGACCCCCAAAAAGTCCCGACGCAAGGCGGCTGGCGGACGCAAGGCGCCCAGCTACCCGCAGCTGAACGCCATGCTGCTGGGCGCCGCGCCGCCCCACGCGCCGACCAAGGCCCAGATCGTCCAGCAACTGGCCATCAACTTTGACCGCCCCGCCTTCGGGCGCCCGGACCCGCTCGGCGCCCTGGGCATCGGCTTCCAGATCTACTTCTGCCTGGCGCTCTGCGGTGTTGCCTGCGCCATGACCTGGGCCGTTTTCGGTCCCGTGGTCTCGGCGGCCACTTGGCTGCTGGGCTCGCTCCTGGCCACCCGCGCCCTGCGCGGCATGGAACTCATGGTCCACGACGGCTCCCACGGTGCCATCGCTCGCGGCGGCAAATGGGGCCTGACGGTCAACGATCTGCTCTGCAACCTGCTCTTCGCCTGGCCGGTGATGCAGGACGTGGTCGGCTATCGCGGCACGCACGTCATCCACCATCGCAACTACGGCGGGGCCGACGACCCGTGCCTGATCCGACGCGTGCCGGGCTTGCTGGGCGCCGCCGGGCGCCGGGGCGGCCTAGCCTGGGTTGGAGTGCTCGTGCGCGAACTGCCGCGGTACGTCGCCGAATACTACTGGGAAGTGGGCACCAAGCCGGTCGTGGTCCTGAGGTTCGCCGTCTGGCATCTGGCCATCATGACGCCGATCGCCCTCTGGGTCGGCATCGGCCCGGCCCTGATCGCCTGGCTCGCGAGCTTTGCCCTGCCCTTCGTCCTCACCCTCCCCATCCTGCGCGCGGTCGCCGAGGCCGAGGAGCACGACTGGGACAACGCCAGCGCTTCGGACTTCCGCTCGACCTACAACAACCTGGGCTGGTTCCACCGCGTTCTGATCCACCCGTTCAACGACGCCTATCACCTCGTGCATCACCTCTTCGCCGAGGTGCCGACCACCCGCCTGGCGGCGCTGCATCGGATCCTGATGAAGGACCCGCTCTACGCCGAAGGCCTGTCGCGCCGCGACGTGCTCGCTCCCTAACTCACTGTTCGAGCGGAGCGCCCGAACTCGGCGCCGGAGGCGTGGTGCCCCCACGCCTCCTCCATTTCCCCCTACTCTCTTCTGGAGACATTCCCGATGCTGCAACTCCACATCGACCAAGCCTTGGCCGCCGCCTTCCCCGACCTCTTCGTCTGCGGCCTTACCGCACGCCTGCCGCGCAGCCCCGACCGCAGCCGCGCCTACAGCGTCCTGGACTCCGGCTCACGCTTGGCGCGCCTGCAACTGGGCGTCCTGCAGAACCCAACCGACGATCCAGGCCTGGCGGCCTGGCGTCACGCCTATGGGCTGACCGGCCTCAAGCCTTCCAAACATCGCGCCAGCATCGAGGCCTTGGCGCGCCGAGCCTTGAAAGGGGATCTCGCTTCCATCCATCCCATAGTCGATCTCTACAACGGCTGCTCTCTGGCCCATCTTGCGCCGTTGGGCGCGGTGGATCTCGACAAGATCGCCCTGGGTCGTCTCGACCTGCGCCGCGCCAGGCCCGAGACTGACCGCTTCGTTCCGCTCGGCGCGGGGCCGGAAGCCTTCCCGCTCACGGCCAACCTGCCCGTCTACGCCGCTGGCGATGAGGTTCTCTGCTGGGGTTTCAATTGCCGCGACAGCCAGCGTGCGGCGCTGGACGAGACTTCGCGTCACATTCTTTTCCTGAGCGAGGGCGTCACGGCGCTGCATCGGCTGCGCGCCCAAACCGCAATGGAGGGCTTGGCGCAACTCCTGGGCGACGAAGGCGCAACGGTCGAAAGCCGCCTCTTCGTGACCCACGCCCTAGCCACCGAGGCGATTTGCGCCTGAGTCTCTCGGGTCTCGACTACCCGCGCGAGCCGTCGAATCCAAAGAATCGACGGCTCGTTCGTTTTCGGCTCAACCGTAGAAGTGGCACGAGGGAAGCGGCGTCAGTCCCCAGTGATAGCCGCTGCCCTTGCCTGGGTGCAGGACGTGCAGATCCTTCTTGGCGTAGACGAACTCATGGCGATGAGACGGCGTGTTGCGATTGCGCAGCGGCCTACTGCGATAGTCCTCGCAAAACATAGCGATCAGATCGGCTTCGACGCCTTCGCACACGCGCCCGTGCTTGGGTGCGCGAGGCTCGCAGAAATACACCTTGATCTTCAGGTCGGGGATCTTCTTGGCCAGGCGCACGGCGCGGCGGCCGCGATCCTGGCCTTGCGATCTTCCGGCGTCAGCGTGGCGTCGATGGCCTGGATGAACGCGCCGCCGGCATGGATGAGTTCATCGACGAGCTTAAGCGCTCGGTCCGCCAGGGCATCCTCGATGTAGAAGACCCAGGGGCGTCCGCCGATGGTGGCCTGACTGAACCAGCCGTCGGGCCAAACACGCTTCTGCATCAGGTCCAGGAAGCTGTCACGCCGATCCAGATGCCACTCTGGCCCCATGTGAAGCATGTGGTTGCGGCAGTGGAAGATCGCGGTGATCACCTGCCGGAAATCCCCAGGAAGGTAGCCGGTCAGCTTGGTGAGTTTCACCAACTGATTGACCCCGCTCACGAGGTCTTCCTTGGCCGCCAACTCCAGCCGCTCAAGATGATCCTTGGCGGCCTTTCGGCAGTAGTACTGGTGAGGATCCCAGGTGTCCCTCAATGGCGGTGACGGCCTTTTCGTCGCGATGTCCGTCGCAATCAGATCGCCATATTGCGCGCCCAGGCACAGAAACAGCCGGGTTAGCAACATCTCCAGCAGGGGAGCTATGACGGCAATCGCCGCGATGCTTGAGGTGGCAGATTGGTAGACAGACAGCTCTGCGCCGTCGTCACCCCGCCCTTGCAACATGTCCCCATAGTCGGGGTTCAGAGCGACCTTAGCACCTTGGTCGAAGCCCTCGATTTCGAGGGCGAGGGCTCGATCGGCGGCGCGGTTGCGATCGATCATGGCCCGCGCGGTTTCAAGCTGGCGTTCCCAATGTTGGGTCTCGCCAACCGGGCCGTAGAGGATCTCCGAGCGTGGGTCGTTCAAGAATTCAAACATGCGGACGTGCTCATAAAGCGAACGATCGGGAACGGTGGCCTACTGGCGCAGCCGCCGCCCGAAGCTTCAGGTTGCACAGCACCACTGCAACTGGTCTAGCTTGGTGATTGTTTTTCGGCCGCCGCATTGCAGAGGCTGAGCCTGGGGCGGGTTAAGGCAAAGATGGTTTCGGCGTACACACTTTCGGATTTCGAGATCCGCCTGATCAAGGCAATGAGGATCTACACCTCGCTAAATCTGCAACAGATCCTCGCGTACTTCACGCGCTCCGGACGCGACATCAACCACCGCCTGGTCGCGCAAATCTGCGCTGGCACTTGGCGGGATGATTTAACGGCCGCTACGGTCGTCGAGTTGAGCGAGTACATGACGGCGTCGGAGCAAACAGAATTTCCCGACGCCGATCTATATCAGCAACTGAGGCGCTACCGCGGCGGCCCCACGCCCAGGTATCATCTTCTCTTGGACTGGTGGCCGGTAGGCCAGGGACTCTTCGCCTCGGGCGCGCTCGAGCGTAAAAGCGGTGGTCCGCTCACCTGGGTTTATGACTGCGGAACAACTTCCAGCGCGGCCCTGGTCACCAAGGCGATCGATGGGTTTGTCCATCGACAGCGCGCGCTGGGCAGCCAAGCGATCCAATTGGCGGTGCTGTCGCATTTCGACAAGGATCATATCAGCGGCTTCGTCGATCTGATCTCGCGCCTCCCCGTACGCACGCTGCTTTTGCCGTACGTGCCAGCCTGGCGACGCATCCTCTTCGCGATAGACCAGGGTGTCGGCGCCGGCGATCCTTTGTTCCGCTTCTTTGCCGATCCGGCGGCCTATCTGAGAAGCGTGGATGGCAGCGAAATCGGGGAGATCGTCTTCGTTGGTGGCGCCGGCCCAGAAGATGTCGCCGAAGGCGGCGAAGGTCCCGAACCATCCGCGGATCCAGATGCCCGCTCGACCGAGCGTGGTGAACCGGGCCTCAAACACGATGCCGGCGAACCACCCGCGGAGGCGAAGGGCGATCCGGTTTTCCAGGACTCGGCCGGCGCGCCAGCGCGTTACCTGCGCCCGGGCGCGCCCATCATCGCCCCGTTCTACTGGGAGTTTGTTCCCTACAATGACGCCCAGTTCGCCCCGAAGATTGACAAGGCGTTCCTGGCCATTGTCGAGCCGCTGATCGCCACTTTGAGGAATGATCCGAAGAAAGGGAAAACGGCGCTCGCGGCGTTGAAAGCCGCCTACAACGCCAAGTTCACGACCCCCGAAGAACGCAATCTCATCTCGCTCTTCCTCTATTCCGGGCCGCTGCGTCAGCCCACGGGCTACTTGCATTGCTGGGAGTCACAGGCGACCGTCCTTAGGTACCCCACTCGCAACTTCTCACAGATGCATACCGGTGACGGGACGTTAGATGACGTTCGCTACATCGCCTTCGAAAAATTCTACGGAAAAGTCCTGCGCCTCGCGCGCGCGAAGATCTTCCAAGTGATGCATCATGGTGCGCAAAGCAATTGGCATGCCGGGATCGGCGCGAAGCTTTCACCGAGCGCGTCCATCTTCTCCTCAGACCCGGCGCACAAAGGCTACAAACATCCTCACGCACCGGTCCTACGCGATTTCTGGCCCTACTATCCCATCCAGGTCGACAAGAAGAACGGCCTGCACCTTGAGGGATATCTCCTCCGCTAGCGGCTGGGCCGCCAGTGGGATCATCCGCGAGTTGCGGTCGGCCGCAGGGCGTCAAGTGCTGCCGCGTCACGTCGAAGCATACAGCGTCAGAGGCAAGGACACCAAGAAATGCACGAACTCCTGAGCGCGACCGCTCCTTGGAGAGGCCTCGAAGAACGCGCCGCGATCTTGGCGCAAACTTGGCATGACGATTTGCAGCACGGGCACGCGATTAATTCGTTCGACTTTACGATCCCAAGCAAAATGTCAGCGTCACAAACACTTCTGACCGAACTTCCGGAGACGCGCTGCCCATCCCTCTACGTCATTGAAATTGCGGCCGAGGGCATCGACGCATGCAAGAGCGCCTTCGCCGTCCGAAAAGAGCAATATCCTCGAGAGCCCCTGACGCCGAAGATCGTCGATAAGGACAGGCGCGGAACCTGTCTCTACGTCGGCAAGTGCGCCGGCAAACATCAGTCCGTCAAAAACCGACTGGCGCAGCACTTGCTGTGGGAAGAACACAATAGTCAGCGCACCACGGCGCTGAGATTGTCGTGGTGGCTACCGGACGCCTGCTGGCCGGTCCGGGTCCGGGTCGCGATGGTTTACCCGCCTCCTTCGAAGTCGGCGCTGAGCCGGGGTCTCATCGCGTTCATGGAGGACGTACTCTGGGATGAACTGAAGCCAATGCTCGGCCGCCAAGGCGGCAACTGAAGCTGCGTTAGGGGGGACGAGCTCGCCATTTTTCGTTCCCTTTTTGTTTCACTTCTGATAGCCTCCCGGCATGGCCGGCGATCAGATTCGCAAAATCATCCATATCGACATGGACGCCTTCTATGCGTCCGTTGAACAGCGCGATGATCCCAGCCTGAGAGGCCGTCCCGTGGCGGTCGGCTATCCGGCAAAGCGCGGCGTGGTCGCCGCCGCCAGCTACGAGGCTCGAACCTTTGGCGTGCGCTCGGCCATGCCGTCGACGACGGCATTGAAGAAGTGCCCGCAGTTGGTTTTCGTGCCGCCCAGGTTCGAGGTCTACAAGGCCGTGTCGCGCCAGATCCACGAGATCTTCGCCGACTACACCGACCTGATCGAACCCCTGTCCCTGGACGAGGCCTATCTCGACGTCAGCGACAATCGCGCCGGTCTGCCGACCGCCACCGAAACGGCCCAGGAGATCCGGGCCCGGATCCTTGCGGCCACGGGTCTGACCGCCTATGCGGGCATCTCCTACAACAAGTTTCTGGCCAAGCTCGCATCGGATCAGCGCAAACCCAACGGCCAGTTCGTGGTGCCGCCCGGCAAGGGCGAGGCCTTCGTGCAAACCCTGCCCATCGGCCGCTTCCACGGCGTGGGCGCGGTGACCGAGGCCAAGATGAACCGCCTGGGCATCTTCACCGGCGAGGACCTGCACCGCCAGTCCCTGACTTTCCTTCAGCACCACTTCGGCAAGTCCGCCCCCTGGTACTACGCCATCGCTCGCGGAGAGGATCACCGGCGGGTCAATCCCGACCGGACGCGCAAATCGTTGGGCTCGGAGACCACCTTCGACATGGACCTGATCAACCCGGCGGCGATCAAGCCGGAGCTTCAGGCCCTGGCCGACAAGGTTTGGGCCTGGTGCGAGCGCACCGGCGCCAGGGCCCGCACAGTGACGGTCAAGATCAAGTGGGCCGACTTCCAACAGGCCACCCGCAGCCGATCCTTGCCCGGTCCGATCCAGGACGCTCAGACGCTGGCTCAAACCGGCGTGGAGTTGATGCGCTCGGTCTATCCGCTTCGGCTGGGCGTGCGCCTGGTGGGGGTGACCTTGTCGAACTTCGACCAGGAGGTTTCGCTCAAGAGCGAGCAACTGGGCCTGAGGCTAAACGACGCCGACGAAACCGACGCCGGCCCGTTGGCCAAGACGCACTGCCCCGCTTAAGGTCCATCCATGCCGCCCAGACGCCGCCCCACCGCCCAACTGCTGACGCCTGCCGGGTGGGCGGGACTGGTCGCGGCGATCGGCGTTGTCGCCGCTGCGGCGGTCGCCCTATCGGGCCTGCTGCGCGCGCCCTGAGCATCGCCTTGCGGGGCTGGGGCCAAGCGGGCATGAGCGCGGCATAATCTCCGGGGAATCATCCATGCATCGCGTCGTGAAGACCTGCGCCGCCCTCTTCGGCCTGGTCGCCGCCATCGCCGTTCCCGCCTCGGCCCAGGCCTGGGGCCGCGAAGGCCACGCCGTGGTGGCTCAGATCGCGCGCGGATATCTGCGGATATCTTACGCCCAAGGCCGCCGCCGCGGTCGACGCCCTGCTGGCGGCCGACACCGACGCCCTAACACCCGCTGACCTAGGCGCTCGCGCCTCGTGGGCCGACGCCTGGCGCAAGGATCATAGCGAGACCACCGAGTGGCACTTCGTCGACACCGAACTTGACCACCCTGATCTCGCCGCCGCCTGTTTCGGGCTTCCCGCCAGCGCCGCGCCAGCCAGCGCCGGTCCCGAGAAGGACTGCGTCATCGGCCGCCTGGACGCCTTCGAAAAGGAATTGGCCGATCCCAAGACCGATCCGACCGAACGACTGCTAGCCTTCAAGTTCGTGCTGCATTTGGTGGGCGACCTGCATCAGCCGCTGCACGCGGCCGACAATCAGGACCGGGGCGGCAACTGCGTGCCGCTGGCGCTGGGCGGCCCACACACATTCAATCTGCACAGCTATTGGGACACGGTGATCGTCGAGGCGATCGAAGCCGATCCGGCGAAGCTGGCCGTCAGCCTCGCCGCCCAGATCACCCCGGCCGAACGCAAGGCCTGGGAGAAGGGCGACGCCAAGACCTGGGCGATGGAGAGCTTCGCGGTCGCCAAGGCCAGCGTCTACACGATCAGCTCCAAGCCCGGCTGCGCCAATGACACCTCGCCAGTCAGCCTGCCCGCCGGTTACGACGAACAGGCCAAGAATGCCGTGGCTCTGCAGCTGAAGAAGGCCGGCGTGCGGCTGGCCTTGGAACTGAACCGGGCGCTCGGCTAGCCCAGGCTCACGGGTTTACCCGACCGGCTTGGCGCCGGGCGTGCCGCACTTGGCGAACTTGCCCTTGGCATCCTTGCACTTGACGGCTGGGCGGGCGCTGAGGCCGGGCACTTGATGAACTTGCCTTTGGCGTCGCGGCACGACGCGGCGAAGGACGGACTGGAGAGGGACAGGGTCAGCAGGGCGGCGGCCAAAGCCAGGGTACGGCGCATGGGGATCCCTCCAGTCGAGATGGGGACGGGCTAGGCTGACGCCGGTTTGCGGCCAACTCAAGACGAAATCGCCCTCTCAGCACCGCTCCGAAAACCGATCGTAGGCGTCGCCCCGCCGCGTCAGCAGATCAATCTGGCCGCCATAGATCTCCTGGCGCAGGAAGGCCAACTCCGCCTCTTTGTCGGCCTCGGCGACATCGACATACCAGCAGCGGGACGGCACGCTGTCATCGCCGTTCCAGCGATAGCCCCGCGTCTTGAGTTGGTCCTTCATCGCGAAGGGGGAGTTCTCGGCCCAAATCCGCCAGGTCGGCGTGCGCGTCCGTTCCAGCAAGGCGGCCAGGGCCGCCGCTTCTCGGCAGATCGCTCGCCAAGAGCTCAATGGCGGCGGCGCAATCGTTCACCGCGCGGTGCCGATCATAGAAGAACCCGGCGCCAGCCGCGAGCCAGGCGAGCTTGACGCCCTCGTGCCCCTCGGCGCTCCAGTCCACCTGGCTCATCGAGCAGGCCCAGGGTTTGGTGCGGAAGACCTCGCAGAACCGCTCCAGGAAACGGCGATCAAAGGCAGCATTGTGGGCGATCACCAGAGCGGCCGGCGCGGCGAACGCCGCCACGGCGTCCAGGTCAATCGCCTTGCCCGCGACCATGGCGTCGTCGATGCCTGTCAGCGCGGTGATTTCCCGGGAGATGGGCGATGTCGGCTGACGAAGACCCTGAAAGGCCTCGCCGACCTCGTAGACCCGGCCGTCCAACCCATAGCGGAACGGGATCATGGCCAATTCGATGATCTCGTCACGGCGGTGGTCCAGGCCTGTCGTCTCGACATCGACGAAGAGACCCGTGCGCGTCAGGACCCCGTCCAGAACGCCGATAGAGGGTCTCGGCGCCAGGCGTCGCAGCACGCGATAGTCGCCGCTCGCCTCCAGCGTCGCGGCCATCACCTTAAGATCTTCACCCTTCGCCACGGACGCTCGCATATCACCTCAGCGACTCGCCACGCCAGCCATCACGCATTTCCAGCAGTCCTCTTGGCTAAGGCTCCCACGGCGTCGCGTGCTCCGGTCACCCTCACCCCGCCACGGTATACTTCAGACTCGCGGACCATAGGCCCAGAGGCTTTTCCGCGATCGCGTGTTGGATCGACAGCAATTCCTGGCCCGACAGATATCCGTCGCCGGTTAGGTGCTTGGCGTAGATCGCCGTCAGGTTCGTTCCAAAGGCGTCGCTGGAGCCCACGACGTGCAGCGCGAAGCGTCCACGCTGGGGCATGGGGGTCATGGAGACACCAGTGAGCGCCCCCCAGGGAACGACGCGGTTGGGCGGTAAGGGTGGATCGGCGACCGCGGAGACGAGTTGCCAGACCTTGTCGTCATAGCCGTAGCCCAGGATCATCATCGGCCCGGCGACGCCGCGGGCCGTCAGCGGGCGGTCAATTTCAAGCCGATGCCGGACATTGGGGGTCAGCACCATAACCGGCTCGAGCGCGCGCCCCATGTGCCCCATGACGGGATCGAGGGTGTTTGGCGCCCGAAGCCGCAACGTCGTGCCGTCGCCCAAGCTCTTGAGCGCGGTCTCCAAGTCTGACGGCGCCGATTGCGCCAGCAGGTGCTCGAACTCGTCCAGCGGCAGCTCGAACGCCTCTGGAGTCAAACCGCGATCATGCAGGCCAAGCGCTTTGATCAGCGCCGCAGCAAATCCATTCAACGCCGGTCGTTTGCCCGCCAGGACCAATCGGAACGTGTCGATCGTCCCATGGACGCTCGAGGGCGCGATGCGGTGCAGGGTCTGGAAGAGTTCCTTGTTACGCGCCGGGACGCCAAAACTGTGGCGCGTGACCGTTTCGATGTATGCGCCCCACGGTTTGGCCGCGATCTTGGACGGGGGTCGGCCACGCTGAGGTTTTTGGTCGGTTTCCATCATTTTCCCTCCCCCCAGCGGGTGCCGCCCTTTCGATACCTGAAGAGCCCTGGCGGTCGACGTCGACCGCCCTCCCACGATGGAAGGGGCTCGCAATGCAATCTAAGCTTTACCAAGATCTCATCCAAGCAACCTACGCTGATCGCGACCGTCTGCCGGCGGCTTTGGTCGGACCGCACCGTTGGATTACCGGCCTACCCTCGCCCGACGAAGCGCCGCGATCCACCGGTCCGGTGCGCGCTCTGCTCAAGGACATCGCGATCCTGGCGCTATCGTCCTCCGCGGCGGGCGGGCTTGGTTACGCCGCCACCCACCTTGGTTTGGGCGGTGTGGCCCTAGTGCCTCCGGCCATCTTGGCCGCCCTGACCGCGGCTGGCCGGTTGCGCAGCCTGACCGTCGGTCATATGCACGAGGCCGGGCACGGGGTCGGCTTTGAGGGTTGGAAGGCCTTGGGCCTGCCACGCCCGCGGCTTCGCGCGCTTCGGTTCACCCTGGCCGAAACCTGTTCGGTGCTGGTGGGCACGCTGCCCGCCCGCGTTTATATGAAGGCTCATGGCCGCCACCACCGGCAGCGCTGGCTCGGAACGATCTACGAGATCGACGGTATGGATCTGGCCCACGAAGGGTTTGAGCGCTCCATGAAGCCTGGCCAGTTCTACAAGCGGCTGGCGAGCAAGCTGCTCAATCCGCTGTGGTACGCCAAAAAGACGGTCTCCAGGATCGTGGCGGGAACGACCCAGGGCCCCGTGGGGCGCCGGTTCGCCGCGGCCGCAATGTGGGCAAGCCTCTTTGGCTCTCTGGCTTGGCTCGATCCGTCCGTGTGGCTCTTCGCGATCGCCCTGCCCTGGCTGACCCTCTACCCGGCGGCTTCGCTGCTCCAGGTGCTGACAGAGCATCCCTATGGTGATCAGACCGGCGCGCGAAACTTCGCGGAATATGCTCAGAAGACCTGGGATCGCATTCCGTGGGACCCCATGCCGCGCGATGGCGCAGGACCGCTGCAATGGCTTCAATGGTCGCTTCGGTTGGCGCTTCTGCATCTGCCCTCGCGCCTGGCCGTGCTGGACACGACCATGATCTGGCACCGCTACCACCATATCGCCTGGCCGCTGGGTCGCGCCTTCGACGATTGGTGGGCGATAGATCACCACGCGATCCAAGCCTGGCGCGACAACGCCTGGCCGCTGGGCTGGCAGGAAAACACCCTGTCTGGCCTGCCAGAAGCGCTGGAACGCCAACGCAAGCACATGGAATCGAGTGTGGTCTGACACTACCGCGCCTGATGGCCACGGCCGTCAGGCGCGGGATTGCTCACCGCGTGCGCCATGGGATGGAAAAACACACGCGAGGCGATCAAGCAGTACAACTTTCACGAAAACCCAGTTTAATCGCCTTTAACGGTGGAGGGGTGCAATGACGTCGCGAATTGAAGAGCTGAACGCCAAGATCCAATCCGAGGGACTGCACTGGACGGCCGGCGAGACGGGAATGGACCGGCGGCGCGCCTTGACCGGCCTGATCATGAGCCCGGACGAAATCAAGCTCGCCAAGGAAACGGCCGACTGGATCGGACGGTTTGGATCGTCCGACGACTTGCCGCCAAGGCACGACTGGCGCGACCACGATGACGGCAACTGGCTCTCGCCGGTAAAGGACCAGGGTGACTGTCAATCCTGCGTGGCGTTCGCGACCTTGGCGGTGGTCGAGGCGCGCAAGCGCATCAAGGCCTATTCCACCGTCTTGAGGATAGATCTTTCTGAGGCGCATCTGTTCAAGTGCGCAGGCGGCGACCCTGCGGTGGGCTTGAGGGTTACGGACGCGCTCAAATTCCTCCGCGACCACGGTGGCGTGGTCAGTGAAGACCTCGCGCCCTACGATCGCATGAGCGAGCTGGACTGCGGCGCGGTAGCTGGCCCGCGCGTGGGCATCTCAACCTATATGAGCGTCTCTACCCAATCGCTACGTCGCTCCGCGCTGGTTAGCAGCGGGCCCGTCATCGGCAGCATGGAGGTCTATGACGATTTCTTCGACTACAAGAGCGGAGTCTACGCGCCCGCCAGTGGGCCACCGTTGGGGCTCCATGCGGTCTGCGTCGTGGGATACGACGACGTGGAGAAGGCCTGGATCATCCAAAACAGCTGGGGCGAAGGCTGGGGCGAGGCTGGCTTTGCTCGCATCGCCTACGAAAAGTGCGAGTTGGACGCCAACCTCGTCTTCTATGATCCACAGGTCGAATAGTAGGAGGACGCCATGATGACGAACCGCATCCCCTGCAGCGTTACTCTTGGCCAACCTCTTAAGCTTGAAGTCGAAAGCCGCGCCGGTTCCGGCTACCGCTGGACGATCACGACACCCGAAACCGAAGCCTGGAAGGTCCTGGACTTCAACACCGCGCTCGATCCGATCAAAGGCGCGACCACCTTGGTGTGGCAGGTGATGATGTTGCGCGTCGGATCCTGGAACATCGTTTGCAGGCGCCAGCGCCCTTGGGAAAAGGAGCCCGCAGAAGAGCGCATCTTCGAGATCAGCGTCCAGCCCTAGCGCTGGTCCTGTCACCAGACTCAGCACACTCTCCGGCCTGTGGCGCTGCAACTTCCCCTTGCCTTGGATGAGCCGCCCGCTTCGCGTCGCCGTTTGTGGATCTTGTCCGTCGAACCGGAGAGGCTTCCCCTACTGCGCCAAGCGGTCTCGGGACGCGTCGCCACGGTCATCGGCGTCGATCAGGGTCGCGACGAAATCAACCCGGACGATGCGATCCTCATTCGCACCGCGCCTCACCAGTACGAGGCCTACGGTCGTACCGCCGGGCTCTTCGCCCACGCTGTCGGCTTGGACGGCGACCTAGCGCCCGACCTCGTCGCGTCCGTGGCCAGGGTTCACGACCAGACCGTCAACATGATGGCGTTTGGCCGTGGGGCGGGCGTGCGACTGCCCTCTGACTACGATCCGGTCACCAGCATCGAGCGCCTTGTCTCGGCCGTTCGCGATCGGGACCGCCTGCCTCGCCAAGCAAGGCTGGAGCTTTGCCAGTTCGCCCTTTCGCAACTGACGCCCGAGCAGCAACTTCTGCGCGCCGTGCTCGCCGCGCAGGCCCAAAGGCTCTCGGCCTTGATCTCGGTCGATGAGAGCGGACAGCGCCTGGAAACGGAATTTGTCGATCACGTTGCTCTGTTCGGCACGCCGCTGGAGCATCTGGCCAGAGCGTTGCGACCAAGCCCGATCACCGAACAGCTGGACTTCTTCGTTCCCCGCGCGAGCAAGCCCGCTCGCGATTTCAGCCTCACCGCAGTCCCCGTGGTCGGCCTGGCCGTGGACCTCAAGTCGGGCGCTCCGTTCTCGCGTGGGGCCGCCTTCACAGACGCCGCGCCCACGTTGTTTCTCGATGAGTCCACGCTCTCGCCGTTGTTTGGCGACGTCAGTTCCCGGCGCCTGGTCGCTGTCGCCGAGTTTTCAAAGGACGAGCGACATCCCCCGTCCGTCGACGTGCGGGTCGATTGGGACGTCCGCCACCTGCTCAAACCCCTCATGCCAGATCGTGAGGGTGCCGCCCAACTTCACGTCTGGCTTGAATCGTACGACGGATCGCGCGCAACGGTTGCCAAACCCGCGACCTTGGGCCAACAAATAACGTTCGACGTTTCGGCCAGCGAGTTTTCGATGCCCGACGCCGTCGAAGGGGTAGTGGCGTTTCGCAGTAGTTTTGGGGGGGGCGGTCGGCGGAAGTTTAAGCTTCTACGCACCGGATAGTCTCCCCTCGAATTGGGGGACATAAGTGTCAACGCCGAACAAAGTGCGCTCTCAGATCTATTTCGATGCCTGGCGACCTGGCGAAGAAGACAGATCCTATGACAAAGGCAACGAGCCCGCGACGGCCTTGCGGGTCATCTTCGGCGAGACGAAGAAATCCTTCCCCTTTTTCAAAGAAGTCATGGAGATCTATGATTTCAAAACTGAAGTCATCAAACTTCTGTCGCTGAATGACTTCTTCTATGAAACCGCGTCCCGCGCGCCGGAGGGTCTGCCTGGGGCAGCCGGCAAGCTGTCGTACGATTTCCTCGTCGACGCCATGGAAGAGGACAACCTCAAAACCTTCGTGGAGTTGCTGGACGGCGCCCATAACCAAGGCGTGGAAGAGTTCGAGGTCTTCACGCTCTTCGCAAAATTCCCCCCCTTCCCCTGGTCGCTACTGCACCCTCGCAAGCCTTCACCAAATGCGCCCTCTGCGACCGGCTTCCTTGGCTATCGGTTTTTGCTGTTCTCGCCACCGCTGTCGGACAGCGGACAGGATCTGCCCCATGACGACGACGCGGCGATCCTTGAGCCGGCCTACGGCCTGATCGACGATTCCAGCCTTAAGGCGGTGAGGCGCTACATCGAGCGTCGTAGCCTGAATGCGCTGGCCGGCGCCGAATTCAAGCCGCTCGAGGTCTTGCCGATCCCGGTGGATCCCGAGCATGAGGACCCCGAACCCGCCAAGGTGCCGGCGGTGCCCGGCTTCACCAACCAGGTCGCTAAATATCTTTCGAGCCGGGAGTGGTCCTTGGTTCACGTGGCCTGCCACGGCGACCTCAGCGCGCCCAGAGCCCAGAAGAATTTCCTTCGCGTGCGGAACTGGCAAATTGTCCGATCCAACGAACTGAAGGATGAAATCCAACGCGAAGACGTGGTGAGCGCGACCAACCAAACGAGCGCAAAACTCCTTTTCCTCAATGTCTGTTATTCCGTCCCGGGCGCTAAGCTGACCAATAATGGGTTCGAGCGATTGAGCCCGACCGTCACAATCTCAACCCTGGGAAAGATTTGTGATCGGTACGCGGCCGATCTGGCGACGTCGTTTTTTGACAAGGCCATTCCCCGGACGGGCGGTCGCCGGCGATGCGGTTCGGCGTTCCAGGCGGCGCTGCGCGAGCGATTGGAGCAAACCCTCAATCCGGCGCATTTGCTGTTTATCTACCAGGGCTTTCCCGAGGTGGCGCTGTCATGACGATGCCGCTCCAACGTACTGGCGTGCTGGCCAAGAAGCTTGGCATGACCCGTCTGTTCGACGAATCCGGTGAGCACGTTCCGGTCACGGTGCTTTCACTCGATGGCTGCCAGGTCACGGCGCAGCGTACGGTCGAGAAGGACGGTTACACCGCGCTGCAATTGGGCGCCGGGGCCAAGAAGCCCAAGAACACGCCCAAGGCCATGCGCGGTCACTTCGCCAAGGCGGCGGTGGAACCCAAGCGCATCGTCGCCGAATTCCGCGTCGAGGAAAGCGCTCTGATCGCAGTAGGCGCCGAGTTGCAAGCCGACCACTTCGTCACCGGCCAGAAGGTCGACGTGCAGGGCATCACTGTCGGCAAGGGCTTTGCCGGCGCGATGAAACGCTGGAACTTTGGCGGTCTTCGCGCCAGTCATGGCGTGTCGGTCTCACACCGTTCGCACGGATCTACGGGCAACCGGCAGGATCCGGGTCGCACCTTCCCAGGCAAGAAGATGGCGGGCCATCTTGGTCAGGAAACCGTGACCACCTTGAACGTCACGGTTTGGAAGGTGGACGTCGAACGCGGTCTTATTCTGATCAAGGGCGCGGTCCCCGGATCGGAAGGCAGCTACGTCAAGGTGCGTGACGCGGTGAAGAAGGCTCCGCCAGCGGACGCCCCCTACCCCGGTCAAATTCGCCTGAGAAATTATCTCGAACCCCCGCCCCTGCCCGACACTCCGGAAGAATGGTGGAGTCGGATGTCGGAAGCCTGGCGCCAGGCCCAACCCACGGCTGAAGATCTTTATCCAACCATCAAGCTCCCCGCTCCGGCAGCTGGATCTGACCGGGCCGACGCGATCTACGAGCTGCAGAGGCTCGTGTGGCACGACGGGCGTACACATCTGGTGAGGATCAAAGACGAGATCATCCGACGCGCGGCGCATCGGTTTGTGGCGAACTTGTCGCGCGAAGCGGTCAAGTTTTTGCTCGATCGCACAGCGCGAACCGCCAAGGCCGGCGCTCTGCTCTTCACCACGCTGCGTCAAGGCTCAGCGCCGGAACTTGAGGTCGACAGCCCCGACCGCGCCGATTGGTCGGCGGACACCACCGCAATGGTCAAGTCGGTCGTCGAGGCCTTCATCCATGACAGCCCGGTCAACTTCGTGGTGCGCAAAGCCCTGTCGAGACGGGAAGGTGCCGATACGGTCATCGACGGTCTAATCGAGGTCTACGATCATTTGCCAGGCCTGGATTTGGAGACCCGGTTTCCGACCCAAAAACCCACTTGGGCCACCGGAAACGGCAAGCTGCGCTTGGCGGTCGACTGGGATTTCCAGTCAGCGACCGAGGACAGTTCGGACGACGACGATCCGGAAGATGACGCGCCGCCATCGTTCTCCACCTCAGACTATCAACTCGTCCTCAAGGAAAACGACGTCAAGGACGTGGAACGTCGGTTCGGCGTCCTTGCCCAGTTGGAGTTTTCCCTCAGGACAGAGCAAGATCCGCGCGGAAGCAGGATCACCGTGCGTCCGGTGTTCGAGGACCGGGTGCTGAACGCTCAAAGATTCGATTTCGACACCTTGCCGGCTTTCACACCCCCATAGTCGAGGCGATCGCTGGCGCTAGCGCGCCCAGAACACATGCACCTCGTCATGCGCCGTGTGATGGTGAAGACGTCGCCGCCGGCCACGGCGTCATCGGCCAGCCAAAAGAACCCTTATCCGCTGGTGGTGACCCTGGAAGATTGGTGGGCGTTCAACCCCACGATCTACGGCCTCCTTGACGAAGGCGTGCGCCGCCATCTCGCTGAGGTGAGTCTGGACCCAACCCTTCCTGACAGGATGCCCTATACGATCGCGTCGGCCGCCGAACTGGAGATAGCCGCGGGCGTGATCGCGCGGTTGAGATTGAACGGTTCATGCGCGAGAAGACCACGAACGAGCACCGGCAATGGGCGGTGTCCCCCTTCGCCGCCAACGTGTTCGAAGGCGTAGGACTGACGGGTCAGCACCAATTTTTCGAGGCCGAGCGGAACCGCCTGACCCCAGAATAGGGATAAGCGCCCCCGGGACCACGATGTCTCCAGCGCCCTGCTCCGACAGGATGTCGCCGATCGCGTTGGTGTTCGATATCTGCTCGTCGCCGCGCTGTTGTCGGTGCAACGGTTCAAGCGCTTCGAAAGCCTGCGCGCAATTTTCGACGACGATGACCAGGCCGCATGGCTTTGGATCGACGCCTATCACGCTATCCGGACGCGACGCCGCTCGGCTGAGCGTAAGGCCTGTGTTGATCGAGCGCTGGCCGCCAATCCCCATGTGCCGGCGCTCTTGAACACCGACCAGCCACTGTGTGAACGGCTGATCGGCGATTACGCGATCGGTTCAGCCGAGGAGGCCAACGCCTTCGCCGCGTCAGAAGGCGGTAGGCTGTGGCGGATGGATTGGCGTACGCTTCACGCCCTAAACCAGCACCCGCGATCGTGAGCGGTCCATCGATCTAAAACCTGCTCGCACGAAAGACTACGCCTCGCTCGGCCCGCCCAGCGTCACTGCCCGATCCAACGACGCCGCCGCCACGATGGCCCGAAACTCGTCCAGGATCTCCGAGTGACGCCCGCGCAGATAGCGCTCGATCTCGCTGTTCCCGATCAGGCGAGACAGATAGCCCGACGCGATCACCAAGTGCAGGACGTCGTCGCCGTACGAGGTCTCCAGGGCTTTGAAGTCCTGGGTCAGGGATTCCATCTCCCGCTCCATGCGGGCCATCTGATCGCTGGTCATGCCGCCGACCTTCTTGGGTTTGTTAGCATGGACCAGATCGGTTTGGCGGGTCGCAGCCAGCAGCGCCTTGGCGTAGGCGGAGGTGAAGTTGCCGGCCGAGATCATCGGTTCGGCCACTTCGATCTGGCGCATCGGTTTCATCTTGCGCAGAGCGTCGAAGGACACCGGATTGACCGCGCGGTCCTTCAGCAGCTCGACCACTTCGGGCGTGCCCCCCTCCAACAGGCTGCGCCGACGGCGGATGGCCTTGGCGTCGACATTGAGGGCGCGGGCGAGCTTCTCTTCAGAAACGCCGCGCTCGATGGCGCGAACGATCATGTAGTGTTCCTGGATGGTGGCGAGGCGATTGACCCGCTTGTTGTAGGTGAAAGCCTCATCATCGTCGGAGATCAGGCACCGGGATTCCCGCTCCTCCAGATCCTTCAAGATCGCCAAACGCACGTGGCCATCGAGCAGCATGTAGGGACCGCCGCCCGGCGATCGCACCACGACCAACGGCTCGATGACGCCGACCTCGGCGACCGACTGGGCGATGCGCCGAAACTTCACCGAGGTCAGCACCTTCTCGGGCGTCTTGCGCATGGGCAAGATCTCGTCGAGCCGAACCGTGACAAGGTCCTGCTCGAAGGCGGCGCGAACGGGAGCCACCTCAGGCCTCGTGCACGCCGAGGCGCTCGGCCAAGGGCTTGGGCAAGGTGTGCATGGCTTCGGCCCGCAGCAGGGTGACGAAATGGTCGTCGTCCAGGAGCCGACGAAGACCGTTGACCACGAACAGCAGACGGCTCTGGGCGAGCGACGCCTTCTTGATCAGCAGCTTTTGGCGATCGGTCTCCTTGCGATAGGCCCGCACCAGGGCGTCGGCCGTGACCCTTACCCGCCCTGCCCCACCGTGGCCGCGCGCGCCGCTATGGCCCGCCTTGCCGCTGGTCTTGCGCTGTTCGATGATCTTGCGGATCGCCACCAGTTGATTGCCGGGCAAGGCCTTGTTCTCGTAGGCGTCGGCCAGGGCGCTTTGGACTTCGGCGTCGCCGGCCTTGGCGATCTCCATGGCGATGGTGTGGGGAATGACGCCGCGCTCGACGGCGTTGATCAGGCGCACCTCGCCGTTCTCGAGCAGGAAGACGATCGCCCAGATGTATTCGGGGCTGAAGTCGGTCTTGCGGGCGATCTCGGCGACCGTGTAGCCGCGCTCCTTCAGGGCGCCGATCTCGAGCACCAGCTCCATCGGACTGTGCTGGCGACGGGCCAGGTTCTCCACCAGGCTCATGACGAAGCAATCTTCGACGCTGGCCTCCATGACCACGGCCGGGATGTCGGTCTCGCCCAACGCCACGAAGGCCTCCAGCCGCCCCTGCCCGCAGATCAGGTCATAGCCGCCGTCCTCACGCGCGCTGACCGTGATCGGCTTTTTCAGGCCCAGATTGGCGATGCTGGAGACCAATTCCTGGAAGATCCACTTGTTGCGCGAACGCGGATTGAGGACGGTGATCGCCGCGATCGGGATGCGGCGAATATGCTGATCCTGCTCGTTCATGCCGCGCTCCGCAGGCGAAACCGCCGCGTCAGATCGAAGAACGGCTCCAGGTCGTCGAAGCGATATGCGTCGAGAAAGACGCCATTGTCCTCGGCGAGCCTCAACCTAGACGCCTCGCCAAGATCGATCCAAGGCAGGAGATACCAGTCGCGCACAGTGGCGTTGTCGGCGTTCATGCGCGCGGCGATGGTGATGTCGGGACGCAGGCCCGCGTCGAGCCGGATCTTCCAGCGACCACCGCTCGGGGTCGGCGCGCAGCGGGCGATGGCCAGTGAGGTCGTGAACTCCTCATTGACGGTCATCAAGTCGGTAGCCGGGTCGACCCGAACCGTGCCGCCCAGCCCGCGGATCGCGCCGAGCGTCTGTTCGACGATCTTCGGATGCAAAGCGCGCAGGACGCGGTTGGTCTCCAGGTAGCGATAGTCGCGGGGAATGGCATAGCCGACCAGTTCGTAGGCGCGAACGAGACTGCCAAACCGATGGCGGTAGGTGGAGCTGGACGGCATGTCCTCGACTTCGTCGATGATCAGGCCGGAGAGACAGCCACGCTGCGTGAGCAAGCCGTTGAGCCGCTCCAGCAATTCCTCGTCGGTGAACCGGCGCGTGCGCTCCTCGATAATCCGCCGGGCGGCCAAAAAGAAATCGGGATCGACGATGGCATCGAAGGCGCCGTCGCCTCGGACCCAGTGGCCCGGTTCGTTGACCACCCGCTTCTTCTTCAGCTTGAAGGAGACGCGATTGTAGACGTTGTTGCCGACGTACTTCTCGTTGCTCAGCACTTGGTGGACGACGCCCCGCGTCCAGGCGCGGCCCAGATCCGTCACCAGCCCTTCCTCATTGAGCAGGATGGCGATCTCGCGCTCTGACCGGCGATGCAACACGAACATCCAATAGATGCGCTGGACGATCTCGATCTCTTCGGTCGGCCCCGGCGCCAGGACCACGCGATCGGTCTGCAGACTCTTCTGCTCGCCGCGGTTCAACACGCCTTTGGGTTGGCGATGCTCGTCCACCAGCACGCGGCGAAGGCCAAAGCCGGCCGGCCCGCCCTGCCGAAACCCCAGGGTGATCAGGCGGCGCTGGCCAGTGAAGACTTTGGCTGACAGTTCGCGGCTGTACTCGCCGGCCGTCGCCCGCTTCATGCTCTTGATGATCGTGGCCGAAAGGCTGCCGTCGTTTTCGAATTGCTCGGCGCAGTAGTGAACGATGATGCCGGCCTCACGGCACTGGAATTCGTAGAAGGCGCTCTCGTCGGCGTCCTGGAAGCGGCCCCAGCGACTGACGTCGTAGACGAGGATGGCCTGAAAATCGGCCCGGCCGGTCTTCACATCGGCGATCAGGCGCTTGAGCGCATCGCGGCCGTCCAGCCGCAGACCGCTCTTGCCCTCGTCGGCGTAGGTCTGGACGATCTCGAACCCCTTGCGCGCGGCGTACCTGGCGATGATCTCGGCCTGGTTCTCGGTCGAGTATTTTTGATGCTCGGTGCTCATCCGAACGTACTGAGCCGCGCGCACTGACGCTCCGGCGGGCTTTTCGTCGCCGGTTACACTTTCCATCTGTCTTCAATCCCCACGCCAAACGTCACCGAGCCGGAGCACCTTGGCTCCGGTGGGACCCTAGGTCGGGGACGGTGGGAATGTCGCGTTCGCAGAAGGACCGAAAACTTCAGTCAGATTTGGGAAAAACTTTTCCGCAAGACCCCGACCCGCACCGCATGGATTTCGTCGAGGCCATCGCCCAGGCGCTGCGGCGCGAGTATGGCCAGAGCCCGGCAGCGGTGAAGGTCGTGGTGCGTCTGACCCGGGCCAATCCGCGGGCCGTGCGCAACTGGTTCGCCGCCAACAACGGTCCCAGCGGCGAGAACCTGGTGGTGCTTCTTCGCCATTCCGAAGAGGTCCTTGAAACCGTCCTCTTCCTAGCCGGCCGTCACGACCTGATCACCGCCCGCAAACTGGCTGGAGCGCGGGAGAAGCTCAAGGAAATGCTGGAGATGATCGACGACCTGCAGAGCGGCTGAAACAGCGGCGGCTCGGTGACGGCTGATAGCAGCCACCGAGCCGCCAACTATCACCGACGCAAGCGGCCATGGTTAATCATCAAACGATACTTCACGCCCGGATCATCCAACATCTCGAGCCGCGCGATGTAAGCCCGAGCGTGACGTTTCGTCGGAAATGAAAAACGGAGATAACCCCGCTTCATGTAGAGTTCGTTGGTCTGCCGCCGCTTGGAGCGGATACCGATAGCGCCGAGATGGTCGACCTGCCGGCGAGCCTGATCCAACAAGAACAACGGATCTCGGTTCGCACTGCGAACCTTCACCCTTACAACTGCGTATCCCATTTTCTGTCTCCAACTCGATGCGGAGCAGCGCCATTGCCGATCCTCGGCGCCTTTACAGTTTGAGTTTTCGCAGCCTGCTTTTTGTAGCGAAGCCCGCGCGCTCATCGCCACGAGGCGTTTGACTAGGCCGTAGCGAACGCGCCGCGATGCTGGTCAGCCAGAATGAAGTCGGCCGCTTCGTCGAAATTGGCGACCTTGTAGTCAGGACCAACGTCACGCTCGTGCGGCGTCCATTTGGGCGAGAACCCGCCCGGGAAATAGATCGTCACAAGACCCGCGGCCTTGGCCGGTGCGATATCGCGATCGAGTTGGTCGCCGATCATGCAGGCACTGTCAGCGCCTTCCAGGCGGCTGACCCGCTTGAAGAGGCCAGCTTCCTTCTTGGCTTCGAGGATATTGGCGCCCAGGTGGTCAAGCCCGTGAGCCAGCAGCGAGCGCTCAATACGCGCCCGCTGGCCTTCGGTGAGGATGAACAATCGATACCCGGCAGATGAAAGACGCGAGAGCCCCGTCGAGACGCCCGTCCGTAGCGCGGGCTTGGCGTCCAACTGCTCCTTGAAACTGTCCTCCAACTCCTGGGCCCGAGCAGAGGCCAACCCTGCGTTCTCGTCAGCCCAGACGCGCTTGACCGCGCGCCCGATCGCCTCGCCGCTCAGCACCAGGGCCAGGGCTCGGGCAAGGATTTGGGTGGGATAGCGTAATCCGCCGTGGTGTTGGGCCGCGATCGCCTGATCGACCTCCCGCACATACGCCAAGCGATCAGCGGCTTGCGTCTTGGCGCCGACCGCAGTTTCCACCGCGTCGAGGAGCCAAAGTTGAGCGTCCTTGTAGACGGCGTTGGTGTCCCAAAGTGTGTTGTCGGCGTCGATGAATACGAGCTTGGTCATGGCTTGGCTGTCTGCGTCCCTGACGCGCTTGGCGACTTTAGCGAGTCGGCCGGCCCACTAATGGTCGCGGAAGATTGCGACGTAACTTGGATCGAGGTGCTGCCGGGCCGCGACGGCGTTTCTTTCCACTTGGGCACGAACGCCAACGTTAGGGCCGCAAACACCAGCCACCCGAGAAAGAGCTTCGTCGAGAGCGACAAGAAGTCCTGCGCCGGACGCAGGTAGCGCACCTTGTCGTTGGCTTTGCAGGCGACGAGATAAGATTCCATGACGCTATCGCGCAGATAGTCCGCCGCGATCTCGACAGTTGGTTTCTTGTTCTCGCCGGCCGACGGCAAGTACGTCTTGACCGCATCGGCCCAGGCCTCAGCTCGGGTCTTGCTGATCGGCATGTAGAAGAGGCGCGACTTGACGATCGGCGTGGCGAGCGTGGACTTGCTAGTCTCCCATCGATAGCGGGTGCGGCTGGCGTGGAAGATCACCGTCGCTCCGGTCAGCGCGCTGAAGAGGAAGGCGGCGAACAACAGGTAGCTTAGGACCACCAAGAACTCACCGGAACCGTAGGACCCCTTGGGCGGAAAGTAGTCGGCGAACTTGCCGAAAATTACCCCGCCGATGGCCGCGAAGATCGAGATCACCGTGAGGAGGCGCGCAGCCTTCTGGTCCTGATACTCGGTCTGTTCCTTGGCTTCGTCGAGACTCTCGCGGTAGCGCTCACTCAGGGTCTCAAGCGTCGCTGCATCCTGGCTGTCCAGCTTGAGCGCCCGCAACGGTGCTGTCAGTCTAACGCTAACTTGTCTCCACTTCCGGCCTCAACGGGGCTCGAGTTCGGAGATGGTTCGTGCAGCTCTCATTCAAGCGCCACCGGTTTCCGGCTGAGGTCATAAGACACGCCGTCTGGCTGTATTTCCGCTTCACCCTGAGCTTTCGCGACGTCGAGGAGATGATGGCTCGCCGGGGCGTCGACGTCAGCTATGAGACCATCCGCTGCTGGACGATCAAGTTTGGTCCGCAGATCGCCAGAAATCTCAAGCGCAATCGCCCTGCCCCGTCGCCGCGCTGGCATCTGGACGAGGTCGTCTGCTCCATCGGGGGCAAGCGTATGTACCTCTGGCGCGCCGTCGATGACGAAGGCGAGGTACTCGACGTGGTCGTGCAGAAGCGGCGCGACACTGAGGCCGCGCTGAAACTTCTAAGACGCCTGCTGCGCAACCAGCCCGTGGAGCCAGAAGCGATCACCACGGACGGGCTGAGGTCGTACGGCGCGGCGCTAAAGCAACTTGGCCTGGAGGACCTTCACCGGCCAGGCCGGCTTCGAGAAAACAACAGAGCAGAAAACTCCCACCTGCCGATCCGCCGACGGGAGCGGAAGATGCAGCTCTTCAAGTCTCAGCCTTCCGCCCAACGTTTCCTCACCACCCACGCGAGCGTCTACAACACCTTCTACATCCAACGTCACCTGATCAGCCGATCCGCCCTGCGCACCTTCCGCGCCGCGGCTAACGACGCCTGGCGCGAGGCGACTGCCGCCGCGTAACGAGGGCCTCGGCCAGAGCTAACTGCAGCCGGCGGCATTAAGTTGACAGTGCTCATTCGATGCTGGGTCAACAAGTTCGGCCCGTTGATCGCCTCAAATCTGCGGCGCGGCCGGTCTGCGCCAACCGGCCGATGGCATCTGGACGAGGTCGTGGCCAAGATCGGCGGGCGGCGGATGTTCATCTGGCGCGCCGTCGACGACGAGGGCGAAGTGCTCGATGTCTTGGTTCAGAAACGCCGCAACAAGAAGGCCGCGCTGAAGCTGCTGTGTCGGCTCCTGCGCAACACCGGCGTCTCGCCCGAGACGATCGTCACCGACAAACTGGCGTCGTACCGCGCGGCGATGAAGATGCTCGGGCTGCAAGAGCGCCATCATCCCGGCGGCATGCGCCAGAACAATCGCGCCGAAAACTCCCATCTGGTCATCCGACGACGAGAACGAAAGCAGCAGAAGTTCAAATCTCAGGGCTCAGCCCAACGCTTCCTCGCCAGCCGCGGACCAATCTACACCGCCTTCAACCTTCAGCCTCACTTGATCTCCAGGCCAGGGCTTCGAACGCTCCGAGCCAAGGCGGAGCTTGCCTGGACGGCGGCCACCGCCGCGGCCTAGCTATCCCCTCCCCCGCGCTTCTCGCGGCCGATGACGGTTAACTTGTCAGCTCCATCAACGTTAGCTCCTTTCGCGCGCCCAAACCTCTCCCTCTCCATGGTCAACCAACTTGAGCTATAAATCAGAGCAACAAGAAGAACAACCGCCCACAGTAATTCATACTTAGCAGAAACCGCTATGTTCCAAAATATATGTGCGGAAATGCTAGAAAAGCAGACTAGCAGAAAAATGCTTAAGCCTCGGCCAATCGACGCCTTCAAGAGAACAAAGCTAAATATATGAATGCAGAAATTTGGAAGACTAAAATAGCTAATTACCATAGCTGTTTCAAAAGTATTTACGGATCCAAATGAACCAGCCATCTCATACAGAAACACACATGAACCGCAGGCTATCCAATCGAGAACTCCAACTTTTCTCAATGCCGCTACTGCAAATATTTTTAACATCTCCTCGATCAAGACAGGACCACAGATCATCAAGATAAAGATAATACCACTTTCACTGATCCAGGCAGTCTGGATTCTGTAAGTGACAAATAGAACCAACACAGTTGAAATAGTTAAATATATTACCGCAAGCACGGCACCACAAAAAACTGCGCCTCCCAACGCTGCAAATTTCCGCACCGCTAATAAGTCCCGTTTTGAACACGAACTTTCGTCTTCGGTTCAGGCTTCACCGGCTGAACTTTAGGCTCTTCGGATTTCGGGAAACCTTGGGGTCCTCGCATTTCCGGCGGCGGTTCGTTTGGGTCGTGCTGCACAGCATCAATCCAGTCCGACAGCATTTCGGCGAAATTACCGCGAACACCATGTACGGTTTCATTGGCCTTATCTTCAACCATGTCCTCTAAAGGCGTACTACCACCCCTTCCCCCTTGCTGGGGATCGACGACGCCTTCCAAGAAGCGATGGTAAGCTCTATCTTGATGTGCTTGTGCAGTGTTGCGGAAATCTCTCCAGTCTACATCCCCGTCATTATCAGTGTCTTTTGTGTAGGGCTTGCCGGTAGAAGCGTCACCAATTCGGCCAGCGTAACTGTCCAATTTGTCAGCAAACCGCCGCACCCATCCAGTACCTGATGACTGCCTGCCTGTTGGGTCGTTTAGATTTAGAGGATCATTACCCACATAGGAATACCAATTAAGCCCGTCCTCATAGCCGGCCGGATCTGTCTGCAAAAACCGCCCAAGGGTCGGTGAGTAAATGCGGGCCTTGTAGTGGTAGAGGCCGATCTCCGAAAGCCACACTTGGCCAGTGTACTGAAAGCGTCCAGCGTTGGTTGCGGCTGGTAGGCCGTATTCATCATAGGTATTCGCACTTAGCAGCGTACCGGTCGGACCAGTGATGCCGACCACGGAGCCCTGCTGATCTTTGATATACCATCGGCGATCGTTAGTACCGCTCCCCTCGTACCAGCTTACCGGCTCGTCAGGACCTGGGCCTGGTACATAGCGCCGTAACATAATACCCGAACTGCTATACTCGGCGACGAGATCCGGTCCTGAGTAGAGGAACTTCGTAGTGACTGCGCTGTTGATCTGCCGCAATCTACCCGTCGCGTCATAATTCAGTGTAGTGCCACCGGCCGAAGTCAAATTGTTGAGTAGATCATATCCAAAGCCATTGACACCATCGTGTATCAGATTTCCGCGTGCATCGTAACTAAGCGCTGATCCACTCCCCGCTACTAACTGATTTAGTTTGTTGGCGCCGTAGCTCCGGCTTGCCGCGGCTCCCGACCAGTCATAAGCGCTGTTGGTACTGTAGGTAGAGACAATTTGAGACGCTGGATTTCGAGAGTAGACATAGTAGCCGTCCTGAGCCGTACCGGCCAAATTGTTCAACAAAGTCGATAGCCGCGATACTGGGTCGTAGCTGTAGCCCGTGATGACGCCATTGCCGCGCTGCACCAGTGTCCGACGGCCAAGGTCGTCGTAACCGTAGGTGGCCGGAACTAGCAACGTAGTGACTGAACCGTTCTCTCGAAGCTGTCGAGGCTGACCAGCATCTGTATAAATATAGTCTACAAATAGTCCGTCAGGCCAGGTGATCCGCGTCCGATTTCCAGCTAGGTCGTACTTGTATCCCAATTGCTGGCCATCTGTCGTCTCTGTGACTATTCGGCCAAGAGTGTCATAGGTTACAATAACGCCGGGGCCACCGCTGGAAAATACGCTGGATAGTTGACGCCCAAGGTTGTCGTAGGTGTAGTCGACGTCGGCTATCTCAGGTCCGCCCATATGTGTGGCTCGGTTCAGAGCGTCGTAGGTTGTGGTGATCGTTTCGCCGCTCCGGCGACGCCAATTCGTACGGTTCCCATTGGGATCGTATCCATACAGTTCATAGTCAGTTGTCGAACTGCCCGCCCTTGCCGGGTTCGGGTAACGAACCTTCTGAAGGAAATCTAACCCATCATACTCGTAGGTCGTCAGGTTGCCATTCCCATCGGCGATAGTCGCCTCTCTACCGTTGCCGGTATAGGATAGAACCTTTTCGACACGGGACTGCCCAGTCACCAAACCGTAGCCTGATACAATTTGAGTCACCCTGTCGGCAGCATCATAAGCAAATCGGGTGATCCTATCCGGGCCGACTGAGCCCGGTGCACCCGGATCGCATGCAGAAGTCGGAAGCGACCCAAATGCCGCCGTATTCATCCGCACCGTTTGGCAAGTTAAGCGACCGGACACGTCATACGCGTACTGCGTGACAGTATGGTTCGTCGACCCAGACTGAACGCGCTGCACAATCTTTTGACCAACATTATCATATTCTGTAGCGAGCCGCTCCGTTTCAGTCATGGCCGCAAAAGCAGCTGCCGTCTGGCCGGCCGCGCTGCCTCTTCGAACTAGAATGGGTTGTCCGTCAGCATTATAGCTCGTCGCGGTTGCTCGGTTCCGCCGAGCGCCCGCGCCATCAGGATCCGGTTCGACTACACCAATAAGTCGGCCAACGACGTCATAATGGCTGACAGTTTTCTTTCCGAGCGGATCAGTATTCTCAATCGCTCGGCCAGCTGAGTCGTACGCGAAGCTTTTTGTAGCAGAAATGCTATTATTACCTGAGCTCTCTATAATTGTTTCCGGAAGAAAAGTTGAACCCCAATAGGTGTATGAAATTTTATACTCTAAGGACGATCCGATACAGCTCGCCCCCGCAGTACAGGTCGACGTTCCGGTGCGCCTGTGGAGAAGTCCATTTCCCGTATTGAAGGTTGTGTAGCTATGGCGCAACTCTGATCGGACACCAAGCTGGTTGGCAGGCCCAATTTCACTAGTCACTTCCCCGCTAACATTATCGTAATAATAGTCCGTTCGCTGACCTGACAAGACGCCATTTGCATCTTTCGTCCAATTAGGCTTATTGCATTTCACTGGGTAGATACATGAACCATCATACTCCGCCTGAAATACAACGATATTTGATCCAGAAGAATTGACTTTTTTGGTGTCCGTGACCTTCGTAAGGTTGCCCCGCAAATCGTACTCATATGAATGCCCATTACTTTCAGGAAGCACTATCCGACTTGGACTGGCTAAGTTTGGATATTCATAGAGATATTGAGTCTCATTTTCCGTCGCATTTTTGTGATAACTTATTTTATTAGACACGACTCCGCCACTCGAGGAGCAATCTCCTTGGCCGGAGTAATCATATCCGTCTGAAACAGAAACTATAGAAAACGTAGACTTGTGGCCCAATGGATCGGTGACGACTCTGCTGCCATCAGAATTTATCTCGTAGAACCACTTTTGGTCTCCACGCTTTACGGAAACCAAAGGTATCGAATTCCCTTCACTTACTTGCGAAACATCTCTATACTCGATCTCCGTACGAACACCCCCGGGTGAAACAACAACACGGGGAAGTAGTTGGGTGTAATCTACCCCCCAGCAAACATTAATTGGATCAGCGTGCAACTCTACACGGTAAATACGATTGAGATCGTCCCGCTGAGTAAGAACGGCATCGCGAAAATTATTTGTATACAAGATTGACGTATCAATCGAAGAAACTAAAGATTCACCTTTATGCAAAGAAAACAACACCTCGCCGCCACCACCAGCGCGGTAGAATAACCAATTTGTCCCAGGATTGGTACTTGGCACAAAATTTTCAGGTACAGAGCGTGAGAGAGTTAGCTTGTATCCGAGATTACTCCTGACGGTGTCGATCGCCTTCGCGCCACCAGCGGTTGTCTTTACCGAGTACGGATCGTAAGTTAACTTCTCACCAGACGGATAAGTCACACTCTCCGCATAGGCGTAGGCACTATATCCAGCATTATTACAGCCAAACTCCGAGCATTGGGCGAGTGGGTTGTATGCTAAATCGAAAAAACTATAGGCTACACCTTCTCTATCGGTCATAATATACTTGTTTGAAGTGACACGAGTTAGCGTAGCGCCGTCAACTGATGCAACTTGTGTGCAAGAGCCACTCGCGTAGCAGGTAAAAAGCTTATCCAAACCACCTATATGGACTCGAATATGCCGCTCGGTCGGATTACCTGTGTCCCAGCGGGTATAAGTTTCGTCGTCTAAAAAAACATTCAGCGAAAACGATATCCGACGCCCATTAAATGAAGTGTTTGTATTTAGTCGCCCCGCACCCGGCGCGTTAAATGAAAAAGGAGATGTGGTCACAAAATTACCGCTAGGTATATCTACCCCATTTTTATCGACTTCGGCCGCTACAACAGGATAGTACTTTAACGAGGACCCCTGGGCTGCTGCAAACTGGAAACCAAATCCACTTGCAATGATCGCCAAGAAAATTACTTTTACTATCATCCGGAGACGGCAATTTTTCATTTAAAATTCGCTTTCAGGTGCGGAATGTCTATTCATATTCAATATAGTGGAAATTTTTGCGCCTACGGAGAGATTATGACTACGGAGACTGTAGCTTGTGAAGAATTTCCGCCCCCTCCTACTGCGTGATAAGTAAAGCTATCAGAGCCGACTTGTCCTGAATTTGCTGTGTAGGTCGCAACAAAACCGTTCAGAAGAATTGTGCCCTTCGCTGGCGGGGTGTCTATCACTACCCCTGTAACAGCACCGGATGCGGGTAATCCAACTGCGCTGAACCCGTTGAACGGCACGGTCAGCGATGCGGCACCTGCGGTCGGCGCTTCCTGCGAAATCTTGTTTACTGCGAGTCTATTGCCGCCGGCGTCATAGCCATAGGACGCTCCTACACCTCCGCGCATTGACCCGACGAGTTCGCCTTGGGGATTGTAGGAGTAGGTCGTTGTGGTTTGAGCCATCGCGGAAGAAGCGCAGAGGGTGATGCATAGCGCTGCACTTCGGGCGGCACACGCCCCTACATCGAATTTCATTATGTGTCCCCGCTCTGCTTAGCGCTACTCTGAATTCGAAACGGTGACGGTTGCAACGCAAGCGCGACATTCAGCTGTGGATAACTCTGTTCGGTGCCTAATTGATCACCCACGGGCAGGCGCGCGTTGAGCCTCTCGGGCTGTCGCCGACGACAAAGGGAGATGTCGCTTCTATTCTGCGGCTGCAGCGCCAAGCTCGCCAACGCCGGAAAGTAATCCCGCCATCATCAGGCCGATGAGACCGCCCAGCAAAACAATCAGCAACGGCCCCAGGAGCTGTGAGACCGCCTGAATCCTCCGCAAAGCAGCATCCTCCTCCAGCTTTCCACCCCGCTGAAGCATCACGCCAAGGGCCCCGGTGGATTCGCCAACCCCCACAAGGCGCACGATGGTCGATGGAAACCCCGCAACGCGGGCTAAGGCGTCCGACAACGCGCCGCCCTGCCGAACGTCTTGAGCAACGCTCTCCAGGCGCTTGCGCGCCAAGGGAGAGCGAACGGCCCTGGTCGCCAGTCTCAAGGCCGCCGTCATCGGCGCGCCTGAGGCCAACATTGCGCCCAGCGACATCGAAAAGCCCCCGTAGAGGATCCCGCCGCTGATCTTGCGCCAGGGCCCGACTAAGGAAAGCCAATCACCCAGTCGCGCAAGCAGCCCCATCCGCGCTGCCAGGATCGTCGCAACAACGGCGAGAGCACCGCTGATCGCTAGCGTGCTCACATTGTCCCGCAGAAACCGGCTCACCACGATCAGGCCGGTCAGGATCGAAGCGTCCTGCGATCCTCCTTCGGCGACCAAAGGTTCTAGCGAGGGCACGACGGCTAGCAGGATGACGCCGGCCGCGGCCAGGGTGCTGGTGAGCACGAACGCGGGATAGGCCAGCGCGCCGATCAGCTGTTGCCTCAGCCTGATGTCGGCCTCCAGCATTTCACCAGCGCGGCGAAGACCGCCGGCGAGATCTCCGGAAGCTTCCCCTGCGCCGACAAGAGCCGACACGAACCCATGACGGGGCGCAAGCACACGAGCAAAGGCGACGTCCAACGCCTCACCCGAACTGATTGTGTCGCTGAGGCGCTTGCTAGCCTGACCCATACGAGAACGCTCTGCGCGGGCCGCCAGAACCCCGAACGCCGAGCGCATATCAGCGCCCGCCGCCAGCAAGTCACTGAGGCTCATGAGAAGCTCGGCGCTTTCGCTATCGCGCAGAGCGCTACCTTGAGCCTCCGGCCCTCCGCGTCGCGAGATTTTCGACAGGGTGGACGGCGACAAGCCCTGGCGCTTGAGCCGTTCAAACGCGGCCTGCTCATGACTGGCAACGACCGTGCCGCGCACGCGCTTGCCGTCGCTTCCCGTGGCAACATACCGAAACTGAACGTCCTCAGCCATGCACGGCGCCCATGACCTCGTCCGGGGTCGTCACCCCTTCAACGGCCTTGGCGAGCCCGTCGAGCGCCATGCTGCGCAGACCCAAGGCTCGTGCCTTGTCAGCAATCTCGTCAACGGGCCGGCGATCTGCGATCTGGCGAAGAACCTCGTCGTCAGCCAAAAAGGCCTCAGCGATCGGGGCGCGTCCCTTAAACCCCGAGCCCTTACACCGCGCGCAGCCGACCGGACGGAAAACTTGGCCAAGCGGCGGCGCGCCATGGCTGGCGGCAAAAACGATCTCCGCCTCCGACGCGATCCCGGGCTGACGGCAGGCGCAGAGCTTGCGGACAAGGCGCTGAGCGACGGTCCCGCGGAAGGCCGCTGCCAATTGATAGGGCTCGACGCCCATGTCGAGCAAACGTGGCAGAACGGCCAAGGCGTCGTTGGCGTGGACCGAGGCCAAGACTAGATGCCCCGTCATGGCCGCCTGGATGGCGACGGCGGCGGTCTCCGGGTCGCGGATTTCGCCGACGAGAATGATGTCGGGGTCTTGTCGCAGGAACGAGCGCAAGGCCGCCGCAAAGGTCAGACCCAGATGCGGCGCCGCCTGGGTCTGGGATACATGCTCGAAATGATACTCAACCGGATCCTCAACGCTCAGCACCTTCTTGGGCGAGCCGGTAAAGGTCTCCAGCAGCGCGTAGAGCGTGGTCGTCTTGCCGCTGCCGGTCGGCCCTGTCACCAGGAAAATGCCATGGGGCATTCGCCCTGCCCGCTTGAGGACCTCAGTGACATCGGGCGCCAGACCAAGGCCCTCCAACTCCAACGGCACGGCGCTACGGTCGAGAATTCGCAAGACGGCCGCTTCACCAAAGACCGTAGGTGAAGTGGCGACGCGAACATCCACCGACTTTCCGCCGATCACAAAGCTGGTGCGGCCATCCTGAGGCAGGCGCTTTTCGCCAAGGTTGAGATTGGCGATGACCTTGATCCGCGACACCGCCGGCGCCGCAAGGTCAGCCGGGACGACCCGGTAGTCGACCATCCGGCCATCGACCCGCAGGCGCACTCGCAGGTCATGCCGACGGGGCTCAAAGTGGATGTCGGAGGCCCCGACCGCGATGGCTTCCTCAAAGGCCTCGGCAACGAGACGCGCTCCTCCCCCTTCGACGAGACCATCAGAGACCTGGTCGATTTCTCGTTCCAGACGACGCTCGTCCACGGCGTCAACGGTCGCCGCTTCCATACCAAAGCGCTCGTCAAAGGCTCGCCGCCAATCGGCCGCGCGCGCCGTCATCACCTTGACCGGCCGGCCGGTCGCAAAGACAAGCCCGGCAAGAGCTTCGTCGTCCAGAGGGTCGCAGGCCGCGCAGATCAGGGCTCCGTTGCGGATCTCCAAAGGCAGCACCCGCACGCGGCGCAGAAACTCTAGCGTGACGCCCAGATCGGTCAGATCAAGCTTGGCGGGCAGGCTTCGCGGTTCCCACACCTCGCAATCGGCGATGCGGGCATACTGCTCGGCCAGCTCATCATCCGATAGCTCGCCCAGTTGGTTGAGAACCTGCTCGACGGGCTGGCCGGTTCGTAGCGAAACAAGCTCGGCTCGGGAGATTGCCGACGGATCGACCCGGCCTTGGTCCAGCAAATCCTCAATCAGGCGCGCGCGGCGCGCGGCGGCGGGCTTGTTCATGGCAAGAGGTCCCCCAGCCCATGGGATTGCAACCCCCAACCCACCAGCCAGCCTCCAATGGCTAAGGCCGGCCCGAAGGCAATCACCCTACGGCCAGCCGGCACCCTCGACGCCTGGGCAAGACCGATGATCCCCGCCAGCGTGATCGCCCAGGGCGTGGCGGCTCCTAACCAAAGCGCCAGAGCAGCGGCCAGTTTTACATCACCCAGGCCAAGGCCCGGATCGCCGCGCTTTGCTTGGAAAGCAGCGCGCACTGACATCAGGACAAGAGCGGTCAAGACCGCTGCGGCCAGGCCTGCGAGTAAGGCTTCTGGACTGCGCCAAAAGGAAAGGCCAGCGCCTAAGCCCGCAACACCCAGCGTGGCCAGGTCAGGAAGCCTGCGGCAGGCGCTGTCGGCGCAGGCGGAGCCGATCAGTAACAGGCCCAAGACGGCGACGATGAGGGCTTGCGGAAGTGGAAGCGTCGCGACCGCCAGAAAAGCGATTACCGCGCCGCCGATCTCTCCCGCAAGATGAGCCGACGCGATCGGCGCCCGGCATTGGGCGCACGCGCCTCTAAGCGCCACGTAGGAAATCACCGGAACGGTCCGCACAAAGCCTAAGGCTATACCGCAGCCGTCACAGCGTGATCGTCCGCGGACCGCCTGCTCGCCTCGCGCCCAGCGCAGGCCCGCCGTTGCGGCAAAGCTGCCGGCAACCGCGCCCACAGGCGCTGCAAGGAGGAGCGCAGGCAGGATCATTGTAGGTCCGGAGCGCGCAGGTCACGTTTTGGCCCCTTGCCACCGACCGCGCGGTCAGCGCCAAGACTCACCACTTGGAACTGGCTCGCGTTGATCAGCTCATAGCCGATCTGTCCGCCCCACGGGTCCTTCAAGCCTTTGCTGCCCCGCAGATAGGGTCCAGTCCAGCCTTCGGCGTCGCCGGGCTCGGCGACGAGCACGCTCAAGCCCTCTTCTGGAGTCGGATAACGCCCCACGTCCGAGCGGAACATCTCGATGCTGGAGACCACGGTGTCGAGCTGCAGCTGAGCCGATTTAACCCGCGCGCGCGCGAGCTGACCCATCAGACTGGGCGTCAAGACCGCAGCAATCAGGCCAATGATCGCAATGACTACGAGCATCTCGGTGAGGGTGTAGCCGGCGTCGGGCTGCTGCGAGCGGGCCTCTACGGCGTGATCGTCGTCTGACATGGCCCTGTCCCTTTAGAGCGGCGTGAGAGGCTCCGCCAGATGATCGCGCTAGGCTGTTCTGAACGACCGATCAACCGCACAATGCGCTCCTCGGTCCATCCGTCCTCAGTCGCTGCCTGTAACCGCCAGATCTGACCACTTCGGCCGATCACGGTGTCGGCGGTTGGCGGCCGCGTCGGCATCAGAGCCAAAGCACTGGCCTGCCCCCACGGGGATATCGCGCTGGCCGCGCAAGCCTTCCAGTCAGTTGCGGCATCCACAGCGATGACGTCCGCCGGGGTCGCTGTGTCTGCCGACAAACGCGAAAGACGGTCCATCGCCTCGGACGAGTTAAGGGCTCCCAGCGGCTCCAACGCCTCTGGGCTCAGGTTGACCAGCGCCGCTAAACCGAGCTTCGGGGCTTCTGACTCAGCTAGAACCTGCACGGTTTCGCCGCCCGGCGCCGTCACGGTCCACAGGAGGCGAATTCCGCCCGCGCTGTTTAGAAGCCGCTCCACGGCCAACTGGCTGGCGGCATCCAAAGCATACTCGGCCTGGGCTCTTCTGAAATCCGCCTTCGCCAAGCGTAGCGAACTGACGCCGCGCACCATCAGAGCCGAAACCACTACGGCGATCGCCAGGCTCACGCCGATGGCCGCCACACTGGCGTAGCCGCCGTCGTGAGTGGGATCAGCGGGGCGCAAGACCACGAGCTTCGATTTCACGCATATCCAGCAGGAGGGATTCCGTCATCTGATCGGAAGCCTCGGGATCCCGCACGATCCTGGCGGTCAGTAAGACGATCAGCTCGGTTCGCGCCTCGTCTCGCCCCTGAGACTTAAAGAGGTTGCCCAGCACCCGTACATCCTTGAGACCCGGCAGGCCGCTATTGGTTTTGGTGCGGCGCTGGCTGATCAGGCCGCCCAGCGCCACCACGGCTCCGTCCTTCAGGACCAGTGTGCTCTCGAACTTGCGTTGCTGGATGGTCGGCGAGTCGATCCCGGAGGTTATCGTCTTGGCGACCGCGCTGACCTCTTGGCTGATCTCCAGCACAACCTTGTCATCGCCGCTGATGCGCGGCGTCACGTCCAGGATCACGCCGGTATTGCGATACTCCACCGTGCTGACCAAGGCCGGACTGGAGGTGGTCGTGCTGGTCGCTGTCTGGGTGACGATCGGCACTTGGTCGCCGATCGACAGGTGGGCCTTGTGATTATCCAGCGTTACGAGCTTGGGCGCAGAGACCACATCGATGTCGGTGCGTGATCCGAGCGCATTGACGGCGGCATCAATGTCCCCGCCCAAAAACGTTACCGAGAATCCGGGGAAACTGGGCCCGATTACGCCGCCGGATTGATAGATCGAGCGAGTGGTCAGCTTATCGGAGCCAATGCTCCTCCAGTCGACCCCGAACCTGAAATCGTTGGTCAGGCTAACCTCGATGATCGAGGCCTCGATCATCACCTGGCTGGGCGCACGATCAATTTGGGCCAGGGTTTCCTGCAGACCGATCCAGCGCGCGGCCGGCGCGCGCACGATCAGAGTGTTGCTGTCCTTATCGACACCAATGCGGACCCCGTCTTCAAGGGTCTCGGATGTCGCGTTGACGGAGTCTGACGAGGCTTCGTCGGGAGTGGTCGGCTTGTCGGACGTGTCACTGCGCGCTGACGTGGCCAAGCTGCTTTGGCTGGAGCCCTCCGCGGCGTTGGTGGACAAGACCTGCGTCAAGGTCCGGGCCAAGGACTGAGCCGAAGCGCTGCGTGGACGGTAGACGTAAAGCTGCGTGGAGAGGTCCCGAGACGGCGTGTCTAGCCGGGCAACCCAGGCGGCGACTTCGTTCAGAACCGGCTCCGTCCGAGCCGCGACGATGAGCCCGTTGAGGCGCTTGAGGGGCGCCAGCGCGACGCCTTGCACGCCGGCTGTGGTCAGGATCCTGTTCAGATCGGCCGACACGGCCGCAGCCGAGGCCTGGTTCAGTTGAAACCATCGGATTCGCGCGCCTTCGAAGACATTGCGATCAAAAACCTTGATCGTCTCTAGGGCCGCATCCAGCTCCGAACCGGAGCCTCCCAGGACGATCAAGCCTAGACTGTCATTGGCATAGAGCACCGCCTTGGAGCCGGTCATAGCTTCGAGCGCCTTGGCGACCTCCGTCGGCTTGGCGAAGGATAGCGGCGCCGCGACGACGTCGTACCCACCCCGGCGCGCGCTCGAGCTGGTTACGGCTCCTGGCCCCCGAAGCGATGCAGTCCCCCGCGCCTTTTCTCGCGGCACGAGGACGAGGCTTTCGCCTTGGCGCAGCAAGGCGATCTCACTGACCGCGAGAGCCGCCTCGAAGGCCTCAAGAAGTTGGGGCCGCGTCAGTCGCCGGTCGATCCGGAACGAGACCTTCCCGGTCACGGCCGGATCGATGGTGTAGGCAACCCCTAAAGCCAGGCCGAGGATTTCTTCGGCGACTTGAGCGACGTCTGCGTCGCGAAAGGCAAAGGTGAAAGCCTGCGCCGAACGTGAGGTATTGGCGACGTTTGGCCTCGATGGGGTCTGTGCCCACAGCGTTGCAGGGACGGCGGTCGCCAGCACCGCCACGCAGCTTAAAACAAGAGTTCGCTTCAAAACCATCTTACCCCCAGCTCGCCCAGAAAGCGGCGAGCTTACCCGCCCACGCCCATCGCCGGCGCGCTCGCGGGAGGCGGCGGCAGGCGATAGCCGGCGGGCGGCTGTTCATTCGACATTGTGTTTTGCTGGGGAGCCGACGGCGGCATCGCGCCCAGCGGCGCGGTCGTCTCGCCCAGCCGAAGGTCCCTGAGCCCCAAGGGCAAGTCCAGGGTCACCCGGCCGGCCCCGACCTCCCGTAGCCAGACGCCATCGCGGCGCTCGCCCAAAGTCAGCCACGCTGGAGCTTGGCCACCAATCGATAGTAAGGCGGCGCTTCGTCCGGGCATACGAGACAGACCCATCAACGTGACAGCAGGATCGGTCACGGGGTTGGGACCCGTGGTCATGGCAAAGAGCGGTGCTCCGCCGATCGCGCTGGAAAGACCCGAGGACTTCGCTGCGCTAGGCGGTGGCAATGCATCTACACGCGCTTGGAGGTCAGCGAGCGGATCGTTGCGCCCGGCTGCCAGCCACGCCAACGCGCCCAGTGTCAGGCCGACCGCGCTGGCCGTCACGACTATCGAAGCGCGGAAGTCGAGCAATAGAACCGTCCTGAAAATTGCAACGTGGCCGAAGAGGTCTGGGAGACCAGATCTACGCTATCGGCGAAAATCAGTGGGCGCGCGCCCTCTAATGATTTGAGTAGTCCCAGCACCTGCTCATAGCCGCCGGTGGCCTTGAAATGCACAGTCCCCGCCTGCATCGCCAGCCCATCGCTTTGGGGTAGAGGGGCAAAGTTGAGATGGGCAAGTTCGAAGGTTCCCTGGGCCGCGGACCGTAATGACTGTTCGATCTGCCGCCCCCCTTGCAAAAGATCGCCTTCGCAGACGGCGCCTCTGGGCAAGCTGGCGGGGCCGCCCGATATCTTGCTCAAGGTTTCAATGCGCTCGATTTTCTGGGCCAGCGCTGCACGTCGCTCGGTAAAGTTGGCAGGCTTGGCCAGGGCCGACAGGCCAAGCGCAGCAGCGACCGCCAGCACGCCTGCGGCCATGGCGCTAGCGATGGCAAGACCCGGGCCCGACTGGAAAGGCGGGCTCATGGCTCACCCCTGCCCGACGGCGGCTGCACGCCCCATAGCCAGACCCCGCGTCGCAAGGGTCTGTCCACACGGCGCACGCTTCGATCGGTGCTCTTAAAAGGCGATGTGTCGGTGCGCGCTTCAACCGCCGAAAGTCCACGATCCCAGCGCCAGGCTTCAATCCGCGCGTCGGGATCGCGCGCGCTCATCGCCCAGGCAAGGTCGGCCGTAACCGTCTCAACCCGATAGCCAGGCCTTGCCGCCAGGAGTGCTGACGATTGACGCCAAGCGGCTTGCGCAGCCTCAGCACGGCGCAGCTTACTCGTGGCCTGGTCTTCAAGGAAGGACAGACGCTCCTCGGCCTCGGATCGCGCGAGAAGGGCCGCCGTAACCGCTATGAAAACGGTTGCTACGACGACTGCGCTGGCGGCCGCGACAAACAGAGAGCGCCGCGCGCGCCGCGCCAGCGCATCGGCCGGCTCGAAAGTCAGCTCAATGGTCTGTCCATCGACATCCACGGCGCAGGTGATGCGCTCGGAAACCTCTGCGGCGCGAACAAAGCCAGCAGCGAACTTGCCCGGTTCCCCCGATCGCCAGGGCGTCAGACGTTTAAGGCGGACCAGCGTCTCGGCGATGGGCAGCGGAGCGCTATGACGCGCCTCAAGTAGCGCCGCCTTGGACTGTTCCCAAGGCAGGCCCGGAGGCGCCTGAACCAGCCGCGCGAAAACTGAAGGCCGTCGCGCAGGCTCGCGATCATCCTCGCCGACGCTCGAGACAGAGGGGAGCCGAAGATCGAGATCGTCGTCCTCGTCCACCAACCGCAAATCCACGCCCAGCCTCATGGCGTTACAGTCCGGCATGCACCAATGACGCCATCAAACTGGCAATCCCGCGGCTCTTGAACCCTCAGCCTGGCAAGCGCCACCGGGGGCGCGGTGCGGTCGCCTCTGACAATCACCGCTCGCAAAAGTCCGCCGCCGTCTCGTGGCCAAGCGTCTGTCTCGCCCAGTGCGTCGACATAGGCAAACCGCGCTGGAGCGTTCTTGATTGGCACATGCGCCGTAGTCTGGCGCCGTCCTCGCACCTGCATCACGCTATCGCTCGCAGCGGCCGACAGACTGGCCCCGCAAACCTTGTCCCCGCACTGAAACTCCAGTTTGGTCGCCGAGCCGGCAAAGTGTTGAGCTCCGTTGGTGATAAAGGGCCCCTCGCCTGCCAACAGTTGCTCCAGGCCATGGTCGACAATACGCACGTTCATCAGCGCTCGGGTGGCGCGATTGGAGGCCAGCTGTTGTTTTCCGATCAGGCTTGCGACCAGGCCAAGGCCGCCCAGCGCCATCCCAAGGATGGTCAAGGCCGCCAGGGCTTCGACCAAGGTATAGCCCTCGTCGTTCATGGTGCAGCCGGAGCGAAACAAAGCTCGAGGGCGTTGATTTGATAGACCCGGGCTGTACGCTTTGACCTGGCGGACGCTGATACGCTGCAGGGTATGATGCGGGCTTTTGTTGCGCCAAATCTTGTGGCCTCCAGCCGCCAGCTAAGGCCGCCTGCCTCGCCCGTCTCGATGCCAGGGCGCCCAGAATAGAGGACCAAGCGTTCGCGCAGGAGGATTTCGGCAGCCTTCGTCTCGGCGGCGATTCTCGAAGCACGGGCGGCGATTTGGGCCGCTACCAGCGAAAGCGAAAGGCTGGACGCCAAGATGGTCACAGCCACTAGCGCATCGACGGCCGCAAAGCCCCCTTCACCCGATCCATCACAGTCCTGCCCCTGGCGCAAAACCACCCCAACCCACGCCGACACGCGTCCCCTGAAGACATCGGTCCTCAGGCTTTTTGGTATCACGACGTCCCGTCCGGTGAACAGTCGATTTCAACCTTGCCGGGCGAGTTGCATGGCATGCTCTCTGGCTCTTGAACAATTTCTGGGAATGATCACAAGTCGGGTTCGATCACGCCCCTGCCGGACTGCGGCGGTGTGGATTCTCGTCCGGGCCGACATCGAGCGACATGAGAGCTGGCAAAATCGTTGCGAGGGTATCGGGTTCGTCAGGGCTCCAGAGGATGCCTCGTCCATCGGCGGGACTAGCGCTGGCGATATTTGGTCACTGTATTGCCTTGGGCCTGGCGGCCCTGGTGAGCCAAAGGCCAGAAGAGCCCGTTGTTGAGGCGGCTATTTCCGTGACGCTCGTCGCATCATCACCAGGCGCATCAGGCGGTTCGTCTCGCCCTGTCTCTCAGTTGGCGGAATGGGGCCAGAAGCTTTCATCCCCGGTTGTCCAGCAGCAGCACCGTTCGATCTCGTCATTGGACGAGCTTTTCGCCAAGCCCGCAGATCCGTCGGTGGCGACAGGCCATGCGACCTCGACAGACCAAACCGCCAGTCTTGGCGAAGGCACAATTGACTATATGGCGGCGGCTTCTCTGCCACCGGTGGGGCAGCGACCGGCAAAGCCACGGGGCGGGATTTGGGAACAGATTTCGGCGTGCTGGCGGCCGCTAACGGCGCAGAAAGTGACCTTGGTTGTCGATCTCAAAACTGATGGACGACTGAAAACTCCGCCGAAGGCTCTGCGGCGGCAGGACGAGCCCATGGATGCTCCGCAACGGGGAGCGGAGTCTGCCGCCGCTCGGGCCGTTGAAGCTTGCGCACCCTACGTTGGTGTCAAGGAGCAGCGCTACCAGGTGGAGTTTCCGGCATCGTGAGGCTCCCAACTTGCAACATGGGGCTGGCTATGAAGTGAATGCCCACTGAAACAAGGAAATATCAGGCCCAACGCGGCTTTCGACGATTAGATTGTCATTTACGAACAAGCGCTATTGCGGCCAATCCACATCTAATCGAAATCTAGAAAATGAGAGCACCCCAATTGCTATAATCTGCCCCTTCGATCCATCATCAGTGAACCGCTGGCTTGACCATCGCCCAACTCCCAGGCTCCTTTAGCTTGGCGAACTGTGCAGAATTGACTCAACGTGGGTCGCCCATGAACCCGTGCTTTACATCACCGAGTGGGTCGGCTAGCGGCATCGGTAAGGCAAAGCTTAGGGTTGTCGGCGCCGGTGCCTAAATCGCCGCCGATGACTTTGCGGGAGAATGTGTTGAAGCGTTTACGGCCGGTTTCCCTCTTCGCTGTCACGGTGGCCATGGCTTGCTCGGTAAGCGTGAGCACTCAGGCACAAGTCGCCACGGGCAATAGAGGGCCGTCCTGCGCCCCGAAGGTTCTCCTGCTGGAAAAGCCGGCAACCCCCAGGCCATTGCAAGCGACGATCCGCCCCATAGAGGCGTCGCCCGCCTGCTCCGATCTAGATGGCGATGCTCTACATATCCGAGAAATCTCGCCCCCAACTAATGGGGCGATAGCAACGCTGGAAGGAGATACGGTCCAAATCTCCAACCTTCAGCTAGGCCCTACGACCTTGTTCTACACGGTGACAGACGGCCATGGTCTGGCTGTGCGCGGCGCGTTGACAATCGTGGCGAGGTAACGGCCTGAGGTTCGGCCTGGTTTGAGTTTTGATGGTCGCGGGGGCGAAATCGGTCATGACAGTACGCAGAAAGCTGGCGGGCACGGGGCTTTTTCTGTGCCTTGCGTTGCTGGGCGCCGCGCCAGCTTTGGCCGAGACGGCCTACAAATACGATGTTCATGGGCGGCTCGTGCAAGTCATGCGCCTAACCACGGGCGAAGAGATTACCTATACCTATGACAACGCCGACAACCGCACGGCCATGACCAGCGTCCTAAAGTTTCCGGTCATGCAAGGGTGGGAAGCCGAGGATTCTCCCTACCACCTCATCGGCGCAGCAACGGCCGATGGCTGGACGGCGCCGGCATCCACACCCGCTGGCGCGCTAAATTACGGACCGTATGCTACGAACATCGAAGTCGGCGCGAACTTGGGCGTCTGGCGGCTGATGATTGGCAACGAAGCAGTTTCGCCTAACCTGGAAATACTCCGCCTAGATGTCTTTGACGCAACCGCAGGCCAGATCGTGGCGCAGCGCAGCCTGCGTAGGCCTGACTGGAAGGCGGACTTTACCTATGAATATTTTACGCTGCCCTTTGATTGGGCTAGCAGTCGGTTAGGCCACACTTTCGAACTCAGAGCGTTCTACACGCCATCGGTCACGGTTTGGGAAGACCGGATCGGTTTGGCCGCCAAGACTTTGCGAGGCCCCGAGGCGGGTACAGCGACTACGAGTTGGGAAGCCGAAAGCGGTCTGCCGCATGTGGTCGGTTATTCGGATGGCGACGGCTGGGCCGCCAGCACATCCACGGCGGCCGGCGCCATGACCTACGGCCCTTACACCGTGCTGGCGGCAGGGCAGCGCGTGGCTCTTTGGACACTGATGGTCGGCGACATCGCTGCGGCTCAGGACGAGACCGTTCGCCTTGAAGTCTTCGACAGCACTCAAGGCGATGTGGTGACTTTTCGCAGCTTGACCCCGCAGGCTTTCAGCATGGCCATGACCTACGAGACATTTGGCGTCCCCTTCACCGTCGACGCCTCGCGCAGCGGGCATACTTTTGAGTTTCGAACCTTCTTTCGACCGCGCGCCTATGTGCGGGTGGACAAAGTCGGCCTGCGATAAGGTGGGGAACCACACCGGCCGATAGGCGCTGCTGGTACAGCCCATGTCGGCTAAAACAAAAAGCTCACATTTCGCTTAGCGCTTTAGCGGAAGGTTAGGACGCCCATTCTGAGCATGGCCTCTTCACCTTCGATAAAATCAGAGGCCTGATCAGAAGCGTTAGATCCAACGGTCGTCGAGCGCTGTTTGGCTGCAAGCTGGATAGGCTTCGCATTCTGATCGCTATTCGCAGGCTGATCCTGCTTGAGCGCATAGGTTCCGGTCGTCACCATGCTCGTGCGATTTCCGGCTGCATCGTAGGTGTAGGTCGCATTTCGGCCAGCGGTGCTGTTGGCGGTCAAGAGCCTGCCGCGCGCGTCATAGGTGTATGTGATGGTCGCGGCGCTGGCTTGGCCGAGCATGCCAAGCGTCAAAGCTCCGGCCACCAAAGCCCGGGCACATGTTTTTCTCGACACGATCATTTTCCACACCACCGGTTGCCATGGAACCCAGATAAGACGGTGAACTGCGAAAGCCAGGGCGTGCAATCGAAAATTGCACATGCCAAAAAATTTTCCAAAAATTGCTCGGTGCCTAGTTGCAAAATTTAGGATTGCAGCTGAGCTTCGGGCCAAGGTGCAGCTCTCTGTCGTAAGCGTTGGATTGAGCCGCCCTTTGTCAGTAGGGGGACTTGTGGCTCATCGACTTTCTCGGCTCGCGCGTCTGAGCGCGCTGCTTTGCGCTTCGACCTGCTTCAGCACAATTGCACACGCGCAAAGTGCGCCAATCCCGCCAGAAAGGTTTGAAATTGACGCGCGCGGCGTGGACGTCATTAGCGGCAAATTTTTTACCGGCACACCGTCGATTGCTGTCGGTGACCCCTCCAGTGGCGGCCTTACATTCAGCCGGGCTCTGTTGGGCTACAGCGGAGTTCTGAACGACGGAGGCTGGCGAGATCTCCAGCTCGGGACAATCAGCAGCTCAGGCACAACCTTTTTTGTCACAATCGCGAACAGTACAGAAACCTTCACCAAGAGCGGCTCGAGCTTCAACTCGAATAGCGGGAGCGGCGCTACGCTTGTGGCTGTAGGGACCACAGGGTTCACCTTCACATCACGAGATGGCTTTGTAGCCAGCTTCGATGTCGCCTATGCGAAGAATGCAAGCAACTACTTCGGCGCTAACGAAGCGGTGATGACAAGCTTGCTCGCTCCAAATGGACTCAAGACAGATTTTAACATTGTCGTCGGCGAGATTTGCCAAAAGCCTGTCAACGGCCAATGCACAAGCTATGGCTACGTTTCCCGCATCCAGTCTGTATCTAATAATCTTGGATACCAGATACATTACGATTATTCGACAAATACGCCATCTGTTGGGTTGGCGGGTTGGTCGAAACTCATCAAGGCGACGGCACTTAACACCGCAGTCGATTACTGTGATCCCCTCGCATTCTCGTGCACCTATTCACAGACGTGGCCGAGCCTTACGTTTGCATCGGTAACGGGATCGGTTTCGGTAAACGACCAATCTAACCAAGCAACGACTTATTACTTCCCAAACAACGGGACCCTAAGCGCGATACGCCGACCAAGTAGCACAGCCGACGATGTCGCAATCACCTACAATGCCGGCAAGGTCAGTAGCGTTACAAATGCTACCGGGACGTGGAACTATGCATACGCTGACTCTGGTTCGACACGGACCACAACGGTCACTGGGCCGTTGTCCCACCAATCGGTCTACATCGCCAATCTCAGTTCCAATCGCCTGACTTCCGTCACCTTGGTTAACGGTGCTCAGAGCTACGTGCGGGCCTTTGAGTATGACGGCAGTGGGCGGGTGACCAAACTAGTGAACCCTGAAGGCGTCGCAGCAGGGTCGTCCGGGGACTATCTGCAGATTGCATACGATGGTCGCGGCAACATCACTTCGCAAACTTACAAGGCCAAATCGGGATCTGGCCTGGCTGATATCGTGACCAGTGCCAGCTATTCGGCTTCGTGTTCGAACGCCAAGGTCTGCAACCAGCCCAACACGACCACCGATGCCTTGGGTAAGGTCACTGACTACACATATGACTCTGGACATGGCGGGCTGCTCACCATTACACCGCCGCCTCCGTCAACAGGTGCGTCCAGACCCCAGGTGCGCTACACTTATGGTTCGCGGAACGCATGGTACAAGAACGCTGCGGGCACTCAGACCCAGGCCCCAACGGCCATCACGCTCTTGACGGAAACCTCCGCGTGCGCGGGCGCTTTCCCATGCTCCGGTTCAGCGTCTGAATCCAAGTCCACAATCACTTACGGCACGACGGGCGTTGCCAACAATCTGCTTCCGACGAGCGTGTCTTCCGGTTCTGGCGACGGGGCTCTTACCGCTGTAACGGCAATCACGTATGATGCGGTAGGCAATGTTCGCACCGTTGATGGCCCGTTGGCCGGTACGGGCGACACCACGCGCTATTATTATGACGCTGCTCGCCAGACGACTGGTGTCGTTGGAGCCGACCCGGACGGCGGTGGCGCGCGAAAGAGCGCCGCTGCTCGGGTGACCTATGACGCCAAAGGAAATCCTACCCTCAGCGAGATAGGAAGCGCCTCAGATCAAACCGACACGGCTTGGTCGACGTTTACCGTCTTCCAGAAGCAGGCGACGACCTATGATGCATACGGACGCAAGATCCAGGATAGTCTGCAGTCGGGCGCGACGACCTATGGCGTGACTCAGTATGCCTATGATGCGGTCGGAAGGCTCTCCTGCACTGCGGTTCGAATGAACTCCGCGGTCTTTGGGTCATTGCCTGGGGCCTGCTCACTGAGCACCACGGGCACCGACGGACCGGATCGGATCACTTACAACAGCTACAACGCCATCGACCAATTGCTCTCGGTAACGGCCGGCTACGGAACAGCCGGCGCAGGCCAGGATGTCGCCTTCTCCTACACACCCAATGGCACGGTTGCGACAGCGGCGGACGCGAATGGAAATCTCACGACTTATGAATATGACGGTTTTGACCGTCCGGTGAAGACCCTCTATCCGATCGCCTCCAATGGTTCGATCAGTTCAACGACCGACTACGAGCAAGTCACCTATGACATGGCGAGCAATGTGCTCAGCAGTCGCCGCCGCGACGGAAATACGATAAGCTTTTCGTACGACAACCTCGGCCGCCTGACCCACAAGGGCGGGCCTGTGCCGGACACCGACTATGCCTATGACAATCTTGGCCGGCTCACTTCGTTAAGCTATTCCAGCGGCGCCGCAGCCAACTACGCCCATCAATTGACCTTGGCCTACGACGCCCTGGGGCGAAACACCAGCCAGGCGGGCGTTCTGGGAACCATGAGCTACCAGTATGATCTCGCTGGCCGCCGCACCCGGATCACCTGGCCTGACGCCTTCTACGTCACCTACGACTACGACGGCGCGGACCGGATGAAGAATATCTGGCAGAGCGACGGGACACGCATCTGGGCGGTCGCCTATGACGATCTGGGCAGGCGGGAATATGAATGGTCCGGAGCTGGAGGCCCCGCGAAAGAGACCAGCTACAGCTATGACGCAGTCTCGCGACTTACCGGCCTGACACTGAATCTGGCTGCCACCGCCCAGGACCAGACCTACGGTTATACCTATAATGCCGCTGGTCAGATCAAAAGCCGCGCGGCAAGCAATGAGACCTACAACTGGATGAGTGGCGGCCCGGTGAGCCGCTCCTACGGGTCAAACGGACTGAATCAACTGACGACCTCAGGGCCGCTGACCTTGGGTTATGACACTCGAGGTAACCTCACCTCCGATGGATCGACAACCTTCAACTACGATGTGCAGAACCAACTGGTCAGCGCCTCGACCGGCGCGACGCTTGGCTACGACCCTGCGGGCCGCCTGTCGCAGATCTCGGCCAGCACGGCCACCCGCTTCCTCTACGACGGCAACACTCTCGCCGCCGAGTACAATACAAGCGGCACCCTTCTACGCCGCTACATCCCCGGCCCCGGCGTCGATGAGCCGATCGCTTGGTACGAAGGCGCAGGCACATCAGACCGCCGATGGCTTGCGGCAGACGAACGCGGTTCGGTCGTGGCGGTAACCAACGCTTCAGGCGCGGCGACCGCCATCAACACCTATGACGAATATGGCTCACCCGGGGCCGGCAATGTGGGCCGCTACCAGTACACCGGCCAGACTTTCATCTCTGAACTGGGGATCTACAATTACAAGGCGCGCATGTACTCTCCGACCCTGGGCCGGTTCATGCAGACCGATCCCATCGGATACGCCGATGGGATGAACTGGTACGCCTATGTCGGAAATGACCCAATAAATAACAAAGACCCGTCAGGACTTATGAACGTCAGAGAGAAAAGGTCTTGCACTAGCTCGTTAGTGCCAGGACGTGCTGGCGAGATTGACATAATTGTATTGAGTTGCAAGACATACTACTTCCTCGTCGATGATCATTTAAGTGTTGAGATCAAAGTTGGTGTTGGCCCTGCACAATATTCAGTTCCGGATAAAAAGCAACAAATCTGCCTGGCCTGGAGAGCGCTTGATGTATTAGACAAGGGGTCAAAAATTGGCGAGCGCTCTGGCCTCGCAATTACCGGCGTGGGGGGGGCTGCGGCTCTCGCTGGACTTGCATTTGAAGGTGTTGGCGCTTTGCCGGGACTGGGCATGATGGCTGTGGGCAACAGAGTCACAGCTGCGAGCGGAGTCGTTGGCCTGACCGCAAATGCAGGGAAAGCCTCTTTGGGCGATCGGGCTGCAATGATCTCTCTTGGAACAAGCTTAGCCCAACAAATTGACATTACGCGACTAGTTAAATATAAACCAAGTGCTTCGCAGAAAGCCTCTATAAACGCAGGAAAGGATGCTGGCGATATAGGAGCAGGAGCGATGTCGGATCAAATTACTAGCGCAATGAAGAATCCATGCTCAGAATAGTAAAGAACGCCATATTGGTAACCTTATTGATTACAAGCACGTTGTGTGCCTTCACAGTTGTTATGGTTCCGAAAATTTCGGAAGCGCCGCTGCTGAAATGGAGCATAATATTTTATATATTCGCCTCTACCGCAATTTGCTCAGTATTGGTTAGCCGTAAAAAGCTATCAACGTCACTCAATTACGCAAACTCGAAAGCAAAGTGGCTAATTGTAAGCTCTGTAACAATACTTGCCGCAACTATGGTAATTGTGCCAGAAATTGATCCGCAATGGTATGTTAATGTAAAGATTACTATATTTGTATCTTTAGCATTTATTTTGGGAATTATTTTAATGCTCTCTTATTTCTACATCAATAGCACAAAACGAAAGAGATAAATATTATACCTGAAATATTCTATCCCACGATTAACATTTTCGATGCTATAAGCTTAACATTAATTATCTCCACTACAGGCGAAACGCACCGATTAGAGTGGAGACGATGTGAAGCCAATATCGGGTGCTGTCAGTCTAACGCTAACTTGTCTCCACTTTCGGCCTCAACGGGGCTCGGGTTCGGAGATGGTTCGTGCAGCTCTCATTCAAGCGCCACCGGTTTCCAGCCGAGGTCTTAAGGCACGCCGTCGGTGCTGTCAGTCTAACGCTAACTTGTCTCGGTGCTGTCAGTCTAACGCTAACTTGTCTCCACTTACGGCCTCAACGGGGCTCGAGTTCGGAGATGGTTCGTGCAGCTCTCGTTCAAGCGCCACCGGTTTCCAGCTGAGGTGATAAGGCACGCCGTCTGGCTGTATTTCCGCTTCACCCTGAGCTTTCGCGACGTCGAGGAGATGATGGCCCAGCGGGGCGTCGACGTCAGCTATGAGACCATCCGCTGCTGGACGATCAAGTTTGTGACGTGACCCCCATTTCTCATCCAGCCGTAACGAGAATCCTGGGTTCAGTGGCGCCGTCGGTGGTGTCGGGGTCCCGGGAGATCGATGGAAAGATTCTATCTTGTCCGGTCGAAATGCTCGAAGTACGTTGCTGCATGGACTAAGGCGGACGGCCTCAAACGTCATGGGTGTATGGCGGCCCTAAGCGCCAGCAGGAAGATCGGCCGCCTTAATGGGCCGGGGTCCACTTTCCACTAGCCCTTTTGGAAAAGGCCCAAATATGACTACGCTCCAGTACCTCTTCGAACTCGGCTTTACTCATGCCGGGCGCTACCAAGGGACCACCTTCACCATCCGCGATGAATGGCTGAAGCGCGAGGTCATATACGCGTGGGTTGATGCGTCAGCCTCCGAGCCAAAACTCGTCCGCTTCGGAATAGCGTGTGGCCATTCGGGTTTCGGCGGACGATACCTCCTATACAATCGGTGGCTTGCAGGTCAGTTCAAGCCCGACTCCGCTGAAGAGCAGCAGAAGCGCGCGCTCTTTCTGAAGCGCCTGAGCTCTGGATTGGAGATCTACGCGCTTCAAGTTCCTGACAAACGCGCCGCTCTCGCGACCGAGGCAACCCTCCGCCGCGCTTGGGGAGCATCGCTGGATCTCGACCTCATGGCCAAGGGAAGCTGGGCAAAGGGCGAAATGGCAAAGTGGCGCGCGACACTCAAGAAGCCTGACAAGCCTAAGAGTCCTCAGGCTGATAAAATTGCTCGGCCAAAGCCCCTCCGCCAGACCCGCCTGGGCACATCAGCGGTCGCGCTTCATCAGCGCCTTGAACAGGGTCTCTCTGGTCTTGGGCTGACGCCAATGCCGCTCGCAAGTGGACGCGGCACTTCCTATCGGCTCGGAGGAGCGGCACCAATCCGTATCGACCCCAAGCAGGCGTTCCTCCGTATCTGGGTGGGCGAAGATGACGAAGCTCGCGCTCCAAGTCAGCTCAGGGGTTCCTATGCTCAAAAAGGTTGGCTGATCGCCTATCCCGCAGATGCCAACATGGTGGAAGATTATGTTCTGCGCTGCGCCCGCCAACGACTGAAGGACCTATAGGCAGCCGAACTATCAACCAATATCTTCGTTCGGCCGCCGGGGGCTGTGCGCGGCCTTGCCAGACTAAACGGCGTTGCCATGGCGCTGAAACCTTGGCCAGTCCCTTGCGCTTGCTCAGCTCGTGAACAAGCCTATTTCGCTGCCCCCAATCTTGGACGCGCCAGCGGCAAAGCTCATCGGCCGATTGCTGTGACCCCCCCCCCTTCGGAGCGTTGGCGGATCACATCAGATCGCCACGCACACCATCGATCTTTAATCCCATGCCTCGCTGCTCGACCGCCTGACCCACCACTGCGACATCGTCGAAACCGGCAACGACAGCTGGCGGCTCAGGAATCGCGCCTGACCGGCGCTCTCCGCGTCATCCACAACTTGTTCAACCTCCCCCAGACCCCCTCCCGGGCAGCTGAAAGATCAGTGGCTCACTAGGCGGCGACGCGCTGCGCTAGCTGACCGCTACGCACCTCGCCGCCGGTCCGTGAACAGAGCGTAGAGGGGTCAATATTGGACGCCGATCGGGGGTCAGTTTTGAACGCCGTTTGACAATTACGACAACCGCCAAGCGTCGCCAATCGTGATCTAGTGCGCCTGCGGCTCGCGCGGGGCCCTCAAAACACGCCCTCGTACAAGCGCTTTACGGATCTCCTCGGTCTTCTCCGCGACCTTCTCCTTGAAGCGCACGTAGAGTACGCCGGTGATGTCGGAGGGCAGTTCGATCTCGCCCCGATGCAACAAGAGCGTTTTATGCTTCCCGAGGGCGGCGAAGAAGTAGCCCATCTCGAAGATGACGTTCTGGCGCGAGTGATAGACATCCTTTCCCTGAAGTTCGGACACGTTGTGATCGTCGGGCGTGAGCAGCACGATCGCGAAATCGCAGGAGCGGGCCAACCGCTCGAACTTGGCGAGAATGCCGATCGAGATCTCGGGATCCTCGGAAAACAGAACCGTCTCGACGCCCAACTTACCGAGGACGCTCTTGAGCTGATCCCTAGCCTTGTGGTCGTGTCCATGGACGACGAAGACACGCGGAGTCCGCTCCGTCATTTAGCAATGGACTCCAAGAGCCGAATGATCCGATCAGTTTGGACAGAAATGTCGTCCCCCTTGGCTAGGCGCGCCAGGCGGCATCCTCGGAGGGCCTCAAGATCCACACTGGTGGCCATCTTCAAACGCGCCTCGATCGACTCCAGTGCAAAGCTCTGAGCCGAGACGACGATGTAACCGATGTGCTTGTTGGCCTCTCCCGCGGCTCCCGCAAGCAGCTGTGTCACCAGCAGCAAACCGTCCCCCTCGGCGATCTTTCCGTCCTCTTCGAACCGCAGATCGAGCAACAGAAGCTTGTAGGGGCGGGCCTGTAGCATTGCCATCGCCTCGCGGGTCGACTGGGCGTAGTCCACCGGCACGCCGCGAAGGTCGAGCTCGGAGATTAGCCCTTCGATCGAAGAGAGGTCGTCGTCGACGGCGAGGATCTGCGCTTGCGGAGCGGTCATCAGGTCAACTTCACGTGCTGGGGTCCGAGCGGTTGAATTTGGGGTATCCGGAGCTCGAACGTGGTGTCGAAACCTTCGAGCGCCTCGACCCGATTGCTGTCGTCCAGCGTAGGGTCGCTGCTGCGGCAGAAGATCCGACCTCGGTGAGCAGTGGCGAACAGGCGGGAAATGTAGAGGCCCAGGCCCATGCCCCGGATCGCGCGAATACGATCGATCCGTTCGACCCGATAGAACTTCTCGAAGATCAGCTCGCGCTTTTCCGAAGGGATGCCTACGCCCCAATTTGCCACTTGGATGACATCCCACGCTCCCTGCGTCTCGCCGCTTACCGTCACGACCATCGACTTTCCCCTTTGCCGAGGGAGGGAGTACTTGATGGCGTTCTTGATCAGATTGACCATCACGTTGTGGAGGAGATTGGTGTCACCGATCGACTGCAGCTTGGCCACGCCCGGCTTCACCAGCAGGTGAATGGTTCGAGCCGAGCTTTGCCCGTCATCGCTTTCCTTCCAGGCGATCGCCTCTTCCCAGGCGCTGTCGATGAGCCCCTTCCAACCGAACTTGTTGAAGCTGACGTCGATCAATCCGGAGGTGTGGTTGGCCAGCGCCACGGCGACCTTCATCTGTTGGCTGATGTAGTTGCTCTGCCGATTGATCTCGGCCTTGCGAAGGTCGAGCGATTGTACGACCTCGGAGAAAGCCGGGTCGTCCCTCAAGGCCTTGATGGCCTCGTTGACGCCACTGATCGCCTTGTTGTGGAGGCGTACGATCGGCGTGGCGACTTCATGACCGAAGTGGGCCACCAAGCCCTCGGCGAACTCGGCTGAGACATGCGATCGCGAGGCTTCGACCGAGGCACGCACGATGGAGGCCATTGCCGTCAGGCTTTCGGCTTCGGCCGCGTAGCGGTGCAACTGGCTGCCGGGCCTGATCGCGGAGCCCGCATCTTCGTTGAACCTAAGGGCGACGACCTTGGCGCCATCCGGACTGCCGTCCTGCAGCGAAGTGACAGCAATTGCGCTGGGATAGCCGTGCTTTTCGGCAAACGCCGTCAGCTGATCCGAACTGGCGCTTACCGCCGAGAACTCCATGCCCCGGATACCCGTCTTCTGCGTGACGCGCTCGAAAGCGGGGCAGTCCTCAGCCATGATCGGCGCGGCGCGCAGCGCTTTGGCCACGGCCGGATCCGAACTGCCGATGACCTCGTAGGTAGACGAACCAGCCGGCCGATAGAGCAAGGTCACACGATCGAAGCCGAGCTCGGCGAAGCCGTCGATCGCGGCTCTCTCCACGGCTTCGACATTGGAGAAGGCTCTCAAGCCGACCGCAGCCAGGTGGCCGAGGTTCCGGATCACGATCTGATTGGAATACTCGTCGACCAGCTCGGCAAGCTCGTGGCACACCGACTCGAAGGTGTCCCGCTGCACCTTGTTGAAGGGTAGCGTCGGATCGTCGGCGCGGTTGATCAGGCGGATTTGCAACCTGATGAACCGCATACCGACACGTCGGATGAGCATAGAATGGGCCGGCCCCAAGGCCGTCTCGTGGTGTTCGACGCATAGGTCGTTGACCAAGCCGGGTTCGGTGGCCGCGAGCGCCGCGAGGTTTTCGACGAACGCGTAGCGTGGGTTATCCCAGGCCGATCCGGTCAAGTTTTGTCCGACGAAGTAGCTCTCGTCGAACTTGCCGAGTTTTGGTCCAGGTAGAAGCCCCGTCTCCTCGGACATCTTCACCAGCTGCCGGTCCGCCCAACGATAGTTGAAGATCGCGCAGGCTTGAGCTCCGGAGGCCGATAGAGCGAGCTTGGCGCAGACACTCGCGAGCTCGACGAGCGGCACCTCTTCCTTGCGATTGCGGTTGATGAACTCACGCGCGATGCGGCGATGCGATCCGATCTGCGCGAGTCGTTGAGTGGTGAGATGATGCTCCATCAGGAGCTTGATCAGGGAAAAGGCGAAGGTCTCGCGCGGGTCGAACTCGGCGGCCTCGATATCGATCGCCATCGACAGCAGCGCGATGGGCTGGGCGTCTTGGTCGCGCAGAAGAATATCGACCCAGCGCTGTCGTCTGAGGCCAAGCATGTCGATCCATGGAGACGCTCGATCGGGACTGCTTCTGCTGTCACCAAACGCGATGTCGTCGACCGATCCGGCGGCGATTGTCGAGGTGTGATAGGGAATTTCGACAGGCCCCTTGGGCGCAAAGCCATCGGCGTATCGATACATTCGCAGGAACAGGACATCGTCTTTGTTACTCGGCCCGTTGGGATTGATCTCATAGTAACGCGCCGAGACGAAACCGCTCTCGATGAAAAGGTCGAGCATGTTCGACAGCAGGGCCGCCTCCCCGATCCGCCCGCCGGAGATCAGGGTTTGCAAGCTTCGGGCAATGTCGAGCAGGTCGCGCATAGTCCCCTCCCGGATTAACCTTGACCGCGAGAGAGCTTTACCGCAAGGCGTATTACCCCCATTTCAGCAACTATGACGCGGGGTCAACCTGCAGATCCAATCTGCAGGAGAGTTGCGAGCGACAAAGAAAGGCCCGGAACTTCCGATGAGCTTCGACCATTTGGTGCCGCCCACACTCGCGGCTTTCGTCGCAGCACCACTGCTTGCATTTGTGATCGCGCGGATTTTTCTGGCCTGGCGGGAAGCCGAATACAAAAAGGCCGAGAAGGTCGAGCGTCCCGAATTCGCGAGCCCTTGGACAGGCATAAAGGCTGTACGCAACCCGGACGAGGCGGCGTTGGACAAGGCCGCCAAGGCCTTGTTCCTCGACGATCACGAGAAGGCTAACACGGCGCAGACCAATACGGTCCGCCACGTGGCTCAAGCCGGAGCGTTGCTCTTTATGGCCTTCGTGTGCTTTGCCCTCACTGTCACCTTGTTGGCAGTCAACGAGCAAGCTCACGTCTTCGCCGCCGCATTCGAGGCTACGGCTTTCGTCTGGGTCGTGTTGCATTTCCATTGGGGCAAAAAAGAGCGAACTCAGTGGATAACCAAGCGCACGCAGGTCGAGTTCTTGCGGGTCTGGCACGCCGTCGAATTCGCCCTTTCGGGGCCGAGGGCCTCGACACTTCAGGGCAGTTTCGACGAGGTGCGAGCCAAGACCGTGGCGGCCATCCCCGATGGCGAGGATCCGTACGAAACTGCTCCGCGGTTTGGGAAGGCCTATATCGCCGAGATCAAGGGCCGCATCGTGAACGCGCCATCCCTGTCCTGGGAAGTCGCACGCTATTATCTCGAACGTCGCCCCGTTCGGCAGGCCCGCTGGTTCCATTCGGCCCAGCACCGCCTTGAAGGCGGCCACAAGACCCGTGGCGTCATCCTCTTTTGGCTGTTCACATTGGCGATCCTGTGCGCCGTCGGCAAATTCCTACTCATAGCGTTCGCGCATGATACCGGTTTGGTTTTGCACGCTCTCGAGTTCGTCTTGCTCTTGGCGATCGGCGCCTCGTCGGCGACCACCGCGCTGATGGTAGGCCAGAACGGACGTAGCCTCTCCCACCAGTATCGTAGCCAGCTACGCGAAATCGAAAAATGGATGAGTGAGAACGAATGGCTTCTCGCACCTGGTTCCGCCGCGACCGAGCCACTTACGGGAGCCGACAAAGAAAGGTTCGCGCGGGCCGTAGAGGACTTCGAGGTTCTGATGCTGCACGAGCTTCTCGATTGGATCCATGCGACCGAGGAAGATTCCATGGAGTTGGCCGCCGCCTGACGCGACGATGATGGTCGCGAGCGCCTGGGCCACGTCAACAAATCAGATGCCCGCGAAGGCGTGAGATCCCGTGGAAAAATAGTCGCGTTTGCGCACCGTGACGGTCTTGAGAGCCAAGTCTTCGACAAATTACTCGGTCTCGAGCTGATCGGCTACCGACTGCATCCGCCTTCCGGCCCTCGGCCTTCACCGCCGCGATGACGCGATTGACAGCGCTATGATTGGAGAGGCATCGAGTTGCGCCACCAACGGACATTGGCCCAGGTTCAGAAAGCAGACCTTCGCAAGGCTGGAGCGCCGAACTAGAGTCCTCTCTGGACCCTACCGTCATTACTCGAGTTTACGCGAACCCTCGAAAGCTCGCCTCAGAAAGACGCCCGAACTCGTACAGCGGACCGCGCTGATCGCTCTCGGCCTGCTTCACGCCCTGTCGCTAAGCCCGCTCGTTACCGGCTTTGTCCGCGACCATTCCCAGAGCGATCGCCTCATACCCGCTCTCGTTCCAGCGCTCGACCATTCGACTGATCACGAGACATCGTGAGCGGCCGGACTCGCCGATGACATGTTGGGCGATCCGGCTGACCGTCGCCTCGAGAGCGTCTTGCTCGGCGTGGGGGAACACATGAAATGCGAGCGCCACGTCGCGGTCGCCCGGTGGAAGAAGCGCAACGACGTTCAATTCATCATCGTCAACTGGAACTTGGAGCACGGCCAGGCGCGCCTGCTCCACCAAGGCCTCGCATTCGCTCTGATCGTCGGCATCGCCGAAGCTCAGGAGATCCAACACCATGGTGGTCCACCCCGTCGGGCGGCGCGCTTCGAGCTGATCCACGACGGCTTCGAACATTGGCGCCATGCGTGGCTTCGGCCTATCGATCGGAAGGCCAAGATCGAGGTTGTGATAGTAGCGATCAACCGCTTGGGACATGTCGGTGATCACCACCTGAGTGTGCCCTTCAGCAACGGCCAAGTTGAATGCCGTGGCGAGATAGAGGCCCAGGAAGTCCAACTCGAATCCGAAGATGTTCGACTCCCGCTGCACCTCGCTGCGACGGCTAAAATAGTGAAGGAACTGGCTGGGGCGCACGAGGATGTCGGCCACGCACGCGAAATCGCCAAGGTTTAGGGTCGCGGCCAGCTCCAAGCCCTCGGGTATCCAACCGGCCGCCTTCATCTCGTTTTCCGCTGAGGACAGAACCGAAAGATCGTCGAGCGTGACAGAGATCCGGATGACGTCGCGGATCTCCGTTGGGTCGAGGCCGAGCGATCGAACTGTTTTGAGAGCGGCGCAATCGCCATCCCGCGCTGCGGCAATCAATTGGGCGAGCCGCGCCGATTGCTCGGAGGGGTCGGTGACCAACTCCTTGATGTGCCGGCGCGCCCGGTCAGGGGCGCCCCTCAGGCCCTGAGGGCTTAGAGTGGCTGACTTGCTCTCGACGATCAGCAGCGTCCGGTCGAGCACCACCAAAGCGTCAGTCTCATAGGCGAGCCATTTTGCACTTCTGGTGATCCGGCTCTCCGGGAGCGCCTGCGTCAGTATGCGCGCTGTCTCGCCTTCGAGATATTTTGCCCGCCGACTTTCCAATGCCTCTTTCAAACCGGCTTCTTCGCAAAGAGCCCGTAGAATCTCTTGGAGAAAACTGACCGCGCTCTGTGGGAAAGCAAAGAAATAGGCCTCGCCCGATTTCAACCCCGGCTTGGTCCAAACCGGATTGTCGAGAAAGAGGTATTCGAGCTTGCTGTCGGCTAGGGCGCCTTCGCTCAAGCTGAGTCGATCCAAGATAGCTCGCGTCTGAGCGTCTGGCAGACGAGCCGCCAGAGCAATGGTTTCTACCGGCGCGATCGAGTTGACGACGAGCCAGCGGTCGGCGTGGGCGAGAAGGCGCCCACGGACCGAGTCCAATGTGTCGTTCGGATGGATGGAACTCAGAAGATCGTCTGGATCACCCGTCACCCCAGGATATCTCGCGAAGAAGTCGCGGACGAGCGTGGGAATGGTGGTCGCCCTGAATATGTCCTTCAGCAGGGTGAAGCGACCATTCACTTGGGCTTCGATCGCCGCCACCGTCTGCTCGGCCACCGCGATCACGTCCAAGGGTCCGTAGCCGTGAAGCTTGCGGAATGGCGCGTCGAGGGACGGGTGGGTGTAGAGCCCCCGCACGATACGCAGCATCTCTTGGTAGGGTGCCCAGTTGCGGATCATCTGGGTGTGAATGCGAAGACGCTCCTGCAGCCCTAACTGCTTTAGCGCCATCGGATCGGTGATCGCCTCGGTCGCCAGCAGGCGCCGGCCCGTGATCGCCGAGGCGAGCCTCAGGGTCAGATCGATGGCGCTCTGGATGTCCTCTGGTTCGGCGGGTCGCGTGCCCCACTCCCCGGCGGGGGCTGTAAGGGCAATCGCCTGTAGAAGTTCGACGTGATGCTGGGAAAGATCCTTGATCATGCCCTCGCCTTTGACGCCGTCAGGCCCGGCCGTAGTGCGCAGGCCCCAGCCGGCGATGACAGCGATCACATGCGGCGGAAAAACCGCGCGCAGGAGCGACCGCAGCTTCTCCAAGTCCACATCGAACGTGGCGACTTGCTCCTTGGCTGTCTTGACCTGCTCCTCGCGCATGGCCACGACCGCGTCGCTCGACAGCACGCGAAATCCTGGCGCGTCCACCGAACCTCGGCCCTGACTGACGCCCTCGCCTTCATCCTCTGACACGCACGGACCCCTTCTCCTCGAACCTGGAGCGTAGCGCTGTTCGACCGCGTCACAACGTTGACCATTGCGGCGAACCGCGGACGACTTTCATGGAGGGCGTGAGACGGGCGCGCAGCGGTGTTCCGACTCGCCGCTTCCGATGTAACTTCAGGTTATGTTCGACATCACCGGCGACGATACAGCCCGCCTCAACGACGCCGACTTGCGCACCCTTGTCGCCCGTCTGGCCATTGCTGAGCTCAGCAAGCAGGGCGCGCCCGTGTCAGCGGTTACGGCCGGCGGTAATCAGGACGCGCCAGACGGCGGCCTGGACGTCCGGGTCGAGCTGCCGGATGAACCAATTCGTCCAGATTTTGTCTCACGAGCCAAGACCGGGTTTCAGGTCAAACGCCCGGACATGCCGCCTGGCAAAATCCTCGACGAGATGCGCCCCAAGGACCAGCTCCGGTCCGTCATCGCCGATCTGATCGACAGCAAGGGCGCCTATATCATCGTCAGCGCGCAAGGGTCCGTCGCGGACGGCCCGCTTGCCGCGCGCAAGGCCGCGATGCGTCAAGCGCTCGGCGCCTATCCTAACGCCGATGAATTGGCGGTGGATTTCTATGATCGCGACCGCATGGCGGTCTGGGCTAACCAATATCCCGGCGTCGCCGCGTGGGTGCGGAGCCGGATCGGGCGGGAATTGAAGGGTTGGCGGCCGATGGGCCAATGGTCCGATACCCGGACGGCCAACGACACGGGTTATCTGGTCAACGACCACGCCGTTCTCATCGACGAGACCACCCCGGAGCATAACAAACTGCCGATCGGTCAGGGCGTTGACCGGCTCAGAAGGCTACTGTCTCAACCTCGACATTGCGTCCGGCTCATTGGCCTTTCGGGACTCGGAAAAACACGGCTGGCGCAGGCGCTTTTCGAGGAGGAAGTGGGCGGCGGCGGCGCGCTGGATCCGGCGCTCTCCATCTACACCGACTATGCCAATGACCTTGAACCTTCCGCGCGCGAGATGGCCAACCGTCTTGTTGCGAGCGCCCAGCGCGCGATCCTGGTGGTCGATAACTGCAACCCAGCCACTCACCAGGAGATCGCCAAGATCTGCCTCCAGCCTGACAGCCAAGTCAGCCTGCTGACGATCGAATACGATGTCCGAGACGACGAGCCCGAACAGACAGACGTCTTTCGGCTGGCCGGGGCATCGGCCGAGCTCATCGAAGCCTGGCTCGAGCGCGATTTCGACCATGTGTCGCAACTCGATCGGAGACGAATCGCCGAGTTCAGCGACGGCAACTTCCGCGTCGCGCGGTTCCTGGCCGATACAGTGCGAAAGGGAGAAACGCTCGCCAGCCTAACCGACGAGGCTCTGTTCGAACGCATCTTTCAACAGCGCAACGCGCCTGACCGCCAGTTGCAGAGCTTGGCCGAGGTGTTGGCGCTTCCCTACTCGTTTGATGGAAGCGACCTCACGGCCGAAGGGGAGTTGGCGGCATTGGCCAACCTTGCGGGCGTCGACATCGCGCTTGTTTACGCGGCCTTGAACGACTTGACCGAACGGGGGCTGCTGCAATCGCGTGGGCGCTGGCGCGCGCTCCTGCCACACGCCCTTTCCAATCGTCTGGCGGCCGATGCCTTGAAGCGCATCATGCCCACGAAGCTCGACGCCTTCAGCGCCGGGTCATCCCCCAGACTCCTGAGATCGTTGTCGCGTCGACTGGGGTATTTGCACAGTAGTCCGGCCGCCCAGGCCCTCATCGCGCGCTGGCTCGGCGTCGGCGGACCGTTAGAGAACCTGCTTTCGGTCGCCGATTTCAGCGTGGTGCGCAATCTCGCGCCCGTGGCGCCGGCGATGATGCTGGACAAACTCGAAGCGTCGCTGGACCTTCCCGAGGCCGATAGCGTGCTCGCCGCGAGCAATTCTGGCCGCTCCACCTGGATCGGTTTGTTGAAGTCGTTGGCCTACGAGCCCGACCTCTTCGAGCGCGCCGCACGCGGTTTGGCGAAGTTCATGGCCACCGAGCCTGACAACCAGAACCACAACAGCGCCCGTCACGCGTTTCAGGATCTCTTCCATATCTATCTCTCGGGCGCCCAGGCCACGCCCGAGCAACGTCGGCTCTTGGTGCGGGACCTGTGCACCAGTACTGATCTGAACTCACGGAAGGCTGGCCGCCTGGCCCTCGAAGCGCTCCTGAAGACGGGTCAGTTTTCCTCCAGCTCCGACCACGACTTTGGGGCGAGGCCGCGCGACTTTGGCTGGCAGCCCAAGACGTATGGCGACACCTGGTCCTGGTATCGGGAAGCGATCGCCCTGCTTCTTGAGGTCTCACCCCATATTCAGGATGCAAAGGGGATTCTGGCTCGTCACTTTCGCGGCCTTTGGGCCTTCCCGGCCTGCCATGACGCGTTGGAGGCCGCATCGGTCCAATTCGCCGAAGGGGGATGGCCGGATGGCTGGATCGCCGCGCGCACCGCCAGACAGTTGGCCAAGGAAGGAATGCCAGCGGAGGTGACCGCCAGGCTTGAGGTGATCATTGAGCGTCTGGCCCCCAAGGACCTGCTCGAACGGGCGCGCGCGTTTGTGATGGCCCGCATGCCCGGCGGCTACGACATCGCAGACGCCGAAGCCGAGGATGAGCCGGACGGCGGAGACGACAAGGACGGCGGTTCTCGCATCGTACGCGCCTGGCATCGGGCCTCAACGACCGCGATCCAGCTCGGCGAGGCTTTTGCGACCAACGCTGATCTGCAGGTTTTCCTTGCGGAGCTCTTCTCGCAACGCCAACCCGCCCGAGGGTGGCAGTTTGGCCAAGGTCTTGGACGGGCCGCTCCAAACCTGGTCGAGATGTGGGGAATTCTTGTGGGCGCCTTCGTGGACGCGCCAGCGGACAAGCGAGACGCCAGCGTCCTGGGCGGCTTCCTCGACCAAGCGCGCACACGTGACGCCGCCGTCGTCGATGCGCTCATGGCTTGGACGATGGAACTTGAAGTGCTCAGGCCACACGCGCCATACCTGCAAAGCCAAGCGGGTCTGGATGAACGGGGCCTAGATCGACTGACCCAGGCTGCTGCTAACGGAACAGTACCCGTTTACGCCTATCGATCCTTGATCAGCGGCATCGTTCAGACCGCGCCACCCGCGCCGTTCGCCGTCCTGCTCTCCACGCTCGGCGGGCTCGAAGAGGGACCACAGGTCGCGATTGAAATCCTGCATATCGCCTATTACGCGGCGCGGTCAGACGGTCATGCCATCGACCCGATCCTGATCGAAAGTGGACGAGAACAGCTGAACAAGATCGACATTGCCTCGCTCGATACCCATCGCGATCACGCGCTGGGCGATGTGATCTCCGAGTGCATGGCGGGTGACGACGGCGCCGGCGCCGGCGCCGCGCGCGATCTATGCGCGCGCCTGGTCGCCGCCCTGAACGATCAATATGTGTCTCGTTATACCGTCGGCGGTCTCATCAAGGCTCTTTTGCTGGCTCAGCCCGACATCACGCTTGACGCCCTGCTTCTCGCCGGCCTGATGAAAAACGAGTTCGTTCTCGATTTCGCAGACGCTGAACGCTCGCCGTTCAGCGCCGTACCGGCGGAGACGCTCTGCGCGTGGGCGGATCGAGACGCCATCGCCCGCTATCAGCGTTTGGGCGAGGTGCTGCCTCTGTTTTCCGACATTCCTGGCGGCGATGACAACGTGATCTCGCCCACGTTCCTGGCCGTGCTCGCACGGGCTCCGGCCAAGGATCAATTCCTAGGACGTCTCGGCGTCCGCCTTCAGCCGAGTGGCTGGAGCGGATCCCTGGCCGATCTGCTGGAGCGGCGACTGGACATTCTCGCCGACTGCGGGGTGCCGGAAATCGTGGACTGGGCCAATCAGGGCGCAAGCTCGGTGAAAACCTGGATCCAGACAGAGAGAAAGCGTGAAGCGGCTCGGGAAGAGAGCTTTGAGTAGTGAGGGGGACGCGGCATGGCCGATGTCGATCGAAGTGACGAGTTTCCGTCTTGGCGTAGCTTCTGGAAGGGTGCTGTCAGTCTAACGCTAACTTGTCTCCACTTCCGGCCTCGACGGGGCTCGAGTTCGGAGATGGTTCGTGCAGCTCTCATTCAAGCGCCACCGGTTTCCAGCGGAGGTCATTAGACACGCCGTTTGGCTGTATTTCCGTTTCACCCTGAGCTTTCGCGACGTCGAGGAGATGATGGCCCAGCGGGGCGTCGACGTCAGCTATGAGACCATCCGCTGCTGGACGATCAAGTTTGGTCCGCAAATCGCCAGGAATCTCAAGCGTAAACGCCCTGCCCCGTCGCCGCGATGGCATCTGGACGAGGTCGTCTGCTCCATCGGGGGCAAGCGGATGTACCTCTGGCGCGCCGTTGATGACGAAGGCGAGGTACTCGACGTGGTCGTCCAAAAGCGGCGCGACACCGAGGCCGCTCTGAAACTTCTAAGACGCCTCCTGCGCAACCAGCCCGTGGAACCAGAAGTGATCACCACAGACGGACTGAGGTCCTACGGCGCGGCGCTCAAGGAACTGGGCCTGGAGGGCCTTCACCGACCAGGACGACTTAGAGAAAACAACAGAGCGGAGAACTCACACCTGCCGATCCGGCGACGGGAGCGGAAGATGCAGCTCTTCAAGTCTCAGCCTTCCGCCCAACGTTTTCTCACCACCCATGCAAGCGTTTACAACACCTTCTACACCCAGCGTCACCTGATCTGCCGATCAACCCTGCGCACCTTCCGCGCCGCGGCTAATGACGCCTGGCGCGAAGCGACCGCCTCCGCGTAACGAGGGCTCGCGCAGAAACAGCTTCAGCCGTCGGCATTAAGTTGACAGTGCTGAGCAGAGAACTCCCACATGCCGATCCGCCGACGGGAGCGGAAGATGCAGCTCTTCAAGTCCCAGCCTTCAGCCCAACGGTTTCTCACCACCCGCGCGAGCGTCTACAACACCTTCTACACCCAACGTCACCTGATCAGCCGATCAACCCTGCGCACCTTCAGCGCCGCAGCGAACGACGTCTGCCGCGAAGCGACCGTCGCCGCCTGATGAAACCTAGGCCAGAGATAGCTTCAGCCGACCGCATCAAGTTGACAGTGCTATTCCATGGCTAAACCACAAACATATCCCCCAGGCTCAGGGATGGCCTGCCGGTCAGAACAGCGATCTGGACCTGGTCGCTGTTGTCGCCACCGGTGGCGTCGAACCACAGAGCCCCGGTGGCCGTGTCATAGAGGAGGGTTGGCCTGGCGTCGGCTGCTACGGGCGCAACGCCCGAGACGAAGCTGAGGTCGGCGATCGTCGTCACCCCGAAGCCCGCTGCCCGAAGCTGGATGTGATCCACACCAGAGACGAAGTCGGTGATCCGATCGACGCCCTGGCTGGCCAACCCGCTGTCGAAGTAGAACAGATCGGCTCCCCCGCCGCCGGTGAGGGTGTCGGCGCCGCCCTGACCGCCCAGGAGGTCGTTGCCCGCACCGCCGACGAGGCTGTCGGCGCCGGCGGCGCCGAACACCGACGAGCCGGCCGCATTGGCGTAGCCCTGGAAGGCGCCGCTCCCGATGAACTGCAGAACTTCGGTGTTGTCAGCCGCCCGCGCATTGGCCAGCGTGGTCAGCACCCGATCCACGCCCTGCCCCGCCAGCTCGACCACCGTGTCGGAGACATGGTCGGTGAAATAGACATCGTCGCCCAGGCCGCCGACCAGCCGGTCTGCACCGGCTTTACCGTCCAGAGTATCGTTACCGATCCCACCGGTCAGGACATTGGCCAGTCCGTTGCCGAAGCCTTGGAAGGCGCCCGAGCCCGTATAGGTGAGGTTCTCGACATTGGAGCCCAGAACATAGGCCGCGATCGCCGTTTTGACCGTGTCCAGCCCCTCTCCTGCCGCTTCGACAATCACGTCGGCCAGATTGTCGACGATGTAGGTGTCGTTGCCCGCCAAGCCGACCAGACGATCTGCCCCCGCCCCGCCGTCAAGCTGGTCGATGCCGGCCCCACCGGTGATGACGTTCGCCAGGTCATTGCCCACGCCCTTGAACGCGGCCGCGCCGGTATAGGTCAGGTTCTCGAGATGAGCGCCCAGGGTATAGACCGGCGCCGTCGTTCTGACCGTGTCGAAGCCCTCACCCGCCAGCTCGGTGATCACGTCGGCGGTGGAGTCCGCGATATAGGTGTCGTTGCCCGCCCCACCGATCAGGGTGTCGGCTCCGGCCTTGCCGTCCAGGGTGTTGATCCCCGCATTGCCGACCAGCACCTGGGCGTATTCATTGCCGGTGAGGTTCAGGTTCAGGGCGCCGCCGGCTTCCAGCCGGTCGATCGAGACGCCCGCCGCCAAGACGTAGCTGACCGTGGTGACGGCCCGGTCCGTCCCGGACCCGTTACCTTCGACGATGACATCCTGGCTGTTGTCGATCCGGTAGAGGTCGTTGCCAGCGCCGCCGACCAGGGTGTCACGACCGATGCCTCCGTCCAGGGTGTCAGCCCCGCCACCGCCGTTCAGGCTGTCATTGGTCGCAGCGCCGGTCAGGCTGTCGGCGAAGGTCGAGCCGAACAGCGCCTCGATGGAGCGCAGGGTGTCGACCCCGTCGCCGCCAGTGTCCTGCGCGGTCGTCAGCGCCAGGGACACCGTCACGCCCGCCGCCGCGCCGGCATAGGAGGCCGTGTCGATCCCGCCGCCGCCGTCGAGGCTGTCGTCGCCCAGCCCGCCCAGCAGCGTGTCATTGCCCGTACTACCGGCCAGGGTGTCGGCTCCCTCGCGGCCCGCCAGCGCGTTGGCGAGGCTGTCGCCGGTGAAATTGTCGCCCGCCGTTCCGCCGGAGAGGTTCTCAATGCCGACCTGGTTCAGTCGACCAAAGCCGATCGACTGGAACGCGCCCTTGACCCCGAGATTGACCGTCAGCGCCGTCGTGATCAGGCCCAGCTCAAGCGTATCGATCCCGGCCCCACCGTCCACCACCGTGTCAGTCGCTTCGGGAGGATCGATCTCGTGCGAGAAACCGTATTGGAAGACGTCATCGCCCTCACCGCCATAGGCCTTGTCGAACCCGACCGCGATATGCAACCGGTCATTGCCGCCGTCGCCTTCCAGAAGATCCGCCCCTTGCCCTCCTATCAGCGTGTCGGCGCCGTCACCGCCGCGCAGCGTGTCACTGCCGTCGTAGCCGGATAGCAGGTTGGCGGCGCCGTCGCCGATCAGTGTGTCCTCATATAGCGACCCCCACAAACCCTCGATACCGATCAGAGTGTCGACGCCACTTCCTGTGTTCTGAGGCTCCGTGAGACTTAGATCAACAATCACGCCGACGTTTTGGAAAATATCTGCGAGACCATCAGGGTCGGAGTAAACATATACTTCAATATGTTGGCGATAGTCAGCAATATCAAACCCCACCCCGCCATCAAGAATATCATCATAATGCTCAAAATCGGGCAGTCGCATTACGCTCAAATTGTCTGTGTAGCCGCCAACGAGCACATCATTACCTTCACCGCCGTACAGACTATCGCCACCGCCCGCGCCATCCAGAGTGTCGTTTCCACCGAGGCCGTAGATATGCGCAGAGCGATTGATCGGCGGTTCGTTAACGTCGCGGAATCCGACTAGGTCCGTAAGCAGATCGTCGGCGGAAGTTCCGTAGATGTACGGATCGTCGTCGTCGAGGATGGTGCTCTGCGCCGTAGCCTGGATAATCTGATAGCCGACTGAGGCGTTGCCCAGCGTGACAGTCATGACCTCACTGAGCTCGGCGATGCCGTCGCGTACGGTGCTGAAAATCAAGGTGAGACTGTCGACGAAGGGGGGGAACTCCAGCGTTCCGCTTGGGAAAGCTCCGATGACGTCAAACGCGCCCATCTCGAAGACAATGGCTTGTGGACTGAAGTCCGACGCCGTGACGCCCACGCCGCCGATCGAATAGTCGACTGTGGCCACCTGGCTCACATCGCCCGTCCGGGTCACCGTGAAGCGGAAAGGCGCGAAGTCATAGCCGTACTCCATATGGCCTACGGACTCGTTGATTTCGGTCTGCAGCGCGCTAATCGCGAAGGTTCCGCTCACGTCGTCGTCAACAATCGTTCCCGCGGCGCTGGCCGTCGTGATCGTCGCGCCTCCGCCAGGGTTTGAAAGCGATACCGTGAAGGCCTCGCTGCCCTCGACCAGCGTATCGCCCGCAACGTCGATCGTGAGCGTTTTGCTGGTTTCGCCCGCGGCGAAGGTGATCGTCCCATTGGGAAGACTGCCCGCCCCAAAGTCGGCGCCATTCACGGCGCCGCCGCTTACGACATAGTCGACAGTATGGACGGCTCCGATATCTCCAGATCGCGTCACGGTGAAGGAGTAGGGCGTGAGCCCCGACTGGCCCTCCTCCTTTGTCGAATCCAGCGCCACAATCGCCAGATTGGTCACCACAGGCGCTGTGTCATCGTTGAGGATCGTGCCCGCCGCAGAGGCCGTCGTCGTCGCGGCCCCGGCGCTGGGGCTCGAGAGGGTCACAGTGAAGGCTTCGGAACCTTCGACCACGGTATCGCCCGCGACGTTGATTGTGACGACTTTGCTGGTCTCGCCCGCCGCAAAGCTCACCGCCCCAGATGGCAGGACGCCGCCGACGAAATCGGCGCCGGTCACTGCCGCGCCGCTTACCGTGTAGCTGGCCGTATGGGCGACCGTGGTATCCCCAGTCCGTGCGACCGTGAAGGTGAAGGGCGTGCTTCCCGACTGCCCTTCGGGCTTGCTGGCGCTCGTGGCCGCGATGGAGAGCGCGGCGTCGTCGTTGAGTATTGTCCCCGTGGCGCTCGCTGTCGCGAGGGCCGCACCGGTGCTAGGACTCGAAAGCGCTAACGTAAAAACCTCATTGCTCTCGACAACGGCATCCCCAGCGACATTGATGGTGATGGTCTTGCTGGTTTCGCCGGCGGCGAAGCTGACCGTACCGGTGGGTAAGGCGCCGCCCACGAAGTCCGCACCGTTCACCGCTGCGCCGCTCACGGCATAGGTTGCGCTGGGCGCGGCGCCTGTGTCGCCAGTGCGGCTGACGGTGAAGGTGAACGGGGTCGCACCGGACTGTCCCTCAGCTTTGCTGGCGCTGGTGGCGGAGACCGATAGGACCGCGTCGTCGTTGACGGGGGTCAGGTCCAGGGTGGCGCTAGCCGCCGTGGCCAGAGAGCCGTCGCTGACGGCGTAGGTGAAGCTGACGGCGGTGTCGTCATTGGCCGCCGGTTGGAAGGTCCAGGTTCCATTGGCATTGGCGGTCAAGCTGCCGCTTGAGGCGGTCAGGCCGGTGATTACGAGGGTATCGCCATTGGCATCTGTGGCGTTGGACAGCAGGGCGGCGGCGTTAATGACTCGAATAGTGTCTTCGGCCAGGGGCGCAAGGCTGACCGGCCCGCTGACCACCGGGGCGGCATTGAAGAGGCTTTCAAGCGCAATCAAGCCGTCGTCGAAATTCAGGAATTCGATGTTGGTCAGGGTATCGACCCCGTCCGGGCCGGTGACGGTTACGCCGCTGGCTGTGTTCGCAAAGCTATAGGCCGACCGCAGACCGGTGAAGACGGCCGTGTCGGCCCCTGCCCCGCCGTCGAGACGGTCATTGCCTGTTTTGCCGTATAGGGTGTCGTTGCCGTCGCCGCCGGAGAGGGTGTCGTTGCCGAAGGTCAGGTCCTTAACGAATATGTCACCCGTGCCGTTGGTGTCGCCGGCCACGAGGTTACTGGCATAGCTGATGAACGCCACCTTGGTGCCGTCCGCAGAAAAGGCCGGGTAGTAGGAAAGTGCATTTCCCGCAACGCCCGCGCCGCCGCTGGAGACTAGGGTGGTGATACCCGTCGTTAGATCTTTGATGAAGATGTCAGCCGCGTCATTGGTGTCGCCGGCCACGAGGTTACTGGCATAGCTATAAAACGCCACCTTCGTGCCGTCCGCAGACAGGACCGGACCTAGGGAGTATGAATTTCCCGCAACGCCCGCGCTGCTGCTGGAGACTAGGGTAGTGACACCCGTGGTGATATCCTTGACGAAGATGTCATACGTGCCGTTGGTATCGCCGGCCACGAGGTTGCTGGCATAGCTGATGAACGCCACCCTGGTGCCGTCCGCAGACAGGACCATGCCGCTGGTGCCACCTCCATTCCCAACAACGCCCCCGCTGCTGTTGGAAACCAGGGTGGTGACACCCGTCGTCAGGTCCTTGACGAAGATGTCCCCGGTTCCGTCGGCATCGCCAGCCACCAGGTTGTTGGCATAGCTATAGAACGCCACCTTCGTGCCGTCCGCAGACAGGAGGGGCCTTTCGGACCAGCCGTCCCCCTGTACACCGGCACTGCTGGTGGAGGCCAGGGTAGTGACTCCAGTGGTCAGATCTTTGACGAAGACGTCATGCGCACTGTTGTTATCGCCGGCCACCAGATTGCTGGCAGAGCTGGAGAATGCCACCTTTTTGCCGTCCGCAGATAGGAACGGGGTGTAGGAGTTCCCATCACCCTGGATTCCTGTGCTGCTGGCTGAGACCAGGGTGGTAACGCCCGTCGTCAGGTCCTTGGCAAAGACGTCATATTGGATGACACCCGGGTTCCAGACGTTGCTGGCTTGACTAGCGAAAGCCACCGTTGCGCCATCCGCAGACAGCATAGCTTGACTGGAACCGTAGAAGCCGTTTTCCCATACAACAGCCGAACTGCTTCCGGAGACCACGGAAGTGACACCCGTCGCCAAATCCTTGACGAAGACATCTACTACCGCAACGCGGCTATAGTTGGCCACGAGTGTGTAAGCATCGAACGTCACCTTAGTGCCGTCCGCAGACAGGGCGGGGATGTATTGGCCTATGTTTGCCGCACCGTATCCGCCAAAGGAGACCAAAGTGATGGCACCCGTGGTCAGATCCTTGACGAAGACGTCATGCGCGCTGTTGTTATCGCCGGCCACCAGATTGCTGGCCAGACTGGTGAACGCCACCTTGGTTCCGTCCGCAGATAGGACGGGGCTACGAGGTTCGGCATTCCCAGCAACACCCGCACTGCTGCTGGAGACCAGGATGATCTCGCCATTGCCCCCACTCCGCCCTGTCAGCACGTCGTTATAGGCCGAGCCGACCAGTCCTTCGATTGAGACCAGGATATCGGTCCCCGCCCCGCTGGTCGCCTGGGCCGTGTTGACGCCCAAATCTACCGTCACTCCCGATCCTGCGTTGTCATAGGAAACGGAGTCGTCAGCAGTCTGGCCGACGAACGTGTCAGCGCCAGAAGTATTGACAAAGGTAGTCACTTTTCTTGCTCCCGAGGTCATTCATCGACCATGTCGCGCTTAAGCGGCACCCGATTTAACATCGCGCGTCAAGCCACTGGCCCCGCAGCGTACTTGAGGGCGGTTCAGGTGCCTTTGCATCGCGCAGCGCGGCGCTTCAGAATGAAGCGTTAACGCGATTGCAATTTTACCTACACCGGAAACACGTCGGAGTTGTGATGACTTCTGAGGGTGCTGTCAGTCTAACGCTAACTTGTCTCCACTTCCGGCCTCAACGGGGCTCGAGTTCGGAGATGGTTCGTGCAGCTCTCATTCAAGCGCCACCGGTTTCCAGCGGAGGTCATAATGCACGCGGTCTGGCTGTATTTCCGCTTCACCCTGAGCTTTCGCGACGTCGAGGAGATGATGGCCCAGCGTGGCGTCGACGTCAGCTATGAGACCATCCGCTGCTGGACGATCAAGTTTGGTCCGCAAATCGCCAGGAATCTCAAGCGCAACCGCCCTCCCCCGTCGCCGCGATGGCATCTGGACGAGGTCGTTTGCTCCATCGGGGGCAAGCGGATTTACCTCTGGCGCGCCGTCGATGACGAAGGCGAGGTACTCGACGTGGTCGTTCAGAAGCGGCGCGACACCGAGGCCGCGCTGAAACTTCTAAGACGCCTCCTGCGCAATCGCCCGTGGAGCCAGAAGCGATCACCACGGACGGACTGAGGTCGTACGGAGCCGCGCTCAAGGAACTCGGCCTGGAGAGTCTTCACCGGCCAGGCCGGCTTCGAGAAAACAACAGAGCAGAGAACTCCCACCTGCCGATCCGCCGACGGGAGCGGAAGATGCAGCTCAAGTCCCAGCCTTCAGCCCAACGGTTTCTCACCACCCGCGCGAGCGTCTACAACACCTTCTACACCCAACGTCACCTGATCAGCCGATCAACCCTGCGCACCTTCAGCGCCGCAGCGAACGACGTCTGCCGCGAAGCGACCGTCGCCGCCTGATGAAACCTAGGCCTGAGATAGCTTCAGCCGACCGCATCAAGTTGACAGTGCTGAGAGTGCTATTCCCTGGCTAGACCACTAACACATCCCCCAGGTTCAGGGACGGCCTGCCGGTGAGGACGGCGATCTGGACCTGGTCGCTGTTGTCGCCGCCCGTGGCGTCGAACCACAACGCCCCGGTGGCCGTGTCATAGAGCAGGGTCGGCCTGGCGTCGGCTGCGGCGGGCGCAACGCCCGAGACGAAGCTGAGGTCGGCGATCGTCGTCACCCCGAAGCCCGCTGCCCGAAGCTGGATGTGATCCACACCAGAGACGAAGTCGGTGATCCGATCGACGCCCTGGCTGGCCAACCCGCTGTCGAAGTAGAAAAGATCGGCTCCCCCGCCGCCGGTGAGGGTGTCGGCGCCGCCCTGACCGCCCAGGAGGTCGTTGCCCGCACCGCCGACGAGGCTGTCGGCGCCGGCGGCGCCGAACACCGACGAGCCGGCCGCATTGGCGTAGCCCTGGAAGGCGCCGCTCCCGATGAACTGCAGAACTTCGGTGTTGTCAGCCGCCCGCGCATTGGCCAGCGTGGTCAGCACCCGATCCACGCCCTGCCCCGCCAGTTCGACTACCGTGTCGGAGACATGGTCGGTGAAGTAGACGTCGTCGCCCAGACCCCCGACCAGCCGGTCCGCCCCGGCCTTGCCGTCCAGGGTATCGTTACCGATCCCACCGGTCAGGACATTGGCCAGTCCATTGCCGAAGCCTTGGAAGGCGCCCGAGCCCGTATAGGTGAGGTTCTCGACATTGGAGCCCAGGACATAGGCCGCGATCGCCGTTTTGACCGTGTCCAGCCCCTCTCCTGCCGCTTCGACAATCACGTCGGCCAGATTGTCGACGATGTAGGTGTCGTTGCCCGCCAATCCGACCAGACGATCCGCCCCCGCTCCGCCGTCAAGCTGGTCGATGCCGGCCCCACCGGTGATGACGTTCGCCAGCTCATTGCCCACGCCCTTGAACGCGGCCGCGCCGGTATAGGTCAGGTTCTCGAGATGAGCGCCCAGGGTATAGACCGGCGCCGTCGTTCTGACCGTGTCGAAGCCCTCACCCGCCAGCTCGGTGATCACGTCGGCGGTGGAGTCCGCGATATAGGTGTCGTTGCCCGCCCCGCCGATCAGGGTGTCGGCTCCGGCCTTGCCGTCCAGGGTGTTGATCCCCGCATTGCCGACCAGCACCTGGGCGTATTCGTTGCCGGTGAGGTTCAGGTTCAGGGCGCCGCTGGCTTCCAGCCGGTCGATCGAGACGCCCGCCGCCAGGACGTAGCTGACCGTGGTGACGGCCCGGTCTGTCCCGGAGCCGTTGCCTTCGACGATGACATCCTGGCTGTTGTCGATCCGGTAGAGGTCGTCGCCAGCGCCGCCGACCAGGGTGTCTCGACCGAGACCGCCGTCGAGGGTGTCAGCCCCTCCGCCGCCATTGAGGCTGTCATTGGTCGCCGCACCCGTCAGACTGTCGGCGAAGGTCGAGCCGAACAGCGCCTCGATGGAGCGCAGCGTATCGACCCCGTCACCGCCGGTGCCCTGCGCGGTCGTCAACGCCAGGGACACCGTCACGCCCGCCGCCGCGCCGGCATAAGAGGCCGTGTCGACCCCGCCGCCGCCGTCCAGACTGTCGTCACCCAGCCCGCCCAGCAGGGTGTCATCGCCCGTACTGCCGGCCAAGGTGTCGGCTCCCTCGCGGCCCGCCAGCGCGTTGGCGAGGCTGTCGCCGGTGAAATTGTCGCCCGCCGTTCCGCCGGAGAGGTTCTCAATGCCGACCTGGTTCAGTCGACCAAAGCCGATCGACTGGAACGCGCCCTTGACCCCGAGATTGACCGTCAGCGCCGTCGTAATCAGGCCCAGCTCAAGCGTATCGATCCCGGCCCCACCGTCGACCACCGTGTCGGTGATCGTCGGCAGGTCTTCGGCAAATCCAAAGCCGTACTGGATGACGTCATCACCATCGCCGCCCAGGGCCGTATCGAGACCCACGGCGACATGGAGACGATCATTGCCGGATTCTCCCAGCAGGCGGTCATTCTCCGCCCCGCCCACCAGCGTATCGAGGCCGTCGCCGCCTTTGAGGGTGTCGGCGCCCGCACCGCCCTTGAGAGTGTCATTGCCCCCCAGGCCATCGGCCTGAACGCTTTCGGCCGATACCAGGCCGGACGCATCCAGCAGATCACCTTCGCCCGCTCCGGCGTACTGGATGTCGAGCGGGGCGAAGCTGGTCCTGGAGAAATCGCCAGCAACCACTACCCGTTTGCCGTCGAGGATGAGGTTGTCGATCCCCGAAATCGTCAGATCCGTCAGGCCGTCGCCGTCAAGGTCTGCCAGGATCTGAAGACCATCTGCGCTGACCGCGAAGGCGGGTGAACCGGTAACCGGCGGAAGAGCGATTTTCAGCGTATCGACACCGCCCGCTCCGATGATCGTCGAGATCGCTGACTCCGGATCATAGATCAACTCGCCCCCGGCCTCCGGGAAGCTGAACGTGCTGCCGGGTGCTGCAATAGCCTGGTCGCTGAAGATCAGGGTCTCGAAGCCCGTCAACGTGTCGACGCCGTCGAAAGCGTTCGCCCGGATATCTCTGACTGTTATCACCCCGGTGACATCCGTCGTGACGACATAGTTCGCCAGACTACCCGTATACTGAGCCGCGTCCCGCCCGAACCCGCCGATCAGCCGGTCATTGCCGGCACCAGCCAAAACGGTGTCCGCCCCGTTGCCGCCAATCAGGGTGTCGGCGCCGCCGCCGCCCACCAGAAAGTTGCTTCCGGCGTCGCCGGTCAGATGGTCTGCGGCGGTGGTGCCCGTGAGATTCTCGATATCGAGGAGGGTGACAATACCTTCGCTGTAGCCCTGCGGGCCCTGGATTCTCAAATCAATCGCAACGGCAAGCGCGGACTGAACGAAGCTGGCCATGTCCAGGCCAATCCCCCCCGCGAGGATGTCCGTTCCGGAGCCGGAGTAGAGGAAGTCATTGCCCTCACCGCCGTCCAGACTGTCGTCTCCAGCACCGCCGTAGAGACCATCGTTGCCGGTCTCACCGATCAGCGTATCGTTGCCGGAGAGGCCGAACAGGGCGTCGGCGCCAGCGAACCCGGACATGGAGTCGTTGCCGTCATTGCCATAGAGCACGTCATTGATGGCGCCGCCGGCGAGGGTGTCGTTACCCGATCCGCCGTAAAAGGTGACCTGCTCCACACGCGTGACCGAACCGGCGGCCACGCCGCCGACGGTGATCGTGTTGAGCGCATCGGGGTCCGCGTTGGAGAAACTGATGCCAGCCGTGCGATCGGTGTAGACGATGAGCCCCCGATCGACGCCGTCACCACCGTCCATCAAGACATTGCCCACGCCGACTGTTGTGGACAGCGAGTAGCCGAAACTGCCCGTCGCAGCGTTGTAGCTGGCATTGTTGACGACGGCCCCGATCAGCAAGTCATCGCCCGCGCCACCCACAAAAGTGTCGCGACCCCGGCCGCCTGCCAGGAAGTCGTTGCCGTCGCCGCCGTTAAGGTAATCGTTTCCGCCGGCTGCGGCCGTACTGCCTGGGTCGCCGAAAAGGATATCGGCGCCGGAGCCGCCTTCAACGACATCGCTTCCAGACTCACCCAGCAGCGTATCGCTACCGCCCGCTCCCCGGAGCGTATCCGACCAGTTGGCGCCGATAAGATAGTCGGAGCCTTCGCTTCCGCTCAGATTCAGCCCGAGACCTCCCAGGCTTGCGACAACGGTGTCGGTAAAGACCACGAGATCGCTGAAATCGAAGCTTGCGGCTACGCCGTCCCGATCAACCTGAAGCACGCTGTCAGCGCCCGACTGGACCAGCCTGAAGAAGCCTGACGCGAAAGGATCTGAACTGCTGACATAGCCCGTCAGGGCCGAGGCCAGATAGCTGTTGACGTTCAGCATGTCGCCGCCGAACCCGGTACTGAAGTCCCGCAGGGTGATCACGCCGATCCCTGCGGCGCCGTAGGTGATGTTCAGGACATCGGCGCCCTGACCCAGGCTAACGTCATAGGCGCCGCCATTGGCTTCAATGGTGATGTAATCCGCACCGGCGCCGGCGACGACTGTCGTCGCGCTCGCACCGGACGCCGTAATGGTGTCGTCACCGTCAGCCCCGTCGAGCGTGACTTGGTCGAGATAGCGGCCGTTGCCGGAGAAGTTCAGGACATCTGCACCGGCGCCGCCGTCGAGAACGACGGCGGTTGCAGCGAAGGCTCCCAACCGGAAGATGGTGAGCGTATCATTTCCAGCTTCGCCCGCCAGCGTGTCATTGGCGCCGCCGTTGACGAGATCATATTCGCTGAAGGCGTAGTCGCTGAGGCTATCGCCCCCTTCCCCGCCCAGAAGCAGATCAGAGCCGACCACCCCGTTGAGATAGTCCGTACCACTTGAACCGATCAGGGTGTCCCCAAAGTTCGAGCCATTCAGGACTTCAACATTCAGCAGAGTGTCCGTACCGGCCCCGCCCGTATTCTGGGCTACCCCAGACAGCGCCAGAGACACCGACACGCCGGTGGTCGCCTCGTAATAGGTGACAACGTCGAACCCTTCCCCGCCGTCGATGAGATCATCACCGACGCCGCCCTCAAGCTGATCGTTGCCCAAGCCGCCGCGAAGAGTGTCTTGCCCCTGACCACCGGCGAGATTGTCCCCACCGTCGCCGCCAGACAGGCTGTCATGGCCTGCGTAGCCGTAAAGCTGGTCGCTGGATGAGCCCCCGGTCAGGCTGTCGTTACCTGTCCCGGCATGGAATGTGATCTGTTCGACCTGGGTTACCGAACCCGCCAGTACGCCGCCGACCGTAATGTCGGCAGGTGAGCCAGGATTGGCGTTCGAAAAGCTTATGGCGCCGGTGCGGTTTGAGTAGACGATAAACGCCCGATCAAGCCCGTCTCCGCCGTCAATCGTAACGTCACCCGCCCCGATGATCTCGTTGCCGTACCAATTGTAGATGAATGAGTCGCCGCCTGCATAGCTGGCGTACAGGACGACGCCGGCGAACAGGGTGTCATTGCCCGCGCCGCCGCTCAGCGTGTCTGCGCCTTGGCCACCGCCGAGGAAATCCGAGCCGTCCCCGCCCTCGAGACGGTCATTGCCGCCGGGGGCTGTAGAGTTCGCAGGATCACCCAGCAGGATATCGTAACCGGCGCCGCCGACGAGCGTATCTCCGCCCAGTTCGCCATACAGCGTATCGTCCCCGTCCAGCCCTGAAAGACTGTCGTGGCCGCCGCCGCCGACGAAGAGATCGCTGCCGTTCGTACCCGTCCAGACAACGCCGGAGGTACTGAAGACGCGATCACTAAACCGTAGATACTCGACGTCGGTCAGGGTGTCCCGGCCGTCGGGCGCGCCGGCCCTCAGATCCTGCACCGTCAAGACGCCCGACGAATCGGTGGTGATCGAGTACTCGGCCCACAACCCGGTGAATTGCGCCGTGTCCGCTCCGCTCCCGCCGGCCAGAATGTCATTGCCCGCGTCGCCAACAAGAGTATCGGCGCCGTCGCCGCCCGTCAGGATGTCATTTCCACCACCACCGCTCAGGGCATTTGCGAGGGCGTCGCCCGTCAATCGGTCAGCAAAGCGGGATCCATAAAGGTTCTCGATCGAAACAAGCCGATCGGTTGTCGGCCCGGTGATCTGGGGCGCACCCTGATTTAGCAGGTTTACGACGACACCCGCAGACGCCGCCGAGTAGTTTGCGGTGTCGTTACCATCACCGCCATCGGCGACCGCATTACCTTCCGCCAGCAGAAGATAGTCAGCCCCGGCGCCTCCAACGAGACTATCCACGCCTGTGCCGCCGGAAAGGGTGTCATCGCCGTCGCCGCCAAGCAGGGTGTCGTTACCGGCGCCGCCAATCAGATAGTCTGGCCCCCCCAAGCCGGAGATATGGTCGGCGCCGTCGTTGCCCTGAAGGGGCTGATCCCCGAGCAGGCTGTTAGTCCCTACGATCACGTCGTCAAGGTTCGAGCCAACAAGGCCAAATTGCTCAAAATTCTTGAAAGCGCCGCCATATCGCTGGCCGAGGAAGGCCTGGACGTCGCCGACGGCAGAAAGGTCAAGATTCAGGGGTCCAGCCGCGACGGGCGCTACGACGAGCAAATCCGTTCCTGGGCCGCCGTCCGCGACATCACCCCTTCCGACATAAACAATATCATCGCCGGCGCCACCGCTCACGACATCAACGGCCCAATCGTCGACCGAGTCATCGAAATCGGCGCCGTGGAAGATCAGGTCATCGCCATCACCGCCGGAAATCGTATCCGACAGGGCGGAGCCTGTTAGGAAGTCTCGTCCGGCCGTTCCGCTGAGGCTCAGGCCCGTTGCCCCCCCGACAAGATTGAAGGGCGCGCCGCCAGAACCTTTAAAGGTTATCAGATCCGCGAGCGCGAACACCTCCCCGCCACCATCACGGTCGACGCGCAGAACGCTGTCGTCACCGACCTCTGCCCACTGCAGATAGCCGGCGGCGAACGGATCCGTCCCGGCGACGTAGCCGCTCAGGGCGCTGGCGAGATACGCCGTCAGATCCAGCCTGTCCCCGCTGCCGCCGGCGACGAAATCAAGCACAGTGATCGAGCCGGGGGACTCTGTCTCACCGGCGGCGAAGATCAGAGCCAGAGTGTCCTGGCCGTCGCCGAGACTGATTTCGTACGTCCCGCTGGTCGCGTCCACCGTGACGTGGTCAGCGCCCGCCCCGGCTAAAACCGTAGCGGCCCCCGCGCCGGCCGCAGCGATGGAGTCGTCCCCCTCGCCTCCATCGAGCGTCACCTGGTCGAGATAGCGGGAGAAGCCGGAGAATGAGAGACCATCATTCCCCTCGCCGCCGTCTAGGAGAACCTGTGTCGCGGCATATGTCCCACTGCGATAGACCTGTAGCGCGTCATCGCCGGCCTCGCCGTACAGTTCATCGTTCGCCCCGCCGTTGTGCAGGTCCGCGCTGCTGTAGGCCGCATCACTAAGGCCGTCATTGCCGCCGCCGCCGCGGAGCGTATCGGCGCCGCCGTTGCCGACGAGAGCGTCGGCCCCGGACGACCCAGTCAGAGCGTCGCCGAACGCCGAACCGACAAGGCGTTCTATGTTGGAGAGACTGTCGTGACCGGCCCCACCCGTGTTCTGAACGATACCCGGCGCATCCAGTGAAACCGTCACGGCTCCGGTTGCGTCAAAGTAAGAGGCCGTATCCAGCCCTTCACCGCCGTCCAGGGTGTCGTCGCCCGACCCACCCAGTAGGAAATCGTCGCCGCCTCCACCGTTGAGGCTGTCCGCGCCCGCGTTTCCGCGGAAGCTGTCGTAACTCGCGCCACCGACCAGCGTGTCTCCACCACTGCCGCCGAGGAAGTCTACCTGCTCAACGCCGGTTACGGATCCGGCCAGAACGCCGCCGACTGTTATTGTATTTGTGTTTTCCGATAGGTCGTTCGAAAAACTGATCCCCGACGTTCTGTCGGAATATACAATAACCGCCCTATCCACCCCCGAGCCACCGTCAAGGACGACATTCCCGGCGCCGTAGTTCGTATAAAAAGTGTAGCTAAAACCCGTCCCCCCCCAGGTACCTGAACCGACACCAGCGATCAGGATGTCGTCGCCGGCCTCACCGATCAGAGTGTCGCGCCCCCGGCCTCCGATGAGTAGGTCATTGTCGTCCCCACCGTTCAGGCTGTCGTTGCCGCCGACGGCGTCGACGTTTGCAGGATCTCCGAGCAGGACGTCGGAGCCGCTTCCGCCCGACAGGACGTCACTTCCAAACTCGCCGCGCAGCGTGTCCTCACCGGCGACACCGGATAGAGTATCGCTCCCGGAGGAGCCGATAAGCGTATCTGATCCGTCGGTGCCGGTGCTGATCATGAACTGCTCCTCAACGAAAGCGCCCGCATCACCGGCAATCGGAATACGACAGCTTAACCATTGCTTCAGCCATGAGTAACGGCAAGCAGGCTGGGCTAGAATGCATTTCTTGCCCCGCGCGAAATTTTTCGGGTAGAGCCGCAGCCAACTTCTGCTTTCCACCCGACTTTCGCGTTCTCCGGCCCTCTGGTGCCCTAATCCGGTGGGCGCGACACCAGTGTCCAGCCCGGCAAGTTTAGATTCGACACTGCCTGTTTGCGGCTGAGGTGGAAGGCTGCTGGTAGTCTATCGCTAACTTGCTCCACTTTGGGCGAAACGCGCTGATCAAAGCGGAGACGACGTGAAACGGACGTGACCCCCATTTCTCATCCAAGCATAACGAGAGTCCTAGGTTGGATTTGAGCGTTGGTGTTGGCGGGTAGCAAGAGGGCGCTGCGCGGAGATATCAGCCAGCGCGTTCAGCCGTCGCATCTGACACGTCCAGCCCGCCGTCCTTGGCCTTCCGCTTGTAGGAGGTCGGTGAGCTGAGCCCGTAGTTGCGGCACAGGTCCGCCACCGCCACGCGCTGACAACACCCTCTGAGCATCGGCGGATCACATCAGATCGCCGCGCACACCATCGGCTTTTAGTCCCATGCCTCGCTGCACGACTTGCAGCGTGCCATCTGGCAACGGGCGCTGAAGATCTTTTGCCTCCGCCCATGGCGCCCGCAACCAGGTTTCGCGCTCTTCCTCTGTGGTTAGGATCGCCGGCATGGCTTTGGGATGAACTGCGCCAACTTCAGCGTTCGGAGCCGTTGTCAGGAAGGCATAGGCGTCGAACGTCTCCCAACCGGTCTTCATCTTTCGAACGCAGCTCCAGCCCGTCCAGATTCCTGCGAAGAAGACCAGCGGCCGGGTTTCATCCAGGGCAAACCAGACGTTTTCCCCCGGGACACCTCCGGCTTGATTGGGCTCGGCGAAGGAGGTCATCGGCACCAGGCAGCGGCTCTCAGGGCCGAGCCAACGCTTCCAGTGCGAACTTGCGGTGTTCCTGACGTTCGTTGTGCCCTTGTCGGGCTCCATCTTCACCAACTCGGCAAACGCCGCCTCGTCGACTACCCTGCCCTTCGCCCTAAGCTTGTCGGCCCGGCTTGAGGCCGCGTCGTAGAGCGCCTTTGCTGATGATGGCATCCCCCAGCGCGCCAGGACGAGTTCACGCTGGCCGTCGGCTGCGTGCCGAACAATCGGCGCTTCATTGTCAGGGAAAATACCCGGCAGGCTCGGTTGGTTTATTTTCGCCTGCATCGCCTTGACCAGAGCGACGATGGCCGCCTGCCCAGCGGTCATGCTGTAGGTGTTGCACATCGATCAGGGCCTCTTGAGCCATATCTTCGCAAACCAGCTATCAGGATGCGGACCTTCACCATCGGTCCACACGTACCAGAGCGCCTCGACGTCGGGATGAACGGCAAAGATGTCGTAGCCCGGGTTGAGATAGCCCGACAGCTCAAGGTCGCAGTCCCGTCCCTCGATCTTTTGCGGCAAGGGCAAGTCAAAGAAGTCTTCCGGCAGCGGCGGCGCGGCGGGCAGTTCACGATGGGACCAGGGAGCGTCCTCAGGCGGTGGGTCCCTATGCGAGAGCCACACCCTGGTCGCGTGCTTGCAGGACTCGGACTCCGCCAATTCAGCGCGCTCAAAGTATGGATGGCGCTCGAAGAAATCCCCGATCTCGCTGTTTGATTCTGCCAAAAGGGTCGCCCGGTCGTGTCCCGGGACGTGGTGTAGCTCGTTGGCGATAGCGTAGCCGCTCGCGACGCGCGCCTTCCCCATGGCGCCGTAGCGAGCGAGCGGCGTAGCGGTGGTCATCCACGATCTTCGGTAGGGTTGGGTTGCGAAGCTCAACCTGAACCAAGGACCGAAGATGACCGAAGACACAATCGCCCTTCGCGGGCTGATGGAGAAGAGCGGCGACAGCGATTTTCTACGCGAGATGATCGGGTTCGCCGCCCAACGCCTTATGGAGCTGGAGGTGGGCGGCCTGACTGGGGCTGCGCACGGCGAGAAGAGCCCCGAGCGGCTGGCGCAGCGCAACGGCTACCGCGATCGCGACTGGGAGACGCGGGCGGGCACGGTGGAACTGCGGATCCCAAAGCTTCGCAAGGGCTCCTACTTTCCGGGCTTCTTGGAGCCGCGGCGGCTGGCCGAGAAGGCACTGACCGCGGTGATCCAGGAGGCCTACATCCAGGGGATCTCGACCCGCTCGGTGGATGACCTGGTCAAGGCGATGGGCATGAGCGGCATCTCCAAGAGCCAGGTCTCGCGGCTCTGCGAGGAGATCGACGAGCGCGTCCAGGCCTTCCTGACCCGGCCGATCGAGGGCGACTGGCCCTACCTGTGGATCGACGCCACCTATGTGAAAGACCGCACCGCCGGGCGTATCGTGTCCAAGGCCGTCATCGTCGCCGTGGGCGTCAACGCCGATGGCCGGCGCGAGGTGCTGGGCCTGGCGGTGGGCCCTTCCGAGGCCGAGACGTTCTGGACGGACTTCCTCAGAAGCCTGGCCCGGCGCGGCCTGCGGGGCGTCAAGCTGGTGACCTCCGACGCCCACGAGGGTATCAAGGCGTCGGTCTCCAAAATCATGAACTGCACTTGGCAGCGTTGCCGCGTCCACTTCATGCGCAATGTCATGGCTCACGCCGGCAAGAGCGGTCGCGCCATGGTCTCGGCCTTCATCGGCACGGCCTTCGCCCAGGACGACGCCCAGGCCGCCAAGACCCAATGGCGCGGCGTCGCCGACCAACTGCGGCCCAAACTCCCCAAGCTGGCCGGCTTCCTCGACCAGGCCGAGACCGATGTCCTGGCCTACATGACCTTCCCCGCCGCCCACCGCACCAAGTTGCACTCCACAAACTCCCTGGAGCGGCTCAATGGCGAGATCAAACGCCGGACAGAGGTCGTAGGCATCTTCCCCAACGAGGCCGCCATCATCCGGCTCGTCGGCGCCATTCTGCTCGAGCAGAACGACGAATGGGCCGTCCAACGATGCCGCTACATGACCCTGGAAAGTGTCGCTCCCTTGAGCGATGATCCCATCGTCAGCCTGCCCATCATGGCGGCCTGACCAATCCGGCTCAGCCGGAGAGCGCGGTGATCACGCCGACGCAGTTACACCACGCGATGGGACACGACCCGGTCGCCCCGTCAGCCCAGGCGAACTCGTAGCGTGATGGCTCCCAGTTAGAATAGGTCACCCTGGCGAACTTGGCCCACACCGGAGGCATGGGCTCGCTGACTTGGTCGACATCACTCATTGGTTCGGCCCCCTTTGGAGTGGTTGAAGCGAGCATAGGACGGCCGCGACGCTCCCGCCTAGACGGCTTGATCAGTCACCTGGATGGCCAGCCAAATACTCTCGCACGGCCTCTGCGCTGCTGCCGACCTCATCGACGGCACGCTGCAGCGTGTCTGAACTGACCCCGAGCGCCTCGGTCCAATACTGCACCTCATGGCCCTCGCTCATGTTGATCAGCGCGCGATCTTGGGCACCGCGATTGGTCAGGTCATCGGACATGGCTTGCTCCTTTGGTGTTGTCCCGGAATGTCGCTGGGCCGGATGGGGTTCCTCGGTGCCGCCGGTTACCGCTTTTCGCCGGCGATTGAGACTTTCGGCGGCCCCTTCGCCCCACAAGCCGAGCATCGAAGGCTTTGCCGCAACGTCGTCGGTCGCATCCACTCTCCTGCTTTCTGCACGATGGCGGCCTGCGGCCAGGTCACTCGGTATCCGCAGGTGCAGGAGATCGTCAGCGAGGTGAGCTTCCCGGTTCGCGGGTCCAGGTCGGCCATGCTAGCGGCCCACCGAGGGCTGATAACCATACCCGTAGTCGGACGGGTTCAGGCCGGCGTCGAGGAGCGTGGTGATCACGGCATAGCGAGCCTGCTCCGCTGCTGCCCCAAGTTCGAATGTTCCCGAAAACGTCAGCGCCGGCATGTGACCGGGGCAGCGGGGGCACACCACCCTACGCTGGATCTCGACCATCGTTGAGCCCAGCAGCGGCCTGGCCCGGCCGAGAAACACATCCCGACGCCAGGTCTTGCTGGTTCCGCAAAACTGGCAGCGGAAGGTCAGGGTCCAGCCGCGCTCCAGGGCGTCGACCAGCCGACAGCGGGCAAACTGTTGGTCGAGATCCGCAGCCTTCTCGCGATCACGGGCGCTGGGCTCGGGCATCACTGAGGTTCCACCTGTCGTACGGCGCGCAAGAAGGGCCACGGCTTGGCCCTGACCTCCTCCACCTCAAACCACGCCTCGTCGCCGTCAAAGGGGGGCACGTTCGCGGGGTCGATGAAGCTGCAGCGCGCTCTGGACGAGCGGCGTTGGCCGCCTTCGAAGGTGAAGTGCAAAGTGCGCAGGCCCTCGCCGTCGGGGCAGGTCATCCGTGTGAGCTTCACGACGCGGCGACTTCCGGGCAACACACCGTCTCCGGCGCGGCTTCCCTGAGGCCGGCGCATCAGTCGTACAGCGAGGCAGCAAAGCGCAGGGGAAGGCCAGACTGCCCTCGAGGCCCTGGCCAGATTTCGAAGCGAGCGCGACGGCTGCCGCATGGGCAGCGCAGGCTGCCGGAAAACTCGATCAGCGGCTTGAACCAAAGCCCCCGCTCAAGCCAGGCAGTGGCGTCAAATTCCGCCACCGTCCCACACGTACAGAGCGTCCGAATATGTCGATCCTCAGCGGTGGCCTCCGCCAAGGTCTCGTTCTCATCGACCTCGTACGGCAGCCAAACGGGCCGATACGAGGCGTGCGGGGTCAGCCGCTGTGGGGCGGATTGAGATAGCATAGCGGTCTCCGATGTTCCGCTAATGTTCTCATTCTTGCCGCCTGAAGAGTCAACGGGACTCATCGGGATCGCGGCGAAACGTCCCGTCGGTGCTGTCAGTCTAACGCTAACTTGTCTCCACTTCCGGCCTCAACGGGGCTCGAGTTCGGAGATGGTCCGTGCAGCTCTCTTTCAAGCGCCACCGGTTTCCGGCTGAGGTGATAAGGCACGCGGTCTGGCTGTATTTCCGCTTCACCCTGAGCTTTCGCGACGTCGAGGAGATGATGGCGCAGCGTGGCGTCGACGTCAGCTATGAGACCATCCGCTGCTGGACGATCAAGTTTGGTCCGCAGATCGCCAGGAATCTCAAGCGCAAACGCCCTGCCCCGTCCCCGCGCTGGCATCTGGACGAGGTCGTCTGCTCCATCGGGGGCAAGCGGATGTATCTCTGGCGCGCCGTCGATGACGAAGGCGAAGTGCTCGACGTGGTCGTTCAGAAGCGGCGCGACACCGAGGCCGCGCTGAAACTTCTTAGACGCCTTCTGCGCAACCAGCCCGTGGAGCCAGAAGCGATCACAACGGACGGGCTGAGGTCCTACGGCGCGGCGCTCAAGGAACTGGGCCTGGAGGGCCTTCACCGGCCAGGCCGACTTCGAGAAAACAACAGAGCAGAGAACTCACACCTGCCGATCCGCCGACGGGAGCGGAAGATGCAGCTCTTCAAGTCCCAGCCTTCAGCCCAACGTTTTCTCACCACCCACGCCAGCGTCTACAACACCTTCTACACCCAACGTCACCTGATCTGCCGATCAACCCTGCGCACCTTCCGCGCCGCGGCTAACGACGCCTGGCGCGAGGCGACCGCCGCCGCGTAACGAGGGCTCGCGCAGAGACAGCTGCGGCCGCCGACGTTAAGTTGACAGTACTAGCTCTTCAAGTCTCAGCCTTCAGCGCAACGGTTTCTCACCACTCACGCGAGCGTCTACAATACCTTCTACACCCAACGTCACCTGATCAGCCGATCAACCCTGCGCGCCTTCCGCGCCGCGGCTAACGATGCCTGGCGCGAAGCGACCGCTGCCGCCTGACGAAACCTCGGCCAGACATCGCTTCAACCGACGGCATCAAGTTGACAGGGCTTCGGCCAGAGATAGATTCAGCCGACGACATCAAGTTGACAGTGCTAGACGGCGGGCATTTCCTCTTAAAACGGTGTGGGCGGACCAGCCTGCTCCGCCCTACCACTCTAGACAACAAACACATCCCCCGCTGTGAGGGTGGGCTTGCCGGTGAGGACGGCGATCTGGACCTGATCGCCTTTGTCGCCGCCGGTGGCGTCGAACCAAAGGGCTCCGGTCGCCGTGTCGTAGAGCAGGGTCGGCCGGGCGTCAGCTGCAACCGGCGCGACGCCCGAGACGAAGCCGAGATCGGCGATCGTCGTCACCCCGAACCCGGCGGCCCGAAGCTGGATGTGATCCACCCCGGAGACGAAGTCGGTGATCCGATCCACGCCTTGGCTGGCCAACCCACTGTCGAAATAGAACAGGTCGGCTCCCCCGCCGCCGGTCAAGGTGTCGGCGCCGCCTTGACCGCCCAGGAGGTCGTTCCCCGCGCCGCCGACGAGGCTGTCGGCGCCGCCCGCGCCGAACACCGACGAGCCGGCCGCATTGGCGTAGCCCTGGAAAGCGCCCGTCCCGATGAACTGCAGAACCTCAGTGTTGTCGGCCGCCCGCGCGCTGGCCAGCGTGGTCAGCACCCGATCGACGCCCTGCCCCGCCACCTCCACCACGGTGTCGGAGACATGGTCGGTGAAGTAGACATCGTCACCCAGACCGCCGACGAGCCGGTCGGCGCCGGCTTTGCCGTCTAGGGTGTCGTTGCCGGCCCCGCCAGTCACCACATTGGCTAGCACGTTACCGAAGCCCTGGAAGTTGCCCGCGCCCGTGTAGGTCAGATTCTCGACGTTGGCCCCAAGCACATAGGCCGCGATCGCCGTCTTGACCGTATCTAGCCCCTCGCCTGCCGCCTCGACGATCACGTCGGCCAAATTGTCGACGACGTAGGTGTCATTGCCCGCCTGGCCGACCAACCGGTCTGCCCCCGCCCCGCCGTCGAGCTGGTCGATCCCTACGCCGCCGGTGATCACGTTGGCCAGATCATTGCCTGTGCCCTTGAACGCGGCCGTACCCGTGTAGGTTAGGATCTCCAGGTTAGCCCCTAGGACATAGATCGGGGCTGTGGTCTTGACGGTATCGAAGCCCTCTCCGGCCAGTTCCGTGATCACGTCAGCGGTAGAGTCCGCCAAGTAGGTGTCATTGCCGGCGCCGCCGATCATGGTGTCAGCCCCTGCCTTGCCATCAAGGGTGTTGATCCCGGCATTGCCGATCAGCATTTGGGCAAATTCATTGCCCGTCAGGTTCAGGTTCAGGGTTCCGTCAGCCTCAAGTCGCTCAACCGAGACGCCCGCCGCCAGGACGTAGCTGACCGTGGTGAAGGCCCTGTCCGTCCCGGAACCGTTGCCTTCGACGATTACGTCCTGGCTGTTGTCAAGGCGGTAAAGATCGTTGCCCGCCCCGCCGACCAGGGTGTCTCGACCGACACCGCCGTCCAGGGTGTCAGCTCCACCGCCGCCGTTCAGGCTGTCATTGGTGCTCGCGCCTGTCAGGCTGTCGGCGAAGGTCGAGCCGAACAGCGCCTCGATCAAGCGCAGGGTATCGATCCCGTCGCCGCCGGTGCTCTGGGCCGTGGTCAGGGCAAGGGACACGGTCACGCCGGCCGACGCCCCCGCATAAGAAGCCGTATCGATACCGCCGCCGCCGTCCAGGCTGTCATCGCCAAGCCCGCCCAGCAGGGTGTCATCGCCCGCTCCGCCGGCCAGGGTATCGTCCCCCTCGCGGCCGGCCAGCACATTGGCCAGGCTGTCGCCGGTAAAGGTATCGGCCGCCGTGCCGCCGGAGATGTTCTCGATGCCGTCCTGGTTTAGTCGACCAAAGCCGATCGACTGGAAGCCTCCCTTTACATCCAGATTGACCGTGAGGGCCGTCGTGATCAGGCCCAGTTCCAGCGTGTCGAGACCGCTCCCGCCATCCACAAAAGTGTCAGTGATCGTGGGCAGGTCGGATCCAGCGGCATAGCCGTACTGGATGACATCATTGCCCGCCCCGCCAAACGCTCTGTCAAAGCCGTCAGCCACATACAGTTTGTCATCGCCGCCGTCGCCATAGAGCAGGTCGTCGCCTTCGCCGCCCCGCAAGCTGTCATCGCCCTCGCCGCCCCTCAGGACGTCGTCTCCCCCGCCCCCTCCAAACATCTCATTCCGACTACCGCCAGAGAATCGGTCGTCGTAGGCAGTGCCGATCAGAAGAAACTGCTCAAACCCGTAGAAGTTGGCAGCGTTTCCGTCGGGACCGCTGAGTGCGTACCAGTCCGTACCTATCTGACCGAACGTGATTCCTTTGAGGCCGGAAGCTTGCACAAAGCCGCTATAGTCGCCGCTATATAGATCGCGCCCCAAGCCGGCTGAAATAGTGTTGGTTCGGCCGTCGGTAAGGATGGTGGCGTCGATCCGGATGATATCGTTGCCGGCACCCGTGAAGACGTCGTTGACCTTTTCGACGCCACGAAGGCCTGACGTTCCGTAGAGCAGTTGTGCATCTGCGGCGGCCAGATCCAAGGTGATGTCCACTAAAGCCGAACCCAGCCTTATATCGACCGTATCATTACCAAGGCCGCCGTCGAAACTGGTGACCGCTGTGGTGAAATCTACGTAGTCGTCGTAGGCAGTGCCGATCAGAACAAACTGCTCAAACCCGTAGAAGTTGGCAGCGTTTCCGTTGGGACCGCCGAGCGCATACCAGTCCGTGTCTATCTGACCGAACGCGATTCCTTTGAGGCCGGAAGCTTGCACAAAGCCGCTATAGTCGCCGCTATATAGATCGCGCCCCAAGCCGGCTGAAATAGTGTTGGTTCGGCCGTCGGTAAGGATGGTGGCGTCGATCCGGATGATATCGTTGCCGGCACCCGCGAAGACGTCGTTGACCTTTTCGACGCCACGAAGGCCTGACGTTCCGTAGAGCAGTTGTGCATCTGCGGCGGCCAGATCCAAGGTGATGTCCACTAAAGCCGAACCCAGCCTTATATCGACCGTATCAATACCAAGGCCGCCGTCGAAACTGGTGACCGCTGTGGTGAAATCTACGTAGTCGTCGTAGGCCGTGCCGATCAGAACAAACTGCTCAAACCCGTAAAAGTTGGCAGCGTTTCCGTTGGGACCGCCGAGCGCATACCAGTCCGTGTCTATCTGACCGAACGCGATTCCTGCGAGGCCGGAAGCTTGCACAAAGCCGCTATAGTTGCCGCTATATAGATCGCGCCCCAAGCCGGCTGAAATAGTGTTGGTTCGGCCGTCGGTAAGGATGGTGGCGTCGATCCGGATTATATCGTTGCCGGAACCCGTGAAGACGTCGTTGACCTTTTCGACGCCACGAAGAACCATCGCCCCGAATAGCAACTCAGGGCCAGTGGCAGCTAAATCCAATGAGATGTCGGTCAAAGCCGAACCGAGCTGCAGATCGACTGTGTCTATACCGAGGCCCCCGTCAAACCGGATGACCTTAGTCGTGACCTCGACAAAGTCGTCGTAGGCAGTGCCGATCAGAACAAACTGCTCAAACCCGGAGAAGTTGGCAGCGTTTCCGTTGGGACCGCCGAGCGCATACCAGTCCGTGTCTATCTGACCGAACGTGATCCCCCGCAATCCCGCCGCCTGGGTGAAACCGCTATAGTCACCAACGTATCGGTCCGATCCTGCACCGCCGCTGATCCAATCCGCTGAGCCGTTCGTCAGGACACCGGCATCGAAACGGACAATGTCATCGCCGTCACCGGCGTCGATGGTGCCGAAACCACCTTCGGCATAGACAAAGTCGGCACCGCGACCGGCCATCAGGGTCGCGTTTCCGGCTACGCGGACGACGAATTCCCCCCCGTCGTTAAATGGAAGACTCTCAAGCCCGAGAACATGCGCCGCCGCAAGCGTTGCCTGCCAGTCGCCAAGTACGAAACGACGCGCATCCGCGTCTGCGATATTGATGATCTGTAGGCCGTAAAGATACGGATCCACCTTGTGCAAATCATATACGTCGGCCACGCCCAAATCGACGAAGAATTGGTCGAGCGACGGGTTGTAGCTCAATCGTGTCAGCAGACTCTTGGCGTATTCATTGCCGCCAATCAAATCCATGGTCCGCAGCTGTGCTAGCACGCCAGCGGCCAGCATTTCCTCGGCATCCAAAAAGGCAATCCGACCAGCGCCGGCGCTGTAGGTCAGTTGGTCATTGAAGTGACCATATTCGAACCGTTGAACTCCCTTTATCTCACCGCCGATGATGAGCGATGCCATCTGGATGGAGCCCATGGCCGTCTCGGCCAGGCTTTGCGACAGCGCCACTTGGCCGTGGTCATCCTCGAAAACGAATTCGGTGACGAATTCACCGGTTGCAAGATCGTATCGAACGCTGTGGAACGAACGGGGATCACCGTCGAATAGGTCCCAGACGATCCCGCCCGCGACCTGACCGAGAAAGGCCCCAATGCCTGGCGCGATGAATTGACCGATAATGCCGCCGACGGAGGAGCCAAGATTTGAAAGATTAAATGCAGTCCAATTCTCATCTAGATAGCTGAAGACTTGGTTTATAAAAAAGTTTTCGAGTCCGGCCGCTGTAACTTTTAGGAACTCTCCGCCGAGTATTGCATACTGAAAGCTTAAATCAGTGTCTAATGGCCCGACGCCAAGATAATTCTTTACATCGTCGGGATTGAGTCCGAACAATTGACGCGCATCGAGCCCACGTATAACATTGTCCGCAAGAACGTTCGCGACGGTCGTGCTGAATGTGCCCGCGATAAACTGCCCAAGCGGGCTTTCTATGTCCAGCGTCTCAATAAGAGTATCCCGCAGAATGTCTGCAGCCAGCCTTTGGATTGAACCTACGAAATTGTTGACGAAAAGATCGAGCGTTTTCGCGGCATCAATTGAATTTCCACCGAGCCCGAATAGGATCGAATCCCCCAGGTACACACCGACCGTCTTGGCGAAAGATTCAGACACGACGCGGGATGCCACATCGGTACTACCGTAATATAGCGCCAATACGGAAGCAACTTGACCGGCAACGTTTCCAATATTGGTCAGAGGTGAGTGATAACTTTCGCCGCGCTTAAACGAAAAACTTAGTACATCTTCTGCAGTTATTGATGGGCCGAAGAAGTCAAACATATCGCCTGACTCTGGCACCAACCAATCAGCCGCACTTTTCGCGTAGGCGTCAAAGGCCATCACTATTGCAGATATTTCTACGCTAGCAAATCCATAAGCCTTATAATTTAGATTTTCTTTTTCGATAATTTTCCCGTTAGAATCAAATATATCGGGATGCCGACGAGCAAATTCCGGATCCTGAGAGGCCTTAAATTCTAAAATCATATTTAATGTAGTGAAGTTGTCGTGATCAATAGTTCCGGATACAAGGTATGGATTCTCCGCGTCATAAACAACATAACTGTCCGCTCCCGTGTATCCTTGACCCGCTAACCACTCAGACCATTGAGGTAGATCACCGCCGAAAAATGCACTCAACGGGCCAATGGCAAGAAGATGATTACTGTCATTGAATCTCCCTGGAAACGCAGCTTTAGAGTTTGGCTCTTTATTTTCATTAGCAAACGAATTAAAAAATGCACTTCCTGGATCGGACGCATTGGCTCTATAAATATCATATAGCGCGTCTATATAAGCACTCGAAGCAGTGCTAAGTATCCTGTCTACGCCGTACGTCATGTCACGCCCGGCCGCCTCGACGTCAGGTAAAGCGTTGTTTCTACCCGCAACTTCAGAAAGCCACGCTCGAACATCAAGATCGTTTGTGCGCTCGGCCCATTGATTTAAGGGAACGTCAGTCACTTGTCCGCCTCGCAGTCACCAGATTGATCCCCTTTGCATACCTCACGTTTTTCGGCGGAATTCAATTGAGATGGGGCACTAAAGATTAATCGGTTGAATTTTTCTCGAGGGAATGATGCGCGCAGGTGCTGTCAGTCTAACGCTAACTTGTCTCCACTTCCGGCCTCAACGGGGCTCGAGTTCGGAGATGGTTCGTGCAGCTCTCATTCAAGCGCCACCGGTTTCCGGCTGAGGTCATAAGACACGCCGTCTGGCTGTATTTCCGCTTCACCCTGAGCTTTCGCGACGTCGAGGAGATGATGGCTCGCCGGGGCGTCGACGTCAGCTATGAGACCATCCGCTGCTGGACGATCAAGTTTGGTCCGCAGATCGCCAGAAATCTCAAGCGCAATCGCCCTGCCCCGTCGCCGCGCTGGCATCTGGACGAGGTCGTCTGCTCCATCGGGGGCAAGCGTATGTACCTCTGGCGCGCCGTCGATGACGAAGGCGAGGTACTCGACGTGGTCGTGCAGAAGCGGCGCGACACCGAGGCCGCGCTGAAACTTCTAAAACGCTTACTGCGCAACCAGCCCGTGGAGCCAGAAGCGATCACCACGGACGGACTGAGGTCCTACGGCGCGGCGCTAAAGGAACTTGGCCTGGAGGGCCTTCACCGGCCAGGCCGACTTCGAGAAAACAACAGAGCCGAGAACTCACACCTACCGATCCGCCAACGGGAGCGGAAGATGCAGCTCTTCAAGTCTCAGCCTTCCGCCCAACGTTTCCTCACCACCCACGCGAGCGTCTACAACACCTTCTACATCCAACGTCACCTGATCGGCAGATCCACCCTGCGCACCTTCCGCGCCTCGGCTAACGAAGCCTGGCGCGAGGCGACCGCCTCCGCGTGACGAAGCCTCGGCCAGAGATAGCTGCGGCCGCCGACGTTAAGTTGACAGTTCTGGCCCGCTTGCTCCGCCCTACCACTTTAGACCACAAATACATCCCCCACTGTGAGGGCGGGCTTGCCGGTGAGGATGGCGATCTGGACCTGGTCGCTATTGTCGCCGCCGCTGGCATCGAACCACAGGGCTCCGGTCGCCGTGTCGTAGAGCAGGGTCGGCCGGGCGTCGGCCGCGACCGGCGCAACGCCCGAGACGAAGCCGAGGTCGGCGATCGTCGTCACCCCGAACCCAGCGGCCCGAAGCTGGATGTGATCCACACCAGAGACGAAGTCGGTGATCCGGTCGACGCCTTGGCTGGTCAGCCCGCTATCGAAATAGAACAGATCGGCTCCCCCGCCGCCGGTCAGGATGTCGGCGCCGCCCTGCCCGCCCAGAATGTCGTTGCCCGCGCCGCCGACGAGGCTGTCGGCGCCGGCTGCGCCGAACACCGACGAGCCGGCCGCATTGGCGTAGCCCTGGAAGGCCTCGGTCCCGATGAACTGCAGAACCTCAGTGTTGTCGGCCGCCCGCGCGCTGGCCAGCGTGGTCAGCACCCGATCGACGCCCTGCCCCGCCAGCTCCACCACGGTGTCGGAGGCGTGGTCGGTGAAGTAGACATCGTCACCCAGGCCGCCGACGAGTCGGTCGGCGCCGGCCTTGCCGTCGAGGGTGTCGTTGCCGGCCCCGCCGGTCACAACATTGGCCAGCACGTTTCCGAAGCCCTGGAAGTTGCCTACGCCCGTATAGGCCAGGTTCTCGACATTGGATCCCAGCACGAAGGCCGCGATCGCCGTCTTGACCGTGTCCAGACCCTCGCCTGCCGCCTCGACGATCACGTCGGCCAAATTGTCGACGATGTAGGTGTCATTGCCCGCCAGCCCGACCATCCGGTCTGCCCCCGCCCCGCCGTCGAGCTGGTCGATCCCTACGCTGCCGGTGATCACGTTGGCCAGGTCATTGCCCGTACCCTTGAACGCAGCCGTACCGGTATAGGTCAGGATCTCGAGGTTGGCGCCTAGAACATAGACCGGCGCCGTGGTCTTGACGGTATCGAAGCCCTCTCCAACCAGTTCGGTGATCACGTCAGCGGGAGAGTCCGCGAAGTAGGTGTCATTGCCGGCGCCGCCGATCATGGTGTCAGCCCCTGCCTTGCCATCAAGGGTGTTGATCCCGGCATTGCCGACCAGCATTTGGGCAAATTCATTGCCCGTCAGGTTCAGGTTCAGGGCTCCGTCGGCCTCAAGTCGCTCAACTGAGACGCCCGCCGCCAGGACATAGCTGACCGTGGTGATGGCCCTGTCCGTCCCGGAACCGTTGCCTTCGACGATCACGTCCTGGCTATTGTCGAGGCGGTAAAGGTCGTTGCCCGCCCCACCGATCAGGGTGTCACGGCCGACGCCCCCGTCCAGGGTGTCGGCCCCTCCGCCGCCGTTCAGGCTGTCATTGGTCGCAGCCCCCGTCAGGCTGTCGGCAAACGTCGAGCCGAACAGCGCCTCGATGGAGCGCAGGGTATCGATCCCGTCACCGCCGGTGTTCTGGGCAGTCGTCAGGGCCAGGGACACGGTCACGCCGGCCGCAGCACCGGCATAGGAGGCGGTATCGATGCCGCCGCCGCCGTCCAGGCTGTCGTCGCCCAGCCCGCCCAGCAGGGTGTCATCGCCCGTACCACCTGCCAGCGTGTCTGCCCCCTCCCGGCCAGCCAGTACATTAGCCAAGCTGTCGCCGGTAAAGGTGTCGGCCGCGGTACCGCCGGAGATGTTCTCGATCCCGACCTGGTTCAGTCGACCAAAGCCGATCGACAGGAAGCTTCCCTTCACATTCAGATTGACCGTCAGCCCCGTCGTGATCAGGCCCAGTTCCAGCGTGTCGATACCGCTCCCGCCATCCACAACCGTGTCGGTGATCGTGGGTAGGTCGGATCCCGTGCCGTAGCCATACTGGATGACATCGTCGCCATCACCGCCGTAGGCCTTGTCCAGGCCGACGGCGACATGCAGGCGGTCATTGCCGGCTTCGCCATAGAGCAGGTCATCGCCGAGCCCGCCGCTCAGAGTGTCGGCGCCGTCGCCGCCCAACAAGGCGTCAGGCCCGGCGCCGCCCTTCACGAGGTCCGCACCGCCCAGACCCTTGGCGTCGATGCTCTCGATGGAAACCAGGCCCGAGGCGTCGAAAACGTCAGCGCCGCTGGTCCCGGTGTAGTGGATCGTGTGGGGCGCAAGGCCTGTGCGAGACAAGTCGCCGGCCACTGTGACGCGCGAGCCGTTCAGCACCAAGTCCTCGACCCCGGAAATGGTCAGGTCGGTGGCGCCGTCACCGTCCAGATCAACCAGGATCTTCAGACCGTCGGGGCTGACCCTGAACGCGGCAGGCGTCAGGGCCGGCTGGTTGATCTGCAACACATCAAGGCCCGCACCGCCGACCACGGTTTGCACTGGACCGGCGGGATCATGGACCACGGTTCCGCCACTGGCCCCGAAGCTGTAAATCACGCCCGGAGCAGCAATCGTCTGATCGCTGAACTTCAACCACTCGACGCTTGAAAGCGTATCGGTCCCGCTCGGCGATCCGGCCCTCAGGTCGGTGACCGTGACGATCGCGCCCACACGACTGACCGTGTAGTCGGCCCGTGCGCCGTCATAGACGGCGGTGTCGGTGCCTATTCCACCGTCTATCTGGTCATCGCCCGCCCCGCCGACAAAATCGTCGTCGCCGCCGTTGCCCGTCAGGAAGTCGCGGCCTTGACTGCCGATCACGCTATCGCTTCCCGAGACGCCCCAGTATTCGACGCGGTCAGCGGCGCCCCAATCGGCGAAACTCCAGCCGGACAGGTCCAGGTGTTGACCGGATGATCCCAGGATCTGGATAGTATCGGAGACTACAGAGCCGAAGACCGCAAGGTCATGGCTAAGGCCCGTGGCCGCCTGGGTCGCCGACAGAGTGACCCGCAGGCTCGTCTGCCCCTCAAGCTCCTCAAGGGAAAGTGCTTCGATGCTGACAACCGTTCCGGTGAACAGGTCGGCGTCGCCATTGACCGCGAGCGTGTCAAACCCTGCGCCGCCATCGGCCAGCTCGCCGCTGACAAGTTGGAATCCGAAAATCTCGATAAGGTCGTCGCCCTCGTCGCCATAGAGCTGATCCAGCCCCCCGCCGCCGTCGATGACGTCATTGCCGCCGCCGCCGTGGATCAGGTCGCCGCCGCCTGAGGCGTCTTCCTCGCCGCCGACATAGCGGTCGCCGTCGATGATGTCGTTCTGGCTGGAGCCGGTGATGGTGTCGGCGCCGATCGAGCCGAGCACCGTGATGGCGTCGCCGACCTCCTCGTCCTCGTCGAAGAATGTCCATTGGCTGAAGGTCAGGCCTGACAGGTCCAGCGCGCCCGGCGTGGACACGTCGAACGCGATGATATTGTCCTGGGTGTCGCCGGTGACGACCAAGGCGGTCGCGAGCCCCGGGCCAAGCTGGCTAGCTGAAAACAGCGCCGTGCCGCGCGCCGTGGCCTGGAAGGTCAGCGCCTCGAGGCTAGATAGGCTGCCCCCCCGGAAGTCGGAGATGAGGCCCGCCAGCAGATCAAGATCGAAGCCGAAGGGGGGCGCGTTGGTCCCGTCGGTGACCACCAGGGTGTCATATCCCGCGCCGCCGTCGTAGGTTTCCCCGGTTTCTGGCTTAGTGGCGACCAGACGGTCATTGTCCGCGCCGCCGAGCAGGGTGTCCCGGCCGGCTCCGCCGTCTACGAGGTCATCCCCGTCGCCGCCACGCAGCAGGTCGCTACCCAATCCACCAGTCAGACTGTCTTTGCCGCCGAGACCGTCGAGTATATTGTCGCCGTCCGCTCCGACGACCAGGTTCGCCAGGCCATTGCCGATTCCTCTAAAATTCGCGATGTCGGGCGTGGAGACGAGGTTCTCGACATTGGACGCAAGAGTGTAGACGGCAAGGTTCGCGCGGACGGTGTCGCTACCGCCCGCCATGTCCGCCTCGACGACCACGTCTCCGGCATGATCGACAAAATAGACGTCGTCTCCACCGCCGCCTGTGAGGGTGTCGGCGCCGGCCTTGCCATCTAAGACATCGCCCCCGGCCCCACCGGTGATGGAATTTGACCGCGAATTGCCGTTCCCAAAAAAGTTCGATGCGCCCCCGTAGAAGAGAGCCTCGACGTTCTCGGACAGGGTGTAGGTCGCGAGGCTCGTGGCAACGGTGTCAAAGCCTTCGTCGCTCGCCTCGCGGACCTCCACGCCTTCGACATGGACCACATAAATGTCCGATCCACCGCCACCGGCGACCAGTCGGACATTACTGCCGCCCGAGATGGTGTCATCTCCACTGCTGCCCACGATCTCATGGAATAGCCCGAATAGACGGTCGAGCCCGCCGTATCCGTCTGAAGCGAAGCCAGCGCCGACATCAATGTAAGCGCCGGTGGGAGAGCTTGAGTAGTCGAGAATGTTGATGCCAGCCCCGCCCTCGAGCCAATCATCGCCTGCGTCGCTGAAGAAGGTGTTTCGCTGGAAGAAGTAACCGCCGCCACCGTAGAGCCGGTCGTTCCCGGCGCCGCCATAGAACAAATCGTCACCGTCGCCGCCCGTGAGCGTGTCATCGCCGTCGTCACCCGACAGAATGTCACCGCCGAGGCCCGCGTTGAGGATGTCATCGCCTGAGCCGCCCGATAGAAAGTTGCGGCTCTTTCCACTGTCCGTGTCGAATATGTCGCCGCCGGTTAGAGTATCGTTGCCGGCGCCGCCGAATAGGGTGTCGGCTCCACCGTTGCCGTAGAGCTTGTCATTCCCTTCCTCACCGCCGAGGTTGTCCGCACCATCACCGCCGCTCAAGGAGTCAAAGCCTTCCTGGCCGTAAACCACGTCGTCGCCGGCTCCGCCGTAGAGGCTGTCGTCGCCCGCGTTCCCGTTGAGCTGGTCGTTACCGGATTCGCCGCCGAGGATGTCGCTATCAGATCCGCCGTTCAGCGTGTCGGCGTCGTCCCCGCCATAGACTCTGTCCTCGCCGGGGCCGCCATAGAGGGTGTCGGCGCCGGCGCCCCCGTGTAAATCATCATTCCCATCATCGCCGCCGATGATGTCCTCGCCGTCGCCCCCGCTGAGTGAATCATCGCCCTCCTGTCCGTAGACCACGTCGTCTCCGGCGTCGCCGTAGAGGGTGTCGTCGCCCGTGTCTCCGTATAAGTGGTCGTTGTCCTGGGCACCACGCAGAGTGTCGTCGCCCGCGCCGCCGTGGAGTGTGTCCGCGCCGCTGTCGCCATCGAGAGTGTCATTGCCGTCCTCACCGCCGAGGTCGTCCGCGCCGTCGCCGCCGCTCAGTAAATCATCGCCCTCCTGTCCGTAGACCACGTCCTCGCCGGCACCACCGTATAGGCTGTCGTCGCCCTCATTTCCATTGAGCTGGTCGTTACCAGTGTCACCGAACAAATGGTCGTTATCTTGGGCGCCGTTCAGGGTATCGGCACCGGTGCCGCCGTAGAGGGTGTCAGCACCAGCATCGCCGTAGAGCTTATCATTCCCGTCGTCGCCGCCAATGGTGTCTGCGCCCTCTCCACCACTCAGAGAGTCATCGCCCTCTTGGCCGTAGACGCCGTCGTCGCCGACACCGCCGTAAAGGTTGTCGGCGCCGTCATTGCCGTTGAGCTGATCGTTTCCGGAATCGCCGCCCAGCGTGTCACGGCCACCGCCGCCGTTCAGTGTGTCGTTGCCGTCCCCGCCAAACACTTCGTCGGCACCATCGCCCTCGCCGCCAAAGGCTAGGTCATCACCGATGTCTCCAAACAGGAAGTCGTTTCCGGCGCCGCCGTTGAGGTCGTCATCCCCCGCCCCACCATTCAGCGTGTCACGGCCGCCGTCCTCACCCCCGTAGAGAAGGTCGTCCCCGCTGGCGCCGAACAGGTTGTCGTCGCCCGTGCCGCCATTAAGCGTGTCGGAGCCGACATTGCCGTTGATCTGGTCGTTCCCACCGGCACCGAACAGGTTGTCATCGCCACCGAGGCCGTCGATCAGGTCGGTGCCCGGACCACCCGAATAGTTATTGTTACCATTATCCAGATTCACGGTGCCGCCCAATCCAAGCAAAGATGCTGTCAGTCTAACGCTAACAAGTCTCCACTAGCCAAGGAGCCGAGGCCGTTTAGGCAGGCTGAGTCTAAAGCTGCTTTCTTTGAAGCGCCACCGGTTTGAGGCGCTCATCAAACGACCGGTAGTGCCTGCTGCCCGCGACCCATACGTCGCCGGCCCGCGAATGACCCCAGTGGTGCTGTCAGTCTAACGCTAACTTGTCTCCACTCCCGGCCTTATGGGGTTCGCGTTCGGAGATGGTTCGTGCAGCTCTCATTCAAGCGCCACCGGTTTCCAGCTGAGGTCATAAGACACGCTGTCTGGCTGTATTTCCGTTTCACCCTGAGCTTTCGCGATGTCGAGGAGATGATGGCCCAGCGAGGCGTCGACGTCAGCTATGAGACCATTCGCTGCTGGACCATCAAGTTTGGTCCTCAGATCGCCAGGAATCTCAAGCGCAAACGCCCTGCCCCGTCGCCGCGCTGGCATCTGGATGAGGTCGTCTGTTTCATTGGCGGCAAGCGGATGTACCTCTGGCGTGCCGTGGATGACGAAGGCGAGGTCCTCGACGTCGTCGTTCAGAAGCGGCGCGACACCGAGGCCGCACTGAAACTTCTAAGACGCCTGCTGCGCAATCAGCCCGTGGAGCCAGAAGCGATCACCACTGACGGGCTGAGGTCTTACGGCGCAGCGCTCAAGGAACTGGGCCTGGAGGACCTTCACCGGCCAGGACGACTTCGAGAAAACAACAGAGCAGAGAACTCACACCTGCCGATCCGCCGACGGGAGCGGAAGATGCAGCTCTTCAAGTCTCAGCCTTCCGCCCAACGTTTTCTCACCACCCACGCGAGCGTCTACAACACCTTCTACACCCAACGCCACCTGATCAGCCGATCCACCCTTCGCACCTTCCGCGCCGCGGCTAACGACGCCTGGCGCGAAGCGACCGCCGCCGCCTAACCAGGGCTCGCGCAGAAACAGCTGCAGCCGCCCGCGTTAAGTTGACAGTACTCGGCAGCTCGACCGGCAGACCGATGGCTAACACGATAAACTCTAAGCAGGATTGGCCTGTAGTTCCTCGTTTAACTCATAGACTAAAGCGCGCGCGTCCGCATCAATTCCAGTGAGAGCATCCAGGTCAATGGATGAGCAAGGTGGATGGGGGCGCAATCTCATCTCGCGGATAGGCATGAACATCTCTTGGCCATTTGGCGCGATCGCGGTCACCGTGACTTGTGTCATGTACAGCACCAAGGGACGGGCGTGCTTTCCAGCAAACAGGTTGATCCAATCCTGGTCCGCCGTCCCCTCCCGCACGGAATCAATGATGCGTCCGGTCTCCGCACGCAGCGCCGCCTTAGCCGCCGCCACCGTAGGGAACGGAGACAGCGCCTCAAGGGCAAGCCGATCGACAGCATTCTTCAAGTTGATCAGAACAATGCCAGGGCGGTTTGCTCGCTCAATCTGCTTGACCGCTCCTTCAATATTCCCCCAGATCGACCTAGGCTTGTCAGTGAAGGGTGTCTTCACCGCGATTGCCCACTCCCGCCCACGATGCTCCAATAGGAGATCAGGGTTCTTGCCGTTGGCACTTGCGACAGGGTCCTCCAGTTCAACCGTCATTCCCGCGTTGATAGCAAGCGCACCGACGTACAGCTCGCTCGTCTTGTTGGCCGCTGCGTCGTCATAGGCGCTCCAGGCGTTCATACGAACGCTACCTTCCAGCATCGCGGCGATGTGAGGCTCTAGAGATCCAGATTCGGCCGCGCCTAGCGCTCGATTGAGCTTGTCGGCCATGTCGCCTAGACCAGCCAGCGCAGCGCCTGCAAGCAACGTGTCGGCCGGCGAGGTGATGGGGCGCTCAGCTACAAAGGTTGAATAGTAGAGAGCGGCGAACGCACGCGTAGAATCGGCCGAGAAAGCCGAGTCCGACGGCACCTTAAGGCCTGACTTATTCATCCGCGTTTCGAACGTCCGGAGCGCGTTATCGAAAAACGAAAACGGAACGATTTCATCTCTGGGGTGCATAGGCACATCGCTTAACGAGCCTGCCTCTTCCTGTCGAGGCTGGGAGCGGTGGCGTGCTTCCTGTGACTACAGCGTACTTCTGGATACAATTTCGCGAAAGAGCGTAGGGGGAAGAACGATGGCCGAAGCACTGAAGATTAACTGGAGCCGAGAGGAGACGCTTATCGCGCTCGACTTCTACCTTCGCCACAAAGGGAAGATTCAAAAGGAAGGACCCGACGTGCGCCGCCTCTCGCATCAATTGCGGGCGTTGGCCGTCACCAAAGGGGTCAAGCTGACGCCCAAGCATCGGAACGCCGCAGGCGTTTATATGAAGCTGATGAACCTCAGGGCGGCTGACCCAACGCTGAACGTGAAGGGCTTGCCCCATGGCGCTGCTATCGAAGAGCAGGCGTGGAGCGAATTCGGCGGCCGGCCCAAGGAGCTGTCGCGCCATGTCGATGCCATTTTGAGGGCGCTTTCATCGCGGCCGCAGCTGCCGGCGGTCGAGGGAAAGATTGCCCTACGGCAGGCCCGCAAAGACTGGGAGCGCACTTTTTCGGAAGGCACCACCCATATCGGCCAAGCCAACGGGAACGTATTCTGGTCCGAAGATCAGCATTATTGGACTAACTTTAAGAAAGAACAACCCAACGCCTCTCGATTCGTTACATTTCTTGGCGTTGTGCAATCAAGCTTCCACGAGAATACTCTGGTGGAGATCAATCTTCCCTATCAAGGAAACGAACAGAACATCCAAGGCGCGGTTGCCATCGACGATGACGGAAATCGTTGGATCTTACATCAGGGGCGGTTGCATCCGGGTGGGCGACGTATTTCCTCTGAAGAGTTCGCGCTCGTCGCTGGCGACAGCGCCCAGGTACTCGTGCAGTTTAAGAACGGCGACCAACGCCCGTATTTTCAAGTCGCCAACATCGACGCGGCACCGGCTGTTATGCGTGCTCAATTGGGCGACTTCCTGCGCCTGTGTGAGCGGATCCGTGTCCACTACACGCGCGGCAGCGCCTTGGCGGAAGCGATAGCTGATGTTGAGCGGAAGGAGCGCGGCCTCTTCCCGGAAACCAGCGGGACCTATGAACGAGCAGGTCAAGAAGCGGGAACGGGTGAGCGATCACATGGCGCGGTCTTTGCGGCTCTCGTCGCCTCCCTGCGCGCCCTGGGCATGAGCGTTGCCAATGAGCGTATCGGCCGTTACGGACCAGATCTGTATACGGATTGCGATACTCCAAAACTCTTCGAGATCAAAACAAGCCCTGCCCCTGCCGCAGTCCAACAGGGGGTGGGACAGCTCTACCTTTACGAAAAGATTCTAGGGCGTCGTCACCTCAAGATATTGGTGCTGCCAGAGCGTCCTTCGCAGACGCTCGAAAAATGCCTCGCTGACCTGGGGATAGGGCTCCTCGAATATAAGCGCCGAGCAAAAACGATCTCCTTCGATGACGACGATCTCCGTAGCGCTATCTCCGCAGCGAGCGCCGAATGATTGGTTCGAGGCTCCAATGGTCATCGAAACGCGAGAAGCGGGCGAGGGTTAGAGCCGAGAGACCGACATTTCCGCGAGGGTCACGCCGGGGGCGGCTGTCGCGGCCGCCAGAATTCGGCTGATCGTTGGCTGGCTGGCCCGGTAGAGCCGGGCCATCTGCGCGGCGGTCTTGCGACCCGAAACCACGTTCTCGACGACGTCGCCGCATTGGGCCGGCGACAGCTTTGGCCGCCATCGGTGCTGTCAGTCTAACGCTAACTTGTCTCCACTTCCGGCCTCAAGGGGGCTCGAGTTCGGAGATGGTTCGTGCAGCTCTCATTCAAGCGCCACCGGTTTCCAGCGGAGGTCATAAGGCACGCCGTTTGGCTGTATTTTCGTTTCACCCTGAGCTTTCGCGACGTCGAGGAGATGATGGCCCAGCGTGGCGTCGACGTCAGCTATGAGACCATCCGCTGCTGGACGATCAAGTTTGGTCCGCAGATCGCCAGGAATCTCAAGCGTAAACGCCCTGCCCCGTCGCCGCGATGGCATCTGGATGAGGTCGTCTGCTCCATTGGGGGCAAGCGGATGTATCTCTGGCGCGCCGTGGATGACGAAGGCGAGGTGCTCGACGTGGTCGTTCAGAAGCGGCGCGACACCGAGGCCGCGCTGAAACTTCTAAGACGCCTGCTGCGCAACCAGCCCGTGGAGCCGGAAGCGATCACCACTGACGGGCTGAGGTCCTACGGCGCGGCGCTCAAAAAACTTGGCCTGGAGGACATTCATCGGCCAGGCCGGCTTCGAGAAAACAACAGAGCCGAAAACTCCCACCTGCCGATCCGCCGACGGGAGCGGAAGATGCAGCTCTTCAAGTCCCAGCCTTCCGCCCAACGTTTTCTCACCACCCACGCCAGCGTCTACAACACCTTCTACATCCAACGTCACCTGATCGGCCGATCAACCCTGCGCATCTTCCGCGTCGCGGCTAACGACGCCTGGCGCGAAGCGACCGCCTCCGCCTGACGAGACCTCGGCCAGAGATAGCTTCAGCCGTCGGCTTTAAGTTGACAGTGCTCGACAAACTGGCGTCGTACCGCGCAGCGATGAAGGTGCTCGGGCTGCATGAGCGTCATCATCCCGGCGGGATGCGCCAGAACAATCGCGCCGAAAACTCCCATCTGGTCATCCGACGACGAGAACGAAAGCAGCAGAAGTTCAAATCCCAGGGCTCAGCCCAACGCTTCCTCGCCAGCCACGGACCAATCTACAACGCCTTCAACCTCCAGGCTCACTTGATCTCCAGGCCCGGGCTCAGAACCCTCCGGGCCAAGGCGGAGCTCGCCTGGGCGGCGGCCACCGCCGCGGCCTGGCTATCCCCTCCCCTGCGCTTCTCGCGGCCGATGACGGTTAACTTGTCAGTTCCTCGGCATCGGGTTGATGATTGGGCAAGCCGAGCTTATGAAGGTGAACAAAGATAGAATCTCCATCCGCTAGCTAAGACGAGAGACATGGCTCGATCCAGTCCGCCCGTAACCGCACCGTCAAAAAAGCTAAGCAACGATGAGATTTCAGCAGGCATAAATCGTCTAAAAAAGCGCATCGAGGAGCTTCGCGGCATCGATGTTTCGCTAATTGACGAATGGAAGCCTAGCTCACTTGTCTCACTTGAGAAATCAATTGAGCAAACTCTCGATAGAGTTTTCGGAATCAACACCAACGATTACAATCGTTACGTCGCAGCTGCGTCCCTGACTTATAGCGAATCCTTCGGATTCTTCGTTATCGGCGGTCCTCCCACGCCCCAAACGCCGATTAGTGCCGTAAGGCAGGCAATCTCCAGCTATGTTGAAAGAGCGATCACGCTGCTGACGCAAGCCGTCGAGGGCCTAGGCGAAGACCTCGCCGATTTGGCTCCCACCGCAAAGCCCCTGGCGGTGGAAAATCGGGCTGCTAAGCTCTCCATGAAAGTCTTCATCGTGCATGGACACGCAGACGGCGCACGGGAAACGGTGGCCCGCTTTCTCCAGCATATGGGCTTTCAGGCCATCATTCTTCACGAACAATCCAACAGCGGTCGCACAGTGATCGAGAAGATAGAGCACCATGGCGATGTAGGTTTCGCAGTGGTCCTACTCACGCCAGACGATATCGGCGGTAAACAAGGGGAAGATCAATTTCCCCGGGCTCGTCAAAATGTCATCCTTGAGCTTGGCTATTTCGTTGGACGACTCGGGCGTGACAAGGTTTGTGCGCTGAAGTCAGGCGAGCTAGAAGTACCCTCGGATTTCGGGGGTGTTGTTTATCAATCGATGGACAACGGTGGCGGATGGAAAATCGCGCTGGCTCGCGAGTTGAAGGCGGCAGGCTACGCGATTGACTGGGAGCGAATGGCCGACGCCTAGTGCGAGCTGGCTCACGAAGCTTGTGGTAGCTGCGCGTCGGGTAATCCGAACATCGCCCGTAGAGTACGTATGATTCCTACAACGCCGCCAAGGTCAGCGAGTACGGCATGACGCTGTACGAGCTGATGCAGTTCGCGTTTTCCTGTCTTCGTTAGCTCATGGTGCGTCCGACCGCCGCGAGTGTCTCGCCGGAGGACATCGGCAGGCCGTTGCTTAGCGAGTTCGGCCAACAAGCCCGCAGACAGAACGTCTTCGACCTCCCAATCGAGACCTCCGAACGGTAGGTTTGCCAAATTGCTAGCCGCCCGGAGCTGTTGCGGATCGGCGCCCGTAATGACAGGCATTACAGGGCGGAGTCGGACAATGTCGCGAAACTCCAATACGCCTCTATCAATATTCGCAATGTCGGTGATGACTTTGCGTCCCGCATGGTCGTCGTCGACCACACCGATCACCCGGTACATAGGATCACCGCGAGCATCGAGAATGCTCGCCGCCATGGATCGCAGAGTAATCAATTCACGACCCACGCCGAAAGTGCCACCGAGATCTCTTTCTCCCGCCGCCACGATGGAAATCTCCTGCCCAAGCAATTCGACCTGGACGCGGTTTGCAAAGTAACTCGCTAACTCGAAAAGCGCCTCGTCAGTGGAACCTTCAACGACAACTATATTGCGCTTTAGGGTCCATCCTTTCGAAGCTGCGTAAGCTGTGATCGCGTCCATCTGCCACAACCTCAGCTGCGTTTCGTGCGCGCGCCAAGCGGGCGCAAAAACGGACCGTTGTGGCCGAACGACACATGAGCTCGAAAGCGATAGCCGGGCTGCATACTGTGAACGCCGAACTCTTCAGGTCTGAACGGAGCGGTTCGATTTCCGAACTCCTGAACCCTGGCCATTTGCCTGTAGCTTTGGTCAGATCCCATCGTTGCCTGAACCGTCGCCAGCGCCTCAGCTTCGCCGTCACGCAGCCAACTGAGGGGCTCAGGGACGCGAACGAAATGCTCAGAGTTCCTCCACAGGCTTCGAAGCTGTGCAAATTGAGCATCGGCTTCCGCGGCACGACCAACCTGATAAAGCAAAAGCGCGTACTCAAGCCGGAGCTGCGGCGACGGCCGATTGTCTGTTTGCTGCAGATTCTGCAACAGTTCGACACGGCGCAAAAACTCAAACGGCCTCGCCGAACTGAGGATGCCGTAACGCAGGCGTAGAACCTGAATATCGCCACGCGCTACCGGATGCTCGAGCGCGGCTAGTACCTCATCCGCGAGATCCAGAGACAGGTGCGCAAACGACTCTTCCAGATTGGCGGGTCCGGCTCGGGACAGAATGCGCCATGCATTGATCAGGACGTCGATCTCTGTCTGCGGCTCGCTCTGACTGGCTTCCGGCGGGACATTCGCAAACAGGATGTCGAGCGCTTGCTCTGCTAGGCGCGCAAGCTGTGGCGTGCGCAGACGGTGATCTTCGCCGCGAAGGGCCTCGTACAAAGCTTGCAGGGCTTCAAGGCACGATGGAACTGCTTGATCTGGCTCCGACTTCGCGATGCTCAGCAAGTTCTTGATATGAGTTTCCACCACGAACGGGTTCGTAGGGTTCTCACCGTAAGCCCGCCGGGTGGCGTCGTTGGCCAACGCGCGCAAGCGAGCGACCTCATCGCGCGGGGCCGATGCAGCAGCCTTAACATCCGCTAAATTCAAGTATGCGTTGGCGAGAGAATTGTAGAGATTTAGATCCGGTTCATCGCCAGGGGTACGTTCAATTGACGAAATCGCATATTCTATGTCGATGATTGCCTGCTCTAAGAGTACGAGCTGGTCGGCAGGCCTTACATCATAGATTGGACTTTCAAGCAGCGCGATCCGTCGTCTTGAAATTGCAGTGTGGTGCCGGAAGAGACGGCTAGTGTCTCTTAGAGGCTTCGGCATGCTATCCAGCGCCTCTAGAACCTCACGCCATATAGTCGCAAAAGCTCTCAGGCCATGCGCCGGATCAACCTTGAAAATTACAGTCGGAAACTCGTCTGCGAGGGCGCGGTATCGTAGCTCCGCCATGGCGGGCTTTACGGCGATATCCTTCAGAGCGAGGAAACGAAGATGCTCAGCATCCCGAGCCTCTCCATACCCCAACTCAACTCTACTGTCGTGGTCATGAAACAGCGCGTTTATGAGCAGACGCCCTAAAATATCATGCGCGAGCCCCCAGTGCTGATCGCCGGCGGCTGAGACCCGAATTAGCCCCAGGGCTGCTAGGTTAGTGCGCGAGTCTTCGAGGCGAACTCCGAGAGGCCATTCGGTGTCAGATTGCGGCAAGAGCCCTTCGTTCAAAGCGAGGCGCTCCGAACTGAGAGCCGCGATTTCGACGAGAGCGCGTTTCATCGCCAACGTTCCGCCATGCTCTTGAAACGCCGCATAGATCCATTCCTGGATAGATCCGCTCAGATCTCGGCTGCTGCGAAGCCAGAAGGAAAGAGCAATCCAGAACGCAGCATTGGCGCCCATTCCTCGGACACTATGGGCGCGGTAGAAGCGCTCCCATTCTTCTGCCGACCGCTCTTTTCCGTAAGTACGCAGGAATACGTTGAGATGCCGGCCAAGGCCGACGGCATCCGACGAGTCGACGATGTGGGTAAGCGCGGCGATCTCGCGGGCGAAAGCCTCGCTGTAAAAGGCGGTTGGCTTGATCGGACCAGTGACCACCAGCACGATCGCCGGCCTACCCGACCTTTCCAGTTCGGAGAGAAACCGGCGGAGTTCACCTTCCCGGTGTTCCCAGTGAGCGCGATCAAAGACGATTACCCAAGGCGTTTCGTACAGCCGCTGGTCTTCGACATCAGGCCTATCGGCAGAGCCGGCCACTTGGTCGGCCTTGGTCAGAAAGCCCACGAGCGGCAACGCGTCGGGTGCGAAAGGCGCTGGCTTTGCCACCAGGGCCGGATAGCCAGCCCTAGCGGCTTCCCATGCGAGCTTGCGGATTAGAGTAGTGCCGCCCGCCCCCGGTTCGCTCGCGATGTAAGCAATCTTATTCTCGGCCGATCCAACTGTGTCGAGACGGCGAAGCAACCTCTCCAGCGGTCGATAGCTGTCATCGTTCCGTAGCCAAGGCACACCGGCAGCGAATGGGCGCCATGACGCCTCTCCCCCTTCGAAGAAGGCGCCAAACTCTTCCTCAGAAAGCTCTTCTGGCGAGATCGAAGCCAGATCCCGTTCTTGGATAAGGTCATAGTTTGCAAGGATCGGCCGCTCGACATTGTCCGCGTCGGTGAGGTCGACAAGTACCGTTTCCCCGCCACTGCGACGCATACGGACAAGCGTCGTCTGACTTGGATAGGCTTCAAGGTAGCGCCGCGTCAGATCTTCGACGAACGCACGGGGCTTCAGTCCGAATAGTTGTGCTGGGGGACCCTTTGTTACCGCCTCAGCCCAAGCGGTAGCGTCGGCAAACGCGTTATCATCGTCGGAGACTAGAGTGACGTACGGATGAAAACTTGCGTCGAGCAGGTTTGCCAGCTCGTTCGGCATTTCGATTCGATCGCCGGAAAGCACGAGCAGACGGCGCACATTCGACCGCCGTAATATCCCGAGCATCGCCATCCGTTTGAGCGTGGCGTCAAACCCAGAGTCTCCAGCGTCGAGGACATAGAGAGGCAGGGATCGCGGTGGAAGCGGGATAAGCGAGGGATCGCTTCTGATGATCTGGATGAAGCCCCGCTTCCGCGTCAGGTCAGCATCGCTATCGCTTGCGAGGATATTGAGAAGCGCTTCGTGTGCGTCGGTGAGGAAAACTTCGCGCCAGGGCAACCGGATAAAGGCAGCAAGGCTCTCCGCATCCAACCCGTCCGGCACTTTATGCAGCCACAGCGAAACATCGCGGCTACCCAACGCAGAGAGGAGGCCGTCAGGAACCGCATCGGTCGCGATAAGAGAGTGCATGGATTGCATGGGGCGAAGATTCTCGTTTTCCGATTAAGCTTGGCCGTCGGAGCTGCTTTAGCAAGTCAAGAATATGTAGCTGCGCTTTCTAGCCCACAATCTGGCGGTGCCGCCGCCGGGTCGCCGGATCACGATGGGCCGAGGAACACGAAATTCGGCATGCTTTTTCCGATCCGAGGGGATTCCTGTTGACGGCAAGATTGAAGCGTCCGCCACGTTCGGGCCTTACGCGATTGTCTGCACACTGGATTTTCCAGGCCCGATGCCTTGGGTGGGTGCTGTCAGTCTAACGCTAACTTGTCTCCACTTTCGGCCTCGACGGGGCTCGAGTTCGGAGATGGTTCGTGCAGCTCTCACTCAAGCGCCACAGGTTTCCCGCGGAAGTCATAAGGCACGCCGTCTGGCTGTATTTCCGCTTCACCCTGAGCTTTCGCGACGTCGAGGAATTGATGGCCGAACGCGGCGTCGAGGTCAGCCGCGAGGCCATTCGATGCTGGGTCAACAAGTTTGGCCCGTTGATCGCCTCAAATCTGCGGCGCGGCCGTTCTGCGCCAACCGGCCGATGGCATCTGGACGAGGTCGTGGCCAAGATCGGCGGGCGGCGGATGTTCATCTGGCGCGCCGTCGATGACGAGGGCGAAGTCCTCGATGTCTTGGTTCAGAAACGCCGCAACAAGAAGGCCGCTCTGAAGCTGCTATGTCGGCTCCCAGAACAACCGCGCCGAAAACTCCCATCTGGTCATCCGACGACGAGAACGAAAGCAGAAGGAAGTTCAAATCCCAGGGCTCAGCCCAACGCTTCCTCGCCAGCCACGGACCAATCTACAACGCCTTTAACCTCCAGCCCCACCTCATCTCCCGGCCGGGGCTTCGAAAGCTCCGAGCCGAGGCGGAGCTTGCCTGGACGGCGGCCACCGCCGCGGCCTAGCTATCCCCTCCCCCGCACGCCTCGCGGCCGACGGCGGTTAACTTGTCAGTTCCGGATGAAATGCTCCAACGCGGATCCTGCTTCAACCTCAGGTCCAAGATCGGACCTACTCGCGGTGCCCCTAGCTTAGCCATAGGCAGAGGGGCATAGTGCCCCGATGCAGTTTCTTGTCTACCGCGCCCGGTCGACCCCGACGCTAAAGGGTCTGACCTATCCGTATGTCAGCCTCTACCAGGACGCCTGGGACGATTTCGGCTGGAAGTGCCGGTTCATCGCTACGCTGCATCGTACCAAGGACGATGAGATCGACCTAGGCGCCGTTCGCATCGCCGTGGGCGACAAGGGATTTCGGGGCGGTGAACTGCCGGCGCTCATCGACGAACTGCCAGCCAAGGCGGCTTCGCTGGGCGAATCCATCGCCTATTACCGACGTATCGGCGAGCTTCCCGAGAGGCTGCGGAAGAGATACCTCACCGCTCTACGCGACATCGTCGCCAAACCCTCACGCCAGAAACGCATCACTGCGATTAAGCTTTGGGAGGACTCCTTCCTACGTGAGGCCTCGTCGCGGCACGCGCTCAAGCGCGGCGGCCACTACATCGACGCGCCGAGCGAGAAGATCGAACCGCCGGTCTTCAAGTTCACGATGAAGCTCAAGGGCGCCACCGGGTCACACGTCGTTGACCTGGATTTTTCGGCCCACAACGGCCTCCCCAACAGAACCATCCTGTTGGTCGGCCGTAACGGCACCGGCAAGACGCGCGCGCTTTCCAGCTTGGCGGCCACCGTCATGCCGCCCCAGGTCTTCACCGAAGTCACCCGCAAGGGCATGCCCAAGACCGAGATCATCCCGCCACCCGAAATCAGCCGGGTGATCACCATCTCCTATAACGCTTTTGACGAGTTCCCCCTACCGAGTGAACCGGCGCGGGCGCCGCGACTACTGGGGGTCTCCTACCGCTCCAGGGCCTCCTACAAGTACTGCGGTCTACGAACGGCCGATGGGACGATCAACGCCGACGAAATCGGCAAAATGCTGGGCGAGGCGCTCCAGCCTGTCGTCGAAAGCGACCGGGAAGACGTTCTCCAGCGCGTCCTGTCCACACTGCTCGACCCCGCCCGCGCCGAAGCCTTGAGCTCTGGCGACCAGGACGTTCGGGACGAGGCCGTGCGCGCCCTGAGCGCCGGACAGCGCCTTGTAGCGGCGATCTTCAGCAACATCGTCGGCTTCATCGAGGAAGGCTCTTTGCTTTTGATCGACGAGCCCGAAACCAACCTCCACCCCGGGCTGCTCACAACTGTCATCGCGGCGTTGAACCAAACGCTGGAGGAGTTCGATTCCTACGCCGTCGTAGCCACGCATTCGCCGATCCTGCTGCAGCAGATCCCCAGCCGCTATGTTCGCGTCTTCACGCGAGATGGCACCGATCGCCCGAATATTCGGACGCCCAGGTTCGAGAGCTTCGGAGAGGACCTGGGAGAACTGACCCGGCGAGTGCTGGGCCTTGCCGATCCGGAAACCGACTTCACCCATGTGCTCGACGCCCTGTTCGAGCAACATGGTAGCGCACAGGCCGTCGAGGCGCTTTTCCCCTACCCGCTGGGCGTACCCGCCCAAATGCACCTCTATGGGCTGGACGAGGCCCGTGCAGACCAGGACGGTGAGCTGTGAGGCGGCTAGGTCCCTACGCGGCGAGAGCGGTTCCCTCGTTCGCCGACCTAGTGGAAGAATCCACACCAGAACGCAAGGAAGCCATGGAACCGCTCGTGGCCGCTGTCGCAGTGGCCTGCGGCGCCTACGACGCCGCGTCGCCCAACGTCCATACGCTGGTGGCGATCACGATGAGCAAGGCTGATCGGACCAAGCTGATCGACGGCTATGACGGCCGCACCGTCGCCATGAAGCGACGGCTCGGCAAGATGATCGGGTCCTTGCCAGCCGCAGACGCCGACCTCTGTCCCTACTGCTCACTCGACACCAATCCTGACCTGGATCACTTCCTTCCCAAGGCCGTGTTCCCGGAATTCTCGCTGCACGGCCGCAACCTCGTTCCGATCTGCACGCCATGCAATCGCAAGAAGCTCAATGCAATCAAGGCTAAGGTCACCAACGCACGGCTCTTTCTGCACCCCAGCGCGGAGCCGTCCAACAACGCTCGAGTGTTGGAAGCCGACCTCAGCTTCGACGCTGGCAAGATGACGGTCACCTTTCACATCGACGACGGCGGGGCGTTGTCGGATGACGAGCGAGAGCTGGTGGAACGCCATTTTGCTCGCTTGGGTCTGGGCGATCGCTACAGTCGCCGGGCGCACAGCTACATGGCCTCGTTCAAGGCCAGCGTTAAAGGTCACCCGGCAGCGGCGGTTGCGAAAGCGCTGCATTCGAAGATCAAGAATCCCGAATTTGGCGAACCCGTAAATGGTTGGCGGCCAGCGCTCTTCCGCGCCGTGAATGTTCAACCTCAGGAAACACTCGACTGGCTGACTACGCCTTAGCTCCATCGGCTAGCTTGTAGGATGTTGAACGGGTCGAAGCACTCCTGGCGGACTTGGTCACGGGCCAGGGTAAGGCTTGATGTCGGCGGGCTGATCCTGGTTTTCCAGAGCGCTTCTGGTCCGTTCATGGGCGGACATCACATCTGGCGAGCTGATGCCTCGATCTGGCCGGCGGTCCGCATCACGCCGATGAAGTCGTAGGCGTGCCCCGTCTTCGGGAAGAACCAGTAGAGCAGCAGCAAGCTGTCCTGCCCGCCCTGCAAGCCCGCCGACCGTGAGGCGTGACCGATGTTCTTCTGAAACTGCTCTGGGGAGTTTGGGGCGCCTACCGCGAAGGCGATCGTGTGTCTGAGGTTGCGGCTCCCGAAAGTGATCCCAGTCGTAAAGAAGTGGTTCGGCTTGCGCTCCACCGCTCGCCAGCCTTGCCGCACCAGGCCCTCGAAGGTCTTCTGTCCCTTCAGGTCTGCGCACAGAAGGCGGTAGCCGAACCGCGTCCATCCGACCGGCCGAGCATCTTCCAGGGCGTGGAGCAGTCGGCTCCATAAGTTCGAGCGCGTGATGGGGAACGCCAAGGTTCCGGCGGCGCGCCGCTCGCTGTAGCCCGCCGCCAGCGGGATCGAGGCTCCGTAAAGCTCGAATGGAGTGCCGTCGAACTCGGCCTCACCGACATTGAACTGAGTTTCCAGATAGAAGGCGAGGAGATCGAGTTCGTCCGCCGTGTACCGCGCGTTCTTCTCAAAATCCGAGCGCCGGTGCAGGTAGTGACAGCGCTCAAGTTCGAGCGTCAGCACCTCGAACACGGTTTCGAGCTCAAAGACGCTCATGGTCGGGGCGATGTCGATGGTGGATGGCAATAGGCCGGCTTCGACCAGTTGCGGCCAGTGCGCCGACAGCGAGCCCAAGGAATCGAAGACCACGGTGACCCGCGTAATCCGGCGGACTGCCTGCGGGTCCAAGGTTAGGGGGCCGTCAGCTGTTGTGAAGGTAACGGGTAGGCTGGCCTCGGCGACACAGTCTCTGAATCGTTCGGACTGTTCCGAGCCATCGACGACCAGCTTCTTCAGGTCGCTCTTCAGGCGCTCGGGCGCGCCCCGGCGGGCCGGGGCGCTGAGACGTCCCGACTTGGCTTCGAACACCAGCACGGTCTTGTCGATGACGGCGACAACATCGGATTCCCATTCCTTGCCCTCGTCGTCGACCCATTTGGCCTTTGACCAGACGTCGGCATGGGGCAGACCAGCCTTCACGACCTGCTTGAGCTTGATCTCCAGCCAGTCACCTTTAGCCCGCTCCCATCGCTCTTTGAGCCTAGCGTCATCGGCGCACAGGTCTTCGATCACTTCGACCAGACCGGTACCCAGGCTGGCAGAATTGGCGGCGAAGTAGCTGTCGTCATCCAGCCGCACAAATGGCCTCAGACGGACGGGATTGGCGAGCTGGATGCGGTCCGCCGACACCTGCGCCAGATCACCGAAGCGATAGGACAGTCTGTCTAGGAAGGCCCGTAGCGCGGTCTCCTCGCCTATCCGGAAGCGCGCGTCGATGTCCTCGTATCGAAACGTAAAGACGCCGGCCAGCAGGCGCTCTGCAGTGACCCACATGAGACCGAAGAGGTGTTGCTCCGACAGCCCGGGGTGAGCCGCCTCTGCGCGGAACCGCTCAGCGGCCTCTTCCGGAAACCGGGCGCAGAACGCGTCCACCTTGTGGGCGCGCGACCCGCGCTTCCACATCCATTTCCGGCGCCAGTCCCGATCCGCATTGAAGCGCTGAGACAGAAGATCGAAGAAGCCCTCGATCAACTTGACAACCTCGTCCAAGGTGCAGCCGAACTTCCTCTTGAAGGCCACGTCGAGTGAGGGCGACACGTCTTTGAGAAACCCGAGCGTCTGGTGGATGTGCCGCGCGCCCCGGACTGCCAGTGACCATCGCTGGACCTGATCGACGAGCGCCAACCGGGCGTCTTCGGTCGGATCGTCGGCGACCCGGCCGCTGGAGCGGCCGAGAAAGGCTGTGGTATGTTCGGTGATCAGGGTCATCGCCCGCCCGGCCATGGCGGCGTGATCGGCATCCGCGTCGGTCGCGGTCCTCGGCTTGGACAGATAGAGCGCCTGCAACAGCTCCAGGTGAAACACCTGCACCGTTTGGCGCTTTTGGCGCTGCGGATCGCGGCCCAGGGAATAGAGAAGCGAGAACGCCAACCGCGCCATTACTTCAACGCCGTCGCTCTCATTTACCAGCTGTTCTAGCTCGGCCAACGTCGCCTTGAAGCTGGACTGCGCCCAAGCGCCCTCAGCGCGTGTGGCGGTAGCCTCGGTGGAGCTGAGTTTACGCAGAGGACTCATCGGACGGCGCGTCTTAGCCATGGATCCTCGCTGGAGGGTAACGACCCGGAGGCCGCCGCTCAGTCTCGTAAGCCATTTGCCCTCTATATAGGGAACCGCTATCGCACGACCGCAGTACGATTTGGTCCCTGTAGCCGAAGCTAAGTCGCCCCGCCGCGTTATTGTACCGGCGTCATTGTACCGGCGTCGTCACCTTCGACGGTGCCTGTCGGCCGCCGGGGATACGCCAGACACACACCATGCGCGGTGTACTGTCCTGAGACGTTTGCAGCGCCTCGACCCAGCAGTTGTCTTGAAGCGTAAGGGGCCACCCACGTTGGGAAACGAGATCTAAGACAATCAGAAAACCGATTCGCGGCCCAGTGAGTTCGTAGGTCGCCACTTGCCCGAGGTACTGGCGTATCGCCTGTCGGGATGCGTCCACCAGCTCGCGCTTGACTTCGATGATCATGCGAAATCCTGGTCGCACGATGGCGATGTCAGCGCGCCCGCCACCGACATCGGGCAGCTCGCGCGAGATCTGATGCTGGGGGAACCCGTTGGCTTGGAGTCGCAAGAAGTGCCAACAGGCGCGTTGCAATTCGACCTCGAGCGGCGTCGTTGCGTCCTTAGCGAACAGGAAGTCGAACGTGCCCTTGGCCATCGCTGGGGTCATGTCCAGACAATGGCTAAGGAACAGATGTAGATAGGTGATGAGACTGCGTGCATCGCCGCGCATGTCTCCCGTGTAGTCACTATGGCCTTCCAGCGCCTTGTCCATCGCCAGATAGGCGCGCTCGATGGGACCGGTGAAACTGGACGGCGTCGACAGAGCGACCATTCCGTCAAGCGGCGGCCCGGCCTGAGCGGGCGATGCGATCGCGGGAGCACGCCCGAGCGAAGACCGCCGCCGCTCATCGGCCAAAGCCGAAACGGCAGCGATCAACGCCATGGCCTCGGCGCGGTCATCAGCCGTCGTGGCGTCGTCGTCGCACCATGCGGCCAGGTGACTACGCAGGCCCTCCTCGCGAAGAAAGCTCAAGGCGACGGTTTCTGTAACGGCTTCTCGCAGCCTATCGCCGCTTGAGGTCGCCAGCGGGACCATCGTGCGACGGAGCCGCGCGATCTGTTCCAGGACGGGAACCGCGCGCAACCAACTAGGCTTGGCTAGATCAAACGAGAGCCCCTTCAGGGCCGAGGCCAACGACCACCAGGCGATCTCGGCGTCTACCCGTGGGCGAAGCCAGGTGCGCAGAGCCGCGCGATCCATCTCCATCGTCCTCGCCGCCGTCGCGGCGGTGGCCTGCGCCAACAGGATCTCCAAATCCTCGGGCTCGTCCGAGCAGAAACTCACGAGCGCCGTCAGCACCCTGGAAAGCGCGAAAGCCTCGACCAGTTCTGGTCCGGCCACGGCAGCGGCTGCAAACTGACCCGCGGCGACCTCAAGGCCGCTTAGAAGCGTCGCCTTGTCATCTGCGGTCAAGGCCCGATCTAGGGAAATCAGGGCTAGTTCGTAGAGCGCTTGCTCACCGGCTTCGGCGTCGACACTTAAACGCCGAAGAAGGTCCTCCAAGTCCGGCGATCGGTTCCACAACCAAGCCAAGCCTGCCAACAGCGCCCCTCGACGCAGCACCACTTCGGCCTCGCCCGCATGGAGGTCATCCAGGGCCGCTATGGCGGCAGGTCGTGACGCGCCCGGGAGGTCAGCCAAGAGGAAGGCGCCAGCAAGGCACTCCGACGCCATGAGCGCGGCGGGCACAGTGTCGCGCCTGCTGGCGCGCTCCAACAAACGCCGTTGCAGCAAACGCTGGTCCCGTGCGTCCAGCGGCAGCTCCAGAACGCCTTGGGCCGCCGCTGAGACTACGAAGGGGTGCGGATTATGGCCAAGAATGTCGCTGACCAGCGCGACGGCCTGCATGCTCAAGGGTTCGCTGGATCCCGCCAGCGCCGTGATCGCGCGATCGGCGTAGAGGCTTTGAGCCAGGGCGTCGGATGCGGCGACCAGGCTATCGAGCCCGCCAAGATCCGCTAGCGTGGGCACCGTGAAGTTTACGAGGCGACGCGCCAGTTCCTCCTGCGATATCGCGGTCAGAACATCGCTCCGCATTCAGCGGGCGCTTTGATGTTCTTCGGAGCGATGGCGGGCGCGAGGATGTCGTGTCTCGCCGAGGCGAGAAAGATCTGAAGGTTGAGCGTCTCGCTGGCCACCTGCCCAATCTCAGCCATCATCGCCACTAGGTCCGCATCACTCAGCTCTTCGCTGCCCGGGGAATCGATGAAGAGAACGCCTGGATGGTTGCCGAAGCCGCTGCGGGCCGCCATCCGCATCATCGCGATCACCAAGGCGATCCGCAGACGAAGCTTCTGCCCAGCGGTTTGTCTGGAAAAGCCGCTGGTCGAGCCTGAAACGGTGACCGAGATGGCGTTACCGCGGATCTGAATGGTCTGGAGCCCGCGAAAGCCAAACCGCTGGGCGATCGCGACAACTTCGCTTTCGAGATCCTGAAACAGCTCGGCGCTAGCGGACTTCATGCGCGATTCAGCGATTGCCTCGGCGATCCGCAGGATGCGTAGACGGTCGTCGCTGGGCGGCGCGGGAGGGGCATGCGCCATCAAGGCCCCCAACTGTTCCAGCTTCCCGGCTACGCGGAGTAGTTGGCCCTCCAACTCGCGCCGCGCCCGCAAGGCCGCTGCCTGGGCTTCGATCGCCTTTAGCCGCGTCACCGCCTCGGCCCGTCGGCGCTCGGTGTCTTTGGCTGACAGAGCGATCTCGTCACCCCGCTTACGCGCCGCAGCCTCGGCGTCACCAAGAGACTTCACCCGCTCCATCGCGGCGGTTAGCGCGTCATTCAATGCATCTTGGTCGTCCTTGAGCGTCTCGCGGTCACAAACAGCGCAACGTCCATCAGCCTCCTCCGTCTGCGAACGGCTATCCGGGATCGGGTCCGCGCAGCGTGGACAGCAGACCGGTTTGAGGCCGGCGAAGATGCGCTTGGAAGCTGCGCCCTCTTCGAGCCGACGCTGGGTGGCGCGTGCCTCGTTCTTCTCTTGGCGAAGCGCGGTGACGGCCCATTCAGCCTCCGCCGAGCGCGCCTGCAGTTCGCTGCCCTCCCGTGAAAGCTTGGCGTGCTCGAGCGACAGCGCGTCGATCTCGTCGAGCTTGAGCGCACCATCGCTGAGGGCTTTGAGCTTGTTCTCCAAGGCCTTGCGCTCGGACTCGACGCGCTGGAATTCCACCGACAGCGCGTCTTGTTTCGACTTGCCTTGGGTGGTGCCTTCTCGCTGGGCTTGCTCGAGTGTCACGGCGTTCCTCAGCGCCATGTGCGTGGCGGCATAGGGCATGCCGACAAAAAGGTGGAGCATGCGCCACCACAAGGCCCCTACGGTGATGTCGCCGAGAATGGCCGGGTGGGAGCCCTCGATGAACATCGACCCGGCGTAGGCGGTCCAGGAATGGAAATACTGGGAGGCCTCATCACCAGTGTGACTGACATTGGGGATCGGCTGCAGCGCAAAGCGCCGCATCATAAGGTCGCCCATCGTGTTTTCGAAGTCGTCGTCGCCTTCAAAGGTCTTCAGAATTCGGGCTGGCCCAGGGTAGACTTGGACGAGTTTTCCCCGCGGAACGGCGTCGAAGTCCATGAAGTCGACGCTGTAGCGATCAGGTCCTATCGAGAACTCAAGCTCGACGGTGTCGATCCATGATCGAACCTCGGGCTTCAGCGCCCGGGTGTCACCGCGCAACGCCCAGAGCGCGACTTCCAGGATCGTACTCTTGCCGACTTGGTTGGTGCCATTGCTCAGGGCCGCATACAACCCCACACCAAGGTCCTTCCATTCAAAGGTATAGGCACCGTCGGTATGGCCCGTATCCCTCTTCGTTCCGCTGAACATCAGGCGGCGGAGCGTCAGGTGATCGGCACGTCGGCTTGGCGCTTCCTCTTCGACCTTCAGTTCATCCAAAAGTAGGTCGACCACGGCGAGCGTGACTTTCGCCTTGTCCGCGACGGCCTCGCGAAATGGCGCGATCGGAGCTGGTGTGCCGGCCGGGGCGCCGTCCTTATGATCGATCACCGGTTTAGTCACGAGCGCCCCTCAAGATTGGCCAGCCTTGCTCGAACTTGGGCGGCGATGGACGCAATGGTCTCGCCATTGGGCGCGCTGGCGTACTCTGGTTGTTGGTATTGCATACGGGCCAGGTCCTCCCCCGAACGCCCGCTGCAAAGCTCTCCGACCAAGCAGGCGCGATCGGAGTACCACTGTGCCTCTGCCAGTTCGGCGACCATCCGGGCAGCAACCTCGGCGCCCCGCTGGAGAAGGAAGTAGCGCTGACGCCGGGTTTGTGGGTGACGCAAAGCCTGGGCAAGACCGTAACTGATCAAGGGGGCCAAACCCGTATCGATCGGCTCGAAAGCACCGTAAAGGTATTTAGCCATGGCATCCCGACGAACTTCTGGTTCCTCGGTACCCAAAATCGCCTGGGTGTGCCGCAGCCACTTGGCCTCGTTGGTATCGATGTAGACGTCGAGCAGCGCATGCGCGAGGTGATCTGGATTTCGGACCCAGAAATCCAGTTTCTGCAGACGCTTCTGAGAGCCGATGACGCGAACCGCCAGCGGAACTGGCGGGGGGTCGGCCAAAGCGTCGCCGCACTCGGCCAGAATGAAGAGCAGGCGCAGGGCGTCGCGAAACTGCCGGGTCGGCTCGTCGGTATAGACACTGGAAACGGTCAAGACGCCGGGAGCCCCCGCTCTCTGTTTGTAACAGGCTAGCCTCACAACGTACGCGCGACAACGTCGGATAGTCACGCCCCGCACTGAATGGTCGAGGTCGGCCCGAAAGGACGGAATGGTGCGGAAGATCAATCGATACTGTCCGACCGTAAGCGGACCTTCCCAAGGTCCGAGAAAAGTCATCCTTTCGCGTTCCCCGGCCCCATGATGCGCCTACTCCGGCGGGCGCGATACCAGCGTCCAGCCCGGCAGGTTCAGATTCGGCACTGCCTGTTTGCGGCTGAGGTAGAAGCAGCCATCCGGCATAGGTCGGTGCTCATACCCTTCAATGTCGTAGTGGCAATTGACGGCCGGCGGCGGCTTCAGGACCCAGACGCCCCCGTCGCGGCCTTGCAGCGCCTCGGCCTCCTGCCGGTAGTATTCCATAAGGTTCTCGCCCGGCCCGAAGCTGAAGATGTTGTCCAGGGCTTGCGAGGTCGAGTCGACCTGATCGGCATGTTTGCCATTGGGGAAGACCGTCAGCTCATGGAGGTAGTCGTCTAGCCAGGGCGCTTCCTTGGGCAGATGCACAAACCCCGCCTCAATCTTCGCCGTCTGATTGGTCATCCGGATCTTCTTGTCGGCAGTCGGCTTGATCGGCCGCAGCTTGCCAAAGCCCTCGGCGCGAAGCTCCTGATAGATCTGCGTGCCCGAGGCCTTGTCCTCGATGTAGACGACGCCGGCGTCATGCATCTGCGCTTGGCGCAGCACCGCTTTACGAAGATCGGGATAGGTCAGGCGCTTGCGGAAGACGTCGAGAAGATAGACGTGTTTGCCCTTCACGCCCCAGGTCGTGCAGACGCTGTAGTCGTGCCACTCCTCGGTCTTGTTGGCCGTGTCCCAGGACTGCACGATCCGGTCAAAGCCGGCGTGTAGATCGCCGGCATCGTAGCGCCGGAACCAGTCGACCTTGACCAGCCCCCCGCCTGCGGGCGTGGGCCGTTGCTGGTACTGCGTCGCCCACACCCCCTCCCCCATCGCCGAGCGGATATGGGCCAGCTCCTCAAGGGGCACGCGCGCTGGATGCAGAGCCTGTCCTTGCAGGCGCCGATAGGTCGGCGATCCAACGAGGGTCTTATAGGTGATGACCTCGTCTTCTTCGGCGATGGCGGGCAGGTTGATGACCGTCCAGTCGGCGCCGCCTTTGGCCTGGACGTGGGCGACAAAGTCATCGTCATGCAGTCGCTGCATGACGATGACGATGCAGGCGGTTGAAGGGTCGTTGCGTCGGCTCAGGAACGTACCTTCGTAGGCAGCGTTGGTCGCGCCGCGAACGGCGTCCGACAGCGTCTCGCCAGGCTTTTGTGGATCGTCGAAGATCAGCAGATCACAGCCCAGACCCGTGGCCGTGCCGTCGATGGAGGTTGCCCGGCGCACGCCCCCCTCCCCGGTGGTCAGAAGATTGGCCTGCTGGCGATCCCTGGTCAGAACCGGACCGAAGAGGTCCAGGAAGGCCGAGCTCTTCATCAGGGTCTGAGTGTCCTGACTAAACTTGCGAGCCAGATCCTGGCCGTAGCTGACGCACAGCACCTGCTTGCCGGGATAATGCGCCAGGTAATAGGCCGGCAGGGCGACCGAGACGCAGAAGGACTTCAGGTGCCGGGGCGGCATGGTGATGATCAGATGCCGCATAGTACCGTGCGCCACAGCCTCCAGATGACCGCAGACCAGATCCAGATACGGCGCCCAGACCAGGTCCACCTCAGGCTGGACGGCCCTGAAAGCGAGCTGGGTGAAGCTCGAGAAATCAGTCCGGTTGAGGGCGGCGATGGCGTCTGTCAGCTCCAGATCTTCCAGCTCAGTTCGCGTCTTCATAGTCGCCCCCCTTGAGCCGAGCCGCGAAGACTTTAAGCGTCTTCAGATCGCTCGCCCGCCGGGCCTGGGCGGTTTCCTTGTCCGGGGTTGCATCGGCCGGATTGTAGGCGTTGAGCAGATCCATGATCAGCCGCATGGCCTTGCCGTCGCCGGCAGCGGCCTTGTTGGCCTGCTGCATGAAGGCCGCCTCCATTTTGCTGACCTTGCGCCGCTTGCCGTTCTCGTTGATCACCACCGAGCTCTCCAGAGCGGCGCTGATGAGCGAGCCCACATTGCGAGACCCCCTCGGGCGCCCGCGGGGATTACCGGACTGTCCCTTGCGGAACCGAGTGGCGATGGGCGGCCGGCCGTAGCCGACGTCAGCCTTGTCAGAGCCGCTCATTGGGCCGCCTCCGTGGAGACCGTGGCTTTGTCCGCCAGATCGTTGAACGTGGCGCCGTCGGCCCTGACCGCCACATCGCCGGTCAGCCGCTGCCACCGGCGGATCGCCAGATCGACATAGGCTGGATCAAGCTCCACGCCTCGGGCGCGGCGGCAAATACGCTCTGCGGCGATGAGGGTCGAACCTGATCCCAGGAAGTTGTCGAGCACCACGTCGCCGCGCGCCGTGACGTCGAGCAGGGCGTCGGCCACCAGCGCTACGGGTTTGGGGGTCGGATGCTGGGTTAGGAGATCGCCCTCCTCAGACGAACGCACAAAGCTGTTGGCCCCAGGATAGGACCAGACATTGGTGCGAGAGCGCCCAAACCGGCCAAGCTGCACGTTATTGCGATGCTGAGTTCGGCCATGTCGGAAGACGGCCACCAGCTCGTGGGCCGAGCGGTATAGCGAGCCCATGCCGCCGTTGTTCTTAGCCCAAACGCAGATGTTGAGCAGACCGTCATAGGCGCGATCCCCGGCCGCCAGCAGCTCAAAAGCGTGGCGCCAGTCGATGCAGACGAAGTGCACCGATCCGTCCTGGCTGGCCGCCGCCGCCCGCTCCAGCGCCTTGGCCAGGAACAGTGTAAACTCCACGCTCGACATCTCGCCCGTCGCCATCGCGAACTCACGGTGCCGGTTCTTGCCCTTGCCCGTGACATGGCCGTCGATGCGGACGTTGTAGGGGGGATCCATGAACACCGCCGCGGCGAGATCCTCACCCATCAGCTTTTCATAGGTCGCCGCCTCCAAGGCGTCGCCACATAGGATGCGGTGCGGGCCCAGGGTCCAGAGGTCGCCGGGTCGACAGACCGCAGGGCCAGCAGCGGGCGATTCATCATCAGGATCGCCGGCCTTGGCGGCGCCATCGTCCAGCCCTTCGATCCGAAGATCGATCTCGCCCATCGAGAACCCGATCACCTCCAGATCGAAGGTGAGGTCGGCGGCGGCCAGGTCCTTCAGGTGAACCGCCAACGTCGCGTCGTTCCAGGTCGAAAGCTCGGTCAGACGATTGTCAGCGATGGCGAAGGCGCGGGCTTGATCGGGGGTGAGGTGATCCACGCGGATCACGGGTATCAGCTCATGGCCCAGGGACTTGCAGGCTAGCCAGCGGCCGTGGCCTGCGAGGATCTTTTGGTCGCTGTCGATCAAGAGAGGGCAGTTGAACCCAAACGTCTCGATGCTTTGGGCTAGCTGGCGGATCTGGAGTTTGCCGTGGTCGCGAGCGTTCTGAGGATTGGGCGTTAGGGCGTCGATTGGAAGGTGTTCGACGTGGAGCCTGCGCTCGGTGGGTGTCGCATCGGGCTTGGCTTTTGGGCGGGCGGGCATTTGGGTCTCCTCACGATCTGAGGAGACCCATTGAGTGCACGTCGACGTCGCAAACTAGGGGCAGTTTTTCGTTTGAACTAGATTCTGAACCTAATCAGCTCCGCCTCAGTCACGGGCAGATCGCTCCGGTCCACAATCGCTTCTAACCGCTGGGACTCCGCGATCAGCGCATTCGCAAAAGGCAAGTCTGTCGCAATCCGCAGCAAGTCGTCTTGGCATAACCCCTGCAGTCTTCGTCGGCCCAACAAGCCTGACCAAGCTGATGCAATATGGATGACGGGCCTGCTAGGGATCACGACCCTTCTATGGAAATCCCGTTCATGCATCCCGTGTTGATGGGCGGCGGCACGAACAGCAGAACTTTGGTTCCAGCGCCGACCTCTGCGCCGCAGAGGCAGCTCGCCGCGTTCGGCCGCCAAGATTGGTTGAAGCGCCAGATAGCCCGCGTCCAACTTTTTGCGCAGCACCCGCTGAAGGACCTTCTGCCCCCCATCGATGAATTCGAAATTTCGAGACTCGGTCTGGACAAGTTGGGGGAGGATTGCGCGCAACTCGTCGGACATGAGCCCAAAGCGCCTAAGGCTCAGACGAAAGAAAGTCTTTTGCCGGATTTCGCCTTCGTCCAACCCTGGAAACGCCAACGTCGCGAGGACTAAAGCGGACCTTAATCCAGGGCCCAACGCGCTGAGATCAACGATGTCGCGTTCAATGATTTTACGGTGATTTGCCATACAGTTTTCGTCCTCGAAAGGTTCAAAACACGCTGGCGACGGCTGGACTTCACCTGAAAACGGAGCGTTCGTCTAGTCGTCCTTTTTCGACGCCCGGCCCGCTCCGGGCTCGCTCTGGTAGAGGCCGCAGCCTGCGAGCCTCTCGCCAACGAGGATGTCATGACCAAGCTCAGCCCCACCCACCGCGATCTTCTGGCGGCGATCGCCGCTAACCCGACGGGCGCAGCACCGGCGCCAGAGGGAGCCCGAAACGCCGTCAGAGCCCTGATCAAACGAGGCCTTCTAATGGCGCCGCCCGAAACGAGCGGTGGCGACCAGATTATGATCACCGAGGCTGGTCGCGCGGCGGTTGGCCGAGCGGCCGAGGCGCCGGACGAACACGCCCCAGCCCCGTCACCAGCTTCGACGCCTGGCGCCCCGGCAAACCCGACCGGTAAGATCGGCGCGCTCGTCGACCTGCTTCGCCGGGCCGAAGGCGCGCGGATCGAAGAGATGATGGCGGCCACAGGCTGGCAAACCCATTCGGTCCGAGGAGCGATCTCTGGCTCGATCAAGAAGCGCCTGGGCCTGACGGTATCGTCCAACAAGATCGACGGCGCCCGGGTCTATCGGATCGTCGAACAGGCTGGCGCGTAATGGCCGCCTCGGACCTGGCCGAAGAGGTCAGGAGCCTGGAGGCTTTAGACCTCGAGGGCCTTCGCATGGCCTGGCGGCAGCGATACGGGCCGCCGCCTAAGACCAGGTCGCCGGAGTTTCTTCGCCTGTCGCTGGCCTGGAGGCTTCAAGCAGCGGCGCTTGGCGGGCTGGACGCGGCAACCCGCCGACGCTTGCGGGAGATTGGCGCCGGAACACGCGATCATGTCAGCCAGGGCCTGACCATCACCAAACGCTGGCGTGGTGACCTCCACGAAGTCCGGCGGGTCGCCGACGGCTATGATTGGCAAGGCAGGGTCTATTCCAGCCTTTCAGCCGTCGCTCTGGCCATGACCGGGGTAAAGCGAAACGGTCCGAGGTTCTTTGGGCTTCGAGAGGAGGCGGGCGCCTGATGGCCGCCCTCCTCCGCTGCGCGATCTACACCCGCAAGAGCTCTGAGGAGGGCCTCGATCAGAGTTTCAACAGCCTGCACGCGCAGCGAGAGGCTTGCGAGGCCTACGTCCTTTCCCAGATCGGCGAGGGCTGGCGGGCGCTGCCCGCTATCTATGACGATGGAGGCTTTTCCGGCGGCTCGATGGAGCGGCCGGGGTTGAAGCAGCTTCTGGCAGACATCGCCCAGGGCCGGATCGATGTGGTGGTGGTCTATAAGGTTGACCGATTGACACGGTCGCTTACCGACTTTGCCCGGATTGTTGAAGCTTTCGATGCCAAGGGCGTCTCGTTCGTATCCGTGACCCAGGCCTTCAACACCACCACCAGCATGGGTCGGCTGACACTCAACGTCCTGCTGTCCTTTGCCCAATTCGAGCGCGAGGTCACAGGCGAGCGCATCCGCGACAAGATTGCCGCCTCCAAGAAGAAGGGCATGTGGATGGGGGGCAATCCGCCGCTTGGATATGACAAGCCGTCCGATCCGCTGACGCGCGCCCTTGTGGTCAACAGTGAAGAAGCTACCCGCGTCATCCAGATCTTCGAGCGCTACCTGGCCCTGGGTTCGGTCCATGCTCTTTGCGAGGCGCTCCGCCGTGAAGGCGCAAAGACGAAGGTCATCGTGTCCGCCAAGGGCGCCTCGCGAGGCGGGGTCGCGTTCAGTCGGGGTGCGGTCTTCGCGCTGCTGAAGAACCGGGTTTATCTGGGCGAGATCGTCCATCGCGGCGTCACGGCGGCGGTCGGCGCTCATCCGCCGATCATCACGCCAGAGCTTTTCAACCAGGTTCAAAAGCTCATGGCCGGCCATGCGCATCGCCACACTGATCGCCGGACCAGCGTTACGACCATGCCCCTGAAGGGCCTGACGTTCGATGCGGACGGGGCGCCGATGTCTCCGGTCTACAGCAAGCGGCGCGAGGGGCGGGTCTACCGCTACTATGTGTCCACCTCCCGTCTGACCGGCCTACCCGAGACGGACCACGACGTTGTCCGGCGCGTCCCGGCAAACAAGATCGAGTCTCTAGCAATGTCCCTGGTGGCGAGACTCACCAAGGACATTGGAAGCCCGCTGCGACCGGCCTTAAAGCGCATAGAGGTGCATCCCGAACACCTGCAGATTTTGCTCGATAAGTCCCATCTCCTGAGGCGCTGCGGAGACCCAGCCGCCGACCTTAAGACCCTGAGCCAACGGCTTATTCCTGGTGAGCAGCTCGCCGCTGAGATTGGAGATCTAGATCTCGTCAGAGTGATCGTGCCCTGCCGCCTTAGGGCGCAAAATGGACGCGTCTGGGTCAGCGACCACTCCGGCCAGATTTTGGACCGTGTGCCCCGGGCCGATGCGACCTTGATCCGTGGACTGCAAGCCGGACACAAGCTTGTCGCCACGGCCGGCGACAGTCCTTTTGGTCGACCCGAGCTGGTCAGTTTTCAGAAGAGCCTACCGAGCCCTTATTTCCGCGCCCTGATGCGGTTGAGCTTTTTGGCTCCGGACCTCCAGGCGATGATTTTGGAAGGTCGTCAGCCAGCGACCCTGTCCCTGGCCCTTCTCTTGGCCGGGGACATTCCGATTCTCTGGGAAGATCAGCGGCGCATGTTCGCCATCGTCTGAAACGGCCTTAACTCGCGTACAGCCATTCCCTGATTGGAAATCGATGCGGCCTGTTCCCGAATCTATTTTCCCTGTTCGGCTGAGAAATTGGGAGGTCTCTTTAGAGACCTTAAGTCCCCATGGTGATTGGCTTTTTCCAAGCGGGTCACTGCTAGAAACGGCCCAAACTGGCGGGCAATTCAAACCATTCCCTGTAGATTTCCCTGTTCGCAGGGAAACTCACCTGGATCACAGCGGCGCGGAGATATGCCGCGCCTTCTGGCCCGGTCAAAGGGCTGTTCGAAGGGGAAACGGCGACCGTGCTGAGCGATTGTCGTCGAAAAGACGCGCGTTCTCGGTCGCTTAGGAGCGTCGAGGGCCGTTTGAGAGAAATTACCGGGGTGGTTGGCGGAGACGGAGGGATTCGAACCCTCGATACCCTTTTGGGGTATGCCGCTTTAGCAAAGCGGTGCCTTCAGCCTCTCGGCCACGTCTCCTCCTGAGAGGGAGCGGCTGGATAGCCTGTTCGCAGCGACATGACAATCACGCGTTGTCGGAATTTGCCGGTGTTAACGTGAAGCTCAGAGGACGGCGGTAGTTTGAACCTCGTTTTTCCGGTTCGGACCCGATGCCGCCCGCCATCACCCGCGATACAGACGCCCCGAAGGCCGAGAGCCCGGCGGCCCTCCATGAACACAAGGCGCCCCCGCCTGCGGCTCATGCAAGGGCTGCGCGTCCTTCGCTGTCGAGCGCACAGCGTGGGCCGTTTCGCCCAGGCCAGCTGGTGCCGGCCCGGGCCCGGATCGAGGCCCGAACCCTGGCGCGCGCTTTTCGCAGCCTGGACAACCTGGCCATCGCCCTCTCCTGCCTGGCCATATTCGGCATGGTCCCGACCCTGGCGACGGGCGCGGCCCTGACCGTTGGCGGCGGCGTGCTGCTGCTGGCCCTCAGGACCCTGGACGCCTATGTCTTCGCCCGTCGCGAGCGGTTGGGACGCCACCTGATGCGAGTGATCGCCGCCAGCGGCGGCGCGGCGGCGGCTGTGCTGTTCGTCAGCCTGATTCTTCCGGTGGCCCCGACGACCCTTTGGACCTTTCCCGGGCTGGCCGCGATCCTGGCGGCCTTGCACGGCCTGTGGTGGGGTCTCGTGGCCCATGGCCGCAAGCAGGGTCACCTGACGCCCAATGTCGTGATTGTCGGGGCGACAGCCAACGCCCAGCGCCTGATCGAGGCGGCCATGCGCACCGGCGAGGTCAATGTGCTGGGCATCTTCGACGACCGCCTGGACCGCGCGCCCGAAAACATCCTGGGCGTGCCGGTGCTGGGCGATACGACCGCCCTGATCGACCACCGGGTCATGCCCTATGTCGACCGCGTGGTCATCACTGTCACCTCGGCCGCGCAAGGCCGGGTGCGACAGCTGGTCGACCGGCTGGACGTCCTGCCCAACCCCATCAGCCTGTTCGTCGATGTGGGCCGCGACGCCGACAGCGAGGCGGCCTTGTCACGCATCGCCGACGCCGCCCTGGCCGACCTGTCGGGTGCGCCGACCGACGCTCGCAAAGCCGCAGTCAAACGCGTCCAGGACCTGGTCCTGGGCAGCCTCGGCCTGGTCGTCGCCGCGCCTATCATGGCGATCATCGCGGTGGCCGTGCGCCTGGACAGCCCCGGCCCGATCTTCTTTCGCCAGCGTCGTCACGGATTCAACAACGAAGAGATCCTCGTCTGGAAGTTCCGCTCAATGCGGCACGACTTGACCGACGCCACCGCCGCCCAGCAGATTCAGGCCAATGACGCCCGCGTCACGCGCGTGGGTGGCTTCATCCGCCTGACCAGCCTGGACGAGCTTCCGCAGCTGTTCAATGTTCTGAAGGGCGAGATGTCGATCGTCGGCCCGCGCCCCCATGCCGTGGGCATGAAGACCGGCGACGTCGAGTCAGCAAAGCTGGTCGCACAGTACGCACATCGCCATCGCATGAAGCCTGGCGTCACGGGCTGGGCCGCCATCAAGGGCTCGCGCGGCCCCGTCGATACGCCCGAACTGGTGCGCGAGCGCATCGCTCTCGACGTCGACTACATCGAGCGCCACTCGTTCTGGCTGGACCTCTACATCATCGCCATGACCCTCCCCTGCCTGCTCGGGGATCGGTCGGTGGTGCGTTGAGGTCCGGCATGTTCTGGCGCGGCGTCCTCGGCTATCTGCCGGTCAATATCGCACAGGGCGTGGTTGGCCTTCTGACCATCGTGCTGTTCACGCGGGTGCTTAGCCCGCAGGCCTATGGAACCTACGCCCTGGCCTTCTCGGCCCTGAGCCTGACCCAGACGATCCTGCTGACCTGGACCGAAGCGGCCATGGCCCGGTTCCAGGCGGCGCGCGAGGCCGATGGCCGTTTGCCCGACCATTTCGCCACCCTCTATCGCCTGTGGGGCGCAGCAGCCCTGGCGACCCCGGTGGTCGCGGCCCTTGTGCTGCGCTTCGCTCCCCTCGACGCCCCGATGAAAGTGGCCCTGGCGGCCGCCTTCGCGACGGTAGTCATCAAGAGCCTGACCAAGCTGTCGCAGGAGCGCCGCCGTGCGGCGGGCGACGTCTCGGGTGCGGCCCTGCTGGATATCGTCCAGACGGTGGGTGGATTTGGGCTGGGCCTGATCCTGGCCCTGATCGGCCTGGGCGGCGCGGCCCCGATCCTGGGCATGGGCGCGATCTCGCTGCTGTGCCTGGTCTTCATCTTGCCTGCCGAACTGGCGCGCATGGTCGGTGGCCGGTTCGACAAGGCTATGGCGCGTGACTACGCCGCCTATGGCCTGCCCGTGTCGCTGTCGCTGATCCTGGCGCTGGTGCTGTCCACAACCGATCGCTTCCTGCTCGCCGCCTACCTCGACGAGGCTACGGTGGGCGTCTATCACGCCGGCTATTCGCTGGGCAGCCGTACCCTGGATGTGGTGTTCATCTGGCTGGGCATGGCCGGCGCCCCTGCCCTGATTGCCGCGCTAGAACGCGGCGGACCGGCAGCCCTGAAGGACGCCGCCCGCGAGCAGGCTTCGTTCATGGTCCTGCTGACCCTGCCGGCTGCAACGGGCCTGGCCCTGGTGGCCTCGCCCTTGGTCGAGTTGATGATCGGCGAGTCGCTGCGCTCAGGTGCGGCGCACGTCACCCCCTGGATCGCCGCAAGCGGCTGGCTGTCGGGCGTGACCACCTACTATCTGCTTCAAGCCTTCACCCTGGGCCGGCGCACACCGATGCTGATCGCCAGCATGGCGGTTCCGGCGGCGGCCAACCTGATCCTGAACCTGTTGTTGATCCCGCGCTTTGGCCTGAACGGCGCCCTGTGGGCCACCACCGCCAGCTATGCGCTCGGCGCCGTCGCGGCCTGGGTTCTGGGCCAGAGCGCCCAGCCCTTGCCTGTGCCCTGGAGCACCCTGGTCAAGGCTGGTGGCGGCTGCGCCGTGATGGCCGGTGCCGTGCTGCTCCTGCCCTCGCCCGGCGGACTGTTTGAACTGATCCTCAAGGCCGGTGTCGGCGCGCTCGTCTATGGCGCAGTCGTCCTGGCGCTGGATGTTGACGGCCTGCGCGCGCGTATCGCCGCCCTAATCGCGAGCCGGAAGGTGCGCCCCGCATGACCTCCCCCGCCACCGAGACCCTGACCGACAACGCCGCCTGGGCCAGCGCCCAGCCGCGCCTGTCGGTGCTGATCCCCACCTATCGCGATGACCCCTCCGCCCTGCTCAAGGCGCTGGATGATCCCAGCGCCCGCGCCGAGATCATCGTCCTGGACGACGGCGGCGGCGACGCGGACCTGGTCGAACGGATCGCCAGGCGCGTTGAGCGCCTGCGTGTCCCAGCACGTCTGATCCGCCTCTCCCATAATGAGGGCCGCGCTCGGGGGCGAAATCGCCTCGCCAGCCACGCCCGCGCTGGACACTTTCTGTTTCTGGACAGCGACATGCTGCCCGACCCGCAAGATTTCCTGGCCCGCTGGAGCGCCTTGGTCGAAGGCGAGAACACACCCGTTGCCTTTGGCGGCTTTACCCTGGACCAGACCCCGCAAAGGCCCGAGCACGCCCTGCACCGGGCTATGGCACTTAAAAGCGACTGTACCCCGGCGCCTGAACGCGCCCGGGAGCCGGAAAAGCATGTCTTCACGTCCAATCTTCTGGTCCGCCGAGATGTCTTCGAAACCGTCGGTTTCGACGAGGGCTTCGCCGGCTGGGGCTGGGAGGATGTGGAATGGGCCATGCGGGTGGGGCGCCAGCACCCGATCCTGCATGTGGACAATTCGGCCAGCCATCTGGGCCTCGACACCGCTCCGGCCATGGCGGCCAAATACGAGCAGTCGGCCGCCAATTTTGCGCGGGTCGTCGCTGCCCACCCCGACATCGTCAGTGGCTATCCCAGCTACAAGGTGGCCAAGGTCCTAAGGTCGCTGCCCCTGCGCGGGGTCTGGCGACCGTGGCTGAAGGCCTTCGCCCTGATGGAGGCCGCGCCCTTGCCGCTGCGCGCCTTCGCCCTGCGGCTCTATCGCGCCGCCCTCTATGCCGAGGCTGTCTGATGCAGGTTTCCCACGACAAGGTCGACGCCTACGAACCCGACCGCACCCTGAAAGGCAAACTGCGCCGCCGGCTGATCCGCCTCGCCCATCGCCGCCCGGCGCGGGTAAGACTGGAGCGGCCGATGGTGTCGTTCAGCTTCGACGACGCCCCGGCCACGGCCTGTGAGACGGGCGCGGCGATCCTGGAAGCCCGCGGCCTGCGCGGCACCTACTATTTCGCCGCCGGCCTGACTGGGCGGGACGGCCCGATGGGCCGGTTCGCGACGGGACAGGACGCCGCGCGACTGCACGCCGCCGGCCACGAAATCGGCTGCCATACCTTCTCGCACCTGGATTGCGGACAGGCCTCGCGAGAGACGACCCTGGCCGATATCGACCAGAACGCACAGGCTCTGACCGACTGGGGCGCGGGCCAGCCCGTCAGCTTCGCCTATCCCTACGGCGACGTCGGCGCGCCGGCCAAGACCCTGCTGGCGACGCGATTCAAGACTGTTCGCGCCCTTCACCACGGGCTGATCGCCAATGGCGCAGACCTCAACCAGGCCCCCGCCGTCGGCGTCGAGGGTGAGGACGGTGAGGCGGTGGCGCTCAAATGGCTGGACCGGGCCCATGCTCGCAAGGCCTGGCTGATCCTCTATACCCACGACGTCAGCGAAACCCCCTCGCAGTGGGGCTGCTCGACGGGCGCGCTGGAGCGGCTGGTGGACGGGGCGATCAATGCCGGGTTCGATGTCGTCACCGTCGCCGAAGGCGCTCGGCGGATCGGCCTCTAAACTCCCGGTCTCGCATCGCTATCGCGGAAAACCGGTTCCCACTTTTCCGCACGATGCTTTAGCGCGCCAGTTCGCGGTCCGGAAAGGCCAGCTTGGCTGCGAAGGCCACGAACAGCACCCAGCGGAAATCATTGTAGCCGACGGCGATGCTCTCGGTCAGCGACACCAGGCTGAACACGACGAGGAACGGGAAGACCAGCAGAGCCCCACGGTCACGGAACACCGAGATGATCGCGAGGGTCATCGTCTGGATATAGAACAAACCCCAGGCGGCCAGCCCCAGCAAGCCCATGCCCAGCCACTGCTCCAGCCAGGAATTATGCGCGTGCTGGGCCTGAAAGCCGGCGTCCTTGCTAATCCAGGCAAAGGGACCCCAGCCGCTCTTGTCGTCCCACACGGCGGCATAGCCATAGCCGAGCCAGGGTTTTTCCTCGATCTGACGCATGGCTGCGGCCCAGATCTTGGTGCGACCGGTCAGGGTGGCGTCCTTGCCCAGTATGGCGAAGAAGACGTCTGACGCGACCAGCAGGAAGGCGACCAGCAGGACGACGCCTGTCACGCCGGTCCAGGTCACCGCTGCACCGGCCGCCGGATTGCGTTGCGCCGCCAGCACGAAACCCAGCGCGCCGAAGCCCAGCATCAGCGAGACCAGCGAGGTTTTCGACGTCGACATCAGCACCAGCACCACCGCCAGGCCTGCAAACGGCCACCACAGCCTGGCCCGCCTGGGATTGAGCAGGGCGGCGGCAGCCAGGATGCAAAATCCGAAGGCCATCACGCCGCCGAGTGCGTTTTTCTCCATCCACAGGCCGCGCCAGGCGCCCGGAAACAGCTCTGTCATCACGCCGATCGACGGAACCGCCAGGCAGACGCCAAAACAAAGCACGATCAGGATCGCGAAGGTCGCAGCCACCACCTCGGCCAGTTGCGCCCAGGTAAACCGCGCGGCCAGGACAAGTCCACCGAGCGTGGTGCAGATGACTGCGAATGCCCGGCGCGAGGTAACGTCGGGCGCGATGGACCACAGTACCGATCCTGCCACCACCACCATCAGGAAGACCAGGAACGGTTGCCGTAGCGTGGCGCGGATCAGGTTGCGTGGATCCAGGGCGATCAGGGCGAATCCGGCGGCATAGGCCGGCAGATAGGCCACGCGCATGAAACCCGAGGCCGAGACGCTGGCGGTTTCGCCAAACAGGGGCAGCTCCCATCCCCGGCTATAGATCAGCAGCAGGAACACGGCAGCCGAGACAGTGGCGATCTGGGGCAGGAGGAGCCGGGCCCTCCCGGGAGACATCACGGCAGGATCGCTTTCAGGAAGCCGGGAGGCTGCACCGAGACCTGGTTGAAGAACACGCCGGCGCAGCGACCTCCGGCCGCCGCCAGGGCGTCGCGAAGCTGGGCGGGCGGCTTGACGTCAGGCTGCTGGGCCGAGACCACCAGCACCGTCTGGTCCATATGCTGGGCTATGGCCAACCCGGCTTGAGAGCGGTCAGCCGAGGGGCTGTCGATGATCACTACCTCGGCATGCTGGCGAAGGGCGGCCCAGTATTCCGCGCCGGGGATGACATGGACCTTCTGCGGGCCGCGCAGGGCCTCACGGTTGAAGCGCGTCACCCAGAAGCGCGAACCGCCCACCCCGTAGGCGGACAGATAGCGTGCATCGGGCCAGACGCCGCCGTCGGGACGCGGCGCAGGCGGCTGGACGGTGAAAAAGGCTGACCCGTCTGGTGAAGCAGCGACCGGCGGCCCCAACGCGCCATAGCGCTCCGCGTCGCTTGAGATCGCCTGATACTGGGCGGCTGTTCCCAGGTCCATGTCGACCAGCCAGGTCTTGCGAGCCGCCCGACGGGCGGTGAACAGCGCCAGTTCACGAGCAACGGTCGAAGCCCCCTCGCCGCGACGCGCCGAGATGACCTGGAGCACATAGGGGCGACCGGGCGGGGGCGCACCCAGGGAACCCCACAACTCCGCCATTTCGGCGTTCAAATCCACCATTCGTCGAATCGCCGCGCGTTCAGGGCTTACAGGCTAACGTTATTCGCCCAAGGCGCGAAAGGCGACCAAAGCACTCACCGCTTAACCCCGGCCGTTGCCAGCACCGGGAGGCCCAGGGTGCGCGAGGCGGAGGCCGCCGTCTGCAGGCCCGGCCGCAGGAACATTCGCACCAAACCGGCGCAGGCGGCGGTGAAGGCTGCAAACAACAGGGTCAGGGCCAGGATCGGCTTCTTCAGGCTCTTGCCTTCTGAGGGCGCGACGGCGCGCTGAACGATGCGGATATTGTCGCTACCCTCCGACGACATTCGCCGCTGGGCCTCGTCCTGCTGCTCTTTGACGGTGTACTCCCGCACATTGGACGACAACACGTCGCGGTCCCGGGTGAGTTGGTTGAACTGGGGCTCCAGCTCTGACAGGCGCAGCAAGCGCTGGTTCACATCCAGAACCTGCTGGCCATAGGTGTTTAGCGACTCGCGCAGGGCGGCCACTTCGGCGCGCAGGTCGTTGCGGGAGGTCTGAAGGGTCTGCCAGATCGGATTGGGTCCGCTGCGACGGGCGCTTTCGCCCGTGGTGCGCCCCGCCGCCACGCCCTGTTCCAGCTGGGCGATCTGGGCCTCAAGATCGCGGACCGGCTGGGCGTCGGGCCGATAGCGCGACAACAGCCCCTCGCGATCCAGGCGCATCTGCGCCAGTCGCGATGACGCCGAGGTGTCGGTGTCGCGATAGAGCACCGTCTCGGCCGGGGTGCGGGCCAGTTCCGACTCGATGGCGTTCAGCCGTCCAAGACGGTCCTGAAGCTGGGCCTCGATGGCGTACTTCTGCTGTTCCGCCTGAGACTGCAATTGGTTGAGCGTGGACTTCTGGGCGGTGAAATCGCCAATATCATTGGTCGACAGGAAGGCCTGATAGCTGGCGTCGGTCTCGGCCAGCTTGCGCTCGAACAGGTCTCGCTGGCGTTCCACCACGCGGTCGTCAGCACCGATCAGCAGGCTGCGGCGATAGATCAGGTACTCTTCCAGAAGGGTGTTGAGCACCTTCTCGGCCATCTCGGGGTTTTCGTGCTGGTAAGACAGGCGAATGATCGAGTTATCGGGCGCGGTCTCGATCTTCAGGTTACGGGCGATATTGTCCCGGCCCTTGGCGATCAGGCGGCGCTTACCCTCAGGCGTCGCGGTCACATATTGATGGCCAAGGCTGGGAAACAGCGCCGCAAAGCCGATCTTGCGGATTGCCCGTTCGCGCAGTTCACCGCTGCCCAGGATCTCGGCCTCGGACTGGATCACCTGATCGACATCAGGCACCGCGCCCCGCGCGGCATCACCGGCCAGGGGCTCATAGACATATTCCTGGCCCAGGCGAACGAACAGGCTGGACTGGGCGGTGTAGCTTTTCTTCAGCGTCATGGAAAAAGCGACGCCCAGCGCCACGATCACCAGGAAAACCACCAGCATCAGATAGCGCTCGCGCCACAGTAAAGTGACGAAGTCGGTAGGCGCATAGTGGGCGCGCGTCGCCCAGTCGCGGCGCGACGGCGGGTCATGCGGCACACTGGTCCAGGCGCTCGTCGTCGACATGCGAATCCGAAGGGTTCAATCTCACCTTCAAACTGGCCACCCGGCCTTAAGGCTTCGTTACCCATTCCTGTTAAGACTTGTCGCATGCAAAGGCGCACGCACATCTCAACGGCTTTGGCCCTCCTGCTCCTGGCGGGCGGCGCAACCGCTTGCGGCCACGTGGACAGCGAGCCCCTGACCCCTGCCCCGCGCCCGACGGCAAATTTCCCCAACATCGGTTATGCTGACTGGTCTGAAGCCGAGCCGGCCTATCGCTTCTATCCGGGCGACGAGGTCGAGGTGACGGTGCCGTCGGCGGCCGAGTTGAACAAGTCGGTGGTGGTGCAGCCTGACGGCCGAATCGCCCTCCCCCTGATCGCACCGGTCATGGCGGCCGACCGCACAATCGGCGAGCTTCAGGGCGCGATAACCCAGGCCTACTCCGGCCAGCTTCTGCGGCCGCAGGTGCAGGTTTCGGTCAAGGCTGCGACGCCGCTCAAGATCTTTGTCGGCGGCGAGGTGGGCAATCCCGGCGTCTATGACATGGCCGGCGACGGCGACGCCCTGCGCGCCATCATCCAGGCCGGCGGCTTTAAAAGCACGTCCCGGCGCAATCAGGTCGTTATCATTCGCCGCGGCCCTGACGGTCGCGCCATGATGCGCACGGCTGATCTGCTCAAGGGCCTGAGTCGCCCTGGCGAAGCCGATCTGGTGCCGCTTCGCCGGTTTGACGTCGTCTATGTCCCGCGCAGCGGCGTGGCCGAGGGCGGATTGTTCATGCAGCAGTATTTCCGTGACCTGCTGCCGGTCAGCTTCAGCTACGCCATCAACGGCTTCGGCGGCTAGGCCGGGGCATCGTCAACAGCGCCCAGCGCTGAACCCGAAAGCCGGGTTCAGCCGTGGGCCAGCCATTCCCGCGCAGCGCGCTGGGCTTCAGCGACATCTTCGCTGGCCATCTCCTGCGAGATTTCCTTGCGATAGATCTTGGCTTCAAGCGACCCGCGCATGGCGGCGAGGTTGAACAGCATGTGCGCCGACACATAGTCCAGCGGCGCGCCGCCCTGACCGGTCGAATACAGCAGGCCCATGCGGAACAGCTCGTCACCCGACGACTCGGCGGACGGCAGCGGCAAGGCGTGGGCGGCGGGGGGTTCGATGCTCATCATCATGACTTCATCTCCTGTCAGGCCCCTCCAGCGTTCTGCCAGATCCCGAGCCTGAAAGCAGGAAAGTCCATCGCCACTGAATATATAGTTAAATGGCGAAACATCATGAACTAGAGACCGAATACACACCTTATTCACGGACGTTACTAACCGTAAATCGCGGTATACAGCGCATTAACGCGCATGCAGGCCAAACGCCCTTCAACGACCCTATTGGCGGCTTTTCCCGCGCCTTGAAGGGATTTAGGCCGCGATCCCGGGGGGCGCTTCCGCTTTAGAACCACCAGGCCACGGATCTCAGTGCCTCGAAGGATGCTCCGGTTGCTCGAGGGCGCAAGCCAGAGCCTGCTGCCGAAACGACCAATGGACAATTGGCCGCACATTAAAGGGACAGCGCCGGGGACGACGGCACGCCCGGAGGGGCCCAGCCTGACAGCCTCATTCAGGCGCGGTTCAGCCGGCCGGCGCGAGGATCGTCTCCAAGGTCGAGGGACATGGCGGGGTCAAAGCCGCACGACCAGGAAGGAGACGAGAAGATGAAACGTCTTTTGCTCACCATCGCTGCCATCGCTTCGGTGGCCGGCCCCATGGCTGCCATGGCCACGGATGCGTCTGCGCAGGATCGCGGGCGCTGGGACCGCCGGGAAGATCACTGGGACCGCCGCGAGGATCGCCGCGACGCCCGTCATGACGGCGGACGCTGGGATCGCCGCGAAGATCGCTGGGATCGCCGCGAGGACCGTTGGGATGCCCGCAGCCGCTGGGATGGTGGCCGCCACAACGGCTACTATTACAACGAGCGCTTCCACTACGGCGCGCCGCCGGCTCACTACTATGGCCGTCCGGGCTATCGCCCCGGCTATGAGTCGTGGCGTCGAGGCGGCTATCTGCCGAGCTACTATCGCGGCGGCGGCTATGTGGTGCGTGACTATCGCTACTATCGCCTGCGCCCGCCGCCCCGGGGCTACTACTGGTACCGCACCGGCAATGACTACGTGCTGGCCGCCATCGCCACGGGGCTGATCTTCGACGTTATCGCCAATCACTAGATCTGGCGACCTGGGTGCATAGCGAAAAGGCCCGCCGCGAATGCGACGGGCCTTTTGTCTGTTCAGAGCCACAAGGCCCTTACAGGCCCAGCTTGGCCTTCAGCAGGTCGTTGACGGTGGCCGGATTGGCCTTGCCGCCCGTCTCCTTCATCACCTGGCCGACGAACCAGCCGATGGCCTGGGGCTTTTCCTTCACGGCCGAGGCCTTTTCAGGATTGGCCGCGATCAGCTTGTCGATGGCCGCCTCGATGGCGCCGGTGTCGTTGATCTGCACGAGGCCGCGCGCCTCGACGATCTCCGCCGGACGCCCCTCACCGGCCCACATGTGTTCGAAGACCTCCTTGGCGATCTTGGAGCTGATGGTGCCGTTCTCGATCAGCTCGACCAGCTGGGCGATGTCCGACGACGGCAGCGGCGAGTTGGCGATCTCGTGGCCGCCCGCAGACAGCTTCGAGAGCAGCTCATTGGTCACCCAGTTGGAGACCAGCTTGGCGTCACGCCCCTTGGCGGCGGCCTCGAAGTAATCCGCCCGGTCACTCTCGATGATCAGCACGCCGGCGTCGTAGGCCGACAGGCCATACTGGCTCTGCAGGCGCGCCTTCTTGGCGTCCGGCAGTTCCGGCAGGGTCTCTTCGATGCGCTTGACCCAGGCCGCGTCGAGGATCAGCGGCAGCAGGTCGGGATCGGGGAAGTAGCGATAGTCGTGCGCTTCTTCCTTGGACCGCATCGAGCGGGTCTCGAGCTTGGTCGGATCGAACAGGCGGGTCTCCTGGTCGATCTTGCCGCCGTCTTCCAGGATCTCGATCTGGCGACGGGCCTCGTACTCGATCGCCTGCTGGATGTAGCGATACGAGTTGACGTTCTTGATCTCGCAGCGGGTGCCCAGGTGGCTGAAGCTGCCGGTCTCGCGGAACTTCTCGTAGTCGCCTGGGCGGCAGACCGAGACGTTGACGTCGGCGCGAAGGTTGCCCTTCTCCATATCGCCGTCGCAGGTGCCCAGATAGACGAGGATCGTGCGGATCTTCTTCACATAGGCCGCTGCCTCCGCCGAGGTGCGCATGTCGGGCTTGGAGACGATCTCCATCAGCGCCGTGCCTGCACGGTTCAGGTCGACATAGGTGGCGTTCGGGTCCTGGTCGTGCAGCGACTTGCCGGCGTCCTGTTCGAGGTGCAGGCGCTCGATCCGCACCTCGAAGGTCGAGCCGTCGTCGTGCTCGACGCTGATCACGCCCTCGCCGACGATAGGCTGGTCGAACTGGCTGATCTGATAGCCCTGCGGCAGGTCGGGATAGAAGTAGTTCTTGCGATCAAAGCGGCTCTTCAGATTGATCTTGGCGTTCAGGCCCAGACCCGTCTTGACCGCCTGCTCGACGCAAAAACCGTTCAGCACCGGCAGCATGCCGGGCATGGCGGCGTCGACGAGGCTGACCTGCTCGTTGGGACCGGCGCCAAAACCCACGGCGGCGCCGGAGAATAGCTTGGACTTGCTGGCCACCTGGGCGTGGATCTCGAGGCCCAGAACGATTTCCCAGGGGCCGGTGCGGCCTTGAATGGTTTTGGATTGATCGGTCATCGCGCTCACCACCACTTCGCGGCCTTGGCCTTGAAGCCGGCCGCTTTTTCCAGCGCCCCGGCCACCGAAAATACCGTGCCCTCATCCAGCGGCTTACCGATGATCTGCAGCCCCAGAGGCAGACCGTTGGCGTCGAGACCCGCAGGCAGCGACAGCCCCGGCAGACCCGCCAGGTTGGTCGTCACCGTGAAGACGTCGTTCAGATACATAGCGATCGGGTCATTGCTGTTCTCGCCCAGACCGAACGCCGCCGAGGGCGCGGTCGGGGTGAGGATGGCGTCGCAGCGCTCCCAGGCCTTGTCGAAGTCCTCGGCGATGCGGCGACGCACCTTGAGGGCCTTCAGGTAGTAGGCGTCGTAATAGCCGGCCGACAGCACATAGGTGCCGATCAGGATGCGGCGCTTGACCTCGTCGCCAAAGCCTTCGGCGCGGGTGTTCTCATAGATCTCGGTCAGGTTGCCGCCCTCGGCACGCAGGCCGTAGCGCATGCCGTCATAGCGGGCCAGGTTCGACGAAGCCTCGGCCGGAGCCACGATATAATAGGCCGGCAGGGCGTATTTGGTGTGCGGCAGGCTGATCTCGACGATCTCGCAGCCGGCGTCCTTCAGCCAGGCGATGCCGTCGGCCCACAGCTTTTCGATCTCGGCGGGCATGCCGTCGACGCGGTATTCAGCCGGAACACCGATCCGCAGACCCTTGACCGACTTGCCCACGAACTGGGTGAAGTCGGGCACCGGCACGTCGAGGCTGGTCGAGTCCTTGGGGTCATGGCCGCACATAGAGGTCAGCAGCAGGGCCGCGTCCTCGACGGTCTTGGCGATGGGCCCGGCCTGGTCCAGCGAACTGGCGAAGGCCACGACGCCCCAGCGCGAGCAGCGGCCATAGGTCGGCTTGATGCCCACGGTGCCGGTGAAGGCGGCCGGCTGGCGGATCGAACCGCCGGTGTCGGTGGCGGTGGCGCCCAGGCACAGGTCAGCGGCCACGGCCGCAGCCGACCCCCCCGACGAGCCGCCCGGGGTCAGGGCCTTGTTGCTGGCGGTCGAGCGCCAGGGATTGGTCACCGGGCCGAAATAGGAGGTCTCGTTCGACGAGCCCATGGCGAACTGGTCAAGGTTCAGCTTGCCCAGCATCACCGCCCCGTCGCGCCACAGCTGGCTGGTGACGGTCGACTCGTATTCCGGAACAAAGCCTTCGAGGATCTTCGAGCAGGCCGTGGTCTGCACGCCCTTGGTGCAGAACAGGTCCTTGATGCCCAGCGGCGCGCCGTCCAGCGGGCCGGCCACGCCGAGGGCGCGACGGGCGTCGGAGGCCGCGGCCATCGACAGCGCCTGCTCGGGCGTCTCGACGATGAAGGCATTCAGGGCGCGCGCGGCCTCGATGGCTTCGATATGGGCCGTGGTCAGTTCGACCGAGGTGAACTCGCCCTTCTCAAGACCGTCAACGGCGGCCTTCAGGGTCAGGGAGGTAAGGGCGCTCATTATTCGACCACCTTGGGCACGACGAAGAAGCCGTCGACGGACTTGGGCGCGTTGGAGGTGATCACCGAGGCGTCGCCGCCCATGGTCACAACGTCGTCACGCAGCGGCGCGCCGGCCCCGACCACGCTGGTCAGGGGCTCGACGCCGTCGGTATCGACCTGCGCCAACTGCTCGATCCACGCCATGATGCCGTTCAGTTCCTGGGCCAGGGGCTCCAGGCGATCTTCGGGTGTGGCGATCCGCGCGAGCCGCGCGACCTTGCGCACTGTGGCGACGTCAATGGCCATTGGGGGCCTCCTGAATTCCAAGCGGGTGGGTTAGCCGCCGAAGGGGCGCTTTGACAAGGGTTCCCTTGTTGGGAGGGCGCTTCCCCGTGTTATGACGCGTTCATGCCTGTTCTCGACATCGAAGATTTCGCCGCCGCCATTCCCGATTACCTGCCCATCGTGGGTCTCGATCCCGGCGAGAAGACCATCGGCGTGGCCGTGTCCGACGTCACCCTCACCGTCGCCAGTCCCCTGGCCCTGATCAAAAAGACCAAGTTCAGCGAGGACGCGCAGACGCTGTTCAAGCTGATGAGCAGCCGCAAGGCGGCCGGCATCGTCATCGGCCTGCCGATGAACATGGACGGCACCGAGGGCGTCCGCTGCCAGTCCAACCGCGCCCTGGGCCGCAACCTGCTGCGCCTGCAACCCCATGTGCCGATCACCTTCTGGGACGAGCGCCTCTCAACCGCCGCCGTCACCCGGGTGCTGATCGAGGAGCACGACGTCAACCGCAAGCGCCGCGCCGAGGTGGTCGACAAGATGGCCGCCGGCTGGATTTTGCAGGGGGCGCTGGAGCGGATGCGGGGGATACGGGAAGCGGCGGGCAAGGTTTAGGTGGGAAGTAAGGTGATACGGCACCGCACTGCACAATCCGCCCAAACACGAATTGTCGATTACTATTGTGTATTCATCAGGGGCGTTTGTTCTGATCAACCCCGTCCCAGTGTTCCGGCTTAATCAGATATTGAAACGGCCATACTCCCTTACGTGATCTACCGCATCGAGGGCAATTCTTGTCGGGCACATATTCTAGCCCATAGCCTAGCGAGCCTTTGCTACGAACACCTAATCTACAGCGGGGACATTTTACGCTATTGGCAATTAATATTGCCATAAATGTAACAACAAAAGGAATGAACGTTTTGATATTATTCGCATCAAAAGCGCCAATTCCAATTATAAATGAAAACGCTGCAAGCATCATAAACAATAAAATGAATATCTGCACCACCTTTAATCCCCCACCACCATCTGAGTAAATATTTATCTCAACCAGCATTTGCGACCAAATACTTTGGAACAATATTAATTGCACACTTAATATCGTTTCCATATGGGAAATATTCGCCAAAACTGCTTTAGCAAGACGCGCCCTGGGCCGCAACCTGCTGCGCCTGCAACCCCATGTGCCGATCACCTTCTGGGACGAGCGGCTCTCCACCGCCGCCGTGACCCGGGTGCTGATCGAGGAGCACGACGTCAACCGCAAGCGCCGCGCCGAGGTGGTCGACAAGATGGCCGCCGGCTGGATCCTGCAGGGGGCCCTGGAGCGGATGCGGGGAATGCGCGAAGCGGCGGGCAAGGTATGATCGGCTGAAATCCTCTCCCTGAAGGGGGAGGTGGTCGCGTAGCGACCGGAGGGGGTAGTCGGCTGAGCCCGCATCACTCCCCTCTCCGTCGGCTTCGCCGACACCTCTCCCTTCAGGGAGAGGATTTAAATACGCGCGGCACCGCGACCTCACGCGACATCTCGCTGAGCTATGGGAAGGGCTACGGAGCGTCCGAGCCTCGCCCGGATGAGAGATAGAGAATACCGTTTCGACGAAGATCAGACGCTCCGAGCAGTCGTTCTTTCAGAGGCGTGCGGCGCTTGAACCCTGTTCGGGCCTCGCCGCCTTTAAGCCTCCGACGGGCGGACCGGGGCGCGACCCCGTTCCGGACTGCCGGTTCTCCCGAACCGGCCTGCTGCTCGCCCGACCCCTGACGTGACGTCGTTTTAGTGTTCCACGGCCGACCGCCGCCAGACACGAAAGGGTTGGCAGCCCAGAGCACAAGGCACTCGTCCCGCCATCGTTTGAGCTTCCCGCTCGACCACCCCGAACAGCCGCAACGGTCGCTGGCCTTGCGCCCTTCCCGTGCTGTCCGGTGAAGTCATTATGCGGGGCGTTTTGAGCGCGTCTGACGGCGCGGTACGAGATTTTTGCAGGGCGTTGATTGGGTTGAGTTTTGTGGGTGATCCGCCGGGGATGGAGGGCGCTGTATCCCCGCACTTGCCCCCTACGGGTCACTTCGCGACCGTCTTCCCCCAGAGGGGGAAGATGATCTCATCCGCCCCCTTTGGGGGAGGACGACCTGCGCAGCAGGTCAGGAGGGGGCCTGCGGCGACGGCCGGTTATCCCCCATCGCACGCACCCGCCGCCTTCCCTCGCCCGGCAAAGCCGCCTATGACACCGTTTCATGACGGCCAAGCCCCATGATCCCGCCCGCGTCGCCCTCGACGCGATCCGCAAGCGCGCCTTTGCGTTTCCCAGACGCCATTTCCTGTCCGCCGGCGACCTGAACGCCCCCCAGGCGGCCGACCTGCTGGACCTGGCCGAGGCGTTCGTCGCCTTCAACCGCCAGACCACCAAGTCGCTGGACCTGCTCAAGGGCCGGACGCTGATGAACCTGTTCTTCGAGAACAGCACCCGCACCCAGTCCAGCTTCGAGATCGCCGGCAAACGTCTGGGCGCCGACGTCGTCAATATGAGCCCGCGCACCTCGTCGATCACCAAGGGCGAGACCCTGATCGACACCGCCGTGACCCTGAACGCCATGCGGCCCGACCTGCTGGTGGTGCGCCACGCCTCGTCCGGCGCGGCCTCCTTGCTCAGCCAGAAGGTCAGCGGCCACGTGATCAATGCCGGCGATGGCCAGCATGAGCATCCTACGCAAGCCGTGCTGGACGCCCTGTCGATCCGCCGCGCCTTTGGCCGCGTCTCGGGCCTGACCGTGGCGATCTGCGGCGATGTTCTGCACAGCCGCGTGGCGCGCTCGAACGTTTCCCTGCTCCACACCCTGGGCGCCAGCGTGCGTCTGGTCGGACCGCCCACCCTGATGCCGGCCCAGGCCGAGCGCTGGGGCGTGACCGTGCACCACGACATGAAGTCGGGCCTGGCCGGGGCCGATGTGGTGATGATGCTGCGCCTGCAGCTGGAGCGGATGCAGGGCGGCTTCGTGCCCTCAACCCGCGAATATTTCCGCTTCTATGGCCTGGACCGCGAAAAGCTGTCCCGCGCCGCGCCGGGGGCCAAGGTCATGCACCCGGGCCCCATGAACCGGGGCGTCGAGATCGACAGCGACGTGGCGGATGATCCGGCCGTCAGCCTGATCCAGGATCAGGTGGAAATGGGCGTCGCCGCCCGGATGGCGGTGCTGACCAGCCTCGCAGCCCGGCTGGAGGCCGACCAATGAACGCGCGAAACGAGCCCTCCCCCTCGATGGGGGAGGGTTGGGTGGGGGTGTTGGCACAGCGTTCGGGCGCTTGGCACCCCAGGGCTCCGAGCCTCTCGGACCCCTACCGTCACCGCCTCGCCAACACCCCCATCCCCGGCCCTTCCCCCATCGAGGGGGAAGGGAGAGGACATAGACCATGAACGCGCCCCAGCCTTTCGCCTTCGTGAATGCCCGCCTGGTCGATCCCGAGAGCGGCTATGACGGCCCCGGCGGGGTCATCGTCTCCGAGGGCGTGATCGCCGACGTGGCCAAGGGCCGCGAGTTTGGCAAGCTGGGCAAGGGTGTGCGCGTTGTAGATTGCGGCGGGGCGCTGCTAGCGCCCGGCCTGATCGACCTGCGGGTCAAGACCGGCGAGCCCGGGGCCGAGACCAAGGAAACCCTGGCCAGCGCAGCCCGCGCCGCTGCGGCCGGAGGCGTGACCAGCATCGTCGTGCAGCCCGACACCGATCCGGCCATCGACGATCCCAGCGTGGTCGACTTCATCCTGCGCCGCTCGCGCGACATCGACAGCGCCCGCATCCTGTGCGCCGGTGCGGCGACCAAGGGGCTGCGCGGCGAGCAGATGGCCGAGATCGGCCTGATGCGCGAGGCCGGCTGCGTCTACATCACCGATGCCGACCGCCCGATCGTCGACAGCAAGGTGATGCAGCGCATCCTGACCTACGCCAAGGGCTTCGACACCCTGCTGGCCCATCGCCCGCTGGACATGTGGCTGGCCAAGGGGGGCGCGGCGATCGGCGGCGAATTTGCCGGCCGCATGGGCCTGCCCTCGATCTCGCCGATGGCCGAGCGGATCATGCTGGAGCGTGACATCGCCCTGCTGGAAGCCACCGGCGGGCGGCTGCTGGTTGACCAGATCACCAGCGCCGGCGCGCTGGAAACCCTGGCGCGCGGCAAGGCCAAGGGCCTGCGCCTGCATGCCAGCGTATCGATCAACCACCTGTCGTTCAACGAACTGGACATCGGCGACTATCGCAGCTTCGCCAAGGTCACCCCGCCCCTGCGTGGCGAGGACGACCGTCAGGCCCTGATCGAGGCCCTGGCGTCCGGCCTGATCGACATCGTCGTTTCCGCCCACGCCCCGGCCCCGGCCGAGGACAAGCGCCTGCCGTTCGACGAGGCCGCCCCCGGGGCCATCGGCCTGGAAACCCTGCTGCCGGCCCTGCTGTCGCTGTATCACGATGAGCGCCTGCCGCTGGTGGATTTGATCCGCACGGTGACCCTGGCCCCGGCCGAACTGCTGGGCCTGCGCGGCGGCCGCATCGCGCCGGGGGCGCCGGCCGATCTGGTGCTCTGCGACATCGACGCGCCGATCATCGTCGATGCGGGAAAGCTGCTGTCCAAGTCGAAAAACTCACCGTTCGACGGGCGCAGGCTGCAGGGCCAGGTGCTGATGACGCTGGTCGATGGACGGGTGGTGCATCGGGCGGAGGGGTGAGGCCCGTGTCGGACAGTCGACCGCGCTACCCAAAGTTCGGCGGATAGAGAGACATCAAAACGTAAAAGGCACCAATTGCTCCGACCGCGAAGCACACCGTCTGCCCCAGCAACGCCAAGGCGTTCGCGGTGAATGACGGCCTGACCTCGCGACGATTACGCCATAGCCAGGTAAACAGTCCGAGCAGTCCCAGGTTAGAGAGCCCAATCAGGTATGGATGGCTGATATCGATGTAGAAGCGCAGCGCTGGGATTACGCAGGCGGAAGCAACAAATACGCCCAGCACGAAGGCCGCGATCAGCCATGGCGCGGCCCTGTTTCCGTTAGAAGTGGGCATTCTTGTCATCAGGCCTTCTTTAGCAAAACCGCAGCGACCGCGCACGGATTGGTGCGAGGACAAGCGGAGCGCCCGACGCGCTGAAGCGAAGCCGTCCATCCCCGTCAAAAATTGACAATTTTTGCCAAAAATGCCTCAATCACATGAGAGGTACATGATGGCGACCATGAATGTTTCCCTGCCCGACGCCATGAAAGACTGGGTTGAAGGGCGCGCCGAGACCGGGCGGTACAGCAACGCCAGCGACTATGTGCGCGACCTGATCCGCCGCGACCAGGAACGCGCGGAAAAGATCGCCGCCATGCAACGCCTGATCGACGAAGCCGAGGACAGCGGCGTCAGTTCCAGCTCGATGGACGACATCCTAGCGGTGGCCGGCCGCCGGATCCGGGCCTTATGACGCCTGAGTTGGCCGACCAGATAAGATCTGGACGGTGGCCATCGCCCCTGACGAAGATGTGGGTGATTTTCCTGATTGGTGGCTCAATAGCTGCAACGGTAGTTTTGTGGATTTTCAGCCACGGCTATGCACTTGTCGCAAAGCAAATACCGCCGGGCATGTTTGACGTAGCTTGGGCTTTCTGGCTGCACCCTCTCGGTCTGACTTTAGCGCTTCTCTATCCGCCATATTGGGTGACTTTCTTCTTTCTTCCCGCGCTAGCAGTAGGCCTGGTCGCAACACGCCCCATGGTTCTGAGGTCATCGACGCCAGTATATCTCGCCTCCTGCATGGGTGTTGGATTGCTAGCCGCTGCAGCGCTTTACAGCATCGATTGGGAGCTGAGCGATCTTGCAGCTACTCAGGTTCGAGAGGCCTCTTTTATACCCGCCGTTGCTGGCTTGGTCGGCGGATGCTCCGGTATGGTCTGCGGCCTTCTTACAATGCGGCTTCGTCGCTCCCTCGGGTGATTTTATCTGTTGGCGGACAAACTTGCTCGTATCGAGGCAAGGCTGTTCTCACCCTTCTCCCCTTTTGCCCCCGCCCCGAGTCTGCTGCTACACCTGCGCCAACCAAACCTTTGCGTAGCGGTTGAAATCGCGCGCAACTCGCCTTAGGGTCGAAACGTGCAAGATCTCGCTCAAGCCGTCTATCTCACGCTCGCGATCGCCGTCGTCGGAGGCTACCTCCTCGGCTCGATCCCGTTCGGGCTGATCGCCACCCGCCTCGGCGGGGCCGGCGACATCCGCCAGATCGGCTCGGGCAATATCGGCGCGACCAATGTGCTGCGCTCGGGCCGCAAGGATCTGGCGGCGATCACCCTGCTGGGCGACGCCGGCAAGGGCGTGGTCGCCGTGCTGCTGGCCCGCTGGCTGACCCACGACAGCGCCGCCATCGTGGCCCTGGCCGGCGGGGCGGCCTTCCTGGGCCACCTGTTCCCGGTCTGGCTGAAGTTCAAGGGCGGCAAGGGCGTGGCCACCTTCTATGGCGTGCTGCTGGCCGCCTGCTGGCCGGTGGGGGCGCTGGCCGCCATCACCTGGATCGCCATGGCGGCGATCTTCCGGATCAGCTCCCTGGCCGCCCTGACCGCCGCCGCCCTCGCCGCGCCGTTCGCCTTGGCTACCGACCAGCCCTATCCGATGCTGGTCCTCGCCCTGTTCATGGCGGTGCTGATCTTCATCCGCCACCGCGAGAACATCGCCCGCCTACTGAAGGGCGAAGAGCCGAAGATCGGCAAGAAGAAGACGGCGGAGACGCCGCCTCCAGCCGCGTGATTTCGGGCCGCCTCTCGGACATCCAGCGCCTGGCCTGGCTTAGGCTGGCACGCACCGAGACGGTCGGCCCCGTCGCTTTCGAACATCTGTTGACCCGCTACGGCACCCCCGAGCGGGCCCTGAGCGCCCTGCCCGACCTGTCGCGGCGCGGCGGTCGGCCCACGCCCCTCACCGCCCCGCCCCGCGAGGCGATCGAGCGCGAGCTTGAAGCCGGCGCACGGATCGGCGCGCGGCTGCTGTGCGTGTGCGAGCCCGACTTTCCCGCCCGCCTGGCCGCGCTCGACCCGCCGCCGCCGGTGCTGTGGGCACTGGGCCGGGCCGAGCTGCTGCCCCAGTCCAGCGTCGCCATCGTCGGAGCGCGGATCGCCTCGGCCGGCGGCCAGCGCTTTGCCCGCCAACTGGCGGCCGAACTGGGCCAGGCCGGTCACGTCATCGTCTCGGGCCTGGCGCGCGGCGTCGACGGCGCAGCACACGAGGGCTCGCTGCGCACCGGTACGGTGGCGGTGCTGGGCGGCGGGGTCGGTGACATCTATCCCCCCGAGCATGCGGCCCTGCACGCCCGCATCGCCGCCGAGGGCTGCGTGGTTTCCGAAAGCGCCCCCGACCGCCGGGCCCAGGCCAAGGACTTCCCGCGCCGTAACCGCATCATCTCGGGCCTGTCGCTGGGCGTGGTGGTGGTCGAAGCCGAACTGAAGTCAGGCTCGCTGATCACCGCGCGCCTGGCCGCCGAGCAGGGCCGCGACGTCTTCGCCGTGCCCGGCTCGCCGCTGGACCCGCGCGCCAGGGGAACCAACGACCTGATCCGCCAGGGCGCGATCCTGTGTGAGGGCGCCGAGGACGTCCTGCGCAACCTGTCGGGCCAGGCCCATCTGCGCGAGCGCGAGCGCTCCTATGATCAGGGGCCCGAGGCCGACCACGACCTGGACGCCCTGCGCGAACAGCTGGCCGCCCTGCTCTCGCCCACCGCCGTCTCGCGCGACGAGCTGGTCAGGGCGACGGGCGCGCCGACCTCGGCGGTGATGGCAGCCCTGGTGGAACTGGCCCTGGCCGACCGGGCCGAACTTCTGGCGGGCGGGATGGTGGCGGGGGTTTGAAAAACCCATCACGATAGGTTATTCTGACGATGGTCACCGTCTATCGCGCCTACGGCCTGCGCGTCGTCATCTTTACCAACGATCACGAGCCGGCCCATGTTCACGTGTTCGGCGACGGCGAGGCGAAGATCAATCTGGCCGGGCCCGATGGCTCGCCGGAACTGGTATGGGCGGTCGATATGACCCGGGGCGAAATCCGCCGCGCCTTCTCGATTGTGGTGGAACAGCGCGACGCCTTGCTCGCGCACTGGAGCGCTATCCATGGCTGAACTGACCGACGCCCAGATCGACGCCGCCCTGGTCCGTGGCGCCCGGACACAGCAGGAAGAGCCCCGTGCGCTGTCGGCGCTCTACGCGCCGGCTGACGGACAGGTCACCGTGACCCTGACAAACGGGGCGAGTTTCGCCTTTCCTGCCGGCCTGCTCCACGAACTTCAGGGCGCGAGCGCCGCGCAGTTGTCTGACGTGGCGGTTCTGGGGCACGGCTATGGCCTTCGCTGGGAAGCTCTGGATGTCGATCTGACGGTTCCGGGCCTGCTGGCGGACATCTTCGGAATGCGGTCGCACATGGCGCGAAGGGCTGGACAGGCGACGTCTGAGGCTAAGGCTGCGGCGGCCAGGGCCAATGGCGCGCGGGGCGGAAGGCCTCGCACCGCGAAAAGCGCCTAAACCGAAAGGTCTACCAAAACACCCATGCCCTGGGCCGGGGCGGCGCGCACGGCTTCACGCAGGCGGTCGGCGATCTGCGCGCGTTCCGCGTTGGAGGTCACCGGCTTGACGGGCTGGATCGGCGAGACATAGGCCTCGGTGGCGATCCGATTGAAGCTCGAGACTTGCATATTGGCCAAGGAGGCAGGGGTTTCAGGCTCGCATCTTGCCCGTCGAGCCTTAACAACCACCTACCAAATCAGGCAAACGGCTCCGTCAGACACAGCCCGCGTTGACATTGCCCCCGTCCCGCCCCCACTTTCCGGCGCTCGCCTCCCGGGCGACCCTTTCCCCTGATCCAAGAGTCGTAATGAACGTCGTCGTCGTCGAGAGCCCGGCCAAGGCCAAGACCATCAACAAGTATCTCGGGTCCGACTACACGGTTCTCGCCTCCTATGGTCACATCCGTGACCTGCCATCGAAGGACGGCTCGGTGGAACCGGACAACGATTTCGCGATGAGCTGGGAGATCGACGCCAAGTCGTCCAAGCGCGTCTCCGACATCATCGACGCGATGAAGGGGGCCGATCGCCTGATCCTGGCCACCGACCCCGACCGCGAAGGGGAAGCGATCAGCTGGCACATCCTGGAGGTGCTGAACAAGAAGAAGGCGGTCAAGGGGATGACCGTTCAGCGGGTCACCTTCAACGCCATCACCAAGTCGTCCGTGCTGGAGGCCATGGCCAATCCGCGCGACATCGACATGGAACTGGTCGAGGCCTATCTGGCCCGCCGGGCGCTTGACTACCTGGTCGGCTTCACCCTCTCGCCCGTCCTGTGGCGCAAGCTGCCGGGAAGCCGGTCAGCCGGCCGGGTGCAATCGGTCTGCCTGCGGCTGATCGTCGAGCGCGAGATGGAGATCGAGCGCTTCAAGACCCAGGAGTACTGGAGCGTCGATGCCGACATCTCGGCCGGCGCCGATCCGTTCCTGGCCCGCTTGGTCAAGCACGACGGCAAGAAGCTCACCAAGTTCGACCTGAACAACGAAGGCTCGGCCCTGGCTGCCAAGGCGGCGGTCGAAAAGGCGGTGTTCAAGATCGCGGCGGTCGAGAAGAAGCCCGGCAAGCGCTCGCCCGCCCCGCCCTTCACCACCTCGACCCTGCAGCAGGAAGCCTCGCGCAAGCTGGGCTTCTCGGCCCAGCGCACCATGCAGGCGGCCCAGAAGCTGTATGAAGGCATCGACATCGGCGGCGAGACCGTCGGCCTGATCACCTATATGCGAACCGACGGTGTGTCGGTCGGCCCCGAGGGCATCGCCGAGGCCCGCGACGTGATCGGCAAAGTCTATGGCAAGGACTACGTTCCCGAGACGCCGCGCTACTACAAGGTCAAGGCCAAGAACGCGCAAGAGGCCCACGAAGCCATCCGCCCGACCAGCCTTTCCCGCAACCCCGGCTCGCTGCGCCTGGAGCCGGATCTGGGCCGCCTGTACGAGCTGATCTGGAAGCGGATGATCGCCTCGCAGATGGAAAGCGCCCGTATCGAGCGCACCACGGTCGACATCGAAAGCCACGACGGCCTGACCGGCCTGCGCGCCACCGGCCAGGTGGTGCTCTTCCCCGGCTACCTGACGGTGTACGAAGAAGGCCGCGACGATGACGGCGATGAGGACAGCGCCCGCCTGCCGATGATCACCGAAGGCGCAGCCGCCAAGGTGATCGACGCCCGCGCCGACCAGCACTTCACCGAACCGCCCCCGCGCTATTCGGAAGCCAGCCTGGTCAAGAAGATGGAAGAGCTGGGGATCGGCCGTCCGTCGACCTATGCCTCGGTCCTGACCGTGCTGCGCGACCGCGAATATGTGAAGATGGAGAAGAACCGCTTCATCCCGGAAGACAAGGGCCGCCTGGTCACCGCCTTCCTGGAGCAGTTCTTCCGCCGCTATGTCGAGTATGACTTCACTGCCGGCCTCGAAGAGCAGCTGGACCTGGTGTCGGACGGCAAGCTGGACTGGAAACAGTTCCTGCGCGACTTCTGGAAGGACTTCGCCGCCGCTGTCGGCGAGATCGCCGAACTGCGCGTCACCAACGTGCTGGACGCCCTGAACGACGCCCTGGGTCCGCACATCTTCCCTGACAAGGGCGATGGCACCAACCCGCGTATCTGCCCGACCTGCGGCACCGGCCAGCTGTCGCTGAAGGTCGGCAAGTTCGGGGCCTTTATCGGCTGCTCAAACTATCCCGAATGCCGGTTCACCCGTCAGCTCGCCACGTCGTCCGATGGCGAGGGCGAGGCGGAAACCGCCGACAAGGAGCTGGGCATCAACCCGGAAACCGGTCGCGCGGTGTGGCTGAAGAACGGCCGCTTTGGTCCCTATGTCGAAGAGCCGGCGGCCGCCGACAGCGGCGACAAGCCCAAGCGATCCAGCCTGCCCAAGGGCTGGACCCCGGCCGGGCTTGATCTGGAAAAGGCCCTGCGCCTGCTGTCCCTGCCCCGCGAGGTCGGTCTGCACCCCGACGACGGCAAGAAGATCACCGCCGGCCTTGGCCGCTTTGGGCCCTTCGTGCTGCACGAGGGCACCTATGCCAATCTGGAGACCGCCGAAGAGGTATTCGACATCGGCCTGAACCGCGCCGTCGCGGTGCTGGCCGACAAGCGAGCCGGTGGCGGGCGTCCGCAACGTGGTCAGGCCGCGGCCCTGGCCGAGCTGGGCAATCACCCCGAGGACGGCAAGCCGGTCAAGGTGCTCTCGGGCCGCTTTGGCCCCTACATCAAGCACGGCGACACCAATGCCAACGTCCCCAAGGGTGCCGATCCGGCGGCCCTGACCCTGGAAGAAGCCGTGGTCCTGCTGGCCGAACGCGTCGCCAAGGGCGGCGGCAAGAAGCCGGTCAAGAAGGCTGCCGCCAAGAAGGCCCCCGCCAAGGCCACCACCAAGGCGAAAGCCGCCACTGACGGCGAGGCTCCGGCCAAGAAGGCAGCCGCGAAAAAACCGGCGGCCAAGAAACCTGCCGCCAAGAAGGCCGCGCCCAAGAAGACCGCCGCTAAGGCCGAGAGCTGAGGCTACCCATGACGGCGATCCAGGATTAGATTGCGCCCATGACGTCGCTTGAACGGCCCCTGCCCCTGCCTGTCGTGGTCGCTGGACTGATCCTGATCAGCGTCGGCGGCTTCGCCCTGGGCCTGACCAACGCCATGAAGGGCGGCGGCTCCAACGCCAGCGCCTCCACCGCGCCCCTGGCCGAGGTCTCGGGCGTGGCGATCAAGGACGCCACGGCCGCGCCCCTCTACGTGCCGACCCCGCCTGAAAAGCCCAAGCCCAAGGTCGTGGAAGAGGTCCTGACCGAGGAAGCCGAGGCACCCCCGGTCGTCGAAGCCCCGCCGGTCGACACCACCGCACCCCCCGAAAAGAAGCCCGACACCCCGCCCCCGGCCCCGCCGACGCGGATCGAGGATTTATACTAGCGACGCTGGGCGCCCTCGCGCCGCGCCTCTTAGGTTTAGATGAAGGCTCACCTCTGCCTGTCGGCTCTGCTGCCGCTGGCCGCCGCCCCGGCCCTGCCCCAGGATCCTGAGCCGGCCAAGGTTCCCGCTGCGCTGCGCGCCCTGGAAGGGCGCAGGCGTGGGGACGGCGGCGTGAAGGAACAGGCCTTCGCCCGCTATGATCTGGTGCGGACGGCATGCTGGAGCGGCGGGGCGCGCTAAGTGCAGCGAGCGGACCTTTCCAAGGTCTGCTTGGGGTGGTTCTCGGACGTTCGATCCGATAGGGGTTCAAAATGGCTCTTATAATGCGCTGGTCGGCCCTGATCGCCGGGCTTCTATTGATCGCAATATTCGCGACGGTGTTTGTAACGTTCGCTGTCGTTATGGCACCTTTTGGTGGCATTCCTTATAGCTGGAACCTTCTCTTTATCAATATTCACTGGATCATCATGCTCGCGGCGGGCGTGCTGCTTGTCATAAGCGCGGCAGCCATGTTCCGACGCGCCAAAAGCCGCACCCCCATCCCGTCAGCCGGCGCCGACCACCAGCATGCTCACCAGCACGATGCCCAGACCGCCGGCGATGCTGGTCGTCAGGCCCGTGCCTCTGGACCGGGACCATCCTACTAGGGCCAGGCTAGACAGCAGGGCGTAGAGCCCCAGGATAAAGCTGAGGGTCATAAATGCTCGCGCCCCTCCTGAAGCGGCGGCCTGCACCGAGGCCGGGGCCTGCGGGTGCGTCGCCGCCACCAGAGTGGTCGAGGCCACCACAGCAACGATGAAGGCCACAGAGGAGCAAACGGCGAATCCGATGGCGACAGACGCGGTTTTGCCGCGCACCCCCATCGCCAGCATCGTGCCCAGGAACGTCGCTGCAAACCCGCCCAGAAAGGCACTCAGGGCCGCAAGCTGGGACGCTATGGCGGAAAGGTAGGCTGGCGAAAGCGTTTGCATGGGGCGAGGTTAGCGCAGAACGCCGGGCGGGCAACCGAGTCGGTCAATCAGGGCACGGATCACGGACCACCGCCCCGGCCCTGCCTTTTCACTAGCCATGGCGGCCCATCACGGCTAACCGCGCAGCATGATCCAACCTCACGCCTCGGGCGGCTATATCCTCGACGAACTGGTCGTCGGGATGGTCGCTGAAAAGCACGTCACCGTCACCGAAGAGCGCATCGGCCAGTTCGCCGAGGCTTCGGACGACTTCAACCCCGTTCACATGGACGAGGCGTTCGCCTCGCGCACAGCCTATCGCGGCCGGATCGCGCACGGCCTGTTGTCGGCCTCGTTCGGCTCGGCCGTGGTCGGCACCATCCTGCCCGGCGCCGGGGCCATCTATCTGAGCCAGACCCTGGCCTTTCACCGCCCGGTGCGGATCGGCGACGTCGTGATCGCTCGCGTCACCGTGGCCTCCATCGACGAAACCAGCGCCCGGGTGGTGCTGCGCTGCGAGGCCCTGATCGGTGACGAGATGGTCATGGACGGCGAGGCCACGGTCCGGGTTCCGCGTCGCCGGCGCCCTGCCAGGGGCTGAAACAGCCACCACGCCGCCTTTCCCTTGGCCATTAGACCCGTCTCCGGGTTATGGCAGGACATGGCCAAACCGCGCACGCCCAAGTCGTCCAAGTTCCCTGCTGCTCCCAAGCCGCCCGCCGGCCTGCCGGATCGCGAAACCCTGCTGGCTTTCCTGCGCAGCGCCGGCGAATCCGGCAAGGCCGACATCGCTCGCCATTTCGGCCTCAAGGGCGCTGATCGCCGGGCCCTGCGCGAGATGCTGCGAGAGCTGGAAGCCTCGGGTGCCCTGGGCAAGCGCGGTCGCAAGGGCTTTGCCGAGGCCGGCTCCCTGCCGCCGGTGGGCGTGGCCGATGTGGTCGAGCGCGACACGGACGGCGACATGTTCGTGCGCCTGACCAAGTCTGAAGATACCCCGCTGGTACGGCTGTCGCCGTCGCGCAATGCCGACGCCGGCGGCGCGCCGGGCATGGGCGACCGCCTGCTGGTGCGCTTCGAGCGCCTCGAAAACGGCGAGATGGAAGCCCGGCTGATCAAAAAGCTGGGCCAGAGCGCCCACAAAATCCTGGGCGTGATCCGCAAGCATCGCCGCGAGACGCGGGTGGAGCCTGTGGACCGCAAGTCCAAGGAAAGCCTGATCCTCAATGAGCAGGAAGCCAAGGACCTGAAGGACGGCGATCTCGTTCTGGCCCAGGTCGGTTCGGCCTCCGGCCGCTACGGCCCCAAGATGGGCAAGGTGCTGGAAGTGGTGGGTCGCGAGGACCATCCGCGCGCCGCATCCTTGATCGCCATCCACAGCCACGGCATCCCGGTAGGCTTCTCCGAAGAGGCCGAAGCCGAGGCGGCCGCCGCCAAGCCGCCGACGCTGGAAGGCCGCGATGACCTGCGCGACCTGCCGTTCGTGACCATCGACCCGGTGGACGCCCGCGACCACGACGACGCCGTCTATGCCCATCCTGATCCCGACGCCGGCAATCCGGACGGCTGGATTGTCTGGGTGGCCATCGCTGACGTCGCCGCCTATGTGCGGCCGGGCTCGGCCCTGGACCGCGAGGCCCGCGAGAAGGGCAACAGCGTCTATTTCCCGGACCGGGTCGAGCCGATGCTGCCAGAGGTGCTGTCCAACGGCCTGTGCAGTCTGCGCGAAGGCGAGAACCGCGCGACTCTGGCCGTGCGGATGGTGTTCGACAGCGCCGGCCGCAAGAAGAGTCACCGGTTCGTGCGTGGCCTGATGCGCAGCGCCGCCAAGCTCTCCTACGAGCAGGCCCAGGCCGCCATTGACGGCGTCATCCCGCCCGACGGCCAGGACGGCGACAAGGCCCCGCCGCTGCTGGATCCGATCCTGAAGCCCCTGTGGGCCGCCTTCCGCCTGATGGGCAAGGGCCGCGAGATCCGCTCGCCCCTGGCCATCGAGAGCGACGAGCGCAAGATCGTCATCACCAAGGACGGCGAGATCGCCTCGATCAATCGTCGCGCCAGCCTCGAGGCTCACAAGCTGATCGAGGAGATGATGATCCAGGCCAATGTCTCAGCTGCCGAGAGCCTGGAAGCCAAGCGCACGCCGCTGATCTATCGCGTCCACGACACGCCCAGCCAGGAGAAGGTGCAGAACCTGGCCGAGTTCCTGGCGACGCTGGAGATCAAGTGGAACAAGGGCGAGGCCCCGCAGACCTCGCGCTTCAACAAGCTGCTGGACGAGACCCGCGAGGGGCCGCACGCCGCCATCATCAACGAGGTGGTGCTGCGCACCCAGATGCAGGCCCATTACAGCGCCGACAATCTGGGCCATTTCGGCCTGAACCTGGCCAAGTACGCCCACTTCACCAGCCCGATCCGCCGCTATGCCGACCTGATCGTTCACCGGGCCCTGATCCGGGCGCTGGGGCTGGGCAGCGACGGCCTGACCGACCAGGACATCAGCCAGATCAAGGACACGGCCGAGACCATCACCTATGCCGAGCGCCGGGCCATGGCGGCCGAGCGCGACGCCACCGACCGCTACATCGCCGCCTTCCTGTCAGACCGGGTGGGGGCGACGTTCAATGGCCGCATCACCGGCGTCACCCGCTTTGGCCTGTTCATCAAGCTGGACGACACGGGTGCCGACGGCCTGATCCCGATCTCGTCGCTGGGGGCCGAGTTCTTCGTTCACGACGAGCGCATGCACGCCCTGGTCGGCGAGCGCACCGGCAAGCGCTGGCCGCTGGGCCTGCAGGTCGAGGTCAAGCTGGTGGAAGCCACACCCGTCACCGGCGGCCTGCTGTTCGAGATGCTGACTGAGCCCCTGCCGGCCGATCCCAGAGCGCCCCTGCCCCGGCTTGGCGCGCGGCGTCAGGCGGCGGTAAAGCCGCGCGGCGGCCTGCCCAAGGGCGTCCGGCGCGGCAAGCGGCGATAGAAGAGACGCTGCTCCCCCTCTGGGGGAGCTGTCCCAGAGGGACTGAGGGGGCCTCCTCGGCATGGGCCGCGCTGCCCCCTCCGGCGCTTCGCGCCACCTCCCCCAAGAGGGGACGACCTAGTTCAGCGTCTTGATCGCCGCTTCCAACGCGTCGGCCATCAGCAGCTGATCCGCCACCGACGGGTGAGCATGGCAGGCCGTCTGGACCATGCCGGTGATCCGCACCGGCGTGGCCAGACCCGGCACAGCGGCATTGACGCGTTTGGCCACCTGCGCGACATCATCGGCGAACAGGTCGCCTGCGATCAGCAGGAACCGCGCCTGCGGCTGTCGCTGCGCCAGCCGATTGACGAAGGTTACATAGCCGTCGCGATAGGCCTCGTGTAGCGCCGCCTCACTGGCCCAGGCCTCGCCCGGATTGACCGGGGTCGAGAAATCGTTGGTGCCCAGGCCGACGACGATCAGCTGCGGCTTCCAGCTGTCATCGCCTGCGAGACGCGGTTCCGCATCACCCGGGATCATGCGGTCATAGAGCGCCGGAAGCGGCTCGCCCGCTGCCATGCCTGAATAGTTGCGCACCACGCCCCGGCCCGAGAAGGCGACGATGCGATAGTCGGCCTCAAGGCGCCTGGCCAGCACCGGGCCAAAGGCCAGACTGGTATCGGTCAGGTCATGCACCTGCTGCTGGCTGCAGTCACGCGAGGTCCCACGCACGCCGTAACCAACAGTGTGGGAGTCGCCGATAAATTCGATGCGCCGCTCACGCTGCACCTCGGGCATGAGACGGCTGCCCTTGCCGGCAAAAAGGCCCACGACCTTCGCCGAACCGGACTGGCTCTCGGTGAGCTTGTCGATGCGGATGACGTGCGGGCCGTCTGACAGCCCTTCGAAGCTGAGCCGGGCCAGGCCCGCCTTGGTCAGCTCGGCGCGGCGCTGGCCGTCAATCGAGACCGCCAGATGCTCCTGGCCGGTCTCGACCGCAACCTCGACGGCCGGGCCCGAGAAGCGACCCTCGACATAGACGCCGGGCCAGCCGAAGCGCAGCGCGCCGCCAGACTCGGTGACGACCCGGCCGCCGACATGCAGCGGCAGGGGCTCGCCGGCGAGGCCCGGGGTCGCGCCCAGCATCAGGGCAGCGACAGACGCGACTAAAGCCAAACGTACACGCACAGACCGACTCCCCCGGCAGAATTCCGAAACGTGTTTTTGTCATGCCAGGGCCTGCCGCGCCAGCCGGGCGGCCCTGCTTGGGTGCGGCCCCGAATATCGCTAACAGAGATCGCATGCGCCCAGACCTCGACCCGTTCCACGCCATCGCCATCAGCCGCCTGGCCCATCAGCTAAAGGCCGAGGGGCGCTCGGTGATCCATATGGAGTTTGGCCAGCCCTCTACGGGCGCGCCGGCTGCCGCCATTGCCCGGGCCCACGAGGTCCTCGACAGCGATCCGATGGGCTATTGGGAGAGCCCTGCCCTTAAGGACCGGATCGCCCGCCACTATGCCGACCAGTACGGGATCACCATCGAGCCCGAACAGCTGATCCTGACCTGCGGCGCCTCGCCGGCCCTGGTCATGGCCCTGGCCTCCAGCTTCAACGCCGGCGACCACGTGGCCCTGGCCCGCCCGGGCTACGTCGCCTATCGCAATACCCTGAAGGCCCTGAACCTCGTGCCCGTCGAGATCGCCTGCGGGCCGGAGGATCGCTACCAGCTGACGGCCGCGCATCTGGCGGCTCTGGAGCCGGCTCCGGCCGGGGTCATCGTGGCCAGTCCCGCCAATCCGACGGGCACGATCATCGAAGCTGACGAACTGGCCGCCATCGCCGCCGTCTGCCGGGAGCGGGGCATCCGGATCATCAGCGACGAGATCTATCACGGCCTGTCCTATGTCGGCCCGGCCCGCTCGATGCTGGAGTTCGCGCCCGACGCCCTGATCGTCAACAGCTTCTCCAAATACTTCAGCATGGTCGGCTGGCGGCTGGGCTGGCTGCTGTCACCCGCCGACCACGTGCATCGCGCTCGCGCCTATATGGGCAACCTGTTCCTGACCGCGCCGTCGCTGAGCCAGCATGCGGGGCTGGTGGCGATGGATTGCCGCGACGAACTGGAAGGCCATGTCGAGGTCTATCGCACCAACCGCCAGCTGCTGCTGGACGCCCTGCCCGCCCTCGGCCTGGCCCGCATCGCGCCGCCCGACGGAGCCTTCTATATCTGGGCCGATATCGGCCACCTGACCGACGACTCGATGAGCTTCTGCCAGCAACTGCTGCGCGACACCGGCGTGGCCACCGCCCCGGGCATCGACTTCGACCCCGTCGACGGCCACCGCTTCATGCGCTTCTCCTTCGCCGCCTCGACGGCGGAGATCGAGGAGGCGGTGAAGCGGCTGGTTCCGTGGTTTGCGGGGCGGGCGAAATCCTCTCCCTGAAGGGAGAGGTGTCGGCCGAAGGACGACGGAGAGGGTGGTTTCATCCCCCCTCCGGTCGCTTCGCGACCACCTCCCCCTTCAGGGGGAGGATCTGTGGCCGGCTCCCCCTACTTCTTCTCCAGATAATCCAGGGCCATGAACACCTCGGCCTTCACGCCGGTCTCGAACACGGCTTCGTCGACGTCGAAATAGGGCGAGTGATTGGCCGGGGCTCCGGCGGCGGGGACGCTGGCCTTGCGGCCGCCCAGTTGCACGAACACCCCGGGCACCTTTTCCGCATACATCGAGAAGTCCTCGGCCCCGGTCACCAGGGCGCCGTTGTCATCGACCTTGCCGGGCGAAGCCTTGAGCAGGCTGGCCTTCACCCACTTGGACAGTTCGGGATTGTTGTAGGTCACCGGATAGGGCTGGGTAAACACCGCCTCGGCCTTGGCCCCGTAGCGGTCGCCGATGGCGGCGACGCTCTTCTGGACCTTGTCGATCAGGTCGGCGCGGCGCTCGGTCGAGAACGTCCGCATGGTGCCGCCCATCACCAGATCCTCGGGGATGATGTTCTGGCGCATGCCCATGTGAATCGTTGCAATGGTGAGCACCGAGGGCGAGGCCCCGACATCCACCTGACGGGCGGCGATCTGGTTCATGGCCTGGACGATGTCGGCAGACACACTGGCCATGTCGATGCCCGCCCAGGGGCGTGCGCCGTGGGTCTGCTTGCCCTTGACGGTGATCGTCAGACGGTCGGAGCTGGCATAGAAGCCCATCGGCCGATAGTTGAGCAAATGCCCGTCCAGCGGGCCGATATGCAGGCCGAAAATGGCGTCGACTTTGGGCTGGTCCAGCGCGCCGTCGCGGATCATCAGCTTGGCACCGCCTTCCTCGCCGGCCTGCGGGCCTTCCTCGGCCGGCTGGAAGATCAGGACGACCGTGCCCTTGATGTCGGCCTTCATGCCAGCAAGCACCGTGGCGGTTCCCAGTAGCATGGCCACATGGGTGTCATGGCCGCAGGCGTGCATCACGGGAACGGTCTTGCCCTCCCACGTCGCCGTGGCCTTGGAGGCGAAGGGCAGCCCGGTCTTCTCCTCGACCGGCAGGGCATCCATGTCGGCGCGCAGGGCCACCACCTTGCCGGGCTTGCCGCCCTTGAGGATGCCAACGACGCCGGTCTTGCCCACGCCTTCGCGCACTTCGAAGCCCAGGGCCTTCAGTTCCTTGGCAACGATGGCGGCGGTGCGGACCTCCTGGTTGCCCAGTTCGGGATGCTCGTGGAAATCGCGGCGCCAGGCGATGACCTTGGGCTGCACCGCCTTGGCAGCGGCCTCAATCTGGGCTTGGGACGGCGCGGCCAGGGCCGGGGCGCCGAAAGCCAGACCCGCCGTGATCGCCAGCATCGAAACCCGTCCAAGCATCGTCTTCTTCCTTCCAGAAATGCGGGCGGAGAGTGGAGTGCTTGCAGCAAGGCGGTCAAGCTGACTTAAGGGGCGGCTTTGCGAATGGCGCGATCGGACTAAGCTTGGGCCATGGACGAGCCCATCGACGCCAAATTCGACACGATCAATGACGCCGCCGTGCGCGAGCCGGGCACAGGCGTTCTGAAGCCGCGCCACGCCGCCACCCTGATTATCGTGCGCACCGATACCGGCAAACCGCAGCTGCTGATGGGCCGGCGCAATCGCGGCCATGCCTTCATGCCCGACAAGTGGGTGTTCCCCGGCGGCCGGGTGGATCGCGGCGACTATACCGCGCCCTCGGCGACCGAGCTGGCTCCAGAGGTCACGGCGCGCCTGACCCATCAGCCGCGTCATCCCAATCCGCCGTCCCTATCCCGCGCCCTGGCCCTGGCGGCGGTGCGCGAGACTTTCGAGGAGACAGGCCTGCTGCTGGCCCGCCCGGCCCCTCCACGCCCCGGCGCAGGGGCCTGGCGGCCGTTCCTGGCTCAGGGTGCCCTGCCCGACCTGGCCCCCCTGGCCTTTGTCGCCCGGGCGATCACCCCGCCCTACCGCACCCGCCGCTTCGACGCCCGGTTCTTCATGGCCCCCGCCGAGGCCCTGCTGAGCCTGGATCGCCAGCCTGACTGCGGCGAACTGGACGAGATCGCCTGGGTCGATTTCAAGGAGGCCATGGCGCTGGACCTGCCCAATATCACCCGCTTCGTGGTCAGCGAGATCGGCCAGAGGCTGAAAGACCCGACGCGCCCGGCGCCGTTCATGCGATTCCTCAACGGGGCGCGGAATCTGACCTATGTCTGACCCCGAAGCCCTTGTGGGAACGGAGTAAAATCGCGGCCCTGACCGCAATTGACTTTGCGCCGTTCATGAGTATGTTCCGCGCCTCTTATTTCCAACGCGCGGGAACCTGCGCGACACCGCAGGGATTCGACTATGGCCAAACCGGCTTCAATCAAGATCCGCCTGAATTCGACGGCGGATACCGGCTTCTTCTACGTCACCAAGAAGAACGCCCGCACCAAGACCGAGAAGATGGTGCTGAAGAAGTACGACCCGGTCATCCGCAAGCACGTCGAATTCAAGGAAGGCAAGATCAAGTAGATCTGCCTTTCCGAGACGACCGATCAGAACGCCCGGCCAGCGATGGCCGGGCGTTCTTGCTTTGCGGGCTGCTGACGACGCCCGCATCCTGGCATCCCCTGCGTCTGCTTGAGGCGCCCGCACGGCCACCGGGCGGTAAAAGACTTGCCGGGCGCCTATCGGCTCCTCAGGGAACGTCGTTCGCTGTAATGTGCGCCTGGGTTGATCCCTCGCGAACCCCTCGCGCTGGTGCTCGCCCCAGCGGGAGGCCGAGATGACCCAGAACGCAAAGCGTACGCATGGGCTGGTGCTGCAAGGCGGCGGCGCACTGGGCTCGTTCGAACTGGGCGTGGCCCGCGCGCTGGGTGCGCCCGCCTGCCGCTTCAGGCCCGATGTGATCTCCGGCGTCTCGATCGGCGCGATCAATGCGGTGCTGATGGGTCGTCCGCGTACGGGAACCGGGCTTGAGACCCTGGAGCGGTTCTGGAGCGAGGTACAGGTCAAGGGCTGGCTGGCGAACGTTCTGGGCGGTGGCGCATCGGTCTGGGGCGTTCCGGGCTTCTATAGCCTCGACCTGCCGTGGAGTCCGTTCAGCACCAGCCTGTATGACGTAGGGCCTTTGCGAAAGACGCTGGAAGACCTGGTCGACACCGACGCCCTGGCTCGGCAGGGCTTGCGGCCACAGTTGCTGTTCACCGCACTGGACGTCCGCGAAGGCAAGCTGGCCCGCTTCGACAGCGACGCCCAGCCCCTCACCCTGGACCACGTTCTGGCCAGCGGCAGCTTGCCGCCGAGTTTTCCGCCCACCGCCATCGGCGGAACCCACTATTGGGACGGCGGGGTGTTCGACAACACGCCGCTGGGCGAGGTGATCGCCAATCTCGACGGCGACGATCCAGCCGTGATGGTGGTCAACCTGTTTCCCAACCAGAACCCCCTGCCCCGCAGCCTGGCCGAGGTGTCGCAGGTGTTCACCAACGTCCTGTTCTCCAACAAGACCGACAGCGACATCCACCTCATGGAGCGGTTCACCACAGTGGCCGCCTTCATGAAGCAACTGGACGCGGATCTGGACGAAAACTCGCCGATCCGCGCCTATCCGCAGTTTGGAGCGCTGCTCAAGTACAGGCCCATGCCGACGACGATGAACGTCAATCGCGTCGCCACGACCTCGGCGATGGAGGGCTCGGACTTTTCCGCCAGGGGCATCGAGGCGCGCGCCGCAGAGGGCGAGCGGCTGACCCGCGAGGCGCTGGCGATGGCCGGCCTGATGGCCCGGTCAGCAGTCGTGGCCTGACCCCAACGGCCGGCAGCGGCCGTCGATGTCGGTCGGCGGCTTGACGCCCGTGACCGCCGCGATAGTCGGCGCGATGTCCACGGTGTCGAGCGGCAGGATGCGCTCGCGCGGCGTCCCCTCCTTCCACCAGAAGATGATCGGCACCCGGCGGTCATAGTCCCACGGGCTGCCGTGGGTGGAGACATAGGTCGGCCCGGCGCTGGCGGGCACGAGGTCGGGCTTGAAGGCGACGGCGATATCGCCCGAGCGGCCGGGATAGGCGCTGAGGCGCATGCGTTCCTTCACCGAGTATTCCTCGGGCGAGGTGTCGGCCGGCGGAGGCTGGGCCACCAGCAGGCCGGCGACATCAAAGGCCTCGACCACCTCGGGCTGGCGCGAGACCAGGGCCAGGGCAGCAGCCTTGATCCGCAGATATTCAATCAGCGGCAGGGCCTTCTTGTCGGGCCCCACGATGTCGATTGTGTTGATGCCGCCATCGGCGATCAGGGGATCGAAGTCCAGATCCAGGTCCTTGCGCAGCGTCGCGTTCAGATTGGCCAGCCAGGCGCGGGTGTTGATACGTCCGGCATCATAGCCCTCGTCGTGCAGGCGCTCGGGCATGTCAGCGCCGCCATGGTCGGCGGCCAGCACCACCAGCACCCCGCCCTTGGCCTTGCCGATCCGGTCCAGAAACTGGCCCAGCCCGGCGTCGAGACGGGCGATCTGGTCGCACATCTCGGGGCCGCGTGTGCCGTAGCGGTGACCGATATAGTCGGTGGCCGACAGGCTGACGGTCAGCACGTCAACCTGCGGACCATCGCCCAGGCCATAGCTGTCGCGCAGCTCGGCGGCCAGATCCAGGGTGGCCTTGTCGGTGAAAGGGCTGGCGGACAGATCACGCAGCTTGTCGGCCTCGCTGGTTGCGGCGGGGATCGGCAGGGCCGCGCGCCATTTGCGGCCGCCGGTCTCGTAGTCGGCCTCGAGCGCCTTGCAGCGCTTGGCGGACTTTTCGGCATAGGTCCAGGTGAAGGGGTGCTTCTTCAGATCGGCTGCCAGCCGGGCGTTGAACGCCGCCACGGGCTTGAGCCGCGCCTCGGCGCTGTCGCCGGGCGAGACGAAGGTGGTGAAGCCAAAGCCCGGCTGGAACCAGAAGGCGCCGTCAGCGTGGTGGCCCGACATGGTGATCGCGCCGCGATCCTTGCCCGAAACGCCAAACACCCGGCTGGCGGGCGACACGGCCTTCAACCAGTCGCCATAGGTGGTGGCCACTAGGTTCCTGGGGCTGACCGGACGGCCCTTGGGATCATGGGCCAGGGTGACGCTATCGTCACTGAGACAATAGACCTGCTTGCCCAGGCCGGCGTCGTACCAGTCGTTGGCGCTTATGCCCGTCTTGTTGGGATGCTTGCCCGTCAGCAGGGTGGAATGCCCCGGGCAGGTCTCGGTCATGGCGTGCGACTGGTAGCCGTTGGGATAGACCACGCCCTGGCTGGCCAGCGTGCCCAGGCCACCGGTGAACTCCGCGCGATGCTGGGCGAACAGGTTGGCGCTGAACTGGTCGATCGAGATCACGACCACCAGTTTCGGGTCTGGCCGGGCGATCGGCTTGCCGATGGGCTGGGCCAGCGCGGCTGTAGTCAGGGTCAGCGACAGGCCGGTCGCAGCGGTCAGGGAAGTTAGAATACGCTTCATTGCGGCAAATTGCCTGAACCCGGCGTAGGCGCAAGTTCCGAAGATCGTCAGGCTGCGGAGAAAACGCTGACGCCGCGAAAACCGTCAGGCGGCGCGACCGACCACAGTGTTCCGGCCCGAAGCCTTGGCTTCATAGACACCCTCGTCGGCCCGCTTGAGCAGGGCCTCGGGCGTGTCGTCGGCACCGAGGGTGGCTGAGACGCCGACCGAGATCGTCACCGTCAGCAGTTCCTTGCCGCCCGCCACCCGGAAGGGCGAGCCGGCCACGTGCATGCGGATCCGCTCGGCGATGCGCATCGCGTCGGCCAGCTGCGTATCGGGCATGATCACCGTGAACTCCTCGCCGCCATAGCGGCAAGGCAGGTCAATGGCCCGGACGTTGGAGGCCAGCCGCAGGCCAAATTCGCGCAACACCTCGTCACCCACATCGTGGCCGAAGGTGTCGTTGATCTTCTTGAAGTGGTCGATGTCGATCAACAGGGCCGCGACCGGGTCGCCGCCCAGGGCCGCGCGCTTGGCCAGAGAGTCGAGCTGGCCGGTCATGTAGCGACGGTTGTGCAGGCCCGTCAGCTGGTCGGTGACGGCCAGTTCCAGGCTGTGGTCGAGATTGTTGCGCAGATAGTCGGTGTAACGCTTGCGCTGGATCTGGGTCTTGACCCGTGCCGCCAGCTCCTGGGGGTCGACGGGTCGGGGCAGGATGTCGTTGACGCCGATTTCCAGCGCCTTGACCATACGGGGCCGCTCGTCGGGATCGACCAGGGCCAGGATCGGCAGGTGACGGCTGCGCTCGTCCGACCGCAACGAGGCGGCGAAACGCAGGCCATCAAAGCCCCGCGCGGCGGCGTTGATGATCACAAGATCCACCGGGCCACAGGCGCTGATCCGGGCCTTTTCAGGATCGGACTCGACGACCGGGCGATGCTCGATGGCCAGTTCGGTGGCCAGGCGCTGGGCCTGGCGCTCATTGTCGTCGACGATCAGAACCCGGCCACCCAGGCCGTCCAGGCGGGTGGCGGCGCCGGCGATCACACCGATGCGACGGCCCGAGGCCTCGCGCTGGCGCAGTTCGTCGATCACCAGCTTCAACCGGGTCAGGCTGCGCACGCGGGCCAGCAGCATGACGTCGTCGATGGGCTTGGTCAGAAAGTCGGAGGCACCCGCCTCCAGCCCCTGGATGCGGTCGGCGCGACCGTCGAGAGCCGTGACCAGCACCACGGGAATGTGGCGGGTGACGGCGTCTTCCTTCAGCTTCCGGCATACGGTGAAACCGTCCATGCCGGGCATCATCACGTCCAGCAGGATAATGTCGGGCAGGTCATTGGCGGCCATGGCCAGGGCGGTCGGACCGTCGTGGGCGCAGGTGACCTGATAATACTCGGCAGAAAGCTTGGCCTCGAGCAGGCGAACATTGGCCTCGATGTCGTCGACGACGAGGATGCGCGCGCTCATGCCGGCGTCTTTTCCAGCAGACGCCTGATGGTCTCAAGGAAGTGGGCAACCGAGATGGGCTTGGAGATATAGGCCTCGCAACCGCCCTCGCGGATACGCTCCTCGTCACCCTTCATGGCGAAGGCGGTGACGGCGACCACGGGGATGTGTGCCAGGTCCTCGTCTTCCTTCAGCCACTTGGTGACCTCCAGCCCGGAAATCTCCGGCAGCTGGATATCCATGAGGATAAGGTCGGGACGATTGTCGCGGGCGATGGATAGCGCTTGCAGACCCTCGCGGGTCTGCAGGGTTTCGTAACCCTGGGCTTCGAGCAGATCATGAAAGAGCTTCATGTTCAGCTCATTATCCTCCACGATGAGGACCTTCTTCGTCATCCTGACCCCGACCATACGGTCCGTGGCGACGCCAAAGAGATTCGCGTCGTCTTCTTCGTCCAGATCGCACGAATATCCTTAAGCCCGCGCTAATCGCATCAACACCGGCCGATCGCAGATCATGGAACTTCGTTACACTGACCTTCAGGCCTGCACCGTCGCCCCGGACAGACCCCTCGTGATCGTCGATGTCGACGAGGTGCTGGCCCAGTTCATGCACGGTTTCGGGGCCTTTGTCGGCCGCCACGGCTTTGAGCTGCGGGTCGACCGCTTCGCCCTGTTCCAGAACATCTATCGGCCGGGAGAGACCCAGCACGTGGACATGATCGCCGGCAAAGCGCTGTTCGACGACTTCTTCCGCGATGGCGGCGATGACCTGGCACCCGCCGAAGGTGCCGCCGACGCCCTGGCCAGCCTGTCGACCCGGGCTGGCATCGTGATTCTGACCAATGCCCCCGAGCATGGCCGCCAGACCCGGGCCCGCTGGCTCAAGACCCACGGCTTCGACTACCCCCTGGTGATCAACAGCGGCCCCAAGGGCCCGCCCGCCGCCGAACTGGCCGGACGCACGACCGGGCCTTCGGTGTTCATCGACGACCTGTTGCCACAACTGGAGTCGGTGGCCGCCAGCGCGCCGGGCGTCACCCGTTTCCAGATGGTCAGCGATGAGCGCCTGCGCCCGCTGGCCCCCAGCGCGCCCGACCGCCATGAACGGATCGACCTTTGGCCTGACCTCCAGACCGCCATCGAGGGACGCCTGTTCGCATGATCCGTTTCGGCGTCGATTTCGGCGGCACCAAGATCGAGGCCGCCGCCCTGGACCGCGACGGCCGCTGCATCGCCCGGGTGCGCAAGCCCAATCCGGGAAACTATGACGACGCCCTGACCGTGGTCGCCGACCTGCTGGCCGACGCCGAGACCATGGCCGGCGCGAAGGCGCAACGGCTGGGCATGGGCATTCCGGGCTCGATCTCGCCGCGCTCGGGCCTGATCCGCAACGCCAACAGCGTCTATCTGAACGGCCGGCCTTTTCAGGAAGACCTGGCTGCGCGGCTCGAACGGCCGGTCAGACTGGCCAATGACGCCAACTGCCTGGCCTTGTCGGAAGCCGTTGACGGCGCTGGCGCGGGGGCCGGTGTGGTCTTCGCCCCCATCCTGGGCACCGGCTGCGGCGGCGGGCTGGTGGTGGAGGGCCGGATTATCGAGGGCCGCAACGGCATCGGCGGCGAGTGGGGCCACACCTCCCTGCCCTGGCCCCGCCCGGAAGAGTATCCCGGCCCCGCCTGCTGGTGCGGTCGCAAGGGTTGCCTGGAAACCTGGATCGCCGGTCCGGCCTTTGCCCGTGATGCAGGCCACCCCACCGGCCAGGCAGCCATGGCCGCCGTCGAAGCCGGCGACGCCTCGGCCATTGCGGCGCTGGACCGCTATGTGGATCGTCTGGGACGTGCCCTGGCGGCGCTATGCGACATCGTCGATCCCGACGTCATTGTGCTGGGCGGTGGCATGTCGAACATCGAGGCCCTCTATGAACGCCTGCCGGCGGCCATGGCCCCGCACGTCTTCTCCGACGCCTTCGAGACCCCTGTCCGCAAGGCCGTGCACGGCGACAGCTCGGGCGTAAGGGGCGCGGCCTGGCTGTGGCCGGCGGAAGACTGATACGGCCATGAAGGCCCTGTGCCGCGACTGCTCCTGGACCGGCGAAACGCGCGCGGCGCGCTGCCCGGCCTGCGGCTCGCCCCGTACTGTCTTTCATGAGGAGTTGGGTGCCCTGTCGATGGCGCACCTGGACTGCGACGCCTTCTACGCCTCGGTCGAGAAGCGCGACGATCCTTCGATCCGCGACCAGCCGGTGATCATCGGCGGCGGCAAGCGCGGGGTGGTCACCACCGCCTGCTACATCGCCCGGATGAGCGGCGCCCGCTCGGCCATGCCGATGTACAAGGCCCTGAAGCTTTGCCCGCAGGCCGTGGTCATCAAGCCCAACTTCGCCAAGTACAAGGCCGCCAGCCGCCATATCATGAGCAAGCTGGAGGCCCTGACACCACTGGTCCAGCCCCTGTCGCTGGATGAGGCCTGGGTAGACCTGTCGGGCACCGAACGGCTGCACGGTGCGCCGCCGGCCGTGATGCTGGCGCGCTTGCAGTCCCAGATCGAGGCCGAGATCAGCCTGACCGTCTCCATCGGCCTGGCGCCCAACAAGTTCCTGGCCAAGATCGCGTCGGAACTGGACAAGCCGCGCGGCTTCTCGGCCATCGGCGCGGCCGAGGCCCAGAGCTTCCTGTCGACCAGGCCAGTCTCGATCCTGCCGGGCGTTGGGCCCGCGACCGTCTCATCCCTGGAGGATGCAGGCCTGCGCACCGTGGGCGACATCGCCGCCGCCGACCTCAAGATGCTCGTCGCCACGCTGGGCGCAGGCGGCCTGCGCCTGCATCACCTGGCCCATGGCCGTGACACGCGCGCGGTCGATCCCGATCAGGTGCGCAAGACGATCAGCGCCGAGACCACGTTCAACGACGACCTGTTCCGCCGCGAGGACCTGGAAGATCAGCTCTGGCCCCTCTGCGAGAAGGTGGCCCGTCAGGCTCGGACCGAGGGCGTGGCCGGCCGCGTGGCGACGCTGAAGCTGCGCACCCCCGACTTCAAGATCCTGACCCGTCGCCGGACCCTGGCGGTGCCGACCCAGACCGCCCGCACCCTGTTCCAGGTGGCCCGCGAGTTACTGGCCGCCGAGCCGGGCGGCCGCTATTATCGCCTGATCGGCGCGGGCCTGACCGAGTTCGTCCCGGCCCAGGGCGCGGCCGACGACTTTTTCGCCGGCGACGAGCGCCGCGCCCTGAAAAGCGAAACCGCCATCGACGCCCTGCGTGGCAAGTTCGGCGCCGGCGCCGTGATCACCGGACGCGCGCTGAAGCAGAAATAGGTGCCGCGCCCCGGCTTCGTGCTACCCAGACCTGCCCCACCGTCGGAGACCCCATGTCGCGCTTACTGATCATCGCCTTGGCCGTCTTGAGCCTCACTGGCGCTTCCACGGCGGCTCTGGCGCAGAGCCCTTCGCCTTCGCAACCCGCCCTGCATCACGCAAAGGGCGCCTTCGAGGTCAAGATGGCCCCGCAGGAGCAGGACAAGGCCGAGGGCTCGACCCTGGGCCGGCTGTCGCTGGACAAGGTTTTTCACGGCGACCTTGAGGGTGTCGGCAAGGGCCAGATGCTGACCATCATGAGCGACACGCCCGGATCAGCCGTCTATGTGGCCGTCGAGCGCGTCACCGGATCGCTGAACGGCAAGGCCGGCAGCTTCGCCCTCGCCCACCAGGGCGTGATGCGTGGCGAGTCGCGGCAGTTGACCGTGGAGATCGCGCCCGACTCCGGTTCGGGAGCACTGAAAGGCATCGCCGGGCGCCTGACCATCGACGCCACGGGCGGCCAGCATCTCTACGACCTGGAATACACGCTGCCGAATCCCTAGGCGCCGAGTCGGTCTCTGGAGGCGTCGTCAGCCTCTTGCGCGACGCCTTGCCGCGCCCCATCTGCGCTCCTCGCCACAGGAAACCGTCGGACTGCAGCCTGCGATTTCCCAATGGCGAAGCCGTTTTCGAGGGCGCCCCTGTGTTAAAGCGGCGCAGCGGCGCGTCGGCCCCTTCCAAAGCCGGCGAGTTTCCATATCTAATCCATGACAGGCGGGTGGTTCGTCCCGCCGGGAGAGAACGGTCAATGGCCGAGCGGAAGCAAGGCGGACAGAATAACGGTTCTGGATCTTCGGTCATCACTGAGGTGAAGCCGAAGACACAGAAGCCTTCGCTCTATCGAGTACTGATTTTGAACGACGACTACACGCCGATGGAATTCGTCGTGTACGTCCTCGAACGGTTCTTCAACAAGTCACGCGAAGACGCGACCCGGATAATGCTGCTCGTTCATCAACACGGTGTTGGTGTGTGTGGCGTATACACCTACGAAGTCGCTGAAACGAAGGTTGCGCAAGTCATCGACTCGGCGCGCCGTCATCAGCATCCCCTGCAGTGCACCATGGAAAAAGACTGAGGAGCCTCCCCCCTTGCCCTCGTTTTCTCGCCCCCTCGAAGAGTCCCTTCACCGCGCCGTCGCCTTCGCCAACCAGCGAAAGCACGAGTACGCCACCCTGGAGCATCTGCTCCTCTCACTCACCGACGACGATGACGCCGCGGGCGTGATGCGCGCCTGCGACGTCGATCTGACCGCGCTCAAGAAAAGCCTCGTGAACTATCTCGATGTCGAACTGGCCTCACTGGTCGTCGATGACGAAGAAGACGCCAAGCCCACCGCCGGCTTTCAGCGCGTGATCCAGCGCGCCGTGATCCATGTGCAATCGTCGGGTCGCGAAGAAGTCACCGGTGCCAATGTGCTGGTGGCCATCTTCTCCGAACGCGAGAGCCACGCCGCCTATTTCCTGCAAGAGCAGGACATGACGCGCTATGACGCGGTGAACTTCATCGCCCATGGCATCGCCAAGAAGGCCGGTGCCTCCGAGCCCAAGGTCGTCAAGGGTGCCAACAACAGCACGGCCGAAGACGACGCCGAGAAGCCCAACACCAAAACGGGTGGCGAGGCTCTGGAAGCCTATTGCGTCGACCTCAACGAGAAGGCCCGCCAGGGTAAGGTCGACCCGCTGATCGGCCGCGCGAGCGAAGTGGAACGCGCGATCCAGATCCTGTGTCGCCGCACCAAGAACAACCCCCTGCTGGTGGGCGAACCCGGCGTGGGCAAGACCGCTATCGCCGAGGGCCTGGCGCGCAAGATCATTACCCACCAGGTTCCTGAAGTCCTTGCCGAAGCCACGATCTTCTCGCTCGACATGGGCGCGCTGCTGGCCGGCACCCGCTATCGCGGCGACTTCGAGGAACGCGTCAAGCAGGTGGTCAAGGAGCTCGAGAACCACCCCAATGCGGTGCTGTTCATCGACGAGATCCACACCGTTATCGGTGCCGGCGCGACCAGCGGCGGAGCGATGGATGCTTCGAACCTGCTGAAGCCCGCTTTGGCCTCAGGCAGCCTGCGCTGCATGGGATCGACCACCTACAAGGAGTTCCGTCAGCACTTCGAGAAGGATCGGGCCCTGGTCCGTCGCTTCCAGAAAATCGACGTCAACGAGCCGTCGGTGGAAGACACCATCAAGATCCTCAAGGGCCTCAAGAGCTACTACGAGGACTTCCACAAGCTGAAATACACCAACGACGCCATCAAGGTCGCGGTCGAGCTGTCGGCCAAGTACATCACCGACCGCAAACTGCCCGACAAGGCGATCGACGTGATCGACGAAGCCGGCGCGGGCCAGATGCTGCTACCCGAAAACCGTCGCAAGAAGGTCTTGGGCGTCAAGGAGATCGAGGCCGTCGTGGCCAAGATCGCCCGCATCCCGCCAAAGTCGGTTTCCAAGTCGGACACCGAGGCGCTGAAGGAACTGGAAACAGATCTGAAGCGCACTGTGTTCGGCCAGGACGATGCAATCATGCAGCTGTCCTCGGCCATGAAGCTGGCCCGGGCGGGTCTGCGCGATGCCGACAAGCCGATCGGCTCGTTCCTGTTCAGCGGCCCGACGGGCGTCGGCAAGACCGAAGCCGCCAAGCAGCTGGCCCAGACGCTGGGCATCGAGATGATCCGCTTCGACATGTCCGAGTACATGGAACGCCATACCGTGAGCCGCCTGATCGGCGCCCCTCCCGGCTATGTCGGCTATGATCAGGGCGGCCAACTGACCGACGCCGTCGATCAGCACCCGCACGCCGTGGTGCTGCTCGACGAAATCGAGAAGGCCCACCAGGACGTCTACAACATCCTGCTGCAGGTCATGGACCACGGTGTGCTCACCGACTCCAACGGCAAGAAGGTCGATTTCCGCAATGTGGTGCTGATCATGACCACCAATGCGGGCGCCTCGGACGCCCAGCGCCAGTCCATCGGCTTTGGTCGCGACAAGGTGGTCGGCGAGGAAGAGGCCGCCCTCAAGCGCCTGTTCACGCCGGAATTCCGCAACCGCCTCGACGCGGTGGTGGCCTTCAAGCCGCTGACGCCGGAGATCATCCGCATGGTCGTGCAGAAGTTCGTCATGCAGATGGAGGCCCAGCTGGCCGACCGGAACGTGACGATCGAACTGTCCGACGACGCGGCCGACTGGCTGGCCAAGAACGGCTTCGACGAGCTCTACGGTGCCCGCCCCCTGGGCCGGGTCATCCAGGAGCACATCAAGAAGCCCCTCGCCGACGACATCCTGTTTGGACGTCTGGTGCGCGGCGGCCACGTCAAGATCATCCTCAAGGACAGCAAGATCGACTTCGAGATCGAAAGCACCCCGGAAAAGCCCGCCAAGGGTGCTGCGGCCACCGAGACCGAAGCCGAACCGGCCCTGGTCGAATAGGCCAAGACCTCAACGAAAAGGCCCGGAGCGATCCGGGCCTTTTTTGATGCCAGCCGACACGCAAAACGTGTAGACAAAACGAGAACGCCCGACTAGCGTGTACCCATGACCGCGATAGCCTTCGACACCCTCAGCGCGTCAAAGCGCCTGCGTGAAGCGGGGATGGACGAGCGCGCGGCCGAGGCCATCGTAGAACTGGTTCAGCAAACGGCACAGATGCCAGACATCAGTGATCTCGCCACCAAAGCCGATATTCGCGACATGGCCACCAAGGCCGACATTCGGGATATGGCGACAAAAGCAGACATCCGGGATATGGCGACCAAGGCCGAGTTGCTCGCCACGAAGCTGGAACTCAAGGGCGAAATAGCCTCTCTGGAAGCGCGCCTGAGCGAGAAACTTCGCGTTCAGGGCTGGGCATTGATGGGCGGAGTAGCTGTGCTGATGACCATATCCACCGCCCTGATCAAGCTGGTTCCCGGTGCCTAAAGCGCCGCCGCGATTTTCTCGGCCAGGACCTTCAGGTCCTCGACATCCGCCATGCCCTCGCCGTGCCGGCCCATGGTCTCGCCCTCGTAGCGGGGGATCACATGGAAATGCAGGTGAAACACGGTCTGACCGGCCGGGGCACCGTTGAACTGGGTGACGATGACGCCGTCAGGTTTGAGCGCGGCGGTCACAGCGGCTGCGGCCTTCTGGGTGGCGCCGATCAGCCGCCCCAGGGTCTTGGCCTCGGCCTCGAGTAGGTTGCGGGCTTGGCTGGTCTTGGAAATCACCAGCATGTGCCCCTTGGCCTGGGGGAACACATCCATGAAGCACAGGACCTGATCGTCCTCGAACACCTTCACGGCCGGCATCTCGCCCCGGATGATCCTGGCGAAGATGTTGTCGGCGTCGTAGGTTCCGTGAAGGCTCATGGCCGTCTCCTGTCACGCCGCGCAGCTGACCGGGAACGCCGGTTCAAGGCCTGTCGTGCTTAGATCAAAATGCTTCTGCTGGTGGTAGCAAACCAGGGGCCGCGCGCAAGCAGCGTCCGCAATCTGGCCCTGGCTCGGGCGAAGACGGAGCCATCCCAAAGGGAACATCACCAGCGCTGCTTCGTTGGCTTCTCGAACGGAGACTGCCATGTCGAAAGATGCCGAACTTACCCAGACCTTCTGGAAAGCCCTCAAGGCGGACCGCACCGTGATGCTGGGCCTTCCCGGTGATCCCGACGGCAAGGGCCAGCCCATGACGGTTCAGTTTGAAAGCGACCAGGGTGGCCCGCTGTGGATCTTCACGTCCGCCGCTAATGATCTGGTCGTGTCCATCGGTGACAATGAGCGCGATGGCCTCTTCCAGTTCGTGTCGAAGGGCCACGATGTGTTTGCGACGGTCGAGGGCAGGATCACGGTCGATACCGATCCCGCCACTGTCGAGCGCCTCTGGAACCCGTTCGTCGCGGCCTGGTATGACGGCAAGACCGACCCCAAGCTTCGCCTGTTACGGTTCGAGCCCGGCCAAGCGCAGATCTGGCTGAACGAGCACAGCCTGTTCACGGGCCTCAAGATGCTGCTCGGCACCGATCCCAAGGCCGAAGTCAAAGACAAGGTCGCCAAGCTCGACCTGCGATAAGGCGCGCCTATTGCGCCTGCCGGAACGGCGAATACTCCTCGCTGAGCATCTGCATGTCGCTGGCAACCGCCTCGCGCTCGCGGTCCAGATAGTCGGCCACGGGCTTGCGCAGCATGGGGTCGGCGATCCAGTGGGCGGAATAGACCGCGCTGGGCAGATAGCCCCGGGCAATCTTGTGCTGCCCCTGGGCACCGGCCTCGACGCGGGGCAGGCCCAGGCGGATCGCGTGCTCAATGGCCTGATAGTAGCAAAGCTCGAAATGCAGGAACGGCACGTCCTCCGCGCAGCCCCAGTGGCGGCCATAGAGGCAGTCGCGGCCCAGCAGGTTCAGAGCTCCAGCGATCCACGGACCGCCCGGCCGACGCGCCATGACCAGGATCACCTTGTCGGCCATTCGCTCGCCCAGCAGGGAATAGAAGGCGCGGTTGAGATAGGGCCGTCCCCACTTGCGGCTTCCGGTGTCCATGTAGAAGCCGAAGAAGGCGTCCCAATGCTCTTCCGTCAGGGCGTCGCCCGTCAGGGACACGATCTCCAGCCCGTCCTGCGCGTCACGACGTTCGCGGCGAATGGCCTTGCGCCGGTTGGACGACAGGGCGGCCAGGAAGTCGTCAAAGGTCGCGTAGCCGTTGTTCTCCCAGTGATACTGCTGGTCCTGCCGCAGCAACAGGCCCCGCTCCCCCATCCAGGCCCACTCGTCGGCCCGGGGAAAGGTCACATGCAGCGACGAGGCCTCCATGCGCTGGCACAGGGTCAGGGCTCCCCCCAGCAGGGCCGAGCGGCCGTCATCGAGATCCACATCTGGCCGCACGATCAGGCGCGAACCCGTCACCGGCGAAAACGGCGAGGAGCATTGGAGCTTGGGATAGTAGCGCCCGCCCGCCCGCTCATAGGCGTCGGCCCAGGCATGGTCGAAGACATATTCGCCCTGGCTATGAGACTTCAGATAGAGCGGCATGACGCCCGCCACGACGCCGGCCTCATCCTCGACCGAAAGATGCTGGGGTGCCCATCCGGTGCGGGCGGCGACGCAGCCGCTCTCTTCCAGGATCGACAGGAAATCGTAGCTGACGAAAGGATCGCCCGTCGGCGCAGCGCAAGCGTCCCAGGCGCCTCGCCCGATCTCGGCGATCTCGCGATGAACGCGAACCGCCGCCTTGACCGAAGTCACGCCTCAAAGCCCTCGAAGATCAGATTATCGCAGTGGTCGCTGACCGCATCCCACTGCTCGGGCGAGCGAACAGTCCAGGCGATCACCGGCATGCCCTTGGCGCGATAGACGTCGGCGCGGGCGCTGGGCAGCATGTCCAGGCCAAGGGCCAGGAAGTCCGGACGGGCGATCTCGACCTGCTCCAGGGCGGCCAGGGACCGGCGCATCTCCGGGGCTAGCTTGCGCGCGCTGTCGTCGTTCCAGCTGTAGGAATCGAGCCCGCGCAGGATCTGCGGATGATGGTCGGCAAACCAGGCATGGGAATAGGGATTGAAGCCGATCACGGCGGTGGGCCCGTTGTGGTCGATCAGGATTTCCGAGACCACCTTCTCCAGATCCCCCACCTCGCCAAACGGGGTCTTCAGCTCGATATAGACCATGGCCCGATGGCCGATCAGCGTCAGGGTGTCGGCCAGGGTGGGAATGGTCTCGTCAGTGCCCGACAGGGTCATGGACCCCAGATCGGCGGCAGTGTGGTCGCGCACCCGGCCCAAGATGCCAGTCAGGCGATCCAGCTTGTCGTCGTGAAAGACCACAGCCTGGCCATCGGCGGTCAGCTGCACGTCGAGCTCGATGGCGTAGCCGCGCGCGCAGGCCGCCTGGAACGCGGCCAGCGAATTTTCCGGTGCGCCGCCCGGCGCCCAAAGGCCTCGGTGGGCGATGGCGGGCTCGAACAGTCGCTCCCAGGCCTCGCCAAACACCTCGGTCGAAGGACGCTCGTGCGCGCGCATCAGGAAATCTCCACCACCGCATCGACCTCGACCGCAAAGCCCAGCGGCAGGCGATACACCCCGACCGCCGAGCGGGCGTGGCGCCCGGCGTCGCCCAGCACCTCGACCATCAGGTCCGAGCAGCCATTGACCACCTTGGGAATGTCGATGAAGTCTGGCCCCGCCTGGACGAAACCGCCCAGCTTGACCACCTTGACCACACGATCCAGGTCACCGTCGCAGGCGGCCTTCATCTGGGCCAGCAGATTGATCCCGCACAGACGCGCCGCAGCCTGGGCCGTCTCCAGATCAACATCGACGCCCACCGTTCCCTTGATACCACCAGAGGCGTCCAGCGAGATCTGGCCGGAAATGTGGATCAGGTTCCCGGACCGCACAAACGGTACATAGTTGGCCACCGGGGCAACCGGTTGCGGCAGCGTCAGGCCAAGCTCGGCCAGGCGGTCTTCAATCTTCGACATCACGCACTCCGTTCACGAGCCGCAATGCTTAACCTCGCCAAGGGCAGGCACAAGAAAAAAGGCCCGAACCGTTACCGGCGCGGGCCTTTGATCGTAATGTCCGGCCCGCGCGAGGCGGGCCAGCGGGGTCGCCTTAGCGGGCGGCCTGGAACTTTTCAACGGCGGCGCTGGCGCGTTCGTTGAGGGGCTTCATCGAGTCCTTGATCGAGGCCGAGACGATCTCGGAGGCCTTGGTCATCTGGGCGATATAGGCTTCCATCGCCGACTTGGCGAAGGTCGTCTGCAGTTCCATGGCTTCCTGAACGCTCTTGGCGCCGGCCAGCGACTTCACGGCGGCGACCTGATCTTCGGCGGCCTTCTTGGAGTAGGCGAAGGTCTCGGCACCCAGGGCTTCAGCGCCCTTGGTGGCGGCGGTCACCGAAGCGACGACGGCTTCGAGGTTCTTCTTCGACAGGGTGTTGGCTTCCGCGAGGGCGGCCAGCGACTTCTCTACGCCGTCCTTGAACGCTTGGTTCGAGGCGGTGCTGAACTGTTCGACGGTCTTCTTCATCGTTTCGGCGGCGGCCATGGGGAGTCTCCTGGCAGATGGCGGGGCATGGCGAAGCTGAGCGGGCAGCCCCATGCGCTTGGGACAACGTTGATTTGCCATGCTGCAGTGCAGCAGTCAACAAAATTGTGCAGCGCACCATGACCAAGCGTCAACGCAAGCCTGGCCGCAACACGCCCGAATTTTTCGCACCTGCGGCGTTGTTGCTCACTGGTTGTTTACTTTGACGAAAGGCGCAGGAGACCATGCTAGGGTTACGCGTGTGGCGGTGCGGAACCGCTCAGTATCAAATGACGGACGCTCATCGCATGTTCGCCAAGCTTCACTCCGCCCGCTCCCTGGTCGCCGCTGCCGGCCTGGCTTTGGCCTGCCTGACCGGCATGGTCACGCCGACCACCGCCCTGGCCCAGATCCCCTATCTGCAACTGAAGGCGTCAGAGCCGAAATATGCAGCCATCGTGATCGACGCCAATTCGGGTGAAGTCCTTTATGATCAACGGGCTGACAGCCCTCGCTACCCCGCTTCGGTGACCAAGGTCATGACGCTTTACCTGGCGTTCGAAGCGATGAGCGAAGGTCGCCTGAAGCCCACCGACCGCATCGTGATCTCGCCCCGCGCAGCCGCCCAGGCCCCCACGAAGCTGGGTCTGCCCGCCGGCGACAGCCTGACGGTCGACGAGGCGATCCGCGCCATGACCGTGAAATCGGCCAATGATATCGCCGTTGCCATGGCTGAAAAGCTGGGCGGCAGCGAGTCGCGATTCGCCGCCCTGATGACCCTGCGCGGCCAGGAACTGGGCATGCGCAACACCCGCTTCGTAAACGCTTCCGGCCTGCCCGACAGCCGCCAGATCAGCACGGCCCGCGATCTGGCCATCCTGTCGCGCGCCACCATGCGCGACTTCCCGCAATACTACAGCTATTTCAGCGTCAGATCCTTCTCGTTCCGGGGCACGACGATCCGCGGCCACAATCGCCTTCTGGACAGCATGGACGGCTTTGACGGTCTCAAGACGGGCTACACCAACGCCTCGGGCTTCAACCTGGCCGGCTCGGCCGTCCGCGACGGTCGCCGCCTGATCGCCGTGGTTCTGGGCGGCCAGTCCACCGCCTGGCGCGACAACAATATGGAAGACCTGCTGCTGACGGGCTTCGACGTGCTCAAGCGCCGCTCCAAGGGAGACCGCACCACCATCGCGGCCAATCTCTATGAGGACGAGCCACGCGGATCGGTCATGCGCCCCTCGGTCGAGCAGGGCGACGGCGAGCAGTCGGGCCTGAAGATCGTGCTGACCGAAACGCCGCGCGCCGCGACGGCGCTGAAGGTCTCGCCCAGCCTCAAGACCGCACAGGCCACCTCGAAGGCCAAGGGCAAGTGGAGCGTCCAGGTCGGCGCGTTCAAGTCCAAGAGCCTGGCCAAGGAACAACTGTCCATCGTGCGCAAGCGCTTCACCAAGGTGGTCGCCGACGCTGAAGGCGCCGTGGAAGGGGCCGGCGGTTCGTTCCGAGCGCAGTTCCAGGGCCTCACCGCCGAAGCCGCCCGCAGCGCCTGCGCCGCAATCACCGCCAAGCGCCAGCCTTGCATGGTGTTGTCGCCGGGTTAGGGTTTTCTCCGAAGCCGGGCATCGATACGAACGGCATCATCAGCCAAGAGCCAGCCCTGGACGGCCAACTTTCCGGATTTGCGTCCAAGATAGATCGCGACCTTTTGCCCCTTCGTCACGCGGGGACTTCTGGGAGGGCACATGCCCGGCCCGAAAATTGCTCCCCAGCTGAGTGTGTATTGCGTTCGCTTGAAGCGGCCGACTGCGACTTGATCAACGGCAACTCTCGCTTCAGTGATCCCTGACGTCGCGACCACATCAACGACATGACCCAGCAAGATAACCTCGGATGGTTGTGCTCGGGGGTCAAATCGCGTCGGGGCCACCCTGCATGCGTGGGCAGGCTTGGCCACGACGAAAAAGAGGATTGCAAGACAAACGACTACCCTTGTCGCGTTCACCTCTGCTGATCCTTTTGGTCATCGCCGTCGGGTTCGGCTACCATAATTCGATCCATGCGCAGGCCTCCGTCGATAGGGGAAAATAATGGCTGATCGAGACAGAAGTCAGCCTTACCCCTTCAGCAGCCGATCCCGCGCCGCATTGAGCTGGGCCGCAAGACCTGCAGTGCCTCCTTTGTCAGGATGGGCCATGCGGATCAGGCGGGCATGGGCGGCCTTGATTTCATTGGCGCTGGCGTCGGGCGCAACGCCGAGGATCGCGCGAGCCTCGGTCAGGCTGGGCCCCTGCACTTCTGGCGATGCGACCTTGCGGACAGGGGAGCGGCGGCGGGCTTCTGAAGCGCTCCACAGGCCCACGACGCCCAGCACCAGTCCTGTACCCCAGCCGCCTCGAATGGTGGTGTAGGCCGCGCCCGCAAAAGCGACCAGGGCCAGCACGCCCGCGCCTATGCGCCAGCCGTCACCCTTGAACAGGGGGCGACCACCGCGCCAGAACACCAGGGCCAGCACGGCCGCGCCAAGCAACAGATAGATCATCACGGTTCCGGACGCGCTCAGGCTGCCCCCGAGGGGCCCCTACTGAGCGGCGAGCAGAGTTTCTCCGGAATAGGCCGAAAGGCCAAGCGAATGCATCAGGGCGCGTAGCTCCTGGCGCGCGGCCAGATGCTGCAGCGAAACCGGCACGGGCCGAACCTGAGGCGACAGATCGGCGATCGTCAGGCCGAACGGGAACAGTTCGCGGTAGATCACCCGATCGCGCAGTCCGGGACCCATGCGGAAACCGACCCGCTTGGCCAGGGCCGTAAGCCGGTCTTCCAGGCGTTTGCGGTTACGGGCCTCGGTGGTGGCCAGGCGGTTGCGCAGCACCACCCAGTCCAGGGCCTGCCGCTGTCCGCTCATGGCGCGGGCCTTGCGGGCTTCCCAGACCGACTGGGAATAGAGGCTGGGGGTGGTCAGTTCCATCGTCACCGGATCGACGTGACCCAGCATGTCGAAATCGACGAAGCTGTCGTTCAACGGGGTCACGATCAGGTCAGCGCGGCCATGGGCCAGGCGCGAGATGGCCGTGTCGCCGCCGGGGGTGTCGATAAGCACGAAATCGGCCTCTTCCCGACCCCGGGCGAAGGCAATCTCGAAACGTTCGATCTGTTCGGCCTCGGGCGCGGCGGCCAGGGCAACGTCGTCGTCGCTCAGGCGAAGCTGGATCGGCTCCGGCAAGGGCAGCTTCTTGTTCTCCAGCCAGGTGCGACGGTTCTCGAAGAAGCGCATGGAGGTGCACTGGCGCAGATCCAGATCGATCACCGCCACCTTGGCACCGCCGTACAGCAGGGCCGTCACAAGATGCACGGCGATGGTTGACTTACCGGCGCCGCCCTTTTCGTTTCCAACGACGATCACGCGCGTTTCGGCCATGTGCTCGCTCCTTCTTCCGCCGCGACTCGCGCAGGCGATGAAAAGTTAACACGAGATTCATAACCTCGCCGAGCGGACATCACTTTGATCCACAGCACCTTTTGTCGCAGGTAGCGACACAGCAAGCTCTGCCGGAAGCTTCACCACAGCGGCGATGTGGACGCCGTCGCGGCCCTCGGCCATAAGCCACGCCTGCGCTTACAGGAGGCCGTCGATGCCCCAAGATCCATTGACCATCGTTCGCACAGTCGCCGAACTGCGCACCCATGTGGCCGCCTGGAAGGCCGCCGGCGAGCAGGTGGCCCTGATCCCGACCATGGGCGCCCTTCACGAGGGGCACCTGACCCTGGTCAAGCTGGGCCAGACCCACGCTCGCCGCACTGTCGCCAGTGTCTTCGTCAACCCCAGGCAGTTCGCACCGCACGAAGACTTCGACGCCTATCCGCGCGGCGAGGCGATCGACGCTGAAAAGCTGGCCTCGGTCGGCTGTGACCTGATGTTCGCGCCGACGGCCACCGAAATGTACGCCCCCGGCTTTTCCACCGCGATCAGCGTATCGGGCGTCTCCGAGCCGCTGGAAGGGGCCGCTCGTCCGCAGTTCTTCGGCGGCGTCGCCACCGTGGTGGCCAAGCTGCTGATCCAGAGCCAGGCCGACTATGCGGTGTTCGGCGAGAAGGACTATCAGCAGCTGCAGGTCATCAAACGCCTGGTCCGCGACCTGGACATTCCGGTCGAAATCATCGCCGCCCCGACGGCGCGGGCCGACGATGGCCTAGCCCTGTCATCGCGCAACGCCTACCTGTCATCCGAAGAGCGGGCCATCGCCGCCGTCCTGCCCCGCGCCCTGCGCGAAGCCGCAGCGGCCGTTGCGGCCGGCGGTCGGATCGATGAGGCGGAAGCTGCCGGAAAGACCGCCCTGTCCGCCGGCGGCTTTGGCCAGATCGACTATCTCGACATCCGCGAGGCGTCCGACCTGTCGAAACTGGGGCCCGGTCCCATCGGCGACGCCACCGGCCGGATCCTCGTGGCGGCCTGGCTGGGTCGAACACGCCTGATCGACAACATCGCCGTCTGACGCCTACCAGGCTCCCAGTTCGCGCAACTGCCGGGCCAAGTCATGGGGCATCTCCGCCGCTTCACTGTCCGCCAGATCGGCGGGCGCATCCTCGGTCGGCAGATAGCGCCAGCCCTGGAAAGCCCGCCTGGGCTGCGGAACCACGCGGATAATCGGCGGATCGACCGTCACCTCACAGCGCTTGGCCGCCCCCTCGCCCACCGTGTCGATGGCCAGGATCTTCTGGCGGCACAGAATCTGGCCCTTAAAGACGCGATACAGCGAGCCGCCGTCCAGCACCTCGTCGATCCGTTTTGGCGTCATGCGGGTATGCATGATCCACGGCTCCTCGCCCTTATGCCAGGCCTGCAGGTCCTCGATCGTGTCGCAGCCGACGACCAGCTTGATAATGTGAAGCGCCATGGGGCCTAACTAGTCGGCAGGGGCCAGGCGCGCCAGCACCACGCCTTCGCTGACCTGACCGCCGGCCACGGCCGACAGCTCGGCCACCACCCCGTCGAACGGCGCGGCCAGGGCGTGCTCCATCTTCATGGCCTCCAGCGTCAGCAGGGTCTGCCCCTTGACGACGCTCTGACCGGCCTCGACCGCCACCGAAACGATCTTTCCCGGCATGGGCGACAGGATTGCGCCGTCCGAGGCCGCGGAATGGCTGGCGACCGCCTGATACTCGAACTCGAACGCCTGGACGTCGCCACCCTCGAAAACCAGCAGCGGGCCGTCACCATGTACGGTCGGCAGCACATCGACGTCGTCCAGCGCCCGGCCATCCTCGACCGTGATGTCCCACGACCAGTCATCGCCGACGCCTCCGGCCAGGGCGACGCGCAGGGGAACCTTGCGGCCATCCACGCTCATCGGCAGGTCCATGGCGGCGCGCGGGGCGTTCATCCGAAAGCCCAGCAGGCGCGAGGGCGCGCTGGCGAACGGATCGGCGCGCGGCTCGTCGGCGGCCATGAACCCTTCCAGGCGCTGGCCGATGGCCGCCAGGGTCGGCGCGTCGGTGAAGGGGCGCTCCAGCAGTTCATCCAGCCGCGCCTCGATGAAGCCGGTGTCGATCCGCCCTTCGACGAAGTCGGGATGGCTCGCGCACCGGGCCAAGAACGCCGCATTGGTCTTGACCGGCCACACCTCGACCAGTCCGCAGGCCTCGGCCAGGCGCGCGGCAGCGTCCTCACGATCCACGCCGTGGGCGATCAGCTTGGCGATCATCGGATCGTAGAAGGGCGTGACCTCGCCACCCTCCTCCACCGCGCTGTCGACGCGCACGTCGCCCTCGGGCAGGCGGAAGTGCTTAAGCTTGCCCGTCGAGGGCAGGAACCCCGTCTGCGGGTTCTCGGCATAGAGGCGCGCCTCCATGGCCCAGCCGTCCAGGGTGATCTCGTCCTGCTCCAGCGGCAGGGGTTCGCCCGAGGCGACCAGGATCTGCCACTCGACCAGGTCCTGCCCCGTGACCATCTCGGTAACCGGATGCTCGACCTGCAGGCGGGTGTTCATCTCCATGAACCAGATGCGGTCAGCGCGCAGGCCCTCACTGGCGTCGGCGATGAACTCCACCGTGCCGGCCCCGACATAGCCCACGGCCCTGGCGGCCTTGACCGCTGCGGCGCAGACAGCCTCACGGGTCGCGTCGTCCATGCCGGGGGCCGGAGCTTCCTCGATCACCTTCTGATGGCGGCGCTGCAGCGAGCAGTCCCGCTCGAACAGGTGAACGACATTGCCATGGCTGTCGCCAAACACCTGCACCTCGATGTGGCGCGGGCGAGTGACATATTTCTCCAGCAACACTCGGTCGTCGCCGAAGCTGGCGGCGGCCTCGCGGCGGCACGAGGCCAGGGCCTCGGCGAAGTCAGCGGCCGCCAGCACCTTGCGCATGCCCTTGCCGCCGCCGCCGGCCACGGCCTTGATCAGCACGGGATAGCCGATCGCGGCCGCCTCGGTGGTCAGGCGCTCGACCGACTGGTCGTCGCCCAGATAGCCGGGCGTCGTGGGTACGCCGGCGGCGATCATCAGCGTCTTGGCGGCGTCCTTCAGGCCCATGGCCCGGATCGCCGACGGCGGCGGACCGATCCAGACCAGACCTGCGTCCAGCACCGCCTGGGCAAAGTCGGCGTTCTCGGACAGGAAGCCATAGCCAGGATGGATAGCCTCTGCGCCCATCTGCCGGGCGGCCGCCAGGATCTTCTCCGGAACCAGATAGCTTTCCCGCGCCGGCGCAGGGCCGATCAGGATCGCGGAGTCGGCTTCCATCACGAAGGGCGCGTCGGCGTCAGCCTCCGAATAGACGGCGATGGTGCGCACGCCCATTTCACGCGCCGTGCGGATGATCCGCCGCGCGATCTCGCCCCGATTGGCGATCAGGACGGATTCAATCATCGCCCACCTAATCCTGTTTCTTCGCCACGCGACCCGAGATCGGATCGCGTGGCCATTTTTGAAAGAAGCGGATCTCTATGCCCCAGCCGGCCGGCTGCAAGCATGAACCCTTCGAATTGCGAGCGAGGTCAGGTTGTCCAAACCGGCTTGCGGCGCGCCAGGAACGCCCGAACGCCTTCCTGCCCTTCTTCCGAGACCCGGCGGCGCGCAATGCGCTTGGCCGTTTCCTCGATCAGGCCGCGATCAAGCTTTTGGCCGGCGAAGTCATTGACCAGGGCCTTGGCGTCGCCGATCGCGCCCGGGGCGCAGGCGACCATCTCCTCGATCAGGCTGTCGCGCGCCACCTCCAGCCCGGCGACATCGTCGAACACCTCATCGACCAGGCCGTAGCTCCAGGCCGCATCCGCATCAAATACCCGGCCCGTGGCAAATAGCAGCTTGGCCGTGCGCGGGCCCAGGGCGGCAATGACATAGGGGCTGATGGTGGCCGGGGTCAGGCCTAGCTTGACCTCCGAGAAGCTGAAGGTGGCGTCCGCCGTGGCCATGGCGTGATCGCAGGCCGCAACCAGACCGGCGCCGCCGCCAAACGCGGGGCCTTCGACCAGCGCCACGGTCAGGGCCGGAACGTCGTGCAGGGCCTTGAGCATGTGGGCCAGTTCAAGGGCGTCCTGGCGGTTGTCATCCTCGTCCCACTCAATGGCATCGGCCATCCAGCTCAGGTCGGCGCCGGCGCTGAACGCCCCGCCCATGCCGCGCAGGAACACCACCCGGACGCCCTCGGCGCCGTGCAGGGTCTCGAACGCCTCGCGCAGGGCCGCGATGGTCGCCGCATCGAAGGCGTTCTTCTTTTCGGGCCGGTTGATCCAGACGGTAACCGCCCCTTCGGGCGTGCTTTCCAGCTGAACCAGCGGGCTCACCGCGTCAGTGTCTGGGACTTCGACGATGGGGTCGGCGATGGGATTGGTCATTGGATCCTCCAGATCACATCCTGAACACGCCAAAGGTCGTTTCGGGTATGGGCGCGTTCAAACTAGCCGAGATAGCCAGACCCAGCACGTCACGGGTTTGCGCCGGATCAATAATGCCGTCGTCCCAGAGCCGCGCGGTGGCGTGATAGGGGTTGCCCTCGTCCTCGTACTTCTGACGGATCGGGGCCTTGAAGGCCTCAGCTTCCTCGTCGGACCATTTGGCGGCGTCGCGATGGACAGTGGCCAGCACACTGGCGGCTTGCTCGCCGCCCATCACCGAGATGCGGCTATTGGGCCAGGTGAACAGGAAGCGCGGGCTGTAGGCGCGGCCGCACATGCCGTAGTTGCCGGCCCCGAAGCTGCCACCGATCAGCACGGTGAATTTGGGCACCTCGGCCGAGGCGACCGCCGTGACCAGCTTGGCACCGTCCTTGGCGATGCCGCCGGCCTCGTATTTTCCGCCGACCATAAAACCCGAGATGTTCTGCAGAAAGACCAATGGAATCTTGCGCTTGCAGGCCAGTTCTATGAAGTGCGCGCCCTTGACGGCGCTCTCGCTGAACAGCACGCCGTTATTGGCCAGGATCGCCACCGGCTGCCCCCAGATGCGGGCGAAGCCGCAAACCAGGGTCGTGCCATACAGGGCCTTGAACTCGTCGAACTCGCTGCCGTCGACGATGCGCGCGATGACCTCGCGCACGTCATAGGGCGCGCGCACATCGATCGGGACGATCCCGTACAGCTCCTCGGCGTCGAAGCGGGGCGGCTTGGCGTCAGCCACGACCATTTCGGCCGGCTTGGTCGTGTTGAGGTTGGCGACGATGGAACGGACGATCTCCAGCGCGTGCTCATCGTCATTGGCCACGTGGTCGACGACGCCCGAGCGACGGCCGTGGGTGTCGGCTCCGCCCAGTTCCTCAGCGCTGATGACCTCGCCCGTTGCCGCCTTCACCAGCGGCGGGCCGGCCAGGAAGATGGTGCCCTGGTCGCGGACGATGACGGTCTCATCGCTCATGGCCGGCACATAGGCGCCGCCAGCGGTGCACGAGCCCATGACGCAGGCGATCTGGGCGATGCCCGCCGCGCTCATCCGGGCCTGATTGAAGAAGATGCGGCCGAAATGGTCGCGGTCGGGGAACACCTCGGCCTGGTGGGGCAGGTTCGCCCCGCCGCTGTCGACCAGATAGACGCACGGCAGCCGGTTCTGGGCCGCGATCTCCTGGGCGCGCAGATGCTTCTTCACCGTCATCGGATAGTAGGCGCCGCCCTTAACCGTGGCGTCGTTGGCAACGATCATCACCTCTCGCCCCGAGACCCGGCCGATGCCGGTGATCACCCCAGCGCCGGGGGCCTCGCCGTCATAGAGGTCGCAGGCGGCCAGTTGGCCGATCTCCAGGAACGGCGAGCCAGGATCCAGCAGGCGCTCGACCCGCTGGCGGGGCAATAGCTTGCCGCGCGCCACGTGACGCTGGCGCGTGGCTTCCGAGCCGCCCAAAGCGGCCCGGGCCACCTTGTCTCGCAGGTCCTGGACCAGGGCGCGATTATGGGCCGCATTGCGAGCGAAGGTCTCGCTGGAGGGGTCGATAACGGAGTTCAGCTTCGGCATAGGCGAGGCATAGCCTTTTCCATTCCAACCCGGAAGGTGGTTGTTTTCACCTACCGCATTGCACAAATTCGCAAAATCCCTCCGCGAACCAGGGCCCGGGAGGCGCGACAGTCGGACCGATCGGGGCCAGATGGTCAAGCCTTGGCATTCACGCTAGCGTCGCCGCTGTGGGAAAGCCTCTCGACGCCTTCGATGACTCGGCCCTGGCGCGCTTGTTCGCCCGGGAGCGCCGTGACGGGGTTGCAACCTGGTTCTCTTTGCCTGGCGGTGCCACGCTTTACGCACCGGGCGAAACGGCCGACCAGCTCTACTTCCTCCGCACCGGCCGCCTTGGCGCTTTTCGCCGCGACGAGGGCCAGGAGCCGCAGTTCCTCGGCGTAGTCCGGCCCGGCGAACCGGCCGGCGAAATGGCGCTGATCGGCGGCACCCCGCATTCGGCCAATCTGGTGGCCCTGCGCGACAGCGAGGTGCTGGCCCTGCCCCGCGCCGACTTCTTCGAGGCCGCCGAAAGCGATCCGACGGTGATGCTGGAACTGTCGCGCCTGATGATCCAGCGCGCCCGCCAAGCCCAGACCCACGCAGCCATCGGCGATCCGTCAGTGTTCGGCTTTATCGCGGTCGAGGCGGGCGAAGCCATCCGGCCAGTCATCGAACGCGTGGCCCGGGCCATGAGCGCGCTGGGCTATCTGGTGACGGTTGAGGGCGGGGAGTCGCTGCTGGCTCCCACCGAGTGGTTCACCCATGTCGAGCGCGACCACGACTTCGTCCTCTATGTCGCCGAGGCCAATGAGACGGCCTGGAAACATGTGGTCGGCCGCCAGGTGGACCGGCTGTTCCGGGTCGGACGCGGCGACCGCGCGCCGCCAGCCGAAATTCCCTCCTATGCCTCGGGCGCGCTGCAGGCCCAGAGGCTGGTGGACCTGATCCTGCTGCAGTCGGCCAATCTCAAGCAGCCTACCGGCTCGGAGGCCTGGATGGAGGCCACCCAGGCTGCGCGTCTGTTCCATTTGCGCGAAAATGGCATAGCCGACGTTCAGCGCCTGGCGCGGGTGCTGACCGGCCAGTCGGTAGGACTGGTTCTTTCAGGCGGCGGCGCGCGGGCCTATGCCCATATCGGGGCCATAGAAGCGATGCGCGAGCGCGGGATTCCCATCGACTTCGTGGGCGGCGCCTCCATGGGCGCGGTGATCGCGGCCGGCCTGGCCATGGGCTGGGACGACGGCGAGATGGAGGCCCGGATCCGCAAGGCCTTCGTCGAGTCGAGCCCCGTCGACGATATCGCCTTTCCGATGATCGCCATGACCCGTGGCGAGAAGGTGCGCGTCCGCTTGGAGGAGCACTTTGGAAACATCGAGATCAGCGACCTTTGGCTGCCGTTCTTCTGCGTGTCATCCAACCTCACATCGGGCTCCTATCACCTGCATCGCAGGGGACCCTTGCACAATGCCCTGCGCGCCTCGATCTCGCTGCCCGGGGTTCTGCCGCCGGTTTGCGAAGACGGCGCGGTGCTGGTCGATGGTGCGGTGATGAAGAACTTCCCCGCCGATGTCATGCGCGCCTTCCAGCTGGGGCCCATCGTGGGCGTCGACGTCACCCGGGGGCGCAGCATCACCGACGAGGATGTCCAGCCCCCGCGCTCGCTTTGGACATGGCTCTGGTCGGGTGAGTGGCGCAAGGGCCCGCCCATCGTGGCCTTGCTGATGCGGGCAGCCACCGTGTCGACCGGGCGCGATCTGGCCGCCAGCCGTGAGGCTTCCGACGTTCTGATCACACCCAAGCTGGACAAGGTCGATATCCGTGACTGGCGCGCCTTTGCCCCGGCGGTCAGCGCCGGCAAGATCGCGGCCGCCATTGCCCTGGATGGCCTGGACCGCCCCGTCACCGACCTTCGCCGCCGCCCCAGCCTGATCGAGCGGGCAAGGGTGGCCCTCAGGCCTGCCGGACGATGATGAAAAGCCATGCCGAACCTCTCGGCGCGGCCCGAAATTTCGACAATTGAGTCAATTCCCTTCTCGCGGGAACGGAGATATCGCGCCGCGCGAGTGACGACCGGGTCGCTCGCCCCATCTCCAATGCCCGATATTGACATTTTCGTCAAATTACAGGGAAATCCGAACATTAGATCGAGAAAAGAATACCCCCGAAATCACCGATGGAGAGCGCGCCTTCCCAACTTTCGACCCTCGGCTGGCATTTTCTCTCCAGTGCGACAAATTGCGCAAAGGTCGCGCGCAAAATTTATCCCAATCCCTTTGTGAATTGACGATTCACCATATATTTTTGTCGAGAGCTTCCGTAGATGAGGTTCATGGGAAGGACGCCAACAATGCAACAAGCCGCCAAACTCGTCATGGTCATGGACCGCCGGTCGAAATCGGCGAGCTTCATGCCCGAACATCATCGCTTCTCGCTGCTGCGCCCGATGGTGCTGGGCGGCACCATGCTGTTCTGGGCTGTCGTCGTCGTGGGTATCAAGCTGCTGCTGTCCTGATTTCAGGCACCGCGCCCGCGACAAGCCGTCGCGCGAGTATCCTCTTTCCACAGACACAAAATGGCGCTCATAGTCTCCTGGTGTTGTTCAACAACTGAAAGGAGGTGATCCAGTGTCTCATTGTCTCCAACCGCGGTCGCACGTCGTGACCTGGAGCCTGAAGCGCGAGGTATCCGCCTAAGACGGCGTTGAATCGCGAGGTTCAGTCACACCGCTGCGAAGCGGCCATGACGATGGAAGGGCCGCCCCGATCGGGGCGGCCCTTTTTCATGTCCTGTCCCTAGCCGCCGACCAGCTCGCGGCCGATCAGGAAGCGGCGGATTTCATTGGTACCCGCACCGATGTCGTACAGCTTGGCGTCGCGCAGGAAGCGTTCGACCGGCCATTCCCGGGTGTAGCCAGCGCCGCCCAAGGCCTGAATGGCCTCCAGACAGGTCTGCACAGCGTTCTCGCTGGCCAGCAGGATCGCGCCTGCCGCATCGAAGCGTGTGGTCTTGCCCGCATCGCAGGCTCGCGCCACGGCATAAACATAGGCCCGGGCCGAGTTCAGCGCGACATACATGTCAGCCACCTTGCCCTGCATCAGCTGGAACGAGCCGATCGCCTGGCCGAACTGCTTGCGCTCGCGCACATAGGGCAAAACCACGTCCAGGCAGGCCTGCATGATGCCCAGCGGTCCGGCCGACAGCACGGCGCGCTCATAGTCCAGCCCGCTCATCAGCACCCCTACCCCACCGCCGACGGGGCCCATGACGTTCTCTTCAGGGACCTCGCAGTCCTCGAACACCAGTTCGGCAGTGTCGGAACCGCGCATGCCCATCTTGTCGAGCTTCTTTGAGACGCTGAAACCCTTCATGCCCTTCTCAATCAGAAAGGCGGTGATGCCGCGGTCACTGGTTTTGGCATAGACCACGAGCGTGTCGGCATGGGGGGCGTTGGTGATCCAGAACTTCGTGCCGTTCAGCACATAGCGATCGCCCTTCAGCTCGGCCCGCAACTTCATCGAAACGACGTCCGATCCCGAACCGGCTTCGCTCATGGCCAGAGAGCCGACATGCTCGCCGCTGATCAGTTTGGGCAGGTAACGATGCTTTTGCTCCGGCGTACCCCAGCGGCGGATCTGGTTGACGCAGAGGTTGGAGTGGGCGCCGTACGACAGTCCCACCGAAGCCGAGGCGCGGGAAATCTCCTCCATCGCAATGACATGCTCGAGATAGCCCAGGCCCAGGCCACCGAACTCTTCCTCGACGGTGATGCCGTGCAGGCCCAGGTCGCCCATCGGAACCCACAGCTCGCGCGGGAAGGCGTTGGTCTCGTCGATCCTGGCCGCGATCGGCGCGATCCTGTCAGCGGCGAAGCGGGCCGTAGTGTCGCGAATGGCGTCGGCCGTCTCGCCCAGGGCGAAGTCCATTGAGGGTGCGGAATTTGTGATCATGCCCCATCCCATAGCACAAACGCCCGCAGATCAAGCAGACCTGCGGGCGTTTGTGCCGTCGAAAACAGGGGACGCGAAACTAGTCTTCGTCGAGCTCGTCCGAACCGGCCAGGCGGCGCAGTAGCAGATAGGCCGCCACCACGAAACAGATCGCGCCGATCATGCTGGCGCCATAGCCAAACATCTTGACCTGCGAGAGCCCGGGTCCTGACGCCACCGTGAGGATCCACAAGACCCCGCCGCCAAACATCGCCAGACCCAATACGCCCAAGCTGACCAGCAGGCTGAGATTGCCAAAGCGCGGGGCTTCGGACTCGACGAACGGAACGTCCATGGGGCTCAACGACACGGTGTCGCTGGTCGAAAATCCATCGAGGTTAAACACTGACGAGGATGAGCGTCCGCTGGTTTCAAACAGCGAAGGCTCCATAACAGGCCGCGCCAGCGGCGGCGGCGGCGGGAACGAAGCCGCCTCGACAACGGACTGTGGCGTCGTCGTGGGCGCAGGCTCCGGGGTCAGTTCGAACAGCGACGGCTCGGGGGCCGGCGGCGGCGCGGCGGGCGCTTGATAGACAACGGCCTGGGGCGGTGCCTGGACCGGCACGGGCGGTTCAGGCAGGATCAGGTCGTCGCGCGGTTCCACCGGACGGACAGGGATCGGAGGCTCGTCAGGCAGGATGGCTTCCAGACGGGCGGTGACCGCGGCGGCAGCCTGTTCGCTGGCGCTGGGGCCGTTGTCGTCCAGCGGCGAGATCGCTGCAGAGGGCGCGCCCTCCTCGCGCTCAATCAGGGCCTTGTCGCCCTCGAAACGGGCAGTAACCGACGTCGGGGTCTGGCTGGGCACCGCGCAACTGGCGTCATAGTCGACACGCGGACGCAGGATGGGACTTGGCGCGGCTACCCAGACACCGTCGGGCGGCGAGAGGAACAGCGACTTTTCCGCCGAGCGGCGGCGCACCAGGGCGTCGATGACGATGCGCTCCCCCTCGAAATCGGCCTTGCGCCACATCTCCATCGCGCAGGCGGCCTGCAGCAGCGAGCCCTCATTGATCCGGCGCAGGACGCCCGACCGCTTGAAGCTCTCGACGCCGATATTGAAGGCAAAGCAGCTCAGGGCGTCGAACTGGTTCTGATTCAACGGCGTGAAGGTGTTTTCATTGACCGCATGGGCCACAGAGATGAGGTCGTAGAGCAGGAGAGCTTCAGCGTCCTGTTCTGAGACACTCGCCCCACTGCGGGCGGTCAGGGTATGGCCGTAGCCGATCGTCCAGCGGCCATCGGGCAGCTGAGCGGCCTTCATTCGGTAGCCCTCGAACCTCTTGATGAGATCGACGGCGGCGCGGGAGACCTGATGACGCGGTTTCATCGCGGAGAATGACCCAATTTGAGACAGACGCATGTGCGTTCGCCTCTCTCCTCGCAAGATAGGGGCCGTACGCGGCGCTCCCCTGACGCGGGAGTCGCCGGTTCAGTGCAGAAGCAGGGCCGCGATCAGCAGAACGGCAAAAAATCCTGTAAAATCAGTCAAGAAGGTCACAAAGATCGAGGAGGAGACGGCCGGGTCGCGCCCCATCTTCTCCAGCGCCAGCGGCGCCAGAATGCCCCCGACCGCAGCGGTGAAGATGTTGGTGACCAGGGCCAGGCCGACGATGATCGCCAGCTTGCCGTGCTGCTCCTCGGGCCCGAAGACCAGATAGGTGGCGGTCCCCATGACCAGCGCCAGACACAGACCGTTGACCAGCCCCACCGACAGCTCGCGCAGCACGATGCGGCGGGCATTGGCCGTGGTCAGCTCCTTGCTGGCCAGGGCCCGCACAGCGACGGCCAGAGTCTGGGTGCCGGCATTGCCGCCCAGGGACGAAACGATGGGCATCAGGATGGCCAGGGCCACCAGCTGGGCGATCTCGTCCTGAAACACCGCTACGCCGCTGACGGCGATGGTGGCTGTAACGAGGTTCAGCATCAGCCAGGGCAGGCGCGCGCGCACGATGTCGACCACGCTGGCGTCCCGGCCAGCATCAGACACACCGGCCAGAGCGAGGATGTCGGCCTGAGCCTCGTCGCGGATGACCTCGACGATGTCGTCAACGGTGATCTGGCCTACCAGCCGGCCGCCCGCCTCAACGACCGGCGCACTGATCAGGTGGTATTTGTCGAAGATATAGGCGACCTCTTCCTGGCCCATCTCGACCTGGATTTCGGTAACGGCCTCCATCAACTCCGACAACCGCGTCTCGCGGCGACTGCGTAGCAACAGGCTGATCGGAATGGCACCGACAGGCTTGTAGGTGGGATCGACCACATAGACGTCGAAGAACAGCTCCGGCAGGGAGTCGCCGGCCTCGCGCACATGGTCGATCGTGTGCCCAACGCTCCAGAACTCCGGCGCGGCCAGGAATTCCCGCTGCATCAGGCGGCCGGCGGTCTCGTCCTCATAGGAGAGAGTCGTCTCGATGGCGGCCCGGTCGGTCTCGTCCATGGCGGCCAGCACCTGGAAGCGCCGGGTGTCGTCTAGGTCGTCGATGACGTCGGCGGCGTCGTCGGTATCCAGTTCTTCCAGCGCGCGGGCCAGGGTCACCGACGAGGTGGCCTCGAGCACCTCCTCGCGGATATTGTCCTCCAGCTCGGCGATGATCTCGCCCAGCGCCTCGGGGTCGAGAAGCGGAATCACCTCTTCGCGATAGGCCGCCGAGAGAAACCCCATCAGGTCGGCGACGTCGGCGGGCTCCAGCGCACCCACCAGTTCGCGCAGGCGCTCGGTATTGCCGCTGTCAGCGGCGTCGACGACCATCTCGACATATTCAGGATTGAGCGCGTAGTCATCGCCCAGGGCGAGGTCTTCGAGATCCTCGGGCGTGGCGGCCTTGGGAAATGCGATATCGTCCAGCGCCTCGTCGTTCAGTTCGGCAATGTCCCGGGTCATGGGGGCCTCCTGAGCTGGCGTGGATTCGCGGCGCGTGTTCCGCGTGACGGGAGCTGGCTTGCGCTACGAAAGCCAAGCCCAGAAACGATTAGAGCGCGCCCAGCGAGTCGGAAACCGATTTCGCCAAGCACGCTCTAGTAGGTCTCACCTGGTGCGGTCGAGAAGACTCGAACTTCCACGCCCTTTCGGGCACAGCGACCTCAACGCTGCGCGTCTACCAATTCCGCCACGACCGCACGTGGTGAGGGGCGGCTGGTAGCAAACTGAATCTGGTTTGGGAAGTGCAGAGTTGAGAGTCGGCCGCGAATGAGGCGACGCGATCGGTCTTATGGCCTGGTGGGTCGCCGCAAGCGAAGCAACTCGGGAGGCGCATCACCGATTTTCAGCCAAATCCCGCGCCGCACAAATCGACCTGACACCGCTACAGGGTCGCTGCCAGCCTGACCGTTTTCACTCACCCACCTGGATTGATAGGTAAAGCTGATCGTGCTTCCGTCGATCCTGGCCGGAAAGACTTCCGAGCCATTGCACCATCCCTCGCACAGCTCGAATTCGACCGAGGGCTTTGGGCCGTCACGCACATCCAGGCGGATGCCGACATAGTCATCGGCCTCCGCGATATAGCGAAGATTGTCGTAGAATCCCGACTGATCTGGCTTTGCAGACCACCCGGCAGCGGGAACTGCAGCGAGGATAATCGCCAGAAAAAGCGCTCTGATCATGACAGTGAGCCTAGCCGCACAATGGCGGCGGGCAACCTGTCGTCAGGCACCGCCGGCCATGTAGTCATAGACGTCGGCGGCACGCGTCACCTGGATGGCGATGCGGTCGTCGCTGATCTGGATCTCGCCCCGGGCGATGGGGTGGTTGTTGGCCAGGATCCAGACCTCGTCATTGGTCTTGGCGTCCAGCGGGATCACCGCGCCGCGTCCCATGCGCAGCAATTGCTGCATGGGCAGGATCGAGCGTCCCAGAAGAACTGAGATCTCGACATTGACGGCGTTGACCTGGCTCACGAACTGAGGCCCCTAAAATCGACTCTCGACCATTCTTGGTCGCGGGTTCGAGACTGCAAGAATAGGGCCGTATGCTTGATCTCCCGTTAAACCTTGAAAACAAAGGCCTGCCTTCGATCCGGCGCCCGGACGACGCGGTCGTGGGCTGGGCGGTTTCGACCGATTATGTCCCCTACCCGGCAGCCGTTGCCGCCATGGAGGCCCGCGCAGCCGCCATAGCCGAGGGCACGGCGGGCGAGCTGATCTGGCTACTGGAGCATCCGCCGCTCTATACGGCGGGCATTTCGGCCAAGGGCGCCGACCTGATCGAGCCCGACCGCTTCCCCGTCTTCGAGAGCGGCCGGGGCGGCCAGTACACCTATCACGGCCCCGGCCAGCGGGTCGCCTATGTGATGCTGGACCTGACAAGGCGCGGCCGCGACGTGCGCACCTTTGTCTCAGCCCTGGAGGCCTGGATCATCGATGCCCTCGCCGCCTTCAACGTGATCGGAGAAATGCGCGAGGGCCGGGTCGGGGTCTGGGTCGAGCGCAAGGGCGCGGGCTGGTCGCGCGAAGACAAGATCGCCGCCATAGGTGTCAAGCTGCGCAAGTGGGTCAGCTTTCACGGCATCAGCTTGAACGTGGAGCCCGACCTTTCCCACTTTTCCGGAATCGTGCCGTGCGGCCAGACAGAGCACGGCGTCACCAGCCTGGTCGATCTGGGCCTGCCGGTGACGATGGATGAGGCTGATGCAGCGTTGAAAGCCAGTTTCCAGCGGATGTTCGGGCCGGTGGAAGATGTGGCGGCGCCGGTCTGAAGCCTAAATCGAAACCGCCTTCAGCGGCGGCGGGCCATAGCGGTTGGCGCCCTGCTCTCCGCCCATCACGCCCAGTTCGACGATGGCCCACAGGATGACCAGCGAGAACACGAAATCCAGAAAGTGCTCGGGTTGAGGCCAGACTGCGATGATCGCCGCCAGGATCAGCGCCGCCCACCAGCCCGAGCGCCCCCGGTCATGAAGGCGCTTGGACAGCAGGCAAACGCCCGAGAACATCAGCGGCGGATAGACGAACCAGCCGGTCAGCAGGTGCAGCGTGTGATTGGCGATCGCCTCATAGACCGTAGCCACACCGATCAGTACGGCGGCGGCGATCAGAAACGGAGTCCGCGACAGACGCCCGTTGGACGACAGGAAAAGCTCCGCCCATTCACTTTGACCGTTCATGCGCTCCGAAAGCTCCTGCGAGTCGTCTCGCCAACCTAGGCACCTGCGCGCCGCGAAGGAAGCCTCGCAAACGCTACAGGTCAGGCAAAAACGTCAGCGACCTGGCGATCTTCCGGCCCGATCAGGCCTTTGGGTGACAGGCCGTAGCGGTTGCGGCCCTTGGTGCCCTCCAGAAATCCGTAGTCGATGAGCGTGTAGATCGCCACCACCACGATCAGCAACACCGCGCCGATCATCCAGATGCTGTCTTCCTCGTTCGCGAACAGAACCATGACCATGCTGAGAATGAACATCGCCATGATCAGGCTGATCGAGTAGAGCGCCGGCCGGTTTCGGTCATGTCCGCGCTTCACGAAGATCGCAGTCGTGGGCCACAGGAAGATCAACGAGACCAGGGCCTGCGCGGCCTCGACCCCTCCCATCTCCAGACCCGACAACACCGTGGCCAGAACGAAGGTCAGTACGGCCTTCACGACACCCAGGCCGATATTGATCAACCAGTATTCGGAGCGCCTGAACCGGCCGTCCATGCTGAACAAGCCATCGACGAGCAGGTGGGAAGATTTCTTGGCCATGGGTCACCCTAGGCAAGACTGGCCACGGACTTCAAGCCCTGGTTGCGCATTGAGCTGACTCCGCAATCACTTGATCGGCGGCGACGGGTCGCGGGCCGTTTGCCCCCTTCCGACGGAGGCGGTTTAACCCGCCCGCTGTCAGATGCCGGTTTGCAACCGCGCCCCTGCGGCGGTACATCTGGGCCAGGGCATGACACCGGTTACCAGAACAATGCCCCTCTACGTCCCGTGGGAGGTGCGTGCGTGATCAAGTCCCTGCTTCTGGGCGCGGCCTGCGGCCTGATCCTGGCCTGCGCGGCGCGAGCCGACGAGCCGACCCTGCTGTTTCATGTTTCCGGCGAAAAGGGCCTCAATGCCGACTTGGCGCGCGGCGAAGCGACGCCCAACTTCCTCGACAAGGTCACCCCCGTCTCCGACGGTGCCTTCGGCAAGGGCCTGCACGCCGAGGACGACGGGGTGGTGTCATGGAACGCTCCGGGCAATATCCAGGCCCAGCGCGGCACGCTGTCGTTCTTCTGGCGCTCAGGCTACCCCGTTGGCGTCGCACCGTTCGTGATTTTCCGCGTCGGCTATGCCGACCATTCCAGCTGGGACATGGCCTTCCTGCGGATCGACTGGAACGGCCACGGCTTCGACGCCTTCGTCACCGACAACGGCCTGGCCCGCACGCGCGTGTCATTCAAACTTGCCAAGCCACCCACCGGCGACGCCTGGACCCATCTGGCCTTCACCTGGGACGAGACCACCGGCGTGCAGCTGTTCGTCGACGGCAAGCTGGCGGCGAAAAAGGAGACCAAAGCGGTCTATGACGCGGGTCTCGACCAGTTCGGCATCGCCGGCCGCGTGGTGGCTCCGCACCAGGTGCAGAGCCGATACAACTTCCTGCGCGGTGGCGAACTGGATGAACTGAAAATCCACGACCGCGCCCTGGACGCCGCCGCTGTTGCGGCCCTGGCCCGCAATTCGCCCGTTGAGGTCCCCGCCCCGATCGCCACCGTGGATGATCCGGCAACACGCGCCGCCTGGCGGTTGCGCTATGGCTGGAACCGCCCGGGCGATCTGCCGCCCTATCTGGCCGCGCCCGCAACCACGATCCGCAAGGTCGAATTCACCGACGCCAAGGACCTCAAGCAGTGGATGTGGCGGGCCAATGACGGCATCCCCGAGACGACCTGGCCGGGGGTCTATAACCGCTCGCGCCTGGAGGGCCGGAATGACTATTTCCCCCTCCCCGACTGGAACGTCTATGTCGAGGGCGGCAAGGCGCTGCGCTTGTCATTGCCCGACGAACCGGTCAACCGGATCGAGATCCAGGGCCCGGCCTATGGTGACCTGACCTGGGCCCCCACCGGCGGCGCGGCCACCCGGGTCGGCACGCGCGCAAGAGGTCAGGCCCGCACTGTCCTGTCGCTGGATCAGCCCCTGCAGGGTGGCGCGCTGACCTTTACCAATACCGACCAGGAAACCCCGATCCAGGAGCTGTGGGCCTACAACGTGACCGCCGGCGAAGAGCCCAAGGCCGCGTTCAAGATGAGCTACACGGTGCGCGCCGATGCGGCTGCGGACTATCTCAACCTGTCTGACCTGAACGCCTTTATCGTCGGTCGCCACCCGGCCGGCGAGCGCGCGACGGTGGTGGCCCTGCCCGAGGGCGCGCCCGTTCGCAAGCGCCCCGCCCGTGACCGGGAGGCCCATGGCCTGCCGATCGTGCACGTCCTGATCCCTTCAGGGTTTGGCGACGCGCCCGCAGCCCAGCCTCTGGCCCGCAACTGGGCCTATGGCTGGGAGAACGCCCGTGACGGCCTGGACGGGATCGCCATCGACATCCCCGCCCTGCCCGGCGCCACCGACGGCGCGCTGATCCCGCTGAACATCCAGGTGAAGGATCCGATCTGGCCCGGCCGCAACATGATCGACGTCAGCCTCTCGGTGAAGCCGGGCGAGGCGCGCACCGTGTGGCTCGACCTGCGCGACCGCATCCTGACCGCCGACAGCCTGTACCTGTCCATCGCCGCCGACAGCCCAGCCTTTGGCCCCAAGGCGCTGGACGGGGCGAAAATCCGGCTGGTGCTGAAGGATCGCGAAGCCGCCAGGGCCGAGCACGTGACCGACCGCCTCAACCAGGTGAAGGACAACTGGGCCTTCCTGGTCGAGGAGCACACCACCTCCAAGCGCCAGGGCCTCTATCGCCGGCTCTATGCCGATATCTCCGACCTGCTGAAAGTGGATCCCGACAACAGGATCGGCCGCGAATACTGGGGCGACATCACCTATGGCAGCCAGGGATGGCCGGCCTTCGAACAACCCCGGCCCACTGACGACACCCCGTTATGGGCCTTCCGCCAGACCCGGGACCTCAAACTGGTCAGCCAGTTCATCACCTGGTGGATCGACGAGCGGCAGGTCGACTACGGCGATTTCGGCGGCGGCATTTCTGACGACAGCGACCTGACCCAGCAGTGGCCGGGCGTGGCCCTGATGGGCGTCGAGCCGGACAAGATCCGCAACTCCCTCAACCGCCTCGCCGACGCCGCCTACAAGAACGGCATGTTCACCAACGGCCTGTCGACCATCGCGACCGACGAACTGCACGCCTATGAGGAAGGCATCAATTCCAACTCGGAGGCGATGTATCTCGACTATGGTGACCCGCTGGCGGTCGAGCGGCTCTTCACGACCGTCAAGGCCCTGCCCCGCATCATCGACAGGAATCCGGCCGGCCACATCCACTTCAACACCAACTGGTTCAGCGGCGCGATCTCGTACCGGGAAGGCCCCTGGGAGTGGCAAAAGCCCTACTCATTCGGCGTGGTTCATCCCGCCATCCTGATCGGCGACTACAACAACGACCCGACGGCGCGCGGCATCGTCACCGGCCTGGCCGACGGCTATCTGGCGCATGTGAAGGCCGACGGCTCCTATCCCAACGAGATCAACTGGCGCAGCGACGCCGAGCGCGGCGGCACGGTGCTGCAAGGCTCGGGCGCCAGCGGCCCGTTCCAGGTGTTCTGGGCGGCGTGGAAGCTGACGGGCGATCCCAAATACCTGACGCCGATCCAGTGGCGGATCGGCAAGAACGGCATCAGGTCGCTGGGCGACATCAACGAAAACGTCCTCGCAGCCCTGAAGCTGGATGTCGCCAACAAGGACGCGATCCTGAAATCCGCTGCGCGCGGCGGAGCGCTGGACCGCTACCTGGCCTGGACACTGACCGGCGACAAACGCCATCTCGAAGACCTGTACGCCGCAGAGATCCAGTGGGCGGCGCAGCACATGTACATGCATACCGAAGGCCACTGGTGGTCTGATCGGGTGGAGATTCCCAGCGACATGCTGCAGCGCTCGCGCCTGGGCGGCATTGCCAACAAGCGCGGCCAGATGACGCCCGGCCACACGGTCAGCTGGCGTTTTCAGGACGGCGTGAAGGGCGAGGACGTGGCCATCCTGGTCAAGGGTGCCGGTCCCGAAGCCTTCAAGGTGCTGGCCTATAACCTCAGCGACAAGCCGGTTGTCGCGACGATGACCGGCTGGGGCGTCGCGCCCGGCCAGTGGAGCCTGACGCAAGGCCTGGACGCCAATGGCGACGACGCCATTGACGGCCGGGGCGACAGCCGTTCAGTCACCTTCGAGCGCACCAGGTCCGTGACCCTGACCCTGGTGCCGCGCCAGACTACGGTGGTCGACATGGCCCTGACGACGCCGGGCGATGATCCGGCAAAGCGTGCTGACCTGGGTATGGGTCGCGGCGACGTCACGGTGAAGGGCACGGCGCTAACCGCAAAGGTTCACAGCCTGGGTGCCCGGGACGCGGTTGCGGCCAAGCTTCAGCTCATCGACGCTACGGGCAAGGTGCTGGCCTCTGCGCCAGTCCCGGCCCTGAAAGCCCCGACAGACCTGCTACCCAAGGTCGCCAGCGTGAGGCTGAAGATTCCCGGCGGCCTCAAGGCTGCGGGACTGCGTCTGCGTATCGTCAGCGACCAACCGCAGATCACCGCCCTCAATGATGAGGTGGCGTTGCCATGACCCGCTCCAAGGACACAAAGCCCATGAAGACCTCTGCTGCGCTTCTCGCCGTTCTGGCCCTGGCCATCGCCGCGCCGGCCATGGCCCAGAGCGCCACCACCGCTGCCCCCGCCGCGCCGCCGGTCTATCCGCCCTATGGTCGCTCCATCACCCTGGCCGAGGCCAAGCTGGCGGTCGCCGCCGCCGAAGCTGAGGCCCGCAAGAATGGCTGGAACATGGTCATAGCTGTGGTCGAGCCCAACGGCGCACTGGTGCTCAGCCAGAAGATGGACGGGGCCCAGTACGGCTCCAACGACGTCGCGCGCCGCAAGGCCGAGACCTCGGCCAATTTCCGCCGTCCGACCAGCTTTTTCCAGGACGCCGTCAAGGGCGGCACGCTGAACGCCATCTTCACCGGTGCCCTGGCGATCGAGGGCGGCGAACTGCTGATCACCGACAGCAAGGTCGTGGGTGCCATCGGCGTCTCAGGCGGTACCGGCGCCCAGGACGGTCAGGTCGCACGGGCCGCCGCCGGAGCGGTCAAGTGAACGTCTTCAGATAGGCTCTAAACTCGATCATGGTCATCAGACGGGCGGGGTCTGCAAGGGCTCCGCCCGGATCGTTCTTGCGGTCGGGCGCGACCTCGTCGTGGCCGAAAACCCGGTCGAGGCTGAAGGAGGCCGGGAAGGTCTTGGCCAGGTACAGGCACAGATTGGTCAGGGCCTCGAACTGGTCGAAGCTGTAGGGAAGATAGACCCCGGCCTTGATATTGCCCCTGGCCGCCACCTTCCGAACCGCTGAGGCCGGATACCACTCGTCATTGGCCGACTTGCGCGTGCAGCGGCCGCGCGCATCCAGGATCACCGCGCCCTTGTCGGTGCGAAGCGAATTGAACCAGGGACAAAAGACGCCGTCCTCCTGGGCCTCGTGCAGCAGGCCCGGATTGTTCATCTCAAAGCCGACATAGTAGCGCGAGACGCCGGTGCGGCCGGTGACCGGGCACTTGCTGGCCCCGGCGTGCGAGCCCCACTCGCCCCACTCGAAACCCTCCGGCAGATAGATCTTCCCGGTCCGGCTGATCTCTCCATAGTGATAGCCGTTGTCGCGACCCGACCGCATCATGTCGAGCGTGCGGCGGTCGGAATCTTCAGCCCCGTTGCCCGCCGCCTTGATGCGATAGGCGTCGAAATGCACGATCAGGCCTTCCAGGCCGTTAGGGCGTTTTCCCTGCGAAAGGTGTCGAACGCCGGTCGCCGTTTCGAACACGGGAGGGGCATAGTCGCCCTGCCGACTGCGTCCTGGTCGTTCGCCGTCGTCCTCAACCGGCGAAGGCTGGAAGGCGCGGCAGCCGCCAGCCCAGACATACTGTCCGCCATCCAGCTCGAACCACTGGCTGGTGCCAGAGACAACCTCGCCGGTCACCGAACCCTTGACCGGAAATCGCACCCCGGCCTCGATCATGCGGAGCTTGGCCACCGTGGTGCGGGGCTTACCGCTGCGGACGTTCAGTCGTCCGGCTGCCTCGACCGTTCCCGGCCCTTTCGGAAATGGATCGGCCATGACCTCCCCCGCTCTGGCACGTCACCGCCGCCATGGCGACAAACGCAGCCGGAACGCTAACACAGGACGCACCAAACACAATCCTTGAGGGAGCACTTCAATCCAGTCGCGCGCTCTCGCCCGCAAACTCCCGCGCGAACATGGCCTCATAGTCTGCGATAGCAGCCTGAGCCTCAGGCGCGACCAAACGGGCCACGCTGGCGGCGAAACTGATGGGCGCGAGGCCCGATGCGCTGACCAACCGACCGCTGGTAACTGCCCGGGCGCTATCGACATACGCCTCTCCCGCCGCATAGGCAGGTGCCTGAGCCTTCAGCCAGTCCAGGCCATTTGAGGTATGGGCCCGCCCGTCGAACAGCCGCGCCCGGGCCGCCGCCACGGTCCCTGCGCAGATGGCCCCGACGATCTTGCCGTCGGCGAGCGCCTGGCGCAGCAGGCCAAACACGGCCTCGTCCTCATAGGTCATCCAGGCGTCCGAGCCGATCAGCAGGAAGACGTCGGCATCGGCCAGAACAGGATCGTCAAACCGGTAGTCAGCGGCCGCCAGCACGCCGCCGATGGAGGTCTGGGGTTCGCCGTCCGGAGTGGCGATCTCAATCTGGACGCTGAACTCGCGCCGCAGCAGGGCCAGCACGGGCCCGGCCTCCCAATCGGCCCAGCCGGGTTGCAGGAAGGCGACAGCGACGGTCATGGGCAGGTCCTCAGCGCAGCTTCACGGCGGTTCCGGCGGCGGTGACCATCAGCATGCCACCGTCGGGGCCCAGCGACTCATAGTCCAGATCCACACCGATCACAGCGTCCGCGCCCAGGCGGCGGGCTTCGTCGTTCATTTCCTGCAGGGCGATGTCGCGTGCCTCGCGCAGGGCCTTCTCATACCCGCCCGCCCGGCCGCCGATGATGTTGGTGATCCCGGCGAAGATGTCGCGGAAGATGTGGGCGCCGATGATCGCCTCGCCCGACACCACGCCCAGGGTGGCGGCCGTCTCGCGCTCGGCGATGGAGGGCGTCGTGGAATTGAGCATCGGGTCGTTCCTTCCTTCTTGTGGCCTTGCTTCTACCGCAACGGCCCAGGACGTCTTACATTGGGCATCATGACCGACATCGCCACCCACTCGTCCACAGGTTTCGACCTGACCCCGCCCACTGAGGCCGAACGCGAACGCCTGGAGGCCGACCTGACGGCCGAAGAGTCCCGCGTCCTGCTGCATCACGGCACTGAGGCCCCGTTCTGCGGCGGCCTGCTGGGCGAGAAGAACGCCGGGGTCTATTGCTGCCGGATGTGCGGCCTGCCGCTGTTTCGCCACCAGACCAAGTTCGAGAGTGGCACCGGATGGCCCAGCTTTTACGCGCCATTCGACGAGACGCACGTCAAGGCGATCAAGGACAGCTCCTACGGCATGGTACGTATCGAGACCGTCTGCGCGCGCTGCGACAGCCACCAGGGCCACGTGTTCCCCGACGGGCCCGCCCCGACCCGGCTGCGCTACTGCATCAACTCGGTATCGTTGCAGTTTGTAAAGGCGGGCGATCCCCTGCCCGACCCGCTGCACCGGGGCGATCCCACGCCGGCGTGAAGACGGCGATCAGCTTCTCTATATTCCTACCAAATTGATCTGATTTGAATGAGCACCTCTGAACGGGTTTGGGTCTTGTCACCCCACACCCGCCGGAGGTCGCATAATGATCAGCATCGACACGCCGTGCCAACCGCGTCGGTTGCAAGATGACGCACCGCCGATCCTGATCGTCCCGGGCCTCTACAACTCCGGTCCTGATCACTGGCAGACCCATTGGGAAATCGCTCTGGGCACCCAGCGGGTGGAACAAACGGACTGGGAGCGCCCGGCCCTGGGCGACTGGACGATCAGCCTGGCTGAGGCCGTCCGGCAAAACCCCGGCGCGATCCTGGTAGCCCACAGCCTGGGCTGCGCGCTGGTCGCGCATCTGGCGCAAGTGACGGGCGGGCGCGGCATCGGCGGGGCCCTGATGGTCGCCCCGGCCGACGTCAATCGCGAGGGGCCGGCGGGGCGACTGTTGACGGGATTCTCGCCGATCCCGCGCCAGAGACTGCCGTTTCCGACGACGGTCGTGGCCAGCCGCAATGATCCTTATGTCGAGATTGAAAGGGCCCAGGCCTTTGCGCGGGGCTGGGGCGCGAAGTTTGTGGATCTGGGCCAGGCGGGCCACATCAATGTGGCCTCGGGCCATGGTCCTTGGACCAAGGGTCGTGCATTGCTGGCCGAGCTTATCCGCGATGTCGAAGCCGCCCGTCCTCGCTGAGGGCGGGCGGCTCCGGTCGTTTTAGAAGTCCGCCGAGAGGGTGAACTGGATCGTGCGGTGCGAACCCGGGCGGAAGGTCGCCAAGGTGTTCACCGTGGTGCCGATCGTGCCCAGATAGTCGGTGTCGAAGATGTTATCGATATTGACCCGAGCCTTGACCTGCTCGAACGGGCCAAAGCCGAAGCCTTCGCCCATGTCGATATAGGCGTTCCAGATCATGTAGCCGGCCGTGTGCTCGCTATTGACGAAGTTGGTGAAGCGGTCGTCGATCAGGCGGCCCGAAAGGTTGAACACCAGTCCATCGGTCGGCTCGACCGTAACCCCGCCCTGGAAGATCCATTCGGGGAAGTCGGGGACCTGCTTTCCCTTGATGACCAGGGTCGTCGGCGTCGCCGTGGCGCTGGCGCGGTAGTTGAGGACGTTATCCTGGAACTCCGACTTGTTGTACGAGATGTTGCTGTTGAAATAGACCTTGCCGCCCAGCAACTCCGGCTTCCACTGACCGCTGAACTCGACACCCGAAGCTTCCACAGCACCGACGTTCTGGAAGAAGCTCTCCACCGTCGTGCTTCCCGGCACGATGCTGTTGAACTGCTGCAGACGGTTCTTGAACTCGGTCTTGTACACCACCAGCGAGGCGTTGAAGGTCGGGCGGTTGGCGCGATAGCCCAGTTCGATATTGGTCGAGGTCTCCGCTTCCGGCGGGGTCACAGTCGGGCTGGCGGCAGACAGCACATCGTCAGCGCCGCGCGGTAGGGCCATGTTTTCCGAATAGGAGGCAAAGACCTGGTCGCGCGCGCCCACCGAATAGACCAGGCCCACCTGCGGCAGGAAGCTGTCTGACCAGTTGGTCCTGATCGTCGGCTGGCGGCTGTTGATATAGTCGTTGGGATTGCGATAGCCGCTGATCTTGTAGTCGACGTCGAGGGTCTTGAAGCCCAGCTCCAGCTTCAGGTCATCGTCCATCAGGCTCACAGTGTCCTTCAGGAACAGCTGCACGGTCTGGCGGGTCGAGACATAGTTGCGCTGCAGGTGAACCGGCTGGTTCAGAAGCGGCGTGCCGTCGGGATCACCATTCTCGACATTGTAGCGCGCCTGGGTGCGGTGATAGTCGTCGTCCTCCAGCCAGACGCCGGCCGAGATCGTGTTGATCCCCAGATGCCAGTCGCCCTTGACGGTGACGCCCTTGCGCTTGCCGTCGACGCCGGACAGCCCGTACTGCAGACCCTTGGGCGCGGTCAGACCGGCCACAATCAGGCGTTCGGCATTGTAGCTGGTCAGGGAGGTCGCATAGGCCTCGGGCGAGACGCCGTAGCCACCTTTGTCTTCGTAGTAGGCCGTCGAGGTCAGGTCGATATTGTCGCCGATGGCGGTCTTGAAGGTCAGGCCGTAGAGGTGGTCCTTCCGCTTGTTCACAGCGAACTTGTAGTACTGGTTGTAGTTGGCGTTGGAGAACGGAACTCTCGCCGTGGACGGTGCCAGCACAGGCACATAGCCCAGATAGGCGAAGTCGCGACCCGAACGACCGAAGATGTCATTGGCGCGGCCGTCATACTGGGCCTTGGTGATCGACGGCGAGTCGTAGTCGTAATAGTCGTTGTGGACGGTCTGGAAGGTCAGGCTGGTGTCTTCGCCCATGTCCCAGCGCAGTTTGGCCTCATAGTGGGTGCGGTCGATGGTGCCCGGACCACGCCACAGGTCGCCCTCGATCCACGATCCGCTGACATAGCCCGAGAAGGGACCGACCTTGCCGCTCTCAAGCCGCAGGAAGGTGCGCTTGAGGGCGTCGCTGCCGCGCGTGTAGCTGGCCGAGCCGCCGGCCTCCTCGCTGGGTGCCTGGGTGAAATAGTCGACGATGGGACCCAGCGAGGCATAGCTGGGCAGAGCCACGTCGCCGGCCCCGGCCGAGGCTGTGACCCGCAGCAGGTTCTCGTTGTCGACATAGCGATAGATCGGGCTGCCGCCGAACTGGTCGCTGCGGCCCATGGGGATGTCATCCAGCAGGAAGCCGATCTGCTGGAAGTTGAAGGCCCGGACCGAGACCGAGTTGCCGAACTCGTACATGCCCAGGGCGTCATTGGCCTGAACGTTGAAGCCCGGCAGGCTCTCCAGCATCTTTAGCCCGGTAACGCCGGCAGGGGCTGACAGCAACGCCTCTCTAGTAATGGAAACCGTTGCGGTTGCGTGGTCGGTCCCGATGGCGACGCTGGCCTCGGACACCCGCTTGCCCGTGACGACCACGAGGTCGACTTCATTGGGCGCGGCATCCTGAGCAAAAACGGGAGTGGCGGCGGCCAGGATGGTGGCCGACAGAAGCGCTAGGCGCAGGCGCGATTGTGCGCGCGAGGCGCGGTTCGGTTTGATGGTCAAAACTATCCCCATTCGTCTTGGACGGCCCTTCGCGGCGGGGAGGCGCCGGTCGGAACCTGATTGGTCAGAAGGCTGACGGGTTCCATGAGGCGCGCGATTGCGGCTCTGCGCCGCTCTCAAAATGTCAGATTAAGACTGTCATGCGTGACTGCACGATTGCTGCACCGCGCAAGCGTCCCTGCACGGGCCGACGCACCAATATTGGGCGAAGTGCCGGCAACCTCCGCCAAAGCCCCTGCCCGGGGTTGAACCGGGCGGGGTTTGATCAAGTCAGCCATTTCAGAGAGATCTGGTGCGGGCGGTCGGGGTCGAACCGACACTCCTTTCGGAACCGGATTTTGAGTCCGGCGCGTCTACCAGTTTCACCACGCCCGCAAACTTCGCGTCTCGCGAAGGGCCGTCTCTCTAGCAGGCGTCGACAGCGAATTCCAGTGGCGAGGCGACAGGTCTAGAGTCTTCGCGCACAGGAGATTCCCGCCATGCCTCGCCCCGGCCCCCGCAACCTTATCACTGACGTGGCGGGCCTGACCGTGGGCTCGGCCCAGGACGAGGCCGTGCGCACCGGCGTGACCGTTCTGCTGTGCCCAGAAGGCTGGAGTGCGGCCGTGGATGTGCGCGGCGGCGGCCCGGGCGTGCGCGAGACCGAGACCCTGTCGCCGGAAAACAGCTTCAGCCAGGCCCATGCCATCTGCCTGTCAGGCGGGTCGGTGTTCGGCCTGGGCGCGGCGGACGGCGTGACCAGCGCCCTCTCCGTACGCAATGTGGGGCTGCGGCTGACGCCAGACACGCTGGCAATCCCCATCGTGCCCGGCGCGGTACTGCACGACCTGCGCAATGGCGGCGACAAGGGCTGGGGAATCGATCCGCCCTATCGCGCCCTGGGCATGGCGGCCGTTGAGGCGGCCTCCGGGCACTTTGAGCTCGGCGCAGTCGGCGCCGGACGCGGAGCGATGGCGGGCCTGGTCAAGGGCGGGCTGGGCTCGGCCTCGATCGACCTGGGCGGAGGCCTGATCGTAGGCGCCCTTGTCGCCGCCAATCCCGTTGGCTCGGTCTACATGCCCGACGGTGAAACCTTCTGGGCCTGGCCGTTCGAGATCGACGGAGAGTTCGGAGGCAAGTTTCCGACGGGTCCAGTCAGTGCGACCGAGCCCCTGCCGGACGACTCAAAGCTCGGTGCCGCTGGCCGGCTGCGCGCCGGAGCCAACACCACCCTGGCCGTCGTGGCGGTCAGCGCCGATCTGACCACCGCTGAGGCCAAGCGGGTGGCGATGATGGCGCATGATGGCATGGGCCGCGCTGTCCGGCCCGCTCACACGGCTTTCGACGGCGACGTGGTGTTTACAGTGGCGTCGGGCGCGACGCCTCTGGGGGTCGGCCAGGGACGATCGCTGGAGGTCTCGCGACTCGGGTCAGCCGCCGCCGACTGCCTGGCGCGCGCCATTGCCAGGGCTGTTCATGCGGCGCGCGACTTCAGGGAATCGTAGTCTCGCCCCCGGCCAACTGGGTGGCTGCGGCTTCCAGGCGTGAGAGCAACCGCTTCAGCCCGGCAACCTCGCTGGGTGCCAGTCCCGACAGCAGCGCGGCCTCATAGGCCAGGGCCAGGGGCGCGATCTCGGCGAACAGACGACGACCTGCCGCCGTCAGCTCCATCTTGTGAGAGCGCCGGTCAGCCCGGACGGTGGTTCGGGCCACCAGCCGCCGCTCGACCAGGTCTTGCGCAGCGCGACTGACGCGAACCTTGTCCATGGCGGTGCGGGCTACTGCCGCGTGCTGGGTCAGCCCGCCCTCGACCAGCACAGACATCAACCGCCATTGAGGAATGGTAAGCCCAAAGCGGTCTTCATAGGCCCGCGCGATCAGCCGGCTAACGGCGGCCGCAGCCGTCGACAGTTGGTAGGGCAGATAGTCGGCAAGACTCAACGCGTCTTCCGGGGCGTCGGGCGCCAGCGTCGTCAAGGGAGAGACCGTTGCGGTCATGACCCGTTCCTTTTCGTCCTCCCAGGCGTGGCCGCCTTGTAGAGGACGACCTTTCGCCAATCCTGTGCGGTGTTGATCAAGCCGAATCGAACCGGCCCGCTCCCCGCCCTGCGATGTGGCGCCCCTGACAGGGCCGCCTCAACGCTCGCTCTACACACTACACTGAAACATCGGGTTTCGCTCGTCGGTTGTGCAGACCTTGCTCGCTGCGCTCGCCTGGGCGGCGCCCTTCGCTGGCGGGGCTTGAATCCTGGGGAAGAAGATCACCCGTATTCAGAGCCAATTGGCAGGCCTGCAACTCCTTGAGGCAGTCACCACGGCTCCAGAAATCAGACACGTCGATCACAGCCATACGCACCTGTCGCGTGTATTCCTTGTGACTGAGAACCTTGGGCTCGTCATGGTCATGCTTGACCGGCTCGCTGACCGGCGGAGCGGGCGGCGGCGGCGTGATCACCACGGTCTGGGCGCCGACCCGCGGGCCCACGATCGAGACTCCGGGAGCGGCCAGGCCGATGGCGATCACCAGACAGGCCTCGCACTTGCAGCCCGCGCCGTGTCCCGCGTGCCCGCCGCCGTGGCCATCTCCCTCGCCATGCGGCTTTGTGTCGGGCTTGTGCGCAGCGTGGCCGTGCCCCCCCTCAGCCTTGTGGGGTTTTTCCTCGACTGGAGCCTTGTCTTCCAGCGCCTTCTTCAGCGAACCGAGAGCCTTGGCGCAGGGGCCTCCGAACTTGAGCAGCGGGCCGATCCGGGCCTCGACCTCCTCGATCAGTTCCTGGGTCTTGAGCAGCAGTTCGCCGGACGGCGCGCTACTGGCAGCCACGCATTTGGCCTTGATGGCGTCGTGAATGACCTTGGGCGCATGGGCGTTGACGCCGCCCTTCTCCCGACGCCCTAGGAGCCGGCCGGCCGCAAAGGCCAAGCCGGCGATCAGCAGGGCGGCCAGGATCAGCCCGACCAGCAGGGTCGGGTCGAACACGGGCACGGGCTGCTCTACCGGAAACTCCGACTGGTACACCCCACACTCCCCCTATTGCGTCGCCGCCATGATGGCGTGGCGGATGGTTAACGCAACCGGCGATCTCGTGAACGGTAAAGGTTGTCAGTCCCTGCGGGAAATAATACCGCGAACGCGCGCGCCCTGATCGTATCGCGACGCCCCGCCATAGACGACGACCTCGCACAGGATGTCGCCGCCCGTATCCGTCGCCCAAAGATAGCTGCGCTCGACCTCGACATTGCGGCCGCCCGGCGAAATGCCCTCGAAGGTGTCGCCCCAGGGAATCACCTTGGACAGGTCGCGCCAGGTGAGGGTCATGCCGCGCGACAGCTCGTCCTGGGCCATGGCCTCCAGATCGGGATCGCTCATCGGGCGTCTTTCCTTATGGCATCGGGATGGAAGGCGAGCCCTCGCCTCGACAAGGCGACAGGCGCAGGATAGGCCGCGCAGCGAACGCAGGAGACGAACATGGGCATTCCCAAGGGCAAGCGCGACTTTCGCGACGAAGACCGGCTCGACCCCCGCGAGCGCCACCAGCTGGAATACTGGATGAAGCGCTGGGGCGTTACCAAGGACCAGATGGTGGCCGCCCATCGCAAGGTCGGCAACTCGATCAAGGACATCGGCGCGGAGCTTGGGAAAAAGCGCTAACGCTTGTCGCGCTGAAAGGCCTTGGCCTCGGCCGCAAGGGACGAGGTCGACGGATCATAGGGCTCGGGCTCCGGCTCGAACGGCAGGCTGCCGGCCACGCCGCGCAGGGCCAGCCATAGCGGATGACTGAAGTGGCCCAGAATACGCAGCGGCCGGCGCTTGTCGTCGGTGACGTCCCAGCCCTCCAGCTCGAACTGATCGGCCTGCTGGCGCATCGACTTGACGTCGATGCAATCCCAGCCCTCCGGATCAGGGATCAGGGCGGCCTCGTCGGCCGTGAGGCCAAAGGTGTCGCGCGCCAACTGGTCGATCTCGGGAAACTCCGCGCGCGCCTGGGGCTCGGCAAAGGCCGGCTTCATCAGCGCCCGGTGTTCCAGGTCAGCAAAACCCGGCAGATCGATCAGTCGACGCAGCGCCACGATCAGGACTCGGCTTCAGCGATGTCGCGGAAATAGGGCACGACCTCGCCCTGCAGCTTGATGGTCATGGGGTTGCCCTTGCGATCCATCGTCTTGCCGGCGGTCACCCGCACCCAGCCTTCGCTGACGCAGTATTCATCGACATTGGTCTTCTCGACGCCCTTGAAGCGGATGCCCACGCCGCGCTCCAGCAGTTCGGCGTTGTAGAAGGGACTGTCGGGGTTGGTGGCCAGGCGGTCGGGAGGGGTATCGCTCATCGGATCGGCTTTCGAATTTCTGTGGGCGTTCGCCCTCGAACGGCGGTGATAGCCATCCGCCGCCACAAATCCAAGCGCCGCGACGTCGCGTCCGTCCCTCCCCTCGCCTCAGCGGGTCTCAGGCTTGACCGGATCGGGGTCCGAAACGACCCCGCCCTTGCTGGCCCTGCGGGTCGCGAACATCCTCCGACCGGAATAGTCATGCTCAGCCACCATGACAGCGCCCGCCGCTGACCCCCGCCCCTGACCCATGGCTGCGGAAGGCGGTGAAGTTCTGCACAAATGGCCCACAGGGCCTTGTCGATGGCGCATCGGCAATCTTGGGCCGGGACAAGAACCGCGCCCCCTGCTAGCTACGGGCGTCAGCCATCTGGAGCTCGCATGCTGCGTCGTATGTACGATTGGGTCATGGGCATGGCCGCTTCGCGCCACGCCCCAACCAGCCTGTTCGCGGTGTCATTCTCGGAAAGCTCGTTCTTTCCGATCCCGCCCGACGTCATGCTCGCGCCGATGGTGCTGGCCCGACCGGACCGCGCATGGCACTACGCCGCCCTATGTAGCCTGGCCTCGGTTTTGGGCGGCATATTGGGCTATGCCATCGGCTTCTTCCTGCAGGACATGGGCCTTTGGCTGATGAAGATCACCGGCCACGCCGGCGGTCTGGCCGAGTTCCAGTGCTGGTACGGAAAATACGGTGTCTGGGTAATCCTGGCCAAGGGCCTGACGCCCATCCCCTACAAGCTGGTGACCATCGCCTCGGGCCTGGCCGCCTTCAGTTTCCCGATGTTCATCATCGCCTCGGTGATCACGCGCTCGGCCCGCTTCTTTCTGGTGGCCTATGTGGTCAAGAAATTCGGCCCAACCCTGCTGCCGGTGATCGAGCGTCGCCTCGCCCTGTTCGCAGGCGGCCTGTTCGTGCTTCTTGTCATTGGCCTAGCGGCTAGCCATTTCCTGGGTGGGAGCACCGGAGGCGCCTGCGCGGTATGACGACGACGATCAACACACCTTCGGCGACCAACGCTGGACCCGCATCGACGGACTCGCCTACCGCGACCGAAGTTCGCGGTCCGCCCCCGGTCGAAGTGGTGGCCACGCCGGTCCTGACCGTTGTGGTCGACGCGGTTCTGGCCTGGTGGCCCATTGTGGCCCTGGGCGTGAGCGCCGCCATGCTGGGAGCCGCTCACGCCTTCGAGACCTTCGGCAAGCTGGCACCCTGCAACCTTTGCCTCAAGCAGCGCGAAGTCTTTTGGGTGGCGGGAACGGTGGCCCTGGTCGCCATCGCCGCAGGCCGCTCGCCCTGGGCAGCGAGGGCCCGGCGACCGTTCAATCTTCTGCTGGCCGCGATCTTCCTCTACGGCGCGGGTCTTGCCGCCTTCCATGCCGGCGTGGAGTGGAAGTGGTGGCCAGGCCCGACCACCTGCACCGGCGGCTCGGCCGCTGCTGCGGGCGATCTCGTCGCCATGTTGAAGGGCGGCAAGGTCAAGCCACCGGCCTGCGATACGGCCGCCTGGGTCTTTCTGGGCCTGTCCATGGCAGGCTGGAACGCTATAGCCTCGCTAGGCCTTGCCGTCGCCTCGCTGACGGCAGGCCTGCGCAAGCCCCCCCCGGTCGCGCCATGACCGCCCCCGCTCCTCGCCGCCCGGGAACGGGTGCCGCCAGGGCCCGGCTGGCCGAGATCCTGCGGGTCGATCAGGCCGGCGAGCTGGCCGCGGTGCACATCTATCGTGGCCAGGCGGCTGTGATGCGCGCCAGCCCCGGCCGCGAGCGCCTGGCCCAGCAACTCCAGGACATGGAGGGTCACGAACAGGTCCACCTGACCCGGTTTGACCAGCTCCTGACCGAGCGGGGCGTGCGCCCTACCCTGATGTCACCCGTCTGGCGCGCCGCAGCCTTCGCCCTGGGCGCGGGCACCGCCCTGCTGGGCGACAAGGCCGCCCATGCCTGCACCGAGGCCGTCGAGACGGTGATCGAAAAGCACTATGCGGGCCAGATCGACGAACTGCGCGACCGCGATCCCGATCTTGCGGCCGAGCTCTCGCAGTTCCGCGACGACGAACTGGCCCATCGCGACCTGGCTGTCGAGGAAGGTGCCCACGAGGCGCCCGGCTATGGCCTGCTGACCGCCGTGATCCAGGCCGGTTGCCGCGCCGCCATCAAGATCAGCGAGAAGATCTGAAGCTTCGGCTTGGCACCCTGCCCGGCGCGCAATACCCATGGCAGGCTGAAAGCTTGCCTCGGGAGAGTGCCGTTTGCCCGTTCGTCATCGTGTTCTGGCCGCCCTAGGCGCGGTGTCGATCCTGGCCCTGAACGGCACCGCGAGCGCCCAGGAGCCCGCAGCCAAGCCGATCGTCACCTCGCCGCTCAGCTTCGACACCGGCGGCGCGATCCCGGCGCAGCAGGCCGCCCTGTCGTTCGAGCACGCCGACTTGAGCTTCAAGATCATCCCCGACCGCAAGGCGCTGGAAGGTCGGGCGGTCCTTACGCTCAAGGCGCGATCGCCTCTGGACCGGATCGTTCTGGACCTGGACCGCGTATTCGTCATCCGCGCCATCACCCTCGACGGCAAGGCACTGAAGCCCTCGGCCTGGAGCAATCCCGAAGGCCGCCTGATGATCACTCCGCACCGGAAGCTGGCCAAGGACCAATCGGTCACGGTGGCCATCACGTATGACGGAATCCCGCACGAGGCCAAGCGCGCGCCCTGGGACGGCGGCTTTGTCTGGAGCAAGACCGAGACCGGCGAGCCATGGATCGCCACCGCCGTCCAGGGCGAGGGTTGCGACCTTTTCTGGCCCTGTATCGACTACACCACCGGCGAGCCCAAGCGGGTCGATCTGCACATCACCGTGCCGGCCCCGCTGGTGGCACCGGCCAACGGCACCTTTCTGGGCATGACCGAAAAGGACGGCTGGCGAACCTATAGCTGGCGGGCCCGCAACCCCAACACCTACGCCATCGCTCTGAATGTGGGCCCCTATGAAGAGCTTTCAGCCACATACAACAGCCGGTTCGGCGACAGCTTCCCGATCCAGTACTGGTATCTGAAAGGGCGCGAAGAAAAGGCCAAGGCCCTGTTCGCCGAATTCGCGCCGATGATCGATTTCTTCGAGCAGATGATCGGCCCCTACCCGTTCCGCGACGAGAAGATGGGCGTGGTCGAGACCCCGCACCTGGGCATGGAGCACCAGACCATCAACGCCTATGGCAACAACTACGCGAAGGATGCCTATGGCTTTGACTGGCTGCTGCAGCACGAGTTCGCCCACGAGTGGTTCGGCAACCAGCTGACCGATCTCGACAACGACGACATGTGGCTGCACGAGGGTTTCGGCAGCTACATGCAGCCGCTCTATTCCCAGTGGCTGCACGGCGACATGGACTATATGGCGCGCCTGAACGCCCAGCGGGCGGGCATCAGAAACAAGTCGCCCATCGTCTCCGGAAAGCCCCTGCGCGAGGACGACGTCTACAATGCCGACCGGGGCCCGGGGAACGACATCTACGCCAAGGCCAGCAACGTGCTGCACACCCTGCGCACGCTGATCGGCGACGAGGCCTTCTTCAAGGCCACGCGCCTGATCGTCTATGGTCGCGACGACCCCAAGCCCGGCAATTTCACGCCGCGCTTCGCCAGCACCCAGGACTTCGTCAAAACCGTCAACCAGGTGACCGGCAAGGACTATGGCTGGTTCTTCGACGCCTATCTCTATGAGGCCACGCCGCCGGAGCTCGTCGAAACCCGCGAGGGCGGTGACCTGATCCTGCGCTGGAAGACGCCCAACGACCGCCCGTTCCCGATGCCCGTCGAGGTCAAGCTCGGCGGCCAGATCGTGACCTTGCCGATGGCGAACGGCACCGGCCGGCTGGCGCTGGGCGACGCGATGCCCGTGATCATCGATCCCGCCTCGAAGATCCTGCGCCGCCAGCCTCATGTCGAGACTTTCCGGGCCTGGCAGAAAGTGCGGGACGACGCCGCCAAGGCTGCCGCCGAGGCCAAGAAAAAGGCCGAGGACGAAGCCAGGGTGGCCAAGCCCTGAGGCCATGAACCGGAGACGGTCATCTTTGATTGACCGTCTTCCTTCACGGAAAATCCTTCACGTCAGGCCTATCGAGGGGCGCGCAACGAGAACCCCCGCATGCTGACGCCCAATCTTGTCGTGAACACCGCCCGAGCTGTGCTCGTGTTGGGTGCCTTGTCGGCCGCCACCCTGATGCTGGGCCCATTTCAGGGGCTGGAGGGCATGATCGGCCTCGGCGACAAGACCGCGCACGCCATCGCGTTCGGCGGCCTGGTGGCGATCTCGTTCATCGCCTTCCCCCGTATGCGCCGATCGGATCTGGCCATAGCCGCGCTGCTGCTCGGTGGAGGCGTCGAAGCGGCGCAGCTTTTTGGCGGCCGTACCGCAAGCCTGACCGACTGGATGGCCGACGGGGCCGGAATCGGCGTGATCTATGGTGCCAGTATTCTTGAAGGCCTGCGCAAGATGGCGCGCGAGCACGGCGATCTGTCGTTCTCGGCCATTGCACAGCTTGACCGCCGCCGGTCGCGCAGGCCCGCCAGGGCCACCTTCGCGCCATCGCCAGCTGCGGCCGAAGAAACAAAAGAAGCCTTCGCCCTTCGCGCAGCTCGAAAGTTTCCTGCCGGCACAAGACCCTGACGCTCAATCTTCAGGTGTGTCCGTTACCTTCAGCGCCGCCTGACCTTCCGGAGTAATGGTCCAGCCCGCCCGTTCGCGCTGGGCGAAACCCAGGTCGGTCAGGGCCCGGGCGTCTGCGATATTGATCCAGTCGACATCCTCACCGGCCTGCTTGCGGGCCAGGTTCGAGAGCGCCAGGCGTTGACCTTCGGAAAGCGTCATCTATTGCGCTTCCATCACGGGTTCGACAGTCTGGACCTCCGGGCGAGCCTCTTCGCAAAGCTTGCGCAGTTGCTTGAGCATTGACGGGCCGCTGATTTGACTCGGAGCGTCAGAAAAGCCTTCGATCTTCAACTGCTTGCGAATGTCGGAGATGGTCGGATACTCGCCGGACCGCGCCAGGGCGAAGGCGCGTTCCAAGGTGGTGGGTCGATGGGTCATAAGCCATCTCTACAGCAGACGGCACCTTACAGCGAGGCGTTGTTGTAGCCCCGGCTCGCGGAACAAGACGCGGCGCGACACGTTGTTGAGCCTCATAACAAGGAGGCCAACATGACCGACACCCCGCAACGACAGGACGGCTCAGCCCCCGGCGTCTTGGGCGACTGGTCCCAGGCCCAGGATCTGGGTCAGGCCGGCCACCCTGAGGACCGTGTCAGCGAGACCGACGTCAAGGATGCCTTCCAGAATGAAGACACGCCCGCCACACGCTTGGTCGAGCCCCTTGCAGAAGGCGAAAAGCACGACCAGCTGGCCGACCGTGTGGAGCAGGCCGAAGACCGCCAGGAAGCCCTGATTGACGAAAGCCTCGACGAGAGCTTCCCCGCCAGCGACCCACCCAGCGCCAAACGCATCACCTGAAGCCGGCCTCTACGCCTCCAGCTCGATATCCCAATAGAGATAGTCGAGCCAGCTGGCGTGGAGGTGACCTGGTGGGAACCGGCGTCCACGGTCCTGAAGTTCGTGCATGCTTGGACGACGCGCCGTGCGGAACGGGATCATCCCCGCTTCGCGCGGCGTCCGGCCGCCCTTGCCCAGATTGCAGGGAGCACAAGCCGTGACGATGTTCTCCCAGGTCGTGCGTCCGCCGCGTGATCTTGGGATGACGTGGTCAAACGTCAGATCCTCGGGCGAGCCGCAATACTGGCAAGAGAAGCTATCGCGCAGGAACAGATTGAACCGCGTGAAGGCAGGCGGCCGGTCCTGGGGGACGTACTGCTTCAGCGACACGACACTGGGCAGCTTCATCTCAAATGAGGGCGAATGGACGACGTGGTCGTAGGTCGAAACGACATCGACACGTTCCAGGAACACCGCCTTGATCACCTCCTGCCAGGGCCAGAGGGACAGCGGGTAATAGCTGAGCGGCCGAAAATCGGCGTTCAGAACAAGCGCCGGCATGCCGGACGGGGGACGGGACAGCACCTGCATCAGGGCCTCCCTCCAGACCCCAACAGGGTCGTTTGAAACACATACGCGATCGGACTGAAGACGGGCCTCCTTCCTACGCATTCTCAGGAATCGCCATTCATTCCCGAACGCAAGGAAAGGATGAGCCAACTCCGCGACGGAACCAAGACATCTCGCGCCCCGTCGTCAGAAAGGTGGGATTTCGCCGCGCTTGACGGCGCCATAGCAGCGCCACAACAGGTGGGCGGCGACGGCACGGTGAGGCTTCCAGGCCCGGGCGCGCAGATAGGCCTGTTTCTCGTCAGGCCGGATCTCGGCGCCGTCAGCCCAGCGCATGGCCTCCTGCAGGGCCACATCGCCGCCGGGAAACACGTCCATCCGGCCCTCACAGAACATCAGATAGGTCTCGGCGGTCCAGCGGCCGATACCGGTGATCGACATCAGGGCAGCCGTGGCCGCCTCGTCGTCCAGCCGGCGCAGGCCATCAAAGTCGCACAGCCCCGAGACATGGGCCTGCGCTATGGCCCGGGCGTAGCGAACCTTGGGCCGCGACAGGCCAAAGGCCTGCAGGTCAATGTCCTCAAGCGCCAGCACGGCGGCAGGCGAGACCTCGCCCAGGCCCGCCTCGACCCGCGCCCAGATAGCGGCGGCCGAGGCCAGCGAAACCTGTTGCTCGACCATGAGCTTGAGCAGACCGGCAAAGCCGCGTTCCCGCATTCGCCAGGGGAATTCCGGGGTTACAGCGTCGATCCGCGCGATGGCGGGATCAAGCGCGGCGAGCGAGGCGCGGGCGGCGCGGATTTCGTCGGGGGTGGGACAGGTGTCGGGGGTCACACGAAGACCTGAACACCGCATCACCGCTCGAGCAACCCGATCCTTGCGGTGGTTCAGGCGATTGAGACGATCTCGACCTCGCCGCCGGCCACCATGGCGGTGTCGCCGATGATCTTGCCAAGCAGGGCCCGCGCAAGCGGTGAGACGTAAGACACCGAACCTTCAGCAGGATCGGCCTCGTCCTCGCCGACAATACGGAAAGTCTGGCGACGACCGTCCTCGCGGTCGAAGGTCACGGCCTGGCCAAAATGCACGACGTCGGCGGGACCGGTCGGCTCGGTCAGTTGGGCGCTGGCCCGGCGGGCGGCGTAGTAGCGCAGGTCGCGGGTCGCCCGGGCCATGGCCGTGCGGTCTTCGGCGACGCCGCCGGTCGCCTGCGCGGCGCTGTAGGCGGCGCGCGCATCCGCCAGCCAGGCCTCGAGCTGGGCCAGGCCTTTGGCGGTGACCAGGTTGGGGTTGGACGAGATGGGCCGGTCGAGCAGGTCGGCGGCGAAGGCCTCGCTGTCGCCTTCCTTCGTGAAGGCGACGCTCATGACGGGAGGCTTTGAACTGAAATGGACATGAGGAAGAAATCCGGAGACCGACGGGATGTTCCCGGCGCGGGTCTCAAGGCTCCCGGCGCATCGGCACCTTTTGCTAGCGGCCAGAGCGCCTCAGTTCAAGCGCGGGCGAGCCAGAGCAGACGGCGAACGCGACGGCGGGTCGGCTGAACCCAGCCTTTCCCGCCGCTCGCGGACAAATCGAAAGTTACAGGACAACGCCGACGACGGCACCGGCGAGAGCCAGGGCGAGCACAAGGAAGTAGCCACCGGCCAGGCGGTCGAAGGCGCTTTCAAAGGCGGAAAGCGAGCGGAACATGGAGAGATCCCTTGGGTTAGCGTTTTGCCCCGCCGCTTTTGCGGACGTGGGCCCGTCCAATCTGGACAATGCTTAAATAGCACCAATCTGAACGCCGTCAAGATGATCTTTACAGCGTTTGGATGAAATTTTAGAAAGGATTCGCTAGAGTGAGATCGATGACCAACCCAGCGCCCGAAAACCGTCCGTATCACCATGGCGATCTGAGCCGCGCCCTCGTCGATGCCGCGCGCCGCATCCTTGAAAAGGACGGCCCCGCCGCGCTGTCCCTGCGTGCGGTCGCGCGGGAGGCCGGCGTCAGTCCCGCCGCGCCCTACCACCACTTCAAGGACAAGAGCGAGCTGCTGGAGGCTATCGCGCACGAAGGCTGGGTGGCACTCGATGCGGCGCTCATGCAAGCCCGGGCCAAGGCCAGCAATGCCCGCGACCGAATGACCAGCATCGGCGTGACCTATGTGCAGTTCGCACGCGACAATCCGGCGCTGTATCGCGTCATGTATGACTGCTCGCGCGACAAGGATGCCCTCCCAGAGCAGATGAAGGAAGAAGGTGCCTATTGCCAGGTGCGCAACACCATTGCCGAGCAGTCAGGCGGGGATGTCGGCGACCTGGATCTGGAACTGGCCACCATCGCCGCCTGGTGCGCCGGTCACGGCCTGGCCGAGATGATCAGCTTCAAGCAGTTCGAGCCGCTGAAGGAGGTCCTCGGCGGCGAAGACGCTTTCCTGCGCGCCGTATTCGAGCACCTGGGAATGTTCGCCAAGTTCGACCGGGGCTGACTCCTTGAGCCTCGTGACCCGGTTCGCGCCGTCACCGACGGGGCTGCTGCATCGCGGCCATGCCTTCTCGGCCCTGACCGCCCATGATGCTGCCATGGCGGTGGGCGGGCGGTTCATCCTGCGGATCGAGGACATCGACGCCACGCGCAGTCGCCCGGACTACGAGGCAGCCATCCTCGAGGACCTGGCCTGGCTGGGCCTGGGCTGGGAACAGCCCGTGCGCCGACAGTCCGACCATCTGGATGACTATCACGCCGCCATCGACAGCCTGAGGGCGCGCAGCCTCGTCTATCGCTGCTTCCGCACGCGCAAGGAGCTGGACATCGGCCGCGCGCCGCATGAACCCCAGACGCCCTTCGTCGGCGGTCCCCTCCCCTCCGCCGAGGAAGCCGAACGCCTTGCACGTGGCGAAGCCTTCGCCTGGCGGCTATCGCTGGCGGCGGCCCGCGAGGCGCTGGGCGGCTTCAACGGACTGGCCTTCGTCGAAGAGGGCGCTGGGCCTGCGGGCGAGACCGGGGTCATCAAGGCCCGTCCGGAGATTGCCGGCGACATCGTGCTGGCCCGCAAGGACGTCGGCGTCGCCTATCATCTGGCCGTTGTTCTGGACGACGCGCTGCAAGGGATCACCCACGTCATCCGGGGCGAAGACCTGTTCGAAGCCGCACACATCCAGCGCCTGCTACAGGCCCTGCTGCACCTGCCGACCCCGACCTATCGACACCATCGCCTGCTGACCGGGCCGGACGGCAAGCGCTACGCGAAGCGCGACAGGGCCCAGACCCTGCGCGACCTGCGAGACACCGGCGTCACGGCTGCGGCCTTGCGAGCCGAGATGCGCCTCTAGCGAACCCAGTAACGATAGGCATAGGCCGGGCGGAATCCCTCAGCTTCGTAGAGTGCGATAGCCGGCGCATTGTCAGCCTCAACTTGCAGATAGGCTTGGGCGGCCCCCAGCGCCGCAGCCTGCTCCAGCAGGGCGCCCAGCACCCGACGGGCCAAACCCTTGCGACGGTGCTGCGGCAGGGTGCGCATGCCAAATAAGCCGGCCCAGTCCCCCTCGACGGCGCAGGCCCCCAGGGCTGCAACCTCGCCGTCGATCATCAGGCTGGCAAAGCGGGCCGGGGCCGGGATCCGCGCCAGGGTCTGGAGCCGTTCGCGTGCGTCAGCCAGGTTGCCGCCCGCCGAAGCGGCAAATACCGCCTCAAACCCGGCGTCAGGCGTAGCTGACAGAACCACCGCCGGATCGGCCCGCCCGGACGTCGGTCCGACCATCACCCGCGTCTCCTTGCAAGGGCGATAGCCCCGCTGCATGAGGCACTGGGGCAGGTCTTGCGGCGCAGTTGCCCCGTCCGTCAGCTTGAAGCGCGGTGGAAGGCCGCGCTGGGAGAACCAGGCCTCTGAAGCATCAAGCGCCGCCTCGACGTCGCGATCCGGCGCACCCAGAGTCCAGCAGGCGTTGCTCCGCATCGACCAGCCGTCGGCGGCGTTCAGCCGCCAGCCGCCCAGACTGGAGCGCTCCCGCGCCGGCCACGCCCGGTCGGCGATGGGTTCCAGAACGGCCGGACCTGCGCTCACTCGGCCAGCAGCTTTTCGACCAGGGCCCGCGCTTCAGGGCTCGACCAGTCAGCCTCGCCAGCCAGCCGGGCCCGCTCGCGGCCCTGCTTGTCGTAGACCACCGTGGTCGGATAGCCTTGGGCGCGCGGCTCCAGGTCGAACGAGATCTTGTACGACGGGTCGCGATACAGCTTCAGCGGCGCATTGGCGGCCATTTCGGCCTGGGCCAGGTTGAGGTCCGAATCCCGGTCGACACTGACGGGCAAGACCTTCAGCGGCTGGACGGCATAGACGGCCGCCAGCTTGGCCAGGGTCGGCATCTCTTTCTTGCAGGGCGCGCACCAGGTGGCCCAGAGGTTCATCACCACCACCTGGCCCTTGAAATCGGCAAGGGTCACCGGCTTTCCGGCCTCGTCAAAGAAGGTTGTGCCCGGCGCGGCGCGGGGTTCCGCAGGAACCTCCAGCTTGGCCAGCGAGCCTCTCTTGAATTCGTTCAGGTTGGCAGGCCCTGAGGATTTGAACGAAGCCGCGACCATGACGTATAGAACCGCCGCGACGCCGATGAGCATCGCACCGCCGATCGCCCATTTCAGAACACTGCGCTTCGGCGCGACCGTCCCGTTATCATCCGACTGGATTTCGCTCATATGACCGACAACGCCTCCAACAAACCCGACGCCGCCAAGGGCGGAGAGGGTCAAGCCATGTGGGGCGGCAGGTTCTCGGCCAAACCGGCGGAGCTGATGCAGGCAATCAATGTCAGCATCGGCTTCGACAAGCGCCTGTGGGCGCAGGATCTGGCGGGCTCCCGCGCCCATGCTCGGATGTTGATCACCCAAGGCGTCATTGCAAGTGCCGATGGCGAGGAAATCCTCGAGGGCCTGGCCCGCATCGAGGACGAAATCACGACCGGGGCCTTCCCGTTCCGTGACGAGTACGAAGACATCCACATGAACATCGAGGCGCGGCTGCGCGAGCTGATCGGCCCGGTCGCCGGTCGCCTGCACACCGCCAGGTCGCGCAATGACCAGGTGGCGGTCGACTTCCGCCTGTGGGTTCGCGAGGCGTGCGACCGATCTGCAGCCCAGCTTGAGGCTTTGCAAGAAGCCCTGCTGGCCCAGGCCGACGCCTATGCCGACACCCTGATGCCGGGCTTCACCCACCTGCAGCCGGCCCAGCCGGTGACTTTCGGCCACCACCTGATGGCCTATGTCGAGATGTTCGGCCGCGATGCCTCCCGCTTCCGCGATGCCCGGGCCCGGATGAACGAATGCCCGCTGGGCGCGGCCGCCCTGGCCGGCTCGCCCTTCCCCATTGATCGCCATGCCACGGCCTCGGCCCTGGGCTTTGCCCGCCCGACCGCCAATTCGCTGGACAGCGTCTCGGCCCGCGACTTCGCGCTGGAAGCCCTGTCGGCCGCCTCGATCACCGCCACGCACCTGTCGCGCCTGGCCGAAGAGATCGTGCTGTGGACGACGCCGATGTTCGGCTTCATCAAGCTGACCGACGCCTTCACGACCGGCAGCTCGATCATGCCGCAGAAGAAGAACCCCGACGCGGCCGAGCTGATCCGCGCCAAGGTCGGCCGCATCCTGGGCAGCCTGACCACCCTGACCGTGGTTATGAAGGGCCTGCCGCTGGCCTATTCCAAGGACATGCAGGAAGACAAGGTCCCGACCTTCGAGGCCTTCGACGCGCTGGAGCTCTCGCTGCTGGCCATGGCCGGCATGGTCGCCGACCTGACGCCCAACATTGAAAAGATGGCCCAAGCGGCCGGCGCCGGCTTCTCGACCGCCACCGATCTGGCCGACTGGCTGGTGCGGACGCTGAACATGCCTTTCCGCGACGCCCACCACGTGACAGGCTCGGCCGTTAAACTGGCCGAAGGCCTGGGCCTTGATCTGGCGGACCTGTCGCTGGAGCAGTTCCAGTCGATCGAGCCGAAGATCACCGAGGCGGTCTATGCCGTTCTCACCCCGGCCGCCTCGGCGGCCAGCCGCATGAGCTATGGCGGGACCGCCCCCGCCCAGGTCCGCGCCCAGATTGCGCGTTGGAAGGAACTGCTCGCATGACCCTGCGCCCCCTCGCCCTTCTGACCCTTGCCGCCCTTTCCCTGGCGGCCTGCGGCAAACAGGCCGAGCTGGAACGCCCGGCCCCGATGTGGGACCCGGTCAAGAAGGCCGCCTGGGAAGCCGAACGCCGCGCCGCCTCGGGTGCCGCCAACCAGCCCGCCCGGGCCGGCGGCACGCAGGAAATCATGGACCCGGCCTCCAGCAACCGCACCGTCCGCGCCGCGCCCTTGGCCGGCACAGCCCCCAATCCGTTCGGCGGCCCCTCTGCGGCAGGCTTCCCCGGCGCGACGCCCAACTGACGGCAAACACCGCACGTCATCGGCCCCGTCCACGCGCGCCGTCATCCCGGCGAAGGCCGGGATCCAGATGACGACCTGCTGATGCTCATGATGAATCTGGGTCCCGGCTTTCGCCGGGAAGAGCGGAGGCTGAGGGGGCTTGTTATGAGAAAGTTTCGAGTCTCGTGAACCACTTTGAGTACGGCCCGCAGGGCCTGGCCTGTGAGGGCGTTCCGCTGGCGCGCATCGCGGCCGAAGTCGGCACGCCGGTCTATGTCTATTCCCGCGCCACGCTGGAGCGGCACTTCACGGTGTTCCGCGACGCGCTGGAACTGGCCGGCGTCGTCGATCCGCTGATCGCCTATGCGGTCAAGGCCAACTCCAATGTCGCGGTCCTCAAGGTGCTGGGCGAGTTGGGGGCCGGGGCCGATACGGTCTCGGAGGGCGAGGTGCGCCGCGCGCTGGCCGCCGGCATCCCGGCCGAGCGCATCGTCTTTTCCGGCGTCGGCAAGGCCCGGCGCGAGATCGAGTTCGCGCTCAAGGCCGGCGTCGCCGAGATCAATGTCGAGTCCGAGCCCGAACTGAACCTGGTCGCCCAAGTCGCCGCCGAACTGGGCGTCCGCGCGAAAGTGGCCTTCCGGGTCAATCCGGATGTCGCGGCCGGCGGTCACGCCAAGATCGCCACCGGCAAGGCCGAAAACAAGTTCGGCGTCTCGTTCGCCGAGGCTGCGCGCCTCTATGCCAATGCCAGTAACAACGCCAATCTGGAGCCCATCGGGGTGGCCTGCCACATCGGCAGCCAGATCACCGACCTGACGCCGATGCGCGAGGCCTTCAGCAAGATGCGCGGCCTTGTCGAGCAACTGCTGGGCGAGGGCCTTTCGGTCGAGCGCCTCGACCTGGGCGGCGGCCTGGGCGTCCCCTATTTCAACATGCCCGAACCGCCCTCGCCCGCCGATTTTGCGGCGATGGTCGGCGAGGTCACGGCCGGCCTGCCCGTCAAGCTGGCCTTCGAGCCGGGCCGGGTGATCGCTGCCAATGCCGGGGTGCTGGTCTCCGAAGTCCTGCACGTCCACGAACGTCCCGAAGGCCGCAAGTTCCTGGTCATCGACGCAGCCATGAATGACCTGCTGCGCCCGGCCATGTACGACGCCTTCCACGACATCCGCCCCCTGACCAGGCGTGAGGGCGAGACGGTCTATGACGTGGTCGGCCCGATCTGCGAAACCGGCGACACCTTTACACGCGATAGGCCCATGCCGCCGCTGGCGGCAGGCGACCTGGTGGCCTTCATGTCGGCCGGCGCCTACGGCGCGGCCATGGCCAGCGAATACAACACCCGCCCGCTGGTGCCCGAGGTACTGGTCGACGGCGACCGGTTCGCGGTGATCCGGGCGCGGCCGAGTTATGATGAGATCATCGCGCGGGATCTGGTGCCGGGCTGGGTGTAGGTCAGCGGACTTGCCCCCACCTGACCTGCTGCGCAGGTCGTCCGCCCCCAGCAGGGGCGGACGAGATCATCTTCCCCCTCTGGGGGAGGAGGATGCGCAGCATCCGGAGGGGGCCAGTGCCGAGCCTGAACCCAGACACGGCTTTCCGACTTCACGCGGTTGACCCGCTGAAGGTTGGGGAGGCGGCGGAGCGTCCGGGCCAGGCCCGGAGGGAGTTGTAGAGGAGTACCGTTTCGGCCTGAGCCGGAGCGCTCCGCGCGATCGTTGTCCGATGAGCCCTCGGGGCGCGGGGTTTTAACCCGCTTCCGATCAGAGGCCCCAGGCGGGCGGAGGGGAAGCGACCCCTCCGGTCCGTCCGGGCGATTTCAGCCCGGACCTGGTGCGTTTCCGGCAAATCCGTCGCTCGGGGACTGATCCCTTCCCCGGCACAAGGCGCTCGCCTTCCCTGGAGGGACAGGCCTCACCTCGCAACCAGGCCCCGGGGCCCTTCGCGACGGCCGCCGGGACACTACCCGCTCGACCGCCCCCACCGCACGTCAGGTCGCCAGCTGAACGCCCTCCCCCGCGATGGGGCGAGGAGAAGTATGCGGGCGTTTTGGGGGGTGATGCGTCGATTTTGCATCGTGACGCTGGGTGGTGGGGTTAGGGCGTTGATTTCGTTGGGGTCAGGGGGCGGTTATGCCCGTGCGCGCACGGGGATTGGCGAGCACGGCCGGCTCACGGCATCCCCCGAAAACCAGCAGCCGGCCACCCGCTGCCTAAGGCTGCACCGACGTAGCTACGACCCGGATCTCATTGGGTGGCGGCGATGCCGTGGCGAATGCTGCGCCGGTGATCGCGAGGGCAACGACCACCCCGACCAAGAGCCCCAACCGCCGCGAGCGGTCATTTTCGGAATCGGGCTGAAGCATACTCATCTGAACTGCCTCTCGACTGAGCCACCACGCTACGTAGCGATTTGGCGTGATCGTAAGGTGGCGCTTTGTCGCGGGCTCAATCACGCGCCTCCCGCCGCCATCATCCTCAACTCACCGCCGTTTGTGCTGGGTCGAGCTATGGACGTGGTGTCTACTGGGCGGACTTTCCGAACTGCGGTTGTGGGTGGAAGTCGGACGCTAGTTCTGCTTCATCAGGCTGAAGTTCCTGAGGATCGGCTATTGCTCGCCGATTTGCCCTGGATCCGGGGGGCGTGATCGTTCAACGCATTCTTTGAAAAAATTTCTGGAGCCGCGATCCGTTTGCCGCCGTCGGTTCGTCCTTGGTCTGTCTGCATAAGGAGAGACCCCATGGCCGCATTGGTCGCCATCTACAAGACGCCTGCCGACGTCGAAGCCTTCGAGAAGCATTACTTCGGCACACACATACCGCTCGCCAAGACCATGCCAGGGTTCAGAAAATACGAGGTCAGCTCCGGACCGATTTCTACGCTGGCCGGACCAACGGATATCTATCTGATCGGGACCGTGCACTTCGACGACTTGGCGGCGATGCAAAGGGCGTTTGCCAGCCCAGAGGGGCAAGCAACCGCAGCAGATCGCCAACTCTATGCGCCCGCTCATACGGGTGTCCAAATCTTCGCTTTCGACACTCGGGAAGTCTGAGCTGATGACCGCCCCTAAAGCCACCTATGTCCTCGTCCACGGCGGATGGCACAACCGCTCGCACTGGCACAAGGTAACCCCGACCCTGGAGGCCGAAGGCCACAGGGTGCTGACGCTCGATCTTCCCGGCGCCGGGGCTAACACGATCGCGCCAAAGTCACTCAGCGCCCGCCCGTTCGACCTCGCCGCCTTTGCCGCGGAGCCTTCGCCTGTCGCTGGCGTCACGCAGGAGAAGCGGACCCAAGCGGTTGTCGCTCTGGTGAGAGAAGCAGCCTCGCTTGGCGACAAGGTCATCTTGGTCGGCCACTCGGCCGGCGGCATGACAATTTCGGCTGTCGCTGAGCAAGTTCCTGAGTTGCTAACTGCGGTCGTTTATCTCGCCGGCTTCCTGGTTCCGAAGGGCCAGTCGCTACTGATGATGCTCCCGCATGAAACCATGGCCTCCGCCCTGTCTCTTGGTCTGTTCGTCGGCGATCCCGCCGCGATCGGCGCCACCAGGATCAACCCGGGACCCTCGGATGACGCTTACCGCTCACTCCTGAAAGCGTCCTTCTACGCGGACGTGACCGAGGCCGATTTCGCCCAGGCGGCGTCCCAGTTGCATTGCGATGAACCGAGCGGCGGCGCCCTGGCTCCATCTGAAATAACGCCAGGCCGGTTCGGCTCCGTGGCGCGCCATTACATCCGCACGACGCAGGATTGTGCGGTGCCCCTGGCCGGTCAGGACTACATGATCTCAGTGGTGGACGAGACGATCGGCGGCGCGACGGTCACGCACACCATGGAAAGCAGCCATTCGCCTTTCCTGTCACAGCCGGCGGCTTTGTCGAAGATCCTTCTCGATATCGGAGGAGCGGGAGGTTGATCCATGAGCACTGACGACTTCGACGATCGGCTGAACGCGCTCCGGCCACGCCTGCACCGCTATTGCGCCCGCATGACGGGCTCGACCTTCGATGGCGAGGACGTCTTGCAGGATACCCTCGTCAAGGCGCTGGCCGCCCGGGCCGAGGGCGCCAACGTCGACAATCTCGAGGGCTGGCTGTTTCGCATCGCCCACAATACCAGCCTCGACCTCCTTCGCCGCCGCTCCCGCAACACGGTCGTTCCGTTGACAGAAGACGTCGGGGCGGCCCCGATGCCCGAAGCAGATATGGTCGCTGTCAGCTTTCAAACCTTCCTGCAGTTGCCTGAGCTTCAGCGCTGCGCCGTGATTCTAAAGGATGTGCTCGGTCATTCGGTCGATGAGGTGGCGAGCATCGCTGACTGCACACCGGCGGCCGCGAAGTCAGCCCTCCAACGCGGCCGCGCCGCGCTGCGTAGCCTCGCTCAAATGCCCGCCGATACCCGGCTGCCGCTCATGCCTGATGCGGCCCGACAAAAGATGGCCGCCTTTGTCGAACTGTTCCGCAGGGGCGATTTCGATGCGATCCGCGCCACGCTCGCCGACGACGTAAAGCTTGAGCTGGTCAATCGTTTGAAATGGGAAGGCCGCGACAAGATCGCCCCCTACTTCACGCGCTATGCGCAGGAGACGAAATGGCGGTTTGCTTTCGGTGCAGTTGAAGGCCGTCCGGCGATGCTGGTTTTCGACAGTAGCGCGATGCAGCAGCCCGCGCATTTCGTGCTGGTCGATTGGCGGAATGACGAAATCGAGGCGATCCACGACTTCTTGTTCGCCCCGTATGCGCTTGAATCGGTGGATTGGGCGAGACTGGATTCAATGGCCTGAATCCCGACAACGAGGGACGGCCCGGCGCATCTGACGGTCTGCAAGCGGACCCTTTCACCGTCATCTAAGGGTCGGGAACAGAAATCAGCCCACAGCCCGAAACCGGACCTTCGCGGCACCCCACCGCCTGATCAGCCTAACGCGACGGCTGACAACAGGCCGGCACCCGCGGCGCGTCTCGACGCCTCATGGCCGAAAGGCTGCGAAAACAGAGTCTTCCGGCCAGCGGTGAAACCTCTCACCCTGCCATCGCGGCCTTCGCCGGGACGGGCCCTGCCCTCTCTCAAAGAGAGAGGAAAGTCGCAAGCCTCAGTCCAGCGCGCCGATGTACGGCAGGCCTCGGCTCTTGCCCTCGTCATCCAGGCCATAGCCGACCAGATACCGCGCCGGGGCTTCCCAGGCGACGAAGTCGGGTTCCATGCCGCGCTGGGTGGGCCAGGGCTTGCGGGCGAAGACGGCGGTCAGGACTTCGCTGGCACCGGCGTCCTTCACCAGGCGCGAGGCTTCGCTGAGCGACAGGCCGGTGTCGAACACATCGTCCACCACCAGGGCGCGGCGGCCAACCAGCGGGCGCTGCAGGTCGGCGCGGACCTCGCAGCGGCCGGTGCTCTTGCGCTCGTCATGATACGAGGCCAGCCACAGGGCGTCGAAGCGGACATTGCGGCCCACCTTCCACAAGGCGCGGGTCAGGTCGGCGGAGAACCACAGGCCGCCGGTCAGCAGGCAGATCACGACGGTGTCGTCGTCGATGCGCGGGGCGATGGCCTGGGCCAGGGCCTGGACGCGCTGGGCGATGTCGGCTTCCGAAATCAGGACTTCGGGCTGGGTCTTGTCAGTCATGGTGCGCGGGTTCGTGAGAGTCGGAGGGAGGGGGAGCTTCTGCCGCTCCGGTCTCATGCCCGGGGGTCTCGTGTCCAGAGGTCTCGTGTCCGGCAGCTTCTGCGTGATCGGACGCGGGCTGGGTTCCGCGAAGGTCCAGCTGCGGCTCGGCGGCCGGCGTGTGCCCTGTCTTCAGCACGGCCTTCACGGCCTTGGCCGCGCCGGCTTCGGTGGCGAAGGCGATGACCACGTCGCGCGCGGTGCGGGGCGGATCGACGATGGTGATCGAGAAATGGCGCACCTCGCCGGGGGGAACCTTGGGATCGGCGGCGGCGGCGATGCGGCCGGCCACCCGCTTGTCCGTGGCGTTGCGCAGCTCCACGCGCAGCGGCGGGGCCACAACCTCGTGCTCGGTGATGTTGCGCATGACGCCCGAGATGGTCACGACCGCATGGCCACCCTCCATGGCGGGCTGGGCCTTGAGGCTGTCCTTGTCGATGACCAGGCCCACCGTATTGACCGGCAAGCCGACGCTGGCATAGGCGCCGGCGGTGGACGGCATCAGCTTAACCACGTCCATGCGGAAGATCAGGGCCGAGACGATCATCACCGCCATCACGGCGGCCATGCCGGCCCAGACCACGCCGGTGGCGGTGGCGGCTTTCAGGCGTCGCTCGGCATCGGCCCGGGCGCGGAACACCTTGGGCAGTTCCTCGCCCGGCAGGGCGCTGACCGGGGGTTCGGCCTCGCCCTCTACGGGCGGTTCGGCGTCAAGCGGCGCAGGAGACGGCGGCGGCGCAGTGAGAGACGAAGGCGGGTCGTCGAAGAGGTCGATGGCCTCTTCGTTACGGGCGGTCCAGCGGTGGCCGCACGACGCGCAACGCACGACGCGGCCCTCCGCCCCGACCTTGGAGTCATCGACGAAATAGCGGCTGGCGCAGTCCGGGCAGGTCAGTATCATGGCCGCGAATCTTACGCTCCCCACGTTAACAATGTGGGTCGCCGATTTTGTCCCTCATGTCCAGAAACCCCGGCGACACCTCCTTGCGGATCGACGCAGCACAGGGCGACGACGCCCTTCCCGTGGTTCGCTTCGAGGGCGTATCGATGCGCTATGGCCGCGCGCCGGAAACCCTTCTGGATGTTGGGTTTTCCCTGATGCCGGGGTCGTTCCACTTCCTGACCGGCGCCTCGGGGGCGGGCAAGAGTTCGCTCCTTAAGCTGATCTATCTGGCCCACCGTGCGTCACGGGGTCGCGTGGAGCTGTTCGGCCGCGACATCAGCCTGTTGCCGACCGGCGACCTGCCGTTTCTGCGCCGCCGGATCGGGGTGGTGTTCCAGGAATTCCGGCTGCTGGAGCACCTGTCGGTGTTCGACAACGCCGCCCTGCCCCTGCGCATCCAGCAGCGCAAGCCGGCGACCTATCGCGAAGACGTGGCCGAACTGCTGAACTGGGTGGGCCTGGGGCATCGGATGCACGCCCTGCCCGCCACCCTGTCGGGCGGCGAAAAGCAGCGCCTGGCCATCGCCCGCGCCGTGGTTGACCGGCCCGACATCCTGCTGGCCGACGAGCCGACGGGCAATGTCGATCCGGCCATGTCGCTGCGCCTGCTGCGGCTGTTCGTCGAGCTCAACAAGCTGGGCACCACGGTGCTGATCGCCACCCATGACGAGGACCTGGTGGCCCGCGCCGGTCGACCGACCCTGCACCTGGAGCACGGGCGACTGCTGGGACCGGAGGACCAGCCATGAGCGACACCTTCCGCGTGGATCGCTGGAAACCCGGCCCGCTGCTGCCGCCCACCGACGCTCGCGACGGCTCGCTGGTCTTCGTGGTGGCGGTGCTGTGCTTCCTGGCCTGCCTGACCGCCCTGGCCGCCTTGGCCGCCAACCGCGCCGCCAACGGCTGGACCGGCCAGCTGACCGGCTCGGCCACGGTGGTGGTGCGGGCCGGACCCAAAGAGACGCCCGATTCCGCCGCCGCCCGCGCCGCCGAGGCCCTGTCCGGGGTCAAGGGCGTGACCGAGGCCCGCGCCCTGCCCCGCGAAAAGGCCGAGGCTCTGCTTGAACCCTGGATCGGCAAGGACGCCCTGGTCGAGGACCTGCCCACCCCGCGCCTGGTCACCCTGGACCTCGACCCCAAGGCCCCCGCCAGGGCCGACGCCCTGACCAAGGCGCTGAAGGCCGCCAATATCGACGCCGTGGTCGATGACCACAGCCGCTGGATCGCCGATATCGAGCGGGGCGCGAGCCTGGCCCGCTGGGCGGCGCTGGGGGTGTTCTCGCTGATCGCGGCGGCCACGGCGGCGGTGATCGCCTTCGCCACCCGTGCCGGTTTGGCGGCGCGGGCCGACGTGATCGAGGTGCTGCACCTGTCGGGCTCGGAAGCCGGCTTCATCGCAAGCCTGTTCCAGGGCCGGTTCGCGGCCATGGCGGCCCTGGCCGGCGCGCTGGGCGGGCTGGGCGCGGTCGGGGTCGGCGCGGCGGCGCGCCTTGTCAGCGGCGGAGCGGGCCTGGCGCCGGTTCTGCCCCTGGCCTGGATCGACCTGCTGGCACCCCTGCCCTGCCCGCTGATCGCGGCCCTGATTGCGGCGATCACCGCCCGCCTGGCCGCCGTCCGCATTCTGAGAGCCATGCCATGAAGAGCCTGGCCGCCCTGCTGATCGCCGCCATGGTCTGGGCCGTGGGCCTGCTGGCCTTCTGGGGCCGGATCGAGCAATCCACTCCGGCGGCAGAGCCGCCGGTCGCCGACGGCGTGGTGGTGCTGACCGGCGCCTCCAACATCCGGCTGGAAGCGGCGACCCGGCTGCTGGAAGCCGGCAAGGGCAAGCGGCTGCTGATCTCGGGCGTCAATCGCGAGGCCACGCGCGACGACGTGCTCAACGTCACCAAGGCGGTCAAGCCGATCTATGACTGCTGCGTCGACCTGGGTTTCACCGCCGCCAACACCGTGGGCAACGCGGTCGAAACCGCCGAATGGGCCAGGGCCAAGGGCTATGACAGCCTAATTGTCGTCACAGCCGACTATCATATGCCCCGCTCGATGCTGGAGCTTCGCGCGGCCATGCCGACGACCAAACTCCATGCCTATCCGGTGGTCACCGAGGGCCTGGACGCCCATCGCTGGTGGAAGAAGGGTTCAAGCGCCCGGCGGATGATCGTGGAATACTGCAAGTACCTGGCGATCCTGGGCCGTGAGGCGTTCCTGAAGCTGGGCCCGAAAGAAGAAGCCGGTTCGCCGGCGAGGAAAGCGTCTTGATCTATCTGCGTTCAACCCTGTTCCAGCTGTATTTCTGGATCTGGTCGATCTTCACCTCGGTCTGGATGGTGCTGGTTCTGCCCCTGCCGCGCCGCCTGAACACCGTCGCCCTGTCGCTGTGGTCGCACGGGCTGATCTTCGGCCTGCGCTGGATCGCCGGCATCAAGATCGAGGTTCGCGGCCGCGAGAACCTGCCGACCGGCCCCGCCCTAGTCGCCGCCAAGCACCAGTCGATGTTCGACGTCTTCAGCCAGTTTGGCCTGCTGCCCGACGCCTGTTTCGTGATGAAGAAGGAACTGCTGAACGTGCCGCTGTTCGGCTGGCACGGCCTGAAGGCCGGCATGATCGTGGTGGACCGCGCCGGCCACTCGACCGCCCTGAAAAAGCTGGTCCGCGACACGCTGGACCGCATGAAGGAAGTGCGCCAGGTGGTGATCTTCCCCGAAGGCACGCGCGGCGACGTCGGCGTTCCGGGCGACTACAAGCCCGGCATCGCGGCGCTCTATCGCGAGCTGGACATGCCGGTCACGCCCCTGGCCCTCAACTGCGGCGTCCACTGGCCCAAGGGCTGGCTGCGCCCGCCCGGCACCATCGTCTTCCACTACCTGCCCCCCATCCCCGCCGGCCTGAAGCGCGGCGAGTTCATGCGCGAGTTGCAGACGCGGATCGACACCGCGACCAAGGCGCTGGAGGATGAGGGGATTTAGCTGATTTCCCTCTCTCATAGAGTGTTTGGACCGGGGACATCCGTGACAGGTGTTCGGAGACATCCGTGACACATTTTCCGATCTCAGAGGGAGGTCGGGATGCCGTTCACGGGGGTGTCTGCGATGGATCGCAAACGGGAGTTTGTACGGCTGGCCTTGGTTGAAGGCTGTAACAGGCGGGAGCTTTGCCGGCGGTTCGGGGTCAGCGCGACGCTGGGCTACCGGCTCCTGGCGCGCTATCGGGAGCAAGGCGATGCGGGCCTTGAGGCGCGATCTCGCCGACCGCGGACCTCGCCCCGGCGCACGGAGACGGCGGTTGAGGATGCGACGCTTCAGGTCCGTGCGGAGCATCCGGCCTGGGGTGGCCGCAAGATCGCGGCGGTGCTGCGGCGTGAGGGGCTTGAGGCTCCGGCCCCCTCGACGGTGACCCAGATCCTGCGCCGGGGTGGTGTGGCGCTGGGCGGTGAAGGCGGCGGCGCTCAGCCTTTCATCCGCTTCGAGCATCCCCAGCCCAACGACCTGTGGCAGATGGACTTCAAGGGCCATGTGGCCCTGGGCTCAGGGCGACTGCATCCCCTGACGGTGCTGGACGACCACTCGAGGTTCGCCGTGGTCTTGGCCGCCTGCGCCAACCAGAAGACCCAGACCGTCAAGGATCAACTGATCCAGGCCTTTACCCGCTATGGTCTGCCCTGGCGCATCGCCACCGACAACGGCTCGCCCTGGGGCAACGGCCCCGGCGATCCCTACACCCCGCTGGGCGTGTGGCTGATCGAGCTGGGCGTGCGCATCAGCCACTCCCGGCCCTATCATCCCCAGACCTTGGGCAAGGACGAGCGCTTCCATCGCACCCTAAAGGCCGAGGCCCTGAGCGCCCCCTTCGAGACCCTCGACCATGCGGCCCGCGCGCTCGATCACTGGCGTGACATCTACAATCTGGTCCGGCCTCACCAGGCCCTGGACATGGCGGTTCCCGTCGATCGCTACCGACACAGTCCAAGGCCCTACCAGCCCGTCATCCCGCCCTTCGAGTACGGACCCGACGACCAGGTTCGCCGGGTCCAGCAAGGGGGCCATCTCAGTTTTGCCAACCGTCCGCTCAAGGTCCCAAAAGCCTTCGCTGGAAAAGCTGTCGCCCTGCGAGCCACCCAGACCGATGGCGTCTTCGACGTCTTCTTCCAGACCCAACGTCTCAAAACCATCGACCTGAGGACCGCAAAATAGCATCCTCAACCTGTCACGGATGTCTCCGAACACCTGTCACGGATGTCCCCGGTCCAAACATAGAGAGAGAGGGGGGGGGCCGCCGCGAAGCGGTGGGAGGGTGAGAGGTTTCAGACTAGCAGGATGAAGCGCTGGCGGCGTTCGGCACTCAGCGGACCTTCAGCGGTCCCGGCGGAAGGGTCGAAAGATACTCCCCGATAGCCGCGACTGTAGCTTCCGCTCTGCTCCGCATCGTCTCGTTTGGCGTCAGCCCGATGGGGCCGGTTTCGGTGTCTTCCAGATAGGCCACAACCTCCGATGCGGGCTCGCCTTTCCGCAATTTGCCTACCACTTGCAGAAGATCGCTGTCGTACTCTTCCGCGCAGGCTCCGCCCTCTTGCCAATCGCCATCGCTGATTTCCCTCAGCCCAATTGGGTCCCACAGAGACCAGCCAATCTCGCGCAGCCGAGACAGCTTAACTTTAGAGGGCTCATTCATCTGCGGATGCTGCCATCCAGCTCCGACGTCCGCAATTCAGCATTGCGTCGAATGTCCTGTTTCGGGCGCGCGCCCAATTCCTGCACCCGACCCGTTGGCGACGTTCGCAAGGTCGGCTAGCGTTGCATTACCATGCTTACCCACATTGTATTTTTGGCGATGGCCGCCATTAGCTTCGCGGGAGCCATGTATGCATGTCTTCGTGCAAATGCCGCCGTCTACGAGATTGTTAGAGTGATCAATCAACAAAGTCGAGTTGAGGATCAGGAGTCTATCTACGTTTGGCATCCTTCCAAATGGAAGCGCGTGACAACGAGATATAAGGCGCTATTTCCCGGGGCGGAATTGCTCAAGAAGTATTGGTGGTTTACGGGCTTAAGCGCGGCTGGGATGCTTGGGGTTTTGCTTTTTTTGATAGCCGCTGGAGGCCGCGAGCCCACACCCTAAAGTCCAACTTCCACCCTAGTCAGACCTTCGCAAAGACCGCTTTCTAGGCGACCCTCGAACGTTCCGCTTTGCAGGCTTCCACCTCGCCCCAAAATCTTGTCATCCCGGCCGTAGCGCAGCGAAGAGCCGGGACCCAGGGGCAACCGCACCGCACTGGCTCCAGGCGCTTTTGAGCCTTTGACCGAGATGACAGCGGAATAGACACGCCTCATGATTGCAGAATGCCCCGTGAGTACATCGTCTACATCCTCACCAGCCAGCGGAATGGAACCCTGTATGTTGGGGTGACCGGTGACCTGTCGGGTCGGATCTGGCAACATCGTGAAGGTTCACCCAGCGGGTTCACCCAGAAATATGGCGTCACCCGACTGGTCTATTACGAGAGCTTCCAGGATATCGGCGACGCCATCCGACGTGAAAAAGCCCTCAAACGTTGGCGACGAGCCTGGAAAATTCAGCTGATCGAGGCGGAGAACCCGCAGTGGCTGGACCTTTACGAGACTCTGAACTGCTGAAAGGCCATCTGACAATTGGGCCATGACGTTTGATGCAATTGGCGAGGGAAGCCGTGGCGGGCACAAAGCGGTTGCCCCTGGGTCCCGGCTCTTCGCTACGCTACGGCCGGGATGACAAGGGTTTTGGGATTGGCGAGGAATGTCTTGTTCTTGCCGTGCTCGCGCCTCCTAACAACCCTCTCCGCCCGATCAGCAGCACCAACCGAGCTTTTCCGGCCAAAGGTGAAACCTCTCACCCTCCCACCGCCTGCGGCGGCGGGCCCCTCCCTCTCTCTCAGAGAGAGGGAAACCTAAGCCGACGCCTCCCGCGCCTGCACCAGCTTGAGCAGCGCCTCCATGGCGTGGTCGCGCACGCCGTCCTCGCGCAGGTGTCCGACGAGGTCACTGAGGTAGTCGATGTTGCGGCCTGACAGCCCGCTGGCCCCGGCGATCAGCTCGGCCTGGGCTTCCAGGCTGAGCGCGCCCGCCCACTGGCTGTGCTTCATGTCCGACAGGAAGACGAGCGAGGAGACCTTGCCGGACTCGCCGTCGATCTTCAGATCGCTCCAGGCCTCGAAATAGGTCTCGGTCGGCTGTTCGCGTTCGCGCAGATAGGCATAGACGCCCTCCCACTCGGCGGCCGCCACGCGATAGGCCGCGCCGCGTACCGAGCCGCCAGGCGCGAGGCCCAGAACCAGGCCCGGACGCTCATAGGTGCCCCGGTGATGCACCGAATAGATGCAGAAGGCCCGACGACGGCCGTGGAGAACCGCGCGTCTTCGCTCTACAAACGCAAAGCCGGGACGCCACATCAGCGATCCGTATCCGAACACCCAGCGATCACCGCTATCAACGCTCATTACCCATCCCGACCGGACTCGCCCGCTTCATGACCCATACCGACGCCGCACCGTCCCGCAAAGTCCGTCGGCGCGGACTTTGGACGCCTTTCGTCATCGCGCTGATCTTTGCGACGGCCTGGTGCATCGGCTGGTTCTGGCTGCGCGGCCAGGCCGAGCAGAAGATGGACGCCGCCGCCGCTTCGCTGAAGGCCAAGGGCTATGACCTGTCGTGGAGCGCCCGCACCTTTTCGGGCTTCCCGTTCCGTCTGGACGTGACCCTGACCGACGCCCGCGTCGCCGAGCCCTCGGGCTGGGCCCTGCGCCTGCCGGAACTGAACGGTGAGGCAATGATCTATGGTCTCGACCACTGGGTGGTGATCGCGCCGCGCGGGGCGCTGCTGACCCGGCCACAAGCCGGCGACGTCGCCATCACCGGCCAGGCCCTGCGCGCCAGCCTGGCGGGCTTTGACCAGCACCTGCCGCGCATCTCGGTCGAGGGTGCGGGCCTGGTGTTCACCACCGCATCCGACGCCCAGCCGTTCCCGCTGCGCACGGCCACGACCATGCAGATGCACCTTCGCCCCGGCCCCAACGATCAGGGCGCGATCCTGTTCAAGGCGCAGGGCGCCAAGGCCAACTTCACCGGCCTGCTGGGCCGTATCGCGCAAGCCAATACCGCCGACATGGTGCTGGACGCTCGCCTGACCCGCGTCTCGGCCCTGCGCGGCGACAACTGGGCCGACGCGGTGCGTGACTGGAGCGCGGCCGGCGGCGCGATCACCATGCAGAACGCCAAACTGACCGCCGGCGAGGCCGAGGGCACGGCCAAGACGGGCGCCCTGACCGTCGATGCCAATGGCCGCCTGCAAGGCGTGCTGGAGGTGGCCCTGAAGGAGCGCCTGGACCCCAAGGCGAAGATCCGCACGCCCGAGCAGGCCCTGGCGGCCGCAGCGCAGGCCCTGGGCCGCGAGCCGGTCATCGAGGCCAGTCTGACCTTCGAGAACGGCCGCACCCGTCTGGGCAGCATCGACACCGGCCCTTCACCGCGCGTCTACTAGGCGAAGGCCGCGCAAGTTTCTTCCCATGAACGCCGCCTATTGCGCCCACGGCGGCAAGGACTATGGTCCGGCCTCCAAATTTGGGGATAAACATGGGTAGCGACGCGGCGGATGCGCCTCCGTCTCTGGACGAGGTCCGATGGCGACTGGACGCCATAGACGGTGAACTTCTGAAACTGCTCGACGAGCGGGCCGCCCTGGCCAGTTCCGTCGCGGCGGCCAAGCAGGCGGCGGGCGACACGGGCTTTGGCCTGCGTCCGGCGCGCGAGGCGATGATCGTCCGCAAGCTGCTGGCCACCCCGCGCAAGGCCGCCACCGACGCCCTGGTGATCCGCATCTGGCGCGAGGTGATGAGCGACAACCTGGCCCGCCAGGGTCCCTATCACCTGTCGGTCTGGGGCGGGAAGGACACGGCCCGCGCCGTCGAGCTGACCCGCCTGCGCTTTGGCGCAGCGCCCCGCATGCAACTGCTGGCCGACGCCAAGGACGCGCTGGCCGCCGCAAAGACGCCGTGGGGCGTGGGCGTCCTGGCCCTGACCCCGGACAACGCCTGGTGGGGCCGCCTGCTGGCCGAGCCCAGGCTGAAGGTCTTTGCCGCCCTGCCCTGCCTGAACCGCTGGGGCCCGCAGGCCGCCCTGGCCGTCGCCGAGGTCGAGGTCGAGCCCACCGGGGCCGACCAGACCTTCTGGGTGACCGACAGCGCCAAGAGCCCCGCCGCCATCGTCGAGGCCCTGAGCCTGGACGGGGTCGCTGCCGAGCTGGTGGCCGAAGCCGGCGGGCTGAAGCTGCTGTCGCTGTCGGGCTTCTTCATGCCGGGCGACGAGCGCCTGGCCCGCGCGCCGGGCAAGCTGACCGGCGTCATCGGGGCCGCGCCGACACCGTTCGACGTCTAAAGGCGCGCGGTGTAAGACGACCCCAAGTTCGACCTGAGTAAGCCGATGACCGCTCCGACCTCCGACCGCTTCGCCGCGCCGCGCCCCACGCCCAAGCCGGGCATCATGGACATCCACGCCTATGTCGGCGGCAAGTCGAAGATCGAAGGCGTCGCCCATCCGGTGAAACTGTCGAGCAACGAGAACGTCCTGGGCTGCAGCGAAGCGGCCAAAGAGGCCTATCGCAACGCGGTGGATCGCCTGCACATCTATCCCGACGGCAAGTCCAACGGCCTGCGCGCCGCCGTGGCCGAGCACTATGGCCTGGAGCCCGAGCGCCTGACGTTCGGCGACGGCAGCGACGAGATCTTCGCCCTGCTGTGCCAGGTCTATCTGGAGCCCGGCGACAATATCGTCCAGGGCGAGCACGGCTTTGCCGCCTATGCCATCGGAGCCCGCGCCTGCCAGGGCGAAGTGCGGATGGCGCGCGAGCCCAACCAGCGCATCGACGCCGACGAAGTCGTCAAGCAAATCGACGAGCGCACGCGGCTGGTGTTCATCGCCAACCCCGCCAACCCGACCGGCACCTGGCTGACCGGCGAAGAGATCCGCGCCCTGCACGCCGCCATCCCGCCGTCAGTGGTGCTGGTGCTGGACGGGGCCTATGCCGAATTCGCCACCGATCCGCGCTTCGAGGACGGCCTTGATCTGGCCCGCACGGCCCAGAACGTCATCGTCACCCGCACCTTTTCCAAGATCCACGGCCTGGCCGCCCTGCGGGTCGGCTGGGGTTATGGCCCCTCGCACATCATCGAACCCATCGAGCGCATCCGTCCGCCGTTCAACACCTCGATCCCCGGCCAGGAAGCCGCCGTCGCGGCCCTGGCGGATGTCGAGTTCCAGGCCCGTTCCGTGGCTCTGGTCGAGCAGTGGCGGCCGTTCCTGACCCAGCAGCTGGGCGGACTGGGGCTGGAGGTGACGCCGTCTGCAGCCAATTTCGTACTGGTCAATTTCCCCAATGTGCCCGGCAAGACCGCGCCGGAGGCCGAGGCCTTTCTGGCGTCGAAAGGCTATCTGGTCCGCGCCGTCGGCAACTATGGTCTGCCGGATGCGATCCGCATCACCATCGGGTTCGAAGAGCATAACCGCGCCGTGGTGGATCTGCTGACGCAGTTTGTGGGGCTGTGATGACCCTTTCATTGTCCGCTCTCCCCGGCGAAAGCCGGGGTCCAGATCGAACCCACAAACGCCCCGTTGGTGAGCGCCGCCGCATGGCGCGTCATCCCCAGTCGCTCTGGCTGAATCTGGGCCCCGGCCTTCGCCGGGGAGAGCGGGTTGAAGAGCTGGTCGAGGGTCGTATCCATGCCTAACCCCGGTATTCTCTATCCCAAGATGACCGTGATCGGCTGCGGGCTGATCGGCGGTTCGGTGATCCGCGCGGCCCGCGCCCAGGGCGTGGTCGGCGAGATCACCGTGGCCGACGCCAGTGAGGCGCACCGGGCCCGCGTGGTCGAGCTTGGCATCGCCGACCACGTGACCGGCGACATCGCGCAGGCTGTGAAGGACGCCGACCTGGTGGTCATCGCCACCCCCGTGCTGTCTGTCCCCGAACTGGCCTCGCTGGTGATCCCGGCCATGAAGCCCGGTGCCACACTGACCGATGTCGGCTCGACCAAGGCCAATGTCGCCGAGGCCTTCCGCGCCCAGGATATCTCGAAGATCTTCGCCATCCCCGGCCACCCCATCGCCGGCACCGAGCAATCGGGTCCCGATGCGGGCTTTGCCGAGCTGTTCGAGAACCGCTGGACGATCCTGACCCCGTTCGAGAGCGACGACGAGCATTACGCCGCCGCCGTCGCCAGGCTGTCGGCCTTCTGGCGCGCCTTCGGGGCCCAGGTCGAACTGATGGACGAGAAGCACCATGACCTGGTGCTGGCCGTCGTGTCGCACCTGCCCCACCTGATCGCCTACACCATCGTCGGCAGCGCGGCCGATCTGGAGAACGTCACCGAGAGCGAGGTGATCAAGTTCTCGGCCTCGGGCTTCCGCGACTTCACCCGCATCGCCGCCAGCGATCCGACCATGTGGCGCGACATTTTCGTGGCCAACAAGGACGCGGTGCTGGAGATGCTGGGCCGCTTCACCGAGGACCTGCAGGCCATGAGCCGCGCCATCCGCTGGGGCGACGCCGACACCCTGCACAGCCACTTCACCCGCACCCGCGCCATCCGCCGGGGCATCGTCGCCGCCGGCCAGGAAAGCGCCGAGCCGAACTTCGGCCGTGATCGCGGGAAGCATTGAAAGTCTCCGGGCCGCGCCTCCTAATCGGCACCGCCATTGTCGGAGTGGTGCTTGTTGGGAGTTTGATCGCCGGCGCCGCGACGGGGGTCATCCGGGTTGGAGTCTCTGTCGCGCCGCCAAGGTACGAGTCGGTCGCCGGCGCCGCGCGGTATCTCGCCTTTCATCAGAGCCTCGATCTGGCTTCGGATGGTTCGCTGAAATTGAATGGGCGAGCCACGACTCTGGCCACCTTGGAAACCGATCTTCAACGGGCCTTCGAAAGGGCTGGCGCGCCCGCCGAGCGATCCAGCCAACCCGTGATCATCTGGGCTACCTCTGACACCCACCAGGGCCATCTGGATATCTTGAGGGCCAAACTCGCCGAGTCTGGATGGACCGACGTCGAACTGTCGATGATGGCGAAGCTCAAGTGAACGGATACGCCTGGCTAGCCATCGCCATCGTCGCCGAAGTGATCGGAACTTCCGCCCTAAAAGCGGCGGAAGGCTTCACGCGGCCCCTGCCGTCGCTGATCACGGCGGTCGGCTATGGCGTGGCCTTCTACGCCCTGTCGCACACCCTCAAGACCCTGCCAGTCGGCATCGCCTATGCCATCTGGTCAGGGGTCGGGATTGTGCTGGTCACCGGCATCGCCTGGGTGATGTATCGCCAGCGTCTGGACGCCGCCGCCCTGCTGGGGATCGCCCTGATCCTGGCCGGCGTGCTGGTGATCAACCTGTTCTCAAAGAGCCACTAAGCCAGATCCTCCCCTCTTGGGGGAGGTGGCCCGAAGGGCCGGAGGGGGCGGCGCGGCATGCGCCCAGATGACCCCCTCCGGCCCTCCGGGACAGCTCCCCCATAGGGGGAGCATCTGCCAAAGCGGGCAACAGCGGTGTGGCCAACGCAGCACACCCCACAACTTCCACGTCATCGCCTCTGGCGCGCGCTGGAAGAACGCTGTAATCGCCCGCCTCCCGAAGGACTGAGAACCATGGCGCACAAAGCCCCAACCTATTCGCCCGCCTGCAATCTGCTCGACCGTCAGGTCGAATGGATGAGCGCGCGCGCGTGGGAGGGGGTTACGGTCTAGGGTTCGATCCGAACTCGGGAAGTCCGAAAAAGCCCCTCCTGGCCTTGAGCCGGAGGGGTTTTTCGTTTGTGCGGAAATCTTGCCGGTCTCGTCGCCAGGAGGGGGAGCAAGAGGAGAGAAGCCCATGAGCGGCTTCACACATATCGAAAGCGACGGCGCGCCCATCAAGGCGTGGACACAAGGCGTGCCCCTCGAGGACGCCGCCCTCAAGCAGCTGCGCAATGTCGCCAGCCTGCCGTTCATCCACAAGCACGTCGCGGTCATGCCCGACGTGCACTGGGGCATGGGCGCGACCGTGGGCTCGGTGATCCCGACCCTCGGCGCAATCATCCCGGCGGCCGTGGGCGTCGACATCGGCTGCGGCATGATGGCGGTCCGCACCTCGATCCGCGCCGAGCACCTGCCCGACAACCTGTTCGGCATCCGCTCCGACATCGAGGCGGCGGTCCCACACGGCCGGACCGACAATGGCGGGCGCAACGACAAGGGCGCCTGGCAGGTCGATCCCCCGACGGTGGCGACCGACAAGTGGGCGGGCCTGAAGGCCGGCTATGACGACGTTGTGGCCCGGCACCCGAAAGCCGGTCACCAGCGCGGTCTGGGCCACCTTGGCACGCTGGGCACCGGCAACCACTTCATCGAGCTGTGCCTCGACGAGGCGGGTGACGTCTGGGTGATGCTGCACTCCGGTTCGCGGGGCGTGGGCAACCGGTTCGGGACCTACTTCATCGAGCGGGCCAAGCACGAGATGCGCCGCTGGTTCATCAACCTGCCCGATGAGGACCTCGCCTACTTTGCCGAAGGCAGCGAGGGCTTCATCGACTATGTGCGGGCCGTGTCCTGGGCGCAGAAGTACGCCCGGGCCAACCGTGAAGTGATGATGGACCAGGTGCTGGAGGTGCTGAAGCGTACCTTCCCCGACCTTGTGACCACGCAGCATGCGGTGAACTGCCACCACAACTACGTGTCGCGGGAAAAGCACTTCGGCAAGGACGTCTACCTGACCCGCAAGGGCGCGGTGTCGGCCAAGGACGGGGAGCTGGGGATCGTCCCGGGCTCGATGGGCGCCAAGTCGTTCATCGTGCGCGGCCGGGGCAACCCGGATTCGTTCTGCACGTGCTCACACGGAGCCGGACGGGCGATGAGCCGTAACGAAGCCAAGCGCCGTTTCACGACGGCAGACCACATCGCCGCCACGGCCGGCGTGGAATGCCGCAAGGACGAGGGCGTGATCGACGAAACGCCGATGGCCTACAAGGACATCGACGCCGTCATGGCCGCCCAGAGCGACCTGGTGGATATCGTCCACACGCTGCGCCAGGTGGTGTGCGTCAAGGGCTAGCGGACGCCGTCCGGTCGTATCGACCGGGCGGCGTTTCGCGTTCCGCGCGCACGCTACAACCGGCTTTCGCCGTGTCCGAATCCTGCGAAACATTGGCGCCGAAGACGGGAGACCCGTATGCTGAGATACATCGACTCGATCCGCGAGCTTCTGCTCCTCTATGTCATCGTGCTGCTGGCCTCGGCCGGCGGCTACGCCCTGCTCGAGCACAAGCCCTTCCTCGACTCGCTCTGGTGGGCCTGCATCACGGCCACGACGGTCGGCTATGGCGACGCCTATCCGACCACCTTCGGCGGCAGGCTGATCGCCGTGTTTCTGATCCACCTGATGCTGCTGTTTATCCTGCCCCTGCTGATCGGCCGGATCTGCTCGCAATTCATCAAGGACCAGAACGCCTTCACCCATGACGAGCAGGAAAGTCTGAAAGCCTCCCTGCGGCGACTTGAGGCGCGATTGGACAAACTGGGCCAGATGGACACCGAAAAAGACCAGTGACAACGTTGTCAGTTATACGCTAGCCTCCAGGCTGGACGGTGCGCGCTACGACGTGCCGCGATGGTTGGAAACGCACATGATCCAGTCCCGCCTGCCGCTGTTGGCGCTTGTCCTGACATTGGCCCTTAGCGGTGCAGCTGCGGCTGAAGCGCCGCCAAGCGCCATTCGCCTGAACCAGTTGGGTGTCGAGACTTCTGGTCCCAAGCGCGCCGTACTGGCCGATCCGTCGGCCACGCCCCAGGCCTGGACCCTTCGCGACGCCAAGGGCGCAGTTGTGGCCAGCGGCCAGACCCGGGTGTTCGGCGACGACGCGGCCTCGGGCGAGCATGTCCACCAGATCGATTTCACAAGTTTCATGGGCCAGGGCGAGGGCTATCGCCTGGTCGTCGGTCAGGCTGAAAGCCATCCCTTCAGCATCGGCGGGCGTCGCTATGGCGCGCTGAAAGCCGACGCCCTGGGCTTCTTCTACCAGAACCGTGCGGGCGTCCCGATCGAGACCCGCTTCGTCCAGCGCCCGGACCTGGCGCGCCCGGCGGGCCATGTCTCCGACAAGGCCACCTGTTTCAACAAGGCCGACCAGCGCGGCCAGGTCTGGGCGGGCTGCGACTACAGCCTGGACCCGCGCCACGGCTGGTACGACGCCGGCGACCACGGCAAGTATGTGGTCAATGGCGGCATCTCGGTCTGGACCCTGCTGAACGCTCACGAGCGCGCCGCCGTGCTGGGCAAGGCCGCAACCTTGGCCGCCTTCGCCGACGGCAAGGGCAAGATCCCCGAGAACGCCAACGGCGTCTCTGACCTGCTGGACGAGGCGCGCTGGGAGATCGAGTTCCTGCTGGCCATGCAGGTTCCGCAGGGCAAGACCCTGGACCTGCCCGTAGGCCCGCAGAAGGTCGGCCCGCAAGGACGCCTCGTTCTGACGCCGCTCGACGCCTCGGGCATGGCCCACCAGAGACTGGCCGACGAGCGCTGGACCGCCCTGCCCACCGCCCCGGCCGAAGACCGCGAAACCCGCTATCTCTATCACCCCACCACCGCCGCCACCCTGAACCTGGCCGCCACGGCCGCCCAGGCGGCGCGGATCTGGAAGACGATTGATCCCGTCTTCTCCGCCCGCAGCCTGGAGGTCGCCCGCAGCGCCTTCGCCGCCGCCCGGCGCAACCCCGAGGTCTATGCCCTGGGCGCCTTCACCGGCAGCGGCGGCTATGGCGACGGCAATCTGGAGGACGAATTCTACTGGGCCGCCGCGGAACTCTACGCCACCACGGGCGCGCCCGAATACGAGACCGCCTTACGCGCCTCGCCCCTGTTCCTTGCCGGCCCATCGACGGGCGGTGCCAAGCCGACCGGCGACATCAGCTGGGGTTCGGTGGGGGCGCTGGGAACCATAACCCTTGCCCTAGCGCCCAACGGCCTGAAGTCCGCCGAAATCGCCGCCGCCCGCACCCATCTGGTCGCCAGCGCCGACCGCTACCTGGCGGACGGCGCGACCCAGGGCTATGGCCTGCCCTATGCGGCACCGGGCTATCCGTGGGGATCAAACTCGTCGATCCTGAACCGCGCGATGGTTCTGGGACTGGCCGCTGACTTCACCGCCAAGGCCGCCTATCGCGACGGCGCGGTCGATGCGATGGACTATGTGCTGGGCCGCAATCCGCTGGATCGCTCATACGTCACGGGTCACGGCGCGCGGCCGATGCTCAACCCTCACCATCGGTTCTGGGCCAAACAGGCCGACGCCCGATATCCCGCACCGCCCCCCGGCGTGCTGTCTGGCGGCCCCAACTCGACCAACTTGGGCGACCCCATCGCCGCCGAGATGAAGGGCAAGTGCCGGCCCCAGACCTGCTGGACCGACGACTATCGCGCCTTCACCCAGAACGAGGTCGCCATCAACTGGAATGCGCCGCTGTTCTGGGTCGCAACCTGGCTGGATGAGCCTTAAGCGGCCACCACTGAGGGCCTGAGACGCGCTACGGCGGCCTCGAGTTGCGGCATCTGCTCAGGCGTCGGGCGGAACTTGACGTGGGTCAGACCCGCATCAAGCCCCAGGACATCGGCAAGCAGAGCGTCTGAAACACCGCTGAGCCTGAAGCTGACCGAGCCTCCCCCCTGGCCCAGCCCCTCGACGAGAGCCCCGCCCTCCGAAAGATTTCGGATGATAGCGCGCACCGATCCGCTGACCGTTTTGACATCAACAGACATGTTGGCCGGGAACCGGGGCAGACGGCGGCGCTCCACCTCGTCGGTGGAGGTTCGGACGACCCGCACCAGGGTCTTGCTCAGGGCCGCGATATCGGCACCGACCGCCTGCGAAAGCTCATCAACCTCGCGGGAGATCGAACCGGCAGACCGGGCCTCACGCGAGACATCTCGGATCTGGGCGACCATGCGTTCAGCCATCAGGCTGGTCTCTGCCAGGCTACGGCTGATGGCCATGGTGGCACCGGCCTGTTGCTGAACCGCGCCGGCGATGGCGACGGAAGCTTCGTCCATGATCACGATACGGCCATTGATGCCGCTGACGGCCTGGACGGTTTCATCAGCCGAACGCTGAACGCCGCCGATCAGGCCGCGAATGTCGGAGGTTGCCGCCGCAGTCTGTTGCGCGAGGTTACGAACCTCACCGGCCACGACCGCGAAGCCAAGACCGGACTCGCCGGCCCGCGCCGCCTCGACGCTGGCATTGAGCGCCAGGAGATTGGTCTGGCGTGCGATGTCGGAAATCAGGTCCGTCACGCGACTGATCTGGTCTACCGCATTGGTCAGTCGTCCAATGGCACCATCGGCCTCCCCGGCCGCGCCGGCGACCTCGCTGGCGGCCAGTCGCGCCTGGTCGACCTGACGCGTTATGTTCTGAATGGCCACATCGAGCTGACCCGCTGTGGCGGCAACGGACTGAGTCTGGGCCAGGGCTTCCTGGGCGGAGTCAGCAACCGCATTGCTGCGGTCCTGCACGTCCGTCGACAGGCGCGCCATGGCGTTGGCCTTTTCCGCCACAGCCGCCGTGGTCTCGGCGACGCTCTGGACGGCGCCCCGGGTCTCACGCTCGACCCGCTCGGCCATGGACTGAAGCGCCGCTGACCGCCGGTTGTCGCTGGCCTTGCGATCAGTCGCCACCTGCGCCTCAGCGGTTTCCCGCTCGCGCAGAAGAGTCACGGTTTCACGCCCCTGGTCACGGAAGGCGACCAGCGCCCGGGCCATGGCCCCCAGTTCATCTGTCCGATCCCCCCGACGTATGTCGACGGTCAGATCGCCTTCCGCAAGCCGGCTCATGGTGGCGGTCATGTCCGCCAGCGGATCAACCACCTCTGAGACCACGCGGGCCGCGCCCCGCCGGACCGCCAGAACAGCGCCGACCAAGCCGCCCGTCATCAGAACAATGACAACCAGAAGGCCAAAAAATGCAGTGCGCTCGCTTCGGGCACCCATGGCGGTGGCGTCCGTCACCAGCTTGTCGATGGCGAGGCGATGCTGGGCGTAGTCTGCGCTCAGCGCCTCGTAGCTGGCCAGGGCGGTCGCCTGATCGCCGCGCGAGAGCGCCGGAAGATAGTTTTTTTCGATCTCAGCCCAGAAGGTCGAAGCCGGATCGTTTACGGGCCCCAGGATCTGCGCCTTCAGATCGCCATCCAGGTCAGACTGAGACCATACGGTCTGACGCTCGTCGTACTGGGCTTTCAGAACTTTCAGGCGCTCAGCCCGCGCCTGAATCTGCTGTGGCGGCTCGTGCAGGGCCAGGGTCGCTTCGAGATAGGCCTCAAGCACATATTCCGGCGGCGGCAGGATATCGGCGACCAGATCCTTGCCCATGGCAATCTGATGATACAGCGGGCCATTGACCCGCAGCAGGGCCAAGGACGCGATCGAGACAGCTGCAAGGGCGATGATGACGATCAGGACCGTCCTGCGAAAGCCGTCGACCGCGCCCCTGAAGCCTCCGCCCGCCCCGATGCTCATGCAATCCTCCGCTGTGCGGAGAAATTAAGACACGCCAGCGCTGACCAGAGTTTTAACGTTACCAGCAACCGCTGCGGCAAATCGACACCGCGCTAGTCTTGCCGAACTTTTTTGCACGAGCACGGCAGGGGTCGAGCAGGAGCAACGCCCAGTGGCAGACTGGTCGCCCCTCCCCGGTGACCTCGACCAACGCGTGGCCAGGCTGATTCGCGCGCAGTGCGAAGGGGCGCTTTGCGCGCGCCGTTTAGCCTGGCTGCCCCCTCAAGCCGCGTATTCGCTTTCGTCACAGGCCTGCAACCGCGCCTTGGCCGGGTCGAGCAGCAGGTTGGCCACGGCCGCCAGGGCCAGCAACACCGCCAGGCCCGTCGCCAGCACGAAGCCATAGACCGGTCCGCCAAAGGCGTCGCTGACCGCGCCCATCGCCAGGGGCGAAATCACGGCGCTGACGCAGGTAAAGAACAGGATCACCCCGGCCACGGCTCCGTGCTCGGCCTTGGGAAAGACGCTGATGCCCTTGGAGTTGATGGTCGGATAGACGATCGACATGAACAGGCCCGAGGCCGGCAGCAGGAACACCGCCGTGTCGCGTCCGCCGATCAGGGCACCGACGAAACAGACCAGGATGGCAACCGCGCAGATCGCCAGCACCAGGGTCCAGCGCAGTCGGGCCAGCATCCAGGCGCCCAGGAAACGTCCGGCGGCGCGCAGCACGAAGAAGATCGACAGGGCGTAGAGCGCCATGAAGGCGGCCGGGCCTTGGTATCCGGCCAGCAGGGTTGGCATCCAGACATAGATCGCCGTCTCGACGCCCACATACAGCATCGCGCCCAGGCTGAACGCCAGGGCATAGGGATCGCGACCGGCGCGCAGCACGCTGCGGAAGTCGACGCGCGCCTCCGGCGCAATCTTCGCGCCCGGATAACGGATGGTCAAAGCCGTCAGCATCAGCATCAGGCACATGACCCCGGCGATGACGTAGAGCCACTTCCATGACGCGCCGGTGGCCAGCAGATAGGCCACGATCGCCGGGCCGATGATCGCGCCGACGCCGAAGAAGCCCTCGACGGTGTTCATCGTGGCGGTGTGGTTGCGCGTCGAGGTCGAGATGTCGCCGATCAGGGCCAGGGCCCCGGTCTTGAACACGCCGATCGCTGCACCCGACAGGAACAGCAGCACCAGGAAGGCGACGAACTGGCTGGTGAAGGCAAAGGCCAGGGCGGTGATAGCGAACACCGAAAGGCCCAGAATGATCGTGAACTTGCGGCCCATGCGGTCGGCCAGGAAGCCCAGCCCCACCCCGCCCAGGGCGATGCCGCTCATCGTGGCATAGTGAAACGATCCGGCGGCGGTCATGCCCAGATCGAAGCTCTTGATGATCTCCGGGATGATTACCCCCACCGAGTCGGTGGTCATGGCGAACATCATGAACATCATGAAGGTCAGGCCCTTGATCAGGCCGATATTACTTCCGCCTGTCGCGCGTTCCGTCTCAGACATCGCCATCTCCCCGCGCCGCATGGTGTGTGATGATCGTACCGATGCGCGTGCGGCGCGCCACCAGCTTGTCCCGGGCCAGGCCCTCAAGGGCAGCCCGTACGGTAATGCGCGACACGCCGCATCCTCGGGCCAGGTCGCGTTCGGTGGGCAACCGGTCACCCGGCCGCAGGCGGCCATCCCGGATGGACTGGACGATGGCATCGCGCAGCGACCGGTAGAGCGGACGCGGCATCTGCGAGGCCGTCGGCAGGACGATCACGCCCCGTCCCCCAGGCCCAGGGCGATCGCCCCGAGAATTCCGGCCCGGTCGCCCAGGGCCGGGGTCACCAGATAGGCCGCCAAAGCCTCGGGACCGGCCAGGGCCTCGATATAGCCGCCCATCCGGCGCGCCAGGGCCTGACGGGCCCGTTGCAGCAGGGCCGGGCTTGCAACGCCGCCCCCGACGATGATCCGCCGGGGTGAGGTAGTCAGGGTCAGGCTCATCGCCATCTGGGCCAGGTAGTCGGCAACCACATCCCAGACGGGATCGTCCGCCGGCAGGGTTTCGCCCGGCTGTCCCGTCCGGGCGGCCAGGGCCGGGCCGCTGATCAGGCCCTCCAGGCAATCGCCATGAAACGGACAGCAGCCGGCAAAGGGATCCAGCGCCGGGTCACGACGCACCAGCAGGTGGCCGGCCTCGGGATGCATCAGGCCGTGGGCCGGGCGGCCGTTGACCACCACACCGACGCCGACGCCGGTGCCGATGGTGACATAGGCATAGTCCGAAAGACCTCGGGCCGCGCCCCATCGCCCTTCGCCCAGCGCCGCACCGGCGACGTCGGTATCGAAGGCCACCGGCACGCCGAAGGCTTCGCCCAGGGGGCGGGCGATGGCGGCGCCGGTCCAGCCGGGCTTGGGGGTCTGCAGGACGCAACCCCAGTCCTCGGCCGCCCGATCCAGCCGAACCGGGCCAAAGCTGGCGATGCCGATGGCGTCGAACTGTCCGCGCCGGGCCTCCAGAACGGCGTGAACGGCCATAAGGGTTTCTGCCGGGCCTGTGGTCGGGATCCGCACCGGCTCGGACAGGTCGTCTGGACCTGAGCCGAAGGCGACCAGCACCTTGGTGCCGCCCAGTTCAATACCGGCGACCCGGCCCGTCACAGCGTCACCAGCCAGACCAGGCCGTAGGCTGGCAGCGTCAGGGAGCCGCCGCTGGGCGGAGCCCCGCCCAGCAGGTCGCTCGCGCCAACACCAAAGCCATAGGGCAAGTCCAGGCTCACCGCCGCTCCCGAAAGGTTGGCGAGGCACAGAAAGCCCCGCGCGCCGCCGGTTCGTTCATAGGCCAGAACCGAGGCCACGCCGAGATCGAGCGGCCGCGCCGGGCCGGCTACGCCGTGCTGGTCCAGCTTGCGGGCATGGTCGGCCAGCGAACGGAACCGCTTGAACAGCGCCCCCTCCAGCGTGGCCTCATCACCACGACGGCCTGCCAGCGACCAGTCCATCATCGGGCGGTGCAGCCAGCGACCGTCGCCGGCCCGCAGCGGATCCTCCGCATAGGCCGTATCATCGGCAAGACCGATCTCGTCGCCCATATAGATCAGCGGCCAGCCGTCGAGCCCATGGATGATGCCGTAAAGCAGGGCCAGGCGCCCTGCCCCGGCGGACCCAGCGCCCTCCTCCGGCCCGATCCCGGCCAGGGAAGCGGCCATGCCGTTGGTCGAGGGGACGCCGCCGGCCGCGGTCTGAAAGGCCCGGCCGCGGGAGAAGCTTTGGTCCTGGCCGCCATAGAACCGCGACCAGCGGGCCAGATCCTCATGCGGCGCATAGGTCGCCAGGGCGTTCCAGATCACGTCGTCATGGCAGCGCACATAGTTCAGCCAGGCCGCCCGGGCCGGCTTGCCGGCCGAGGCTGACAGGCAGCGCCGGAAGATGCCGGCGTCCTCATCAGCCAGCGCGCCCCAAAGCGCAGTCATGACGCCGTTATTATAGGCCAGATCGCAGCCGCCGCTGCCTTCGCCAAAGAAGGGCAGCACGTCTTCGAGGCTCTCGATCGCCTCGGCCACCAGAACCACGCCCGGTGCGACGATCGACAGGGCCGCGCGCCAGGCCTCGACGATGGCATAGGTCTGCGGCAGGTTCCGGCAGGTCGTTCCGTCCTGCTTCCAGAGGAAGGGGGCACTGTCCAGACGGAAGCCCTGCACCCCTTGGGCGGCCAGGAACACCAGCACGTCCAGCATCTGCGCGAACACCGCCGGGTTGGCATAGTTCAGGTCCCACTGGAACGGATAGAAGGTCGTCCAGACATGCCCGCCCAGTTCAGGGCATGGGGTGAAGCTGCCCGGAGCCGTATCAGGAAACACGTCGATCAGCTCGGCATCGCGGCGAGCAGCCTCTTCCGGCGAAACCACGATGTAGAAGTCGCGATAGGCGGGATCGCCGGCCCGGGCTGCCACAGCCCAGGCGTGCTCGCGCGCTGTGTGATTGCAGACCACATCCAGGATCAGCCCCATGCCCCGGGTGCGCAGGTCGTCGGCAAGGGCCGAAAGGTCCTGCATCTGGCCCAGCCGGGGATCGACCTGGCGATAGTCCTTCACCGCAAAGCCACCGTCGCTGTCACCCTCGCGCGGTTCCAGCAGCGGCAGGGGATGCAGCCAGCGCACGCCCAGATCGGTCAGATAATCCAGGCGTTGACGGACCCCGGTCAGGTCTCCGGCAAAGCGGTCGACATAGAAGGTGTAGGTGGTCTGGCCGGATACGCCGAGCCAGTCGGGTCGGGCCTCGCGCTCGGCGTCCAGGGCCTGCAGGGCCACGGGCCGCGCCTCAGCCGCCTCGAGAACAGCCTGCCGAAGCCGGGTGATAAAGTCCGCCCAGCGCGAATCCTGTCCATAGACGCCCGATAGCAGGGACTCGATCGTGGGCCAGTGCGCTTCGAACCGCCGCTTGACGGCTTGCGCATGCGACAGCGCGCCCGGCGGGACTGTCGCGGTCAGAGAAGTCATGGACCCACTCACATCAGAAAAAAGCCGCCGGACGCACGAGGCGTCCGGCGTAGCCCGCAGGGGTGGTTTAGAAGCTGTACCGGAGCGTAGCGGTGACGGTCCGGCCATTGATCGACCGTGCACGGATCGCATTGACCGATCCGGCGGTGATCGCGCCCTCTTCAGCTTCGGTCAGGCCAACTTCGTCGAAGAGGTTGTTGGCGTTGAGCGACAGGCTGAGGCCCTCCGACACCTTGTATTCGGCAAAGGCATTGACCTGGGCGAAGGCCGGGAAGACCAGCTGGTTGTCATCCTGGGCATAGGCCTTGGCGGTCCCGATCACGCTGGCGCCGACCGTGACCTTGTCCCAGACATAGGTCGGGGCAACTTGATAGATCCACTTGGCCTGACGGCGTGGCGTATTGCCGACGACGGCGGGGCTGAGCGCATCCTTGTCGATCGTGGCGTCGGTATAGGTAGCACCGCCGGTCACCGAGAAGCCGCCGGTCCGGTAGCTGGCTTCCAGTTCGATACCCTTGGCCAGATAGGTCCGGTCAAAGAACTTCTGGGTGGTGGCCTCGAAGTTCTGCTCCTCGGTCTTGGCCCAGAAGGCGGTGGCGAACAGGCCAAAACCATCGCGGCGATACTTCACGCCGGCTTCCATCTGATCGACCATGTCGACGGCGTCGGCCTTGGCCACCGAACCGTCGGCCGCCACCTTGCCAAACAGCAGGCGGTCGGCATTGGCCCGGCCACCGCGGCTGGCGCGGGCGAAGGCGGCCAGATCAGGATTGAACTGGTAGTTCGCGCCCACCGACCACGAGGTGTAGTTCCACTCGTAGTTCACCGGCGAGGAATTGGCGTTGTCGATCACCGAGACGCTCACCTCGGTCGGCTGGATGACGCCGTCGCCATTGACGTCGAAATTAGCCGCCTGCTTGGCGCCGGCGTAGCGACCCCGGGCCTTGCCGCTGTCATGGCGCAGGCTGGCGTCGAGAGTCAGGGCCCCGACCTTGGTGCCCAGGCTCAGATACGGCGCATCGATGTCATAGGTGACGTCATAGCGACGGGTGCAGCAGTTGCCCCAGAACGGCACCCCGTAGGCGACCAGGCCGCCCTGAGTGACCAGCGAGCCGGCACCGTTATAGACGTTCAGCAGGGCGGCATTGTCGCCCTTCACTTCCATGAGGAAGGTGTTCCACAGCCAGTCCATGGCGATGGTCTGGCTGGACTTGTAATAGCCCACCGTCACGTCGATCGGCGACAGGCCGGCGACGTCGAAGCTGCGCGACAGCTTCAGGTCGTTCATGGCGTTGCCGAAGTCGTTGATCTCGACGTCGAACATGTGAACGCGCATGGCCAGGCCGTTGCCGTTCAGGCTGGCGGGCGACGCGATGGTCTGACCGGCCTGGGGACCGTTGGCATAGCGCAGGGTCGCGCCGGTGCCGCCGATGGAGGTCGCCAGGCTCGAGGCCGTGGCCACCTCGGCCGGGAACGGCGAGACGAAACGACCCGAGGTCTTGGCGACCTTGAAGCGGTTCTCCAGGGTCCATCCGCCGGCGATGTCGAACTTGGCTTCCGCGCCGAACTGCAGGCTGTTGGGGTGCATGCCGTCCGAGACCTTGCTGATCCGGCGATTGCCGTCACCGTCCAGGCCCGGGTTTGTCGACAGATAGATCGACTGGATGTCGTCATGACCGATGTCGAAGCCGGCGAAGGAGCCGATGTCGGCGTTGCCGTTCGTGCCCGTCGCCCGGACCGGCATCGGCAGATAGCCGACGGCGCGGTCATTGAGGTACTTGGCGTTCAGGCGGATATAGCCGTTCTCGAAGTCCTTGGTCAGGTTGGCCTTGATCTGGCCGCCCTTCTCGGAGGTATAGCCCGACTGACGCGGACCTTCGCCCTCGCGGTAAAAGCCGCCGAGGTGGAAACGCAGGGTGTCGCTGATCGGCGCGCCATAGTCGAAATCAAGGCGTGTGTGGTCATAGCCCAGGCCCTTGGTCAGGGCGACCGCGCCACCTTCGGTCTCGCCGGTCTTGCTGATGAAGTTGATCACGCCGCCGGGCGAGTTGGAGGCGAAGGTCGAGGACGAGCCACCGCGAACCGACTCGATACGGCTGACATTGGCATCGGCCCGCAGGAAGATGTCGGCGTTACCGAAGGCAATGTCGCCAAATTCCATGACCGGCAGGCCGTCTTCCTGCAACTGCAGGAACTTGGCACCGCCCGAGGCGACCGGCAGACCGCGCACGGCGATGTTGGCGTTGCCTTCGCCGCCCGTCGATTCCGAGCGGATACCCGGCAGGCCCCGGAAGATCTCGGCGGTCGAGCGCGGGGCCTGGGCCTCGATCTGCTCGGACGACAGCGAACTGACCGAGACCGACGAGCTCATCTTGGTGACCCCGGCCCTCGAAGCCGTGACGACCACCGCGTCTAGTTCAAGCACGTCGTCCTTGGCGGCCTCAGCCGTCTGGGCGTGAGCCGAACCCGCCGCCAGCAGCGCCAGGGCCGCACCGGCCATCAAGAATGTTTTGGTCCCCATCTCATTTCCTCCCGCACGCGCTCATCCGGCGCTGATTTCCGCGCCCTAGGTTCACTCCCGAGCATCTGAAGACAGAGAATGACGATTACGCAATCGATTGCAAGTTACATTTCAGGGCCGATTGCCCTCGTTCTGGCAAATCCCTTTGTGGATAAGGAAAAAACAGTGCCGGCGGCCGGGCCGTTCAGGTCTGGCGGACCACCAGCTCGGGCTGCATGACAACCGAAGGCGTGTCTTCGCCGTCAATCCGGCGAAACAGCAGGTCAACCATTTCCCGCGCCCCACGGCCCAGATCCTGGCGCACCGTGGTCAGCGGCGGCCAGCTGTGGCGGGCCACAGCCACATCGTCGAAGCCGACCACAGACACGTCTTCCGGCGTTCGCATTCCGGCCGCGCCTAGGGCCCTGATCGCCCCCAGAGCAATGACGTCCGAAGCGGCGAACACCGCGTCGAAAGCCACGCCCGAGGCCAGGAGATGGTCGATCCCCTCAAACTCGGCCTCGGCGCTGAAATGGGCCGGCGCACTCAGTTCAGGCTCGGCGGCGATCCCGGCTGCGGCCAGGGCGGCAAGATAGCCTTGCCTGCGCAGGGCCACTTCGGGCGCCTCGGGCATGCCCAGGAAGGCGATTCGCCGACGGCCCAGCCTCAGCAGGTGCTCGACGGCAAGGCGCGCGCCGGTGATGTTGTCGACGCCGACGGTGCAGTACTGCTTCTCGGACATGTCGCCGCCCCAGACCACCAGGGGGCCATAGCTCTTGGCGGCCAGGTTCAGCGCCGCATGCTGGTCGCTCTGACCAATGATCAGCAGGCCGTCCGAGCGATGCGACTGGATGATCCGGTCCAGCCAGCCCGGGGTCGGCGCCATCACCTTGGTCAGCAGCACTTCATAGCCGCGCAGGGTGATTTCATCGGCCAGCCGTCCGACCATCTCCAGAAAGAAGGGGTCGGAAATCAACTGGCCCATATCGTGGCCAAGCGGGATGACGACGTTGATCGTATTGGTGCGCTGCAGCCTCAGACCACGCGCCTGCTGGTTGACGACATAGCCATGGGCACGGGCCAGTTCGCTGATCCGTTCGCGGAGCGGCAGCGGTATCAGCGGATTGCCGGCCAGTGCGCGCGAGACTGTAGAGCTCGAGACACCCGCCATGCGTGCGATGTCAGCCATCTTCAGTCTTGGCGTCGGATTCGCGGTTCTGGCGCTCATTGGAGCAATGATAGGCTAGGCCACGTGAGAGAACACCCAAAAAGGATGCGTTCGTCGCACAAATGCAATCTGGAAATCATCACCCACTCCAAGCTTCCCGAAAAGCGTGGAGAGAATGCCTCCCCCGCCATAGCGGACGGGCGGAGGCGGCGGGACCGCAGCTGGACCACACCGGGGTTGCCCGGTCCACGCCCTTACCGCCGGCTTCAGGCGAATGTGTCCCTGGGTTTGATCATCGAGGCCTATGGGTTGCCTGAACGTCGGTGCAGGAAATAGAGCCCGGCCAGGATCGTGCAAACGGCACCGACAACGCTCGTCGCGTAGACGCTGGCGATAAAGAAGCCCAGCCAGTCCAGGCTGACCATCGCGAAGTTGCGCCAGAGCAGCAGGGCGACGCTGCCCAGATAGCCCGAGGCGTCGGCGACATAGATCAGGAAACCCGCCGTGCCGACCTGGCCACTGAAGGCGATCATCCTGTCGAACAGCATGGCATTGAAGGGCGTGTAGGCCATGTAGAGACCTGCGCCGGTCAAGATCATCCAGGTCAGTGGCGACACCAACTGGGCCTGGAAAGCCAGGGTCGCCAGGCCCAGCAGGAGGAAGCCGGCCAGGATGACGCCATGCATCACAAGAAGCGCCCGCAGGTTGTCGCGCACCAGCATCACCGCGGCCATGACCGCCAGGGCGATGGCGGCGACAGGCAATTCACTGGTGGTGAAAACGCTGGACGTTTCGCCAAAGCCCAGGGCGATCCAGATTTCGGCGGCGAAGTTGTCGCGAAAGTCGCGCAGGGCGGTCAGCAGCACATAGGCCATCACCAGCAAGACGACGCCGGGCGCGTAGGCGGCCAGAAACGCCCGGCGCTGGGCGCGATCCATCGGCTGGCGACGCACCCTGGCGGCCTCGTCGGCGGGACTGGGCGGCGGCAACTGCACCAGGGCCCAGACCGAGACGAACAATAGCGGCAGAAAAAGAGCGCCGGTCGCAGCGGGCATCCAGAACGGCGAGACGTCGAGATCAACCATCAGCCACTTGCCGACCGACTTCACGACGCCGGATGACACGATGAAGCTGGCGCAGAGGATGGAGCCCAGGACCTCAGACGTCCGCCGCCCCTCCATGAAGCCGAACACCAGCCCCCAGATCATGCCGAGAGGCAGACCGTTCAGCACCAGGGCCAGGACGTTCCACGGGGCCGGAATAACGGCGAAGGCCAGCAAGGCCAGCCAGGACGCGCCGATCAATCCCAGAATGGCAGCGCCGCGCCGTGAAGGCGCGATCTCGGAGATCACCTTGACCCCGATCAGCTTGGAGGCCGCGTATCCAGCAACCTGAGCCAGCACCAGGGCGATCTTGTAGTCGATCGCGAAGGTCCAGCCTTCGACCACGCCGAAGGTCGCCGCCGCGAAAGGCTTGCGGAAGGCGTACATCGAGAAGTAGGCGCAAAAGCCCGCCAGACCCGCGAACAGGGTGAAGACCAGAGGATTGGCTCGCTCCAGCCAGCTTCGCGGATCTGAACTCATCTGAACGCCCCTTAGAGGCGCTTGGTCTATACCACACCCATGGCGTTTCGATGACGGGCCGGTGCCCCGCAGACGTGGAGGCCCCTGCCTGCCAGCGACGGGCGAACGCCGTCACCGCACGCGGATATCGACGCTGACCTTCAGGGCGTCATGACGCCAGTATTCGCGATCGAACTCTACCACGCGGCCCCGCGCGTCATAGCAGGTGCGCTCGACGCTCAAGCCAGGCAGGCCAGACTTGACCCTCAGGGCTTCGGCCTCGCCCAGGGTCAGGGCGCAGGGGCGCATATCGACCTTGTTGCGTGCGACGCCGATCCCGTAGACCGACTTCAGCACGCTGGTCAGCGAACCATCCAGATCGTGGTCGATCAGCCCCGGTGCCAGGGATGCATCGACGACGATGCTCTCGATCAGTACGGCCCGTCCGTCGATAGAGCGCCGGCGTCGGATCCAGTACATCGGCGCTCCGACCGGGCGCGAAAAGATCTGGCTCAGCATGGCGTCGCAGGCAATCACGGTCTTGCTCAGCGTCTCGGTCGCCGGCTTGCGCCCTTGCGCCTCGACATACGACATGAAGCCTTCCCAGCGCGTCGGATCATAGACCACGGGCGGCGGAGAAACATACCACCCGCTGCGGTTTCTTCGATAGATCAGACCCTCGGCTTCCAGCTGGAAGAGAGCCTCGCGAATGGTGCCCCGCGCCACGCCGCCGCCGACCTGCAACTGCCGCTCCGAAGGCAAACGCTCACCAGCCTTGAGTTCTCCTCCGACGATCCGCTCGGCGATGTCGTCGCGGACTCCAAGATAGTGGAGGCTGTCTGGTTGCTGCATTGTCGGAACCTGCCAGCGGTCAGAGTCCGCCTTCCGCAAGGATGGGAGCCCGCCACGCCCAGGTCAAGAAACGGGATCGGCCCGTGACGGGAAATCTCGTCGCGATCGCCGCGTCACGAAAGATTCGCGGAAATCGAGGTGATTCTGGTCTATACCAATGCTGCCCGCCCTAGGGTGAAACTCGCCCCACCGTCGCGTACGCCGCACCGCCTACGGATACCCTATGAACTCTCTCTCTGCGGCCGACGCTTTCGTGGCCGAACTTGCCGATCTTTTTGCCCGCTTTGGTGCCCTGCATTATGGAGAAGACGTCAGCCAGCTGGAGCACGCGATCCAGACGGCCCATCACGCCCGGGTCGATGGCGCGCCGCCCGCGCTCGTCGTCGCCGCCCTGCTGCACGACGTCGGACACCTGATGCAGAAGGTCGGCCACAACGCCGCTGACCTGGGCATTGATACGCGCCACGAGCACATCAGCGCCGGCTATCTGGCGCGGGCGTTTGGACCTGAGGTGACAGAGCCTGTTCGGCTGCACGTGGCGGCCAAACGCTACCGGGTCGCTGTGGATCCCGCCTATCTTGAGCGTCTCAGCAAGGCGTCATTGCAGAGTCTGGCGCTGCAGGGCGGCCCGATGAGCCCGGGTGAAATCGAGGCTTTCCTGGCGGAGCCGGCGGCCGCCGCCGCGAAGCAACTCCGCAGCTACGACGAAGCGGGCAAGGCGCCAGACGCTGAGGTCGCCAGCTTCGAGTCCTACTACGACCTTCTTCGGGATCAGATCGATCGCGCAGGCAAAATCTAGATCCACTAGCCCCTCTTCGACGCGTTTTATGGCCCTGGCGCTTCCAGGACCAGATGCTGAAGCACCCGCTTTTCCAGAACCAGTAGCGCGCTGACCTGGTTGGTGCGCATGACGAGCCCGGCGGCAAGCGGCCCGGCGGCCTGATGCACGGCACCGGCCAGGCGCAGGAATTCCGCCCTCCCCCGCCCGCCGACGCCATGCAGCGCACAGAGCTGACGCCAGTCCTGCACGAAGCTTTCCAGCATCAGGGCGAACCGCGCGGCACGACTTCTGGCTTCGGCCGTGTCCGTCGCGACCGCCAGTTCTGAGCATAGGTCATCGACCAGCCATTCCACTTCAGCAGCGGGCATGACCGGCGAGCGCTGATCGGCTTCGGCGAGAAGCCTTGGTCGGGCGCCGGGATCCCACGGCATTTTGCGCCAATGCTCGCGGGGCGGCGCCTGCCCGCAAGCGAACCGCCAGAACGCAGCCGTGCCGGTCGTGTCGGCAACCAGATGGATGCGCTCGGCGGCGGCGTTGTTCTCCACATGGTGCCGACGCCAGTTGTCGAAGATCCACGCTTCGCCCGCGCCCATGTGCACGGCCTGACCATCGCAATGGAAACGCACCTCCGGCCAGGTCAGGACCGGGATGTGCAGCCGCACCCGCTTATGCCAGTGATAGTTGATGTCGGCATGCTCGGGCACGCCCGCGCCCGGTGCCAGCCGCATCAGTCGCGATCGGCTCCACACCACACCAAAGCCCGCCAGAACCTGGCAAAGATAGGGCATGGCCTCAAGCCAGGGCGTCGGCAGCATCTGTCCGTGGACGGAGTCCGTCTCTTCCCCGCCGGCGCTGATCAGGCGTGCCGCGCTGTTGCCGCGCAGCTGATCGGGGTGGGAAACCCAGGCCTTGGCCGGCAAGGCCGCGACCTCGGCCTGCATGCGCGCCACGTCGAACAGGACCGGGAGCTGGAAAAAGGGGCGCGACAACCGCATCGATCAGTCCCTGTAGCCGGCCAAGGCGTCGCCGAGCGCAGTCTGCAGGGGCGCGAGCCAGGGCTCATAGTGTTTCCACTGATCGAGGCCCTCACGGCCGATCGGCCGGCGAACCTGTTCTGAACTGGGCGTGCGCACACTGCGACGGGTCTCGTGGAACGCCAGGCAAGCGGCCTCGAACGGCAAGCCGCAGTGGTCCAGCAGGCGTCGCACGCCGCCCTCCAGATCCTCGACCAGATCTTCGTACTGCACTCTCAGCACTCGCCCCGGCAAGACGTCGTTCCAATGCCGCATGAGGTCCAGATAGGTGCCGTAGTAACGCGCGGTGTCCTCGACGCCGTAGGCAAATTCCTGGTTGGTCGTTCCAAACAGCTGCTTGAGGTTACTGAAGCAGCAGGCCATGGGCTCGCGCCGCACATCGATGATGATCGCGCGGGGCAGAATCAGCTGAATCAGGCCGATGTGCCAGAAATTGTTGGGCATCTTGTCGATGAAGAACGGCTGGCCAAGCCGCCGGTAGGTCTGGGTCTCGGCCAGAAAGCGTTGACCCAGCGCCCGGGCCTGCGCCGCTGTCAGCCGCAGCAGGAGGTCGGGGTCCAGAGGCAGGCCGCAATCGGGATCACGCCCGCACAGTTCGCCGGCATAGCGGCCGATCTCGGTCAGCTCCTGGGTGCCCTCCACGCCGGAGTGAGAGGCCAGGATCTGCTCGATCAGGGTCGAACCCGAACGCGGCAGGCCCAGAATGAAGATCGGGGCCGGATCAGCCAGCCCCCAGCCGGCGCGCGCAGCGAAAAACCCGGCGGTGAAGACCCGCTTCAAGCGGCCGGCGCAGGCCTGCGCCACCTCCGGGCGGTAGCGGCCGCTACCGCGCCGCACCGCATTGCCGCGCTCGTAGTATCGCCAGGAGGCGGCGTAGTCGGCCCGGTCCTCCAGCGCCTTGCCCAGGGCAAAGCACAGATAGACGCGATCCATGTCCTGCAGGGCGGGCCGAGATTCTGCGGCGCACATCTGCGCGACATCCTCGTCGGTGAAACGATAGGTCTTGAGGTTGGCGAGGCTGAACCACGCCACACCGTAGTCGGGCCTGGCAGCCAGGGCGGCGCGATAGTCGGCGATGGCCTCGGCCGGCCGGCCCGTGATCTTCAGGGCATTGGCCCGCCACAGGCGCAGGTCAGCGACCTCAGCCCCGGATTGAGCGGGCCCCGCCAGCAGACAGGCATAGATTTCGATCACCGGTTCATGGTCACCCAGCGCGATACAGGCAGCGCCGTACGACTTGAGATAGTTGCGGTTGTCAGGCTCTTGCGCGAGCAGGTGTTCGGCGTGCTCTCGGGCCTGAAGGGGTTTTTGCTGTTGCAGCAGCAGCATGGTCAGGTCGAAGCGCGCGGCGTGATAGTCGGGCGCTCGCGCGATCACCGAGTGCAACAAGGCCTCGGCCTCCTGAGGAGCCCCGCGTTCCTGACGGATCCGGGCCAGCAGGCGCAGGGCCCCGACATTGTCGCCATCCCTAAGCAGATAGCCCCGGAGAACCTCTTCCGCCGGCGACAGGTCGCCATCGGCCAGCAGGCTGTTGGCCGCCACAATCTGCGGCGGCAGTTGCCGCAACAGGGCCAGATGCTGCGCCGCCATGGCCGCCTGGGCCATGTCGCCGGCCATACGACAGAGCTGCTCCAGCATGTCCCAACTGGCCGGCAGGGTCGGGTTGAGGCGCACGGCTTCGTTCAGGGACTCGATCGCCCTCCCTGCCTCGCCCAACAGCACGTAGCAGTGGCCGCGCTCCTGATAGAGACGGCTGAACCGGGAATGCAGCGTCTGCAGCCTCTCCAGGACGATCAGGGCCTCTGCAACCCGTTGATCCGCGCGCAGGGCCATCGCCTCGCGCAACAGCCGGTCGCGGTCAAAGGTCGTCATCGCGCCGGGCTCGAACTCAGGAATGGCTCCAGCCAGTCCGGGTCAGGCTGGTCGGCATCGTAGTATTCGAAGATCAGATGCACACGGTGGGTGTCACCATCATTGCGCACCCAGTGCGGGCCCAGATTGTTGACCTCTACCGCCTCGCCCGGCGGGAAATAGTGCTCTTGCCCGCCGAAGAACGACACGACGCCCGGATTGGTCGACAGCGGCACATGGATCTTGTGGGGCCACTTGGCGGCGGGATTGGCGTCGATATGCGGGTGGATCACCCCGCCCGGCGGCATCCTGGCCAGCATCACGCGCGGGAACACGCCGCGCTGATAGCCATAGGCGCGGACGGCCTGGGCCAACACAGGTTCCAACCGCCCGCGCCACTCTGGCCAGGCGGCGCGATCATGCGAACGGCGCCAGTCGCGCGGACTGTCGATGAAGCGGAAAACGATATGGCTTGTCGCGTCCAGCACGTCGAACCTGTTGGGCTTGCTGGCGTTCTCGGCGGTCCAGACCGCCTCAGGGATCGCCAGCACCGCCGCCTGCAGGGCCGCGATCTCCACCGGGCCCAGTTTGCGTACCGCCGTGGTCTTGCGCGGATTGGCGGCGGGCCCCAGCACGGCGGCGGTCATTTCAGACCTTCGAAGCTGTAGCCGAACAGGTCCAGATCCTGCGCATAACGCGCGGCCACGCCGTCGATCAGGGCCTGGTCGTAATAGCGGCGATAGTCATCATGTCGGCTGCCATTGACGCGGTCCAGCGGCCGCGAGCCTATGCCGATCCGCGCGCAAATCGCCTCATACGAGCCCTGCATGTCCTCGACGCGGCCGATGCTGTCAGTCAGCAGGGTCTGCCCGTCGTCGTCCACCAAGAGCGACGCTTGCGGCTGGAACAGGATATGCTGCGCGGGCGGCGCATCGAACAGGAAGTGACGCATCGCCTCGCGCGGCTGCTGCTGGAACACCGTACCGCCGCGCAGCATGAAGGCGCAGTACGAGACGAAGCGGTCGAACGGATTGCGCACGAACGCAAACTTGAAATATCGGCTGAAGGCTTCGTCGCCGAGATAGGGGCGCACCTGGCGCAGCGAGAGGTGGCCATGCCGGATCGCCGCCAGATCCTCCCAGGGAAAGCGCTTGTCGACGAACAGACCCACCTGCTCGAGGTCGTCGTCGCCCATTTGCTCGCGCAGCGCCTGTCGCACGGCGTGGGTGCCGGTCTTGGGCACGGCGGCGAAGATGAAGCTATGGCGATGGGAAACGATCATGTTTCAGGACACACGGAAAAGCGCCCCCTCCATGGGAGGGGGCGCGGTCGAGACATGGGATCGGCTTAGAACTTGTAGCTGAGCCCGACCATGTAGGTCGTGCCGCTCTGGTTCTGGTTATAGAGGTAGCGGTTCTGCCCCCAGAACTGGGTATCTTCCTGGTTCGTCAGATTGATGGCGTTCAGCGTCAACTGAAGCGCGCTCGTGACGTTCAAGAAGGCAGAGGCATCGATATAGGTCGATCCCTCAAAGCCGCGCGTGCTGGCACTCATGACAGTGGCGCTATTGCCGCTGTACCAGCGATTGCGATGGCTCATCGAACCACGGACGCCCCAGCGCGAGGTTTCGTAGTACAGCGTGGCATTATAGCTGGTGTTCGAAATGCCGGTCAGGGCCTCGTCGGCATCGACATAGGTGTAGTTCGCCACCATCCCCAGCTTGTCGAAAGGTGCCGGCAGGAACGAGAACTGACCCTGCGCGGCCAGCTCCACCCCAACCAGCGTCTTCGTGCCCTCGATATTGATGGGCATGGAGAACTCTTTGACGATCGTATTGGCGGTCGCACCCGGGATTGAGGTGAACGGCACACCCGTCTGGCTGAAGGGGATGTTCTCGAGCGTCTGTGAACCGATGAAGTTCTTGATACGCTTCTGGAACACGCTGGCCGAGATCAGGCCATCGACGCCGAAATAGTACTCGGCCGCCAGATCCAGCGTGTTGTCCTTGTAGGGCTCGAGATTGGGATTGCCGCGCGACGCACTGATGTCGCCGCTGTCCGAGTTCTGGAAGGCGCTGCCCTTGGCCGCCATCGAACCCAGGCCCGGACGGTTGAGGTTCTGCGTGGCCGAGAAGCGCACCAGCACGTCGGGAGCCACCTCAAGGACCGAGTTCATGGCCGGAAGGACGCCGGAATAGCTGCCCTCGACCTCAGATGTGCCCAGATAGGCGTAGCTGTCGCCCTGGATCCAGCCGGTGCTGTGCGTGTCGGTCTGATAGCCGCGCAGGCCGATATTGCCGCGGAAGCTCTTGCCGAACAGCTCGCCGTCCCAGTCGGCCTGCACATACTCGGAGAAGGTCTTTTCCGAGGTCTCATAGACGTTTTCGATATCCTGCAGCGCGCCGCCGGTACCGTCCTTGTTGGGGCCGAGGCGGTGGTACTCGTTGTACTTCTTGAAGGCCTTGGCATAGTCGCCGACCAGCCATGACCCAAAGCTGTTGGTGAAGACCGAAGTGACGTCGGCAACAGACGTGCCCCGCATCTTGGACCGGGTTCCATTGACGTTGTCGTCATAGAACAGGTCGATCCCGCCCTGGGTGAACTTGTGATAGGCGACGCCTGCGCGAAGGGTCCAGATCTCGGACAGTTCGAAACGCCCGTTCAGAACGGCCTCTTCCAGCTGGGATTTGTTGTTGAAGCTACGATAGTAGAACGAGTCCATGGCGTAGTTGGCGGGGTTGGTTCGGTCCCAGCCCGGATACTGGAACGTCGCCGAACGGCCGTCGCTGCCGTAGTTGGCAATCAGGTTGCCCTTGGCGCGCATATAGAGCTTGTCGTCATAGGGCGTCTCATAGGTCGACTTTTCGTAGCCGACATGCCCGTCGATCGTAAGGCGATCCGTGAGGTCCCACTTGCCGGTCAGCGCCACCTGGTCAAAGCGGTTTTCGTTCAGCGAGCGGCGGTGCTCGCTGCCGAAGGTCGTGCCCGTGACATCGGTCATGGTCACATAGTTGCTGTTGTCCCAGGCCAGGTTGTTGATGACCGACGGCTTCTGGAAGGCGCTCGGCCAGACCGTGCTGGCGACCGTGTCGAAGGCGACTGAACCGGTCGAAGCAAGCGGACGCGTCGCCAGATGCAGCTCGTTGCGATGGGTGGTGTACTCGCCGTGCAGCACATCAAGCGTCAGCAGCAGATTGTCCACCGGACGCCATTGCACGGCGCCCGTCAGGCCCAGGCGCTCCTGCTTGGAATTCCACGAGGATATGCGGTTGCCGTCGGCAAAGTAGAGATCGCCCGACAGGAACTTGGCCTGTTGCGCCGTGCTCAGCTTCGAAATGTCCAGGCCGCGGGTGACCAGGCTCTGAAGGGTTCCGGCGCTGGGGCGCGAATAGTTGTAGGTGTTGTGGCCCTGTTCGGTGGTTTCGCGCTTGCTGTAGGCGACCGAGAAGGCCACGCCGAACTTGTTGTCCCAGTTCTGGCTGAACAGGGCCGCGATGCGCGGCTGGGCGTCCTCGGTGTATTCGTTGGTGCCGAGCTTTAGCGAAACCGCACCCTTGGAGCCCGACGCATAGTCAAAGGGCTTGCCGGTGAAAAGGCCGACCGTGCCGGCCATGCCACCCTCGTTCTGGGCGGCCTGGAAGGTCTTTTCGACCTCCACGCGCGAGAACAGTTCCGAGGCGAAAATGTTGAAGTCAAAGGCGCGGTCGCGTGAGCGCTGGCCGCGGCTGTCCTGTGCCGAGTCGACGTTACCCAGAACTTCCATGCCGTTGAGCTGCACCCGCGCAAAGTCCGGACCCAGGCCCCGCAGTGAAATGCGGCGGCCCTCGCCCGCTTCGCGGGTGATCTGAACGCCCGGCAGGCGCTGCAGGGATTCGGCCAGATTGAGCTCCGGGAACTTCGCCATGTCTTCGGCGACGATCACGTCTTTCTGAATGATCGCGTCCCGCTTGATCGCGCGCGCGTCGCTCAGCGACTTCCGGTAGCCGGTGATGACAACTTCCTCGACCAGATCTCCGGACGCCTGCTGCGCGTACGCTGCCGAGGCATTCGCGCCGACGGCCAGCGTCGCGACCGTCGCCAGCAAAAAGCTCTTCAGGTTCAGGCGCGTGGCCCGCAAGGAGTGTAGCTTTGACATGTGTGGACTTGCCCCCAACTGGTATGAACCAGTCAGGTTAAAGCAGGTGGCCACGACACCCGCGTGACAGCACCAACCTTTGGCCATGAATTTTTCAAACTCGCGGCAATGGCGCAGGACGCAGAGACTTTTCTGCGTCCTGCGCCTTCGGGAAAGCCATGGCGGTGCCCCGCTTCACTGCGGAATAGAGCCGAGAAATAGCCAAGCCACACCCTCTGCCTTCTCCAGGACAGGCGGCATGAGCCTGAAGGGTGGCCGAAAACGCAGGGAAAGCGCCGCTGTCGCCGCCCCACGCACCGTCGCAAAACTGCAAACTTAGAGTGCTATTTTGGTCTATACCAAAGTGTGACGTCGGGGCGGCCCCCTGGATGCATTGCACAGACCGCGTCAGGCGATGAGGTCGGTGCCGTCGCCGATCATTGACGCCAACAGAAACGGAACGACCTTTTGCCCAGCCATGATCTGATCATCGTCGGTGCCGGCATTGTCGGCCTGGCCCATGCCCTGGCTGCGGCGCGACGCGGCAAGCGGGTGCTGGTGCTGGATCGCGACGCCCGGGCCAACGGCGCTTCCATCCGCAATTTCGGCTTCGTCACTGTCACGGGCCAGGAGCGCGGACACGTCTGGAAGCTGGCGGCCCGCAGCGCCGCGATCTGGCGCGAAATCGCTGGTCCGGCCGGCATCGCCATCGAGCAACAGGGCCTGCTGCTGGTCGCACAACGCCCCGAGGCTGTGGCCGTCATTGATGCGTTCCTGGCCACCGAGATGGGCGCGTCCTGCACGCGGCTGGGTGCCGATCAGATCGCCGCCGGCTGGCCGATGGTGCGCGGCGCCCGCGCCGGACTGCTCAGCGACCAGGACCTGCGCATCGACTCGCCCCTGGCCATCCCGGCCCTGTCGCGATGGCTGAGCACAGAGCATCAGGTCGAGTTCCTGTACGGCGTGGCCGTACAAAAGGTGGAAACCGGCCGCGTTCATACCGCCACCGCCACCCATGACGCAGACGCCGTGATCGTGTGTCCGGGCGACGACTGGGCGTCGCTGTTCCCGCAGAGCTTTGCCCAGGCCGGGGTCACCCGCTGCAAGCTGCAGATGCTGCGGCTGGCCGCCCCGGGATGGCACCTGCCCTCCCCCGTGATGAGCGATTTGAGCCTGGTGCGCTATCTGGGCTATGCCGCCTTGCCCGAGGCGGCGGCCCTTCGCGCCCGCTTGGACGCTGAAGCCGCAACCGCAGCCGCCCTGGCCCGGGGCATTCACCTGATCGCCGTGCAATGCGCCGATGGATCGCTGGTGGTCGGCGACAGCCACGACTATGCGCAGACCCCCGATCCCTTCGCCGATGCCGCGACCGAAGACCTGATCCTCGACAGTTACCGGGACGTGCTGGGCCAGCCGCCCCAGGTCGTCGCGCGCTGGACCGGGACCTACGCCTCGGCCGCCGGCCACAGCATCGTCCACACGCCGCAGCCCGGTGTCCGGCTGGTGGTGGTCACCAGCGGCACAGGGGCCTCGACCGCCTTCGCGCTGGCCGAGGACGTGATCACAGACTTGCTGGGAGAAAGCGCATGAAGCCGCACCTGAAGGCCGTGATCTTCGACTGGGCCGGCACCATGATCGACTTCGGCAGCCGCGCCCCGGTCATCGCGCTGTGCGACCTGCTGGGCACGGCCGGCGTCCCGATCAGCGAGGCCGAGGCGCGCACCCATATGGGCCTGGCCAAGCGTGACCATATCCGCGCCCTGCTCGACCTGCCACGCATCAGCGCGGCCTGGACCGCTCAAAACGGCGCGCCTGCCACCGAGGCCGACGTCGACGCGCTTTTCGCCAGGGTCGGTGCCTTGATGCGCACGGCGGCCAGCGCCTGCAGCGACCTGATCCCCGGCGCAGCCGAGCAGGCGGCGCGGCTGCGGGCCGCCGGCGTCGCGATCGGCTCCTGCACGGGCTACACGCGCGAGATGATGCAGGACATCCTGCCTCGGGCCGCCCAGCAGGGCTACAGCCCCGACGTCCTGGTCTGCGCCGGCGACACCGCCCATGGCCGCCCCTCGCCGCTTATGGTGTGGAAGAACCTGGTCGAGCTCGGGGTGTGGCCGGCCTCGGCCTGCGTCAAGGTGGACGATGCTGAGGTGGGCATTGCCGAGGGTCTGGCGGCCGGCGTCTGGACCATCGGCATTGCGGCCAGCGGCAATGGCGTGGGGCTGTCACGCGAGGCGCTGGACGCCCTGCCGATCCACGAGCGAGCCGAACTCATAGCCCTGGCTCGGCAAGCCCTGACCGACGCCGGAGCCCACGTCGTGATCGACACCGTCGCCGAGCTTTCCCTGGCCCTGGCAAGACTTCCCATCGCATTGCCCCAGTCCTGGAGCCTGTCATGAACACCCCGATCCGGCGTCTTTCTCTCCTGGTGGCGCTGCTGGCCGGCCTGGCCGGCGCGGGTGGTGCCCAGGCCGCCCCGCCAAAGGCGCAGCACGTGATCGTCATCGGCGTGGATGGCCTGAGCCCCGATGGGGTGGTCAAGGCCGACGCACCCACCCTGCATGACATGATGAAGCGCGGCAGCTGGAGCCTTCACGCCCGGGGCGTGATGCCGACGACCAGCGGGGCCAACTGGGCCTCGATCATCAATGGTGTAGGACCCGAACAGCACGGCGTCACCAGCAATGACTGGAACGTGGGCGAGTTCAACTTCCCCACCGCCGTGGCCGGCTCCGGCGGCTTCTTTCCGTCCATCTTCCAGGTTCTCCACGATCAGAAGCCGGAACTGGAAGTGGGCTCGGTGTATGAATGGGACGGGTTCGGAAACCTCTATGACCACCGGTTCGTGGACTACGACCAGCGTGGCAAGGACGAGGACGAAACCACCGCATTGGCGGTCGACTACATCAAGGCCAAGCGGCCTGACTTCCTGTTCGTGCACCTCGATCTGGTTGACCATGCCGGCCATGCCTATGGCCATGGAACGCCGCGCTACTATCAGTCCGTCACCAAGGCCGATCAGCTGATCGACCGGATCCGGCAGGCCACCGTGGCGGCCGGCATCGCGGACGAGACGGTTATCCTGGTGACATCGGACCATGGCGGCGTGGGCAAGGGACACGGGGGCGAAAGCCTGGCCGAGCTGGAAATTCCGTGGATTGCCTATGGCAAGATCATCAATCCAGGCGTCGAGCTTGATCTGCCCATCAATACCTTCGACACCGCCGCCACCGTCGCCTGGCTGCTCGGCGCAAAGATCCCCTATGCCTGGCTGGGCCGGCCGGTGACGCTCGCCGTGAAGGGCGAAAAGGCGCCGGAGCAGGCCTACCGTTCCAGCAGCTTCTACGCTTCGCCGGTGATCGAGCCCGCGGCCAACGGCAATGCGCCGCCCGGAGGGCTGTTCATCAATCAGCCGGCGCAACTGACCATTCGCAACCCCAACGCCGTCGGCGAGGTGCGCTATACGCTGGACAACTCCATACCCACCGCAGGGTCTGCGCTTTACACCGGTCCGGTTGAGATCGCCCGCAACACCATCGTGCGCGCAACGCTGTTCGTATCGGGCAAGCCGGCCAGTGTTCCGGCCACCGGCTATTTCCGCATCCTCAAGTCAGAGGGCCCCGAGGCGCGCGGCGTGAACTACAGGGTCTATCTGCTCCCGGAAGGGCCCGTGCGGTTGCCCGAGTTCTCGCGTCTTCAGCCTGCAGCGTCGGGCCTGTCCCATGAGCTGACCACGGATGGCTTGACCCTGCCGCGCGGCGACAGCGTCGCGGTGGCGTTCGACGGCTTCCTCCACCTCACGGCGGCCGGAGCCTATCGCTTCGCGCTGGCCTCGGACGACGGCAGCAAGCTCTATATTGATGGCAAGCTTGTGGTGGACAATGACGGCGACCACGGCGTGCTGATGGTGAACGGTTCGATCGACCTGCAACCGGGCAAGCACGCCATCCGGGTCGAATGGTTCAACGGCGGCGGCGGTGCCTGGCTGGGCACCTATTTTGAAGGTCCTGGGCTTCCCCGCCAGGTCATCGATCCAAACCTGCTGACGCCGCAGTAAGGCTTGCGCAGGGCGTGGTCAGGGCAACCAGACCTCCGTTCTGAGCCGCTCGCTCCTGGGGCGCGCAGTTCTGGTTCAGGCGTGGGCCGGATGTGATCGTGAAAGATTTGCAAAGATTCAGCGGGTTGCTGGCCGCGCTGCGTCCCTTGGCATGAGGCCGTCTTTCCGGCCCGACACTGGGGATAGCTTGATCATGAAACCGCTCTCTTTGAAACAGGCCCTGCTTTTGACCGTCGCGGGTCTGAGCCTGGGCACAACACCTGCCTTTGCGGCGCCCGATGCCGATACGGCCATCGCCACGGCGGCCGACGAGACCACGGTCAGCGAGGTGGTTGTCGCCGGACAGCGCCGCAGCCAGGCCCGGGCGGTCGAGGAGCAACGCGAGAGCCTGACCATTGCCAACGTCGTCTCGGCCGAGGAACTGCAGGCCCAGCCGACCGCCAACCTCGCCGACCTGCTGTCACGCCTGCCGGGCCTGTCCTCGGCGGTCGATCAGGCGCGTAACCAGGCCGGCACCGGCGAGGCGCAGTATGTGACCATTCGCGGCCTCGACAGCGCGTGGAACGCCTACTCGATGAACGGCGTCCGTCTGGCCCAGACCGACTCCAAGGCCCGCACCATCTCGATGAACCTGCTCTCGCCGTTCGCCCTGTCGTTCGTGCGGGTCGACAAGGCTCCGACCGCCGAGATGGATGGCGACGCCCTGGCCGGCACGGTCGACTTCCGCACGGCCTCGGGCTTTGATTTCGCGTCGAGCTACAACCGCCTGCGCCTGCAGGGCCAGCTGGCCGATCGCGCCATCCAGCGCGATGTGGACGGCCTCGGCTACACCGCCCAGCTGGAACTGGCGCGCACCTTCGGCGACGCCGGGCAATTCGCCGTCTATGGAAACCTGTACTATCAGGACAAGGACAATGCCGGTGAATCCCGCGCCGTCCAGGCCGACTATGTGAAGAAGGACTCCACCGCGCCCGGCCTGATCCGCGATCAGGGAGCCAATCTCTATGCCCGCGGCCCGCAGTGGAACTTCTACCGCAACAGCGTCAAGCGCCAGGGCGCAACCCTGTCGCTGGACTACAAGACCGACGTCCAAAGCCTCTATGGCCGCTTCACCCACGGCGAGTTCAAGCTGCTGACCAGCATGGATCAGTCCTCGGCCCGCCTGGGCCTGGCCACGGCTCCGAGCGGCTCCAGGGAACTGGTCGACTTCCTGACCTCGGTCCGCCCCTCCAGCGCCTGGCAGACCAACGGCGACTCCGACCCGAAGAACATCAGCCTGTATGGCGCGATCCCGGGCCAGTACAGCCGCACCGAACACTCGACCCAGACCCTGACCACCGCCCTGGTCGGCGGCGAGACCAAGCGTGACGCCCTCACCCTCGACTACGCGGTGTCGTACTCGAAGGGCCGTACCGAGTATCCGTTCCGGATGCAGGCTGGCTTCTATGCCTTCCCGTTCATCGGCACGCCCGACCAGGGCGGCAGAGCCGTGGTGCCGCTGATCACCGACATCTCGGACCCGAAGGACCCGCGCGCGGTGCTGACGCCGGAAGGCCTGCGCTACATCGGCCGCACCGACATCACCCGCCAGTGGTACATCACCTATGGCTATGAATATGCCGAGGAATCCAAGGCCGACTTCAAGAGCAACCTGACCTGGGAGCTCGACCATCCGGTCATCAAGTCGATCAAGGGCGGGCTGAAGTACGAAACGGCCGACCGGGAATCGAATGATGTCGGCACCGGCGACGAGAACCGCTTCTATTTCTACAAGAAGGACGCCAGCGGCAACTGGACCACGAACCCCGCGCTCCTGAGCAACGGCAGCAACCGCTGGGCCGCCCAGGGCGATTACCTGTTCGACCTGCCGGGCCAGACCCTGACCGGATTCATGATGGGCGGCCTTCAGGTGCCGATGCGCCTGGTCGATCCGGACTATCTGAAGAAGCAGGCCTATCAGTATGCCGCCACCATCCCGTGGACGGATGAAGTCCTGAAGCGCAACCTGCTTTCGGGCGAAGAGACCCGCGCCTCGGCCTATGTCCAGTCGACCCTGACCTTCGGTGACACCCTCACCGTGGTACCGGGCCTGCGCTATGAGGACAACGGTTTCAAGGGCACCTACTGGCGTCCTGAAAGCGTCAAGGGTGCCGATGGCAAGACGACCACGGCCCGGGTCCGCGCCTCGTCGGACCGCAGCATGGGCATAGCTCTGCCCAGCGTCGTAGCCACCTGGCGTCCGAATGAGGAGATCGTGGTGCGCGGGGCGGTGCGCCGCGCCTATACCCGCCCGGCCTTCGACCAGATGATCGGCGCCACCAGCATCTCCAAGGATGCCGACGGCAAAATCATCGCCATCAGCATCGCCAACCCGGACCTCGAGCCGGTCACCGGCATCAACTACGACCTCAGCGTCGAGAAGTATGGCGAAGACGGCCAGTACCTGATGGCTTCGGTCTACTACAAGGACCTGAAGAACGTGATGTTCGTGTCGGGTTCGACCAATACCGGCTCTGACTTCAACGTCTGGACCGGCGATGTGATCAAGGACGCCGGCGGCGCCGAAATCACCCGTCTCGACAACGCCAAGAACGGTTCGGTTTTGGGTCTGGAACTGGGTCTGCGCCAGCGCTTCACCACCCTGCCGGGTCTGTGGAACGGCTTTGGCGTGTCCGGCAACGTGACCTTCCAGAAAACCGAAGCCGACATCCGGATCGGCAATCTGGGCAAGGCCCTGAGCCGCCGTCTGATCAATGCGCCAGACAGCATCATCAACACCTCGCTGTTCTACAACAAGTACGGCGTCCGGGCGGAGCTGGCCTACAGCCGCGTGGGCCTGATCTACAAGGACGTGCGGACCGACAACGGCGACACCTGGGTCCAACCCATGCGTCGCCTGAACTTCAACGCCAACTATCAGCTGCCCCATGGCTGGCAGATCGGCGCGGCGGTCGAGAACATCCTCAACGACCAGTCCTACTGGGCCACCCAGGGCAAGGCCGAAACCCTGCTCTCGCATGACCGCAAGGGCGGCTATGTCGAGACTGGCCGTACCTACATGGTCAACGCGTCCTGGACGTTCTGATCCCCTAGAGCGGGTTGCGATCTGATAAAATCAGATCGCAACCCGCTCTAGTCTTTTGTTTTCACGCGCGTTTCATTCCGAAAACCGGTTGCCACTTTTCGGAACGCGCTCTGGCCCCCCCAGGGGCTTCATCGTCAGATGAAGCTCCTAACTTCGGGCTGGAACGCCCCTGTTCCAGCCCGCTTTTTCCCATCGAGACTTGAGGCCCGTTTTCGCGTTCAGCGTGTGATGCGCAAGGCGAGGCGAACCTGACGGCCCGTATTGACCTTGTTTGAAATCACCCGACTGTTTCGACCCACATGGGCGTCATAGCCCAGCGCATCCGTCAGATTGGCAACCCCGAGTTCCAGGCGGGCTTGATCGCCAAACCGGTGATGCAAACTGAGATCCGTCTGCAAGGTTGGACGAACCCAGAGATTGTCCCAGGCGCCGGGCGCGGCGAGCACGTTGTAGTCCGACAGAAACGCGCCCGAATAGCGGGCATTGAGAAACAGCGTCCAGGGTCCGCGATCCAGGGTCAGCCCTGCACTGGCCCGCCAGTCCGGCGCCGACTGCATCGGGATATTCCGGCCCAATTCCGCAGACCCCAGGTCCGCCCGGGTCCACTGGCGGCTGGCGGTCGCTGACAACTCCAGCCGCGTGGCCGGATCAAGCTCGGGTCGGTAGGTCTGGTGCCATTCGACCTGAATGCCCTTCACCTGGGCCTTGCCGCCATTTTGCGGACTAATCAGCCGATAGCTGCCCGTGGCGCTGGTTCTGGTACCGGCCTCGCCCCATGTGCCATCAAACAGATAGTGATCCAGCCACTTGTTCCACACCGACAGGCCCCAGCCGCCCTGGGGGGTGCGCGCCTGATAGAGCAGATCGAGATTCAGGGCGGTCACGGGCTTGAGCTCGGGATTGCCCTGTCGAAGCGTCACCTCACCCCCGTCAGAAGTCTGCAGCGAGGCGCTTCCCCCCAGTTGATAGAGGGCAGGTCGACTATAGGATTGCCAGAGCCCCGCCCGAACGACGTGGTTCTGATCTGGGCGCCACGCCGCAAAGACCGAGGGCAGGGTCACGTCGAACTGGCTGCGGCTGGTCTGCCATTCGCCCAGCTGCTCTCCGGCTGCGGTCTCGGGAAACAACCAGTACCGGCTGTGAACCCGCGTGGCCTCCTGGCGCAGCCCCGTCAGGGTTTCCACCGGTCCGAACGTCGCCTTGACCATCACAAAGGCCGCTGCGACCCGCTCCTGCCCCCACTGGGTGCCGCAGTTCTGATTGTTCGCATAGAGCTCGCCACAGCTGTCGAAGCTCTGTGGAGACCGATAGCGTTCGAACAGAGCCTCAAGAGCCTGATGATCGACACGGGGTGTCCGCCAGCCATAAACGCCTGGCCAGGCTTGAGGCCAGTAGCGCCCGTCGGTGACGCCAAGGTCGCGCCAGTTCGCTCCTGCCCGGCCAGTCAGGTTTCCGACATGGTCATTGGTCCAGTTTCGCTCGCTCACATCACGGGTGCTGCTGGAAAGGCTCATGCCGGTCTTGATGCTGGTCAGTCCTGTCGCCACCGGCCGTACCCACTCTACGTCGAGTGAGGCGACCAAGCGGCTCTGGCTACTGTGTTGTTCCGTTTTCTGTCCGGCCCGGCGCGCCAGCAATCTGAGATCGGCCTGGTCGAGGTCGGCAAAGAGCTCGGGCGTCAGTCGGGGTTGGGGAAAGCCGCCGCTATAGTCGATCAACAGGCCCGAATAGGGCCGCGCCGATTGCGCGGTATTGAAGCGGTCATTCTGATTGAACCGCATGGAAGCTTCTATGCGGTTAGGGCGGTCACTGGTTCCATGGCTGAAAGCCAGCCTTGGCGTGATGACCCAGTGCCCCCCCTGACTTGGCCCGCCGCTCGAGAGAACAAACCGCCCTCCCATATCGGCCGAGGTCAACCCGACCACATCGGGATTGGTCTGATACCAAAGCCGGCTGGACACCTCACCCAGGGAAAGCCTGTAGCCGCCCGCCGGATCCGGCTGCCACTGCCGGGCTCCGCCGACCAGCTGGCCCAGGGTCGAATTCTGCTGTGTGTCGGCCTTCAGATCGACCACCGATAGCCAGAATGACCGGTTGTTGGCGGCCCGCCAGTCGACAGAAAGCATGGTCGAGGCGTTGCGTGACGCGACCTCGGAGACGCCGACATTGAGCGCCGTCAGCACAAGGCCCCGCTCGGGATGGCTTGGGTCCATGGGCGAACCATAGAAGGTGGGGCCGGCCGTTGCCGACCGGCCCCATGCCCAACCGGCATCGTTCTGCGCAGACATGACCCCGGCCATTTCCGTGCTCACCGTCCGCCGTTTCTCCTGTCGCAGGCTGAGCATCACGCCCAGTTCATCCTGCGCCCCGAACCGGCCCGAGAGGAGAACGGCATAGCTGCCGCCGATCCCGTCTTTGCCATAGCGCCGCGCCTGTAGCTCACTCCGCCCGGAAACGACCAATTCAAGGCGGCGTCTTTGCGGAATGTCACTCGCTCTCAGGGCGCGGAAATCAAGCGCGCCGGCAATCAGATCGCCCTCCAGATCCGGGCGGCCTGTGCGGTGGATCTGGACGGCCGAAAAGCCCTCCGGCGGGATCAGGTTCAACTGAACCCCTCGCGAACGCGGCAGGGCCTGGGCGACCGGGGCACCGTTGATCAGGGTCAGGCTGTATTCGGGGTTAAGTCCGCGAAGCCCGACGAACAGCCCCTCGCCCCGGGTCGCAGAGTCGACACCGGCGACAAAAGATCGTCCGGTCGTCAGCACAGTCGTGTCCGGCAATGCCGCAACGGCATCGGTCATGTTCAGGGCCATGCCGCCCTCAAACCGGTCGCGCGACATCTGGCTCATCGGCAAGGCCGCATCGAACGTGTCTGCAAAGTCACTCAGGGCCAAGCCGCGTCCACTGCGGCCGGCCTTGTGGCCATAGACGGTGACCTCTGCCACCAGTGAAGGCGGCATCGGTTCCGCCGGCTTGGGTCGAACCGCGCCGCCCGCCCTTTCGGTCGTCGCACGCGGCTCGTTCCTGACGGGGGCGGACGAACGCGAGCCGGCGACAACGACATAGGTTCGCGCATCCAGTCGCACAACCCGAAGCCCGGCCGGCTCGACGATGTGCCCCAGAGCGTCGGCCGGCGACAGAACACCCGACAAGGGCCGGGTGCGCACGGCCGGCAAATCCCGGGCCGAAAAGAGGATCTGAAACCGCCCCCTGATCGCCACCCTTCGTAACGCCTCGTCCAAGGGAAGCGACGGGATCTGGTAGGACACCTGGGCCTGAACGCCCGAGAGCGGGGTCGTCCGAGGCGTGGCAGCGGCCGCCTGCGGACCGAAAACCAAGGCTGTCGAGGTCAGAAGCGCAAGGAGGCTCACCTGACCGCCCTTCCAAAGACAGCCTCGACCACGCCCATTCATCGTCAGGTCTTCACAGCGAACTTCACCAAAGCGACTTCCTAGCGGCGCTGTTCAATGAGTTTATGACATCCTGCGGCCGTCCCACCGGTCGCGAGGTCCGGACAGAAGGTTTCAGGCCTGCGACACGCCCGCCAGCCGGGGCTTCGCGACAGCTATTTTGGCGGCTTGGGGCGTCTGCCCCGTTATTCTGTTAGAGGGTCGCGCGCCTTTCCGCGGCGATAGGGTTCACAGAAGGCCATCAGGTTTGCAGACGGCAACCGCGACGGAAAATCTGAGTGATCTGATCGCCCGGTACGACGCACGGCTGCGTCGCTACCTGTGCCGGGCCCTGAATCCTGTGGATGCCGAGGACGCGCTGCATGACGTCTATGCCCGCCTGGCCCGTCAGGCCAACAGGATCCCCCCGCCGGTCTTTAACAGCACCTATGTGTTCAAGACCGCTGATGGCGTGCTGTTTGACCTCTATCGCCGGCAAAAAAGCCGCAGCGCCGGCCAGCACATAGAACTGAGCGACGACATCGCGGCCGAATCTCCGACGCCCTTCGATCAGATGCGCTGGAAGCAGAACGCCAGCTTACTGCAGGCGGCTATCCTTAGCTTGCCGCGCGAGGAGCGGCTGGTCCTGATGCTGCACCGGATCGAAGGGCAGAAACTGACAGACATCGCCCAAACTCAACGCATCCCGCTGCGGAGCGTCCAGCGGCTCCTGGCCCAGGCGCTGGCCCGATGCCGTGTTAAACTGAAAGATAGCGGATGGTACGAGCTGTGATTGTCTTGCCGTTCCTGCGCAAGGCCGCGCCTGCCGTTGAACCACGGCTAACAGAGGCCGATGTGGCCGCCGCCGAAGCGGTGTGCCAAGCGCTTGCCGCCGAAGAGTCCGGCGACACCCGGCCGGTCCTTGGCCTAGACGATCCTGGATTGGAAATGCGTCAGGTCTGGGATGCTCTCGGCACACTGGATGCCCGGGACTTTGACCTTGAGACCAGGCCGGCAACGCGCGTCATGACGCGACGGGTGGCCTGGGCGTCAGGCGCTGCGGCCCTGGCCGCCTGTCTGGTGGCCGGCATTTGGCTGCACGACCAGGCAGGCTTCGAAAGCTACAGCACCGCCATTGGCCAGCAGAGGGTCATTGCCCTGAGCGACGGTTCCGAGCTCCGGCTCAACACCGCAACGCGCCTGCGGGCCCGCATCACCGACTCCCGTCGCGAGGTGCAACTGATCTCTGGCGAGGCCTGGTTTGCGGTCAAACAGCGACCCGACCGGCTGCCGTTCACTGTGGCGGCCGGCCCCGCCCGGATCCGCGTGACCGGGACGCAGTTCAATGTCCGCCACCTGACCGGCCAGACCCGGATCGACCTGCTTGAAGGCCATGTCCAGGTTTCCAGCCGCAAGGACCCCAAGACCAGCAGCCTGAAGGCGGGTGAAGCGATCCGGCTTGATGCTCAGGGACGCATGGCTCCGCTTGAGGCGGCGGAAAAAGCCCGGATCGACGACTGGCGTGCAGGGCGGGTCAGCTTCTACCAGACCTCGCTCAAGGATGCCGTGACAGAAATCAACCGCTACGCGGTCAAACCCATAAGGCTGGCCAGTCCAGCCTTGGGGGCGCTGGCTGTCGATGGCGTCTTCGATGCCACCGACACGGTCAGGTTCGCTCGCGCCGCCGCCGCCGTGCATGGACTGCCCCTGAGACAGACAAGCACGGGACTGGAGATTCAGCCCCCCGCTGCGGGCGCAGTCCAGCCGCGGTCTTCATCCGCCTCAATACCCGATTAGACACATTGACGGCTGCGTTCAGGCCTACGGAAACTGAAACAACCTTCTGATTTAAAACTCTTTTCGCCCCGTTCCAGCAAAGCTTTCAGGTCGAAAAGGCGTCCAGGCCTGATCCGACCTGCGGATACGAACAGGGTCAACATCTGGCTGACCGACCGCAAACGAAACGCACCAGTCGCCGGGATGGTCTCCAACACGAATGTCGCCTTCGCGCTGTAAACCAAGGACCATGACCTTGAAAACTCACGCCCTCGCCTTGGCGGCGATCCTGTTCGGCGGCGTTGCGCCGCTCCCCGCCGCCACCGTCGCCGAACAGGCCTCGATCCGGGTGATGAGCTACAATATCCGCTACGACAATCCCGATGACGTCCCCGATTGGCGCGCGCGGCGCGGACCGATGGCCGCCCAGATCCTCAAGGTCCAGCCCGACATTCTGGGGGTCCAGGAAGCGCTCCTGCCCATGGTGGACGACCTGATCCGCGCCCTGCCCGGCTACGACCACTATGGCGTGGGTCGCGACGACGGTGCCTTACAGGGCGAGACCGCCACGGTCTTCTTCAGGGCCGACCGCTTCACGCAGATCTCCGCGCGCACGTTCTGGTGCTCACCCACGCCCGACGTCCCGGCCAAGGCCTTTGACGCCGCATTGCCGCGCACCTTTACCCGCTTGGTCCTGCGCGACCGCCGTAGCGGAAGCCTGCTGGATATCCGCAATGCGCATCTCGACCATGTCGGCAAGGTGTCTCGTGAACGCTGCACCCAGCAAATCCGGGACCTTCCGGCCTGGCCCGGCGCCGCCCTGATCATCCTGGGCGACTTCAACAGCGCGCCGGGCGACCTGCCACATCGGGTGCTAACCGCGCCTGATGCGCCATATGTGGACGCCCGGGTCGCCAGCCCCGTGGTGGAGGGGCCGGCCGGCACCTTCAACGACTTCTCGCCGCACCCCGAGGCCGCCCAGGCCCAGATCGACTTCATCTTCGCTGATCGTCGCCTGCGCGTAGAGCGCTTCGCCACCCTGACCGAAGTCTCTCCGCTTGGGGTGATTTCCGATCACTTTCCGATCGTTGCCGACCTGACCCCGAGGATCCGCCCGTGAGCCTTTCCGCCCGCTTGGGCATCGCGCCGGCCCTCGGATCCTTGGTGCTGTTGGCCTCGGCCTTCGGCATCTGCCCATCGCCGACCCGCGCGGCCGAGACCAGCATCGTCCTGACGGGCGTCGTGCACGACAGCGACAGGCAGGCCTATCGCCAGTTGCCGTTCACCGTGCCGGCCGGCGTCAAGAAGATCACAGTCGACGTCACCTGGGAGGGCCGCGACCAGGGCACGATCCTGGTGTTGGGTGTTCACGACCCCGAGCGCCTTCGCGGCTGGGGCGGCGGCATCAAGCCGCATTTCGTGGTCGCTGAGTCCTTCGCCACCCCGTCCTACCTGCCCGGCCCACTGCCGGCCGGCGTCTGGACCCTGGACATGACCGTGGCCAGCATCCGCAAGGGCGTGTCCTCGCCCTACAAGGTGAAGGTCACCTTCGCCGACGGACCCGAGGCCCAGGTGATCACGGACACGCCGGTGCGCGCCGAAGCGGGCTGGTATCGCGGCGACCTGCACAGCCACACCGGTCACAGCGACGCCAGGTGCGCCAGCCTGTCGGGCAAGCCAGCGCCCTGCCCGCTGTTCATGACCCTGAAGGCCGCCGTCGACCACGGCCTGGATTTCGTGGTCGTCAGCGACCACAACGTCAGCGACCATGTCGCCGAAATGGCCGCCCTGGCCCCCTATTTCGATACTCTGCTGCAGATCCCCGGCCGCGAGATGACCACCTGGGTCGGTCACTACAACCTGATTGGCGTGACCGACTTCGTGGAGTTTCGCCTGGGCTCACCGGCGACACCGACCATCAACGCCATGTTCGACGCCTCCAGGGCCACCGGCGCCCTGATCTCGGTCAATCACCCGGAACGGTCCACAGGCGAGGACTGTCTGGGCTGCGGCTGGAGCGCGCCGGACACCGACTATGGCCGTGTACAGTTGATCGAGGTGGCCAATGGCGGCGTGGCCGCCGACACGGGCCGGTTCGACGACGGCCCCCGGTCAGGCGTCGCCTTCTGGGAAGCGCAGCTGAACCGGGGGTTCCATCTGACCGGCGTCGGCGGCAGCGACAACCATGACGCCGTCAACGGCGTCCAAGGCGTCTCGCCGGTCGGCGCGCAGTCGCCCGTCGGCTATCCCACAACCGTCGTCTATGCCGAGGCCCTGTCCCAGCCTGCCATCCTAAAGGGCATCCGCAGCGGCCGAGTGTTCATCGACCTGGAGGGTGCTCATCCCGGGCGGATCCTGGACCTCGTCGCCCGCTCGGGCCAGGCCAGCGCCGTCATGGGCGGAACCCTGACCCGTCCCACCGGCGAGATCAACGCCCAGGTGCGCGTGGCCGGCGCCCAGGGTGCCCGCGTCGAGCTGATCGTCGACGGGCAGGTCCGTCCGCTCCTCGCCGATCCCATCCTGCATTCAGCAGATCAGACCCTGGACTTCGTCGCGCCCAACGACGCCCACTGGTTCCGCGCCGATGTCCGGCGCGCTGACGGGCAGCGTGTGCTGATCGGAAATCCGATCTACGTCGCCTATTAGGCTTCGGCCATGGTGCGAAACGCCTCCCTGGCCGGCCGCCCAAGCTAAGAGGCCTGAAACGGCCAAGGACGGGGTCGCTATGACTGGCCACTTTTGGTCGGACAGCCACAATCAAGCCTACGCTCCGGTTGACTGGCGAAACTCCCTCGGCGACACGCCGTACTGGTCTCGGAACACCCGGCTGAAGTGGGCTGAACCATTAAAGCCCCAACGGAAGCAGATCTCGGAGATCGACAACCGGCCGTACTGCGGACTGGCGAGGTCGATACGGCAGCGCTCCAGGCGTCGCGTGCGCAGGTAGTGGCTGAAGGTCTCGTCGGCACCGGCGAACAGCTTCTGAACGTAACGGGGGGAGACACCCTCTTCATCGGCCACGCGGCGTAGCGACAGGTCAGGATCCGGCAGCAAGGTTTCGATCGTCTGGCAAAGGCGCTGCAGGTGAGCGGTTGGAGCGCCGGCGCCGAGACCCGTCCCGGTGGCGTCGGAGGCCGCCCTGCCCTCGACCAGACAGGTGGCCAGGAACTCGGTCAGGGCCAGTTCGACCGGCCGCAGTTGATCAGCGGTCAGTTCCTCCAGTCCATCGGCGGTGGCCCGCAACAGGCCCGAAAGGATGTGAGCGACCCCGCTGGCGCATTCAAGTCGCCCAACCCGCAAGCTGACCGGCCCAATAAGCCGGTGGTCCAGCGCCACGCGCGGGGCGCGGACGAACATCAGGCGGCACCGCGTTTCCAGCCTTAGCGCCGCAGCCTGACCTGTCGGACCATAGGCGATGTCGCCGGCCGACAGCTCCTCAGCCAAGTCTTCGGTGACAAGCAGAGCCTGACCGCTGAGCAGCACGGCCAACCAGATCGCGGCCGGCTGACCAGTGCGGCGGCCGGAAATCGTCTGAGCGCCCGCTTCGACCAAAGCGAACTCAATGCCGAGAGGCGAGGTCAGGCAAACGACCGATGCACTGGCCGGCTCGCCATCGGACAGACCTTCGATGGGCAGGCCAAGGCGGCTCATCGCCTCGCGCCAGGCTTCCGCGCGCTCGGCGCGGGGGTGACTGTCGGTGCTGAACGACCAGGCCTTCACGATGCTGCCTAGCCACCCTTCTTGGGGAAGATGTCGCGCGGGATCCGCACATGGCAGCCCTGCTTGCCGTCAACCACCTGGGTGACGCCGAAGTCAGCAGCGACGCTCATCAACGAATAGGCGTCGTTCTTGCTCAGGCCGACATGGTCGCTAAGCAGGGTCAGCATGTTAAGCGAAGCATCCCGCATGGCGACATTGAGATCCTCGTTGAAGCCGTGAACAATCCACCACTTGGGGGTTTCCAGCAACGGCCCCGGGGTCTCGACATCCTTGCGCAGCACGATCTGCATCAGGACGTTCAGAGACGACTCGATCGCGGTTCCAGAAAGCTCGCCGTCGCCCTGGCTTACATGGGGGTCACCGATCGAGAACAGCCCGCCCTCGACCTGGACGGGATAGTACATCGTCGCCCCCGCCCCGATGCGCCAGTTGTCGATATTGCCACCGTGGGCACCGGGCGGAATGGTGCTGGTGCGGCCATTGATCGCCGGGGCCACGCCGGCCGTGCCCAGGTGCGGGCGGGCCGGGATACGGATACCCGCCAGGGCCGGCTGGCGGTCACATTCAGGGCAGTTGGTGATCGTGCCGGGGATCAGATACTTGCCCTCGAAATCATAGGCATAAAGGGCGCTGGCGGTATTGGCGTTGGGGTCCAGCTCATAGATGGTGACCCGCTCCTTCTCGCCGAACTCCTTGTAGAGATAGCCCCAGTTGGCGGCGAGGTTGGAGCCGTAGTTATTGCGCGGAACCATGCGAAGATAGCGCACTTCCAGCACGTCGCCGGGCTTGGCGTCTTCCACATAGATCGGGCCGGTCATGATGTGGACACCAGGATTGCGGTCTTCTTCGGGGATCTCCCTGAAGATCCGCGTCACGCCCTCGTCCATCATCAGGTGCGGCGCGTCGCCGGCGTGATGGGTGATGGCCTCGGCCGAAACCAGATCACCGCTCTTGATGCGCAGGGTCGGGGCGGTGGCCGGATCGAAATAGCCCCAGTGCACGGTTTCAGGTGTAGCACGCAGGGTGTGCAGGGCGCCGGGAGCCACGTCGGGGCGGGTCTGGCCGGGTTCGCAGATGAAGGGCATCGCAGTCTCTCCGGGTCAGGTTGCGGCCAGCGTGACGCTGGTCATGCTCAGCGAGCCGTGCTCGATATGGTCGGGGGCGAAGGTGGGCTGATCACCGGGCAGTCGAGCCCCCAGCACATAGAGCAGCGGCCAGTAGTGATCGGGTGTCGGCACGGCGCGGACGGCGTCCTGGCCCTGCGAGGCAAAGTCGATGGCCTGCTGCGGCGCATCGTCGAGGATGGCCTGCTTGATCTGGTCGTTGAATCGCTTCGACCAGTCATAGGGCGCGCAGTGACGCTCGCCCCAGTTCATGGCCGGCAGGTTGTGGACGATGTTGCCGGTGCCGATGATCAACACGCCCTCGTCGCGGAGCGGTGCCAGGCGCTTGGCCAGGTCGAAATGCCATTGCGGGGGCTTGGTGGCGTCCATGCTCAGTTGCACCACCGGCACGTCGGCCTCGGGATAGGCCTTGCAGAGCACCGACCAGGTTCCGTGATCCAGGCCCCAGGCCTCCTGGTCCAATACCACCGGCTGGGGGGCCAGCAGGTCTTTCACCCGCGCCGCCAGTTCGGGCGAGCCGGGCGCGGGATACTGCATGTCGAACAGGGCCTTGGGGAAACCCGCGCCGAAGTCGTGGATGGTAGGCGGCGCGGTCATGGCCGTGACGCCCACGCCCTGGGTCAGCCAGTGGGCCGAGATGCAGAGGATGGCCTTGGGCTTGCCGATCGCCTCGCCCATCGCTTTCCACGTCGCCGTGGTGTCGTTGGTTTCCAGCGCGATCATCGGGCTGCCGTGACCGAAAAAGACGACAGGAAGCCGGCTCATGCGGCGACCTCCGAACCGGAATTCATCGCCGCCCAGGCCCTTTGATAGCGCGGCGTCAGCCAGCGGTTGAACTGCACCTGGGCCCCCTCCTGCCAGGAGTAGCGGCCCCGCACGGCGAACCGCGACCGCAGGCCCACCTGCACCAGCTCATCCACATGCATGTCCTGGGCGATGATCTTGCCGGCCGAGGTCATGATCATCTCCAGCCGCTCCTCAAAGCCGGGAGTCTCGGTGGCGCCGGGGGCCACCAGGATGCCGGTGTCCTGCTCCATGGTCTCCGGGCCGGTCGGGCGCAGGATCAGGTAGATGACCATGTCTGACGTCATCACCAGCGACAGGGTCGGCGGAATATTGGCGAAGGTCGCGCGGTTGCGATCCTCGTCGGTCAGCTTGGGGAAGATCGGCAGGACCGCCTTCTGGGTGGGATTGAAGCTGGCGTCCGGGTGGAGCGTGCCGTTGTAGCGCAGGAAGCCGGCGTCATCGGGCTCGGCCTCGGGGAAGCTGCACAGCTCGCTGGGAATGAAGTCATGCAGCGGACCCCGGTGCAGCTTGTTGGCGTGATAGCCGTCGTTGTTGTTCTCGAACATCACCTTCCAGTTCCAGGCGAACTGCCCGGTCATGGGCGGGCTGAGGCCCTCGGCCGCCGACAGATCGAAATTGGCGATGGCCGCCTCCACATTCGCCAGGCGGGGGGCCAGGGGCGGAGCGTCCGCGTCGAAATTGATGAAGATAAAGCCCAGCCAGATCTCGACCTTGAAGGTCGGCAGCTTGATGGTCTTCTTGTCGAAGTCGCAGGTGCGCTCCATCGCTGGTGCGTTCACCAGGTCGCCGTTCAGCGAATAGACCCAGTGGTGATAGGGGCAGACGAAGCCGCGGGTGTTGCCACGCCCCTCGGCCACCAGCATGGCGCGATGCTGACACACGGCCGACATCGCCTTGATCTCGTCGGAGCGATTGCGCGTGACGATGATCGGCTCGCCGATGATCGAGGTCGTGAAGTAGTCGCCCGGTGCCTTGACCCAGTCCACACGGCCCACACAGAGCCATTCGTGATTGAACAGGGCTTCCTTCTCGAAGTCGTAGAAGGCCGCATCCGTGTAGCAGGCTGGCGGCAAGGTCTGAGCCGTCTCGACCCCCTCCATTGAGCGCGAGAGCCCGTCGATGAAGGCGTCGGTGAGCAGGCCGGCCGGTGAATTGAGGCCCATGACAGAGGCGCTCCCTGAAGGATTTCGACCATCAGGCTAGGCGCGGGACGCCCCGTGGTCTTGCACCAGCGCGCACGATCTGTTGGTCAGCTTCTGGGGCGGTGCCCACCAACGCTGCATTCTCGGGCGCGTTTGAGCAAAAGGCGCGCAAGCGGGGCCTTAAGTCCCCGTCCGGTGCCCTGGCGGGCAAAAGCGTGGGGCGCGCTGAGACAAGACCGTATCGCCGGACACCTCTAGGGTCGGTTTGACACTACGCTTGAGGACACCATGACGCTCGCCGCCGAACTCGCGATAACGGACCTGAAGCCCGGCTTCGGTGCCCAGATCCAGGGGATCGACCTGCCCACGGCTTCCGACGCCGCCATCGACGACGTGGTCGCGACGTTCCACCGACACGGCGCCATCGTCGTGCGGGACCAGAAGATGACGCCGGATGACCTGATGCGCTTCATCGGCCGGTTCGGTGATCCCGAGGACCATACCCAGACCCGCTTTACCCTGCCCGGCTATCCGAAGATCTTCATCCTCTCCAACCGGATCGTCGACGGTCAGCCCATCGGTGCTCACAACGACGGCGTGGGCTGGCACACCGACTACAGCTACAAGCCAGAGCCGGTCATGCTGACCATGCTCTATGCCGTCGAGGTTCCCGACGAGGGCTCAGACACCCTTCTGGCCGATGGCTGCGCCGCCTGGAATGCGCTGCCCGCCGACAGGCAGGCGATGCTGGAAGGCCTTAGACTGCACCACAGCTACAAGCATTTCATGGCGACCCGCGCCTTCGGCGACCAGCAGACGCTGTCGCCGGAAATGGAGGCCGCCAATCCCGATGTCGAGCACCCACTGATCCGAACCCACCCAGCCGATGGCCGGAAGGCATTGTGGCCCTCGACCGGGACGGTAACAGAAGTGATCGGCATGCCGGGTCCTGCGGGCCTGGCCCTGCTGGACGATCTGGTCGAGTTCATGACCCAGGAGCAGTTCGTCTATCGCCACAAGTGGAAGGCCGGTGACCTGCTGATGTGGGACAACCGCTGCACCCTGCACACCGGCACGCTGTATGATGACACCAAGTACTTCCGGACCATGCACCGGCTGTGGGTCAAGGGCGACAAGCCTTACTGAGGCGGGTCGGTGACCAAAACCTGGCTTGTCACCGGCGTGTCCGGCGGCCTGGGGCGGGAGATCGCCGCCGCCGCCCTGGCGCGGGGTGACGTTGTCGTCGGCACGGTGCGAAAGCCGGAAGCGGTCTCGATCTTCGAAGCCATGGCCTTCGGCCGCGCCCACGCGCTGGTCCTGGACGTGACGGATGAAGCCGCCGTGCGCCTGGGCGTTGCGACAGCGGAAGGCTTGACCAACGGGATCGACGTGCTGGTCAACAACGCCGGCTACGGCCTGGTCGGAGCAGTTGAAGAGGCCTCACTGGATGAGGTTCGCGCCCAGTTCGAAACCAATGTCCTGGGTCCGCTGGCGATGCTGAAGGCCGTGCTGCCTGCCATGCGGGCGCGGCGCGCGGGCCGGATCATCAACATCACCTCGGTGTCGGGCCTGGCGACCTGGGCCGGCACCGGCGTCTATTGCGCCAGCAAGTGGGCGCTGGAAGGCCTGACCCAGACCCTGGCCGCCGAAGTCGCCGAACTGGGGATCAAGGTCGTCAATGTCGCGCCGGGCGGCCTGCGCACCGACTTCGCCGCCGGCTCCAGGACCATCGTGAAGACCAAGATCGCCGACTATGACGGTCTGGCGCGCGACGCTGAGCGGCTCATGGCCGACCACGCTGGCCATGAGCCCGGCGATCCGACCAAGGCGGCGCAGGCCATACTGCAGGTGGCGGACCTCGACGAGCCACCGATGCACCTGCTGCTGGGCGAGGACGCCCTGAAATACGCCGGCTACGCCGCCGCCGCCCTCCAGGCCGATATCGACGCCTGGAAGACCATCACCCTCTCCATCGGCTTTGACGCCTGACCCTTCACCGAGAGATTTCGACCGTGAACAAGCCCAACACCCTGATCTTCGTCGACCTGGCCTCGGATGACCCGTCGGCCGCCGGCGACTTCTACGCCAAGGTCTTCGGATGGCAGAACGACGCCCGCCCTGAAGGCCTCTATCACCGCATGGTGCCCGGCGGCTTCTTCGCCAGGCCAGACGGCACCGACAGCGAGATCGGCAACCTGCATCTGGGAATCTTCAAGGCCGACAACGCCCGCCCTCACCCAGAGCCCGCGAGCGTCGAGCCGCGAGCCCTCAGCACCGAGGGCCGCAAGCCGCGCATCTGGGTGCTGATCAGCGACGACGACAGCGCTGAGCGCATCCTGGGAACCGCCGTTGAACTCGGCGCGGAAGTGCTATGGCGCGACCACTACTGGGCCGAATTCAACGGCTATAACCACGCCTTCCGCGACCCTTGGGGCAACGAGATCGTGCTGTGGGGCAAGGCGGGGCAGAACCCGACCATCCCCGACAGCTTCACGCGGGAATAGGGACAAAAAGCCCAGGCGCATCAAACGCCTGGGCTTTCTGCTTAGAACGGCTTGTCGCCCGCCACCGTCACCCGATAGCCGGTGCGCGTATCGGGGAAATAGTCCCAGATCGCCTGGTGCCAGGTACAGCGGTTGTCCCAGAAGGCCACCGAGTTTTCCTTCCAGCGGAAGCGCACCTGAAAATCCGGGTTGCTGGCGTGCTGGTAGAGATAGCTCAAGATCGCCTGGCTCTCGGCCTTGGGCAGGCCGGCGATGTGGGTGGTGTAGCTGGGATTGACGAACAGGCTCTTGCGACCGCTGATCGGATGCGTACGAACGATTGGATGGGTCGAGCAGTTATAGGTGCGGTCGATATCCGGGAAGATCGCCTTATAGACCGGATTGGCGTCATGCACCGCTGACAGACCTTCCAGATAGGCCTTCATCTTGTCCGAGAGGGTCTCATAGGCCGCGTACATGCTGGCGAAGCAGGTGTCGCCGCCAAACTCGGGCAGGACCTTCATGTAGAGAATTGAGCCCAGCGGCGGCTCGGGATCGCAGGTGAGATCAGAGTGCCAGCTCTCGCCGGCCACGAACTTGGAATTGGCGTCGGCATGGATGGCGACGATCTCGGGATGGTCGGGCAGTCCCGGCACGCCCGAGTGGATCGCCAGATTGCCGAACCGACGGCCAAAGTCCTTGTGCGCGTCGTGGGTCATCTCCTGGTCGCGAAAGAAGATCACCTGATATTGGGTCAGGGCCTGGTGGACCTCCTCGAACTGACGGTTCGAGAGCGGCTTGCCCAGGTCGACCCCGAAGACCTCGGCACCGATCCGGCGCGTCATCGGCTTTACGTCAAGCACGTCATAGGCCATCGGCCCGTTCTCCTACACTTGCACGGGGCTTGGCCCCCTATTCGTTCCCGAACGGATTGTCGGGATAGACAGCCGAGGCAGCCCGGGCCGCGTCCTGGTCGGGATCAGCCCGGCCGCACACCGCCAGTGCGGTCAGGGCATAGACCAGGGCGCTGTCGACCAGGTCCTGCGGGGTCGGACGCCAGCGCTTGAACCCCGTGGTGATGGCCGGGATGCGGTGCATGTTGAACACATTATGGTCGCGCCACATGCTGGAATAGACCGGATCGGCCAGGGCCACCGGATGGCCCAGGGTCAGCTGGGTGGCGACATCCACCGCCCCGACCAGCGGCGCCACGTCGCGGGCGTCGGCTTCGAAGCCATGGCGCACGACCACCGGCTCGATGTCGATGCGGCCCAGCCCCGCCTCGCGTACCATGGCCTCCAGCGCATGCTGGACGTCGGCGACGCGCTGTTTGGGATTGAGGCCCACCTCCAGATAGAGGTTCACCAGCTCGGTCCCCGCCCCGAAGGCGAAGGGAATGCCGCCCCGGATCGAGGCGATCTGCGACCTGGGCTGGGCCACGCCGCCGGGGCTGTCATAGCGGCTGGCCTTCTCCCACTCACCGCTCCAGGCGTGGATGGCGTCGGTCAGCTTGCCGATCCTGTAGATCGGATTGGGGTGCTGGGCAGCGGTCTCCGGGTGGTCCAGCAGGGGCGTGAACACCCCCTCGCCCCAGACCTGGAACCGGAACACGGCATAGCCGCAACCTACCCAGGTCAGGCCAAAATCACAGCCCTCGGCGGCTATGGCATAGTCCGGCGCCACGCCACCGTGGTGGAACAGGTAATGGGCTCCGATGTCCTTGCCCATATAGGCTATGCCCCGGTGCTCCTCGATCGGCTCGGGGCCGATCTCGCCGGGACAGGCGGTCAGATACATCTTGCCGGCCAGCGCGTAGCCGGCCGTCTTCAGGGCCTTGGCCGCGATCAGAAAGCAGCTCATCGGGCCACGATCATTGGCGATCGGATAGCCATACAGCTTGCCGTCCTCCAGCCAGCACTTTTCCCATTCGGGGTTGGCCAGGGTTTCAGGGCTGTACTTGTAGGCGTCCAGATCGGGGTTCCAGGTCGGGGCCTCGGTGTCGAGGTGGGCGGTGAACAGCAGGTTCTTGCCCCCCACCGTATTTGGACCCTTGCCGCCGTAGGTGCCGATGATGTTGGGCCGCTCGGGCGTCGCCCCCACCTTGCGCGGCGAGAAGCCCTCGCGCGCCATCCAGTCATGGACGTAGTTGGCGACCTCCAGCTCCTGGCCCGACGGGGCGGGGATGTTGCCCAGGGTCAGGGCCAGTTCGACGAGCTCGTCCTGGCTGATGGCGGCGGCGATGGCGTCGCGGTCGGCCTGGGTGACCGTATAGGGCGCAGCGGCGCCCATCGGGGGAAATCCGTCGGCCATACTCAGGCAGCCCCTTTCCAGGCGGTCGCGACCGCTGAGGTCTCCGTCAGGATCGCGCTGTTCAGTTCCATCACCTTCAGCGAGGCCGCATGGATATCGGCCTCATAGGCGGCGCAGGCGTCGGCCACGACGAAGACGTGATAGTCGAGGCTGAAGGCGTCGCGCACGGTGCTGTCGACGCAGCATTCGGTGGTCAGGCCGGCCACCACCAGGGTGTCGACAGCCAGGGCCTTGAGCCGCTCGTCCAGGTCCGTGCCCAGAAAGCCGCTATAGCGGGCCTTCTCGATCACCAGCTCGCCCTCCAGCGGCTGGGGGCCATAGAAGTCTGCGCCCAGGGTTCCGGCCCGGCACAGGGCGGCGTCGGAGTCGGGATCGCCGCCGCGACGCCGCATCCGCTCGTTCCAGGCGGGCGAGTCGCTTTGCGGCGTCGTGAACAGGCCCACAAAGATCACCGGCACGCCGGCCGCACGGGCGGAGGCCACCAACAGCTCGGCAGCGGCCAGGGCCGGCTCGACCCCGCTCATGTCCACGCCATAGCCGCCCAGCACGCCATGCGGCGCGGCGAAGTCCACCTGCATGTCGATGACCAGCACGGCGGTGCGGCCCGGCGCGATCCAGGCGGCCAGGCCGTCAGTTCCTGTGGCAGCGGCGGTCTCAGCGGTCACGAGAACACCGAGCGCAGGCCCGGCAGGATCTCCGAACCGAACATGGTCAGGCCCTCGACATAGTCCGGGAAGATCAGCATCAGGCCGTCCAGCTCGCAGGAGGTGACAAAGTCCTCGATCTGGGCGGCGCAGGAGGCGGGCGACCCGACCACCGTCTGGGTCATGAACGCGCCCTGCTGGGCCGCCACGCTGGACAGCTTCTCGGCCGGCACGCCCCAGCTTTGCAGCATGGCCAGGATCGCGCCCATGTCAGCGCCGTCCTTGTAGTGCTCGACCAGGGCGTGGGCCCTGGCGTCGGTCTCGGCGTGGACCACCGTGCACATGGCGTAGGTCTTGATGGTCTTGCCCATGCCCTCGGCGGCCAGCTTGGCCCGGCGCGAGGCGTCACGACGCTCTTCGGGCGTGCGACCGCCGATGAAACAGGCGTCGGCCTCGCGCACCGAAAACTGGAACCCGCGGTCCGACATGCCGGCGCAGATCAGCTCGGGCCGCGGCCGCGACAGCGGCTTGGGCCTGGACTGGCAGTCCTTCATCGTGAAGAACTTGCCGGCGAAATCGACGCTGTCCTCGGTCCACAGGCGCTTGACGATCGTGGTCCATTCCTCGGTCAGGGCATAGCGGTCGTCATGGCTGAGGCTGTCGTCCCAGGCCCCCATCTGGTCGAACTCGCCCTTGTAGGCACCCGCCACAATGTTGAGCCCCGCCCGGCCGCCGCTGATGTGATCCAGGGTGGCGATCATCTTGGCCGCCACGGCCGGGTTCTGCAGCAGGGGATGGATGGTGGCCCAGATGCGCACGGTCTTGGTGGCCTCGGCGATGCCCGCCATCATGGTCACCGATTCCAGGGCCGTGCCCCAGTGGTCGGTCTCGCCGCCAAAGCCCCGGAACTTGCCCATGGACATCACGAAGTCCATGCCGACCTCGTCGGCGATAACCGCAGCGGCCCTGTTCTGCTGATAGAGGCCGTCGAGCACTGGCGCCGTCTTCGAGATGATCCAGCCCCCATTCGCGACCGGCAGGAAAACCCCGAAATCCTTGTGCTTGGATGGACTGTGGAACATGGCGCTCTTCCTTACGCGGCGTCTTGTAGGAGTATGGCGGAGGGCTCGACGGCGGCTTCCGGAGCGGCCTTGCGCGGCGGACGCATGAACAGGGCCGCCACGAAGATCACCCCCACCACAACGGCGAAGATCTGGAGGGTCGGCGTAAAGCCGCCCAGGCGGTCGCGCATCAGGCCGGCGATCACCGGTCCCAGGGCCGAAACAGCGCCCACCATGCAAAGCAACGAAAACAGCTCCAGATTATTGCGTCGGCCATAGTAGTTCAGGAGCAGGATGCTGACGGCCAGAACGGTCATGCCGAAACCGGTTCCTACGCCGAGGGCGAAGACCATCATCATCGGCCAGCTGGTGGCGCCGCCCATGGCCAGCAGGCCTACCGCCATCATTCCCTGAGAGCCGGCCAGGAGCCAACGCGGGTCCACACGGTCGCCAATCAGCCCCCCGCCCAGCCGCGCTGCGACCTGCATCAAGGATTCAAGGCTAAGCGCGCTGACGGCGACGGCCGAGGCGACGCCAAGCTCCCCAAAGTGGCTGGGGGCCAGGCTGACAGCGGTGACTCCGCCCAGCAGGTGGGCGAAATAGGCGGCCATGATCACATAGAACTGCGGGGTGGCGAGGGCCTCCTTCACGGTCCAGTCGGTTGTGGTTCGATAAACGCGGCTGGTGCTCGTCGCCGTTAGGGCATCCTCGGCTACGGCCTTGTCAGTGTCGACAGCGGCAGCGTCCAGCCAGGCCCGGCCACCCACCAGAGCCGCGCACAGGGCACCGACTACGGCCGCGGCGATTGCCTGGGCCATCCAGTAGGGCCGCCAGCCGCCGCCGGCCGCTTCCATGCCGGCCAGGGCCATCCAGGGTCCGGCGACACCGCCCAGCGAACCGATGGTGAAATAGATGCCGAACGGCAGGGCCCGCTTCTTGAACAGCATCGACAGCACATGGGTGCCGGGGATCAGCGCCATCATCTGATAGCCCACGCCCAAAAGCGCCGTACCGACCAGATAGACTGGCAGACCCCGCGTTGTTGCCAGACACAGGAAGCCCACAACCATCACAGCCGACCCGATGATGATCGTGGCCCGCACACCGATGCGCCGGATCAGTATGGCCGGCAGCCAGGACGAGCCCCCGCAGAAGGCCCCCAGCAGGGTGAAGCCGAGGAAGGCGGAGGCAAAGCTCCACTGCTGTTCCTTGATCATCGCAGGCAGCACAACGCCCAGCGACGAGAAGGTCGAAGCCGTGATCAGGAACAGCAACAGGCTCAGCGCGCCCAGCAAAAGCCAGGGCCGCATTTGGGTCTTCGACATCACCATATCGAGCCTCCTGACATAAGCTTGGCCCGGCGCCGCCGCCTGCGGCGGCGCCGGGTGGGAACTAGAACTTGCGCGAGAGGGTCACCCGCCACTCACGACCCTTGCTCGGCAGGGCGCCAAGGTTGGCGTAGCTGTCGGCGTCGGGCGTGAAGTAGAGCTCGTCGAACAGGTTATCGATGTTGAGCGTGGCGGTGTAGGGACCCCTCTCGTAGTAGGCCGAGCCGCTTACCACCGCATAGGCCGGATAGGTCACCGCGTTCTGGACCGTGCCGGAGGTCTTGGTCACATGGGTCACGCCCAGCGAACCGCCGCCCCTGCCCCAGTCATAGGCGTCGCTGGTATAGGAGCCATAGAGGCTGACCACCGACTTGGGCATGAGGGTGTAGGCATAGTCGCCGCCGCGCCCCGGCAGGCCCGCAAAGCTCCACACCACATAGGTGCCGCCATAGGCGCTGGCGCCGGGCACGCCCGCCGTATAGGCCGGAATATACTGGAACGAGGTGTCCGGGCCCTTGATCGTGGTGCGTTGCGAGTTGCCTGAGAAGGTGAAGCTGAGGTTCTCGCTGGCCAGCCAGCGGACTTCCAGCTCGACACCCTTGGCGCGGGTACCCTGGACCGAGATCGGCGGGCCGTTGACCAGCTGGGTGCGGTTCTGGCGATAGGCCGCCAGCGAGCCGACCAGCGTGCCCTTCAGCCACTGGAACTTGAAGCCTGTCTCGGCCAGGTCGGAATCCGACAGCCAGGCGTCGCTGGCCACCAGACCCGGCGCGATGTCGCCCGCCTGGCTCATTTCCAGGGCCGAGGCCTTGGCGTAGGTGATGTAGGGCATCACGCCCAGCGGAGCCTTGTAGGACAGACTGGCTGTGTAGGTGCCCTTGGTATCGCTGGCCTTCTGCTCTCCGGCCACGGTGTAGCTGAGAAATCCGGTGTCCTTGGAGGTGACTTCATAATCGTCATAGCGACCGCCCAGCATCAGGTTCACGCGCTCGCCGATCTGGATATCGGTGGTGAAGAAGACACCGGCCTGAGTCCAGTCGCTCTTGTTGTCGTTCTCCCACTGCACGCCGTCACCGGCGTTGAACGGGCTGCCGATGATGTCCGTACCTGTGGCCCCGAAGGCAATGTCGCGGCGGTCCAGGGCGATCAGGCCGCTGTTATAGCTTTCGCGGCGGCGGCCCTCGAAGCTGCGGTACGAGGCGCCAACGAACGACCTGGCGGTGACCAGGCCAGCATCGATCTCAAAATTATAGGTCCCGCGCGCTTCCCAGACCGAGCTGTCGAACCAGGCCGGATAGCCATACGAGACGAAGCGCTTGTTCTCCTGGTCGTCGTAGAACAGCTGCAGCTTCAGATCGCTGGTCGGGGTCAGCGACTTAGCTAGGTCATAGTAGAAGGTATTGGTGCGGGTCTTCGAGAAGTCGGCGCTGCTGATATAGACCGTGCGCGGGTCGAGCTTGGTGGTCCCTATCCCGGCGTCCAGCGTGTGGACGGCGTCGGTCGAGTAGAAGCCGTAGTAGGGAATATAGAGCGCGCTGGCGTAGGGATAGAACCCGATCTCGTTGGGCGTCAGGCGACCGTTCCTGTCCGCATCGACCAGGGTAGTGTCACGGCCGGTGACATAGGTCTGGTTGTCGATCAGGTCCTGGGTAAGGCGGTTCCAGCCGGGCGTCTGCACATCGCCGTCGGAGTGATAGAGCATCCCGCCGATCGCAGTCGTCCAGCCATTGCCCAGATCAAAGTCGGCCGAAATCTCGCCCGTCTCGCGTTTGGGATAGATCCCCTTGTAGTAACTGTGGGAATCCTCGACCTCGCCATAGGCGTAGACGCCGCCCGTCACCGTGCCGACATTGACCGGCATCCCGAACTGGGCAGTGACATTCTTCTTGTTGTACGAGCCAAACGTGGCGGTGACTTCGCCTATTGGTTCGCTCAGATAGCCGCCCTCGTTCTTGCCGGACTTGGGAATGAAGTTGAGCATGCCGCCCACCTTGCCCGAGCCATAGATCGGGGTCGGAGGACCGCGCACGATCTGGATCTGGTCGGCCGCGCCGATCGGCGTCGAATATGTGCCGCGGTTTTCGATGCGCTTGAAACCGCGGAAATAGTTCTCCGCCAGGGTTCCGCGGATATTGAGTGCGCCCGGCACCCCATAAAAGCTGGCTGTGTAGGCGCCGGGCGAAACGGCCGTAAGGCCGTCGATCGTCTCGATCCCGTAACGTTGCAGCGTTACGTCGCTGACGAAGCTGGCCGAACGCGGCGTCTCCAGCAGCGGCTTATCGAGACCAAAGACAGTATTGTTGGGCTGCTTCTCCAGCAGGCCAGCCTTGTCCCGCGCCTTGACAACCAACTCGTCGACGGCATCGGCGCTGGCCGTTGTCGGATCCTCGGCCCAGGCGGCCGTGGACAGGGTCAAAAGCACGACAGCGGAAGCTCCCGCCATCAGAAGTCGTTGTTTCGACATAACGTCCTCGCTCGAGGCTACCGCGCCCACCGCCTGCGGCGGTTATCCCCGGACGGGGCCTCACGAGAATGAGCATCACCCAGTCGCGCCTGTATGGCGGGACGCCGTCTCTAACATTTTGAAGGAAATGTCTCCGCCGCTCGGTTCTTGTTCACCCGAGGGGCATCGCGCTCGACCCCGGGTCAAACAACTTGATCCTACGCGCACTAGGGGCCGCCGAAAGCGTTGCCGTGCTGGCTTGAAGCCAGGCCATCCCCAGCGGCATCGTGGCCACTGCCAGCAAGCAGACCCTTCCAAGCTCACAGACGCGTTATATCTGCCCTTGGGTGGACGCGCATCGCACGGGCCGCTGAGGCTTGCCCGGAAGCGGACCTTCCCAAGGTCGTCCAAGAGTCACGAGCCGTAGGCCGTTTGCCTCCAGTAACTTGATGTTCCTTTGCCAATCGACGACAGCAATCTCCGAGCTCCCCCCCCCCTCCTGGCGGTGCTCTTCTGAAGCAATCCGCACGCGCCGGGCTGCGCTAGTTCAGAACGCACACGAGAGTGCCGAACCATCGATTTCTCCGATGGATAGCATCACAACATACCGGCTTTCGCACACCCATTCCCTGTGGGAAGCCTCCGCCATGTTCAACGCGATCAAGACTTTTCTTTCTCGCATCACGCCTGCTCGCAGCGGGCGTCCGGAGGACCATTCCGTGAAGACGATCCTGCACATCGATTCCAGCATTCTCGGCGGCTATTCGGTAAGCCGCGCGCTGACCGCCGACATCGTCGCGCGCCAAGAGGCGCTTCATCCTGGAGCGCGGGTGGTGCGCCGCGACCTCGTCGTCGATGCCACCCTTCATCTGTCGGACGCTCACATGGCGGTGTTCCAAGGCGGAGAAGTTGGCAATGCCGTCTTGGGTCAGGATCTGGCCACTGGCGCGGCCTATATCGACGAACTCTTCGCCGCCGACATCATCGTGATCGGTGCGCCGATGTACAATTTCAGCATTCCCACCCAACTGAAGGCTTGGGTCGACCGCGTCAGCGTCGCGGGCCGCACCTTCCGCTACGGTCCCAACGGCCCCGAAGGCCTGGTGACGGGCAAAACGGTCTTCGTGGCCTCGACGCGCGGTGGCGTCTATTCTGGCGACGCGCCCGGCGCGGCCATGGACCATCAGGAAACCTACCTGCTGAGCGTCCTGGCCTTTATCGGCTTGACCAATGTCACGGTCGTCCGTGCCGAAGGTCTGGCGCTCGGCGAGGAGGTCAAGGCTGCGGCGATCGCCGGTGCAAGGGCGCAGATCCAAGCGCTGGCGGCCTGATCGCAAGGCCACTAGATCTGCTGCAGACTTACGCAGACCAAGACCGCGAGCACGGGGCTGCTGAGCCCATGCTCGCGGTCGCTCAATATCCCCTACCCCGTCGATCTGCCCCCGTCTGATTGAGACACCAGCCACCACCAGCCTACGGAGCGACCTTGGAAATCGGTATCGACAGCTTCGCGGCCACGATCCCAAACCCGGAGACGGGCCATACCGTGTCGGCTTCCGACCGAATGGACGCCCTGCTGGCTGAGGTCGAGACCGCCGACCGGGTCGGTTTGGATGTGTTCGGGATTGGCGAACATCACCGCAAAGAGTTCCTGGATTCCGCACCGGCCGTGATCCTGGCGGCGGCGGCGGCCCGGACCCAGCGCATCCGTCTCACCAGCGCAGTGACGGTGCTTAGCGCTGCCGATCCCGTACGTGTCTTCCAGGACTTCGCGACCATCGACCTGATCGCCAAGGGGCGAGCAGAAATCGTTGTCGGGCGCGGCTCGTTTGGCGAAGCCTATCCGCTGTTTGGCTTTGCGATGGAGGACTATGACGCCCTGTTCGCCGAAAAACTCGACCTTCTCCTGAAGCTGCGAGACGAGGTCGGCGTCACCTGGCGCGGACGTTTCCGACCACCGTTGAACGGCCAAGGCGTCTTTCCACGACCGCACCAAGCCAAATTGCCGATCTGGTTGGGGGTTGGCGGCACGCCGCAGTCCTTCGTCCGCGCGGGAACCCTCGGCTTGCCTTTGATGGTGGCGATCATCGGTGGAAGCTTTGATCGGTTCCGCCCCTTGGTGGACCTCTATCGTGAAGCCGGCCGGCGCGCAGGCCATGGGCCAGACACACTCAAGGTTGGGGTCCATGCGATGGGTTTCGTCGGCGAAACCGACCAGGAGGCCGCTGACGCCTTCTTCCCAGGCTGGGCGCACATGTTCACCGAGATCGGCCGCGAACGCGGCTGGTCAACGGCGACCCGCGCGCAATTTGACGCGATGCGCGGCCCGGGCGGTGCCTTCCTTATCGGAAGCCCCGAGACCGTGCGTGACAAGGTTCTGGCCGCCGACAAGGCGCTTGGCGGTATCTCCCGCCTGACCTTCCAGATGAGTTCGGCCATGCTGGAAACAAAGGCCATGCAGCGTTCAATCGAATTGCTGGGCACCGAGGTCGCGCCCGCCGTCAAGGGGGTGCTTGGCGCGGGGCAAAAGCGCGGGTGACCCCAACTCAGGCGCTCTGGCCCCCGGCCCGCGCGCCACGCAGACGCGAAAGATAGCGGCCGAAGGCGTTATGCGCGGCCGATTTGGCCTCCTCGGCCGACCAGCCGAGCGTCCCGGATATGTAAAGCGCTGCCTGTCCCATGCAGAAGGCAAGAATATCGCGCGCCGTCTCGTGGACCTCGTTCAACGGCAGGTCCCCCGATGCGACGCAGGCGCGGGTGGCCTCCAGCAGGACCCTATAGGTCGGAAGTGCCACCGCCTTGACCGCCTCACGGTCCCGCAAGCCTGGAAGCGTTCGGCTCGACAGGAACAAAAGCTCAAAATAGCCGGGGTTCTCGACGGCGAAGGCCGCGAAGCCATCGGCCATCAGCACCAGGCGTTCCAGCGGCGTTGAGCCGATTTGGCTTCGCGCCAAGTAGGCGCCAAAGCGCCTGAACCCGGCGTCCAGCAAGTGCAGTTGCAAGTCTTCCTTGTTTTTGAAGTGGCGATAGAGGGCCATCGGGGTGACGCCCAGTTCGGCGGCCATTTGGCGCATCGACAACTGCTCGTGTCCGGGGAGCAGAAAGCGATCTAGCGCCAGTGTCAGGATCCGCTCGCGAAGCGGGGCTTCCTCGGCGGTGTTCATCCCCCCGCCTCCGACGCCTGCCGGATCTGACTCATCATGTCCTTGCCCAGGATGGCCGAAGAACAGATCACGCCGCCCGCCAGGGCACCGATCACCCCGTCGGTCGAGACGTCCTGACCGGTCAGCCAGAGCCCTTCGATCGGCGTGCGGGCCCGAAGCCAGTCCTGCCTGAAGCGCTGGGGCGAGCTCTCCACCCCCATGAAACCGCCGCGCTGGCGCTTGGCGAAGGTCTCGTAGGTGAGCGGCGTGGAGACCTCCACGCGATCAACCGCATCGCGCGCCGCTGGCACGAAGTTGAACAGGTTCTCCAAGAGGCGCGCCTGGATATCGGCCTTGCGCGCCAGATAGTCGTCGCCGCGCTTCATCCAGCGAGTATCAGCCCAGCGCTCGAAATGCCGATAGTCGGTGTAGGCGTACATCTCGACCGTCGCCTTGCCGGGATAGGCCTCGTCCCAACTGGGGTCCTTGGTCGACGGAAAGGTAATGAAGCTCCAGGGAAAGGGCGCGGCGAAGTCGGCGCGATGGGCTTCAAGATTGGCCTGCAGGTCGGCGCTGGGGTGGTCCCAGATGTTGGCGGGCGTGAAGCCCAGCTCGGCCGCCGAGCGGTTGAAGCCGATATTGAGGCCGACGACGGCGTAGGTATCGACCACCTGGGTCAGCTTGACGTCGAGACCGGCGTCTCGCGCGGTCCCGGCGTCCAACAGCCGGCCGAAGGTGTTCTGGACCCCGGCGTTGCTGATGACCGTGTCACAGTTGATCTCAACGCCATCGGCCATGCGCACGCCACGCACGCGGCCATCGTCGACGAGAATCTCCGTGACCTCGGCGCCGTGCAGCACCCGCCCGCCGGCCTGTTCGATCAACGGCGTCATGGCGTCGGCAAAGGCCGCCCCACCGCCGACCGGATAGCTGCCGCCGTTCATGTAATGCTTGGCCAGCATGCAGTGCATGGCGAATGAGCTCTTGGTGGGCTCCAGGCTGTAATCGCCCCAGTTGGCGCACAGGACCGCGATCAGTTCAGGATCGTCGGTCAGATCACGCAGGACATCGATCGTCAGACGATCGGACTGGGCCAGGAAAGGACCGCAGCCCTCCTGCAGCACGACCCGCGCCATGGTCTCGGGCAGGGCCTTCTGGGCGAAGAAGGGCGCGGACGCTTTGGACACCTGACGCACCAGCGCCAGATAGTCGTCGATCGCTTGTGCCTGGGTCGGAAAGTAGCCCTTCAGGGCCTCGGCGTAGCGCGCCTCGCCGGCCGGTATCTGGTACTCACGGCCGCCGATGACCATGCGGTTGAAGAGCTCCGGCATCGGCACCCAGCGTACGCCGCCGCCGGTCACGTAGTCGAACAGCTTGTAGGTCATGGTGCGGGGCGAGGCGACGTCGCCGATATAGTGCAGCCCCACCGTCCAGCGATAACCGTCACGCTGGTAGGACTGGGTCATCCCGCCGACGACACTGCTCTGCTCCAAAAGCAGCACCGCCTGGCCTTCACGCGCCAAAATGGCCGCGACGGAAAGGCCGCCCATACCCGATCCGACGACGATCGCGTCAAAGCCCCCTTCAACGGCGCGCCCCTTGCGATAAGGCGATCCCGTGGTCCGCATGGCGTCCTCCCAGACACGCCCGTTCATCGGGCAATGTATACACCCGTATACAGACTCCACAGGATTGGTCTGTCAACCGCCCCTCGCCCAGGAGCCGTCGCCAGCGGCCTGTCGCTGATCGAAGCCGGGGCGCCCCCGATTGACCACCGGCAGATGCGCGAAGACCCATTGGCCCGAGGCCTCAACGGGCACGCGCAAGGACAGGCCCTATCAGCCGCCGCTGACCGCCCGGCCGATCAGCAAGGTGTCGGCGAACTGCTCGAAGCGGTTGATCTTGCCATCCTTGACCTCCCAGACATGAGCAACGCGCGCGGTCATGAACTTGCCGGTCTTGCGGTAGGTCCCTGAATAGCGACCGATGCCGACGACCACGTCGCCTGCATCGATCAGCCGGTCCAGGGTGAAGGTGTAGTTGTCCCACTCACTTCCGACGCGCTTGACGACATTGTCGACGATGGCCTGCTTGCCGATGTAGGTCCCGTGGTAGGGAAAGCCTTCCATTTCCGTCCAGCGAACATCGGGTGCCAGGGTGCTCAGCATGCCGTCCAGGTCCCCCCGGGCATTGGCGGCGTACTGGGATTTGACCACCTCATAGGCGGTCGGCGCAGAGGGCGGGGTTTGGGCGAAGGCCGGAGCCGACAGGCCGGCCGCCAAAAGCGACACGGCCATGACGGCGGGCGTGATGGTCTTGATCATTCTCGTTGTCCTCCTGGCGGGTTGCGGCTTCAGGCGGCGGGCTAGCTTAGGGCCCGCAGCACCGTGTTGCTGTCCACGACCTGCTCCATCGTGAGGATCCTGCCGTCCTTGAACCTGTAGAGGTGGGCGAAGGTGGCGGTCATCGCCTTGCCGGTGGCGCGATAGGTTCCCGAATAGACCCCGAAGGCGGCGACCGTGTCGCCGTCCTCGAGATAGGTGTGAGCCTTCGCCTCATAGCCCTCCCATTCGGTTGCGAGGCGCCGGAAGACGCCGGCCGCAATGGCGTCAAAGCCGACATAGGTTCCGGCATAGGGAAAGCCGGCCGCCTCGGTCCAGGTCGCGTCAGGTGCGAGCGCGGCTTGCAGGCGCGCGCTTTTCTGCTCGGGCGAGGCCTCATAGGTGGCCCGGATGATGTCCTTGTTGGAGGCCATCGCTCAGCCCCACTTCATTTCGCCGGTCGCCACCTTGGCGCCGATCTGCAGGGCAACGCCCATGCCGGCGTCGGGATAGCGGGCGGTCATCGCCGCGATCAGGGCGGCGCTGTCCTTGGCCTGGGCCAGCTCGGCCTCGAAGGCCAGCAGATAGTCGCGCGTATAGGTCAGGGCCGCCACGCCGGTGGGCGCCGTGGAGGTCATGTGACCGGGCACGACCACGGCAGGCTTTCGGGCCAGCATGGCGTCCAGTTGCTTGACCCAGGTCGCGCGGCCTTCCGCGCCCACTGTGTCGGCGGTCCAGACGTGGACGCCCGAGAACACCAGCACGCCGCCAAAGATCGCAGACAGCGACGGTGCCCAAAGATAGCGGCGATTGGCCAGCCCCTCGGCCGCGACAATCTGGATCGCCTGGCCGTCAACGGTCAGATGGTCGCCATCAAAGGCGGTCGGCATGACGATATCGGCCAGGGTCTTGGGACCATTGTCGCCCAGTTGCGGCCCCCAGGTGGCCAGCTTCTTTTCGACGCTGGCCTGGATGGCCGCGATCGTGTCGGAGGCGGCAATCACCTTGGCGTCCGGGAAGGCGGCCTTGATCGGTCCCAGGCTGAAATAATAGTCCGGGTCGCTCTGGCTGACATAGATGGTCGTCAGCTTCCGGCCCGTGGCCTTAATGGCCTCGACCAGCGCCCGGCCGTCGGGCAGCGTGAAGCCGCCGTCGATCAGCACGGCTTCCCTGGGGCCCCAGACCAGGACCGGCGCGCGGAAGAAGCCGTTTTCACCGGCCGGGACGGCTTTCCATTCCAGCTTGGTGCCAGCGGCCAGGGCATCGCTCTGGCCGGCGAGGGTTGCGGCCGCGCCGCCTGCGATCATCGTCATCATCGTTCTCCGGGTGGGCATGGGGAACCGTCGCTCTGTTGAGGGTGAAAAGGCGGCGCGAGGCGTCAAGCGACGCCGGCCGTCGAAAGAAGGGAAAGCGGATTGCGGTAGAGGGCGCTGGCGTCGGCCAAGGCCAGGCCCTGGCTATCGTCGCGGATGAGGCTGGGGACGCCGCTTAGACCAAAGCGCCGCATCAAGATTTGCGCGTAGGTCGTGCGGCCCTGGTTGGCGGCAACGAGCGCGGGCTGAGGCTCGGCAATCATCGCCGCCGCCTCGGTCAGAGACAGGCTGGCGAGAATTTCGATCAAAATGGCGGGGTCAGTGATATCCGCCCCCTCGACATAGCGCGCGGTCTGGATGGCGCTCAGCGCGTCGCGCTCGAGCGCCGGCGCCGAGAGGGACACCGCCGTCAGGGCCAGGGTCGCAGGTCCGCTGTCGAGCCGGCCACCGCCACCGATCACCTGATCACGATAGCGCTCGGTGAAGGCCGCCCCGGTCATCTGAGCGATACGCTGATCAGCGGCCCAGATGTGGCTGGTCATGCCAGCATCGAGCGCGCGTGCTCCATCGCCGGCGAACAGGCCTGTCGGCAGCAGATCCACCGTGACCCCGGGCTGGGTGGCGAGAAGGCTGATCCCCGCCGAGGCTCCGTAGCACCAGCCACACAGGGGATCGAACAGATAGACAAAGCGGTGGGTCATCAGCGCGGCTCCAGGTTCGCAGCCAATATGCGCCTTGCTGATTGCAATTCGAAGATCGAGAAAATAGACATTCTGTATGCCAAGGACATACAATCAGCTCGATGGCGGCAACCAAGGGATCAGCAATCTCAAGCGCCTGGCCTATTTCGCCGAGGTCGTCGAAACCGGCTCCTTCACGGCGGCTGCACAGCGGCTCGGTATCACCAAGGCGGTCGTCAGCCAGCAGGTCGCCAAGCTTGAGCAGGCCTTCGAGACGACGCTTCTGGTGCGCACCACCCGCAGCGTTCGCCCGACGGAGGAAGGTCGCGCGTTCTATGAGCGCTGCGCACGGGTCCTGACAGAGGCCCAGGAGGCGTTCGCGGGCCTCGCAACCGACGACCGCGCGCCCAGCGGCATGCTGCGCCTGACCGCCCCCTTCGACTATGGCGTGGCCGTCGTCGTCCCGGCGATCGCCGAGTTCCAGCGGCGCCATGGCGCCTGCACCACTGATCTTCTGATCAGCGACCAGACCTTCGATCCTGTCGAAAAGGATATCGAGTTGGCGATCCGGGTCGGCTGGCTGAACGACAGCAACCTGCGGGCCAGGCGCATCGGGTCGTTCCAGCAGATCCTGGTCGGCACGCCTGACCTGGCCGCACGCCTGACGGACAGTTCACAGCCCGACCAGATCGGCGACCTGCCCTTCGTGGCCAACAGCGTCCTGCGCGACCCGCTGGGCTGGACATTCTTCGATGGCGCAGGGGACCAGCGATCCGTGCGATTTTCAGCAGCACTGGTCATCGACGCCACTCTAGGGGCCCTGGAGGCAGTGCGCGCCGGCGTCGGAGCGTCGGTCCTCCCCGACTATGCGGCGCAAGCGGACCTGGCCAGCGGGCGACTGGTGCGACTGCTGCCTGATTGGCGCCTCGAGAGCGGCGGCATCTACGCCGTCACCCCCGCGACGCGCTTCCGTCGCGCCCGCGTCAGCGCCTTTCTCGACGTCTTGGTAGAATGGGAACGGCGCAGGGTTCAAACCGCCGAAGCGGACGTGACTTCGGCCAACGCCTGACCGATCGACACCACCCAAGCCTCAATACGATTTTCTCGCCGCCCATGAAAAAAAGGCCTTGCCCAGCCTCCGACTGTGTAATAGTGATGATGACACACAAACGGAACTAGACATGCCAACCAGCACCCGCTTCGCAGTCGCCGCCCACGCTCTCACGGCGCTCGCCGTGAGCGGCGGAAAGCCGCTGCGCTCAGAGGACTTGGCCTTTTCGGCCAACACCGGCGCGGTCGTCATTCGCGGGCTTCTGTCACGCCTCAGCGAAGCGGGTCTGACCCGCTCGCAGCTTGGCGCTGGCGGCGGCGCGATGCTGGCGCGACCCGCTGAAGAGATCCGCCTTCTGGATGTCTACAACGCCGTCGAGGATACGGAGCTGTTTTCGCTTCACCGCACGCCGCCCTGCAAGGGCTGCGCGGTGGGCGGCAACATACTCGACGCCCTGCAACCCACGCTCGACCTGGCGCGCCAGGCCATGGAGGCCGAACTGGCCAGGACAACGATCGCCGACATCGCGGCCGAGGTCGCCAAGCTTGGCAAGTTCTCTATTCCGCTCGTGTGGTGAAGGCTTGCCCTAAAATGTCGCTAAGACAGCTACACACAATCATTTCAGAGCTCTAGGGCCTGAGATCACGCCTTGGACCGTCCAGCCTCAAGGGGCGCTGGCGGCTCCCTTTTTCAGCCCCCTCCAACTAAAGGAATAAGCAAATGAGCATCGGTATCATCGGCGCTGGCGCCCTCGGTTCGAACCTGGCGCGCGCCCTGGCCAAGGCCGGCATCTCGGCCACGATCTCCAACAGCCGCGGCCCGGCCTCCCTGGCCGCGCTGGTCGAGGAACTGGGGCCGTCCATCAAGGCCGGCTCGGTCGAGGAGGCCGCCCAGGCTGACATCGTGTTCGCCGCAGTACGCTGGACGGATGCCGAAAAGGTCTTTAGCGCCCTGCCCGCCTGGAATGGCCGCATCGTCGTCGACGGCACCAATCCGGTGGAATTCCTCGATCCGAACTCGCCGGACGCCAGCGACCCGACCAATCCGCTCGCAGCCTACGGCATCAAGGCCGTGGACCTGGACGGCAAGCACTCGAGTGAGATCTTCTCGCAGTTCGTCCCGGGCTCGCGGGTGGTCAAGGCCTTCAACCACCTCGACGTCAACGTCCTGCCCGAGCCCAAGACCGCCGGCGGCAATCGCGTGCTGTTCTATTCCGGCGACGACGCCGATGCGAAGGCCAAGGTTCGCGGCCTGATCGAGGCCCTGGAGTTCTTCGCCGTGGACCTGGGCTCGCTCGACGTCGGCGGCCCGCTGGCGTCGCTGCCGTTCGGCGCGCTGTCGACCCACAACTTCATCAAGGTCTAGGTGCTATCGAGGTGGAGGGCGTTCGCGTCTTGCACGCCCTCCACCTCCTTGGCCGTCGCGACTAGCCGTCGAAGCGAGCGCCGCTCATGGCGTTGAGGAACGCGAGCGGATTCCAGTATTCGCGATAGTTGACGATCAGGCCGTCTCGGAAGGTCACGAAGGTGGCGTAGCGCATCTCGTAGGGATTGCCGTTGGCCAGCACTTTGCCAGAAGCGCTCCATTCTGCGATCGCCACGGCCGGGTCATCGGTCGCGTAGATCTTCAGGGTTGGCAAGGCGCGCACATCAATAGCGTCGGGATAACCGCGCAGATACTCATAGAGCGCCTCGCGCCCCTCGATGCGCGCAGGCGAGCCTTCCGGGGCGAACGGAAACTCGGCGACGACGTCCTCGGCGCACAGGTCAGCCCACCCTCTCATGTCTTTGGCCAAGAAGGTATCGAGGCTGCGGCGCAGCAAATCGACGGCGCTTGTATTACTCATGTTCTGGTCCTCTTTGATGAGTTTAGGGTCTTTCGCCCGCGGCCAAACCGCTACCGCTCAAAATGTCGGTGCCGAGCAAAATCGTATTGGCGCGCGGATCGTGCCTGCGCCTATCCATCGGGAATGGCTGGGTCATAGAGCCTCTTTCACCCTGTCGCAGCCCCGGATTCGGCACCTATCCGACTCGATACTGGCCGCCGTCGACGACCAAAGCCTGAGCGGTCATGAAGGCCGCGTCATCGGAGGTAAGGAACAGCACCGGGCCAACAATGTCGCCGGGCTCCGCAAAGCGCTGGATGGCTTGAGCCTGCCAAGTGGCACGCCTTTGTTCTTCGCCCTGGGCCTCTGTGGCAACCGTATGGGTAAGGCCGGGCAGCACGGCGTTGCAGGTGATGCCGTCATTGGCCACGTCGTTGGCCAGGCCGCGCATAAAACCGATAATGCCCATCTTCGAGGCCATGTAGTGGCTCATGCCCTTGACCGGCAAACCGATCGAATTGGACGAGATGCCGACAAAGCGCCCCCATTGCTTGCGCCGCATCGCTGGAACGAACTGCTTGGCCGACAGGAACTGGGCGTCCAGATTGACGGACATCGTCTGTCGCCAGGTGTCGAGGTCGAGGTCCTCGATGGGATGATTGGGGTAGTAGGCGGCATTATTGATCACGATGTCTACGTCCCCGAACGCCTGCACCGCCGCCCGCCCGATCGCGGCCCAGCCCTCGGGTTTGGAGACGTCAGCGGCGACACCCAGGGCCGCGCTTCCGATCGCGGCGACCGTATCTTCTGGCTGGGCCAGATCGACGACGACGACCTTGGCACCCCGCTGCGCCAAACCCAGGGCGATGGCCGAGCCGATACCGCGTCCAGCGCCGGTCACAACGGCGATGCGCCCCTCGTGTGTGTGAAGCATGACGCGGCTCTTACCTTGGTTGGCGACAGGTCGGGTTCCGCCGCGAGGGTGCGCCGAAACACAGGCCACGAGATCGCATCCCCGTCCTGCTCAGGGCAGCCAAGAAGTTCCGATGCCAGCCATCGGCCGATCCGATAGGAGAACATAACCGTGGCAGACGCCCTTTCCTTAACCCAGATGCGGATCTTCGTGGCTGTAGCTGACGCGGGGAGCTTCTCCGCTGCGGCCCGCCGCGTGCGCCGAACGCAGTCGGCCATCAGCGAAACAATCGCCAATCTGGAGGCCCAGCTCGACGTTCCGCTCTTTGATCGTAGCGGCCGATACCCGCGCTTGACCGCCGAGGGCAGCGTCCTCCTGGCCGATGTTCGAGCTATCGTTGCCGGTGTTGATGACCTTCGAGCGCGCGCCAAGGGTATCGCCGGGGGTCTCGAGCCCGAACTGACCGCCGTAATGGACGTATTCCTGCCCCTGCAGCGCGTTGCCGAGGTCGCCAAAAAGTTCCGCGAGGTCTTTCCGGTCACGCCGCTTCGCCTATACGTCGAGGCGCTCGGAGCGGCGGTGCAGCCCGTTCTCGAAGGCAAGGCAAGCTTTGGCTTCGTGGGTTCACTGCCGATTCTCCCAGACGGGCTCACAGCCGAGAGGGTCACCAGCATCCGCTGCACTATGGTGGCGGCCGCCAGCCATCCCTTGGCGGAGCACGGCGGAATGATCCCCAGCGAGGAACTGAAACGTCACGTTCAGCTCGTCCTCACTGATCGCTCCGATTTGTCGGCCGGGCGCGAGTTTGGTGTGATGTCAGCATCGACCTGGAAGCTTGCGGACCTGTCGGCCAAGCATGCTTTTCTGATCGGAGGACTTGGCTGGGGCAGTATGCCTCTGCATGCGGTGCGCCAGGACATCGACGAAGGCAGACTTGTCGAACTTTCGATCGATAACATGCCCGCCAAAGGCTTCCTGATGCCAATGTCGGCGGTCTACCGAACCGGCGCGCCACCAGGCCCCGCTGGCCGATGGATGATCGACCGGCTTAAGCAATGCCCGAGCGAGCGCCTGGATTAGTTATCTGACAAGGACGTTCGGGTGGGTGATTCATATGTAAAGCCATGGTCAAAGGACGGCCCCGCGGGAGCCTGGATCACAGCCTGCGCCAAAGCCGGGTCCAAGATCGAAAAGCATCTCCACGACCTTCGGGGAAACTTCGCGACCAGGCTCATGGCCAATGGTCTCCGCGACGAACAAATCGCGGATATGCTGGGTTGGCAGACCGAAAAAGTTCTCAAAATTCGCTGTCGCTATGTTGATCGTGATCGTATCGCCCACGGAATCGCACTGCAGATTGGATCTGTCCCGTCAGATCAGCTGATGAACATCGCTGTAAACACGGTGCAGCCAGCGCCGAAACCAGAAACAAAATACATTGATTTTATTGGGAAAATTGGAGCGGGCGGGGGGAGTCGAACCCCCGACATTCTGCTTGGGAAGCAGACGCTCTACCTCTGAGCTACGCCCGCGCGGCGTGGTGGCTCGTCTAGCGGGTCTTGCCGGGGTTCTCAAGGGGCGAGCGGCCGCGTCCCGGGCAGAATGTCGGATGAGGCCGCGTTGACGCCCGAGGGGTTAGAGCGCACGATCGGCTCAAACAAACGTTCGGGGAGAAACGCCATGGCTGACGGGGAACACCATCCGCGCGCCCAGTTCCACGCCATGGTCGATGGCACGGCCGAGGACTGGGGCATCATCGCCAACGCCTCAATGGAGTTTGGCCGAGACCTGCCCACCCGGCTGGTGACACATCTCAAGCTGCTGCAAGGCGACTGTGGCGGCTTCGCCATCGACCGCCTGGAGCACAGCCTGCAGACGGCGACCAAGGCCCATCTCGACGGCCGCGACGAGGAGTATGTCGTCTGCGCCCTGCTGCACGACATCGGCGACATCCTGGGGCCGCGCAATCACGCCGACATCGCCGCAGCCATCGTCCAGCCGTTCGTGTCGGAACGAAACCACTGGATGGTTGCCAACCACGCCATCTTCCAGGGTTATTACTTCTTCCACCACCTGGGCCTGGACCGCGACATGCGCGAGCAGTTCAGGGGGCATCCGGACTTTGAGTACACCGCCCAGTTCGGGCACCTGTACGACCAAGACGCCTTCGACCCGAACTTCAAATCCATGCCGCTGGAGGCTTTCGAGCCGATGCTGCATCGGGTGATGAGCACGCCCAAGCGCTCGATCTATATGCGCAAGCCGGAAGCTGAGGCGGCCGAATAGCTTCGGCCGCCCCTCGCCTTCTGACTACTTCACTCGCTCTGCCTTGATGCCCAGCTTGGTCAGTTGCGCCTGAACACTGTCGGGGCCCACCAGATGGCCGGCACCGACGGCCACGAAGCTGACGCCCGAACCGTCAAGCTTGGTCTTGAGCTTGCCGGCCCAGTCGATGTTGCGCTTGGTCAGCAGCACGTCATAGACGTCGGCATAGTTGGTCTTCATCTCGGTGACGAACTCGTTTTCCAGTGCCTTGAGGTCACCAGCGGCCCAGGCCGCGACCATGGAATCGATTTTGGCGGAGCCTTCGTCAGCGTCATCCAATGTGGATTTGAACAGGTCGATCTCGGCTTGCGGCGACATGTCGGCGAAAAAGCGGATCTGCTGCTCGGCGGTCTCAAATGCGCCGGCCGACTTTCCGTCGGCTTTCATCTGGGCCGAGATCACCTGCTCCACCCCGCTCTTGGGATCATAGCCGGCCTTGAGGAGCGGCATCATGGCCAGGGTGATTGAAGCCAGCCAGGGACGCATCGGCTCCATCGCCTGGGGCGGCAGGCCGGCGGCCTGGGCCAGGGTCTGGGCGCGCTTGAGGTCTTCGGCCGACAGCTTTGACGACAGCGGTTTGGCCTGATCCACCCCATACTTCATGATCAGGGGCTGCATCAGGGCCGGGTCGTCAGCGCCCTGCACCTCGATCACCAGGTCGCCGCTGGCCTTGATCGCGCCGTCGATCCGGGGCGAGCGCCATTGGGTCTGGGGTTTCAGAACGTGAATGGTGCCAAACAGATAGATGGTCGAGTCCTTGTCCTTGATCGCCCAGAGGGCGGGCTCGGCCACGGCCGGGACGGCCGCGCCAAGCGCCAGGATGGAGACGAGGCCGGCGGCCAGACGACGGGCAGGCCGGAGTAGATTCGAGAGCATGGCTTTGTCCTGTGCTTTGCGAGAAAAACTTAGGGTTGAAGCTGGGTCGGAGGCAATGGCGTCCGCCGCATTTGGGCTATTTCAGGAACCGTTCGACTGCGTCGGCGAAGGCCGCCGGCTGGTCAGACATGATGAAGTGGAAGGCCCCCTCGATCCGCTCCAGGCGCACGCCCGGAAGGGCGGCATAGGCGCCGGCATACATCTGCTCGACCCGCTCGACGGGCGCGCCCATCATCGGATCAAACGGATAGAGGACGACGGTCGGCGTGGTCACGGCCGGCAGGTCTGAACGCAGGTCGGTGGTCAGCACGTCATAGAGGGCGCGGGCCACGACCGCGCGGTCGGAGGCCTGCGACCAGGCCAGCGCCGCCTTCAGACCTTCGGGCGATTTCACCAGCCGGGGCATGGTCATGGCCTGTTGGGCATTGAAGGTTTCGGGCGGCATGGCGATCATGCCGTCGCGCATTGCTACCGCCTGCGGCCGGACGGCCTCGACGGTCGCGGCAGGTGAGAACAGCAGCGGATAGAAGGGCAGGCTGTCGACGATCATCAGCCGCCCCACATCGGCGGGATGGCGACGGGCCAGGGCCAGGCCGGTGAGACCGCCCATGGAATGGCCGATCACCGCCGGCGACTTGAGTTTGGCGGTCTTGATATAGCCGTCCAACGCCTCGACCAGCGGGTCGAGCATGGGACCTTGCGCATTGGCGCCGACCGGCGCGCCGGCGAACCCCGCCACCTGGACGACATGGACCCGGTAGCGGCCCGACAGTTGCCTGACGGTGGCGTCCCACACGGCGCCGGACGAGGCCAGGCCGGGGATCAGGATCACGTCAGGCCCCTTCCCCGTCACGGTGACGGCGATGCGGTCGGACGGCGTGACGGCATGGGCCTGACGGCCGCCGATGACGCCGGTGGCGACCAGGATCGCCAGCAGGATGGCGAAGGCGTGAAGGCGGGGGCGGGCTCGGGACACGGCTTGAAATCCTTGAAGTCTTGGCGTGCGAAAGGGTTCAGCGACGCGCGCCGGGGCAAGGGCATAGGGGAGACGAAAGGTCGGTGGCGGGGCTTAGCCGCCCAGGCCTCGCCGGCCGGCGACGAGGGTTGAGATCAGCAGATAGCTGGCCATCATCAGCGTGACAGCGTCCCACATGGACAGGGCCGGCAGCAGGTTCAGCTTTTCACCGGCCGCCCAGAGAAACAGGGCACCCTGAAGGATCCAGAACGACGCTGCGCCCGTCTCGGACATCACGCGGCGCACCAGTTCGTCGCTGCGGGACCACAGGGTCAGATTACCCACGGTCTGCACCAGGAACAGGGCCACGATCCCCATCATGACGGCAGCGGCCAGTTCGAAGGGCAAGGGATCGAAGAGTACAATAGCCAGGACGGGGGCGGCCAGCATCAGCCCGGCCAACAGGGATACGAGGCCCTGCTGTCGGTAATAGGAGGTCTGGGCCGGCGTGGCGTCGCGGGCGCTGCCCGGATCGAGCACCCGCAGGGCGGTCTTGCGGCTGACGCTGACGATCAAGACCAGCGCGCCCATGGCGATCAGCATCAGAGCGATGAGGCCGGACAACAGGTCAGACCAGCCCAATCCCTCGACGGTCAGGGTGCCGGCCTTTTCGAGCTTGCCGATCAGCATGCCCGAACCAGCACCGACGACACCGCCACACAGGGCCAGCGCAGCGGCGACCCTGGCCTTGGGAGTGGAGAGAAACTTGGGGAACTTCGACGCAACGGTCATGGCGATGCTCCTGCCAGGGAAGGGCCCTCAGGCCTCGTCCTGGAAAATGGATTCAATGGATTGGCTGAACAGACGGGCGATCTTGAAGGCCAGCGGCAGGCTGGGATCGTACTTGCCCGTCTCGAGGGCATTAATGGTCTGGCGCGAGACTTCCAGCCGGTCGGCGAGATCCGCCTGGCTCCAGTCACGCTCGGCGCGCAGGACCTTAAGGCGATTTTTCACCGATACCTCCTGCTGACAAAGGGCTGGGCGAGGCCAAAGCTGCCGCAGAACAGCGGGAAGATCAGATACAGCGGCGGGTGCGGCAGCAGGCCGGCGTTCTCGAGGAAGCCCCAGATGGTGCAGAGCGCCATGGTCACCCCGATGCCCCACAGCATGGACTGGGCCAGGATGGCGCGCAGAAACTCGTCGGTCTCCTCCACCATATAGAGTCCCATGGCCGCTATGGCGGCGATGATCGGCACGGCGGGTGCCACCGCCACCAGCCAGAGCAGCGGTCCCTCGGGGTGAAGGTTGCGGATCGTCCAGATCGACGCGAACAACACGGCCACATAGGCCAGGATGGCGGGAAAGAAGCGGGCCAGATAGCGGCGCGCGGCGGGTGACTTGGCCTGAGCCATGATTCCTCTCCTTTTCTGGCGTTTTCAGCGCTGGCGCAGCCACCACCCGACCCAGACCAGACCGTAGCCGGCAAGCTGGGCGGTCAGCAGGGTCAGGAAGCCGAGAAGCACCCACTCGGCAGGTGGGCGCTGGTGGAAGACCGCGAGCAGGCGCTCATTGCTGACCAGGGTGCCCAGCGGCAGCATTGCCAGCATCCCGCCCGTGCCGCCCCAGAACCAGGCGAACTTGTGGGCCTCGCGCGCAGCCTCGTCGATGTTGCGCCAGTAGATGACGCACACCCAGAAGAAGACCCCGATGGCGATCAGGCTGGCGCTGAAGACCAGCGCCGTCGGCAGGACAATGCCGGTCTCGCTCAAAAGGGCACCGCCGGCACCCACGACACCTCCGAAGATGCCGCAGCCTACCAGGATCTTCTGCGCCAGGGCCTGGCGAGCCGCCTGGCGACCAATCTGCTCGTTCATGACAAACAACCCCGTCTAAATGACAAGGACATTTGTCATTCACCGACACGCGATGTCAAGTGTGCTTTTCTTTTTGTATGGCTAAGTGGACTAAATGTAAGGCTGGCCTAGCTTTTCAGGCCGCGCGGGGCAGATCGAACCCGTCACGGGCTTCGCCTCCCAGAATTCCGCGCCAGTGGATTGCCTCGATCCGGTAACGCTTGAGCGCCCGCCCCAGGGCAGTATCGCTGCGGCACGTTCGGGTTTCCCAGCCATAGCGCGAGAAGCGGTCGCCAAAATCGGCCCAGCGGATCACCCGACCGTTAGCGTCCTGTCGCCAGACCGCCTTGTCGCATCCTGGAATGCGCGAGCACCGGTCCCAGGCCCTTATGCGAGCGGCGAGAATGGCGAAGGGGTCGAGGCCAGGCTTTGCCAAGGGCGTATCTCCAGCGGACGAACCGGCGAAACGCTCCACTGATGAGCACCGGCAAACCTCGACCTTTGACTACCACTTGGGCGACGAACGAAAAGGGCCACCAGATGTAGTGTGACGCCGTGTCGCGCGACACGGCGATGCGACATTGAGGGGCGCAAGCGTGGCCTTTACGGACGGCCCGAATCTCATCGTGGGGCGAGCGCCCTGCCCTACTTCCAGGCCCTGAAATGCTTGGACAGCTTCAGGCCCTGTCGCTGGTAGTGCGAGCCGCCCTCGCCGTACAGGCGCACGGGCCGCGCGGTGAGCGGCTCATAGACCAGGCGCGCGACGGTCTGGCCGTCTTCCAGCAGGAACGGCGTCTCGTGGCTGCGCACCTCCAGCACGCCCTTGGAGCCGACAGCGCCGGCTTCCTCGGTGCCGAAGCCCGGATCGAAGAAACCGGCATAGTGGACGCGGAACTCGCCGACCGACGGATCGATGGGCGTCATCTCGGCCGCTTCCATCACCGGGATCTCGATATTGTCCTTCGACGCCAGGATGTAAAATTCGCCCGGATCCAGCAGCAACTCGCCATGGCGGGTTTCCAGCGGCTCCCAGAAGTCGCGCGGATCGTGGCCGTCCTCATGGTCCAGGTCGACGACGCCGGCGTGGCGGCGGCCGCGGAAACCGACAATGCCACCCATGCCGGGCGAAAGGTCCACCCCGACGCTGCGAATCGACAGCTTGGCCGGTTCGCCGCGCTTGAGGCGCAGTTGGTTCAGGCGCGTGCCCGACCGCACCAGAACCGAAAAGGTCTGGGGCGCGATCTCCATATAGAGCGGGCCGTCATATCCCGCGTCGACATCGTCGAAGGCACGGCTGTGATTGGTCAGCAGGCGCACGAACACGTCTACCCGGCCGGTCGAGCTTTTGGGATTGCCACGCGCCGAGATGTTGGCCGGCAGCGACAGCCCCTCCTGCAGTTCGGCGATATAGACGCAGCCCTTTTCCAGCACCGCGCCCTTGGTCAGGTCCAGCTCGTGCATGGCCACGTCTTTCAGACGCTCGCTCACCTTGCGACCCAGGCCCGGCAAGAACGAGGCCCGCACCCGCCAGGCGCGCGCGCCAAGGCGCAGGTCCAGGCTTGCGGGCTGCACCTGATCGACGTCGAAAGGCGTCTGTGAGGTGATCGCGTCGTGGGCGATCAGGTCCTCGATGGATTGGCAGGGCAGAATCCCTGCGGAATGGGCGTCGGTCATCGGCGCGACAGTCGCTAAAGCTCGCCTGGAAGGCAAGGCTGGAGCGCACGCGGCTCGCCTCCAGCACTTCTGATGTTGAAATCCGCCGGGCCAGCCTTGACCCTGCGGGCCGCTGAACCCCTTATGCCGGCCTTTTCCGCGCCGAAGAAGGAACACCCCGTGGCCGAGGACCCGAAAGACTGGGACATCGCGACCAAACTGATCCGCGGGGGGCTGGCCCGGTCGCAGTATATGGAGACCGCCGAAGCGCTCTATCTGACCCAGGGCTTCACCTATGACAGCGCCGAGGGAGCCGACCGCCGGTTCTCCGGCGAGGATCCGGGTTTCGTCTATTCGCGCTTCAACAATCCGACCGTGAAGATGTTCGAGGACCGCCTTGCGCTGCTGGAGGGCGCAGAAGTCTGCCGCGCCCAGGCGACGGGCATGGCCTCGATCAATGCGGCCCTGATGGGCCTGGTAAAGGCCGGCGACCACGTCGTGGCCGGCCGCGCCCTGTTCGGCTCGTGCCGCTGGCTGATCGCCGAGTGGCTGCCGCGCTTCGGCGTCGAAACCACCTTTGTCGACGCTACCGATCCCAAGGCCTGGGAAGCGGCCATGCGGCCCAACACCAAGGCGGTGCTGATCGAGACGCCTTCCAACCCGGTGCTGGAGATTACCGACATCCGCGCAGTGTCGGAAATGGCGCACGCGGTCGGCGCAAAGGTCATTGTCGATAACGTCTTCGCCACCCCGATCTTCCAGCAGCCGCTGAAGCTGGGCGCTGACGTCGTGGTCTATTCGGCCACCAAGCACATCGACGGCCAGGGCCGGGTTCTGGGCGGAGCCATCCTGACCAGCGAAGCGATCAACGAAGAATTCTATCGCGACATGCTGCGCCACACCGGCCCGTCGCTGTCGCCGTTTAACGCCTGGGTCCTGGTCAAGGGCCTGGAGACCCTTGATCTGCGCGTACGCCGCCAGACCGATACCGCCTTCGCCCTGGCCAATGTGATGGCCGAGCACAAGAAGACCAAGTCGGTGCTCTATCCCTTCCGCCACGACCATCCGGGCCACAATGTCGCCAAGTCGCAGATGACCGGCGGCGGCACGGTGGTGGCGCTGGACCTGGGCTCGCGCGAAGCGGCGTTCAAGTTCCTCAATGCCCTGGAGATCGTCGACATCTCCAACAATCTGGGGGACGCCAAATCGATGGCCACCCACCCGCCGACCACCACCCACCGCTCGGTGCCCGAAGATCAACGCCCCTCGCTGGGCGTTGTCGAAGGCGGCGTGCGCCTGTCGGTGGGCCTGGAAAGCCTGGATGATCTGACGCGAGATGTGACCCGTGCGCTCGACCAGGCGTGAATCCTCGCCGCCGCTGCAGCGGATAAGGCGTCGGCGCGGAGCCGACAGCGGCGCCTACGAGGCCCGCACGCGCGACATCGTGGTGCGTGTAGCCCCCACCTATCTGGCCGAGGATTCCTCGCCCGAGAACGGTCTCTATCTGTGGTCCTACACGGTGGAGATCGAGAACCACGGCGTCGAGACCGTGCACCTGGTGGCGCGCCGCTGGACGATCACCGACGGGCTCAACCGCAGTAACGATGTCGAGGGCTCTGGCGTGGTGGGCGAGCAGCCCGAGTTGAAGGCCCGCGAGGCCTTCCGCTACGTCTCCAACTGCCCGCTGCCCACCCCTTCCGGTGCCATGCGCGGCAGCTACCAGATGATGACCGAGGCGGGTGAGGTGTTCGACGCCGAGATCCCGGAATTCTCGCTACACCTGCCCGGCGCCGCAAGACGTTACAACTAGCAACGCGCCACCCCTTCCGCGCGCACGCGCCGTTGACACCTTCTTCAGGCGAGTTGAAGCTTTGCTCTTCTCATCAAAGAGGTTACCCGATGTCGCAGAAGGCTTTTCGTCTCCCCGCCTTGACGCTGGCCGCTGCGGCGGCGCTGGCGATTTCGGCCGCGCCTGCCCTCGCCCAGACCCAACCTGTTCCGGGCCAGTCGATCATCAAGCGCGACCCGCATTTCAACCGGGCGACGGGCGGCTACGCCACCCAGCGTGCCAACCTTTCCCGCCAGACCTATGACGGCGACTATGTGAGCTATGGCTTCGGACGGCTTGAAGAGCAGACCCGGGCTACACGCCGGCTGGTCTCCGAGGTCGCGCCGAAGTTCAAGGACGCCGTCAGCGAAACTCTCCCCAACCCGGAAGGTGCCCAATTCAGGGATCTGAGACTTGGGATGTATCGCTCGGCGCTGGTGATCTGCGGCACGGTGCACATTGATGACGGCGCCGGCGGCCGGGAGGCGCGTCGCTTCATCGCCCGCTCCAGCGTCGCCACCCTGGAGACCGAAGCCAATCACGAGGCCTTCCAACAGGGCCTGCGCCAGACCGGTTGCAACAGCTGACGGCAGGCTGGATCGGATCGAAGGAATGCCGGCGCCCGTAAGGGCCGCCGGCATTTTCGTGTCAGACCGCGTCCGGAGCCATCGCATAGACCCGCGAGCAATACTCGCACGTCACGTGGATCTTGCCGTCCGGCTCGACCATCTCGACCTTCTCCTCATCGGAGAACGAGGCCAGCACCGCACTGATCCGCTCGTCGGAACAGCGGCAGAATGCCTTCAGGGGCTTCTCTTCCAGCAGGCGCACACCGTCCTCGTGATAGAGGCGGTACAGCAGGGTCGGCGTGCTGACGGTCGGATCGATCAGTTCGTCCTCGCCGGTGGTCTCGAAAAAGGCCTGGGCGTGACGCCAGGCTTCCTGGGTCTCGCCGCGCGTCTCGTCGCCGGCGATGGCCTGGATCAGAATGCCGCCCGCGCGCCATGATGGGCCATCGCCCGTATCCACCTGCCCGACCGCCAGGCGCACCCGCGTCGGGGTCTGCTCGGACTGGTCGAAATACTGCTCGGCGCAAAGGGCCAGGGTCTCGCCCTCGATGGCGGTCACGCCCTGATAGCGGTCGGTATCGGGCCCCTGGTCGAGGGTCATGATGAAGACGCCGCCGCCCAGCAGGGTCTTGGCCCCGGGCCGCGCAAAGCCTTCGCTGACCTTTGCCACTTCGTCCGCGTCGAAACGGCAATAGCCGCGCAGGCCGCCGCTGGTGTCGTAGTCGACAACGACATAGCGCACCGGTCCATCGCCCTGGGCCTGGACGATCAGTCGGCCTTCGAACTTGAGACTGGAGCCGACCAGGGCCGCCAGGGCGCAGGCTTCGCCCAGCAGGTTGGCGACGGGCTCGGGATAGTCGTGGTGGCTCAGTACCTCGTGCACGGCGGCGCCCAGGCGAACGACGCGGCCACGCACCGGCAGGCCCTCGATCTGGAAGGCGGAAACGACGTCGTCGAGGGCGGGAATGGCGGAGATATCGGTCATGGGGCGGTTAGATAGGCGGTTCGGCGAAAATTGCGAGGGGGGGCAACCGGGTAGAGACCACTGTGTCACCGGGTCGCCTGATGGAAACGGCGGTGCTAGGCTGGCCGCAACCAGCGGAAACGCTGCGGGCACCGTCCGTAAAAGCCGACCGCAAGTGGAGGAAAGACCAGAATGTTTTCCCATATCATGATCGGCACGAACGACCTTGATCGCGCCCGGGGCTTCTATGACGCCCTTCTGGCCACGCTCGGCGTGCCGCCGGCCATGACCAACGGTGAGCGCATTTTCTACATGACCCCGACCGGCATCTTCGCGATCTCGAAGCCGATCAATGGCGAACCCGCGACCTTCGCCAATGGCGGGACGGTTGGCTTCGCCTGCAGTTCACCCGAACAGGCCGACGCCTGGCATGCGGCGGGCCTGGCCCAGGGCGGGACCGCCTGCGAAGACCCTCCCGGCGTGCGGGACGGCAGCGTGGGCAAGCTCTATCTGGCCTATCTGCGTGACCCCGACGGCAACAAGCTCTGCGCCATGCATCGCATGGGATAGGTCCTGCAACGAAAGGCGCGCCGGCCGTGATGGCCGGTGCTCCGCCCGTTTAGTCCTTGAACGGCTTCTCGATCTCGTAGACCGCGTCTTCCAGCTTTTCGCGGAACAGGGTCTGAGCGTCCTGAACGCCCTGATTGTAGTAGTACGGCCCCATCTCTTCGGAAATGAAGTCGAGCAGAAACCCCGCCTGAAGCGGGCTGGCCTCGCAGTCAAGTTCGCGATCAAGATAGCGGGTCAGCTTGATCAGCAGGGCATCGCGCTTCTGCTTGTTGAACTCGATTTTCGGCATCGACCCTAGCCGATCGCCCCGAAGGCCCAGGCCAGCACCGACTTCTGGGCGTGGATGCGGTTTTCCGCCTCGTCCCAGGCCAGGGACCGCGGACCATCAAGCACGGCGTCGGTGACCTCTTCACCCCGGTGAGCCGGCAGGCAGTGCAGGAAGACGCCGTCGGGCGCCGACAGGTCCATCAGGGCCTCATCGACCTGATAGGGCTCCAGCGCGGCCAGACGCTCGTCATGGTCGGTGTCGCCCATCGAGACCCAGGTATCGGCCACCACCACATCAGCCCCACGAACGGCTTCCTTGGGGTCGTCGGTCATGGTCACCTGGCCTTGCAGGTCCTGGGCCCGGGCCAGATCCACCAGGTCGGGGTGATAGACCGCCGGACAGGCGATCTTCAGCTTGAAGCCCAGCAGCGGGGCGGCGTGGATGAAGCTGGAGCAGACATTGTTGCCATCACCGACCCAGGCAATGGTCTTGCCACCGACGTCGCCGCGATGCTCTTCGATGGTCAAGAGGTCGGCCATGATCTGGCACGGATGGCTCTTGTCGGTCAGGCCGTTGATCACCGGCACGGTCGAGACCTGGGCGAAGCGCTCGACATCGGCATGGCTGTTGGCGCGGATCATCACCGCATCGACCATCCGCGACAGGACGCGGGCGGTGTCCTCGATCGTCTCGCCGCGCCCCAGTTGCATGTCGTTAGAGGTCGAGATGATCCCCGATCCGCCCAGCTGACGGATAGCCGCGTCGAACGAAAACCGCGTACGGGTCGAATTCTTCTGGAAGATCATCGCCAGCACCCGCCCGTCGGCCGGAGCGTCGGCGTCGATCCTGCCCTGCCCCCAGCCCTTGCGAGCGGTCTTGCGGGCCTTGGCATCCTCCAGCATCAGCCGCAGCGTTGCGCCGTCCAGCTTCCAGAGATCGATAAAGTTTCTGGGGTGGGTCATTGCCATTCCCTCTCCCGCTCTCCCCGGCAAAAGCCGGGGCCCAGATAGATCCGGGAAATCAGCGGGCGTGATCTGGGTCCCGGCTTTCGCCGGGAAGAGCCTATGGAAGTTGGGTTTAAGCGGCTGCCAGCTTTGCGCGTGCGGCCTCGCAAGCCTTTTCAAGCTTGGCGATCGCCTCGCTGGCTTCTTCGATGGTCAGGTTCAGCGGCGGCAGCAGACGCACGCAGTTGTCGCCACCTCCGGCCACCAGCAGCTTTTCATCGCGGGCCAGGACCATGAAGTCGCGGTTGTTCGGGATCAGCTTGACGCCGATCAGGAAGCCCTTGCCGCGGATATCGACGATGACGTCCGGGAAGCGATCCTTCAGCCCGTTCAGTTGCTGCACGAAATAGCCGGCCACGGTCTTCACGTTGTCGAGGATCTCGGGCGTGTTGATCGTGTCGAACGCCGCCTTGCCCACGGCCATGGCCAGCGGATTGCCGCCGAAGGTCGAGCCGTGAACGCCCACGGTCATGCCCTTGGCCGCCTCGGTGGTGGCCAGGCAGGCACCGACCGGGAAGCCGCCGCCCAGGGCCTTGGCCACAGCCATGATGTGCGGCTCGCCGCCGGGAGCCCATTCATAGGCGAACAGCTTGCCGGTCCGGCCCATGCCGCACTGCACTTCGTCATAGATCAGCAGGACGCCGTGCTCGTCGCAGAGCGAGCGCAGGCTGACCAGGCAGTGCTCGGGGATCGAACGCGCGCCGCCCTCGCCCTGCACGGGCTCGACGATGATCGCCGCCGTGGTCGGCAGCGCGATGGCCGCCTTCAGCGCGTCATGGTCACCGAAGGTCAGCTGGCTGTAACCCGGCAGGCGTGGGCCAAAACCCTCGACATAGCTGGGATTGCCCGAGGCATTGACCGCCGCATAGGAGCGGCCGTGGAACGAGCCGTCGAAACCGAAGATCTCGGTCCGCTCGGGCTGGCCATTGGCGGTGTGATACTTGCGGGCCGTCTTGAGCGCGCACTCAATCGCCTCGGTGCCCGAGTTGGTGAAGAACACAACGTCGGCGAAGCTATGGGCGCACAGCTTGTCGGCCAGCTCTTCCTGCTCGGGAATGCGATAGATGTTGGAGACGTGCCAGAGCTTCTCGCCCTGGGTCTTCAGCGCTTCGACCAGCACGGGGTGGGCGTGGCCCAGACCGTCGGTGGCGATGCCCGCCACGCAGTCCAGATAGACCTCGCCGTCGGTCGAGAACAGTCGTGCGCCTACGCCTCGCTCGAACGCCAGCGGGGCGCGGTTGTAGACGCCCATGATGTGCTGTTGCGACAGGTTCGACGATGACGCCTGAATGCTCAAGACGGCCTCCCAAAAAGGAAAGAAGCCCCCGCGCTGTTCGCACGGGGACCGGAAGGCCGCAGGTTGTCGCCGTGGAACGTCAGTCTGTCAATGAAAGTACGGTGAATTTAGCGACTTGAGGGCGCTTCGACACAGCCGCTCAGGTCTTCAGGCGATACCCGGTGCGGAACAGATGCCAGCACCACAGGAACAGCGCCACCGTCAGCACCGCTGTAGTCACCACGCCGATCAGGATCGAGCCGTCGGCATGGCCAATGAAGCCGTAGCGGAAGCCGTCGATCAGATAGAAGAACGGGTTGTAGTGGCTGGCCGTCCGGAACGGCTCGGGCAACTTGTCGACCAGGTAGAAGGTCCCCGACAGGAAGGTCATCGGCATGATCAGGAAGTTGGTCACGGCCGACAGCTGGTCGAACTTCTCGGCCCACAGGCCCGCCAGAATTCCGGCCAGACCCAGGATCAGCGAGGCACCGATCCCGAAATAGAAGATCGGCCAGACGTGGGCGACGCCCAAGCCCGCGCCCGGCAGCAGGCCGATGACGATGGCCGTCACCGCCCCGACCACCACACCCCGGGTCGCTGCGCCAAGGGCGAAAGCCGAAACCTGTTCCAGCGGCGACAGCGGCGGGGTCAGGAAGTCGGGCGTCAGACCCATCATCTTGGCCTGGATCAGCGAAGACGAGGAATTGGCGAAGGCATTGTTCAGAATGGCCATCATGATCAGGCCGGGGGCCACGAAGTGTCCGAAGCTGACCCCGTCCACCGCCTGACGCGCGGGGCCGACGGCGACCACGAACACCAGCATGTAGAGCAGGGTCGTCACCACGGGAGCGGCCACAGTCTGCGTGCCCACTTTCCAGAAACGGCGGATCTCCCGCTGGTACAGCGTAAAGAAGCCGCTCCAGTTCCAGCCGTGATAGTCGCGCGGCTGCGGCGGAACGACGCTGTCTGCTAAGTCTCTCATGAGCCCAAATCCCTGCGTGCCTTGGCCATTTGCGCCTTGGGTCGCCCCAAGGCAAGGCTGCCGCACCCCGAATCAACATGTAGTTTCTGTGGACAGACCACTGGGCGCCCATTGTGTGATTTAACGTTTTCTTTACGATATGTTGTAGGACGACCGCCGGCGGGGCGGTCAGAACACCAGATGTAGGGTCCGCCGGCTTGGGGAAGCCTCGGACCCGATCAATGGCGGGAGATGGGTATGAGCTGGACCGACGAGCGGGTCACGACCTTGAAGAAGCTCTGGCTGGACGGCCTTTCGGCCAGTCAGATCGCCAAGCAGTTGGGCGGCGTTACGCGCAACGCCGTCATCGGCAAGGTGCACCGCCTGGGCCTTTCGGGCCGCGCAGCCCCTTCGCAACCGGCGCGCCCGGCCTTCAAGGCCCCGCGTCCGGCGCGTCCGGCCGCCCAGACCATGCCCTCGGCACCGCGCCGCGTGGTCGCCGAGCCCGCGCCCGTTTCAGCGCCCAGCCCGGTTACCACCCACCAGCAGCCTCCTTCGATGCCCGTGCTGCGCGACGAGCAACCTGGCTCGGCTACCGTGCTGACCCTCGGCGCCCACATGTGTAAGTGGCCGATCGGCGATCCCTCGTCGGACGGCTTCACCTTCTGCGGTCGCCGCTCGTCAGACGGCCCGTATTGCAACGAACACGCCCGGGTGGCCTACCAGCCGCAACAATCCAAGAAGAAGGCCGGCCCGACCGAGCTGGCCCGCTCGCTGCGCCGCTACATCTAGGCTCCGGCGAACTTACAAGACCAAGTCTCTCATGCGGCCCTCCCCGTTCTTCGGGGAGGGCCTTATGCTGTGAGCGACTCATCTCGGGCCAAAGACCAACGCCAAGCCGCTGGCTATGGCGAATAGGCAGAGCCAAGCCAGGATAAGACTACCGCGCTTCTCCGGCTTGGCCGGGCGGGAAAAATTCGGCTCGCGCCCTTCGAGCGCCGCCTCAACCTTCGGCCATTCTGTGGCCATGAACTTTGAACGGAACAACAGCGTCCAAGACGGATTGCGTGGACGGTACCCGCTGATCTGGCCGAGCACGCCCAGAACGCGTTCGCGAACGTCGTCGGGATGAAAGCCCGCCCACTCACCGGCGATGTCCAGGATGTTGAACACAAAGGCAGGAAAGACTTCCGCCTCCAGGATCCGGCGCACCTCCTCGATGGAAAAGCCACCCGCCTGGGCTGCTTCAGCCACATCGCGATAGTTCCTGACCTCCATCTCCGTATCCAGGAACAGCTCGGCCAGCGCGCACCACAGCGGCGTGCGCCGAGCGATCTCGTCTTCGCTCAGGAAACTGTCAGCCATATGCCCCCACTCGGAGGCTACCTTAAGCGGAGCTTTCTCGCGCCAACAAGGCAGAGCGTTTATCGACCACGGCCAACTGTTCTATCGTGCGCCATGACCGACGCCGCCCTGCCCGATTCCAACGCGCCCGCCTATTCCGTTTCGGAACTGGCCTTTGCGCTGAAGCGCACGCTGGAAACCAGCTATTCCCACGTGCGGCTGCGCGGCGAGCTGTCGAAGGTAACCCATCACTCCAACGGCCACGTCTATCTGACCATCAAGGACGACAAGTCCGCGATCGACGGCGTGGTCTGGAAGGGCTCGGTGCGGGGCCTGGGCGTGCGGCCCGAGCACGGGCTGGAAGTCATCGTCACCGGCAAGATCACCACCTATCCGGCCGGCTCGCGCTACCAGATCGTTATCGAGAGCATGGAAGCGGCCGGGGTCGGCGCACTGCTGGCCCAACTGGAGCGCCTGAAGGCCAAGCTCCATGCCGAGGGCCTGTTCGACGCGGCGCGCAAACGGCCGCTGCCGACCATGCCGGCCGTGGTCGGAGTGATCACCAGCCCGACCGGGGCGGTGATCCGCGACATCCTGCACCGCATCCGCGACCGCTGGCCCTGCCACGTGCTGGTCTGGCCGGTGGTGGTGCAAGGCGATCAAGCGGCGCTGCAAGTGGCCGGAGCCATCCGCGGCTTCAACGCCATCGCGCCGGGTGGTCGTGTGCCGCGTCCCGACATCATCATCGTCGCCCGGGGCGGCGGCTCGGTGGAGGACCTCTGGGCCTTCAATGACGAGACCCTGGCCCGCACCGTGGCGGCCAGCGACATCCCGCTGATCTCGGCGGTCGGCCACGAGACCGACACCACCCTGATCGACTTCGTCTCCGACCGTCGCGCGCCAACCCCCACCGCCGCCGCCGAGATCGCCACGCCGGTGCTGGGCGAACTTCGGGCCCTGGTCTCTGACTATGATCGCCGCCTCAATCGCAGCGGCGCGCGGCTGATCGAGGATCGCCGCACCCGCCTGGTCAGCGCCGCGCGCGGCCTGCCTCGCCCGGCCGACCTGCTGGCCCTGGCCCAGCAGCGCTTCGACATCGCCGCCGGACGCCTCGATGCTGCCCTGGGCCGCAACACCGCCGTCCACGCCCAGGCCCTGCTACGCGTCACCGCCCGCCTGTCGCCGCAAGCTCTGGGCCGTCAGCGCCAGCAGAAAGCCGACCGTCTCTCTGACCTTAGCGAGCGCCTGACCCTGGCTGCGCGTCGCGCGCCCCAGCGTATCGAGGCCAATGCCCGCCTGCCCGTCCTGTGGGATCGCCTGAAAGCGGCGGGCGAACGGCGAGTGAAACGCGACGAAGACCGCCTGGCCAATCTGGAAAAGCTGCGCCGGTCGCTCGATCCGCGCCGGCCGCTGGACATGGGCTTTGCGCTGGTGCGCCAGGCCGACCAGTCCATCGTGCGCTCGTCCGCCAGCCTTGGTCCCGGCGATTGGGTGAGCCTGCAATTTGGCGACGGCGACCGCAACGCCGTCATCGACGGCGGCGAGGCCCCGGCGGCGGCGGCGCCCCTCATCCGCCCGCCCCGGCCAAAGCCTGCGACAACACCAAAAGCTGATCAGGGCGACCTGTTCTAAAGCGCCCGAATATCCTAAAGTGACCCCATGAACGCTTTTGATCGCGACCTTGGAAAATCCGACGGCCTGGCCGTGCTGCACTATGGCGACGGCGAATTCGCCGTAATGTCGCCAGGTCGCTATGTGGCCTGCGCCGTCACCGGAGCCAAGGTGCCGCTGGAGGCCCTGCGCTACTGGAGCCCGGAATTGCAGGAGGCCTATGCTGGCCCGACCGAGGCCCTGAAGCGCTGGCAAGAGAAGATCGCCTGAACCGCCGGGCGCTTCTGGCGGGTCTTTCCGCCACGGGACTGGCATGTCCGGCGCTGGCCGCCGCGCCGGGACTTTCGCTCTCGGGACGCTTTGTTCAGGGCGGCTACGCTCTGGGCCGCACCGCGCCTCGCGCCAATCTGACACTGAACGGCGAGGCCGTAGGCCAGGCTTCAGCGGCCGGCCTGTTCGTGATCGGCTTCGATCGCGACGCCCCTCCGGCCATGAGTCTGACCGTCTCGACGGATGAAGGCTCGGCCAGCCACGAGGCCGTCATTGCCCCCGGCGATTTCGACATCCAGCGCATCGACGGCCTGCCGCCCAGCCAGGTGACGCCGGAAGACCCCATGCTTCTGGCCCGCATCGCCGCCGAGGGCAGCCGCAAGGCCGTGGGCTTCGCCAGCCTGGCTGATCTGGACGGCTTCCGGACAGGCTTCATCATGCCTGTCGAGGGCGCGCGGCGCTCGGCCCGCTTCGGCGGTCAGCGCATTCTGAACGGCGAGCCGCGCCGACCCCACTATGGGGTCGATCTGGCCGCGCCCGTGGGGACGCCCATACGTGCGCCGGCGGCGGGCACGGTGACCTTTGCCGAATCCGACCTGCATTTTGAGGGCGGCCTGATACTGATTGACCATGGCCAGGGCCTGATCACCGCCTATCTGCACCTGTCGAAGGTATTGGTGGCGGCGGGCGATCCCGTCGCCCAGGGCCAGCGCATCGGGGCGGTCGGCCGGGAGGGCCGGGCCACCGGACCTCACCTTTGCTGGCGCATGAAGTGGCGTGGCCGCAACCTGGATCCCACCCTTATGGTGGGGGCCGTCACCGCTCGCGGCTAGCGAAAAAGTAAACCTTTCGTTAGCCTTGTTGTCGCTATCCACGAACTGAACAGTCGGCTTTCCGACATATCAACTTCAGGTCTGCCACGGAGTATAGATCCGCATGTCGGCGGCGCTTTCGAACCTGCGTTTCCTGATGGTTGACGACAACCAGCACATGCGGGCGATCGTGGGCGCGATCCTGAAGGGCGTCGGCGTAAAGCATTTCCGCGAGGCCATGGACGGCGCAGAGGCGCTGCAGGTCGTGCGCGACAGCATGATCGACATCGCCATCGTCGATTTCAAGATGTCACCGCTGGACGGCGTGCAGTTCACACAACTCGTCCGCAATTCGCCCGACAGCGTCGATCCGTTCCTGCCGATCATCATGCTGACGGGCTTTGCCGAACGTCACCGGGTGTTCGAGGCGCGCGACGCCGGCGTCACCGAGATCGTCGTCAAGCCGGTCACAGCCCGCTCGCTGCTGGACCGCATTAATACCGTGATCTTCAAGCCCCGGCCGTTCATCCGGTCAGGCGACTATTTCGGCCCCTGCCGGCGCCGGCGCGACGATCCCAGTTACGAGGGGCCGTTCCGGCGCAGGGGCGAAGCAGGCGCCGTGCAGGATACGCTGGAAATCTAGAGCATCGCGCGGAAAAGTGCCCCGCCGGTTTTCCGCAAAAGCGATGCGAGAACAAAAAGCTAGAGCAAGGCGAGCGAGTTTGATTTAGCGCGCGTTCCGAAAAGTGGGAACCGGTTTTCGGAATGAAACGCGCGTGAAAACAAAAGACTAGAGCGGGTGATCTGATTCCATCAGATCGCAACCGGCTCTAGCGCGCGTTGCTCTAGGCTTCCCGCGCCGCCAGGGCCGCATAGACCTCGTTGGGCCAGCGGCGGTGCACCCAGAACCACTCGGCCGGGCGCTCGCGGATCCGTTCTTCCATGAAGGCGTTGACCAGCTTCACCCCGGTCTCGATGTCGGCCGTGCGGTCGCCGGTCGAGGGAATAGCGATGGGATCGTGCACAACTGCCCGGAACCGCGCGCCCTTGATGCGCTGAACGGACATCGGCTGTAGCACTGTACCGAAACGGATCGCCAGACGGCTGGGCCCGGGTGCCGTACGAGCGTCGTGGCCGAAGAACGGACTGGCCACGCCGCCATTGAACTTCTGGTCATTCATCAGTGCAACCGAACGGCCCTGTTTCATGCCCTCCAGCAGCTCGCGCGCACCGTCGCCGCCCTTGGGGGCGAACAGCCGCACGCCGTAGCGGTGGCGGCTGGCCTTGATGCGTTCATCGACATAGGGATTGTTGGCGGCCCGGTAGGTCATTTCGCAGATCACGCCGGAATCGACGATGGCGGCCGGCATCACTTCCCAGTTCGACAGATGTCCGGATACGAACACCACCGGTGTCTGGTCGGCAGCAATCTGGAAAAGGCGCTCCTGGTTGACCACCTCGACCCGACCTGTCGAGGGCAGGATGCGGTCCATCAGCGGAAACTCGGCGAAGGTGCGGCCCAGACCGTCCCACTGCGCTACCAGGATCTCATCGCGCCAGGCGGCGTCCTGGTCGGGGAAGGCCAGCTTCAGATTGCGCTCCGCGACCTTGTGGGCGCTGCTCAAGGGGCCAAAGGTGCGTCCCAGCCAGCCGCCGAACGCCGAAGCGGCGTCCACGCCCAGCAGGCGCACGACGCCGATGAAGAGGTCAAAGCCTAGCGCCTCGCAGCGCCAGAGCAGGTCCTGGGCCCAAGGCCGACGCTTATCCGACATGGGTCTTTACTAGGCTGGCTTGCACGTCCGGCGCAACGCCGCTTCGTCCGGCACGTCCCTTGCGACGCCTCGGACGAGCGTTCCGTTTTGGGACGCGCGGTGATTGAAGCGGGGGGCTTGGCTTCCATGAGCAGTGATATTGACGTGCATCTGGGCAAGCGCCTTCGCCGCCGCCGCCGTCTGCTGGGCCTGACCCAGCAGCAGCTGGCCGGCACGGTGGGCGTGCGTTTCCAGCAGATCCAAAAATATGAATGCGGTGCCAATCGCATCTCGGCGGCGCGCCTTTGGCAGCTGTCCGAGGCGCTGGAAGTGCCGGTCGGCTACTTCTATGACGGCCTGTCCGATCAGATGCGTCGCGAAAGCGCCGGCGAGACCGAAGGCGGCGAGATGTTCGCGCGCAAGGAAACGCTGGATCTGATCCGCGCCTACTATCTGCTGGGCGAGCGTCCGCGTCGTCGCCTGCTGGACCTGGCCAAGTCGCTGAACGGCGGTGCCGAGCACGCCGACGCCTAACTCTGGGTGGCGCACCTGCGGCGAGGGGGTTAAACCCTCGCCCATGATGCTTTCCGCTGATCGGCTCGCGGCGCTCGACGCCTTCGTCCTTGACCTCAATCGCGCTTCGGCGGCGGCGATCCTGCCGCTGTTCCGGGCCGATCACGGGCTAGAAGACAAGGGCGTCGGCAAAAATCTGCCGCGTGAGAGTCACGCTGCCTTCGATCCCGTTACCGAGGCGGATCGCGGCGCCGAAGCCGCCATTCGCAAGCTGATCGCCACACACTTTCCCGAGCATGGCGTGATCGGCGAGGAATATGGCGAAGATCGCCCGGACGCCGAGTTCGTCTGGGTGCTTGACCCCGTCGACGGCACCCGCGCCTTCATTGCGGGCCTGCCGCTGTGGACCACCCTGATCGGCCTGCGCTATCAGGGCCGCCCCGTGCTGGGCTCCATCGGCCAGCCCTATCTGGACGAGGTGTTCATCGGCCATGCCGGTGGCTCGCGCCTTGAAGTGCGCGGCCAGACCCGTCCCCTGAAGGTGCGCCCCTGCGAGCGCCTGACCGACGCTGTCATCGCCACCACCGACGCCGACGCCTGCTTTGACGGAGCCGAGCGCGGCGCCTGGCTGCAGGTGCGGGCCGGTGCCAAGCTGGCCCGCCTGGGCTGCGACGCCTATGCCTATGCGATGGTCGCTGCCGGCACGATGGACATGGTCATCGAGGCCGGTCTGAAATCCTGGGACATCGAAGCCGCCATTCCCGTGATCGAAGGCGCCGGCGGCCTGGTCACCGACTGGCGCGGCCAACCCGTAGGCCAGAACGGCGGCCAGATCGTGATTTCGGGGGACCGCAGGCCGCTAGACGAGGCGCTGGTGTGTCTCAGGCGCTCGGCGAAGTAGCTAAAGCCGCGGCGCGACGGCATCCACCGTCTCGTCAAACGCCGCCCAGAACTGCGCCCGGCGCTCATCGATCTCGATCAGGATCTCGTGGAAGGCACCCGGCACCTCCAGGTAGCGGCCGTTCGGAATACGGCTGGCGATGGATTTCAGGTCGGCGTTCAGCACCCGGCTGTCTTCACCCGCTCCGACGATAGTGACCGGGATAGAGATGGCCTCGACACCCGGCGAGCGGCGTAGCCAGGCGCAGGCTGAGAAGGCGAAGTCGACCCAGCCCCAGGTCGTTCCGCCCAGGGCGATATCGGGATTGGCCGTCAACTGCGCCATATACAGGCCATAGCGGGCTTCATCGTGGGTCAGGGCGTCCTTGGCGAAGCTCTGGGCGAAAGGATCGCCGCGATCGCCCAGGGTGTAGTCACCCGCCAGCCCGGCGCGGGCGAAGATCCAGGCTAGGGCGCGAGCCGCACGGGCGGGCTTGCCGCCGGTATTGAGGCCCAGCATCGGCGCCGACAGCACACAGGCTGAACAGCGGTTTTCACCATGGGCCAGGGCCAGGGTCGTCAGGCAGCCGCCCATTGAGTGGCCCATGGCGACCCAGGGCCGGGGCAAACGCTCGGCGAACGCCTCCAGCAAGGCGACATAGTCACTCAGAAAGGTCTTGAAGCCCCTGGCATGGCCCTTGAGACGATCAGGCAGGGCGCGCGCCGAAAGCCCCTGCCCTCGCCAGTCGTGGACCAGCACGACGAAGCCACGCGCCAGCAGATCCTGCACGACCTCGAAATACTTCTCGATCGGTTCGCTACGGCCGGGGCTGACCACAACAGAGCCGCGCGGTTTGCCTTGCGGCGAAAAGAAAGCGGCGCGGAGAGTTGCCCCATCCGCGCCGCTGAACCATTCGGCCGTTCCATGATCGGGGACCCGCGCCTGCGGAATCGAAACCAGAGGCGCCCGCTCCCCCATGGGATCAGCGCATCTTCGCGAAGAGCGTCGCCATCTTGGACTGCAGCGCCATGGCGGCACCCATGTCCGACAGCTTCAGCTTGCCGGTCATGACTGCCATGGTGGGGTCCAGCGAACCGGCGCCGATGGCCAGAAGATCGTCCATGCTGAGCGTCATGGTCAGATCAGCGGGCTTGTCTTCGTTGGTGACCGAGCCGCCGTCGATATGAACGACGCCAGCGTCCTTCAGGTCGAACTTCAGGCTCTTGCCCAGGCCGCTGTCGTCGCCGACGGCGGTGATGATGCGATCGGTGAGTTCCTGCAGAGTAGCCATAAGCGCGTTCTCCCTGTCTGCGCGATGTGATTTTGCGATAGACTGACCGCGCGAGCGCGGCAAGTAAACAGTGTTCAGACCCGGCTGGGCTTATTTTTTCTTGTCGTAGAAACCGACCCGCGTCGGAGGCTTGGTCAGCTTCACCCGCACCGCACCCTGGAAATCCTCAGGTCGGAAGTACGGCGTTTCCTTGGCCAGCGGTAGCGGCTGGGTGCGTCCATCGGCGAATACGGCCACACCCCCGCCGGCCTTGGCAAAGGCGATGCCGGTCATCTTGGGTGCCAGGGCGCTGAGCGGACCAGCCGCCTTGCCGATCACGGTATTGGCCTCAGCGACAGTCGCCGCCAGTTCCCGCACCTCATAGTCCATCGCCGGCTTCAGCTGGGTTCCAAAATTCAGGCTGGTTCCCACCTTGGCGTCCTGCGGCAGGTCCAGCGACAGCTGCGCCCCGGCCTGAAGCTGGGCCAGTGTCGGCAGTCGCTCGAAGGCGCCGTCGGCATTGACTGGCAAGGGCGTGCGTGCGCCACCGGCCTCGACCAGGACCGCCTTGAGGTTGGCCAGCGGCTTGCCGTCGCGCGACAGGGCATAGCTCAGCCGCACCCTCGAGCGCTCGGCCGCCGGCACCTTCAGGAAGCGCTCCAGATAGGGAAAGGCCTTCTCTGCGGGACCTATTTTTTCAGCCAGGGCCGGTGTGGCGACGGCGGTGATCAGGGCGGCAGCCAGCAGGCCATGGCGAAGCGGGTTCATGCCGGTTTCACGAACTTGAGGGTCATGCGGTCGCTCTCTCCGATGGCGTCATATTGGGCGTGATCGAATCCCGCCTTGGCCGGCTGGCCACGGGGCGCCGAAAGGCGGGCGGGCGGCAGGGTCCAGACCCCGAAAGGGTGGTCCTTGTCGTCCCTGGGATTGGCGTTGATCTGGCTGGATCCGGCAAGCTGGAAACCCGCCTCACGCGCCAGCTGGATCACATAGGCTTCCTGCACATAGCCATCGGCGGCCAGAACGTCCTGTACCCGGCCCGGCTCGCCGCGATGTTCTTCGACGCCCAGGACGCCCCCTGGCTTCAGGGCCGCCAGCGCGTCCCTGAAGGCCTTGTCCGCAATGCCGGCGGCCATCCAGTTATGCACATTGCGCAGGAACAGCACCGTATCCGCCGAGCCGACCGGCGCGACCGGTCCGCTGGTCGGGCCAAAGGCGGTGATCTCCAGCGCGCCGTAAAGTCTGGGCGATTCTGTGAAGTGGCGGCGATAGGCCTCGACGATTTCGGCACCGGTCGGATCGGCCGGATCGACCTGCAGGCTGGCCGCGTAGAGCTTGCCCTTGGTCGAGGCCAGGAACGGAGCCAGTATCTCGCTGTACCAACCTGCTCCAGGCCAGAACTCGACGACGGTCTGACCGGGCTTTACGCCCCAGAAGTTCAGGGTCTCGACGGGATGGCGCCAGGCGTCGCGGGCCTTGTCGGCGGGCGTGCGCCAGTCGCCGGCCACGGCGCCGGCAAGCGTCTCGGGCCCCGCCTTGGCCTTGGCTTTTGGCCCTTCCTGCGGTGCCTCGCTCCGCCCGCAGGCGCTCAGTCCCGCCGCACAAGCGCCGGCGATCAGGCCACGTCGGGACCAAGAACTGTCTGGAAGCATCAATCGCCCGTCACCTGCGCCGCCAGACTAGAGCCAGACCTTGGCAAAAAGGCGCCGGTCGCCCGGAGCCTTGTTGACAGGCGTCAGGCCGGTTTACGGAAGCGCAGCGTCATCCGGTCACTCTCACCGATCGCATCATATTTGCTGCGGTCGAAGCTGGGATCGGCCGGCTGGCCACCGGGCGCAGTGCGCTTGACGGGCGGCAGAGTCCAGACGCCGAAGGGGTGGTCCTTGGTGTCCTTGGGATTGGCGTTGATTTCCGACTTCGCGTCCAGCTTGAAGCCGGCCTTCTCAGCCAGGGCCACCACGGTCGCCGTCGAAAGATAGCCGTCGGCGCCGGCGCTGGTTTCGGACTTGGGATCAGCGCGATGCTCCTCGATCGCCAGAACGCCGCCGGGCTTGAGCACGGCGAAGAAGTCGGCGAACACCTTGTCTGCCACGCCCGGCTGGACGGTCCAGTTGTGGACGTTGCGAGCGGTCAGCACCAGGTCGGCCGACCCGGGCGCGCCCAGCGGGGCTGAAACCGCGCCGAAATTGGCGTAGCCCACCTTGCCATAGCGGGCCTCGTCGGCGAAGCGCGCCTCGAAGGCCTCGCGTCCCTTGCGGGCCCCTTCGGAGATCTTCGGGTTCGCCAGGTCAGCGACCCCGGCGATGTAGGTCCCGCCTGTCGCCTTGGCGTAGGGGGCCAGGATCTCAGTCCAGTAGCCGTTGCCGGGCGAGACCTCGATCACGGTCTGCTTGGACTTCAGACCCCAGAAAGACAGGCTCTCGTACGGATGGCGGGCGCCGTCGCGGGCCACGTCGCCGGCGGGACGGTGGGGAGCGGCGACGGCGGCCTTGAGCGCCGCATCGGCGGCGTAGGCGGCGGGTGCGGCCAAGCAAAGAGCGGCGGCTAGCAGCAGGACATGGCGACGGTGGGTCATGTTCAAAGTCTCTCTTCCGCGTCAGTTGCGAGGGACCTTAGCCGTGGCCGCGTGACGATCAAGCGATTAGCGATCACGGCGCGCAACAAGGCCTTGAAGTCGAAAATCGCCTCCCCAACTTGTTTAGCGGAGGCGCTGGAAAGCCGGGCCTTCCGGACCAAGGGCGATGCCGATTTCGGGTCGCCGACGGGACGAAACTGAAACACGACCTTGCTTTGAAAGAAGGATGTGACCATGCGAACGATCGACCTTTCCCCTCTGTACCGCTCCCTCGTCGGCTTCGACCGGCTGGCTGCGCAACTCGACGCCGCCGCTACGAATGAAGCCGCATCGGGCTATCCCCCCTACAATATCGAGCGCACCGCCGAGAACGCCTACCGCATCGAGATCGCCGTCGCCGGCTTCAAGTCGGACGAGCTGGGCATCGAGGTGAAGGAAGGTCTTCTGACCGTTTCCGGCCGCAAGCCGGCCAATGACGAGGCCAAGCGCTACCTGCATCGCGGCCTGGCCGAGCGCAACTTCGAGCGCCGGTTCCAGCTGGCCGACTATGTGGTGGTGACGGACGCGGCCCTGGCCGACGGCCTGCTCTCGATCTCGCTCAAGCGCGAGCTGCCCGAAGCGCTGAAGCCGCGCACGATCGAGATCAACACAGCGCCCTCGCCCCTGATCGAGAGCGAACAGGCCGCTTAAAGCGCGGCCTTCTACCGAGACCCCCTCTCCCCCTCTGAACTTTGGCGGCGCAGCGATGCGCCGCCTTTTTCGTGGGTGGGCCTATTCCGGGGCGGAGAGATCCAGGCCCTGCACCTGATTGAAGTCGCATTCGCGGAAGCTGGCGCGATGGGCGCGTGCACCCGAAAAATCGGCGCCGCGCAGGTCGGCACCGTCGAAAACGGCCTCACTAAGGTCGGCGGCCTGGCCCATCACATAGCGCAGCTTGGCCGACGCCAGATTGGTCTCGGTGCGCCGCACCGGTCCCAGGGGTAGAGGGCACAGGAAGGCCTGGCGCAGATCGGCCTTTGTCAGGTTGGCGCCCGTCAGCTTGGCACCGCGCAGGTCGGCACCGCGCAGATTGACCGCGCGCAGATCGGCGTTCTGGAGATTGGCCCCCTGCAACTGGGCGCCTGACAGATCCAGCCCCACAAAACAGGCGCCCTTGGCGCTCATGGCGGTCATGCGAAGGCCCTTGAGGCGGTCACCCAGTGGCCGAAGGTCTTCACCGTCCAGCCTTGCGGGCTGGCCTTCCTTTCCCCCGGTCAGGCACCATTGCTGGTTGGCCAGAGCGCGCTCAAGGAGTTCCTGGGCCTTGGCCTTGGCCTCGTTGGTCGGGTCCGACAGGCAGCCGGTCATGCTGGCGCCGCTGACCCGGGCAGTGGAGGTGTCGACCCCCGCCATTACAGCGCCGCTGAAATTGGCACCCTCAAGATTGGCGCCCTTGACGTCTGCCCCGTCCAGTATGGCTCCGGAGAAGTTGGCTTCCTTGAGGTTGGCGCCCGACAGCTTTGCGCCGCGCAGGGAGCAGTCGCTGAAATCAGCCTTGAACGCCGAGACACCGGAAAACTGCGAGCCGTCCAGTGTGGCACCTGAGAAATTGACGTCGTCGACCTCCCCGGCCCGGGTCTCGTGACGCAGGGTGTCGAGGCCCTTGCGCGGATGGGGGATGGCGATCTGGCCTTCGCGGAAGTCGGCCTGGGTGAGGTCGGCCTGGGCCAGGTTGGCACCGCGCAGGCAGGCGCCACGCAGGTCGGCCCGGATCAGAACCGCCTGGCGCAGGTCAGCCTTGCGCAGGTCGCAGCCGAACAGGCTGGCGCGATCCAACTTGGTTCGCACCATGCGGCAACCGTCGAGAACCGAAGCGGAGAGGTCGGCGTCGACCAGGTTGCGGAATGACATGTCCAGGCCAGACAGGTTCATGAACCGCAGCGAGGCGCGCTTGCCGCCCTGCTTGCCGGTGACGAACTTCTCATGAGCCGTCACGATCATGTCCAGCTCGGCCTGGGTGAGGCGTCTGCGTCCAGACAGGTTCTGCGCGGCGTTCATGCCTGTTCGACTTTCCCAAATTTCATCTGTGAAGCGCACCGATCCTAGTCGCCATCGACGAGCGAACGGTTAAGACCGCGCCAGATTGTCGCAGCCCTCAGATAATGTTCCCGAGTCCCCGAGCGCCTATTCGGATCGCACCCGTGATGTCGATGTCCTTAAGGAGCGCATTCGTGAAATTGGCCCGCGACAGGTCCGCGCCACTCAAACAAGCCTGCCTCAGGTCGGCCCGCGCCAGGTCAGCATTCGTGAGGAACACCCCGGTCAGGTCGGACGGCAAAAGCCGGTCACGGCCAATCAGCAGCGGCCCCAGTTGAGCGTCGCGCAGATCTGATCCCGAGAGCTTGGCCCCTCTCAGCCGCGCCCCGCGCAGGTCGGCGTGCCGCAGGTTGCAGGCCCGCAGGTCCGCCCCATCCAGCTGGGCGCCCTGCATCTGCACGCCCTCCATGTCGAGGCCGTAGAACACCGCCCCCTTGGCCGACAGAGCCGTCAGGTTGAAGCCCCGAACAGAGCGCAGGCTACGCAGGTCAGCCTTGTCGAACGCAGAGGGCTTGCCCTCGGCGCCGCCGGATTCGCACCAGCGCGCATGGTCGGCGATCATTTGTTCATAGGGCAAGTCGGCGATATCGGTGCCCGACGGCTTGTCGGTCAGGGCGCCGTCCATATTGGTGTCGCTGACGTTCCAGGACTGGGTCTTGGCGCCCACCAGTACGGTGTTGCGCAGATCGGCGCCGGAGAGGTTGGCCCCCGACAGATCGGCTCCAGCGAGATTTGCCCCGTTGAAATTGGCCTGTTTCAGATTGGCCCGGACCAGTTTGGCGTCCTTGAGGATAGCGTCGCTGAAATCGGCCTGGGTGGCCACTATCCCCGAAAGGCGAGAGCGCTCCAGGTTAGCCCCTGCCAGGATCGCGCCAGTCGCATAGGTCGCGCGCTGCACGGTTTCGATCAGCCGATAACCTTCCTTTCGGTCTGCGGCGGCAATGGACCCTTCGCGGATATCGGCTTCGAACAGATCGGCACCGCTCAGATTGGCGCCGCGCAGGCTGGAGCCGCGCAGGTCGGCGCGCCGCATGGAGGCTTCGGTAAGATTGGCCCCCTGCAGGTCAGCGCCGTAGAGGTTGGCATTGTCCAGCTTGGCGCGACTGAGGTCGCAACCGACCAGCATGGCACCCGTAAAGTCGGCGTCGGCCAGATTGCGACCGGTCACTGACAGGCCCGTGAGGTCGCAGAACGCAAAAACGGCGCGCGCGCCGCCAAGCCGGGCAGACCACAGACGGTCATGCTTGGCGCAGATGACATCGACTTCGTATTGCGTCAGGCGCCGGTGTTCATGGCCTGACGCCGGAGGGGCGCTCATGGAGCTCGCGATCTATCCAGTACAGACGGACCGCGAGCATGAGGGGGCAGGATTAACGCAGCGTTTCCCACTATTTCCGCTGGATCAGGCGATCGGTGGCAGCTTTTCGGCGCGACTCTCGTCGAGGTAGCGGACCGCAACCGGCTTCAGGGCCGCGTCCAACTCGATGACAAGCGGATTGCCCGTCGGGATCTCGACATGAACGATGTCGGCATCAGGCACCTGGAACAGGTGCTTGACGATCGCGCGCAGAGAATTGCCGTGCGCGGCCACCAGAATGGTCTCGCCGGCCACCAGCTTGGGAGCGATGTCAGATTCCCAATAGGGCAGAACCCGGACAAGGGTGGTGGCCAGGCTTTCGGTGGAAGGCAGATCCTTCCCGGCGTAGCGGCGGTCCTTGCTGAAGTCGTATTCACCGCCCGGGGCCATTTCGGGCGGAGGGATGTCATAGGAGCGGCGCCAGATCGTGACCTGGGCCTCACCGTGCAGGGCAGCGGTCTCAGCCTTGTTCAGTCCGGTAAGGCCGCCATAGTGGCGCTCGTTAAGCCGCCAGTCCTTGGTCACGGGAACAAAGCTCTGACCGGCGGCGTCCAGCGCCAGATTGCAGGTGCGAATCGCACGCGTCTGGACCGAGGTGAAGGCGTCATCGATCTCGATGCCTGCGGCCTTGATCAGGTCGCCGCCCTTGCGGGCCTGGGCTTCGCCCTCGGCGGTCAGGTCGACATCGACCCAGCCGGTGAAGCGGTTCTCGAGATTCCACTGGCTCTGGCCGTGGCGGAGCAGGACGAGGGTCGGCATCGGGCCTCCTTGCAGATGTCACTGCGCGGGCTAGGCTCAGGCGGCTCTGCCGTCAAGCACCCGATGGTGGGGCTCTCCCCGACCGCAAACGACATGCTATAGGCTGACGCATGTCTGACCGTATCTTCTTGCCCCTGATGACACTTGTCGCCATCGCGATGATCGCCTTGGCCATGGTCTGGCCCCAGGGCTATGGCGCGCGCTCCCCGGCCCCGTTCGGCTCGACCCCGATCCAGCAAACTCCGGAGATGCGCGCCAAGATCGAGCGCGAAAAGGCCAGTGCCCGTCGCCGGGCCGAAGAGGCCCTTCGCGCCGTCAAGGCGACAGGCGCGACGGTTCCGCAATGAGCAGCCCTTTCGACGCCGTCGCCGTGGGCCAGCGCGTGATCCTGGTCGAGGCCGACGCTCTGCGCGGCCTGGCCAGTGCCCTGAGCGAAAGTTTTACCCAGGGCGTCGAGACCCTGTTCGCCGCCAAGGGCCGGATTGTCTGCACCGGCATCGGCAAGTCGGGCCATGTGGCCCGCAAGATCGCCGCCACCCTGGCCTCAACCGGGGCCCCGGCCATGTTCGTCCACGCGGCCGAGGCCAGCCATGGCGACCTGGGCATGATTGGCCAGGACGATGTCGTGCTGGCCCTGTCAAAGTCGGGCGAGGCTCGCGAGCTGTCCGACACACTGGCCTATGCCAAGCGCTTCTCGATCCCGCTGATCGCAATCACAGCCCAGGCAGACAGCCAGCTGGGCCGCGCGGCCGATATCCTGTTGCTGTTGCCCGATGCGCCGGAAGCCACCGCTGAGGTCAATGCGCCCACAACCTCGACGACCCTGCAGATGGCCCTGGGCGACGCCCTGGCCGTCGCCTTGCTGGAGCGACGGGGCTTCACGGCCAGCGATTTTCGGGTCTTCCACCCCGGCGGAAAGCTGGGCGCCATGCTCCGAACCGTGGGCGACCTGATGCACGGCGACGACGCGCTGCCGCTGGTCGAGGCCGACGCCCCGATGGCGCAGGCCCTGTTGGTGATGAGCGAGAAGCGTTTTGGCGCTGCCGGGGTGGTCGACGCCGAAGGAAACTTGGCCGGCCTGATCACCGACGGCGACCTGCGCCGCCACATGGACGGCCTGCTGAGCCACCGCGCCGACGAGGTGATGACCCGCGCGCCGCTGACCATTTCGCCAGGCGCTCTGGCAGCCGAAGCGCTGAAAGTGATGAACGAACGACGCATCACGGTGTTGTTCGTCGTCGACGCCGAACGCCCCGTTGGCATACTGCATGTTCACGATTTGCTGCGAGCGGGTGTGATCTAGGCGAAACCACACTTTCTCATCGCCCTGTCATATGACGACGCTAGCGACATCAGCGTCCGACCGCTAAAGCCCAGACCTCAACATTTGAAGCGAGCCAAGATGTTCTCCAAGCCCCGCGCTGATCTCGTCGCCAACACCGCCGCCTACGAAAACGAGCCGCTCGTTAAGGCCACCGGCTTCCGCGAATACGACGCGCGCTGGCTGTTTGGCCCCGATATCAACCTTCTGGGCATCCAGGCGCTGGGCCTGGGCCTGGGCACCTACATCCAGGAACTGGGCCAGTCGAAGATCGTGGTCGGTCACGATTTCCGCTCCTATTCGTCATCGATCAAGAACGCCCTGATGCTGGGTTTGATCAGCGCCGGCTGCGAGGTTCATGACATCGGCCTGGCCCTGTCGCCCACCGCCTATTTCGCCCAGTTCGACCTGGATATTCCCTGCGTGGCCATGGTCACCGCCAGCCACAACGAGAACGGCTGGACCGGCGTGAAGATGGGTGCCCAGCGTCCCCTCACCTTCGGCCCCGACGAGATGGGTCGCCTCAAGGAAATCGTGCTGGGCGGCCTGTTCGTCGAGCGTGACGGCGGCAAGCTGATCCGCGTCGAGGGCGAAGCCGAGCGCTTCATCGCCGACGTCGCCAAGCGCGCCAGCATCACCCGCCCGCTGAAGGTGATCGCGGCCTGCGGCAACGGCACGGCCGGTGCCTTCGCCGTCGACGCCCTGCAGCGCATGGGCGTTTCCGACGTTGTCGGCATGGATACCGAGCTGGACTACACCTTCCCGAAATATAATCCGAACCCGGAAGATGTGGAAATGCTGCACTCGATGGCTGCGGCCGTCCGTGAGCACGGCGCCGACCTGGCGTTCGGCTTCGACGGCGACGGCGACCGCTGCGGCGTGGTCGACGATGAGGGCGAAGAGATCTTCGCCGACAAGATCGGCCTGATGCTGGCCCGCGACCTGGCCCCGCTGAACCCGGGTGCCACCTTCGTCGTGGATGTGAAGTCGACCGGCCTCTACGCCACCGACCCGATCCTGGCAGAGCATGGCTGCAAGGTGATCTATTGGAAAACCGGCCACAGCTATATCAAGCGCAAGAGCGCCGAGACCGGTGCCCTGGCCGGCTTCGAGAAGAGCGGCCACTTCTTCATGAACGGCGAGCTGGGCTACGGCTATGACTGCGGCCTGACCGCCGCTGCTGCCGTTCTGGCCATGCTGGACCGCAATCCCGGCCTGAAGCTGTCGGACATGCGCAAGGCCCTGCCCGTGGCCTATACCTCGCTGACCATGAGCCCCCACTGCGACGACGAGAAGAAGTACGGCGTCGTCGCCGACGTGGTGAAGGAATACGAAGACCTGTTCGCCGCTGGCGGCTCGATCCTGGGCCGCAAGATCACCGAGGTCATTACCGTCAACGGTGTGCGCGTTCACCTGGAAGACGGCTCGTGGGTGCTGGTCCGCGCCTCTTCGAACAAGCCCGAGATCGTCGTCGTGGTCGAAAGCACCAGCTCCGAAGACGACATGCGCGCCCTGTTCCGCGAGGAAGTGAAGCCGCGCCTGGGTGACCGCGTGGGCAAGTACAACCAGGAAGTCTGATCAGGCTTTTCGGTCTTGAATGCAGAAGGGCCGGAGGGCGATCTCCGGCCCTTTTTGTTTGGGCGGACGCCAGTACGGCGGGCCTTTGATCACGGGAACTTTCGGCCCTCAGCCTGTCGGCGTCAGATCGAAACCCTCGACATCGAACACTTCCAGTCCGTCGGGTTTGGGCAGAGAGGCGTCGCCGTGCAGTCGCGCCAGGAGGTAGGCCACGGCCAGCACCATGTCGGCGGCGTCGTAAGGCTTGGGCAAGGAGCCGATGGCCACCGTCTGGGCCGATCTCGCCCGGCTGACCTGTCCGCTGATCAGCAGAACGGGAATGCCCAGTGCGTGTAGATGTTCAGCAAGTTCGATGCCGTCATCGCGGCCGGCCAGGCGGATGTTCACCAGGGCCAGGTCGGGCTTACACGCCGTGGCCACCGCCAGCGCCTCGGCATGCCGGTCGGTCAGGTCCAGAACGTGATAGCCGGCGTCCTCCAGTTCATCTCTCAGGATCATCGCCACGAGGACCTCGTCCTCGACGATCATCAGGGTCTTGCCGGTCTTGCCGTCGCGCGATTGGGTCATGATCACTCTTTGCCTATCGATCGCCAGTGACGCTGGACGTGGGCTGAACCGTGTCGAGCGAAGCGCTCGCCGTCTCGGGCTCGTCATGCACCAGAGCGATCCGGGTGTGCTGAATGGAAACCTGGGTTCCGGGCTGTTGCGCCGTGATGGCGACAACCGCGTTCAGCTGTCCCGCCAACGCACGCACGATGCTCGTCCCCAAGCCCGTTCGAAGGGGTTTAATAGTGGGCATGCCAACGCCGTCATCGCGCACGCACAGCGTCCAATTGGGTCCACGAAAACTGTAGTCGACTACGATCTTCCCGTGCCGCCCGTCAGGAAAGGCGTGCTTGAGGGCGTTGATGACCAGTTCCGTGACGATCAGGCCCAGGCTCACTGAAACCTTGGCTTCGACGACGCCCTCCCCCCCTCCACGGTCAGGGAAACATGGTCCTGCTCACCGATCATCGACGCGGAAATGCTCTCGCAGAGACCCGTAAAGTAGGCATGCACTTCGACGTCGCCGTCCCCGGCGGTGGAGAGCAGACGCTCCAGGGCGGCGACAGACATCACCCGGTGGTGCGCGTCCTTGAGATGACCACGGGTCTCTTCGGAGTCGGTCTTACGGGCGTTTTGTAGCAGGACGCTGGCGATGATCTGCAGGCTGTTGGCGACCCGGTGACGGACCTCCTGCAGAAGCACACTGCTTTGACGCAGCGCGTCTTCCTTCCTGGCGAGGTCGGCCTCCGCGTCGGTCACGTCAGACACGGCCACAAGAATTCGGGTCTGCTCGGGGTCGAGGTAATCCAGCCGCCTGACCTGAACGATCAGGTGACGAACCGGCCGTCGGGCCGGTTTCAGATCGATGTCCCGTACATCCGGTGAAGCTTCACCCGTGAGGGTGGCGGTCATCAAGGATCTCAGTTGCGGGCTATCCCACTTGCCGTCGTCCAGAGCGTAAAGCGGCTGACCTGTCAGGTCCTCCGGATTGACGCCGAAGACATCGCAGAAGGAGGTACTGGCTGCGACGACCGTCAGGTCGCCGTCCAGAAGCAGCAAAGGGGCGGGCGAAGACGTCACCACAGCCAGAGTCAGACTTAAGGCAATATCTTCTTTGCCAGGTTTTCGGGCGGGCATGGTCGGCCTTCGGTAAAACCGGAGGCTCGCGGAGCGAAAGCCAAGGCCGGGACGTCGCGGCTGTCGGACTGGCGCTCTACCGAGAGGTCGCCATCCTTGGTCGCGTGCCATCTCAACGAATAGCGAGCGGAAAAGTTGCCTCGGCTAGGTCCTTGGTAGGCTGGCGCGACCGGCGATCAGGGCCCTGGCGAGGGCCTCGACCAAGCCCATGGCCGACAGAGGCTTGGCGATCTGGCCGTCGAACAGGTCGTCAACCGCCAGGGTGGAAGCGTCTGCGGAGAAGGCCAGGATCGGGGTGCCGATATTGGCACCCTCCTGCCTGATGCGGGAGGCTGCGGTGCGTCCGTCGACGCGGGGCATGCGCAGATCCATCAGGATAAGGTCGAACGGCGTCTCGCGGGCCAGCAAAATGGCCTCATCACCATCGGCCGCGTCGGTCATGCGGACCTCGAACGGAGTGAGTATGGCCCGCACCAGCGCCCGGTTGGCGCTGTTGTCATCGACGATCAGGATGCTGCGGCCAGGCGGTAGCGACAGGTCGCTGCCCGCAGCCAAGGCGCGCTCGTCCCGGCGCTCCACCATGCGGGCCGGGATCGAGAACCAGAAACGTGAACCCTGCCCCTCCTGGCTTTCGACGCCGATCTCGCCGCCCATGGCCTCGGCCAGGCCCTTGCAGATGGCCAGACCAAGGCCGGTCCCGCCGTGTTTGCGCGTCGTTGAGCCGTCGATCTGCGAGAAGCGCTGAAACAGTTGGCCCACCCTGTCGGCAGGCATGCCCGGCCCGGTGTCAGATACAGAAAAGGTCATCCAACCGGCCTGGGCGTCATAGGCCAAAGCAACCTCGACCCCGCCGGTCTCGGTGAACTTCACGGCGTTGCCGATCAGGTTCAGCAGGATCTGGCGTAAGCGGTCAGGGTCGGCCTTGACCAGCGGCGGCGCGGTCTCCAGCCCCAGCACCGCAAGCGACAGCGCCTTGTCGCGGGCCTGGGCCTCGAACAGCTCGACCGTCTCGCGCATCAGGTCAGCGGGCGACATGGTGGCGGGCTTGATGTCGACCTGGCCGGCCTCCAGCTTGGAGAAATCCAGGATGTCGTTGACGGTGGCCATCAGGGCCTTGCCAGCGTTGGACACCCGCTCGACATAGCCGCGCGTCTGGACGCCCAGTTCGGGCTGCTCCTCGACCAGCTTTGCAAAGCCCAGCACGGCGGTCAGGGGCGTACGAAGCTCGTGGCTCATATTGGCCAGGAAGTCGGCCTTCACGGCGGCGGCCTCTTCGGCGTCGGTTCGGGCCTGGCGGAGCTCTGCCTCCAGCGCCTTGCGCTGCGAGATGTCGCGAATGATGTCAGTGACGCCGGTCGGCTGGCCGCTGTCTGGATCGAAGGCCACCGTGGGGCGGGCCTCAAACCAGGCGGTGTGGCCGTCCTTGTGCAGCGCGCGATACTCGACCTGCACGGGCGTCACCGCGCCGCGGCCGTTGATCTGGGCGCGTATGGTCCGCTGCACGGCCTTGGTGTCCTCGGGGACAATGAAAGGCAGAAACGACTGTCCGATCAGTTCCTCTGGTTTATAGCCCAGTCGCAGCTCGATTGACGGCGATACATAGGTCATCCGCCCATCCATGGCGGTGTGGGTGACAATGTCGCCGCCGTTTTCGGCCAGCATGCGAAAGCGCGCCTCGCTTTCAGAGATGGCGATCTGTGCGCGCTTCTGGGCAGTGATGTCCATCATCACCCCGAACACAGTGACGGCTCTGCCCTCGGTGTCGCGTTCCACAACCATATTGCCGGTCACATAGCGCACCTCGCCCGAGGGCCGCACGAGACGGGTCGGTTGAGACGGACCGTGGTCGGCCGTGCGCTTGGCCGCCCTGAACCGCTCCATGACCGCTGCGCGGTCGTCGGGATGCACCATGTCCAGGCCTGCGCCGCCAGAAACGGGCGTTCCGCGCATCACGCCGAAAATGTCGTACATCTGATCGGACCAGGTCAGGGTCTGGGTGGCCAGATTAAACCGCCAATAGCCGACCCCCGCCAGCCTCTCGGCCATCTCGGCCAGACGTGTCTGTTCCTGGGCCACGTCGCGCAGCCGTCGGCGCTGGGCGTTGACGGTGGCAAGTGGCAGGGCAGCGAAGATCGACACCACCAGGAACACCTGCAGGAGAAGGGCACGCTCGGCCAGGCCTCCGGCGATCTGGTTGATAGGGCCGATGCCCAGGGCCGTCAGGGTAATGGCCAGGACGGCCAGGATCAGCGTGCCGACCACCGCACCCAGCATTTCCAATTCCAGGGCCACAAAAGCCAAGGCCGGCGGGATCACGAACAGCAGCGGATAGCGGGTGTTGCTGAACACCAGTAAGGTGGCCCCGACCAGAAGGATCAGCGAGAGCCAGCCTCCCCGCGTGATCGGACGCTCGGCCAGCAGGCTCTTGGCCTGACCCAGCACCAGCAGGCACGGCGTCAGCAGCATCAGACCCAGGGCGTTGGAGAGGCCCCAGTTGGTCAGGGTGGACAGGATCTCGGCGCGCCGGACAAGATACAGGACCATGGCTGCGATCGCGCCCGACAGCAGCGGTGCACAAACGCCGCATATGGCGGCGATCCAAAGCAGGTCGCGCGAGCGGCTGACGTCGATGTCGCGCCCTAACGCCCGATTCAGGGCCACAGCGCAGAACAGGTACTCAACCACATTGGCCAGGCTCAGCCCCAGCACGATGGCAGGCCGACCGCCAGAATAGAGACTGGCAACTATAGTGCCGCTCATGGCGAAGGCGATCAGCAGGGGCCAACGGGCCCGGTCGGTGCGTAACAGCACGGCCAGCACCACGGCGTTGGCCAGCCAGATCGGCGTTACCTGCTTCAGGTCGCGCGGCACTTCGATACAGACATAGGCCAGAAGGCCCACCACGACGGCGAGGCCCACCGCAGCGGCCAGCCGGGACCAGAAGGATTGAGCCTTGGCGCTGATCATTGTGCGTCTTAGCCGCCCGGTCCGTCGGGATCACGTGTTATTGCAAACGCCAGGACCGACAAAGGCAGCGCATGGCTCCGCCAGTAGCGCCTTGATGCAGAATTCCACTGTAGCTGACCGCAAAGAGGAAGAGTTCGCGCATGACCAAGACCCTGGGCGTTCTGGGCGGCATGGGTCCGGCCGCGACTCTGGATTTCCTGGCCAAACTTCAGGCGGCCACACCGACGGCGCGCGAGCAGGACCATCTGCGGGTTCTGGTCGACATCAATCCCCACGTGCCTGATCGCAATGTCGAAGGCGCTGATCCCGGACCGGTTCTGGCGGCCATGGCGGCCGGTCTGCGCGACGGCGGCGCCCAGATACTGGCCATCACCTGCAACACCGCCCATGCCTATGCTCGCGACGTCGAGGCCAGCGGCTTGCCGCTGATCGACATGCTTGAGACGGCTGGTCATGTGGCGCGGGGAGCCGGGGCCCGCCGTGTGGGTGTTCTGGGCACAGGCCTGGCCCTGGGTCTCTATCGCGACCGCCTGTTCCACCAGGGCCTGGAGGTGGTGACCCTGGACGATCACGAACAGGTTGAATTCATGGCCCTGCTCTATCGGATCAAGTCTGGCGATGCAGGAGCCAACTCTCGTCAGGCCATGACAGCCCTGGCTCACCGCCTGGTCAGCAAGGGCTCAGAGGCAATCATCGCGGGCTGTACAGAGGTTCCGCTGGTACTCGACGCCGCAGACCTGACCCTGCCACTCATCGACGCCACCGAGGCTCTGGCCCGCGCCTGCGTTGCCGCCTGCATCGCTGCCCCCTCTAGCCTCTTGATTTGACGCGCGTTTCAGTCCGAAACCCGGTTCCCACTTTTCGGAACGCGCTCTAGAGGATTGCCGCCGGAACCTCCTCGCGACACGCCTCGATCATCCCGACCAGAGCCGCCGCCCCGCGCGAAGCCTGAGCCATGCGCCGCAGCGCCGCGCGCGCATGGGCGCTATCGGCGATCTCGGCCTGTCGTTCCAGGCGCTCGGCTTCATCGATGTGGTCTGTGCGGGTAGCCATGGCTAAAATCTTTACAGAGGGTAAAAACCCATCGCCATGCGACCGCTGGCCGCATGCAATTTTTATATATTTAGATCAATTACTTAGCCGGATAACATCGATCAGTTGAACACACCCCCGAACCCCGTTTCGGGTTCGGGGGTGTCGTCCTGTTCCCCAACAGGACAGCGTCGCGCGCACCGATCCGGCGCGGCGGCGTCGCCTAAAGAGCGATGACACCGTTCTTCGCCGAACGCCGGTCACCGCGCAAGGTGACCGCCTGTCGCAGCGTCTCGCGCCCCATGCGCGCCATCGCGGATGAAAAGACTCTAGCCAAGAAGTGACACCGGTGTCACAACAACGGCAAGACATCGCCGCATCAAGGCGGCGGGATCGGCTTGTCCGGTCCGGGAGGATGCAACGGAACCGCCCCTGGCGAACGGCTCAAGCCGCGCGGGAGGCCCGACGCCACCCCGGCCGATCAAGAGGATCGTCAGCCGGAGTACAGCATGCCGCTCAGCCCCCTCTCCCGCCGCCGCCTGATGGCCACGTCCGCCGCCGCTTTCGCCGCCGCAGGCAGCCTGGCACCGCTCAAGGCCCTGGCCGCCGAGACCCCGACACGCGAGCAGGCCCTGGCCACGATGAAGAAGGCTACGACCTTCATGGTCGAAAAGGCGGCCTATAACGGCGGCTATGTCTGGAGCTACCTGCCTGACTTCTCGCGTCGCTGGGGCGAGATGGAAGCCTTCCCAACCATGATCTGGGTCCAGCCGCCCGGCACGGCGACGATGGGCCACCTGTTTCTGGACGCCTATCACGCCACGGGCGACGCCTACTATTACGACGCCGCCTGCAAGGCCGCCCAGGCCCTGATCGCGATCCAGCACCCGGCCGGCGGCTGGAACTATATCGGCGACCTGGCTGGCGAGGCCTCGCTGAAGAAGTGGTACGACACCATCGGCAAGAACGGCTGGCGGCTCGAGGAATTCCAGCACTACTACGGCAACGCCACGTTTGACGACGCGGGCACCGCCGAGAGCTCGCAGTTCCTGCTGCGCCTCTATGCAGAGAAGCAGGACAAGGCCTTTAAGCCGGCGCTGGACAAGGCCCTGCAATTTGTCCTCGACAGCCAGTACCCGGTCGGTGGCTGGCCCCAGCGCTTCCCGCTGAAGGACGAATTCCACCATCACGGCAAGGCCGACTATACCGGCTACATCACCTTCAACGACGATGTGGCCGGCGAGAACCTCAAGTTCCTGATCATGGTCTGGCAGGCGCTGGGCGACGCCCGCGTGCTGCCGGCGATCCACAAGGCCATGGACTGCTTCCTGGCCTGCCAGCAGCCGCAACCGCAGCCGGCCTGGGGCCTGCAGCACAAGGTGAGCGACCTCAAGCCCGTTGGCGCCCGCACCTATGAGCCCGAGGCCTTCGCCACCCACACCACCGGCGGTAACATCGCCGCCTGCATGGACTTCTACGAACTGACCGGCGATCCCAAGTACCTGGCCCGCCTGGGCGAGGCGCTGGACTGGCTGGACAGCGTCAAACTGCCCGTCGAGATCAAGAAGGGCGCGCCCTATCCCACCTTCATCGCCATCGGCTCGGGCCTGCCGCTCTACATCCACCGCACCGGCAGCAATGTGGTCAACGGCCGCTACTTCGCCGATCAGAACCCCCACGACACAGTGATCCACTACTCGTCGTTCCGCTCAGTGAACGTTGAAGGGCTGCGAAAGCGGCTGGCCAAGCTGCAAGCGACGTCGCCTGAACTCGCCAGCCAGAACTCGCCGCTGAAGGGTGGACGCAAGGCCCTGCCGCGATATTTCACCACCGGCGACATCTCGGTCTCGGATCTGAACGTCGACACGCTCAAAGCCGACAGCGGCGCGGCCTCGCCTGCCAAGGCGGCGGCCCTGATCGCGACGCTAAATGCCGAAGGCTGGTGGCCGGCTGAACTGCGGGCGACCAGCAATCCCTATATCGGCGACGGCTCTCCCACCCCCGCGCCGGGCGACTTCAGCCAGACCCGGGTCGGCGACGCGACTGACACCTCGCCGTTCATCACCGACACGCCCAAGATCGGGATCTCGACGGGCGGTTACATTGAAAACATGGCTGCTTTGATCAAGTTCATCGGGACGGCTTAAGGCCCTCGCAAGCCAAGCGCAGATTGCCCAGCACCTTGGGCACGTCCTTGCGCAGGGCCTCACGGATCATGGCCCTGGGCACAGGCCAGTCGACGGCCAGGCGGTTGTCGTAGAACACCCGCGTGCCCTGGCCGCCGTTCAGGGCCTGCAGCCGCCACTCGCCCCGCTGGACCTTGAGATCGCCTTTGACCAGGTTGAAGCGGATGCGGCTGAACGGTTCGTAGTCCGAGCGGAACACGATGGTCATGCCGGGGAAGATCAGGTTGCGGTGGGTGACATGCTCGCGCACGTCCCAGGCCCGCCCCTGGTCGCCCGACAGCACCTTGCAACTGGCCAGGTTGGTGATCAGCTTCGCTGCCGTGGCGCAGTCGGTCATCACCTTCCAGACCTGCTGCGGCGACGCGTCGATGTCGATCACCCCGCGCACCCGGCCCGATATACCATCAGGATCGGGCGAGACGTCGGCATAGGCCTCGCCCCGCGCCAGCGCGGCCTGCGCCCTGGGCGACAGGTCAAAGGCCTTGGCCCCGCCGGCCACGGCCAGGGCCGCCGCCAAGCCCATGAAGCCCCACATCCCTCGCCAAATCATATGGAGCCCGCCCTTTGGCGCAGATGCGCGTCACAGGAAGCTACGAGCGAACTCCCAACTTGGAGGCAGGCTCAGGCCGAGGCGGCCTCGGGCGCCAGCGCCGGATAGTCGAGATAGCCCCGTGCGTCGGGGCCATAGAAGGTCGCCGGGACGGGGGCATTCAGCGGCGCGCCGGTCCGCAGGCGCTCGACGAGATCAGGATTGGCGATGAAGGCCTTGCCGAACGCCACAGCGTCGGCGGTTCCCGCATCCAGCGCCGCCTGGGCGCTCTGACCAGTAAAGCCCTCATTGGCGATATAGACGCCGCCGAACGCACGCTGCAGCTGCGGACCCAGGCTGTCGGGACCCACCGCCTCGCGGGCGCACAGGAAGGCGATCCCGCGCTGCCCCAGGGCCCTGGCGACATAGCCGAACGTCGCGGCCAGATCGCTGTCGCCCATGGTGTGGCTGTCGGCTCGCGGTGCCAGGTGCATGCCCACCCGATCAGGACCCCAGACCGAGATCGCCGCATCGGCGGCCTCCAGCATCAGGCGCGCGCGGTTCTCGATGGAGCCGCCATAGGCGTCCGTGCGCTGGTTAGACCCGTCCTGCAGAAACTGGTCGAGCAGATAGCCATTGGCACCGTGCAGTTCGACCCCGTCAAAGCCGGCGGCCTGGGCATTTTCAGCCCCCTGCCGGAACGCCTCGACCACCCCGGCCAGCTCTTCGGTCTCCAGCGCGCGCGGCGTCGCATACGGGCGCTGCGGGCGCAGCAGGCTGACATGGCCTGTCGCCGCGATGGCGCTGGGCCCGACCGGTGCCTCGCCGTTCAGCAGCGACGGGTCGGAGATCCGCCCGACGTGCCATATCTGCATGAAGATGCGGCCGCCCTTGTCATGCACGGCGCGGGTGACCTGCTTCCAGCCCTCGGTCTGTTCCTGCGACCAGATCCCGGGCACGCCCTGATAGCCCACGCCCTGCGGCGACACCGGCACGCCCTCGGAAATGATCAGGCCCGCCGAGGCGCGCTGGGCGTAGTACTCCGCCATCATCGCATTGGGGATCTGGCTCTCGCCCGCCCGCAAACGGGTCAGCGGGGCCATCACCACACGATTGGGCAGGTCCAGATCGCCAACGCGCAACGGGTCAAACAGGGTGGGCATGGGCAGGATCCTGAAGCGGTCGCCCTGACGTGCGGGCCGTAGCACCTTAGGTGGCCTATCCCCCGCCGTTCACAACCCGCCCGGGCCAAGTTCTTCTGGCGCGGTGTGCGGAAAACTTCAGTCGGAACCAGCCTGACCCAGCCCTTCAGGGCCTGTCTGGGTCTTTCCGATCCGCCAGAACCGCGCTCTCGGCCTTGAGCGGCTTGGAGACGGGACATACCTCCTGGACGAACTCGTTGAGCGTGTTGACCAGGCTGTCGCGCACCAGACTGTAGTAGACAAACTGACCCCGCTTCTCGCTGCGCACCAAACCCGCCGCTTCCAGGATCGACAGGTGCTGCGAAACAGCGGGCTTGGAGATCGAAAATCGCCCCGCAATATCGCCAGCCGTAAGTTCCGCATGAGCCAGATAGGCCAGAATCTTGCGGCGCACGGTGGACGACAGGGCTTCGAATACACGCTGCATAAGAGGGGAATCCAGGCCGACCTTTCGGCTGAGCATTTAAGAAATTACCTAACCGCTTGGCAGCTGCCTGGCAATCATTTAAGCTTGGAGTTAATTACCTCATCAATGAATGAGACAGGCCATGTCCGTCCACGCCCATGACCCCTATGCAGTCCATCACCTGATCGTCGGACCGCACGCAGATGCTCGATCCGGCGTCGTAAAATGGGATCCGGTCCATTCGGCCTGGAACGGCACCATGCTGGCAGCCACCGTGCTGCTTGCACCCTTCGTCTTCAGCTGGAGCGCTTTCGCCGTCTTCATTCTCACGACGGGCGCGACGCTGTTGATCGGCCATTCCGTTGGCTTTCACCGCCGGTTGATCCACGGCAGCTTCAAGGCACCGCTATGGTTGGACCACCTGATGATGTGGATTGGCACGCTGGTCGGCATGAGCGGACCGCTTTGGATGATCAAGGCGCATGACACGCGCGACTGGGGTCAGCGCCAAGCAGACTGCCACCCCTATCTTTCCAACAGGACTGGCTTCTGGCGGGATTATTGGTGGAACCTGCATTGCCGGCTGGAACTGACGAACCCGCCTCGGTTTGCGCCAGCGGGCGGCATCGGGGAGGATCGCTTCTATCGTCTGCTGGAACGGACCTGGATGCTGCAGCAACTTCCACTGGCGCTCGTCCTTTTGGGCTTGGGCGGTCTACCCTGGCTGGTCTGGGGCGTCTGCGTCCGCATCTGCGTTTCGGTGACCGGCCACTGGCTGGTTGGCCGCATCGCACACCGGCACGGCCCCCAAGCCTGGATCGTGGACGGCTCCGGCGTGCAGGCCCACGACGTACCCTGGGCTGCGATCCCGACCATGGGCGAAGCGTGGCACAACAACCACCATGCCTATCCCGGTTCGGCCAAGCTGGGACTGCATCCAGGCCAGTCGGACCTGGGCTTCCTGTTCATCAGACTGCTGGAGCACGCAGGCCTGGCCTGGGATGTTCGCACCCCTGATACAATGCCGGCCCGCCCCGTTCTAAGGCGCGTATAGCGCCCGACAACGCCGCTAAAGCCCAGCCCGCTCCAGCGCTTCGCGCACCACCTCCGGCGCATGGTCGATGACGCGCAGATAGGCGGTCAGGGCGGCGTCTGGGCGGGTCTCGCCCTGTTCGAGGGCCGCGATTAGTTCCGGGTCGATATGGAAGGCGCAGGCGAAGTCGCTTTGCGACAGGCCGCTTCGCCAGCGCACCGCTCGCACCAGAGCGCGCGCCGAAAAGGCCTGAGCGGGGGTGGCGGCCTCGTCGATGGCAGGATCTGTGGGGTGGGCGAGTCGGGTCATCTGTACGCTCCGTTACAATGCCCCCACGTCCCCTTCTAAGCCCTCTTGATTGCGGAATTTCGACGACTTTGCGGTTGAAGCGCGATCAATGGCCCGCGATCAACGCCTGGGCCCTGCCTTCCACCCGTTCAAGGCCCGTTTGCGGGTCGCCTGCGGCCTCCAGCATGGCGTTGAAAACCTTGAGGTCAGCGGTCCGGATACGCTGGATGCGTTTGTCGCGGGCCCACTCCAGCCCGATCAATTGTCCCAACCGGCAGGCCTTGGGCAACAGCACTGCCCGATCCTGGGGTTCGCCCTTCGCCACAAGCTTGCTGACAATCTCATTCCAGTTGGGCGTGCCCGGCAAGCAGAGCCGCAGGCCGGCGGCGCATGAGCCGGTCCAGAACCGCTTGTACCAAAGGGCATGGAGATCGGTTTCAAACTTCAGAGCGACCGAAGGCTGGACGACAGGCTGGCAATCCTGGCGGACAAACTCCTGAGCATGGACCACGCCCGGCGCTATCAGCGCCAAGACCGCCAGGCACGTCCCGATGACGCGAACCATGAAACCCCCACCGCCCTTTGCTCTCAAAGGATAGTCAGTTCATATTCTTAGCGCCGTTCTCTGACAGAAATGCGGCAGTGGCCTCGATCACTTCGACCAGGCTGAGGCGCTCGACGGTGATCCCCTCCGGCAGGCCCGAGAACAGCCGCGTCGGTGCGGCGGCGTCCAGCATCACGAACACCCCCCGATCGTCGGCGCGACGGATCAGGCGGCCGAAGGCCTGGCTGATCCGGGCGCGGGCCGTGGAGTCGTCATAGCCCTTGCCGCCAAACCGGGCCCGGCGGGCCTTGTGCAGAATGTCGGGGCGGGGCCAGGGTACGCGGTCAAAGACCAGCAGGCGCAGGGAGCGGCCGGGCACGTCGATCCCGTCACGGATGGCGTCGGTGCCCAGCAGGCAGGCGTCTTCCTCGGCTCGGAAGATGTCGACCAGAGCGCCGGCCTCCAGCGGATCGACATGCTGGGCATAGAGGGCCAGCCCCTGGTCCGCCAGGGGCGCGGCGATCTTCTCGTGAACGGCCTTCAGCCGCCGAATGGCCGTGAACAGACCAAGCCCGCCGCCGCCCGAGGCCAGGAACAGCTCGCGCATCGCCGCCGAGACCTGGCGGGAGTCTTCCTTGTTGACGTCGGTCACCACAAAGGCCCGCGCGTTGCTGGCATAGTCGAACGGCGAGAGCAGTCGCAGCACCTTGGGCGTCTGGGGCAGGCGCGCGGCGCCGGTGCGCATCTCGGCCAGGGCGAACGGGTCATCAAGGGCTGGATCGGTCAGGGTGGCGCTGGTCACCAGCACGCCGTGGGCGGGGCTAAGCACGGCGGCGCGCAGGGGCTCGGTGGGATCCACCCAATGGCGGCGACAGGCGGCATCGACCACCCGCCCATAGAGGAACGTCGCCTCAAACCAGTCGACGAAGTCGGGATCGTCCTCGGCGTCTTCGTCGATGGCCTTGAGGATCGAGCGCCAGGCCGGCAGGGTCATGCGCGCGCGGCGATCCAGACCGCGTAGCGCGCCTTCGATACGAGCCCGTTCTGAGGTTCCCAGATGCTCGGCGTCTTCGTCGAGAACGTCTTCCAGTTGGCGGGCCAGGGCCAATAGCGGGGCCTCGATCCCGGCCAGGGCCTTGGCCGCCTCGCCGGCCCGCTCGCGCACCAGATCCACGGCCGGGCGGGCGGCGCATTGCAGGCCCTGCTCGACGCCGCCGCGATCGCTGGAGCGGGCGCGCAACTGCTCGATTACGGCCACCAGATAGGTCTCGATCGGCCCGATGGGATTGGCCTGACTGTCAGGCGGCGCGATACGGCCAGACCAGCCCTCGCCCGGCAGGGCGGCGGCGGCGTGGAGCACGGCCGTCAGGGCCTGACGCGCGCCCTCGCGGTCGCCCAGGATGTCGAGCAGGCGAGCCTCAAGCCCCCTGCCCCGCCGGCCGCGGCCTTCCGGTCCCCGGATCCAGCGACGCAGTTCGGCGGCTTCCGCTCCAGACAGGGCGGCCGAGAAGGCGCTGTCGGCTGCGTCGAACAGGTGGTGGCCTTCGTCAAACACCACGCGCTTGACCGCTGTGGTCTCGTTGTCGCCCTTCAGGCCCCGCGCCGCCCGCGCCCCGTCAAAGGCGGCCTGGGTCAGGACCAGCGCATGGTTGGCAATGACGATGTCCGCCCGCTTGGAGGCCCGCACCGCCTTCTCGATGAAGCAGATACGATAGTGCTGGCAGCCGGCATGGACGCACTCGCCGCGCCGGTCGACCAGGTTGGCGGGGCTGGCCTGCTGCGCTGGAGCGATGGAAAACAGGGTCGGCAGCCAGGCGGGAAAGTCGCCGCCGGTCATGTCGCCGTCGCGGGTGGCGCGCGCCCAGCGAGCCGCCAGGGCCAGGCCGATCAAATCACCATTGCCCAGTTGGGCGCCGTTGATCTGTTCCTGAAAATTCAGCAGGCAGATGTAGTTTTCGCGCCCCTTGCGTACCACCGCCTTGCGGGCGCGCACGGCGGGGTCAGGATAGATCGACTGGCTTTCCCGCTCGATCTGCCGCTGCAGGGCGCGGGTATAGGTGCTGATCCAGACCGAGGGACCATTGGCCTCGGCCCACAGCGACGCGGGTGCCAGATAGCCGAGGGTCTTGCCGACACCCGTGCCGGCCTCGGCCAGCATCATGCGCGGCTCACCCTCACGCTCGCGGGGCTGGAAGGCAAAGGCCGCCTCGCGGGCGAAGGTGGCTTGAGCCTCGCGCACCTCGTCCAGACCCGAACGCTGCAGGAGCTCGGTCAGACGCTCGGCCACCCGGTCGGGATCGATGGGCCGCGTGCCGGACTCGCCGACCGGGGCCTGGTCCTCCCACTCGACGATCCGCGCCCAGACATCCAGGCCCGAGCTTCGGAACTGGTTGCCGACCGGAACCGAGCGCAGGGCACCGATCACGGCCGGACCCCAGGCCCAGCCAGCCTTGGCCATGGTTTCGGCCGCCGCCAGGGCCTCCTCGCGCGAGGGCTGGGGCGTCAGCTGCAGCTCGGCCAGCAGGGCGTCGGCCGAAATCCGCAGACTGGCCGCCTGCTCGGCCGCCCCCTTGGGTTCAGGCAGGCCCAGGGCCATGGCCAGGCCCACGGCCGACGGCGCGCAGAAGGTGGCGGGACGCGTAAAGGCATAGAGTTCCAGCACATCGAACAGCCGGCCGCCGCGCGGCGGGGCGTGCATGTTCAGGCGCTTGGCAGTCATGGCCGCATGGGCCACCAGCACTGGGCCGTGTTCCAGCAGGTCGCGGGCGTCGGGGGCGCGCAGCATGCGGCCGCCGCCTTCGTCCCCGGGTCGCCCACTGCCGCCATCGGCATAGCCGGCCCGAGGCCCGGGCAGCACCACCAGGGCAGGCGCAAGATCGAGAGTCGGGGCGAAATGAGACACGCCCGATCCTATCGCCATTCGCGCCCCGACGGAACGCGAACTGTCAGAGGTTCTGACCTCAACGACGGCTGGCGGCGGTGGCGGCGCGGATCGGCTTGAACTCTGACCCCGGCTTCCAGTCGGGCCAGTCGCGGGAATTGGCCAGATCCAGACCCACCTTCAGGGTCAGGTCCACATCCTGAGCCGCGCCGCGCAGGTCCCAGTCAGGACTCCAGGCGTCGCAGGTCTGGTGGTAGCAGCGGGCCGTATAGTCGGCGACCCAGGCGTCGCCTGCCGCTCGGCCGCCCTCGACAAGGTCCGCGCCACCGCCCAGACCCATCAGCAGCAGCACCGGCACGCCGCGCTTGGCCAACGAGAAGTGATCGGCGCGATAGAACAGCGCCCGCTCGGGCCGCGCATCGGGCGTGATCGTCCGGCCCTGGGCCTGGGCGGCGACCGCCAGGCGGTCCTCCAGCATGTTTTGCCCCGCGCCCACCAGCACCACGTCGCGGGCGGGCCCCTTAGTCTGCAAGACATCGAAGGTGAAGTTGGCGACCATGCGCGACAGCTGCGCCTCATGTCGCGCGGCATAGTATTCCGAGCCCAGCAGGCCCCGCTCCTCGGCGGTCCAGGCGGCGAACAGGATTGAGCGCTGCGGACGTGGGCCGGCGGCGAAGGCGCGAGCGGTCTCCAGCACAGCGGCCACGCCGATGGCGTCATCGGCCGCGCCTGGCCGAATAGTGCGCCCCTGGGCGTCGGGCGCGCCTATGCCGAACGCGTCCCAGTGGGCGGCATAGAGGATACTTTCCTCCGGCCGCGTGGAGCCCGGCAAGCGGGCCAGAACATTGCGGCTGTCCATCCGCTCGTGTTTGACCGCAAAGTCGGCCGACAGGCTCGCGCCCTGCAAGACCACCGGCCGGAAGTCGGCTCGACGCGCGGCAACTTTCAGCGCCTCGAAATCCTGTCCTGACCGGCGGAAGAGTTCGACCGCTGCGTCGCGCTGGATCCAGCCCTGGACCAGCAGCTTCTCCTTGGCCGGATCGGACCGCACGATGTCATAGCCCTCGCCGGCCGGCGCGATGACGGTGGACCAGCCATAGCCGGCCCCGGGGACCTCATGAACGATGACCGCGCCGATCGCGCCCTGGCGAACAGCCTCTTCGTATTTGTAGGTCCAGCGGGCATAGTAGGTGGCGGCGGTTCCAGCGAACTTGCCGGCCACGGGTTCATCTGACCTGGCCTCGAAGTCGGGGTCGCTGATCAGGAACACCGCGATCTTGCCCTTCAGGTCGGTGCCCTTGAAGTCATCCCAGCCTCGCTCGGGCGCGGTGACTCCGTAACCGACAAAGACCATCGGCGCGGCGCTCAGGGTCACCCGGTCCACCGGCCGCAGGGTGCTGATCTGGATTTCCTGGCTCTGGCGCGCCGCCAGCGGTCCGGCAGCAGTGGCCAGGGTCAGAACGACAGGGCCTTCCGGCTTGATCCGCACCAGCGGCACGGTCTGGGTCCAGCCGCCATGATCGCCGGCTGGCTCAAGCCCCAGCGCCTTGAAGCGCTGGACCAGGTATTCGATGGTCGGCGCTTCGCCGGGACCGCCGGGCGCGCGGCCTGCAAAGGCGTCCGACGCAAGGTCGCGGGTGATGTCCGACAGGCGCTCGGGCGAGACCGCCAACGCAGGCTCTCCCGCCTGAACCGGCGCACCGCCCAACAGCATGGCCAGGCCCAGAGCGGAAACGGAAAGACGGCGACTCATGGGCTTTCTCCGAATGCGACTGGCGCGCGACACTAGAGCGTTATTCGGCGAAGTGGATACCGGTTCGCCGCCGAAATAACGCGTCAAAACAAGAATCTAGAGCAAACGACATGATTCAATCATGACGACCTTTGCTCTAGTCCGCGCCCCTTGCGACCTCCAGTCTTGCGCGGACGAACCCCACACAGCCCGTCTGGAAACGGAACGGGAACATGCTATATCCACAGACAATGCCCTTGGCCAACGCCCTCCCACCGCGTTTTCAGGACTGGTTCGCCGCGCGCGGCTGGGCTCCCCGGGCTCACCAACTGGAAATGCTGGCCAAGGCGCGGGCCGGCCGCAGCGCTTTGCTCATCGCGCCGACCGGTGGCGGCAAGACCCTGGCGGGGTTCCTGCCCAGCCTGATCGAGCTGTCTGAGCGCGCGCCGCGCAACACGCCGGCCGGGGTCCACACCCTCTATATCTCGCCGCTCAAGGCCCTGGCCGTGGACGTCGAGCGCAACCTGATGACCCCGATCCGTGAGATGGGGCTCAAGGTGGTGGCCGAGAGCCGCACCGGCGACACCGGTGAAAGCCGCAAGGCGCGTCAGCGCATCCGTCCGCCCGACATCCTGCTGACCACGCCCGAACAGTTGGCCCTGTTCTGCGCCTGGGAAGGCGCGCGGGAGTATTTCGCAGACCTGGCCTGCGTGATCATCGACGAGGCCCATGCCATCTGGCCCAGCAAGCGCGGCGACCTGCTGGCCCTGCACCTGGCGCGCCTCCAGATGTTCGCGCCGAGGATGCGGCGGGTGGGACTGTCGGCAACGGTCGACGACCCCGACTTGGTGCGGCGCTGGCTGGGGGGCGGCGGCGAACAGAGCGTCGACCTCGTGCTCGGCTCGGGTGGCGCGCCGCCGGTCGTGGAGGTGCTGGTCTCCGGCGGGCGCGTGCCGTGGGCGGGCCACACCGCCGAGCACGCCATGCAAGAGGTCTATGAGATCATCAAGGCCAGCAAGACGGCCCTGGTATTCGTCAACACCCGCTTCCAGGCCGAGTTCGCCTTTCAGAAACTGTGGGAACTGAACGACGACAGCCTGCCCATCGCCCTGCATCATGGCAGCCTGGCCGCCGAGCAGCGCCGCAAGGTCGAGGCCGCCATGGCGCGCGGCGAACTGCGGGCGGTGGTCTGCACCTCGACCCTGGACATGGGCATCGACTGGGGTGACGTGGATCTGGTGATCCAGCTGGCCGCGCCCAAGGGTGCCTCGCGGATGGTGCAGCGGATCGGCCGGGCCAACCACCGGCTGGACGAGCCTAGCCGCGCCATCTTCGTGCCCGCCAGCCGCTTCGAGATGCTGGAATGCCGCGCCGCCGCCGACGCCATTCTCGAAAACCATCTCGACGGCGAGCCCGAGCGCATCGGCGCGCTCGACGTTCTGGCCCAGCACATCATGGGCTGCGCGTGCTCGGAGCCCTTCGACCTCATCGCCCTGCACGACGAGATCCGCACAGCAGGCCCCTATGCGGACCTGTCCTGGGAAGACTTCGAAAGCGTCGTCGATTTCGTCTCCACCGGCGGCTACGCCCTGAAATCCTACGACAAGTTCCGTCGCATCGTTCCGGGCCAGGACGGCCTGTGGCGGGCGCGCGACGCCCAGACGGTGCAGCGCCACCGCATGAATGTCGGCACGATCGTCACGGCGGCTACGGTCAATGTGCGGATCGGCGGCGGCAAGCGCCCGATCGGCGGCCGCAAGATCGGCGAGGCCGAGGAAGGCTATTTCGAGCAGCTGGCCCCCGGCGACACCTTCGTCTTCGCCGGACAGGTCTGGCGGTTCAACGCCATCGTCGGGGCTGACGCCTTTGTCAGCCCTGCACCGGACAGCGACCCCAAGATGCCCAGCTGGGGCGGCTCGAAGTTTCCGCTGTCCACCTATCTGGCCAGCCGCGTGCGCAAGATGATGCATGACGAGGCCGAATGGCTGGCCCTGCCCCCCGACGTGCAGGAATGGCTGGCCTGGCAGAAGCTGCGCTCGGCCCTGCCCCATGAGGGCGAGATGCTGGTCGAGACCTTTCCGCGTGGAAAACGCTTCTATCTGATCTGCTATCCGTTCGAGGGGCGGCTGGCCCATTCGACCCTGGCCATGCTTCTCACCCGGCGGCTGGACCGGCTGGGCGTGGGGCCGCTGGGCTTTGTCTGCAACGACTACGCGCTGAGCCTCTGGTCGCTGAAGCCAATGGACGGGCTGGATCTGGGTGCCCTCTTCGACCAGGACATGCTGGGCGATGACCTGGAGGCCTGGCTGGAAGAGAGCTTCATGATGAAGCGCAGTTTCAAGGCCTGCGCCCTGATCGCCGGCCTGATCGAGCGTCGCCATCCCGGCCAGGAGAAGTCAGGCCGACAGGTCACCTTCTCGACCGACCTGATCTATGACGTCCTGCGCCGCCACCAACCCGACCACCTGCTGCTGCGCTGCGCCCGGATGGACGCGGCCAGCGGCCTGTTGGACGTAGCGCGGCTGGGCGACATGCTGGCGCGGATCAAGGGCCATATCCGGCACAAGGCGCTGGAGCGCGTCTCGCCCTTCGCGGTGCCGATCATGCTGGAAATCGGCCGCGAGCGGGCGCCAGGCGACGCGGCGGGCGAGATGATCCTGGCCGAGGCCGAAGACGATCTGATCGCCGAGGCCATGGCTTGACCCGGTTCGAAACCGGCCCTTGCGGCGGCCTGCGTATCGAACTGTTCGGTGCCCCGGTGTTGCTGCGCGCCTCGGGCGCTCTGTGGCTGGAGGCCGAGCACACCCTGGTGGTGGCCGACCTGCACTTCGAGAAGGGCAGCCACTACGCCGCCCGGTTTGGCCAGATGCTCCCCCCATACGACACGCGCGAAACGCTGGACCGGCTGGACAGCGAGATCGCTGCCCTGTCTCCGGCACGCCTGATTTTCCTGGGCGACAGCTTTCATGATGGGCAGGGCGAGGCTCGGTTGGCCAGAGACGATGCGGCGCGGCTGGCGGGTCTGGCGCGCGGCCGCGAGCTGATCTGGGCGGTGGGCAATCACGATGAGGAGGGTCCACGCGCTCTGCCCGGCGAGGTGATCGACGAGGCGACGATCCAGGGCCTGACCCTTCGCCACGAGCCGCAGGCGGGATTGCAGCCCGGCGAGGTGGCCGGTCACCTGCACCCGGCGGCGCGCGTGTCGAGCGGGCGCGGCAGCGTACGCCGGCGCTGCTTTGTCACCGATGGCGAACGGCTGATCCTGCCGGCGTTCGGCGCCTATACGGGCGGACTGAATATTCTGGATGTCGCCTTTTCAGGACTTTTCGGTGGCCCGCTGCTGGCCGCAGCCCTGGGCAGGCAGAAGGTTCACGCGATCGGACCGCGTTCGCTGCGTCCCGACTGAAACCCTACATGTGCAGGGCCTGCTCCAGCGAGAAGGCCAGTGAGATGGCGGCGCCGGAGGTCAGAACGGTGCGCATGCGCGGTCGCCAGGCTGGCCCGTCGTGGTCGGTGACGTCCCAAACCCATTGCAGCAGAAACAGCAGCAGGAAGCCCGACAGCTGCCAGGCGGGCTCGAAGCGCAATTCGCCCAGTAGCAGGCCAAAACCCGCCAGGGGGAACAGCAACGACAGCCCCAGAACCACCCATCGCGGACTGGGATTCTCGATCTCCAGCCCCGTGCGCACGCCGCCAAAATACGAGACAATGGCCGTGGAATAGGCCAGCAGCGAGATCAACGCGCCGCGACGGGCTTCGAGCGGCCCATAACAAAAGACGCCGGATGCAACGAAGAACGGAATCAGGGTCGCCAGACCAAAGACCCAAACCGCCGGCGGCGCCGGTACGCGATCCGCCACAGGTTCGCTCATGACTCTACTCCTCCGGCCGGTCGCCTAGGCGACCGTTCCCGCCCCGGACGCGACTATTACCGAGACGAGGCCGTAGGTCCACGGACGATCAACGAACATAGACCGACAGACGATCCAGGGTCTCGGCGTCGAGCGCACCCGAGGCCGAGAGCCCCTGGTCGCGCTGGTAAGCGGCGATGGCCATGCGCAGTGCCGGAGACGCGACCCCGTCGCGTGGACCCTGATAGTAGCCCAACTGCGACAGCACGCGCTGGGCGGTGCCCAGCCCGGCCGCCTGCGGCGCGGCGACGGCAGAGTTGGCGGCGACCACAGGGCTGACAGTGGTCTGCGCGCGGAAGGCGTAGGCCGACCGGTCAGCCGTGCGTTGGGCCTCTGCGGTCAGTTGCGGGCGCAGGTTGGCGGCGCGGGCCTTGGAGGTGGCGTCGCCGGCGCGACCGGCGATCACATACCACTTGTAGGCTTCGGCCGCGTTCTGGCTGACGCCCAGGCCGCGCTCATAGAGCTGGGCCAGGTTGAACTGGCTGTCCAGCAGGCCCATGTCGGCGGCCCTGCGGAACCAGCCCGCAGCGGTGGTCGAGTTCTGCGGGCCGCCCTCGCCCTTGAAGGCGTAGAGACCCAGATTGTGCATGGCGCGCGCATCGCCCGCGATGGCCGCTCGCTCAGTCCAGCGCCGGGCCTCGGCGAGGTTCTTCTTCACGCCACCCTCGCCCATCTCGTACATCTTGCCGAGATAGAACTGGGCGCGCGGCAGGCCCAGATTGGCCGCCTTGCGCATAAGGTCGACGCCGGTGCGGTCCTTCGCCTCGATCTTGCGAACGGCCTCATCGAAAAGCGCCTGGCTGTTTTCCTGCGGCGGAGCAACCGGCGTGGGAGCCGCGACGGCGGGTTCCACCGGCGTGATCCGCTGCGGCGACAGGACGACGGCGGCGCGGGGCAAGCTACGATTGGGGTCAACCTCACCGGTGCTGACCTCGACCTCGGCCTTGCGCCCGGCGATCGCCTGGGCGACGCGGTCGGGAACCTGGCTTTCGCCGTTGTGAGGCAACAGCAGCAGACCGGTGCCGCCGCCGATGGCACCGGCGACGCCGAACACCATAAGGGCCGTGGTCAAGGACGAGTTGCGGCGCCGCGACTTCTTGGCCGACGCCTTGGCGGCAAAGCCCGAGAAGATCGACGTTTGGCTGGTCGCCGGCTTGGCCTTGATCTTGTCCTTGGACTTGTCCTTGCGGGCGTCTGTAGTGGCAGCCGCTCGCGCGGCGGCCCGGGCTTGCTCGATCACCTCACGGGTCGAAAGCGGGCGGGCCGAAGACGGATCGATGGCCTCAGGTGCCGGATCGTCAAAGTCCGACGGACCCTGGAAGCCCTCGGCCAGATCGGTGTCCAGCGACGGGCTCTTGGCTTCAGACCGGGGCTCGTAGTCCTGTTCAACCACGCCAAACGCCTCGGGCGCGGCGGCGGCGTCATCTTCAAAGCGCGGCGCAGCCTGCTCGATGGCAGGGAATGCCGAAGCGTTAAAGGGATTGGCCTGGAACGGCGCGGGATCGAAAGCCATCGGCGGCGGTGCCGCAGCAGTCGAGGGCGAAGCGAAAACGTCCTCGTCCACCGAGGACTCGCCGCCGAACGAATAGCGGTCTGCGTCGAAAGGCGAGACCGGGGCGCGAGCCACGGGCACCGGAGCAGCGGCGGCGAGCGCCTGCTCAGCCAGCTTGCGCTGCGCCTCGCCCAGGCGGCTGTCAATCTTCTCGCGCGCGTCCTCCAGCAGCTTGACGGTGCGCTCTTCGCTCTGGCGGATCCGGTCGATCAATTCCTGCGAAGAGCGCTCGTGGCGCTGGTTGAGGCGATCGGTGACACGGGCCACCTGCTCGCCGACATCATCGATGGCCAGGGCGTTGCGGCGCTCGGCGTTGCCGATCCGCTCGGCCAGCTTTTCGGTGATGCGGGCGATTTCCGAGCCCAGCTTTTCCAGGGCTTGAGCCTGAACGCTGTCGGTGCGGTTCAGCTTGTGCTCGACAGTCGAGGCGATGCGGGCCACTTCGCCGCCCACCTGCTCAATTGCGGCGGCGCTGCGGCTTTCGGCGGCCTGGACGCGGCGGTTGAAGGCGTCTGCGACACCGACGACCTCGCGGCCCATGCGTTCGATAGCCTGGGCCGAGCGTTGTTCGGCGATCTGGACGTGCGCGGCCATCTCGCCGAGCTTCTTTTCCATGCGGTCAAAGCGGCCATCGGCGCTGTCGCGCAGCTTGGTCGCCATCTCGAGCCGCGCGGCTTCCATGCGCTTGGACAGGTCGCCGGCCAGTTGGTCGAGGCGTTCCTGCACGCCCGAAGTCGGGTTGGCGCCTTCGACGCTCCGCAGGCGGCCATCCAGAGCGCTAAAGGACGCGCCCAGATCACGCAGCGCCTCGGCCGTGCGGGTCTCGGCGGCTTCCAGACGTTGACCCAGCTTCGAGACGACCTCATCGACCACAGCGGTCGGGTCGATCTGGGGGGCGCTCTGAGCTTGCGGCTGCGCGTCGAGTCGCGCCTCCAGGGCGGCGATGGAGTCTCGGGTGCGGGCCTCGCCGTCGTAGAGATGGCCGGCGACCTTGCCCAGCGCCCCTTCGAGGGCGCGCATGGCTTCGGCCGAACGCGGGCCAACGGCTTCGGATTCGATGCGGCGCAGGCGCTCTGCGGCCCGAACCTGCTCGCTCTTGATATCGTCGACCGCGCCCTCAAAGCGGGCCGCCACGGCGATCTGCTCGCGCTCGGACTGGGCCAGTCGCCCCAGCGTGCCACGCACCGACTGGTCGATGCCCGCGATGGCAGCGGCAGAACGATTCTCGGCGGCCTCGATGCGAAGGGTTAGACGGTCCAGGGCCAGCGCAACGCGTCCCACTTCGTCAGCGGGATGCTCGGGAACCTCGAAGCGCGGCGGGGCGTCGTCATCCTTGGCGATGTGGAGATAGGGACGGGCCGAGCGCTCGTGCGCGCCGCCGCCGAAGGTGTCAGCCACGGGCGCCTCGGCCCCCTGGCTTTCGCCCTCGATGATCATGCGGTTGAGCCACTCGCCCAAGGTCATGCCGGAGCGACGCGCGAGGTCCTTGGCGACCTCACGTGCCTTGGGATCAATTCCCTTAACGCTCCATGGCGCTGCGGCCGTCATACGAATCGATCTCCCCGTACCTGGGGACAAACGCTAGTCACCGATTCCTAGGGTGTAAACGCGACCAAATAGCTAAATCTAGTAGGTTTGCGAATAACAGGTGGAGGAATCGGGACGCACCTTTAACCATAAATAGCTTGGTTAAAAAGCAAGAGGGTTAACGCAGGTTAATCATTTGCCAGGCCGATTGTCGCAGGGCATGGAACGCCCATGGACCTGCCCTTCACCATCGCCGTCCTCGTCGCGCTTCTCGTCCTGGCAGTATTCTGCGGATGGCGCGGCGCCCGTCCGGCCAATATTCTAAAGGGCCCGCGCATGGTACCCTGGCGTCCGCTGATGATGGTCTGCGTGGTCGCCATGATGCTGTTACTGGCGCATCTGATGAACCTTCTGGGGGTCGAGACGGGCAACCAGCCGCGCTATTAGGTCGCGGACCGTTTTGGCCGCTTCGTAAGACCGCTGACCCCGCCCGAAGACAGCAAACCGATGTCTGCGAGCAGAAAAGGAATGGCCCACTTTCGTGGCGCGGCAATATAGCGCGGCTGCCAGACTGGGTCGTACTTGTTCTTGTAACGACGCACGCCCTGGAAATTGTAGATTTCTTCTCCGCGCTCATAGAGCAGACGGCCGACACGGGACATGATCGGGGCCAGTGGGCGATCTTCTAGGCCGGCCAACGGGGCCATGCCGAACTCGAACGCTTGATAACCCTCCTCGCGGCCCCATTGCAGAAGCTCGACGAACAGATAGTCCATGACGTTCTTGGGCGCATTGTCGGAGTAGCGCATCAGGTCCATCGAGAAAGCCGCCTTGTGCGAGGTGGTCCACAAGGTGGCAAACGCTACGATCTGACCCTCGGCACGGACCAGGGCGACCGGGAACTCCGCGACGTAGCGAGGATCGAAGCCGCCCATCGAGAAGCCCTTCTCGCCGCCGGCATGGTGCACGAGCCACGAGTCAGAGATGGCCTTGAGCTCGTCCATCACCGCCACCGCGCCGCCGACCGGCAGAACCTCGAAAGCCGCGCCGCCCTCGCCCGCCTTGCGCCAGTTGCGCCGCAGGACTTCACGGCGGCGGCCGACCAGTGAGAAGGCGGCCAGCGGCACGGCCGCACTTTCCCCTGTCTTCTGGATCGCCAGACCCAGATCGACGGTGTCGGGCAGGTCTTCCGGGCCCAGAGCATAGAACCCTGCCCTTGCGGCATGGGCGTCGGCCAGTTCGCGGAACCGCCAGAACAGCTCCATACGCTCGTCACGGCGACCGACCGGCGGCCCCAGGGCGATCCAGGACCGGCGACGCACGCCGAACATCAGGAAGCTCTCGCCCGAAGCCGAGAACAGGAAGCGCTTGTCACCCAGCAGGGCCAGGTTGGAGCCCGGCTCGGCGTCTTCGGCCTTGGCCAGGATCGCTCGCACGCGGTCGAACTCGGGATCGGTATCATCGACGACCGGCGGCTTGGCAGGCGTCGCGATCAGGCGCCAGACGCCGATGGCCAGCAATACGATTGCAGCGGCGACCGACGAGCGGATGGCGCGGGCCGCGTCCTGGTCTCCCATCAGCCGCATCCACGACTTGTCGGCATATTCGGTGTGGGTGAAGATCCACCAGCCGCAGAAGGTCGCCCCGCCCAGCGCCGCCGCCGCCGACAGCAGCCACCCCGGCGTGATCTCCATCCGAAACAATGCCGCCTTACGGGGGAAGGCCTCGTGGAAGGGCAGGATCAGCAGGCAGCAAAGGCACAGCAGCGCCGTCTCCTCCCAGTTCAGCCCCTTGAAGATCGCCAGCAGAGCCGAGGCCGCCAGGGCGATCACGGCCGCCCACCAGGCGCCGTCGAGGCGCGAGCGCAGGCCAAATGCCAGGAGCAGCAGCACCAGCCCCAGGATTGACGAGACAAAGTGGCTGATCTCGATCAGCAGGTCAGGGGCAAAGGCCAGCAGCAGCGCAAAACGCGTCGGCTCGGAGGGCGTGGCCCCCGAGGTCAACAGCATAACCCCTGCCGAAACGGCGAGAATGGCCGATAGCGTCGGCGCCATCGCCAGAGCCGCCGGTCTGAATTCAGGCGCTGACATCAAGATCCCGGATCGGCGAATCCCCTACGGGACCCCACGGCTGAACCTTCTATACGCCAGATCACCGGAACCCGGCGCCCGGCTTGCGGCGAACATCCGTTTGAATCGACTTGCCCGCCGCGCGTCGTCGCGTAGTCTGAACAATGAAGCGGCGCGAAAAGCGCCGATGAATGACGATCCCAAGGGAGAGACGACCATGGCCGACTTCGGAGCAACCGAGATCGACGTCTTCCGTGCCGAAACCCGCGCCTGGCTGGAGGCCAACTATCCGTCGTCGCTGCATGCGCCGATGGGCGAGGATGAAGCCCCCTGGGGCGGCCGCAAGATGGTCTGGAAGAATCCCGACGCCAAGCTTTGGCTGGACCGCATGGGGGCCAGGGGCTGGACGGCCCCGACTTGGCCCACGGAATACGGCGGCGGCGGGCTCTCAAAGGAACAGGCCAAGGTTCTGGAGCAGGAACTGCGTCGCCTGAAGGCTCGTCCCGCCCTGATGAGCTTCGGCGTCTGGATGCTGGGTCCGGTTCTGCTGGAATACGCCACCGAGGAGCAAAAGAAACGGTTCCTGCCGGAAATCGTGCGCGGCGAAAGCCGCTGGTGCCAGGGCTATAGCGAGCCGGGCGCGGGCTCCGACCTCGCCGCCCTGCAGACCAAGTGCGAAGATCAGGGAGACCACTATCTGATCAATGGCCAGAAGGTCTGGACCAGCTATGCCGACCAGGCCGACTGGATCTTCTGCCTGGTGCGCACCGACACCACCAAGAAGCACGAGGGCATCTCGTTCGTGCTGTTCGACATGACCACGCCGGGCGTCGAGGCGCGGCCGATCAAGCTGATCAGCGGCTCTTCGCCCTTCTGCGAGACCTTCTTCGACAATGTGAAAGTCCCCAAGGAACAGCTGGTGGGCAAGCTGAACGGCGGGTGGGACATCGCCAAGCGGCTGCTGCAGTATGAACGCCAGAACATCAGCGCCAGCGGCTTTGGCGGCGGCGGTGGGCTGGACGTGGTCGAGGCGGCCAAGACAGAGATCGGTGTCGACGCCGAAGGCCGGATCGCCGACGGCGATCTGCGTGCCCGGATCACCTCGCATCGCATGGATGCTCATGCCTTCATGCTGACGGTCCGGCGGGCCGAGGCCGAGTCAAAGACCGGCAAGGGCCCCAGCGCCGCCGTCTCGATCATCAAGTACGCCGCCGCCAAGATGAACCAGGAGCGCACAGAGCTGCTGGTCGAAGCCCTGGGCCTGCAAGGCCTGGGCTGGGAGGGCGAAGGCTTCACCAGCGATGAGTTGAATGCCACCCGCGCCATGCTGCGCGCCAAGGGCAATTCCATCGAGGGCGGCACCAGTGAGGTCAACCTCAACGTCGTGGCCAAGCGCGTGCTCGGCCTGCTGGACCACCAGTAGACGGTCCTGTTGCTCGCCCCGCCAGGAGCGCCTCTCCCGGCAGCCTATCCGACAGACCTTTCACCGGGTCGAATACAGTCACTTATGGGAGTAAGCCTGACATGGCCGTCCTGACCGAAGAACAGACCATGCTGCGCGACGCAGCCAAGGGCTGGACCACTGACAGCGCCCCCGTCGGCGCCCTGCGCAAGCTGCGCGACGGCAAGTCGGGCCAGAGCTTCGATCCCGCCGTCTGGGCCGAAATGGGCCAGATGGGCTGGGCCGGCGTGATTGTACCCGAAGAGCACGGCGGCTCGGCCTTCGGTTATCTGGGCCTGGGCCTGGTGCTGGAAGAAGCCGGTCGTAACCTGGTGGCCTCCCCCCTGCTCTCCACCGCCCTGATCGCCGCTTCGGCTCTGAACCTGGCGGGCACGAGCGAGCAGAAGTCGGCGTGGCTGGACAGAATTGCCTTAGGCGAGGCTGTGGCAACCCTGGCCGTGGACGAGCATGCTCACCACGCCCCCGCCCGCATAGCCCTATCGGCGACGGCATCGGGCGACGGCTTCACCCTGAACGGCGTAAAGACCTTCGTTCTGGACGGCGACGCCGCCGACCTGCTGATCGTCGCGGCGCGCACCAGTGGCCAGTCCGGCGATACGGCGGGCATCACCCTGTTCCTGGTGCCGGCCGACACCGCCGGCGTCACGCGCGCCCATCTGGCCCTGGTCGACTCGCGCGGCGCTTCGAAGATCACCTTCTCCGATGTGAAGGTCAGCGCCGACGCGGTGCTGGGCGAGGTCGACAAGGGCTGGGCCGTGCTCGAGCCGACGCTGGACCGCGCCTATGCCGGTCTTGCAGCGGAAATGCTGGGTAGCGCCAACGCAGCCTTCGAGATCACGCTGGACTACCTGAAGACCCGCACCCAGTTTGGCCAGGTCATCGGTACGTTTCAGGCCCTGCAGCACCGGGCCGCCAAGTGGTTCACCGACATGGAGACCACCCGCTCCTGTGTCGAGGCGGCGCTGGAGGCCATCGACGCCGGAAATGACGCTCGCGCCCTGTCGTCCCTGGCCAAGGCCAAGGCCAGCGAGGTGCTGCATCTGGCGTCCAACGAGATGGTCCAGATGCATGGCGGCATCGGCATGACCGACGCCCATGACTCCGGGCTCTATATGAAGCGCGCCCGGGTGGCCGAGGCGCTGTTCGGCGGCCCGTCGTTCCACCGCGATCGGTATGCTCGCCTGCAAGGCTTCTAAACCCCGCGCCCATCCCCCCTGAACAGGGGATGGGCGGCCCTGCCCCATACCGCATATCGTTGTTCGGTACAGACGGGATCCAGACCTGACACGGACACTTTCCGGCGGGCGATCCAGGGCTTCGGGGAATGACCATGATCACCATCAAGAACAAGACGGCCGCCTTGCGGTCGAGCCTGGCGCTTGCGACGGCGCTTGCCATTGGCACACCGGCCTTGGCGCAATACGGCCTGAACGGTGCCACGCCCGAAGCCTCATTGAGTTGCGACCAGTTGATGGCCGAGATCGCCCGCATGGATCAGGCCATGGGCCTGGCCAATACCGCCATCGCCAACGCCGCCGGCACGGCCCAGGCTACCGACACAGGCGTCGCACTGGGCATGGAAGCGGCTCTGCGTAGCGGTGCCCTGGCCAAGATGCCTGGCCTGGGCCGCTTTGCGGGCATGGCTGCCCAGGCTGCCAAGGCCTCTGCCGCCGCCAAGGCTGAGCAAGGTGCGCAAGCCATCCAGGTTGCCCAGCAACGCCGCACCATGATGGCCGGCCTCTATCAGGGCCGCAACTGCGGCGCGCCGACCAATATGACCGCGATGACCGCTTCGATGTCGGCAAGCCCGGCCTCGGCCAACGCGGTAGCCGCTCTGGCCGTGACCCAGGACCTGCCGCTTCGCGCCGCCGCTGCGCCGACCGCCGCTGTAGTCGGTAATCTGCGCACAGGCGCCAATGTCTATCCGACCGGGGCCCGCAACGGGGTCTGGATGGAGGTCGACGACGACAATGGCGCACGCGGCTGGATGTCGTCCGCCTTCGCCAAGCCTCGCTAAGGTTGCTCCGGGCCGTCCCGCTTCGGCCCGGATCGACGCCCATGGGATCAGGTCCGGATCCAACCCCCGGATATCTCCGGACCTGGAGCGGCGGCTCCGCCGGTCGCGCTCAAGGCCTCTTCCAGCGGTTCCCCAATCGCCGGAGGAGGCCCCCATGCCGCGTTCGCCAAGTCTTGCGGACAGCAGCTGCCCAGATGTCGCATGCATAGAGCCCTGCGCTCATCGGCCCGGAGATATCGAGCGTCACGTTCTGACGACCAGCCAGGAGGCTAAGATCGACAATCACTGTGATTTCGCGTCAGGCCAGCCTGACTATGTCGGCTATCCGGCAGCGGCGGCCCAGCTTCCAACCCATGGATCGGAGCCTTGCAGGGCGACGGCGGTCGATTCCCTGTCCGGGCTGGCCTATCCGTTGAAGAACCGCCTTCTCATCGCCTTGCCGGCTCAAGAGTATGGCCTGCTTTCGCCGCACCTGACTGCAGTCGAACTGGAACGGGGACGGGTTCTGTACGATCCAGGCGACCGGGTCGAGACGATCTACTTCCCCCAGACCTGCGTCATTTCCCTGATGACCCTGATGGACAACGGGGCCGCCATCGAGTCGGCGGCGATCGGCCGGGAAGGCGCCCTGGGGCTGATGGCGGCGCTGGCCCCGCGCCAGTCTCTGACTCGCGCCATCGTTCAGGCTCCGGGCCTGGTGTCGCGGATCGGGGCCGGTGCCCTGCGCGACATGGCTGGACAGCTTCCGGCCCTGCGGGCCCTGATCGACCGCCACAACGAAGCGCTGTTTGGCCATGCGATCCAGTCGGTGGCTTGCAACGCCCTGCACGCTGTGGAGGCGCGCTTCTGCCGCTGGCTGCTGTCGAGCCACGACCGGATAGACTCAGACGCCATTCCCCTGACCCAGGAGTTCTTGGCCGACATGCTGGGGGTGCAGCGGACCACAGTGACGGCTGTCGCCCGCTCCCTGCAAAACAAGGGTCTGATCCGCTATCGCCGGGGCGCAGTAGACATCCTCGACCGCAGCGGCCTCGAGGCCGCCGCTTGCGAATGCTATGGCGCGGTCCGGCGCGGCTACGAACGCCTGCTGCCCTCGCCTTTCGGCTGAATGCGACTGACCTAGAGCAAAGGTCGCCATGATTGAATCATGTCGTTTGCTCTAGATTCTTGTTTTGACGCGTTATTTCGGCGGCGAACCGGTATCCACTTCGCCGACTAACGCTCTAGCGCTTACGGATCGGCATGGGCGCGTGCGCCAGTCGCAGCAGATTGGCCGCGCCCGGCGCCCCAAACGGGGTTCCCGCCACGATCAGCAGCCGCTCGCCCGGAGCCACCAGCCCCAGTTCCAGCGCCTTGCTGGCGGCGTTGGTGGTTACCACTTCCAGGCTGTCGGGCTGCGTGCTGACGCGCGGCTCGATCCCCCAGACCAGGGTCATGCGGCGCACCGCGTTGATCTGCGGCGACAGGGCCAGCACAGGCTGCAACGGGCGCTCGCGCGCCAGGCGCCGCGCCGTGGCGCCGGTCGTGGTGAAGGCCACCAGGCATTTGGTCGAACCGGACTTGGCGGCGCCGGCGGCGGCCACCACCAGAACGTCGGCATCCTCATCTACGTGCGGCTGCTCGGCCTGCATCAGTTCGGGCCAGCGCGGATCGCGCTCCACTCGCTCGATGATGCGGTTCATCATCGAGACGGCTTCTTCGGGGTAGTCGCCGGCCGCGCTCTCAGCCGAGAGCATCACGGCGTCGGCACCCTCATAGACGGCATTGGCCACGTCCGAGGCCTCGGCCCGGGTCGGGGTGGGCGAGCTGGTCATGGATTCCAGCATCTGGGTGGCCACAATCACCGGAATGCCACGCTCGCGCGCCGCCCGCAGGATGACCTTCTGGGCCACGGGCACTTCTTCGGGGGCCATTTCCACGCCGAGGTCGCCGCGGGCCACCATGACGCCATCGCACAGGTCCATGATCGCGCCCAGGCACTGCAGCGCCTGGGGCTTCTCGATCTTGGCCAGAACCGCTGCGCGACCTTCGACGATGCGACGCAGTTCGGCCATGTCTTCAGGAGCCTGCACGAACGAAAGCGCGACCCAGTCGACGCCCAAGCGCAGAGCGAAGGCAAGGTCCTCACGGTCCTTGGGCGTCAGCGGCGACATCGGGATCACGACGTCCGGAACCGCCACCCCCTTGCGCTCCGACAGTTTGCCACCGTTCACAACGGTAGTGTTGGCATAGCCCGGACCGGCGTCGGTGACGGTCATCCGCAGCTTGCCGTCGTCCAGTAGCAGGGTCGCGCCGGGGCGCATCGCCGTCAGGATCTCGGGATGCGGCAGGTGAACCCGCGTTTCGTCACCCGGTGTCGGGTCGGCATCGAAGCGGAACGCCTGGCCGGCCTTCAGCATGACCGGGCCGTCCGCAAACTTTCCGACCCGAAGCTTTGGGCCTTGCAGGTCGGCCAGGATGCCCAGCGGCCGGCCAACGATCGGCTCGGCCGCCCGGATCGCGGCATAGACCGCCGCGTGGGTCTCATGGGCACCATGGCTAAAGTTCAACCGGAACACGTCAGCCCCGGCCTTGGCCAGGGTGACGATCATCTCTGGTGAACTCGACGCCGGGCCGATGGTGGCCACAATGCGGGAACGACGCGCGCGGATCATGCCGCCGCTCCTTTTGCTAGGTTCAGTTTACGGGGCAGACGGCGTCGCCCTCGTTGGAGGCCAGTCGAATCTCGGTAAAGGCCATCGTGAAGCGTCCGGCCGTCGACAGGGCGAACGGGGACGAAACGTGCGCCATATCGGCACCCTTGGCCTTGAAGCAGGACAATTTGATCTTGGCTGTACGCCATTCGCCGATTTTCGCACTGGAGAACGTTGACGTTACGTCTAGTCCGACATTGCAGGATTCGCCACAACCGATCGCCAAGGAAACCGGCCCTGTCGGGGCGACGTCGACCCGGTAGCGGATCATCACCGCCATGTCGCCGGTGGTCTGGCGAGACAGGTCGACCGGCTGGCCCAAAATAATCAGCGCCCCGTTGCCCTGCCCGCTCCAGTCAGCGAGGCGGGCATTCTCCTGGGCCCCGGCATCAATGGCCTTGACTGAGAGCGCCCCAGCCACATTCAGGGTCCAGGGCGGCGGAGCGCGTCCTGCCTCGAAGTAGCGATCAACATTGACGGCCGCCGAGACCATGCCAGGATCCTCGGACAGGGCCCCGAACTTGCCCGGCTTGGCGTAGCTTAGCCCGTAGCCATAGGCGAATTGGGGATCGTACCCCGCATCGCCGCGATTGAGCGGAACCTGGTTGGCGCGCTTGGGCCAGGAAAAGGACAGCTTGCCGGAGAAGTCGTGACGGGCCTTGCCGGCCTTGTCGCCGACCAGAACATCGGCCAAGCCACCCCCCTCGCTGCCCGGCAGCCATGCTGCCACGAAGGCGTCAGCGGCGTTGATCTCGGGATTGGTCCACAGTGGCCGGCCGCTCATGAAGACCGCGACGACAGGGATCCCCTGAGCTTTCAGCTTCTTGATCAGAGCCAGGTCGGTCTTGTCGCCGGGCTGGTACTCGAGATTGGTCAGATCCCCCTGGAACTCGGCATAGGGGTTCTCACCGAAGACGACCACGGCGACGTCCGGCTTCTGCTTGAAGCTGCCATCCATCGAGACCTCTGCCGAGCCGCCCCCGGCTTTCAGCGCATCGACAATGCCCGAATAGATAGACTGCCCGTTCGGGAAGTCGCTGTTCTTGTTCCCCGTCCCCTGCCAGGTCAGGGTCCAGCCCCCCGCCTGCTTGCCGATGTTATCCGCCCCGTCGCCGGTCACCAGAACCCGGGCCGAGTTCTTGATCGGCAGGACGCCCTGGTTCTTCAGCAGGACAAGCGACTTGCGGACGGCCTCACGAGCGACGGCCCGGTGGGCCGGTGCGCCGAGGAGCTGGAACTGGCCTTCCAGGGGGCGCTTGGCGTCAAACAGGCCGGCCTTGACCTTCACACGCAGAACCCGACGTACGGCGTCATCCAGACGGGCCATGGGGATGGTTCCGTCCTTGACCTGGGCCAGGGTGTTTTCGAAAAGGCCCTTCCAGCTGTCGGGGCCCATGACCATGTCCATGCCGGCGTTCCAGGCCTGCGGGCAGTTGGTGTTGGTACAGCCTTCGACCTGGCCATGGGCGTTCCAGTCGCCCACAATAAAGCCTTCAAAGCCCATGCGGCCCTTGAGAACGTCGGTCTGCAGGCTCTTGTTGCCTGTATGCTTGACGCCGTTCCAGCTCGAAAACGAGACCATGACGGTCAGGATCCCGGCCTCGATGGCTGGCGGATAGCCCTGGGCATGCAGACGGATCAGATCCTGCTCGGGCAGCAGGGCGTCCCCCTGGTCCTTGCCCCCTTCGGTACCGCCGTCCGCCACGAAGTGCTTGGCCGAACCCACGACATGGTTTGAGGCCAGCGGTCGGCCCGCCTTGAGAACGCCTTGCAGCCCGACAGTCATTGGGCCCGCATAGGCCTTCGCGACCTCAGGATCTTCGGCATAACCTTCATAGGTCCGGCCCCAGCGCTCGTCGCGGGGCACGGCCAGGGTCGGGCCAAAGGTCCAGTCTGCGCCGGTGGCCGCGACTTCCGTGGCCGTGACCTCCCCGATCCGGCGGATCAGGTCAGGATCACGCGCAGCCCCCAGACCGATATTGTGTGGAAAGACCGTCGCCCCGACGATGTTGTTGTGACCATGCACGGCGTCGATGCCGAAGATGATCGGGATGGCATTTTGGCCCTCCCGCTTCTCAAGCGCCACAGCGCGATAGGCCCTGATCCACTCCACCCAGCGCGCTGCCGTCGCGCGGTCATTGCCGTCCGGCGCGGTATTGCCGCCGGCCTCCACCGACCCGAGGGGATACTTGCGCAGGTCTTCCGGAGCGATGGCCGAGCCGTCGGCCATAATGGTCTGCCCGACCTTTTCCTCCAGGCTCATCTTGGCCATCAGGTCGGTGATGAAGGCTTCGGTCCGGGTGTCCGTGATCGAGGCCGGGCTGGCCGCCTTGGGCCACAGCTCCGGATGGGCCACGCCCGAGGGGGCCTGGGCTGCGGCAACGCCACTCAGCCCCCCTGCCAACAAGAGGGCCAGGACCGATGCGGAAGCGAGACGGCGACGAGCGAACATGGCGTTTCCCGTAATTTTCAGCCAACGGCCGGGAGCCGGCCGCGAGACATGGACATGGCAACCCGCGCGCATTTGCGTGCAGGGCGAACGACTTCAGATCTGGGGGAAGAGGAGCCGCGCGGCGGACAAACAGCCTTCGCGATCCCATAGGGATGGCCTGGAAATTGCGCTTCCTCCTGCGGCCCCCTCTTTGGAGTGACCATCGTTTTATAGAAGGGAATGACAACGTAATCAGACAGCGCTGTCAACCTGAAACTGGCAGTTTAGGTGTCAGTCAGGAATTGACCATGCACGGCCCGGTTGACTCCCGGACCACCAGTTCAAAATCCAGCAGACTTGAAGGTGGGGGCGCGCCCTCGTCCCAGGTAACGCCCTTCAGCAGCATATCGGCCGCCGCTCCCGCCATGGCGGCGATCGGCTGCCGGATCGTTGTCAGTTGTGGCCAGGTCACCTTGGCCCCCGGGGTATCGTCGAAGCCCGCCACAGAAAGCGCCTCCGGCACATTCAGACGCAGGCGATTGGCGACAGCCATCACGCCGAGAGCCATGTCGTCGTTACTGGCAAAGATTGCCGTAGGCCGGTCGCCGTCTGCAAGCATGCGCTCAGCCGCTTCAAAGCCCGAGCGGAATGAGAAGTAGCCCTGCTCCATTCGCTCCGGACGAACCGGCAGCCCGGCATCGGTCATCGCATCAACGAAACCCTGCTGACGCAGATGGGATGCACCGTGATCCGGGTGCCCGATGATGAAACCGATATCGCGATGTCCAAGGTCGATAAGGTGGCGCGTCATCTCGTAGGCCGCGAGCCTGTCGTCCATACCGACCCGCGCGGAGCGGTCGAGATCCGAGCCCGGGGAGATCCGCACAAAGGGGATGCCTTCCCGCTCAAGCGCATCCATTACGATCGGATGATCGCAGACCGGAGCCGTCAGGATCACACCGTCCATTCGCAGATTGGCCAGCATCGGCGCGACCTGCGCCTCGAGGTCATCGGCCGTAGAATCGAGGGGCTCGACGATCAGGTGATACCCCTCCTCCCGGCAGCGCGCGATCGCGCCGAGCTGGACGTCGGTGATGTATCCGGGGCTGGGGTTGTCGAAGAAGACGCCGATCAGATAGGCCTTCGAGCCCGCAAGGCTGCGGGCCGAAATGTTGGGGCGATACTTCAGCGCTGCCACCGCCGCTTGCACCCGGTCACGCGTGTCGGCCTTGACGTTTGGCTCGCGGTTGAGCACCCGCGAAACGGTCTTGATCGACACGCCTGACACACGGGCGACGTCATGGATCGTGATCTTCGTGCTCAAGTCCGCCCCTCGCAGTGCCGATTCGTCCGGCTTGTAAGGCAATAAGCCATGACAGCCTTGTCATGGCCACACCCTCGAATGCTAAGGCGTCGATATCCCTTCAGGAAATGGAGGCACGACCGTCGGGCGTCATCGCTACGGCCGCCCCAATCAGGGCGGTGTGGGGATGCAGGATCACATGGGTCGGAATCGACTTCATATAGTCGACGAACCGGCCCTTGGCCTCGAAACGGGCGCGGAACGGCCCGTTCTCAAGTTGCTCGATGATCCGGGGACCGATACCGCCGGCGATAAAAACCCCGCCCCGCGCGCCCAGGGCCAGGGCCAGGTCGCCTGCCGTCGAGCCGAGAATGGCAGAGAAGCGCTCGATCGTGGCGAGGCAGTCGACGCAGCCTTCAACCGCGCGTTCGGTGATCTGCTTGGCGGCCAGGGGCTCAACCTCGCGACCTTCCGCGTCGCCAAGGGCCACATGCAGGTCTTCCATGCCGGGACCCGACAGGATGCGCTCCACCGAAACCCGGCCAAATTTCTTGGCCAGCAGACGCAGGATCTCGATCTCGACCTCGTCGGTCGGCGCAAAGGCGATGTGGCCGCCTTCGGTGGTCAACGGCGTGTCGACTCCGTGCCGGCGCGCCATGCCGGCGACCCCAAAACCGGTGCCCGGACCCAGGATCGCCAGATCTCCCTCGCCTGAGGTCGGCAGCGGACCGATCTGGCGCAGATCCTTGGGCGACAGGCGCGGCGCGGCCAGGGCCTGGGCCGTAAAGTCGTTGATCAGCGTGGCCTGACGGAAGCCGCCGGCGCGACGCAGGCTGTCTTCCGAAATACGCCAGTCCAGATTGGTCATATGGACTGTGCCGTGCTCGATCGGACCGGCCACAGCGACCACCGCCTGATCGGGGTGCTTGACCCCGACCTTGGCCAGATAGTGCTCGATGGCGTCCTCGGCGGTCTTGTAGTCCTCGCCCTTGTAGGCGGTCGGCTCGATCAGACGCGGATCAGGCCCGTCGAATTCCACCAGGGCGAAACGGGCATTGGTTCCACCGATGTCGCCGACCAGGCCCAGCCCGCCGCCATTGAAGCCGTTCATATGCATCCGCTTCCTCAAGCAAAAAGCACGGAGGCGCCGGCGTCGGCGGCGCCGACCCCCGTCCGCATCCAGCCGAAGAGTTCCCTACCAAAGCCCGGCTTGGACGCCGGGACGTTCGCCGGCGTCCGGGCGCGCAAGGTCGCCTCGTCCACCAGGATTTTCAGTTCGCCGTTTGCGGCATCGACGGTGATGACGTCACCGTCCTGGACATAGGCCAGTAGCCCACCCTTGGCGGCTTCCGGCGTGACGTGGATAGCCGCCGGGGTCTTGCCCGAAGCCCCCGACATCCGGCCATCGGTCACCAGGGCGACCTTGTAGCCACGATCCAGCAGAACCGAGATCGATGGCGACAGATTGTGGAGTTCGGGCATGCCGTTGGCTGCCGGCCCCTGGAAGCGCATGACGACCACAACGTCGCGGTCCAGTTCGCCACGCTTGAAGGCGGCGATGAAGTCTTCCTGCTCCTGGAAGACGGCTGCCGGCGCGGTGATGGTGTGATGCTCGGCCTTCACCGCCGAGATCTTCATAACGCCGCGACCGAGATTGCCGCTGAGCAGGCGCAGACCGCCCTCCGGGCTGAAGGCGTCGGAGACCGGACGGACGATGGCGGTGTCGAGGCTTTCGACCGCTCCCTCGCGCCACTTCAGTTCGCCGTCGTCCAGGTAGGGCTCCTGGGCATAGCGCGACAGGCCCGGGCCTGCGATGGTCAGGACATCCTCGTGGGCCAGGCCTGCCTTGAGCAGTTCGCGGATCACGAAGGCCATGCCACCAGCCGCCTGGAAGTGGTTCACATCCGCCGAACCGTTCGGATAGACCCGGGCCAGCAGCGGTGTTGCCCGCGAGATCTCATCGAGATCCTCGACGGTCAGGATGACGCCGGCCGCGTGGGCCATGGCGATCAGGTGCAGGGCCAGATTGGTCGAGCCGCCGGTCGCCATCAGGCCGACCACGCCATTGACGACCGACTTCTCGTCGATCATCCGGCCGACCGGAATGTACTCGTTGCCCTTGGCGGTTACGGCTGCGGCGCGCCGCGCGGCTTCCTTGACCAGGGCTTCGCGCAGCGGCGTGTTGGGATGCACGAAGGCCGAGCCGGGCAGATGGAAGCCCATCAGTTCCATCAGCATCTGGTTGGTGTTGGCCGTGCCATAGAAGGTGCAGGTGCCCGGGCCGTGATAGCTGGCGCTTTCGGCGGCCAGCAGTTCCTCGCGGCCGACCTTGCCCTCGGCATAGAGCGCGCGGATGCGGGCCTTTTCCGAATTAGGCAGACCCGAGGTCATCGGACCGGCCGGCACGAACAGGGCCGGCAAGTGACTGAAGGTCAGGGCGCCGATCACCAGGCCCGGTACGATCTTGTCGCAGACGCCCAGATAGAGCGCGCTGTCGAAAGCGTCGTGGGTCAGGGCGATGCCCGTGGCCATGGCGATCACGTCGCGCGAGAACAGCGACAGCTCCATGCCAGGACGGCCCTGGGTGACGCCATCGCACATGGCCGGAACGCCACCGGCGAACTGGGCGGTGGCGCCGGCTTCGCGCGCAGCGACCTTGATCAGGGCCGGATACTCTTCCAGCGGCTGGTGGGCCGAAAGCATGTCGTTATAGGCCGACACGATGCCGATATTGGGCGCGTTCGGATCGAGGGCCCGGACCTTGTCGATCCCGGGGGACGCGGCGAAGGCGTGGGCCCAGTTGGCGCAGGACAGCTTGGCACGGCCCGGATTGCTGGCGATCGCTTCATCCATCTGGGCCAGATAGGCGGCGCGGCTGTCCTTGCTGCGCGCGATAATCCGGGCCGTGACCCTGGCGATAACGGGGTTGAGGCTCATGGCGCTACTCGGCCCAAAGGATGCGGACCGGCACGCGGTCCTGGTTGAGAATGGCGGCAACCGGCAAGGCAGGATCGACGGGGGCCTGCAGGAGATCCCGCTTGGCCTGCCCGGTGACCAGCAGGACGATCAGCGAGGTTCGGGTCAGCGCTGCAAAGGTGAGGCTCAGGCGCGGCAGATCGGGAGCCGGCTGGCCGGCGGGCACCGCGAGGACCAGTCGGTTGTTCGCCGGGTCGAGGCCGGCGTCCAGAACGGTCGAACCGGGAAACAGCGACGCGAAGTGGCCATCGCCGCCGACGCCCAGGACCACGACGCCGAACGGCAGGGCCTCTGCGACACCGGCCTCGGCGGCCCGGGCCGCTTCATCCGAACCGAGCCCTTCGAAGAACAGCGGCGCGAAACGGGCTGCAGAGGCCTCGCCCTTCAGAAGATGACGGCGAACCAGGCCTTCATTGCTGCTGGCATCCGACGGCGGCACAAATCGCTCGTCGGTCAGGGTCACGGTGACCTTGTCCCACGGAGCCGGCAAGGCCGACATGCGCTCATAGACCGGTGCCGGGGTGGTTCCCCCGGTCGCGGCAAAGCCGGCAGCACCGTTTGCGGTCACAGCCGCTGTCAGGCTCGAAACCAGCAAGGCCGCAGCGGCGTCATAGAGCGCTTCGCGGCTCGCAAAGGCCTCGATTGTCGGCAAGCTCATGATCAAGCCTTCCACGCACGCCCACCGGGCGCAATGAGACCGTTGGACGACTGTGGTCCCCAGGTACCGGCGGCATAGGGGGCGGGCTCGATATTGGCTTCGACCCAGGCGGCCGAGACGCCATCGATAAACTTCCACGCCTGCTCGACCTCGTCCCGGCGCACGAACAGGGTGCGGTCGCCGCGGAACACGTCGAGGAACAGCTTTTCATAGGCAATGCGGCGACGGCCGCCGCTCTGGCTGAACGACAGCGACAGCGGCAGGGACTGCAGGCGCATCCCCTCTTCCGACAAACCGGGGCGCTTGTTCATCAGGGTCAGAACGATGTTTTCGTCAGGTTGCAGGTCGATGACCAGGCGATTGGCGACCAGATCGCCATCAGTGGCCTGACCAAAGATGTTGTGTGGCAAAGGCTTGAACTGGACCACGATCTGGGTGCGACGGTCGGGAAGGTTCTTGCCGGTGCGCAGGAAGAACGGCACCCCGTCCCAACGCCAGTTGTCGATGGCCACCTTCATCGCCACGAAGGTTTCGGTCTTGGTCGCCTTGCCAACCTCGTCCAGATAGCCCTCGCGCGCTGCGCCCTCGACGACGCCGGCCACATACTGGCCACGCACCGTATCGTGAGCGACCGAATCCTTGGTAAAGCGGCGCAGCGACCTCAGAACCTTGACCTTTTCGTCGCGCACCGCATCGGGATCGAAGCCCGACGGGGCCTCCATAGCGACCAGACACAGCAACTGCAGCATATGGTTCTGGACCATGTCACGCAGCGCGCCGTATTCGTCGTAGTAGGGCCAGCGGTCGCCGACCTTCTCGGTTTCAGCGATGGTGATCTGAACGTGGTCGATGGTGTTGCGATCCCACAGGGGCTCGAACAACACGTTGGCGAACCGCAGGGCGGTCAGGTTCTGGACGGTCTCCTTGCCCAGATAGTGGTCGATGCGGAAGATCTGGTCCTCGCCCACCACGGCACCGACAGCGGCGTTGGTGGCGCGCGAGCTTTCCAGGTCGCGGCCGATCGGCTTTTCCAGAACCAGCCGGGTCTCAGGTCCGGTCAGGCCGGCCGTCTTGAGCGCCGCGCAGGCCGGGCCGTACAGGCTGGGCGACAGCGAGAAGAAGATCACCAGCGAGCCGTACTCGCCAATGCGCTCGGCCAGCTTGGCCGTGCCTTCATCCTTGGTTATGTCGACCGAAATGTAGTCGAGGCGTGCGGCCAGGCGGGCCCAAGCGGCCTCTTCGACCGTAGCGCGCTTTCCTAGCTGCTCGCGAACCAGAGCCTTGTAGCTGGCCGCGTCGTGATCTCCACGAGCCACGCCGACGATCCGCATGTCATGCGGCAGGAGGCGATCAACCTCCAGAAAATAGAGGGAGGGCAGCAGCATCCGCAGGGCCAGGTCCCCGGCTCCGCCAAGCAGAACCAGTACCTCGCGGCCATTTTCGCCGTCGTTGGTCATATTCACTAGATCTTCCACCCTATGACAACGTTGTCATGACATGCCCGCGCGCGCTTGGCAAGCGGCCGCAGATCAACGTTCCGCCCGGGAAGTCGGGCAGGCTCTACCTAGGCCAAACGCAGGGCACCCGCCATAAGACCAATCGCATTTCGGAGGATGTTCGCGCCGAACGCCGCGCCATCGCGAACATCTTGTGCGCGAGCGGCTGAACTCAGGGGCTTCTGGGGGTAGATTTCAACTCGGCCCTACCCGCGCGCGGCGGTTCCGGCAGGACGTGCGGCACGGAAACGATCCTTCATCTTGGCAACCCAGCCGCCAAAGGCCTCGTTGTCGGCGGTCACGCGGCCGAAGTCAGCGCTGGACAGCGATTCGACATCCATCCCCGACAGGGCCACCCGCAGCCCTTCGGGGTTGGCCGCGCCTTCGATGAAGCCCGAATAGCGCTGGCGCAGGCGCCCAAGGCCGGCGCCATCGTCTGCCAGGCTGTAGGCGACGCCGGCGCGCAGCAAGCGCCCCTCTTCGCCCACCGACAAGGCCCCCTGCCCCTTCCAGCGATCTGCCAGCGCCTTCTCGTAGAGTGCGCCGGCCACAGGCCAGGTGCGCTGCTTCCAGGCGATGTCGGCACGCAGATCCTGGGCGTCGCGGCTGTTGTCCTTCTCGACCAGTTCAAGCGCCGCATCATAACGACCAAGACCCATATAGGCCCTCGCGGTCGCCAGACGCCGTTCGGCGTTCAGTCCTGCGGGCAGGATGGTGGTTCGGGTATCGTTGATGGCCTGCAGCGCGCTCTCGGGCTGCTTGTTCATCAGGTAGATCCAGGCCAGATCAGTCGCCACCTGGGCCTTGGGCACACCGTTCAGGCGATTGTCGACCTGGTACTTCAGCAGCTTGGCGGCGTCGTCCAGCAGATCGACGTCGACAAGGCGGCGCACAAGGTTGCGCACCATCTGGTCTCCATCGACGCCGATCGGCGTCAACTCCTGAAAGTCATAGAACATGCCGACGGCCTGGATCGGCTGCATGCCGTCGGCCAGCCCGTCCAGGAAGAGTGCCCGAAACGCGGTGTTGAGGTCGTTGCGCAGAGCCAGCGCTTCGGGATGATCCGACTGGTTACCCGCCGAACGCAGGACTTCCAGCGCCTCGCGATAGCGCCCCTGGTCGATATAGAGCTTGCCAAGACCCCGGATGGTTTGCAGTTCGACCCCGTCGCCGCGCCAGCGGAAGCGAAGCTGGTTGAGCTCGTTGGCTGCCGTTGCCGCGTCAATCTGGCCCTTGGCCAGACGAATCTGGGTGGCGTACAGCATGGCCGGCGTCGCCAGCCTGTCGATGGGTGCCTTGGCGATGGCCTGGTACATGCGCAAGGCGCGCATCTTCTCGCCCTTGGCCTCGAAGATCCGGGCCTGGGTCAGGCGAATGTCCAACTGGTCGGCGACGGGAACCTTGGGCTGCTTTAGGGCGTCGCCGACCAGCCGGGCTGCCCCTCCCAGATCGCCGGTTCCGAGCGCCGCCTTGGCCTGGGCGTGCAGAAAGCGGGCACGCCAAAGCGGCGGGAAAAGATCAAGGGCACGACCGGCGGCGGCGAACTTCTCGCGCGCCTGCGCCCAATCGCCCGTCTGGGCGGCGATGTAGCCACGCCATTGGGCGCTGGAGGGATCATCGGCCAGAACCGGAGAGGCGAAGTCACTTTCGGCCTCAGCCAGGCGATTGGCCAGCACCCTGGCCACGCCGCGCAGCCCGCGGAATTCTGCGTCGCCCATCAGGGTCTGGTGCTTGCGGGCGGCGGCGTTGAGCACGCCGATGGCCTCATAGGCCATGCCCGACCCGACGAGGAACCGGGCCAGAGCCATGCGCGCGCCGATGTCGCCGGCCTTGTCCTCGCCCTCGCCCGCTACGGGGATGGCGCTCTGCAGGGCGTTGTAGCGCGCCAGGAACCCGCCAGACCCGGTCTTTGGCCAGTTCTCAAGATCGATCAGCGCCGGCATGGCCATAGGCTGTGGGGCACCGGCGGCCGCGATCTCCGGCGGGGTCGAGACCGACAGCGGCGACAGGACCAGCCCCTTGGGCCGACCGATCCGCAGCAGATCGCCCTCGGTCGAGACCATCATGTCGCTGGCATAGGTTTCGGCCGCCAGGCCCTGAGCGGACGGCAGTAGGGCCATCTCGACATATTCGCGTCGCGAGGGCAGGCCCTTTGACGGTGCCAGGGCCGGCGCGACGAGCAGACGGTCGCCAACCGCTGGATCGGCAACCCAGACGGCGCGGGTTACGCCGGCGAGCACAGCCGTCAGGGTAGCCGGATTGGCGGTCTCGTCGCGAGCGACGCGGATTGGGTCGGGCGTCGGCTGCGAGCCGGCTCCCAGGCTGATCGTCCACAGCCCACCCAGACCTTCGGCATAGTAGGGCGCGCCCGCCGGTGTGACGATCCGCACAGCGGAATAGTCAGCGCCCTTGAAGACCTGCAGCTTGCTGTAATGGGCGCTGGAAGCCGGCAGCTTGGAGATATCCAGCCGCGCAGGCGTATCGAACACCACCCAGACCGCCTCGCCGCGGCGGAATACGGCGGCCCCGGCGGGTGCCGCCCAGTTGAAATTGAGACGAACCTGGGAGTCGGCCTTTTCGAAAGCGGCCCGTACGACGCCGCCCGGCGGCATCGGGTTTGGGCGGCCGATTGGCGCGGCGGGCGGCGGCGTCTGGGCCGCATCGGCCATGGCTCCGGCCTTGGCGAAGACATTGACGAACTCGGCGCCGTCCGCATTACCGGTGCGCGCATCGGCGTCGTCGGCCAGGGTCAGCACGATTTCCAGCGCTCCGCCCGTACGACGGGCCTGAGCAGACTTGACCCAGCGCGGGGGCGTGAGGCCCAGCACCGTCATGTCGGGACTGGCGTCACGATTGAAGCGCAAGGTCATGACCTGACCGTCGCGCTTCACGGTCATCCGCGCGCCGCCGTGGAACTCGATCCGTGAAAAAGTAGCCGCCTGGGCCACGCGCACGTCCACGCCGCCACGCGCAGCGGCGATGGGGCCGGCGGCATTGACCGACGGTGCCGCCACGCTGGCGATACAAACCGCCGCGACACCGGTCCGCAGGAGCGTGCGCAGGCTCATCGAGGGCCTAACCGGCCTTCTTGGGCGCGGCGCCGGCCAGCGGAGCGGCGGACGCCTGGGTGCCTTGCGGACCGGCCTTTGCGGCGTTGTCGGCGACGGCCGCCTTGCCCTTGGTGATCGCGTCGCCGACGAAGCGGTTGGCGAGCTTCTCGGTCAGCACCTTGGCATCGGTCGGCGTCATATTGGCCAGGATCAAGCTGAGCGTGCGCTCTTTCATCTTGGCGGCGATCGGCACGCGAACGGCGTCGTCCAGGATGGTCATGCGGGCGGCGGCGTCCTTGGGCTTCATACCCGAGAACACGGTGACCATGCGATCGATCTCGGCCGACTTCTGAGAGTCGGCTTGGCCCAGCAGCCCCTGGATGTCGCCCTTCAGGCCGTTCAGAGCCTTGACCTTGGCGTCCAGCTTGGCTTCCGCAGCCGACAGAAGCTGCAACTGAACGTCGATGTCCTGTTCGCGCTGGTCCAGCTGGCCGCGGCGCGCACCCAGGCTTTGAAGGATGCGAAGTTCGGCAGGCGACAGGCCGGCCTCGCGCGCCAGGTCACTGGCCGACGGGGCGCAGACCCGCGGCGGCGCGGCGGCCGGAGCCTTGGCTGCGGCGTCGCGCCCGGCGCTTTCAGCCGAGGCCGCTGCTTCACCCTGCCCTGCCTTGGAGCCGGCCGGCTTGGCCGCGCCCTCAGCGAACGCCTTGGCGCCACTGATCATGTCAGGCAGCGATCGGGCCCCGGCCAGGGCGTTCATGGCCAGGACGCCACCGACCGCGACACCGACCAGCGGCAGGATACGGGGAATGTTCTTCATCGCCGGTCTCTGAAACTGGATCCGGGACGCGGCGTTTCGACCGGTCCCTCAAAAAGGTCATCATCAACCCGCGCGCGTGAACGTGGGGTTTCTTTGGGCGGCAAAGGCCTTGCAGACGCGGGGCCCGGCGCAGGTTCTGGACGGACGGCCGCGCTGGGCGGGCGGGCCTTGGCCTCGCGCTCAAGCAGGCGCTCGAAATCCTCGGCCTTCAGGCGTCGGTCGGCCTTGGGGGCGACAGGCTCGGAGCGGGCGGCGAGGGCCGCAGTGGGCGCGGCCGGCGGCGGCGTGACCAGGGGGCGATTGATGCGCTCATCCAGCTTGGCCGCCAGGACCGTGGCGCGCTCGATCCGGTCAGCCAAGGCCTCGGAGGCCTCGTCGGTGGCGGCGCGCAGATCGGCCAGACCCTGCTCGGCGCGTGCGGCGGCCTGGTCCAGGTCAGCGACAGCCTTGGCGAAGCCGACATGGCTGTCGCGCAGGGCTTTCAGCCGCCGCTCCAGCCGCCAGCCAAAGCCCAGGGCCACGATCAGCAGGACCGCCAGGAAGATGTTCAGGGCGAGCGCGGCGAACGTCATTTCAGCTTCTGGACCGCTTTCTTGGCGGCCGGCGTCAGCGGAGCCTCTGCGCGGATGGCGATAGAATGATTGCGCCGGCCCATGCGGCCGCGCGTCAGCGGGATGGCCCCGGCGCGCAGCTCGACCAGGCTGTCGGGCGTGGCGTTCAGCATCATGGTGTCGCCGACCTTCAGGTCCAGTACGCGCGACAGGGGAAGCTGCTGCTCGTCGAGCACGGCGCGAACCTCCATCTGGGTGGTCCAGAGTTCGGTGGCCAAGTGGCCTTCCCAGATGTTGTCGCGACCGAACTTCTCGCCCATGAACTGCTGCAGCAGCATCTTGCGGATCGGCTCAAGGGTCGCATAGGGCAGCAGCAGCTCGATGCGACCGCCGCGGTCTTCCATGTCGATCCGCAGCTTGACCAGGATCGCGGCATTGGCCGGTCGGGCGATGGCCGCAAAGCGGGGATTGGTCTCCAGCCGGTCCAGCGAGAAATTGACCGGATGCAGGGGCTCAAACGCGCTCTTCAGATCGTGCAGCACCACCTCGATCATCCGCTGCACCAGAACGCGCTCGATGGTCGTGTAGGGACGGCCCTCGATACGCATGGCCGCAGTGCCGCGACGCCCGCCCAGCAGCACGTCGACGATCGAGTAGATCAGGTTGGAGTCAACCGTCAGCAGGCCGTAATTGTCCAGCTCCTCGGCCCGGAACACCGCCAGAATGGCCGGCAGGGGGATCGAGTTGAGATAGTCGCCGAAACGGATCGAGCTGATGTTGTCGAGGCTGACCTCGACGTTATCCGAGGTAAAGTTGCGAAGTGACGTGGTCATCAACCGCACCAGGCGGTCGAAGACGATTTCGAGCATCGGCAGACGCTCGTAGCTGACCAGGGCAGAATTGATGATCGCCCGGATGCCGGTACGGTCGTCTCCGCCATCGCCCGACAGGTCGAAGCCCAGCAGGCTGTCGATCTCGTCCTGGTTCAGGATCCTTTCGGATCCCATCATGTCGCCGCCGCCATCGTCCCAGCCGCCGCCACCCATGCCGCCGCTGAAATCGCCGAACTCGTTGCCGCCACCGGCGGGCTGGTCGAAGCCTCCCGGAGGATTCTCCGAGGCCCATTGAGCCATCGCGGCCTGATCGTCGATTTCGTCCGCCATATTGGTTCGCCCAACCAGCTCCCGAGGGGGCTAGTTGATCAGCATCTCCTCGATCAGGACAGCGTTCACCTTGGACGGCGCCGCGACGAGATTGACGCGACGCAGCAGCTCGACACGCAGTTGGTAAGCGCCCTGGCTGCCGTTCAGATCTTCCGGGCGCAACTCCCGCAGGAAGGTCTGGAACATGTCCGACAGTCTGGGCAGATTCGGCGTGAGCACCTCGGCGGTTTCCTCGTCGGGCAACTCGAAGGTCAGCTTCAGCTTCAGGAAGGTGGTCTTGCCGTCCGCCGTCTGCATGTTCACGACAATATCAGGCAGGGTATAAAAGACGATCCCGTCGGGGCCTTCCTTGATCACCGGCGTGCCGGCGGCACCCTCAGCGGCCTTTTCAGCGCCCTTCTCGCCTTCCTTCTTCTTATCGTCCTTCTTCTTTTCCTTCTTTTCCTTACCGTGCTCCTCCGCACCCTTTTCGCCATGGGCGGCAGGCTTGGGCTTGAGCAGGAAGAAGGCCGCAGCACCGCCGCCACCCAGCACCAGAACGCCGGCAGCCGCCGCGATCAGGATGATCGGTGGCTTCTTCTTGGCAGGCGCTTCGCCCTCGGCTGCGCCCTCTTCGCCTTCGGGGGCGGGAGCTTCCTTTGGGGGTTTCTTGGCCACGCGCGCGGTTCCTTGGAATCTATGCCCCTACTGATGGCTCAGCATGGTTAACGATGTGTTTTGGAGGCCATTTCGCCGCAGGCTGAATCTGCCCGGCAGACTCCGCCCAACACCCCCTCGTTAACCTTTCTATCTATTGTTTTCATTGACATTTTCGAGTTGGCCCAAAGGTTGCAATGACCCTGTCGGCGTAATTGTCGCGCCAGCCGTCCGGGTAAACGTCATGGACAACGCACTGTTTGTGGGCCTTTCGCGGCAGATGACGCTGCGTCGCGAACTCGACATCGTGGCCAACAACATCGCCAATGCGAACACGACGGGCTTCAAGACCGAAGACCTGATGATCCGCACAGAGCCCGCCAGCCCCGCCCGCACCCTGGGCGGGTCAAACCCCGTCAAGTTCGTGCTGGATGACGGCGTGATCCGCGACTTCACCCAGGGCGCAATGACCAAGACCGGCGGTGATTTCGACCTGGCCGTCGAAGGCCAGGGCTTCTTCAAGGTTCAGACGGCAGGCGGCGAGCGCTACACCCGCGACGGCCGCTTCACCACCAATCCGGAGGGCAAGCTGGTCACCCAGGCCGGCGCGCCGGTTCTGGATGAAGGCGGCGGCGAGATCACGATCAATCCCCTGCTGGGTGCCGTCACCATCGGCAAGGATGGCTCGATCAGCCAGGGCCAGGTCCGGGTGGGCAAGATCGCCGTGGTCCGCGCCGACGACCTGTCGGCCCTGCGCAAGGACGGCGACAACCTCTACCGCAATGTCGCCAACGTCACCCTTCAGCCGGCACCCGACGCGGTTGTGCACCAGGGCATGCTGGAATCCTCCAACGTCCAGTCCGTCGTGCAGATCACGAAAATGATCGAGGTGCTCCGCGCCTACGAGAGCATGGCCAAGATGATGGACAACACCGCCGAACTGACGCGCTCCGCCGTCGAGCGCCTCGGCAAAGTCAATTAAGGGACCCTAGATCATGCAAGCTCTGCGTACCGCCGCGTCCGGCATGTCGGCCCAACAGCTGAATGTCGAAGTGATCTCGAACAACATCGCCAACATGAATACTGTTGGCTTCAAGCGTCAGCGGGCCGAATTCCAGGACCTGCTCTATCAGACCATCGAACGGGCCGGTGCCCAGTCGTCAAGCGACGGCAACGTGGTCCCCACGGGCGTCCAGGTCGGCGGCGGCGTCAAGGCCGGCTCGGTCTATCGGATCACCGAGCAGGGCACGCCCACCATGACCAACAACGAGCTGGACGTGGCCATACAGGGCAAGGGCTACCTGCAGGTGCTGCTGCCCTCGGGCGAGACGGGCTACACCCGCGCCGGCAACTTCTCGACCAATGACCAGGGCCAGGTCGTGACCGAGGACGGCTATCTCGTCCAGCCCGGGATCACCATCCCCCAGAACGCCACCGCCATCACCATCGGCAAGACCGGGCTGGTGCAGGTGACCATCGACGGCTCGGCCCAGCCCCAGCCCGTGGGTCAGATCGAGCTGGCCAACTTCATGAACGAGGGCGGCCTGGAGGCCATCGGCGACAACCTGCTGATGGAAAGCGGTGCCTCGGGCCCCGCCAATGTCGCTGCCCCCGGCCAGCCTGGCTTCGGCACCCTGCTGCAGAACTACACCGAGTCCAGCAATGTCGACGCAGTCAGCGAGATCACCGCCCTGATCGTCGCCCAGCGCGCCTACGAGATGAACTCCAAGGTCATCACAACGGCCGACCAGATGCTCCAGGCCACCTCGCAGCTGAGGTCATAGGATCATGAAAAGCCTGCTTCTGGCCGCCTGCGCCCTCCTGATCGCCGCCCCGGCCCTGGCCGGCCAGCCGGTCACCCTGCGCTTCGACACTACCGACGCCGACGGCCGGGTCACCCTGGGCGACCTGTTCGAAGGCGCGGGAGCCGGTTCAAATGTGCTGGTCGCCACGCGGGTGGGTCCGTCGGCCGTGCTGGATGCGGGAATGGTGCAGTCGGCCGCCCGCCGCGCAGGCCTGGACTGGAGCAATTCGCAGGGCATCCGCCGGATCGTTGTGCGCCAGGGCGGTGACGGCGGCAGCGCACCGACCGCTGTGCGCGGCAATGTGGAAGTTCTTGCCTATGCCCGCAGCCTGGCGGCCGGCGAAATCGTCCAGCCGCAAGACCTGATCTGGACCAAGGTCGCCGCCGCCCCCAGCGACTCGCCGGGCGACGCCGACGCCCTGATCGGCATGAGCGTCCGCCGCCCGCTGCGCCAGGGCGCAGTCGCCTCGCTGCGCGACGTTTCAGCCGCCCAGGTCATCAAATCCGGCGACCTGGTTTCCGTCACCTATGAGGATGGTGGCATCTCGTTGACCCTGCAGGGCAAGGCCATGGCCGCCGCCGCAGTCGGCGATGCCTTCGCCCTTCAGAACACCCTGTCCAAGAAAATCATCGAGGCCGTCGCCACCGGCCCCGGTTCCGCCGTCGTCGGTCCCCAGGCCCAGCGCCTGAAGGCCAACCGCTCACCCGTTCGCTACGCCGCTCGCTAGAGGTCATCGCCATGCGCTCTCCCCTCCTCGCCGCCGTCATCCTGCTGGCCCCGCTGGCCGCCTGCTCGACTGTCACCGAAGCGGTGAAGGGTCCTGAACTGGCGCCGGTTGGCTATCCGGCGCAGCTGGCCCCGATGACCCAGCAGTTCGTCGCCTCCCGCGACGTGGCTCCACAGGCCGCTTCCGCCAACTCGCTGTGGCGGGTGGGCGCGCGCGCCTTCTTCAACGACCAGCGCGCCAGCAAGATCGGTGACATTCTGACCGTCCAGATCGACATCGACGACAGCGCCAGCACCAAGAACACCACCGCCAGCTCGCGCACCTCCAGCACCAAGGCCGGGGTGAGCAACCTGCTGGGCCTGGAGTCCAGCCTGGGCAAGATCCTCCCGGGCGGCTTCGATCCGGCCAACGCCATCGGCACCGACTCCACCTTCAGCAACAACGGCGGCGGCAGCGTCAGCCGGTCGGAAAAGATCAGCCTGACCATCGCCGCCGTGGTCAGCCAGGTCATGCCCAACGGCAACATGGTTATCCAGGGCACCCAGGAAGTGCGCACCAACGCCGAACTGCGCCAGCTGACAGTGGCCGGCATCGTGCGCCCCGAAGACATCTCCTCGGCCAACACGATCAGGCACACCCAGATCGCCGAGGCCCGCATCAGCTATGGCGGCCGGGGCGATATCAGCCGCGTGCAGAAGACCCCGGCCGGTCAGGCCCTGGTCGAGCGCTTCTCGCCGTTCTGATCGCGATCAGCCGACTTTCCCTTCAGGCGCGGCCCCGCAAGGGTGTCCGCGCCTGTTGCGTATAGGGCTAGCGACTAGAGTGGGCTGCCGTGAGGCCCTAAGCCCGCCGCCCCGCCGCCGAGGCATTGTCGACACCCAGGGCCGCCAGCGCGCCGTGCAGGATGCCTTCGGCGTCGAGACCGGCCTGGGCGTACATCAGGTCGGGCTTGTCCTGGTCCTGGAAGACGTCGGGCAGCACCAGGGTGCGGATCTTCAGGCCGCGATCCAGCGCGCCGTGCGTGGCCAGGGCCTGCAGCACAAAGGCCCCGAAACCGCCCATGGCCCCCTCTTCCACCGTGATGATCGCCTCATGCTCGCGGGCCAGCCGCAACAGCAGGTCGATATCCAGCGGCTTGGCGAAGCGGGCGTCGCAGACGGTGGCCGAGAGGCCGCGCGCGGCCAGCAGGTCGGCGGCTTTCAGGCTCTCGGTCAGGCGCGTGCCGAACGACACGATGGCGACGCTGGTGCCTTCGCGGACGATGCGGCCCTTGCCGATCTCCAGCGGCTCGGCGCAGCCAACCGGCATTTCGAGGCCCAAACCCTCGCCGCGCGGATAGCGGAAGGCGCTGGGACGGTCGTCGATCTCGACGGCGGTGGCGACCATGCGGGCCAGTTCCAGCTCGTCGGCGGCGGCCATCAGCACCATGCCGGGCAGAGCCCCCATGAAGCCGATGTCAAAGGTGCCGGCGTGGGTTGGGCCATCGGCACCAACCAGGCCTGCGCGATCCATGGCGAAGCGCACCGGCAAACGCTGGATGGCCACGTCGTGGACCACCTGGTCATAGCCGCGCTGCAGGAAGGTGGAATAGATCGCCGCGAACGGCTTCATGCCGTCAGCCGCGAGACCGGCGGCGAAGGTCACCGCGTGCTGCTCGGCGATGCCGACGTCGAAGGTCCGCTCTGGAAAGGCCTTCTGGAACAGGTCCAGACCCGTGCCCGACGGCATGGCGGCGGTGATGGCGACGATCTTGGAGTCGGCCTCGGCCTGCTTGACCAGCTCCTGGGCGAACACCTTGGTGTAGCTAGGCGGGCCCGCGGCGGCCTTTTGCTGCTGGCCGGTGACGACGTCGAACTTGACCACTGCATGCAGCTTGTCGGCCGCGCCCTCGGCGGGGGCATAGCCCTTGCCTTTCTGGGTCACGACGTGAACCAGAACCGGCTTTTCCTTGAACTCGCGGGCGTTCTTCAGCACCGAGACCAGGGCGTCCATGTCGTGGCCGTCGATGGGGCCGACATAGTGGAAGCCCAGTTCCTCAAAGAAGGTGCCGCCGGTGACCATGCCGCGGGCATATTCCTCGGCCTTGCGGGCGGCTTCGCGCATCGGGGTCGGCAGCTTCTCGACCACCGTCTTGCCCAGCTTGCGGACCTTGCGATAGGCCCCGCCGGACACGAGATTGGCCAGATAGGCGCTCATCCCGCCGACGGGCGGAGCGATCGACATGTCGTTGTCGTTGAGGATGACAGTCAGCTGCTTGGTCGTGTCGGTGGCCGCGTTCATCGCCTCATAGGCCATGCCGGCGCTCATCGAGCCGTCGCCGATCACGGCCACGACGCGGTTGTCTTCGCCCTTGGCGTCGCGCGCGGCGCAGAAGCCCAGGGCAGCCGAGATCGAGGTGGCCGCATGGGCCGCTCCGAACGGGTCGTATTCGCTCTCGGCCCGCTTGGTGAAGCCTGACAGGCCACCGCCCTGACGCAGGGTCTTGATGCGATCGCGCCGCCCGGTGAGGATCTTGTGGGGATAGGCCTGATGGCCGACGTCCCAGATCAGGATATCCTTGGGCGTCTCATAGACGTGGTGCAGGGCGACGGTCAGTTCGACCACGCCCAGGCCCGCGCCCAGGTGACCGCCGGTCACGGAGACAGCGTCGATGGTCGCGGCGCGCACTTCGCTTGCCAGCTGTTTGAGTTCCGCCACCGAAAACGCGCGCGTGTCGGCGGGTGAAGCGATCTTGTCGAGGAGAGGGGTCACGGTCGTCATGTCCGAAGAAAGCGCGGTCAGTTGCGGCGGTCCAGCACGAAATCGACGCTACGGCGCAAATGATCGGCGCGTTCGCCGAAAATATCGAGGTGAGACTTGGTCTGGGCTGCCAAAAGCGTCATCCGGTCCTTGGCGGCGTCCAGGCCCAGCAGGGTGACATAGTTGGTCTTGCCCATGGCGGCGTCCTTGCCGCCGGCGGCCTTGCCCAGCACGGCTTCATCGCCCTCGGCGTCCAGGATATCATCGACGATCTGATAGGCCAGACCCAGGTCCTGGGCGAACGCCATCAGGGCGGCGCGCTCGGAATCCTTTGCCCGAGCGATGATCAGCGGAATCTCGAAGGCGAAGGCGATCAGCGCGCCGGTCTTCAGGCGCTGCATGCGGGCCACGGCCCCCAGGTCGTCGCGAACGCCCAGAATGTCGATCATCTGGCCGCCGGCCATGCCCTTGGCCCCGGAGGCGATGGCCAGCTTGCGCACCAGCTCCGAGCGCACATTGCCGTCGTCATGGGTGTCGGGGTGAGCCATGATCTCGAAGGCTGCGGTCTGAAGGGCGTCGCCGGCCAGGATGGCGGTGGCCTCGTCATACTGGATATGAACGGTCGGGCGACCGCGACGCATGTCGTCATCGTCCATGGCCGGCAGGTCGTCATGCACCAGGCTATAGGCGTGGATGCACTCCAGCGCGCAGGCGGCCCGCAGCACCGGCCGCTCCGGCAGGTCGAACATCTTGCCCGTTTCAAGCGCGAAGAACGGCCGCAGCCGCTTGCCAGGCCCGAGGGCCGCGTAGCGCATGGCTTCGGTCAGGCGGCTTTCAGGGCCCTCGGCACGGGGCAACAACTCGTCCAGCGCCACGGTGACAATGTCGGCGGCCTGAACGATGCGGCGTTCCAGATCGATCAAAACAGCTTCCCCCCGTCCGGCGTCGCGCGATCCACGCCCAGCAGCACCACGCCGCCCTCGGCGTCCGGAAAGCCCAGACACAGCACTTCAGACATCACCGGCCCGATCTGGCGCGGCGGAAAATTGACGACAGCGGCCACCTGGCGACCGACCAGTTCGTCAGTCGTATAATGCTTGGTGACCTGGGCCGACGAGCGCTTGATCCCGATGACCGGGCCAAAATCGATGGTCAGCTTGTAGGCCGGCTTGCGCGCTTCGGGAAACGGCTCGGCCTTGGTGACGGTCCCTATGCGGATGTCGACCTTCTCGAACTCGTCATAGGTGATCGTCGCAGATCCCATCAGACGAAGTCCGTCGCTTCAGCTGAAACAGCACCGCCCTGACCCAGGACAATCTTCTCGACCTTGAGGCGCGCGGCCTCCAGCTTCTTTTCGCAGTGCGCCTTCAGAATCGCGCCGCGCTCGTACATGTCGATGGATTGTTCAAGCGGAGCCTGTCCCGACTCCAGGCGCGAGACGATGGCTTCCAGCTCGGCCAGGGCTTGCTCGAAGCTCAGGCCGGCCAGGTCTCCATCCAGGGCTTTCGGGGCGTCGGTCATTTCAACTCCGAGGAGAACGTCGCACCCTAGTGGCGCGGCGACATGCGGGCAACGGCGTAGAGGTCGCCCAGGGTTAAGGAAAGTCAGAATACGACGGCGGGGCCGCGATTTCAGGGCCGAGCGAAGCGCTTGACGCTCCAGTAGCCGTGGCCCTCGTCGAGTATCCGACGCAGCCCCCTCTTCTCCAGCGACCGGGCGATCATCCAGTTGAAGAAGCCGTGGGCCACCAGAAGCACGTCCTGTCCGTTCGCGGAGCGTTCGATCAGCAGGTCGGCGGCCCGGTCGGCGCGAACCTCGGCCTGGGCGCGGGTCTCCTGCCCACCGTGATTATTGAAGAACCACCACCAGAAGCGGGCGAAAAAGCCCAGATGGCTGGGCGTCATCCTGATCCAGCGCGGCCAGGGCGGTGGTGGTAAAGGCGCCTCGATGAAGAGCTCGTCGGTGACAAAGGCCCGCTCGCCAAAGACGGCCTGAGCAGTCTCGATGGCGCGGCGACGGGTCGAGGCCAGAATCACGCCGGCGTCGCGCGCCATTTCGACCAGGGCAGCCGGCGGCGGCTGGTCAGGCTTCAGGCCGCCCACTTCATAAAGGGCCCACCACTCGCCATAGGCCTGGCAGTTGAAGCGCACCTTGCGCGACAGGGCCGGCTCGCCATGGCGCGCCAGGGTGATCAGGCCGCAACGCGACGGCGCGGCCGCAACGGGAATGTGGTCGGCGGGCATTGCGTCGGCCATGTTGTGGAAGACCCGATTGGGGTGCGCCAGGCGCGCCATTCGTGTCCTTCATCCCTCCTGCAGAGCGCTGACATGTGCTGCGGCGGACCGCCCAAGCGCCTGCAGGTCGTAGCCGCCCTCGAGCGAGGAAACAATACGGCCCTTGGCGCGGGCATTGGCCACCGAGACGATAGCTCGCGTCGCCCAGGCGAAATCCTCGGCTTCCAGGTTCTGGGCCGACAACGGGTCGCGGACATGGGCGTCGAAGCCTGCCGAGACCAGGACCAGGTCGGGGGAAAAGGCATCGACCTTGTCCATCAGCCCCTCGAACATGGCCCGCCAGACCTGAGGCGAGGCATTGGGCGACACCGTGGCGTTGGCGATATTGCCCAGACCCGTCTCCGACGGATCACCGGTGCCCGGATAGAGCGGCGACTGGTGGATCGAGGCGAAGAACACGGTCGGGTCGTGCTCGAACGCCGCCTGCGTGCCGTTGCCGTGGTGGACGTCGAAGTCGATGATGGCCACCCGCCGCAGGCCCGAGGCCTGCGCCACCCGGGCCGCTACGGCGATGTTGGAGAAGACGCAAAACCCCATGGCGGTTCCAGGCTCGGCATGGTGCCCAGGCGGACGCACAGCGCAGAAGGCCCGGCTGCCCTGTCCGGCCGCCACCTGACGCACCGCTGAAACCGCCGCCCCGGCTGCCCGCCGCGCCGCGCCCAGGCTGCCCGTCGACAGCACGGTGTCGGGGTCCAGCGCCACGCGGCCTGAACGCGGCGCAGCGGCAAGGATTCCGTCGATGAAGGCCTGCGGATGCACGAGAGCCAGGTCGGCAATATCGACCAACGGCGCCTCGTGGGTTTCGAGATGCAGCGCGGGATCGTCGTCCAGGGCGTCGATCACCGCCTGCAGGCGCTCGGGGCGCTCGGCATGGCCGTCGCCGGGCCGGTGGTCCAGCATGTCGGCGTGGGTGTAGAGCGAGACGTCCATCACAGATCCTTGTGGGGCGCTTGGCGGGAAAGCCTATCGCAAGAGCGACATTGGACGAAACCGCAAGATCGCAGCTATTGAAGCCGTCATGACTCTTTTGATCCGCCGCGCCACCCTCGAAGACGCCGATACGGTTTCAAGCCTGGGCACCCGCACGTTCAGCCAGACCTTCGACTATCTCTATCCGTCCGAGGATCTGGAGACCTTCCTGGCCTATGCCTATGGCCTGGAGCGAACCCGAAACGATCTGGCCGATCCCTCCAAGGCCACGTGGCTACTGGAAGACGATGGCGAGGCCATCGGCTATGCCCTGGCCGGCCCCTGCGACCTGCCCCACCCCGACGTCCAGCCCGGCCATGGCGAACTCAAGCGCGTCTATGTGCTCAAGGCGCACCAGGGCGGCGGCAAAGGCTCGATGCTGCTGAACACCGCGCTGGACTGGCTGGAAAAGGACGGTCCCCGCCCGCTCTGGATCGGTGTCTGGTCAGAAAATTTCGGTGCTCAGAAGCTTTACGAGCGTCTGGGCTTTGCCAAGGTCGGCGAGTATTTCTTCCCGGTCGGCGAGACGCGGGACCTGGAGTTCATCCTGCGGCGGGGGTGAGTCCAACGCCCCCCGTTGCGTCTCGATAAAGAACCCTCCATGCTCCGAACAACTGTTCGAGGCCCTCCGCCATGTTCCTGCGCTTCTTCTCAGAACTCCGATCGGCCAAGGTGCCGGTGTCCCTGCGCGAGTACCTGATGCTCATGGAGGCGCTGGACAAGGACGTCATCGATCGCTCGATCGAGGACTTCTACTTCCTGTCGCGCGCCAGCCTGGTCAAGGACGAGAAGAACCTCGACAAGTTCGACCGCGTTTTCAGCCACGTCTTCAAGGGGCTGGAGACCGTCAATGACGGCCTGACGGCCGACATCCCGGAAGAGTGGCTCAAGGCCCTGACCGAGAAGTTCCTGACCGACGAGGAAAAGGCGGCGATCGAGGCCATGGGCGGCTTCGAGAAGCTGATGGAAACCCTTCAGGAGCGCCTGAAGGAGCAGAAAAAGCGCCACGAGGGCGGCAACAAGATGATCGGCTCGGGCGGGACCAGCCCGTTCGGCAACAACGGCTACAATCCCGAAGGCGTCCGCATCGGCCAGGACAAGAGCCGCCACGGCCGGGCCGTGAAGGTCTGGGACAAGCGCGAATACAAGAACCTGGATGACAGCGTCGAGTTGGGCACCCGCAACATCAAGGTGGCCCTGCGCCGCCTGCGCAAGTTCGCCCGCGAAGGTGCCGCAGAGGAACTGGATCTGAACGGCACCATCCGTGGCACGGCGGAAAAGGGCTATCTGGACATCCAGCTGCGACCCGAGCGCCGCAACAAGATCAAGGTGCTGCTGTTTTTCGACATCGGCGGCTCGATGGACGGCCATATCAAGCTCTGCGAGGAGCTGTTCAGCGCCGCCAAGACGGAGTTCAAGCACCTTGAATTCTACTATTTCCACAACTGCCTCTATGAGGCTGTGTGGAAGGACAACCGTCGCCGCCAGGTGGAAAAGATCCCGACCTGGGACGTGCTCCACAAGTTCCCCAGCGACTACAAGGTGATCTTCGTCGGTGACGCGACAATGAGCCCGTATGAGATCACCTATCCGGGCGGCAGCGTCGAGCACTGGAACGAGGAGCCCGGCGCGATCTGGATGCAGCGCGTAGCCGACATCTATCAAAGCGCCATCTGGCTGAACCCGACGCCAGAGCGGCATTGGGACTACACCCAGTCCATCGGCGTGATGAAGACCCTGATGAACGACCGCATGTTCCCTCTGACGATCGAGGGCCTGGACAAGGCGATGCGCGAACTGGTGCGCGGCTAGACCTCAAACCTGCGCGTCAGCAGATGCCCCCGGTCCACCCTGCGCCACCCGACGGCGGACGGGATCGCTGATTCGCGGCGTCGTCAGAACCTGCAATCGCCCAAACCCGCTAGCCTGTCGCGTCATGTAATAGAGGTCTCAGCAGCGATGCACAGACCTCGAGACGGGTTCAGCCTTGCGCTGACAGAGCATATTCCTCGACGGCAAACATTCCACCCCAGAGATTGGCGGCAATTGTCGGTCATGACTTCACAAGTAGCGCCCTAGGCTGAAATGGTGTGCGTTTCAGCAAATTTTCAACCAGCCAACGTGGCGTAACATACGGTGGCTCAATGAAGCCACCATCGCTTGAGTTTTCCCCTCGAACCAAGCAAGGTCCGCCGAGAAATACTCGAATCTCCGCCAATGGGGGGTCCATGGCTCGCGGCACGAAACGACTGGCGCTTGTTCTGATGACCAGCGCCGCACCCGCCTTGGCGGGACTGCTGGGCGCCGGCGTGGCCCTGAGCCTGCCCGGCAGCGCCCTGGCCGCCGACGAGTGCGGCCCCGCAGTCAGCCAGTCGGTCACCTGTGCCCCGGGGACCTATTCCAGCGGCATCGCCTATACGCCGGCCTCGCCGATCAGCGTCACCCTGCAGCAGGCGCCGGGCGGAGCGGTCAATGTGACCAATGGCGGATTGCGGGTCACCACCGCAGTCGCTGACGCCATCGCGGTTGGACGCACCGCCACAGGTACGCTGACGACCGCCAGCCCATCGCTGGCAATCATCAACACCACCGCCGGCGGCTCAGCCGTGAACCTCAGCGGCGCGCAGGGCGCGGTCACGCTGGACCTCACCGCCCCCGCCACCAACGCCTCTCTTCTGGTGCGCGGCCAGACCGACGCAATCCGTATCACGACCGGTGGATCGGCGAGCGTGGCGCTGAGCCAGGGCCAGGTGACCGGCCTGAACGGCGACGCCATCGATATCACGGCGGGCGGAGCCATCACCGTCTCGACCGGTCAGGCCAGCCTGCAGGCGACAAACGGCGCAGGCATCGCCCTGGTTCAGAACGGACCGTTGGGCGCGATCAACGTTACCACCGGCGGTTCGATCACCGCCCCGACATACATTACCGGCGACGGTATCCTGATCGGTGCGCAAGACCCGACCAATGTCGACGCGATCAATGTAGCGGCAAATGGGGCGATCACGGTCGGCGGTTCGGGTATCCGTATCAATTCCAGCGGTTCGCGAAACCTGACTATTTCAACGTCGGCCAACGCAGCCATCCTGGCCCAGAATGACGGGATCTTTGCCCGGACGTCTGGCGCTGGCGCCATCAACCTGACGACGGCCGCCGACGTGACCGGCGACGCAAACTCAGGCGGCGTGGGCAACGCGGTCTCCTTGATCACGGCGAACGGCAATATCAATTTCAGCGCCGCCGCCGGGACCACAATCTTCGAAGGCGTTGGCTCACCACCCGCCGGCCAGGCCAGCAAGAGCATTGTGTCGCTCACCAGCACGAACGGCAGCATCGTTTTCAACAACGGTGCTGCCCTGCGCAACAGCAACGTGTTCAGCGGCGAAGCCCTCGCTACCGGCATTTTTGCTCGCACCGTCGGCGGCGGCATAACGCTGAACAACACCGGAGCAATGGGCACGGCCGATAGCGTGCTCGGTGCCAGTGCGATTGACGCTGCCATTACGGGCACCGCGTCAACCAGCGACCTGATCGTTTCCAACAGCGGCGTCCTGCGGGCTTTGGGTCCCGCCGTGATCGACCTGACAAACGCCGGCTCGGGCGCCCTGCGCCTCGACTCCAACGGCGTGATCGATGCGACAGCCCTGTTTGGCGTGCAGACCTTCGCAGCGACCGGAACCAGCACGCTCAACTTCGGGGCCAATGTCAGCTCGACCACGAGCACGGCGGTTCGGGCAGGCTCGTCCACCGGGGTGGTCAATGTCAGCGTCGCCAGTGGCGTTCAAGTCCAGGGCATCGGCGGCTTCCTGCTGTCGTCCACCAGCGGTGCCCTGTCACTGAACAACGCCGGCTCTGTCCAGACCACGAGGGGCGGCACATCGGCGGTCGTGCTGTCGACCTCGGGCGCGGCCAGCGTCACCAACAGCGGCACGATCAATGCGCTTGGCCCGGAGATCGGCCGGGCGGCGCTAAGCTTCGTCAACGCCTCCGAGGTCTCCCTGACCAACACGGGAACGATCACCACCGGTCGTGACGACCACGCCGGCTATGCGATCGGCGTTTTCTCCCTCGGCTCGCCCAACCCCACCGCAATCACCTGGTCCAACGCGACCGGTGGCGTGATCAATGGTGCCCTGAACAACGCCACGGCCACAGCCATGACCTTCGGCAATGCCGGAACCTGGTTCACGGCCAACATGCAGTCGAACTTCAGCTCAGCTAATGTCAGCACGCTGAACAACAGCGGCCGGATTCAGGTGGGCCTGACCAATGCCCTCCCCGTCGCCACCACCACGACCTTCGCGGGCCTGACACGGTTTAACAACAACGGCACGGTCAGCCTGTCGAACGGGGTCGTCGGCGACATCCTGAGCGTCACCGGAGCCTATGTCGGCGGAACTGGCGCTCAGCTGAACCTCGATATCCAGTCCGGTGTCAGCGACAGGCTGGTCATCGCCGGAACAGCGACCGGGGCCACGACCGTCGTCATCAACCAGCTCGGCGCGCCGGGCAGCTTCGGCAAGATCGCCATTGCACAGGCCGCCACCGGCTCCAGTGCAACGGCATTCGTCCTGCCCAATGGCACGCTGCGCCAGGGACTGACGCAGTCAGGCATCATCTATGATGCGACCTCCAGCATCTATTCGCTGATCCGCATCCCTGACACCGCAGCCGTCGAAACGGTGAAGTTCGCCGAGATCCGTCGCAACCTCTTCTTCAAGGCCGAGGCCGCCTGGTCCTCGCATCTCGAACGCTATCGCACCCTGGCGATGGAAGAGGATGTGCCCGAGGGCGTCCACACCTGGGCGCAGGTGTTCGGTGGTGAAGAGCGCCGCGACGACAGCCGCACCCTCGCTCCGCTGGGCGTGCAGACCACCTATCGCCTCGACTACGACCAGCGTTATGCTGGCGGCCAGTTCGGGGTCGATGTGTTGCAGGGCATGAGCACCGGGGCCGCCGTGCTGGGCGTTACCGCCGGCTACGCGACCTCGCGAGCCACCTTCAAGGAAACCCGCGACACCTACGAGGTGAAGGGCTTCAACATCGGGGCCTATGCGTCCTACACGCCCAACGCCTTCTTCATGAACGCTCTGGTCCGCTACGACCGGGGCGACGGCGATATCGAGAGCCCTTACGCCAACTACCGCCAGTCGCTGAAGACCAGCCAGTTCGCCGCTACGCTCGAGGCCGGCAAGCACATGACCATGGGCGGCTGGTTCGTCGAACCCTCGGCCGCAGTCACCGCCAGCCGTGGCTCCGTGGCGCGCAAGGGCGACGAAGAGGCCCTGAACAACTATACCGTCCAGGACGTGGCCGTGGCCCTGTCGCGCGACACCCTGCTTCGGGCCAAGGTGGGCGTGCGCGCCGGCGCCAAGCCTCATGCGGCCATGGGCGGCATCCTGACGCCCTATTTGGCTGTCGCTGCGGTCAATGACTTCGGCGGCGCGGACAAGGTCACCTTCAACCCGACCAGCAATCCGATCACCTTCGCCAATCGCGAGGGCGGTGCCTTTGCCGACGTGCGGGTGGGGGCCCACCTGGCCCAGGCCGGCGGTATGGAGTTCCTCGCGGAAGCCGGCGGCAACTATGGATCCCATGTCAGCGGCTATGGCCTTCGGTTCATGGTCAAACGCAGCTGGTAAGCCGCAGCGATCAAAAACAATCTCGATCACCCCGGCGCCCCTGGCGTCGGGGTTTTTCTTGAATGGGTATCATCTTGACGCGTGGCGGCAGGCAAACGACCCTACGATCAGGCATAGGGAACGCGGTCATGAACCAGGGCGTCAGAACCATCGCCATTGTGCTGGCCTGTGCGAGTCTCGCCGGCCAGACGACCAGCGCTTTGGCGGCCCAGCCCAAAGGCGAGACCTGGGGCAAGCCAGGGGTGTCGTTCCTGCAATACCGCACCGACGCCGTGGAATGCGCCTATGACGCCGAGACCAAGGCTACGGTCAGCACCCCGCAGGTGGATCTGGCCTTCATGACCGAGGCCGCCCAGATGGACGGCTCGCCACAACCCGACCTGACCAGCCCAAATCCCGATATCAGCGCCGTGCTCGACTATGCGGCCCAGTCGCGCATGCGCATGGACCGCACCTGGCGCCAGGTGGCTCGCCAGATCGAACCGGTTCTGACGGCCTGCCTGAAAGGGCGCGGCTATCAGCGCCTGCGACTGACCAGCGAGCAGGCGGGCGAGCTCAAGCGCCTGCGCGCCGGCACCCGCGCACGCAATATCTACCTCTGGAGCCTGGCGGCCGATCCTGCCGTTTTACAGTCGCAGGCGCGGTAAAGCCGCCCTGGCGAAACGCCATAGATTGCTTTTCCGACAATGCCTTAAGAGGCCGGCCTCATGCAGGCGGCCTCGACCACCGTTTCGTCGAAGGTGCCGGGCTCGGGCTTTACCCAAGTCTTGTCTTCAAAAGCGAACGGCACGGCCTCGCCGCCCAGGTTATTCTCGGGATAGCGATAGACGGCCAGGCTTCGGAATGTCCGGGTTTCACAATCCACATCCTGAGCCAGGCGCTCGGAGCGATAGGTCAGGGGTGGCGCGGCCAGGGCCTCAACCTGCTCAAGCCGGAACTCGTGGCGCACCCAGACCCGCTGGTAGGGCGCGCCGGCCACTGACCTGCCCGTCTTGGCGAACATCAGCACGGTCTTGTCCTGACCCAGACCAAGGAATGGCCAGCCGATCGCGCGCACCTGTCGCGACCAGGGCGGCAGCGACACCTTCTTGCCGGCGGCGGTCACGGTGACCGAATCCACATTGGCAGGGTCATCTGGCTGCGCGGGCGTCTGAGCGCTTTGCAGCATCAAGGCCAAAGCCGTACCGATCATCGCCGCGCCCTCCGTCGCTTGATACCGCTACCCTACTGCGTTTCGCCGCCAAGGAAAGCACATCGCGTTCGCGGCGCTTGCTCGGCCCGCATACCCTCGCTCAAGCGGCATTTCATCAGCGCTCGGCCCATCTTGACGCTTGCGCCAAATTCGAACAGCCGTAAGACTTCCCCACGGGTAAAGGGGAAATTGTAGTGAGTCCGACCACCGACGCCGTCGCTTCGCCCGTTCTCAACGAGGTCGGGGTCGAGGCCGCCGAGACTGAAGCCGCGACCAAGAATCTCGTCTTCATCGCCGCAGAACGCCTGTTCGCCCTTCACGGCTTCCAGAACGTGTCGGTGCGCGACATTACAGCCGCAGCAGGCGTCAATCTGGCCTCGGTGAACTATCATTTCGGCTCCAAGGACGCCCTGCTGTTCGAGATCTTCCGGCGCCGCACTGCGGAGCTGAATCGCGAACGGGCCCGCATGCTGCACGAGGCCAATGACCGCAATCAGGGCAAGCCGCCCGTGCGTGAGGTGCTGGCCGCCCTGCTGACCCCTCCCCTGCGCTGGCTGGCCCCCGACCATGAACGCCGCATCTCGCTCCAGTTCCTGATCCGGGCCCGCAGCGAGGGCACCGATGAAATCCGCCAGGTTCTGAAGACTGATGTCTCGCACCTGCGCCGCTTCTCCGACGCCCTGCTAGTGGGCCGCCCCGACCTTTCGCCCGAAGACGTCTATTGGCGCCTGCACTTCACCCTGGGCATGCTGCACAACAACCGCTTCGCCGAGTTCGACCGATTGAACGTGCTGTCGGAAGGCACGACCAGCGAAGGCGACGTCGTGGCGCTGCTGGCCCGCATGCTGGCCTTCGCCGAGGCCGGCTTCGCCGCCTGACCTCGGATCGGGCTCGGGTCGCGGACGTCAGCGGCACACGTTGAGCCAGAAGCTGGAACGAAGCCGCCGCGACCGGGTTAAACTGCCCGATGGCTCGGCTTCGCATCCTTCACCAAACCCGGTACGAGTATGATCGCGCCGTGGGCTTTGGCCAGCACCGGCTGTTGATCCGGCCGCGCGACAGTCACGCCCTGCGCATTGTCAGCGCCTCGCTAAAGCTGTCGCCGCCGGGCGACACGCGCTGGACCTATGACGCGAACGGCAATTGTGTGTGCCTGTTCCATCCTCAAGGCGTCGCGACGTCCTTGAGCATCGGCAGCGAACTGGTCATCGACCGCTTCCCGGCTCCGCTATCCCCGCTGAGGATCGACAACCCCCACACCCTGTCGCCCATCGTCTATGCGCGCGAAGATCGCGCGACGCTTGAGCCGTTCATCGTACCCGTCACCGATGATCCCGACGGCATCCTGTTGAAGTGGCTGCGCGGATTGACCAGCAGGCTGGACGAGCCTGCGCTGGACTTCCTGCTCAGGGTCAATGAAACCATCCACAGCCAGTTCGGTTATGTCGCCCGCTATGCAGAAGGGGTGCAAAAGCCGCTGGAAACCCTGGCCCTTGGCTCGGGAGCCTGCCGCGATCTGGCCTGGCTGATGGTCGAGGGTTTGCGCCAGTTAGGCTACGCCGCGATGTTCGCCACCGGTTATCTGTACTGCCCCGCAAGCGCGCCGGGCTCGGTGCGCGGCGCGGGCGCAACCCATGCCTGGTGCGAGGTCTTCCTGCCTGATCTGGGCTGGATCGAGTTCGACCCCACCAACGGACTGGCCGAGTCCCCCGACCTGATCCGAGTGGCAGCGACGCGCACGCCTGCCCAGGCGATGCCGGTTTCGGGCGCGATCCTGGGCGACCCAGGCGCCGCAAGACTTCACGTCTCCGTGGATGTCCAGTTGCTCGGCACCGTCAGCGAAGCGGCGTGATAGAGTGATGGGACGTTTGGGAGGTAAGGCCATGACCAACGGCTTCCAGCACCAAGACCCCATGACCCACTACAGCGTTAGAAAGTCCGAGCCCAAGCCGCAGCACGGCCGCAAGCCCGACGCTGAATGCCTGAAATTGAAAGAGAAGCGCAGCTTCGAGCCGCGTCCCGGCCACTGAGATCCCTGGCTTGGGCCATGGTTGGCCTTGCCCTCGGGGTCAGCTTCACCTGGCACGCGGCACGAACGGTTCCCTGACGCCCGATCACTTTGCCCGGCCCTAGCTGGCCATCAGGCGTATGACCCTGCTGGCCATGCCGTTGTTTTTGGCGCTGAACAAGGACGCCGGCACCAACCTCAGCGGACGCACCGCGAGGGACTAGGGCTTGCGCCGCCGTGCCCCCCTGGAGTGGCCGGCGGTCATAGGATCAGGCTTCCGGGGCGCAATCCAGCCGGCCGGCGGGGTATAGACCTGCTGGTCGCTGCCAAGGCCCATCTTTCCCGGGACCTGCCGCTGGAAATAGGAGGCCTGAGGAGGGTGCTCAACGCCGCGCACAAGGTTGTCGTGCCGCACGCCCTCGATCTGGTCGCGAAGCTTGCCGGCGGTTTCGAAATCCTGGGCCGCGACAGCCTCTTCCATCTGGCGCTTCAGGTCGTCTAGGTACGGCGTGGGCATGGCGAGGCTCCCGGGTTGCCCTGGGAGAACGCGCGAGACGGCTTAAGGTCAGCCCCGCGCCGCCGCGATCCTGGCCCGGGCGATCTCGTCGGCCACCAGGTTGGCCGGACGCTTTTCAGCGATCGACTGGTCGATCACCTCACCCAGGGTCTGGGCCAGGCGGTCCAGCTTGGTGGCTACCCACTGGCCGTCGAACGAACCGCCCGCTTCCAGCGCCCGAATCTCGGCCGCCACATTGATGATGCCGCCGCCATTGATGACGTAGTCGGGGGCATAGAGAATGCCGCGATCAAACACGGTCTGGCCAATCATGGCGTCGGCGAGTTGATTGTTAGCGCCGCCGGCGATCACCTTGACCTTCAGGCGCGGCAGGGTCGCGGCCGAGACCGCGCCGCCCAGGGCGCACGGGGCGAAGACATCGGCCTCGACGTCAAAGATCGCGTCGGTTGAAACGATGGTTGCACCGGTCAGGGCCGCGACCTCTTGCAGGGCCGCCTGATTGACGTCGGCGATGGTCAGGACCGCGCCGGCCGCATGAAGCTTTTGCGCCAGATAGGCGCCGACATGGCCCACGCCCTGGATCGCCACATGCGCGCCCTTGAGGTCGCGATTCAGCGCCCGTTCGACGCAAAGACGTACGCCGCGAAACACGCCCTCGGCGGTGACCGGCGACGGGTCGCCTGAGGCGGCCGCATGGCCTTCAAGCCCGGCGACATAGCGGGTGGTCTTGCGGGTGCTTTCCAGATCGGACGGCGAAACGCCGACGTCCTCGGCGGTCCAGTAACTGCCGTTCAGGCTGTCGACGGCCCGGCCGAAGGCCTCAAACAGTTCCGGCGTCTTCTGGCTGCGGCTGTCACCGATGATCACGGCCTTGCCGCCGCCGAAATCCAGATCGGCCATAGCGTTCTTGTACGACATGCCGCGCGACAGGCGCAGAGCGTCAGTCAGGGCGGCGTCAGCGCTGGCATAGTCCCACATTCGACACCCACCGGCAGCCGGGCCGCGGGCGGTGGAATGGACGGCGATGATCGACTTTAGACCGGATTTTTCGTCGAAGAAGGAATGAACGCCTTCATGTCCCTCGAAATCGGGGGAATCGAACAAGGTCATGCCGCAGGTCTCGCCGAAGACAGGAAGAATGCACCGGGGTGTACGCTCACCGGCGCAACCTCACAACCCCGAAGCCGCCTTGCGCGGTTTGGGGACCATCGCCTCCATCGCCTTGACGTTGCGCGGAATGGCCGGAACGCCAGACGGCCAGGGCGCGGCGGGGTCGCGCAGGAAGCTTTCCGCATCACGCCAGACCACCGGCGCCTGTTGGTCAACCAGCAGCAGATGCCAGCCCTGGGCATAGAAGGCCGTGCGATCGCCAGCCTTCAGGCGAGCGGCAGCGTCAACCGTCGCGGCCTTGGGGATGATATGGTCGTTGGCACCGTAGAAGTACCCCGTGGGCACGGGAATCCGGTCGGTCGCCCGCGAGGCCCTCTCCATCAGGCCGACCAGGCCGTAGATGGTGTCGGACCGCGCGCCCCAGATCATCATCGGATCGCGGCCCATGCGGCGAAGTTCGTCGAGATTGTCGCTGGGCATGACGCTGCGCACCAGCCATTCGGGCGGCTCCACCACCCAGCCGCCGACCATGTGCGAGGTTATCCACAGGCTGGCGCGGTTGGGCAGGGGCTGCTCGGACCAGCCCCAGACAGCGGGCGCGAACAGCAGCAGGCGATCCACCTTGGGCGGATCGGGGTCGGTCATGGCCACGATCGCCAGGCCACCGCCCATGCTGATCCCCGCCAGGGCCACCTTGGCCCGAGGATGGCGCTCGCGCACCAGGGCCACGCAGGTGCGGATATCCTCGACCACCATGCCTATCGGTGCCCAGACCCCGCGCTCGGGCGAGCGGCCAAAGCCCCGCACGTCGAAAGCATAGGTCGCGATCCCCTGCCCCGCCCACCAGCCGGCGGCCAGGTGAAAGCTGTTGGAATAGTCGTTCATGCCATGCAGGCCGACGATCACCCACTCGGGCTCGCCATCCCTGGGCATCCAGGTCTTCAGGCCCAGCCGCGCGCCGTCGAAGCTGACGAAATCGTCGCCCTCGAAGCGCGGCCCACGAAAGCCCAGCGGAGCCAGGTCCAGTGTCTGGGTGAGAGGTGCGCAGCCCGAAAGCGTGGCCGCCGAGGCGGTGAAAAGGAGGGCCCTGCGATTCATGCGCCCAGAATGCCCGCCACCCTCTGGCGAAGATAGGGTGTGACCTCTTCCTCAAACCAGGGATTGCGCTTGAGCCAGGCGGTGTTGCGCCACGACGGATGCGGCATGGGCAGGACCTTGGGCCCGAACGTGCGCCAGGCCGCGACAGTGTCGGTCATGGTCTTGCCGACCCGCTCGCCCAGCGCCCAGGCTTGCGAATAGCTACCGACCAGCAGCGTCAGCTCGACGTTCGGCAACTGCTCCAGCAGTTGCGGCCGCCACAGCGCCGCGCAGCGCGGTGGCGGCGGATAGTCGCCGCCCTTGGGATTGGTGCCTGGAAAGCAGAAGGCCATGGCCGCCACCCCGATCTCGGGCCGGCCATAGAAGGTCTCGCGGTCAATCCCCATCCACTGGCGCAGGCGCACGCCGGACGGATCATTGAACGGCAGCCCAGTCTCATGAACCAGCCGCCCCGGTGCCTGGCCGGCGATCAGGATGCGTGTCTGCTGACCGACCCGCGTCACCGGCCGGGGCGTGTGCGGCAGGTACGGCGCGCAGGCCCGGCAGGCGGCGATGTCGGAGAGGAGCGCGTCGAGGGACATGGGGCGAACTTAGGGAACCGCTTGCAATATCCAAGCTGCCCCCGAAACTGTCATCCTGGGCGAAAGCCCTGGAAAGACCCGGGACCGCGACAAGCTCTGAGCTTCTGACGGTCCCGGCTAGCCGCGCTTCGCGCTTGGCTGGGATGACAACCGTTGGGTCAGCCGCCCAGGAAACCCCGCTCCTTGGCGATCACCGCCGCGAACGAGGGCCGGGCCAGGATGGCGTCAGCCCAGGCCTTGGCCTTGGGCCAGTGGGTGAAGTCAAAGCCCGCGTGCATAAGGTTGGCGAACGGGCTGGCCACGGCGATGTCGGCCAGGGTCAGGCGCTCCTCGATCAGGAAACCGCTCTGCGGCGCGATCTTCTCCAGATAGTCGAGCACCGGCGGCATCTCTTCCCGAGTGGCCTTTTCGACGGCCGCCATATCGCTTTCCACGCCCATGAATCGGGGACCGACGACCAGGTTGAAGAAGATCTTGCCCGCCGCCCCGACAAAGATGCTGTCGGCGAACTCTTCGAACCAGATCGTCCGGGCGCGAGCCTTGGGCTCAAGCGGGATCAGGTTGGGCTCGGGATAGGCTGCCTCAAGATAGGTGACGATGGCGCTGGAGTCGGAGATCTTGAAGTCGCCGTCCTGAAAGCCGGGGATCTTCTTGAACGGACTGATCTCCAGGAACTCTGGATCAGGCGAGCCGGGTCGCGCGACCTTGTTGTCGAAGGTCAGACCCTTTTCCGTGGCGAAGGCCATGGTCTTGCGCACGAACGGCGACAGCGACGAGCCGTGAATCAGCATCGGTGAACTCCCCAAAATGTTGGGGCTCATAGTTCACCGATTAAGTTTCGATTCAAGACCTAGTCGTGCCCGATCAGATATCGTCGTCCGCGCCGTCGTCCTTGACTGCGGCCTCGAAGCTGGTCGGATCGCCCGGAAGGCGGGTGCGCAGGCGATAGACACCGCGGAATTTCTCGGGATCGACCGGCTTGTTGTGGCGCAGGATCACGATGGTCCCGGCCTTGGCCAGCTCAATGGCATTGGTGCGCACGTGACCCAGAATCTGCTGCCAGCGCTCGGGCTGCACCGCCTTGGCGACGTTCATGGGGTCGATGGACTTTCCCTCCGGCAGGCCCGCCAGCTGGGAAAGGATGGTCTCTTGAATAGGACTGGTCATGGGGATCGGGGTCGTCATGGACGGTTCCATGCCACGGATCGTCGCCTTACGCGAGGGACGGCTTGCGCACCTTTCGACGCGGCTCTAGCTCAGGCCCGAAGACTTTGAGGGGACAAGCATATGGATGGCGGCAACGACGCGCCCGGCGGACCACGCCTGGTCGAGACCGGCGACTGGGCCGGCTGGCGTACCTGGTCGGGCCTGGACCCGTTCGAGGATCAGTCCGGCCCCTTCTACTTCAAGGACGAAGACGGCGCCGTAACCACCGCTTTTCGCGCAGAGACCCGCCACATGAACGGCGGCGGCTTCATGCACGGTGGCTGCATGATGACCTTCGCCGACTTCTCGCTGTTCGCCATCGCCTGGAAGGAACTGGCCGGACAGCATGCCGTGACCGTCAGCCTGAACGGCGAGTTCATGGGCCCCGCCCGTCCGGGCGATCTGGTGACGGCGACGGGCGAAGTGACCAAGGCCGGCGGCTCGCTGCTGTTCGTGCGCGGGCTGGTCTCGACGGGCAGTTCGCCGATGCTGGGCTTTTCAGGGGTGATCAAAAGGATCAGGGGGCGGTAGGTATTGGGTAGATGCTCCCCCTCTGGGGGAGCTGTCGCGGAGCGACTGAGGGGGCCAATGCGGCCTAGGCAGAGCTGCCCCCCTCCGGCCCTCTAGGCCACCTCCCCCAGAGGGGGAGGATCTACATTGTCTCGCTAAACCCCGGCCTTGGCCGCCGGCCGCTCCATCATCGCCTTAAGCCACCGCCCCACATTCACCAATTCGGCGTCCGGCCGGAACCGCACCATACGTGCGAAGTCGATGCCGGTGACCGCCAGGATGTCGGCGATGGTCACACGGTCGGCGGCGATGAACGCGCTCTCGCCCAGCCGGCGGTCGAACACCTTCAGCGCCCGCTCTGCGGCCTTGCGATTGGTCTCGGCAATCTCGGGCACCTGGGTCTCGATCGCGGCCAGGGCCGGATGGCCATGCCGCACGGCCATCATCAGCGGCGTCGACAGCAGCATCTCGGCCCGCCGCGTCCACATCTCGATGATCGCGATCTCCAGCGGATCGCGGCCAAACAGATTGGGCTCGGGATAGACGCTTTCCAGATAGCGGCAGATCGCCACTGACTCGGTGATCGTCGTGGCTTCGTCGATCTCAAGCGCCGGGACATTGGGCAGGCCGGCCCTGGCCAGATAGTCGGGGGTGCGATGCTGGCCGCTGAAGATATCGATGTCGACGATCTCGACATCCTCGATCCCCTTCTCGGCCATGAACCAGCGGACCCGGCGCGGATTGGGCGCGCGGCGGCTGTCATAGAGCTTCATACGAAAATCCTCCCGGCTTTTGACCGGGAGGATGATCGCGTTTCCCAGGGGAAAGGAAGGGCCTAAAGCCCGAACAGGGACCGGGGCATCAGGCCGATCAGCGAGCCGGTCAGGCAGGTGGCCAGGAATCCGGCCATCATTGCCTTCCAGACCAGGCCCAGCACTTCCTGGCGACGCTGGGGCACCAGAACGCTGAAGCCGGCCACGTTCATGCCGACCGAGCCGATATTGGCGAAGCCGCACAGGGCGTAGGTCATGATCATCCGGGTGCGTTCGTCCAGCAGGGCTCCGCCGGTCTTGGACATCTGGATAAAGGCCGTGAACTCGGTGAGGATCAACTTGACGCCCAGCAGGCCGCCGGCCGTGCCGGCTTCTTTCCAGGGCACGCCCATCGACCAGGCCAGGGGCGCAAAGACCACGCCAAGGCCGCGGGCGATGCTCAGCGGCTGGCCGCCGACGTCGGGCAAGGCGCCCAGGGTCTTGTCGACCATGGTGGCCAGGGCCACGAAGACGATCAGGGTGGCACCGACGTTCAGGGCGATCTGCAGACCGTCGGTCGTGCCCTTCATCACCGCGTCAATGGCGCTGCCATAGGTCTTGTCCTCAGTGGTGAGGTCCAGATCAGCGGCCTTCTCCATCGGGTCAGACGGCACGATGATCCGGGCCAGCAGCACGCCGGCCGGGGCCGAGATGATCGAGGCGGTCAGCACGTGGGCGGCGGCGTTAGGCAGCACGTCGGCCAGGATGGTGGCGTAGGCCACCATGGTCGAGCCGCTGACGCAGGCCATGCCGACAGCGATCAGCATGAACAGCTCGGACCGCGAAAGCTTGTCGAGATAGGCCCGGATGAAGATCGGGCCCTCGATCTGGCCCATGAAGATGGTGGCGGCGGTGGCCAGGGCCGGCGGGCCGCGCAAGCCCAGGGTCTTCTGGAAAACGAAGCCAAAGCCCTTGGCTGCCAGCTTCAGTATGCCCCAGTGCCACAGCAGCGCCGACAGCGCGCAGACCACCAGGATCACCGGCATGACGCGGAAGGCGAACACAAAAGCCGCGCCCGGATTGGCGGCGTTAAAGGCCGTGTCGTTGCCCGACAGAAAGCCGAACACAAACGCCGTTCCGGCCTGGGACGACGCGGCAAGACCTTCGACTGCGCCATTGACGCCGCGCATCATGGCCTGGGCCTGCGGCAGGCCAAACAGCAGCAGGACAAGGCCGACCTGCACGATGACGGCCCCGATGGCGAGCTTCCAGGGGAAGCGCTTGCGATTCTCGGAGACCAGCCAGCAGAGGCCGAGGGTCAGCGCCAGACCGGCAAGGGCCTGAACGTTCTCGGGACGAAACATCAAGACGGAAGAACCTCTGAACTAGGCGACGCCCCCGCGACGTCGGCCAAGCGGCGAGATTGACACCAAGTTTACCGTTAGAGGCAAGCGGCTTGCGCGCATTGCGCCGCAGGAAGGCGCTTGTGCCGTCTGGACGGCAGGGTGTCCCCCTCCCCCGACCATCCCGACGATATCCCGTATCGCCGAAAAGACCGGAGGAAGGGGATGGCCTCAGGCCGTGGCGCTGACGGAGCCGGCGGACGTGGAACCGGAGGTCATCGCGGCATTCAGCTGCGCCAGGAGCTTCTGCATCAGGTCTGAAGCGACGCTGGGCCTGGAGCCGCCGGCGCCAGATGCGCCGGTGTCGCTCTTGGCGCTCGCCTGGGCGCTGTCGTTCGAGTCCTGCACCGCGCTCAGGGCGTCCATCAACACGTCGAACTCGGACGTCGAAAGCGATCCGTCTTCATCGGTGTCCAGAGAGGCCAGAAGTTCGCTGGCCGAGACGGTTCCGTCTTCATTGGTGTCGCGGGTGTCATAGGATGTGCTGGAGCCGCTGGCGGAGGACGACGCCGACGCGCTTTCGCTGGCAGTTTCCGACGGCGTCGGGCCACCCAGCGGCGGGCCCCGCATGCCCTGCATGGCCGATTGCGCGGAAGACAGGCCAGAGGCGATCTCGTCGGTCGACAGCGCCCCGTCGGCGTCCGAATCGAGGGCGGTGATCATGTCCTCGGCCATCTTGCCTTCCAGGCCCAGCCCCTTGGCCTGCTCCGGCGCATTGGCGGCCAGGGCGCTCGAAATCTCGTCAGCCGACATCAGGCCGTCGGCGTCGGTGTCGCCGCTGCTGAGGATCGAACCGGCGTCCGAGCCCAGCATCTGCACCGACATCAGCGAGCGCAGTGTGTCGCCGCTGAAACTCGCGCCGGGCCCGCCCCGCCCGCCCATGGGCGGCGCAGGGGGACGTTCGTCGCCGCCCTGCACATTCTGCCCAATGGATTGGAACTCGCTGAGCGACAGCGACCCGTCGGCGTCGGTATCGGCCGTAGAGAACATTGACTGCTGAAGCTGGCGTAATTGCTGCGTCAGCGTGGATGAACCGACACTGGAAACGGTCATTGGATGCTCCTTGTGTGCTCAGAGCGTCTTGGCCGAAGGACCAGATCGCCCGCTCCGGAAGCCCGGCGCACGAAGCAGCAAGCGAAAAACATTCCACATTTCAGCATGTTGCCGCATCGAAATGTTTCAACAGGGGCGAGACGCAAATTGCCTTACCCCGATTTAACTTGGCCGCTGGCCGATCGCCGTTCATTGCTGCAACCCTTGATTGGGGGAGCATTGTTCGCATGTCGCTGGCCTTGGCCACCTTGTTGTACGAGTGGCGTCGTTATATGGCCGCCGTGGTCGCTCTGGCCTTCTCGGGGCTGCTCGTCCTTGCCCAGGTCGGGATGTTTGTTGGGATCGGCAAGGGCTTTACCGCCCAGATCGACCGGGCCCGCGCCGACATCATGGTGCTTGGCCCCGGGGCCAAGGCCCTGTTCGGCGGCGGCCAGTCGGGCCTGCCACGCCGGATGATCCCCCTGGTGTATAGCCATCCTGAAGTCACCCAGGTCGCCCCGCTGGACGGGTCCGGTGGTCGCTTCCAGAACATCCTGACACCAGAAGAACAGGCCAAGATCGACGCGCGCGCCAAGGCTGCCTCCAAGGGCGAGAAAAAAGGCCAGGGCCGTGAGACCGGCGGGCGGAAGACTGAATTCGTCAACGTCACCGTTGTCGATGCCATTCCGGGCTATGTCACGGTCCCGACGGACTACACCCAGGACATGATCGAGGCCCTGCGCCAGCCCTATGCTGTCGCTGTCGACCAGACCGCTCTCAAGCGTCTCGGCGTCAAAAAGGGCGACAAGGCCATCTACAACGGCAAGACCATCACCATTGCTGTGGTCACCACCGGCTATCCCAACATCATTCAGCCGACCCTGGTGATGTCGCGGGACACGCTGCGGATGCTGGGAGAGGCCGATACAGGACAACGCGTCGGCCCCCTGATGGTGCAGATCCGCGACCCGGCCCGCGCCGAGATCGTCGCGGCCCAGATGAACAAGAAGGCCAACGGCAAGTTCCGGGCCTGGACACGTCAAGAACTGGCCGACGCTAATTCCAGCGCCATGCTGGACGATCAGATCATCGGCATCATGCTGGGCTTCTCGGCCTTCCTGGGTCTGCTGATCGGTGTGGCCATCACCTGGCAGACCCTGCGCGGGGCCATCATGGCCAATATCAAGGAGTTCGCCTCCTTGCGCGCCCTGGGCGTGTCGATGGGCGACCTGCGTAATATCGTCATGGAGCTGAGCTTCTGGGTCGGCATCGTCGGCGTCGGCGCGGCCGGTCTGCTGACCTGGCTGGTCACCCTGCTGGCCAGCGCGGGCGGCGTACCGATGTTTTTCCCGCCCAGCCTGATCGTCATCGTCGCCGTCTTCCTGGTGATCATCGCCATGCTCTCCGGCTTCCTGTCGCTGGGCGTCCTGAAGAACAGCCAACCTGCGGACCTGCTGCGATGAGCAATGATCACAGCCACCTGCGCGGCCAGAGCGCCCTTTCGGCCCACAACCTCGTCAAGCGCTTCAAGACCGGCCGCACCTTCATCGAAGTGCTCAAGGGCGTGGATTTCGACGCCAAGCACGGTGACGTGACCATGGTCATGGGTCCATCAGGTTCAGGAAAGTCGACCCTGGTCGCCGCCCTGTCGGGCCTGCTCAAGCCTGATGAGGGCAAGGTCACGGCGCTGGAAGCCAACGATCTGTGGTCATTGTCGTCCGGCAAGATCGACAAGTTCCGTCTCGATCACTGCGGCTTCATCTTTCAGGGCTTCAACCTGTTCCCGGCCCTCACGGCCAAGCAGCAGGTCATGACCGTGCTGAAGTATCAGGGTGTCGGCCCCGGCGAGGCGGCGCGGCGTGCCCAGGCGGCGCTGGAATCGGTGGGCCTTGGCCCGCGCGTCAACCAGCGCCCGTCCGAGCTGTCGGGCGGTGAGAAGCAGCGGGTCGCCATCGCCCGGGCCCTGGCCAAGAACCCCAACCTGATCTTCGCCGACGAGCCCACCTCGGCGCTCGACGGCAAGAGCGGCGAAACCGTCATCAAGCTGCTGCGCGCGGCGGCGACCGAGCGCGGCGCGGCGGTGATCTGCGTGACCCACGACCCGCGGTTGGAGGCCTATGCCGACCGCGTCATCCACATCGAAGACGGCCGGATCCTGGACGACGTGCGTAGAACGCCCGACGCCAATCCCGTGCCGCTCAGCCACTGAACTTTTGGGGAAAACTGACATGCCCGGCTTTTTGCGGCGTCCCGCCTTCTGGATCGTCATCGTCGTAGTCGGCCTGCTGGTCGGCGGCTTCTTCTATTCGAAAGGCCAGCAGGCCGAGAAAAAGAAGAAGCTTGAGGCGGCTGCCGCCCAGGAGGAGCCCTCCCCCTATGCGGCCATCGCCAACGGCAAGGCTGACGTCGAGGGCGGCATCATCCAGGTCGCCGCACGCCGCGGCGGCGTGGTCGAGGCCGTTTATGTGCAGGAAGGCGATGTGGTCGTGAAGGACCAGATCCTGGCGCGCCAGCAGAGCGACGAGGGTCGCCTGGCCGTTGAACGCGCCACCGCCGAGGTCGCCCAGGCCCGCGCGGCCCAGGCCTCGACCCGGGTGCAGCTCAAGACCGCCCAGCGCGAACTGGACCGGCTGGGCAAGCTGGTCAGCGACAACTATGTGGCCGGCACGCGTCTGGATGCCGCTCGCGACGCCGTCGACCAGGCTCGCGCCACCCTCGCCGCCCAGGACGCCCAGATCGCCACCGCCACGGCCCGCAAGAACGAGGCGCTGTTCAATCTCGAACTGACCGTGATCCGCGCGCCGATGAACGGCCGTATCGCTCGCCGCTACGCCAACCCGGGTGCCGGGGCCTCGACCCTGAACGTGTCCAACATGTTCGACCTCGAGCCCGACACCCAGCGCATCGTCCGCGCCGAAATCGTCGAGGCCGACATTCCCAATGTCGCCATCGGCCAGGAAGTCGAGATCGCCCCGGAGAGCGATCCGGACAAGGTCTATATCGGCAAGGTTCTGCGCCGCGCCGCCGTGTTCGGGGCCCGCAAGCTGGCCTCGGACGATCCCAGCCAACGCAGCGACGAGCGCGTGGTCGAAGTGGTGGTCAGCGCCGACGGCGCCCCGCTGCTGGTCGGCCAGCGCGTGCTGGTCAAGTTCATGAAGCCCGGCAAGAAGGCCGGCGTGAAGCGCGACAAGCCGACCTCGCCGGTGGCGGGTGGAATGACGAAGCCGAAGTAGGACCGAAGATGCGGCTAGCGCCGCGCTAGGTCTCCCGGAACTCGCCGCGTCCAGCCTGACCGCTGGGCGCGGCGATTGTCGTTTGGGCGCACTATTCTGGATAGCAACACGTGGTTAGATTGCCCAATGAGCGTAACGCGAGAAGAATTCACATTGGCCCTGGCGAAAGGATCAGGCCGGGCCATGGTTCTTCTCAGACAGGCTTCCGACAGCAGCATCTTCAGGGAAGACCTCCTACGCGCCTGCGAGAGCAATCTGGCCTATGACCCTCAGTGCGAAAGCGAGCGCAGTGGGTACTTGGCGAGGCTGATATCGGCTACAGGCGATCAAGGGGCGTTCTTCTTGGCTTTGCTGCCTCGGCTGCTAGAGACGCCAGATGATCGGGAGGCGTTGAACCTTCCACAAATCTTCTCCGTGTTGGCTCTGCTGGCGGCCGAATGCAGCGACGTTGACGGCGCGACGCTGCGAGAAACCTTCGCCAAGTTGGGTGACGAAGACCGGCTGGATTGCATGAAGGCGTTGGTCCAATTGGATGGCCTGCCCGCGTTTCTGGACTGCGTTACGTTGCTAGCTCAGCATCTGGACGAAGACGGCTGGAGGGCCGCCGGCTTGCTCGACGCCATTCGAGCCCGCGAGAGTTTGGAGATCGACAGAACCCTCTCTGAACTTCGCCAGCGGCAGCCAACCCTCGAACGCCTTCTGGCCTATGTAGAAGCCGAAAACAAACCATCGCCACGACAGGTAGAAGCCTACGACTTCACAGACATCCGCTCGCGGCTTCTACGCGGAGCAATGCCGGAGAGATCAGGGCTTTGGCTGCGTCAGCTAACAGATGCGGAATGGCTTCTGCTCGCCGACGACCTGACAACACGGATCGATGAGAAGCAGGCAGCGCACTATTTGCAACTGTTCGGACGACGCGCCTTTCCCGGCAATCCGGAGCATCTGATCCGCTGGATGGATAGTCAGGCACCGCGTGTGTCTTGGCTCGCGGTGAATGCCCTGGGCAGGGTTCAATCATCCGTCGTCAGGGCGATGGCGCTGCAGAAGATAGAAGCTGGTAGCCCAAACGGCGTGCGTCTGCTGAGAGCCAATTTCGAACCAGGCGACTTTTCAAAAATAGAGCTATTTCTGGACGCTACCGTTGAGGAAGAGGCGGCACACGATTTAGGCTTGTCCGTCTTGGATCTTGTCGGCGAACACGATCACCCGCCGGAAGCCCACGCCTCGCTACTGCTGCTCTATGAGCGGACCCCTTGCAGCATGTGCCGCCACGACGCCGTCTCAGGGCTGATCAAGATTGGGCAAGTTCCGGAATGGATGGCCGAAGAATGTCAGTTCGATGCTGATCCGGATACCGCCCCGCTATTCATGAACCCAGCTCAAGAGGGAAACTCCTGAGTTCACGAGCTTGACGCCTCCCCTCCCGCGCCGCACAAACGCGCCAAACCAAACACGTGTTTGAGGGAGATCAGGGCATGTCGGACATCCGTTTTGACGGCAAGGTAGCGATCGTTACGGGCGCGGGCGGCGGGCTTGGCCGGCAGCATGCGCTGGAACTGGCCCGTCGCGGCGCCAAGGTGGTGGTCAATGACCTGGGCGGCAGCGTCGACGGCTCGGGCGGCTCGTCCGAAGCGGCCCTGAAGGTCGTCGAGGAGATCAAGGCCTTTGGCGGCGAAGCCATCGCCCACGGGGCTTCGGTGACCGATGACGCCGGCGTCGCCGATCTGGTCAAGACCACAATGGAAACCTGGGGCCAGATCGACATCCTGATCGCCAATGCCGGCATCCTGCGCGACCGCACCCTGACCAAGATGGAACTGGCCGATTTCGAGGCGGTCATGCAGGTCCACGTCTGGGGCACCTTCAAGCCGATCAAGGCGGTCTGGGATATCATGAAGGCCCAGAACTATGGCCGCATCGTTGTGACGACCTCGTCCTCGGGCATGTACGGCAATTTCGGCCAGTCCAACTACGGCGCGGCCAAGATGGCGGTACTGGGCCTGATGAACACGCTGAAGCTGGAAGGCGCCAAGAACAACATCAAGATCAACGCCATCAGCCCGGTCGCCGCCACCCGCATGACCGAAGGCCTGATGCCGCCGGAAGTGCTGGCCAAGCTGGCCCCCGAGGCCGTGACGCCCGGCGTGGTCTATCTGGTCTCAGAAGACGCGCCGACCGGCGCGATCCTGACCGCCGGAGCCGGGGCGTTTGCCCTGTCGCGCATCTATGAGACCGAAGGCGTCTATCTGAGCGACGGCGACCTGTCGGCTGAGGGCATCCGCGACCACTGGGACCAGATCACTGCCGAGGACGGCCAGAAGGCCTATTTCAACGGCGGCGAGCAGGGACAGAAGTTCTTCCGCAAGATGGCCGGCGGCTAACGACAACCTCACAGTGAAAGCGACGCCTACACCGTCACATTCACGCCATTACTGACAGAACAGTGATTGAAACGGGGCCCTCGCGGCCCCGTTTCTTTGACTTCTGCAACAAAATTGACACCAGACAGCAGAAATAGCGACGGTTTCTGACGGGATAGTTTAGAGGCGCGCCCTCCTACAGCGCTGCAAGGCGTTCTGGGCGCATATCCTCCCCAAGAAGGTCTCGTCAGTTTCATGACTTTTTCGCGTAACCGCCTCGCCACCGGCGTGGCTTTCGGTGTGCTCCTGGCCGCCACCCAGGCCTCGGCGTCGGCCTTCTATCTCCAGGAGCAATCAGTGCGCGGCGCGGGCCGGGCCTATTCGGGCGAGGTCGCCGACCGCGGCGCCGCCAGCCTGTGGTGGAACCCCGCCGCCATAGCCGGACTTGAAGCCAACGAAGTCTACGGCGGACTGCACGCCATCCAGGTTGACTCGGACGTCACCAACAACGGCTCGACCATCACGCGCCCCGTACCCGTGACGACAGCTGTCGGCGGCGCATCGCGCGCCTCCAAGCCGATCAATGACGGCGTCGTTCCCAACTTCGCCAGCGCATGGCGGATCAACGACCAGCTGACCCTGGGCCTGTCGCTGGCCGCGCCTTACAACTTCACCACCGAATACGACGCCAACAGCTGGACCCGCTACGACGCCCTGAAGTCGCGCCTGACCACGGCCGACCTGCAGGGCACGGTCGCTTGGCGCCTCAACGAAAAGCTGGACCTGGGCATGGGCGTCAGCGCCGTCTATGCCGACGCCGAACTGACCAACGCCCTGCCCAACATCTCGCCGCTGCAGCCCGACGGCCGGCAATCTCTGAAAGGCGACGGCTGGGCCTATGGCTGGACCCTGGGCGCGCAGTACCATCCCACCCCCGCCCTGACGGTCGGTGCCAGCTATCGGTCGAAGGTCGAACACACGCTGAAGGGCGAGGTTGCGGTTTCGGGCCTGCTTGCGCCGATCCCCACCGCCAGCAACTTCAAGGTCGACGGCGGGGCCAAGATCACCACGCCGTGGATGGCCACCCTGGGCGCCCGCTGGGCGTTAAACGACCGCCTCACCCTGAACGGTTCGGTGAGCCGCATCGGCTGGAGCGAGTTCGACGCCATTCGCGTCACGTTCGCCACCTCGGCTTCGACCAGCGTCCAGGACTACAAGGACATCACCACCGCTGCAGTCGGGCTGGACTATCAGGCGAGCCCGCGTCTGACCCTGCGCACCGGCGTGCAATATGACCCGACCCCGACACCGGACTTCGGTCGCACGGCCCGCGTGCCGGACGGCGACCGCATGATCTACGCCGCCGGTGCTACCTGGGCCGCCCGCCCACAGCTGAAGCTGGACGCGGCGATCAGCTACATCGGGTTCGACGACAACCGCATCAATCGTACCGACGTCACCGCAACGGGCTCGACGGTAAACCTGCGGGGCGACGTGACTGGCTCGGCCGTGGTGCTGTCGACGGGCGTCCGCTACAGCTTCTAGTTCCTCTAGACACCCTTCCCCCTTTGATGGGGGAAGGGTTTAGCCCTTCACCACGTCCCACAACGTCTTCGCTGCCCCGGCGAATGCCCTGGCAGCCGCGCTCTCCGGCTTGCCCAGCACCACCGGAACGCCGCCGTCACCGCCCTCGCGCACGGCCAACTCAATGGGAACCTCCGCGAGCACCGGCACGCCCAGCGTCCTGGCCTCAGCCACACCCCCGCCCGAGCCGAAGATCGGGATCGGCGCGCCGGTCGACGGATCGGCGAAGAAGGCCATGTTCTCGATCAGACCCAGGATCGGCGTTGCGGTCTTGCCGAACATGATCGCCGCGCGACGGGCGTCGATCAGGGCGATCTCCTGCGGGGTGGTGACCAGAACCGCGCCGTCAATCCGCAGCTTCTGCACGAGGGTCAGTTGCACGTCGCCTGTGCCAGGGGGCAGATCGACCACCAGTACGTCCATCGGCTCGGCTTCGGAGCCCCAGGCGACGTCATGGATCATCTGGCGAACGGCCGACGAAGCCATCGGCCCGCGCCAGATCATCGCCTTGCCTTCGTCGACCAGAAATCCGATCGACATGATCTTGATCCCGTGGGCTTCCAGCGGCTGCAGCTTGCCGTCTTCAAAGCTGGGTTCGCCGTCAACGCCCATCATGCGCGGGGCCGAGGGGCCATAGATGTCGGCATCCAGCAGCCCAACGCGAAGGCCCATGGCGTGAAAGGCGCAGGCCAGGTTGGTGGCGACCGTGGACTTGCCCACGCCGCCCTTGCCCGAGGCCACCGCGATCACGTGCTTCACATGAAGCGGCTTTTCGGCCTCGGGCGGCGGAACCATGCGCGCCTTGGGATCCTCACTGACGCGGGAGCCCCTGCGCACGCGCGTTGCCCCCTCGGCGGCCTGGGCCGTCAGCACGACCTGGGCCACCTCGATCCCTGGCAGACCGCCAAGCACCTTCTCGGCGGCCTCGCGCACGGGCGCATAGGCGGCGGCGTTGGCGGCGGGAACCTCCAGCATGAAGCCGGCCCGGCCGTTGCGGACCACCAATCCCTGCACGAGACCAGCCTCAACCAGCCCCTGCCCGGTGACCGGATCGGCGATGCGGTCGAGGGCCGCGCGGGCATCGTCGAGGGATACGGAAACAGCGCCAGTCACGTCTATGTCTTGCCTTGTGGTGCGAGGCTCCTCATATCCGCGTGGAGGGGCCGCATTACAAGCCCACCCATAAGCAAGACGACGGGAAGACGACGCCGCCCATGCCGTGGAACGACAATACTGGCCCAGGTCCCTGGGGTTCACCGCCTGACGGCGACAAGGACAAGACCAATGGCCCCGCACAGGGCCCACGCCGCCCGACCGGCGGCCCCCGCGATCCCCGGGACCAGATCCCGATCGATGTGAATCAGGTGCTTGAAGACCTGTCGGCCCGTGTCCGCCGCTTCTTCGAGGGGCCTGACCGTCCACGCGCCATCGCCATGACCGCCGGAGCCGTCGTGGCCCTGTGGGGCCTGACGGGCATCTATGTGGTTCAGCCCAACCAGCAGGGCGTGGTCAGCACCTTCGGTGCCTATTCGCGAGTCTCGGGTCCGGGGCTTCGCTACCATCTGCCCCTGCCTCTGGAGTCGGTCGAGAAGGTGGCGGTCACCGAGATCCGCACCACCGACATCGGCGGCCTGGGCACTGAAGGCGGCGACGAGCGCCTGATGCTGACCAGCGACGAAAACATCGTCGATCTCAGCTTTTCGGTGCAATGGCGGGTCTCTGACGCGCCCAAATACCTTTTCAATGTCCGCGAGCCGGAAAGCGTGATCCGCGCGGTCGGCGAAAGCGCCATGCGCGAAGTGGTGGGCAAGACGGCCCTGACCCCGATCCTGACCACTGGCCGCGGCCAGTTGCAGGCCGAGGTCGAACGGCTGATGCAGCAGATCCTGGATCGCTACGACGCCGGCGTGTTCGTCGAAAGCGTGCAGATTCAGGCCGCAACGCCGCCGCCGCCGGTCATCGACGCCTTCCGCGACGTGCAGCGCGCCAGCCAGAACGCCCAGTCCGCCGCCAACGTGGCGCGCGGCCAGAGCGCCCAGATCGTGCAGCAGGCCAAGGGCTATCGCGAGCAGGTCGTGCGCGAGGCAGCGGGTGAAGCCGCCCGCTTCAACCAGATCTATGACCAGTACAAGCTGGCCCCGGCCGTGACGCGCGAGCGCCTCTATATTGAGACCATGCAGCGCGTTCTGGCCAATTCGAACAAGGTGGTCATCGACAGCAAGGGTGCCAGCGCTCCGGTGATCCTGCCGCCCGACGCCTTCCGACCCAAGACCGCCACCGTCATCAAGTCCGTCGATGGAGCCGTCCAATGATCGCCAACCAGAACCGCCTGGCGGCCATGGCCGCGATCGCCGGTGCCGTGCTCGTCCTGCTGGGCTCGACCGTCTTCAAGGTGGACCAGCGCCAGCAGGCCCTGGTCGTGCGCTTCGGTGACCCGATCCGTGTCGTCCGGACTCCCGGCCTACACCTGAAGGCCCCGTTCCTCGATCAGGTGATCCGGTTTGATAACCGCAACATCGCCCTGAACGCCGATCAGGAAGAAGTCATCGCCGCCGACCAGGAGCGCCTGGTCGTCGACGCCTTCGTCCGCTACCGGATCACTGACCCGCGCCAGTTCTACAAGACCCTGCGCGACGAGACGGTGGCCCGCGACCGCCTGGAGCGGATCGTCAACGCCTCGCTGCGCCAGACCATCGGCCGCGCCAATTCCGAGGAAGTCATTGCCGGCAAGCGCGCCGTGGTGATGGCGGCCATTCGTGACGAGGTCGGTCGCCAGGTGAAGGCCTCCGACCTGGGCGTGCAGATCATCGACGTGCGCATCCGCCGCGCCGACCTGCCCGAGGCCAACCAGAAGGCCGTGTTCGAGCGCATGCAGACGGCTCGCCAGCAGGAAGCCGCCCAGCTTCGCGCCATCGGCGAGCAGCAAAAGCGTGAGATCGTCGCCACGGCCACCGAGGAAGGCGAGAAAATCCGGGGTGAGGGCGACGCCCGCCGCGCCGAACTGTTCGCCTCCAGCTTCGGGCGCGATCCCAACTTCGCGGCCTTCTATCGCTCGATGCAGGCTTATGAGGCGTCACTTGGCCAGGGAGACACCACCCTGGTGCTTTCGCCAGACAGCGCCTTCTTCAAGTACTTCCAGCGCGGACCGCAAGCGCAGTAAGAGCAAGGGCCGCGAGATTCTCTCGCGGCCCTTTTTCTGTTCGGGAAGCTCCCATGCGTCGCCTCGCGGTTCTCGCCAGCCTGTTTGCGTGCCTGATCGCCGCGCCCGCCGTCGCCGCGACGATCGAGGTGCGGGTGGTGGTGGTCACAGCCTTCGAGATCGGCGAGGACACCGGCGACAAGGCGGGCGAGTTCCAGGCCTGGGCACAGGTCATGCCCCAGGTCCTGCCCTTCCCGGCCGGTTACCGGAATCTCCGCTACGATCCCGTTCGCAAGGTCCTGCTGGTCTCCACCAGCATGGGCACGGGACGCGCGGCGATCTCGACCATGGCCCTGGGCCTGGACCCGCGTTTTGACCTTTCGAAGTCCTACTGGCTGATCGCAGCCATCGCCGGGGTCAATCCCAACCAGGGCTCGGTCGGCTCCGCCGCCTGGATCGGCGCTGTGGTCGACAGCGATTTCGGTTACGCTATCGACCCGCGCGAAACGCCCAAGGGCTGGAGCACGGGCCTGATCCCGTTCGACCGCAAGGCACCCTACCAGGCCCCTGCCCCAGCCGCGCCGAACTACAACCTCTTCCCGCTCAACACCGGCCTGCGTGACTGGGCCTTCGACCTGACCCGCAACGCCGCCATTGCCGACAATGACGCCCTCAAAGCCCTGCGCGCGCCCTATGTCGGCCAGCCCAAGGCGCAGACACCGCCGGTGGTTCTGAAAGGCGACGAGGTCAGCGGCCAGTCCTTCTGGCACGGCGTAATCCTGAACCAGCACTACGAGGCCTGGGCCGACTACTGGACCGGCGACCAGGACGGCTTCGTGATGACCGGCATGGAAGACACCGGCGTGCTGGCCGCCATCGACGCCCTGGGCCGGGCTGGCCGGGCCGACCCCAGGCGCGTGCTCGTGCTGCGCACAGCCAGCAACTACACCACCCAGCCTGCGGGCGGCGACGCGGCCACCAATCTGCTGGGCGATCATACCGGCGTGCCGGCCCTGCAGTCGTCTCTGGACGCCGCGTTCAAGGCCGGGAACATTGTCGTGGAGGAGCTGTCACGCAACTGGCCGCGCTATGCCGACACGGTTCCGGGGAAGTGAACTGTCGTTCCAGCTGGGCGCGTAATGCCCCGAGCCGGGCCTAAGGCTCAAACGGTCAAACCGACGCCTTCAGCAGATCCAGAACCACGTGCAGGCTGTCGGCGATGTGGACGCACTTGTCGTGCATCTCTTCGTTGGGATCGAGAATGTCGGGCACCATCACCGTCATCATGCCGGCCGCGTGGGCGGCGCGAACGCCGGGGTGGGAGTCCTCCAGCGCCAGGCACCGGGCGGGATCTATCCCGATGCGGCGCGCCGCTTCCAGATAGGGATCGGGGTGGGGCTTGTGCCGCGTCACGTCGGCATTGGCGACGACCGCATGGAAGCGGCGCTGCAGGTCGAAACGGCCCAGATACTTCTCGACCGAGGCGATGCCGTTCGAGGTAGCGATGGCGCGCGGCAGAGCCATGTCGTCAAGATAGTCGAGGATCTCGATGACGCCTGCCTTAAGACGGGTCTCGGCCTCAAGCAGGTCCTCGACATCGCTCCAGACCCGCTCGAAATAGGCCTGGACGGGGAAGGTCTCACCAAACAGCCCCCGCAGCATCACGGCAGATTCGGGCGAAGTCTTGCCGACCATGGCCGCATAGATCTCGCCCGTGAAACCGATCCCAAATGCACCGCCCGCCTCGATCATGGCGGCGCGATAGACGATCTCGGTGTCCAGCAGCAGGCCGTCCATGTCGAAGACCACCGCCTCGACGCGACGGGGAAAGCTCAAGAGACGAACTCCGAAGCCGTATAGCCCTGGAAGTAGAGCAAGGCGGTGAGGTCGGCGTAGTCGACCTTGGCGTGGGCCTGGGCGGCCACGATGGGCTTGGCGCGATAGGCTACCCCCAGGCCGGCGGCCTCGATCATCGCCAGGTCATTGGCACCGTCGCCCACGGCCAGAGCATCGGCCGGCGTCAGGCCCAGGGCGGAGGTCTCCTCGCGCAGGGCGGTCAGCTTGGCCTCCTTGCCCAGGATCGGGTCGCCGACCTGGCCGGTCAGCTTGCCGTCCGCTTCGATCAGGGTATTGGCGCGGTTCAGGTGAAAGCCCGCCGCCTTCGCCACCCGACTGGTGAAGAAGGTAAAGCCGCCCGAGACCAGGGCGCAGCGCGCGCCGTTCTCGGCCATGGTGCGCACCAGGGTGCGGGCCCCGGGATTGAGCCGCACGCGGTCATCATAGCAGGACTGAAGGGCGTCGACCGCCAGGCCGGCCAGCATGCCGACCCGCTCGCGCAGGGCCCCCTCAAAGGCCAGCTCGCCGCGCATGGCCCGCTCGGTGATCTCGGAGACCTGGGCTTTCACCCCGGCAAAGTCGGCAAGCTCGTCCAGGCATTCGACGTCGATGATGGTGGAGTCCATATCAGCGATCAGCAGGCGTTTGCGGCGGTTCTCGACCGGCTGCACCGCGAAATCGACGGGTCGGTCACCAACCAGCCCGGCGACAGGGACGGACGGTTCGGCGTCGATAAACAGGTCGACCGCTCCCGCGCCCAACGTGGTTTCGGCGGTGACGGCCAAGGCGGCGCGCACAGCAGCGGCCGCCTCCGCCAGGGCGGCAGGATCGGGCGAGACGAGCGTGATGACGAACATGACCGGGCGGCTATTTGAGGAAGCCGCCCGCGTCAACCTTATAGAGACGCCAGGCCTGTCGTTCAGGACTTCGGCGCGGCGATCGAGACGCAGCGCGTGAACATGGCCACGGCCTGTTCCTTGACCTGATCGCCGTCGGTCGAATTGATGCCGGCGAGGGTCGCTGACAGGTTGGCTACGCCTCGACGATAGAGCGCCGTGGGTTTCAGCCCCTGGGTGCCGCCCTCTTCATAGGCCTTGTCCAGCATCACCTCGCCGCTTGCGCCCAGCATGCGGATCAGCGGAACCATGGCAGCGCTGCCGTCGGTCTTGGACATCTTGCCGACCAGTTGCGGATTACGCTGCAGAACCTCGTCCAGCGTCACCAGCATGACCCCGCAGCCCAGCCGCTCGTCGAGCGACGGCGCGCCGGCAACAGGTGCCTGTGTCGGGGCCGTGCGGTCGCCTGAAGCGGCGAAAACTGGCGATGCCGACAGAACGGCGATACCAACGAGGATGGCGCTGACGGTGCTTTTCATGGTTTCTCCCCCTGGTGACGCAACACCTCTCGAGGTCAAAAGGGATTCGACCTGAGATTGTCCAGTTCAGAGATTTTCCTCATCGCGGGCCCGACCGCAAGCGGCAAGTCAGCCCATGCGCTGGCGCTTGCTGAAACCACGGGCGGCGAGATCGTCAATGCCGACTCGATGCAGATCTATGGCGGTCTGCGTATCCTGACGGCTGGCCCGTCAGCCGATGAGATGGCGCGCGCGCCGCACCACCTGTTCGGCGTCGTCGACGCGGCCCAGGGCTGGTCGGTCGGTCGCTGGCTGGAAGCAGCCTCAGGCGTCCTGCGCGACATCGCCCAGCGCGGACGCCCCGCCATCGTGGTCGGCGGAACGGGCCTCTATTTCCGCGCCCTGACCCATGGCTTGGCCGAGGTGCCGCCGGTGTCGGAAACCCAGCGCGAGATCTCGGGGCTGCTGTATGCGGCGCAAGGCGAGGCCGAATTTCGCGAGGACCTGCGCAAGCTCGACCCCGACGCCGCGGACCGCATCGAGGTCGGGGACCGCCAGCGCCTGCTGCGCGCCCATGCCGTGGCCGTGGCCACCGGCCGCTCGCTCAGCGCCTGGCAGGCCGACACCCGCCCCACCCTGGCACCGGGCAGTTGGCAGGGCTTCGTGCTCGACCCACCCCGCGCCGAACTCTACGCCCGCTGCGATGCGCGACTTGGCCTGATGGTCGAGAACGGCGCGCTCGACGAGGTAGCGGCGATGCAGGCGCGAGGCCTCGATCCCGCCCTGCCGGCGCTGAAGGCTGTCGGCTATCGCGAATTGGCCAGCTATCTGCGCCGCGAAACCACCCTGGCGGCCGCCCTCGACGCTGCCCGCCAGGAAACCCGCCGCTACGCCAAGCGCCAGCTCACCTGGTTCCGGAACCAGACGCCGGACTGGGAGCGAGTCCCTGCTGCGGCGTCAAAAGACCAAGGACACTAGCCCCATGACCGACCTTTCCACCCTCGCCGAAGCCGTCGCCGAGCGCCTGATCTCCCGGGGTGAAACCGTCGCCATCGCCGAGTCCTCCTCCGGCGGGTTGATATCGGCGGCGCTGCTGGCCGTACCGGGGGCGTCGAAGTTCTATGTGGGCGGCAGCGTCGTCTATACGGCCCGGGCTCGCATGCGGTTGCTGGACATTCCGCACAAGGCCACCGAAGGCATGCGCTCTTCCAGCGAACCCTATGCCGCCCTGCTGGCCAGGGTGACGCGCGAGAACCTCAAGGCCACCTGGGGCCTGTCGGAAACCGGCGCGGCGGGACCAACGGGCAACTCCTATGGCGACGCTGCAGGCCACACCTGCCTGGGCGTGGCCAATGCCGAGGGCGAGACCACCTTTACCCTGGAAACCGGCAGCGACGACCGCGCGGCCAACATGCAGGCCTTCGCTGGCGCAGCCCTCGAACGGCTGCTTGAGGCACTGAACGGCTAAACCTGGGGCAAAAAGGCACATCCTTGCCGCCAACCCCGCCTTGACGCCCTTCCGAACGCATGGCATCACCCTTTCCATAGCTTTGGAGCAAGACTCGTGCGCAAAACCATGAACGTACTTATGGAGCGGCTGTCCGCGATGTGACCTCGAAGTCACGTCGTAGTTCAGTCGCGCGCGCAAAGGTCCTTCGGGACCTTTTTTCTTTTCAGCCTACCCCTTCCCGCCCCCCCCTACGGACCGCCCCTTTTTCGGACCCCTGCCATGACCGCCCACCAGACCATCGAGAGCACCGCTCCCGCCGAAACCGCCGACCGCGCCATGACCGGCGCCGAGATCGTGGTTCGCGGCCTCGTGGACCAGGGCGTCGAGGTGCTGTTCGGCTATCCAGGCGGCGCGGTGCTTCCGATCTATGACGCGCTGTTCCATGAGCCGCGCCTGCAGCACATTCTGGTTCGCCACGAGCAGGGCGCGACCCATGCCGCCGAGGGCTATGCCCGCAGTTCGGGCAAGCCGGGCGTGGTTCTGGTCACCTCGGGGCCGGGTGCCACCAATGCCATCACCGGGATCATGGACGCGCTGATGGACTCCATCCCGATGGTCGTCATCACGGGCCAGGTCCCGACCCATCTGATCGGCACCGACGCCTTCCAGGAAGCCGACACGGTCGGCATGACCCGCTCGTGCACCAAGCACAACTATCTGGTCAAAGACGTCCGCGACCTGCCCCGGATCATCCACGAGGCCTTCAAGATCGCCACGACCGGTCGCCCCGGCCCGGTGCTGATCGACATCCCCAAGGATATCCAGTTCGCCAAGGGTGAGTATTTCGGCCCGAACGAGGTCGCTTCGACCCACGCCTACAGCCCCCGCACCAAGGGCGAGGCCGGCCGCATTGCCGAAGCAGCAGCGATGATCGCCCGGGCGCGCCGGCCGATCTTCTATACCGGTGGCGGCGTCATCAACGCCGGCCCGCGCGCCAGCCAGCTGCTGCGCGAGTTCCAGGCCCTGACCGGCGCGCCGGTCACCTCGACCCTGATGGGCCTGGGCGCCTTCCCGGCTGCGGATCCGGCGTGGCTAGGCATGCTGGGCATGCACGGCACGTTCGAAGCCAATAACGCCATGCATGACTGCGACGTGATGATCTGCGTCGGCGCGCGCTTCGATGACCGCGTCACCGGCCGGCTGGATGCCTTCTCGCCGGGCTCCAAGAAGATCCATATCGATATCGACGCCTCGTCGATCAACAAGAACGTCCGGGTCGACCTGCCGATCATCGGTGACGCGGCCAGCGTGCTGGAAGACCTGATCGCCGCCTGGAAAGCCGCCGACCATCAGCCCAACAAGGCTGCCCTGACCGACTGGTGGGCCCAGATCGACACCTGGCGCGCCCGCCAGTGCCTGAGCTATCGGGCCTCGGAAACCACCATCAAGCCGCAGTACGCCATCCAGCGCCTGTACGAGCTGACCAAGGGCCGCGACACCTACATCACGACCGAGGTCGGCCAGCACCAGATGTGGGCGGCGCAGTTCTATCGCTTCGAGGAGCCCAATCGCTGGATGACCTCAGGGGGCCTGGGCACCATGGGCTACGGCCTGCCCGCCGCCCTGGGCGTGCAGATGGCCCATCCCGGTGCCCTGGTCGTCGACATCGCCGGTGAAGCATCGATCCAGATGTGCATCCAGGAACTGTCGACGGCGATCCAGTTCGACCTGCCGGTCAAGATCTTCATCATCAACAACGAGTGGATGGGCATGGTCCGCCAGTGGCAGCAGCTGCTGCATGGCGAGCGCTACAGCCACTCCTATTCCGATAGCCTGCCCGACTTCGTGAAACTGGCCGAGGCCTATGGCGCGGTCGGCATCCGCTGCAGCGACCCGGCCGAGCTGGACGCCAAGATCCTGGAGATGATCAACAGCGACAAGGTCGTGGTCTTCGACTGCCGCGTCGAGAAGCACGAGAATTGCCTGCCGATGATCCCCTCGGGCAAGGCTCACAATGAGATGATCATGGGCGAGGTCGAGGACATCGGCAACGTCATCGGCGAGGCCGGGGCGGGGCTGGTTTAAACCCGCACTCGCTCTTCGATTCCTCTTTGCTTAGAAACGAGCCATGACCACGCAACACGCCTCCGCCTATGACATGCCACCCGCCTCGCAAGCCGAGCAGACTGCGACCTTTGCCCTGCTGGTCGACAACGAGCCTGGTGTGCTGCACCGCGTGGTCGGTCTGTTCGCTGCGCGCGGGTACAATATCGAGAGCCTGACGGTCGCCGAAACCGACCACAAGGCCCATACCAGTCGCATCACCGTGGTGACGCGCGGCACGCGCCAGGTGCTGGACCAGATCGAGGCCCAGCTTCACAAGGTGGTCAATGTGCGCCGCGTGCATGACGTGACCCGCGACCCCAACGGCGTCGAACGTGAGCTGGCCCTGGTCAAGGTGCGCGGCTCGGGCGCCGAGCGGGTCGAGGCCCTGCGTATCGCCGACATTTTCCGCGCCAAGCCGGTGGACACCACGCTTGAGAGTTTCGTGTTCGAGATCTCCGGTGCGCCGTCCAAGATCGACAAGTTCCTCGACCTGATGCGCCCACTGGGTCTGGTGGAACTTTCCCGCACGGGCGTGCTTTCCATCGAGCGGGGCGTCGAAGGCATGTAGCGGAGATTGGGCGATGAGCCTTGTTGGTCTGATGGCGGGGTTGGCCCTCGCCGGCCAGCAGGCTTCGCCGCCCACCGCGACGCCATCGCCCGATCCCGCAGCCTGGTGGGCTCCGGAAACACCAAGACCACCGGCGCAAACCGATCCCTTGTACGGCCGGCTCAGGCCCGCCACCAGCGGCCGCAGCCAGCCGCCGGTGGTTCCTGCGCTGCCCGAGCCGGAGCCAGGCCCCGTCAGCCCACCTTCAGGATATTGAAGCGATAGAGCAGCGCGCCCAGCACTGCACCGATGGCCGGGGCCACGAAAAACAGCCACAGCTGGGCCATGGCCTGGCCGCCGACCAGCAGGGCGGGTCCAAAGCTGCGGGCCGGATTGACCGACACCCCGGTCACCTGGATGCCAACGATATGGATAACGGCCAGGGCGATGCCGATGCCCAGGCCCGCAAAGCCCGGCGCAGCACCCGAGCCCGTAGCGCCCAGGATCACGATCACGAAAATGGCGGTCATCACCACCTCGAAGACAAAGGCCGCCTGCAGGGAGAACTCTCCCAGATAGCCCGGTCCCCAGCCGTTCTGACCCAGACCCTTGGCGAGCCCCCCGGCGATGACGCTCAGCACGGCAGCGCCGGCGAGCGCGCCGGCAAACTGGGCGATCCAGTAAAGGCCCATCTCCTTCAGACCCATCCGCCCCGCCACAAAGGCCGCCAGGCTGACGGCCGGATTGACGTGACAGCCCGATACCGGACCGATGCCATAGGCCAGGGCGATGATCGCAAAGCCGAAGGCCAGGGCAATGCCCAACTGCCCTACATGCTCGCCGCCCAGTACGGCTGCGCCGCACCCAAACAGGACCAGGGTGAAAGTGCCGATGAACTCGGCCACAAGTTTGGACATATCGCCGCCTCCCATGCGTTGCGCGCCGGCCCTTGTTAAGGATCGGGCCAGTTCGAGAATGCAAGTTTTCCCGAGACGGCGAAACCCGATTGTATCGCGCCGGACCTCAACCGGGGAGGCGCTGCAAAGGGCGCTGATCCGCGAGCCCTTCGAGGACCGAGAACCGCCTTCAAGAGCCGCAGGGCCAAGACCGGTGCGGGATCGGCTTCGAAAAGAACGCCGAGCCTTCCCTCGCCGGGCCATACCCCCTATATTGGAAATGTCCGGTCTCGGCCGGACTATGGGGATAAACGCGCACGTAATAAGCGGACTGGACCCGGGTGCGATTCCCGGCGGCTCCACCAATCTCTCCCGAGTTATCGCGGGACTGCATGGGGCCGATCAGCATCGACAGACGTGTAAAGGTGTTATGCTTTCTCTCGGCGTGGCTCACCGTATCGGGCCGCTAAACTAACTGCGAACGATAACTTCGCTGAAGAGTTCGCTATCGCCGCGTAATGCGGTGCTAGTGAATTCGCGCCTTAAGTCCTAGGGGTTCAGATCCTTAGGCGGGGCCCGGAGGGAGCCTGCCAACAGAATCCCTCCACTTCAAAACTGGTAGCCGAGGCTCCCTCCGCTCTTTGCGAGAGGAATGGGGGAGCCTGCCAACAGAATCCCTCCACTTTCAAAAGTGGTAGCCGAGGCTCCCTCCTCTCTTTGCGAGAGGAGTGGGGGAGCCTGCCAACAGAATCCCTCCACTTCAAAACTGGTAGCCGAGGCTCCCTCCGCTCTTTGCGAGAGGAATGGGGGAGCCTGCCAACAGAATCCCTCCACTTTCAAAACTGATAGCCGAGGCTCCCTCCTCTCTTTGCGAGAGGAGTGGGGGAGCCTGCCAACAGAATCCCTCCACTTTCAGCCTTTGCGAATTTTGTGCGCCTCCTGACGCCCCCGCCATCTTTGCCGGAGGGCCGTGACAGGCTAGGCTGGGAGTCCTGTTTCAGTTCCCTGTTTCTGATGGACCGCATGGCCCAATCCAATCCGCCTGAAGATCTTATGCAATATGAGGCCATGGCCCAGGACGCCCTTCGGGGTGTCGTGAAGGCGGCCCTGAAAAAGGCGGCCGCTCCGGGTGGTCTGCCCGAGCCTCATCACCTGTACATCACCTTCAAGACCCAGGCGGCCGGCGTGTCGGGCCCCCAGGACCTGTTGGGCAAGTATCCCGACGAGATGACCATCATCCTGCAGCACCAGTACTGGGACCTGGCGCCGGGCGAGACCTTCTTCTCGGTCACCCTGAAGTTTGGCGGCCAGCCCAAGCGCCTGTCGGTTCCCTACGCGGCGGTGACCCGGTTCTATGACCCCTCGGTGCAGTTCGCCCTGCAGTTCGAGGCGCCCGACATCGTGCCGCCAGAGCCGACGGTCGAGCCGGAGCCTGAAGCTCCCACGGAAGGCGGCGGCGAGGATGCGCCCAAGATCATCTCTCTCGACCAGTTCCGGAAGAAGTAGCGCATGAGCGACGTCACGGCGGACGAGCCTCAGGCCCTGACCGACGAGGCGATCCTCGCCCGTTTCCGCGCGTCCAAGAACGCGCCCTCTGGCTCGCTGACCGTTGGCTTCGAACTGCTGGCGGTTCGTCAGGCCGACCGCGAGGTTGAAGCCAGTTTCACGGCCCGCGCCGACCTGCTGTGTAACCCGATGGGCCAGATTCAGGGTGGCTATGTCTGCGCCATGCTGGACGAATGCATGTCCGTGGCCGGCATGATCAGCTCCGGCATGACGCATGTCGTGCCCACGCTTGAGATGAAGACCAGTTTTCTGCGTCCGGCCTTGCCCGGCGTGCTGCGTGGGGTCGGTCGGGTGGTCAAGTGGGGCAGGACGGTCTGCTTTACGGAAGGCGAACTGTACGACGCGGAGGGCCGCCTGCTGGCCAAGGCCAGCGGCACGGCCCTGCCCACGCCGTTCGCCCGGTTCAAGAAATAGGAAACGGCGATGCGGGGCGCGGCGGGCATTGTTGTCGGCTTGATCCTGCTCTGCCTCGCGCCGCCCACCCATGCCGAAGGACCGTTTTCGCGCTGGTCCGCCGTCGTCGTCGCCGGTGATTGGCACGCCCAGTCCGGCGGACCGACCGAGGCCTTCGACAACGCCCGTCGCGATGTCGCCACCGCCCTGGCCCAGATGGGCTTCGACCAAGGCGCTGTCCGCCAGTATTCCGTGCGACCAAAGCGCTATCCTGCCCAAGCGCCCGGCCCCGCCGACGTCACCGAAATCTACAAGGGCCTGAAGGAAAGCGCCCGAACCGCGTCCGCCGGCTGCCTGTTCTACATCAGCAGCCATGGCGGACCTGATGGCGCGCTGCTGGGCGAGGCGACCCTGCGCCCCCAAATGCTGGCAGCCCTGATCGACGACGCCTGCCCGTCGCGCCCGTCCGTCGTGGTGATCTCGGCCTGTTTCTCGGGCGTCTTCATCCCGGCGCTGAAACGGCCCGACCGCATGATCCTGACCGCCGCCCGCCCCGATCGCGCCTCGTTCGGCTGCGGGGAAAGCGACAAGTATCCTTTCTTCGACGACTGCTTCCTGTCATCGGCGCCCAAGGCCCGGGACTTCATCGCCCTGGGCGCGGCCGTTCAGGGCTGCGTGGCACGCAAGGAGATTGAAGTGGGGGCTCAGCCCGCCTCGGAGCCCCAGGTCTGGATCGGTCCGGCGCTGCGCCCCTTCCTGCCGCTTTACAGGTTTGATCAGGGCAAACCGCGCGCGCCCTGATGATGGCCCCACTATTGTGTGGCCACGGAGCACGCCGCTCTTTGAACGCCGTGCGAGGCGCCCTAGAAGTCGCTCCGAGCTCCGCTGTATTGTCCCAGAGGTCGGCCCCTTGACGTCACGCCTTATGTCCGGTGCCGCCCTCGTGGCGGTCATGATCGGTCTCCTGACTCCGGCCGGCCTGGTCCAGGCCCAAGACACCGCGCCACAGGGCGTTGCGCCACCCGCCGTGGCCCAGCCGGTTGCCCAGGAGGCGACCGCGACGCCGTCGACCGGCGGCCCGCGCCCCTATTCCAGCCTGACCCGACCTGTCCGCCCCCGTCCCCGCGCCGTGACGAGCAGCACGGCGACGGCTGTGCTGCGACCCGTCGCAGCTTCGACGCTTCCGGGTGCAATCGCTCCGCCGGTAGCGCCGCAGCCCGGCGTGACGCCCCTGCCCGCTCCCGAACTTGAGGCCTTCGTCGACGGCTTGATGCGGCGGGGCATGACTGAGGACCACATCGCCGGCGCCACAATCTCGGTGGTCCAGAACGGCCAGGTCATCCTGAAAAAGGGCTATGGCGTCGCCAGCCTGAAGCAGCGCCGTGCGGTCGACCCCGACAGGACCCTGTTCCGTGTGGCATCGATCTCCAAGACGTTCACCTGGATCACTCTGATGAACGAGATCGAGGCCGGCCGCATGCGACTGGACGGCCCGGTGAACCTCTATCTGCCCGAGGCGATCCAGATCCGGGGCAAGAACATGGCGCCCGTGCGCCTGCGCGACCTGATGACCCATACGCCGGGCTTCGAAGACCGGGCCCTGGGCCAGTTGTTCGAGCAAGACTGGCGGCGGGTGCGGCCGCTGAACGAATACCTGCGCCAGGAACGCCCGCGCCGTGTGCGCGAACCGGGCGCACTGCCCTCCTACTCCAACTACGGTGCAGCCCTGGCTGGCGCGGCGGTGTCCAATGTCACCGGCAAGCCGTTCGAGGAGCTGGTCGCCGAGGAGATCCTGTTTCCCGCCGGCATGACCCGCACGACCTTCCGCGATGCCCGACCGTGGCGCAACGACCTGCCCGCGCCGATGGCACCGGCCCTGGCCGCCGACCGCTCCGACGGCTTCCGCTGGACGCCGCTGGGTTGGCGCGAAGAGCCCCCGGAAATGACCGGGCAGATCGCCCCTGCCGGCGGTGCCTCGTCGACCGCCGCCGACATGGCCCGCTACATGATGCTGTTGCTGGGCAACGGAACCCTCGACGGCAAGACCATCTATTCACCGCGCACCGCCAAGGCGTTCGAGACCGTGATGTATCGCCCGGCCCCCGAAGCGGCGGGCTGGAACGCAGGCTTCCAGGACATCCCGCTCCCCGGCGGCCGCCGCGGCTTTGGCCATGCCGGCGATACGCTGTGGTTCCACTCCAACCTCGTCGTGGTTCCGGACCTGGGTCTGGGCATCTTCATCGCCGTCAATACCGACACCGGCGCCGAGCTGCCGGGCGTGGTTCCATCGGCGATTGTCGAGCACTTCTACGCCAAGGCGCCGGCCGTGCCCGTGTTGCGCCCCATGAGCGCCGAGACGGCCCGGCTCTATGTCGGTGACTATCTGGGCACGCGCCGCGCCTATCACGGTCTGGAAGGCTTTGTGGGCCGCATCATCCGGCTAGCCAAGGTGCGCGCCACCCCGGATGGCCAGCTGGCGATCCTGTACGACGGCAAGTCGACCCTGTGGAACGCCACCGATAGCCCCGGCATATTCAAGGCCGTCGATGGACCCGAAGTGGTGGCCTTCGAAACAGCCGGCGGCCGCGCCACGCGCTTCTATCCGGCAGGCGGCTGGGCGGCGTTCGAGCGCGTAGGCTTCCCCTATGGCTCGGGCCTGCTGACCTGGGTCGTGACACTGGCGGGACTGGCCTCCATCGCCACCCTGGCCGGTGTCTTCATCCGTGACCGCCGCGAGACCCGCCAGACCCCGACCCAGACCCGCGCCAACCTCCTGCAAACCACTCAGGCAGCGCTGTGGATCGTGGCTTTGGGTTGCGTGGGCGTGTTCGCTTCCAAGAGCAACGACATCGCCGCCGTCTTCTACAACTGGCCCAGCGGCTGGCTGGTGACGGGCTCGGCCTGCGCCCTGGTGGCCAGCGTGCTGGCGGCCGTCACCCTGCTGATGGTTCCCATGGTCTGGAAAGGCGGGCGCCGGGTCGACAGCTGGACCACCCTGCGCAAGCTGGCCTTCACCTATACGACCTTGCTCTATATCGGCCTGGCGGTGTTGCTGGCGCTCTGGAACTTCCTGCTGCCCTGGAGCGGCTGAGTCTCAACCCTCCAGGTTGCGCCGCAGGACGCCGGAGTCGCGTTTGCGCACGACGATGATAATCCGCTCGCGCTCACCCGGCCGGCGCTCGACAAGCAGGCGTGCCACCTGGGCGTCGTCGTGGAAGGCATAGCCCTTGATCGAGTCCAGCAGGGCCTTGGCCAGGTTATCGAGGTCCATCCACGGCGGCTCGCCGACATAGTCCATGACGATGTCGACCTCGAACTCGCCCCAGGCCGGACGGGAGCCGCGCCAAACCTTGCGGAAGAACTCGTAGATCAGGGGCTTGTAGTACTTGGCCTGGGTGGTGAGGCCATCGACCTCGAGGGTCAGTTCACCGTTCGCCTCGCGGGCGCGCACCTTGCCGTGATGGGTCCAACCGTCGTTCATCAGGGCCTCATAAGGCCTTACGGCTTTGCAGTCTTCCTCGCCATTGGCTAAACCCGCGCCAACAGAACGCGAGGGACCTGCTCCATGACCGCCACCCGCATCGAGACCGATACGTTCGGCCCCATCGAAGTCGCCGCCGACCGCTACTGGGGCGCTCAAGCCCAGCGCTCGCTGGGCAACTTCAAGATCGGCTGGGAGAAGCAGCCCCTGCCGGTCGTGCGGGCCCTGGGCATCGTCAAGCGCGCCGCCGCCGAGGCCAATCTGGCCCTGGGCAAGCTGGACCCCAAGATCGCCGAAACCATCGTCGCCGCCGCCAATGAAGTGATCGAAGGCAAGCTGAACGATCACTTCCCGCTGGTGGTCTGGCAGACGGGGTCGGGCACCCAGTCGAATATGAACGCCAACGAGGTGATCTCCAACCGCGCCATCGAGATGCTGGGCGGCGAGATGGGCAGCAAGAAGCCCGTCCACCCCAATGACCATGTTAATATGAGCCAGTCGTCGAACGACACCTTCCCGACGGCCATGCACATCGCCTGCGCCGAGCAGGTGGTCCACGATCTGCTCCCGGCCCTGAAGCACCTCCACAAGGCCCTGGCCGCCAAGGCCGCCGAGTGGAAGGACATCATCAAGATCGGCCGCACCCATACCCAGGACGCTACGCCCCTGACCCTGGGCCAGGAGTTCGGCGGCTACGCCCAGCAGATCGAGAACGGCATCGCCCGCATCGAAATGACCCTGCCGATGCTGATGCAACTGGCCCAGGGCGGCACCGCCGTCGGCACCGGCCTGAACGCACCGGTTGGCTTCGCTGAACTGGTCGCCGAGAAGATCGCCGGCGTCACGGGCCTGGCCTTCACCACCGCCCCCAACAAGTTCGAGGCCCTGGCCGCCCACGACGCCATGGTCTTTACCCACGGTGCCATCAACACGGTCGCCGCCAGCCTGTTCAAGATCGCCAACGACATCCGCTTCCTGGGCTCTGGTCCTCGCGCCGGTCTCGGTGAACTGTCCCTGCCGGAAAACGAGCCCGGCTCATCGATCATGCCAGGCAAGGTCAACCCGACCCAGTCCGAGGCCCTGACCCAGGTCTGCGCCCAGGTGTTCGGCAACCACTCGACCCTGACCTTCGCCGGCAGCCAGGGCCATTTCGAGCTGAACGTCTTCAACCCGGTGATGGCCTACAACTTCCTGCAGTCGGTGCGTCTGGTGGCCGACGCAGCCATCAGCTTCACCGACAACTGCGTGGTCGGCATCGAGCCGCGCGTCGACAATATCAGGAAGGGCGTCGAGAACAGCCTGATGCTGGTCACGGCCCTGAACGGCAAGCTGGGCTATGACGCCTGTGCCAAGATCGCCAAGACCGCGCACAAGAACGGCACCACCCTGCGTGAGGAAGCCGTCGGCGGCGGCTATCTGACCAACGAAGAGTTCGACGAATATGTGCGTCCGGAGAAGATGATCTCGCCGGGCTGATGAACGGTCTCGATTTCCGGCGCGACGGGGCGGCGCTGTTTGCCGCCGTCCTGTTGCCCCGTGACCTGGAAGACCTGCGCGCACTCGCCGATACCAGCGTCGGGGCGCGACCAGGCGCACGACTGAGCGGCGCGGCAGACCTCTCCAACCGCCTTGCCGCGACGGGCGTCATCGGTTCTGTCGCGGCACGCCTGAGCTCATCGGCGGCCCGCCCCGTGCGGGCGGTGATCTTCGATAAGTCTCACGCCGCCAACTGGGCGGTGGCCTGGCATCAGGATCGGGTGATCCCGGTGCGCGAGCGGCGCGATGTCGAGGGGTTTGGTCCCTGGACAACCAAGGACGGACTGACCCACGTCGCCCCACCCTTCGACCTTCTGGCCCGCATGGTCACCCTGCGTGTGCATCTCGACACCGTGGAGACCAACAATGCGCCGCTGCGGATCGCGCTGGGCTCTCACCGGCTGGGTCGGGTCAGCGCCGATAGGGTGGCTGTGCAGGCGCAGGGGATGAGGAGCGAAATCTGCCTGGCCCAAGCCGGCGATGTCTGGGCCTACTCGACGCCCATTCTCCATGCCTCGGATCGCGCAGAGCTGCCGAGTCGGCGACGCGTGTTGCAGGTCGACTATGCCGACTTCGATCTGCCCGGTGGGTTAGACTGGCTCGGACTAAACCCGCAGGAGTTGTGAAGCTTCACACTTCACCGCTGGAGTGCTACGCAAGCTAAAGGAACATACCGGGAACCAACCCAATGGCCGCGCTCGACCGCCCCTACTGGATTGAAGCCCTGATCCAGCCCCGTGAGGGCTGGGATGACAGGGTCTATCCCTTCAACCTGCCGGTTCTGCGGGGGCTGGACAGCCTGAAGTTCCATCCCCGCGTCACCTTCCTGGTCGGCGAGAACGGTTCGGGCAAATCGACCCTGATCGAGGCGTTGGCCGTGGCCTGGGGCTTCAACGCCGAGGGCGGATCGCGGGACCACAGCTATTCGACCCGAGAGTCGCACTCACCACTTCATCGCTTCGTGAGGCCTGTCCGCGCCCCGATGAAGGCCCGGGATGGCTATTTCCTGCGCGCCGAAAGCTTCTTCACCACGGCCAGCTATCTGGAAGCCTCGGGGACGAGCCGGCGAGGACAGGCCGGTTTGCATGAGCGCTCTCATGGTGAGGCCTTCTTTGACCTGTTCGACCATCGCTTCGAGGGCGATGGTCTCTACATCCTCGACGAGCCCGAAGCGGCCCTGTCGCCTAGCCGGCAGCTGTCGTTCCTGGCCAAGCTGCACCAGCTGGTGCTGGCCCGCTCGCAGCTGATCATCGCCACCCATTCGCCGATCATCCTGGGCTATCCCGACGCCTGGATCTACGAGACCTCAGAGCGGGGCCTCAACCGGGTGGAGTATGAGAATCTCGACCACGTGCAGGTCACCCGCAGCTTCCTCAACCGCCGCCAGACCTTCCTGGACGTGCTGCTGTCGGAGGATGACGAGGAATGATATCGTTCCACCCAATGGACGCTCCCGCCCCCACCGGTGAAATCGATCCCGAACTGCTGGATCAGGCCCGGCGGCTGGGGATTCCCATCGTCGGCATGGGCGAAACCCAGCTTCGCCTGCACCTTCAGAAGGTAGATCCCGCCGGCGCTGAAGACCGCGCCCGGCGCTGGGCCGAAGAGAACGCCGAGGCCATCGCGGAGCACAACGCTAGGATCGAAGAGCGAGGCCTGATCTCGGACCATTTCAGGAAGTGGTGAGTTGCGGCAGTTCGACGCCTATCTGAACCCTTCGCCGACAAGCCGTGATATCGCGCCGTTTCTGGTGGTGCTGTCTTCGCACCATCTGCGCAACCTGACCGATGTGATCGTCGCGCCTGCGGTATCCGACGCCACCCGTGTGGTCGGAGAGGTTGAGCTTGAGGTAGAGGTCGATGGCCGGGCTTTGGTACTGGTCCTGTCCGACCTGTTCAGCGTGTCCCTAAGCCAGCTTCGAAAACGCGCAGGCTCCCTCGCCGGCCACGAAGACGCCATCCGTCGCGGGCTCGACCGGCTGTTCACCGGCTTCTAGAGCGGGTAGCGATCTGATGGAATCAGATCGCCCGCTCTGGTCTTTTGTCTTCACGCGCGTTCCGAAAACCGGTTCCCACTTTTCGGAACGCGCTCTAGCGCTTGCGGACCACCTCGCGGCCGATCGGGGCCAGGGCGATCAGGGCCAGCTGGAAGTCCTTGATGGCGAAGGGGATGCCGATGATCGTGATGGCTTCGGCAAAGGCGATCAGCAGGTGGCTCAGGGCGATGTACCAGCCGCCCAGCAGGAACCAGATGATGTTGAGCACAAAGCCCAGCGGGCCGGTGCCGATGTCATGCTGGCCGGTGACGATCTCGCGGCTGACGACCTCCTTGCCGAACGGCCAGAAGGCAAAGCCCGCAATCCGCCAGGCCGCGCCCGTATAGGGCAGGCCGACGATGGTGATGGCCAGCAGGGCTCCGCCCAGCAACCACAGCAGGCCGGAAATCCAGCCGCCCAGGATAAACCACAGGATGTTCAGGATCAGTCGGATCATCGGGATGGTCTCTCCAGCACGTGCCTAGAGGTGGTGGGGTTTGGCCTGCTTGTCGAGACCGGCGCAGCAGCCTTACCGCGAATTCACCCGGCCCTGGCCCGCCAGCCTATTTGATCAGCTGCCAGCGGCGGGTCCAGCGCCCCTTGCCCACCTGGCTCAGGGCCAACAGGTAGAGGCCGGCATAGATCACCGTGCCCACGCCGATCAGGGCCCAGCTCCAGGGGCCAGGCATGTGCAGGGCCGGGGCGGTGTCGATCCAGTCATGACGCGGCGCGGTCAGCTCCAGCCATAGGCCGCCCACCCAGGCGATCGAGAACAGGGCCACGACGGGATAGCGCAGGACCGGGCTTTTCTGGATCAGCAGCAGGGCCTGGAGCACCGCAGCGACAATGCCGACAGCCACGCCCAGCAGCCAGGGCTGCCAGGGCCCCTCGACCAGCCGCGCCACCCTCAGTCCGGCCCAGAGCGGTGCCCACAGAACCGGGCCAAACAGCAGGAGCAGCAGCACCAGGCCCAGCAGCACGCCCAGCCCGCCGCCGATCACCTTGCCGGCTGCCTCGCCGGCCTCATGGGCGCGGATATTGGGATCGCCGCCAGGATTGGCCGGCGAGGTCGCGATCACGGTGTCCAGGCGCGGCAAGGGCGCGTCCGGGGAAAGGCCAGGGCGAGGAGGCGTCGGCCGCCGCGCCATCAGGCTCTCCGGCTGACCGCGAAGTCGGCCAGGCTTTCCAGCGCCTCGCGCCAGTCATTGGCCGGGAAGATCGCCAGGGCCGCCTTGGCCTTGTCGGCATAGTCGGCGGCCAGATCCAGCGTCGCGTCCAAAGCGCCCGAGCCGATGATCAGCTCGCGGGCCCGGCGGAAATCGGCCTCGGTCTGTTCGCGGCGACCGATGGCCCGCTCCCAGAACTCTGCCTCACGGGGGCCCGAACGGGCGATGGCCAACAGCAGCGGCAAGGTGGCCTTGCCTTCGCGGAAGTCGTCGCCGGCGTTCTTGCCCAGCGTTTCGGTGGCACCGCCATAGTCCAGGGCGTCGTCGGCCAGCTGGAAGGCGAGGCCCAGATTGAGGCCATAGGCCCGCAGGGCCTGGGAGCGCGTCGCATCCACTCCGGCCGATACCGCGCCGGCTTCAGAGGCGGCAGCGAACAGCTCGGCGGTCTTGGCGGCGATGATGTCCAGATAGACGGCCTGGGACAGGTTCAGGTCGTGGCTGCGAGTCAGCTGCAGCACTTCGCCCTCGGCGATCACGCGGCTGGCGCGGGCCAGGATCGCCAGAGCCTGCATCGAGTCGGTCTCGACCATCAGCTCGAAGGCCCGGGCGAACAGGAAGTCGCCGACCAGCACGCTCTGGGCCGCGCCCCAGATCAGGTGAGCGGCCACCTTGCCCCGGCGCAGCTGGCTGCCGTCGACCACGTCGTCATGCAGCAGGGTGGCGGTGTGGATGAACTCGACCGAAGCGGCCAGCTTGCGGCAGGAATCATTGTCCGATCCCGACAGCCGGGCGGCGGCCACGGTCAGCAACGGCCGCAGGCGCTTGCCGCCGGCCGCGATAAGGTGCTCGGCCAGGGCGGGAATCACCGGCACGTCGCTCTGCATGCGCTCGGTGATCAGCTGGTCGATCCCGGCCATGTCGGCGGCGGCCAAACGCACGAGACGATCCACCGATCCCGGTTGACGGGCGAGGGTCGCTGCTGCTGCGTCCAAGACCATGCTCTCCTTGACCGACGCCCCGTGGCGTCAGGATCTGACATCCGCCCCCCAGCGGGATCAGCCGTTGCGAGGGACAATGGTGGCGGGATAGGTCAGGGTCAAGGCGAGCACAAGGCTTGATGCGTTGGACGAAGCGAAGGTCACCGAAGATCGTGTGCTGAACGGCCAGATTCGTCTGCGCCAGACGGTGGGCGGATACCGCGCCGGGCTGGATGCAGCCCTGCTGGCGGCCGCCTGCGACTCTGCGCCGGGGCAGCGGGTGCTGGAGGCCGGCTGCGGCGTCGGCGGCGCCCTGCTGGCGGCGGCGGCCCGGCGTCCGGCCAGCCGATTCGTCGGCGTGGAGCGCGATGCCCAGGCCGCCGAACTGGCGCGGCAGAATGTGGCGCTGAACGCCCTGTCCGACCGCGTGGAGATCGCCCAGGGCGATGTGCAGGCCGGCTTCAGGGCGCTGGACCTGCCGCCCTTCGACGCGGTGATGGCCAACCCGCCGTTCTTCGACGATCCCGCCGCCCTGCGCGCCCCCGCCCCGGCCAAGACCGGTGCCTGGATGGCCGACGGCGGCCTGGCCGCCTGGACCGGCTTTCTGCTGAAGGCCGCGCGCGAGGGCGGGACCATCACGATCATCCACCGCGCCGACCGCCTGGCCGACATTCTGGCCCTGCTGGCCCCCAAGGCCGGCTCGTTCCGTATCCGCCCCGTCCAACCCTTCGCCGACGCCCCGGCCAAACGGGTTGTGGTGCGGGCGATCAAGACCGGCAAGGCCCCGCTCGTCCTGCTGCCGGCCCTGGTGCTGCACGAACGCGACGGCGGCCAACATTCGGCGGCGGCCGAGGCTATCCTGCGGGGCGATGCGGCGCTGGACTGGTGAAGTCCTGCTCCCGATCAAGGGGGCGTGAAAAAACACGAGTTCTCTGCCTCACGCGGCGCTGGCCGCTGAAGGGGTTGGGGAGGCGCGAAGCGGCCGGAGCGAACCCGGGGACCGTGATGGTTTTAGTGTGCGTTTCGGCTCGTCTCTTCCGCTTCGCAGAAGCTGTTCTGACCGTGAGGATGGCGAGCTCGCGAGCGCTGTTTCAGCTCTGGCCCCCAATTGTCCCCCGGACGGGCGCGCCCAACCCCTGCGGTACAGCCGTGAGGGGTCCGACGGGTCGCGATAGACGGCTTTACGATCACCGCCCTGTCGTTCCGCGCTGTCTCAAAAGCAAGACCTCCGGTGGCCCCGGATCAATCCAACGAACAGGCCACTTTCATTCTCGCTGCGTGACCGCGCGGCCCCGCTCAGCTTCATCCCCATCGCCGCTTCGGGCCGGTACCGAGCGCCCTCCCCCTGCGACGGGGACAGCTGTGATTATGGGGGTGGTTTTGAGCGCGTCTGACGGCGCGGTGCGAGATTTTTGCAGGGCGTTGAAGTTGTTGGGGTTTGTCGGCGATGCGCCGGGGATGGAGGGCGCTCTATCCCCGTACTTGCCCCCTACGGGCTGCTGCGCAGCCGTCTTCCCCCAGAGGGGGAAGATGATTTCATCCGCCCCCGTTGGGGGCGGACGAGCGGCGACAGCCGGTCAGGTGGGGGCCTGCGGCGCTGGCCGTTGCGCCCCCTACTTCGCGTAGACCACCCGGCACTCGCCCTCGACCGTGGTGTAGCGGCCATTGGCGGCGTCGACGAACGATAGCCGGCCGCCGCGATCATACTCGACCTTGCCGGTCGAGCGGCCGGCGAAGACCTGGGTTCCATAGGTCCAGCAGGTGATATCGGCCGGCTTGTCGCCCCAGGTCGTTTCGCGGCTGGCCCGCTTGCTGTCGGTGCAGGCGGCCGTCGCGACCGTGATCAGGAGGATGGAAGCAACGAAGGCCAGGCGCATGGGGTGGGTCTCACAGGTGCAGGGTCATAGTACCGACTGCGAGTTCCCGCTATTCGCCGGCGCTCGCCAATGTTTGTGCGGCTCGGCTCGCCCCACCTTGCAGTATAAGCACGAATGCGCTAACAGCTAAATTGGCTGCATGGGCTTGGACGGCCCCAAACTGTTCCAGCGTCTTTGGCGACGATAACGCCTCGGGAGTCCGGTGCCCTAAATGCCGGTGCAGCCACAATTCAATCAATGGAGAATTGTGGATGACGCATGAGCGTGATTTCGCGCAAGACGCGCGCCGGTATGGCTTCCAAAATGTTGGTCTGTATCAAGACGGTAAGTTTATCATCGATGCGGAGTGGCGCCCCGTCACCGCCGTCTACGCTTGGATCAGTGAAGATGTTGAGCACCCAATGCCGATCCGGGTTGGTGAAACACTCAGGCTCGGTAGTCGCTTTTCTTCATATAACGGCTGGCTGAAGGGCAAGCAGTGGACAGGTGAACGGCGGAACGCCCGAGAGCAAGAGAAAGCGCGCTTGACGCGGCTGCGCTTGGGCCCCGCAATGCGCGTTATTGCAACTCGCGTTGCCGACAAGCAGACCGGGCTGTCCATCGAAGCTGACCTTCTTCGGCGCTGGGAACCGGCCTTGGATCTGAACTTTGAGCTAGCGGGAAGCTGGGCGCGAGCACGGATGCGTGAATGGGCTGCAGCTTACGATCTGAAACAGGCCAGCAGCCGCAGGACGTGACAAGGGACTACCTGCCCCCCCCTCAACGCGTAGCTTCAACCGACTCCATCACCCGCCCGCCGCCTAAAACTCCTCCCAGGCCCCCGGCCGCGACGCCGGCGTGACCTTCAGGGCGTTGGCGCCGGACACGTAGCGCTGGCGGAACGTCTCGCGCGTCGGGGCGGTGGTCGGGCGGCGGGGCTGGCGGGCATGGAGGTCGTGGACCTGCGCTCCCACCTGGAAGCGGCTGACCAGGCGTTCCAGTTCGGCGGCCTCGCTGGACAGGGCGTGGCTGGCGGCGGTGGACTGCTCGACCATGGCGGCGTTCTGCTGGGTAACCTGGTCCATCTGGTTCACCGCCTGATTGACCTCGGCCAAGCCGACGGCCTGTTCCTTGGACGAGGCGGCGATCTCGCCGACCAGGTCATTGATCTCGGCCACCTGAACCAGGATCTGGTCGAGGGTCTCGCCGGTTTCGCCCACCAGCTTGACGCCCTTGCCGACCTGTTCGGTGGAGGTGCGGATCAGGGTCTTGATCTGCTTGGCCGCATCGGCCGAGCGTTGGGCCAGGGCCCGCACTTCCTGGGCCACCACGGCAAAGCCGCGACCGGCGTCGCCAGCGCGGGCCGCCTCGACCCCGGCATTGAGGGCCAGCAGGTTGGTCTGGAAGGCGATCTCGTCGATGACGCCGATGATGTTGGTGATCTCGCGCGACGAGTTTTCGATGCCGCCCATGGCCAGGACGGCCTCCTTGACCACAGCGCCGCTGCGCTGGGCATTGGTCTTGGCGCTTTCGGTCACGCGGCGGGCGCGCTCGGCCCCTTCGGAGCTGCGGCGGACGGTGGCGGTGATCTGGTCGAGGGCGGCGGCGGTCTGCTCCAGCCCCGCCGCGCCACGCTCGGTGCGCTGGGCCAGATCGTCGGAGGCCTTGCTGATCTCGGCGCAGCCGTTGCGGATGCTGCGGGCGGCGTTGAGGATGCCCGACATCGTGGCCTGCAGGCTTTCGACGGCGGCGTTGAAGTCGCTGGGCATCTTGCGGGCGTCGGGCGCAAAGGCGTCCTCGCGCATCCGCCAGATCAGGTCGCCGTCGGCCAGCCGCTCCATGCCCTCGCCCAGGGCCGCGACCGCCCCGGCCTGGGCCTTGGCGAAGGCGGCGGCGTCCTGTTCGTGGCGCAGGCGGGCGGCCTCGGCCACGGCGCGCTCGGCTTCCTGCTCGGCCCGGCGACGCTGGCCGTCGGCCAGGTCGTGGCGGAAACCATCGAGCGCGCGGGCGATGGCGCCGATCTCGTCGCCGCCCTCAATGCCGGGCACAGCCTGGTCGTAGCGACCGGCGCTGAGCGTATCGACCGAGCGGCTCAGGCCTGCCAGAGGCGCGCGCACCAGTGTGGCGCTGGCAAAAAACAGGGTGGCCAGCACGGCCAGAGTGATCAGCACGCCACCGATGAACAGGATGCGGGCGAGATTGTCGGCCGGCCCGGTGATGGCCGCCACCGGCACGTCCATGATCAGGCCCCAGGTGGTATTGAGGCCGGGCATGGCAATCGGGCGGACGATGCGGATCATCGGCACGTCGCCGGCCACGATGCCCTTGATCTCAACCGCTTCGCCACCGCCCAGCACGCCGCGCACGGCATCTGCGCCAGGGTCGGAATAGGGCTTCATGCGCAGGTCGGCGTCGGGGTGGGCCACCCATTGCCCTCCGGCCGAGACCAGCATCACCCGGCCGCCCTCCAGCGGATGCAGAGCGCCCAGGGCCTTGGACAGGTTGTCCAGCGACATATCCAGGCCCGCAACACCGATCTGCTTGCCGCCCGACATCACCGGCAGGGCCACCGATGACATGGCGACCTGGGCGCCGGCGACCGTCTCGAAATAGGGCTCGGTCAGCAGTGGTTTCCCAGACCGCGCCACGTCGGTGTAGTAGCTCTCGGCGAAATCAGAGCCGTCGGCTTCGGACTCCAGCGAGGCCGCGCCGTTCTGGTTGACCCAATAGACCGAGAAGCGGCCATCCTTGTTGGAGGCCATGGCCGGGTTGGCGATGAACTCGGCGTCCTTGCCGTCCAGGGCGTTGGGCTCGGCCATGAACCAGGCGCCCATGACGCTGCTGGTCGCCAGGGCGTTGGGCTTGACCAGGGCCATGAACTTGTCGCGGTCGGTCAGGCCCGCCTCGTGGGCCGAGGCGACAGCGCCGCGCATCGAGCGCGTTGCCGCTGCGGCCTGGTCGATATCGGCCCGCACCTGCTCGATGGCATCGTCGGCCACGGCCCCGGCATACTGGTTGGTCAGGCCCGCCACGATGGTGCTGGTGTGCGACGAGACCGCCACGGCGGCGGCGATCAGCAACATGCCGATGGCCAGGCCCGCGACCAGGATCAGCTTCCAGGCGATCGTCAGGCGACGGAACGCGGACATGCGGGGCAGTCTCCAGGGCGCGTAGGGCGTTAACCTACCCATCGCAGCCGAATCCTGAATCTCCCGTTAACCATGCTGAAAAGCTGAGCCCGTGCGACGTTTTGGCGTCGGAGGTGGCGGGGAAGATGCTCCCCTATTGGGGGAGCTGTCGCGAAGCGACTGAGGGGGCCATCTGGGCAGATGCCGCGTAGCCCCCTCCGGCCCTGCGGGCCACCTCCCCCAAAAGGGGAGGATCTATTTCCTACCGTCCAAACCGCGCCTTGACCGGGGCGTAGCTGTCCCAGACCTCGCCGTCGCTGACCGAGCGCAGCAGCTTGACATATTCGGCATGTGACCAGGCCAGCGGGGTGGCCGAGTTTGTGCCCTCGCCGCGCACATAGGGATGGGCGCTGTCGGCGCCGACGCCGTCCCAGACCTGTTCGGGGATCAGCAGGCCGTCATTGGCGAACAGCTCCATGCCCTTGACGTACTGGGCGCGGACCCGGTCGAGGGCGGCCTTGTCGGGCGCGCCCTTCAGGCCGGCCAGGGCCAGTTCGTAATGGCCGCGCTCGCCGGTGAAGATGGGCCACACCCGGCCACGCCCGCCGCGCGGCAGGGGATCGATAGCGCCATAGTTGGCACCGGTCTGGGTGTCTTCGCCATAGCCGTCGACGCCGTAGCGCCGCCAGCCGGCATAGGTCCCCTGCACGCCCGGGAAGGTGAAACTGTAGCGGACGCGGTAGAGGTCCTCCACCGCCTCGTCGTCCAGCTCCGGCAGGCTGGCCAGGATGGCGGGATCGTCGGCCCGGCGCACGCCGTAGCGGACCAGTTCCAGGAAGCCGCCGTCCAGCATCTTGTCTTCGGCGACCGTCTCCTGGCCGTTGCGGGCCTCGACGGTGCTCTTGTTGTCGGCGTCCTGGTCGCTGTTGAGGCGCAGATAGTAGTGGCCGTCGCCCAGCGAGCCCTTGGTGGTGACCATCAGGCGCTCGACCTTCGAGGAATAGTCGTCGGCGGTCTTGCGATAGCGAGCGGCCGAGGCCGTGTCGCCCGACAGCTCGGCGATGTCGCCGGCCACGACCAGACCGGCGATCACCGCGGCCGTAGTCGAGGGCGAATAGCCGCCCTGCTCTTCCCAGCGTTCCTGCTGGGTGAAGGGGGGAACGATGGTGGCGCTGTTCCAACCCAGACCCACCTTGCCGCCATCGACCAGGAAGTCGGCGGCCGGCTTGATCATCTTGCCGTAATAGGCCTTCAACTCGACCTCGGGCAGCCAGCCCTGCTTCCACAGCTTCCAGCCCAGCATGATCGGCATGGCGGTCTGGTCCAACTGGACCCCGACCCATTCGGGCGTGCCGTCCACCTCGGACTTCTGCAGGAACCAGCCTCCGGCCCCGGTATTGCCCTTGGTCTTGGTGCCCACCTGCACGGTCGGCAGGTAGTGGAAGGCCGCCAGCGGGGTCTCGATATCGCCCAGGGCCGCCAGGGCCATGGCGCACTGGTAGAAGTCGCGCGGCCAGACGGCCTTGTAGCCGGTCGAGGGCTTGGAGGCGTCCACCGTGTCGCCCCACGGGTTCGAGAGCGAGGCGATCAGGGCACCGGCATAGGTGCGGTCTTCCTGCACCTTCAGCATCAGGGCGCTGGCCTGGACCAGCTTGCCGTCGTCCATCGAAGCCTGGCGCAGGCGCGGCAGCTCGGTGAGCGAGGTCAGATAGTCCTCCCAGCCCACATGCGCGCCTTCGCCGTTGTAGCGGGCCAGAACCTGCGCATAGCCGGTCTTCAGCGTGCCGTCGGCCGCAGCGGCGCTGGCGGCGGCGGTCTTGCCAAAGCCGATGGCGTAATCGACCGTCACCGACTGCGCGGTCGCGGGCAGTTGGCCGGTCAGCATGATCGCGCCGCGCTCGGCCCCGGTGCCGGCATACAGCGTGTCGAGCTTGCCGTCCTTCAGGTCGGTCAGGCCGTCGGACGCGCCTAGGAAGCCGGCGCTGGCGGCGACGAAAGGCTTTGAGCCCTTCAGGGTGAGGAAGGTGTCGCCTTCATTGGCGGTCAGGGCCGTCTTGCTGGCCGCGCCGGCGTCGCCTGCGCCGGTATTGGCCATGTGCGGCTCCAGCAGCAGATAGGGCGTCACCGGACCCTTCAGCGCCGTGACCGTGACGCGGACCATCAGGCTCTGGCGGTCGGGATCGGTGAAGATCCGCTTCTCGATGACAAAGCGGCCCAGCCTGTCGGTGGTGGTGATCTTGTAGGCCGGCGACAGCGGACGGCCGGCGGCGTCGACGTGCAGATATTCGGTCCTGGCCGTGGTGTCGGTGCCCTCGATGGCCAGGCCGGTCGCGGTCGAGACAGCGAACCGAAGTTGCTTGATCTGGGCCTGATGGATCAGGCCGTACATGGTTTCGGTCAGCACGCCGTCGGCGACTGAGAACCAGACCTTGGAGACCACGCCCGTCCGACCGCCGTCCTTGTAGGCGCCGTCCGTATAGGCCTCGTAGGATGCGCCGACTCCGGTCTTTGCCGCATAGGCCCAGGTGGGGCGAGCGCCGGGCGCGCCGGGCGCGGTCTGGGCGGCAGCAACACCGGCAAGGGCGCAGGCGGCGGCCGTGGTCAGGGCGATGGTCTTGAGCATACGCATGGCGTGAACCTCACGAAGGTCGGCGCGTTCGGCGACGCGCGGGAAATCAGGCGGATTTGATGTCTTCTGGGTCGCGGACGGCGAAGACGCTGATCGCCGCGATGAAGAAGGCCCCTGCCCCCAGCACCAGGGCGAAGATCGCCTGGCCGCCGAAGAAGGTCTTGAGCAACAGGCCCAGCACAGTGGCAGCCAGCAGCTGGGGGATGACGATGAAGAAATTGAAGATGCCCATATAGACGCCCATCTTCCGGGCCGGCAGGGCTCCGGCCAGGATCGAATAGGGCACCGACAGGATCGAGCTCCAGGCAAAGCCGACGCCGATCATTGAGATCCACAGCAAAGTCGGATCCTTGATGAACAGGAACGACAGCAGGCCAAGGGCGCCCAGTGTCAGGTTCAGGGCGTGGCTGGCGCGGCGACCGATCACCTTGGCCATCTGCGGGATCAGCAGGGCGGCGATGGCCGCGACACCGTTATAGACGGCGAACAGCACGCCCACCCAGTCGGCCCCGGCATTGTAGGCGACCGAAGTCGCATCCACCGACCTGTAGTGGAAGGCGGCCACGGCGGGCGTGGTGTAGATCCACATGGCGAACAGGCCAAACCACGAGAAGAACTGCACCACCGCCAACTGCTTCATGGTGGAGGGCATGGCGAACAGGTCTTCCACCACCTCGACAAAGCCGTTCTCGGTGCGCCCGCTGCGCTTGAGCATCGCGGTGGCGATCTGGCACAGGCCAAAGCCGCCGACCATGGCGGCCAGCACGTAGAGTTCCTTCTCCAGCTTCAGGGCTAGGATCAGGGCGGCGGCGACTGCGCCGATCACGGCGCAGACCCCGCCCCAGGTCATCAGGGCGGAAACCGGGCGGTCGGGCTTGGCGGCCGGTGCCACGTCGGGGCCCAGGGTGGCCAGCCGCGCGGCCTCAAAGGCCTCGACCTGCTGGGGGCTGTATTCGCGGGTGGTGAAGACGGTCCACATCACCGCCAGCAGCAGGCCCGCCGCGCCGGTGTAGAAGGCGATCCGCACCGAGTCAGGCACCACGCCCGGGGCTGCGGTATTGGCCACGTCGAACCAGTTGGTCAGCATCCACGGCAGGGCCGAGGCCAGCACGGCGCCGACGCCGATGAAGAAGGTCTGCATGCCATAGCCGGCCGTGCGCTGCTCCTCGGGCAGGTTGTCGCCGACAAAGGCGCGGAACGGCTCCATGGTGATGTTGATCGAGGCGTCCATGATCCACAGCGCCGCCGCCGCGATCCACAGCACGGGCGCATTGGGCATGACCACCAGGGCCAGGCTGGTCAGGATGGCGCCCCAGAAGAAATAGGGCCTGCGGCGACCCAGCCGCCCCCAGGTCTTGTCGCTCAGATAGCCGACGATCGGCTGGACCAGCAGGCCGGTGGCCGGCGCCGCGATCCACAGGATCGCCAGATCGTCCACGTCCACGCCCAGGGTCTGAAAGATCCGGCTGGTATTGGCGTTCTGCAGGCCAAAGCCGATCTGGATCCCGAAGAACCCAAAGCACATGTTCCAGATCTGGAAGACATTCAGCCGAGCCTTGGTCATCCGCTTCCCCCGATCGCCCACCGGTTGGCCCGATGATGCGCAAGTTTTTTCATAACTTCCCGCGACGGGCATTTGCGCACGTCGGCTAGCGCCGCGCAATCCGGATTTCCAATATCATTAGGAAATTCATCGAAAACTTGCCCAGAATTGCTGGGTCAGCGTGACAGATCCGAGCACATGACTGAACCTGCAGCTTGATAGATCCGGCCAAGATCTTCATTTTTTGCGTAAATTTGCAAAGCGCCATCCCGGTCAGCCCACCGCTCTCTGACCAGAGGGCGATCCGCCCCCGGCCCAAGGTCCGCTTGCCAGAGATGGGGTCAAGCCTGGGCGTCAAACAGGACGACAAGGAAAGCGCCCGATGGGCCTTTGGGGACGAGCTCTTCACCTCCTCGTCTGCGCAGGCGAACAACCCGGCCTGGACTTGCCAAGCGCGGCCGGCGATGCCTTAAGGGGCTTATGAAAACTTTTGCGGCAAATTTTGCAGCCGGGATCAGCCGGTCGTGAGCAAGGGCGTCACCCGCCTGGAAGACCTGGCCAAGATGGCCGGCGTGTCGATCGCTACGGCCTCGCGCGCCCTCAACGACAGCCCTGCCGTCAACAAGCGCACCAAGCAGGCGATCTGGAAGCTGGCGCGCGAGATGGACTATCCGTTCCGCCGCTACATGCCCGCCGGCCCGATCGGGGCCGAGGCGACGATCGCCATCGTGGTGCCCCGTCCGCAGGGCCGCGAAGGCCGGCTGTCCGACCCCTTCTTCCTTGAGCTGTTCGCCGGGGTCGGTGAAGCCGCCCGCGAGCGGGGCTGCGATGTGCTGGTCAGCCACATCGCCCCGGCCAATTTCGAAGACCTGTCGGTGGCCATGACCACCAGCCGGGCCGAGGGCGTGATCTTCCTGGGGCAAAGCTCGCTGCACGCCGCCTTCAACCGGCTGTCGGAAACCGAAGGCCGGTTTGTGGTCTGGGGCGCGCAACTGCCCGACCAGAACTATTGCTCGGTCGGGTCGGACAACCCCCAGGGCGGTCGCCGGGCGACCCTTCACCTGGCGCGCCTGGGCCGCAAGCGCATCGTCTTCCTGGGCGACACCGAGGCGCCCGAGGCCATGCAGCGCCATCGCGGCTATCTCGACGCGCTGGAGCACCAGAAGCTGGGCGTTGATCCCGACCTGATCGTGCCGGCCCATTTCGAAGTCGAGTCCGCCGAGGCGGCCATCGACTCGCTGATCCATCGCGGCGTCAGCTTTGACGGGGTTGTGGCCGCGTCCGACCTGATCGCCCTGGGGGCCATCCGCGCCCTCAAGCATGCGGGCCTCAGCGTGCCCGGCGACGTCTCGGTGGTGGGTTTCGATAACGTGCCGTTCAGCCGCTACAGCAGCCCCGCCCTCAGTACGATCAGCCAGGACACCGCCAAGGCCGGCCGACTGATGGTCTCCAAGCTGCTGGACGCCAGCGGCGAAAAGGCCAGCCGGTCGGAGCGGGTGCCGACCGATCTGATCATCCGCGAGAGCTGCGGGGGCTGAGCCGCCGAATGCTCCGCTCACCCCGGCGAAAGCCGGGGCCCAGATCGAACCCAAGGACGCGGTCGATTCTGGCTGAAGCGGAAGGCGCGTCACCCCAAAACGCTCAGGCTGCATCTGGACCCCGGCGTTCGCCGGGGAGAGCGGGTTCTGAGCGACACGTGGCAGGCCCCTAGACCCGCCGCGCCATCAGTCCGCCGCACGGCGGCATCACGCCGTCCTGCGCCAGGTTGACGCTCTCAATCACGCTCCAGCCCTCCGGCACCGACCAGGCCACCGCCTCATGGCCCAGATTGAAGGCCAGCAGCAGCGCCTCGCTCCCCTCCCCGCGCTGGAAGATCAGCAGCGGCGTATTGGTCTCGACAAAGGTCACGTTGCCGGTGCGCAGGACTGGCCAGGCCTTGCGCAGCGCGATCAGCCGGCGGGCCACGTTCAGGGTCGAGGCCGGATCGGCCTCCTGGGCGTCCACCGCCAGCGGCAGGTGGACCGGATCAACAGGCAGCCAGGGCTCGACCTCCGAGAAACCGGCGTTTGCTGCGGTCGAGACCCACGGCATGGGCGTGCGGGCCCCGTCGCGGCCAAGCGTCTGGGGCCAATTGGCGATGGCCTCGGGATCCTGCAGGCGTTCGAACGGCACATGGGCCTGGGGCAGGCCCAGTTCCTCACCCTGATAGACGAAGACATTGCCGCGCAGCGCCACCAGCAGCAGCAGGGCCATTTCGGCGAAGGCCTTGCGGTCTCGGCCCTCGGCCCAGCGCGACACGGCGCGCGGCGCGTCGTGGTTGGAGAAGGTCCAGGAGGGCCAGCCCTCGGCGTCGTCCTCGCCCGTCCACATGGCCTCGCCCCGGCGCACCATGTCGGCGGTCAGCGCGTCGGCATAGAGGTAGAGGAAGCCATAGGCGCTGTTGAGGCGATCCTCGCCACGCGTGAACAGCTTCATCTCGCGGTCGGCATGGTCGCCGCCGACCTCGGCCACCGAGAACCGGCCGCCATGGGCGTCGGTCAGGGCGCGGATGCGCGACAGGAAGGCCGGGATTTTCGCGTGGCTCTGGTTGTGGATCTTGTCCTGGAAGTCGAAGGGCCGGGTGCGCTTGCCGCCGGGCGGCAGGGGCGGATTGTCGGTGAAGGCCGGGTCGTGCATCGAGAAGTTGATGGCGTCGAAACGGAAGCCGTCGACCCCGCGATCGATCCAGAACTTGGCCGTGGCCAGAAGGGCGTCCTGCACAGCAGGGGAATGCACGTTCAGTTGCGGCTGCGAGGCCAGGAAATTGTGCATGTAGTACTGGCCGCGCCGGGCGTCCCAGGTCCAGGCCGGGCCACCGAACACCGACTGCCAGTTGCTGGGCGGCGAGCCGTCCGGCTTGGCATCAGCCCAGACATACCAGTCTGCATGGGGGTTGGTGCGGTCCTGACGGCTGGCCTCGAACCAGGGGTGTTCGTCGGAGGTGTGCGAGAACACCTGGTCGATGATCACCTTCAGGCCCAGGGCGTGAGCCCTGTCGATCAGCCGGTCGAAGTCGTCCAGCGTGCCGAAGATCGGGTCGACATCCAGATAGTCGGACACATCATAGCCGAAGTCCTTCATCGGCGACTTGTAGAACGGCGACAGCCAGATGGCATCGACGCCCAGCGAGGCGATGTGCTCCAGCCGGCCGGTGATGCCCGGCAGGTCGCCGACGCCGTCGCCGTTGGAGTCGGCGAAGCTGCGCGGATAGACCTGATAGATCACCGCGCCGCGCCACCACTGGGCGTCCGTCTGGGCTTTGAGCGCCGGACGTGAAAGAACCTTGACCGTCACTTTAGCCCCTCGGAAACGCAAATCATGTAGTCCAGCGGGCCGATCTCGACCCGATAGCTGCCGGGGGCCGATGCTGCCCCGGCGCAGGCACCGCGCACCGGCCGCCAGACGCGCGAGGTCGTCTCGACCTCGACATTGGCGGTGATGGGCGTGATCCCGGTATTGAAGACGACCAGATATTCGGCCTGCGCGTCCAGACGTGAAAAGGCCAGCAGGCCGGGTTTGGCAGACTCAGCCCGCACGACCTGTCGGCCAGACCGCAGAGCCTCGTGCGCCGCGCGGATCCGGGCCATCTGCGCGATCGCCTTGTAGAGCGGCCCCTCGGTGCGGAAGCTGTCAGTGGCCGTGGTGGCCCTGGTTCCGACCAGCCGGTTGTCGTTATAGCTGGCGACCTGGCTGGCGAACATGTCCTCGCGGCTGTCGGCATAGTCGCCATCGCCGGTGAAGCCCTGCTCGTCACCATAATAGATCGTCGGCACACCGCGCGAGAACATCATCAGGGCATGGCCCAGGGTGACGCGGTCCAGCAGTTCGGCATCGGAAATCTTCGGATTGGCCTTCAGCACGAAATGACCAAAACGGCCCATGTCGTGATTGCCCAGGAAGGTGGGCAGTTGCACCGCCGCCTCGGCTCCGCCCTGATAGAGCGCGTCGCCGGCAAACACCCGCGCCAGCCGGTCAGTGCCTGCCCTGCCGGCGATCATGTTGGTGACGGCCGATTGAAAGGCGAAGTCCAGCACGGCCGGAAAGCCATCCACCCGGGTGTGGCGCGCCAGGACGGCGACGTCGGTGTCATACACCTCACCAAAGATGTGGAAATTCTCGATGCCCTTGGCCCTGGCCCGCGCCTTCATGGCCGGGATGAAGGCCTGCCAGAACTCGGGGCTCACATGGCGGGCAGTGTCGATCCGGTAGCCGTCGATCCCGAAGTCGTCGATCCACTGACCATAGATCTCGATGAAACCCTGAACCACGCGCGGGTTCTCGGTATAGAGATCGTCCAGCCCGGCAAAGTCGCCCAGCAGCGAGCTTTCGCCCGCAAAGGTGCTGTCGCCGCGATTGTGATAGTAGGCCGTGTCGTTCAGCCAGGCGGGAACCTTCACGGACCCTTCGCCGGCCGGGACATAGGGCGTGTAGCTGTGATCGGACCGGGTCAGGCGGGAAAAGTCCTTGCCGTCGAAGCCGTCATTGATCGCCGCACCCGTCAGCCCGCCGCGTCGTGAATAGGGATAGTAGGCCTTGCTGCGATAGCCGCAGTCGTTGGCCGGGCACTCGCGATAGCGGATCACGTCGGCCGTATGGTTGGCGATGATGTCCATATAGACCTTCATGCCCCGAGCGTGGGCCGCATCGACGAAGGCCCTGAACTGCGCCCGCGTGCCGAAGTGCGGATCCACGTCAGTGAAGTCGGTGATCCAGTAGCCATGGTGCGCGGCGGATTCGTGACCCGGCGCGCCCTGCACCGGCTTGTTCCTGAAGATCGGCGCCAGCCACACGGCCGTCGCGCCCAGACCCTGGATGTAGTCCAGCCGCGCAGTCAGTCCCGCAAGGTCGCCGCCATGGTAGAAACCGGCGCGCGAGGGGTCAAAGCCGGTGACCAGCGATCCGCCCTCCAGGCCGCCGCGATCATTGGCCACGTCGCCATTGGCGAACCGGTCGGGCAGAACGAAATAGATCACCTCGTCCTGCGGCTTGCGCTGGAGATAGGGCGCATCAACGCCGGCGGCGAAAGCTTCGCCACCCGCCGTCATCAGCGCGCCACAGGCCGTCATGGCCATCAGTGCGCGTCGCCAGGATACCCAGGCCGACATCGCTCCCCCCCCTACAGCTTGACCGGCCCGATCACCGAACCGCAACACTGCAATAATTTGCATAAATTTGCAGCCGCTTGAGCGCTGCGTCAATCGTGAAAAGCGCGCCGTTTTCGCCACACCCATCGCAAAGCCAAGCGCCATAGGGGATAAGTCGTACTAAAGGATCTCATTTTTGAGGCAAATCGCATGCCGTCGAAATGTCCCGCGACATTTTCCTGTTGATTACGGCGCGTTAATTTGCAGTAATTTGCGTATCGGCTCCGATCGCAGCGTCAGAAACGCGCAGAGCCGTCCAGGGAGGGTGAGACATGGACTCTAATTTTCAACGCCGCCGCGCGCGGTTGATGAGCGGTGCGGCGACCAGCCTGGCGCTCATTTTCGCCTCGGCCAGCATGGCCCAGGCTCAGGAAACGACCACAAAGCCGGCCGATGAGACCGCCGTCGAAGAGATCGTGGTCACCGGCATCCGCGCCGGTATCGAAAACTCCATCGCCTTGAAGAAGACCTCGACGTCGATCGTCGAAGCCATCTCGGCCGAAGACATCGGCAAGCTGCCAGACACCTCGATCGCCGAGTCGCTGGCCCGCCTGCCCGGCCTGACCGCGCAGCGCCTTGACGGCCGCGCCCAGGTGATCTCGATCCGTGGCCTTGGCCCGGACTTCACCTCCACCCTGCTGAACGGCCGCGAGCAGGTCTCGACCGGCGACAACCGCGGCGTCGAGTTCGACCAGTATCCCTCAGAAATCCTGTCGGGCGTGGTGGTCTACAAGACCCCGGACGCCGCCCTGATCGGCCAGGGCCTGTCGGGCACCGCCGACCTGCAGACGATCCGCCCGCTGAAGTACGGCAAGCGCATTCTCTCGGCCAATGCCCGCTACGAGATGAACAGCGAAGACAAGCTGAACCCGGACGCCAAGGACAAGGGCCACCGCTTCAGCGCAACCTATGTCGACCAGTTTGCGGATGACACCGTGGGCGTGGCCGTCGCGGTGTCGGACATCTCGACCCCCACCCAGAGCCGCCGCTTCAACGCCTGGGGCTACCCGACCATCAACGCGGCCAATGATCGCGTGATCGGCGGCGCCAAGCCCTATGTGCAGTCCAACAACCTCGAGCGCTTCGGCGTCATCGGCGTGCTGGAATACAAGCCCAATGACAAGCTGACCTCGTCGGTGGACCTGTACTATTCGGAGTTCGCCGAAGAGCAGATCCTGCGCGGCATCGAGCTGCCCCTGCAGTGGTCGTCGGCGACGCTACAGCCTACCCGCACCACCGAAGGCGGCCTGATTACCCAGGGCACCTTCGCAGGCGTCAAGGGCGTGATGCGGAATGACCTGAACACCCGCGACACCACGCTGAAGTCGGCGGGCTGGAACCTGAACTACCTGACCGACAACGGCTGGTCGCTGACCACCGACCTCAGCTACTCCTCGGCTGACCGTACGGACGTGATCTTTGAATCCTATTCGGGCACCGGACCGAACGGCGTCGGTGCGACCGACACCCTGGGCTTCACGACCACCCCGGGTGCCGGCACGGTGTTCAGCTCGACCCTCGACTATACCGACCGCAACCTGTTCAGGCTGACCGACCCGCAGGGTTGGGGTGGCGGCGCCTCTGGCGGCGCCCTGACCCAGGCCGGCTTCTACAACACCCCGTCGATCACCGACGAACTCAAGGCTGCCCGGTTCACCGCCAAGCATGACCTGGAGTGGGGCCCGATCAGCCACGTCGAGGTGGGCTTCAACGCCAGCCGACGCGAAAAGGAAAAGGAAGTCCACGAAAGCTTCCTGACCTTCGGCGGCCGCATCGCCGATGGCGCTCCGACCAGCCGCGCCATCCCGACCGAAGCCATTGTCGGCGTCGCCAAGCTGGACCTGATCGGCATCAAGGCCATGCTGGCCTATGACCCGACCTACCTGCTGAAGAACGGCTTCTATACCCTGATCGCGGACGCGAACCCGGCCGTTCAGACCCGCAACTGGTCGGTCCGTGAAGACGTCCAGGTGGCCTATGCCAAGTTTGACGTCGACACCGAGGTCGGCGCGATCCCGGTTCGCGGAAACTTCGGCCTGCAGGTGGTTCACACCGACCAGTTCTCGAAGGGCGTTGCGGTCAACCCGACCACCCCGGCCAGCCCGACGGTCACTGATGACGGCGCCAAGTACACCTACGCCCTGCCCAGCCTGAACCTGACCTTCGACATGGGTAACGAGCTGTACGTTCGCGTCGGCGCGGCCCGGACCCTGGCCCGGGCCCGGATGGACGAACTGCGCGCCAGCCAGTCGTTCAACCAGAACACCTCGCGCCTGACCTCGACCGATCCGAACAACTCGTACTTCAGCGCCAACGGCGGCAACCCGAACCTGCGGCCCTATATCGCTGACGGCCTCGACCTGTCGGTGGAAAAGTATTTCGGTCGTTCGGCCTACCTGTCGGCCGCCGTGTACCACAAGGAGCTGTCGAACTTCATCAACTCCAACTCCTCGTCCTACAAGGACTTCTCGGACTTCCTGTTCCTGTTGAGCTCCACGGACCAGGCTCGGCTGGGCACCAAGATCGGCCTGGTCTCGGGTCCGGAAAACGGCGACGGCGGCTTCATCCGCGGTCTGGAACTGTCGGCCTCGCTGCAGGGCGACCTGCTGTGGGAACCGCTCAAGCCCTTCGGCCTGATCATCAGCGGCTCGTTCACCGACAGTGAAGTGACACTGGAAAAGGGCACCAGCCCGATCACCATCCCCGGCCTGTCGAAGAAGGTCGTCAACACGACCTTCTACTACGAGAAGAACGGCTTCAACGCCCGGATCAGCAACCGCTATCGCGGCAAGTTCCTGGGTGAAGTGGCCGGCCTGAGCGCGAGGCGGGAATTCCGCACGGTGAATGAGGAATCGGTGCTCGACGCCCAAATCGGCTACGAGTTCCGCGATGGCCCTCTGAACGGCCTGTCGCTGCTCCTGCAAGCCAACAACATCACCGACGAGCCCTTCAAGACCTACGACAACAACGATCCGCGCCAGACCATCGACTACCAGAAGTACGGCGCGACCTACATGTTCGGTGTTTCCTACCGGTACTAAACCCTGCGATCTCCTCCTGTCTGCGACCCCCGCCGGATTCATTCCGGCGGGGTCTTTTTTGTGAGAGCCTTGTTCAACGAGGCCAGGAACGGGCGGAACAGCAATGGCAGACGCGGCGATCAAGGCCCTGACCATCGTCGGCGGCGGAACCGCCGGCTGGATGAGCGCCGCCCTGCTCTCGCGCGTCCTGGGTCCAGGCGTCGCCATTACGGTGGTGGAGTCCAACGAGATCGGCATTGTCGGGGTCGGCGAGGCCACCATCCCGGCCATCAAGCTGCTGAACGGCCTGCTGGGTCTGGACGAGAACGACTTCCTGGCCGCCACCAACGGCACCATCAAGCTGGGGATCGAGTTCGTCGACTGGCACACCCTGGGCCAGTCCTACCTGCACGCGTTTGGCCCTGTGGGCCGGCCGCTGGGCATGGCCCCGTTTCATCACTACTGGATGCGCCGCAAGCTGGCGGGCCACGTCGAGAGCCTGTGGGACTATTCCCTCAATGCCCGCGCCGCCCAGGCGGGCAAGTTCGACCGCATCGCCCAGGTCGGGGGCGGCTATCTGGAGGGTCTGGTCCACGCCTTCCACTTCGACGCGGCGCTCTACGCCCAATATCTGCGCCGCTATAGCGAGGCCCACGGGGTCAAGCGCATCGAGGGCCGCATCGTCGGCGTCGACCAGCACGCCGAGACCGGCTTCGTAACGGGGCTGACGCTGCAGGACGGCCGCAAGGTGGGCGGCGAGCTCTTCATCGACTGCTCGGGCTTTCGCGGCCTGCTGATCGAGGAGACGCTGCAGACCGGCTATGAGGACTGGAGCGGTTGGCTGCCGATGGACAGCGCCATTGCCGTGCCCTGCGCCAGCGCCCCCCCCCTGACGCCCTATACCCGCGCCATCGCGCGCGAGGCCGGCTGGCAGTGGCGGATCCCGCTGCAGCACCGCACCGGCAACGGCCATGTGTTCTGCAGCCAGTATATCGACGCCGACCGAGCGACCGACGTGCTGATGGCCAATCTGGACGGCGCGCCCCTGGCCGAGCCCCGCCAGCTGAAGTTCACCACCGGCCGGCGCAAGCAGGTCTGGAACCGCAATGTGGTGGCCCTGGGTTTGGCCAGCGGCTTCATGGAACCGCTGGAGTCGACCAGTATCCACCTGGTGCAATCGGCCCTGAACCGCCTGATCGCCCTCTTCCCGGACCGCAGCTTCAACCCAGTCGAGATCGCCGAATACAATCGCCAGACCGCGCTGGAGTACGAGTACATCCGCGACTTCCTGGTGCTGCACTACAAGGCCACCGCGCGCGACGACACGCCGTTCTGGCGCGCGTGCCAGGCGATGGATGTGCCCGATACCCTGAAGGCCCGCATCGAGCTGTTCGCCCAGTCGGGCCGAATGTTCGGCCACGAAGACGACCTCTTCAAGGAGGCCAGCTGGGTGCAGGTGCTGATCGGCCAGGGCGTGATCCCCGGTGCCGCCCACCCGCTGACCGGCGTGGTCACCGACGCCCAGCTGGATGAGTACCTGGCCAATCTGCGCCAGATCATGGGCCGTGCGGTCGACGCCCTGCCCAGCCATGCCGACTTCATCGCCAGGACCTGCCCGACGCGCGCCCGCCCGGCAGCCTGACACCCGGTTTATCCCCAACTGAAGCCCCCGCCGGACCTGCCCGGCGGGGGCTCCTTTTTTGGCGGGCTGCCGCTGCAAAGCCGCCGGGAAGCGACTACAGATCGGTCATGACCCTCGACGACATCCAGCGCCGCGATGCCACCGACCCGCTCGCCGGCTTCCGATCCGAGTTCACCCTGCCCGAGGGGGTGATCTATCTGGACGGCAACTCGCTGGGCGCCCTGCCCCGCGCCACGGCGGCGCGCCTGGCCGACACCGTCACACGCGAATGGGGCCAGGACCTGATCCGCAGCTGGAACAGCGCCGACTGGATCGGCGCTCCGCAGCGCGTGGGCGGCAAGATCGCCGGCCTGATCGGTGCTCAGCCCGATGAGGTGGTCGTCGCCGACTCCACCTCGGTCAATCTCTTCAAGCTGCTGGCCGCCGGCCTGAAGGCCAGGCCAGGCCGGACGGTGATCCTGACCGAGCCCGGCAACTTCCCCACCGACCTCTATGTCGCCCAGGGCGTCCAGGCCCTGCTGCCGGACGTGACCGTGCGCACTGCGCCGCGCGAGGCGATCCTCGACGCCATCGACGAGGACGTGGCCGTCGTTATGCTGACCCATGTTCACTACAAGAGCGGCGCACGGTTCGACATGGCTGCGATCACCGCCGCCGCCCATGCCCGGGGCGCGCTGGTGCTGTGGGACCTCAGCCACAGCGTCGGGGCCGTCGAGATCGACCTGAACGGGGCCGGGGCGGACCTGGCCGTTGGCTGCGGCTACAAATATCTTAACGGCGGCCCGGGAGCCCCGGCCTTCCTGTTCGCGGCCCGCGCGCTGCAGGCCGATCTCGCCTCACCCCTGACCGGCTGGATGGGCCACGCTGCGCCCTTCGCCTTCGACGACGACTATGCCCCCGCCCCCGGCCTCGACCGCTTCCTGTGTGGCACGCCGCCGATCCTGGGACTGGCGGCCCTCGAGGTTGGGGTCGAGATCGCCCTGCGCGCCGACATGGCCCTGCTGGCCGAAAAGTCCCGCCAGCTGACCGCCCTGTTCATCGACCGCGTCGAAGACCGCTGCGCCGGCCTTGGCCTGTCGCTCGCCTCGCCGCGCGCGCCCGAGCAACGCGGCAGCCACATCGCCTTCACCCATGCGGCGGCCTATCCGGTCATGCAGGCCCTGATCGCCCGTGGCGTGATTGGCGACTTCCGCGCGCCGAACATCCTGAGGTTCGGCTTCACCCCGCTCTATCTTCGCCACGAGGACGTCTGGAACGCGGTGGAGATCCTGCGCGAGGTGCTGGTCAGCGAGGTCTGGCGCGAGCCGGAATATCAGGTGCGTGGGGCGGTGACCTAGCAGCGCAAAGATCCTCCCCCTTTGGGGGAGGTGGCCCGGAGGGCCGGAGGGGGCAAGCTCCGCAAAGGCCGTTGAAGCCCCCCCTCAGTCGCTCCGCGACAGCTCCCCCAGAGGGGGAGCATCTGCTTCCCAGATCTAAACCGTGATCCGCATCTCCTTCATGAAGCGCATCACCTCCAGCGGCTTCATGGCGGCGGTGTCGACGTCGATCAGCACGCGGGCGATCTGGCCCTGGAAGGGGTTGGGTCCCTGATAGGTGCGCGACACCCGGTTGCCGTAGTCGGCCCCGATGCAGAAGCCGTCATAGCCCGGCGCGAACAGCACCCGGTCGAACTTGCGCTCGGCCACCTTGGTGCCATTGACGAACAGTGCCCCGCGCCCCTCGAACGGCCGCGAGGTCATGGTCTGCTCGTAGCGCACCTTGATCTTGCCGCGAGGCAGCCTGGCCGGCGCGGCGATGACCTCGGTCCAGGGGATAAGGCTGGTCTGGTAGATCAGCCGGCCCTTGTCGATGAACAGCACATAGCCGGCCGGCATCGACCCGTGGGCCACCAACACCCCGTCCTCGTCGCCGTTCGGACGCGACAGCTCCACCTCGATGGAATGCGAAAGCCCGCAGACGATGGGCGAGACGTCGGTGGGGATCGGGTCGATCGGCGGACGAATATCCCAGCGTTTTCTGAGCTTTCCAGCCCGCTGCTGGACCAGTTTCAGCAGCAGGGGACGGTCATCGAGCGGCAGGACGTCATGGGCGACGGCGGCCTTGTTCCATTTGTCCAGAAGGCGGGCCACGACCTCGGGATTCATGGCCGAGACGTCGCGCATTTCGTTGGGATCAACGGCGGTGTTGTAGAGGCCCCAGTGGTCGTCCTCGAAAGGCTTGCCGCGCTGGTGCTGGGCCACCAGTCGCCAGTCGCCCTCCTGATAGGCCCGGTAGCCGCCCAGTTCGTAATACTGCTCGCTGCGGGTCGGTGCGGCCGGATCGGCGAAGGTCCTGACCGCGCTTGCGCCTTCCAGCGGCTTTTGCGCGCCGCCGCGATAGAGCTCGGGCCGCGTGACGCCGCAGGCCTCCAGCAGGGTCGGATAGAGGTCGACCACATGCACGAACTGCTTGCGCACCCCGCCCTTGTCCTCGACGCCCTTGGGCCAGGAGACAATCAGCGGATCGGCGACCCCGCCCAGGGCGGTGTTCTGCTTGTAGAGCCGGTAGGGCGTGTTCGAGGCATTGGTCCAGCCGATCGGATAGTGCGGGAAAGTGCCGTCCTCGCCCATCGTGTCGTACAGGGCCAGGGCCTCGGCCTCCGAGGCCGGACGCCCGAACGCCGGTCCAAACAGGTTGGGCGTGCCGGTCTGGGTGCCCTCGGCCGAAGCTCCGTTGTCGGAGAACAGCACCACCAGGGTGTTTTCGCGCAGGCCCATCACCTCGAGCTCGGCCATCACCCGGCCGATGGCCCGGTCCACGCCGGTGATCATGCCGGCATAGACTTCCATATAGCGGGCATAGAGCCGCTGCTGGTCCGGCGTCAGCTCGGCCCAGGGCTTTGCCCCCGGGGATAGCGGCGGAAGTTCGGTGTCGGCCGGCATCAGGCCCTTGGCCTTCTGGCGCTCCAAACGCTGCCGGCGGATCTCGTCCCAGCCGGCGTCGAACCGGCCCTTGTAGAGGTCGCGATCCGCAGCCTTGGCCTGCAGGGGCGAATGGGCCGCGCCGAAGGCCAGTTGCATGAAGAACGGCTTGTCCGGAGCCATGGCCTTCTGTGTGTGCAGATAGGTCACCGCCCGCTGCGCCAGATCATCGGACAGGTAGTAGTCACCCCCGCCTTCGACCTCGACCTGGCTTGTGCCCTCATAGAGCGCGCCAGGATGGAAGTGGTCGCAGGAATGGCCCTGGTACCAATAGGCCCGCTCGAAGCCCCGCGCGGTCGGCCAGTTGTGGAAGGGCCCGGTCGGCCCGGAGTGATCGGCGTTGTTGACGTGCCACTTGCCCAGCAGGAAGGTCGACCAGCCCGCCTCGACCAGCACCTCGGCAAGGGTGGCGTTCTCCTGGGTCAGGTCGCCGCGATAGCCCGGATAGCCGCTGTCGATATCGGCCAGCCAGCCCATCCCCGCTGAGTGGTGATTGAGCCCGGTCAGCAGTGCTGCCCGCGTGCAGGAGCACATCGCCGTCGTGCGGAAGTTGGTATAGCGCAGCCCCTGCCCGGCCAGGGCATCGAGCGCCGGGGTCTGCAGCTCGCCGCCATAGCAGCCCAGATCGGCCACACCGACATCATCCAGGATGATGACGACGACGTTCGGGGCCCCCTTTGGGGCCCTGGCCTCCTGGGCCTGGGCCGGGCGCGAATCCTTGAACGACAGGCCGATCTTCGCCGACTTGCCCGGGGCCATGGCCTTGGGCGTGATGATCGTGCTGGTCGCCGACTTGATCGCCGCGCCACCGGCCGCCACCGCGCCGGTGCCCACGACCCCGAGTCCGGCCCCGATCAGCAGCGAGCGGCGATCGATCTTCGGCTTCTTGTCGCTGTCCATCGGAGGTCTCCTGCAGCGTTGGGATCGGAGGTCAGGCTTTGGGCGACGCCAAGGTCCGGCGGCCCAGCAGCAGGATGGCCAGGGTCACGGCCTCGACCACGATCGGCGGCAGCTGCTCCGGCGACGGACCGGCCAGGACCAGCGACAGGCCACGACCGGCCAGGGCCAGGCAGATCAGAATCAGCGGGGCCAGCAAAAGGTCGCGCCGGTCCTTCACGGCCGCCCAGAGCATCAGGGCCCCGACGCCGGCGAAGAAGCCGCCCAGATCCGCCCGCAGCGAGGCCTGGCCGAGGGCCCCGATCCCGCTCAGCCCGAACTTGCCGGAAATCTCGAGCGGCCGCAGCCAGAAGAGCATTGCGATCAGGATGGCCGATGTCCCGCTGAACCCGACCAGTCCCCGCACCAGAGTTTTCATGTCCGCCCCGTTTCGTTGTTATAGTGGCAGTATAAATGCCACTTTGTCGTTGTGGCAAGCGGGCGCTTCAGGAAGCCCCCTCCAGCCAGGGTCCCCAGACCTCCAGATGGCCCAGCCGCTCGACCCGGCGCTGGGCCTTCAGGTCGACCAGCGGGCTCAGGCCGGTCGCCTCCAGCATGGCCCCGACCGAGGCGTCCCCGGCAGCGGAGACGGCATCCTGGACCTTTTGCAGCAGGTAGAGCCGGTATGGCAGGACGCCGACCTCGATCGGGATGCCGCGCCACTCAAGGGCCACCTTGCCGATCACCCGGTCACCGGGCCTCGCCAGGCCGTTGGTCCCGGGCTCCAGATCCGGGCGCTCGGCCAGCCACTGGCGCACGAACCCGACCTGGGCGGTGATGTCGGGCAGATAGTCCTCGGCGATGAACTGAAGCAGGGCCATCAGGGTGTCGGGAACCCCGTCGTCGGCGAACAGCGCCGGCTCCGGATGGCCGTATTCGACGGTGTCGAGATCGGCGGCCTGCATCCGCTCGACCCAGCGCCAGACCCGCCAGGCCCGCTGCTTCATGATCTGGCCGGGATGGGTGTCGCGCGACAGATGGGCAAAGAGCGGCCCGATCAGGCCATAGTCGCCGATCGTCGGATAGCCGCCCAGCAGATAGGGCGCATGGGCCAGGTGCGCGTCGAACAGGTCGAGGAAGCGCTCATAGGCCGCTTCGATGGCCGGGATGGAGGCTTCACTGACCCCGAACGAGGCCATGGCCGCCCGCATGCGGCGGCTGGCATTGGCATAGACGGCCTCGCCCTCCTCTCCGGACACGCCGGGGGCCAGGGTCGCGATGAAGTCCCGCTTCAGGAAGGGCTGGTTGATCGCATCGAAGTTCCAGCGGTAGTGCATGGCCGGCCGCAGCAGGCCCTCGCCGCCGAACAGTTCGAAGATCTGGCCGATCACCCGGTGCCGGGGCGTCTGGGGGAAGGTCGGCCAGCGCCCCTGCCCCATCGCCTCCAGCGTGGCGATGATCACCGACCCGTCCTGGATCAGGGTGCCGTCGGGCGCTTCCAGCACCGGCATGATCCAGCGCCCGACCTGCGGCATGATCTGCTGCCGGTAGTGGGCATCGCCGACCGAGCGGTTCTCGAACGCCAGGCCCTGCTTGATCAGATAGGACCGTGCCTTGGCCGTGTAGAGCGAGCCCGGCGTGCCGTAGAGCTTGTAGACCATTGTCGCCTCCCCGTGCGGGAACGGTGGACCGCGCCCAATTTCGCGATATGGTCGCACTGTTAATGCCACTATTTCAAGATGGCGGGAGGAAACCCATGACCCTGGCCTACGACCTCTACTGGTCCTTCCGCTCGCCCTATTCCTACATGATCACCCATCGCCTGATGGCCCTGGAGGCGGAGTTCGACGTGGTCGGCAATATCCGGCCGGTCTATCCGCTGGCCGTGCGCACGCCCGAGTTCTTCGAAACCCGCGATCCATTGTGGTTCAGCTATTTCATGCAGGACATCCACCGCGAGGCGGCGTTCCTGGGCCTGCCGTTCCGCTGGCCGATCCCGGATCCGGTCAAGATGGACTATGCCACCCGCACCTATCCCAAGGAGCAGCCGCACATTCACCGGCTGACCCATCTGGGCGTGGCGGCCGCTGAGCTGGGCCGGGGCCTGCCCTTCCTGCACGCGGTCGGCCACGTGATCTGGAGCGGCGAGGTCGACAACTGGCCCGAGGGCGACCACATCGCCCGCGCCGCCGAACGGGCCGGGCTCGACTGGGACACCCTGTCGGCCATGGCCGACCAGGAAGCCGAGCGGCTGGCCGGCGTCGTCGAGACCAGCCAGGTCGCCCAGCGCGCGGCCGGTCACTATGGCGTTCCGATGATCGCTTTCAACGGCGAGGCCTTCTTCGGCCAGGACCGCTTCGACCAGTTCAAGTGGCGGCTGGACCAGCAGGGCCTGAAGGCGCGCAAAACACTATCGACATAATGCGTGCCACTATGTAGCCTCCTCCCATCGGCGCATGGGCGAAAAGTCCGGCGCAGCGGCGGGGAGGCCGGGATGCGGGTTCTGAAATGGGCGGGCATTGCCCTGGGCGTTTTGGCGACGGTCCTGGCCAGCGCGTGGCTCGGCCGCGACTTCCTGATCTACCATATCGGGCGGATGATGGTTCCCAAGGGTACGGAGAACAAACCCGTGGCCTGGCAGGAGGGCCCGGCTCAGCCTGCCATACCGGCGGACCAGCGGCCTCCCAATGTCATCTTCATCCTGGCTGACGACCTGGGCTATAACGACGTCAGCCTGAACGGCGGCGGCATTGCGGGCGGTCTGGTCAAGACGCCCAATATCGACTCGATCGCCCAGGGCGGGGTCGACCTGACAAACGGCTATGCCGGCAACGCGACCTGCTCGCCGTCGCGCGCGGCCATGATGACCGGCCGCTACCCCACCCGCTTCGGCTTTGAGTTCACCCCGACCCCGGTCGGCTTCTCGCGGCTGGTCGGCAGCTTTCGCTCGCCGGGCGCGCTGCACCCGCCGCACTTCAACAAGGCAGAGGCCAGGGACATGCCGCCGATGGACGAGCTGGCCGTCCCGACCTCGGAAGTGACCATTGCCGAGGTCCTCAAGACCCGGGGCTACCACACTGTGCACCTGGGCAAGTGGCACCTGGGCGGCTCCAAGGGTTCAAGGCCCGAGGATCAGGGGTTCGACGAAAGCCTGGGCTTCATCTCCGGCGCCTCGATGTTCCAGCCCGAGACCGACCCCGGCGTCGTCAACTCCAAGCAGGACTTCGACCCGATCGACAAGTTCCTGTGGGCCAACCTGCCCTACACCGTGCAGTACAACGGCCAGCCGATGATGCAGGCCCAGGGCTTCATGACCGACTATCTGTCGGATCAGGCTATCGCGACGATCAAGGCCAACCGCAACCAGCCGTTTTTCCTCTACCTGGCCTACAACGCCCCCCACACGCCGCTTCAGGCCCCCAAGGCCGACTATGACGCCCTGCCCCAGATCAAGGACCACCGCCTGCGGGTCTATGGGGCCATGGTTCGCAACCTCGACCGCAATGTCGGCCGGGTGCTGCAGACGCTGAAGGACCAGGGACTGGACGACAACACCCTGGTGGTCTTCACCAGCGATAACGGCGGCGCTCACTATGTGGGCCTGCCGCAGATCAACAGCCCCTATCGCGGCTGGAAGGCCACCTTCTTCGAGGGCGGCGTGCGCGTGCCCTACTACATGAAATGGCCCAAGGCCCTGCCGGCGGGGGCGAAGTTCAACAGCCCCGTGGGCCATATCGACATGTTCGCCACCGCTGCCGGGGCGGCCGGCGCGGCCGTGCCGACCGATCGGCCCATCGACGGCGTCAACCTGATCCCGCACCTGACCGGCCAGAACACCGCCCGGCCCCATCAGGCCCTGTTCTGGCGCTCGGGCGACTATCGCATGGTGCGGGCGGGCGACTGGAAGCTGCAGCAGCTGACCCTGCCAGACGGTGCCGGCGAAAAGCTGTGGCTGTTCGATCTGGCCACCGATCCGACCGAGCAGAAGAACCTCACCACCGCCAATCCGGCCAAGGTGGCCGAGTTGAAGGCCCTGCTGGTCCAGCGCGACAAGAGCAATATCAAGCCGACCTGGCCCTCGCTGCTGCGCGGCGCGATCAGCATCGACCACCCCCTGAACGCCGCCGATAAACCGACGGACGAGTTCATCTACTGGAACAATTGACGGCAACAGGGCGCGTCACACGGCTCCAATAGCTTTGGCGCGCCCATCCCTAAGGTTAGGGGACAAGCTCCGGACTTTGACGACGCGGGCGACCACCCAGCTTGCCGTTATTGCGCGATGCCAGGGCGCGGCTTTCACGGCGCGCCCAGTCAAGCTGGCCGACAAAAGGCTCCAAAAGACCCGCCACAGAAAAATCCGCATCAAGATCTGGGAAATGCAAGCTGCTCCCCAGGCCCTGCACCGATACGCCTGTCAGCTCTTCGGGCGTAGCCGTTGCCAGAGCCGGGACGTCCTTTGGGTCAATGCCGAAGAAAATTCCGGTATTGAGCGTGATGATCACGCGGCAAGACCGCTTGTCGAACCGCGCAGCAACGGCGTGGGGACGGCTCAAGGCCGCCTTGCCGCGACGAGCACTTGTCTTGAACGCGATTTCATCCAGGGTTTTGAATTCAGCCATGGATCTTGCTCCAACTGTCGCAGCAACCGGCAATGTTATCAGCGATTTCCCGCCCCAGTTCATTGAGCTGAGCCAGGGTCCAACCGCCTGCATGATCCCAAAGCTCGACGGGTCCGTCAGGGCAGACAAACCTGAATCGGGCTTCCCGGCCCTTGCCAAAAGCATGGACGTGGGGCGGCGGATGATCGTTCGAATTGACCGCCACCCTGTATCGGCGACGGCTGTAGAAAACGGTTGCCATGACACCCACTAGCACAAACCTAGACAACCATCTAGGTTTGCGCCCAATCCCATCACCGGCCGGCTAGAACCCCTCCTTGGTCCGGATGTTCAGCTGTCGCGCGGGGCCTTCCTCCTCCGCGCTGAAAACGCCATGGCCTGTGGACCGGGCGGGTAGACAGCGTTCTTGACCTGCATCTTCGGCCTCCTCAGGCCTGGGCGCGACGGACGAGGCCGTCGATCAGGTCGGTGATGGCCTCGGGGCTGTCTTCCTGCAGGAAGTGGCCGCCGGGCAGGATGACGTGCGGCTGCCCCGCCGCGCCAGGCACCTTGTCCTTGAAGATGGCCTCGCCGCCCTTGGTCACGGCGTCGCCGTCGCTGAAGGCGGTCAGGAAGGGCTTGTCGAACTGCGCCAGCACCGTCCAGGCGGCCTTGTTCTCCGCCACCGAGCCGTGCTCGGGCGTCACCGGCACCAGGGTCGGAAACTGCCGCGCGCCCTCCTTGAAGGTCTCGTCGGGGAACGGCGCGTCATAGGCGGCGATTTCCTCGGGTGACAATTCACGGCCCGTGCCCATGTTGACGATCAGGCCGATCGGCATCACCGGGGTGTTCTGGCTGAAATCCAGCCAGGCCTTGAAGCCGTCGGTCATGCCCGAGCCGATGGGCAGGCCTGTATTTCCGACCGCCACGGCCGCGAACCGCTGTGGGAAGGCTGCAACCAGCCGCAGGCCCAGCAGGCCGCCCCAGTCCTGGCAGAACAGGGTGACCCCCGTCAGATCCAGGTCCGTCAGCCACTGGCTCATCCAGGCCACGTGCCGCTCATAGGTGTAGTCGGCGCGGGCGGCGGGCTTGTCGGAGCGGCCAAAGCCGATCAGATCGGGCGCGATCACCCGGTGCCCCCTGGCCACCAGCCCGGCGATGATCTTGCGATACAGATAGGCCCAGGACGGCTCGCCGTGCATCAGCAGCACCACGGGGGCGTCGGGCGCCCCCTCGTCTACATAGTGCAGGCGCATCTCTGTGCCGTCGGCGTCGGTGATCGTGGCGTAGTGCGGCGCAAACGGCCAGTCCGCCAGCGCCTCGAACCGGTCGTCGGGTGTCCTCAGTACCTGCATTTGCATGCCTCCCATTGACAATCTGCCGGCAAGCGCCAAGCATATTGGCAATATGCGTGTCACTACATCGCAGCGGGGTCAAGCCCGCCCTCAGAGGGAGAGCCCGGGATGAAAACCGGAACCAGGATCATCCTTGCCGTCCTGTCGGCCGCTGTCCTGCTGGGGGCCGGTGCCTGGCTCGTACGCGGACGGCTGGCCACGACCGCCATCGAGAAGCTCTACGTCAAGGCCATGGCCCGCGCGCCCGATGATGGGCTGCCTGACGGGCTGCATGTCGGCCTGTGCGGAGCCGGCGGCCCGCTACCGGACCCCAAACGCATGGGCCCATGCACGGCCGTCCTGGCCGGCAAGCGGCTGTTCGTCATCGATGCGGGCAGCGGCGCGGCCCGCAACCTGGCCATGATGAACCTGGCCCCTGCCCGCATCGACGGCGTCTTCCTGACCCATTTCCACTCGGACCATATCGACGGCCTGGGCGAGGTGCTGCTGCAGCGCTGGGCCGGCAGCGGCAACCCGGTTCCCGTGCCCGTCTACGGGCCCGAAGGCGTCCAGACGGTGCTGGACGGCTTCATGCAGGCCTATCGCCAGGACCAGGGCTACCGGGTGGCCCATCACGGCGCCGCGACGATCCCGCCCTCGGGCTTTGGCGGCACGGCCATGCCGTTCACCGCCGGCCAGGACCAGCCGGACCTCGTCCTGATCAACGAACCCGACCTGAAGGTCACGGCCTTCCCCGTGCATCATGACCCGGTCAGTCCGGCTGTGGGCTATGCCTTCACCTACAAGGGCCGCACCGTCGTGATCAGCGGCGATACCGCGCCCTCGGCCCGGGTCGAAGCCGCCGCCAAGGGGGCCGATCTGCTGGTGCACGAGGCCCTGTCGCCGGAACTCACCGCCCTGCAACAGCGGGCCGCCCAGACGGCAGACCGTCCGCGCCTGGTCAAGATCTTCAGTGACATTCCCGGCTATCACACCAGCCCCGAACAGGCGGCCGAGCTGGCCCAGCGGGCCGGCGTCCGCTACCTGCTGCTCAGCCACATCGTTCCGGCCCTGCCGGTCGAGGCCCTCGAAGGCCCGTTCCTGGGCCGCTCACGGACCCTGTTCAAGGGCGAGTTGCGCATCGGGCGTGACGGTGATTTCATCAGTCTTCCAGCGGGTTCGGACAAAATCACGCGTTCGGATCGCCTGAAAATGATCCGCTGACCCCGTAGCGCTGGCGTGCCGGATCAGGCACGCCTATGGGTTCAGATCCATCAGGCATGCAGGTGATATGGCGTGATCCAGGAAACAGGCGCTCCGGCCGAGGAGTCCGTCGAAGAGACCGACGGTCGCCGTCGTCGCGGTCAGGACAACCGGGCCCGCATCGTCACGGCCATGCTCGAGATCATCCGGTCCGGCGACATGTCGCCCAGCGCCGAGCAGGTGGCGGCCCGCGCCGATGTCGGGCTGCGCACCGTGTTCCGGCACTTCAAGGACATGGACAGCCTCTACAGCGAGATGTCCCAGGTCATCGAGGAACAGCTGCGGGCCGTGATCAAAACGCCCTTCCGCTCCACCGACTGGAAGGACCGGGTGCTGGAACTGGTCGACCGGCGAGCCTTCGGCTTTGAGAGGATCGCGCCGTTCAAGCATGCCTCGGAGGCCTATCGCCACCGCTCACGCTTTCTCGACGCCGACAGCGGCCGGCTGGTCAAGGCGCTACGCAAGATCCTCGACCGCGAACTGCCGGCCGCCGTTGCGGCCGACACCCTGACAGTCGAAACCCTCGACCTGCTGCTCAGCTTCGAGGCCTGGTCGCGCCTGCGTCGCGAACAGGGCCGCTCGGTCGAGGAAGCCATCGCCATCCTCCGCGCCGCCGTAGGCCGGCTGCTGGAACAGGCGCGCTGAGATGAACCCGGCCGAGCCCCACCCCACCCTGCGCGCCGCCAATATCGCCCGCCAGGCCGAGTGGGACACGGACAGCCAGATCAGCCTGTCCTATCGCGGCAACGAACTGGCCGGCGAGGTGGGCGAGGCCTGTAACCTGATCAAGAAACTCGAGCGCGAGCGGATGGGCATCGCCGGCTCGCGCGCCTCGCTGGCGGAGCTGGCCGAGGAACTGGCCGACGTGATCATCTGCGCCGACCTGATCGCCATGCAACTGGGCATCGACCTGCAGGCCGCCGTGGCAGCAAAGTTCAACAAGACCTCGGAAAAGGTCGGTCTTGCCACCCGGATGGCCACCGGAGCCGACTGAGCCGTGTGCAACCTCTACGCCATGCGCCGCACCCAGGCCGAGGTCGTCGCCCTGACCCGGGCCCTGTTGCAGCCCATCAACCAGCCGGACATGCCGGGCATCTTCCCGGACTATGCCGCCCCGATCGTGCGCCAGACGCAGGCGGGCGAGCGCGAACTGCTCCAGGCCCGCTGGGGCATGCCCTCGCCGCAGTTTGCCCTCGAAGGCAAGAAGACCGATCCCGGGGTCACCAATATCCGCAACACCAAGAGCCCGCACTGGCGGCGCTGGCTTGGGCCGGAACACCGCTGCCTCGTGCCCTTCTCCAGCTTCAGCGAGTTCAACAAGGCCGAAGGCGGCGACATCTGGTTCGCCCTTGGTGAAGACCGCCCGCTGGCCGTCTTTGCCGGCCTCTGGACCCGCTGGACCAGTGTGCGCAAGCTGAAGGAGGGCGAGGTCACTGCCGACCTGTTCGGCTTCCTGACCACCGACCCCAGTGCCGAGGTCGCCGCCATCCACCCCAAGGCCATGCCCGTCATCCTGACCACGGCCGAGGAACGCGACACCTGGCTCCGCGCGCCCTGGTCCGAGGCGACCGGACTGCAGCGCCCCCTGCCCGACGGCGCGCTGCAGATCGTCCAGCGCGGTGGCAAGCGGGACGAGGCGGCGGCGCTAGCGCTCTGATCCGTCCAGCCAGACTTTCCCGCCCGTCGCGAAGGCGTGGTTAAATTTCCCCAAATACGAGACGCGTTTACCAACCTACGCGCCCGCACGGTGAAACCCAACCGCAAAGGTTGAGGCTCGTGGCAATCAAGAGGCAGCTCCGCCCAAAAATGTGGCGGACCTACTTGACCTGCTCCGGAGAAAACCATGGTCGACGTTACCGTTCTCACCGGCACCAACCGGACAGACCTGCTGGTCGCCGCAACTGGCCCGACCTGGATGTATGGCGGCCGGGGCTCGGACTTCTATGTGGTCGACAAATCGACCGACAAGGTCATCGAGGTCGCCGGCCAGGGCTTTGACACCGTCACGACCAGCGTCAGCTTCGATGTGGGCGACCAGTCGATCGAGGCCCTGATCGGGCGCCTGAAGTCACAGGGCCTGCATCTGACGGGCGGCGCCTCCACCGTGGCCATCACCGGGTCGCTGGGCCACGACGTGATCTCCGACGGCTATTCGACCGGCGTGGCCATCCTGATGACCGGCGGCGCAGGCAACGACACCTATGTCGTCTCCACGACGAGAAACCTCATCATTGAGGGCGGCGGCGCACAGTCGGGCTTCGACACCATCCGCTCCAGCCTGTCATTCTATGTCATGCCCAAGAACGTCGAGGCCTTCCGCGCCACCGGCGAAGGCGCAACCTATGTCCACGGCAATGCCCTGAACAACGCCATCTATGGCAGCTACGGCCACGACACCCTGGACGGCGGCGCGGGCGTTGACCTGCTGTTCGGCGGTTGGGGTGACGATGTCTATGTGTTCGACAACATCGGCGACTATGCCTTTGAAGACGCCAAGGGCGGCGGCTTCGACACCATCCTGACCGACCTGAACACGGCAGTGGCGTCGAAGAACGTCGAGGCCCTGATCTTCACCGGCGAAGGCGCCTTTACCGGCTTCGCCAGCAGCACCGGAACCGCCATCCGAGGTGGGGCGGGCAATGACACCCTGTGGGGCGGCGCAGCCGACGACGTGCTCAACGGTCAGGGCGGCGGCGACCGTCTGACCGGCAAGGGCGGCTCGGATCTCTTCGTGTTCGACACCCTCGGCGGCGCCGCCGACCGGATCACCGACTTCACCCACGGCGAAGACCTGATCGTGATCAAGAGCAGCACCTTCGGCGGCGTCAGCGTCTTCGGCGGCGTCGAAGGCGCCATGATCGGCTATGAGGCCGGCGTCGTCTTCTACGACGCCAACGGCGGCGACCACGCCGACCGCGTCGTCATCGCTACGCTCGACGGCAAGCCCTCGGTGACGGCGGACGACTTCATGTTCATCTAGGGGTCGCTTGGCCTGCGCTGGCGACCTGAAATGCCAGCGCAGCCCCCCCTCAATCGCTCCGGGCGGGCCTCCCCTAGGGGGGAGTAGCCCGGTGGGGTATGGGCAAGGCAGAACGACAGCAACGCTGAAAACGCCAGCGTTGCCGTCGCAAGATGGACCGACTGACACAGAAATCAGCGTGTGTGTCTATTCAACATAGAACTCGGCTCAGGCCGCTAAGACTGCGCCCGAGACCTCCAGCAGGGCAAAAGCTGGTTTAAGTGGCCCTAACCCAACGATCATATACGTTTGGCGGCCTGGTAAACGCATGTCCGAGATCTTTCACGCGCTCGCTCGCAAGGTAAAAGCGGTTTAGACCGTCGTCGTAGACGAAGCTGTAATCCTGGGCTTGGATCAGGTCGTCCCAAGGCTTGTAGTGTGTCGCAGTAAAGTCTTCGCTGTGGGCCTCTGCGACGATGATCCAGGGCCGCCACCGCATCAGGTCAACGCCTTCAAACACCGCGCATTCGTGCCCTTCGACGTCGACCTTAAGGAAGTGGACATCCCGCCCTCCGGCATGGGCTTCGGCTACGTCCTGAAGGCGCACCACCTCGACCCGGTGGCTAGAGTTTGTGGTCCGCCCGGCAAAACGATGCAGCTCCACCATCGCTGGCTCGATCGTAGCGAGCGCCTCGTTTTCATCCGCGATCACCAGATCGGCGAAACCACTGGCGCGGCCGCAGGCTACGTTAAGGTTCAGGTCCCTTGGCCGCTTGGCGACCAAAGCCGCATATGCCACAGGGCTTGGCTCGATGTTCACGCCACTCCAGTCACGCTCATAGAAGGCTCGCGTGACAGACTCGTTGTCAGGGTCGTTCGCCCCGACGTCAATATAGAAGCCTTGGTGAACATGGCCCAGGGCCCGCCACAGCATAACATCTTCGAAGTTTTGCGCGTAAGTGACGAACATATCAGGCACCCTGACCTAAGTGTGATTGAACTTAAAGACTTTCGAGGCGCAAAAACCAACGATACCGTTCACCGCGCCGGACAGATTACTGCGTAGGTCATACAAAACGATTTTGATAGTTCACCAATGAACGGCGATATTGCCCCACAGCTTACTGTAGATAATACAGCAGGGGCGTGATGCTTGATGGCTTAGCCGAATCGGTCACACGACTCCGAAGGGCAGGTTGACGAGGGCATCATCGCTCAACTGCACGACACTTTCTATGGTCGTCTGTAGCACCCACTGTACGGCCCATCAGAACCCGCGCAAGGGTCAGTCGTCGAGGTGTCCGGTCAGGTGCAGGACCTCCCCGGCAGGCCGACAGGAAGCGCCCTGGTCCTGATGCGGCAGGCGGATCAACTGTCTCGAGGCCCAGGACTGGCCGGTCAGGCCACGGTGCGCGCCGCTCGGCCCTGCGGCCGCCGCACAGCCATACGAGATCGCAAGTTCGTCGGCATGACGGGGCTCTGGCACCAGCGCCTCGTCCGATCGGCTCTAAAAAGAGTCCGGACCACGGCCGAGGCGGTGGCCGCCGCGGCCTGGAGCCGGCCCAGCCGCTGGTTCAGAGGTCGGCGATCGCCGACTGCTTGGTCCTGTGCACCAGCAGCAGGTCCGCCAGCTTCACGCTCCGATCCAGGGACTGCAGGGTCTCGGGATCGAGGCTGACATAGCCGATCTCGTCGATCGCCGCGAAGAAGTCGTCATGATCCTCCATGGCGGGGAACAGGTCGAACCACTCAACGAACAGATAGGGCTTGTACTCCACCAGGAAGTCCTTGGAGGCCCGCAGGATCTCCTTGTCGTAGCCTTCGCAGTCGGTCTTGATGAACGTCAGGGTCGAAAGCTCGGCGCTGGTGAAGTGCTTTTTGGCGAGGGTTTCCAATCGCGCGCCCTCCACCAGGGTCCGCGTCGTCGCCAGGCCGCGCATCTGGGCCTGGAGGGCCTCGGAGAAATTGGCGTCCACCAGGCCGCCGTTGCAGTTCTCGTTGTCGTGGTCGAGCAGTTCGACCATCTCGCCGTCTTGCTTGGTGATGGCGTTGGTCGACAGCCGAAAGTCCGCCCATCGGCTGTTCAGGGCGGTGTTGATCTCCAGCACGGGAAAGACGTCGCGATTGGGCTCAACCGCCAGAACCTTGCCGGGCCGGCCGGCCGCGTGGTCATAGGCGTAGACGCCCATCGGAATGGTTGTGTCGCCGCAGTGCGCGCCGACGTCGATGCACAGCGAGCCCGGCGTGATCAGCCGATCCCAGTGGTAGGTGCGGCTGTAGCGATCCAGCAGGTAGTCGATCGGCTGTTCATGGACCATCGGGTGGTTCCAGTCGCAGAAGACCACCTCGGTTCCGCGCCACTGGGTCACGTGGCGGGATTTGACGCGGCTCATGTCCAGGCCGGCGGTGAGGGTGGTCGCTTCTTGCATCACTCAATTCCTGGTCCTGGCGACCGCCCATGGTCGATTTCTCTTCTGTAGACGAAGCCCTGAGAGATCGGAAGTCCGCACCGCAACCGCTGGTCGGTCATTCAGGCTGCGGACCATGCCCGTCAGAAGCCGAGACCGGCCAGCAGTACCAGAAGTCCCCAGACGCTGCAGAGGATCGCAGCGGTCCATCCCCCAACAGCCAGCAAGGCGCTGCGGCGGCCGGTGCCCCCCGCCACCAGCAAGCCTGCGGCCGCCCCGAACGTCAGGGCCAGGAACAGGGCAAGACCCGTGCGCGCCAGCCCCTCCACCGCCGGGGTCGGAGCGCGTTCGATCTGGTCGTCGGCATCCAGGGGCAAAGGCTCCCCGTGGCGAAGGTCCGCGACGACACCCCTCGCCGCCTCGGCCTCGCTGGCCGGCGCCCACAGCGGAAACCCGCCCATGGCGGTGCTCATCAAGACATTGGCGGAGCCCCAGTGCTCGTTCTGCACCAGTACAGTGAACCCCTCGGCACGCAGGCGCGACGCCGCGATCTGGGCCTCGGTCAAGTCGGCGAAACAGGCGATTTGCGTCAGGCTCATTCAGCGCTCCCGTGAACAACCTGCACGGGAACCTTTCCAAAAGCAAAGAGGCCTGCTTGCGTGGCCCCGTCAACGTTCGACAGTGCGTCAAGACTGGCGCTTCAGCAGCATGGGCTGCGGATTCCGGGCGAATGATGCCTGCCACTGGAAAAGCGAGTCACGAGGCGCTGACCTGCACCTCGCCACAGGGACACAAACCCATTTCCACCACGCCAAAATAGATGTGGTAGGCCCGGAGGGACTCGAACCCCCAACCAGACCGTTATGAGCGGTCGGCTCTAACCATTGAGCTACAGGCCCCCGGGGCCGCGACGGGCGGGAGGAAGCGGCAGTTAGCACGGGGACAACGCGGCTTAAAGGTCCCGTTCAGGTTGGACTTGTCATCAGGGAACCCTAAGCGGGCCGGCGAGCTTTCCGACCGACCCTAAAGGAGACTTGCAGCCATGACGTCCTTGACCGCCCGCATCGCCGGCGCCGCCTTTATCCCCGCCGCCTTCTTCGGCGCGATGGCCGCCGCCCCTGCCATGGCCCAGAGCGCGCCGGACGCGGCCTTCCGCGCCACCACCTTCAGCCTGGCCGCCTTTGGCGAGACCCGCATCGCGCCCGACATGGCGACGATCTCGCTGGGGGTGCAGACCGAGAACGCCACCGCCGCCGAGGCCCTGAAGGCCAACAGCGCGCGCATGACCCAGGTAATCGCCGCCCTGCGCAAGGCCGGGATCGCCGAGCGCGACATCCAGACCTCGGGCCTGAACCTCAATGCCCAATATGCCTATGAACAGAACCTGCCGCCCAAGCTGACCGGCTATCAGGCCAGCAACCAGGTGACAGTGACGGTGCGTGAACTGGCACGCCTGGGCCAGGCGGTGGACGCTACGGTCAGTGCCGGTGCCAACACCATCGGCGGCATCAGCTTTGGCCTACAAAATCCCCAGGCCGCCGAGGACGCTGCCCGGCTGGAAGCGGTGAAGGCCCTGCAGGCCAAGGCCGACCTCTATGCCAAGGCCACCGGCTACAAGGTGGTGCGCCTGGTCAATCTGGGCGAAGGCGGCGGCTATAGCCCCGCGCCCCAGCCCCTGGCGGTCTTTGCCATGGCCAAGCGCGAGATGGCCGACTCAACCCCCGTGGCGAGCGGTGAGCTGAAGGTGCGGATCGACGTCTCGGCGACCTACGAGATGGCGCGGTAAAGCATACAGGCGTTCAGACCTGCCCCCCCCCCCCCCGCGTTGCCCCCTCCGGCCCTTTGGGCCACCTCCCCCAAAAGGGGAGGATCTAACGAACGCCGAGCAAGATGCTCCCCCACTGGGGGAGCTGTCGCGGAGCGACTGAGGGGGCAGCGCGGCGGGTCAACGCCCTCTCTGCCTAGAACCCAGCCTTCTTAAACGCCCGCTCGACGCGGTCCTGCACTTCGCGGCCCGGCAGGGCGCGTTCGCCTTCCATGACGGCCACATAGGTCAGGTTGCGCGGTGGCTGGCCTTCGCCGGTGGGCACCGGGCCCATGGCCCAGCCTACGGTCGTGGCGCCGTTGGCGCTGGTGGGGCAGCTGATGAAGCGGGCCGGCTTGCCAAGCGCGGTCTTCAGGACCGTCTCGGCCGTCACCTCGGCACCGCCGGCGCAGGTGGGCAGGTTGCGCGAGCAGGTCACATAACCCCCGCCCCGCCAGACCAGCTTGCCACCTGCATCCGTGATCAGCACGCAGGTCGAGGGCGAGCCGATGGCCCGGCCGACGGCGGCGGTCAGGACGCTCTCGTCCACCCCGTCGGGCAGCTTGGGCGAGCAGCCGGCCAGCAGGCCGGCGATCAGGATCAGGCCGGCCAGGCGACGCATGGTCAGGCGGCCGACTTGATGCGGTTGCCGTCGTCCAGCAGGACCACGGTCGGCGCATAATTACGGGCCTCTTCGGCAGCCAGCTGGCAGTAGGTGACGATGATGACGGTGTCGTTCTTCTGGACCAGCCGGGCGGCGGCACCGTTGACGCCGATCACCTTGGAGCCGCGCGGCGCCTCGATGGCATAGGTGGTGAAGCGCGCGCCATTGGTGATGTTCAGTACATCAACCTGCTCGTTGGGCAGGATGCCCGAGGCGTCCAGCAGGTCGCGGTCGATGGCGATCGAGCCTTCATAGTCCAGATCGGCCTGGGTCACGGTGGCCCGGTGAAGCTTGGCCTTGAGCATGGTCAGAAGCATGGCGTTACCTGCATCCCCTTGAAAAAACTGGGTCTATTCGGAGCCGCCACACACAGGGCCCAAATCCGTCCGGCCATATAGACACGAACCCCTTGTCGTTCAATCGCAGGGAGAGACCCGAAAAGGTTAACAACGTCACAGATCCGGTCTAGGGTTGGCCGAACGAGGTTATGCGGTGGGGGCCATGCGTAACGGACGATGGATACTGGCGGCGGCCGTGCTGGTCGCCACGACGGGGTTGGGGGCAGCCATCGTCACGGGCGTCACCGCCCAGGTGCGCACCGAAGACGGCGCTTCGGCGCTGACGGCGGTGCGCGCGCCGACGGCGGCCTTCGTCCGGCAAAGGGCCCAGGGCCGGGTCGACTGGCAGGGCGCGGTGGGCGGCCTGCGCCAGAGCGGCGGGGCCTCAGACACCCTGGCAGGTAATCTGGACAAGGCCGAGGTGGACGCCACCCGGGTGCCGATCCTGCTGCCCAACGACGCCAAGCTGACGGGCGGAGCGCGAATCTACAGCTTCGGCGACTATTACACGATCACCGCCGACGCGCCGGGCGCGGGCATATCGCTCAGTGGAACCACGGCTGTCGTGCCCCTGCCCTCGACCACACCGCTGAAGATCGAGGCTGCTGCGCCGGAGTTTCTGACCGTGCAGCGCACGGTGGACGGCCAGCTGGCCAGCTTCGTGCGCTATGGCGTGCTCTACACCGTCGAGATCCGCTGCGACGCGCCGGGCGACCTGCGCTGCACCGACGACAACTATGTGCTGGGCCTGGTGGGCAAGACCACCACGGTGGTGCTGGGCGCAGCGGCCCGCGCCGAAGCCGGTCTGGGGGGCTGAGCCGATGGCCGCCGCCCCCCTCCCCCGCCTGCTCCTGCTGCTGACAGCGACCCTGGCCCTGTCGGCCTGCGATCCCAAGACGCCCAAGCCCGCCGACGGCCCGCCCAAGCCGCCGTCAGCCGAGCCGGGTCCGCCCCAGGCCGAAGACACCCCCGCCGACGGCGGCGCCGAGCAGGAAGCCTCCGAGCCCCTGCCGCCCAGCCCCGGCCCTCCGGTGCAGCCCGAGACCCCGCCCGCGCCCTCGCCCGCCACCTTCGACCACAGCCCGGCCGGCGTTCTGCCATCAGGCCAGGGCTCGGGCTATCTTGACCGCACGGTCTGGGCGCCGGGCATGTGCTGGCCATTGAAGGACGCCGGCTTCGCCAATTCCCAGGTCTATGGCCCCGGCGGCGGCATGGGTCCGGCCGGCAAGCCCAGCCAGTGCGACAGCCTCAACTACAGCCTGCCCTGGCGCGACAATTTCTGCGAGGCGCGCTCGCGGTCCAACCCGCTGTGCGGATCGGGAACCGGCCACCAGGGCCAGGACATCCGCCCCGCCGCCTGCAAGAAGAATGAGCACTGGGCCGTGGCGACCGAGGCCGGCACCATCACCGACGTCGGGACCTACACCGTCACCCTGGTGGGCAAGGCCGCCCCGCACTTCACCTATCGCTACCTGCACCTGCAGATGAGCACCCTGGCGGTGACGGAAGGAACCAAGGTCGTGGCGGGCCAGAATATCGGCAAGGTGTCCAACGACTTTGGCGGCACGCCCACCACCATCCACCTGCATTTCGAGATGCGGGCCGGCGTGGCGGGCCAGACCAGCGATGGCCGCCCGGTGGCCTTGCAGACCTTCCTGCCGCCCTATCTGAGCCTGGCCGAAGCCTATCAGCGCAAGTTGAACGGCGGGACCTGCAGCTAACGGCCTGCGTCAGGCCACGGCGGCCTTGAGGAAGGCCGTCATCTCGGCCAGCAACGGGGTCTTGCCCCGGAACGGCCGCGACAGGGCCAGAACAGTGTCGGCGTGGTTCAGGCCGGCATAGTGCCGTTCCTCGACCTTCACCCCAGCCTCGCGCAGGGCTGAGGCGAGCTTGCGGGTGTTGCGCGGAAAGACGGTAGTATCGGCATCGCCCGTGGCCAGAAAGGCCGGCGGGGCATCGGAACGGACCCGGCGGATCGGCTGGGTCGCCAGCAGATCGGGGGCCTCGCCGAAGGTTTGGCGCGTGATGGGCCCGTCGAGCGGCAGGAAGTCATAGGGCCCTGACAGGCCGCCCAGGCCACGCACCACGCCCGGATCGACCCCTGCAGCCTTCAGAAAGGTGGGGTCCAGCGCCAGCATGGCGGCATTGTAGGCACCGGCCGAGTGGCCGATCAGAACGACCCGGCGCGGGTCTCCTCCCAGCGCCGCCGCATTGTCGACCACCCAGCGCACCGAGGCGGCGCAGTCTTCCAGAAAGTCCGGAAACCGCACCTGCGGGAACAGGCGGTAGTCGGGGACGACAGTCAGGAAGCCTTGCGCGGCCAGGGCCCGACCGGCCCAGGCATAGTCGCTGCGGCGGCCAGAATCCCAGGAGCCGCCATAGAAGAAGACGGCGACCGGTTCGGAGCCTGCCGCCTCGGGCGGCGCAAACACGTCCAGTTTCTGGCGCGGTCCGGGACCGTAGGCCTGGCCCTGCAGCGGGACCCGCGCGGCGTCCTTCGGCGTCAGGGTCGCAAACATGGAGAGAGGCGAACAGGCCGCCGCGAAGGACCCCGCAAGGGCGGTAAGCCCTACCCGTCGCGTCATCGACCGTTCCGACATGCCCTGCTCCACCCTGCCCACTGAACCAAGATACGGGCAAAAGGCGGCTCGGGACGATCTGTTTTCAGCGGGCCTCGACCAGTTTGCCGATGGCGTCGAGATAGAGCCCAAACGCCGTACGACCGCTCTCGGTCAGACCGACCCGCGTCAGGGGCTTGCGACCAACAAAGCTCTTCTCGATGGCCACATAGCCGGCGTCCTCGAGCTTGCGCAGGTGAACCGACAGGTTGCCGTCGGTGACCGACAGCTTGGCCTTCAGGGCGTTGAAGTCGGAGACCTCGGCCCCGGACAGGAAGGCCATGATCCCGAGCCGTACCCGGCCGTGGATGACGTCGTCGATGTGGTCGATTTCAAAATCGTCCATGTCGCTCTCCTGGAGTGTTCGCTGCCCCGCGCCAAACAGCGAGCGGGTCATGAAACGCCCTCAACTTCGGATATTCAGCCCGTCCACGACGGCCCGTTCGCGGTGCCGGCAGGATGGGGGCCTAGAGCATTTTTCCGATAAGTGTGAAACGGTTATCGGATCGAAAAATGCTCTAAACTTCTGATTTAGAGCCCTTTTCGCCCGACCATGATGAAGCCATCAGGTCGGAAAGGGCTCTAGACGATGTCGGATGGCTCCTGGCGCATCAGCACCAGGCCCGGAACCATCGCCAGCAGATAGAGGGCTGCGGCATAGGCCAGCCAGATCCAGGTGCTGCCCATCATCCCCGCCATCAGGACCGCGCCAACAAAGGAGGCGATCGCGACAAACTTCAGCCAGGTCGCGCGAGACATTGCCGCAGCGACGGACCAAGCCGAGCCGTAGAGCGCCAGAACGATCGACGGCGAGAAGTTGATCAGGTTGATGTCGCGGGTCTTCCAGCTGGCCACGCCCAGGGCGAAGAAGATGACGAAACAGCCCCAGCCCACGCCCATCCAGGCATTGCGCATCGCGCGATTGCCCGTCGAGCCCGCACCGGGCTTGGTGGTCATGCCCCGCTTCAGCACGTTGATCATGATGATGTGCAGCACGAATGCGGTGATCCACACCACCAGCAGCGCAGCCGAAGGGACGTGTAGGACCTCGGCGAGGATCGCCCACTGCGCAAGGCTCGCCGTTCCATAGACGGCGCCTGCGGTGACCAGCATGGAGCCCCCGAGCAAGGGCGCCTGACGCCCCTCTTCTGCCAGGGCCCGCATGAACGCGATATCGTCGCGAATGGCCTTCATCTCGTCGGTCATGGCAAATCCTCAGCCTCGATGGGACTGGAGATAGGCCATTCACTTTAAGATGTAAAGTTCTTTTTCAGAGCTTGTAGCCGCCTGCCATCAGCTTGGTGTGGACCGCCTTGGTGATCTTCACATAGCCCTTGGCCGGGTCGCGGAAATAGAGCGGGTCCTTGACCAGGGCGGGGTCAAAGCCCTCGGTGACAAGGTCGATCTTGCGGTATTTGAAGGTGCCAGTGGTCTCGATCTCGCCCTGCAGACGCACAAAGATAGGCCGGGCATAGGAAGGAATCTCGCGGTCGACATGCTCGGCCAGGGTCGAGATGTCGAACTCGGGCCCGACCACCAGCGAGGCCATGCCAGCCTTGCCGTCCAGGTCGCCGATCTTGACGCCATAGACATTGATCTCCAGCACGCCCGGCACGCTGGCCAGGCGTTCGGCCACCTCGCTGGTAGCGACATTCTCGCCCTTCCAGCGGAAGGTGTCGCCGATGCGGTCGACGAAATAGATATAGCCGTCGCCGTCCATACGCATCAGGTCGCCGGTCCGGAACCAGGCGTCGCCCTTGTCGAACACGTCGTGCAGCACCTTCTTCTCGGTGGCCGCCTTGTCGGCGTAGCCGGTGAAGTTGGAGCGGGCGTCGTTGGCGATATGGCCGATGCACTCGCCCACCTCGCCGGGGGCCACTTCGATGCAGCAGCCGTCGGTACCCCGGATCGGCATTTCGGTTTCGACGTCGAACTTGACGATCCTGATGTTGAACTTCTTCTTCAGATAGCCCGGCAGACGCCCGATGGCCCCGCGACGGCCGTCGAAGTTGAAGAACGAGACATTGCCCTCGGTCGCGCCATAGAACTCCAGCACGCCGCCCACCTTGAAGCGATCCATCATGTCGTCCCAGACGTCGGGACGCAGACCGTTGCCGAAGATCAGGCGGATCTTGTGGTTGCGATCCTCGTCGCTGACGGGCTGGTTGGCCAGGTAGCGGCACAGCTCGCCGATATAGACGAACATGGTGCAGTTCTCGGCGCGGATATCGCTCCAGAACTGGGTCGCGGAGAACTTCTTCTTCAGGACGATCGAGCCGCCGTTCAGCAGGCCCGCCCCCATGGCGCACAAGCCGCCGGTGGCGTGATACAGCGGCAGGGTCACGTAGATGCGGTCACTGGCCCTGGCGCCGGTCGAACCGGCAAAGCCGCGCATATAGAGCTGGGTGCGCATGTGGGTGATGCGGGCCGCCTTGGGCAGGCCCGTGGTGCCGCTGGTGAAGATGTAGAGCGCTGTGTCCTTGGCGGTCAGGCCGTCGCGCGCCGTCACACGGTCAGGACGCAGATGGCTGCAGCCCTTGAGCGCCTTGACCAGGTCGCGCTGTTCGTCGTGCACCGGCCCCAGCACCCACTGCTGGACGTGCCGCTCCAGGCTGGACTTGACCGCCTCGAAACAGGGCGAGGTCTCGGGATCGACGATGCAGTGCAGGGCCTGGGAGATGTTGAGGCAGTGGGCCAGGGCCGGGCCGGTCAACTGATTGTTAATCAGGGCCGTCGCGACGCCAACCTTCGACAGGCCATACCAGATGGCCAGATATTCGATACGGTTGGGCATGAACAGGGCCACGGTCTGACCGCGCGTGATCCCCAGCCCCTTGGCCCAATGGGCGTAACGATTGGCCATGACGTCCAGTTCGCCATAGGTGATCGTCTTGCCCTCGAAGGTGATGGCCGGGCTGGCCGACCAGCGGTCCACCGCCGCCTCAAGGTCGTCGCAAATCAGGTTGGCGCTCTCGGGAGCGATGGACTTCACGCGCTTGAGCGTGCGGGTCAGCCCCTTCAGGAACTGCCATTCGCGCTTCAACCTAGCCTGCAACCGCATTGGAGCCCTCCATTCAAACAACCATTGGAGAGCGCCGCGCGGCGGGTCAAGACGCGGTGCAGGGTTTGTCGAAACTGGCTTGCGCGCTCGGTTCAGCCGCGCTTGGCGATCCGGAACCTTACTTCGCCTCGCCGGAAATCCAGGGCTACGGTCTGGAATTTCTGCAGAATGTCTGCGCCGATCAGGATCGCCGGCTGCTGTTGCATGCCCCAATAGTCAAATGTGTGGACGGGTCCGACGACAAGCGGCACGTTGCGCAGCGCTATCTTGCCCAAGGTGAGTTTGCTGAGGACCGCAAGGCGTCCAGTCAGCGTCTGACCTGTCACGCTACGCAACTCGATTTCTACGACGTCGCCGACAATAGCCCGCTCGCGCCGGGCCGCCTCCAGCAGGGCCAGGTTGCCAACCGTGGTGGTCGAACCGCTGTCCAGGAACGCCAGAACGCGAGCCCCGGGAATGAGCGCGTCGATCAGTGTCAGACCGCCGCCACGGGTGCGCGTCTTCACCACGACGGTCTGGGAATCCGGAAAGGGCAGCGCTGCGCCCACCCGCATCTTGCGACCCTCGAAATCCAGCACCAGGCTGCTGTCGCCCAGCCATTCCAGCCCCAGCAAGCCGGCTGCGCCGAGGTGATTGGCTGGTAGAACCGACATCGTCATCGCCCTGCGCGAACGGCGCCCTACCGCCAGGGACTGGATCTGGACAGTGTCGACCGTCTGCACCCCTGCGATGCTGTGAACCGTCACCCGCCCCTGGCGCGCCAGCCCCAGGGCGTCGGCCAGATCACTGGAAATCGCGGAACGGTCGGCACCGGTGTCCACCAGAAAGGCATACGGCCCCTGCCCGTTGACCATGGTCTGCACGGTCAGGCGGCGCGACGGGTCGAGATAGCGCAGACTGTCTGGCGGCGGCGCGGCTTGCGAGGCAATCTCGGACGCCCAGGCGGGTGCCGAAAACAAACTCGTCGCCAGGGCAGCTAGGCCCCTGCGAGACATGGTGAGCCCCGACATAGGCCTTCGCCTCCTCACAGAATGACGAGGCTATACCCAGCGATGACAACGCGCCAGAGCGGCGCGGTTTCAGGCTCAGCCCGCCGCCTGACGACGCTGATCGTCGCGATCCGACTTCAGCTTCTCGGCCACCAGGAAGGCCAGTTCCAGGGCCTGCTCGCCGTTCAGACGCGGATCGCAATGGGTGTGGTAGCGGTCGGCGAGATCGCCTTCCGACACCGCCCGCGCGCCGCCCAGGCACTCGGTGACGTTCTGACCGGTCATTTCCAGATGGACGCCGCCGGGGTGAACGCCTTCGGCATGGGCGATCTCGACGAACGACTTCACTTCCGAAAGGATGCGGTCGAATGGCCGGGTCTTGTAGCCGGTCGAGGCTTTCAGCGTGTTGCCGTGCATCGGATCGGTAGCCCAGACCACTGAACGGCCGGCAGCCTTGGTCGCCTTCATCAGGCGCGGCAGGCGGTCAGCGATCTTGTCGGAGCCAAAACGGCCGTACAGGGTCAGGCGGCCCGGCTCGTTGTGCGGGTTCAGCACATCGATCAGGCGCAGCAGATCGTCGCCTTCCATGGTGGGACCGCACTTGAGGCCGATCGGGTTCTTGACGCCGCGCATGAACTCGATGTGCGCGCCGTCCAGCTGACGGGTGCGCTCGCCGATCCACAGCAGGTGGGCGCTGGTGTCGTACCAGTCGCCCGAGGTGCTATCGACGCGGGTCATGGCCTCTTCAAAGCCCAGCAGCAGGGCTTCGTGGCTGGTGAAGAACTCCACCTGGTGCAGACCCGGATGGCTCTCGGGCGTGACGCCGATGGCCGCCATGAAGGCCAGGCTTTCGCTGATCTTTTCGCTGAGCTCGCGGTAACGCGCGCCCTGCGGGCTGTCGCCGACGAAGCCCAGGGTCCAGCGGTGAATGTTGTGCAGGTCGGCATAGCCGCCGTTGGCGAAGGCGCGCAGCAGGTTCAGGGTCGAGGCCGACTGGCCATAGGCTTTCAGCAGGCGATCCGGATCGGGCGCGCGCTCCTCGGCGGTGAAGTCCATGCCGTTGATGTTGTCGCCGCGATAGGACGGCAGGGTCACGCCGTCGATGGTCTCGATCGGCTCAGAACGCGGCTTGGCGAACTGGCCGGCGATCCGGCCCACCTTCACCACCGGCTTGCCGCCGGCAAAGGTCAGCACCACCGCCATCTGCAGGATCAGACGGAAGGTGTCGCGGATATTGTCGGCGTGGAATTCCTTGAAGCTCTCGGCGCAGTCGCCGCCCTGCAACAGGAAGGCGCGGCCTTCGGCCACATCACCCAGCAGGCTCTTGAGACGGCGCGCCTCGCCCGCAAACACCAGCGGCGGCATCTGGCGAAGCGTCTGCTCGACCCGTTCCACGGCACCCGCATCCGGATAGTCGGACGGGATGTGCTTGGCGGGTTTTGCTCTCCAGGTGGCGGGGGTCCAACGCGTGGTCATGACAGGCTCGATAACTTCAAAGGGAGCGGCTTTTACCGCAACGAGATGGAAAAGGCAAAATCATGCGGCGATAAGGCTGCACTTTAGCTCAGCGGGGCAAGTTCGTCCTCATCCAACCCGGATGTGACCGTAACCTTCTGCGCCAGGTTGCAAGCGATCAGGGTCAAGGCGCCCAGCGCCAGCCACCACTCCTGCCAGACCCCGAAACTCAGTCCGCCGATGACGATATAGGATGTGAGGGCGGCCGCCGCCATCGCCCCCAGCGCCCGGGACTGCTCGGTCAGGCGAACGATCCCGTAGGCCAGGACGGCGAAGAAGACGCCGACCAGCGCGGCCCCCACCGCGCCCAGTTCCAGCCAGATCTGAAGGGCCGCATTATGGGTGTGCAACGGGATGGCCGGACCGAACAGGCGGCTGGCGTCCAGCCCCCAGCCGCGGATCGGGTGCAGCTGGATATTGCCGGCCGCGAACGCCCAGATATCCAGACGGGCGTCCCACGAGGCGGGAACCATGCGGTGCAGGGTCGCGAAAACACCCTGCCTGACGCCGGTCACCACCAGCAGTGGCGCGAACACGAAAGGTGCCGCCACCAGCGCCACAAGGACGCGGGCCCCGAACTTGCCGGTAAACCGAACCAGCATCCAGACCAGTGCGCTAGCCGCCAGAGCCGCCAGAACGGCGTCCGAGCTGAGGGCGAAAGATCCCCCCGCAATGGCGATCAGCAGAATAAAGCCCAAGCCCGCCCAGCCGCGCCACACCAGGATGCGCGCCGCAGGCCAGAACAATAGCGCCAGGGCATAGGTGGCGATGGACACCTTGACCCGCGCCAGGTCGGGACGGATCGGGTCGCCGATCATTTCGCGCAGACGCTGATAGAACGCAGCGCCGCTGGCGCCGTCCAGACCCACCAGCAGGCCCAGCACCAGAACGCCGATGGCCAGGGCCATGGCACCGCGCTCTGCCGCGCCTTGCGACAGATAGCCCATGCCCGCAACAGCCGCGCCATACAGGGCCAGTTGCAGCAACAGCTTCATACCGGTGATCGACTCCAGGTCGCCATAGTCCTTGATGTCGGCCAGCCCGTGCGAGGCTGGGCTCCAGGCGAGACTGATCAACGCCCAAAGGGCCAGCAACACCAGCACATGCGACGGCGGAGAGATGTCACGATGCTGGGCAAGGGCCGGCGCGGCCAGCAGACCGCACAGGGCCAGCAGAGGTGCAAAGCCCAGCGGCGCCAGATAGCCGACCAGCGGCGTCATCACCGCAAGAAAGATGACGACGCCACCAAGCCACGGCTCGCGGTAGCGTCCCAGAACGTCAGGCTTCATCCGGCGCCGCCGACGTCGGCGGGGACATACTTCTCGCGCATCGTCACCAACTCTTCAGCTAGGGTGGGATGTACCGCGCAGGTCGAGTCCCACTGGGCCTTTGTCACGCCCATCTTCACGGCAATGGCGGCCATCTGGATGATCTCGGGCGAGTCAGGCCCCACCACATGCACACCGACCACCGTCTGGTCGTCCTGCTTGACCACCAGCTTGATCAGGCAGCGCTCCTGCCCACCATAGAAGGTGACCTTCATCGGCCGGAAGACCGAGCGATAGATGTCGACCTTGCCGAAAGCGTGGCGCGCCTCGGCCTCGCTCATCCCCACTACCCCGACCGGCGGCTGCGAGAACACGGCCGAGGCGACCAGGTCGTGATCAAAACTGGTCGGGTTGTTGTAGAATTCGGTCTGGGCGAAGGCCGCGCCCTCGCGAATGGCCACCGGCGTCAGGTTGATCCGGTCGGTGACGTCGCCGACCGCCCAGATGCTGTCGACACTGGTCCTGGAGTGCTGATCCACCACGATGGCGCCGCGCTCATTCAGCTTCACGCCCACGGCGTCCAGGCCCAGCCCCTCGACATAGGGCTCGCGCCCCGTGGCGAACATCACCGCGTCGGTCTCGAAGGTCAGGCCGTTGTTGAGATGGCTGACGAGGCCGGCCTCGGTCTGCTCGAGGCTCTCGTGCGAGCAGCCCAGCACCACCTTGATTCCGCGCTTTTCCAGTTCATCGGCCAGATGCGCACGCACGTCGTCGTCGAAGCCGCGCAGGATGTTGGCACCGCGATAGAGCAGCGTCGTCTCAACACCCAGGCCGTTATAGATGCCGGCGAACTCGACCGCGATATAGCCGCCGCCCACCACAAGCACCCGCTTGGGCAGGTCGGCCAGGTGGAAGGCCTCGTCCGAGGTCATGCCCAGCTCGGCGCCCGGAAAGTCGGGGCGGGTCGGACGACCGCCCGTGGCGATCAGGATCTTGCGGGCGGTGTAGCTTCCCCCGTCCGGGCTACCCTCCTTGGCCAGCACCTCGACGGTATGGGCGTCGATCACCACCGCCTTGCCATGCAGCAGGTGCGCCCCGGCCTTTTGCAGGTTGGTGACATAGATTCCCGACAGGCGGGCGATCTCAACGTCCTTGTCGTGCAGGAAACGTGTCCAGTCGAACGACGCCTCGCCGACGCTCCAGCCATAGCCCTTGGCGGTCTTCAGTTGGCTGGAGACCTCGCTGGCATAGACCATGAACTTCTTGGGCACGCAGCCGCGCACCACGCAGGTGCCGCCCACGCGGTACTCCTCGGCCACGGCGACCTTGGCACCCGACAGCGAGGCCATCCGCGCGGCGCGCACACCGCCAGAACCAGCGCCGATGACAAACAGGTCGAAATCATAGTCAGCCATCGGGGGCTCCATTGAAGCGGGAGTACAGGTCGGCGCTCTATCTAGGGACTCAAGGCGTCAGACGCACGATCCCATTGTCAGTTCCGATCAGCGCCTGGTCAGCCAGGTCAAGGAACAGGCCATGATCGACCACGCCGGTCACAGCCTTGAGCGCCGCCGCCAGGGCCGCCGGCTCCTCGATCTTGCCCGACGCCATGTCGTAGATCAGGTTGCCGCCGTCAGTGACCACCACGCCGCGATCAGCCATGCGCAGGCGCGGCGGCGGCAGGTCGAACTCGGCGGCGATATCGGCCAGGCGCTGGCCGGTATGGACGTGGCCAAAGCGCACCACCTCGATGGGCAGGGGGAACTTGCCCAGCACCTTCACATGCTTGGCCGCGTCGGCGATGACCACGCAGCGCTTGGAGGCCTCCCAGACCAGCTTCTCGCGCAGCAGGGCCGCGCCGCCCCCCTTGATCAGGCTCAGGCCCGGACCGATCTCGTCGGCACCGTCCACCGTCAGGTCCACCGACTTGACGTCGTCCAGCGCCGTCAGGGCGATGCCCAGCTCGCGGGCCAGATTGGCGGTGGCGTCCGAGGTCGGCACGCCCCGGATATCCAGTTTGCGCGCCGCCAGGGCCTTGACGAACCAGGCGGCCGTCGAGCCGGTGCCCAGCCCCACCACCATGCCGTCTTCGACCAGCTCTGCGGCGGCTTCGCCCGAAAGGCGCTTTTGATCGTCGGCGCTCATGCCTTGTTGTCCTGCTTGCTGTCTTTCCTGGCCCGCTTCAGGGCGCGGAACTTGTTGGCCCAGCCGGGCCGGTTATCCTGCGGGGCGCGCGACAGCGCCAGGGCGCCGTCCTCGACGTCGCGGGTGATCACCGAGCCCGAGCCCGTCATGGCTCCCTCGCCGATCCGCACCGGCGCGACCAGGGCACTGTTGGAGCCGATGAAGGCGCCGGCCCCGACATGGGTCTCGAACTTGTCGAAGCCGTCATAGTTACAGAAGATCGTACCGGCCCCGATATTGGCCTTCTCGCCCACCGAGCCATCGCCCAGATAGCTCAGATGGTTGGCCTTGGCGCCCGCGCCGACCTTGACCTTCTTCACTTCCACGAAATTGCCGATGTGAGCCTGCGGCCCGATTTCGGCGCCGGGCCGCAAGCGGGCATAGGGGCCGATCAGGGCACCCTCGCCGACGGTCGCGCCTTCCAGATGGCTGAAGGCCTTGATGACCGCGCCGGTGGCGACGCTGACGCCCGGACCGAACACCACGAACTGCTCCACCGTCACCCCGGCCGCGATCTTGGTGTCCCAGGCCAGATGCACCGCATCGGGCGCGGGCATGGTGACGCCCTCGACCATCAGGGCTTGGCGGCGGCGCTTTTGCCAGACAGCCTCGGCGGCAGCCAGTTCAGCCTGGGAATTGACGCCCTGCACCGACGCCTCGGCCGCGAAGGCGGCTCGGGTCGACAGGCCGCGACCATGGGCGATACCGACCACATCGGTCAGATAGTATTCGCCATTGGCATTGCTGTTGCCGACGTGGGCGAGAATATCGAACAGCGTGGCCCGGTCGGCGGCCAGGACGCCTGAATTGCAGTGCTTGACCTGGCGAACGCTGTCGTCGGCGTCCTTGGCCTCGACGATCCGCAGCAGCACGTGGTGCGGGGCCAGGATCAGCCGGCCATAGGCACCGGGGTCAGCGGCCTCAAAGCCCAAAACCGCCACATCGGCGCCGGCTGCGCGCAGGTCAAACAGTGGCGCGATCACCGGCGCGGTCAGCAGCGGGCAGTCGGCGAAGGTGACCACCACATCGCCGTCGAAATCGGCCAGGGCGTCCCTCGCGGCCAGTACGGCATGGCCGGTGCCCAGCGGCGGATCCTGCACCACCACGGCCGCCTCGCCCAGACGCTGGCGGGCGTGGGCCCCGACGGCGGGACTGTGGGCCCCCACCACCACGATGATCCGCGCGCAGCCCAGGGCCTGCGCGGCGTCAATGGCATGGTCCAGCAGGGCCCGGCCGGCGATCCTGTGCAGCACCTTGGGCGTGGGCGACTTCATCCGCGTGCCCTGGCCGGCGGCCAGAATCACGGCGGCCCGAGGGCGGCTTGAGAGGGCGGTGCTCATGGTCCTGGCGACTCCCTGCGGACGAACCCAAGTTGCATTAGCCGGCCGTTTAGCCGAAAGGCCAGATCAATGCATGACCTTCAAGCCCTGAACGGCGCCACGATCGCCTTCGACCTCGACGGCACCCTCGTCGACACCGCCCCCGACCTGGTCGGGGCGCTCAATATGATCCTGCGCGAAGAGGGCCTGCCCGCCCTGCCCTTCGACGAGGTGCGACTGATGGTGGGACGCGGGGCGCGCGCCTTGCTCGAACGCGGCTTCGCCGCTGCCGGCCACCCGCTGGACGCCCAGACCGCTCCGAAACTGGTCGAGCGCTTCATCGCGGTCTATCTGGATCGCATCGCGCAAGAGAGTGCGCCCTTCCCCGGCGTGGTCGAGGTTCTGGCCGACCTGCGCCAGGCCGGCGCCAGGCTGGTGGTGTGCACCAACAAGCTGACCAACCTGTCGGTGGCCCTGCTGGACGCCCTGGACCTGTCAAAAGCCTTCGACGCCGTGATCGGCGCCGACCTTGCGCCCGCGGCCAAGCCCGATCCCAGCCACGTCCTGGCGGCCATCACGGCCGTGGGCGGCGACCCCGCCCGTGCGGTCATGGTCGGCGACAGCATCAATGACGCCCTGGCCGCTGTCCGCGCCAGGGTGCCGGCCCTTCTGGTCAGCTTCGGCTACACCGAGGAGCCGGTCGAGACCCTCGGCGGTGATCGGGTCATCCACAGCTTTTTAGACGTACCCCAGGCCTGTATCGACCTCTTGGCCTCTTGCCCCCGGCCAAACACCGGGCTATAGGCCCGCTCCTCTCGCGGATCGGTCCTTCAACGGCCGGCCCCACAAGGCGGATGCTTAGCTCAGCGGGAGAGCACCTCGTTCACACCGAGGGGGTCGCAGGTTCAATCCCTGCAGCATCCACCATTCCTCCCCAAAACCATGTTGCCGTATTGGCCCCTCCTCTCTCGAAGGGGTCCCAAGCACGTCAGAGTTCGGCTGAGTCGAACCAGGACGATGCCAGGCGCCCGCCTGCGCCGCGCAGTGCCCCGCCCCAAAAATGTGCAACAGGAACGTGACAGCGCGTCCCGCCGTGCAATTTTTGACCAAGCCGTCAAATAAATCGAGGTTCAGTCAATATCCTTACCCTGAATGATCAGAAATTCGCTCCCTGCGCCAATTTATCGCGCCACAGGCGAGTGACATTGGAAACCAAATTCGCCAGCATGCGTATCTAATCATGGGCGCAGCTGGAATTTTTCCGGTCGCGTCAAAATTGAGGACGATAACGTGGCCCATTTTGAAAGCACTGCTGGGCGCACCCATCATGGCGCCCGCATCTCGGTCTCAAAGGTCAGTGTTCTGGCGATGAACATCCTGCTGTGGGGCGGCCTGCTGTTCGCGGCAAAGGCGATCTTCGGCTGATCAGCGGCACTTGGCGTCTGGAGATTCCAGCAAGGAGGACGCCAGCAATCGGGCAAGGATCGCGAGATCGCGCGCCAGGCTCCAGTTGGCGATGTAGGAGGCCTCTCTCCAGGCCTGATCCTCGTTTAGGGCGGATCCGAATCCGAACAGTCCGGGCCTGATCGCCGGGCCGGCGAACACGCCGCGCGCCCGATGAGATCCATGCCCGCCCTGCCTGGCCTTGCGCGCGACGGGGCCGACCAGTGACATGTCACCGACCAGCACGTTCAAGGCTGACGGCACACAATGCAGGCCTGAGGCCGCCACAAACAGGTCGGTTCGTCGATTTCCATCGAGCGCTGCAAACGCGAATTTCTTGAAGGGACGCCCGCCGACACCGGCGATGCTTTCCGTCGTGAACACCCGCCCGGCTCGCGAAAAGCGCAGCAGGATCACCGCCACAATCAGGATGGGCAGGTACCAGACGATAAGCACGAGGGCGCCCGACACGTCGAGAAGACGCTTGGATACACTGCGAAGGGGTTGGGCAGGCTTTCGGATTGGTTCCCCACTCTCCACTATCCCCAGACGGCGGCTCTCGAGGCCTCTCGTCTCCCAACTACAGAATGCAGCTTTGGTAACGAAGTTCCAAGGCCAACTGCGACGGGGTGCCCAGGCCTGGTCGTCCGGCGGCAGGATGCGGCAGCATAGCGCTCCGGCCGAGGTTATCCCGCCGCCCTGACCTGCGCAGCCTGCCAGAACCGCTCGACGTCGGGACTGGACGCACCCGCAGGCACAAACAGGCTGAACGGGATCGAGAGCGAGTCGTCCAGCCAGGGGCCGGCGCCGCCCGGCCTGCCCTGGACGCGAAACTCCGTCACGATCAGTGGCGGGGCGCCGCCGTCGTCGTCGATCATCCCGTCGTGGAACTCTGGCGTCTGGACCAGGATGACACCCTGCCAGGCCGCCGAGGCGAACAGGGTATCAAAGAGCTCGGGATAGAGCCCCCGCGTAAAGACCGCGACGCGACGCCCCTTCACGGCCTCGATGGCGACGCGATCCTGGTTGGCCAGGGGGTCGTGCGGAGCCACTCTGAGCTTGAGCTGCAGATGACAGATGGTCAGCCGGCGCAGCGGCGGCTCCAGCCAGCCGATGCCGAAGGCGCCGTCCAGATCGCCGCTGACCACGCGTTCCAGTAGGCGGGGTGTCCAGCCGATCTCCAGCTCCAGGGCGACATCGGGATTGTCGGCGATGAAGCGGCGGGTCAGTTGCGCCCGCGCCGGGATCTTGTCGCCATAGGGCGGAACGCCGATGCGCAGGCGCCGCTGCTCGGCCCGGCCCAGCATTCGGGCCGTCTGGGCCGCTGAGGCCGCCGCATAGGCCAGGGGCCGTGCTGCGGCCAGGAAGGCCTGGCCCTTTTCCGTCAGCTCGATCCGCCGCGTGGTGCGCACGAAAAGCCGAAAGCCCAGTTGCGCCTCCAACAGCTGGATGCGGCGCGACAGCCAGGGCTGGGCGATGCCCAGCCGCGCCGCCGCCCGTGTGAACGACAGTTCCTCGGCGACGGTGACGAACTGAACGGCGGACAGGATATCGAAGGCCATGGAGCGTCCCGAGGGATTCCGACTGAGCTGAAGATATAGACGAAATTCGCATCAATAGCGCCAAATCCCTATTTGACGTCGCTGCGCCACTCGCGCTCCATGGTGGCCAAGACCAGCCGCGTCCAAGCGGCGGACAGGGAGCCAAACACATGGGCGAGCCAGCGCCCCGAATGCTTGAGGGCATTCGGGTCATCGACCTGACCTCGGTGGTCTTTGGGCCCTACGCCACCCAGATCCTGGCCGATCTGGGTGCCGACGTGATCAAGGTCGAGCCACCGATGGGCGACGCCTTCCGCTATTCGGCCAAGCCCGCCCACACGATGGGCATGAGCCCCAGCTTTCTGGCGCTCAATCGCGGCAAGCGCTCCATCGCGCTGGACCTGAAGGCTGCGGCCGACATCGAGACGATGCGCGACCTGCTGAAAACGGCAGACGTCTTCATCCACAATGTGCGCGACAAGGCCATCTGCCGCCTGGGTTTCGGCTATGAGGCCGTCAAGGCGATCAAGCCGGACATCATCTATGTCCATTGCGTCGGTTTCGGCTCGGACGGTCCCTATGCCGACCTGCAGGCCTATGACGACGTGATCCAGGCCGCGACCGGAACCACCACCCTGGCGCCGCGCGTCGATGGCGATCCGCGGCCGCGCTATATCCCCTCGCTGATTGCCGACAAGGTGGCCGGGCTGCACGGCGCGCAAGCGGTGCTGGCCGCCGTGATCCACCGCCTGCGCACGGGCGAGGGCCAGAGGGTGGAGGCGCCGATGTTCGAGGCCTTTGCCCACTTCATGCTGCAGGAGCATCTGGGCGGCCTCACCTTCGATCCGCCGGTGGGACCCGTGGGCTATGCCCGGCAACTGGACCCCAACCGCCAACCCTTCCCCACCGCTGACGGCTATATCAGCATCGTGCCCTATACTGATGCCAGCCTGGTTCAGCTGTTCACGGTGCTGGACGGCGCGGAGGTCCTGCAAGACGAGCGGTTTTCGACAGGGCCCGACCGCGTGGCCAACGCCACCGCCCTCTATGGCCAGATCGCACGCCTGACCCCCGCCCGCACCACTGCCGACTGGCTGGCCCGGCTGGCGGCGGCAAGGCTACCCGCCATGGCCGTGCGCGACCTGGCCGACATTCTCGACGATCCGCACCTGAGCCAGACCGGCTTCTTCGAGCGCAAGATCCACCCCACCGAAGGCGCCTACCATCAGATGCGCGCACCAATCCGCTATGGCGCCTACACCGATCATGACCCCTGCCCTGCGCCGCTGGTCGGCCAGGACGGGGACGCCGTGCGCGCCGAACTGAAGGACTTCCAATGACCGACGCCACCCGCATTCCCGTTATCATCGCCACCGGCGAGATCCTGCATCGGCCCGAAGACGTGGCGCTGAGCCTTGAGCCCGTGGTGCTGATGGCCCAGGCGCTGGAACAGGCCAATGCCGAGGCCGGCGGCAGCCTGCTGGCCGACCTCGACTCGCTGGACCTGGTGGGGCAGATCACCTGGCGCTACGCCGATCCCGTGGACCTCCTGTGCGAAAAGCTGGGCGTGAAACCCGCCCGCGCGGTCAATGCCAGCATGGGCGGCGAAACGCCGATCCGGCTGGTGCATGAAGCCGCCCTGCGCATCGCGCGCGGCGAGGGCCAGGTCAGCGCCATTGTCGGCGGCGAGTCGATGCACGCCCTGGGCAAGGCCAAGAAAGCCGGCGTCGCCCTGTCCTGGACACCGCCGTCCAGGCCGGAAGACACCGTCAAGCTGGCCGGCTCGCGCCTGGAGCTCAGTGACGCCGCCCGTGCCCAGGGGCTGTCGGATCCTTCGCAGCTCTATCCGCTCTATGAAAACGCCTTCCAGAGCAGCGAGGGGCAGACGCCGGGACAGGCGCGCGCCGCCTCCGCCGCCCTGTGGGCGCGGTACGCCGCCGTGGCCGCCGACAACCCCTATGCCTGGATCCGCACCAGCCCCCCGGCCGAGCAGATCGCCACGGTCACGCCCGACAACCGCCTGATCGCCTGGCCCTATCCCAAGCTGATGGTGGCCAATCCCATGGTCAACCAGGCCTCGGCGATCATCGTCACCAGCCTGGCGCGGGCCCGCGCCGCCGGGATTGCCGAAGATCGCCTGATCCATATCTGGGGCGGGGCGGCGGCCAAGGAGCCGGGCGATTTCCTGCAACGCGACCGCTACGACCACTCCACCGCCCAGGAGGCCGTGCTTGAACGCGCCCAGGCCATCGCCCAGGGCGAGCGCTTCGACCTGCTGGAGCTCTACAGCTGCTTCCCGGTCGTGCCGAAAATGGCCCTGAAGGTGCTGGGCGAGACCCAGGCCGAGCCCACCGTGACCGGCGGCATCACCTTCTTCGGTGGGCCGATGAACAACTATATGAGCCACGCCGTCTGCGCGATGGTGCGCCGCCTGCGCGAGACCCCGGGCAGTGTCGGCCTGCTGTATGGCCAGGGCGGCTTCGTCGACAAGCACCATGCCCTGGTGGTCAGCACCCGGCCCGCCCCCGCCGAACTGGCGGCTGACTATTCGGTACAGGCACAGGCCGAGGCGGCGCGCGATCCGGTTCCGACGGTGCTGGAGGCCTATGAAGGCCCGGCCGCCATCGAGACCTGGACAGTGCTGTACGGTCGCTCGGGCGAGGCTAGCCAGGGTGTCGTGGTGGCCCGCACGCCCAAGGGCGAGCGCGTCCTGACCACGGTGGATCGCGCCGACGCCGAGAGCCTGGCCGTGCTGAACGATCTGGACCGCTCGCCGGCCGGCACCGTCGGTCAGGTGCGTCGCGACGTCTATGGCCAGCTGGTCTGGGAAGCCGGCGAGGCGGTTCGCCCCCGCGCGCCCTACCAGTTCTGCTCGGTCGAGCGCGAAGGGCCGCTGACCCTCGTCACCATCAACCGGCCCGAGGCGATGAACGCCCTGCACGCCGCCGCCAATGCCGAACTGGCCCAGGTGTTCGACGCCTTCGCCGCCGATCCCGAACAGTGGGTCGCCATCCTGACCGGGGCCGGAGAGCGGGCCTTCTCATCGGGCAACGACCTCAAGGGCAGCGTCGAGGCCTTTGCGCGCGGCGAGGCGGTGAAGATCCCCCTGACCGGCTTTGCGGGCCTGACCTCGCGCTTTGACCTCAACAAGCCGGTGATCGCGGCGGTCAATGGCGTGGCCATGGGCGGCGGGTTCGAGATCGCCCTGGCCTGCGACCTGATCATCGCCGCCGACACCGCCGTCTTCGCCCTGCCCGAGCCCAAGGTCGGTCTGGCGGCCCTGGCCGGCGGACTGCACCGCCTGCCGCGCCAGATCGGCATGAAGAACGCCATGGGCATGATCCTGACCGGCCGCCGCGTGCCGGCCGCAGAGGGGCAAGCCCTGGGCTTCGTCAACGAGGTGGTCGCGCCGGGCGAGCTGATGGCGACGGCCCGGCGCTGGGCGGCCGACATCATCGCCTGCAGCCCCATGTCGATCCGGGCCTCCAAGGAGACCGTGCAAAAGGGCCTGACCGAACCGACCCTTCAGGCCGCCATCGAGGGCCAGGGCCGCTATGGCGCGGTCAAGGCCCTGTTCAAGTCGGATGACGTCCGCGAAGGCCCGCTGGCCTTCGCCCAGAAGCGTCCGCCGCAGTGGAAGGGGCGCTGAGCCTAACGGACGGGGGTGACGGGGGCCGTCCCGGCGGCCCCGGCCACGGGCCGAGGGGCATTCTGCGGCTCGGGCGACGGCTGGGGCTCTGTCGGGCGGGCTGAGCAGGCCGAGACCAGCAGCAGGCCGGCGACGACTAGGTTACGAACGTGCGGGCTGAGCGCCATGACAGGGTCTCCGGGCTCGAACAGGTCGCTGGGCTCAAGCCTTGAGCCGCGGCAAGGTTCCGTCCGGGGGCGATGAAGCGGCCTGTCAGGCCGGGGAGGGATTACCTAGTCCCCCCAGTCTATGCCCCCCGTCCGATCCTGGAGGTGCCCAGGAAGGTCTCGAAGCCCCGCAGGTCTTCGGCCAGATGCTCCGGTGTGGTGACGATATAGGCCTCGTAGAGGACCGCAGGCGCGCGCTGCGACTTCGAGAGCGATGCCGCATGGGCATAGACGCTGATCTGGATCTGGCCGGACATGCGCAGCTCGCACACCCGGGCCGGGTGACCACCTAGTTGCAGGGATCGCCCCCTCAGCAGCTTGAGAGTCTCCGGAGACAGGGGACGCCAGGGCAGCGACCGGGCCTCGACGACCGTGCAGCCCTCCATTCGATAGGGCGCAACCTGCAATCCCATTTCGCGGTCAGGCGTAGCAAACTCGCACGGCATGTCTGCCGTACGTCGATCGCCGAAAACTCCACGCGGTTCATCGTCTTCCCCTCTCAGGGTGCAGACCGGGAGGTCGTCGGGAAAGATGGCGGCAAGACCCAGGTCCGGGTTTCGGAAGGGCCTCCGACCATCGGAGAGGACCGGCCTTTCCATGCCACACAGCATGGCCTTGGCCGGGCATGGCACAAGACGGGTCGCCGCCGTGCGGATGTCGATGGCCACCGCATGGGCCCCCGGCCATCCGTCGTCGGTGATGCTAGAGACAATCCAGTCTTTCGCGAAGCGCTTGGCCTTATAGGGCCCGTCACTCGAGCCGGCGTTCTGAAGGGCGGCCGATGCCAGTTTCAGGGCCTCTTTGGCCTCGGTCACCGGGCGGATGCGAACCTGCCAGGCGAAGGCCTGATGTGGCAGGGCGGCCCAACCCATGAGCAGGCAGGATGCGCCGGTATCGCAGCGGCTGCCTTCGATCACCAGCATGCCGGGCCAGGCGAGACAGCACAGCAGCAACGCGCGGAGCGCTTTTCTCCGGAAGAGCGCATAGAGCGTTCCGGCGATGGCGGTAAGTGACAGGAGCGCCGAGATCAGGCTCAGGACGGCCCAGGTATCGACGGTCGTGGCGTCCCGGGCAACATAGGCAAGATAGTCAAACGCCCCGCTCAAAGAGCCGAGGGCGACGAGCAGACTCAAGACCATGAAGGGCAGGCCAAAGAGGCCGAGGATGACCTGGCCTGTCGTCACGCTCCGTTTGCGTCCGGGCGCGCGCAACCCCTCTGTCAGCGGCCCGTCGGCCATGATTGAAAAGACTCCTGCTTCAGCGCGAAGCTGAGCCTCGCGTCTCGCGGGCCGTCCGTCAATTCCATCACCCCCGACCCATCACTCGACCGCGAGAATGATGTCGGCGGGATCGAGGCTGGCCAAGAGGGCTGTGCCGATCTCCGGGCACGGCGTTGCCGAGCGCGGCACGGTCGCCACCAGGGTCTTGCCGCCGCCCAGGGCCAGGGTCAGCTCGCTGGCGGTCTCGCCGTCTTCGCGGCCGGTGACGACACAGGACAGCCGATTAGGACCCTCGCCCACGCCCGGCCCCACGGCCACAACGCTGGACTTGATCAGAGCCATGACGGGACTGCCGATCCGCAGGCCAAGGTCCCCGGCGCTGCGCCGGGTGATGGTCGAGACGATCTCGAGACCTTCGCCGAGCGCCAGGGTGACCTCGGCGGTGACTCTGTCGCCCGCAAGGCCACTGACGGTTCCGCGCAGGGCGTTGCGGGCACTGGTCCGCAGACCAAGGCTCCAGAAGATCTGGCCGAGTTCCGGCTCTGCGGTGGCCGATAGCTCGGCCTCGAGCCGCGCCACTACTGCGGCAATCTCGCGCTCGACCTCGCGAAATGCCCGGATCACGGTCTGGCCCCGGGCCGTGATCTCGGCCGTTCCGCCGGCCCGGCCGCCGGGGCTGGCCAGGATCAGGGGGCCGTCGAACAGGTTGTTCAGGGCCTGGATCGCATCCCAGCCCCCCTTGTAGCTCAGCCCCAGGGTCCGGGCGGCGGCCGTGATCGAGCCCTGCGTCCCGACCGCTTCCAGCAGGTCGATGCGGTCCAGCCCGACCCGCGCCAAAGCGCCCCGCCGCAGGATCAGTGAGGCTCGCAGTTCACCGTCCGCCGACATGGATCCACTCCCTCACGCTTGGCGAGACAGCGATATGCACTCTTGCTACATAACGCTACCGGATCATCGCTTGCCAGCCGATTGGAGAACGATCATGCCCCCTCGCCGTTCGTTCCTCGCGGTCGTCTTCGCCGGATTCCTGTCACTGCCTGGGACAACAGCCGCCCTGGCCGCCGAAACCCGCGTGGCGGTCGCCGCCAATTTCACCGCGCCGGCCAGGGCGATCGCCGCCCGCTTCGAGGCCAGGACAGGCCACAAGGTCGTGCTGAGCTTTGGCTCGTCGGGCCAGTTCTATACCCAGATTGCCAACGGCGCGCCGTTCGAGGTGTTTCTGTCGGCGGATGTCGAACGCCCCCTGAAGGCCGAGGCTGAAGGCCTGGCGGTGGTCGGCACCCGCTTCACCTATGCCACAGGCCGGCTGGTGCTGTGGAGCAGGACCCCGGGCCTGGTCGACGACAAGGGCGCGGTGCTGGCCAGGGGCGGCTTCGAGAAACTGGCCATCGCCGACCCCAAGATCGCGCCCTACGGCCAGGCTGCGGTCGAGACGCTGGTCAAGCGCAGGCTGTACGACACCCTCAAGCCCAGGATCGTCACGGGCGCGTCGATCACCCAGGCCTTCCAGTTTGTCCAGACCGGCGCAGCCGAACTGGGCTTTGTCGCCCTCTCGCAGGTGATCGACGAGAAGGGCGGCTCGCGCTGGGTCGTGCCGGCCGACGACCATACGCCCATCGACCAGCAGGCGGTGCTGCTGAAGACCGGTGCCAATAACGCGGCCGCCAAGGCCTTCATGGCGTTCCTGAAGGGTCCTGAGGCCAAGGCCATAATCCGCCGCTATGGCTACGAGGTTCGCTGAACCATGCTTGAAGTGCTGTGGCTGACGGTCAAGCTGGCGGGGATCACCACCGCCCTGCTGCTGGTCATGGCCACGCCCCTGGCCTGGTGGCTGGCGCGGGGAACCTCTCGGTGGCGGCCCGTGGTCGGTGCCGTGGTGGCCCTGCCCATCGTGCTGCCGCCGACGGTTCTGGGCTTCTATCTGTTGATCGCGCTTGGCCCGCACAGCCCGCTGATGGCCCTGCTGCAGCCCTTCGGCATCCGCACCCTGGCCTTCACCTTCGAGGGGCTGGTGATCGGTTCGGTGATCTATTCGCTGCCGTTTGCCGTACAGCCGCTGCGCAACGCCTTCATCGCCATCGGCGACGAGCCGCTGGAGGTCGCCGCCACCCTGGGGGCCTCGGCGCGCGAGCGCTTCCTGCGGGTGGCCCTGCCCCTGGCCGCACCGGGCTATGTGGTGGCCGCCCTGCTGGCCTTCGCCCACACCATCGGCGAGTTCGGCGTGGTGATGATGCTGGGCGGCGGCATACCGGGCGAGACCCAGGTGCTGTCGGTCGAGATCTACCAGCTGGTCGAGGCGCTGGAATGGAGCAAGGCCCACACCCTGGCGGGCCTGCTGCTGACCTTCGGCTTTGCGGTGACCCTGACCCTGCTGCTGCTGGAACGGCGGGCGACGCGGGGATAGGCGCCCCCTACCCCGCCAGCAGCTCGAAGCTACCCACCAGGCCATCCACCGACGAATTGGCCACCCACACATCGAACAGCCCCGGCTCGACGGTCCAGCGGTCGCCTTCGCCGACGAACATCAACTGATCGCGCTTGATCTCGAACTTCACCTCACGGCTGGCACCGGGGGCCAGGGCCACGCGCTGGAAGCCTTTGAGCTCGCGCGAGGGCCTCGTGCGGCTGGCCACGCGATCACGGATATAGAGCTGAACCACATGCTCGCCATGCACCGCGCCGGTGTTGGTCAGGCGAGCGGCCACGTGCAACGTGTCGTCCCAACGTAGTTGGGGCGCGCTGAGCTTCAGGTCGCTGAGCCCGAAGGTGGTGTAGCCCAGGCCAAAGCCGAACGGATACAGGGCCTCATTGCGGATCGAGCGCCAGCGGGCCTTGTATTCCTGGCCGTTCGGATCGGCCGGCGCCGGGCGGCCGGTGGGGCGGCCATTGTAGAAAAAGGGCTGCTGGCCACTTTCCAGCGGAAAGCTGACCGGCAGGCGCGCCGACGGATTGACCGCCCCGAACAGCACGTCGGCCACGGCATTGCCCATTTCGCTGCCCAGAAACCAGGTGGCCAGGATGGCGCGGGCGTCGCGCACAACGCCCTCCAGCGCGATGGCCCGGCCATGGCGCAGCAGCACCACGACAGGCTTGCCGGTGGCGGCTATGGCTTCTGCCAGGCGCTGCTGGACGGCCGGGATGCGGATGTCGGTGCGCGACTTGGCCTCGCCGGTCATGTCTTCGCTTTCGCCGACGGCCAGCAGCACGATATCGGCGGCCTGGGCGGCGGCCACCGCCCGTTCGAACCCGCCGGCCAGGGTGGTTTCCACCTCGCAGCCGCGCTCGACGATCAAGCTGGCCGGATCAGCCAGGGCGGCGCGAACGCCGGTGGCAAGATCGACGTTCAGGCGACGGTCAGCGAAAAAGCCGCCCCAGGCGCCCAGCACATTGTCGCGGTCATCGGCGAAGGGGCCGATCAGGGCCAGACGCTTGCCCGCGCGCGGCAAAGGCAGGATCGCCCCCTCATTGCGCAGCAGCACGATCGACTTGGCGCCGGATTCCCGGCTCAACTGGCGCAGGGCCGGCGTTGCCGTGCGGGCGGCCTCGGTCTTGGGGTTGATCGAGCGATAGGGGTTGTCGAACAGGCCCAGGGCTTCCTTGATCGCCAGCACCCGGCGCACCGACGCGTCGACCCTGGCCATCGGAACAGCCCCTGAAGCGGTCAGTTCGGGCAGGTAGCGCAGATAGAGGCCGCTCTGCATGCTGATGTCGATGCCGGCCAGGATCGCCAGCCGCGCCGCGTCGCGCTCATCCGTCGCATAGCCGTGGGCCACCAGTTCCTGGTCGGCGGTGTAGTCGGAAATGACCACGCCCTTGAAACCCCACTCGCCGCGCAGCACGTCGGTCAGCAGCCGCCTGTCGGCGGTGGCGGGCACGCCGTTGATGTCGTTGAACGCCGACATGGTGGCCAGGGCACCGGCGGCAAAGGCCGCCTGGAACGGCGGCAGGTGCACCTCGCGCAGCGTGGCTTCCGACAGCTCGACCGAGTTGTACTCCATGCCCGCCGTCACCGCGCCATAGGCGGCGAAGTGTTTGGGCGTGGCCAGCATGGCATCGTCGGCCTTGAGGTCCTTGCCCTGGAAGCCTCGCACCCGGGCCTCGGCCAGCACCTGGCCCAGATAGACGTCCTCGCCCGCGCCCTCGGCCACCCGGCCCCAGCGCTGGTCGCGGGCCACGTCAACCATCGGCGCGAAGGTCCAGTGCAGGCCAGAGGCGCTGGCCTCCGAGGCCGCCGCCCGGGCCGTACGCTCGCACAGATGCGGGTCAAAGCTGGCGCTTTCGCCCAGCGGGATCGGGAACACCGTCTTGAAGCCGTGGATCACGTCGGCGGCGAAGACCAGCGGGATCTTCAGGCGCGAACCTTCGACGGCGGCCCTCTGGGCCTCCAGCGCCCCGGCGGTCCCCATGCCGTTCATCAACACCCCGATCCGGCCGGCCCGGATCTCCGACAGCAGCGTCTGGGCGTTGCGGATATTGACCAGCGGGTTCATGTCGCCGAACGGCGGGCGGATCATGTCGGCAAAGCAGGATAGCTGTCCCGCCTTCTCCTCGATGGTCATCTGGGCCAGCAGGGCCTCGATCCGGTCGGAGGCGCGGTTGGCGGCGTGGACCGGACCGGTGATCGAGAAGCCGGCCAGGGCTGCGGCCCCGGCGAGCATGGACCGACGGCTCGGCCCATCGCGGCCGTCTTCACTCGCCTTCGACACCATCGATTCCCTTTGCCACGCCCGGAAACGGCAAACTCGCCGCTAAAGGCCGGGCGCGCAACAGGGCTCGCCTATTCGGTGGCCGCCAGCGCCTCGGTGGGAACGCGGCCCGCATTATAGACTTCAAGATCCAGAATGCCCTCGCGCTTGGCGACGATGGTCGGGACAAGGGCCTGACCGGCCACGTTCACCGCCGTGCGGCCCATATCCAGGATCGGGTCGATGGCCAGCAGCAGGCCAACGCCTTCCAGAGGCAAGCCCAGGGTCGACAGGGTCAGGGTCAGCATCACGGTAGCGCCGGTCAGACCCGCCGTGGCGGCCGAACCGATCACCGAGACGAAGACGATCAGGAAATAGTCGGAAAGGCCCAGCTGCAGGCCGAAGAACTGGGCCACGAAGATTGCCGAGATGGCCGGGTAAATGGCTGCGCAGCCGTCCATCTTGGTGGTCGCGCCCAGGGGCACTGCAAAAGCCGAATAGGCGCGCGGCACGCCCAGGCTGTGCTCGGTCACCGCTTCGGTCACCGGCAGGGTGCCGACCGACGAGCGCGAGACAAAGCCCAGCTGGATCGCGGGCCAGGCACCGGCGAAGAACTTCAACGGATTGAGGCCGTTGGTCGCCAACAGCACCGGGTAGACGACGAACAGCACCAGGGCCAGGCCGATATAGATGGCACCGGTGAAGGCCCCCAGCTGGCCCAACGTGGTCCAGCCATATTGCGCCACGGCGTTGCCCAGCAGGCCGATGGTGCCGATGGGCGTCAGGCGGATCACCCAGGACAGCACCTTGCGCACGACGACCAGGGCCGAGGCGTTGAAGGCCAGAAAGCCCTTGCCCGCCTCGCCGGCCTTCAGCGCCGCGACGCCGGCCACCAGGGCGATGACCAGGATCTGCAGCACATTGAACGACAGCGAGGTCTTGGCCACGCCCGCGTCATTGATCGAGGTCGAGGCGTTCAGGCCCAGGATGTTGGAGGGCACCAGCCCTGTCAGGAAGTCGAGCCACGAGCCATTGGTCTTGGGGGCATGGGCTGCGGTGGCGGCGACGCTGGTGTGCAGGCCCGGTTGCAGGATCAGGCCCAGCGCAATGCCGATCAGCACGGCGATCAAGGCGGTGACCGCGAACCAGAACAGGGTGCGCCAGACCAGCCGGGCGGCGTTCTGAAGTTGAGCCAGATTGGCGATGCTGGCGACGATGGCCGTAAAGACCAGCGGCGGCACCAGGGTGCGCAGCAACTGCACGAAGATCGAGCCGATCTGGCGCAGGGTCTCTGCCAGAACGAAACCCGCCTCGCCCTTGGCCGGACCCAACTCGCGGGCCAGCAGGCCCAGGCCCAGGCCGATGACCATGGCGATGAGCACCTGGAAGCCGAAACCGCTGATGAAGCGGGTCTTGGTGGGAGCGGCGGCCATGATCGATCCTGGAACGAAATTCAGCAGGCAATGTCGTGCGGATAGGTGGGAATTTCCAGCACGCTTTTCCGAGATCGTCTTCAGGAAAGCTACAAGCCTGCTATCTGGCGAAAACGAGATCGGACCAGCGCCAGTCGCGGGCGCCCAGCACAAGGCGCGGCGCGCTGGCCCCGTCTCTCAAGGACAGAACCACCAGACCCCGAACGCGTTCCTGGCGACAGGCTTCGGGGGCGAAGGCGATCTCCAGGATGATCACCTGCCGCACGCCCGCCAGACCCTTGCCGTCCTGGCTGCCGCCCCGGATCCAATCGCCGTTCCAGACCATCACCGCCTTGCCCGCCGCATTGGCCTGGGCGTGGGCCTGGGCGACGGCGGCCTGGACGCGGGCGTTGCGCCGAAGGGCGGCCTGGATCAGGCCCGGCATGTCGCAGGCACCCTCGCCGCGTCCCTCGCCCTGCCCGGCTCCGGCTGATCCGTTTCCCGCGGTCGCCGCCCCAACCAATTCGGAATCGCCCAGCGCCAGAATGGGGGCCGGCACCGGCCTGGGACTGGCCGGAAGCGGCTCGACATCGGTTGGAACGAAGGTGGGGCGCAACGGACTGCGCGGCGCAGGCGCGGGCGCTGAAGGCGGTTGGGCGTTCGGTCGCGGCGCGGGCCGGATGACGGGGGGCAAGGGCGGCGGCGGATCCGGCGTCATCGACACCAGGATCGGCGCCGAGGCCCGCTCAGGGCGCGGATCAGCCTGCGCGCCGAGCAGGGCCGCAACCAGCAGGCCGTGGGCGAGAAGACTGACGGCCGTGGCCCGCCACCAGACGCGCCTCACCTTGCGAGGGGGCGCGACGGTGCTCAGGGGTTCATCCAGACGCATTGAGGCAAAGGCCCACGGCTCCGCGTCAGGATCGTGGCGCCCGTTCAAACAGCAAGACGCCCGCCAACACGCCAGGAAGGCGCGCGGGCGGGCGTCCGCTAGAGCGTCAGGTCAGGGCGGTCAGTGACCGCTGGAGACCCCCTCGGCGATTTCATGCACCGGTGCCTTGCGGGCCGCGAAAGCGAACCACAACACATAGACGTAGCAGACCAGCGCGGCGATGAAGCCCATCGAGATCGAACCGGTCATTTCCTCAAGCTTCGCGAAGGCCAGCGGCAGGATCGCACCGCCCGCAATGGCCATGCACAGCAGGCCGGAGGTCGCCGAGGTGGGCGCCGACGAGCGTTGCAGCGTCAGGGTGAAGATGGTCGGGAACATGATCGAGTTGAACAGGCCGATCAGCAGCGCCGCGAAGGCCGGGATCAGACCGCTGGTCATCGGCGCAGAGGCCAGCAGCAGATTGATCGTGCCGGCGTGGGGGGTCGGGACCATGTCCTTGGTCAGGATCACGACCAGACACAGGGCAATGGCACCCACAGCCACGAAGGCCAGCAGGAGGTAGTCCTTCACCACCTTCAGCAGGGCCGAGCCGCCAAAGCGGCCGATCATCGCGAACACCATGTAGAAGGTGGTCAGCTTGCCGGCCTGTTCGGACGAGATGTCGAGGATGCGGGTCTGCTCCAGGAACAGCAGCAGGTGCAGCGAGATCGCGACTTCAGCGCCGACATAAAGGAAGATGCCGATGGCACCGAGGTTGGCCCACTTCGAGGTCAGAGCGGTGAAGGGGTTGACCAGCTGGCCGGTCTTGGGCGCGGCGTCCGTGATCTTCTGGCGAACCATGAAGATCAGCAGGATGAACAGGGCCAGGCCGAGGCCGATGGCCAGATAGACGTTGGACACAAAGCCCAGGGCCTGCTCGCGCATGGCCTGGGTGATGACGACGTCCTTCTCGAAGATCTCGCCCTTGAGCAGGAAGTTCGCGCCGAACCAGAGCCCGCAGGCGGCGCCCAGCGAGTTGAAGGCCTGGGACAGGTTGAGGCGGAACGACGCCTCTTCCGGCTTGCCCAACGAGGCGATCAGCGGATTGGCGGCCACTTGCAGCAGGGTGACGCCGGAGGCCATCACGAACAGGCCGACCAGGAACACGCCGAAAGTGTGCAGCTTGGCCGCCAGAATGGCGATGAAGCAGCCGGCGACGATACCGCCGAGGCCGACCATCACCGACTTGGCGTAGCCGATCTTCGACAACAGCGCCGCCGAAGGCATGGACATCACGAAATAGGCGATGAAGAAGGCGAAGCCCGTCAGGCTGGCCTCAACGGGAGTCAGGGTGAAGACCGTCTTCATGGTCTTCAGCAGCGGGTCCAGCAGGTTGGTGACCAGCGCCCAGATAAAGAACAGGCAGGTGACATAGACGACGGCCAGGAGAACGCCCTTGCCCGTCTTGGTGGAGATGGCGGAGTCAGACATCAATCAGCCCTCGTTCCGCTGCGACCGGCGATCCGCCGGCCCGTTGAAGCGCGCGCCAAGCTTTCGCGCACCGACACCCATGCCTGTCATTTTTTCACTCCCTATCCGTCTTAGCAGAACGGTATATTATATTCCGCTCAAACGTGACAACGTTGTCAACAGAAAGTGTCGAAAAAGGGGAAAACAGAGCACTATCAGACGGGAACTAAGATGTCTCCCGGGCCTTCCAGGACTAGATGGGGAGAGCTGTCATGACGTCGTTGTTCATCATCGTCACATCAGGACTTTTCGCACTTGTCGCCCTGATCGGAGTGCTCGATCTGCTCGTGCATCTGGCCAGCAAGGCGGCCAAAGTTCTACTTGCGTCAAAGGCTTGAAGACGCCGGACAGCCCGGCGCTTCAGCCTCCTGCGCAGGGAATCACGGCGTAGCGCTGCGCCGTCAGCCAGCCGGTTCCCTGGGGTCCGACCAGCTCAAGGGCGTAGGGCGCGCCAGGGGTCCATTCCCGCGCCTTGAGGGCCGGATCCATCGGCGCCGGGTCGGTCCTGGGCCAGACGATCCAGGCCGGGGCGTCGGCATATTCGCAAAACCCCTCGATTCTGGCCCAGCTGGGCCTGGCCGGACGCGAATCGGCCATCGTCTGAGGCTCGAGCCAGTCCCGCCCGATCAGGCCGGTCTGCCCAAGGCGGTCGACGCGGTCCTTCAGCGACACCGCCAGGGGTCGCGAGAAGACGACGCCGGCGCCCTGCATCTTGCTGGCCCAGCTGGGGCGTCCCGCCAGAACCCACGGCTCCATGTCTCCGGCCAGCCAGAGCACCTCGCCCGGACGTGAGGCCATCAGGGCGCGCAAAGCCGGGTCCCCGCCCCTGTCGCGAAACTTCACATAGGCGGAGCGATCATCCCACAGCCCCGCCGCCAGCACCGCCAGGGCCAGGCTCAGCGTGACCAGCACGGCCGGCCGAGGCGAAGCCAAGCCTCGCGCCAGCCAGACGCCGACCGTCAAGGCCACGACGACACCGGGCAAACCGCTATTCCAGACCAGGCCCAGACTAAACGGCCAGGCCGGCGGCAAGCCGCTCATGGCCGTGTGGAGGGCAAAACTGCGCGTGAGCAGACAAAGCCCAACCGCAACGAGGATCACCGCGATTGCGACACGCGTGATCACCAGCGGGCGGCTCCAGTTGATCCGGGGGGCAAGCGCCAGATAGGCCGCGACGACCGCCGCGACGCCCAGACCGACAACACCGCGCTCCATAAACAGCCAGCCGCTAACCAGCGCGGCAAGCGCGATCATCCCCCAGGCACCGCGCCTTGGCAGCTCGACCACCGCCAGGGCCAGACTGCCCGCCGCCAGCAGGGCCATCGGCTCCAGCATCCGCCAGGTCTGGACCTGAAGCACCAGCAGCAGGGACGCGCCGTCGCCCAGGACAGCCAGAACAATCACGCCCAGCGCGCCGGCCAAAAGGGCACCGACGGCCAGTGATCGGGCCTTGCCCGTCAGCAGGCTGACACTGACGGCCAGGGTCGCCATCTGGACGGCCAGCCGGGTCCAGGTCTGCAGGGGCCAATGGGCCGTGAACAGGATCGGGCTGCGCGCCTCGACCAGGGCGCGCCACACGGGGTCCATCGGGACCAGCAGGCGGTCGGCCAGCGGCAGCTTGGCCACTGCCATGGCCAGCACCGCCACACCTCCCGCAAGGCCGGCCCACAGCCAGCGGCGATCCTCGACACACAGGGCCAGATACACCGCCGCCAGGCCGCACAGGCCCATGATCGGATGGAAGACCATCGCCAGCCCATGCAGCGCGAAGGCCACGAGGCGCCGGTTCACCAGGAACGCGGCCATGCCCGCCATGCTCGCCGCCTCGGCCAGACCTCTGGGAACCGCGAAGGGTTCGCCAAAACTGATGACGTTCAGGGGACCGTAATAGGGCGGCAGCACGACGATGAAGACCAGAACCGCCCACCGCACGCCCGGGCTTCTGTCGGCCACCAGTCGGCTGACCAGAAGGGCCAGCGCCGCAAACCACAGGGTCAGCGTCAATCCAACCGTGAGCAGAGAGGCGTTCGAAAGCCCCAGCAGCGCGATCAGGCGACTGAGCAGCGGCGTGTAGATGCTGAAGCCAAACTGCCCATCGTGGATGAACATCAGATCCCGGCCGATCCCGGCAGGATCCAGCTTGGCCAGGGCGTCAGCGACATAGAGCCGCCCGTCATGCCGCACGCCCTGATAGGCGCGGCTGAGCGCAAACAGACTGAAGGCCGCCAGGATCGCCCACCAGGCCTGGCCGGCCCCGGCACTCCGCCTGTTCAAGGCCGGTGATCGGGCGCGCTGAACAGCAGGCCCCGTCGCACAAAAAAATTGAACAGAAAGACCAGTCCCGCCGTCGGAAGCTTCGCCAGCGGCGGCTCAAGGCCGATCAACGACACCCAGAACGCCATCAGCACCTGGGTCAGGATCAGGCCGGCAAGGCCGATGGCCAGAAAGCCGGCGAACTCGCGCCGCCGGTCATCGACCACCCGGTTCTGAAATACCATCGAGACGCTGAGACCATAGGCCACCGCGATGCCGGCGCAGAAGCCCACAGCAGTGGCCACCAGATAGTGCGCCCCCAGGTCGATCAGAACCACCATCAGAGCCGCGTCCACCGACAGGGCCGCCGCGCTGGCCAGGCCATAGGCCAGCAGTTCGCGCAGGCTCAGCGGCAGGCGATGATACAGGCCCAGCAGCCGGTTCATGATCAGGCGGCGACCTTGCGTGGCACGGCGCGCTCGCTGCGCAGGGCCTCACGGGCGCCCGAAACGCCAGCCTCGCCATATTCGGCGTCTTCGTTGACGTCCCAGACATTGTGGACGGTCTCGCCGGCCAGGATGTTCTCGGCGGTCAGGATGCCCGTCATCATGGCGTGGTCCTGATTGTTGTACTTGTGCATGCCGTTGCGGCCCACCAGGTGCAGGCCCGGGAAGTGCATCTTCAGGTCCATGCGGATCATCTTGATGTGCTCGGCATAGGCGTCGTCATAGACCGGATAGGCCTTGTGCTGGCGCACCACGCAGGCGTCATAGACATCCTCCGGCGCCATCAGGCCGATCTTGCCGATCTCGCGCTTGGCCTGGGCCACCAGGTCCTCGTCGCTCGACACCCACAGGCCGTCGCCCTCAAAGCAGAAGTATTCGAGACCCAGGCAGGTGGAGACGCCGTCCGGGATCATTTCCGGCGACCACGAGCGGAAGTTCTGCACCCGGCCCACCTTCACCGACGGGTCGTGAATATAGATCCAGTTGTCGGGCAGCTCCTTCTGCGGCGAGCCGATCAGGACCACCGTGATGAAGTCGCGATACATCAGCTCGCCGGCATGGAAGAGGCTGATCGGCGTGGGGCTGATCGCGCTCATCAGCTCGCGGATCGGGGCCGAGGAGACCACGTCGCTGGCGGTGAAGGTCTCGCGGGTCCCGTCCTGGCAGGCCACATTGACCGTCCAGATTCGAGCCACCTTGTCGTAATGCAGACCTTCGACCTTGCGGCCCATCAGGACCTCGCCGCCCAGGGCGGTGATCTTTTCGGCGCAGGCCTCCCACATCATGCCGGGGCCCTTGCGGGGGTAACGGAAGCTTTCGATCAGGGTCTTGGGCGCGCCCTCGCCGGTCCTGGCGCGGATCCCCAGCGAGCGCTTGACGCCGTCGATGATCGCCGCGCCCAGGTCCAGCCCCTTGATGCGCTGGCTGGCCCAGTCGGCCGAGATCTCGTCGCAGCTCATGCCCCACACCTTTTCGGTGTAGGTCTTGAAGAAGATCGAGAACAGTTTCTCGCCGAACTGGTTGCGCACCCACTGGTGGAAGGTGGCCGGGTCCTGGATCGGCTTGAACTTGGCCCAGCCGAACGAGGCCATGCACTTGGCCGCCGTCCAGACGCCCAGATTGCCCAGGGCCTCGAAGGCCTTCAGCGGATAGGCGTAGAACTTTTCGCGGTAATAGATGCGCGACAGGCGGGGCCGGTCGATGAAGTCGTCGGGCAGGATCTCGTTCCAGAGGTCAACGACCTCCCTGGACTTCGAGAAGAACCGGTGGCCGCCGATATCGAACTTGAAGCCCTTGTAGTCCACCGTGCGGCTGATGCCGCCCACATAGACCGGGTCCATTTCCAGCACGGTGACACCCCGCCCGGCCTTGGCCAGGGTATAGGCGGTGGTCAGCCCTGCGGGGCCGGCTCCAATCACCAGGGTCTCGACGTGCTGGGCCATGTCCATTCCAATCCCGTTTCGGAACAGAATGGCGGCCTGTGGTTAAGGCTGGGGCGCCAGACATGGTGAATCGGCGTTAATTATGAACGCCGGGGACGGCCCCTAGCTCCAGGGACCTACTCGGCGCGGCGCGCTGACCGGAACAGCCGTGCGGGCGCCCGCCCGGCGCGTCCCCTGCCCCACACCCAGCGCCAAAAGCGCCTCGACGCGGTTGTGGGTGGCCGGGTGGGTCGAGAACAGGTTGTCGGCACCCTGGCCGTTCAGCGGGTTGATGATGAACATGTGGGCCGTGGCCGGATTGCGCTCGGCCTCGTGGTTCACCGCCCCGCCGCGGGCATAGGCCTCGATCTTCTGCAGCGCGCGGGCCAGGGCAGCGGGGTCGCCACCGATCTGGGCGCCGACGCGGTCGGCCTCATATTCGCGCGAGCGGCTGATGGCCATCTGCACCAGCATGGCGGCGATGGGCGCCAGGATGGCGATGGCGATGGCGCCGATGATGCCGCCGGGGCGATCCTCGTCGCGCGAGCCGCCGAAAAAGAACGCAAAATTGGCCAGGGCCGAAATAGCGCCGGCGATGGTGGCCGTGACCGTCATGGTCAGGGTGTCGCGGTTCTTCACGTGGGCCAGCTCATGGGCCATGACGCCGGCGATCTCGTCGCGGTCCAGCATGGCCAGCAGGCCGGTTGTGGCGGCCACGGCGGCGTGGTCGGGATCACGCCCCGTGGCGAAGGCGTTGGGCTGGTCGTTGTCCATCACGCAGATGCGCGGACGCGGCAGGCCCGCCCGGTCGGCCATGGCCTTCACGTCGATCACATAATCGCGGATGCGCCGGTCAGGGTGGGTCTCGTCGACCTCGACCGCGCCATAGGTACGCAGCACGATCTTGTCGGCGTTCCAGTAGGAATAGGCGTTCAGACCCAGGGCAAAGACCAGCGCGACCAGCATGCCGGTCGCGCCGCCGATCAGGAAGCCCGCCCCCATGAACAGGGCCGTCAGCCCGGCCAGCAGCATGTAGGTCTTGAGGTGGTTCATGGCCGTGTCTGTCAGTCGAAGATGTCGAACAGGTCGAAGCGCTTCTTCTTGTGGTGACCGTGCTGGCCGTAGCGGTGACGGTCGTCGTCGTCCTTGTAGCGGCGCGGTTCGTCATAACGATGCTGCGGCGGCGCATAGCTTGGCTGCGGCGGGGCCTGGTACTGGGTTTGCTGACGCGGCGGCGGCTGGGGCGCGGCCGAGGCCTGCGCGTCCTCACGCTCCAGCGCCATCAGCTTTTCAAGCTCACCGCGATCCAGCCACACGCCCCGGCACTTGGGGCACATGTCGAACTCGACGCCGGCGCGATTCACGGCCTGCATCGAACCATCGCAGTTGGGGCACATCAGAAGCGGCATACGGTCGTTTCCCTATCCAGACTGGATGGGTGTTCTCGACATCGATTCCGGCACCGAGGGGGGGGGAGGGGGACAACCGGACCCAGACATCGAGAACACCCGATGCGGTCCGACATCACGAGTGCTTGCTTCACTCGTCAGAGGGGCCCGGCCCGCGACTAAGCAGTTGGGAACCCGCCAAACCGGTTTCAAGGGCTCTCGTGGCAAGTTTTTACGTGAGAGCCCTCTTTTTTCAGATCAGCCCTGCCAGGCGTCGAGCACACGATCCAGAACCGTCAGCGGCACGGGGCCGACCAGCAGGCCCGCGTCGTGGAACCGGCGGATATCGAACCTGGCCCCCAGCCGGGCCTGGGCGCGCTCGCGAGCCTTGACCCAGACGGTATGACCCACCTTGTACGAGCAGGCTTGGGCCGGGTTGGCGCAATAACGCTCGACCTCGCTGGTGATCCGGCCTTCCGGCTCGCCGCCGGTGTCCATCATGTAGGCGATGGCCTTCTCGCGGCTCCAGCCCTTGGTGTGGATGCCGGTGTCGACGACGCAACGGGCAGCGCGGAACAGGCGGGCCTGATACATACCCAGCAGACCCAGCTCGTCCTGGTCATAAACCCCCATCTCCATGGCAACCTGCTCGGCATACAGCGCCCAGCCCTCGGTATTGGCCGAGAAGCCCATGTTCTGGCGCAGGCGCGGCAGGTTGCTTTCGGCCACCAGGGCCAGCTGGAAGTGATGGCCGGGTGCCGCCTCGTGATAGGTCAGGGTCGGCAGCGACCAGCGCGGACGGTCAGCCGTGTCGCGCAGGTTGATGTAGAAGGCTCCGGGCCGCGAGCCGTCCAGGGCCGGGCGTTCGTAATAGCCCCCTGCCGCGCCCGCCTCGGTATAGGCCGGGATGCGTCGCACCTCGACGGGGGTCTTGGGTGTCACCCCGAACCATTGCGGCAGCTTGGGCGCGAGGTCGGCAATCAGCCTGTTGCAGTAGGCCAGCATCTGGGCGCGGCCTTCGTCATTATTGGGATAGGTCTGGGTCGGATCGGTGTTCAGCGAGGCCACGCGCGCGCCGACGCTGCCCTGGGTCAGGCCGCGCTTTTTCAGGATGGCGTCCATCCTGGCGCTGATTTCGGCACCCTCCTCCAGCCCCAAACGGTGAACCTCGTCGGGGGTCTTGTCGGTGGTGGTGTAGATCTTCAGCGCCGCCGCATAGAACGCCTCGCCGTCCTTCAGGCGTCCGATCCCCGCCTCGTGGGTGGCCTTGGCGCGCGCGGCCTTCAGCACCTCGATCTGGCGGTCCAGTGCCGGATGGACCGTGCCGCTCAGCACCGCCGCCGCCCTGCCCTCATAGTCGCCGTAGGGCTTGGCGCGACGGACCAGGGACGCCACCAGCACATTCCTGTCGGCCGGCAGGTCGCGGAACTTGCCCAATTGGGCGATGGCCTTGTCCAGCATGAAGTCCGCCGGGATCACGCCCTTGCCGGCGTCAGCGGCGAACCGCTCGCTCTCCTGGTCCAGCACGACGGCAAAGGCCGCCATGCGGGCCAGATAGGTCTCGGCATCGGCCGACGATTCGATCTTGTGCTTGGTGTCCAGGAAGCCCGGCGTCGACGAATAGGCCCCGTAGTACTGGGTGACGACATAGGGCTGGTTGATGTTGCCAAAGTCGAACACCCCGGCCGCCGCCCGGCTTTCGTACTGGAACATCGCGGTGTCGTAGTTCACCGCGTCGTCGCCGGAGAGCGCCTTGCGGTCGATGGCCTTCAGGCGCTTGACCCGCTCGGCGGGCTTGGCGCGATCCCTGATCCAGCCGGCGATCGAGCGATCCCCCAGCTTTGAGCGGGCGTCAGCGTGGGCGCCGGTGTCCAGGCCCAGATTGGTGGCCTGGACGGGGCTGTCGGTCAGGTCTTCATCGAAGAAGGCGTCAAACAGCGTGTACAGCTGGGTCTTTGCGTCGGCCGCCTGGGCAGGCAGCGCGGTCGAGAACGCGGCTGCCGCGCCTCCCATCATGATCTGACGACGGTCGAACCTGGACATAACGCCCCCTTGCACCGATGCGTCCCGCGCGGTGGCGCAGGTCAGGCAGGATCAGTCGCGCGCTACGGGTGATGTCGTCAAGGCGGGCGAGCGGCGCTTGCGCCAACAGAAAAGGGCCCGCTCGGACAAGCGGGCCCTTCCTTTGAGGGCGTTCATGGGTGGGGGGACCCGAACGCCTTGAGACTAGGGCGAAGCTTTTGGCCGCGCGACGCGCGTTTTGCCGCAGGCGCCCCGTTTGCGCTGCGACAAAACGCCCGGGCTCGCGATTTCCCAGCCTATTTGCGGGCCGCCAGGATGTCGTCCAGCCGCGCGGGCGTCCCGGCGATCCGCTCCAGGCGCGGATAGCGAAGTCCGCCGCGCCAGTCGATCTTGACCATGCGATAGCGGTCGCCGTCCTTGATCAACAGTTCAACCAGCGGATTTTCCGGCTTGGCGGCGGCCTTGATCGCGTCCTTCAGTTTGTCGGCGTCGTAGGTCTCGCCATTGACGGCCACAACGGTCACGCCCTGGGTCAGACCCGCCTTGAAGGCCGGGCCGCCCCATTGCACGTCCGACAGCACGCCCGCCGCCCCGACCGTCAGGCCCAGCGAATAGGCCAGGTTGGTGATCTTGCCGCGGGTCTCGGCCGACTTGAAATAGTCGGTCGCGGTGTCGGTATAGATCAGCTTGTAACCGCCCCGGGTCAGGCCATCCAGCGGCGCGCGTTCCGACAGGCCCTCGATGCGCACCTTCAGGAACCCCGTCCAGTCGTGGGCGACCACGCCATTCAGCGTCGCGGCCACATCCTCGAACGTATAGGTGCGCGGCACATAGGAGCCGCTGTCGACGCCAAAGAAGGCCTTGGCGAAATCGTCCAGGGACTTCTTGCCGCCGGTCTTCTCGCGGATCAGCGTATCGGCGTCCAGCCAGACCAGCTGGCCTTCCGAATAGTAGTCCTCGCTGCGCTGGTAGCTGACCCAGGACAGCGGCTTGCGCATGGCGATGATCGGATCGTTGGTGGTGTCGGCCACGCTGCGCCAGTCGCGGCCCCGCCGAGTGTCATAGAGCGCCGCCGTCATGGCCAGGGAGTCCAGGCTCTGCTGCTTGGTGTGCAGGTTGGAGCGCGCCGACAGCACATTGCCCCAGTACTGGGTCTGGCCCTCATAGACCCACATCAGGCTGTCGCGCATCGGCTCGTTCAGGGTCGGGGTCCACAGGTCGGCCCCGCGGCGGAACTTGCCGTTCCACGAGTGGGTGAACTCGTGAGGCAGCAGGTCACGGCCGACATAGGTCTTTTCCCAGTCGGTGAAGTACTTGGGCGCGACGCGGTTTTCGCTGGACCGGTGGTGCTCCAGGCCAATGCCGCCCAACTGATCCGACAGGGCGACCAGGAAGTCGTAGTGGTCGTAATGATACGAGCCGTACAGCTTGTAGGCCTGCTGCACGAGGTCCTTGTGGGCCTGGATGTGTTCGGGCTTGAACTCCAGCAGTTCGGGCTTGTCGGCCACCATGTTCAGCCGAACCCGGGCCGGACCGTTGGGGTCAAGGTCGACCGACTTGAAGTAGCGGCCCGCGAACATCGGCGAGTCGACCAGGGTCTCGAAGGGCGTGACCTTGAAGGTCGTGACCTGCCCCTCAGTCTCGGCGACCTCCAGGGCCGAAGCGAACTGCCAGCCCGCGGGCAGCTTCACACTGGCCTCGACCGGGATTTGCCGCGTGTAGTAGCCGGCCGGATAGAAGCCCATCTGCAGCCATTGCAGGTTCAGCATGTCGGGGGTCATCACCTGACGACCGACCCGGCTCTCGACGGGCGACAGGAACTGGTAGCTGAGCTCCAGCTCCGAGACGCCCTCTGGAACCTCGACATGGAAGGCGAAGACCTGAACCGGATCGCGCGTCCAGGCCAGGCGCTGACCCTTGGCGGTGATCACCAGGCCGGCCAGCTTGTCGATGTCATTGCGCGGCGAGTGGCCGCCGGGCACCCATTGCGGGTACAGGATCGTGAACTTGCCGGGCTTGGCCACGGGAATGGTCTGGCGGATCTCGAAGATCTTGCGTTCCAGATCGGTGGCATCGACCGACAGCTTCAGTGTGCCCGGATAGGGAATATCCTGCGCCGCCACGATCGGCGGGGTCGGTGCCGAGGGCTGCGGCAGGGTCTGGGCGACAGCACTGGTGCAGGCCAGGGCCAGGACCGAGACGGAAAAGAGCAAGGTTCTCACGAAATACCCCAAAGCGGCTCGCTGGCATGCGCCCAGCGGTCAGAGGCCGGAATGTTTCTTGTGTTGAGGGCCGATTGTCGAGGCCAAGTTGCCCGAACATCGTGATCTGATTTCAGGCCAGCGGCTCAGCCAACGGCGCACTGTTGCGATCCGCAATCATTCAGCAACATCGGAATGCGAACTCGCACTTGTAATTGCAATTCGTTCTCAAGTATGGACGAGCCGTTCTCTTCCCCCAGGGTTTCGCCGCCGCCGTGTCGACCACTTCGCATCGCCGCTCTTTCTGGCTCAAGCAGCTGCACCAGTGGCACTGGATCAGTGCGGCCCTGTCGCTGATCGGCATGCTGTTGTTCGCGATCACCGGGATCACCCTGAACCACGCCGGCAAGATCGAGGCCGAGCCCGTCGTGGTCAGCCGCAAGGCCACCCTGCCGGCCGACCTGATCGCCGACCTGACCAAGGGGCCGGTCGAGGGCAAACGCCCCCTGCCCCTGAAGCTGCAGCACTGGCTGGACAAGGCGGTCGGGACCGACATCGCCGGCCGCGAGGCCGAATGGTCCGACGCAGAGGTCTATGTCGCCCTGGCCCGCCCCGGCGGCGACGCGTGGCTGTCCATCGACCGCGAGACCGGCGCGGTCGAGCACGAGAAGACCACGCGCGGCGCGGTGTCCCTGCTCAACGACCTGCACAAGGGTCGCAACACCGGCGTGGCCTGGTCGTGGTTCATCGACATCTTCGCCGGCGCCTGCGTGATCTTCACGGTCACCGGCCTGATCCTGCTGCAGTTCCACGCCCGGGCCCGGCCCCTGACCTGGCCGCTGGTCGCGGCGGGCCTGGCCGCGCCGGTCATCCTCGTCATCCTTTTCGTCCACCTCTGAGGTGTCTTCCGTGAAGCGTTCCATCTCCCTGCTGACCTTCGCCGGCGCCGCCGTCGGCGCTCCGGCCATGGCCGCTGATCTCAACGTCACCGTCGAGATCCCGCGTCTGTCCGTGGCCGAGTACCACAAGCCCTATGTCTCGATCTGGATCGAGAACCCCGACGCCACCGCCGCCGGCACCCTGGCCGTCTGGTATGATCCCGACTCCAAGGAAGACCACGGCACCAAGTGGCTCAAGGACATGCGTCAGTGGTGGCGCAAGGCCGGCCGCGAGATGAAGTTCCCGGCCGATGGCGTCAGCGGCGCCACCCGCGCGCCGGGTCCGCAGAAAATGATGTTCAGCGGCACCAAGGGCGCTCTGAAAAACCTCAAGCCCGGCCAGTACACCCTGGTGGTCGAAGCCGCGCGCGAAGTGGGTGGCCACGAGGCCGTCCGCGTGCCGTTCACCTGGGGCAAGCCCGGCAAGCCCGCCACCGCCAAGGGCTCGGCCGAGCTGGGCGCCGTCACCGTTTCCGTGAAGTGAGAGACAAAGCCATGACCCTCAAGACCCGCCTTCTCGCCGTCGCGGCTGCTGGCCTGGCCCTGGCCCTGCCCCTTTCGGCCAGCGCCCACCGCGCCTGGATGGTGCCCTCGTTCACCGTGCTTTCGGGCGACGGCTCGTGGGTGACGGTCGATGCGGCCATCTCCAACGAGCTGTTCTATCCCGACCACCGCGCCATGCGGCTGGACGGCGTCAGCGCCCTGGCGCCCGACGGCTCGACCCAGAAGCTGCAGAACACCGCCACCGGCCAGTATCGCTCGGTGTTCGACGTCCAGCTGAACCAGGCCGGCACCTGGAAGATCTTTTCGGCCAGCAACACGGTCCAGGCCAGCTGGACCGAAAACGGCGAGATCAAGCGCTTTCGCGGCAGCCCCGAGGACTTTGCCAAGCAGGTTCCCGCCGGTGCCGCCGACCTGAAGACCATCAAGAGCAGCAGCCGCAACGAAACCTTCGTCACGCGCGATAAGCCCAGCACGGAAGTCTTCAAGCCGACCGGCCAGGGCCTGGAGCTGGTCCCGGTGACCCACCCCACCGACATCGTCGCCACCGAGCCGGCGACCTTCAAGTTCCTGCTCGACGGCAAGCCGGCCGCCGATCTTGAAGTCACCCTCGTGCCCGGCGGCGCCCGCTGGCGGGCCACGCCCGGCGACATCAAGGTCAAGACCGGCCCGGACGGCACGGTGAAGTTCACCCTGCCCGACGCCGGCATGTACTGGGTCAATGCTTCGGTGCGTTCGGGCGAAACCGGCCGCGGCGGCCCTCCCGGCGGCGGCATGGGTGCCCCGGGCGCGGCTCCGGCGCCCGTCACGGCCCTGGCCGGCAACGGCGTCTCGGCCAGCTACACCGCCGTGATCGAAGCCCAGCGGCCGTAAAGAGAAGCTCCCTTCCCCCTTGATGGGGGAAGGGTCGGGGATGGGGGTGACGGCGTCGCAGGATGTGGCGCGGCCTAGGCTTAGGTGGCCAGCTCCCGATCACCCCCAACCCTGCCCTTCCCCCATCAAGGGGGAAGGGTTCTGATGTGCGACCTCCCCATGACCCGCGTCCTCGTCCCCCTCCTGACCACGCCCCCTGCCCGGCCGCTCGGCGGGGTGGTTCACGCCGTCTCCGGCAAGACCATGGGCACAAGCTGGTCGGCGCGCTTCGTGGCCCATAGCGGGGCCGACCTGCCGGGCCTGAGCGCCCAGGTGCAGCGTGCGCTCGACGCGGTCGTGGCCCAGATGAGCGCCTGGGAGCCCCTGTCGGACCTGTCGCGCTACAACCGGTCGGCCGCCGGCAGCTGGACAATCCTGCCCCCGGAAATGGCCAAGGTGCTGCGCCGGGCCATCGAGATCGCGCAAGCCACCAACGGCGCCTTCGATCCGACCCTGGGCGCCCTGACCGACCTCTGGGGCTTTGGGCCGCGCCCCTTCAGCGGCGAGCCGCCCCCGCGCCAGACCGTTGACGCCGCCCTGCAGACCGGGGGCTGGACGCGCCTGACCCTGGACGGCGACGCCCTGTTCCAGCCGGGCGGCCTGCGCCTGGACCTCAACGGCATCGCCAAGGGTTTCGGCGTCGATCAGGCCGCCGCGGCGCTCGAACGGGCCGGGGTGCGCAGCTATCTCGTCGAGGTCGGCGGCGAACTGCGCGGCACGGGCGCCAAACCTGATGGTCAGCCCTGGTGGGTGGAGCTGGAGCGTCCACCGGCTGCCAACGACGCCCTGCGCACCCTTGTCGCCCTGCACGACCTGTCGGTCGCCACCAGCGGCGACTACCGCCGGTTCTTCGAGCATGACGGCCGCCGCTACGCCCACACCCTGGACCCGGCCTCCGGCGCGCCCAGCATGCGCGATGTCGTCAGCGCCACCGTGCTGGCCAGAACCTGCATGGACGCCGACGCCTGGGCAACGGCCCTGACCGTGATGGGTCCGCAGGAGGCCCTGGCCTTCGCCACGACCCACGCCCTGCCCGCCCTGATCGTCAGCCGATCGGCGACAGGCCTGCAAGAGCGCCTGTCGCCCGCCCTTTCGGCGATGCTGGACGCATGATCGACCTCTCCGCCCTTGATCCCGAAGCCCGTCGCCAGATCGCGGCCGGCGGGGTGGCCCTGGCCTGGATCGCCTTCAGCGGGTTGATCGCCGCGCGCGAGGCCGCGCGCCGCCGCGCCGGACGGCGCGAGGCCGCCGCCTTGGCCAGCGGATCGGGCGAGCCCGTGCTGGTCGCCTATGCCAGCCAGACCGGCTTTGCCGAAGAGCTGGCCCTGGCCACGGCCAAGGCCCTGACCGCAGCGGGCGCACCCGTCACCCTGCGCGACCTCTCGACCGTGACGGCAAGCGATCTGGCCACCGCCGGCCGCGCCCTGTTCCTGGTCAGCACCACCGGCGAGGGCGACGCCCCCGATCCGGCCCGCGCCTTCATCCGCGACGTGATGAGCACGACGCCGGACCTGTCGGCCCTGCGCTATGGCGTGATGGCCCTGGGTGACAGCAGCTATTCGCAGTTCTGCGCCTTTGGCCGCACGCTCGACGCCTGGCTGGCCCATCAGGGCGCCGCGCCGTTGTTCGACCGGGTCGAGGTCGATGACGGCGACGAGGCCGCCCTGCGCCACTGGCAGTCGCAGATGGCCGTCCTGACCGGTGTCACCGACCTGCCCGACTGGAGCCGCCCGGCCTACGGTCGCTGGATCCTGACCGAGCGTCGCCTGCTGAACCCCGGCAGCCCCGGCGGCGAGGCCTGGCATGTGCGGCTGGAACCGCTGGACGGAACCGCGACGTGGCAGGCCGGCGACATCGTCGAGATCGGCCCCCGCAATGATCCCGCCGAGGTCGCCGACCTTGTCGCGCGTCTGGGCCTGGACACGGCCACGGCGCAGGCCCTGGCCTCACGCCGCCTGCCGCACGCGCCGGACGCGCTCGACGCCCTGGCCGGACTGCCCGGCGACGCGGTGCTCGACCGCCTGACCACCCTGCCCCACCGGGAATACTCCATCGCCTCCCTGCCGGGCGATGGCGGGATCGAGCTGATCGTGCGGCTGATGCCTCGCGCAGACGGCAAGCCGGGCCTGGGCTCGGGCTGGCTGTGCCACTTCGCGCGAATCGGCGAGGTGCTGGACGCCCGCGTGCGGACCAATCGCAGCTTTCACGCCCCCGAAGGGAACGTGCCGCTGATCCTGATCGGCGCTGGAACGGGCCTGGCCGGACTGCGTGCCCACCTCAAGGCCCGCGCCGCCGCCGGACAGGGGCGCAACTGGCTGGTATTTGGTGAACGCACCGCCGAGCACGACTATTTCCACCGTCCGGAAATCGAGGCCTGGACGGCGTCGGGCGTGCTGGATCGCCTGGACCTGGCCTTCTCCCGCGATCAGGGCCAGCGAACCTATGTCCAGCACCGCCTGCTTGAGGCCGCCGACACCGTGCGCGCCTGGGTGGCCCAGGGCGCCGCGATCCTGGTCTGCGGATCGCTGGAAGGCATGTCGCGCGAGGTTCATGCCGCCCTGGTCGAGATCCTGGGCGCCGAGGCGCTGGAACGGCTGACGGATGAAGGCCGGTATCGGCGGGACGTTTATTGAGGCGGTAGAAGCCGCGCCCGCTCCTCGGGCGTATTAGCCCCGCGCAGCCGCGCCTCGGCCTCCATCGGAACCGGCAGCACCGCCAGGCCTGCCCGCTCGACCAGCCGTCGCAGCGGCCACCCGGCCTCTACGTCGGCAGGTAGGGCCGACAGCTCCAGCATCATGGGCAGCGGCAAGCCGTCATAGGTCGCGCCAGGGGCCGGTGCGGCCACCAGAGGGGCCAGATCCTCAGCGGTGAGGGTCGGGGCGTCCACCGCCAGCACCAGCGCCCGGATCAGACCCTGGGCCCGCAGCGCCGCGACCCCGGCGATCACCCCGCCCACCGGACCCGCGCCCGGCTGCGGATCGGCGATCCACGACAGGCCGAGATCTGCGCCGACGGTCAGCACGCTGTGCGCGCCCACGTCCCGCGCCAGGGCCGCCAGGCGGTCAACCGCCCGCACCCCGCCCCAGTCGAGCGCGGCCTTGTCGCAGCCCATACGGCGCGAACCGCCGCCGGTGAGGATCAGGGCACCAAAGGATGTCATTGCGAAGCTCTAGCCCGCCCAGCGACCAAAGAAAAAGGCCCCGGATCGCTCCGGGGCCTTTTCCGTATCGGTATCGAAGTCGGTTCTTACGAAGCGTAGAATTCGACGACGAGGTTGGGTTCCATCTTCACCGGATACGGCACTTCCGACAGTTCCGGAGCGCGCACGAAGGTGGCCGACAGGCCCTTCACGTCGACGGTGATGTATTCGGCGAAGTCGCGTTCGGCCGAGACGACGGCTTCCAGCACCAGAGCCATGTTGCGCGAACGCTCGCGGACGGCAATCACGTCACCGGGCTTGCAGCGGTAGGAGGCGATGTTGACGCGCTTGCCGTTCACGGTCACGTGGCCGTGGTTCACGAACTGGCGGGCGGCGAACACGGTCGGCACGAACTTGGCGCGATAGACGATGGCGTCCAGGCGCGACTCGAGCAGCGAGATGAGGTTTTCCGAGGTGTTGCCCTTGCGGCGGGCGGCTTCCTCGTAGGTGCGCGAGAATTGCTTCTCGGTCAGGTTGCCGTAGTAGCCCTTCAGCTTTTGCTTGGCGCGCAGCTGCAGACCGAAGTCGGAAACCTTCTGCTTGCGGCGCTGGCCGTGCTGGCCGGGGCCGTAGGACCGCTGGTTGACCGGCGACTTGGGCCGGCCCCAGAGGTTTTCGCCCATACGGCGATCGATCTTGTACTTGGCGCTATGGCGCTTGGACATGTGTAGCTCTTCAGTTCGATCCGGGCCGGCACCTCAAGAAGTAGAGGCGCGATCTCAACGGCGGCGTCGCATCAGTCCGTCATATGATTCCACGCCACACGGCGAGCCGGCGGCGGGAAGGCGCGGTTTATGACGGAGGGGCGACGGGGAGTCAATCACCCGGCGGGCGGACGTCTCTGAGAAGTCTTTCGCGCAGGGCCCGCGACCTCTGCTGCTGTTTCCGATGACCGATCCGCCAGACCGTCCAGAAGACCAGGTACAGCGCCACGGCCAGAACCGGGAACAGCAGAGTCAGGGGTTCAAAGCCGTCCCTCCGGCCCCATCGTCCGATAATGGGCAGGTCCAGAACATCGCCCAGCACCGCCGCACCGCTCAGCAGGAACACCACCACCGCCGACCGCCAGGGCGTAAACGGGTTGATGATGTCGTCGTAGCGGTCGGGGTCTTCGCGGAACATGGCCCGAATCTAGACCATGTTCCGCTACTACAAACAACCTATGGCCGCACGATCGGGTTGCGCACCCGCACCTTGGCGCCGCGCTCGACGCCAAAGGCGTCCAGCGGGAAGCGCAGATCAGTCCCCTCGGCGATCAGAGCGCGGCAGAGATCAGGACGCTTGCGGGTAAAGACGAAGCTGGCGACGTCATCGCGCCGGACGCTCTCGACCGCGAAGTCATCATTGCGGGTGCAGCCGTTGGACGAGACCCGGATAACGAGGTCGCCCTTGTCGACCGTCGCCCCATAGATGGGCTCAAGGTCGGTCTTGGTGATGTTGATCGAGGTGTCCGGGCGATCGTCGGCGTCGATGATCACGCAGGCGCTGGTCGACAGGGCGATGGCGACGACGGCGGCGAGCGATGCGAGTTTCATGTGGGTTCCCCTCCAATGGGTCAGCTTGACCTTGGAGCCAGATGCGCAGCGCCTGCCTGAACCCGGGATGAATTACGGAAAGTTCACAACTGTAGGGTTCATCCGAGGTCGATTCGGCGGACGGACTTTTCACGCTTAAGGTGTGTGCGCCGTCGATGCTCCCAGACCCGCCAAAGGCAAAACGGCACAATCAGAAAGATCGAAGACAGCACCGCAGGGAACCACCAAAATCCTTCGATGCTGCCATCGCGCCAGTCGAAGTAGAAGAACCCGAGAAACAGTCCGGCCACGCCGATCCAAAGACGGATCCACTGGCCGCGAGCCCCCTCGCCGTGAGAGATCCATTCGATGAAGCGGACGTAGAGGTTCATTCTAGCTCCTAACGGGCGCTCCTCAGGTCTTGAGCCCAGGCGAGACGTCCGCAGCCTCTTCGCTGGCGGCGTCCACATCATCGAAGATGGAAGACTTGGGAACCATGATGCCAGACTACCACACTCGTCGTCTGCGACAACGGGTGTGGTCAGTGAATTACAATTTCAGCGCGTGCCAATCCACGTGCTCGCCGATAAACGACGTGATGAAGAAGTAGCTGTGGTCGTAGCCTAGCTGCCGCCGCACCGTGACCTTGCGACCGGCGTTCGTGGCGGCGGCCTCGATCAATTCAGGCTTGAGCTGATTCTCAAGGAAATTGTCGGCCAGCCCCTGGTCGATCAGGATGTCGTCGAAGGCCTCGCCCGCTCCATCCTCGATCAGGGCGCAGGCGTCGTGGGCGCGCCACAGGCTACGGTTCTCGCCCAGATAGGCGGTCATGGCCTTGTCGCCCCAGGGACAGTTCAGCGGTGAGACGATGGGCGAGAAGGCGCTGACCGACTTGAAGAGCTCAGGATTGCGCAGGGCGATGGTCAGGGCCCCGTGGCCGCCCATCGAGTGGCCGAAGATCCCCCGGCGCGATCCGTCCAGCGGGAAGGTGCCGTCGACGGCCTCCAGCAGGTCCTTGGTCACATAGGAATACATCTGGAAGTGTGGTGCCCACGGCGCTTGCGTGGCGTCGACATAGAAGCCCGCCCCCTGCCCCAGGTCATAGGCCGAATCATCGGCGACGCCGTCTCCCCTCGGCGAGGTGTCGGGCGCGACGATGGCGATCCCGTGCCGGGCGGCGTGCTCATAGACGCCCGACTTGACCGTGAAATTGTCTTCCGTGCAGGTCAGGCCAGACAGCCAGACCAGATAGGGAAACGGCCCCTCGCCGTCTGGCGTCCACACCGTGAACTTCATCGGCGTTCCGGTGCTGGCGCTGGCGTGCTTGCCGTAGCGCAGGGTTCCGCCGTGGACGCGGTGGGTGGCGGTGATGTCGACGGTCATGCTTCGAGCTCTTCGAAGAGGCCTTCCTCTTCCCAGGGATATGAACCGGTCCAATTGCTTTGTAGGCAAAGGAAATGCGCCCAAAAACTCTGCGCTCGCGGCTCTGGAGCGTCGTCACGCCAATCTGCGAAATTCTGTCCGGTCAGCACAACCGCCGACTGCTCCTGTTCAGGGCTAATGGCCCTGGAGCAGAAGCAGCACTGATAACCGGTGTCGTTCGCAGCGCTCACTAGAACGTCACCACCGTCCGGATGCTCTCGCCGGCGTGCATCAGGTCGAAGGCCTTGTTGATGTCTTCCAGCGGCAGGACGTGGGTGATCATCGGGTCGATCTGGATCTTGCCGTCCATGTACCAGTCGACGATCTTGGGCGTGTCGGTGCGGCCGCGCGCGCCGCCGAAGGCGGTGCCCTTCCAGACCCGGCCGGTGACCAGCTGGAACGGACGGGTCGAGATCTCTTTCCCCGCCTCGGCCACGCCGATGATGATGCTCTCGCCCCAGCCCCGATGGCAGGCTTCCAGCGCCTGGCGCATGACCGTGGTGTTGCCGGTGGCGTCAAAGGTGTAGTCGGCCCCGCCGTCGGTCATGGCCACCAGATGGGCCACCACGTCGCCGTCGATGGTCTTGGGGTTCACAAAGTGGGTCATGCCGAACTGCCGGCCCCAGGCTTCGCGGTCGGGATTGATGTCAACGCCGATGATCATGTTGGCGCCGACCAGCTTCAGGCCCTGGATGACGTTCAGGCCAATGCCGCCCAGGCCGAACACCACCGCATTGGCACCCGGCTCGACCTTGGCGGTGTTGGTCACCGCGCCGACGCCGGTCGTCACGCCGCAGCCGCAGTAGCAGGCCGACTTGAACGGCGCGTCCTTGCGGATCCGGGCCACGGCGATCTCGGGCAGGACCGTGTAGTTCGAGAAGGTCGAGCAGCCCATATAGTGGTGGATGGTCTGGCCCTTGTAGGAGAAGCGGCTGGTGCCGTCCGGCATGAGCCCCTTGCCCTGGGTCGCGCGGATGGCCGTGCAGAGGTTGGTCTTGCCCGAGAGGCAGCTTTTGCACTGGCGACATTCGGGCGTGTAGAGCGGGATCACATGGTCGCCGACCGCCAGGCTGGTGACGCCGGGGCCGACCTCGACCACCACGCCCGCGCCTTCATGGCCCAGGATCGAGGGGAACAGGCCCTCGGAGTCCAGGCCGTCCAGCGTATAGGCGTCGGTGTGGCAGACGCCGGTGGCCTTGATCTCGATCAGCACCTCGCCCGCCTTGGGGCCTTCCAGGTCGACCTCGACGATCTCCAGCGGCTTCTTGGCTTCGAAGGCTACGGCGGCGCGGGTCTTCATCGGGTGTGTCTCCGGAACAGGGGCTGGCCTTTGGTACGCTCATGCCCCGCAAACGATAATCCCGTCGCGCGCAAAACATTGTTGCAGATCTGGGATAATCATCGCATCACGCGGCCATGAGCCGATGGGACGGGATCGACGAGTTTGTGGCGGTGGCCGAGGCCGAAAGCTTCTCGCGCGCCGCCCAGCGTCTGGGCCTGTCGACCTCGGGCGTCAGCCGCGAGGTGGCCCGTCTGGAAGACCGGCTGGCCACCCGCCTGCTGTATCGCACCACACGGCAGGTCAGCCTGACCGATGCGGGACGGTTGTTCCTGGCCCGCTGTCGCGGGCTGATCCAGGAGCGCGACGCGGCCATGCAGCTGGTCGGCGAGGACGAGGCCGAGCTGAAGGGTCAGCTGCGGATGACCTGCTCGTCGGCCTATGGCGAGCGCTATGTGGTCCCGGCGGTCAACGCCTTCGCCCTGGCCCATCCGCGCCTGTCGCTGCACATCGAACTGGACGACGGCATCCGCGATCTGGTCAGCGACGGCTTTGACCTGGCCATCCGGTTTGGGCGTCTCAGCGACAGCCGGCTGATCGCCAAGCGGCTGGCCTCGCGCACCCGTCGCCTCTGCGCCTCGCCGGCCTATCTGGACCGGGCCGGCGCGCCACAGACCCTGGCCCAGATTGCTGACCATGCCTGCGTGATCGGGGCCAGCGAGACCTGGATGTTCAGCGATGGCGGCTCCGAGGTGCTGGTCCGCCCCAAGGGACGCTGGCGCTGCAACAGCGGCCAGGCCGTGCTGGACGCCGCCCTGGCCGGGCTGGGCCTGTGCCAGTTGCCCAACTTCTATGTCGACGCACCGATCGCCGCCGGGGTCTTGGTGCCGCTGCTGGAAACGCATCGACCGGCCGACGAGGGCGTCTGGGCGGTCTATCCGCACCTGCGCCACCTGCCGGCCAAGGTCCGGTTGCTGGTAGAACACCTTGAGGCCGAACTGGCCGTCCGGCGCTAGAGCGTTAGTCGGCGAAGTGGATACCGGTTCGCCGCCGAAATAACGCGTCAAAACAAGAATCTAGAGCAAACGACATGATTCAATCATGGCGACCTTTGCTCTAGAGCGGGTTGTGATCTGATGGAATCAGATCACTCGCTCTAGTCTTTTGTTTTCACGCGCGTTTCATTCCGAAAACCGGTTCCCACTTTTCGGAACGCGCTCTAGACTTGGACGATCGGATCGAAGCGGAACCGCCCCTCCAGCAGTTCGGCCCGGGGCAGATAGGTCCGCAGGGTCATGGAGAACGGGCCGGTCCTTGGGGCCGGCAACCAGTTGGCGCTGCGCTCGCCACCGGGATCGGTGCGGCTGATCCACAGGTCCAGGGTGCCGTCCGCATTGCGCTTCAGGCCCGGAGTGCGGTCGCCGATGGCATAGCGCCCCAGCGGGTTCTGCGTGAAGAAGTACTGGCCGTCCGGTGTCGCCTCGTACATCGACAGCGACCAGAAACCATCCAGCGGCAACCGCGCCGGCAGGGTCAGGCGGTAGAGGCCATCTCCGTTGAACAGGCCGCTGTCATTGTCACCGGCGGCCTTCATGTACATGGCTTCGACCACCGGCAGGGCCCCCAGACCCTGCAGGGCGACGATGGCGCGATAGCCATAGTCGACGCCGTGATAGCCCAGATTGGGCTTGGGATAGGACCAGCCGTTGACGAAGGCGACCCGGCCCGAGGCCAGCTTGGCAATCGCTCGGGCCTGGGCCACCCCGGCCGCCATCGCCGCGCGATCGAAGGCCCCCTCGGTCAACAGCCCGGCCGACCGTTGCACAAGGGCGGCGTCTTCGGCGCGCGGCGGGTCTGCGGCCAGCAGAGCCCGGGCCGTCGCGAAATAGGCTTCGGGCTCGGCATCGCGCTCGAGATAGGCCGGGGGACGCTCGACCTTCGGGCCGCTGACCTTGAAACCGCTCTGCACCTTGCGGGCGGCCGCTAGGTCGCCGGGACCGTCGACCAGCGTCCGGATCAGGATCCAGGCATGGGGCGTGAGAACGCGCACCACGTGGTCGCCCGCCGCAGACTGGCCCGGCCCGACCACCGTGAACACGCCCCCTGCCCCGCCATTGACCCGCGTGCCCAGCACGGCGTCGTTGTCGGTGAACATGTTGAGGATGGCCGCCGAGACATAGCGCTTGCCGCTGGGCGGGATCGTCAGGGTCACCGGCCCCTTCGTCAGGTCGATCCAGGCCAGCGAATAGAGGGTGTCGTTGTTCGGCGTCGTAACGCTGCGATCGTTGTGATCGGAGAGGTTGCGGCGGTGATAGATGGCGTTGGGTCGGGCCCCGCGCTTGAACACGCGCGCCCGGGTGGTGGCCATCTCGATCCACGGCAGGGAAAACAGGAAGGCGTCCCGCGCCAGGGTCGCGGGATCGCTGCCCTGGCCAAGGGCAGCGGCCGGCGCCAGACCCAGGGCACCGGCCATGACCAGCAGGTTCCGACGGTTCATGAGCATTCTCTCCCACACGTTTTGCGGCGCAGGCTAGACTGCTGACACGGTCCCTGTCTTTAAATTTCGTCCCTGGCGGTCAGGCCGCCACGGCGTGGCGCGCGCCGTGGACGACGTCCTGCAGCGTGATCAGGGTTGCATCCAGTCGTTCATGCGGGTCGGCCCCCGTGACCTTCCGTTCAAGGTTGCTCGACAGCGCCTCGCGGAGCTTGCCCAGCGCCCGGGGCGGCAGGATCAGGATCATCTGGTCGAACGGGTGGGCGCGGGCGACCTCGTCCAGCTTGTGAGCCAGATCCTTGATGAAGACGGCCTCGGCGCGGTCGCGCAGGTCGCCGTCATGCGGGATATGGCTGTGCGGCGCGCGGTCCTGATGCTGCTTCAGGCCGGCAAGCCATTCCGGGCGATCGTGCAGAGGGCCGTCAAGGCGCGGCTGCTCCAGAAGTCGGGCGCGGCGGCCGTCAGCCACCACCACAAGGGTCTTTGCATCGGGGATCATGGCGAAACTCCAAAGGTTCACGACCCTGACCCTGCGCCCGGCCGAACACGGGCGACATGATGTGGATCAATCCGAACCTGCAGACCTTATCGATCAACCGCCCCGCATCAGGCCTCAGGCTTGATCGCCTTGGCCGCCAGCTTGGCCAGGACCCGGCCACGGCCGCGCGACAGGGCCGTGATCACACCCCGGAACGTCCGGACCTCCTGTTCGGTCAGGCGGGCCCGGGCCAGGGGCACGCGCAGGTTCCTGACCATAGAGGGCTTCTTTTCGGGCGGATGATAGAAGCCGGCCTTTTCAAGCTCGTCTTCCAGCTGGCCATACAGGCCCAGCAGACTGGACTGGTCGGCCGGGTCCTCGACGTTTTGCTCGAACTTCACCCACGGCCGGTCATTGACCGTCATCATCCACTCATAGGCGTTGATCGACACGGCCTGGGCCAGGTTGAGCGAGCGGAAGCGCTCGTGGATGGGGATGCTGACAATGGCCTGGCACAGGGCGATGTCGTGGGTTTCCAGCCCGGCGCGCTCGCCCCCAAACAGCAGGCCCACCGCCCGGCCCTGGGTCACATCGTCCGACAGCTGGGCGGCGGCCTCACGCGGGGTCAGCACCGGCAGGCGGGTCTCGCGCGGACGGGCCGTGGTGGCGAACACCAATTTCAGGTCGGCGATCGCCGCTTCCAGCGTGTCGAACACCTTGGCGTCGTCCAGCGGCCAGGTGGCACCCGAGGCGCTGGGCCAGGCGCGTTCCTGCGGCCAGCCGTCGCGCGGACGCACCAGGCGAAGGTCGTAGAGGCCGAAATTGGCCATGACGCGGGCGACCGCGCCGATGTTCTCGGCCATCTGCGGTTCGTTCAGGATCACGCAGGGCGGGGCGAAGGAAGAGCTCATGACGTCCCTTTGCCGCCGCCGCGCGTTCCGATGCAAGCCCCCTGTTGCCCCCCTGTTGCCCCGCGTCGGTTCTCGCCGGCTCTTCGGCACCCGCCGGCCCCATGAGAACGCCCGATGCACCGACGCGCCTTCCTGATCTCCGCCGCAGCCCTGACGACGCCGCTGGTCGCCGGCTGCCAGCCCAAGCCCTCGGCGGCAGACAGGCCTGACCCGGTGTTCGACCAGAAGGTCTTCCAGGCCCAACTCCAGACCCTGGCTGATCGCGCTGCGCCCGGACTGCTGGGCGTGGGCGTTCTGGACGCCCAGACCGGCCAGACCCTGGCCTTCAACGGCGTCCGTCGCTTTCCGCTGCAAAGCGTGTTCAAGGCGGCGCTGGGCGCTGGCGTGCTGGCCCAGGTCGACGAGGGCAAGCTGCGACTGGACGAGACGGTCGCGATCCGCGACATCGACCTGTCGCCGCCCTTCAGCCCGATCGCCGAAGCCTGGCCCGCGCGCACGGACTATACACTGGGCGAACTGCTTGAGCGCGCCAGCGGGGCCAGCGACAACACCGCCGCCGATGTGCTGCTGAAAAGGATCGGCGGTCCCGGGGCCCTGACGGCCTGGCTGGTCCAGAAGAAGATCGAGGACTTCCGCGTCGACCGCTATGAGCGCCAGCTTCAGCCCGAGATCATGGGCATGGCTTCGTTCCGCGCCGACTGGAGGGGCGAGGCGACCTATAGGCGCCGGATGCTGGCCGTGCCGCAGGCCATTCGTCGGGCGTCTACGGCGGCTTATCTGACCGATCCGCAAGACACCGCCACGCCGGTTGCCGCTGTGCGGTTTCTGGAAGCGCTGCGGTCAGGCGAACTGCTCGAACCGGCCTCGACCCAGAGGCTTCTGGGGATCATGACCGCCACGACGACGGGCCAGAGCCGGCTGAAAGCCGCCCTGCCCGCCGGTGCCGTCCTGGCGCACAAGACCGGCGGCGCGCGCACCGACCTGGGCATGACTCCGGCCAGCAATGATATCGGGATCATCACCCTGGGCGACGGCCGGCAATATGCGGTGGCGGTGTTTCTCAGCGGCTCAACCGCCCCGGACGCCGAGCGCGACGCCATCATCGCGCAAGCGGGGCGGATCGTGCTCAACACGGCCGTGGCGTCCAGGGCCTAGCCTCCCGCGATGGCCGCCCCTTTCGCGGCGCCCGTGCGGACGCCCGCCAGCGCTTCCAGCAGTTCGGCCGGATGCAGGGGCTTGGCCAGGTGCAGATCGGCGCCCGCCGCCTTGGCCGAGGCCACGTGCTCTTCCATGGCATTGGCGGTCAGCATGATGACCAGCACCCGTTGCGCCCCCAGGGCGACCTCGCGGGCGCGGATGGCGCGGGTGGCCGACAGGCCGTCCATCACCGGCATCTGCATGTCCATCAGGATGGCATCAAAGGTGTCGCGCTCAATGGCGGCCAGGGCGGCGGCGCCGTCCTCGACCATGGTCAGGTCTACGCCGAAGGGACCCAACACGATCTCGACCACCTTGCGATTGGTCGGGTGGTCCTCGGCGACCAGCACCCGCAGGCCTTCCAGAGACACTTCGGCTTCGTCCTGCGAGCCCGTGTCAGCCTCGGCCTCTTGCGAGCGTGGCAAGGGCAGTTCGACCTCGAAGGTGGCCCCCGCCCCCAAGACGGCCCGTCCGTCGATACGGCCGCCCATCATCTCGGCCAAAGCTGCCGAGATCGACAGGCCAAGGCCTGTGCCGCCGAACTGCCGCGTGATCGACTGGTCGGCCTGAACAAAGCGCTTGAACAACCGCTCGCGCACCGTGTCGTCGAAGCCGACGCCCGTGTCGGCGACCGTGAAGGCCAGGGCCTCGCCCCGGCGTGTGACGGCCAGGGACACCGTGCCATGCCGGGTGAACTTCACGGCATTGCCCAGCAGGTTGGACAGGATCTGGCTGATCCGCCCGGAGTCGCCCAGATAGCGGCCCGCCGCCTCGGGCGCGACCGACCAGGAAAAGTTGAGGCCCTTGGCTTCGGCCGCAGCAGCGTGCAGCTGCGCCATGCCGCGCACCAGCCGCTCCAGATCGAACGGCGCAGGGTTCAGCTGGAACTGACCGGCCTCGATCTTCGAGACATCAAGAATATCGCCCAGAACCTGTTCCAGCAGCCGCCCCGACGAGGTGACCAGCGCGCCCAGTTCGCGGCGCACGGCCGGATCGGTCTCTTCGGCCAGCCGGTCGCCGATGGCGATGACCCCGTTCAGGGGCGTGCGCAGTTCGTGGCTCATATTGGCCAGGAAAAGCGACTTGGCCTGGTTGGCGCGCTCCAGTTCAATCGTGCGCTCGGCGACGCGATCTTCCAGCGACCGCAACAGCTCCTCATTGCCCTCGCGCTGCTGGCGCAGGGTGCGGGCCAGGGCGCCGATCTCGTCGTGGCGAGCCTCGACCGGCAGGGTCGCCTCGCGGTCGCCCGTGCGCTGCGCCTTGGCCAGAACGCCCAGCGGCCAGGCCACCGCCCGGCTGACCACGCGATAGACCAGCATCACCTGGATCGCGACGCCCAGCACACCAAACAGCAGCACCCATGAAGCGGTCTTGATCGACGACCAGATCAGGTCGCCTGACGGGAAGATCATCAGGAACCACCAGTTGGGCTCCTTCAGGTGGCCATAGGCGATCACCCGGTCGCCACGCGTGTCGCGGATGGCGCCCACATCGCGGTCGGCCTCGCGGATCTGCGTCATGATCTCGGTGAGGCGCTCCTGCGTCTCCACCTCCCGCAGGCGCCCCGCATCGACCACCCCGTCGCGGGCCAGACCCTGGGCTGCGATGAGCTCGCCCTCAGACGAGACGATCATGTTGCGGCCACCCGGCAGGGCCTCGGCCACGGCCCGCAGCAGATAGGAGTCCAGTGACAGGCTGGTGCCCCAGGCCCCGATGAACTGATCGTTCAAATAGAAGGGCGTCACGCAGGCGGCGTTCAGGCGCCGCCCGCTGGGATCGGAGATCAGCCGCCGCAACTTGGTGCATTTCATCACCCGGTCGGGATTGGTCTTCGGCAGGGTCAGCTGCAGCATCTCCTCGCCGGAGATGTCCAGGTTCGGCGGCGCGTCACGGCGGTAATAGAGCAGCTTGTCGGCCCGCTTGGGCCCGAACATCACAAACCGGGTCTCGGGCGTGAAGAAGTAGAAGTTGTCGTAGTGATGGATTTCGGTCTCGCCGGTATTGGCCACCACCTCCGTCGCGGAAACAAACAGGGCGCGCTCGTTCATGCTCAAGGTCGCGGCGCGCGGCAGAAAGGCACCGACGCCATAGATGAAATGGGCACTTTTGCGAGCGCCGTCGTAGAGGTGCGGGGCGGAGCGACGGGTGCCGTCGCCGAAATCGGGAAACATGGCGTCGAACTCGCCCTTGGCGTCGACCGCGTCGCGACTCTCCAGACGCCTGATCAGCGCCTGGCTGGCGGCGTCGTGAACCTTGACCAGATCCGAAAACAGACGGTCCTCGGTCTTGACGCGCTCGCCGACATACTCCGCCAGATGCCGCATCTGGGTGTCGGCGGCGCTCTTCTGAACAAAGACAAAGGCGACCGCTGTCGCCACCCCGGTCACGGCGATCGACAGCACGGCGACAATCGCCAGCAGGCGACGCGCCAGCGGCGAAGAGACCTCCGTGATCGGTCTGGGGCTGTTCACGCCTCTATATGCCTCCACGGCCCTGAGCCGACCCGCACACTCAAGCTCAATTAGCCCTAACAGCGCCTGAAGACCGCGCGAACCAACCGATGCGCTTTTCCCCTGCGATGCAACAGTCTATAGCCACGTCGTCCGCGCCCGCGACTTGGCCCTGTGCGCCAGATCGCCACAGGCGCGCCACCGCCGGAGGAAAGACCCCGCAATGGCCAAGATCAAAGTTGCCAATCCCGTCGTCGATATGGACGGCGATGAAATGACCCGCATCATCTGGAAGCTCATCAAGGATAAGCTGATCTTCCCGTATCTGGACCTGGAACTGGACTATTACGACCTGTCGGTCGAGAACCGCGACGCCACCAACGACCAGGTGACGATCGACGCCGCCGAGGCCACCAAGAAGCACGGCGTGGCCGTCAAGTGCGCCACCATCACCCCCGACGAACAACGCGTCGAGGAATTCAAGCTCAAGAAGATGTGGAAGTCGCCCAACGGCACGATCCGCAACATCCTGGGCGGCGTGATCTTCCGCGAACCGATCATCTGCCAGAACGTGCCGCGCCTGGTGCCCGGCTGGACCCAGCCGATCATCGTCGGCCGTCACGCCTTCGGCGACCAGTACAAGGCCACCGACTTCCTGTTCCCCGGCAAGGGCACCCTGACGATGAAGTTCGTCGGCGAGGACGGCACGGTCATTGAGCACGAGATCTACAAGGCCCCGTCGGCCGGCGTGGCCATGGGCATGTACAATCTCGACGAGTCGATCCGCGACTTTGCGCACGCCTCGTTCGCCTACGGCCTGGGCCGCGGCTATCCGGTCTATCTGTCGACGAAGAACACCATCCTGAAAGCCTATGACGGCCGCTTCAAGGACATCTTCCAGGAGATCTTCGACGCCGAATACGCCGACAAGTTCAAGGCCGCCGGCATCCACTACGAGCACCGCCTGATCGACGACATGGTGGCCTCGGCCCTCAAGTGGTCGGGCGGCTATGTCTGGGCCTGCAAGAACTACGACGGCGACGTTCAGTCCGACATCGTGGCTCAGGGCTTCGGCTCGTTGGGCCTGATGACTTCGGTGCTGATGACCCCAGACGGCAAGACGGTGGAAGCCGAAGCCGCCCACGGCACCGTGACCCGTCACTATCGCCAGCACCAGAAGGGCCAGAGCACCTCGACCAACTCGATCGCTTCGATCTTCGCCTGGACGCGTGGCCTGGCCCACCGCGCCAAGCTGGACGACAACGCCGAACTGGCCGCCTTTGCCCTGACCCTCGAAAAGGTCTGCGTGGACACCGTCGAAAGCGGCTTCATGACCAAGGACCTGGCCCTGCTGGTCGGCGACAAGCAGTCGTGGCTGACCACCGAAGGCTTCCTCGACAAGATCGACGAGAACCTGAAGCTGGCCATGGCTTAAGGCACACCCTGCGAGATGCTCCCCCCCTGGGGGAGCTGTCACGACGTGACTGAGGGGGCATCTGGGCTTAGGCCGAGCTAGCCCCCTCCGGCCCCTTGGGCCACCTCCCCCAAAGGGGGAGGATCTAGAAGACCAAAACGCCCCTCGGCAAACCGGGGGGCGTTTTTCGTGCAGGCGAGGAACTGACGCCTTCTCAATCCGGCCCGCTCCGGCCCGATCGACGGGAGCGGATCAGAGTTCCCGATGCAGGTGCTCTGCGAGGATATCAGCGGCGCGGGAGACCAGCTCCGGTCCGTCATAGAAAGCGACCTGGTTCTCGCCTTCGAGCCAGGTCAGCGATTTGTGCCCCGACAGGTTGGCGTAGAACGTCTCTGCCGCATCGGGACTGAGCGCCTTTCTCGAATGCACCATGCAGACGGGAAGCTGGATCTGCGGCGCCGCCGCCTGCACATCGAAGGGCAGGAAGTGTTCACGAGACATCACGGCGAACCCATTGACATAGTTCGGGACCGCTGCGCGCGGCGTCGCATAATAGTCGAAAAGGTAGGGGGTCTGCATGGCGGCATCACCGGTCAGTGAGACGGCGGGGATGGTGATGACCTCGCCGGTCTTCTCATAGGCAAGCCGCGCGTCGCGGCCTTGGGCGACCTTCGCGTCGAAGCCCTCAGGATCAGCCGCGCGCATGCGGGGCGGGTCCCGGTAGTAGCCGACGACCAGCCCCAACGCCTTGACGCAAGGGTTTAGCAAGCTGGCATGGGCTGCGTAGCCTGCGCCCAGACAGACCCCGGCCAGGCCCAATCGCTCGCTATCGAGGTCGGAACGCGACGAGAGGAATTCCAGGGCCGCTCCGAGGTCCTCGATCTTTCGGCCGGCATGCTCGTATTGACGCGGCGCGCCTCCACTCTGTCCGTAACCTCGGTGATCGAACGCCAGGGCTGCGATTCCGCGCTGGGCGAGAGCGGCGGCATAGACGCCTGTGACCTGTTCCTTGACGCTGGTCATCGGGCCTGCCACGACCACGGCCGGATGCGGACCGTTGCCGGGCGGGACATGGAGATGGCCGACCAGGCCATCTCCGGCGATCGTGAACTCGACCTGCTCCATGAGGATGTCCCTTTCGTTTGGCGATCAGATTGCCCAAGTTGTCGAGAGCACTCAACGTCAGCTGTTGGCGCAAAGCCGCCGTAACCGGGTTTGCCGCTCGACCTTGCAGCGCAAACGCAACAGATCCTGCCTCCATCAAGGGCCTGATCGAGAAAAGTTTGCGGTCTCACCAACCAGATCGCGTGCAAGCCCCCCGCGGGACTGGCGGGAGCGGCAGCCGCAATTGCCGCCCTTCCAGCGCATCCTGGTCCCGCCGGGCGCGAAGACCCTTGCGAGGCGGCGGCGAATAACCCTTCTATGCCGCGTTAACCTTTTGGGGCGTCTTGGCTCAAGGACCGTCTATGAGTTTGCAAAAGCGGATCTGGGACCTGATCGTTCTGGCGATCTTTGTGTTCGCCGCCGCCTTCGTCTCGGCCCCCTGGTTCGCCTTCCGCGCCCTGAAGGCCGCCGCCCAGTACGAGGACGTGCAGGCGATCAGCGAACTGGTCGATTTCCCGGCCGTGCGACGCGGTCTGACCAGTCAGCTTATGGACGCCGCGCCCGTGGCGCCCGCCGAGCCGCCCTCGATCTGGCGCGATCCGCTGGGTGCCATGAAGCGCGCGATCGAGCCGATCGCCCCGCCCGAGCCAAGAGTGGATCGCTATCTGACCATCGCGGGCCTGTCAGCGCTGATGCGCGGCTATGCGCCCGGTGCCGCCCCGCCCGCCATCGCGCCGCCCCAGACCTTCAGCGAGCAGGCCAAGGCCTTCGTTCTGGGTCCCTATCCAACCATCGTCTATTGGGACCCCAACCGCGCGCGGGTCTCGATCAGGCGCCCTGGTCCGGTGAAGCGGGCCACGGTGTTCACCTTCCAGCGTCGCGAGCTGTTCACCTGGAAACTGGTCCATATCCGCCTGCCCGTGGAAGAGCGCTGACCTGACCGCTGGCGCGGGCTGTCACCGTACCGTCAAACGCGGCTGCTAGCGAAAAGCGATCCCTCCGGAGTCGCTGTCCATGTCCCGTCTCGCCCGCCTGGCGCTCGCCGCTGTTTCCGTCCTGGCCCTGTCGAGCGCCGCCCAGGCCCAGCCGGCGGCCTTCTCGCGTCCCAATGTCAGCACGGCATCGGGCCCGGTCAGCGTCTCCTTCGAAGGCGCGACGACCATCAATCACGGGCTTGTCGGGGCAGGCCAACTGTCTGCCGCGCTGCGTGACTTCAACGGCGACACCCTGGGTTCGTTCTCGGCCATGGCGATCAGCGACTGGCGCCGCCTGCCGGACGGGACCTATGCCGGCGCCCTGACCACCCTGCCCGATCGCGGCCCCAACGGCGTGGGCACGATCGTGGGTACGTCAGACTATGCCAACCGCCTGCACCGGTTCAGCTTCGTTTTCGCCCCCTATGCCGGATCGGACGCCGTCGCGCCTGACCAACTGAAGCTCACCCCGACCGGCGGCCTGCTGCTGAAGGACGACAAGGGCCAGACCTTTACCGGCCTGGATCCGTCCGAACCCGCCGCCAAGGGTCGCATCAGCATGGACAGCGAAGGCCTGGCCCTGGCCGCCGACGGTGGCTTCTATGTCTCGGACGAATATGCGGCGGCGATCTATCGCTTCGACAAGGCCGGCGCCCTGCGCGGCGTGATCGCCCCCGTCGCCGCCGTGGCACCCGTCAAGGACGGCAAGCCTGCCCTGACCGGCGCTTCGCCCCCCGACGCCGGCCGCCGCAACAATCAGGGCCTGGAGGGCGTCAGCATCACGCCCGACGGCAAGCGTCTGGCGGCCCTGCTGCAGAGCGCCACGGTGCAGGACTCGGCCTCCGGCAAGGACGCCGACCAGAGCCGCGCCAACACCCGCCTGTTCCTGTACGACATCAGCAAGACCGCCACGCCCGCCGCCCCCGTGGCCGAGTACGTGGTGCAACTGCCCGTGTTCCGCAACAAGGGCGACGGAGCCGCGCCGGACAAGACCGCCGCCCAGTCCGAGATCCTGGCCCTGAGCGACCACCAGTTCCTGGTGCTGGCCCGCGACGGCAACGGCCGGGGCGGCGGCGCAACCCGCCCGGCCGTCTATCGCAGCGTTCTGCTGATCGACACGACCGGCGCGACCAACATCGCCGGAACGAAGTATGAGACCACGACCCAGCCCCTCGCCCCCAATGGCGTGCTGGACCCGGCGATCGTGCCCGTTCGCCAGACCGAGCTGGTCAATCTGATCAATCCCGTTCAGCTGGCAAAGTTCGGGCTCAATCTCGACAACGCAGCGACCAACGCCTTCACCCTGCCCGAGAAGTTTGAGGCCCTGGCCCTGGTTCCGGCCCTCGACCCCAAGGCCCCCAACGACGCCTTCCTGTTCATCGGCAGCGACAATGATTTCCAGACCGCCACGGGCATCGTCGGCGGCATCACCTTCGACGCCGGCGTCAAGGCCGCCGACGGCGCGCCGGCCGGTGACAATGACAACCTGATCCTGGTCTATCGTCTGACCCTGCCGGCCCCCAAGCGCTAGGAGCTGTGGACTCTAGGGATTCCCGAAGGGTGCGAAGCGTGATTCAAGACTGTCTTTTGGGAGGCGGTCTTGGGTGTGATGGATCGTTTGGTGCTGAGTGACGCTGATTGGGACCGGATGTCTGGCCTGATCATCGGGCGTCCTGACCAGAAGGGCTCGACCGGCCGCGACAACCGGATGTTCGTCGAGGGCGTGTTGTGGATCGTGAGGACGGGCTCGCCCTGGCGCGATCTGCCCGAGGTGTTCGGCGATTGGAATAGCGCCTTCCGGCGGTTCAGTCGCTGGAGCCAGAAGGGCGTCTGGCGGCGGATCTTCGAGGCGATGTCGGGCGATCCAGACTTCGAATACCTGATCATAGACTCCACCATCGTCCGCGCCCACCAGCACGCTAGCGGGGCCAAAAAGGGGGGTCTGAAGATCAAGCCCTTGGACGCTCGCGCGGCGGACTGAGCACCAAGGTCCACATGGCCGTGCGAGGCCTGGGCCAACCAGTCCGGTTCATTCTCACGGCCGGGCAACGGGGAGACGCACCTCAAGCGGGTCCGTTGATCGAAGGCTTGCCGGCCAAGGTCGTCATGGCCGACACCGCCTACGATGCAGATCATCTGCGTCAGGCGATCACCGCCAAGGGCGCCGTCGCCGTCATCCCCAACAATCCTTCACGCGCTCAGAAATATACGCTCGACCCGCACCTCTACGCCCAGCGCCACCTCGTCGAGTGCTGCTTCAGTCGCCTCAAGCAGTTCCGCCGTGTCGCCACCCGCTTCGAGAAGACGGCGAGAAACTACCTCGCCGTCCTGCACCTCGCTGCCGCAATACTCTGGATGCGATAAGTGTCCACAGCTCCTAGAGCGTGACAGCCGAAAGTGGCTACCGGTTTCGGCGCCTGTCACGCTCTAAATGTTTGAATTAGAGCCTGTTTTACCCGTTTCAAATGAGTCCATTTGAAACGGACAGGCCCTAGCCGGGTTGCCGCGCACGGACCAGCGGTGCTAGGCCTCGACGTCCCTCATCGTCGAGCGCCTGCCCCGTGATCGATCTCGTGCTCGGCGTCCTGTCGCGGGTTCTGCCCTTCTTCCTGCTGGTCGGGGCAGGGATCGGACTGGTGCGGCTGCGCCTGCTGGACGGCCCCATGGCGGCGGGCCTTTCGGCCTATGTGTTCTGGATCGGCTTTCCGGCGCTTCTGATCCACTCCCTGTCGCGGATCGGCGCACCCGGACCTTCCCTGGCCTGGGGGTTGGCGGCCTTCGCCGGTGCCGCCCTGACCCTGATGGCCGTCCTGTTGTTGCTGGGCCTGGTCTTGGGCTGGACGCGGGAAGAGCGCGCAGGCGCGGCCCTGTCCGCCGGCCTGGGCAACAGCGCCTTTCTGGGCCTGCCCATCGTGGCCGCCGTTCTGGGTCCCGAGGCTGCCCGGCTGTCGGCCGGGGTGGTGGCGGTGGACTTCGTGATCGTGGCGGCCACCGGCATCGCGCTTCTGGGCTGGGCCAGTGGACGATCAATCCTCGGCTCGGCCCTGCGCGCCCTGGCCAATCCCATTGTTGCAGCCTCGTTGATCGGCGTGTTCATGGCCCTGACAGGGCTGGCCCTGCCCGGCCTGCTGGACCGGGCGGTGGCTACGGCGGCGGGCTCGGGGAGCCCCGTGGCCCTGGTCGCCCTGGGCGCGGCCCTGGCGCTGCGTACCGACACTGACAGCCTCGCGCCGCGCCTTGGGCCGGTGCTGGCAGCGGCGGTGGGCAAGCTTGTGGCCCTGCCCGTCCTGACCTGGCTGGCCGTGGGCCTGACCGATGCGCCCCTGGCCTTCCGCCTGGGCGCAACCCTCCTGGCCGCGACGCCGACAGCGGTCAATGTCTTCATCCAGACCCGCGCGCTGGGCGTCTTCGCGCGCGGCGGTGCCCGGACAGTGGCCCTGACGACGGCGGCGGCCTGCATAACGCTGTCAGTGGTCGCCATCCTGCTGACAGCGGGTGTCAGCTAGTTCCCGCTTCGTTCTCGACATCCGGCAACGTGCCGCTAGGGTGTGCGCAGGAGGAACCCACCATGATCCGCTACGTTACGATCGGTGCCAACGACTTGGACCGCGCCCAGATTTTCTATGACGCCATCTCCGCTGTATTGGGCCAGCAACGCCTTTGGCGGCAGGGCGACTGGATTGGCTATGGCCCGGAAGGCGGCGACGCCAAGGTCTTCATCTGCAAACCCCACGACGGTCAGCCGGCGCGTTCCGGTAACGGCATCATGGTCGGGCTGCAGGCTGAAAGCCCCGCCCAGATCGACGCCTTTCACGCAGCCGCCCTGGCCCATGGCGGAACCTGTGAAGGTCCGCCCGGGCCACGCCCCGCCTATGGCGACGGCTATTACGGGGCCTATGTCCGCGATCCGGACGGCAACAAGCTGTCAGCCTTCCTCAGCAGCTGACCGCAAAAAACCCGCCGCCTCCAGCGAGACGGCGGGTTTTCATTTTCGTTCGGAGAGACAGGTCCTACCCCGCGATAAGCGCCTTGATGGCGTCCAGGCCATCCTGGGCCTTGGTTGCGTCGGGGGCACCGCCCTGGGCGAAGTCGGCCTTGCCGCCCGCGCCCTGACCGCCCATGGCCAGCACGGCGGCCTTGGCGAGTTCTGCGGCGCTGAACCGGCCCACGAGGTCGGCGGTCACGGCCACGGTGACAGCGGCCTTGCCGTCGCTGGTCCCCACCAGAGCCACGATGCCGCCGCCGGCCAGCTGCTTCTTGAACTCCTCGGCTACGCCGCGCAGTTCCTTGCCGCCGACGCCGTCCAGAACCCTGGCGATGATCGCCACGCCATTGATGTCTTCAGGCCCGGAAGCCGCGCCGCCGCCGCCCAGGGCCAGTTGCTTCTTGGCTTCGGCCAGCTGCTTTTCCAGCGACTTGCGCTCGGCGATCAGGGCTTCGACGCGGGTGCCGACCTCGCTGACCGGGGTCTTGAACTGGTCAGCCAGAGCCTTGGCGACACCGGCCTGATCCAGCAGGAAGCGGCGGGCCGCCTCGCCGGTCAGACCCTCGATACGGCGCACGCCGGCCGCCACGCCCTGCTCGGAGACGATCTTGAACAGGGCGATGTCGCCGGTGCGGGCCACATGGGTGCCGCCGCACAGCTCGACTGAATAGGCCTTGCCGGCTTCGGTCAGCGACTTACCCAGGGTCAGGACCCGGACGCTGTCACCGTACTTTTCGCCAAACAGCGCCACGGCCCCGGCCTCAATGGCCTCCTGCGGGGCCATCTCCTGGGTCTCGGTGGCGACGTTCTGGCGGATCACCGCATTGACCTCGGCCTCGATACGCTCGATCTCGTCGGCGCTCAGCGGACCGCCGTGGCTGAAGTCGAAGCGCATGCGCTCGCCATCGACCATCTGACCCTTCTGGGCGACGTGCGGGCCCAGCACATGGTGCAGGGCGGCGTGCACGAGGTGCGCAGCCGAGTGGTTGGAGCGGGTGGTGGTGCGACGCGCGGCATCAACTGAAGCGACCACGCTGTCGCCGACCTTCAGGGCGCCGGCCAGTTCGACACGGTGAACATAGAGCTCACCGGCCTGCTTCTGGGTGTCGAGCACACGGCTTTCGACGCCGCCGACCTCGATCATCCCGGTGTCGCCGGCCTGGCCGCCGCTTTCGGCATAGAAGCTGGTGCGGTCCAGCAGGACCTCAACGGTCTGGCCCGCTGCTGCGGTTTCGACCTCGGCGCCGTCTAGCAGCATGGCCTTCACGACGCCCGTGGTCTGGGTATGCTCATAGCCCAGGAATTCGGTAGCCCCGGTGCGTTCCTTGATCCCGAACCAGGCGGCGGCCGCGCCGGTCTGGCCCGAGCCGGCCCAATTGGCGCGAGCCATCGTGCGCTGGCGGTCCATGGCGACGTCGAAACCGTCGGTGTCGACCGTGATGCCCCGGGCGCGGACGGCGTCCTGGGTCAGGTCCAGCGGGAAGCCGTAGGTGTCGTAGAGCTTGAAGGCCACCTCGCCGTCCAGCACGCCGCCGGCCGACAGACCCTCAGTGGCCTCGTCCAGCAGGCCCATGCCGCGACCCAGGGTGACGCGGAAGCGCTCTTCTTCCTGACGCAGGGTCTCGACGATGGAGGCCTCGGCGCGGCGCAGTTCGGGATAGGCCTGGCCCATCTCGGCGACCAGGGTCGGGGCCAGGCGGTGCATCAGCGGCTCTTGCGCGCCCAGCAGATAGGCGTGGCGCATGGCCCGGCGCATGATCCGGCGCAGCACATAGCCGCGCCCCTCGTTCGAGGGCGTCACGCCATCGGCCAGCAGGAACGAGGACGAGCGCAGGTGGTCGGCGATCACCCGGTGCGACGGGGCCTGAGCACCTTCGGCTTTCACGCCGGTCAGGTCGACGCTGGCGGAGATCAGGGCCTTGAAGATGTCGATATCGTAGTTGTCGTGCACGCCCTGCAGCACGGCCGCGACCCGTTCCAGACCCATGCCGGTGTCGATCGAAGGCTTGGGCAGCGACAGGCGCTCGCCGCCGGCCAGCTGCTCGAACTGCATGAAGACCAGATTCCAGATCTCGATGAACCGGTCACCGTCCTCATCGGGGCTGCCCGGAGGGCCGCCGGGAATATGGTCGCCGTGATCGTAGAAGATTTCCGAGCACGGGCCGCAGGGGCCGGTGTCACCCATCGACCAGAAATTGTCATTGGTGGCGATGCGGATGATCCGGTCGTCGGTCAGGCCGGCGATCTTCTTCCACAGCTCAGCCGCTTCGGTATCGGTGTGATAGACCGTGACCAGCAGCTTGTCCTTGGGCAGGGCGAAGTCGCGGGTCAGCAGGGTCCAGGCGTGGGTGATCGCCTGTTCCTTGAAATAGTCGCCGAACGAGAAGTTGCCCAGCATCTCGAAGAAGGTGTGGTGGCGGGCGGTGTAGCCCACATTGTCCAGGTCGTTGTGCTTGCCGCCGGCGCGGACGCACTTTTGCGAGCTGACCGCGCGCGGATAGGCCGGCGTCTCGGCGCCCGTGAACGCGTTCTTGAACGGCACCATGCCGGCATTGACGAACAGCAGGGTCGGATCGTTCTGCGGCACCAGAGGGGCCGACGGCGTAATCGCGTGGTCGGCCTTGCCGAAATAGTCGAGGAAGGTTCCGCGGATCTCGTTCAGGCTGGGCATGGGCGTCTCAAGCATCTTCGAGGCAGGTCCGGCGAACCGGAGGTTGGCGCTGCATAGCGCGGTTTTCGGTCGAGTGGAAACCAAGTCCGCGCCACGACTTCCCCGCAAACGAAATCGGACGCCTGGCATGGGGTCCAGGCGTCCGGGGGATCGCGGCCCTCGCGGCGGGGATCGCCACAGGCGTCAAACTGGCGGGGGAACGCCGTAGGCGGGCGAAGGCCGCGAAACCTGTCAGGGCATCCGGACGAAACCGGCGCCCCAGACCCTATTCGTCGTCGCCCTCCGGGCCACCAACCAGCAGCTCTTCCTCGATCTTCTGGGAAGACTTGCGGACCGCAGCCTCGATCTCGTTGCAGAGATCCTTGTTGGCCTTGAGGAACTCCCGGGCGTTGTCGCGGCCCTGGCCGATGCGCTGGCTGTTGTAGGAGAACCAGGAGCCGGCCTTGTCGATGATCCCGGCCTTGACGCCCAGATCGATGATCTCGCCCAGCTTGGAGATACCCTCGCCGTACATGATGTCGAACTCAACCTCGCGGAACGGCGGGGCGACCTTGTTCTTGACCACCTTGACGCGGACGTTGTTGCCGATGATTTCGTCGCGCACCTTGACCGAGCCGGTGCGGCGGATGTCCAGGCGCACCGAGGCATAGAACTTCAGCGCATTGCCGCCCGTCGTGGTTTCGGGGCTGCCATACATCACGCCGATCTTGTGACGGATCTGGTTGATGAAGATGACGATGGTATTGGTCTTGTTGATCGAACCGGTCAGCTTGCGCAGGGCCTGGCTCATCAGGCGGGCCTGAAGGCCGGGCAGGCTGTCGCCCATCTCGCCCTCGATTTCCGCCTTGGGCGTCAGGGCCGCGACGGAGTCAATCACCACCACATCGACGGCACCCGAGCGCACCAGGGTGTCGGTGATCTCCAGGGCCTGCTCGCCGTTGTCCGGCTGCGAGACCAGCAGGTTGTCGAGATTGACGCCCAGCTTGAAGGCGTAGCCGGGATCCAGCGCGTGTTCAGCGTCGACGAAGGCGGCGGTGCCGCCGGCCTTCTGGACCTCGGCCACCACGTGCAGGGCCAGGGTGGTCTTGCCGGAGCTTTCCGGACCATAGATCTCGATCACCCGTCCCTTGGGCAGGCCGCCGATGCCGAGCGCGATGTCGAGGCCGAGCGAGCCGGTGGAGACCGACTCCATCTCGACCTTGCCCTTGTCGCCGAGCTTCATCACCGAGCCCTTGCCGAACGCCCGATCGATTTGCGAAAGCGCTGCTTCAAGTGCGCGCTGCTTGTCGCCGTCTTCCTTGCCCACGAGTTTCAACGCCGCCTGATTGCTCATCTGATCCGCCCTTATTTCATGATTCCAACCGAGAGATCGGAGGTTCGCGCCCGCCGCGCTCATCCGCCTGTGGAATGATTAAGACGTACACGCTTTGTTCCACGTTCGCAAGATGTTCTTTTCCCGTTCCGTTTCGTTCACTTTATTTCGCACTGCAGCATGTCAACCCCTGACAAATGGGCCGGGCAAGGCTTAAGTGTGGGCACTGGCCGTCGAGAACGAGCCGCGCGGCGCGCGGTGACCCGTTCCGGCTTGGCCCGCCTTCGAGACATCCGTTCCCATGCAATGGCTCTTTGAGCTGTCGGCCGCCTTCGCGTTGAGCGCGCTGGCGCTTACGCCCCTGGTCAAACTGTTCTGCAACCCGGCGGCGCACCCGCGCGCTATCACGCCACGGCTCACCCAATTCCAGGGACGGGTCTCACCCAGGGTTCGCGCCGACACACCCAAGGCGCGGTCTTGACCACCCAAATTCCGGCGCAGAGCCGCAGCACCACGCTCTGATTTCTACCCAACTCTTTGTTTTATAAGATTTTCGGACAACCGGTTCCGATTTCCTGTCCGTCTTTCTGGCCTGCGCGGTCTAACGCAACGCGCGGCCCCTCCCCCTGCCCGTCTCACCATCCCGTCGTGACCTCCGTCGCGGCGGGCGCGCTCGTCCCTACCCCAGAGCGCCCTTCAGGAGTGATAGCATGATCGCCTACCTCATCCTCGTTCATCGCTATCCCGAGCAGTTCAAGCGCCTGTTCAAGGCCATCCACGACCCGGCCAGCCACTATCTGGTCCATGTCGACAAGAACTCGGGTCCGGCTCTGGAGGCACAGATCCGCGACTTTCTGTCGGCCTATCCCAACGCTGCCGTGCTGGAGAGCAAGAAGGCCCTGTGGGGCGGCTACAGCCTGGTCGACGCCGAGCTGCGCGGGATGGAAAGGCTGCTGGAAATGGGCGCGGACTGGGAGTTCTTCATCAACCTGTCGGGACAGGACTTCCCGCTGATGACCCAGAAGCGGATCAAGGCCTTCCTGGCGCGCCATCGCGGCCAGGAGTTCATCAAGGTGATGGACCAGCTGGTGGTGCGACCCGACACCATGCACCGCGTTCGCAAGTACGTGGTCGAGCTGCGAAACCGCATCGTCGAGACCTTCCTGACCCGCAAGTTCCTGGCCGGCGCCACGCCCTATATCGGCAATCAGTGGATGATCGTCAGCCGCGCCTTCTGCCAGTTCGTCAGCCACGATCCGTCGGTGGACCGCTACAAGGCGTTTTATCGCAACACCTTCATCGCCGATGAAGGCTTCTTCCAGACCGTGATGATGAACACCACTGTCCACGGCCAGATCGTCAGTGACGACAAGCGGATGATTGACTGGGTGCCCGATGGCGACATCAAGCTGCGCCCGCGCACCTTTACGATCCAGGACGCCGCCGCCCTGACCGCCAGCGATGACCTCTTTGCCCGCAAGTTCGACATGGCGGAGGATGGCACCGTTCTCGACATCCTTGAGGCCCATCTGCTGGCCCAGGACGCCGCCAACGCTGCACCTTCCGCGGTGGGCGACAAGCGGCTCGGGATCGTCATGGCCCTGGACAAGGCACCGATCGCCGTCTGACCCGGCCAGACCCATTCCGGGTCGCTTGAGAGACAGCGTCCGGTTTGGGCGAAAGGGCTCTTTAAGATCAGTGTGCGAGGGTCTGCGCTTCTTGGGGGACATTCGCCTTGTCGATCGATCCGCGTCGCCTTTTGGGCCTGGCCTTCGCCAGCGCTGACCTGCTGGTCGAACTGCGCGACGGAAAGGTCGGACTGGCCCTGGGCGCGGCCCAACGTATTATCGGCCAGGGTGAAGCCGAGCTGACCGGCAAGGTCTGGCGCGACCTGTTCGCAGACTCAGACCAACCCTTGATGGACGCCATCCTGGCCTGCGCCGATGACGGTGCGCGACGTGGCCCCGTGGTCGCAAGGCTGGCTGGCCCTGACGAGCGCTATGTCAGCGTGGTCATGCGCGCCCTGCCCGAGAACGGCGGGCGCGTATCCTGCGCCGTCACCTCCACCCAGGCCTCGCGCCAGCCCGTCGAGAAAGACGGCCTGCAGTTGCGCGAAACCTTCGAGGATATCGCCCGGGGCCTGTTCGAGGCCGCCCGGGTCACCGGCCAGGAACTTGACCTGGCCATGATCGAGTTTTCGGGGCTGGACGCCATGCGTTCAGAGCTGGACGCGACCCAGGCCCAGGCGCTGGATGCACGATTGGCCGGGGCCATGCGGGCTGAGGCCCATGGCGGTGCGGTGGCCACCCGCCTCTCCAACGACCGCTTCGCCATCATCAAGGCCAAGGATGAAAGCGCCGAAGGCCTGGTGCGTCGGCTGAGCCGCGTCATGGACCTGGACGCCGAAGCCCATGTGGTGGCGCTGGAGACCGGCATAGCCCCCACCCGCGCCATGCGCGCCCTGCGCTATGCGCTGGATGACTTCCTGCGCGAGGGCCTAAAACAGGCACCGCCGCTGAGCCTGTCCGAGGCCATGAATCGCTCGGTGCAGCGCACCCTGGCCCGCGCCGGCGCTTTGGGCGTTGCCGTCAGCCAGCGGCGCTTCAGCCTGGCCTTCCAGCCCGTCGTCAACCTGGCCACCGGCATCGCTCACCACCACGAGGCCTTGGTGCGGTTCGAGGACGGCGCCAGCCCCTTCGCCCTGATCCGCATGGCCGAAGAATTCGACCTGATCGAAGAGCTGGACCACGCCATCGTCGAGCAGGCCGTAAAGCGCCTGGCCCAGGACCGCACCGGCGAGTTGAAACTGGCCGTCAATGTCTCGGGCCGCACCATCGTCAATGAGAGCTTCGTCGATCACGTCTCGCGCACGCTCAGCCGCTTCGAGAGCGCCAGGGGGCGGCTGATCTTCGAGATCACCGAGACCGCCGCCATCGACGACCTGCCGCGCGCCAACCAGCACATCCAGTCGCTGCGCGCCTTGGGCTCCCTGGTCTGCCTGGACGACTTCGGCTCAGGCTCAGCCTCGTTCGCCTACTTGCAGGAACTGCACCTCGACATCGTCAAGATCGACGGCCGCTATGTGCGTGAACTGGCCGCCAACGGCCGCGACGGGGCCATGGTGCGCCGGGTGGTCGAGCTGTGCCGCGACCTCAATATCCGCACCGTCGCCGAGATGGTCGAGACCGTCGAGGTCGAGGAGGTGATCCGCAAGGCCGGGGTCGACTTCGCCCAGGGCTGGCTGTTCGGCAGGCCCACAGACCAGCCCCTGCCGGCGTTGAGGCCTACCCTGATCAAGCCCGTCGCGCGCCGCGCCGGCGCCTCGGAAAGCTGGGGCTGACCCTTCTTCCCGAAGGAAGAAGGGCCGCCCGTCTGTTTTACTTCGCCGCCTTGGTCGTGGCGATGTAGTCGTCAACCACGCTTTCCAGCACGGTCAGCGGCGTCATGCCCGACAGCAGGCCCGCATCGTGGAACTTGCGGATGTCGAACTTTTTGCCCAGCGCCTTCCTGGCCTTCTCGCGGGCGCGCAGCCAGACGATCTTGCCGATCATGTAGCTGCAGGCCTGGCCCGGCCAAACGCAGTAGCGCTCGATCTCGGTGATCGCGCCGCTTTCCTCGTCGCCCATGGTCTCGGCCATATACTTGATGGCCTGCTCGCGGCTCCACTTCTTGTGGTGCATGCCGCTGTCGACCACCAGGCGCACGGCGCGGAACAGGGCGTCGTGCAGCATGCCGATATGACCGCGCGGGTCGGCCTTGTAGATGCCCATCTCGACGGCCAGCTCTTCGGAATAGAGCGCCCAGCCTTCGGCATAGCCGGAGAAGCCGATCACCTTGCGGATCAACGGCAGGCCCTGGGCCTCGTTCGAGAGCGACAGCTGCAGGTGGTGGCCCGGAACGCCTTCATGCACCGTCAGGGTGGTCAGGGTGTACTTGGCCTGTTCCTTGGTGTCGCGCAGGTTGATCCAGTAGATGCCCGGACGCTTGCCATCCAGCGAGGGCGAATTGTAGTAGCCGCCCGGTGCTCCGGCCTCGATGGCCTTGGGCACGCGGCGGATCTCCAGCGGGGCCTTGGGCAGTTGGCCGAAATAGGCCGGCAGCTGCTTTTCGATCCATTTGGCCTTGACGTTAAGGTCAGCGATCAGCTGCTCCTTGGCCGCGTCAGTGTTCTCGTAGATGTCCTTGCCCAGCTCGGCCATGCGCTCGCCGACGGTGCCCTTGGACATGCCCATGGTCTTGAAGATCTTGTCGGCCTGAATCTCGATCGACTTGACCATGTCCAGACCCAGCTGGTGGATCTCGTCAGGGGTCAGATTGGCGGTCGTGTAGTTCTTGAGTGAAACGGCGTAATAGTCACCGCCGTCCTTCAGGCGCCAGACGCCGGCGTCATGGGTGGCCTTGGGGCGCACGCTCTCCAGCAGGGCGATCTGGCGCTTCAGGGCGGGCAGGACCGCGTTCAGATAGACCTTGGTCGCCTCGCCGGCCCAGTCACCCTCGATCTTCTTCTCGCCGGTGCGGCGCACGATCGACTTGATCAGCGGGGCCTCGGCCGTCGGGGTGTCGGCGAAGGCCTTCATCTGGACCAGGGCCTTGTCGATGACGAAGTCAGGCGGGATCACGCCGTCGGCATAGTCGCGCTTGGCGATCAGGGTCTCCTGATCCATCAGGCGGGCGAAGCCTTCCATGCGCTGCAGATAGGCGTCGGCGTCGGCCTTGGTCTCGATGGCGTGCTGGGTGTCGAGGAAGTCAGGCATCTGCTGATAGCTGCCCGTCAGCTGGCTCAGCACATAGGGCGCGCCCGAACCGCCGCCAGCATAGGTGAACTTGCTGCCCTCGTCCTGCACCGCCAGGGTGAACTCGACGGTGTCGTAGTTGATGGCGTCCATGCCCGACATCGACTTGCGGTCGATGGCGCGCAGGGCCTTCAGCTGTTCGCGGGTCTGGGCGGCGCCGGCGGCCAGGGCTTCAAACGAGCGGTCGCTGAGCAGACCCTTGGTCCAGGCCAGGTCGCCGCTGTCCAGGCCCAGGCCCGTCGCCAGTTCCGGAGCCTGGCGCAAAAGCTTGGCCATGGCTTCGTCGAACAGGGCGTTCATCTTGGCGACTTCGCCATTGGCCGCCTGGGCCAGGGCAAGCGACGGTGCCGTCACGGCCAGGCCGGCGGCGACGGTGGAAAACAGCATCTGGCGGCGAGTTTGCAAGGCGAGACCCCTAAGGAACGATTTGTTGGGCGAATGCGTAGGCCCTGCCCTGGATAGGCGTAAATTAATTTCTCTTAATCCGATGGCCCCCGCCGCTCCTGACGACGAAACCGTCAGTCGCCGCGCTGCAGGGTCACATAGAGCTCGCTCTCGATCACCCATTGGCCGGTCACCACCTTCCAGGTCGCCAGATAGGTCCCAGACTGCTCCGGCGCGCCGCGCCATGATCCCGTCCAGCGCCCCCGCTCAGCGGCGCGCAGGCCGGCGTTGTCGATTTCGATCACCTCGGTTGTGCGCACATAGGCGATGAAGTCGGGGTCGCGGAACTGCGCGTCGAAAGCGGCGATCACCTCGCCTGCCCCCATCAGCACCGAGCCGTCTCCGGCGATCAGGGTCACGCGCGGATCGAAGAACGGCGTCAGACGCGCCGCCGCCTTGGCCGCGATCAGCTTGTTGGTCAGCTTGCGGCGGGCAGCGATAGCATCAACAGGCATGGTCATCGGAGAGTCTCGCCAACACGATGCTGCGGTGTAGCCTGCGCCCGCCCGTCGCCGCAAACCCGAGTCGTCATGTCCGCCCACGCGCCCGTCCTGATCACCAGCCGTCTGACGCTTGGTCCACCCGAGATCAGCGACTTCGACGACAGCGCCGCCATGTGGGCCGACCCGGTGGTGACACGGTTCGTCGGTGGCCGCGCCTTCACCGCCGAGGAAAGCTGGGCGCGGCTGCTACGGGCGCGCGGCCTGTGGGCGCTGCTGGGCTTCGGCTATTGGGCCGTGCGCGAGACAGCCACGGGACGCTATGTGGGCGAGATCGGCTTTGCCGACTTCCGCCGTGACCTTCAGCCCTCCCTGGCCGGTCTGCCCGAGATGGGCTGGGTCTTGACGGCGTGGTCGCACGGCCACGGCTTTGGAACCGAAGCCGTCACCGCCGCCCTGGCCTGGATCGACGAAACCCTGAAGCCGCCCGTCGTGCCGTGCATCATCGATCCCGGCAACGCCGCAAGCCTGGCCCTTGCGCGCAAGATGGATTTCCGGGTGACGGCGCACACTACCTACAAGGACGCGCCGATCATGCTTCTGGAGCGGCGGCGGGGCTGACCTGCGCCTCCCCGGTTTGAGCGCGGGCGTTCAGACGGCGGGCCGCCAGGGCACCCACCAGGAACAGGGCGCCGACCGCAAGGAACGAGGCGGCCCGGACCACGCCCTCCAGCCGCGCCAGATCGAACAGCATCACCTTGACCGCAGTGATCAGCAGCACCGCCAGGCCGGCCCAGCGCAGGGTGGCGTCCTTGTGGGCCGCGCCCAGGCTCAGAACCACCAGGCCAAACACCGCCCACAGGGCCGAGAAGGTCCAGGTCTCCAGCGCGCCGCCGCGATCAGGCGAACTCATGTCCGCGCCGTGGAAAGCCCAGCGGATCAACAGGCTCATCAGCGCAAACAGGATGCCGACCGCCAGACACAGGGCGGCCTTCGAGAACGGTGTCTCGCCGCGGCGCAGGCCCAGAGCCGTTGCGGCGCCCAGACCATAGAGACCAAACAGCAGCAGGCCGGCCCCGAACGACGCCAGCGGCTGGTCCAGAGGCCCCCACCAGGGGCTGGCATAACGGCCAAAGACCAGGGCCGCCGCGACCAGGGCGACCCAGCCGGCCGCTGGCGCGACCTGCTTCAGCCACTGCATCCGCCGGCTGGCGGCGTTCACGCGATCCGACAGCAGGGCCCGGACCGCCAGAAGGCCCAGCACGGCGTAGGCGCAGGCCTCGGCCCGATCGATCACGGCGTCGAACATGGCACCGCCCTGGAAGATGTGGCGCAGGGTCAGTACGATCCACAGCAGGGCGAAGACGACAGCCGCCGCCAGCCAGGCCCGGCTCCAGTCGTCCTGCGGCCTGGCGCGCCGCCGAACGGTGGCTGCCAGCAGCAGGGCCGGCGCCAGGAACGACAGGATCAGGCTGTTGAACACCGGCAAGCCCGCCGGTGCCTCGCCCACGCCCCACCACGGGTTCAGGACCAGCCCTTGCCCGATCAGCCCATGCAGCACGCCCACACCGATCACGGCCACCGTGCGCCAGCGGGCGATAAGCCCGTCATCCTCGCGCTGGCGCGCGACCAGAAGCAGGCCTGCCGACAACAGCAACAGGGTGCGCAAGCTCGCCTCGAACAGCGGGCCGGAAGCGTCGTGCGGACCCGAAAGCACGATGTGCAGACCCGTGAACATGCCCAGCAACAGGGTCAGCAGCGCCGCCGTCGAAAGGGCTTCGGACTCGGCGCGGTTGGTCATCAGGCGGCTGCGCACCAGCCTGGCCCCGGCAAACAGCAGGGCCGAGGCCAGGGCGGCCACGCCAAGCATCGAGGTCAGGGCCAGGCGTCCGTCCAGCGCGTCGCCGATGAAACCTTGTCTCAGCATCACGGCCAGGGCCATCAGGCCGCCCGCCACGGCGGCGGGCGCAAAGCCCCGCCAGGCCAGACGTCCGGCCGCGACCGCCAGGGCCAGCGCCGCCAGAGCCTGGGCGGCGGGCTCCACGGCGACGGGCGTCGCCGCATGGATCGCCAGGAAGACCATTTCAGCGGCCGCCGCCAACCACAGGCCCAGTCCCGCATCGGAGGCCGCGCTGGCCCCGCTGGCCTCGACCTTGCGGGCCACCAGAAGTGCGGCGGCGAACATCGCGCCCGAGATCAGGGCGGCCGGCAGCCAGGCGGGCTCGATCCCGGCGTCGCGTAGCAAGGGCCAGGCGAAGCTGGCCAGCGCCGCCGCACCCAGACCGCCGATGGCCAGCAGCAGTATACGCGGCTTGGCCTCGCGGATCCGAAGCGCGCCCAGCAGGCCGGCGGCCGGGATCAGGCCCGCCAGCACAAAGATCCACGGAGTCTCGGGCTCGCGCCCGTTCATCGCCAGCACCATCAGGGCGGCCAGGGTCGCCACGGCCACCGGCGCGGCGAACACCAGTGCCGGGATCAGGCCGGCCACCACCCCTGCCGCGCCCAGAACCACCAGGACCGACGCCAGAACGATGGCGATCGGCAGCTCATGACCAGACCCCATGGCGTGCAGCCAGACCCCCATCGAGGCCAGGCTGACAAGGCCCAGGGCCACGGCTGGCTGATTGTCGAACACCTTGTCGACGCCCGGCTGTCCCCCGCGCGCCCGACGCCAGGCCGCCCCGCAGAAGGGCCCCAGAACGGCAATCAGCAGAAGGACAGCGGCGTCCAGTACGCGCCTGTCCATCACCAGAACGGCGCTCCAGAGCACCAGCGCGGCCAGGGTCAGGCGCCCGGCCTTGCCCCAGTGGCGCACGGCGCTGATGGCGCTGCCGGTCACACCGATCACAACGAGATAGGCCTCCAGAACGGCTGGCGACCAGGTGTCAGCGCCGGTCACGAACGGGGCCAGGGCCGCGCCAAAGATGGCCAGCAGCGCCAGGGGCTCGCCGTGCCTCAACGCCAGGCCCAGCAAGCCAAACGAGATGGTGGCGGTCAGCACGCCGGCGACCGGCAGGGGGATCAGATGATAGAGGCCATGGGCCGCGCAGACCGCGCCATACAGGGTCACCGCCCCCGCCCCGGCCGCCACGGCGGCGGCCAGCAGGTGACGACCGCCCACGACCAGCTTCTGGCGCAGGATCCACTCGCTGGCAGCGATCATCCCGCCGCCCAGCAGCACCGCCATGGCGATCCGCAGCGGCGGGGTGAAAACACCGCGCTGGGCCGCGTACATGACCAGCAGCAGGCCGCCCAGGGCCAGGCCGCCGCCCCCGATCCAGGCCAGCCCGTTCTCGGCCAGCCAGGTGGAGATCGCAGGCCAGGACAGGGCAGGACGGGCCTGTACGGCCGGTCGCGGCGGAGGCGGCGGAGGCGGCGCGAACACCGGCTCTGGCAGAGGCGCGGATTCGGCGATGGCGGGGCTGGCATCCGGGATCGGGGGCGGCGCGAGCTCCAGCGAAAGGGCTTCTGACTCGACCACAGGGGTCGGGTCGATGACCGCCGAGGATCGCGCGGCTTCGACAGGTGGCGTCAATGGCGAAGCATCAAAATGCCGGACCGGCTCAGGCCGCCGCAGAAGCTGATCCAGCCGGGCTTCCAGCGCCTTCAGCCGACGGTCCTGGCGATACAGAACCACCGCCAGCACGAGGATGATCAGCCAATGCACCCGGTCGATTCCCTGAAAGCCTCAAGCGTCACCGGATTGATCCATAGCACGGCGATCCCGGAAAGGTTGCGCGCTGTATGGGCCGCCGGCTGCGACGCAAACTGCCGATGGCCCAAAGCCCGGTGTTGGGCGCCGTGCGCATTTTCAATCCCGCCCCAGTCGGACGGAAAAATGGCGGCTGCGCACCGAGCGGGATTGCGCTCGCGCAAAAAGCGCCGCCAGATATCCAGCAACGCATGAGGGCATCAGCTATTGGATCCTGGGGTGAGGAATGCCGGCCGACATTGCATTACTGGTGAAAAATCGGATCGCTTCACTCAAGAGTGACGAGCGGCGACTCAAGCGCAAATATCAAATCTACTGGACATTCAGCGGCCTCGCCGTTTGCCTCGGGATCGTTGCGCCGATATTGGCGGGCTCGGCTTTGCTACAGACGCTTCCTGGTACAGCCAGCTGGTGGCCTACCTTCGCCGGTCTGTTAGCTCTGGCCGCTTCGATTTCAACAGCCATCCACAAGGGGTTCAACTGTGACGCCTATCAAGGCCTCTGCAGAAAGACCCTGGCAGATCTCCGCGCTCTAATGATCCGCTATGAAGGGATCGAGCACGGAATAAACGCCGGCGCTGCAGAGGCCTTCTCTTCTGCGGAAGAGGATCTCGCCGCGTTCTACCGGGACGCGGCGAACGCTCTGGCCTAGATGTGACCCATACATCTGTTGTGCTGCAATAAGCCCGCTACCCCCTTCTCCGCCCTTCGCGAAGTCCGTCTGGGGAAACCTGCCGCCGCCGAACAGTCGCGTTCCCCCCGGGCCCCGTCCCCTAAGCCGCCGCGATCTGCTGCTTGACCCGCTCGGCCAGGGTCTTGATGTCGATCGGCTTGGGCAGGAAGGTGACGCCGGTCTCGCCTTCCAGCAAGTCGCTGAACTCGGCCTCGGCATAGCCGCTGATGAACATTACCGGCGCATTGCCCAGATAACCGCGCGCCTTTTTCAGCAAGGTGGGGCCGTCGATGCCGGGCATGATCACGTCGCTGATCAAGAGGTCGATGGTGCCTGCATGCTCCTCGGCGATCAGCAGGGCCTCTTCGCCGTCGCAGGCCTCCAGCACCTCGTAGCCGCGGGCCCGCAGCAGGCGGGCGGCGACGCCGCGAACGGCGTCCTCGTCCTCGACGAACAGGATGCGGCCGGCGCCCGAGAGGTCGCGGGGCGGGCGGGCCTTGGGCGGCGCAGCGGCTACGGCGGCGGCCTCGGCGACGGCGGCCGCCGTCGGTATGTGCACCGGCAGGAAGATGCGGAACGCCGCGCCCTCATTGGGACGGCTATGCACATGGATCCAGCCGTCGCTCTGCTTGACGATGCCGTAGACGGTAGCCAGGCCCAGGCCGGTCCCCTCGCCCACCGGCTTGGTGGTGAAGAACGGGTCGAAGATCTTGCCCATCACTTCGGGCGGGATGCCCGGGCCGTCGTCGCTGACCTCGATGAAGGCGGTGTCGCCCTCGGCCCCGGGGAAGCCGAGACTGACGGCCTCTTCCTGGGTCAGGCGGGCGGTGCGGATGCGAACCACGCCACCGCCCTTGGCGGCCCGCACCGCGTCGCGGGCGTTGACGGCCAGGTTCATGACCGCCGTTTCCAGCTGGCTCTTGTCGGCCCGCACCTGTGGCAGGTCACGGCCATAGTCGGTGATCAGCTTGACGTCTTCGCGCAGCAGGCGGCGCAGCAGCACCTCGAACTCGCTGATCAGCTCGCCCAGATCCAGCACCTCGCGCTGCACGGTCTGCTTGCGCGAGAAGGCCAGCAGCTTGCGCACCAGGTCGGCAGCCCGCACGCCGGTCTGGCGGATCTCGTTGAGGCCTTCATACGAGGGATCGCCCACCGGGTGACGGTGCAGCAGTTCGTCCAGGCGCAGCTGGATGGCGGTCAGCAGGTTGTTGAAGTCGTGAGCCACGCCGCCGGCCAGCTGGCCGATGGCCTGCATCTTCTGGGCCTGGGCCAGCTGCAGCTCGATCTGCTTCTGCTCCGACACGTCGATCAGATAGACGACCAGACGTTCCTCGGCCTTGTAGAGATAGAGATGCACGATGCGGGTGGGATCACGCGACAGCCGCACCTCGAAAGGCCCGGCCTTGCCCCCCGCCAGGCGGGTTTCGGCCTCGGTGCGGGTGACGGGCTCGATCATCTCGCCAAACACCACGCCGGCGCGGGCATTGGCGCCGCCCATGGCCAGCAGGGCGGGATTGGCTTCGAGGATGCGCGACGTGAACGGGTCCAGCCCCTCCAGCAGGGCCGCGCCAAACGGCGAGGCACCGGAGAAGGCATCCAGGGATCCGGGCGGCGGGGCGCGGGCCTCGATCCGGGGCACCAGCGGGGCCTCGTCGGCCAGGGTCGGCGCGACGGCGGGCGGAGCCAGGCGCACCATCAGGCGACCGCCCGACAGCCGCGAGACCGTGGCGACGCGTTCGCCGTCCTCGACCCGCAGCACGCCCTGCGCCACCTCGCCCTTGCGGGCCAGGACCAGGGCCGAGAACAGTCCGGCACCGGCCGCGCCCTTGGGCAGGCTGCGCGCTTCGCCCAGCAGGCCACGCCAGGGACCGTTGGCCGCCAGCACCCGCCCGTCGGCGGCCACCAGGGCGCTGGGCTCGGGCAGGGCCTCGATAAAGGTTTCGGCTGCGTCGGTGTCGCTGTCGTGATGGGTAGAGGCGCGAATGGCCACCAGGCCCAGGATCGCAACGCCCGCAACACCGCCCAGCAGCAGCAGGCCCGCCAGGGTGACGGGACCGGCGCGCAGAGCGGGTGCCGCAGCCAGGGCGGCGGCGGCGACAAAAAACAGGGCCGCGCCCCAGATCAGGGGGTCGAAGCGACGGGCCGTCACGCCGGTCTCGGCGATGTTCTGGACGGGCGTTTGCGCCATGGACCAGACAATTCCTTGTTCAACGAGCGAGCCGCGACTCACTTTGGGCTTGGTCAAGCATACTCTTTCTATAAGGCAAGGTCAGAGGGCGTCAGAATCAAGGCCTAAAGCGGCCTCGCCCGTGGCTTGGGCTTCTTGCCGTTCATGATGAAGCCGATGACCTTGGCCACCGCCTCGAAATGTTCGGCGGGAATTTCCTCGTCGACGTCGACGGCGGCATAGAGGGCGCGGGCCAGGGGCGGGTCTTCCAGCACCGGCACGCCGTGCTCCTCGGCGACGGCGCGGATCTTCAGGGCCAGGTCATCCATGCCCTTGGCCACGCACAGCGGCGCAGGCGTCTCGCCGGCCTCATATTTCAGCGCCACGGCATAGTGGGTCGGGTTCATGACCACCACAGTGGCCTTGGGCACAGCCTGCATCATCCGCTGCCGCGAGCGCTGCATCTGGATCTGACGGCGCTTGGCCTTGATGTGCGGGTCACCGTCCGACTGCTTGTACTCGTCCTTGACCTCCTGCAGCGTCATGCGCATGCGCTTCATGAAGCGCTGGCGCTGCCAGAACCAGTCGAAGCCGGAGGTCAGGACCAGCAGCAGGATCACGGCAAAGAACAGCTTGGTCGCCAGCTTCATCGAGACCGGGATCATCGCGGCGGGATCCATGCCCACCATGTTGATCACCTCGCCGGTGTGCGGCTTGAGCACGAAATAGGCGATGATCCCGGTGACGACGAACTTCAGGGCCGACTTGGCGAACTGAACCAGCCCGTCAACGCCGAACAGCCGCCCCATGCCCTTGATCAGATCCAGCTTGCTCATGTCCGGCTTGATCTTTTCCGGCGTCAGCATGAAGCCGGTCTGGGCGACGTGGGCCACAAAGCCGAACAGGGCCGTGGTCAGCATCACCAGCACCAGGGGCGGCATGGCCGCGAGGATCGCCTGACGGGCGATGATCACCGCGCCGCCACTGCTCAGGTCCATCTGGCCGGCATGGGCCAGGAACGGCGTCAGGGCGGCACTAAGATCCCGGGTCAGCCAGCCCCCCGCCATCAGCACCACGCAGACCGCGCCGAGCAGCGAGGCCAGTTGCGGGATGTCGGCGCTCTTGGCCACGTCACCCTTGGCGCGGGCGTCCGACAGCTTCTTGGCTGATGGTTCTTCGGTTTTCGAGTCGTTGTCTGTGTCTTCTGCCACGGCCCGCCCCTAGTTGAAGATCAGGAGCAGGTCGCGATAGCGCTCAGTCCAGACCATGGCGATGCCGCCAAGGCTGAGCGCCAGCAGGGAAAGACCCAGGATCACGCTCAGCGGCGAGGCCACGAAGAAGATCTGGAAGGCCGGCATCACCCGTCCCACCAGGCCGACGGCCAGGTTGAAGACCAGGGAAAACACGATCACCGGGGCGGCCAGCTGCACGCCCAGCGAAAAACTGTCGGCCACGGTACGCACGGCCAGGGTGGCGGCGTCCTCGACCGGTACCGCGCGGCTGAACGGGAAGATGTCGTACGACTTGACGATGGCCCCGATAAACAGGTGATGCAGGTCCGTCGCCATGATCAGGGTCAGGCCCAGCATCGACAAGAAGGTCGCAACGGCCGTGCTGGACTGCTCCATCGACGGATTGGTGGTCTGGGCAAACGACAGTGTGGTCTGCATCGAGATAATCTCGCCCGCCGTCGAAAGCGCGGTGAAAAACAGCCGCAGGACCGCACCGATCATCAGGCCGATCAGGATTTCGTGGATCACCTGGCCCGCCAGCCCGCCTACGCTCGAGGGCACGGGGCCAACGCTGGCCTGGACCAGCGGCGTCAGGATCAGGGCCATCAGCAGGGCGAAAGACAGACGAATGCGCGGCGGCACCGAATTGTCGCCGATGCCGGGCATGAGCATGACCATGGCCCCGACCCGCGCAAAGACGAGGCCGGCGACATAGACCTGGGCCGCTGTGGCGTAGGAGTCCAAGCGGCCCTCGCCTCCCCTACATGCCTGCGATGCGGGCGGCGATCTGGCGCATGAAGCCCGCCATCAGCGCGCCCATCAGCGGCAGGAAGATCAGCAGCGACACAAAGATGGCCACGATCTTGGGGGCATAGACCAGGGTGGCTTCCTGGATCTGGGTCAGGGCCTGGAACAGGCCGATGGCCACGCCGACCACCAGGCCGACGATCAGCACGGGCGCGCACAGCTGAAGGGTCAGCCAGATCGCATCGCGACCGACATCAAGAACTTCCGCGCCGGTCATCCAGGGCCTCTCGCACGCGCCCGAACAGGGCTGGGAATCGAGGCGTCAGGATGCGGCGGGTATGGTTAATGAGGCGTTAGGAGTTGCCATTTCAGCAGGGCCGAAAGGCGGCCGCGACCCTGGGTCGCAAGCCGCCGTCGTCAGGTTCAGCGAATACGAATCCGCACCGGCACCTGGATGTACGAGCCCGCGCGGCTCTTGCCGTCGGGGCCCAGCAGGTCGACCTGGAACTGGGAGGCCATCTTCAGGGCGGCGTCGCCAACGCCCAGTTCGGGATCGCTCTCGCCCAGAACGGTGCAGGCGGTCAGGCGGCCGTCGGTCTTGACCAGGCAGTTGAGGACCGCGACGGCTTCAGCCGGCTGCGACACGGGGGTCAGCATGTCCGAGGGCGCCTTGGCCGGGGCGGTGTTGGCGATCATGGCGGCGAGGGCAAGCGAAGCGATCACGATAACGTCCTGTCGGTCCTGGTCGAGGCCGCCGTGTCCGCGACGCCTCGAATTGCTGTTTCAGCGCCCCTGCGCAGCCTGTGTCCCGATCCGGGTCAGACCGCGTGGGTCGCCTTCAACCTTTGCAGGCCCTGTGCCGCCAGGTCAGTCAGGGAGCGAAGACCCAGTTCCGAAAACACGTCGAAGGCGCTGGCCAGGGCCACGGCGGCGCGGGTCAGACGGCCATCGTCGCGGCCGGTGATCTCGACCCGCGCTTCATACAGACGGGCCAGGTTCAGTTGCGCCACGGCCCAGGCGGCGGGGTCGCGCGCGCCGGGACGGGCCGAGAGTTCGGACTTGAAGGCCATCTCGGCGGCGTCCAGCACCGCCAGGTCGGCGGTCAGCTCGGCGCAGCGGGCCAGGCTGAGGGCGCGGTTGTTGGCGACCACGGCGCGCAGGGCCAGGGCCGGCTGGACCTTGAGCACCTGGGTGGCGCGATCATAGCAGGTGACGGCCCGCTCAAAGGCGCGGTCGCAGGTCGTGGCCTCGCCCACGGCCTGCAGGCCGGCACCGAGCGCGGCCTGGGCCCGGGCCCAGTCCATCGGGCTGTGCTCCATGGAAAGCGGTTCAAGTGCGGCCGTCAGGGCCTCGACCCCGTCGGCGATATGGGTCAGTTCACCGTCCAGATCCCCCAACTGGATCAGGGCCGAGCCGCGCAGGCCTTCAAGCCGCGCCCAGGCCAGGGGTTCGAAATCCTGGTCCAGATTGGCGGCGGCCGTCGTCGCCTCGGACACGGCCAGTTGGGCCAGGGTGCGGTCTTTCAGACGGATCGCGCAGGTCAGGATCAGCTCGATGCGGGCCGCGCGCTGGTCAGCCAGCAGCAGGCGGGCGCCGCCGCCCTTGGTGCGCTTGGCGGCCGCCAGGGCGCGCAGCGGCGCTTCATAGCCCTGCACCGCCGCCAGGGCGCGATCCAGATTGTTCTCGGCCAGACCTGCGCGGCCGTCCAGGCCGGCGATCAGGGCCATGGCCAGGCCGCAGCGCTGGCTGGGCGCGGTACGGGCCAGGGTAAGAGCCGCGCCGGCGGCGGCGTGCAGGCCCTCGTCGCCGAACAGGTCGGCGCCCAGTATGGCCAGAACGGCCTGCTCGCAGCGGGCAGCGGCCAGGGCGTCGAGGCGACGTTCACTTTCAAAGACCTTCGTAGCCGCCTCGGCATGCGAAGCGGCCTTGCGCAGGGCGGCGGCGTCACCTGAGCGGCGGGCCAGTTCGCGCCAGACCACGGCCGCTTCCAGCAGGCGCGAGCCGCGATCCTTGCAGCCGATCCGGCCGGCGGCGACGTCGGCCGAGCGGGCCTCGTTGGTCAGCAATCTGATGTCGAGCAGTTCAAGAAGCGAGGTGTCCCCGCCCGTCAGCCCATCGCGGTGCGCCGCGCCCTTGGACTCCGCGCCAGCGTCGACGCCGAACAGACGCTTCAGGTCCCGACCGAACTCGAACATCGATCCGTACTCCGACAACTGTCCCGCACCGAGACGTTCGGCGGGGTTCAGCCAGACAGAAGCAAAGCCGGAGCCAAGCGCTTTAACAAGTGGTTAATAGGTGTTTACGGGCCGTTAACCATAAATAGTCGCAACCCTTAAGAAATACCGACTTTTCCAGCGCTTCGTCTGCTTTTTGGTCCAATCTGGCACAGTTCTTGCCCTACCCCGCTCCCACCCGACCCCGCGCTAACCCTGCTTCTTAGAACGACGTTCACACTTCTAAAGATGACGTTAACCATCAAATTTAACGCTCCGTTTACTTTTTGTTCATGACTCCAGCGCGGCCGACGCATCTTTTCCGCCCTTTACGACCCCGCTGCCTCGTCGGACAAAACAGGCTAGAAGGTTGGCCCACCCTTCGCGAGCGCCGCCATGACCGCCATCTCCCTGTGGATCGCCAGCGTCTGCCAGCCCGACCCCGGCTATGGCGGCTATGGCTTTGTGCGCCTGGAGGGCGAGACACGCGCCGGCCAGGCCGGAGGCGACCGGCGCACTACGGGCCTGAAAATGGCCCTGACCGGACTGATCCGGTCGCTGGAGTCCCTGGCCGATAGCCCGGCCAGCGCTCTGGTCACCCTCAATGTCGCCGATCCCGATACGGCGCTGGGCCTGCGCCGCCTGCTGGCCGCCGACCCGGACTTCGCGCCCGAGGATGAAGCAGAACTGTGGGCCCAGCTGGCGGCCATAGCGCGCCCGCGCGCTGCCCGCATCGGCGTGGTCGCCCTGCCCGCCAACGCGCCCGCCAACGGCTTCGTCAGGGCCTGGGCCGATTTCGGGGCCGACGCCGCCAAGACGCGCGGGGCCTTCAAGGCCGCAATCCCGCGCCCCAACCTGCTGAAGTTTCCGGTTTAGAGCGCGTTCCGAAAAGTGGGAACCGGTTTTCGGAATGAAACGCGCGTGAAAACAAAACACTAGAGCGGGTGATCTGATTCCATCAGATCGCAACGCACTCTAGGGTTTGGCCGCCGCCGGCGGAGCAATGGCAAAGCCCGGAACGCTCGCAGGCTCGACATGGCCGGGGTGGTACATGTCCATAAAGACCTCCCGCTCCTTCAGTTCGGCGACCGCGCAGGTCACCCGATAGCCGTCGATGATCGACCCGAACGGCCCGGGTCCGTAGCTGCCCATACGCTCAGAGGTCGGCGGTGCCCCGTCGCCACAGCGCAGCCGCGCCAAATAGGCCCGCTGGCCTGCGGGACTATCGGCCCGCACGGGATTGGCACGACTGCCCAGGGGCGACAGCGCCGCCGTCTTCAGCCTTGCCTCCAGGGCCTTCCCCCGGACGCCGCTGCCGGACATCAGATCCAGCCCGCCGTCCGCCCCCGCACCGGCGCAGGCCGACAGGGTCAGCATCAGGCCCAGAATGGCGATCACCCGCATGTCTCGTCCCCCAGAGGTTCAGCCTACAGGCTCAACGGTTTCGGGGGCGGGATCAAGCGCTCAAGGCTCGGACACCTGAAGCGGCTCACCCCAGCTTAAACTTCGGCGGCGGCAGGCTAAGCCGGGTATCGGCCACGGCCTCGCCCCGGAAGAACCGCACCAGCAGGGGCTGGACATCGGGATGGGCCTCAAAGACGTTGTGGCCGGCGTTCTCGACGATCACCCGGGACTTGCGCCGGAACTGGGCGGCCACCTCGTCCTGCTCGGACATCGGCGTGCGACCGTCCAGCGTGCCGGCCAGCAGCAGGGCGGGATGGTCGATACGCAGCGGCGCGCGGAAGCCCTCGCCCAGATCAGCGCCCGGGACCACACCCAGCAGCTGCGGCATCGGGAAGTTCAGCGCCTCGCCCAGCACAGCGGTCTTCGCTTCGCGTCGCATCAGGGCCAGCCGGCCCGGCGAGATCCCCGAGGCGAGGTCCATCGCTTCGGGCATGCCGGCAATGCCGAGCAGGTTGGCAAACTCGCCCATGAAGGGCTTCAGCACATCGGTCTGGCCGGCATCGAGCGCCAGATAGAGCCCCGGCAGCATGACCAGGGTCTGGGGATTGGCGATCAGGCCACCCGACATGAGTTGGATGGCGAAGCCGCCGATCTTCAGGGTGACGGGCGCGCCGTTCAGCGTCGCGGTCATGCTGACCGGCGCCGCCTCCATCCTGGCATGCACCCGCCGCATCAGGGCTGGCAGGTCCGGAATGGCCGCCCGCACGGCCGGGTCGGCGGCCAGCAGGCTATCCACGTGGCTCAACAGGGTGTCGACGGCGGAGGGCCGCTTTACGGTCTGGTCCTGCCCCTCAAGACTGGCCAGGGCCACACGGTTCACCCGGTCACCGTGGCGCTTGAGCATGCTCAGCGCCAGGTGCGTACCGTAGCTGATACCCCAGAGGTCGACCGTTTCCGCGCCCAGCTGGCGACGCAGGTCGTCGATATCGTCGGCATTCTGTTCGGTATTGTAGCCGGTCATGGCCACGCCGGCCCTGGTCCAGTCGACCCAGGCCTCCTGGAAATCGGTGCGGAAATAGGACGTCAGTCCGGCTTGGGTGAACGGCGGCGGCGGGCGCGTCGAGGGCGGCCGCTCGGGGATATGGTTGGACAGACCGGTACCGCGCTGGTCGAAGGCGATGACGTCGGCCACCTCGCGCAGGGCCATCATGATCGGAAACCGCGGCCCGGCCAGCGCCCGGGTCGCCAGGCCGCCGGGGCCGCCGGACAGGTAGATGATCGGTGGGCCGGGCTTGGCCGCTGTCGAAGCGAACCGGACATAGCTCAACCGGATCTTCCGCGAGCGGGGATCGCGACGGTCCTCGGGAACCTCGAAGAAGCCCCGCTCGGCATCGGTGTCCTTGCCCTGCCAGCCCTTGAACCGGAAGGGGCCGGCCTGGGTCGGCGATGCCGGGGGCGCGGTCTGCGCGAAGGCAAGGGCGGGAAGGGCGAGGCCGGCGGCGGCGAGCAGGGCGCGGCGATGAAGTGATGTCTGGGTCATGGCCATAGCTGAACCGCCGGCCGTGCGCTCCGCCACCGCCCTTCGGTCAAATGCTTGCCCTGATCGGCGAATGGCAGAGCCTGTCGGCCAGCGGCGCCCTATGAGTACGGACATGTGGCGAATCCTGTTTCTCACCCTTGTCCTGACCAGCCTCGCGCCCCTGGCCCGCGCCCAGGACCTGTCCTGGCAGGCCTGCCAGGGCGTCGCCGGTCCCAGCGGTCCGAGTCTGAGCGACTGCCGGCCGGTTGAGGGTTTCGTCAATCCGCAGGGCCGTGAGCTGTGGATCCGGTCCACGATCGCCGCCCCGAGGGACGCAAGTCCCCGCGCCCTCTATCTGGCGGGCGTCGCGTCATCGGAAGCCTGGCTCAACGGCCGCCCGCTGGGCGTGAATGGCCGCCCCGGCGCCACCAAGGGCCAAGAGGTCCCCGGACGCTACCAGGCGATCCTGCCGATCCGCGAGACGGCCTGGCAGCCCGGCGACAACACGCTGGTCCTGCACCTGTCATCCTTCCACGGCGGCCTGCCGTTCGCCCGGCCGATGAGTGCAATGGTCGTCCTGCCGCATCCCTATCCGCAGCGCACCGCCCTGCTGGCCATCACCTTCGTGGCCGCCGGGACGCTGCTGGCGGCAGCCTTCGGGTTTGGTGTCATCCATGCCCTGCGCCGCACCGGGTCGAGCCTTGTGCTGGCGGCCATGGCCGGGGTCGCGGCCCTGCAGGCTGTCGTTGAAAGCCTTCGCGTGCTCTTCAACTATCCCTATCCCCTGCACGCCTGGCGCATGAGCGCCATCTGGCTCCTGGCCGCCACCTTCGCCGTGCTGCTGGTCGGCTATGTCGCCACGCGGTTCTTGCCCAAGGAGCGCAAGCTGATGGTCGGCCTGGCCCTGGGCCTGGTCGGCGCCACGGTCCTGCTGCCGGGCTTTGACATCAAGACGGTCTGGGCCCTCATCCTCGGCGTGGCCCTGTCCGCCCTTCCGGCCGCTGTAGGGGTGTGGCGGCGTCTCCCCGGGGCACGGCTGACCCTGGCCTATCTGGCCCTGTTCCTGGCCGTGGCGGTCGGGTTCCCGGAATGGCTGGCCGACTTTTCCTTCTTCCTGCTGGCCACCAGCCTGGTGCTGCCATTGCTGATGGTCGAGGTCGTTCGGCTGGGCCGCGACGATCGCAGCCGCGAGGCCGCCCTGACCGCCGCCGCCAGCCGCCCCGACCGCCTGACCGTGGCCTCGGCGCGCGGGGTCGAGCTGGTGCCCCTGGCCGATATCCTGGCCGTGGTGGGGGCCGACGACTATGCCGAACTGCGGCTGGCCGGGGGCCGCAGCCTGCTGCACGCCGCCCGGCTTGATGGCCTGATGGAGGAGCTTCCGGAGACCTTCCTGCGCATTCACCGGTCGGTGATCGTCAACCTGGCCCACGTGCAGCGGCTGGAGCGCGACGGCGACCGCTGGCGCCTGCATCTGGCCGAGGGCGCGCCCCTGCCCGTCAGCCGCTCCCGCCAGCCGGCCCTGCGCGAGGCCCTGGACGTGCCGCGAAGCGGGACGGCTATACCCCGGGACTTGGTCCCGAGGTGACGGGATGTTTTTACATCCCAACCCTCTGAGGTCAGGATCAACGGCCGTTGGTAACAGGGATCAGGACTTGGCCTCGAGCCGACCGATCAGGTCACGGCATTTCGTGACGTAATATTGCGCATCGGTCGCCTCATAGATTTGCAAGGCTTCGCGCGCCGCCGCCAGGGCTTGAACGCGCCAAGACGGTTGTTCTGTCTTGTCAAACAGAGCCTCGAAAGCCAGGGCGAGATTTTCCAGGGTTTGCGCCCAGAGGAAGGGTACGCGATCGCGGGTTCGCTCCTGCAGGGCGTCGCGATAGGCGGTGACGGCCTCTTCCAGGCGCGCGGTACCGCTCTCGCGCTCGCCCAGGGTCGCAAGGGCGATGGCGAGATTGTTCTGGGTCATGGCCCAGTCGAGGGGCGCGCGGTCGCGGGTGAATTCCTCCAGGGCGTCGCGATAGGCGGTGACGGCCTCTTCCAGGCGCGCAGTGCCGCTCTCCCGCTGGCCGAGGGTTGCAAGGGCATTGGCGAGATTGTTCTGGGTCATGGCCCAGTCGAGGGGCACGCGGTCGCGGGTAAATTCCTCCAGGGCGGCGCGATAGGCGGTGACGGCCTCTTCCAGGCGCGCGGCACCGCTCTCCCGCTCGCCCACGGTCCGGAGGGCGGCGGCGAGATTGTTCTGGGTCATGGCCCAGTCGAGGGGCACGCGGTCGCGGGTGTATTCCTTCAGGGCGGCGCGAAAGGCGGTGACGGCCTCTTCCAGGCGCGCGGTGCCGCTCTCCCGAAGGCCCAGAGTCGCAAGGGCGATGGCGAGATTGTTGTGGGTCGCAGCCCAGTCGAGAGCGGCCTCGTCGCGGGGCACCAGGGGCAGGGCTTGATCGCGCAGAACGGCTATGGCTTTGACCAGAGCGGCGTTGTCACCGAACTCGCGTCCCAGATCGTCAAGGATCGAGCCTTGCGAAACGGTCCAGCGCCATCGCGCCGCGCGATCTTCGGCGGGTTCCGCCCTGGCGGCCCGGGCATAGAGGGTTGCGGCCTCGGCATAGCGCAGGCGGGTCTTGGCGATCTCGGCGCGTTCACCCAACAGCCGGGCTTCCTCGCGACCGGCCTGATCGAGCATTTCCCGCTGCTCGCGACGCCAGGCGGCGATGCGATCGGTCAAGGCGGCGAGGATGGTTTCGGCGGTATCAAGATCGCCGGTCTCGGCCGCTCTTGCAGCGCGGGCGCGTTCGGCCTCCAGGTCGGCGGGCAGATTGGTTCGGCGGGCCAGCTCATCGACCAGGCGGCGGAACCGCTCAGCGAAGGCCCGCAACTGGTCGGGCCACTGGTCCGGTGACAGCGGCGTTTCGCCGACGTCGCTCAGGAAGGTCTCGATGGCGCGGGTGGTCAGGGCACCGTCTTCGCGGAGGCGAGTGATCTCGGCTTCGATCGCCGCCCGGTCGCCTGCCCCGCCACCGCGATCGGCGACCAGAAGGGCGACCATGGCATGCAGGTCGTCGACCTTGCGCTCGACCCGCTCCATCCCAGCTAGGATGAGGTCTGTCTTGTCGCGCAGGTCTGCCCAGATCGGTGCCTGTTTGGCCACCAGGTCCTCGATCCGCCGAACGCCCGCCCCGATCTCGGCCAGCCGCGCGGCTGTCAGTACAGACCTGAAACGGTCATTGGTCTTGATCTGCTCGGCGAGGAAGGCGCCGAAGGCGTCCAGCCAGGGCGGGCAACCGGCGTCGCCTTTAAAGAACAGTGTCCTGAACTCATCCGGCGCGGCCACGCCGGCCCCGGCCTTCAGCTCGTCGAACGCCGCTGTCAGCGCAAGGTCGGCCGCCGCCGTCAGGCCCGGATCGTCCTTGACCATCGGTGCCTCAAGCGCGGCGATCACCTGTTCAAGCGCCGTATCGGCGACGGTGAGGGTCGCGATGGCCTGGGTTTGGGTCTCGATCCAGGCCAGGGCTTTTTTGGCGAAGGCGATGTTCGAAGGCTGGTTGCGGCGTTCTGCCCGCTCGCCGAAGCTTGCAACCAACACCTTGTCGGCGGCCAGTTGCGCGCTGCGGACCGCCCGCTCGACATCATGATTGCGCGGCAGCGAGCCGTCTTGGCCCCTGAAGTGCGCGACGAAGGAGCCGCGCAGGCGACGACAGACGGGGTCGAAAAGCTGGCTGCTGGCCACATTGGTGATGATCGAGGCTGCGCCCTCGACGCTGAGCAACTTGCCCGAGACGTCGGTCAGCTGTTTGGTGATCCAGTTGGCGCCGGTCACAAGCAAAAACGACAGAACAGGATCGATCACCGCATCCCCCGAAGCGTCATCTCGACTATGCGTGAGCGTTCAGGGCTCGTCCAGATTGAGTCTTCTTTGCCTGGCGGGCGCATTTGAACCGCCTCGTGATCCCGCCCCCGAAACCGTCGCCTAGCCCGGCAAGATCAGGTCGCTCCTAACCCCGTTCCTTGGTCCGCTCGAACTTCACCTTGGCGAACCGTTCGGCGACATAGCCGATTTCCCAGGACGACTTGCCCAGGAAGACCGGCTGGCTGTCGATGTCCTCGCCCATCTGGGTGCGGTGCTTGCCGATGAAGTCCTCGACGTCGGCGCGCTCGCCGGTCAGCCAGCGGGCCTCGGCATAGGGGCTGGGCTCGAAGATGCAGTCCAGCTGGTATTCGTTGGCCAGGCGGTCGGCCATGACCTCGAACTGCAGCTGGCCGACAGCCCCGACGATGAAGTCCGAGCCGATCATCGGGCGGAACAGCTGGGTGACGCCTTCCTCGGCCAGGCCTTCCAGCGCCTTCTTCAGGTGCTTGGCCTTCAGCGGATCCTTGACCCGCACCCGGCGCAGGATTTCCGGGGCGAAGTTGGGCAGGCCGGCAAAGCGCAGGGTGCCGGTTTCCGACAGGCTGTCGCCGACCCGCAGCACGCCGTGGTTGGGGATGCCGATCACGTCGCCGGCAAAGGCGTCTTCGGCCAGTTCGCGATCGCTGGCGAAGAACATGATCGGCGCATTGACGCTCATCGACTTGCCGGTGTTCTGGGCCTTCAGCTTCATGCCGCGCGTGAAGCGGCCGCTGGTCAGGCGCAGGAAGGCGATCCGGTCGCGGTGATTGGGGTCCATATTGGCCTGGACCTTGAAGACAAAGCCCGAAACCTCCGCGTCGCCCGGGGCCACGTGGGTCTCGGCGCCCGAGCGCAGGGCCTTGGCCGGCTTGGGCGGCGGGGCATAGGCCCCGATGCCGGCCAGCAGTTCAGCCACGCCGAAATGGCGAAGGGCCGAACCGAAGAACACCGGCGTCATGTGGCCTTCGAGGAAGCTCGTCACGTCGAACGGCTTGGCGGCCTCGGAGACCAGCATGGCGCCCTCTTCCACCTCGGCCTGCTCCTCGGGGTCGAGAAAGCGGCTGATGGCGTTGGAGTTCAGGGCCACCGGATCGGGATGGCCCTCGTCGTCAGTCGAGCTTTTCTTGGCATAGGGAATGAAGGTCTGCTTGCGCAGGTCCAGCATGCCCTTGAACCGTCCGCCCGAACCGGCCGGCCAGAACAGCGGCGCGGGATCCAGGGCCAGCTTGGACGACACCTCATCGAGCAGCTCGAACGGGTCCTGGGCCTCGCGGTCCATCTTGTTGATGAAGGTGATGATCGGGATGTCGCGCAGGCGACAGACCTCGAACAGCTTCAGGGTCTGGGGCTCGATGCCCTTGGCGGCGTCCAGCACCATGATCGCCGCATCGGCGGCGGTCAGGGTGCGATAGGTGTCTTCCGAGAAGTCCTCGTGGCCCGGCGTGTCGAGCAGGTTGAACATCAGACCGTCGTGGTCGAACGTCATCACCGAGGCCGAGACCGAGATCCCCCGCTCGCGCTCGATCTTCATCCAGTCGGACTGGGTGCGGCGGGTCTGGCCGCGGGCCCGCACCGCGCCGGCCGCGCGGATCGCCCCGCCGGCCAGCAGCAGGTTTTCGGTCAGGGTCGTCTTGCCGGCGTCAGGGTGGCTGATGATGGCGAAGGTGCGCCGACGGGCGGCCTGAAAGACGGGGGAAGTGCTCATCGCGCGGGGTTAGCCGTCCGGACGCTATTTGTCACCCTCGCCCTTCGCCTTGCGCTCGGACAAGGTCTTGAGCATGGCCCTGGCACGGGCGGCTTCCGCCCCGCCGTGCGGGCTGTTGGCGACCGGCCCCAGCAGGGCGGCGGCCTCATCGTCGCGATCACGAAGCATCATCGCCTGAGCTGTGGCCAGGGTGATTTCCGACACCTGGGGTGCCAGGGCCTGAGCCTCTTCCAGCGCCGCCATCACATTGGGGGTCGGATATTTCGGGTCCAGTGTCCGGCTGCGCGCATAGCCATAGAGGGTCTGGTAGCGGGTGGGATCCAGCTTGTAGGCCTTGGCCAGCAGTGGTCCGGCCGCCTTGTACTGCTCGGACTGGCGGTCGGGGTCGGCGTCACCGGCCGCCAGCCGGGCCAGACCGGCCAGCTCGAAACCCTCGGCATCGTCCGGGCGCGCCTGGGTGAACTGGTCGATCAGGGCCAGGCCCCTGGCCTGATCACCCAGCGCCAGCTCGGCGCGCGCCAGAACCAGCTGGCCGAGGCGTTCTTCGGGATGCCGCGCGGCGCGCAGCCGGATGTCGGCCAGAAAATCGGCTCGCCACTTGGCTCGCCGGCTCCGCGCCTCGGCCCGGGCCTCGATGGAGCCGCCACTGGACTCTTCATCGTCAGGCTCGTCGCGATCCAGGCCCAGGCGTCGCAGCGAGAAATCGGCCAGCAGCAGGTCATCGGCCGCCGTGGACAGCGGCGTGACCTGGATCGGCGGCGGCGGCAGGCCCTTGAGCGTATAGGTGATGACCTGGATCTTCACGCGCATGTAGTCGCGCAGCCTGGCCTGAAGCGCCTCGGCCGAGAGACCAGAACTGGCCTGCATGCTCGTCAGCGGATCACCGCCCTCCCCGACCGCCTTCATATAGGCGTTCAGCTGCTGGTATCGGGCCGGGTCGCTCATGAAGTAGTGCGTCATCAGCCAGGCCTGGGCATAGAACATCGCCGGGTCTGTGCCCTTCAGCTCAAAGGGCCGCTTGGTGAGAACGGTCTCGATCGGCGTCCAGTCGACATATTTCAGGTTGTCGCCCCGCCCGACATTGCGACCGACCGCGATCGTATCCCGGTCAACCTCGGCGCTGCCGAAGAACTCGGCATAGCCCTCCACCAGCCAGGCCGGATAGCCATAGGGGAAGTACTGCAGCATGAAGTGGTGGACGTATTCGTGCTGCACCACGGTGTTGTCGTCGCGCGAGCGGGTGGCCATGGCGAAGATGTCGCCGACGCTGGAGGTATAGAAGCCGGCCACGCCGGACGGCATTCCAGGCCAGACCACGTCGAACTGCGCGCGCTCACGGATCAGGAAGATCGACAGCTTGCGCGGCGGTGCGCCGTCCAGCGGCATGTTGTGCAGATGACGCAACAACGTGTCGAACAGCTCCAGCTTGACCACATAGTCGCGCAGCAAGCGCTCGTCGCCATCGCTATAGACTGTGAAGCGAGGGCTTTCGGCCTTGAGCCAGCGCCCGGCCTTGGCCGGTGAGATCTGGACCTTCTCGACCTCTGTCACCTGCGCCGCGCCAGCCATTCCAGGCCAGATCGCAACGCTCAGCATCAGCCAGGCGAACATCGTTGCAGCCGCCGCGCCGCGCCCCCGGTCCGCCATACCCACCCCAACGCGAAAATCCGCAACCAAAAATTGAAAACTAGACCTAAAGCCGCCGGATTCTCAAGGTGCGGACCGCGTCAAATTAGCCCTGTCGCTACAATGAGATTGGAGTCATGCTGCGCTGGTCAGGAACGTGGCGCCCATTGAGAGCGCCCGGCCTGGAGAGGAAACAGACCATGGCTCTTTGGGACGAACCGCGGGGTTCCCAAGCTCCCCGCACTGAAGCTACCGTGCTGTGCATCACCACGACCATCGGCGGACTGATCGCCATCGCCGTCGCCATCAAGTGGCTGATGGCCGTTCTGGTTTAAAGCGACCTTCAGGCTGCGAGGCGGCGCCAGACCTGGCGGTCGGCTTCGACATTGGTCAAAGACCCGGTCTTCTGGCGTTGCAGCAGGGCGGCCATGACCTCTATCCCGATCTGGGCGTAGCGAACCTGCACCTGCTCGACCAGGCAGCCCCGCCCGGGCGCGACGAACAGCGCCGCATTCACTTCCGGGGCCTTGGCGATGATCAGGGCCGCCAGCCGCATGGCCCGTTCCGGGTCCTTCGTGTGCAGCAACGGCTCTTCGGCATACAGCTCGCGCCCCAGTTCCCCCACATAGGCCAGCGACAGCATGGCGAAACGGTCGCTGGAAACCGGCGGAGTCAGCTCCGCAGCGTCGAGGTTGAGGACCACATCGTTCATCAGGAAAAGCATGGCGGCACGGCACGGTTGTCTGGGGGCGTTGGACGTTCACGACTGTGCCGCAAGGGACTTTAGGTCCGGTTTAGGAGCGCGGTTAACGGCCCACGTCCGGGCGTTCTCCACAGGAATCCGCGCACCCGGCGCCTATTCCTCGACAGCCTCGGTGAGGAAATGCCGGCCGTCGCGATCCTCGATCTCGATCACCCAGACATCGGGATCGATGCGGGCCGCGCGCTGGGCATAGGCGTCCAGGTCGGGCTCGAAATCCGACTTGGTGGGCTGCATCCAGAAGCGCTCGCCGTCGCCCCGCGTGGCCTCCGCGAACAGGCGCGCCGTGTTCTGACGACGATCCACGGCCTTGACCAGCACGGCGCCGGCGCGCGCGTCGCCCTTGCGCACGACCATGGCGAAGGCGCCCGCCAGTTCGGCCCGGCGGATCAGCGCCCCCACCCAGATATCCGTCGACAGAAGCATGCTAACCGAACCGAAACCCTGGGCGGCTAAGCTGCCCTCAAGTCTCGACCATACGAGAAACCCCGCCCCCGGGCCTGCTCTTTTCGAGCGGGCCCTTTGCTTTCTCAAGGAGTTCCCCCGCGATGGCCGCCGAACCCGGCTTTTCCGTTCGGCGATTGCGGCGTGTCTCCTGGAGCCAGGGACGGACCCTGACCAGTCTTGCCTTGGCGGGAGCCCTGGCGGTGCCGGCAGCGGCCCTGGCGGCCAATGCCGCCGACCAGCTTTATGAGCGCACCCTGATGACCTCGGCCGACGCCCGCTGTCGGCTGTTTGCGCCCTCGGTCGGGGCGGCGCTGGATTCCGCTCGCGCCCAGGCACGCGGCGCCACCCTGCGCTCGGGTGCCGGCCAGGCCCAGGTCGAGGCGCTGGAGCAGCGGGCCCGGGCCAAGGCGTCGGCAGCCGCCTGCGATTCCGCCGACCTGACCACCGCCGCCGGCCGGGTGCGCAAGGCCTTCGAGGCCTATGCGGTGATGCAGCGGATGACCTATCCGGGCGATGTGGCTGCCTGGCAGGCCGAGCGGACCAGTTCCAGCACCATTCCTCTCTGGCGTCTGTCGCAACCGGCGGCGTTCGGCGGCGACCGACTGGTGTTTGGCCTGGCCGGACGCGGCGGGGCAGTCATGGCCGTCGCAACCTTCGCCACGGGCGAACGTCCCTATGGCGCACGGCTGGTGATCCGCGACCCGGCCCGCACCCAGGGCCCCTATATCGATCCGCGTGGCGGTCGCAGCCTGGCGGCCAAGGTCTCGCCCCGCTCGGCCAGCCTGGTGTTTACCGCCGAGGCCCGCGACGAGGCCCCCCTCACCCTTCTGCCGACCGGCGCCAAAAGCGGCCTGGCCTTTCGCTTCCCGGCCGCCACGGCCGAGGCCATCAGCCGCCTGGATCCGCGAGAGGCGGTGACCATCGAATTCAGCTTTTCCGGGCGCGACGGCGACGTGGTCCGCAAGGCCTATGTCGAGGTCGGCGACTTCGCGGCAGGCCGGGCGTTTCTGCGGTAGTCGGCCAAGGCTTCCTGTTCTCTTTTAGAGAGGGAGAACACCCTGCGGCTCTAGCGCGGGGCGAAGGCGATCACGTTGTCGCCCAGGCTGGCGGGCGGAACGGGCTGGGCCGGAGGCTCGACCGATGCGGGCGCCGGCAAAGGCAGGGGCAGCGGAGCCAGCAAGACCGGCAGTCGAACCGAAACGCTGGTACCTGCGCCCAGACGGCTTTCGATGTGCATCTCGCCACCATGCAGCTTGGCGAAGGCCCGCACCAGCGACAGGCCAAGACCCGTGCCGCGCGCGCGCTGATCGACGCCGCCGGCCTGCTCGTAGGGACGACCCAGGCGCTCGAGATCTTCCGGGCTGATGCCCACGCCCGTGTCGGCCACCACAATCTCCAGCACGCCGTCATAGCCGTCGGCCGTGACCGTCACCTGGCCGCCGCGCGGGGTGAACTTCAGCGCATTGGAGATCAGGTTCAGGACGATCTGCTTCAGCGCCCGCCGGTCAGCGTCCACCTCCAGATCGCCCGGGGGCAGAACCCCGCGCAATTGCACGCCCGCACCATCAGCCTGGACGCGCAGCAGGCGCATGGCCGCCTGCACCGCCTCGCGGGCGTCGAATACCCCGCGCGACAGCTCAAAGCGCTCGGCCTCGATCTTGGACATGTCCAGCACGTCGTTGATCAGATCCAGCAGGTGGCCGCCGCTTTCGTGGATCAGTTCGGCATACTCGCCATAGCGATCGGTCAGGGGGCCGAACATCCGCGAGCGCATGATGTCGGAAAAGCCCATGATCGCGTTCAGAGGGGTGCGCAGCTCGTGGCTCATATTGGCCAGGAACCGGGCTCGGCCGGCAGCAAGGGCCTCGGCGTCGACGCGGGCCCGGTCCAGGGCCGCCTCGCGGGTGCGCTCGGCCGTGACGTCGCGCAGCAGCCCCACCAGCAGGCCCGGCGAGACGCGTTGCAGGTCCAGCGCCACGATCCGCTCCAGCCCCAGGGCGGGGTTGAACACGAGGCTGACCTGACCCTCGCGGAAGGCCTGGGCTATGGCCCCGGTCAGGCGCTGTCGGTCGCCCGTTGCAGCGGCGGCCGACAGGCCCCGCGCCATGATCTCGTCGGTAGAGACACCCGACGGCGGCGCGCCGCGCGCGGTGACCACCTGCCCCTTGGGGGTGACGCTCATGGCCAGATGCGGCAGGCCGTCCAGCAGTCCTTCCAGCACCAGCAGGTCGGCAGCGTGGCGAGTGTCGCGCGCCCAGGCACGGCGACGGCCGATCAGCAGCCCCGAGGCCAGGCCAAGCCCGATGGTGGTCAGGGCCAGAAAGCCCAGAATGAAGGCCAGTGCGCCCGTCGGGGCGGGCGGGGCCAGACCCGACAACTGGGTCAGGGCCGCCACGCAGCCACCGATCAGCGCCAGGGCCGCGCCCTCGGCCAGGCGACGGGCCGGGGCCAGGGTGGCGGCGGCGGCGACCGGGGCCAGGCACCAGGCGCTCATCGCGCCCGAGACGCCGCCGGTCAGGACAGCTGCGGCAGATCCGCCCACCGCCCAGGCGACCAGCAGCAGGGACTGGGCGCGCTCGTCGTCTCGCAGGGCGTCGCTGGACAGGGGAAAGGACAGCAGGGCGGGAATCACGCCGGCCGCCAGAGCCCCCCAGACCGGGAGACTCACCGCGTCGGGCAACAGCGCCGTGGCGGCCGCCGCCAGGCACACGGCTGCCAGCCAACCCAGCCGCCACAGGCGCGCAGCGTCAAAGCCGCGCAAGCGATGAGCGGCGGGACGGGGCAAATCGGCGGTGGGCGTGAATTCCAAGATCTGGCAGATTCCTCGAACAGGACGCACATCAGCGTCGTCTTCAAAGCTTATCGTGACGGACCCGTTCCCTCCAGCGCGCTCAATCCCCGAGCGATCTTTCGTCGTGTAACGACTGTGGACGGAAACGGAATGGTAAGCGCGGTCTGAGAGGCTTGTGGTCGTACCTGTGCGGACAGAACGTCCGGGAGCTTACACCATGACCGAACCGGCGTCTCTGGACGCAGCGTTTCCCGCCGACAGCGCGGCCGCTCGACGTGAGCGGGCCCACGAACGTCGACGGGTCGCGCTGGACAACCGCAAGCGGTCGTTCTTGCGGATGGTCAGCCATGAACTGCGCACGCCGCTCAACGCCGTCATCGGTTTCTCGGAAATCCTCTCGCGCGAGCTCTATGGCCCGCTGGGTTCGCCGCAATATCAGGAGTACGCGCAGATCGTTCACGACAGCGGCCTGAAGCTGCTGAAACTGGTCAATCAGGTGGTCGAACTGGCGCGTCTGGAAGGTCACGTCACCGACCTGAACCTGTCGCCTGAGCCGCTGGACGAAGCCATCGAAGAGGCGCTGGAGCCGCTGCGCGCGGAAATGGCGCCGCGCGGGATCACCGTGCGGATCGCCGATCTCAGCGCGGCGTCCTGCGTGATGGCCGACCGGCGTGGCCTGCGCACCATGCTCTCCAACCTGTTGCAGAACGCCGTGACGCACTCGCCGGAACGCGGCCAGATTTTCGTGGCGGTCCAGTCGGCGGCCGGCGGCATGGTCGAGATCCTGATCGTCGACCAGGGTCCGGGTGTTGATCCGTCGGAACTGCCGCGCCTGCTGCGCCCGTTCGAACAGGGTGGAAGCACCCTGACGCGGGCCAGCGAAGGTGCGGGTCTGGGCCTGCCGATCGTGGACCTGCTGGCGCGCGCCATGAACGGTGCCCTGCGCCTGACCTCGCGGCCCGGCTCGGGCCTCGCCGCGCACCTCACCCTTCCGCGCGCCTGAACCCTTGCCAGCAGCGGGCCCGCCCCCTAAAGGGCGCGCCATGACCCGCTCCATCGACGCCGCCCTCGACGAACTGGCCGACGAGTTCGAACTGCTCGGCGACTGGGAAGAGCGCTATCGCTACGTGATCGAGCTGGGTCGCGACCTCTCGCCGCTCAGCGATGCCGAGCGGTCGGAAACCAACAAGGTTCGGGGCTGCGCCAGTCAGGTCTGGCTGGTCACCCAGCCCCAGACCGACGGCTCCATCCTGTTTCGCGGCGACAGCGACGCTCATATCGTCAGCGGCCTGATCGCCATCCTGCTGCGGCTCTATTCGGGCCGGCCGGCGGCGGATATCGCGACCTTCGACGCCAAGGCGGCCCTGGACCGGCTTGGCCTGTCCGAAGCCCTGTCTTCACAGCGCTCCAACGGGCTCAAGGCCATGGTCAACCGCATCCAGACAGACGCCGTCGCCGCCCTTAACTGAGGCGAACTGGGCCTAGAAGAAGCCTGCGCGATTGCCGATGAACAGGATCGCGACGACCACCAGCAGAAGCTGGATAATCCAGTTCACTGGCGACGGTATCGGCGACCTCTGAACGATGTAGAGGGCAAGTCCGAGAAGGACCAGGGCGATGATGATGACGATCAGGATGCTCATGGCGGGGTAACCGACAGTGTGGCGTTTTGGTTCCGCCACGCTTGAGACACGGTTCAGAAGCGCCTATGGCCACGCCCGTGACGACAAACTCCCAAGCCTTCCGCGTGGCCGCGCTCTATCGGTTCACCCGCTTCGAAGACCCGGCCGCCCTGCAAGGCCCGCTGGCCGCCCTGTGCTGCGCCAACGGCGTCAGGGGCACCTTGTTGCTGGCCCGCGAGGGGATCAACGGCACCATCGCCGGGACCAATGACGCCATAGAGACGGTGCTGGCCCATATCCGCGCCCTGCCCGGCTGCGCCGACCTGACGCCCAAGACCGCCTGGGCCGACGCCATGCCCTTCCACCGCATGAAGGTGCGGCTGAAGAAGGAAATCGTCACCCTGGGCCTGCCCGACCTGGACCCGGTCGCCAATGCCGGGACCTATGTCGAGCCCGCAGACTGGAACGCCCTGATCGCTGACCCAAACGTGCTGGTGATCGACACCCGCAACGACTACGAGGTCGCCATCGGCGCTTTCGCGCGGGCGGTCGATCCGAAGACCAGCAGCTTCTCGGCCTTCCCCGACTGGTTTCGCGACTATCGCGCCGGGCTGGAAGCGGCGCGCGGCGCGGGTGCCCCGCCACTCAAGGTGGCCATGTACTGCACCGGCGGCATCCGCTGCGAAAAGTCGACCGCCTTCCTGAAGTCCGAAGGCATCGAGGACGTCTTCCACCTGAAGGGCGGCATCCTCGACTATCTGGAAGCCGTTCCTGAACCCGAAAGCCTGTGGCGCGGCGAGTGCTTCGTGTTCGACGAGCGGGTGGCGGTGGGCCATGGCCTGTCAGCCGGGACCCATGCCCTGTGCCGCGCCTGCCGCCGACCGGTCAGCCCGCAGGATCGCGCCTCGCCGCTCTATGTCGAGGGCGTCGCCTGCCCGGCCTGCCACGACAGCCGCGATGAGGCCAGCAAGGCCCGCTATGCCGAGCGCCATCGCCAGGTCGCCCGCGCCCGCGAACTGGGCATCGACCATGTCGGGGCCAGGCTGGATACCGACCCGGACTGACGCCGGCCGACGGATCGTCCTGCGACCAGGGGCGTTATCGAGGCTCCCCTTCGCACGGAGCCCCCCATGGTCGCCCAAGACACGCCGCTGCATACGCCGGCCAACAGGCGCTCGCGCGCCGCCGCCAGGCTCTCTGGTCTGCTGGGCCGCCAGCCCGAGGCCAGCCTGCCTGAACCGGTCGCCCCGGTTCCCGACTATGCGCTGATACCCGACGAGCACGGCAAGGCTAGCTGGGCGCGCAAGGCTGCGCCCTTGGCCCTGGCCCTGATCGTCACAGGCGTGGCCGCCGTTCTGCTGATCAACAAGCGCACGCGCGGGCCGGTGCTTGCCGCCGCCACCACCGCCTGGGGCTTGCTGGGCAAGAAGGCCTGACAATTCCACGGCGCCGCTTCGAACCCCCGCAGATGGCCCGCGTTCTAGCCCTGGCAATCAAGAGAGAGGCCTCCATGTCCCATTCCAACGAAGACCACATCAAGCTCGTCAACGGCCTGGTTGAGACCACCATCGACAGCGCCGACGGCTATGCCGAAGCGGCCAAGGACGCCGATGGCTCCACCTACAAGGACCTGTTTGAACGCCGCGCCCAGGAACGCCGCAGCATCGCTTCGGAGCTTCAGGACGAAGTCCGCCGCCTGGGCGGCAAGCCCAAGGACGACGGCACCCTGATGGCCGCTGCCCAGCGCGTGTTCGTTAATCTGAAGGAAAGCCTGACCAAGGGCGACCAGGCGGTGATCAACGAGGTCGAGTCCGGCGAAGACCACATCAAGGCCAGGTTCGAAAAGGCCCTGGACGACACCGATGTCGAGGGCCACACCCGCGCCGTCATCGAAAAGGCCTGGATCTCGGTCAAGTCGGGCCACGACCAGATGCGCGACCTCAAGCACGCGCTGAAGCACTAGAGCGGGTTGCGATCTGATGGAATCAGATCGCAACCCGCTCTAGTCTTTTGTTTTCACGCGCGTTTCATTCCGAAAACCGGTTCCCACTTTTCGGAACGCGCTCTAGACAGCGCGCTGTTTTGAGGAAGGGCGGGGCCGCAAGGTCCCGCCCTTTTCGCGTCAGGCCATCCGGTAGTGCGCCGCCAGACGCTGCAGGGCCAGTTTCAGCACCGTCTTGCCGGCCCGGCGCGGCAGGCCCAGGGCCCGCTCGGCGGCCTCCAGGGCGGTGCCCGCAAGGCACACGTGCTCGAGGATCTCGCGCAGGCCCGGCCCTGCTGCTTCCAGCGCCGCAGCGATACGGTCCTTGGCGGCGCGGGCGCGTTCGACGGGCTCCACCCGGCGACCGCCGCCGCCATCGACGCGCGGCCCCGCGTCCCAGTTCATGGTCAGACGCCCCACAGATCCGGCGCGCTGAAACTCGTCGCGCAGGCGCTCGCCGGCGGCGGCCTCCACCGGGGTCAGCCAGGGCCGGCCCTGCGGATCGCGACGCCGCGCCAGCCAGGCCAGGGGCGACTCGCCCAGATTGGCCCTGAACGCGGTGCGACCAAGTCCGGGCTCCTCGATCACCCGCTCCCCCTCGATGATGCCAGGCTTGCCCGGTGGCGGCGCGGGCGGCCGGCCCATCGCCAGCGGCCGAAAGGCCATCGTCCAGCCGCCCTGGGCGCGCGGCGTCAGATCGACCATCCCCACCAGCGCGTCGAACGCCGGCTCGTCGATAACCAGCATCGGCCGGCGGCGACGGTTGGGGCCCAGCCGCACGGCATAGCCCAGGGATGCGGCCTCGATCACCGCGCCCGGACGGGCCAGCAGCCGCGCCGCCCGCACGGCCAGGGCCTCAACCGCAAGATCAACCGAAGCGCTCATCAACGCGGCTCCTCGAACTTGCGCGGCGCCTGGCGCAGGCAGTCCTCCAGCTCGACCAGACGGGAGTCGAACAGGGCGTTCTCGCGCAGGTCCTCGACCTTGTGGCAGGCATAGGCGCAGGTCGTGCGATCGCGTCCGAAGGCGAAGGCCACCCGGGCCAGCGGCCAGTGAAAGGTGACGTGCGTCAGATAGATGGCGACCTGCCGGGCCCGCGCCGCCGCCACCGAGGTGCGCTTGTGGGCCGCGATGTCGCCGGGCGACACGTCGAAGGCCATGGCCACAAGGTGGGTGACAAACCCCACCGTCAGGCGGTCACGGCGGGGGTCGGGCGTGACCGACCAGATATCCTCTAAGGCTTGAACCAGCATGGCGTCCTCTCATCGGGGTCGCAGTCCAGCGACCACGGCTCGACATTAGGTTGATTTTCCGCACATGAGGATAATTTTCCTATCGTGACGCACAAGTAGGAAAATAAGCCTTTGAAAAACCTACGACCGACTCTGTCCTATCCCCGTTCGACTACGGGCATAGAGGCCAGCGGCGCGATGGCGCCCTTGCAGGTGACGACCACGGCGGCCAGGGCGTGGGCCCGGGCCACGGCCGTCTCGATGGGCACGCCGGCCAGCCGCGCCGACAGATAGGCGGCGTTGAAACTGTCCCCGGCCCCGGTGGTGTCCAGCGCCTTGACCCGGCCCGGCGGCGGGGTGGCGGTTACGCCCTCGGGGCGATGGACGTTGACGGCGTGGCTCTCGTCGCGGGCCACCACCTCGGCCCCCAGCGCGGCCCACTGGGCGGCCAGGTCCTGCGCCTCGCGACCATACAGGGGCCGGGAATCCTCGCTGCTCAGCGACACATAGCGGCACGCGGGCACAATGCCGTCCAGGGCGGCGCGGGCGGCTTCCGGACTGGCCCACAGGGCGGGGCGATAGTTGAAGTCCAGGGCCACGGCCACGCCCAGCGAATGCACATAGGCCAGGATGTCCTTCAGCCGCGCCCGGCCGATATCGCCGATCACCGCCAGGGTGACGCCCGACAGATAGACGAGGTCACTGGCCTTGGCGGCCTCGATCAGCTGGTCGGCGGTGTGCTCGGAAAACAGGTCGCGGATCGGGGCCCGCTCACGCCAGTAGAAGAACTTCCGCTCGCCGCTGTCGTCCAGCACGATGGTGTACAGGCCCGGCAGACGGTTGCTGGCCTCGCGCACCAGCCGGGTATCCAGCCCCTCGCGCCGCATGGCGCCCAGCACGCCCTCACTGAACGGATCGCCCTGCCCCAGCGCCGTGCAATAGGCCACCGCGTCACCCAGCCGCGACATGTAGACAGCGGTATTGAAGGTGTCGCCCGCAAAGCCCATCCGGTAACGCGGCGCCCCGTCGTCGCAGACCCCCTCCGGCGACATCTCGACCATGCACTCGCCCAGCACCGTAATCCTGGCCATGACACCGGTTTCCCCTCTGTATTTTGAGGGTGATACGCGGTTTTTCGGGGTGTGGCGAGGGGTGGCGGCAGTCCGTGTCTATCCTTCTCCCCTTGCGGGAGAAGGTGGCGCGCAGCGCCGGATGAGGGGTCGAAAGCCCTGTCGGAATGCAGACAGGGTGAAGGGCGGTTGTGGGTGGGTTGCGAACTCAGCGAATGAGATGCTTGGCGATCTCCGGGCCGATCAGCGATGCGGCAACAGTTCCGCCAGCTATATCCACGCCCTCGTTCAGCGCTTTGCTTACCGCGTTGATGTCGGCGCTGCTCTCCGCGATGAGCACGTAAACGCCGTGAGCCATCACACCATTTTGGCGATGCTTTCGCGCTAGCTTTAGGCCTGCGACGTATTCGGGCTGACGCGTCAACATTGCCGTCACGCGCCGTCCGTCGGCCTTTCGCGCTGTCACGCGCATCACGAAGCGACGGACACCCAATTGCTCTAACACGGGTCGGCTGAAGGCCAGCGGTAGCAGCGTGATTATCCGCCATGCCTCGCCTTCGGTGAAGCCCTCGCCCTGGAGAGCTGAAACCTGTTCGCCTTCGCCAAGGTCAAAGGTCCGGGCGAGCGTCTCTGCGGCCCGGATAATCCGTGCCTCATGCATCTCTTCTCGTCGCCACCAGAACCCCATGAGGGTCGTGTCCCGGGACGTGGTGTAGCTCGTTGGCGATAGCGTAGCCGCTCGCGACGCGCGCCTTCCCCATGGCGCCGTAGCGAGCGAGCGGCGTAGCGGTGGTCATCCACGATCTTCGGTAGGGTTGGGTTGCGAAGCTCAACCTGAACCAAGGACCGAAGATGACCGAAGACACAATCGCCCTTCGCGGGCTGATGGAGAAGAGCGGCGACAGCGATTTTCTACGCGAGATGATCGGGTTCGCCGCCCAACGCCTTATGGAGCTGGAGGTGGGCGGCCTGACTGGGGCTGCGCACGGCGAGAAGAGCCCCGAGCGGCTGGCGCAGCGCAACGGCTACCGCGATCGCGACTGGGAGACGCGGGCGGGCACGGTGGAACTACGGATCCCAAAGCTTCGCAAGGGCTCCTACTTTCCGGGCTTCTTGGAGCCGCGGCGGCTGGCCGAGAAGGCACTGACCGCGGTGATCCAGGAGGCCTACATCCAGGGGATCTCGACCCGCTCGGTGGATGACCTGGTCAAGGCGATGGGCATGAGCGGCATCTCCAAGAGCCAGGTCTCGCGGCTCTGCGAGGAGATCGACGAGCGCGTCCAGGCCTTCCTGACCCGGCCGATCGAGGGCGACTGGCCCTACCTGTGGATCGACGCCACCTATGTGAAAGACCGCACCGCCGGGCGTATCGTGTCCAAGGCCGTCATCGTCGCCGTGGGCGTCAACGCCGATGGCCGGCGCGAGGTGCTGGGCCTGGCGGTGGGCCCTTCCGAGGCCGAGACGTTCTGGACGGACTTCCTCAGAAGCCTGGCCCGGCGCGGCCTGCGGGGCGTCAAGCTGGTGACCTCCGACGCCCACGAGGGTATCAAGGCGTCGGTCTCCAAAATCATGAACTGCACTTGGCAGCGTTGCCGCGTCCACTTCATGCGCAATGTCATGGCTCACGCCGGCAAGAGCGGTCGCGCCATGGTCTCGGCCTTCATCGGCACGGCCTTCGCCCAGGACGACGCCCAGGCCGCCAAGACCCAATGGCGCGGCGTCGCCGACCAACTGCGGCCCAAACTCCCCAAGCTGGCCGGCTTCCTCGACCAGGCCGAGACCGATGTCCTGGCCTACATGACCTTCCCCGCCGCCCACCGCACCAAGTTGCACTCCACAAACTCCCTGGAGCGGCTCAATGGCGAGATCAAACGCCGGACAGAGGTCGTAGGCATCTTCCCCAACGAGGCCGCCATCATCCGGCTCGTCGGCGCCATTCTGCTCGAGCAGAACGACGAATGGGCCGTCCAACGATGCCGCTACATGACCCTGGAAAGTGTCGCTCCCTTGAGCGATGATCCCATCGTCAGCCTGCCCATCATGGCGGCCTGACCAATCCGGCTCAGCCGGAGAGCGCGGTGATCACGCCGACGCAGTTACACCACGCGATGGGACACGACCCCCCATGAGTGAGATTTTAGTGCTGAACAGCAAGGTCCGCTACGGGTCGAAGGCCGTGTGAAAACGTCGGGGTGGATGTCGGACCACGGAGATGCTTGTCTCACGAGATGGCTTTTCGCTTTTCAGTCCAATGTTCAGCCTTCGTCGCGCTTGGGCTCGCTGCAACCCCAGCATCTCCGGTACGCGCCTTGGGTATCCAGCCACGGAGCGTCAGTTGCTCGACGACATCCGTTACTTTCGTCGGCTTCAGTGAGGTCCCTGCAGAAATCCGACAAGGTGACAAAGTGTTGTGGCGTGGGCGTTTAGCCGCCTATGCCCCCTCAACCGATCTCTCGGGGCACACTCAGATATGTGTCGACGCCAGCCAGGACATCCTCGTGCATGTGGAGGAAAAGACCTATCGCGCGTCTATTCGCGGCATTAACCCGCCTTCCTACGTCCTCATTGACTCCCGCGTTTCGGAGCCCGCCGTCCAGGACCATCCGTTTCTCTTGGATTGAGCGTCCGAGATGGGTCGAAAGGACGCTTTCGCTTCATGCCGAAAAGCGGACGCCCCGCGTCCCGCGCATCCTTAAGTTCCACGTAGGCCAAGCGTGCCGGTCTGGACAGGTCAGTCAAGGACGACGCTCGCGCGTCGCCGCCGCGCGGCCGCCGGAGGCGGTCCTTGAGTGACCTGTCCAGACCGGCGATCGTCTCGCCGTGGGATTTAGGGAGGGCTCCGGCCCGGCGGACGGGCGTCGCAACAGATCCTCCCCCTGAAGGGGGAGGTGTCGCCCCCGCGAAGGCGGGGGCGACGGAGGGGGTAGTCGCTGCTGACTCGGGGCGGTCTTCCCCCTCCGGCCTGACGGCCGCCTCCCCCTTCAGGGGGAGGATTTATGGGGATACAGTCCCCTCCATCCCCGGCGCATCGCCCACAAACCCCAACCCAATCAACACCCTGCAAAAATCTCGCACCGCGCCGTCAGACGCGCTCAAAACGCCCGGCATAATCACTTCACCGGACAGCACGGGAAGGGCGCAAGGCCAGCGACCGTTGCGGCTGTTCGGGGTGGTCGAGCGGGAAGCTCAAACGATGGCGGGTCAGAACCGCCAACCCTTTCGTGTCTGGCGGCGGTCGGCCGTGGAACACTAAAACGACGTCACGTCAGGGGTCGGGCGAGCAGCAGGCCGGTTCGGGAGAACCGGCAGTCCGGAACGGGGTCGCTCCCCGGTCCGCCCGTCGGAGGCTTCAAGGCGGCGAGGCCCAAACAGGGCTCAAGCGCCGCACGCCTCTGAAAGAACGACCGCGCGGAGCGCTCGTCTTCGTCGAAACGGTATTTTCTATCCTTCATCCGGGCGAGGCCCGGGCGCTTCGCAACCCTTCCCACCCACTCGGCGGTTCCCGCGCGAGGTCGGATCGTCATGCGAGCACCCCGCAAATTTCCCCTCTGGCGCTGCGTCTTCCCTTACGTCTACAGTCCCCTCAAGAATTAGAACAAATGTTTGAAGGGAGAGCGTCTTCGATGGCCGATGCAATCGCGTCCGGCGGGGCCAAGCCCGTCTATTCCAACGGCTACAAGGCCACGGTGCTGGGGCTGCTGCTCGCCACCTACACCTTCAACTTCATCGACCGGACGATCATCGCCACCATCGGCCAGGCCATCAAGGTGGACCTGAAGCTGACCGACACCCAGCTGGGCCTGCTGGGCGGGCTGTATTTCGCCCTGCTCTACACGATCCTGGGCATCCCCATTGCCCGGCTGGCCGAGCGCTTTAACCGCGTGACGATCATCTCGGCCTCGCTGGTCATCTGGTCGGGCTTTACCGCCCTGTGCGGCAGCGCCGCCAGCTTTGCCCAGCTGGCCGCCTATCGCTTCGGGGTCGGCATCGGCGAGGCGGGCTGCTCGCCGCCCAGCCACTCGCTGATCAGCGACTATTACGCCCCCAAGCAGCGGGCCACCGCCCTGTCGATCTACTCGTTCGGCATCCCGCTGGGCACCATGTTCGGCGCGGTGGCCGGCGGCTGGCTGGCCCAGGAGTTTTCCTGGCGCGTCGCCTTCGTGATCGTCGGCCTGCCCGGCATCCTGCTGGCGGTGATCGTCAAGCTGGTGGTCAAGGAACCGCCGCGCGGCCATTCCGAAATGAAGGAAGCGCCGCTGGAGGCTGAAGACGTGGTGGTCGAGCCGCCGAAACCGGCCTTCTCGATGGCGGGCGAGTTTCGCGAAATGTGGGCCGTGACCAAGGTGCTGTTTGGCAAATGGCCGGTGCTGCACATGGTGCTGGGCGTGACCATCGCCTCGTTCGGCTCTTATGGCTCGGGCGCCTTCGTGCCGTCCTATTTCGTGCGGGCCTTTGGCCTGGACCTGGCGCAGGTGGGCCTGATCACCGGCCTGATCGGCGGCTTCTCGGCCGGGGTCGGCACCCTGGTGGGCGGCGTCCTCAGCGACTGGGCCGGCAAGAAGAGCGCCAAGTGGTACGCCCTGACCCCGGCCCTGGGTCTGCTTATCTGCACCCCGATCTATATCATCGCCTATCTGCAACCCACCTGGCAGGCCACGGCCCTGATCCTGCTGGTTCCCGGCATCTTCCACTATGTCTATCTGGCCCCGACGTTTGGCGTGGTGCAGAACTCGGTGGACCCGCGCCGCCGGGCCACGGCCACGGCCATCCTGTTCTTCTTCCTCAATCTGATCGCCCTGGGCGGCGGACCGGTGTTCACCGGCTGGCTGATCGACCATCTGGCCCAGTTCAACTTCAACACCCCCAATGCCGGCAGCCTGATCACCTCGCTGGTCGGCTCGTTTGGACTGCCCGAGACGGCGACCAACTTTGCCGCCGCCTGCCCTGGCGGCGTGGCCCCCAAGGGCTCGCCGGCCGAGCTGACCGACCTGTGCCGCACCACCCTGGCGCTCTCCAGCCAGCAGGGCATCATCGTCTCGCTGTGCTTCTACGCCTGGGCCGGCCTGCACTACGCCCTGGCCGCCATCGGCATGGTCAAGCACATGAAGGAACGGGCGGTGGCCCAGGCCTGAGGGTTCGAAAAATCCTCCCCCAAAAGGGGGAGGTGGCGCAAAGCGCCGGAGGGGGAAGCGGTGTGAAAAGCTCGTCAATCTTCCCCCTCCGTCGACTGCGTCGACACCTCCCCCATCCGGGGGAGGATCTTGCGCTTGACTCCCCGGCCCCATCGGTCGAAACGCCCCGTCCATGATCAGCCGTTACGCCCGCCCCGAAGCCGCCGCCATCTGGTCCAGCCAGACCAAGTACAAGATCTGGTTCGAGATCGAGGCCCATGCCGCCGACGCCATGGCCGAGCTGGGGGTGATCCCCAAGCTGTCGGCGCAGACGATCTGGGAAAAGGGCCGCGACGCGGTCTGGGACAGCGATCGCATCGACGAGATCGAGCGCGTCACCAAGCACGACGTCATCGCCTTCCTGACCCACGTGTCGGAAATCGTCGGCCCCGAGGCCCGCTTCCTGCACCAGGGCATGACCAGCTCCGACGTGCTGGACACCTGTTTTGCCGTGCAGCTGTCGCGCTCCACCGATCTGCTGATCGAGGGCGTTGACCTGCTGCTGGCCGCCCTGAAGCGCCGGGCCCTCGAGCACAAGATGACCGTCTGCGTCGGTCGCAGCCACGGCATCCACGCCGAACCGGTGACCTTCGGCCTGAAGCTGGCCGGCTACTATGCCGAGTTCCAGCGCGCCAAGGAGCGCCTGGCGATGGCCAAGTTCGAGGTCGCCACCTGCGCCATCAGCGGCGCCGTGGGCACCTTCGCCAATGTCGATCCCCGCGTCGAAGAACATGTCGCCAAGATGATGGGCCTGACGGTTGAGCCGGTCTCGACCCAGGTCATTCCCCGCGACCGCCACGCGGCCTATTTCTGCGCCCTGGGTGTGGTGGCCTCGTCGATCGAGCGTCTGGCCACCGAGATCCGCCACCTGCAGCGCACCGAGGTTCTGGAAGCCGAAGAGCCCTTCGAGGTCGGCCAGAAGGGCAGCTCGGCCATGCCGCACAAGCGCAACCCGATCCTGACCGAGAACCTGACCGGCCTGGCCCGGCTGGTGCGCTCGGCCGTGACCCCGGCCCTGGAGAACGTCGCCCTCTGGCATGAGCGCGACATCAGCCACTCGTCGGTCGAGCGCGGCATCGGCCCGGACGCCACCGTCCACCTCGATTTTGCTTTGCGCCGCATGGCCGGCGTGATCGAGCGCATCAACATCTATCCCGAGAACATGGCCAGGAACCTCGACAAGCTGGGGGGCCTGGTGTTCTCGCAGCGGGTCATGCTGGCCCTGACACAGGAAGGCGTTTCCCGCGAAGACGCCTATGCCGCCGTGCAGGGCAATTCGATGAAGGTGTGGCGCGGCGAGGGCAAGTTCATCGACTTCCTGAAGGCCGACCCCGTGGTCTCCAAGGCCCTGTCGGACACCGTGCTCGAAGAGCTGTTCGACTATGGCTATCACACCAAGAACGTCGACGTGATCTTCCGCCGCGTGTTCGGCGAACAGGGCTGAGCATGAGCGAAGCGCCGGTCCTTCGCCTCAACCCGGCGCTGGATCCGGCGGACTTTGCGCCGGCCTATGCCCGTGACGGGCTGGTGCGCATCGCCGAGGTGTTCGAGCCGGCGGTCGTCGACCGCCTGGCCGGCATCCTGGAACAGACCCTCGACTGGGATGTGATCTGCTCCAACGAGGCCGGCGGTGCCGAGGTGCTCGGTCGCGCTCGGCGAGCCGAGCTTGGCCCCGACGCGGTGACCGCCCGGCTGCACGCCGCCACGCTGAAGGCCCGCAGCGGCTTTGCCTATGTCTATCTCGGCTATCCGATGATCGACGCCTATGTGGCAGGCCGCGATCCGGGCCACCCGGTCCACGCCCTGACGGCCTTTCTGAACAGTCCCGATTTCATCGCCTTCGGGGCGGCTGTAACCGGTGAGACCACGATCACCAAGGTCGACGCCCAGGCCACGCTGTACCGCCCAGCCGACTTCCTGACCCTGCACGACGACACCGGCGTGGGCGAGCGCCTGGCGGCCTATACCCTGGGCCTGACCCGCCACTGGCGGCCCGACTGGGGCGGTCAGTTGCTGTTCCACGACGCCAACGGTGACGTCGAGCGCGGCTTTGCTCCGGCCTTCAATGTGCTGACCCTGTTCAAGGTGCCCCGCGCTCACTCGGTGGCTCCGGTGGCACCCTATGCCGGCGCACCGCGCCTGACCGTCACCGGCTGGCTGCGGAACGACCCGCCCAATGGCCGCTGAGCGCAAGCACGGCTTCCCGCCCGTCGTCGACGAAAACACCCGCCTGCTGATCCTGGGCAGCCTGCCGGGCGAAGCCTCTCTGGCCGCCGGCGAATACTACGGCAATCCGCGCAACGGCTTCTGGCGACTGCTGGAGGGTGTACTGGGCGAGGCGCTGGTTTCCCTGCCCTACGACCAGCGCCTGGCCACCCTGCTGCGCCATGGCGTCGGGCTGTGGGACGTGGTGGCGGAGGCCGAGCGGCGCGGCAGCCTTGACGCCGCCATCCTAAACCCCGCCGCCAATGACCTGCTGACGCTGGTCGAGACCCTGCCCGCCCTACGCGCCGTGGCCTTTAATGGCGGAACGGCGGCAAGGCTGGGCAAGCGTCTGCTGGCGGCGGTCGCCGACCGCCTGACCCTGATCGCCCTGCCCTCCTCCAGCCCGGCCCACGCGGCGCAGAGCCTTGCGGACAAGGCCCTGGCCTGGGGCGGACTGGGAGACTGGCTCTAGGCTACTGCGCGATGCCCAGGGCCTCGATGCGGATGGCGACGCTGTCGCCGATGGCACCGGCGCCGGTGACACTGCCAAAGGCCTTGCGGCTGATCTCGCCGGTGATGGTGAAGCCGGCCTGACGCTTAGGGCTGTTGGGCGGTGAACCGATCTTGTTCAACTTCACGTCCAGGACCGTCGTCTGGGTGACACCCAGCAGGGTCAGATCACCCGTCACCTTGGCGGTCGTCGGGCTGGTCAGCTCGACCTTGGTCGACTTGAAGGTCGCGGTCGGAAAGCCCGGCGCATTGAGCCAGCGGGCAGCCTTCAAATGCTCGTCGCGGCCGGGGTGCGCCGACAGCAGGCTGTCGATATAGACCGTCGCCTCAACCCGTGACTTTTCCGGCGCGGCTTCATCCAGGAAGACCGTGCCTTCGGTCTTGGCGAACAGACCGATGACCGAATTGAAGCCGAACCGGTCGATGACAAACATGGTCTCGGTATGGGCTTCATCCAGCTTGTAGGCGACCTCGGCGGCCATGGACGGGGCGGCGGCGCCGAGGGAGGCGCAAGCGGTCATGATGGCAAGCAGGCGTTTCATCGGGCGTTCCCTCCGGTCCCCCAAGCGGGACGGAGGCAACATTCAGGGCGTCCTCTGCGAACCGCAACCCTGAAATGAAAAAGCCCCCGGCCTTGAAAGGCCGAGGGCTTCGTCGTCGCAAAGCGCGGTGCGACGCTTAGTTCTTGGCCTGGTCGACCAGCTTGTTCTTGGCGATCCACGGCATCATGTCGCGCAGACGGCCGCCGACTTCCTCGATCTGGTGCTCGGCCGCGCGGCGACGGGTCGCCTTGAAGCTGGGCTGACCGACCTGATTTTCCAGCATGAAGTCGCGGACGAACTTGCCCGACTGGATGTCTTCCAGCACGCGCTTCATCTCGGCCTTGGTTTCCGGCGTGATGATGCGCGGGCCGGTGACGTATTCGCCATATTCGGCCGTGTTGCTGATCGAGTAGTTCATGTTGGCGATGCCGCCTTCATACATGAGGTCGACGATCAGCTTCAGTTCGTGCAGGCACTCGAAATAGGCCATTTCCGGCGCATAGCCGGCTTCCACCAGCACTTCAAAGCCGGCGCGGACCAGTTCGACCGTACCGCCGCACAGAACGGCCTGTTCGCCGAACAGGTCGGTCTCGCACTCTTCGCGGAAGTTGGTCTCGATGATGCCCGAGCGGCCGCCGCCGATGGCGCTGGCATAGGCCAGGCCCAGATCGTGGGCGTTGCCGGTGGCGTTGTGATGCACGGCGATCAGGCAGGGCACGCCGCCGCCCTTTTGATATTCGCCGCGCACAGTGTGGCCCGGGCCCTTGGGGGCGACCATCAGGACGTCGATGGTGTCCTTGGGCTCGATCAGACCGAAGTGAACGTTCAGGCCGTGGGCGAACAGCAGGGCCGCACCGTCACGGATGTTGGGGGCGATGTCGTTCTTGTAGATCGCGGCCTGATGCTCGTCGGGCGCCAGGATCATGATCAGGTCGGCCCAGGCAGCGGCTTCGGCCACGGTCATGACCTTCAGGCCCTCGCCCTCGGCCTTCTTGGCGGTCGGCGAGCCGGCGCGCAGGGCGACGGCGACGTTGGAGGCGCCCGAGTCCCGGAGGTTGAGAGCGTGCGCGTGACCTTGCGAACCATAGCCTACGATCGCGATCTTCTTGTCGAGGATGCGGGCGAGGTCGGCGTCGCGATCATAATAGACGCGCATGTTTTTTCTCCAAGGACTGGTCAATCTGGCCGCACCGCGCAACAGCGGAGCGACAAAGGCCGGGCGTTTGAGCGTTTTTTTGCCGTTTCGTCAAGGCGCGGCGCGCCATTGGCAACCCTTGCGAACGACCGAGCGAAGGTTTTAGCGCGTGACGGGCTTTCGCGCCACGCCAAGTCCATGGATCGCCGCATGGATCACGACGCAAAAGGGCCCCTCCTGCGGAAGGGCCCTTGAACGCTCTGAGGCGAAAACGGCTACCAGAAGAGATCGTAGTAGACGCTCAACACCTGGCCAGACCAGACATCGACCAGGATGGCATCGTCGCCGACCCGGACCCACTCGCAGCCGATCGGCGGCTGAGGCAGGCCATAGCGATACCAGTCCAGATAGTAGGCGCTGGAGTACCAGCCGCCCGGGAGATAGTCGCCGAACGTCCAGCTGCGCACGTACCATCCGCGCGGATAGCGGTAGGCTCCCAGCCGGAACCGCTGCGAGGACCGGAAGCTGGGCCGATAATAGCGTTGGTCATAATAGGAGCGTCCGTGGTCGCGGTCGCGGTACTGGCCGCCATAGCCGGGACGGCCGCGATCCTCGTGCCGGCGATCCCAGCCCCCGGAGTTCCAGCCGCCACGATCCCAGCCGTTGTTGCGATCTCTGCCCCGTCCATCACGGTCGCGGTCACGGTCGCCACGGTTCCAGTCCTGGCCACCCCGGTTGTCGTTGCGGCTGTCGTTGCGGTCGCCGCCCGGACGCCCTTGCTCGGGACGGCCGCCGCGATCACCACGATCACCACGGTTCCAGTCCCGCCCGTCAGATGGACGCGGTTGTGGGGCTTGCGGGGCCTCAGGAGCCTGGGGAGCGGGCGACGGCACCGGAGCGGGGCGAGGGCCGCCGCCAAAATCAGGACGCCCTCCACCACCACCGCGGTCGCCGCGGTCGCCACGATCACCACGATCACCACGATCATTCTGGCCTGCGCCGTTCTGCCGGCCGCCGCCGCGATCACCCTCGCGGTCACCACGATCTCCGCGGTCGGCCCGCGCCTCGCGCGGCGCCGGCTGGCGGGCCTGTTGTTGCTCGCGCTGGGCGGCCACCGCCCCGGCGGACCCGGCTTCCGCCGCCGCGCCGCCCAGCAGCGACAGGACCATGGCGGTCGAAATCAGACGCTTCATCTCTTGCTCCAGGAGGCCTTGCACGGCCCCGGCTTTGTCCCTTGATAGCAACATCGGTCATCCTGCATGAACCGCGTTTGAACGAAGCGACGAGTCTCGGATGCCCGCCCACCCTCTCGATATCATCGGCTTCTGGCGTTCGGCCGGCCCGCGCAAGTGGTTCGCCAAGGATGCGGCCTTCGACTCCATGATCGCCCTGAAGTTCGAGCAGACCCACTATCGCGCCGCCCAGCGCCGCTATGATCACTGGATGGAGACACCCGACGGTGCCCTGGCCCTGATGATCCTGCTCGATCAGTTTCCACGAAACCTCTATCGCAACACGGCGCACGCCTTCGCCACCGATCCGCTGGCCCGCATGTTCGCCCGTACCGCCATCGCCGCCGGTTACGACCAGGCGACTGACCCGACGATGCGCCTGTTCTTCTACCTGCCGTTCGAGCACTCCGAGGCGCTGGAGGATCAGGCGTTCTGCGTGGAACTGTGCGCAGCCCTGCAAGGCGACGGCGGCGACCCACGGACGATGGCCTCGGCGCTAGAGCACCGCGACATCATCGCCAGGTTTGGCCGCTTCCCGCACCGCAACCCGCAACTGGGTCGCGAGACCACGGCCGACGAGCAGGCATTTCTGGACGAAGGCGGCTTCGCGGGCTGATTCCCAGAACGGCCGTCAGGGTTGATCACTCCGGGTCGCGATGGAAAACAGCCGCTGGCCTGTGGATGCAGCTCCGCGCCGCACTGTGCAAATCCATGATTCGCGCACAATGTGTCCTCATGAACACCGCCGTCCTAGATCAGCCCAAAGCCGCTGCCGATCATCCCGAGCGCCAGTATCTGAACCTGCTGGCCGACATTCTCGAGAACGGCGTCCAGCGCGGCGACCGCACCGGCACCGGCACCCTGGGGGTGTTTGGCCGGCAGATCCGCTTTGACCTGGCCAAGGGCTTTCCGGTCCTGACCACCAAGAAGCTGCATCTGCGGTCGATCTTCGTTGAGCTTTTGTGGTTCCTGCGCGGCGACACCAATGTGCGCTGGCTCCAGGAGAACGGCTGCAAGATCTGGGACGAGTGGGCCGACGAGAACGGCGACCTGGGTCCGGTCTATGGCAAGCAGTGGCGGTCGTGGGCCACGCCCAACGGCGGCTCCATCGACCAGATCGCCAATCTGGTCGAGGGCCTGAAGACCAATCCCAACAGCCGCCGCCATATCGTGTCCGCCTGGAACCCGGCCGATGTCGAAGACATGGCCCTGCCGCCCTGCCACTGCCTGTTCCAGTTCTTCGTTGCGGATGGAAAACTGAGCTGCCAGCTCTATCAGCGCAGCGCCGATGTCTTCCTGGGCGTGCCGTTCAACATCGCGTCCTACGCCCTGCTGACCCTGATGGTCGCCAAGGTGGTGGGGCTGGAGCCCGGCGAATTCGTCCACACTTTTGGCGACGCGCACCTCTATCTGAACCATCTGGATCAGGCCCGCGAGCAACTGACCCGTGAGCCCTTCCCCTTCCCCACCCTGACCATCGCTGACAAGCGCGACCTGTTCGGGTTCGAGTACGCGGACTTCACGCTGGCGGGCTACGAGGCCCACCCACACATCAAGGCCGAGGTTTCGGTCTGACCTGGGCCACCGATCGCCTCGATCAGCTGAAGGCCGGCGACACGGCCCTGCCGCCCGTTGTCGAGACCCTGAAACTGGGCGGACTGGATGACTGGGGTCCGGGTTGGGCCAGAAAGACCTGGAGACCTTCGCCGGAACTGCTCAACAGCGACGGCTCGATGTTTGGCGGCTATCTGGCAGCCCTCGCCGACCAGATCCTGGCCTTTGCGGCCATGACGGCGGCGCCGGCAGACGCCATGTTCCGAACCAGCAACCTGAAGATCGACTTTATCCGCGTGGGCACCGCGCAACCGCTGCGTCTGGAGGGCCGGGTCGTGGCGACGACCAAGTCGATCATCCACGTCGAAGCCGATTTCTTCCGCCCTGATGGCGAATTGATCGCCCGCGCCAGTGCTCAACAGATCATAGTTCCGTTCGGCCAGACCTAGAGTGCGTTCCGAAAAGTGGGAACCGGTTTTCGGAATGAAACGCGCGTGAAAACAAAAGACTAGAGCGGGTTGCGATCTGATTCCATAAGATCGCAACCCGCTCTAAGGCTGCAGAACGATCTTCCCCGCCACCCCGGCCGATTGCAAAAGCTCCTGCGCCTTGGCCGCCTGAGCCAGCGGGAAGGTCGCGCCGATCTGCGGATCCAGCTGGCGCGCAGCGATCAGCGCCATCACGGCCGCCAGATCCTCGCGATAGACCTCCGGCCTGGCATCACGCCACGAGGTGACGTTGTAGCCGACCACGCCCTGGCTGGCCCCGAACAGTTTCAGCGCCGACAGCCGATCCGCCAGCAGCATCCGGATCATGGCCGCCGGCCGCAACTTGCCGCCCTTGGTGGCGTCATAGCCGCCATAGAGCACTGCCGATCCTCCGTCGCGCAGGGCGGCGATCGAGGCTGCTTTCAGGTGCGGTCCGCCGACATGATCAAAGGCCGCGACCACGCCGCCGCCCGAAAGGACCCGGGCACGCTCGGCGACCGGTTCGGCACGATAGTCGATATAGACCCCGCCCTTGGCCTCAACCACGGCGCGCTTGCCCGCCGAGGCCGTGCCGATGGCCCGAACACCCGCCAGGCGGGCCAGGTCGAGCAGCAGTCCGCCGACCCCGCCGGCCGCGCCATGCACCAGCACCCATTCGCCCGCCTGGGCCGAGGCGATGCGATGAAACATCTGCCAGGCAGTGAGGCCATTGAGCACCCCGGCCACCAGCACTTCGGCGGCGACACTCTCTGGCGCAGCGACCAGGTATCGGGCCTCGACATTGCGCCGGTCGGCATAGGAGCCGGTGACCGTCAGGGCGACCACGCGCTGCCCCACCGAAAAAACCCTCGACCCCGGCCCCCAGCGCCTCGATCCGGCCGACCAGGTCATAGCCCGGCGTCACCGGAGCCTTGACCCCGGGATACAGCCCCGTGCGCATGACGATGTCGGCGAAGGCCACGCCCGACGCCTCGATGGCGACCCGCGCCTCGCCCGGCCCGGGCGGCGACAGGTCGACCTTGCGCCCCTGCAGAACCTCGACGCCGCCGGTGCGCGCCATGTGCATCTCGTAGGCTGATATGGTCATGTCGTTTTCTCCCCTTCGGCAAGTTAACGACGTCCAGATGGCGAGCAAGGTCTCTTGGCTGGCGTCGGCTGCAGGGCGGCGCTAAGCAAGGGGCATGACCCCCATTCTTTCCCTCGTCGTCGCCCGCGCCGCCAACGGCGTCATCGGCCGTGACGGTGACCTGCCGTGGCGGCTGAAGTCGGACCTGGCCCTGTTCAAGGCCAACACCCTGGGCAAGCCGGTGATCATGGGTCGCAAGACCTGGGACAGCCTGCCCAGAAAACCGCTGCCTGGCCGCACGAACATCGTGCTGTCGCGCGACGGCAGTTTCGAGCCTACCAACGCCGTGGTCTGCGAGAGCTTTCTGGAGGCCGTGCAGATGGCCAAGGAGCAGGCCGAAGACGATGGGGTTGACGAGGTCTGTGTGATCGGCGGCCGCGCCCTCTTCGAAATGGCCCTGCCCAAGGCCAAGCGCCTCTATCTCACCGAGGTGGACGCGACGGTCGAGGGCGACGTGACCTTCCCGCAGTTCGACGAGAGCGTCTGGACCCAGGTGCGCCGCGAGGAACACCCCGCCGGCGAAGGCGATGACCATTCTTTCATCTTCCGTGTGCTCGAGCGCCGCTAGAATTTGATCCGCACGCCCGGGCGCGAGGCGAATCTTTTGACGGCCTGACTGGCTAGGGGCAAAGAGGGCCGGGGACGAGGGCGTACTGATGGTCGACATGGATGCAGCCGGCGGCGCAGTTACCGGCGGACTGGTAAGCAGCGCACTGGAAAAGCCGGCCGGCAAGGCGGGCGAAGCCCATGCCGGTTCGTGCACGGATTGCGGCCAGCCCGTCAGCGGAAATTTCTGCGCCCACTGTGGCCAGCCCACCCACGTTCACCGCTCGCTGCTGCATCTGGGCGAGGAACTGCTGCACGGGGTGATGCACTTCGACGGGCGCATCTGGCGCACCGTGCCCCTGCTGTTCCTCAACCCGGGCCGGCTGACGCGCGATTGGGTGGAGGGCAAGCGCTCGCGATATGTTTCGCCGCTGGGCCTGTTCCTGTTCACGATCTTTCTGATGTTCTTCATCCTGAGCTTTGGCGGCGACAAGGCCTTCAAGATTGGCTCCATCAGCGACAGCAACACGGCGGCCCGCGAGGCGGTCGCCGCCGCCCACGAAACGGTCACCGAAGCCAAGAGTGATTTCGCCAAGGCGCAGCAGTACGTCGCGACCGCCAGCCCAGCAGAAGCCCCGCTGGCAAAAGAACTACTGGCCAAGGCCACACTGGATCTGGACGAGGCTGCCGATGATCTGGCTGAGGCCAGCAACAGGGTGACCCGCCTGCAAATGGAGGTGGCGGCCGGGCCGCGCCCGGATGGCCTGACGCCTGGCAGCTGGCAAGCCCACATGCGCGACGCCGTGACCAAAGGCGACACCAAGATTCAGGTCATTGGTGGAAAAGAGACAAACAAGAAAATCCTCAAGAAGTTGGCGAACCCCGATCTCGCCCTCTACAAACTGCAGCAGACCCTCTACAAATACTCGTTTCTTTTAGTGCCGCTTTCCATACCGTTCATGGCGGCCTTGTTTCTGTGGAAGCGCGGTTTTACGCTCTATGATCATGGCGTCTTTGTACTGTATTCGCTGACCTTCATGGCGATGATGAGTATGGTGCTGAGCCTTTTGGGCACGATCTCATGGCTGAGCAGCTTCGTGATCCTGATCGCCATCGTCGCACCGCCCGTTCACATGTTCGCGCAGCTGAAGGGTGCCTATGGCCTTTCAACCTTCTCGGCGCTGTGGCGGACCCTCTTCCTGCTGATGTTTTGCGCCATCGTCCTCGTCTTGTTCATGGCGGCGATCATTCTGCTGGGCTTCGGTGGCTGACGTTTAGCGACTAGAGCAAAGGTCGCCATGATTGCATCATGTCGTTTGCTCTAGATTCTTGTTTCGACGCGTTGTTTCGGCGGCGAACCGGTATCCACTTCGCCGAATAACGCTCTAGCCCCTTTCAAACGCCCGTTTATAGTCCCCTCACTCGCCCGTCAGAGGCGAACCAGGGAGAGACTCATGGACATCGAACTCGTCGCCGAGGGACTGCAGTTTCCGGAAGGCCCCGTGGCCATGGCCGACGGCTCGGTGATCCTGACCGAGATCCAGGGGCAGAGGATCAGCCGGATCACGCCTGACGGCCGGCGCGAGACGGTGGCCGACACTGGCGGCGGCCCCAATGGCGCAGCCATCGGGCCGGACGGCGCGCTGTATGTCACCAACAATGGCGGCAGCTTTCAGTTCATCGACATGGGCGGCCTCAATGTGCCCGGCCCTACCCCGCCCAGCCATACGGGCGGCCTGATCCAGCGGATCGACATCGCGACCGGCGCGGTGACCACACTTTACACCCAATGCGACGGCAAGCCGCTGGTGGGCCCCAATGACCTGGTGTTCGACAGCCAGGGCGGCTTCTGGTTCACCGACCACGGCTGCTCCACGCCCGACGGTCGCAAGTTTGGCGCCCTGTACTACGCCCTGCCCGACGGTTCGAAGATCGTGCGAGCCCGCGACCATTTCGTCTCGCCCAACGGGGTGGGCCTCTCACCCGACGAGAAGACCGTCTACATGGCCGACACCACGCTGGGGCGACTATGGTCGTTCGATATCGCCTCACCCGGCGAACTGGCACCGGCGGCCGGGTTCGCCCCCGGCAACGTGGTCTGCTCCCTGCCGGGCTATCAGCTTCTCGACAGCCTGGCGGTCGAGGCGGGCGGCAAGGTGTGTGTGGCGACCATCATCAATGGCGGGATCACGGCCTTTGATACGGACGGCTCGACCGAGCACTTTGCCGTGCCAGACGTGATCGTCACCAACATCTGCTTTGGCGGGGCCGACATGCGCGATGCCTGGATCACCGCCTCAGGCACCGGCAAGCTCTACAAGGCGCGCTGGCCCAGGCCGGGATTGAAGCTGAACTTCAACGGCTGAAGGCGCAAACGCCTCAGTCCCGCAGCACCGATCCCACCACCAGCAGGACAAGAGCCGACAGGCCAAACAGTCCGGCCAAATAGGGCAACAGGGTCATGACGCGCCTCCCTCGGGCGCGGCTTGATCGCGGCGGGCCCGTAGGCCCGAACCCTGTTCCAAGGCTGCCCAGCAGGACAGCCCCGGAACAGGGGGTATCGACCCTAGAGCGGGTTGCGATCTGATGGAATCAGATCGCCCGCTCTAGTCTTTTGTTTTCGCGCGCGTTTCATTCCGAAAACCGGTTCCCACTTTTCGGAACGCGCTCTAGTAGAGGACCCCGAGCGCCTCGCGCTCGAAGCTCTTCAGTTCGTCGTTGCGGCCATCGCGGATCTTCACGACCCATTCGGGGTCCTGCAGCAGGGCGCGGCCGACGCCGACCAGATCGAATTCGCCGCGCTCGAGACGCTCAAGCAGACCGTCAATGGAGGCAGGCTGGCTGCCCTCGCCGCCGAACGCCGCGATGAACTCGCCCGACAGGCCCACCGAGCCGACGGTGATGGTCGGGGCACCGGTCAGTTTCTTGGCCCAGCCGGCGAAGTTCAGGTCGCTGCCCTCGAACTCCGGCTCCCAGAAGCGGCGCTGCGAGCAGTGGAAGATGTCAGCGCCGGCATCGGCCAGGGGCTGGAGCCAGGCTTCCAGGTCCTTGGGCGTCTCGGCGTTCTTCACCGTGTAGTCCTGCTGCTTCCACTGCGACAGGCGGATGATCACCGGATAGTCGGGTCCGACGGCGGCGCGGACTGCCTTCAGGATCTCGGCGGCGAAGGTGCTGCGTTCACCGATGGTCGGGCCGCCAAAAGCGTCGCCGCGCACATTGGTGCCCTCCCAGAAGAACTGGTCGATCAGATAGCCATGGGCGCCGTGCAGTTCGATCGAGTCGAAGCCCAGCAGCTTGGCGTTGCGGGCTGCGTCGGCGAAGGCGGCGATGGTGTCGGCGACCTCGGAGTCGGTCATCGGTTCGGTGAAGGGATTGCCGCCCTTCTTGGACAGGCCCGAGGGGCTGTCGATCTTGCCCAGAACGTCCTTACCCTTGGCGGCGCCCACATGCCAAAGCTGCGGGGCGATCAGACCACCGGCGGCGTGAACCTCGTCGACCACCTTCTTCCAGGCCGCCAGTTCCTTCTCGCCGTGAAAGCGGGGAACATTGGCGTCGTTCAGTGAAGCGTCGCGGGCCACGCCCGTGCCTTCGGTGATGATCAGGCCGACCTGGTTTTCGGCGCGGCGGCGGTAGTAGGCCGCAACGTCATCCGTCGGCACGCCGCCTGGCGAGAACGACCGGGTCATGGGTGCCATCACTACGCGGTTGGGCAGCTTCAGGGACTTGAATTCAAAAGGCTTGAAGAGGGCGTCGAGAGCCATAGGGGGGCGCTTCCGGAAAGGGTCGGTGTTGGGGGAACTATGAAGCGGGTTGCGATTGTGGACGATGCAGAAAAACTGCAACCGACGCTGTATCTCGTAAGGCGGCAGACCCTTGCGCCAGCCAGGACATGGCCCGGGCACAAGGGTCCAGGTCGCAAGGGTCCCGGGCGCTAGAGTCCAAGCACCATCTTGGCCATGATGTTGCGCTGGATCTCGTTGGACCCGGCATAGATCGAGGCCTTGCGGTAGCTGAAGTACGAGGGCGCGGCAGGGGCGGCGTAGTCGGGTCCGGCCCGGCCCTCATTGGTCGGGGTCCAGGTGTCACGCACGAACGGCGCGGCATAGGTTCCGACCGCCTCCAGGGTCAGTTCGGTGATCGCCTGCTGGGCTTCGGAGCCCACACATTTCAGCATGGACGAGACAGGGCCCACGGCCTTGCCGGCGCTGCGACCCGAGAAGATGCGCAGTTCGGCCGCGTTCAGCGCCTGAACCGAGATCTCCATATTGGCGATCTTGCTGCGGAAGTCGGGGTCATCGATCAGGCGGCCACCATCATCGGCCCGTTCAAGGGCCGCGATGCGCTTGACCTTCTTGATCATGTTCATCAGGCCCGGCGCATAGGCGTTGCCGCGCTCGAATTCCAGCAGGTACTTGGCGTAGGTCCAGCCCTTGTTCTCTTCGCCGATGCGGTTGGAGATCGGCACGCGCACGTTGTCGAAGAAGACCTGATTGATCTCCTGCTCGCCCTCGGCAGGACCATCCAGGGTGGGCAGCGGCTTGATCTGGATACCGGGGCTGTCCATGCGCAGCAGCAGGAAGCTGATGCCGCTCTGCGGCTTGCCTTCGTTGGACGTGCGCACCAGGCAGAACATCCAGTCGGCCCACTGGGCCTGGGTGGTCCAGATCTTCGAGCCGTTCAGCACATAGTCGTCGCCGTCCCGCTCGGCCTTCATCTGCAGCGAGGCGAGGTCCGAGCCCGAGCCGGGCTCCGAATAGCCCTGGCACCACCAGATGTCGGACGACAGGATCGGCGGCAGATGCTGCTTCTTCTGCTCCTCGGTGCCGAACGCCAGAATGACCGGGGCGCACATCTTCAGCCCCATGGGCGAAGGATTGGGCGTCCCGGCCAGGCTCAGCTCCATGTTGAAGATATAGCGCTGCGAAGCGGTGAAGTCGCAGCCGCCCCATTCCACCGGCCAGTCGGGCGCAGCCCAGCCGCGTTCGGCCAGCTTCTTTTGCCATTTCACCTGGCCGGCCTTGTCCAGGTAGCCGTTCTTGGACTGGCTCATCTGCTTGCGCAGGTCGTCGTCATAGGCCGAGGCGATCCAGTCGCGAACGTCCTGCTGGAAGGCCAGATCTTCGGCGGAAAAGGCGAGATCCATAGGTCCTACTCCACCGCGTCCAGATATTCGATCTCGGGACGACCGGCCATGAACGGCCCCATCGCCGCGCCGCCGGCCTTGAAATAGTCGGTGCCGCCATGGGCCTTGAGGTCGTCCATCGAGGCGTAGAGTTCCAGCACCTTGTAGGTCCCGGCCTCCGTCTTGGATTTGGTGAGCTGGTACATCAGGCAACCGGCCTCATTGGCCTTCACCTTGGCGGCAAGATCGAGGAACACCGCCTCGAACTCGGACGCCTTGTCGACCTGGACCTTCAAGGTCGCAACGACACCAATCATGCTCGCCTCCCAACAATTGTTTGAATGCAACATCGACCACGGCGACGTGCGCCGCAAGGGCGACGTTAGGGAAGGCGCGTGGATCGTCGAAAGACGTTAGGGCCGGTCGTTCCAGCCATAGGCGACCCAGGAATGGCCGCCGACATTGCGCGCCTCGATCAGTGAGGGATCGCCGGTCTTGGCCTTGACCGTGCGGCGGGCCCGCATGGCCAGGGCGACCAGGCCAAACAGTGCGCTGCCCATGAAGCCGATCACCACCACTGTGGCGGCGAACACAACGGCCAGGATCGAGCCGATGACCACGGCGGCCGAGGTCGCCAGGGCACCGGCCAGCCAGGCGAGGCTGCGGAGGGCCGAAGCTCCGGCCATCGATGTCGAACGCGCGTCCATCGTCGTCCTCTCCCGGCGCGAAGGCCGCAAATCAGCTCAAGCTCACTCAGATTGGGTCACAAGGGCTGAACGTCAACTGAACACCCGTCGCATGAATCTGAAAAGCCCATTTCGTGCGCGAGATGGGGTCTCGCCCCAAATCGGGTGCCCAGCCCAGACGCCCGGTTTATCCAACAGCCACCAGGCCCAGATCGCGGCGCTCGCGCATCACGGCGGTGAAGGCTGCATTGATGGCGGCGGCCTTGGCCTCGGCCACCTCGATGAACTCGGCTGGAAGGCCCCGAGCACGAGCCCTGTCGGGGTGGGCCGAAGACAGTGCCGCCTTCCAGGCGCTGCGCACGGTCGCGTCGTCGGCGTCGGCCGGGACCTCCAGGATCATGTACGGATCATCGGCGCCGGCCCTCAGGTGCACGGCGCGCAGGCGGCGGAAGGCCAGGGGCGAGAGGCCAAACAGGTCGGCGACCCGCTCCAGATAGTCCAGCTCGTCCTGGGTCACCACGCCGTCAGCCTTGGCGATGTGGAACAGGCCATCGACCACGTCCTCCAGGATCTGCGGGCAGGTGCGATAGCGTTTGGCCAGGCGCTTGGCGTAGCTTTCAAAGCCATGCGTGGTCTGGCGCGCCAGGTCGTAGAGCCGGTGGATGTTGTCTTCCGAGGCCGGATCGGGCTGGAACACCTCGGCGAAGGCGGCGAACTCGTGGCCATCGGCGCGGCCGTCGGCCCGGGCCAGCTTGGCACCCAGGGCGGTCACGGCCGTCGAAAACGCCGGGTCCTCGCCCGGCAGACCAGCAGGACAGTCCGGGCATTCCGCCAGGTCCAGCCGGCGCGCGGCGATGCTTGCGATGTTGCGCCAGAAGGTCATTGGATCGGGTGAAGCCCAGAAGCGTGGCGGAGTGATGGCGAAGTAACGTCAGGAGAGATACGCGCGGCCAAGCCGCACGGATGACGCCCTCGGGGCTTTCTAGCATATTCCCCGGCGCGCCCCACCCTGGGAGCGTACGAATGAACTGTAATTCATGGTGGAGCTTTTCAGGGCATCGGCCGTTATCGGGCCACATCGCCATGGAGCGGCGCCACGCTGTGGTCCCATTCCGCCGCGAAATGCTCTAATCAGAGCCCGATCTTATTCCAAGAAGGACGCCCGACCGTATGGGGATCTCCCTCCTCCTCGCCCTGGCCATGATGGGCCAGGTCCCGAACACTGCGTCCCCCTCGGCGGCGCCGACCGATGATTACGGCTATGTGTCGTGGTGCTATGGCGCGCTGGGCGGCTATGTCGAGCTGTACGATCAGGTGATGCCCGAGGTGACCCGCATCGAGAAGGCCTTCCCCGGTCCCGACGGCGTCGAGGCTTCGCTGAAGTCCTATTCTGAAATACGCACTCTGGCCCGGGGGGACCTGAAGACCTTCACCGCCGCGATCACCGCCGCCGAAAAGGCCAGCCCCCGCCCTATCGCCGAATATGGCCGCGTCTCGATCAACAAGGGCCGCTCGGTCTGGGCCGGCGCCGACATCGCCAACAAGGCCCGCCTGGCCCAGGTGTGGATGAGCTGGTCGCCGCCCAACGACTGCGAGACCCGCGCCAAGGCGCTGGAAAAGCGCTCCAACATCCTGGGCAGGGCCCTGATCTATAACGCTGCCAAGCCGGTCGAGACCCCTGCTCCGGACGCAGCGCCGACCGAGGCGCCGGTGCCTGAAGCCGCCACGCCGGCCCCTGCCCCCGAACCTGTGGCCGAGGCCGCCCAGCCCGCGCCAGTCGAAACACCCGCACCGGCCCCCGCACCTGTCGCCCAGGCTGCGCCACTGACCAAGGCCGTCGAAACGATCATCGACCCGCTCGACCCCAAGCCCTGCGCCGGCCGCCTTGAACCCGGCAGGCGGGGCGGCAAGGCCGTGCTGATCTGCAAGCCAGACTAAAGCCTTACGGCTTGGCTGCTGGCAACGCACCGCTCGCCGCCAGCGCCTTGAACCAGGCGTAGGAGGCCTTGGGCGTGCGCACCCCGCTGACGCGGTCGTGCGCCACCAGGCCGAACTTGGACGTATAGCCCAGGGCCCATTCGAAATTGTCCAGCAGGGTCCAGGCGAAATAGCCGCCGATCTTCGAGCCGGCCTCGCGGGCGGCCAGCACCGCCTCCAGATGGCGGCGCAGATAGGTGATACGGAACTGGTCGTCGAGGATCGCCGGGCCCCGGCTGAAGGGGTCCGAAGCGCCGTTTTCGGTGATCAGAACCGGCGGGGCGCCATAGGCGGTGCGAACGCGCTCCAGCACCTCGAACAGGCCTGAGGGGTCGATATGGCGGCCAAAGGCGTCCAGCTCTGCGCCCTTGGGCGGATTGGCCGGGGCGATCTTGCTGGGCGAGGACAGGTCCAGCCGCACATAGGCCGGGGCATAGTAGTTCACCCCCAGGAAATCGACCGGCTGGCGGATGGTGGCCAGGTCGCCGTCGCGAACGACGCCGCCCTTGAGCAGATCGTCCATGGCCTTGGGATAGACGCCCTTGAACAGAGGATCCAGCCAGGCGCGGTTCCACAGCTCGTCCAGGCCGTCAGCCGCCAGCCGGTTCCAGAAGGCCAGCGAGCCCCCCGCAGGGCGACAGGGTTGCAGGGCCATGGTGGTGCCGACCGACAGGTCACTGTGACCCGCCCTCAGCGCCTGCATGGCCAGACCCTGACCCAGGTTCATGTGGTGGATGGTCGGCCCCAGCAGGTTGATATCCTTTAGCCCCGGCGCATGCTCGCCCAGCACATGGCCAAACACCGCATGCACCGCCGCCTCGTTCAGAACGATGTAGCGCTTGAGCCGGTCTCCCAGACGCTGGACCACCGCCTGGGCGTAGTCGGCCAGGCGCAGGGCGGTGTCGCGGTTGGTCCAGCCGCCCTTGTCCTGCAGGCCCTGCGGCAGGTCCCAGTGAAACAGGGTGGCATAGGGCGTCACACCCTTGGCCAGCAGGGCGTCGACCATGCGCGAATAGTGATCCAGCCCGGCGGGATTGATCGGCCCTGCCCCGGTCGGCAACACCCGCGACCAGCTGATCGAGAAGCGGTAGGCGTCAAGGCCCGCCCCGGCGATCAGGTCGATATCGTCGGCATAGCGGCGATAGCTGTCGGTGGCGACCGTGGCGTCGGTGCCGTCGACCACCTTGCCGGGCAGCTTTTCAAAGCCGTCCCAGACGCTGGGCCCGCGCCCGTCGGCGGTCTGGGCCCCTTCGGTCTGGAAGGCCGCCGAGGCCACGCCCCAGACGAAGTCCTTGGGAAACTGCCTCGATTTCGGGATCAGGTCGGTCTGGGGTTTTGCATCGCAGGCTGAAAGACCAAGGCCTGCCCCGCCCAGGGCGAGGGCCGCCAGCGCACGCCGGCTGACGCCGTTCCTATCCATGTCGATCCCTCCCGAGGCTCGGAGGTCATCGCCTCCGTTGGGGGCAGCATCGGCGGGAAACCAGCGGTTGGCCAGCCCTCTGTTGTGACGGGGCCTTAGAGCGCGTTCCGAAAAGTGGGAACCGGTTTTCGGGACGAAACGCGCGTGAAAACAAAAGACTAGAGCGGGTGATCTGATTCCATCAGATCGCAACCCGCTCTAGCGCCGGGTGCGCTTGCCGCCGGCCGGTTCGCGGGCCAGGGCGGCGCGGGCCTCGCAGGCGTCAGCGATCGCGTCGGCAGGCATGGGGCGACCCAGCAGATAGCCCTGGAACTCGCCGCAGCCCATCTTCACCAGGGCGTCGAACTGCGCCTGGGTTTCCACGCCCTCGGCCGTGGTCTTCAGGCCCAGCGACCTGGCCAGGCCGATGATCGCCCCCGCCACCGACGTGGTCTCGCCCTCGGCCAGGCTGGAAACGAACGAGCGGTCGATCTTCAGCTTGTCGATAGGGTGACGGCGCAGATAGGCCAGGCTGGCATAGCCGGCGCCAAAATCGTCCAGCGCCAGGCGGAAGCCCAACCGCTTGATGTGCCGAAGGGCGTCACGAACCCCGTCACTGTCCTTGAGCAGGACGGTCTCGGTGATCTCAAGCACGAAGCGCGAGGCCTTGGCCCCGGTCTCCAGCAGGATCGCCTCGATCTCGTCGACGAAGCCGTTGGCGCTCAGTTGCAGGGCCGAGACATTGACCGAGACCTCCAGTCCCGGCCAGCGAAGGCTGTCATGGCAGGCGCGGCGGAAGACGCAGCGACCGATCTCGGAGATCAGGCCCGTCGACTCGGCCAGGGGGATGAAGATGCCTGGCGCGATGTCGCCACGTTCGGGATCATGCCAGCGGGCCAGGGCCTCGACCCCCACGATGACGCCGCGCGCATCGGTCAGCGGCTGGTAAGCAACGGTCAGGCGATCCTGCTCCAGGGCCTGTCGCAGGTCGCGCTCCAGCCCTTTGCGCAGGCGCAGGGCGGCGTCCATCTCGGGCTCGAAGAAACAGAACCGGCCTCGTCCGCCCTCCTTGGCGCGATAGAGGGCCACGTCGGCCTGGCGCAGCATCTCGGCCTGCCCCTGCTCGGCATCAGAGACCACAGCCACGCCCACCGAGCACGACAGTTCGGCCCGGCCCACGCCCAGGTCCAGCTCGCCCGACAGGCCCTCGACCACACGCTGGGCCAGGCTGGCGCTGCCCTGGGGCGTGGTGTCGGGCTGGATGATGGCGAACTCGTCGCCGCCCAGCCGGCAGATGGTGTCGGTCTCGCGGCAGATGGCTGTCAGGCGGCGGGCGACCTCGCGGATCACCTGATCGCCGGCGTCATGGCCATAGCTGTCATTGACCTCCTTGAAGCGGTCCAGATCGATGCACAGCACGCCCAGATAGCCCGGCTTGCGCCGCAGCAGGGCATGGGCGTGAACCAGGCGGTCGGTGAACAGGGTGCGATTGGCCAGGCCCGTCAGCGGGTCGTGCAAGGCCAGGTGCTTGGCCTCGGCCTCACTGAGCAGCAGCTTCTTGGCGGCCCGACGCGTGATCCGAAACAGTATCAGCGCGCCGAACCCGGCGACCAGCACGGCAAGCCCCAGAAAAGGACTGGCCTGGCGCAACAGCTCGGCGCCCGGCCGACGCGGGCTCCAGCGCAACACGATGCCGCGACCGTCAGGCGCCCTGCCCAGCAGGGTCTGGGCGTTCTCGCCCTTGATCTGCTCGGCCGGCACGATCTCGATGCGCGTATCCTTCAGCAGGAAGCGTTCAGAGAAGGCCTTCACCACGCTTTTGGCCACGGGCATGCCCGAGACGATCAGCGGCGCGCGCTCGCCGCGCGTCCGGGCCTTCAGATCGGGCCGCACCAGCGAGACGGTGATCATCACCGGCTCTGTGCCGATCAGTTCCACCCGCCCCTTGTGAACGGCCCGCAGGGCGGCGACCTTGGCGGGGTCCTGCTCGATGGCCCGAACCTCGTCGATCAGGTGCTGGGTCTGGGCGGCATAGGCGTCAAAAGCCTGGACCGACACGTCAGTGCCGTTCAGATAGCCGTAGATGGGCCTGTTGTCGGCATCGAGCACGAAGACAGCATTATAGCCCAGCGCCCCGCCCACCGACGCGCCGACGTTCTGGCTGGCCCAGCCCAGGTCGAAGTCGTTGTCCAGTTTGTGGATCGCCTCGTCCCAGATGACATAGGGGTTGAGGGCCGTCTGAACTTCCTTGCCGCGCTGAATCAGGCCGTTGCTGACCATGGTCTGCTCGTACTGCCGCTCGCGCAGGTCGGCCTGCCGCGCGGCCGTGACCAGCAGCCCAGCCGCCAGCAGGACCATGACCGCCGCCATGCCCACGATCAGGCCGAAGATTTTCAGCTCGATATTGTTGCGGTTCATACGCCCGTCCCAGAAGACCCGCCCATTGGTCCACGCGACCCGTTTCCGAAGTCCTTACCCGCAGTGCTTTTCGGTCATTTTGTCGCACATTGTTATGTGGACAGTCCCCGAAAGCGGGCGCCCGCGCACAGGACAGGCTCCAGGACTGGCAGAAGCGGGCAAATCGTTACGGCGGCAATGGGCGGCAGAAGACGCGGCAGACACAGGTTCGCGCCGTCGCCGGTTTGGAGCCGGCGAGCGTGGGGAGGCGGCGGAGCGTCCGGGCCAGGCCCGGAAGTGTGTTTGTAGTGGAGTACCGTTTCGGCCTAGGCCGGAGCGCTCCGCAGGATCGGTGGACGAAAGCCTTCGGGGCGCGGGGTTTTAACCCGCTTCCAAAAGAGGCCTCCGGCGGGCGGGGAGATGGCGCTCCCCGGACCGTCCAGGCGATTTCAGCCCGGACCTGGGGCGTTTCCGACGGTCCGCCGCTCGGGGACTGATCCCTTCCCCGGCACAAGACGCTCGCCTTCCCTGGAGGGACAGACCTCGCCTCGCAACCAGGCCCCGGGGCCCTTCGCGACAGTCGCCGGGACGCTTCCCGCTCGACCCTCCCCACCACCCGTCAGGTCGCCAGCTGGACGGCCTCCCCCGTGGCGGGGCGAGGAGAACTATGCGGCAGGTTTGAGGGGGTGTGCGTCGATTTTTGATCGTGACGGTGGGTGGGGGATCAGGGCGTTGAATTCGCTGGGGTCGGGGTGCTTCAATTCCCGTTCGAGAATGGGGATAGCGGGGGTTTCCCTAGCTTTGGAAGCGTGAGGGGATACACGCCGCAAAAGCAATCCTTGCGCGATCAAAATCTTCGATAAATCTTTTGGGCGAGCCATCACTTTGAGGCAAGAGGAGCCGCCACTTGACGCTTGCGGATTTTGCAATCATATTCGATCTGCTTGCATGAACAGCAAGCAAGAAAAGACTCTGGCGACTGTTTTCGCCGATCCGGTCTCGCCGACCATCGCCTGGGCCGACATTGAAAGTCTGCTGGTCAGCGCCGGCGCGCGGGTCATTGAAGGCTCGGGGTCGGCCGTTCGGTTCGAGTGCAAGGGTGTCATCGCCCGCTTCCACAGGCCGCACCCGGACAAGGAAGCCAAGCGGTATCAGGTCAAGGACGCCCGGGCCTTCCTTGTGGCGATTGGAGTGAAGCCATGAATGTTCTGAAGCACAACGGCTACATGGCCCGCGTCGCCTTCGACGAAGACGACGAGATCTTCGTCGGTCGCCTGGCCGGGATCAACGACATCATCGGCTTCCACGCCGACACCGTCAGCGGCCTCAAAGCGGCCTTCCACGACGCCGTCGCCGACTACATCGCCACCTGCGCCAAGGCCGGCAAGACGCCCGAAAAACCCTATTCCGGCCAACTCATGGTCCGCGTCGATCCCGTCGTCCACGCCCGCGCGGCCCTGGCCGCGGAACTGGCGGGGAAGAGTTTGGCCGGCTGGACCGAGGAGACGCTGCGCGAGGCGGCGACGCGGGAGATTGAAGGGGTTTGAGGGGGTAGCGAGTTGAACTTCGCGCCCGCCTTGCCTAGGCGCTCTGTGATGTTAGAGCGCAAGAAAAGAGCGGGCCAGCTTTTCGCTGAATTTACTGCTTTTTTTGGTGAATCCATACCTGATCCGGACCAGGTATGGACGACCTTTCCCGCTTCCAAAGACAGAGGGATCGGGCCCCGGCCTTGTCGCGCCGCGTCCGGAAGAGGCTTCAGTGCGTCCCCTTTCGAAAGTCCCGCCTCAGGGCGTCTTGGCGTCGGCGGCGTCGATCTCCTTGAGCAGCGCCACGGCCGCCAGCGACTCGTCCCCGCCGTGCGGATTCCCGGCCAGCGGCCGAAGGATCAGGCGGGCCGTGTCGGTGTCCTTGACGGCAATCGCCGCCCTGGCCGCATCCATTCGGAAATGGCCGACCTGAGGCGCGATCATTACGGATTTCAGCCGAATTTCGAGGAGGTTGTCATCCACCGGTCCCGTTGCGCTGCGCGCATCGGCATAGCCGTGCAGGGTCAGGGGATTGTTCGGATTCACCTTGAAGGCCCGGGCGAACAGCTTGCGTGCCTCGTCGAAATTTCCCGCACGGATCGCAGGATCGGCGTTGTCCGCGCGAAGGCGGCTTTCGCCCAGCAGGATCAGGCACTCTTCGTCGTCGCGATTGGCCTTGAGCAACTGCTCCAGAACCGCGTCACCCGCCGATCGATCGCCATAGAGCGTCTCCGCACGCGCCAGGACGATCTGGGCGAAGCGGTCCTGCGGGTGGGCCTTTGCGACAGCCCGGACATCGGCCAGCAAGGCGGCCGGCGCGGGGCTCTCGCCCCCCAGCTTCAGGCGCTGGTTTTCAAGCAGCAGGTCATTGGCCGAGGCTGGCAGGCGCTCGATGGACATGGCGACGTCCAGCGCCGCCTGGCGCGGCAGCATGCCGCCGACCAGGGGGCGGTCCAGATAGGCCCTCAACTTGCCCGTCAGGCCCTTGATGTCATCGCCATAGATCTTCTTCCAGGCCGCCACAGGCTCTTCACCGGCGCGCAGCGCTTCCAGATAGGGCGACAGCCGGGCCCTGCGCTCAGGGTCGGAGAGGATATAGTGGGTCAGCAGCCATGACTGGGCGTAGAAGGCTGCCACATCGCCCTTTTTCAACTCGAAGGGGCGCTTGGTCAGGACGTCCGACATGGCGATCCAGCCGCCCGGCTGGGTCAGGGAATAGGCCCGTCCCAGATTGGCGCCGCCAACCACCAGCCTGCGGTTCCTGAGGTCTGCCGTCATATAGTATTCGGCATAGCCCTCGATCAGCCAGGCTGGATAAGCGTTGGCATAGTACTGCAGCATGAAGTGATGCACGTACTCATGGAAGATCGTGTCGTCTCCCAGGCTTTGGTCACTCGACTCGGCATCGCCGTCGGGGACTGCGACGACAAACACCTCGGCGACGCTGGAGAAATAGACGCCCCCGATCTGATCCGAGGCACCGGGCCAAACCCGTCGCAACTGCTTGTTGTTCTGGACGAGATAGACCGGCAGCTTGCGCAGCGGCGTTTCATCCTTTGGTCGCCCATGCAACCGCCGCAGGAGGGAGTCAAAATCCTCCAGCATGGTGGTGTATTCGCGTAGTGCCTTCTCGTTCTGGCCATAGACCTCGAAATGCTCGCTCTCGGCCCGCAGCCAGTCGGCCCTGGCCAGGCCTGGCGCGATGAGCATCAAGGTCGCGAGCAGTAGACCCCGCATGGCGTGGCCCGTCGTGCGGGTCATGGGTCTTCTCCTCGTCAATCCGTCCCGAAGGAACATTGCATGACGAGTGCCACGACTTTCAAGTGCGATCCACAGCACTCATCGCCTGCGTTGAGCGCTCCTTGCCAGGCCCTGGGCGGAAAAGGCCAGCTCCCTCTAAGCCGCCGCCTCGCGCGCCCTCGCATTCGGGTCATAGTTCAGGATCGGCGCCAGCCACTTCTCGGCCTTGGCCAGGTCCCAGCCCTTGCGGGCCGCATAGTCCTCGACCTGGTCCAGATCCACCTTGCCGACGCCGAAGTAGTGCGACTTGGGGTGGCTGAAATAGAGGCCTGAGACCGCTGCGCCGGGGCTCATGGCGTAGCTTTCGGTCAGGATCATGCCGGTCTGCTCGGTGGCGTCGAGCAAGGTGAACAGCGTGCCCTTTTCGGTGTGGTCGGGCTGGGCCGGATAGCCGGGGGCCGGGCGGATGCCCTGGTACTTTTCGGCGATCATCACGTCGGCGTCGGCCGCTTCGTCAGGCGCATAGCCCCACAGCTCGACGCGAGCCTTGTAGTGCAGCCACTCGGCGAAGGCTTCGGCCAGGCGGTCGGCCAGGGCCGAGCCCATGATGGCGCTGTAGTCGTCGCCAGCGTCCTTGAAGCGTTTGACGATCTCGTCCTCGCCATGGCCGGCGGTGACGGCGAAGGCGCCGATATAGTCGGGCCCCTGCCCGATCGGCGCGACGAAGTCTGACAAGGCGGCATTGGTCTTTCCGGCCCCCTTGTCCATCTGCTGGCGCAGGGTGTGCAGGCGCGAGAGCTCAACCGTGCGGGTATCGTCCGTATAGAGAACGATGTCGTCGCCCTGGGCCTGGGCCGGCCAGAAGCCGATCACGCCCTTGGCCCCGAACCACTTTTCAGCGACCACCTTGTCGAGCATCTCGCGGGCTTCGGCATAGAGCTCGGTGGCGGCCTGCCCGACCACGTCGTCTTCCAGGATCTGCGGGAAGCGGCCGATCAGCTCCCAGCTGGCGAAGAACGGTGACCAGTCGATGAACGGGACCAGCTCGGCCAGGGTCGGCTCGAAGGTGCGGGTGCCGATGAAGGCCGGCTTGGGCGGCGTGTAGCCCTCCCAGTCGATGGCGAACTTCTTCTGGCGAGCTTCGGCGATGCCGGTGCGGGCCTTTGCGGTCAGACCCCGCGCATATTGCTCGCGGATGCGGACATATTCGGTGCGGGTCTCGGCCTGCAGACGGTCGCGCTCGCTGGCCGACAGCAGCCCCGAGACCACGCCCACGGCGCGGCTGGCGTCGAGCACATAGGTGGTCGAGCCCTTGTGATAGGCCGGCTCGATCTTGACTGCCGTGTGGGTGCGGCTGGTGGTGGCACCGCCGATCAGCAGCGGGATGGTGAAGCCCTGGCGCTCCATCTCCGAGGCCACGAACACCATCTCGTCCAGCGACGGCGTGATCAGGCCCGACAGGCCGATCATGTCGACGTTATGCTTGCGGGCCTCATCCAGGATGCGGTCGGCCGGGACCATCACGCCCAGGTCGATGACTTCGTAATTGTTACACTGCAGCACCACGCCGACGATATTCTTGCCGATGTCGTGGACGTCGCCCTTGACCGTGGCCATCAGGATGCGGCCGGCCTGTTCCCGAGGCTTGCCGGCCTTTTCGGCCTCCATGAACGGCTCAAGCCAGGCCACGGCCTGCTTCATGACGCGCGCGGATTTCACCACCTGCGGCAGGAACATCTTGCCCGAGCCGAACAGGTCGCCGACCACGTTCATGCCGTCCATCAGGTGGCCTTCGATGACATGCAGCGGCCGCTCGACCGACAGCCGCGCCTCTTCGGTGTCTTCGTTGATGAACTCGGTGATGCCGTTGACCAGGGCGTGGGTGATGCGTTCGTTCACGCTGCCCTTGCGCCATTCCAGATTGGCGGTTTGGACCTGGCTCTTGTCGCCCTTGTAGCGCGGGGCCAGATCGACCAGCCGCTCGGTATTGGACACGTTTGTGCGCTGCGGGCGGTTGAGGATCACGTCCTCGACGGCTTCGCGCAGTTCGGGATCCAGGGTGTCATAGACCGGCAGGTCGCCGGCATTGACGATGCCCATGTCCATGCCCGCCGCGATGGCGTGGTACAGGAACACCGAGTGGATGGCCCGGCGCACCGGCTCGTTGCCCCGGAAGCTGAACGAGACGTTCGACACCCCGCCCGAGATCCGGGCATAGGGGCAACGCTTCTTGATCTCGCGGGTGCCCTCGATGAAGTCGACGGCGTAGTTGTCGTGCTCCTCGATCCCGGTCGCCACGGCGAAGATGTTGGGGTCGAAGATGATGTCTTCCGGCGGGAAGCCCACCTTGTCGACCAGGATGCGATAGGCCTTTTCGCAGATCTCGATCTTGCGGGCGGCGGTGTCGGCCTGCCCCACTTCGTCGAAGGCCATCACCACCACGGCCGCGCCATAGCGCAGGCACAGCTTGGCCTGTTCGATGAACTTCTCTTCGCCCTCCTTCATGGAGATCGAATTGACGATGGCCTTGCCCTGCACGCACTTCAGGCCGGCCTCGATCACCTCCCACTTGGAGCTGTCGATCATCACCGGCACCCGCGCGATGTCGGGCTCGGCCGCCATCAGGTTCAGGTAGGTGACCATGGCCAGCTTGGAGTCGAGCAGGCCCTCGTCCATGTTGACGTCGATGACCTGGGCGCCGGCCTCAACCTGCTGGCGGGCCACCGACAGGGCTTCGCCGTAATTGCCCTCGACCACCAGCTTCTTGAACTTGGCCGAGCCGGTGACGTTGGTGCGCTCACCGATGTTTACGAAGACGGGACGCATTTCAGATTCCAGACATAGCGATGTTTCCTTCTCCCCTTGCGGCAGAAGGTTTTTTAAATCCGTTCATCCCCGCGAAAGCGGGGACCCAAGCTGAGCTAGCCGCGCGCGCATTGGACACGCCGCCTGGATCCCCGCTTTCGCGGGGATGAGCGGTGGAGAGCCCGAGCGCCAGCCTCACGACTTACCGCCCAGCAGGCTCTGCAGCCCGGCGATCTGGGTCAGCCACGCGTCGTGGTCCTCGCCCTCCTGCCAGAGTTCGTCGAGTTCCGAGGCGGGACCGACCACGCGGGCCAGGGCCTTGCGGGCCAAGTTGGCAGCGCCTTCCGGCGGCTTGCCCATCGTCGCCTTCAGATCGGCATGGCTGTCGGGCAGCACCGAGCCGGTGCCGACGCACGAGGCGACCACCGCAGCGGCGGCCACGGCCAGTTCAGCCTCGGCCTCTTCCAGATAGCCGGAGACGCCGGCGGCGTGCTCCATCAGCGTCAACACCATGCGCCAGTCGGGTGCCTCGGTCAGGTCCTCGATGAAGTCAGCGGCTTCTTCGTTGTCGAAGGGTCCGGGAGCCCAGGCGCTCATGGTCAGCCCACCAGTTCGAAGGGTTCAAGGCCCGCCAGCCGCATGGCCTTGGGACGCTCGGGGATCTGACGCGGGGTAACCCCGGCGACGGCCTCGGCCACGTGGCGGATGTGGTCGGGCGTGGTGCCGCAGCAGCCGCCCAGGATGTTGACCAGGCCATCCGTCGCCCAGTGGTGCAGGGCGTGGCCGGTCTGGTGCGGCTCCTCGTCATACTCGCCCATCGCGTTGGGCAGGCCGGCATTGGGATAGGCGGCGACAAGCGTGTCGGCGATGCGGGCCATCTCGGCGATGTGGGGGCGCATCAGGTCGGCGCCCAGGGCGCAGTTAAAGCCCACGGCGAAAGGCTTGCAGTGCTTGACGCTGTTCCAGAAGGCCTCCGCCGTCTGGCCCGACAGGGTGCGGCCCGAGCGGTCGGTGATGGTGCCGCTGATCCAGATCGGCAGCTCTTCATGGCCCTCGTCGCGCAGGTCCAGGATCGCCTTGATCGCGGCCTTGCAGTTGAGGGTATCGGTGATGGTCTCGATCAGGAACAGGTCAACCCCGCCCTCGTACAGGGCCGAGATCTGCTGGCGATAGGCCGCATAGACCTGGTCAAAGGTCACCTTGCGCGCGCCCGGATCGTTGACGTCCGAAGACATCGACAGCATCACATTCAGCGGCCCGATCGAGCCGGCGATGAACTTGGGCCGCGCCGGGTTCTGCGCATTCCAGCGGTCGGCGACGGCGCGGCCGATGCGCGCGCCTTCGTAATTGATGTCCCAGACGTCCTGCTCGCCCAGCCGATAGTCGGCCTGGGCGATGGTGGTGCCCGAAAAGGTGTTGGTCTCGGAAATGTCGGCGCCGGCCGCGAAATAGGCGTCGTGCAGCTCGGCCACCAGATCGGGCCGGGTCAGGCACAGAATGTCGTTATTGCCCTTCATCTGGCCTTCGTAGTCGGCGAAGCGCTCGGCGCGGTAGTCGGCCTCCGACAGCTTCTTCTTCTGGAACATCACGCCCCAGGAGCCGTCGAGGATCAGCACACGCTCCTTGGCAGCGGCCTTGAGGGCGGCGATGCGGTTGCTGCGGAGGGTAAGGTCGGTCATTTGGCCGCTCCCTGCTGGCGCGCCAGCTCTTTGTTGAACGCGGCCTCAGAGGCGGCGACGAAGCGGCCAAGGTCGGTCGGGTCGATGAAGGCGTTGTTGTCGCCCTTAAGCACCCGCTGGCGCTTGGCAACGAGATCGCCCTGCTCGGGGTGGACCGGCAGGAACACGTCGGCCCGCATCGCCTTCAGCTTGGCGAAGGTGGCGCGATAGTCGGCGACGATCTTCGGATAGGTCTTGTTCCCGACCAGGGCGTTGCCGGCGACCGACACCGAGTTGAAGAACATCACGTTCAGGGGACGGCCGCGCTCGTTCACCGACATCGTCCAGGTGGTGCCGCCGATGGTGTGGCCTGGCGTCAGGTGCGCGGTCAGGGTGGTCTCGCCCAGCTTGATCTTCTGGCCGTCGCCAATGGTGCGATCCACCTTCACGGCCGGGAACGGCGTCAGGCCGTTCTCGTTGTCGCCGAAGTGGCGGCCCGCCTCCAGGGCCGGCTTGTCCAGCGACGAGGCATAGAGCCTGGCGCCGGTATCGGCCTTCATCTGGGCCAGGCCGCCGGCATGGTCATAGTGGGCATGGCTGTTGATCAGGATCTTGACGTCCGAGAGCTTGAAGCCAAGGGCCACGATATTGCTCTCGACCAGCTTGGCGCCCTGCGCCGACATGCCTGCGTCCAGCAGGACGTGACCTTCCGACGAGGTAATCAAGTAGGACGAAAGCCCCTGCGAGCCGACATAATAGACATTGCCGACAATACGATAAGGCTTGCTGGGCGCGCTCCAGGCAGCCGGCGGCCAGTCGTCCGCGCGTGCGGCGTTGACGCCGGCCAGCGACAGCACGCCGCAAAGGATCAGCGCCAGGACCTTCATGCCGCGGCCTCCGACGGCGCGGTTTCCTGCTCGCGCACGCCCAGAACCCGGCAGATGGCATAGACCAGATCGGCGCGGTTGAGGGTGTAGAAGTGGAAGTCCTCGAAGCCCTGCTCCTGCAGCTTGGCGCACATCTCGGTGGCGACCGAGCAGGCGATCAGGCGGCGGGTCTCGGCATCGTTATCCAGACCGTCGAACAGATTACTCAGCCAGGACGGGATGGCCGTACCGCAAGCGGCCGACATCTTCTGCAGGCCCTTGAAATTGGTCACCGGCATGATCCCGGGCAGGATCGGAATGGTGATCCCGGCGGCGCGAACCTTGTCGACGAAGCGCAAGAAGGCGTCGATGTCGAAGAAGAACTGGCTGATGCCCAGGGTCGCTCCGGCATCGATCTTGGCCTTCAGCACGTCGATGTCGTGCTCGATCGACGGACTTTCGGGATGCTTTTCGGGATAGACGCCGACCAGCACCTCGAACGGCGCGATCCCCCGCAGGGCGCGGGTCAGTTCGGTGGCGTTGGCATAGCCGTCGGCGCGCGGCACATAGACCCCGCCGATACCGCCCTCGGTCGGCGGAGGATCACCGCGCAGCGAGACGATGTGGCGAACGCCAGTCTCCCAATATTCGCGGATCACCTCGTCGACCTCTTCGCGGCTGGCACCGACGCAGGTCAGGTGGGCTGCGGGCTTGAGGCTGGTCTCATCCAGGATGCGCTTGACGGTGCGGTGCGTGCGCTCGCGGGTCGAGCCACCGGCGCCGTAGGTCACCGAGACAAAGGCCGGGTCCAGCGGCGCCAGGCGGGTGATGGCCTGCCACAGGCTTTCTTCCATCGCCGGGGTCTTGGGCGGAAAGAACTCGAACGAGACGCGCGGGCGGCCGCCGGCCTGGCTTTGGCCGCGCTCGCCGGCGCGGGCCACGGGGCCGATCACCCGGCGCGAAAGGGGCGGAAGAGTCATGCGGCGCTCCTTTGCGCGGACCGCTCTGCCGAACGGCGCGCCGTCCAGATCTTCACGGTCAAGCCCTGCGACGAAGACGGCGGCAGGGCGATGTTGCTTTCCAGGCCAAGGCCTGCGGCCTCCAGCCAGGGGATGATCTCGGAATCGGCAAAGCCCAGCCGGCGATGCTGGTGGGCCTCGCGCAGGAACTCGTGGTCGTGCGGGGCGAAGTCGGCGATCAGCAGCAGGCCGCCGGGGGCCACCAGGCGCGCGGCCTCGGCCACGGCGGCGGCCGGATCGCCCAGATAGTGCAGCACCTGATGCACGGTCACCAGATCGGCGCAGCCGCCCGGCAGGCCGGTGGCGAAGATGTCGCCGTGGCGCAGTTCGCACTGCGCCAAGCCGGCCTTGGCCACCTCGTCGCGAGCGATGTTGAGCATCTGCTGCGACAGGTCCAGCCCCAGGGCGTTGCCCGCCCGGCCGCCCAGCAGGGTCAGCATCCGCCCTGCCCCGGCGCCCAGATCGACCAGTTCGTCGAAGGGCCCATCGCCCGCCGCGCGCAGGATGGCGGCCTCGACCTCGGCCTCGTCGACATAGAGCGAGCGGATCTCGTTCCAGCGCGCGGCGTTGCGGGCGAAATAGGCCTGGGCTCCGGTCGAGCGCTCGGCCCGCACGGCATTCAGCTTTTCAGCGTCGGCCCGCACCGCCGGATCGGCCTCGTCGATCAGGCCCAGCGCCTGGCTGACGAGATGACGGCCCAGCGACTTGCCGGCCAGGCGATAGAACACCCAGGCCCCGTCCGGGAACCGTTCGACCAGCTCGGCCTCGGCCAGCAGCTTCAGATGACGCGAGACGCGCGGCTGGCTCTGGTCGAGAATACGGCACAACTCAAGCACCGAGAGTTCTTCCCGCGACAGCAGCGCCAGAAGCCGCAGACGGGTAGACTCCCCCGCCGCGCGCAACACCTCGACAACCTGTTCAGCCGATAGCCTCATAGGGACATAAAGATATCTTTATGTCCGATTTGGCAAGTCGATTTTCGTCACAACGGCGACAAACCTATGCCCCGGGAGGGCCCTCAACAGGCTGCCAGAGCTCGATCTTGACCCCGGCCGGATCGATCAGCCAGGCAAAGCGCCCCATCGCCTCGTCGTCCTGACGGCCGGTGGGCTGGGCCCCCTCCGAAGCGGCCCGCGCCAGTACGCCGTCCAGGTCATCGACGATGAAGTTCACCATGAAGGCCGCGTCCGACGGCGCGAAATAGTCGGTATCGGCCTTGAACGGTGCCCAGTTGGTCTTGCCGACGGCAGGGTGATCAAAAACCGCCCCGCCCCAGTCACTGATCGGAAAGCCCAGCACCCGATCGTACCAAGCGTTGATGGCCGCGGGGTCGGCCGCCTTGAAGAACACCCCGCCCAGACCCAGAACCCTGGCCATGCCTCAGCCTCCTACCGGCGAGGCCAGCGGCTCGCCGTTGAAATAGCAGCGCAGGTTCTCGATCGTCAGCCCGACCATGGCCGGGATGCTGTCCAGTGTCGCGCCAGCCAGGTGCGGCGTCAGCACCGTGCGGGGCACGCCCTCCCAGCGCGCCGGCAGGGTCGGTTCCTGCTCGAAGACATCCAGCGCCGCCATGCCCAAGCGGCCGTCCTTGAGGGCGGCGATCAGGGCGTCCTCGTCGACCAGCGAGCCGCGCGCCACATTGACCAGCAGGCCCTGCGGCCCAAGGGCCTCGATCACCGCCTGACTGATCATGTGCCGGTTGGTGTCGTCGGGACGGGCGCAGACCACCAGCACGTCGCTGTCGCGGGCCAGGGCCATCAGGCTCTCGGCGCGGGGCCGGTCGGTTTCCTTGGGACGCGGGGCCCACCAGGCGACCTTCATCTCAAAGGCCTCGCAGCGACGGGCCACCGCCTCGCCGATATGGCCCAGACCGACGATACCCACCTTGCGGCTGCGCAGGCCATGGCGGGGTGCCATGCGCTCGGCATGGCTCCACCGCCCGGCCCGCAGGCGGTGATCGCCCTCGACAATGCCCCGCCACGCCGCCAGCATCAGCCCCACCGCATGGTCGGCCACGTCACCGGCATTGAGCCCCGTGGAGTGCGTGACGGAAATGCCGCGCCCCTTGCACCAGAGCACGTCAACGCCGTCATAGCCGACGCTGACGCAGGCGATCAGGCCCAGGCGGGGCATTTCCGACAGCATGTCCTTGCCCAGGACCATCTCGCCGGCATGGACGATGGCGCGCACCGACTGGCCCGGCCCCTCCAGAAAGGCCAGGGGATCGGGATAGTCCCACAGCCGATGCACCGTATAGGCACCTTCCAGCAGGGGCTGCAGCGGCATCAGCATCTCGTGCGAGATCAGGATGTCGGGTTTGTCGGTGGGGGTTTGCGGCATCCGGCGACTCCATCCTGGCCCGATCTCGGCTCGATCCCGGCGCCATGCCCGATCACGCCTCGATCTTGTGAGAGCAAGCTACTCCAGTTGCAGCCGGGCTGCCATCGGCTACTGGTGGGCGGCCTTCAACGAACTTCCGATGAGTTTCCCGCTCGATGGTCAAGCTGTGAACGCCGGATGGCACGGAGGGGCCTAACTGTGGTGCCCCGCCTAGACTTCCCGCATGCGGTGAGTACCATCGTCCGCTCATATCTTGGGGCGAGACGTGGCACGACCAAACCTTATCAAGGCGCGGATCATCGGCGCGCTAGAACGGGCGGGGGTTTTCCTGGCCCTCTTCCTCGTCGGCGGCTGCGCAGCCAGTGCCGTCGTCTATGTCAGCCCGGATCGACCGCCTGACCTGCTCTATTTTCCCATGTGGCTGGGCTGGATGGCCGCCAATCCCGGCAACGCTGCGGCGGTGATGGTCAGCGCGCTCGCCAGCGCGGCGGGCCTGGGACTGTCGATCTTCCAGGTGTTCTTTTCCAAGGCCGCAGGTAGAGCCGAAGCAAGGATTAGAAGCCAGGTCATCCTAGCTGAAACAGCGATCACGTCTGTTGTGCGGAGCGAAGGCGCGGCCAGCGCTCTCCGGGACGGCCAAACGCATCAGGCCATGGCTGACATGGCCCGTGAACTGGCGGACATCAAGGCTTCGCTCACCGCCCACCAGGGACCAGGTGCGCCCGCGCCGTCGCCGCAGTCCGAAGCCGCCATCGACCAAGCCGCTCGCGAAATCCTCACCGAAGGCAGCGCGGCCGAACAGGCTGCGGCGCGCCTGATCGCCGACGGCCGGGTCGAGGAGGGCTTCGCGGCTCTGCGGGCCGACGCCCAGTCCGCCGAACGTGCGACCAGCCGGGCCCTCGCCGAAAAGTGGCGGCGCCTCGGTGCCCTGGCCTATGGCGTCAATGTCGCCGAAGCGCTGGCGGCCTATGAGGAAGCTGCGCGGCTGGATCCTGCGGACGTCTGGAACCACATCTATCTTAGCCGTCTTCACACTGCGCACGGAGATCTCGCGGCGGCCAATAGGGCAGCTCGGATGGCGATAGCCCGCTCTGCCGACGAACGGGATCGCGGTTGCGCGCTTAACGATCTTGGTGACGTGCTAGCTGCACAGGGCGACCTTCCCGCCGCCCGCAAGGCTTTCCAGGACAGCCTGAAGACCGCAAAGGCCCTCGCCGAACGCGACCCCAGCAACACGGAGTGGCAGCGCGACCTGTCAATCAGCTACAACAAGCTCGGCGACGTGGCTCGCCGGGAGGGCGACCTGCCCGCCGCCCGCAAGGCTTTCCAGGACAGCCTGACGATCGCAGAAGCCCTCGCCGAACGCGACCGCAGCAACACGCAATGGCAGCGTGACCTGTCGATCAGCTATGAGAGGCTCGGCGACGTGGCTCGCCGTGAGGGCGACCTGCCCTCTGCCCGCAAGGCTTTCCAGGACAGTCTGCAGATCGCAAAGGACCTTGCCAAACGCGACCGCAGCAACACGCAGTGGCTGCGCGACCTGTCGATCAGCTACAACAAGCTCGGCGACGTGGCCCGCCAGAAGGGCGATCTGCCCGCCGCCCACAAGGCTTTCCAGGACAGCATGGAGATCAGAAAGGCCCTCGCCGAACGCGACCCCAGCAACGCGCAGTGGCAGCGTGACCTGTCGATCAGCTACAACAAGCTCGGCGACGTGGCCCGCCAGGAGGGCGACCTGCCCGCTGCCCGCAAGGCTTTCCAGGACAGCCTGACGATCAGAAAAACCCTCGCCGAACGCGACCCCAGCAACACGGAGTGGCAGCGCGACCTATCGATCAGCTACGACAATCTCGGCGACGTGGCTCGCCGGGAGGGCGACCTGGCCGCCGCCCGGATGGCTTTCCAGGACAGCCTGACGATCGCAAAGGCCCACGCCGAACGCGGCCCTAGCAACACGCAGTGGCAGCGCGACCTGTCGATCAGCTACGATAGGCTCGGCGACGTGGCTCGCCGGGAGGGCGACCTGCTAGCCGCCCGCAAGGCTTTCCAGGACAGCCTGACGATCGCAAAAGCGCTCGCCGAACGCGACCGTAGCAACACGGAGTGGCAGCGCGACCTGTCGATCAGCTACAACAAGCTCGGCGACGTGGCCCGACAGGAGGGCGACCTGTCCGCCGCCCGCAAGGCTTTCCAGGACAGCCTGGAGATCAGAAGGGCCCTCGCAGAACGCGACCACAGCAACACGGAGTGGCAACACGACCTGTCGATCAGCTACAACAAGCTCGGCGACGTGGCCCGCCAAGAGGGTGACCTGCCAGCCGCCCGCCAGGCTTTCCAGGACAGCTTGGCGATCGCAGAAGCCCTCGCGGAACGCGATCGCAGCAATACGCAGTGGCAGCGCGACCTGTCGATCAACTATGAAAGGCTCGGCGACCTTGATGACGCTATAGGTGCCCCCTCGGCCGCACTGATCCGTTACCAAGATAGCTTGCTGATCGCGGGGAGGCTCGCGACAAAGGATCCCAGCAACGCGGAATGGCGAAACGATCTGGCCATCACCCGCCGGCGGATCGCAGAGCTGGAGGCCAAGCTGGCCTGACCGCGATCCGCCGGCGAGAGTCTTTGGCTGGACCCCGGCTCGAAGGCCGGGGTTCGCGCGCTGAAATCAGCGCGCGAACTTCTGGAACTTGATGCGCTTGGGAATGAGGCTATCCGCCCCCAGGCGGCGCTTCTTGTCTTCTTCGTACATCTCGAAGTTTCCTTCGAACCATTCGACGTGGCTGTCGCCCTCGAAGGCCAGGATGTGGGTGGCCAGGCGGTCGAGGAACCAGCGATCGTGGGAGATGACCACGGCGCAGCCGGCGAACTCTTCCAGCGCCTCTTCCAGCGCCTGCAGGGTTTCGATGTCCAGGTCGTTGGTCGGTTCGTCGAGCAGCAGCAGGTTGCCGCCGGTGGCCAGGGTCTTGGCCAGGTGGACGCGGTTGCGCTCACCGCCTGACAGCAAACCAACCTTCTTCTGCTGGTCGGCGCCCTTGAAGTTGAAGCTGCCCACGTAAGCGCGGCTGTTGATTTCGCGCTTGCCGACGATCATCACGTCAGTGCCGCCCGAAACCTCTTCCCAGATGGTCTTGTTGGGATCGAGCGCGTCGCGCGACTGGTCCACGTACGAGAGCTTGACCGTCTCGCCGACCTTGACCGTGCCGTTGTCGGGCTGTTCGCGGCCGGTGATCAGCTTGAACAGGGTCGACTTGCCGGCGCCGTTGGGGCCGATGACGCCGACAATGCCGTTGGGCGGCAGGCGGAACGATAGGTCCTTGAACAGCACCTTGTCGCCATATTCCTTTTCCAGGCCCTCGACCTCCAGCACCAGATTGCCCAGGCGCGGGCCGGGCGGGATCTGGATGTGGGCCTGGGTCTGGGCGGCGCGGGCGTTTTCCTGCGCGGCGACCATTTCCTCGTAGCTCGCCAGACGGGCCTTGGACTTGGACTGACGGGCCTTGGGGCTGGACCGCACCCACTCCAGCTCTCGGGTCAGGGCGCGCTGGCGGCTGTCGGACTCAGACTGCTCCTGCACGACGCGCTTGGTCTTCTGCTCCAGCCAGCCGGAGTAGTTGCCCTCATAGGGCACGCCCTTGCCGCGATCGAGTTCCAGCGTCCACTTGGTGACCTGATCCAGGAAGTAGCGATCGTGGGTGACCAGGATCACGCAGCCCGGGAAGTTTTCCAGGTGGTGCTGCAGCCAGGCCACCGACTCGGCGTCCAGGTGGTTGGTGGGTTCGTCCAGCAGCATGATGTCAGGCTTGCTGAGCAGCAGGCGGGCCAGGGCGATGCGGCGCTTTTCACCGCCCGACAGGGCTTCGATATTGGCGTCGTTGGGCGGGCAGCGCAGGGCGTCGATGGCCATCTCGACCTTGGAGTCGATGTCCCACAGGTCGCGGGCGTCGATGATCTCCTGGAGCTTGGTCATCTCCTCCATCAGCTCGTCGGAATATTCCTCGCCGAGCTGGTTGGCGGCCGCGTTGTAGCGGTCGAAGATCTGCTTGTCCTCGCAGTCGGCGATGACATTGCCCCAGACGTCCAGCGACGGGTCCAGCACCGGCTCCTGCGGCAGGTAGCCCCGGCGGATGCCCTCGGCAGCCTTGGCCTCGCCCGAGAACTGGTCGTCCAGGCCGGCCATGATCTTCAGCAGGGTCGACTTACCCGAACCGTTGACGCCGACGACGCCGATCTTGGCGTCGGAATAGAACGACAGCCAGATGTTCTCGAAGATCTTCTTGCCGCCCGGGAACGCCTTGGTCAGGCCTTGCATCTGGAAAATATACTGCTGGGCCATGGGGGCGTTCATCTCGCTGTCGAAGTTCGGGGGAGGACGGGCGCTGAAATAGCCCCCGGGGGCGCTTTGCGCAATGTCGGCGGGTGTCTTCGGTCACCGGAACGCCATGCCGGGCCCTGCAGCCAGACGGCTCGCCTCCGCTCCGGGCCGCCTGCACGCAACGCGCGCATCGCCAGCGGGCGTCATCAATCCGTCGCCCATCTGTCTGAAACCCGACGCAGAAACGTCGCCTTACGGTTACCGAGCCCTGTTACCCGGACCCCAATCCGGCCCAGCTCCCGCGAGGTCGGCAAGGGGATAAGACCATGAAACACCATCTGATGCTGGGTGCCGCTTCGGCCGCCCTCCTCCTTCTGGCCGCCGCGCCTTCGCTGGCCGCCGAAACCGCACCCGCTGCGCCTGCCGACAGCACCGCAGTCGACGCCGTCATCGTCATCGGCCAGGGCCAGAGCCGCCAGGTCCAGACCCTGAAGGACGACGCCATCTCGCTGGAAGCCGCCGGCACCAGCCCGCTGAAGGCGATCGACAAGCTGCCGGGCGTGACCTTCCAGTCGTCGGACGCCTTCGGCTCCTATGAATGGTCGACCCGCATCTCGATCCGCGGCTTCAACCAGAACCAGCTGGGCTTCACGCTCGACGGCATCCCGCTGGGCGACATGAGCTATGGCAACCACAACGGCCTGCACATCAGCCGCGCCATCACCAGCGAAAACATCGGCCGTCTCGAGCTGGCCCAGGGCGCCGGCGCCCTGAGCACCGCCTCGACCAGCAACCTCGGCGGCACGCTGGCCTTCTTCTCGCGCAACCCGTCGGAAGCCTTCGGCGCCCAGACCAATGTGACGGCCGGTTCGAACAACATGTACCGCCTGTTCGGCCGCGTCGACACCGGCGCGATCGAGGCCCTCGGTGGCCTGCGCGGCTATGTCTCGGTCGCTGACCAGAGCACCGACAAGTGGAAGGGCGGCGGCGAGCAAAAGCAGCGCCAGTACGAAATCAAGGCCGTTCTGCCCCTGGGCGAAGGCAACCTGACCGCGTTCTACAATCGCTCGGAACGCCGCGAACAGGACTACCAGGATCTGTCGTTCGACATGATCAAGCGCCTGGGCCGCGACTGGGACAACTTCCAGCCCAACTGGAGCGCGGCTGTCGCGACCGCCGCCGCCTATCTGAACCCGGCCAACTACACGACCGGTTCGGCGCGTCTGGACGGCAATGGCTGCTACACCGGCACGGGCAGCAACCCCTTCCCCGCCCCGGTCAAGTGCGTTGACGACGCCTACTATGCCGGTGCCGGCATCCGTGACGACAATCTCTACGGTGCCAGCCTGAACCTGCCGATCAACGACATGGTCAAGCTGAACGCTACCGCCTATGGCCACACCAATGAAGGCCAGGGCCTGTGGTACACGCCCTACGTGCCCAGCCCCGGCTACGGCACGGCCGGCTCGACCGCCGCCCCGCTGTCGATCCGCACCACCGAGTACGACATGGACCGCAAGGGCCTGATCGGCGGCCTGACCATCGACCTGGGCACCCACGAAGTCACCACCGGCTTCTGGACCGAGAAGAACGACTTCAACCAGGCTCGCCGCTTCTACGCCGAAACCGCCGCCGCCCCGTCGCGCGATCCGCTGGACTTCCAGTCCAACCCGTTCTTCACGCAGTGGCAGTACAAGTTCGAAACCAAGACCACCACGGGCTATGTCTCGGACGCCTGGACGGTCAATGACGCCCTGAAGGTCAATTTCGGCTTCAAGGCCATCAAGGTTGAGAACAGCGTCACCCGCATCGAGGGCAACCCGCTGGCCGGCACGATCGAAAGCAAGGACAGCTTCCTGCCGCAGATCGGCTTTGTCTACAAAGCCACGCCTGACGTCGAAGTGTTCGGTGGCTATACCGAAAACATGGCCGCCTATGTCTCGGCCGCCACGGCCGGTCCGTTCGCCTCGCAGAACCAGGATCGCGTCAACTACATCGCCCAGACCCTGGAACCTGAAAACTCCAAGACCTTTGAAGGCGGCCTGCGCTATCGCAACGACCGCTTCCAGGGCGTCGCGGCGGTCTATCACGTGACCTTCGAAAACCGCCTGCTGGCTATTGCCCAGGGCTCGAGCATCCAGGGCAATGCCCCGGTGCTGTCGAACGTCGGCTCGGTTGAGACCAACGGTATCGAACTGGCCGGCACCTATGATCTGACCGACGCCTGGAGCGTCTACGCCTCGTACTCGTACAATGACTCGCAGTACAAGGACGACGTCGTGGCCGCTGACGGCACGGTTCGGGCCCGCACCAAGGACAAGACCGTCGTCAACACGCCCAAGAACATCTTCAAGGGCGAGATCTCGTTCGATCAGGGCGGCTTCTACAGCAAGCTGGGCCTGGCCTATACCGGCGAGCGTTACTACACCTACGAGAACATCGGCGGCCTGGCACCCTCGACCACGGTGGCTGACCTGACCCTGGGCTATCGCTTCGGTGACGACAACGCCTGGACCAAGGGCCTGGAAATCCAGGCCAACATCACCAACCTGTCCGATGAAGACTATGTTTCGACCATCGGTTCGGGCGGCTTTAGCAACAGCGACGCCGCCGGTACGGGCCAGACGGTCCTGACCGCCCCGCCGCGTCAATTCTTCGTCTCGGTGAAGAAGGCGTTCTAGCAAAGCCCCCTTCCCCCTTGATGGGGGAAGGGCCGGGGATGGGGGTGACGCGGCGCTGGACAATACACGGCGCGTCACCCTTCAATCCCGCAATACACCCCCAACCCAACCCTTCCCCCATCAAGGGGGAAGGGCTTTTTTGTGGATGCGTCCATGACCGATCTCTCCCGCCGCTCGGCCCTTGGACTGTCGGCCGCCGCCCTGGCCGTCGCCCCCGCCGTGAGCGCCGCTGTCCTCGACGCGCCGCATCCGGCGCTCGACAAGACCCTGACCCGCATCGCGTTTGGCTCGTGCGCCAAGCAGGACAAGGATCAGCCGATCTGGGAGGCGATCTTCGCCGCCAAGCCCGATCTGTTCGTCTTCCTGGGCGACAACATCTATGCCGACACCCGCGACCCCAAGGTGATGGCGGCCAAGTACGCCACCCTGGCCGCCAAGCCGCATTTCAAGCGGCTGCGCGACACGGTTCCGGTCGTGGCGATCTGGGACGATCATGATTTCGGCGAGAACGACGCCGGCACCGACTATCCGATGAAGGCCGAGAGCCGCCGCCAGTTCTGCGACTTCTGGGGCGAGCCGGCCGAGTCCGTGCGCCGCACCCGCGACGGGGTCTATGCCGCCTATGTGTTTGGCCCCCAGGGCCAGAGGGTGCAGATCATCCTGCCCGACCTGCGCTGGAACCGCACGCCGCTGGTCGAGAAGACCTTCAAGGGCGGCTACAAGGCCTTTGCCGTGGCGTCCGGCCTGTCGGGCAAGGAGACGCCCGGCCCCTATGACCGCATTCCCGACCTGACGGCCACCATGATCGGCGAGCCGCAATGGACCTGGCTGGAGCAGCAACTGGCCCAGCCCGCCGACCTGCGCATCTTCGGTTCCAGCCTGCAGGTGCTGGCCGACTTCGCCGGCTGGGAGAGCTGGATCAACTATGCTCGCGACCATGAGCGCCTGATCGCAGCGATCCGCCGCCAAAAGGCCGAACGCCTGATCTGCATCAGCGGCGACACCCACTATGCCGAGGTCTCGCGGCTGGACACCAATGTCCCCTACCCGATCTGGGACATCACCTCGTCGGGCCTGACCGAGGTCTGGCCCGTCGTGACGCCCAACGCCCTGCGGGTCTCGCCCGTGGTGCGCGAGCGCAATTTCGGGATGATCGAGATCGACTGGAGCGGTGCCGCGCCGGTGGCCACGGTCAGGGTCCATGACGAAAAAGGCGCGGTGAAGATCGAGCAGCGGATCGATACGGCGACGCTGACGGTCGGTTGATTTTTCGAAATACGCTCGGGATCGACCTGCCGCTCCAGCCCCCTCCGGATGCTACGCATCCTCCTCCCCCAACGGGAGAAGATGACGGCATCCGCCCCCTATGGGGGCGGACGACCGCGCAGCGGTCAGGTGGGGGCGAGTAAGGCGCTACCCCTGCCGCATCCAGGCTGCGACCGCCCAGGCGTGGGCATCGTGGCGCAGGGCGACGACGGCGTCGCGCGGGTCCAGCCAGACCAGGGTGTGGTCGTCCTCGACTTTCAGGGCGGGCTGGGTGCCCACCGCGCGGGCCACATGCACGCCGCCGACGTTTCGCACCGGCGCGCCGTTCGACTTGAGGAACAGTTGCGAGACCTCGACGATCAGGCGCTCGACCTCGACCACAAGACCGGTCTCTTCGCCAAACTCGCGGACCACGGCCTGGGGTTCGGTCTCGCCGGGATCGACCGCCCCGCCCGGCAGGTCAAAATAGGGCGGCTGGCCGGGCTTTTCCACCTGCACCAGGGCGATCTGGCCCGCCGCGTTCTCGACCACGCCGAAGGCGGCGGGCCGCTCCAGATAGTCGAGCCCCGCAACAGCCTTGCCGAAGGCGAGCACCCGGTCAGTCCTTGCCGTACAGGTCATTCCAGGGATCGGCCTTGCCGCTTTCGACGTCGGCCACGGTGATCTCGGGGCGATAGCCGATCTTGCCGTCGGCGCTGGCCTTCCAGGCATCCGTCACCAGATCGCGCAGGGCCGCCGCGCCGACCGCCAGTTGCTTTTGCACAAAGGCCCGGCCGCGCGGGTCGGTCTCGACCAGGGCGCCGGCCTTTTCCAGGGCATAGAGCGGCTCGGTCAGCTTCCAGGTTTGCGTCAGATAGCCCACCACGCGGGTCTCTACCGAGCAGGCGCAGTCGGTATAGGCCGGCATCAGGGCGGCCACCTGGACCGGGTCGCCCACCGCCTTGGCCAGCGGTCCCTCGAAGCTGCCATGGATGGCGCGCGACTGGGTGTAGCCGTTGGGATTGGGATAGTCGCCCCAGCCGTTATAGTGGACCGACAGGTGCAGGGGCTGGCTGGCGTCGCCGACATAGTGGGCCCAGACGCCAAGGTCGCGCAGCAGCAGCTCTTCGCGACGCTTCAGGTCGGCTGTGTAATAGGCCAGCCGGGTCGGGTCCTTCTCGATCTTCAGGGCCGCCGTCAACACGCGCCAGTAGGTGAAGTCCTTCACCAGCTGCTGGTAGCCGTCGATCAAGGCGTAGTTCAGATAGCCGGCCTTCCAGCTGTCGACCCCGACGGCGCGCAGGGCGGTCTCATAGTCGGCGCGCGTGGCCGGGATGGTCGCCACGGTGAACATCGGCCCGCCATACATCCGGCCTTCATCGTCGATGTCCAGGAAGTGGGCCGAGTCGCGGTCGTGGTCGTGGACCTTGCCCGAGCCCTTCCAGCGGTCGGGCTCGCGGGCATATTCGCCGATCGCGGCGATGGCGCTTTCGGTGCGCAGGAAGGCCGGAACGTCGGCGGGCAGGCTGCGCGCGCCCAGCACGCCGACCAGCCGGTGGCCCGAAGCGCCCCAGGCCAGGGCCGACTGGGCCGGCGCGGCCAGGGCGGCGGCGAGGGCGAGGACTTTCAGGCTGGACGACAGACGCGACATGCGAAACTCCGCACTTTTCAACTCAGGACAGGCCAAGGTCGGCGTCCACCCGCCCGATCCAGGCCTGGACGGCCGGATACAGCGCTAGATCGAAACCGCCCTCATCGGCGACCCGGGTGTAAGCCACCAGCGCAATATCCGCCAGAGTGAGGCTTTGCCCCACCAGATAGGGCGTGGTGGAAAGCTGGGTTTCGAGCCGGGCCAGGGCTGCGGCGCCCCGCTCGACCAGCTTGGCATCCAGGGCCTCGCGCGGCTTGCCCAGATAGGCCATCTGGAAGCGGGCCACGGCCACATAGGGCTCGTGGCTGTACTGCTCCCAGAACAGCCATTCCAGCACCTTGGCGCGGTCATAGGCGTCGGCCGGGATCAGGTCTGAGCCCTGCGCCAGATGCAGCAGGATGGCGTTGGACTGGGCCAGCGGCCGGCCGTCGTCCAGAACCACCATGGGCACCTGGCCGGCGGGGTTCAGGGCGAGGAACTCCGGGGTCCGCGACTGTGACTTCAGGATGTCGATCTCGACCCAGTCGAAAGCCAGGCCCAGGCGTTGCGCCGCCCATTTGACCTTCAGGCAGTTGCCCGATTTCGTATCGCCAAAGATGCGTAAAGCCACAGCTATACCTCCAGTGGGTTGTCACAGACCCGTGATCGGCCTATCCAGATCCTGCCCGACAGATACGCCGATAAGAGGATTCCCTCGATGCGTCGCACGCTCGCCGGACTATTGGCCATCTTGGCCATGTCCACCGCCCTCCCCGCCTTCGCTTCCGACTCCGAATCCGCCGCGCAGCCAGACCCTCTCGGCGACCTGATCGCAGGGGCCCTGACGGGGACTCTACCCGGCAGCCTGGAATGGAAGATGCGGGCCACCCTGTACCACGCCGGTGCCAAGGGCATTCGCGGCCTGGACTCCCTGGGCTGCAAGGTGGCGGCCATGCGCACCGTCGCCGTCGACCCCAAGGTGATCCCGCGCCGCACGGTGCTGTTCATCAAGGAAACCGTCGGCCTGCCCATGCCCGACGGCTCCACCCACGACGGCTACTGGTACGCCTCGGACATCGGCGGCGCGATCAAGGGCCTGAAGCTGGACCTGTTCAGCGGCCATGGCGCGTCTTCGATGGCGCCGTTGCGGGCCCTCAACCTCTCGACCCTGTCGGTGACCAAGGTCGGCGAGTTCAAGGGCTGCCCGCCGCAATAGGGCCCGGACCTGCGGTTCACATCGCCTGTTGGATACCGGCTGGCTCCGCAGCGGGTGACGGGGGCGCGCGTCCAAACCTCGGACTATCCGTAAATCGCGCCTGCAAGAGCATTTCCTATGACGAACGGCCCCGACCCTTCCGCCCGTTTCCCGATACCCGCCGCGCCGACCATGGTCTTTCTCAAGCCTGTGGTCAGCAATCCGCAGATCGAGATTGGCGAGTTCACCTATTACCACGATGACCACGACCCTGAGGGGTTCGAGAAGAACGTTCTCTACGCCTTCCCCTTCATCGGCGACCGCCTGGTGATCGGAAAGTTCTGCGCGATCGCGTCGGGCGCGACCTTCATGCTGAACGGCGGCAATCATCACACGGAAACCCTGTCGAGCTTTCCGTTCGGCATCTTCGGCCAGGGATGGGAAACCGCCCTGCCGGACCATTGGCCCAACAAGGGCGACCTTGTCGTGGGTCACGACGTCTGGATCGGCCAGGGTGCCGTCCTGACGCCGGGGGTCAAGATCGGGTCCGGCGCGGTGATCGCGGCGCGGTCCGTCGTGACCAGCGACGTGCCGCCCTATGCGATCGTGGGCGGCAATCCGGCCCGCGTGATCCGCATGCGGCGCTCGGAAGCGGAAATCGAACGCCTGCTGGCCCTGGCCTGGTGGGACTGGCCGATCGCGAAGATCACCCGCCTGGCACCGCTGATCGCTGCCGGCGACCTTGCTGCTCTAGAGAACGCCTCCGCAGAGGGTTAGATATCACCGCCCACATTCGGCGCGACACCCGGAGCCCGGGCGACGTGGATGCCGCACTCGGTCTTGTCCTGGCCCGCCCAGCGACCGGCGCGGACGTCTTCGCCCTCTTCGGCGGGCTTGGTGCAGGGCCAGCAGCCGACTGACGGGAAGCCCTGGGCCACCAGCGGATGAGCCGGCAGGTCATATTCGGCGACATAGGCGTCGAGTTCGGCCTTGGACCAGTTGGCCAGCGGGTTGAACTTGATCTTGCCGTCAGCTTCTTCGACCACGGCAAGGCTCAGGCGATCGGCGCCGTGAAAGCGCTTGCGGCCGGTGATCCAGCCCTCGAAGCCGCCAAGGGCGCGGTCCAGCGGCAGCACCTTGCGGATATGGCAGCAGCCGTCGACGTTGGTGCGCCAGAGGTCGGACTTGGGATCCTTGACGGCCAGGTCGGCGAAGGCCGGGCGCAGGTCGCGCACATCGGTCAGGCCCAGCCGGGCGGCCAACTGCTTGCGGTAGTCCAGGGTCTGGCCAAACAGCATGCCGGTGTCGAGGAACAGCACGCTGATGTCAGGCGACACCCGCGCGGCCAGGTGCAGCAGCACGGCCGATTCCGCCCCGAATGACGAGACCAGGGCCAGCTTGTTACCGAAGGTCTCAAAGGCCGTGCGCAGGATGGTCAGGGGATGGGCGTCGCGCAGGTCGGCGTCCAGCCGTGCAGCCAGGCCCGCGCTACCCGACAGGACCGTCGCATCGGTCTGGTCGTACGCCATCACCCTAGTCTTTCCTCATAGGCCACGGCGCGATCGTCGGCGGCGCGCTGATAGACATGGCGGAAGCGGCCGGCGGCCTTGGTCAGGATCTCGGGCGTCGTCGCATCGGCCGGTTCGAACCCGTCAAAGCCGCAGCGGAGCATGAAGCCCAGCTGCTCCTGCAACACATCGCCCACCGCCCTCACCTCGCCGGTAAAGCCCAGTCGCTCGCGCAGCAGGCGGGCCGACGTGTAGGCGCGACCGTCGCGGAACTTGGGGAAGGCCACCGCCACCACGGCCAGGCGCGGCAGGTCATAGGCCAGGGCCTCGACCTCCTCGTTGGACTCGATGCGCACCCCGACCTTGCGGCTGTTAGACGACAGCAAGGCGTCGCCCTCGGCCTGGAAGCGGGTCAGGGACAGGATCACGTCGCCCGTTTCCGGGATCGCGTCCTCGTCGGTGACATTGACGAAGCTGTCGTCGGCGAAGGCGGCGACGCCGCCCGTCAGCTTAATCAGCCTGGGCATAGACAGCCTCCTTGAAGGGTTCGAGACCGACGCGGCGATAGGTGTCGAGGAAGCGCTCCTCGCCCGTGCGGATGCCCAGATAGGCTTCGACCAGGGTGTCGATGGCGCCGGCAACCTTGTCGGCGGGCAGCGCCGGGCCGAGGATCTTGCCGATCGAGGCGTCTTCCGCGCCCGATCCGCCCAGCGACAGCTGGTAGAATTCCTCGCCCTTCTTATCCACACCCAGGATGCCGATGTGGGCCACGTGGTGGTGTCCGCAGGCATTGATGCAGCCGCTGATCTTGATCTTCAGCTCGCCCACCTTTTCGGCGTGGTCCTCGTCGGCGAACTTGGCGGCGATGTCCTGGGCCACCCCGATGGCGCGGGCATTGGCCAGGGCGCAGTAGTCCAGGCCCGGGCAGGCGATGATGTCGCTGGCCAGGTCGATATTGGCCGTCGCCAGACCCGCCGAGGCCAGGGCCGCGTGGACGGCCGGAACGTCGTCCAGCTTGACGTGCGGCAGGACCATGTTCTGGGCGTGGGTCACCCGCACGTCGTTGAGGCCATACTGCTCGGCGAGATCCGCGATCAGCTCCATCTGGTCAGCGGTGGCGTCGCCCGGTGTCTGGCCCTGGGCTTTCAGCGAGATCTCGACGATGGCGTAGCCGCTCTTCTTGTGCGGCTTGATGTTGTTGCGGGCAAAGCGTTGCAGGGCCGGGCTGGTGGCGCGAGCGGCCTCGAAGACTTCCGACACGGCCGGCAGGACCTCGAACGACGTCTGGGCGAAGGCACCGCGGATGCGGGCCAGTTCGAGGTCGGGCAGGTCGGCGCGGGCCGCGTCGATCTTGGCCCATTCTTCCTCGACCTGACGGCCGAACTCTTCGGCACCCAGGGCCGCGACCAGGATCTTGATGCGCGCCTTGTAGATGTTGTCGCGGCGGCCGTGGCGGTTATAGACCCGCAGCACCGCTTCCAGATAGCTGAGCAGGCGGCCGACCGGCAGGTGCTCCTTGATGGTCGGGCCGACATAGGGCGTGCGCCCCTGACCGCCGCCGACGATCACCTCAAAGCCCAGCGAGCCATCCCGGGCCCGGCGCAGCATCAGGCCGATATCATGCACCTTGGCGGCCGTGCGGTCCTTGAGCGCGCCGGTGATGGCGATCTTGAACTTGCGCGGCAGATAGCTGAACTCGGGATGCAGGGTCGACCACTGACGGATCACCTCGGCCCAGACGCGCGGATCGTCGATCTCCTCGGCCGTGGCACCGGCATAGGGGTCCGACGTGGTGTTGCGGATGCAGTTGCCGCTGGTCTGGATGGCGTGCAGGTCCACCTGGGCCAGGGCGTCGAGAATATCGGGCGCGTCCTTCAGCTTCACCCAGTTGAACTGGATGTTCTGACGCGTGGTCATGTGGCCGTAGCCCTTGTCGTAGGTCCGGGCGATCCAGGCCAGGCGACGCAGCTGGGCGGCGTTGAGCGAGCCATAGGGAATGGCCACCCGCAGCATATAGGCGTGCAGTTGCAGATAGAGGCCGTTCATCAGCCGCAGGGGCTTGAACTGGTCTTCGGTCAGCTCACCGGCCAGCCGGCGCTGCACCTGACCCCGGAACTCGTTGGAGCGGTCGGTCAGGAACTCGCGGTCGATGATGTCGTACTGGTACATCGCTTACTTCCTGCGGATCAGGTCGACACGGCCGGTCGAGCGGGCCGCGCCGGCCGCGTGGCGCAGGGCCTCGATGGCTTCGCCGCCGTCGGCCTGCTTGCCGTGGTCAAGTTCGTTGGTGGGGCCCAGCGCCCGGATGCGCTCGCGGTAGCTGACCGGCGCCCAGCGCCCCTCCGAGGGCGTCAGGTCGATCGGATAGACATCGACCACGACGGTAGGCTGGCCCTTGCCGGTGGCGACGGCGGCCTCGACGGCGGCGTCGTCGTTGTCGAACAGCTGGGCGTCGCCGAAGGCCTCGACCCACTGGCCGGACTTCCAGAACACGACCTCGCCGTCGAGCAGGCGGTTGGCGGTGATGGCTTTCATGAGCGCGAGCTCCGCTCGAACAGGGAAACGGGAAGGACCAGATCGACGGGCGCGGGCGCGACGTCGGCCATGGCCATGGCCTCGCCGACCATCAGCAGCGCGGGGCCCTTCAGGCCCTCGGCGGCGATGGCCAGGCCGGCCAGGGTGGTCAGGATGCGGCGCTCGTCGGCGCGGCTGGCGTTCTCTACGATCAGGGCCGGGGTCGAGACCGCGCGGCCGGCGTCGATCAGCCGACCCGCGATCAGCCCGGCGGTCGAGACGCCCATATAGACAACGACGGTCTGGTTGGCCCGGGCCAGCGAGGCCCAGTCCAGATCCGGCTCGCCCATCACGCCATCCTGGGGCGCGGCATGACCGGTGACGAAGGTGACGGCCTGCGCGCTTCCGCGATGGGTCAGAGGCGCGCCGGCCCCGGCCGAGGCGGCCAGGGCGGCGGTGATCCCGGGAACGACATGGCAGACGACGCCGGCCTCGCGGCAGGCGGCCAGTTCCTCGCCGCCACGCCCGAACAGGAACGGATCGCCGCCCTTCAGGCGCACGACGGTCTGGCCGTCCAGGGCCAGGGCGATCAGCAGCTGGTTGATATCGTCCTGCGGTAGGGTATGGCGCGACTTGCGCTTGGCGACATTGATGCGCTGGGCGCTGGCGGGGGCCAGATCGAGGATCTCGTCGGAGACCAGCCCGTCATGCACGATGACGTCGGCGGCCTGCAGCGCCTTCAGCGCCTTGATCGTCAGCAGGTCCGGATCGCCGGGCCCCGCGCCCACCAGGTGCACCACGCCCGGCGCGCGCACGGCCTCGCCCCCGCCGAGAACGACGAGGCCAGACTTGCGGTTACGGACCGTGGGCCGGGACATTGGGTATCAGAACCTCTATCAACGCAGTCGGGATAAATCCGTAGAATGCAAGACGGGGCCGTTCCAAGGAACGACCCCGCACGCGCTCACCTGTGAAAAGGGCCATTCCACCCGCGAGCCCTTGCAAACTGGTCGCGGGCGGTCCAATTCGCAAACAAGGACTTCTGCCGAGGCGTTCAGTAAAACTCATGGAAAGACAGAACGAGCGCCGTAGGCTTCCTCCGTTGAATGCCCTTCGGGCATTCGAGGCTGCAGCCCGCCATCTGAACTTCAGCCGCGCCGCCGACGAGCTTTCGGTGACCCCCGGCGCGGTCAGCCAGCAGATCCAGAACCTGGAAGACTATGTCGGCGCGGCCCTGTTCAAGCGCACGCCCAAGGGTCTTTTACTGACCGATGCGGCCCAGACCGCCCTGCCCGCCCTGCGCGAGGCCTTTGACCGCCTGGCCGAGGCCGCCAGCTTGCTCACCGCCGCCGTCGATGGCCGCCGCCTGACCCTGACCGCCGCCCCTTCGTTCGCCGCCAAGTGGCTGGTGCCGCGCCTGGGCAAGTTCGAACAGGCCCAGCCGCAGGTCGATGTCTGGCTGTCGGCCGGCATGGAGGTGGTCGATTTCGCGGCCGGCGAGGTCGACCTGGCGATTCGCTATGGCTCGGGTCGCTATCCCGGGCTGGAGGTGATCCGCTTGCTCAGCGAGACCGTGGTGCCGGTCGTCAGTCCCACCCTGCTGGCAGACAACCCTCTGGTCGCTCCCGAGGATCTCTCGCACCACATCCTGCTGCACGACGGCTCGCCCGACGCTGACGACAGCTGCCCCGACTGGGCCATGTGGCTGGCGGCGCGCGGTCTGCGCAGCATCGACGGCTCGCGCGGGCCGCGCTTCAACCAGTCCAGCATGGTCATCGAAGCCGCCGCCAACGGCCGGGGCGTGGCCCTGGCCAAGCGCACCCTGGCCCAGGCCGATCTGGACGCGGGACGGCTGGTGATCCCGTTCGAGATGGCCACGGCCGTCGACTTTGCCTATTACGTCGTCCATCCCAAGGCCAAGGGACGACTGCCGCAGGTGAAGGCCTTCGTCGGCTGGCTGAAGGACGAAGCGGCGGCCCATGAAGCGGCCCTGCTGACCCTGGACAACGGCGCGGGTATCTAGAGATTTCATGGCCAAGACGACGATAGAGATCGACGAGCGACTGGCTCCCGCAGACTGCCAGTCCATGGCCGATGTGCGCCAGGGCGTCGACGCCCTGGATCGGGCCCTGGTGGCCCTGCTGACCCAGCGCCAGGGCTATATGGACGCCGCCGCCCGCATCAAGCCCGACCGCAGCAAGGTCTTCGACCGCGCCCGGATCGAGGACGTGGTGGACAAGGTCAAGGCCGCCGCGCGGGAGTCGGGTCTGTCGGAAGCGATTGCCGAGCCGGTCTGGCGGACGCTGGTGGATCGCTGCATCGCCTATGAATATGCGAGCTGGGACAAAACGAAGGGCTCATAAGAGCCCCCTTCCCCCTTGATGGGGGAAGGGTTGGGGATGGGGGTGACTGCTGAGCAGGCCGCAGAGCGCGGCGCTCTAGATCATCCGCCGCATCACCACCAACCCCGCCCTTCCCCCATCAAGGGGGAAGGGAGAAGAAATGCCCCTACCTGTTCCCGCCGATCAGGTCTCCAAGCCCGCCCAGTAGCGACCCCTCGCCCTGGTTGCCGCCCTGGCCGCTCGCCGCCTGCATCATCCGGCCCGCCAGACGCGAGAACGGCAGGGACTGGATCCAGACCTTTCCGGGGCCACGCAGGCGGGCGAAGAACAGGCCCTCGCCGCCGAACAGCACGCTCTTGACCCCGCCGGCCATCACCAGATCGAAATCAATGCCGGGGGTGTAGGCGGCCAGGCAGCCGGTATCGACGTGCAGCTCCTCACCGGGTGCCAGCTCGCGCTCGACCAGGGTTCCGCCCATCTGCACGAACACCCAGCCGTCGCCCTCCAGCTTCTGCATGATGAAGCCTTCGCCCCCGAACAGGCCGGTCATCATCCGCTTCTGGAAGTGGATGCCGATCGACACGCCGCGCGCGGCCGCCAGGAAGCTGTCCTTCTGGCAGATCAGCTGGCCGCCCAGCTGGCCCAGGTTCAGCGGCAGAATCGAACCGGGCGTCGGCGAGGCGAAGGCCACCCGCGCCTTGCCCTGCCCCGTATGGGTGAAGACGGTGGTGAACAGGCTCTCGCCGGTGATCAGCCGCTTGCCGGCCCCCAGCAGCTTGCCCATGAAGCCGCCGCCGGCCTCGCCCGAGCCGTCGCCAAACACCGTGGTCATCTGGACGCTGGCGTCCTTCCAGACGAAGGACCCGGCCTCGGCCACGGCGCTCTCGCCGGGATCCAGCTCGATCTCCAGGAACTGAAGTTCCTGACCCTTGATGTCAAAGTCGATATCGTCGGCGACGCTGGCGTTGCGCTCGTGATGCCAGGGATTGGACGGCATGGAACAGGGCTCCGGTTGATTTGCCGCCAGCTTATCCGGACGCCCCGCCCCTCGCCAATTACACATCCTTCAGATTGAAGGCCCTAGGGGCTGTGGACACTTATCGCATCCAGAGTATTGCGGCAGCGAGGTGCAGGACGGCGAGGTAGTTTCTCGCCGTCTTCTCGAAGCGGGTGGCGACACGGCGGAACTGCTTGAGGCGACTGAAGCAGCACTCGACGAGGTGGCGCTGGGCGTAGAGGTGCGGGTCGAGCGTATATTTCTGAGCGCGTGAAGGATTGTTGGGGATGACGGCGACGGCGCCCTTGGCGGTGATCGCCTGACGCAGATGATCTGCATCGTAGGCGGTGTCGGCCATGACGACCTTGGCCGGCAAGCCTTCGATCAACGGACCCGCTTGAGGTGCGTCTCCCCGTTGCCCGGCCGTGAGAATGAACCGGACTGGTTGGCCCAGGCCTCGCACGGCCATGTGGACCTTGGTGCTCAGTCCGCCGCGCGAGCGTCCAAGGGCTTGATCTTCAGACCCCCCTTTTTGGCCCCGCTAGCGTGCTGGTGGGCGCGGACGATGGTGGAGTCTATGATCAGGTATTCGAAGTCTGGATCGCCCGACATCGCCTCGAAGATCCGCCGCCAGACGCCCTTCTGGCTCCAGCGACTGAACCGCCGGAAGGCGCTATTCCAATCGCCGAACACCTCGGGCAGATCGCGCCAGGGCGAGCCCGTCCTCACGATCCACAACACGCCCTCGACGAACATCCGGTTGTCGCGGCCGGTCGAGCCCTTCTGGTCAGGACGCCCGATGATCAGGCCAGACATCCGGTCCCAATCAGCGTCACTCAGCACCAAACGATCCATCACACCCAAGACCGCCTCCCAAAAGACAGTCTTGAATCACGCTTCGCACCCTTCGGGAATCCCTAGAGTCTACAGCTCCTAGAGCAACGCGCGCGAAATCAAACTCGCTTGCCTTGCTCTAGTTTCCTGTTTTCGCATCGCTTTTGCGGAAAACCGGGGGCCACTTTTCCGCGCGATGCTCTACCCCTTCAGCGATTTGAGCATCTGCTCGTGGGCATAGGCGGCGATGTCGAGCAGGGCCGCGTCCAGGGCCGTGCGCACGGCGTCCAGGCCCACCTCGCCCAGCTCGGCCTTCTCGCACACATCACCCAGCGCAAAGGCCCCAACGCCCCGCGCTGCGCCCTTGACGGTGTGGACCGCGTCACGCCAGCCTTCATGGGCCGAATCCAGCATGGGCGTCCACATGGAGGCCTGCTCCCGGAACAGGGCCAGCACCTCGTCTATGACGATGAAATCCCCTGCGGCGAACCCTTCCAGGTAAGCAAAATCCACTGCACCGCTAATGTCTCGTCTGGCCACGAAATAGCCCCTTGCGTTCCAAAAATCTTTGCGTATGTTCCGCGCCTCGCCGCTGAGGCACGCAAGTGCTTCGGACCCGGCGGGCGCATAGCTCAGTTGGTAGAGCAGCTGACTCTTAATCAGCGGGTCGTAGGTTCGAATCCTACTGCGCCCACCATTTTCTCCAAGAACTTCCAAAACTTAAAGCCATCCCCTTCGGGGACCCGGAAGCCTGCGCCACCCCCAAAGCGGCAGACGGCGCGGACCTGCGTCACACAACCCTACGTCAAGACAGGCGGCGTGGCGAACGCTCTCAGTCTACGCCCGGGCGATGAAGATTTCCACGCGTCTCAGCGTTGAAGGCGGTGGACCTGCGCGGTCCTTCGCGGTGTCAGACCAGCAGGATATCCGCCAGGGTCAGGGCCGGGCGGCCGTTCAGCACGGCGATCTGCACCTGATCGCTGGCGTCTCCGCCATTGGCGTCGAGGAAGAGCGCCCCGGTGGCGGTGTCATACCGCAACAGGGCCTCTCCGGACGCCGCTGGGGGGATAAGCGCGGTCGGGCCCGAGATCAGCTCCAGCGTACTGATCAGACCGAAACTGGCGCCGCGCAGCGCGATGTGGTCGACCCCGATCTGGAAGTCGGTGATGCGGTCCACGCCCAGGCCCGGCGCATCGAAATAGAAGGTGTCGGCCCCTGCCCCGCCGGTCAGCACGTCGGCGCCCGCCATGCCGCCCAGGAAATCCGAGCCCGCCGCGCCGGTCAGGGTGTCGGCCCCCGCCCCGCCGAACAGCGACGTGCCGGCCGCATTGGCGAAGCCCTGGAAATTGCCGGTGCCGATGAACAGCAGCTCCTCGACATTATCCTGTGCCTTGGCGCTGTTGAGGGTCGTCAGCAGGCGGTCGCGGCCCTGGCCGGCCAGCTCGACCACCGTGTCGCCGACGTTGTCGGAATAGTAGACATCATCGCCCAGGCCGCCGATCAGCCGGTCGGCGCCGGCCCGGCCATCCAGGATGTCATTGCCCGTTCCGCCCGTGATCACGTTGGTCAGGGCGTTGCCGAAAGCCTGGATTCTGCCCGCACCCGTATAGACAAGGTTCTCGATGTTGGCGGCCAGCGAATAGGCTTCAATCGCGGTCCGGACCGTATCGAAACCCTCGTTGGCGTTCTCGATCACGGCGTCGGCGATGTTGTCGACGACGTAGGTGTCGTTGCCGGCCCCGCCGATCAGGCGGTCAGCGCCCGCGCCGCCGTCCAGCACGTCAACACCCGCGCCGCCGGTGATCACATTGGCCAGGGCGTTGCCCGTGCCCTTGAACGGCCCGGTCCCGGTGAAGGTCAGGACCTCCAGCTCTGCGCCCAGCGTATAGGTGGTGGCCGTGGTCCTGACGGTGTCATGACCCCCGCCGGCCAGTTCGACGATCACGTCGCTGGCGCTGTCGGCCAGGTAGATGTCGTTGCCGGCCCCGCCCACCATCGTGTCGGCCCCGCCGCCGCCGTCCAGCACATTGATGCCGGCATTGCCCACCAGGGTCTGGGCATAGCTGTTGCCTGTCAGGTTGATCGCCGAGGTCCCGGCCACCAGGCTGAGCGACTCGATCGACACCCCCGCCGCCAGCCCGTAGCTGACCGTCGTGATGGCGCTGTCGAAGCCGCTGCCGAAGGTCTCGACAATAACGTCGCGCGCACTGTCCAGACGGTAGACGTCGTCGCCCGCCCCACCGATCAGGGTGTCGGTTCCGCCGCCGCCGTCCAGGGTGTCATGACCCAGCCAGCCGTTCAGCAGGTCAGCCGCTGCCCCCCCGGTCAGGCTATCGTTGTGGGTCGAGCCGAACAGGACCTCGATGGACTTCAGGGTGTCGATCCCGTCGCCGCCGGTATCCTGCGCCGTGGTCAGGGCCAGGCTGACCCGCACCCCGGCCAGGGCGGTGATGTAGCTGACCGTGTCGGTTCCGCCGCCGCCGTCCAGCTGGTCGTCGCCCGTCCCGCCCTGCAGGGAGTCGTCGCCCGCTCCGCCGCTCAGCGTGTCGGCACCGGCGCGGCCCGACAGGCTGTTGGCTCCGCTGTCGCCCGACAGTCGGTCGTCGCCCTCGCCCCCGGCGATGTTCTCGATGGCCGTCTGGTTGAGGCGGCCAAAACCGATGTCCTGCAGGCGTCCATTGGTGTTGAGATCGACCGTCGCGCCCACCTTCAGCAGGCCAAGATCGATGGTGTCGATCCCGCTGCCGCCGTTCAGGGTGGTGTCGGCCTTCTGCGGCGGGCGCAGATCGGGATCGACGCCGAACCAGAAGAAGTCGTCACCGTCGCCGCCCTGGGCCTCATCGGCACCGTCGGAAACGTGCAGGCTGTCGACGCCTGCCCCGCCCAGCAGCAGATCATCGCCCGCCCCGCCCTGCAGGGTGTCGGCGCCATCGCCGCCCGACAGCGTGTCGCGTCCGGCCCCGCCCTTCAGGGTGTCGGCGCCGCCCAGCCCCGTGGCGTCCACGCCCTCGGCCGAGGTCAGGCCCGAGGCGTCCAGCAGGTCGCCGCCGGCCGAGCCGGTGTAGTGGATCGTGTGCGGGGCCAAGCCCGTGCGCGAGAAGTCGCCGACAAAGGTCACCACCGCACCGGTGATCTCGATATCCTCGACCCCCGAAACGATCAGGTCCGGCGCACCGTCGCCGTCCAGGTCGGCCAGCAGCGACAGGCCGTCGTCGCTGACGGTAAAGCCCATCGGGCCGCCGCCCGCCTTCTCGGGCAGGTCAATGACCAGCACATCCTCGCCGACCCCGCCCAGGATCGTCCGCACCGCCGAGTTGGGGTCATAGACCAGGCTGCCGCCCGTCGGCGCGAAGACAAAGGTCGAGCCAGGCGCCGCAACGGCCTGGTCGGAGAACCTCAAGGTCTCGATCCCGGTCAGGGTGTCGGTTCCCTCGGACAGCCAGTCGCGGCGATCGCGCACCACCAGGGCCCCGTCGACCATGGTGATCTCGTAGTCCGCCATCACCGAGGAGAAGAAGGCCGTATCGACGCCCAGACCACCGCGCAGCACATCGTCGCCCGCGCCGCCTGCCAGCGTATCGGCACCTGCGCCGCCGTCCAGCGTGTCGAAGGCGGCATGGCCCAGAACGATGTCGTCGCCATCCGTGCCGGTCAGCGACTCCGCGATGGGCGAGCCCTGCAGGTAAAGGTCGCCGGCAATGGCGCTCAGCGCTGACTCGTGATCGGAAAACTGGATGTATTCGACGCCCGACAGGTGATCGGCGCCCTTCCACAGGCCCGCGCCGGTGACGAAATAGCCGCCATGGCCGTCGGTGAAGACCTCGTAGTCGGCCCGCGCGCCCGAATAGATCACCCGGTCGACACCGTTGCGGCCATAGATCTCGGCGCTGCCCCCGAAGGCATAGCGGAAGCCTGCCCCGCCCAGGATGGTGTCGTTGCCCGCGCCGCCGGTGACCGTACTGGTCACCCGGTTGTCCAGCTGAAGGCCGGTGGTGTTGTCGGCGATGGTCAGGCCGTCGATGGCGTAGGCCCGGACATAATCGATCTGGAACGCCGCATCACCCAGAGCGGCCGCATCGGGCACGTTCAGCCCGCCGCCGAACCCGCCGCCGACCGCCAGATTGAACAGCATGTACATCGGCTGATGCAGGTCTTGCGGCGTGGGGACCCGCAGTACTTCGACGCCGTCGATGTACCAGACCAGATCGGTGTCGCTCCACAGCAGGCCATAGGTGTGGAAGCTGGTTGTCGCGCCCGGCGTATGGACGATCTCGGCCACCGCCCGGCCAGGCAGATAGGCGTCGTGCAGGGTCAGGTAGCTGAACTCGGGATTGACCCCGATGCCTTCGAGGATGTCGATCTCGGGCGGGCTGCTGCCGCTGGAGGGCAACAGCCAGAAGGCAGGCCATGCGCCAGCCGCCCCCGGCAGCATGGCCCGGATCTCGTAATAGCCATAGGTCTGGCTGAACGAAGACTGCGAGGTCAGCAGGCCCGAAGTGTATTCATAGCCATACAGCTTGTCCTTCAACGCCTCGGGCGTGGCACTGGCCCTGATGCTGAGCACCCCGTCGGCCAGCGAGAAGGGATTGAGCCCCAGGGCCTTATCGCCCGACCCGGCATAGGCAGGATCGACATAGATCTGGTCTTCCCCGGTCAGAGCCAGGGTCCGGCTGGGCAAGGGTCCTGCGCCCAGATAGCCATAGGTGGTCTGCCAGACGCCCGAGACGCCATCGGTCAGGCTCAGGCTGTCGAAATTGTCCTCAAAGGCCAGGGTCAGGCCGGCCAGGTCGAAGGGCAGCTTGAAATTGTCGAGGGTGAAGTCGTCGATCGACACGCCCTGGAAGGTGATCTGGTCGGTGTCCGACAGGACCAGCACCACGTCGGTGCCCACCTGGGTCATGCGGGCCCTGACCTGCGCCAGGGTCGTGAACGACACATCGCTCAGCCGCACCTCGTCGCCGCCGTCGCCGGCGGAGAAGTCGGTGATCGTGTCGCGGCCCGATCCGTTGCGGAAAACAAAGGCGTCGTCGCCGCCGGCCCCGGTCAGGGTGTCATCGCCCGCCAGGCCGATCAGCACCTGATCATCGAGCGACCCGGTGATGCGATTGGCCAGGCTGTTGCCGACCCCGCTCAGCCGGACGCCGCGATTGCCCACGCCTGACATCTGCAGGTTCTCGACATGATCGGGCAGGACGAAGGTGGAATCGGTCACGACGGTATCGACGCCGCCATCGGCAGTCTCGACGATGGTCTTGGCTCGGGAGAACACCACATAGGTATCGTCGCCCGCCCCGCCCATCAGGGTCTCGGCGCTCCAGCCCCCGGTGATGACGTTGTTCAGGGCGTTGCCGATCCCGACAAAGGGGGCGTCGCCGGTAAAGGTCAGGTTCTCGACGTTATCGCCCAGTTCATAGCGGGTCAGGTTGGTGCTGATCGTGTCGATCCCGCCGCCCACCGCCTCAATGATCACGTCGCCCAGTTCATCGACGACATAGAGATCATCGCCGTCGCCGCCGATCAGGGTGTCTGGCCCCGCCGCTCCGTCCAGCGTGTCGGCCCCCATGCCGCCATTCAGCTCGTCCGCCTCGGCTGTACCGGTCAGCAGGGCCCCGCTGGCGGCACCGCTGGCCGAGACCAGGCCATCGGCGAAGCTCAGCCACTCGATGGAGACCAGGTGATCGACGCCGTCACCCATGGGCCCGGCCAACGTATCGGTGACCCGGAAGCTCCCGGCGCCGTCGGGCTGAACGACATAGCGGGCCCGCTCGCCGCCATAGACCGCGACATCCTCACCGCCGAGGCCGCTCAGGGTGTCGTCTCCGGCTGAGCCGATCAGGGTGTCGGCGGCCTCTGTTCCGGTGATCTCGGCAGCGACGACCCGGGCGCGCGCCTCAAAGGTCGCATCGGCGAAATGCAGGTCCTCGACGCTGGTCAGGTGATCGACACCCTCGTCGCCCAGACTGTCCTGAACGGTGAAGCCGCCCTGCCCGTCTGGCCGGACGACATAACGGGACGCCGGCCCGGCATAGACCGCCACGTCGCGACCCGCGCCGCCCGTCAGGGTGTCGTCGCCCTGACCGCCGATGAACAGCGCCGGCAGGTCGGCGGCGACCAGATGGTCGGCCCCTGCTGCGCCGATCAGGGCTGCGCCTGTCGTCGCGGCGGCTGCATCGACAACGCCGTCGGCGAATACCAGCCGCTCGATGCTGGTCAGACGATCGACGCCCGCATTGCCCAGGGCCGCGCTGTCGCGGACATACAGTGTATCGCCAGCCGCATAGACGCCGTAGCGCGATCGATCACCTTCATAGACCGCCGTGTCGACGCCCTCGGCGCCCACCAGGGTATCGGCGCCGCCACCGCCCAGAAAGCGCTGCCCGCCAGGCTCGCCGACCAGAGAGTCCGCGCCGGCGCCGCCGACCCAGAATACGCCCTGGACAAAGTCCGAGACCACCCCCGTGAAATCGTCAAACCGCAGGGTCTCGATGCCGGCCAGATGGTCACGCCCGCCGTCGCCCTTCTGGTCCTCGACATGGAAGCCCCCGGCGCCGTCGGCATAGACGGCATAGCGTCCGGCCGGGCCGTCAAAGGCGGCGGCGTCCCGCCCCGTCCCGCCCGTCAGGGACTGGTCGCCTGACCCGCCCATCAGCAGGACGCCTGTGGCGGTCTCGCTCGCGCCGTAGGACCCGTCGCTGAACACCAGCCGCTCGACGTCGATCACATGATCACGGACACCCGACCGCCCGCCGTCCAGCGTCTCGATGACATGGAAGCCGCCAGAGCCGTCGCCATAGACGTCGAACTGGTCGCGCTCGCCGGCGAAGATGGCGGCGTCGTCGCCCAGTCCGCCATAGATCACATCGCCGCCGCCAAACCCGATCAGCACGTCGTCGCCCGCGCCGCCGATCAGGGTATTGGCGGCATTGGTGCCGCTCAGCGTGGCGCCGATGGCCAGGTCAGCGGTGGCGAACACGCCGTCGGCGAAGCTGACACGCTCGACGCTGGTCAGCCGGTCGCGCCCTTCGGCGTGGCCTGAATTGCGGTCCTGCACATAGAAGCCGCCTGCCCCGTCGGGGGTGATCACATAGCGGCCATGGCCCCCGGCATAGGCGGCCAGGTCGTCGCCCGCGCCGCCGTCCAGGGTGTCGTCGCCCCGGCCGCCGGTCAGGGTATCGGCGCCGTCGCGGCCCGACAGGCGATCCCGGCCCACCCCGCCCATGATCGTGTTGGCCGAGGCGTTGCCGATCCCCTCGAAGCCAGCCGCGCCCGTATAGACCAGCCCCTCGACATTGGCCCACAGTTCGACCCGCGCCTGGCTGGTCTGGACATTGTCCACCCCCTCGCCTGCGGCCTCGATCACCAGGTCGCCGGCGTCATCGAGCAGATAGAGATCATCGCCCGCGCCGCCGGCCAGGGTGTCGCCCCCCAGGCCGCCGTCCAGCGTATCGGCGCCGTCCAGGCCCATCAGCCGGTCGCCCAGCGCTCCGCCGGTGATCCGGTTGGCCAGGGCGTTGCCACTGCCCTCGAAGGCGGCGGAACCGACATAGGCCAGGGTTTCAACCTCGGCGGCCAGGACGTAGAGCCCCAGCGTGGTGCGCACCGTATCAGCGCCCTCGCCGGCCAGTTCGATGACCCGGTCGCCGGCATTGTCGACCTTGAAGACATCATCGCCCAGTCCGCCGACCAGCGAGTCGACCCCGCCGCCGCCGTCCAGCGTGTCAGAGCCCGCCGCACCGATCAGGGTGTCGGCGCCCGAGCCGCCGATGATCGCCGAACCCGTGGCCGCCGCATAGCCGGTGAAGTTCCCGACGCCGCCATAGACCAGGCCTTCCACATTGGCCCGCGCCTTGTCGCTGGACAGCCGGCTGACCAGGATGTCGTAGCCCTCGCCGGCGTTCTCGACGATCGTGTCGCCCGCGCTGTCGGCGATATAGACGTCATCGCCTAGACCACCGATCAGCCGGTCGCCCCCCGCGCCGCCGTCCAGAACGTCAGCGCCCGCGCCACCGGTAATGACATTGACCAGGCTGTTGCCTTGGGCCGTGAAACCCCCAGCGCCGATGAAGGTGAGATTCTCCACTTCGTCGGTCAGGCTATAGGCTGACAGGGTGGTGCGCACCGCATCGAACCCTCCGCCCGCGACCTCGATCACCTGGGTGGCGGCGTTGCGCACCACATAGGTGTCGTTGCCGCCCATGCCCATGAGGGTGTCAGCACCGCCGCCATCGTCCAGGGTATTGATCCCGGCATTGCCTTCCAGCACCTGCGACAGGGCGTTGCCGGTCAGGTTCAGGCTGGCGGTCCCGAGGGCCACGATCCGCTCGATCCACGACCCCGCCGTCGCCACCCAGGACCGGGCCGTCTGGACGATGTCGAACCCGCCGCCTTCCAGTTCGATGACCTGGTCGCCGGCATTGTCGATCACATACAGGTCATCGCCCAGGCCGCCGACCAGGGTGTCGGCGCCTTGACCACCGTCGAGGGTGTCAGCCTCGTCGGATCCCGCGAGAACCTCCGCGGTGTTGGTCCCGGACACCTGCACTCTGTCGCGCCCCCCGGCGAGTTGTGAACGGCGATAAGGCTAAGGCCCTACGGCAAGCGATAGTCAGTTTCGTGAACCGGAAGGACCTTGCTCAAGGTTTGCCTGTTCCCGAGGCGCGTTTCGAGGCCTGCCGCCTGCAGAGGCAAGACCGTCATCTCCAGAATGGGTATTGCAGCGCTTTTAGTGCGTCTGGCCGCAACTGTGATGCTGTTTCAACCCCGGAGCGAAGGGGCGCGAATCCTGGCGCATCGCCGGTCGACATCGGGGCTCTATCGGGCGTAGGCGAACCCGATGCGAAGGGTGCGCGGCGCGTCAAAGCTGACGACGCCATCGCCGGTGCGGCCAGTGGCGACATCGGCGTCCAGGGCGTTGCGCAGCGAGATCCGCACGGCCAGGGCGTCGGTCACGGCATAGCGGGCCTGAACGTCCAGGGTGGTGGCACTGTTGAGCACCCGGCTGTTGAGATCATCGTCAAAGCGCGCGCTTTCATGGCGAAGATCAGCGGCCAGGAACAGGCGCGGGCTCACCCGCCAGTCGGCGCTGGCCGTCGCCGTCAGGCGCGGGGCCTGGGCCGGACGCTTGCCGGTCAGTTGAGGGGCGGCATCCTCGCCGTCCACCCTGGCGCGGGTGGCCGACAGGGCTGCACGCAGGGTCAGGCTCTGGCCGACCCTCTGCTGCGCATCCAGTTCCAGCCCGATTGCGTCGATGGCGCCGACATTCTGGCGGCGGCGTAGCACCCCGCCGGCCGGTACGAAGCCCGCAATCGGGAAGACCCCCGGTCCAGCGCCGAGCGTCACATTGGCCACGGGATCTTCCAGGCGATTGGCGAACAGCGTCGCCCCCAGACGCGTGTCGCCCTGATCAAGACCAAGGCCGGCCTCGATCCCCTGCAGGCGCTCGGGCTTGAGGCGCGCATTGGCCTCGGTGATGTCATTGCCCACCCGGAAGGGGCGATGCAGCTCGTTGAGGGTCGGCGGCCGGAAGCCCGCATAGCCAGCGGCGCGGCCAAACCAGCCCTGGCCCAGTTCGCGACGCAGACCCACGCGGGCCGTGGGGATCACCAGGCTCTGCCCCTCGGGGCGACTGTCCAGCGTGGTCGCCCCGGTCTGGGCGTCGCGTTCCAGCCGCCGGGCGTCCGAGGCGGTCCACAGGTCAGCCCGCAGGCCGCCGGTCAGCAGCCAGTCGCCATCGCTCCAGCTGCCATCGGCATAGAGGCCGCTGGTCAGGGTCTGACCACCCGCCTCGCGCACACGGGTGAACTGGCCGGCCAGGTAGCGAAAGCGCTCGCGGGACTCGCCGCTGGCGCTGCGCACATCGGCCCCGACCTCGCCCTCGAACGGCCCGCGTCGGGCGCGCAGGGCGGCGTTGAAGCCCAGACCCGTCGCGGGGGTCTCGAACTGGTCGTTGGCGGGCGTGGTTCCGGTCCGTCCGGCGGCTGTCGCCACCGAGCGGTTCACAAGGTCGCTGGTCGAGACCCAGCCTTGCAGCCGCCAGCCATAGGCGTCGGCGGAGGGTGCGCGGGCGAAGGTCAGGCTGGCCTGGACGCCGCGCGCGCGCGAGTCGGCGCCGAACAGGCCCGCCTGGCGGTTCTCGTCATAGGTGGAAAGCCGCGCGGCGACGGCGGCCCCGCCCACCGCGCCGTCATATTTCAGGGCTGCCGACCAGGCGTCCAGCGCCAGGGGGCCGTCGGCCGCGCCGCGACGGGCTCTGACGGGGATCCAGCCATCGCCGTGCTCTGCCGTGGCGGTCAGCAGCAGGCCGCCCCCGCCCAAGGCAACGGCGCCGCGACGATAGCCCTGGCCACCCGCGTCGGCTTCGACCCGGGCCACACTGTCCGTGGCGTCCACACCGGTCAGACCAACCACCCCGGTCAGGGCGCCCGCGCCATAGGCCTGGGCCCCGGCACCGCGCACGATATCGACCGCCGAGACCCCCTCCGAAGGCAGGGCCGTCCAGATCACCCAGCCGCCGAACGGGTCGTTCTGCGGTACGCCGTCCAGCGTCACCAGGGCCCGCCCCGCCCCCGACGGCGCGATGGAGCGCAGCGACAGGCCCTGGGTCGTCGGGTTGGCGCCCTGGCTGGAGGTGCGCCGAAACAGCGACACCCCCGGCGCCTGGGACAGTACCTCGTCCAGACGCGGACTGCGGGCCAGGTCGGCGCCGTCCAGGCGCAGGATCGAGAACGCCCGATCCCCCGCCGACGGCGGCAGGCGGGCACCGGTGATCACCAGTTCCTGAACGGGCGTGGCGGCGGGCGGAGCGTCGATCATTCAGGCCGGCTTCAGGATCAGCCGACCGGGCGCGAGATCTGGATCACGGGCTGGATGTCGGTGAACTTCGCCACATCGGCCGCCACCTCACCCATGCGCGGCGAGCCCATGGCCGCTGCCATGGCCCCGGCATCGGAAAACACGATATCGGCAATCAGCACAAACGGCGGCGGACCGCCGGCCGGATCACCCACGCCCTGGCGGATCACCACCTCGACCGGCGACAGAACCTCTTTCACCAGCGGCGTATGGTGCGCCAGATAGTAGTCCAGATCAAAGCGCGCGCCCGGGGCGGCGGGGTAGACCACAGTCAGGATCGACATCGGCGTTTCCTCATTGCAGCAAGAACCGTCAGGCTAAAGCGACTGCGCACGGTGGCCCAGCCTGCCGCGTCGTCAATCACGATCATGGCTGTGCGCGTCGGTGACCGTCAGGTCGACGCTGAGCGCCTCGCCGTCGCTGCTCTGGAACCAGAACGGCGGACGCTGCGGCTTGCCGGCCTCGTTCATCTTGGCATCGAACACCCGGCCGTTGGCGATGGTGTAGGCGATGGACGCGGTGTCGCGGATATTGGCCAGGGGGTTGGCGTCCAGCACCACCAGATCGGCCAGCTTGCCGGCCTCCAGCGAGCCGATGTCCTTGTCCATGCCCAGGGCCCTGGCACCGTTCAGGGTGCCGGCCCGCAGGGCTTCCAACGGCGTCATGCCGCCCTGGGCGAACATCCACATTTCCCAGTGTGCGCCCAGCCCCTCGCGCTGGCCGTGGGCCCCGATCTGGACCGAAACGCCCAGCCGGCTCAGCGCCGTAGCCTCGCGGGCGACCGAGATATGGTTCAACTCGTTGTCCGGCGTCAGGACCGGACGGCGCGCCCGGGCGTCCAGCAGTCGGCGCGGCACATATTGCTGAAGCCGCGCGTCGTCCCACACCTTGGTCGCCTGATACCAGTAGTTGTCGCCGGCATTGCCCCCGAAGGCCACGACCAGTGTGGGGGTGTAGGCGACCTTGGTCTGCGGCCACAGCTGGCGCACGTCGTCATACAGGCGCGCCAGAGGGATCGAGTGCTCCACCGTGGTGTGACCATCGACGATCATGGTCATGTCATGCTGGTACAGCGAACCACCCTCAGGCACCACCATCAGGCCTAGCTGGTTGGCGGCCTCGATGATCTGCTGGCGCTGGTCGCGGCGGGGCTGGTTGTAGCTCTTCACGCTCCAGGCCCCGACGGCCTTCATGCGCCGCAGGGTCGAGAGGGCATCGTCCAGGCTCTCGATCTTGGCGGTGAACGGCGTGGCCGCGCCGTAAAGGATCGTGCCGGTCGAGAAGATCCGCGGCCCCACCACCTTGCCGGCCCGCTGCAGTTCGGAATGGGCGAAGATCTCGCTGCTGTCATTCGAGGGATCGTGGATCGTGGTCACCCCGAAGCCGAGGGCCGCATAGTTCACCCAGCTGCGCTGCGGGATGATCTCGTCCGAGCCCATGGAACCGTGCCAGTGGGCATCGACCAGACCCGGCATGATGGTCTTGCCGGTCAGGTCCATCACTTTGGCGTCGGCCGGAACGCTCACCGCCCCCTTGGCCCCGACGGCGACGATGCGGTTGCCGTCCAGCACCACGACGCCGTCCTCGATGACCTCGTCGCCCTTCATGGTGATCAGGCGCGCCCCGGTCAGGGCGATCTTGCCGGTCGGCTTGAAGGCCGGCTGGCTGAAGCCCAGATTGATCCCCGCCTCGGCCGGCTTGGGCAGCTCGGCCGGTGCCCCCTCGACGAAGCTGAAGCTCTGCTTCAGGTCGCGGCTGAACAGCTCCGGGCCCAGCGCCCAGCTCAGGGTCTTGCTGTCGCCCGACCAGTGGATCCAGTCGCCGGCATCGCGCGTGACCTTGGTCTGCGGCAGGGCCTTGCCGTCGACGCTGACCGACACCGCTCGTCCGGTCTGCGTGAACGGCGCCACATAGGCGTTGAAGCGCTCGGTCCAGGCCACCCAGGCCTCGTCGGGCGAGACGGCGAACTCCGAGGCATATTCCGAGGTCAGGTGGGTGCGCGGCTCGTGACCGTTCAGGTCCACCGATTTCAGCGCCGCCAGCTTGTCCTGGCGGCCGACAAAATAGATCCGGTCATTGGCGGCCCCGAACTGCGGCGCTGAACCATTGTCGAGGATCAGACTGGCCTCGCCCCCGGCGGCGGGCACGCGATAGAGGCCAGGATTGCGGGTCCACAGGGCACTGAGCAGCGCGCCATCGGTCGAGGTGCGATAGACGATGGTCTTGCCGTCCGGCGAGAACACCGGCTCGACGAAGCGGCCAGGATTGGCATTGACCTTGCGGCCCTCGCCGCCGGTCGCCGCAACAACCCGGATGCTGCCCAGGCTGTCATCGTTCCAGGTGGTGTAGACGATGGATTTGCCGTCGCGCGACCAAGACGGATAGAGCTCGAAATGGTCAGTCTGCTTGGTCAGCCGGCGCGGCGTACCGGCCGGCAGGTCGCGGATCCACAGATTGCCCAGGGCCTCGAACACCACCTTGCTGCCATCGGGCGAGGTCTTGGCCCAGCGGATCATCTTCACATCGACGGTCTCGGGCGCGACCTTGACCGGGAAGCGGACGGCCTCGCGGGCCATGCGGGTATCGGCCACATGGAACGGGATCTCGGCCACGGCCTTGCTGGCCACGTCGATGCGCTTGATCTTGCCGCCGGCCCAGAACACGATGGCCTTGCCGTCCGGCGTCCAGCTCATGGCCGGATAGACGCCGTGGATGGCCCAGGTCTCCTGCATGTCGCGGTCCAGCGCGTCATGGATCGGCGTCTCGCGGCCCGAGGCGATGTCCATCACATACAGCACCGACTGGTAGCGAACCCGGCGGATGAAGGCCAAGGACTTGCCGTCCGGCGAAGGCGTCGGCCGGATCGCACCGCCGGGCCCGCCGAGGAACTTGCTGATCTCGCCCGTCTCGCGGTCCAGCCGCTGGATGGCATAGATCTCGGTATTGGGGTCCTTGCTGTATTCAAAGACCCCGCCGGGCGTGACGTCGTCGCTGAAATAGAGGTAGCGACCGTCGGGCGAGAAGGCCGGCTCGCCGCTATCTTTCTGCTGGGTGCGGCGCTCGGTCAGTTGCACGCCATTGCCGCCGCTGCGGTGGAACAGCCACATCTCGCCCGCCCCCAGCGAGCGGCCCGAGGTGAAGTGCTTGCGCCCGACGATGTACTGGCCGTCCGGCGTCCAGGCCGGCTGGCTGAGCAGGCGGAAGCTCTCGCTGGATACGGCCTTGGGGTTACTGCCGTCGCGGTCCATCACCCAGATATTGTCGCCGCCGCCCCGGTCGGAGGTGAAGGCGATCTGTTTGCCGTCCGGCGACCAGGTGGGCTGCATGTCCCACGAGATGCCGCTGGCGATGTTCTTGGCCTCGCCGCCGCTGATGGGCATCACATAGATGTCGCCCATCAGGTCGAAGACGACGTCCTTGCCGTCAGGGCTGACGTCCAGCGCCATCCACGAGCCTTCGCGGACATCGAGCTTCAGGGTGCGGTCATAGCCGGCGGCGGCGCGCACATCCCATTTGGGCTTGTCGGCCTTTTGGTCTTTGGGGGCATCCTTGGCGGGCGCTGGAGCGACCGGGGTCTGGGCCAGGGCGGCACCGGAAAACAGCAGAACGGCCGCCGAGGCCAGCAGGATGCGCTTCATGTCGTGTGATTCCCCAAGCATTCGGGCCGGAGCTTAGCGGATCGCGCGCGCGGCGCGATGGGGATGAACGCTGCCCCGTCGACGCCCCGCGCCCGGCTGGGCTAGCATCGCCTGCGCTTTGGATTGACTCGCAGCGCTGCCCCCCTCCGGCCCTCCGGGCCACCTCCCCCAAAAGGGGAGGATCACGCCGAGCCGATGCTCCCCCTCTGGGGGAGCTGTCGCGGAGCGACTGAGGGGGCAGCGCCGGCGGTCAACGAATAGCCGCAAGCCAACCGCAGGAGCCCCGCCCATGACCGCCCACTGGATCGCCCGTCGCAGCCTTCTGGGCGCCGCAGGTCTGCTGGCCGCCGGCGCCCTGCCCGCCCGCGCGGCAGGAGCCAAGCCCCGTGTGGCCATCGAGACGGCGCTGGGCGTCATCGTGGTCGAGCTGGAAGACCAGAAGGCCCCGATCACCAGCGCCAACTTCCTGCGCTATGTTGACCGGAAAAAGTTCGACGGCGGCACCTTCTATCGCGCCGTGCGCACCAAGGGCGTCAAGGGCGGCGGCTCGATCCAGGCCGGCCCCTCGCCCCGGGGCCGCCGCTTTGCGCCGATCGCCCACGAAAGCACGAAGATGACCGGCCTGCGCCACAAGGCCGGCACGATCTCGATGACCCGCAACGAACCCGGCAGCGCCACCAGCGACTTCTTCATCTGCGCCGACCCGTCTGCCTATCTCGACGCCAAGGGCACCAACCCCGGCTTCGCGGCCTTCGGCAGCGTGGTCAAGGGCATGGACGTGGTCCGCAAGATCCTAGCCTCGAAGACCGACGGCGTGGCGATCACGCCCAGCATGAAGGGCCAGATGATCAATCCGCCGGTGCTGATCACAGGGATGCGGCGGGTGGCTTAAGCTCCTAGCCCCAAATCCTACCGTCATTCCCGCCCTTGTGGCGGGAACCCCTGTTTCAGCCGAACCGTGAAGCGCCAGCGAAGTGCGCGCGCACTTCGCCCCTCCCGCACCTGCGGCGGCACGAGGGGTTCCCGCCACAAGGGCGGGAATGACGGGAGTGGTTTGTGGCTTCAAACCTGACGCTGAACAGGGGTCCATTCGAAGACGCCGGAATAGAGATCATCCCAGCGTGGATTGTCGCGCTCGATCAGGTTGATCTTCCACTGACGCGGCCAGCGCTTGATCGAGGTTTCACGCTGGATAGCTTCGGTCATCAGATCGTGGATCTCGAACCAGACCAAACGCTTAAGGCCGTAGGTTCTGGTGAACCCGGGCAGCTGTCCTTCGCGGTGCTGCACGATCCTGGAAAAGAACTGCCCCGTGACGCCGGTGTAGAGCGTGCCCCGGTATTGGTCGGTCATCATGTAGACGGCGATCCAGGCGTCGCGCTGAACCATGGCGCTGCTCCATTTCAACACGAAGAACAATACCAGAACAGAAACCTCCCGTCATTCCCGCCCTTGTGGCGGGAACCCCTGTTTCAGCCGAACTGTGAAGCGCCAGCGAAGTGCGCGCGCACTTCGCCCCTCCCGCACCTGCGGTGGACAGAGGGGTTCCCGCCACAAGGGCGGGAATGACGGGAGTGGTTTGGGTTGCCATGCGGCCAGACCCGACAGGCCTATCGACCCCTCATCCGCCGGCTTCGCCGCCACCTTCTCCCGCAAGGGGAGAAGGATCAACGCGCTATTCTTCAGAGCTATTCATTCTACAGAACACGACGACGTCACCGGAAGTCTTGATTTCGACGGCTCGTCCGAACTGACAACCACTGTCATTGGCCAGGGCAAGTGTCGGGGAGGCCTCAATGATCGCAGTCACGCGATCATGAAGTGCTCGTTCTTCATCATTGCAGCGAGCGACATCTACGGCCTTCATGACTGAGGGCTCGGCGCCGGTGCCTAGGGTGCCAACCAGATTTCCGCATCCTTCGAGCTGAAACATGGCCTCGCCTAAGTGGAGCGTTGGCCCACGGCCTGTTTTGCCGTTCAGCGCATGAAACGTCCAAAGACCATCAGTCGCCCGCACAGGCGCAGCCGGCTCATTCCTGGCTTCCCCACAGGAGGCGAGGGCGACAAGCGTCAAGGCAGCAGCCGCTGAGGTCAGGACAGAATGGCCAGTTTTTCGGAACTTCGCGCTCATGCCCCAACTTAGGTCCAAGCTCGTATCGAGTGCGACCGCAGAACCAATGATCAAGAGCTATGGCTTTGTAGCAGCGGCATCCAGAGATTGATTGTAAGCCTTAACGGCGGCGCGCACCTCGCGGCGGACTTGGCTAGGTCGCTCCACCAAAGCGAAGGCAGCAGCCCAAATCCGGGGCCCAGTTCCGGGCTCTACCACAGGATCGAGCGGGTCTTCATAGCCTGCAGGCTCGAGTAACAGGACGTAGTCGCGGCGCGGATCCAGGGACACGATAGCAGGCGAAAAATAGGCCTGATCGCCGCTGGAGTCGGTTAGGAAGGCCTGCTGGCAAGCGGATGGCACCGGCTGCCCCTCAAGGCCGGTGTTCAATAGGATTCTCACCCCTGCGCGAGGCGATACCTCGACCTCGGTGGCCGGAGCGCCGATGAGCGTCTCAACAACCTTGAACCTCAGCGCGCCGCTAGGCACAGCGGGATTGTCGTCCTGCCGGCAAGTGGCCGGGTTGACGTCCTGGGCCATGCGCTCGCGGCACCAGGCCAGTGCAGGCGGGCCGGGCTGAACCGTCGGCGCGCGCACCACACCCATCCAGGTCGCATCCTCGATCCCCTCGCCCAAGCGAATGAAGTTCAGCTGGGTTTCCTGGCTCGTGCTGGACAGCTCTCCGCAATAGAACCGGTCGACGACCACTGGAGCGGCTTGAGCCAACACCGGGACAAGCAGCAAGGTTGAAGCAAGCGCCAGAGCAGGGAATTTGAGCATGGTCAAAAGCTAGGCGTCATCGGCGACGCTTGGCAACCCTAGATTTTACAAGATTGGGCGACACACTCAGCGGACCAGGGCACGCCGCAGGGATCTCCTGCCGCAGATACCCCCCTACCCCGCCTTCGCCCCAATCCGGCTCAGCCCCTCGACCGCCGCGCGGAACGCCTCTCCGCGCGCTTCAAAGTCCGTGAACTGGTCAAACGACGCACAGGCCGGTGACAGCAGCACGATCGCGTCCTCACCGGAATCCAAAGCGTCGGAATAGGCTGCCGCCGTGGCGATCTCCAGGGAGGCGCAGTGGCGGACCGGGGCCTTGCCGTCGAGGGTCTGGCCGAAGTCCAGCGAGGCTTCGCCGATCAGGTAGGCCTTGGCGATGCGCGGGAAGAGGTCGGCCAGGTCCTTGATGCCGCCGGCCTTGGCCACGCCGCCGGCGATCCAGTAGAACTTGGGATAGCTGCTCATCGCCTGGCGGGCGGCGTCGGCATTGGTGGCCTTGCTGTCATTGACGAAGCGGACCTTGCCGATCTTGCCGACGGTTTCCATGCGGTGGGCCAGGCCGGGGAAGCTCATCAGGCCGTCCACCGCGTCTTGCGCGGGGATGCCGATGGCCTTGACGGCGGCGAAGGCGGCGGCGGCGTTTTGCCAGTTGTGGCGGCCCGGCAGGCTGCGGGCGTGCAGCAGATCGCCCATCTCGGTCACCCGGTCGCCGGTGGCGTCATAGAGCACGCCCTGCAGGGCATAGACGCCCCGGCCCATGGCCTTGCCGGCGCTGATCGGCCAGATGGTGCGGCGGTTGGCGGCGGTGATCTCGGTGCAGATCTGCTGGCACCAGGGATCGTCCACCCCGATGATGGCGGTGTCGCCCTTGCCCTGGTTGAGGAAGATGCGGCGCTTGGCGGCGATATAGCCTTCCATGCCGCCGTGCCGGTCCAGGTGGTCGGGCGAGATGTTGAGCAGCACCGTGGCGTCGGCCTTGAGGCTGCTGGTCAGGTCCAGCTGGTAGGACGACAGTTCCAGCACATAGACCGCGCCGCCGTGCATGTCGTCCAGGCCCAGCACGCCCGCGCCGATATTGCCGCCGACGCGGGTGTCGCGGCCGGCGCTGGCGCACAGGTGGCCGATCAGGGCCGTGGTCGTGGACTTGCCGTTGGTGCCGGTGATGGCGATGATCTTGGGCCGCTTGTGGGCCGGGGCCGCATTGACCGTACGGGCGAACAGCTCGATGTCGCCCAGGATCTCGACGCCGGCGTCCTTGGCCATCTTCACCGTCCAGTGCGGCTGGGGATGGGTCAGGGGCACGCCGGGCGACAGCATCAGGGCGGCGAACTGGCTCCAGTCAGCGCCGCGCAGGTCGACCAGCTTGAAGCCCTCGGCCTCGGCGGCCTTGCGGCTGGCCGGCTTTTCATCCCACAGGGCCACATGGGCGCCGCCCGCGACGAGGGCGCGCGCCGCCGTCAGGCCGGTGCGGCCCAGGCCGAACACCGCGACGGTCTTGCCCTCGAAACCACGGACGGGGATCATGATCCGGCTCCCTAGCGCAGCTTAAGCGTGGCGAGGCCAACGAAGGCCAGCATCATCGCCACGATCCAGAAACGGATCACGACGGTGGATTCCGGCCAGCCCAGCTTTTCGAAATGGTGGTGGATCGGCGCCATCAGGAAGACCCGCTTGCCGGTCTTCTTGAAGTAGGCGACCTGGATCATGACGCTCAGGGCCTCGGCCACGAACAGGCCGCCGACAATGCCCAAAACCAGCTCGTGCTTGGCGCAGACGGCGATGGCACCCAGCGCGCCGCCCAGGGCCAGCGAACCGGTGTCGCCCATGAAGATCTTGGCCGGCGGGGCATTGTACCAGAGGAAGCCCATGCCCCCGCCGATGATCGCGCCGCACAGCACGGCCAGTTCACCGACGCCCGGCGCGAAATGCAGGTTCAGATAGTCGGCGAACTTGTAGTTGCCGACCAGGTAGGTGATCAGGCCGAAGGTGGCGGCGGCGATCATCACCGGCACGATGGCCAGGCCATCCAGCCCGTCGGTCAGGTTCACGGCGTTGGAGAAGCCGGCGATCGTCACAGCGGCAAAGGCCACATAGAACCAGCCCAGATTGATCACCAGCGACTTGAAGAACGGGAAGACCACGCTGGTTTCCATGCCCGGTGTCATCGGCGACTTGGGCGCGGCCAGGATCAGCAGCACGGCCGCCAGGATGGCGACGATGAACTGGGCGACCAGCTTCTGGCCGCTGGAAAGCCCCGCCGTGGTCTGCTTGGTGACCTTGGCATAGTCGTCCATGAAGCCCAGCACGCCATAGCTGCCCGTGATCAGCAGCACGACCCAGACATGGATGTTGCGCAGATCGGCCCACAGCAGGGCGCTGACGAACAGCCCGGCCAGGATCATGAAACCGCCCATGGTGGGCGTGCCCGACTTTTCCAGAACATGGCGGGCGATGCCGTCGGTGCGGATCGGCTGGCCCTTGCCCTGCTTGGCCTTCATCCAGCGGATGAAGCGCGAGCCCATGGCCACGGCCACGATATAGGCCGTCAGCATGGCCATGCCGGTGCGGAAGGTCAGATACTTCAGCAGGTTCAGCAGCGGCACGTGCTCCTGCCCGCGCGCCAGCCATTCATAGAGGAAGTACAGCATCAGCCCCGATCCCCGAGATCCAGCGCCGCCAGGGCCCGGGCGACGACCCCGGCCCTGGAGCCGTTCGACCCCTTCACCATCACCACATCGCCCGGCGCGATCTGCGCGGTCAGAAGCGGCGTTAACGTTTCAGTAACTTCCGCGTAGCCGCCACGCCGAGTCGGCGGAAGCGCCTCCCACAGCGATTTCATGTGGACGCCTGCAAGAAAAACCAGATCGACCTTGGCGGCATCCAGCGGGGTGGCCAGATCGGCGTGAAAACGGGCGCTGCCCTCGCCCAGTTCCAGCATGTCGGTCAGCACGGCGATGCGACGGCCGGCCACCTTGCGTGCGCCCAGGGTCTTGAGCGCCGCCTGCATCGACAGTGGATTGGCGTTGTAGCTCTCGTCCACCAGGGTAAAGGCGCCGCCGTCGATGGCGACGGTCTTCTCGGCCCCGCGCCCCTCGATGGGCTCAAAGGTCGCCAGGGCCAGCAGGGCGATCTCGCGCGAGACGCCCAGCGCCTCCAGCATCAGCAGCACGCACAGGCTGTTGGGGCCCCAGTGGACGCCGGTCTGCAGGATCGGGAAGCTGAAGGCCTCACCCCGCAGCACGACCGACACCGTGGCACCGCCGGGGTGGACGTCAAAGCCGGTCAGTTGGGCGGTGCAGTCGGCAGAGGAGCCAAAGCTCCACACCGCCGCGCCGGCCTTTTCGGCCTCGGCCTGCAGCAGTCCAAACCAGGGATTGTCGGCGTTCAGCACCGCCACGCCCTGCGGCTCCAGACCGGCAAAGATCTCGGCCTTGGCGCGGGCGACGCCCGCTTCGCCGTCAGCGAAGTTTTCCAGGTGGACGGGGCCGACGGTGGTGATCGCCACCGCGTGCGGGCGGATGAACCGCGACAGGGGCGTGATCTCGTCGGCGTGGTTCATGCCCACCTCGAACACCGCGCGCTCGGTGTCGCGGGGCATCCGGGCCAGGGTCAGGGGCACACCGATATGGTTGTTGTACGACTTGACCGAGGCATGGGCCTTGCCGGCCAGGCGCAGGCCGGCCTCGACGGCGCGGGTGACGCTGGTCTTGCCGACCGAGCCGGTGATCGCGCCGCGACGGGCCTGGGGCGCGCGCAGCCGCGCCGCCTCGCCCAGCCGCTCCAGCCCCCGGAAGGTATCCTCGACCAGCACCGCCGGCACGGCCACGGGCTTGGAGACCAGAGCCCCGGCCGCGCCCTTGTCATTGGTCTGGACCACGAACTCATGGCCGTCACGGACGCCGGTCAGCGCCACGAACAGGTCGCCGGGCTCAATGCTGCGGCTGTCGATGGAGACGCCGGTGGCGGAAAAGTCGGCGGTGGCCTGACCGCCCGTGGCGGCGGCGATCTCTTGCGAGGTCCAGAGGGGCTCAGACATCTGCCATCTCCAGCGCAGCCAGGGTCTCGGCCACATCATCGAAGGGGTGGTTGACGCCCGCGACCATCTGGCCCTGCTCATGACCCTTGCCGGCCACGACCAGCACGTCGCCTTCGACCAACTGGGCGGCGGCGGCGCGGATGGCGGCGCGGCGGTCGCCGATCTCGCTCGCGCCCGGGGCAGCGGCCAGGATGGCGGCGCGGATCGAACCGGGCTCTTCAGAGCGCGGATTGTCGTCAGTGACGATGGCCACATCGGCCAGGCGCGCGGCGATCTCGCCCATCAGCGGCCGCTTGGTGCGATCGCGGTCGCCGCCGGCCCCGAACACCACGATCAGCTTGCCGGCGGTGTGCGGACGCAGGGCCTCCAGCACCGTCTCCAGCCCATCGGGCGTGTGAGCATAGTCGACATAGGCCTCGCCGCCCCTGGCGCCGCGCCCGACCCGCTGCAGCCGCCCGGCCGCACCTTCGAGGCTCTCCAGCGCCTTGAGTACAGCGGCGGGGTCTTCGCCGGTCGCGATGCACAGGCCCGCCGCGACCAGCACATTGCTGGCCTGGAAGGCGCCGGCCAGCGGCAGGGCGATCTCGTGAGTTTCGCCCACGACCTCGACCACCAGGGTCTGGCCCTGCGGGGTGGGCGTGCGGCTGAGCAGACGAAGGCCCTGCCCTGCCTCGCCGACCGACACGACGCTCTGGCCCGAGGTGACGGCCGTGGCGGCGAACAGGGCGAAGGCCTCGCTGTCAGCGTTCAGCACCGCCGTGGCACCCACCGGCAGCAGGGCGTCGAACAGGCGCAGCTTGGCCTCGCGATAGGCCTCCATCGAGCCGTGATAGTCGAGGTGATCCTGAGTGAAGTTGGTGAAACCGGCAGCCTTCAGGGTCACGCCGTCAAGCCGGCGCTGGTCCACCCCGTGCGACGAGGCCTCGACCGCCAGGTGGGTCACGCCATCGGCGGCCAGACGGGCCATCATCTCGGCCACATCGGCGGCGTCGGGCGTGGTCAGGCCCGGCGGGGTCAGTTGCTGGTCGGGCTGGCCCGCTTCACTCACCACCACGCCCAGCGTGCCCATGCTGGCGGCCTTATGCCCGAGCGCGGCAAAAATCTGGCGGGCGAAGCCCGCGACCGATGTCTTGCCGTTGGTGCCGGTCACCGCGATGCAGGTCGCCGGCTGGGCGCCCCAGAACGCCACCGAGGCCAGGGCGTAGGCCCGGCGCGGGTCCTCGACCTTGATGGTCGGCACGGCGAAGTCTTCCAGTCCGACGGGGCCCAGTACGGCAGCCGCGCCAGCGGCGATCGCGCCCGGCGCAAAGGTCGCGCCGTCAACCTTGGTCCCCGGCAGGGCGGCGAACAGCGTGCCGGCCGTGACCTTGCGGCTGTCGGCGGTGACACCGGTGATGACCGGATCGGCCTCGACCGCGCGGTTCAGAATCTCGGAAAGACGCTTGCTCATAGTCCCGCTCCCGGGGCGGCCTTGGGCTGGCTTGGCAGCACGACGGCTTCAATCTTGCGTTGGACTCCCAGGAAGGGCGCGATACGGGCGATCACGTGGCCGGCAGCCGGCGCGGCCACCCAGCCGCCGGTCGAGAACCCGAAGGTGCGGGCATTGCCCTTGGGCTCGTCCAGCAGGATCAGCACGAAATAGCGGTCGGCCTCGACCGGGCCGTCGGTGGGGAACACCGCCGCGAACGACGAGACCTGCCGCTGGTGGTTGTAGCCCCGAATGGCCGGATCGTACTTCTCGCCGGTGCCGGTCTTGCCGCCGACCGAATAGCCCGGAACGTCGGCCTTGCCACCGCTGCCGATGGGATCGGCGACATTGGCGCGCATGATCTTGAGCATCTCGCGCGAGGTGTTTTCCGTCAGGGCGCGGGGGCCTTCGGGACGCACGCCGTCCGCCAGCTTCAGGATGGTCAGCGGCGGACGCGTGCCGCCGTTCAGCAGCGGCCCCATGGCCTCGGCCAGGGCCAGGGGCGTGACGTTCATGCCGTGCCCGAACGAGGTGGAGGCCACGGCGTCCTCGTTCCAGACCTTGGGGGTCAGGGGCCGGGCCGACTCGCGCAGTTCCACCTTGGCCGGCTTGGTCAGGCCCAGCAGGGCGAAGTACTCGCTCAGTCGCTTGGCGCCCACGCCCACGGCCAGCTTGGCGGTGCCGATGTTGGACGAGTGCTGGAACACCTCGACCAGGTTCAGCACAGCCCTGGCGGCGTGATAGTCGTGGATGGTGCGATAGCCCAGCTTGTAGGGCTCGCGCGCGTCGAAGGTGGAGGTCGGCGTGGCCACGCCGGTGTCCAGCCCGATGGCGACGGTGAAGGCCTTGAAGGTCGAGCCCATCTCGAAAACCGACGCGGCGGCGCGGTTCAGCTTCTGGTCGTCAGTGGCCTCGCCGGCCTTGTTGGGATCGAAGTCGGGATAGCTGGCCATGCCCAGGATTTCGCCGGTGTGGACATTGGTCACCACGCCCACCGCGCCCTTGGGCTGGAACTCCAGCGCCGCCTTGCGCAGCTCGTCTTCCAGCGCCGCCTGCACCCGCACGTCGATGGACAGGGCCGTGGCTGTGCCGACCTTGCCGCCGGGAACGGCCGCCGCGCTGAGGATCGCCTTGTCCAGCGCGCCCTCGGCGCCGGCCAGGCCCTTGCCGCCGCTGTCGACGAAGCCGACCAGATGGGCACCCGTCGCGCCCAGCGGGTACATCCGCCGGCCCTGCGCCTCGAACGACACGCCCGGCAGGCCCAGGTCGAAGATCGCGTCTTTCTGCTCGGGCGTCAGGCCGCTGAGCAGGAAGGTGCGGCGATCGCCATAGATCACCTTGTCCAGCCGCTTGGCCGGCACCTGGGGCAGCGCCCTGGCCAGCAGGCGGCGCGCCTCGGCCTTGTCCCAGACATCCTTGGGATCGACATAGAGGGTGTAGTGGGTCAGGTCGACGGCCAGCAGGCGACCGTCGCGGTCGACCAGATCGCCTCGCGCGCCCTCGGTCGAGGCCATGTAGCCATTGCCGCGCCCGGCGTTCGAGAACAGCGCCGAACTACCCGCGCCCACGGCCAGGCCGATGAAGCACAGGCCGAAGATCGCCATGATGAAGAAGATGCGGATGCGGGTGTCGTCTTCCGGCTTGGCCGCCGCCCGCGAGCGCTCGAAGGCGTGCTCCAGCCGCCAGACGCGCTCGATCAGCCAGCGCCAGGCACCGGGCTGAAAGCCGCTGGGTCCCAGATTGGCCAGGCTCATCGCAGCGCTCCGGGCGCGGCCGGTGCGGTCGGCGCGGCGGGGGCCGCATCGTCGGGCACGGCTTCGGGCGCGTCGGCGGCCAGGGCACCCGGCGCGACCGGAGTCTGAACAAGGGCCACAGACTTGGCCGGCGCCATGTTGCGCGCCACATCCACCAGGGCATCCTCGGTGGTCTCGCGCTCGGCGGGAATGGGAACCAGCCCCATGGCCACGGCCAGAGCTTCGATCCGGCGGGGCTGCTCCAGATGGGCGACCTCAGCCTGCAACAGGCGCTTGCGGCCCTTCTCGTCCTCGATCTCGCGCTCGATGCGGGCGATCTCGTTGCGTTCCTTGCCGGCCACGGTCTTGGCCAGATAGACGGCGGTGACCAGGGTCAGCAGCACGCCCAGACCCACCACCTCGACCACGCGAAAGCCGCGAACCCGGCGATTGAACAGGTCCGAGAGACTCACGAGGCGGCCTCCCAGATCGGGGCGGTCGTGCGGATGGCGGCGCGCAGCTTGGACGAACGGGCGCGCGGATTGACCGCCAGCTCGGCCTCGCCGGGCGCGATGGCCTTGTTGGCGATCAGCTCGTAGCTGGACGGTGCCCCGGCCGGGGCCTGCGGCAGGTGGCGCGAGCCGCCCGGCGTGCGCCCGGCCCGCTGCGCCAAATGGTTTTTGACAATGCGGTCTTCCAGCGAGTGGAAGGTCACCACCGCCAGGCGACCGCCCGGCTTGAGGATGCGCTCGGCGGCGGCCAGGCCGGCTTCCAGCTCGGCCAGCTCTTCATTGACCGCGATGCGCAGGCCCTGGAACGAGCGGGTGGCCGGATGCACCTTGGCGCCCTTGCGGCCGCCCAGGGCGCGCTCGATCACATGGGCCAGGTCCAGGGTGCGCTCGAACCGGCGCTCTTCGCGACGACGCACGATGAAGCTGGCGATGCGGCGCGAAGCATGCTCCTCGCCATACACATAAAGAATGCGGGCCAGCTCGGTGTGGTCCAGATCATTGACCAGGTCGGCCGCCGTCGGCCCCGTGTCGCTCATCCGCATGTCCAGCGGGCCGTCGCGCATGAACGAAAAGCCGCGCTCGGCCTCGTCCAGCTGCATGGACGAGACGCCGATATCCAGCACCACGCCATCCACCGACTGCGGCGCGAAATGCTCGGCCATCTGCGAAAAGCGGTCCTGGATCAGGCGAAAGCGATCGCCCGGCAGGCCTTCAGTGAAACGCAGGACGGTCGGATCGCGGTCGAAGCCGACCACGCTGGCGCCTGTGGCCAGGATGGCGCGGGTATAGCCGCCCGCGCCGAAGGTGCCGTCAATGATCGTCTCGCCCGGCTTGGGAGCCAGGGCGGCAACGATCTCGTTGAGCAGGACGGAGATATGGGGAGCAACCTCGGTCATGCGCCGCCCAGCCTTGCGGTGCGCTGCGAAACCCGCATGGCCGCCAGCCCCTCGCGGGCCAACTCGCGCTGCGCGGCGCGGTGGGCCTGGAAGGCTTCCCGCGACCAGATCTGAAAACGCTCACCCATACCCACAACCGTCACCCAATCACTCAGGCCGAACATGTCGCACAGGTGGTCGGGCAAGGTAATGCGACCAGCTGTATCAAACGACAGCCTGGCCATGCCGCCCAGCACGCTGGTCTCCAGCGCCGAGCGCACCGGATCGCCAAATTCCAGCTCCTCGATCACGCCCAGATAGCGGTCGAACAGGGCCTTGCCGCCCCCCTCCAGGCAGTCGAACTCGATGGAGGGAAAGCAGACCACGCCGTCAAACGGGCCCGAGACGGCGGCGCGGAAATCCTGCGGCACAACGATGCGCCGCTTGCTGTCCACCTGCTTCTCGAACGTCGAGAGAAACACCCCGCCAAACCCCTTGCGACCCACGCCAGCCCGCGAAATCCGCTCGCCCGTGACCAAACTGGGTTAACATGGGATGAACTGGGAAACAATGACACCAACGGCCATTTAGCCGTGAAAACAAAGATGTCGCACCGCTTCGTGACTTGCATGCACAAACCATCAACAGAACATACACAGAACTGTTAAGTGTTGGGGGTGCGGCGGGACGGCAGATCGCAATCCTGGATCGCCTTGGAGCGTGATGGCTTTTCTCGGAAGCCTTTTCAAATCCGCTCATCCGCGCGAAAGCGGGGACCCAAGCTGAGCGAGCGCGTTCCGAAAAGTGGGAACCGGTTTTCGGAATGAAACGCGCGCGAAAACAAAAGACGAGAGCGGGTGATCTGATTCCATCAGATCGCAACCCGCTCTAGCGGAGCGTTTACCGGGCACACGGCTTGGATCGCCGCTTTCGCGGGGAAGAGCGGAGTCGAGAGTCGATTCCGACTAAACGCGACTTGCTCTAGCTGATCTGGAAACGCCGCTTCACTGCCAGGCCGAACAGGAAGAGCAGCAGGGTGGAGACAATCACCTGCACCATGGTGGCCACACGCAGCCCCAGCAAGATCGCGGGATTGTGGGTCAAGACCTCGATCAGGGTTTGGGGGACAGTGCCCGTGGAGATCTTCGATGATCCCGCCGCCTGAGGCGGCTGGGGCGTTTCAGGCAAAGCCACCTTCGGCTTCGGCGCCTCGATGGTCGAAAACGGCTTGAGGGCCGACAGCGCCACCCCCTGCCCTTCAAAGGCAAAGCTCTGCGTCACCAGCGGCGTAAACCGCCCGGTCACCAGAGACGCGCCCCACACCGCATAGAGATAGCCGCAAACCGCCGTCAGCAGCATCAGGGCCGCCAAGGGCCGCCAAAGGCTGGAGCCCAGGTCGGACAGCAGCCCATAGGCGGCGCCGAAGCCCTTTTCCCAGAGGTCGACATCGCTGCGCGCCAGCCGCGCCCGAAGCTGAAAGCGATAATAGCGCTGCATGCGCAACTCATCCTGGGCCTTGCCCATGGCGATCTTGAGCGCTCGGCTGCCGGCTTCCAGTTGGCGAAGGCGTGCATTACGGCCGACGTCCTTGCGGCTGCCCCCTACCAGCATCCAGGGCTTCACAAGGCGCCGCCTTAGCCGGCGAAACCAAAGGGAATTGGAACGAAAGGTCAGAAGCCCTCTAAGCGCCGCCATGCGGACGCGACGGGCCTTCTGCCAACGCCGGAGCTGTTTCCCCAGCGATACAGCCGGCCAGATCTGCTCGCGAAAATAGGCACGCGCCGCAAGATCCTGCCCATCGGTCAGCAGTATGGCCTTCTCGAACTGAGTCTCGACGAAGGCCGCCGCCAGCCGCCCGCCCTGATCTGGCCCCACCGCATCGGAAAAATCCGCGAGGGCCATGAATTGGGTCTTGTGGAAAGCGCCCGCGAAGTGCCGGTCCGGCCAGTCAATCGCCGCGCTGAAGCGAACGGAACTCTTAAACAGAGCTTCCTCAAAGCTCACGGGACCCGAGAACCGGCCTGTAAACCAAACCCTCTTTTCGAAAGTTGCGCTGTAGAAGCTGGCGTCGCCTAAGAAGGTTGCACTCTCGAAACGGGCTACGCCTGAGAAGGTTGCGCTGCCGAAGCGGGCGTATTTGAAGGTTGCGCTGTCGAAACGGGCGTCGCCTGAGAAGGTTGCGCTGCCGAAGCGAGCGTATTTGAAGGTTGCGCTGTCGAAGCGGGTGTCGCCTGAGAAGGTCGCGCCGTCGAAATCAGCGATGCCTGAGAAGGTTGCGCTGTCGAAACGGGCCTCATGTGAGAAGGTTAAGCTGCCGAAGCGGGCGTCTTTGAAGGTTGCGCTGTCGAACCGGGCGTCGCCTGATAAGGTTGCGCTGTCGAAATCGGCGATGCCTGAGAAAGTTGCGCTGTCGAAACGGGCCTCTTTTGAGAAGGTGGCACTGCCGAAGCGGGCGTCGCCTGAGAAGGTTGCGCTTTTGAACCGGGCGTCGCCTGAGAAGGTTGCGCTGCCGAAGCTGGCGTATTTGAAGGTTGCGCGGTCGAAGCTGGCGTAACCTGAGAAGGCTGCGCTGCCGAAGCTGGCGTAGGCTGAGAAGGCTGCGTCGTCGAAGTCGGCTTCGCTTGAGAAGGTTGCGTTGTCGAAGCGGGCGTCGCCCAAGAAGGTTGTGCTGTCGAAGGTAGCGTTGCCTGAGAAGGTAGCGTTGTCGAAGCCGGCGTTGCGCAACAAGGTTACGCTGCGGAAGCGGACGTAGCTAGCGAAGGTTGCACTGCCGAAGCTGGTGTAGCCTGAGAAAGTTGCGCTGTAGAAGTCGACATCGCGCAAGAAGGTTGCGCTGCCGAAGCTAGCGTTGCCTGAGAAGGTGGCGCTTCTGAAGCGGCTGTCGCCTGAGAAGGTTGCGCTGTCGAAGCGGGAGTCGCCCAGGAAGGTTGCGCTGCCGAAGCTAGCGTTGCCTGAGAAAGCGGCGCTGATGAAACTAGCATAGCCTGAGACGATTGCGCTGTCGAAGCGGGCGTTGCCTGAAAAGGCGGCGCTGTTGAAGCTGGCGTAGCCTGAGAAGATTGTGCTGGCGAAGCTGGCGTCGCCTGAGTAGGTGGTGCCGCTGAAGCTGGCGTCGCTTGAGAAGATTGTTCTGGCGAAGCTGACGTCGCCTGAGTAGGTAGCGCCGTTGAAGCTGGCGTCGCCTGAGAAGGTGGCGCAGCCAAAATCGGCACCCTTGCCGAATATGGCCTCTCGAAAATCGCCATCGCCCATAAAGGCCGTTCGGCGACAAGACAAAGACACGAGGCCTTCCCCAGCTTGAGGGCGGACGAGGCTAGACCCAAGCACGGCCCCGTCCCAAAGCGCCCGGCCGTCGTGGCCTTCCGGCACCCAGATGTAGTCCTCGCCCTCGTATCCAAACGCCCCAGGCATCTCAATTGCCACCGTCAGCCGCGCCGTCAGCAGGGCTTTTAAGGCGCTCCATTCCACCGCCTCCAGACCAGCCTTCCAGCTTTCCGCCCCATCACGCCCGCGCGGCGGCAGGTGGGCCAGATGCCACCAACTGCCATCAAGCTCGACCAGTTCGCCCGTGCGTCTCATGACCGCGTCGCTGCGGACATGGCCCGTAATCGGGTCATGCCTCCAGTAATCCTGCAGCGTCACCTCACCGAATTGGCCGCCGCCCCGGATGGTCTTCCCCGCCAGCCCGTCCCAGCTGTAGTCCTCAGCAAACCACTCGCGCCACCAGCGCGCCTGCCGCTGTTCCAGGGTTTCTTCCGCCATCACTGCCCCGCTGCGCCCGACGCGCGGGGCGTGAGCGGCTCACCCTAGCGCAACCTGCGGCAAGGCCAAGCTCGCCCTCGTTGCCGAGAGCGAGCCAGACGGACCAGACGGTCTATAAGCCGGGTTCTGTGCCACCCTTGCCCCGAAGGCCAAGAGCGCGACGATCATTCCTCTGGACCGCCCATTGCTGGACGGTTCTCGCGACCTACCCGGACCCTTCTCAGCCAGTGACGGCCTATCCGACGCGAGGTCGGCGCGGGGTCCCTATTCGGTCTTGCTCCAGGCGGGGCTTGCCATGCCGTCCCTGTCGCCAGGTCCGCGGTGGGCTCTTACCCCACCCTTTCACCCTTCCCGCCCCGTAGGGAGGAGGTTTGCTTTCTGTGGCGCTGTCCCTGGGATCGCTCCCGGTGGGCGTTACCCACCGCCTTGTCACCGTGGAGCCCGGACTTTCCTCGACCCTCTTGCGAGGACCGCGACCGCCCGACCGTCTGGTCCGGGACGGTGTTTGACGGGGCAAACCCCCAACGTCAACTTACATCCGCTCTGCCCGGCGAAGGCCGGGGCCCAGATTCAGCCTGAGCGTCTGGGGATGACGCGCCATCGGCCTTGCAGAGCCATGCACGCCTCTGGGTTCGATCTGGGTCCCGGCTTTCGCCGGGAAGAGCGGATTAGGGTGTGTTGCCCCGCATCGACCCCGCCAGCGGATGCTCGCCCAGCCCCTCGGCCGCGCCCAGCCGATCGGCCTGGCTCTTGTTCTGCGACAGCTTGAAGGTCCCCTCCAAGCGGTCGACGAACAGACGGCCGCCGATGATGCCGCGCAGCATCGCCTCGAACTTGCCGGGGGTCATCTTGTGGCGGGTCCAGAGCGGCTTGGGCGCCAGGCGCGCCTCTTCCTGCTCTGACAGGTCGTCAAGCTGGGCGATCAGGCCGGCCTCGTCCAGCACCGCCACCGAGCCCTCGGCCTCGACGGAGAGATAGTTCCAGGTCGGCACCTGGTCGGCGCTCTCGTACCAGTCGGGGCTGACATAGGCGTCGGGGCCGGTGGCCAGGGCGACGGCGCGAAAGCCCTGGACCAGATGCGGCGCCAGGAGGTTGCCGCGCGACAGGTGGAAGTCGATGACCAGCTCGCCCTCGATCTGGCGCACCACAGCCGGGGCCTGGGCCACCATGGGGCGGTCGCCGACCGACGCGGCCAGGGTCATGAACGGATGCTGGCGCAGGAAGGCGAGCAGGGTGTCGCGATCCTCGACCTTGAACGCTCGCGCCGGGTGCATCAGTCGCCCGCCCGCAGCAGCCCCACCAGCCGGGCGCGGGTCTCGCCGTCGGCGATGCCGTCGAAGCGGCTTTGCAGCCAGTGGCGCTGGAAGGCGCCGACCACGGTGGCGGTCCAGTCGTCATACTTGCCGGTCGGGGCGCAGTCATAGCCCAGGCGGGTCAGGCCGGCCTGCAGGGCGAAGACCCCCGTGCCCTCCTCGCCCACGCCCAGCGGCGCGCCGGGCGACGGCGGCGGCTCGATCCACAGGCCGTGGCCGGATTCCGCGAGACGCTTCCACGGGAAGAGCTCGCCCGGATCAATCTTGCGGGCCGGGGCGATGTCGGAATGGCCCAGAATACGCGAGTCCGAGATCATCCAGCGCGAACGGATGTCGGCCAGCAGGTTGATCACCGACGCAATCTGCGCGTCGGGAAAGGCGCGATAGCCGAACTCGTGGCCCGGATTGACGATCTCGATGCCGATCGAGGCCGAGTTGATGTCCTTGACGCCCTTCCAGAAGGCCGCCCCGGCGTGCCAGGCACGGCGCTCCTCGGCCACCAGGCGGAAGATGCGGCCGTCTTCCTCGACCACATAGTGGGCCGAGACCTTGGCCTCCGGGTCACGCAGCCGCTCGATCGCGCCCTCGCCCGTCTCCATGCCGGTATAGTGCAGGATCACGCAGTCGGGGATCGCCTTGCGGGCGTCGAAATTGGGCGACGGGGCCTCGATGAGGGGCAGGCTCATTGAATACGGTTCCGGATCGACATCAGCAGCGGCATCACCTGGTTCTTGCGCAGGGCGATGATCAGAACGCCTAGCAAAGCCAGGGCCGCGCCGACAGCCATCCGCAGATCGAAATGATCATGGGTGATCAGCACGCCCAGGCCGATGGTCATCAGCGGCGTCATCAGGGTCAGGGGCGCGATCAGATTGGCTTCATAGCGCTGGATCAGTCCGTAATAGGCCGTGTGGCCCAACACCGAAACGATCAGGGCCGAGAACACCACGGCGGCCACAAACGGCCAGCCGGCCTGGAGTGCGGCGCTTGCCGCCTGGGGCTCGGTAAAGCTGCTGAGCGCCAGCAGCGGCCAGACCGAGGCAAAGCCGACCCAGGCCTGGAATTGCAGGGGCGCGACGCCCTCGACCTGCTTCATCATCACCGCTCCCAGCGAGCCGGTGAAGGCGGCGGCGGCGATCAGCCAAAGGCCGGCCGAAAGATGCAGGCCGGTCGGGCTCCACATGACGATCACCGCGCCGGCCAGGGTCAGGGCAATGCCCAGACCGCGCTTCCAGCGGATGCGCTCGCCCAGCATCAGCATCGACAACAGGGTGGTGAAGGGCACGCCCAGCTGGATGATCACCGAGGCCGCCGAGGGCGACGCGGTCTTCAAGCCCATGAACAGCAGGGCGAAATTGCCACCGCCCATCAGCAGGGCCACCAGCAGCACGCGCCACAGCGGCCGCGGGGCAGGCAGCAGCCAGGGCAAGGTCAACAGGGCCACCAGGCCAAATCGCACCCAGGCATAGAACAGCGGCGGCACGCCCCACTGGGCGACCACGATCTTGGAGACGATATTGCTGCTCGCCCAGACGAAGCAGATCAGGACCAGCAGGCCGAAGTCGCGCAGGGACATGGTTGCACCGCATACGCCCCGATCCGGCCCCGCGCCAATGAAAACCGACGCGCCGCAACACGGCGAAGGTTGACCTTGGCCCGAAACCGCCGTCTCCTCCTGAACAATGATCAGATAAAAATCTCCGGAACCAGCCGGAGGTCGGTCAGGGACGGAAAACGCGATGAAAACCGAACATTTCGACGTTCTGGTGGTGGGCGCTGGCCTGTCGGGCATCGGCGCGGGCTGGCACCTGCAAACCCACTGCCCCGGCAAGACCTACGCCATCCTCGAGGGCCGCGAGGCCATCGGCGGCACCTGGGACCTGTTCCGCTATCCCGGCATCCGGTCGGACAGCGACATGTACACGCTTGGCTACAGCTTCAAGCCGTGGAAGGCCGCCAAGGCCATCGCCGACGGGCCCTCGATCCTCAACTATGTGCGCGAAACCGCCGCCGAGCACGGCATCGACCGCCACATCCGCTATGGCCACCACGTCAAGGCCGCCCGCTGGTCCAGCGACACCGCCACCTGGACGGTCGAGGCGCTGCATGACGGCCGGAGCGTCAGCTTCACCTGCGGCTTCATCTATATGTGCGCCGGCTATTACAACTATGCCTGCGGTTACATGCCCGACTTCCCCGGTGCCGACACCTTCCAGGGCCGCATCGTCCATCCCCAGCAGTGGCCCGAAGACCTCGACTATACCGGCAAGACGGTCGTCGTGATCGGCAGCGGCGCCACCGCCGTCACCCTGGTGCCGGAAATGGCCAAGACGGCGGCGCATGTGACCATGCTGCAGCGCTCGCCCACCTATGTGGTGTCACGCCCGGCCGAGGACGGCCTGGCCAACTGGCTGCGAGCAAAACTGCCGGCCATGACCGCCTACGGCATCACCCGCTGGAAGAACGTGCTGCTGCAGCTCCTGTTCTTCAACATGGCCCGCAAGAGCCCGGAAAAGACCAAGGAACGCCTGCTGGCCCTGGTCCGCGACGAGCTGGGCCCCGACTACGACATCGCCACCCATTTCACGCCGCGCTACAATCCCTGGGACCAGCGCCTGTGCCTGGTGCCCGACGCCGACCTGTTCGCCTCGCTGAAGTCGGGTGCCAGCTCGGTGGTCACCGACCATATCGACACCTTCACCCCGACCGGCATCAAGCTGAAGTCGGGAGCCAGCCTGGACGCCGACATCATCGTCACCGCCACGGGTCTGCGGATGCAGCTGCTCAGCGACATGCAGGTGGTGGTCGACGGCCAGGTTCAGGACCTGTCCAAGGCCATGAGCTACAAGGGCATGATGTTCAGCGACGTGCCGAACATGGCCTCAGCCTTCGGCTACACCAACGCCTCCTGGACGCTGAAGGCCGACCTGACCAGCGAGTATGTCTGCCGGCTGCTCAATCACCTGGACCGCACCGGCGCGGCCTCCTGCACCCCGCGCGTCACCGACCCGGACATGGAGCATGCGCCGTGGCTCGACTTCTCGTCAGGCTATGTGCAGCGGGCGATGGAGAAGTTCCCCAAACAGGGCACCAAGGCCCCGTGGAAGGTCCACCAGAACTACGCGCTGGACCTGCTGGCCCTGCGGATGGGCAAGATCGAGGACGGGGTGATGGAGTTTGGCCGGCGGCGGGTGGGGGTGGCGGCGTAAGGGGGGCTGATTCTTCGCTGCGCTCCATGCGGTCGACTGCCCGTTCAATAAGGGCAGAGCAGCTATGAGCCGGGCTCTAAAACAAGGACGCACTCAAGTGCAACTTGACACTCCTAAGAAAAAAATTCCCATAGTCTTGAACCGTGACTAGAGGCAGCCACGGCAGAATGTCCGCCGCTGCTTGCTGAAGGCACACCCAATGATCCGAGCTGTCGTTGAGAAAATTATCCGAGCTGCCGTTGAGAATCCGACAGCACTAGTCGCCACGATCGGCATCTGCGTCACCGTTGTTCTCTATTTGCACGGTGCTGAACGTAATCGAATGGACGCAACGTTCAAGGCATTGGAGCTGCTTCAAGCCAAAGACGCCCGCGAGGCGCGTTTCGGACTCCGTGACTTGCTAGGTCCCGCCGCCGCGCACGGTGGCGACTTTTCGAAAATGAAGTCCGAAGACCGTGCGACGGTATCGAGCGTAATGCTCATGTTCGGCTTTATAGCAGCCTTGGCTCGCAACCATCGTATTGAATTGAATATCTTCTTTGATGCGTTTGCTTCGTCGGTAGTCGTCAATCATGAACGCCTGCGCTCCTACTCCAAATGGCGAAACAGCTATCGTACGTACCGAGATGGAACACTCTGGAAGGACTTCGATTGGCTCGCGGAAAAAGCAAAGCGTTATCTTGCTATCCGTGGGGAGCCCAACGCTCTTCGTCGGATCGCAGTCCAATTAGGTGCCAGATACTCAACCGATGGGATTGCAGCCCTGGAGGCCAGCGCTCACGCACCGCTCCCCCAATCCCAATCCCAGTCAACGACCGATCAAGGCGGGGGAACATCGCTGGAAAGCAAAGCAGGCGGCTGAGGATAAGGCTTGTCCGACAATCACCGTCAATTCCTTCTCAGCTTCAAACGCATTGAACCAGATTGGTCGCCAATCGATCCACCCGAAACAGCGACACACGTTCTTTATCGGCAAACGGAAAATCGTCCGTCGATAAAGACCAAGCGCACCCATTCCCCCCAACACCGCCAAGAACAAGCATCCCCCCGGGATGCTTCCCCGCCCTGAAACCCTTGGTGGAATTGGAGCTCTGGGGTCTGGCCGTGTCAATGACCGGCCAGAGGCCGGCCGCGCGCGGCGGCGCGGCGCGCCGTCATTGACACGGCCTGAACCCAGAGCAAGCTCGCCTCCAAGGATTTAAGGCGCTGTGTGGGCCTGGGTGAGTGTCAACTTCCACCAACGCCCGTCATTCCCGCCCTTGTGGCGGGAACCCCTTTATCGGCCGCAGGTGCAGGAGGGGCGAAGTGCGCGCGCACTTCGCTGGCGCTTCAGGTAGCGGAAGACACAGGGCTCCCGAGCCAAAGGCTCGGAATGACGAGCGTTTTGGGGGAACGGCTGTCGCCGTTTTGATCCTGCCCTGTCCGGACACGGTGTAACCCCTCACCCTCCCACCGCTGCGCGGCGGGCCCCGCCCTCTCCCTCTGGGAGAGGGAAATTCGCGCTATCCCCGTTCTCGCACGGGCATGGACCACCAAGACCCCAGCAAATTCAACGCCCTGAAACCTGCCACTACCGTCACGATCGTGCCCCCCTACCCCTTGGGCATCCGGAGCACCGGGTCATTGTTGGCGGCCTGGGGGTTGATGATGGTGTTGTGGCCGTGGATCAGCAGCCAGCGGCCGTCGCGCTTGACCGCCGTCAGGGTCAGCCGGTCGTGGGCCTGGGGCATGCTGTTGCCGTCGGGCGTTTTGTAGGCGTCCTGGATCATGGTCACCACGGCCAGGGCGACGCCCGGCGCGATGGCCCGAGCCTGCGTCGAAACCAGGGTCTGTTTGCAGTCCTTGAAGATGGTCGACAGGAACAGCCTGTGGGCGAAAGCCACCTGCTCGCGACCGCGCCAGTGCATGCCCACCACATTGACCCAGCTGGCGTCCGGCCAGAAGTGGTCGGCATAGGCGTCCGCGTCGGTCGCATTCCAGGCCGCGATCAGGGTCTTCACCAGCCCCTCGATCTGGACCACGCCGTCATCGGCAGTCGCCGCTTCAGCCCCGCCCGCAACACCCGTCATCGCCATGCCTCCCAAGGCCAAAACTCCGCGCCGTCCAATCATTTGCCCTACTCCGCCGGTCAAGATTGCGACCAGGCTAGCGGGACGGCCCCGCTGCTGATTGTAGATTTCCGTCAGCCGGCACCACGATTTCCCGCGCCGGGGCCATGGCCGCCATCAGGCGTTCGGGGGTGTCGCCGGCCAGGGCCTGGAACTCGTGGATCATGTGGGCCTGGTCGACATAGCCGGCGGCCTGGGCGACGCCGGCCCAGCCGGTCTCGAGCCCGTCGGTCTTCAGGCGCAGGGCCTCGCGAAAGCGCAGCACCCGGGCATAGCGCTTGGGCGACACCCCCACGGCGCGGGTGAAGCGCCGCTCGAACTGGCGCTCGCCCAGATCGACGGCCCGCGCCAGATCGGCCACGCGCACCCCGCCGTGCAGGGCGGTCATCCGCTGCGCCGCCCAGGCGACGGGATCGGGCGGCCCGTCCGGAACCCGGGTCAGCAGCCAGTCCTGGGCGATCCTGACCCGCGCGGCCAGATCCGGCGCGGCCTCCAGCCGCTCGGCGATCCGCGCCACCTCGGGACCCAGCACGTCACCGGCGGCAAAGGCCTGATCAGTCAGGGCCGCCGTCGCCGCGCCGAACAGGGCGCAAAAGCCGGTCGGGGTGAACTGGATGGTGAATAGCCGCAGGGTCCCGGCCAGCATCACATCGACCCGCCGATAGGTCTGCAGGCCCACGAGCACGGCATCGGGCGCCGTCTCGACCGCCCCGCTGGCGATCTCGCGAACCCGATAGCGGTCGGCCAGATAGAATTCGAGGAACTGCTCGGTGCGGGCCGGCAGGGGCCGCAGCACCACCGTGGCGTCCAGCCGCTGAACCCGCTCCTCAAAGGCCTTCACAAAGGGGGCGAGGTGGCGGGAGGGTCGCTGGCGCCGAACCGGAAACATCGCCCCTCCCCCGCCCCTTAGTCTTCGTCGTCGAAGCCGGCGTCGTCATCGCCGACAGGCGCGGCGGCGACCGGCGGCCCGGCCTTGCGCTTCACAAACCGCAGGGCCGAATGGGTCTTGGAGAAGCTGCACACCTTGGTGTCGACCAGCCCCTGCTCGCGGGCGGCGGTCAGGATCTCGGTATCCTTCAACGGCGCGCCCTTGCCCTTCTGGGCCACGATCCAGATCGCGCCCTTGGGCCCAAGCCCGCCGATCAGGTCTTCCAGCTGGTCGAAATCGGCCAGATCCTCGACGCCCAGGAACAGCAGGTCGATGTTCTCGTCAGCCTCGACCGGTTCAACGCGGCCCGAGAGCTCTTCCAGGAACTCTTCATCCTCAAGCGCCAGCACAACCACCGTCTGGCCGGGCTTGACGCCCAGCTTGTCCAGCCGGCCGGGCGGGTTGAGGATGGCATGCAGCCACTTGTCGGCCTCGCCCGGCTCCATCTCAAACCGGGTGCCGTCGTTCAGCACCAGGTCGTTGCCCTCAACCTTGATGTAGCGCAGGGCATGGCCCTGATAGATGCCGCGATGGGCCCCGCGAAAGATCAGCTTGGGGAACTCCCACAGCAGCTTGCCCTCGCAGTCCCCGTCCGACAGGTGGCCCCAGACGCCGCGCGCTTCCTTGCCCATGACCTCAGGCGCCCTTGAAGACCGGGGCGCGCTTTTCGAGGATCGCGTCGACGCCCTCCATGTGGTCCTCGGTGTGGTGGGCGATGGCCTGGGCCGCCGCGCTCATCTCCATCAGGGTGTCATAGCTGGCGGTCGTGCCGTGCTTGAGCAGGCTCTTGGCCATGCGCAGGGCGTGGGGCGGCTGGGCGGCGATGCGAGTGGCCAGGGCCATGGCTTCGTCCATCAGGGTGTCGGCCGGCACGGCCTTGCTGATCAGGCCCCATTCGGCGGCCTTGGCCGCATCGATGACATCGCCGGTGAACAGCAACTCGGCGGCGCGGCTCATGCCGATAGTGCGCGGCATCAGCCAGGCCCCGCCGTCGCCGGGGATCAAACCCAGCTTCAGGAAGGTGACGCCGAACTTGGCGGTGTCGGCCCCGATGCGGATGTCGGTCATGCAGGCCACATCGCAGCCCAGGCCGATGGCCGCGCCGTTGACGGCGGCGATCGACGGGACCTCCAGGCCGTAGATGGCGCGGACGATGCGGTGGATATTCTTGCGATAGCCGTCGCGCACCTTGACGCCATTGCCGCCGAACGCGCCCTCGCGGGCCTTCATTGCCTTGACGTCGCCGCCGGCCGAGAAGGCCCGGCCCGCGCCCGTCAGGATCACGCAGCGGATGTCCTGGTCATCATTGATCGCCTCGCAGGCGGCCGCCACCTGGTCGCCGTCGCCCGGCGCGCCCAGGGCGTTCATGGCGTCCGGACGGTTCAGGGTGAGGATGGCGATGTGACCGCGCTTCTCGGTCAGAATGAGCGGAGAGGGAATCACGGGGGTGTCTTGCGACATGGGCGGGCGCTCCTGCGGACTTTTTTGTCTGCATAGCGCGGATTGGCCCACCGCGTCGCCTCTACAGGTTGTTCGGAGCATGCGGAAAACCGCAAACCCCGCGCGGGCGAACCCGATTTGAGTGGAGGCAGATCTTCCCGGCCAGGACGGCGCGAATAGTCTACCCAACCAGAACGTCGCGCAATGGTTGCCTGTCGATGGCGGCTCGCAACTCGCGGAAAATCGGGAAATCCAGTCTGTTTTCAGTCGAGCCGGCGAACCGCGTCTGCCTTGACCACGGATTCTGCGCGATTTGAGCCTGTGAGCACCTGCAACATCACGAAAAAGCGACTAGCGTGAAGCTCTATGTCAGCGCTGAAATCATCAAGGGACGAAAAAGAAGGCTGCGGCAAATGACCGTGCACATAAAGACCCGACATGCGCTGATCATCGAGGACGAGATCTTGATCGCCTTCGAGGTAGAAGCCCTGCTGGCTGAACAGGGCTTCACGAGCTTTGACATCGCCGATTGTCCGGAAGACGCCCTCGCGCTCGCGCTCGCCCGCCGCCCGGATCTGATCACCGCCGACTATCGTATCGTGGGCGGCACCGGCGTCGAGGCGGTCGAAGCCATCCATCGACGCCTGGGCGCGATTCCCGTGATCTACGTCACCGGCAACTCCGACCTTCTGCTGGGCCGCGAGCCACCGGTGGTGGGCAAGCCGATCTCGCCGCGCCGCCTGGCCGAGGCCTGCGCCCGGGCCTTCGCCTCGTAAAGCGGCTTTCGCCGAAGGCCGCCGCCCCCTAACCTGATGGCAGGTCACAACAGGGGAGCGAGGCATGACGACCATCGACAGCCTGGAGGCTCTGGAAGCGCTCTATTCAGCAGAGCCGGCCGCGGCTGCCATGGCCAAGGTTTCCAGCCACATCACGCCCCATTACCGCCAACTGATCGAGGCCTCGCCCTTCGTCGCCCTGGCCACGACGGGACCCGAGGGCCTGGATTGCAGCCCGCGCGGCGACCGGCCCGGCTTTGTGCGGGTGGCCGACCCCAGGACCCTGCTCCTGCCCGACCGGCGCGGCAACAACCGCATCGACAGCCTGCGCAACGTGATCCGCGACCCGCGCGTAGCCCTGCTGTTCCTGATCCCCGGCTCGGGCACCACCTTCCGCGTCAACGGCCGCGCGGTGCTCAGCAACGATCCCGACCTGCTGGACAGCTTCGCCATCGACGGTGCCGCCCCGCGCACGGTCATGGTGATCACCGTCGAGGAGGCCTATTTCCAGTGCGCCCGGGCCATCGCCCGCTCGGGCCTCTGGAAGGCCGAAAGCCAGGTTGATCCCGCCTCGATCCCCTCCCCCGGTGCCATGCTCGCCGCCGTCACGGCCGGCGAGGTGGGCGGCGAAGGCTATGACCGCGAGTGGCCGCAGCGGGCGGCGCAGACGATGTGGTGAGGTAGGACGGGGGCTGTAAAGGGCTGTTCAGGATAGTGAGCTGACCGCGCGCCTTAGTGCATGTAGGCTGCATAGAGCTCCGCGACACGCTCTACGGTAATCCCGTTCCGTTGCTCAACGGCGAGCGGATGGTCGGTCGGCTCAAGTTCGATGTAAGGCCGCTGACCTCCGTCCCTCAGATGTACCTTCGCCTTCAAGTTCTCGGTGTCGGGATATGTCATAACCGCTGCCGATAGCCAGCCGAAAAAGGGGCCATTCGGCGCTCTAAGCTGGCAATCGAAGAGTGCGTCAAACTCCTCAAAACTCTCGCGGCTGAGCGAGACCCACACGCCCCAAATGAACGGATCGGCGACGCCTTCAACAGGCAGTTCTATGCAACCACGAACGAAAAAATGAGCGCCATCAATGACGCACATGTCGGACGACAGCTGGCAACGCGTTTCGCGCTCGTCCTCCGGAACGCCGTAATAATAGAGGGGGGCCTCGGCGCTGAAGCCCGGCATGCCTTCGTGCCATTCTTCGCAACCTACACACTTGAAGCGGAACAGATCGGTCATTTTGGCCCTGTTGCGAAAGGCTCACCGCCATAGCGCGGGCTTACGCTAGCCGACCTTATGAGTGCCCGCCAAGGGTGCAAGACTAACACTGCCAGATCCTCCACCTCTGGGGGAGGTGGCCCGGAGGGCCGGAGGGGGCAGCGCGGCGTTCGCCCAGATGCCCCCCTCAGTCGCTCCGCGACAGCTCCCCCAGAGGGGGAGCATCTTGGGCCCGCTCAGCGGCGAAAGTCGGCAAATACCCTCGCCGCCCAAACAAAAGCGGCCCCGGGCTTTCGCGCGAGGCCGCTTGAAAACACATAAGCCGGTGAAGGCCGTTAGTCGTCGCGGTGGACGCGTTCGCGGCGTTCGTGGCGTTCCTGGGCTTCGAGGCTCAGGGTGGCTGTCGGACGGGCTTCCAGTCGGGCCAGGCCGATGGGTTCGCCCGTTTCCTCGCAATAGCCGTACGAGCCGTCCTCGACGCGGCGCAGGGCCTGGTCGATCTTGGAGATCAGCTTGCGTTGGCGATCGCGGGTGCGCAGTTCAAGCGCCCGGTCGGTTTCCGAAGACGCGCGATCGGCCAGATCGGCGTGATTTTCGGTTTCTTTCTGGAGATGGGCGACCGTTTCGCGGGATTCGCGAAGGATCTCCTCTTTCCACTCGTTCAGCTTGCCCTTGAAATACTCAAGCTGACGCGGGTTCATGAACTCTTCGCCCTCGGAAGGACGATAGCTCTTGGTATCGACTAGAACAGTGGCCGTTTGCATTAACGCCTCACGCCCCGATGAACTCAGCCCTGGTCAGGCCGGGTGCTTATACCAAAACAATAGCCGCGTTCAATGAACCTCGCGTGAGCGGCGCGTTCAGCCTCGCCCGGCATGCGAAATCCACGCCGAACACGGCCGGCGACAGACGGTGAAGCCAGCGAGATCATCGCCCGCAACATCTTGAATTTACTGGCGACATCCTGCCCACGCAGGGTTGTGAAAGCCGCGCCGCGCATCAGGCGCCCCGGGCCTGTTCGAGCTTGGCTTTTTCGACCGCAGCCCGGGTTTCGATCTCGTTGAGCACCCCGTCCAGACGCGGGTCGTCGGTCGATTCGCGCTGCTCGCGGATGGCGCGGGTCAGGCGATCCAGCGTGCCGGCCGAAACGTCGCCGTCCAGCAGGGCCAGCTTCACCTCGCCCAGGATATCAAGGATGGCGTCGGCGCGCTTGACCTGACGGCGCTTGCGCTCCAGCGGGTCGCCATTGGCCTGCAGGGCCAGAAGCGCGCCCAGCGAGCCCACGCCCGCCAGTCCGCCGACCGAGGCCGTGCTGGCCGCGCCGCTGGCGCCGCCCACTGACGGCAGCGAGAAACCCGACGCGCCGCCCGAGGACTTCGCCCGCGATGCGCCGCTCGCGCCCACGCCTCCCGTGCTCGAAACCTTCATGAGGAACGCATGCTCCAATCCGTTCGACGAGTCACGTCCCTCGCCGCCCTTTCATAATCTCGCCGGGCGCTTGCGGTATGGTTAATGCCGGGCAAATTCTGCCGAAAGGCGCCGGCGGGCCTGCGTCAAAACGCACAAAGCCTTTAGACTCAAGCCTTTGAGTTTGGCCCGCTTTTGGCATGGGGCAGACCGGGAATGTCTTCCCGCTGCAGGATAGCCATGTCGCGTTTACGCCTCCGCTCCGTTCTCGCCGTCTTCGCGACGGCCTGCGCCCTGGTCGCCGGCCCGGCCTTTGCCACCTCGCGGATCAAGGACATCGTCGCCTTCGAGGGCGTGCGCGACAACCATCTGATCGGCTACGGCTTCGTCGTGGGCCTGAACGGCACCGGAGACAGCCTGCGCAACGCGCCGATGACCAAGCAGAGCCTTGAGGCCATGCTGGAACGCCAGGGCGTCAATGTGCGCGACGCCAATCTCAACACCAAGAACGTCGCCTCGGTGATCGTCACGGCCAACCTGCCGCCGTTCGCCGCGCCGGGTGCCAAGGTCGATGTCACGGTCTCGACCCTGGGCGACGCCAAGAGCCTGCTGGGCGGCACCCTGCTGGTCACCAGCCTGCAGGGCGCCGACGGCCAGACCTATGCGGTGGCGCAGGGCAGCGTCCAGACCGGCTCGGTCTCGGCCGGCGGGGCCTCCGGGTCGTCGGTCTCCAAGGGCGTGCCCACAGCCGGCCGGATCGCCGCCGGCGGCATCATTGAAAAAGAGACCAATTTCCAGATGGTCGAGATGGGCGAGCTGCGCATGACCCTGCGCAATCCCGACTTCACCACCTCGCGCCGGATCGCTGACGCCATCAACGGCCGCTATCCCCGCAGCGCCCAGGCCCAGAACCCGACCATCGTCGCCGTTCGCCCGCCGGCCGGCATGGACATGATCAGCTTCATCACCGCCATCGAGAACCTGGAAGTCGAGCCCGACGGTCCGGCCAAGGTGATCATCGACGAGGTGGCCGGCGTCATCGTCATGGGCGACCATGTGCGCATCAGCAAGGTGGCCATCGCCCAGGGCAACCTGACCATCTCGGTGCAGGAAAGCCCGGCCGTCAGCCAGCCCGCCCCCTTCAGCCAGGGCCAGACCGCCGTGGTTCCCCAGTCGACCGTCAATGTCGAGGAGGAGAAGGGCAAGCAGTTGATCACGCTCGAAGCCGGGGCGTCGCTGAAGAGCCTGGTCGGCGGCCTCAACGCCCTGGGCGTGACCCCGCGCGACATGATCTCGATCCTGCAGGCGGTGAAGGCCGCCGGCGCCCTGCAAGCCGACATCGAGGTGATGTGATGAGCGCCCTGACCTCTACCCCCCTGGCCCTCACCGCCCCGCCGATCACCGGCCTGCAGGCCTCGGCGACCGGACCGATGTCGGCCGCTGAACTGGCCAAGCGCGGCCAGATCAAGGAAACCGCCAACAAGTTCGAGGCCTCGTTCCTGTCGGTGATGATGCAGTCGATGTTCGAGGGGGTGAAGACCTCCGAGCCGTTCGGCGGCGGCCAGGCCGAGGACATGTTCAAGTCCCTGCTGACCGAGGCCATGGCCAAGGAAGTCACCAAGGCCGGCGGGGTGGGCCTGGCCTCCAGTGTCCAGCGCGAAATGCTCAAACTCCAAGGCTTGAAGGACTAGACCATGGCCCTTGCCGCCAATGATCCCAATGACCGCGTCGACCAGCTGGTGCTGCTGACCGAGCGCCTGACCGACCTGATCGCCAAGGAGGCCAATGCCTTCGAAACCCACCGCCCGCAGGAGGCGGCCCAGTATGTCGAGGAAACGGCAAAACTGGCCAATCTCTACCGCTACGAGTCGGCGCGGGTGCGGGCCAATATCGCCCTGGTCTCCGGCGCCGATCCGGCCCTGCGCCAGCGCCTGATCCGCGCCACCGAAGCCTTCGACGCCGTGCTGGCCCGCCAGGCCCGCGCCCTGAACGCCGCCAAGACCGTCACCGAAGGCCTGGTCAAGGCCGTCGCCGAAGAGATCGCCAACCAGCGCGCTCCGGCCTCGGGCTATGGCGCCGGCGCGCGGATGAACAACCCGGTGTCCAGCGGCACGGCGATCACGCTGAACAAGAAGGCCTGAGGCGAGGCCGCAGGCCAGCCGCCGACTGCGCGGCGAGGAACTGACCAAGGCCAGCGACAGGGCGGGCCTCACCGTGCTGACCGCGCCGCAGGACGGGGTGATCCAGCAGATGCAGGTCCACACCCTGGGCGCGGTGGTCAAACCGGCTGATCCGCGTCGCGCACATCCTTAAATCTCACGCAGGCCAGCGTGCCGGACAGGACAGGCCTGTTCGGCGATCATCTCGCCGTGGGGTTTCGGGAGGGCCCCCTTCGGAGCGAAGGTGTGGGCGCCAGTCCAATAGATCGCCGTCATTCCCGCCCTTGTGGCGGGAACCTCTCGTACCGCCGCAGGTGCGGAAGGGGCGAAGTGCGCGCGCACTTCGCTGGCACTTCACGTGCAAGCTGAAGCAGGGGTTCCCGCCACAAGGGCGGGAATGACGGTAGGTATGGGGATACGCCGCGTGAGGCGGACCACTCACGTCTTTCCCCTGCCCGTCCGCGTTATGGGGGAACGGGGCAAAATGGAGATCTGTAAGGTGTCGCTAGTTGGGAACCGTGGTCACCAGCACATAGATCAGCGAACCGACGCCGATCGTGAAGGTCCAGAAGTCCTTCTCGGCCGAGCGGGGCTTTGGACCCTTGACCTTCTTGCCCTTGTCCGCCTTCCCGCTCGCGGGGGCCTTGGCCGCCTTGCTCATCGCGCTCTCCGTTGGAGGCGATTAGAGCGGGCGGGGCTGAAGATGGCGCTTCCGAAGGCGGTTAACCGGCGTGAACCCTGTTGCAAACGCCAGCGCCGGAGCCCCTCCCCTGCTGACACCTGCTGTCAGCAGCCCACGCCGCCGGGCGCATGCGACATTTGTTCCCAACTTGTTCTTGTGTTAATCGGCGTGCCGAGCCCTACATATAGCCGCTGCGCTGCACCCTCCCCGCAGCCACATGCGTTCCGGACATCATGGCTGAACAACTGAACTTCATCCGCGTGCGCGGTGCCCGCGAGCACAATCTGAAAGACGTCAGCGTCGATATTCCACGCGGCGAGCTGGTGGTGCTGACCGGGCTGTCGGGCTCGGGCAAGAGCTCGCTGGCGTTCGACACCATCTATGCCGAGGGCCAAAGGCGCTATGTCGAGAGCCTGTCGGCCTATGCGCGCCAGTTCCTGGAGCTGATGAGCAAGCCGGACGTCGACCTGATCGAGGGCCTGTCGCCGGCCATCTCGATCGAGCAGAAGACGACGTCGAGGAACCCGCGCTCGACCGTCGGCACGGTCACCGAGATCCACGACTATATGCGCCTTTTGTGGGCGCGGGTCGGCACGCCCTATTCGCCCGCGACGGGTCTGCCCATCGAGAGCCAGACCATCAGCCAGATGGTCGACAAGATCACCGTCCTGCCCGAGGGCACGCGCCTCTATCTGCTGGCCCCGGTCGTGCGCGACCGCAAGGGCGAGTACAAGAAGGAGATCGCCGAGTGGCAGAAGGCCGGCTTCCAGCGGCTGAAGATCGACGGCGAATACTACCCCATCGAAGACGCCCCGGCGCTGGACAAGAAGTTCAAGCACGACATCGACGTGGTCGTGGACCGCATCGTCACCAAGCCCGACATGGAGCAGCGGCTGGCCGACTCCATCGAGCAGGCCCTGCGACTGGCCGACGGCCTGGCCGTGGCCGAGTGGGCGACAATCGCCGAGGGCGAGAAGGAACCGCGCCGGCTGCTGTTCTCCGAGCGCTTCGCCTGTCCGGTCAGCGGTTTCACCATCGCCGAGATCGAGCCGCGGCTGTTCTCGTTCAACAATCCGGCGGGCGCCTGCCCGGCCTGCGACGGCCTGGGCGCCAAGCTGGCCTTCGACGCCGACATGGTGATCCCCGACAAGGACAAGAGCCTGCACAAGGGCGCGGTGGCGCCGTGGGCCAAGGGCCCCTCGCCGCTCTATACCCAGACCCTGCAAGCCCTGGCCCGGCACTATGGCTTCTCGATGGATGAGCCCTGGCACAAGCTGCCGGCCACGGCCCGCGACGTGGTCCTGTTCGGGTCCAAGGGCCAGAAGATCAAGTTCGTCTATGACGACAATGCCCGCAAATACGAGGTCGACAAGCCGTTTGAGGGCGTGTTGCCCAACCTCGAACGCCGCTGGCGCGAGACCGACAGCGCCTGGGTTCGGGAAGAACTGGGCCGCTACCAGTCCGACACCCCCTGCGAGGTCTGCCACGGCAAGCGCCTGAAGCCTGAGGCCCTGGCGGTGAAGATCGCGGGTATGGATATCGCCCAGGTCTCTCAGTTGGCCATCCGTCCGGCCAAGGACTGGTTCGCCGGGCTGGAGGGCCAGTTCACCGACAAGCAGATGGAAATCGCCCGGCGGATCCTGAAGGAAATCAATGACCGCCTGCGGTTCCTGGTCGATGTGGGGCTGGACTATCTGAACCTCTCACGCGGCTCGGGCACGTTGTCGGGCGGCGAGAGCCAGCGCATCCGCCTGGCCAGCCAGATCGGCTCGGGCCTGACCGGCGTGCTCTATGTGCTGGACGAGCCGTCGATCGGCCTGCACCAGCGCGACAACACCCGCCTGTTGCAGTCGCTGCAGGGCCTGCGCGATCTGGGCAACTCCGTACTCGTCGTCGAGCACGACGAGGAAGCCATCATGACCGCCGACCATGTCATCGACATGGGTCCGGCGGCCGGGGTGCATGGCGGCCAGATCATCGCCCAGGGCAAGCCGGCCGACATCATGGCCAATCCCGACAGCATCACCGGCCAGTACCTGACCGGCGCGCGCGAGATCGAGGTGCCGCAGGAGCGCCGCCCGATCAACAAGAAGAAGATGCTGAAGGTCATCGGGGCCACCGGCAACAACCTCAAGGGCGTGACCGGCGAGATCCCCATCGGCACCTTCACCTGCATCACCGGCGTTTCCGGTGGCGGCAAGTCGACCTTCACCATCGAGACCCTCTACAAGGCCGCCGCCCGTCGGCTGAACAATGCCAGCGACGCCCCGGCCCCGCACGAGCGCATCGAAGGGCTGGAGAACTTCGACAAGGTCATCGACATCGACCAGTCGCCCATCGGCCGCACGCCGCGCTCGAACCCGGCCACCTATACCGGTGCCTTTGGTCCGATCCGCGACTGGTTCGCCCAGCTGCCGGAAAGCAAGGCGCGCGGCTATGGCCCCGGCCGCTTCAGCTTCAACGTCAAGGGCGGCCGCTGCGAGGCCTGCCAGGGCGATGGCCTGATCAAGATCGAGATGCACTTCCTGCCCGACGTCTACGTCACCTGCGATATCTGCAAGGGCAAGCGCTACAACCGCGAGACCCTCGACATCCTGTTCAAGGGCAAGACCATCGCCGAGGTCCTGGACATGACCGTCGAGGAGGCGGCCGACTTCTTCAAGGCCGTGCCGCCGATCCGCGACAAGATGGAGACGCTGAAGCGCGTGGGCCTGACCTATGTGAAGGTCGGCCAGTCGGCGACGACCCTGTCGGGCGGCGAGGCCCAGCGCGTGAAACTGTCAAAGGAACTGAGCAAGCGCGCCACCGGCCGCACGCTCTACATCCTGGATGAGCCCACCACCGGCCTGCACTTCGAGGACACCCGAAAGCTGCTGGAAGTGCTGCATGAGCTGGTCGACCAGGGCAATACCGTGGTCGTCATCGAGCATAACCTCGACGTGGTGAAGACCGCCGACTGGCTGCTGGACTTCGGTCCCGAAGGTGGCGACGGCGGCGGCGAGATCGTCGCCGTGGGCTCCCCCCAGGACGTGGCCAAGGTCGAGGCCTCGTGGACCGGCCGCTATCTGAAGGACGTGCTCGACCGCCACGAAGAGCGCCGCAAGGCGCGGGTGGCCGAGCTGAAGAAGAGCAAGCGGGCGTAGAAAGCCAGGCGATCGCCAACACAAGACCTGTCATCCCGGCCGGAGGCCCGCAGGGCGGGAGAGCCGGGACCCAAGGTTGTTGCTTTGCGTTGGCCCCTGGGTCCCGTACAGCCTCTGCGAGGCTTCCGGGATGACAAGGTGTTGTGCGCCTTAGAGCCTAAACGTCGGCGTCCGACACTGGCACCGGGACTCCATCCGCCTTGAGGATCCTGTAGATCGTCGGGGCGGGTGAAAACAGGATCAGCGTCGTCAGGACCGAGACCAGGCCGGCGAACGCGGCGCGAACCAGGCCGACCGGGGTAAAGAAGGCCTGCAGAGAACTCATGTCCGGCTCGAACAGACCGCTCAGGCCGCTGATACCGCCGGACACAATGGCTCCGACCGCCGCGATGATGGTCATGATCAGAAGATAGACGATCACCGCCATCACAGCGGCCAGCAGATAGGCGCCGAGCAGCGCCCCGACATGGCCCTTGGTCATCGCCCAGGACCCCATGACCGACACCTTGCCGGTGTCGAAGGTGATGGCCGAGGCGAAGGAAAGCCGCACGGCGATGTAGATCATCAGGCAGGCCAGGCCGATAAAGCCGACCAGTCCCAGCAGACCTGCGACAGGGCCACCTGCCGCGACCCCGACAGCGAGCAGCACCGCAGAGACCAGCACGCCGCAAAAATAGACGCCCAACATCAGCAGGTTGACCAGAACCAGCGTAAGGGCCTGCCGGCCCTCGTCAGCGCCCAGGCGCAGGAAGGCGTTGCGTCCGTCAGCCGGTCGCAGGATCATCCGGTTGAGCGCCGCCAGCATCACCGAATAGAGCGCCAGGCTGTAGACCAGCGAAAACATCATCATCGGGGCCAGCCCCCCCATCATCTCAAGCAGGGCTTCCGGCGAGGGGTTGCTCTGGGCATTCATCGCCATGAACTCGGCCAGTTGCGGTCCGGCCAGCTTGATGGTCAGGGCGCTGACCGCAAGCGACAGCAACGTCATGGCCACAGCCCACACCGCCACGGTCCGGGGATGCTCTCGCACGAGCCGGAAGCCGACAAAGGCGGCGTCTGAGGCGGAAAACTTGGACATGCGGGCCTCAAAGGCTGGGGAATTGACTTGGGTTAACGCCTAACAAGCTTCGCGCCGCCGCAACAGGGGCCGATCGGCGAAATCGAACCCGCAGCAACCTGGCTTGCACACCCCACCCAGACCTCTAACATCTGTTTGAAAGCGACCGTCAGCGTCGCCTGTCCGGGAGGTCGATGATGAAGCTCTATGGCGAAGCCAACCCCGCGCCCAATCCGCGCCGGGTGCGGATCTTCCTGGCCGAGAAGGGCGTCGACCTGCCCGAGATCCGGATCGGCATGCGCCAGGGTGGCCACAAGTCGCCCGAGCACAAGGCCCGCAACAGCCTGGGCCAGGTACCGACCCTGGAGCTGGACGATGGAACCACGATCAGCGAGAGCGTCTCGATCTGCCGCTATCTGGAGGCGCTGCATCCGCAGCCGCCGCTGTTTGGCACCAGCGCCCTGGAGCAGGCCCGGATCGACATGTGGGTCCGCAGGATCGAGTTCCAGTTGATGACGCCGGTCGGCATGTTCTGGCGCCACGCCCATCCCCTGACGGCGGCCCTGCTGACCCAGTATACGGACTTTGGCGAGTCCAACCGCGAGGCGGTGACCCGGGTGCTGCGCTGGCTGGACCGTGAACTGGCCGACGGCCGGGCGTTTCTCGCCGGCGAGACCTATTCGATAGCCGATATCGTGGCCCAGACCACGATCGACTTCGCCGTCTTTACCGGCCTGGAGATCCCGAGCGACGACGCCCCGCACCTGACCGCCTGGCGCGAGCGCGTCGGCACCCGGCCCAGCGCGACAGCCTAGACCGCCAGAGACTCGCCCCGCGTCAGCTGCCGGTATGCGGCGGCCGGCGCGGCGGTGACGATCACCGCCTGCAGGGTCAGGAAGACGGGAGCCAGCAACAGATTGGCCAGCAGGGCCAGGATGACGCGCGGGTTTCCGACGCCGCTGGGAAGGTCGTCCTCAAGCCCGCCACCGATCACCGCAATAACGATGCTCGTCACCGTGGAGCCCAGGATCTGGATCGCGATGCATGAAAGGATGACGATCACCACCATCGCCAGCAGCCGCCAGAACAGGCCATGGGTCAGCAGCCAGGCCGCGCGGGGGTCGATGTGGCCGACCATGAAGGTGTGGGGAGCCAGCATTGACAGCCGCACCGCCACCCAGATCGAAAGACCCATCACCGTCAGTCCGCCCAGAAAGCCGACCCAGCCACCGGCCGCTGTGCCCGCGAGCAAGGCTGTCGCCAGGGCCACGATGCCGCCCGGGATCACTGTCACCATCAGGGCAGCAGCCCAGCTGATCAGCGAAACGACCAGCAGCCGCAGGTCTTCGCGACCGACGCGCAGATAGGCAAAGGCCCGCTGCTCGGGTTGCAACACCGCCCGCATGATCGCCGCCGCCAGCATGGCCCCCAGCACCAGGGCCAGCACGATCAGCAGGATCATAACGCCGCCCAGCTGCGAGACCATGTCGAGGATCTCGCGCGGGTCGGCCGAGCCCGAGCGTAGGGCCAGTTTGGCGCGCTGCTGCTCGTCCAGCCCGACCTTGACCAGCAGGCCCAGCAGCGGCAGTGCGACCAACGAAAAAACGGCCCAGGCCAGCACCACAAGGGGCTGCCGGCGCATGATCCTAAAGCCTTCGAACGCGGCCCTGGTCGGCGACAACGCGGTCATTCAGGCGTCCTGCGAAAGCGGCGCATCCGGCGAGCGGCGGCGTCTGTAGACGTAAGCCAGGGCCACAGCCCAGACCGGAGCCAGATAGAGATAGGTGGTCAGGGCCGAGACAACAGCCCGCACGAGGTCCAGGCCCGGTCCGGCGTGCGGCCCCAGCGCTGTAAACGCTGCGCCCAGCAGGATCAGCGGCAAGGCCAGGATGAAGCCGGCGGCCAGAAGCTGGGGCGCTATGCCTCGGGTCAGGTAAAAGCTGCTCAGCACCCGGACGCCGCCCTGCTCCACCGTGGCGGGCCCTGACAGCGACAGCCGCGCGGCCAGCCACACCAGCATGGCCAGGCTCAGCAGGGGCACCAGCCCCACCACGAAACCACCGACGCCCGCATTGGCCAGGGCCGCGCGCCAGCCGTCGGGCGAGGTCGCATCAAAGCCTGGCAGGCTGATGCGGGCCACGCCGATGGTCACGGCGGCAATAACGAGGGCCAGGACCGAAAGGATCACCAGGAAGATGACGACTTTCAAGAGCTGGGTCGCCAGCAGTCGCCATTCATCGACGCCCCAGCGCAGTCCGATCACGCCCGATGGGCGCTGGAAGGCCCGGCGATAGACAGCGCCGCCGGCCACGACCATGGCGATCAGCTCGATCGGCCCGGCCAGTACATCCAGCCCTTGCGGCAGCAGTCGGCCGGTCAGGCCCAGCAGGACGGCGACCGAAAGGGCCAGCCAGCCGGCGCGCAGGGCCGACCCCAGGCCCGACAACCCCGCCCGAACGGTCGCTCCGATCGCGACCGATCCATCCGTCATCCGCTGATCCCCTCGAAAACCGCCGCGACAACGCGAGTCGCGGGGACAGGCGAGGAGTTTACGACGGCAAAGCGGGGCTTGGCGAGACATCCTGGGACACCGGGTCCGGGGCCGTCAGGGCTTTGTAGATCGCCGCCCACGGCGCGCAGAAGATCGTCATGACGACAGAGGCCAGGATCGCCCAGGCCAGCCCCCCGACCAGCAGCCACGGCCACAGCACCGCCAGCCAGGTCGACGGCGGCTGATGGAAGAACGCCTCGATCCGCTGGGGATCGTTGAAGACGCCCGCCCCGGCGGCGAAGATCAGGCCGCCGCCCGCCGCCAGGCCGCCCACCACGATCTGGAACACCAGCAGGATGACGACCAGCAACACCCCGACGCCCAGCAGCGCCCCGCTGCGTCCTGCGGTCAGTGACCACGACTCAAACAGGCGAAACTCGCGCTGGGCGAAGGTCATGGGCGCAGCCATGGACAGCCGCAGGGCCACCCAGATCACGACGCACATCAAGGCCGCATAGCCGACCCCGCCGACCCAAAGCGCCGTCACCACCCCGGCCGCCTCGTCGCCCTTGGCACCCATGCCGGTCGCAAAGCCGGCGGCGGCGGCGGCCAGGATCACCAGCAACACGCCCACCCCGATGGCGATGGCGGCCAGCACCGTCTCGACCAGAAACAGCAAGGTTAGCCAGAGCTCCTGGGCCCCGACCCTCAGATAGGCAAGGCGCGAGTCGGCCGGCGTCAGCACCGCCCGGAAGATCGCCGCACAGATCAGCGCTCGAACAGCCGTTCCCCCGATCCAGCTGATCAGGTTGAAGGCCATCATCCCGGACTGCATGCGCGTGACCCGCTCCACCATGGCGGGATCAGGACTGCCGCCCTGGGCGCCGCTCCTGGCCGCCACCTCGATCAGATCGATGAACTGGGGCCCCATCGCCCCGACCATGCCCAGGCTGGGCAGGAACAGCAGCAGTGCGATCACCAAGGCCCAAACTGCCACCGCCAGGGGCTTGCGACCGATCAGGCCAAAGCCCGCCACCGCCGATCCCGCCACCGAAAACGCCGCCATTGCCAACTCCCCCACCTGTCGCACGTGCGTCATCGACGCCCCGCATTTCAGACTAGACACAGGTTTCGTCTCGCCGCCACCAGGGGTATGAGGTCGCCATGACAACTCAGCCTTCCCAAATCGCGCCCGTTCACGTCATCGGCGGCGGCCTCGCCGGTTCCGAAGCCGCCTGGCAGATCGCCAAGGCCGGCGTGCCCGTGGTGTTGCACGAGATGCGGCGAACCCTTCCGACCCCGGTCCTTACGGAAGCCCACCACACCGACGGCCTGGCCGAGATGGTCTGTTCCAACTCGTTCCGGTCCGACGACTGGCAGTTCAACGCCGTGGGCCTGTTGCACGCCGAGATGCGCCGCTGCGACTCACTGATCCTTTCGGCCGCCGACCAGCATCAGGTGCCGGCCGGCGGGGCCCTGGCGGTGGATCGCGACGGCTTCTCGGCCGAGGTCACCCGTCGGCTGGAAGCCCATCCGCTGGTCACCATCGTGCGCGAGGAGATCGCCGGCCTGCCGCCCGAAGACTGGGACAATGTCGTGGTCGCCACGGGTCCCCTCACCTCGGCGCCCCTGGCCGACGCGATCCTGGCGCTGTCGGGCGAAGGGCAGCTGTCGTTCTTCGACGCCATCGCTCCGATCATCCACCTTGAGTCCATCGACATGAGCGTCGCCTGGCGTCAGTCGCGCTATGACAAGGAAGGCCCCGGCGGCGATGCGGCGGCCTATATCAACCTGCCGATGGACAAGGCCCAGTACGAGGCCTTCATCGACGCCCTGATCGCCGGCCCCAAGGCCGAGTTCAAGGATTGGGAGCATGTCCCCTATTTCGACGGCTGCCTGCCGATCGAGGTGATGGCCGAGCGCGGCCGCGAGACCCTGCGCCATGGCCCGATGAAGCCGGTCGGCCTGACCAATCCGCGCGACCCCACCGTCAAATCCTACGCCATCGTCCAGCTGCGCCAGGACAATGCCTTGGGCACCCTGTGGAACATGGTCGGCTTCCAGACCAAGCTGAAGCACGGGGCGCAGGCCGAGGTATTCCGGATGATCCCGGGCCTGAAGGACGCCCAGTTCGCCCGCCTGGGCGGCCTGCACCGCAACACCTTCATCAACAGCCCGCGCCTGCTGGACCGCAGCCTGCGGATGAAGGTCGCGCCGCGCCTGCGCTTCGCCGGCCAGATGACCGGGGTCGAGGGCTATGTCGAAAGCGCCGCAACCGGCCTGCTGGCCGGTCGCTTCGCCGCCGCCGAGCGTCTGGGCCAGACGCTGGAGGCCCCGCCCGCGACCACCGCCCTGGGGGCCCTGATCGATCACGTCACCGGCGGCCATATTGCGAGTGAGGACGCCGGCAAGAGCAGCTTCCAGCCGATGAACATCAACTATGGCCTGCTGCCGCCGATGGAGGCCCCCAAGACCGGCGAAGACGGCGTCAAGATCCCCCTCAAGGAGAGGGGGCGCGCCAAAAAGCGGCTGATGAGCCTGCGAGCCCTGGCCGATCTTGAAGCCTGGCTGGAACCCGTGGCGACCTGACAGCCCCGAAAAGTCCGGCTTAGCGCGGCCGTGAATCCAGAACGCTTCACCCGCTAGGTCAGAGCGCTTTTTTCGTCCGTCGCATGACGGTCTCTGCGGCCGGCTGCCGCTTGAGTCCGCTCCGCCCTGTGAAATTGTGGCGCTGGGGCGGCGCAATTCTGTCAGCGCGCCTGGAATGTTGCGCAAAAGCCACCACAGCAGCCAATGACACCGGTTTCTATTGCAAATGACACCGGTAACCGATAGCCGTACTGCCATAATTGAAGGTGCGTCCGACTATAAAAGAGTCGTGCCTTTCGGAAACTGTTCGGGAGGAAACTATGAAGGACTACCAAAGCCACACCCGCGCGCGCGCGCTTCTCGGGCAGGCCTCGTTGAGCGCCCTGCTCGTCGCCTCGGCCCTGGTGGCCACTTCGGGCGTTGCAGCGGCCCAAACCGCTCCGGCCGCAGCTTCCGCCCCCGCCGAAGCCGACCAGGTCGAAGAGATCGTCGTCACCGGCTATCGCGCTGCCCTGCAAAGCGCCCTGAACCTCAAGCGCACCTCGAACGTGATGGTTGACGCCATCAACGCCGAAGACATCGCCGACTTCCCCGACGCCAACCTCGCCGAGTCCTTGCAGCGCCTGCCCGGCGTGTCGGTTGACCGCGAAAACGGCGAAGGCCGCACCATCACCGTCCGGGGCCTGGGCAGCGACTTCACCCGCGTTCGCCTGAACGGCCTGGAAGCCCTGTCGACGGCCGGCCCGTCGATCGCCGGCGATGCCGCCAACCGCTCGCGCGGCTTTGACTTCAACACCTTCGCCTCGGAACTGTTCAACTCGCTGAAGGTGCAAAAAACCGCCTCGGCCGAAACCGACGAAGGTTCGCTCGGCGCGACCGTCGACCTGGAAACCGGCCGCCCGCTGAACTTCAAGGGCCGTCGCCTCGCCCTGTCGCTGCAAAACGCCTACTATGAGAACGGCGGCACCAATTCGCCGCGCTTCGCCGGCCTGGTGTCGGACCGCTGGGAAACCAAGTGGGGCGATTTCGGTGCCCTGTTCTCGGTGGCCTATAACAAGCGCAACCAGATCATCGACAGCTATCAGCGGCAGGCCGGCCAGTCGGAATACACCTATCGCGGCTCGACCTTCGCCACGACGCCCAACCCGGCATCCGGTGCCTCGCGCGTCACGCGCCAGGGCTTTGCGGCCCCCATCGGGACAGCCTGCAACAGCGGCGTCATGAATGGCGTCAACATCACCAACGCGGCCTATTGCGCCACCCTGATCGGCTCGAACCCGGCGGCCTATGCCCTGATCAACGGCCCGCAAGGCTCGACCCTGACCAACACGGCGGGGGCAACCACCACCACCGCCGCTGGCCCTCTGGCGCGCATCCCCGCCCTGGCTACGCTGAACCAGCAGGACCTCACTCAAGAGCGCACCGGCCTGACGGGCGGCCTGCAATGGCGCCCGACCAGCCGCACCACCTTCAGCCTCGACTGGGTCTATTCCGAGCTCGAGCAGGGCTCGGTCAACTATCAGGTCCAGACCGTCGGCCTGAACCGCAACAACACCATCGCCGGCCTGAACGCGGCGACAGCCACCACGTCTGCCGCCACCAAGCGCGGCCTCTATCCGACCTGTACGGCGCAGGCGGCCACGGCCATCGCGGACGCCATTGACTGCGGCCAGGCGCTGAACGGCGGCGGCCTCGTCGCCGGCACCCAGTTCAGCTTCAACCCGTTCAACCTCGAGCCCTACGACTATTACAATGCCCCCGGCTCGGTCGGTTTTGTGTCCGACCCGCTGGGCCTGGGCATGCGCAACGCCTTTGTCGGCCGCCCGAGCGTTCGCCTGATCGACGCGGCACTGTCGCCCAGCGGCGCCAATGCCGACTATCTGAAACTGGGCAATGTCGACCTGCGCTCGGCAGCGGATGCGGCCTATTTCACGACCTACTTCCGTCAGACCTCGCTGAAGATGGATCACGAGTTCAACGACGATTTCTCGATGACGGCCGTCTACGGCAAGTCCTCGTCGAAGAACAAGACCCAGGGCCTGCTGGCCGACTTCATCCGCCTGGACTCTGGTCAGGGCGTGACCGGCAACGACTATCTCGTCTACGACGCCCGGGGCGGCGGCGACATGCCGCTGGTCAACCTCGGCTTCGACGCGACCCAGGCCTCGGCCTGGGACTTCGTGAAGGGCTATTCGGCCCTGCGTCACTTCCAGCGCTTCACCACCAATGACTACGAAGCCCTGCGCCTGGACTTCAAATATGCAGTCAGCGACGAGCTGGAGGTCAAGTTCGGGTTCAACCAGCGCGAATATGGCTTCTCGACCGCTGAATACCGCCGCCTGAGCGCTGAAACCCTCAATCCGAGCCTGAAAGAGGCCGGCACCACGCTGGATGCCGTCAGCAAGGTCATCAACTGGGGCACCGGTCTGGAGGTTCCGGCCGGCACGACCACGGCCTTCCGGGTTCCCGATCTGAACAAGATGGTCAGCCTGTTCAACTTTGACTGCAACTGCGTCAACAAGTGGGGCGACTGGCGCATGTCGTACCTGGCCAGCGCGGCCAACCGCTACGCCGTGGCGGAAAAGGACTCCGGTGCCTATGTCCAGTTCGACTACAATACCGAAGTCTTCGGTCGCTCGCTGCGCGGCAACATCGGCACTCGCTATGCCATCACCGAGGTGGAATCTGAGGGCCTGACCAACACCTCGCGTCCGATCTCGGGCGAGAACAAGTATACCGACCTGCTGCCCTCGCTGAACGCCGCCTATGAGGTCACCGACGACATCATCGTGCGGTTCGGCGCGGCCAAGGTCATGGCGCGTCCGCTGCTGGGCAACCTGGCGCCGAACGTCACGGCGATCAGCGTCCCGACCAATGGCGGCGTGGTCGGCGGCTCGCTGACGGTCGGCAATCCCAAGCTGGATCCATTCCGCGCGGTGAACCTGGACCTGAGCCTGGAGTGGTACTTCGCCCCCGGCGCCCTGATCTCGGTGGCCGTGTTCGACAAGGACATTTCCAGCTTCCCGCAAACCCTGATCAGCTCGGCCAGCCTGAGCTCGTTCCTTGACTCGGCCGGGATTGCCGCTCTGCGGGCGTCGCAGACCAACGTCAACGCCGTGGCCTATATCGACGCCGACAACCCCTTCGACGTGCGCCAGTTCGGCAATGCGCCAGGCGGCTATATCCGCGGCATTGAGTTCAACTACCAGCAGGACCTGACCTTCCTGCCCTGGTACTTCAAGAACCTGGGTGTGCAGTTCAACGCCACGCACTTGGAATCCGAGCTGCAGTACATCGTCACGCCGGCCAATACCCGCCTGGGTACGGCCGCCGTCACGGCCAAGGGTCCGTTTACCGGCGCAGCGCCGGATGCCTTCAACTTCACCGTCTATTACGAAGTCGAGAAGTTCACGGCCCGCGTGTCGAGCGCCTATCGCACCGAATATCGCACGACCTACCCGATCGCGGCAGGCACCTGCGAGCCCGGCTTCTGCGACTCGCCGCTGGTCAACGACTTCCTGGGCAACGACACCACGTTCAATGTCGACGCCTCGGCCACCTACAAGTTCAACAAGAACATCACCCTGACGGTTGAAGCTCTGAACCTGACCGACCAGACGGAAAACCGTTGGGCCTATCAGGATGACCCGGTCGTGACCCGCTATGCGGCAGTCGGCCGGTCGTTCTTCGCCGGCATCCGCTTCGTCTACTGATAGACGGCACGATCCGAGACGTTTCAGGCGGCGTGGGCACTAGCCCGCGCCGCCTTTTTCGTGGGCCGCATCCAGGACCGGCCGCTTGAGCCCGCGCGTCGCGCGCGGCTGAGGGAAGAACCGGAAGCCCTTGAGCAGGATCTTCACCGCTTCCCAATGGATTGCCGCCATCACCCCGAGCACCTGCCAGGGATGGGTCAGCATGGCCTTGAGCAGATTGGCATCAGTCAGTGGCCGACGCTCGCCGGCAAAGTTGGCCGTCAGCAACAGGCCGGCATCGTCGTGGACATCGACACCCACATGGACCGCCTCGCCCGGCTGCGCCACCTCGAAGGCGTAGCGCAGGTCCATGGGCAGGAATGGCGAGACGTAGAAGGCCTTGTCGCAGCCCTGCTCCACCCAGCCGCTCCGGGCGCGAGCGACAGGCAGCACATAGTCGTGGCGCTGACCAAAAGTGTTGCGCACCGCATAGACCATCGCCGCCAACCTTCCTTCGCCGTCGCGGCAGAAATAGACGGTCAGCGGATTGAAGGCGTGGCCCAGCACGCGGGGCATGCACAGCATGGCGATGGACGGACGGGGCAGATCAAGGCCATGAGCCGCCAGGCTGGCCTCGATCGCCGGCCGGATCGCCTCGGCACCGTCCAGATGATCGCGGTCAAAGAACGACAGCAGGTTGAAGCGATTGTGCGAGAACCGCTTCAGTCGCCGGTCCAGCGCTTCCAGTTCGTCCAGATCCAGCAGCAGCATGAAGATGCGGTAGCGCAGGGCGTGGCGGCGCGGCCGCGTCCGTGCGTGGGTGACCACGCCGTCATAGAGGGCTGAGACCAGGGTCAAGCCACCCTCGTTTGCGGATCATCTGCCGGGGCCCCGTCAAGGAAGATCCGGCCGGAAGGATTGGGGGTCAGCCAGGGCCGGTGAACGCCGCCCAGCTGCTCGGCCACCGCCAGGCCGGCCTGCAGACCGTCCTCATGAAAGCCCGACCCGAAATAGGCACCGCAGAACCAGGTGCGGTTGGCACCCTGCAGCGACCACAGGCGGCGCTGGGCCAGCATGGCCGGGCCGTCGAACAGGGGGTGCTCATAGACCTGATCGTGCAGGGTGTCGGGGTGGGCTGGTCCCTGTTCCGGGTTGAGCGACAGGAAGAACGGATCCTGGCTGCCCAGGGGCTGCAGGCGGTTCATCCAATAGGTCACCCCGCCCTGCCCGGCTCCGCCGCGCTTGCCCACATGGTTCCAGCTGGCCCAGGCCGCCTTGCGGCGCGGCATCAGGGTCTTGTCACGATGCAGCACGGCGCGGTTGCGGCTGTAGCGGAAGGCACCCAGCAAGGCCTCTTCGTCAGCGGACGGGCGCGCCAGCATGGCCAGGGCCTGGTTGGCATGGGCGCCGATCACCACCTGGTCAAAGCGACGCGACTGGCCGGTGGAGTCTTCGACCGTCACGCCGTCTGGCCCGCGCGCGATCTGGCGCACAGGGCGGCCCAGCAGGATCTCGCCCTGAAAGTCGCCCGCCAGCCGCGAGACATAGGACCGGCTGCCGCCCACCACCGTGCGCCAGACCGGGCGCTTGTCGATCGGCAGCATCAGGCCGTGATTGTCGAAAAACCGCAGCAGGGCGGCGGCGGGAAACTCGCGGATGTCCTTCATCGAGGCCGACCAGATCGCAGCGGCCTGGGGCAGCAGGTGATCCTCGGCGAAGGCCTCGCCAAAGCCCTGCTGACGCAGATAGTCGTCCAGCCGGCACAGCCCGCCCTTTTCCAGCTCCAGCACGTCACGCGCGCCGTTCTTGTAGAAGCGGGTGACGTCCAGCAGCATCTTCAGGAAGCGCGGGTTCAGCGCATTGCGCTTCTGGGCCAGCAAGGCGTTGCTGCTGTATTCCAGCGCGCCGTTGTCCAGCGAAACGCCGAACGACATGTCGCTGTCGACGGTGGGCACGTCCAGATGCCGGAACAGGGCCACCAGATTGGGGTAGTTGGGCTCGTTGTATACGATGAAGCCGGTGTCCACGGCGACGCCGTCGATCTCCACCGTATTGGCGTGACCACCCAGCCGGTCGTCGGCCTCGTACAGGGTTACCTCATGGCGACGCGACAGCAGCCAGGCCGCCGACAGGCCTGAAATACCCGAACCGATGACGGCGATGCTCTGGCGTGGGGTCGAATGCGGGGCGGACAAAGAGGACTCCTCGGGAGGCGCCACGGCAGCGCTGTGCGAAAAGATACGGATCTCCATACCGTTTGGACGCGTTGCGCATCCAGGAGTTCCGCTGCCGCGTAGCTTTAGCCTAAGCCATTCCGACGCCTTGCGTTGGACCCAGCCGCGAGGTGACGCCATGAGCCTGGTCAAGGCCGCCATTCACGCCTTTGAAGACGCCCCGATTCCCGATGTGGTGTCGCGTGCCGCGATCAATTTCCTGGTCGGCGACGCCCGCCGGCGGCTGGCCTCGACCGCGCCGGGTGCCTCTGCCGACTTCGCCCGCGACATGGCCGCTCACCCCATCGCCGAGCATACCGACGCCGCCAACGCCCAGCATTACGAGCTGCCGGCCGCGTTCTTTGAGGTCGTGCTGGGTCCCAACCTGAAATATTCCAGCGGCCTCTACCCGCCGGGTGCCAGAACCCTGGCCGAGGGCGAACTGGCGGCCCTGCGCGAGACCGAGGCCCATGCCGATCTGCACGACGGCCAGGCGGTGCTTGAGCTAGGCTGCGGCTGGGGCTCGCTATCGCTGTGGATGGCCGGCCGCTTTCCCAACTCGACCATCACCTCGGTTTCGAACTCGGCCTCGCAGCGCGCCTATATCGAGGCGCGGGCGGCCGAGCTGGGGCTGGGCAATCTGACGGTCATCACTGCCGACATGAACGACTTTGCCACCAGCCAGCGGTTCGACCGCGTGGTCTCGGTGGAGATGTTCGAGCACATGTCCAACTGGCGCGCCCTGCTGACCCGGGTGAACGGCTGGCTGAAACCCGATGGCCTGCTGTTCATCCACATCTTCACGCACAGGAACGCGCCCTACCGGTTCGACGTGGACGACCCGGCCGACTGGATCGCGCAGTACTTCTTCACCGGCGGCGTCATGCCCAGCCACGACCTGCTGGCCCAGTTCCCAGACCTGTTCACCGTCGAGCAGGACTGGCGCTGGAGCGGCGCGCACTATGCCCGCACCGCCGAGCAGTGGCTGGAAAACTTCGACGCCAACCGCTCCGTGATCGATCCGGTGCTGGAGCAGGTCTATGGCAAGCACGCCGTGGTCTGGCGGCGACGCTGGCGGCTGTTCTTCCTGGCGACGTCAGGCCTGTTCGGTCATCGTGGCGGCGAGGAATGGGGCGTCAGCCACTATCGTTTGCGGCCGGTCGCACAGGAAAGTCGCACAGGGAAACTGACATGAAGCGCTATGTTTACGGGTATCTCGGCACCGGCGCTGCGTTTCTGGTGCTGGATTTCATCTGGTTGACCCTGTCGGCTCCGCGCCTGTATCGCCCGGTGATCGGCGAGATCATGGCCGATACGGTCAATTTCACGGCGGCGGCGGCCTTCTATGTCATCTATCTGACCGGCGTTTTCGTGCTGGCCATTCTGCCGGCCGCCGAAAACAACAGCTGGAAGCGCCTGTTGATCAACGCCGCCGTGTTCGGGTTCTGCGCCTATGCGACCTATGACCTGACCAACCAGGCGACGCTGAAGGTGTGGTCCACGACCATCACCGTGATCGACCTGGCCTGGGGAACCTTCCTGACCACGACGGCTGCTTCGGTCGGGTTCCTGGTGATGCGCGCCACACGCTGACGCGACACCGATTGCGCACGTCCAAGCCCCATGCCACCGTCCGTGACATTGCACCGCAGGAACGACCGATAGATGGATGCCGATACCAGTCGAGCCTTGCTTTCGCGGGCGATTGCCCGCGTCGCCAACCGCGATTCCGACGCCCTGAAATATGTGTATCGCCACACGTCCGCGAAACTGTTTGGCGTCTGCCTCCGTATCTTGAACGACCGCGAGGAGGCGGAAGACGTGCTTCAGGATGTGTATCTCAGCGTCTGGAACAAGGCCGACCGCTTTGATCCCGAAAAGGCCAGCCCGATCACCTGGCTGGTCAGCATGGCTCGCAACCGGTCGATCGATAAGCTGCGCGCGCGTGGCGGGCGGGTGATGGCCGGCGTCGACGAGGCCGAATCCCTGCCCGACGCCTCTCCCCTCGCTTCTGCCCTGGTCGAGGCCGACGAGGATCGCCTGCGCCTCAATGGCTGCCTGGATCAGCTCGACCCCAAGCACGCCAGCGCGGTCCGCACCGCCTTTTTCGAAGGCGTTACCTATGACGCCCTGGCCCAGATGATCGGCGTGCCGCTGGGCACCATGAAGAGCTGGATTCGCCGTAGCCTGCTCAGCCTTCGCGCGTGTCTCGAAGCATGACCGACGTTGAAACCCCGATGGGCGATGACGACCGCCCCTTCGCCGGCGAATATGTGCTGGGCGTCCTCGACGCCGACGAACGTGCCGAGGCGCGTCGTCGCATGTCTGCCGAGCCCGCCTTCGCTCGCGCTGTGCAGTGGTGGGAAAATCACCTGACGCCGCTGGCGACAGACATCCAGGGCGTCGACCCCTCTGCCGGCCTGTGGCCGCGCATCGCCGGCCTGATCGGCGATCCAGTCCGCCCGACGCTCTGGAACAACGCCCGGGTATGGCGCGGCGTGTCCGTTGGTGCGCTCGCCCTGGCCGCCGCCAGCGTCGCGACGCTGGTGCTGACGCCGCGCGCACCGACTGCACCCGCCGTCGCACCGGCCTCCGCCCCGGCTGCTGCCGAAGTCGCCTTGATCAAGGACCCCGGCACGGACCAGGCCGCCCTCGTCGCGACTCTGGACCATGCCAGCGGTACGCTGATCCTGACGCCGGTCGCCATGAAGATGCCCGCCGGTCGCGAGCCCGAACTGTGGATCATCCCCGAAGGCCAGAAGGCCATCTCGCTGGGCATGCTGCCCACGGATGGACCCAAGGCCATACCCTTGCCCAAGGACCTGAAGGGCGCGGGCGTCTACACCGCGCTGCTGGCCGTGACCGACGAACCGCCCGGCGGTGCCCCCACCGGCGTCGCGACCGGTTCGGTGCGCGCGGCCGGGAAGTTTGCCAAGGCTTAAGCGACTACAGCGATCTCCTGCGCGAGACGCCGAGAATCGCCCCGCGTCGATAACCAGATCAGGCTTTCGGTCGCGGCGGCGATCACCACGCGCAACGCGCGGGTGAGTAGGTTGTCGTCCCCCATCGCCTTGGCGGCAAAGGCCATGTGGGCCATTTCCTGCTGCTGAATCTCGCGAATTGTATTCGACATTTCAGGGTCTGCGTCGCCGAGCCATGCCAGTTGCTCGTCCAGGTGACGATGCACTGTTCGCTCCACCGCTTCAGTGCAGACGAGGATCGCCTTGCGACCAAGCAGACCCGTCAACCCACCAAGAACCATACCGCCGACCGACCATATCCACATCAGTCGGCAGGGCTTGGCCGCGCGATCCGGCATCAGGGCGCGAAAGCGCACGAGATGCTCTCGCTCATGTGCCAGTGTTCCTTTCAGGAACGGGAGCAGGTCGGGCGCCCACAGTTTGGCCATGGCGATCTGAGCGCGATAAATCCTGATGGCACCGTGCTCGCCACCATGGTTCACTCTCAGAATTCTCGCGGGGATCGTACGATTCACGCCATGTGCCCTTGGGATGCAAGCACACCTACCATCCAAGCTTCCGCCAGCAAGCGTTTCGCGCTCTGCCCTCGCATCCGCTAAGTAAGTGGTTTATGACTTATTCGCAGGCACCGGCCGCAAGGTCTGGCGCCTGTCGAGGCATCGGCGGGTGATCGAGATCCCCATCGGTCTTGGGCCGCGCGGCTGAAACCAGCCTGCGCTACCAAGGACGCCACGGCAAGCCTAGCCGAGGATCGGAGCCAGGACGGGGTGACGGGGGACTTCAAGATCGGCGAAAGGGCCAAGGCGCGCTGCGACCTGCTGGGGTGCGTCCCCTTTAGCGAGGTCGAAGGCCAGCTGACGCGTCGCTTCCTGACCCCTGCCCACAATGCCGCCCTGCAAACCCTGACCCAGTGGATGACGGCGGCCGGCATGACCGCATGCCGCGACGCCGCCGGTAGTCTGATCGGCCGCTATGAGGGCGAGACGCCCGATGCCCCGGCCCTGCTGATCGGCTCGCACATCGACAGCGTCCGTAACGGCGGGCGCTATGACGGTCCGCTGGGGATCATTCTGGGCATCGACCTGGTGGAGGCCTTGCGCGATGCCGGACGCCGCCTGCCCTTCGCCATCGAGGTGATCGCGTTCGGCGACGAGGAGGGCTCGCGCTTCGCGGCCTCGATGAGCTGCAGCCGCGCCATCGCCGGGACTCTGGCCCCTTCGGCGGTGCTCGACATGCGCGACGCTGACGGGGTGCGCCTGGCCGATGCGTTCACGGCTTTCGGGCTCGACCCGAGCAAGATCACTGACGCTGCCCGCAATCCGTCAGATGCCATCGCTTTCCTGGAAGCCCACATCGAACAAGGTCCCGTCCTCGAAGCCGAGGGCCTGGCCCTGGGCGTCGTCACCGCCATCGCGGCCCAGAAGAGGCTGATGGTGCGCATCACCGGCATGGCCGGCCACGCCGGCACCACGCCGATGAACCTGCGCAAGGACCCCGGCCCCGCCGCCGCCGAGTGCATCCTGGCCCTGGAGCGGATCTGCGCGGCCGGAACCGACAATCTGGTCGGCACGGTCGGCCGCATGACCGCCCTGCCCGGCGCGTTCAACGTCATCCCGGGCGCGGTCGAATATTCGATGGATATCCGCGCCGAGACCTCAACCACGCGCGACGCGGCGGTCGAGGCTGTCACGGCCGAGATCCACGCCATCGCCGCCCGGCGTGGCCTGACGGCGTCCGTCACCCTGATGCAGGCGCTTTCCGAAAGCCCCTGCGATCCCGGCCTCACCGCCCTGCTGGAAGCGGCCGTCGCCGATCTGGGCCTGCCGCCGCGCCGGCTGCCCTCGGGCGCGGGTCACGACGCCATGGTGATGGCCGACCTGTGCCCCACCGCCATGCTGTTCATCCGCTGCGAGGGCGGGATCAGCCACAACCCGGCCGAGTCGGTCACGCAGGCCGATTGCGCCCTCGCGGCGCGGGCGATGCTGGGGTTCGTGGACAAACTCTCAGATCAGTTTTCCCAGCAAATTTCCTTGTCATCCCGGCCGGAGCGCGCCAGCGCGGAGTGCCGGGACCCAGGGGCCGCGCGCGCCGCCCCTGGGTCCCGGATCGCCCCTTCGGGTCGTCCGGGATGACAAACTTATGGATCGTGACATGAGCACCTTCGGCGAACTCGACCACCCGCCCCGCCTGCTGATGGGCCCCGGCCCGATCAACGTGCACCCGCGCGTGCTGCGCGCCATGTCGGTGCAACTTCTCGGTCAATTTGATCCGGAATTCACCGGCTATATGAACGAGACCATGGCGCTCTACCGCCAGGTCTTCCAGACCCAGAACCGCTGGACCTTCCTGATCGACGGCACCTCGCGCGCGGGCATCGAAGCGGCCTTGGTCTCGGTGCTGGCGCCGGGCGACGACGTGGTGGTGGTCAATGCCGGCCGCTTTGGCCTGCTGCTGTCCGAGATCGCCGAGCGCTGCGACGCCCGCGTAACCACCGTCGAGGGCGAGTGGGGCAAGGTGATAGACCCCCAAGCGGTCGAGGACGCCGTGGCCCGGGTCAAGCCCCGTCTGGTGGCCTGTGTGCATGGCGACACCTCCACCACCATGGCCCAGCCGATCGAGGCCATCGGCGAGATCTGCCGCCGCCACGACGCCCTGCTCTATGTCGACGCCACCGCCACCCTGGCCGGCATGAGCTGCCCGGTCGATCAGTGGCAGGCCGATATCGTCACCGCCGGCCTGCAGAAGTGCCTGGGCGGCCCCTCGGGCTCGGCCCCAATCACGATCAGCGACCGCGCCGCCGAGCACATCGCCGGCCGCAAGCATGTGGAGCGCGGCATCGCCACGGCGGGCGCCGTCAGCGGCCATGGCCGCCGCATCGCCTCCAACTATTTCGATCTGGCGATGATCATGGACTACTGGTCCGACAAGCGCCTGAACCACCACACCGAAGCGGCCAGCATGCTGTACGCCGCTCGCGAATGTGCCCGCGTGGCGCTGGAGGAAGGCCTGGACGCCCGCTTCGCGCGCCACGCTTCGGCCGGTGCCGCTGTGGTCGCCGGGGTCGAGGCGATGGGTCTTCAGGTCTACGGCGACCAGGCCCACAAGATGACCAACGTCACTGGCATCTGGATCCCGGACGGCGTCGACGGCGACCGCGTGCGGGCTCGCATGCGCACCGAGTTCGAAATCGAGATCGGCACGGCTTTCGGACCGCTGACCGGCAAGATCTGGCGGATCGGGGCGATGGGGGTCAATGCGCGCAAGCACGCGGTGCTGACCACCCTGGCGGCGCTGGAGGCGGTGCTGCGGTGGGAAGGCTTCTCGGCGACGCCGGGCGCTGGAGTCGATGCGGCGGCGAAGGTGTTTTCGTGAGAACCGCTGCGCTGCCCCCTCCGGCCCTCCGGGCCACCTCCCCCAGAGGGGGAGGATCTGCCACCCAGCTGCTCCCCCTCTGGGGGACCTGTCGCGGAGCGACTGAGGGGGCCTGCTCGGCATGACCGGCTATCCGAGAGACCTCATCGGCTACGGCGCCACCCCGCCCCACGCCCAATGGCCGGGCGGCGCCCGCATCGCCGTACAGTTCGTCCTCAACTACGAAGAGGGCGCCGAGCGCTCGATCCTGCATGGCGACCCCGTCTCCGAGTTCTTCCTGTCGGAGATGGTCGGGGCCCAGCCCATCGAGGGCATGCGCAACATGTCGATGGAGAGCCTCTACGAATACGGCTCGCGGGCCGGGTTCTGGCGCATCCGCCGGCTGTTCGACGACCTGGGCCTGCCCCTGACCGTGTTCGGCGTCGCCCAGGCGATGGAGCGCCATCCTGACGCGGTCGAGGCGATGATGCAGTCCGGCTGGGAGATCGCCAGCCACGGCTATCGCTGGATCGACTACCAGCATTTCTCGCCCGACCAGGAACTGGAGCACATCGGCAAGGCCATCGAAATCCAGACCCGCCTGACCGGCCAGCGGCCGCTGGGCTGGTATCAGGGCCGCACCAGCCCCAACACCGCCCGGCTGATCAGCGAGGAAGGCGGCTTTCTCTACGACGCCGACAGCTATGCCGACGACCTGCCCTATTACGACGACCAGCATGGCCGCCCGCAGCTGATCGTGCCCTACACGCTGGAGGCCAACGACATGCGCTTCACGGCGGCCCAGGGCTTCAACACCGGCGAGCACTTCTTCACCTATCTGCGCGACGCCTTCGACGCCCTTTATGCCGAGGGCGAGACGGCGCCGAAGATGATGAGCATCGGTCTGCACTGCCGCGTGGTCGGCAAGCCCGGACGCATCCTGGGTCTTAAGCGGTTCCTTGAGCACGTCATGGCCCATGACAGGGTCTGGGTGGCGCGGCGGATCGACATCGCGCGGCACTGGCTGGCGACGCATCCGTATGGAGGGAGCCTGAAATGAGCGCTTCCCATATTTCCCCGTCATCCCGGGGCTTGTCCCCGGGACCCATGGTTCAGCTGATCGGTGGTTGCGAAATGATCCCCGCCCTTGCGGCGGACGAATGGGTCCCGGGGACAAGCCCCGGGATGACGGAGATTATTGTCGGTCCTTCGGGAGCTAACGCATGAGCTCAGCCCCGCCCCTTTCGCTGAAAACCCTCAACAGCATGAACCAGACCGGTTTCACCACCGCCCTGGGGTTCGCTTTCGAGCTTTCGCCCTGGGTGGTTGAACGCGCCTGGGGCGAGCGCCCGTTCACCAGTGTCGAGCAGATGCACGCTGCCATGATGGCCGTGCTCGAAGCCTCCTCCACCGCCGACAAGCTGACCCTGATCCGCGCTCACCCCGAACTGGCCGGCAAGGCCGCCATCGCCAAGACCCTGACGGCCGAGAGCAATGCCGAACAGGCCAGCGCCGGCCTCGACCGGCTGACGCCGGACGAGTTCGAGCGCTTCCACCAGCTCAACGCCGCCTATGCCGAACGCTTCGGTTTTCCGTTCATCATCGCCGTGCGGCTGAACGACAAGACCTCAATCCTGGCGGCCATGCAGGCCCGGCTGAACCACGACGAGGCCCGGGAGATCGCCGAAGCGATGACCCAGATCGGCCATATCTCCCGACTACGCCTTCTCGACTCGGTGAGCGCCTGATGGACTATGATTTCGCCGCCTGGGCCAGCCTGGGCCTTCGCTGGCTGCACGTGATCACCGGCGTCGCCTGGATCGGCGCGTCGTTCTATTTTGTCTGGCTGGACAACAATCTGCGCGAGCCCGATCCGCCCAAAGAGGGCGTGAAGGGCGAGCTGTGGGCCGTCCACGGCGGCGGCTTCTACCACTCACAGAAGTACATGACGGCCCCGCCGCATATGCCCGACCACCTGCACTGGTTCAAATGGGAGGCCTACACCACCTGGCTGTCGGGCTTTGCCCTGCTGATCGTGCTCTATTACGTGGGCGCGCCGGTCTATCTGATCGACAGCGCCAAGCACGCGTTCAGCCAGGGCGGCGCCATCGCCACCGGCCTGGCCTTCATCTTCGGCGGTCTGCTGGTCTATGAGGCCCTGTGCCGCTCGCCGCTGGGCGCCCACCCACGCCTGTTCGGGATCGTGTGGTTCCTGAGCCTGACAGCGGCGACTTACGTCCTGACCCAGATCTTCACCGACCGGGGCGCCTTCATCCATGTGGGCGCGATCATCGGCACCTGCATGGTCGGCAACGTGTTCCTGATCATCATCCCCAACCAGCGCAGGATCGTCGCCGACATGCTAGCCGGCCGCCCGGTCGATCCGCGCCTGGGGGCCATGGGCAAGCAGCGGTCGGTGCACAACACCCACATGACCCTGCCGGTCATCTTCATCATGATCAGCAACCACGCGCCGATGGTCAGCGGCCATCCGCTGGCCTGGCTGTTGCTGGCCCTGATCAGCGCGGCGGGCGTGTCGATCCGCTACTTCTTCATCCTCAAGCACCACGGGACCATCCGGCACGACTTCCTGTTCTACGGCGCCATGCTGTTCTTTGCCGTCAGTGTGATCGCCAGCAGCAAGCCCAAGGCCGATGAAGCCGCCCTGTCGCCCGTGCCCTTCGCAACCGCCCAGGCCATTGTCGACAAGCACTGCGTCACATGTCACAGCCCGGAGCCGACCCATAAAGGCTTCAACGCCCCGCCCAACGGCGCGGTTTTCAATACGCCCGAACACATCCAGAAGTACGCCGCCCGGATTGACGAACGGGCGGTGGCCACCACCAGCATGCCGCTGGGCAACGAGACCGGCATGACCGATGACGAACGCGCCCAGCTGGGTGCCTGGATCAAGCAGGGAGCCAAGATTCCGTGACCGAAGCCGCCGTCCTGGACTCCCCTGAAACCGTGCCCGGCGACGCCCCCGCGCCGCGCAGGCGCGACGCCGAACGCACCCGCAAAGCGATCATGGCCGCCGCCCTCAAGGAGTTCTCGCAGGCTGGCTTCGCCGGGGCCCGCATCGAGCGGATCGTCAAGGCCGCCAAGTGCAATATCCGCATGCTCTATCACTATTTCGGCGACAAGAAGGGCCTGTACCTGGCGGTGCTGGAGGCGGCCTATGTCGACCTGCGGGCCCGCGAGGCCGAGTTGAAGATCGACTTCGACAAGCCTCTGGAAGGCCTGCTGGAACTCCAGCGCTTCACCTTCGACTATTTCGAGAAGAACCCGAAGTTCGAGGGCCTGCTGCGCAACGAGAACCTGATGCAGGGCAAGTTCGTCTCGCAATCGCGGATGGTGACCGAGACCGCCTTCCCCCTGCGCCGGACCATTGAACGCCTGATCGACAGCGGCCAGCGCCAGGGGCTGTTCGGTCCCAATCTCGATCCCGTGCAGCTGTATGTGACCATTGCTGCCCTCAGCCGCTTTCACCTGGCCAACGGCTATTCACTGTCAGTGACCCTGGACACCGACATGGGCACAACCGAGTGGCGAAAGGCCAGGCTGGTCCATGCCCTGGCCCTGCTGGAGGGTTATCTGACCGCCGGGGCCCACAAGGCCTAACGCACAGCTGGCGCGGGGGAACTGGCCGCCAGGGGCGGGCCGCTGAACTCGGCTTCGATGGAGACATTCACTGCGTCGCTGACTCCCATCGTCGTGCCCGGTGCCGGCACGCCGAAGGCGATCCCGAAGTCAGAGCGGTTGAAGACACCCTTGGCCGAGAAGCCGATGCGGGCATTGGGGTCCATCGGGTGGCCTGTGTAGCCGCCGTTAAAGACGACATCCAACGCCACCGGCCTGGTCACGCCATGCAGGGTGAAATCGCCCGTGACCTTGGCCGTATTGGCGCCGGTGACCTCGACCTTGGTCGATTTGAAAGTGATGGCCGGATACTGGGCTGCGTCCAGCCACTGCGGTCCGGTCAGCTCGTCCCTGAATCCCTTAGGCGGACTGGGCAGCGACAGCGATCGGGGATTGATCGTGGCTTCCAGCGTGGTCGCTTCGGGCTTGGCCGGATCAAAATTCAGCCTGGCGTCGAAGTCGGTGAAGCTGGCGGTGTAGTGCGAAAAGCCCAGGTGGTTGACCGTGAAGACCAGGCTCGCGTGGGTCTTGTCCAGCGTATAGGCGCCGCCCGGCACGGTCACGGCAGGCGCGGCGGCCTTGGCAGCTGCAGCCGGCGGCGGTTCGGACCTGGTTTCTGCGGGCTTGGGCGAGCAGGCGGCGAGGGCCAACAGGGCACCGACGGCGAGCATCTTCTTCATGGCGTGGCCCTCTACGACGCGTTGTTAAACCGAGCTTTGGTGAGCAGTCGATCCGCCAGAGACGCAGAGGTCAACTGCGGGCCGGCATCGCCGCCTAGAAAAGCACACCCTTCTCCAGCATGCCATGCACGCCCTTCTCGCCGTTGACGGTCTGGGTCACCCGGAAATCCACAGCCAGCGAGCAGAACTGATAGGCCTGGATGCGGGTCAGGCTGCTGCGGGCGGTGATGAAGTCGATCATGCCGCGCAGGGCCTGCTTCATAGCCAGGTCGAGGTCTTCGTTGAAGCCCATGATGATGAAGTGGGTGGGGGTCTCCGCGCGGGGCCATTGGGCGATGCCGGCATCGGCGACCTTGTGCAGGATGAAGCTGAAGGTCCCGGTCAGACCCATCTCCAGGGCGTTGACACAGACCTCGCCGTCGCCTTGCCGGCCATGGCCGTCGCCGGCTGAGAAATTGGCGCCCGGAACCCAGACCGGCAGGAACAGGGTCGCGCCGGCGCCCAGCTCCTTGTTGTCCATATTGCCACCATGCTCGCGCGGTTCGCGGCTGGAGAGGCGGCCATATTTCGCGGGCGGAGCAACGCCCATGGTGCCGAAAAACGGCTTCAGCGGCAGGGTCGGCCCCCAGCTGGGCTTGCAGGTCCCGGCCGCACGGTCCACCGCGATGTGGCTGACATAGCGGTCGGGAAAGTCTTCCGGGATCGTTCCCGCCAGCGGCCGCACAGCGCAGTAGCCCCAGTCGTTATTGGGCTCGACCGCCTCGATCCGCACCTCGAGCGTGTCGCCGGGCTCCGCGCCCGCGATGGCCACGGGACCGGTCAGGATGTGCGGTCCGATCCGTTCGGGCTTGCTGTCGTGGATGGCCTGCAACGCCGGCGGGATGACCAAACCGCTCTCGGGTCCCGGCATCACCTCGACCCCGCCCGACACGCACTCGAACGTCACGCTGTCGCCCGAGACCACGGTGAGCACCGGATCAAAGGCCGCGTCGAACATCCCAAAGCGGATCGTCTCAGGCGTGGAAGCCAGGTGGTGGTGCGTCATCAAGTAAGCCTTCTATTACAAGGCTACTTCGACGCCGTTTGCGGCCTATTCCCAAGATCGCCGGCGCACCGGTTTGACGATAGAAGCAAGGTGCCTGCCCCGTGGGCGTTTTGCGGCCCAAGTGTCCGCCGGACGGGCGGCCGCCTGGCACATCCCGCCAAAGCGGCACCGCACTAGCCTAGCCCCGCGACACGGGTATATGAATAAAATTCTTACTTATGGAGACCGCCCCACGATGGCGATCGACGCGGCGACCAAGGCCTTTCTCGACCTCACCGACGGCGATATCGCCGCCTGGGCCCAGGCCCGCGCGGCGGCCATCGACCTGACCCTGCCCGAAGCCACCCTGGCGGCAGTGCACGAGAACCTGAGCTTGCTACGCACCCAGACGGCCCTGTTCGTCGCCGCCCTGGGCGAGCACGCGGCCGAGACGGCCCCGGCGTTCGAGCCATGAGCTTTCCCGGTGCCCTCCAGATCGCCGCCGCCGTTCGGGCCGGCCAGACCACCGCCCGGGCAGAGACCACAGCCGCCCTCGCACGGATCGCGCAGCACAACCCCGCCCTGAACGCCTTCACCGCCACACTGTCCGAACGCGCCCTGGCCCATGCCGACGCGGTCGACGCCAGGATCGTCGCCGGCCAAGCCGTCGGGCCTCTGGCGGGCGTGCCCTTCGCGGTCAAGAACCTGTTCGACATCGCGGGCCTGCCCACCCTGGCCGGGTCGAAGATCCGGCGCGACGCAACGCCGCCCTCGCACGATGCTACGCTCATCCAACGGCTGGAGGCGGCCGGTGCCATACTGGTGGGCGCGCTGAACATGGACGAGTTCGCCTATGGCTTCGTCACCGAGAACGCCCATGACGGCCCGACCCATAACCCGCATGACCTGAGCCGCATCGCCGGCGGGTCTTCTGGCGGCTCTGCGGCTGCCGTGGCGGGCGGGCTGGTTCCCCTGAGCCTCGGGTCAGACACCAACGGCTCGATCCGGATCCCCGCCAGCCTGTGCGGGATCTTCGGCCTCAAGCCCACCTATGGCCGCCTGTCACGCCAGGGCGTGTTTCCGTTCGTCGAGAGCCTGGACCATGCCGGCGCCTTCGCGCGCTCCGTCGAAGACCTGGCCCTGGCTTATGACCTGATGCAGGGCCCCGATGCCGGCGGCGACGTGATCTGTGTCCGCGCCGCTGAGCCGGTGGCCGACAGGATCTCAGACCTGGCCGACCAGCCCTTGAGGGTGGGCGTACTGGGCGGCTGGTTTGCGCAAGGCGCTTTTCCCGAGGTGCTGGAGGCGCTGGATCTGGTGGCCCGGGCGCTGGACGCCAGGGACCGGGTGATCCTGCCCGGTGCCCAGGCCGCCCGCGCCGCCGCCTTCTGCCTGACCCCTGTCGAGGCGGGCGAGCTGCATCTGGCTGACCTGAAAAGTTCGGCGATGGACTATGACCCCGCCGTCCGCGACCGCCTGCTGGCCGGGGCTCTGCTGCCGCATGGCGTGGCCCAGGCCGCCCAGCGCTATCGCACGATCTTCCGCGACGAGGTGCGCCGGGCGTTTCAGAGTTTCGACATCCTGCTGGCCCCGGCCTCGGTCTGCCCTGCCCCCGGCATCGGCCAGACGACGATGGAGATGGGCGGCCAGCAGGTCTCGGTCCGCAAGAACCTGGGCGCCTTCACCCAGCCGATCAGCTATATCGGCCTGCCCGCCCTGGCCGCGCCGGTGAACCGTCCGGGCCAGCTGCCGATCGGCGTCCAGATCATCGCCCCGGCCTGGCGCGAGGACCTGGCCCTGGCCGCCGGGCTGAAACTGCAACGCCTGGGCGTCGTCGCCGCCCATGCTCCGGAAGGCTTGCAATGATCCTGAACGATCCGGCCGTGCTGGCGCAGGTGACCGCCGCTGTCGACGCCTATGAGACGGCGCTGATGGACAATGATGTCGAGGCTCTCGACGGCGCGTTCTGGGACTCGCCCCATACGGTGCGCCTGGGTGTGACGGAAAACCTGTACGGCTTCGCCGAGATTGCCGCCTTCCGGCTCGGCCGGGCCGGCGGCTCTCCGCCGCGCGCGCGGCTGCGCACCGAAATCACCACCTTTGGCGATGACTTCGCCATCGCCCATGTCGAGTTCCAGCGCGAGGGGTCCGACAGGATCGGCCGCCAGAGCCAGACCTGGATCCGCACCCCGCAGGGCTGGAAGGTTGCTTCCGCCCATGTCTCATTGAAGCAGGCCGGCGCCGACCAGCGTCTCGCCCTGCCGACCGAAAACCGCTAGAGCCGCCCCATGACCAACCCGACCAAGATCATCTTCGACACAGATCCCGGCATCGACGACGCCATGGCCCTGCTGTTCATTGAGGCCAGCCCGGCCCTGGACCTGATCGCGGTGACGACCATCTTCGGCAATGCCGATATCGAGACCACGACCCGCAACGCGCTGTATCTGAAGCAGCGCTTCGGCCTGACCGCGCCGGTCTTCAAGGGAACCGACAAGCCCCTGACCCGGCCGCGCAACCCCTCGCCCACCTTCGTGCACGGTGAGAACGGACTGGGCGACGTGGAGCTAACGGGCCTTGTCCCGGCCCAGCCCGAGGCCAAGCCGGCCCATCAGGCGATCATCGACCTGGCCCGTCAGTATCCGGGCGAAGTGGTGCTGTGCGCCGTTGGCCCGCTGACCAATCTGGCCCTGGCCCTGCAGGCGGATCCAGAGGTGGCGAGCCTGCTCAAGTCCGTCGTCATCATGGGCGGTGCCTTCGGCCTGGCCGGCAAGCCCGGCAATGTGACGCCGGTGGCTGAAGCCAATATCTGGAACGATCCCGAGGCGGCCGACCAGGTGTTCACCGCGCCCTGGCCCCTGACCGCCATCAGCCTGGACGTGACCACCCAGGTGGTGATGTCGCCGGCCTATATGGAGACCCTGGCGGACGCGGCCGGCGACGCCGGCGTGTTCCTGAACGAGATCTCCAAGCCCTATGCGGCCTTTTACGGCAGCCGGGACGGCATCACCGGCTGCTGCGTCCATGACGCCGCCGCCGTGGCCTTCGTGATCGATCCGTCGCTGTTCACCCTGAGGCGCGGCTCGGTGCGGGTGCTGACAGAGGGCATCGCCCTGGGCCAAACCTGCCTGAAGGCCGAAGGCGAACTGTTTGGCCCCTCGGCCTGGGACGACCAGCCGATCCAGGCGGTGAGCATCGGCGTCGATGAGGCGCGCCTGCTCAAGCTCTATGCCGAGACGATGCAGGCGGCCGCTGCAGGCTGAGCCCTCTCGACAACCTGAAGAGGTTAGGGCCAGATACTCGCCTCGGAATCGGGGGCGAAATGGTCAGCGCAAGATCACTGGGCGTGTCCGACGCAGCGCCGGCCCGCCATCAGCTTGGCCACCGCGAGCGCCTGCGCGAGCGGGCCAAGGCGGGGGGCCTTGTGGCCCTGCCCGACTATGAGCTGCTGGAGCTCTATCTGTTCCGCACCTTTGCGCGAGGCGACGTCAAACCGCTGGCCAAGGCTCTGATGACGCGGTTCGGTTCGTTCGGTGCCGTCATCAGCGCCTCCATCGAAGAGCTCAAGACCGTGCCGGGTGTCGGCGAGAGCGCGGCCATCGACCTCAAGCTGCTGCACGAGGCGGCGATGCGGGCCGGTCGCGACAAGATCGCCAAGCGGCCTGTGATCTCGTCGTGGAGCGCCCTGCTGTCCTATGTCCGCGTCGCTCTGGCCAATGAGCCGCGCGAACAGTTCCGGGTGCTGTTTCTGGACAAGAAGAACCAGCTGATCGCCGACGAGATCATGAACCGCGGCACGGTCGATCACGCGCCCGTCTATCCGCGCGAGGTGATGCGCCGGGCGCTGGAACTGTCCAGCAGCAGCATCATCCTGCTGCACAACCATCCCAGCGGTGATCCCACCCCCTCGCGCCCCGATATCGACATGACCAAGCAGATCGTCGAGGCCGGCCGGGCGCTGAAGATCAGCGTTCACGACCATCTGGTGGTGGGACGCGACGGGGTGGCCAGCTTCAAGGCGCTGGGGCTGTTCTGATCGGCTGCGGGCGCGCTGCGCCTTGACGCCTCAGGCGCGATCCGCAAGCGTGCCTGTTCCAGTCCGCGTTCATTCTCCCGGAGCCTCGATGCCCAATCGCCTGCTGACCGCCCTTCTGGGCTCCGCTGCCCTTCTGGTCGCCGTTCCGGCCCTGGCCCAGACGCCGGCCAAGTCGACCAAGCCCGCTGCCGTTTCAAAGGCCGACAAGGCCGCGCACGACAAGGTCCTGACCCTCGACACCCACCTGGACACCCCAACCCACTTCGCGCGGCCCGGCTGGAGCATGGTGGATCGCCATGAGGTCGAGCATGACTTCAGCCAGGTCGACCTTCCCCGCATGAACGAAGGTGGCCTCGATGGCGGGTTCTTCGTCGTCTATATCGGCCAGGGCGAGCTGAGCGCCGACGGCTACAAATACGCCCGCAACTACGCCCTGCATCGCGCGATCGAGATCCGCGAGATGCTGGCCGCCCACCCCGACACGTTCGAACTGGCCCTGACGGCTGCCGACGCGGTGCGGATCAACAAGGCGGGCAAGAAGTTTGCCTTCATCAGCATGGAAAACAGCTGGCCCCTGGGCGAGGACCTGACCCTGCTGGAAACCTTCCAGAAGGAAGGCCTGCGGATGGCCGGCCCAGTTCACTTCCGCAACAACCAGCTGGGTGACAGCTCCACCGACCCCAAGGGCAAGATCTGGAACGGCTATTCGCCGCTGGGCCTGCGCTGGATCGCGGAGGCCAACCGCCTGGGCGTTGTCATCGATGTCAGCCATGCCAGCGACGATGTGGTTGATCAGTCGGTTGCCCTGTCCAAGACCCCGATCATCGCCTCGCACTCCGGCCCCAAGGCGATCTACGATCATCCGCGCAATCTTGACGACGCCCGCATCAAGAAGATCGCCGACGCCGGCGGGGCGATCTGCATCAACTCGATCTACCTGATCGACACGACGCCCAGCCCCGAACGCAAGGCCGCGCTGGAGGCCCTGGGTCGCGGCCCCGACCTGAAGACGGCTACGCCCGAGGTGGTCAAGGCCTATGCCGACAAACGCGCGGCCATCGACAAGGCTCACCCCGCTGTGCGCGGCGACTTCGACCTCTTCATGAAGAGCATGCTGCATGTGCTGAAAGTGGCCGGTCCCAAGGGCGTCTGCGTTGGCGCCGACTGGGATGGCGGTGGCGGCATGGACGGGTTCGAGGACATCACCGACCTGCCCAAGATCACCGCCCGCCTGAAAGCCGAGGGCTATAGCGACGCCGATATCGAGGCGATCTGGAGCGGAAACGTTCTGCGCATCCTGGCGGCCGCAGATGCCTATGCGCAGGGCGTGGCGAAGAAGTAGCTAAGGCCACTCGCCCCCTCCGCGCCTGCGGCGCCCCTCCCCCGGAGGGGGAAGACGAGGCCATCTTCCCCCTCCGGGGGAGGGGCGCCGCAGGCGCGGAGGGGGCCAGTGACTAGAGCGTTAGTCAGCGAAGTGGATACCGGTTCGCCGCCGAAATAGCGCGCCAAAACAAGAATCTAGAGCAAACGACATGATTCAATCATGGCGACCTTTGCTCTAGGTCCGACGACGAACCTTGTCCCAGACCCGCCAGCCCATCAGCACCGCAAAGATCGCCGCATAGACCAGCGGCGGTCGGTGGTCGGCCTTGACCAGCAAGTAGTAGTGGGCCACGCCCAGCGGCGCGATCAGGTAGATCAGCCAGTGCAGGCGCTGCCACGCTGCGCGGCCCATGCGGATGATCCAGCCGTTGGTCGAGGTCACCGCCAGAGGGATCAGCAGCACGAAGGCACCCATGCCCAGGGTGATGAAAGGCCGCTTGAGGATGTCCTTCCAGAGCTGATTGAAGTCGAAGAACAGATCGACCCCGACATAGCTGAACAGGTGCAGCACGATGTAGGCGAAGGCGAACAGGCCCACGGTGCGGCGGAAACGTACTAGACGCGGTGCCTTGAATATCCGCGCCAGCGGCGTGATCGCCAGGCCGACCAACAGCAGCCGCAGACCCCAGACACCCAGCTGGCGGATCAGTTTCTCGATGGGATTGGCACCCAGATCACCGTTGAACCCCTGCCAGGCCAACCAGGCCAGAGGCGCAAAACAGGCCAGCCAGACCAGGGCATAGACCAGGTTGTCCCGGGCCTTTGAGGGGCGCTTCTTCGCCGCCTTGATCGCCACCATCAGAAGTTCTTCTTCAGGTCCATGCCGCGATAAAGATCGGCGACATACTGGCCATAGCCGTTGAACGGTAGGGTCTCGCGGCGGCGGAACTCGCCGATGCGGCGCTCGCTGGCCTGCGACCAGCGGGGATGGTCCACGGCCGGATTGACGTTGGAATAGAAGCCGTATTCGCGCGGCGCTGAAACGTTCCAGGCCGTGCGCGGCTGCTTGTCGGTGAGGGTGATCCGCACGATCGACTTGATGCCCTTGAAGCCATACTTCCAGGGCACCACCAGCCGCAGCGGCGCGCCGTTCTGGTTGGGCAGGGTTTCGCCATATAGGCCCACGGCCATCAGAGTCAGGGGGTGGGTGGCTTCGTCGATCCGCAGGCCCTCGCGATAGGGCCAGTCCAGCGTGTTCCAGGCCTGGCCGGGCATTTCGGACGGCCGCATCAGGGTCTCGAACGCCACGAACTTCGCCTTGGAGGTCGGCTTGACCGAGGCGATCAGGTCCTTCAGCGGAAATCCGACCCAGGGGATGACCATCGACCAGCCCTCGACGCAGCGCATGCGGTAGATGCGCTCTTCCAGCTTGTTGGCCTTGATCAGGTCTTCGATGCCGACCGTGCGGGGGGCTTCGCATTCGCCGTCGATGCGCACGGTCCAGGGTCGGGTCTTCATCCGGCCGGCGTTCTGCGCCGGATCGCCCTTGTCGAGGCCGAACTCATAGAAGTTGTTGTAGCTGGTGATGTCGTCCTTGGGGGTGGGCGCTTCCGTGGTCGAAAAGCCCTTGGAAAAGCTCAGCGGCGCGGCGCCGGCCGCACCCGCAATGCCCGCCAGGCCCAGCCCCGCCGCACCGCCGATAAACTCGCGCCGCCGCAGGTAGAGGTCGTGGCCGGTGACCTCGTTCTCGGTCAGGTCGGGGCGTTGGCGGATCAGCATGGCGGGCTCCGGTGTCGATGCACTGTCCTAGATACGGAGCAACACGCCGTTTGGTTACATCCAAATCCGCAAATCAGCGTCGGGGCGGTCTTTCAGGTCCTCGAGCGGCCTGCAGGCGCACGAGGCCTTCTGCCAGCGCCGCGCGCTCTTCCGGCGGCAGGGTGGCGGCATAGGCCACGATCGCGTCATCGACGCGCCCGCGCGTCTGACGGTCCAGGTCGCGGGCGGCCGCCAGCCGGCGCGAGGCCGAAGCTGCGTCGAAAGGTTCGTCCGCCAGGCTCTGCCACACCGCCCGCCGCTCGGAGCGCGCCAGCCCCGCAGGCTCGCGGTTGGCCAGGTTGGCCCGACGAACCGCCTGCCTCAGCCCCTGACGATGCTCGACCGTCAGACCCCGCCCGGCGGTCCACATGGGCGAGCGGCCCGTCAGGGCACCGACCACCGGATACTCGGCCTTGATCCGGTGGCGGATGAAGGCAGCCCCGGCGATGCCGCCGACCAGAAACAGGTTCAGGGCTCCAGAGATGATCAGGGCGATGGTCAGGGCGCGGGTCGTGGTCATGACGCAGCGGGCTCCTCAAGACTTTCGGTCGTTTCGGCGTCCCCAACGGAGGCGGCGATCAGGGCGTCGGCGCTCAGGTCGTCACGATCATGTGTGCCCAGCACGACCCCGGCCGTGACGCCCGCCATGGCCGCGACGCCCAGGCCCAGGGCCGCGCCCAGGGCGGCGACCCAGCGGCGGACAGAGGTGACCGGTCGCGGCGCGGCGGCGATCAGGCGGCCCAGCAAGGCCGCATCGACGGATCCGGCGGGTGCCTGGTCCATCAGACGATCCAGCGCGGCCGCCGCCTGCAGAATATGGCCAAGCCCCTGTGGATCCGCCGCCAGCAGCGCCCGCGCGGCTTCACGCAGCCCCTCGGGCCAGCGCCCGATATCGCCGCCATAGGTGTCCGCCAGTTCGGCAAACCGTTCAGCGGTAAGGGTTTCGTCGGCGGTCATTTCGGCGTCTCCGTCATCCGTCCGCGCGTGCAAGGTCGGCCAGCGCCGCCCTCAGCGCCCGCCTGCCGCGCCCCAGCAGGCTTTCCAGCGCCTCGACGCTGATCTCCATCAGGCCTGCCGCTTCGATATTGCCCAGACCCTGGTGATGGCACAGCACGATCGCCTCGCGCTGACGGGCGGGCAAGGCCGCCAGGGCCGCTTCGACCCGTTGCGAGACCTCGCGCCCCAGCACCCCGGCATCGGGGCGAGGGCCGGGATCGGCCTGCTCGGGGGGCTCGGCCATCACCACGTCGCGCCGCCGTCGCAGCCGGTCGTGACACAGGTTCAGCGCCACCCGGTGCAGCCAGGTATCGAACCGCGCCCCGTCCGGCCGCCAGGACCGCGCCTGCTTCCAGGCTCGCAGGAAGGTTTCCTGCGCCACGTCCTCGGCCTCGCCGGCATCGTTCAGCATGCGGCGCGCCAGGGCCAGGATGCGCGGAAGGCGTCGATCCAGAAGTTGACGGACGGCGACCGGGTCGCCCCGGCCGACATCCGCCAGCAATGCCTCGTCGGGATCGCCCCCCTGCGGCGTCAATCCTCACCTCTTCGCCGCAAACGGCACCGATCAGGCCTTGACCTTCATCCGATCCGCGCCGGCCTTCAACTCCGCTGCGCTCAGGGTGCCGTCCTTGTCGGTGTCCATCCGCTTGAAGCGCTTGGAGAGCAGGCCGTCCATTTCGCTGCGCGACAGGGCGCCGTCCTTGTCCGCATCCAGACGCGACCACATCCGGTCGGCGCGGCGCTGGCGCTTGGCCTTGGCCTGCTCCTCGCGCAGGGTCGCGAACTCGGCGCGCGACAGCTTGCCGTCCTTGTTGGCGTCCAGGACCAGCATCTGGGCCGAGCGGCCCGCCTGGAATTCCGACTGCGTGACCTTGCCGTCGCCATTGGCGTCCAGCTTGGCCCCAGGCTGGCCGGCGGCCAGGGCCGGCGCGGCGATCAGCGTGGCGGTGATCGCGATCAGAGTGTGCTTGAGCATGTGGTGGTCTCCAGAAACCGTCGGACGCCCCGTCCCAGTCACCGTTGAACGACCAAGGCCGCCGATTCCGTCGCAGCCTTCTGCAGGGCTACGGCCAGACTGTCAGCCCGCTCATTTGAGAACCGCAGCAACGTCGACAAGCTCAACTTCATGCATCTGGTTCAGATAGCTGTCAAAGTAAGGCTTGTGCGAAGCCCCAACAACCGAAAGCACTCTCGCGCCCGGCGTCTTCACGAAGGCAGCGCGAATATTGGCCACCATTCTGAGATTTCGCACCTCCCACCATCCTACATACTGACGGCCCCAATATTCCGGTGTCTTGTCCGCCGCAGCTTTGCCGAAATCAGATTTGATCGCGTACATTTGCATTTGTGGCGTGTTGTAGTAGCGGAAAAGGCTCAGCATCGCCGCGGCCGGATCGGCGTCTGACGCGCCGGCGGCCGGCGCGGCGTCTTTCGGGCTGGACCAGATGCGGGTTATCGCCGCTTCAAAGGCCGGATCTTCGCTCTGGACCGCATCCGAGGTGTGGTCGTCTGTGGAATACACGCGCTCCAGACCGCTCCGCGCGGCCAACACCGCAGCGATCTGATAGTTTTCATTGGGAGCTGCCGCGATCTCATTCAGCAGTTTCACGAGGGCCTTATCCAGCCCGTCGCCCACGCGCCGTTCCGCCGGCGGCAACCTCAGCCATTGCACCAGCGCCGAAGCCCTTTCATTGGCCGCCAGAAGCGTGCTGGCCAAACGACGGCGCGCGGCAGGCGTTGGGCTGGCCGGCCATGAGGCCAGCGTCGCCTCGGCCTGGGCATAGGCGGTGGGCACATCAAGACCCGTGGCTTTCTGGGCCAATTCGGTTGAGCGACAATACTGATCCGCAACGCCGGGATAGATCGTCGGATAGCGGCGCAACTGATCGCATTGCATGCCGGACAAGGCTTCGATGGTGATGACGGTCGGCTTGTAGGCGGCCAGCTTGTCTAGCAGCGCACTCATCGAGGCGGGGTCGAATTTCTCCAGATTGCTGAGATGAAGGCTCCCCAGCACCAGAACCTGCGTCTTGGGCCCGGCGACAAGGGGCTTCCAGGATGTGGGATCGAAAACCGGGCTCTGCGCCGCTGCGGGCTGCGCAACCGACAGAGCAAGGGCGGCCGCCAGACCAGCGCCACACGAGAACAGAACCTTCATTTCACACCACCCCTTTCACAAGCTCATCTGCGCTTTCCGATAGCTGACGAGTAGCGTACCCGCCATGCAGAAGCCGTTTAACGTTTGCCACTTTTCAAGCGTCTGCTGATTTGGACGCCGCTGAGCTGCCCTCCCCTATCGGGGCCGCACGATTGCAGCAAAGGCTGCCCGGGCCTCGGTCTTGGCCTTGGCCAGCTTGGGCCTCAACGCCTTGAACTGGCCCACGCCCCCGACCTTGGCCAGAAGGGCCTTGAACGCCTTGGGCTCGGCCTCGGGATCGGTGCCGTCTTCCAGCGCCACCTTGATCAGCTGCGAGAGATCCTGCTCCAGCCGCCAGGCGCTTTCCAGCGCTGCCAGAGAGGTCGCGTCGGCCAGACCGGCGGCGCGCAGGGCGGCCAGGGCCTGCCCGGTGTTCTGGGCCAACGGCCCGCCATCAGCGGCGTGCTTCAGTTGTAGGAACTGGGCGACGAACTCGATATCAACCAGACCGCCAGGAGTCAGCTTCAGGTCCCAGACGCCGTTGCCCGGGCGCTCCTGCTCCATCAGCGCTCGCATTTCCAGGACGTCCAGCGCCGTCCGGGCGGGATCGCGCGCCCGTCGCAGGGCGGCCTCAATGGCGGCCTCGGCCCGCGCCTGGAAGGCTGACGAACTGGCCCAGATCACCCGGGCGCGGGTCATGGCCAGCAGCTCCCAGGTCTCGGCCTCGCGGGCGTAATAGTCCTCGAAGGCGGCGAAACTGACCGCCACCGGCCCCTTGGTGCCCGACGGGCGCAGCTTGAGGTCCACCTCATAGAGGGTGCCCTCCCCGGTCGGCGCCGACAGGGCCGAGGTCAGGCGCTGGGTGAAGCGGGCATAGAAGCTTTCAGCGCCCCAGCCCTTGATCGCCGACATCGAGACCGGGCCTTCGGCGGCATACAGCGTCATCAGGTCCAGGTCCGACTTGGCCGTCATCTCGCGCGAGCCGGCCTTGCCCAAGGCCACCACCGCCACCTCGCCCGGAAAGGCCCCGCCCAGCCGCACCGTCTCGGCCAGGGCGGCCGGGGCCAGGCCGCCGACAATCAGGTCGCCCAGATCAGCGAAGGCGGCGCCGACGTCGCGGGCGTCGGCCGTACCGCTCATCACCCGCACGCCGATGCGAAAGCTCTGGTCGCGGAACAGCCGCCGCGCGGCGTTCATGGCGCCCTCGAAATCGTCCGGGTCCCACGGCGCGACCTCGGGCACCTCCATAGGCCCGAAGAAGGCGGGGTCCAGCAGGGCGTCCAGGGCCGTGGGTCGCCGCGCAAGCGTCGAGGCCAGACGGGGCGCAAAGGCCATGACCTCGACGATCAACTCGAAAAGGCGCGGCTGGGCCAGAAACAGCGACTGGATCTGCACGCCCGAACTCAGGGACGCGAAGAAGTCTGCAAAGCGATTGAAGGCGGTATCCGGCGCGCCCGTGGCGTTGGCGGCGTCCAGCAGGCGCGGTGCCAGCCGGGTGAACAGCTCACGACCCCGCTCGGTGCGGGTGGCGGCGATGTGGCCATGGTGCCAGCCCCGGATCGTGGCGGCCACCCGTTCGGGGCTTGAGAACCCCATGCGCTTGAGCGTCGCCAACGTTTCGGGATCGTCCTCGACGCCGGTGAAGACCAGCGAGCCAAAGCGCGAAGACAGTTCCTCTTCACCCGCGAACAGCTTGCCGTAGCGCTGATTGACGCCCTTGAGGATCTTGCCGACGTCGGCGTCGAACGAGCGCAGATTGCCCTGCCCCCAAAGGGCCGCGACCTTCTTGCGGTCAGTGTCGGACTCGGGAAGCTTGTGGGTCTGATCGTCGGCGATCATCTGGGCCCGGTGCTCCAGCGCGCGCAGGTCGCGATAGGCCTGCGTCAGCCAGACAGCGTCAGCGGGCTTGACGTGGCCTGCGGCGGCCAGGGCGGCCAGGGCGTCCAGGGTGCGGGGTGAGCGCAGGTCGGGCTGGCGTCCGCCCAGGATCAGCTGCTGGGTCTGGACGAAGAACTCGATCTCGCGGATGCCGCCGCGCCCCAGCTTCAGGTCGGCACCCTTGGCGGTCAGGCGGTCATCCACCTTGTAGGTATGGATCTGGCGCTTGATCGAATGGATGTCGGCAATGGCCGCAAAATCCAGGTTTCGCCGCCAGATGAAGGGCTGAAGGTGCGCGAGGAACGCCGCACCCTCGGCCCGGTCACCGGCCGCGATGCGGGCCTTGATATGGGCCGCGCGCTCCCAGTTCTGGCCGACGCTCTCATAGTAGTCGAGGGCCGCATCGATGGGCATGGCCGGCGGGGTCGAGGACGGATCGGGCCGCAGGCGCAGGTCGATGCGGAACACATAGCCGTCGGCCGTGCGCTCCTGAAGAATGCGGCCCAGATGGTTGGCGATGCGCACCGCCACGCCCTGCGGCTCGACCCCTTCGGCCACCGGCAGCTTTTCCGGCGCGTAAAAGATCGAGAAATCGATGTCGCTGGAATAGTTCAGCTCGAAGGCGCCATGCTTGCCCATGGCAATGCAGAACAGGCCCGGCGCAGGTCCGGCCTCGCCCTCACCGATGTGGGTCAAGGCCCCACGCGCCACTTCCAGACGGACGGCCTGGGACAGCGCCACATGCAGCGATATGTCGGCGAAGCGGGTCAGGGCACCGGTCACAGCGTCCAGATCCCAGACCCCGCCCAGGTCGCATAGGGCGGTCAACAGATGCAGGTCGGCCTTCAGCTCGCGCAGGCGGCGCCGGGCGGTCTCGAAATCTGGCTCGGCGCAGATCGCCTCCGCCGTCGCCAGGATCGCCGCCAGCCGCTCAATTGGGTCCGCCTCAAGGATTGAGGGCAAGCGCAGCGCATCGCGTCGCGCCAGTCCAGCCAGATAGGGCGAGGCCGCAAAGACCGGTGCCAGGGCGGGCCAGGCCGCCTCGACGCTGGAGGCTCCAGCCTCGCCCACCTTGCGCAGGATCGCCTCATGGGCCCGCTCGGCGGCCTTGGGATCATGGATCGGGCCACAGGGGGCCAGGTGGTCTAGCAGGCGAGTCATGACCCCACCGTGGCCCGGCGCGATCCAGCGGGCAAGACGCGCGCTTGACGGGTTGTTTTACAGTTGTAACCATTAGGCGTCGGCTCGCGCCGGCGCTGGGGTGGAGCACCAAGATGCTGGCCGAACTGCTCGCCATGACCCTGATCCGCGCCCAGATCGCTGCGGCGGCGGCCGTGGTCCTGGTGTTGCTGCTGCGGGTTCCGGCCAGAGGCCTGTTCGGCGCCCGCATGACCTACGGCCTGTGGGCGATCATCCCGGCGGCCGCCGCAGCCAGCGCCTTTCCCAGCCTGGCCGAAACTCTGGAAGTGGGCGCGCCCGCCGCGCCCCTGGGCAATGGACTGGCCTTAAGACTGCTGTTGCTGTGGGTGGCCGGCGCCGTCGCGGCCTCGGCCGTCTTTGCCTGGCAGGAAAGCGCCTATCGGCGCAGGGCGGCGCGGGGCCGCGCCGGCCCGGCCGTGATGGGCTCGCTCTGGCCCAGGATCGTGCTGCCCGCCGATTTCGCACAGCGCTTCGACGCCCGCGAGCGCGACCTGATCCTGCTGCACGAGCGCACCCACATCCGGCGCGGTGATCCGATCGCCAATCTGGCCATCGTCGCCTGTCGGGTGCTGGGCTGGTGCAATCCCCTGATCCAGATCGCCGCCGGCTTTGCCCGGATCGATCAGGAACTGGCCTGCGACGCCACGGTGATGGCCCTGCGGCGCGGCATCGGCGGTGACTATGCCCGCACCCTGCTCAAGGTGCAGATGGCGGCGCGCACCTCGCCCCTGGCCTGCGGATGGGCCACCCATCCCCTGATCCTGCGCGTCAGCCTTCTTGGCCGGGGCCAGCCGGGACTTCGGCGCGAGATTGCGGGCTTTCTATCCCTGACCGCCCTGGGCGTGGCCAGTTTCATCGCGGTCTGGAGCCTCGCGCCGCGCGGCCTGGACTATTACGATCTGGCCCCGCGCCTGGAGGCCGAGACCACCCGTGCTGCTCAGGCCGAGCCGGGCCTGCCCCGACTATAGAGCCCCGCAATGGTGCCGATGGCCGCCTCGGCTTCGCTGCGGCTGGCCACTTCATTGGCGTCGTCATAGCCCCAGGCCTCGGTCTCGCCGACATATTGCACCACGATCCCGTCACGGCGCGGCAGCACCGAGACGTTCTTGTAATAGAGGCCGTAGTTCACCTCCGGCTGGGGGATCAGCCAGGTGATCTGGCCGCGCACGGGCACCACGGTCTCGTCCTTCCACAGCGCCCGCGCGCCATAGCCGGTGCAGTTGACCACCACCTTCTGCTTCAGCACCGCCAGATCGGTGGGGGTGTGAAAGGTCATGGTTTCGATCCCGCCGCCGGCCAGCAGATAGTCGGTCATCAGCAGGTGGGCATATTCAGCGATATTGAACTGCATCGAGGTTCCGCGTCGCGCATAGGGCGTCGGGAACGGATGGCTGCCCGCCGGCAGATCCATGCCGCGCGGGGTGATATCGCGAACGCGGTCGACATACTCGACGAAGTGCACGCCGTTCGGGTCTGGTGGCGTCACGCGACCCGGTCCGGGCGGCGTGTCAAACAGGCTGTAGCGGTCGGTCCATTCCACAGGATTACCGGCCAGGCCCAGATAGGTCTGGAAGGCCTTGTAGGAGGTGCGGCACATCTCCTCCCACTGGGCCTCGAAGCCCGGCGCGGTGGCTCCGACGGCGGCGATGCGCGAGTCGGGCGACCAGGTGCCGGTGGCCCGGGCCGAGCGGGTATCGGGCGTGCGCTCGCTGGCATAGATGGTGACATTGGCCCCCGCGCGGCGCAGCAGGGTGGCCGTGGTCAGGCCCAGGGCGCCGCAGCCGATCACCGCGATGTCGCGCTCGCCGGTCGACAGAGCGTTCCTGGTGGCGATGGTCCCAGAGCCCCATGACAGCGACCAGCCGCTGCCGCCGTGGCCATAGTTGTGGACCACGGTCTTGTCGCCCACCGTCTCGACGTCCAGGCGCGGTCCAGCCTTCCGGAACGGCCGCAGGCAGACGGTGATCTTCGAGATGCGCTCGGGCTTCATCCGGAACGGTGCCAGGGGCGGTACGAGGTCGAAGGGCGCCAGACCGTTTGGCGCCGGCCGCGCGATCTGGCCCGGCGCGCAACCGGCCACGCCCATCAGGCCCAGACCGCCCAGTCCTGCCAGCAGGCGACGGCGGCTCGCGATCGCGTTGATCTCGAAAGTCATACAGGAACCCAAGCTGTAGCGTACTCCGCCACCTTCGCGCGGGCCGAAGCCCGGTTCGACCCTAAAGGTCGCCACATCCACAGCTAAAGATGGGCACGCCAGGAAAGCAGGCATCCACCACGTCAATCGAGGGCGCGACTGACATGACGCGCCAAATCCATGGCGTCGTGCAACAACCGCAGGACCAATACGGTCTCGGTATCAGGCAGTTCGTAGACCAGGAGGTGGCGCGGTGCCTTCACGCGCTCGCTGGGTGGCCTTACGCGATCTCGACTGAAGCGAAGATGGTAGGTGCGCGTTCGCTCCCCCAGTTCGGAACGCGCCAGGCTGCCCGGTCGCAGAGGGTCGGCAAGGATGTCCTCAAGCGCGAGATCGACAAGCGCTTCGTAGCGACGCCGGCTGACCGGTCCAAATCGTCGGGCGCTGCCGCTCAGCACGTCGACGATGTCGCTGCGCGCCAGAAAGGTGGGTTCCAGGTACCGTTGCAGGCTCAAGAGCCGGACGGCCTCAGGGTCGCCAGAAAAGCCTTGACCCCACCTGGCTCGATGCGAACGGTGCGCCCGTTTCGAGCGTCTTCTCGCCCCTGCTCTATGGCCTGGCGCAGGCGCTCCAGTTTCAGCTCATCCTCGCTCTGGCGCTGTTCGAGCAGACGCAAGCCTTCGCGCACCACCTCACTGGCGTTCTGAAAACGCCCGGACGCGACATTGGCATCAACAAAATCAGCAAGATGATCCGTCAGATTGACATTGCGCGGTGCCACGGTTGGTCCCCTCAAAAGGCCTATGACGCTAGCGCGATTGTCAATCCTTGCCAATGCCGCCTACTCCACCCGAGGCAACACCAACGCCACCCGCAGCCCTGGTCCGAAGCCGTTGTACTCGCCCGGCCCCTCGGCCAGTTCCAGGCGTCCGCCGTGCGAGGCGGCGACGGCCTGGACAAGCGACAGGCCCAGCCCTGCGCCCGGCTCGCTGCGGCTGTTTTCCAGCCGCACAAAGCGCTGGACGACCCGCGCGCGGTCCTCGTCGGGCACGCCGGGGCCGGTGTCGGTCACCGAAAACTCCAGCTCGCCCGAGGAGCGACGGCGCGCGCGCAGCATCACCGCCCCGCCGCTGGGCGTATATTTGATGGCATTGTCGAGGATGTTGGCCAGGGCCTGGGCGATGAACTCGCGATTGCCGCGGATATGCAGGGCCGGCGTGATCTCGGCCTTGAAATCCAGCCCCTTGTCCTCGCAGCCGGCCTCGTAAAGCTCGGCCATGTCGCTGGCCAGTTCGCTGGAGTCGAAGCTCTTTTGGTCGGGCGCCTGGCCGGCGGCCTGCAGCCGGGCGATGGCGAGCACGGCGTTGAAGGTCTTGAGCACGCCGTCAGCATCGACCAGGGCGGTCTCCAGCGCCGCCACCGGGTCACCCTTGCCGTTCTCGACGTCGATCAGCGCCACTTCCATCCGGGCGCGCAGGCGGGTCAGGGGCGAGCGCAGGTCGTGGGCGATGGCGTCGCCGGCATGACGCAGGCCGCCCATCAGCCGCTCGATGCGGTCGAGCATGTCGTTGAGGCCCTCGGCCAGTTCGTCATATTCGTCGCGCGCGCCGCGCACCTTGGCCCGGGCGTGCAGGTCGCCGGCCTGGACGGCGGTGACCAGGTCAACCAGTCCCTGCATGCTGCGCGAGACATTGCGGCTGATCAGAACCCCGCCGGCCAGGCCCAGGATGATGACCAGCGCCCCCGCGCCCCACAGGGCCCGGACGATCTTGCGGACATAGTCCTCGGAATCCTGCACGTCGGCGCCGACCATCAGCACCTCCTTGCCGTCCAGCTTCTCCAGCACGGCGCGGGTCGAGCGGCGGATCTCCGCGCCGTCGATATTTCGGTCGGTCAGCTTGAAGGTCACCCAGGTGGGGCCTGGCCCCTTGAAGTCATCGACCGGCAGGGCCTCGACCGATCCGGAGATCTTCTTGCCGCTGGCGTCCAGCAACAGATAGACGAACGGCCGCTCGCCGATGGCGCGCTCGATGATGGCCTGGTTGAGCGTGGCAACCCCGCCGACCCTATAGGTGGCCTCCAGGCTCTCCATCTCACGGCTGATCTCGGCGTCGGCGCGGCGGTTCACCTCGCCGGCGGTGGCGATATAGATATAGGCTAGGAATGCGCTGGCGGCCGCCGCGAACAGGGCCAGGAACAGCAGGGTCAGGCGGAACGGGGTCGTCCGCAAAAGGCGCGGCAGGCGCATGGTCTAACTCTTCTTGCCCAGCAGGGCGGCGAGGTCACGGCGGGTGTCGAGAATGCGGAGGACATGGATGCCTGCGCCGTCGGGAAGGGGGTCGTACACAATCAGCCACGGCGGAATACTGAAGCTGTAAGGCTCACCCTGGAAATCAATTCGACGTCGCCCGATCAGAGGTCGCGCGGCGAGCCGGGAGATTGTCCGGTCAAGCCGCAACAGAACGTCCCGCGCTCGAGCCCTTCCACTCTCGCCAGAAATCCAGGCTGCGAGCACTCTGAGGTCCCGCTGGGCGTCAGGAGATCGAACGACCGTCGGAGCCTGCATCAGCCTTTTTGGCTTTTCTCGAACTCGGCCTCGGCGTCGGCCAATATCGCCTCAATGTCCCAAGGCTCGGCCTTACCCTCCGCGAAATCCCGGCGCGCGCGGACGAGAGATGCGTTGATTTCGTCGCGATTGCGCGCGATCCAGGCCTCCATCTCGACCTCGGAAAGCTCCGGACCGAAAGGCTCTGCATCATCGGGAACGGGCTTCGTCAGCTTGTTCATGGCCCCTATCCTACCACGACGCCGCAGCGACGCCTACGGATCGAGCCGGTAGCCCGCCCCGCGCACAGTCTGCAGCATGGGCCGGTCAAAGCCCTTGTCGATCTTGCTGCGCAGGCGCGAGATGTGCACGTCGATGACGTTGGTCTGCGGATCGAAGTGGTATTCCCACACCTTCTCCAGCAGCATGGTGCGGGTCACCGACTGGCCGGCGTGGCGCATCATGAATTCCAGCAGCTGGAATTCGCGCGGCTGCAGGTCGATCTCCTTGCCAGCCCGGTGGACCGTGCGGTTGATCAGATTCATCTCGAGCTCGCCGACCTTCAGGGTCGTGGCGACGGCACCGGTTTCACGCCGGCGCGACAGCGCCTCGACCCGGGCCATCAGCTCGGGGAAGGCATAGGGCTTGACCAGATAGTCGTCGGCGCCGGCCTTGAGGCCCACCACGCGGTCGCTGACCTCGCCCATGGCCGACAGGAACAGCACGGGCGTGTTGTCACCCTCGCGGCGCAGGGTCTCGACGACCTCGACACCGTCCTTCTTGGGCATCATGCGGTCGACGATCAGTACGTCGAAGCCACCCTTGCCCGCTGCGATCAGGCCCGCCTCGCCGTCGGGCGCATGCTCGCACTGATAGCCGGCCTCGGTGAGCCCGTGGCTCATCGCGGCGGCGGCCTCGATATCATCTTCGATGATCAGAATGCGCATTATCCCGCCCCTTCATGCGTCCGTCATGCAGATACGCACCGACGTTCCACCGATTCGACCATCGGACGCGACACGTGGCCTCTGGATAGCGGCTTTGGGCACAACCGTACCTTAAACCTTGGACAGACTTCCAACGAAAAGCCCGCCCCGGTCAGACCGGGGCGGGCGGGTTCATTGCAGATCTGCGGGTAGATCAGGGAACGATATCGAGGGCCCGGATCACCGGAATACCCTGGCGCACAACCCTTGCCAGCACGCTGGGCCGGCCGGCCTTGCGCGCGGCGGCGATCGCCGCGCTGACGTCCGCCGAAGAGGTGACCGTCATGCCGTTGATGCCCGAAAGCACATCGCCCTTGGCCAGCCCCTTTTCAGCGGCATCAGAGTCTGCCTTGACGCCGGTGACCAGCAAACCCTTGAGGTCTGGATCGAGCTTGTAGGTCGAACGGGCGGCAGCGTCGATCGGAGCGAGGCTGAGACCCAAGGCTTCGAACTTCTGCGTCTGGGGCTTTTCCGGCGACGGCTTGGCACCGCCCTCAGCGTTTTCATCGCCGATACCCAGCGAGTCTTCAGACGGACGCACGCCCGACTTGACCTCGATGGTTCGGGGCTTGCCGCCCCGCAGCACCGACAGCTTGATCGGCTCACCCGGCCTGGTCTTGGCCACTTCGCGGGTCAGTTCCGAGCCGGTCTTGACGGCCACGCCGTTGACGGCGGTGACAATGTCCTCGGGCAGCAGGCCCGCCTTCTGGCCCGGCGCGCCGGCTACCAGTTCGGCGATGATCACGCCCTTGACGTCCGGCAGGCCCAGGGCCGCCGCCATATCGGCATCGAAGTCCTGGATGTTGGCACCGATATAGCCGCGCACCACCTTGCCGCCGGCGATCAGTTGCTTGGCGGTCGCCTCGGCCACATCAGCCGGGATCGCGAAGCCGATGCCGACCGAACCGCCCGTGGGCGAGAAGATCGCGGTGTTCACGCCGATGACCCGGCCATAGATGTCGAACGACGGACCGCCCGAATTGCCCCGGTTGATGGGGGCATCGATCTGGATGTAGTCGACGAAACGCGACGAGCTGTCGCCCAGATCGCGATTATAGGCCGAGATGATGCCCGCCGTGGCGGTGCCGCCCAGGCCGAACGGGTTGCCGATCGTGATCACCCAGTCGCCGACGCGCGGCTTGGCCTGGTTCTCGAAGTTCACATAGGGGAAGTCGGCGCCCTTGGCCTTGGGATCGGTCACCTTCAGCACGGCGAGGTCGGTGCCCTCGTCACGGCCCACCACGGTGGCCTTCAGCTCGCGACCGTCCTTCATGACCACCTTGATCTCGTCGGCGTCGGCCACGACGTGGTTGTTGGTCACCAGATAGCCGTCGGCCGAGATGAAGAAGCCCGAGCCCGAGGACTGCTGCTTGGGCGCAGCGGGCGCGTCATTGTCCTCGCCTTCGGCACCCGGCTTCTGGCCGCGCGGCACGATATCGAAGCCTTCCAGGCCTGGAATGCGCAGACGCGGCGAGGCGGCCGCCTTGGAGATCACTTCGATCTGGACGACGGCCGGGGAGACCTTCTCGAAGATGTCGGCGAACGACATCGGCGCGCCGGGAGGCGGCGCGAAATTGGCGACCGGTGCCATGGCTGCGTGGGCGGCGGCCGGCGCTTCAGCCGCGTCCGCGCCACCCATCCGCATGCCCGCGCCCGCCAGAGCCGCAGCAGCGACGCCTGCGCCCGCAACAGCGCCCAAAATGAAACCCGACTTCCTAGCGGTCATCTCTTGTCTTTCCTCACCCGCGGCGCCCGGCGCCGGGACCTGTCCGTGCAGAACCTAGTCCTGATGGCGTAACGCGCAATGGTTCCTGAAACATCTTTGCATCACGCCGGAGGTGCTTCTTGCGGCCGCTTTTCGGCGCAATCGTGTCCGTCGCCCTCTAGCAGCGCGGCCAACCGCGCCTCTTCTTCGGCTGAAAGCGCCTCCGCCTCGCCCGGCAGGTCCTCACCATCCACCTTCCGGCGGCGCAGCAGGGCCACCATCAGGCCACCGCCGACCAGCAAAAGGCCCGCCGGTGCCAGCCAAAGCGCTGCGTTTCCCAACGAAAACGGCGGCTTCAGCAGCACGAACTCGCCATAACGGGCCACCAGGAACGTGCGAACCTCGCGATCGCTGCGGCCCTGGGCGATCTCCTGGCGGACGATTCGCCGCAGATCCCCGGCCAGTTCGGCCTGCGAATCGTCGATCGACTCGTTCTGGCAGACCAGGCAGCGCACCTCGCGAAACAGGGTGCGAGCGCGGGCTTCCTGAGCGGGATCGGGCAGTCGCTCGGATGGCTCGGAAGCAGCGGCCATGCAGGCCACGGCGGCCAGGGTGACGAGAAGGATCCTGATCTGCGCGCCGCTCACGCCTTGGTCTCCGAAGCCCGCCGCCCCACACCCAGCCGCAGACGCCGGTCCGACAGCGACACCGCGCCGCCCAGGGCCATCAGCAGCGGACCCAGGAAGATCAGCCGCACCCAGGGATTGACGTAGCCGCGCACCAGCCAGGCCGGCTTGCCGCCCTCGCCCGCCCGGCGCTCGCCCATCACCAGATACAGATCATCCAGGCCCTTGGGGCAGATGTGAACCTCGGAGGTGGTCTGGCCGCCGGTCGGATAGAAGCGACGCTCCGGCTGGGCCATGCAGACCAGGCGGCCGGCCTTGTCGGTGATCGATACTTTGCCGCGCTCGGCCAGATAGTTGGGGCCTTCCACCGTGCCGACATCGGTCAGGGTCAGCTCATAGGCGCCCAGCTTGAAGGATTGGCCAAGGCTCAGCGCCTGGGCCTGTTCAACACGCCAGGCGGTTTCGAACGAGGCCCCCAACACGAAGACGCCCATGCCGGCATGGGCCAGGGTGGTGCCCCAGGCACCGCGCGGCAGGCCGGTGGCCCGGCGCCAGCTTTGGGCCAGAGGAACACGAAAGGCCTTTACGCGCTCGGCCAGCTCGGTCAGGGCTCCGCCGATCAGCCAGAAGCCCAGGGCGACGCCGGCGCTGGCCAGCGCCTTGCGCGGCGTGACAAGGGCGTAGGCCACAAGGCCCAGCAGGGCGGCGACGGCCAGGGCGATCCACAGGCGGCGCATCACGGCAGAAGCGTCGCCGCGCTTCCAGGCCAGCAGCGGTCCCGCCGGCAATATGGCCAGGGCCAGCAGCATGACGGGCGTGAAGGTGAGATTGAAGAACGGCGGCCCCACCGACACCGCCTCGCCGTCGATGGCCTCGCGGATCAGGGGATACAGCGTACCCAGCAGGACGGTCGCCGTGGCCGTCGACAGCACGATGTTGTTGAGCACAATGGCGCTCTCGCGGCTGACCGGGGCGAACAGGCCACCCGAGTTCAGGGCCGGGGCGCGCAGGGCGAACAGCAGGAACCCTGCCCCCGCCGCGATGCCCATCATGATCAGCAACAGCACGCCGCGCGTCGGATCGACGGCAAAGGCGTGGACGCTGGTCAGCACGCCCGAGCGCACCAGGAACGCGCCCAACAGGGAGAAGGTGAAGGCCGCCAGGCCGAGAAACAGCGTCCAACCGGGGAGAGCGCCGCGCTTTTCCATGACGATGGCCGAGTGCAGCAGGGCCGCCCCGATCAGCCAGGGCATGAACGAGGCGTTCTCGACCGGGTCCCAGAACCACCAGCCGCCCCAACCCAGCTCGTAATAGGCCCAGAAGGCGCCCAGCGTGATGCCGACGGTCAACAGGCTCCAGGCCGCCAGGGTCCAGGGCCGCACCCAGCGCGCCCAGGCCGCGTCGATGCGACCATCGATCAGCGCGCCCATGGCCAGGCTATAGACCACCGAAAAGCCGACATAGCCGGCGTAGAGGAACGGCGGATGCACCGCCAGGGCCCAGTCCTGCAGCAGCGGATTGAGCGAGCGACCCTCGACCGGCGGATCGACCAGCCGGGCCATCGGGTTGGACGCAAACACCGTATAGGCCAGGAACATGATCCCCAGCGCGCCCTGCACGGCCACCGCATAGGCTCGCAGGCGCGGCGGCAGGCTGGCGCCGAACAGAGCCATGGCCGCGCCATAGCCGGTCAGGACCAGGCACCACAGCAGCATCGAGCCCTCATGACTGCCCCAGGCCCCGGCCACCTTGAACAGCATCGGCTTGGCGGTGTGGGAATTGGCCGCGACATTGGCGACCGAGAAATCCGAGGTCACGAAGGCGTAGACCAGGGCCGCAAAGGCCGCCGCCACGCAGACGAAGGTCGCCACCGCCGCGCCGCGTCCCGCCCCGGCCAGTATGGTCGAGCAACGCGCGCCGCCCACGGCCGACAGGCCGCTCTGCAGGACCGACAGCACCAGCGCCAGGACCAGGGCGAAGGCGCCCAGTTCGACGATCATGGCTTGGATCCCTTGGGCGCATAATAGGCGGGCACGCCGGCGCCCTGCCCGCGCCACTCGCCCTGTTCTTTCAGGGCCTTGGACACTTCGCGCGGCATGTAGCGCTCGTCGTGCTTGGCCAGCACCTGGGTGGCGATGAAGAGGCCGTTTCCGTCGAACGACCCCTGCGCCACGATGCCCTGCCCCTCGCGGAACAGGTCGGGCAGGTCGCCGTGGAACTTGATCCGGGCGGTGGACTTGTGGTCGGCGACCACGAACTCGACATCGCCGCCGGGGTGCTTGACCACGCTGCCCACCTGCACCAGGCCGCCCAGCTGCACCTTGCGCCCGGCCGGCACCTTGGCCTCCTGGGCCTGGGCGGGGGTGTAGAACAGCGAGATAGCGTCGCGCATGCCGTACAGCGCCAGGCCGACCGCCAGGGCCAGCACCGGCGCGATGGCCAGCAGGATGGTCAGACGGCGACGCGCCTTGCGCGACTTGGGCCAGAAACTCATGGCCGTGTTTTCTCTTGCTGAGCAGGATTTGCGGGGGCGGCCTTGGCCTGTGGCGGCGTCTGGGCGGCCTGACGCAGGGCGGCGATCACCTTGGGCTGGTCGCCATAGCGCTGACTGGCGGATGCCAGGGCGGCGTCACGCTTGGCGGTATCGCCCAGGACGGCATAGGCCCGCACCAGCCGCACCCAGCCATCGGGATCGTCGGGGGTGGTTTTCAGCCGCGCGGCCAGTCCGTCCACCATGCCGGCGATCATGCCCTGCACCTGGTCGGTCTGGCCCGGATCGGCGACAGGCGCGGGAATTCCGCCGGCCTGCTGCACGGCGACGATCTCGCGTTCCAGGGCGATGCGGCCCTGATCGTCGGCAGGCAGGCCGGCGGCGAGGGCGCGCCAGTCGGCGAGTCCCCCCGCGACATCGCCCTCGGCGATACGGCCCCGGGCCAGGTGATAGCGCGGGCTCGGTGCCGCAGGGTCAATCTTCAGGGCCTCGCCGAAGGCCAGCCGCGCGTCGGGCCCGACCTGGCCCTCGCCCTCGGACACGAAGACCTCGCCCAGGGCGGTCCACAGGTCAGCGCGACGCGGTGCCAGGCGCACCGCGCGGCGCAGGGCCTGCTCGGCGCCCGCCAGATCGCCCGAGGCGGCGCGAGCCAGGGCCAGATGCTTGAGGGGCTCGGGATCACCCGCCCGTTCGGCGGCAATGGTCTCCAACACGGCAGCGATGCGCGGCGGATCCAGGGCGGATGGATCGGTGGCGCGCCATTCGGCCACCCGGCGGGCATAGGGCTGATCGCTCATGCCGGGCGCGCCGAGAGCGACATAGGCACCTAGGGCGACCAGCGGTGCCAGGGCTGCGGCCAGCAGGGCGACACGGCGCGGACCCGCACCCTCGACGGGCCAGTCCCGGGCGGCGTCGGCATCAGCCAGGAGGCGGCGACCGGCCTCTGCCCGTGCCGCCTTGCGCTCGGGTTCGTCCAGCAGGCCATCCTGCGCCAGGCGGTCGATCTCGCTCAGCTGGCGACGATGGGCGTCGAGTTGCGGCGCGCCGCTTGCGCCGGCTTTCGCCGCCTCGCGCAACACCAGCGCGCCAGCCGCAGCCGACAAACCGGCCGCCGAGATCCAGAATGCGATCATGATCGCCTGTTAGCCGGGAATGCGTCCGGCCGTTAGCAAAAAAAGCGCTTAAGGGGGTCGTTAGGCTGCGATAGCCGCAGCGGCGCGTCGACGGACGATTTCGGCTGTCTTGTCGTCGCGGGTAAAGGCGATCAGGTCGGCGGCGACATCCAGATACTGCTGGGCGATCACAGGGTCGCCACCCTCGCCCGTACGGGCAGCGTACAGAACGTCCTCGATATACTGATCAAGGCGGGTGTTTAGTTTTTCCAGGGCCTTGGTGCGCGTGTTGCCATAGCCGGCCTGGGCCGCGCAGGGGCGCAGGTCCGCGATGAAGGCCAGGGCGGAGGTTGCGCGGCGGACGCGGCGCTCATCCGGCGGGCTTTCCAGCTTGGCGACACCCTTGCCGCCCTTGCCCGCCAGAATCGAGATCGGGCGCGTCGGGAGGGCGTCGGCCAGTTCCTTGTCGGCGGCGGCCATGCGGATGTCGGCGGCCTGGGCCATGGCCTGCTTGAACTTGACCACCCGCTTGCCCCAGGGGCCATCCTTGGCGATGTTGACCGACTGCTCGAACTCGGTGATCTGCATGGCCACGCGCTGGGCGGCCAGGGCGGCCTCACGACCCAGCTTCTCACCCTTGTCGAAGTCGAAGTCGCGGATCAGGGCGATCGAGGTCTCGATATCGGTCAGCACCTGCTCGCCGAACGCGCCGGCCTCCGAGCTGGCCAGATAGCGGTCATTGGGACGGTCCATTACGGCCGAGATGATCCGCAGGATGCGCCAGTCTTCCGGCAACTGGGCGGCCATCATGTCGAACAGGATCGGGCCGGCGTCGTCGCGAATGAGGCACGCGTCGCGATAGGCCAGGCGCGCGGCGGCGGCGCTTTCGCCGCTCATCCGGCTGACCCAGTCCGACAGGCGGGGCAAGGTGGAGCGCACGATGGCAGAGAGGGATAGGCAACCCGCCAGGGCTTCGCAATCGGCCATCTCGCGCAGGGGTTCGAAAGCCTCCTGGGCCGGATCTCGAAGACCCAGCATGGCGATATGGCAAAGCTGATCGAAAACTTCCGGGGAGCCGTTCTCCAGGTCCCAGGGATTGCACTTGGAAGAGGCTTCCTCGACACGCTGCGGCGCGGCGACCTTCAGCGCCTTCCAGAGGCGCGGCAGGGTCACGGCCGGAAAACTGATCTGGCCGACCTTGGTGCGCGCGGCGCATAGCGGAACTATGGGGGCCAAAACGTTGTTGCGGACGAAACGCTCGGTGGTTTCGATCTCGACCAGGCCACGCACCTGGGCCAATCCGCCGACCTCGCCCACGCCCGACAGTGCCAGCTCAAGACTGCGCAGGGCTGCGTCAGGCGCGGTTTGCACCAGCGTCCGGACAATCTGCAACTTGTGAGCGGCTATGGCTGCCATGGTTCTCCGCCGGATCGAAAGACCGACAGCGTCAACCATGTTGCCAACGAGGTTAAGACTTTCCGAAACCGGACCAAAAACATTTCGGAAAACGCTGGATTGCCAAAAGCTGAAACACCATGGCCAGCAAAGATTTAACCCAATCCGCAGAAGGGAGCGCTACCACACTTGTCGCGACATCAGGTCGCGCGGGTGCTGCCGGCAGGATCGGGAGAGCCTCTGGCGAGTATTCTGACCTGACAACGCCACCAGCGAAGGAGGAAATGACTATCAATCAGATATCTAGAGCACTTCCAATCCGATGGCCGTTCCACGCCCATCAAAGTCCGGGACTGAACATCTAGCCATGGGCGCGCGGCAGGTCCAGCAGGACCCGCAAACCGCCCAGGGGTGATTCACCAAGCGTGACCGACCCGCCATAGGCCCGGGCCAGTTCGTCAACGATTGACAGGCCAAGGCCCGAACCCGGCGTGTGCTCGTCCATCCGCTGGCCGCGCTTGAGGGCGTCGCCCCAGCGGTCGGGCGGCAGGCCGGGGCCATCATCGTCGACCACCAGCGTCCAGCGCGCCTCGCCGACCGGCGTCGCCACCGCACGGATCTTGCCCCTGCACCACTTGCCGGCGTTTTCCATGACGTTACCCGCCAGTTCCATCAGGTCCTGCTTTTCGCCCTGGAAACACAGGTCCTCGGGGCAGCGCCAGTCGATCTCGACGCCCCGCCCTTCCGACTTGTCCTGGAATATCCGCTCAAGCGTAACCGCCAGCTCGTCGAGTATCGGCTCGACCGGCGTGCGCTCGCCGCTGGTCTGGGAGCGGGCGGCGGCACGGGCCCGGCGCAGATGGTGGTCAACCTGCTCGCGCATCACGTCGGCCTGACGCGACACCACTTCGGCCAGCGCGCCAGGCTGCTGGCCGGCTTCGGTGATCATCACCGACAGCGGGGTCTTCAGGGCGTGGGCCAGGTTGCCCACATGGGTACGCTGGCGCTCGACGACCTCCTGGTTGTGGGCCAGCAGGGCGTTCAGCTCGACCGCCAGAGGCTCCAGTTCGTCGGGATAGGTGCGGGTCAGGCGCTCGGCCCGGCCGCGCCGCACGGACGCCACTTCGCGCCGCAACTGGAACAGCGGCGCCAGGCCCACCTGCACCTGCACCACCACCGCCAGGATCAGGCCGCCGCCCAGCAGCAGCAGGGCCACGGCGGTGATCCGGCCAAAACGCGCGGCGTCGGCATCGATGGGCGAGCGGTCCTCGGCGGCTATGAACACCACCGGATCGGCATAGCCCGGCAGGCGGGCCAGCAGGGCGGCAGCGCGCAGCGGCTTGTCCTGCGGACCGCGCATGTCGAAAAACAGGGTCTTGCCCGGGGCGGCGTCCAGGCGGTCCACCGCGTCGGAGGCCACCATCAGGTCACTGTCGAACAGTGACCGCGAGCGCTCGATGACTTTCAGGGCCCCACTGGGCGCACGGTGCGAGATCGTCCAGTAGCGGCCCGAATAGGTGCGGGTGGCGCGGATATCGGTCAGGAACGGCGCCTTCAGCACCCCGTCCTCCACCGTCGAGCCCGCATAGAGGTCGTCGGTCAGCACCGCCAGGCTCTGGTCGAACCGGCGAATGGCGGCGTCGCGGAACTGGGCGGTCAGGAACAGGCCGGCCACGACCAGCACCACGATGTTCCAGGCGGCGGCCAGCAGCACCAGCCGCCGGACAAGCGAAGGGCGGCGCAGGTCGATCATGACCAGACCCTCGCCCGGATCGTCACTCGGTCGCCTCGCCCTCCAGCGCGGTCAGACGATAGCCCAGGCCGCGCACCGTCTCGATGCGGTCGCTGCCCAGCTTCTTGCGCAGCCGGCCGATGAACACCTCGATGGTGTTGGAGTCGCGGTCGAAGTCCTGATCGTACAGGTGCTCGACCAGCTCGGTGCGGCCGATCACCCTTCCCTGATGCATGATCATGTAGTGCAGCAGGCGGTATTCCAGCGAGGTCAGGCGCAGGGGCTCGCCATTGACGCTGGCCCGGGCGGCGCGCGGATCAAGGCGCAGCGCGCCGCAGGAGAGCGACGGCGCCGCATGGCCGGCCGAGCGGCGCAGCAGGGCGCGCAGGCGGGCCAGCAGCTCCTCGGTATGGAAGGGCTTGGCCAGATAGTCGTCAGCCCCGGCATCGAAGCCGGCGACCTTGTCGCTCCAGGCGGCGCGGGCGGTGAGGATCAGCACCGGCGTGGCGATATTGCCCCGGCGCCAGCGCTCCAGCACCGACACGCCGTCCACCTTGGGCAGACCCAGGTCGAGGATCACCGCGTCATAGGGCTCGGTCTCGCCCAGGAACTGGGCCTCTTCGCCGTCCGGCGCGTGGTCGACGGCATAGCCGGCATCGGCCAGGGCAAGCTTCAGCTGGCGCGACAGGTCGGGATCGTCCTCGACGAGCAGAATACGCATGAGGGGCCCTCGGTTAGTTGGCGCTGAGGATCTGGCCGGTCTCGGCGTCGACGATGAAGTCGATGCGGCGGCCGTCGGCGGTGGCCCAGCGAACACGATAGTTGCGGCCCTCCAGGCCGGCGTCCAGCACCCGGCCGGGCGTACGGCGGGCGATCTGTTCGATCACCTTGGCCAGCGGCACCAGACGGCCCGACTGCACGCCGCCACGCGCCTGGTCCGACTGCGCGCGCCAGTTGGCCCCCAGCGAGTCCGTGTCACGCTGCGCCGACGCCACGCCCGGCAGGGCGGCGGCGAGGACAGCGGCGACGAAAAGGGCACGGATCGGTTTCATATGCTCAGGTCTAGAGGGCTGCGGCTGAATGGAGACTGAACAACGCGCTTATGGACGGGGCGTGTCGTTCTGTCACGGGGCGAGCGCCTGATCGGGGGACATCAGCCCTCAAACGACTGGGTGAGGTCAATGTCACCTTCATCTTGAGAGCCCGCCTGTTCGCCGGTCGGAGCGCCGGACGTGATATCGCGACGCCTGAGCCCTCCCGCCTTTCGGAGCGCCGCCTCAAGCGCCGGGCGCTCGTAGGCGATCGCGACGTCGAGGGCCGTGCGACCGTCCGGGTCGATCTGGTTGATGTCGACACCAGGGGCCTCCACAAGCACCTTGACGCTGTCGGCGTTGAAGCACCCTGCGGCCAGCCCGTGCAGTGGAGGCCAGCGGCTGAACTCGGAGACGGGATACTTCAACGGCAGGCCGGATCGAACCAGAAGCCGGCCGGTCGAGGGCTTGCAGGGATTACCGAGGCTGGACCATTTGGACCAGATTACCTCGGGTGCCTTTACGCGCGACGGATCGAAGCCGCTCTTGATCATCAAGCTCAGAACATCGTCATAGCCGCTGTAGGTCGCGCTGGCGAAGGCCGGCTCAAGTGATGCCGCGCCTTTGGTGCGGACCAGTTCGGCGATGACAAGCGCCATCGCCGCCAGCTTTCCGGCGCCGGGACTACTGGGCAGACCCGAGGTATCGAAGTTCTGCGATGGGTTGCTGAACGACGGCAGTCCGGGCGGAGGATTGCCCAGGCCGCCCAGCTCGAAGAGCGCGCCCTCGGGGGCCGGGACGCCAGCGTCGATCAGAAGGCGCAGGCTCCGCGCGTCGCCCCGCAGGGCGACCGCCGCCACGGGCGAGGGTCTGGGCACATCGGCGACCGCATAGTCATCGCCGGGGCGCCCGCCGGAAAGGTCTGGCTGATGCTTCCCCTGATAATAGTCGGACGCCTCACGACCGCCGATACCGTTATCCGGGTCCGCGCCACGAGAAAGCAAAGCCTCAAGCATCGCCGCGTCGCCATAACGGGCGGCCGCAGACACGAGGGTGGGCTTGGCCTGCTCCCGAACCTCCGCAATCCCCGCAACCCTCGCGGCGAAGCCTGCGGAGTCGCCGGCCCGCAGCGCGGCGGCAAGGCCGGCCCGGCTTTCCGCCGCGACCTCGATACAGGCCTTCAGGCCGGCCTCATCGCCTCTTTTGGCGGCTTCAAGGCAAGCGGGCAGCCTGGCGGGCGACAAGAAGTTCAGGTCCGCACCGTAGTCGATCAGCAGCGCCAGCGCCTCGTCCTTCCGCGCCTTGGCGGCGGCGCGCCAGAGATCCGCCTCGACCGACGATCGCGCCGCCCGGGAACCCCGCCCCTGCACATAGACACGCACCAGATCCTTGCGCCCCTGGCTGTAAAGCAGCTCGAGGATCTTCGCGGCCCCGTCCGGTGTCTTGCCGACATTCGGCAGCAAGCGCGCGATCATGCGACCATCGCGGGCCTTCAGCGCGCCGATCAATACGGCATTCAGCTCTCCCATCCCGTCAAGGCCGCCCGACAGCGTCCCTGTGCGAGGGTCGAGTTGCGGATCAAGCCTGCCCAGCGCCGCCTGCTCATCCAGCTGATCGAACTGCCCCTTGGCAGCGAGCAGACCAGCCCAGCTGCAACCGCGATTGGGCGCGGCCTCTCCGGGCCCATAGACATCCCAAAGCCCAAAGCGGCAAAGCCCCGTGCCGCCTCGCATGGTCGCGCCCTTGTCGAGCATGGCCCTGGCGAGCTTGAAGCGATCGGCGGCGAGGGCCAGGGCCAGGGGGCCGGGCTGGCCCGGGCTGTCGGCATGGAGATCGGGGTCAGCGCCTCGAGCCAGCAGGGCAAGCGCCATCGGCTCGTCGTCGCGCAGCATGGCCCATTCCAGAGCCGTCGCGCCGAAGAGATCCCGGGCGTTGACGTCTGCCGAAGGATCCAGCGCGGCCAGCACGGCGAGATCGCCCGACCGCGCCGCCTCGGCCGCCGTTTGCGGAGCTCGCCTGAACGCCTTGTCGCGACGGACACCCCGCTCCGAACAGATGTCGGGAAACGGAAAGGCCGGATCAGTGACGATGCGGCGGTTATAGGCGGCGATGAAGCCCAGGGCCGCCTGGGCATGTTCCGCGTCTCCGCCACGCACATAGTCCTGGCCGACATGCCAGCGGCTGATCATGGCCCGTGTCCAGCGTTGGCAGGTGACCCCCGGCAGACTCCAGCCCTGCGGAACAGGACCGATGAAATTGGAGCCGCCCAGCCTGAAGTCGCCGCTCGCGGCCGCAGCGGCCGCCTCAGCCACCGGATCGCGCCGGTTCAGGCGCTCGACCCGGGCACTCAGAACGCTGCAACGGCGGTCGTCAGCATCGCAAACCGGAAACGGCCAGGCCCGCCACGGCTGGGCCAGGCTCCAGGACCTGACGAGGAGCGCAAAAAATTCGGTGCCACACGCCGCGCCCGGCGCGCCATCCTCGGAAGCGCCGATCGCCGGTTCGGCCTCATCCAGAAAAGTCTCGTCGGCAGCTTCGAGTGCGGACGGCCCCCCTGCAACGGCGCTTTGTAGCGCCGAAATGCACTCATCGACCTGGCGGGCCAAGCTCGGCCCGAGGCTGGGTTGGGGAACATAGATCATCGACACGCGTCCCGGCGCGCCGTTGAGACCCGCAATATAGGTCGTGATCGGCATTGACGGGCGCGGGGTCATGGCCGCCGCCCGTGACAACCGCGCCGCTTCGGTATCCAGCCGAACCCCGCGAAGCCCGTATTGCTGAAGAATCGACAGAGCGAACTGGGCGTGAAAATCGCCCGAGACCGCCTTGGCCTCCAGTTCTGGAACCTTCGTCGACAGGGCCGTGAACAACGGCGTGACCGCCGGTGTGTAAGACTTTTTGCCTGCGGCCCAGGCCGAGCTGCCGCTGAAAGCCGCCACTGCGGCGATCGTCGCCAAAAGCTGCCCAGGTCTCATATGCCCGCCCCCGCCAGACCAAACGCGAATGGCGCGGCAAGTCTACAAGCTCTGATTGCGCCGCCAAGCAAAAGCAGGCCGGCACAGCCCGGAATCTACTTCCGCTTGGGCGTGTAAGGCTTCTGCTCGCGCCAGGCCTGGGCGAACTTTTCCAGGTCGGGGTCGATGGTGTCGGGCAGGGTCACCACCAGCCGGGCCAGCAGATCGCCGCGCTTGCCCTTGGCGTCGGCCAGGCCCCGGCCCTTCAGGCGCAGGGTGGCGCCGCTGTTGCTGCCCTTGGGCACGCCCAGCATCACCGGACCGTCGGGCGTGGGGGCCTCGATCTTGCCGCCCAGCACCGCGTCGGGCACCGAGACCGGCAGGTCCATGACCAGGGTCTCGCCCTCGCGGCGATAGATGGCGTGGGGCTTGATGGCCAGTTCGATCAGGGCGTCGCCGGCCCCGGCGCGCCCCGGACTGCCCTGCCCCTTCAGGCGCAGGGTCTGGCCTTCCTGGGCACCCGCCGGGATGGTCACGTCGATGGTGCGGCCGTCCGAGAAGGCGACGCGCTTCTTGCCGCCACGGATGGCCTCTTCCAGGTCGATGTCGAGCCTGGCCTTGATGTCGGCGCCGCGCGGCGAGAAGCCGCCGGCCCCGCCGCCGAACCCGCCCTGGCTGCGCGCCCCGCGCCCCAGGATGTCGCCGAACAGGTCATTCAGATCGATCTCGGGCCCATCGCCGCCGCGCGAGGAAAAGCCGCCCCGGCCGCCGCCGAACGGATTGCCGCCGCCCGCCCCGCCGAAGCCGCGCGAGGTCTCGCGCCCGTCAGCGTCAATCTCGCCGGCGTCGAACTTCTTCTTCTTCTCGACGTCGCCCAGGATGTCGAAGGCGGCGCTGACCTGCTTGAAGCGCTCCTCGGCCGGCTTGTCGCCGGGATTGGTGTCGGGGTGAAACTGCTTGGCCAGTTTGCGAAACGCCTTGCGGATCTCATCCGCGCTGGCGGACCGGGAAACACCAAGTTCCAGATAGGGATCGCGCGCCAAGGAACAGCCTCTGGAGAGTTAAGGTCTGGGTCTGAAGGATAGCCCGCCCTCACTTAGGCCGTTCGCAGCGCCGCGCAAGCCAATTGTTGCATTATTATCACAGCAACTGCGTTACGGAGACGCCCCAACCCGCCACATCAGAGCCCTGCGCCACCTCGACGCTCAGGATACCAGCGGTTCCGGCGGCCAGGTCGGCGGCGCGCAGGGCGGCGGTATAGACGAAGCCCGGCGTCGCAAGCTGCGTCTCGCGAACCACGACGGCGCCGTTCAGCACCCTCAGGCGCCAGACCTCGACCGTCTCGCCCAGCGCCACCTCGCCGTCCCAGGCATCACCGCCCAGCCGCGTGCGGCGGATCCAGCTGATCAACCGGTCGCCGCCCGAGACCTTCACCCGCAGATGGGCCGGGGCCAGGGGCCGCAGGGCGCGCCCCGTCCAGCTGACGGCGACCTGGCTCATCGCAGGGCCGGAGGGCGGTCCACCGGCCGGCGCGGCGCGGACGAGCAGGCTTGAGCCCCGCTCGAAGGCCGCGACCTCCAGCCGGGGCAAGGCCTCGTCCAGCAGCACCACCGCTGCGCCGGCCGGGATGGCGGCGGCGGCGGTCATGCCGTCGCGCTGACCGCGCAGCAGGCCGGAAAGCGTCCAGACATCCGGTCCGACCAGGGTGGCGGTCGTAAAACCGATAATCTCCCACTCGCCCGTCGCCGCCTGCACCGCCAGGGCGTTGGCACCCGCCAGGGTCGCGGCCAGGGATCGGGACGACAGGCTCTGGCCCTCAAGGCGCACGGTCAGGGTCCCCGCCCGGTCCAGCCGGTGCGACGAGGCCGGCGGCAGGTCGGCGAGGGTCTGGCCCAGGGTGGCGGGCGCAGCGACGGCGGCGCGCAGGGTCAGGCTGTCCAGATCCCCGCCGGCATGCAGGTCCAGAGGACGCCAGGGCTCGGCGGCGGCCGCGACCAGAGGCCGGGCGTCGTCCTCCGCGCCGGGGGCAGAGGGCAGGTCCAGCACATGCAGCACCGGCGGCCCGGCCGGCTCGCGCGGCGGGGCAGGCGTCCAGTCCACGGTCGGGGCGACGGCCACGGCGGTCAGGGCCGGGGCCAGCGCCGCGCGGGGCTGCTCGTCCAGATCGACGCGCAAAACCCGCCAGGTCCCGCCCTCGAAGGCCAGCCGCTCGCCGGTCTCCAGCCTAAGGGCGGCCAGGGGCGACAGATGCGCCGTCACCTCGCGCCGGGCGGCCGTATCCGCGTCCAGCAGGCGCTGGGCCACGGCAGAGGCCTCGGCCGCCGCCAGCACCAGCGGCGCTTCGGCATCGCCGCTCCCCTCGCCTGCGTCGCGCCGCACGCTGACCGATCCGACCTGATAGTCGCGGGCCGCATCAATGAACCGCAGGCGCAGGGTCTCAATCGGATCGGTCAGGGTGCGGCCGGCGGTGACCGGCGCGGGACGATCCTCGGGCCAGGCCAGATCGGCCTCGATCAGGGTGCCGGTCGCAGGGCCCGAACGCGACACCAGCCGCACCCCGTCGCCCCGTTCCACCGCATCCAGCCCGAAGGCCTCCAGCAGCGGCGAGAGGGCGTCGCGCAGGCGCATGGGCCGGTCGATCACATAGCCCACGGCCACGCCACCCGCCTCGCCCACGTCCAGCGACACCCCCGCCCGCGCCGCCAGGGCGGCGATCAGTTCGGGCAGGGGCGCGATACCCGCCCGGCCGTTCAGCCAGTGGCCCAGCAGCCAGTTTGGCCCATCGGCCCAGACCCCGCTGCGGGCTGGAAAGTCGGGAAACGGCCGCGCATCCCAGCACCAGGCGCTGGCCGCCTCGATCATCGGCCCGCCATAGACCGGCGAGACCGGATTGGCGGCCGGGTCGGCGATCCAGTCCAGCACCGCCTCCAGCAGCCGCCGCTGGGCAAGATCATCGCGCGCGCCGGTCGAATAGGGCGGCAGGCCGCTTTCCATGCTCTTGGCGTCGATAAACAGGTTGGGCGCATTGGCTCCCTTGTCGACGGCGGGACAGCCGAACTCGATCAGACGGATCGGCTTGCTGCGCGCAACCCAGGCCGTGGGCGTGGCAGACCGCACGCCGCCGGGCCGGTCATGGTGGGCGTTGCTCCACCAGCTCTTCAGGTCCTTGGGCCGGAACATCCAGGCCTCGCCATGGGTGCCGTCGGTGATGGCGGTGCGGCTCTGGGCGTCGCGGTCGGCGGAGCTGGCATAGAACCAGTCGAACCCCTCCCCGCCCGTCAGCCCGGCGCGCAGATAGGGAGCCTCGTGAGGGCCGGCAAAACCCGCCGCCGCGTCCAGATGCCCCGCCCCCTCGCGCCAGTCGGTGACGGGGGGATAGAAATCCACGCCCACGAAGTCGATGACCGGATCGCTCCACAGCGGATCGAGGTGGAACACCGCATGGCCGGGGCCGTCGGCGGGGTGGTGGCCGAAATACTCGCTCCAGTCGGCGGCGTAGCCGATCTTCGTCCCCGCCCCGACCATTGAGCGCACATCACCAGCAAGCGTTTTCAGCGCCGCGACAGCCGGATAGGTCCCGCCTGCGCCGCGCACCGTGGTCAGGCCCCGCAACTCCGAGCCGATCAGAAAACCGTCCACCCCGCCCGCCAGTTGGGCCAGCCGGGCATAGTGCAGCACCATCCGCCGAAAGCCCCAGTCGGCCCCGCCGGTAAAGCTGGGCAAGCCGTCGCTAACCCCGAACTGGGCGGGCGTAGCGCTGCCGAAGAAGGCCGAGACCTGGCTGGCCGCGTCGGCGCTGCCATCGGGCGAACCCGGCCGTCCTGGCGCCGGGTGGCAGGTGATCCGCCCCCGCCAGGGATAGGCGCCCTGCTCTACCCCGCCATAGGGATCAGCCAGGCCCGACCCCGCCGGCACGTCCATCAGCACGAACGGATAGAGCGTCACCTTCAAACCGCGCCGCCTGATCTCGGCAATGGCCTGCCGCACCGCCCGGTCGGCGGGCGTGCCGCCATAGGCCAGGGTGCCGTCATCGGTGGAGAGCAGGCGCGCGCCAGACCGGTCCACGCCCCCGGCCCGCCAGTCGAACGGCAGGGTGGCCTTGTCGGCCTGCTCGACGCCCGGCCGGATCTGGCAGGCGCCGCAGCGCAGGTCGGTGCCGAACCACGACACCACCAGGGTCACATGATCGACGGCCGGCAGCTGGGCCTGAAGCTGGTCCAGCGAGACCACCAGATCGGCCCGCCCCTCGCTGTTGTTGACGCTTTCCGCCCGCGTGCGGGTCAGGCCGTCGCGGCGCAGCACCGCGTCGGTGGCATAGACAAATTCTCCGGCACCCGGGATCAGGCACACCCCCGTCAGCCGCTCTTCCAGCCCCGGCGCGGCACCCGGCGCGCGGGGGCGGCGAAAGACCTCGAACGACAACTGCGGCGGCCGGTTGCCGAACGCCTCCAGCGGCAGATCCTCAAACACCACATAGGCCAGGTCGCGATAGGCCGGGGCCGCGCCGTCGATGGCCTGGATCAGCGGATCGGGGGCCTGATCGGCCTCGCCGCGATGCAGGCGCATCGTGACGCCGGTCATGTCCATCACCTTGCCGTCGGCCCAGACCCGGCCGATGCCGTCGATGGGTCCCTCGGCCACGGCGACGGCGAACGACAGGCTGTAAGCGTAGGACGCCGTGCGCGGCCCCTTGCCGCCGCCGACCCGCCCCTCGATCCGCCGCTCGCGAAACCGCGCCGCCCAGATCACCTGACCGCCCACCCGGGCGCGACCCAGCACGCAGGGGATCGCCGCCCCCTCGGCCGCGCCGGTGATGCGCAGTTGCGGGATGCGCGGCCCCACCTTCCGGGCCGGGGTCAGGCTGCTGATTGCGGCGCTGTCGATCACGCCGCCGATCACCGCGCCGATGGTGCCGCCCACAGCCCCGCCGAGCGCAGCGCCCACCGACGACAGGACTAGCTGGGCCATGTCTTGAACTCCTGAGGAAATTGAAAGGCCGCCACCAGGCGCTCGCGCCACCAGCGGCCCAGCCAGCTCTCGACGCAGGCCCGGCCCCAATAGGCGTGGATCATCCGGTCAGGGGCGCTCATCACCGCGCAGTGCTTGGCGGGAACGCCGGGGCTGATGCGGAACACCAGCACGTCGCCGGGCCTGGCGCGGGCGAGGTCCAGCGGCACCAGCCAGCGGCCAAACGCCTCCAGCAGACGCTCTCCGCCGCCCACCTCGGCCCAGTCGGGGCGGTAGGGCGGCAGGCTTTCCGGCTCGTCGCCATAAAGCCCCCGCCAGACCCCGCGCACCAGGCCCAGACAGTCGGCGCCGGCGCCCAGGGTGCTGGCCTGATGGCGGTAGGGCGTGCCCAGCCACTGGCGGGCGTGGGCCAGGGCGGCGGTGTGCACAGCAAGATCCTCCCCCTCTGGGGGAGGTGGCCCAGCGGGCCGGAGGGGGCAGCGCCGGCCTAGCGGAAGAAGCTGGCCGGCCTTCGCCGCGACGGCCCCCTCAGTCCCTCCGGGACAGCTCCCCCAGAGGGGGAGCATCTCTTTCTCCCCCCTCACCGCCGTCCCCCGTCATGGCGTTCGCCTTCGGACGGATACAGCGTCAGGAAGTCCTCGCCCGGCGTCGTGGGAAAGCCCCGGAAATTGACGCCATTGGCGAACACATCCACGCAGCTGCGCCAGCGCCGGTCACAGCGCGCGCCGGGATGGGCCGAAACATCCACGCCGCAGCGGCCATCGCCCAGCGCCGCGTCGCACAGGCGGCCGACCGTGCGGCCGGCCACGCGGTCCAGCGCCGCCAGCGGCCCCTCCAGATCGGCGGTGAAGCCTTCGCCCTCGCGGCGCAGGCGGGCAATGCGGGCGCTCCACAGCCGCACGCGCAGATCCGGCTGCGACCAGTCGACAAGCCAGCAGGCCACGCGGGCGCCGTCATAAAGCCCCGCCTCGATATCGGCGGCGGTGATGGCCTCATCGTCCAGCGCACCCAGGGCGGCGGCCAGGCCGGGCGAGAGACCGGCCGCCGTTTCATGCGCCCCGGCGGTCCAGCCGGTCGCGGCGCGGCAGGTGACGCCCTCGACCGCCAAGTCGGCGTCATGATCGGTAAAGCCCATCGCCGTCCCGTCGGCACGGGTCAGGACGAAGGCGTGGCACAGGCTGGCCGCGCCGCTCGCGATGCGCTCGGCCAGGGCGGTCGGAACGGCACGCATCAGGCCCGCACCTCGACCAGCGGACAGGCGGTGACCCGCGCCGCCGCAAAGCCGTCCATCTGGATGTCCAGCCGGTCCAGATCGAACCTCACGGGGGTGTCGAACTCGAACCCCGCCGTCACCGCTGCGCCGGTGACGGGGGCGACGACCAGGGTGACGAGGCCCGTAGCCGCATCGACGCTGAACGCCGCCGGGGCCTGGACGACGCCCGCCACCGCCAGCTTGACCGTGCCGGCCACCGGCTTGGCGATGGGGCGAACCACTGGCTCGAGGCCGGTTCCATAGGTCTTGACCAGGGCGAAGGTCTTGCGCGCCCCGTCTCCCGTGCCAATCAGCTGGTCGGTCGCAGCCGGCTGCAGGGACGGCGCGCACGACTTGAAGTCGGCCGGATCGCGGAACCGGAAGCCATACAGCCGCCCGCGCCGCGCCTCAAAAAAGGCGACCAGCTCTGCCGCCTCGTCCAGCGGCCGCGAGGCCGTGGCGATCAGATACCGCCGCCGCCCCTGCGCCCACGGGCTGGAGCGCCGCTCGTGCCCCGAGCCCAGGGTGACCACGGCCGTGCGCCGCTCGACACCGCCGGTGCAGCCGAACGCCAGCCGCGCCGGCAGGCGTGTTTCATGGAAGGCGCTCATGGGCGGCTCCTGATGTTTCTGGGGATGGGGGAATGGGCGGCGAAGGACGCCGACCGCCATTAAGTCTGCGTCATGACCCGCTTTTCACTTCGTTTGCGGGGCGCCGGCCACTAGGTTCCGGGTCGAGATTGGAGACCAAGATGGACTGGAAGAACCTGTTCTTTTCGCCCGAGGGCCGCATCGGCCGGCAGGCCTTCTGGATCGGTTGGCTGTGCCTGCTGGGCGCCAATGTGGTGGCCGGCTGGATACCGTTCTTCGGCTGGGCGCTTTCGCTTGTGACGATCTATTGCTCGGTCTGTATCCACAACAAGCGTCTGCACGACATGGGTCAGACCGGCTGGTGGCAGGTGCTGCCCTGGGTCTTCGGCCCGGTGCTGGTGTTCGGCTCCATCGCCTCGGTGGGCATTACCGCGATCATGGCGGGCGTCCGTGGCGGCGAGCCCGAACTGGCGGTGCTGAGCGCCGTGGGCGGCCTGTTCATCGCCTGCTTCATCGCCTTCGCCATCTGGCTGGCCTTCACCCTGTGGGTCGGCTGCAGCCTGGGCGAACCCCGCGAGAACAAGTACGGCCCCGCGCCGCAGACGGCGGTTGTGATCTGAGGTGAGAGGAGATGCTCCCCCTCTGGGGGAGCTGTCACGGAGTGACTGAGGGGGTTTCTTCGGCATAGGCCGAGCTGCCCCCTCCGGCCCTTCGGGCCACCTCCCCCAAAGGGGGAGGATCTTTTAAAGCCCCCGCGCCCCCAAACTCACCGCCCGCGCCAGGGCCTGGGCCAGCTGAGCATCCGACCGCGCCAGGCCTGCCGCGTCGCCACCCTGCACATTGACGACCACCGATACGCCCCCGCCGCCCAGCGGCTCGATACTGCCGGCCCCGCTGGGACGGAACAGCTCGGGGCCGCGCTCGCCGACCAGATAGGCGCCGCCGGGCAGCACCGGACCGCCGTCGGCGCGGGCTCCGGCAAAGGCGCTCGACAGCGCCTGGGCCAGCCCCCCGTCAGACCCGCCGCCCGACATCCCCGCACCGACCGCCGCCACCACCGCCCGGGCCAGTTCGGCCAGCGACACCTCGCCGTCGGCAGCGGCGCGGGCCAGCGACTTGACCAGGCTGGAACCCGCCCGGGCGAAGGCCTCGTCTATCGCCCCGGCGGCCTTTTCAGCTGGAGCTTTCAGGGACTCCAGCGCCGCCGCCGCCTCAGCGGCACGGGCAGGCAGGCTGGAAAGGCCGTCCTCTTCAAAACCGCTCATGCGGACATCTCCTCATCGGGAAAGCGGGCGATCAGGGCGTCGAGCCCGGCGCGGCCCAGCACGGGGGCCGGCGGGGTCGCGGTCAGGGCCCGCCATTCGGCGAGCGACAGCCGCCAAAAGGCCTCGGGGGTGATGCGCAGCGACGCGGCCAGCCGCAGGGCGGCGCTCCAGCCGCTCATGCCGAGGCGGCCAGGGCGGCGGCCACAGCGGCGACGGCCTCGGGCACGGTGACGCCGGCTCCAGCCTCGACAGGCTCGCCGCCGCCGTCCAGCAGGGCCGCCAGCACGGCCATCAGCTCGCGCGCGCTCAAGCGCTCCATCCGGGCCGGCAGCTCGCGCCAGTCGCCCAGGTCCAGCGCCGCCTCGATCCGGGCCAGGGCGCCCAGGGTCAGGCACAGCCGGCGCGGGGCTCCGGCCAGGGTCACGACCACCTCGCCGCGCGCAGGGTTTGGGGGAAGCATGGGGGGTCTCCTGCAAGAAGATGCTCCCCCTCTGGGGGAGCTGTCGCGGAGCGACTGAGGGGGCCTTCACGGTACTCGCCGCGCTGCCCCCTCCGGCCTTTCAGGCCACCTCCCCCAGAGGGGGAGGATCATCGGCCGTCTAAATCGCCGTGAACGTCACCGCCCCGGCTGAGGCCAGGCTGAGCGCAAAGGCCGCTTCGCCGTCGTGCTGGCCGGCATATTCCAGGGCCGCCACCAGGAACGGCCCTTCAAGCTGGCCAAAGTCGGGGATGGTCAGCCGCCAGGTGCGGGCCGACTGGTCAAAGAAGCTCTGGCGGACCTGGGCGTCGGAGGCGGCGTCGCGAAACACCCCTGCCCCCGACACAGCGGCCGATCTCACCCCCGCCCCGGCCAGCAGCTCGCGCCAGCGGCCGGTGCTGTCGCTGTCGGTGGCGTCGATGGTGCGGGCATTGAGGCTGATGGTCCGGGCCCGCAGGCCCGCCACCGTGACGAAGGTCGGGGTGGGCGCCCCGTCACTGATCTTCAGAAGCATGTCCTTGCCGGCTTGTGCGGCCATGATGGGATCTCCGGTTGTCGAGGGTTCAGCCCGCCTCGCTGACCGCCCGCACACGCACGATCCCGAGGGACTGTTCACGGTCGGCGGCGCGGAAGACGTCGGCATAGGTGACGCGCAGGGTCACCAGGCGGCGACCCGTGAGCGTGGGGCGGGCCTCGTGCAGGGCGGCGCGGACGGCGGCGACCACCGCCCTGGCCTCTTCGGGGCCGCCAAAGCGCGAGACGGCGGTCAGGGTCAGCACATGCTCCAGGCCGTCGCCCTCGCCATAGGGGCGGCTCTCGATGCGGGTGAGCGCCAGGCACGGCAGGGTCGGCACGCGCGGCGCTACGGGATGGATGCGCTGGCCGACGATGGCGGTGACTGCGGGGGCGGCCTTGAGCAGGTCGACCAGGGCCTGGGCCAGCAGGGTGTCGGGGTTCACAGGCGCGCCTTTCGGTAAGGGGCCAGCCACGGCTCGACCAGGGCGAACGGCGGCTCGGCGCCGTCCCTGTGCTCGTAGGCGTGGGCGACCAGGGTCAGGACGGCCAGCCGCAGCGGGGCCGGGCTGGTGGGGGTCAGGGTCAGGCCCGTGGCGCCGCCGACGCGGGCCTCGGCGGCGTCGATCAGCAGGCTGACGGTGGCGTCTTCCGAAGCGTCGGCCACGCGCAGAAAGGCGCGCGCCTCGCTCAGGGTGAGGGCGTTGGGCATGGGATGGGGGGCTTTGTTCTGAAAGGAAGGGGAAAGCCCCCTCCGGCCCTCCGGGCCACCTCCCCCAGAGGGGGAGGATCTAAAAAAGCAGATGCTCCCCCTCTGGGGGAGCTGTCCCGGAGGGACTGAGGGGGTCAGCGCGGCGCTAGCTGACCGCGAACTTCAGCAGCTTCACGGCGTCGAAGTTCTGCACGCCGCCGCCGACGCGCTTGGTGGTGTAGAACAGCACGTGGGGCTTGGCCGAATAGGGGTCGCGCAGCACCCGCACGCCGGCGCGGTCGACGATCAGATAGCCCTTCTCGAAGTCGCCGAAGGCGACAGCGAGGGCGTTGGCAGCCACGTCGGGCATGGCCTCGATCTCGGTGACCGGGAAGCCCAGCAACGACGCCGACTGGCCCGGCTGCAGGGCCGCATTCCAGATGTAGTTGCCTTGCGCGTCCTTGAACTTGCGCACCAGGCTGACCGTGCGGCGGTTGAGCACGAACCGGCCGTTCTGGCGGTACTGGCTTTTGGTCGCATAGATCAGGTCGATCAGCTTGTCGGTCGGGTTGGCGGCCGCAAAGCCGCCCGCCACGCCGGTGGCCACATAGCCGACCTGGCCCCAGGTATACGAAGCGTCGGGCGCAGCGGTGTAGGCCAGCAGGCCCTTGGGCTTGTTGACCCCGTCGCCGCTGACGAAGGCGCTGGTCTCCTGGGCGGAAAAGGCGTCCTGCACCTCCTCGGCCAGCCACTCGTCGATGCTGACATAGGCGTCGTCGAGCAGGGCCTGGGTGGCGGCGGGGCTGGCATAGAGCTCACCGGCCGGGAAGTCGATCACGTCCAGGGTCGGGGCCGTGGTCTCGGGCCGCACGGCGGTCTCGGCCACCCAGGCGGCGGCCAGGCCCGTGGGCGAGACCGGCTTGCGGAAGGTGCCGGCGCTGATGGTGCGCACCTGGCAGATCTCGCGCATCGGGCTGGTGGCCGCCAGGCGACGCAGAATGGCCCGCTCCAGCTCGGGCGGCGCCACATAGCCGCCGGCCGTGGCCACGCCTTCCGACAGACCCTTGGCCTCCAGCAGCAGGGCGGGGGCCTCGCCGGTCTTGATATAGCGGTCGAAGGCGGCCTTGCGCTCGTCCACCCGCGCCAGCGGCGCTTCGCCGTTCAGGGACGGCCGGCGGGTGTCGCTCAGGGCGCGGTCCAGGCGCTGCTGGGCGCGGGCGACGGCCTCGTCGATGCGCTCGACCTTCTCCTCCAGCAGCACATCGGCCCGCTTGGTCTCGATGGCCGACAGGCGCTGATCGTTGGCGGCCTTGAAGCTCTCGAACGCCGCCAGCACCTCATGCAGCATGGCGCGCGCCTCGGGCGAGGCCGCGTGTTTGGTCTCTTTCATGGAGTTCTCCGGTTTGTGGAAAGTCCTCCCCCTGAAGGGGGAGGTGTCGCCCCACCGGGGCGACGGAGGGGGAAGTCGGCCGACGGGAGATCCCTTCCCCCTCCGGCCCTTCGGGCCACCTCCCCCTCTGGGGGGAGGATCTCTGTTGCGCGGCCCCGCCTCATCGGGCGAAGCTGCACGAATGACCGACCACGCCACGCCCAACCTGCCGTCGCGCGACTTCGAGAGCACCGCGCGCTTCTATGCGGCGCTGGGGTTTGAGGCCTCGTGGCGCGACGCCGGCTGGATGATCCTGGAGCGCGGGTCGCTGACGCTGGAATTCTTCCCCTATCCAGACCTCGACCCGGCCATCAGCTCGTTCAGCTGCTGCCTGCGGCTGGACGACCTCGACGGCTTCTATGCGGTCTGCAAGGCGACCGGCCTGCCCGAGACCACGCTCGGCTGGCCCCGCCTGCACCCGCCCCGCGACATGGGCCCGATCATCATGGCGGCCCTGATCGACCCGGACGGGACGCTGGTGCGGCTGATCGGGAACTGAGGGGGTGACATTGATGCCTAATGAACCGCATCAATTTTCAAATAATTATAATAACACAACACCCTTGACCTATAGAAACTCTACCCTATCTCGAATGCTCTGAGGAGAATATTCAATGAGCTGGCCACGAGACAAATACACAGGTCCAGATGGGGGCCTGTATAAGGGCCCAGGCGGAGGCTTATACACAGGCCCAGGCGGGGGCGCGTCGACTGGCCCAGGTGGCGGCCTCTACACTGGTCCGGGAGGAGGCCTCTACACAGGTCCCGATGGAGGACTCTACACCGGTCCGGGTGGCGGAATGTATACCGGGCCTGACGGAGGACTTTATACCGGCCCCGGTGGTGGCCTGTATACCGGCCCCGGTGGCGGCTTATACTCGGGTCCCGGCGGCGGACTTTACTCTGGACCGGGTGGTTATCGGCGTAATATCCCGCCAATTGACCGCTTCGTCTTGGAGTTGGAAAAACGCGGTTTTCACCAGCAAGCAGCGTTATTGCGACGACACTGGAAGCTCGCTGCACCGGACTAGGAAACCCGCAACCGCGCGCCCGGCAGCATCGGGAACGTCACCACCGACACCTCCCAAAGCTCCACCCGTTTCAGCACCCGCAAGGCACCGTCCTGGCGGGCCTTGACCTGGCGAAAGCCGATGGAGAGGCCGTCCAGGGCCCCGGCCTCGACCAGGGCCGCGACCAGCCTGCCGCGCGGTGTCGCGCGCAATATCCGTCCCCGGACGAACAGCCCCTTGGCGTCCTCGACGATCTCGTCCCAGACGCCGATGGGTTCGGCGTTGTCGTGCTGGTGCAGCATCTTCACCCCCGCCGCGCCGGTCTCGGCGAGACTGGCGCCGAAGGCCCCGGCGGCGGTGACGTCGTCATTGAGGTCGCGGGTCCAGAACAGCGAGGCGTGGCCTTCGATGGTCAGGGCGTCGGTCATGGGTGGGGTCCTTTGTTGGAGGGCGGCGACGGCCCCCTCAGTCGCTCCGCGACAGCTCCCCCAGAGGGGGAGCATCTGCGCGGCGTAGATCCTCCCCCTCTGGGGGAGGTGGCCCGGAGGGCCGGAGGGGGCCAGCACAGCGCTCAATCCAGCTTGGCCTCAATCCGGGCCAGCGAAGCCCGCGTCGCGACGGCTTGCTCTTCCAGCCGGGCCAGGCGTTCGGCGACGGGGGCCTGGGCGTCGAGGCGGGTGCGCATCTCGTCGATCCGGGCCGAGGCGCGGCCCGCCCACATCAGGACGGCGGCGGCCTGGAGGATCAGGGTCAAGATCAGGGCGACCGAGACCTGACGGTCCAGTCGCCAGCGGGCGGGTGTGGTGGGCATGGGGTGGGGTCCTTTCTCGAGGGCGGTGATGGCCCCCTCAGTCGCTCCGCGACAGCTCCCCCAGAGGGGGAGCATCTGCGCGGCGCTCGTAGATCCTCCCCCTCTGGGGGAGGTGGCCCGGAGGGCCGGAGGGGGCTAGCTCGGCGCTAACCGTCCAACCCCGCCAGCCGTCGCCGCTCTTCCGGCGTCAGGAAGCTGGCGCCGTCGAGCCGCGCCCACAGGGCGTCGCGCTCGACAGACAGGGCCGGCACGGCGTCGAGGTCGGGGGCGATGCGGGCGCCGGGGAATTTCACCGCCAGCCAGCCGGTCAGGGCGCGGGCGGCGCGCTCGGCCAGGGGCACCACGGTGTGGCGCCAGAAGGCGGCATTGGCTTCGCGATAGTTGGCATAGGTGGCGTCTCCCGGAATGCCCAGCAGTTGCGGCGGCACCCCGAAGGCCAGGGCGATCTCGCGGGCGGCGGCGTGCTTGCCGCCGGTGAAGTCCATCTCGGCCGGGGAGAGCGACATCGGCCGCCAGTCGAGGCCGCCTTCCAAGAGCAGTGGTCGCCCGGCATTGGCGGCCCCCGACTGGGCACCCGCCAGCTCGGCCTTCAGCCGGTCGAACTGCTCGTCGGAAAGCCGGTCGCCGGCGTCGCGGTTGGCATAGACCAGGGCGCCGGAGGGCCTCGCCGAATTGTCCAGCAGGGCCTTGTTCCAGGCGCTGGAGGCATTGTGCACGTCGATGGCAAAGGCCGCGACCTCCAGCGGCGAGAGGCCGTAATGGTCGTTGGTGGGATTGAAGAGCTTTAAGTGCAGCACCGGCAGCCAGCCGTCGGCGTCGCGCCCGATCCGCACCATCCGCCCGCCGGCCTGATAGTCATAGGCGGCCGGCCAGCCGCGCGGACCGGGCACCAGGGTCATGCGGTCGGGCCGCAGGGCGTAAAGCTCGCCCGGCTGGTCGCCCTCCCCCGCCGCTTCCAGATAGGCGTTGCCGGCGGTCTGCAGGTTACCGAAAAACGCCTCCATCAGATCCGGCCCGCCCTGCTCGGGATTGGGCGCGTGCAGCAGGCGTTGCAGCGGATGATCGGGCGCACGCTGGCCCTCATGGAACACCACCAGCGGCGTGGCGGCGGCGGCCTCGGCGATCATCCGCACGCAGCGATAGGCCACGGGGTTCTTGGCAAACCCCTCAGACGCCAGGGCGGCATAGTCGCGCGGCGTCCACTGCGGACGGCCGCCGGTGGTCAGGGCGATCAGCCGGGCGGCGCGGGAGTCTTTTTGCTCAGGTGGACGGGGTTTTCGGAACAGGGGCATAGGGGGCTCCGGTTGAGAACGTATGGTGAACATGTTAGTTTAGGTCGGCGATGGCCCCCTCAGTCGCTTCGCGACAGCTCCCCCAAAGGGGGAGCATCTGTCGCGGCGTAGATCCTCCCCCTCTGGGGGAGGTGGCCCGGAGGGCCGGAGGGGGCCAGCGCAGGAGGCTGACGTGGAAGCTCCCCTACGAACCCGGCTGAACGCCCAGCGGATGCGCGGCGAACTCACATTGCCCGAGGTCTTGCTGTGGCTCTGTCTGAAAGGCAGCCGGCTGAACGGCCTGCACTTTCGCAAACAGCATCCGATGGGGCCGTATGTTCTGGATTTCTACTGCGCCGAGCATCGCTTGGCGGTCGAAGTGGATGGCGAACACCACGCTCTGGATGATCACCCCGAGCTTGATGCGATCCGGGACGCCTGGTTTGCGGCGCGCGGTGTTCGTACTCTTCGGATCACCGCCCGCGACGTCTTGGCGTCCCCTGATGCTGCGGCCGCCGGGATCCTTGAATATCTAGGCAAACTAGATGCTCCCCCTCCGGGGGAGCTGTCGCGGAGCGACTGAGGGGGCCTTCGCGACCAATGCCGAGCTGACCCCCTCCGGCCCTCTGGGCCACCTCCCCCAGAGGGGGAGGATCTCCATTCTCAAAGCGTTCGAAGGCGCGGTGCCCCGCGCCCGCCCAGCATCAGGTCGCTGACGGCCCAGACCAGGGCGTCGGCGCGGTCGGGGCTGTGCCCGAGATCCCCCGTGCCCAGGGCCATCAGTTCCTCCTCCAGCGCGGCGAAGTTGCCGCAGTGAATGACCCTCCCCTGCTCGTACAGGGCCGCCACCGGTTCGGCCCTCGCCCGCTTGCCCAGCGAGGCCCGCACCAGCTTGATCGCGCAGGGCGGGTCGGCCTGGGCCAGCACGGCGCGGACCATGTCGCCGCCCTGGTTGGCTTCGGCGACCAGGGCGTGGGCGGCAAACTCGCGCGCTGCCGCCACCGCCGTCTGGGCCCAGCCGTGGGGCGAGAGGCCCCTGGCCGAGCGGTCGGCCAGGATGAAGGCGCGGCCGCCCAGACAGCCGGCCACCACGATGCCGCAGGCGTCGCCGGTGGCGGTGGCCGGCGGGTCGACCGCCACCACCACCCGCTCGAAACGCGGCGGAACCGCGCCCCGGCAGCGGGCCAGGTCCTCGGCGCGGAACAGGCCGCCCTCGTCCTCGACGATGACGCCCTCCAGTTCCTGGGCCGCCAGGCGGGTGCCGCCATAGAGGCTGTGCAAGGTCGAGAGAAAGGCCGGGGCCAGGTTGTCGGCATTGGCCGCCGTCCCGGCCCTTGTCAGCGCCACGCCGGGCTCGGCGATCAGAGTCTTCAGGGCCCGGATCGGCCGGGGCGTGGTGGTGATCACCAGCCGGGGATCCTCGCCCAGCCGCAGCCCAAACCGCAGCATGGCCAGGGTTTCGGCCGGCTTGGGCCAGGCGCAGAACTCGTCGGCCCAGGCGGCGTGGAACTGCGGGCCGCGCAAGCTGTCGGGGTCTTCGGCCGAGAAGGCATAGGCGACGGCGCCGTTTGGCCAGACCAGACGCTTGCGCGAGGTCTGCCACTGGGGCTGGAAGGCTGGGCCGCTCATGGCCCGCAGGCCGGAGGGACCGTCGATCATCACTTCGCGCACATCGTGGAGCGTGGCACCCACCAGGGCCAGATTGGGGTTAGACAGGGCGCTCCAGACCATCCAGCGCGCTCCGGCGAAGGTCTTGCCCGCGCCCCTTCCGCCCAACATCAGCCAGGTGGACCAGTCCAGGTGTTCGGGCTGGTGCTGGTGGGGCAGCGGCTCCGTCAAACAGACGCTGAGCAGGGCTTGTTGCTCCTCGAGACTCAGGGGCGCCAGCGCCTCGATGATGATCGCCTCCCTCTCGGCGCTTGAGTTCGATGAGGTCAGCAACGCGGCCGATCTTGGCGACAAGAGCGGCCTGAAGCTCGGCGGGGTCGTCAGGGATGTTGTCATGCATGGGGGTCTCTTCCACGGGTGCCGCCTTTGCAGGTTTTCGGGCGACGGGCTGTTCCTTGGCGACCATGACCATGATCGCCCGCGTGGTGCGGGCGTGCACGCCATAGGTCTCCGCCTTGCGTTTGGAGAGGACCACGGCGGCGACCTCGGTCGCGGCCTTGGTGGTCTCCCACTCGGCGTCCATTTCCTTCATGAGCCGGTCCTGGTGCGTCTCGCCCCACTCCCGAACTCTCTCGCTTCTCTGGGCCATGGCATAAAGATACGGGACCAGCGGGCGCGTCTGATCCAGACCCGTGAGAAAGTTTCAAGTGATTGAATTTATGCAGGTCTGTCAGCTATCCGCCGGGGATGGAGGGCGCTGTATCCCCGTAGTCGGGGCATTGGGGGGCGCGCATACGGCCGTCTTCCCGGACAAGCCCGGTATGGCCGGGCGCCGATCCGGAATGACAGCAGCTTTGTGAGCGGGTCAGCGGACTGCGGTAAAGCCTCTGAAGGCGTGAGGGGCTGTGGATAACTCCACCCTCTTCCCTCTCCTCTTGCGGGAGAAGGGAAACGCTCAGTCCTCCGGATCGTAAGGCTCATCCCCACGGTCGGCCATCAGGTCGGTGGCCACGAAGTCCATGGCGTCCTCGGCGTCGGTGAAGCTGAGCTCGCTGACGGTCTGGTCCCGCACCGAGATGCCCTGCTTGTGGGTGCTGTCGGGATCGCCGGTGACCAGGGGGTGCCAGTCGGGCAGGGTCTTGCCCTCGTGCAGGCGGCGATAGGCGCAGGAGGGCGGCATCCAGGCCAGGTCTTCGATATTGTGCGGGGTCAGCTTGATGCAGTCGGGCACGGTCTTGCGGCGGTTCGCATAGTCCTTGCAGGTGCAGCGGTGCTCGTCGAACAGCTGGCAATGCACGCGGGTCGGGATCACCTCGCCGGTATCTTCGTCTTCGAAGCGAACAAGGCAGCAAAGCCCGCAGCCATCGCATAGGCTCTCCCATTCGGGGACCGTCATCTGATGGAGGGATTTGGTTTCCCAGAAAGGTTTGCGCGAGGCCATCCGCGCGTCCTAAACCGAATTGCCGCCGCGACCAAACAGGGCTTTGCCGAACACCGTGAACGACTGGACGCTCCCGCCCTACCGTTTCGACGACGACGAGCCCAAGCCCGCGCCCCGTCCGCCGGAGCCCGAAGACCGCTGGGAGCCGGAAAAGCCGCAGGAGCCGGAAGAGCCGTTTCGCGCCGATCTCAACCACCAGAAGGCCAAAAAGAAGGCCCGGCGCCATGGCTGGATCTGGATCACGGTGCTGGTCGGGGTGCTGTTGGGCGTGATCGCGGCGGGCTCGGCGGCCGGCTATGTGTGGTGGAAATATCTGCGCGACACGCCCCAGCTGCCCTCTCGCGAGGCCCTGTTCGCGGTCAATCGCGCGCCGGGCATCCGCTTTGAGGACAAGAACGGCCAGGTGATCGCCAGCCGGGGGCCGCGCTATGGCCAGCGCATCACCCTGGGCCAGGTGCCCAACTATGTGCCGCTGGCCTTCATGGCCGCCGAGGACCGGCGGTTCTACAAGCATGGCCCCATCGACCTCTATGCCATCGGCCGCGCCGCCGTGGTCAACTGGAAGGCCGGCCGCACCGTGCAGGGGGCCTCGACCCTGACCCAGCAGCTGGCCAAGGGCCTGTTTTTGACCCCCGACCGCACGGTCAAGCGCAAGCTGCAGGAAATGGTCATGGCCCGGCGCCTGGAGCAGGTGCTGAGCAAGGACGAGATCCTGGAGCTTTATCTGAACCGGGTGTTCTTCGGAGCCAACACCTTCGGCGTCGACGGGGCCAGCCGCACCTATTTCGGCAAGCCCGCCAGCCAGCTGACCCTGTCGGAATCGGCCCTGCTGGCCTCGCTGCTCAAGGCGCCCTCGCGCCTGGCCCTGAACCGCGACATGGAGGGGGCCCTGGCCCGTTCGCGGCTGGTCCTGGCCAATATGCGCAAGGAGGGCTGGATCACCGCCGAGCAGGAAAGCCGCGCCCTGGACGACACCCCTCGCCTGTCGCCGATGGCCGTCCAGAACGAGGGCGATTACGGCTGGGTGCTGGACTACGCCACCAACGAGGCCGTGCGGATCGCCGGCCAGAACGCGCCCGATCTGGTCGTGCGCCTGACCATCGACCCGGCCCTGCAAAGGCTGGGCGTTGAGACCGTGCGCCAGGCCATCGCCTTTGACGGCGAGGGCGCAGGCGCCAGCCAGGCGGCCCTGCTGTCGCTGTCAGCCGACGGCGCGATCAGGGCCATGGTCGGCGGGACCGACTATATCGAAAGCCCCTTCAACCGGGCCGTCCAGGCGCGTCGCCAGCCGGGTTCGACCTTCAAGCCGTTCGTCTATGCCGCCGCCCTCAACAAGGGCGTCCTGCCCAGCGACATCCGCGTGGATGGCCCGGTGAAGTTCGGCGACTGGGCACCGGAGAACTATAGCGGCGGCTATCGCGGCCCGATGAGCGTGGAACAGGCCCTGGTCAATTCCACCAACACCATCGCCGTGAAACTGGGCCAGGAAGCGGGCGGTCCTGCCATCGGCGAGCTGGTCCGGCGCTTTGGCATCACGACCCTGCCGCCCAACCCCGACCTGTCGGTGGCGCTGGGCTCCTACGAGGTGAACCTGCTGCAGCTGACCTCGGGATTCCAGGTGTTCCAGCTGGGCGGCAACCGCATCGAGCCCTATGTGATCGAGAGCATCTTCACCCAGGGCGGCCAGCCGATCTTCGCCCGCCAGACGCCCGCGCCGCTGAACGTCTATGACGTCGGCCGGGCCTCGATGATGGTCAAGATGATGAAAAAGGTGGTCACCGAGGGCACCGCCAAGCGCGCCGCCTTCGGCCGTCCCACCGCCGGCAAGACCGGGACCAGCCAGAACTGGCGCGACGCCTGGTTCGTGGGCTTCACCCCCGACTATGTGACCGGCGTCTGGGTCGGCAACGACAATGACAGGCCGATGAACAAGGTGGTCGGCGGCGACATCCCGGCCAGCATCTGGCGGCGGTTCATGATCGGGGCCCACGAGACCCTGGCGGTGCGCGACTTCGACTGGCTGCTGGCCGATCCTGCTCCCCTGACCGAGCCCGACCCCCGCAACGGCTACTACGAAACCCTGGCGGCCGAGTTCGCCCGCACGGCGGCCGACCTGGAGGCGGAAATCCAGGCGCCCGTCGCGGAGCCTGCGCAGCCGACCGAGCAGGACCTGCCGTACTGATCAATCTCCCCTTGCGGGAGAAGGGCGACGCAACGGCGCCCTCGACATCCCCATCCTGCCCCGCCACCTTCCCGGCCAACAAAAATGGGGAGCCCAGCCATGTCCGATCAAACCCTCGCCGGCCGCGTCGTGCTGGTCACCGGAGCCTCGTCAGGGATCGGGGCGCAGCTGGCCCGCGCCGCTGCGGCGGCGGGCGCGAAGGTGGCCCTGGCGGCCCGGCGCACCGACCGGCTGGAAGCGCTGGTGACGCAGATCGGCCCGGCCGCCGCCGCCTTCGCCCTGGATGTCGAGGACGAGGCCAGCGTGATCGCCGCCTATGACGCTATTGAGGCTTCGCTGGGGCCCGTTGACAGCGTGATCGCCAATGCCGGGATCAGCATCATGGGCTCGGCGCTCGAGATCGCCATCGAGGACTTCGACAAGATCCTGGCCGTCAACACCCGGGGCATGTTCCTGACCGCCCGAGAAGGTGCCCGGCGGATGATCGCCGCCGGCTCACCCGCCAGCGGCCGGGGCCGGGTGCTGCTGGTGGCCTCGATCGGAGCCCACACGGTGTTGCCGGGCGTCACCGCCTACTGCACCTCGAAAGCCGGCACGGCGATGATGGGCAAGAGCCTGGCCCGCGAATGGGCCCGCAAGGGCATCAACGTCAACGTCCTGTGCCCGGGCTATATCCGCACCGAGCTCAACAGCGACTGGTTCGACCAGGAGGGCGGGCAAAAGCTGGTGGCCGGCTTCCCTCGCAAGCGCCTGATGGCCGAAAGCGACCTGGAAGCCATGGCCCTGCTGCTGTGCTCGGACGCCGGAGCGGCCATCACCGGCGGGGTGTTCACCGTCGATGACGGCCAGTCGCTTTAGGTCAGGCCGCGACCTCTTCGCCCTCGTCTTCGTCTTCGTCGTCCTCGTCCTCCGGGCCCATGGCCAGGGCGGTGTCGCGCAGGGCTTCGGCCTGGTCGGCGATGTCGGCGATCGCCTCGTCGTCCACGCCCAAAGACGCCAGCGCGGCGGCCAGATGGCCGATGACGAGGTCCAGTTCCTCGTCGCCCAACCCCACCTCGGCCAGCCAGGCCAGGGCGGGCTCAAGATCGGGATGGTCGCCGGCGACGCCGGCCTCCAGAGACGCCGTGACAAAGGCGCGGCCGCCGGCGGTGATGACCGGGCCGTAGATGTCGGCCAGCCGGTCGTCAGCCTGGGCGCGCTGGAAGAAGTCGTCGATCGCCGCATGGGCGATGGGCTCGCCGCCGATGTTTTCGTAGGGGGTCATGATGTCCTCGCCAAAGCCCGTATGACCGCGAATGCGGAGCTGGAACCGAACAGGCAAAGGCTATCACGCGCCCCGGCCGGGCGCGTGATGCGGGCGTGACAATTGGGCGTTGTTTTGGTGAACCTCGCCCGGGCTTTTGGGTCTTACTTCGCCGCGTCCATCAGGCCCGCGAAGCGCTCGAACAGGTACAGGCTGTCGGTCGGGCCGGGCGAGGCTTCGGGGTGGTGCTGGACGCTGAACACCGGCTTGCCGGTCAGCTGGATGCCGGCGTTTGTGCCGTCAAACAGCGACACGTGGGTCTCGGTGACCGGACCGGGCAGGCTGGCGCTGTCGACCGTGAAGCCGTGGTTCATCGAGACGATCTCGACCTTGCCGGTGGTCAGGTCCTTGACCGGATGGTTGGCACCATGGTGGCCCTGTTCCATCTTCACCGTCTTGGCGCCCAGGGCCAAAGCCAGCATCTGGTGACCCAGGCAGATGCCGAACACCGGCTTGCCGCTGGCGACCAGCTTCTGGATCTCGGGAACCGCATATTGGCCCGTCGCGGCCGGGTCGCCCGGGCCGTTGGACAGCAGCACGCCGTCAGGATTGCGGGCCAGGATGTCCTGCGCCGAGGTATTGGCCGGCACCACCGTGGCGCGGGCCCCGACATGGGCGAGAGCCCGCAGGATGTTGCGCTTGACGCCGTAGTCGAGGACCACGACCTCGTACTTGGGCGTCTCCAGCTTGGCGTAGCCTTCCGGCCACGACCACAGGCCTTCGTCCCAGGTAAAGGTCTGGGTGGTCGAGGCGTCCTTGGCCAGGTCCAGCCCTTCCAGACCCGACCAGGCCTTGGCCTTGGCGACCAGGGCGTCGAGGTCAAACACGCCGTCGGGGCTGTGGGCGATGACGCCGTGCGGCATGCCCGTTTCGCGGATCTTGCGGGTCAGGGCGCGGGTGTCGACCCCGGCCAGGCCGACCATGCCGCGACGCTTCATCCAGCCGTCGAAATCGCTGTCGGCGCGCCAGTTGGCCTGGACGGTCGGAACCTCGCGGAAGATCGCGCCCCGGGCGGCGGTTTCCGACGCGCCCGACATCTGCTCGAGGTCATCGACATTGGTGCCGACATTGCCCACATGCGGGAAGGTGAAGGCCACGATCTGGGCCATGTAGGAGGGGTCGGTCAGGATTTCCTGATAACCGGTCATGGCGGTGTTGAAGCACACCTCGCCGACCGCATCGCCCACCGCGCCGCAGCCCACGCCTTGCAGGATGGTGCCGTCGGCCAGGGCCAGAACGCCGGTTACGCCGGGGAGAAGGTCTTGGGACATTCTTTAGAGCGCTCCTGGACGCGGTCTGGCCCGAAACGGGCGTTCCGTTTTCGCGAGAAAGCGGGCCGGAGCTGAACCCCGACCGCCGCGCAAACGGCGGCGTGTCTAGGGGGTGTGGGGTGGGGGGTCAACCCCTCCGATCACGAGAGTCCGGGCCGCGTGCCACATTCCCGTGATCGGCGAAAAGGCCCCTCGCCTGCGACAGCCTCAATCCCCTAGGTTTGAAGCCATTCCAGACACAAGAACAAGGGAGGACGGCCCATGCTCGAACTGCGCCCCAATTGCGAGTGCTGCGACCGCGACCTGCCGCCGTCCAGCGATCAGGCCCGCATCTGCACCTTCGAGTGCACCTTCTGCACCGACTGCGCCGAGCACCGATTCTTTGGCAGCTGCCCCAATTGCGGCGGCGATCTGGTGGCGCGCCCGATCCGGCCGGAGAACAAGCTGCACCGCTTCCCGGCCTCGCTGCGACGCGTCGTCAAGGCCCACACCGCCTGCGCCGGCGCCAGGCCGCCGCCAGAACCGGGACCGTCCTGGGCGATGACGTAACCCCCCGTTCGGGGGGCAGACGCGCCGGGTGACCTGCGCGATTGAAACAAAATGTCACGCCCCCGCATCCGAGTCCTTAATCGCTGCGTTAACACCTTGAGGCTCATGGTGGAGCTTCAACGGAGCAAAGCCATGAACAGCCTGGGCATCACCCGCACCACCGTCCTGCCGACCACCAAGGTCAGCTGGTTTGGCCTGGGCGAGATGGCCTTGCGCGGGCTTCTGGTGGCCTGCCTGCCGATTACCGCCGCGATCTTCGCCATCCTCAGCTTCTGAAGCCGCAAGGTCTGGCGCAGCGCCGGCCGGGGCCTTATCCGTAGGCGTCACATCGCGCCGTACGAGACCCTGATCGCATGACCGTCACCACCGTCGGCGTCGACGCCGACGACACCCTCTGGCACTGCGAAAGCCTGTTTCGCCTGACCCACCAGCGGTTTGTCGACCTGCTGGCCGAACATGGCGACGAGGCCCGCATCGAGGCTCAGCTGGCCGCCACCGAGAAGCGTAATCTGCGAATCTATGGCTACGGGGCCAAGGGCTTCACCCTGTCGATGATCGAGACCGCGCTGGAGTTGACCGACGGGGCGGTTTCCACCCGGGTGATCCGCGAGATCCTGGCCGCCGGCCGCGAGATGCTGACCGAGCCGGTCGAGCCCCTGCCCGGCGTCGAGCTGGCCCTGGCGACCCTGTCGGAGCGCTACCGGCTGGTGCTGATCACCAAGGGTGATTTGCTGCACCAGGAACAGAAACTGGCCGCCTCGGGCCTGGGCGACCTGTTCGCCGCCGTCGAGATCGTCTCGGAGAAGGACGCCGACACCTATCGCCGGGTGTTCGAGCGGCATGGCACCGGGGCTGGTCAGGCGGTTATGGCCGGCAACTCCATGCGGTCAGACATCCTGCCCGCCCTGGAGGCCGGGGCCTGGAGCGCGCTGATCCCCTACCCCCTGGTCTGGGCCCACGAAGCGGCGCTCGCGCCGGTAGGGCATGAGCGCTATGTCGAGCTGGCGTCGATCCGTGAGCTGCCGGCCTGGGTGGATAGAATTTCCCTTCTCCCATAGGGAGAAGGAGGGGCCCGCGCCGAAAGGCGTGGGAGGATGAGGGGTTAGGGACGGCTGAGGGTTTAACCCCTCACCCTCCCACCGCTACGCGGCGGGCCCCGCCCTCTCCCTTTGGGAGAGGGAAAGCTTGGCGATCCAATCCCGCGCAGGGCGCTCGAACAGGATCAGCGACAGATAGGCCAGCGGGAACAGGGCCACGACCCAGAACAGCACCCACAGCCGCATCAGATCACCGTTCAGGTTCCACATCCCCAGCCCCACCCAGGCCAGGCCCATCTTCAGGGCGATCGGGTGCAGCATGTAGAGGGTGAAGCTGAGCTGGGCCCAGGGGGCCAGTCGGCGGGTCACGGGTCCCACCGGCCCGGCCGCATCGGCGGCGATGCCGGCCAGACCCACGGCATAGATCACCAGCAGCAGCACATCGCGCGGCACCTTCAGCGGTGAGGCGATCAGGAAGACGGCCAGCAGGCCCCACATGACCCACCGCGCATAGGGCAGCCTGGCCAGCAGCGGCCGGATCTGGAAGCCCAGCATGCCGATCAGGAAGCCCGGCACGGCCCGCAGCACCCCGAAGTCCCAGGTCCACTGATGGAACGGTCGGTCGCCATGCGGGGTCTGCAACAGGATCACCAGGCTGAGGATCGCCAGCCCGCCCGTGACCCAGCGCCCCTTGCCGGTGATCCAGAACAGCAGCGGCAGGGCGATATACATCCCCATCTCGGCGCTGATCGCCCAGCTGACGAAGTTCCAGGTCTGGCTCTTGCACACCCCCCAGGCGTGGATGAAGACGATGTTGGGCACGATGCAGGCGGCGTCATAGCGGCGGGGATCGCGGTCCTGGATCCAGCCGGCCATGCCTGCGACCGCTACGGCGATGAACACCAGCATGGTGGCCCAGTGCAGCGGCCCCAGCCGCGCCACCCGCTTCTTCAGAAAGTCGCCGTACTTGGCCGGAGTGGTCAGGCGGCCGGTATAGATGGCCGCCATCACATAGCCGCTGATCACGAAGAACAGGTCGACGATCAGGCTGAAGGTCTTGATGGTGTCGTCGGCCAGCTGCCAGCGGCCGTCCAGATTGATGAAGCGGTTGAAGTGAAAGACCACGATCATCACCGCCCCGACGATGCGCAGGGCGTCCAGATGCAGCATCTGGTCGGAATCGGGCTTCAGCGGCGGGAACTTGATCATGCCGCAGGAGTGGGCCGGGTCGCGGAAACGGTCAAGTTGGAGACGATCCGTCCAACGGTGAGAGGGCTGTTGCCCACGCTCAAACACGGCTGTCATCCCGGACGAGCGCCCAGCGCGAAGATCCGGGACCGACGCCTGAACTCGGCGCTTCCGGCGGTCCCGGATCGGCGCCCGGCTCACGCCGGACTTGTCCGGGATGACACCTTTTGCGGGGAACATGCCTGGGCGCCGGCCCCACGCTCCGCGCCCGCCCTCACCCCGCTCTTGATACAGATCAGGGTTGGGCCGGCCGCCGCGCCGCACTATGTGACGACCATGTCCGCTGCGCCCCCCTTCACCGACGCCGAGATCGACGCCCTGGTCGAGACCTTCTACGCCAAGGTCCAGCGGCACCACCGCCTGGGACCGATCTTTCAGAAGGCCGTGGGCGATGACGGCTGGCCCGAGCATCTGGCGACGCTGAAGCGGTTCTGGGCGGGCGTGCTGCGCGGCGACGGCGGCTACAAGGGCTCGCCCATGGCCGTGCACCAGCGTGTTGAGGGCCTCACCGAGGGCCTGTTCACCCCCTGGCTGGGCCTGTTCCACCTGACCTGCGCCGAGCTGTTCGATGCGCCCCGCGCGGCCCTGGTCGGTGCCAAGGCCGAGCGGATCGCCCAGACCCTCAAGCGCGGGCTGTCGTTCCAGCCGGGGGCGGCAGCGTGAGCGCCCCAAATCTGCAGCAGACCCTGCGGCAAGCCCTGACGGATCAGGGCTATGCGCGCTCGCCCGCCGACGAGACCCGCGCCCTGCTGGGGCCGGCAGCCGTCGCAGACTGGGCGGGCTTTGCCGACAGCTGGAACGATCTGGGTCTGGACGGCTTCATGGCCGACGGCGGTCGCTATCGAAAGCGCCGGTTTGCCGCCTTTTCCGCCGCGCCCGGCCAGATCGTCCGCAAGCCGCACCAGCCGCACTATCAGAGCCGCGATTACAACGCCCTGAACGGCGGGGTGCAGCGCTGGTTCGAGCCGGTCACGGACGCCATCGCCATCCATCCGATCACCCGGGCGGTCATCGAACAGGGACTTGCGATCTTCCATCCGATCACGCCGCAGCCGCCCGCGTCCTGGCATGTGGAACTGCATCAGTTTCGCGTCGAGGCCCTGGCCGGCCAAGCGGGCCTGCCCACGCCCGAAGGCGCGCACCGCGACGGGGTGGACTGGGTGATCGTCATGCTGGTCGACCGGGTCAATGTGCGCAGCGGCGTCACTGACATCTATGCCCCCGGCGGTCGCAGTCTCGGCAGCTTCACCCTGACGGCGCCGGGCGACATGGTGATGCTGGACGACCTGCGGGTGCTGCACGGCGTCACGCCGATCCGGCCCGACAATCCCGCCGCCCCGGCCCTGCGCGACGTGCTGGTGGTGACGTTCCGGCAGGAGATCGCGACGCTAGCCGGGATCTAAGAAGGGGTGACGTTTCGGCTTCAGGCGGTTGAGCCGATGCAGGCGTGGGACGGCGAACGGCGGCGCGGAAGTCCTGGCGCGCCTCGAAAATCGCATAAGGATATCCTTATATCCCTGTTGACTTGGTGGCCAACCTTGCCCTAACAGCACGCTGTCGTGGTTCTGCGGGCACCTTCTGGGGCCCGGAGCTAAGAGGGAAGTCGGTGCGGGCGTGAAAACCCAAGGCCGGCGCTGCCCCCGCAACTGTGAGCGGCGAGCCGCTGTCCAATACGTGTCACTGACGCGCCGAAGCTGGATCGGTGGCGTGTCGGGAAGGCCAGGACAGGGGTGTTGACCCGTGAGCCAGGAGACCTGCCCCGACAGATAACGTCCTCCGGCGGGGTGCCCGGTCTGGTCGCATGCCAAGGCGTGTCCGGTCCGTGACAGACCGTGCGCGCCCCCTTGCGCGCGTCCCGATCAAGCCTCCGCCCTCACACCGGCAGAGGTTTTTCAAAGATGACCGTCACCGTCGCCACCCTTGGCTTTCCCCGCATCGGCCCCCGGCGCGAACTGAAGTTCGCCCTGGAATCCCATTGGTCCGGCAAGACCGACGCCCAGACCCTGCTGGCCACGGCCGCCGACCTTCGCGCCCAGGCCTGGACCCGCCAGTCCGCCCTGGGCGTGGACCACGTGCCCAGCAACGACTTTTCGCTCTATGACCACGTGCTGGACACCAGCGTGATGGTCGGCGCCATTCCGGCCGACTATGGCTGGACCGGCGGACCGGTCGACACCGCCGCCTATTTCGCCATGGCCCGGGGCGCGCAAGGCGCGGCGGCGCACGAGGCCTGCGCCCAGGGTCACGCTCATCACGACGGTCATGGCGTGCCGGCCATGGAGATGACCAAGTGGTTCGACACCAACTATCACTACCTGGCACCCGAGGTGTCGCGTGGCCAGACCTTCACCCTGACCTCGACCAAGCCCATCGATGAGTTCCTGGAGGCCAAGGCCCAGGGCGTCCACACCCGGCCGGTGCTGCTGGGTCCCGTGACCTTCCTGAAACTGGCCAAGACCAAGGACGAGGGCTTCTCGCCGCTGTCGCTGCTGTACGCCCTGCTGCCGGTCTATGCCGAGGTCCTGGTCCGGCTTGAGCGCGCCGGCGCCGACTGGGTGCAGATCGACGAGCCCTGCCTGGCCCTGGACCTGACCGCGTTCGAGCGGGGCGAACTGCGCCGGGCCTACGGTGCCTTGAGCCACGCCGTGCCAGGCCTGCGCCTGCTGCTGACGAGCTATTTCGGCGGCTATGGCGACAACCTCACCACCGCCGTGAACCTGCCGATCAACGGCCTGCACATCGACCTGGCGCGCGCGCCCCAGGCGCTGGACGAGGTTCTGGCCGCCAGCCGCGAGAGCCTGGTGCTGTCACTGGGCGTCATTGACGGCCGCAATGTCTGGCGGTCGGACCTGCCCGCCCTTCTGGATCGCCTGGAGCCCGTCATCGCCGCGCGCGGCGGCGACCGGATCATCCTGGCCCCCTCCTGCTCGCTGCTGCACACGCCGATCGACCTGGAGCTGGAGGTCGCCCTCGATCCGGAGGTCCGCCCGTGGCTGGCCTTCGCCGTCCAGAAGATCGAGGAACTGGTGATCCTGGCCAGGGCGCTGAACGAAGGCCGGGCCAGCGTGGCCCCGCAGTTGGCCGCCAGCCAGGCCGCGGCCGAGGCCCGCCACACCTCGTCCAGGGTTCACGACGCGGCGGTCGCCGCGCGGCTTGCGGCGACCACCCCGGCCATGGCCGAGCGCCAGTCGCCATTCGCGGCCCGGCAGCTCGCCCAGAAGCCGCGCCTGAACCTGCCGGCCTTTCCGACCACCACCATCGGCTCGTTCCCGCAAACCGAGGATGTCCGCAAGGCGCGCTCGGCCCATGGCAAGGGCGAACTGAGCGACGCCGACTATCTGGCGTTCCTGCGCCAGGAGACCGCCCGCACGGTCGCCTGGCAGGAGGAGGTGGGCCTGGACGTGCTGGTCCACGGCGAGTTCGAACGCAACGACATGGTGCAGTATTTTGGCGAGCAGCTGTCGGGCTTCGTCTTCACCCAGGCCGGCTGGGTGCAGTCCTATGGCTCGCGCTGCGTGCGCCCGCCGATCCTGTTTGGCGATGTCTCACGCCCCCAGGCCATGACGGTCGAGTGGTGGCGCTATGCCCAGAGCCTGACCGACAGGCCGATGAAGGGCATGCTGACCGGCCCGGTGACCATCCTCAACTGGTCGTTCGTACGCGATGACGCGCCGCGCGCGCTGGTTTGCCGGCAGATCGCCCTGGCCATCCGCGACGAGGTCGTCGACCTGGAGGCGGCCGGCGCCAAGGTGATCCAGATCGACGAGGCGGCCCTGCGCGAGGGCCTGCCGCTGCGCCGCAGCGACTGGGCGGCCTATCTGGACTGGGCGGTCTCGAGCTTCCGCCTGGCGGCCTCAGGTGTGGCCGACCACACCCAGATCCACACCCACATGTGCTATTCGGAGTTCAACGACATCATCGCCGCGATCGGGGCGATGGATGCCGACGTCATCTCGATCGAGACCGCCCGCTCGAAGATGGAGCTGCTGGACGCCTTCGAGGCCTATGCCTATCCGGCGCAGATCGGGCCGGGCATCTATGACATCCATTCGCCGCGCGTGCCCGCCGTCGAGGAGATGACCGAGCTCCTGAAGGCCGCCCGGGCCAGGCTGTCGCTGGGCCAGCTGTGGGTCAATCCCGACTGCGGCCTGAAGACCCGCAAGTGGCCCGAGACCCGCGCCGCCCTGGTCAACATGGTCGAAGCCGCCAAGCGCCTTCGCCGGACGACGGCGGAGGCGGAGGCGGAGGCGGCGGCATGAGCCACAGGGGCGCGATGATGCTCGCCGCGCTCACTCCGGTGGGGCTGTAACCGCACACCCGCCCTCCGCCTCCGGTGGCGGGCCAGGCCCTCTCTGTCCCGGAGAGGGCTTCGGCCCGCCCCGCTCTCACGATCCGTTGCTGCAACGCCCCGCGCCATGGCCTATGCTAGACGACACCCGCCATGCGCTTCGACGACCGCTTTCTTGAAGAACTGAAGTCCCGCCTTCGCCCTTCCGACGTGATCGGAAAGTCGGTGAAGCTGCGGCGGCAGGGGCGCGAGTATGCGGGGCTGTCGCCGTTCACCAAGGAGAAGAGCCCCTCGTTTTTCGTCAATGACGACAAGGGCTTCTATCACTGCTTCTCCAGCGGCAAGCATGGCGACATCATCAGTTATCTGCAGGAAACCGAACGCCTGACCTTCAGCGAGGCGGTCGAGCGGCTGGCCTCCGAGGCCGGCATGGTCCTGCCCGAGCCCGATGTCCGCGCCGCCCAGGAAGACCGCAAGCGCCAGGGCCTGGGCGACTGGATGGAGCTGGCCGCCGCCTGGTTCGAGGCCGAGCTGCGCCGCCCGGTGGGCCAGGCCGCGCGGGCCTATCTGGAGCGCCGGGGCCTGCCCGAGAGCGAGTGGAGCCGCTTCCACCTCGGCTTTGCCCCCAATAACCGTACAGGGTTGAAGGACTATCTGATCGCCAAGGGCGCCCAGCCGGGCGATCTGGTCGAGGCCGGGGTGCTGATCGCGCCCGAGGACGGCGGCGCGCCCTATGACCGGTTCCGTGACCGGATCATCTTTCCGATCACCGACACGCGCGGCAAGGTCGTGTCGTTCGGCGGCCGGGCCATGGATCCGCAGGCGCGGGCCAAATATCTGAACGGTCCCGAGACCAGCCTCTTCCACAAGGGCCGGCTGCTGTATGGCCTGTACGAGGCCCGCAAGATCCTGCACGCCGCCCAGGCCGCTGCCCCCAAGGACAACACCCCCCTGGTGGTGGTCGAGGGCTATATGGACGTCATCGCCTGCCATCGCGCCGGGATCTCGGCCGTGGCCGCCATGGGCACGGCCATGACCGAGGAGCAGATGGAGGTGCTGTGGCGCCTGCATCCCGAGCCCACCCTGTGCTTTGACGGCGACAAGGCCGGCCAGCGGGCCGCCAGCCGGGCCATGGACCGCGCCCTGCCCCTGCTGAAGCCCGGCCGGTCGTTCAAGTTCTCGATGGTCACCGGCGGCAAGGACCCCGACGATGTGCTGCGCGAGCAGGGTCCGGCGGCCCTGAAGGCCCAGGTCTCGCAGACCACGCCCTTCGTCGAGCAGCTGTTCACCCGCGAGCGCGACCTGGAGCCGCTGGACACGCCCGAGCGCAAGGCGGGCCTCAAACAGCGCCTGCGCGCCGCCGCCGCAACGATCGCCGACAAGGACCTGGCCCAGGCCTACAAGGACGACCTGCTGGGCAAGCTGGACGCCCTGTTCCCGCGCGCGGCCTTCACGCCGGGCGACGGCGCCGGCTATGGCGGCGGCCGGGGCGACCGGCCCTTTGTTCCGCGCGGCGAGTGGAAGAACGGCAAGCGCCTGCCGCCCGATCCGGGCATCCGGGGCCTGGCTCGCGCCCAGATCGGCGAGCGCATCAACCCCTTCCACGCCGCCATCGCGGTGGCTGCCATCGACCATCCTGGCTGGGCGCGGCCCTATGACGAGGCCATCGAGCGGGTGGGGTTTGGCGATCCGCGCCTGCGGCCCCTGGCGCTGGAGCTGTTCGAGGCCCTGATCGACGACATCCACGACGACGCCCCGTTCCGCGAGATCCTGACCCGCAAGGGCTTTGCCCCGCAGCTGGCCGAGCTGGAACGCGTGGCCAAGGCCCTGGACGGCGCGCCGTTCCTGGATCCGAACATGGAGCAGTATCGCGCCCGGGCCCTGTGGTCGGCCTGCTACGAGGCGGTGATCGAGATCGCCGATTCCGAGCGGGCGCTCGAGGCCCTGCGCCGCGAGGCCGTCACCGCCAGCAGCCTGACGGCCACCCGCGACCTGCGCGCCCGCATCGCCATCCTGCAGCGCCAGATCAGCAATCTGGAATTCTGGCAGGGAGCCAGCTAGCGGGTGAGCGACCGGCCTCGCGTCTTTGTCAGCGCCTCGGCCGCCGAGCCCTTCGCGGCCGCGCTGCTGTCGCGCCAGCTTCAGCCGCTGTTGTCGGCGGCGTTCGAGGGCGGCTTCATTCCGGGGGTCAATGTCTTTGACTGGAGCAGCCTGGGGCCTGACGCCCGCATGGCCGGGCCGTTCATGTCGCCCGCCTGGCGGCCCATTGCGCAGGCTGGCTGCTATCAGCGCCTGCCCCTGACCTATCACGGCTTTGCCCGGCGGGTGGCGGCGGCGTCCTATGCGGCGGGGCTGTTCATGGTCACGCCGCCCGACGCGCAAGGGCGCTGCTCTTTTGGTCCGACCGTGGATTTCGCCCCGACTGCGTTCGAGCGCTGCGCGATCCGCATCGGCGTCATCAATCCCGCCCTGCCCCGCCTGCCTGGCGCGCCGAGCGTGGCGATCGAGGCCTTTGACGAGGTGATCGAGCATGAAAGCCCTCTGGTCGAATATGCTGTGCGGCCGCCGGGTGCGGTGGAGGCGGCGATCGTGCAGCACATCGCCGCCCTGATCCCCGACGGTGCCACGGTGCAGGCCGGTATCGGCCGGCTGGGCGACGCGGTCTGGGCGGCCCTGGCCGGCAAGTCGGACCTGTCGCTGCACAGCGGCATGATCTGCGATCCCGTGGCCGAGCTGATCCGCGCCGGGCTGTTCAAGGCCGTGACGGTGGGCAGCTTGCTGGGTTCGCGCGCCTTTTACAGCGAGGCGGCCGACCTGCCCGGTGTGTCCCTGGCCCCGGCCCTGCACACCCACGACATCGCCGTGATGGCCGCCATCCCCCGCTTTGCCGCCGTCAATTCGGTACTGGAAGTGGACCTGCTGGGCCAGGTCAATGCCGAGTGGCTGGACGGCCAGGCCATTTCCGGCCCCGGCGGCCTGCCCGACTTCATCCGGGGTGCGCACCTGTCGCAAGGCGGCTTGCCGATCATTGCCCTGGGATCTTCAGCCAAGGGCGGATCGATCAGCCGCATCGTTCCGCGCCTGACCGTGCCGCCGACCCTGACCGCCATCGACGCCGGGCTGGTGGTCACCGAGCACGGGGCCGTCGACCTGCGGCCGCTGGATCAGGAGCGCCGCGCCATGGCCCTGATCAGCCTGGCCGCGCCCCAGCACCGGGCCGACCTGCTGAAGGCCTGGCGACGATCCTAGGCCTGCGACAGCCCTTTCACGACCTGGCGAATTAATTTCGATGACAACGTTGTCAAACGCTTTGGGCCGGGCTATATCGGTCTTGTCCTTTTAGGGCGTTTTCCTCCCGAACACTCGCCCGCCTTCTTCTCCTGGAAGGCGGGTGTTCTTTTGTCTGGGGGGCGCTACCGCCCGATCAGGCGCGAGGGCCAGCCGACGCGGACCAGCAGATTGTCCGGCCCGGCGATCCCGACTTCGTACATCCCCCACTCACGATGGCGCAGCACGCCGCCGGGGCGAATGATCAGATCCTCGACCCTCGCAGCAATTGCATCGACCTCGGGCGTTCGAAGAAAGACGCCGAAGGGATTGTGCTCCGGCACCTGCCACGCGCCGGTTCCGGCCTGGGTCAGGTGCAGCTCGCAACCCCAGCCGGTCATGATGACATAGTCGGCGTCGCCGCCCGTTCGCGCCAGGCCAAGCCGCTCCCAGAACGGGATCGCTGCGGACAGGTCGTTGCTGGGGACGATGGCGAAGGCACCGGTGCTGGGCATCTCGGTCATGGACGGCTCCCTGGATGTGATCTCCAGGCTAGACCATTCACGCCGTGAACACCCGCCCGTCGCGCGCGATCACCGGCCAGGGCGACAGGCGCGCGCCCACGCAGGGGCCGCCCACGCAAGCGCCGTCCTCCACCGCGAACACCGCCCCATGCCAGGAGCAGGCGATCAGGGTGCCGTCGGGGGTCAGATACTGGTCCAGGGTCTGGGCCAGGGGCAGGCCGGCATGCGGACAGCGGTCGACATAGCCGAACACCGCCTCGCCCCGCCGCACCACAAAGCCGTGGAAGCGGTCAGCGCCTATCTGCAGCACATAGTTTCGCGCCGCCCCGTCGGCGATCAGGTCCAGCGGACCCAGGCCCACCCCTGCCGGCGTTACAAAGACGCGGCCGGCAGGGACAGTCTGGTCGCTCAAATCCGCTCGACCGTCTGCTCGATGGCCCCGAAGATCGAGTGGCCCTTGGCATCCTTCATCTCGATGCGCACCGTGTCGCCCGGCAGCAGGAACGGGGTTTTCGCCGCGCCATGCACGATCGTCTCGACGGTGCGCAGCTCGGCCAGGCACGAATAGCCCAGACCGCCCTCTTCGACCGGCTTGCCGGGCCCGCCATCGGCGCCGCGATTGGACACCGTGCCCGAGCCGATGATCGTTCCGGCCGACAGGGCGCGGGTCTTGGCGGCGTGGGCCACCAGCGTCCCGAAATCGAAGGTCATGTCGACCCCGGCATCAGCCCGGCCAAAATCCTTGCCGTCCAGCTCCACCAGCAGAGCGCCGTGCAGCTTGCCGTCCTTCCAGGCGTCGCCCAGCAAGGCCGGCGTCACGGCCACGGGCGAGAAGGCGCTGGCGGGCTTGGACTGCACAAAGCCGAAGCCCTTGGCCAGTTCGGCCGGGATCAGGTTGCGCAGGGAGACGTCGTTGCACAGCATCACCAGACGGATGGCCGCCAGGGCCTCCTCGCGGCCGGCGCCCAGGGGCACGTCACCGACGATCACGGCGATCTCGCCTTCCAGGTCGCAGCCCCAGGTCTTGTCGGCCAGGGGGATATCCTCGCGCGGCCCCAGGAAGCCGTCAGAAGCGCCCTGGTACATCAGCGGGTCAGTCCAGAAGGTTTCGGGCATCTCTGCCCCCCGCGCCTGACGCACCAGCTGCACGTGGTTCACGTAAGCCGAGCCGTCCAGCCACTGATAGGCGCGCGGCAGGGGGCTGGCGGCGTCGTGCTCGTGGAAGCGCTCCTTGGGCACCGCGCCGTGTTCAAGGCTCTCGGCCAGGCCCCGCAGCAAGGCCTCGCAGCGTCCCCAGTCGTCCAGCGCCGCCTGCAGGGTCGGGGCGATGGTCGCCGCATCCGTGAACCAGGCCAGGTCGTTGGAGACCACTACCAGCCGGCCGTCACGGCCGCCTTTGAGAGACGCGAGCTTCATGGGCGCTTCCTCTTGTGTCGTTGTTATTAGGGTTGCGGCAGGACGGCCTTGGGAAAACCGGCCCAGCAGGCGTCATAGTCGGCCTGAAGCGCGCAACTCTCCAGCGCAAATCGCGTGGGGCGCAACACCCATCGGCTTTCGAACATGAAGGCCATCGTGTTCTCGATCCTGTGGGGCTTCAGATCGGCCGCCACGGCCCCCTGCCAACTGGCCAGATCGGGGCCGTGATCGCTCATGGCGTTGTGCAAGCTGGCCCCGCCGGGCGAGAAGCCGCCGACCTTGGCGTCATAGGCGCCGTGCACCAGCCCCATGAACTCGCTCATCACGTTGCGGTGGAACCAGGGCGGGCGGAAGGTGTGCTCGGCCACCATCCAGCGCGGCGGGAAGATCACGAAGTCGCAATTGGCCGTGCCGGGCAGTTCGCTGGGCGAGGTCAGAACGGTGAAGATCGACGGGTCGGGATGGTCGAAACTGACCGTATTGATGGTGTTGAACCGGCTCAGATCATAGCGATAGGGCGCGAAATTGCCGTGCCAGGCCACCACGTCCAGCGGGCTGTGATCCCAGGTGGCCGACCAGAGGCCGCCCTGGAACTTCTGGATCACCTGCGTCGGCGCATCCACATCCTCGAAGGCCGCGACGGGGGTCTCGAAGTCACGCGGATTGGCCAGGCCGTTGGCGCCGATGGGTCCAAGGTCGGGCAACTTGAACATCGCGCCATAGTTCTCGCAGACATAGCCGCGCGAGGGCCCATCGACCTCGACCCGGAAGCGCACGCCGCGCGGGATCACCGCGATCTGGCCCGGCGCGACGGTCAGCACGCCCAGCTCGGTGACCAGGGTCAGGACGCCCTGCTGGGGCACGATCAAGAGCTCGCCGTCGGCGTCCTGGAACACCCGGCTTCGCATCGAGACATTGGCCAGATACAGGTGAACGCCGATACCGGCCTGGGTCGCCACTTCGCCATTGCCGGCCAGGGTGGTGAGGCCATCGACGAAGTCGGTCGGCGCGGCGGGGATTTCCAGCGGGTCCCAGCGCAGGCGGTTGGGGGTCACCGGGCCGTCGGCGGGCGCCGCGATCAGCGGCTGGGCATAGGGCTCATAGCGGCCATGCCCGGCGCTGGGCCTCAGGCGATACAGCCAGCTGCGGCGGTTCTCATGGCGCGGCGCGGTGAAGGCGCTGCCCGACAGCTGCTCGGCATAGAGCCCGAACGGCACATGCTGCGGCGAGTTCTGGCCCACCGGCAGGGCCCCGGCCACGGCTTCCGTGGCGAAGTGGTTGCCGAAGCCGGATTGGTAGTGGAGGTCCATGGTTGGTCCCGAGGCCTTTCAACTAACCTTGTCATCCCGGAAACGGCGCAGCCGTTATCCGGGACCCAGGGGCGGTTGCACCGCCTTCGCCCAGCCCCCCTGGGTCCCGGCTCTACGCTACGCTTGGGCCGGGATGACAAGGAAGGGGAATTCGGAAGCGGCCTACGCCCCCACCGTGATCACGCCCCGGCGGATCTGGTCCAGCTCGATGCTCTCGAACAGGGCCTGGAAGTTGCCGTTGCCAAAGCCCTCATTGCCCTTGCGCTGGATGATCTCGAAGAAGATCGGGCCAAACAGGTTTTCGGTGAAGATCTGCAGCAGCAGGCCCTCCTCGCCGACATTGCCGTCCAGCAGGATGCGGTTCTTGCGCAGGCGCTCAAGATCCTCGCCATGGCCGGGCACGCGCTTGTCGACCAGCTCGTAATAGGTCTCGATGGTGTCCTGCAGCTTGACGCCCCGGGCGCGCAGCTTCTCGACGGTGTCGTAGATGTCGGGCGTGGTCAGGGCCAGGTGCTGGATGCCCTCGCCGTTGTACTGGCGGATGAATTCCTCGATCTGGCTCTGGTCGTCCTGGCTCTCGTTCAGCGGGATGCGGATGGCCTTGTCGGGCGCGATCATCGCCTGGCTGAACAGGCCGGTGGCCTGGCCCTTGATGTCGAAATACTTCTGCTCCTCAAAGCCGAAGACATCGCGATAGAAGGTCGACCAGGTGCGCATCTGGCCGCGCTTGACGTTGTGGGTCAGGTGGTCGAGCAGATCCAGGCCGACATTATTCGCGGCTTCCGCCTCGGCGGCGCCGGGGACCTGGGTCCACCCGTCATAGATCGTGCCGTTGCCGCCCGCCTGGACCAGATAGAGCATCGAGCCGCCGATGCCTTCCAGCACCCGCGCACCCTCGCCCAGCACGGTCTTGGACGCGTCTGCCGCGACGGCCCCGCGCTTCAGGGCTTCCGCATAGGCCGCCTCGACGTCCTCGACGCGGAAGGCCATGCCGTTGGCCGAGGGGCCGTGGGCGGCGCGGAATTCGGCGACCTGACCGGTGGTCTCTTCATTGACCAGCAGGTTGATGCGGCCCTGCTTGTAGCGGGTCACGGCCTTGGTCGGATGGGTGCTGGCGGGCACGAAGCCCAGGGCCTCGAACAGCGCCTTCATGGCGGCGGGATCGGGGCTGGTGAACTCGACAAACTCGAAGCCGTCGAGACCCAGCGGGTTTTGGGCGGTCATGGGCATGGTGAAGCTCCCGAAGCTCAGCGGGCCAGAGCCGCCGGCAGGGCGGCGATCAGGCGGTCATTGTCGGCCGGACGGCCAATGGTGATGCGAACCCAGCCGCCGGCCACCGGGGTGGGGCGGATGATCAGGCCGTCCTGCAGCAAGCGCGCGGTCGTGGCCTCCGGCCCGGCCGGCGTCTTCAGGAACACGAAATTGGCCCGGCTGTCGGTGCGCTCGACACCCAGGGCGTCCAGCGCCGCCTCGACCCGGCCGCGCTCGGCCACGGTCAGGGCCACAGTCGCTTGCAGGTGCTCCACATCGGCCAGGGCGGCCAGGGCGGCGGCCTGCGACACGGCGGTGACGTTGAAGGGCGGACGCAGGCGATCCAGATAGCCGACCAGCTCCGCCGACGAGGCTACGCCATAGCCCACCCGCATCCCGGCCAAGCCATAGGCCTTGGAGAAGGTGCGCGCCGAAACCCACGGGCCGCCCCAGGCCTCCAGCAGGGCAAAGGTGTCGAACACCTCGTGATATTCGCGATAGGCCTCGTCGACGAACACCATGGTCGAACGCGGGGTAACGGCCAGGATCTGGCTGATATCGGCGCTGGTCAGGGCGTTGCCGGTGGGGTTGTTGGGGGTGCACAGCACCAGCAGCTTGGGGCCCTTGGCCGCCTCGACCTTGAAGGCCTCGACGTCGAGATCGAAATCGGCCAGGCGCGGCACGTCGATGATCGTGGCCTCGGCGCAGCGGGCGAAAATCTCATAGGCCGGGAAGGTCGGGGTCGACATCAGGATCGTCTCGCCCGGCGCGATCACCGCGCGGAACAGATAGTCGATCAGGGCCTCAGACCCCGGCGACACTACGATGCGGGCCGGATCGACGGCCAGACGGGTGCCAAGGGCGTCGCGCAGGGTCTCGCAATAGGGGTCGGGATAGATTTCCGGATGGGCCATGGCGGCCATCACGGCCCCGGCCACCTGCGGGCTGGCGCCCAGCAGGTTCTCGTTGCTGGCCAGCTTGGAGAAATCGCTGCGCCCGGCCCGGCGTCCGGCTTCGGCCAGCGTCATGCCCGAGCGATAGGCCTGCACAGTCTCCAGCGCGGCTCGCATCGGCGACGGCACGGCATTGGCCAGCGGCTTTTGATCGACAACCAGCATGAGGTCCGTTCCTCCCGAGAGCGGTGGTCAGGATAGGGCCGAGTGCGGGGTGGTGTGTGGCGATTTGGGGCGCTTGTCGGGCCCTATCGGTCACCTAAGGCAGCATTTAGGCATAGTTTCGGCATATTATAGCGCGAAAATTTCAGCAGTCCTTTCGCCTGTGCGCTGGCCCCAAAACGCTGTCTTCCCGGACAAGCCCGGCGAACGCCGGGCGCCGATCCGGGACCGCCGGAAACGCCGCGCTCACGCGACGGTCCCGGATCTTCGCGCTGCGCGCTCGTCCGGGATGACAGGGCTTGAGATGGCGCTGCGGGTTGAAGGGCCAAGAGGTCGCCTCACCAACAGCCGATGAACCCCAAATCCCCGTCTTCCCGGGCCTTATGCCCGGGATCCATAGCGTCCGGCACAGCTGAGATAGCGTTGGGAACGAGCCCTTCGGCCGCGACGCCCCTCAGGCTCAGAGCCTGCCGCCGGCCATGGATCCTGGGCACAAGGCCCAGGAAGACAGGGGGTGTTGGCCTCGCCAGCCCCTCACCCCGCCCTCCACGGCGAGGCCGCGCCTTGAAACCTTGCAGGCGAGCTTGCTCTGGCGTCTGGCCGTGTCAAGGACTGGCCTGCGGCCAGCCGCGCCGCGGCGGCGCCCCGCGCCGTCCTTGACACGGCCAGACGCCAGAGCTCCGATCCTCCAAGGATTTAAGGCGGGAGCCGCATCCGGGGCGGATGCGGGCGAGGCGACGAGCGGACCTTGGGAACGTCCGAGAAGGGTGGATATCGGGCCGTCGCCGTTCGGGTTAAGAGAGATTATGGCCGACCTCAAAGATACTTCTTTGGACTTGCAGTCATGCGAAGGCGTCGCAGATAGGCCCCCGCAGCCGGGGGCTTCAGGGATGCGCGGCAAGCGCATTGCCGCCGCTTTCCGCCGATCGAGCCGGACGATGTTCGCCGTCGCCACACTCGGGGGGGTGTTGGGCGGTTGCAGCTCCCATGACTTCGGCCAAGAGGAGCGCGCTTACAGCGTCTCGACCGACAGTGTCGCCGAAAATTGCGAAACCTTCGAAGCAGTAGTCGCACTCGATAACGTCGCCACAAGAGAGACGTTGGCTATCTCGGGGTGGAAAGTCGACACCTTCGAGCTTTTCGAGGAAATCCTGCCCGGTGGTCCAATTTACGCAGAGAGTGTAAAGGGCGTAGGCGAACACGATGACGTCACCCGAGAACTCGCGCACGCACCAATGCGCCACTACTATATTTCGAGGATCAAACGGTCACAGGGCAACGGCATAGGCGAAAGTTCCGAACTACTTAGGTCGTCGCTCAACCAGACTTCCTATAAAGAATTGAGACAGAGCGGAACGTTCTCGCTGGGTGCTAGCCCGATATCCGGAGGCTACTTGCCAGCCGTTTGCCGAATGCAGGTCCTTTGCCAGACCAAGAAGGCTGATCGGCATGTGTTGACGCCCCTCTGCAAGGCGGATTGGTGACCAATGCCTGAAACGATGGGGAGTCTGGTGGCCCGACAGCCCGCGAGAGATTCCCATCTGACAGCTCTTGGGGCCCATTAACTCTCGCGAGGCCAATGGGCGAACGTCCAACTAGGGCCGGAACGGACATTGACGCCCGCGCTTGACGCCGACCCTGAGCGTCACAGCCCCCCCTACTCCACATAGTCCAGCGGCAGCGCCGTATCGTCCTTGATCGTCTCCAGCACGAAGCTGGAGCGGATGTCCTTGACCGCCGGCATCTTCAGCAGGCGCTTCATGGTGAACTCGGCATAGGCGTCGAGATTGGGGGCCACCACCCGCAGCAGGTAGTCGTAGCCGCCGGTCATGGCGTGGCAGCCCACCACCATCGGCTCGCGGCGCACGGCTTCGGCGAAGGCGTCGGCGGCGGTTTCGCTGTGGCGGTCGACCTGGACCTCGACATAGGCCAGCAGGTCCAGCCGCGCCTTGCGGCGATCCAGCAGGGCCACATAGCCGGCGATCAGGCCGCTGGCCTCCAGCTGCTTGACCCGGCGCAGGCACGGACTGGGCGACAGGCCCACCCGCTCGGCCAGCTCGACATTGGTGACCGAGCTGTCCTGCTGGAGGATCTCGAGAATCTTGCGATCGGCGCGGGTGAGCTTCATCGTGACCGGGTCTGGCGGTGAGGTTGGCAGATTGTGCCAAGCTTTAGCAGATGCTCCCCCTCTGGGGGAGCTGTCCCGGAGGGACTGAGGGGGCTATCTGGGCGGATGCCGCGCTGCCCCCTCCGGCCCTTTGGGCCACCTCCCCCAGAGGGGGAGGATCTTCGGCCCCACAAACAAAAACGCCCGGGGCTTTCACCCCGGGCGCTTGTTCAGGACTTGTCAGACCGAGCTGTTCAGTTGGCCAGGCGGCGCAGGAACGACGGGATCTCCAGATCCTCGCCTTCGTCCGCGTGGGGCGCGTCCAGGGGCTGGACGGCCGGGCGGGCGCTGGTGGTCGAGCGGGCCTGGGGCGCCGGAGCCGGTTGCTGGTCGTAGCGCTGACGGCCACCGCCGAACAGGCTCATCCAGCCGCCCGACTTCTGCGGCCGACGGTCGTCATACTGCTGCCCGGTATAGAGCGGCGGCTCTTCCATCTCCTCGACCATCGGGTCGACGATCCGGGTCACCGGACGCGGCGCGGGGGCCGTGATGCGGGGCTCGATCTGAGCTTCGGCGGCCTGCTCTTCGTAATAGAGGTCGGCCTGAGGCTCGGGCGCCGTCATCTCGGGCTCGGGGGCCTGATAGGCGGTCTCTTGCGCATAGGAAGCCGGCTGCGCAGCCGGACGCTCAAAAGGGCGGGCCTCGTAGCGCGACGGTGTGCGAGCAACCTCGGCTTGGGGCTGCGGCGCGGGAGCCGGACGGGCCGTCTCGACGATCAGCGGCGCGGCCGAGGTGTTGCGAGCGACGGGCTTGGGCTCGATCTGGGCGATGGAGGCGCCGTCCATGCCGGTGGCGACCACCGACACGCGGATGACGCCGTCCAGCGACGGATCGAAGGCCGCGCCGAAGATGATGTTGGCTTCCGGATCGACCTGATCCGAGATCGCGTTGGCCGCTTCGTCGACTTCCAGCAGCGTCATGTCCATGCCGCCGGTCACGTTGACCAGAACGGCCTTGGCACCCTTCAGCGAGACTTCGTCCAGCAGCGGATTGGCGATGGCGTTCTGGGCGGCCATCAGGGCGCGGTCTTCGCCCGTGCCCTCGCCGGTGCCCATCATCGCCTTGCCCATTTCGGTCATGACCGTGCGGACGTCGGCGAAGTCGAGGTTGATCAGGCCCGGCAGGACCATCAGGTCGGTGATCGAACGAACGCCCGAGTGCAGCACCTGGTCGGCCATGCCGAAGGCTTCGGCGAAGGTCGTGCGCTCGTTGGCGACGCGGAACAGGTTCTGGTTGGGAATGACGATCAGGGTGTCGACATAGCGTTGCAGCTCGCCGATGCCGGCATCGGCCAGACGCATGCGGTGACGGCCTTCGAAGTGGAAGGGCTTGGTCACGACGCCGACGGTCAGGATGCCGCGCTCGCGAGCGCACTTGGCGATGATCGGGGCTGCGCCGGTGCCGGTGCCGCCGCCCATGCCGGCGGTGATGAACACCATGTGCGCGCCGTCCAGGTGCTCGCCGATCTCGGGGAAGCTTTCCTCGGCCGCGCTCATGCCCACCTCGGGATGCGCGCCGGCGCCCAGGCCCTGCGTGACCTGCACGCCCAGCTGGATGCGACGGTCGGTCTTGGCGAACTGGAGCTGCTGCGCGTCGGTATTGGCGACGACGAACTCAACACCTTCGAGGCCCGCCTCGATCATGTTGTTGACGGCGTTGCCGCCTGCGCCACCAACGCCGAACACCACGATACGCGGCTTCAGTTCAGTGGTCTGCGGCGCGGAAAGAGAAATAGCCATTGGACCCTCGCGACCTATCGCCGACTTCGTCAAAACAAGACCCCGTCGACCTAATCGCCGGGAACGCCTCGACGATTGGGTTAACAGAACAACCACCATCGTTAATCGGCGGTTAACTGCATAATCTGAGTCGGGGACAGGTCGAGCGCCGCCGGAGCATAAATTGCGCTCTATCAACAGAATCCCTTGGGACTCCAAGGGTTGCGGGCGGGTTCGATACTTGATGCGACCGAACGCCGCTGAGGGTGTTTTTGGCACCGGGCCAAGCTTTGCCGCAAGGTCAAAGCTTGGCTGTTAAGGATGTTCGTTAAAGATTGTCGCGCAGCCAGGCGGCCGCCTTGGCCATGGGCGAGGCGTTGGGATCGACCGGGCGCTTGCGCAGGGCAGCGGTGGCCAGGGCCTTGGGCGAGACCACTTCGCGCGGTCCGAAGGCCGAGCGGTGCAGCACGCCGGCAGCGGCGCAGAAGGCCGGGCCCGAGGCGGCGTCGGCCAGGTGCGGCACCCGGCGCGGACGGCCCAGGCGGACAGGACGGTCGAACACCCGCACGGCCACTTCGCGCACGCCGGCCAGCTGGCTGGCGCCGCCGGTCAGGACGATGCCGGCGCCCGGCTCGACCGGGGCACCCGAGGCCTTCAGCCGCTCGCGCAGCAGTTCCAGGGTCTCTTCGACGCGGGGCTGGATGATGCCCTTGAGCAGGCTGCGAGGCGCGATCACCGGCCCGGCACCGGGGTCGTCGCCACGCGGCGGGGCCTCGATCATCTCGCGGTCCTCGTTGGCCGAGGCGATGGCCGATCCGTGCAGGGTCTTGATGCGCTCGGCGCCGGCGACCGAGGTCTGCAGACCTCGCGCGATATCCTGCGTCACATGCCCGCCGCCGACGGCCAGGCTGTCGACGTGGCACAGGGCGCCGTTGTTGAACACCGCCACCGAGGTCGAGCCGCCGCCCATGTCGATACAGACGGCGCCCAGGTCCATCTCGTCCTCTTCCAGGGCCGCCAGGGCCGAGGCGAAGGGCGCGGCGACCACGCCCTCGAAGCTGAGGTGAGCGCGCTCCACGCAGTGGGCCAGGGTGTGGAAGATGTTCTCGTTGATCGAGACGACCAGCAGTTCCAGCCCCAGGGCGCGTCCAAACATGGCGCGCGGGTCCCGGATGCCCTTCTGGCCGTCCACCGACCAGGCGATGGGCAAGAGGTGGATGGGCTTGCGGCCCGGCAGGCGCACCTGGGCCAGGGCCGAGGCAATGGCCCGCGACAGGTCGCCGTCGGCGATCGGACGGGCTCCGAGCGAGACCTGGGTGTGGACGCGGTGGCTGGCCAGCTGGCCGCCGGCCGTGCAGACGCTGACGCCCTGGACGTTGACGCCGGCCACGGTCTCGGCCCGCTCCACGGCCTGGGCGATGGCCTGGGCGGCCTCGTCCAGATTGATGATCGCCCCGCCCCGCACGCCGCGCGACTGCACATAGCCGACGCCGGCCGTGGTCAGGGTGCGGTTGTCCCGATGAATGCCGTCGGGCTTCATGATGAAGCAGGTGACCTTGGATGCGCCCAGATCGACAGCCGCGACCGCAGGCTGACGAACAAGCGTCGCCTTAAGGCCGTCGCGGGCCTGTTTCCGATCCTCAAGTCGCGACATCGCTATCGTCACCTCAATACCACATCACGCTACGCCCCACCGGCCACGGTCTGCCCAGGCAGAGCCGCGTCGCGAGGTCTTACAGCCACCATCTCGGGATCGCGCAGATCAATGCGCGCAAACCCCAGATCCAGGATTCGTTGGCGTTGGTCCAACTGATCCAGTTGAATCAACGCAGATTCTTCGTCGATCGCCGGTAGCTGGATCAGCGAGCCGTCTTTCAGGCGCAGATCCCAGCGGCGGTCATCGACCCGCACCAGGGCTTCCAGCCGGTCGCGCAGGCGCGGACGGGCCGCCACGGCCGGCAGGATGGCACCGGCGGCCTGATCGGCGCCCTGCCCCACCACCAGCGGCAGCTGGGGGAAACGCGAGGCGTCGGCCTCGGAGATCACCCGGCCTTCGCCGTCGATCACCCGCATGCGGCCGTGGTTTTGCCAGACGGCCAGGGCCGGGCGTTCCTCAACGGCAATCAGCACGGTGTCGGGCAGCAGGCGCACGACCTTGGCCTGCTTGACCCAGCCCACAGCCTCGACGCGCTGGCGGATCTCGGCCAGGTCCAGGCCCAGCGTCGGCTGGTCCTGATACAGGCCCGAGGCGCGGCGGATGTCGGCTTCAGCCTGGGGCGAGGCCCCCTGGACGTGCAGCTTGGTCAGCTTGAAACCGGCCGTGGCGAACTGGCCGTCCACGCCCTGGCGCGCAGCCATGACGAGGCGCTCGGCCCGATGGCCGGTCGCAAGCATCACCACAAGCCCAAGACCCAATGCCGCGCCAGCAATGCCAAGTGCCAGGGCGGGGGAAAGACCCACGCCCCTGGCGGCATGCAGCTTCGCGGCCGGCTGCGCGCTGTTGCGCGACGCCGAACGGCCCTTGTTCGGACTTGCGGGCGCTTCGGCCCGAGGGCGCCTAGGCTTAGGCGATCCCCCCCGCACTACAGCGGGCATAAGCGTCCTCCACGATCCAGAGTACCAGTTGATCAAACGCGATCCCGACGTGGGCGGCCTGCTCGGGGGCGAGCGAGGTCGGTGTCATGCCGGGCTGCGTGTTGACCTCTAGAAGGACCAGAAGGTCGTTAATGTCGTCATAACGAAAGTCAGATCGGGTAACACCCTGGCAACCAAGGGCTGTGTGGCCAAGCTCGGCCATCCGCATGGCCCGATCCCTTACGCCATCAGGGATTTGGGCCGGTACGACGTGGATCGACCCCCCTTCGGAGTACTTGGCTTCGTAGTCATAGAAACCTGTGGACGAGCGAATATCGGTTACTGCGAGCGCCCTGGGACCATTTGACTCACCCATCACCGCGACGGCCAGCTCCAGTCCGCGCACATAGGGCTCGACCATCACCTCCTCGCCATAGGTCCAGGTGGGTGACGACAGTTCCACCGGCGGGCGGTTGGCGCCCTCCAGGACGATGAACACCCCGACCGACGAGCCCTCGGCATTGGGCTTGACCACATAGGGCGGCGGCAGGACGTGGTCGGCCGCCACAGCGTGGCGGCTATAGAGCCCGCCGCCGGGCACGATCACGCCGGCTGCGGCCAGCACGGCCTTGGCCTTGGCCTTGTCCATCGCCAGGGCCGAGGCCAGCACACCCGAATGGGTGTAGGGCAGTTTCAGCGTCTCCAGCACGCCCTGCACGCAGCCGTCCTCGCCCCACTCGCCGTGCAGGGCGTTGAAGACCAGGTCCGGTGCGACCTTGGTCAGCACCTGGGCCACGTCCTTGCCCGGATCAACGCGGCTGACTTTTGCGCCCAGCCGCTCCAGCGCGTCGGCGCATTCCCGTCCCGAGACGAGGCTGACCTCGCGCTCTGAAGACGGTCCGCCCAGCAGGACAGCGATGTGGCGGCCGGAGAGAGGCTGGGTCATGGGCTAGCTCTGTAAGCCCTCCCCCTCGATGGGGGGAGGGTTGGGTGGGGGTGCTGCGGCGTTGGACGGCGCACTTGGCGTTGAGCCACTCCTAGTCAGCTGGAGAAGCCCTGCCAACACCCCCATCCCCGACCCTTCCCCCATCGAGGGGGAAGGGAGACCGTCTAGTGGCTCGCCGCCGCCGTCGCCGGCTTCAGCGCCCGGAAGTCGATGTCGCTGTCGGCCACCAGATAGAGGAAGCTGGCCCAGGCCGCGACGTTCTGGGCCAGTTCGTCGGGACGCACCTTGTTGAGCGTGTCGTCGGCCGTGTGATGGTAGTCGAAATAGCGGCTGGCATCCTGGTTGAGGTTGATCACCGGCACACCGGCCTCCTCGATGCCGCCGATGTCGGCGCCGCCGTGGGCGGCCGGGGCGCGGTCCAGATAGATCTTCAGCGGCATCAGCACGCGGGTCGCGGTCTTGATCACCGGATGCTCCAGCGCGCCGGCCGGAACCTGCAGGCTGTAGATGCGGTCGGCGCCGCTGTCGCTCTCGCCGGCCAGCACGATCTTGGACAGCCCATCCTTGTTGGCAGCCAGATAGGCCTCGGACGAGCCGCCGCTTTCTTCCGAACCCCACATCACGACCCGGATGGTGCGCTTGGGGTGCTTGGGCAGGTCGCCGATCAGCTTGGCGGCGGCCGTGGTGATGGCGATGCCGGTGGCGTCGTCCAGCGCGCCGGTGCCGACGTCCCAACTGTCCAGATGGCCGCCGATGACGATCACCTCGTCGGGCTTTTCCGAGCCCTTGATGTCGCCCGAGATGTTCCAGGCCACGTCCTTGGGATCAAAGCTGGATTGCAGGTTCAGCTTGATGCGCAGCGGACCCTTGGCGGCCAGGCGCTCCAGTTGCTCGGCCTCGGGCACACCGATCGCGGCGGCCGGGATGGTCACCACGCCCTCGCCATTGGCGGTGCTGCCGGTGTGCGGCACCGACGAATCCGAAGTCGAGATCGAGCGGATCAGCATGGCCACCGCGCCGCGCTTGGCCGCCTCCACCGGTCCGGCCCGGCGCGAGATGCCGGCCACGCCATAGCCGGCCCCGTCCTGGGCGCGGACCATGGGCTGGGTGACCACGACGATCTTGCCCTTCAGCGCGCCTTCGGGCGCGGCGATCATCTCGGCATAGGTCTTGAACAGCGCAACCTCGGCCTCGACGCCGCCGGGCGGGGTCGAGACGGTGCGGCCCAGGCCCAGCACATTGAGGTTCATGGCATAGGGGGCCATCAGCCAGCCGCTCTCCTCGCCGCGCGTCCAGGACGGCTTGGCGAACTCGTCGACCTTGATGTTGGTGAAGCCCAGGGCCTTGAACTTGGCCACGGCCCAGTCCTTGGCCTTCTCCATGTTCGGCGAGCCCACGACGCGGGGGCCGATATTGGTGGTCAGGTCCTCGGTGATGTCCCAGGCCAGATAGTCGCGCAGGGCCCTGTCACGCAGCGCCTCGGCGGTGGCCGCGTCCTGGGCCCAAGCCGAAGCAGGGAGGGCAGACCCGGCCAGCAGGGCGGACACGGCGACAGCGGCGGTCAGAAATTTGCGGAACATGCGCGAAGATTCTCCGGGGTTTGTTCCGTCATAGCATCGCGGCAGGACGGGAGAAGTCAGCAATGCGCTGACGTGTGGCGGTGCTTGAGGATGCTCCCCCTCTGGGGGAGCTGTCGCGGAGCGACTGAGGGGGCCATCTGGGCGAACGCCGCGCTGCCCCCTCCGGCCCTCCGGGCCACCTCCCCCAAAGGGGGAGGATCCTTAGCATCCTATCCCGCCCGCCCGATGCGCTTGATTTCCCAGTCCAGCTGGATCCCCGTCTTGGCCAGCACGTCAGCGCGCACCGCGTCGCCCAGGCCTTCCAGATCGGCCGCCGTGGCCTCGCCGGTATTGATCAGGAAGTTGCTGTGCAGGGGGCTGAACATCGCCCCGCCAAACGGCTTGCCGCGCCAGCCGGCCTCGTCGACCAGCTTCCACGACGAGTGGCCCGGCGGGTTCTTGAAGGTGGAGCCGCCGGTCTTTTCGCGGATCGGCTGGGTGGTCTCGCGGCGGGCGGTGATTTCAGCCATGCGGTCGCGCACATCGGCCGGGTCGTCAGGCGTGCCCCGGAACATGGCCTGCACCCAGAACATGCTGTTGGGGGGAACCTCGGTATGACGATAGGTGAAGCCGAAATCCTCATTGTCCCAGACCCGGATCTCGCCGGTGCGGTCATAGCCCCAGGCGCTGACCAGGATGTCCTTGGTCTCGCGGCCATAGCAGCCGGCGTTCATGGTCAGGGCCCCGCCCACCGTGCCGGGAATGCCGACATAGAACTCCAGCCCGCCCAGCCCTGCCTTGGCCGCTGCCCGGGCCACCGAGGCGTCCAGCGCCGCCGGCCCGGCGATGATCAGGTTCTCCTCGAGATCAACCGTGACCTCGCCAAAGGCCCGGCCCGCGCAGCGGATCACCACGCCCTCGACCCCGCCGTCGCGGATGATGACGTTGGAGCCCACGCCCAGGGCCTGGACCGGCACCTGCGGCGGCAGGGCCATCAGGAAGTCGCGCAGGTCGTCGGCGTCAGCCGGCAGGAACAGCACCTCGGCCGGCCCGCCGACCCGGAACCAGGTGAACGGCCCCAGCGGCTCGTCAAACAGCAGCTTGCCGCGAACGGCGGGGAGTTGGGTTTTCCAGGTCATCGGATGCGGTTAGCCCCCTCCGGCCCTCCGGGCCACCTCCCCCAGAGGGGGAGGATCTCATTGTCAGATGCTCCCCCTCTGGGGGAGCTGTCGCGGAGCGACTGAGGGGGTCAGCCTCAGCCGCCTATTTACCCAGCGCTTCCAGCTGCCCCGGCAGGGCGTAGGACCAGGTGGTGATGTCGCCGGCCCCCAGCAGCACCACGAGGTCGCCGCTGGTCGCCTCGGCGGCGATCAGGCGCGGCAGGGCGGTGGGGTTTTCCAGCGGCAGGGCCCGGCGGTGGCCAAACTTCTTGAGGCCCTCGACCAGGTGGTCCTTGTCGACGCCCTCGATGGGCTGCTCGCCGGCCGTATAGACGTCGGCGACGATCACCGTGTCGGCGTCGTTGAAGCAGCTGGAGAACTCGGTCATCAGGTCGCGCAGACGGGTGAAGCGGTGGGGCTGGACCACGGCGATCACCTTGCCGGTCGAGACCGCGCGGGCGGCCTTGAGCACGGCGGCGATCTCGACCGGGTGGTGGCCATAGTCGTCGACCACGCGGATGCCGCCCGCCACACCCGTCGTCGTAAAGCGGCGCTTGACCCCGCCGAAGCTGGCCAGACCGGCGCGGATGGCGTCGGCGTCGACGCCCAGCTCGCGGGCCACAGCCACGGCGGCGGTGGCGTTGAGCACATTGTGGTGCCCGGCCATCGGCATCTTCAGCCCGTCATAGCGCACCTGTTCGCCCACGACCGGCGAGACGATGATGTCGAACTTGGAGCCATCGGGCCCCATCTCGATATTGGAAACCCGCACCTCGGCCTGAGGGTTGGTGCCGTAGGTCACCAGGCGGCGGTTCTCGATCCGCGCCGTCAGGGCCTGAACCTCCGGATGGTCGGTGCAGACCGCCGCGAAGCCATAGAAGGGGATGTTCTCGATAAAGGCCTGGAAGCCCTTTTTCACCGCATCGAACGTGCCCCAGTGGTCCAGGTGTTCGGCGTCGATATTGGTGACGATGGCCACGGTGGACTTCAGTTTCAGGAAGCTGCCGTCGCTCTCGTCGGCCTCGACGACGATCCAGTCGCCCTCGCCTACTTTCGCATTGGTGCCATAGGCGTTGATGATGCCGCCATTGACCACGGTGGGATCCAGCGCCCCGGCGTCGAGCAGCGCCGCGACCATCGAGGTCGTGGTGGTCTTGCCGTGGGTGCCGCCCACGGCGATCGAGAACTGCAGGCGCATCAGCTCGGCCAGCATCTCGGCGCGCCTGACGAGGGGCAGACGCTTGTCGCGGCCGGCGACCATTTCAGGGTTATCGGCCTTGACCGCCGTCGAATAGACGATGGCCGATGCGCCCGCGACATGGGCCGCGTCGTGGCCGATGAAGATCCGCGCGCCCAGCTTTTCCAGCCGCTCGGTATTGGCCGACGCCTTGGCGTCGCTGCCCTGAACGGTGTAGCCGATACGCAGCATGATCTCGGCAATGCCGCTCATGCCGATGCCACCGATGCCGATGAAATGCACGGGGCCAAGTTCGAAGGGTACGGGGCGTCGACGCTGGATCATGAAGAGCCGATTAGACCATTTGAAGACGACGCGAAACGCCCTCCTGACGCTGTTTTTGTGGACCGCCCCGGCTGCGGCCCAGGTGCCGACGCCCGCAGCGCCCCCTGCCCCGCTTGAGCTGCGCCTGGCCGATGTGGGCCGCTTTGCGGTGTTCGTCGATCTGACCAGCGTTCAGTGGACCGGCCGCACGGCCAGGCTGCGGGTGCTGCAAGTGACCGAAGGCGGCTTCAAGGCCGGCGCCGACGAATACTGGGGCGGCTGGCGGCATGAAGTGATCGACTGCAACGCCCGCACCATCGCCCATGCCGGCTTTGGCAGCATCCGGGCCGGCGGCCGTGAAGGCCCTGTCACCGGCGACCAGCGCCCGGCCATGGCCATCCCGGCCGGCGGGGCCGATGACGCGGCGGCGCGGGTGGTCTGCGACGGCTGGAAGCCGTTTGCCGCCGTGCCCGTCGCGATCAGCGTCGAGCAGGCGGTAGGCCTGGCGCGGCCGCTGATCGAGACGGGGGCGGAGCCTTAAGGCCGCCTCCTCCCGCTCATCCTCGCATAGGCGGGGCCCTAAGCTGAGCGGGCAGAAGGCCAGCGACCCTCCCGGTCCGCGCGGGCGATTTCAGCCCGCGCCGGCAGCGCCCTCATGACGGTTCTGCGCCGCCAGACCCCACCGGACTTTTGAACAGGCAGGTCGCCGCGCAACCCGATCTGACCGAGAAGACGGCCCGTTGCCGCGCGCCATCCCGATAGATCGGTTGGGCCTGCCTCGCCGTCGAGGCCGGCCTCCAGATCAGCGCTGAAGACCGGCGCTGATTTAAATATGGCCGAGGCCCCGTTTCGCGGGGAACGAAATCCCAGCCAGTCACCTTGAGTGTCACAGCGCACCTGACGCCGTCCGCCCAAGGCCCGGCGCTGTTCAGGTCTTCCACTATCGCTGCGACCACAGTTCGGGGGCCCGAAGATCGTCTCAACATGAGCGTGTGACCTGTCTGAACATCCATGCTCGGCGCATTCGCGCTGTGGGCACCCGAGACGGAGACTTCGATGGATACCGTTACACCCTTCCAGTTCTCACTGGTCTATAATGCCTTTTCGTTCACCTTCGCGGCCATGGGGGCGGGCACGATCTTCCTGTGGCTTAGCCGCTCGCAAGTCGCGCCGGCCTACCGCACCGCCCTGACGATCTCTGGCGTGGTCACCGCGATCGCCGCCTACCACTATTTCCGGATCTTCGAGAGCTGGAACGCCTCCTACATGTTCAAGGACGGCGTCGTCGTGGCGACCGGCTTCGCCTTCAACCATGCCTATCGCTATGTCGACTGGCTTCTGACGGTGCCGTTGCTGTTGATCGAACTGATCCTCGTGATGCGGTTGTCGCGTGCGGAAACCACCTCGAAAACCATCACCCTGGGTCTGGCCGCCGCTCTGATGATCATCCTGGGCTATCCGGGTGAGATCACCACGGATCTGCCGACCCGCGCCTTGTGGGGCGCACTGTCGATGATCCCGTTCATCTATATCGTCTGGCAACTGTTCGTCGGGCTGGGCGCCTCGATCAAGCAGCAGCCCCTTGAGGCTCAGGGACTGGTGCGCATGGCACGTCTGGTGACCTTCCTGTCCTGGGGCTTCTACCCGATCGTCTTCATGGCCCCCTTCGTCGGCCTGACGGGCGGCGCGGTGGAGACGGTCATTCAGGTCGGCTACTCCATCGCCGATATCGTCGCCAAGGTCGGCCTCGGCATCCTGATCTTCCTGATTTCGTCCAGGAAGTCGGAAGTCGAACGTGACGGCGTCAAGACCTACTCGGTCTGAGGTCGTGCAAGCGTTCGGGCCTGCCCGACCTGTGTCTGGTTGCCGCGCTCCCTCGGGGCGCGGCAATCGGGTGCCGGCCATTTTCTGGCCCATAGCCGCAGCGCTGCTTGTGGCGGTCGCGCTGAAAGCGCCGCTGGATCACCCGGCGGTGGTCATGGCCACCACGGCGCTGTTTCTGGCCGGCGGCCTGCCGCACGGTGCCTATGACATCGCCCTGCTGCGGCGCGCCATCGCGCCCGAACGGCGGATCCTGGCGCTGGTGGTCGGCGGCTATGTGGCGATCGCCATCGCAATGGCGCTCCTGTGGACGGTGCAGCCGCTGATCGCGCTGGTGCTTTTCCTGGTGATTTCCGCCGTGCATTTCGGCGAAGACTGGCAAGTTCTTGAGGAGCCGCTGCTGCGCTTTGCGGCGGGCGCTGCGGTGATCGCCGCCGCCACGATCGGCCATCCCACCGAAGTGATGATGCTGTTCATCGCGATGAGCGACGCGCGCGGCGCGCTTGTGGCTCGCTTCGTGATGGCCGCCGCCCCCGTCGTCTTGCTGCTCGCGAGTGTGGGCCTTGTGGTCGCCTGGCGCGATGGGAGCCGGGCCTGGGCCGCAGCCATGACGCTCTGCCTCGCCGTTCTGGTGGCCGCGCCGCCCGTCATCGGGTTCGCGCTGTTCTTTGTCTTTCTGCACTCCCCCCTCCACCTTGGCCTGGCGCGCGCGGCGCTGAACGACATGTCGCCCTCGCGCTGGATCGCGACTGGCGCCCTGCTGTCGGCCGCGACGGTCCTGGGGTGGCTGGCACTGCGGTTTCAGTCGCCGTTGGCCATCGACGCGACCTTCACCGCCCAGGCCTTTCAGTTGCTGGCGGCGGTTGCGGTTCCGCATCTGATCCTGTCGCATTGGCTGGAACGAAGGCTGGCCACCCCGCCCGACCCGATCACCCGCGACCATCCCGCCAAGCGGCACCGATGACGTAGCCCCCTGCGGCGGGGCGTGACGGCTGGAAGCCGTTTGCCGGTGTGCTGGTGACGATCAGCGTCGAGCAGGCGGTGGGCCTGGCGCGGCCGCTGATTTAGGCGGGGGCGGAGCCTTAGGGGCTCCGCCGCTCAAAGCTGGATCTAGCAGTCGAAGACGTTCATCGGACTGACGACGGGTTCGGGCCGATAGTCAAATAGAGTAATACCGCGCCGCTGCGCCGCTGCAATGAGCCACAAACCAGCCCTATCCATTAGAAAGTATACAAGCTGAATATCGTCAGCCCCCTCGGCCGTAAAACGGTGGATCTTACCGTCAAAATCCACATCGGCCCATCCAGTCTTCCACTCCAAGCGATCACCATCCTCAAAATCTTGGAATTTTGACTCCCCGAACTTTATTGTAATTTTTCCCGTTCCGCTTACATCATCAGCTGTTACATAAGGAATGATCCTAGGACCCAAAATACTCGTGATCATATTCACCACCTTCCTTGATATAAGGGAGTACGGATAGCATCCACGCCGCCCGCGATACATTCCGCATATCTCTGACCTATGGTTTTTATGCATATGCCTTGGATTTCACGCCGCTCCTTGGAATTTCTTCCATACATGGAGGCAAAGGTTCTGCACTTTACGTAGTCCGGCCTCACCGCTTCCTCGCACTCTTCCGGTTCGCCGTAGTCGGGAAATGGATGATACGGATAAAGCGAGCCCGGCCGTTTTGGCTTTCGCGACATCAAAAGAGGCTTTGGCCCTCTCAAATCCAGCGTCTCGGTCGGCAGCTTCAAAAACGGCGTCTTCTCCCGCCCCGTGGTGCGGTGATCGAAATCGCCGACCGCACGCGTGAGCGCGACACCTCCGGCAAGCGCGGGAAGTCCACCGGCTCGCGCCGTGGCCGCGATAGCGCTCGGATGCTTGATGAGCGTGCGCGCGGCTGGCGCTACAAGTGATCGTGCCGGCTTCAGCCCCGCGCGCGGAACCTTTCGCACGCCCGAACCGCCTCCTCCTCCCCGTGGCACCCATTGACCGCCGGTCGAACTACCAACCGGCGCACGCGGCTGGTTGGGATCAAACTTCGCCTCCAGATCCCAAAGCGTCCGCCGCAGTGCATCGGCCGCTGCGTCGCTTCGAAACCTTCGCAACGCCGTTTCAAAATCGTCTGACGTCATCGTCCTCTCCACAAGTGGTGAAAGTCGATGATGCGGTCAGCGCGGACGCGTCGGATGGAGCCGACCCATTTTTCTGTAAGTCATTGCCAAAGAACGGTTCTCTGACCCAAAGAACGGGGACCCAGGTTTGCCTATCCCCGTTCTCAACTCACCCCCTCACAGCTCAAACACATCCATCGGCGCCTCCACTGGCTTCTGCCCCCAGGCGAACAGCACCAGCCCCCGCGCCTTCGCCGCCTCGATCAGCCAGGTGCCGGATAGCAGGGTCAGTTCATAGGTGACCTGAAGCTCGTCGGCGCCGCGCGTCTCGAGCCGGGCGGTCTGGCCGTCGAGGTCGATATCGGCCCAGCCGAGCACGTCGTCGCCCCCCAGCGAACGCAGGGTCATCAGCACCGAGCCCTCTTCGTCGTCATTGTCATTGGCAGCGGCGGCGTCCACGCGCGGGATCCGGCAAAAGGAGATCACGCGCGGTCCCAGCACCAGATCCTCGGCCTTCGCCGTCAAGGCTGCAGCGCAAAGAGCTGGGGCCACGTAGTCACCGGGTCCGGACGATCCGGCAGCAGGGTCAGGCCCTGCTCCTGCGCGGTGCGGATCAGCCAGTCGCCGGCGAACCACAGGCAGATCCGCAACATGTGTATGTCGTCGGTGCCCCGAAACGTCTTGGCCCAGCGCTGGCCGTCGATCTCGACCCAGAACCGGCCAAGCAGGTGGTCATCGCGTTCGACGTACTCGAGACCTTCAACATAGGCGAAGGTCCAGAACTGCCGCGCGCCCATCCGAATACGGATGGATGCGTCGAAGCGTTCACCCGCCGCGTCCAGATAGGGGATGAGCCGGGGGCCGATCACCCGGGGCCGGTGCGGCCATCGCACATAGGTAAACGGCGGCCGCATCGCCCTGCTCCCATCCTCGCCGCTCAAGCCTAGCGCGATGAGAACAAAATGGCAACTCTTGAGGGTACCGGCCCCTAACCGTCAGCCCAGAACGCGGACAATGCACCAGTAGGCGGCCGTGACGCCGATGCCGTAGGCGGCGCAGCGCTGAACGAGGCGCCGGTGTTGCGGGGCGAAGCGGCGGATCAGCTCCAGCACCAGCAGGGCGGCGCCGACGATGACCAGCTGGCCGATCTCGACGCCGATATTGAAGGTCAGCAGGGCGGTGGGGACCTCGCGCTCGGGCATGCCGATCTCGGCCAGGGCCCCGGCGAACCCGAAGCCGTGCAGCAGCCCAAAAGCGAAGGCCACGAGCCAGGGGGCCCGCTCCGACAGGCGCGGCGGCCCCTCGGGCCTCGACTTCACGATCTCGACGGCCAGGAACACGATCGACAGGGCGATGCAGATCTCGACCGGCTGACGCGGCAGGCTGATCAGGTTCAGGGAGGTGGCGACCAGGGTCAGGGAATGGGCGAGCGTGAAGGCCGTCACGGTCTTGGCGATCCGCATGCCGCCGCGCAGCAGCAGCACCAGGCTCAGCACGAACAGCAGGTGATCATAGCCGGCCAGGATGTGTTCCACGCCGAGCACCAGATAGGTCCGCGCCACCTGCAAGCGATCGGGCGCCGCCCGCACCTCCATCAGCGGCCGGTCGGCCGTGAGGCGGCCGACCTGGACGGGGCGCCCCAGCGGCGCAATCCGCACCAGGGCGTCGGTGAAGGTGGCGTCCAGTCCGGTCAGACCGACGGCCTGGCCTTCCAGCCCCCGGGGACAGTCGAAGCTTGCCACCTCGACCAGCGCCCCGCCGACCAGGTCGCGCGACGGCGGCTGCAGCCGGCACTCCGCCGGCAGGCTGGGCGCGGCATGGGTCGCAAGACCACCGCGGATCGGCGCCTTCCAGACCATCCGCCAGGCCGAAGGCGAGGTCTGGGTCAGCTCCAGGTAGCCGGGCCGCAGATCGTCAGCCCGGGCCACGCCGGCCAGGGCGAGCCAGGCCAGGGTGAGCCAGGCCAGAACCAGGGCGGCCAGACGCGCCAGGGTCATTTGGGCCGCGCAATGACGACGTCATAGCCCTTGAGCAGGTCCTGATAGGCCTTGGCCTCACGCTGCGCGCGGGTGGCGGCGCGCCAGTCGTTTTCGACCGCCTGACGCACCTGATCCAGCTCTGGCGGCGACCCCAGCTTGACCGCGGTGACCTTGACCACATGCAGGCCAAAGCCCGAGGCGACCGGCCCCGTCCATTGGCCGACTGGCGCGCGCAACAGCCCGCCGGAGAAGGCCTCGCCAAACTGCCGGTCCACCTCCGAACGGGAGGCCTCGGACAGGGTGGTCGGCAGCGACAGGGGCTGGCTGAGCTGGGCCGGCGACGCCCCGGCCGCCAGGCGGCTGAGGATCGTCGCCGCCCGGGCCTCGGCGGCGGCGCGATCAGTGGCCGAGCCGACATAGATCTGCTGGAAACTGAGCTTCGGATCCTGGACATAGAACGCCGGACGGGCCTGCATCCAGGCCTTCAGGACGTCGTCGCCCGGCGTGACGCTTTCCAGCTGGTCGGCGGCCAGGAACTCCATCTTCGAGCGCAGCCGCCGCCGGATCACCGGGTCGTCACGATCCAGACCCAGGCGCAGGGCCTCGCGATAATAGACCTCCTCCTGGACATATTCGCCGATCAGCCCGTCCAGCTCGGCGGGGGTCGGCGGGCGATGCCAGGTCTGCATCCACAGGGTGACGATGCGCTGGACCCGCGCCTCGTCGACCACGATGCGGCGGTCGCCCGGATCGGGACGGCTGCCCAACAGGACGAAGACGACGAAGATCAGGCCCCCGGCCAGCAGGAACTGGACCAGGGGCTCGCGCAGACCCTGGACCAGGCGTTCGCGTAACGTCATCCGTCAGCCCTTGGGGGTGTACCAGATCGGCGAGCTATAGGCCCGCTCCTGGTCCTTCATCCGCACCTCCGGGCCCATCTTCACCTTGTAGCGCACGGCGTCATAGGCCACCCAGCGCGGGGTCGGAATCTCGAGCACCCGCACATAGTAGAAGGCCTTCAGGGTCGGGTCGAAATCGGGGTCAGTCCACACCGTGGTCAACTCCGGGGCACCGATGGTGTTGGCATAGGTGGCGGTGGCCAGGTCGACGGTGTCGCCGACCGGAGGGACCTTGCCGGCCGTCTTCAGCCGACGGGCCGCGTCGCTCCAGACCACGTCATAGACCTGCTCGCGGGTGACGCCGGCCTTGTCGACCCAGCCCTTGACCATCTGGACGCGATCCAGATTGGCCCCGATCGGGTCCTTCAGGGCCGAGACGATGAACACCGGAGCCTTGCCGGCCCCGGCCTTGAGATCGCCGCCCATCGGCACGCCACGGGCATAGCCCGCCTTGACCCAGTTGGCCTTCAGGTCGTTGGCCGTGAAGTCCCAGCCGCCGAACACCCGCACCTGCATGCGCGGGCCGGTCGAGGCATAGACCTCGCGCCGCATCATCGCATCGAAGATGGCCGCGCGGGTATTGGCCTTGGCCCAGACGGCGGCATAGCCGCCCGCCAGATAGTGCTGGCCGCTACGCCCCTCGCGCGTGCCCAGGTTCTGCGGCTCCATCGCCCGGCCGGCGCGCGGCTCGACCCCGGAGTGCTTGCCGAAGAAGTTGTCTTCGTCGCCCGTCGCCAGGCTGGTGTGGGAGTCGGTCGAGCCGATCATGCCCATCTTGTAGGGATTGACCCCGGTCTTGGCCTCGATCGCCAGGCCGCGCTTGAGGGCCTCACGGACATATTCTCCGGCGAACATGTCGGGCGTCTTCCTGGACGACATGGGCAGATTGCCCAGGTCCCAGCCCGCGTCGCCGAAGCTGGCGAACTCGTCGTTGGGCGACAGGAAGGGGTGAGACTCGCTGTCGCCCTTGATCTGGGTCGCCTCGACCAGCGGCTCGCGGGCCGCGCGGCGGCGGGCATAGTCGGCCGACATCGGACCGCCGTCCGGACCGGTCAGCTCGAACATCAGACCGTTGGAGACATTGGAATTGTGCGGAATGGCCAGGGCCTTGCCGCCGGTGGTCTTCTCGTAGCTGTCCATATAGTCCCACAGCATCTCGGCCGAGGTGCCGACCAGGGACGAATAGGGCACCACCTTGGACGCCTCGGCCTTGCCGTCGCGGAACATCACCACGCGGTGCAGATTGTCGCCCTTGGGCATCAGGGTGTATTCGAAGCCCACAAAGGCCGTGAACTTGCCGGGGTCGTTATAGCGCTCGACGATCGACAGGTGGTCGTTCCAGATCGAGCGGGTGGCCTTGGCAGACCGCTTGGGATCGGTAAGGGCCGGTGGCAGGGACCCACTCGCCGCGGCGTCGATCAGTTCGCCCGTCGCCTTCATCGAGCCCTCGGGCCCCTCGTGCATCAGGTCATGCCAGCGGCGAAACAGCGGATTACGCAGCAGGAAGGCCGGTGTGTCATAGATCTTGCGGGTGAAGCCCAGGCCATCGGAGTGGTCGGCGATGACCAGAAAGTCCAGCGGCCGGGCCAGCTTGGCCTTGAGGCCGCCGGTCGAGGTCACCTCTTCGCCGCGCGCGAACCGCAGGGCCTCTTCGGAGCCCAGACGCACGCCAAAGCCGAACGCATCGACCGAATTGCTGGTGTGCAGGTGGGTGTCGCCCCAATAGACCCGCTCGGGATAGTCGGTCTCGACGACCGCCGTCTTGGCACCCGCCCCAATTTTTGAACCAACCTTGTCGCAGGCCGCCAGGCCGATGACACAGGCTCCCACGACGACAAAAGCGCCTATGGCCTTCTTCATGGTTGTTCCCCCCCACATTTTTTTTGAAGACTAGACCCAGAACCGCACCGGAAGCACGCGGGATTTCAAGGCCTGGCCCAAGGGCCCCCTTTTGTTCTGCCTGGGCTATCCCTGACCAATGGCCCGGATCGCTCGCATCATGGCCCCGGCTTGCCCGCGCCATGTGACGGCGCGAGGCAACCGGCGTGGGCTGATCGTCTTCGACGTAGGGAATACTGGAGCTGTCACTGGGTTCCTGGGCATTTTTAGGGGTGTTGCGTCGTTTTTGCATCGTGACGCTGGGTGCGGCGGCTAGGGCGTTGAATTTGTGTGTGGGGGGGGCGAGGGGTGTGGATGCTCGCGTGAGAACGGAGATACGGACGGTTCAACCGCAAAGAAGCGATGGGCGGAATCCGCTCGCGGCGCTTGACATGATGCATTGGTCAAAAGAGAACATACAAAGAACAATAATTCTTGTGATCGACCTATGGGCCTCTCGTGTCACCGCGAGGCATCACAACCATCGGTTTCGCTCAACAGCGATCGTCGCTTGCTCCGGAGTTGCCCAACGTGCGCCTCATTCTCGCCGGATCAACCGTGACGTCATGACAGGCTGACGTCGCATGACCAGATGTGTGAAGATGAATGACTCATCCGTCCATCTAAGAAGCCAACGCGAAGAATCGAGCTACCGTCACAACATGCTGACTTACCGTCGCACCAGCGTTCTGGACTCGCCAGCGCAGACCCTAGTCAACACCGTCAACTGCGTCGGTGTGATGGGCAAAGGTATCGCCAAGGCGTTCAAGGACCGCTACCCGGCGATGTTCATAGCTTACAAGCGGATTTGCGATCAAAGTCTGCTTGAGCCGGGAAAGCTCTGGCTGTGGCAGGGTCCAGACCACTCGGTTCTAAACTTCCCGACGAAGATTCACTGGCGCGCCCCTTCCCAAATCGAGTGGGTCGAGATGGGCTTGAGGAAGTTCGTTGATTCCTACGAAAGCAGAGGAATCACGTCGATTTCGTTTCCCCGATTGGGCTGCGGAAACGGCGGACTGGATTGGAATGACGTCCGACCATTGATGGAACGCTACCTCCAGCCCCTACCGATCGAGATCTACATCCACGACTACGAACAGGCCATAGGCCTGCCTGAACACCTTGAGGATTTAGCCCGGCGTGTAGGCGATTCTAGCCAGCCCCTGCTCGTATTCGAGGACTTTCTAGAGCAAATGGGCCAAGTCATCGTGATCGCCGGCGGGCACTTTCAAGAACTAGCCTCCGGCCAGCCATTCACCGCTCGTTTGGATGAGACGGCGCTTCACCTCCAAGCCGGCTCCACCGCCGCAGAAGTTGAACTCGACGCTCTTCGCGGCGTCTGGCTCAGCCTACTGTCTGGCCTCGTTACAACCCGCGAGGCTGGCTGGTCGGACACACAAACCGGCCCAATGGTACTCTCGCTGGTCAGCCTCATGCCTCAGGTGCGCGCACTGCAGATTCACCGCAGCAGCCGTGCCGAAGCGGAGATTGCCCTGGAACTCAAGCGCCACCCAACTACGTCCGTGTCACAGCCAAGCGGACAGCAGGAACTGTCATGGGCCTGAGCGCAGCCGCCGCCGACGCTCACATCGCCCGGTGGACCGAAGAACTGCGCAAGCCCTATTACCCACACCGGATCCACTGGCCATCGCTACTTTTCCATCACGCCCCGGTCGAAAACGCAGTGAGGATCATCGCCTCAGGTCAACTGTGTTCCCGGCGCGACACAGAAGGATGGCGCCCTCGAGACGTCGCAGGCGTTGGAGTCATCGAGAATCGAGATCGGGCACACGATTTCACCCGACTCTATTTCCGGCCACGTACACCGACCCAGTTTCACATCGAGGGCATCCGAAGGCCAACTGACTGCCAGTTCGGCCCGGCAGCGCATGCGCCGATCCTCGTAATGTTCGCGCTCGACGCTAGATCTATCCTGACCATGCCGACGACGCGCTTCTCCGATATCAACATGCAGCGTGACAATGCTCGCGATGGTGACACCGACGCCTTCTTCGCCATGATCGACTTTTCGAAGGTCTATCATGAGGGTAGTTTCGGCGGCGACGCTTCGATCGCATACCACCGCGCGGCCGAGACGCTATGCCACTCCCCACTCCATCTGGCCGATCATCTCAAGTGGATTGTCTGTCGCTCTGAAGCCGAGCGTGAGACGCTAGTCCAAATGGCCGGCCCGGCCGGACGCGCGCTACGCCCGAAGATCGTTACCTCCGACGACGGCAAGGTCTTTGAAAAACGCTTCGCCTTCGTCGAGCGCGTATATGGCTCGCCCGAAGGCATCACCTTCCAACTCAACCCGCGCCATGACCGGTTGCCGCTAAAGGTACGAGTAGAGGTCTACAAGGGCGAGGCTGAACTGGTCTTCGACGAAACCTACAATCAACTCCCGGCTCGCGCCGCGAACGGTGGCCCCTGGATCTCGAAGGTCAAATTAGAGGACGGCATTCACCGAGTCCAGATCCACATCGATGACCATCTCGCTTACCAAAACCTGATCTTCGTTGGCGAGGCGTTGTTCTAATCACCGGTCGTTACGTTAGCTGCCGGTACAACTGCTTTGCGCACAGAGTGTCCTTGCGCCAATTACCCCGCCACCCTCCCTACCAGATCCGCCAGCGCTTCGGCCGCATCCGGCTTGGCCACCGACCGCGCGCCGTCCGACATCCGCGCCAGGCGCTCGGGGTTCTTGAGCAGGGCGTTTAGGGCGCCGGCCATGGCGTCGACGGTCAGTTCGTCTTCCAGGCACACAGCCGCCCCGCCGGCCTCTTCGAGCAGGCGGGCGTTGAAGCGCTGGTGGTCGTCGGCGGCGATCTTCAGAGGGATCAGGATCGAGGGGCGGCCCGCGACGGCCAGTTCGGTGCAGGTCGAGGCGCCCGAGCGGCCGACCACCAGATGGGCCTGGCGCAGATAGCTGGCCATGTCGCGGAAGAAGGGCGCCACTTCGCAGTCGACCATGGCGTTGCGATAGATCTTGCGGGCCTGTTCCATGCTCTCGGGGCGGGCCTGCTGGAACACCTTGAGGCGGCCGCGCATCTCTTCGGGCAGCTTGGCGATGGCCTCGGGGATCAGTTCGGACAGCAGGCGCGCGCCCTGGCTGCCGCCGGTGACCAGGATGCGCAGCTGCACCTCGGGCGACAGGTAGGGCACGTCGAACAGGGCCCGCACGGGCGGCCGCACGGGGTTGCCCACCACGTGGGCGCGGGCCTTCACAGCGGGCGGGGCCTTTTCCAGGATCGGGAAGGCGCAGGCCACTTCACTGACGCGCGAGGCCAGGAAGCGGTTCACCCGGCCCAGCACGGCGTTCTGTTCGTGGATGACGGTGGGGCGGCCCTGGCTGAGGGCGCCCAGCAGGGCCGGCAGGGCCGGATAGCCGCCGAACCCGACGACCACCGCCGGATTGAGCCGCTTGAAGGCCGTGCGGGCCTGCATCACGCCCTGCAGCACCACGATCCCGGCCTTGACCATGCCGACCGGGTCGCTGGCCCTGGCGGTAGCGGCCGAGAGGGCCAGGCGTTCTTCCGCCGGGAACTTGTCGGCGTACATCGCGCCGCGCTCGTCGGTGGCCAGCACCACGCGCCAGCCGCGCGCGCTCAGGGCCTCGGCCAGGGCCTGGGCGGGAAACAGATGGCCGCCGGTTCCCCCGGCGGCGACGACGACCAGCTTGCTCATGTCAGTTGAAGTCGCCGCCTTGAGTGAACTCGCCCGTATGGCCATAGGCGCCGGGGCGCTTGCGCAGCAGCGCCAGGGCCAGGCCCAGCGTCAGTCCCATGGCCAGCATCGACGAACCCCCATAGCTGATGAACGGCAGCGTCATGCCCTTGGTCGGGATCAGGTTCAAGTTCACCGCGATATTGATCATGGCCTGCTGGCCCAGCAGCACGAACAATCCGGCCGCCGCCACCTGCTCAAAGCCATCCGACAGCTTCATGGCCTTGTAGAGGCCGCGCACCACCACGAAGGCGAACAGGGCGATCAGGGCCCAGGAGAACACCAGGCCATATTCCTCGGCGGCGACGGAATAGATGAAGTCGGTGTGCAGGTCGGGCACGTGGCGCTTCATCACCCCCTCGCCCGGCCCGCGCCCGAACAGGCCACCGGCGTGGATGGCCTCGGCGGCGCGGGTGATCTGGTGGGTGTCGGCCTGGTCGGGGCTGATGAACTTCTGCACCCGCTGGTGAACGTGGTCGAACAGGAAATAGGTCGAGACCAGCCCGCCCACAGCCGCTGCGCCCAGGCCCATGATCCAGCTGATCGGCACGCCGGCCATCCAGAACGCTGCCCCGAAGGCCACGGTGATCAGCACGGTCTGGCCCACATCGGGCTGGATCAGCAGCAGGGCCACGGCGATGGCGTAGAGCAGGAAGGCGATCGAGACCCCCGGCACCCCCTCGCCCTTCTGCCCCTCGGCGAACATCCACGAGACCAGCACGATCAGGGCCGGCTTCATGAATTCAGAGGGCTGCAGGGTGAAGCCGGCAAACTGCACCCAGCGGGTGGCGCCCTTGGCGTTGTGGCCGATGAACGGCAGGGCGATCATGATGGCGATGGCGGCGACATAGACAAAGAAGGCGGTGCGCCGCACGCCCTTGGGCGACAGCATCGAGGTTCCCAGCAGGATCACCGTCGAGGCGCTGGCGAAGAAGCACATCCGCAGGGCGAAATGGAACTGGTCGTCGATACCGATCCGCTGGGCCGCCGCCGGGCTGGAGGCGAACGACAGCAGCACGCCCAGTGTGACCAGGATCGCCGTGGCTCCAAGGAGCCAGCGGTCTGTGGTCCACCACCAGATGCCGATCGCGGTGCGGTCGGTCCGGGCGAAGGCGTGGGTGGTCTGGGAGGACATGGCCGGAGAGTCGGACCGCAGGGTTAATGAAATGTTGCCGCGCCACGGCCCGTCGGTGGACAGGCGCGCACAGGCCTGGGGAGAGTTTAGCACAGAGCGCGCGCCCCGGCGCCGACCGACCCGTCAAAAAAGGTCGGGCAGGCTCGAAAATCGAACAGAAACGGCAGTGCCTAGGATTTGGCGCACTGGTGGGCTTGATTAGGCCACTCTGCTGCGATCGCATCCAGCCTGCCGTTCAAGGGCGCTCCAGGCGCCGCCTTCACGCGCATTCTTGCTCAACCCAGTGCAGAATCTGCGTGCGTCCTAGCGATAGTTCGCTATCAGGTCTCATGGTTAACACGAGTTAACCAGACGCTACGGACCCTGGGAGCGCGCAATGTTGCTGGTGAACAGCTTTGGATTGCATTGCCAACTGTCGATCCGTCGCAAAACCATGATTTGAAGCGCAAGTCTTTCCGCGCGATCTGACCAGAGATCATCAGCCGCAACATTCAGGCGGCCGCCGTCTTTAAAGCCTTTAGTTGTGTACGTGTTGGGGGCAGTCTTCAGTGGCCACGATTTATCTCGACTATGCCGGGAACGTCATCCCTCAGAGCTTGGGCCCGTTGGTCCTGGTGCTGGGCACCGCCGCCAATGACTCCCTGGTCGGCGGGACGGGCCGAGACGCCTTCCAGGCCTCGGGCGGGATCGACACCATGGCCGGCGGCCTGGGTGACGACACCTATATTGTCCAGAACAGCGCAGCCAAGGTGATCGAGGCGGCCGGCGGCGGCATCGACACGGTCAAGACCACCGCCCACTACATCCTGCCCGACAACGTCGAGAACCTGTTCATCTTGGGCTATACGCCCAAGAGCGGCAATGCCGGCTTCGGCAACGCCATGGCCAACCTGATCGTCGGCGACACCAACGCCCAGACCCTGATCGGCATGGGCGGCAATGACGTACTGGTCGGCGGCGGCGGTTCGGACATGTACGTGTTCGGTCCGGGCTCGGGCCGCGACGTCATCACCGACTTCCTGGCCGGAACCGGAACCGGCGTGGACAGCGTACGCCTGCAACAGGGCTATGGCCTGACTACCTTCGACCAAGTCAAGGCCGCCATGACCCAGGTCGGCGCCGACGTGGTGCTAAACCTTTCGGCGACCGACTCCGTGACCTTCCGGGCCACCACCATCGGTGCCTTCGTGGCCGACAACTTCAAGCTGCCGATCGACCTGACGAACTTCCACCTGACGTTCGGCGACGAGTTCGACACCCTGCGCCTTCAGACCCTGGGCGACCCCGACACCGGCGTCTGGGCGCCCGAGTTCGGCTTTGGCGGCTTCGGCACCAAGGCCAGCCACTACATCGGGTACTACACCGGCGAAAAGCAGATGTTCGTCGATCCGACCTTCAAGGGCAGCACCAACAGCGCCCTGGGTCTGAATCCGTTCAGTGTGCATAATGGCGTCCTGTCCATCCAGGCGCGCGGCACGACCGCCGCCGAAAAGGCGGCCCTGTGGCCCAGCCCGACCGAGACGTTCGATTACGTCTCGGGCATGATCTCCAGCGTCAGCACCTTCCAGCAGACCTACGGCTATTTCGAACTGCGCGCCAAGCTGCCTTCGGGCCAGGGCGCGTGGCCGTGCTTCTGGCTGCTGTCCAGCCGACCGGGCGACAAGACCGAGGTGGATATCCTCGAGGCGCGCGGCCAACTGGCCAACATCAACAACACCACCCTGCACCACAGCTCCTTCCCCGGCGGCCAGATCAGCTCATCTGTCTACACGCCGGGCGGAGACACGGCGTTCCACACCTACGGCCTGCTTTGGGACAAGGACTATCTGGTCTGGTACATCGACGGGGCCGAGGTCTTCCGCCTGCCGACCCCGGCCGACATGAACGTGCCGATGTATCTGGTGGTCACCCTGGCCGTGGGTGCCTGGGCCGGGACGCCGGACGCCGCCTCGCTGGCCGCCTCGACCTTCGACGTCGACTATATCCGCGCCTATGCCGCCCTGCCTCCGGGCCAAAGCATCACCGGTACGGAAGGCAATGACTCGCTGGTCGGCGGCGGCGGGGCCGACACCCTGACCGGCCTGGGCGGCAACGATATCTATGTCGTCAACTATATCGGCGACGTGGTCATGGAAGCCGTCAATGGCGGAACCGACCTGGTCCAGACCACCCTGCGGACCATCGGCCTGGCCGCCAATGTCGAGAACCTGACCTATACGGGCTCGAACCACTTCACCGGCACGGGCAACAATCTCGACAACCTGATCACCGGCAGCGTCGGCGACGACACCCTCCATGGCGGCTCGGGCGCCGATACCCTGGCCGGCGGACTGGGCGAGGACAGCCTGGATGGTGGCGAAGGCATCGACCTGGTGGCCTATGCCGGCGTCGGCTCGCGCTACCTGATCACGCCCAACGGCGTCGGTGTCGGCGTCTTCAACGTGCTCGACACCCAGACCGGTGAAATCGACCATCTGGACAATATCGAAATCCTGCAGTTCGCAGACGGCCTGGTCAATCTCAGCGGCCCCCTGCCCGGCATCTGGCTGACCGGCACCGCAGCCGCCGACACCCTGACCGGCACTGCCGCCGCCGACACCCTGGACGGCGCGGCCGGCGCCGACGTGATGATCGGCGGGCTGGGCGATGACCTCTATGAGGTGGATCACGCGTCTGATGTCGTCACCGAAGCTGCGGGCGGCGGCTATGACACGGTCGAGACCTCCAGAACCTGGACCATCACGGCGGACGCCCGGATCGAGCGCGTGGTCCTGACCGGCGTCTCGAACAGCAACCTGACCGGCAACCTCTATGCGGCTGTGCTTGAAGGCAACCTCGCCACCAACATCATGGACGACGGCGGCGGGGCCGACACCCTCAAGGGGATGACGGGCAACGATACCTATATCGTGCGCGACGCCGGCACCCTGGTGGTCGAGGGCGTGGACGAAGGCTTCGACATCGTCCAGACGGCCCTGGCCAGCTATACCCTGACCGACAATGTCGAGAACCTCACCTATACCGGCACCGGCGCCTTCGCCGGAACCGGCAATGCCCTGGGCAATGTGGTCACCGGCGGGACCGGGAACGACACCCTCAGCGGTGGCGCGGGTGCCGACCGGCTGATCGGCGGACTGGGCAACGACACCTATATTCTCGACAGCGCCAGCGACGTGGTCGTCGAAGCGGCCGGCGAGGGTTTTGACACCCAGATCACCAGCCAGAACAGCGCCGTCGTCGCCACCAATGTCGAAGCGCTGGTGTTCAACGGGACCGGAAACTTCGCCGGCTATGCCAATGCGGCCGGCAACGCCCTGACCGGCGGGATCGGCGGCGACACCCTGGTCGGCGCTGCTGGCAATGATACGCTGAACGGCGGTGCCGGCGCCGATACCATGACCGGTGGCGCAGGCGACGACGTGTTCGTGGTCGACACCCTCACCGACCGGGTCACCGAGGCGGCCAATGGCGGTTTTGACACCGTCCGCACCACCCTGGCGACCTACACCCTGACCACCGAGCTGGAGGGGCTGGTCTATATCGGGACGGGGAACTTCTCTGGCATCGGCAACGCCTCGGCCAACCGGCTGACGGGCGCAGCCGGGGCCGACACCCTTGACGGCGGCCTGGGCGCCGACACCCTGGACGGCGCAGGCGGCTCCGACGTCGCGGTCTATGAAGGGGCATCCACCCGCTATGTGATCACCGAGGACGGTGCGGGCGGCTTCTATGTGCGCGACACCCTGCTGGCCACCACCGACCGCCTGAGCAATATCGAGCGCGCCCAGTTCTCCGATGGCCTGTTCAGCCTGGGGTCCTCGGTACGCGGCCAGTCCCTGACCGGCGGAGCCGCCGCTGACACCCTGCTGGGTGCCGAGGGCGACGACACCCTGGACGGCGCGGCGGGCATCGACTCGCTGGTCGGCGGCGGCGGCGCAGACCTCTACATCGTCGAAAACACCGGCGACATCGTGGTCGAGGCGGTCGGCGGCGGGTTCGACACTGTCCAGACCTCAAGGACCTGGGTGGCCACGGCCGGCTCTGAGATCGAGCGCATCGTCCTGACCGGGACCAGCAGCCTGAACCTGACCGGCAACCTGTTTGCCGCAACGCTGGAAGGCAACGCCGCCACCAACATCATCGACGACGGCGGCGGCGCCGATACACTCAAGGGCCTGGCCGGCAACGACACCTATGTGGTCCGCAACGCCGCCACCCTGGTGGTCGAAGCGGCCGGCGAAGGCACGGACCTCGTCCGCACGGCCCTGGCCTCCTACCTCCTGACCGACAATGTCGAGAACCTGACCTTCACCGGTTCGGGCGGGTTTGCCGGCACGGGCAACGCCCTGGTCAATGTCATCACCGGCGGGACCGGAAACGACACCCTGAACGGCGGGGCCGGCGGCGACCGCCTGGTCGGCGGCCTGGGCAACGACACCTATGTCGTCGACAGCACCAGCGACGCCGTGGTCGAGGTGGCTGGCGAAGGCTACGATACCCAGATCACCACCCTGGTCAGCGCCATCGCGGCGGCCAATGTCGAGGCCCTGGCCTATAGCGGTTCGGCCGCCTTCACCGGCTATGCCAATGCGACCGGCTCGGCCGTCACCGGCAATGTCGGGGCCGACAGGCTGATCGGCGGGGCCAGCGCCGACACCCTCGACGGCGGAGCGGGGGCTGACACCCTGACCGGCGGCGCGGGCGACGACGTCTTCATCGTCGACAATGCCGGCGACACGGTCAGCGAGGCGGCCGGTGGCGGCTTCGATACCGTGCGCACCACCCTCTCGACCTTTACGCTGGGCGCCGAGGTCGAGGCCCTGGCCTATACCGGCGGCGCGACCTTCACCGGAACCGGCAACGGCTCGGCCAACCGGATCACGGGCGGAGCCAACGCCGACTCGCTGAGCGGCGGCGTGGGCGACGACACCCTTGAGGGCGGCTTCGGGGCCGACACCCTGAACGGCGGCACGGGCAATGACGTGGCGGTCTATGCCGGCGCGGCCAGCCGCTATGTCGTTACCGCAGACGGCGTCGGCGGCTTCTTCGTGCAGGACACCCTGAGCGCCGGCGTGGACCATCTGCTGGGCATGGAGAGCCTTCAGTTCTCCGACGGCCTGGTCAGCCTCAGCGCGACGGGCGTTTCACTGGTGGGCACGGCAGCGGCCGACCCCCTGACGGGCACGAGCTCGGCCGACACCCTGGACGGCGCAGCCGGCGCAGACACCCTGACCGGCGGCGCGGGCGATGACCTCTATATCGTCGACAATGCCGGTGATGTGGTGATCGAGGCTGTCGGCGGCGGGATCGATACGGTCCAGACCTCGGCCACCTGGGTCGCGACGGCGGGCTCGCAGATCGAGCGGGTCGTGCTGACCGGCACGGACAACCTCAACCTGACGGGCAATCTTTTCGCCG